>NZ_CP195611.1:1172500-5343034 GCF_051353635.1 Cytobacillus sp. BC1816 | reverse complement strand
TGATATCCCTCCTTTTCCATCTATATTTGGGAATTTAGATTACTGTCCAGCTCCGGTGCCTTTCGAAGGCCCCCCTTGCTTTTCTTTGTTTCGAGCCACAAAAACGATAGGTTATACACGCTGTATAACCCTGAAGTTTATAAATATACGAAACTGTTTATGTGGAAAAATATATAATAAGGAAGTAAAGTGGAATTTCGACAGTATCCACTGTCTGTGGACAAACTTTTACAAACCCCTTGGATAACCTGTCCACATGTTATCCACAATCTGTGGATAATGAAGATATGCACAATGATTTATTAAGTGTTAAAACACAATTATGATAACAGATAATGCTTTTGTCTGCAATGCTTTTTAAAGCTTTATCCACAACATGCCATCCCTGTTCATAAAAATTGTCCACAGCCTCTGGTTGTGTGAAAAACTTGTCAATATGTGATGTGGATAATGAAAATGCTGTCGAAATTTTATCCACAGACCTGTTTTTAGAGAAGATCGAATTCATATGGTCTTCGGAATATCTGATGGAGAGATGCCATTTTTTCGTGGCCATATCGTCTGGCTACCGGAGTAACTTGCAGTCTCAAATAGTAACTTTTACTATGAACTAATGAGAAAAACGTGGAAAAATGAAATTTTAGGATGACATTCATGCGAAAAGAAGGTAAACTTTCTGAGTGGGTTCTTTCAGGTATGCAAAAAGAGAAAGAGCAGCTAAGCGTTTTTAAAATGTTATTTCGTGAGTTGTTTATTCATAATAAATTTTAATGCTGAGTTGATTGGAGCGGAAAGCAAGTGCCCCGTGCTGAAAACAACGAGCTAACTTTATAAGAAAAAACAAATTGCGAAAGAAAGAGCCGAAACTAGTTTTTTGCCATTGAAGGCAGATTGACTTATATGCATAGTTGACAATTTTCTAGTTACATCTATATAATTAGAAAGACTGTCTTTAACAGCAATTCCTCAGGGAGGTGTCATATATGAAAAGAACTTATCAACCAAACAAGCGTAAAAGAAGCAAGGTTCATGGTTTCCGCAGCCGCATGAGCTCACCGAACGGACGTAACGTTCTAGCTCGCCGCCGCCGCAAAGGAAGAAAAGTATTATCTGCTTAGGCCACTGAAACGTCAGTGGTCTTTTTTTCCATGTAAAGATAAATGTTCAAGGCGCTCTGCGCTTTTTGAAAAGGTGATGACATGAAAAAAGAGTTCCGTGTAAAAAAAAATAAAGAATTTCAAGAGGCCTTTAAAAAGGGAAAGTCATTCGCCAACCGTCAATTTGTCGTTTACATCTTGAGAAAAGAGGAGCAGAATCATTTCCGCATTGGCCTTTCTGTCAGTAAAAAAATCGGCAATGCCGTTATGAGGAACCAGATCAAAAGGTATATCCGCCAGGCATTCATAGAACTGGAGGAGGAAATAAAGCCGCAATTTGATCTGATTGTCATTGCAAGGAAACCGGTGGCAGAAATGGATTTCCATGAAGTGAAAAAGAGTCTGATCCATGTATTGAAGGTTTCGCGGGTTTTGAATAAACCGAGACTTGGAAATACTAAAAATCAATAATCTTTATCTATCTTTATTTTGAAGCACTCCATTTTAAAAGATGTTAAAATAAGATACATATGAGCGTGTGCCCTGTGACTGGGGACAAGCAAATTAAATCCATACTATTATCAGGAGCAATTAAGGAGGAAAAAACGGTTGAAGAAACGAATATTCCTATTAATCGGTTTAGTGTTTGTGATGTCCCTTTTATCGGGCTGTACAGAAATCAACCAGCCGATTACGTCTGAAAGCGAAGGCTTTTGGAACGAGTATATTGTCTACCCGCTTTCACTGTTTATTATTAAGGTAGCAGAATTTGCAGGCGGCAGCTATGGGCTATCGATCATTATTGTGACACTCATTATCCGTCTGGTCATCCTGCCATTAATGATTAAACAAACGAGAAGTTCAAAAGCGATGCAGGCGATTCAGCCAGAAATGCAGAAGCTTCGTGAAAAATACAGCTCTAAAGACCAGAAAACCCAGCAGAAGCTGCAGCAGGAAACAATGGCTTTATTCCAAAAACACGGTGTTAATCCGCTTGCCGGATGTTTCCCGTTAGTGATTCAAATGCCAATCCTGATCGGTTTCTACCATGCGATTACACGTACCCGCGAAATTGCAAACCATAATTTCCTTTGGTTTGACCTTGGTTCTCCAGATCCAATTTACTTATTGCCTTTAATTGCAGGTGTGACAACGTTCATTCAGCAGAAAATGATGATGGCCGGCACTCAGCAAACGGGGCAAATGGCTGCACAAATGAAAATGATGCTTTATCTGATGCCGATTATGATCGTTATTTTTGCCATTAACTTCCCGGCAGCTCTTTCTTTATACTGGGTAGTGGGTAATATCTTCATGATCGTTCAAACGTATTTCATTAAAGGTCCGGACCTGAAAGCTGCAGCGGCCGGAAATGCAGGAGGAGCCAAAAAGTGAAACAAGTAACTGCTACAGGACAGACCGTCAAGGAAGCAGTAGAGTCAGCTTTAGCTCAATTAAACACAACAGAAGACCGCATAGAGATTACTATTGTTGATGAAGGTAAAAAAGGCGTTTTCGGGATTTTCGGATCCCGTCCGGCAGTGGTAAAAGCTGTGAAAAAGCCTGATCCGATTGAGGAAGCCGAAAAATTCCTCAAAGACGTCAGCGGGAAAATGGGCGTGACCATTGAAATTGAAACATTAAGGGACGGAAAAAATGTTCAATTTATCCTATCCGGTGAAAAGATTGCTCTTTTAATCGGAAAAAGAGGACAAACGCTCAATTCCCTCCAGTATTTGACACAGCTGGTTATTAACCGATATGCCGAGCAGTACTTAAATGTGGTGCTCGATGCAGAGGATTACCGGAAAAGACGCCAGGATACCCTGATTCAACTGGCTGATAGGCTTGCTCAAAAAGCTTTGAAGACGGGAAAAGAAATTGCGCTGGAACCTATGCCTTCATATGAACGCAAAGTGATCCATACCGCCCTCGTAAATAATAAGCGAATCAAGACGTATTCTGATGGCAATGACCCTCATCGTCATATCGTCATTGCACCAGCCAGAACAAGATAGCAGGAAGATTATAAAAAATCCCAGTCCATTTACGGATTGGGATTTTTTTGTCGCATTTTGTTATCCCTCCGCAAATTATTAAATCTCAAATGGTTTTATTGTTATTCACATGTGGATAAGTTAGAATAGAGCATATTAATTATGAGACGTGTGGATATTTTTTTACTGGCTGTATTTAAGCGGGCTGTTGATAAGTTCATGCTGACGGTTCATGCTGACTGATGGACAAGCCGGAACTGCGGGCTGATATGCTTTTCTAAAAAAAAGCCATGTGATATTCTATTAATTTGGGGAATCGATATTATTATTTCTAAAGATAGTAAAACATTCCTTAAACTTGGATTACTGTCAGCTCCAGGCGCCATCGGCTCTCGGGTATAAGCCAATCCGTCTAAAAGGTTAAAGAACAGCCTTTCAGCTTGTCTTATGCTTGTCGCCGACAAGCGGGCGCCTTCCGCTTTTCTTTATATAGATCGATATAACAGGAAAAAGAGAGGTGAATGAATTGGAATTTGATACAATAGCCGCGATATCTACTCCGATGGGAGAAGGAGCCATTGCCATTGTCCGCCTGAGCGGTGACCAGGCTTTTGAAATTGCAGACCGGCTGTTCAGAGGAGTGGGAGGCAAGCGTCTAAAGGATGTTGCTTCCCATACCATTCATTATGGGCATATTATGGACCCCAAAACCGGACAGATTGCTGAGGAAGTAATGGTTTCGGCCATGAAGGGACCGAAGACTTTTACTAAAGAAGATGTCATTGAAATCAACTGCCATGGGGGACTGGTTTCCGTAAACCGCGTGCTGCAGCTTTTGCTGAATAATGGTGCACGCCTGGCAGAGCCGGGGGAATTTACAAAGCGCGCCTTCTTGAACGGGCGAATTGATTTATCCCAGGCAGAAGCAGTTATGGATTTAATCCGTGCCAAGACAGACCGGGCTATGAACATGGCACTTGGCCAGATGGAAGGAAGGCTGTCAAAGCTTATTCAGAAGCTTCGGCAGGAAATTCTGGAGATTCTTGCCCATGTAGAAGTCAATATTGACTATCCGGAATACGATGATGTCGAGGAAATGACCCATCATATGCTGATGGAGAAGGCTTCTTATGTAAAGAAGGAAATCGAAAAGCTTCTTCAGACCTCACAGCAGGGGAAAATACTGCGTGAAGGACTTTCAACGGTCATCGTCGGGCGTCCAAACGTTGGAAAATCTTCCTTATTGAATAGCCTTGTCCATGAGAATAAGGCGATTGTGACAGATATTCCGGGCACCACCCGTGATGTCATCGAAGAATACGTGAATGTAAGAGGAGTGCCTCTCCGCCTGGTTGATACAGCCGGCATTCGCGAAACGGAAGATATAGTAGAACGGATCGGTGTTGAAAAATCAAGGCAGGTATTAAAGGAAGCAGATTTGATTTTGCTTGTGCTCAATTACTCGGATGAATTGACGTCTGAGGATGAAAATATTTTTAAAGCGGTTGAAGGCATGGATGTTATTGTGATTGTCAATAAAACCGATCTTGACCAAAAAATCGACATGAGTCGCGTCCGTGAGCTTTCCAAACATCATAAACTGGTTACGACCTCTTTATTGGAGGATCAGGGAGTCGACGATCTTGAGGAGGCTATTGCTTCTCTATTCTTTGCAGGCTCCATCGAAGCCGGGGATATGACATATGTATCCAATACCCGCCATATTGCCCTATTGAACCAGGCGCAAAATGCCATTGACGAAGCGATGCAGGGTGTTGAGATGGGAACCCCGATTGACATTGTGCAAATTGATTTGACAAGAACATGGGAGCTGCTTGGTGAAATTATTGGCGACAGCGTCCATGAAAGTTTGATCGACCAGTTATTCTCGCAGTTCTGTTTAGGGAAATAGATGATTTAAGCAGGCTGTGTCAGCTGACGCAGCTGAAATGGATTTTTAACTTTTGCAATCGGCCGGCTCAGCCCCTGGTTTTTCAAAAGCTTGTGCCTGTGCTTGCCTGATTGCAGCAAAGGAGGCCGCATCATGACATATGAAGCTGGAAGTTATGATGTCATAGTAGTCGGTGCCGGACACGCGGGTGTGGAAGCAGGCCTTGCTTCGGCCCGTCTCGGCGCAAAGACATTAATGATTACAATCAACCTGGATATGGTAGCCTTTATGCCCTGCAACCCCTCAGTAGGAGGCCCTGCAAAAGGGATTGTGGTAAGGGAAATCGACGCACTTGGCGGAGAAATGGGCAAGAACATTGATAAAACCCATATTCAGATGCGCATGCTCAATACAGGAAAAGGCCCTGCAGTACGTGCTTTAAGAGCTCAGGCCGATAAGTTCACGTATCAGCATGAAATGAAAAAAACGCTGGAAAATGAACCAAATCTGACGTTAATTCAGGGAATGGTTGAACGGCTGATTGTTGAAGATGGAGAATGCAGGGGCGTCGTCACCCAGACAGGTGCCGTTTATCATTCAAAAGCGGTAGTTATTACAACAGGAACCTTCTTAAGAGGGGAAATCATCCTCGGTGAGCTGAAGTACTCAAGCGGTCCTAATAACCAGCAGCCATCCATTAAGCTTTCAGAGCATTTGCAGGAGCTTGGCTTTGATCTGGTCCGTTTTAAAACAGGAACACCGCCGCGCGTCAATAGCCACTCCATTGATTACAGCAAAACGGAAATCCAGCCTGGCGATGATGTGCCAAGAGCTTTTTCCTATGAAACCACAAAGTATATTACAGATCAGCTTCCTTGCTGGCTTACGTATACCAATGAAGAAACGCATACTTTAATCGACAATAATCTTCATCGCTCGCCAATGTATTCCGGTATGATCAAAGGGACAGGACCGCGCTATTGCCCGTCGATTGAGGATAAAGTTGTCCGTTTTAATGATAAGCCGCGCCATCAGATCTTCCTCGAGCCTGAAGGCCGCAATACACAGGAAGTGTATGTGCAGGGGCTTTCAACAAGCTTGCCTGAGGATGTGCAGCAGAAGATTCTCAGAACCATTCCTGGACTTGAAAATGTACAGATGATGCGTGCCGGCTATGCGATTGAATATGATTCCATCGTACCAACGCAATTATGGCCGACACTTGAAACCAAGAAGGTGAAAAATCTTTATACTGCCGGCCAGATAAACGGAACATCCGGCTATGAAGAAGCTGCCGGCCAGGGGCTAATGGCAGGCATGAATGCCGGATTAAAATCGCTGGATAAAGAAGAAGTCATATTAAGCCGTTCAGATGCTTATATTGGCGTCCTGATTGATGACCTTGTGACCAAAGGCACGAACGAGCCTTACCGTCTATTGACTTCAAGAGCGGAATATCGCCTGCTGCTTCGCCATGATAATGCCGACCTGCGCCTAACAGAGCTTGGCCGCAAAGTAGGACTGATCAGTGAAGAACGCTATGAAAAATTCCTGCTGAAAAAGCAGGCAATTGAAGAAGAGAAGGCACGTCTGCAGGGCATCATCATTAAGCCGTCTTCTGACGTGCAGGAGATGATCAAAAGCCAGGGCGGAAGCGAGCTGAAAGATGGCATCCGAGCATCAGATTTGCTGAAGCGTCCGGAAATGACGTATGAGCATATTCAGCAGGTAGTTCCAGCTGAGAGCACGCTTGATGAGGATGTAACCGAACAGGTAGAAATCCAGATCAAGTATGAAGGCTATATTGAAAAGTCACTTCAGCAGGTAGAGCGCCTGAAGAAGATGGAAAACAAAAAGATCCCTGAAAACATCGATTATGATGATATTAACGGACTGGCTTCCGAAGCAAGACAAAAGCTGAAGGAAGTAAGGCCGCTATCTCTCGCGCAGGCTTCACGGATTTCCGGTGTAAACCCTGCCGATATCTCTATTTTGCTTGTTTATTTAGAACAGGGCAGAATTGCACGAGTTTCAGCGGAGTAAAAGGGAAAATCCGATCATGTCTGAGAACCGAAAGGATTTATAAATGAATACCGAACAATTTACAGAAATGCTGGCGGCGAAGGGGATTGCCCTTTCGCCACAGCAATTGCAGCAATATGACACCTACTATTCCACACTGGTAGAATGGAATAAAAAAATGAATTTAACAGCCATCACGGAAAAGGAAGATGTTTATCTCAAGCATTTTTATGACTCGATAAGCGCTGCTTTTTACTTTGATTTCAACCAGCCGTTAAAGGTTTGTGATGTCGGTGCTGGGGCCGGTTTTCCAAGCATACCGATTAAAATTGCTTTTCCGGGTTTACATATTACGATTGTTGACTCTCTTAATAAGCGCATTGGATTTCTGGAACATTTGGCAAAGAAGCTGGAGCTTGATAATGTCCGCTTTATCCATGACCGTGCGGAAACCTTTGGCCAGAACAAAGAATACCGTGAGTCTTTTGATGTTGTGACAGCACGGGCTGTTGCCAGATTGTCCGTTTTAAGCGAGCTGTGTCTGCCTCTGGCAAAAACAGGCGGCACATTTGTGGCCATGAAGGGTGCAAGTGCAAAAGAAGAACTGGATGCCGGCAAAAAGGCCATCTCGGTTCTTGGCGGAAAACTCGTTGATTCCCACACGTTCACCTTGCCTGAAGAAGAGAGTGAGCGCAATATTTTAATCATTAAAAAAGAAAAGAGCACTCCTAAAAAGTACCCGCGAAAGCCGGGGACACCCAATAAAACACCAATTGAATAGGGTGCGCAATTTGCCATTGTATGACATAATGGTGTAAACTAATCGATTTTTCCAGATATTTATATTGCTCCTGTCCGGCAGGATTTGTCATGATGATAGAGAATATGTAATAGGGAGTTTCGTAAAGGTGGTGCAGGGTGATGAAGCATTCTTTCTCACGCTTTTTTGGCCTAGGCGAAAAGGGAGAACAAGTTACAGCGGAAAAACCAGCAGAAGAACAATTGGATATTGAAGACTTAAGCGACAGAGAAGAAGTTAAGAAGATACCTATTGATCAAATCGTCCCCAACCGTTTTCAGCCAAGAACGGTGTTTGATGATGAGAAGATAGAAGAGCTTTCTCGGACCATCCATACACATGGTATCATCCAGCCGATT
Organism: Cytobacillus sp. BC1816; assembly: GCF_051353635.1. Lineage (NCBI taxonomy): Bacteria > Bacillati > Bacillota > Bacilli > Caryophanales > Bacillaceae > Cytobacillus > Cytobacillus sp. BC1816. The sequence continues at coordinate 5,334,869 of NZ_CP195611.1, read as the reverse complement.
GTCGTACGGGAATTTGAGGATGGCCAGTTTGAAATCATAGCAGGTGAACGCAGATACCGGGCCATGAAAAAACTGGGCTGGGAAGAAGCTCCGGCTATCGTAAAAAATCTAAGTGATACAGAAACGGCTTCAGTGGCTTTAATTGAAAACCTTCAAAGGGAAGAACTGTCTCCGATTGAAGAAGCTGTTGCCTACGGAAAGCTTTTAGAACTGCATAATCTGACACAGGAAGCATTGGCACAGCGCCTTGGAAAAGGACAGTCAACCGTTGCAAACAAGCTTCGGCTGCTGAAATTGCCTCAGCCTGTCCAGGATGCGTTATTAAACAAATCAATCACAGAGCGGCATGCCCGTTCGCTCATCCCGCTGAAGGACCCGGAGAAGCAGGTCGCCCTGCTTCAGGAGATAGTGGAGAAGAATCTGAATGTGAAGCAGACAGAAGACAGGGTTGTCAAGATTCTCGAACAGAAAAATCCAAAGCCGAAGCCGAAGCGAAAGGCGTTCAGCAAGGATATGAGAATTGCGGTCAATACGATCCGCCAATCATTATCCATGGTTTCTGACAGCGGCATTAATCTTGATTCGGAAGAAGAAGAATTTGATGAATTTTATCAAATTACGATTAAGATTCCTAAAAAGAAATAATTTTTAACGCGAGAGATAAAGCGGGGACTCCCTGTTTTGTTTTTCGCGTTTTTTTTAGGACGATAAAAAGACTATTAGAATCTTCTTATTTTTTACAAAAAAATTATTCTGTCCTGTTTTTCGTGATAAAATAGACTACGTGATTTAACCATACTAATAAATTCGAAGATAGATAGATCGTATTACTGATAGATGAAAGCAGGTGTAACCGTGGGCAAGATTATAGCCGTTGCGAACCAGAAAGGCGGAGTCGGCAAAACGACCACTTCCGTCAATCTTGGCGCATGCCTGGCATACATAGGCAAGAAAGTGCTGCTGGTCGACATTGATCCGCAGGGGAACGCCACAAGCGGAATTGGCATTGAAAAAGCTGATGTCGATCATTGCATCTATGACGTTCTCGTTGATGATGTGGAAGCATCAGAGGTTATAAAATCAACTTCGGTAGAGAATTTATACGCAATCCCGGCAACCATTCAGCTGGCAGGTGCAGAAATTGAACTGGTGCCGACCATCTCGCGGGAAGTAAGATTAAAGAGGGCTCTTGAAGAAGTAAAGGCAAACTTTGACTATGTTATTATCGACTGTCCCCCTTCTCTAGGATTACTGACAATTAACTCGCTGACCGCTTCGGATGCCGTCATCATACCAGTGCAATGTGAATACTATGCGCTTGAGGGTCTGAGTCAGCTTCTGAATACGGTCCGCCTTGTGCAGAAGCATCTGAATCATGATTTGAAAATCGAAGGCGTACTGCTGACGATGCTTGATGCCCGTACAAATCTTGGCATTCAGGTCATTGAAGAAGTGAAAAAGTATTTTCAGGATAAAGTATATAAAACAATCATTCCCCGCAATGTGCGGCTGGGAGAGGCTCCAAGCCATGGAGAACCTATCATTACTTATGATCCGAAGTCACGCGGAGCTGAAGTATATTTAGAACTGGCAAAGGAAGTGGTTTCAAATGGCTAAAGGTTTAGGAAAAGGTCTGAATGCTTTTTTCAATAATATTGAAACCGAAAAAGAAGAAACCGTGCAGGAAGTCAAAATAAAGGACATCCGTCCAAACCCTTATCAGCCGCGCAAAGTGTTTGAAAAGGAAGCCATCGAGGAATTGAAGCAGTCCATACTTGAACACGGAATTCTGCAGCCTATCATTGTCCGCAAAAGCATAAAAGGCTATGAAATTGTAGTTGGGGAACGCCGCTACCGGGCAGCAAAAGAAGCAAATCTTGAAAGAGTTCCTGTTGTCATACGGGAATTGAATGAACAGCAGATGATGGAGCTTGCTGTTCTTGAGAATCTGCAGCGTGAAGACTTAACTCCGATTGAAGAAGCGGCTGCATACCAGCTGTTAATGGAGAAGCTCAAGGTGACACAAGAGGAGCTGGCCAAGCGCCTGGGAAAAAGCAGGCCGCATATTGCCAACCATATTCGCCTGCTTTCCCTTCCTCCTAAAATTCAGGGTTTGATTTCTGACGGGAAAATCTCCATGGGTCATGGCAGAGCACTATTGGGTCTGCGTAAAAAGGAGAAACTGCAGGCGCTCGTTGAAAAAACAGTTAAAGACGGCTTAAATGTCCGTCAGCTTGAACAGCTGATTCAGCAGCTGAATGATGTTTCACGTGAAACGAAAAAGCCAAATGCCCCAAAAGATATTTTTATTAAGGAACGCGAATCCTCCCTCCGAGAAAGATTCGGAACCACGGTCCATATTAAACAGTCCAAAAACAAAGGGAAAATAGAAATTGAATTTTTCTCAAAAGAAGATTTGGAACGCATTATGGAGCTTTTAGAAACCAATTCGTAAGCCATCTTAATGATGGTTTATTTTTTTACAGTACTCTATAAAAAAAGATTGTAGGTCAGTACCTTTAGTGGTAATTTTAATAGAAAATAATTCGCATTGCGAAATAATAAGGTGAAGAATATGTTTTTGCTAGGTACGCTTGTGAATGGATTATTGATTATTATAGGAACACTGCTGGGAAAATTGCTTCATCGGATTCCTGAGAGTATGAAGGGCACGGTGATGCATACGATCGGCCTTGCTGTCATGGTGCTTGGCCTGCAAATGGGTCTTAAGAGCGAGAACTTCCTGGTTGTGATTTTAAGTCTTGTGTTCGGAGCAGTTATCGGGGAATACTTTGCTCTCGAAGATAAGCTGAACAAACTTGGCGATTGGCTCGAAAGAAAAATCGGTTCAAAAAAAGGCCAAGGCAGCATTTCGCAGGGATTCGTAACAGCTACGCTTATCTTTGTCATTGGAGCTATGGCCATTATAGGCGCACTCGACAGCGGCATCCGTGGCGACCACTCGGTTCTTTATACCAAATCGATTATTGACGGCTTCACCTCCCTTATTTTAACGACAACATTAGGGATTGGTGTGCTCTTTTCAGCTTTTCCGGTCATGCTTTATGAAGGACTCATTGCCCTTTTTGCCACACAAATCGACCGGTTTGTCCCCCAGCTTCTTATGGACAGCTTTATCAAGGAAATGACCGCAACAGGCGGAATCATGATCTTTGCGATTGGTCTGAATCTGACAGGAATTACAAAGATCAGGGTTGCGAACCTGCTTCCTGGAATTGTGGTTACGGGGATTATTGTGTCGGTTGTTTATTTTTATGGGATTTATTTTTAGGTGGTGGGGTTTTCGTTGCTGGTGCGGTGGTGTGAAGCATGTCCACAGGAATTATTGTGCTTGCGGGGCCTGTGAATTTTCTAAACAATTTGGGTGCAGCGCATAAACTAATGAAATTGACGCGAAAGCCGGCTGCAGCAGCGCATAAAATAGGAATAACAGTGCAAAAAGACATGTTTACCGCACATATCCCTGATAAGAGCGCAAAAGCATCTTCATACAGCGCATAAACTTATCGAATTAGAGCGGAACCCTTTCAGAAAAGCGCAAAAAAATATGCCAGCAGCGCAATCCTCCTCCCATCCCCCAGCTAACCAAAAAATCCGCAGGCCCAATTCCCCTGCGGATTTCCTATTCATTAAGGTGTTTGTTCACGATTCAGTTCCCATTTGAATGCAGGCCATGCTGGCGCTGTCTGGTGGGTCAGGCTTGCTTCATAGATGCCGCCCGCGATGGTTTTGGCCATTTTGAGGACGAGGTTGAGTCTTGTGTTCTGGAGGACAAAGAATTCCATAAATCCGCTGACGTTGACGATGCCGGTTATGTGCATGTCCCCTACTTCCGGCAGGTCTTTATTGACTCCGGCGCCAGGCTTGACGGGCCCGTCTCCGATTTGGATGACTCCGACGCTTTTTAAGCGGCCCAGGCAGGCGTCGATCCCGATGATAAAGGGATTAAAATGCTTTTTTTTGATTTCGTTCAGTTTTTCTTCCAGGTTTACGGCATGTATCGGGTCCTCCAGTGTTCCGTATACATGGAATGATGAAATGGATTTTTCCTCGAGGAGTGTGCCGACCAGCGGACCTAATGAATCGCCTGTAGAGCGGTCTGTGCCAATGCAGACAAAAACGATGGGACGGCAGCTGATGCCTGCAGGCAGAATATTCTTCAGTTCAGCAGCCAATTTTTCAGCAGAGTTTGTTTCTTCATGCGAGATTCTGGCAGAAGCCCCGCCTTTTTTGTCAAACAAGTTTGGTTTGAAGTTCATATAGGTCCACTCCCTCTTTATTCCTTGCCATGCCCGAAATACAAGTATTTATACGTTTTTAACAGTATACGGAAATTTTGTGTAATCTATACATACCTGTATTATTTAATCGTTAAACAATCGGGTTTTAAACTGTAAAATCATGAGAAAAATTGATAAAATTATTTTGTTTTACAGAGGGATTCGCACTGAGAGGCAAGATGCAGTATAATTTCATACAAGCCAAAGAAGATGGTGCTGTATTTCTTATTTTCACTAAAGTAAAGCAGGTGAAACCATGAGTCCTATTGAAAAATTGATTCACAGTATGATAGATAAGATTTCTAATGAAGAAACATGGGTAACCATCGGGGAAGGCATCTTTAAAATTATTGCGATTCTGATCGTTACGAGCATCCTGATCAGGATTGGCAAGCTGGCTATCCGCAATATATTTAAAGTGAGGACGCCGTCAAGGCTCCGAATTTCAGAGCGCAGGGAAGCTACCCTCCTGAAGCTGCTTGAGAATATGCTTACGTATGTGGTATTTTTCGTTGCAGCAATCATGATATTATCGGTGCTGACGATTGATGTAAAAGCCCTTTTGGCCGGTGCTGGAATCGTCGGGCTGGCTGTTGGGTTTGGGGCACAAAGTCTTGTAAAGGACATCATCACCGGGTTTTTCATCATTTTTGAAGATCAGTTCTCGGTGGGGGATTATATCCGGATTGATCAATTTGAAGGAACGGTAGAAGAAATCGGATTGAGGACGACAAAGATTAAAAACTGGACAGGTGAAGTTCATATCCTTCCGAACGGAAGCATTATGCAGGTCACTAATTTTTCCATAAATAATAGCGTTGCCTTTGTGGATGTCAGCATTGCTTATGAAGGCGATATTGTGAATGCTGAAAGAGTTCTTCAGGAATTATTCGAAAAGATGCCGGAAAAATATGAGGATATGGTCAAGCCGCCGGAGATTCTCGGCATCCAAAATCTGGCTGCTTCTGATGTGGTGCTGCGTGTGGTTTCAGAGACACTGCCAATGAGGCACTTTTATATTGCACGGCAGCTGAGGAAAGAAATTAAGCTTTGTTTAGATGAGCATGGCATTGAAATTCCGTTCCCGCGTCTTGTTATGTATACGCGGAATGATCAGGCACAGGAAAATCCTAAACTGAATGCGGAGGGATAAACATGGAGCAAAAGGAATTTGATTTACACGATGTGGTGGAAATGAAAAAGCCTCATCCATGCGGGGTCAACAAATGGAAAATCATCCGAATGGGAGCAGATATCCGCATTAAGTGCGAAGGCTGCGGCCACAGCGTGATGATTCCAAGAAGGGAATTCGCCCGCAAAATGAAGAAAATTCTTGTTAAGCATGAGGGATAAAAAGATAAATACGGGGAGATGAGGGTTTTGGCGGATGCATTCAAGTCAGCCTGTCCCCTTAACTGCTGGGACAGCTGCGGCTTTCATGTAACAGTTGAAGACGGTAAGGTGACAAAGGTAGATGGCGATCACGACCATCCTATAACAAAGGGGAAGATTTGCGGCCGCGGCAGAATGCTTGAAAGCAGGACCAATTCTCCGGAGCGCCTGCTTCATCCGCTGAAGAAGGTGGATGGAGAATTTGTGCGGATTTCATGGGAACAGGCTTTGCACGATATTTCCCTGAAAATGAAAGAGCTAAAAGAAACGGCTGGCACCACTTCGGTCCTGCACAGCCATGATTATGCCAATGGAGGCTTGCTGACGAACTTGGGTCAGCGCTTTTTTAACTGTTATGGCGGAGTGACTGAGCTGACGGGATCCATCTGCTGGGGAGCCGGAATCGAGGCTCAGAGCTGGGATTTCGGAGATGCGTATAGCCACGGTCCTGAAGATATTTTAAACAGCAAACATATGGTTGTCTGGGGGAGAAATGTCGCGCGCACCAATATGCACCTGTATCAAAAGCTGCAGGAAGCAAAGAAACAAGGTGCCAAACTGTATGTGATTGATCCAATTTTTAATGCGACCGCTAAAATGGCGGACCGCTATTTTTCCATCAAGCCGGGGATGGATGGCTGGCTTGCGGCCGGCATCATAAAGGAAATGATCCGTCTGGATTTAGAAGATAGAAGTTTCATAGATAAGTATTCTATTGGTTTTGAAGATCTGAATGAACTGCTGAGCAGTGTGACACTTGAGGAAGTGGCAGAGAAAACGGAAGTGCCTGCAGAGGTGATGACCGAGCTTGCGATAGTGTATGGGGACCGTCCTGTTTCCACTTTCTTCGGACTTGGCATGCAGCGCTATGAAAACGGCGGGAACACGATCCGGCTGATGGATGCTTTAATTGCCGTGAGTGGAAATATCGGCATTCCGGGCGGAGGCGCAAACTATGCCAACAGGCAGGTTGGGCAAAGCTTTGATGGGGATGCCCTCACCCTCCCTGAACGGAAAATGGCTTTCAGGCAATTTACGATGATGCGGCAGGCAGAGGGGATTTTAACAGCAAAAGATCCTGAGATAAACATGATCTTTGTCACGTGCGGAAATCCTTTAACACAGGTTCCTGACTCATCACGGGTCCGCGAGGCTTTTGCCTCTGTTGAGACTGTTGTCGTGATGGAGCAATTTATGACAGATACGGCCAAAATGGCTGATTATGTGCTTCCGGTTGCCACAGTCTTTGAACAGGAAGATGTTTATTACTCTTCCATGTACCATCACTATGTCAATCATGGTCCAAAGCTGGTTGAACCGCCAGGAGAAGCAAAGCCTGACTTATGGGTATGGACTGAGCTTGCCAAGCGTCTTGGATTCGAAGCCGATTTCGATTTTACAAGAGAAGAGTTTATCAGCATGGGCCTCGGTTCGCTTAAAGAGTATGGCATCACATTGGATAGCATAAGAGTTTCCCATCATAAGGAGCTCCCGATTGATATGGTGCCCTGGGCAGACCGTCAGTTCAAAACGCCAAGCGGCAAGTATGAATTCACCTCTGCTGCTGCGTTCCGAAAGGGTTCCGAAAGCAGGCTGACACTCGCTCTTCCTCGGGAATCCAAGTGGACGGACCAGGAGCGTGCCAATCAGTTTCCTTATACATTGCTGACGATTCATCCGCTTCGATCTAATCACTCGCAGCATTATCACCTTTTAAAGCCCGAGCCAAAGGCAAAGGTGGAAATTGCCGGCAATATTGCTGAGAAGCTTGGCCTGCAGGAGAACGATTATGTCAAAGTGTGGAATGAGCGGGGGGAAATGAAGGGCTTTGTCCATATAATGAAAAAAGCCCATCCGGATACTATCAATATTGATGAAGGCATTTGGGCAAAATTCGGCGGTCCCGTCAATAATCTTACTTCCAGCCGCGAATCGGACAATGGCCTTGGAAGCACTTTGTACGACTGCCTTGTTAATATTGAGAAAATATAAAGTTGGGTGACAGGCTCCTATGCCAGTTCAGCAAAGTGGTATAGGGGACTGTCACCTTTTCTTTACATTTCTCCGGCAACTATCTATAATTGTTAGAGGCTTGTTTAAATGTGAAACAATCGTATTTTTTTATAGATGAAATTAGATTGAGGAGTGACTTGGATGGCTTTAACAGCTGGTATTGTAGGTTTGCCGAACGTCGGAAAGTCTACGTTGTTTAATGCAATTACCCAGGCAGGAGCGGAATCTGCGAACTATCCGTTCTGTACAATTGATCCGAATGTGGGAATTGTTGAAGTGCCTGACCAACGTTTGAATAAATTAACTGAATTGGTTCAGCCGAAAAAGACTGTGCCAACGGCTTTTGAATTTACGGATATTGCCGGCATTGTAAAAGGTGCGAGCAAAGGGGAAGGTCTTGGTAATAAATTCCTTTCCCATATCCGTGAAGTAGATGCCATCTGCCAGGTTGTCCGCTGTTTTGCGGATGACAATATTACACACGTTGCAGGGAAAGTTGATCCAATCGACGATATTGAAGTCATCAACCTGGAATTGATTCTGGCTGACCTTGAATCGGTTGAAAAGCGAATCGGCCGCGTGAGCAAGCTGGCAAAGCAGAAAGATAAAGATTCTGTGTTTGAACTTGAGATCCTGGAAAAATTAAAAGAAGCGTTTGAAGCAGATAAACCGGCGCGTACAGTTGAGTTTACAGAGGAACAAATGAAGCTTGTAAAAGGTCTTCATCTGCTGACAATTAAACCTGTGCTTTATGTGGCGAACGTAAGCGAAGATGATGTAGCTGATCCTTCTTCAAACGAATATGTGCAGCAGGTTAAAGAATTTGCCGCAAAGGATAATGCGGAAGTAATTGTAATCTGTGCAAAAATTGAATCTGAAATTGCGGAGCTTGATGGGGAAGAAAAAGAAATGTTCCTTCAGGAGCTTGGCATCGAAGAATCCGGTCTTGATCAGCTGATTAGAGCAGCCTACAATCTTCTTGGACTGGCAACTTACTTCACTGCCGGCGTACAGGAAGTCCGCGCCTGGACATTCCGCAAAGGGATGAAGGCTCCTCAATGTGCGGGAGTTATCCACTCAGACTTTGAAAAAGGCTTTATCCGTGCAGAAACAGTTTCCTATGACGACCTAGTCGCTGCAGGCAACATGACAGCTGCCAAAGAAGCAGGAAAAGTCCGTCTCGAAGGAAAAGAATATATTGTTAAAGACGGAGATGTCATGCACTTCCGTTTTAACGTTTAATTTACTGAGAACCTCTATTTAGGGGTTCTTTTTTAGTATGCAGGCGTTAGGAAGCTGATTTCTGGCGGAGTGACTGATATATGAAATAAGTGGCCGATAAGCCTGGGAGTTTGACCGATATATTTTCAAAGTATCCGATAAAAATGAAATCTGACCGAAAAGCTGATGAAAGTGACCGGTATAGAAGGCAACTGAAAAACATCATCATTCCAGACCAGCATAAATACAGAACTCACACAAAATAATCTTCTATCTGCCAATTAACTCTAGTGTTATTGCTTTTGCATAATTAATGTGCTATAATTTCAACTTGTGAGTAATGAATATATTGCTCCTTGCCCTTTTGAAGGGCCGTTAGACCAAAAGGAGGTGAAAGTGATGAGAAAGTACGAAGTTATGTACATCATCCGCCCAAACATTGAAGATGAGGCTAAAAAAGCCCTAGTTGAGCGTTTCAACACAATCTTAACTGACAATGGTGCGGAGGTTTCTGAATCAAAGGATTGGGGTAAGCGTCGCCTTGCATACGAAATCAATGATTTCCGCGATGGCTACTACCAGCTAATGAACGTTAGTGCTGAAGCAAAAGCAGTTGACGAGTTCACTCGTTTAGCTAAAATCAGCGAAGACATCATCCGTTACATCGTTGTTAAAGACGAAAAATAATAGATAAAGCCATTTTTACCGAGAGGAGTTGATTCTGATGATGAACCGTGTTGTTCTTGTCGGACGTTTGACAAAGGATCCTGATTTGCGGTATACCCCGAACGGAGTTCCTGTCGCTTCATTCACTCTTGCCGTGAATCGTACTTTTACGAATCAGCAAGGTGAGCGGGAGGCAGACTTTATCAACTGTGTGGTATGGAGAAAGCCAGCTGAAAACGTAGCAAACTTCCTTAAAAAAGGAAGTCTTGCAGGTGTAGATGGCCGGATTCAGTCCCGCAGCTATGAAGGCCAGGATGGAAAGCGCGTTTACGTGACAGAAGTTCAGGCTGAGAGTGTGCAATTCCTTGAGCCGAAGAATAGTTCTGGCGGCCAGGGCGGCAATCCGAATTACGGCGGTCCAAGAGATCAGGATTTCCCATTTGGAAATAACAGCAATCAGAATCAACGCCAGGATAATCGTAATCAGGGCGGCTATACTCGCGTGGATCAGGACCCATTCGCAAATGACGGCCAAATCGACATTTCCGATGACGACCTGCCATTCTAATAGTGCCCGATTATGAACGGAAATATATAATCAAAAAGCTAAAGGAGGTAACTGACCATGGCTGGAGGACGCAGAGGAGGACGTGCTAAACGTCGTAAGGTTTGCTTTTTCACTGCAAACGGAATCACTCACATCGACTACAAAGATGTGGATCTTCTTAAAAAATTCATCTCTGAGCGCGGTAAGATTTTACCACGTCGTGTAACTGGCACTAACGCTAAATACCAACGTAAATTAACGATTGCTATTAAGCGTGCGCGCCAAATGGCATTACTGCCATACGTTTCAGGTGAATAATAAATATGAAAAGACGCTGGTATCCGGCGTCTTTTTTATTATGCTTTCTTCTTTAGTGCAGGATTGTATTAAAGTGAAAACTTGATAAAAAGCCCGGCATTCCCTCTTCCGAAATCGCGAAGGTTGAACCTGCATTTAATACTAGCTACAATAGACTTTATGAGTTGTCTTATTTGGAATGGTTCAAAAAGCAGGGAAAAGGAGTTCCCCCTTTTTGGATACACAGTTTGAGGGGTGTATCAATGAATAATGTACATAAATTAACAGAGGGTGCAGTGCTTCTGGCTGTTTTTGCAGTGCTTCTTCTGATTTCGCTCTACGTGCCGTTTCTCGGTACCCTTTCGGTTTTCTTCCTGGCTCTTCCGTTTATTATGTTTTCAGCAAAAAATAACCGGATGTATGCGATTGTATTTCTGACAGGAGGCATCCTGCTTTCTCTGATAATCGGTTCATTTATGGCGCTTCCGCTTGTGCTGCCATTTGGGCTGACCGGGACAGTAATCGGCATTTTTATCAGTGAAAACAAAGGACGGTTGCCTTCCTTTATTGCGGGCACCCTGGTATTCCTTGCATCGCTGCTGATCCTGTATGCGGCCGCAGTTGCTCTTTTTAATGTGAATATTATTCAAGAAGGCATCAATATGATGGAGGAGTCCATCCAAATTTCAGAAGGAGTGCTTGAAGGCTTTGGGCAGAACGCGGATAAAGCAGTCGAGCAATTTACAGAAGGCCTGAAAATGATTGAGACGCTGACGCCAAGCTTATTCGTCATGACATCGGTCATTTCCGTTTTTGTCATCCAGCTTGTCTCCTTTCCTATTGCCAAAAGATTCGGTATTCAGGTTGAAAGCTGGAAGCCTTTCAGGGAAATGAGCCTGCCGAAAAGCATATTATGGTACTATCTCATTACCATTATAGTTTCTTTCCTTTTTAATCCTTCAGAAGGAAGCTACTGGTTTATGGCGCTTGTAAATATTGCATTCATTCTGCAGATTTTCATGGTCATTCAAGGCCTTTCCCTGATTTTCTTTTTCAGCCATTTAAAGGGTTGGCCGAAAGCTGTGCCTGTCCTGGCAGCTGTATTTACATTTCTTATGCCATTTCTCCTTTATATTGTGAGGATATTAGGTATAATTGACTTAGGATTCGATTTAAGGCAAAGATTAGGAAAAAAGTGATGAACAACACTACTGTTTAGGAGCTGAAAACATGCCTTCGTATTTAGAAAAGCGGTCCATACGCTATCCGATTTTTGGATTGATGGGCATAACAGTGGTGCTTCTCGGTATATTGGCGTACTACAATTGGCTTTTTGCACTAATTGGGCTGTTTCTGGCCATCCTTCCTTTCTACTATCTTTTTCAGCTGAATCAGAAGCATAGGAAGGAGACGGAAGAATACATCTCGACCCTTTCCTACAGGGTGAAAAAAGTCGGCGAAGAAGCTCTGATGGAAATGCCGATCGGGATCATGCTCATTAATGATGATTATTACATTGAATGGACCAATCCCTTTTTAGCATCCTGCTTCGATGAAGATACGCTAGTCGGAAGATCGCTTTATGATGTCGCGGATTCGCTTGTTCCGCTGATCAAACAAGAAGTGGAAACCGAAATCATTACCCTTCATGACCGCAAATTCCGGGTGATCCATAAACCGGAAGAGCGCCTATTATACTTTTTTGATGTCACGGAACAGACAGAAATTGAAAAAATGTATCAGGAAGAACGGACGGTTATCGCCATTATTTTCCTTGATAATTATGATGAGCTGACTCAGGGGATGGATGACCAGACAAAAAGCAGCCTCAATAGCCTGGTGACCCAGATATTGAATAAATGGGCACAAGACAATGGGGTCTTCTTGAAGAGAGTCTCGTCTGAGCGGTTTATCGCCGTATTTAATGAACATATTCTGCAGCTTCTGGAAAAAGGGAAGTTCACTATTCTCGATGATGTCCGGGAAACCACTTCCAAGCAGAACGTTCCATTAACGTTAAGCGTGGGCGTCGGAACAGGGGTTTCTTCCCTTCCTGAGCTCGGTTCACTGGCCCAGTCCAGCTTAGACCTGGCATTAGGCCGCGGCGGAGACCAGGTGGCCATCAAACAGACAAACGGGAAGGTTAAATTCTTCGGGGGGAAAACCAATCCTGTTGAAAAAAGAACACGGGTCCGTGCACGCGTGATTTCCCATGCGCTGAAGGAATTGATTTCCGAAAGCGATAAAGTGATTATCATGGGCCACAAAAGCCCGGATATGGATGCGATTGGAGCGGCCATCGGGATTCAGAAAGTGGCGCGCCTGAATCAGCGTGAAGGCTACGTGGTTGTGAATTTCAATGAACTCGATACAGGCGTCAGAAGAATGATGAAGGAAATTGAAAAGAATGAAGAGCTCTTTTCTAAATTCATTACCCCGGAACAGGCGATGGAAATTGCAACAGACGATACCCTGCTCGTGGTCGTTGACACCCACAAGCCATCCATGGTGATTGAGGAAAAGCTGCTTCATAAAATTGAACATGTTGTCGTCATCGACCATCACCGCCGCGCTGAAGAGTTCATTCATAATCCTCTGCTGGTTTATATGGAGCCATATGCCTCCTCCACAGCAGAACTTGTGACAGAGCTTCTGGAGTATCAGCCGAAAAACGGCAGAATTGAAATGCTGGAAGCAACGGCCCTGCTTGCCGGGATTATTGTCGATACGAAGAGTTTTTCACTGCGGACAGGATCCAGGACGTTCGATGCGGCTTCCTATCTGCGCGGACAGGGTGCAGATACCGTGCTCGTCCAAAAGTTCTTAAAAGAGGATGTAGATACCTACATCAAGCGGGCTAAGCTGATTGAAACCGTTCAATTTTACAGAGAAGGAATTGCGATTGCAAAGGGACAGCCGGATCAGATATTTGACCAGGTTCTGATTGCCCAGACAGCAGATACCCTGCTGACGATGGATGGTGTGGTTGCTTCATTTGTCATTTCAAACCGCTCTGAAAACATGATAGGGGTCAGCGCACGTTCCCTCGGGGATATCAATGTCCAGGTGATCATGGAGAACCTTGAAGGCGGCGGTCACTTAACTAACGCTGCCACGCAGCTTCATGATGCAACACTTGATGATGTTGAGGTCCGATTAAAAGAGGCTATAGATGAATACTTTGAAGGGAGAAAAAAAGAATGAAAGTAATCTTTTTAAAAGACGTTAAAGGCAAGGGCAAAAAAGGCGAAGTGAAAAATGTAGCAGATGGCTATGCACATAACTTTTTAATTAAGCAAGGGCTTGCTGTCGAAGCAAACCAGGCGAATGTCAGCAGCCTGAACGCCCAAAAGAAAAAAGAAACTAAACTTGCAGAAGAAGAATTGGCTGATGCAAAAAAACTAAAAGAAACACTTGAAAAGCTGACGGTTGAATTTACAGCAAAATCAGGTGAAGGCGGCCGCCTTTTCGGCTCCATCACAAGCAAGCAAATTGCTGAAGAGCTTCAAAAGAAGCACAGCATCAAAATCGACAAGCGCAAAATTGAAATGGAAGATGCGATCCGCACACTCGGATACACAAAGGTTCCAGTCAAGCTTCATACTGAAGTAACAGCAACATTAAACGTACATGTAAAAGAAGCTTAAAGTGAAACTTCAATTAGTTAGAATGCGATAAACTAATATTGGAAGTGGCTTTTGCCGATAAACATGTTAAAATAAAAGGGTTGATTAAAAATGTGATCAGTTTCGGCTGGTCACATTTTTTAAAGGGAAATTTAGAGAATTTATATAGATATAGTATTGCTTTATAGATAACTGTCCAGCTTCACAAGGAACGCTTCGACAGCATTATCATCATATGACTAAGAGCTTTAGCTTTTAGAAGGAGCGCCTACCCTCGTGTTCACAAGCCAAGGCAGCGAACGCCTTTCTGTGAGGCTTGTCTTGTGCTTGGCGGGGGTGACGAGGGCGCTTGTGCATTTCTTATTAGGAGGTTTAAACAGATGAGTGATTTATTTGCGGATCGGCTCCCGCCTCAAAATATTGAAGCGGAACAGGCAGTGCTTGGGGCAATCTTTCTTGAACCCTCCTCTCTTACACAAGCATCAGAGATTTTGATACCCGAGGACTTCTACCGTGCGGCACACCAGAAGATTTTCAATGTGATGCTGAAGCTGAGCGACCAGGGAAAAGCGGTCGACTTAGTGACCGTGACAGAAGAGCTCAGTGCAGCGAAACTGCTGGAGGATACCGGAGGGGTCAGCTATTTAAGTGAATTGGCCGGTTCTGTTCCAACAGCAGCGAATATCGAGTACTATGCAAAGATCGTTGAAGAAAAGTCACTGCTTCGCAGGCTGATCCGGACGGCGACGGGCATTGCCCAGGACGGCTATACACGGGAGGATGAAGTAGAAGTTCTGCTGGGAGAAGCTGAGAAAAATATCATGGAGGTCGCACAGCGCAAAAACGCAGGTGCCTTTCATAATATTAAGGATGTTCTGGTCCGGACCTACGATAATATTGAGGAAATGCATAACCGTAAAGGAGATATTACAGGGATTGCGACTGGATTCGCCGAGCTGGATCGCATGACTGCCGGCTTCCAGCGAAATGACCTCATCATCGTCGGTGCCCGCCCTTCCGTAGGTAAAACAGCCTTCGCCCTGAATATCGCGCAAAATGTGGCAACAAAAACCGGGGAAAACGTCGCGATCTTCAGCCTTGAGATGGGTGCCGAACAGCTTGTCATGCGTATTCTATGTGCAGAAGGAAATATAGATGCACAAAGGCTTCGTACCGGCTCCCTGACAGATGAGGACTGGGGAAAGCTGACCATGGCAATGGGAAGCCTATCAAATGCAGGAATTTTTATTGATGATACCCCTGGTGTCAGAATCACAGATATTCGCTCTAAGTGCCGCCGTTTAAAGCAGGAGCATGGGCTTGGCATGATTCTGATCGACTACCTGCAATTAATCCTGGGAAGTGGACGTTCTGGCGAAAACCGCCAGCAGGAAGTTTCTGAAATCTCACGTTCCCTTAAGCAATTGGCCCGTGAACTTCAGGTCCCTGTTATCGCACTGTCCCAGCTTTCCCGTGGTGTGGAACAGCGACAGGATAAGCGCCCGATGATGTCGGACATCCGTGAATCGGGAAGTATTGAGCAGGATGCCGATATCGTGGCATTCCTATACCGCGATGACTATTATGACAAAGAATCCGAAGATAAAAATATCATCGAAATCATTATCGCCAAGCAGCGTAACGGCCCGGTTGGAACCGTTCAGCTGGCATTCGTGAAAGAGTATAATAAATTCGTAAACTTAGAGAAACGTTTTGATGATTCCTTTGCGCCGCCTGGTGCATAAAGAGGGCCTGCATTTTGCATGTCCTCTTTTTTATTTGAATTTCTGATTTTCATATTTTCATGGTTTTACGAACATATTTTTATATTTTTATTAAAAATGTTCGTGTTTTATTGACTATCACACATCACCTTGATAAACTAAAGTGGTTGAAAAAAGTTACTTAATTAAAAATGATTTTATAGAATTTTAAAACCATGGGATTCCCGGAGGTGCTTTTTTAATGTCATCAGTAGTAGTAGTTGGAACACAGTGGGGAGATGAAGGGAAAGGAAAAATTACAGACTTCCTTTCTGAAAATGCAGAAGTCATCGCACGCTACCAAGGCGGAAACAATGCAGGACACACAATTAAATTTAATGGTGAAACATACAAGCTTCATTTAATTCCATCTGGAATATTCTATAGCGATAAAATTTGCACGATCGGAAACGGAATGGTTGTCGATCCAAAAGCGCTTGTAAAGGAATTGGCGTATCTTCATGACAAGGGAGTTACAACAGACAACCTGCGCATCTCAAACCGCGCACATGTCATCCTTCCATATCACCTGAAGCTTGATGAAGTGGAAGAAGAACGCAAAGGCGCTAACAAGATTGGTACAACGAAAAAGGGTATCGGCCCTGCTTACATGGATAAAGCAGCACGCAACGGAATCCGCATCGCGGACCTTCTTGACCGTGAAGTGTTTGAAGAAAAGCTTGCGCGCAACCTTGAAGAAAAGAACCGCCTGCTTGAGCGCTTCTATGAAACAGAAGGATTCACCATCGAAGAAATCTTAGATGAATACTATGAGTATGGCCAGCAGATCAAGCATTATGTCTGCGACACTTCTGTTGTGCTTAATGACGCATTGGATGAAGGCCGCCGTGTGCTTTTCGAAGGTGCACAAGGAGTTATGCTTGATATCGACCAGGGTACTTACCCATTCGTTACATCCTCTAACCCTGTGGCTGGCGGCGTAACAATCGGTTCTGGTGTCGGCCCTACAAAAATCAAGCATGTTGTGGGTGTATCTAAAGCCTATACGACTCGTGTAGGTGACGGCCCGTTCCCAACTGAACTTGATAATGAAATCGGCAGCCAGATCCGTGAAGTAGGCCGTGAATACGGTACAACAACTGGCCGTGCCCGCCGTGTCGGCTGGTTCGACAGCGTGGTTGTCCGCCATGCCCGCCGTGTCAGCGGTATTACAGACCTTTCTCTTAACTCCATCGACGTATTGACTGGAATTGAGACATTAAAAATCTGTGTAGCATACCGTTATAATGGGGAAGTAATCGAAGAATTCCCTGCAAGCTTAAAAATACTGGCTGACTGTGAGCCGGTATACGAAGAGCTTCCAGGCTGGACAGAAGACATCACAGGCTGCAAATCACTGGATGAGCTTCCTGCGAATGCCCGCCACTATCTGGAGCGCGTTTCACAGCTGACTGGAATTCCATTATCGATCTTCTCAGTTGGTCCGGACCGCACACAAACAAACGTAGTCCGCAGCCCGTGGAGACAAAACTAATACTTGATTGGAAAGCCCTAATGCGAATTAGGGCTTTTTTTTGTGGGGCAGGTTCAAATTTGGATAAGGAAAGGGGAAAATGAGGGGAAGCGAGTCCGAAGCAGACTCACACTCGGACAGGAGAGCAAGAAATCAGAGAAACCGATACCGGACTTGGCTTTAATTTGAAAAGAATTGAAGTTTGAGGAATAATCCGTGAAAATTGGGGAAAGGAGTCCATAAACCAGGGAAATGAACCTTTAATCTGAGGAAAGCAACACTCAAACGCGGTTTCCAGTCCGAGATCAAACACATCCATCTCAGGCATTCAACTAAAATAAATTTTTATAAAAAAGTTATTGCGCTTTTATAAAACTCTATGATATTATAAAAAGCGTCGCCAAGGTGGCAAGCTTGGTGACACACATAGCATGAGCCATTAGCTCAGTCGGTAGAGCATCTGACTTTTAATCAGAGGGTCGAAGGTTCGAGTCCTTCATGGCTCACCATTTATATTTATTTGGCCCCTTGGTCAAGCGGTTAAGACACCGCCCTTTCACGGCGGTAACACGGGTTCGAATCCCGTAGGGGTCATGGCGAATAACCGTCAGCAAACGGCTGGCAAGCCCAGCTTACTTGCTGGCGGTTATTATTTGGTCCGGTAGTTCAGTTGGTTAGAATGCCTGCCTGTCACGCAGGAGGTCGCGGGTTCGAGTCCCGTCCGGACCGCCATTTACATATATAGCCTCAAAACTAAATAAGGCTTAGTAGATCAGTCGGTAGAGCACGACCGAATAAGCTACCTTGAATTACTTCAGCGTACCGATTGATAAATCGGAACGAAGGACGAAGCCAAACATTATTTAGGCAATATAACTTAATAAGGCTCAGTAGCTCAGTCGGTAGAGCAAAGGACTGAAAATCCTTGTGTCGGCGGTTCGATTCCGTCCTGAGCCATTCCAAAAAGGAGTATGTAACCAAACATGCTCCTTTTTGTTACATTATTGTAATACAAGCAGGTTGGCGCTGCGTGGCCGTGTAATTAAGCACTTCCCTAACTCCTCTTCTTTCGCATCACTAAAAAACCTCTATAAATAGGGATTATTTCCTATCTTCTTTTCGACAAAAACTTCCTAAGCTTTGTTGTTAATAGTCATAAAATGTCAGCTATTATACATTTTTATTACATTCCCGAGTCTAATAATCTATTTGCTTTGCTGTATGGTAAAGTAAATATTGTGAAAAAATCAGGCTGACAAATTCGTAGTTACATAGCACTAAATGAAAGTGTCTTTTGTTACCGTAGTCTAGGGGGATGTAACCATGTTCAAATGGGTGAAGAAAGTAACCTCAGCATCAGAATCTACAGCGAAGAGCTTAAATAAAACCATAAATAGAACGATTGCTGCTGGTTTGGCAGCGGCGGCTTTAACTTTTGCAGGCGGTGTTTCCGCTTCTGCCAATGATGATAGACTTGTGACGGTTTATTATGTCTATATGGGTGACGAATATATCGGAACGGTGTCAGATAAGAAAGTCATTGAGGATATGGCCGATAAAAAGATCAGTGAGGCAGAAGGTTCCCACAAGGGATTAAAGCTGGCGCTGGCAACTGAACTATCTTTTATTCCTGAACAGGTTTTTGAGTCCAGTTCAGAAGTGAATGAATCTGAAGCGCTCAATGGATTAAAAGATAAGATGGAAGTACATGCCGAAGCGGCAGCACTAGTCATTGGCGGCAAGGAAGTGGCTTATGTTGAAAATGAGGAGCAGGCCAAAGCGGCTCTTCAGAATATCAAGACTTCCTATGTATCAGAGAAAGATCTAAAGGCTCTTGAGGAAAGAAAGGCATCTGCTAATACTCCTTTACCTCAGCTGAAAGAAAATGAAACACGTCTTTTAGATGTCCGTTTTACGGAAGATGTATCCATCTCTGAAACAACCGTTAAACCGGATCAGATCATCAGTGCAGATGAAGCGGTGAAGCTTCTCCAAAAGGGAACTCTTGAGGAAAAGAAATATGAGGTTAAAGTAGGTGACGCACTAAGCAATATCGCGAGTGCCCATAACCTTGATATGAACCAGCTGATTGAGCTGAACAGCGGACTCAAGGAAGATTCCCTTATCAAAGCAGGTCAGGAATTAAATGTGACTGTCTACAAACCGTATGTAAAAGTGATAGCAGATAAGGAAGTTTTCAAGAAAGAAAAAATCGATTATGAACAAGAAGTCATTGAAGACAGCAGCATGCCTAAAGGTGAAACGAAAGTAAAGCAAGAAGGCAAGGAAGGCGTTCGCGCTGCAACCTATCTGATTTCCGAAGAAAACGGACAAACGGTCAAAAAAGAAGTAAAAGAAGAAAAGGTTCTCGAAGAGCCTGTGAAACAAATTGTCATCAGGGGAACCAAGGTCATTCCATCCCGCGGTGAAGGCAGCTTTGCCTATCCTGCAGTCGGCGGCTATATCTCAAGTAAAATGGGATACCGCTGGGGGAAAATGCATAAGGGAATTGACATTGCAAGACCAAGCGACCGGACGATAAAGGCTGCTGATAATGGAACGGTTGTCTCTGCAGGAAGGG
This sequence comes from Cytobacillus sp. BC1816, assembly GCF_051353635.1. Classification (NCBI taxonomy): domain Bacteria; kingdom Bacillati; phylum Bacillota; class Bacilli; order Caryophanales; family Bacillaceae; genus Cytobacillus; species Cytobacillus sp. BC1816. The sequence continues at coordinate 5,314,988 of NZ_CP195611.1, read as the reverse complement.
ATGGTGGATATGGCAACAAAATCGTCATCGACCATAATAATGGCTTCCGCACGGTTTATGCCCATCTCGACTCCATCAGTGTCAGTGTTGGCCAAACCGTTTCAAAGGGCTCAAAGATCGGTATAATGGGGTCCACTGGAGATTCAACCGGTGTCCACCTGCATTTTGAAGTATACAAAAACGGAAAAATGCAAGATCCGCTTAAATATATAAAGTGAAACTTCAATCAGTGGGGGCGTACTTTTCCCCACTGATTGTTAGTTGAACCAATCGGGCCATTACGGGCAGTTTGCTTCCACCTAGCCCTCCTTTGATACTTCACAGACTTGAAGGTAGGGGCTTACTGCCCGTTAGACTGCGATAAATAAATAATTCATGCTAAAAAGTCTCTAGCTTTCATGCTAGAGGCTTTTGTAGTTAAGAATAATATAAAAAATAGCACCAAAGTTTTACAGGCCTTTGCTAATAGGTGAATTCCCACTGTTAAAATGGTAAAGTAAAGTAGATAACATATGTATGAAACTGACTTCTACTGCTCCAAAAATAAATAAATGAGCAAGAAAAAGGAGATAGGTATGGATAAAAAAATTCTGGTTGTAGACGATGAGAAACCAATTGCAGATATACTGCAGTTCAATTTGAAAAAAGAAGGCTATGAAGTGGTGTGTGCCTATGATGGCAATGACGCACTCGAAAAAGTAGAAGAAATCAAGCCGGACCTGATTCTGCTTGATATCATGCTTCCGCAGCGGGACGGCATTGAGGTTTGCCGCGAAGTGCGCAAGAAATATGATATGCCAATCATTATGCTGACAGCAAAGGATTCTGAAATTGATAAAGTTTTAGGCCTTGAGCTCGGTGCAGATGACTACGTTACAAAGCCGTTCAGTACGAGAGAATTGATTGCGCGTGTGAAGGCTAATATGAGGAGACATCAGCAAATAGCTTCCAAGACGGAAGAAGAGGACGAATCCAACGAAATTGAAGTTGGCTCCTTGATTATTCATCCGGATGCCTATGTGGTTTCCAAGCGCGGTGAGACGATTGAATTAACACACCGTGAATTTGAGCTTCTTCACTATTTGGCCAAACATATTGGACAAGTCATGACAAGGGAGCATCTCCTTCAGACTGTATGGGGCTATGATTATTATGGTGATGTCCGCACAGTGGACGTAACCGTAAGGAGACTGCGGGAGAAAATCGAGGATAATCCAAGCCACCCGACATGGATCGTGACAAGAAGAGGAGTCGGATATTACTTGCGGAATCCTGAACAGGAGTAAAAGGGTACATGGAAAAGGTTGGTTTTTTTCGGTCCATTCATTTGAAGTTTGTGATCATATATGTTCTTCTCATCCTGGTAGCGATGCAGATTATCGGGGTCTACTTTGTCAGGCAGCTGGAAACGACCTTAAAGGACAATTTTAAGGATGCCATTCAGGAAAGGGTTAATCTCCTCACCTATTATGTGGAGGAACAAATGACCAAGGTGAGGCTTCCTGATGAGGAAACCCCATCCCAGGAGGAAGATATCAGAAGGCTATTAAGTGATTACAATTCGGCGGATATATCTGAAGTCCGTGTGATTGATGAATCACTGAAAATACTTGGCACCTCTGATCCCGATAATCAGGGGGTTGTCGGGGGGAGGTCTACTGATAATCTGATCAAGATGGCCATAGCCACTAAGCAACCGGTAACGGAGGATCTGGTTGACCAGGGACAGCGGATATGGGTTCTAGTCACGCCTATTAAAAATAACGGGGAAGTCAATGGAGCCATCTATCTGGTTGCAAAAATCGAGAACATCTATGAACAGATGAGGGAGATTAATAATATTTTCACTACCGGTATAGCCATTGCGTTAGCAATCACAGCGATTCTGGGGATACTCCTTGCCCAGACGGTGACACGCCCGATTTCAGATATGCGGAAACAGGCGCTTGCCATGGCAAAAGGGAACTTCTCCCGCAAGGTTAAGGTTTATGGGTATGACGAAATTGGCCAGCTGGCCATTACCTTTAACAGTTTAACAAAGAAACTTCAGGAAGCTCATGCTACAACAGAAGGCGAACGGCGAAAATTGTCCTCGGTTCTTTCCTATATGACCGATGGCGTCATCGCAACCGACCGCAAAGGGCGTGTTATTTTAATTAACGAGCCTGCTGCAAAAATGCTGAATGTTTCACGTGAAACGGTCCTGTCTTCCCCGATTGTTTCTCTGCTGGGCCTTGAAGAGGATTATACCTTTGAAGAGCTTCTGAACGAGCGGGATTCGGTCATCCTGGATTACAGCAGCAAGTCGAAAACACTGATCCTTCGCGCTAATTTTTCGGTTATCCAAAAAGAAACCGGATTTGTAAACGGCTTAATTACCGTTTTGCATGATATCACCGAGCAGGAGAAAATTGACATGGAACGCCGCGAATTTGTGGCAAATGTATCTCATGAACTCAGGACGCCACTGACCACGATGAGAAGCTATCTGGAGGCTCTCGCGGAAGGCGCCTGGAGAGATGAGGAGATTGCCCCAAACTTCCTGGATGTCACCCAAAATGAAACAGAGAGGATGATCCGCCTGGTCAATGATCTGCTGCAGCTGTCTAAAATGGACAGTAAGGATTACCGCTTGACCAAGGATTGGACTGATTTCATTTTCTTCTATAATAGAATTATAGACCGTTTTGAAATGACGAAGCAGCAGAATGTTACGTTTGAAAGAAAGCTTCCGGACCATTCGGCTTTTGTGGAAATAGATGAAGACAAGCTCACCCAGGTGCTGGACAATATCATCTCAAATGCACTTAAATACTCTCCTGAAGGCGGAAAAGTGACGTTCAGCATTGAAGAAAAAGATGAATTTATTATTGTCAGCGTTTCAGACCAGGGTGTGGGAATACCGAAAGAAAATATTGATCAGATTTTTGAGCGTTTTTACCGGGTGGATAAAGCCAGGACAAGAAAGCTTGGCGGAACCGGACTTGGATTGGCCATAGCGAAAGAAATGGTGGAAGCGCATGGCGGGAAAATTTGGGCAGCGAGTACAGAAGGGAAAGGGACAACGATTTCATTTAGCCTTCCATATGTCCGCTCGGAAGAGGATGATTGGGAATGAGTTATGAAAATATAAAAACCATCATACTGACCATTCTAGTAGTGACAAGCGCCCTCCTGACCTGGAATCTTTGGACCTACCAGCCGAACTTTGAACGGATTGAAAAAGAATCGAATACCGTTCAGGAAGTAACAATAGCGGAAAAAAAAGAAGTGAATCAGATTGTGAGACCGGACACTCTCTTATTCCATCTTGGGGAAAAAAAGACCTTTGGTACTGTCAGCCCCGGTGAAATTGATAAAATCATGAAGGAAATCAGCGATTGGAATTTTGCTGACTTTGAAAACATTACAGAGGAAGCGGGCATTCTTCCTTCGTTTGTACATGATGAAGGAAAAGCTGTTCTTGCGTTTCCGGATTCTGTTCCGATTCAATTATACAAATCAGTAATTAAAATTGCTGATAAGAATCTGACTGATTTTCAGTTTGACCATATTGTCATTGATACTAGGCAATTGGAGAAAAAGGATGGTATTGTCGATTTTGTTTCTCTGGATAACCGGCAGGTGTATAGGAGCCGTGTCCCTGTTTCCTTTATTCAGAATTTCAAAAGCCAATTCTTCAATTTATCCGAGTACAACCCTGAATATAAAGCCTATTTTGCTTATAAGCCAACTGATGAAAGAACCATCTACCTGCCTTCACAGGATACAAAAATGGCGAGGTACCAGTATTTGGAGAAAAAATTGGACTCTGAACAATACAAAAATGCTTTATTCAGTGACCCAAGTGTTGTGCAGAAAAGCTTTCAGCAATCAGAGGATGAGTATAATGATACCTTAAGCTTGTTGAGGGTAAACTCCGACAAAAATACCCTTCGATATATAAAACCGGCTGCCGGGGATAACACTACTTTTGCGTCAGGCGACCTGCTGAAAAGGAGCATTGATTATATTAACGGACATTCGGGGTGGACAGACAATTACCAATTTGCCGAAATTGATGAGCTGAATCATAGAGTGGTATTCAGGATGTATGAATCTTCAGGTTATCCAATTTTCAGCGATGATCCAAAAATATCCGAAATCCGCCAGATTTGGGGGCAAAATGAGATTTATGAATATTTTCGGAGCAATTTCCAGCTTGGACTGAGTGCCGAACCTCCATCAGAAGTATCTCTAAGCTCGGGGGCTCGAGTTATGGAATACTTGTTAGGGATAGAAGGGTTTGATCCGGAATTGCTGGAGAATGTAAAGCTGGGGTATAAGATGATGCTCGTCAAGGAAGCACAGACCACCTTCATCCGTCTGGAGCCTTCCTGGTATTACCGGTATGAAGGAACTTGGAAAAGCATTTCGCTTGATGAGACAGGGGGCATGAATAATGGATTGGAGTAAGATCAAAACAATCTTTATTTTAACCTTCCTGGTGCTGGACATTTATTTGATGTACGAGTTTTTTAAATTGAAGGAAGCCAGTGAATTTGAACCGATTGAACAGGCCTCCCTGGAAAAACAGCTTAAGGATGCTGATATCACATTTGATGAGCCCCTGCCGAAAAGCAACCCGAAAGACCGGTATTTGAGGGCTAAGCCGGTTGAATTTGATATTGAAGATCTTGAAGGAGATACAAGGCTGGAGGGACAGGAAATTACGATTACAGAAGGGACTACTCTGAATTCTGTCCTGGATGAGTCGATCAAGATCAGTGACAAATTCAGTCCTTCCGAATTATCGGCCTTTATCAAAAACAGGGTGTTATTCGGTGAACAATACCGCTTCTGGGAAAAACCTGAAAACAGTAATAGAATCACGTATTATCAGGAATTTGAAGGCAAGATGTTTTATATGAATTTAAATGGCGAGCTTACATTTTATTTGAATGATGAAAATGAAATTGTCTCTTATAAGCAAACGCTCCTGACAAAGATTGAGTCGAAGGAAGAAAGTGAAAAAGTTATTCAGCCGATAAAGGCCGTTGAAACACTTTACAAGAACGGCTCACTGCAGCCGAAATCAAAAATTACAAATGTAGAGCTTGGTTATTTTACCTTTGTGCATTTGAGCTCTTCGCAATTGTTAACGCCTGCCTGGCGATTTGTCATTAATGACGAGGAGAATTTATTTGTTGATGCCTTTGAGGGCAAAATCATTAAGCTGAACAACGAAGAGAAAAAAATAGTGGAGTGAGGAGAATATGTCTTTACAATTCAGCGTTCTCGCGAGCGGCAGTACTGGGAATGCAATCTTTGTCGAGACGGAGGAACATTCCTTTCTGGTTGATGCCGGATTAAGCGGGAAGCAAATGGAAGGATTATTTCAGCATATTGGCCGGGACATCGGCAAGCTTTCAGGGATACTGGTGACCCATGAACATAGTGACCATATTAAGGGTGTCGGGATTCTTGCCCGGAAGTATAACCTGCCGATCTATGCGAATGAAAAAACATGGCTGGCCATGGACGGACTGATTGGACAAGTCCCGGTTGACCAGAAGTTCCATTTTGATATGGAAGCAGTGAAAACATTCGGATCCCTTGATATTGAATCCTTCGGGGTTTCCCATGATGCAGCCGACCCAATGTTTTATGTGTTCCATCATAGTGGGAAAAAACTTGTGCTGATTACCGATACAGGCTATGTCAGCGACCGCATGAAAGGTCTGATTTCCAATGCGGAGGCTTATGTATTTGAAAGCAATCATGATGTCCAGATGCTTCGCATGGGCCGCTATCCGTGGAATATTAAGAGAAGGATCCTAAGCGATGTCGGCCATGTATCCAATGAGGATGCAGCCCTTGCGATGAGCGAAGTGGCGGGCGACCGGACGAAGAGCTTTTATCTGGCTCACTTAAGCCAGGATAACAATATCAAGGATCTGGCGAGAATGTCCGTATCCCAGACACTTGAAAGCCGTGGGATCCTTGTCGGCGAACAATTTGACCTTTATGATACAGATCCGAAGGTCCCAACGATTTTAACAGCCGTTTAAATATAAACCAGAAGAGGAATACACAGAGAGACAGCCGTTTCCGTGTGTTCCTCTTTTTTATGTCCAGCTCCAGCGCCTGCCCCTCTCGAGGTGAAAGGGGTGAGCACCAAGGAATGCTTCCTTGAATAAACCTCGCATGAACAAGTGGTTTTTACTTGTTGTTCCGAAGGCGCTTTCGCTTTTCTTAAAAAAATATAAAAAAAGTATGAACAAAGTCGTAAGATTGCTGAAGCAAGTGCGTTTTTGTTAGATTTTTGAAAACAGGAGAGTATAATAATGGGTATAAAGGAAGACTAAATTTTAGCATTTATTTTTAAAAAGAGCTTTTTTAACAGCGTTTTTTTGCAAATGAAAGAAAGGATGGGTGCAGTTTGGGCTATTATGATCAAGATCATCAGAACCGTTATAAAGGGCAAAAAGGCAATAAGGGCGGATATTTTCTTGCCAGCCTTGTTGGAGTCATATTAGGGGCCATCCTGGTCGTGGTTGCGGTGCCAAAGCTATCTGACTACAACGTGCTGCCTTATACGGTTGAACCGGATGAAAGGCTTCAGGATGAAGCAGCTGAGAATAACAATAACGCCAATGTTCAGAATGTCTCGCTTGATGTGACAACAGATGTAACCAAGGCGGTCGATAAAGCTGGTGATGCGGTCGTAAGCATTACGAACATCCAGACAGCCGGCTTTTGGTCGAATGAAGGAAATGGAAGTGCCGGACAGCCAGCCGGAACAGGTTCCGGAGTAATTTATAAGAAGGAAGGAAATACAGCCTTCATCGTTACAAACCACCATGTGGTAGAAGGTGCTCAGGAGCTGGAGGTAAGCCTGCAGGATGGTACCAAGCTGCCGGCAAGACTGGTTGGCAGTGATATTTGGACGGATCTTGCTGTGCTTGAGGTCGATGCTAAGGAAATTAAGACGGTTGCTGAATTCGGCGATTCTGACAAACTGAAGCCAGGCGAACCTGTGATTGCCATCGGGAACCCTCTTGGCCAGTTCTCCGGCTCTGTCACTCAGGGGATTATCTCTGGATTGGAACGTGCTATACCGGTCGATATTGACCAGAACGGTACCGTCGACTGGCAGGCTGAGGTCCTGCAGACAGATGCCGCCATCAACCCTGGTAACAGCGGCGGGGCGCTGGTTAATATCAGCGGCCAGCTCATCGGCATCAACTCCATGAAAATCGCTGAGAGTGCGGTAGAAGGAATTGGATTGGCGATTCCGATTAACTACGCACGCCCAGTCATTGATGATCTTGAAAAGTTCGGAGAGGTAAAACGTCCGTATATGGGTGTACAACTGGCATCAGTCAACGAGATTCCTGGCTACTATCAGCAGGAAGCGCTAAAACTGCCTAAGGATGTTAAATCAGGTGTGGCCATCACTTCAGTTGAACCGAACTCTCCAGCTGCACAGGCAGGACTGAAGGAAATGGATGTCATCGTCGAGATGGATGGACAAGAAATCAAAGACATCATCGAATTGCGCCAGCACCTGTATACGAAGAAATCAGTGGGCGACCAGATGAAAATTAAAATTTACCGCGACGGCAAAACCCAGGAAGTAACCATGAAGCTGAGCGGCGAGACATTTTAATAGAAAGACTAAACGGGAAAGCGGCAAACGCTTTCCTGTTTTTTATTGTTTTGTTAAGATGAGATGTGGATAACTTATATACATAGGCAAAAATAAAAATTATCCACAGATCGGATAAAAAAACAGGCTGCCAGCCAAAAAAGGAGCATGCTGAAAATGATTTACTGCTGTGACGAACACGTTGATCTGGCAATAGATATAGTGGTTGATGAGTACGAAACATTCCCGCAATTGACAAAACTTGAAGAGGATAAAAAGTTATCAACAACCTGTGAATATTGTCAAAATAACGCAATATATGTTGTAGCGAACGAATGATCCCATACAAGATGTGGATGAAAAATGTGGACATGTGGATAACTTATGTGGATATCTTGTTTGTAAAGTGAGGACATGCTGTGAATATCTCAATTATTACGGTCGGAAAGCTAAAAGAAAAATACCTGAAGCAAGGAATTGACGAATACCTGAAAAGACTGTCGGCCTACGCCAAAATGGATATCATCGAGGTTCCAGATGAAAAGGCCCCTGAAGAACTAAGCGAAACGGAAATGATTCAGGTGAAGCAAAAAGAGGGTGAGCGGATCCTGGCGAAGGTTCATCCGGATGCCCATGTCATTGCCCTTGCAATCGAAGGGAAAATGAAATCGTCTGAAGAGCTTGCTGATAATCTTGATAAACTGGCTACATACGGGAAGAGCAAGATTGCGTTTGTGATTGGCGGATCGCTTGGGTTGAGCCAGGAGGTTTTACAGCGGGCCGATGAAAAGCTCTCTTTTTCGAAGATGACGTTTCCGCATCAGTTGATGAAGCTTATCTTGTTGGAGCAGGTTTATCGGGCGTTTCGGATTAATCGGGGGGAACCGTATCATAAGTAAGCAAGGTTTATTAGAAGTTTAAGCCGGCCAATGAAAATCCCCCTCATCTAATAAAGTGAGGGGGATTTAAGTTTTTTCTACTTATTTAATCGCTTTGCTTACTTTTAACTTCTTCCCTTTGATGGTCGCATTCTCCATGGCTTGTAAAACTAATGAGCCTTTTCCATTCAGAATATCAACATAAGACATTTGATCATGGATGGTGATAATGCCGATATCATCTGCTGTGACTCCAGGGATTTTTGCGATCGTTCCGACAAAGTCAACAGCGCGGATTTTCTTCTTTTTCCCGCCGGTAAAATGGAGTTTCATAATATCTTGATTGATTCGGGCTGTTTTATTATTTCTTACAATACGCCTGCCGCTAAGTTTTTCTTCGAAAGCAGCTTTTCCGCCAGCCACTTCTAGATGGCTGGGAGCTTCTATAGCAGGTAGATCAAAGCCGATGTATCTTTCAATGGCTTTAATGAATTTTCCTTCATAGGGTGTTGAGAATGTAATGGCCTTTCCTTTATTTCCGGCACGGCCGGTTCTTCCGGTTCGGTGTACGTAGCTCTCTTTTTCCATAGGAACGTCATAGTTGATGACAAGCGTCACATTATCAATATCAATACCTCTCGCAGCCACATCGGTGGCCACCAGATAGCGGAAGTTGCCTGATTTGAATCCTTCCATAACAGAGAACCGGTCCTCTTGCTCCAGCCCCCCATGGAGTCTCTCACAAGGATATCCAGCTCTATCTAGTTCACTATACACAGTATCAACGTGTTCTTTGGTTCGGCAGAAAATCAGGCAGCTGTCTGGATTTTCTACAACCGTGACGTCTTTAAGGAGTGAGATCTTTTCTTCTTCTCTCACTTCAATTAAAGAATGTTCAATGGTATCGGCCGTCACCTTGGTCGATTCAATCTCAATCTGAATAGGATCTTTCATATATTTATGGCAAAGATTTTCAACATCATTAGGCAGAGTTGCAGAAAAAACCATTGTTACTCGGTTTGAAGGCAGCTCTTTGATGATCGCTTCCACTTCATCGATGAAACCTCTATTAAGCATCTCATCAGCTTCATCTATGATAAGATACTTTATTTGATCCAAAATTAAGGTTTCTCGTTCAATATGGTCCATGACTCGTCCAGGGGTGCCAACGACTACATGAGTTTTTTGTTTCAATTCATCCTTTTGCTTCGAAAAAGGTTCTTTTCCATAAACGGCCACAGCTTTAATGCGTTTAAACCTTCCGATATTCGTAATATCTTCGCGGACTTGAACCGCAAGCTCCCTAGTTGGCGTAAGAATTAAGGCCTGTGGTTTTTTTTCTTCCCATTCAATCATATCGGAAACAGGAATACCAAAGGAGGCAGTCTTTCCACTTCCTGTTTGAGCTTTTACGACAAGATCTTGATTTTTCATTGCTAATGGAATGACTTCACTTTGAACTTCTGTTGGGGTTTCGTATTTTAACACAGCTAGTGCTCTTTTTATTTCTTCGCTCACATGAAAATCCGCAAAACTTCTTTTACTCATTTTTAAACCTCGTTTTTTGATTTTTCGTCATATGTATAGAATTCTCTCCAAGAATTATTATATGCATTTTCTGAATATGGTTCATTATACTTGAAAAGTGCGGACAAAACGGCTTTTATTTTAAATTTTAAAAAGTAACAGATAAGGATGCGTTATTGATCTCAGATAACTTGAGGGAAAAAGATAATGAACAATACAATGCTTCTTTTTACAATAGTAATAAAAAATAACTCTGTTCTTTTAGGTAAGCCCAAAAACCTCTTTAGATATAATACGGAGAACCTTATCACAAATAGTGTTAAAATAAAAAGTTAAACTTGTCCTGGATAAACCCTTATTATATAGGAGTTTATCAAAATAAGGATACCGTTATTACGGTATCCTCAATAAAATTAATTCATAGAAGAATTTTTAATAAGCTGTGCTAAATAAACCAGCCCTTCTTCTAGTTGATCCATTGAAGCATATGAATAGGAAATACGAAGGTGCCGATCATCATTATTATCATACACATTTCCTGGATTTAATAAAATTCCTTCCCGAAGGGCTGCGTCAAATAGCTTTCGGGTGGAAACGCCTGTTAGTAATGTAAGCCAGATATAAAAGCCGCCTTTTGGGATGCTCCATGTTGCTATCTCAGAAAAATGTTTCTTTAAAATTTGAATAGTGAAATCCCTTCTGAGTTTTAATTCCTCTTTTGTTTCCTTTAAGAAATCCTCATACATACCACTATGAAGCCATTTGTCTACAGCATATTGTGATAAGGAACTAGACCCGTAATCTGTTTGCATTTTTATATCTGCCAAACGTTCTATGACTGGCTCAGGTCCCACAATCCAACCGATTCGTAAACCGGGGCTCAATGTTTTGGACATGCTTCCTATATACAGGACATTTCCTTGTGTGTCATTGGCTTTCAAAGGATTTGGAGGAGGGTTTTCAAACCATAAATCACCATAAACATCATCCTCAATGATAGGGATAGACTCCCTTTGACAAACCTTTATTAATTCGAGCCGCCTTTTTTCAGACATTAATGTGCCGGTTGGATTGTGAAAAGTGGGTATCGTATAGAGTAAAGCTGCATGATGTTGTCGCTTCATACGTCCAATTGATTCACATTTAATTCCTTCTTTGTCAAGGGGGATACCCAATAAGTTCATTCCAGCCGATTGGAATACGTGTACTGAGTTCAAATAGGATGGTGATTCATGAAGTATTGTTGATCCTCTTTTTAATAATCCAATTGATATCAATTGCAAGGCTTGGAGTCCTCCAGAAACAATTAAAATTGATTCGGGTGACGCTTTAATTCCTTTTGTTCTTAAATATGCACTTACCGTTTTACGTAAAGATAGACTTCCTTTAGGCTCCATGTATCCAAGAGATAAAGACTGTTCATTATCCATTTGCAGTATTTGCCCCATTTTTTTGTTGGGTAACAAGTCTGGTGAAAGTTCTCCTGTTCCAAGCCTAATCATATTAGGGTCTGCTTCGGCCTTATTAATTTCTTGGATGATCGTTATATTTGGTTTATGAATACCGGATTTTACATAACTGATCCAATCTGGAGGAGTAGTTGAAGCAAGCAGGCTCCATGTATTGTTAATCACCCTGGTACCGCTGCCAACCTTAGATTCAATTAGTCCATCGGCAGTCAGTTCTTCAAGTGCAATTACAATTGTACTGCGATTTACCTGGAATCGTTTTGCTAAATTTCTTTGTGGTGGTATTTTTGTCCCTATTGTCCATTCACCGTTCATTATTTTCTTTTTCATAAAATCAGATATTTGCTGATGTAAAGGAATGGATGAAGTTTTTTGTGGTTTCCACTCTATTTCAGTCATAGACTAGCTCCAATCATTTTTTTCGATTATATCAAAATGGTTGGAAAATATCCCATCCAATTGGTTGGAGACATAATGGTCATCCTTCGCTATTCTAGATAAGAATAGGGGGAATCATAATGGAACCATTATTTCATGGAATGATATTGGCATTTGGATTAATTTTACCTTTAGGAGTTCAAAATGTATTTGTATTTAATCAAGGAGCGACACACAAAAAATTCATCAATGCCTTACCTGCAATTATTACAGCAGGAGTTTGTGATACAATTCTTATTTATTTAGCTGTGGCCGGGGTATCCATTATTGTTTTTAGTTTTGAATGGTTAAAGATTTTGTTATTTTTAGTTGGATTCTTTTTTTTAGCCTATATGGGTTGGATAATGTGGAAAAACACGCCCGAAATAAACGCTAATCAAGAACGAGACCGTTTTTCTGCACGTCGTCAGGTTGCTTTTGCTGCTTCTGTCTCACTACTTAATCCTCATGCTATTATGGACACTATTGGAGTTATAGGAACTAGTTCATTGGCTTATACAGGATATGAGAAATGGGTGTTTACCGTGGCTTGCATAATGATTTCTTGGATCTGGTTCTTTTCCTTAGCGATTTCTGGCAGAAAGATTGGTCAATTTGATAAAAATGGTCAATTCTTAAAACATATGAATCAAGCTTCCGCTCTCATTATATGGGCTATGGCTATTTATATGGGATATCAAGTGTATTCATTATTAAGGTAGCATGAACTTTAGGAAGCTTTACCATAAATGCAAAGTGAACCATATCATATAAGCAGGTTTTTATTTGTAGTGTCGTGAGGCCATTCACCTGAGCAGAGGTAAGGGAAGTATCCCTTACCTCTTTTTGCATCTAAAAGGTAAAGGATAAAAATAAAAGAAGGCTCTATGTGTCATGGATTAGGGTCAATTGAGGCACTTGCAGCGACGGATGTAATTGGATTGATTCCCTGCTGGGGAATTGATCTTACTAATGCCTTTAGAGAGACTATTCCTAACTTGTCTCAATTTAATTTATTCTAAACCTCCAATTGCCCAAATAAGGATAGAGAAGATGAAAATTTTTCTTTTTAAGGGGGAGCGCAAAAATAAAACCATTAACCAGTGGAATTCAAGATGCTCATATAAGGATAACCTTTCACGCTGTAGTGGATTCCATTCTTCAGTGCTCTGTAATGGATGGGTTGATCCATGAGTATGTCATAGTTGTATTGGATCAAACTCTTCCTTCTACAATGAATCAAGGAGGAAGTATCCCTTTTTCAAAATCAACAGCTAACTTATTAGACGTGGCTGCTTTCCAACTTGTGCGGACAGGGAGAGTGGAGTGTTTCTACGATACTTGTACATCTCCTGGGAAAGGGAATTTTGCCAATCTTAAACGTAGTGACCGGCTAATGGCGATCGATTTATTGGAAAGATTGGAAATTCCTTTGGTGAGCTTACCAGAACCTTTTACAAATAATCCAGGTTTGACGCAAAGTATGAAAAATACTCTAACCCAGCTAACGTTATTTGGCTATTATTCCGAATGGACAGGATATGGAGCAACTCGTTTAGATCGACCTGACTGTAGGTGCATAGAGTATTTTCCGATTGGGTGGACTCAAACAAATTATCCAGGACCAGCTTTTGGATACCGAAATATGCGTGGTTTTTATTGATGATCTAAATAGAGGGGGAATTTCATCATGTCTAATCCAGATGTTATTGTTATTGGTGCAGGAGGTGGTGGAGCTGTTATTGCAAAAGAGCTTGGGGAAAAGGGTTTAAAGGTTTTGATTATAGAAGCAGGCCCATGGTACGGAAATAAAAAGTGGCCTAATCCGAATTTCCAATCTGGCGCAAAAGAAAGTTTCGATATAAATGACTTAGATATTCATCTCTATAGGCGATTGTTAAACAAGTGTGAAGATAATATGAATAATTTGGTTACAGGCAGGTTTCGATGGGGACCAGCAAATAGAAGTCGTGCACCATGGGTTCGATTAACGACACAAAAGCAACTGATATGGCAAAGTGCCGGTGTAGGAGGGTCTACACAACATTATACAGCTAATTCTCCTCGTGCTTATCCGTCAGCAATTGATCAATTTTGGCCAATCTCCTATCGTGAACTCATTCCTTATTATGAAAAGGTAGAAGACACATTACCGGTTAGCTTTGCACCAACAACCGCAAAGGAAGAAATTTTTTATTATGGAGCAAAAAGAGCAGGCTGGCAGCTAAATCCTACCCTCAATGTGACTACTCCATGCATTCGGCCTCAGCCTAACGCAATCTTACCTGTAAATAAAAATCTTACTAATTTACATGTTTCACTTGAGCAATTATCGTGGATGGAAGGATGCACACTCTGTGGCCACTGTATAAATGGATGCCCACATGGACCTTCCGTAGATAAGGTTGCAAAACGGTCAACAGCCGTTAGTTACATACCATTGGCTTTGGGTACTGGGAATGTAACGATCAGACCAAATACCTTCACAACAAAAATAGTAACAGATTCCAGTCATTTGCGAGAGTTACATGCCACCGGAGTCCGGATTAGAGATACATGGACTGGAGAAGAGGAAGAACTAAAGGCGAAAGTTATCGTTCTTGCAGGAGGCAGCATAGAAAGTCCGAGGCTTTGGTTAAATTCAAATCTTCCTCAAAACCCCTGGGTCGGGAGAGGTTTGACCAACCATTACATGGACTGGATTACAGGGATTTTTGATGAAAAGGAACTCATTTCCAGCATAGGCGAACGTGATATAAATCCATTTGTTGGACATACATCTGGTGCACGGCTGGATTTTCCAGGCTTAGGTTCTTTGCAGTCTGTTGGGATGAGCCCAGGTCTAACAGCCTCTCTTACTTATGGTATTAGTCAATTTGGCTGGAATATATATCAAACGGAACATCCTAAATCGAATTTTCATAATCATATTGTTGGAAATAAATTAAGAAACCTGATGATAAGTTATCGGAGATCGTTAAATATACTAATCATGACAGATGATGAGGTTGATCAAAAAAATGGAGTTAAACTTCATTCTACGATTAGTGATGAACACGGTTCAGTCCCCCTTTTGAGCTATACTCCCACAAAAAAATCCCAAAGAAATAGAAGGGAATTAATTAAAATAGCCAATGATATTTTGTATAAGGCAGGTGCCAAACAAATTATCTCATCTAATTGGCCAGCAGGTATGATGATTCATTTGGAAAGTACGATGAGAATGGGGTTTGTAGTTGATTGTAATTGCGAAGCATATCAGGTAAAGAAATTATTTATCGTTGATAATAGTGTGCATGTTAACAGTTTAGGCGGGATTAACCCAACTCTTACTACACAGGCATTAGCCACACGCACAGCTGAAAAACTGTTTGAGAAATATTATAACTAGTATTTATTCTAGGCGAATGGTCATGATACTACTATAGAAATTAGTATGTCAGGAGGATTTTTCTGATGAAACTATTTGAATTGATTCATGACACATTCGAACCATTTTTAGACGGAGAAAAAAAGCCTTTAAATGTAATGGAAGTAACGAATTTATGGTTTTTCTTATTAGGTACTGAAACGACATTGCGTAATGAGGAATTGGGTTACAATCTCAGCGAAGATGAGGAATTAAAAAGAATTATCCTTGATATGAAAAATAATTTACATATTCCAATAAGGAATGAAATAAGAGATTTTTTAACAAAGGAAGGAGTCCCGCTTCCACAAAGTACTCCAGAAAAACCAGTGGGAGACTTTCAGAATCTGCCTGAGGGTGCTAAATTAAACGATGAGGAACTTGCAAATTTAATGTCATATAATTTAGCTTCAGGAGTTACATATGCCGCTAGAGGACTCACTGAATCCATTCGGGCAGATGTTGGACTGTTGTTTTCAAAGATAATAATGAAGAAGACACTTGCAGGATTACAGGTAAAACAATACTTAGAGCAGAATAAATGGCTGCGCATTCCGCCGTCTTACAAATCATAATACTTGTAAGAGGCAGACAAATTTCAAAATAAAATCCTTTTAATCTATGGCTATTTCTTCTATGTCTTAAAAAAAAGATCACAAACATAATGTTTAACTTGATTATAACAAATGGTACTGCGTTAATTATTTTGCGTTTAAAATCTATGATTTTACTAAAAAGAAGATGTGGTACTAACAATTATGGTCAATGGTGTTCGATCAAGTTACCGGAAGGCGAAAAAGTTGTTTTTAAGGCAAAGGAAAATGGTGTTCTCAGTTGTTCTAGTAGAGAGTACTCATCGCTCACAAACCTCATATAATGAAGGAAACCGTACCATAAGCAGGTACGGTTTTTCGAAATCCGATTAGTTACATGGAGTTCCCTTTTTGATGTTTCATATCAATTAGAACAAGATTATACTAATTTGTAATAGGTTATATAAAAGGGGGTCATAAAGTGAGGCAGCTTTATATAAAGCAGAAAGTATTCAGTCTTAGTGGCAAATTTACAGTAAAGGATCAGCAGGAGAACGATGTATATTACGTAGAGGGAAGTTTTATGAAAATTCCTAAGACGTTCTCCATTATGAATACAGCAAGAGGTGAAATAGCCCTCATTACGAAAAAGGTGTTTAGCTTTTTACCGAAATTTTTTGTTGAGGTAAATGGTCGAGAGGTGTTGACGATTAAGAAGGAGTTATCCTTCTTTAAAGCGCGATATACGATTGATGCGGCAGGCATTGAAGTACATGGTAATTGGTGGGACATGGATTTTCAGGTATTACTGCATGGCGAAGTTGTTGGGGAAGTGAGCAAGGAATGGTTTACTTGGGGCGACAGCTACAAGGTTCAAATTTTAGAGGAAGAGATGGAAGCTATCATAGTTGCACTCGTTGTTGCAATTGATTGTGTGAAGGCTGACCAGGCAGCTGCTTCCTCCGCAGCGACACCATAACGTGGGAATAAATAATAAAAGGCTGAAGAATTTAAAAAAGGTCCGGTGAACCTTACAGAAGTAATAACAATAAAAAAAGTGCCCAACCTAGATGTTATAAAGGGAAAAGGCACTTTTTCTATTTTTTTATTTCTCTTTCTAATAAACCTCCCGATCCTCATCCACTTTCAATACTCTTCCAGTAGAACATCATTGTATGTTCTTGTTAGCTTCAACCGCTCTTTAAAGTAAACATTCAACTAAGGATCAGAACAAAATACAAAACATCCTTTTTGTCCTCTGCTCATAAGAGTCCGATAAGTATTGCGTATAATTTGGTCAGCTACTGCTTGTGCCTGCTCCAAATTATTTTTAGCTAGAGTTTTATTAAGATTGAGCTGTTATGGCAAGTTTGAATTACCTTGCCACTCTCATAACTTATGTCGGGATCAATGATGACTACAGCATATTTAGAGGAACAAACAATTTCCAAGGAACTTTTTACACCACTTCATGCCAAAATTCCTATTCAACTAATTGCCCGAGTCCTTTAAGACAAAAATAGAATAAAATGGAATTTATAATACGAATCGTGAAAGTTCTTGAAGTAGATTCCTTGCTTGCAGGAATCCGCGAGACCAGCAATCCCCTTTTGAGCTATACTCCCACAAAAAAATCCCAAAGAAATAGAAGGGAATTAATTAAAATAGCTCAACTGGGAAAGAAAGGACTTTCTCATATGTTTTCCTGATCAAGGACGCGGAATGAACACGAGAACCACCCCTTTGCTTCCTGAAAGTACTAAATAACTTTATTTTGCATGCAAAAAGACTGCCAAGGGTAAACCCAAAATAAAAAGGGTGACAGGCATGGCTTTCGATTACGATTTGGACTTTGACAACATAGATTTTCGCAAAAATCCTGAACTGTATAGGGTTGGCAGAGGAGAACAGGGGGTGTTGCTGGTGGAGCCTTATAAGAGTGAAATCCTGAAGTATTGGCGATTTAAGAATCTGGAAATTGCTGAAGAGTCATCTGATAAAATCTATCAAATGTTTCTCGATTATAAGGAGAAGGAAGATTTTGTCGGTATGGACATGGCAAGAAAATTTCTGCAGATGGGATATACAAGAGCCCGCCGGTACACGAATTACATAGGCGGAAAAAAATATGATGAGAATGGCAAGGTAAACGAAAGGCAGAATGATCCGGAGAAGGCAGAATCAGCGTCCATCTTTATGGAAAAATGGAAGCTCGCGCGAGAGGATGAGGATTATCTTAAGCGAAAAAAAGAGCATCAGAAGAATTATGGCTGAAGCAACATGTACTTTGTACTCAGCGTGCAGCCATATTATCTCTTAACTCCGTGGCACTCGCTTTCCAAGGGCCGCCCGAAATAGAGTTTTAAGGGGAGATGATCATGAAAGTCTATACGATTGGACATTATAACCATTCGATCGAACAATTTTTACAGTTGCTGGGAGCAGCTGAAATTAGCTTTGTGGCAGATGTCCGGGCATTTCCTGCAAGCCGCAGGAATACACACTTTAAAAAAGAAAACATGTCCCAGTGGCTGAAAGAAGCGGGGATTCATTATCGCCATTTTCCCGGTCTTGGCGGGAGAAGGAATATGTCGGGTCAGGTAGGGGAGCAATTGAATGAAGGATGGAATAACCGCTCGTTTCACAACTATGCGGATTATACACTGACGGATGATTTTCAGTATGCTTTGGAACAGCTCAAGGAACAGGCCGCAGCAACGACGCTCGTCTATATGTGTTCAGAATATCATCCGGCAAGATGCCACCGCCTTCTCATCAGCAACTGGCTGCAGGCAAATGGATGGGATGTGCGCCATCTCATTCCTGACTCCAAGGGGAATCTGAAGATTGTCCCTCATGAATTGGGGAAGTGGGGAGCCATGCCAATCATTGAAGAAGATAGAAACGTCGTGTATCCGAAACTATAAAAATGGGAAACGCAAAAAAAAAGGTGCCTGACCTGCTCTGGAACCTCTTTTCGAAGCAGCTGCTATATTGTGGCTGCTTTTTAATTTGCAGTAGTTTTCACCTATATGGTTTCAATAAAATGGTATAATTTACAGTGAGATTATAATTTTAATATAAAGGATCTGCAACTAGTTTTAAATAGAGAAACAGGAGTGGTTTAATTGAATTCAATGCTGCAAATGGGGGGAAATACAGTTTTAAGTTCCCCAAATGGTTATATTACTGTTAGCTACGATATGTCTCATTTGATCGATATTTCCTTAACTGCTTTCCTTTTAACGGATTCAGATAAGGTACAAGGAGACAGCGGGATTATTTTTTATAACCAGCCAAAGAGCCCATCTGGTGCAGCGGCTCTATTGCCGGCTGATAATAAAGGGAATAGGAAAGTACATACTATTCAATTTGATATGAGTAAAGTCCCTGCAGGCATTCATAAAATAGCGATTACTCTGACAGAGGATAACCACATGGGGTTCTCGAATGTAAGGAATTTAAAAGCAGATATATGTACGGGTCATACGACCATCGAGTTAACACCATTGAGTTTTACAAAGGAAAATGGGATTGTGGTTTTAGAATTATATGTAAGGAATGGTCAGATAAAGGCAAAATCAATCTGGCGCGGATTTGAATCCGGGCTTGAAGGGTTATGTGAAAATTACGGTGTGGAAATTGATTCCACTGAGGAAAATAAGCCTGCTGAAAATAAGACCGTTCAGTCTCTTCCTGTTACTGCCGAAAACAAAAATTTCCAAAACGCGATCACTCTTGAAAAGGTGAAGGGCACAATCAGTCTCGACAAAGGTCAAAAGCCGGTGATCATTGAAAAAACACCAACGATTACAGCCACGGTATCTTGGAAAACTGGAACAGATTATGATATCTATGCTCTGGTTTATACAAAGGATGGCAGGCAGATCGATGTCGCAATGTTTGGTGCAAGCAGCACACCTCCACTTAGAAGTTTTGCAAACGGAGCAGTTGAACATATGGGGGATGTTAGAAGAGATTACAGTTCAACGAAGACAGAAGTAATTAAATTGAGGCTGAATAATGATATCCTGGCAGTCGTGCCTGTCGTTTATTCTGCCCAGTCTAATGGAACGGGTTCTTTCTACAGATACAAAGTGTCCATGAGTATCGATAATCATAACGGCACCTCCGTTACGATATCAGCCAAAAATGCCAACAATGATGACCGCATTTATACCTGCGTGCCCGGAATCCTCCATAATACGCAAGATGGAGTAATCATAAGTCCATTGGAGCTGTACAGTTTACCAGATTCTGAGTATAGACCTAAACTCAGAATGGGGCCTTCCAATATGGTAGAGGTTGTAATGGATGCAGGGCCTAGAAATGATTACAAATAAAAGAAGAAATATGACAAACAGAAATACTTAAACCCGGACTAAAATATATACAATCGGGAGGATAACTAATTATAGAAAATATATTAATTATGAATGCTTTTTTATCAGTATAATAATCATTTTTTTCTTTATAAGAATAAAAGCAAACATATTAATACCCATTATGGTTGTATTACTTATCCTCCTTTCCGGTATATTTTCTGTAACAGCATATATTATAAAATCTAACTATTCAATAATGTTATGCACTCTGTACTTTACGAAAAAGTAACAGCACCCCCTAATACGATGAAGAGGGTGCTGTTTGTGATTGCCTGCATGTATTTGTCTGTATCATTGTTATATTGTCCTTAGTGTTGAATTATTTCTAACCCTAATACTCCCCTTTAACAACAAAAAACGACCCCCGAATAACCCCCGCCAGCTTAGACTTCCGCCTGGCAAACTTAAACTTCCCTTCTAGCTCCTTTGGTACTTCCATCCCCTCAGAAAGCTTAAAACCAACAGCACGTTTCTTAGGATCATCAACCGTATACATGACGTTCACACTAAGACCATCCTCGTAAAAGACGTAGGTCCATTTGATATTTTCGACTTGAAATTGCGACGTTTCTAAAGGTTTGGCTGCAAACTCTATATCACGTTCTTTTTTCAAGATATGGTTTACATAATCAAGGGTTTCCTGGCTTTCGCTGGCTGGTACAACAGTAAATTCATGCTTATATTTAGTCATGAAATAACGGGCTTCATTCGCACGTAAACCAGCAAGGGCTTCCGCTATTGGTGAAGACTCTAAACCAGCAGCAGAAATATTTTTAAAATCAACCATATAGGACATTGCTATCCCGCCTTTATTTCTTATTTCCTAACAACAGGAATCCACATTTCACCAAAGACTAGCCCGTTTCGCTGGCCCATCTCAACCGCTGCATTGGGCCCGCCAACATAGGCAACATTTGTTGCCTCCGGCAAGACTTGACCAAAGGCCATACCAGTAAGCATATTGCTCAACATTTCAGCTGTCTCGGCTTCCCCTTTAACAATGAGGTATTCCCCTTTAGGGAATTGGATCAGTCTGGATGCTTCTGGCAGCGACTCCTCTGTCATGACGCCGGCATAATGCATCATCTTGTTATTTACCGCTTCATTAACGGTAAAAATGTAATCATTTGTGGAAATGGCTTTTAATTTATCAAGCCTTCCATCCTGGTTAACTGCCTGCCAAAAGTCCGCCTTTTCCTTATTGATGCCGGCGTAGTCTGTGTAATTGCTCTTCAGTTCAGTTCCAATGCCTAATACCGTAAAGCCTTCTTTTTCTTCCAGAGTATAATCTGCCATAATCAAAACCTTCCTTCTCTAAAAATTGATCAAATGATTTAACTTTTCACTTGATGAGTTTATAATAACTTTAAATCATGTCAAAAAATGATACTGTTTAGGGGGTTCCCATGAAAAAAGTTGAACGGATCAATGTGATGATGCGGTATATCAATAACCGCGCCCACTTTACTATTTCTGAAATCATGCGGGAATTTAACATCTCCCGTTCAACAGCTATTAGAGATATTCGGGAAATTGAAGCTATGGGAATGCCGCTTGTCGCTGAAGTTGGCAGAGATGGGGGTTATTTTGTCATGAACAACTCTGTCTTGCCCACTGTTCGCTTTACCGATAATGAGATCAAAGCTTTGTTTATTGCCTTTATGGCTACAAGAAACCTTCAGCTCCCCTATCTAAAGAGCCGTCAATCTTTAGCTGAAAAATTAATCGGCCTCATCTCAGAAGCCCAGCAGGAAGACATTGTTCTTTTAAATCAAATCTTGCTGTTTGAAGGGACCAACCCCAATAATCCCGACCTGCTTGAACTATCGGACCTCCCCCATCCGATGCTGGAGAAACTCATCCAAACCCTTCTTTTGGATAGCTATTTATTGATTACCATCAACGAAGAGAAGGAAAACAGATCTTATCCCATTTATCTCTTGCACCTTTATCGTGAAAAAAGCATATGGCTGATTGAAGGCTTTGACTTAAAGGAAGAAAAGAAACAAATTTTCCCCGTGGACAATCTCACCTGCGTCGAACCATATCCAGTGAACAAAAGAGTAAGCAGAAAAAACATATTAGAAAAAATAAGCAAGCAGGAGGAAGTAATCAATCTTGTCCTTGAACTCGGCCCACAGGCTATTGCCCAGTTCAAAAAATACCATCCTTTAAAAGTATCCATTTCTTATACAAATCCTTACCAAACGACAGCCGTTCTAAAGACATTTATCAATGTCAATAATTCAGTAGAGCTGACCGAAATGACCAATTGGCTGCTTTTCCTCGGAGGGGATATCAAGGTCAGGGAGATGCCGGAAGAAATCTTAGAAGGTTTACAAGAGAGATTAGGCTTATTCTGCCCATAAGCAGAGCTAGTTAAAACCTGGCACTTGCCAGGTTCGCAGAACCCCAAATAACTCCTAAATTTTTAATACATACAGGCCAGATGCTCCTCAAGGCGCTCCATTGTCTGTTCGGCACCTGGGGCAGCATATGTTTTCACCTTTTCAAATACAGCGGCAGTTTCTTCAAAAATTGTGGTATAAGTGAATTTCGTTTTGCCATCCAGATCCTCAAAGGCTGCTGTGGCGAGAAAATGGGGATATACATCATGTTTGAAGACGATTTGCTCGAGTTTGACGACCTCAACAAAGACGTTGGTATTGGGAAAATCAACGCCATCAGGACCGTGCATGATAAACTGCCATGTACCGCCAGGTTTCATATCGAATGTTTGAAAAGTTAACGTAAAACCTTGAGGTCCCCACCATTTTGACAGATAATCTTCTTTCGTCCAAGAATCAAACACAAGTTCAACAGGCGCATCAAATACGCGGGTGACTGTAATTTCACGTCCCCTATTTGTGTTTTCATTTTGTTTGTTGAGTTGTTTTGGTTCAAGTCTATCCCCTCCACTCACTATATTATTACATTTGCTAATAGAGTCCTGCATAATTTTTTCAATGTCATTGATTTGCGTGTTGCAGAAGAACAGAAGTCGTTTGTGGCACTGAATGTGTTTGTTTAGCGAGTTATCATGATGATATGTTAGTGGGCTTTACGATGTATTGTATGGATTACGATGAAAAGGAATATTGGATTTACCGCTTGATTATTGATGTAATACATCAGTTAAAAGGGTATGGAAAAGCGGTCATGGTAAAGCTGATTGAGCGGATTGGAGCATAGGGCGATCTATTTAAGCTTTGAGCCTGAAAAAAATCAGGCGAAGGAATTGTATGAAAAACTCGGCTTTGAAGCTGATGGCCGGGTGATCGAAGGGGAATTTGTATATAAACTAACATATTAATAGAACGATCGACAGCTGGAATTTCAGGAAAATTGATAGGATAATGACAAAGAGTTCCTATGAGGAAGCTCTGATTCAAGATAAATTATTGCAGGATTTATTTCAATGGAGGCGGTCCAATTTGAAACGGATATTTAAAAAGAATAAGGCATTGATTGTACTTTTCATTATGATTATTTTGCTCATTGCCGTTATGCTCGATATTAAGTATGAAGGGCTGTTCTTTCAACTATTGCCAGCATCAATTCAATCGAAGCTAGCTGATATATTTTAAGTAGATGGAGGATAGATGAATTAATGTGTTCCTTTAATCTCGAAAGTTTTATGATAAAGTTCAGTAGTGTTGACAAATTGTCAACACTATTTGTATATTGGTAGAAGCTTGATTCAGTTGGAAAGGAAAATGAGTATGGAAGAAAAAAGCAATGAAATAGGCCAGCTGCTGAAGAACATGCTGAAGGAACGGTCTTTATCCATGAGGAAATTCAGCCAGATGACTGAAATCGATACGGCGATCATCTCAAAAATTATCAATGGTAAACGAAAAGCTACCCCGGAGCACTTGGAGCGGTTCGCGGAAAATCTTGGAGTTTCGATCTCACGATTATATGAGGCAGCAGGGTATTTGGTTGATCCTAAGCAGACGGAGTTGAATGAGTCGATTAGTGAGATTCAAGTAATCCTTGAATCCACTCAATTAGTAGATAAAGAGTTTCGGCTGGAAGATGTGAAGCGGGAATTAGATAAATACGAACAACTCTCGCAAACTGAGGAAGGGGCGGAAATCATCAGGAACAAGTTTGAGGGGAAGGTAGAAAAAGTCGGAAGCATCGGCCCCTTTATTCTTTATTTAAAGGAAATATACGAGAAGTTTTCTCTTAAAAGGGGGACGAAGTTGGAGCTTGCCCTGATGGGCGGTGCCCTCCTCTACTTTATCGCGGCCGTTGACTGTATTCCGGATTATGTCTTTCCGGTCGGTTATATAGACGATGCGCTGGTGATCAATTGGGTCATGAATGGACTGGGGCTGAAAAAATAAATGTAAACGGGGCAAATAAAAAAGAATGGAGAAAAAATGAACAGACAAAAACGCTTTAAAAGAAAAAGCAGAGTTCTTAAAGTAGCTGGAGCATTGTTGGCAGTGTGTGTGGCTGCAATCGGATATTTTGTCTATCAATACCAGGCGGGTGTGAGTACGGCAGAATCTGCGGAGCAGCAGGAATATGAATTCAATGGGGAAAAAAGTCTCGATAACAAGGTCAATGTACTGCTGCTGGGAGTTGATGCTCGGCCGGATGAGGGAAAATCCCGGACTGACTCCATTATGGTTGCACAATATGATCCGAAGGAGGGATCGGCTAAGATCATCTCCATCATGCGGGACATTTACACGGAAATACCCGGATATAAGAACTACAAAATCAATACAGCCTTCTATCTGGGCGGACCGGAATTGCTGCGTGAAACCTTGAAAGACGATTTTGACTTGGATATAGAATATTATGCTTTGATCGATTTTACAGGCTTTGAAAAAATGGTGGATGCTCTTGTCCCTGATGGCATTGAAATCGATGTTGAGAAAAAGATGTCAGCCAACATCGGGGTTTCTCTGGAGCCTGGATTGCAAAGGCTTAATGGGAAGGAACTATTGGGGTATGCCCGCTTTCGGAAGGATGCAGAGGCCGATTTTGGGCGGGTAAGGCGCCAGCAGCAGGTCATTAATGCGTTACAGGACGAGCTTCTTAGTGCAAATGGTGTGGTAAAGCTGCCAAAGCTGCTTGGAACTGCCCAGCCATATATACAGACAAATCTTCAAGCCGCAGAACTTCTCGCCATTATGAAGAGTGTTGCTTTGCACCGGCCCGAAACGATTGAAACAATGACCGTCCCAATCCAGAATTCTTATACAGATGTTAGGTATGAGGGAGTGGGGCTGGCGCTGGATATTGATTTTGAGAAAAATAAAGAGGCGATTCAATCCTTTTTAGAAGGGAATTCCGCGAATCAGGAACCAGATCCCCTATCAGTGAGTGAAGAAAATGGATAACGGCTGATCTTAACAGGAGAACTACAACATGGGATATACATTTTTGAAACGACTCGATAAATCGGTCTTGTCCATTATTTGTACATTTAGCATCCTGAGCATCCTTTTTATTTACAGCAGCCAGGGGACCGGCCAATACGGAGAACAGAACTTTGCGCTTAAGCAGGGGGTCAGCTATATGATCGGGTTCAGTCTGCTGATGGCTGTTGCTTATCTTGATGCAGACCAGATTGAAAGAATTGCCTGGCCTTTCTTTCTTGTTTGTTTTACGTCCATCGTTCTTTTGCCGCTTATGCCACCAGCAGTGGCACCGTCTATTTTAGGGGCGAAAAGGTGGTATAGCCTCCCTTTGCTTGGCTCAATACAGCCATCGGAATTTTTTAAAATTGCTTTGCTTTTGTTAACCTCCAGGTTAGCTCATCAGCATAATTTAGTATATCAAGAGAGAACGGTCTGGACTGATTTTCTGCTGATTGGCAAAGTTATTTTGGCCACGGTAATCCCATCCTTATTTGTCTACCAGCAGCCAGATACCGGCATGGTCGTTCTATATTTGGCCGGCAGCGCCACCGTTCTCTTTCTGTCTGGCATCCAAAAGAAGATTCTTGCTGCCGCGGCCATTATCCCGGCAGCAGGCGCAGCCATCCTATTGTATGTCTACTTTCAGTATCCATCGGTTTTCTATGATCAGCTGATTCCATTATTAAAGCCCCACCAGCAGGAGCGGATACTGGGCTGGCTTTCACCAAATGAGTATGCAGATCACGCGTATCAGACGAATAAAGCCATGCTGGCAGTCGGAAGCGGGGAATTAAAGGGAAATGGATTTGGCAGCGGAACCGTCTATATTCCTGAAAAGCATACAGATTTCATCTTTGCCACCATTGCGGAAGAAGGCGGGTTTATAGCTGCTGCTGCTGTTCTCAGTTTATTCTTCGTCCTATTGTACCGGATGGCTGTAATAGGCGATCACGCGGAATCGCCCTTTGGTTTATATCTTTGCTCCGGCGCGATGGCGATGTATGCCCTGCAAATCTTCCAAAACATCGGAATGACGATCGGGGTCATGCCAGTCAAGGGGATTTCACTGCCCTTATTGTCATATGGGGGAAGCTCATTGCTGTCCAATATGATATTCATGGGTATCATATTATCGATACGAAAGCCATACCGGAAATATATGTTCGAGGCAAAATAGCCGGCAAGCTTCTTAGGAGCTTGCTGTTTTTTTACTTGGATAACACGAAAAAAGAGCATTCCCGAAAAGGGCATGCTCCGCTAACCTGCCAAACTCCCTGCACTATTTTCTTTCTCATGCACAAGTTTCCTGTAAATAACCGCCAGGGCCAATGCTGGTACCGTGCAAACCACCATCCCGATAAACGCGTATCTTGGTTCCATTTCATATAAATACCCGCCAAAAATGGTGAAGAGGGCTGTACTCCAGCTAAGAGCGAGTGCAGAGTATACCCCTTGTGTAATCGGGACCTGTTCATGGGGAACGTATTTGATTAAGTATTTCATAAAAGCGTAATGTGCCATCGCAAATGAAAAGGCATGCAGTGTTTGGGCAATCGTAAACATAATCACATGCGGAAAGGCAAAAACGAGTATCCAGCGTGCGGTAGAGCCCAATGCTGCCAATGCCAGTAACGAGCCGATTGAAAATTTGCGGAAAGTCCGGTCGGCAATGAAAAAGAATAGGATTTCTGCAATCACGGCAATGTTAATGATCAGGCCGATTAAATATTTGGGAGCCTGAATTTCCTGCAAATAAATATAGCCATAGTTGTAATAAGAAGCATGTGCTGCCTGCAGTAAAATGACTATGACGAGTACCAGGCCGAAGTGCTGGATGCTGAATAATTTCTTTATGGCGCCTTTTGTCTGGACACTTTTTGGTTTTTCCGATAAAACGTCCGGCGTATTCATAAAGCCGAGGCACAGGAATACGATCATGCCGAGCAGCAGAGCCCAGAATATGGCATCATCCCCAAATGCCCCTGTGAAGAAAGTCAGGATCATGCCGGATACAACGAATCCAATTGACCCCCAGGAGCGGCTCTTTCCGTAATCTCTTAATTGCTTACTCTGTACAAGAATGCCTGCAGCACTATCCAATGCTGGCATCAGAGCAGGGTAAAAGAAATGTAAAAACAGCGTTACTACCAGCAGACTCGTAAAAGAATTGGCTGGTATATAGCAGAGAATGGCAATCAGTGTGCCGATTCCCATCCCGTTAAGCAGGGTTTTACTGCTGAGTTTTCCTGATAAATAGGGAAAGGCAAAGAGTGTGGAAAGGCCCCGTACAGCCAAACCCAGACTCATGATCAAACTCGCCTGTGAAACGGTCATTTCTTTTATATGGATCAGCCACCCTGTCCAATAGGGCAGAAAAACACCCCAGGTCATAAAGAAACTGAAAAACTGTCTGCCCATCCAGCTCTGTGTATTCATTAAATATCCCTCCGATATTTGCATGATATCAGGAAGATTCGTACAATAATATGAGATATCTCATATTTTGGGGTGGAAAATGGAAATTTATAAACAAGAAAAAAGGCAGCATTACCTTGAGCAGCACTCCATTTCGCATTTATTTTCTTTTCCGATTGAGGAGTTTATGGAAGTACGAGAATATAAGCGGGATGAATGGATTATTCGTGAAGGCATGAGGCCGGATTATTTGTATTATGTCATCGAGGGAAAAGCCAAAATTTACGTTACATATCAAAACGGCAAGGTTTCCTTGATCAATTTCATCAATGCCCATGATTATATCGGGGAAATGGAGTTACTGCATGAAGTGTACTATACAAAGGGGATTCAAGCCTCCACGAAGACAATCTGTTTTGCGATTCCTTTGCATCAATGCCGCAAAAGGCTCCTTGAAGATACGACCTTTCTCCGTGAGCTCACCAAGTTTTTAAGTATGAAAGCAACGAAAATGGCTGAAAAGTACTCCCAGAGCCTTTCCTTTCCGCTTGAAAACCGACTGGCGGACTTTATCCTGCAAACCGCTGATGGGGAGGTCTATAAGGAAAAACATGTGTCCGTCTGTGATTTTCTGGGGGTGTCCTATCGCCATTTACTGCATGTTCTTGTGCAGTTTTGCGATAAAGGCTATTTACAGAAGGAGGGGCGCATTTATCGCATTCAGCAGACAGATGAACTGCACCGGCTTGCTGATGTGCTGAAGAATGATTCATTTTAAAAGGAAAAAAACCGAACCTGGCGAAACTTCGGACAGAAGAGGCGGAAAACCGGGAGAAAGAGTCCGATTCCAGTGCTCGGGTTCGAACACAGGAAGCATAAAGCCATTCTGAACTTTTTCCCCTTCACGGATATGCTCCGGGTACGAGTTTATCATCAAACGCTTCATTTTAGGCAAAGATGGGCATGCTTTTCCCCGGTATTTTCGTATCGAGGAATTGTTTCTCCTGGATTTTCCAATAGGCAGGCTAAAGCTTGCTTCGTTGCCGGCTGTGGCCAGGCAGAAGGCTATATCCGTGAATCCGGCACAACCCCGTTTCTCAGCAGGAAGAGCCGTATTTACCAGTCCTCAATCTAGAGGAGGCAACAGCCTGTTTGGCATTTTGGAGTCGCGCCAGCCCCCGCTATACTGCAGCTTACCTGGAGTTGGCACTCCTTTATTTTAAAAAAACTTTTGAGGAAAGACTTGCGCAAACACAAAAGCACTGATATATTTTAAATGTGAATAATTTCACAAATAATTATATCGGTATTTTTTTAAATGAATATGTGAATTAATTCACATGAATGCAATCGCCTAAATTAGATGGAATGAATAGGATTTTTTTTAGGAAATCATGTGAATAATTTCACAAATACTTATTGGGGGAACTCATTATGAATTTAACATTAGGAAACAAAATTGTTTTAGTAGGAAATGGCGCTGTTGGATCCAGCTATGCGTATGCCTTATTAAATCAGGGCCTATGTGATGAGTTAATCATTATTGATGTAAATGAGGAGAAAGCAAAAGGAGATGTTATGGATTTAAACCACGGCATTGCCTATGCACCAACCGCTATGACGATTAGATATGGTTCTTATAAGGATTGTAAGGATGCCGCTCTAGTGGTGATCTGTGCAGGCGCAGCACAAAAACCGGGAGAAACACGGCTGGATCTCGTGAATAAAAACGTTAAAATCTTCAAATCCATTGTAGAGAGCATTATGGACTCTGGATTTAATGGGATTTTCTTAGTTGCAGCAAATCCAGTCGATATCTTATCTTATGTAACCTGGAAATTCTCCGGCCTGCCTAAAGAAAGAGTTATTGGGTCCGGAACTATTCTTGATTCTGCCAGATTCCGATATTTATTGGGCAAAGAATTTGATACAGCAGCCGTTAGTGTTCATGGGTATATTATCGGTGAACATGGCGACTCTCAATTCCCGGTATGGAGCTTCGCCAATATTGCTGGAACCCCTGTAGCCGAGAGATTTACAGAGGAAAGAAAAGAAGAAATTGCTGTCCAGGTCCGGGATGCTGCATATGAAATTATTAACGCAAAGGGTGCAACCTACTATGGAATTGCGATGGGGCTAGTCAGAATAACAAAAGCCATCTTGCGAAATGAGAATGTGGTATTGCCGGTTGGAGCGTTGTTAGAAGGAGAATATGGCCATCGTGATGTCTTTGTTGGGATTCCGTCTCTAATCACAAGAAACGGTGTGAAGAATATTGTTGAACTGTCATTGAACGAGGATGAAAAAAGGAAGCTTGCTAAATCTGTTCAAACCTTAAAAGACATCCAAATTTCAGCATTATGACGAGTTGACATCTTAGTTTCAAAGGGGCAGATCATATGTTAGTGGAAACGTTCAATCCTTTTCATAACCTGGCTATTTCCTCCCTGGTGGCAGCCATACCGATTCTGTTATTTCTGATTTGCTTGACGGTATTAAAAATGAAGGGTATTCATGCGGCGCTAATAAACTTAGCTGTCACTTTTTTCATCGCCCTTATCATCTTTGAATTGCCATTCGGAGAAGCGGCTGGAAGTGTTATTCAAGGTGCTGCATCAGGGATTTGGCCAATTGGCTGGATTATTGTCATGGCTGTGTGGCTATATAAAATTTCGGTGGCATCAGGCAAGTTTGATATTTTGCGCGGAAGCATCGCAGGGATTTCCCAGGACCAGCGCATTCAATTTCTGCTGATCGGATTTTGTTTTAATGCCTTTCTCGAAGGGGCAGCCGGGTTTGGTGTACCGATTGCTATTTGTGCCGTACTGTTAGCGTCACTGGGCTTCAAGCCATTGCAGGCAGCGATGCTCTGTCTCATAGCAAACGGTGCTTCAGGTGCCTTTGGTGCGATTGGAATACCGGTCGGCATTGTCGATACGTTTGGAATTCCAGGGGTTACTTCCATGGATGTCTCAATCATGACAGCTCTGACACTGCCGATTATTAACTTTACCATTCCCTTTTTATTAATATGGCTCATTGACGGGTTTAAAGGAATTAAGGAAATATTCCCGGCTATCCTGATCACAGCTGGGGTTTATACCGTTACACAGGCAATCATTACGATATTTATAGGCCCGGAGCTTGCTGATATTATTCCTTCCTTATTAGCAATGGGTGTATTAGCGTTATTTCTGAAAAAGTGGAAACCAAAGAATATCTTTTTGCTCAATGGGAAAGAGTGTCAATTTGAAGAGCATTCATTAAGTGAAATTGTTAAAGCATGGTCACCATTTTATCTATTGACCCTATTTATTTTAATATGGAGCTTCCCTGCATTTAAAGGGCTTTTCGCTGAGGGTGGCTTGCTCGAATTCACAGTCATCAATTTCGGTTTACCCGGATCTTCTCTTAGTGTCAGCATCAGTTTAATAGGTGCTACAGGAACAGCGATCTTAATGGCCGGCCTAACGACAATAGCAACCACTAAAGGCATCAGAATGGGTGAGGGATTCAAGCTTCTCAAAAAGACTGTTTCAGAGTTCTGGATTCCGATTATCATGATTTGTGCCATTATCGGAATTTCAAAGCTCATGACGTACGGTGGAATGACTATCACTCTGGGGGAGGCAGTTGCGACAACCGGAAACCTATTTCCGCTGCTGTCCCCGCTCTTAGGCTGGATTGGGGTGTTCATGACAGGATCTGTCGTGAACAATAACACTCTATTTGCTCCGATCCAGGCGACAGCTGGCCATGTGATCGGAACCAACTCCTCCTTATTACTTTCTGCCAATACGGCTGGAGGTGTGATGGCAAAGCTCATCTCTCCTCAGTCCATCGCCATCGCCACAGCAGCGGTTGGCGAGACAGGAAAAGAAGCCGATTTGACGAAAATGACATTGAAATATAGCTTTGGATTACTGATATTTGTTTGTATTTGGACATTGATATTGTCATTATTCTTCTAATTAGCCAATATATTAGGACAAAAAAGTGGAGCATTCAGCTCCACTTTTTTGTTCTCTTAATGACAAGACCATAAGAGCAAGAATGAGGACGAAATGAATATCGTTCTCTTGTTAAAATGAGTCCAATAACTTTAGGAGGAGATAATAATGAACAATATCCAGATATTTAATGAGCTGCATTTTTCAAATGAACTATTATTCCTGGGAAACGCCTGGGATTTGCTTATTCCTATACACCAATCTCCTCAATAAGACTTCCAATGGTCCATTCAAATCCTTTTTTTCCAATCCCCATGCCAATAGAAGAGAAAGACACCATATGCCCACAGCAATCACCGCTGCAGTCCCATTGCTCACACGTCCTCCTAAATCAAGAGCCACCGGTGACAGGAATAGGACAAGCATTGTCTCGTTCCAAACATAGAAAGTTAATGACCGCTTCCCTAAAGCCATTAAAGAAAGGGTAAGACTCCCTGGCTTTTGTACCTTGGTCCCAATGATCCCGAAAATCACAGCATAAGCTAATCCTCCTGCAATTCCTGTTAAAATGTGAAATCCATTCATTAATCCAGCTGTAAATGGACTGGGGTGCCATAGGGTCCCCAGCAGTGATAAAGGCAGTGCTCCTAATAAAGAGATGGTTAATCCTAAAATGGTTATCAATTTAATGATTTTTAAATGCTGCTCTGGCTTGATTAATAACTGATATCTGGCGATCCACATGCCGAGCAGAACGGAAGGGAGTACCGGGAACATTAAATGAATGAGAATAGGGATAGAAGGAAAAGTAAATAGGCTTATCAAAGCTGTGCCAAGGTAGGTGTCTGTGGCTGAAACCTCTGGTGGGAAGCCATAGCCTCCGATTTCCAGCATGTTGAAGCCCCACATTATAGGACCAAAAATTATATAGAATAAGGTGATAAAAATAAAGGTTCGAATCAGTGTCTTGATTTCACGTTCTAAAAGCCAGCTGACGAGCAGCCCTGCTGTCCCGTAGGCCATAAGAATATCCTGGCCTCCAATGATGACAGCCAAAACAATCCCAAATAGAATCAAATACCAGGAACGCCTTCTTATCGTCTTTATGGCCTCTTTTTCTCTTATTCCTTTAGAGATTCGACTTTCAAATGCAAGAACAAGTCCATATCCGAATAAAACGGCAAACATCGCTCTTGCTCTATTATCAATAAAAAATTGGCCAAAAAAATTAACGATTTGGTCAAGGAAGGTAATAGCCTCTACTCTTTGCATAATCCCGGGTTCAGAGGTATACAAATAGAGCGGGGCATGGGCCAGTGCAATCAGCAGAAGCATCGTACCCCGGGCTAGGTCCAGTGAAACAGCACGTTTTTTTGGACCAGCTGTTTTCATACTCGATTGATTAGGCATGCTGCTTTTCTCCTTTGTCCTTCATAAATCCCTTAAAATCTTTCTGTACTTTGCAGGACGATTAAACAATAAGCCTAATCATTTAAATAAGCTCTATAGGGATAGATGAGTTTGCTTTAAGCATTCTTCCCTTAAAATCAGGGAAGCAGCTATTTCCAGTGTAAAGGGATGATTAATTCAGCCAATTGCTTGCCTTCCATTAGAATCCTATAAAGGCGTCCGAGCATTAAAGCCAATTTCAATTAAGGCAATTAAATATTAGGTCGTATTTAAGTTTATGTCAATTGCATGAGATAGTTAGCAAAGTTCAGTTAAATAATAAGGGTGAAGTTGGCACTCCAAATAGCCAATTTATTATTGTTCCATAACCATTGCTTATTCCTCTTTTCCGGATTATAGTGAATACGAAGGATAAGTCATTACAAAACCTATATATATCTGAAAGGTTTATATAAAGGAGAAGAGTATATGTTAGCAGCAACGAACAGCTTCAGAATTGAAAAAGACTTTCTAGGTTCTAAGGAAGTTCCGGTTGATGCCTATTACGGTGTTCAGACGCTTCGTGCCGTTGAGAACTTTCCGATTACAGGCTATCGGATCCATCCGGAGTTAATCAAGGCAATGGCAATGGTGAAAAAGGCTGCGGCCTTGGCGAATATGGAGGTTAAGCGCCTATATTCAGGCATTGGAGACCCGATCGTACAGGCAGCCGATGAAATGATTGAAGGACTATGGCATGATCAGGTCATTGTTGACCCGATCCAGGGCGGTGCCGGGACGTCCATTAATATGAATATTAATGAAATCCTTGCAAATCGTGCGATTGAAATCATGGGCTATGAAAAGGGAGATTATTCTCATTGCAGCCCAAATACCCATGTCAATATGTCACAATCGACAAATGATGCCTTCCCGACAGCGATGCATATCTCTGTATTAAATCTGCTGGATCAATTAATCCCGACAATGGAACATATGCATTCCGTTTTCCTTGAAAAATCAAAGGAATTCAACCATGTAATTAAAATGGGACGGACTCATCTGCAGGATGCCGTTCCAATCAGGCTAGGCCAGGAATTCGAAGCATACAGCCGTGTCATTGCGCGTGATATTAAGCGCATTCAGCAATCCAAACAGCACTTATATGAGTTGAACATGGGAGCAACGGCAGTCGGAACGGGATTGAATGCCATCCCAAAATACATTGATTTAGTGGTGAAGCACATTGCTGACATCAGCGGCCTGCCATTTACAGGGGCTGATCATCTTGTAGATGCCACGCAGAATACGGATTCTTACACGGAAGTTTCCGGAGCATTGAAAATTTGCATGATCAATATGTCCAAAATCGCGAATGACTTGCGTCTAATGGCGTCTGGCCCAAGAGCCGGCCTTGGGGAAATATCGCTTCCAGCAAGACAGCCGGGATCTTCCATTATGCCGGGGAAAGTTAACCCTGTTCTTCCGGAGCTGATTAACCAGGTGGCATTCCAGGTCATCGGAAACGACCATACCATCTCTCTTGCTTCAGAAGCAGGACAGCTTGAACTGAATGTTATGGAGCCAGTCCTGATCTTTAATCTTCTGCAATCGATCAGCATTATGAATAATGCTTTCAATACGTTTACTGAGCATTGTGTAAAAGGAATCGAAGCCAATGAAGAGAGATTAAGGGAATACGTTGAGAAAAGTGTGGGCATCATCACAGCAGTAAACCCTCACCTCGGCTATGAAGTCGTATCAAGAATTGCGAGGGAAGCCATTTTAACAGGCTCTCCAATCAGGGAGCTATGCCTGAAATATGATGTGCTGACAGAAGAAGAACTGGATTTAATTCTCGATCCATATGAGATGACAGATCCTGGCATCGCAGGTGCTGCTCTGCTGGAAAGAGACTAAACTAAAAACGCTTGCCCCCTATGCAGCAGCTGGCGGGGGCAAGCGTTTTTTCTTCTCTATTGATTTAGCGCAGGCGCCGCTTTATTCATTCCAATTTGTGTGGAAGGTTCCTTCTAAATCTGTCCGTTCATACGTATGGGCACCGAAGTAATCACGCTGTGCCTGCAGCATGCTCGCATTGGATGTTCCTGTACGATAGCTATCGTAATAGGAAAGAGATGAGCTCAAGCATGGTAAAGCGATGCCGGATTGAATGCCTTCGCAGACAATTTTACGCAGCCCGTTTTGATAATCCCTGATTCTTTCTGCAAAGTAAGGAGAAACTAACAAATTGGCCAGATTCGGCTGCTCTTGGTAGGCCTCGCTTATGACATTTAAGAATTCCGCACGAATGATGCAGCCGTCGCGGAAAATCAGGGCGATATCCTTCAGAGGCAAATTCCAGCCATACAGTTCGGATGACATTTTATATTGCGTAAATCCTTGCGCATAGGCGCATACTTTTCCCATATATAAAGCTTGTCTGATGTATTCAATCCATTCCTCTTTTTCGAGGGCTGTCTGATTCTTCTCTGGACCTGTTAAGAGTGTTTCTGCTGTCACACGTTCTTCTTTTAAAGCAGAAATATAACGGGCGTATAAGGATTCTGTGATGATTGAGGTTGGAATTCCATTATCGATGGCTTGCAGGCTGGTCCATTTTCCGGTTCCTTTTTGCCCTGCTTTATCCAGAATGACATCGATTTGCGGCAACCCTGTACGCTCATCCTTTTTCCGTAAAATATCTGCCGTGATTTCGATTAAATAGCTCTTCAGCTCGCCTTGATTCCAGGCTTCAAAAATATCAGCTATTTCCTCAACTGATAATCCTAATTTATCTCTTAAAAAGGTGTAGGCTTCGGCAATCAGCTGCATATCTGCATACTCAATTCCGTTATGTACCATTTTAACGAAATGGCCTGCCCCTTTTGGCCCAATATAGACACAGCAAGGAACACCGTCAACCTGTGCAGCTATCTTTGTAAGAATAGGAGCGGCTTTATCATAGACCTCTTTGTCTCCGCCAGGCATGATGGAAGGTCCTGTTAAGGCACCGACTTCACCGCCTGAAATTCCAATTCCTAAATAACCAATTCCTTTTGATTTCAGTTCATCATATCTTCTTCCTGTATCTTCATAATGGGAGTTTCCGCCGTCCATGATGACATCACCTTCTTCAAGGAAGGGGATCAAGCTGGAGACAACAGAATCAATCGCTTTCCCTGCGGTAACCATTAAAAAGATTTTTCTTGGTGTTTCCAAGGAATTTACAAAATCCTCGATTTCGTAATAAGGGTTAATGGTTTGCCCATCAAGTTTTTGTACCAGTTTATCGGTTAAGTCCCTTGTGTAATTATATACTGCCACTTGCTCTCCGTTATTGGCCATGTTTAGAGCGATATTGCTGCCCATTACTCCTAAACCAATAACACCAATTGTATTTAACATATTTCTTGCTCCCTTTTTCAGATTAATAGGC
This sequence comes from Cytobacillus sp. BC1816, assembly GCF_051353635.1. NCBI lineage: Bacteria > Bacillati > Bacillota > Bacilli > Caryophanales > Bacillaceae > Cytobacillus > Cytobacillus sp. BC1816. The sequence goes on along the minus strand of NZ_CP195611.1, from coordinate 5,278,166 downwards.
AATGGAACCCTCTCAGGAAATAGGGTTCCATTGCCTTATATAGTTTATACAAATAAGCTTATCAATAAAATAAATCCTAATCCAGCTACAGATATAATGGTTTCAAGCAAGGTCCATGTTGCAAACGTTTCCTTCATGCTTAATCCAAAGTATTCTTTAAACATCCAGAAGCCGGCATCGTTAACATGTGAAGCAATTAAGCTCCCTGCACCTGTTGCAAGTACCACTAATGCAAGATTAACATCCGATTGGCCCAGCATCGGAATGACTAAACCGGCTGTTGTTAATGCTGCCACTGTGGCAGACCCTAATGAAATCCGCAGGATGGCAGCGATAATCCATGCAAGCAAAATCGGTGATAAGTTTGTTCCTTTGAATAGCTCTGCTACATAGTCACCAACACCGCCATCAATTAATACTTGTTTAAAGGCACCGCCTCCACCAATAATCAAGAGCATCATCCCGATATGGGTGATAGCTGTTGTACAGGATTCCATCACATTTTTGATTGGAATCTTCCTCGCCAGTCCCATTGTATAGATGGCAACCAATAAGGAGATCAGCATCGAAGTGCCGGCGTCACCAATAAAACGGATTGCGGCTAGAATACTATTATCTTCAAATCCCAATGTTTTTTGAAGCAATGTAATAATCGTTGCGATCGACATTAAAATAACAGGAAGTAAAGCTGTAAATACACTGATTCCAAAACCAGGAGTTTCTTCAAGCTTAAATGTTTTCTGCTCACCTAAAGAGGCGATACTCCCGCTTTTTGTAAATGATTCAGGTACTAGCCTTTTTGCAATTTTTGTAAATACCGGTCCTGCTAAAATCACCGTAGGAAGAGCGATGATAAGACCATAGAGCAGCACTTCACCAATGTTTGCGCCAAATTCACCCGCTATTACAGTTGGCCCTGGGTGTGGAGGCAGGAATCCATGTGTGACAGATAGAGCTGCTGTCATTGGTATCCCAAGATACAAGATTGATATCTTCAATTCTCTTGAAATGGCAAATACGATCGGAATTAATAATACAAGTCCTACTTCAAAGAATAATGCTACACCAATAATAAATGATGCTGCCACCACGGCCCATTGAATATTCTTTTCACCGAATTTGTTCACAAGGGTCATAGCTATTCGCTGTGCGCCTCCAGAGTCGGCGATCAGCTTGCCTAACATGGCGCCAAGTCCAAATATGAGTGCCAAGTGACCCAGCGTTCCCCCTAATCCTGCTTCAATGGTCTTGACAATTTGATCCAGCGGCATTCCGAGTGCTAAAGCAACACCAAATGATACAATGATTAATGAAATAAAGGTATTTAATTTTAAACCCATTATTAGTATTAATAAGGCAATGATTCCAATTCCAACTATTACTAATGGCATTGTAAACTCCTCCTGTTAGTTACGCTGTACTAATCTTCGCTGATAATTTGCAATCGATGTGTAATCATCTTCTAACGTTCTTGATAAATGAATGAAAATCGGCAGCAATTGTCGATATTCTTTTACTGCCGTTTCTTGCGGGGTATGTTTAAAGGTATCGCCCACCATTTCAGAAACGGCTTCAAAGGAGCTGATTTTTCCTGTGGCATATAATCCTAAAATACAGGCACCGAGACATGAACTTTCATAGCTTTCAGGTATGACAACTTCCGATTCAAAAATATCGGACATCATCTGCCGCCAAATCTCAGATCTTGCGAATCCTCCCGTTGCTTGAATCCGGGTTACGGGCCCGTCCATGCATTCTACTAATGCCAAGTACACAGTGTATAGATTATAAATAACGCCTTCTAGCGCTGCCCGAATCATATGTTCTTTCTTATGTGACATGGTTAATCCGAAGAATGATCCGCGCACGTCCGGGTTCCATAAAGGAGCACGTTCACCTGCCAGGTACGGATGGAATAGCAAGCCGTCTGCACCTGGTCTTACGCGTTCTGCAATTTTTGTTAATACTTCGTACGGATCAATGCCTAGTCTTTTGGCTGTTTCGATTTCTGAAGAGGCAAATTCATCCCGGATCCAGCGAAGAACCATCCCTCCATTGTTTACCGGTCCGCCAATCACCCAATGATTTTCCGTTAAGGCATAACAGAAGATTCTCCCTTTCTCATCCGTCTGGGGCTTGTCAATAATGGTCCGTATGGCACCGCTTGTCCCAATGGTGATGGCAATCTCACCTTTTCTAATTGCATTAACACCCAGATTTGAAAGCACTCCATCACTTGCGCCGATGACAAAAGGTGTCTGGGGATCGATGCCCATTTGTTTGGCTAATTTAGGATTGCAGTTCTTGAACATCTTTGTAGTCGGCACAAGTTTGGATAATTGTGCCGGATTGACCCCTGCAATCGCCAGCGCCTCCTCGTCCCAATCCAATGTTTTAAGATTCATCATTCCCATGCATGAAGCCAGTGAATAATCGACAACATATTCATCAAAGAGCTTCTTAAAGATATATTCTTTAATGCCAATATATTTTTTTGTTTTGCGGGCGATTTCAGGGCGTTCGTTCACAATCCAGGCGATTTTGCTTAATGGTGACATAGGATGAATCGGTGTTCCAGTCCGTTTATATACCTCATGTCCATTCAATTCATCTTTAATTTTGCGCGCCCATGCTTCGCTGCGATTATCTGCCCAGGTGATGACTGGCGTAAGCGGCAGGTGATCTTTATCCATTGCGATAACACTATGCATCGCACTGCTAAAAGAGACAAAGGACAGGCTTTTATCTGAATGGTTTTTCATAATATTCGCTATGGACTGCAGTACAGCTGAAAAAATCTCTTCAGGGTTTTGTTCAGCTGTCGAAATATCCGGTGTGTACAGCGGATATCCAATATTCTCATGCTGAATAACTTCACCTTGTTCACTGAATAACACGGCTTTTGTACTGGTGGTTCCAATATCAATCCCTAACATATAGCTAGTCATCTTGTTGTTTAACCCCTTTGGATAGCATTTGTTGTGATCTCCATAAGTCGTCTACTTTCCCTTGAACATCATCAAAATTTTCGTGTAAAGACTTAATCATGAGGTCTCTGTCTTTTGTTTTGATAGCATCAATATATAGTTCATGGTTTTTTAAAATCCGAGTAAGGTCTTCGTAATTTTCCTTGAATCGCACGCGCATGGACAAAAGAATAAAGCTTTCCATTACGGGTTTTAAATTATTCCAGATCAATAAGACATAGGAATGGCCAATAGATCGAATGATGATGTCGTGGAACAGGATGTCCTGATATGAAAATTCATCAGCATCCTGATACTTTACAGCGACCTTCATCATTTCCAATACTTTGCTAAGTTCCATTGCTAATTCATTTGTATCCATACTTATGAGACGTTCAAATACGAACGTTTCGATCATTAGACGAACATCATAAATCTCTTCTATTTCTTTTTCTGTTAATCCGGCAACGACAGCACCCGTTCTTTCTAATCGGATGATATTTTCAGATGCCAGTGTTCTTAATGCTTCACGAACGGGTGAACGGCTTACTGCAAAATCTCCGGCCAGTTTATTTTCTGAAAGTATGGTACCGCTTTCAAACAAGCCGGCAATAATGCGCATTCTAAGCTCATAGGCTACGCGATCACCAGTGGAAGCTTTAGAAAGCCACTTTTGGGGATATAGGAAGTCATTGGATTCGTTCATAAAATCACCTTTTTAAAATGACATTAAGTATACGTGTATACTTGTATACAAGTATTATAAATGAAATTGGTGAAAATGCAAACGCTTTATTTGTTGGTGTCGAATTTTGTCCTCGCAAGTGCGCGCTGATGCTGGCAGCTCAAAACGGGAAGCTAGTCTGAAGCAGGTGCTTATTCGGACAATAGGGGTAGAAACCGGAGAGGAAGAGTCCGAAGTAGGCGCATATTCGGACAGTGGGAGCAGAAACCGGAGAGTGGTAGTCCGAAGTTGATGCTCAATCTTTTTATGCCCTCCGCACTTTTCGCATACGAGGTCCTTGTTTTTTATAGTTTGCAGTAAAGATTGACATGTTTTGCAATGCACCCCTTTTTTTAGCTGTTCATAGTATTCAAATCTTTCATAAAGCGGTTAACTTGGGTTGGAAGAACAATAGGCTGTTCCATCGGAGCTTGATATAAGGTGAATTCAGGGTTAATGAAAACAACGGAGGCTTCAACGGGATAATTTTGCTTGAGGGTTTGGAGCAGGGCTGCACTTCTTTTTAATTGGTAAATGGGATTTTTATATTCTCTGCCGGAGGTCACGGTATAAAGCTTGTCAGAATCCAAGTGCCAGTCTCCCTGGAAATTTTTTATTTCTAATAGATGGATCATAGTTTCTGAAATAATCAGGGTATCAATTTGAAAGTAGGAGTTGTTTACCTCCAATAGCAAATCATTAATGAAATCTCTCTTGCTGCATGCTTTCTGCGAGATGGTCAAATTTCACCTCTCCTTCATAGCCTTTTTCAAGGTTTGAATACTGCAGCTTTTCCTTTTTGGTTAACACATTCGGGTGTTCAAATATCTCATAGATATTAATTCATCCGGTTCCGATCTTCTTTTAACTAACATCTTCCACTTCCTTTCTTGTCCTTAAGGCTTATTTTATAAGCAATTTCAACAATAACAAATAAAATAAAAGAGTCCTTTTTTAAATCCTCTTCTTAAAATCGAAGATCAGCTTATTTACTATTTACCAATTTTAAAGAAGTATTAATACATTAAAGGTTACTGAATGGAATACAATTCCAATGTTACTGCACGTAAAGGGTGAAGAAATTGAATAATCCATTTAGCCAATAAACAGGAGGGATTAATTTGAAAAATGCAGACCAGACATCCTCAAGTCTGATAAAAATGCGCCGAATCTTTGGTTATGGCACCGCCATAGCTGTGACTCCTTATCTGCTGATTAAAATCGCCTGGACGTTTGGCCTCTTTCTTCCGACAGAGCAAATGGGCGATGCCAGCTGGCGGGGGATTAACGCAGCTACCGGGGTTGTCGCTGCGGTTGGCATCCTGCTGGCGATGGCGTTCTGCAGGCCGTGGGGTGAACGGCTGCCTGCGTGGCTGGTGGCTCTGCCCGTTTGGCTGGGTACCGGTCTTCTCGTTCCCATGCTGCTGCTGGCTCCTGTCCTTGGCCCGGCTGCAATGGCTCTGGATCAGGAAGCAGGTGCTGCTGACTTCTGGGTTTACGAGCAGGTCTTTGTTATGGTTTCTCTCGTTGGGGCCGGTATTTGCCTGCCATTGGCTTTAGCAGGATATGCCAAGGCGCGGTGGCCGGAGGCGCTAGGTGGTCCAATCGACTGCGTGGAGGTGCCGGGACACACCAGGCAGCTGCAAATCACGTTAGGCAGACTCGCTGCAGCGGGGTGCATTCTCCTCGGTGCCATAAAGGTGTTCTGGGCGGCAGGAGGAACCCTTGGCATAGATCCAAGCATGCTGGATTCCCGTGATTTGTGGTGGCGTCTCTTGACGCTAAGTACAGGCGGCTGGGCATTAGTGGGGGCGTGGGGACTATTAGTGCTGATCACCCGCCGCGGATCGAGGAAGTTTCTGCCGCCCATGGCAGCGGCATGGATTTCGTCGGGCATGCTGTTTTCTTATAACCTCTTTTCCATCATTCGCCCAGATTTTCAGTCCAGCCCGGAGTACCCGCTGGCACGGATGCTGAGCACTGAGGCCGGTATTGTATTGGGCGTTATGATGGGGATGATTCTTCTCCTGGTTCTTCACGACCGGCGGCGAGCGCTAATCAGGCGGGGGTAATGGTTGATCTATTCGTCCGGCCATACACAAGCTATTTCCTTTTCCCTTCATTTGTGTAAAATGATAATAGACTATTTTTGCGCGGGAGGATTTAGATGATTACCATAAAGGAAATAGCAGAAAGGGCGAATGTTTCTAGGACGACTGTTTCAAGGGTTTTAAATAATTCCGGTTATGTGAGTGAGGATGCAAGGAAAAGGGTCCTGCACGTAATTGAGGAGACCGGTTATGTTCCAAGTGCCCATGCGAAGTCACTCCGCACGAAAAAAACAAAGGTTATTGGGGTTATTCTGCCGAAGATCAGCACCGAAACGTCCAGCCGTCTGGTTAATGGCATTGACGACGTATTGGCCAGGGAAGGCTATCAGATTCTTCTTGCTAATACAAATCTTCATGCTGAAAAAGAGATAGAATATATACGGCTTCTCAAAAGCAGGAATGTGGACGGCATGATTCTGTCAGCTACAAACGTGCAGCCGGAATTGATTCAGGAGATCTGTCAGCTGAAAATCCCTTTTATTATGGTGGGTCAGCAGGCAGAAGAATTGACGAGTGTGATTTTTGATGAATATCAGGCTGCGAGGGACATGGCTGGCCTGCTAATCAAGAAGGGATATGAGAAAATTGCCTTTATAGGCGTGGATGAAGCTGACCGTGCGGTGGGTTACCTCCGGAAAAAGGGATATCTGGACGCAATGAAGGAGCATCAGCTACCAGTCGAAGAAAGCTGGCTCCAAAAGGGGATTTTCGATATAGATTCAGGGTCTGAGTGTATGAAGAGGATCATGGAATCTGCTGATAGTAAACCCCAAGCGGTTCTTGCAGTGACGGACCGTCTGGCGATTGGCGCTTTACAATACCTCAGACAAAATGGATATTCCATTCCCGATGATGTTGCGATAGCCGGAATGGGCGGATCGGAGCTTTCCAAATATATCACCCCGGGATTGACAACCATCGATTTTTCCTTTGAAGATGCAGGCCGGGAGGCAGCCTTATTAATTCTTCAGAAAATTCAGGGTGAACACGGGAAGGGAATAAACAGAAAAGTTAGATATAGACTTGTTGAAAGAGAAAGTATATAATGGGTGTGTAATCGATTTCATAAGTAAGTTTAATCGATTACACTTTTATTTTTGCTGGTATGGAATCGATTTCACAACGGAATATTCCATTATTTTTTATCCAATGTGGAATCGATTCCACAGACATATGAAAATAGGGGTGAAGAGGATGACGGAGTATCGTAAAATTGCGGAAGAATTAATTGACGCTGTCGGGGGCAGAGAGAATGTTCACTCAGTAGCCCACTGTGCGACCAGACTGCGGATCATGGTGAATGATAAGGAAAAAATTGATCAGGAAAAGATTGAAAGCATCAATAAGGTAAAAGGGGCTTTCTTCAACTCTGGCCAATATCAGATTATTTTTGGCACGGGAACAGTTAATAAAGTCTATGAGGAAGTATCCAGCCTGGACATTGAATCCATGTCAGCATCAGAGCAGAAAAAAGAAGCTGTTAAAAGCGGTTCTGCTTTCCAGAGGGCGATCCGGAAATTCGGGGATGTATTTGTGCCGATCATTCCAGTCCTTGTCGCGACAGGACTCTTTATGGGATTGCGCGGCATGGTAATGCAGGAGGAAATTCTCGCTTTATTCGGCATGACGGCATCGGATGTGTCAGAAAATTTCATTTTATTTACGCAGGTACTGACGGATACGGCATTTATCTTCCTGCCGGCACTTGTTGCCTGGTCAACCTTTAGAGTGTTTGGCGGGACTCCAATCATCGGTTTAATTCTAGGGTTGATGCTTGTGAGTCCCTCCCTGCCAAATGCGTGGGATGTGGCAGGCGGAAATGTTGAACCGATTTACTTTTTTGGATTCATTCCTGTTGTAGGCTATCAGGCTTCTGTCCTTCCAGCCTTTATTGCCGGGATTGATTATTGGGGCAAAATTGGAGAGGGTCATTCGAAAACGGGTGCCGGATGCATTGGATTTAATTATTACCCCGTTCTTAACCCTTCTGATCATGATTGGATTATCGCTTCTTGTCATTGGACCGCTATTTCATATGGTCGAGCAAGGCGTCCTGGATGTTACCACAACTGTGCTCTCATGGCCGTTCGGCATCAGCGGCATTCTTATCGGGGGTCTTAATCAGCTTATTGTTATCACTGGTGTTCATCATATTTTCAATATGCTGGAGATTCAGCTGTTGGCTCAGTATAAAAGCAATCCTTACAACGCAATTGTTACATGTGCCGTTGCAGCACAGGGCGGTGCAACCTTAGCAGTTGCTTTAAAAACAAAATCAGCCAAATTAAAGGCTTTGGCTTTCCCATCTGCTTTATCTGCGTTTTTGGGAATAACCGAGCCGGCTTTGTTCGGTGTCAATCTGCGCTACGGCAAGCCGTTTGTCATGGGACTGATTGGCGGAGCTGCCGGCGGGTTCGCTGCCTCCCTGCTTCAGCTGAAAGCGACAGGAATGGCCGTTACTGTTATTCCAGGCACCCTTCTTTATTTAAATGGCCAGGTTCTGCAGTATATTTTAGTCAATGTAATTGCCATCGCAATGGCCTTTGCCCTGACCTGGATGTTTGGCTTCTCCGATAAGGCAAAGAAAGAAGTGGAACAGGTACAGTAACAGAAACTTCAACAGCAAGGATGTTCTAATATGACTGAAATCGATTTTTTCAAGAAGGCCAGCGAGGAAGCAGAAAGAAACAGGCATTTGGTTAGGCAGGATCCTAACCGCCTGAAGTATCATCTCATGCCGCCTGTCGGCTTGCTGAATGATCCTAATGGCTTAATCCAATTTAAGGGTATTTACCATGTCTTTTATCAATGGAATCCGTTTGATACTGCTCATGGTGCCAAGTATTGGGGCCATTATTCATCCAGGGATCTCGTCCATTGGAAGGAGGAGCCAATCGCGCTTGCTCCTGATCAGTGGTATGACCGGAATGGATGTTATTCCGGCAGTGCGATAGAGTTTGAAGGAAAGCTTTATCTCTTTTATACAGGAAACGTGAAAAATGAAGATGGCAGGCGTGAGACTTATCAATGCCTTGCCATATCAGAGGATGGAATCCATTTTGACAAAAAGGGCCCTGTCCTGGAGCTGCCGAAAGGGTATACCGCTCATTTCAGGGATCCGAAGGTCTGGGGAAAGAACGGGAGCTTCTATATGATTGTTGGCGCTCAGACACTCAATCAGGAGGGGGCTGCTGTCCTGTTTGCTTCGAAGGATTTATACCATTGGGAGGAAAAAGGGAAGATTGCCGGTGCATGGATGAATGGTCTGGAAGACTTCGGCTATATGTGGGAATGTCCGGATCTATTTGAGCTGGATGGCCAGGAGATATTACTTGTTTCACCGCAGGGGCTTGAGCCGAGCGGGTATGAATACCATAATCTTTTTCAATCAGGGTATTTTGCCGGAAAGCTTGATTATGAAAAAGCGAAGTTTAAACATGGTTCCTTTGCAGAGCTTGACCGCGGTTTTGATTTTTATGCACCGCAAACGTTTAAAGACGATTCAGGCAGGCGGATTCTTTATGGGTGGATGGGCATTACAGATGAAGCCGAATCCAGCCAGCCGACTGTCCCTTATCGCTGGATCCACGCATTGACCATGCCAAGAGTGCTTGATATGAAAAACGGAAGGCTTATACAGATTCCTGTGGAAGAATTCAAAAAGCTCCGCAAAGGTAAAACGGAGATCAATGATGTGGAGATAAATGGAGCAAACCTGCAGCTGGACGGATTAAGTGGAAAAACGGCCGAACTGATGCTGGAATCCTTTAAGAATGGAAAGGGAATATTCAAAATGGATTTCCGGAATGAGGCTTCTCTTACTTATAATCCAGATCAAAAGGAAATCCAGCTTCAAAGAAGAAATGTAAAGACAGGAATGCAGGAGTCAAGAATCTGCAAAATTTCAAGTCTATCCAAACTGCATGTGTTTATGGATCAGTCTTCACTGGAAATTTTCATAAATGGCGGAGAGGAAGTGTTCACTGCACGATATTTCCCTGATCCTGAGGATGAGACGATCCTTTTTAGCGGGGATGCAGGCTTTTCGGTATCCATGTGGAATCTTGAGGATAAATAACTTTTTTAAGGAGGTGTACTATGAAAGGAGTTCTATGTTTAGGGGAAGCTCTGATAGATTTTATTCCCCTGGATTCTGATAATACTACCTATCAAAAGGCTCCGGGCGGGGCACCGGCTAATGTTTCGGTTGGAGTCTCGCAGCTTGGAGGGAAGGCCGCCTTTATTGGGAAAGTCGGCAACGATGTGCTCGGACATTTTCTGAAGGATACCTTGGAGGGATACGGGGTTCATACACAATATATAAAACTGACGGATGAAGCGCGGACAGGTATTACGTTTGTGACGTTAGAGCCCTCTGGTGAACGGGATTTTAGTTTTTACATTAATCCAAGTGCAGATCGTTTCCTGAATAAAGATGAGATAGACTGGTCCATTTTTGAAGAATACAAGATATTTCACTTTGGCTCAATTTCACTGATTCATGAGCCTTCGAGAACTGCAGCCCTTCAAGCAGTGAAGAGGGCCCGGGAAAAGGATATGCTTATTTCCTATGATCCAAATCTCCGCTTGGGATTGTGGGATTCCGAGAAAAGGGCAAAGGCAGAAATTTTGGCGGCTCTCCCCTATGCCGATATTGTGATGATTTCGGAGGAGGAGCTCACCTTTTTAACCGGATCCCGTGATATGGAAGAAGGAATAGCCCGGCTGCCTGAAAATAAGCTGACAATCGTTACATTGGGCGGTGATGGCTGCATCTTCCGCTATAAAGATGAGATCGGGAAAATTCCTGCATTGCCATACAAGGTGGTGGATACCACCGGTGCTGGAGATGCATTCGTTTCCGGACTCCTTTATTGCATAAATGAATCACCTAAAACCTTGGAGGAGCATACGCATGACGAGATGGCCTCGATGATTCGCTTCGCAAATGTGTCAGGAGGTCTGGCTGTCACCAGGAAAGGCGCTATGACCGGCCTTCCCTGCCTGGAGGAAGTGCAGGAAATCCTTAAAAAGAAATAAATTTACCAAACAGCAGACAAACCTTCCAATACTGGAACCGTTTTGTCTGCTGTTTTGGTTCCCAAAACCCCCGCCCTCTTTCTAATTTGTCTAAAATAGTATATAATTATCAGATAATGCTAGCTATCTTACCCTATCAATCATTATAATAGAATAGAATGTGTATTTTGTGTGACGGAAAAGGTGCGTCCTTGGGTGATGCCTTTCTAGTGGTGAAGCCTGAGCAAAGCGCCTGCAGTTTTTGGCAAATTTCTGGGATAAGGAAGGGTTTATAATGAGCAGCGTACAGAATAAAACAGACGTTATCTTAATTGGTGCCGGAATCATGAGCGCGACTTTGGGGTCTTTACTGAAAGAGTTAGCACCTGAATGGGAAATCAAAGTGTTTGAAAAGCTCGCTAGCGCAGGAGAAGAAAGCTCTAACGAATGGAATAATGCAGGGACGGGACATGCTGCATTGTGCGAGCTTAACTATACATCCGAAAAATCTGATGGATCAATAGATATCGCTAAAGCGATTAATGTCAATGAACAATTTCAGCTTTCCAGACAGTTTTGGGCTTATCTTGTAGAAAACAACCTGATTCGCAATCCGCAGGAATTTATTATGCCAATCCCTCATATGAGCTTTGTTCAGGGGGAAAAAAATGTTTCGTTTTTGAAAAAACGTTTGGAAGCGCTGTCAGCTAATCCGCTGTTTCAGGGCATGGAATTTTCCGATGATCCTGAAAAGCTGAAGGAATGGATTCCAGTGATGATGGAAGGCCGTACATCGGATGAGCCGATTGCAGCCACAAAAATTGACTCTGGAACGGATGTCAACTTCGGTGCGTTAACGCGCATGCTATTTGACCATTTAAAGAGCAAAAATGTCGATGTTCATTATCAGCACAGCGTGGAGGATTTGAAGCGTGCCGGCGATGGATCATGGAATGTAAAAGTGCGGAATATGGAAAGCGGCACAATCGAAAACCATCAGGCGAAATTTGTCTTTATCGGCGGCGGCGGCGGAAGCCTGCATCTGCTGCAGAAGACGGGCATCCCTGAATCCAGGCATATTGGCGGATTCCCGGTAAGCGGACTGTTCCTTGTCTGCAACAATCCGGAAATCGTTGAGAAGCATCATGCGAAGGTGTACGGAAAAGCCAAAGTAGGTGCTCCTCCAATGTCCGTGCCCCATCTGGATACAAGATTTATTGATAACAAGAAATCCTTGCTGTTTGGCCCGTTTGCCGGCTTTTCGCCGAAGTTCTTGAAAACAGGCTCCAATATGGACCTGATCAAATCCGTTAAGCCGAACAATGTCATCACCATGCTGGCTGCAGGTGCAAAGGAAATTGCACTGACAAAATATCTGATTCAGCAGGTTATGCTATCCCATGAACAGCGCGTTGAAGAACTGCGTGAGTTCATTCCAAACGCAAAGAGCGAAGACTGGAGTGTCGTAGTGGCCGGCCAGCGTGTGCAGGTCATCAAGGATACACCTGCCGGAAAAGGAACCCTGCAATTCGGCACAGAAGTAGTCAGTGCGTCTGACGGCACGGTTGCTGCCCTGCTCGGAGCTTCACCGGGTGCTTCAACAGCCGTTAATGTCATGCTCGAAGTATTGCAGAAGTGTTTCCCTGAGCAAATGGACGAATGGCATTTTAAAATTAAGAAAATGATTCCGTCCTACGGCATGTCACTATTTGAAAACCCTGAGCTGTTCCGTGAGATTCACGAATCTACAGCCCAGGTGCTTGGTCTCAGCGAAAAGGAAAAAAAGCAGGAGCTTGCTTATAACTGATTAAGATAGGAACCCTCAGGCCGAATTCGGTTTGGGGGTTCTTTTTTTGTAAAAACAATTAGGAAACCGCTTCCAGTCCTGGCATTAGATTAATTTTGCATCTGACAGAAATTGTATTGACTACATAGATGATAATGATTATCATTGTTAACAGGACTAATAGATTGATATTATTGGAGGCTTACATATGAACAGGTTTATGAAAGTAACAGGCATCTTGATGCTGTCAGGCAGCATTTTAGCTGGCTGCGGTGAGGATGTTTCACATGAAACACCAGAAAAAGAAACGAGTGCCGGGACGGAGGCAAGCAATACAGAAAAGGAAGTTAGTGCATACAAGCAGTTTGCCATAGAGCAGCTAGATGAATTCGTGAAGGCTACTGAAGGATTTACAGAAGCAGTGAAGGCCGGAGACGTGGAAAAGGCAAAGGAGCTATATGCACCAGCACGGATGTATTTCGAGCGTTCAGAGCCGATTGCAGAGAGCTTTGGCGACCTTGACCCGCGAATTGATGCCCGTTTGGCTGACATCCAGGCAGAAGGACAGGGAGAAGAAGAATGGTCCGGCTATCATAAAATTGAATATGGACTTTGGGAAGAAGGTACAACAGAGGGATATGAAGAGGCAGCTGACCAGCTGTTGAAGGATGTAAAAGAACTGCGTGCGAAGGTGGAAACAGTTGAAGTAACTCCTGATTTAATGATTACAGGGGCTGTTGATCTTTTAAACGAAGTATCCACATCCAAAATTACTGGTGAAGAAGAAATTTACTCTCATACCGACTTGTATGATTTTAAAGCCAATGTGGAAGGCGCAGAGAAGATCTTTGAAATCTTCAAAGAGAAGCTGACGGAAAAAGACGCCGGCCTTGTGAAGGAGCTGGATGAAAACTTTACAGTATTGGATGAGCTGCTCGCTAAATACGAGGATGGAAACGGAGGATATGTATCCTATGAAAAACTGACACAGGAAGATACCAAGGCATTGTCAGCAGCAGTTGATAATTTAGGAGAACCTTTAAGTCAAATGGCCATAGTTGTGGAGTGATCAATATGAGTACGAAAAAGGAAAAATCTTTTTTTGAAAAAGAGTTTTCCCGCCGTGAGATGCTGAAAACAGCCGGGATTGGGAGCGCGGGCATGATTCTGGGGGCTACAGGATTCTCGGGAATCTTGACCGCCTTTGGAGAAACTCCATTTGTTGATGATAACCAGGAATCCAGGAACAAAGTGAATTTCTACGGCAAGCATCAATCAGGCATCCTGACGAAAAATCCTGAACATGCTTACTTTGTGTCCCTGAATTGTACAGCCAAATCGAAAGCTGAATTAAAAGAAATGTTCCAGCTTTGGACCCGTTATAGTGTAAAGCTCATGAATGGGCAGATGGTTGAACCCGATTCAGCGAACAAGCTGCTGCCCGCTCCGGATACAGGAGAGGCTGTCGGGCTTGATGCCTCACATTTGACCTTAACCTTTGGCGTGGGTCCGAGTTTATTTGAGAAAAAGGAGCTTGGACTGGAACATATGAAGCCGGAGGAACTAAATGATTTGCCTCATTTCCCAAAGGATCAGCTCGATCCGCGGTATGTCGGCGGAGATATCTGCATTCAGGCATGTGCCGACGACCCGCAGGTTGCTTTCCATGCGGTGCGGAATTTAATCCGTGCGGCGAGAGGACTTGTAACGATGAGATGGTCACAGACCGGCTTCAATTCTTATGGAATGAAAGACAAAGAAAAAATGACGCCCCGAAACCTGTTTGCCTTTAAAGACGGCACAGGCAACCCAAATGTGAATGACCCGAAAGAAATGGATGATGTCGTATGGGTGCAGCCGGGTGAATCAAAAAGCTGGATGACCGGAGGATCTTATTTGGCATTCAGACGGATTCAAATGCATCTTGAAACCTGGGATCGGACCGCTTTGCGTGAACAGGAAGCGACCTTTGGCCGGCATCGCGACACAGGGGCGCCTATTGGGAAGAGCGATGAGTTTTCAGAAATGGAAATCGAGCGGAAAGAAAATGGAAAGTCAGTCGTTCCTGAAAATTCGCATGTATTCTTGGCAAGACAGGTGAAAGACCGCATGCTGAGGCGCTCTTTTTCCTACTCGGATGGAATTAACTCTGACACTGGCTCTTTTGATGCCGGATTGCTGTTTATCTCGTTCCAGAAGAACCCGCAGCAATTCATCAACATCCAGAATAGTTTTGGACGTATGGATAAGTTAAATGAATATATAACCCATCGCGGCAGCGCGCTATTTGCTTGCTTTCCTGGTGTGAAAAAAGGAAGCTATCTTGGCGCCGGGCTGTTTGATTAGGGAGATGCTGAAATGAAAAAACTGGTTTTACTGGTATTATGCTTATATATTTTTTTTCCGCCAATCGCTGACGCCGAAGAGGATTACAGCGACCTGTTTATTTTAGTCGGAGATGCCATTATGAAAGTAAAGGCTGATGACTGGGAAACAGCTGAAAAGCTTGCTGCAGAGCTGGATCAGTCCTGGCAGCAAGTGGAGAAAACGGACAGCAATGAAGCAAAAAAGGTCGGCCAGGCGATTTCAAAGTTAACGAGTGTTCTCGAAGATCATCAGAAGGAGGAGACGCTTCAGGCATTAACGAACGTATCCCATGCTCTGGTTGGTTTTGAAAAGGAACAAAACCCTGTAGACAAAGAGAAACAAAGGGAAGAAGTGAAAAATGCCTTTAACCCCATTCTGGAGGACTTATCTGCAGCCATAACAGAAGAAAATGCAGAAGAAGTCAGCAATCAATATAGGAATCTTTTAGCGATGTGGAATCGAAAGGAAAAAATGGTCCGTGACCAAAGCATTCCTCATTACGGAAAAATCGAAACACAAATGGGCTTTTTGCGGATCTCCTTAACACAGGATGAAAAGGATTTTGCCCAAATGAGGGGCATCAGTGATTCCTTATCCTCTGCTTTCCGCGAATTTGTATCTGGAAAAGAAATTAAAACAGAAGAAAACAATTTTACCCTGCAGACTTTAGCTGACATTTTAGAAGAAGTTTCACAGGCAGTTGAAAGCGGAAGAAAAGACGAAGCTGTTGAAGGATTGCAGCAGTTTCTGACAGTCTGGCCATCTGTAGAAGGAGATGTGCGGACAAGGAACGGGTCCCTATATACAAAGCTTGAAAGTGAAATTCCTGTCATAGCTGGAAAGTTGTCTTCTTCCTCTGCTGATTTGGATGCCATTCAAAAGAAAATTCTGCAGCATAAACAGGCAATCGAACTGCTGCAGGAGAAACAAAATTATACATTCTGGGATGCTGCCTTAATCATGCTTCGCGAAGGCATGGAGGCATTGCTGATCGTATCGGCGCTCATCGCCTTCTTAAACAAAGCGAACGCCCGGGACCAGCAAAAGTGGATCTGGGCTGGAGCGGCAGGAGGATTCATCATGAGCATCGCTGCGGCCGTTTTCATTAGCCAGGTGTTTTCGGCTGCCACAGCGGGAGCAAACCGGGAAGTAATCGAAGGCGTAACAGGCATCATTGCCGTGATTATGATGATGGGTGTCGGCGTTTGGCTGCACCAAAAATCTAATATGAAGGCATGGAACCAATATATTGAAAAGCAGCTTGGCTCTGCTCTATCAAAAGGGAGCATTATTTCCATGTCTCTCGTCAGCTTCCTGTCTATTTTTAGGGAAGGAGCGGAGACGATCATCTTTTATGGCGGAATGGCGCCTTCAATCAGCAAAGGAAACCTGCTAACGGGCATAGGCGTCGCTGTTGTGATATTAAGCTTATTTGCCTTCTTATTTATCCGCTACAGTAAAAAGATCGCGTTTGGTATTTACTTTAAGATTGCGACGGCTCTGATTTACTTCCTGGCCTTTAAGATCCTGGGGGTAAGCATACATGCCCTGCAAATCACCAATAAGCTGGGAACCACCCAGATCAGCAGCTTGCCGATCATTAACTGGATGGGCTTTTATCCAACCTGGGAATCTGCCATACCACAGCTTGTGCTCGTTTCCATTTTTGTCTTTACGAGTGTCATTCTAAAAAAGCAGAGCAATAAGCCCGATATGAGAGGCAGCCTGTCAAAAGCTTAACATTCGGTCTTACTTTAACCCTAACCTTGGTGGTTGGGGTTTTTTGCTGTAAAAGCACGTGTAAAACCTTAGCAACCTTTGCGTGCGGCCCCCTGCAACCATTCCTATCTTTACTTTTGGCCAAAAAATTCACCATAATGGGAGTATCGATTTGCAGAAAGGTGATTGTAAATATGATTTTTGCCGAGAAGCTTAAAAAGGAGAGGAAAGAGAGAGGGTGGTCCCAGGAGGAACTGGCTGAAAAGCTGTTTGTGAGCCGCCAGTCTGTTTCTAAATGGGAAAATGGGCAGAACTATCCCAGCATTGAAATTATTATTAAACTGAGTGATCTGTTTGGGGTTACGATTGATGAATTATTAAGGAGTGATGAGGATTTGACGGAGAAAGTGATAAAGGACAGCAGGCAATTAGCTTATCCAAGATTGAAAGTATTTTTTGATTGTTTATTTCTGATAGGATCCGCTATGTTAATCATTAAACTAAGCATTTTAGGCCTTAATCATTTTACTGAATTAGAGTTCCCTCTTCGCGGATCATTTTTCTGGAATTTCGGTCCTTTATTCTTAATGCTGGGCGGTGCAATTTTCTCTGACACATTAAAAAAGAAATATAAAAATGAGTAACGCAACCCTGCATTCTTGTGCATGGATTGTCGGGCGCACACCATGCAGCTCCTGTTATTCTGTAGATACAAGGAGGTCATCAATATGGATTTGCTGCAAAATATAAATCGGGCGATGAGGTATGTTGAAGAACATTTAACGGATGAAATTGACTTCAAAGAACTGGCAAAGATTGCATTTTGCTCGGAATACCATTTTAAACGAATGTTTTCCTTTCTAGCCGGTGTATCACTTTCCGAGTATATCCGCAGGAGACGGCTGACATTGGCTGCCTTCGACTTGAAGGATAAGAATGCCAGGGTCATTGATGTAGCGTTCAAATATGGGTATAGCTCGCCTGATTCGTTTACGAGGGCATTCCAGCAGCTTCATGGCATCACTCCTTCAGAAGCCAGGAGCAATGGCCACGCTCTTAAGGCTTATCCGCCGATGACCTTTCATTTATCTATTAAGGGAGGAAATGAAATGAACTATCGTATAGAAGAAAAAGATGCCTTTCGAATTGTGGGCTTAAAGAAGCGGGTGCCGATCATTTTTAACGGAGTGAATCCGGAAATAGCAGCCATGTGGAAGAGTTTAGATGAAAAAATGATTCTTAGGCTCAAGAGTGTATCGGATACAGAGCCGTTTGGCCTGATCAGTGCTTCAGCCAATTTTTCTGAAGGCAGAATGGAAGAAAAGGGTGAGCTGGACCATTACATCGGAGCTGCCACTGCAAAGGAATGCCCGGAGGGGATGGCATCTCTTGAGGTTCCGGCCTGTTCATGGGCGGTATTTGAAGCAGTGGGCCAGTTTCCGGAGACGCTTCAGAATGTGTGGGGACGGATTTACTCAGAATGGTTCCCTTCATCATCTTATCAGCAAATAGAAGGACCGGAAATCCTCTGGAATGAAAGCAAAGATACGGCTTCGCCCACTTTCCGCAGTGAAATCTGGATTCCGGTTTTAAAAAAATAGGACTCCTTACTATGGAGTCCACCCTTTTTAAAATAAGTATTAAACTCCTGTCTAGCTCCAATAGGAAAGCATCGGCCGTCTAATCACTGCACGACTAAAAGCGCCAGCTTTTAGGAGGAACGCCTACCCGTCGGGGGTGGGCAGGACGCTAAACTTTTCACATTTCTATTCTTTCAGCTGATCCGGCAATCCCTGGATTGAGGACACGACCACATCAAGCTTGGCTTCGATTCGGTTCAGCAGAAAAAGCGTGACCACAATCGGGAAGCCGAGTTCGCTGATCAGGGTGACCATCTGTTCCATCATGCATGCTCCTTTCTTTTTTACAAGCTATAAAAATGGCCGGGTTCCAAAGAATCCGGCCTCATTCCCTTACACTAATTCATAATCTGTTACATTTCGTTCTACTAATCTAGCCCCTTTGGCAGTAACAAGGTCACCGCCATTGCCGTCAAATGCATTCACTGCAATGATCTGTTCCATCACTGCCTTCACAGCTGCCGGATCAATAGGCTCCTTTGGGCTGTCAACCGATAATTTGGTTTCCTTGCCCAGTTCCGTTTCAAATGTCATTTCAAGTGTCTTCGCCATTCCTTTCACCTCCTGCTTTAGATATTTTCGACAAGCATTAGCCTAAAATGTCGAAGCTGTCATTTCTGTTCAGCTCAGCCAGCGGGTAGCTTGATAATCCTGCGATTGCCTGTCCCACTGTGAAAAGCTGGTCCGCTGTAGCGGATTGCTTCACGCTGTTGTAGGTTTTTGATTTGTAGACAGGCTTGCCCTGTCCATTCAATCCTGTTTCAAAAACCAGGCGAAGCTTTGAATCAATGATGATTGCCTTTGCCATTCCTGCTCACCTCCCTTTCACCTATATAATCGAAATGAAGGGTGTAAAAAGACAGGGTGCGGGAAAAATTTTTAACAAATAAGAAAGGGATAAAATTTTGATGCCGATAACTGTCTAGCTTCAATGCATCGACAGTCTAATCACCGCATGACTAAAAGCGTCAGCTTTTAGGAGGAGCGCCTACCCCCTTGAGGAGTCCCCAGGATGGGGATCATGCAGACGCTGCCGCAGGACGTGGCGTTCCTAGTCTGCGTTCCTTTGCAGGCAAGGCGTTTCTGCTTTTCTAATTAATCTTGCTGAAGTGTGGTCCTAAGTTTTGTCAGGGCCCCTTTTTTCCAGGCTTTTACCGCTGAAACGGTTACTCCATGCTGTTCGGCGATCTGGTTGATTGTCAAATCATAGAGGAAAGCCGATAGAACCCAGATGGTCTGATTTTTGGTGAGGCTGCTGCAGTAAGAAAGCAGCTGCTCTTCTTCAAGTGGCTGATGTGTATAGGAAGATTCCGCTGATGACCAGAATTCTTCACTCCGGGTGACAGTGCTGTTTTTCTGCATCCTGGTTTTTCTCAATTCATCAATCAGCTTCTGTTTAACGATGGTATAGGCGAAGGTCAGAAACTTTCCCTTTGTATGATCAAATAGATTCCATGCCTCCCAAAGCCGGATCAGGCCAATCTGAAAATAGTCTTCCTGATTTTGATAGATGTTTAAAGATCGGATAATCTGGTGAATCATCGGTTCAAATTGTGCTGCCACTTGCTCAAAGCTCTCCATACTGGATTCCCTTCAGGAAAGCGCGCTCTCTAAGTATTCCCGGGTAGCTCAAACATAGCTTTTTCATCATTTTTTTGCGAATTGGTAAAAAGTCGTAAATTGGCAGTTAAGCCCCCTTAACTCGGGACTTAGGGGGTCTAAGTCCGGACTTAGGGGGTCTAACTTAAGAGTTACGGACAGTAACGAAGTTTTTTTATTTTTTATAAAAAAATTCAGCAAAAAAATCCTCTTTACGCGCTGAAAAGCCCATTTCGAATAATTCTTCATAGTACTTCTCTTCAAATTTTCTCGTTAAAATTCCATAGAAATACGCGATAGGACGGGCGATTGTGCAGGTTTTCATTTTCCGGATCAGCTGTTTAAAAGCATCGATAGCTATCTCCTGCACAACGTTCACTTTTTGTTCACAATTGTGTTTGTATGCAGCAATGGCCGTCATTCTCCAATACTCCTCGATCTGCTTTGCTTTCGGAAAAAAGTAACGGGCAAGTTCTGTAAATGCTTTTGGAACACGATCGCTGGTAAAGCTGTAATCAAGTCCGGTTTCGGTACGTTTAGTATTCTTTTGAATGTTATTAGTTTTAGAATGATTGCTAGTTTTATTAGGGTGGTCCATTTTTTCCTTTTTGGGTGGCTCACTCTTGGGAAAACGATTAAATACATATAAGTTGCTGGATTGGGAGCCATTTTTTCTTTCCGTTTCAAGAACACTAAAGAGACCGAGGCTTGCGGCCTTGGCTGCCATTCTTTTAAAAGTGGAGCGGGAAATGCCATTGCCGCTGTATTCCATATGAATGGCCTTTAAAACGGTCCCGATCTTGGCATTGGAAACACCGGGTACCTTCGCGGCAAAACGAACGAGCTGTTTCAGCCCAACAAGTTCTCCCTTTGAGAACTCACTCTTATGTACGGCAAGCCACATTTCAAGATGGGCATTAAATTCCTGCAGATCTTTAAACTTCGAAAACTGTCCAAATTGGTCCACCCTCCCTGATTTAAGATTCATATCTTTGCACCGCCCTTTCATCTCTGATAATCGAAATGGAAGGGGGAAAAAGACAGGGTGATTGGAGAAAGATGTGACAGAATGGTGAAAACTCTTATACGCGTCTCCCTGCCGCCTGTGGCGGCTGTTCGAGCCATTTTTGCTTTATGGCAATCAGCAGACCTTTTCCGTAAAAGAGGGACATGTCTTTGGAAATGCTCAGCAGTTTTATAACAATATCGGATCTGAGACTGGAGGTCAGGGCCTGGCTGATCATGGTGAAGCAGAAGATGCCGAGACAAGTGTTTACAAAAAATAGCATGATCTTCTCGGAGAATGGAGGAATGTCCACGTCAAAAATTTGATAATCTCCTGATGAAGACAGGGGAATCTGTTCATTTTCCATAATATCTCGAAGGGAAGATAATACTTTCTCGGTTAAATCCCTTCCTTTGCTGAAATGGTCCTTCATTTCATTGCTTTCAGCAATAGTACTGAAGGTCACAAAGATCATTTTTGAGAATTGCGCTCTATGAATAATTCTCGATATATTCGCTATTTCAGGAGCATTCAGCGGTCTGGACCCGCCCATGAACCCATTTAAGTATTTAAGACTGCGGACAAACTCGATCCGATCCTCCATCTTTAATTGCGGATGCTCTTGGTAAATGCCTTTAGATAACATTAAATCTACGATTTCATTCTGTATTTTTAACGTGAATTTAAGAGTGATCTCAAAATAATCCCGAATATCTTTACGGGTGCTTTCTGATAGGGCACTTGGGTATGTGCTCAATGAAAGCTGGGTGATATCATGGCAAAAAAATAAAATGAAATGATCTGAAAATAATTTCTGTCCATTGAGCCTTACATCTTTTTCAGTAAAGCCGCGGGGAACGGAGAGATTCACTTTACTGAAAAAATCCTGGAGCTGCTTAAGATTTTTCTCGGATTGATGCAGCAGTCTTCCGGCAATCTTTTTAATTTTCCGGTCCTCTGCAGTTTGAAAAAAATAAGTGAAAAATTGCTGCTCCATGCTGTTTTTTAAATACGATGACCAAATATTTGAGATTTCAGAGACCGTCGGCTCTTTAGAAAGCACTGCCATCACTCCTTTTAGCCAAATTAATGATATAAAAATACCTTCAAGGTGCCCTTGCTGTCCATGGTAGCTAAAAGAACATTATTAATTTCTGTCTGATAGAAACGTTCTAAATGGGCGATTAGCCATCTTTCGTCCTTTTGTATGGTTTGCAGCACCGTTTTATCCACTTTGCCTTCTTTAATAATGGTTCTTGGCATATCGAATGGTTCTGCATTCCTTTGCAGGTAAGCGGGTGTAATGGGTTCATATTTAGGATCTAAAAAAAAGGATATGCTCCCGCTTGCTTCCCATAGAGCCAGCGCTACCTTTTTTACATCATCCACTTTTTTCTCCCGTAGTTCCTCCAGCAGCACATCAATAGAAATCCTTGCTTTGTTTAAGCCTTTGTATATGATTTCGCCATTCTGCACAATGATGATGGGCTTGCTGTTTACCAGTCTTCTGACTGCTGGCCATTTCAGAATACTAAATAGACTGATCAGGTAAAGCAATACCAGCACAATGGTTGTAACAATTGAACCTTTTAATCCAAGCTCCTCATCTGATAAGGGATGGGCAATAATGTTGCCTATGACGAAAGCCATTACTAAATCAAGGAGCCTTAATTGGGAAATGGCACGCTGCCCCAGCACTCTGACGACAATGACTAAGAAGAAATAAGCGATGACAGCCCTGAGTCCCCACTCCATGACAGAAAGTGAATGCTGGCTCTGAATAAAATCCATCTATGGCACTTCCTTTTGTCAGCATAAAAAGCAAGCATACATATTACAGCTTTATAAAAGTGTTTTCCTATCCAGTTGCAATTATTCAAAAGGAAGGAAGGTTTGTCAGTAGTTAACAGTACATATAAAGTTTGCCTTTTTGAAAAACTAAGCGAAAGGAGGTTAGATAAATGAAAAAATACTTATTGATGCTTTTTCTATCTCTATCTTTCTTAACGTTAACGGGCTGCGGAAACGATGAAAAGCCTGAAGAAGACGAACAGGTTGAAGATGTGGAAGAAGAGGATGAAATTGGCGACGGTGAAGTGGATGATGAGTAAATGCTAGCCTTGAAAAAAAGGAGTGCCTATCCCGGGCACTCCTTTTCATGTGGAGGATAAACACAAAACAACGATCTTATAAGGTGTGGTCTGGGCAGGGATGCTTTTGGTAGACGGACCATAGATGACAACTAAGTCTCTGTTTGAAGGGCTGCCGGAAAAGGCCTGCCCATTTGTCAGCACCATCTGGGTATACGGCGAGACGTTTAATTGCAGCTGGCCATCACCGCTGACTAGCTGGCTATTAAAATAATCTGTTTTCACATTTTGGTGAGAACTATGTTTTACGACCACAAGCGCACGGTATTGAGGAGGATATATCAGCGGAACAGGAGCATTGCCATCATAATATCCAGTAATGATATCTCCCGCTGACAGCTTGGATTGATCTAAAACGTAAGTGGAAGGGGATACGATGAAATTGACAGTTCCCCCCATTCCATTAGCAGCGGAAATGATTTTTTGGCAGCCTTCATTGTTAAAATCCGAAATCTGCGTAACCGTCCCCGTGAAATATTTAAAATTGGTCATGTTCTTCCCCCGTTCTTAAAATAATGCCTCGGATTTAACCAATATATTAAAACAGCCTACTTTACGTTCCTTTGTAAAAGTGAACATAATTTTAAATTTATTTACACTTAAAGTATAACTATTTGTACCAAATTGTTAATTCTTGTTCAGATTTGTTTACTTCCAGCTAACCAGTGTTATAATAGCAGTAGTAGAGTAGAAAAGAGTTCGTAATCCAATGACATTTCCTGAGCGATCTCTAGTTCAAATTGCGTGCTGGAGGGATATTAAATGTCTAAAACAAAGTGCGCTATTGCGAAATTAGCAAGAACATAGCTGCCGGAAAATCATTATGATTACAGCAACAATTTTTAAGTTCGGGTCAGGTACACTTACCAACCCACATTTGTAGCGACCTGGTCAGTCTCTGCAAACGGAAAAGGGAGACGCCAATTGGCATCTCCCTTTTTGTTAATTTTAACCCCATCAGCGAATCCATCAAGGCCTACACCCAAGGCATATTATCCTCCGGTAAAGCATAAGGCAGATTAGATTGGTTGGTCGGACCGCACTTCTCCAGGCATAAAAACCTCAAATCCATCACATAATAGAATTAGGCATTAATAGCCTTATTTTGTAAAGTAAAGCTTGGCCAACTCATAAACATCACTTGGGGGAATTGTACCGCCCCATACCCACCACATTACTGTGGCTAAGAAAGCAAATACAACCAACAAGCATAACCCCTGCATCAACATTGGAAAGCCTGTTGTGAAGACTTGGTACCACTTCATCCCTTTCGTGAGTCCGTTGTCCTGTTGTGTATTCTGTGTTGAGTTATGTGCTGCATTTTGGTCGGTTGCAGCTTGTGTAACCTGTGTAACCTGTGTTTCCTGTAAAGCAGTAGTAGTAGTATTCAAATTCGTATCCTGTTTCATTTCTGAGTACCTCGTTCTTTCATAGAATATGTGAACGGAGGACAGAAACCTTAACCTTACACTCCTTATTTTACCATGGACGTTTACAATAAGAGAACACTTAAACCCCCTATTTGAAAATATATATACATTTTTAGGGGGAAAAGGCAAAAAAAGTGATGCAAAAAAAAACTGCAAAAGCAGCCTTTTAATTTCTTTGCATTATCTCTTTAATCCGTTACTCCAGGTAGTTACTCAAAAGTGTATTCAACAGTTTGCTCTGCTGTAATGTCTTCAAATGTATCAGCATTCATTGTGTAACCGAAAACCAATTTGACATTGCCAATGTCGCCATCTTTAAGGACAAAAGCATCTGTATATTCTTTCTTCACTTTTCCGATAAATTCTGAATCCATATCAGCATCATCAATTAAGAAGTCTTTCACTTGACCGTCAATCTGCTCACCTTTGTCAGTGATCACGTTCATTAAATCATACCATTCAACATTCTGGTCTGCTGTGTTCTCAGCAGTGTACTTAACCTGTACATAAGAGAAACCTTTCTTTAAAAGCTCCGCTTCTCCATCCATCTGCAACGCTAAATCCTCTGCAAATGTTGGGTCTACATCAGATAACTTAATGACCTTAATATCCTGTACAGTTACTTTCAACGGTGCAACGTCAACTGTTTCATTCACTTTCTTAATCTTCATGAGTTCAGCTTTCCCAGCTTCACTTTCTGCTTTCTGGCCAACTTCATCCAGGATTGTGTTACCAGCTTCGTCCTTTTTAGGCTTAGATACGTTTTTATCTTTCTGATCCGCTGGCTTTGCTTCTTCTTGTGGTTCACTGCTTCCGCTTGTTTCATCAGAAGAACTGCATCCTGCCAGCAATCCACCGACTAACAAACCAGAAAATAAGATTTTTGAAAACTTCAGCATTTTGAAATGCCCCCCAAATAAGTATTATTTTTACATTGATAATCATACCATTTTACCTAGAAAATGCTACCCAAAGTGAACGTGTTTTTATTGGAAATTATTTGATAATGTCGTAGCCATCTTTTGTTCGATAAGCCTTGAATACCGGAACGTCCTTTTCCTCTAAAATCAATTTCTCCAATTGTTCTTCAGCAGCATCAGGAAGATTAGCTCCTTTATGTAAAACGTTAATCGCTTCTTGATATGCTGCAGCCGCTTTAAAAGACGGACATTGAGAAAGCCTATCTTATTGGTAAAATTTACAAAACATTACTCTTAATCCAATCTTTACATGAAATTTACATTCGCTCTGTATAATTTCCTTATAGGTCATTAGTATGATAGTTTGGGGGTTTTGGATAAATGAAGAAGCGGCTGGAAAACTTTGCGGAAGCCTTCAGCCATAAGCTGAACATGGGCACAAGATTATTGGCACTGTTTTTTACCCTGCTGCTGCTATCGATAGCGGCAGTCGGATTTAGTTCCTATCTTAAAACAAAGGACATGGCAATCAAAACCATTGAGGATAGATTGGCAAGAGAAGCGGAATTAATGGGATACATAGCGGAAAACTTAAAGTTTGTGTATGTCAGTGATGAAGCTTACTTTAAGCAGCAGCTCGAGGCCAGTGTCCGTTCTCAGCAGAAAAAGCTGCAGTCGGATGGGATTGCCTCTGATTTTTTCTATCTTGCAGATAACAAGATTACGCCTTTTAAGGTCAGCAGCAAAACGGATGCCACTTTTTCAAGGGATACGATCAATGAGATCACCACAATGAAAAATGGCGTCATACACATTGAGATGAACGGGATAGATTATACTGCGGCCTTTCAGGAGATGAAGGAAATTAGCGGCGTCTATGTAGTCCTCATCCCGGCAAAAGCCTATATGTCTGATGTGCATGCAATCGGGTATTTTATGATTGCAGCGATTGTGGTCAGTTTATCTGCGGCTTCAGCCATTATCAGTCTTTTTGTCAGAAAAATTACGAAGCCTTTGAACTTATTAAGAAACACCATGCGGGAGGTCCGGGAAGGAAACCTGCAAAACCCGCTTGAGATTCATACAGAAATTCCCGAAATTGTTTCTCTGCAGAAAAGTTATAACAGCATGATTGAACAAATGAGGAGCCTGCTGCGGGAGCTGACCGGCACAACGAAGGAGCTGGAGAGTACGGGCAATGAGCTGAAAGGTTCATCCTTCAGTGCTCTTGAAAGCGGGCAGCAGCTGGTATCAGCCATTCACCTCGTGAAGTTAGGGGCAGAGCAAACCGCAGCCAGTTCTGAAAATAGTGCGGCCAGTTTCAAAGAAATGAAAGATAAGTTTGAAGACATGTTTCTGCATATGCAAAGTGTAAACCGCAGCTCGGAGGTGATGAATGATTCTGCCAGGCGCGGCGGGAACAGCATCAGTGATCTGATCGCTGCCATTCATTCCTTTGGCTCGGAGTTTGGAAAATTGACCCTGACAATAAAAGAGGTCAAAGACCATTCCTTAGCGATTACAAATCTTGTCGGAATGGTAAAAGGGATTGCTGAACAAACAAGGCTGTTATCCTTAAATGCTTCCATCGAGGCTGCCCGGGCAGGAGAGGCAGGGAAAGGCTTTGCCGTGGTCGCAGGAGAAGTCCGGAAACTGGCTGAGCAATCTGCGGGTGCTGCAGAAGATATCACTCAGGGAATAAGAAATATGGAGAATATAACTCTCAGGGCTTCAGAGGAATTTGACCAGCTCCATACGGAGATAAAAGGCAATCTTGAGATGGCAGGCCAATCTAAAATATCATTGGACGAGCTGATGAATGAGATTTCTAATGTAAGCGGAAAGCTCCAAACCATGCAAACGGAGCTGAAAGGCCTGGAAAAAACGCTGCCGCAGCTTGAACAGGGAGCTGAACAGTTCTCATCTGTTTCACAGGAAACATTGGCCAGTGCAGAAGAGATGCTTGCTGCCAGTGTGATTCAAACAGGGCAAATGGAGAAAACGGATAAAATTGGGATGAAACTCAACTCTCTGTCAGGGTCATTATCTGAACTGACAAGCCATTATAGGGCATAGCAATTAGAAAAGCGCAAGGCGAGGCTAAAAATGCCGCCGAACTCCCCAAAAGCTGCTCTAGAGTGTTGGGAAGTTAGACGGTTAATTAATCTATTAAAAAAGTGAACCAGGCATTGGATGCCTGGTTCACACCTTCTCTGTACGCAATCCGCTGCTTAACAAAGCTTCATCATTTTTTCATTATTTTAATCCATAAGCCTTGATAATCTCCTGATTTACACGATTGCCAGCATCATCCCATGCACTGGCACGCAGGGAGACAGAGCTTCCCTTCTTATTTGGATGCTTGATTTCAGCAGACCAGCCATTGCCCATGGAAACTAACTTTGCAGCTTCCCATGTCTTTCCTTCATCAAAAGACACTTGCAGGCTGGCTCCTTTTATTCTGCCGTTTTCCGGAGCATCGGCTATTTGAACAGCTGATAAATCAAGCTTAATCTTTTTTCCGGCTGTGGAGGTGCCTGACATGTCAGTATCCACTTTATAATCAAGAGAAATCAGCGGAAGAGCAGTCTGGAATTCTGCTTGCTTCTGTGACCAGAATTTCCACTCCGTATGTGTACGGATTGATGTGTTCCAGCGATCTGCATCACGGGCAGCATCACTTACTAGTTTGTACTGGGTTTTCTCTTGCGGAAATTCATTAAATAAGTAGAGTGCCTGGCCCTTTCCTTCTTTAACCAGCTTATTCCCTTGATATAGCTTTAATGTTTGATCGCCAGGGTAATTCATCTCAGCTCCCGTATGTCCAGGTCCTGAGTCAGCCCAGGCAGGAACATTTAATATCAAATTATTGCCTGAACGGTATGGAGCCCAGAAACCATCACCAAAACGAGGACGGACGACTGGTGAAAACCACTCTTCATTCAACGTTTGACCCGGTTTGTAATCCACTTTTGGCTGTCTTACTTCCCACTGGGCATCAAGAACACCAGCCTGGTGGTACCATGATGTGCCTTTTTGTGCCGATACCCACTCTGTTCTGACAGACGGAAGTGACAGGGTCTGCAGGAAGCCTACTCCGGCAAAGCTGTGCGCCAAAATATCATACCGGAACTCAGCACCCGGAGCAGGACGGTCTGATTTATATTCAGAGTTGATTTTAACAAGGTCCTTCGTTTTCGGAGAATAGTTTACCTCTTTAGGCACTGCCTGATGATGCATGTCCACCAGGTCATATAAGTAATCCGAGTCAGGTGTACCCTCGACTTTTAAAGTCAATTTTCCAGACTTGGCAGCTGCGATCAGCTCTTTGCCTTCAGTGCTGCTGATACCAGCAACCGGTAGAGGGCTGTTGGAAAGTGAAAAATCTTCATTTTCTATTCCTACCCATTCACTAAGCTCCTGAGGTCCATCATTAACGGTAATCAATAGTTGTGCTCCTGCTGCTAACGCTGCTGCAGCACGTTCTGATCCTGTTAATGCATCACTGCGCTGCACAATTGCGGCTTTTCCCTTTACATCCAGCTTTTCATAATCCGCTGGAGATCCATTTCCGGCATAGACAGCATTCAAATTAAACTTCCCATTCAGGAGAGTGCTTCCAGCCTGCGGGATATCATCCAATTCCTTTCCTTTGTAACTGATTGTCAGCATTGGCTCTGCCAGGCGCCAGCGCGTAGCTTGTGTGAATTCGCCATCTTTTACTTTCTCTGTTGGGGCAGCATACATTTTATCCACGACTGCCGGCATAATGTAAATGTCATTCACCTGGTTTCCATTAATGCTTCGGTAATATTCCAGTTTCCGGTAATTTGCTTCTGTCTCTTTTGGAACATCCACAGTAATTTCGTTTGCCTTGCGGGCATCCAGCATAACTGTCTGAGGGCCATCCATGTTAATTTCCGGGTCGCCGACAAGTGCGACACCTGCATGATCTGTATCCGCATCAACGTCCATCATGGACATAACGGAATACGTTCCTTTCGGCAGCCGCAGCTCCTTCGTACCTTCCACTGACATGAACTGAGGATCGCCAGTTGGGCCCAACAGGTAAAAGTATGCTGAGGCAGCTTCCCCATCCCGATCAACTGCCTTTATGGTAAGGGGATACCTTTCATCTTCTTTAATCATGCCTAATACAGTATGGATAATTTTTTGACCCTCTGCTGCAGCACTGATATGGCCCTGATAACGGGTACCAAAGTCACTGTTATTTGGGTCGAGTGTAACTGTAACCTCGGCACTTCCATTAGCTGGAATAGTCACTTTTTCTGATGAAAGTTTTACCATTCCGGCAGGAGCATCGGTGTCATGGCCATCCTTTATCGATACTGACAGATCCAATGTCACATCCTGGCTGCTATCGTTTGTATACGTAATGGTCTTCTCAGCCGGAACATCATTCTCATGAGGCCAGTCATAGAAGCCAAAATCGAGGGACCCAGTTGCCCTTATATTGCCAAGCACTGCAGCTTCAGCATCAAGACGACCAGTTCCGCCTTCAAAAGGCTTAATGTCCTCCAGCTTCTTTGTGGTGCTCATCAGAGCTTCTTTAAGCTGTCCTCCGGTCCAGTCAGGGTGGCGCTGGGAGAGAAGGGCTGCAGCTCCAGCAACATGAGGTGTTGCCATTGATGTGCCATCCATGCTCATGTAAGAGCCGCTTCCCTGGTTCGTATATTGAGAACGCGCAGCCATGATTCCAACTCCAGGAGCAGTAAGGTCAGGCTTTAATCCTGAGCTTCCAAAGCTAGGCCCTTTAGACGAGAACCAGGCAAGATTGTCGGACCTGTCCACGGCGCCAACAGTAAGAGCTTCGTCAGCAGCTCCTGGTGATCCGATTCCTTCACTGCCAGTGTTCCCGGCAGCAATAACAAACAAGGAGCCGGTTTCTTTACTAAGATTGTTCACCGCTTGAGCCATTGGGTCCGTTCCATCGCTTGGTTCAGAACTGCCCAGGCTCATATTGACGATTTTGGCGTTTTCAGCAGCCCACTCCATTCCATCTATAATCCATGAATCCTGGCCAAAACCTTCATTACTCAGGACTTTTCCTACAAGGAGGCGTGAGCCGGGAGCCACACCCTGATTCCGTCCTTCGGAGGCTTCACCTGTGCCAAGCACTGTAGAAGCCACATGTGTCCCATGTGCATGCATATCGGTCACTTCTTCACCTGGAACGAAGCTCACTGCCTCATCCAATTGGCCTGCAATGTCCGGATGCTCTGAATCAATTCCGGTATCAAGAACAGCCACCTTTACGCCTGTTCCATCATAGCCGGATTCCCAAGCTGAAGGGGCTCCGATCTGAGGGACACTTTGTTCAAGAGAAGCTTCGACACGGCCATCCAGCCAGATTTTTTCAATGCCTGGAGCCAGTACAGCTTTAGACTTCTTAGAAGTTTTGTTTGCTTTAGTCACTTCTTTCCAGAATTCCTTTGTTTCTTTCTTATCAGCTGAGACTGCTACACTATCTATGCTTTCAAGCACATGGGTTTTCTTTGAGCCTTTTGGGGCTGGAGGAGCATCAGCTGAACGGCCTTTGGATTCGGAATATTGAATGATGACCGGTAATTCCTTTTGATTCTCGTCATCATAGCCATCTTTAATTAAAGCCGTAATATTGAACAGGTCCTGGTCTAAAAATCCGGAAGCCAGATATGGCATAGCCTGATCAGGAATGACATACGTTTCCTTGTTGGCTGTCAAAATACGTGCTCCACTTGCGGAAGGATCCGCTGGTTCAACATGAATGATATTCTTTCCATCTGCAAATTCAGTTACGGTTACGACATCACCTGTAATAAGGGTGATGACATGCTTGCCTTTACTGGCTTTTGCATTCATCCCTTGCAGATCGGTTATGGCCGCTTTGCCATCTGCCCCTTTTAGAATTCCTTTTCCTGAATCATCAGCCGAAGCCTGCAGGGGCGGAACGGCCAGCATAGCAGCAGCCATGGCAGCTGTTAAATACTTTTTCAACCTGAAATCTCCCATCGTGCCCATTCTCCTCTTCAAATCAGTATAGTAATTCACTTTTAAAGCAGCTGGGAAATCACCCCTATTAACTGCTTTAATTAATCAAGGACCAACCTCCTTAAATACTTGATTCATAGTTTGTAAGGACCTTCTAATGAAAAGTATAGAGAAGAAAGAACATTCTGTTAATTGGGGAAATTCAAAGGCGGTTTAAGTGTTAAAACCGGGTAAAAAGAATTAGGTTTTAATAAAATGATGGATGATTGGGAGTGTTTGTAGGTATTTATGACAATAAAATTTGGGGTTATTTAATAGGGAAAGAAAATAATATTCTAATTTACTGCAAATCTATTAATTTTAACATTCGAATTCTTGTGCTTATGCAAGGCTGATTTTTTAAACAATCAGCTGATTAGTCAAAAAGGACTGGCGGAAAAGCACCGTCAGTCCTTGCTTTATACATCAAAAACACCCTCATAAATCTTCTTCAAATCATCACGAAGCTTCTCGACCGGTATGAACCGAGCCTCCCTTAGAACTTCTCTTCCATCCAGATATAAAGCAATCACGGGCACTGTAAAAGCCATGAGGAACCCGGCTATCTCAGTGACCTTTCCTGCATTCACAAATCGTGCTTCTATACGGGGATAATCTTCCAACACTTCCTCAACCTGAGGAAGCAGACCATGACAGACGCTTCAGCCGTCAGTCAGCACATATATCAGGCCTAGCTCAGCGCTCTGAATAAACTGGTGCACCTCTTCCATCTTCGTCAGCTCTTTCATCGTCATCATCCTCTCCTGCCGGCATTTTTTCCATTATACAATAGGATTTCCATAACCACTTCTAGAATACCTTATCAGGAAGGAGTGGTTATATTGGCAAATCTATGGGAGGAAAAGTTCTCCGCAGAAGGATATTTATATGGCGATGAGCCCAATGAATTTATCAGAGAGCAGGCGTGGCGGCTTGAAGGGCACACGCGAGTTGCTGCTTTGGCTGAGGGTGAGGGCCGGAATGCTGTTTTCCTTGCAAGAAAGGGGCATGAGGTAACTGCATGGGATTATACACAAAGCGGCTTAATTAAAACACAGCAGCTGGCTGAACGCCATCATGTCAGAATAGAAACAGGACAGAAGGATCTTATTCATGATCCTGTGCCCTCAGGGGAGTATGATGCTTCGATTATGGTTTTCGGCCATTTTCTGAAAAAAGACCAAAAGACTGTTTTTGATAAGCTGGTTTCCGTTGTAAAGCCGGGTGGAATCGTCATGCTTGAAGTCTATTCAGAGGATCAGCTCCGCTATGGAACAGGCGGGCCTAAAAGTGTTGATATGGTTTATGATCCCGCAGATCTTCTCCAATGGATTAAGAGCTATAAAGTCCTTCATTTCTTTTATGGCGAACAGGAGAGAGTGGAAGGAAAAGGCCATACAGGTACGGGACATGTGATTCAGGCTATATTGCAGAAATAGAAAAAGGAGGCATAAGCGGCCTCCTTTACCTATTTTTAAGATGTAATTGATTGAGTTCTGTTTACCTTGGCAGAATAAACACGATACAACACGAATGCCAATCCGGAAAGCAGGATTCCCGAGATGTACGGGGCGCCTATACTCATTGTAAAAAGCCAACCGCCAAGCGGGGGCCCGATAATACGTCCAAGAGAGTCAAATGATGACAGCAGGCCAGTCGTGCTGCCGTGTCCTGTCTGAGATGTCTTTGTCAGCAGGGAAGATACGCTCGGGCGGATAAACCCGTTTCCGATGCCGAAAACTGTTAAGAAAATCGCTGCTGTGGTAAAACTGTCAACCAGGAGGATAAGTCCAAAGCCAATGGCAGATATGATGACCCCCAGCTGAATCACTGCCCCTTCTCCGTACTTTTTCGTCATTCTTCCTACTAAACCGCCCTGTACAAGGGCGCCTCCAAACCCCATGATCATAAAGATATAGCCAAGCTCCACGGTCCCAAGGCCAGCTTTTTCAGCAGCAAAATACGCGAAGGTTGCTTCCAGACCTGCCAGTGACAGCGAAACAAACAGCTGAAGGATAAACAAAATTCCAGTGTTTCCGCTTAAAGCTGTTAAAAGTCCTGGACGCTTAGCAGTTCCCTGGCTGCGCTGCTCTGGTGAAAGGGATTCCTTCAGCACAAGCATGACAAGGAAAAATGTGATAAACGAAGATGTTCCTGCGGCGTAGAAAGGAATGTTCAAACTTTCCCGGGAAAAGATGCCCCCGATTGCCGGCCCAAAAATAAATCCTAAGCCAACTGCAGCTCCAATGATCCCCATCCCTTTTCCGCGGTCTTCTTCTGATGTAATATCCGCTACATAGGCCATGACAGTCGGCATATTGGCAGATGACAGGAAGCCGCCGATGATTCTGGCAGCAAACAGCATCCAAAGCTCAGTGGATAAGGCCATCATGAAAAAAGACAGGCCAAGGCCAAAGATGCCGATCATTATGACCGGTTTGCGTCCGATTTTATCGGAAATGCGCCCCCACATAGGCGCAAACAGCAGCTGCATCAACGAATAAACGGCCATTAATAGGCCCAGTTCAGTGGGTGAGGCCCCTAATTCTTCCGCATAAAAGGGGATGACAGGTATGATGATTCCAAACCCCACCATAACAAGAAACATAACTGCGAATAAAAGAGGCAGTGCTTTTTTTGTATTCAACGTGTTCACTCCAGTTAAGATCAAATTCCATCTAAGTATTATGATTATAACAAAAACATTCCCATACTTTCACCTTAGGGGCTAGGCAGGTAAATAAGTTCTATTTATTAGCCAATTTTAAAAATATATTGAAATATCAAAATAATATAAACTATGATGAACTTGTACATTTTTACAGTCAAGAGAGGGGGAAATGAAATGGAAAAGAAATTAGAAAAGAAAGTGCTGATCGCAAGCCTGATCGGAAGTTCCATCGAATGGTTTGATTACTTTTTGTACGGGACGGTTGCTGCACTTGTATTTAATCAAATGTTTTTTCATAGTGATGACCCGGCTGTCGGTTTAATGCTGGCATATGCATCTTTCGCACTTGCTTTCTTCATCCGCCCGCTTGGCGGGGTTATTTTCAGCCACATTGGCGATAAAATCGGCAGAAAGAAGACCCTTGTCCTCACACTGTCCCTTATGGGCGGTGCAACAGTCCTCATGGGCTTTTTGCCTACCTACGACAATATTGGCGCGGCTGCACCGATCCTGCTGATAATTTTACGCTTAATACAAGGTATTGGCCTCGGAGGAGAATGGGGCGGAGCGCTTCTGCTTGCTGTTGAGTATGCCCCAAAGAATCGGCGCGGCTTTTTTGGTAGCATTCCGCAAATGGGTGTCACTATCGGAATGCTCCTTGGAACGCTTGCCTTATCCATCATGACTTTATTGCCTGAGGAAGCCTTTTTATCATGGGGATGGCGTGTGCCGTTCATTCTAAGTTCCCTGCTTGTCTTTTTTGGCTTATGGATCCGCAAAGGGATTGATGAAACACCATCCTTTAAAAAGGCCAAGGAGAAAGGTGAAATTGCCAAGATTCCGTTTGTGGAAACGATGCGCAGCCATTGGAAGGAAGTATTGATTGCGGTCGGCGCAAAAGTGGTGGAGACAGCGCCATTTTATATTTTCGGAACCTTTATTGTTTCCTATGCGACAACACAGCTCGGGTTCTCGCGCACCGTTACCCTGAGCGCCGTTACGATTGCAACGATTATTACTACAATACTAATCCCGATCATGGGAAGACTGTCTGACAAAATTGGCCGGAAAAAGCTATATGTAGGCGGAACGGTCCTTATGATGCTTTACGCCTTTCCATACTTCTGGCTGCTTCATCAGGGTTCGGCGGTTCTGCTGGTTGTGGCTACCATATTGGGGCTTGGCATCATTTGGGCTCCAATCACCGCTGTCCTTGGGACGATGTTTTCTGAAATATTTAAGTCGAATGTCCGCTATACCGGCATCACACTGGGCTATCAAATAGGGGCTGCTCTGGCAGGAGGAACCGCTCCTCTCGTTGCAACTGCCCTGCTGAATGCGTATGACAATTCCTATGTTCCTGTAGCGTTATATATCATGCTTGCAGCCGCCATCTCTTTAATTGCGATTGCATCCGTCCGTGACCGAAGCAATCAGGACCTTGATTCTGATCTGCCAGGAGATGATTCACTCCATACAGGCTTCGGACAAACCGGCCAAAAAGCTTAGAAAGGTAGATTTTATGCTTTTATTATCTGAAAAAGAAATCAAATCCATCTATACGATGGGATCAGCCATTAAAGATCTGGAAAATGCCCTGATACATCATCTGGAGGGGAAAATCCAGAATCCCCATAGAACCGTCCTGGACTTTCCGGAGAAACAGGCATCTGCCCTTTATATGCCGAGTGCCATGACGCCAATTGGCAAAACGGCTGTGAAGGTGGTCACCATTTTTCCGGAGAACCCCGCGCTCGGCAAAAAAACGACTCAAGGAGTCATTTTGCTGAGCGATACGGATAATGGAGAACACCTCGCATGCATGAATGCCTCTTACCTGACAAGGCTCCGGACCGGGGCCGTGAGCGGCATTGCCACTAAGCATCTGGCAAAAAAATCGTCAAGGTCTGTGGCCGTGATCGGGTGCGGGGCAATGGCTGAAGAGCAGCTGCAGGCCGTTTTGGAGGTCCGTGAAATAGAGGAAATTTTACTGTACAACCGGACGGCTGCAAAGGCACAAGAGTTTTCTGGGAAATTTCATGAATTCAACGGTCCGGTGACCATCTTGGAAAATGCAGATGAAGCTGTTTCCCGGGCGGATATTGTTATCTGCAGCACCCGCTCGGAAAAGCCTGTGTTCTCAGGCAAGGCCCTCCGGCCGGGTACGCATATTAACGGGGTAGGCTCCTATCTTCCGAATATGCAGGAAGTCGACGCAGAAACACTGCTGCGAAGCTCTAAAATCGTCGCAGATACCTTGGAAGGGGTCAACGATGAAGCGGGTGATTTTATTGTTCCTGCCAGAGAAGGCATCTGGAGCTTCTCGGACCTTCACGGCGAACTCGGACAATTATCAGCCGGAGTGATCGCAGGCAGAGAAAACGATGAAGAGATTACCCTTTTTAAATCAGTCGGCATTGCCTACTTTGACCTCGCTGTAGCTGCAGCCGTTTATGAAAAAGCAATTCTTGAAGGCGTCGGAACTAAGGTGGACCTGTAAAAAGGTGAATAGTGCCTGGAGCTTTGGAAAATCTATAGCTATACTTCTAAAATAAAGGAGAGATATGGATGCCAAAGCAGCCGAATAAAGTAACAGAAGAACAGCAGATCGTAGCCGCCCAAAACCAGGCGGACCAATTCAAAAAAGGAATGGACACTGAATTTGCTCTTGAAGAAAACGTCCAGGATGCGGCAGCCAAAAGCCAGCAGTATCAGGCACAAAACCAGCAGCCGACCTATGAACCGAATAAGCCATTTTAATGAAGCTGCATGATGGGTTTTGTGCCTGTCATGCAGTTTTTTTGTATGCATTGGGGTATTGGGCCAGGAAAAGCGGCTGCATAAGGCTGGTGCGAGGGGGATATCAGCCGGATTTTCATTTTATCGGTCACTAAGTCAAGGATATCGGTCGGATTTTCATTTTATCGGTCACTAAGTCAAGGATATCGGTCAGATTTTCATTTTATCGGTCACTTTGCGCCATACCAGCTTTCCTGCACCATTACCGTGAAAATAAGTCAAACTAGCTGACAAGGAGCAAAATTGAACCCTTTCCTCATCTCTTGTAAAATAAGTGGCAAACATGTTCGCAAAAAGGAGTCATTATGAAAAGTCATATCATCATCGGTGCAGGAATACTGGGGGCCTCTGCAGCCTACCATTTGGCTAAGGCAGGTGCATATGTCACCGTTATCGACCGCAAAGACCCGGGGCAGGCAACAGACGCAGCGGCAGGAATTATCTGCCCCTGGCTGTCACAGCGGCGAAATAAGGCTTGGTACGCGCTGGCCAAAGGGGGAGCGGCCTACTATCAAGCACTTATACGGGAGCTTGAAAAGGACGGAGAGACGAGGACCGGCTATCAAAAAGTAGGAGCCGTCAGCCTTCATACCGATCCTGGAAAGCTTGAAAAAATAGAAGAACGTGCGGTAAAAAGGCGTGGCGATGCACCTGAAATGGGAGAGATTACACCATTATCCCCAGATCAGACATTGGAGCTTTTTCCGCCACTATCGAAGGAATATGCCTCGGTTCATGTAAGCGGTGCGGCGCGCGTTAACGGCCGGGAACTAAGGGACGCCCTGCTGCGGGCGGCTGAAAAACATGGTGCTGTATTGGTTCATGGCTCTGCTGAACTTTTGTGCCAAGGAGATAGGGTCACGGCCGTAAAGGCCGGCGGAAACCAATATGAAGCAGTTAGTGTCATTGCAGCAGCTGGAGCGTGGGCTGGTGAGCTTTTAAAGCCGCTTGGTATTCAATTGGATGTGAAGCCGCAAAAAGCGCAGATTGTCCATCTTCAGCTTGAAGGGGAGGATACGGGCAAATGGCCGGTTGTTATACCGCCAAACAATCAATACATTCTGGCTTTTGAAGGCGGCCGCATCGTCGTTGGTGCCACCCATGAAGATGATAAGGGCTACGATTTAAGAGTGACAGCTGGCGGCCTGAATGAAATTTTTGAGAAAGCTTTAGCAATAGCCCCTGGATTGTCGGATGGAACGTTCACAGAAGCACGTGTGGGCTACCGTCCCTATACACCCGGTTTCTTGCCTATCATCGGCCGAATTCCGGGCATAGAGGGTCTATACATATCAAATGGACTTGGAGCCTCTGGACTGACTGCAGGGCCGTTTCTGGGTGCCCAGCTGGCCAAGCTTGCTCTCGGGCAAGAGGTGGATATTGACCTGAGTCTCTATGATCCGGCTGGCGCGATACAAAAATAATAAGAGTTAAAAAGGTGCCTGTTTGAAGCAGGCACCTATTTTTACTTCTGCTAAGTTAATAAATCCATTCATTTCGGGTATACACTAATCAAATGAATGATAAAAGGCGTTTCATTAGGAGGCTGAAACATGAAGTGGAAAGGCAGAAGAGCGAGTTCAAATGTTGAAGACCGGAGAGGCATGGGCGGAGGGGGGAAAACCCTGATCGGCGGCGGCCTCGGCGGAATTATTATTGTATTGTTATTTACCTTCCTCGGTGGTGATCCCGGCGAGCTTTTAGGCAATATGACCGGAACGGACTCTGGTACAGCTGTGCCATATGAAGAATCAGAACAGGAAAAAGAGCTTGCTGATTTTGTATCAGTTGTGCTGGCGGATACAGAAGAAGTCTGGACGGATATATTCGAAGAACAGGGATTGCAATATAAGGAGCCGACCCTTGTTTTATACTCAGGCAGCGTACAGTCTGCATGCGGGGCAGCGTCCTCGTCTGTCGGGCCTTTCTACTGTCCGGGTGACCAAAAATTGTATATTGATTTAAGCTTTTACGAAGAACTGCAAAGGAAGTTCCAGGCTCCTGGCGATTTTGCCATGGCCTATGTTATAGCCCATGAGGTGGGGCACCATGTGCAGACACTGCTTGGAACGACTGAGGAAATCATGCCGCTCCGCCAGAGAATGAGCGAAGAAAAGTTTAATCAGTATCTGGTCCGATTTGAGTTGCAGGCCGACTATTATTCAGGCGTTTGGGCCCACCATGCCCAGGGAATGGGATATTTAGAGGAAGGTGATCTGGAAGAAGCCCTGAATGCTGCAACGGCAGTAGGGGACGACACCCTTCAAAAACGGGCGCAGGGCTATGTGGTGCCTGAAAGCTTTACTCATGGAACGTCAGAACAAAGAAAGTCATGGTTCTACAAAGGATTCCAAAACGGGACCATCAAAGGCGGAGACACGTTTAAACAGAGTAAATGATCAATTCGAAAGGAGCGGTTCACATGGAAAGCCAAATTCAAACAATCCAGCTGGCGGATAATGGACAAATACCCAACAATCCGGACCTTTCTGTTATCATCTACAAGGCTGTTTTTAAGGAGCGGCCTGATGAAATAGAGGCGGCTTTTAACAGACATCAATGGACCGGCAGCTGGACGGGCGGGGTGTATGATTACCACCATTATCACAGCAATACTCATGAAGTACTGGGTGTCAAAGCAGGATATGCCACCGTCCTCATCGGCGGTGACCATGGCGAGCGCCTTGAGCTCCATCAGGGTGATGTCATTCTCCTCCCGGCAGGAACAGGACATAAGAATGCAGAAAGCAGTCCGGACTTCAAAGTAGTGGGTGCCTATCCCGGCGGAACAAGCCCGAATATGAAGAAAAAGGACCCATCAGACCGTGTACAAGCGCTGGCAGAAATAAAAAATGTCCCTGTTCCGCAGACTGATCCTGTCTATGGTGATAAAGGGCCGATGCTTACGGAGTGGAAAGAATGAAGACTGCTGTTACCGGCTGATATTAAAGAGATACCAGCCATGACCGCAGAAATACCGGCCAAACTGACAAATTTACCGGCCAAGGAGATACTAATCCATGAAGTAAGCTGCACAAAAAAAGCCAGAAGAGCATACACTCTTCTGGCTTTCGCTTTTCTATTAACGTACACCCTTCATATATCCTTGAATCTTAGGACTCAACATGAATAGGATAATGGATAGCACGATCGCTGCTGCACCAATTACACCGAAATAAGTCATTTCTGTTTCTGGTGAATAGAACTTAACAATCTGTGCATTGATTGCCTGAGCGGCCGCGTTAGATAGAAACCAAAGGCTCATCGTTTGCGCGGAGAAAGCAGCAGGCGCTAGTTTTGTAGTGGCTGAAAGTCCGACTGGAGATAAGCAAAGCTCACCAAGAACAACAATAAAGTAGCTAAGAACCAGCCATAATGGACTTACAAGAGAATCTGTTCCGCCAAGGTATGCCGGCAGCAGAATCACAAGGAAAGATAAACCGGCGAATAATAGACCCAGGGAGAACTTCTGCGGCACTGAAGGCTGGCGGTCGCCAAGCTTCACCCATAGCCAGGCAAATACTGGCGCAAAGAAAATGATGA
The DNA here is from genome assembly GCF_051353635.1 of Cytobacillus sp. BC1816. NCBI lineage: Bacteria > Bacillati > Bacillota > Bacilli > Caryophanales > Bacillaceae > Cytobacillus > Cytobacillus sp. BC1816. Next base: position 5,237,686 of record NZ_CP195611.1, on the reverse strand, counting down.
ACAATGGGTTAAGAGACTGGAACCATGCCGGTGAAATATCAAGTCCCATAAAGTCAAGCTGGGTACGCTTGTCCGCATAATTCGCAAGAATCGTTGAACCCTGCTCCTGTATAGCCCAGAACATAACAGATGCAATGAACAATGGAATATAAGCAATAATGCGTGAACGTTCCACTTCTGTTGTTTTCGGGCTGCGATACATCACAGTAAAGTAAATGATCGGAAGACCAATACCAAGAACACCAACAAGGGCAATAAACGAATCAAATGTTAAAAGACCAGTTGGGATGCCGACTGCCACTAAAATGGCAACAACAGCAGCACCAAGGCCAATTCTTGTATAAACCTTACTTTTTTCATTTGCTGATAATGGATTAGATACATAAGTTCCTGCTAATCCAAGGTTTTTCTTTTTCGTAAAAACAAACACTAGTAAGCCAAAGAACATACCAACGGCAGCGATAGCGAATCCCAGGTGGAAATTATAATCCATTCCAACTGTTCCGACAATTAAAGGCGCAAGGAATCCGCCAAGGTTGATACCCATATAGAAAATACTGAAACCGGCATCACGGCGGTTATCTTCAGGGCTGTAAATATCCCCAACCACACTTGATACATTTGGCTTCAATAATCCAGTACCTAATACAATCAGCACCATGGAAACAAAGAACATAGCCAGGCTGCCAGGAATAGAAAGGGCAATATGGCCGAGCATGATTAAAATTCCGCCATAGAATACAGCTCTGGAGGTTCCGAGCAATCTGTCGGCCATCCATCCGCCGATGATTCCTGACATATACACCAAAGATCCATAAATGGACATGATTGCTAAAGCTGTCGGCTCATCCAGGCCTAAACCGCCTTTTGAAACTTCATAATACATATAGAATACAAGGATCGCTCTCATTCCATAATAAGAAAAGCGCTCCCAAAATTCAGTGAAGAAAAGTGTGAACAAGCCTTTAGGATGTCCAAAGAAACCTTTTTGAGGCACACTTTCAACAATTTTCTGCCTATTAAAATCTGACATGTTTCATCCTCCTTTTAGCTATTCTATAATATCTTTCATAGTTCCTAATTGTCAAAAAAAATTTTATGTAACGATGGTTATTATTGACTTTTTAGGCTGAATAAATAGATTTTTCCCGACATTTAAACAAAAGAACATTTTTTCAGAATAATAAAATTATTGAAACTTATCTGAATAACAAAGGTGTTATTCCCATAAAAAAAGCCGCTCAAACCGGCGGCGGCTGCAAATATTCTTATGCGTTTGAAAGTACTGCTTCTTTAGGACTATGCTGATGAATTGATTCTTCCCTGCAGGATAGCCTGTTTTTTCCCATGTCCTTGGACTGCAGAAGGAGCTGGTCTGCGTAAACATAAGCTTTTTCGATAGAAAGGAGCTCGTTCACTTTATAATAAAAAAGTCCAAAGGATGCCGTGTAGGAAAGCGAAATGGGCTGCTCTTTAAAATCGGCATGAAATGTGCTGTTTTCAATGCCTTTGCGTATTTTCTGAGTTAAATTTACGCATTCTTCATATGACTTGAATCTCATGATTATTGTAAATTCCTCTCCGCCGCTTCTGAACAAGTAATCATCTTTGGAGAGATAGCTCTTCAATGAATCAGCAAAGTGCCTGATTGCCTGATCGCCCACGGCGTGGTTATAGCTGTCATTTATCCTTTTGAACTTGTCGATATCTGCCACTACAATCCCGATGTATTCCATCGAATGATTAAGTTCCGTCATTTTTTTATCCATATAGGCACGGTTAAAAACACCAGTAAGGAAATCGGTATAAGCCATCTGTTCAAATTTGTCGCGTTCGAGTTTATTCTGCAGCATCTGTGATTTCGACAGAAAGGAACGGCTGACAAGATAATTAAGTATAAACAGACTTATAAGCATCTCCCATTTTCCTTCATTAAGAAATAACAGCAAAAGACCATTAGTAAAGGCAATCTTCCCCATATCCAGTACACTTCTTGTTTTGATAAAATCAATCGCTTCCTGCGTTGATTTAATGTCTCCTGTCAATTTAAACACGGTAATCAGGAAAATGTCTGAAAGCATGGATGTTACGGTAATCAGCATCAGCATCACTATCCAAAAGCCGAATGCCGCATCCTGAAAGAGGGGATACAGCAGATTGAATAAATAGAACGCGATAGAGTTGCTCATCACAAAGGAGCCAATGTTATAAAACGTATGGAAAAATTCATCAGGATCATCTGTTTTTGTTTGTTTCTTATAAAAATAAACGCTAAAACGATAGATGACTTCAAATATTAATAAACCTAGAGGCCCTGTGAAAAGCCCAATGGAGAGACTGTAATTAATTCCATAATCAATGGACGTATTCCCGTTTCTGCTGATAATCCGCAAATGGTGATACAAGCAGGAAAACAGCAAGTATATGAAGAGTGCTTGTATATATGAAGAGCTCTCGACGATGATCCCGTCCGAGATCAATGCTGTGAAAAGTGAAACAATAAAAAGCGAAACCATAAATATTCTGGAGCCTTGCATCTTTCTGTACTCCTTTGCCTTGTTATACCTCTATTTTAAAGGAACTTTTTTCTAGAAAGTAGACAAATTTAATATATTTTCTAAATTTTTTAATATTATTTATTTCACTTCATTTTTGCTAGAGACAAACAGGATATTACTTTATCTCTTAACCTATCAAATTTCATGAAAAACACCAAATGAATTTGATTGTAAACAAAAATGAATACATGTATGCAAATTTGTTTACGAATGTATTCAAAAATGTAAACAAGTATACAAATAAGTGTACATGTTGGTATATAAGGATGTGTGCGATAATGTTTACATGTATACGGAAAGTGTATACAATGTAGGTATAAGTTTACAATTTGTTTACGTCTTTACGCTTTGATTACTTTTTATTTCCTTACATTGATTAATCTCTCAATCTGAATTACTCTTAAAACAACAGCTCTATATTATGGAGAATGAAAGGATTGAATGATTTGACGAATTCAAGAATTGCAGCAGTTGACGTAGGAAACGATTCTATTAAAGCAATCTTTGGAAAACTGGATTCAGAATTAAATATACCGAATGTGATTGCGAGAGATGTTGAGGACCGACCTGTTATCGGGATTGAAGAACTTGACAGCAAAAATCCGCTTGAAGGCATACATATCAGAGTCCACTCCCCTGCCCTGAAAGAAAACAATGCGATTTATCGTGTGGGACACCTGGCAACCAAAAGCGATAACGCTACTGAATTGGATCCAGGCAGCAGCAAATCCGAAGAAGACCAGACATTAGTCATGCTATTCTCTGCTTTGGCATTGGATGCTATGCAGAAAGACGGCTCCACAGGCTTTAAAAAGTCCGGGAATGTAATTGATGCCAACTACACACTGGGAACAGGACTTCCTCTCCGTGAAGTAAAGGAAGGCAAGGATGCGGGCTACCGTTCCAAATTGCTGGGCTCTGTCCATCAGGTTGAGTTCCTTGTGACTCCGAAATACCAGGGGCAAAAAGTAAATATCAAGTTTGATGAAGTGAAGGTCTATCCTGAAGGATTTGCTGCTTATATCAACCTTGTAATGGATAACAACTTAAACATCATTAATAAAGATTTAATTGATAAGCGTATTTTAATCCAGGATATTGGCGGATTATCAACGGATATTGCTGTCATTAAAAACCGCAATGTTGATGATGATAAAGCGCAGGGTTTCAACCTTGGGGTATCTGAAGCTCTAGAATCCATCCGTGAGGAGATTCGTTCGAAACATGGCGTTGAGCTCGACAGCCGCAGGGATGTCGTCGAAATCATCACGAAAAAGAATGATCGCAATCATATTATGGTAAAAGGAAGCCGGACAAGCGTACATGATATTACAGACCGAATTCTGCTAGATCTGGCTAAGAAGCAGTACCGCCTTCTCCGCAATGTTTGGCAGAAAAACTCCCAGACGGAAATCTGCTACTTTGTCGGCGGCGGATCTATTGTTCTAAAAGATTATCTGAAAACATTAAATAACAATCTGGATGGCTATAACATTGACTTCTTCGAGGATGAAAAAGAAAGCATCTGGATGATGGCCAATGCTTATTACAAGCTGATATCAGATTTTTCTAGAAGAACAACGAATAAAGATAAGGCAGACCAGGATAAAAAACCTGTTAAAGCCAACTAGGGTGATTTTTCATGAGTAAAGCTTCCTCTTCTGAAATTAAGAGAGGACAATCCGTATCCTTTCGGGTGCCATCTGACACACCTGATCATATTTTGAAGCATCTGCAAAAGCTCAAGGAAACCGAAAAAAGGAATTTTTCGAGTAAAATTGCAGAGTTTGTGATGCAGGGAGTCAGCAGCTCTCAATCAAAAGACCGGGAAACCATTACCATTCCCCTTCCCAAGGGGTTAAGCAAAATCCAGCGCGACTGGCTAAAGCATGAGCACTCAGAAGCATTGCTCGGCAGCATCCTTTACCAGCTGATTACGGATCCCGTGCGGGCAACATCTCTGCTGGCTTCTTTGAACAGCCGATCTTCTGATATTGATGAAGCTCTTTATCTGCAGGAGGAGCCGGGACATTCAGTGGGTCAGTATGATTCGGCAGCTGCAGCTTTAGAAGAAGACGATCTTTCTGAAGCTGATATGACCGATATTGAAGATGATTTGCTTGACTTTGATTGGGAAAAAGCCAAACAGGAAGAGCAAGAAAATGCAGAAGGTGAAACTGAAGAGGAAAGTGAAGAAGACCTGGATACTCTTCTTGGCGGCTTTCTTGCACATATGAATAAATGAGATTGGGGAGAGTTTCAGTGATGAAACTCTCCTTTTTTGTATTTAGAAAAGGGTTTTCTGGGTAATTTACATCTATAGCGTATCTTGGAACGAAAAGGAGGAATTTCAATTGAATTATGATTGCCTGATTGTTGGAGGAGGAATGGCGGGACTGCAGGCTGCCATTCAGCTGGGGAGATATAAACATAAGGTGCTGGTGCTTGATTCCAATGATGGGCGCTCCACGATATGCAAAAGCTATCATAATATCTTAGGCTATCCGGATGGCGTGAGCGGCCCTGAACTCCGGGAAATTGGAAAACAGCACGCAGAAAGCCTTGGAGTGGAGTTTATTTATGAAAAAGTGGAAAGGGCAGAAAAAAGAGATGGAGGATTTGAGGTTTCATCCCAAAAAGGCAATAAATATATGGGCAAACGAATTTTACTTGCAACTGGTATTATGGACCGGATACCGACCTTCCCCGAATTAATGCCTTGTCTCGGCATTTCTGTCTATGTCTGTCCTGACTGCGACGGATATGAGGTGAAAGATAAACGCACCATTGTGCTCGGCTCTGGAAATGCCGGCGCCAATATGGCATTAACATTGTCTTATTGGACAAATGATCTTGTTTTTATCAACCATGAAAAAAAGCCGGCAGATCAGAAATTATTGGGGAAATTAAAAGAAAAAAAGATTGAATACCTTGAAGAATCTATATGTAAGGTACTCGCAGAGGACGAAAAATTCAGCGGTGTACAGCTTGAAAACGGTAAAAAAATCACAGGTGATAGAGGTTTTATCGCCTTTGGAGGAAACGAAGTAAAATCCGACCTGGCGAAGCAGCTCGGAGCAGAGCGCCTTGAAAATAAGCATATCCTGACAGATCCCCGCTCAAAAATGACAAGTGTCAAAAATGTTTGGGCAGCAGGCGATGTGGCAGCCCATTCGGAACAAGTGACCATCGCAATGGGGGAGGGTTCTCAGGCTGCCATTTGGATTCATAAATCGCTGATGCAGGACAAAAATTAACCTGAATTGGTTTGAATATAAAATTTAATGGGTAAATATTTGGTTTATTTCTGTACTCTTTTCTCATATAATAGCCTATAAGCTATTAAATAGAGAAAGGTGTATGCATTGAAGAAAGAAAGCTTGGATCTAGTTGTTCGGGAGTTACTGGAGAGATCGGGGAGTCTGGCAGAGATTAAATTAGAGAGTCATTTTCCGGGAAATCGTATAGCTGGCGGAAAGTACAGCATGGGAACACATACCGTAACGCTTTATATGGAAGAGATTATGAGACAATGCCAGCAGCTCTTTTCTTCTGCTGATCGCTTTTTGGATTATTTCACTGTTGTGTTTGCTCATGAGCTTGGTCATGCTGAAGATACAGAGCTGGAGGAATTGGCCAATTATCTTGATTCCTGCATAACAGAGCAGGAACGATGCCTTACAGCATTAAAAATTGAAGAGAATGCATGGGGATTTGCAGAAAAACTGCTTCCGGATATGGATAAAGCCTTCATGCAGAAAATCATCTATCATTCGTTAAAACCATACCGGGATCAGCTTCAAGTGGAGCCAGCCTGACAATATAGGAGAAGCCGCAGTCCAAAATGCTGCGGCTTCTAAATGTAGTTAGTGGGATTTTGTCATGAAAAAGGGTATTGAAAAATCCAATTGTAAGCGTTACACTTACTGTAGTAGTATGCAAATGCTAAATAGCAGGCAGCTTTTTTTTATACCGCTTAATGCAAACGTTTGCGCACCACGATGATTGAAAAAGAAATTTATATAAATTGAGGGTGTTAATATGAAGAAGGTTTGGTGGAAAGAAGCCGTAGGATATCAAATTTATCCGCGCAGTTTCCAGGATTCAAACGGAGATGGAATTGGCGATCTTCAGGGAATCATTCAGCGGCTTGATTATATTAAAGGGCTGGGGATCGATGTCGTCTGGATTTGCCCAATGTACAAGTCCCCTAATGACGATAATGGCTATGATATTTCAGATTACCAGGATATCATGGAAGATTTCGGCTCCATGGAGGATTTCAATCAGCTGATGGATGAAGTCCATAAGCGCGATATGAAGCTGATTCTTGATCTTGTCTTGAACCATACAAGTGACGAACATCAATGGTTCATCGAATCCCGTTCATCCAAGGAGAACCCCAAGAGGGACTGGTACATTTGGAGAGACGGAAAGAATGGCAAGGAACCGAATAACTGGGAAAGCATTTTCGGCGGGCCGGCATGGGAATATGATGAGAAAACTGAACAGTATTTCCTGCACGTTTTTTCTACCAAGCAGCCTGATTTAAACTGGGAAAACAAAGAAGTCCGTGATGCTTTATATGATACGGTGAACTGGTGGCTGGATAAGGGAATCGACGGTTTCCGGATTGATGCCATCAGCCATATCAAAAAGCGTGCCGGCCTGCCTGATATGCCGAACCCGAAGAAACAAAAGTATGTTTCCTCTTTCGATATGCATATGAACCAGGAAGGCATTCACGAGTTTTTAAAGGAATTTAAAGATCGCACATATGCGAACTATGATGTGATGACAGTGGGCGAAGCAAACGGTGTTACCGTGGATGAAGCCAATCTTTGGGTCGGTGAGGAACAGGGTAAAATGGATATGATTTTTCAATTTGAACACCTTGGCCTTTGGGATGCAGAAACTAATCCTGAGGTTGATATTGTCGAACTGAAAAAAGTTCTTACCCGCTGGCAGAAAGGCCTGGAAGCGGATGGCTGGAACGCTTTATTTATCGAAAATCATGATAAGCCTCGTGTCGTTTCAACATGGGGAAATGATGAGGAATACTGGCACCAGAGCGCGACATCCATGGGTGCCATGTACTTCCTGATGCAGGGAACGCCATTTATTTATCAGGGACAGGAAATCGGCATGACCAATGTCCAATTCCCATCCATTGACGATTATGATGACGTAGCCGTGAAAAACCTGTACCGCCTAAAAAAAGAGGAAGGCATGTCCCATCAGGAAATCATGGATATTATCTGGGCCTCTTCCCGCGATAACAGCCGTACGCCTATGCAGTGGTCATCCAGGGACAACGCAGGATTCTCAACAGGACAGCCATGGATGAAGGTCAACCCGAACTATAAGGAAATCAATGTGGAAGTCCAATCGCAGGACCAGGAATCCATCCTTTCTTTCTATAAAAGAATGATTCGATTGAAAAAAGAAAATGAAGTCTTCACCTATGGCCAATACGATCTGCTTCTTGAAAAAGATAAGCAAATCTATGCCTATACCCGCACATCAGGTGATGACAAGGTAGTCGTCATTACGAATCTTTCAACAGAGGAAGCATCTTTTGAAGCCGAATTTAAGCTTTCTAATGATCAGCTTTTATTGAATAACTATCCGGTTAAAACGCATGAAGATACGGACTCAATTACGCTTAAGCCTTATGAAGCCCGTGTTTATCGATTGAAATAAGCTTTGTTGGCAGGATTCCTTTTAGGGGTCCTGTTTTTTAATATGTCTGATCCTTTTTGAAATCATCCTAAAATGCTAAAATGAGAAAAATAACCAATGGAGGCGCAGGCAATGGCAAAGAGTAAAACAAATGCGATGCGTATGCTGGATGCTCAGAAAGTGGATTACGAACTGATTACATATGACAACCAGGACGGCAAAATCGATGGGGTTTCGGTTGCAGCGAAGATTGAAAAAGACCCTGAAGCTGTCTATAAAACTTTAGTTGCTCAAGGCCACAGCAAGCAGGTCTATGTTTTTATCATTCCTGTGGCAGAAGAGCTTGATTTGAAAAAAGCCGCTAAAGCAGCCGGCGAAAAGAAAGTGGAAATGATTCCGGTCAAAGATATCCAGAAGCTGACCGGCTATATCCGCGGCGGCTGCTCCCCGGTCGGAATGAAAAAGCAGTATCCCTCTTTCGTTGATGCAAAGGCAGCGGAACTAGATCTGATAATTGTCAGCGGAGGCAAAATTGGCATGCAGATGGAGCTCAAAGCGGAAGAATTGCAGAAGGCAATCGGAGCTAAACTTGCGGATTTAATTAAATAATTTAAGTAGAGTGCTGAATCACCATGATTCGGCATTCTTTTTTAAGAAAAAAGTATAAAATTTTGAGCGTCGATATTTGTCTAGCTCCAGCGCCTACCCCCTCGAGGTCACAAGCCAATCCTCCCATAAAGGCAAAGAACGCCTTTCCGTGAGGCTCGTCTTGTGCTTGTCGGGGGTGGGCAAGGCGCCTCCACTTTTCTAAATAGGCTTTCACCCATTCTGCTCCCTTTGCATACTGTAAGGTGAAAATGCATTTCGAAAGGAAGTGTGAGAGTGGCTGGGAAAATATTAAAATACTTCGCCGGCGGGAATACGGCCCGGGGGTTCCACAATTTATTCGAGTCGAACCTGCAGGGGCTTGATCGCTTATTCATTTTAAAGGGCGGCCCAGGTACAGGCAAATCATCCCTGATGAAAGCAATCGGAGCGGAACTGTCCGAAAAGGGCTATGACCTTGAATACATTTATTGCTCTTCTGACAGTCAATCAATCGATGGCGTAATCATTCCTTCTTTAAAGGCAGGCATTGTCGACGGAACAGCGCCGCATGTGATTGAGCCGAAAGCACCCGGTGCGGTTGAGGAATATATTAATCTCGGAGAGGCTTGGGATTCAAGGGCGTTGGCTGCGAAAAGAGAAGAAATCACTTTACTGTCTGGTCAGATCAGCAATTCCTTTGCAGCGGCCTATGACACATTTGCCGAAGCACTGAGAATACATGATGAATGGGAAACGATCTATATAGAAAATATGAATTTCCAGAAGGCGGATGAATTGACGAAGAAGCTGATCTCCTCTTTCTATGGAAATACAAAATTGAATAAGACCCCATCTGTGAAACATCGTTATTTAGGGGCAGCAACTCCGATTGGAGCGGTGGATTTTGTGCCGAATCTGACGGAGGATATTCAAAAAAGGTACTTCATTAAAGGACGTCCGGGTTCCGGCAAGTCAACGATGCTTAAGAAGCTGGCAGCAGAAGCTGAAAGCCGCGGATTTGATATTGAAATCTATCATTGCGGGTTTGATCCGCACAGCTTGGATATGATCATCGTTCGCGAGCTGGGCCTCGCTATTTTTGACAGCACAGCACCGCATGAATATTTTCCGGATCGTGATGGGGATGAAATCGTCGACATGTATGAAATTACGATCAATTCAGGCACAGATGAAATTTACGCTGAACAGCTAAAGGATATCAGCACCCGTTATAAAAATAAAATGACCGAAGCCATATCCTATCTGGCACGGGCAAAAACCCAACGGGACACGCTGGAAAACATCTATGTAAGCTCCATGGACTTTACAGTGGTTGATCGGATCAAAGAGAAGGTCCGTTGTGAGCTGCTGCTGATTTCAGAGAAAGTTTCAATAAGGGAATAGAAGGGAGACCACACACAATGGATTATACAAATTATCCGTTTTATCCATATATGTATGACCAGAATGAACATGGACGCATTTTTCCTGGCGGAGGATCAGGAGGAGGATTCAGCATTCCAGGATTTCCAGGCGGAGGGTTTAATATTCCGGGATTCCCGCCAGGACCGCCTCCAGGAGGCGGCGGAGGATTTGGACCTCCAGGAGGCGGCGGCCCCGGAGGGCAGGATGGGCCGCCATCAGGGCCGCCGCCAGGCTTCACACCACAGATGCAGCAGGTAAGCACGTTTGCGGTTGATCCTGGTGCTATAAGAGGCTGCTTATTCCGCAATACGTTTGTATGGCTGCAAAATGGAAACAGCTTCTGGTTCTATCCGACCTTTGTCGGCAGAACGTCTGTAGCCGGCTGGCGCTGGAGAAACTGGCGCTGGACGTATTATGGAACAGACTTGAGAAGAATTCGTTCTTTCCAATGTTTTTAAATATAAATAAAAAGAGGTATCCCGAAGGATACCTCTTTTATCTGTGGGTCAGCGCTATTTACCCGGATTTAGCCAAATGCAGCTTTGCTTGTTAATCGGCCAGAACATATCAGCTTTCAGCATTGGCATGATAAAAAGCCTTTTAAAAAAGAATATGAGCAGCCAGCACAATCACCGGCAGGGTAATCAGTGTTCTTTGTATAAAGATAATGATCAGGTCCCATAAGGTTACAGGTATTTTAGAGCCAAGCAGAAGTCCGCCCACCTCTGACATATAAATCAGCTGGGTAACAGATACGGCAGCCACAACAAATCGTGTCATTTCGCTTTCGATGCTTGCCCCGATAACGGATGGCAGGAACATATCGGCAAATCCGACAACAAGTGTCTCTGAAGCGGCTTTTGCTTCCGGCACCTGCATCAATTCAAGCAATGGAATGAACGGCATTCCCAGATAGGTGAAAACAGGGGTATATTCAGCAATAATCAAAGCCAATGTTCCCAATGCCATGACAATTGGGGCTACACCCATCCACATATCCAGAATGTTTTTCGCGCCATCCTGAAAGAAGGATTTCAAGCTCATATTTGTGCTTGCTTTAGCAACACCCTGCTGCAGTCCCCAGCTTGCTGGTGTGTGTCCTTCAGGGATGCTTTCATCAAGTTCGGATTCCTGGCCGTTATAATACGTATCAGGCTTTCTGGACAGGGGCCAGATTCTAGGGCTGATAATGGCACAAATGAATCCCGCTGCTGTAATGGTCAGGTAAAAAGGCACAAACATATGCCCAAGATTCACCTGTGAAATAACGACAAGGCTGAAGGTAATGGATACGACGGAAAACGTTGTGCCAATTATGGCCGCTTCCCTTTTCGTATAATAGCCTTCTTCATACTGCTTGCTGGTTAGAAGAACACCAATGGTGCCGTCGCCAAGCCAGGATGCCACACAGTCAATTGATGACCTTCCAGGAAGCTTAAATACCGGACGCATAATCTTCGTTAAAAGCGCTCCAAAGAACTCAAGCAATCCGAAGTTCAATAGCAAAGGCAGGAACAGCCCTGCAAATAAAAAGACCGAAAACAGGATCGGCAGAAGGTCATTTAGGAGAAGTCCGCCTGTGTTTTCAGACCAGATCTGTTCAGGACCGATTTGAAAAAGGGTAATAACCGCAAAAACAGCGCCTATAAATCTCGCTGCTGCCCAGATGTAGGGAACGTCAAATAAGTTTTTGAAAAAAGGGCTTTTTTCGATAAAAGCAGGCTTAGCGAATTTGGCCAGCAATGTACCCAAAAGAGTGATGGCAATAATAAAGGTCATAATTTCAGGAAGATAGTCTGCCAGCAGGTCTTGAATCCAGCCTGAAAAAATGGCGATGGGGATCGTAATATCCCCCTGATATTTGATTGGAACCATAAATAAGCTGATTCCAATTAAAGAAGGTATGAGAAATTTTATTAGATCTGAAGAAGAATGCTTCTTTCTGGATGCATTAATCAATATCATTCACCTTTTTCTTATATTTATAAACCAAATGTTATTTTAATTCATAACCCCTGAAAAAGCCAACCCTTTCTCTTAAATTCCACTGTTTCCCTTCTTTTTAAACTTCTAAAACAAACATATTTTTAAGCTCCCATATTATGTTAAAATATGAAATAATCAAAAAAATCAAAAAGCGGGTGTTCGGATGTTCAGGTTTCGGTTATATTGGACCTTCACAAAGAAGGCCTTTCTTCGATCAGCTGTTTATCGATTTGATGTATGGTCGCGGCTTGGCTCAAATCTTATTTTTCTGCTGATGTGGGGTTCGATTTGGACTGCTTTATTTGCCGGGAGGGAAGAAGCTGGCGGTGTCAGCTTTGAGTCCATGCTGACATATATTGTAGTCAGCCAATTTTTATCTGGAGTAAATGGGGCGGGCACCCCGCTGTGGGAAATCCAGGAGAAGGTCCGGACAGGAGATATTTCCCTGGAATTAATGAGGCCGTTTGATGTGCCGCTCCGCTATCTTTTTGCCGATTTTGGCAGTGTGGCCTTTTACATACTGACAGCGCTGCTCCCTTTATATACAGTCATGTTCATTTTTATGGATTTGACATTGCCCTCTAGCTGGGAGACTTGGGCTTTGTTCATCGTATCCGCTTTTATTGGATTCCTGATTCGCTATTGCATTGAAATGTCTTTTGGGCTGCTTTCCTTTTTTCTCGTTGAAACAGGCGGGATTGTTGATGTCTTTTACTTTGCCATGTCCCTTCTTTCAGGATCAGTCATTCCGCTGTGGTTTTTTCCGGGCTGGCTGGAAAGGATGGCGCTTTACTTGCCGTTTCAGGGGATCTATTACATACCAAATGCGGTTTTCATAGGCAGAATCTCTGGAATTGAGATCCTGCTTTCCCTGAGTGTCCAATTATTTTGGGCTGCCGCCAGTTATCTGCTTTTAAGGTTTGTCTGGAAATGCGCATCCCAAAAAGTAGTGGTGCAGGGGGGATAGAGTGTGAGTGTTTTAAAATATTTGGATTTGTATTTCAAGCTCATCTCCGCAGGTGTTAGGGCCCAGCTGCAGTACCGGTTTGCCTTTGTCATGAGGATTGTCGGGCTGATCACATCTTATACAGGCACTGCTGTCACAATGTGGATCATGCTTTATCAGTTTCAGGAACTGGGCTCATGGACCTTTTACGAGATGCTGTTTCTATTTGCTGTCGCTGTTTTATCGTGGGGATTCTGCATCATTCTCTTTTTTCATTTCAGGGGTTTGGACACCTACATTTTAAATGGCACGTTTGACCGCTTCCTTGTCAGGCCGATCAATCCATTTTTTCATTTCATGGCGATGAAGTTTGACGTCGCTTCTTTTGGACAGTTCTTCTTCAGCATCGGCATTTTTATTTGGGTCAGCTTTGAGCTGCATCTGGATTGGACCTTCGGGAAAAGTTTGTTTCTGCTGTTATCCGTGGTTGGGGGAATCCTCATCCAGGGAGGTCTGCTAGTCATGATATCTGCCCTCGCTTTCTGGACGACAAAATCGGAGCAATTTTACTGGGTGGCCATGTATCCGGCCCGAAATCTAACCAATTATCCTCTGGTCATTTATCCGAAAGCAGTCCAATGGTTTACCGCTTTTGTCGTTCCATTCGGTTTTGTGAATTATTTTCCCGCGGCTGTGCTCCTGGAAAAGGAAACGCCCTTTTTTCCTGAGAATATGGGGTATTTTTCGCCGCTTGTCGGCATCATCTTTTTTGCCATAGCCTATTATATTTGGATGCTCGGTTTAAAGAGATATAAGAGTACAGGTTCATGACATAGTTTAGGAGGGCTGGAATTGCCGATTATAGAGGTTGAACATTTAATGAAGGACTTTATGATTGCCAAGAGGGAGACGGGCTTTCTTGGCGCTGTGAAGAGCCTGGTGAAAAGAGAACATATTAAAAAGGAAGCAGTAAAGGATATCAGCTTTTCGATCGGAGAAGGGGAAATGGTCGGCTATATCGGACCGAATGGCGCCGGAAAATCCACCACCATCAAAATGCTGACAGGCATTCTTGTCCCAAGCTCAGGAAGTGTGACGGTAAATGGCATCATTCCCTATGAAAACAGGCAGGAAAATGCCAAGAATATCGGAGTGGTATTCGGCCAGAGAACACAGCTTTGGTGGGATCTTCCTACCATCGAATCGTTTGAGCTGCTGAAGGAAATCTATCAGGTTTCGGGTAAACGGTATAAGGAAAACATGGACACCTTTACAGAGATATTGGGGCTGGATGAATTCCTGAATACACCGGTCCGCCAGCTGTCGCTTGGACAAAGGATGAGGGCTGATATTGCCGCATCCCTGCTGCATGACCCGCCGATCCTATTTCTGGATGAACCGACGATTGGCCTGGATGTCATCGCCAAGGAGAAGATGAGGACTTTTATTAAAGGGATTAATAATGAGCGCAAAATCACCGTCATTTTAACCACACATGATATGGAGGATATTGAAAAACTCTGTGAGCGGATGATTCTCATTGACCATGGGCAAAAGGTTTACGACGGGGAAATCGCAGTGGTAAAAGAGCGTTTTGGAAAAACGAGGACACTCATCGTTGACCTGGAGGAATCATCTCACAGCCTCCAGCTTAAGGGCGGTGAGGTGTTTAAAGAAGAAGCAAGCCGCTTCTGGATCCGATTTAACCGGGATGAAGTGTCCGCTTCGGAATTAATTTCCCAAATTACCGAAACACATAATATCAAAGATTTAACCGTGGAAGAGCCTGCAATTGAATCCATCATCAGCCGCATTTATCAGGAGGGCTATCAGGAACTGCCTGAAACGGTCAAAATATAAGTGCGGTTCCGGGAAAAATAGGCTCGGTTAATATATCAATATTTTCTGAAAAATTGATATACTATAGAGAGGTGATCAAATTGATTCTATATCTGCTGGGCTTTTGTGCAGTTTTGCTGGGAGCGGGAATGTTTGTGGACTGGTGGCATAAAAAGCATGGAATTGATGATTTTAACCCTGAGGAAAATGAGAAGCATGTATCTGAGTCAGAGAGAGCCTATATCGAGTCTTATATGCATAACATGAAAAATGATCATCATAATGGAATGTCATAAGAAAAGCGGAAGCGCCTTGCCCACGAAAGAACACAGGCTAAGATCGCCACGTCCTGTGGCAGCATCTGCATGACCTGCATCCTCCCGAAAGCTGCCGCTTTCGGTCGTGCGATGAAAATGCTGTCGAAGCGTTCCTTATGGAACTAAACAGTTATCTAAATTCAGGAAATACACATTATCTCATAATAGAAGAGCATGGCGGATGCCATGCTCTTTGCCTTAGAAAAATAAAAACCCTATAGAAATAATCGCACCGCTGACCAGCAGAGTCAGGACACAGAATCCCATGATGTCCTTTGCTTTGAGGCCGGCAATGGCCAGAGCCGGCAGCGCCCAGAAAGGCTGGATTAGGTTGGTCCAGGCATCACCCCATGCCACCGCCATGGCTGTCTTAGGGATGGAAGCCCCCATTGACTGAGCCGCTTCAAGCATAATCGGAGCCTGAACAGCCCATTGGCCTCCTCCTGAAGGAACAAAGAAGTTCACAAGCCCTGCGCTTAAGAACGCGAAGAAATGGAATGTGTAATCATTTGAAATGCTGACAAACGCTTCTGACATAACTGCCGCCAGCCCTGAGGCAGTCATCATGCCCATGATTCCCGCATAAAACGGGAACTGAATAATGATTCCGCTAGCCCCTTTCACTGCATTGAGGACAGCTTCGAGAAACCTTTTAGGTGTTCCATGGAAAAGGATGCCGAGGAACAGGAATAAGAAATTTACGATATCAAGGTTCAGGTTAAACCCCTTTGTAGCGAAATAATAAAATAAGAACACAAGACCGAAAATTCCGGCAAGCAAGGAAATCAGACGGCTGTTTTCCAGGCGTTCAGCAGGTGTCATCGCCCCATTTTCAAGTGAAGCTGCCTGGATGTCTTCTTGAAGAAGAGCAGGGTCGACCACAATGGTCTCCTCTTTCGACGGCATCATAAAGCGGTTTACAAAAGGCAAAACCAATAATAGTGCGACGACAATGAAAATATTGAATCCTGCAAAGATGGTCTGATCAGTGGAAATGACGCCAATCATGTCTTCGGAGAAGTGGCCCGGAGTAGCGATCGTCAGTGGAATCGAGCCGGAAATCCCCCCGTGCCAGACAACGAAGCCGGAGTAAGCGCTTGCAATCAACAGGCGATAATCCACATTTTTAACTTTCTTGGCAAGCTCTTTAGCAAATAAGGCGCCGATTACGAGGCCAAATCCCCAGTTAATTAAGCTTGCAATCATTGATACGAATGAAACAATAAGGATGGCCTGGCCGGGTGACTTGGCTAATGATGCCAGTGCACCTAACCCTTTTTTAAAGATCGTGCTGCTGGCCAGCACATGACCAGTGACTAAAACCAGCACCATCTGCATAGAAAAAGTCAGCAGGCCCCAAAAGCCATTTCCCCAATGCTGAACCATTTGGTAAGGTCCATTATCTGTGAAAATCAAACCTAATCCAAAAACAACGAAGGTTAGGATAATGACAAATAAAAATGGATCAGGCAAATACCGCTGCATGATGCGGTTAAAGAATGATACCAGTACTTTCATGATGCAACCCCCAATTTTAATTATTAACCTATTATATTTTCTGTAAAATTCATTCTATTCCTTCTTTTCTGACATAATTATTGTCTAAAATGCTTCTGCTACTTAAATTAGGAGAGTAAACATCGAAAGGAGATTGGAGATATGGACGTTAATATAGTGAAAGCTGAATGGAAAGACCGGGATATCGTAAGAAACATGTATGCTTTCTATCTGCACGATTTATCAAAATACACTGACGCAATGGTAGTAAATGAAGAAGGCACATTTGAATTTGACGCCTTTTCATTAATCTGGGACAAAGAAGGCATAGAACCTTACCTCATTAAAGCTGATGGCAAACTGGCAGGATTCCTGCTGCTTTTGCGTGCTCCCTTCTTAAAAAATGCAGATTACTGCATCAATGACTTTTTCCTGTATAACTCGTTTAGAGGGAAAAACGTGGGGCAAACTGCTATTGATCTATTGTTTACTGAATATAAGGGAACCTACTATATAGAGCAGTTAAAACGAAATGAACCTGCTGTCCGCTTTTGGAAAAAGGTGTATCGCTATTATCAGCTTGATGTTGACGAGATCTCGAGAATGGAAGATGGAGAAGAATGTGTAGGGCAGTTGGTGAAATTGGAATGATAAATTAACTGAACCCGGTGCTTTTCTGGAGTCCGAGTCTGAACCCGGAGCTATTCGGACAGAAAAAGGAGAAAATGAGGAGAGTGAGTCCGAACTCAGGGCTTCTTCGGACAGGAAAAGGAGAAAACGGAGAGAGCGAGTCCGAACCCGGCACTCGGATAGGAGAACATAACCCCCAAATTGATGCAAAAAGGAGTGTTCAGATGGATATTCGATTATTAATAAAGCTTTTTGAGGAAAATAGAGATATAGAAAAAGCAATCCCCATGCAAAGCTATCTTAAGGACCAATTTCTTTTCCTGGGAATTAAGGCACCTGAACGAAGAGCTCTTTTAAAAGAATTTTTTAATGAGACAGGCCTTCTGAAGCAGGATTTTAATCCGGATTTTGTGGAAGCCTTATGGGATCTGAAAGAGCGTGAATACCAGGCTGCCGCCCTCGACTACATCGGGAAATTCACAAGGAAACTGGACAAAAGTCATCTCTTATTAGTTGAAAAGCTGATCACAACGAAATCCTGGTGGGATACCGTCGACATGCTTGCCGCCCATGCAGTAGGCGCCATCGCGGCCAATAATCCAGAAGTGATACCCGAAAAAATAGAGGGCTGGGCAACCAGCGAAAACATGTGGCTCTGCAGGACCGCCATCCTATTTCAGCTAAAATACAAAATCCGCACAGATGAAGACTTACTATACCGCTATATTCTCCAAAACAATGACAGCAAAGAATTCTTCATCCAAAAAGCCATAGGCTGGGCGCTCAGGGAATATTCCAAAACAAATCCTGATTCAGTTAAAAGGTTTATTGAATCAAACACACTTGCCAGGCTGAGCATTAGGGAGGGGAGTAAGTATATTGATTAGATTCTTAGGTTTTGATCATATATATTAGGAGCACTGAGTAGATATCACCGGAGCACACTTGATCCCCGAAAAAGCGGGGCTCTCTCGTTCCTCCCCGAGGGTTAGCTGAGTGCCCGCAGCGGAATTCAACGGGCAGCATACATAACCCAAAAAAAGAAAGAGAGTTTTTTCCTGGGAAGTGCAATTATTTAAAATAACCCTAGGAACATGATAGAATGGCAAATAAGTTTTTCAGTAAAAATACTACAGCCAGAAGGTGAAATTATAATGATCAAATGCATTGCAAGTGATATGGACGGCACGCTTTTAACCGCCACACAGAAAGTCACGCCTGAAAATATCGAAGCCATTAAAACAGCACAGGAAAAAGGAGTCGAAGTAGTCATCGCGACTGGGCGCTCCTACTTCGAAGCAAGCTTCGTCCTCGATGAAGCTGGTATTTCCTGCCCAATTATTTGCGCCAATGGGGCAGAAGTAAGGGCTGCAGATGGAAAAGTCGTATCCTCCAATCCGCTCGAAAAGGACCTGGCTAAAAAGGCCGCCTATATCCTTGTGGAGAACAACGTTTATTTCGAGGTATACACAAACCAGGGTACATATACCATTGATGAAGACCGCGGCGTCTCCATCATTGTCGACATCTTTTTAAGCGGAAATCCTGAAGCGGATATTGATGAAGTGACAAAAGCTGCCGAAGAACGCTTTACAAAAGGGCTTGTGCGAAAAGTGAACAGCTATGACGAGCTTTTCAACAGTGACGAGCACCAAATATACAAGCTGCTGGCCTTCTCATTCGAACCGGATTTTCTCGTATCCGCCAAAGAAGACTTGCTTAAGCTTGAAGGCATGGCCGTAAGTTCATCTGGGGATGAGAACCTGGAGCTGACAAGTGTGAACGCCCAAAAGGGGATTGCGCTTGAAGCTTTTGTAAAGGAAAAAGGCATTTCACTTCTGGAAACAATGGCAATTGGCGATAATTATAATGATTTGTCTATGTTCAAACGTGCAGGAAGATCCGTTGCCATGGGAAATGCCGATGACATCATTAAAGCACAATGTGATGCGGTGACATCTGCAAATGAAGACAGCGGTGTAGCCAAGGCAATCCGGGAAGTCCTGAAGTAAAATTTCAAGGGGGAAGAAAGCTGGATGAAAAAGGTGTTTGGTGCAGGTTTGCTGGTTTTTGGTCTGCTGGCTGGATGTTACGGTACCGGCGAGAATAATAGCGGGAAACAAGTCGAGGATCAGGAGGCAAGCCTTCCTGCCGGTGAAGAGCCGGAAATACTGGCTGATGAGCTTGATATCCCCTGGTCCATTGCCAAAACAGGCGAAATCTTTTACATGACGGAAAGACAGGGCAGCATTGTAAAAGTAGAGGATGGCAAGAAAGAACGTCAAAAGGTAGAACTTGCGAAAAAACTTTCTACTGCTTCCGAAGCTGGCTTGCTTGGATTTGTGCTGGCACCTGATTTTTCACAATCAAACGAAGCATATGCCTATTACACCTATGAAAACACCTTAGGACAGTTTAATCGTATAGTGACCCTTGGGCTTCAAGATGGAACGTGGAAAGAGGAGAGGCTTTTACTCGATAAAATCCCTAGCGGGCAGTTCCACCACGGCGGCCGGCTTGAAATTGGCCCTGATGGGAAGCTTTATGCTACTGCAGGCGATGCTGCCACTGATCCTGAAATTGCTCAGGATGTGAATTCTCTGGGAGGAAAAATCCTAAGAATAAATCTCGATGGGACCGTGCCGGGGGATAATCCTTTCAGAGGATCCTATGTTTATAGTTACGGCCACCGCAATCCGCAGGGGCTGGCATGGGCTGAGGATGGGACTTTATATGAAAGTGAGCACGGCCCATCGGCCAATGATGAAATCAATAAGATCCTTCCCGGGAAAAATTACGGATGGCCCATTATAAAAGGGACCGAAAAGAAGGAAGGCATGGAATCACCGCTGTTTACCTCCGGTGATGATGAAACCTGGGCTCCGTCCGGGACGGCCTATTATAAAGGCAAGCTTTACACTGCCGCCTTAAGAGGAAGTGCCGTTCTTGAGTTTGATCTGGAAACAAAGAATGTCAGGAAAATTGTTTCTAACTTAGGAAGAATCCGGGACGTTTTTATTGAAGGGGATGTGCTATATTTTATCAGCAATAATACGGACGGACGCGGCAATCCGCTTGATAAGGATGACAAACTCTATTACATTCAGCTTTCGGAAATATAAAAAGCCTGGCAGCAGTGCCAGGCTTTAGTCTTTAGCTGAAAGTCCATGCATGATGAATTGAATGGTCAGCTCGATTTCCTTTTCATCATCCCAATCGGCTTCAGGCAATATTAAATACCTTGCGATTAAAAAGCCAAATATCGATGTAAAGGTCATTCTGACTACACTATAGGCTGGGATATCAATAATCTGGCCTTTTTTCTGATAAAATTCAGCCAAATTAACAAAGCGTTCGAATACTTTAATCGCAATATGCTCTTTAAATTGTTCCTTGAGTTCAGGGTGAAACGGAATTTCCTGAATCAGGATCCTAATAAGAGGCATATTGTTTTTCAGAAATGCTATCCGGTTTTCCATCATGGCTCTTAAAAAATCTTCAAAGCGCTCGTATTTATGATCAATTACTTTGTATAGATCCTTGATGACAAAGGGAGCAATCAGCTTCGCCATCATCGGGGAAACAATCCCCATCAGCAAATCCTTTTTTGTTTTATAGTGTCTGAAGATGGTTCCTTCGGCTACTCCTGCCTTCTTGGCGATTTCGCTTGTTGAAGTGGCTGCATAGCCTTTTTCGGAAAACGATTCAATCGCAGCCATGATAATTTTCTTCTGCTTCTCCGTAAGTCTTTCTTCTTCCTGAAATAATCCTTCTAAAATGGAATCCTGCTCTGGCATGGTTAACTCCTTTATACGTACAAAATCTATGCCTTTATTATAAAGGAATGAAAATGCAAAAAGAAATTTTAAATTTTCCTGTACCGTCTTAGAGCTGCGATATTCAGAATCATAAAGAGCAGGGAGAAAGCGAGCAGCATAAGCAGATCTTTATAAATCATTTCCCATCCAAAGCCTCTCACCATTACATTTCTTAATGCTTCAGCCGCGTAATATAAAGGCGTAAAAGGGCCGATCCAGCTGAGCCACTCTGATATGGTCTCCAGATTGAATAACCCCGAGAAAAAGATCTGGGGAACCACAATAAGCGGTATAAATTGAATCATCTGCAGCTCATTATTGGCAAACGAAGACAGCAGGATTCCCAGAGTCAATGCTGTCAGCGAGAGAAGCAGTGTAATGAGCAGGACATAGCCAAAAGACCCTTCCATCAGCATGCCAAGCACATAGATCGCATACCAGGCGATGATGGCTGCCTGGATCATGGTGAATAACCCAAATCCCATGATATATCCCGCAACGATTTCCCATTTCCGGAGAGGACTGGTCAAAAGCCGCTCAAGGGTACCGGTTGTTCTTTCTCTCAAAAAGGATACACCGGCAATCAGGAATACAAAGAAAAAGACAAAGAATCCCAGCAGCACCGGCCCGAAATAATCAAATTGCCCCATGTCGTCCGAGCCGAATAAATAATCGATCTGTATCTCCTGATTCCCGCCATTTTGCTGTATAGGCTTCAGTGCATCCTGAATCCATTTCATCACCGCTCCGTTTATACTCGGATCGCTTCCTTCCAGAACCACTGATGGCGGCATTTGATCAAACACCAGATACGCATCCAGCTTCTTGTCTGATAGGTCATTTTCTGCCAGCTTCTCTGTTTCATAGTGTTTGAGTTTGGCATCTTCCAGGTTAAGCTGAGTTTCCAATTTTCCAGGGATATCAACGAGGCCAATTTCAGGCGTATATTCATCTCCGCTAAACACTAGGTGAAGCATAGTCAGGACCAGGATAGGAGCGAAGATCAATAGAGCCATCGTCCGTTTATCTCTTACAATCTGGCGGAGTATCCGTATAACCAGGGCCATAATTCTCATAATTACGCACCTCCATATGCCAGGAAGGCATCTTCAATATTGGCAGAGCTGGTTTGCTGCATTAATTCTTCCGGTGTGCCAGCTGCAATGAGCTGTCCGTCTCTAATCATGCCCAGCCTGTCACACTTTCCAGCTTCATCCATGACATGAGTCGTTACCAGGATGGTTGTTCCGTTTTCCTTCAGACTTTTAAAAGATTCCCAGATGCTTTTTCTGAGGACAGGATCAATTCCTACAGTAGGTTCATCCAGGATGAGGAGACCAGGACTATGCAAAAGGGAAATGGCAAGGGAAAGTCTTCTTTTCATACCTCCTGAATAATCGGAAACCAGCTTGCCGAGATGGTCAGTTAATGAAACAATTTCCATTACCTCATTCATCCGCTGCTTTTTTTCTTTTCCTTTTAATCCATACAGCGCTGCGAAAAAATCAAGATTTTCCTTTGCTGTTAATTCGGTATATAGGGCGTCGGATTGAGCCATATAGCCAATTCGTTTGATCAAGTCCAGCTGGGGCATTTTTTCGCTGAAAATATGGTTTTCCCCCTGTGTTGGCACCTCCAGTCCCGCCAGCTGTTTAACAAGCGTCGTCTTGCCGGCTCCAGATGGGCCGAGCAGGCCAAAAATTTCACCCTCGTAAATTTCAAGATTAATATCTTTTAAAACCTGGTGCTTTCCATAAGTCTTGGATACATTTTGGATGGAAACAATTGAATTTTTCATTGGTTCACTCCTTTTTTGCTAGAAAGTGAGTAATCACTCACATAAATCATAAAGGAAAAGCAGCTTGTTTGTAAAGTGAGTAATCACTCATTATTTTCGACAAATGAATTTCAAGCATGATCAGGCTTTTGTGAGTTAAGTCACTTCTTCCTAAACGCATCTTAGCTAAAATATTTCTAATAGAATTGTAAAAGCGGGGGATGGGAATGGAAAATGAAAAGCACGATCATAGGCCGTTAATCGATGAATTTTTAGGCAAGATTGAAATTTTTAAAGAACTCCCCAGTGAATCCATACAGCTGATCGATAAACGAATTATTAAGAAAGCTTATTTGAAAGGCGAAAGAATTATGTCTGAATATGAAGTCGCCAAAGGAGTTTACTTTGTTCATTCCGGCATTGTGAAGCTGACGAAACAGGATGAACATGGCAACGAACTGATTGTCTGCATTAAGAAAAAAGGCGAGATTTTTGCAGAAGCCAACCTTTTTAACCAGACGGGTCAAACCTATCCTGCGACGGGTACAATGGTGCAGGATGGTGAAATCTACTTTCTGAACACGGATGATCTGGAACAGGAGCTTCTGTATTCACCGGAAATGGCTGTTCAGATTATCCGCTATATGAGTGAATCGCTGCGTGATATGACCTCCATTCTGAGGGACATCGCCCTGCTTGATGTGTACTCAAAAACCGTCCGGACATTGGAAAGGCTCGCGGAAAAATTCGGCGCCAACCACTGTAACCGAATGCATCTTGAACTTCCCATAACCGTCCAGGAATTCTCCACCCTTGTCGGAACATCCCGGGAAAGTGTCAGCCGGGTTTTTTCCAGACTGAAAAAAGAAGGAATCATCGAAATTACAGGCAGAAAAATCGTTATTGTGGACTGGTGCAAATTCTGCTCCCTTTACCATCAGGGGCTGTAAGGGCAGGTGCTTTTAAGGTGAGAAAGACAAATTTAAAATTATAGAAATGTCTTGCTCCACAAAGAATGCTTCGACAGCTTTATCATCGCACGATTAAAGTGCCAGCCTTTGGGAGGATGTGGCGTTCTTAGTCTGTGTTCCTTCGTAGCAAGGCGCTTCCGCTTTTCTTAGTCAGCCCGGCTTTTTTGATATATAATAGAGTCATAGACTCTATGACTCTGAGGTGCAAAGCATGGCTGACTTTCGTTCCAGTGAAATTATCAATAAACCAGTACATGAAGTATTCGATTATATGATTAAGATGGAAAATGTCCCTGAACTCATGCCGTTTGTTGTGAAAGTGGAAAAGCAGACCGAGGGCGAGATCGGAAAAGGTACAAAGTTCATTGAAACCCGCATGGTCAGAGGGAAAAAAATCAGTGCAGATATTGAAATCATTGATTTCAAACAAGACAGAACCTATACCACCCGCAGCAATGCCAATGGGCTTATAACAGAATTTAAATATGATTTTCATGAAATAGAAGAAGGAACGCAGGTGGAGATGGAAGCAAACGTCAAAACCAGCGGTCTTGTCGCCAAATTAACGAAGCGTTTCATCGTGAATATTGTGAAGCGGGAAGACGGAAGCCAGCTTCAGTATTTGAAGGAAATGATGGAGAAATAAGAAAAGCGCAAGGCGCCTTGACTACCCCCGGACACCTCATGGGAGCAGGTTCTTAACGGTTTTCGTCGTGTGATGAGGAGGCTTGCTATGCGTACATGGAACAGGAAAACAGGGAGCCTCTCCATTAGAGAGGCTCCCTGTTTTTATTAATTCCTTTTTTCATCCAAAACTAGAATGACCGTACCGCCCTCATTTCTGCCGGGCAGTTTGACTTTAATCTGCCGATTTTTGTCCACTGAATATTTCTTTCCGGAATATTGATCAATGACCTTACTTCCGGCGGCAAATGGGACTTTTACTGTTACTTTCATTTTATCCGTCATAGTGTTTATGCCTACAACAGCATTTATGCCGTTATAGGAGCGGTTAAAAACTAGATACCCCTTAGCGTCACTGCCTGCCAGCTTTTCGCGTGTACCTTTTGAAAACACTGCTGAGTAATCCTTCCGGATGTTAAGGAGCTTCCGGTAGTGCTTGTGCATGTCATTTTCGATTAGGGACCAGTCAAAGTCATAGCGGTTTTCATTAAACTCTCCTTTATCCATATCTCCTGCATGTTTGCCGGAAAGGCCGATTTCTTCCCCATAATAGATAACTGGCTGTCCCTTTGACGTTATTTGGAGGGCAGAGGCAATTTTCATTTTGCCCCAATCATTGCCCGCACTTGTGATCAGGAAGCCGTCTTCATCATGACTGCTTAAAAATTGGCCAAGAGCTGCCGTATTTGAGAGCTTATCATTTCGAGCCTGTAATTTTGCTTCAGCTGCGTCGATTTTGCCGTTAATGAAATCAGCAGCGGTATGTTTAAAATCAAAATCGAGGATGGAGTCCATTTCGCCGCTGTTCAGAAAGCCTCCATGTTCATCGATGTGGCCGCCGTAATATTCGCCTATGATTTTAAAGTCAGGCCTGATTTCAGTCAGGGCATTTTTAAATGCTTTCCATGTTGTGTGCTCCACGTGTTTAACGGTATCCACACGGAAGTAATCAATCGTATCTCCGCGGTCCGTTTTTGCTTTTTCAAGCCAGTCTGTCTGCCAGTCAATAATTTGACTGCGGACCTCTTCTTCCTCCGTTTTAAAATCAGGCAATCCGGCCAGCTCGCCGCGGATGGTATCATTTCCTCCATCCCGCAGCATGCCCGTAAAGCGCTCGCGGTCAGCATCAGAAGGGAAGTTGGGAATTCCAAGTCCAATGGAAGGATCGTTTTCCTTTAATCCATATCCGGTATGGTTCAGTACCACATCCACCATCACTTTTATGCCGCGGTCATGTGCTTTTTCCAAAAGTTCCTGGAATGTCTTGATGTCCCCAAGATGCTCATCCAATTTTGTAAAATCCTTTGCCCAGTAGCCATGATAGCCATATTGGTTTCCATCTTTATCATGGCGCAGGTCCCAATTAATGTTGTCGACGATCGGCGTAATCCAAATCGTGTTAATGCCAAGGTCCTCGAGATAATCCAGTCTTTCAATCACTCCCCGGAAATCTCCGCCATGATAGGTTTCCAGATGGGACGTATCATAATTTGAATGGTTTGGATCATCGTTGGAAGAATCTCCATTGTTAAATCGATCTGTCAGCATAAAGTAAATGCGTGCCTCATCCCAATCAAAATCATCCTTTTTGCCGCTGAAGGTACGGGTTTTGACTTCAACGGAAGCTTCTCCAGTATGGAAATTCCCATATTCATCAATTACCGTGATCGGCAGCTTCTTAATGCCTGCCGTTACAGCTTGATCAATGGATATGGTGTGTGCATTTAATGCCGGGTCAATACTGACTTTGCTGCTTCCGCCGATAGCGGATAGGTCAGCGTAAGCTTCTTTAATAGATACCTCAGGATCGGAAAGTACTGTTTCAATGGATAAAACAGCATTTTCATTGTATGAAACTTTATTTGGACTCACGTCAGTTCTGATTTTTGCTGTTGGGTTTTTATAGGTGATGGATGACTTCTCATTATAAGGATCTTTCATTTCAGAAGGTTCTCCATCTCTAGTAACAAGGAAAGAGTACTCGTATGTTCCTTCTTCCAATTGATCAATCTTCACAAAGAAACGTTCTTCCTTAAGGGAGTACTGCATATCGTAAATCTGACCATTCAACTTTGCCTGCACCTTTTCAATCGAATCCATTTCTCCCTGTTTGAACAGCTCCGGATCTCTAAAATAAAGAGTAAGACTGCCATTGTTCAGGAGAGGCCCCGTAATAGAAGGGACCTGATAGAATTCACTCTGGCCGCTTTTGACTATAACCTTGGTGAAATTGTCATTCCCTGTTTTAATATAGCGGTCGGCACCATAAGGATCCTTTTGGTCCCAGCCTGTTCCTTTGCGAAGCACAAATCCCATTTGCTCAGTCTGCTGGCCAATTTCAATCAATGCAACAGCCCCCTTGTCATTGACTTCGGTAAAATCTGCCTGCCCATCTTTTATGCCAGTCTGCCAGGTCCAAATGTTCCAGCCTTCATAATCGTGATTGTCTCTTAAATACGTAAACTCAATAAAACGACGGTTATCTTCTGCATTCCGATCGTCAAATTCCTCTTTTGAGTAATAAACGGTTTGGTCGCCCTCAGCGAGCCATACCTCTGCTTCATTTTGGCCATCAGGCATGGTAATGGTTCTGGAAATATCCTGAGTATCCCAGTTTCCAGGACGGGGAATGACATGGATTTTACTCGAAGGAACAGAAATCTTAGCTTGGGCAAAACCTTCTGTACGGTTTGTAAATGGGTAAGCCTTGCCGTTTTTTCCGTCCTCCCATGCCCATAAATCCCAATTGAATTGCTTCCCGTCATCGCGCCAGTAGTTTATTTTGTAGCTATTCATCTGACTGATAATGCTGAAGCTATGCTCTAGTGTATAGCCATTGAATTCGCCAATGACAGTTACGCTTCCTGCTTCAGCAGAATTGGAGATTGCCAGCTGATTATTTTTCACCTCAACGCCATTTGCTTCCGTTTTTAATCTCCAGGCTGGCTGCACATCTTCGATAGTGCCGCTGCTATGTACTAATTTAGCCGAAAGAGGAATCATGGTGTCTTTTACAGCATCAGCAGGCATTTCAGTCGTTAATCCGCTAATAGCCAGTAAGCTGTTTCCGTTAGCAGTCTTGCTATTTGCCGGATCAGTAATCCAATTGCTGTCATCCAGAATAAATTTATATTCATAGACTCCAGGTGATAAAAGAATAGTCTTTGACCATATATTGTTTTCGCCCTTCGTCATTGCCAATGCTCCATCTTGCCAGCCGGTAAAACTGCCGGCAACCCGGACCTGCTGAGCTTCTCCCTGATAGGAGAAAGTAACTTGATTCCCGTCCACTACAGGGCTTTCGACTGTGCTGGCAGAGGATAAGTGAGGATGAATTCCCGTGAATAAACTGAGAATCAAGCTTAGGAGCATGATCAAGATGCCAGCTTTCCTATATTTGTCCATAATTTTCCCTCCCTAATTAGATGAGTTAAAGTGGGTAATAAGTATAGTGCAACCGATTGCATCAAAAGGCGAATGAAACCGTTTGCGAACTACTTAAGGAAATTCTAACATCATAACGGAGGCAGCTCATGGGTAAAAAGTAGTTAATATTCAGAAAACTAAAACCATAAAAAAAGCCGCTCTGAAATCAGGGGCGGCATGTTCTATCTTTAGAATTTATAGGTCCAAAAACGCTCTTTATACATTCTGGCCAATACTTCAGGCTCTTGCTTTTTAATGCTTTCTTCCATATTCGCTGCCATCAGCTGTGTCTGTGAGGCATGTGCCTTGATCGCTGCAATCTTTCGGTCTGCAACCGCACTGACGTCATTGACAACATCAGCCTGGCCGATTTCTTCCTCACAGTTATTGGAGAATGCGACACAGTGAACCTTCGGACGCTTGTCAGCAGGCAGCTCTTTTACCGCACGGATCACAGCGGCGCCTGTTGCGTCATGATCCGGGTGCACAGCGTATCCCGGATAAAACGTGATGATGAGGGAAGGGTTTGTCTCACCGATGATGACTCCCAGTCTGTTCGCGAGCTTTTCTTCATCCTCAAACTCTACTGTTTTATCGCGATACCCCAGCATTCTTAAGTCCTGGATGCCCAAAACCCTGGCTGCTTCCTCCAGCTCTTCTTTACGGATTTTCGGCAGAGTTTCCCTGGTGGCAAAAGGGGGATTTCCCATATTGCGCCCCATTTCTCCAAGCGTCAGGCATGCGTAGGTGACAGGTGTGCCGTTATCGATATGTAAGGAAATCGTTCCTGAAACGCCAAATGCTTCATCGTCCGGATGAGGGAAGATGACGAGTACATGTCTTTCCTTTTCCATCATGGTCGTGCTCCTTTCCATTTGGTGTCCTCTGAGCCCCTAATTATTCAAAAGGTGTTTCACTAATTTGCAGGGCGACTGCAAGCTTGCCGCTGAAATCATGGCCGGCTAAAAGGAGCCTGTCTTCTTCATCGACTTCAAAGTGGGTAATTCCTTCAGCATACACCCAGCCAAAATTCATTTTCAATCCAACCCGGTAAGGGCCTTTTCCGGTGATTTTTCCATGTTCATAAACCAATTTGGCATTGCGGATATAGGCACCTGAAGAAAAGAAGCTTTCATCAAAATGGGAAGCATACGCTCCGTTTGTTGTTTCCAGATGAATAAAGACCTCTTTATTGGCAAGGCGGTCAATCTCTTTTTGTACGAGTTCTTTCACTGCTGGTTCCACTCTATAGTCCCCCTTCCGTTTTATCTTCATATTCGTTTGAGACGGCATTTATATGTTTATCTTACTAAAAAAAGAAATGAAAAGCGAAAAAGTAATCTCAGCGAGGGTGCTAAAAAGATATAACCGCGAAATTTTTAAATTGTCCGCGAAAAATCAATATATCTTCTTAACCGCCATGGAAAAAACAGAGCCCCTTCGGACTCTGTTTCATCATGCTTATTCTGATTCAAGACGGCCTGCACCAAATTTGCGGTAAGCACCAGGCATTGTAGGGCCAACATATTCATTTAGCTTAAAGCCATGGTTGATGGCGGCAGTGATGAAATCCTTCGCTGTTTGAACCGCTTCTTTTACAGGTTTGCCTTTCGCGATTTCTGCTGTGATTGCAGAAGAGTAGGTGCAGCCTGCGCCATGAGTGTAAGTCGTTTCAACGCGCTCGCTTTCATAAAGAGTGAACTCTTG
This sequence comes from Cytobacillus sp. BC1816, assembly GCF_051353635.1. Classification (NCBI taxonomy): domain Bacteria; kingdom Bacillati; phylum Bacillota; class Bacilli; order Caryophanales; family Bacillaceae; genus Cytobacillus; species Cytobacillus sp. BC1816. The sequence continues at coordinate 5,207,835 of NZ_CP195611.1, read as the reverse complement.
TCCATCATATAGAAGATCAACTGCTTTTTCGTGCTGAAGCTTGCTGCCGCCCTTGATTAATACATACTTCGCACCAAGCTCATGAATTTTAACAGCCGCTTCCTTCATGTCCTCCACAGTCTTGATCGGACCTGTTTTAGCCAGCTGCCATGCTTCGAATAAATTTGGTGTTACCACTGTTGCAAGCGGCACAAGCAAATCTCTTAATGCTTCGTTTAATTCAGGATGAATCGGCTCATCCTCACCTTTGCAGACCATGACCGGATCGATGACAACATGATCCAGGCTGTTTTCTTTAATGGTCTTTGCCGCAATTTTAATCACGTCTTCAGAACCTAACATGCCAGTTTTCATCGCGTCGATTCCTGTAGACATAATTGTTTCGATCTGTGTTTCCAGAATGTCTGTCGAAATCGGAAACACGTTGTGGCTCCAGTTATTTTTAGGATCCATCGTCACGATGGTAGTCAGCGCAGTCATCCCGTAAACGCCAAGCTCCTGGAATGTCTTAAGGTCTGCCTGGATTCCCGCGCCGCCGCTCGTATCTGAACCGGCAATGGTCATTACTTTTTTCATCGTCATATGCATAATTCCTCCTTGAAGTGCTGCTGGATATCTTTTTCTAATTATAACAATAATTGAAAAAGGTAAAAACTATTAAGGACTGCAGATAGCATTAAGTTAACCGCTCCTTTAGGCAAAAATACGATGAACACATGAACGTACATAAAAATGGCTATGCGCACATAAATCACGCTTATCCGCACATAAACCTCGACTATCTGCAAATAAATTAACCTCAGCAAAAAAAATCCTGCTGAACGTCACAATATTGCCAACTCCGGCGGACTTCTTAAAAGAAACAGGCCGGAATAGATGGTAAAATAAAAGGATAACGATAGATACATCGAAAGACGGTGAGGGAAATGAGCAGTACAGGCATCATTTTGGCAGGAGGACATTCAAGCCGGATGGGGGAGAATAAAGCCCTGCTGAAAATAGGCGGCAAAACAGTTATTGAGCGAATCGCCAATCAGCTGTCTTCTATATTGCCCAATGTCATCATCGTAGCCAATAAACAGGAAGATTATCAGTTTCTCGGCCTTCCTCTTGTAAGCGACCGCTGGAAAGAAAAAGGGCCACTGGCTGGAATTCATGCCGGCCTGTCTGAATCCATGACTCAAAACAATCTGATTGTGGCATGTGATATGCCATTCATATCCGGGGAGCTTGCCAGGCTTCTTCTTGAACAGCTGGATCATCATCAGGCGTCCGTGCCTGAAATCGGAGGGCAGCTTCACCCGCTTTTTGCCGCTTACCGAAAGGATGCAAAAGATGCAGCAGAGCTGGCATTGAGGGAAAATAAACTGCGGATCCGCCAATTTCTGCAGGAAATCGATAGCAGAATCATAAAAGATGAAGAGCTTAAGAATTTGGGATTTTTATATAGGGATGCGCACTTTTTTAACATGAACCGCCCTGACGAATACCGGCAGGCTCTGAAAATGGCAGAAGATGCATCAAAATAAGAATGCATTCATTTCCATTCCGTCCCTGTCTATGTCAAAATCAAATAAAACGAGGTGATTCCATGAATTTTGAGATTTCTAAAGACCCGATTGATATCCAAAGTGTAATCGATAAAGTGGTGCAGCGGGAAGCGGGAGCGATTACGACCTTTATCGGAACAGTCCGCGAGCTGACACATGGCAAAAAAACTCTTTACTTAATATATGAAGCATATGAATCAATGGCTGTGAAAAAACTGGAGCAGATCGGAACCGAGATAAAAGAGCGCTGGAACGGGGCAGAAGTGGCAATTACCCACCGGACCGGCAAACTGGATATCACCGATGTAGCGGTTGTCATTGCCGTTTCCACTCCACACCGTGCAGATGCTTATGAAGCAAACCGCTATGCGATTGAAAGAATTAAAGAAATTGTGCCGATTTGGAAAAAGGAACATTGGGAAGATGGCGAAGAATGGATTGGCAACCAGCTGGAAACAGTAGCATACCCAAAAGGAAAACCGGAGGCGAAGGATTTACATGAATAAAATTATGTTTTTTGCCCATTTGCGGGACCGTGTTGGAGAAGAGTCTGTTATAAATGATGTCAGCGGCAAAACAATCTCTGAACTGAAACAAATGCTTGAGGAAAAATACGGGCTGAAGCTTGATTCAGTCATGGCAGCCGTGAATGAAGAATTTGCTTCAGATGATGAAGTCATTCAGGCCGGAGATACAATTGCCTTTATCCCTCCAGTCAGCGGGGGGTAATGGCAGCTTCAAGAGAGGAGGTGGCGCATTGTCTGAAAGGTATTCACGCCAGGCTTTGTTTCCGCCTATTGGAAAAGTGGGGCAGGAAAAAATCCGCTCCAAGCATGTGCTGATTGTCGGTGCCGGCGCTCTTGGCTCGGGGAATGCGGAATTGATGGCGCGTTCAGGTGCCGGCAAACTGACTATCATTGACCGGGATTATGTCGAGGAAAGCAACCTGCAGCGCCAGCAGCTTTTTGCAGAAAGCGATGCCTTAGAAAAAATGCCAAAAGCGGCCGCAGCAGAAAAACGGCTAAAACAGATTAATAGCGAGGTCGAAACCCGCTCGATTATTGGCGATGCTACTCCGGAAAAGCTGGAAGAGCTTGCTGAAGGGGTGGATCTGATCCTGGACTCGACCGATAACTTTGAAACCAGGATGGCCATTAATGATATCTCCCAAAAATTTAATATTCCCTGGATTTATGGAGCCTGTGTCGGCAGCTTTGGCATGAGCATGACGATCATTCCCGGGAAAACGCCATGCATGAATTGCCTGCTGAAAAAGATTCCGATCCAGGGGATGACCTGTGACACAGGAGGAATCATTGCCCCAGCTGTGCAAATGGTCGTCGCCCATCAGGCAGCTGAAGCACTGAAAATTCTGGCTGAGGACTGGGAAGCCGTGCGTACCGCTATGGTCAGCTTTGATTTATGGCGAAACCAGTACACAAGCATGAAGGTGTCAAAAGCAAAAGATGAAGGCTGCTTATCTTGCGGAACAGAAAGAACATATCCTTACCTGCAGCCGGAAAACATGATGAAATCCACTGTTCTCTGCGGAAGGGACACTGTTCAGATCCGCCCGCCAAAGGAGCATGAAATCGAATTCGCTGAAATCGCACGGCAGCTGAAAGCATTAGGCTACCAGGTGAAAGGCAATCCGTATCTGCTTTCCGTCGAAATGGAGGAGCAGCGCCTTGTCCTCTTTAAAGACGGACGCGCCCTTATTCATGGCACAAAGGATTTAGCGCAGGCAAAGTCCATTTATCAGCGGATTATGGGTTAAAGTGAAACTTCAATCAGTGGGGTTTTGTAAGTTGGGGCCTACAGGAAGTGGCGTTTTAGTCATTTTCACTCTGTCGGGCCTTTACGGTCAATAAGAGTCCGGTAGAAAAACTAGTGCTTTTTCATTATATATAAGCCCCTTCCCTTTTTGTAAAATAAAGACAAAAAGACAGAAGAGGTTAACAATGATTACATTCATGTATTTTTTCGGGTATTTGTTTGACCAGCTGCTGGTCAATTTTATAGGGCTGGTGCTGATCCTTTACAGCTTTATCATTCCGGTTACCCCTATGTATAAAACCAAGCGTCCTGCAGATCTAATCGTCCATATAAGCCGGATTCTTTTCGCTATCATTCTCCCATTCCTGAACTTTTTCTACTTTTTATTCAATAGCGGAGACTGGGCGACAGGGGCCGGCATTACAGCGCCGGAGCATTTTAGCACCTTCATATGGCTTCAGGCTGGTCTGATTGTGCTGCCTGAACTGGTTTTTTTCATCCTGTCAAAAGTCAATATATCCAGAGTCTGGTGGTATGTACTGTACCCCGTTCTGTTGATTGGGCTATGGGTTTGGATGTTCTAGGGCATAAAAAAAGCGATGAAAAATTTTTCATCGCTTTTTTGCTTATTTTACTTCGTCTGTTCCGACAATAACTAACTTGCCTTCATCCAATACTTTTTCATATTGTTCTGCTTCTACGGTCGTTAAACCAACAGATTCAAATTTTGAACGAAGCTCATCTCCGCGTTTTTTGAACACGTTGCCGACAGAATCGAATAGGCCCTGCTCCTTCATGCCGACTTCGCCTGTATCCGTCGCGTCAGAAAGGTGATCTGAGCGATCCTTGTCATGTGCGAAAATATAGATGTTTTCCTTATTGAATCCCTGGTTTTGCAGCATTCCAATCGTATCAGTAGCCTGTACACCATTTTCAACAACTTCAATTTTATACATATATAACATCCTCCTTAAAAGATTTGCAGATTTATTTAAATGGCAGCATGTCCTGCCGTTATATTTATTACATATCCGTTCTGAAAAAATTTAAACATGTATGCAAGAATGAAAGATTATGCAATGATAGCCAATGGGTATTAAGAATAGGACTTTTCAAATAAGAGGAGGGAGAGTTGGCAGATGAAGCGTGTCTTAAGAAATGACTGGCAGGAGATTTTGGAAAAGGAATTCGAGAAACCCTATTATCTCCATCTTCGTGAATTTTTTAAAAAAGAATATGAGAAGCAAACCATTTATCCAAAGCAGGAGGATATTTTCAATGCTCTTCAATATACAGCTTATAAAGACGTAAAGGCAGTGATATTGGGGCAGGATCCTTATCATGGACCGGGGCAGGCACATGGATTAAGCTTTTCGGTTCAGCCTGATGTAAAGCTGCCACCTTCATTGAAAAATATATTCAAGGAAATGCAGGATGACCTGGGCTTCGAGGTGCCAAACAATGGCTATCTATTAAAATGGGCCCGAGAAGGAGTGCTGCTCTTAAATACCGTTCTGACCGTCCGCAAAGGGCAGGCACATTCGCATAAGGGGAAAGGATGGGAAACTTTCACTGACACCGTCATACAAAAACTGAATGAGAGGGAAAAGCCAGTGGTTTTTATATTATGGGGCAAACCGGCTCAGGAAAAAGAAGCGCTGATTGATCCTTCTAAACACTATATAATAAAATCGCCGCATCCAAGTCCATTTTCGGCAAGAAAAGGGTTCTTTGGCAGCAGGCCATTTTCAAGGACGAATGAGATATTACAGGAGCTTGGGGAGGAGCCCATTGACTGGCAGATTCTTGATCTCTGATTTTTTTCGTCATGTTTCACGTGAAACATACCGTTTCGTGTAAGAGAATAAGAGAAGTGCTCGAAATATGCATGTTCGAGAAGGGGAAGACAAATGAGTTCACAGAAAATGGATTGTTTTAAATGCAAATATTTCTATGTTACATGGGACGGGAGCCATCCAAAAGGCTACAGGGCTTTTCAGTTTAAATCCAGGCAAATGCCCTCTCTCGAAGTTTTTCGGGCATCTGGCTATCCTTGTTTGCGTTTTGAAAAGAAAACCTGATAAACTTTATATGGCCGGTACCATTGGCGGTTTTTTAAAAAGAATGTATACTTTTTTTGAACTTCGGGATTTGTTTAGCGGAAGCAGTCTGCCCCTTGAAAATAGGGGTGGGGCAAGGCGCTGCGCTTTTCTTACAGAAAGAGGTGTAGAGAATGAATATCTCTGTTCAGAAGCTTTTAGGGAAGATGGAAAAGGAATTGCTGGAAGCGAAAAGCAGCTCTTCAGACGCCAGAATAAGAGAAAGAGTGCAGGCGATCAAGTCATTATGCGAGCTGGTTTTGGAAGAGTCGGATACAGGAAGTGTGTCTGCTGCCGCTTCTATTAGCCATACATACAATGCACCGCCTCCGGCTCAGCCAGCGAGTCTGCAGTCAAAGAAAATGCAGATGGATGATGAGGCAAACGGCGATTCATTGTTCGATTTTTAATAAAACGATAAGAGGTGCAGGGGATTATGAAGCTATTCATTATAATTGGAGCCATTAATGCTTTTTTAGCAGTTGCATTAGGTGCGTTCGGGGCGCATGGGCTTGAGGGAAAAGTGGAGCCGAAGTATTTGGAGATATGGAAAACAGGTGTAACCTACCAGATGTTCCACGCAACAGGCCTTTTGATTATTGGCGTCCTGCTAGGCAAATTGCCGGCGTCATCTTTATTATCCTGGTCAGGCTGGCTGATGCTGATCGGCATTATCCTTTTCTCAGGAAGCTTATATGTTTTAACATTAACAAAAATCAGCGTGCTCGGTGCCATTACCCCGCTTGGCGGAGTTTCTTTCCTTGCGGCTTGGGTGCTCTTGATCATTGCGGCGGTAAAATATTTATAATAAAAAAGGAGCTTTGACGGGGTCAAAGCTCCTTTTTTATATAGGTGAATACAAATTTGAATTTTGATAACTGTCTAGCTCCGGCACCCTATCGACTCGGTGTGATTCCCTCACCTGTCTACGGCGACGCACAGGATGTGCGCGTACCCGAGCGTTATAAGTCAACATCGAATCGCTATCTCACTCGGCTCAGTTCACCACGCTCCGTCGATGGGCAAGGGCGCCTCCGCTTTTCTTATTACCTTGGCGAATATTGCGACATTCCCTGTCCTCCGGCAAACGGATATTCATATTCTATTTCTTCATCAAACGTCACATAGTCTAAGTAAATCATTGGAAGGAGAATGCGGGTTCCTGTTTGCGGATCGCTCAGAATCAAGTGATCCCGTCCGGCCGCTTCAATGATGCCTTTGAATATTTTGGCGTTCCATTCTGTATTGTTTTCGAATGTTGCATAAACAGTCGCGAGCTTTCCTCTGTTCAGGCGAAGAATATTTTCGATGTAGGATTGTTCAAGCGGAAGCATGCCTGGAATAGTAGGAGCAGCTGAAGGGGCACCCATACCGGCGCCGGCGCCGGCACCTGGAAACATCCCGCCCGAGCTTGCACCTGGAAACGTTCCGCCTGTTGGCATTGTTTGATATTGCGGCTGTCCCTGATTGTTCTGTCCCATTTGTCCGCTTCCAGTGTAAGGTTGCTGCCTGTAATCGTAATAAGGGTATTGACCATAATTTGATTGACTCAATGTTTTCCCTCCTAAAAATTATAATAGCCATTTCTATCCGCATTTTTGCCATGGACTGTCAGAAAGTCCTGCGGGTTGAATTTTAAAATAGAAACTCACTATTTCATTACTATGAAGGGGCATGTTTATTTATGACCTGAGAAAAAAGAAAAACTCCCGGCAGAGTGGGAGTTTTGGTGATTAAACGTGAAGAAACTTTTCAACTTTATCCTCTTCAAGGATGTTTCCGACGAAGAAGGAGCCGAATTCACCGTAGCGGGCACTTACTTCATCGAAGCGCATTTCATAAACAAGCTTTTTAAACTGAAGAACATCATCAGAGAAGAGGGTAACTCCCCATTCATAATCGTCGAAGCCGACTGAACCTGTGATGATCTGCTTTACCTTTCCTGCATACTGGCGCCCGATCATGCCGTGGCTGCGCATCATATTGCGGCGGTCTTCCATCGGAAGCATGTACCAGTTGTCATTGCCCTGGCGGCGCTTGTCCATCGGATAGAAGCAGACATGCTTCGCTTTCGGAAGTTCCGGGTAAAGGCGTGCCAGGATCTGCGGATTCTGGTATGGATCTTCTCCGGCCGGCAGGTAGTTGCTCAGCTCGACAACAGAAACATATGAATGAGCCGGAATCGTGAATTCAGCTAACTTAGTTTTGTTGAATTCGTTTTCAATTTCATTTAGCTCTTCCATTGTAGGCCTTAAGATCATCATCATAAAATCAGCTTTTTGGCCGACAATTGTATAAAGGGCATGGCTGCCGTTTTTCTCGCTTTGTGTTGTATTCCACTTGTCCACTAGGGCCATAAATTCGTGGATCGCTGCCTGGCGCTCTTCGCTGGGAGCCATTTTCCAAGTTGTCCAATCAACTGTACGGAAGTCATGTAAACAATACCAGCCATCAAGCGTTACTGCTGCTTCACTCATTATAATCACTCCTAATATGTACTAAAATTCTCATCATTACTATAACATAGTTTCTCCAATTAACATGTGTACAAAACTTGAAATGTTGGAATTCAGCAGGGTGACAGGCTCCTATACCAATTTGCGGAACTAGTATAGGTGTCTGTCACCGCAAAATCCCGTTTACAAAGAGGGGATTATGGATATCTTAAAAAAGGTATGAAGATATGCAGCAGAAGGGTATTTATTATTGGGAATATACCGAAAACAAAAACTTTTTATTTGTAAACGCTAACAGCATGGGAACTCCTTGAAATTCTTAGGATGAAGAGTATTCTAAGGGAGTATATAGAAGAAATTCTATTGAATTGAACGGAAATATAGTGCCGTAGGAGGAATTATCATGAGTGACTTATTCACAGTATTGAAAGAAAAAGTAACAGGGCAGAATCTAAGAATCGTATTTCCTGAAGGACAGGATGAGCGCATTTTAGCGGCTGCGGGCAGATTGGCTACTGAAAAAATCATCACTCCGATCCTTATTGGGAACATCGCAGAAATTGAAGCGAAAGCAAAGGACATGGATATCAGCCTGGAATCAGCTGAAATTTATGATCCAAATAACTTCCTGATGATGGATGAGCTTGTGGCTGCATTTGTTGAAAGACGCAAAGGCAAAGCGACAGAAGAAGATGCGCGCAAAATCCTTCTTGATGAAAACTATTTCGGAACCATGCTTGTTTATGCGAACAAAGCAGACGGCCTTGTGAGCGGGGCAGCTCATTCAACAGCTGACACAGTGAGACCGGCTCTCCAAATCATTAAAACAAAAGAAGGCGTACGCAAAACATCTGGTGTATTCATCATGGTCCGTGACGATGAGAAATATGTTTTTGCCGATTGTGCCATCAACATCTCACCTGACAGCCAGGACTTGGCGGAAATCGCGATTGAAAGCTCCAAGACAGCCAGAATGTTCGATATCGAACCGCGTGTGGCCATGCTGAGCTTTTCAACAAAGGGCTCTGCCAAGTCTCCTGAAACGGAAAAAGTTTCGGCGGCACTTGAAGCGGCTAAGATTCGTGATCCGCTATTGATCATCGATGGGGAATTCCAGTTTGATGCAGCATTCGTTCCATCGGTAGCTGAGAAAAAAGCTCCGGATTCGCCAATCCAGGGTGATGCGAATGTATTTGTTTTCCCTAGCCTGGAAGCCGGAAACATCGGCTACAAAATTGCCCAGCGCCTAGGAAACTTCGAAGCAGTGGGACCAATCCTTCAAGGCTTGAACCGCCCGGTTAATGACCTGTCCCGCGGCTGCAACGAGGAAGACGTTTACAAGCTTGCTTTAATTACTGCAGCTCAAGCTTTACATCAATAATACAGCAGCTGAGAAGCCGGTCCCTTGTGACTGGCTTTTTTGCTATAATGTATCTGTTATGGGCCATTGGCCGATAAAGGGTCAAGTTTGGCCGTTAAAGTGTCATATTTGGCCGATAAACCTATAACTTAGGCTGATAAACTAGCTGATTTGGCCGTTAAATTGCCACCAAATAGATAAATTCTGCCGATTAACTCGAAATAACGGCAAAAGGGGATCAAATGAAGATGAATTCGCTACAAGACTTGCTGTTTCAGGAAGAATGGAGGGTCATTGATCAATCTGCTGCAAGCATCCACTTAAATGCCCTGCACTCTTTCGGGATGGACGATACACTTTGTGCTTCTGTAGGATCGGGTGAGGCGCCTGCGACCGCGAGGACATGGGTTCACCATAATACAATTGTGCTTGGAATCCAGGATACGAAGCTTCCTTTTTTAACTGCAGGCATCCATTTTTTAAAAAGCCATGGATATGAAGTGATCGTACGAAATTCCGGCGGTCTGGCAGTTGTCCTGGATCAAGGGGTCCTGAATATTTCGCTGATTTTTCCTGAAAGTGAAAAAGGAATAGACATAAACCGCGGATATGATGCGATGTGGATGCTCATCCAGGAGATGTTTTCCGATTTTAATATAGAAATAGAAGCGCGTGAAATTGTCGGCTCCTATTGCCCGGGAAGCTATGATTTAAGCATAGGGGGACAAAAGTTTGCCGGCATCTCGCAAAGGCGCCTCCGCAATGGCGTGGCGGTCCAGATCTATCTGTGCGTGGATGGCAGCGGAAGTGGGCGGGCCGATTTGATTGGCAAATTCTATTCCCTTGCTAAAAAAGAAGAACAGACAAAGTTCCAGTACCCTGAAATTCAGCCGGCTGTGATGGCATCACTATCGGAATTACTGGGTACAGAGCTGAAAGTACAAGATGTGATGCTCCGCTTTTTGCAGTCATTGAAAAAGAAAGCGGGCCGCCTTTATGCAGGGCAGCTGACAAATGTGGAAGCTGGTTTGTTTGAAGCCTATTACCGCCGTGTGATGGAACGGAATGAGAAAATACTTGGCAGCGAATAAATAAAAGAAGAGCCGCAGTCATAAACGATCTGCGGCCCTCCTTAAAAGGAATTGCTGCCATTTTCTCCTGCTCCCGCTGCCGGGAACACCCTTTTTGTTGGAACTTTCAGCGCCTGCACCCTTTGGCGGGCAAGGAGTTTTAGCTTTTCTATTCAGCTACTCTCTCCAAATTGCCGTTGCGGTCCATTTTAAACTTGGATGCCGGCCTTTCTTCTTCATCAAACAGAACAAAATTGCGGGCTCTGTTCATGATTTTCATCAGTGTCTCGTAATCTTCCTGAATGGTTACCGTATTCTGCTCCAATTCGCCGATTTTGCTTTCAAGCTCTTCATTCCGGCTTCTTAGATCCGCATTTTCGCGCTTCAATCTTTCATTCTCACTCTTTAGTATATCAAGCTGAATGCCTGAATGATTCAATGTTTGCAAGTATGTGATAACGGTATCCATATCCAGCTGTGCAGGCGCAGTATAAACCGGCTCTGAATAGGTGTAGGATGAGACCGTCTCTGTTTGGGCATGCGATTCATCCTCTGTACGCTCTTCGTAAAAATCTGCCGGTGACGGCGGTACAATCGCATTTGTCTTAATTGGCGCTGCTTCAACCTCCTGCATAGTTGGAACTGGCGGAGAGTATAAGAGTTTCTTTTTGCCGCCCTGATCCTTTCCTAGCATTCTTTGTCTCTGCTTGCGCTGTTTCTTGGCTAACTGAAGTGCTTTTTCATACTGGTGCCTCACCACAGCGTTCCAGCGGAATCCGCATGCCGCAGATGTGCGGTTTAGCTTGTCCCCGACTTCCTCAAAAGCGTTTAACTGAGTGCTGCCTTCCCTCACATGCCGCAAAACGGTTTCTGCCAGCAATAAATCGTTTTCATCTGTCCAAGCGTCCTGACGTACTTTCATATAACCTCAACTCCCTAAATTATTACTTTTTGCTGTTGCCTTAGTTAAAGGATGGACAAACTTGGCAGATTTTATACAAAGGTGATTAAAAGGATAGTAGATTTTTTAAAAATTTTATTTTTCGCTAGATACGTATGGCGGTTTTGTGAAGATTACTAAGATTCACCACCGAAGTTAATGATTACAGCTTGCAATAGAGCTGGATAAGTTTTAAAATAGCCTGTAGCAGTTGGCAGGGCAGTCCTTTTTATCTGAATAGGAATGCTTTGCAGCGGACATGCTTTAACGAAGAAGATGACGAGGCGCGAAATGCGCTGTTAAAGCTCCTGGAATGGGGAGCGCATAATATAAAAGATTGACCGCAGAAAGGGTTGTAATAAAATGGCAAACGAATTTCGTGTTTGCGACGATTGTCAGGCTGTAAATCTGAAGACATTGATACCGCAATTAAAAGAAATAGATCCTGAAGCAAAAATTGATGTCGGCTGCCAGTCCTATTGCGGGCCAGGCCGCAAAAAAACATTTGCATTTGTCAATAACCGTCCCCTTGCCGCACTGACGGAAGAGGAATTGATGGAGAAAATTAATAAAAAGCTGAAAAAATAAAGATCACCCTGACTCCTGTCCTGAGGTGATTTTATTTTTTGCCTGAGTTTATGATTGAGCTCCGATTGGTAAATAGACTTAGGAGGCAATATTCGTTTTTAGAAAAGTCGAAAAATATTTCCAGGGCAGATGATTGCTGTATCGCGGTTTCTGTCGAACAGCCATGAAAAGCAGAGAATTTTGTGATGAATTGACACTGTAATCGGGATATAATAGGTATACGCCAAAAATTGGGAACAGCAGGTTCGAAAAGTGTGGACACAGGAAAAGCGGAGGGTACGGAATGGCATATTCAGCGGAAAAGTTAAGTGAGGAAAAAGTATTTAAAGATCCCGTTCATCGTTACATACACGTAAGGGACAGAGTAATCTGGGATTTAATCGGGACAAAAGAGTTTCAGCGTCTTAGAAGAATTAAGCAGCTCGGGACAACTTATTTAACCTTCCATGGTGCTGAGCATAGCCGCTTTAACCACTCGCTCGGTGTTTACGAGATTGTACGGCGCATTTCCGATGACGTCTTTTTGGGCAGACCGGAATGGGATGAAGAAGACCGCATCCTGACCTTATGCGCGGCACTTCTCCACGATTTGGGGCACGGCCCGTTCTCACACTCCTTCGAAAAAGTATTCGACCTCGATCATGAATATTATACGAGGGCAATCATTCTCGGCGATACCGAGGTCCATCAGGTGCTCACAAGGGTAAGTGCCGATTTTCCTCAGAAAGTGGCAGATGTGATTGCCAAAACTTCTAAAAATAAACTGGTCGTCAGCCTGATTTCCAGCCAGATTGATGCGGACCGGATGGATTATCTGCAGCGGGATGCTTATTTTACAGGTGTCAGCTATGGCCACTTTGACATGGAGCGGATCCTTCGTGTCATGAGGCCGCGGGAAGACCAGGTCGTGATCAAACAGAGCGGGATGCATGCCGTTGAGGATTACATTATGAGCCGGTATCAGATGTATTGGCAGGTGTATTTCCACCCGGTTACACGTAGTGCCGAGGTGATTCTGACCAAAATCCTTCATCGCGCGAAAGATCTGCATGAACAGAAATACAGGTTTAAATATGATCCAATCCATTTTTATTCTTTATTCAATGGTGAAATCACTCTTGAAGATTATATAAAGCTCGATGAAGCTATTATTCTTTATTATTTTCAGATGTGGCAGGAGGAAGAAGATCCGATACTGAAAGATCTCTGCTGCCGATTTATGGACCGGAATTTATATAAATATGTGGAATTCGACCCGGCGAAGGAGTACAAGAAGCTAACGGAGCTGTCGGCTTTGTTCAAAAAGGCAGGTATCGATCCGGAATATTACCTGGTCGTCGATTCTTCATCTGATTTGCCTTATGATTTTTACCGTCCGGGCGAGGAAGAAGAAAGATTGCCGATCCATTTACTGCTGAAAAACGGGGATATCCGCGAGCTTTCCCGTGAATCGGAGATCGTGGATGCCATTTCCGGGAAGCGACGCACTGATCATAAGCTGTACTATCCGGCTGATTTTATTGCAGACGACAGCAAAAAGCCAAACATTAAAAAACAGATTAGAACGCTGCTGGAAATCGATTAAGACTACATAATTGGTTTTCTATAGATACGGGAAAAAACGGAGTAGGAGATGAAGAGCTTTGTTAAAGGATCACGCCAAACTAATGCATGCCATTGCAGTCTCTGAAGAAATCGTGGGACGGAAAAAGCTGCAGAAAATGATTTATATCGCCAAAAACATCGCATTTCCCTTTCAGGAAAGATTTCAATTTCACTTTTACGGGCCATATTCGGAAGAATTGACACTAAGGGTCGAAGAACTCTGCAACATGGGATTTTTAAACGAAGTAAAGGAAAAAAAGGGCGGCTATTACCAGTATCGGTACACCCTTACTGAAACCGGCAAGGAATTTCTGGACATTAATTCAGTCGAAATGCCCAGCCTGCAGGACTGCCTGCTTGATATGAACGGCCAGAATGCAAGATTCCTTGAACTCGTCTCAACGGTCCTTTATTTTAACGACCTTCCAAAAGAAGAAGTGAAAGAAAAAGTCTTTACCCTAAAAAGCAAACAGCGCTACACGGATGAAGAAGTGGAACAGGCGTATCAATATATTGGGAGCTTAAGAGAAAAAGCCGGGCTGCATTAAGCGCCTGGCTTTTCTTTTTGCTGAATTCCTGGAAGGTATCTATCTGCACATAAATCTGAGCTATCAGCACATAAAAAGCTTCTGAATTAGAAAAATCCATAAAAAAGCAGTTTCCGCATGGAAAACTGCCCTTTATAAGTAATTCTACTGATCGCTTAAGCGTTTTCCGCCGACAGCATAGTGATTTTTGGACATTTCTTCGATAAATACAACGATTTTATCTTCAGGGGCTCCAGTCGTTTCGCTTACTGCAGCTGTTACTTTTTCAGCGAGCGCTTTTTTCTGTTCTTCAGTGCGGCCTTCAAGCATTTTAACGGTTACGTATGGCATTTTCTTTTCCTCCTCACTATTTATGCTTGTATTTTTCCACTTTTTCTCGCATTGTGCAAGCCTGATTCCCTTTGATCAGGCGTTCATGTATACTTTTAGGTAAATAGCATCTGCTTTTCCTACATAGTATGTATAAATAAAGCCTGGCTTTTCAGCCGGCAGGAGAGGGAGTTTTGGCATTTGGAACAATTTTTGGCGTTTTCTCTCAGGGAGATTCCCTATGTCGCGGTAACGTTGATGATCGCCTTTACGGTCCATGAATTTGCCCATGCCTATGTGGCTTATAAATTTGGAGATCCCACTGCAAAAGATCAGGGTAGATTAACCCTAAATCCTATGCAGCATCTGGACCCGATTGGAACAATCCTGATTTTTATTGCAGGTTTCGGATGGGCCAGGCCTGTACCGGTTAACCGCTTCTTTTTCAAAAATCCGAAGCTTGCCGGGATATCTGTCTCAATTGCGGGACCGATATCCAATCTGGTAATGGCTGTCCTGGGTTTTTTCATCTGGTATGCTCTTGCCGGAACTGGACTTGCCGCTTCATTTCCTGCTTTTGTGGCAGATTTCCTGAACATCTTTATTCAGCTGAATTTAGTGCTTTTTGTATTCAACCTGCTGCCGTTTCCGCCTCTTGATGGCTACAGAATTATTGAGGATTTGGCGCCTGCCCATATTCGCCCGAAAATGACTCAGTTTGAGGCATATGGCTCCGTTATTTTCCTTATCCTGGTCATTACACCGCTGGATCAATACACCATCCAGCCAATTTTTAACACCGTATTGCCGGTGCTGGCAAGCGGCCTAAATGATTTTTTCTATGAAATATTTATGACATAATAATAAGAGCCTAATTTTTGCTTAGGAGGACTTGAAAATGGAAGAAAAAAAGAAAAAGAAAGTCGATTTTAATATAATCAAGAACGACCCGACTGAGGGACATGGCGGTTTTGGGGTCGGGACTCTGAGCCTTGATAATGTGACACCGGTTATGATTGATGTGGATGCCGGGGAGGCGTCTATTGAAGTGGGCGCCATGCATGCTCGCAGTCCTGTTGAAAAAGGCATCAAGTTTTTGAAAAGCAAAGAGGAAGTGCCAAACGGGAAGCCGTATTGGCTGATTTGGGTCACCATTGACCGCAAAGAGGGCGGTGCTTATTATGCAGGTGTAACTGCCTGTGAAATGACGGTCGACAGAGAAATCCGCCGGGGCTATAAATCCCTGCCAGAGCATGTGAACCGCATGGATAAATCGATTAAAAGACACATCATTGTGGATCATATGGATGAGAAATCCAAAAAAGTACTGGCAGATTTCCTGAAAAATCATGACGCAGGCATGTGGGAAAGATCGGCGGAACAGCTAAAAAAAGATTTACAAGCCATTTAGAAAAAAAGTTTAATTTTGTGACGAAATTGTGACATTTTTTTGACTTGATTTTCTAACTACTTGTACAATTCCCATAAAAAAAGTAAACTATTTAACAGTGTGAAGGCACAATATAGCACTAGGACACGAAAAACCCCGGGATTCGGACCCCGGGGTTTTTCACTTTTTTATAAGCTGGAGTTGTACTTAGAGGTAAGTTAGCAGGGTTAATGTGCCACAGAACGGAACGGAGCCATCTGAAAGGAACTGACCGGGGAAATAGTGTCTTTGGGCAGACGGGAGCCATCTGTGCCTTTGAACAGACCGGAATCCGTCCGAAAGGAACTAATCAAGCTTATAGTGTCAGAAATATAAGCCCACAGGATCCCCTAAAAATAAAGCACCTGATCTTTTTCAAAGATCAGGCACCGCGGGTTGCTCTGGATCAGGAAGCCCACCGAAACAGTTTCTTATACCAAGGTGTGTCGGGCTTCTTTTCCGGCTGCTTAGTTTTATTCTCTTCTTTATGGCTCAAGTGGTCTGTACAGTATTCCACAGGCTCTGTGCCTTCTGCGAAGTAGGTTAGGCGCTTGACCGGGCAGTTTTCCCCAGCAATTTTCCCGTTGGCTGGGTCAATGTAGACGCCGACTGTGTCTTTGGGCGCTTTGAATTCCTTGGCCGGCTTTCCTTTATGGGCTTCCTCCATGAACCGGATCCAAATGTTTTTGGCATAGGTTTTGTCAACGGTTTTTGTAATAACCTGGCCTTTGTCATAGCCGGTCCATACCGCTGTGACAAGCTGTGGTGTAAAGCCGGCCATCCAGCTGTCTGTTTCTGTTGAACCGGACTTGCCGGCATAAGGGCGGGTCATGTCGTTGATGACTGTGCTTCCCGTTACCTGGGCATAGCCGTTCAGTTTCCGGTCAAAAATGCCTGTCATCATATGGGTCATAACGAAAGCAAGGTCAGGCTTCAGAACCTTCATCTGGAATGGCTCCTGTTCATAGATGACTTCGCCTTTATGGTTCTCTACACGCTTAATCAGTACCGGCGAGATCTTTTTCCCTCCATTGGCAAACATGCTATAGGCGTTCGCAAGCTCAATGACTCTTATGCCGGATGTGCCGAGTGCAAGGGACGGCACCTTTGCCATCTCGGAGGTAATGCCAAATTTCTTGGCTGTATTGACAAGTGTCTCTTCTCCTAAAAATAAATGAGTCTTCACCGCATAGACATTGTCAGATAGAGCAAGGGCCTGGGCCATTGTGATATCGTCATCCGCATACTTGCTGTTGAAGTTATGCGGTGTGTAGTCTGGCGTACCGTCTTCAAACCGAAAAGTAGTCTGCTCGCTCCGGATTGGAGTGGAGGGGGTGAAGCCCTGCTCCAGTGCAGCATAATAGAGTAGAGGCTTTATCGTCGATCCGGGCTGCCTGACTGCCTGGACTGCACGGTTAAAGGGACTTGCCTCATAATCACGTCCTCCAATCATTGCTTTCACATACCCGTTTTTCGGGTTCATGGCAACAACTCCGACCTGAATCTCCGAGTCTTTTGAAATAAGCTTTTCTATTGTTTCTTCCGCGATTTCCTGCTCCTTCAGATTCAAAGTGGTATAAACCTTCAATCCGCCCAGTTCAATCGTTCGGTCATCCAGCTTCAGCTGTGTCTTAAGGGCATTGCGGACAGCGTCCTGAAAATACGGGGCTGTTTTCGATCTTGGATGCATGTGCTCCCCAACAAGCTCAAGCTCTTCTGCCGCCGCAAGATCTGCTTCTTTTTGGCTGATGAGCCCGTTCTTCACCATCGTCTGCAGTATCACTTTCTGACGCTGATCTGCTTTTTCTGCTGATGCAAGTGGCGAGTAGATGCCAGGACCCTTAGGGATGCCGGATAAAATCGAAGCCTCAGCCAATGACAGCTCACTTGCATCCTTCCCAAAATAGAACTGGCTTGCTGCCTGTGCGCCATAAGCTCCATTGCCGTAATAAATCGTATTTAAATAGCCTTCAAGGATTTCCTTTTTCGTATAATTCATCTCAAGCCTGATGGTATAAAAGGCCTCAAGCAATTTCCGCTTCCAGGTTTTTTCATGTTCAAGAAACAGGTTGCGGGCATATTGCTGGCTGATGGTGCTGGCGCCCTGAACTTTGGCCATTGCCTTTATATCAGCGAGGGCGGCACCTGCGATCCTTTTATAATCAAATCCATTGTGCTCGAAAAAATTCTTATCCTCTATCGAGACCGTCGCATCTATTAAATGCGGGCTGATATCATCGAGTGGTGCCCAATAGCGTTTTTGGCCGTTGTTGCTTTCACCGATAACCGTGCCATCATCCGAGAAAAATAAAGTCGATTGCGGAACGGCGAGCGGCGGCGGCCCCAAGATTTTGGCATATACCAGAATGCCTCCGATCATCACGGCGGCTAAAGCCATTCCTATTAAGCTAATAATGAGAACGGCACGCAAATATTTCATCGTTTTCCGAAAACGCTGATCCGTCATTAATTCCATATCAAGCACCCCCCATTTATCTGTTTCAAACATTTTTATAGTGAAAAGTTGATACAGCGCCAAGTGAACGAAAAGATAAAAACTGACCGATAAACTGTCCAAATTCACCGATAAACTAAAAATCTGACCGATGAAGATTCCCAAGTGGCCGATAAAATTAAAGTTGACCGATAAGTACAGCGAAGTATCCAAATAATTTTCCTAATAAGTGCTCTATGTATTCAGTATTGAAAAAACAGGGCGATTTTAAACATCTTTCTCTACTAATTAGCGAAATTTTTCTTGCAATTTTGCTAGATTCATCTATACTTTTTCTGTGTTTGTTATTTGCATGTTAGGGAAGTATAAAAGATGAAATGCTTTTTGCTGCTCTTTAGTGATAATTCATTTTTTTATGGAAGGAATGA
Organism: Cytobacillus sp. BC1816; assembly: GCF_051353635.1. Taxonomy (NCBI): domain Bacteria; kingdom Bacillati; phylum Bacillota; class Bacilli; order Caryophanales; family Bacillaceae; genus Cytobacillus; species Cytobacillus sp. BC1816. The sequence goes on along the minus strand of NZ_CP195611.1, from coordinate 5,189,222 downwards.
TTAAAGAATGGGACTTTGGTTTACAGAGAAACAAACGGAGAACTTTGGCATTACGATGAAGGTGAAGCGTACTTTACATACAGAACAGACAGAATTCCAGAAGCTTGATATGGTGGAAACAGAAGAGTGGGGCAATATGCTTCTTCTTGATGACATGGTTATGACTTCAATCAAGGATGAGTTTGTTTACCATGAGATGGTTGCACACATTCCTTTGTTCACGCATCCAAACCCTGAAAACGTTCTTGTTGTTGGCGGCGGTGACGGCGGTGTCATCCGTGAAGTCCTTAAGCACCCAAGCGTGAAAAAGGCGACTCTAGTGGATATCGATGGAAAGGTTATTGAGTACTCAAAAAAATTCCTTCCTGAGATTGCAGGCAAGCTTGATGACCCCCGCGTAGATGTACAGGTGGGCGACGGCTTCATGCACATTGCCGAAAGCGAAAATGAATATGACGTGATCATGGTTGACTCAACTGAGCCGGTAGGACCTGCGGTAAATCTATTCACAAAAGGCTTCTATGCTGGAATCTCTAAAGCCTTAAAAGAAGACGGCATCTTTGTGGCCCAGTCTGACAACCCTTGGTTCAAAGCGGACCTTATCCGCAACGTACAGCGCGATGTGAAAGAAATTTTTCCAATCACTCGTCTTTACACTGCGAATATTCCTACTTACCCAAGCGGCATGTGGGCGTTCACAATCGGATCTAAAAAATACGATCCATTAGAAGTAAGCGAAGACCGCTTCCATGAGATCGAAACAAAATACTATACAAAAGAATTGCATAAAGCGGCATTTGTATTGCCTAAATTTGTTGCAGATTTAGTGAAGTAATGGACAGGCTGCTTTTCAGAGCAGCCTTCTTGAATACATAAAAAGTGAGGGATGACCTTGGTTCGTTTTGATGAAGCCTATTCAGGCAATGTGTTTATTAAAAGCCATCCTAATTATGAGGAAAGCGAAGCGGTCATTTATGGAATGCCGATGGACTGGACAGTCAGCTATCGTCCGGGATCCCGTTTCGGCCCTGCCCGCATCCGGGAAGTGTCAATTGGGCTTGAAGAGTACAGCCCATACCTGGATCGTGAGCTTGAAGAGGTAAAATATTATGATGCCGGCGATATTCCGCTGCCATTCGGAAATCCGCAGAAAAGCATCGATATGATTGAGGAGTTTATCGATCAGCTTCTGGCGGAGGATAAATTTCCGCTTGGCATGGGCGGAGAACATTTGGTTTCCTGGCCTGTCATCAAAGCGATGTACAAAAAATATCCGGACTTGGCGATTATCCACATGGACGCCCATACGGATCTTCGTGTGGATTATGAAGGGGAGCCATTATCTCATTCAACGCCAATCCGCAAAGCAGCTGATTTGATTGGTCCTGGCAATGTCTATTCTTTTGGCATCCGTTCCGGCATGAAAGAAGAATTCCAGTGGGCAAAGGAAGCCGGCATGCACATTTCAAAATTCGAAGTGCACAAGCCATTGAAAGATATCCTTCCTAAGCTTGCAGGACGTCCGGTCTATGTAACGATTGATATTGATGTTCTGGACCCTGCCCACGCGCCGGGAACAGGCACAGTCGATGCAGGCGGCATCACATCAAGAGAGCTTCTTGCTTCTATTCATGAAATTGCCCATTCAGATGTTAAAGTCGTTGGAGCTGACCTTGTCGAGGTTGCGCCCATCTATGATCCATCTGAACAAACGGCCAACACAGCCAGCAAACTGATCCGGGAAATGATTCTTGGATGGGTGAATAAAAAATAAAGTGAAACTTCAATCAGTGGGGAGTTCTTTATCCCAAACTGATTGTTAGTTGAACCAATCGGGCCTTTACGGGCAGTTCGACCTCACTATACTCCATTCATTTTTCTGAGTCTTGAATGGGGAGGGAGACTTACAGTCTGTTAGACTGCGATAAACGGGGACCTCGGTCTCCGTTTTTTTGTGCATGAAACTTTTCCCTCCATTTTTCCGTATGAAAGGAAAGGAGGCTTTTGTTATGTATGAACATAAATTTGTTAAAGTGGAATTATCATCATTTAAGCTGACGCCTTCAGAGGATTATCACGAAATTGTCAGGGAGCACGAAAAAGAAGGCTGGGAGCTGGTGCAAATTTTTGCACCAGGCTTAAGGGGATACGGAAATCCATCTTTCTATGAGCTGATTTTTAAACGGCAGACTTCTGGGTTTTAATTACTGGAACACAAATCCCGGAGAGAGGGAAAGCGATTAAAAAAGCATAATCATTCATATATCAATGTAAAAAGGGTGAAACTGAATGTTTCATCCTTTTTTATTCGACAAAAATCGTGCGGTGCCTGTCTAGCTCCAGCGCATACCCCCTCGAGGTCACAAGCCAATCCTTCCAAAAAGGCAAAGGACGCCATTCGTGAGGCCCGTCTTGTGCTTGTTAGGGGGTGAGCAAGGTGCTTCCGCTTTTCTTACCGTCACCTCCTTGCACTTTCCCCAGCGAGTATTTATACTTATATAGTTATATAAGATGAAAAGGATGTGTTGCCGTTGTCCAGTCGCTCAGCGGAACAAATGCCTGTGAAGATTAATGTGAAGACAGATATTCGCAGTGGAGGCAGCAAAGAGACTTTTGAATTGACTGCTTTTGGCCGATACTATATAAAAGATTCTGCCCGGTTCCTTCAGTATGATGAAGTGATGGAAGAGGGAACAGTAAAGACGATCATAAAAATGTCCAATGCAGACGGACTGATTTTACGAAGCGGCGCCGTGAAAATGAGGCTCCCTTTCAGAATGAATAAAAAGCTCCGCGGCAGCTACGAGACGCCATACGGAGTGTTTGAGATGGGTACGGTGACCAAGCGGATGGTCCATCAATATGATGACAAATCTGGTGAAGGTTCGATTGATATTTTATACGATCTGAAAATGCAGGGATCCCAGGCAGGTACATATCATTTGGCGATTACGTTTGAGGAGGAGAACAATGAACATAGTTGAACAGGTGCAAGGCAAATTAAAGCAGGAAATTCAGGATGCCGTTGTTAAGGCTGGCTTGGCAGCGGAAGAGCAGATTCCTGATGTGATTCTGGAAATCCCGAAGGAAAAGGCTCATGGAGACTATTCCACGAATATGGCAATGCAATTAGCACGTGTGGCAAAAAAAGCGCCAAGAATGATTGCAGAGGAGCTTATTGCTCATTTTGACAGCACAAAGGCTTCTATTGAAAAAATTGAAATCGCAGGACCTGGCTTCATCAATTTTTACATGAATAATTCATATTTGACTGACCTGATTCCAGCCGTTCTGGAATCAGGGGATCAGTACGGAGAAACAACAGTTGGAAACAGCCAGAAGATTCAGGTCGAGTTTGTTTCAGCTAACCCAACAGGGGACTTGCATCTTGGACATGCCCGCGGCGCAGCTGTCGGCGACTCCCTATGCAATATTTTAGATAAAGCTGGCTATGATGTTTCCCGTGAGTACTATATCAATGATGCCGGCAACCAGATTAACAATCTGGCTCTATCGGTTGAAGCGCGATATTTCCAGGCTCTTGGCCTGGAAAAAGAAATGCCGGCTGACGGCTACCATGGCGAAGACATCGTCGGCATCGGCAAAAAGCTGGCTGATGAGTATGGCGATAAGTATGTAAATGCGGACGAAAAAGAGCGTTTTGACTTTTTCCGTGAATATGGACTGAAATATGAAATGGCAAAGCTGAAGCAGGATCTGGAAGATTTCCGCGTGCCATTTGATGTATGGTATTCTGAAACATCCCTTTATCATAATGGCAAAATCGACACAGCCCTTCAGGCATTAAAGGATAACGGCCACATTTACGAAGAAGAGGGTGCAACCTGGTTCCGCTCAACTGTTTTCGGTGATGACAAAGACCGTGTTCTTATTAAAAATGACGGCTCATACACATATCTGACTCCAGACATCGCTTACCATAAAGACAAGCTTGAAAGAGGCTTTGAAAAGCTGATCAACATTTGGGGTGCTGACCATCACGGCTACATTCCGCGCATGAAAGCGGCCATCCAGGCGCTTGGCTATGATCGTGAGGCGCTCGAAGTCGAAATCATCCAGCTTGTCCACCTGTACAAAAACGGCGAAAAAATGAAGATGAGCAAACGTACCGGAAAAGCGGTAACAATGCGTGACCTAGTGGAAGAAGTAGGACTGGACGCAACACGCTATTTCTTCGCGATGAGAAGCGCAGATACGCATCTTGATTTTGACCTTGATTTGGCTGTATCACAATCCAATGAAAACCCTGTTTACTATGCCCAGTACGCACACGCGCGCATTTCCAGCATCCTGCGCCAGGGTGAAGAGCAGGGCATGTCTGCCGAAGCTGCAGATTACTCCCTGATTCAGGCGGAAAAGGAAATCGACGTTCTGAAGAAAATCGGCGAATTTCCGCAGGCTGTCGGTGAAGCTGCGCAAAAGCGCATGCCGCACAGAATTACGAACTATATTTATGAACTGGCATCTTCTTTCCACAGCTTCTATAATGCTGAAAAAGTATTGGATGCGGAAAATCCGGAAAGAACCAAAGCCCGTCTGGCATTGATCAAAGCAGTTCAGACTACTTTGAAGAACGCACTGAAATTAATCGGCGTATCTGCTCCGGAAAAAATGTAAAACTCAAGGCTGGCACTTATTGGTGCCGGCTTTTTTCATGTTTTAGACGAAAAAAGGGGAAGCTAAAGGCATATGATTAAGGTTGTAAAACATGGTAAGCCATATTAGGAGGATCTCATGAAAATCGTTCTATTATCTATTCTTACAGGATTCGCAGTCGGATTTGTCTTTGCCTTCATGAAGCTGCCGATTCCCGCACCGCCCGCACTGCCTGGCATTATGGGGATTGTCGGCATTTACCTCGGGTTTAAAGCATATGAAGTGGTTCTGCCCTGGCTGCAGGGGATATTGAGATAGATTGAGAAAGGGTGTCCACGTTGGTTTTGGGCATCCTTTTTGTCTAAATGTGAACTCTGCAAATAAAACCTGAATTTTAGCAAATAAACCTTGGAAATCAGCAAACAATAGATGAAACTAACAAACAAATCAGGAAAAATGCAAAAAAACCTGGTACATCAGCAAATAAACCGAAAACCAGGCAGCAAAACAGGAAAACTTATGAGCAGACCCCCAAAAATTAGTCAGCAGACCCGGCAAATCACAACAAATTGATAAATTTAGCAAATAAGCTGTCCGAACCCGCAAGTAAATCAAACTAAACTCCGCATTTTACATCGGGACGAGCATATCATGGTAGAAACCCTTCCGGAAAGGACATGCCCGCCCATGAAGCCACAATTGGCAGCCTCTTTTTACGCAACCATTTCAATCAGTTTTTGGGGCGTCTCTTTTGTCTCCACAAAAGCTGTTTTGGATAAGCTGGATCCTTATACATTAATCATGCTCCGGTTTGCCATCGGGGCAGCTTTTCTGCTCCTTGTGCTTCTCTTGAAAAGATATCAGCTCCAGATTCCGCTCAAATATACTCCCCATTTAATTGTTCTCGGTGTACTCGGCGTTTTCATTCATCAGGTCATCCAGGTAACAGCTCTAAAGACGATAGACGCCTCATCTGCGGGGTGGATCATTTCTTTTTCACCTGTTTTTACCGTACTTCTCTCCATGATCTTCCTCCATGAAAAATTGACAATCCTTAAGACACTGGGCATTATAACGGCGGTTTCGGGGGTCCTCATGGTAACGGGAGCGAGAAGCGGACAGACGCTGGGATTTGCTTTAAATATAGGATATTTCCTCATGATCCTAAGTACACTGAATTGGGCTGTATATTCGATTTTAGTGAGGAAACTGCAAATTAAGCTTCCTTCCCTTGTGGTCACTTTTTATATGAGTTTGCTTGGATGCTTGTTGACCATTCCCTTTTTAATGAGAGATAGAGGATGGGAGAAGTTCCATCTTTTATCCGATTCTGAATGGTCTCATATATTGTTTCTGGGCATATTTGTGTCAGGGATTGGCTACTGGTATTGGTCCAAGGCACTCGAGGTTTTGGAAGCTTCCAAAGTATCAATGTTTATCTATATGGAGCCGCTATTTACCTTTATTGCGGCCATTCTATTGCTTGGTGAAAAAATTTTCTTCATAAGCATCATGGGCGGAATCATAATTATTATAGGAGTGATCATGGTGAATGGTCAGCTGAAATATTTTTCATGGAGGAAACGATAATCCACATTAAAGGGGGAGTCGTTTAGTGGCATTGAAGGAAAGGTTTAAAAACAGTTTGGATTCATTGAAATCACCTTCTGCAGAAGAACTTAGAAAGGCTTTGGCATCACTTGATATCAAACTTGGGGATTTGCTTCCTCACTTACAGCCGGCAGATGGAAAACCCTATTACCGCAAGCTGCTTTATCAAAATGATGAAGTGGAGCTGCTCCTCATGAACTGGTCGGAGGTCGAATGCGCCCCGCATGATCATGGAAATTCAAAGGGATGGATTCAAGTGTTAAATGGAGATTCGGAAAACACTGTTTTTGAAGTGAAGGAAGACGTCCCCGTTGAGCTCTTTACAGAGATAAAGTCCAAAGACTCCTTCTTTTTTGCTCCCAAAAAAGGTGTGCACAAAATGAAGAGTGCTGGCAGGGAACACCTTGTCACACTGCATCTGTATTCACCTCCGATTACGGGTATGAAGGTGTACGACCTTCAAAGGTGCGCTGCCTGTGTAGTCTCTGAAGACTGTGGTGCCTGGTGGCCTGAGGAGCTGAGACAGAAGGTTAAGGAAATTCAGTTAAAATAAAGGGGCGTTCCGATGTGGAACGCCTTCCTCATTTCCATTCTACCCCCGCCCCGCCAATCCTCTTCACCCCGCGGATGCTGCTGATATCCTCCGTCAGCTTAAGCGCAGCCTTGTCTTTTGCTTTAGCTTCAATCATAAAATCAATATCCCGGTTAAAGGTTTTCAGCAGATCGAGAAGCGGCCTGATGAAATCAATGTCAACATAGTCGGCATGGGACCGGAAGGCTTTTTCTGATTTGGGCGAGGAGATGTGGATTTTTGGCTTGAGGTCTGTTTTTTCCCACGTCTGAAAAATCTCAGGGAGAAGCTCATCCAGCGGGCGGGTGCCGAGGTTCGCCATATGGTGGTGATAATCGAACACAAGGGGGATGTTTTCTTTCTGGCAGGCCAGGAGAGTCTCATCCGTGTTATAGGTTTTGTCATCATTCTCGAGTGTCATTTGCTCTTTAATATGAGAAGGCAGCATCTTGAGATTTTCATGGAAACGGCGGAGGGTCGTGAGTTTGTCTCCGTAAGCCCCGCCAATATGGATATTAATGAGGCTCTCGTTTTCAATCCCCATGGCCTCGAACATCCGGTAATGGTATTCCATATCTTTAACTGCATTTCGGGTCACATCGTCACGAGGAGATGTGAACAGGGTGAATTGGTTAGGATGAAAGCTGACGCGGAGCCCGTGTTTTTTAATCAATTCACCAATTTCAAGCCAATTTTCCTTAAAGGGTGTGACAAAATCCCATAATACCTCCGGATGCGTGGCCAGAGGTACGATGGAGCTTGAGAGCCGATATAGCTGAATTTCATGGGCGATATTAAAATAAAGCATTCTTAACGTGTTTTGCAAATTCACAGCTGTGACGGCCTTCAGCTTTTCCAGCCTTTCTTCTTCAGGCAATTGCTGATAGCGGGTAAAAGTCAACGTTCTCGCAGGAGAAGCCTCCCACAGGCTGATGGCATGGGAAACATAGCCCAGTCTGATTTTCAATTTACAGCACCTTCTTTATGCTGGCCTTCTTTAAAGGAAGCTTGCCACAGACCGGGCAAGCATTTCTTTGAATGTCCGTAAAGGGTCCAGCCGGTTTAATTCTTTTAGCGTCAATCTCTTTGCATTGTCTATGTCTTTGTCCATAACAGACCTGATCTGCTTTATAAACTCTTTGTCATAAATAAAGCAATTGATTTCATAATTTAAAAACAGGCTCCGCTTATCAAAATTGGCTGTCCCAATATCGCTTATTTCATCATCGATGATGATCGCCTTCGCATGGTAAAAACCATTTTTGTATTCATGCACATAAGCTCCTTGTTTAATCAAGGTTCTTAAGTAAAGATAGGAAGCTTCTTTTACAAGAATATGATCAGTAATGCATGGGACAAGTATTTTGACTGATACCCCGCGTTCCAGGGCATGAATTAAATCCTGAAATAGCCTTTTGCCAGGAATAAAATAGGGAGTCCCAATCGTAATGCTCTTTTTCGCATTCCTAATTAAGGAGGAGAAGCTTTCTTCTAAAAATGCTCCTTTATAAGATGCGAACTGATGGCGATAATCTCCTGCAGGCTGCTCAGGAAAATAGACTTTGTTTGCGAGCAGGTCAGTCTTTGTTGCTTTATACCAATCGATTAGAAACTCTCTTTGCAGGTCCTCTACCCCTTCACCACGGAATTTCAAATGATAGTCACGCCAGGGACTCAGCTTTTTATCCTGGTTGATGTATTCTTTGCCAATATTAAAGCCTCCGCTGTAACCGATCTTTCCGTCAATAACGGTGATTTTCCGATGGTTCCTGGCCTGGAAAGAATAGAAGAGAAAGGGAGGCTTTGGCACATGTGCAAAAGAAAACTTAATGCCGCTGCTTTTAAGATCCTTAACGGTTTTTCGTTTAACCGGAAAGCTTCCGGCCCAGTCGAGCAAAAGGCGGACTTCCACTCCTTCTTTTGCTTTACCCTTTAAAATGGTTAAAAACTCCTTGCTGATTTTATCATCCTTCACAATATAAAATAAAACATGAATGTGCTTTTGCGCTTTTTTAAGCTCGGAGAATAAATCATCAAACAAAGAAGGTCCGTCTGCAAACAATTCCATATCAGACTGCCGGATGGGTAAGGCGGTCCGCTCAAGCTTTTTCATATGGCTTTTCCGGCCCCATGTAAAATCGATATAGAGCCATAAGAAGATAACGAGTAAAACGGCCATAATGATATTCCAGACAGTCAATGCAATCTTCCTCTCGACAGGATTTTCCTATTAGTATTTCCTGCAGCGCTTTTTCTATCATGGAATCTTCTCAAAAGGGGAGGACTTTTCACCTTTAAAAAGAATTTAATAAATGAAAATAATGAAATTTTTCGAACAAGTTTAATGAAAAATGGTTGACTGAATGCTCATTCATAATATAATGGGAGTAAGAGTAAATTCAGAAAATTATACTGTTTTTAAAATTTTCTAAGATAAAGAAAGGAGCACCATGCCTATGAACGGTTTATTATGGATCAACTTAATTGCATTTCTTCTTGTAACCGCTTACGCTGTCAGCCTGTTTGTCTATGTTGTGAAGACGCGGATTGAATATATCAAGCTTGGCAAAAAAGTGGATTTTGACGGCAAGGTGAAAGAACGCCTTGAGAAGATCTGGATCAACGTATTTGGCCAGAAAAAGCTTTTAAAAGATAAGAAAAGCGGAATCATCCACGTGATGTTTTTTTACGGCTTCATTCTTGTCCAATTTGGAGCAATCGACTTTATTATCAAGGGAATTAAGCCAGGTGCGCATTTGCCGCTTGGACCAGTATATCCTGGCTTCACCTTTTTCCAGGAAATTGTGACCCTGATGATCCTTGTAGCAGTAATCTGGGCTTTTTACCGACGTTATGTGGAAAAGCTTGTCCGTTTAAAACGCGGATTCAAATCAGGTCTCGTTCTTATTTTTATCGGAGGGCTCATGCTTTCCGTACTGCTTGGCAATGGAATGGGCATGATCTGGCATGGCCATGAAGGAACCTGGACAGAACCGGTTGCTTCTCTGATTGCCGGTGCATTCGCATGGATGGGGGAAACGGCTTCAATAGTTGTGTTTTACATCTCATGGTGGATTCACTTAGTATTCCTGCTCGCTTTCCTTGTGTACGTGCCGCAATCCAAGCACGCTCACTTAATCGCCGGACCGGCCAACGTATATTTCAACCGTCTGGATAATCCGGGGAAATTAAAAGCAATCGACTTTGAAGATGAGTCACAGGAAAGCTTTGGTGTCGGAAAGATTGAAGATTTTACACAGCATCAGATGATCGATTTCTATGCATGTGTGGAATGCGGACGCTGTACCAATATGTGTCCGGCTACCGGCACGGGTAAAATGCTTTCGCCAATGGATTTAATCCTGAAATTGCGTGACCATTTAACCAATCACGGTGCTGTTGTCACATCAAAGCAGCCTTGGGTGCCGACTTTCGCTTTTTCAAATACGAAAGGCAATCAGCTTGCCCTTGCAGCTGCGGGCCAGGGTGCAGAAGAAGCTGCTGCAGGCCTTGCATACAGCCCAAGCCTAATTGGCGAAGTCATTACAGAAGAAGAAATCTGGGCTTGTACGACTTGCCGAAACTGTGAAGACCAATGCCCGGTTATGAATGAACATGTTGATAAGATTATAGATCTGCGCCGCTACCTTGTTTTAACAGAGGGTAAAATGGATGCCGATGCACAGCGTGCCATGACCAATATCGAGCGCCAGGGAAATCCTTGGGGACTCAACCGCAAGGAGCGCGAAGACTGGAGAGAATCACGAGAAGATGTTCATGTGCCTACTGTGAAGGAAATGAAAAAGGCAGGAGAAGAGTTTGAATACTTATTCTGGGTTGGCTCCATGGGATCTTACGATAACCGCAGCCAAAAAATCGCTCTTTCCTTTGCAAAACTAATGAATGAGGCAGGCGTTAAATTCGCAATTCTTGGAAATAAGGAAAAGAACTCTGGTGACACACCAAGACGTCTTGGAAACGAATTCTTATTCCAGGAGCTTGCCACAAAGAATATTGAAGAGTTTGAGAAAAATGAAGTGAAGAAGATCGTAACGATCGATCCTCATGCCTACAACATTTTCAAAAATGAGTATCCGGATTTCGGATTAGAAGCAGAGGTTTATCACCATACTGAAGTTCTTGCCCAGCTTGTAGAAGAAGGCAAGCTGAAGCCGCAATATGCTGTGGAGGAAACGATCACATTCCATGATTCCTGCTATCTTGGACGCTACAACGAAGTGTACGATCCTCCGCGTGAAATCCTTAAGAGCATTCCGGGCGTTAAGCTTGTGGAAATGGAAAGAAACCGTGAAACCGGCATGTGCTGCGGAGCGGGCGGCGGCTTAATGTGGATGGAAGAAGAAACAGGACACCGCATCAACGTCTCACGCACAGAGCAGGCACTGGCAGTGAATCCATCCGTGATCAGCTCCGGGTGCCCATACTGCTTAACGATGCTTTCAGATGGCACGAAAGCAAAAGAAGTGGAAGAACAGGTTCATACGTACGATGTTGCCGAAATTCTCGAAAAATCTGTTATAGGTGAAAGCCAGAATTTAGCATCCTAACATATTGAAAGTGGAAATTGAAGCACTCAAGCAACTTTCAGCTAAAGCATTTTGACGAAAAATGTTTTTACCAGAATTTTGTGTAAAGTGTTTCAATTTCTGCTATTTTTCTAGTAAAATAGAAAGTGATAAAGCGCTTACAATTTTGCTTGTTTGCTGATAAGGAAGAAAATCCTTTGATTTCGCGGTTTTTTCGAGCGAGCGTTCAGTCAGCAAACGCACCTTCACTCATATTTAACTTCAACCAGAACTGCTTCATAGACCCGGTTTTTTTTCAAATTAATTATTAGAACATTTTAAATTAATAGTACAAGGGAGCGATTCTTTATGGGGAAAACCGTAATTCTTAGCGGGGTAAGAACACCTTTTGGAAAATTTGCCGGAGCGCTTAGCAGCTTTACAGCTTCTGATCTTGGCGGATTTGCAGTAAAAGAAGCACTGAACCGTGCCGGCGTCAATCCAGAGGATGTAGATGAAGTGATTCTCGGAACCGTTCTCCAGGGTGGCCAGGGCCAGATCCCTTCACGTCAGGCTGCCAGAAAAGCAGGCTTGCCATGGGAAGTGAAAACGGAAACGATCAATAAAGTCTGTGCATCCGGCATGCGAAGCGTCACACTAGGGGATCAGATTATCCGGGCGGGTGACGAGGAAGTCATCGTAGCCGGGGGCATGGAATCCATGAGCAATGCTCCTTATATTTTGCCGAAAGCGCGCTGGGGGCTGCGCATGGGTGATTCAACGGTTAAGGACTTAATGGTTCATGACGGATTAAGCTGCAGCTTCACAGGCGTCCATATGGGAACGTACGGAAACTCGACAGCTAAAGAGTTTGAAATCAGCCGTGAAGCACAGGACAACTGGGCGCTAAGAAGCCATGAACGTTCCATTGCAGCAATGGAATCGGGTAGATTGGCAGAGGAAATCGTGCCGGTGGAAGTGCCGCAGCGAAAAGGTGAGCCAATCATTGTTTCCCAGGATGAATCGCCGCGCAAAGATACTTCCTTAGAAAAGCTGGCTAGGCTGGGATCGGTTTTTAACTCTGATGGAACGATCACTGCGGGGAATGCGCCTGGCGTTAACGACGGAGCAGCTGCATTAGTATTGATGAGCGAAGAGCGGGCAGAACGCGAAGGCAAAAAGCCGGAAGCTTATATTCTTGGCCATACAGCTCTAGCAGTGGAAGCCAAGGACTTCCCGCAAACCCCTGGGCTGGTCATTAATGCTCTATTGAAAAAGACTGGAAAAACCCTGGAAGAAATTGAGCTATTTGAAATTAACGAAGCATTTGCGGCTGTTGCTTTAACAAGCGGAAAAATTGCCGGTCTTGATGAAGAGAAAGTGAATGTTAACGGCGGTGCTGTCGCCCTTGGCCACCCAATCGGCGCAAGTGGAGCGAGAATCATCCTAACACTGATGCATGAACTGAAGCGCCGCGGAGGCGGAATCGGCATTGCGGCCATCTGCAGCGGCGGAGGCCAGGGAGATGCGGTAATGATTGAGGTTCCGAAGCAGTAATCTGTTTTGGGACGGTGACTGCACCTGGAAAAACGCCGTCTTATCGCCCAAATGAGAAGCAACTGATCATTTATCGGCCGAAATTAGAATTTTTACGGCCGAACCAGACAGTTTATCGTCCAAATGAACAAAGAAGTTTCGAATGAACATCTTACCTGCCAAATTTGGCTATTTAACGGCTAATTTCATATAAGTACCGGCCAAGTCGACAGAAATACAGGCCAAAGCCCAAGAACGGAGGATACAAAAATGAACGTAAAAAACATTATGGTAATCGGTGCTGGACAAATGGGTTCAGGAATCGCGCAGGTTTGTGCGCAGGCAGGCTACAGCGTCATCTTAAACGATCTAAAGCAGGATTTTGTTGAACGCGGCCTTGGTGTGATTAAAAAGAATCTTTCCCGACAGGTGGAAAAAGAGCGCATGACAGCGGAAGAAATGGAAACAGTGCTTAAAAATGTAACCGCTTCAACTGATCTGCAGGACGCAAAAAAGGTTGAGCTCGTCATCGAAGCAGCCGTTGAAAATATGGAGATTAAAACAAAGATCTTCAGCCAGCTGGATGAAATCGCTCCAGATCATGCGATTCTGGCAAGCAATACATCATCCCTTCCCATCACAGAAATCGCAGCTGCCACAAAACGTCCGGAAAAAGTCATCGGCATGCACTTTATGAACCCGGTGCCAGTGATGAAGCTAGTAGAAATCATCCGCGGCCTTGCGACTGCCGACGAAGTGTATCAAACCATCGAAGACATCACAAAGACGCTTAAAAAAGTGCCTGTAGAAGTGAATGATTTTCCTGGATTCGTATCCAACCGCATCCTGATGCCGATGATCAATGAAGCAATCTTCACGCTTTATGAAGGGGTTGCGACAAAAGAGGCCGTTGATGAAGTGATGAAGCTTGGCATGAACCATCCAATGGGACCGCTGACTTTGGCTGACTTCATTGGCCTGGACACATGCCTGTATATTATGGAAACCCTGCATGAAGGCTTTGGCGATGATAAATACCGTCCATGCCCGCTGTTAAGAAAGTATGTAAAAGCTGGCTGGCTTGGCAAGAAGACAGGCAGAGGCTTCTACGTTTACGAATAATAATCACAGGAGCCCGGCTAAAAAGAGCCCGGCAGCATCGGAGGGTATACAAATGAACCTGAGATTTACAGAAGAGCAGGAAATGATGAGAAAAATGGTGCGCGATTTTGCCCAGACGGAAATCGCCCCTTTTGTGGAAAAGATGGAGCAGGGAGAGTTTCCAAGGGAGATTCTCCGCAAAATGGGTGAGCTTGGCCTGATGGGAATACCGATTCCTGAAAGATACGGCGGATCCGAAATGGACTTTACCTCTTACATTATCGCCATCCATGAACTGTCCCGAGTAAGTGCGACAGTTGGCGTTATTTTATCGGTCCACACATCGGTTGGAACAAACCCAATCCTTTACTTCGGTACAGAAGAGCAAAAGCAGAAATATATTCCGAAGCTTGCTTCAGGCGAGTATCTCGGAGCCTTTTGCCTCACTGAACCGAGCGCAGGCTCAGATGCGGGAAGCCTGAAGTCCCGTGCAGTAAAAGATGGAGACGATTATGTCATTAATGGCTCAAAAGTGTTCATCACGAATGCTGGAGAAGCAGACGTATATATTGTATTTGCATCCACAAATCCGGAACTTGGCAGCAAAGGCATCTCCGCATTTATTGTAGAGAAAGATACGCCAGGCCTTGTATTTGGGAAGGATGAGCACAAAATGGGCTTGCACGGCTCAAGAACCCTTCAGCTGACATTTGAAGATATGCGTGTTCCTTCTGAAAATCTTCTCGGCAATGAAGGAGAAGGCTTCAGGATTGCAATGGCCAATCTGGACGCAGGACGGATCGGGATTGCTTCACAGGCGCTTGGAATTGCAGAAGCAGCCTTTGAAGCAGCCGCAAGCTATGCGAAGGAACGTGTACAGTTCGGCAAGCCGATTGCTGCTCAGCAGGGTGTCGGATTCAAGCTTGCAGACATGGCGACAAGCGTTGAAGCATCAAAACTATTAATCTATCGCGCAGCAGACATGCGCCAGCGCGGCATTAAATGCGGACTAGAAGCCTCAATGGCAAAGCTGTTTGCATCCAAAACAGCAGTAGACGTGACAACAGAAGCCATACAGGTATTCGGCGGCTACGGCTACACGGAGGACTATCCGGTTGAGCGCTACTTCCGTGATGCCAAAATTACCGAAATCTATGAAGGCACAAGCGAAATTCAGAGGATTGTCATCAGCAAACAGCTGTAAAGAAGCAGACCAATAATGAATTCACCATATAATCAACGAATCCATATAAAGCGAGGGAAAGACAATGAATTTCCAATTGAGTGAAGAGCATGAAATGATCAGAAAAATGGTGCGGGATTTTGCCAGGAATGAAGTGGCGCCCACTGCTGCTGAGCGTGACGAAGAAGAACGCTTTGACAGAGAGATTTTCGACAAAATGGCGGAGCTTGGCTTAACAGGGATTCCTTGGCCTGAAGAGTACGGCGGAATCGGCAGCGATTACCTTGCTTACTGCATAGCAGTTGAAGAGCTTTCCAGAGTATGTGCCTCAACAGGCGTAACTCTTTCAGCGCATACATCTCTGGCAGGCTGGCCGGTTTTCAAATTCGGAAGCGAAGAGCAAAAGCAAAAATATCTAAAGCCTATGGCACAGGGTGAAAAAATTGGAGCGTATGGCCTTACTGAGCCAGGCAGCGGTTCAGATGCCGGCGGAATGAGAACGACGGCACGTCTTGAGGGTGATCATTACGTCTTAAACGGCAGCAAAATTTTCATCACAAACGGCGGAATCGCAGATATCTATGTTGTATTTGCCCTGACAGACCCAGCTTCCAAACATAAAGGAACAACAGCGTTTATCGTGGAATCCGGCTTTGAAGGCTTCTCAGTCGGCAAGAAGGAAAAGAAATTGGGTATTCGTTCCTCGCCTACAACTGAAATCATTTTCGAAGAGTGCAAGGTTCCAGTTGAAAACGTTCTGGGAAACGTGGGCGAAGGCTTTAAAATTGCCATGATGACACTTGACGGCGGCCGCAACGGCATCGCTGCCCAGGCAGTCGGGATCGCGCAGGGCGCACTGGATGCTTCTGTTGAATATGCAAAAGAACGCCAGCAGTTCGGCAAGCCTATTGCTGCCCAGCAGGGAATCGGATTTAAGCTGGCGGACATGGCCACAAGCATTGAAGCTTCAAGACTATTGACTTATCAGGCAGCATGGCTGGAATCAGAAGGGCTTCCATACGGAAAAGAATCTGCCATGTCCAAACTTCTTGCTGGTGATACGGCCATGAAAGTAACAACGGATGCCGTCCAAATCTTTGGGGGTTACGGATATACAAAGGATTATCCGGTAGAACGCTTCATGCGCGACGCCAAAATTACGCAAATCTACGAAGGCACACAGGAAATTCAGCGTCTCGTAATCTCTCGTATGGTAACGAAATAAATGTTCTTAAAACGGGCTGTTTTGGTAAAATTCGTGCCAAAGAGCTGCTGACTAGGTTAAGCAATGAGTTGATTTCAGCGGAAGGTGAGATCCCCGAAAATGCTACCGCATTTTCTTTCGGGCGGTGTTTTTCCGGGGAAGCTTATTCAGCGTCCTTCGGGAGTAGCGGGACAGGTGAGACCCCACAAACGCGTAGTGTCGGGAGACTCACCGCCCGCGGAAAGCGAGCATCCTGGAGCGGAAATCAACGGGCAGAATTCATAAGCTAAAACACATTGATAAAACAGGCATATGATTCGCGGGAGGCGGTAGGTAAACAATGAAAAAACGGGAAGTGCAGGCTTCTGTTAAAGATGAGCGCCTTGTCAAAAAAAGGCGTGATCAGATGATTAAAGGTGCCGTCACCCTTTTTATCCAAAAAGGGTTCCATCGTACAACAACTAGAGAGATCGCAAAGGCATCTGGTTTTAGCATTGGAACGCTTTATGAATACATCCGGACGAAGGAAGACGTCTTATATCTGGTTTGTGACAGCATTTATGACCAGGTCGCTGAGCGGCTTCAAAAAGGCCTTGATACAAAGCAGGGAACACTTGAAAGCCTGAAGCAGGGCATCGCCGACTATTTCAAGGTGGTCGATGAAATGCAGGATGAAGTGCTTGTCATGTACCAGGAAGTAAAGGCGCTGACAAAAGACGCGCTTCCATATGTTCTGAAAAAAGAAATTGAAATGGTCGGCATGTTCGAGCATGTCATTACACTTTGTGTCGAGAACGGGGAATTGGACCTGCCGGAGGAAAAAATCAAAATGATTGCCCATAACATTTTTGTCCAGGGGCAAATGTGGGCATTCCGCCGCTGGTCACTGCAGAAAATGTACAGCATCGATGAATATATCCAGCTGCAGACCAATCTCCTTTTTCAAGGAATAAAGGATTCGGGAAGAGTCTCGGAAAACGCTTAATAATAACGCGCAGGCATCAGCAGCACTGGTGCCTGCGCTTACGGACAAGGGGGAGAACGATGAGCAATCCAGAAGTCTATAAGCCGGAAAATCATATTCGCTTCGTTACGGCTTCCAGTCTATTTGACGGACATGATGCTTCCATTAATATTATGCGCCGCATCATTCAGGCAAGCGGTGCAGAGGTCATCCACCTCGGGCATAACCGTTCTGTGGAGGAAGTCGTAAATGCTGCGATCCAGGAAGATGTGCAGGGCATCGCCATTTCCTCTTATCAGGGAGGACATGTCGAGTACTTCAAATATATGTATGATCTTTTGAAGGAGCGAGGCGCATCCCACATCCGCATTTATGGCGGAGGGGGCGGTGTCATTATCCCGAAGGAAATCAAAGAATTGCATGACTATGGGATCGCGAGGATTTTCTCTCCGGAAGATGGCCGCCAATACGGCCTCCAGGGGATGATTGATCAAATGATCAAGGAGTGTGATTTCCCTACGTTCACAGCTGAAGCATCCGAGCAGATTGAAAAGCTTCAGGATGGGGAAACCAATGCCATTGCCAAGCTGATTACGCTGGCTGAGCATCAGGTAACCGTAGGCAAAGAAGCGGCAGCATCGCTTGAGCCGGTCATGGAGAAAGTGAAGTCACTGGAAAAGCAGGTGCCTGTAGTGGGTATTACGGGTACAGGAGGTGCTGGAAAAAGCTCGCTGACTGACGAATTGATCCGCCGTTTCATTAATGAAATTCCGGAGAAAAAAGTTGCGATTCTTTCTGTTGATCCGACAAAGCAAAAAACGGGCGGTGCGCTTCTTGGCGACCGTATCCGCATGAACGCGATCTTTAATCCGCGAGTCTATATGCGTAGCCTGGCAACAAGAAATTCCCGCAGCGAGCTGTCGCTTGCGATTCAGGATGCGATATCTGTTGTCAAAGCAGCCGGCTTTGACCTGATTATTGTGGAAACAAGCGGAATCGGGCAGGGAGATGCCGGCATTACGGAAATTTGTGATGCTTCCATGTATGTCATGACAAGTGAATTCGGCGCGCCTTCCCAGCTTGAAAAAATTGATATGATCGATTATGCAGACTTGATCGTCATTAATAAATTTGAGCGCAAAGGTTCTGAAGATGCCATGCGTCAGGTGCAAAAGCAATACCAGCGCAGCCGGATGCTGTTTGAAAAAGAGCTTGAAGATATGCCTGTCTACGGAACCATTGCCAGCCAGTTCAATGATCCTGGCACAAATGCGGTGTTTGCGGCACTTGTGGAAACGATTAATGAAAAAGCAGGAACAGACTGGGAGACAAGTTTTACAAAAAACGCAAAAGTTGAAAAGCAGAATGTGATTATCCCGAATGAACAGCGCTATTATCTGCGCGAAGTTTCAGAAACAGTCCGCGGCTACCACAAGAAAGCCGAGGAGCAGGCCGATCTTGCCCGCAAACTGTTCCAGTTGGAAGGGGCTCTGCTTGCTGTGAAAGAACAAGAAGGTAATGAAGAAGTCATTGCTTCTCTTGACGCCATTAAATCAGCAGCAGAAGAGAAGCTGTCTGCTGAAACAAAGAAAATCCTTGCTGGCTGGGATGATCTAAAGGAAAAATACTCAGGCGAGCAATTTGTGACAAAAATCCGCGATAAAGAAATCGTGACGGTTTTAAAAACAAAAAGCTTATCCGGACTGTCCATTCCAAAAGTCGCACTGCCTAAATACAAGGATTACGGAGAAATCATCCGCTGGGTATACAGAGAGAACGTGCCGGGTTCATTCCCTTATACAGCCGGTGTTTTCCCATTCAAACGCGAGGGGGAAGATCCGAAAAGACAGTTTGCCGGTGAAGGTACACCTGAACGGACAAACCGCCGCTTCCATTATCTTTCCAAAGATGATGCTGCGAAGCGTCTGAGCACAGCGTTTGATTCTGTAACCCTATACGGGGAAGATCCTGACTACCGCCCGGACATTTACGGAAAAGTCGGGGAAAGCGGAGTCAGCATCTGTACGCTGGATGATATGAAGAAATTGTATGCAGGATTCGATTTGTGCCACCCATCTACATCTGTATCGATGACGATTAATGGACCGGCACCGATTATATTGGCGATGTTCATGAATACGGCCATCGAACAGCAGATTGAAGCAAAAGAGCAGGAGCTTGGCCGCGTGCTGACACCTGAAGAATTCACAGAAGTAAGGGCGAAAACGCTGCAGACTGTCCGCGGTACGGTTCAGGCTGACATCTTAAAAGAAGATCAGGGACAGAATACTTGTATCTTCTCGACGGAATTTGCTTTGAGGATGATGGGGGATATCCAGCAGTACTTTATCGACCATAAAGTCCGCAATTATTACTCTGTTTCGATTTCGGGTTACCATATCGCAGAAGCGGGTGCAAATCCGATTTCTCAGCTTGCTTTTACATTGGCAAATGGCTTCACCTATGTAGAGTATTATTTGAGCAGAGGCATGAACATCAATGATTTTGCACCAAACCTTTCATTCTTCTTCTCCAATGGGCTTGATCCGGAGTATACGGTGCTTGGCCGTGTAGCACGCCGCATCTGGGCAACGGTTATGAGAGATAAGTATGGCGCCAATGAAAGAAGCCAGAAACTGAAGTACCATATCCAGACTTCAGGGCGCTCTCTGCATGCACAGGAAATTGATTTTAACGATATCCGCACAACGCTGCAGGCATTAATGGCGCTTCAGGATAACTGTAATTCCCTTCATACTAATGCTTATGATGAAGCCATCACGACACCGACAGAAGAGTCTGTGCGCCGTGCGATGGCCATCCAGATGATCATTACTAAAGAGCACGGATTATCGAAAAATGAAAATCCGCTTCAGGGTGCATTTATTGTAGATGAGCTGACAGACCTTGTGGAAGAGCAGGTGCTGAGAGAGTTCGAGCGCATCAATGACCGCGGCGGCGTGCTTGGCGCCATGGAGACGCAATACCAGCGCGGCAAAATCCAGGATGAATCCATGTACTATGAAATGAAGAAGCACACTGGCGAGCTTCCAATTATTGGGGTCAACACTTACTTGAACCCAAATCCTCCATCAGAGGATGAAATGAACAACATGGAGCTTGCAAGGGCAACAAAGGAAGAAAAAGAAACGCAAATCCGCAATCTGCGCAGCTTCCAGGAACGCAACAAAGATAAATCGGAAGAGGCACTGAAACAATTGAAGGAAGCAGCAGTCAGCGGCGGCAACATTTTTGCCGAACTGATGGAAACCGTCAAAGTGGCAAGCCTCGGCCAAATCACCCGTGCACTATACGAAGTGGGCGGACAGTACCGACGGAATATGTAAAACCAAATGGATCCACAGGGCCTGCAGCTGCAGGCCCTTGTTTTCTGCACTATTATTTAACATAGAATTAATATAAAATACATCCATATCCTATATAATGGAATCAATACATAGCAGTGTACTTCGGGGACCCTGAGGATGTGAAAAAATGAAAAAAGTCTTGCTCTACGCAGCCATACTTGCAGCTGCTGCAGGAGTTTACTTCTTATATGGTAAACAGCTGGGAGCTATTGCATTCTTTGTGCTTTCCTTCTGCTTCACCTGGCTCGCCTATAAAAAATGGGATCGGCCGTTAAGGGGGAGGAAAAGAAGGAGGGCCGATTAGCTGCTTTTTAACGGAAGATCTTAAAAAGTAAATTGTCTTGTGAATGCAGACAGAGTTTTTATGCTGAGTTAATTGGAGCGGAGGGCACTTGATCCTCGAAAATGCTGGCGCATTTCCTTCGTAAGGTGTTCATTCGAGGAAGCTTATTCAATGTCCTGCGTCAGAAGAGGGAGCGGGAGACCTCGCAGGCGCAGCCGAGGAGGCTCCCGTTCCTCCCCGCGGAAAGCAAGCGCCTCGTGCTAAAATTAACGGACATCATTCAAAGCCCTATTAAGATAATTTAAAATCAAGAATAAATCGCATAAAAATACGAAGAACAGCAGATATAACTGGCATAAACCGTAAAAATTTGTTTATAATGAAGAATATGCCTTCTTGGAGGCTGTCCGCACGCATTTGCATACAGCTGCGGAACTTCAGCTTTAATAGTTTGATTTGCGCTGCAGAATGAGCGTTTACATAGGGAAAGGAAGTGCTGATATTGAGTTTGGAACAGTTCTCAAAAGAAGAATTACAAGAAATGTCATTGATCGAAGTGGCTTATGAACTTCTAACAGGCAAAAAGGAACCAATGGCCTTTAATGACATTATGAATGAAGTGGCTAAACTTATGAACCTTTCAGAGGAACAAGTCAGGGGAAAAATTGCACAATTCTATACAGATTTAAATATAGATGGCCATTTTATCGGATTAGGCGATAACCGCTGGGGCCTTCGTTCATGGTATCCGGTTGACCAATATGAAGAAGAAATCGTTACCGTAATCAAGCCTAAGAAGAAAAAGGCGAAGAAAAAGGACGACGAGGATCTCGATCTTGAAGATTATGATGAGCTTGATGAAGAAGATATCGATTACGACGATATCGACGGATTCGACGATGATGATCTGACAGAAGACGATGATGACGACCTTCTTGACGATGACGATGATCTTGATGATGATGACGATGAGTTCGAAGACGATGCTGAAATAATCGATAAAGATGAAGAATACGACCTTGGCGATGAGGACGAAGAGCTTGAGGAAGATGACCTCGACACTGAGGAAGACGAAGAAGATTTATAATCTTGACTTTTCGTTTCAGGGCTTGTAGAATACTTTTTGGGCTCCTTAAAAAAGGACGATTCGTTTAGACGCTAATAGCGCTCCCTTACTTACTTAAGTAAGAGGGGCGCTTTTTATTTTTTTATAGGCCATGTGCCTTTTTAAAAGAGCTAAACCATCCCTTTGCGATAAGCTTCCGCTGAGAAAATCGGAGGCTGAACAATAGAATTTTTATCATCAAGTCTTTAAACCAGCATCATTATGCACAAACTGATATCAAGGGGGAATTTTTCATGACTAAGTATATTTTTGTTACGGGCGGAGTTGTTTCGTCACTAGGAAAAGGAATCACGGCAGCATCACTTGGCCGCTTATTGAAAAACAGAGGGTTAACGGTTACAATTCAGAAATTCGACCCTTACATAAATGTGGATCCGGGAACAATGAGCCCGTACCAGCATGGTGAGGTGTTTGTAACAGGTGATGGCGCGGAGACTGACCTGGACTTAGGTCACTATGAGCGTTTTGTTGATATTAACCTGACTAAGTACAGCAGTGTAACAACTGGCAAAATCTACTCAACTGTCCTTAGAAAAGAGCGCCGCGGAGACTATAACGGCGGAACGGTACAGGTTATTCCGCATATCACAAATGAAATTAAGGATAAAGTTTTCCGTGCAGGCCATGAAACGAATTCTGATGTGGTCATCACAGAAATCGGCGGAACAGTAGGGGATATTGAGTCACTTCCATTCCTTGAAGCGATCCGCCAGATTAAGAGCGATATCGGCCGCGATAATGTGATGTACATTCACTGTACATTGGTTCCTTATATCAAGGCAGCAGGCGAAATGAAAACAAAGCCTACACAGCACAGTGTTAAAGAACTGAGAAGCCTTGGCATTCAGCCAAACGTAATCGTTCTTCGTACAGAAATGCCAATTTCCCAGGATATGAAGGATAAAATTGCGCTATTCTGTGATATCGATAAAGAAGCAGTTATTGAAGCAACAGATGCGGATACATTATATTCTATACCACTATCCCTTCAAGATCAGAAGCTTGATGAAATCGTCTGCAAGCATTTAAAGCTGAATTGCGGAGAAGCGGACATGGCCGAGTGGAAGCAGCTGGTCGACAAGGTTCTGAACCTTTCCAAAAAAACCAAGATTGCTCTTGTTGGTAAATATGTTGAATTGCAGGATGCTTACATTTCAGTTGTCGAAGCCTTAAAGCATGCGGGTTATGCTTTTGATTCTGATATAGAAATCAAATGGATCAACTCTGAAGAAGTGGACAGCAGTAATGTCAATGAGCTGCTTCAGGATGCTGACGGCATTCTGGTTCCAGGCGGATTTGGCGACCGCGGCATTGAAGGGAAAATCCTTGCAATTCAATATGCGCGTGAGAACAAAAGGCCATTCCTTGGCATTTGCCTTGGCATGCAGCTCGCTTCGATTGAGTTTGCAAGAAATGTACTGGGACTTGAAGGGGCGCATTCTGCAGAAATTGCTCCTGAAACCCCGCATCCAATTATCGACCTTCTGCCTGAGCAAAAGGATATTGAGGATTTAGGCGGAACGCTAAGACTTGGTTTACAAGCTTGTAAATTGAATGAGGATACAAAAGCCTTTGAGGCGTACCAGGATGAAGTGGTATATGAGCGTCATCGCCATCGCTATGAGTTCAACAACCACTATCGCCAGGATATGGAGAAAGCAGGCTTCGTCTTCTCTGGTACAAGCCCGGATGGCCGTTTAGTGGAAATCATTGAGGTGAAGGATCACCCTTGGTTCGTTGCTTCCCAGTTCCATCCTGAATTTATCTCAAGACCAACTCGCCCTCAGCCATTATTCCGTGAATTTGTCGGGGCGTCATTGAAATTTAGCGAGAAATTATAAAGTGTGAAAAATCCCTCCGGAATGCGGAGGGATTTTTTTGTCTGAATCGTTTTTGAATGATTTCTGCAAAAAATAAAATTCAGAAATTTTAGTATTGATTTTGAAAAGGTTTTCATTTATACTTTCACTAAACCGATTTACTAAACCGATTTACTAAATCGGTTTTGCGAGAGGATAGTACAACATGAAAAAAATAACGATGTTAGATGTTGCACAAAAAGCAAATGTATCAAAGAGCACAGTTTCACAGTATATCAATAATCGCTACGAGTATATGGCAGATTCTACTAAAATGCGAATTGAAGAGGCCATTCGCGAGCTGGGATATATCCCGAATTTCGTAGCTAAAAGTTTGAAGCAAAAGAAGTCATCAACCATTGGGGTGATTGTTGCCAATATACTGCACACGTTTTCGACAGAAATAATCAGGGCTATTGAAGATGTCTGCGAAAAAAATGAATTTCATTTGTTTGTCTGTAACGCAGACGATAATCCGGAAAAAGAACGTGCATACATTGATATGCTCTTAGCTAAACAAGTTGATGGTCTAATTATCTTTCCAACTATCGGAAATGAAGATCAATATAAACGGCTTAAGCTTTCAAATTTCCCCATTGTTTTTGTAGATAGAAAGCTTGAAAAAACGATTTATCCAACACTGCTTTTGGATAACGAGAGAGCAGCTGAGATTGCCGTTCAGGAAATCGTCCAAAAAGGCCATAGGAAAATAGGGCTGATATCCATGTCCTTAAGCCAAAAAGTGACACCCCGGATTGAACGGATAAATGGATACAAGAAAACGCTGAAACAAAATGATTTGCCTGTAAAGGATGAGTGGATTATTGCGGCAGAAAGAAAAGACATTATCCCTGAACTGGAAAAAATGTGGCTGAACAAAGAAACGCCAGAGGCATTTTTTGCTACAAACGATCTATCGCTCATTGAACTTTTGAAATTTTTAAGAAAAAAGAATTTAAAGGTTCCTGAAGATGTAAGCGTTATCGCGGTAGATGACTCTGATTTTCTGGAAATCTCGGCAACGCCGATAACAGCCATCAAACAGCCGACCTTTGAAATTGGCAATGATGCCGCTTCTGTTTTATTAGATTTAATTAGAAATCCTCGATTTGAGGAAGTGTACGAGATTAAAAGATACGCTCCTGCTTTAGTTGAGCGGGAATCTTTATAGAGTGTTAGGAGAGAAAAATAATGTCATCACCATTCAAAGTGTTAACAATCGGAGATGCCATGATAACACTGAACCCAGCTGTAAAAGGACCACTTAGATATGTCACCCAGTTTGAACGCAAGGTGGGCGGTGCAGAACTTAACTTTGCCATTGGATGTGCAAGGCTCGGGTTAGGCAGCAAGTGGATTAGCCGGCTGGGGGAAGATGAGTTTGGCAGAGTCATATATAACTTCGCTCGTGGAGAGGGCGTTGATGTATCGGGTGTAGATTTTGTAAGCGGCCGCCCAACATCACTTAACTTTAAGGAAATTAATGAGGATGGATCAGGCAAGACATTCTATTACCGATATAACTCGCCTATTTTAACCTTGACACCGGATATGATTCAGGAAGAACTGTTTGAAAATATAGATCTTGTCCATCTTACAGGTGTTTTCCTTGCTATTGACCCAAAGAACATCGAAATTGCCGCAAAAGTGATTGAAGCTGCAAAACAAAAAAAGATTCCTATCTCCTTTGATCCAAACATCAGACTGAAGCTTTGGTCGATTGAAGAAGCGAGAAAAGCGTATAAAGAAATTCTTCCGCATGTTGACATCCTGCTTACGGGATTAGAAGAGATCAGGTTAATAAGCGGAATGGAAGAAGAAGATGAACTTGCGCTATTTGCCAGAGAATATGGCATCAGGGATTTGGTCTTAAAGGATGGCGCTAACGGATCAAAGCTACTCCGGAATGGCGATTGGACACGGGCAGAAAGCTTTCATGTGACTCCCGTTGATACTGTCGGAGCTGGAGATGGATTTGATGCGGGATACATTTATGGCTGGCTGAACGGCTTCAGCAAGGAAAGGCTGCTTCAATTTGCTAATGGCGTAGGCGCCCTGGTTACAACCGTCTCGGGCGATAATGAAGGCCTTCCTTATCTTAATGAAGTAAACGCTTTTATCAATAATGACCTTATCGTTGAAAGATAAGAGGTGGACAATGGATACGATTCATACCATTCTCAAAGAAATGAGAGCAGTATGCACACATGTCGATAAGAATGAATACGACTCTTTCGTAGCACTTTTAAAGAGTGACGCTCGTTTTTTCTTTAATGGGGAAGGCCGTTCAGGCTTAGTGGCAAAGGCGATTGCCATGCGTCTTATGCATAGCGGCAAGACAGTCTATGTTTTGGGGGAAACGACAACACCGGCCATTCAGGAGAACGATATATTAATCGTTTTATCTGGCTCAGCCAAAACAGGACAGACAATAAGTTTTTCTGAAAACGCCTTCAGGGCGGGGGCAAAAGTATTTTTAATAACCACTAATAAAGAGGCGGTACATAAGCCATGCTTTACCGGGGGAATGCAGATTCCTGCAGCGACAAAATACCGTCATTCAGGAGAACCGAATACGATTCAGCCGCTTGGAAATCAGTTTGATCAGGCCGCACATCTTATCTTAGATGCTGCAATTATTGATAGTTTATCAGAAAGAAATTCAAACGAAGAAATGGTCAAGAAACATACGAACCTGGAGTAGGGGGATCATTATGTCTACTGTGACAATTCATCATAAAGAAGCTATGAAACTAGTAGTGCAGAAATTAACAGATGCCGGCTTAATGCAAGAACATGCAGAAAAAGTTGCGGAAATACTGGTTCATGCGGATTTAAGAAATGTTAATTCACATGGTGTTTTACGTACTGAGCATTATGTGAATCGTCTTAATGCTGGGGGAATTAATCCTAAAGCGGAGATTACATTCAATAAAACCGGCCCTGTGACAGGCGTAGTCGATGGGGATGACGGATTTGGACACGTCATTGCAGATGAAGCCATGAATCATGCCATCCATATGGCAAAGGAAAATGGTGTGGGAATGGTAACAGCCATTAATAGCAGCCATTGCGGGGCACTAAGCTATTTCGTTCAAAATGCGGCAGAGGAAAACCTGATTGGGGTAGCGATGACCCATACTGATAAAATTGTCGTGCCTTTTGGAGGCAAAGATGCTTTCCTTGGAACCAATCCAGTCGCCTATGGCGTACCGGCAAAATCACATAAACCATTCATCCTGGACATGGCAACATCGAATGTAGCACTGGGGAAGATCCTTCAATATAAGGAGGAAGGGAAAGAAATTCCAGAAGGGTGGGGTGTGGACGAGAATGGGAAAACCGTAACAGATCCTTCCCAAGTTGTTTCACTTTCTCCGTTTGGCGGGCCTAAGGGCTATGGGCTATCAATGATTGTCGACATCTTCTCAGGTTTGCTTGCAGGTGCCGCTTTTGGGCCGCATGTTGCCAAGATGTATGGAGACCTGGATAAGAAACGGAAACTTGGCCATTATTTCTGTGCAATTAATCCGGCATTCTTTACGGATGCAGAAGCATTCCTTGAGAATATGGATCAAATGATGGCAGAAATCCGCCAGGCACCTCCGGCTCCGGGCTTTAAAAGTGTTCTTGTTCCGGGTGAAATTGAACAAATGAATGAAGAAAGAAACCTTGAAAAAGGGATAACAATTGCTTCAACTGTCCATCAGTTTTTAACAAACTAAACCTATAGAAAAAGGGGAGAATGATAATGAAATTGAAGTGGTTATCTGGTGTTTTAGCAGCTGCAATGATGCTTAGTGCCTGCGGTTCCGGCGGTTCCAATGGTGCAAGCGGTGAGAAGCAGGATGGAGAAGTAATTAAGTGGAAGTTTGGCCACTTGGCAGACGAAAATCATATTTGGCATAAAACGGCTGAGGAATTTGCAGATCTGGTTAATGAAAAAACAGACGGACAAATTGAAATTCAAATTTTCCCGAATAACTCTCTTGGAGGAGAAACAGATACAATCAATGCTATCCAGGCGGGTACAGCTGACTTGGTCATTTCTGGTGAAACCATGCAAAACTGGGCACCTAAAGCTGCTTTAATGGCAGTACCGTATGCCTTCCGTGATCTTGACCATGTAAAAACGGTTGTAGAAGGGGAAATCGGTGAAGAAATTGAAAAGGAAATCACTGAAAAAGTTGGCTTGACTCCTTTGTATTATCATACACGTGCTCCACGTAACTTGACTTCAAGTGAACCTATTGAGTCACCATCTGATTTAAAGGGCTTTTCCATGCGAGTGCCAAATGTTCCGTTGTTCCTGAAAGTCTGGGAAGCCGCAGGTGCTAAGCCGCAGGTTATGGACTTCAATGAAGTATTTACCGGCCTCCAGCAAGGAGTTATTAAAGGACAGGAAAATCCGGTTGACTTAATTCAGAGCGGCGGATTGTATGAGGTTCAAAAGTATGTGAATCGTACAGAGCATGTATATTCATGGATTTATATCCTAATTGGCAACAAGCAGTTTGAGGCTTTGAATGATGAACAGAAAAAGGCTGTGACAGAAGCAGCTGCAGAAGCGCAGGCATTTGGAGAAAAACTTTATGATGAAGAGATTTCAAAGATAGAGTCTGAGCTAGAAAGTGAAGGAATGGAGTTTGTTGATGTTGATCAGGATGCCTTCCGTGAAAAAATGCAGCCTGCGATCAAAGATAGCCTTAAGCCAGAACAGTATGAGCTTTATGAAAAAATTCTAGAGGCAGAATAATAGTCTTATTGGAACAAGTTAAAGGCACCGCTGACTATTTTGCCAGCAGTGCCTTTAATTAAAGGAAGGAATGGAAAAATGAAGATTCGAACTTGGCTTGACCGAATATTAGCCTTTTTGACTGTTATAAGTTTTTCAGGGGTTATTATCGTGGTTACCATCCAAATCATGTCGCGCTATCTTCCCTACACAGCCATTTGGACTGAAGAACTTACGCGATATTTGTTTATATACTCCATTTGCTTTGGGGCACCGCTAGCTTTGCTTCGAGGCGAATTTATTAATGTGGATCTGATTCTCACGAAAATGTCACATGCTTTTCGCCGGTATTATGAAATTGGAATTTATTTGCTGATTATATGGTTAAGCGGGGTTCTTGTTAAAGAAGGATGGTTCTTTACACAGCTAGGGGGAAACCAGACTTCAGCCACAATGCCTTTTCAGATGTCGGTAATCCATGCTGCAATATTTATCATGAGTTCGTTTTTAATACTGTATTCCATTGTCAAAATCATTAGGCTAATTCGAAATGAAGAAGACTTTAATTCACAAATGGGTGGTGGGGAACTATGATGGCAGCCATTTTGTTTTTCTCGTTCATAATCCTGATATTCTTAGGCGTGCCAGTAGCATTCAGCCTTGGCCTATCTTCACTTTTTTATTTAATACTGGCTGATATCCCATTAAGCATCATTCCGCAAAAAATGTTTGGAGGATTAAACTCCTTTGTTTTGCTCTGTATTCCCGGGTTTATTCTGGCAGGAAACTTAATGAATGCTGGCGGTATTACAGATCGCATCATTCAGTTTGCGAATAATTGCTTCGGCCATATCCGCGGGGGGCTTGGCTTAGCGAATGTTGGATCCTCAATGGGATTTGCAGGTATTTCAGGTACAGCTTTGGCAGACACAGCGAGTATAGGAGCTATTCTTATTCCTGCAATGAAAAAAGAAGGGTACGGAGCAGGCTTTTCTGCTGCTGTAACGGCATCGTCTTCAACAGTTGGACCTATTATACCGCCGTCACTTCCAATGATTATCGTGGGTACACTTGCGTCTGTATCAATCGGTGACCTGTTTTTGGCCGGTGCTCTTCCAGGTTTATTACTTGGCGTTGGTCTAATGATCCCCACCTATATTATCTCTGTTAAGAGAAATTATCCCAAAGGTGAAAGAAAGTCATTAAAGGTAATATGGAAAAGCTTTACTGGTGCATTCTGGGCGTTGTTTATGACAGTTATTATTTTATATGGAATTCTAGGAGGCTACTTCACACCGACTGAAGCTTCAGTCATTGCGGTATTGTATGCCTTTGTCATTGGGATTTTCGTTTATAAAGAACTTCCTATTAAAAAAATACCGGAAATTATGCTCTCATCCATGACAGGTACCGCTTCGATCATGCTTCTTGTAGGCTTTGCCAACCTGTTTGGCTGGATTATGGTAAGTGAGCAAATTCCTCAAATGGTTGCAGATGCCATTCTGGGGATTTCAACAAACCCAATTGTTGTTATTTTATTGATTAATTTGCTGCTGTTGTTTGTTGGAACGTTCATGGAGACGATTGCTGCTCTGGTTATATTATTCCCGGTGTTATTGCCTGTAGCTGCATCCATCGGTATGGATCCGGTTCAATTTGGCGTCATGATGGTATTGAACCTTGTTATTGGCCTTGTAACACCGCCAGTTGGGGTATGTCTATTCGTAGCATCCCAGATTGGCAAAGTCTCAATTGGAAAAACAGCAAAAGAATTACTGCCATTCTTAGGTGTCAGCCTGGCTGTCTTAATGCTTGTGGCTTTCGTGCCGCAAATCTCAATGTTCCTTCCGAGTTTATTTGAATAGGGGGTAAAAAAATGAAAGCAGTTCAAATTCCAAACACAATGGAAATGGAAGTTATTGAATTAGAAAAACCGGTCATCAGCAATCCTGATGAGGTTCTAGTGAAAGTTAAAAGAGTTGGAATATGCGGGTCTGATATGCATATTTACCATGGGACAAACCCGCTTGCGACCTACCCGAGAATTGTTGGCCATGAAGTGGCAGGAGAAGTCGTTGAAGTCGGGTCAAATGTTTCAGGAATGAAGCCTGGTGACCATGTTGTAGTGGAGCCAATCCGCTATTGCGGAGAGTGCTACGCATGCCGAAAAGGACGTCCGAATGTATGTCAGTCTTTATCTGTTTTTGGTGTTCATGAAGATGGAGGCTTGCGGGAGTTCTTTGTATTGCCTGAAAAACAGCTTCATGTTGTGAATTCATCTTTAGAATGGGATGAAGTCGTATTGGCTGAACCCTACACCATTGGAGCTCAGGCTGTATGGCGCGGGGCCGTTGAAGAAGGAGATACTGTATTCATCCAGGGAAGCGGCCCGATAGGCATATGCATTTTAAAAATGGCAAAGCTGCAGGGTGCTAGGGTCATTATCAGTGATTTGAAGCAGGAACGACTAGCATTTGCAAAAGAAAATGGGGCAGATGAAATCATTCATGCATCGGAAGAGTCTGTAGAAGAGCGGGTATTGGAATTGACAGATGGTGAAGGACCAAATGTAGTGATTGATGCAGTATGTCTGCATTCTACCTTTGAGCTTGGCGTAAATCTTGTATCGCCTGCCGGCACGGTAGTTGTTCTGGGGTTTGATGATCGGCCATCCTCTATTCCACAATTGCCAATAACGAAAAAAGAAGTAACCATTGTCGGTTCGAGGCTTCAGACAAACCAATTTGAAAAGGTTGTTTCTCTGCTGAATGCAGAAAAACTTCAATCAAACGGTTTTATTACCCACCATTTTCCGATAAGTGAAGTGCAGGAAGCATTCCAATATGTAGAGAACAATCCTGACCAGGTTCGAAAAGCAGTTATTGTTTTCGATTAAGGGGAGATTAGATGAACTTAAAAATAGAGAAACTGAATCAGCTATCAGAATCGAAAGTGGTCGCAGTTGTGCGCGGAAAAACACCAGAAGAAGCGATTGATATTTCTGAAGCTGCCATTGAAGGCGGATTTCGTGCTATTGAAGTGACTTATACTACACCTGAAGCGGAAAAAGTGTTTCAGGCGCTAAGAGGTTCAGACGGTGTAATCGGGGCTGGGACAGTTCTGGATTCGGAAACAGCCCGCCATGCCATTTTAAATGGGGCGGAATTTGTTGTTAGTCCGCATTTTGATAAGAATATAGCCTTGCTTTGCAATCGATACAGCATTCCATATCTTCCTGGATGCATGACCATAACTGAAATCATGACCGCTCTCGAATATGGCTGTGACATTGTAAAGCTGTTCCCGGCCAATCGTTTTGATCCATCATTTATCGGTGCAGTCAATGGTCCCCTGCCACAGGTGCGCATCATGCCAACTGGCGGGGTGAATTTAGATAATGTCGGTGCGTGGCTTGAGGCTGGCGCTGTCGCAGCCGGCATTGGAAGTGACTTAAACAAGGCATACAGAGCTGGCGGTAAAGAATCAGTAAAAGCACTTTGTGGAAAATATGTCGAAACGATTAATGGAGGCGGCGGAAAATGAATATGACCTTTCGCTGGTATGGAAGGGATAATGATACCGTAACTCTTGAACAAGTGAAACAGATTCCCGATGTGAAAGGAATCGTTTGGGCCCTTCATAGAAAGCCTGTCGGGGAAGTTTGGGAGACAGAAGAGATTAAATCTGAAGTTGAGTATATAGAGTCCTTTGGGTTTCATGCAGATGTGGTGGAAAGTGTTAATATACATGAATCTATTAAGCTGGGAAACAATGAAAGGGACTTATATATAGAAAATTATAAGAAAACCATTCGAAATCTGGCTCAATTTGGGGTTAAAGTTATTTGCTATAACTTTATGCCTGTCTTTGATTGGACGCGGACTGACTTATACCGCGCCCTTCCAGATGGCTCAACAGCGTTATTTTATGAAAAGAACAAAGTGGAAAATCTGGATCCGCATGATTTAATTAAAACGGTTTCTGAGGCTTCCGATTTGACTCTTCCAGGCTGGGAGCCAGAGAAAATGTCCCGGATTAAAGAATTATTTGCGGCTTATCAGGATGTAACTGCAGAGGACTTATGGGGCAATCTGAGCTATTTCTTACGGGAAATTTTGCCGGTGGCAGAAGAAGCAGGCATCAAGATGGCTATCCACCCGGATGACCCGCCTTGGTCTATTTTTGGCCTCCCGCGAATCATGACGGGAGATGAAAGTCTGCAGAAGCTCCTTTCTATCTCTGATTCACCATCGAACGGCATTACCTTTTGCACAGGATCGCTGGGAGCCAATCCGCAAAACGATATGGTTGAACTCGCAAGGAAATTTGCCGAAAGGTCACCATTTGCACATATCCGAAATGTAAAGATATTCGAAAACGGCGATTTTATTGAAACTTCTCATTTAACAGCAGATGGATCCATCAATATAAAAGGTGTGGTTAAAGAGTTATCTGAGATTCAATTTGAGGGTTACGTGCGACCTGACCACGGAAGGCATCTTTGGGGTGAAGAATGCAGACCGGGTTACGGATTATATGACCGGGCTCTTGGAATCATGTATCTTCACGGATTATGGGATGCCTATCAATCTGAGAAATAAGGAGAATGCTAATGTTTCCAATACATGAAAATTTAAATGGAAAAACAGCGGTAATTACTGGAGGAAGCGGTGTGCTTTGCTCGGAAATGGCCAGGGAGCTCGCAAGACACGGGGTGAAAGTGGCCATTCTTAATCGTACAGCAGAAAAGGGAGCTGCGGTATCAGCCGAAATTGAAAAAGCAGGGGGAACAGCGATTGCTGTTGCAGCAGACGTCTTAGATCGTGAATCCATGGAAAAGGCAAGGGAAGAAGTGATCAGCCACTTTGGCAGTGTAGATATACTAATTAATGGAGCAGGCGGGAATCACCCGGATGCCATTACTTCTGTAGAAACCCATAATGTGGAGTCTTCTTCTGAAAAGTCCTTCTTTGATATGGATGAGAAAGGCTTCTCCCAGGTTTTTGCCAGCAACTTTACCGGAACTTTTTTAGCCAGCCAGGTTTTTGGCAAAGAACTGCTAAAGCAGGAATCACCTATCATTATTAATGTCTCATCAATGAGTGCTTATTCGCCAATGACAAAAGTGCCTGCCTATAGTGCAGCCAAATCAGCCATTAATAATTTTACAATGTGGATGGCTGTACATTTCGCAGAAACAGGTTTGCGGGTAAATGCAATTGCACCGGGATTTTTCTTAACAACTCAGAACCGCAATTTATTATTAAATCAAGATGGTTCCCATACGGCCAGGTCAGAAAAAATTATTGCTCATACACCAATGAAAAGATTTGGCCAGCCGAAAGATTTGCTCGGTGTACTGCTGTGGCTTGCTGATGAAGAATACTCCGGCTTTGTCACTGGTGTAACAGTGCCTGTCGATGGCGGCTTTATGGCCTACTCAGGAGTTTAATATAAAAAATACGGCCACAGGAAGTATTCCTGTGGTTTTTTCCCTTATAAATTACATTTCTAAAAGAAGGAGAATAGAAGTGAAAATTCAGCTTGCACTTGACCGCTTAACCGAGCAGGAATGCTTCTGTATCGCAGATGAAACTTGTGAAAATATCGATTGGATTGAGATCGGGACGGGCGTGATTAAAGAATATGGTATGAAGATAATTCGGGAAATGAAGGCTGCCTATCCAGAAAAAACAATTGTGGCGGATATGAAAACTTGTGATGCAGGAAAATATGAAGCAGAACAGGCCTTTAGAGCAGGGGCGGACGTTATGACTGTGATGGGCTTTTCGCATATCAGCACGATAAAGCAGGCATTAGAGATTGCAAATGCCGCCGATAAAAGAATTATGATTGATTTGCTGGGAATTCAGGACGCAGAAAGAGTTAAGAGTCTATATGATTTGGGGGCGGACTTATTTTGTCTCCATATAGGAAAGGATATGCAGAAAGAGGGTTCTATAGCGGATCCCGCTTTATTTAGCCTGGTAAAAGGGTTAAATGATATCGAAGTTGCTATTGCAGGCGGGATTTCAGAAAAAACGATCGGAGAATTGAAGGATAGTATTGCAGATGTAGTCATTGTTGGAAGTGCCATTACAGGTAATCAAGCACCAAAAGAAGCTAGCTCAGCAATAAGAAGCCAACTGCAAAAATGACAGCCGAATCAGCCCCCGGAATGGAAGCTGATTCGGCCCATCTATTATTCATACTCCGCCAAAATCTCTTCAATCGTAAACTTGATTCCATAATAAACGAATAAAGCAGCCATGGAAGCCGGATAGCCGAAGCGGTTGCCTTCTTCATCAGGCAGAAGCCCTTTAGCAAGCTTTAAATCAATATGGACATCAGCCAAATCAGCGAGATTGTCACTGCATTCGGTTTTGATGGTGCTCACTGCCACAAAGGGAGTTCCTTTTTCGGACAAAGATTTTGCCAGAGCGACCGCGTCTTCGTCATCTGAATGTCTTGAGAAGATGATTACTCTGTCTGTTTCTGAGATTTTCTCATCACTTTCCAAAATCGCTGCATCTCTAAGCGGTTCCTGGCTTTGAACGGCTTCATAGCCAATTGCAGCCATTTCTTTTGTACCGTAAATATATATTTTCCCATCACCGGCGGCAGCCTGAGCCAATAGGCGTGCACTGTCCTCGATGGAAAACTCTTCTTTTTCCTGAAGTCTTTTAAACAAGCCTGTCAGCTGGGTAGAAAACATCTTAAGCAAACTATTTCACTCCTTCGGTCACTGCACTTAGCGGTTCTATTATAGTGAAAAGGGAGGAAAAGGTAAAATATTCACAATTGAAATTGCAAATACCAGCAGGAATAATCATGTTTCACAGAGAAATTAGCTGTAGGAGAATGTATAGTTAAGTGACCTGCAGTCATAATTCAGTATGGTTTTAAACCTAAGTGCTTTTAATACGACAGGAAGAGGTGGCTTGATGAAAGGGAAAATATTAATTGTAGATGATCAGTTCGGAATCCGAATTTTGCTTAATGAGGTACTACAGAAAGAAGGGTACGACACATACCAGGCTGCCAATGGAGTCCAGGCTCTCGACATTGTTTCCAAGCATTCGCCTGATCTTGTTCTTCTCGACATGAAAATACCGGGAATGGATGGGATTGAGATTTTAAAAAGAATGAGAGTGGTGGATAAAGATATCCGCGTCATTATCATGACTGCATATGGCGAGCTCGATATGATTCAGGAGGCCAAGGATCTGGGAGCTCTTACTCACTTTGCAAAGCCATTCGATATTGATGACATCAGGGCAGCAGTAAAGAAATATTTGCCTGTGCCTAACTCGAAATAAACCAAAATTAACCGTTTTTAACCTGAAATTCCATCGCTATAAAAATGATAGCGTTTGCTTTATGACAATTAACAAAAACGCTTTGGAATAATGGCTTTTCTAAGTCCTTTTTGGTATGATAACAGATGAATTCCAAAGGATCGTCTTCGTTTAGCAGACTATTTTAAGGGTACATATTCGATAGTGTTAAGGGGAAAACTTTAACAGTATTTAGTCTGACGAACTTAAACGATTATCAATAAGGAGGAAGAAAAATGCCTTTAGTTTCTATGGCTGAAATGCTTAATAAAGCAAAATCAGAAGGCTATGCAGTAGGTCAATTTAACTTAAACAACCTTGAGTTTACTCAAGCTATCCTGCAGGCGGCAGAAGAAGAAAAATCACCGGTTATCCTTGGTGTTTCCGAAGGTGCTGCACGCTACATGGGCGGTTTCAAAACGGTTGTAAAGATGGTTGAAGGACTGCTGGAAGATTACAAAATTACCGTTCCGGTGGCTATCCACCTAGACCACGGTTCAAGTTTTGATAAATGTAAAGAAGCGATCGATGCAGGATTCACATCCGTTATGATCGATGCGTCTCATGATCCATTCGAACAAAACGTTGAGACTACTTCTAAAGTAGTTGAATATGCACATTCAAAAGGCGTTTCAGTGGAAGCGGAGTTAGGAACTGTCGGCGGACAGGAAGACGATGTTGTTGCTGATGGCGTTATTTATGCGGATGCTAAAGAATGTGATGAACTGGTAAAACGCACAGGCATCGACTGCCTTGCTCCAGCACTAGGTTCTGTTCATGGCCCATATAAAGGTGAGCCAAACCTTGGCTTTGCTGAAATGGAAGAGATCGGAAGCCTTACTGGTGTTCCTTTAGTTCTTCATGGCGGAACTGGAATCCCAACAAAGGATATTCAAAAGTCTATCTCTTTAGGAACTGCAAAAAT
Organism: Cytobacillus sp. BC1816; assembly: GCF_051353635.1. Lineage (NCBI taxonomy): Bacteria > Bacillati > Bacillota > Bacilli > Caryophanales > Bacillaceae > Cytobacillus > Cytobacillus sp. BC1816. The sequence continues at coordinate 5,152,276 of NZ_CP195611.1, read as the reverse complement.
CAATGTAAACACTGAAAACCAAATTGCTTCTGCAAAACGCGTTCGCGAAGTATTGGCAGCAGATACGGAAGTATACGATCCGCGCAAATACTTAGGACCAGCACGCGAAGCAATTAAAGAAACTGTAATCGGCAAAATGCGCGAATTCGGTTCTTCAAACAAAGCATAATTAATATCATTGGATAAGAAACCGCTTCTGGATTAGGGGCGGTTTCCCTGTATTTTATCCGGCGGGCGCTGAGGGTCTGATGCGGAAATTCTGCATCCAAATGTAAGGCTTTACAGAATAGAAACTTTATTTAATAATACATAGATATCCGCAGCATAAATTATCAAAAAATTAAACAAGGTGGGATTATTATGAAGTTTTTCATCGATACAGCAAACATGGACGAAATTAAAGAAGCATATGCCCTTGGGGTAGTAGCAGGGGTAACAACCAATCCATCATTGGTGGCAAAGGAAAAGAATGTATCCTTCCCTGACCGTCTTCGCGAAATCACGGATTTGGTGCCGGGCTCAGTAAGCGCCGAGGTCATCGCCCTTGATGCTGAAGGTATGATAAAAGAAGGAAGAGAGCTGGCAGCGATTGCACCGAACATCACAATCAAGGTGCCAATGACACCCGATGGCCTAAAAGCAGTAAGTGCTTTTTCAAAAGAAGGCATTAAAACAAATGTGACTTTGATCTTCAGTGCAAACCAGGCGCTGCTTGCTGCAAGAGCAGGTGCTACATACGTTTCTCCGTTCCTTGGTCGTTTAGACGATATAGGCCATAACGGTCTGGATCTCATTTCCACCATCGCAGAAATCTTTGCGATTCATGACATTGATACAGAAATCATAGCAGCATCCATCAGACATCCTCAGCATGTGACGGATGCAGCATTAAGAGGAGCCCATATTGCGACAGTTCCTTATAAAGTCATCCAGCAATTATTCAGCCATCCTCTGACAGATAAGGGAATCGAAGCGTTCCTGGCAGACTGGAACTCAAGAGGATAATGGATTCTTCGGAAAAATAACTCTAGGAAACTGGCTTTGTTTCGTTGCTGAAAAAGTTGGAGCAAAGCCAGCCCCTTCACACTTGTACCCCGGCTTTTAGTGCTTCTTTCTTAATTTTAACTTTTTTTGAATACAATACATGAGATTTGATTTTTCGTGTAAACTATAGGATAAAGATAATGTCGGAATCTGTAAAAAACACATGGAAAATTGTTCCTTATTCATCTTGCAATGTTGCAAAATGCAGATACATGATAATATGAAAGTGCAGATTTTCCCAAAGACAATTTTTCCGATATTAAAAATAATGACAAGCCTATTTGGTTTCTTATAGAAGCTGGGGCTATTTTCTGGCGGAATTGGTTAGAAAAGTAGTGTGTAGCTTTTGCTGTAAGGGCTATCAATTCTTTAAATATTGAAGTCAAATGTCAGCATGTGTGTTTAACAACGGCTAAGAAGGGAGTTACAAATGGAAAAGCTAATGATTGCAGGCGGATATCCATTAAAAGGAACAGTCCGGATCAGCGGAGCGAAGAATAGTGCAGTTGCATTAATTCCAGCTACCATTTTAGCGGAATCGCCTGTGACAATTGAAGGTTTGCCGGATATTTCGGATGTACAAATTCTAAAAGATTTGCTTGAAGAAATAGGGGGCACTGTCGAATTCTCTGAAAATGATATGACAGTTGATCCCTCTTCCATGATTTCCATGCCTTTGCCGAACGGAAAAGTGAAAAAATTACGCGCTTCCTATTATTTAATGGGAGCGATGCTCGGCCGATTTAAAAAAGCGGTTATTGGACTTCCTGGCGGATGTCATCTGGGACCAAGGCCGATTGACCAGCATATTAAAGGTTTTGAAGCTCTTGGCGCGCGTGTGACCAATGAGCAGGGAGCCATTTACCTTCGTGCCGATGAGCTTCGCGGAGCCCGTATCTATCTCGATGTTGTCAGCGTTGGGGCAACCATCAATATCATGCTTGCCGCTGTCAGAGCAAAAGGCAGAACAATAATTGAAAATGCTGCAAAAGAGCCTGAAATCATTGATGTTGCTACCCTTTTAACCAATATGGGTGCGAAAATAAAAGGTGCCGGCACAGATGTAATCCGCATCGATGGCGTAGACCAGCTGCATGGCTGCCAGCATACGATTATCCCAGACCGGATTGAAGCGGGGACCTATATGATCGTTGGTGCAGCGGCTGGAGAAGGGGTGCTGATTGACAATGTCATCCCCCATCACCTTGAGTCCCTAATAGCAAAACTGCGCGAAATGGGCGTTCAGATTGAAACGAACGACGACCAGGTATTTGTAGGGCGAGCTGAAAAAATGAAAGCAGTGGATATTAAAACACTTGTTTATCCTGGCTTTCCAACAGACCTTCAGCAGCCGCTGACTTCTCTGTTAACAGGTGCAGAAGGGACAAGCATGGTTACGGATACCATTTATAGTGCCCGTTTTAAGCATATTGATGAGCTGCGCAGAATGAATGCTAACATTAAAGTTGAAGGACGCTCGGCGATCATCAATGGGCCAATTCAGCTTCAGGGAGCTAAAGTTAAGGCGAGCGATTTGCGTGCAGGCGCAGCACTGGTAATTGCCGGCTTAATGGCTGAGGGAGTTACCGAAGTCACTGGCTTAGAGCATATCGACAGAGGCTATAGCCACCTTGTTGAAAAGCTGAATGGACTTGGTGCCACAATCTGGCGCGAAGAAATGAGCAAAGAAGAAATGGAACAAATGAAGAACGCATAGAGACACATCTTGGAATATGGACAGCTGACTGAATATTGCTTGGGCTAAAGCCTAAGTGACATCAGCAGACAAATATAAATTAAGGCGGGCTTTTGCGGTGCCGGCGGTAAAGAGCCGGTCCGCATTCGCCATGCTGCCAGCCTTAGAATCCGGGGAGGAAAAATCGATGGAAAGAAGTTTGTCAATGGAATTAGTTCGCGTAACGGAAGGTGCCGCTTTAGCATCAGCACGCTGGATGGGCCGCGGATTAAAAGATGAAGCGGATGATGCTGCTACTTCTGCAATGAGAGATGTATTCGATACTGTGCCAATGAAGGGAACAGTCGTTATCGGAGAGGGCGAAATGGATGAAGCGCCAATGCTTTATATCGGGGAAAAGCTTGGAACAGGCTATGGTCCGCGTGTGGATGTTGCTGTCGATCCGCTGGAAGGCACCAATATCGTAGCATCTGGGGGCTGGAATGCATTAGCTGTTCTTGCGGTAGCTGACCACGGAAACCTTCTGCATGCTCCGGATATGTACATGGACAAAATCGCAGTCGGTCCTGAAGCGGTTGGGCAAATTGATATTAACGCTTCTGTCTTGGATAATTTGAAAGCGGTCGCAAGAGCAAAAAACAAAGATATCCAGGATGTCGTGGCTACAGTGCTTAACCGTGAGCGACATGAACACATCATCAGCCAGCTTCGCGAAGCTGGCGCCAGAATTAAATTAATCAATGATGGGGACGTGGCTGGTGCCATAAATACCGCTTTTGATGAGACTGGCGTCGATATTCTGTTCGGATCTGGGGGAGCACCTGAAGGCGTTTTGGCAGCTGTTGCCCTTAAGTGCCTTGGCGGAGAAATTCAAGGAAAACTTCTTCCGCAAAATGATGCAGAGGCTGAGCGCTGCTTGAAGATGGGCCTCGATATTAGCAAAGTCCTTCTAATGGAAGATCTGGTAAAGGGCGATGATGCCATTTTTGCTGCTACAGGCGTAACAGACGGAGAGCTCCTGAAAGGTGTACAGTTTAAAGGCTCATATGGTTCGACCCATTCGCTTGTCATGCGTGCCAAATCAGGTACGGTCCGCTTTGTTGAGGGACGCCATAGTCTAAAGAAAAAGCCAAATCTTGTTATTAAATAATTTTCATAAAAGATAGATAGAAAATGAGAGCTGGCCATCTGCGCCAGCCTGCTCATTTTCATTTCCTTCCTGCTATATTTTCCATATCAAATTTAATTATTGATTAATTTTCATATTAAGGGGTAAAATAGAGATTGTTTTTTAAACTGGCTCCTGCGCCTCCCCCGAGGATAAGGCAAGGCGCTTGCGCATTTCGAAGAAGAGGATGCCTCCAATATCAACTGAAAAAACGGACAATAAACCGTTCCATTCCTCGAAACCTTTAATTAAGAACATAATGATAGATTCTTCAGCTATTTTCAGTGCCTCAAGTCAAGTATCTTTCCCTTTCCTTTCATATAAAGTCCATTATTTGTACAGCTGCATATGGAGGAAATAATTGAAAATTTCAAAAGTGTGGTGTAAAAATGGGTTTAAACATTTCAAGTTTAGAAAATATGAAGCTGAAAGAGCTTTATGAACTTGCCCGTGAATATAAAGTTTCTTATTACAGCAAGTTATCGAAAAAAGAATTGATTTTTGCCATCCTGAAAGCAAGAGCAGAGCAGGAAGGCTACTTTTTCATGGAAGGTGTTCTGGAGATCATTCAGTCAGAAGGATTCGGCTTCCTTCGTCCAATCAACTATTCACCAAGCTCTGAGGATATTTATATTTCCGCTTCCCAGATTCGCCGTTTCGATTTGAGAAACGGAGATAAGGTTTCAGGAAAAGTCCGTCCTCCAAAAGAAAATGAGCGTTATTTCGGCCTTCTGCAGGTTGAAGCCGTAAATGGCGATGATCCGGAATCAGCAAAAGAGCGTGTTCACTTCCCTGGTCTGACTCCTTTATATCCAAACCGCCATATGAAACTGGAAACAGGTACAAGACAGCTGTCTACAAGAATTATGGACCTGCTTGCACCGGTTGGATTCGGGCAGCGCGGTCTGATAGTCGCGCCGCCAAAAGCAGGTAAGACCATGCTTTTAAAGGAAATTGCCAATAGCATTACAACCAACCACCCGGAAGCGGAACTGATTGTGCTATTAATTGACGAGCGCCCGGAAGAGGTAACAGACATCGAGCGTTCAGTTGCAGGCGATGTGGTCAGCTCTACGTTTGATGAAGTGCCTGAAAACCACATTAAAGTGGCCGAGCTTGTTCTTGAACGCGCTATGCGCCTGGTTGAGCACAAGCGTGATGTTGTTATTTTGATGGACAGCATCACAAGACTGGCAAGAGCGTATAACCTGGTTATTCCTCCAAGCGGAAGAACACTTTCCGGAGGTATTGACCCGGCTGCATTCCACCGTCCGAAGCGTTTCTTCGGTGCAGCGCGTAACATTGAAGAGGGCGGAAGTTTAACAATTTTGGCAACTGCACTCGTTGACACAGGTTCACGCATGGATGACGTCATTTACGAAGAATTCAAGGGGACAGGCAATATGGAGCTGCACCTTGACCGCTCCTTGGCCGAAAGAAGAATCTTCCCGGCCATCGACATCCGCCGCTCCGGGACGCGTAAAGAAGAACTTCTTATCCAGAAAGATCATCTTGACAAGCTGTGGGCAATCCGCAAATCCATGTCCGATTCACCGGATTTTGCTGAAAAGCTGCTTCGCAAGCTAAGACAGACAAAATCGAACGAAGAGTTTTTTGCTAACTTGGCAGAAGAAATGAAGGCTAAGCGCTCGCAATAAGGCTTTATTTGGAAAATTCAGGATGCCGAATTCGCTTATTGCAAAAAATACTTTGACTTGTTATAATGATGACAGTGTGTTTTTGAAGTTTACGGCAATCATGATTGCCCGTAATATATAACTCTGTTTCGAATGATTCAGGGCGGAAGGAGATGAAAAGAATGAAATCAGGAATTCATCCTAACTATAAAAAAGCAATGGTGAAATGTGCTTGCGGTAACGAGTTCGAAACCGGTTCTGTTCAAGAAGAGATCCGCGTTGAAACTTGCTCTGAGTGCCATCCATTCTATACTGGACGTCAAAAATTCGCTGAAGCTGGCGGACGTGTTGACCGTTTCAATAAGAAATACGGCATTAAGTCAGAACAAAAATAATAAACAACAAAAACAGGCAAGTTAACTATCTTGCCTGTTTTTTATTGCGAAATTAGCCTTATTGTATATGAAGAACTGTTTTGAGTGGACCTTTTTTGCTTTGAAAAAAGCGTGAGTATAATAAAATCAGCAGCTCGACCCTTTCTTCATAAAATAATGATAACAAGCCATTCTATTAGTTAGAACGAGGAAGGAGAGGCCGTTCATGTACGTTATGAATCATCACGGATGGGTGGAAGTCATTTGCGGCAGCATGTTCTCCGGCAAATCAGAAGAACTGATTCGCCGTGTGCGCAGAGCTCAATTCGCCAAACAGCAAATCGCTGTCTTTAAGCCGCAGATCGATAACCGATACAGTGATGAAGCTGTGGTTTCACATAATGGAACTTCGGTGATAGCTAGACCCATTTCCCAGTCTACCGATATTTTTAAATACATTACAGCTGACATTGATTTGATTGCGATTGATGAAGTGCAATTTTTTGATGATGAAATTGTAAAAGTCATACAGCACCTGGCTGACAGCGGGCATCGTGTCATCGCTGCCGGACTTGACCAGGACTTCCGCGGGGAGCCGTTTGGCCAAATGCCTGCCATCATGTCGATTGCAGAATTGGTTACAAAGCTTCAAGCCGTCTGTGCCGTCTGCGGTTCACCTGCAAGCCGTACACAGCGACTGATCAATGGAAAGCCGGCTTCATATGATGACCCGGTTATTTTAGTCGGCGCCTCAGAAGCATATGAACCGCGCTGCCGCCATCACCATGAAGTTCCAAAGTCGCCAAATGTTCTAGACAAACATAAAACAACTGAGTTTTTATCATAATTTTATACTAAACGCTCTCTCTGCCCTGGTATGTTCCGGGCAGTTTTTTTAATTTGGGGTTTTTATGGCGCAGAAAACGGAAAACGGAAGACGAAATAAAAATTTAGCTCATGAAGCCGAAAAACGAAAGGGAAGCCAGGAAAAGACCGCCATGTACGTTCAAGTCGCTAACTTTACTCCTTCACCACTCCAGCTCTGCCTTATATTGGACTGTACATTCCTCCTGATAGCGGACATGCTATAAAAAGGAGGTGCAGTAATGAAAAAACTTAGTGTTTTCCTTTTGATGCTCGCATTTATGGCTGGCTGTGCCAACAATCAGGCAACTGAGAGTGAGTATGACCATGAGACCCAGGATGGAGTTTCATTTATAAATAATGATCTGGACCGCACAGAGGACAATAATACATTGGACCGGACGATGAGCGGAGATCAGAACCCGAACTTTATTAATTTTGACGGCAAACGTCTGGATAATCAGGATGATATCGACCAGGCCCGAAAGGTGATTGCTGCTCACAAGGGGTATCGCCCGGGAGCTGTTTGGATAAATGGTGAGGATATGTGGGTGACTGCATACCGGCAAGGCAATATGACCCACCAGGAAAAAATGGATTCACAGGCTCAATTGCATAAAGATCTCATTAAAGCTCTTCCGGCTTATCACATTGAAGTAAAGGTTCAGGAAGACCGCACGTAAAAAAGGCCCTGCCTACCCAGGGCCTTTTTTTACGCAGCCTTTCTTTTTAAACTGACTTTGTTTGAAGTTACATAACTGTGCAGCACCATACCAGTAATCACAAGTGCCATCCCTGTCAAAGAGATTCCAGATGGCAGCGGGCTTGACAGCAGCAGTACTTCGCCAAGAACAGCAAAAAGGACCTCGAGGGATTGGGTTGCTTCCACCGCCCCTAGTTTTTGCATATTGCCGCGGACAAGGTCAGTAGCTGCAAAGAAAAGTACCGTGGCAAAGACGCCGGAAAATAGGGCGACTAAAGCGGACTGAGTGACCTGGCCAAAGCTGGGAGCACCTTTTGTAGCCAGGGCAGCTGCAGAAAGGATAATCCAGAGCGGAAGACTGGCAATCGTCATCCCGAGGACACGCTGATAGGCATCCAGCCGATTTTCACACACATCCATCATTTTGCGGTTGCCTAACGGATAGGCGAAAGATGCGATAACCAAAGGAATGATCACAAGCATCGTTTCCCGCCATGAAATGGAGGATGCGTGCTCCACTTGCATGACAGCAACTCCAAGAAGAATAATCAGGCTCATCATCAGACCGCGAAAAGGAATTTTTCCTCTGACCTTTGCTAGTCCATTTCCAGTCTGATATGTAACGAAAAATAGCGGTGCAAGCAGGGAGCCTGAGATTATCGTAATCTGCCAGGACCCGGCAATCAGCCAGCCGGGTCCATAGGCTGCTGCAAAGCATAATGGGGCATAAAATAACCCGAAGCCGACAAAGCTCCATAACAGCCATTGCCCGGGAGCCTTTTTCATCTCATTAAATAATGGCCGTAAATTCCCTCTGAATACCACAATGGCACCCAAGAGGGGAATCATGAAAAAATAGCGGAGCGATGCACTCCATAGCCAGCTCCCGCCATCCATTTCCATTGCCCGGTTCAAAACAAATGTAAAAGCAAAAAAGAAGGCGGAGCAAACTCCTAATAGAATAGCCTTCATGCGAGTTCACCTCATTTCCCTGTTAAAAGCCCGCCAAGGCTCAGCCAGTTTTCCTCCACTAGTCTGGATGCCAGCTGCTCCTGGCCTTGCCGGCTCGCTTCCATAATTTTTTTGTGCTGTTCAACAGACTTCAGCCCATTCATAGATCCGAATTGAGCAATTTCCAGACGCTGAATTTTGGGCATAATTCTCTTTAATGCTGAGATAATTTCGGGATTATTTGCAGCAGAAAGATAAACCTCGTGGAAGGCTTCATCTGCTTTTACTGCACTAAGAATATCCTGTTTTTCCATGGCAGCCGCAAGCTTCTTATTGGCAGCCGCAAGCCTTTCAAAATCACTTGGCACTAAGCAGGGAACGCCAAGCCTGGCACCTAAAGCATGCAGGGAAGCTGCCACAGGAAAGGCGTGGCTGGCACCTTCTTCATTCAGAGGGGTGACTCGGGTAGATGATCCGGGCGTCGATACAACGAGCCCTTCATCTTCCAGCCGCTTTAAGGCTTCCCTGACAGGAGTGCGGCTGATCCCAAAATCTTCTGCCAGTTCCTTGTCATGAAGGCGCGAACCAGGTTCAAAATCAAGCTGGATAATATTTTTCTTAAGTGTTTCGTATACTTCATCTCTAAGGGACAAACGTTTGATGGGTGTAATGTTTTTGTTTTTCATAAAACCAATATATCGGATATTACAAAAACCCGCAATGATTTTTCAGAAAATTTATTAACAGGGAAGAAGTCATCCTTATTCCCGAATGGTTTTGACTGCAACAATCACCTATACTATAATTAGAATGTTATGGAGTTGCGCTTTAAATAAAATGAAACTATACCCCGCTGGGACAATATCCGGCGGTTAATTGGATAAAAAATTGAGGTGAATGGCTGTGTTTGATCGTCTTCAATCTGTCGAGGACCGTTATGAAAGATTAAATGAGCTTTTGAGCGATCCGGAAATTGTCAATGATCCGAAAAAGCTTCGCGAATATTCAAAAGAACAGTCTGGTATTCAGGAAACTGTTGACACTTACCGCGAATATAAAGAAGTAAAAGAGCAGTATCAGGATGCGCGTGCCATGCTTGAAGAGAAGCTTGATGCCGAAATGCGCGAAATGGTCAAAGAAGAATTGGCTGAGCTTGAGGAAAGAAAAGAGGATCTGGAAGCACGTCTGAAAATCCTCCTTATTCCTAAAGATCCTAATGATGATAAAAACGTTATTATGGAAATCCGAGGTGCAGCCGGCGGTGATGAAGCTGCATTATTTGCAGGTGACTTATACCGCATGTACAGCCGCTATGCCGAGACGCAGGGCTGGAAGATCGATGTCATTGAGGTAAGCTCTACGGGCGTTGGCGGCTATAAGGAAATCATCTTTATGATCAACGGAAATGGCGCTTATTCCAAGCTTAAGTTTGAAAATGGCGCACACCGTGTTCAGCGTGTACCGGAAACTGAATCCGGCGGTCGCATCCACACTTCAACTGCAACAGTTGCGGTTCTTCCTGAAGCAGAAGAAGTGGAAATTGACATTCATGAAAAAGATATCCGTGTGGATACATTTGCATCAAGCGGACCGGGCGGACAGAGTGTTAACACGACGATGTCAGCTGTTCGTCTAACTCACTTGCCGACAGGTACGGTTGTATCCTGCCAGGATGAAAAATCACAGATCAAAAATAAAGAAAAAGCGATGAAGGTTCTTCGTGCACGTGTTTATGATAAATTCCAGCAGGAAGCACAGGCGGAGTATGACCAGCAGCGAAAATCAGCAGTTGGTACAGGAGACCGCTCTGAGCGTATCCGGACGTACAACTTTCCGCAAAACCGTGTAACGGATCACCGTATCGGCCTGACGATCCAAAAGCTTGATCAAATCCTTCAAGGCAAGCTCGATGAGGTTATTGACTCGCTTATCGTTGAAGAGCAATCTGCGAAGCTGGACAGTGCATCAAATGAGTAATCCAACTATGAAAGTATATGAAGCCCTCAACTGGGCTTCTTCTTTTTTGATAGAGTCAAACCGCGATGAGAATTCAGGTGAGCTGTTATTGCAGCATATTATGAAGATGGGCAGGGCCAGCTTTTTGGCTAATTTACGCGAAGACTTGAATCCGGAAGTCCTGGAGGAGTTCAAGAAGGCGGTGCACGCACACGCAGCGGGCCAGCCTGTTCAATATATCATCGGCTCTGAAGAATTCTACGGGCGCACCTTCCAGGTGAATGAAGATGTCCTTATTCCAAGGCCAGAAACGGAAGAACTGGTTTATAACGCTCTGCAGAAGATAAATAAGCTGTTCGGCTCTATGAATGGACTTGAAATGGCAGACATCGGCACAGGCAGCGGGGCGATTGCTGTTACGATGAAGCTTGAGAAACCGGAATTAAATGTCACGGCTACAGATATCTACGGGCCAACCCTTGAACTGGCTGAGAAAAATGCAGAACAGAATGGCGCGGAAATCGATTTTATTCAGGGAGACCTTCTCGAGCCCCTTATTTCAAAAGGGAAGAAATTTGATATCATTCTATCCAATCCTCCATATATACCGGAAAGGGATATCGAGTGGATGTCAGATATAGTCACCGAGCACGAACCGCACCGTGCACTCTTTGCGGGTGAAGACGGACTGGATTTATACAGGCGCTTCATGGAAGAACTGCCAGCTGTCATCAAAGACCATGCCATCATCGGCTTCGAGGTGGGTGCCGGCCAAAGTGAAGCAGTATTTGCACTCCTAAAGCAGACTTTCCCGCAGGCAAATGTGGAAACAGTCTATGATATTAACGGCAAAGACCGGATGGTTTTTGCGGAAATAGAGTAACACAGCCGCCGTCATGGCGGTTTTTTATTAGGTAAGAGGCACTGCATCAGAATACTATAAAAAAATTTAATTTTAATAGTTTAAGATTCTGGCATCCTGTCCACACTGTGGATAGTGAAGGGATGGTGCCGGAAATGATGAATACAAAAACGATTGTGAAATTATATGTACTGATTTTATCCTTAGGAACCATTTTAAGTTTATATATACCGCAAACAGAAGTGACGGCTGATGAACCGATGGTAATACCAAACGAGGCGATCAGGCTGCGCATTCTGGCTAACAGCGATAATGAAGAAGACCAGGCGATTAAAAGGAAAGTAAGGGACGCAATAAATGCAGAGATCACGGAGTGGGTGGCGGAATTAACTTCAATCGAAGATGCCCGTGAACTGATCCAGTCCAGATTGCCTGAGATTCAAAAGATTGCGGAAGAAGTGGTAGCTGATGAAGGATCTGATCAGAAAGTAAATGCCGACTTTGGAAAAGTCAGCTTCCCGACGAAATTATACGGACAGTTTTTATACCCGGCAGGCGAATACGAAGCGATTCTAATCACTCTTGGTGAAGGAGAAGGAGCCAACTGGTGGTGTGTGCTTTTCCCTCCTCTTTGCTTCCTTGATTTCTCAAATGGTGTGGCTGTAAGCGAAGGCTTTGAAGAAGGAGAAAAGAAGGGGGAAGTAAAAGCAGAAGAACTCGCTGCTGATACAGATTCCAAAAAAGAAACAGCCCCTGTTTATACAGAAGAAGATGAAGAACCTGTGGAAGTAAAATTCTTTTTAGCTGAAATATGGGAGAAAATTTTCGGTTAGGCCTTGCGGCAGAGCAAGGTTTTTCTTTTTAGAATCATTATAAAACCTGGAAATCAAATTACATTTAAGACAAGTGTTTAACATCTTCTTTTCATGCGTTTGATTCTACTAAAAACGGATATTTAAAGTAGTGTAACAACAAAACATAAACAAAAAGGAGATGAAAGATAATGGCTAAAAACAACAATAATAACAACGATAAAATGTCTCGTGAGGAAAGAGGGCGCATGGGCGGAGAAGCAACAAGCCGCAACCATGATAAGGACTTCTATCAGGAAATAGGCCAAAAGGGCGGAGAAGCAACAAGCGAGAACCATGACAAGGACTTCTATCAGGAAATAGGCCAAAAAGGCGGAGAAGCGACAGCGGAAAATCATGATAGTGAATTCTATCAGGAGATTGGCCAAAAAGGCGGAGAAGCAACAGCTGAAAATCATGACAAGGAATTCTATCAGGAAATTGGACGCAAAGGCGGAGAAGCAACAAGTGAAAACCATGACCGCGATTTCTATGAAGAAATTGGAAGAAAAGGCGGCAACTCGAACGACTAAACCTGCCGCAGAAAAATTGCATATGATAGTAATATAAACACGGCAGCAGATTTCAGACAGCTGCCGTGTTTTATTGTTTAAATTACATTCGAGAGATTTTATTTATGAGATTTTATTTATAAATAAGTATGAATTATTGTACGCCGATAACTGTCTAGCGCAAGCGGCCTACCCCCCACGAGGTGTCGGGGGCGGGAAAGGGGCTTCCGCTTTTCTAAAAATCTAGTTCTACTTTTTCTATTTTTTCATATTCATAGAGTGACAATAAGAAAATGGGGTGAAGAAATGGAGACAGGTGTAGTGAGATGTGCTGATGCTTCAGATGTGGAGAATCTGGCATCTTTTCTGGAATCGGCAAACTTAAGTACGGATGGAATAAGGGAAGCAATCGAATATTTTTTGATTATGGAGAGTGATTCCGGGGATATTAAGGCTACCCTGGGAATTGAGCCCCATGGAAAAATTGGTCTTTTGAGATCGCTTGTGATGACAGCAACAGCATCTGAAAAAGATCTATTTATTTTGTTTGAGCAAATATTATTGCTGGCAAGGGATCGAGGCATGGAGTCCTTATATCTTGCATCAAATAAAAGAAACTCGTTGGCATTTTTCAGCCTGCTTGGCTTTAAACAGGAAGAAACAGCGCATTTGCCGGAAGCCTTATTCGAGTCGGAGCATGTTAAGCACATCATGACTGTGGATAACTCTTTCTTTTTGAAATTATCCATGTGAATTGTGGGTATCTTGCTAAAGTTATACACAATTCTCTCTTATTTATACACAATTTGTGGATAAGACTTGAGTTATCCAGCTTCTTCTACTATACTTTCCAAAGGAATGTTCAAAAAAATGTCGAAAACATAGGAATTTTGACAGCAAAAAAACATTTTTTGTGAAGGTGGATAACGATGATTACAAAAAGATGGTCGGTGGATAACAGTGTGGATAAAGAAGATAGTTATTCACAGTTTTCACAAGCTGCCGATCTGTTAAAAAATAATGAAGTGGTCGCTTTTCCCACAGAAACCGTTTATGGATTAGGCGGGAATGCGGAAAATGATGAAGCCGTCAGAAAAATATTTGAGGCAAAAGGGCGTCCGAGTGATAACCCCCTGATTATTCATATTGCTGACAAAGGCCAGCTTGATGCTTTTGTAACCGAAATTCCGCAAAATGCGCAGGCGCTCATGGATCGATTTTGGCCGGGACCGCTAACACTCATTTTTAATCTGAAGGAAGGTGTTCTTTCCCATTATGCAACGGCAGATTTATCTACAGTTGCTGTGAGAATGCCTGATCATCCAGTAGCCCTGGCACTGCTAAATAAAACAGGATTGCCAATTGCAGCTCCAAGTGCGAATCGCTCCGGAAGGCCAAGTCCGACAACGGCTGACCATGTTTGGGAAGACTTGAATGGAAGAATAGCAGGATTAGTGGACGGAGGTCCGACAGGCATTGGCGTGGAATCCACCGTAGTGGATTGTACAGGTGATGTGCCTGTCATCTTACGGCCGGGCGGCATTACGAGAGAACAGCTTGAAGAGGCTGTAGGCGAGATCAGAGTGGACCCTGCATTAGCGGATGAAAGCCAGGCGCCAAAATCTCCCGGCATGAAATACCGTCACTATGCGCCGGATGCTCCGCTTTATCTAGTAGAAGGAACAAAAGAAGACATCCAGCATTTTGTTGAGGATAAAAAGAAGGAAGGACTTTCTGTGGGGGTTCTGACAACATCAGAAAACCTGGAATTTTATCGCGCTGATTTTATCTATGCCTGCGGACAGCGGGATAAGCTTGAAACAGTGGCCAGCTCGCTCTATGAAGCATTAAGATACTTTAACACAACCGATGCTGACATTATTTTTTGTGAGATGTTCCCGGGTGAAGGCGTCGGGCATGCAATCATGAACCGCCTCATGAAAGCAGCAGGACACAGGGTCATTAGCAGATAGATCAAGAAACCGTTTCGTCATGAGGCGGTTTTTTGTTTTGGAAAACGATTGGCATTCTAAAACCTTCTGGACGTGCATATGCTGAATTAGCAAGTCCAAGGAGGCGGAAATATGTCTGCAATGATCGGGGAAATTTTAACACTGGCTCTAATGGCATTCGCATTGGGGATGGATGCCTTTTCGGTAGGTCTTGGCATGGGGATGTACAAACTCCGCCTCAGACAAATAGCAAAAATCGGCATCACCATTGGACTTTTCCATGTATGGATGCCTTTATTGGGAATGATAGCAGGCCGATTTCTATCAAATACATTCGGAGCCATTGCCGGTTATGCAGGCGGGGGATTGCTCTTTTTATTAGGTGTGCAGATGATTTGGTCAAGCTTCAGGGATGATGAAGACAGCTTAATCACCCCAGTGGGCTTAGGGCTGCTGATTTTTGCCTTGAGCGTCAGCCTTGATAGTTTTTCAGTTGGCCTCAGCCTCGGAATCTACGGTGCCAAGACATTGCTTGTGCTTGTGTTCTTCGGAGCGGGGGCGACCATCCTTACATGGGCTGGCCTCCTCACCGGCAGGAAAGTCCAAAGCTGGATCGGCTCCTACAGTGAGGCGCTCGGCGGTGCCATCCTCCTTGCTTTTGGGGTAAAACTCTTATTTTTATAGACTTGATCCTGTGTTTAAATGTTAATATTTTGTGAAAAACGAAAAGGGGGCGGGTCGCCCTTTTTCTTTTTTTGCAAGGGAGCTATAGGTGTTGTGGGAAATTTGTCTTATAATGTAAGAAAAGTACAAACCAAAATATTGGATAAAGTTTTATGGTTATAGACCGATATATAAGGAGGGAGTATCTCTGTGACAAAAATATTATTTGTATGTACAGGAAATACTTGCAGAAGCCCGATGGCAGAAGCCATTTTAAAAAGCAAATCGCTCCCGGGTGTAGAAGTGAAATCGGCTGGAGTCTTTGCAGCAAATGGCAGCGAGGCGTCCCCGCATACAAAAAGTGTACTGGAGGAGCATGGGATTCCGCTGCAGCATCAATCTTCCAGTATGAGTGAAGAACTAATTGACTGGGCGACCTATATTTTAACAATGACAGCCGGCCACAAAAATACCGTTCTGTCCATGTTTCCTGACACGGAGGGCAAAACCTTCACACTAAAAGAGTTTGCCGGAGCCGGGGGAGATATTATCGATCCATATGGGGGGCCGGTTGAGATATATAGAAATACATTCAAAGATCTGACAGAAGCGATTGAACAAATTTTAGATCGCGTAAAGAGACCAGATTAATCAGGGGGACAACATAATGGGGGAGAAAAAGGGCTATAAGTTTGGCCTTAGGAAAAAGCTCGTATTATTTATCACATCGCTGGCCATCATTACATACACCACAAGTGCTATATTTCTTTACTTTTTATTTCCTGGCATTAAAGAAATGCTTCCATTTGGAGAGGCTGTTTTTACTATTTTAACCTTAGGAATGGGTATTTTTTGGTCAGGTGTTCTTGCTTTTTTTGCTGCAGGTTTCATTATCAAACCTTTACAGAAACTTGAAAAAACGGCACTCATGGCTGCCAATGGTGATATCGGCCAGGACGCCGAGCTTTCCAAGTCGGATGATGAAATCCGTTCATTAGGCATTGCATTCAATCATATGCTTTTCAATTTAAGGGATATGGTCCATAAAATTGACGAGAACTTTAAAGAAACGAATGAAAAGGTTATTGCGATGTCTTCCGAGTCTTCAGCAGCTGCTGAGCAGGCAGATGCGATTGCCAGAACCATTAGCGAAATTTCCCATGGAGCAGATAGTTCTGCGGTTTCCATTCAAACAACAGCTGAATCAATGGAGGATGTCCTGCGAATTGCTCAGGAGGTCCAGGATACAGCAAAAACATCACAAAATGTTTCCAGCGAAATGGTTCAGGACTTGATGGAATCAAAAAAAGTGATCCATTCACTTATTTCAGGTATAGAAAAACTGGCCCACGATAATGAGGAATCACTGCAG
This sequence comes from Cytobacillus sp. BC1816, assembly GCF_051353635.1. Taxonomy (NCBI): domain Bacteria; kingdom Bacillati; phylum Bacillota; class Bacilli; order Caryophanales; family Bacillaceae; genus Cytobacillus; species Cytobacillus sp. BC1816. Next base: position 5,135,671 of record NZ_CP195611.1, on the reverse strand, counting down.
ACAGTGAAGCGCCTTGAACAAAATGCCGTGAAAGTGGAGCAGATTATTCAGCTTGTCGGTGATATTGCAGCGCAGACCAACCTTCTTGCTTTAAATGCTTCCATTGAAGCAGCCCGTGCGGGGGACCATGGCAAAGGGTTCGCCGTAGTCGCTGAAGAAGTGCGTAAGCTTGCAGATGAAAGTGCACAGGCAGTGCAGGGCATCTCAGAATTGATAAAAAACATTCAGGAAGAGGTCCGCAATGTTGTCACGCAAATCTCTTATCAAGTGGAGACTGCTAATAATGAAGTGAAGAAAGGGACGAAAACAAACGAAGTGATTGAGGAAATGGCGAAAGTGGTCAATGAAATGGCTGCATCTGTGTCTGCCATTACAGGCTTGGTTGATAACCAGATGGAGGGAATACAGCTTACATCCACACAATCCCAGGAAGTTGCGGCAATTGCTGAAGAAACATCAGCAGGCGCACAGGAGGTTTCAGCAGCTACTCAGCAGCAGACTGCTGTGATTGGAAATGTAGAAAGACTGGCCATCGAGCTTAAAGAACAAGCAGAAAAATTAAATAGCACAATTACTAAATTTAAACTTTAAGGGAGCCCAAATGCAGCTCCCTTTCTTTATATTTTCAATGTTTTGTGTCAAAATAAAAGCATAAAGTTAAAATTTAGCGGGCTTGAAACAGGAGGGTTCATAATGAAAATTGCAATTGCATCAGACCACGGCGGACTTAATCTCCGCGAAGAAATCAAAAGCCTAATGGATGAAATGAACATTGAGTATGAGGATTTCGGCTGTGAATGCGAAACTTCAGTAGATTATCCGGATTATGCGTTGCCTGTTGCTGAAAAGGTAGCGGGTGGGGAATTCGATAAAGGTATTCTGATCTGCGGGACGGGAATTGGCATGAGCATCTCTGCCAACAAAGTGAAGGGAATCCGATGTGCGCTTGTGCATGATGTATTCAGTGCCAAAGCTACCCGTGAACATAATGACAGCAACATCCTCGCTATGGGTGAACGAGTGATTGGCCCTGGCCTGGCCCGTGAAATTGCAAAAGTATGGCTTTCAACGGAATTTGAGGGCGGCCGACATGAAAACCGTGTAGGAAAGATTACTGCTTACGAAACGAAGTAAATCTTCCGAAAGGGTGAGCATTTTGATTGAACAATGGAAAAAAGAACTGGAGACAATCATTTGTGAATTTTGCGAACAAGTTCCTCTAAGTGAAAAGCATATTCTTGTAGTGGGCTGCAGCACCAGTGAAGTAGCCGGGAAAAGAATCGGCACAGCCGGAACAGAACAAGTAGCTGAAATGATTTTTGAACGTCTGGACAAGCTCCGCAAGGATACGGGGGCAGCTCTCGCCTTTCAATGCTGCGAACATTTGAACAGGGCACTCGTAGTTGAGAGGGCTGTTGCTGAGGCAAAAAGCCTGGATGAAGTGACCGTCGTCCCTCACCGCACGGCCGGCGGCGCGATGGCTGCATATGCCTATGAACACTTCAAAGATCCCGTCATGGTGGAATTTATCAAGGCAGATGCCGGAATTGATATCGGCGACACACTGATCGGCATGCATCTGAAGCATGTAGCCGTTCCGATCAGGACCTCACAAAAATCAGTCGGCGAGGCCCACGTCACCATGGCCAAAACAAGGCCGAAGCTTATCGGCGGGGCACGGGCAATCTATGATCGAAACTCTGATAATGCATCGTGCAGGTAATGAAAGGTCAAGTAAAGCGAATCTGTTTTGAAGAAAAAAACTTAGATAATAACCTGTTAATTAGCTGTCCCAATTGCCTAGCGATTGGGGCTTAATTTATTCCTTTTAAATACTCAATTTCTTGTCCAGTTTCGCCACACCAGCCACCTATTCGGACAGGAAAAGCGGAAATCCAAGAGAACCAGTCCGAATCACTCATGCTATCATACTAATTTATAGTGACAGGCGCCTACCACACTTTAATTAAAAATGGTTTAGGTGCCTGTCACTTTTTTTATGGAACGTGTAACATTCAGGAAGGAAGAACGTGTATATAGTGCAGCTTTTATGGAGAATGGGGGGAGAGACCGTTGAAGGAGAGTAGGCGGGATAGGCTGGATGATTTATACCGGCATTATGCCAGACCGCTTTATTATTATTTATATAAGATGTCCGGCTCCAAAGAAACAGCGGAAGATTTAACTCAGGAAACATTCATTAAGGCAACGGTTTCTCTCTCTTTCTATAAGCAGGAAGATGTAAGGGCATGGCTATTCAAAGTGGCAAGGAACGCCTATTTGGATGAATGGCGGAAACGGCAGAGGAGAAATAAGATTCCTTTTGCCGGCTATTTATTTTCCAGAGATGAAATGATAAGTCCATATGGACTGCCGGAGGATGAAGCATTAAATAAAGAATCGAAGGAAAAAGTGGCAGATCTTATGAGCTGCCTGCCGGAACAGTATCGGTCCATCCTATATTTAAGAGAATTTGAGTCTTTTAGCTATAGTGAGATCCAGGAGGCGCTGGATCTATCGGAAAATCAAGTAAAGGTGACACTGCATCGGGCCCGGAAAAAGCTTGCACAGCTCGCCGATGAACAATGGAGGGAAAAACATGACTGACTGGAACAAAGACCGCGAAAATAAAATCATGGCCAGATACCGATTTACCTTAACATTCAGAGTAATGAGGATCATCGCTGCCTGTCTGCTTTTGTTCTGGGTTTATATGATGGCCGCCAATATATTATCCGATGCCGCCAATAGTGAAAAGAAACATGTATTTTACAGCAAGGTAGCACTTGATTGGAAGCATCCCAATCTATATGAGGATTTTGGCGGTTTTGTTAATAAAGAACTAACTCCCTTTCTGACACAGAAAATATCCTACCCGATTTCCCGCCAGATTGGCCGTGATTCTCAAACCATCGGAGAGGTTCACATTGAGAAAAGAATGCTAAATTCGTATTCAACCTTAAAAATCCAGAAATATGAGCCGCAAAACGAAAACATTTACCGTTTCTCCCTGCCTCAAAATCCGAATAGCGGAAAAAGGCTATCAGCTGAAGGGAAACCTGGTGTCTGGGCTTCACTTGAAAAAATACACGAGGGGACCGTGGCGGAAATGGCGTTTTCCACACAGTCATTTATGGAACCCGAAGAGCTTTTGAACCTGTTAAAGCCCTATGATCTGGAAGTCCTTTGGATGCCGCTCTATACAGGGGAACTGAAGGAATTTCAGACGGGGTATGGCAGTGGAGGCAACTCAATTGAATTAACATCCATTTATGGTCTGACTGGGGGAAGGGAAGCCGGAGAAGATTATATGTCAGAGTCGAAATTGGCCCTTAATGAGGAATTTATGAACGAAAATAAAAAGTTGATGCTGAAACAGATGGAAACCCTGTTAAAAAATGAATCTCAAAGCTATTATGAAAACTTTTTAGGGCTAGATCATCTGAAAGAACGTCATCAATATCTGCAAAAAAATGGCTTCACTGTCTATGGAGCAGTCGTTACCGGTCCGGTAAAAGAACTATTAAAGCTAAAAGAAGAAAAGCAAATACGTGCTCCATACCTTGGCGAAGTGGATTATTGGAACTGGGAATAAAAGGATGGCGACAGGCGCCTATACCACTTCATCAAACTGGGATAGGTACCTGTCCCTTTTTCGGAAAACATGCTAAAATATAAAAGAATTTTCACAAAAAGATCGATACATAAAAATGGAGAGCTTTCACAAAGCTTTCCTTAATTAAAAGTGTGTTGGAGAAAAGGGAGGATTCTTATGAAGCATTTAGCACAGCAGGATGAGCAGGTTTTCAAGTCAATTCAGGAAGAATTAGGACGCCAGAGATCAAAGATTGAATTAATCGCTTCTGAAAACTTTGTCAGTGAAGCGGTAATGGAAGCACAGGGTTCTGTTTTAACAAACAAGTATGCAGAAGGCTATCCAGGCCGACGCTATTATGGCGGATGTGAACATGTAGATGTGGTCGAAGATTTAGCACGTGACCGTGCGAAAGAAATTTTCGGAGCAGAGCATGTGAATGTGCAGCCGCACTCAGGCGCACAGGCAAATATGGCTGTATACTTCACTGTCCTGGAGCAGGGAGACACAGTTCTTGGCATGAATCTATCCCATGGCGGACATTTAACTCATGGCAGCCCTGTTAACTTCAGCGGCGTGCAGTACAATTTCGTCGAATATGGGGTGGATAAAGAAACACATCGCATCAATTATGATGATGTGCTTGAAAAGGCCCGTCAGCATAAACCGAAACTAATTGTAGCGGGTGCAAGTGCCTATCCGCGTGAAATTGACTTCAAACGTTTCCGTGAAATTGCCGATGAAGTCGGTGCTATGCTGATGGTTGATATGGCTCATATTGCAGGCCTTGTAGCTGCTGGGCTTCATCAGAATCCGGTTCCGTTCGCGGACTTTGTTACAACTACTACGCACAAGACATTGCGCGGACCGCGCGGCGGCATGATTCTCTGCAAAGAAGAATATGCGAAGAAAATTGATAAATCCATTTTCCCTGGAATCCAGGGCGGTCCTTTAATGCACGTTATTGCGGCAAAAGCGGTTGCCTTCGGCGAAGCGCTTCAGGAAGAATTCAAAACATATGCAGGCAATATTATTTCTAATGCCAAAAAGCTGGCTGAAGCATTGCAGGCTGAAGGAATTGACCTTGTATCTGCAGGCACAGACAACCACTTGCTGTTAGTTGACCTCCGTTCCCTTGGCTTAACGGGGAAAGTTGCTGAGAAAGTACTTGATGAGGTCGGCATTACAGTCAACAAAAATACAATTCCTTTCGATCCGGAAAGCCCATTCGTGACAAGCGGTATCCGTATCGGTACAGCAGCCGTTACCTCCCGCGGATTTGGCGATAAAGAAATGCAGGAAATTGCATCCATTATTGCCTTCACACTAAAAAATCATGAAGATGAAGGGAAGCTTCAAGAAGCGGCTCAGCGCGTCGAAGCCTTAACAGGCAGCTTCACTTTATACCCTGAATATTAATCAATCAGCCGGTCTCAGCAAGAGGCCGGCTTTTTCCATGCAAAAATGACTTTTCTTTTACAAAAGCGAATCATAGTTGCCGATGGAATCGTTTTTCTGTAAAATTAGACGAAGTGTGGTTCGACTAATTCTGCATATTGAAAAGGAGAGATACTCATGGCAAAGGTTTACGTTTTTGACCATCCATTAATTCAGCATAAGCTTACATACATTCGTGAAAAAAGTACGGGAACCAAGGAATTCCGCGAGCTTGTTGACGAAGTGGCAACATTGATGGCATTCGAAATCACTCGTGATATGCCTTTAGAAGAAATAGAAATTGAAACACCTGTCAGCACGATGAAATCCAATGTATTGGCAGGTAAAAAGCTTGGAATCATTCCAATTCTGCGTGCGGGAATCGGAATGGTAGACGGCATCCTAAAACTTATCCCAGCTGCAAAAGTGGGCCATATCGGTCTATACCGTGACCCGGAAACACTGCAGCCGGTGGAATACTATGTTAAGCTTCCCAGTGATGTGGAAGAAAGAGATTTCATCGTGGTTGACCCAATGCTTGCAACTGGCGGTTCCGCAATTGAAGCCATCCATTCTCTTAAAAAACGCGGAGGCAAAAACATTAAATTCATGTGCCTGATTGCTGCTCCTGAAGGGGTAGAAGCTGTACAGGAAGCTCACCCTGATGTTGACATCTATATCGCAGCATTGGACGAAAAATTGAACGAAAAAGGCTATATTGTTCCTGGTCTCGGCGATGCAGGCGACCGTTTATTCGGAACGAAATAAAAAATTTTTACTATCACATTAAAAAAAGATTGTAACAGTTCTGCAATTAGTATTATTACTGAAAAATGCACCTCTCTTAAAAGGGGTGCATTTTTCTGTCCTTTTCTATAAAGGGGAGGGGAGAAGAGTGTCAGATTGCGAAAAATTACATGGTTGATATGTTGGTGGTTGAGTGGGTGATCATGAGTAGAGGAATTTATATAGTATTAAGCAATATTTATGTTAAAAGTCTCTTTCCCCGCAAAGCTGGAAAAGTTATGATAGAGTATAGGAGAAATGGAAGTTGAATTCATACTGAAATAGTAAGCGGTTAACATGTTGATGGTTGGATGGTTGCCTGCATAATGTTGATATATTAGTTGTTTTAAGTTTTTTAATGTGATTAATTGACCTGGTCATGGTTGGAAAAATGGCGGCTGAAATGGCTTCATTGATGGGGAACTCACCGCAAAAATATCGATGGTGGTTTAGTTGGCGGTTAGGTGGTTGGTCATGGGTAATGCCCAGCAGCGGCTGGGTGAATCGGCAAGATACCAAGAAAGGTGCTGAGGACGTTGGCAAATCAGTATTTGACAATGAAGGAGCTTAAAGAGGCACTTCCGGACATACCTGAGAATAGCTTGAAGCGTTATTTGCAGGAGCATGCAGAGTACATAAATTATCGGAAAGAGCACAACCGCTATAAAATCCAGGTTTCCGAAATCGAAAAGCTTAAATTCATCAGAAAATTGTATTCAGATGGGTTAAAGAAAGAGGAAGTCACAGCAAAGCTTGAGGATGCAGGCATCCCGGTGATCATTACAGTGGAGGATGACGAAGAAAGCAGCACCACCTCACTGGTGAATGTGAATTCTGAACTAACAGATATGAAAAAGCTGGTCAGCTTTCTCGTTCAGCAAAATGAACAGTCCCGCCTTACCCAGAATAAAATCAGAGAGCAAAACAAGCAGCTGATTCATGAGGTGCATGAGCTCAAACTTACAATTGAAGATTTAAGAAATGCCCATGCACAAGGCTATGAAAAAGAGAGCGAAAAAGTCACTTCCCTCTATGAAAAACTGATGGCGACACAAAAGTCTGTAGAAGAAGTAGCCGGTGCATTAGAGGCTGAAAAAAGCAAAAGCATCTGGCAGAAGATATTTGGAAAGTAAAGGTATGCCCCGAATTGCAAGATTTACGTTTAGACTGCTGTCTTCAGGGTATTGGCATAATGATTTTAAATACCTGGAGGTTGAATAAATGAGAGCATTAGCCATTTTAGAAGGAGCATTAATTGTCTGGATCATCATGCTGCTGGGTTCATTAATGGGTACCTTCATGTCCGAAGGTTTTATCGCCATGGTATTTAAACTGGCAGAAGGAAAAGGAATCCTCCTCACAGTATTATTAATAGCCGCGACCCTAACGGATATGTGGAGAGATAAGAGGCGTGACCGTTTAATTCAAAAGGGAAAGCTTGAACCGAATCAGCTGTTCTAATACATAAAGGTAGAAAGCCATCATTAATTTGATGGCTTTTTTATCTTCCTCATAATCTAAAAGTACTATTTTCTGAAAATACTAAAAACTATATTGATAATCAATTGAAAGATAGATAGTATTAATTATACAAAATATTGTATATTGGTTAATCTGGAAAGGAGATGAAGATTTGAAAAGATTAAAGTTTTTGTTAATAGTAATGGCATTAGTCTTGAGTTCTGGAGCTTTTTCTGGAAATATGGTGAATGCCAAAGAAAGGTACGGGCAGAAATTAAGTCAAGCCCATCCGAAAAAGGCTGGCTTTGATCCTGAGAAATTGAAGGGTATTGATAAAGCCATTACGGAGGCTATTGAGGATGGTGTTACACCGGGTGCAGTAGTTCTTGTGGCCAAGGATGGAAAGATTGTCAAAGAGGAAGCGTATGGATATGCACAAAAATTCGATATGGGGGAATTGCTCAGTAATCCCCGAAAAATGAAAAAGAGAACAATCTTCGATCTTGCTTCAGTTACGAAGGTGATGGGAACAACTCAGGGTATTATGAAACTTGTTAGCAACGGTGAACTTTCAGTCAATGACAAGGTATCTGAATATATACCTGAGTTTGCTCAGAATGGAAAAGAAGATATTACAGTGGCCGACTTGCTGACACACACCTCAGGATTGACTCCTTGGAAACCGACATACCTATATGCTGACAATTCGGAAGAGGTACTGAGTTATATAAATCAGCTGCACCTTGAATATCCGACAGGCACCGACAGAAGATATAGCGATTTTAGCTTTATGATGCTCGGTTTTTTAATTGAAGAGATAAGTGGACAAAAATTGGATAAATACTTAGAGGAAAATATTTATAAACCCTTAAACATGCATGATACGATGTTTACTCCACCTGAACACCTCAAGAAAAAAATTGCGGCTACTTCCTGGGGAAATCCTTATGAGTATAAAATGATTGATGACCCTAATTTCGGGTACTATGTAGAAGAAAGCCCAGATATGTTTAAATACTGGAGAAATTACACCTTAATTGGAGAAGTTAATGATGGAAATAGCTTTTATGGCAATAAAGGTATTGCAGGCCATGCCGGTTTATTTTCGACAGCAAGGGACCTTGCCGTATTGGGCCAGACCATGTTAAATGGCGGAACATATGGAAAAACCAAAATGTATGATAAAGAAGTGATTGATATCTTTACCTCTCCTCAGCGCTTTGGCCAGGGATATGGCTGGGAGCTGGATAAAAGCTGGTATATGGGAGATCACTATTCTGACATAGCCTTTGGCCATACAGGTTTTACTGGAACCCAGGTTATTATAGATCCAAAGGAAAACCTTCAGGTTATCCTGCTGACGAACAAACAAAACAATGGCCCTTTACCAAGCGGATCATACCGCAGCACTGGCGCTCTTTCTAAAGAAGTAGCTAATATTGTTTATGAATCCTTGAACTAGCCGTTTATTTTATATCGATTTACGCATACAAGGTACCTATTCAGCCCACCCTAAAACAAAAAGAGGGTGGGTTTTCATATGAAAAAATTCTTGCTGGTCATAACAGTCATATCCTTGTTTTGGAGTCAAAGTCCTGTTTCGGCCCGGACACTTTCACACCCTCCTATTCCGGAAGAGACACCTGGTATAGAAAAAGTGGCTATCGTAGTACTGAAAGATGCGAGGAATGAACAGAGGATTAAGAAAATGATAGATCAAAATCCTGATCTGCAAATTAGGCATACATTCAATCAGGCGTTTAATGGCTTTTCAGTTATAGGAAAGCAATCTGCATTGCAAAGCCTGCAAAAGATAGAGTCAGTATCTTCTGTTTCACCGGTTAATACCTATCATGTACATTCCGATGACAATATCAAGCTGATTGGCGGCATTAAGGCCAGAGGCTATTATGACAGAGATAATCAGCGCCTCACAGGCAAGGGTGTGAAAGTAGGCGTAATCGATACCGGCATTGATTATAATCATCCCGACTTGCGAAGGAGCTATGGCGGCGGACATGATCTGGTGGATAATGATAAGGATCCAATGGAAACAAAGGCTGCCAGGGGACAAGGCACGCTGCACGGCACTCACGTCGCCGGAATCATCGCGGCAAATGGCAGGATTCAAGGGGTCGCACCAGAAGCAACCATTATCGCCTACAGGGCTCTTGGACCAGGAGGAAGCGGAACAACAGAACAGGTGATAGCGGCCATCGAACAGGCGATAAAGGATAAAGTTGATGTGTTAAACCTTTCCTTGGGAAATAACGTAAACGGACCTGACCTCCCAATAAGCATGGCCCTGAATAAAGCAGTTGAAAAGGGAATAACGGCTGTCACTTCATCGGGCAATTCCGGGCCGAATATTTGGACAGTCGGATCACCGGGCACAGCGTCGAAGGCTATTTCTGTAGGAGCCTCTACACCAACGATGAAGGTGCCTTTTTTGAACATAGGCGGGCGGGAAATTCGTCTTGATTTGCTGCAGGGTTCAAAGGATTGGGAGTTTGACCGATCCTATGAACTGATCGATGGAGGACTAGGTCATCCTGAAGAATTGAAGAATGCCGAAGGGAAAATGGTATTAGTGGAAAGAGGTGAGCTAACGTTTACTGATAAGGCAGTCCATGCAATGGAAGCAGGAGCAGAGGGAATCATTATTTTTAATAATACGCAAGGCAGGTTTTTTGGCAATCTGGACAGTGGTGTTCCAATTCCGGCAGCGGCGTTATCAAAGGAAGAAGGAGAGGAGCTCAAGAGAGATATTAATGAAGGAAGACACCTTGCCCGGACAAATATAATAGAAGAAAGGGACATCCTGGCTGACTTCAGTTCCCGCGGTCCGGTTACATCTACATGGGAAATCAAACCGGATATTGTGGCACCCGGAGTCGCCATAAATAGTACCATTCCTGGCGGTTACCTCCCGCTGCAGGGGACAAGCATGGCCGCTCCGCATGTCGCAGGGGCCTGTGCCATCTTGAAACAGGCTCATCCCGAATGGGGGCCTGAACAGATTAAGGCTGCACTTATGAATACCGCTAAGCTTCTAAGGAATACAGATGGAGAAACATATAGAACTTATGAGCAGGGAGCAGGCAGAATTCAGCTTGATAAAGCGCTGAGAGCAGAAACACTTGTCCTCCCGGCATCTCTGCAGTTTGGGAAATTTCAGATCGCGGACAGGCTGCATGAACACAGCAGTTTTATTACAATTGAAAATATAAGTGAGAAAACGCAGACCTATTCCTTTTCTGCACCATATAAGGAACAGGGCATCAATTGGGAAATACCTATGGCGTTTCAACTAAACCCCGGTGATAAGAAAAAGGTGGAAATCAAAATGTCGGCAGATCCTACTCTTTTAAAGAAAAAAATCCATGATGGGTACCTGCTGATGAAGGCTGGTGCCGAAAGCATTAGAATTCCCTATCTTTATGTGCTTGAAGAGCCGGATTATCCAAGGGTGATGGGGTTCGGACTGGGCAAGGGAGATAAGCCGGGCACTTACCGCTATGAAGTGTATCTCCCTGGCGGTGCAGAAGAGTTCGGAATTGCCATGTTTGATTCGGAAAGCCTCCGCTTCATGGGGTTTCTGGATTGGAAAAGAAATGCAGGCAAGGGACAGCTGCTGCAGGAAATTCCTGCAGATAAGCTTCCTGGGCCTGGGCTGTACCTTGCAAAGGTATTTGCCAAAAAAGCAGGCAAGGAAGATTGGATTGAAACCTATCTCTTTGTGAGGCCGGATGGGCAGCTTGGGGACCCGGATCCTTCAGCAAACAAGCGGACCACTCAAAGTAAATGATCATGCCAAAATAAAGCGTTTTCAGGAGCGATGCAGAAATTCGCTCCTTTTTCAATAGATATCCGAAAATTAAATGTGATAAATATGTGAACATACCATATTTTTACCTTTTTGTTTGTGAACTTTTTCACTCCAAACGCATTGACATTGACAAAGCCCTATTGTATGCTTACAAAGGGTAAAAGATGATAGGGTTTTCAAAATATTTGTGCAGACATATTTCCCACTTCTGCATGATGTTAATGTGATTAATTATGGCCTCAAAACCCACTTACCATTCTCTTGAGGGAGGATGCGTTTTTATGCGTCAAAAAGACCGCAACCCATTTAAGGCGATGGCCTTAATGTCCGCCATTCTTTCTCAGTTAGTAGGTTCCACGCTCATTGGCATTTTCGCCGGAAGGTGGCTTGACAGCAAGGCAGGAACAGAGCCGTTATTCCTATTGGTCGGCTTGTTCATTGGACTGGGCGCCGGGATTTACGCCATGCTTCGCTTAATCCAACATTTCTTCACAGGAGAATAAACATCATGCCGGAAATCAAAGTAACTTTTCAAAGACAGCGAAAATACATATTCCTTTTGTTGTCTGCATACGTTCTCGGCTGGGGGTTTACACCTTATCAATCTATTTTTCTGGGCTTGATCTTTGGTACAAGCTTAAGCCTGTTCAATTTGTGGCTGATTTCACGAAAGGCGCTGCAGTTTGGAGAGGCAGTCGAGAGAGGCGAGAAGGTGCGTTCACTTGGAACGGTATCCAGAATGGCTACAGCAGTTTTTGCTGTGATGATCGCTCTGGAATATCCCGATAAGCTGCATCTGATCAGTGTGGTATTTGGATTAATGACATCCTATATTGTCATTATGATAGATTATTTTCTTCAATCTTTTCAATTACGTAAATAGCGGGAAGAGAGGTGAACACTATTGCATCATGAAGCTCCTATAGTGGACTTTTTAGGATTGAATTTTAACTTATCAAATGTACTGATGATTACAGTGGCAAGTGCTGTTGTTTTCATTATTGCTTTGCTTTCAACCCGTCGATTGGCCATGAAACCAACGGGGATGCAAAATTTCTTCGAATGGATTATGGATTTTGTTAAGAATATCATTAACAGCACGATGGACTGGAAGACAGGCGGAAGATTCCATATTCTTGGATTAACCCTGATCATGTATATCTTTGTTTCAAACATGCTCGGACTTCCGTTCGCAATCACTTATGATCACACTTTATGGTGGAAATCGCCGACAGCCGATCCTGTTATCACATTAACATTAGCGGCAATGGTTGTTGGGCTTTCGCATTACTATGGCGTAAAGCTTAAAGGAGTAGGAGAATACGGCCGTGATTTTATCAGGCCAATGCCTTTCTTGTTCCCATTGAAAATCATTGAAGAGTTTGCAAACACTCTGACGTTGGGACTTCGTCTTTACGGTAATATCTATGCAGGTGAAATCCTGCTGACATTGCTTGTCGGAGGACTGGCTCACGCCGGTGTAGGCGGAATGCTTGCGGCAATCCTGCCGACACTTGTATGGCAAGGATTCTCAATCTTTGTCGGATCTATCCAGGCATTCATTTTCTGTATGTTAACAATGGTTTATATGGCACACAAAGTGAGCCATGACCATTAATATATACCTGTTCATTTCATGGACAAAACATTTTAAACAAATAAATTTTCATACAATTTAAGGAGGAACTCAATAATGGGTCTTTTAGCAGCAGCAATTGCAATCGGTTTAGCAGCACTAGGTGCCGGTATCGGTAACGGTCTTATCGTATCAAAAACAGTTGAAGGTATGGCTCGCCAGCCAGAAGCTCGCGGTATGCTTCAAACTACAATGTTCATCGGGGTTGCGTTAGTAGAGGCTGTTCCGATCATTGGCGTTGTTATCGCGTTCATGGTTATCGGCGGTTAATTAATACTGTACCAATCGTTCTAAATGGCGAAGATCATTCTATGAACCTTCGCCATTCCTTTATGTTTTTTACCGTAAAACTAAATCGGAATCATGCATATGACTCCGTTTCATAAGTGGAACAACTCTTGAAGGGAGTGAATCGAGGGTGTTAACAAACAGTCTAGTTTTAGGCGCTGCAGGCGGCGGTTTTAACGGCGGGGACATTTTGTACCAGCTGATCATGTTCATCATCTTGTTGGCATTGCTGAAAAAATTCGCGTGGGGTCCTTTAATGGGCATTATGCAGCAGCGTGAAGAGCACATTGCCAGTGAAATCCAAGCGGCAGAAGAAAGCCGTACAGAAGCAAAAAAACTTTTAGAAGAGCAAAGAAATCTTTTAAAAGAAGCACGTACAGAAGCACAGGGCCTTATCGAAAATGCGAAGAAACAAGGCGACGTGCAGCGTGAGGAGATCATTGCGGCTGCCCGCACTGAGTCTGAACGCATTAAGGAATCTGCTAAGCTTGAAATCGGGCAGCAGAAAGAACAGGCGGTTGCCGCTATCCGCGAGCAGGTCGCTTCATTGTCTGTCCTAATTGCTTCCAAGGTTATTGAGAAGGAATTAAGCGCAGCTGATCAAGAAAAGCTGATCAATGAATACATTCAAGAGGCAGGAGAAAAGCGATGACGGGCTCCACAGTAGCAAAGCGCTACGCGTTGGCTCTTTTCCAGCTTGCGAATGAACACCAGCTTCTTGACCAAATGGAAGAAGAGCTTCGTGCAGTGAAAGAAGTAGTAACTAATAACTCAGATTTAAAGTCTGTATTGAAATCTCCAAAGCTTTCAATTGAGAAGAAAAAAGAGATTTTAAAAGACGCATTTGCATCTGTGAACACGTTTGTACTAAATACGTTAATGATATTAATTGAACGCCACCGTGAAGATCATATCTCTGATGTGGCAGATCATTTTATAAGCCTTGCGAATGATAAAAAAGGGATTGCGGATGCAAAAGTATACACTGTTCGTCCGCTGACCGATGCAGAGAAGGAAGCATTATCTGTGTCATTTGCGGCTAAAGTTGGAAAAAAATCACTTCGTATTGACAATATAGTTGATACTAACTTGCTCGGCGGCATCAAGCTTCGAATCGGAAACCGGATTTTCGACGGCAGCTTGCGCGGGAAGCTTGAGCGTCTTGAACGTCAATTATTAGGCTAAGATTCGTAGATAGGGGTGAAACTCATGAGCATCAATGCTGAAGAAATCAGTGCGCTGATAAAAAAGCAAATCGAAAACTATCAGTCGGAAATTCAAGTGAGTGATGTAGGTACGGTTATCTCTGTTGGTGACGGTATCGCTCGTGCTCATGGCCTCGACAATGTCATGGCTGGAGAACTTGTTGAATTTTCAAACGGCGTTATGGGTATGGCACAAAACCTTGAAGAAAACAACGTCGGTATTATTATTTTAGGACCATTTACAGAAATCCGTGAAGGCGATGAAGTACGCCGTACGGGCCGCATCATGGAGGTACCGGTTGGTGAAGAACTGATCGGCCGCGTAGTAAACCCTCTTGGACAGCCAGTAGATGGAATGGGACCAATCAACACAACAAAATCACGTCCAATTGAAAGCCCGGCACCAGGTGTTATGGATCGTAAATCTGTACACGAGCCGCTTCAGACAGGGATCAAGGCGATTGACGCGCTTGTGCCAATCGGACGCGGACAGCGTGAGTTAATCATCGGTGACCGTCAAACGGGTAAAACATCCGTTGCAATTGATACTATCCTGAACCAAAAAGATCAGGATATGGTATGTATCTATGTGGCAATCGGACAAAAAGAATCTACTGTTCGTAATGCAGTAGAGACACTTCGTAAGCAAGGTGCCCTAGATTACACGATCGTTGTAACAGCATCTGCATCACAGCCTGCTCCAATGCTATACTTAGCTCCTTACGCTGGTGTAACAATGGGTGAAGAGTTCATGTACAACGGTAAGCACGTTCTTGTTGTGTATGATGACTTAACAAAGCAAGCTTCTGCTTACCGTGAGCTTTCATTGCTATTGCGCCGTCCTCCAGGCCGTGAAGCATATCCAGGGGACGTATTCTACTTGCACAGCCGCTTGCTTGAGCGCGCTGCGAAGCTAAGCGATGCGAAAGGTGCAGGTTCAATCACTGCGCTTCCATTTATCGAAACACAAGCAGGCGACGTTTCTGCTTATATTCCAACAAACGTTATCTCAATCACTGACGGACAAATTTTCCTTCAGTCAGACCTATTCTTCTCCGGTGTACGTCCGGCGATCAACGCAGGTCTTTCTGTATCACGTGTAGGTGGATCTGCACAGATCAAAGCAATGAAAAAGGTTGCAGGTACACTGCGTCTTGACCTTGCTTCATACCGTGAACTTGAATCATTTGCCCAGTTCGGTTCTGATCTTGATAAAGCAACACAGGCTAAACTTAACCGTGGTGCCCGTACAGTAGAGGTTCTAAAGCAGGATCTTAACAAGCCGTTAAAAGTTGAGAAGCAGGTTGCAATCCTTTACGCTCTAACTCGCGGCTTCTTAGATGACATTCCTGTACAGGATATTCGTCGTTTCGAATCTGAATTCCTTTCATGGTTAGACCATAACCGCAAAGATTTGTTAGACCATATCGTGGCTACTAAAGAACTTCCTTCTGATGACGATATGGCATCTGCGATTAACGACTTTAAGAAAACTTTCGCAGTATCCGAATAATGAAGATTGCCTTTAAGGTGGGATATTTGGTTCCCACCCTGGCATCTTAGTTCGGTTCTGACAAACTTGTATAAGGGTGGTGAGAACCTGTGGCATCATTACGCGATATAAAAAATCGTATTACTTCTACGAAGAAAACGAGTCAAATTACAAAAGCAATGCAGATGGTATCAGCTGCGAAAATGAATAAGGCAGAAATGAATGCAAAGTCATTCGTGCCTTACATGGAGAAAATCCAGGAAGTTACGGCATCCATCGCTTTGGGAAGCAAAGATGTATCACATCCAATGCTGACCAGCCGCCCTGTCAAGAAAACTGGTTATCTTGTAATCACGTCTGACCGCGGACTTGCGGGAGCTTATAACAGTAACGTATTGCGAAATGTCTACCAGACAATTCAAAAGCGCCATAAATCACCGGATGAGTATGCTATCATTGCGATCGGACGTGTTGGCCGCGACTTTTTCAAAAAACGCAATATGAACGTCATTCTGGATATCGTTGCGGTTGCAGACCAGCCAGCATTTGCTGAAATCAAAGATATTGCCAGCAAAACAGTTGGCATGTTTGCTGATGAGACATTTGATGAATTATATATGTACTACAGCCATTATGTCAGCGCGATTCAACAGGATGTAACAGAGAAGAAGCTTCTTCCGCTTACGGATATCTCCAGCTCTAAAAAGCTTACATCATATGAGTTTGAACCTTCCGCTGAAGAAATTTTAAAAGTATTGCTGCCTCAATACGCTGAGAGCTTAATCTACGGTGCGCTATTAGACAGTAAGGCAAGTGAGCATGCTGCAAGGATGACAGCGATGCAGAATGCAACGGATAATGCTAAAGATCTTATCAATTCATTAAGCTTAAGCTACAACCGTGCACGTCAGGCAGCCATCACGCAGGAAATTACCGAAATCGTCGGCGGAGCAGCCGCGTTAGAATAAAACGAAAAGCGGAGTTAGCAGGTGAGTTGTTGCCTGCTCTCCATTATGTAAAATGAACGGAGGGAAAAAGATGAACAAAGGACGCGTTCTTCAAGTTATGGGTCCGGTTGTTGACGTAAAGTTCGAAAGCGGCCAGCTACCTGAGATCTATAATGCATTGACTGTTACAAATCCAGCGCGTAACGAATCTGAAGTTGACATCAACTTAACCCTTGAAGTTGCCCTTCATTTAGGTGATGATACAGTCCGTACCATTGCAATGTCTTCTACTGACGGCTTACAGCGCGGAAGTGAAGTTGTTGACACGGGTGCTTCAATCTCTGTACCAGTAGGTGATATAACACTTGGACGTGTATTCAACGTACTTGGTGAATCAATCGACTTAGATCCTGCAATCCCTGCAGATGCCCGTCGTGATTCTATCCACAGAGAGGCTCCTAAGTTTGAGCAGCTTTCTACTGAAGTAGAAATTCTTGAAACTGGAATTAAGGTAGTAGACCTTCTTGCTCCATACATTAAAGGTGGTAAGATCGGTCTATTCGGTGGTGCCGGTGTAGGTAAAACCGTATTAATCCAGGAATTGATCAATAACATCGCTCAGGAGCACGGCGGTATTTCCGTATTTGCCGGTGTAGGTGAGCGTACTCGTGAAGGTAATGACCTTTATCATGAAATGACAGATTCAGGCGTTATCAAGAAAACAGCGATGGTATTCGGTCAGATGAACGAGCCGCCAGGAGCGCGTATGCGTGTTGCCCTGACTGGTTTGACAATGGCAGAATTCTTCCGTGATGACCAGGGACAGGACGTTCTTTTCTTCATGGATAACATCTTCCGTTTCACACAGGCAGGTTCAGAGGTATCAGCCCTATTAGGCCGTATGCCATCTGCCGTTGGTTACCAGCCGACACTAGCTACTGAAATGGGTAAATTACAGGAACGTATCACATCTACTAACGTAGGTTCTGTTACCTCCATCCAGGCGATTTACGTACCGGCCGATGACTATACGGATCCGGCTCCGGCTACAACTTTCGCCCACTTAGATGCAACAACTAACCTTGAGCGTAAGCTTTCTGAGATGGGTATCTACCCAGCGGTGGATCCGCTCGCTTCCACTTCCCGTGCATTGTCACCGGAAATCGTTGGCGAAGAGCACTACTCAGTTGCACGCCAGGTGCAGCAGACATTACAGCGTTACAGAGAACTTCAGGATATCATCGCGATTCTTGGTATGGACGAGCTTTCTGATGAAGATAAGCTAATCGTAGCACGTGCACGCCGTATCCAGTTCTTCTTGTCACAAAACTTCCACGTTGCTGAGCAGTTTACTGGCCAGCCAGGATCATACGTACCGGTTAAAGAAACAGTTAAAGGCTTCAAAGATATTCTTGAAGGAAAGTATGACCACCTGCCAGAAGATGCATTCCGACTTGTCGGCCGAATCGAAGAAGTTATCGAGAGTGCTAAGAAAATGGGCGTAGAGGTCTAATTCTGGACCAGGAGGGTAAAAAATGAAGACGATTAAAGTCAGTGTTGTTACTCCCGATGGCCCGGTGTATGAATCAGATGTGGAAATGGTAAGCACAAAAGCTCAAAGCGGTGAGCTTGGAATTTTACCTGGACACATTCCAATGGTTGCACCGTTACAAATTGGAGCCGTTCGTTTAAAAAACGGCGGAAAAACTGATTTCGTCGCAGTAAGCGGCGGATTCCTGGAAGTTCGTCCGGAGCAGGTAACGATTTTAGCGCAATCTGCTGAGCAGGCAGATGAGATTGATGTAGAGCGTGCCGTTCGTGCGAAACAGCGTGCTGAACAGCGCTTGAATGAGCAGAAGCGTGAAAACATTGATTTTCGCCGTGCAGAGCTTGCACTTCAGCGTGCAATCAATCGGATCGAAGTTTCGGAAAGAAAGTTCTAATAAAAACATCAGCACCCCTGGCTAAGCTGGGGGTGTTTTTTATAGTAATATTTACCACAGGAATTTTAAGAAAATTGCCCCAAAAAATAGATATATCACTCGAATTCTTTCATATAGGCCTTTACAATAGAAGAGAGTAAACCTTTAAAGGGTTACTCTCTTTTTTAAAGCAATCATGCAATTCTATTTGAACTAAAGGAGGAGCCGCAATGCTGGAGTTTGATACAAATATAGACCAATATGCTACGATCAAAGTCATCGGAGTCGGAGGCGGGGGAAACAACGCTGTAAACAGGATGATTGAACATGGAGTTGAGGGAGTAGAGTTTATTGCTGTTAATACAGATGGACAAGCTCTAAATCAATCAAAGGCAGAAGTAACCATGCAAATCGGTGCTACCTTAACGAGGGGCCTGGGAGCAGGGGCAAATCCTGATGTAGGCAGGAAGGCGGCTGAAGAAAGTGAAAGTCAGCTTCGTGAAGTATTGAAGGGTGCTGACATGGTATTCGTTACTGCCGGAATGGGCGGCGGAACTGGAACTGGTGCTGCTCCTGCCATTGCACGTATTGCCCGTGAAGTAGGCGCTCTGACAATTGGTGTGGTAACCCGCCCCTTCAAGTTCGAAGGCCGCAAGCGTGCAGCCAATGCAGATGCAGGCATTGAGGCAATGAAAAAAGCAGTCGATACGCTAATTATTATTCCAAATGATCGCTTATTAGAGATTATTGATAAGAAAACACCTATGCTTGAAGCGTTTATGGAAGCAGACAATGTCCTCCGCCAGGGTGTTCAGGGCATTTCTGACTTGATTGCCGTTCCTGGTTTAATCAATCTCGATTTTGCCGATGTTAAAACAGTTATGTCCCATAAAGGAACAGCATTGATGGGGATTGGAATTGCCACTGGGGAAGACCGCGCGGCTGAAGCAGCCCGTAAAGCAATATCAAGTCCTTTATTAGAAACGTCCATTAATGGAGCCCGCGGCGTCATCATGAATATTACAGGCGGTGCTAATATCAGCTTATATGAAGTGCAAGAGGCTGCAGACATCGTCGCCTCCGCTTCTGATGAGGAAGTGAATATGATTTTTGGCTCGGTCATTAATGATTCCCTAAAGGAAGAAATACTTGTTACGGTTATTGCGACCGGCTTTAATGAGCAAGAGGAATTACGTGCCAAACCTAGTTCAAGACCAACAGCAGAAAGAGAATATGTTCATACATATCAGTATGCAGAAGAACCAAGCAATCGCCGTCCGGCTAGAGAACATCGGGAACCGGTTCAGGAAGATTACCGGGTGCATGCTGACCCGCAAGAAGAGTCACTTGATACCCCGGCGTTCCTTAGAAACCGAAGAAGACGCTAATACTAAAAACAGGCTGCCTTTTGATGGCAGCCTGTTTTTAGGTGAACTTAATCGAATAGAATTAATGGTTGATATGTTGGTGGGTGAGTGGCTGATAGCCGCAATCCAGATTTTATACATGAAGAAAGGACAGGCATAGCCTGTCCTTGTATTATTTCAATACTTTGTCTGGTCATATAGGGTTAACTGATCCAAATTCTTATGCACGGTCATAAGCTTTTTGAGAAGGCTCATGAACTTTTGTTTATCTTCAAAAGGAGTGATGTCTAGTTCTTTTTTTAGCTCATTGCTTTTTTTAACGAGCTCATCGAATTTTTGAATAACTGGGCAGTTGTTTTTAGTCATATGTATTTCTCCTAATTTAGCTCTTAAGATAACTTTATCACAAAATATAATTTCATAGGAAACAGCCATGTTTCATTTATATTAAAAACAAATGGCCTTTTTAACTAATTTAACTATTTTGTTAAATGTGTCAGATTTTGTTGAAACCCGTAGAATAGAATCATATATTATCAACATGTGCTAAGAAAAGCATAAGCGCCTTGCCCACGATGGAACGCAGACTGGGAACGGCCACGTCCTGTGGCAACTTCTGCATGACCCCTAGCCCCTAGGAGCCGCAGCTAGACAAGCTTTGACTTCGAGGGGGCAGGCGCTCCTCCTAATTTTAGTTCTGCGATGATGATGCTGTCGAAGCGTTCCTTTTGGAGCTAGACAGGTAGCGACATTGAAAATTATATATTTTGTTTTTTATAAAAGACAAGGTTTAAGAAAACCAGGGGGTGATATCCTTGTCGACTGTATTATTTGGAACGATAGAATATTATGAAAGAGAGTTAATCAGCTATTTTACAAATATTCATATAAGCAATAAGGATGATGCAACCATGAAAATATTCATCATGCTTGAAGCGGAGATTTTTAATGTATTTTTATTTGACGAAGCGATTCGGATAAAATGTATGCAAAATCTATTAAAAGCATTTTGCGGGGTGTCTGAAACATACTTGGTTAAAAAGCTGCCATATAATGAATAACATATTTAAGAGGTCCCTGTGTGAGAGACCTCTTCGTTAATAGCATTTAATTCAGAATCGTAACTTTTACCTCTTTTCTTCCCCATTGCATGGCATCTGGTGTGGCAGGAATAAACACATCAATTTCATTTCCTTTAATTCCCCCGCCAATATCCTCGGCAGTAGCATAGCCATATCCATCTACAAATACTTTAGAACCCAAAGGAATTACGTCCGGATCCACCGCAATAACTTTTGCATCAGGGTTATCAATAAGATTTACTCCTGTTTTAGTAATGCCGATGCATCCTTCACAGCTGGCTGTATAGGCAGTTGCAGTGACAGTCAGACTTTTGCCTGCTTCAGCTGCAGGCTGTTCTGTGTTAGCGGCTTTTACAACTGTTTTAGATTTTGTTTCCTTCACAGAGCCATTTTTATAGATGATAAGCTCTAAACCAGGATTAATAACGTCTGAGTTCAGCTGATTCCATTTTTTGAGATTATGTACATTTATACCGTATGTTTTGGCAATATTCCATAGAGTATCTCCGGATTTTACTATGTATATTTCTTCAGGTGAAACATCGAGTTTATCATTTGGATGAATCAAATCCCCGGTTAGACCATTCCAATTTTTAATATCCTGAACGGATACTTCATGTTTTTGTGCTATGGACCACAGGGTATCCCCTTTGTTTACAGTTACTTCTTCTGCATATGCGCTCGCACCTGCTGTACTCCAGATGGTTATAGCTGCGAGCAGATAATAAAAATACTTTTTCATATTAAGCCTCCTAATAGCTTGGTTGACAATTTCTATGCTAGCACAGAAAATTCTGAGAAAAAGAACAGGGGAGTTATAGTTTAATTACGCACATTTCAGGAAATTAACGAAGAATTGGCAAACTATAATAATGTTCATAATAGATGAATAAAAAGCATCAGAAATAGTCATATTTGATACATTTAATCCTTAAGATGGTTTAAATAGAAACTTTTGTAAGTAGTTTATATTCCAATATGTCAGTGCTGTATTCTGGTAGAACGGGAAATGACCGAATAACTCAAGGAACCATGAATACAAAAAACTTAGGCTTAAAATGAAAAACCCTTTTAAGGTGTTAGATATCTCACTGACAAAGCAGGAAGTTTAACTTTTAATGGTAGAAGAATATAAAAGAAGAATTAATGGATATTGACTGGGGGCAAGCTCATATAATCTGGAGAAGGTGTTAAACCAGCTGGGAACTGCGTATGGAAATTCTATTTCTGGTATCCGATTTTGGGCATAGATAGAATTTCCAATAATAGTCTGAGGTTGTGTCGACACATGGGGGAGTAGGGTGTATAATGGTTACGGTTACATGTTTAAATGTTGTGAAAATTTTCAGCATTGGAGGGGATGGGCATGGAGCTTTGGAATTTATATCAGAATAACTATTTGATAGTTTTTGTGTTTTTGTGCCTGGGAGTTATACTGCCTGTGGTGGCTTTGTTTTTGGGAAAGCTTTTGCGGCCCTATAAGCCATATGATACGAAGTATACCACATATGAGAGCGGGATTGAGCCATTCCATGATTCGAGGGTGCAGTTCAATGTCCGCTATTATATTTTTGCCCTGATGTTTGTCATTTTTGATGTAGAGACGGTATTTTTGTATCCATGGGCTGTGGCCTATGAGAAACTTGGTATTTTTGCATTGATTGAGATGCTGATTTTTGTATTTATGCTAGTAATTGGTCTTGTTTATGCATGGAAAAAGAAGGTGCTGAAATGGATTTAAAGCTGGATAATATTACACCAGAAGAAATGGAAGAACTGCAGCGTAATGTGTTTATGGCAACTTTGGAACAGATTAAAGCGTGGGCGCGGAGTAATTCATTGTGGCCAATGACCTTCGGGCTTGCTTGTTGTGCCATTGAAATGATGGGTGTTGGTTCATCGCATTACGATTTGGACCGTTTCGGATCTTTTTTCCGTACATCTCCCCGTCAGTCTGATGTCATGATTGTTTCAGGTACAGTAACAAAGAAAATGGCGCCAATTGTCCGCCGTCTTTACGATCAGATGCCTGAACCAAAATGGGTAATTGCAATGGGTTCCTGTGCAACAGCGGGAGGGCCATATGTTAAATCTTATTCAGTTGTAAAAGGGGTCGACCAGATTGTCCCTGTTGATGTATACATACCAGGATGCCCGCCGAACCCGGCAGCATTGATTTATGGAATTAATAAGCTAAAAGAAAAAATCCGTTATGAGGCTAAGACTGGAAAGAAGGTGATCTAACCTATGAGCGGAGAAAAAGATCTTGAACAGCTGAAAAAAGAAGCGGCAGCTAAAGCGAAGGCTGCAGCACTGGCTAAAATGAAGGCGAAAGAGCAGGGCGAAGCGAAGGAAGAATCACCTGCAGAAGATATGGACATTGCCAAGCAAAAAGCTGCCGCAGCCGCGAAGGCAAAGGCTGCAGCACTAGCAAAGATGAAAGCGAAAGAGCAGAGCGAAGCGAAGGAAGAATCACCTGCAGAAGATATGGACATTGCCAAGCAAAAAGCCGCCGCAGCCGCGAAGGCAAAGGCTGCAGCACTGGCTAAAATGAAGGCGAAAGAGCAGGGCGAAGCGAAGGAAGAATCACCTGCAGAAGATATGGACATTGCCAAGCAAAAAGCCGCCGCAGCCGCGAAGGCAAAGGCCGCCGCAGCAGCTAAGGCGAAAGCCGCTGCTCAAGCAAAACAAGCTGGCGGGGATGACGAAAAAGCAAAAGCCATTGCAGCCGCAAAGGCGAAAGCCGCCGCAGCCGCAAAAGCAAAATTAGCTGCTTCAGGTAAAGCTGGCGGGTCTGGAGATGATGAAAAGGCCAAGGCAATCGCAGCCGCAAAAGCAAAGGCCGCCGCAGCTGCAGCCGCAAAGGCAAAAGCTGCCGGAAGCAAGGCAGACACCGAACCAGCTGCAGAAAAAGCGCCATCCGTTAATCAGCCTTATCTTGATAAATATGTGAAGGTAATTGAAGAGAATCTTGGTGCTGACGTTCTTGAAGAGAACTATATTAATGACCTTTCCAAGGATGTGCCGACTTTGGTTGCCAAGGCTGAATCATATTTTAAATTAGCAGAATTTCTGAAATATAATGAACAGCTTGGTTTTGATTATCTATCAGAACTTCATGGCACTGATTTTGAGACGCATATGGAAGTGTATGCACACTTATACTCATACAAAAAGCGCCAATCTGTTGCGCTTAAGGTTAAAATTGACCGTGATAAGCCGGAAATCGATTCTCTGCAGCCGTTATGGGCGGGAGCGGATTGGCCGGAATGTGAAACATATGATTTGCTGGGCATTCAGTTTAAGGGCCACCCTAATTTATATCGGATTATGCTTGGGGAAGACTGGATCGGGCATCCGCTGCGCAAAGACTATGAACCGTACGATGTGGAGGTGTAACCAGTGCTGCGAACCGAAGAAATGCTTTTGAATGTTGGACCTCAGCATCCAAGTACGCACGGTGTTTTCCGCCTTGTTCTGAAAATTGATGGTGAGATCATCAAAGAGGCGAAACCGGTCATCGGCTATCTGCACCGTGGAACGGAGAAATTGGCTGAAGACCTGCAGTATACGCAAATTATTCCTTATACAGACAGAATGGATTATCTTGCCGCCATGACGAATAACTATATCCTTGTCCATGCCGTTGAAACGATGATGGATCTTAAAATTCCGGATCGGGCCGAATATCTGCGGGTAATTACCATGGAACTTGGCCGGATTGCCAGTCATCTCGTATGGTGGGGTACCTATTTGCTGGATATTGGAGCGACAAGCCCATTCCTGTATGCTTTCAGAGAACGTGAAATGATTATCAATATGCTGAATGAGATATCCGGGGGCCGCTTAACGTTTAACTATATGCGTGTCGGCGGTGTAAAATGGGATGCTCCTGAAGGCTGGATTGATAAAGTAAGAGAGTTTGTTCCCTATATGCGTGAACAGCTGAAAGGCTATCATCAGCTTGTAACAGGAAATGAAATTTTCATGAACCGTGTCAAAGGGGTAGGAAAGTATACGAAAGAGGAAGCTTTAAACTACTCGCTCAGCGGTGCAAATCTTCGCTGCACAGGCGTGAAATGGGACCTCCGGAAAGATGAGCCATATTCCATCTATGACCGCTTCGATTTCGATGTTGCCGTGCAGGACGGAGGGGACGCATGGGCCCGCTATCATGTGCGCATGAAGGAAATTGAAGAATCATTAAAGATCCTTGAACAGGCTGTTGAACAATTCCCTTCAGAAGGCGATATTCTGGCAAAAGTGCCAAAAATCATTAAAGCGCCGAAAGGGGAAGCGTTTGTAAGAATCGAGTCTCCGCGGGGAGAGATCGGCTGCTATATTGCGAGTGATGGAAAGAAAGAGCCATACCGGTTAAAATTCCGGAGGCCATCATTCTATAATCTTCAAATTCTCCCAAAATTGCTTGAAGGCGAAAACATTGCGAACTTGATTGCTATTTTAGGGGCAATTGATATTGTCCTTGGGGAGGTGGACGGATAATGGTAGAAGAACTTCTTTATTCCGAAGCAGGTCTGCTTAATTTCGGTATTTTCTTCTTGCTTGCCACCGTTTTGCTTTTAGTCGTTTTGGGATTTGTTACTTACGCCATCCTGGCAGAACGTAAAGTCATGGGGTTTATGCAGCTGCGCCATGGCCCGAATCAGGTCGGCGGACGCTGGGGGCTGCTTCAGACCGTTGCTGATGTATTGAAGCTTTTATTAAAAGAAGACACCATTCCTAAACTTGCAGACAGGCCGCTGTTCATTCTTGCACCGGTCATTGCGTTTGCACCGGCATTCATGGTGCTGGCAACGATTCCTTTTACAGATAAACTTCAGTTTGCTGATATTGGAGTTGGATTGCTGTATTACATTGCCATTTCCGGGCTGACAACAGTCGGTATTGTCACCGGAGCATGGGCTTCCAATAATAAATATGCCCTGCTTGGAGGGATGCGTGCTGCGGCCCAGATGATTTCTTATGAGATTCCGCTCGTTATGTCTGTATTAGGCATTATCCTTTTAACAGGCAGCTTAAACCTCAATGAGATCGTGGAAGCGCAAAAAAATGGCTGGTTCATCATTTGGCAGCCAATTGCTTTCATCGTATTCCTGATTGCTTCGACAGCAGAGCTGAACCGTGTTCCGTTTGACTTGCCTGAAGCGGAATCAGAGCTGGTCGCAGGTTTCCATGTTGAATATTCCGGCTTCCGCTGGGCATTCTTCATGCTTGCGGAATATGTATATTTCTTTGCAATGGCTTCGTTGACAACCGTATTATTCCTTGGCGGGTGGCTGCCGCTTCCATTCCTGGATTTCATTCCAGGTGCCGTTTGGTTTGCGCTTAAGTTCACGGCTGTAATCTTTATCCTGGTTTGGTTTCGTGTCACATTCCCGCGCCTTCGTGCAGACCAGCTCATGGAATTTGGCTGGAAGGTTCTGCTGCCGGTAGCGCTTGCGAATATCTTCTTAACAGCTTTGCTGAAAGAATGGCTGAATATTTTTTAATTGAGAACCGGCATCATAAACCTTCGGGAACTGTCCAGCTCCACTAGGAACGGTTCGAGAGCATCCTCATCGCAGGACTAAAAGCGTTAGCTTTTAGGAGGAGCGCCTGCCCCCTCGAGGTGTCGGGGGTGGGCAAGACTTTTCCGCATATCTTAAATTGTCCAGCTCCAGGCGCCATCGGCTCGAGGTCATAAGCCAATCCGTCCAAAAGGTTAAAAAACAACCTTTTAGCCGGCTCGTCTTATGCTTGTCGCCGATAAGCGGGCGCCTTACGCATTTCTTAACAAGGGGTGAAAAAACATGCTTGGTTTAGCGAAAGGATTATCGTATACCCTAAAAAACCTGACACGCAAAAAGGTAACCTATGACTATCCGAATGAACCGCTTCCGCTTCCGGACCGGTTCAGGGGAATTCAAAAGTTTTATCCTGAAAAATGCATCGTGTGCAATCAGTGTGCAAATATTTGTCCTACCGATTGTATCCAGCTGACAGGCAAAAAGCATCCGGACCCGGCCAAAAAGGGAAAAATCATTGATACCTATGATATCAATTTCGAAATTTGCATCCTTTGCGACTTGTGTACAGAGGTCTGCCCAACCGAAGCGATTATCATGACCAATAATTTTGAACTGGCGGAATATAGCCGGGATGAGCTGTTTAAAAATCTTGAATGGCTTGATGAAAATGATGAAAATATACGGAAGGTGAATAAAGCATGACGTTTTCAGGTGAGTTTTTAGCGTTTATGTCACTAGCTTTAGTTGCGGTCATCGGCGGCGTGCTTTTATTAAACTTAACCAAAGTCGTGCATATGGTTGTCGCCCTGGTATTTACATTTGTAAGCATTGCCGGTATTTACGTGCTGCTTTCAGCTGAATTCCTGGCTGCAGTTCAGATCTTAATTTACTCCGGTGCCATCACCATCATCATGCTGTTCGGAATCATGCTGACCCGCCATAATGATACAAGCGAGCCGAAAACAGGCCGCTGGCGAAAGCTGTTATTATTCCTGGGTGTGCTTGGCTTTGCTTTCGCAGTGTACATCGGGATATACAACCTCGATTTGCCGGCAGCGCCGAATGACCTTCATGTCAATAATACAGAGCAAATCGGAATTGAGCTTTACTCAAAATTCATCATTCCATTTGAAGTAACATCTGTTCTATTATTGGTCGCTTTAATTGGTTCTATTGTTTTGGCCAAAAAGGATGATGAGAAGGAGGCGGAAAAGGAATGAGTACAGTTCCCGTTCAAGCCTACCTGGCATTGGCTTTAATTCTCTTCTGCATCGGGCTGTATGGTGCCTTGACAAAGCGCAATACCGTAATTGTCCTGATCTCGATCGAACTGATGCTGAATGCGGTCAATATTAATCTGGTGGCATTCAGCAAATACGGCATTATGCCATCCATAACAGGTCAGATATTTGCTTTGTTTACAATCACTGTTGCAGCAGCAGAAGCAGCAGTTGGCCTGGCGATATTAATTGCCCTGTACCGTAATAAAAAGAGCGTTAACATTGATGAAATGGATGCAATGAAACACTAAAGAGACCTTGAAAAATGCAGCCGGACTGGCTGAGAATAGAGAGTAGTGAAGGCTGCCATAAATGGCGCCGCCTTTATGGACCTGAAAAAAAGGTCCCAATCTGACACGCCAAGCATTATGGCGTGTTCAAAAAAGGGGATTGTGATAATGATGGAGAATGCATGGATCATACCGCTTTTCCCGCTTTTATCGTTTTTGTTCCTTATTTTATTCGGCAAACGGCTAAAAGAAGCGAGTGCTTATATAGGAATTCTGTTTACCCTGGCATCGCTTGTCTATTCAATATTGGTGCTATTTGACCGGTTTTCGGCACCAACTTTTAAAGCAGAAGGCGTTTGGCTGACTATAGGGGATGTTCAGTTAACAGCGGGTTTTGAAGTTAATCAGTTAAATGCACTGATGCTGGTGATTGTATCACTTGTCAGTTTCCTGGTACATACGTATTCGAAAGGCTATATGCAGGGTGATGACCGCTTCCCTGTTTTCTATGCATATTTAGGGTTATTTACATTTGCCATGCTGGGCCTTGTCATCTCGCCTAATCTGCTTCAGACGTACTTCTTCTGGGAGCTTGTCGGACTTGGTTCCTTCCTGCTGATCGGTTTCTATTTTTACAAAGAGGAAGCAAAGGCTGCTGCTAAAAAAGCATTTATCATGACCCGTATTGGAGACGTCGGCCTTTTGATCGGAATGATTCTATTATTCTGGCAGGCTGGCAGCTTCGAGTATGATGAAATTTTTGCAGCTGTTGAAGCTGGTGCTATTTCGAGCACAATGATTACGTTAACAGCCATTCTTATTTTTGTAGGGGCTGTTGGTAAATCGGGCCAGTTCCCGCTGCATACCTGGCTTCCGGACGCAATGGAAGGACCGACGCCGGTATCCGCATTAATCCATGCTGCGACAATGGTAGCGGCAGGTGTGTATTTAGTGGCAGCTCTGTTCCCGCTGTTTACAGCAAGTGAAACAGCATTGATGACAGTTGCTGTAATTGGGGCGTTCACAGCCATTTTTGCGGCAAGCATCGGCCTGGTCCAAAAGGATATTAAGCGGGTGCTCGCTTATTCAACCGTCAGCCAGCTTGGCTATATGATGCTGGCACTGGGTTCTGCCGGATATGTAGCCGGTGTATTCCATTTAATGACACATGCCTTTTTCAAGGCCTTGCTGTTTCTTGCAGCCGGAAGTGTCATCCACGCGGTTCATACACAGAATATTGAACATATGGGCGGATTATGGAAAAAGCTGCGCGTAACTGGCCCTCTATTCCTGATTGGGACACTGGCAATCAGCGGGGTTCCATTATTTTCAGGATTCTTCAGTAAAGATGAAATTTTAATTGCTGCCTGGGCGCATGGGAATACAGTGCTGTTCTGGCTGGCGGTGATTGCTGCATTCTTTACGGCATTTTATATGTTCCGTCTGTTTTTTATGGTTTTCGCTGGTGAAGCAAGAACCGATATGAAAAATGTTCACGAGTCGCCTAGTGTGATGACGCTGCCAATGGTGGTCCTAGGGGTGCTGGCTGTAGTGGCTGGATATGTGAATACGCCATGGTTTGGTACGTTTCTTGGTGATTGGCTCGTGGAAGATAACCATGCATTGGGCCATGGCCATATTGAGGGACCTGCATGGATAATGATTGTCGCCACTGCTGTATCCCTGCTTGGAATTTTCCTTGCATGGCTAATGTACGGCAAACGTTCGCTTGCCCGCGACTGGCTTACAAGCAGAATGCCGCTTTCATACAACGTTCTGTACAATAAATATTATATTGATGAATTCTATTCGCTGACAGTGGTGAATGGTGCGAAATTCATTAGCTCATTCCTGCGCTTCCTGGAAGTGTTCCTGGTTGAAGGGCTTGTGAAGAGCGTGACTGGAATCACGTCTTCGCTCGGAAGACTGGGTTCTAAATTTCAAAATGGCCAGATTCAGACATACGGAACAGTGGCTTTCGTCGGGCTTGCTATTTTAGTTGTCATCTATGCGTTTACAGGGGGGTACTTAAAATGAACTTAACTTATTTTCTATCCATTTTAGTTTTCTCCCCGCTCCTTGGTATTTTAGTATTATCATTCCTGCCAAAAACACAGGAATCATTGATCAAGACCGTTGGATTTTTGGCTACCATTCCGGCACTGGTATTGGCACTGATAGCCTATTTTCAATACCGGGCAGGTGCAGGCCTGGAACAGCTTAATGAAAAAGTCAGCTGGATTCAGTTTGGAGATTCCGGCCAGATGGGCAACCTTTTTTCCATTGATTATGAACTGGGCCTGGATGGATTTTCATTAATCATGGTTGTGCTCACAGCCGTGCTTTCTACACTGGCGGCTATTGCCTCTATTCATATTAAAAAAGAATGGAAGGGCTACTTCATGCTGTTCCTGCTGCTTGAAGTCGGCATGCTTGGTGTATTTGCGGCTGAAAACCTGATTCTCTTCTTTATTTTCTTTGAAATCACCTTGATTCCGACCTTCTTCCTGATCGGGAAATGGGGTTACTTTGAAAAGGAAAATGCAGCATACAGCTTCCTGATCTATAACGGACTTGGATCTGCTGTTCTGCTGATTGTCATTATGGTGCTGTTTGCCCGAACTGGCACAGCTAATATTGATGCTTTGATGGCTGCAATGAACGCGGATAATCCGCAGCTGGTTGCGCCAATCTCTGAAAATATGAAAATGGGCCTGCTGATTGCGCTTTTAATTGCATTTGGTGTGAAGCTTCCTATATTCCCGCTGCATAGCTGGATGGTAAGGGTTCACGTACAAGCTCCGCCATCAATCGTCATGCTGCACGCAGGAGTGCTTTTGAAAATAGGGGCATTCGGTTTAATCCGCTTCGGCATGGGAATATTTCCTGAGCAATTCCAAAGCCTTGCTGTATGGCTGGCTGTGCTCGGAGTCGTGAATTTACTGTACGGAGCATTTCTGGCGTTTGTTCAGACCGATTTTAAAATGGTGCTGGCCTACTCCTCTATTTCCCACATGGGAATCGTTTTAATCGGGTTAGGCGCATTAAATGAGGCAGGAATCCAGGGGGCGATTTTCCAGGTTGTTTCTCACGGCTTAATCGCAGCACTTTTATTCTTCCTTGTTAGTGTTTTTTATGAACGCGTTCAAACATCCAATATTCAAAATCTCGGCGGTTTGGCAAAAGGGATGCCGATTACAGCAGGCTTCCTGCTTGCAGGGGCTATGGCCTCACTTGGCCTGCCTGGCATGTCAGGGTTTGTAAGTGAATTTATGGCCTTCCTTGGCCTTTTTAAAGAACTGCCGATTCTTGCTGCAGTCGGTGCGATCGGAATTATTATGACAGCTGTTTACCTGCTTCGCGCGGTACTGGGCATCACATACGGCAAAGCGCTTAGAGACTTTGCCGGCGTAACGGATATGAGGAAGTTTGAGTTTGTGCCTGTCCTGGTCTTAGTCGGCTTAATTGTCCTGATTGGTGTTTATCCAAGTGTACTGAGCGAACCGCTGACATCAACACTTGAAACGATCATGCTGGGGATAGGAGGGTGATGAAGGATGGATCTCGAAACATTATTATCATATGAATGGGGCATTATGACGCCGGAGCTCATCATCCTTGGTGTTGCGACCGCTCTTTCACTAATGGATTTGTTTATGCCGAAATCACAAAGCCGGAAAATTCTCGGCTGGGTTGGCTTTGCCGGAGTTCTGGCAGCACTTGTTTCCTTACTGGGCCTTATCGGACACGGCCCGGAATCCATTTTGCTTGATACATTCAGGCTTGATTCATTTGCAAAAGCTTTTAAGCTGCTGCTTTTGATCGGATCGGCAATGGTACTGCTGATTGCCATTGGCTATGAGCCAAATGAAGGATTGGAAGAATTCAGGGGGGAATTTTTCTATCTATTCATGGCTGCATTGCTTGGAGCGATGATCATGTCTTCAAGTGGAGACTTAATTACCCTGTTTGTGGGACTTGAGCTTCTTTCCATCTCGTCCTATATTCTTGCAGGCATGAGAAAAAGAAATCTTCATTCAAATGAATCTGCCATGAAATATGTGATAAATGGCAGTATCGCCACAGCGATCACTTTGTTTGGAATGAGTTATGTATATGGTTTAACGGGAACTACGAACTTAAAGGAAATGGCCGGATTTTTGACATCCGTCTATAACGAGCAGCATATTTACCTCCTTGGCCTTGCGTTCTTTATGATTGTGGTGGGGCTATCCTTCAAATTGGCAGCAGCACCGTTCCATATGTGGGCGCCTGATGTGTACCAGGGAGCACCTACACCTGTAACAGCTTTTCTAAGTGTAGTTTCTAAAACAGCCGGATTCATCATTATGATCCGCATCCTGTTCTCAATCTTTGCCAATGCACCATCCGGTGATGCCCAGGGGCTGCCGATGATTCTCGCTCTCCAGGATTACATAGCCTTCCTGGCAGGAGCCACGATGATTATTGGGAACTTGATAGCGTTAAGACAGCGGAATATCAAGCGTTTGTTTGCCTATTCCAGTATCGCGCAGGCTGGTTATCTGCTGGTCGTCATTGCGAGCATGTCACTATTCATGTTTGATACACTCTGGTTCTATCTGGGAGCCTACTTATTCATGAACCTGGGTGCTTTTGCCATCATCCAGCATGTAACACATAAATCGGGCTCTGAAGATATCAGTCAATTTGCCGGCCTATATCGCCGCGCGCCGTTCCTGGCCATTGCCATGGCCATCTTCCTGCTCTCGCTTGCAGGAATTCCGGGAACAGCAGGTTTTATAGGCAAATTGAATATCTTTATGGGTGCATTAGTGCCGAGTGAAGGACATTATGTATTAGTATCGATTATGATTGCAACAACAGTTGTTTCATACTTCTATTACTTCGGTGTAATGGTGCAAATGTTTTTCAGGCCAGCAGGTGATACAGGGAAGGTTAAGATCCCAGCTGCATTAACAGCTGTTATCGGCATCAGCCTGGCAGCAACAATCCTGTTTGGAGTTGCACCGAATATCGCGTTTGACTTCCTGCAGGGCAATTTCAACCAGTTTACTGATTTCTTTCAATAAGCATGTTTCATAAAGTAATTTCTTGTTTTCTAACCAAATATAAGTTTAGCCACTGAGTTGATCTTCGCTGTTGGCACTTGCTCCTCGAAAATGTATCCGTATATTCTTCGTGCGGTGCTGATTCGCGGAGAGCAATTGTCCCGTGCTGAAATCAGCGGACAGCAATTGTCCCGTGCTGAAATCAGCGGACAGCAATTGTCCCGTGCTGAAATCAGCGGACAGAATTTTTAAGTGAAATCGCTTTTTAAAATGGGAGTTTTAAAATGCTAAAGCTAAAAAGGGGTATTAATAGGGAGGGGGAATTTTCCCCTTCTTTTTGTTTGCCCCTGTTTATACTTCGTGTTTTTTCGACAATTCGATATAATGGACATACAAACTGCGAAAAAGAAAGAAACTTAATTTTCAAAAAATATCCAGTTATGAAACTTACCTGGTAAGATAAACGTCAAATGGTATTGTAGCGTACAAAACAGGTAAGCGACGTGGCTAATTTTTAAGGGAGGGAAGAAGATGGTATCAGGATTTGGGCAACAGGCACTTATCAGCATTATGTCTCATCTGGTGTTTATTGCGCTGGCCTGGTGGGCGCTTCAGGCACTGCGGTTCGAAACGTTATTGCGTCCGAATCATGTTTTTCAGGCAAGAGTACTGTATATTCTGCTTTCCATTGTGATTGGATCAGCCGTAAGCAATTTCTTTCTCGATTATCTTCTATGGTCCCAGCAGCTGCCGCTTATTCTGCAGAACATTACCTTTCTTTAGGTGCTGCATTTTGATGGCTATATTTATAATATCTAGAGCTATTTCTTGGAACTTTGATAACTGCCTAGCTCCAGCGCCTATCCCCTCGAGGTCATAAGCCAGCAAGGCAAAGAACGCCTTCCCGTGAGGCTTGTCTTATGCTTGTCGGGGATGGGCAAGGCACTTCCGCTTTTCTTATAAATATAGGTCTTCATACATGTTTTCAATTTGATAATTATTGAGTAAAATCTTTTTGTTGCTTGTTTTCCTGCATACATACTAGTTTGTGAAACGTTTTTCAAGGTATGCAAAAAAGGGCAGGAATAGCATCGAGTTAACAGTGATTTTGCTGCCTGTTCAGTTTGTCAAAAAGTGACGACAATTCCCAAGTATGCTCTCTCTATCCTTGGTAACAATGGTACTAAGGGGAGGAGTTTACAGATGAAAAATTTATTCATGACATTATCCATTATTGCCATTATTGGTTTCATGATGATAAACATTGGGAATAAGACGACTGTAGCCAAAGGGGAGCTTGACCTGTTAACGATGGCCTCGGTTTTACAGGGCGAGAATATTTTAATCAAGAATTGGACTTTGCATGCGAGAGAAAAAATGGAAAACCTTCAATCCCTTCAGGAAGTGAAAGCATTCACCAATGAATTGCAGGCGAAATATCCTGATTGGGAATGGAGCTTTAAAAGATCAGAAAAGTCTTGGGAAGCACAAGCAATTATTATGAAAACAGATACTCAGTCAGAAGCAGTAAAAGTCTTATCGACCCCCACAAATGGTCAAGTTCAGACGTATGTGATTTATGAGGCCAAAGGTCAGGGGTGGAAGAAAGAACAGAGCGAACTGGCTGCAGAACTGAATAGTAAGATTTCTGACATTTTTCGAGGAAATGCCACAATTTTCTCTTGTATCCAGGGTGAATTCAATGATAAGATGAATAAGTCTTTGCCTGATACTGCAACTCAATTGCTTGCAGCTTTTAACGCAACAGAAATAGAAGCACTAAAAGAAGACCAATTTATTTCAGCATCAGCAAATTCACCGCTTTTTGGTGAATCCATTGAGACAAATGGCAATAAAATGAACATGCAGCTTGGATTACGGACACAAGGAATGGGCGCCAAGACAAACATAGTTATTGGCACACCCATCATAACGATTGAATATTAATATAGAGAAATTGGACGCGGAGGGGAATACACTTTGGATAAAATCATCGTCCGCGGCGGAAAAAGGTTAAGCGGTACTGTCAAAGTAGAAGGAGCAAAAAATGCTGTCTTACCGGTTATCGCCGCAACACTGTTAGCAAGTGATGGCAAAAGCGTAATTCGTGATGTCCCAACACTCTCCGATGTATATACTATTAATGAAGTATTACGCTATTTAAACGCCGAAGTGGAGTTTGAAAATAATACAGTAACAGTAAATGCATCTCGAGAGTTGAAGGTAGAAGCACCTTTTGAATATGTACGCAAAATGCGTGCTTCAGTTTTAGTCATGGGATCTTTATTAGCAAGAAATGGCCGTGCCCGTGTGGCATTGCCAGGGGGCTGCGCAATCGGTTCCCGCCCGATCGATCAGCATTTAAAAGGCTTTGAAGCGATGGGTGCGAAAGTAAAGGTTGGTAATGGCTTTATTGAAGCGGAAGCACCAGATGGCCGCTTGCATGGAGCAAAAATATATCTCGATTTCCCTAGTGTTGGTGCTACGGAAAACATTATGATGGCTGCAACATTAGCCAAAGGCACAACGATTTTGGAAAACGTAGCAAAGGAACCGGAAATTGTTGACTTAGCTAACTTCCTGAATAAAATGGGTGCAAAGGTTAAAGGGGCAGGAACTGGCACGATCCGCATTGAAGGTGTGGACGTACTGTTTGGTGCAGAGCACAACATCATTCCTGACCGCATTGAAGCAGGTACATTCATGGTAGCAGCTGCCATTACAGGCGGAGACGTTCTTGTAAAGGGTGCTGTTCCTGAGCATTCCGCTTCTTTGATCGCCAAGATGGAAGAAATGGGTGTTACCTTCATCGAAGAAGCTGAAGGAATCCGTGTATTGGGTCCAGATAAATTGAAGGCAGCTGATATTAAAACAATGCCTCACCCTGGCTTCCCGACAGACATGCAATCACAGATGATGGCCCTATTGCTTCACGCTCAGGGTACAAGTGTGATCACGGAAACTGTATTCGAAAACCGATTTATGCATGTGGAGGAATTCCGCCGCATGAACGCTGATATTAAAATTGAAGGCCGTTCTGTCATTATGAACGGACCAAGCAATCTGCAGGGTGCAGAAGTAGCTGCTACAGATCTTCGTGCAGCCGCTGCGTTGATCCTGACTGGATTGGTGGCAGATGGCGTAACACGCGTAACAGAGCTGAAGCATCTTGACCGCGGATACGTGAATTTCCACGAAAAGCTTGCTGCACTGGGTGCAGATATCGAACGTGTGACAGAAGTGGAAGAAGCACCTGTTAATAACAGCATTGTTTCTGACATGAACGCATAAGTAATGCCAATCAAGGCGGCCACCTGTAAGTCGTCAAAATAGTCGCCTTGCGCGCATTTTAAGCTGAAACCGCAGAATCGAGCTGTCAGATGACTGACAAATCGATTCTGCGGTTTTTAATTTTAACCGACTAGTAAGAAGGATTCATGGATAATTATGAATATTTATACTAATATAAAAGAAAAAGATGGGATATAGTGAACAGCTAATGAAGATATCATGAAAAAATTCCTAAAGGTTTCATTGAAGGTGAAAATTCTGGGATTGGTCCTCATGCTGATTATATTTATCATCACGTCTTTATCAGGCTTATTTATTTATATGAAGCAGGCTGATGATGTGGTAAAGGCGAGGGATATTTCCTTGGAAACGGCCAAGACCCTGTCTTATATGCCTGCCCTTCAAGATTTCTTTCGGCATGGCGGCGAACATGAAAATATCAATATATTGATGGACCAGATTAAATATCAATCCAAGCCCATGACTGTATTTTTTCAGGGCCGTGATGGGCGGCTGATTGCTTCAACAGATGAACAGGGTTTATATAAAATGCTGAATAATGACAATGCCGATAAAGCGCTTACTTATGGGAGCTATTACGTACTCCAAACAACGGAAAACGGCAGAAAGGTGCTTAAAGCGATTGCCCCAGTTATGGTGGATTACGGACCATATAAAAAAGTCGAGGGTACAGTGGTTGTTTTATATGAAATGAATGCGATATATCTTTCTATTTGGGATGACATCACAAAGATTCTAAAGGCCTCCGTATTGATCTTAATCATAGGGATTTTTGGAAGCTTTCTTTTGGCCAACAGCATTCGCAAAGATACCCTCAATCTGGAGCCATATGAAATTGCCGCTTTGTTCAGAGAAAGAAATGCAATCCTGCAATCGGTGCGAGAGGGAATCATTGCTGTGGATGAACAAGGAGTTATCACCATGATGAACTCGTCTGCCCAGCATATGCTGGATATTGAGGCACAGGCAGAAGGGCGGCCCTTAACTGAAGTAATTGGTTCCTCAGAAATGTTAAAATTCCTTTTAAACAATGAAAAGCAAATGAATGTTGAAATACAATACAAAGATAAAATTATGATCGTCAGCACTGAGCCAATTATTGAAAAAGAACAAAAGAAAGGGATGGTCGGAAGCTTCCGTGATCGGACAGAAATCAAGCACATGATTGATGCCCTATCAGAGGTTAGGCAGTATTCCGATGACCTGAGAGCTCAAGCTCATGAATTCACCAATAAGCTTTATGCCATTCTCGGTCTTCTTCAGCTGAATAAGAAGGAGGAAGCGATTGAGTTTATTAAAAATGAGGCCCATATCCATTCGATTGAGGAAGATTTATTACTATCGAAAATTCAGGATGAAAAAGTCCAGGCTATTCTATTAGGGAAAATGGCGCAGGCGTCGGAAAAGAAAGTAAATTTTGTTATTGATCCAGAAAGCTCGCTGGAATGCCTTCCGGAAAAATTCAAGCTATCTTCCCTGATCATTATTTTGGGAAATCTCATAAATAATGCATTTGATGCCGTTGCAGAAAAAGAAGAAAAGATGGTTTATTTCTTTGTGACAGATATCGGAAATGACATAATTTTTGAAATCAATGACAATGGCAAGGGGATTAAGGATGAGGACAAGCCATTTATTTTTCAAATCGGTTTTTCTTCTAAGGGAAAACATAGAGGATATGGTCTAGGGAATGTAAACGATGAAGCACGGTCATTAGGCGGAATGATTGAATTTGACAGTAATGAAGAAAATGGCACGGTGTTTACTGTCTACTTGCCAAAATGATAATCTCTTATAAAGGGGGAATTTGAGTGGGGTAATCAATGTTGTAATTGCTGAGGATGATTTCCGGATTGCGCAAATCCATGAAGAATTTTTATC
Source organism: Cytobacillus sp. BC1816 (assembly GCF_051353635.1). Lineage (NCBI taxonomy): Bacteria > Bacillati > Bacillota > Bacilli > Caryophanales > Bacillaceae > Cytobacillus > Cytobacillus sp. BC1816. Next base: position 5,097,342 of record NZ_CP195611.1, on the reverse strand, counting down.
AAGGGTTAGGGGTATGAAGTTAGCCGGGAAGGCCTTAAATGCTAGGGAAACCATGGATTTATTGAACGTCCATCAAGTGGATTTGCTGCTGCTGGACATATATATGCCGGATAAATTGGGAACAGACTTGCTGCTGGAAATCCGTGAAAAGTTCCCCGCGCTGGATGTTATTTTGATATCAGCTGCAAGAGAAAAAGAATATTTGAAAAAAGCCCTAATGTTTGGCGTCCATAACTATTTGATTAAGCCGGTAACAATGGAGACATTTGTCGGAACACTTGAGAAATATAGGCATGATAAGCAGGTTCTGGACTCATTAGCGGAAGTGAATCAGGATGCCATTGACCGTTTATTTGGAGGCCGCAAGGTGAAAGAAGATAAACCTGATTTGCCTGCGGGAATTGACTACCTTACCTTAAACAAAGTAAGCCAAATACTAAAGAAAGAAACGAAAGGCATGTCCGCTGACAAAGTTGGCGAAAAAATGGGTGCATCCAGGACTACGGCCAGAAGGTATCTGGAATATTTGGTAAGTGCCAATAAAGCCTATGTGGAGCAGGAGTATGGAATTGTAGGAAGGCCAGAACGGAATTATTACATAAAGGAAGGATAGGGAAGGTCCGAATGATCAGGGCTTTTTCTTTTTTATAAATATGTGAACCAATGAACATATGAACATAATGAACAAAATGCATATAAAGGTTTATATGGACAATTTTTTGAAAACGTTTACACTATAGTGTTTAGAATTTATTATAAATTCAGAATAAGTAACTAAAAAGGAGTGGATATCATGAAAAAACTTGGAATATTAATATTATCTGTATTATTGCTGTCGGCATGTTCATCAGGTAAAGCATCTAACAGTGCAGATTACCCTTCGAAGAACATTGAGATTGTAGCCCCTGCATCTCCGGGTGGCGGATGGGACTTGACTGCCCGATCCGTACAGAAAATCTTAAAAGATAACAAACTTGTCAAAAGCAATGTAAATGTCATTAATAAGCCGGGAGGCGGCGGTGAGGTGGGCTGGAACTACCTTCACAGCAAAGATTCTCATAACCTTGCAGTAAATTCGAGCTTGCTCCTGACGAATAATCTGCTGGGACAAAGCAAGCTGACACACAAAGACTTTACTCCGTTAGCAACTCTGGCTACCGAATGGCAGGCAATTGCCGTATCGGTTGATTCTCCATATAAATCCATCAATGACTTAATGGACCAGATCAAGAAGGATCCAAAGTCTATTAAAATCGGAGTTGGCCCTGGATTAGGAAATGATGATCATCTGGCCTTTGTGCAGGTTGCTGACATGAAGGGAATTACCCCGACAGACTTGAATTTCCTTGTTTATGATGGAGGCGGGGGAGATGTGGTTACCGCTTTGATGGGGAACCATGTGGATGCTGTAACCACATCGTTATCGGAGGTTAAGGATCAGCATTTGGCTGGAAAGCTTAGAATCTTGACTGTATCCTCTGATAAGACATTGGAAGAGCTCGAAGATGTGCCTACACTCCAGGAAGAAGGAATAGATATGGTCTTTCCTCACTGGAGAGGAATTATGGGCCCGCCTGACATGACTGAAGAAGAAATCAAATATTGGGATGAGAAGTTAACGGAAATGGTTAAAACGGATGAATGGAAGAAGCTGCTTGAGAATAATGACTGGGATGACTTCTATCAAAATAGTGAAGAAACCAAAGAGTTTTTTGATGAACAGGAGAAGTTATACAAAGATCTGGTAAATGATTCTGGATTGGTTAAGTAAGGGAGCGATGGGATGAAAGCCGTAAAAATAGGAATGCCTTTGTTAATGATCATCATCGCCGGTGTCTTTTTAATCAGCTCATTCGCCATTCCAAAGGCAAATCTCGGAAACCCAAACGGACCTTTATATTTTCCTATAGGATTAAGTATTTTCATGCTGGTGCTTAGCATCATCTATCTCTTTAACGAATTAAAAACCCTGCATGAACATAATGGGAAAATCCAGGGGCTTTTTGAGGGGAGGACATTGAAATTAATTGCAGTGACCATCGCCCTCGGAGTGATTTACGCTTTTATTTTCGAACCTTTTGGATTTTTGGTTTCTACCATTATTTTCCTAGGGTGTCTGCTCTTCTATGTGAATGGATGGAAGAAGTGGAAGGCTAATATCATTGTCACGGTTTCATTTTCGTTCATAACCTGGTACGGCTTTAGTGAATTATTGGGTGTGAGTTTACCATAAATATGGAGGTGAGAAGTTAGCATGGATGCTTTCTTGCAAGGGTTCCAGATCGTTTTACAGCCAATGAATATCTTTTGGGTTGTCATTGGCGGGTTTTTAGGCACGATTGTCGGAATGCTCCCAGGCTTGGGGCCAGCAACAGCTGTTGCGGTTTTAATCCCGATTACCTTTGGGATGGATCCGACAAGCGCGATTATTTTAATGGCTGCCATCTATTATGGTGCCATGTATGGCGGGTCAAGAAGTTCGATTCTCCTCAATACACCGGGAGATGGATCTGCAATCGCGGCCACCTTTGACGGATATCCGATGGCTCAAAAGGGACAGGCAGGAGAGGCAATGGCCATTTCCGCAGTGGCTTCCTTTATCGGCGGTGTATTGGCAGTTTTTGGTTTTATCTTTTTGGCAAAGCCGCTGGCAAACTTCGCTTTAAAATTTGGCCCATCAGAATATTTCCTATTAATGCTTTTAACATTATCGGCGATTGTATCACTTTCAATCGGTAAAATGGTGAAAGGCTTCATCGCGATGGCGCTGGGTCTTCTGATCAGTACCATTGGAATTGACCCCCAGACGGGTGTGCACCGTTTTACAATGGATATTCCCCATTTAAGTGAAGGCATTGAATTCCTCATTGTTATTATCGGTGTTTATGCAGTGGGAGAAGTTTTTTATAACTTTTTAACGATTGATAAAGTAAAAAAGGAAAAGAAGAAGGTTGGCAGAATCTGGTTTACCAAGGAACAATGGAAAAGGTCGAAGTGGCCGATACTTCGCAGTGCTCCATTAGGGTTTATCGTTGGTGTCCTGCCTGGGGCGGGAGGTTCAATTGCTTCCATGATGAGTTACTCCTCCGAGAAGCAGCTATCAAAGAAACCTGAGGAGTTCGGTGAAGGTGCTGTTGAGGGACTTGCAGCTCCGGAATCATCCAATAACGCTGCTTCTGTTGGGGCCATGATTCCGCTTTTGACTATGGGAATTCCGGGTTCAGGCACGACAGCGGTCATGCTCGGAGCTCTCATCATGCTGGGCGTGAGACCAGGCCCCTTGCTTTTTGAAAATGATCCTGGAATTGTATGGGCCCTTATCAACAGCATGTTTATTGGAAATATCGCACTCGTCATCATCAATGTTCTCCTTGTCGGCTTATTGGTGAAAATCCTGGATACACCAGCTAAAGTTCTATATCCGCTTATCATCATGCTGGCGTTTATAGGCACATACACACTCAGCTATAGCACCGCTGATTATTTCCTTCTGCTTCTTTTTGGCGTGATTGGACTTTTCATGAAAATAATGGACTTCCCAATTGCCCCGCTGGTGCTGGCAATTATTGTGGGCGGGGATATGGAGCAGAATTTCCGGATGGCCCTGACTTCATCTAACGGCAGCTTTAGTATATTCTTTTCTTCTGGAATATCGATTACACTGATCGTGCTGACTGTACTTTCTTTGTTCTATCCAATTGTGATCAATAAGTTCAAGAAGAAAAGCAGAAATAATGATAAAGAAGCTATCTCTGCTTAATATGGATCCAGGAAAGTCCACCAGAATAATGGTGGATTTTTCTGTTTACGCCGAAGGAGAAACATTATGAATAAGAAACTTCTAATGATTGTAGCAATCGCGCTGTATCTTTTCTTTTTTATCCTCCCGATGCAATGGGATATAAAAGTACAGTCGCTCATCGCGCTTGTGATTATCCAGCTATTATGGGTCGGAAACGTATTTCCCCTGGCCTACAGCTCACTATTAGTCATGCTGATGTTTTCCTTTCATTTTTTTACTTATGAAGAGGTGCTGGCATATATTAGTTCTGATGTTGTCTGGCTGCTGGTTTCTACATTTATCATCTCAAGAGCCTTTATCGATACCGGCTTAGCCGACAGGCTTTCCTTAATAATTTTGAAAGGGTCCCGCGGTGCGGGCAAGGTGCTTGTCTTCATCTCGTTTTTCCTTGTCTTTATTTTATCGGTCCTAGTACCGTCCAATGTTGGCAAAGCGAGCCTTATTTCCTCCGTATTTGATAGTCTGATCAGAAGCTTAAAGTCGATGGACGAATCAAGCAATCTGGCGAAATCCTTGTTCATCGGCATTACCTATCTGATCCCGATTACGGGTGCTTTTGTTGCTACAGGAGCAAGTTCAACGATCTATGCTTACAGTCTTTTGTCCGATAGTGGCTATCATATTGATTATCTGCAATGGACTCTTACTTTTGGAGTGCCAATCGCTATTTTTGCCGTGCTGCTCGGTCTGGCATTCATCATCATGTTTCCGCCGGAGAAAATTAATAAAGAGCATTTGCTGTATCTGCTTGAAGCCAAAATCAGTGAACTGGGAAAAATAAGTGCAAGAGAAAAGAAAATGCTGCGATTATGGGCGTTACACTTGCTCTTTGGATCACGCAAAGTATACATGGATACTCAATTCCTCTTATTGGACTTTTGGGCGCTTGTCTGACCATATTCCCGGGGATCGGAGTCTGGGAATGGGAGCGGGCAAGAAAATCGATTAATTGGGATATCGTTCTGTTTTTTGCTTCTACGCTCATGGTCTCAGGAATGCTGTTAAGTACAGGCACAATCGATTTGCTGGTAAAGTATCTTACCCAAATCCTTGCCCTGAAGACTCCATTTATGACTGTTTTGATCCTAATTCTATTAACTTCATTGATGAGAATCATGTTTGTGAATGTCTTAGGTTTCCTGGCCATCATGCTCCCTTTAGTGATTTCACTGGGGGATGTATTAAGCGGCTTTCCGGCCCTGAACCTGGTGAAGGCCGTGCTTTTAGCAGGTATTCCAGGCTTTTTCTTTATCACACAATCGCCTGTCCATTTAATCAGTTATTCATATGGCCATTTTAGTGAGAGAGATTTGCTTAAAGCGGGTGCTGTTTCTTTCTTGATTTGGATCGGGGTTATTTTAGGAGCGTTCGCATTTTATTGGCAGGGATGAGGGGCTTACGACTGCCTCTTTTTTCTGTTTTGAAGAAAAAATGGCGTGCACATTTAACTGAGCACGCCATTATAGTTATTTAATTGAAGCTCTGGATTGATTCACTGCGAATGATGCGGCTTGAGTTCCAGCGACTTTACCATAGACGGCACCGGACATTAAGCCTGATCCGCCTGGATAGTTTTTATAAAAGATTCCGCCGACCATCTCTCCTGCTGCAAAAAGCCCTGGAATTGGGATCTGTTCTTTATTTAGTACTTCTCCATCGGTGTTCACATGTAATCCGCCAAAGGCAAACGTAATTCCACATGTAACCGGAAAGGCATAGAAGGGTCCTTTCTCAGCCCGCAGTGCCCAGTTCGTTTTTTCAGGAGTGATGCCGGATGTTGATTTTCCATCTTTGACAGACGGATTATAATCACCATCTTGAACAGCATCATTATATTCGTGAATGGTTTTTAAAAACTGTTCTTTTTCAACAGGGAGCTGTTCCACTAATTCCTCGAGTGTGTCTGCTTGAAAAACAGTTGCTTCTTCCAGATTATATTCTTTGCGCAGAAGAGGTCTCACTTGGCTATCAAAGATCTGGTAAGCAACATGTCCAGGCTGTTTTAAAATTTCCCGTCCATATTTCGCATAGGTATAGTTCCTGAAATCAGCCCCTTCATCCACAAATCGGTACCCCTCTTTATTTAACATGATTCCAAGCGGGTATGAATGCTTCTTAAAGATATCGCCTGGCTTTGTGAAATCACCGGCCTTTGGAACATTATAGTCTGTACCAATGGAATGGCATCCTGACCATTCACCAAATGTTCCGGCTCCAGCCTCAATCGCCATATTGATTCCGTCACCTGTATTGAATTCTGTGCCCCGGACAGCAGCAGCTTCCCACTCAGGTCCTAAATTCCTGGAGCGCATTTCTTTATTGGCTTCAAAGCTTCCGCAGGCAAGCACAACGCTGGTTGCTTCCACGGTAAGTTCTTTTTCTTTTTTCTGAACGACTGCGCCGGTTATTCTGCTGTCTTCCGTTAATAGCCTTGTTGCCTGGGCCTCATACCATATATCAATCCCAGCTTCCTTGGCGCGCTGGAAAAGTGCCTTCATTAAGCCAATCCCTTTTTCCTTAGTTTTAACAGGAAGGCCGCCCCAGAAGTGAATTTTGTCATCCTTTTTAAATGATTGATTATCATAATTCAGTTCAAATTCGACACCCTGCTCCTTCATCCAAACGATTGTCTCGTAAGACTTAGAAACAAGCTGATTTGCCAGCTCCGTATGGCTCAGGCCTTCAGTCACCCTCATTAAATCATTATAATAGTCAGAATCACTGTACTCCGGCATAACAATTTTACCGGCTTCTTCATCTGTCAATGAGGGCATGATTCTTCTGATATCGCTTAAATCGTTATAAGCAAAACGGATGGCCCCATCTGTAAAATAAGAATTGCCTCCGCGCTTATGTTCAGGACCTTTTTCAAGGACCAGGACGCTTGCACCATTCTCTTTTGCAGAAATTGCTGCGCATAGAGCCGCATTGCCGGCTCCCACCACTACTACATCGTATTTAGCCATTTTAAGTTCCCCCCGACGAATTTTTACTATTTATAACTTTATTGTAGGGGGAATGGTAAAATAAATAAAATATCGATATTTTATTATTAATGATAAAAAAATTCTATTTCAGTGGAGGCAGAAATGGACGAAAAAGATTGGCTCATACTTCAGACAATCCATAAAGAACGGAATATTACGAAAGCAGCAGAAAAGTTATATATCTCGCAGCCTTCATTAACGTACAGGATTCAACAGCTGGAAAAGGAATTTTCTGTAAAAATCCTATCACGAAGAAAGAGAGGAGTGGATTTTACATCAGAAGGGGAATATTTAGTGGAATATGCCAATAGGATGGTTCATCAGCTAAGGGAAACGAAGGATTTTCTCAGCAGCATGGAGGGTGAGGTAAGAGGAGCATTAAGGCTTGGAGTCTCGCAAACATATGCCAGATATAGATTGCCTGAAATACTGGCTGCATTTCTAATTCAATATCCACAGGTAGACCTGAAGTTAAAAACCGGCTTCAGCTATGAGGTAATCCAAATGGTTCATAAAGAAGAAGCGAATATTGGCATCGTCCGGGACCCTTACGATTGGAAGGGGCCAAAAATTTTAATAGATGAAGAGAGAATCTTCCTTGCTTCAAACGAAAAAATCGAATTAGAACAGCTTCCATATCTGCCGAGAATAGATTATAACACCGATCCATCCTTAAAAAGTATTATCGATCTTTGGTGGAAGGAAAACTTCGACCTCCCTCCTGCTATTACAATGGAAGTAGATATTATCGATACATGCCGTGAAATGGTTCTGAATGGGCTGGGTTATGGAATCCTGCCGGAGATTTGCCTTAAAGGCTGCACGGATCTAAACACATGGGAATTGAGCTTCAAGGGTGAAAAGCTTTACCGCAAAACATGGCTTGTATTTAATGAAAGTTCACTGGATCTCTCCGTCTCAAAAGCTTTTATCGAATTTATCCGCGGCAGTAAAGCATAAATTGGATAAATGGCATTCCGGTTCATTAAGTTGTCATAATAGCTTGTCCATGGCCATAAACATGAAATGAGTTCGAATTATTTATTTGCTATGGAGGCCTAAAACATGACAAAATTCAAACCTTTCATCGTACTAGCCGCATTGTTGTTTGCCATCACGCTTATCGTTCCAGCCCTGCTTGTGATTCCCTTTACAGAAGGAAAAGTCAGCGGGAAGCTTGGCGAGGAGCTTAAGACTAAGACGAAAACAGAGACGGCGGCAGAAATTCCCCAAGGGCCAGCCATAGAGGTAGGGGTCTACCGCCTTGCACAGAAAAAGCTGGAGACGGTTCCGCTTGAAGAGTATATCGTCGGAGTAGTAGCATCGGAAATGCCTGCAGAGTTTGAAGAAGAGGCATTGAAGGCTCAGGCATTGGCAGCAAGGACATTCATTGTAAAGCAGTTAATGAATAGAGATAGCGTAGAACTTCCTGAGGGAGCATTGGTTTACGATACAGTAACCCATCAGGTATATAAAAATGATGAGGAACTGAGGCAGCAATGGAAACAAGATTATAAGTGGAAAATCGAAAAGGTAAGAGAAGCCGTTACCGAAACGCAAGGACAGATTCTCACTTTCGACGGCTCACCGATTACAGCTTCCTTTTTTTCAACAAGCAATGGCTTTACGGAAAACTCCGAAGCCATCTGGCCAAATTCTGTTCCCTACTTAAAAAGTGTAGAAAGCAAATGGGACCTCCAGTCTCCCAAGTTTAACGGCAGAGAGGTATTCACCGTTCAGGATTTTGAAAGGAAATTGGGTGTGAAGCTTCCTAATGATAGCACGATCGGAAACGTGACCGAGCGCACGGCCGGCCAGCGGGTCTCAAAAGTGGATATTAACGGAAAAGTCGTCAGCGGTAAAGACATTCGAGAGAAACTGGGACTAAAATCAACAGACTTTACCTGGGAACGCAAAGGAGACAATATCATCATCAATACCCAAGGCTACGGCCATGGGGTCGGCATGAGCCAATACGGCGCAAACGGCATGGCAGCTGAAGGAAAGAACTACAAAGAAATCGTTGCCCATTATTATAAAGGCGTAGAAATTGCCGCTTCCGATCAGTTGCTGACGAAGGTCACAGCTAAGAAATAAGCGAAAAGAGCTGGTTCATTGAATCAGCTCTTTCAATTTGCTTTATTAAAAAAACCAAGAAACTTACCAAGCTTTTTAAACTTCCCATAAAAAAGAGCCCGGCTGATCAAATACCAGCACACCAGCACACCGGTAATATCCTTGACAGCGTCAATCAAAGCAGCAGACCGGTAAGGTATAAACGATTGATGAATTTCATCGAGAATCCCGTAAAAGCAAGCCAATACGGCCAATAAGATATTTACTCCCGGCGTTAGCTTAAATACTGTTAAAGCAGCCAAAACAAAAAGAACATACAAAATACCAAACTCAATCAGATGCATAGATTCTTTTATAAAACGGTCCACTGCCAGATCCGGCAGCTCCACCACTGCATCTGCCGGCATGCTGGACAGGACCCAAATAAGCGCCATATATAGGAAAGGCAGCACCCGTATTATCCATTTAACCATCTATCAGTAACTCCTTTTAAAATTTTTACTCAAAACATGCATAATCCGAAAACTTTTGTCGAAAAATAAGCACAAAAAATTTTTTTTGAGAAATGTATATAATCCTCTCAATCTGTTCAGACTGATTGCTGAGGTGATGATAAATGAGAGAGGAAGAAAAGAAACGATCTTCTCAAGATTCCAGCTTTAAACGCTTTATGAAGAAGCGGTGGGCATTCCCAGCTATCTACATTGCAAGTGCAGCAATCATTCTAACCGGTGTTCTTTGGTATCAAACAAGCGACAACGCTACAGACACTGACAGCTACGATTACGAAGCCACTGATATTACCGGCAAAAAGTACGACGAGCCAGCATTGGAAGTTAACCGCGCAATGGAAAACTTCGTAATGCCTGTCAAAGATCCAGACTCAGCTGTCATTCAAAAACAATTCTATGATTATGACGGCAAGGCTGAAGAACAGGAAGCTGCTCTAGTATTTTACAATAACACATACCATCCGAACACAGGTATTGATATTGCTGTAAAGGATGGAGAAACTTTTGATGTCCTTGCTGCATTAAGCGGAAAAGTAACTAAGGTAGAAGAAGATTCACTGTTGGGCAATGTCATTGAAGTGGAGCATGACAAAGGAATTGTAACACAATATCAATCTGTTACAGAGATGAATGTTAAGGTTGGCGACCAGGTAGAACAAGGTGACGCCCTTGCGAAGGCAGGAGAAAGCTTGTTTAATGAAGAAGCAGGCGTACACGTACACTTTGAAATCCGTAAAGACGGAATGCCGGTCAATCCACTTGATTACTTCAATAAGCCGCTTAGCTCTTTACAGGAGTTAGACACAACTGACAAAGCTAATGCTGAAGAAAACAGCGGTGCAACTGAAGGAAACGAAGAAGCTGCTCCTTCTGAGGACAAGTCAGCTGAAGAGTCTGGCAAATCAGAAGATGAAGGTTCTGCTGAAGAATCTGCAGATGAAAATACCGGAAATACGGAAGAAGACGAGTCTGCTGATACAGAAGAAGATCCAGCCGGAGCTTCTGAAGACGAAGGTCAAACTGACGACCAAGTTGAAGAAGACACTGCAACTGAATCAACTGACGCATAATGATAGGGAGTCTGCCGAAATGGCGGGCTCTTTTTTTGACAGAATGTATGAATCCTGAAGTTAGCGCAAGCAGCCTACCCCTCGAGGTGTCGAAGGTGGGCAATGGCGCTTCCGCTTTTCTTTTGACAGGTACCACCCGATTTTTGTCGACTTAACATTTTTTCGACAATTCTGCCATTATCCTGTATAATATTTCGGAAAGCGAAGAGTTATACAGGGGGGAGAAAATATGAAGAAGCTTCTATTAACCGGATTTGAACCTTTTCTTGATTTTCCAATCAATCCGACAGAAAAGATTGTGAATGCATTGGATGGCAAAGCTGTTGGAAACTATGAAATTATGGGGCACCTTTTGCCGGTGGATTTTAATCTCGCACCTAAGAAAATAGCAGAGGAAGTAATGGAGAAAAAACCGGATGCAGTAATTTCTCTTGGGCTGGCTGCTGGCCGCGCAGCCATCACACCTGAAAGAATCGCAATCAATTGCCAGGACGGGGAGCCGGATAATAGCGGTGTCGCCCCTGAAGACAAACTGATAGAGGAAAATGGTCCTGATGGCTATTTTTCAACTCTTCCAATCCGCCGAATGGTTAATAGGCTTAAAGAAGCGGGATATCCTTCTGCCATTTCGAACTCAGCTGGGACCTATCTATGCAATAACGTAATGTATTCCGTGCTTCATTTGCTAAGATCCTCAAACACTGAAGTACCAGCGGGCTTTGTGCATATTCCAGCTTCCCATGAGCTGGCAGCTGCCAGCAAAAAAAGCATGGCAAGCTGGTCTGATCCAGATTTGCTGGAGGCAATTACTCTTATCATCAAAGAATTGGATTAAGGAGCCGGATAGGCTCTTTTTTTGTGAAGTTTTTATTATCACTATAGTGTTTTCCTCTAATGTCCTAAAGCCTCCGCCATCCATGTTTTCGGACAAAAACCCTTAAGTATCAAGGGGAGCAGCTGGTTCTTTTAAAAAAAATTAATATATTTCCAGCATGTACTTGACCTGGAAATGATTTTTGTACATAATGAAGTATGAATTTTCTTAAAATTAAATGAAGTCAGAAAATATCTCGGATGCCTATTTTAAAATTTAAAGCGGAAAGCGGCAAAAAATGACAGCGCTTTCCGAAAAGGAGGGAACCAAATTGCTTACGTTAGTGTCTATGATGATCATTACAGGAATCTGCCTTTTTCTGGCTTTAAGAAAGAAAAGGCCAATATTCCTGGCAGTTCCATTTCTATCAATCTTTGCTTATTTCCTCGTTCAAATCATTCTTGTTCCCGCACCTTTCATGGATACAGTCAAATTTATTTTCAGTTTAAGGTAATGGTTTTGTCCGGGTCCGGATAACGGATCCGGTGAAATAGCAGCGATTCAGCTGCAGATAACCAATAAAGGAGTGATTCCTGACAATAAAGTCTGTTAATCAGAATCAAGAGTGGTGCATTTATCATTTTTACCGGGGGTGGAGTTTTGAAAAAAATTGATAAAAAAGTAGCAGACAGTTATTTCCGCGAAAAGACTCGGAATATGATCATTTATTTTGCTATTGGATTTCTTGCCTCTTTTGGCGTGGTCTTTTTTGCAGAACCATTAAGCGATATTTCGATTAACGGATTTCCATTCCATTACTTTATGGGTGCACAGGGAGCTGTACTGACCTTTATCATTCTGCTGTTCGTTAATGCAAAAATGGGGGATGCCATTGACAGGAAATATGGAATTGATGAAAACAAAAATGAACAGATCAGCTCAGGGAAAGTTCTTGATCATTAATTAATGAAATAATGAGCAGATGTTTAAGCTGCCGCTATAGATAGAGATAAAAGGGGTGTCATATAAATCTGTACGTAATAAAGGGGGATGTCTTTGGATACACAATTTTTGGTCTCATTATCCATTATTTTAGCTACATTTGCTTTGTATATTGGAATAGCCATTTATAATAAGGCAAAGGAAACGTCGGAGTTCTATGTTGCCGGACGCGGGGTGCCGCCAGTCTTTAATGGAATGGCGATAGGCGCCGACTGGATGAGTGCCGCTTCCTTTATCGGGATGGCGGGAACGATCATGCTCCTGGGCTATGACGGTCTTGCCTATATTATGGGCTGGACGGGCGGATATCTGCTCTTAACCTTCCTGTTGGCACCACAGCTGCGGAAATACGGCCGCTACACGGTTCCTGAATTCATCGGTGACCGGTTTGACAGCCACACAGCCCGTGTGATTGCAGCTCTTTGTACAATTATCATCAGCTTTACCTATTCGATTGGCCAGCTTTCCGGTTCAGGAGTGGTTATTGGCCGCCTGTTTGAAATTGATGCGAAGCTTGGAACCATGATCGGTGTCGTTCTTATTGCCTTTTATGCTGCATTTGGGGGCATGAAGGGGATTACTTGGACCCAGGTTGCTCAGTATGTCATTTTGATTATCGCATATATCATTCCAGTCGTTTTCATGTCCCTTCAAATTACAGGAAACCCGGCTCCATGGCTTTCTTATGGAGAGCTTGTCGGTAAAATGGGTGAACTCGACCGGGAGCTTGGAATCTCTGAATATTTTGCACCATTTACAAACGGAACAAAGTGGCAGTTCCTGGCCCTTATGTTTACACTGATGGCTGGTACAGCCGGTCTTCCGCATGTAATTGTCCGTTTCTATACGGTATCAACGATGAAGGCCGCCCGCTGGTCTGGAGCATGGGCTTTGCTGTTCATCGGCTTGCTTTATCTGTCTGCACCTGCATACGCCGCATTCTCCCGTTTCATTTTAATGACACAGGTTGCCGGCAGCAAAATTACGGAACTGCCTGCCTGGACGAAGACATGGGTTGATACAGGCAAGCTGCAAGTAGCTGATGGCAATGGTGATGGCGTACTGCAGTGGAATGAACTCATTATCTCGAACGATATTGTCGTTATGGCGACACCTGAAATTGCCAATCTTGGCCTGTTTGTCATCGGTCTTGTGGCGGCTGGGGCAATGGCTGCTGCATTATCAACAGCCGGCGGTTTGATGATTGCGATATCTTCCGCTTTTGCCCACGATATTTTTTACCGGGTGCTAAAGCCCAACTCAACTGAAAAGACACGTCTTTCTGTTGCCCGCTGGTCCATTGTAATCGCCACTCTTTTGGCAGGCCTTATCGCACTTAACCCTCCAGGAGCGATTACACAAATTGTTGCCTGGGCATTCGCACTCGCGACAGGAACATTCTTCCCTGCGCTTGTTCTGGGTGTCTGGTGGAAGCGTTCAAACTCGCAGGGGGTTATTGCCGGCCTGCTGGTCGGATTAGGTGTAACTTTGGCTTATATCTTTACAGCCAAATATGGGGGCTTTACCATCCTGGGTATCATTGATACAGGTGCTGGTGTGTTTGGTGCCGCTGCTGCATTTGCAGCTAATATCATTGTTTCTCTTATGACAGCTGCCCCTTCGCAAAAAATTCAGGAGGAGGTTATGGATCTTCGCTATCCGGAGCAAATGGTCTATAAAGATGGTGAAGTATGGATGAACGATGATGGATCAAAATCTGTATAACCTATACCATTTGGAGGCTGTGCGGTTTCACCCCTTTTTTCATGGGGTGGAATCTGACACGGCCCTTTCACTTCTATCTTTGTGTGAAGTCCGCCGGTATGGGAAAAATGACATTATCCTGAAAAAAGATAAACCGCGTGAAGGGCTTCTTCTCCTTTTAGAAGGTCTTTCAGAGGTATTGGTAAAAAATGAACACAATGGACGGGAAGAAGTGCTTGAAGTGGTTCAGGCAGGGGAATTGATTGGTTTTTCCAGCCTCGCCGATTTCCTGGGGGTTTCCAAACAGATCGATACAGAGTCAATGGTCGAAGTCAAAGCCTCAAGCGAGGTAAGGGCGATGTTCATTCCGTTTGAAGTGGTGAGAAAAAGATGGGATGACCCTGCTGTTCATGATTACATGCTGACGCAGGTAGCCATCAGATTGAAAGATGTTTACGCATCTCTTGCCGAACAGGTAAAGCTCGCAACAGATTATGGAGAAAATGATGCAATCATGATCAGGGTTCAGGATGTCATGAGCAATGAGGCGGCTGCAGTCAGTCCGGCCGCATCCATTCAGGAGGCCGCTAAATTAATGCATAATAGGAAAATAAGTTCGGTCCTCGTTGCAGAGAATGATTGCTTGTTAGGGATTATTACGGAAAGAGACATAGTGGAACGGGTAGCTGCTGCAGGTGCTGATTTATCTGCTCAGGCAAGAACCATTATGACAGAGAATCCAGTCACGATATCAAGGTTTGCGTATTACTATGACGCCCTTTCACTGATTCTGTTTAAGGGCGTCAAACACCTGCCTGTCAAGGAAAATACTAACGTGGTAGGGATTGTGACGCTATCAGATTTGCTGAGAAGGAAAAACGAGAATGTGATGAAGACTGTTCAAAAAATTGAAAAAGCCGACCGGGACAGTCTTCCGCAAATCAAAACCGGCATCTATGACATTATTGATTCTTTAATAAGAGATCGTGTTCCCATATTAAAAATGCTTGAAATCATTACAAAGCTATACGATCGTCTGGCAGTAAGGATTATAGCTCTATCTATTTCTGAACTGAGAGAAAGAGGTTTGCGGCAGCCATGCGAATTTGTTTTCTATCAAATGGGCTCAAGCGGCCGTGGAGAACAGTTCATGCTCACAGATCAGGATCATTTCCTTGTTTATGAGAGTCATTCAGAAGAAGCCTCGGCATTTTTTGAAGAGCTGGGAAAAAGAATCACCTCTAATATGGAAGCAGCTGGCTATGCACGCTGCAAAGGGCTCATGATGTGCAGTGAACAGAAATGGCGCGGATCACTGACAGTATGGGAAGAGAGGCTGCGAACATGGATGCTCCATTCAACAAATGACCATTTATTATTAGCGCAGAACTTCTTCTCCTATCGGCTGATTGCGGGGAGTAAAGGGCTGCATACGAAATTTGAAGCGCTGTCCGCTGAACAGATTAAGCGGTCCAGAATTTTTTTATTCCGGCTGGCACAGCTGGAAAAGGAACATGCCATACCTACCCTGGATCAGCCGATCCGATCCTTATTCAAGCTGCATAGAAAGAATATCGATATGAAAAAAGAAATTCTATTTCCCTATCACCATAGTCTGCAGATCCTGTCACTTATACATGGAAAACTATCAGGCACACCATTGGAAAAAATAGATTTCCTGCAGGAGAAGCAGGTATTCCCTAAGGAGTTTGCACAAGATTTAAAGGAAGCAGTAAGCACTATTATGACATTGTATGTCACCCAGCGCTGGCAGCAGGAGAAAACAGGTGCCTCACTCTCTTCTGTTATCTCATTTACAAGGATGTCTGCCCGCGAAAAAGAAGAATTGATTCTAAGCTTAAAGACATTAAGGGAGCTGCAGAGCCAGGCAATCGCAAGATTCTCTCTATAGATCTGAAAGGATGCTGGTATGTTTTTTCTCAGAAAAAATGTGACATGTTCCTTAACGTATGAAAATATTCCGTTATCCACTCCGCTTGAAGACCTGAGTTTTATTATATTTGATACTGAAACAACAGGATTTCAAGTATCTGCTGCAGACCGGATCATTGAGATTGGTGCCGTCCCGGTAAAAGGATTTCAAGTGCAGGAAGAGGACCTTTTTCAGACATTTGTTAACCCAAAACGACAAATTTCTCGGGAAATAAAAGAATTAACCTCTATTTCCAATGAGCTGGTCAAAGATGCCCCGCAGGCATTGGAAGCCATTCAAAGTTTTTTTGATTATGTTGAATCAAGGAAAGCTGTATGCCTGGTTGGCCATTATGTAGGCTTTGATGCACTTGCTATCAAGAGTGAATTTAAGCGCGAAAAGCTTGCTTTAAAAAATTTCCTTACTATTGACACGCTGGATTTGATTGGCTTTATCGCCCCGTCCTATGATATGCGCGACCTTGAGAGATATGCCAAGGCATTCGGCACCCGCATATATGACCGCCATAGTGCAGAAGGGGATGCTTTAACTACCGCATACCTATTTGTTGAATTGCTCTTTCAGTTTCAGCAAAGGGGCCATAAAACCTGGGGGGAATTGATTAAAGCAACCGACAGTCAAACGAGATCCCTATTTTAATGACTGTGGTTGGAATGTTGGTGAGCGGATGGGTGATGTAATTAAACCTATGGAAAGCCGGAGAATGCGGCTTTCCATACCTTTACTGTATATTGATTAGTGCTTCGTCTTTATAAACCACCAGGACTTTTTTTCCTGACATTTTTTGATAGGTCTGTGCAGTTCCATAGGGTACCTTCAATGTGAAATAATCATCCCCGTTTTTAAATTCCACCGTAAAGTTGTCTGCCGCACCAGTGATGACTGCTTTTATTTTGGAGATATCCCCTTTAATGGTCAATTTCTGATTAATGAGTACCATATCACTTTTTAACTTGTTCAATCTTTTCAGTTCATTGACATTCATACGGTAGCGCTTTGCGATTCCCCATAGTGTATCGCCCGGCACCACGGTATAAACAGCTGTCTCATTATTGAACGGTTCTTCTGTATGACGCTCCGTCCGAACCTCCAGTGTTTGCCCGGGATGGATCGTGTCAGACTTAAGGTGGTTAACCGCTTTCAATTCTTTAACAGTCATATCATGTTCCCTGGAGATTTTATATAAAGTATCTCCCTGCTTCACTTTGTAGGTGCCTGTCAATGCCTGAGCTTCTTTTGATGACGCGCTGAAACCGGCTGATGCAATTACTGCAGCGAATACAGTGCTGGCTGCAGCCATTCCTCTTGCTTTTATCTTCTTTCTTTTATCGTTTAGAATCCTTTCCTTGCGTGTTTGCATACTATGTTCATCCTATCCATTGGAATATAGTGGTTTAATAACCAATTAAATGAATTGTTTTCCGAGAAAATAGTACGGTATAAATATCCGGTTCACAATAGGGAGGAGTTCCTGGCTCTTTTCCCTTGTTTCCGAAAATGAATATAGTTCAATCCGCTCTATAGTTACTAGATTTATGCATTTATCTGATTCTAAAGAAATTGTTTATGCGCTTTAAAATGAAAGACCCCTCAATGAAGGATTTTGTCGAAACTGCGGGGAAAGTCCCGGATTTTATCATTCGAGCAATTGAAATTAGGAAATTTATCACTGGGCTTTAGGCTTCTTATTTTTCAAATACCCCAAAGAATTTTTTGAAAACATTTCTAATTTTTGACCTCCAGATGTCCTATTTTCAAAAAATTTACACAAAACCTTGTCCCTATTGAGTTTTTCGTGCATATTACCTCAACCAAGCTAATAAACTGTTACAAACCTTACAAAGAGAATGTATGAGGTGAGGGATCGTTTTACTAAAACTAATGAATATGTTGAGGACATGTTTAATTATCGCAAGCTGAAAGCAAGCCTTTCAGGCGCATGCACGATTAAGTTCATTTAATCAGGAATCCATGCGGAATACAGTTAAAAACCAGACAGAAAGCGAGTCTCATTTCACACTTCTCACATCCAAATCGGGGAGGGCGAGTGGTGTGCACGATTACATCAAAGAGAGAACTATCAAGATTGGAAAGTATATCGTGGAGACGAAAAAAACGGTTCGCGTAATCGCGAAGGAGTTTGGCGTATCCAAAAGTACAGTCCATAAAGACTTGACGGAAAGACTACCTGAAATCAATCCTGAACTGGCAAACGAAGTAAAGGAAATCCTGGATTATCATAAATCGATCCGCCATCTGCGCGGCGGTGAAGCCACAAAAATGAAATACAAAAAAGAAGAAATGGAAGAAGAGCCAGTTAAATGAAAAGATTCAAAAGGCGCTGATAAAGGCGTCAAAGGCTAAAGACTGCCGTTTTTAGCTGTATCATGGCAATTTTTCTTTTGCTGTTACATGATGAACCTTCATGCGGCTTCGGGGGCTAAAAGATCATAAGCTGTTTCCATGGCCTGATCCAAGGCTTTGCTATATGGATTTAAGCCCCTTCCTAAGTCGCCTGCATCAATTTCCCCATTTCGACAAAAACCCTCAAAAAGTCTCACAAAATCTGTCAAAATGTTACTGCTTTCACAAGGAATGTGTTAAAATATAAAATTAGGATAGAACTTGGTTCGTAAAGACTAGGACTCCTAAAGAGAACGCCGGGCAAAATCATTTCTTTTTAAAAGAACTGATTTTTTTGCGTGGCTTAAACTGCAATTGCGAATAATGACTTGAACATCTAACTAAAAATTTATAAGCGAAGTTCGCTTTAAGAATGCCTAAATAGAGAGAGCCTTCAAAGGTGCGGACAGAAGCTGGCCATTTTGCAAGGAGGAAAAAGAAAAATGTTTGCTAGGGATATTGGGATTGATTTAGGAACTGCCAACGTGCTAATCCACGTTAAAGGACGCGGAATTGTGCTGAATGAACCATCTGTAGTGGCAATTGATAAAAATACAAACAAAGTACTGGCTGTAGGGGAAGAGGCGCGACGCATGGTCGGACGCACACCAGGGAACATTGTGGCAATCCGCCCGCTAAAAGACGGGGTTATTGCCGACTTTGATGTGACAGAAGCGATGCTGAAGCACTTTATCAACAAACTGAATGTTAAAGGCTTCTTATCAAAGCCGCGCATTTTAATCTGCTGCCCGACAAATGTAACAGGTGTTGAGCAGAAGGCGATTAGGGAAGCTGCTGAAAAAAGCGGCGGCAAAAAAATATATCTTGAAGAAGAACCAAAAGTTGCCGCAATTGGAGCAGGCATGGATATCTTTCAGCCGAGCGGAAACATGGTTGTCGATATCGGCGGGGGTACAACAGATGTGGCAGTTTTATCAATGGGAGACATTGTAACGTCTTCTTCCATTAAGATGGCCGGAGATAAATTTGACAACGAAATTCTTCAATATATCAAAAAAGAGTACAAGCTTTTAATCGGCGAAAGAACTGCGGAAAATATTAAAGTATCAATCGGGACCGTATTCCCTGGCGGCAAAAGCGAGGAAATGGAAATCCGCGGCCGTGACATGGTTTCGGGTCTGCCAAGAACGATTACCGTACGCTCTGAAGAAGTTCAGGGTGCTCTGGCAGAATCCGTTGAAATCATCGTACAGGCTGCCAAAAGCGTGCTTGAACGCACACCGCCTGAACTGTCTGCAGACATCATCGATCGCGGGGTTATTTTAACAGGCGGGGGGGCCCTTCTTCACGGAATCGACCAGCTTCTGGCTGAAGAGCTGAAAGTCCCTGTTTTAATTGCAGAAAACCCGATGGACTGCGTAGCCGTTGGAACAGGTATCATGCTTGATAATATTGATAAGCTTCCAAAGAAGAAGCTTGTATAATAGTGAGGAACCCGCCTTTTGGCGGGTTTTTCTTTTGGGAGCAGCTCAAATGCTGTTATTGAGCGAAGTGACCGAAAAATTTAGAAATTCACCGATAAAATTCTAAATTGGCCGATATATAAAAAATGTGAACGATAAAAATGAAATCTGACCGATATCAATAAGTGAATATCTTTAGTAAACTTTCTCCTATTCCAGCCGATTAAAAAAAGGTACAGCTTTTTTCAAAATCTGACTTAATTCTTCAGATTTTTAATGTTTATTGTCGGAAAGTTTCTTATAATAGAGGTAAATAGATGTTCGGAATTGCAATTTAGAGGTGATTAAAGATGTTTAGAGGTTTCTACACAGCTGCTTCCGGGATGCTTGCGCAGCAGCGGAGAACAGAAGTGCTGACGAATAATATGGCGAATGCCAATACGCCCGGCTTTAAAGCAGATCAGACGAGCTTGAGGGCTTTTCCTGAGATGCTTTTGCATCGCATGGGCCAGCAGACAGTTCCGACCGAGAAAGGCCTTAATCTTCCTTTTAATCAGGAAGTGGGCAGCCTGAATACAGGGGTCTATATGCAGGAGACGCTGCCATCCTTCATGCAGGGAGATGTGAAGGAAACAGGCCTGAATACGGACCTGGCCTTGCTTGATCTTAATCTGCCTGTTAATCCGGATACTGGCTTAAGAGGATCTGTCTTTTATACAGCAGCAGGTATTGATGGCGAGCCGCGCTATACAAGGAATGGAAACTTTACCATTGATGGCGGAGGTTATTTAACGACAGCGAGCGGATTATATATTCTGGATGATGCGGGTGAACGGATTCAGCTCTCCAATGACCGCTTTACAGTGAGTGAAGATGGTGTGATAACAGGTGAAGCAGGTGAAACAGCGAGATTGGGCATTATGTATGCACAAAACCCTGAAAGCCTGCGTAAAGAGGGTGACGGCCTGTTTGCAGTGACAGAAGAAAGTGTCCTTGAGAATGCCTATAATGCACAGAATGTCCAATTCAAGCTGCAGCAGGGCTATTTGGAGCGTTCCAATGTAGATGCTTCCCGGACGATGACTGATATGATGACCGCCTATCGCTCTTTTGAAGCAAACCAAAAGGTCCTGCAGGCTTATGACCGCAGTATGGAGAAAGCCGCAAATGAAATCGGACGGATCGGCTAATGTCCTGCGGCAGACCCGCTAAGGGGGAAGAACAATGAATAGAACCATGATCACGGCAACGAATACTCTGGCCCAGCTGCAGAAGCAGATGGATATTGTCAGTCATAATGTAGCCAACATTGATACAGCGGGCTATAAAAGAAGAGAAGCCAATTTTACCGATTTGCTTTTTCAGCAGTTCCATAATCAGCGGAATCCGAATGCGGAGACAGCGAGACTGACACCTGCAGGCATCAGGCAAGGAGTAGGAGCAAAGCTCGCGCAGTCCCAAATTGTCATGAAGCAGGGTGCCTTAAAGGCAACCGAACGGCCGCTTGATCTTGCCTTCACAAAAGAAGGGCAATATTTCCGTGTGCTGGAGCAGACCGAAGAGGGGGCGGCTGTGCGTTTTACCAGATCGGGCGCCTTTTATTTAACACCGGTTTCAGATAATGAGATCATGCTTGTGACTGGTGACGGACTTCCTGTTCTTGATGAAAATAATAATTCGATTATAATGAATGGACAAGCTAAAAATTTTAAAGTGACCGAAACAGGCAGCTTTTTGGCAGAAGCAGCCAATGGTGCCATCCAGGAATTCAATCTTGGAATAGTTCTGATTAACAAGCCTCAGTTCCTGGAGCAAAAAGGGGATAATCTTCTCGGTCTTCCTGATGGAGTTGACGGCGAGGGGATCTATACAGAGCTGAACGGTGCGCTCCGCGGCCAGATAGGTATGGCCCAGGGTTCCCTTGAACAATCCAATGTGGATATGTCCAAGGAAATGACAGATTTGATCAACCTGCAGAGGGCATATCAGTTTCAGTCAAGATCTGTCTCCATGGCTGATCAAATGATGGGGCTGATCAACGGAATACGTTAGGTAAAAGGGGAAATAAAATGTCAGTAAACAACAGTAATCAAGAAGCAGTCAAGACGCGTGAACAACTGAAAAAAGAACACAGCAAAGAAGAATCACCGCGTAAAGGGCGGGTTCGCATTCGCCTCATTCCGATCTGGCTTCGGATTATTATTGTCGTGCTTTTAATTTTCCTGAGCGTTACGGCAGGAGCCGCGGTCGGGTATGGAGTCATCGGCGGCGGGGAAGTAAAAGATATTTTTACAAAATCCACCTGGATGCATATTGTGGAATTGATTGAAAAAGAATAGAAAATGAAGAGGAGGGTGATGATGCCCTTCTTTTTTGCTGTCTTGGAATTTGTATTATATAACGATGAGAATAATTTTGATGGAAAATTATCTGCATCCAGCTCCAGCGCCCAGCCCCTCAGGGCTGATCAAGGCGCTTCCGCTTTTGTTCTTTCCGCTTTGCGTCCGGGCAATTTTTTAGTAAAATAAATATAAGCTATTATTAGTATCTGGTACTAAATACTGCAGGGGAGCGATACATATGAAGTTGAATGTCGAAGAAATTAAAGAAATAATCCCTCACCGATACCCATTTCTGTTTGTGGATTCCATTGAAGAGCTTGAACCTGGAAAAAGAGCCGTCGGCAAAAAGAATGTAAGTGCCAACGAGGAAGTGTTTAATGGACATTTCCCAAATTACAATGTCTTTCCAGGATGCCTGACGCTTGAGGCCTGTGCACAGACAGGTGCTGTTGCCCTGCTGTCACTGGATGAATATAAAGGTAAACTTGCCTTTTTTGCCGGTGTGGAGAAATGCCGCTGGAAACGCCAGGTGCGTCCGGGCGATACACTCATCATGGAAGTCGAACTGCTCTCCGTCCGCAGAGGAATCGGAAAAGGAAAAGCCGTTGCGACTGTAGAGGGCGAAGTGGCAATGGAAGCTGAAATTATGTTTGCAATAGAAAGGTAACGATAAGAGAAATCCCGTACCGAGCGTACGGGATTTTTTCTGTAAAAAAATATGCAAGTTGTTTAGGTTTTTGGGAAATATAAAGGAAGACCAATGCAGCAGGTCAACAATACAACCTTATGAAAGGGGCTTTTACGATGAATAAAAAGCTTTTAACACTTATCGGAGGATCCGTTCTTTCTGCCATGCTTCTAGCAGGCTGTGCCACAGATAATCAGGAGCCGCCGCCGGAAGATGATACAATCACTGAAGATAACGGCGATGTAAATGATGGTAATATGAACGGTGACAACGGCGATATGACGAATGATCTGAATGAAAACACGAACGACAACGACATCAACACAGATGATGACGGCGACATGATGGAAGACAACAACGAGCCGGGTGAAGATGCTGTTGAAGATAACCTGGATATGCAGGATAAAGATAATAAAGATAAGTAAAAAAGGCAAGGACAGGGGTGAACCTGTCCTTTTCTAAAGAAAAACTCCCGTCATGATTGAGCGGGAGTTTCTTTATTTTTCTTTTTTGCAGCAGCCAGGCGCGGCTTGCCTTGCATCTTAACTTTGAATTCATCAAGCAGGCTGTCTCCAATAAAGCCTTTGTCCAAGAGGTCCTGAAGCAGCAGTTCGGCATAATCATTTTTCGTTCTTTTGAGTGACCCTTCAAAAAGGATGCTGATATGGTTTTCCAGTTCACTGATAGAGGTAATTTTAGTTTGGAATGCGGCTGGATCGTTTTCTTTTTTCGTAATAACAACTTGGATGGTCAGCTCGTCCTTGTCATCAGCGCGCTTTTTGAAGTACTCAAGATAGGATTTATCAATAAATGCCTCCAGGAGCCAGGTGCTCTTCTCGTCTTCTTTATTGATAATCAATCCATCATCCAGTTGAATATCAATCAGGCCATTTTCTTCCACCAATTGCAGAGAAACAAGTTTAAATGTTTTCATGGCTTACCTCCATCTCTAAAATAAGTTGTCTATAAAAAAAATTATAACACAGGCCAAACGGAAAGCGAATTTGAGGGTTTGTCGAATTTTCTTTTTATAAATGCTGAAATTTTGATTTTAGGGGCCGTTTTTTGCAGAAACGGGGCTGAGAAATGAATTTTTAGGGTGTTTTTGCTGAAAAAGCATTGCAAAAAACACTTTTTGTCTTTTTTACACAGTGAAGAGGTTCCGGATATGATGAAAATATCAAAGAGAGGAGATGAAAACCTATGATTAATCAAGTGACCCTGGTTGGAAGACTGACAAGGGATCCTGAGCTGAAACGGACACAGGAAGGAATTCCTGTGACAAATGTGACGCTGGCAGTAAGCCGCCAATACCGCAACCAGAAGGGTGATATCGATGCGGATTTTGTACAGTGTACCTTATGGAAGAAAACGGCGGAAAATACATCCCAGTATTGCCGGAAGGGCACCTTGATTGGGATAACCGGGAGAATTCAGACGAGGCATTATGATAATCAGGAAAAGAAACGCATTTATGTAACAGAGGTGGTAGCGGAATCGGTCCGCTTTCTTGACCGGAAGAAGACAGAGGAATTCCCGGTGACCGTGACCAAGGAGGAACTGCCATTTTGAAGGAAGTGTCTGAAAGAGAAAAGGCATTGGAGTATATGCTCGAAAGCCTCATAAAGATGCTCGGTAAATCGAACCAAAGAGTCGATGACCTGAATAAACGGGTTCTCCAGCTTGAATCCTTCATTCGTGAAACTGCTATGCAAAATGGAGCCCGGGAGAAACCTGGACGATTAACCATCATGAACTGACGGCTCCCCCAATCAGCTCTCCACATATTTTCCTTCCCTATAGAGAATCAATCATATCCCCAGTACTTCCCCTAAATTTGAAACCCGGTACTCGTGTGCCGGGTTATTTCTAACTTTAAATGGTGATAAAGCTGTTTGTGAAAAATAAATATTGCATTTAGGCATTAAGAATCAGGGAGGATTTTCACGGAATGTGTCGAATATATTTTTTGAAAATAATAAAGAGGAGGTGCAATTTAGTGGATAAAGGAGATGAAACCGGGTACCTGTATTTTCAAACAGCAAATAAAAGATTAAACACCAATCATCAGCCAAGCTTCTTTGATGCACTTCAGCTTATCCAGCTACAGAGTAGTAAATCCTATCATAGAATTCCTCTTAGAAGCCATACTTCACTCACATTCAACGATAAGGAAATGTTTCTTCACTACAAATTCAACTTCTTATTCGGCCAGGTGGCAATAAACGCCGGGGACAAGAGCCCTACATACCAGCTGCTATCCTGTTTTATTATAAAAGAAGGCAGCAAAGTAACTTTTCTGACGCAAAAGCCTAACAAGCCTGAATATGCGAAAATAAAAAAAAAGCCTTCAAGCCTTTATGCATATCAAGGACTTGAAGACTGAACAAAATTTATGTCAGGTGAACCAGATCTCTCAGCTCATCTGTTGAAAGCTCGGTAATCCAATTCTCGCTCGTAATAATTTGATCATTAAGGGACTGCTTTTTTTCGAGCATGGCATCAATCTTCTCTTCGAGTGTCCCAGTGGCAATCATTTTATGGACATGAACAAAGCGCTTTTGCCCAATCCGGTATGCGCGGTCGGTTGCCTGGTTTTCGACGGCGGGATTCCACCAGCGGTCATAATGGATGACATGGTTTGCTGCCGTCAGATTCAAACCGGTTCCGCCAGCTTTAAGCGACAGCAGGAAAACCGGGAATTCGTGATTTTGAAAACGGCTGATCATATGATCCCGTTCCTGCTTTGGCACGCTGCCGTTTAAAAACGGCACATCGAATCCGAATTGTTTTTTCAGCAAGCGGGCGATCATGTTCCCCATTTCAATATACTGGGTAAAAATCAGGCAGCTTTCTCCCTGCTCATGTACAGCACCGACAAGCTCGCTTAATTTTTCAAGCTTTACAGAACGTTCAAGGGCATTCTTAGGCTTTTCCTCTTTTAAATAAAGGGCCGGATGGTTGCACAGCTGCTTTAATCGGCTTAATAACTGCAGAATCAGACCTTTGCGCTCAAACCCGGACAGCTTTTCGATCTGTGCGAATGTATCCTGGACAAGCTGCTCGTATAGTGAAGCCTGCTCAGCAGTAAGAGGACAATATTCCTTCTGCTCAAGCTTATCAGGCAGGTTTAGGGCCACATCCTCATCCTTCTTCGTGCGGCGGAGCAGGAAGGGACGGATATATGCCTGCAGCTGCCTGACTTTATCCTTGTCATCATCCTTCTCAATCGGCAGTACATAGCGCTTCTGAAACTGCCCGAGACTGCCGAGATAGCCGTGGTTGGTAAAGTCAAAAATGGACCAGAGCTCGGTTAGCCGATTTTCCATGGGCGTGCCGGTGAGGGCAATATGGTGCTTGCCCTTTAACTTTCGGACAGCCCGCGATTGCTTTGTCTGGGCATTTTTAATATTTTGGGCTTCATCAATCGAAATGGAGCTCCACTCGATGGTATCAAAATCCTCCAGATCCATATGGGTTAATCCATAGGAGGTCAGCACAATATCAGACTCCATTACTTTTTCAGAAAAGCTTTCGCCCTTCAGGCGGTTTGAACCGTAATGGAGATAAACGCTCATGCCAGGTGCAAAGCGCTCGATTTCCTTCTGCCAGTTGCCGAGGACAGATGTAGGGCAGACGATAAGTGATGGGCCGCTGTCTTCGTCTTTCTTTACCTTTAAAAGATAAGAGATCAGCTGAATCGTTTTTCCAAGCCCCATATCATCTGCCAGAATGGCGCCAAAGCCATATCGGCGAAGAAACAGCAGCCAGCTCATGCCGAGCTTCTGATAAGGGCGGAGATCACCCTTGAAGCTTGCAGGGACCTCTTCAAGCGGAAGACTTTTGATATCGCGCAGCTGCTTCACCATCTGTTTCCACTGGCGGTTAAGCTCAATCTGAATGCGGGCAAAAGCCTTAGGATTATCCAGCTCGTCTTCCTGCGTGCTCTCGTCAGCCATAAGCTCCTGTTCTATCAGGTCGCGGACATGCAATCCTTCTTTTTCCGCTTTCTTCATTAAATCCTGAATATGGCGGACAAAATGGGGATCCAGCTTGATCCAGCGGCCGCGAATGTAGACAAGCCGTCTTTTTTCCTCAACCATGCCCCGGAATTCATCCTCGGTTAAATCGACGCCGTTCATGCTGAAGCGCCAATCATAATCAAGCATGGACTGCAGGCCGACAAACGAAGGACGGTGGCTGCCGGTTCCCTTCACTTTCGCTTTGACCTTTAGGCTTGCGTTTTTCATAGCCTGCCACCACGAAGGAAGGAGGATTTCCACGCCAAGTGCAAGCAGGGTTTCGCTCGCTTCAGTGAGAAAAGTCCAGGCTTCGTCTTCAGTCAGTGAAGTGGAGATCATCCCAGGCTTGCCTTCAAGCCATGGGAATAGCTCAAGCCAGCGTTCGATCTCTTTGTCAATAGAATCTTCAAAATCATGCCAGTCGTGGGGATAATTCGAATAGTCCTTGAAGTCAACAAAGACATCAGAATTATGTTTTCCGCGGAGGAAAATCGCCAGATCCCAGCTTGAATCAATATCCCCGGGCTCTTCCAGCTTTAGTCCAATCGAAAAAGGAGCTTCATTTGCTTTGACCCCGATCCATTCCTGCCAGCTTTCTTCATCAAAATAAGCAGCAAGATCTCTTGGTGAGAGGTGCTCACTCCGCAATGCTTCAAGCTTTTCACCGAACTGCGCTTTCGCTTCCTGATTCTGATTCATATAGCCATCAAGGGAGCGGTGAAATAAATCTCCGATAAACTCCCTGACAGGAGAACCTTCTACAGTCTGGTCCCAAAAGTTTGTGCCGAATTCGGCAACCACGCTTTCTGGCAGTGCCCAGCGGAATTGATCCTGTTCCCAGGCGGCAAAATCCGGCATCCATTCTTTTTCCACGATCGAATCGTAAAGAGCATGAGAGGAAGCCAGCAGAATTTCGGCAGTTTCATCCCAGCTCCAATCAATCAAACGGTTGAACTGCTCAGCCGCAAACAGGGTAACGAGCTGCCAGCCGCTTACAGAGATCCCTTTAATCCCGTCCACATCAACAGCATCAAGCATGGTTCCAAAAAAACTTTCTCTGTGATGGTTAAAAAGAAGCGGCATCCATTCTTTTGGAGACAGGAGGCGGCCTTCTTCGTTGACGGCAAAAATCAGGTAGCGGTCATTCTTTATTGGTTTCACTTTCACATGGAGAAATCTCGTTTTAAGCATCGATTAGCTTACCCCTTTTGCATTCTTCCTGAAAGGCGCGGAGACGTTTCGTTTTTTCAAGAAGCAATTCAAGAAAAAGCAGCCAGTCTTCCTGGCGTTTCAGCTTGTTGTACAGTGTGCGAAGCTTTTTCATTTTCCGTACAGCCTCGCGGTAATGATCCCTGTTTTTCATATTGATATGGGCAGTGATGGCCTGATGATAGAGCGGCAGGAGGATGGAGGGTTCCTTTTTGCTGATTTCCCTGATCCGGTCCTTGCCTAAAGATTCAATATCAAAGCCAATAAACGCCTGCAGATCTGCCCATTTTATGAATTCGCCTTTTTCAAAAAGCAGGTATTCATAGTCGCTGTAGCTGTACGGCAGAGTTTCCATCAATGCTTTCTCGTATAAATCCATTTTGCTGCATTCCAGGCAATAAGGAGAAATAGCCTTGATGGCCATCCTGGTAAAATCCATGCAGGCATAATAGTCATCAGATTGTTTCAAATAATCGCGTAATTTATGGATAAATGCTTCTGCATAAGGACCCATCCGGTTCCAGTCCTTATTGGCCGAAAAATAATCGATCCAGTAAAGCATGTAAGGAGTCATTAAGTGATTTGGCACATTTAAAACACTGAGTGCCTGTTCATCATTGCGTTCAAGGATATGAAGGTGCACATAGCCTGCCACAGACGGAAGAATAGGCGATTCCTCTTTGATGGAGGATTCCAGCTTCTGGATCTCCGCTTCACGCCATTCTTTCTTTTTGAAAAAATGTGTCCATAACAGCCGGTATAAATGGGCCCGCTCATAATCCAAGCCAAAAGAACCGGTGATCAGCCCGGCGGAATCATCTTTCAGCTTTTCAATATATTGATCGAAAGCGAAGGGAAGAGAGTGCACCGACAGTTTGTTCATTATCTCAACGGAATCTTCCATCAGGGACTGATAGAGATGGCGGTAATAACGGTCAATCAACTCTTCGCCATGGCCGTACTTCTTGCTTAGCGCCATCAGCTTTTTAAAAGAAAAGACATAGCCGATAAGCAGATACAGCAGCTTCCATTCCTGTTCAACCGGTGCTCCCGCTTTCATGCGGCGCAGATAAACATGGAAAAGCTCAGGGAGTACATAGGGACGAGGCTCTCCTTGTTTTTCCAGCAGCTCGGTAAAGCTTTCCTCGAATCCGGCAACCCAGCCGTCATAACCCGTCTTCAGCTGACCGGAGGATTTCAAAAGATCCTTCGCTCTTTGAAGCCCCCAATTCTTGGCTGTCTGCTTTTCCTTTATCGGCTTCCTCCACTCTTCAATCCACATGGACACACTCCTGGCTTTAGAGAGAAGCTGCAGAAATACAGCAGTCTGATGGCGGCAAAAACCTTCAGCCGGACAGGAACACTCGCTCAAATGAATGAACTCAAGATTAAGTTCAACCTTTGCGGGAGTCACATCCTGGACTGTTGCCAAAACCTTATCATCTTCAAAGCGAAGCTGATACACAAGCCCCTGCCGAAAAAGCATCAGCCCCTTCTGCACCAGGCGCGCATCTTCCTCATTCTCAGCCCGCAGCAATCCCTTCAGCTCATTCGCTGCAAACTCTAAAGGCTCCAAAAACCGCTCCGGAATCATCCTTCAACCCCCTTGTTTGGTGGGACAAAGGAACAGGTTCCTTGTCCCAGCGTTCCGTAGGGGACAACCAGCCAGTCCCCACGTTCCAAAGTACATTCCTATATTATAACATTTAGGGCAGTTGGAATGAAGGTGCGAGCTGTTTCAAAAATAGTTGAGGGAAGTTCTTAATGGGAATCGTGTGGGAAAAACATTGTCGGAATTTTCGATTCCTTTGAAATAAAATGGTATGATGGATTTAATGCTTTAAAGGAACTGGGTGGGAACATGACTGCTGTAAATGCAAGACAACAGGAACCTGATAAATATTCGCTGCCTGATGCCGGCTTCAAAAAAATTATGATTGCGATGACGAGTGCATCCATTTTAGTATTTGCTAATTTATACTTTGTGCAGCCGATTATGCCGCTGCTCGTGAAATCATTTGACATCACATCGGCAACAGCCGGTTTATCACTGTCTGCTGCTGTGGTTTCTATGATTTTCGGATTGTTATTCTTCGGGTTTCTATCTGATCGAATCGGGCGGGTTTCGATAATGAATATTACGCTTGTCTGCACTATTATTCCGCTAGTGCTATTGCCCGTTGCGCCTAATTTTGAAACGTTTCTGGTACTGCGTTTCCTTCAGGGGATTTGTATAGCGGGACTGCCTGCCGCTGCCATCGCATATTTGGGCGAGGAATTGGATTCTAGAAGCGTCAGTCTCGGCATCACCATGTATATTGCAGCCAATGCCATTGGCGGAATGGCCGGCCGCATCTTCGTCGGGTATATTGCTGATATGGCCAGCTGGCAGACTTCTGTTTACTTCCTATTGGGGTTCTCCATTCTGTTATTCATCATTTATTTTATGGCTCTGCCAAAATCTCATTATTTTAAGCCCAGTAAAATATCTGTTCAAAAAGACTTATCAGGTATGGGCTCACATCTGAAAAACACGGAACTTTTCCCTGCGTTCGCGATGGGAATCCTCCTCCAGTTCTCGTTTACAGGAGTATGGACGTACCTGCCTTTTTACCTCGAACAGGACCCTTTTCATCTTTCTGTAAAAAATATTTCTTTTACCTACCTGGCGTACAGCTTCGGTATAGTTGGCTCCATCCTGGGCGGAAGACTGTCTGCACATTTTAGGCAAACTACACTGGTCTCGGTTGGAACAATCATTTTAATAGGAGGGACCCTGCTTACCAATGTTCACTCTTTATCAGTAATTGTAATAGGTCTATGCCTGACCTGTCTGGGATTCTTTGTGGCGCATTCACTGATGGCGGCTATTGTAAATGAGCGCGCTGCCCATCACAAAGCCGGTGCCTCGAGCATCTATCTCGTAAGCTATTACCTTGGAGTCGCAACCGGAGGAACACTCGCCGGCCTGGTATGGCAGACTGGGGGCTGGACGGGGATTACGGTGGTTTCCTTTGGTCTGCTTCCTGTTGTGGTGTGGCTGATGGCGGGGAGCAGGAAGGTTCATCGCTGATATAATAGAGGAGCTTCGGACAGGCTGAGCGGGAATTTTTTAATTGGAGACCGAATCCGTGTCATCTTGGGATAAGTCGGGTAGAAATTAGTCAGTTGGAGTCCGAACCTGTGTCACCTTCGGACAGTGCGAGTAGGAATAATCCAGTTGGAGTCCGAACTCTTGTCAGCTTTGTGCAGAGCAGAAGTTTCCTTATTAAAGTCCGAATGCAAGGTAGCTTTATCAACAATTTATCCGCTCATTTACTAAAAAACAATTAATAGGAAGTCTAAAAACCCCAATCCATAACGATTGGGGCATATTTTTTCCATAAAAACAGCACTGGGATGCTTTCATGATCACTAAAATCAGTTTATGTGCGGATAGCCTCAATTAACTTGCGGATAAAATTTTTTCTGTGCTTATGACGACAATTTACGTGCGGATAGAAATTTTTACTTGCGGATAGCCGCCTTTAAGACTGCAGACCAACACTCCTGCCTCAACCTAACGGGGATCCCGTTCCTGCCCTGTTTTCAGATCAATAACCTTAACCGGGTTCTCCGGAGCATTGACCGTTTGGCTCTCAGGAGCAGCATTTCCGTTTTCCACCCAGTCGACAAGCAAGTCGAATGACTGGTGAGCGTAAGGCAGCAAAGGCTGAAGTTCTTTATCAGGATCGGTGGAGCTGTTCCAGACAAGGCTGTCAACATGGTTGCCGTTTTCAATGGTATACATTCGGTGCAGATCCTGCTTTCCGGCTTTCTGGACAAGCTTTTGATATCCCTTTGCATGAATATCAGGGAATATCAGCGAATCAAGGGAACCGGTGAAAGAGATGAGCGGCACATCTATATCTCCAGTATTGGCCACTTCCTTAATATTTTCTTTCACTTCTTTTGGACGGGTCACATACTTATAATCTTCAAAGATAGAATCATAGGATCGGTCTCTCACGCCATTAACAAAGTTCAGGTAATTGCTCCATTGAGTACGGCCTGGGGCTTCCGGATCAAAGTGGTCCCGATAGATATTCAGGGAGATAAACCAATATACCTGATCATGATAGGCCCACAACTTTTCCGATCCTTTAGGCAATCCTGCTTTGTAAAGCTCTTTCATCGCTTTCTGCTGTATTTTGCCGCTTCCATACAAAGCTTCCTCCACATGATTCACAACGGTGGTCAGCGAACTGATTAAATTAGGCTTTTTCTCTGTCCATAACACGCCTTCCCAATCGACTCCTCCATCAAAAAGCCGAGGTTCGCCAGTTTTCTCCGGATGATCATTTTCAAGTGCATAACGAACGACGTATCCGCCATTGGAAATTCCCATTGCATATGTAGGAATCTTATGCTCTGACGATACTAAATCGCTCGCCGGGTCGGAAGAGTCAGCCGGATCAATCAGCCCTTCGGAATAGTGGCTAACTAAGTACTGCTGTGCGGCTTTCGTAACCTGCCGGAACCGCTGATGCCATTCTGCAACACTATCATCCTCATCGGCTAAGGCATTCTTTACTTTTGCAAATGGATCAGCAGTATCAGCCTCACCCTGGGTGCCTTTATCAATTGCTGCAAAAGCATATCCTTTTTCCAGGACATAATCGCTGAAAAGCAGGTCGGTTGACGTTTCATTTCGTGTAGCCGGAATTCCCGAAACAACAAGCCGGCCATTCCAGTGATCCGGAACCCTTATGACAAACTGGGCATCTTCAAAAATACCATTTACCTGTGTTCCCGTGACAGAAGAAGGCTTGTACATTTGATGCCATCCAGTTCCTTCCGCGGCATTTCCCCAAAGATAAGGGGCAAGACCAATGTTGCCGTAAAGGGTCGCCTGCTGATATTGGCGGGGATTCTTGGTGGTCAGCCAGTTGTTGTCCACACCGTCAAAGTATTGTTCAGTTACTGTATGCGCACCGGGTATTATAGCCTGGTTTTCCGCATAGGTTTGCTCGGCAAAACTTCTTTCAGGAGCAAGTGAAAAGCTTAAAGCAGATGCCAGTGATAATGCGATTAGCTTATTTTTCAGATAAATCCATCCCTTCTGCAAAATCTCTTACAGTTCTATTCTACTTTTACTAATTATGGGAATCATGGGTCTTAGTGATTAATTTATTTGAATTTTCAGTATAAAAAGCAGGCGCGCATTGAAAATTGTGATGCCTGACCGCTGCTAGTACTATAGTCTTATATGCGGAACAGGTTGGAAGCAATGAGAATTCAAGCTAGTAGCGCAACCGGCCAGCACTTACATGGGATCAGTCTTCTTGTAGGGATTTGTTCTGACAAACTTTTTTTGAAAAGAGGAAGAGCATGCTTACAACATATAAGCCGAGTCATTTTAAAAGCACACAGGTTCTTGAAAAAGAAGCTGTCTTGGCTGCAATTGAAAATTCTCTGGCCATGATTGAATTTGATGGGAACGGGAAAGTGCTGTGGGCAAATGAGAATTTTGCCCGCACTGTCAAATATCGGGCAGAAGAAATGCCAAATATGATGCATAAGCAATTTTGCACCCCTGAACTTGCCGCCAGCAGGGAATATCAGGAGCTTTGGAGTAATCTGCGCAATGGCAAAAGCTTTCAGGAAAAGATTCAGCGTGTGACCAAGCAAGGAGATCTTATCTGGCTCGAGGCGACATACACACCGGTATTTGGGAATGATGGCAGAGTAGAAGGTGTTGTAAAGGTTGCTACGGATATTACAGAAAGGGAAACGAATACAGCGCAGGTAGCATTCCAGCTTCAGGCAATGTCAGAAGCCCTTAGTGAAAAAGCAAAAGCTGGAATTGAAAGAAGCGAAGAGGCAGCGCAGGCAATAGCCAGGCTCGTTCACGAGTCCAAAGGGAACCTGGAAATCCTCCATTCTCTTAAATCACAGGCACAATCCATCGGCAGCATCGTAAAAACAATCCGTGAAATAGCGGCCCAAACGAACCTCCTGGCCTTAAATGCAGCCATTGAAGCAGCACGTGCCGGCGAACATGGCAGAGGCTTCAACGTCGTTGCCGGAGAAGTGCGAAAGCTCGCAAACCGGGTGCAGGACTCCATCCAGGAAGTCAATGCCCACATCGAAGGAATATCAGATGAAATCAACAAAATTAGTGACGCAACTCTGCAATCACAGTCAGGCATAACTGAAAACCAGGTTCTTAATGAGCAGGCTGTATCCGCATTTAAAGATATCGGGGAAGCTGCAATAAAGCTGGATGAACAGGCGAAGGGTTTTAAGAGTATTTTATAGAAAAATGCGGGCTGCTTTATAGCAGCTCTTTTTTTCTGCAGATAGGAAGAATGAATGAGGCTGGCGAATTTACATATATCCTGTTTATTTTTGGAGAGAGGAGATAATTTTATGAAATATCTCCATAAGACATTCACTTCAGAGTTAAAGGCTCAGATTCTTAGTATTGAAAAAAATCCCTGGAAGCAAATTGTTCGGGGAGCTTCTGGATCAATCTCACAAGAAATAACAACGGATTTAGAGCAATACATAGCCGTATTTTTGGACGAATTTATCGATAAAGAGAAACGGGAGGAAAATAGCATGGGAAATCAAACTTTAAAGCTGCCTAAGGAATTTGAAAAATATCGGAGTGAATTAGAAAAAACAGCTAAACCGTTTGTCAGCATACATGCAGAAAGAGGGGAGACCACACTTTTTGAAAGCAAGTTCGGAGGAAAGCCCTACCTTCCAAAAACGAGCGAACACCCAAAGGATGAGCAGGGAAATTATATGAATCTATTTGCGCAAATCAATTTTGAAGAAGTACCTCACATTGAGCCGATGCCTGAGAGCGGAATTCTTCAATTCTATTTCTCGCCGGTTGATGATATGTACGGACTTGATTTTGATAACCCGGCTGCTCAAAAGAATTTCCGGGTTGTTTATCATCCAAATGGCGTGAAAGATGAGTCAGATCTTGTGACAGATTTTTCGTATATGCCTGACTTAGGTGATGAATTTGATCCGATAGTGCAGGAAGCAAAGATGATTTTCAGCCTTAAGATCGCTCCTGTACCTGCTGATGATTTTCGATTTGAGGACTTGGTCAATATTGACTTATTTGAAACCATCGATCATCCAGACTATGAGGATTTACATGAGCTTTACTTCGAGGAATTAGGTGCTGAGGGCCATAAAATGGGCGGCTATCCCTACTTCACCCAGCAGGACCCTAGAGAAAAAGGTGACCCAACAGGTGATTATACGATTTTGCTGTTCCAGGCGGATACGGACGATGATATTGAGCTGATGTTTG
Organism: Cytobacillus sp. BC1816; assembly: GCF_051353635.1. NCBI lineage: Bacteria > Bacillati > Bacillota > Bacilli > Caryophanales > Bacillaceae > Cytobacillus > Cytobacillus sp. BC1816. Next base: position 5,062,015 of record NZ_CP195611.1, on the reverse strand, counting down.
GGGACAGCGGTGTTGCCAACTTCTTTATTAAGGAAGAGGATTTGCGGAAGATGAATTTTACAGATGTTCTTTATAATTGGGATTGCTGCTAAAGTACCAATTCCAATTAGAGGAGATAACTGAATGAAGGGGTTCGCATTTGGACAGAAAAAGGATAACCTGAGCGGTCGAGTCCGAACCTGAAGCTTCTTCGGACAGGAGAAGCAGAAATCCGAGAGGTTGAGTCCGAACTAGAAGCTCCTTCGGACAGAAGAAGCAGAAATCCGAGAGGTTGAGTCCGAACTAGAAGCCCCTTCGAACAGAAGAAGCTCAGGAAACTAATAGAAAAATAAAGATGGTTGCTTTTCAATGCCCTCTCGGGGAGACATGTGTCCGCGGTGGAAATCAACAGACTCATTGACAAGCGAAAACCCCTGCCTAAGAAGAGTAAAAGAAATTAGCAATATTAAATTGCGAAAAAGTTAGAAAACTCTTGAATTAATAAAAAATAACCGCTACACTTATAATATACAGTTTTTCGTATATTGATCAAAGGTAAAGAGGTATTACAATATGAGCCGTATTTGGGAAAGTTTATATTCAAAGAATGGACTGGCAGCAAAGTTTATTGCGAAGGAGCTCATTCAGTTTTCAGAGGGAGAGAGAATCCCCCGGGTAAGTGATTTTACAGAAAAGCTATCATTGGGCCGGGGAACTGTGCAGGGTGCATTAAGAGTGCTGGAGGATTTGCATGCCATAGCTCTTGAATCCAGAGGGCATCTTGGGACCTTTCTGAAGAAGAGGGATATCAACCTGCTGTATGAGATTGCCGGCATCGGACCAGTGATGGGCGTAATGCCGCTGCCTTATTCCCGCAAGTATGAGGGATTGGCAACTGGTATTGTTGAAGGGTTTGAGGAAATCAACAAGAAGTCTGGCCTTGCTTATATGAGAGGAGCCAGAAGGCGGATCGAATCATTAAAAACCCGGCGCTACGATTTTGCGATCATGTCCCAGCTGGCGGCAGAAGAGGCAGTACAGGAGTTTGAGGGCCTGGAAATTCTCCATACACTTGGGCCGGAGACCTATGTAACCTCCCATAAAGTCTTTTTTTCAGATAGCAAAAACAGCCAGATTACTGATGGCATGAAAATTGGAATTGACTATTCATCTGCCGACCAGGCAAATATTACCCTCCTTGAATGTGAAAAGCACCAGGTTGAACTGATAAAGGTGGACTATATGCAGCTTTTCAATATGCTGAAGAATGGCAGTATTGATGCAGCGGTTTGGAATGCTGATGAAGCGAGGGCACTAAAAACGTTTGCCTCCTCTGACTTTAAATCAAAGAAGGCAAAGGAACTGGCCATAAAAGCAACCAGAGCAGCTATTGTCATAGAAAGTGAAAGAACAAATATCATGGAACAAATCCAGATCCTCCAGTTTAATAAAGTGGAAGAGACCCAAAGGCTGGTGGAGGAAGGAAAAAAGTATCCTCACTATTAAGAAACTGAAGTTCTAGTTTCTTAGCAGCATTAATATACTAAATACTGTATTTTGGAGGGAATATAAATATGGATTTAAATCAATTGAAAGAAAGAATGGATATCCTTTTAGCCTCATCTGTTGTCAGTACCAAAGCAGCTGATATAAGCACGCTAGCATTTATGCATTTGCAGTCACACTTGAAAAAAAATGCCATAGATGGAGCTGAAATGCTTTTCACCCATTTGCCGACAGCTCTGACGAGAATTGAAAAGGGTGAGCAGGTTGAGGCTCCCCATCCTAATTTGCTGGATGAAGTCAAACAGTCACCGGAAGCATCCATAGCCATGAAGGAAATCGGATATATACAGCAGCAATGGAAGAATCAGCTCCCCCAAGAGGAAATCGATTTTCTGCTCATACATTACACAAATGTACTGCAAATCAACAAAGGAGGAAATTAAGATGAAAATTGTAGTTGGCGGACAGGTTGATAAAAAAGAGATTGAGAGCTTAATAAAAGAGATTGATAGCAGCATAACGACGATGGTCAAGTCGGATCTGGAGGCTGCGATGGCTGTTAAGACGGGACAGGCAGATTATTATGTAGGAGCCTGCCACACAGGAGGCGGCGGTGCTTTAGCCATGGCGATTGCCCTTCTCGGCAAGCCTGATTGCGAGACGGTCTCCATGCCAGGAAAAAAGCCTGTTGAGGAGAAAATTGTAATCGCTGTCAATGAAGGGAAGAAAGCGTTTGGATTTACAGCTGACCACAAAGAGACCGCAGTGCCTATGATTATCAAAGCTTTAAAGAATAAAAGCTAATCCATTTTAATTGAGGGGGAAATAGAAATGGAAATGACGTTAATTATCCTGATCGGTGCCGTTGCTGCTGTTTTGGCCAATATGAACATTGCGGTTTTCAATGATGGGCTTCGTCCAATTGTCTCTGAACACGTGGAGGGACGGATGACGAGACGGGATCTTGCCTTCACTGCCTTTGCGATGAGTTTCGGCCTTGTAATCGGATTTGGAATACCTTTTACACTCTCGGCCAGTATCATCCTCGTACACAGTATCCTGCTGGGAACAGATATTATCGGTTTGCTGACACCGAAAAATAAATGGGGAACACCGCTTGCGGCAGTGATTGGCGGTGCTTATGGAGCAGGGCTGTTAATCGGACTAGAAGGCTTTGTGAAGCTGTTCGATTATCTGCCGCTTAATTTCCTTGAAGCTATGGGAGCGGTTGGAACACCGGTTGTCGTAACATTTATGGCATTCCCGGCGCTTGCGGTTGCTATGCAGTTCAGCGTTAAAAAAGGGGTCATAACGTTTATCGTTTCAGCATTAATCCGTCAGCTCGCTGTCTGGCTGAATGAAAGCGGAGTCCTTACGATTTCAGGAACCACAGTAACACTGAACCAGGAAGGAATGGCCCTTATTACAGGAATGATCTTCCTTCTAGTATTTGCCATGAAGGAAAAGGCAGAGGAAGGCTCTTCCATCGACCTTGCCGCAGTATTCAGTGATAAAGTGGCTAAAATCAGAAAAAATGTCGTGTTCTTTATGATAATTGGCGGTCTTATTGCGGCTGCTACGAATCTATGGATCATGGCGGGAGATCCGATTTCTCTAAATCTATTAGCGGAAGGCAAAGCAACAGATGCAGGAATTGCAGCGGCTGCCCGTGCGCTCGGTTTTATTCCGCTTGTAGCCAGTACAGCGATCGCAACAGGCGTATACAGCCCGGTCGGATTCACGCTCATCTTCGTCGTCGGATTTTTCTCCCCGAATGTTTGGGTAGCCTTAATCGGCGGTGTCATTATTATTTTCATTGAAGTTATGCTATTAAGCTCGATTGCGAGATTCCTTGATAAATATCCCGGTGTGCGTAATTCCGGAGAAAATATCCGCAGTGCGATGACCAAGCTTCTGGAAGTGGCACTATTAATCGGTGGAGCAAACGCGGCCAATGCGATCGCACCGGGGTTCGGATTCTTCTTCATCGCAGGATTCTATTTGCTGAATGAAGCGGCGGGACGTCCAATTGTCCGCATTGCGGTAGGACCTGTAGGTGCCATTGCGGTCGGAATCATTGCCAATATCCTGGTTGCAATTGGAATCATGAACATTCCTCAATAAAGAAACCAAATAAAGAGAACGGAGTGAACTGCCATGATACAAACCGTACTTGGGGAAATTGCTCCGGAAGAATTGGGGATTTGCTCGGCTCACGAGCATCTCTCCATTGATCTTTCGCGAGTGAAAAAAGATCCGGATACGATTCTGGATGATGAACAGGGCATGCGTGAGGAACTGGAGGATTTTTACCGTCTCGGCGGAAGGGCAATGGTTGAAGTGACAAATGACGGCATGGGCCGGGATGCTCATGTGCTAAAAAGGCTGAGCGAGGCAACAGGGGTTCACCTTATTACCTGCACAGGCTTCTATAAAGATCCTTATATCCCCCATTTTGCAGACGGCTGGAAAGCAGAGCAGTTTGCACAGCATTTTATAAAAGAAGCCAAGGAAGGGATTGCCGAAACGGGTATTCTCCCGGGTGTCATCGGGGAAGTGGGCACAAGCAAAAATGAAATGAAGCCGATTGAACGTGAGCTTCTAATTGGTGCCGCTATTGCCGGTGCTGAAACCGGCCTTCCGGTGACCACTCATACAACGCTCGGAACACTCGGGCTTGAACAGGTGCAGCTGCTGGTGAAGCATGGCCTTCCTGCTGATCAGATCATCATCGGCCATCAGGACCTCAACCCGAATAAAGACGAAGTTCTCTCTGTTTTGGAAACAGGAGCCTATATCGCTTTTGATACAATCGGAAAAAATAATTACCGTCCTGATGAAGAAAGAGCCGCTTTTCTCCTGGATTTCATAAGCCTCGGGTTTGAAAAGCAAATTCTTCTATCAGCAGACTTAACCCGCAAGTCGCATTGGAAGAAGCACGGAGGCCCAGGCTACGGACTTGTGCTGGAGACCTTTATACCAACATTGAAAGAATCCGGAGTTCCTGAAAGCATTCTTCATCAATTCCTGACCGTTAATCCATCCAGAGCTTTTTCTATAAGGGAGCGATCATAGTGTCCACATACAACCGAGCTGAATTAAAGTACGCAAATTCAGTTTTGCCAAGCTTATCGATACAGGAAGCACAGGAAAAACAATTCAAATTGGTAGACAGAATGAGCCGCTATTTCAAAGGCAGGCAATTTCTCTCGATGGGAGACCTTGGTGTTTCTCCAACATATAAGCGTCCGGAACAGACGTATCTTGTGGAAAGGGTTCTGGCGGATTTCTTTGAAACAGAAGACTGTGCCCTCGTCAGGGGAGCCGGAACAGGAGCGATCCGCAATATTCTAAGCATGCTTCTGTCTGCTGGGGATGAAATGTTCATTCACACGGCCCCTGTTTATACGACGACAAAGGAAACGTTAAGAATATTGGGCATTAAAACAGTCCAGGCAGATTACAACCATCTTGAGGAAGTCAGAATTGCCATCAGAAGTAATCAAAATCCTAAAGTTTTCTATATTCAGCATGCACGCCAGCAGCCCACAGATCATTATCAATTGGCCGAAGTCATCAAAGCCGTGAAGGAAGAACGCCCGGATCTTCCGATCGTGGTAGATGACAATTACTGTGCATTGAAGACAAAGGGAATTGGAGTGGAATTAGGAGCGGATTACTCAACCTTTTCCGGGTTCAAGCTTCTTGGGCCGGAAGGAATTGCTGTCATTGCCGGCAAAAAAGACGCCATCGAACGGGTGCACCATTATAACTACTCGGGCGGCGGCCAGGTTCAGGGCTACGAAGCCATGGAGCTTTTAAGAATGATGACCTTCGCACCTGTATCGCTGGCTATTCAGAACGAGCAGGTGGAAGAGCTCTGCCGCCGTCTGAATGAAGGAGCTGTGAACGGGATTCGCGCCGCCTACATGACGAATGCCCAGTCCAAAAATGTCATTGTAGAGCTTGAAGCACCGATTGCCCAAAATGTGATCAGCATAAGTGACGAGCATGGGGCGGCCACTCATCCGGTTGGGGCGGAATCAAAATATGAAATCATCCCGATGATTTACCGCGTTTCCGGCAGCTTTTTGGAAGCACAGCCTGAACTGAAGGAATATGGACTGCGCATCAATCCGATGAAATCAGGAGCGGGCACGATCATCGGAATTCTGGAAAAAGTGATACCTCTTGCAAAAGAAGTGCAGCATCGTTGATACCCGTAAATAAAGGGGGAAACTTCAATGTTTTTAGATGTAACAAAGCGCAGAAATCCTAAGCTTATTCAATCAGGTGTCACCTTGCACCAAAGCGGGCAAATACCTCCGAATACGTACGTGATTGACCTCGATATACTCGGAGAGAATGCAGCAGTTCTGGCAGAAACGGCAAAAAATCATGACTTTACGCTTTATTTCATGAGTAAGCAGCTTGGAAGGGTTCCGTATATAGGCCAGTTTATTTCAGAACACGGCATCGAAAAGGCGGTTGCTGTTGAATTCGACGAAGCCAAAACATTGGCAGAAGGCGGCGTTAAAATAGGAAATGTCGGCCACCTGGTTCAGCCGGGGAAAAATCAGTGGGCGGAAGTGCTGTCGTGGAATCCGGAAGTCATTACCCTATTTTCCCTTGCACGTGCCAGACAGCTTTCCGATGCGGCAGTTCAATCAGGAACGGTGCAGGATGTACTTCTAAGGGTGTATGCAGAAGGCGATATGATTTATCCCGGACAGGAGGGCGGCTTTCGATTGGAAGAGTTGGATGGAAAGCTTAAGGAATTGGCTGGGCTTACTGGGATTAATATCGCAGGCGTCACAACCTTCCCGAACTTTCAGCTATCCAAGGACAGGAGAAGCATGGAGCCAACGCCTAACTTTAAAACCCTTTTAAAGGCAAAAGAGGTTCTGGAGAAAAAGGGTATTACAGTAAAACAGGTAAACGGTCCAAGTGCGACCAGCTGTGAAACCATACCCTTCCTGGCAGAACAGGGAGTAACACATGGAGAACCAGGACATGCCCTCACCGGAACTACCCCGCTGCATGCTTACCGGGATCTCCCCGAGAAACCTGCCATTGTATATGTAACGGAAGTGTCCCACCAGGATCAGGAGCATTATTACGTTATTGGCGGCGGCTATTACGGACGCTCCCATTTAACCGGGTGCCTGGTTGGAAGCGATGAAAAAGAAGTATTAAACCAGTATATAAAAGCAATCGAACCGGCTCCGGAAGCGATTGATTACTATGGTGCGATAGAGAAACCTGATGGCTTTCAGATTTCTGAAGGCAATACAGCCGTTTTCTCTTTCCGCACCCAGGTGTTCGTCACAAGGGCCCATATTGCCCTGGTAAAGGGAATTCAAAGCGGAAAGCCGGAACTGGTTCACTTTGAGAGGAAGTGGTAAGGATGGCAAAAGCAATTCTGCTGGTGATAGACAGCTTTGGCATCGGGGCGATGGAGGATTGCAGCGAGTTCAGCCCTGCTGACTGCAGGGCCAATACCTATAAGCATATCCGGGAATCGGTTGACTTTTTAAAAATACCAACTCTATATAAGCTTGGGCTGGGAACGCTTGTCGATGGCAAGGCAGCCCCTGCCAATGCTTACGGCTGCTCGGCACTGGCCCATCACGGGGCAGATACGTACCTCGGGCATCAGGAAATTGCCGGAAGCTGCCCGAAGCGCTCAAATAAAAGGTTGATGAAAGATATTCATCCAGATCTGGCACAAGCATTAACAGAAGCAGGGTGCCAGGTTGAATACCCATGGGAAGACCGGCCGGTTCTGCTGGTAAACGGTGCCTGTGTCATTGGTGATAATCTTGAATCTTCATTAGGAAACATCATTAATTTAACCGCTGATTTTAATAAAATGCCTTTCTTTGAGTTAAAGGAAGTCGGAAAAATTGTCCGCCAGAATGTAGACACCAGCCGTGTCATTGCATTTGGAGGACCCTATACAACCATTGAACATATTCTCTCAGTTGTCCATGAAAAAAATCCCGGCCAATGGGGAGTGGATGCCCCGAAGGCCAAGGTGTACGGCAAAGGCTATGAAGTTTATCACATGGGCTACGGCGTAAACATAGACGGACAATTTCCGATGATCGCTGCCCGGAACGGCCTTAAAGTCCATCGGATTGGCAAAACGGCAGATGTCCTGCATGGCGAAGGACCTGCAGATCCGATTGTGGATACTGAAAAGGTTTTGCGCGTTTTAGAGAAGTCTTATTTGGAAGAAAAAGAGGACGCGGCGTTTCTGGTTAATGTACAGGAGACAGATCTGGCCGGACATGCTGAGGATGCCGAATGGTATGCCAGACTGTTGAATACAACCGACCAGTGGCTTGCAGAATTCCTGCCCAAGATGGCAGAGGAGGATCTGATAATTATTATGGCCGACCATGGCAACGACCCGACCATCGGCCATTCCAACCATACGAGGGAATATGTTCCAATACTCGCTGCCGGGAAGCGGGTAAAACCGGTTAACATCGGTAAACGCCATTCGATGGCTGACGTTGGGGCGACATTTAGCGAGTTTTTTGGATTGCCTGCGACTGAGGAAGGCGAGAGTTTTTTGGAAATGATTATAGATTGAGAGAGATGCTGGAGCCAAAGAGGTTTCAGTATTTTTTGTGTATTTCCTGATTTTACTAGTACTATTTTACCGGGTTAAAAGTTATAATCCATTTATGAAATATTTACTAATGGAGTGAAATATATGAAAAAGCTAAGCACTAGGATTGCAATCGTAATGGCCCTTGGAATGGCAGTGGTTTTACTCGGTAATATAACAATGCTCTATTTAAGCACGAAAAATTCAGTAGAGTCCTCTATTGAAAATTTTAGTATAAATATTGCAGATAATATAGCTTCAAAAATGGAAACAGATAAATATGAGGAATTTCTGAAGAATCCCGATCAGACGGAAACCTATTGGGAACTTCGGGAACAGCTGAATGATTTTCGTGATAAAACAGGTGCGTTTTACGTTTATACATTAATGGCTGATTCTGAAAAGGAAGAAGTCTTTATAATGGTTGATGGTATGCCAAAAGGCTCGGATATGGCAGCAGATATTGAAACACCGACGACGGCTGCAAAATATGAAGATATTTCTTCTGTACTGGATGGAAAAGCATCAAGCTCACCAATCGTTCACGATCCGGAATATGGAGATTATCTTTCTGCCTTTGTGCCCATTGAAAATGATGGAAAAGTGATCGGGATATTAGGTGTCGACATCAATGCCCAGGATGTGAATAGCATTGCAGATCAAGTAATGCAAAAAGAGCTCCCTATGAACCTGGTGATAAATATACTGTTAATCCTTGCGGTTGTTGCCATTCTGGCCTGGTTCGTCAAAAAGAGACTGCACCCTCTGCAGAATATCAGTTCAGCAGCTCAATTAATGGCTGATGGAGACCTTCGGGGAGCAGAAGAGAAGGCTAATTCCATTAAGGTAAAAGGGAAGGACGAAATTAGTTTTGTTACAGAGTCATTCAAAAAAATGACGCATCATACAAAAGCGATGGTTGAAGATATAAAAGCATCTTCAGAAGCACTCCTGGACTCATCGGGTAAAATAGAAAACAAGATGGAAGAAATCAGCCAGGCCAGCACCCTGATTGTCAGAGGGATTCAGGAAGTGGCAGGGGCTACTGATACACAGCTGATCAGAAGTGAGGAATCTGCAAAAGCAATAGAAGAAATGGCCATAGGCATACAGCGTATTGCGGAAGCTTCGACAGATGTGAGCGAACAATCCAATACAGTTACACAGCAGGTAAAAGAAGGATTTGATGAAATCCAATCCATCATCCGGCAGATCAATGAGATTAAAAAGACTGTAAATGATTCTTCTCTATTTATAGAAGAGCTGGGTACGCAGGCTATTGAAATTGAGGATATTGTGAACCTGATTTCAGGCATCGCAGAGCAAACTAATCTGCTTGCGTTAAATGCAGCCATTGAAGCAGCAAGAGCAGGTGAACATGGCAAAGGCTTCGCGGTTGTATCCCAGGAGGTTAAAAAGCTGGCAGAAGGCTCGAAAGCATCTGCAGCACAAATTGCCGAAAAGCTGAATCACTTCAGATCATCCATTGAACAGGCAGTCGGTAATATGCATGCGAGCTCTGGTAAAGTTGAAGAAGGTACAGCCCTAGTCAATAGTGCCGGTGAGAAATTCAATCAGATATTGCATGCTGTTGAAGGAGTTACTGGTGAAATACAGGAGGTTTCTGCCGTAACTGAAGAACTCTCTGCCGGGTCCGAAGAGATTTCTGCATCCATTGATGAATTTGCGGGTCTATCTAAAGACACGGCACAAATTTCCCGCCAGGTCGCAGCCTCAACGGACCAGCAGGAGGATGCGGTAGAAAAGATATCAGAGCTTACCGTTCAGCTGAGTATGCTTTCTAAACAGCTGGAACAGTCGGTGGAGAAGTTTAAAATATAAAATGGGAGCCGTTCTCTATTAGAGAGCGGCTTTTTGTTTGGATTTTCACCATTCAATGAACGAAGAGAACTTGGCCTGTCCCTTTGGCCCATTCTAGAAATTAAACCATTTGATCGAGTTTTCTAAATTGTTTTATAGGGAAACAAGCAAAGGTGAACTTATTAACTTAGTAAAGGAGGGCAGCCTAGCTCTAACATAATATATAAAGAGGAGTGTTCAAATGAATTACATAAAGTGGATTGCGGCTGCTGCCGCAATGGTATTTGTGCTGAGCTTCAGCCAGCCCAAGGCAGATGCTGCTGTTCTAAAGAATGGCTCAGCAGGCCAGGAAGTTACATATATTCAATCAGCATTACAAAAGCTTGGCTATTTTAATACAGACCATACAGGGTATTATGGAACGGTAACAGAGAATGCAGTAAAAAACTTTCAATATGATTTCGGTTTAGCAGCTGATGGAATCGTGGGAGTTAACACGGCAGAAATGCTTAGGAATGTGGACATGCTTGCCCATGTCGTTTATGGAGAAGCGCGAGGGGAAAGCTATGAAGGCCAAGTGGCAGTTGCAGCTGTCGTTCTCAATCGTATGGAGTCCAATGAATTTCCGGATACTCTCTCCAATGTGATTTTCCAAAAGAATGCCATTACAGCTGTGAATGACGGACAATATTGGCTTCAGCCTGATGCTGCAGCATATCAGGCAGTAAGAGATGCCTTTGATGGATGGGATCCTACCGGCGGTGCCGTCTACTATTACAATCCTTATACAGCTACAGACCAATGGATTTTTACTAGAACCGTCATTAAACAAATCGGAAGCCACAATTTTGCCTATTAAAAAAAGGGCACCTCTCCTGCACATGCCGGAAGAGGTGCCTTATTTAGTTTTGCTAGTAAGTTTGAATTGAAATCTGGTAATTTATATTACAAATATATTAAAACCGTTTTATTTTGTAACGAAAAAAGAGTTTTACTGAAATCTATCTGTTATCTAATGGTGTTAATATGTTCCTATCAAGGGACATAAAGGAGATATCATGAAGAAATTAGTAATCTATCTTATCACAGCTGTTTTTCTATCGTTTGGATTTTCCAATGTCACTTCAGCCGCTGGAAATACTTATACAGTGAAAAAGGGAGATACGCTTTGGGCCATCTCTAAAAAACATAACGTTACTGTACAGCAGATTAAATCTTGGAATAAATTAAATTCAGATACAATTAAACCTAAGCAAGTGTTAAAAATTACCGGAGCGTCAGCTAAAGCTGCTGCACCTAAAAAGACAGCTGTAAAGGCTGCATCAACGAAAGCATATAAAGAAATTAAAGTGAAAGCGACTGCCTACACTGCCAGCTGCAAAGGCTGCAGCGGCATTACTTATACAGGAATCAATCTGAAAAAGAATCCGAACGCCAAGGTAATTTCAGTGGATCCGAAGGTTATTCCACTGGGATCAAAAGTATATGTGCCTGGATATGGGGAGGCAATTGCAGGTGACAAAGGATCTGCAGTAAGAGGCAATAAAATTGACGTCTTCATTCCAAACAAACAAAAAGCCCTGCAATGGGGCAGCAAAACGGTTACTATTAAAGTTTATAAATAATAGAAATTAAGAGAATCTTCCTGGCGGGGATTCTCTTTTTATTTGGAAAAATAATAACTCTGGTGCCTGGGCTTTTAAGCCTATTTGCATAGTGGGAGTATTTTCTCATTTTTACTTATTTACTCAATTTTTACAAATATCAGATTGTATGCCAAAAAGAAGAGTGATTTACTAGAATGGTAGTGTCATGTAAACGTTTAAAATAAGGAAATAGGAGTGGATTACATGATTGGAAAGCAGCAAATAAAGTTGCTTAGCTTTATTAGTGTCTTTGCTTTGATTCTTAGTCTTTTTAGTCCTTTTGCCACGGCAGGTGCAGAAGAAGTGAAGTCTGTGGCAGAAGCTATTGCGGATAATAACGGAGTTGCCACAGTCGAAGGTTATATTGTTGGAGTTACGAAAAGCACTTCAAGCTATAGCCATAGCGGTCCGTTTACAATTGCAACCAATATTGCCATCGCAGACTCACCCGATGAAAGAGATCCCGGTAAAATACTGCCGGTTCAGCTTCCGAGCGGGTATGTGAGATCAGGATTAAACCTGGTGGACAACCCTGATAACCTTGGAAAGAAAGTTCAAATTACCGGTTCATTGGAAGCCTACTTTACAGTTCCGGGATTAAAGAACTCATCAGCTTATTCCTGGGTGGAAGAAACAGACCCAACACAAGTTTCAGCTGTAACAGCTTCCCCTGGAGCAGGTCCAGTTAAGCAGGGAACAGATGTTGTTTTATCGACAGAAACGGAAGGAGCAGTAATTCATTACACGGTGGATGGATCAGAGCCAACTTCTCAAAGTGATACATATACTGATCCGATTGTCATTAATGAAAAAACGACCATTAAAGCATTAGCTGTCAAAGAAGGCTTAACAGACAGCAGAGTAGCTGAATTTACTTATACGCCTGCATTAGGCGGACTTCGCATTCATGATATTCAAGGTGCAGGGCATTATTCCGAATATGCCAACCAATATGCTGCGGATGTGGAAGGCATCGTCACAAAAGTGGCAGATGCAAACAATTTCTATATGCAGGACCTGCAGCCTGACCAGGATCCTAATACTTCTGAAGGAATTCTTGTTTACAAGAAAAATCACGGTGCACAAGCGGGTGATGTGGTTGAAGTAACAGGGCAAATCAAAGAATGGGTGCTTGACGGCTATGCTGAGAAACTGGAGACGGATTTGCCTGTCACCGAAATTAATGCTTCAGCAATCAATAAAATAGCGTCAGGCCAGGAGCTTCCGGCTCCAGTCATTCTAAGTAAAGAGAACTTGCCGACTGAAGTGATCGATAATGACAGCTTTGGTGAGTTTGATCCAGAGCAGGATGGAATTGATTTCTTTGAAAGCCTGGAAGGAATGCTTGTTCAGGTGGACAACCCGAAAGTAGTGGCCCCGCAAAAGTATGGAGAGCTTGTGGTTGTTCCGGGAGATGTTGAAACAAATACAGAGGCAGGCGGACTGCGCATTTCAGAAAATGATTATAATCCGGAGAGAATCACTTTAGATATTAACGATGAAGATTTTGTTGCCAAAATGGGCGACAGCTTTAAAGGCAGTGTCCAGGGGGTTGTCAGCTACGGATTCAGCAACTATAAAGTATTAAGTGACGCAGATTCATTGCCGGAATTTGTAGAAGGTCCTGCGGCAAGAGAAGAAACAAGTCTTATCCCTGAAGAAGATCAATTAACCATCGCATCTTATAATGTTGAAAACTTCTCAACAAAAACGGATGCGGAAAAGGTTACGAGATTAGCAGAAGCCATTGCTGATAATATGAAGCAGCCGGATATCATTGGTCTGACAGAAGTTCAGGATAATGACGGACCAACAGATAGCGGCACAACAGAGGCGGATCTAAGTGCAGCATTATTAATTGAAAAAATAAAAGAACTTGGCGGTCCAGCTTACACTTACACAGATATCGCTCCAGAAGATAAACAGGATGGCGGCCAGCCGGGAGGAAACATCCGTGTCGGCTTCCTTTATAACGCTGAAAGGGTAACATTATCGGAAGGCGAAAAAGGGTCAGCAACGGATGCAGTTGATTTTGAAAACGGTAAACTTACGCTAAACCCAGGACGTATTGATCCGGCCAATGCAGCATTTGAGGATAGCCGCAAAGCATTGGCGGCCCAATTCGAATTTAAGGGCGAAAGCGTCATTGTTGTAGCTAACCATTTTAACTCGAAAGGCGGAGATCTTCCGTTATTCGGCAAAGTTCAGCCCCCTGTCTTTAACAGTGAAATTCAGCGCATGAAAATCGCTAACGTGGTTAACGGTTTCGTAGAGGATGTTAAAGCAGAAGACCCAAATGCCAATATTGTCCTGCTTGGCGACTTCAATGATTTTGAATTCTCCAATCCTTTAAAGGCTTTAAAGGGCGATGAATTAACAAACATGATTGAAAAGGTTCCGGCAGAAGAGCGCTATACGTACAACTACCAGGGAAATGCACAGGTGCTCGATCATATATTAGTATCCAACAACCTTGCCAAGAAAACAGAGGTTGATATTCTTCATATTAACTCAGGCTTCATGGAGGAACACGGCCGTGCAAGTGACCATGACCCTGTCATGATACAGACAAGCTTAAAGCCGGCAGTTAAACCGGAAGAGCCTAAATATGATCATGTTTTCAATCTGGTAAACTACCATGCGAAGAAATTCGTTGTTGGACCACATAATGCCTTGGTTATAATGGATGGAACATCCAGCCTCTCGCAAGGTTTGTGGCTGAAGAAATCCGCCGCTGTTAAAGGGGAGGGCCTAAAAAATACGAAAGTGGTCATCAGCTCTGCCAACAAAGGGGCAGTTGTTGATCTAACAGGATCAGAAATTAAAGAAGTCATGATTGAAAGCAGCAAAGCCGTAGAAATCCGCGGTGCCGAAAATGTCCAGAAATGGACTCTTGGGAAAAAAGCGGATCCGTCTCATATTATTTTCAAAGATTCGGATGGGGAAGAAATAGATTCTCCATATGAGGAAGAGGAAGCAGCATAGCATTTTAAGCCGGAGTATAACTACTTCGGCTTTCAATCCTCATTTTAAAAAATTAGCATCTGAAAGGAGCAGCAATTCATGAAATTGCCTATTAAAGTATTATCAACAGTAGCCTTATCAGCAGCATTAACCATCTCTACAGCCGTTCCGGCAGGTTTGGTTTCAGCAAATGAGACATCAGCTGCAGATTTCACGCTTTCCTTAATGCATTCCAATGACTCACACGCCAATATGGACAGCGCCGCTAAAAAAGTAACGGCTGTAAAGGAAGTAAGAGAAGCAAATCCGGACGCCCTCCTTGTTGATGCAGGAGATGTTTTTTCAGGAACATTATATTTTAATAAATTCCTTGGACAAGCTGACCTTGAATTTATGAATCTGATGGGCTATGACATTATGACCTTCGGAAATCATGAGTTCGACTTGGGTTCAAGCGCGGAAGGGCACAAAGCATTGGCTGACTTTGTAAAAGGTGCACAATTCCCATTCGTTAGTACAAATGTGGATTTTTCTGAGGATGCTAACCTGCAGGGATTGTTTAGCGATGTAATATCGAGTGAACCTGCAAATGGAAAAATTTATAATGGCATCATCAAAGAAGTTAATGGAGAAAAAGTAGGATTTTTTGGTTTGACTACAGCTGAAACGGCCAGTATTTCCAGTCCGGGTAATGTTACATTCGAGGACTATATCGAAGAAGCAGAAAAAGCAGTAAAAGCTTTCGAGGATATGGGAATCAATAAAATAGTGGCTGTAACTCATATTGGTTATGATGATAATCCGAATGTGGATAATGATTTAACCTTGGCTGCACAGGTAGATGGTATTGATGTGATTGTTGGAGGACACAGCCATACGCAATTAAATGAGCCAGTGGTTGTGGCAGCTGATCAAACAGGAACAGCAAAGGACCCTACTGTCATTGTTCAAGCCGGCCAGTACAATAACTATCTTGGAACACTGGATGTACAATTTGATGAGGCAGGAACAGTAGTTGGGCAAGCAGGCAAGCTTATTAAAATTTCGGATAAAGCAGAGGATCCCGAAGCTGCAGTGCTGCTTGAAAAATACTCCTCCCAAATAGAGGAATTAAAGAACACGGAAATTGGAGCAGAAACTGTGACTGCACTCGAGAATCCGAGGACAAGCGGAGACAGCACAGGACCAAGTGTACGAAAAAATGAAACAGCGCTAGGCAACCTAATTACAGACGGCATGCTTGCAAAGGCCAAGCAGTATAACAACGACGTAATCATGGCGCTCCAAAACGGAGGCGGCATTCGTGCAGGAATTGATGCAGGGCCAATCACTGTTGGGGAAGTGATTACTGTACTTCCATTTGGCAACACATTAGCAACTATGGAACTAACGGGAGCTGAACTAAAAGAGGCTTTTGAAATCAGCGTGGGTCAGTATCCAGCAGAAAACGGCGGTTTCCTGCATGTGTCCGGTGCAAAAGTAGAATTTGATTCCACAAAGCCTGCCGGTGAGCGAATGGTTTCGATCGCTTATAAAAATGATCAGGGCACTTACACAGAAATCCAGGATAATCAAACATACACAATCGGTACCAATGCTTTCACAGCCAAGGGCGGAGATGGATATACAGTCTTCGCAAAAGCATATCAGGAGGGCAGAGTAACAGACCTTGGACTTTCTGACTGGGAAAACTTCGCCGAACACCTGACCAGTCTGGGTACAATCACACCAGCAGTGGAAGGGCGTATTGTAGATGTTGACAGTCTGCCGCCAGTAACAGAGCTGGATTTTGAAAAGGAATATACTCTTACTGATGATAAAAAGAAGAAGCTAGTAGTGAACAAGATTTCTTTTATTAATGTAGAAGAATCCGCAGAAATCAAAAACGGCATCTGGCTCAAAAACTCTGCTGTATTGCAGGGCAAAGGACTGAAGAATGTGAGTGTCCGTGTAACACCAAAGAAAGAGCCAATCATCGTAGACTTTAGCGGTGCAGAAGTGAAAGAAGTTATTATTGAGAAAAGTGATTTAGTGGAACTCAGAGGGGCAGAAAACATTAAAAAGATAAGTTATCGTAAGTAATAGAAAATTGTATCGAAGAGGAAACTGCACACCGTAGATAGTGTGCAGTTTTCTTTTAATGGTTCAAATGCTTCCGCCCTTTTGCTGATCTTTTTGATAGGATGGATTTATTCATAAATGGCAATAAATTTTGGAGGAGCAGGTATGGCTGGATCAATAAACCTCGATAGGGAAGAAATCTATGTGTTTAACAGTGCCATCTATATTTTTGAATCGTCTGCAGGAAGTACGCTGGAAGTGGATCTAACTTATCGACATTACCTTCAAACCATATTTAAATGAGCGGATTGAGTGTAAGGTTTTAAAAGATGAACAGGGACAGATTTTTGGCGGACTCGTTGGACATATAGATTGGGAATCCTTTTCGTTGACGTATTATGGGTGGATGATTCACTGCGTGGACAGGGTAAAGGACAAAAGTTAATTCAAGAGGATGTAACATCTGCTTGTGAACAAGGCTTTACGATGATGCGATTAGTAACATTTAGTTTTCAGGCTCCTGATTTTTATAATAAGCTCGGATTTAAGAAGAAAGGGAAACTGAAGAATTTTCCAAAAGGATTCTCACATTATTATTGTACAAACAGTTGAAAAGTAAAGGTGTATCTGTGAACGAAGCTATATAATTTTTAGCATCCTTAAAGAGGACTGCTTTAACCTGCGAAAAACAGTAAATGGCCTCCCTGCACAAGGAGTGTAGGAAGGTTTTACTGTTTTCAATCGCTCGATGAATGACTTCTTCGGCTACTAATCAAGTTCCGATATTCTACAAGCAATAAATCCAGGAAAAGTTGAAAGGGTGCCCGGGAGCACATATCAATATCATCAAGGTAGCAATGTTCAATGGGGGTGTAAAAAACAAAATCCGATAGTTCGACTAAACGGTTTGATGGAGTTCCGACGATGGATAGAATCGTGATTCCACGTTCTTTTAGGATATGCGCATACTCTAAAATATTTAAGGTTTCTCCGCTATAGGAGACAAAAATGGCAAGGTCATCCGTTCTTACGTTGAGGGCGGCACTTCGTAAATCATCCCAATCCATTCGAGCCATGCTGCTTTTGCCTAACATCAGCAGTTTTTTTGATGCATCCCAGCAAACAGAATAGGAATGGCCCATACCGAACCATTCTACATGTCTTGCCTGTATCATCATCGAAGCAGCTTTATTCAGCTTCTCTTCATCGATTCTATTTAATACCTCGTGTATATCTTTTTCATAGCGTTTAACATGGAAAGATAAGGACTCTGAAATTTCCTGGCTAACACCTTGAACTTCATCCCTTATGTTTAAATGCAGCTGAAGTTTAAAATCCTGGAAGCCTTGAAAGCCAAGTCTTTTACAGGTTCGGCTGATGGTGGCAGTCGAGATATACATTTCCTTTGCCAGCTCTTCGAGTTTTAAATGAACAAGCTTCTTGGGGTAGCGAATGATATAATCCAGTACCTGCTTTTCCAGCTGACTTAATTGATCCCGATGCTGGATCAGCCGTTTCATAAAAGATTGCATGTTATCACCTTTTCATAACCATGGATCAAGGGTCCTAATCAGTTACGGTGTTAGAGATAGAACCGAGCGTTTTAGTCTCTCTAGACCTTCGATGACTTTTGATTGAGGACAACCAACATTCATTCGTAAAAAGATTCCTCTGTCCTCACCATAGACTGCGCCAGACATGATTCCGACCTTCCCCACTTCAACGAGGGCTTGCTGGAGCTCTTGATTGGTTTTCCCCAGTCCGGTACAGTCCATCCATGCTAAATACGTGGATTCAGGGATATGAAACTGAATGGATGGCAGTTCTTGATCGATGAATTCTTTCACCAATTTCATATTATTATACAGATAGGAACATAGCTCATCAACCCACTGATCACCATGACGATATCCTTCGATAACGGAAATTTCTCCAAAAATAGTGGCACTCGAAACGCCATCCCTAAATTTTAAAAGCTTCATAAAGCTCTCTCTCGTCTTTTCGTTCGGAATCAATAGATAGGACCCGCCCAAGCCGGGGGTATTAAAGGTTTTACTGGCAGACGTACAGATATAAATATTTTGCAGATCATCTGTCACGCTGGTAATCGGAATAAACCTACGGTCTTGGTAGGTAATATCCATATGAATATCATCAGAAATGATCTTTACCTGGTACTTGGCACAAAGTGCGACGATTTTCTTTAGCTCCTGCTCTGTCCATACCCTTCCCGTCGGGTTGTGAGGATTGCAAAGCAATAAGACCTTTGCTTTTGGATGCAGCAGCTTTTTTTCCAAATCATCGAAATCAATTTCATATTTTCCATTTTGATACAAAAGCGGGTTAGGAATTAGGTCGCGTTTCGATTCGTTAATGACATGAAAAAAGGCATCGTAGGCAGGCACCTGCATAATCACGTGATCGCTTTCAGATGATAAAATTTCGATCAATCTTGCAATCGAATAAATGACACTCGGACTATAGATTATCCAATCTATTGATATTTCGGTATCGAACCTCCTTTTATACCAACCGGTAATCGAAGATTTATAATCATCATGGTTCCATCTTGTATAACCAAAAATCCCATGATCGGTGCGTTTGTGGATCGCCTCAATCATTTCTGGAGGGCTGCGAAAGTCCATATCTGAGATGCTAAAAGGCAGTAAATCATCTGAACCAAATCGATCCTTCATATAATCCCACTGGGTACAATATGTCCCAATTCGATTGACAGTTTGATCAAAATGATGTTTCATTATATCCCTCTTTTCTCTAGTTGTTTCCAAAGCTGAGTAAGATGAAAAAAGGGATGAGAGATTCTCATCCGCTCTTCACTTCATTAATATCTATAAGCTTATCCATTTCAACTCGAACATGGTTTACTTGTGGGCCAATGACCACTTGAACATTATGGGCATCTAATTTAATCACGCCAAGAGCGCCATTTTTCTTCAATGCCGGTTCATTGATTTTTTTCATATCATCAACCACTAATCGTAATCTCGTAATACAGTTATCAAGCGAGACAATATTTTCTGCTCCACCTAACGCATATAACAATTCTCTTGCCTGATTACTTGTTTTCCCATCCTTGCTTTCTGGTGCAGCAGATCCTCCCGTTTCCGCTTGATCTTCCCTGCCAGGAGTCTTTAAGTTAAATTTGACAATTGCATAACGGAAAACAGAATAATAAATCGCAAACCAAATCAATCCCACTACTAAAACCAAATACCATTTTGATTCAGCTCCCTGCAGGATTCCAAAAATAAAGAAGTCCAAAATCCCGCCATCGGTATTTCCGATTTTCACATTAAGAAGGGCCATGACCATAAATCCAAGACCAGTTAAAACCACATGGATTCCATATAAGGCTGGTGCAAGGAACAAGAATAGAAACTCGATCGGCTCTGTAATCCCTGTTACAAAAGTAGCAATGACTCCTGAGATTAGAAGTCCCTTAATCTTTTGGCGATTCTCAGGCTTTGCTGTGTGGTAAATGGCTAAAGCAACCGCTGGCAGACCAAACATGAAGGTCGGCATTTTCCCTTGTGATAGGAAGGCTGTTGCTGAAGAACTAATAGGCTCCCCGCTTTGCAGCTGGGCATAGAAAATATTAAGCGCACCCGAAACAGTCTCACCGTTTACCACCATGGTTCCCCCGGCTTCTGTAAAACGAATCATGGCTACTAAAATATGATGTAATCCAAATGGAAGAAGCAATCGTTCGCCGGCACCAAATAGAAATGGACCGAACACACCAGCACTGCTTATCATCGATCCTATTCCATTTATAATCATGGTAAACAATGGCCAAATCATTGGAATAACTATACCTGCGACTGACATGACAATAGAAGTGATGATGGGAACGAATCTAACCCCTCCAAAAAAGGCAAAGGCATTTGGCAGTTTAATCGTATGGAAGCGCTTATGCAGCAAATAAACAAGAATACCTGCGATAATCCCGCCTAAAACACCCATCTCGAGACTCTGAATACCAAGGACCATCCCTTGTCCTTCTTGTCTCATCACATCGGCAGCCGCAAGCTGATCGGTTTCTGTTAAATAAAAATTAATCGATAAATGCATCATGATATAACCAATAAGACCTGAAAAAGCGGCGACTCCTTTTTCATAACGGACTAGTCCAAGTGGAATCGCTACAGCAAATAAAAGCGGCAAATAGGTAAAAGCAAAACCGCCAACCATTGACATAAAACGCAGGATAATCTGAATCACGTTATGATCTAGAAAAGGTAAATTTTCGATGGTTGCAGGGCTTGTAAACGAACTGCCGATACCTAAAAGCAAACCCATAAATGCTAAGAGTGCAACAGGAAGCATAAATGTCTTTCCAAGTCCCTGGAAAAACTCCCACCCTATTGAAGACTTCTTCATCTTCGTATTCATCACTTAACCCCCTTGATGTAGATGTTGAACAATTACCTTCACTTTACTTCCATATCAGCTCGTTCGCAACCGCTTTCATGGGGAATGTAGCTGTATACAATTTTTGTATGCGCAATACAAAGCTGCAATGAAAGATGGGGGCCTGACGCAACCGAGGCCAAATAAAAAATATTCGTTTGGCACAAAGGATCTCTGATATACGAGGGAGTACTGTACGTTCAGATCAAAGTATTTGGGAGGCGGTGAAGTTGAATAATCTGGTGGAGAGGAAGAATGTACTTGGAGTGAAGGAGAACTGATTTAAACCATGGTAAAACCCAGTATCTGACTTTGCGCTTTGTTAAGAAAGAACCCGATTTCTGATATACTGGACTTTTGCTTTATATCTGATATTCAAGAAAAAACATGACTTTACATAAAAGTAAGTATGCCTCCTTCATTTGTTATAATAAATAGAGGTTTAGATTTGAGCGAGGTGAGAATTATGCACTTTGAAGAACGTATACATAAATTTGAATATAAACTAAATGATACGGATGATCAGATTATTGAATATATCCTCCAAAATAAGTCCGAATTTGTAACCAAGTCTATACAAAGTCTGGCAGCCGCTTTTTATACAGTCCCCAATACCATCACCAGGCTTTCAAAAAAGCTGGGGTATGACGGTTTCTCTCATCTTAAGAATAGTATTAAAGATGAAATTGATACTTCTAGTGTTGTAAATGAAGAAAGCTCCTACTATCTAATCCAAAAGACATTTGAACTTTTGGATATGGAGCAAATAGAAAAAATCACTAAATTAATACATGATGCCAAACATGTTCTTTTCTTTGGAGTGGGGGATTCGGCTGATTTTTGTGAGATGATGGTCCGGAATTTGCGTGTGGCTGGAAAAGGTGCTGAATTTTCCATTCATCGCCATGAAGTGCTTCACAGAATTGAAGAAATGAATAAACAGGATGTGCTCTTTTTAATCAGTTTATCCGGTGAAACCGAGCAGGTTCTTGAAATGGCTGAGCAAGCTAAACAAAGAGGAATTACAATCGTGTCACTGACTCATTTTAGCCGTAATTCCCTGGAGAAATTAGCTTCCTTCAATTTATACTGCTATTCTCCAAAAAAAGTAATGAACGGGTACAATATTACCGATAAAACACCTCTTATGGTGGTTCTGCAGGCAATTTCCCAATTTTATTGGGACCATTTCTAAAAGATGTGTATAAATACACATGAAAACGCTTTATTAAATAGTGTCCGTGTAAAAATAAGAAGAATTCATCTTCTTATTTTTTTTTTGATAAGATTGGAACCATAAATGAAAGTGCTTTCAAATTCCGATTTAGGAGGTAATCCTTATGCTGCTTCAAGCACTTACCTCACCAAGCTTAATCAGTACCGGAGAATCATTCCAATCAAAGCAGGAAGCTATCAGGTACTTAGTCGATCAGCTGGGTGACGCTGGAAAATTAACGAATAAAGAGGATTTTTTTCAAGCTGTATTAGATAGAGAAAAGCTTTCGCCGACAGGCTTTGAAGGCGGACTTGCTATTCCGCATGGGAAGTCAGCGTCTGTTAAGGAGGCCGCTTTTGCCATTGCAACTCTCAAGGCCCCGTTAACCGACTGGGAAAGCATTGATCCGAACAACAAGGTTCAGCTGGTCATTTTGCTGGCCATTCCAGAAAGTGAAGCTGGTTCAACCCACTTAAGTTTGCTATCTGAATTTGTAACAAGATTATCAAAGGAATCGTATAAAAACGGTTTATTACAAGCCAAAACGAATACAGAATTGTTTGAACGGCTCGATAAGACAGAGGATGTTCAAGCTCAAGCTGCTGAAAAGAAATTAGATAAAACCGTATTAGCAATCACAGCTTGTCCGGCTGGCATTGCCCATACCTATATGGCTGCTGAAGCATTAATCAAGGCAGGAAAAGAAATGGGTGTTGATGTTTTTGTTGAGAAGCAGGGGGCAAATGGCATTGAAGACCGGCATACAACGAAACTTCTAAAAAAGGCAGATGCCATTATTTATGCCAATGATGTGGCAGTAAAAGAAGAAGAACGTTTTGCTCACTTGCCTAAGGTAAAAACATCTGTAGCCGCGCCGCTTAGAAATGCTAAGGGCCTTCTTCAGGAAGCGCTGGATAAAGCGGAGAAGAATCCGAAGAAAGAATATAGCCCGGATCAGGGAAGTGCTTCCGCTGATGAAGAAACTGGCGAAAAGCCATTTAAAAGCGAGATCAAAGACTCGATCTTAACAGGTATTTCTTATATTATTCCGGTTATTGTCGCAGGCGGAATGACATTGGCCGCAGCTGTACTAATCTCGCAGGCTTTTGGGCTGCAGGATGTATACGCAGAAGAAGGTTCCTGGCTATGGCTTCTTAGACAGCTGGGCGGCGGGCTTCTTGGACAGCTGATGATTCCGATCTTAGCCGCATACATGGCCTACTCGATTGCCGATAAGCCGGCACTTGGACCAGGTTTTGCAGCGGGGGTAGCCGCCAACCTGATCGGCAGCGGATTCCTTGGCGGGATGCTTGGTGGTTTCCTTGCTGGTTTCTTCTTAAAGTATTTAAAGAAAAAGGTGCAGCCTAAAGGCACATTTGCAGGGTTCATCAGTTTCTGGGTTTACCCAGTTGTCGGAACACTTGTGGTCGGATCCATTATGTTATTTGTTGTCGGAGAGCCGCTGGCTTTATTGAATCAAGGCTTAATTAACTGGCTGGACAGCTTGTCAGGTGCAAATGCCATTTTATTAGGAGCCATTCTGGGTGCCATGGTTTCCTTTGACCTGGGTGGACCAGTGAACAAAGCAGCCTATACGTTCTGTATTGGCGCGATGGCAAGTGGAAATATCGTCCCATATGCAGCGTTCGCTTCTGTCAAAATGGTTTCAGCCTTCTCTGTGACAGGCGCGACGATTATTGGAAAGAAATATTTCACGAAACAAGAACAGGAAATAGGAAAACAAACATGGCTGCTTGGTCTGGCTGGTATTACGGAAGGTGCCATTCCATTTATGATCAATGATCCATTGCGCGTGATCCCTTCTTTAATCGCAGGTTCAGCAGTAACAGGTGCCATCGTTGCTTACTTTAACATTGGCTTGAATGTACCTGGAGCCGGGATTTTCTCTCTTGCCCTGGTTCAAGGTCAGCCTATTTTTATCGCAGCCAGCATATGGCTCGGTGCTGCCTTGCTTGGAGCTCTGATTTCAATGGTTTTATTGATAGCAACAAGAAAAAGCAAATTAAAAAAAGATGGCAGTTCTGTACAAACACAGGATGCTGCGTAATATATAAAGTTTTTCAGCAATAAAAATAAAAAATGGTACCTAGAGAACTTGCTTTAGGTACCATCTTATTTGGAGGACATCATGAAAAAAGTTCATATTGTACCCCATATGCATTGGGATAGAGAATGGTATTTTTCAACTGAAGAGTCACGGATCCTTTTAGTTAATAACATGGAAGAAATAATGGAAATGCTTGAGACCAATCCAGATTACCCATACTATGTGCTGGATGGCCAGACGTCCATTCTGGAAGACTATTTCGCAGTCAAACCGGAAAATAAAGAACGTGTCAGAAAGTTAGTTCAAGCCGGCAAGCTGATTATCGGGCCATGGTATACCCAAACGGATGAGATGGTCGTTGGGGGAGAATCCATTGTTCGTAATCTCCTTTATGGATTAAAAGATAGTGAAGAATTCGGTTCGCCGATGAAAATCGGATACCTTCCTGATTCATTTGGGCAATCTTCACAAATGCCACAAATCCTAAATGGATTTGATATTAAATATTCTATCTTCTGGCGCGGTACCTCGGAGCGCCATGGCACAGATAAAACGGAATTTTACTGGGAAAGCGATGACGGTTCAAAGGTTTTAGTACAGCTTTTCCCGCTTGGGTATGCGATTGGGAAGTACTTGCCTGAGGATGAAGAGAAGCTTCAAGAACGTATAAATAAATACTTTACCGTCCTTGACCGCGGAGCGACAACAGAGAATATTATTCTTCCGAATGGCCATGATCAGATGCCTATTCAGAAGAATATCTTTACGATTATTGAGAAGCTGCAGCACTTATATCCAGACCGCGAGTTTTTCTTAAGTAAATATGAAAATGTATTTGATCAGCTGGAACAAAATCAAACATTGCCAACCCTTCAGGGCGAATTTCTAGATGGAAAGTACATGCGTGTCCACCGAAGCATTTATTCGACACGGATGGATATTAAGGCTGCGAATACAAGGATAGAAAACAAGATTACGAATATCCTTGAACCGCTGGCATCTATTGCGTATTCCTTGGGGTTTGAATACCACCATGGCTTGATTGAACTGATTTGGAAAGAAATCATGAAGAATCATGCCCATGACAGCATCGGCTGCTGCTGCTCGGATAAAGTCCATCGAGAAATCGTCAACCGCTTCTTCCTTGCAGAAGAAAAGACCGATCAGCTTATTGAATTTTACAAGCGGAAAATCACAGATTCTATTGCCACAGAACGGAAAGAGGACCGCCTGACAGCTTTCAATCTTCTTCCGTATGAGCGGGCAGAAGTGGTTACCACGATGGTGATAACGAAGCTGGAAGCCTTTAAACTGGAAGATGGAGAAGGAAACGAAATTCCTTTTGAAGTATTGAATAAAGAAATCATGGACCCAGGTCTGATTGATCGCCAGATTGTTCATTATGGAAACTATGATCCATTCTATCAATACACGATTCAATTAAAAGATTCCATTCCTGCAATGGGATATAAAACATACTTTGTGGTTAATGAAGAAAGCGATATGGATCATACTTTCGCTGAAAAAGAATTGGTAGAAACCGATTACTATGAGGTTTCTGTAAATCCTAATGGCACGCTGAAAATTTATGATAAGCAGCATCAAAAGGGATTCGACAACGTTCTGTTATTGGAAAATGGAGGTGACGATGGAGATGAATATGACTTCTCCCCGCTGGCGGATGAAACCCTACTGTACAGCGACGATGTCGAGGCTGATGTGAAAGTACGCCAAAATAAATACGAAGCACAGCTGGATATACAGTTGAAAATGGATGTCCCAGGTGATTTGGAAGATCGCAAAAACAAAAAAGCAGACCAGTTTGTACAAGTTCACTGGAAGATCACGATTCCAAATCATCTGCCAATCATAAAAGTTGAGGCAGAAATTGATAATCAGGCGAAGGACCATCGTCTCCGCACCTTGATTCCAACGGGTATTGCCTCATCCTTCTCTGTTTCGGACAACCAGTTCGGGTTTATTAAGCGGGATGTATATGATTCTGCAATGGATTACTGGGAGGAAGAAGGCTGGGATGAACGCCCGGATTCTATCTATCCAATGCTATCGTTTATTGGGTTGTCAGATCATGAGCATGGTATAAGTGTGCTTACGAATAGCACACGTGAATATGAAGTGATTGGGGATCAGTACGATACGATTGCCATTACCTTGTTCCGAGGTGTCGGTGTACTTGGAAAAGAAGAAATGCTCAGAAGGCCAGGACGACCATCCGGCATTAAGCTGCCAACACCAGACTCACAAATGCTAGGAAAGCTGAAGCTTGATTTTGCGATTACAACCCATAAAGGTTCAACGGCATCAGCAAACGTAGGAAGAGCTGCTAAAGAATATACCACTCCTATTCAAACATATAACAAGATCCCGCATAATGCGATGAAGCTGAATCAGGAGGATGTTCATACACCATTGAGCTTTAGTCTTCTTCAAGAAACAATCAGCACGACAGTCCTTAGTGTACTGAAAAAGGCAGAGAAAGAAGAAGGGTTTGTGCTGAGATTCTATAATCCTGCTGACGCTGAAAAGGCAGGTTCGTTTAAAGTGAATCTTGCAGTTGATCACGTAAAGGAAGTCAACCTGAACGAAAAGGTGATATCTGCATTACATGTTGAAAACAATGAATTTAATGTAGTAGTTAAACAGAACCAGGTAAAAACGGTTATGTTCTAAAGACGGCAGGCATTTAAAACACCAGAAGCTTATCCTTGCACAAGGATAGGCTTTTTTCTTTTGAATTTAATCCTCTTAGTTCCTCCCTGCCTATTTGATTACACTCAAAATTAGAGATAAACTTTACTATATCTATATTTTGAGCAGGTGCAAGTATGAATATTAGACAAAAGGAACTACTTAGAATATTACTCCTCCATGAGGAAGGGGCAGTACAGATAAAGGATTTGTCTGAAGAACTGGATTGTTCAGAGAAAACGGTCCGGAATGATCTGGATCGACTGGAGGAATTTTTACAGGATTCAAGGGCTAATCTTTTACGCAAACCTGGTATTGGAATCTCAATTGACATAGATGAAGCAGAACGTACGGAAATTTTGCGCAGCCTGTTTTCAAATGAGCAGAAAACTGCAGAAGAGCGGCTGTTTGAGATGGCCTTTCAGCTGTTAACCAGTACAAAGGCCATTACACTTCAATATTGGGCTGAGCGTTACTATGTTCCGAAAACTGCGATTAAAAAGGATATTGATACCATTACCTATTGGCTTCAGCGTTTTGACCTTGAGATTGTATCAAAGCAGCGGATCGGCAGCCAGATTAAAGGGCCGGAGTTAAAGAAACGGAATGCCATGGCCCATTTGTCTGAGTTAATACCTTCTCTTTCAAATAAAAAAAATATGGTTTTGGATCTATTCTTTTCTTATGAAATCCTAGTTGTAAAGGAAGCGCTTAAGTCCCTGCAGGAAAAGTACAGCATTGGCTTTACCGATGAAGCTTTGGATAGCCTGCTTGTTCATGCTTTGATTATGGTCAAGCGGATTAGGCAAAAGTCGCCTGTTTTTGTCCAAGCTTCTGAAAGGGAAACGGCATTGAAACGAAAAGAATATCAATATGCCAGCTGGTTTTTTAATCCTTTGGAAGAGGCATTTGGGCTTACCTTCCCAGAGGCGGAAAGAATCTATTTCACATGGCATCTTATTAGCGGAAAGCGGGTAGAAGAATCAGAGCAGGCTTTGCAATATGATCAAGAATCTAAGGAGGTTGTCCTCCGGCTTGTTCAGAAGATGGAAAAACTGACATTGTTTCCATTTGAAGAAGATTCTATTTTGCAAAATGGGCTTGCTGTCCATATGCACTCTGTTATAAGCCGAATTAAATATGGGTTTCCTATTACAAACCCCCTTCTTGCGAATATAAAAAAGATGTATCCCTATATGTTCAGTATGGTAATCTTGGCTCTTGAGGAAATGAAAGATAAATTTGGATTCGACATCCCGGAAGACGAAGCTGCATATATTGTTCTGCACTTTCAAGCCTCCATTGAACGTCTGGAAGGGAAAAGAAAAGTGGAGAAAAAGAAGGCGCTGATTGTCTGCCATATGGGCATTGGCATGTCACATTTGCTCGAGGCCAAAATTCAACAGCAATACCAGGACATTGATATTGTTGCGTGCATTGGCAAGGCGGAGATTACGGATGCTTTGAAGGACCATCAAGCTGATTTCATCATTTCAACAGTCCCTCTTGAAAAAACAGACATGGTATATATCCAGATTTCACCTCTTTTCGGGCAAGAAGATAAGAATAATTTAAGCCGCTTTGTGGATAAGCTTAAGATGAATAGAAGCGTACAGCAGGAGCAAAGTATTTTTTCTTCATTTATAGTTCCAGAACTGGTATTTTTTAATATTGAAAAAGAACATAGATATCAAGTTGTTGAAATGCTGGCAATCGCCCTTTTCAATAAAGGTTATGTAAAAAAAGAATTTATTCATAGTGCAGTCAATCGTGAACGGAATTCAGCTACCGCAATTGGCGGAGGCATTGCCATTCCTCATGGAGATCCTGCCATGATTCAAAAGACCGTTTTAGCGATAGCGATTTTGAAGGAGCCCATCGAATGGGGCAATGAACAAGTTTCCCTTGTCTTCATGCTCGCCATTTCAAAGGAAAACCAAAGAGAAATCCGAAATATTATTGGCAGGATTGCAGCTCTTAGCGAATCGCCGATGGTTGTTCACGAGCTGATTGAAGCAAAGAATTATAAAGATTTTATAAAAGTACTGGAAGAAATGCATTACAACAAATACTAGTGAGGGGCAGTGGAATGATAGATCCGCTGCTCTTTTTAATGAATAATTTCTTTTTACCGTAAGTTCCGGTAAAAATAAAAAAAATATCTGGACAAGTTTGGATTTATTATATAGGTAAGCGATTACATTAGATTTTGACAACCAGGAGGTAAGATTATGGCTAAAATATTAGCGGTTACTGCATGTCCAGTTGGTATTGCCCATACTTATATGGCTGCAGAGAATTTGCAAAAAGCCGGCGAAGCGCTGGGTGTGGATATAAAAGTCGAAACACAGGGCTCAATTGGTGTTGAAAACGCTCTAACGGAACAGGACATTGCTGAAGCAGACGGCATTATTATTGCGGCTGACAAGGAGGTCCCAAAAGAGCGTTTCGCAGGAAAAAGAGTGATTGTAACCGGTGTTCAGGATGGGATCAGAAAGCCTGAGGAGCTTATTAAAAAAATCCAAAAGGGAGAAGCTCCTGTTTATAAACCTGAATTAGCGTCCAAAGAAGGTGCTGCCAAAGGAAAGCAGAAAGAAAATCCTATTTATAAGCATTTAATGAGCGGTGTTTCCTATATGGTGCCGTTCATCGTGGTAGGCGGGCTTTTGATAGCACTTGCCTTAACATTAGGCGGGGAGCAGACACCAGGTGGAATTGTTATACCGGAAGATTCGATTTGGAAACAGGTAGAAAGCCTAGGCGGAACGGCCTTCATGTTCATGGTTCCAATCCTCGCAGGCTTTATTGCGGTGAGTATTGCGGACCGTCCCGGCCTTGTTCCAGGGATGATTGGCGGTTATATTGCAGCAAATGGAAGCTTTTATGGAAGTGAAGCAGGTGCAGGCTTCATCGGCGGGATCATTGCCGGATTCCTGGCAGGATATGTAGCACTGGCCATTAAAAAGGTGAAAGTGCCAAAAGCAGTACAGCCTGTCATGCCGATTATTTTTATCCCGATTCTTTCATCGGTCATTGTTGGGTTATTATTCATCTACGTAATTGGTGCTCCTGTTGCCCAGGTGTTTGAATCCTTAACAGGATGGCTTGCAGGCATGCAAGGCGGAAGCTCGATTGTATTGGCTTTGATCCTTGGAGCTATGATCGCCGTTGATATGGGCGGTCCCTTCAATAAAGTAGCTTTCTTATTTGGTTCAGCAATGATTGCGGAAGGAAACTATGAGATAATGGGTCCAATCGCGGTTGCGATTTGTATTCCGCCAATTGGACTTGGACTGGCAACCTTTATTAACAAACGTAAATTCCGTCCAACGGAAAGGGAGGCAGGAAAAGCTTCTTTCACTATGGGGCTATTCGGGATTACGGAAGGGGCGATTCCTTTCGCTGCGCAGGATCCGCTGCGTGTAATTCCAAGTATTGTCGTAGGGTCAATGGCTGGTTCGGTTATCGCTATGATTTCAAATGTAGGCAACCGTGTGGCACATGGCGGACCGATTGTGGCTGTATTGGGTGCGGTTGATAATGTATTAATGTTCTTTGTGGCAGCTATTGTTGGTGCTGTTGTAACGGCATTTATGGTAACAGCACTGAAAAAGGATGTGGAAGATGCTGCAGTGCCTGCGAGTGTTGAAGAAACAGTCTTAGATGAAAGTGAAGGAAAAGCTGTAATAGAAGAAAGCCCTGCCGATGTTGAGATTAGGAAATTAACAGACATAACGAATACAAAGCTAATCGAGCCTAACTTAGCAGGAACAACTCGTGATGAAGTAATAGATGAATTGATTGGGCACTTTGATGATAGTGGGATATTGGATTCAAAGTCAGATTTCAAACAGGCAATTCTTAATCGTGAAGCTCAGAGCTCCACTGGGCTCGGAATGAATATTGCGATCCCTCATGGAAAATCAAATGCTGTTAAACGCCCAGCTGTTGCATTTGGCATCAAACGTGATGGTGTTGATTGGAAAAGCCTTGATGGTTCAGATGCAAAGCTGATCTTTATGATAGCAGTGCCTGAAAAAGCAGCAGGAGATGCCCATTTGAAAATTCTCCAAATGCTTTCCCGAAAATTAATGGATGAAGACTTCAGGGAGCAATTGCTTAAAGCATCTTCAAAAGAACAAGCATACAGACTGCTTGAGGATATACAATAACTGGATGTAAATAAAAAGGTCAGCCTGTTTTCACCTCACTTAATGAGAGGGAAAACAGGCTGATTTTATACATGATTATTATTATGTAGGATGAGTTAGAATCTCCTAATATATTTAAATCATCTAATTGAAATGTTTATATTTTTAATTTAAATGTCTAGACATTTAAATTAAATTGTTTATAATAATAAATGTAAGCGGTTTTAATAATTACTTAATAAATCTATTAATTTAAGGAGTTTGATAGTCATGAATAAAATTTTATTAGCCTGCAGTTCAGGAATGTCAACTAGCCTTTTGGTAACAAAAATGGAAGCGCACGCAAAATCTATCGGGGATGAAGCGAAAATCTGGGCAGTCGGCCAGGACCAGGCGAAAAAAGAAATGGCAGAGGCAGATGTAGTGCTGATTGGACCTCAAATGAGTTTTTTAAAGGGTGAGTTTCAAAAGGAAGCGGATCAATATGGCATTAAGGTGGACGTCATAGATATGATGGCATATGGAATGGCAGATGGTAAAAAAGCTTATGAACAAGCACTTCAATTAATGGGTGATAAGTAATGGTAAAAGTTGAATTAGACAACTTAACTGCAGAACAGGTGAATTTCATGTTAATCCTTCATAGCGGAAATGCAAGAAGCAAGGTATTGCAAGCCCTAAGGGAGTACCGTGAAGGAAATGTGGAAGAAGCAGACAGTCTGTTAGTTCAAGCTGAAGAGGACTTAAAGCAGGCGCACGAAATTCATTTTAAGATGGTTCAAAGGGAAGCTTCAGGTGAGAAGGTTGAGTTTGCGCTGTTATTGATGCATGCTGAGGACCATTTAATGTCCACATTGTCCATGAAAGAATTAGTGAAGGAATTAATTGAATTATTCAAGCAGAAAAATATCTAAAGATTGATAGGTATTGGGGGGAAAGAGATGTTTGAAAAGCTGAGCAAATACTTAGTGCCTATAGCTGGCCGGTTAAATAATAATCGCTATTTAGCTGTTCTCCGTGATGCGTTTATGCTGGCATTTCCATTGACGATTTTTGGATCAATCTTTGTTGTCTTAACCAATTTGCCATTCTTGGATAAGCTGATGAGCGAAGAAACACTTAATACGTTCCGTGGCATGTTTGGAAATGCTTCCTCCGCTACAATGGGCATCATGTCCATCTTTGTAGTGTTTGGCATCGGATATTATCTATCGAAGAGCTACGATGTGGAAGCAATATTTGGCGGTGCGATTGCTTTGGTATCCTTCTTGCTGCTGACGCCGTTTGTGCTTCAGCCTGAGACGGGAGAAGCGATTCAGGGGGTTATTCCTGTAGATCGTCTTGGTGCAAAAGGGATGTTTCTGGGAATGCTCACGGCCTTTCTTTCTGCAGAGATTTACAGAAGAATAGTCCAAAGGGATATAACCATTAAAATGCCTCCAGGTGTTCCGCCGGCAGTTGCTAAATCGTTTGCTGCACTAATTCCGGCTGTCCTAACGTTAACTGTGTTTTTAGGAATTAATATTTTTGTGACTCTGGTATTCAACACCAATATGCATGATGTTATTTATAAAGCCATTCAGGCACCGCTTGTTGGTTTGGGAAGCGGAATTATTCCTACATTGATCGCTATTTTCTTTATTCAAATCCTCTGGTTCTTCGGTTTGCACGGCCAGGTCATTATCAACTCGGTAATGGACCCAATTTGGAATACGTTGATGATCGAAAACCTTGAAGCTTATACAAAAGGGGATCCTGTTCCTCACATTATTTCAAAGCCTTTTATTGAGATTTATACAGTTGGCATGGGTGGTACCGGTATGACACTTGCTGTCGTTCTAGCTATTCTCTTCTTTATGAAGAGCAAGCAAATGAAGCAGGTAGGTAAGCTTGGGCTTGGACCTGGTTTATTCAACGTAAATGAACCAATCATCTTTGGCCTGCCGATTGTTATGAATCCTGTCATTATTGTTCCTTGGATCCTTGCGCCAATGGTTGTCACGTTAGTTTCCTATTTTGCCATGTCTGCAGGCCTTGTACCGCCGCCAACAGGTGTATCTGTTCCATGGACGGTCCCGGTTTTTATCAACGGCATTATGGCCACCAACTCCCTGGCTGGAGGAATCCTGCAGCTGGTGAACATGGCAATCGTGTTTTCAATTTGGTTCCCATTCCTAAAAGCAATTGACCGAATTAACATGAAAAAAGAAGAAGAAGAAAACAAAGCTGCATAATGATTGAAATATAATGGGGCAGGTGTAACGGAAAGAGCAAAATAGTATTTGCTAGACCGGGTCTTCTGCTCTTTTTATTTAAATGAAACTTAACGAATAGAAAAGGGGAAATTCATATGACCAGCATGAACAGCA
The DNA here is from genome assembly GCF_051353635.1 of Cytobacillus sp. BC1816. Classification (NCBI taxonomy): domain Bacteria; kingdom Bacillati; phylum Bacillota; class Bacilli; order Caryophanales; family Bacillaceae; genus Cytobacillus; species Cytobacillus sp. BC1816. Next base: position 5,028,475 of record NZ_CP195611.1, on the reverse strand, counting down.
GTAATGAAATAAAGTACCGTTTTCCAGAGGGATTCTGGTGGGGTTCTTCTGCATCAGCCACTCAAACGGAAGGTGCAGCAGATGTGGATGGTAAAGGCAAGAACATCTGGGACCATTGGTATGAAATTGAACCCAATCGCTTCTTTAATGGAGTAGGACCGGAGAATACCTCTCAGTTTTACTATAAATATAAAGAAGATATTAAATTAATGAAGGAAATCGGCCACAATTCATTCCGGATGTCCATTTCATGGGCAAGACTGATTCCGGAAGGAAAAGGCGAAGTAAATCCAAAAGCCGTTGACTTTTATAATAATGTAATCAATGAATTAATTGAAAATGGCATTGAACCTTTCGTAAACTTATTCCACTTTGATATGCCGATGGAATTGCAGAAAATCGGCGGCTGGGTAAACAGAGAAGTAGTTGATGCTTATGAAGCCTATGCGAAAACATGTTTTGAACTGTTTGGAGATCGGGTGAAGAAGTGGTTTACTCATAATGAGCCGATTGTGCCTGTCGAGGGTGGGTATCTTTACGATTTTCATTATCCAAATGAAATTAATTTTGAGAAAGCAGTTCAAGTTGCTTACCACACAATTTTATCAAGTGCAAAAGCCATTAAGGCCTATAAGGTGTTAAATCAAGGCGGAAAGATCGGCATTATCCTGAATTTGACGCCTTCCTATCCAAGAAGTCAGAACCCTGCTGATTTAAAGGCCTCTGTCCTTGCGGATGCATTTTTCAACCGGTCATTCCTTGACCCTTCCGTAAAAGGAGAGTTTCCGGAGGAGCTTGTTAAGATCTTAAAGGAAGAAGGGTTTATGCCTGCAGTGGAAGAAGGCGATATAGAACTGATTGAAGACAATACGGTAGACATACTCGGTGTGAACTATTATCAGCCGAGACGTGTGAAAGCAAAGGAAAACCTGCCAAATCCGGATGCACCTTTCATGCCAGAACGATTCTTTGATAATTACGTGATGCCGGGACGTAAAATGAATCCTCACCGCGGCTGGGAAATCTACGAAAAGGGTGTATATGATATCCTTGTCAATTTGAAAGAGAACTATGGGAATATTGAGTGCTTTATCTCTGAAAATGGAATGGGAGTAGAAGGGGAAGAAAAATTCCGTGATAAGGACGGGATCATCCAGGATGATTACCGAATTGACTTTATTCAAGAGCATTTAAAGTGGATCCATAAAGCCATTCAGGAAGGATCAAATGTGAAAGGCTATCATCTGTGGACGTTTATGGATAATTGGTCTTGGACAAATGCTTATAAAAACCGCTATGGATTTGTTTCTGTTAATCTGGAAAAAGACGGAGAACGGTCTATTAAAAGGAGCGGCCAATGGATTAAGACCGTATCTGAGAATAATGGTTTCTAAAAAAGATGGTCACCTGACCATCTTTTTTGGGTAATTAGCACATATAGTATATATTCAATTTATAATAAAAGAGTCAATACAATTTTGTAGGGTGGAACGGTTATGACCAAATATGAATCGATTTCTGCAGAAGTCAGGCAGAGAATAATAAGCGGGAAGTATTCTATTGATGATCCAATTCCAGACGAAATTACGCTTGCAAAAGAGTTCGGCTGCAGCCGGATGACGATGAAGCGGGCGCTGGATATTCTGGTGCAAGAAGGCCTGCTTTATCGTAAGAGAGGGCACGGGACTTTCATTGTTAAATCAGCAATTCAAAATAGCAGAGTGAATGTGGTTAGCAAAGAAACAGCCGGATTGACGAATCTATTGAAAAATAAAAAAGTAACGAGTGAAGTGATTAAATTTGAGGTTCAATTTCCCAGTGAGACAGTTGCCGCGCATTTAGCTATAGACAGTAAAACACCCGTCTATTATTTGATACGCTTAAGACTTGTGGAGGATGAGCCTTATGTGCTGGAAAAAACCTATATGCCGACGACCATCATTACTGGAATTAATGACGACGTTCTTCATAGTTCCATCTATCAGCATATCAAAGAAAAATTAGGATTAACCATAGCGGGATCTCACCGGAAAATTAGAGCCTGTAAATCTGATGAACTGGATCAAAAACATTTGGAATGCAAAGCTGATGATCCTATTCTTGAAGTTGAGCATGTAGGGTTTTTGGATAATGGAGTTCCTTTCGAATATTCTTTTTCGCGGCATAGGTATGACAAGTTTGAAGTCACAACGGTTAATATAAAACGATGATGGGGGAGCAGAGAATGTTAGGTGCAATAGAAGCGGGCGGCACGAAATTTGTTTGTGCTGTTGGAGATGAGCATGGGAGGATTAAGGATTCCATAAAGATTACTACTACCGTTCCGGAAGTAACCATGGCTGGAGTTATTGAGTTTTTTAAGCAATTTGATATAGAATCAATAGGAATTGGATCTTTTGGTCCGATAGATGTTAACCAGGAAAGTGAAACTTATGGTTATATTACTTCCACACCAAAGCTGGCTTGGCGAAACTATCCTTTTGTTCAGGCACTTGAGAAGGCATTTGGTGTTCCTGTCGGATTTAATACGGATGTTAATGCTGCTGCTTTAGGAGAAGCTGCACTTGGAGCGGCAAAAGGATTAGATAGCTGCCTTTATATAACTGTTGGAACTGGAATTGGTGCAGGGGCTGTGGTTAAAGGTAAATTGCTGCAAGGGCTATCTCATCCTGAAATGGGCCATATCCTTGTTCGCCGTCATCCTGAAGATACCTATAAAGGAAAATGCCCTTACCATGCCGATTGCCTTGAGGGACTAGCAGCAGGCCCGGCTATTGAAGAACGCTGGAGAGATAAAGGGATTAACTTAGTGAATCGTAATGAAGTCTGGGACTTGGAAGGCTACTATATTGCACAGGCGCTGATGCAATATATTTTAATCTTATCGCCTAAAAAGATTATACTGGGCGGGGGAGTCATGAACCAAACGCAAGTATTTACTTCTATTTATAAATACTTGCCTGAACTGCTAAAAGATTATGTGTCCCTGCCGAAGTTATCCAGCTACATTGTAAGTCCGGGATTGGGAGACCGAGCAGGCATTACAGGATCACTATTACTTGCAAAACAAGCTTTATCGGAAAAAGAATAAAAATTGGAGGAAATAATTGTGCAGCCATTATTTTTAAAACCGGTATTTAAAGAAAGAATTTGGGGAGGAACAGCTTTAAAGGAATTTGGCTATAGTCTTCCAAGCGATAAAACGGGTGAGTGCTGGGCGATATCTGCTCATCCAAATGGGCCATCTGAAATCGAAAATGGACTATTTGCCGGCAAGACTTTGGATAAGCTTTGGAAGGAAAACCCTGAGTTATTTGGAAATCCAAAAGGAGAAGTATTTCCCCTTTTAACGAAAATCCTCGATGCCAATATGGATCTATCTGTCCAGGTGCATCCCGATGATACTTATGCCATGGCTAATGAAAATGGAGAGCTGGGGAAGACGGAATGCTGGTATATCATCGATTGTAAAGATGATGCAGACATGATTTTTGGCCATAACGCCAAAACAAAAGAAGAATTGGTTGAGCAAATTGAGGAAGGCAATTGGAATGAATTGCTTCGCAGAGTGAAAATCAAGCCAGGTGACTTCTTCTATGTGCCAAGCGGAACAATTCATGCTTTGTGTGAAGGAACTCTTGTGCTGGAAACCCAACAAAGCTCTGATACTACTTATCGTGTATATGACTATGACCGCAAGGATGACCAGGGGAACTTGCGTGATCTTCACTTGGACAAGGCGATCGATGTTACGACTGTTCCGCATCAGGATTCCAAGAGCGTTCCTAAGGTGGAAAAGAAGGATGATGCCGAGATTACTGCGTTTGTACAATCTGAATTCTTCTCTGTTTATAAATGGGATGTCAAAGGGTCGGCCACATTTAATTTTGCAGAAAAATACCTGCTTTTGAGTGTAATTAAAGGAGAAGGTACTCTCATTCATAATGGTGAAAGTTATTCATTTAGTAAAGGCAGCCATGTCATCTTACCGGTTGGACTGGGAGAATTTGAAATAAGCGGTGAATGTGAACTTATTATTTCGCATCCATAATACGGCCTGTCCGCTAATGTGGTTTGATTTTAGAAAAACCTTGCTGATTTGGAGCAAGGTTTTTGTTTTTCTATGGGGAGGAGAAAGTAATAATATTTTTCATAAGGGATTTTTAGTTAATTTGACTGTCCATGCGGTGCCTTTTACCTGTTAAATACCGTAAATATTGACGAATAAGCATTTTATTTCCCGAAAAATAATAGGGATTATCGAAAGTTGTAAAAAGCAAAGAAGCTATAGAATTCATATAATCCTATGAGTTATTAGGTTGGGGCAAAAATCCTTTCTTAATGCAGTCGAGTGGCTGATTTAATGAAAGGGATAAATACATCTCCCAGCTTTATTTAAATTTCAAGTGAATCCTTTTTCACTAAATATCTTAATAAGACTGCCATTCCAGCCCCATGCTGAAATTCTCCTTTATTGATTATATGATATAACTCATTTATTTCGAGTGTATATAAATCGATTTGCTCACTTGGCTCCAGCCTTTGCTCTGTTTTCTTAAGGCCGGTAGCGGCAAAAAGGTAGATTTCTTCTGAGGTTGAGCCGGGAGATGGATAAAAGCTTCCTAATGAAATCCATTTCTGTGCCTGATAACCTGTCTCCTCCTCTAACTCTTTTTTTGCCGTCAATAGAGGGTCTTCCTTTTCGTGGTCAATCATTCCTGCAGGCAATTCCCATTGCCATTGTTTTATTGCATGACGATATTGACGAATACAAACAATTTTTCCATCATCTGTAATCGGTAAAATACAAACACCTTTGGAAAAGTTAATATAGGAGAAATCGGATTCTATATTATTTGGCAGGGTAACCGATTCTTTTATTATTTCAAACCGGGATACTTTTTCTTTCTTAATTTGATTAGTTTTCCACTCCAATTATATCAGCCTCCCTTTTCTTAAATGGTAACTCTAATGAACTGCTATGATGAAAATATATCAAATTTCTGGAATGATGTTTTATTCTCTTATCTTGGCTACTGTTTCGTGACTATGAAGTTGCCTGGAACTGCTGCTTTCGAGATGGAAAATGTCGTTTCTCTTTATTTTTACCTTACTTTAGATGCAACAGATTAAGATTTAACAGGAGTTTTGTTGTCGAACGTTTTTATTTAAATGACATTATTATGTCCCTATTATGACACCCTTTTTAGCCAGTGTCATTTATACTTTTATGCAAATCTCTGGTCAAACACTAAAAGAGAATCCTAATTAGGAGTGTGCTATGTATAAAGAAGAAAGCTTTGTTCATGGTTTGCTTTGGGGGATTTGTATAGGAGTAATATGTTGGATTTCTTTTTGGCTGGATAAAGCATATTTTGACAGGATGATAATAAGAATCGGTTTTATTCAAGGGCAGAATTTTTCTGTCCTTTTTTTATTTAAGGCTAAGATTAAAGGGGACTTAAAATGAAAGAAGGATTTATTAAAGTAAAGAAGAACATCTCCCTATAGAGCAATAGTTCCAGACAAAGGGGAATTTTCATGAAATTAAAGGCTATTAGAAAATATATTAAAGCTAAGCTGCTCTCTCTTCCTTATCGCATTAAGCTCATTTTGGTTTTCTCCCTCCTAATTTTACTAACTGCCTCAATCCTTGGCAGTATCACCTACTATCAATTTGGTGGAGCAAGCCAAAGGAACGCTGAAGAATACTCGATACAGCTTGCTGATCAAATCAATCGGAATCTGGACCGTTATATTAAAGAAATGCAGATCATCTCTTTATCCCCTTTATATGATCAAGAAGTAATAAATATATTAAAGAATCACCAGGTTTCAGGGGTGGCAGCCCCCTTTCCGCCAGCGAATGAGAGAGTGAAAATCTGGCGATATATTTCGAGTTTTGTCCATATGAGAAATGAAATTCGAGGTATACACATTCTGGCCAATGATGGGAATATATTCAGCAATCTGGATTCTAATACCATTATGCTCCAAGTATTTGAACAAAATAACGAGTGGCTTCAAAGAATAATAAAAGCAGATGGTGAACATGTGATTCTCCCGCTTCATCATCCGAACTATTACTTAAATAAGGATACAGCTGTCTTTTCGGTGGCTAGATTAATAAGGGATCCGTCTGATCAAACTCCGCTAGGTATTATTAAAATAGATTTGAAGCAAGAGCTGATCCAAGAGATGGTTAAGAATACAAAGACAAAAAGCCAAATTTTTATTGTAAACAATCAACAGGAAATCATTTATCCAAACAATGAGGAAAATGATATTTCTCCCAATATATTGGCCGAATTGGAAAATATAAAGGTAAACAATTATACAAATATTCCAATTGGCGGTACAGATTATATGATGGTTTATAATCAATCGGAATATCAGGGTCTTAATATTGTTATGCTTACCCCCAAATCGGAAATCTTAAGTGAAGTAAACTATCTTAGGAAAGTACTTATCATAGTGGTTCTTGCAGGTATTTTAATAGCATTCATTCTGGGATTCATATTATCAAAACCTTTAGTAGGTTCCATTCATAGACTTAGAGAGGCGATGGAAGGTGTAAAAAGGGGGAATTTCTCCCACCGCGTATTGGTTCAATCAAATGACGAAATTGGGGATCTTGAAAATGGTTTTAATCTCATGGTCAGCGAAATCGATCGCCTGGTTTCTGAAGTCTATCGAACTGGCTTGCGACAAAAGGATGCGGAGCTGAGAGCCCTGCAAAGCCAGATGAACCCTCATTTCCTCTATAACACATTGGAGTCCATTAATATGCTGGCGATTACCAGAGGGAATTTCGAAGTATCGGATATGGTCTCTTCACTTGGAAAACTTCTCCGGTACACTGTTGACAACAAAGCGAAAATTGTCAGATTAGAGGAAGAAACGGCGTTCGTTGCCTCTTATATTACGATTCAAAAAGTAAGGATAGGTGAGCAGCTGCATTATATAGAGGACATTCCAGATTCCTTAAAGGATACAGTCATTCCTAAGCTAATCCTTCAGCCCATTATTGAAAATGCGATTGTCCACGGATTGCGCAATACTGGAGGGAAGATAAAAATACAGGCTTTTAAAATAGGGAAGCAATTGAAAATAATCATTTCGGATAATGGAGTGGGAATGGAATTGGAGAAATTAAAAGAATTAAAACAAATTATTAGAGATCAAAAACCAAGCCATTCTAACGAACAGCATCATGGTGTGGCATTGCCAAATATACATGAACGGATTCAGTTGCTGTATGGAAGTGATTTCGGCTTGGTTATCCAAAGTGAAGAACAAAAAGGGTTTATTGTCTCTGTTTCTTTACCGCTTTACTGGGAGGAGGAAAAATTGGATGAAAAACGTATTAGTGGTTGAAGACGAATTAATTATTAGACAAGGGTTGAAGGTATTGTTAGAGGCTATAAGTAGAGAGATTCACGTATGGGAAGCAAAAAGCGGTGAAGAAGGCATGATGCGGGTTCGTCAACAGATCCCGCATTTAATCATTACGGATATACGTATGGGAGGAATGGATGGTTTAGCATTTATTTCAAAGGTAAGGCAAGTCTCTCAAGATGTACCCGTTATTATCCTGAGCGGGCACAGTGATTTTGAATATGCAAGATCCGCTCTTAAATATGGTGTTACTGATTACTTGCTTAAACCAGTTAATCGGGTTGAACTTTCTAAAGTAATTACCAATATTTTCAAAGATAAAGTGGAAGAAACATTTACAGATGTTTCCGGACAGTTTCAGAAAATCCTGCATTACGTTCACGATCATATTGGACAGGAAGTAACACTTAAACACATTGCTGATCATATGTTTCTCCATCCCCAATACATAGGGCAATTGTTTAAGTCTGAGCTGAATCAGACCTTTACAGACTATTTAACGGATGAACGTTTAAAGAGAGCGAAAAATCTTCTGAAGAACACAAACTTAAAGGTATATGAGGTAGCCCAGCTCTCAGGTTATAAGAGCCCAAAGCATTTTATGTCACTTTTCAAACAGGAAGTAGGCTTAACACCTAAAGAATACAGGAAGTTATCTTAAGATTCACTTAACTATTGAAATAGTACTTTTTCTTTGATTGAAGGGATATTTTGAACCGGGTTTTCCTTCTACAATAAGAGTCAAAGGAGAGGGGGAAAAAGATGAAAAAACTTGGTGTATTTTTTTTAATTTTATTAATGGTAACGTTTACATTTGCCTGCAGCAACAAAGCAGAACCATCCAGCTCAGGCGGGGATTCGAAAAAGAATGATGAACAAGTTGAACTTACCTTTATGATATGGGGAAACGAAGCGCATCAGGAGATGTATAATAAACTGCTTGAAAAATTCTATGAGACACATCCTAATATCAAGGTAAATTTAGAAAGTGTTCCATTTCCGGATTATCAGCAAAAGATAACCGTTTTAGCAGCAGGCAGAGAATTGCCTGATATCGGCTGGGCAGCTGAACGAATGGTTCCTCAATTTATGGAAAATGGCATTTTAGAAGATGTATCTTCGTTTAAAGATGATGCGGAATATAATATGGATGACTTCTTTCCATCAACTTTAGAACTGTTTGAAAAAGACGGAAAGTTATATGGACTCCCGTTTTCTACACCTCCTATGGTTCTTTTCTATAACGAAGACCTGTTTGTAAACGCAGGGGAACAGACACCAAATGAACATGTGGAAGCTGGAACATGGACCTGGGAGCAATTTGAAAAATCCTCAAAGGCAATCTCTGCAAGCGGCACATATGGCGCTAATTTCTTCCGTGACTGGAATACTTGGATTGCATTGCTTTCACATACTTGGAGCAACGGAGGAAGCCTATTTAATGAACAAACAACTGAGTTTACTTGGAACAGCCCACAAGGGGTTGAGACACTTGAAATGCTCGATCGCATGATGTTTAAAGACAAGTCTCATCCGAAAGCTGGTGAACAAGTAAGCTTTGAATCCGGCAAAATTGGAATGTTCTTTGATGTGTACAGTTATGTATCACGTGCCCGTGAGGTGAAAGATTTTAAATGGGATATCGCACCGCTTCCGGAAGGTCCTGAGGGAAGATTCCCAATGCTGGGCCAGGCTGGTTATACAATGTTTGCAGGATCCAAGCATCCTGAAGAAGCAAAAGAACTCCTGAAGTTTCTAACGAGCCAAGAGGGAATCACTGCCTCGTCTACTTTCTTTGTACCGCCGCGAGAGTCTGTCTTAAGTTCTGATGAGTTTGTAAATCAGCCTAACAACCCGCCGGTTGAAAGTATCCAGCGTGCAGTTATTGACGAGATGGATAATGCAAGACTGCAGGAAGGCCATATGGAATGGCAAAAAATTGATAACGCAATCCAATTCGGATTCGATGAACTGTTTGGACAGTTAAAGAAACCAGAAGAAATTCTGGATGGAATGGATGAAAAAATTGATCCGATTTTGAAATAAAACTGTTTTAGCAAGCGGTTAATCCTCATTAGGTTTAACCGTTTGCCTATTCATGGGAGTTGAGAGAATGAATTCTTCTTTAAGCAAGTGCCTGAGTGAAACAAAAGTTACTCTAATTGTAAGCTTGCCTGAAAACAATCTCGAATTGGCACATGCTGCTTTAAGTGAAGGTGCAGATGCTGTAAAAATGCATGTGAATGTGAATCATCGTGCTTCAGGCAATGAGTTCTATGCAGCAGAATCCTATAACGATGTATTTCGGCATTTACGGTCAACATATTCTTGTCCTCTGGGGATTGTGCCGGGTGGTTCTTTTGAAGAAATCAAACAAAGTGAAATGAACCTGCTTTCCCAAATAGGTTTCGATTATTTTTCAATTTATGCTCACCACATGCCCAGCTGGATGTTAAAGCTTTCTAGTATGGAAAAAACCTTTGCCATATCGTCTGATTATGATATTGAGAAAATGGGTCAGTTAAGATCTCTGGATATAACAGCGCTTGAAGCATCGATTGTGCCTGGTAAGGAATATGGGGCTCCCCTTACTTTTAAAGACATTCTTGCTTATAAATTTTTAGCGGAGAAGGTGGATGTACCAGTTCTTATCCCTTCGCAGCGAAAGCTGGTGCCAGATGATATTTCTCTTCTTTCTCAAGCCGGTGTTAAAGGGATTATGTTAGGCGCGGTTGTAACTGGACATACAGCAGAAAGCATTAAGAGCTCAGTTGCTGATTTTAGAAATGCCATTGACAAGATTTAGGAGGGAGCAGAATGGAAGCAAACTTAAAAACTTCGGCGCATCTCTCTTTGGAAAAGAAAAGGCGCAGGAAAAAGTTTATAGGGAGTGAAGCCTTTTACGGCTATTTGTTTGTGAGTCCGATGGTGCTAGGTTTTTTAATTGTTATGCTGGGACCGCTGCTATACTCCTTTTATATGAGTCTAACAGACTGGCAACTGCTTGGTGATCCAAACTTTATTGGATTGGAAAATTACCGCCGTTTAACTGCAGATCCTGAATTTGGGGCTGTATTGAAGAACACGCTCATTTTTTCAGTCGGACTGGTGCCAGTCAATATTATTATGGCCCTTATGCTGGCTTTGCTGCTGCACCGAAACCTGCCTGGAATGGGAATCTTCCGGACGGCCATCTTTATTCCTGTCATGACATCGATTGTTGTGTGGTCCATTATCTGGAAGTATATGTTCGCAACGGATGAAGGGTTTATTAATCAAATTCTGCAGGTCCTCAGTATTGAGGGTCCAGCATGGCTTTATGATCCGAAGCTAGCCATGGCGGCAGTTATTGTAGTCAGTGCCATGAAAAATGTCGGTTTGAATATGGTCCTTTTCCTTGCTGCATTACAGCAAGTGCCTCGTACACTTTATGAAGCCTCTTATTTGGATGGTGCCAACAAAAGCAAACAGTTCTGGTATGTCACGCTGCCAATGATAACACCAACTGTATTTTTAACACTCATTTTAACGGTGATCGGATCCATGAAGGTGTTTGGGCAAATTTATGTCATGACCGGAGGAGGGCCTGGAAATCATACAAAGGTTCTTGTTTATTATATTTGGGAAACAGCCTTTAAGCTATTTGATTTCGGCTACGCTTCAGCTATTGCGATTATTCTATTTTTAATCATTTTAGTTTTCACCATAGCTCAGTGGGTGTTAAGAAAGAGGTGGGTTTTCCATGAGCAATAGAAAAAGGAAGAGTTTTGGAACAAAGGTTATATTTTATGGAGTATTGACCCTTGTCTCTCTAATTATGATCGTGCCATTTTTATGGATGATAAATACATCCTTTAAAGACTCGACCAAGATTTTTACTTTCCAGTGGATACCCGATCCCTTCCGCTGGCAGAACTATTTGGATGTATTGGAGAAAACACCGTTTCACCTATTTTATTTTAATAGTATTTATATTGCTATATTGGTCACGATTGGCACCATTTTCTTTGGGTCATTAGCTGGCTATGCGTTTGCGAAGTTATCCTTTCGCGGCAGTTCGATTCTGTTTCTTTGCTTATTAAGCACTATGATGATCCCTGTCGAGGTCATTACTATCCCGTTATTTCTATTAATGAGAGATTTGGGATTGGTGAATACTCATATCCCCCTAATAGGGATACCAATTTTGGGGCCTGCGGGAGTATTTGGGGTGTTTGTCATGAGGCAATTCTTCCTCCTTGTACCTAAAGAGCTTGAAGAAGCTGCAAAGCTGGATGGGTGCTCCTATTTCAGAATCTATTGGAGCATCATGCTTCCTCTTGCCAAACCGGCGATTGCTACATTGACCATATTTACTTTCTTAACAAGCTGGAATGAATTCTATGAACCATTGATTTATATTAATTCTAAAGAACTCATGACGCTTCCGTTGGCATTAGCCTTATTTACAGATGAAGTGGGAACAAAGTGGGAACTGTTGATGAGTGCCTCTGTTATGGCAACAGTTCCGTTATTGATTATCTTCTTCTTTGCTCAAAAGCAGTTTATTGAAGGTGTGAGCATGACAGGAGGAAAATAATAGACTGGTAGATTGTTGAAAGGACGTGTTCGTTTTGAAAAATGAGTTGGAATTTGATGTAGTCGTTGCGGGAGGGGGACCTGCCGGAATTAATGCGGCTATTGCGGCCGGGAGAAGAGGAGCCAGGACACTTCTTATTGAGAGGTATGGATTTTTAGGAGGCATGTCGACTGTTGCGCTTGTCTATCCATGGATGACCTTTCATACGGAAACTGGCCGTCAGGTCATTAAAGGGATTGCTCAAGAGATTGTAGAGAGGCTTATGTCTATTGAAGGATCTCCCGGCCATTTGCGGGACACAGTGGGTTTTACCAATACAGTCACTCCATATCATCCTGAAAAATATAAGCTTCTTGCACTTGAAATGCTTGAAGAAGCTGGAGTGGAAGTTCTTGTTCATAGCTTTGCAGATTCAGTTGAAGTGGATGGGGGAACCATTAAAAGCATTCGATTGGTAACCAAATCGGGTCCAATACGGGTTAAGGCCAAACAATTTATAGATTCAACCGGAGATGCTGACATTGCATTTCTATCAGGTGCTCCCTGCTTAAAAGGTAGAGAAAATGATCAAAAAACCCAGCCCCTCACAATGAAATTTCGAATGCGTGGCGTGGATGTCTCGAAAGTAAAAGAAGCCATGAAAAGGAATCCTGAAAATTTTTATAAGAAGACGCCTATTAATGAATTAGATGAACTTCCTCTTACGGGCGTACAAGGCTTTTATAAAGAATGGAACGCTTCAGGAGTTCCTATTAATCGTGATCAAGTGCTATTTTTTATTGGGCCAGAAGAAGATGAGGTTCTGGTTAACTGTACAAGGGTCCAAGGGCTTGATGGCACGGACGTATTTGATTTAACAAAGGGTGAAAAAGAAGGAAGGAAACAAGTCATGATGATGGCAAAATTTCTGCAGACAAACATTCCTGGTTTTGAAAAAGCCTCCATATCGGCGGTTGGTTCCCAGATTGGCATACGGGAGACGAGGAGAATTTCAGGCGAGTATTCTTTAACAATTAAAGATGTGATTACTGGCAAAAAATATGACGATACAATTGCGCTAAGCGGCTACCCAATTGATATCCACGATCCAACAGGTAAAGGTGTGCAGGCGAATGACATAGAAGGGGATGGAAGCTACGGGATTCCATATAGATGTCTTATTCCTAAAGAGATTGACAATTTGCTCGTAGCAGGAAGATGTATTTCCACCACCCATGAAGCACTTGCAACGACCCGTCTAACACCAAGCTGTATGGCAACAGGCCAGGCAGCAGGTACAGCAGCAGCCATATCACTGGCTGAAGGAGTAGACCCAAGGGATCTTGATGCCAGCGTGCTGCGGAAAAAATTATTAGAGGATGGGGCAGTTTTGCAATAATACCCAAAAGGCAACTTACTTTACATCCTGAATCTACTTTTGTTATTGGATTAAAAGGAGGAGAAGGCGTGAATAGATGGAAAGCATTGTTTTCTGCATGTATGGCTATTCTGCTGTTATTTGGTAATCTAGGTGAAATGGAGGCTGCAGAAAAGAAGGATGGTTTGGCTAAGATTCTCATGGTTCCATTGGATGACCGACCCGCAAATCTCTATTTTCCGCAGCAGGTCGGAAAAGCTGCGGGTGTTGATGTCATAACCCCGCCAACCGAAATGATTGGTTTTTACACAGAGCCCGGAAATAGCAAAGAAATCAGCAAATGGTTATTGGATAATGCTGAAGAAGCAGATGGGTTTGTAATTTCTGCAAGTATGCTGGCATATGGGGGATTAATTGCTTCCCGTACTGGAGTGAAATCCGAGAAAGAAGCCCTTTCTGACATACAGGTAATTAAAAAACTCAAGGAGCTTTATCCTGAAAAGCCTGTATATGTTTATGACACCATTCAGCGGCTTGCCGTAACAGCCATAAGCGATGAATACTTGAAATACTACGATCAAATCAGAAAATGGGCAATTTTATATGATCAGGTCATTAACTTAGGAATGGAAGAACATCGAGCTGAATTTGAGAAATTAGAATCCGAAATACCGGAATCTGTGCTGCAGGATTATCTAAATGCCAGAGCAAGAAACCATTCTATTAATAAACTGTTAATTGATTGGGTTAACAACGGTTCAATTGATTATTTGATTCTGGCCCAGGATGACGCTGCTCCTCATGGCCTTCACCGCGCCGAAAGAGAGATTCTTGTTGAAAAGATAACAGAATACGGTTTGGAGGATCAAATTTCCGTATTCCCTGGAGCCGATGAAGTTGATGTTGTATTAGTATCTAGATTCGTAACGAAGCTATTTAATACAGAACCATCATTTTATATTGAGTACAGCGGCATTCATGGAAAAGATTGGATTGCACCTTTTGAAGATACAACCTTCGACTATAATGTAATCAAGCATATTGCTGCTTCAGGCGGAAAGATTGCCGAAAATGAAAAGGATGCGGATATCCACCTGTTATTGAATACTCCTTCATTCGACAAAAATAAGAGAACCAAAGATGTCGAAAAATTGGTAGATAGAACAAGTAACCTTATTAAAAAGGGAAAGCAGGTTGCAATCGGAGATGTCATTGAGGTTAATCGTGCAGATGCTCAGCTTATTACCCAACTAACTGCGAAAGTCGATTTAACTAAACTTCTTGCCTATAGCGGCTGGAACACTGCCGGCAATACAATAGGCATTACAATCGGCCATGCTGCTGCACGTATTGCATTTCTTGAACAAACTTCAGGATTTGGTGTACCACTTTATGAAGGCACCGCAGAAGCACATTATGAATTCCTGCTTCATCGATTCTCAAAAGATCACAGTTATAAAAACATTGTTCATCCTGCAGCAAGGGCCTATATCTCCAGTATTGGCGCAAGTGAATGGAGCTTAGGTGAAGATTACGACTTAGTTAATCAATTTGTTCATGATCAATTAACCTTAGAAACACAAAAATGGTTCGAGCATTTCGAAGGGAAACACGTTTATATTGGAAAAAGAGGGAACAAGAAATTTTATAGGACGATCGATTCTTTAGAAAGTGTCCATGTTAAGCTTCCTTGGCCGAGGATTTTTGAAGCGGAGCTGGAGCCGGAATTAAATCTTAAATGATCTATTATAACTTTTCACAATGGATTTATTAATGTATTCCCCATGCCTTCATTCTTGTATTCTCTACCATGTATTTAGGCCTTTCCAGGGATACAGCCTTAACAGCCTTGACAATTCGCTGTGCGACCATGATTATTACCATCTATTTAATAAACCGACCTCATATACGGTGAAGTGTTATAGCTAGCTTGGCGATGCTGAGCTAGCTTTTTTATGGAGAATACCCTTGATATGTTCCGTAAGGTTTCGGGACTAGTAACCTTTTAAGGATAGTATTTAGATATCCCCCTTATAAATAGAGATTTTTGATATGATGTACTTAACTATATTGAAACGTCTATATGTTAGAACATCATATGTATGGAGGAGCAGGTATGGCTGGTATAAAATCAATAAACCTCGATGGGGAAGAAATCTATTTGTTTAACAGTGCCATCTATATTTTTGAATCGTCTGCAGGAAGTACGCTGGAAGTGGATCTGATTGTGAGCGAGGTTACTCTAAGAAAATATCAAGACAGGGAAAGTCTGATCACGGAAATTGAATTGGAAGATGGGCGAACACTAAGTTCATTTATGTTTCTAAAATCTGTACCGGGCAAGCTGCCAAGGTTAAGCTTATTTTGCGAACTTGATCCGGAGGAGTCATACGAAGGTGTTTTAAGAATAAGTGAGGATCATCTGGACTTTCCGGATATTGAAGCGGGCATTACATTAGAAGTAATTCGAAAAGTAGAAATGCCGAATGAAAGAATCACACTTAAATTAAACCTGCCGATTAACCAGGTGGAATGGCTGAAGGAGCAGAAAAATAAGGAATTGAATCAGCTAATTAAAGAGCTGTTAGAGGGATATATGGAGAAATAATCGAAAAGGTCGCTTAAAAGAAGAAAGAACAAAATCGAGCTGGCGGCTTAGCTCGGCTTTGTTCTTTTTGACTATGGGACAAGGTGCCTATCCCAATGTCCCAATTAATTAATCGTCCCGCGATCTACTTGTTCATACAGAATCCCCATATTACTCTTTACCTTTTTCGATACCTCGCACAATGCCTCGATTGCTTCCGCTTTATGGCTTCCCAGCTGATAAACCACATCATCGAACAGCATTTCCATCTCTCTTAAAATAGCGATGGATGCGAGGTTGTAGAGGTGGACATTATAGTAGCCGCTGTTGTTGAAAATGGCTGTCTCGACATAAGGCCTAAAATTCTCTAGTAGAGTAGGGTATTCCGCCATTAATCGGTCTAACCCTTTACGGATGCCTTCAATGGTGCCGGCGAATTCGTCCAAAGGCTCCAGCGCGTTGTTGACACTGTTTCTGATTTTATCATCAAAGTCCGAAAACAGGCCAAATAACTTGCCGGGGATGGTATAATCCAATGCGAATTTGGTTGCGCCTTTGATGGTGCTCGACAGGAGTTCCAATGCATTTTCAATGTTCAAAGTGATTACCCATGCTTTATGCAATAAAGGCAAGAGGAGTGCATGAGTTGATCTGGTAAAGGCAGTATAAGCGGTATCCATCTGGAATTCCTTAATCTTCATCCTTAACTCCATATAGGGGGAATCTTCCAGTTTATAAGTATTCGTTCCCTGTACGGATATTGAATTGGAATGAGAGGATTTGCTTCTGATGGACTGTCCGAGGGAAAGATCCCTGTCATGAAAATTAGCGGCAACGTCCTGAACTTGTTTCTGGTATTCGCTGATATGTGAAAGAAGCTTATCCCTATTATTGTTGACGATCCCATAATGGGCTTTTAACTCACTGACTACAGCATCATACCAGAGTTCTTTCCCGCCCTCAAACAGCTCCGGGATCTTATTGGAAATGATCCTGATAAGGCTTTTGGAAAGGTCCTGAACATCCGCTTTCAAATCATACAAAAAGCTGCGGATTTCATTAAAGATACTTTCCACACTGACGTTCGTCCGGAAAATATGTTCAAGCAGCTCGGCAGGCGGGGAATTCAGTATATAGTTCAGTGATTTAGCATGACTTTCCGCCACATTTAACAAAGAAACCAAATGATCAATTTCAGCCGTTAATCGATTGCTTATGGAGGTAATCCCCATAAAAAGCGGTTCGCTGATCAGATTTTCAAACATCTCTTCGAAAATCTTCTGGAGGCGGCTGAGCCGTTCATAATAACGGTTTGCCTCATCGTCTACAATGGCAACCGAGTTGCCCAGGTACTCGTGAGCTAGATTCAGTCTTTCCATCACATGACTTTGCAGGGAAGAAGCGAGGAGATCCAGATTCTCCTTGTTGATCTCAATGCGGTCTGAGTGCCCGCCATATAACGGTACTCCAGTCCAGATACTGGATACGATATGGGCATCAGCATCAATGTAAATTTTGCCATAGCCTGGCTTGCCGACTTCACCAATTACATAGAACTGAGTGCCATCTTCATTCCTCAAATAGCCTGTATGGTTTGTAGCAAGCTTTGAGAATTCAGGAATACCATTAAAGATTTCATATTGCTTGCCTGGAATTCTGCCATGAAGATTTAAAGCAATCAAAGTCTGAGTCAGCACATCGTAGCTGCTGAAGTAATTTGTAATGTTATCATAAGTTTGGTTAGGATCCACCATCCCCTCAGGAAGCAGGGCGGGGTTTAAAGTAACTGCATTTACTTCTGGATTTTCAACTGCTACTGCACCAACCAGACCGCCGCCAAGTGAATTTCCTGCAATCGATTTAACGCCGCCAACCTGGTTAAACTTTTGATTCATTTCAGTATAATAGCTTCTTGCTGCAGCCAGCTGGGCGGGGGTTAGGTCACTTAAAAGCTGTGCATCTGTCAGAATATCTTTGTTGCCATATTTTCCGCTTGCATCCGTGCCTACATAAATGATGGATATTTCCTCTGTCTCCATATTTACGACTGTCATAGCATCAAGGCCAGTAGGGTCTTCATAACGAGTATCGATAACTGTATAGTCGGTATTATTTACCTGCAGAACGGATTCAAATAGCGGATAGGTATATGCATGATGGCCTGCCAGTTCAACTAAATCTTTATCATTGTTTGCTGCGATATCCGTATTAATATTTGGTGAACCCTTAAGAGTATCCATATTTTCACCTGCTTTATTCCTTAATAATGTAATCCGGGTATCCGCGTTTTAAAGAATTATCCTTAGCACCTTCCGAACTCTGTTTATCAATATAGTTATCATTGAGAGAGAAGCTGTAGGTGCCCTTAGGTATTGAGTTCATTTCTTCTAGCTCCTTGGTGACTTGATTAAATATTTCTTCACTTGGCTCTGCCTGCTTCTCAGCCATGAATAATTGAATATTGATTTTGAAGTTTTCTGGATTAAACGAGCCCTCTTCATAGGCATTCCTCAAATTTTCCGTACTTTCATCAGGATTACTAATATAAAGGTCATATACTGGTTTAATAGCCTCTTCTTTACTTGTTAATGCAATAAAATAATATGGAGTCATATATCCGTGTCCGCCCACGTTTTGGAGGGCTTCCTTTGTTTTTCCGGTTACCTGACCTTCTGTTGCAAGAGTCTCAAGGAATTCGTCGAGCTGTTGGAACTCCTCATTAAAGATCATGTGATACAATCCGCCTTTAATGGCATTCTCCACCTGGAATTCGTCCGCCCATATCTTTTCTGTCATCACTTTCTTTTCGAGTTCATCTATTGGCACTACAGCATAAGTGTAGAAATGCGGCTCACCTTTGGATTCTACAAACACAGTAGCCCCATCCTTAGCACCAACCACATTATGCACCGTTACATCGGTCTTATATTTTTCCTTAAAAAACTTGATTGCAGTTTCCCTTATCTGATCAAGGTTTTCATCTGCGATTTTATCTGTTTCTTTTCCATATGGAAGTGCATAGCCTTCACCGGTATAATCCTGAACGCTGATTAGTGATTCTTCAGAAGGGGCAGCCTGTGTTTCTTTTGCTTTTTCACTGTCTTGTTTGTTATTTGCGCTATTCATACCAGAACATCCTCCAAGCATTAATGATATTCCAACACTGCAGAGTAAAATTTTTGTTTTATTGTGCATTATTTAAAGGTCCTCCCTAAAGGTATGTGCCATTCAGAGTATATCCCTTATTTTAGCGGATGGAGTTATATTTTTACAGTTTAAACGTGGAAAATTACACTTTTTAGGTGAAAATAGGGAGAAAGTCAGGGGTGTATAGGGAGGATTATACTAAAGATTTGCTAAATTTAGTTTCGGTTGTATAAAAATTCACCAAACCACATTTTAATAGTTAAAAGTTTACTTTGAATTTTCTAATAATGCGTGTATAATACATTTAAGGTAATGAAACGGAAAATGTCCGAAATAATATTCAACAGGAGGAATCATGATGGGCAGCAGCTTTTTAAAGGAAATAACTCCCCAGCTGATCAAATGGCGGCGCACTTTGCATGCACTGCCTGAACTGGGGTTCATGGAGTATATCACTACATACAGAATCGGAAAAGAACTGGAAAAAATGGGTTTCAAGCTTTATTTAGGGAAAGACGCGCTTGACGAGAATTCCCGCATGGGGCTTCCTGCACAAGCTGATCTTGAAGCCCAAGAGAAAAAGGCGAGGGATTGGGGTGTTGAAGAGTCCTGGCTCGATCAAATGCGCGGCGGCAATACCGGGCTTGTGGCAGTCTGGGATACTGGCAGACACGGAGACCATGTTGGTTTCCGATTTGATATTGACGCACTGCCGATAAACGAATCTGCAGATCCTGCCCATCGTCCAGCTCAATTCGAATTTGGCTCAAAAGAAGAGAATGTGATGCATTCGTGCGGACATGACGGACATACTGCCATCGGACTTGGGGTAGCTCAGTATATTTCTTCCCATGGTGATCAACTTAAGGGACGCTTTACCCTTTTGTTTCAGCCGGCTGAAGAAGGTGGAAGAGGGGCCCGGGCGATGACAGACAAAGGCTGGCTTGATGATGTCGATTATTTTTATTCAGGCCACATCGGCATTAAGTCCCTGCCCGTTGGAACAATCGCAGCCACAACGCCGGGGTTTCTGGCTTCAACCAAATACAATGCTTATTTTAAAGGAGTTTCCTCACATGCCGGAATCAATCCCGAACTTGGGAAAAATGCTTTATTGGCGGCGACGACGGCTGCAAACAATCTTTACGGCATTCCCCGCCACCATGATGGCGTCACCAGGGTGAATGTAGGGAAGCTTTCTGCAGGCAGCGGCCGGAACATCATCCCGGGAGACAGTTATATGGAAATAGAAGTGCGGGGCGAAACACCGGAGATTGCTCAATATATGGCTGAAAAAGCGACCCGGATTATTCAGGCGGCAGCAGATATGCATGATGTTTCCTGCACGATCGAAGCAGTCGGAGTTACAGAAGTGGTTGTATGTGATGAGGCGTTGATTCCGAAAATCACCGAATGGTGTGAATCAAGCGAGCTTGTGATAGAAGTGCTGCCTTCTGTCTCTGTCTCCGGATCGGAAGATGTCAGCTTTATGATGAACAGGGTCCAGAAGCATGGCGGCAAAGCTACGTTTATGCTGTTTGGAACGAAGCTTGATTATCCTCACCACCATCCTCAATTCGATTTCGAGGAAGAAGCTTTACTGGTTGCGGTCGATGCTTATATTCATATCTTAAATGGCGGATCGGCCATTTAAATTAAAGGAGGAAATCATGACGAACAACTTTGCAAGAACATTTCTGATAGAGAACAAGAAGACGTTTGAAAAGATCAGCGAGTACATCTATCACCATCCGGAAACTAGATTTGAAGAGTATGCATCGGCAGAATTTTTAGCTTCTGAATGCGAAAAAGCAGGCTTTCAGGTTGAACTCAAATCCGGAAACATTGAAACCGCGTTTGTAGCTTCCTATGGAAGCGGAGCCCCTGTTATTGGCTTTCTCGGTGAGTTTGATGCTCTGTCCGGATTGGGGCAGGTGCCAAACAAGACTTCGTACGAGCCAACCGGGCTGAAGGTCGGTCACGGCTGCGGGCATAACCTGCTGGGTACCGGAGCTTTTGCGGCAGCCTGTGCAGCAAAAAAGTATTTAGAAGAAAACAATCTTCCTGGAACTGTAAAATTTTTTGGCTGTCCGGGTGAAGAAGGCGGTTCCGGAAAAACCTTCATGGTCCGCGAAGGAGTATTTGAAGGAGTGGACGCAGCCTTAACCTGGCATCCATCTCCGGCCAACAGCATCATGAGCCTTTCCAGTCTCGCAAACTATCAGGTTTATTTTAGATTTAAAGGCTTATCCTCACATGCGGCGAACTCGCCTCATCTTGGACGAAGTGCTTTGGATGCGGTTGAGCTGATGAACGTGGGTGTCAATTACCTTCGCGAGCATGTCGTACCGGAAGCCAGAATGCATTATGCCATCACCAACACTGGGGGCATATCGCCAAATGTCGTACAAGCAGACGCCGAAGTCCTGTATCTGATTCGCGCGCCAAAGGTTCAGCAGGTGGATGAAATCTACAAACGGGTATGCAAAATCGCGGAGGGCGCAGCTCTAATGACAGAGACAGAGCTTACCATTGAGTTTGACAAGGCTTGTTCCAATTATATTCCAAACCGCAGCCTTGAAAAAATTCTCTATCAAAGCCTTCAGGAATCCGGCATTGAAAAACCGGACGAAGAAGAAAAGGCCTTTGCCGAAAAGCTTTGGACAACCCTATCAGATGGTGAGAAAGAAAGCTATTTGGATATTTTAAGAGGATTTGGCTATGTAGGGGACGGAACTGAGTTTGAAGGAAAATACCTGGCAGAAACAATCTCAGCCTATGAACCTTCCAAAGAAGTTCTTGCCGGCTCTACTGATGTTTCCGATGTAAGCTGGGTTGTTCCAACCGCACAGCTGACAGCCTCAACATCAGCACTGGGCACACCGCTGCATACATGGCAGATGACTGCACAAGGCATCAGCAGCTATGCCCACAAGGGTATGCTCCGTGCAGCAGAAGCAATGGCTTTAACAGCAGTTAAACTGCTGACCGACCAGAAAGAATTGGAAGCTGTCAAACAGGAATTCAATGAGTTCAAGCAAGCCAATCCTTACACATGTCCAATTCCTGCAGAGGTAAAGCCCTCTGTTTTAAAATAAGTGCTCGCTTACTACTGACAGGGGACGCAGAAAACGGAGGGAAGCAGTCCGAACTAGGCGCCACTTCGGACAGAAGAAGCAGAAACTCGAGAGAAGGAGTCCGAACTAGGCGCCACTTCGGACAGAAGAAGCAGAATTCGGGAACAGCAAGTCCGAACCTGGCCGCCGCAGCGGCACTCATAAGTAAGAAAATCCAATAAAAAATAGAAAAGCGAGGGGAGTTTATGAAAACAGAAAAACAAGGAAAGAAAGTGGTAACAGAAAGTAAGAAACCAGGGATTGCCCAGCGATTTCTCAATGGAGTCGAGAAGGTCGGCAACAAGCTCCCGGATCCGTTTATATTATTTGCCGGGCTCGCAGTGCTTGTCATTATTGTTTCAGCAATCTTTAGCGCTTTTGGGGCTACTGTTGTCCATCCAGGATCTGGAGAGGAGCTTGCAGTTAAGAACCTGGCATCTGCAGAAGGCCTGAATTTTATTCTGACATCCATGCTCGATAACTTCACCGGATTCGCGCCTCTTGGCCTGGTTCTGTCCATGATGCTCGGGATCGGGCTTGCCGAGAAGGTCGGCATGCTGGATTATGCCATTAAGAAAACGATTTTAAAATCACCGCCGGCATTAATCACGTACACCGTTGTGTTTGTTGGGATCATGGGGAATATCGCATCAGATGCTGCGATGGTTCTGGTGCCGCCGCTTGCCGCAATGGTCTTCTATAAAATCGGCCGAAACCCGATTGCCGGTTTGGCTGCAGGGTATGCATCCGCCGGTGCCGGTTTTACGGCAAACCTGCTGATCGCGGGAACAGACGCACTTTTGGCAGGGATTTCAACAGAAGCTGCCAAGATTATTGACGAGAGTATTGTCGTAACACCAATTGATAACTGGTATTTTAATATTGTTTCCGTATTTGTTTTAACCATTGTCGGCGGACTTGTCACGACGAAATTCATTGAACCGCGTCTTGGAGAGTATAAAGGGGCTGAGGTTAAGGAAGCTGTAAAAGAAGATCCCCCTAACGCAGGTAAGGCCTTACGGAATGCCGCCATTGCTGGATTTGCATATATTGCCCTTATTGTGGGAGCGATCCTTATTCCAAATAGCCCGTTAACCAATGAAGATGGCGGACTTGTTCCATCTCCATTCCTGGATGGCATTATTCCAATTATTCTGTTCTTCTTCATCATTATTGGTACTGTATATGGTATAACAGTTGGAAACATTAAGAGCAGTAAAGATGTTGCCAATTTTATGGCTGAATCTATGAAGGATATGGCATCTTATATTGTCTTAATCTTCGCAATCGCCCAATTTATCGCTTACTTCAGCTGGTCTAATATTGCAACCTGGGTAGCGGTTAACGGAGCTGAATTCCTGAAAGACGTAGAGTTTACTGGAATCGGACTGATTATTGGTTATATTATTTTTACCGCCTCCTTGAACTTCCTGATCACTTCAGGTTCAGCCAAGTGGGCACTTGAAGCACCTGTTTTTGTACCGATGTTTATGCAGCTTGGCTACCATCCTGCATTTACGCAAGTGGCTTACCGTGTGGCGGATTCATCTACAAATATCGTAACACCGATGATGCCATATATGGTTATTGCGCTGTCATTCATGCAGAAGTATGACAAAAAAGCCGGTATCGGGACATTTATCAGCTTAATGCTTCCATACTCAATTTGTTTCTTGCTGACATGGATTATTATGATTCTAGTGTTCGTCTTCTTTGGAATCCCGTTTGGTCCGGGAATCGGCCCTTATCTATAAGAATAGGATGTGGTTAAAAAGTGAGTAACCTCGAAAATCAATTAAAAGAGTGGCGTCGTGATTTTCACCGCTATCCAGAGGGAGGGTTCCTGGAAATGCGGACAGCCTCCATTGTTGCATCGATCCTGGATGACCTTGGCTTCCAGCTGGAGATGGGCAGGCAGGTAATGGCATCTGATTATTTTATGGGTAAGCCGAATCAAGAGGAAACAGCCGCACATTATCAATGGGCTCTCGAAAATGGTGCGAAAAAAGAGTATATTGAAGCTTTTACAGACGGTTATACAGGCATTGTCGCGACTATGGATACCAAAAAGGATGGCCCGGTGATAGCATTCCGTGTTGATATGGATGCATTGCCGATCCATGAATCAGAGGCAGACAGCCATTTTCCGCAAAAAGAAGGATTTAGGTCTGCAGTTCCGAACACTATGCATGCCTGCGGACATGATGCCCATACAACCATCGGACTTGGCCTGGCAAGCTTGATTGCTGAAAATAAAGACAGCCTTAAGGGGAAAATCAAATTGATTTTTCAGCCTGCCGAGGAAGGCACCCGCGGGGCTCGTTCAATGGCTGAAGCCGGAGTTGTCGATGATGTCGATTATTTAATTGCCTCACATGTCGGCACAGGAGTTCCAGATGGACATTTTGTAGCATCAAAGAACGGATTCCTGGCCACGTCAAAGCTTGATGTAACGTTTAAAGGAGTTTCTTCCCATGCAGGCGGAAATCCGGAAGAGGGTAAAAACGCTTTGCTTGCCGCCGCTTCTGCTGCCCTGAATATTTACGCTATTCCGCGTCATTCAGAAGGGGCAACCCGCATTAACGTGGGTGAATTGCATGCAGGTTCAGGCCGCAATATCATCGCAGATAAAGCTTTGCTGAAAATTGAAACACGCGGGGAAACGACTAAAATTAACGAATATGTTAAAGCCCAGGCCGAAGCTGTTATCGCAGGATCAGCCCAAATGTACGGAGTAGAATACGAGATTCAGACTGTGGGCGAGGCCATAAGTGCCCATGGAACAAAAGAGCTGGCTTCCGTCTTGCATGGCTGTGCACAAGAAGCTTCCTATATAAAGGAAAGCATCCTTGAAGACAATTCACCTGCAGGCTCTGAGGATGCAACATTTTTCATGGAGCGTGTTCAGCAAAATGGAGGACAGGCGACATACTGCATTTTCGGTACAGAGCTAGCAGCAGGCCATCATAACGAAAAGTTTGATATCAATGAAGGTACGATGATGAATGCCGTCCAGCTGCTATTTGAATCTATAAAAAAATTGAATTAAGGAATGGATGAGGCAGAGCTATCTGCCTCATTTTCTTCATGAGATCAGGGAGGAGTATTGAAAATGAAAGAATGGCTGGATAAGCATCTGAAAGCGTTAAATTTAACAGACAGCATGAACCAGGCTGAAGGGTTCTGCCGGTTAGGCTACACGGAAGAAGAATGGCGGGCCATTGATGTATTTGTTTCCATTGCTGAGGATATCGGATTGAAGGTTCAAAGAGATGAAGCGGGGAATGCAATTGCCCGCTGGGAGGCCGAAGATTCATCACCTGCTGTTGCCGCAGGTTCTCATGTGGATACCGTAAAAGGTGGAGGAGGCTATGATGGAGTGGCCGGTGTCCTTTGCGGTCTGGCTGCCGTAAAGAAACTGAAAGAAGAAGGATTTGAGCCTGTTATACCAATTGAAGTCATTTGTTTTGCATCGGAGGAATCCTCCCGTTTTGGCGTATCAACCATTGGCAGCAAGGCTATGAGCGGCCTTCTTAATAAGAAAGAAGTGGAGGATGTAACTGGTGAGGATGGCATCACCATCCGCCAGGCAGTCGAGGGCATGGGGTTGTCGTGGGAAGCTATTGAAAAGGCTGAACGGCCGGAGAAAGCAATAAAAAGTTTTATTGAGCTTCACATAGAACAGGGGACCAGAATTGAAGATGCAGGCGCAGACTTTGGAGCAGTGACGGCAGTTGCCTGCCCAATCCGTTTAAAGATAACCATCAAGGGACAGATGGGGCACACAGGCACGACACCGATGGGCAAACGTAAGGATGCCTTTGTCGCGGCTGCACCACTCGTCCCATTTATATCAGAGACAGCTCTTTCTTTATCGGATTCCAATGCGGTGCCGATTGTGGCAACAGCAAGCACCTTTGAACTAAAGCCGAACGCCATGAATGTGATTCCCGGAACAGTTGAGCTTGGAGTCGATATCCGCAGTGTGGACGATTCGCTGAAAAAAGAGATGGAGGAGCTCATACGTGAAAAATGTCATCAGCTTTCTGAATCTTTTGGTGTTAAAATAGAAGTAAAAACGCTTGTTCATAATCCATCCGTTAAGCTGGATGAGGCAGTGATGCGGAAATTACAGCAATCAGGTGAATCTTTAGGGTATAAGGCACTGGTGCTTGAAAGCGGTGCAGGACACGATGTCATGAACATGGCGGCTAAGTGGCCATCAGGGCTTTTATTCATCCCCTGCAAAAATGGGCTCAGTCATCATCCTGAGGAATATGCCTCTATTGAAGATCTGGAAATGGGAACAGAGATTATCGCTCAATATTTAAAAAATGAAACAAGCATATAAAGAAAAAGCAGGTGGAAAAGAAATGAAGATTCGCGTTGGGGTAGTGGGACCGGGAGACTCCGTTGGACACATTCTTGCCTTGTCGCGTGAATACAGCGAGCTTGAGATGATTCCATACATTTATAAGGAAACAAAAGAAACGGAAAAAATTATCAGGGAACATAAAACGGAAATCGATTTGTGGTTTTTCTCCGGACAGGCCCCTTATTATTACGCGCGTTCAAAAGGGCTGATCGGGGAGGAAAACGCCCATTATCCCCCTCTATATGGCTCCAGTCTGCTGGGAACACTCCTGGAAGCGCATATCAGGGAAGGAGGATTTCAGCAGGCAAGCCTGGACACCATTCAGGAATCGGAGCTTGATATACTAAAGAATACATATTTTTTAGGAGATTTAAACATTCAGGCTTTTTCCTATAATGAGTACGAACCAGCAGAGGAAATCATCCGTTTTCATAAGAGGCTTTTTGAGGAAGGAAAAACGGAGGTAGCATTGACTTGTGTCCAGGAGGTCCATGACCGGCTGAGGGAACAGGGAATCCCATGCTACCGGGTCGTCCCTTCTCCTGTCGCCATAAAACTTGTGCTCCGCTACCTAAGGGAAAGAGGCCAGTCCAATTGGTATAAGCGCTCCCAGATAGCGATTATGGGAATGGAAGTCGTTCACTCTGCAAGCTCACTGGAAGAGCAGCATTTCACCTATGAAATGAAGCGGCACGAGCTGGAAATCAAGCAGGTCATGCTTGATTATGCAGAAAAAGTCCAAGGCTCCTTTGTGCAGATCGGGGATGGTCTATTCTTTATTTATACAACCCGGGGCGAAATGGAAATGCATTTTCAGGAAGCCTCCATGTACTCTCTTATAGAAGAAGCGAAAATCCACAGCAAGCTAAAGGTAAGAATCGGTGTCGGCTACGGGCTGACGGCATATGATGCAGAGCAGAATGTCCGTCTCGCCCTCCAATATGCCCGGGATCAGAAAGCTTCGCCTGTGGTTAGTATTGATGAAAACAAGCAAATTAAGGAACACCTTTCGGAAAGCGGCGAAGAGGCGGTTTCCTACCAGCAACGCATTTGGGGAGAGGAATGGGAAGAACGCTTTAAGGGCGCCAAAATCAATCCGGCAATCGTATCCAAAATCGAATACCTTTCAAGGCACTATCAAAAAAAGGTTGTCACTGCGCAGGAAGTCTCAAGATGGCTGAAGAACACCGAACGCAACTCGAGGAGGATTATGGCGGAGCTCGAGCGGCTCGGGCTTGCCAAAGTGACGGGCGAAGAACAGCCTGGGCAGCGCGGGCGGCCGCGGAAGGTTTATGAGTTGAAGCTTTAAGCCCCTGTTTTAAGGTGAAGTCAAGAGAACGTGCGAATCGAAAATGATTGACTTTCAGTAAGGTTCCCCCTAATTTCCAGAGTATCCTCTGAATTATGGGGGACTTTGATTTTTCGGGAAAAGGGAAGTGGAGAGATATATAAAATGGCCATTTCAATCAAACGTTTGATTGAATTTGTAAAAACAAGAGAAATAGCAAGAACCTTCAATGCCTCTTGCACCTAAATCCTATACTTCCGCACCCGCCCAAATCAAAAGGAAATGATCAACTCCAAGTTGCTGTGCAGAATTTCGCGTCGATAGAAACAAAAAAATTTCCAAAGTAATTTGAATTTTTAGTTGTTGACTTTAAAACTACTTTCAATTATTCTAAAAGGGAATATAATATGTAACCGGTTACATAAGGATATACAAAGGTTGATTATCAGGCTTTAACATAATTTTTTAATTCACAATTGTTAGTGACAACCTTTTATAGTCATTTATGTAACCGGTTCCATACTATTGTGACTCTGGTTATCTTTTATACTATCAATTTCCTAATATATGTTGAATGGCAAGGGGGGAGTAATCATTTATCGATTCAATTAGTATATAAAAAAACTTTTTAGGGGGAAAAGTGATGAGAAAATCTTTTTTAGCCATATTAAGCCTCATTTTGGTTTTGGGTTTACTGGCGGCTTGTACGAACAAAGAAGAAGCAGGTCAGGAAGATAAAAAAGAAAAAGGGGGAGCCACAACAATCCGTATTGTAATGAAAGATGATAACAGCTCTAACCCTGTATCAGAAAAATATTATGATGCGATTGAAAAAGGGCTCCTTGAAGATGAAAATATTAAAGTGAATTTTGAATTAGTCGACCTCCCGCAAGGTAACTATGCTGAGAAGTTAAACTTACTGCTCAATAGCGGCGATATTCCTGATATGATTTATTTCCAAGGCGGGGATCAAGCCATGGCAGATCAAGGTTTATTAGAGGATTTAAGACCATATATCAAGGAATCAAAATATCTAAAGGATATCGTTCAGCCATTTAACGAAAAAAGACTTGA
Organism: Cytobacillus sp. BC1816; assembly: GCF_051353635.1. Taxonomy (NCBI): domain Bacteria; kingdom Bacillati; phylum Bacillota; class Bacilli; order Caryophanales; family Bacillaceae; genus Cytobacillus; species Cytobacillus sp. BC1816. The sequence goes on along the minus strand of NZ_CP195611.1, from coordinate 4,999,554 downwards.
AAATTATCCTTACTTACTATGGATTAAACCGCTTGCTCCTAAAGTTCCTGTCATTAGAGGAGACTGGTTTAACAAAATGGAAACTTCCAAAGCACTAATGGAAAATCCAACTGTGGACAATTACTATGCATTTTTCAAAGAATTAGTTAAAAAACAGCCCGGTGGCGATAAACCTAAATATGCCATTACAGTTGCTGGTGACATTGCAGAAATAGACTATATGTTTGATATGGCTTTTGGGATCGATAAGACTTGGCTGCAAAAAGAAGATGGCTCTTATGAATACGCAAGAGTTTCAAAGCAGCAAAAAGAAAAGCTTGAATTTTATAATAAGTTATATAAAGAAGGACTTTTGGATCCTCAATACTTAACAAAGCAATGGGATACGAAAGAAAAAGCATTCTTTGATGGGGAAGCTGCAATCATCCCTGGTACAGCTGGTAAAGTTATCGATATTTATGAAGGCAAAATGCTTCAAGTGAGCGGAGAAGAAGCTTCACTAGTCATGCTGCCGCCTGCGAAAGGCGAATACCAAGGCTTTGGAGCTACGGATGTTACAAAAGAATCAAGGGGTATTGCAGTCTCTGCTAATTCTGAGAACAAGGACCTTGTGTTTAAGATTCTAGATTATATGGCAAGCCCTGAAGGACAAATGATCGACCGCTTCGGATTCGAAGGCGATCATTATAACGTAGTGGATGGAAAGCTCCAGCTGACTGATAAATATTACAGTGAATGGTTTGCTAGATTCTGGGAGCCAGCAGATTATACGCCGGCCACTACAGTGGATGAAACTACACCATTATTAAGCGAAACTGCGGAAAAATCACTTCAATCAGCAGAAGAGTATTATGCAGAAGACAATAGCTTCATAATCCCGGAAGAATATGTCGCTAACTGGGATGCTATGCAAAACCTGTATATGGAATTTACAACGGACATCATTACTGGCAAGCGTCCTATCTCTGATTTCGATAAATTCGTTAAAGAGTGGAACGAAGCAGGAGGAGAACAGATTACAGAACTTGCAAATAAAAATTTAAGATAATACAAAAAAATAGTGGAGACTCCGTTCTCCACTGTTTTTTTAGAAAACTTTAGCATAGGGGGAACTCATTTGGGTTTCGAACAATGGTATAAGCGAGTATATGGCTGTTTAATAGGATTATCAGTGGGTGACGCATTGGGAGCTCCAACCGAAGGCTTGGCTTTGGAAGAGATACGGGAAAAATACGGATGGATCAATGACTTTGTCAATGATGATCCAGTTGGAACAGATGATACTGAATACACAATGCTGACAGCGAAAATTATCTTAAAATATGGAAACAAATTAAACTATGAGGATATGACAAGAGAATGGACTAACTATCTTGTTTCTCAGGAAGGCGGCTTTAAAGGCGGCGGCTTTAGTGAAGTAGAGGCTATCTTTAATCTTCGAAAAGGTCTTGCTGCCCCTGTCACAGGTGTTGATAATCACCAAATGTGGAGTGACGGAGTGGCCATGAGAATTTCTCCAATTGGCATTTATTGTGCAGGTAATCCGGAAGAAGCGGCCAGATTAGCTGAGATTGAGGCAAGAGTCAGCCACGACCGGGATGGAGTATATTGCGGTCAAGCTGTAGCGGCAAGCGTTGCTTATGCCATGACGGGAGACGATTGGCAAAAAGTAATTGAAACAGGGATGAACCATATACCTAAGGATTCCTGGACATATCGGAAAATCAGCGAGTCTGTAGAAATTGGCACAAAGTATACGAATGTTCAAGATGCTTTGGAAGAGCTCTACAATAAAATCTCCATTTTCTACTATCCTTGGGCCGATATGGGGCCGGAAGCTATTCCGCTCGCATATGGTGTGTTTGCTGCAGCAAAGGGTGAGTATATTCCTGCTGTACTTGGCGGAGTCAATATTGGAAGAGATTCTGATACGATTGCGGCTATGAATGGTGCAATGGCAGGAGCATTACATGGTGCCGATGCTGTACCAAAGGATTGGCAGGAACGCATTAATATTATTCGCGGCCGTTGTGTTTTGGCCACGAAAGGGATAGATGTCCGTGATATTGCCAAGGATTTAACAAACGTAATTATAGGAGGAAAAGAGTAATGTCTTATGATAAAATTTACGGTTCCCTTCTCGGTCTAGCAATGGGTGATTCTGTAGGCTTTGCTGCAATGTATCATAGATCACTCGTACTTCCTCCTAAGCGGAGAAATCGTTTATGGAGCTTTAGCCAAATTACGGATCGGCATCGGATTAATAAAATCTCATTGCCCTTCACACATGCAATGAGTGAGGAAATCTTAGATTTTTGCGGAACGGATGATACAGAATTTGCAATCATTGCAGCAAATGATTTTGAATTGCGGAAATGAACTGACCGAAGAAACATTACTTCTCGGCTGGATGAAATATATAGTAGAAGCTGAGCAGGAAATTTGGAGTGGAGTAAGTGAGAGAGCTTCTATTGAAAACATCAAAAAAGGAATCCTTCCTCCGGCATCTGGCAATGACAATCCGCATCACTATGATGATGGCTCTGTTTCACGTGCGGTTCCAATCGGTCTTATTTATAAAAATCAGCCTGTAAAAGCGGCAAGTATTGCGCAAAAAATGGCTTCCATCACAAATGCTGAGGATGGTGTATATGCAGCCCAGGCAATGGCTGCCAGTATAGCTTCGGCTCTATCAGGTGCTTCCCCGCAGGTAATAGTGGAAGAAGGATTAAAATACGTACCGGAAAATTCCTGGATTCGCAGAAAAATGGATATCGCCCTAAATGTACTGGAAGAAACCAATGGAGACGGACTTGCAGCCATACCGCTATGGCATAAACGAGTAGTCAATGCAGTCTATAACTATGCAAATATTGCTCCAGAAACACTCGCAGTAGCCTATGCCATTTTCCTAAGTACAGAGGGAGATCTCCAAAAAGGAATTCAGCTGGCATCCTTACTGCCGAAACAGTCCGATAGTATGCCTGCAATGGTAGGTGCTCTATCTGGAGCTTCGCAGGGAGCAAGTGCAGTCCCGGAAACTTGGAAAGAAGCATTAGATGAAATTAAGGGAATTTGTATTCCTAGTTTACAGGGAACATCACTGAAAGATGTTGCTGCCAAATTGGCCAGCTATGCCAATGCTTAACGTCTAACAATAAGTAAATAGAGATGCACGATTTACTCTAAGAAAAGAGGAAAAAATGATCGTGCTACTTATCTTTAACCTCGTTGCGATATAAACTATACAAATTGAAATAATATTTGGTTGACACGGACTGGCGTTAAACGGTAACATAAGAATATATAATGTGTAACCGGTTACATGTCTTATTTTTTTGAAAAAATATGTAACCGGTTACACATCAAGAGGTTGATCGAAAAGAAAACAGACAAAATCCAGTTAAAAGAGGTTATAACATGACTAGCAGTGATGTACGTATTGTTTCTCCGTGCGGGATATTAGGATATGGATTTCCGGAAGAGTCTTTTAACAGGGCCTTTGAGAACAATCAAGAGATTCATGGAATTGTTGTGGATGCAGGGTCGACAGATGCAGGTCCTCATAAGCTCGGAGCGGGTGTCGCGATTGTGAGCCGCCGGGCTACCAAAAAGGATTTGGATATCATCATTAAAAATGGTGTACACCGGGAAATTCCCATTGTTATAGGATCTGCTGGCGGAGCCGGTGCCAAGCCGCATATTGAATGGACGCTGGATATCATTAAAGAAATCCTGGCAGAACGCTGCTTAACAGCTAAAATTGCAGTGATTTGGTCCGATTTTACACAGGAAGAAATTATAAAGGCAAACCAGGAGGGCCGAATTAACCCTCTAACTCCAAACATTCCGGCACTTACCGATGAAGTCATTCAAGAAACAAACAACATTGTTGCGCAGATGGGACATGAGCCCATTTTGGAGGCTCTTGAAAACGGAGCAGACATTGTTGTCTGTGGAAGAGCATATGATCCATCGCCATTTGCGGCAGTTGGAATTTACCACGGTAAAGATTCTGGTCTTGCTTACCATCTTGGCAAAATTTTAGAATGCGGGGCCCTATGTGCTGAACCAGGCACAACGAAGGATTGCATCGTTGGAACATTAAAGGAAGATTCCTTCACCGTCCAATCCTTGAATCCAATTCGCAAATGTTCGCCGATTAGTGTGAGTGCACATACCTTCTACGAAAAAGAACATCCATACATTTTACATGGGCCAGGCATTATCCTTGACCTTAGTCAATGTGAGTTCACACAAGTGAGTGACGGAGTTGTCGAGGTTAAGAATAGCAAACTGATAAAAAATGATCAATATTTCATCAAGCTGGAAGGTGCACGAAAGGTTGCATATAGAACCTTTGTTATCGCAGGTGTCCGTGACCCCATTTTAGTGGAGAATATTGAAGAAATTGAGGAGCTTGTGATGGAGCAGGTAAAGGACTATTACGAGGACATCCCTGAAGAAGATTATTCTATCCACTTCTATAATTATGGAAAAAATGGAGTACTCGGTTCAAGAGAATGTGCACCATTCCAAGGACATGAGATTGGTGTCATGTTTGAAGTGGTTGCCAAAACACAGGAACTTGCAAACAGTATTTGCTCGAGCGTAAGATCGACATTTCTCCATTACGGATATGAAAATCGGAAATCAACAGCTGGTAATTTAGCCTTTCCCTTTGCACCAAGTGATATAGAGTTTGGACCTGTGTATGAGTTTTCTCTCTATCACCTAATGGAAATCACTGAAAGCCCATTTGTTATTGAGTATTTGTAAGGGGATGAAAACATGGCCGCTTTATTTGAACTAGCTAAAGTATTACGAAGTAAAAATGCAGGACCATTTGAGCTGACGTTCGATATTTTATTCGATTCCAAGGAAGTCTATGAGCGAGTCAAAAACTCAGGGAAAATCAATGAGCAAACCATTTGTGCGCTGTATAATCTCACCGCGGAACAGATTGACCATCTCGTTTTCTATGATCAGGCACTTGGAATTAAGATTACGATTTTAAGAGATATCTCCTCTGGAACAGTCGGAGACCGGGATGTATATGGGGCACAGCAGCATGCACCGTTAATGAATATACTGATTGATTAGGATGATGAACATGCAGAGAATAGCCGTTGTTGGAAGTATCAATATGGATTATTTTATTGAAAGCGAGGTACTGCCTAAATTAGGAGAAACCGTCCTGGGTGAGAATTTCTTTTTATCCATTGGCGGCAAGGGGGCCAATCAAGCTGTGGCAGCTGCCCGTCTTGGCGGTGATGTGTCTTTATTCGGATCGGTTGGTGATGATGAGAATAGTGATCTAATTATCAAAAAGCTGGAAAAGGAGAATATCAATCTTGTAAATCTCCAATCTGTAAAAGGATTGCCTACAGGAGCAGCGTTTATTGAGCTTTGTCAAAGTGAAAATCGCATCATTGTGGTACCTGGAGCAAATACACATACCAACGTTGACTATGTAAAAAAAACTGCATCAGAGCTTCTCAACTACGATGTGATTGTATTTCAGCTCGAGACACCGTTAGACATGATTGAGTATCTGGTTCCGCTCCTTTATGAACAAGGAAAAACGATTATTATCAACCCGGCGCCGGCACAAACACTCAGTCAAGAGCTGCTTAACAAGGTGACCTATGTCACACCAAATGAACACGAGTACAAATTGGTGTTTAACACGAATGATTCAATGGAAGAGCTGCTTAAAAAGCATCCGAATAAATTAATTATTACATGCGGATCAAAGGGAGTACGTTTCTTTGATGGAAAAGAAATCAGATTAGTTCCTTCCATTAAGGTAATTCCGGTTGATACAACGGGAGCAGGAGATACCTTTTCAGGAGCTTTCGCAGTTGCCATTGCAGAAGGGAATCGCCTTGAAGACAGCATACGTTTTGGCAACATAGCAGCTGGGATATCGGTCACTAAAAAGGGTGCTCAAACGGGAATGCCCAAGCGAAATGATGTGACTCAATTTGTAAAGGAAAAGGAGTATAAAGATGAAAAAGGGCATACTGAAGCAAATTAAATCAAGCTGGGTCCTATACCTTATGCTTTTTCCAGCCCTCCTTTATTTTTCGATCTTCCACGTCGTTCCATTAATCGGAATGAAGCTGGCATTTCAGGATTACCGGATAATCGGTGATAATGTTTGGGTCGGATGGAAGCATTTTAAGATTCTATTTAGCTCCCCAGCCTTTTTGGATGTATTAAAAAATACCATCATTATTAGCGTGATGAAGATTGTATTCTTTTTTCCAATTCCGATTATTTTATCATTATTGATCAATGAGGTTAGAGTCGGGAAGTTTAGAAAATATGTACAGTCAATTGTGTATCTTCCTCACTTTTTATCATGGGTCGTTATTGCGGGAATCTGGATCGCATTTCTGAATCCGGAAGATGGCGGAGTCAACGTGATTCGCAGCTTTTTCAACATGCCTTCACTTGATTTTATGACAAGTAAGGACCATATCCGCTGGGTATTGGTGTTCCAGGAAATATGGCGCAGTGCCGGATGGGATTCCATTATTTACTTGGCAGCCATACTAAAAATAAGTCCTTCTCTCTATGAAGCAGCCAAAATTGACGGAGCATCTAAAATACAGCAAATGAGATACATCACGCTGCCGTCTTTAACTTCAACAATCATGACAGTCTTTATTCTAAATCTTGGATTCTTCATGAATGCCGGTTTTGACCAGGTCTTTAATATGATGAACACTTCTGTCATCAGTGTAATCGACATTTTAGACACTTATGTATATCGGATCGGTCTCTTAAACGGCCAATATGCTTATGCAACGGCAGCGAGCCTTTTCAAAGGTGTAATTGGGGTTATCTTAATTTTGAGTACACACTTTATCTCAAAACGATTTACCGGTAAAGGTGTTTGGTAGGAGGTGGGACAATGATGAATAAATTAAAAAAATTGAGTGTTTCAACCATTATTATTTACAGCATTTTGTTTTTAATTTCATTAACAGTGCTAGTTCCGCTTCTTCACTTACTAGCAATGTCGTTATCAGATCCTCTCAAGGTCCATAAGCTAAGCGGCCTGGGAATCATACCTGAAGGATTTTCACTCATTAACTATAAAATTCTATTATCAAATCCGCTAATTATAAAAAGTATTTTTAATACCTTATTAATAACCATTGTGGGTACAGCCGTGAATCTATTGCTTACTGCAATGACAGCCTATGTGCTGGCGAGAACAAAATTTCCCGGCCGGAATTTTGTAATGATTTTCTTAATTGTCATCATGGTATTCGAACCAGGATTAATTCCTGAATACTTACTGGTGAAAAACCTGGGATTGCTGGATACGTATGCGTCCCTCATTCTTTATAAAACCATAAATATTTTTTACTTGTTTATCATGATGAGATTTTTTGAGGATGTTCCTGAAAGTATTTTGGAAGCAGCCCGTATGGATGGGGCTGGGCACTTCCGTATTTTCACAAAAATCATGCTGCCTTTATCCAAGCCAGCTTTGGCAACAATGGGTCTGTTTTATGGAGTTTATCACTGGAACGAATACTTCCGGGCGACAATCTACTTAACGGACACTGGCAAATGGCCGCTGCAGCTTGTTCTTCGGCAATTTGTAGTAGAACGTGATAACACATCCCTGTTAGGAGCACAAAACTTCCTATCTTATGATCAAATAGCAACCCTTGATTTTGCTTCCCTGCAAGCAGGAACAATTATCATCTCGGTTGTACCTTTACTGCTGATTTATCCGTTGATTCTAAAGTACTATGCGAAAGGTGCTTTTGAGGGTGGAGTCAAAGACTGATTTTTACGCTCTATGTGGAATAGATTAAAAAATACACAAAAGCGAAGTGTGTAGAAAAAAGGGAGTTCTTCATATGGTTACTTTTAAAGAACGAGTTAGAGGTGTTGTTATATCCACAGCACTAGGGGATGCAATGGGAGCACCTGTTGAAAAATTAAGTTATGAAGAGATTAAAAAAATGTATAAGAGGGTTGAGACACTCCGTACCAAATGGTACAAGGAAGATTATCCGGCTGATATGAATTTAGGCAGGAAAAGGGGCAACGGCACAGTTACTGACGATACCCTTATGACTGTTGCACTCATCAACGTCTATAACAAAGAAAAAAGACATATAGATGCATATGACATGGGGAACGAATTTGTGAAGGAAATAGCTTTCAGAAAAACGTATATCCCTGAGTTTGGCAGAGAAGCGCTCATTATTGACCGTCTATTCTATCCGGAAAAATATATTTTCATGCGCCATGTATTAGCCAATTGTGAGCCGCGTGAAGGCGGAATTGGAAATATGATCAACTGCGGGGCTGCGATGTATATTGCACCTGTTGGAATTGTCAATGCTGGAAATCCGAAGGCTGCCTATGATGAAGCAATTTTGTTTGCTATGGGACATCAAAGCAGCTACGGGCTGGAAGCGGCAGGGGTGCTGGCAGCTTGTGTGGCAAAGGGTTTTGAAGAAAATGTGACAGTTAATGAAATTGTTGAAACAGCCCTCTATTTTGCTAAGGATGGAACAAAGAATGCGATTCGTGATTTAACCGACACTGCTAAGAAATTACGTTCGGAAAAGGCTGATATGGATACAATCATTGCCACATTCCAAAGTGTGATTGAAAAGTATTCGCCAATGAAAGACGATGTTCACCGTAAAATTGAGAAGGTTGGTGTTCCTTCAAATCATTATACGCCAAGCAGGCTTTGCTCCATTGAAGAGCTGCCGATGGCTCTGGCGTTTATGGTGTTAAACGATGGAGATTATTACGGGTCCATATTAGATGGCATCAACTCTGGCCGTGATACAGATTCTATCGGAGTTATGGCCGGTGTTATTTTAGGTGCCATGTATGGAGACAGTGTTATTCGTTCTGAGGACGTTGAGCTTTTGCAAGAAACAAACAAAATGAATTTAATCCAGGCTGCTGACCAATTTTCAGAGACTGCTAAGCTGATTATTGAACAAGACCTGCAGCTAAATGAAAAAAGAAAAAACATACTTTAAAAAGTACTTTTGGGGACCAGGAGTTGAATATATTGTTACCTGAAAACTATTTAGAAAAGGTGTATGCCGGTTTCTTAGGAATGAATGTGGGAATCCGGCTTGGTGCACCATTGGAGCCAAATGAATGGTCATATGAAAAAATACTAGAAATTCATGGTGATATTCGAGGGTATGTGAAGGATTATAAAACCTTTTCTGCAGATGATGATGCAAATGGCCCGGTTTATTTTATCCGGGCATTAATTGATGACGCACGCGGGCGGGAACTGACACCACAGGATGTTGCAAGAGCGTGGTTAAACTATTCGCGTGAAGGAATCGGTATGTTTTGGTGGGGTGGAGACCAGATCAGCACAGAGCACACGGCTTATTTGAATCTTAAAAAGGGTATCCCTGCACCACAGTCTGGTTCGGCAGAAGTCAACGGCATTATTATGGCTGAGCAGATTGGGGGGCAGATTTTTATCGATACATGGGGATTGCTGTTCCCGGATAATATTCAAAAGGCAGCTGAATATGCAGAGATAGCCGCAAGTGTGTCTCATGATAAAAATGGGCTATACGGGGCCCGTTTTATGGCAGCGTGTATTTCGAAAGCCTTTTCAGCTAAAAGTATTGATGATATTATCGAAGCAGGATTGTCCGTGATTCCAAAAGATTCCACGTATTATGCTGTCGTGAAAGCTGTGATTGATTTTTATCAGAAGCACCCTGAGGAAGAGGATTTCAGAAAGTGCCGTCAGTATTTAGAAAAAGAGTGGGGCTATGACAAGTACACTGGAGTATGCCATATCATCCCCAATGCCGGGGTATGTGCCCTTGCCCTAATGTATGGAAAGGGGGATTTGGCCCGAACAGTTGAAATCGCTACTATGTGCAGCTGGGATACGGATTGTAATGCAGGAAATGTTGGAACCATCGCAGGAGTTTTCGCCGGGCTTGATGGAATTCCAGGACACTATCGTAAGCCAATTAACGATATGATCGCGACATCTAGCGTGTCTGGCTACTTGAATGTGCTGGATATCCCGACCTTCTGTAAGGAGCTTGCCGTTCTTGGCTATCAAGTGAATGGGCTGGAAGCTCCTCAACGATTGGCGGAAAGCGTTCGAAACAGTGAAGTATACTTAGATTTTACCTTGCCGGGATCAACTCATGGTCTTAAGACGAATAATGGCTTTAAGACGCTATTGCGTCCATGTAGTGATGTAGGGATTGAGGAAGCCCGAGGTTCATTGTCCGTTCTTTTTGACAGATTTATAGAAGGCGATTCAAGTAAAGTATTTTACAAGCCATTTTATCGCCGTGAAGAGTTCAACGATGAAAAATATAAGCCGACTTTTGCACCTACTGCATACAGCGGACAAAGGGTTTCTGCAAAGGTTTTTATGGATAAATGGCAAGGCGGGGCGGATGTTTATTTGACTCCTTACATCCGCAATAGTATTACAAAGGAAGACTTAAAGCTGGCCCCCGTCACATTAAGCCATCAGCAGTGGCTTGATATTGAATTTGTGATACCAGAAACTGATGGTGCATTGATTGACGAGGTTGGCTTTATTGTCGAGAGCCCTTCTCCTGCAGATAACCGTTCATTTGGAAAGTTTTACATCGGCGAGTTTCGAATCTTTGGGAATGCAGATTACTCCATCGATTTTGCCAAACAATCCGTGGAATTCAAATGTGTAACACCTTTTGCTCACCACCGTGGTGAATGGGCACTGGAAGATGGTTTCATAAAGGCTGCTGCAGGTGAGGAAGATGCTTCTTCCTTTACAGGGAACTATTATGGCCGTGACCTTGAACTGGAAATAAGCTTTCAGCCTGTTTCTGGTAAAAGCCACGGGGTTATTCTTAGAGCAATTGGAACAGAACGTTATTATTGGGCAGGATTTGATGGTAACAATCAGGTCTCGCTAATAGAAAATAATTTTGGTTTTAAGCGTTTAAAAACAGTTCCATATGGATGGAAACCTGAAGCTATATATGATTTTAAAGCTGTCAGCAAGGGAACTGCTGTTCAGGTCGAAATCAATGGCGAGCTAATCCTGGATTTCGATGGCTTGGGAAGTGCATATGGAATGATTGGCTTTGGCCTGCTTGAAAAAGGGGAAACAAAAGTCCATCGTTTCCATGTAAAAGAAACGAACGAATAGCTAAAAACAGAAAAATCCTTTTAAAGGAGAACTTTTATTGAGAGAGAAACAAACAACGATTCGAGATGTTGCAAGGGAGGCAGGGGTATCCGTAGCAACAGTATCCAGGTATTTAAATAATAATGGATATATCAGTAAAAAAGCGGAGATGAAGATTCGGGAAGTGATGGAGCGCCTAAACTATCATCCAAATGAAATCGCAAGAGGATTAGCGAAAAAGAAAACCCGGACGATTGCTCTGATTATCCCTGATATAACAAACCCATTTTTTCCTGAACTCGTCGTGGCAATTGAAGAAGTGGCGAAATCAAAGGGTTATAGCATCATCTTAGTAAATACACAAGTCGGGGATATGGACGATAATCATTTTTGGACTCAGCTTCAAAACCGATATGTCGATGGTTTTATTCTGGCATCGTTTGAAATGAGCGAAAAGGTCATAAAGGCTATTGAAAAATTAAAAATACCGTTTGTAAGAATTGACCGGGCAGCTGAAAATAACACCTTTGACTCGATTGGATTAGATAATTATAAAGGTGCCAAGCTGGCTGTTGAACACTTGATTGAGGTAGGCTGCAAGAAGATTGCTCATATCAGCGGGCCGAAGTCGTACCCTCCATCTTCTGAACGGAAACGCGGATATGTGGAGACAGTCACTGATAGGGCCGTTAGGGATGGAAGAACTTCACCGGAGGATTCGGTCATCGTTTATGAAGGAGACTTTACGCTGGAAAGCGGCAAGCTGCTGACACAAATCCTTATGAACCAGCATAAGGATGTCGATGGAATATTCTTGGGCAATGATTTAATGGCGATCGGCTGTCTCAAAGCTCTTAAACTAATGGGCTATCAAGTTCCAAAGGAAGTGGCCATAATTGGCTTTGACGGAATCAAACTAACCGAAATGGTGGAACCGGAAATTAGTACAGTTGAACAGCCCATTTATGACATCGGGGTCGTATCCACTAACAAACTTATTCGTAAAATTGAGGGATTAGAGAACGATAAATCGATCCTGGATGAAACCTCGCTGGATATTCGTCTTGTTACAAGACAATCTACACTTGGGTTTGGGAAATATAGATGAATCTAAAAAGTGTAGGAAAGCTTTTCTTTATTTATTCTATCCATAACGCTTTTTAAGGTTTATCGATTAAAACGACTTTTTCACTACACAAAGCAATGCAATTCATGCATCTAATCTCTCCTCATTTGTGGAGATATTCTCGGATAATATGCAGAAATTTTTGCGGGGATCTGAGGTATTTTCTTAAGAATGGATTAATAAGCTTATTTGGAAATTTAAAAATTATTAGACCGCTGATTCTATCGGCGGTTTTTTCTGTTGCAGTAAAAGCGTCTGCAGGATGCATGAGTAAATCTCTTAATCCCCAAAAATGCTTTTTAATTGTACTTATCATACATTCTGAAAAGTGTAGTGTTTTGCAGATGTCTCCTATATTGAAGTGAATGCAGTCGATTGCTCGGGAGGGAGTAGTGTTTAAAGTCCTAATTTCCTGAAAATTCGACTTTTAATTAGTTAATTTAAGGGCTTATGTGATATAGTTAACTTATTACTAGGTCATAATAGTTAGTTATAAATACTGAAATGGTAAACCATTTGTAATGGAGGTCTAAACTTGTTAACAAATCATCTCGATTTTCGTCTTGAGCCTAAGGTAAGGGAATTGTATGAAGAGCATAAAAAACGTGCTGAAAAAATAGACTGGGGTTATCACGAATTTCTCCCATGGGATAAAGCGCAGGATTTCCGCCGTGTTCCCTGGGATGAGAGTCAGGTGACACTTCCGGAGTCCGTCATTACGGCTGTGGAGACAGCGCTTTTAACAGAAGTGAATCTTCCATGGTTCACCTCTTATTTGGACCAGACATTTAAAGGTTCATTGACAGTCATTAAGGAATTTGTGCATACCTGGACAGCGGAAGAGGATCAGCACTCCAATCTGCTTGAAACCTATCTATTAATCACGCGTAATGTCCATCCGGGCAGACTTCACCAGCTTCATAAGCAAACAGTGGAAAATGGCTGGAATCCTGATTTCCATACGCCATTTGAAACGATGGTTTATACCTCCATGCAGGAACTGGCCACCATGGTATTTTACTATAATGTGGCAAAGGTGGCAGGGCCTCATGATAAGGATTTGTCCAGCTTGCTGAGGCGTTTGGCCAAAGATGAGACTCTGCATTATACTTTTTACAGGGACGTTATTAAATATCATCTGCAATTAGAACCTAATTATTGCTACTACCTGGGGAATGTCATCATGAACTTTAAAATGCCTGGTGCTGTCATGCCGGACTTTGAAGATCGGATGGCTATCATCGCAAAAGAGGCCAATTATGGCCCGCTTGAATATTTTGATCAGGTCCTGGATGTCATTATAGAGTATTGGGAAATAGAAAAGCTGAGACCGATTGCACCGGAAGCAGAGAAAGCAAGACTTGATATCCTAAACTATCATGCTCGCCTAAAAAGGGTGAGAGATCGGTTTTACGGCAAGAAATAATTTGTAGAACCGGCGAGGCTGGTTCTATTTTTGTTTGAAAAGTACCGAATTGTGAACGCTGCAAATAGAGTTTTCCAATCTGCAAATAGAAGGCAAATCTTGCAAATAAAGTATTCAATTCTGCAAATAGAATAACAGTCTTGCAAATAGAGAGCAAAAACCTGCAAATAGTACCCTATTTCCAATAAAAAACTCCGCGCCGATAGTTTTTCATTCCTATGAATCGGGAAATTACCTCAATAAAACAACCTGGAGGTAATGAATATGCTTCAATTCATAGAATCCCGCTCTCCTTCTACTATCGCCATCGCTTTTAATGGCAATGCAACCAAGGAAGATGCTGAAAAACTGGATCAATACGTGAGAGAAAATTTTAAAGATGACCAGAAGTTCAATATTCTGGCCATTATGACTGATGTAGACGGAACCACTTTCCAAGGTGCCACGGAAGGAATGGAATTTGATATAAAAAGATGGAAACAGTTTAATAAATTCGCTGTTGTCAGTGACAAAGACTGGATAGGAACTGTATCGAAGCTTACAGACTACCTGCCTGGCATTAAAGTTGAATACTTTGAAGGCCATCAGCTTGAGGAAGCATGGACTTGGATTAAAGAGTGAGGAGTTATCCTTACATTTGATGGATTCGGTTTGCAATCCGGAAATGAAATAAGGAAATGTCAAAAGGGCCGGTTTCAATTGAGCCGGCCTTTTGTGTGCATCCAAAACAATTAATGCCCGAGACTCTATCGTTCATGCACTTTCAGTTTCTTGGCCTTTTTTACAACCGTCGATTGGTCAATCTTTAAGGCTTCGGCCACTCTTCTGGTGGTTTTATACTTTTGGAAAGCGGTTAATAGCATATTCCTTTCTAATTGCTCCACGGCTTCCTTCAGGGGGGTGATTTCTTCGCTTTGGGTGTTGGGACTTGAGGCTTCGGTCATTTCGCGGATTTTTTCGGCTTCGATCGTATCCCCGAGAGTGTTAATGACCAGTCTTTCAATCATATTTTGCAGTTCTCTAATATTTCCGGGGTAGTTGTAATCATATAGCGCCCTGATGGCTTCTTCGGAAAAGGTCTTTTTCATCTTATATTTATTATTCATGCTGTCAAGGAACATATTGGCGAGGAAAAGCAGGTCTTCCTTACGTTCTCTTAATGAAGGGATCGTAATGGGTACAACGTTCAGCCTGTAAAAGAGGTCCTCCCGGAATTGGCCGGCCCTCACAAGCTCTTTAATATTCTTATTGGTGGCTGCAATGATTCTGCAGTCTACTTTAAATGATGCCGTTCCCCCGATTCTTCTTACAGTACGGTCATCCAGAACATGCAGAAGCTTCACCTGCAGGCTCACAGGCATGTCCCCGATTTCATCCAGGAAAATGGTGCCGCTGCCGGCAGTTTCAAACAGCCCTTTTTTCCCATCCTTTAGCGCACCTGTGAACGCCCCCTTTTCATAACCAAAGAGCTCTGATTCGAGCAGGTTTTCAGGTATGGCCCCGCAATTGATGGAGATAAAGGGCCGGTCTTTGCGATTGCTGACAGAGTGGATCATATTAGCCATATATCCTTTGCCGACACCGGTTTCTCCCAATAACAAAACGGTTGCGTCCATATTGGAGATATGATGAACAAGCTCAATGATATTTTTCATGCCTGGGCTTTCAGAGGCAACCTTGCCGCGCTCCATCCGGGTACGCTTCATTAATTCCTGTTTCAGCCACTCATGTTCTGCCTGAAGCCTTTTTAGGTCCGATGCCAGCTTATTGGTTTCTGTGATGTCTTTAGATATATTGATAATCTTTTCGATTTTTTTGTCCTTATTAAAGAAGGGAGTGCCGGTTACCAGGACCGTTTTATTGGCAGCTGTTTTCTGTATGATCGTGACCCTTCTTTGCTTGCGGATCACTTCACAGGTTACCGATGTGCTGAAAAACCCTTGTTTTTCAAGTAAAAAGGCGTTTTTTCCAATGAGTTCAGATTCCGGTACGCCAAAAATTCTTTCACAGGATTTGCTGAGTCTCGTAAATATCCCTTCTCCATTGGTAATGGTGATCGCGCTATGGGTAATGTCCAGTATAAAATTTAAATCTTCAAAGGCTTGCTTATATGTTTCCAGCTGATTTCTCTTCATAAAAACCCCCGCTTCATTTCGGTTGATGACCAAATTCATCAGCACTTGATGACTTTTTTCATCACAAATAATAGGACAGACCTATAAACACAGTGATAATCAATGGAATGAAGCTGGCACGCTTCTTGCAAGATGAAGTTAAATAACCATTTTTAATTTTCTAAAAATTATACCATTGGCATCATGAGCAATGCCAGAGTAAAAACCATTTTAATAAAAAGGG
Organism: Cytobacillus sp. BC1816; assembly: GCF_051353635.1. Lineage (NCBI taxonomy): Bacteria > Bacillati > Bacillota > Bacilli > Caryophanales > Bacillaceae > Cytobacillus > Cytobacillus sp. BC1816. The sequence continues at coordinate 4,983,474 of NZ_CP195611.1, read as the reverse complement.
GGAGTTTGGTTGGAGATTAATCTCAGCCGGCTGATGAACGATTTTGAAAACATAATAGGCTTTACCAGCACGCCGGGCAATGGCTGTACGAGATTCTCGTACAGTAAAGAGGATCGTAGAGTCAGAGAATATCTTTTTGCCCGCATGGTGGAGCTGGGGATGGACATAAAGGTTGATGCCATCGGAAATATCAGGGCTACATACGGAAAAGAACTGAATAGGCCTTCCATTATGATTGGTTCCCATCACGATACGGTGAAAAATGGAGGGAAATATGACGGGTTAACGGGTGTATTAGCAGCACTGGAAATTATAAGAGTATTAAAAGAAGAGAAGGAAGAATTGCAGCAGCCAATTGAATTGGTAAGCTTCGCAGAAGAAGAAGGCTCCAATTTCGGCATAACCATGCTTGGCAGTAAAGTGTTTGCCGGAAAATATAATTTGGAAGAATTAAAGGCAATCAAGAATTCAGAGGGAAAATCTGTTTACGAAACAGCTAAAGATTTTGGCCTTGAAATTGATCAGGCAGAAAGAGATATTCTCCAAAGAGGGGAAATAGACGCCATGATTGAGCTGCATATCGAACAGGGGCAAATACTCGAAAGCCAGCAAAAATCAATTGGAATTGTCCAGGCTATTGCCGGTATGAGAACGTATAAGGTGACAATTGAGGGAGATTCGAATCATGCAGGGACCACTCCAATGGACTTAAGATCAGACCCATTGGCTGGTGCAGCTGAAATCATCTCCCAAGTTCGAAAAATGGCTAAATATGATGCATTGCCATCAACAGTGGCGACAGTCGGGAAAATAGAGTGCAGGCCAAATATTCCAAACGTGATTCCTCAAAAAGTCGAATTCTATGTAGATATCAGAGATGTTGAAGCTAAGGGAGTTAAGATTGTTTCCGGGAAGCTTGCCCAAAAGGTAGAAGAGGTGTCTGATGAGTTCTCGTTAAAAAGCACGATCGAGCTGGTTGGCAAATCCAGCACAGTTGAGCTTTCTTCCCGGCTTATTGAAAAGATTGAGGAAACGGCAATCGAGAAGGGATTTGATCATTTAAAGCTGAATAGCGGTGCTGTACATGATACTGCAATGTTAAGCGGATTGACTGATATAGGTATGATTTTTATACCGAGCAAGGGAGGAAAAAGCCATTGCCCTGAGGAGTATACAAGTGAAAAAGACATTAAGGAAGGCTGTGATTTATTGCTGAATGTCGTGAGAAAGCTGGCATGCAAAAAAACGGAAAAGCAGAAGATCTAGAATGCCTGCTTTTCTCTCTTTTTACGTTTTTTATTTTACAGATAATTCGTAATATTAAATATTATTAAGGGGATGAAAAAAATGTCAGAAAAGCTTTTTGAAAGATTACAGGAGATTTATCCGGAGATGGTGAGTTTTAGAAGGGATCTTCACATGTATCCGGAGCTGTCCCATCATGAGGTGAATACTCCTGAGAAAGTGGCAAGCTTTCTTGAAAAGCTGGGATTGGAAGTGAAAAGGAACGTTGGCGGCAGAGGGGTAACAGGATTATTGAAGGGCGGTAAGCCTGGGAAGACGGTTGCATTGCGTGCGGATTTTGATGCTCTTCCGATTCAGGAAGAAAACGAAGTGGAATACAAATCCCGAATTCCGGGGGTTATGCATGCTTGCGGACATGATGTTCATACCGCAGCTCTCCTGGGTGTGGCCAAAATATTATCAGAAGTGAAAGATCAGCTGGAAGGAAATGTCCTGTTTATTCACCAATTTGCAGAAGAAGTGATTCCAGGCGGAGCGAAGTCGATGATTGAAGACGGTTGTCTTGATGGAGCTGACGTCATCTATGGTGCTCATGTCTGGTCCACGAATCGGACAGGCACGATCGGAGTAAGGGAAGGCGATGCCATGGCAGCGGGAGATACCTTTGAGATTAATATATTTGGAAAGGGCGGACATGCTGCGACGCCGCATTTGACTGTTGATCCAATTGCAGCAGGAAGCCAGCTCATTTCAAATCTTCAGCAGGTTGTGGCAAGGAAGGTGGATCCTGTGAAAACAGCAGTCGTGTCTGTAGCTGCTTTTAACAGCGGCACCGGGTTTAATGTCATTCCAGACAAAGCCAGGATTACCGGAACAGTCCGGACGTTTGATGAAGATGTCCGCAGCATGATTGAAAGCCTGATTGGGGAAATGGCCCACTCGACCTGTAAGGCTGTAGGGGCAACCGCCAAGTATGAATATGTCAGAGGCTATCCGGCTGTAAAAAATCATCCCGATGAAACAAAAAGGATTGAAAGGCTGGCCGGAAAGATTGTGGGCGAAGAAAATGTCATTCACATGCCGGCGCAAATGGGCATGGAGGATTTTGCATATTATCTGCAAAAGGTTCCCGGAACCTTCTTCTTTGTTGGAGGAAATTCAGAAGGAATTGAGGAATTTCCGCATCACCATCCACGCTTTGATGTGGATGAACGTTCCATGATTGATATTGGGAAAGTGTTTATTTCCGCAGTGTTCGATTATCTGTCTGATGAAGCCGCTGCTGAACGCAAGCCTGCTAAAGTTCAGTCTAATTGAAAAAATAGGAGGTCATGGATATGGATGATGTTTTAAGGTTTGCCAATAGCACTCCGGTATGGATTTTTGCCGGTATAGTTGTAGCCATCGTTATTTTTCAGGCTCTGATTTTCATCCGGATCGCTTCCCAGACCGCCCCAAACATCGGTATGACAAAGGATGAAACAAAAAGGGCTTTGAGAACAGGATTTATCAGCAGTTTAGGACCTTCTTTTGGAATTGCAGTGGTCATTATCTCTCTTATTGCCGTCCTTGGCGGTCCGTTCACATTAATGAGGATAGGAATCATAGGCTCAGCTGCAACTGAATTGACCGCAGCTGGTATTGGGGCAAATGCATATGGTGTAGAACTGAATTCCCCTACTTTTGGTTTGGAGGCATTTACGACTGTTGTTTGGACCATGTGCCTTGGGGGGACAGGCTGGCTGATTTTTACTGCTCTTGCGACAAAATCTCTGGGGAAAGTGGAAAAGAAAATTGTCAGCACAAATGCCAAAATGATGACCATCGTGTCGACAGCTGCAATGCTCGGAGCATTTGCTTACCTTGCCAGTCAGCAAATGGTGAAGGGTTATAGTGAGACGATTGCTGCCATAGCTGCAGGCGTATCGATGATGGTTATTCTTACATTTGCAAAAAAACGGGAAATCCGCTGGCTGCAGGAATGGGCGCTGGGCATTTCACTTGTCATCGCATTGACTATCAGCTATCTGACAACACTTATTTAGGAAAGGGGATGTACTATGTCAGTACCGACGAAAGCTGGAGTAACGGAAGCGAAGATTGAAGTAAGAGAAACAACCATGAGCATGCAGGGATTCCATGGCAAGGCCGATTTTTGGGGGCAAACCACTCTTTGGATGCTGATTGTAATGTCATTGGTGCCGCCGATCTATTTTTCATTCATACTGGGCTACCATCCAGGCTGGGGAGCCATTGCAGGGGGATTGATCGGATATGCAGCTTTTATCGGGATCATGTGGTTTCTCGAGCCCATTACTTATTATCCGGTACTTGGGAAATCCGGAACCTATATTGCGTTTTTGACCGGTAATATCGCCAATATGTGCCTTCCGTGTTCAGCTGCCGCTCAGGAGTCGATTGGAGCAGAGCCCGGTACAAAAAAAGCAGAGGTTGCTGGTACGCTGGGAATTGCTGTCGCTTCCTTAACAAACATTGTCATTATCATTGCGGTTGTGTTAAGCGGTTCGTATATCCTGACTATCATCCCGCAATCCGTTCAAAATGCCCTTCAATTTATTCTGCCTGCAATTTACGGAGGGGTTTTAGGGCAATTCGCCCTTAAAAAGCCTCTGTATGGATTGGTTGCTTTCGTAATCGGTATGGCTGTGCTGTTTGCGCCGATTTTCAGCTTGATCAAAATCGTTCTTTGTGTAGCCATTACCATTATTGTCGTTCTCTTTATTGAAAAATCAAAAAGCGGTGTGCCGGAGTAAGCTTTCACGGCTGTAATCCCCTTCGATTAAGGATGGGAGAGGGATTTTCTGAGTCAAATATGAATATTGGGGAGCGGTTATTGATATGGAGAAAGATCTTTGTTTTAATTCTGCGCGTGATCTTGCCAGGATAATTCAAGACCGGGATTTATCCGTCCGGGAAGTGATGGAAGCACACCTGGCACAAATTCAGCGGGTAAATCCGAAGGTAAATGCAATCGTGTCTCTTAATGAGGAATTGGCGCTAAAGGAAGCAGACAAGGCGGATAAAATCCTTGATGCAGGCAAGCCGTCCGGCCCTTTCCACGGACTCCCGATCGCTATTAAGGATACTCACAATGCTGTTGGTTTTCCCGCAACAAGCGGATCCTTGATTTTCCGGGACCATTATCCAAGTGCGGATGACCTGATTGTTGAAAGGCTGCGAAAAGCAGGAGCCATCGTGATTGGAAAAACAAATGTTCCGGAATTTGCAGCAGGCTCTCATACCTTCAATGAGCTGTTTGGTGCTACCAGAAACCCTTATGATCTAAGCAAAACAGCAGGCGGCAGCAGCGGGGGAGCAGCGGCTGCAGTGGCAAGCGGAATGATCCCTTTTGCGGATGGAAGTGATATGGGAGGATCCTTGCGAAATCCTGCCTGCTTTAACAATGTGGTTGGGCTGAGGCCCTCCCCAGGGCGTATTCCATTTTCCAGAACGGCGCTCTACTCGCCTCTGGCTGTGCAGGGCCCGATAACACGCAATGTAGATGACGCTCTTTTTATGCTATCAGTAATTGCCGGACCTGATGGCCGGTCCCCCCTTGCCATTGAGGAGCCAGGCTCCAGGTTTCTTGAGCAGGCTCAGTCTGATATAAAGGGCCTGCGCATTGCTTATTCAGCTGATTTTGGAGGCCTTCTTCCAATCGATCCGGAGGTAAGAAGCAACCTTGAAGAACAGGTAAAAGTCTTTGAGGGCCTAGATTGCATAGTGGATGAAGCATGCCCGGATTTAAAGGAAGCAGACGAAGTTTTCCAGGTGCTCCGAGCATGGGAGTTCGAGCTTTCTTATTCCGAAATCTTTGACCGATTCCGGGAAATGATTAAACCGAGTGTCATCTGGAATATTGAAAAGGGGAGAAGCCTGAGCGGTCCGGAAGTGGGGCGTGCCGAGCGGCTCCGGGCGATTTTATATAACCGTATAAGTGAATTTTTTAAACAATATGATGCGCTGATCCTCCCAGTGAGCCAGGTTACAGCATTTGATGTGAATATTGAATATCCAACAGAAATCGATGGAGTGAAGATGGAAAGTTACATTGACTGGATGAGGTCCTGCTATTACATTTCCGCAGCAGGTAACCCATCTGTCTCCATCCCGAGCGGATTTACTGCAGCAGGCATCCCGATTGGCCTGCAAATTGTCGGACCGCCCAGAGCTGACTTTGAGGTCCTAAGAATCGGCCGTGCCTTCGAACAGGCTACAGGGTACGGAAAAAGGCGACCGCAAATTGCTATTGAACAGACGATATAAAGAGTTGGAGCTGCTTCCTCATGGGGAGCAGCTCTGTATATTTCCAGCAGTCGAAACCTGCTTTATGCCCGTGTAGAAATAAATCTTTTCCTGGGAAATTAGTGGTGAAATTGTCGAATATAGATGACGGCAGAAAACTCAAAAAGTCAGTTGGCATTCCTTAACAAGCGCAAGGATTACACGCATATCAGCTGAGATATTCCCCCTCTCATTAGGGTGCTTGATCTAAGAGATGTGCCACATTATTTTCGTGATAAAAATCCTTTGTTTTTTACTATGCTGGCAGTATGAAGTTGATTTCTCGCGGAGTGACCGATATATGGAAAAAGTGACCGATAAACCAGGGAGTTTGACTGATATATTGCAAATGTAACCCATAAAAATGAAGTCTGACCGATAAACGGGTGAAAGTGAATGATATAGAAGGCGCAGATCAAAAATTGTGTGTAAAAGCCCTCTGGAGAAGAAAAATCCTGAATCACAGAGTTGACAGGTTCCTATATTTCTGAAATAATAATAAACAATTAAATACTGGTACCTTTAAATCAGTCCCGTGAGGCTGACAAGGACAGCGGAAGTATGATGCCAATGGGTGAGGTGCAGCCTGCCCAGGGTTATTCATGCAGAAAAAAGGCTTCTTGTCGGAAAACGGCGAGAAGCCTTTTTCTTTTTCCATCCACTTACTATCGAAAATCCTTCGGTACCAGTCCAAAAAAATGAATGGAGGAATTGGTATGAAAAAAATAGATTTGGATTTTTCGTTAGAGGCGGTACCCCAGGGGCATCGCAACGGTTTTTGGAAAATGCTTGTGGTGATGCTCGGCCTGACCTTCTTCTCAGCGAGCATGTGGTCAGGCGGAACGCTTGGAACAGGATTAACGTTCATTCAATTTATAGGAATCGTTCTCGCAGGCAACTTGATTTTAGGTGCTTACACAGGAGCCCTTGCTTATATTGCCGCAAAGACAGGCTTATCAACGCACCTGCTTACCCGCTATGCCTTCGGTGAAAAAGGATCTTACCTATCATCCTTTTTGCTGGCTGCGACTCAGGTTGGGTGGTTTGGCGTTGGGGTAGCGATGTTTGCGCTGCCGGTTCAGAAAGTAACAGGACTTGATGCGTATCTCCTGATTGCAGCAGCAGGTCTGCTGATGACAGGCACAGCCTTCTTCGGCATGAAGGCGCTGGCAATCCTGAGCTTCGTAGCTGTCCCTTTAATCACTATTCTAGGAAGCTTCTCGGTTTTTAAAGCAACAGAAACAGCAGGCGGCCTGGAAGGACTTATGCAATATCAGCCAACAGAGGCTATTAGTCTTGCAGCGGCCTTAACGATTTGCGTAGGTTCGTTTATCAGTGCGGGCACGCTGACTCCGGACTTTGCGCGATTCTCAAATACAAAGCGTACAGCAGTAGTATCAACTGTCATCGCCTTCTTCATTGGAAACTCTATAATGTTCCTCTTCGGTGCAATTGGTGCAATCGCAACAGGGCAATCTGATATTTCAGAAGTCATGTTCATCCAAAAGCTGATTTTCCCGGCGATTCTGGTTCTTGGTTTAAATATCTGGACAACGAACGATAACGCTTTATATGCATCAGGCTTAGGGTTTGCAAGCATTTTAAAGATCCGAAAAGGAAAGGTTGTCATCTTCAACGGGATTATCGGAACGATTGCAGCCATGTGGCTGTACAACAACTTTGTCGGGTTCCTGACGATTCTGGGATCGACGCTGCCGTCCATAGGGGCTATCATCTTAGCAGATTACTTTATTGTGAATCGCGGAGAGTATAAGAAGTTTGCAGATATGAAGTTTAAGGCTGTTAACTGGATCGCCATCCTTGCATGGGCAGCCGGCGTGGCTGCGGCAAATTTTGTGCCGGGAATCCCGCCAATCAACTCGCTGTTGGGGTCAGCCGTAACATTTGTTCTAGTATCAAAATTGGCTGCTGTTTTACAAGGTAAGAAGACAGTCAGGGAAGGGGAATTAAGAAGTGATTATTAAAAATGCAAAACTAAGAGACCGGGAAGGCCTATGGAATATAGCGATACAAGACGGAAAGATTCATAGCTTATCACAAGGGGAAGTGGAATCAGGCCGTGAAATTCTTGATGCTGCAGGATCCCTGGTTTCGGCACCATTTATCGAGCCCCATATTCATCTGGATACAACCCTGACAGCCGGAGAGCCTGAATGGAACAAGAGCGGAACATTATTTGAAGGCATTCAAAGATGGGCACAAAGAAAAGAAACCCTTACACATGACGATGTAAAAACACGGGCGAAAACAGCATTGAAATGGCAGATTGCCCAGGGGATTCAGCATGTCCGCACCCATGTGGATGTAACAGATCCCACTCTGACTGCTTTAAAAGCGCTTTTAGAAGTAAAAGAAGAAATGTCTGACTATGTGGACCTCCAGCTTGTTGCCTTCCCGCAGGAGGGAATCAATTCTTATCCAAGCGGCGCCGAGCTCATGGAGGAAGCACTGAAAATGGGCGCTGATGTGGTAGGGGGCATTCCTCATTTCGAGTTCACAAGGGAGTATGGCGTTTCTTCAATGAAAACTGCCTTTGATCTTGCAGAAAAATATGACCGCCTGGTAGATATCCATTGTGATGAAATCGATGATGAACAGTCGCGCTTTGTGGAAGTAGTGGCAGCGGAAGCCTATGAACGCGGATTGGGCAGCCGGGTAACAGCCAGTCATACAACGGCAATGGGCTCGTATAATGATGCTTATACCTACAAGCTGTTCAGACTGTTAAAGCTATCAAACATTAATTTTGTCGCCAACCCTCTCGTAAATATCCATCTTCAGGGGCGCTTTGATACGTATCCGAAGCGCAGAGGGATTACAAGAGTAAAAGAACTGCTTGAAGCAGGGCTTAACGTAAGTTTCGGCCATGACGACATCTTTGATCCATGGTATCCGCTTGGCACCGGCAATATGCTGCAGGTGCTCCACATGGGCATCCATGTGTCACAGCTGATGGGCTATGAGCAAATTGTTAACTCCTTGGACCTGATTACAAATAATAGTGCTAAGACATTAAATATTGAAGAGAAATATGGAATTGAAGCTGGCAAACCGGCCAACCTGATCATTCTTGATGCGGAAAATGAGTATGAAGCGATCAGGAGACAGGCAGCTGTAAGGTATTCCATAAGAAATGGAAAAGTAATTGCTGAAACGAAACCCAGCGAGACATCTGTGATGTTTGGGGAGATAAAAGAGAAAGTGAACTTTCATAAATGATAGATAGAAGACTGGCTCAGGCTGACTGGGTCAGTCTTTTATATTAAGAAGAAATGAAAATATATTTTTAAAATGATAGTTTTCTATAACTATTAAACGTTAAAAAAATGATTATAAAACACAAGAAAAGAATGTAAACGTTTACAAATAGAGTAATAAAGAATAAATCCCGATCATATATATTTCGACTATAAAAATATAGTAGAATATTTCGTTAATCTAAGATATACTATTTTTTATTAAAAAATATGAAAACTCTAAATATAAAATTTAGTCAGTTATCTATGCTATTGGAAATAGCGGCATCTGATTTTTCAGCTCCGCTTACATAAAAAACACAAGGGGGAAAATATCGATGAAAGGCAAATCTTCACTAGCATTAAGCATTTTACTGATTCTTTCATTGCTGCTTTCAGCATGTTCCGGCAGCAGTGAAGAAGCATCAGGCAACAGCAGTGAACCAAAAGAGGGAGGTTCATTAATTTATGCACGCGGTGCTGACGCTATTGGGCTGGACCCAATCAATGTTACGGACGGAGAATCTATTCGTGTAACAAGCAATATCTTTGAAACCTTGTTTGTATATGATGAAAATCTTGAAGTCCAGCCAGGCTTAGCGGAATCTCACGAAGTCTCTGATGATGGTCTGACCTGGACCATCACCCTTAAAAAGGGCATTAAGTTCCAGGATGGAACAGATTTTAATGCAGATGCAGTCGTGTTTAACTTCGACCGGTGGATGGATCCAGAAAACCCCTACCATAAAGGGGATTTTCCATACTATCCGTTCTTATATGGGGGCTTTAAAGGCGATCCAAACCATAAGATCGAGTATGTAAAAGCCGTAGATGAATCAACAGTTGAGTTTAAATTAACTGAAAAGACAGCTCCGTTTATCAGCTACTTAGCTATTCCTATGTTTGGAATTGCCAGTCCGGCAGCGATTGAAAAGCACGGTGACAAGTTCTATGAAAACCCAGTGGGGACAGGTCCTTTCGTATTTGAAAGCTGGAAGCATAATGACAAAATTGTACTGAAGAAAAATAAAAATTATGCAGGAGAAGGGCCATATTTGGATGAGCTGATATTCAGGGTTATCCCTGACAATTCTTCACGTTTGACTGCACTTCAAGCTGGTGAAGTGGATATCATCGATGGCTTAAACCCCGATGATGCAACAACTATAGAAGCCGATTCACAGCTTAGTCTTGTAAAGCGCCCAAGCTTTAACATTGGCTACATGGTTCTCAATACACAAATGGCACCTTTCGATGATGTAAAAGTACGTCAGGCAGTAAATATGGCTATTGATAAACAGGCCATTGTGGATGCTTTCTATAATGGCTATGCCGAGGTAGCGAAGAACCCATTCCCATCTGTACTTTGGGGATATAATGACAGCGTTGAAGATTACAAGTTCAATGTGGAAGAAGCGAAAAAGCTTTTGGAAGAAGCAGGATATCCAGATGGATTCAAAACCGAGCTTTGGGCAATGAGCAACCCAAGACCATATATGCCTCAGCCAATGAAAGTGGCGGAAGCCATTCAGGCTGATTTGAAGAAAATTGGCATTGAAGCGGAAATCGTTACCTATGAATGGGCAACGTACCTTCAAAAGTCAGGAAACGGGGAACACCCAATGGGATTATACGGATGGACAGGCGTTATGGCTGATCCGGATAACTTCCTATTCCCGAACCTGAGTGCAACGAATACTGATAAACCTGCCAGCAACCGTGCGTTTTATGAAAATGAAGAATTTACCAAGCTTTTGCAGGATGCCCGTGTAACATTTGATCAGGACGAACGTGCAAAGCTTTACGAGCAGGCTCAGGAAATTTTCCACAAGGATGCCCCATGGGTGACTCTTGCGCATACAACACCGCCAATCGCAATGGCGGGCTATGTCCAGGGATTCAGTGCACACCCAATGGAGGATGATGATTTTACGAAGGTTTACCTGACGAATTAACAGGAAGAGCCCCTGCAAAAAGCGGGGGATTTCTTTTCAAATAAAAGGGAGGGTTCCACTGTGTATGAATTATTGAAAGGCCTGTGTGATATTGTGGGTCCCAGCGGTTTTGAACAGGATGTTCAAAGATTTATCTTAAATGAAGTGAAGGATTATGTGGATGAATACCGCGTCGATCCGGTAGGAAACCTGATTGTGAAAAAGAAAGGGAATAACCCGGATTTTCCTTCTTTAGTCATTGCAGCCCACACCGATGAAATTGGGTTTATTGTAAAAAAAATTGAAGACAATGGGTTAATTCGATTTGAAAAACTAGGCGGATTCGATGACCGTATTCTCACATCATTGCCAGTTAGGATCCGTTCTGAAAAAGGCACGGTAGATGGAGTGATTGGAACCATTTCAGCCCACTATGTAAAATGGGATGATCCAAAGCGCATATCCAGCCATCGTGATCTTTATATTGATATCGGAGCCCGCACAGCAGAAGAAGCCGTGGAAATGGGAATCAAAGTTGGACAGCCGATCAGCTATGGCACAGAGTTCAAGAAAATAGGAAATAACCGCGTAGTTGGCAAAGCTTTGGACGACCGGGCAGGCTGCGCACTGCTGATCCGCTTACTTCAAAACATCGGAGGAAATGGGGCACAGCATGGCGACATCTACGGGGCATTTACTGTTCAAGAGGAAGTTGGATTGAGAGGGGCTTCCGTTGTATCTGCTGCCGTAGATCCTGACTTTGCGCTGGCACTTGATACAACGCCAACCAGCGATACATTTGATGTCCTGATGACAGGCACGAGAAGCCTTGGCAACGGCCCTTGCATCAAAATCGCTGATAAATCACTGATTGCCCATCCGCTTGTCACTCAGCACCTCGAAAAAGTGGCCGCAGAGGGGAATATTCCCTATCAGCATGAAGTCTTCATGGGAATCGGAACGGATGCCGGAGCTATACATATGACAAATAAAGGTGTCACAACGGGTGTTATCTCAATCCCATCCCGTTATACTCATACTCCTATTGAAGTAGTCGACTTGGATGATATGGAGAACTCCTACAAACTGCTGCACGACTTTGTTGTGACATTGGATCAGCTGAAGGGTAAGACGTTTTTAGATACTTAATCATATAAGAGAAGACAGGGGGATCAAGCTCTCTGTCTTTTTTTATAAAAGCAGCCGTACGAAACGCTATTTGCGTAATTCTCCCCTCTATATGCAGGTTTGGTCATTCTATATGCAGATTCAAGCAATCTATTTGCAAAATGAGCTTTTCTATTTACAATTTTCCCGTTTCTATTAGTAATGTTCAAATTCACGGGACAAGGGACAGTCAACCTGTCCCCCAAGCAGCGGCCTGGCAGGGATTGATCTCTCAATCATTTTGTTAAAATCAATCAAACGTTTGATTGAACCAGGAAAACCCCAGCAAACACTGCATTTTCGGATGAGAGAAGCACAAAATAATTTCATAATTTAGTAATTTAACTTGAAATTACAGCGCTTACATAGTATATTGAATACGTATTCAAAAAGTAGAAATTTCAGAAAGTTGGTGAGCGAATGGAGAGAATAGCTGTACTTGGGTGCGGCACGATGGGCCATTCCATTGCGCTTAATGCGGCCTGGGCCGGACTGAGTGTGAAAATGCAGGGCATCAGTGACACCGACTTGAAACAGGGCTGGTCCAATATGCTGAAAAAGCTTGATGTTATGCTCGACAACGGTATTTTATCCGGTTCGGAAGCTGCCCAAATTCAGGAAAATATTAGAATGACCGTATCTGTTGAAGAAGCGGTCACAGATGCTACTTTTGTAATTGAAGCTGTACCGGAAAACATTCAATTAAAAATTGACTTATTTAAGCGTCTTGACGCTCTTTGTGCTCCCGATGTCATTCTGGCCAGCAATACTTCCGGCCTCAGTCCAACGGAGATTGCTTCTGAGACAGTATATCCGGAACGGACAGTGGTGACACACTTCTGGAACCCGGCTCATCTGATTCCTCTCGTAGAGGTCGTACGAGGTGAGAAGACTGGCGATGAAGCTGTGGAAAGATCCTTTCAGCTTTTAAAGGAAATGAAGAAAAAGCCGATAGAAGTGAAAAAAGAGATTCCCGGTTTTGTCGGCAATCGCCTTCAATATGCACTCTTCCGTGAAGCCCAATATCTACTGGAGGAAGGCATCGCGAGCAAAGAAGATATTGATGACGCAGTAACTTACGGCATTGGACGCAGGCTGCCGGTTTCAGGCCCATTGATGACGGCCGATATGGGCGGACTGGATGTCTTCTCGGCCATCTCTGATTATCTGTTCCAGCATTTATCCAGTGCTGAGGAATCCCTGCCGATTTTAAAGAGGCTTGTAGAAGACCAGAAGCTCGGCGATAAATCGGGTGAAGGCTACTACAAGTGGGATGAGGCTTTTTCCAAACAGTACAACCAGAAGAGGGAAGCTGAGCTGATCCGCTTTTTGAAAAAGGATCTGGGAATCCAATTAATCTGATGGAGGAATGGTATGAAGAACTTTCCTGATCTGGAGAATAAATCGGTGCTTGTGACGGGCGGAAGCAAAGGAATCGGAAGGGATATCGCCCTTTCCTTTGCCAAAAACGGAGCGAAGGTTGTGATCGTGGGGAGAAATGAAGAGGATCTGCAGCAGACAGCCGTAGAACTGAGAAAATTCAATCGCAGCAGCTTCTATGTTTCCGCTGATTTGAACAATGTTTCAGAGATTCAAAGAATGACAGAAAAGGCCGTAGATTATATGGGTACTCTCGATGTGCTGGTCAATAACGCGGGAATAAACCGGGCCAAGCCTGCCATGGAAGTGACGGAAGAGGACTGGGACCTGACGCTTGATACCAATTTGAAGGCAGCCTTCTTCTGCAGCCAGAAAGCAGCCGAATATATGATCCCGAATCAATCCGGCAAGATTGTCAACATTGCTTCCCAGATGGCGTTTGTCGGCTATTTCAAACGGGCGGCTTATTGTGCCAGCAAAGGCGGCATGGTGCAGCTGACGAAAGCTCTCGCGGTGGAGTGGGCCTCCCATGGGATTAATGTAAACGCAGTGGCTCCAACCTTTATTGAAACAGAGCTGACTTCGAAAATGTTCGAAGATAAGGAATTCGAAAAGGAAGTCTACAGCAGGATTCCGCTTGGAAAACTTGCGGATGCCGGGGATGTCTCAGCTGCCACACTATTCCTTTCTTCCAATCTATCAAAGTTTATTACAGGCGATACGATAAAAGTAGATGGCGGATGGACAGCCATTTAATCTTTTACAGATTTTTGCATACGTATTCAAAATAAAAAACCTGGAGTGATATCAAATGGCAACTTTCTTAAAACAGGGAAAAAATGATCAAGAAGTACAGGAAGCAGACGTAAAAGTAAGGGAAGCGGTAAGCGCGGTTCTTAAAAATATTGAAGAGAACGGCGATGCAGAGGTCCGCAAGCTTTCTGAGCAGTTTGATAAATGGTCACCGGAACAATTCAGATTAAGTGATGAGCAAATTCGGGAGATTGTTGCATCTGTACCTGAACAAACGATCAATGATATCAAATTTGCTCAGGAGCAAATCCGCAATTTTGCCGAGCACCAGAAAGCAGCATTACAGGATATTGAAGTAGAAACATTGCCTGGAGTTTTCCTTGGCCATAAAAACATTCCGGTCAACAGTGTAGGATGTTATATTCCCGGCGGACGCTACCCGATGGTTGCTTCCTCCCACATGAGTGTTTTGACCGCGAAAGTGGCAGGCGTTAAGCGCGTAATTGCGTGTACACCTCCGATTAAAGGGGAAATTCCTTCCGCAACCGTAGCCGCGATGCATCTTGCAGGCGCTGATGAGATTTACCTTCTTGGCGGAATCCAAGCGATGGGTGCAATGGCAATCGGAACAGAAACTATCGAACCGGTTGATATGCTGGTTGGACCTGGTAATGCATTTGTTGCGGAAGCAAAGCGTCAATTATACGGCAGAGTGGGAATCGACCTGTTTGCAGGCCCAACTGAGGTTCTTGTCATTGCGGATGAAACATCAGATGCTGAAATAATTGCAACGGATTTATTAGGACAGGCTGAGCATGGACCTAACTCTCCGGCATGCCTGATTACAACTTCAGAGAAACTGGCGAACGAAACAGTGGCAGAAATTGAACGCCAGCTTGAAACACTTCCAACAGCAGATGTTGCAGGCGCGGCATGGGAAGATTACGGTTCTATCATTCTTGTTGACAGCCTGGAAGAAGCCGTAGTGGAAGCGGATAAATTGGCTTATGAGCATGTGGAGGTTTTAACTGAGGATCCAAACTACTTCCTTGAAAACATGACAAACTATGGAGCGCTTTTCCTTGGGCCGGAAACGAACGTTGCTTACGGGGATAAGGTCATTGGCACAAACCATACGCTTCCTACCAAAAAGGCAGCACGCTACACTGGCGGACTATGGGTTGGAAAATTCCTGAAAACGTGTACTTACCAGAGAACAACAGTTGAAGCAAGTGCAAAGATCGGTGAATATGCATCCCGTTTATGCGACCTTGAAGGCTTTAAAGGACATCAGGCACAAGCTGACCTTCGTGTGAAGCGATATGGCAGCCTCGTGAAGTAAGCAAAATCTGTTATAATTTCTCTGTCTAGATTCAGGCAGGAGGAACATGCGTTGAAAAATAAAAAAGTGACAGCCATGGATGTCGCTCGGCTGGCAGGTGTTTCGCAATCGAGCGTGTCCAGGGCTTTTAGTGAAAATTCAAGTATCTCATCAAAAAAGAAAAAGCTTATTCTGGAGGCTGCTGAGCAGCTGGGATATCAGCCGAATGCCATTGCCCGCGGCCTGATCACGAATCAGTCCCGCATCATTGGGATTGTCATGCGGAATATCCAGAACCCTTTTTATCCGGAAATCCTCGATAAGTTTTACAGCAGGCTGGCTGAAAAGGGGTACAAGGTAATGTTTATCAACTCCCAGAATAACGAGATCCAAGAGGATGAAGTGAGCCATTTAATTGAGTACAGCGTGGAGGGAGCCATCATCACAGATGCGCTTTTGACCTCTTCGACTGTACAGAAGTTTACCCGCAATGGCATCTCGGTCGTCCTGTTTAACCGATATGTGAACGATTCCTTAAGCAGTGCTGTTGTATGCGATAACTTTGCTGCCGGCAAAAGGATAGGGCACTACTTGATAGAAAAAGGACATGAAAATCCCGCCTTTATCTCCGGACCGATGAATACATCAACAACAGTGGATCGGAAAAATGGGTTCCAGGAAGCTTTGAAGGAACACGGCATCTCTTCCTTTTTAACGGAAAACGGCCTTTATTCGTATGATGGAGGATTTGCAGCAGCGGAAAAGCTGCTGGAACAGGATAAAAAGATAGATGCTATCTTCTGTGCAAATGATATATCCGCTTTTGGTGCAATGGATTATCTGAAGAAACAGGGTATCAGAATCCCTGAGGATATTTCGGTCATAGGCTTTGACAATGTGGCTATGTCGGATTGGTCATCCTATGAATTAACCACCTGGCATCAGCCGGTTGATGAAATGGTCGATTATTCGATTAACCTTCTTTTGGAGCACATTAATGGGGATACAGACGCCCCTGAAATTCAAAGAATAGAAGGGCATTTGGTGGAAAGAGGATCAGTAGCGGACAGAAGGTGATGGAGAGAAGGCAGGGGTTTTATAAACCCAATTTGACATCTTTGAAGTTCGATAAATGTCTAGCTCCAGGCGCCATCGGCTCGAGGTCATAAGCCAAGCCGTCCAAAAGGTTAAAGAACAACCTTTCAGCCGGCTTGTCTTATGCTTGTCGCCGATAGGCGGGCGCCTTGCGCTTTTCTGATAGGAGGATCTTATGCTAAGTATGATTGGATTGCTTGGGGGGATTGGGCTTCTCATCTATTTGACGATGAGAGGAATGAACCTGCTGCTTGCTGCCCCTCTTGCTGCATTTATTGTTGCAATATTCAGTGGAATACCGATTTTTCCTCAGCTTGCAGGCGAGGGTGAAGTCAATTTTCTAACGAACTATATGAACGGATTTGCCGGGTTTATTACATCCTGGTATTTAATGTTCTTATTCGGTGCCATTTTTGGAAAACTAATGGAGGATAGCGGGGCAGCAGACAGTGTTTCCAAATGGATTATCGGTAAGATTGGCATGAAACGGGCAGCGTTGGCTGTTGTCATTGCCTGTGCAGTCTTAACCTATGGCGGTGTAAGTCTGTTTGTTGTTGCATTCTCCGTCTATCCAATGGCCTTGAGCCTATTTAAGGAAGCCAACCTGCCAAGAAGGTTCATACCGGCGGCTCTTGCCTTCGGTTCGACTACATTTACCATGACGTCTGCGGGTTCACCGGAAATCCAAAACTGGATTCCGATTGAATTCCTAGGAACTTCTCCATATGCTGCCTGGGAAGTCAGCTTTATTGTTGCTGTCTTTATGATGGCATTTGGATACTGGTGGCTGAAGAAAATGATTAACAAGGCCATCCGCAATGGAGAAAGATTTGAGGCAAGAGAAACGGATTCTGCTTTGATGCGCGAAAACCTGCCATGCCCGGTGTTAAGTATGTTCCCGCTCTTGGTCGTCCTTGTGATTTCGTTTATCTTCCATGATTCCTTGGCACAGTCGGCCCTGATTATCGCGTTATTGAGCGGCTGCTTTGCAACCTATTTTCTTAACCAAAAGTATTTTACGAATGTATGGGGAGCGGTGTCTGAAGGAACGATTGGAGCATTGATTGCCATTGCCAATACATCCGCGGTTGTCGGCTTTGGCGGTGTGGCTAAAGCAACACCTGCCTTTGCAAGTGCAGTTGATGCCATGACAAGCATTCCGGGAAGCCCTTTAATCGGAGGGGCTCTGGCTGTTGCTGTCATTGCAGGTCTGACCGGATCTGCTTCAGGTGGCCAATCCATCGCATTGCCGCTGCTTGCTCCGCATTATCTGGATATGGGGGTCAATGCAAGTGAACTCCATCGGGTCGTGGCGATATCATCCGGGTCGATTGATTCCTTGCCGCATGGCGGTTACGTTGTGACAACCATCCGTGCAATCTGCGGTGAATCGCATAAGGATGCCTATCCGGCATTTGGTGCATTGACAGTAATTGTTCCGATACTTGGTGTGATTTTAGCGGTCATTTTATTCTCCATTTTCTAAAAAGGCTTTAGCGGAAAGACAGAGGGGTTTAGGCTCTCTGTCTTTCTTTATATAGTATCTATTTGCAAAGTTCACAATCGGCAATACAGAAAGCAACTTTCCTGAGTAGTTCGCAATTGACCTATCCTCTCTATTTGTTATAAAAGTGCTATAATTTAGAAAATTATGATAGAGGGAGGAATCCTTTTTGCCGAAATTACATATTGATGAGCTACTTTATGTGAAGAATTGGATGACACCCAGCCCTTTTTGTATTCAGCCGGGTCAAACACTGGGTGAAGCAGCCAAAATGATGGTGGATCTTCACCTGGAAAGTCTGCCGGTACTGAATGAGAAAAATGGGTTAGTCGGTATGATTACATCAAGAAAGCTGCTTAACTACTTTGCCCAGGGCAATTCGGGGGACGCATTAATTGGCAGTATTCCTAAATCGAATCTGGCTGCTGTCCGGCCAGATGATTCGATCCTTGATGTTTTATCCCTTCCATATGATCATCTACCTGTCATTGGTGAAAATGGCAATTTTCTGGGCATCCTGACAACCAGGGATATCCTTGACGGGCTCTCCAAATACCTGCATAAACTGAGGCAAAAGCAAAATGCAGATGGTGCCCTTGGCGCGATTCTGGAAAGTGCCTATGAGGGAATAGCGGTTGTTGATGAAAATGGCATCCTGCAGGAATTTAATGAAGCGTACAGCCGTTTTACCGGAATTAACCGGGAGGATGCGATTGGCAGGCATGTGACAGAGGTAATTGATAATACTCATCTTCATGAGACAGTAAAGACCGGAATAGCGGAACGCGGGGTTCTCCAGAACATCCAGGGGCATGACATGGTGGTGCACCGGATTCCGCTCAGGAAAGAAGGCAAGATTGTCGGGGCCATAGGAATGCTGATTTTTGAAGGGGTCTCGGAGGTTTATAAAATCTATGAAAAGCTGCAGGAAAATCAAACGGCTAGGCCGGATCTTTTCACAAAGAAAAAGGAAAGCGATAGCCGGATTACGATTGATCAGATCATTGGGACAAGCGAAGGCATCGCAGATGTAAAGCGGCTGGCACGGAAGGCGGCAAGGACTGCGGCAACTGTTCTGATTACGGGTGAAAGCGGGACGGGAAAAGAGATGTTTGCAAAAAGCATCCACCATCTCAGCCCCTTTTCGACCGGACCGTTCATCAGTGTGAACTGCGGGGCGATTCCAGAGCACTTATTCGAATCCGAATTGTTCGGCTATGAAGAAGGTGCATTCACTGGCGCGAAAAAGGGCGGCAAGCCCGGAAAATTCGAACTGGCAGACAACGGTACTATTTTTCTCGATGAAATCGGGGAGATGCCGCTTGTCATGCAGACCAAACTGCTACGGGTTCTGCAGGAAAAAGAAGCCGAACGTGTCGGCGGTGTGAAGAAGTATCAAATCAATGTCAGAGTAATCGCAGCGACGAACCGTGACCTTATGCAAATGATCGAAACAGGGGAGTTCCGGGAGGATTTATACTACCGGCTGAACATTATCCAGCTTCACATCCCGCCGCTGCGCGAACGGAAAAAGGATATCCCTGTCCTGCTGATCCATTATCTGAGAGAGATTTGTGAGAGGTATCAGGTACCCGGGAAAATCTTCACTACTGAAGCGGTGAATGCATTTGTACGGCATCCATGGAGGGGAAATATTCGCGAGATGGTCAATACGGTGGAGCAGCTGGTTACCATGGTGGATGGGAAGGTCATTGACTATCACCATTTGCCGGAGATGATGAAAAGGTCTGAACCTATTACTAAAGAAGGGAAAGAACCCTCGTTAGCTGTCGGATCCATAGAAGAAGTCAGGTTTCTGGGAAATCAAAGAGAATCAGAATTGATTCTTGATGCCTTAAGAAATGCGGGCGGGAATAAATCGAAGGCTGCTGATTTACTGGGGATACATCGGACAACCCTCTATCAAAAGCTGAAGAAGCATGGAATAACGTGAATGAAGTGTAGTGGTTTCACTACAAGATATCTACAGTTGTAGTGTAGCAGCTACAGTTTGGCAGAAATAAAACACTGTCTTTACTGGGTTTCATAGTTGGCACACTCCTTGCAAGTATAGCAGTAACGAAGCAAAAGGGGTGGAATGTTCAATGGAGAAACCAGCAGTTTTCCGTGTGCCGGAAGCGATCTTTTATGGAAGGGGATCTTCCGAAAAAGTTGGTGCTGAAGCGGCGCTTAGAGGGAAAAAAGCATTAATAATCAGTGACAAAATAATGGATCAGCTTGGTTATGTAAGCGAATGCAGAACCTTTCTTCAGGAAGCCGGAGTAAAAAGCGAGGTATACCTAGGGGTAGCATCTGAACCAACTGATGAATATGTGGCAGAAGCATTGGTGCATTTTCAAAAAGAGCAATGCGACATGGTCATCTCAGTAGGAGGCGGCAGCTGTATTGATACGGCGAAGGCCATCGCCGTTCTCGCAACGAATGGCGGCTATATCGGCGATTATATGGGAGGAAGGAAACTTGCCCAGAATGCCCCCGTACCTCACATTGCCATTCCGACGACAGCTGGGACAGGCTCAGAGGCAACAGATGTAACAGTCATCACGAACTCGTCCAATGATGTAAAAATGATGATTAAGCAGCCTGCCTTCATGCCGAGTGTAGCGATTGTGGATCCTTTGCTCACGATATCCTCACCGAAGAATGTTACATCTGCAACAGGGGTCGATGCATTAAGCCATGCCATTGAAGCATATCTGTCCAAAAAAGCACATCCGATGACCGATACAATGGCGGTATCAGCTATGAAACTGATCGTGGATAATATTTTAACCGCTTACAATGAGGGGGAAAACGTCGATGCCCGTGAGGCGATGAGCCTTGGTTCTCTCCAGGCGGGAATGGCGTTCTCAAACGCATCCGTATGTCTTGTGCACGGAATGAGCCGCCCGATCGGGGCTTTGTTTCACGTGCCGCATGGAATCTCGAATGCCATGCTTTTGCCAGCCGTATTGGAATTCAGCCAGGAAGCATGTGTAGACCGCTTAGCGCACATCGGACGAATTTTTCAGCCGGATGATGAAAGCCTTACCAGAGAAGAAGCAGCTGAGATCGCTGTTCAATCTGTTAAGAATTTGTGTTTGAAATTAAATATTCCTAACTTAAGAGGATGGGGAATTAGCGAAGAGGCTTTTAAAGCTGCTGTAGCAAAAATGGCAACAGATGCGATTGACAGCGGCAGTCCTGGCAACAACCCAAGAGTCCCGACTCAGAGCGAGCTGGAAGAGCTATACCATGTTTGCTATGAATATCAGTTTTCCTCTGAAACTGAAAAAGTGTAACAGGGGGACAATCAGATGCTTGGAATGCTGGGGTTAATCGCTTCACTGATTCTATTAATGTATTTAACAATGAAAGGCGTAAATATAATTATTGCCGCCATCATCAGCGCCGTTGTGGTTGCTCTTACAGGAGGACTTAACCTTGAGACTGCCCTGACAGAGCATTATATGACAGGCTTTACAAATTATTTTTACTCTTGGTTCCTAATCTTCCTGCTTGGGGCAGTTTTCGGAAAAATTATGCAGGTAACCAAGGCGGCCGACAGTATTGCGAATTGGGTTAAGGATACACTGGGCCCATCCAGAGCTGTATTTGCTGTCGTGGCAGCAGCGGCAATTATGACATATGGTGGTGTCAGCTTGTTTGTCGTAGGCTTCGCAGTGTACCCAATTGCTGTTTCCTTGTTTAAAGTGGCTAATCTGCCGCATCGCTTTATCCCGGCCGCTTTGGTGTTCGGTTCGATTTCGTTTACGATGACAGCACCGGGCTCACCGGAAATCCAAAACCTGATTCCAACTGAGTTTTTCGGAACGAAGCCGACTGCTGGCGGAATCATTGGAGTGTTAATGGCATTAATCATCATGATAACAGGCGGTATTTTACTAAGCCGAATGGTGAAAAAAGCGGTTCAAAATGGAGAGGTATTTTCTTTGCCGAATCAGCCGTCCAGTGCTGCAAATGAGTCGGCTGCTGCCCTGGAAGCGGAGCTGTCCATGCAAAGACCTGATGCCGCTCCTGCAGGGAAGGACTTCCCGCATGTATTGATGGCGATTTTGCCGCTGGCTTCCGTTATTGCCATTTTAAACACAGCCGCCAACTTTACCTCGTCAACGGCTGCTGCTTTAATTTCCCTGACCAGCGGAATCATTTTAGCATGTGTATTGATGATTAAATACCTGGTTGGATTTTGGGAGGCTTTGGCAAAGGGTGCCCAGGATGCTTTAGTCGCCGCGGCTAATACGTGTGCGGTTGTGGGTTTCGGAAGTGTTGCCGCCCAGGTTGCTGCCTTTGATGCATTCGTCGATGCTCTGGTCAATATTCCGGGACCTCCCTTAATGGGACTGGCTATAGCCGTTACGCTGATTTGCGGGATTACAGGTTCGGCTTCAGGCGGTTTGGGGATTGCCCTTCCGATTCTGGCGCCTATGTATATGGCCCAAGGCCTGGATCCTGGCGCGATGCACAGGATTTCTGCACTTGCTTCGGGCGGACTGGATTCACTTCCGCATAATGGCTATGTGGTTACGACGATCCGGGTCATCTGCGGTGAAACCCATAAGCGCTCCTACTGGCCAATTTTTATCCTGAGTGTAGCAATGCCAACGGCTGTATTATTCCTGGCTGTGATTTTATATTCAATTTTTTAAAATAATTGACTTCAATTTTGAAAGGGGATTTTACTCATGACAGCGACAACAACAAAGGTATTAAAGAACTTTATCAATGGAGAATGGGTGGATGCAAACACGGAAAAATTCGAAGTGGTGCCAAACCCTGCAACCGGCGAGGAGCTTGCACGCACACCGATTTCCACCCGCGAAGATGTCGATAATGCTGTTCAGGCTGCGAAAGAAGCGTTTAAAACCTGGAGCAAAACGCCGGTGCCCAAAAGAGCCAGAGTACTATTTAAATATCAGCAGCTGTTAGTAGACAACTGGGACGAATTGGCAAAGTTGATTACACAGGAAAACGGCAAAAACTTTAAAGAAGCATACGGTGAGGTTCAGCGCGGAATTGAATGTGTAGAATTTGCTGCAGGCGCGCCATCTCTTATGATGGGAAAGCAGCTTCCTGACATTGCGACCAATATAGAATCGGGCATGTACCGCTACCCGGTTGGCGTCATCGGCGGCATCACGCCTTTCAACTTCCCGATGATGGTTCCTTGCTGGATGTTCCCGCTTGCGATTGCCTGCGGCAACACATTCGTCTTAAAGCCGTCTGAAAGAACGCCAATCCTGGCTAATCGCCTGGCAGAGCTGTTCACAGAAGCTGGCCTGCCGGCTGGGGTATTCAACATTGTTCACGGTGCCCATGATGTAGTAAACAGCCTGATTGATCATAAAGATGTACCGGCGATTTCTTTCGTTGGCTCCCAGCCTGTTGCCGAGTATATCTACAAATCTGCAACAGCGAACGGCAAACGCGTACAGGCGCTAGCTGGAGCAAAGAACCACTCCATTGTCATGCCGGATGCAGATCTCGATGGCGCAGTTAAAGAAATTATTGCTGCCGCTTACGGATCAGCGGGTGAAAGATGCATGGCCTGCTCTGTTGTTGTAGCTGTAGATTCCGTTGCTGACGAGCTTGTTGAGAAACTGAATGAGCAGGCAAACCAGCTGACCATTGGAAACGGATTGGATGAAGATGTCTTCTTAGGACCAGTTATCCGCCAGGAAAACAAAGAGCGTACAAGCAATTATATTGAAATTGGCGAAAAAGAAGGAGCTTCTCTTGTACGCGATGGCCGTAAAGACGAGGCATACCAAGAAAACGGCTATTTCATTGGACCAACGATCTTTGACAATGTAAAACCATCCATGAAGATCTGGAAAGAAGAAATTTTCGCACCAGTTTTATCTATCGTACGTGTAAAGAGCCTGGAAGAAGCAATCGAGCTTACCAACAAATCCGACTTTGGTAACGGCGCATGCTTATTTACTCAAAATGGAAGCAGCGTCCGCTACTTCAGAGAAAACATTGAAGTGGGTATGCTCGGCGTCAACATCGGCGTACCGGCACCAATGGCCTTCTTCCCATTCTCCGGCTGGAAAAACTCATTCTATGGAGACCTTCACGCAAACGGAACAGATGGTGTGGAATTCTATACGAGAAGAAAGATGCTGACTGCGCGCTGGTAGGAATAAAACATAAGAGACACCTGCAATGAAATGCAGGTGTCTCTTATGTTTTTGATAGGTTATTCCTTATATATTATGCTAGAATTTGCTCTTTAATTTTCTCAAACATGGCCTCTTTTCCAATGCCTGTCAATAAAGGGACACCATCAATGACTTTGCTTTTAATATTATCTGGAACAAGTGTAGTGGAAACGATGATATCATACTCATCAATCCGGCCGAGTTCTTCGCTGATTTTAGATTGATATAACTTTACTTTCGTTTGGAGGTTGTTTTCTTCCAGCCAGGATTTTACTTTTCCAGTTACAATTGTTGAAGTAGCAATTCCTGTTCCGCACATAATCAATAATTTTTTCATTTTTCCTCACCCTTTAGATAGTATTGTTGGTTTTTTCGTTTTGGCCATATGACGTTTTATAGAAATCATGACATTGAAGAACAATCTCTCTGCTAAGTGGCGTTAGATCAGGCTCATGCAATGTGGCATAATGCGCGTACTCTGCCGTTTCTTCCAGCAGTACAGCAGCCTTTAGTGCACTTTCAATATCCTTGCCTACCGTAAAGACTCCATGGTTCCGCAGCAGCACAGCCGGCAAATCCCCAATGTGGTCAATAATTTGCTTGCCGACTTCATCTTCACCAATCGCTGCATAATCTGAGCAGGGGACACATTCTTTAAACATATTGGCAGCTGTTGTGGTATACGATGGGATTCCTAATCCTCGTATAGCAAAGCTGGTAGCAAACGGTGAATGGGTATGGACAATACTGTGGATATCGTCACGTCTCCGATAAACAAATAAGTGGCTGGCAGTATCTACTGAAGGCTTCAGCCGCCCCTCCACAACATTTCCATCCAGATCGAGTACAACCATATCCTCTGGCTTT
Source organism: Cytobacillus sp. BC1816 (assembly GCF_051353635.1). Taxonomy (NCBI): domain Bacteria; kingdom Bacillati; phylum Bacillota; class Bacilli; order Caryophanales; family Bacillaceae; genus Cytobacillus; species Cytobacillus sp. BC1816. The sequence goes on along the minus strand of NZ_CP195611.1, from coordinate 4,958,461 downwards.
AGAACATCAAAGTGGACGCCGCTTGGTTTAATGATTACATTATTACTCTCTTTATCTCTGTAACTGACATTTCCACTGGTCCATTTGACAAGCTGCAATTCTTTTAATGTCTTGTTTGCATCACATACTAATTGTTTCCAAACCTGATACATATAGATCACCTTCTTCCTTTAGGGATATTTTTATAAACCGACTCCGGTATCGTCATTAAGTTTCGCCTCACGTTTTGGCTTTATCTTATTCAAGTAAATCAAACCTCCAAAGGCGACTAAACCTATAAGAGTAATTCCTGTCCAGTTGAGCACCTTAGCTAGACCAACAAAGATAAATGTCGTCCAGACAGCTCCGTCAACAAGGGCAGAGATACTGGAATTTCCGGCCATATCAAAATTTGCTGCAATGGCGGCATCGGTGATTAAAGGAGCAGCCCAAGAAGCGATAAGCAGACCTACTGCCATATAAAGTGTACCGGCGACAACAGTTCTGATAATATTTCCTCTAAATACTGGAGTCATTAAACAAACTAAGAATGGTATGGTTGCCAAATCGCCAAACGGCAAGACTGTATTTCCAGGCAAAATGACCGCTAAAAACAAAGTAATTGGCACAATAATTAATGAGGCTGATAAAACAGCGGGATGACCTACCGATAATGCACTGTCCATACCGATATAAAGGTCACGACCCGGCATGCGTTTTCTGACAAAGTCACTGGCTGCTTCAGAGATCGGTGCAAGCCCTTCCATAAGCAGTGAAACCATTCGGGGCATTAACATCATCACTGCACCAGTTTGTACAGCAAGCTGCATAACTTCCTTCGCACTATATCCTGCCAGGAATCCAATCACAATACCGATTAATACACCCATTACAGTCGAATCCCCGAAAATTCCTAATCTTTTTTGGATAGTCTCAGGATTAGCCTCTAATTTATTAAAGCCGGGAATTCGGTCAAACACCCAGTTTAAAGGCTTTGCTACAAGATAGGATGGTGCAGAGGCCCCGTGCGGGAAAGTGATTTTTGGAAAACCATAAAACTTTTCAATATCTTTTGCAATTAAATCCCCTAAGAAGAAAATGACAACTAAATGAATGGCAATTGTATATAAGCCAAGTGCGAAGTTTCCTGTCAAGGCATATACTAGAGATCCTGTGAAAGCACAGTGCCAATAATCCCAGATATCAACGTCCAGCGTTTTTGTCAGGCCGGTAATCAATAAGAATACATTTAAGCCAATTCCCAAAGGGATTGCCAAACTTCCTAAAGCAGTACCATAAGAAATGGCAGCCGCAGCCGGCCATCCTACATCTATGGTGTCAAGCTGGAAACCAAAATTATCAACCATGGCCTTTGCCGCAGGTCCTAAGCTGCTGGTTAACAGCCCAATTACAAGATTTAGCCCAATAAAGCCAATGCCGACGGTTAAACCAGCTTTAAAAGCTTTTGAAGGTTTTGTTCCTAACACGATCCCAAAGATAAACAAAAGAATTGGAAGCATTACGCTGGCACCAAGGTCAACAAACCATTGTAAAACCGACATTTAAATCCCCCTTTTTTATTGTCTGAAAAGTTATTTCAGACCAATTCTGTTTAATAAATCTTCAAACTCATTTTCGTTTTCGCATTCAGAAAATTCGGTTAATAAAATTTGGTCTTGAAGAATCTCCATTAAGCGCTGCAGCATTGTCAGCTGATCTGCTGGATTCTTTAAAGCCAGCATAAAGATAAGCGAGACATCTATCTCTTCTTGTGCGTTATTGCCCATGACAAGGAACTTCACTGGGTTTTTTAGAGACGCAAAAGCGATTTGCGGACTTATGACTTTATCTGCATCTGTATGGGGAATGGCCACCCCGAATGGTTTCACCGCTAAACCAGTTGGAAAAGACTCCTCACGCTCTAAGATTCCTTGTTCAAAAGAAGCTGCCACTAAGTTCTCAGCGCGCAGGGAATTCACCATTTGCCGCAATGCATCCTGGCGGTCGCATGCTTCTAAGTTAAATAAAGTAATTTTTTTATCAAAAAACATTTTACTTCCTCCTGCCCATTCAACTTCCATTTATAGTAAACCAGGCATCATCAGCGTCTTTTGCTTCTATTAATCGTTCCATCTTCACTTTATCCTCAGCTAGCTCAGCTAATTGGGATAGTGCTTTCAGATGCTTGTTCTGGTTATAAATGGCGAGTGGTGTAACTATGGAAACTCTGTGCCCATTCGCAAAGGCAACTGGGTTTTTTAGTATCAGCATGGCGAAGGCATCTGCGGATACTCCTTTTTCAGGAGCTGCATGCGGGATAGCCATGCTGTTTCCTAAAAAACTATAAATCTGCTGATGATCATTTTCTTCAAGCAGGGCTTTTACATATGATGGTTTGATAATGTTATTTCTTATCAAGGGGTCACATGCAATAACTATGGCATCCTGCCAGGTTTCTGCCCGATCTTTTATTTGGATAAACTCATTTGGCAAAAACTGTTTCAAGCCATAGGCAAGGATTCTATTACCCGTAGTCTCTATCCTTTGTTTTGGCTGAAACAAATTGGACAACGAGGTTAATAGGGCTAATTCATCCGTTACGATAGCATTTTCTTTAATTGTGTCCATTACCCTGCTAATATTTATGGTTGTATAACTGGCCTCATCAATGGAATTGATTACCTGATTTCGCAATGTTTCTTTTTCGATTAAAGTCATAAGAGGATTAATTAAAAAAGACGGCTTTGATGATTGAACAGGAATGGTGCTAAACACAATATCGTATTCAAGCCGGTAAACCTGAAATTGTCTTAATGATAGACTTTCAACAAAGTGGAACTCCGGAAAAATTCCCCTCAATGTTTGTCTCATGATTTTGGAAATGGTAAGCCCATTTGTACAAACTACCAAGGCTTTCTTCTTTTTTTTGAGTTCTTCTCCCTGTTTAATAAGCTGCCCGGCCAGAAACATTGTAATAAAGGCAATCTCGCCAGGAGGAAACTGATCTTGGATTAGCTCCTCCAGAGGACTAATTGAAGAGGAAACCATATCATGTAATTCCGTATATTCCTCAATCATTTCAAAAGAATAATGATCCCTAAGAGTAAGGTGATATTTGATGCGGTAGTATGCTGGTCTCATATGGAGCAGAAGTTTTTCAAGAATCTCGTTCTTATCAGCAATGAAAATACAGGACTTTTTCTCAAATAAGAGGAGTACCTCATTTATTGCAGCTTTAAGATCCTGTATGTGCTGGTCAGTAAGGATTTCTGCTGAGTGAACATTTGAAGTTAATAACTGAAGTGTGAGCCATATTCTCTCACTGACTGGAATATCCGTTTCATCCTTTAATAGCTTTTCGGATGCAATATATTCTTTAGTATCTGCTAATTCCTCTATCCCAACATGAAAGTCTTCATTCAATAAATGCCCATGATTTATTCTGATAAAAATTAATTCTATGACATATGGCAATCTCTCATAGCTTTCATCCGTTAAGTGGATCTCTAACAGCTCTTCAATGGATCTTATTTTTTCTTGCATATAACGTATATCTATTTGCAGGAACTTTTCAAAGTACATATGCCCATTAAAGAGGTTTAATACGGATTTAACAACTATGATTAACAATTTACGGATTTGGAATTCTTCTCCGCTGATATCATAGCCTTCAGTCCTCGAATAGTGGATAGTCAAAGAATACTCACCAAGGAACTCCGAGGCTTCTTTGATGTCTTTGATAGCTGTGTTTTTACTGACATTTAAGAGATCAATAATATGGAACAGTGATACTTCTTCCTTTTTGCCAAGTAAATATAAAATAATTAATAATGCCCGTTCTTTTTCCGTAGGAATATACTCCTTAAGGTGTGCAGACTGTGAATGATGAATGGAAAAATAATCAAATACCTTTTTATCGATAATAAAATATCCATTGCGGCTTTTGGTGATGGGCAATAAATTTTTCAGGCCCAGCCATTGATTGATCTTTTCGATAGAATAGGTTATTTGCCGCCTGCTAAGATTTAATTTTTCTTCTAGTTCCTTACTTTTTATTTGAGGTGTCCGTATTAATACATTTAGTAAATTAACACTTCGATCATCAAGGAACATGTCTATAACCTCCTTGGGACTTATTATATTTTAAATTATTTGATAATTGTAATCGTTTTCATAACAACTTTTATCCTGCAAAACGAAAAGTTTTGTATAAGACTGCACTGAACAATTGTTCATTATAAGAACTTTTGTATAAATTACCTGATTGGAATGGAATAGTCAATTACTATTTAGAAATTTTAAAGAAACCACATATTCCTATCCTTTTTTAATTAAAAAAAGGAGTATGGTAAAATAGCCTAAACTATCAAAAAAATGATTTAATAACCTGGCGTTAAAGGAGTAATGATTGTGGACTGGCATGAAAAGAGGCAATTGGTGAAGGTTGCAAACCTATATTATAAAGAAGGTCTGACACAGGCGGATGTAGCAAAAAAACTTAAAGTTTCGAGGCCTGTCATTTCAAAACTGCTGCAAAAAGCAAAAGAGGAAGGTATTGTAAATATCTACATTAAAGATGAGAGTGTTGTGACAGTGGAATTAGAACAGAAACTGGAGCAATATTTCAATCTGGAAAGTGCTATTGTGGTACCCAATGATGATTTACCGGGAGAAATGGCCAAACAGGCAATTGGTCAGGCTGGAGCCGCATATATATCCCGAAATTTAAAAAATGTGCAGAGTATAGGGATATCCTGGGGCACCACACTTTCCAGTCTAATTCAGGAATATCCCTATGAACGCAGAAATGATATTCAAGTAGTTCCTTTAGAAGGAGGAATGGGCATTAAGGAAGTCGAAATACATGCTAATCACTTAGCAAATGAACTGGCAAAGAAAATTAAAGGGCAATGCACTTATTTATATGCACCGGCCATAGTGGCAACAGAAGAACTCAGAGAAAGGCTCATGGCTATGCAGGATATTGAGCTGGTATTACAAAGCGGGCGAAATGTGGATATGGCGATTATTGGCATCGGGAATCCTTACGAAGAATCTACCTTAATGAAGATAGGATATTTAAAAGAGGATGACCTCACACAGCTGCAAAGGCTTGGGGTAGTAGGCGATATTGGCTTTAGATTTTACAATAACCAGGGTATACAAGTGGATGATACAATAAATAAACGGGTAATAGGAATATCGTTGGAGGAATTAAAAAATATTGAGACAGTCATTGCTCTTGTTGAGGGGCAGCAAAAAGCAGAGAGTGTTTTCGGTGCATTGAATGGCCAGATTATTAATGTTTTGATAATTGATGAAAAGACGGCAAGTGCTGTAATAAATAAATACGAAAGCGAAAAGTTTTGAACAGAACAGTGTCTGACCAAAAGTTTTCTGTATATAATATAGTTAGATTACTGAATTTAAAATGAAAATCAAGGTATTCAGGATTTCATTTTTTAAGAATCCTTAATAAGGAGTAGAATATAAATGAAAATTTCAGAAACCGATACCTACCTTTTTTGCTCAAAATGCTTGGATGAAACCCTGCATCATGTAAGATATTTAAATGGGAAAATTAATAAGATACAATGTGACAATTGTAAGCGTACAAATGAGATGAATATGGATTTTAAAAGAGAATTATATAAGGAAGTATATAAAAGAATTACTTCAAAACCGTTTAGATTAACCGAAGAATTAAAAAAAGATCCTAACAAGTTAGCAGAGGATCTTCCCAAAAGAGTCCTTAGTAAACCATATCGTCTTATGAAGTATTTAAATGAAACAAAAGAATCCTATAAAAAAATAAAAGGAGAATAGTATTACATTCTTTTATTCTGTATACAGTCGGTCACAGGGCTGATTCAGAGCTGTTTTTAATGCAGCTCTGAATCAGCCTTTTTTATATTGTAAATGAATGCTTCAGGCAACAAATTCACGGTGCATGCAATTTACTCTCCTTAAGATTCAGATAATATAAAAATTGATTGACAGTACTGATGATTTAAATTATTCTTAATACATAACAAATGTAACAATGTGTGTCATATGTGAAAGAAGCATGATTATTGTTTAAAGGTTGAACATTTGTTCCGCCGGGTTTATCTGTCTTTTAAATGTAAGCGGTTACCACGCTGGGGTTAATCCAAATTTATATTAAGGGGGAATTTTGTGAAACTCGTTGTAATCCTATGTGCCATTCTAATCATTCAACATGCCCTTTCGCTTGTGCAGATTAAATATTATAAGAAAAGCCTAGACAAGATCATCAGTAATTATAAAGGGGAAGACGGCTATTTCGTATTCTCTGGCATGGAAAGATCAAAATTCAGCCCTGGCGCTATCGTCATCATGGTGGTAGACCAGGACTACATGATCCATGAGTGTTATATGTTAAAAGGAATGACAGTTTTTACAAAATTTAAGCCATTAGATTCATATAAAGGCAGTCATGTAGGAGAAGTTTTGAAAACAATAAAGGAGAAATCTATCAATAAAAAGGATAGGGGTATACCGTCCTATTGGAAGGCATTGGCGAAGGCAGGGGAATCTGCCCTGTTATCTATTTCAAAAAATAAAATTTCGATTGGACATTAAAGGGGGAACGTATTATGGAATGGGTAAAATGGTTTGGAGAACATTTTATAGGAATGTTTAACGCTGGTGGAGAAACATTTATGGGATTATTTACAGGAATTGTTCCCACCTTAGTTGTGCTATTGACGTTTACCTATGCAATTATGAAGTTTGTAGGTGAAGAAAGGGTAACTCGGATTATTCAATTTGCTGCAAAGTACCGTTTGCTGCGTTATACATTAATGCCGGTTTTATCGGTTCTATTATTAACCAATCCAATGGCTTACACATTTGGCCGGTTCTTGCCTGAAAAGCAAAAGCCTGCTTTCTATGATTCAGCCGTATCATTTGTTCATCCTGTTACTGGTTTATTTCCTTATGCTAACGCTGGTGAGCTTTTTGTTTATCTGGGAATTGCAAATGGAATTAAGGAGCTGGGTCTTCCAGTAGCAGACCTGGCTGTCCGTTACTTTTTAGTTGGGGTTGTTATCATTTTGATACGCGGAATAGTAACAGAGTTAATTACGAATTATTTAGCTAAAAAAGAAGCAGGAGTACAATAAAGGGGGTATCCAAATGAGTGAGCGTACAATATTTGTTGCAAAAGGATCAGGAGGATGGGGCATGGGTCTTCATATTCAGCCTAAGGGAAAGAAGAATAAAGTTGTTTCTATTACTGGCGGCGGCATCCACCCTGTTGCAAAAAGAATTGCAGAACTGACTGGCACTCAGGCTGTCGATGGTTTTAATGGGTCTTATCCGGAAGAAGAAATGATGTGTGTGGTCATTGACTGCGGAGGAACTGCCCGTATTGGCGTTTACCCTATGAAGCGGATTCCTACAGTTGATGTTTTGCCATCTTCTCCATCTGGCCCGCTTTCAAAATATATTACTGAAGACATTTTTGTATCTGGTGTGACAGTAAAAGATATTACATTAGCGGAAGACTACGAAGAAGTTGCCGGGGCGCAGGAAGCTGTAAATGAGCCTAAATTTAATACGAAAGATAAAGAAAAATTTAAAGAAGATTATGACCAGCTGAAGAAAGAGCACGCAGGCAAGGGAGATAACTTCCTTCTCAGGTTTTCTAAAGGGATTGGGAATGTCACAGGGACATTCTATCAGGCTGGCCGTGATACGGTTGATATGCTAATAAAAAACATTATCCCTTTTATGGCTTTTGTCAGTATGCTGATCGGTATCATAAACTATACCGGAATTGGTGATGTTATTGCGAATTCCCTATCCCCATTAGCAAGCTCAATCTGGGGACTGCTAGTGATTGTTATTGTATGTACAATCCCATTTTTATCCCCTGTCCTGGGACCTGGAGCAGTTATTGCACAGGTAGTGGGTGTTCTAATTGGGAGTCAGATTGCATTGGGGAACATTCCGCCTGCCTATGCTCTGCCAGCACTATTCGCCATTAATGGGCAAGTAGGCTGCGACTTCATTCCTGTTGGCCTGTCACTTGGAGAAGCCAAGCCGGAAACGGTAAGATACGGGGTGCCTGCTGTTCTTTACAGCAGATTGATAACAGGGGTATTATCAGTTGTAATTGCCTATTTTGCGAGCTTCGGTATGTATTAAAATTGTTAAAGGACTCAGAAACTATGCAAAAATGAGCCAAGTAATTGTGCCTTTGATGCATAGTTTTCTCTTCTTTATTCTAATTGGAAGTGTTTTCAAGTAAAATCTAATCAGAATAGGAGTTTCCATTAGAGGAGGAAATATGATTACGCTGGATAATCGGAGAATTTTAGTAAAGGTAGCACAAATGTATTATAACGAAGGCGCTACTCAATCAGAAATTGCACAGAAAATCGGTGTCAGCAGATCCCTAATTTCAAAGTATTTAACGAAAGCAAGAGATTTGGGGATCGTTGAAATAACCATTCATGAGGAAGGCCTGCAGCAGTTCAGTCAGTTAGAAAGAAGAGTTGAGCTTTTATACAATATTCGTGAAGTGGTTTGTATTGAAAGTGTCGGACAAGAATCGTCAAAAAGGCAGTTAGGTGAAGCTGTAAGTGATTTTTTACAGAGAGTCATTAGGGACGGACAGATTATAAGTTTTTCATCAGGAACTACATTGAATGAAGTTGCTAAAGTGCTTCATTCACCCCAAATATACCCTGAATTAACGGTAGTGCCTTTAGTAGGAGGTGTCGGAAACGAGAATGTAGATATTCATTCTAACTCCATTGTGGCTAAAGTCGGCTCAATACTTCAGGCTAATTACAAACTACTTCATATTCCTGTAATGGTGGATACAAAGGAAGCTAAGGAAATTTTGATGAGACAGCCATCAATCAAAAGTACATTTGATTTAGCAGCCAAGTCTGATATCGCTGTCGTAGGGATTGGAGGAAAGCCTGAGCATTCAACAATGGTGAAATCCTATCTGGGGCCAGATCATGAGTCTATTGCGTGTAATTCAGAAATAGTCGGCGATATATGCTATAACTTTATTAACAAATTTGGCAAGCCTGTTCAGAATCCATGGAATGATAGAGTGATCTCTCTGGAACTTGAAAAATTGAGTCAAATACCGCTTGTAATAGGGGTGGCTTCCGGGCTGGAAAAGGTTGAAGCTATTAAGGCTTCGCTTGAAGGTAAATTGATTGACGTTCTAATAACTGATGAAGCTACGGCAAAAGGGCTTCTTACATAATTCAAAGCTATGCTGTTAATTCAGCGTAGCTTATCTTTTATCTAGAATTAATAATATAATAAATTTTTTGAAAGTTCTTACTTGACATACCTTGTATGGAGGCTTTAAACTTGCATTGTAGGAACAAATGATAATCTAATTCACAAATGTTAATTATTTTAATTAAATGTTATCGATGGTAACGCATGTTACACCATGGCTGCACGTTGAAAATGTAAGCGCTACAATATAAAAGGCTGGAGGTCTGGAAAATGTCTATTTATCAGCAATTATTGACACGTGAACGGGAAAACGCTCCTATCCGGGTGGGGGTTATAGGGGCAGGACAAATGGGATTCGGGATGATTACACAAATTTCAAGAATCCCTGGAATGATCGTAACAGGAGTGTGTGACGTAAATACTGAGGCTGCACGTAAGGCAGCAGATTACTATAACTCAAAATCTAAAAAAAGAAATCCGGTCTTGGTAACAAGCGACTATCGGGAAGTCATCCAATCAAGAGACGTGGAAGTAATTGTTGATGCGACCGGAGTTCCTGAAGTTGGTGCCAATATCTCCCTTGAAGCATTAAGGTCTAAAAAACACCTTGTTCTTCTAAATGTAGAAGTGGATATTACTATTGGATCAGTAATGTATCAGCTTTTTAATAATGCAGGACTGGTTTACACCGGTTCAGCAGGGGATGAACCAGCTGCGACTCTTGAACTGTATGAATTTGCAAAAACGATGGGCTTAGAAGTATTAGTGGCCGGAAAAGGTAAAAATAACAAATTAAATCCTCTTTCCAATCCTGACGTCTGCAGAGAAGAGGCTCAAAGAAAACATATGAGTGCTCATATGCTCGCTGCATTCCAGGATGGAACAAAAACGATGGCAGAAATGAATCTGCTGAGTAATGCCACAGGGTTAATTCCTGATCTGACCGGAATGCATGGGGTTTCTGCAACACTTGAAGATGTGGCTGATAAGCTGAATCTAAAGGAAAATGGCGGTGTTTTAAATAACTTTGGAGTTGTTGAATATGTAGATGGTCTTGCGCCAGGTGTATTCGTTATTATTAAAAGTGAGCTGGAGCCGGTTGATGAAGAATTACGCTATTTAAAAGTAGGAAACGGGCCGCATTACACATTATACCGTCCATATCATCTTGCAAGTTTAGAAACACCGGTCACAATTGCAAAAGCTGTCCTTCAGCATGACTCTTCTATTCATCCGCTTGGAGCGCCAGTATCCGAAACAGTGGCAGTAGCAAAACGGGATATTAAAGCGGGAGAGTCCGTTGATGGAATTGGCGGATATTCTGTACGAGGAGTTCTGGAGACACATTCTGATATGAAAACCAATGGCCATATCCCTATCGGACTTATCAGCGGAAAAGTCATTGCAAAAAAAGATATTAAAACAGGTCAATTCTTAACACAGGATGATGTTGAGTTAGACAAGGAAACAACTGTCTGGAAATTAAGATCCCTCCAGGATCAGCTTTTTACATTAAATCCAGAGAAAAGCCCTGTTATCAAACTATAAAAATAAAACAAAAGTAAGGTTAATGGAGGTTAATAAGGTGACAAAAACAGTTGTAAAAGAAATTGGAGTGCTAGTGCCAACCTTCAAAGAAGACAGGATTGTAATTTTATTTGGCCCTCAGGCACCAAAAGAGCTAAGGGAAATGGCAGTAATTCACGAGGTTGAAAGTTTAACAGATGAACCATTAAAAGCAGGCGGAACTATTTCGTTTGATAATGAATCCTTTACAATTACAGCACTTGGATCCCACGCCAATAAAAACTTTAAGGAATTGGGGCACATTTCAATATATTTTCAAGAGCCATTAGAGGATGTATTGCCAGGGGCAGTATTTGCCTCTCCGCATAAATTCCCTGCTATTCAGGATGGAACCGTTATTACTTTCAATTAATTTTAATAATAAACGAACTTATTAAAGGGAGAAGGAGGAAAAGATTTAACATTTTCTCTTTCTCCCTTTTTTGTTGACACTTGACTTATTGTTGTTTAGATTATATGATTTTTACAAATGTAACACATAAGAACAAATGTAAAAGGAGGATTAAAAATGAAAGTGCAAAAGTTAGAACTGCCTAATATGATTACGGAAGATAAGTTAAAAGATTTGTATAAAGAAATGTGGATGATTCGATACTTTGATGAAAAAGTAGATCAGTTTTTTGCCAAAGGGATGATTCATGGAACTACCCATCTATGTGTTGGCCAGGAAGCCTCTGCTGCAGGTTCAATTGCTGTGATCGGAAGAAAGGATAAAATTGTAAGTACACATCGGGGACACGGGCATTGTATCTCGAAAGAAGGAGACGTCAATAAAATGATGGCGGAACTCTTTGGTCGAGAAACAGGCTATTGTAAAGGTAAGGGCGGCTCTATGCATATTGCGGATGTGGAAAAAGGCAATCTTGGGGCAAACGGAATTGTTGGCGGCGGTCTGCCTCTTGCTGTAGGAGCAGCTTTAACCTCGAAAATGAAGAAGGAAAATTATGTGGTGCTTTGCTTCTTTGGGGATGGAGCTTCAAATGAAGGAAGCTTCCATGAATCTGTAAATCTTGCGGCTATCTGGGATCTTCCTGTTGTCTTTATTTGCGAGAATAATCAATATGGCATGTCAGGACCGGTTAAAGACATGACTAGAATTGAAAATATTGCAGACCGCGCAGGTGCTTACGGGATACCAGGAAAGGTCGTTGACGGCAATGACATGATTGAGATCATGAATACAGTAAATGAAGCTGTGGAAAAGGCAAGGGATGGAGCAGGCCCTACGCTGATTGAAATGAAAACATACCGCTGGAAAGGACATTCCAAGAGTGATGCCAAAAAGTACCGCACCCGTGAAGAAGAGCTGGAGTGGAGAGCGAAAGATGGCATTAAACGCTTTAAAGAGACACTGATCCATGCAGAAGTCTTCACCGAAGAAGAGGCAAAACAGCTGCAGGATGAAGCCTATCAGACCATAGAAGAGGCAGTAAAGTTTGCAGAAAATAGTCCGGAACCATCAATGGATAGCTTACTGGAAGATGTATATGCCTAAGGAGGAGGATGAAAGTAATGGCGGTTAGAGAGATTACTTATTTGGAAGCAGTTCGTGAGGCAATGAGCCAGGAGATGCGGCAAAACGATGATGTTTTTATCCTTGGCGAAGACATTGGTGTTTATGGAGGAGCATTTGGAGTCACCCGCGGGATGATAGAAGAATTCGGGCCTGAGCGTGTTCGCAATACACCGATTTCTGAGGCGGCCATAGCAGGGGCTGCGGTTGGTTCTGCTTTAACTGGAATGCGCCCTATATTAGAACTTCAGTTTTCCGACTTTATTACAATTGCCATGGATCAAATAGTGAATCAAGCTGCTAAAACCCGCTATATGTTTGGCGGAAAAGGAAAAGTGCCAATGGTTCTAAGAACCCCTGCTGGCTCCGGAACGGGAGCGGCTGCCCAGCATTCCCAAAGTCTCGAAGCATGGATGGCCCACATTCCAGGATTAAAGGTAGTTCAGCCTTCCACAGCTTACGATGTAAAAGGGTTGTTAAAAGCCGCCATTGATGATGATAACCCAGTCATTTTTTATGAGCATAAACTTCTTTACAAAACATCTTCTCATGTTCCTGAAGAAGCATATTCAATTGAGTTGGGTAAAGCAGATATTAAACGTGAAGGCACCGATGTGACCATCGTTGCTACAGCAATAATGGTTCATAAGGCGCTTGAAGCCGCTTCAGAACTCGAAAAAGAGGGCATCAGTGCAGAAGTAATCGATCCCCGAACTATAGTACCGCTGGATAAAGAGACCATTATTAATTCAGTAAAAAAGACCGGCAGATTAATAGTTGTACATGAAGCCGTGCAGCGCGGAGGCATTGGCGGCGAGATAGTCAGTGTAATTGCTGAGAGTGAGGCCTTTGACTATCTGGATTCTCCCATTAAACGCCTTGGGGGCAAAGAGGTTCCCATTCCGTACAACCCTAAATTAGAAAAAGCTGCTATACCACAGGTGCCAGACATAATTGAAGCAGTTAAAGAAACAGTAAAATATATATAAGAAGGAGGGGGATACGGTGGCTAAAGAAATATTTATGCCTAAACTCAGCAGTACCATGGAAGTCGGCACTCTCCTTCAATGGTTTAAGGAAGAAGGCGACTCAATAGAGATAGGTGAACCGCTTTTTGAAATTATGACCGATAAAATCAATATTGAAGTTGAGGCATATGACCAGGGAATTTTGCTAAAAAAATACTTTCAGGTAGATGACCAGGTGCCTGTTAACCAAATAATTGGTTACATTGGAGAAAAAGACGAGAAAGTACCTGAGAATTCTCCAGGTATTTCAGGAGATACAGAAGCGGAAAGCCAAAGTCCGGCTGAAGAATCTGTTCTGGAAAAAGAGGTATCTTTAGAAGCTGCAGCAGACAATGAATGCGAAAAGGTCAGGGCAACACCTGCTGCCCGAAAACAAGCCCGGATGAATGATGTAGAGCTAGTATTCATCCAGGGAAGCGGTCCTAAGGGAAGGATCCAGAAAAAGGATGTATTGGCTCATTTGGCATCCTCTTCACCTAAGGCAACCCCGCTGGCGCGTAAAGTGGCTGCTTCAGAACAAGTTCCTCTTGGTGACATTAAAGGAAGCGGTGCTAATGGCAAGATTTTGAAAAGTGACATCTCCACTGCTGTAAATAGCAGAGCCTCCAGTACTGCAACTGTAGAGCCGAATCGCAAACAAATGTCAGGAATGAGGAAGGTTATAGCTAAGAGGATGTCTGAAAGTGTAAATACAGCACCGCATGTGACACTTACTACAGATGCAGACATGACGAAGGTCAAGGAACTTAGAACTTCGTTATTGCCTGTCATTGAAAAACAGACTGGGCTCCGATTATCTTTTACGGATATTCTTATTAAAGCAGCAGGGAAGGCACTTTCCAGACACCCGGGAGTCAATGTTTCCATTGAGGGAGAGGAAATCATTCAGCATGAGCAAGTTCACATTGGTCTTGCCGTGGCTGTTGAGGATGGGCTTATGGTTCCTGTTATTAAGAATGTTAATGAAAAAGGACTGGCACAAATTACGGAGGATGCCAAAGAGGCAGGCAAACTTGCCCGTGAAAATAGGTTGCATCCGAATCAGCTGAAGGACTCTACCTTTACAATCAGCAACTTGGGCATGTATGCAGTGGATGTATTTACGCCGATTATTAATCAGCCAGAGAGTGCCATCCTGGGAGTTGGCAGAATTCTGGATAGGCCTGTGGCAGTAGAAGGCAATTTGGCTGTACGCCCGATGATGACACTGAGTCTCTCCTTTGATCACCGTGCAATGGATGGAGCTCCAGCGGCTGCTTTCCTTACAGAATTAAAATACATTCTTGAAAATCCATTTGAATTATTGGTGTAGGGAGGTGGAGCACTTGGAGAAAATTTATGATGTGGTTGTTATAGGAGGAGGGCCTGGAGGATATGTTGCCGCCCTTCATGCAGCGGAGCTAGGGAAAAAGACGGCGGTAATTGAAGCTGACTTTCTAGGAGGAACCTGTTTAAATAGAGGCTGTATCCCCTCTAAGACCTATTTAAAACACTCAGAAATAATTGAACAAATTGAAAAAGCCAGGGATTGGGGAATCGATTCAGGTGCGTTAACCTTATCTCTAAGTAAAATGAGACAAAGAAAAGATGAAGTGATTAATCGTTTGCGCAGCGGAATCTCCTATCTGCTCAAACAAGGAAAAATAGATATATATAATGGCTTCGGGTTAATCCAAAAAGATGGAAATATTAGAGTAACAATGGATTCAGAGGAGAAAGTCCTAAAATCCGAAAAGGTTATTCTTGCTACAGGCTCCACTCCAGCTGTTCCCAAGATTCCGGGACTGGAAGCAGTTCAATTCGAAACGAGTGACACGATTTTTGATCTGGAAGAGATACCCGAATCGGTGATTATTATAGGAGGCGGAGTAATTGGGGTTGAGTTTGCAACAATCTTCGCATCTCTAAAATCAGATGTAACCATTATAGAAGCAGCCAGCCAGATTGTGCCTTCTGAAGATAGTGAGGCTTCCAAATTTCTGACAAAGTCATTAAAAAAGAAAGGCATCAAAATACATACTGGCGTCAGTGTCCAGGGTGTAAATGAGTCCGGCGGTTTAAAACAAGTAAAATGCAGTGACTTAAAGGGAAATATAGTATCGTTTGATGCAGCGTCACTATTGGTTTGCACAGGCCGCCGTCCAAATCTTTCAGCAGCTAAAGAAGTAATCATTGAACATAATGGGCCATTTATAAAGGTTAATGACAGATTGGAAACCAGCTTACCGAATGTCTATGCTGTCGGTGATATAATTGGCGGCTGGCAATTAGCACACGCTGCAAGTGCGGAAGGTACGGTAGCTGCTGCCAATGCTGCAGGCGGCAACGAAAAAATTGACTACAAAGTAATGCCCCGCTGCATTTATACACTTCCTGAAATTGCATCAGTAGGATTAACAGAGGATGAAGCGCGCAAGCAAGGGCTGGATGTAAGAGTAGAAAGGTTCGATTTCGCTGGAATTGGTAAAGCCTTGAGTGCTGGGGAGCCGGAAGGTTTTACGAAGATTATTTACGAAGTAAAATACGGTGAAATTATCGGAGCGGTTATGGCCGGGTCACACGTTACAGAATTAATTGCAGAGGCCTCTGCTTTTATGTATCTCGAAGGAACAATAGAAGAAGCTGCGAAAATGATTCACCCTCATCCATCCTTGTCCGAGTCCTTTTATGAGGCTGCAGTTAAAGCAAAAAACAAATTAAACAGTTCTCGTAAGGTGCTCACCTAAAATAAGACATTAGTAATTGGATAATTAAATAATCTAAAAGGGTGAAAAACGGAATATGATTGAAAAAACATTCACTGTTATCGATGAGACCGGTATCCATGCAAGACCGGCAACGATCCTGGTACAGGCAGCAAGTAAGCATGATTCGGAGATAAAGTTGGGCTATAAAGAAAAAGCTGTTAATTTAAAATCGATTATGGGTGTGATGTCACTTGGAGTTCCCAAAGGTGCAGTGATAACCATAACAGCAGAAGGC
This sequence comes from Cytobacillus sp. BC1816, assembly GCF_051353635.1. Lineage (NCBI taxonomy): Bacteria > Bacillati > Bacillota > Bacilli > Caryophanales > Bacillaceae > Cytobacillus > Cytobacillus sp. BC1816. The sequence goes on along the minus strand of NZ_CP195611.1, from coordinate 4,942,138 downwards.
GCTGACCAGGAAGAAGCGATAAAAAATCTGGCGGCTTTACTAAGTGAGCATAAGCTTGCTGAATAGTAAAAAGCAACTACTATTAATCCCTTGAAAAGGAACGTGTTTTTAACATGTTCCTTTTTTGTGTTCCCTGGGAACTGTACTGTTTACTTGTTAAAAATATTTATAAAGAACTATTGTATTTAAAAAAGAGTGCAAAAGGTCACAAAATTTCACGTTTTCTGTCGATATAATAAAGGAGTATATATGAGATGGGGAGATCAATGATGTTCGGAAAAGGAAAGTTGAAGCAGCTGGAGGAAGAAAAGCGGAAACTGGAATCAAAAATTCAGGCTGCTGAAGAAGAATTTCAGCGCCGGGAAAAATATTATCAGACACTGATTCATTCTTTTAATGAAGATTTGACGAATACGGTAAGCCAGCATGAGATTGTCAATGGACAGCATTACATGCTGGGAGATTTGGTTTTGAAAATTAAAGACGGTTTTGAAAACGTAAAAAGACATAGTGAAGCTACTTTTACAAACAGCCTCTCTCTATCGGATAAAGGGGGGAATCTGATCCAGTCTGCAAAAGAGATGGTAAAAAGCTCGGAGGAAGGCCGCGGGTCCGTCAGCAAGTCTGAACAGCTGATTAAGCAGCTGGGTGAGCAATTAGAAGTGAATTCACAGAAGATGGAGGCGCTGAGCAAAAGGTCAAAGGAAATTGAGATGATTGTTCAGGTCATTAAAGATATCGCGGAGCAAACCAATCTATTGGCATTGAATGCATCCATCGAAGCGGCACGGGCAGGCGAGCAGGGCAAAGGATTTGCTGTCGTTGCGGATGAGGTCCGCAAACTGGCTGAAAGCACAGCAACGAGCACGGCTAATATCAGTTCCCTGACAAAAAATATTCAGGACGATATTGAAGCAACACTGAACTCAACAGTGGCGAGCACCGAATTAATTAAAGATGGCATGTCCCTCAGCGGCCAAACTACCAGCAAAATTGATTCGATCACAAGCCTTATCCACACGGTTGAAACAGAAGTCAGTGAAGTGATTGAAATGATAAATGCTCAGAAGGGATATTCCCAGGAGGTGGCCGATGAGATTTCGGAAACGAAGTCTGTTTTTGATCAAGTAAACGAGCTGATCCAGAGGCATATTGACGATGCGCGGGTCGTTGACGAGAAGCTGGAAGGGGCCATCTCGCAGGTTAAGGCGGTAAATTACTAAGTTTTCAAAAGGGGTCAATTATGAAAAAGAAAAAACAGAAAGAAAAAGGGTCACTGTTTTCATTTACGATTAGAAAGAAATTATTGCTCTCATTTATTATTATTCTATTAATCCCATCCACTTCAATTGGATACATTTCCTATCAAAAGGCTCAAGATGAGATAACAAGCCAGATTGAAATGAGTGCGGATGACAATGTAAAAATCCTTGACCAATTTATCATGGACTTTATTAAAACAAAAATGGAAGATACGAATTATTTTTCAAAACGGATAAAGAAGGATTTCTATACTGCGGAAGAATTAGAGGAGACGAATAAAGCCTTTAGTCAATATAAAGAGCTGAATCCGGAGGCAGTCGCCATTTATGCAGGCTCTGAAAATGGCGATTTAGTCATTTATCCGCGTGCAGATTTGCCGGCTGACTTTGATGCAACCACACGCCCCTGGTATCAGGGAGCCATGGAGGCAAAGGGAAAAGCCTTCATCACAGAGCCATATGTTGATGCTGTAAGCGGAAATATCCTAATCACAGTAGCCCAAAAGCTCGGCGACAGCTCTGGTGTTATCGGGATTGATTTAAGTCTCTCTGCTCTAAGTGAGCTATCCAATAACATTAAGATTGGGAAAGAAGGATATCCCGCTATCTTAAGTGCGGAGGGAAGCTTTTTAGTGCACCCGCAGGAGAAGCCAGGCACACAGGCAGAGGGAAGCTGGCTGCAGGAAGTCCTGGAAAAGGAAAAAGGGCAGGTAGAATACACTCTTGATGGGGAAAAGATAGAAATGCACTTTACCACCAATGGGCTGACAGGGATGAAGGTGCTTGGCACAATGAATTTGGAAGAAGTATCATCAGCCGTAGAGCCTATCTTAGTATCGACAAATATATTCATAGCCATTTTCGTACTTATAGGTGCACTTATTTCATATTTTATTGTCCGTTCGATTACACGCCCGCTCAATCAGCTGATTACAGCAACAGATAAAGTCAGCCAGGGAGACCTGACCCAGAAATTTGATGTTAAAAATAACGATGAAATCAGCAAACTGGGCATCAGCTTCAATAAGATGGTCGCCTCGCTTCAGCAATTAATCAACCAGGTAGGTGAAAAAGCGGTTCACCTTGCTTCATCATCAGAACAGCTGACGGCAAGCTCCGAACAGAATAACATGGCAACAGAGCAGGTGGCCAACTCCATCCAGGAAGTAGCGACAGCTACTGAGCAGCAGACGGAAAAGGTGAAAGAAAGCACTTCCGTCGTAAAAGAGATGTCCGGCCGCATTCAGAGAATCATGCTCAACACAAATGTCGTTGCCCAAACAGCTAATGAAACAAATGAAGTGGTTGTAAAAGGAAATGAAGCGATCGACCTTTCAACAAACCAGATGAAAAATATTAATCTAACAGTCTCTGAACTAGGCTCAATTGTCCATACTCTAGGTAAGCGTTCGGAGGAAATTGGCCAGATTGTCAATGTCATTTCTGAAATTGCAGACCAGACGAATCTGCTCGCGCTAAACGCAGCTATTGAAGCTGCAAGGGCAGGTGAGCACGGAAGAGGCTTCGCCGTGGTGGCCGATGAAGTCCGCAAGCTGGCAGAACAATCATCCAAATCGACGGAAAGCATCCGTGAACTGATCTCAACGATTCAAACGGACACAAGCAAAGCCATCTCTTCAATGGAAAAAGGAACAGCTGAAGTGGAAAAAGGAATTGACCTGGTTAACAATGCCGGAAATGCTTTCAGCCACATCCAGCAATTTGCCGATACCGTTTCGGGCCAGATCGCGGAGGTTTCCTCATCCATCAAGGACATGGCCGAAGGTGCTGACCAGGTGGTAGAACTCGTAAGCGCAATCGAAGAAATTGCCGCTGTCACCACTGCCGAAAGCCAGGATGTATCCGCTGCTACAGAAGAGCAGCTGGCGTCCATGGAAGAAATTGCGGCATCTGCTGCTTCGCTTTCGGGAATGGCGGAGGAGCTGCTGGAATCTATTAAGAAGTTTAAAGTGAATTAAATAGAAGGACCCGCCGGTTTGGCGGGTCTGTTTTTATGTGGCCGCGGGTTCAGAATGTGAACCCTGCAAAAAGAGCACGGAAACATACAAATAGATACTTACCCCTGCAAATAGGGCTGGAAATTCTGCAAATAGAATAGGTAATTTACAAATAGTTAGCTGGATCTGCAAATAGATGAACCGCATAAGAACGGGAAACGGCTCGCTTAGTTGATTTGCAAATAGAACCGGGGATTCTGCAAATAAACCGGAGAATTCTGCAAATAGAACTGGAAAAATGCAAATACCAGGCTGCTACCTGCAAATAGACGAGCAGCAATAGATCGGGGATCAGTCTAGGATTATCAAATTGCAAATAGAATCTTAGATTTTGCAAAAAGAACTGGGAACTCGCAAGTAGATTCAGGCTTCCTGCAAATAGATATATTCCTCCCAAATAAAAAAAGCTGCAAAAGCGTATCCAGCGCTTTCGCTGCTCTGTTTAAGGAAAATAGATATCAAGACGATTCTTATCTCTCCGCATAATATAGTAATTTTGAAAATCCTCGCCTATCAATATATTACGATACTTCTTCGAGTTGATGGTTACGATCCGCTTTCTGTTTTTGATAAAATAAATCGTCCCCTCGTGGACGTAAATCTCATTAAAGCTGATTCCATCCCGATCAATAAGCTCCTCTTCATAATAATAATTCAAAATGACATGCCTGTTCTTATAATCACACAAAATCATCAGGTCCCTCACATGTTCCTCCATACCCTCAAAACATACCCCCCGCATCCGCATTGATCGATAAATTGAGTGTCTACTTTATTTCCGAAGTATATGAGCAGCGCTTCAGTTAGATAGTTATCGGGATTACCTAACTCAGCTGGTGTGACTATATTGAGATAATATCCTTTAGCTGTCTGGCTTACTGCCGCCATCGCATCGTTGATCAGAAGCTCCAAATCACTAGCGTAATTACCATGCTCAAGTGAAATAGACCAGTTCTTTTCCATATTAGCACCTCAATTCAGCCTGATTATAAAATAATTTATTAGAAATATTTGTGCAGTTAATCACTATTCAGGGGATTTTTCGTAAATTCGGTGTCTTTTATTTCTTTTAAACGAAAGGTTCATCCTGGAGAGTAATCTTGAAGCCGTATAGGGGGAGGGTATATGGGTGAATGAGCGAAATTCCCAGTTGGTAATTGACGGCTTAATAAGCCGGAAGTAGTCTTGGATAGCATCTTCATGTGCCAGGGGGGAGGAAAACAAACACATTGGGCAGTGCCATTTCCCCCAATGGAAAATCATCGGAAGGGAACTGCATTTAGGACAGCTAACACCAGTGAGAACTTCCTCAGCTGAGACATTGAAGTGCTCGAGAATCTCGGATTGTGAAGGATTATGTTTTTTTAACAAAGTTCGGCACAGCTTCCGTATCTCTTTAGGGTCAGTTTTTTCTTGAGGGTACTTATTTTCAATCTCATTAATTCTGTATAAAAGATGATGGGAGTGTAGAACTTTGTTAGATATACTCAGTGGATCTTTATCGGTTTTAATAATGGTGGAAGGATGGCTGATCACAACTAAGAATTCTACAGGAATCCCGGGAAATCCATTAAAATCGAGCCACGTTCTAAACTGATTCGTCTGATGTCGGGCTTGTGAAATGGGATCGTGAAACCCTTCCTCTTTGTCATTGTGAATGCGGAGGAGCTGCTGAAAATGAGGGTCGAAAATCAAAGTTCCAGTCCAATTTTTAACTTCTAAAATGAGTGCGAAGTTTGTAGTTATCAGCAATGCATCGATTTGGAAAAAGTGTGTTCCGCTTGATAGCCGCAGGTTATGAAAAATCCAATATTTTTTAGGATCTAGAAAGCTTAAGTAATAAAATAATCTTTCTTCTCCCTTAAAGCCAGCGCTTCTCATTTTATAATCTGAGGTCATTTTATCTCGCGCGGGATGCTGTTCGGGGGTTCTTCTTAAAAACGCTTCAAGCTGTAGGTTAATTTCGGGGACTTTCAGGCTTTTAATAATCAAGTATGTCTCTCCTTTTAATGCTAATTAGTTATTTTCGATAGTAAATTTAATTTATTTTTTTATATTGGAGTTTATTTGCAGGTTTTTATGCTCTATTTGCATATTATCCAACTCTATATGCAAGTGTTAGACAATAGCTGTTTCCCGAATATTTTATTAGCAGAAAGTAGGCTGCTATTTGCAAAACGACCCTTGCTATTTGCAGCTTTCACACTCAATTTGCAAAGTCCACATTCATGAAAGGGACGAGGGGACAGGTTCCATGTCCCACCCTCAGACCACCTCCGCATCTACTTTATTTCCGAAGTGCAATAGTAAAACATCTGTTAAGTAGTCATCTGGATTTCCCATTTTAGCCGGTGTGACGATATTGACATAGTATCCCTTTGCCGTCTGGCTGACAGCTGCCATAGCATCATTGATCAGCAGCTCCATGTTATTTACATACTCACCATGCTCCAGGGAAGCAGACCAGTTCTTTTCCATGATGGCACCTCTCCTCAGCTATATCTTACAATACATGGAAAATAAATGATGTGAGTTGAATCACATGGGCATTAAAAAAGACAGCCGCATACGCAGCCGCCTCTTATAAGTTATTCATTTTGGCCGTAGCTGATCAAGTTCGTGAAAATGCGGTAGCCTCCCGGAACCTGGCCTTGAATCTGGCGATAGAATACCAGGTTGGTATAAAGGTAGGTACCTTCTCCGTAGTCGGCCATGAGAATTCCGCCATCAAATGGCTCCTCGTTTGGATCCCCCATGCGCACAAAGGTTTCAAAGCGGTCATCCCACTGCATTGGGTAGTATAATCCTCTTTCCTGAATCCAGTTGGCCCAATCGTCCTCTGTAATATTATTTGGATAGTTGAAGAGCGGCGATTCAGGCTGCAGAACGGTAACAGGTGCATTTTCATCTGTTACCCTCCACCTGATGGATGGGTTTCCGATAGTCAGCGGGTATGGCGCGGTGTCTTCTGTCACCCAGCCATCGTTCGGCTTATGGTACTGAACCACCATATGCCCGCCATTTGCGACGTATTCTTTTAAACGTTCATTATTTGCTGTTAAGTCTTCACGTGACAGGTAGGCACGGATACCAACAACGATTGTATCGTATTGGCTTAAGTCTCCTGAAGCAAGATCGGTCTCAGTAAGCTTCGTCACATCAAGTCCTGCATCGGACAAGTAATCTGCCACTTTATCAAAACCGCTTTCAATGTAGCCGACCTTTAAGCCTTCTGGTGCCAGCAATTCAAAGGCGACCCCATTGACCTTGGCTGGATACAGGTAATAAAATGTTCCGATATGGTCATATTGAATTTCTTGAACTGTTGAATCAAAGGTCTTTCCATTTACGATTGCCTCGGTGGATAGTTTAAAGTCACCTTCCTGAATATCCGCAGGCGGGCTCAGTGTAAAGGTAACCTCTTTTTCCTCCAATGAAGATCCGAAGTTAACTTCAGCGTTTTTCGGGCTTACTGACCATCCTTCCGGAACATTTAAGGATACGGAAGCCTGTGCAGCTCCTTCACGGTAATTTTTCACTTTTACATTGACAGGCACCTCTTCCTGAACATCAGCGGTATTAATAACCAGATCTTCAGGGGAAAGGGTGAGGCCAACGTCCGGCAGAACGGCAATGGTGCCATCCAGTTCAGAGACAGTCACTGTCTTTGCACCGGCAGATTCATAGCTGACTTTTGCCTGTATGGCAGGGGTTTCGTATGCGTGATAATACGCTGCATCAGCTGGAACTTGGATCATAAAAGTAACTTTAGCCGTTTTACCCGGTGCAAGGTCAGCGGCCTTGGACTTATTAGAAACCTTCCAGCCCTCAGGAGTGGTCAGTTCAACATCAGCTTTCTTCAGCTTCTGACTGCCATTATTCGTTAAGGTGACAGTAACAGCCGTTTTCTGCCCTTTTGTCAGGATATTGGTCTCCGCCTGTGCATTAATCTCAAGGTCGGAGGATACCAGGCTTACATTCAGCAGCTGTTCTTTTTTCACTTCAAGCTTATGAAGAAGATCAGATTTCAGTTGGGAATCAAGCTTGGATTTCTCCGTTTTCTTTACCAACCAGTCTGCTTCTTTTAATGCTTGCTGCGTTTTGCTGAATACCTGGCTATGGCTAGGATAGCTGGAGATAATACTATCCAGGTTTTTCTGGAATTTTGTAAAGTGCACCTGCAATGCTTTTTCTTTCTTAGGGAGCGTTTTCGCCCATTCTTTAAAATCATATGGGATACCGGCAAAAAGATCATGGCTGCCATTTGTTTCAACCGCACTATCCACTAATTCCAGATGCGTTTGTCTTGGCGCAACAGGGATGTCATTGCCCATTCCCTGGCTTTTGTGCATATAGCGTGATTCCTCGCCGATTTGCGGATAGGACATGCCGTAGATAGGATCAAACATGCCTATTTCAATCGATGTATCTGCTGTATCTTTACTATCTGCCGGCAAATAGAACTTTTTAGTTTGCCAGACGGATAATCCCTCTTTTAATTGTTCAGGAAAAATGTTAGGATCTGCTGCATCTTTGAAGGCTTCCTGGCTGAGAATGGTCATTGTGCGGTGGTGTCCGTGCTGGGTATCCGAATCTCTGAAGGATGGCATGACAATATCCGGCTGGTAAGTACGAATGAAACGAATTAATCTTTCATAAGTAAGGTCCTTGCCCCAGTGGCTTAAAGTTTCATCCTTTGTTTTGGAAAAGCCGAAATCATAGATGGTATCAGAGGTTGTTTCACTTAAATGGTAGGCTTTAACACCGGTGATTTTAGCTGCTTCAATCATTTCGCGGGAGCGGATAATTCCAAGGCCGTTCCCAAGCTCCTGCCCGATTTCATTCTGGCCGCCCTCGCCGCGGTTGGCAATCAGGCTTGAGGTTTTAACACCAAGTCCTCTTGATAGGTAAGCAAGAAAGTCACTGCGCTCATCGTCAGGATGGGCCCCTGTATTCAAAAAGCTGACTGTTGTGTCCAGCGGTTTTACAGCACTCCATAGGTCGGGGTCATGCTCTTCTGACTGGGCACTTCCGCAGAGAGGCAGCAGGGAGAGAATTAACGCTAAGGACAAAAAATAAACAAAGATTTTTTTCAATTTGTGTAACCCCTTTCAAAATGTTTTAACAACGCTCCTCTTACACTCCTTTCATCATAGGTCTAAAGCAGGTTAGTTAAACATCCTAACTAACTACCGGCAACTACCCGCCTAATAAATTTCATAATAGGGGAAATCTGTTAATAATTCAATATTCTAAAAATTAATTATATTAAAATCCTCCTTTAGTCATAGAAACAATCACAATTATCATAAAATTAAAATAATGGGTTGTAAACGATTACCAGGTAGGTTATATTGAGGTTAATTAGTAATATTTACTAACCAAATCAATTAAGGCCGTGATGTGATGAATTTTAATGGGACACCTATGCAAATGAAATCAATCAATAAAAAGAGAGTACTTCAATGGATTCAGGAAAATTCACCGACTTCAAGGGCCGAGATTGCTGCGAAGATTTCCATAAGCAAGCCGACTGTTTCTTTGCTGGTAGATGAATTGATAGGGGAAAAGTGGGTGTATGAAAAGGGAATAGGAGAATCTTCTTCACAAGGCGGAAGGAGACCGATACATCTTTATTTTAACGAAAAAGCGGCTTATGTAATCGGAACAGATATCGGCGGCACGAAAGTAAAGACAGTCGTTAGCGATCTCGGGGGCAACATCGTCCATTCCAGCAGTTTTTCAACCTGTCAATTTTTAGAATCAGGGCTTTTAAAACAAATCGCCAAAGAAGTCCATATTATGCTTGATGAATGCCAAATCCCGTTGGATCAGGTGCTGGGAATGGGAGCAGGGGTTCCGGGGATTACACAAACATCCAGCGGAGTCGTGTTGGAAGCACCAAGCCTCAACTGGATTCGATACCCGTTCTTAGCGGAGGCAAGCAAATACTTCTCTTTCCCGGTTCATGTGGACAATGATGTGAATGTTGGAGCATTGGGGGAGCAATGGCTCGGAAATGCAAAAAATAAACAGAATGTTCTGTTTATGGCGGTCGGAACAGGCATTGGAAGCGGAATTATTATCAATAATCAGCTGTACCGCGGGTATTCAAATGCTGCTGGCGAGATGGGCTATATGGTGACGGATAAAACAGATATGAAAAAAGACTTTAAGCCAATCTTTCACCGCTACGGCTATTTGGAAAGCGTCGCCGGCGGAAAATCAATCGGAAAAAAACTGACGGAAGCCATTCAGCAGGATCCGGACCACCCTGCCTACTCTCAGGCAATAAAGGGAGAACTGCCGGGGGAAATGGCATTTGCCCTTGCGAAAAAAGGCGACACAATAGCCATTGCGGTCATTGAAGAAGCCATTGAACATCTGGCCTATGGAATCATTAATGCCGCGAGCTTATTGAATCCTGAAGTCATTATTTTAGGAGGTGGTGTTCTAAAATCATCTGATTACATTTTGCCTAAATTGGACAGGATCGTAAATCACTATCTTCCCAGTTCAGTGGAATTGAAGACTTCAAGATTAAGTGATAATGCGGGAGTCCTGGGTGCTGTTTCACTTTTTTTGCGGGAGCATGAAAGTATTATCAAATTTTCTTAATGAGGGGGATTTTTCAATGAAAAATAAGAAAAGGGCATCAATTTTAACCACTTTATCCATTTCGGCTGCACTAATGCTTTCAGCTTGCAGTTCTGAAAAGGGATCCAGCTCAAGCTCTGAGAATGAGCAGGGAGAGAAAGAGAATAAGCTGGAAGAAAAGGTAGTTATCTATTCACCGCATGGAAAGGATATTCTATCAAAGTTTGAACAGCAATTCGAGGAAAAATATCAGATTGATGTGGAATGGCTTGATATGGGATCCCAGGAAATCCTGGACCGGATCCGCTCCGAGAAAAACAATCCACAGGCTGATGTCTGGTGGGGAGCGCCATCTGTAAACTTCGATCAGGCAAAGGATGAAGGACTGTTAAAGCCATATGAGCCTTCCTATTCCGGAAGCCTGGCAGAAGGCTTCTATGATCCTGAGTGGCACTGGTCCGGAACAAGCCAAACACCGGAAGTCATTATGTATAACAGCAAAGAATTATCAGAAGATGAAGCGCCTAAAGACTGGGATGAGCTGCTGGATCCGAAATGGAAGGATGAAATCATCATCCGCTACCCGCTCGCATCCGGGACGATGAGAACGATTTTTTCAGCGATGATTTACCGCGACTATAAAGACTCAAACGATACAGCGGCCGGTTACGAATGGCTTGAAAAATTGGATGCCAACACGAAAGAATACGCAGCAAATCCTGAAATGATGTACAACAAGGTGGCCAAAGGGGAAGGAAAGCTATCTGTCTGGGCAATGCCTGACGTTGTCATGTTAAAAGAAAATAAAAATTATCCATTTGAATTCATCATTCCTGAAAGCGGAACACCAGTCCTGACAGAAGGAATTGCCGTTGTGAATGATGCTCCGCATCCAAAGGCGGCTGAAGCATTCTATGAATTTGTTAACACGCCTGAAGCGGCCAAAATCCTTGCAGATGAATTTTACCGCATTCCAACAAGGGATGACGTAGAAGGACTGCCTGAATGGATTACAGATACAGAGATTAAGAGCATGGATATCGACTGGAAGGTATTCCAGGAGAACAGCGACAGCTGGATGAAGTATTGGGATGAGAACATTAAGAGCGGAGAAAAAGAAATTAAAGAATAGGAAGTGTAATAGGTATGGCGTCCATAAACATAGATAATGTCCAAAAAGCCTTTGGAAAGGTTATTGCAGTCGATCATTTAAATCTGGATATAAAGGATGGGGAATTCTTTACCTTCCTTGGACCAAGTGGATGCGGCAAGACCACCACACTTCGGATGATTGCTGGATTCTATTATCCTACTAAAGGTGTTGTCCGTTTCGGCGATAAGGATATGACGCGTGTACCTCCTGAAAAGAGAAATACGGGCATGGTTTTCCAAAACTATGCCCTTTTTCCTCACATGACGGTGTTTGAGAATGTCGCTTTTGGATTAAGGGTTAGAAAACTTGGCTCCAAGGAGCTCAATATAAAAGTCAAGGATGTATTGCAAAAAGTGAGGCTTGAGCAATACGCCGATCGTCAGGTGAGCCAGTTAAGCGGAGGTCAGCAGCAGCGTGTCGCGCTGGCAAGGGCATTGGTGATTGAACCGGAGATTCTGCTCCTGGATGAGCCACTCAGCAACCTGGATGCCAAGCTGCGAGATGAAATGAGAAGCGAAATACTGAGATTGCAAAAAGATTATAATATCACCACCATTTATGTTACCCATGACCAGGCAGAAGCTCTATCCATGAGCGATCGGATTGCGGTATTTAACTTTGGGGTCTGCCACCAGGTGGGAACACCCTCTGAAATCTATAATGAACCAGCCAATGATTTCGTAGCGGGGTTTATCGGAGAAATCAATCTGCTGCCTGTGAAGATCAGCAGGATAGAAGATGAAAACATTTTTGTACAAGTGCAGAACGGTGAAAGTGCAAGTGAGCTTTCTGTACGAAATGCGCCATTTAATTATAATCAGGAAAACAAAGGGAACCTGGCATTATCCATTCGTCCTGAATCTATTAAAATACTGGAAAAAGAGACGGAGGGGAAAAATACCTTCAAAGGAATGGTGGAGGAAGTCCATTTCTTTGGCTCCCTCATCAATGTTGTGGTCAGGGCTGCTGGCCTTAAGCTCCAGGTGAATGCCCTGAATAGCGGCTTATCCAGAAACCTGCAGGCGGGTGCTGAGATTTGGGTGGAATTGCCTGAAGAGCAGATGCGGATCATTCCTGTGTTGACTGGTGATGCATCATGATTAAGAATCGGGATACAAGGCTGACTCTGCTCCTCCTTATTCCGGTCCTGCTGGTTCTCATAGCTTATGTTCTATACCCCTCTTTACGGACCATAATGGAGAGTCTTCAAAAAGAAGGCAGCATGACATTCGGGAATTACAGTGACTTCTTTACCCAGGAATCCAAGACCAATCTGGAAGCCCTGTGGAATTCTGTATATATTTCGGTATTAAGTGTCCTGGTCAGTGCGCTGATCGGCATCCCGCTGGCATTCATTTTCAACCGGTATGATTTTCCGGGCAGAGGTTTCTTTGCATCGGCTGCCATCATGCCGATTGTCCTCCCGTCACTGGTAGGGGTAATGGCGTTCATGTTCTTGTATGGGGAAACCGGATTGATTCCCAATGCCATTAAAGACCTATTCGGGCTGGATGAAGTGCCATTCAAAATAGGCGGTATTTCAGGCATTTTGATTGTCCACGCATATACTATGTATGTGTATTTCTATATGACCGTTTCATCAGCCATTAATAAAATTGATCCATCTCTTGAAGAAGCTGCATACAATCTGGGGGCCAACCGTTTTAAAGTATTCTGGAAGGTAACCTTTCCATTATTAACACCAGCTATTGTAGCCGCGTCATTATTGGTGTTTATGATCTCGATGGCTTCCTTCAGTGCGCCGTTTCTGCTGGCAGGCGGTTTCAGGGTGCTGAGTCTGCAGATTTATTTTTCGAAAATTAATGGCGATATGGAAGTGGCCGCCACACAATCGGTGATTTTATCGGTTGTATCGATCAGTTTCCTGCTGTTTATGCGCTGGTATCAAAACCGCAAGGATTACCGGATGGCATCTAAAGGGATTGGGGCCCATCGCAGTGAAGTCAATAATCCTGTTTTGAAGTGGATACTGGTCTTTACAGGAATCGTGGGAGTCATCATTCTGCTTCTTCCGCATTTCACGATTCTCCTGTTATCGCTCGTACCGGATGGAACCTGGACGTGGCAGACCTATCCATCGGTATTTAATTTTGAAAATTATCGTTTATTGTTCCAGGATCCGAACATATTCAAGCCATTGAAAAATAGCCTGCTCCTGTCAGTTATCGCTACAGCAGGAAATCTGGTCTTTGGAGTATTGGCATCCTATGTGCTCGTTAAACGGAAATTTGTCGGAAAAAGCTTTGTGGATATTTTAGTTATGATTCCATGGGCTTTGCCGGCTACCGTTATCGGGATGAATTTGATTTTTGCTTTTAATGAGCCAACCATCTTCTCATTTGGCAATATTCTCGTCGGTACATTCTGGATATTGCCTCTGGCCTATTTTATCCGCCATATTCCATTAGTCGTCAGATCCACCAATGCTGTATTGGAGCAATTGGATGATTCCATAGAAGAAGCCTCAAGAAGCCTTGGGGCAAAGTGGTTCTATACGTTCAGAAAAGTAATCCTTCCGATTATTATGCCAGGGGTTTTATCAGGAACATTACTGGCATTTGTGGAGTCAGTCGGTGAATTTCCTACTTCTGTATTGCTGTATACCCTTTCAAACCGCCCTATTTCCATCGAGATTATGAATCAGCTGAGAATGTTCAATATGGGCCAGGCAGCAGCTTACGGGATGATCCAGATTACTTTAATCGCACTGGTTCTGTTCATATCAAACAAGTTTTTTGGAGTTAAGGCTGAAAAATCATTGTCTTAAAACGGAGTTGAAAAAATGAGCAAATTAGAGGAATTTATTAAAAATGAAGGCCATGCCTTTCCCGGCAAAACCTATGCAGAAGAACTGCTGATGCCTGTTTTTAATGACCAGCGGGACTATCTGTTCCATGTCATGTTCGATATTCATCGGGCACATGTGATCATGCTGGCGGAAAAGGGGATTATCCCAGAAGAAGAAGCAAAGACCATGCTCGAAGGCATTAATAAAGTGGCCATGTCTGACACCCGTTCCTTATCCTATCAGCCTCAATTTGAAGATCTCTTCTTTATGATGGAAGCAAAAATTGGAGAAGAAATCGGCGATGAACTGGCCGGGAAAATCCATATTGCCCGGAGCCGGAATGATATGGGGATTGCGATGTACAGGCTGGTCCTAAGAGAGCATCTGCTGCAGCTCCTTGGAAGTGCTTATCAGCTTAGTGAGGCATTGCTGGAGCAGGCTGAAGAGCATAAAGAGACCTATATGACCGGCTATACCCACACACAGCCGGCCCAGCCGACCACTTTGGGGCATTATCTGCTGGCTGTTTATGATGTCCTTCAAAGGGATATCAAACGGCTATGGGCTGCCTATAAAACTGTTAACAAATCCTCGCTCGGCGCAGCCGCCCTTACGACGACAGGCTTCCCAATCTGCAGGGACCGCACCCGTGACTTATTGGGATTTGAAGGAATTATTGAAAACTCCTATGACTCGATTGCTGGAGCAGACTACCTGCTGGAGACCTCATCGGCTCTGATGACTTGCATGGTGAATACCGGCCGGTGGATACAGGATTTCCTTCAGCATGTAACAAGGGAGTTTGGCACCTTCCAGGTGGCGGATCCTTACGTGCAGGTAAGCAGCATTATGCCTCAAAAACGGAACCCGGTTTCGATTGAGCACTCCAGGTCCATTGCCAGCAGCGCCTACGGTGAAGCATATGCAGCCATGAACATGGTTCATAATACGCCATTTGGGGATATCGTTGATACAGAAGATGATCTGCAGCCTCATCTGTATCGCGCTTTTACGAATGCCAATCGGGTATTGAAGCTGATGTACGCCGTGATTGCCACTTTAAAAGTCAATAAAGACCATGCAAAAGAAATGGCCAAAAAGTCGTGCATCACGATCACCGAACTGGCCGACACCCTGGCAAGAGACTACAGCATCCCATTCCGGAAGGCCCACTCCATTGCCAGCTATATTTCAAAACAAACCGTGAAGGATCAGAAAGAACTGTGCGACTGGAAAGTGGAGGCCGTGAATGAAATCATTCGGGGATATGTTCCCGTTTCCCTGACAGAGGAAGAGTGGAAGAAGATCATTTCACCGGAATACTTTGTACAGATCCGCAGCCTTCAGGGAGGACCGAATCCGGATGAGGTCTTGAGAATGATCAAGGATCGGAATGAGATCCTCACAGGGGACCTGCTTAGTTATGAAGGGACTGTGAGAGGGCTTAAGGAGAAGCGGGAGAAATTGATTAACTTTAGATTTTGACTAGTGTTGTTTTTAAAAAGCGAAATTCGCCAATGGCGAATTTCGCTTTTTTTTATTCCTTGCTATTATGAGTCCAACTCTTGCAAAAACCACCTTACAGAATTCGGACTTCAATTTGTGTAATACCGGAGTATAATACGTAGTAAGCAGACAATTCGATGAATTTAGAGTCTGGCTTTTTGCAAACTTACTAATTTAGAATCAGTTAAAGGAGGGAGCGCTCCCGATGATTCTTGACCAGCGCTGCATGACGATTTTGACGAAAATGGTTCATGCGCCTACACATGTTTCTCCGCAGGAGCTTATGGAAGAATTACAAATTTCCAAGCGGACCGTTTATTATGATGTTGACAAAATTAATAGCTGGCTCAAAGGCCAGGGTTTAGATGAGCTGAAGTATGTCCGTGCTGCTGGGTTTTTTCTCGATGAAGAAGAAAAGCAGCAGATTAAACAGCGATTACATTCGTTTGATAAAGCTGCCAGTTATGAATTTTCACGAAAAGAAAGAATGGCCTGGACTGCCATCCTCATCCTGACCCGCGAGAAAACCATTTATCTGCAGGATCTGATGGATAAGCTGGGTGTCAGCAGGAGTACGCTTCTGGCAGACATCAAGGAATTAAAAAAGCAGCTTAACCAGTTCCGGGTTCAGTTGAATTTCCATAAACCTTCGGGCTACTATATTGCCGGTGAGGAGCAGGATAAGCGGAAAATGCTGATTTACTGCCTATCACAGGTTTTAACCAACCGGGGCTGGAATGATTTAATATCCGAAGTTCAGTTAACCATCCAGGACACGCCTGGACTGTCACCTGAAATGTTTCAGCGTACTGATTTAGAAGCAATCTATGAGATTCTGAACGAAAGTGAATCCTATTCTGGTGTTCATTACACAGATGAAGTAATGGAGACGCTGAGTGCCCATATATTTATGCTCATCAAAAGGTTTAACCAGGAAAAATACATCAAGATGGATCCTGTTGAAAAACAGGTCATTAAAGAAACAAAAGAGTACACCGCTGCTCGATTTATTTGCCGGAAAATTGAAAGCGGTTTCCAGCTTGAGGTTCCCGATGATGAAGCCTGCTATCTTACAACCTACCTGTTAGGTGCCAAAGTAAGCGACTTTGATACACACGAGCTGGAAAACCAGGACCTTAATATTCTCAAATCAATGGCAGTAAGAATGGTCGATGATTTTCAAAAGTATGCGTGCGTATTTTTTCAAAACCGGAAGGAACTTGAACGGAATTTATTGATTCATTTAAAACCGGCTTATTTCCGAATCAAATATGGGATAGAACTGGAGAACCCATTATCCAAATCTGTACAGGAGTCTTATCAGGATCTGTTTATTCTAACCAAAAAAGTGGTTCATCATTTTGAATACGTGCTTGGCAAAAAAGTATCTGATGATGAAGCGGCCTATATTGCGATGCACTTTGGAGGCTGGATTGATAAAGAAGGCGTCAGGGTGGAAGCCCGCAAAAAAGCGGCTGTGGTGTGTGCCAGCGGAATAGGCACGTCCCGAATCCTTCAGAAACAAATTGAAGATCTCATGCCGTTTGTAGATGTGGCGAATGTATACACCGTCCGTGAATATGAGAAAGCGTCCCTGGCTGATTTGGATTTTGTCATTTCGACCACGCCAGTATCCCGGAAAAACGTACCTGTGTTTATTGTAAATCCGATTCTTAACCCGTCAGAGAAGGAATCTCTTCTTAAGCAGGTTCAGGCATCAGAAAAAAGGCCGAAATCAGAAAACATAGACGCATTGATGGACATTATCCGGAAGCATGCAGATATAAAAGACGAAAGCATGCTGGTCCAGGAATTGAAAGCCTACTATCAATCAAATAAAGATGCAAAAAGTGAGGTGGATCAAAAGCCAATGTTAAATGAAGTTCTAACCGCCGATAAAATTCAATTTGCAGATTCGGCTGCAAGCTGGCAGGAAGCACTGCAAATGGCGTCACAGCCGCTGTTGGTCGATCAGTCCATCAGCCAGCATTACATTGATGCCATGATTGAGAACGTGAATGAAATGGGACCATATATCGTGATCGCGCCTGGAATTGCCCTTCCTCATGCCCGCCCTGAAGCTGGCGTGAACAAGCTGGGAATGAGCTTTCTGCAATTAAAGGAAAGCTGTGCTTTTTCGGAAAAACCGGAGCATCAGGTAAGATTATTCTTTGTGCTGGCAGCCATTGATAATGAGACACATTTAAAAGCGTTATCCCAGCTGTCTAAAATGCTGTCTGACAGTGATAACCTAGAAAAGCTCCAGAATGCTGATACAGAAGCTGACGTATTAGAAATTATTAATCAATATTCACAAGACTAAGGAGGAAATTAAAATGAAAAAAATTCTAGTAGTATGCGGCAACGGACTTGGAAGCAGCTTTATCGTAGAAATGAACGTGAAAACAGTTTTAAGCCAACTGGGAGTGGAAGCAGATGTTTCACATACTGATTTAACAACGGCTAAATCTGAAAAAGCGGATATCTACCTGGGATCTAAAGACCTGATTTCCACTTTGGATGACGGAACAAGAACGATCATTGGTTTGACAAACATCCTTGATCAGAACGAGCTAAAAGCAGCATTGGAATCCCATTTATCATAATAGAGAAAAAAAGAGCAGGCGATAGACTCGCCCGCTAAAAATAAAAAGAACAAATACAGTATAACCTGAAAACCAGTTAGATGAAAGATAGATACAGAGGATTAAAAAAGGAGGGGTAAACATGTTTGATTTCATCATGAATGATATATTGGGCACGCCCGCCATCCTGGTTGGATTATTCGCCTTGTTTGGCTTGCTTCTGCAGAAGAAAGGAATTGCCGATGTCATATCAGGTACGCTTAAAACGATCATGGGCTTTCTCATCCTTAATGGAGGAGCAAGCATCTTAATAGGCTCACTTGATATTTTCGGGAAAATGTTTGAAAAGGCTTTTCATATCCAGGGCGTTATTCCGAACAACGAGGCCATCGTAGCGATTGCCCAGCAGACATTTGGGAAAGAAACAGCGATGATCATGCTTTTCGGGATGGTCATGAACATTATAATTGCCCGTTTTACACCGTTTAAATATATTTTCCTTACCGGACATCATACTTTATTCATGGCCTGCCTGATCTCAGCTGTATTTGCAACCGGCGGAGTGACAGGGCTTCCGCTGATCATTATCGGGTCTATTATTCTAGGATTATTAATGGTATTCATGCCTGCGCTTGTCCAGCCATATGTGCGCGAAATCACTGGCAATGACAGCATCGCTGTGGGTCACTTTGGATCTTTCGGCTACTTTGTTTCCGGCTTTATTGGAAAGCGTGTAGGGGATAAATCCAAATCAACAGAGGATATCAAAGTGCCTAAATCACTTGGGTTCCTGCGCGATACATCTGTTGCGATGTCTTTGACAATGACGATTCTCTTCCTGGTTGTGGCGCCAATTGCCGGAAAAGGCTATGTAGAATCTGAATTGAGCGGCGGAGTTAACTTCCTTGTATTCTCGCTCATGCAGGCCATTACGTTTGCAGCTGGTGTATATGTGGTACTTGCCGGTGTACGGATGCTGATTGCGGAAATCGTGCCAGCTTTTAAAGGGATCGCTGATAAAGTGGTAAAAGATGCGAAGCCTGCCCTTGATTGTCCGGCAGTGTTCCCTTTTGCTCCAAATGCAGTTATTATCGGATTCCTATTCAGCTTTGTAGCTGGTTTGCTTTCCATGTTCCTTCTTCCATTATTCGGCCTGAAAATAATTGTGCCGGGCCTGATTCCGCACTTCTTCACAGGTGCAGCGGCAGGGGTATTCGGAAATGCGACTGGGGGCAGACGAGGAGCGATGATCGGTTCATTTGCAAACGGTCTATTAATCTCATTCCTTCCGGCTTTATTGCTTCCGGTTCTGGGATCACTAGGGTTTGAAGGAACTACTTTTGGAGACTCGGACTTCGGGGTAGTGGGGATTTTATTGAGCTTTTTGATTAAATTGTTTTCTTAACATGCTTTATCAAAAAGGATTTCACTTTCGGGTGGAATCCTTTTTTTTTTATTCGTCGGTCGAAATTATTTGGTAAGATGAATCATTTTGTGAAAATTCAAAAATATATTCATAACCTATTGATATATTTGGAAAATTGATTAATAATAATAAAAGGTAAAGAAAGCGCTTAACTAAAATGCATTTAAACTAAAATGCATTTTAATATTAGAAGCAGGCTAAAAACTATTATCTGAGACACAAATGAAATCAGCTAAGATTGAACAAGGAGAGAGAACATGAAAGTAACCATATATGACGTTGCAAAAGAAGCGAATGTCTCAATTGCTACCGTTTCCAAAGTTATTAATAATACCGGAAGAATTGGAGAAAAAACAAAAAGAAAAGTACTAGAGGTCATGAAACAGCTGGATTATCAGCCCAATATGATGGCTTCTGCATTAATGGGAAAGCAGACAAAGACAATCGGCCTCCTGATTCCGGATCTTGCTAATCCATTTTTCTCCGAACTTGCACGAAGCATAGAGGATCGTGCACATGAATTTGGCTACAACCTTGTTATTTGCAGTACTGATTACCAAACAGAAAAGGAAAACAAATATCTTGCTCTTTTAAAAAGAAAAAGTGTGGATGGCTTCATTTTAGCATCTGGATTTGAAGATTTAAATAAAGTGGAAGAATTGGTAAAAGAAGATGTTCCTGTAGCGATAGTAGCACGTGATCTTCCAATGTTTTCAATAAATACGGTTGCATTAGATGATTTCATGGGCGGTTACTTGGCTGCTTCCCATTTAATAGAACTTGGCCATCAAAACATAGGTGTGATTGCCAGGGATGTCTGGAGCAATAGGGAGAGGCTGCGGGGATTCAAGCAGGCTTTAGAAGAGAGTAACTTAGAGTTTACCCGGGAATTTGAATATATTAATGGGATTAGTCATGTTGAACCTGGAAAATTTATGACAGCTAAATATCTTAAAGGCAAGAATCCGCCAACAGCTATTTTTGCATGCAACGATTTATTGGCAATCGGAGCAATCCAGGCTGTTAAAGAACAGGGGATGAGAGTGCCCGATGATATTTCAGTTGTGGGTTTCGATAATACTCTTATTGCTACAATTGTAGAGCCTCCATTGACTACGGTTGCCCAGCCAATTCAGCATATGGGAAGAGAAGTGCTGGATTTGATCATTTCGATGATTAAAGGAGAAAAAAAAGAAAAAATGCGTTTGACATTACTGCCTTCTCTAGTCACCAGAAATTCCACAGCAAAAAATAGGAATAAGGACCTGAAAGAAAAATTAGAAAATTTATAAAAGTTATTGATTTTTTATAATATTATGAATAAAATAATATCAACACCGATTTGATAAAGCGCTTAACTAAATCCTCTTTTAATTAGGAGGGTGAATTAAAAGCATTGGTCCAGAACGCCAGAGGATTAAAGGGCCTTTAAAACAATTTTTCAATTTTAAAAGGCCTTCCAGTTTGTAAAAGATTATTTTTTTTCAAAAAAAGTAAGCGCTTTAACAAAATACTCCTAATTAATGATTAAATGGAAGATTTTCCACTTGATTTTATTTTTATAAAAAAAGGTAAGCGCTTACTGTACTGAAGGAGGAGAATGCAATGAAAGCACTTCTAAAAACAGCGCCAGGGGTTGGAAATATTGACCTTTTAGACATTGATGAACCCGCTATGGGTCCGAATGAAGTGAAAATTGAAGTGAAGTATACGGGGATTTGCGGAACGGATTTACATATTTACCACGAGACCTTTAAAAGTTATCCGCCTGTCATTATAGGTCATGAATTCTCCGGAATTGTAGCGGATACAGGAGAAAATATTTCAAAGGTGAAATCGGGGGAACGGGTAGCGGTGCTTGGGTCAACTGCCATTACATGCGGCACCTGTCATTACTGCGAAACAGGATATTACATGTTTTGTTCAGATCGCCGGGGAATGGGGCATGGAGTGGATGGCAGTTTTACGCAATATGCTGTAGTCCGGGAAGATATGATTTATAAGATTCCTGACAATGTAAGTCTTGAGGAGGCGGCATTATCCGAACCTCTCGCTTGTGCGGTTCAGGCCATTGAGGAGCTGACAAATATCCAAGTTGGCGATACCGTTTTATTATCCGGGCCAGGTCCTATTGGCCTCATCTGTTTGTCCTTGCTGGCTGTAAAAGGCTGTAAAGTCATTGTGGCAGGAACATCTGCAGATAAAATGAGGTTGGAAATCGCCAAAAAACTCGGAGCGGATGTTGCCGTTGATGTTACAGCTGAAGACTTGCAAACCATTGTGCTGAGTGAAACGAATGGTATGGGTGCTGATGTAACGGTAGAATGTGCAGGTGCTGCCTCATCAATCAATAGCTGCCTTCAAGCTTTAAAAAAACGGGGCAAGCATATTCAAGTTGGCATAGCAGGCAAAGAAATCACAATGGATTTTGATATTATTTTGTACAAACAAATACAGCTATTTGGTTCTCTTGCACATTCCATGAAAACGTGGAATCGAGTCATGCAGGTATTAGAACAAAGGAAAGTAAACCTTCAGCCAATCATTACCCATAAGCTTCCGCTGACACAATGGAAAGAAGCGTTTGATCTATGCGAACAAAAGCAATGCGGAAAGGTGCTTTTAAGCCATTCCTCATAAAGTTCATTTAAATGCCATCTATATATTCCGAAAGGAGGAAGCCAGATGCCAAAGACAAAATTGGCAGCTAGTGAGAAAGAAAGTGTTCTTGTTCCGGAGACAATGAAGTCTGCCTATTTGCAAAGACCTTTGGAAGTTAGTGTTGAAGAAGAAAGAGTCCCTAATGTTACTGGAAAAAAAGTACTGGTCAAGTTAATGGCCGTTGGGGTATGCGGTTCGGATATTCATTATTTTGCTCATGGCCGCATTGGCAAAAGATATGTTCAGTACCCGCATGTACAGGGACATGAGTGTGCAGGAATCGTTGTGTCTATAGGTGAAAAAGTAACAAAATTTAAGGTTGGAGATCGTGTAGCTGTGGAACCGGGTGTTGCTTGCATGAACTGTGAATGGTGTAAAGAGGGAAGGTATAACCTATGTCCCGACGTGCAGTTTTTATCTACACCGCCGGTAAAAGGAGCTTTCGTTCAATATTTAAGACACCCGGAGGATTTTCTATTTCCAATTCCCGATTCTTTATCTTACGAACATGCAACTCTTGCAGAGCCATTATCCGTATCGATCCATGCCGTAAAACGCGGGGCCTTAACTCCGGGTTCCACCGTAGCCATTACAGGTATGGGACCTGTTGGTTTAATGACCGTGATAGCGGCAAAAGCATTTGGTGCAAAAGAGATCATTGTCAGTGATATCGAGCCATTAAGGCTGGAAACAGCCAGAAAATTTGGCGCTACAAAGATAGTTAACGCTGCAAATGAAGATCTGAATGCTGCCATTGAAGAGATAACCTCGGGCTTAGGCGTTGATATGATTATAGAAACCTCTGGAAACGCTAAAGTATTGCAATCATCAATTGAATCCGCGAAAAGAGGCGGCTCCGTTGTTGTTATCGGATTTCCGGCAATTGAAGAGGTGCCTCTCAACATCACATTAATGCTTCAAAAAGAAATAGATCTTTTTTCTGTCTATCGTTATACGAATACCTACCCCTTAGCCATCAGTCTGCTAGATAAGATCGGCAGCAAGATAAAACCCATCATCACAGATAAATATCCGCTGGAAGATATCCAGGAAGCAATGAACCAGGCTCATACTAATCGAAGCGGCAGTTTAAAAGTCATGGTATATCCCAATCATTTACAAGATTAATAGAAGAAGGATTTTAGAAATTGGAGTTATTTTTGAGGAGTCTATCTTCAAAAGCTCTAAAAATAAAAAAGGGGGAACTAAAATGAAAAAAGCATTGAAAGCGGCTTCACTGGCAACGATCTTATCTTTGGCTTTAGCAGGGTGCGGAGGGGGATCATCAGAAAAGAAAACTGCTAGTGCAGATGCAACAGAAGGAAAGCAAACTGTACTGGAATTAAGTATTCCTGAGCCTGAGGGAGCAAAATTTGATGTAGCAGCAAAAGCCTTTAAAGAGGAGCTTGAAAACTTAACAGACGATCAAATGACAGTAAAAATACATTATAATAATGCACTTGGCGGAGAAAGAGAAGTGTTTGAATTAATGGGAATGGGTTCTCTGGATATGGCTATTCAATCTGCGGGTCCCATGGGAAACTGGGTTCCGGAATTTAATATGTTCGATCTGCCTTTCCTATTCGATAATCGAGAGCATGCACATGCAGTATTAGATGGAGAAATTGGAGATGAGCTGGCTCAAAAGTTTGAAGAGCAGACAAATGTTAAG
The DNA here is from genome assembly GCF_051353635.1 of Cytobacillus sp. BC1816. Lineage (NCBI taxonomy): Bacteria > Bacillati > Bacillota > Bacilli > Caryophanales > Bacillaceae > Cytobacillus > Cytobacillus sp. BC1816. The sequence goes on along the minus strand of NZ_CP195611.1, from coordinate 4,918,449 downwards.
GTGCTTGGCTGGGTGGAAAATGGTTTTGTGGCAACATCTTCAAATAAAGCCATTAACAGTGTTGAAGATGTAAAAGGGCTGAAGGTGCGTGTTCAGGAAAATGAGCTGCAAATTGATGCATGGAAGGCTTATGGTGCAGATGCAACACCGATGGCATGGACTGAGGTATTTACAGGGCTGCAACAGGGAGTCATTGACGGTCATTCGAACTCTTTAGCAACCATTCAAACATCAAAGATTTTTGAGGTGCAAACCCATGTTGCCCTTTTGGAAGACAGGTATGCACCTGGCCCAATTTCTATAAGCAAGACTACTTTTGATGGTCTTACTCCTGATCAGCAGGATGCGGTACTAAAAGCTGCTGCACATGCAGAACCAATTGGAAGACAAGCAAATGAAGATAAAATAAATGAAGCAGCCAAATTCCTTAAAGATCAGGGATTGGAGCTGACAGAGCCGGATAAAGAATCCTTTAAAGCGAAAACCGATGGTGTCTATGAAAAGTGGGCACCAAAAATTGGGGAAGAAATCATTGAAAAAGTAAAAAATCTGGATTATTAGGCTGCTGAGAGGGCAATGATGAATTGAATTATTTGTTGCCCTCTTCATTTAAGGAGTTGATTAGATGAAGAGCATTCCCGGATTGTATATTCGAACCATTGATATGCTGAACAAGTTTTTTGGCTATGCTTTGGCTTTTATCATGGCATTTATGACTATTATTATCTTTTGGCAGGTTATCGCACGTTACGTAGTGGGCTCTTCCTTGGCCTGGTCAGAGGAGCTTTCAAGGTTTTTAATGATATTTATGATTATGATCGGCGCCTCGCTTGCGCTTAGGGAGAACCAGCTTATATCCGTTGAAGTCTTACCGGAAATGTTAAGGGGACGAGTCAAGAAATGGCTGACAGTTATAGTCCATTTCATTTCCATCTTTTTTTATACAGTAATTATCATGTTTGGATGGAAGGTAGCGCAAAGCTTTGGCAATCAAATTGCTCCTGGTACAGGGATATCAATGTTCTTTATCTACCTTTCTTTGCCGCTGGGAGGCGTATTGCTTCTATTGAACTCCATCACATGTATTTTGGAAGAGTTCATAGAAAGAAAGGAGTGAAATGATGCTGCCTGTTTTCTTTATATCTCTATTCATCTTTATCTTTCTAAGTGTGCCGATCGCTTTCTCATTGGGATTATCTACGGCATTAGGGGTTTGGATGCATGATACTTTGCCATTGGAAATAATTCCGCAGAGAATATTTGTCTCAATGAACTCGTTTCCATTAATGGCTATCCCGTTTTTTATTCTTGCCGGAAATTTGATGGGCGCAGGAAGCATGTCGAAGAGACTGGTTAATTTCGCAAGTGCTCTGGTGGGTCACTTTACTGGCGGATTAGCGATGGTGGCGATCGTTACATCAATGTTTTTTGCAGCTATTTCAGGATCAGGTGCCGCCACAACAGCAGCCATTGGTTCTATTCTCATCCCGGCTATGGTGGCAAGAGGTTACAAAATTGAGTATGCTGCGGCCAATCAGGCGGTGGCAGGTGCTTTAGGGATTATTATTCCGCCAAGTATTGCCATGATATTATATGGTGTCGCTGCGGAAGTTTCTATTGGGGACCTTTTTATTGCGGGGATCCTTCCGGGCTTATTAATTACTTTTTCGCTTCTGATCAGTGCATATATCATCGCAAACCGTCGCGGTTATGTTGGAGAGGAGAAGAAAAGCTTCCCTGATGTCCTCGTGTCGTTTAAGAAATCGTTTCTTGCACTTCTAATGCCTATTATTGTGCTGGGAGGCATCTATTCAGGGGTATTTACTCCGACAGAAGCATCAGTTATTGCAGTTGTTTACTCTTTTGTTGTCGGTTTCTTTATTTATCGGGATATTACTATTCAGCAGCTTGCTGATACCTTAAAGAAATCAGCCATCAGCAGCTCAATTATCATGATAGTAATTGGAACTGCCGGCTTGTTTGGCTTTTTCATCGAGATGAATGGTGTTCCAGGAATGATATACAGCTCAATATCAGATGTAGTTACAAATAAATATATTTTCCTTATTATTGTAAACATCATTTTGTTTGTAGCAGGCATGTTTTTAGAAGGGGGAGCTGCAATCCTTATTTTTGTTCCTCTATTATTGGGTACTGCAGTCAATTTGGGAATAGATCCTGTTCATTTTGGAGTAATCATGGTTTGTAATTTAGCGATTGGATTGGTAACCCCGCCTGTAGGGATTGATTTATTTGTTGTATCCCAGCTTACAAAACTTTCAATTGTAAGGATTGGAAAAGCAGTAATCCCATTAATAATTATCTTGATTATCGATGTGCTTGTTATTTCATTTTTCCCGCCGCTTTCTACCTGGCTGCCATCACTAATAAAATAGGCAAATGCGGTTTTTAAGAGACATGAAACAAAGATGGGCACAAAAAACTAAGTTCTTAATAACAAGATAAGTTTCCTTATCTTGTTCATTTTTCACCACTTGGTAAAGCGCTTAACTAAATTAGAACAAAACCTTAAGGAGGATATAAATGAGTACCCCATTAAACGAAGAAAAATTAAGTTATTTAATTGAGAAGTCATCTAAAGCAAGACATCTAATTATTCAGACGGTGCATCATGCAGGAGCAGGGCATATAGGAGGGCCAATGTCTGCTTCAGATGTCCTCGTAAATTTGTATTTTAATGAAATGAATGTAAATCCGGAAAACCCTGCAGATGAACAGAGAGATCGATTTGTCCTATCAAAGGGGCATTCTGCGATTGGGCTCTATGCAGTTTTAGCACTTAGAGGATATTTTCCGACAGAGGAATTGCAAACGTTCGATTCATTAAATTCCCGCTTGCAGGCTCATCCGGATATGAATACCCTTCCAGGTCTGGACATGTCAACAGGCTCGCTTGGCCAAGGGATTTCTGCAGCTGTCGGAATGGCCCTGGGTGCAAAACTTCAGAATAAAGAATTCCGCACATATTGCATGATTGGTGATGGTGAATCACAGGAAGGCCAGGTTTGGGAGGCTGCAGATATTGCTTCTAAATATAAATTGGATAATCTGGTCGTTATTCTCGACTTTAATAAGCTTCAGCAGTTTGGGTGGCAAGGTAAAGGAGGAGCTTCGAGAGCAACTCCGATAAATGAGCCAAAACAGCGTTGGGAAGCTTTTGGCTGGCATGTCATTGAGATAGATGGCCATAACCATCAAGAGATTAGTAAAGCTTTAAGTCATGCCAGAGAGGTAACAGGAAAACCGGTTATGATTATCGCCAACACGGTTAAAGGCAAGGGTGTTTCGTTTATGGAAGGAGATTATTTATGGCATTCAAGAATTCCGACAGATGAAGAGTTAAGCAGCGCATCAGAAGAACTGGAAATGGGGGTTCAAAAATGAAAAGCTTACTTTCTAAAGATCAAGTTTCAATGAGGGACGTTTTTGGAGAAACACTGCTTAAATTATCTCTGGAGTCCGATAAGGTTTATGCGATTGATGGAGATCTGGCTAACTCAACCAAAATAGATGCTGTTGCAAAAGGGAATCCTTCTAGATTTCTGCAAATGGGCATTGCTGAACAGAATATGATGAGTGTGGCTGCTGGACTTGCTGCAACTGGTTTACAGCCATGGGCTGCTACCTTTGCTGCATTTCTGTCTAAACGTGCCATAGATCAAATTCAGGTACAAATTGCTCAGCCAAAATTAGACGTGAAAATGATAGGGGCTTACAGCGGATTGCTGACAGGGGTAACAGGAAAAACTCATCAATCCCTGGAGGATATCGCAATTTTTCGTTCATTAGCTAATATGGTTGTTCTTGCACCTGCAGACAGCACTGAAGTAGGAAGAATGATGGAGTTTGCCCATAAATACGAAGGACCTGTATATATGCGCCTTGCGCGTGATCCCTATCCAATCATTTTTAATGAAGATTACCACTTTGAATTTGGTAAAGCGGTGCATTTAAAAGAAGGAACAGATATTACCATCATATCTACAGGAACACAAACCAGCAGGTCTTTAGCTGCAGCGGAACAATTAGAAGCTGATGGAATCTCTGTGGCAGTGATTCATATGCCGACCATTAAGCCGCTTGATAAAGAAGCAATTGTTAAAGCAGCAGAAAATACAGGAGTTATCGTTACAGCAGAGGAGCATAGCATTTATGGCGGTCTTGGAAGTGCAGTGGCAGAGGTTCTGGTAGAAGAGAAACCAGTTCCTATGCTTCGTGTGGGTGTGAAAGATCTAAATTCAGAGTCAGCTAAAAATGATGATTTGCTGGAAAAGTACGAAATTTCATCCGGCCACATTGTCAAAAGAGTCAAAGAGGCATTGACGAAGAAAAATTCTTCAATTTAACCATAGGATGGGAGAGGTAAAATATGCAGACAAGTATTTTAAATGAAAAGCTATTCATTAATGGACAATGGATTCAATCGGAAAATACACACAAAGTGTATAACAAATATACCGGAGAGCTCTTTTCAGAGATTGGCATAGCTGATAAAAAGCTGGTGGATCAAGCGATTGCAGCTGCTGTATACGCACATAAAAAAACAATATTTACCCCGGATTACCGCTATAAGGTTTTAATGCGTGCAGCAGAGCTGCTGCTGAGTCATGCCGAAGAATTCGCACAAATTATTGCCAAGGAAGGCGGCAAGCCTATCACTGATGCAAGAGCAGAAGTGAATCGTTCAGCATCGACATTCCAAATTGCTGCTGATGAAACAAAAAAGCTCGTAGGAGAAATTATCCCCAATTATAATGTGCAGGGAAGATTCCTTTATACAATAAAAAAGCCTGTGGGAGTTGTAGCAGCAATTACCCCGTTTAACTTCCCGCTGAATCTTGTTGCACATAAAGTTGCTCCGGCCTTGGCAGCGGGAAATCCAGTTATTCTTAAGCCGGCATCTGATACAGCAACGATTGCTATCAAACTATGTGAACTGCTCGAGAAAGCGGGAGTTCCGAGAGGGTACCTGCAATGTGTAGTAGGAAGCGGGGGCACAGTCGGTGAGCAGCTCCTGAATGATGAAAGGATTGCGCATTATACATTCACAGGTTCACCTGGAGTAGGCAAACATATTCAGAAGACAATCGGGTTAAGAAAAGCAACCTTAGAGCTGGGTTCCAACTCTGCCACTATCGTTCATAGTGATGCGGATATTAATAAGGCTGCAGCCAAGCTTGCAAAAATGTCATTTGCACACGCCGGGCAAATATGCATTTCAGTTCAGAGGATTTTTGTTCAGAAATCTGTTAAAGAACGTTTCCTTGAGAAGTTTTTACAGGAAGTTTCTCACCTTAAGGTGGGAGATCCTTTGGACCCGAACACGAATGTTGGTCCAATGATCAATGTAAAGGAAGCGGAGCGGATTGAGCAATGGGTGAAGGAAGCTGAAGAGGATGGAGCTGTCATTTTAACAGGGGGGAAACGAGAAGGCAGTATTTTTTATCCAACCGTAGTTACAAATGTGAGAAAAGGGATGAAAGTTTCGGATGAAGAGGTCTTCGCTCCTGTCGTTACCGTCTCAGATTACGAAACAATCGAAGAAGCAATTGAGCTTGTGAATGACTCGAAGTATGGCCTGCAGGCTGGAATATATACTTCCGATCTGAGTTTATCTTATAAAATTCCTTATATGCTTGAAGTAGGGGGTGTTGTCATTAATGATACCTGCTGCTTCAGGACTGATCAAATGCCTTATGGAGGCGTGAAAGAAAGCGGAAATGGCAAGGAAGGTCCGGCATATGCCATACAAGAACTCGTGGAAACTGTAACGGTGGTTGTAAATCTTGAAGAATAATAAATAGGTTCATATAAAAATAGAAAGAGCTGATAAAATTGGACACATTTAAAGTAGCGGTTATTCCAGGTGACGGAATTGGACCGGAAGTAATCGATGAAGGCGTCAAGATTATGAAAAAGGCGGCAGAGCTGGATGGTCGTTTGCAGCTCGAATTTACGTACTTTCCTTGGGGCTGTGAATTTTATTTAAAGAATGGAAAGATGATGGATGAAGACGGGATTGAACAGTTGAAGTCTTTTGATGCAATCTATTTGGGAGCCGTCGGCTATCCGGGGGTGCCAGATCATATCTCTCTTTGGGATTTGCTTCTGAAAATCAGGAAGGAATTTGACCAGTATGTAAATATTCGTCCTATCACACTATTAAATGGTGCACCCTGTCCCATTACTGGCGGAAATAAAGAAAACATCGATATGCTATTCATTCGTGAGAATAGTGAGGGTGAGTATGCGGGGGCCGGGGATTGGCTTTTTAAAGGGAAACCTGAAGAAGTCGTTTTACAGACAGGGGTATTTTCCCGGAAAGGTACGGAGCGCATCATCCGGTATGCTTTTGAAACAGCGTCCAACGCAGGAAAAACACTGACCAGCATAAGTAAAGGAAATGCACTTAATTATTCCATGGTATTTTGGGATCAAGTGTTTGAGCAGGTAAGCAAGGAATATCCCCAAGTTCAGACCTATTCCTATCTTGTTGATGCAGCAGCTATGTACATGATTAAGGATCCTGCAAGGTTCGAGGTTGTTGTAACCTCCAATTTATTTGGAGATATTTTAACAGATTTGGGTGCAGCGCTAGGAGGCGGCATGGGGCTGGCGGCCGGAGCCAATATTAATCCTGAAAGAATGTTCCCGTCAATGTTTGAGCCAATTCATGGTTCAGCACCGGATATCGCAGGGAAAGGGATAGCCAACCCGCTGGCCGCCATTTGGTCAGCCAGCCAGCTTTTTGATTTCCTCGGCTTTAACGATATAGGAGAAAGTCTGATCAGCTGCATTGAAAAGACTTTGGAAGAAAAAAGGGTTCTTACTCCAGATCTCGGCGGATCTGCATCCACTTCAGAAGTTGGTGCGCGTGTAGCTGAAATCCTAACTGAAATGGCAAAAGTCCAGTCATCCATATAACAGCCATTTTGGAACTATAGAGAAAACAGCGCTTTTCCTGGAGCGCTGTTTTTCCTATTGCACATTCGCTAGTAAAAAAGGTGCAAATGAAAGGCAATTATCATATCTGAAAAAGGAGACTTGCCGATGATTCAAAAAATAGCTGTTATTGGAGCAGGAACAATGGGCCACAGTATTGCCCTTAACTTTGCAATCTATGGCCTTAATGTAAATGTATATGACCCAGATTGGAAAAGTGTTGAAAGTGCTAAAGATGAGATTCATAGGCAGCTGGACTTATTGCAGGAAGTAGGAAATATAGATATCCAAGATAAAATCAATACGCTTAAAAGCATCCATTTCTATACCAGCTTAAAAGAAACAGTAGCAGATAGGGAATTTGTGGTGGAAGCCGTCCCTGAGAATCTGGAACTAAAACAAGATCTTTTTAAAAAATTAGATAATTATTGCCCTCCAAAGACCATTTTAGCAAGCAACACTTCAAGCTTGGATTTGGAGAGCATGATGGCAAAGGTAAGCGAAATGAGAAGAAAAAGAATCCTGATAACTCATTGGTATAACCCTGCGCATATCATGCCTCTTGTAGAAATTTCGAATTTTGGAAATAACCATAAAGATGTGTATGAAGATGTGAAAAATTTGCATATGTCCATTGGCAAACAATGTATAGAAGTATTAAAAAATATTCCTGGTCTGGTGGCAAATCGGATTCAGCAGAGTGTGGCAAGAGAGGTGTTTTCCCTGATGGAGCAGCAAGCTGCATCTCCCGAGGATATTGAAAAAGCATTAATGTTTGGGCCTGCATTCCGATACGCAACTACAGGGCAATTAATGATTGCTGATATGGGCGGATTGGATATATGGTGCACGGTAGGTGATAACTTGCTGAAAGATATGGAGAATAGGCAATTCTCCAGCCCTCTGCTGAGAGAGAAAACATCTGAGGGAAAGCTGGGGTTAAAATCCGGCGAAGGTTTTTTTAACTATCGAAAAGATGAAGCGGAGGAAATTAAAAAGCAGTTTAATAGGAAGCTGCTTCATCAGTTAAATGCCTCTCAATACTATATGAATCATATTAAATGAAAGGGTGATTTTCTTGAAACTGATAACCTTTAAAGACAAGGGCGGAACAATTAAATCAGGGTGGATAGAGAAGGAACAAGTTTTTGATATGGAAAAGGCAAGCGGGGGTAAACTGCCTGGCTCAATACTTGGGTTTCTGGAACAGTTTGAAGAGAACTATAAGCTTGCCAGCCATATTGCTGGCCTTGATCATTTGGGCACGTACAATCTAGAGGAAATTGAACTTTTAGCCCCCTTGCCGAACCCTGGAAGTGTGCGGGATTTTATGGCATTTGAAGGCCATGTCGCGACTATAGCAGCCAAAAATAAGCAAAGTGTTGTGCCGGAGTGGTATGAGATTCCGGTGTTTTACTTTACGAATCACCATGCCATTACAGGGCCGAATCAGAAAATCCAGCGCCCAGCCCAATGCAGTGAACTGGATTATGAATTGGAAATTGCTTGTATCATTGGCAGAGAAGGCAGAAATATAAGTGCTGAAAAAGCTGAAGATTATATAGCAGGTTACACCATCTTGAATGACTGGTCTGCACGGGATCTGCAAATGAAGGAAATGAAGGCGGGATTAGGGCCGGCCAAAGGCAAGGACTTTGCTACATCGATTGGACCGTATATTGTGACAAAGGATGAACTGGAAAAATACCGCGATGGAGATAGGTTAAACCTGGAAATGACAGCTAGAGTTAATGGAAAGCAGCTATCTAAGGGAAACTTCAAGGACATTCATCATTCATTTGGACAAATGATTGAGCGGGCATCCTCAGAGGCTGCCCTTTATCCTGGGGATATTATTGGTTCAGGTACAGTTAGTACGGGCTGTATCCTGGAATTAGGAACGGATATTCAAAATTGGCTACAGCCGGGGGACGTAGTGGAACTTGAAATTACCGGTTTGGGAACACTCACCAATGAGATTATGTAATGAAGCAGCTTTTCTTTTTCGGACTAAACTGGATTTGGAGAAAGAGAGGAGATTTAGATGTATTTGAGTCAGCAAAATTTTAATTTTTCCATACCAACAGAAATTGTCTATGGCATTAATAGTGTTAAACACAAGCTGCCAGATACAATAAGAAGCCTTCAAAAAGCAAAGGTTTTTGTTGCCACTGACCCAGGGCTTCTTAATACAGGAATAATAGATGCGGTTACCTCATTATTAAATATGAACGGCATTGATACAGCAGTGTTTGCTGAGGTTGAGCCGAATCCCCATGCTCAGACTGTTATGAAGGGAGCGCAGATATATAAACAGGAATCCTGCGAAATGATCCTTGCCATAGGGGGAGGAAGCCCCATGGACTTCGGAAAAGCTGTTAGTGCGATAGTTGCCCATGAAGGACACATCTTGGATTATCGCCGGGGTCAAAAGCCCCTCCATAAAGCTATTCCTTTACTCATTGCTATTCCTACGACGGTTGGAACCGGTTCGGAGGTGACTCCAGTCTCGGTGATCACTGATCATGAGGAGGGGAGAAAATACGTAATCGCTTCCCCTATGCTTGCACCAAAGGCGGCCTTTATCGATCCAAGTTTAACCACTTCTCTTCCGCGGCATGTCGTTTCTGCTACTGGTGTGGATGCTTTAGTACATGCCATTGAGTCTTATACATCACTTCAATCAAACCCGATAACAGATGGATTAGCCTTTGAAGCAATCAAAATGATTAAGGGAAATTTGCCGGCAAGCTATGCACACCCTGATAATCTTGAAGCCAGGGCACAAATACACCTGGCCAGTACAATGGCAGGTATATCCTTTGGAATGGCGGGCGTTGCATTAGTCCATTCTTGCTCGCATCCGATGTCGGCTTTATATCAGGTGCCTCATGGACTTGCGAATGCCATACTGCTGCCGCACATTATAGAACATAACCTGATAGCTAACTATGAAAAGTATGCCAATATTGCAAGGGTCTTTGAACCTTCTCTGACATTCGAGAATGATAGAAATGCTGCAAGGAAACTTGCTCCATTACTTAAAGAGTTTAATAAAGCTCTGGATATTCCAAATGATTTTAGTTATCTAAAGCTGGATTTTACTGATGAAATGGTGGATCGCTTATCTAAAGATGCAATGAATGATTTAGGCACGATTCCAAATAATCCCCGGAAAGCAGAAAAGGAAGATATTCGTCAAATTTATAAAAAAGTTTTACCAAATGCTTTAACAAAGACTGAATTGGAAGATGTTTATAATCGAGTCTAGTATTAAAAGGCACCTTTATAAAAAGGTGTCTTATTTTATATGAACTTGCCCAAATATGTTGCAGTAACGCAACGATATTAAAAAGGATAATAATAAAAGGATAGCCCCTTCTTCTTTATGGAGACTAGTTTTCTTCACCCTTTAGTGCGTTGCCGCAACACCTGTTGCGGTATTGCAACATTTTTTTACAGGATATATAGTTTAAATATTACAAAATGTGAGAAATATCAGCATTTTATTAATTTTCTAATGTTGGCACACTTCTTGCATTATTAAATCATGAGTGAATCACTCAGAGGGAGCGGGAAAATTGTTAGTAAAAGATGCGATGACTCGTACTTCTATTAAATTTTTTGAAAACGATTACATCGATAGAGCTGCAAAAACCTTACTTGAATCCCATATGAAAGGCGGGCTGGTCTATAACGTCAGAGATGAGTTAGCGGGATGTTTTACGGAGCATAATCTATTAGAAGGATTGTTGAATCAAAATAAGGTATTATCAGAGATTTATCAGACTAACTTTTGTTTCCTTAACGAGATGGATGATTTAAATAATTTAAAGCTTAATGATCAGGAAATCTGGCCAATTTTTAATAAGAATAGGCAGATTACAGGCTTCCTGACAAAAGAACAGTATCTGGCGGCCTATGCCAGAACTTCTCAGGTGGAATTCGGCCGCATGGATGCCATTTTTAATTCTGCTCATAATGGGATTCTTTCGATTGATCTGGAGGGAAGGATTACCTCAATGAATCCTCCTGCAGAAAAGATGGCTATGACAACTAAGGAGAAAGCCATAGGAAAGTTTTTAACTGATGTTGTCACTCCAAGCGGGTTATTGAATGTTATCCGTACAGGAAAGGGACATACAGAAAAATACCGGGTAGGAAAAAGAAAATACTTAACCCATCGAACACCGCTCTATGATGGCAAAACTCTTGTGGGAGCGGTTGGTGTTTTTCAGGATATTTCAGAAATCGAATTTGTATCGAGTGAACTTGAATCCGTCAAACAGCTCTTGAAGGAACAGGAAACGATACTGGATAACTCTACAGACGGAATCTGCATTACGGATGGGGATGGAGCCATTATTAAATGCAACCAGAGTTTCAGGCAGCTTTTTGATGTTAGACATGAGAGTCCTGACTACATAAAAGATATAGCCCGGCAGGTAGAAGCTAAGGGCAGATCACATAATATCATGGAAACAAGCAAGGACAATAAAAATTCATTAATTATAACGGCAAACCCCATTAAGAACAGCAGCAATCAAATTGAAAGAGTTGTTATCAATGTGAAGGACATGACTGAATTCGATGCACTCAGAAGTGAGCTGGCAAAAACAAAGTCAATACTGGAGCATATGCATCTTTCCGAGAGATCGGAGACGTTCATAGCCAAATCACCCGAAATGGAAAGGCTGCTTAAGACCGTTCAGCAAGTGGCAAAGGTGGATGTAACGGTTCTATTATCAGGTGAGTCGGGAGTGGGGAAAGAGGAAATTGCCAAGCTGATCCAACAGTCGAGTCCGAGATCGGGAGAGCCATTTATTAAAGTAAATTGCGGGGCCATTCCTGAATCACTGATGGAGTCTGAGCTTTTTGGATACGAAGGCGGTGCCTTTACAGGTGCCTTGAAAAAGGGAAAAGCCGGTTTATTTGAACAAGCAAATAATGGAACTATTTTCCTGGATGAGATAGGGGAAATCCCAAACCACCTGCAAGTCAAGCTCCTGCGGGTATTGCAGGAAATGGAGATTACCAGGGTAGGATCAGCCAAAACGACAAAGATTGATGTCCGGGTAATAGCAGCTACCAATAGGGATCTTAAAGAATTGGTTCTGGAAGGAAGTTTTCGGGAGGACTTATTTTATAGGTTAAATGTTATTCCCATATCAATTCCGCCATTAAGAAGAAGAGTCGAAGATATTCCTATCCTGATTGATGCGTATGCAAGAATGTTCGCAGCAAAATATCACAAACATCTCAAATTCACCAAGAAAGCCATACAGGTTCTTACTAATTATCAGTGGCCAGGGAATGTAAGGGAACTCGTCAATATGATTGAAAGAATATACGTAACAGCTTCGAATCTGGAAGTGGGGGAACAGGAGGTTCTTTCTTTATTCAGCAAAGGCGATAACCAAAGAATGAGTCATGATCAAGCCATTGTCGTAAATCAGTTATTACCGCTAAAAGAAGCTGTAGACCTGCTTGAAAGAGAGCTGATCTATAAAGCGTCACAGTCTGAAAAATCCTATCGGGGCATTGCCCGTGTGCTGGAAGTGAATCCTTCTACCATTGTTCGAAAGGTAAAAAAATTAGAAGGGGGATTATTAAAATCATGAGATCATTGCAGACGCTTGTTTCCCCTAAGAGCATTGCCATAATAGGAGCTTCGGAAAGGTTTCATCAAAATGCCGGACGTGTCATGGTCAATCTTCAAAAATCAAAATATTCCGGGGAGATCTATCTTGTAAACCCAAACTATGACACAATTTCGGGAATTCACTGTTATCCGAGTGTACTTGAGATCAAAGAAGAAGTCGATTTGGCGTGTATAATCGTTCCCTCTAAACATACCCCTGAGATCTTAAGAGAATGTGTAAAAAAACAAGTGAAGAGTGTCATCATCATCAGCTCTGGCTTCTCTGAAAGCGGACCGGATGGGATAAACCGGGAAGAAGAGCTAAAAGAAATTGTTAAGGGTACAGAAACGGCGGTTTATGGACCAAACTCGCCCGGATTTTATCATTTTATAGGAAACTGGGGAATCTCTTTTTCACCCCGTTTCGAACCTAAGAATTTCCATGAGGGATCTGTTGGATTGATCAGTCATGGAGGAAGTTTAGGCCGTGCTGTACTTGATGCCAATGAAAAAGGACTGGGATTTTCCTATTGGCTATCACCTGGAAATGAGATGGATATCACGATTAATGACTGCTTTGAATTTTTAATTAGTGATCCATCAACAGATACCATTCTATTAATCATTGAATCTATTTCTGAGGAAGAGCGTTTTTTCCGATTGCTGCACCAGGCATATATCAAACAGAAGCCTGTGATCCTGCTGCCAATCGGCCATTCAAAGATTTCAAGAATGGCTGTTAAATATCACCTCGGAAGAAACAATGATTACTCTATTCCCTGGGATATGGTCAATCACCCCGGACTGGTAAAAGCCGAAAGTATTGATGAAGTAGTTGCCCTTTCATGGCTGTTTGACACATACAAAAAGGCAGCAGGCAAGCGTACGGCTATCTTTTCCTGGGCAGGGGCTACTTCCATTTATCTTGCGGATTTATGCGATAAGTATGGGATTCAGCTTCAGCCCCTATCATCAGAACTTCAGCAGAAAATGAAAACGATTACAGGTATAGAAAAGTCATTCATGAATCCTTTAGATTTGACCACCATCGTATATGATGACTTGTCAAAATTGACAACTTGTCTGGAGGTGCTTCATAAATCGGGTGATTTTGATAATATCATTGTTCCTTTCCCTTTCCAGGTGGACTATCAAAATGAAATTCTCTCGGAACAAATGAAAAAGCTGATGGAGGAAAGAGATAGTATTTTTATTCCGATTTTCATGTCCCAGGGATACCAGGGGGAACTGGCCATTGACATATTAAAGGAAACAAAGAAACCTTACTTCTTTCATGAAAATACAGCAATCAAATCATTGTCTGCTTATATAAATTACTCGGAAACCCAGAGACAAGAGGAGGAACATAATGAAAAAACGATTAAATCCTGCTAATGCACTGCAATTCATTAAAAGTGGTGACACATTGCTTGTAGGAGGATTCGGCCTTTCGGGAACACCGCTTACTTTAATTGATGAGCTGGTGAAATCTGATAAAGAGAATCTCACAGTCATCAGCAATAATTTAGGTGAGGAAGGGAAGGGACTCGGAAAACTGCTGGTGGCAGGTAAGCTGAAAAAAGCGAAGGGCTCTTATTTTACCACTAATCGAGATGCAGTTAAGGCCTGGTCAAAAGGTGAACTGGAGATTGAACTAATTCCTCAGGGCACATTGGCAGAAGCCATCCGATGCGGCGGGGCAGGCATCGGCGGTTTCTATACGAAGACAGGTGCCGGGACCAGACTTGCTGAAGGGAAAGAAGAGAAAGTGATCGATGGTGAATCCTACATTTTTGAAAAAGCCATCAAAGGGGATGTGGCCATTATTAAAGCACTTAAGGCTGATACACTGGGAAATCTAATTTATGACAAAACAGCGAGGAATTTCAATCCGGTTATGGCAACTGCAGCGAAGGTGGTTATAGCTGAAGTGGATGAGGTTGTGGAAGCCGGTTCATTTGCACCGGAAGAAGTGGTAACCCCCCACTTATACGTAGATTATGTCGTAGTCAATCAGTATGTAAAAAAAGGAGGGAGATACATTGAGTCTATCTGACAGAATTAAGATCGCCAAAAGGGTAGCAAAGGAATTGAAGGAAGGAGAAATTGTTAATCTGGGTGTCGGCATTCCAACCATTATTCCGGATTACCTCGATGACAAAAAGGTTTACCTTCAATCAGAAAACGGCCTTCTCGGGATGGGGCCGACTCCTTCTGATGACGACATTGATATGGATTTGATCAGCGCCAGTAAGAAGCCCGTTTCCATGGACACAGGGGCATCACTCTTTGATAGTTCGGATTCTTTCCTGATGATTCGCGGAGGGCATATCGATACCGCTGTACTGGGGGCTTTGCAGGTCGATGAAACAGGAGAAGTCGCCAATTGGGCAGTACCTGGTGAAAACATTCTTGGAGTGGGAGGGGCCATGGATTTAGTTGCGGGAGCAAGGCGGATGATTATTGCTTCTATGCACTTGTCTAAAGACGGAAGTCCGAAAATTGTGAAAAAATTATCATTTCCTAGCAGCGGTACAAGAAAAGCAGATATGATTGTCACCGAACATGCTGTATTTCAGTTTCTTGAAGGAAAAATGTACCTCATAGAAACTCTCTCCGATGTTTCGATTGAGGCGTTGCGTGAGATGACCGATGCTGAATTTCATGTGCTGGAAAAAACAAAAGTAGAAACAAATTAAGGGGGAAAATGAGTTGAAAAAATTATTGGCAGTGATGATGGCTTTTATGTTAGTCGTATTGGCAGCCTGTTCTTCGAATGAGGCGGGAAGCAGCGGTGAAGCAAGCGGAGGTGGAGGAGCAGAGGGAGCTCCCCGGGATATGGCTTTCGGTTCTGCAACAGTAGGCGGTTTCTGGTATACATTGTCCGGGGCGATGGGAGAGAAAATGAAGGAGGTTTACCCGGAATCCTCCGTTACGGTAGTAGAGGGCGGATCTGTTTCCAATCTATTGGGCTTAAGCCAGGGGACCTTTGCTCTTGGATTCAGTAATGGCCAAACAGTTCCTGAGGCATTGAACGGAATTAATGCTTTTAAAGAAAAAGTGAATAATGTCAGCACGGTTGCAACCCTGTATCCAAATGTATTTCATATCGTTGTCCGAGCAGATTCTGAAATAAAATCCGTGAAAGATTTAAAGGGAAAGAAGGTTAGCCCGGGAATTAAAGGATACAGCGGAGAGCTGGCATTCCAGGATATTTTAAAACTGAATGATATGAGCTATGACGATCTTGGCGGCATTGAATATATCGGAACGGCAGATGGAGCCGACCTACTGCGTGACGGACATATCGATGCGATTGTTGGAATGGTTTCTGCACCTGTTTCTACTTTCCAGGAGCTGGACACAACCCTTGGAATTCGCCTGATTCCTTTAGATGATGAAACGGTAAAAGGCCTGCATGAGTTAAATGAAGGATACTTGGAATATGACATTGAAGGCGGAACTTATTCGAATGTGAAAGAAAATGTTAAAACGGTTGCCGGCTATACGGTTCTGCTGGTTAATGATGATCTAATGGATGAAGAGTCAGTTTATAAGCTTACCAAAATGATGGTTGAAGAAAAAGATACATGGACGAAATTATCCCCGATTATGAAAGACTTTAATGCAGAGTATTCAGTGCAAAACAACGTGGGCAAGCTTCATCCGGGAGCAGAAAAATATTACAAGGAAGTCGGGGCGCTTAAATAAACCAAAATTATCCTTTTAAAAAGAAGGTGAAATGATGTCTAAACATGACGTAACGGAAGCAAAGGCTTCAAAAGTGATTGCGGAATACGATGAAGATGGAAATCTGAACAGCAAGCTGCGCCTATTAAAGGGCGCGGCTGCCAAAATCATTTCCGTTATTGCCGTTTTAATGTCTCTTTTTCATTTGTATACAGCTTTCTTTGGGGTATTTGAATCCATTCTGCAGCGGTCGGCACACCTTGCATTTGCGCTGGCTTTAACATTTGCCATTTATAAGCCTTCCAGGAAAGCGGTAAAAAATGAAAGCATCCCCTGGTATGATTGGCTGTTTATGGTTTTGTCGATTGCTTGTTATTCCTATTATGTGATGAATTCCCAGGTCATTTCTTCGCGGATGAGTTATATAGAGCCGCTGACAGCATTGGAAATTGCCATTGGAATCATATCCGGTTTGCTGCTGATTGAAGCAACACGCCGCGTTATTGGAAATACACTGGTGATTATTATCTTCATCTGCATCGTTTATGGAGTTTGGGGTCATCTGATTACGGGGTCTCTTTCCCACCGTGAATTTACAATGATGTGGATTATTGATCACCTCTTTTATACGGTGACGGGCATTTTTAGTACTCCTCTTGGGGTATCTGCAACCTTTATTTTCCTATTTATCCTGTTCGGAAAGTTTCTGGAGGTTTCAGGAGCAGGTCAATTTTTTATTGATTTATCAGTGGCTGGTATGGGGAAGTACCGTGGAGGTCCTGCCAAAACGGCTATCGTGGCCAGCTCCATTTTGGGAACCATTTCAGGAAGCGCGGTTGCCAATACGGTCACAACTGGTGCCTTTACGATTCCATTAATGAAGAAAACCGGCTATAAGAGCCACTTTGCAGCTGCGGTTGAAGCGGTTTCCTCTACTGGAGGCCAGATCATGCCGCCGATCATGGGGGCTTCGGCTTTCATCATTGCTTCCTATTTAGGTGTGCCTTATATGGACATAGCCATAGCTGCGTTAATTCCTGCAGTCCTTTATTACTGCTGCCTGTATTTCCAGGTAGATATGAGGGCAAGACGGTTGGGGCTTGTAGGTATAAAGAAAGAGGAACTTCCCAAGGTTTCGAGTGTTTTGAAAACCGGATTCATGTTCTTTATCCCCTTAGTAGTGATTGTGGTCATGCTTGCATCCGGCTCTTCACCAATGAAGGCAGGCCTTTACTCAATCGGTGTGACGATATTGGTTGCAGCTTTAAAAGGGGCAACAAGATTATCCTTTTCTAAGATTTTCAAGGCATTGGATTTAGGAGCAAGGGCTGCAATTGAAACAGCTATTGCCTGTGCGGCATCCGGTTTTATTATCGGAATTATTGGGCTTACCGGGATTGGCCTTAAATTCAGCAGTTTAATCATTGATTTATCAGGCGGCATTTTAATTATTACGCTTGTATTCACGATGATCACGAGCATCATTCTTGGAATGGGGCTCCCGACTGTTGCGGCATACATCGTACAGGTTCCGCTTACGATCCCTGCATTAATCGAGCTGGGTGTATCCCCGCTTGCAGCCCATATGTTTGTTTTCTATTTTGCAGCCTTATCTGCCATAACACCGCCAGTAGCACTGGCTGCATTTGCAGCGGCAGGGCTTGCCGGTTCCGAGCCGATGAAAACAGGCTTAACTGCAGTAAAGCTTGGCCTCGCGGCATTTATTGTCCCTTATATGTTTGTATATGGGGAAACGTTGCTTCTTGTTGGAGACGTTCCGGATATTATTCTATCTGTTGCAACCTCCATCATTGGAATTATTGGGATTGCCTGGGCTGCAGAAGGATGGCTGTTCCGCCATTCATATTGGTATGAAAGAGCCGTTCTTTTTATCGGGGCTCTTCTGATGGTCAACCCGGGATTTTTATCAGACATCATTGGCTTTGCCATCCTGGCGGCAATGTTTGTATATCAAAAGTTTATACCTAGAAATACAGTGGCCAATACATTATCAAACTAAGGGGGAACAGAATGGACACCATCACAGTAGTAGGTTCAGGTGTTATGGGAAAAGGGATTGCTTATACCTGTGCCGTTTCGGGATTTAAAGTTTACTTGAATGACATTAATCAGGAAATAATAGATAAAGCCAAAAACGATATTTATAGCTTATTGGAAGGCAGCCTTCAAAAAGGGTTTATTTCAGAAGAACAATATGGGAAGGCAAAAGACCGGCTTCATTTTGAAACAGATTTAGAGACTGCTGCGAAAAATGCGGACCTTGTGATAGAAGCAGTTCTGGAAAAGATAGAATTGAAGATTGACATCTTTAAAAAGCTGGACCGCATCTGTTCTCCAGAAACCATTCTGGCCACCAATACTTCAACCATGAGCCCAACGGAAATTGGGGCACAAACATCACGGCCCGATAAAGTGGTGGCCATGCACTTCTTTAATCCGGTCCACAAAATGAAACTGATTGAAATTATCCGTGGGCTGGAAACATCTGATGACACGGTCCGCATGGTGAAAGAAATCGGTGAAAAGCTTAAAAAGGAAACCGTTGAAGTGAATGAATTTCCGGGATTTGTGACTTCCCGGATGAATTGCCTGATCGGTAATGAAGCGATGAACATGCTGATGGAAGGAGTAGCCTCTGCTGAAGATATTGATAAAGCCCTGAAGCTGGGGCTTAATCACCCGATGGGTCCACTTGCTCTGGCGGATTTAGTAGGCTTGGATACCCGGCTGCGCAATATGGAGTATTTATACCAGACACTTGGAGAAAAGTACCGTCCTTGTCCGCTGCTTATCAAATATGTAAAAGCCGGACGGCTGGGGAAAAAGAGCGGCAGCGGATTCTATCAATATTCTTAAGGGGTGAGAACATGCATCAATACGAAAATCTGCTTGTTCAAATCGAACAGGGGGTTATGTGGCAGACCATAAACCGTCCTGAACAGCGTAATGCATTAAATCAGGAGACTCTCCAGGAGCTCGGAGATGCCTTTAGCCAGGCAGATGCAAATGATGAGGTGAAATGTATCATCATCCAGGGAGCAGGGGAGAAGTCCTTTGCAGCAGGTGCGGACATAAAGCAGCTTCATGAAAGAAAGATGCTCGAGGCATTGATTCCGGGCATGCAGGGGCTCTACAAAAAAATTGAACAATCCAGCAAAGTAACGATTGCAGCTGTAAAGGGGTATGCACTGGGTGGAGGGTGCGAGCTGGCCCTTGCCTGCGATATTCGAATCGCAGCGAAAAAAGCAAAATTCGGCTTGCCTGAGCTTAATCTGGGCATCATTCCGGGTGCAGGCGGTACACAGCGTCTGTCCAGAGTGGTTGGCAAGGGAAGGGCACTTGATATGATTCTGACCGGCAAAATCATTGATGGAGAAGAAGCCGAGAGAATCGGTCTAGTCACATACCTTGCACCCGATGATGAATTGGATACGAAAGCTAAGGAGGTTGCCTCTCAGATTCTTAAAAAAGGGCCTGTTGCAATCAAGCTGGCAAAGCTTGCAGTACACAAAGGCTTTGATGTTGATCTGGAGACAGCCATGCTGATTGAAAAGCTTTCACAGACTGTAGCCTTTGGGACAGAGGATAAAAGAGAAGGTACAGCGGCATTCCTGGATAAAAGAACGGCAGCATTTACTAACCAATAAGGGAGAGACAGAAATGGACTTTAATTTTTCTGAAGATATACAATTTTTAAGAGAAAATGTGCGTAAATTTGTAAAAGAAGAAGCAGAACCATTGGCGATGGAAATTGAAGAGAAGGATATGATACCGGAAAAGCTGGTGGAGATGTCCAAGGAAATGGGCTTATTCGGATTAAGCATTCCCGAAGAATATGGCGGACTCGGGCTTGACATGGTCGGAAAGTGCGCCATTTATGAAGAGCTTGGCAAAACACATAATGGCTATACCACTTTAATAGGGGCGCATACGGGAATCGGCTCTGTCGGAATAGTGGAGCTTGGAACAGAAGAGCAAAAGCAAAAGTATTTGCCGAAAATGGCAACGGGGGAATGGATAGGTGCTTTTGCTTTAACTGAGCCGAGCGCTGGCTCGAACGCTGCGGCGCTGAAAACGACCGCCGTCAGAAAGGGTGACAAATATATACTAAACGGATCCAAGCATTATATTACAAATGCAGTTGACGGACATGTCTTCACCGTGATGGCAGTTACGGATCGGGCAAAAGGAGCAAAAGGAATTACTTCCTTTATAGTTGAAAAAGACTTCCCCGGCTTTATTCTGGGAAGTGTTGAACAAAAAATGGGGTTAAGAGGATCCCATTCGGCAGAGCTTTTCTTTGAAAACATGGAGGTTCCCGCCGAGAATGTTCTTGGTATAGAAGGACAGGGATATATCAATGCGCTGAAAATCCTGGCTAATGGCCGCGCTGGCCTGGCTGCCAGAAACCTTGGCTCCTGCGAAAAGCTTCTTGAGCATTGCCTGCAGTATACCCAGGAACGGGAGCAATTCGGCAAGCCGATCATCGAAGTCCAGGCTGTTCAGCATATGCTGGCAGAAATCAGCATGCAAATCGAAGTGCTTAGATCCATGACGTACAGGGTTGCCTGGATGACCGATCAGAAAATGAGGGTTGTGAAAGAAGCAGCCATTGCAAAGCTATTTGCGTCAGAGGTATATAACAAGGTGGCAGACTTAGCCGTGCAAATCCATGGCGGAATCGGATATATGAGAGATTATCCGATTGAACGCTACTACAGGGATGCAAGAATTACAAAAATCTACGAAGGAACCTCTGAGATTCAGCGCAATATCATTGCGAATGAGCTTAAGCGGGAATCTTCCTATGTGGGGGTGTAAGGCATGAATCAGCCATATATTGTCGAATCTGTCCGGACAGCTATTGGCAGAATGGGCGGAACCATAAAAGATGTTCCAGTCGACCACCTTGCAGAGAAGGTCATTCGGGAAGTATTGAATCGCTCTCATGCGGATGTACAAGTGGATGAGGTGATTCTTGGCCAGGCCAAGCAAAGTGCGGATACTTCCAATCTTGCGCGTCTTGCCGCCTTAAGAGCGGGGCTGCCTATTGAGGTTACAGGCTATACGGTTCACCGCCAATGCGGTTCCGGGCTTCAAGCCATCAATAATGCAGATATGCAAATCAGGCTCGGCTACTCTGATGTAGTCGTGGCCGGAGGAGCTGAAAGCATGAGCACAGCCCCTTACTATATTCGGAACGCCCGTTATGGCTTCCAGGCCGGAAATGCACAAATATTGGACCCGAATACGGAAAGCCAGCCTTGTTCCCAGCCAATTGAAAAATACGGGAATCTGACAATGGGATTAACCGCTGAAAACCTCGCTGAGAAATATACTATATCAAGGGAAGAACAGGATGAGTTTGCGCTGCGCAGCCAGGAGCTTGCGCATGCTGCTATTGAATCTGGCCGCTTCGAAAAGGAAATCATCCCGGTTGAATATAAGCACAAAAGAGAAACACAGCTTTTTAGTGTGGATGAGCATCCGCGCAGTACAAATATCGAGAAGCTTTCGAAGCTTAAGGCGGTTTTTAAGGAAGATGGAACCGTGACAGCAGGCAATGCCAGCGGCCGCAATGACGGAGCTTCTGTCATTTTGATGATGAATGAAGAGAAGGTCAATGAATATGGCTTAAGACCAAAGGCGAAAATCCTTGCCCAGGCTGTGAGCGGAGTATCTCCGGAGATTATGGGGGTTGGTCCTGTTACCTCTACATTTAAAGCGTTAAAGCAATGTGGTTTATCGATCGATGACATTGGACTGATTGAACTGAATGAAGCATTTGCAGCTCAGGCACTTTCAGTCATCCGTGAATCCGGAATGGATATAAATAAGGTGAATGTGAATGGCGGTGCCATTGCTTTAGGCCATCCAATAGGGGCTACAGGAGCCATTTTGATGACAAAGCTGCTGCACGAAATGGAACGAAGAGGCGAAAAATATGGTCTGGTCACTCTTTGTATTGGCGGCGGCCAGGGAATTACCACGATAATCGAAAACCTTCAAGCTTAAGAATATCCATGAAGGAAGTGTTGAGATGAACAGGCCTCATATTGTTCAGATTCTCCCCATGTATCATGCAGATGGGGAGAATCTGCTGAACAAACATGCTGATGTGAAAAAGTTAACAGAATATGACGAACAGGAAATATGTAATTACCTAAAGATTCATCATGTCGACGGAATCATCCTTCGGGCACCGGCAAAAATCACTCCAGCCATTTTGGACTGCTGCCGGCAAGTAAAAGCAATATCAGGAGCGGGAGTCGGACTTGATAATATTGATGTCGGATATGCGACCAAAAAGGGAATACCCGTTTTGCATGCTCCAAAACTCAATAGTACCGCCACGGCAGAACATGCAGTGAGCCTGCTTTTGGCAGTGATGAAAAAAACGGCCTATTTTGACAGGGAAACCAGAAGCGGAAACTTCCGGTCAAGAGATGGAGCTTATACCTTTGAACTGGAAGGAAAGAGGCTTGGACTTGTAGGCTTTGGCAGCATAGCCCAAAAGGCGGCAAAAATATTAATCAGCGGGTTCGGAATGAAGGCGATGGCCTATGTCCGAAGTATTTCAGAAGAAAAGCAGCTGGCGGCCGACCGCTTAGGGGTCGAGTTAACGACTTCCTTAGAAAGGGTTTTTTCTGAAAGTGATGCAGTGAGCTTACATATTCCTTTAACGGCAGATACAGATAAAATGATTGATAATCGTTTAATAGAGTTAATGAAGGAAACGGCAGTACTGATTAATACCGCGAGGGGCGGTGTGATCAACGAGAATGATTTAGTGGCGGCATTGACTAAAAATCGTATTTTAGGAGCAGGGGTAGACGTGTTTACCGAAGAGCCGCCTCCTTTTGATCATCCATTGTTTCATCTGGAAAACGTGACAGTGAGTCCCCACATTGGAGGAATCACCCTGGAAGCTGCCAGGCAAACCTCCATTCGGATAGCTGAAAATCTAATCCGTGCCATTAATGGAGAAAGAGTTTCTGTTGTCGCAAATCAGGCTGAGCTGGCTGAAGCAGGAAAGGGGTTTGTTTCATGACAGCGGAGCATCTTCAGAAGGTAAGGGCCGATTTTGAAAGCAGCCCATTCTGGAACTTTATTGGGCTGAGGTTAAATGAATTAAAAGAAGGCTATGTTTTGCTGGCACTGCCAATACAGAAAGATTTCATAAATGTAAGAAATTCTGTCCACGGCGGGATATATGCATCGGTAATGGATACAGCAATGGGCATGGCAGGCAGGTCGCTGGGATATGATGAGGTTGCGACACTCCAGCTAAACATTCAATATCTTAAGTCTGTGATGGGCGGAACGGTTTACTCCGAGGCAAAGATTATTCATCAAAACCGCAGCACGGTATTAATCGAAGGCAGGCTAAAGAATGAAGACGGTGAACTGATTGGACATTGCACCGGAACTTTTAAGCTGTCTAAAGGTGAAAAGGGATGATGCACACAGCTATCACAGAGATGTTTGACATCAGCTATCCCATTATCCAAGGGGGGCTGCAAGGGCTTGGAACATCACCGCTTGTGTCCGCCGTATCGAATGCAGGCGGACTCGGCCTTATAACAGCTGGAAGCTTTTCGTCCAAGGAAGAAATGCTGGAGGATATTGAGTCGGCAAGAAAGCTGACCTCCAAACCATTTGGCGTAAATATAGCTCTTGGAATCCGCAAGCCAATGGATGAATATGTGGAAGGGGCAATTGAAGCCCGTGTTCCGATTGTCTTCACCTCAGGCAATAACCCCGAGAAATATATGGAGAGCCTTACAGCGAACGGAATAAAAGTCGTTCATGTCGTGCCTTCTGTAAGATTTGCCAAAAAAGCAGAAGCAATTGGCTGCGACGCTGTTGTCGTGGTTGGATATGAGTGCGGGGGCCATCCGGGCAAAGAGGATGTAACCAGCCTTACCTTGATTCAAAAGGCAGTTCATGAGCTTTCGATACCTGTCATTGCAGCAGGAGGGTTTTCAACAGGAAAATCTGCTCTTGCTGCTTTTGCTTTAGGGGCACAAGGGGTGCAGATGGGTACAAGGTTTTTGGCCTCCAGGGAAACAGCACTCCATGAGTCGATCAAAGACAAATTGATAAAGCTTCAGGAAACAGATACCCTGCTTGTGAAAAAATCAATCGGGAAAGCCATGAGAGTGATGAAAACGGAACGAGCGATGGAGCTGCTGAAAAAGGAAGAAGCCGGAGCTGCTTTAGAGGAGATGTTTCCATATATAAGCGGAGAAGCCTACATGGAATTAATCAAGAATGGCAATGAAAAATCCGGTGTCATCTCATTAGGGCAGACCATCGGATTAATAGATGAAATTAAAAAGACAGAAGACATTATCAAGGATATTGTGCAGGAATACGAACAGCAGCTTGAATGTTTGTACAGGAATTTGAATAGAGAGGAGCGAAGTCATTGTATAGTCAAGAAAACCAGGTAGCTGTTGTCACTGGTGCAAGCAGAGGGATAGGCAAGGAAATATCCAGTAGACTGGCCTCGGAAGGCGCATATGTTTACTTGGTCGACATTAATGAAGAAGCCTTAGCTGAGACCAGACATGAACTGCAGGAAAAAGGCTTTGCTGCAGAAATGTTCAAGGCGGATATCACCAACGAACAGGAAGTGGAACGGCTTTTTTCCTATATAGAAGAAAGGCATGGAAGGGCGGACATCTTAGTCAATAATGCCGGAATCATCCGGGATAACCTGTTATTTAAAATGAATGCCGATGATTGGGAAAGTGTCATGAATGTTCACTTGAAGGGAACCTTCCTCTGCAGTAAATATGCCCAGAAATTAATGGTTCAGAACAAATATGGAAGAATCATCAATCTATCTTCCGTATCAGCGCTGGGAAGCAGGGGGCAGGCCAATTACGCAGCGGCAAAAGCGGGGATCCAGGGATTTACGAAAACACTGGCTATTGAACTGGGAAAATACAATATTACCGTGAATGCCATTGCACCTGGGTTTATAAAGACAGATATGACAAAAGCAGTTGCAGAACGGCTTGGCATTTCCTTTCAGGAATTAATTGAATCCAAAGTAAAGCAAATTCCGGTAAATAGAGCAGGCACTCCAGAGGATATTGCACAGGCGGCAAGTTTTTTTGCAAGCCCTGCATCCTCATTTATTAGCGGCCAGGTCTTATATGTTGCCGGAGGCCCAAAAGCATAGGAGGTTATGATATGAAGCATTGGAAAATAGCCCTGATCCCGGGGGATGGAGTAGGCCCGGAAGTTGTGGCAGAAGGAGTAAAAGTTTTAAAAAAAATAGAGGAACTAGATCCCGATTTATCCTTTTCTTTTACAGAGTTCCCATGGGGCTGCCAATATTATTTGGATAAAGGAAAGATGATGGCTGATGATGGAATCGAACAATTAAAGGAATTCGATGCGATTTATTTGGGGGCAGTAGGCTATCCTGGTGTGCCTGACCATATTTCACTGTGGGATCTGCTTCTGAAGATCCGGAAGGAATTTGATCAGTATGTAAACATTCGTCCTATTAAACTTCTGCACTCCGAGCTGACACCGCTTAAAAACAAAGGGGAAAAAGAGATCGACTTTCTGGTGATACGGGAGAATAGCGAGGGGGAATATGCCGGAGCAGGGGATTGGCTCTTCAAAGGAAAGCCTGAGGAAGTAGTCCTGCAGACCGGTGTGTTTTCAAGGAAAGGAACCGAACGCATTATTCGCTATGCCTATGAAGAAGCACGCAAACAGAAAAAGACATTAACCAGCATCAGTAAAGCAAATGCATTGAATTACTCCATGGTGTTCTGGGATGAAATATTTATTGAAGTGGGGAAAGAATATCCGGATGTCAAAACATACTCCTATTTGGTGGATGCTGCAAGTCTCTACTTTGTTCAGCAGCCGGAAAGATTTGAGATTGTCGTTACCTCCAATTTATTCGGGGATATTCTAACCGATCTGGGTGCTGCGATTACAGGTGGACTAGGACTTGCTGCGGGAGCGAATGTCAATCCTGAAAGGGAGTTTCCATCTATGTTCGAGCCCATTCACGGATCCGCACCGGACATTGCCGGGAAAGGTCTTGCCAACCCTCTGGCTGCCATCTGGTCCGTCAGTCAGATGATGGATCATTTTGGAGAGCCAGCCTGGGGAAGCGCCATCCTGAAAACGATGAAAGAACTGCTTCATCATAAGAGTGAACTAACTCCGGATCTGGGCGGAAAAGCTTCAACTGATCAGCTTGGCAATGAATTTATAAAGCTTTTAAGCAGTCATGCTCCGGCTAAGGTTAAAAGTCCTTCCAGTGGAGTTAAATAATAGAGAGAAGGGTTCCTATGATACGGTTTTCTCTCGTATTAAGTATGTGTTTTCTTTATATTCTTGAGGCATTTGTGCCCAATATATACATCAGCTTCATTTTTAATATGGCAGCTGCAGCTGTATTTTTCACCATGATGCCTTTATTGGACAGGAAGGGCAGGATATTTACACTGGGACTATTCGCTGCGGGGATTTTCATTCATTATGCAGTCGGGGATAGGGGCATGCTGCTGATCGAGGGCATCACTCAGAATATGGCCCTGCTGGCCATTCTCATTCTGTCTCCGCTTCTGTCCATTCCCTTAAGAAGGGAAGGAATTATTGACACAGTTATAACGTATTTAAATGAGTTGAAAAAAAGCCCCTCCCATACATTTTATGGCATAAGCTCATTTATGCTGACTCTGGCTCCCATTTTGAACATGGGGGCCTTAAGGATTGTACACGGCTTTGTGGAAAACATCAGAATTCCATCCAAGTTATTATCAAGGTCGTACTATGTAGGCTTTACACCGGCTGTTATTTGGTCACCATTCTTTGCTTCAGTAGGAATTGTTTTGTTTTACTTAGATATCACGTATCTTTCTTATGTTGCGTTTGGTGTGGTTTTTGCCATATTGCAGATGGCAGCGGGGATGATTCTGTTCCGTCCGGCTGGAGCTGTGGAGACGGCTGCTGCACTTGAGGAGGAAACTGGAAACGCGGCCGCTGATAAAGGCAGAAAAAAGGATTTGTACACGCTGGCCGGCTTTGTACTTGGCCTGGTACTCCTGCTGATTATCATGGAGCAGGTCTCCCACAAATCAATGCTATTGCTGGTAAGCATGGTCTGTTTCATTGTTCCGGCAGGCTGGATGGTCCTGCGGAAGCAAAAAAAGGCTGTAAAGGAAGAAGTCTCCCTCTATAAGAGCAAGATACTGGCACAGAAGATGGAAATCTGCCTTTTTCTCAGCGCGGGTCTTTTTGGCAACGCTGTTTCACACACACCTGTAAAACAGCTGCTGGAACGGTCCATGCAATGGTCAGCACAGCAGTCTATCGGAATTTTGTTCTCGTTCATCATCCTGTTTGTTACGCTAATGGCCTTTCTTGGAGTCCATCAAATTATAGTCATTCCGCTAATCCTAACCTCGCTGAACTTTGCGGAAATGCCTGATATTACGGTAGTCAGTGTGGCATTTATGTGTATTTTCACCTGGATGCTTTCCTCCTCCATTTCACCACTTAACGCCCTGAATATCATCATCAGCCAATGTGTTCAAAAAAACGGGCTGACCGTTGCATTCAGATGGAATGGTGTATATTTTATGTCTGTTACAGGGATGGCTTTTGTGTATGTTTATATACTGAATTGGTTTTGAAAAAATCGGTTAAATAAAATAATTAGAAGGATGCAAACCTATATTGTTTGCATCCATTTTTATTTTGATAGGCGATTTAAAAAGTGCACAATGTAAATTTGCAAAGTTCACATTAGGCAAAATTCGAGTTGCACCTGCCGCTAGGAAATTTCTCCAATTAAATGATAATATAGTAATAGGGAGGGTGAGTTATGAGAAAGGTTTTGTTTTTTGTTTTTACTATCCTGGTTTTATTCGCTTTAAGCGGATGCAATAAGGAAATTAAGCCGCAGGATCGCTTTTCGCAGTATGTGGAGCACTGGAATAAGCAGGAGTTTGAGAAGATGTATGAATTCCTGTCGAAGGATGCGAAGCAGTCAATCAGCAAAGAGGATTTTGCAGCCCGTTATGAAAAGATTTATAAGGATTTAGAGATAGATAATCTGAAGGTAACATACAAGCCGGATATGGAAAAGGAATACAAAAAAGAAGATAATGCGAGTTTTCCTTTTTCAGCAAGCATGGATAGTGCAGCCGGCAAGATTGAGTTTACACATGATGCCAAGCTTGTGAAGGAAGAAAAAGAAGAGGAAGACAATTGGTTTGTTGCCTGGGATACGACTTATATTTTCCCGGAGCTGGGGTCAGAGGATAAAATCAGTTATTCAACTGTTCCGGCGCAGCGCGGGGATATTGTGGACCGAACAGGTGACCCGCTTGCCCTAAATGGTACCCTTTATGAAATTGGTGTTGTTCCAGAACAGATGGGTGATCAGAAGGAGCAGACTGTCAAAGGTTTGTCATCAGCTCTTGGAATGTCAGAAGAGCAGATTAATAAAAGCTTGAATGCCAGCTGGGTGCAGCCAGGCTATTTCGTGCCAATTAAGAAGGTTTCCCCAGATGATAGGACAACATTAGATAAAGTGTTCGCACTAAAAGGTGTCCTGAAACAGGATGTCAAAGGCAGAGTCTACCCGATGGGTGAGTCGGCTGCCCATCTAATTGGTTATGTTGGACAGATTACAGCAGATGAAATGAAAGATCGTGAAGGCTATTCAAGCGCTGATATAATCGGAAAAAGAGGACTTGAACAGGTCCTTGAGGAACGTTTGAAGGGTTCGAACGGAATCAAAATCGGCATTCAAAAGAAGGACGGCTCTGAAGTGGTCCTCTCTGAAAAACCGGTAGAGAACGGTGAAACTATTCAGCTTACCATCGATATGAATCTGCAGAAGTCTCTTTACACAGAGCTGGGAGGAAAGCCGGGAACTGCAGCAGCAATTGACCCGGTTACAGGAAATACGCTGGCGCTCGTCAGCAGCCCGAGCTTTGATCCGAACCAGGCTTCACTTGGATTTACCGCGGATGAGTGGAA
This sequence comes from Cytobacillus sp. BC1816, assembly GCF_051353635.1. NCBI lineage: Bacteria > Bacillati > Bacillota > Bacilli > Caryophanales > Bacillaceae > Cytobacillus > Cytobacillus sp. BC1816. Next base: position 4,889,105 of record NZ_CP195611.1, on the reverse strand, counting down.
GGCAATTGAAGGCAATAAGGACATGCCGCTTCTGACACGATTTAAGCAGACCTATGCGCCAGGTTCAGTGATGAAGCCGCTGACAGGCGCAATCGGACTGACAGAGGGAACACTAACGCTTGATGAAACCATTAATGTCAGCGGCCTTCAATGGCAAAAGGACAGTTCATGGGGCGGCTATAAAGTTACTCGTGTTAAAGATCCCGGCGGACCGGTTAACTTTGAAAAAGCGATGATGTACTCGGATAATATCTATTTTGCCCAGCAGTCCCTTGAGCTGGGAAAAGAAAAGTTTTCAGCAGGGCTTAAGAAATTCGCGTTTGAAGAGGAAATTCCATACGCGTTCCCGCTTGAACCATCCAAGATTGGCGGCCTGGACACAGAGATCCTGCTGGCTGATTCAGGCTACGGCCAGGGCCAGGTGGAAATGAGTATTGTCCATCTAGCAGCGTCTTACACACCTTTCATCAATAAAGGCTCGATGATCAAACCTGTTCTTCTGGAAGAAGAGGAAAAGGGCCAGGTGCTGAAAGAAGCAGTCATGAGTGAAGAAACAGTGAACACGGTGGCAGCCGCAATGGCTAAAGTCATCCAGGATTCAAGCGGAACCGGCCATGCGGCTTATATGAAAGATTACCCGCTGGCTGGGAAAACCGGAACGGCTGAACTGAAGAAAAGTGCCGATGAAAAAGGCCAGGAGAATGGTCTGTTCGTTGCCTATAATCCGCAGTCTCCTAAGCTGCTCATCGCGATGATGATGGAGGGTGTTGAAAAGAGCGGCGGATCGAAAGTGGTAGTGGAGAAAGTGAAGAAGGTTTTTGAGGAGCATAAAGGGCGGTTTTAATGCCGTAATTAATCTAGTGTTTGCATCTATAGGTGCAAACACTTTTTTAGTAAACTCTAAATAGGAAATAGATCTAAAAACCCTTAACATTAAAATTATGAGAGGGTGGATATTTAATGTCTGAGCCAATCTTACGAATTATTAAGGCACCATCACCTTATGTTACCAGGCAAGGTGCCTTCTATATCGAACTGATTAATGTAAATATATTTAAATGATCATTTGGCATTATTGCCGCTTCTTCGTTCTAGACTGAAAAAAGCTGACAGCTTCCAAAATAAATAACTTCTCCTGCTCACTCAGCATTCTCCAGTTTCCAGCTTTTATTTTCATTAGTAAGCCCTCCTCGATTTTTAATACTCTCGTGACAAGGACATAGTTGTAAAATTCTTACTTATCTATACCGCCTTTCTGGTAACTTGAAACAACAAAAGTTTTTGCAAATTCTGACACGCTTTTTTATGAAAAAAGGAGAAAAATAGAGAAATAAGTATTTCTAGGCCGTTTCGACATTCCTTTAGGAAGATCTTGCCCCAATTCTGCACATTTCTACCTATTTCCCAAAATTTTGATTTTAAGGTAAGATAAAAGAATAGTAGATTACAGTGTTGGAGGATTCTTTATGGGCTATCGGGTACCGCTTCTGAGAGGATTGAAGGAGCCATATACAATTTCGCATCAGCTGAGGAAAGAGGAAAGTCTGTCTGATTTATGGAAACAGGTGTTGCTATTAATCCTTTTAAGTGCGCTTGTTTTTGGATTTAGTGCATTCTTTGGCATTGGAAGTGAGCAAGCATCGAGAAGCCTTATGGACCTTTCGAGAAGCGAGTATGAACTGTATAAGCTTTTCTTTGGAGCAGGGCAGGTTATCTGGGGGATTGTCTATGCCATTTTGGTCATTTTTGTGCCTTCCCTGTTCTTTTGGACCCTTGTCGAGGTCGAATACAAAAAACTGATAAGCATTCAATTAATGGTTTTGCTGATTCTCCTAACTGAAAAGATAATTAACATTCCAATATTTTTGCTTTTGGGGATAAATACTGAGTCTTCCATATTCTCATTCGCTATTATTGCTCAAGCCTCATCTTTCCCTGAGTTAATAGTCTATACGCTTTCTGCAATAACATTATTTAAAATCTGGACACTTGTCCTGCAATATAAGTACTTAAAAGTCGTTTCCGAAAGAAGCCCCCGCTTTCTTATTTTGGTGTTACTCGGAACGCATCTGTTTTTTGTGATTGTTTCAGCTTTACTCTCATCCATCCACCTGGAAAAGCTAATTTAAGTGAGGGGATTCTTTAATGACTTGGAAAGCAAGATTGTTAGCAGGTGCTGTGGTTCTCTTTTTGACATGTAACATCACCCTGCTATTTCTTAAAAATGATAAAATAAACAGGACTTACCATGTTGATGAATGGACATCTGTAAAAAAACAGGATCTTCTTGAAACTATGCCGGCAAGAGGTGTATTGGCACCGAAAGAAGAACAGCATTTATACTATGAGAATTCAGCCGGCACATTCAAAGGATTTCTCGTCGAAAAAGGTGATGAAGTTCAGCAGGGTACAGGGTTATTTGAGTATTCTCCGGATGACATTACACTCACAAAGGAAGAATTCCAAATTGAGAAGGAAAAGCTGGAAAACGAACAAGAGAATCTTGAAAGCCATATAAGTGATCTGGAAAGAATGCAAAGAACCCTTTCCAGTGCAATCGTTGAAGAGGATCAGCCAAATCCGAATGAATATATGATACAAACACTTGAACGGGATATTTATGAAAAAGAGCTGCAAATTAGCAGAATTGATACTGAAATCGAAAAGTACGAGGATCTGATCGAGACCGCGGATGAAAGTCTTTTGAATCTTACGGTAGCAAGCGAAATAGACGGGACAATAAAAAGCATTAGGCATGATCTTACTAATCCTGTAGTAACTGTTATATCCAATGAGCAAAAGGTCACCGGGATTTTTTCTGAGCAGGAAATAAAAAAAGCTGCGGAAGGGATGAAGGTATTTATCACACCGGAAGGCAGCAATAAAAAGATTAATGGAACGATTGAAAAGATTTTAAACCACCCAACTTCAGAACCACATGCAGAAGCAGACAGCCGTTATGAATTTTCTATTGCGATAGATGAATCAAACAAGCTTGGAAGCTTCCATGGTGAGCATGTAGATGTTCGAATCGTAACAAATGAAGTGCTAGATACCCTGACTGTTCCGGCCGAAGCGGTTAAGCAGGCGAAGAAAGGCAAATATACATATGTGATCCAGACAAATGGCCGGGTGGAAAGAAAAAAAATCGAGACGGGAATCAAGGTTAACCAGGCCCAGGAAGTGAAAGAAGGGGTTGAGAATGGAGAATCTATTCTCCTGGAAAGACCACCATTTTTAAAATCAGGATTTCCCTTCATCACCTCAATGGAACCGAAAAAATTGAAAAAGAAAGACTTAAAGGAATTAAGAAAGAAAGACATGCTGAAGTACACATCAAGAGGATTTCTTTCCAGATAGAAAACCAGCAGCAAATCGCTGCTGGTTTCTTTATGGCTAATAATAAGGATCTTCCTTGCCTGAACGGGCCCTGAATAGAATGCCGATAAATAGAATCACGGCTGTAATCAGCCATACAATCATAAAGGCTAAGCCAAGAGTGAAGGAGCTGCTCGCATACTCCATGGTTTGTTCGGTATAGACAATATATACAAGGGGGACTGCATTCAATAGGAAAAAAACAATAATCGCAGCCAGCTTGCCCAGTGCCTGATGCTGGAGCTTGGAATAAATTAAAAGAAGGCTCATTAACAATAAAGATAATGACAAAAATGTAATAATGCCTACGATGTTCATTTGTACTCCTCCTTAAGACCCCGCTAACTATTTCATTCTTCGTAATATATGTATTTTCCTTCCAGAGTATGAAAAAAGACACCTGTAAAAAGGTGTCCTAGTAAAATCGTTTAAATCCATCAAAATGGCTCTTCCAATAAGAATTATCCAGGCTCGAAACTTCAACGCCCGAGGAGCCGGCGTGAATAAATTTATTATTTCCTACATAAAAACCTAAGTGAGATATGCCTTTTTTATATGTATTCTCAAAAAATACTAAATCGCCAGGCTGTGGCGTAGTCACATAAAAAGAGCGGCTGTAGTAGCCTTCTGAAGAGTAGCGTCCCATTTTGGAGCCTGTCTGCTTTAGAACATAATAGATGAACCCGCTGCAGTCAAAGCCTGAAGGAGTTTGTCCGCCCCATTGATATGGAACCCCAATATGCTTTTGTGCTTCAGCAAGAACCGATGTTGCTGCCTCATTGTCAGTCTGCTCATTATTGTTTGGCTTCCCGTTAGAGACAGATTCACTTGAATCCTGACTTGCACTTAAATTTAGCTTTTGTCCAATCAGGATTAAATCAGAACTCAGTTTATTCCATGTTTTAATCTGTTGAACAGTAGTCTTATATTTAGCAGCAATGCCGCCCAAAGTATCCCCTTTTTTAACTACATATACCTCTGAACTGCCTCCATTGGAAGGTACTGACGGTGCTGGGGTGGAACCTGTCTGCCCTTGAGTATCTCCCGAAGAGTTACCAGCAGATTTTGAAACCTTAAAGACCTGTCCAGGGTATATTAAATGTGTGCTAAGACCATTCCAGCTCATTAAATCTTTTAAACTAATATTATGATTTAATGCAATCTTAGATAGAGTATCCCCGCTTTTAACTGTATAAGTTTTGGCAGTATTACTTGGTTCAGGAGCTGGAGTGCCGCCTGATGGCTGATTGGATTCAGGCTTTTCTGCTGCACCTGGTATTTGAAGAGGTTGATTGATTGATAGGAAATCGGAATTTAAATTATTGGCTTTTTTAATATCTGTTACAGTCGTTTTGTATTTAATAGCCAGATGATACAGGGTATCCCCTTTTTTAACTATGTATGTATCAGCGGAAGCCTGAGAGGCAAAGGCAGAAGAAAGCATTGCTGCAGCAGCAATTGAAACCATTTGTTTTTTCACTTTTCCAAATCACTCCTTGGACATATTTTTGGTACCATTTTATCACATATATCGTCCAAAAAGATCATATTTTTACATCATTATACAAAAAACTAACTATTATTTTACAATAATTAAGGACTGTCGACTTATGTCGTAGTGATTATTGGATGTTTCTGTCGAAAATTGCCACTTTTCCACTTATAAAGTCATTATATCTTTCATCTCTTTGAAGACGGAAAATATCAAGCGCTTGTTCCATATACTTTTTCGCCGAAACAAACTGTTTTCTGAGTTCATAATTATATCCAATATGGTAGTGAAGCTCGCCTAATAAAAATAAAAGGTCTTTCTCAATGCAGGTTTGGATGGCAACCTTGCAGTGTTCTATAGACCGGTCATAGTCTTCTAGCTTAGTATAGGCTTTTGCCATATTATAAAGGAGCCTGCTCCGAATAGTTTCATCGTTTAAGTAGATGATTTTATCCAACTGAGTCCTTGCGGGGAGGTAGATTTCAAGAGAATCCCCATACTTGCCTTCTTCAAACAAAAAAATACCTTTGCTCATTAAAATTTCAATTTCCCGCTCTGTCCATACTTTCTCAAATGTTAAAGAAATCGCTTTATCGATTAGTGATAGTGCTTTTTCTGCCTGATGATTGACATGGTATTCATATATGGCTTTATGCCAGAGCAGTATTTGATAATTCTTCATATTTGCTGAAAAAAGAGGATTTTTTTCTTCAATTTCCACAATCTCTTTTATTAGAAGATAATCAAGTTTACGCCTGGCCATTTTCAGCTGGTTTTTAACTTCCTGAATATAATCAAGCCTTGGGGTTGTTCCGTGATCAAAAAAGTAATTTATATCAACGCCCAGCCTCTGTGAAATGAAATATAGAGTGGACGCCAAAGGAAGGACATCCCCTTTTTCAATTTTGCTGATTTGTGCTTGAGTACATATATCTTTTGCCAGGTCTTTTTGGGAAAATCCTGCTGATTTTCTTAACTCTTTGATCTTTTTTCCGATAGCAGAAAAGTTCAAGCGAGTACCCTCCTGTAAAATATTCTTATAGTTATATTTACTATTAAAAAACTGTATAAACAAGAGATTTAGTACTGAAAACCATTAATAATGAGTAATAATCAATGGTACATGATTTGTATATTAATGTTTTAATGAATAATGTGAAATGCATTTAGGAAAGAAACCTAACTGCAACAGGTGTTTACATCTTTTAAATCTCCAATTTCAGCCGCTTCCCTTTGGGAAGGGGTTCTTTTTTTGAAAAAATGGAAAAGTATTGTCAAATGATAGAAAATAAAATAGAATATTGTCTAAGTATGATAGGGAAATAGGAGGAGTTAAAAAGTTGTTGGGTAATCACGAAACATTAAATCAGCTTTTTGTGGATATGCTAACCAAAGCATATGAAAAGGGTATTGGAGAAAAAGAAATTAGCGTTCACCAGCTTCTTTCGGAGATTGAAAATGACTTGAGGGAAATAGTGAGAATTTAACGAAACCAAAAAATATATAAGATATGAATTGTAATATTACCCCTCTTTAATAGAAGGGTTTTTTATTTGATTTGGAACAACGCTGGATTAAAGTAAATAAGAAAGCTGCCCACATTTAAAGCAAAAGAGATTTATAAATTTTTAAATTAATGAGAGGATATTTGCTGGCACTATCGAATAATATTTATAGTGGGGTTACATTTCATTTAACTGCGAAGATGTTTTCCCCGTTAAGCTTCGTTTACAGTCGACTCTTCAATCTTAGAACTTCAAACGTACCGCATATAGACTGATGCAGTTCCTGTACTCTCCTGAATCTCCAAGGATACTATACTTTTTGTGGTAGAATAATACTATTAATTTTACTAAGTGAGGGAAAGCTGATGAATTTAAGTGAGTATTTAATTGGCGACAGCTTACAATCTTTTCGTCAGTATAAAGGATTAAGTGTTAAGGAACTGGCAGAAGGCATATGCTCTGAAGAGGAGCTGATTTCCTTTGAAAAAGAAAAAGCGTATCCAAGTCTGGAAACGCTTAATCAATTAGCAAATAAAATGAATATTGATCTAACATACTTCTTTAATATTGCCTCGAAATCAACCATAAATTATTCTACAGCAGTTATGCAAATAATAAACAAGCACAAGCGGAATTGGAATTATCAGGCGATTTACGAAATTGTTCAAAAGGAATTAAAAAATCCGATTTTCCAGCCTGTCATGCTGAAGCAATTTTTAGTATGGCATCAGGGCATCTGTGTGTTTTATCTGGAGAATGATTTTGATAAAGCGATCCAGCTGCTGCACGGTGCCTTAGATCTTACAAATGAAAAAAGGGTTAACTTATCGGAAAGAGAAGTTGAAATATTAACAAGTATCGCTATTTTATATAAGGATATGAACCATTATAAGGAAGCTATTTCCATGTTCAAAAAAGGGCTTAGTGATTTGGAGAAACTCCCGCATGTCCTTGAGAGCAGAGGGAAAGTCAGGATTTTGTTTGGTCTATCCCAGGCCTTGACAGAGATCGGGGAATTCCAGGAATCCCTGGTATATTGCCAAAAGGGAATTGAAATTTGCATACATGAAGAAATCCAATATTTGTTTGCCAATTTGCACTATCAAAGTGGAGAAAATTATATAAAACTTGGCAATAAAGAAAAGGGCGTAGAGTTCCTTCAGAAAGCCATTTATATCTTGCGGCTGCAGGAAAATGATAAATTCATCCAAATTATTGAATCGGAAATGGAAAAATTGCTCAATAAATGTTAATATATAAATAATTCAATAAATTATGAATGAGAGGAGTTAATGTCATGAAAAAGTTAATTTTAGCTGGGGCGTTGGCTTTAGGTTTAATTGGCGCTGGAGCATCTTTCACAGGGAACCTTGAGGCTGGCATTCCATCAGAGCATAGTATTGGCAAACCTGCAGAGTTAGCTGGCATTCCATCAGAACACAGTATTGGCAAGCCAATAGAGTTAGCTGGTATTCCATCAGAACACAGCTTAGGAATTCCGTCAGAACATTAATATAAACTCATTTATTAAAAGCGGTGCTTACCGCTTTTTTCTTTTGTTTTAAAATATATATTGATATTAATAGTTAGTATGAATCAAGAAATAACGGCTAGTATAGAAATTTTTTCAATTGGAAAAGAGTTGACTTTGCTTAAGCGTTAAATCCAATAGTTTTTTCCCAATCATTCTTCAATGATTGGTTTTTTTATAATTGAACCTCCTATAACTGTTCAAACGTCTAATTATCAGAAAGGAGGATTAATTTGAATAATATTCAAGAAAAAGGAAGCGAGAGCTTAGAAGTAATAGTTACTGAAATTATGAATGCTTATGGGACAGAACTATCTACTCTCGCTTTCTCCTATGTAAAAGATATAGAAGCGTCTAAAGATATTGTCCAAAATGTTTTTATAAAATGTTTTACGCATTTGGATGAGTTTGAAGGGCGGTCATCGATTAGAACATGGCTTTACAGAATTACGATAAATCAATGTAAAGATTATCTAAGGTCTTATTACATAAAAAAAGTTTTTCTAATTGGCCAAGTAAAAGAAGAAATAACAGTGCATTCACCAGAATCGATTACGCTGCAAAAGTGGGATGAAGAACAGGTTGTAGCTCAAATAATGAATTTAGGCAAAAAGTATCGGGAGGTCCTTATTCTAAGATATATTCAAGAGCTGGAAGTAAGAGAAATTGCTGAAATATTATCTATATCTAATGAAACTGTAAAAACACGGATCCGCCGAGGAAAGAACAAGCTAGTGCCTATGCTGAAAGGGGAATTTCTGTATGACTAAAAGACGTTCCTTAAAAAAAGCTTTTATAAAAAAGTATGGAGAGGATTTAATCTTTACAGACAAGGAAATACAAGAAGTTATGCAAAAGATACATAACCAAAAAACTGTTTCTAAAAGAAATTTTACGCTTTTTCCTGTCTTTATGCTGGTTATCACTCCTGTAGTTGCCATTGTTCTTCTTCTAAGCTCGACCCAGCTGATTAGCAATATTAAACAAGAAGCATCGAAGGAAACAGAAGTATCAGAGCCATCGAATGAATCAGAAATAGTCCCATTCGGAGATATAGGGATTCAAAAAGTGAAAAGGGAAGGTATGTTTACCAGCATTGAACAAACTGTTGAAAAGCACGGTATTGCTATTACTCTTCATGAACTGATGTATGATGGAACCCGTTTGTCTTTTATTTACTCAATGGATAAGAAAGATATCCCGGAAGACAGGAGTAATCCTAATGTACCTAATTTTAAAATGAATGTAGATGGTAGGCTTTTCGCAGATTACTCGATGGTTGAATCAATTGCGGGGGAGGACGGGAAAATACTTCATGAACTTCATCTATATGAAGAGTTGCCTGATCAATTTCAGCTTGAAATTATAGTAGGTGAGGTTGGGAAATATGAGGGTCCATGGGAATTCAAATTGCCTGTAACTAAAATAGATAATAATGCCCATTTTGCATATCCAGACAAAACGGCAACTAACGGTGAACTTAGTATAACTCTTGATAAGATGTCTTTCGCTGCGAGCTCTACCAATTTAGAAATCAGCATGAGCCAGCCGCTTGAAAGTTATAAAAAAGGAAACGGCAGTACATCTTACCTCTTTGAAGTATTGGATGATAAGGGTCAGCCTATAGCTCATATTACTTCGGGTGCTACGGGAGGCGGTGAAAGAGAAGGGAAGTTCGTTGACGAGTTCAATGAATATTTTGAACCCGTCACTAAGCTGCCAAAGTCAATTACCATTATTCCGTATTTAGAATCAAACGGAGATTTGGAATTTTTTGATACCCCGCTAAATCAGAATTTGCCTCTATATCTTGAACAAGATTCATATGGCGGTATTGCTATTACTGAAATTGAACAAAAGAAAGGAGAGATATGGATACATTATCAAGTAGAAGGTGTTACGGAAAACAGAAGGCGAGTTTTAGAATTAAAGGAAAAAGGAACAGATACGAAATTTATGCGATATGACAGATATCAAATCACTCCGGATGGCTATATAGCGAAATTTAAGACTACCCAGCCATTAGAAGAGCTGGTTGTAAGTACATGGAAGAGGACTATTAAAAGGGTTGAGGGCTTAGAATTAAAAGTGAATGTAAATAATAATGGAGAATAATCACCAAAAACCCGAGCTCTATAGAAGAGAAACTCGGGTTTTCACTATTATTGGAAATTTGATTTCACCCGCAGAGCGGATGTTTTTACACTGGTATTACTTTTCTGCTTCTTAATGCCCGGCACTGTTAATATATATTGGTTCATCGGTATTAATTGTATCGCTTTCACCATGGCAATTGAACCTAATAAAATTAAGGCATAAACAAAAGGAAAGAATGCTGTTTTCCAGACAAAATCCGGTGCAACCTGGATAAAGCTGTATAGAACAAAAGGATGTACCAGGTAGATGGCCATAGATAATGTTCCAATCTTGGTAATAATGCTGTTCAGCCACCTGATTTTTTGGATTTGTTCTCCGATCCCAATTACAAAAAGAGTAATGATGGGAATGTTGACCATATTCGTCACTCTATTAGATGGTGTGGACCCCATTGTTTTGTATTCCCATACAGCGGCAGCTGTGACAATTAGAACCGCAATCCCCAATAAGATTTTATACTTCTTTGAAAATACACGTAATGGTTCCCAAAAATAAGCGAGGAACCCTCCAAAAATAAAATAGAAAATCCAGCTTGGTAAAAATGCCCGCTGACTTAGGATACTCCCTAGGATTCCTTCGAATTCTCCAGGATTGAATGACTTTACAAAGTAATAGTTTATACATACTGCTCCGATAAGCAGCGCTGGCCAAATCATTTTTGATTTAACTGCCTGCAGCAGCGGAAATAGCAAGTAAAATTGAAAGACAATGGACATAAAATATAAATGATAATAGGCATTGCCAAATATGAAGTTCACCAGGAATTGCTTTTCTCCGGATTCTAATGGATTTACGCCAAGTACTAAATACGTAAACAGTAAATAGAAAACACTCCAAAAGAGAAATGGCAAGCCAATCTTTGTAAATCGGCTAGCAGCAAATCTATAAAGATCAAAGCCCTTAAATCTTGCCTGATAAAATAGGAGAAAACCGCTAATGAGTGCAAACATTGGTGTTCCGAAGCGGCTGATTTGATTGATAAATAATGTAAACTCGTTATATGTTTCGCCGTGCTCATAATAGAAAGAACCAGAAACATGAACAGCAACGACAAATAGGCAGCCTATTGCCCTCAATATATGAATTTCAGAAATATGTCCGCGATTATTACTCATTAATCTCACATCCTTGATAAGGATTAAAATACCCTTTATATCATATAGGAAAGATTCTTCTAAATACTTATTGTAAAATAACTTTAATATAAACTTAGCGTTTCATTAATAATGAATCCTGAAATTGGATAAGATGGTTTTTCCATGGAATAAAAGGGTTACTCATGTTTGGTTTTTTTAAAAAATTTTAGGGAAATTGATAATGTAGGGGGGAATAATTAAAGGAGGAGTTCAACATGGAAGAATTCTATGGAACAGAGGAGTATTTTGAGAAAAAGGTTTCAAATTACCTTTCAAAGGATGCAGACGAAAAAAGACTGTCAAAAATTGCTGCCCGGCTGGAGTACGAAATCAGGTATGAATTCATCTGTCATGAAAGAATCAGGGATGAATGCCTTGAGAATCTATTTGAAGTATGCGATAGGGTTATTTCCGATAAATAAACAAATTAGTAAAAATAGTATTTTCTTGAAATCTTCCTTTCTCTTTTACATTCATAAAAAGGAGAAAAGACTTGAAGAAAATACTATTCTGTCTATTGGCGGAACACTCACTTTTTTCTCTCAAAGGCAAAGTAGAATATTAAAATTAAGAGTCTTCGTAAGAGGGCTCTTTTTCTTTCTTCCCTAGTCTAGAAATTTAAAATTATTATTAGTCCTTTTAACCTAGACTAATAGTCCTTGTTAGTAATATAATAAATAGGAAAATTTTACAATAGGAGGAAGAAATGAAAAGATCTTTAATTGTTTTCCTGAGTCTGGCTGTACTCTTTTTCTTTACTCAGGAAGTAACCAATGCAGAAAGTACTAGATTATCAGGAAAGGACCGTTATGAGACAGCAGTTAACATTTCCAAAAAAGGCTGGTCAACAGCAGATACAGTAGTGCTGGCGATTGGAGATAATTTTCCTGACGCTTTAGCCGGCGGCCCGTTAGCTTACAAATTAAATGCACCAATACTGCTGACTAAAAAAAATACCCTTGGAGAAGTAACCAGAAAACAGATTTCAAGTCTAAAAGCAAAAAAAGCAGTAATTCTGGGCGGTAAAGGAATTATTACCGAAAATGTCGAAGCAGAACTGCGCTCTTTAGGACTTTCCATTGAGCGTATAGGAGGAAAAGACCGATACATAACAGCCGCATTAATTGCGGACAAGCTTGGAACTAGCAATAAAGCCATTATTGCATACGGAAGAAATTTCCCGGATGCTCTTTCCATTGCACCATATGCAGCCAGAATGGGATACCCAATTCTGTTAAGTGAAACGAAAGCATTACCAGAGGCAACAAAGGAAAAGCTTAAAGGCAAGTCTGAAACATTCTTTGTTGGGGGAAAAGGGATTTTAGCTGATAGCCTGCTGACTCAAACACCTAATGCCAAACGTGTTTCAGGAAAAGACCGCTATCAGACAGCTGTTGCAATTATTAACCAATTTCAATCCAAAGCTCCAGCAGCGTACGTTGCCACTGGTACCAGCTTTGCGGATGCATTAACAGGATCTGTTTTAGCAGCAAAGAATAATGGAGCTATGCTTTTAGTTCAGACAACAAAGCTTCCAGACGCTATTAAGAGCCATCTAAACTCGAATGTTTACTCAAGTTTGACTGCATTAGGCGGCAATGGAGCTGTTTCTAATAATGTATTAACTCAAATGAATGGTTTACAGGCGAATAATACTTTTGAGAAGTCAGCCAAAATTGATGTAAATAAAACCTATAGTGCCAAGCTGGCAGATTACGGGGATGAAGATTATTATCAATTTACTATCACAGAACCTGGAAATATTACCCTCCAGCTTAAACAAACAAGCGGTGCAAGCTGGTATGCTACTATATTATCGGCTAATGGGGATTCACTTGAGGATTTCTCCACTAACTATAACTCCGGGGCTTCAGGAGTAACGAATAATTCGGTGGGGCTTCCGAAGGGGACATACTACATTAAAATTGAGAATTATTCAGATGGATATAAACTTCCGTATTCATTTACAGTTAAATACACAAAGAGCAACAATTATGAAAAAGAGATGAACAACACGATTGCAGCAGCAAATCAAATAAATGTTAATGCAGACTACAAAGGGGCTTTACAAGACAGCGGGGACCTGGATTATTACAAATTCACTTTGACAGCCCCAGGGCAAGTGGAATTGAAAATGGACCAGAAGCCTGGAGTCGCGTGGGAAGGCACATTGCTGAATGAGAAAGGTGAAACATTTACATACTTCACTACTGAGTATGGAACGTATGCAAATGGAGCTACAAGCTATCGGACTGGTTTGCCAGCCGGAACCTATTACTTCCTGATTGATAACTATAGTGATGCACAGGACGAAGAGTACAAGTTTAAAGTACAGTATATTCAAGGCAATTACTTCGAAAAGGAATTTAATAACACCATTGAAACTGCAAATATACTAGAATTGAATAAAAGTTATAAAGGCTTATTAAGTAAATCCGAATCAGTAGATTTTTATAAATTTACTTTAGATTCTGCAGGCAAAATAAATGTAAACGTGAAAAACACCCCGGGTAAAAGCTGGGAAGTACAGGTTATGAACCGTAATGGTCAGCAATACGCATACTTCAACACAAAATACGATGATTATGCAAGCGGCTACTCTAACGTTCCAATCGGTTTGCCGGCCGGGGATTATTACCTTGTCGTTGAAAATTACTCAGACAGTAAAGATGCTGAGTATGAATTTATAGTGAACTTCAGCAAAGTAAGCAATTATGAGAAAGAGTTCAATGATAGTGTTCAATCAGCCAATCCAATCAGCATTGGTGCACAAATATCAGGCTCCATACAAGATGGAAATGACGATGACTTCTACTCTTTCCAATTGGATAGATCAGGGACTCTTTCTTTAACAGCAAAAACGAAAGAAGACAGCAGCTGGCATTATGAAATCGTGGATGGATCCGGCAAAACGCTGCAATATATGTATACACCTTATGATAATGTTACAGCAGAAGAAGTAACAGAAACGGTATCTTTACCGGCCGGAAAATATTATATAAAGATTGATAATTATTCTAACTCCATATTCCAGGAGTACTCGTTCTCTGTTAAGAAATAAAAATAAAAAGACTGTTTTCAGTACACCAAGTGCCGGAAACAGTTTTTTTATGGAAAGCTGATTTAATCAAAAGAGGTGCCTGACCCCGGAACGTGACCTCGGATATGGTGAAGTGTTAAAGTGTGAATCAAACAAACATTGTTGACTTTTTGGCAGAAAGGTTATTATTTTATACTTTGAAGTAATCCATGGAGATGGGCTTGATCCCATGTATGAATTGAGGGTATCAAGTTGATTTCATCAGAAGTTGTAATTCGTATAGCCAGGTATTTTTTTTATATCTATTTACTCCGAAAAGTGAGGATGTCAATAGAAGAAAGACTATCACCCTCCTGCATATGGAATGAGGAAAAGAATTAGATCAGGAAGAACTTGTTCGTTGGGCAATTGAGAATATTGATAAGCAATTACGAAATAAAAGGTTTAGATAGTGCAACCCCTACCATCTACCTGTGAAATTCGATAAGGAATAGTGAAAATATCCATTTTTTTATTTTTTTGTAATTTTAATTAAGTTTGAGTTAATAGTATAATTTTTATATTCACAATTCAGGAGTCACTAGAATGTCATGTTACCTTAAAATCTTTATAATTCTTTATTCTCTACTACCAATTATAAACGAAAGCATGCTACCTTTTTTAAAATTAATCTTTATATTAATTTTTTCTATTCTTCTTTTAATCCTAGGTGCATTGTTACATAGGATTAAAATTTTTAAAGACCTGATAGTAATGACTTTTTTATGTAAAATTATTATTATGCTAACAGGGTTTCAATTATTGATCTATGTCTTAATTAAAATAACAGAACTTATAGAAGTCTTTTCTAATAACAGAGTCACAGAATATCATATTTTTTATATATTAGTAGGTATTATGATTGCGTCATTTATCGTCTTAATGATCGAATTCTTTATTAGGCTTATTAATAACATTCAAGATCCAATGAAGTTAACTAGTGTATCTGATAAAATAGAAGGTTACGTATCTATATTTGGAACTTATTTAGCTACAATAGTAACAACCAATTATATCTTTGGGATGAGCTACTCCCTTACTTTGGGAACTTTCCATAACATTCCTTTATCTATCTCAGAATATTTTTATTTAAGTTTTATTATTAACCATACACTTCCAATGGCAGATGAAGCGATTTTAGATACAATTAAAGTAATTAATAAAGATATTTTTTTGAATTATTTGCAAATGGCTCATATTACTATCAGTAAACTTATTGATCTTACTATAATCGCGATTGTGGTAAAGTATATTAATAATCTTATAAACCGTAATCATAGATAGCAGACAAATTGCCAAAAAGACACTACCAGTTGTTTGGAGTGTCTTTTTTAATTACGGTATTTATTTGCTGAGAACGCCAGTGTGCCTGAAGAGTTAAAGTGTAAAACAGTTAAAATTTGATGAGTGAAAAGAAGTGAACTATTTCTATTGTTTCCCAATCACGCTTTAATGAATTTAATAGCCCTATTTCCTGCCAAGCAGTTAGGTTTTCTATTTGAAAAGAAAGGGGCAGATATCTGTCCCTTTGTCCCGCAAGCAACCTAGACTTATTAACTAGCCTATTAGGAAAATGTTAGGAGTAAGAAATTTTAGCCTTAGTCTATTCTTATTATTTATTATCTGAAATATTAGAAAAGTTAGTAAAATGTGATAATGTTAGTTTGTTAAAAATTGGAGATAGAGGGAGGCGAAAGGGTCATTTGGCTTAGATTGAAAAATAAGGGAGGCTTAAAGGTGTGAAAAGCAAAAGTTTTCTGTCGTTAACACTATCTGTTACCTTGCTTGTGGGGATTTTTCTTGTAGGATACCCTCAAACCGGCCAATCAAAGGAGAAAACCAAACAGGAATATGATTTGATCCTTAACGATGGCACGATTATTGACGGGACGGGCTCAAAGCGCTATAAGGCCGATATTGGAATATCAAATGGATATATTCAATCCATTGGAGACTTGGATGGAGTAAGTGGAAAAAGTGAAATCAATGTATCGGGCAAAATTGTTTCTCCAGGGTTTATTGATATGCACAGCCATGCCGATACTGACGTGCTTACAACAGCAGAAAGTTCATTAACCCAAGGGGTGACGACTGAAATGATAAGCCCGGATGGAGGAGGTCCTGTTGATCTTTCCTATTTGTCCGAGCTGGAGGAAAAGGGTCTGGCCATCAATGTGGGAAGTTATATCGGATTTAATTCAGTTTGGGAAGAGGTAGTAGGGTATGACGATCGCCGTGCTACTCCTGATGAAATATCGGATATGCAGTCACTGATCGAAGCAGCCCTCCAAAAAGGTGCCTGGGGAGTTTCTGCAGGCTTATTCTACGCTCCAGGAAATTATGCAAAAATACAGGAAGTTATTAATGTTGTCAGTGTTGCCAAAGAGTGGAGAACCAATTTTCCTAATCACATCAGAAATGAGAATTATCACGTTCTCGAGGCCACGGCAGAAACGATAGAAATAGGAGAAAGTGCAGGAATCGTCCCGGTTATTACCCATATGAAGGTAATGGGTCCGAGCAACTGGGGGAAATCTGCAGAAACGATTAAAATGATTCAGGATGCCAATAAGCGGGGAACCTTTGCCGCAGCAGATCAGTATCCTTATTTAGCAAGCCAAACAGGCTTAACGGCAATTGTTCCGCAGTGGATACAGGATGGCGGCCGGGAGGAGATGCTCAAACGCTTTGCGGATCCTGCCATGCGCACACAGATTGAAGGGGAAATTCATGACACGATTGCGAGCAGGGTAAGAGATGCATATGACGTCTACTTTCCGACGAAGCAAACAACTTTAGGTGATATAGCTGAGGAACAAGGTGTCTCACCTGGAGAAGCGACTATGCAAATCCTTGAAGATGAAGGAAACATAAGAACTATCTATTTCTTTGGCGACCAGGAGGATTTCGAGCGGATACTTAAAAACCCTACGACTGCCATTGCTTCTGATGGAGGAGCGACTGTTTCAAGCAGCACTCATCCTAGAAGGTATGGAACGCAGCCTAGGGTTCTAGGAAAGCTTGTAAGAGAAGATGGATTACTATCTCTCGAAGAAGCTGTTCAAAAAATGACAGGCCTTCCTGCCAATATCATAGGAATGGTTGACCGAGGATTTATTGCTGAAGGCATGAAAGCTGATATTACTGTATTTGGTGCTGATACAATAACAGATAAAGCCACTTTTGATAATCCTAAACAGTATGCAGAAGGTATTGAGCATGTCATTATCGATGGGCAATTTGCAGTAAAGAACGGTAAAACAACGGGTGTGCAGGCAGGAAAAGCCCTTAAGCGCAGCTATGATATGCCAAGCCGGCCGATGAGCCTGAATCAAGCTCATAAAGTTTCCGCGAAGGGCCAGATAGTCAATGATAAAGAAAAAGGACCTAAGATTAATATCATGGTGGAGCAAAACGCCGGTGGAACACATTCAAAAGCAAAGCTTCAAATTATCGACAAAAAGAACAATGTCTATGTTAAACTGGATGAACTCGGATTCCTGCAGACCTATAAAGGATGGGCAAGCTTTACTGGAACAGCTAAATTAAAGCTTTCCAAAAAGGCCGTTCCTGTTCTAGTTACGATTGATGAGGAAGATCCATTCACCGGGGAAGAAACCATACGAATTAAGATTGGTGAAGATTATCAGTACAGCGGTACTTTAAAAGGAGAATTAAAGGTAGATTAAAGAAGGGAGCCTGAACCCACATACGATGAAGCACTAAAGCTAGCTTGGCATTGCTGAGCTAGTTTTTTTATAGGATATTGACGAATGGTCAAGAGGTGGTATAGAAGAAGCATATGGCCCATCTCCGTGGGTTTTTGGAGGATTTATGATGGCGGGGGTGACGGTATCTCTTATTTTAATCTTATTTACGAATGATACAAGGAAGGTCTCCAGTTATGAGGATAGAGATGAAAGTGTGGAAAAGGATAAAACTCTTTTTGTTTAATAACTGCTAAAAAGCTAGGATGAATGTGATTGTTTGGCTGCTACAAACACATCAGAATAGTAATCCAGGGATTTTCCAGTGGAATTACCTATCCTAATCACTAAGCCCACCAAATAACGACATTCAAAGCATATTATTTCCCGAAAAATAATGAAAATAATCGAAGCGTGCAAAACTTTAAAATGAATAATGTTTTCTGTAGAAGTGTAAGTACATAAAGGAAAGAAATCCGCTTTTTATGATAAGAAGACTTCTGAAAGAACAGCTTATCACAGCTGAACATGCATTTAGGATTCTTTGTATATATTACTAGATAATTTTGGTAAAATATATAAAGTATCCTGATTGGCGAAAGGAATTATGATGAAAAAGTTCAGAAAAGTGAGATTGGCTTTTATATTATTATTGGGAATTTTTTTATTTGCGGTATCCATCCCGGTCACCAGTGAGCTGGTCATGGAAAAGGTCTATGACTTTGAAATGCAAAATAAATATAGAATAACAGAATTAAATGAGATGTATAAAGGGGTACCAACTGATTATGAGTTTGGCGGTTCGAAGATCGATATTTACCGAATCCTGAAGGAAAACGAGTCATACAAGGACCCTTGGGACCGTCTGGTTGTGCCGGCAACTATTTATATTACGGTTGATAGCTTAACGCAGGAAGTCCTTAAAGACTACCCGGTTGAGATCGGTCAAGAAGGCTTGAATCAATATACTCATTATATTTCTTATTGGAGAGTATTGGATAAAAAAACAGATCAGGAATCTTTCGTCATTGTCCTCCAAATGAACGGGGCAAAAGAAAAAATGATTGGCAATAAAATGGAGGATTTTGTACCAATCGAAGAGCTCAAGTATATGGCTATTACGATTGAGGAAGATGGCACATTGATGAAAGAACCTTTTACGTATAAAAATAAAGACAAATTACAGACAAAGCTCATCCCGCCGATGTATTTTGGAGGAGCCGGCTATTACACAGATGACTGGAATGGCTATCCTGTTTTCTATTTTCCTTATTTATATCCCTTTTTGACCACCATGTTGGGAATTTTATTCATCTATACAGCTGTTAAGAAGCTAAGAAAACCTGTATAAAATCAAACGGCTTCGCTATATCTAAGCTGTTCTAGGACCATTATTCCTGGTTAACGACAAGCTTCCGAGTTGACCACATGCCGTACGGCGGCGTTATAGAAAGTGGAGTCGGCAGGGAAGGCATTAAATATGCAACTAATGAAATGACAGAGTTGAAGCTGGTTATTTTAAAAGAGCTCATTGCCTAACAGGTGATGGGCTTTTTTATTTACAAGGCCATAAAGAATGGCACAGGTGTGTCCCGGGGAGAAAGCTTTAATATCATTTAACCCGGTCCAATCTCGGCGGGGAATGCAGGTTAAAACTGGAAGATAACAAATGGATCTTATTCATAGCTATGAGAGGGATGCCCATATTTCAGGAAATCCCTGTTTAATGGGATCCACCTATAATCCTAGACTCCTTAAGAGCATTCAGTTTTATTTCTGTTCTCCTGTCCATCCGGATACCACCAATGACTAGGAAATGAATAAATGATAACGTTTTCAAAATCTATACAAAAATCGTCAAAATTTTAATACTTTTTTAACAAAAAATGATAGTATTTTACTATTTTTAGTATATAATCGTCTTGTCAGACATTAGACGAGAGGTGGAAAAAAGGTGAAAAAGGGTATAAAAAAGAAGTTTAGCGGATTGCTGGTTTCTACACTTGCTGTAGGTATGCTTTCTCCATTAGGAGCCGGCGTCTCAGCCGATTCTTTGCCGAAAAATGTCTTATCCAATGAGGAATATGTAAAACTTAAGATCATGGAAACGACTGATGTCCATGGAAGCATTATGAACCATGACTATTATTCAGATGCACCGGTCGATAAGGGACTTGTAAAAGTATCGACTTTAATAAAGGAAGAACGTGCCGAGAACGAAAATAACTTACTGTTCGATAATGGGGACCTTCTCCAGGGAAATCCTTATACAGATTACATAGCAAAAGTAGATCCGCTGACATTTGCGGACCGATTATCAGGAAAAGACCGTTTTAAAACAGCTGTAGAAGTTTCAAAAAAGGGCTGGGATTCGTCCGATGTAGTTGTGATTGCCAGAGCAGCTGACTTTGCGGATGCGCTTGCGGCTACACCACTGGCTTATAAATATGATGCCCCAATTCTATTAACAAAGACAAAAGAGCTAAATGCGGATACAAAAAATGAAATTAAACGATTAGGAGCTAAGAAAGTCCTGATTGTGGGCGGTACAGGAGCTGTATCTACATTAGTACAGCAGGAAATTTCTAAAGATTTGAAAGTTTGGGTTAAACGGATTTCAGGTGCAGACCGCTTTGCGACAGCTGCTGAGATTGCAGGCGAATTAGGCGGAAGCGCAGATACAGCTATACTGGCTTACGGCGGTGACTACCCGGATGCCCTTTCCATTGCTCCATATGCGGCTAAAAATGGCATTCCAATTCTATTAACAGGCAAGAACTCTCTTCCTAAAGCAACTGCCGATGCACTTGCAAACAAGGAAAATACGATTCTTGTTGGGGGTTCAGGCGTTATTAGTACGGCTGTTGAAAAAGCAGTAAAGAACCCGAAACGCTACTCCGGAAAAGACCGTTTCCAAACAGCTGTAAAAGTAGCGACAGAGCTTGACGAAATCAAAAGCAAAGTATTTGTTTCAAATGGATATGGGTTTGCGGATGCTTTAACAGGCTCTGTGCTGGCTGCTAAAGAAGATGCTCCATTGCTGCTGGTTAAGCAAGGCTCATTGCCGGCAGGAACTGATGCACTTGTAGACGGAAAATCCGTCGTTCTTCTTGGAGGAAAAGGAGTTGTTTCTGAAGGGTTAATCGAAAACGAAACACATCCAATCTACGAAGCAATGAATCTATTGGACTACGATGCTGCAACTTTAGGAAACCATGAATTCAACTATGGCCTTGACTTCTTGGAAGGAAGCATAAAAGGTGCTGAGTTCCCTTATGTAAGTGCCAATGTATATAAAGATGACCATGATAATGACCCAGCTAATGATGTAAACTACATCAAGCCTTACCAAATCATCGAAAAGAAAGTAAAGGATGAAAGCGGTAAAGAGCAGACAGTTAAAGTGGGAGTCATTGGCTTTGTTGCCCCACAAATCATGCAGTGGGACAAGGCCAACCTTCAAGGCAAAGTGATAACTGAGGATGTTGTAGCTTCTGCCAAGAAGTGGATTCCTGAAATGAAGAAAGACGGTGCTGAGGTGGTGGTTGCATTATCTCACAGCGGATTTGACGGGGATAAAACAAACAAAGAAAATACTGCATTTGCTCTAAGTGAAGTAGAGGGTATTGATGCAATCTTAATGGGTCATACCCATAAATCATTCCCAAGCAATGATGCGTCCTTCAAAGTGGATGGAGTAGATGCAGCTAAAGGAACCATTAACGGGGTTGCAGCTGTACAAGCAAATGTTGATGGAAGCAATCTTGGTGTCATTGACCTGACTTTAGCCAAAGTGGATGGAAAATGGACTGTAAAGGATTCCCAATCAGAAGTTCGTGTCACTTCCAAAGATGTTGCTAACGACCAGGCGCTTGTCGATGCATTGAAGTCATCCCATGAAGAAACAGTTAAATACATTAACAGCCCTGTTGGCGAAACCACAGCACCTATCCATAGCTATTTTGCGCGTGTACAGGATGATCCATCTGTACAAATTGTCAGCAATGCACAAAAAGAATTTGTAGAAAATGCACTTAAAGGAACAGAATATGAGAACCTTCCTGTGCTATCATCAGCTGCTCCATTTAAAGCAGGCAGAAACGGTGCAAGCGAATATACTAATATTCCTAAAGGTACAATCACTATTAAAAACGTGGCTGACCTCTATAAATACCCTAATACTGTACAAGCAGTTAAATTGAACGGTGCAGAAGTGAAGGAGTATTTAGAGTGGACAGCAGGCAACTTTAATCAGATTGACCCTTCAAAAACAGATGAACAAAATCTGATTAACAATGAATTCGCAGTTTACAACTTTGATACTTTAGATGGTGTAACATACGAAATTGATGTAACTCAGCCAGCAAAATACGATTCAGCTGGAAAAGTGGCAAACGAAGGCGCCAGCCGTATTAAGAATTTAGAATTCAATGGCAAGCCTGTTAAGGAAGACCAGGAATTTGTCATTGCAACAAATAACTACCGTGCAGCAATGGCTGTAGTTAACCCTGATGGCAATCGAATCATCTATCAATCTGCTGACGAAAATCGTCAGGTTCTTATGAATTACATTATTAAGAATAAGACAATCAATCCTTCTGCTGATCAGAACTGGAAGCTGTCTCCTATCTATGGTGATATTAATGTTGTTTTCGAATCCTCTCCTGCAGCAAAAGATATTGCAGCAGGTACTGAGAATATCGAATATGTCGGTGAAGGATCAAACGGTTTCCACAAGTATGCAGTTAACATGTCAAGACCGTTTGAGGTCCAATTGTTAGGAATCAATGACCTTCACGGCCAGCTTGATACATTTAATGCAAAGCTGGGTGCGGAAGGTGCAGGCGGAATTGAATATTTAGCAGCCTACTTAAAAGAGCGCGAAGCAACAAACCCTAACACATTCATGCTTCATGCAGGGGATGTGGCAGGAGCAAGCTCACCAGTATCTGCATTGCTGCAGGATGAGCCGACGATTAAGCTATTAAATGAAATTGGCTTTGACCTAGGAACACTTGGAAACCATGAATTTGACGAAGGCGTTGATGAGATGCTTCGCCTGATCAACGGCGGAAGCCATCCAAAGACAGTAGATAAGTACGGTGAATTCGAAGGGGCAAGCTTCCCTTACGTAATTTCTAACGTAGTTGATTCAACAACAAAAGAACCTATTTTGGATCCGTATGTAATCAATGAAGTAAATGGCGTTAAGATTGGATTTATTGGAGTGGCATACTCTGACACACCTACTATCGTTACTCCTAGCGGTGTAGCTGGCGTTGAATTTACAGATGAAGCTGAAGCGATCAACAAATATGCTAAAGAATTGAAAGACCAAGGGGTCAAATCAATTGTTGTTGTATCCCACAACCCTATAAAATCTGACACTGATGGCAAAAACCCTACAGAGGAGCTTGTGGATATTGCTAATAAAGTTGATGATGAAGTCGATGTCATGTTTGGCGGACATAATCATCAGTATGCCAACACAGTAGTTGATGGCAAACTGCTTGTCCAGTCTTTCTCGTATGGAACTGCATTCTCTGATGTGGATCTTACAATAGACCCTGTAACGAAGGATATTGTTAAGAAGGAAGCTGAAATTGTGACAGCTTACCGTGATGGCATCGAGCCGGATGCAGAAATTAAAGCAATGCTAGATGTTTACCTGGAAGATGTTGCTCCAATTTTAAATGAGAAAATTGGTACAACAACAGCCGGCATCAGCAGAGATGAAAATGCTGATGGCGAGTCTCCAATGGGTAATCTGATTGCTGACTCAATGATTGCTGCTACAGGTACTGACTTTGCCTTCATGAACCCAGGCGGAATCCGTGCTGAAATCGATGCAGGGGAAATCACTTGGAAGGAAGCATTCACTGTACAGCCATTCGGCAATGACCTGGTGACAATGGATTTGACAGGTGCACAAGTTAAAACTCTATTAGAACAGCAATGGGGTTCTAAACAAAGAATTCTTAAAGTTGCAGGTTTGAAATTCTCTTTTGATACATCTAAGGAAGCTGGCAAACGCATTGTTTCCGTAACAAAAACGGATGGGACTCCAATCGCAGATACAGAAACATATTCAGTAACGGTTAACAACTTCATGGCTGATGGCGGAGATGAACTGCACGTTTTGAAGGAAGGCAAAAATCGCGTAGTCGATGTAGTAGATTTAGAGGCATTAGTTGCCTACATTAAAGACCAAGGCAAAGTTGAACCTGTTACAGAAGGACGTATTACAAAAGTTAATAAGTAATTATAATAAGACAGGCTCAACATTGAGCCTGTCTTTATTGCGTTTTGTGAGGTGATCTAACGCCAAAGTTTCATCTTGATTCAAGCTGGTATATTTTAATTGTCAAGGAAGAATTTTGTCGAAAAATATATTCTGTTCTCACTCGAAATCTATCTATTAATTTTCTTAATTCCGCCCTATAATAACTCTTGATATTGAATTAATAGGAGGAAATCATGAAAAAGGCTATCATTTTATCGGCTTTATTAACGCTGGCATTACCTTTTGGACAAGCGAAGGCAGAAGACGCACCAACCCATCGCATCTCAGGCAAAGACCGTTACGAAACGGCGGTAAATATCTCTGCTGAAGGCTGGGACACGTCCGCAGTTGCTGTGTTGGCTACAGGAAAGGATTTTCCAGATGCATTAAGTGCGACACCTCTTGCTTATAAATATGGTGCACCACTCCTATTAACACCAGCCAACTCATTGCCGGATAGTGTGAAGGATGAATTGAAGCGCCTTAAGGTTACAAAGGTATATTTAATTGGAGGGAAGTCCGTTATTTCCCAAAATATAGAGAAAGAGCTTAATAGCCTGGGGATATCATCAATAACTAGACTAAGTGGTGCAGATCGCTATGAAACATCCGTAAAAGTTGCCAAACAGCTAGGGAACCCGGATAGTGTTGTGGTCGCGACCGGGGAAGGATTTCCGGATGCTCTATCAATCGCTCCAATAGCGGCACAATTAGAAATGCCAATTCTTTTAACCAAAAAAAATTCGGTTCCATCTTCAGTAAGTCAGTTTGTTAATTCAGAACAGCCGGTGGAGTCTTTTGTTATAGGCGGTACGGGAGTCATTAGTGCACAAGTGGCTAGCACCTTTCCAATGCCGGAACGTATCAGCGGGGTAAACCGTTATGCAACAAACAGCAATGTCATTCAATATTTTGAAGAAGCGATTGATATGGATTTACCGGTGATTGCAACAGGTGAAAATTATCCTGATGCACTGGCTGGATCAGCCTTTGCTGCCGCTACCTGGAATCCAGTAATCTTAACCCACCCAACTAAACCGCACCAAACAACAATTGATACGGTCCAGGCATATTCTGATTATGCCGAGCTTTATTTTGTACTGGGCGGTAATAAAGTTGTGACTGACCAAGCGGTAAATACTTTGTTGCAGAAGTAAAGATTACTAGTTTTTGTTAAAGCTCTTAACGGAAAAGCATACCGGTACAAACGTGCAGGTGTGCTCTTTTTCGTTAGCTAGACGCTTCTAAAACTTTGAGAGAAGGAATTGTTTTTTTTTCTGGAAATTTTAAATGAACCGCTGAAACTGGCGCTTTTATAGAATCAGTTTCGGTAAAATGGAGGCAAACCTGTGAAAAAAGGTATTGTGTTTTTAGCTGCTTTCGTTATGCTATCTTCTCTCTTCTCAATTCCAGCATCAGCAAACAATGGTTTTGAAGAGATGAAGTCCAAGCTTCAAGTTGAAGATGAGTATCCCGATATTAATGAGCAAGAACCTAATGATTATTTTACCCAAGCGAATTTAATCTCTTTGGAAGATAACGTTACCGGTACGATGAGTTCGGCAGATCGGGACATGTACAAGATTACCATCTCCAAAAAAGGCGGATTTCTCCTTGCCGGGGTAGTGTTAGAAGCTTTCACAAGTATGACTGGTCAAATTAGTGTTGTAATCTATAAGGAAAATGCTGATGGAACCAGGGAGGATATAACGGAAGCGAGAAGCTCCTTTGATGAAGAAGGCGGGTTTTATGCTGAGGCTATTCTGGAACCCGGCACATATTATTTACAGTTAACCGACAACTATGAAACTACTAGAGGCGAAAAATATACGTTCACCACCATGCTATTTGAACCAGATGTATACAGAATCTCTGGTAAAGATCGTTATGAAACGGCTGTAAATGTGGCATACGAAGGTTGGCAATACACTGGTGCTAATGAAATATTACTGGCAACTGGTACAGACTTTCCGGATGCCTTAGCGGCTGCGCCACTAGGTTATTATTTAGATGCCCCTATTTTACTGACTAAAAAAAATTCGCTGCCAGAATCGGTTATTCAGGCCATTCGTGAACTGGGTGTATCGAAAGTAACGATTATTGGAGGTACCGGTGTCGTACCCCAGGGGATTGAGACCTATCTCAAGAATACACTTGGATTAACGGTTGATCGCATTTCTGGAAGCACAAGATATGATACGGCAGTTAAAATTGCAAATAAATTACCTATACAAGAGTCAGCTATTGTGGTTTCCGGACAGAATTATCCGGATGCATTATCGATTGGGCCATATGCTGCTATAACTGGCATGCCAATCTTATTATCTCAGTCTAATACACTTCCTTCTTCAACTGCAGCTCAGGTAAAAAAATATAACAATACATTTGTTATAGGCGGAACAGGTGCCGTTTCAGAAAATGTTCGTAAACAGTTACCTGACCCTATTCGGGTCAGTGGAAAAAACCGCTATGAGACATCAGTGAATGTATCAAAATATTTCTACTCAGCAGGAATTGACTCTGCATTTGTGACAACAGGAAGTAATTTTGCAGACGCACTAACGGGCTCTGTTCTGGCAGGACTTTATGTTGAGCCTATAGTGTTAACAACACCAAATACACTTCACCCAGCTGCTAAAGAACACTTTGTTGATGAACAAGTTCTGTGGTACACCATTATTGGCGGAAAAGGTGCAGTGAGCCTTAATGTTGAAGATGAAATTTGGTCACTCATTCAATAATAACTTTGAAAAGAGACAGGGAAGCTCCTGTCTCTTTTTAGCGTAGAAGTATTTTTATATAAATGTCTTGTTTATTTGAATTAGACTCTACACCTGTTCACTTAAAATCTTGCTTTTCGGAACTGCTGTCCTTTATAAATAGAGAAATTAAAGCAATTATAAAAAATGCAATAGCCAATGTGGAAGAAAAGGCAGAGGAACTAGGTAATATAACCTTTCCTGCCGCATATGATAAGACTCCCATTAATAAATAGGATAGAAAGTTTACAGTTTTAGTATTCTTGAATCTTAAAGTGTGTTTCAATACCTCTATTAAGGATATAGAACCAAAGATAATGAAAAAGTTTAGCAGTATAGCTTTCACTCCTAATCCCCCTAGTCGAACATTACAAGCAGCTGATTATTTCTCTTCCACAGCTTCAGCTCTTCATTTTATTATGCAATGGTAATGGACGATACTCGATTACGTTTCCCTCCATCTTCTCCTTGTCCCTTCATCTAGTAAAAAGAAGATGATTGAACATATTACAGCGAAAATACAAAAGAAAGGCTCAATAAAGCAGGTGAAAAATCCCAAGCCGATATGAATAAATGCAGATATCCATCCTCGGTATACACTGAAATTACCAGAAATAAGTTCTGCAATAATGGAAGCAGGTATTCCATAACAAAAAATGCCTAGTGAGGACATGAAAAAAATAAATAGAAAGTCAAAGAACATTGTAAACTCAAGTGAGAAGGTTTCAGAAATGGGTACAACACTAAGTCCAAATGAAAAAACAAGTGAAGTGTACAAAGCTACTCTAATTTTTCTGAGTTTGTTTTCAAACATGATCTCTCTGGCTGCTGGGATTAGAAAAAGATATTGAAAATATGGCGAGTATCAATTTTATTATTCCAGGAATGATTGAAACATATATGATGAATAAGACAAAGACTACAGTGAGGCTTGGAATTATATTATTAGCACTTAGCAAATCTGGTTTCTGCCTTTCTTATATAGGTTAGTAATAAAATCTCCGTTTCTATTTTACTGGACGGGCATAAAAGATAAACCGCTCTGGAGCGTCCCCGATAAAGTTAAAAGGATAACAGGTAGTGACAGTCAAAACCTCTTCAGGAGACGTGCTTTTAATAATACTAAGATCGGCCGCATCAACAATCTTCGTATCATATATTTCATAAGAAAAGTCCCCATACGGCAATTTCACTGTAAAGATGTCCCCGGCCTTAAGCTGGTCAAATTTCCGAAAGACTGTGTCCCTGTGGCCTGAAAGCACAATTTGGTCTTTCTGGCCGGGAAATGCCGTCCCGGTATAATGCCCTACACCAGCCTCAAGCTGATCATTATCTGTACCTTCGATGATGGGAATATCCTTGTTAATTTTAGGAACCGAAAGAAGTCCGATGGTTTCATTTTGTTCAAACGTAAGCTTCTTTTCTGTTTCTTCATCAAGCATTTTAACCGCTTCCTCTTTTCTTTCCTCAACCTGAATCTGGGAATCTCTTATCTCATACAATGAATAAGCCGTAATGGCTGCTCCAAGCAATAGAAGCAAATAAATAAGCGTTTTCATGCCTTCCCCCCTTAATGTCGAAAAACGGCTAAAAATAAAGATTTACTTTTATTTATTAACCATTATAATTATGTTAATTGTATAATTTTAGTAAATTATAGTAAATATTAACTATCAATTTCCAAGAAGGAGCAAGCGAATGAAGAAAAGAAAGAGCTGGTTTAACATTGCAGTGATTATGGCTATTATTTTCTCCCTTTTTAGTCCAGTTTCACAGACACATGGACTGACAACTGCAGCTGCCATGATTGATTTGGCGGACCCTGTGATGGAGGATGGGAAGGTATCGTTAACCTGGAAAACCATTTTATCTGTCCAGGATCAAAGCCCGGAAACCTATAAGATTATTAAAAACGATGAAGTCCTGGATGTCGAGCCCACTTTGATATCCAATGAAACCCTGGGTGAAAATGTCATTAAAATATATGAGTATATGGACCAGGCTGCAGCAAAAGAACAAGTATATGTTTACTCTATTAAGGGCCAACAGGGTGATGTGGAGTTAACAAGTGCCGCAAAAACGGTATCAGTATACATAGAGGACAACCAATCGTCACAAGAAGAAAGTGAGGAGCCTGCAGAAAAAGCAACAGAAGAAAAAGCTGAAAATGCCGAGCCTTCAGAAGGCAGCCAGGAACAGCTGGCGTCTGAACAGGGCTCCGTTCCAGCCGAAGAACCAGCTAATCCTAATGCTGAAGAGGTTATTCTGGATAACCCTAATCTTGAGAAAATTATCCGCGAGCAGCTGCCTAAACCGGAAGGCGCTCTTTTAAAAGAAGATCTGGAAAAGTTAACTTTCCTGAATGTAAATGCCCGATTTGGAGATATCAATAGTTTAAAAGGATTAGAGCTTGCGGTTAATTTACAGCTTCTAATAATTGAAGATGTATCGGTATCAGATATCAGCGTCCTTGAGAACATAACAAATCTTACTGAATTAAAACTAAATTCATTGCCTATAGAGAATATTGATAGTCTTTTAATGCTTCCCCTTCTGGAAAAAGTTCAACTCGGGAATCTTGAGATGGACCTAAGTCAATCAGAAGTGATAAGGGATTTATCTCATAGAGGCATTCACATTGAAATGTTAGATGACAGTAAATCGTTTCTTTTAGATGTTTATCGGATTACCGAGTCTTCTGCCCAAGTTTCGTGGGGGATGTATGGGAAAGGCAAGGTCGACAAATATACTTTAACTGTTAACGGAGAAATCAATGCCACGCTGAATGGTGACGTATATGAATACCATTTAACAGGCCTGAAGCCATCGACCTCCTACAATATTAAAGTAAGCGCATTAAGTGGTGGAAGTGTATTGGCAGAAAATGAATATACCTTTAATACTTTAGCGGCGCCACTGGGAGAAAAGGTTTCAATAACAGACCCTAATCTTGAAGCAGCCATCAAGGAAGAGCTAGGCCTTGATCGTGAACTTTATACGAGTGACATGGAAAGATTAACGGCTCTCTTTGCTCCGGGAATGGAAATTGAAACACTTGATGGTTTGGAGTATGCCGTGAATTTGGAACATCTGGTTATTTATGATAACAGAGTAGAGGATTTAACCCCTCTTAAAAATCTAACAAATCTTGTCATTCTGGATCTTGGCGATAACCCTGTTTCAGATCCTGCACCTCTGAAGAGTCTTATAGGGCTTGCCAATCTTGATCTATCCTACACACAATTTGAAGATTTTACTTTCTTAAAAGAACTTCCAAGCCTTCAAACGGTTTATCTATATGGTAATCTTCAGATTGAGGACCATGCGCCATCTTTAGAGGCACTTGAATATCTTCAATCAAAAGGTGTGGAAGTCAACTATGATTTTGATGAGAATGTGAATATGGAAATCTATACTGATTTTGTGAATGAATCGAAAATCGGGATTTCCTGGGACTATTGGACAGAGGAAGAGGAGGATTACTCCTATCCGGATCAATACGTGCTTTCTGTTGATGGTGTTGAAAAAGAAATCTCAGGCGAAACCAATTCAGAGATTTTCACTGGCCTGAAGCCAGAGACAGAATATAGCTTTAAAGTAAAAGCTTATCAGGAAGGAAAATTAATCGGAAAGGCCGCGTTAACTGTAAGTACGGCTTCACTGCCAACTGGAGAAATTATTGATTTTCCGGATAAGAAACTGGAAAAGGCATTGAAGGAGAGGCTAGGCCTCAATCGTGATATCCAGGAAAGCGACATACTCTCGCTCGTATCAATAGACTTATCGTCAGCTGGAATTACAGACCTATCCGGTCTGGAAAAAGCGGTCAACCTTGAGGACTTGTCTCTTTGGGATAATAAAATCAAAGACTTATCCCCGTTAGGCGGCTTAACACGTTTAATGAGTCTGGACTTGGATGGAAACCCGATTACAGACCTTAAACCGCTTAAAGGGTTATCTAATCTGTTTGCACTGTTTCTTTCCAATACAGGGATTAAAGACTTTTCCAGCTTAAATAACCTGTCTGGCTTAATGTATTTAACACTGTCAAATAACGGAATCGAAAGCATTCCGGACCTGTCCGGGCTAAAAAGCCTTGAAATATTGGAACTGAGCAGCAATAACATAACATCTCTGAAGGGTCTTGAAGGACTGTCAAACCTGATGATGCTGACCATTGAAAGCAATCCTGTTTCCGACTTTTCAGCATTGTCCAAAATGAAACTGCTATTTTTGGATGCTTCTTATACAGATATGCAAAACCTTAAGTGGGCGGCAGATCTGACCCAATTAGAGGGTCTTGCCGTTGCTGGAAACAATCTCAGCGATATCTCACCGCTGAAGAACTTGAAGAACTTATCCATGCTTATGGCAAACAATAATCAGATTAGTGATATTGGAGTTCTTCTTGAGCTTGAAAGGCTGGAATATGTAACTTTATTCAATAATGAGGGACTGGATCTGTCTGATGGCTCTGAAGCAATGAAAGTTATTGAACAGCTGCTGGCAAAGGGAGTCTTTGTTGAATACGAAAACTTTGATGAAGGTATGCTGTATTTTGACTCAATAACATCAACAAGTAATACCATTGATGTCTCCTGGACTTATGAAGGGGAAGAGGAGATTGAGGAATATCAGCTGTATCTGGATGGAGAGCTAATAGGAAGCGCAGACCCTTCAGAACCTTTCTTTACTTTTGAAGGATTGGAGTCCGGAAAAGAATATGAGATAGCTGTAGAAGCTTGGTCTGGAGAAGAATTTATAGACTATGCCTATGCTTATGTTTGGACCCTGAGCGAAGATTTAAATTTCACAGATGTCAGTACAACTGATAGCTCAATTGAAGCCTCTTGGGAATATACAGGGGACGAAGAGTTAAGTGGCTATAATGTCTATTTGGACGGCGAATTCCTGGAGTTTGTTGATGCTGAAACACATGATTATACCTTTGAAGAATTAATGCCGAGAACATCCTATACACTAGCCCTGGAAGCGGTCAATACAGAAGAAACAGTTGTTTCTTATACCTCCACTGACGTTCAGACAGACAGTGACAGTGCTGTAAAGTTTGTGGATGTTACAGCAACAGAAAACACGATTGAGGCTTCATGGGAATATAAAGGCGCAGAGATTGATGAGTACTCCCTCTATCTGGATGGAGAATTAGCCGCAACCCTGGATCCTGAAGAATCTTTCCATGAATTCGCCGGCTTAGAAGAAGCCACTGAATACGAAATTAGCATTGAAGCTATTTTGGAAGGGGAAGTTGTTGCGTCTGATTCGCTGCAAATTAGCACGGAAGAAGCCGGGGAAGAAGATGGCGGCACTATTCCGGGTAAAAATCCAGGCAAAGGCGCAACACCGGATAAAGATAAAGGAAAACCGGGATCACCAGCAAAAAATCAGAATGTAAAAGATAACAAGCCAGCCAAACAGGCTGTGAAAAATACCAAATCAGGCAAAAAGCTTCCAAACACAGCGACGAATATGTATAACATGCTGGCACTTGGAATGACTTTGTTATTTGCTGGGTCCATGCTCATGCTATGGCACAGCAGAAGAAAGAAGCTTGTATAAATGTAAACGGGATCCCTCCTTATATGGGGGGATTTTGTTATGCCTATATAATAAGAAAGGAGACAACTTATCATGAAAAAAGTCATGAACCTATCATTCGTATTATTGATCCTATTAGCAAGCGGATGCAGCAGCAAGGAAGAGGCTGAAAAGCAAGAAAAGGAATTAGCCAATCTTCAAAAAGAAGTGAGTGAGCTAAGAATAGAAAACACGAAAATGAAAATGGAAAATACAAAGTTGGAGAAGAAACTGAAAACCATCATAAAGGAGAGATCCGACAGCAAAAATTAATGTATGGAATCCTTTATCCCCCCTTTTTCTATAATTTACTATTTTTAGAGATAAGAAGAAATGCTATGATAAATATGTCTAAAAATACAGATAAATGTCGCATAGGGGGAAAGAATGAAAAGGTTCAGTCAATGTTTAATCCTGTTGTTGTCGGTGCTTGTAATTACATGGAATATAGATATGCCGGAGGCAAAGGCAAATCCAAACCTTGAAAGAATTTCGGGAGATAACCGAATACATACAGCTATTAAAATATCACAAAGAGGATGGCCAAAGGGGCTGGCTTCACAGGAAAGAGTGGTTATCCTGGCAAGGGCTGATAATCCGGCTGATGCCCTGGCGGCCGCAAGCCTGGTAGGAGTAAAGGATGCTCCGATTCTATTAACCTATCCGAACACGATAGACGCTGCCACTATGAATGAACTGGCACGCTTAAAGGCTGCAAAAGTTTACATACTGGGAGGAACAGGCGCGATTAGCACTGGGGTGGAAAATGCGATCCGGAACAAAGGTATTGCTACGCAAAGAGTCAAAGGAAGCACCCGCTATGATACGGCGGCTGCCATCAATTCCATAACAGGGGCTTCATCAGCGAAAGCCATTCTTGTAAATGGGGATACCATTGTCGATGCATTGCCTGCGTCCAGCTATTCAGCCATTAATAAAATCCCTATCTATCTTGCAAAAAGAGATTCGCTGCCAAAAGCCCTTCCTCCTGCGGTTAAAGAAGTAATCATTTTTGGCGGAACAGGAGTAGTCAGCGAGAACTTAAAAAAATCACTTGCAGCAAAAGGTATTAAAGTACAAAGGGTGTCAGGTGAAAACCGCTACAGTACAAGCGTAGAGGCAACAAACTTAAACAATAATACTGACAATGTCATCTTTGTAAGAGGCACGTCCACCAATCAAACATATCCTGAATATCCCGATGCGGTTGCTTCTTCAGGATTAGCAAAGAAATTAAATACAAATATTGTGCTTGTCCATCCGACAAGTGTTCAGGATCCGGTCTATGATTATGTAAATCAGATTGATCCAAAGGTATTTGTTTTGGGAGGAACAGGTGCTGTAACGGATAAAGTCTTAACAGGGTATGGCCTTTTAGAAGCCAATAGCTGTCCGCCTTTTAACTGGCCAGCAGATGGGACTTTAACATCAGGTTTCGGATCCCGATGGGGAAGCTTCCATTATGGAATTGATATTGCCAAAAAAGGGGATGTGCCTGTAAAAGCAGCATACGATGGAACCGTAAGCTATGCAGGGACAATGAGCTGGTATGGCAATACCATCATAATCAGACACAGAGGAGACACACAGGAGACGCTTTATGCCCACTTAAGGAGTATATCAGTTAAGAAGGGCCAGATTGTCAAAACCGGCCAGCAGATTGGCTGGATGGGCAGTACCGGCCAGGTAACTGGCCAGCACCTTCATTTTGAAACACATTTGGGGCTATGGAATGGATCGAAGTCTAATGCGGTAGATCCGATTAAGCTGCTGCCGAATTCATCTACGCCTGCTTCGTGTTTTTAAAATGAAAAACCACCATTGAAGTTTCAATGGTGGTTTAAATTTACTTGCTGATAAAATATTCGTTTACAAAATTGCTCCAAAGAAGGTGTCCCTGTTCGTTAGGCACATCTCCTTCTTCGGATAAGTAATCAAGAATTTCTTCACCTTGCGGATCAGGCCATGCCGCCCAGTGATCAAGATAAGGAATATCGTTTGTTTCTGCATATTTCTTTAATTCTTCCACCTGAACAGGATAATAACTTGCCTGATAGATTGGATGTGGAGGCTGAATGATAAATACGGCTTCTGGATTTTCGAATTTTACTGTATCGACCCAATTAGATATATGGGTATGAGAATCCTCGATACGGACCTCGCCGTTATCATTTAGAGTCAAGGGCTCTAATAGAATGAGATCGGGCTTTAGAGCTGCCCATTCCTTGGCTTTATTTTCAGCAGAGAAATCCATGGAGGTTCCATTATAAGTTTGAATCACTACCTCTAATGAATCAGTCCCATATGCTTTCTCAAGCTCTGCCTTCGTTAATTGGGCCCAGCCATTTGTTTCATTGCCAAGGGCTTTAGAACCAGCAAGGATAATTGTGAACGGCTCTTCTTTTTGTAAAGATAATTCAAATTGTTTTTTTGCTGTATCAGGCCAATTTTTGGATAGAATCTCGAATTCTTCTAAAGTGATTTTTGAAGTATTCGTCTGATCTTCAGCTTTGGATGACTCCGTGTCAGAGTCTGTTTCTTTACTGTCCTGTACGGGTTCCTGTTTGGAAAGCCCCGTCCTTTCATTCCAATGGGCATTTCCTAAAAAAAGGACCACTCCACAGCCTATCGCAAGGATAATAATCAATAAATGTTTCATAACAGCCTCCAATAAATAAAGTATGTAATAATTACCAAATATGAATAATATCTATCAAATTCTTACATTTTATAGTTAAATAGGAAGAGGATTACTGGTTCATTACATTTTCATTAAAATTATGACAAAAAAACACAAATTTAGCAATATTATATGATATAATACCTTTTGTTTTAAACATATAACTAGGAGGATATCATGGAGGAAACGATTAGTCTAAAAGAACTATTCCAGACGTTGAAAAAGAGATTCTCTCTTATCATTGGCATAACCATCATTGCGGTCATGATCAGCGGGATAGTCAGTTATTTTTTAATTACGCCGATATATCAATCATCAACACAAATTCTTGTAAATCAGGCGAAGGAAGACCAAGGAATTTATAATTATAATGAGGTGCAAACAAACCTTCAGTTAATAAATACTTATAATGTAATCATAAAGAGCGCTGCCATTCTTGAACTAGTTAAAGGGGAACTTAACTTAAATATCACCACAAAAGCATTAAACGAAAAGATTTCAGTCCAAAATGAGAAGAACTCACAAGTAGTTAACATATCTGTCCAAGACGAGGATCCGCAAAAGGCTGTGGAAATTGCTAATAAAACAGCTGAAGTTTTCCAAAAAGAAATTGTAAATATCATGAACGTAAACAATGTAACGATCCTAGCTAAAGCTGAAATAGGGGAAAACCCTTCACCTGTTAAGCCACAGCCGCTTCTTAATATTGCAATCGCAATGGTGGTAGGTTTGATGGCGGGTGTAGGAATTGCCTTTCTATTAGAATTCTTAGATAACACCATCAAAGATGAACAGGATATTGAAAAAGCAGTAGGCCTTCCGGTTCTTGGGGTCATTGCAACGATTGAAGAAACAAATGAAAGCCCAAGCCGTTCAGAAAGAAACTCAAGATTAAGGGGTGAAACGATTGGCTCTTAAAAAAGCAGTGAAAAAGATGGCGATGGAACATAAACGCAAGCTCATCACAAAGAACGATCCAAAATCACCTGTGTCT
Source organism: Cytobacillus sp. BC1816 (assembly GCF_051353635.1). Lineage (NCBI taxonomy): Bacteria > Bacillati > Bacillota > Bacilli > Caryophanales > Bacillaceae > Cytobacillus > Cytobacillus sp. BC1816. The sequence goes on along the minus strand of NZ_CP195611.1, from coordinate 4,852,809 downwards.
GAGCAATACCGCACAATTAGAACAAACATACAATTTTCCTCTATAGATGAGGAAATTCGAACTATTATGGTGACTTCATCAGGTCCTGGAGAAGGTAAATCCACCACAACCGCAAACCTGGCAGTGGTATTTGCACAGCAAGGTAAAAAGGTACTACTGGTTGATGCGGATTTAAGAAAGCCAACAGTTCACTATACCTTTAATGTATTAAATACATCAGGATTAACCAGTGTACTAACAAGCCAACTTCTGCTAATGGAATCTGTAAAAGCGATTGATGTGAAGAATTTATTCATACTTCCAAGCGGTCCAATTCCACCTAACCCATCAGAATTGTTGGGATCAAGAGCGATGGATTATTTTATGAAGGCTGCATTGGAAGAATTTGATATCATCCTATTCGATACACCGCCTGTATTAGCGGTAACAGATGCACAAATATTATCAAACAAATGCCAGGGTACAATCATTGTTGCAGGCAGTGGAAAAGCAGAAAAAGATCAGTTAATCAAAACAAAAGAGTTGTTAACCGGTGCTCAAGGAAAACTATTAGGAGTCGTTTTAAATAATAAGAAAATGAAGGAAAATCAACATTATTATTATTATGGACCAAACTGACAAATTCCGACATTTTTTACTCTTTACGGTATTAAAGCAACGTGTTACCATTACAAAAGGACTAAAAAACTGACAAAAAAACGGGAGGGATAAGCGGTATGATAGATATCCATTGTCATATTTTGCCCGGAGTGGATGACGGGGCACAAACGACGGAAGATAGCCTGGAAATGGCAAAGGAAGCAGTCAAAGAAGGCATTACCTCTATCATCGCTACCCCTCACCATAACTCTTCTTATCAGAACAAAAAAACAGAGATTCTCCCGAAAGTAAACGAATTAAACTTAAGACTTAGACAGGAAGAAATCCCTTTATCAATACTTTCAGGACAAGAAGTAAGAATTTATGGTGAGCTTCTAGAGGATCTGGAAAAAGGAACGATTCTTCCATTATGTGAATCTCAATATCTATTTATTGAATTTCCATCAAATCATGTACCAAGATATGCAGAGAGACTGTTATTCGATATTCAGCTCAATGGCCTTATTCCGGTTATCGTACATCCGGAGAGAAATAAACAATTACTGGAGCAGTCAGACCTCCTATACCAATTTGTGGAAAAAGGAGCATTGACTCAAGTTACAGCTTCCAGCTTATGCGGCTATTTTGGGAAAAATATAAAAAAATTCACACATCAATTAATAGAAGCGAACTTAACTCACTTTATTGCATCTGATGCACACAACATAAATAACAGGACATTTAAAATGTCAGAAGCATTGGATGTGGTAGATAGTCAGTACGGTGTAGACTTGGTTTACATGTTTACTGAAAATGCGGAGCTTCTAGTTCAAAATCAAAATATTTATAAAGAAATACCAGAGAGAATCAAGCGCAAGAAGTTTCTCGGTATCTTTTGATTTATTTCATTTAGTAATAAGCAATGTCAGAGAACTGACCGGTAATGTCTCCTAATCCGATACCAATGGAGGCACTCGGCCATGCTGTGGGTAGAGCGGCTTACCTTAGACGCGGTGTCGTCGATAGCATGGTGTGAGGGAGGGTTAGATGCCCGTGGCATAATGCCACTTGAATATATTTCGCTTACAGAAATATCAGAACAGAAATATGAAATATAAACTTGTAAATATCTAATGCTAGCACAGGAAATCTCCTGTTTTACCATTAGATATTTATTTTGGGCATTTTTTGCTTTAATAATAGAAAGGGGAATAGAATAGGTGAAAAAGGTACGTAAAGCGATTATTCCTGCTGCAGGTCTCGGGACAAGGTTTTTGCCAGCAACAAAAGCAATGCCAAAGGAAATGCTTCCGATCGTGGATAAACCTACTATTCAATACATAGTGGAAGAAGCAGTTGCTTCGGGAATTGAAGATATCATTATTGTGACAGGTAAAGGGAAGCGTGCGATTGAAGACCATTTCGATTTTGCACCAGAGCTTGAGCAAAATCTGGCTGAAAAGGGGAAAGTCGACTTACTAAACAAAGTGCGTTACTCTACAAAACTGGCAGATATTCATTATATTAGGCAAAAAGAACCTAAGGGATTAGGACATGCTGTATGGTGTGCCCGCAATTTCATTGGTGATGAACCATTCGCTGTTTTGCTTGGTGATGATATTGTTCAGAGTGATACGCCATGTTTAAGACAGTTAATTGACCAATATGAGGAAACTCATTCTTCTGTAATCGGTGTGCAGACTGTTTCTGATGAAGATACACACCGTTATGGAATCATTGACCTTGAGAGCCAGAATGGACGACGTTATCAGGTTAATAACTTTGTAGAGAAGCCAAAATCAGGCACAGCGCCATCCAATTTAGCGATTATGGGACGTTATGTGTTAACACCTGAGATCTTTATGTTCCTTGATAAGCAGGAAAAAGGAGCAGGTGGGGAGGTTCAGTTAACGGATGCCATTCAGCATTTAAATCAGATTCAGCGCGTATTCGCATATGATTTTGAAGGAAGGCGTTATGATGTAGGTGAAAAATTCGGTTTTGTGAAAACAACGATAGAGTTCGCTTTACAGCATGAGGACTTAAAGGAAGAAATGCTGGATTACTTAAGAGAAGTAGTGGCAGCAAATGATGCAAATCTTATCAAGTTGTAAGGCGAAGGAAGGGTCAGTATGTCAAACTTAGCAAAGGAAGAATATTTATACGTTCAGCAAAACCAAAAGGTACCTGTTAATAATCGGCTATCGTATTTGGCTACTAAGAGATTCGTTGATATCGCGGGTTCTTTGGTAGGAATTACTTTATTGAGTTTATTATTTATAATTGTGGCTGCTTTGATTAAATTTGAAGATCCGAAAGGGGCCATCTTTTTCTCGCAGAAAAGAGTCGGGAAAGATGGCAAGCTTTTCAACATGTATAAGTTTCGCTCTATGGTTTCCAATGCAGAAGAAAAACTGCAAGAGCTTCTTCAATATAATGAAGTAAGTGGGGCAATGTTTAAAATGAAGGACGATCCAAGAGTAACGAAAATCGGAAAGTTCATCCGTAAAACAAGTATAGATGAGCTTCCTCAGTTATTTAATGTCTTAAAAGGAGATATGAGCCTGGTGGGACCAAGACCACCCCTTCCAAGAGAGGTAGAGGAGTATTCCGATTATGACAAACAAAGGCTACTGGTGACACCTGGATGTACAGGCCTTTGGCAAGTGAACGGAAGAAGCAATTTAGGATTTAAAGAAATGGTAGAACTCGATTTGAAGTACATCAGAACAAGGTCCTTTTTATTCGATATAAAAATAATACTTAAAACCGTGCTTGTTTTATTCGGTTCGAAAGATGCTTTTTAGGAAAAGAGGTTAGCAAACTATGATGAAAAAAGACTCTAAAATATATGTGGCAGGGCACCGTGGCCTTGTCGGATCATCAATCTTAAAAGCCCTTCAGGAAAAAGGGTTCACAAAATTAGTTTATCGCACTAGCAGTGAACTTGATTTGACAGATAAAAAGCAAGTGAATATGTTTTTTGCAGAAGAAAAGCCTGAGTATATCTTTCTTGCAGCAGCAAAGGTAGGAGGAATTGTTGCTAACAATGAATATCCTGCTGATTTCATCCGGGACAACCTCCTTATTCAAACAAATGTCATTGATGCAGCGTATCGAAATAATGCGGAAAAACTTCTGTTTTTAGGTAGTACGTGCATTTATCCAAAGATGGCGCCTCAGCCATTAAAAGAAGAATATCTTATGACTGGTGAACTTGAGCCTACTAATGAGCCATATGCTATTGCTAAAATTGCAGGCATTAAAATGTGCCAGTCGTATAATCGCCAATATGGTACTAAATATATTTCCGTAATGCCTACAAATTTATATGGACCAAATGATAATTTTGACTTGTATACTTCACATGTATTGCCTGCACTAATTCGCAAGTTTTATGAAGCGATGGAAAATAACAGACCTTATGTTGAGGTATGGGGTACAGGTACACCTAAACGTGAATTCCTTTATTCAGAAGACTTGGCAGAAGCTTGCTTGTTCTTAATGAATACTTATGAAGGAAATGAAATTGTCAATATCGGTGTTGGGGATGACATCTCTATTAAAGACCTTGCAGAAAATATTAAGAGTGTAGTGGGCTACAAAGGTGAGATTAAATTTGACATTACGAAGCCAGATGGAACACCTAGAAAACTAGTAGATGTTACAAAACTGAATTCGTTAGGATGGAAAGCAACTACTTCTTTAGATGAAGGTTTAAAGAAAGCTTATCAATGGTTCTTAGAAAACGAACTAACAAAAGTAAATTAACTTCTGGAGGATAAAATGAAAAAAGCATTAATTACAGGCGTCACAGGACAAGATGGATCATATTTAGCAGAATTCTTACTGGAAAAGGGTTATGAAGTTCATGGCATGATCCGCAGAAGCTCTTCTTATAACCAAGAACGTTTAGAAGATGTACTATCCGAAGAAGAAGCAAATGCACTATATAATAATGATCATTTTCATCTTCATTATGGAGACGTTACAGATGCATTGAATGTCACTCGAATCATCGGGGAAATTCAGCCAGATGAAGTATATAATTTAGCAGCACAGTCTCACGTGCGTGTTTCATTTGATATGCCAGGATATACCCTTGATGTAGATGCGAAAGGTACTTTAAATATTCTTGAAGCAGTACGTATCGTAGGATTAACGGAAAAAACTAGAGTCTACCAAGCATCAACATCCGAGTTGTTTGGTAAAGTTCAAGAAGTTCCGCAAAAGGAAACAACCCCATTTTATCCGCGATCTCCATATGGAGTTGCTAAGATTTATGGATATTGGATTACTAAAAATTATCGTGAATCCTATAAAATGTTTGCAGTAAATGGTATTCTGTTTAACCACGAATCAGAAAGACGTGGAGAAACATTTGTTACCCGTAAAATTACGCTAGCGGCCTCACGCATTGCTCAGGGAAAGCAAAAAACACTTGTACTAGGTAACTTAGAGTCTTTACGTGACTGGGGTTATGCAAAAGATTATGTGGAGTGTATGTGGTTAATACTGCAACATGACAAACCTGAAGACTTTGTTATTGCAACTGGGGAAATGCATTCTGTGCGTGAGTTTGTAGAATTAGCTTTTAAGCATGTTGGTATTGAACTTGAATGGGTGGGTAAAGGAATTGAAGAAAAAGGTGTAAACAAAGCAACTGGGGATGTAATTGTTGAAGTTGATCCGAAATTCTTTCGCCCTGCAGAAGTAGACCAATTACTGGGAGACCCTACTAAAGCAAGAACGCTGTTAAATTGGAATCCTACAAAAACATCTTTTTCAGAGCTAGTTAAAATCATGGTAGAAGCAGATTTTAAAAAGGTTGAGAAGGAAGTATTAGCTAAAAGGATGTTTGATTAATTTGAAAAGTATCTAGATTTGGGGTTTTATGGAGGAATTTTAATGGAGTGCCAAAACTTTAAACTTTTTTGCAAAAGGCTAGATTTAAATGTTACCATAAAGACTTTACTTTCTAGATACAGTGAGAAATTATGATAAAAAATACTATCCTTTATACTGTAGGAGCAATGATACCAAAATTTCTAGTATTCATGCTCCTACCACTTTATACAATATATTTAGCTCCCGATGAATATGCCATAGTAACTACTGTGACAGCTTATAACAGCCTTTTAATTATTTTTTATGGTTTAGGATTTCAATCATCTACAGTTAGAATTTATTATGGTTTTGAGAAAGAACAAGAACAAAATCGTTTTTTAAAAGAGATATTTTTATTTCTTTTAATATATGCAGCAATATTGACATTAATTTTTTTTAGTCTTCAAGATTTTCTTGGACCTATCATGTTTAAGAACATTCCTTATGATCCATATTACTATTTACTTGTTATTTTTACATTTTTTAACAGTTTCCAAATCATACCTTTTATTGTAATGAGGGTGAAAGAGCAACCTACCTACTTTCTATTTTATAATGTATTTTACTCTATCGCTTATCTAGTCCTAAATATCTTTTATTTGGTAGTTAAGGATGAAGGTGCTCTCGGAATAGTTAAGGCTATAGTTTTTTCTAATTTAGTTGCTGGAATTTTACTAGTAATATATATGCAAAAGCAGTTAAAACTGTTTCGTAAATTCACTTTGAAAATTGGAGAGAATTTAGAACATATTACTTTTTCAGTTCCGTTTATATTTCATATGCTAGCGTGGTCTATTTTCTCGGTCAGTGATCGAATAATTATCGAGCGTTATGATAGCCTATATAACCTAGGAATATATTCTTTAGGTTCACAGCTAGTGTCTATTTTAATGATTGTAATTACCTCCTTAAACCAAGCAATAAGTCCGAAGATTTATAAAGAATATTATTCAAAAAACCACCTACCCAAAAAAATGATGAATAAAGTGGTCTTTGGGAGCATTGTGTTTGTGGGCATAATTTCAATTCTTTTGAAATTACTGATTGATCCATTAATTGACTTAATCAGTAGCGCATCATACGATGCAGATTATACTTTTGTAAAATATTTATTAGTTAGCTTGATTTTCCACTCGGTATATATGTATCTAGCTACCCCATTATTTATTTACAAAAAGTCAAAGTTGATATCATCAATTACTATATCTTCAGCAGTAATAAATATAATCTTAAATTTAATTTTTATAAAAACAATCGGGTTTTATGGTGTTGCTATAGCAACAATGATTTCTAAAGGTTTATTAGTATTATTAATATTTTTCGCATCAAAAAAATATGATGTTGGCTATAAATATCCTATCATTAAAATCGGGTTGATTGTTTTACTAATAAGTCTATTTTTATTATTGTAATTTTGGAATTTGGAGATTGATAAATATATGGTAGAAAATGTTTATTTTTTTGGTGTGAAAATTACCGTAGGATCAATTGATAGCTTTTTAAATGAAATAGGAAATAAAATGGCAGTTGACGAAGCTTCTTATATCTGTGTGTCAAATGTTCATACTACTATTATGGCATCTGAAGAAGATGGTTATAAAGAAATTAACAATAAATCTTTTATGAGTATTACTGATGGTATGCCATTAGTTTATATATCTAAGAAATTCCGAGGAAAAAGGGATATTGAAAGATTAACTGGCCCTGATTTGATGTTGAAAATTTTCAAGGATGAAAGGTTTAAGAATTCAAGGCATTATTTTTATGGATCTTCTGAACAAACACTTAAAGATATGATAAATAACTTGGAGAATAAATATAAAAACCTTAATATTGTAGGTTCCTTCTCTCCACCTTATAGACCATTAACTGAATCTGAAAGAGAAGAGATTATTGATACCATTAATTCCAAATCACCTGATTTCATATGGGTTGGATTGGGGGCACCTAAACAAGAGAATTGGATGAGTGAATTTAGGCCGAATCTTAAAAGAGGTATATTAGTCGGTGTTGGAGCTGCATTTGATTACCATGCACAAAATATAAAACGAGCTCCTCTTATAATTCAGAGATTGGGTTTAGAGTGGGCATTTAGACTATTACAAGAGCCTAGAAGGTTATTTAAAAGGTATTTGGTTACTAATTCAAAATTTTTCTTGAAGTTATTTTGTTATGAAATTTTAAAACTCAAAAATGGTGATAAAAATTGAATAAAAAGGTAGTTATTGTTATCCCAGTATTTAATAGAATCAATGATACATTGATATGTTTGCAAAACCTATATAGGCAAACATATAGTAATTTTGAAATTGTAATATGTGATGATAAATCATCTGATGGCACATATGAACAAGTTTCAAAAAGGTATCCTGAAGTTCATTTAGTTAAAGGGAACGGACATTTATGGTGGACAGGTGGTACAAACAAGGCAATAGAATTCGCTATTAATAAGATTAATGACATTGATTATTTTTTAACTCTAAATAATGATGTGAAAATCAATCAGGATTTTTTAGAAAACTTGGTTGCTGCTATTGAAAATAATCCAAAGTCATTGGTTTGTGCTGTATCTTTAACTGAGGAAAATGAGCCAAAGATTTTTTTTGGAGGATGCAAGAAGTTAAGTTGGAAATCAGCTAAATATAAAATGCATTACAAACCAGGCACTTTATTTAATGAGAAAAAGCATATTGGAATATTGGAGAGTGATTATTTAATCGGGAGAGGTTTATTATTCCCAGCTAAATTAATAAATGAAATTGGTTTATTTAACTTTGAATCACTTCCTCAATATTTTTCAGACTCCGATTTTAGTTTAAGAGCTAAAAGAGCAGGATATAAATTGCTGGTTGATTTTAAAAGCAAGGTATATACAATACCAAATGAAACAACAAAGGAGTTCATAGAGAATAACACCATAAAATATAAACTATTTAATAGGAGATCACCTCAGCACTTTAAAAGTCGATTATTATTTGCGAAATTAAATTGTCCACCAATGTTACTTCCTAGTTTTATAATCGCTGATTTTTTTAGGATTGTTGGATCACATATATTAACCAAGAGGAAAATGAAAGGAGGCATTTAAAATGAATGTTGCAGAAAAAAGAAGAAACATACCACAAATTTTATTCCTACACACTTTTAATAAATTATTAAAGATACCAAAAAAATTATCTAAAATAAAAGAAGATATAACTGATCTTCTTTTTTATCCTAAAGTAGAAGACCTAAAAACGCTGGCAGATATTATGAATAGGGTTACTTGGTACTTACCTAATCACTCAAACCTAAAAGTAAATATATTTTCTGAAATTCGCACTGAAAGCATCGATTTCAAGGAATTGGTAAATAGCTTACCTGAAAATTATCATAGTTTCATGAGACAAGACATTGTTGATACTATAAATATTATAGATAACAATATAGAAGAGAATTTGGAAAGTAGTAAGTTAATATTAATTTGGGATAAAAGTGCTTTAAAGGATCCAAATATTATAAAGTACTTAAGTAAAGTTGCAATAGTAGATCCTACCTTCTATTCCCATACTGAAAGCTCTTTTTATAGAGAATTGAATTATAAATGTATGTCAAGAACCCATAAAGAAAATAATTATAAAAATTATATTGAAAAGTTTAAAAACTTACAAGGAATTGCATCTCAATATAAAGACGGAACTGTCTTTGGAAGTGGACCCTCACTAGAGAAGGCTACTAACCATAATTTTGAAGATAGCTTTACTATTGTATGTAACAGTATTGTGAAGAACAAAAAACTTCTTGAGCATATAAGACCAAACGTTATTGTTTTCGCAGACCCTGTATTGCACTTTGGTGTATCAAAGTATTCATATGAGTTTAGAAAACATCTTACGGAAGCTGTAATCAAGTATGAAGCATATTGTATTGTTCCTGAACATTCTGCTGAATTAGTTGAAAGGAACATGCCGGCAATTAGTAAATATATTATTGGAGTACCAACAAATGCAAATAAGGTGACATTTCCTACAGAAAGTAATTTTACTGTGAAGTCATCATCTAATATTCTGACCTTATTAATGTTACCTATAGCCTCAGCCCTTTTTAAAAAAATAAATATTATTGGCTCAGATGGAAGAGAGAAAAATGAAAAGTCTTTTTGGAAACACAGTAGTGCTTCTCAGTTTAATGATTTAATGGAGACAGTTTACAAATCTCATCCATCTTTTTTTAGGGATCGTATATACACTGATTATTATAGAAGACATGTTAAATATCTCGAAGAAATAATAAGTGCAGGTGAAATGGTTGGAAAGGAATATTTTTCATTGGAAGACTCTTTTATAGAAGTTTTACAGGAAAGAAGAATTAAAAATGATTGAGAATTTATTAATAAGGAGATCCCCACATGTTTTAATTGTTTCTTTAGCTGCTATCCTTATCGGTGTTACATCATCAATCAATAGAATAAATATATTGTTATTACTAATGGTAGCTTTCTTTGCAATTTTTGTATTGCTATTATACACCAAAGTTAATGTGTATTTAATTACTCTTCAAGGGTTTCTTGTATTGATTGCTTTTGAAAATAATGTAGGTATTTTAGGTATAGGTATACATCATATATATCTTTTACTGATAGCTACATTGATAGTATGGTCTCTTATTTCAGAAAGAATAGAATTATCCGATAATGATTCGAAAGTTTTGATTTATATAGTTTTGAATTACATGGTTTTGTCATCTGTTGGAATTGTATTTAGTCAGGAAACAAGTTTAATTCAAGGCTTTGTACAAGCTGTTCAAACGGTAATTCTTCCAACTGCAATAGTTTTATATTTATTTATAACTATAAAAACCCATAAAAACTTTTTAATCACAATAAAAATACTGGTATTATCCAGTACTTTAGTCTCGTTAATTGGAATTATACAGTATTATTCTTCTGGGATGCTTTTGTCTGGTTTAATAACTAATTATAAATATCTTGGGTTTTTAAATACTATGCAACTATACGTGAACACTGCAGAAATACAACACATTCGAGCTTATGTTCCGGGCACACAGGAGTTTAGGGCTCATGGTTCTTTTTTTTCGCATAATATTTTTGCGGCATATGTCGGAAGTATTGCACCATTGACAATTATATTTTTCAAAAAAAATTGGAGAAACATATTTTTCTATTCTTTGATCCTGTTTATACAAACTTTAAGTGTGTATCTAACCTTTTCAAGAGGTGGATTATTAACCCTTATCTTTGCTTATCTTCTAGTATTTTTTATTTATAATAAGCAATCAAAAATATTGGGTATAGCAATTAAAGTAACAGGCGTTGCTTTTATTATTATCCCATTATTTACTTTATATATATTTTACAATCCTGAAATTCTAAACTTAAGAATTTTTAATTTAGATATAAGTAATATTAAAGAAATGTCTGATCGATTTGTACTATGGGATATAACTATTAAGGTTAGTAAGGAGAATTTACTTTTTGGGAGTGGAACTGATTTTTTACCTCAAAATCTAACATCTTTCCTTATATTTGATAATGTTGCACCCCATAATATGTTTTTCCATATTTTGTATACCTATGGATTAATTTCTTTGTTATTGACATTTTTTTTATTAATCTGGGTTTGCATAAAGACCTTTAAAATAGTTTTTGGAAACAACTGCGCTGAAAGTCTAACAATAATATGTATATTTAGTTCAATAGTTAGTTTTGTTGGTAGTGGAATTACCGAAAGTTTATTCGTAAGTTTGAATCTTAAAATATTGTTTTGGATATTAATAAGTTTATTCTTTATATTCAATAAAATATCTATAGAAAAGAGGAGTGTATCATAAATGTTTAAAATACTTGATTGTACACTTAGAGACGGCGGTTATTATACAGATTGGGATTTCAATCAGGAATTAGTTGAACTTTATTTAAAAACAATTTCAGAACTACCAATTGACATTGTAGAGATAGGCTATAGAAGTCCGAGTAAGAAGAGTTACTTTGGTGAATATTTTTACTTACCAATTAGCACTATAAAAAAAGTTAGAGAAAAACTCAAACCTGAACAAGAAATTGCAATAATGATAAACTCAAAGGATATAAGAACTACTGATGAGTTACAGACACTCCTATCAACCTGTAAAGAAATAGTTAATATGATAAGATTTGCTTCATCGCCTGAAAATATTAACCATACTTTAGAGTTGGCAAAGAAAGCAAAGTCTATGGGGTTTGATGTAGCTTTAAATGTTATGTATCTCTCTAAACTTAATGATAAAGAGTTACAAGATATTATTAATTCTGATGGAATAACTGAAGTAGATTATTTATATTTAGTTGATTCTTATGGTTCTTGTTACCCAACTGATATTGCTGAAAAGTTTAGTATATTAAAATATACTAATAGTAATTTGCAGTTCGGTTTTCATGGTCACGATAATATGGAACTAGCATTCTCCAATTCTATTGAAGCAATTAATTCAGGAGCAGTAATAGTTGATTCGACTATTAGTGGAATGGGGAGAGGAGCAGGGAATCTTAAGACTGAATTAATATCTATATATAAATCAAATCAATATGGAAGTGAAATATTATTTGATAATTTAGTAACATTAGTTGAAAGATTTAATGAACTAAAAGAAAAATATCAATGGGGTGCTTCCCTACCATATATTATTGCAGGGATGGGAGGTCTACCACAAAATAAAGTTATGACACTCATGTCAAAGCAAAGGTATTCTACTCTTTCAATTATTGAATCAATAGAAGAAGAAAATAGCGTAAATAATATAAATGAAAATAATAAAACATTGGATGAAAGCCCTGGAAAAGATGTGTATGACTCTGCAATTATTGTAGGCGGAGGTAAAGAGCTTTCTAATCATTTTGAGAATATTAAGGAATTTGCTTTGAAAACTAATTCACTGATTATTAATTCTACGATTAAAAATTGTACAATGTTTACTGACAGTGACTTAAAGCAGCTAGTTTGTTTACCTGGGGATGAAAGGAATAAAATTAACACCATTGATGTTCATAATTCAAGTTTTCTGGGTTATGTTTTAACAGAAAAAACTTTAAATTCTATTAAATCCGAAGAGGATTTGAATAATTCCTTTAAAATTAATATTCTCCCATATTTAAAAGATCCGTCTAATGAAGTGGATGAGGATGCTCCTTTAGCAATGGCAATAAGCGCAGCAAAGAAACTAGGGATTTCTACTATTTATCTTGCTGGATTCGACGGCTATAAGGGTTTAACTCCTAAAGAAAGCTATCTTTCAAAGGAAAATCAGTTGATTATTAACAACTTTAACGATAAGAATAAAAAATTAGAACTTAAAACCTTGACTCCTTCTTTATATAACATAGAAAGATTTTCAATATATGGGGTTCTAGGAAATATGGATAATAAAATTATAGGTCTGATGTTGTGATTTTAACAGGTTATGATATCGTTATTTTTGATTGTGATGGGGTCTTAGTTGATTCAAATAAGAAAAAATCCGATGCATTTATAGATGTTATAAGTGATTACCCAGTAGAGTTAGTGACAAAATTCATTGAATATCATAAAAATAATGGTGGAATATCAAGGTATAAAAAATTTGAATATTTCATTACTAATATTTTAAATGAGAACTTTAATGAAGAACTTTATAACTCATTTTTACAACAATACAGCCATTTAAGTAGAGAATTATATAAAGAAGTAGAATTGACACCCGGTACTTTAGCATTACTTAAAAAATTAGCAAAGGAAAGAAAAGATACCTTTATAGCCTCGGGTAGCGATGAAAAAGAATTAAATGAAGCATTTGAATCTAAAGGAATAAAGAAGTATTTTAATAAAATTTATGGATCCCCAACAAGTAAGGAAGTTATTATTAAAAATATCAAAAATAAGTATAGTAGTGGTAAAAACTTTGTATTAATTGGAGACTCATATAAAGATTTTGAAGCAGCGTTCCTAAATAAAATTGATTTTATTTATATGGGGCAATTTAGTGAACAAAGTATAGAATTAAAGGAAAAGTCACAGCAGAATGCGATTTTTGTGGTTAATAATTTGGAAGAGTTGTTACTGAAGGAGGTACCAATAGATGTCTAAAATTACAGCTTTTCTTCCCTGTAGAAAAGGAAGTCAAAGGGTAATTAATAAAAATACTAGACCATTTTGTGGGATTGATGGTGGATTAACCAAAATTAAGATTAATCAACTAATTAACACACCAAGTATAAATAAAATTATAGTTTCTACTGACGATGAAAAGGTTAAAAATATTTGCTATGAACAATTATCCAAATCATTAAAAGAATTTGAAATAATTGAAAGGCCGGCCCATCTAGCCTCTTCTACCACATCCACTGATGATGTCATAACCTACGTTACAAATGTTGTTAAAGAAGAATCAGATATATTATGGACGCATGTGACAAGTCCATTTATTGATGAAGGATTTTATGAAAATGCTATAGAAAAATATATTAAGCATAAGGATGAGTTTGATTCACTTATGAGTGTAACAAAAATTCAAAAATATCTATGGGATTCAAAAGGCAGTTCTATAAATTATGATAGATCCGTAGAAAAGTGGCCGCCTACACAAACATTACCTGAATTATATGAAATCAATAGTGCTATCTTTATTGCAAACATAGAAATATATAAAAGATACTCTGATAGAATTGGTATAAAACCCTATTTATTTGAAACTGATGAAAATAGTTCAAGAGATATTGATTGGGAACATGATTTTAAACTGGCTGAGACTCAATGGGACAGAACTATGAAGGAACAGCTGATCAGGGAGTGAGTCTCGTGAATTTAGTATTATTGTCTGGAGGATCGGGAAAGAGGCTATGGCCGCTATCAAATGATACTCGTTCAAAACAATTTCTGAAGGTACTAGAGGGTAATCTATCAGAGAAGCAATCAATGGTTCAACGTGTTTGGGGGCAATTAAGGTCAGTTGGTTTAGAAGGTTTTTCAGTTATTGCCACATCAAAAATGCAGCGTGATATGATTCATAGCCAGATTGGTACTGATGTTCCACTTATTATCGAGCCGGAAAGAAGAGATACTTTTCCAGCTATCGCATTAGCAGCATCTTATTTATATTCTGTCCAGCATGCTGACGAGAATGAAGTAGTAGCTGTATTGCCGGTAGATCCTTATGTGGAAGATGATTTCTTCGAAAGAGTTAAGGAATTAGAGAATGTTTTATTAAATTCTGCAGCTGATTTGGCATTAATGGGCGTAAAGCCTACATATCCGTCATCCAAGTATGGATACATTGTTCCTAAAGGAAATGTAGATAAGATTGAACCATTTACAGTTGACCGATTTACCGAGAAGCCAAGCGAGGAAAAAGCTAAGGGCTTAATTAATATGAACGCACTTTGGAATTGTGGAGTTTTTGCTTTCAAGTTAAAATATCTAATTAATATTCTAAAAGAGAAAAATTTGCCCTTGGATTATGAAGAGTTATCCCTTCAGTATAAAGAGTTACCAAAGATTAGCTTTGACTATGAAGTGGTGGAAAAGGCAAATTATATTGTTGCTTTGCCATATGAAGGGTATTGGAAAGATCTTGGTACTTGGAATACGCTTACTGAAGAAATGGCTTCAGCTCAAATTGGAAAAGGTGTGCTTAGTGAGGATTCTAATAATTCTCACTTGATTAATGAGCTTGATATTCCAGTTACTGTGTTGGGTGTTAAAGATGTTGTTGTGGCTGCTAGTCCGGATGGTATTCTAGTAGCAGATAAGGCTTCCAGTCCAAAGATTAAAGACTTGATTAGTGGATTTGACCATCCTCCAATGTACGAAGAAAGACTATGGGGTTGGTCCAGAGTACTTGATTATGCAAAATATAATGATGGGCAGGAAATGGTAACGAAGAGAATTTGTATTCATGAGGGTAAAAACTCAAGCTATCATTATCATAATCTCCGAGATGAAGTTTGGACAATTGTTAGAGGTGAAGGGGAACTGGCTCTTGATGATTATATTACCCGTGTAAAAGCGGGGGATATTATCCATTTACCTGCAGGAAAGAAACATGGTATTAAAGCTTTGTCTGATTTGGAGTTTGTTGAAGTTCAAACTGGGATTGGGATTAGTGATGAGGACTTTACTCGGTTATACTTCCAATGGGAAGATGTTCTTGAGCATTTTAATAAATCGAAAGCAAAAGTTATTTTGTAAGGAGAAGAGGTTTTCTTCTCCTTTTTTTGTGATGTATTATGAAAACAATTGCCTATTATATTTCTGATTATGGTTATGGGCATGCGTCCAGAAGTATTGCCATTATTAGAGAATTACTAAAACTGTCATTGAATATAAGAGTAATAGTTTGTCACTCTTTTGCATTATCATTCTTGAGAGAGTCTCTAGCTCAAAATAAAGTTGCCTATAGGGAAATTAGAACAGACATTGGATACCTTTTAAAAAAGGACTCTATTCTGCCTGATGAACAAAGAATTAATAAAGAATACATGCAATTTGTTTCAAACTGGGACAATAGAATTAGCACAGAAGAAAATTTTTTGAAGAGCAATGAAGTAGACCTTGTTATTTCTGATATTTCTCCCATCGCTTTTGAAGCTGCTAAGAACCTAGATATACCATCTATTGGATTATCTAACTTTACATGGTACACAGCATATGAAAACTTTATAGAGAAAGAGGATTTAAAGGTTTTTGAAGTGGCATATAAGGCCATGAATTGTTTTATTTCGTTGGCAGCAAGTAAAGAGCCGGAATGGGGAAGAGAACAAAATATAGAGCGTAACTTTTATTCTAGAGATATAAATACTAATGAAGTCTGGAGAATTAAGAAAGAGATTAATCCCTTTAACGATAAATATATTGTTTTTGTAGGAATAGGGATGAAAATGAATCTCCAATTTCTTGAACAGCTTCCTCTTTGGGATAATCAAGATTGTATGTTTGTTGTTTCTTCAAATATTAATATAAATCGGCAAAATATTATCCAGATACCTCCATGGTATTTAGAATCCCAAAATTATATAGCGGCATGTGATCTTGTGATTACAAAGGCAGGATGGGGGACAGCTAGTGAAGCAGTTTCTTCAAAGGTTCCCCTTCTAATCATAGATAGGGAATTAATGCAAGAGGATCAAAATACGATTGCATATTTAAAGAAATATAACCTCTGTAAAGTGATAGACTGGAACGAATTCAAATGCCTTAGACTTGAGGAAGGTTTTCTAGATAGTGTAATGAATATTAAACCGAGAATTTTTCAAAATGAAAATGAAGTAAAGAAGATTGTACAAGATATTCTACAGTTTATTTGATTTTCTCATAAAAGTAATCAAATACCTTTTTATATCACTAAAAAAGGGGTCAAGGGAAAATGAGTTGGAAAGAATCAGCGAACAACTGGCTTACATTTGAAAATCTAGAAAGAGAGTTAAAGAGCCAGTTACATAATTTATTAGACACAGAAAAGCTACTGGAAGATTGCTTTTATAAACACCTAGAGTTCGGAACAGGCGGAATGCGCGGAGAGATTGGGCCTGGTACTAATAGGATGAATACCTATACGATTCGCCGAGCTTCCGAAGGGCTTGCTCAGTATATCGCAGAGCAGGGAGAAGAAGCTAAGCAAAAAGGAATCGTTATTGCATATGATTCCCGTCATAAATCTCCTGAATTTGCCCTGGAAGTGGCAAAAACAGCAGGGAAGCATGGCATTAAAGCCCATTTATTTAAGGAACTGAGGCCGACTCCTGAACTATCATTTGCTGTAAGATATCTAAATGCCTATGCAGGGGTTGTAATTACTGCCAGCCATAATCCTCCTGAGTACAATGGATTTAAGGTCTATGGTGAAGATGGCGGTCAAATCCCGCCAGAAGCTGCGGATAAAATTATTAAGTATGTAAATGCTGTTGAAAATGAGCTTACCATTGAAGCAGCTAATGAAAAAGAAATGTTGGAGAATGGTCTTTTAACTTATATCGGTGAAAGCATTGACCGGGCATATGTGAATCAGCTAAAAACGATTCAATTAAATCCTGAACTAGTTGCAAAGATGGCGAAAGATTTAAAAATTGTCTTTTCTCCTCTTCATGGTACAGCGAATAAGCCGGTTAGGGATGGGTTAAAAGCTTTTGGTTTTGAAAATGTAACGATTGTAGAAGAGCAGGAACTGCCTGATCCTAACTTTTCTACAGTAAAATCTCCAAATCCGGAAGAGCATGCTGCGTTTGAATTGGCAATCAAGTATGGAAAAGAAATAGATGCCGATATTTTATTGGGAACAGATCCGGATGCAGACAGGCTTGGCGTTGCAGTGAAGAATAGTGAAGGACAATATGAAGTGTTATCAGGTAATCAAATGGGTGCCTTAATGCTTGACTATTTACTTTCTCAGAAACAAGAGAAGGGACTTCTTCCCGAAAATGGGGTTGTTATAAAAACAATCGTGACCTCTGAAATTGGCCGTATGATCGGTGGTGCCTATGGTATTCCAACTCTTGATACTTTGACAGGTTTTAAATTCATTGGCGAAAAGATTAATGATTTTGAGAATACTGGCCAGCATTCCTTCCTATTTGGATATGAAGAAAGTTATGGTTATTTGATTGGTGACTTTGTTCGTGATAAGGATGCTGTTCAATCTGCAATTTTTGCAGCGGAAGTAGCAGCTTATTATAAATCAAAGGGAATGACTTTATATGAAGGGCTCTTAGAGGTTTTCGAAAAATACGGATATTATCAAGAGGCTTTGGAGTCTATTACTCTAAAAGGTAAGGACGGAGCTGAGAAGATTGCACATCTAATGGAAGCAGTTAGAAAACAGCCATTGGGAGAAGTTAATGGAATTGAGGTTAACCGTATAGAAGACTACTCTTCCAGTACATATTCGAATGTACAGAAAGGGGAAGAAGGACCGATTGAGCTGCCAAAATCAAACGTCCTTAAATATTACCTTACAGATGGATCCTGGTTCTGCCTTCGTCCATCAGGTACAGAGCCAAAAGCTAAGTTTTATTTTAGTGTAGTATCAGATAACTTGGAAGACAGCAAAACGAAGCTCAAAGAGTTAAAAAATGCTGTCATGGATAGAATTGAAGAAATTCTTAAATAAGAGGTGCCTCCTGTGCAGGGAGGCTTTATTTGTGTTGGGAGAATTCAAGTGAAACTTAATCGTATCCATCATATTGCTATTATTTGTTCTAATTATGAAAGATCCAAGAAGTTTTATATAGATACTCTTGGGTTGAAAGTTTTAAGAGAAGTCTACCGTGAGGAGAGGCAATCATACAAACTGGACTTGGAAGTAAACGGGCTTTACCAGATTGAGCTATTCTCTTTTCCGAATCCGCCAGAACGGCCGAGCTTTCCTGAAGCAGCGGGACTTCGTCATTTAGCTTTTGAAGTAGATGATATAGAAGAATGGAAAGAGTACCTTATTACAAATGGGGTAGATGTTGAACAAGTGCGAATAGATCCATACACAGATAAGAAATTGATGTTCTTTTCGGATCCAGATGGTTTGCCTATTGAGCTTTACGAGTCATAAAAAAACAATTCTATATTAATAAAGAAGAAGAGTTGAAATATAATTTTCTTCTTCTTTATTATCTACTTTTCTCTCCTTTTCTCTCCTTTTTTAGATTTCATTAACCACTTTCACCTTCACAAATCACCGAGTTTAGGAAGCACCATTTTTTTCTAAGAGCCCAGTGTCGAACTTTCTTCAAATTGGAAGTAATTAATTTCACTTTATACGACACCCTTTGCATGTAGTGTAAGATATCCTATAAATAATTGTTGGAACACTTTAAGAGAATCCTAATAAGGGGTGTGCTATGTATAAAGAAGAAAGCTTTGTTCATGGTTTGCTTTGGGGTACTTGTATAGGGGGAATATGTTGGATTTCACTATTTGGTTGGATTAAGTTGTTAATATTACAGTTTCATATATTGTGAATGTAAGGGACAGAATAATTCTGTCCTGTTTATTTTTATTCGATTAGTCTTAATAGCTTGGTTTTGAAAAAAAGAGTATTGACAGAGAAAATTTACCAATGAATCTTTGTAACGCAAATGAAATAAAATTGGTAAATATTGAAACATATTTCACCTTTAAGCGTCTAACTAATATATAGATCCAACGGGAGAGGTGTGGTGGAGATGAAAGGGAAAATTCCAATAATAATCCTTACTGCTGTGTCATTATCTGCTGTGGGAGCATTTTATTATGGAGGTGCACCTAAAGAAACGAATGCAAATGGGAAAGAGCTGGTATCTAATGAAATTCCACAATCACAGAAGTACGCTGAGTATAAAGATGGTGACACAGAAAAATTTATGGAATCCAAAGAAATTCCTCCTGCAAACAAGGTAGTAACAAAAGGAAGTGAAGCAACGGAAAAATTGGAGGAGACTGGAGAAGTTGTTAAATCGAGTGAAAACAAAGAAAGAATAACAGAAAAAAACAAAGATGCCAATGATGAAACCAAGGAAAATGAAGAGGAAAAGGTGGCAACAATTAAATATGGCGATCTCGTTTATGTGGAAATCATTGATGTTAGTGAGAATAATAGATTAAAACATATTATGAATGTTGCAGCCAAATATGGTTCAAAGCTATACGTTGTGCAGGACACTGATCTTTATGCAATGTTTAAAAATGCGGAAATGATCTATACCAGCAGTACTGGCTATGCCTCTGCTTCTTCTGGCTATTCGGAATTGCTTAAAGAAGTGTTTACAGGAGAGGGGTTTGTATATGAAGGCATGACTGAAAATATAGATTTTGTCAAAAAAACAGGGGCAAAGGTTAGTGTTGAATTTACGAGACATAAAGCGTACACAATTGATCAAAAAGAGGATGGGTGGATTACGGTTAGCTGGTAAAATAATTAACTAAAATCTTTATATTTTGATATAGAAAGTTTGCTTTTAAATTGCAACTTACATTTAATCAAACGTTTAATTAAATTAATATGAGTGATTTAAATGAATGTATATAGATATAAAGAGGCCGGTTAGAGAAAAACTCGTTTCTTCCATAATAGCCACTTAGACTTTTCATTGGAAGAGTCTAAATGGGCTATTGCAAAATTGAGATCGTTAAGGATGGGAAGATCACCATAGTAAAAAGCATCATGAAAGATGGGAAACACTAAGTATCGTTTTTTTATATTTCATTCTCCAACCTTTTATTTTAATTCAAACGTAATTTCTTGTGGTTCTGCAATTGTGTTATTCTCTTTATCGGTAACTTTGCCAGTTATTATTTTTACCGTTTTTACTTTCAGTGGTTCCGGTTCCACTATAAAACCAATTCTTGATTCATCCCTTTCCTTACTGTCAAATTCCCCTCCATTATTTTTATCCCTGAACTCGATATCAGCGGCCACTTTTTCTTCATCCGTATTTAATATGACCTTATCTATAGGAGCGTAGAATCTAAGATCGTCTTCAGAGGTGTTCTCCACCGAGTAATCAATGAGCATGTAGTTATATTTTTTGCTGCCAAACCCTTCGGACTGGGATGAGGCTTTCATTAACCACTTAAGTTTTTCTTCACGATCTAAAATATTTAGAGGTTCTGCTTTTGAGTCATCTGCCAAATTAATCATTTTTCTCCTCGCAATTCTTGTTTCTTGGTAATTAGACGATTCGTATTTTTAAAAGGTTCTATTTTAGACCTTTTTTAAAACCTATTAGCTGGACGGTGCTGAATATAGCACCCTATCATTTAAGAAAGTTATATAGTTTCATGATAGATCTCAGCTGGGATTTTTATATCCCTTTTTGACGACCATCTTGGGATTTTTACTCAGATGCGGATCAGTAAAAAACTAAGGATATCATTATAATTCTTTCATACATGAAACTGGCTTTGTTAGGACTGAGCTGGTTTTTTATATTTTCTGGCGATAATCCTCTTTCTATGAAATGGTTTATGATTTCTACATTAAAAGCGGAAGGTATATTCCAATTTTTAGTGTAACTTGTGATTGAATCTAGTAAAATATCATTAGGTAAATTATCTCATATAAAAGGAGCAGAAATTCTTGAAGAAACTATTATCCGTCATTCTAGTTTTACAGTTATTACTCGTCCCGGCAGCAGCGTCGGCCCAAGGAAAGAATGAGAAGAGTAAGCAGGCTGGAGAAACCATATCAGCAGATTTTTCAGTTGATTCCAAGCCTAGATTATCACTTGAAGGAGAAGCCAATTATCAGGATCCATCTAATTACCCGCTTAAAAATAATGGGGAACTGATTGATGTTTTGATAGACAGTTATGGGGTTAATCATTATACATATTTTAATAATCTAGCAACTTCGCCCGATGACTCAGAGTATATGGAACTCAATTTACTATACAGATCGAATCAGTCTTCTCCGAAAGACGGATTGCTTACCATTGAGTTCTATAAGGAAGCCAATAATTCCTTATCTTATGTGGGTGGCAGTGACTTCCCTGTTGCATGGTTTACTGAAGCTACTCTTGGAGTAGATCTGTTAAAAAGTTCCTTTGAAGATCAGCGTTATCTTTATATGAGAATAGGTACATCTCAAAGCAGCTCTGATACTTACTACTCAGATGTAACGCTGTTTAAGGTTGAAAACCCATTTGCTTCAGTGAATCCATCTTTACCGCCAGATCAATATGCGGTCATAAGCAATGAATCCGTTGATGCAGAGACAGCGCAGTCTTCTGGAACATTTGATGTGAAAGATATGAAATATACAAAAGACAGCAGTTTAAAACCGAGTGCTTATAAAGTTGATTACGATAAGCCTTTTGATAGTGCCAGCAATAAAGGGAGGCTGTTAGAGAAAAGCACAAAGTCCATAAACAGCCTTTACGGTGTTGGTGATTATAAGAATTTTTGGGTATCCAATTTGACCACCAATGCTAACGAACAGATTAATGCCAGGCTGGCATACAGCGGGTCCAAGGCAAATGTTTGGGTTCACAATAATGAAATCACAGATTCAGATGCTGAAAAATTAGGTATTGAGTTTGATAGTAAAATTCATTCCTCCGTTACTAATCATTTTGGGCCGGAGTCAGATGTTAATTCTGATGGAAAAATAAATATATTAACCTATGATATCAAGGATGGCTTTTCTGGAAGCGGGGGGTATGTCGCAGGTTATTTCTGGGCGGGAGATCTGTATAATATCTCTGGTTCAAATATGTCAGAGATTTTTTATATTGATACCTATCCGGCTATGGGAATGGGGTCTGTTAAAGATGTGGCCAGTTCATATGAAACGCTGGCACATGAGTTCCAGCATATGGTGAATTTTAATCGCAATGCCCTTATTGAGGGTGGAGGAAGCATGGACACCTGGTTAAATGAGTCGTTATCCATGGCGGCAGAACAAATTTATACAGGCTACGGTCTTGAAGACAGAGTGAATTACTACAATGTATCGGCAGCCATCCAAAACGGCCATTCATTGCTTTATTGGGATCGGTATGGAGATACTTTGTCCAACTATTCCTTGTCTTATTTGTTTGGGCAATATATAAAGATCCAAGCAGGGATAGGCGATAACATTTTTAAAGAAATTCTTCAGGATCCAAACAATGACTATGCAGCTGTTGAAAATGCTGCAAAGAAATATATTGATCCAAATATGACTTTCGGAAAGCTAATGACTAATTTTAGAATTGCCCTTCTATTAAAAGAGCGTGACGGCTTACGTGGATTTAAGGGTGATCCATTCTTTGATTCGTTAAATGAAAAGATCTTTAATGGCAATTCTGTTAATCTCCGTGGGGGCGGTTCGGTTGTAACAGCATTTAATTCGGAGGAAGGATTTGAAGAGCCTGCTGAAAAAGGGGCAGATATAACTTATACCATTCTGGACATGAATTCGGGAGAGCAGGATATCACAGCGCCGTCCAGTCCTGTCGTGAATCAGGTTGGAGACACGGATTCGATTATCACAGGTAAAGCTGAAGCTAATGCTGCAGTCTATGCTATCGCCGAAGGAAGTGAAATTGGAAGAGACACAGCAAACCAAGCAGGAGATTTTCAGCTATCTATTTCACCGCAGACAGCAGGAACAAGTATTAATGTTTATGCTATGGACCAGTCTGGAAATGTAAGTGAACCTGCAATAGTGACGGTGGAAGATGTCACAGCACCTGGTGCGCCACAAGTAAACAAAGTAACAGATCAGGACTTAACAGTAACCGGAATAGCCGAACTGAATTCTGCCATAACAGTCAAAATCGGACCGGATAGCTGGACAGGAAAGGCAAATACAGTTGGTCAATTCGCTGTTTCTATTCCAAAACAGCAAGCTGGAACTCTAATTGAAGTTACTGCCAAAGATGATGCCGGAAATGTCAGTGATGCCGCTATAGTAACAGTAGCAGATAAAACGCCACCGGCAGCTCCTGCAGTAAAGAAGTTAACAGACCAATCAACTGCTGTAACAGGAACTGCTGAAAAAGGCTCAGAAGTAACTGTTAAAAGTGGAACGGCAAGCTGGAAAGGGACGTCCAATCCAGAAGGTCAATTTTCAATCACGATAACAAAACAAAAAGCAGGTGCAATCGTTGAAGTAACAGCAAAAGATACAGCCGGGAATGTGAGTACTCCTACGAAGGTCATCGTCGCTGATGGTACTCCTCCAGATGCCCCAGCAGTAAATGCGGTATCTGATCGAAACTTGAAAATATATGGGACAGCAGAACCTGGCTCGACAATTTCTGTCAGAATAGGTACATCTGAAATTGGAAAGGGAGCTGCAGGAGAGAATGGCTTCTTTGCTGTTGAAATCCCTGCTCATCAAAATGCAGGAACAGAGCTTGTCATCATTGCACTTGATACAGCCGGAAATGCAAGCAGTCCAACAAAGGTGAAAGTCATCCAAGGGAACACGCAGCTTAGCAGACTAGTCGGAAAAACCCGCTATACCACTTCAGTTGAAATTTCAAAAAAGGGCTGGTCTGCATCTGAGACAGTCTTTCTGGTAAATGGCTGGGCAATCGCTGATGGATTAACAGCTACACCATTGGCTTCTGCTAAGAATGCTCCGATACTTTTAGCGGCAACCAATAGCTTGCCTGAAGAGACCATGGCAGAAATCAAGCGGCTTAAAGCAAAAAATATAGTGCTTATTGGGGGATCAGGTGTCATTTCGGATGGAGTAAAGGATAGCCTTTTTTCTCAAGGATACTCGGTATCACGAATTGGCGGAAAAACGAGATATGAAACGTCACTTAAGATCGCACAGGAGCTGGATAAATTAGTCGACGTCCATACGGTTTATATGGCCTATGGCCACGGTGAACCTGATGCCTTGTCGATCGCAGCTCAATCCGGTCAAACCAAACAGCCAATTATCTTAACAGAGAAAAAAGCTGTACCAGCCAATACGTATCAATGGCTTAAGGGTGAAGGTCTTCAAACCTCCTACTTTATTGGAGGTAAAGGTGTGATCTACCCGGCTATCATAACTGAGATGAACAGCATCACTGCAAAAAGTGTAGTAGATAATCGGTTAAGCGGTGTTAATCGCCAGGAGACCAATGCAAAAGTCATTCAAACCTTCTACAAACAAGAAGAAATGCCAACGATTATGGTGGCTCATGCAGATACATCCAAATTAGTTGATGCTTTGGCAGCAGGGCCATTGGCAGCTAAATACAATGTACCTGTCTTATTGGTATCTAATAAGCTGGATTCTTCACAAGTTAATGTGATTAAAGGGAAGCATGCGAATGATGTCCATCAGATTGGTGGGGGCATTGGAGATTCGGTATTAAAACAAGTGGTAGATTTGATGAATTAAAGAACATATATAGAGGGGATTAATGATTGTCCAGCAATCTATTAGTCTCCTCTTTTTTCTTATCATCATTCTTTCTCAACAAATGCCGAAACAACTGCGTTTATCAGACTTCAATCAAATGTTTGATTGAAAAAATTTGCTTTGAAAAATGGGGTTGTGTACTTAATCACCTAAATCATATCTTCAGGAATTATTTATTGTTACCATTTACCGGGCAGCAGTTTTTTACTGTTTAATAAAGAAATACTCCATACTTACATTTAACCTAAGGGATAGTTGATATAAAATGTTTGCTGATGGAAAAGTTTCTCCTTTTTCAATTTTACTCAACATAGACTGATCACATATATTTTTACATAATTCCGTCTGCGTAAGTCCCCTGGATCGCCTTAGTCTTCGAATTTCCTTTCCAACTACATTACTGCACATTTCTACCCCTACTTTCATAATTAAAGTTTTTTATTCTTATGAGTGAAATGTTTTGTGAGTTTTAAATAAATAAAATATTACTAATTTTCTCAACCTTGTAATATATTACCAGATAATAGGGGGATGTTGTCAAACAATTATATGTTTACGAAAGCTTGTAACTTTAGTAGTGTTTTTAGAAATATTAAATTTGCTGTATATTTGGTAATATAATGAAAATATAAAAATATTTAGCAGAATTTAAGATGAGGTGCTTTTTATGAATTTAGTTACAAAAAAGACAAGGGCTAAATGGATAGATCAAATAAATAGGATAAGCTGCGAAATAAGGGATTTTAATGATTTTTCTTGTATAGACAATTATATAAAGGATAAAAAGATAGTTTTATTAGGAGAAAGCAGCCATGGTATAGGAGAGTACTATACAGAAAAAATTAAGATGATTAGATATTTACATGAGAAGCATGGATTTAATGTAGTAGTTCTGGAAAGCGGCTTGATTGAGGGAGTACTTTGTAAAATGCTTTTAGGGAATTTGACCCCAAAGGAGCAAATTCAGCAGTCTCTGCTGGATATTTTTCATAATGAGGAAATGGTTCCGCTTTTTAATGAACCCTGGGCAAAAGATATCCAAATAGCCGGAATGGATATTCAGCCTACTTACCCCGCCGTCTCTAATAAATTGCTATCCTGGATAAGGACGAATATTGATGAAGAGCTATATCAATCATTATTTAATGCGGAACAAATGTTTTTTGAAATTGATGAGGAAATACGTGGGCAAGCCAAAATATCAAGGAAGCTGAAACAAGAGATACAAGAATGTTTGGGTATATATCAAGATAGCTTAGAAGTCCTTAATCGTAAAATGAGTGATTATGGTCACACAGAAGCTAAAAAAATTCTTAACCTGGTTCGGCATGCTATGGAGAATCGCATGAAATGGCTTCAGATCAATCTAAAAAGCTTTATTGCTTCAGGTATTCAAAGAGGAACTTACATGTTTAATAATCTCAAATGGCTAATAGAAGAATATTACCAAGGTGAAAAAATAATCGTTTGGGCACATAACTTTCATATACGGAAAAGCAAAACCATTACTTCAAGACTGTTTGGAATAACTAACGTTGGACAGCTAATGTCGGAATATTATGGTGAACAAATTTATTCTATTGGTTTTTATGCTGGTGAAGGTGAGTTTTCATCACTGCTGAGAGTTAGTTTCCCGATAGATACTTCAAAGAAAAAGCATCTTGAAAATTTGCTCTTAGAAGCCTATAAGCATAACCGTTTTGTACCTCTTTGTGACCGGAATTTCCCCAAAAGAAATTGGGTTAATAGGAGGTGGTGGTTATTGGAGGCTGGTATGATGGGACAGCTGCCGATCGCGATATTTCCTCAAAAGCACTATGATGCCATAATGTTTTTCAGTAAGGTCAATCCGCCAGCATATTTAAAGAGAGAAGAAATAATAGAATAGCACTTTTGAACTTTCTACACCAGAAAGTTTTTTTGTGGGTAAAATTAACTATAAAATATGAATATTGGAATAACTAATTGACCGTTTTTTCTTTGACTAGTAAATTTGGAAGCGTACAAAGTACTTTGTAAATTATGGAAGGGGGGTAAATCAGATGAATAACAAAGACCAATTTGACTTGGATGTAAAAGTAAATGTGGGCACACCTGGAGGAACAGCAGAGCCAAACACTATTACAACTTCCATCCCTTGTGCTCAAACTATTGCAATGAGCATTCGTTATTGCACTCGTATTACTTGTAGAGGTTGTTTCTAATTAATTGGGAGTTGGATACAGAAGGTTACTGTATTCAACTCCTGATTATCTATAAAATACTATCAACCCTGGAGGATAACATGGAAGAAAAAGCAGTCAGTAATAGAACAGAATCTGTTTTTGAGTCTGAAGATTATTTTCTATTAAGGACACCCTTTAAATCTCTTGATGATTTCAGCTATATTACTAGTTTAAGAGAAGATGAATTATTGCTAACGCTTAAAAATGATAAAAAACTTATTGAGGCAATTGCGGTTTCAAGCCCAAATCTTTATTCAATGCTTCAAAATGGTTTCGATTCGGTACTTCAAAATAAAAACAGTAAAAAAGGCAAGCAAGTAATTTCCAGTTTAATCAGGTATGCTTTGAGGGGATGTTCAAGACCTACACCTTTTGGAATGTTTTCAGGTGTTTCGTCCGGCAGGTTCGACGAAGCAGGCGAATTGGCAATAAAGATAGAAAATCAATTCACTAATATAATTCGGCCTGATATGGAATGGTTATTACATGTCGTGAGAACATTAGAAAAAAGCGACGGTATTATTGAACATCTTAAAGTAAAAAACAATCAGGCACTGCATAAAGTCGGAAGCAGAATTCATGTAAGATTCATGGTTTCCCACGGCCTAGGAGGCCAAAAAGATAAAGAAATTTCAGTGTCTGCAACAGAAGTACTGGAGAGGGTGTTAGAATACACCAATGATCCAATTGATTTCCAAAGTTTAAGGTTTAAAATCTCCTGTTTCTATCCTGATGTAGATATATCCATCATACATACATATTTAAAGCAATTAATCGATCAGGAGGTTTTGATTTCAGAACTGAAACCCCCTGTAAATAATACCAATCCCTTGGATTATATTACCTCCAAACTAACTTCCATTTATGAAAATGATTCATTAAAAGAAATAGATAAAGAATATATAGAAAAGGTTCTAAAGGTTAAGAGAAGTATAGATCTCTATAATAACAGTCATAACATAAATTACTTTGAAATATGCAATCAGATGAAAAATGTCCATGATATTCAGAATCCGCTGCAATTGGATTCATTTATTAAAGGAAAGGATTTCACCTTGCCAAAAGAAATAAAGCAAGATTTATCCGATGCAGCTGAATGTTTATGGAAACTTAATCGAAGCGTAAAAAATAATAGCATGGAAGAATATAAAAACAAATTTATAGAAAGATATGGCTTGTTTCACCAAGTATCACTATTAGATGCCATTAGCAGTGAAACAGGTATTGGTTACCCGGATTACGATGATGAAATTATAAACCAGGCAGATAATCTAAACAAAATAATGCATGCTATGGATGCATCAAGACAAATCACATTAAATAATTTAATCACCATGGCAATTCAGCAGAAGGAACATGAAATTAATCTTACTGATGAGATCGTAGACAAGTTAATAAGCAAGGAATTTACTGGAGAAGTTCCTGAAGGGATCGACTTATACGCAGAGGTGATTAAAGGAAAAGATGAAAATTACATCATCTCGTGTAATCCTCAAGCTGGATCTCAAGGTGTAGGTAAATCATTTGGACGGTTTCTATATCAAGAGAAACACTTGCTGGAGAATTTTCTGGCTAGTCATCGCAAGGTTATGAATCAAAATCCATCTATTGAATATACAGAGATTGTATATATTCCGCCTGTTGGTAAATCTGCAAATGTAATGCAGGGATACACACCAACCAAATATGAATTAAACCTGAGCAGTATTGAGCGCACAGGAAAAAGTATGGATCTCCATGATTTGTTCCTGGTTGCAGAGCCGGATAGGATTGTGATCTATTCAAAGAAGCTAAAAAAAGAAATTAGGTTCATTACCAGCAATATGTTTAATTACAGCAATGCTCCAAGACTTTGCCGCTTCCTGCTTGAGATTACACAAAATCATTACGCCGATTGGAGTGTTTTTAATTGGCAACTGTCCCAATTCAGTAATTACCTTCCGAGAATAAGAAGAGGGAAGGTAATACTTTATCCGCGAACTTGGAGATTTCACAAGGGAATAATAGACTCTAATAAAGAATATAGAGGATTAAATATAGAAGAAAGTATTAGGAAATGGATCAGTATTTGGAATGTGCCCAGATACGTTTATCTGACATTTTCAGATCTTAGGTTATTAGTTGATTTAACAAACGAAATTCAATTAAAAGAAGTTGTGGCTGAAGCAAAGAAAAAAGGCCAATTTGAGCTCCAAGAGTTTATTGGGGACTTTCAGGATAGAATTGTGGAAAGTGTTAATGGAAAGCACACCATGGAAGCCATTTTTCCATTAATCAGAAAGAAAGCTCCTCTAACAAACAGTATCCAGCTAAATATCGTCAAAGATGCAACTTCCTTTAATGAGAAAAGAACAATCTATCCCGGAGAAGAGTGTCTTTATGTAAAACTTTATGGAGCATTAAATGCTCAAGAAGAATTTATACGTGATCATCTCCTGGGCTTTATGAATGAACTGGAGAAACAGGAACTCATTGAGAAATGGTTTTATATTAGATACTTTGACCCTGAACCTCACATAAGGCTTCGAATGTTTGGAAAACCCCAAGTCCTTACTGAATCTGTCTATCCTGTTATTAACAGCTTCATAAGGGATTCCATCCATAAGGGGTACTTAAAACACTATGTAATTGAACCTTATGAAAGGGAAATCGAGAGGTATGGCGGGGGTATATTAATAGATAAGGTAGAAGAAGTGTTCTGGAGAGACAGTGTCGTTACTGGCAGGATGCTTTCATTTCTCAATCATGCGGAAGATTCGTTATTAACCAAAAAAGAGATACTGTCCATGATTAATATTGTGGATCTATTAGATTCATTTGGATTAACAGATGAAGATATATTCCATAATATTTCTCACTCAATCAAAACAAAAGATTATATGGAGAAGTACAGAATTATTAAGCAGGAAGCAGTGAAGCTTTTAAATAGAAAAGATGATTGGTCCTATTTAAGAAAAACGCAAATGGGCAATGAATTATTGTCGTTCTTTAGTTATAGAAAGAGCGTCTTAAATGAGTTAGCTGGTTTGGTTAGGGATTTAATTAGCGATGATGTGATGAACACACAGCAGAGCGGTATGTTAATAGATAGTCTTGTACATATGACATGTAACAGATTTCTTGGTGCAGGTCACATGGAAGATGAGGTAAGAGTGCTGCTGCATATGACTCTTAAGTCTATATCTCATATTAATAAGCAAATTCCGAAAAAAGTCTTAGTTGAAAACTGAAATCCATAAGAAGGGGAGATTTGTATGGATTATACCTCCCAAAGCACCCAGGAAGATAAAATCTCTATTAAAACAGTATTAGAAACCTTCAAGATGTGGCCGAGAATGTACAAGATCTTATTCCAGGCCAATAAATTTTATTTTCTTGGAATTGTATCACTCTCTATCATTACTGGCCTAATTCCAGCAGTACTAATTTTGCTGCTGGAGCTTTTAGTTAATCAGGTCAGTGTGCTGGAAAATTTCAACCTTGTTCTTCTATTATTTGGGCTTTATTTAGGGTTGATCATTGTCTCATCCATATTGGATACAGTAGTATCGACCCTGAAACAAATTTATCAGGATCAAATAACAAAAGAGATAGACATTAGAATAATGGATAAAGCTTCATCATTGCCCTATGAATATTTTGAGAATCACATCATTTACGACAATATCAAAAGAGCCAGGGATGAGTCTACTTACCGTCCTTATCAGATTTTTGAACAAAGCATTGGGATAATAAGCGGTGTGGTAACCCTCGTATCTGTTTCGGCCATTTTAATCTTATGGAAGTGGTGGCTGATTCTCCTCTTGCTTGTAATTCCTGTGATTTCTGCGGTTTCCTTTTTGAAACTAGGGCAGCAGGAATATCAGCTAAGTTTTTTTCATGCTCCGAAAAGAAGGATTTTATACTATATAACTCATTTAATGACAACTGACTCAAATGTCAAGGAGATTCAGACATTTAACAAAAGTAAGGTCATTAAAAATAAGTATGTAGAAACATATGAAAGAATTTTTGAAGATAATAAAAGAATGTCTTTTAAGAGATTAATGACTACTTTATTATTTGATTCCTTAACCTTGCTGATTGTAGGATTCGTTTTATTGCAGGTAATAAGAGATGCATTTTCAGGTCTTATCGCTATAGGTTCTCTTATTGCCTATATCCAGGCAGTAAACCGGACTCAATCTCAGTCTTCATCGGTGCTTCATTTATGTTTTAACCTGTATCAAAATAATCTGTTTTTGAATCAGTTATTTAGTTTTTTAGACTTGCCGACACAGTTTACTAGTCAGCGAAAGAATCATCAGAGCTCATGGCTAAAAGATGGTTATCAAGAACAATTGGTTTTTGAGAATGTTACTTTTGCTTATCCAACTAGAAATAACATGACACTTAGGGATATTGACTTTTCAATAAAACCTGGTGAGGTAGTTGCTCTAGTTGGAGAGAATGGATCCGGCAAATCAACGCTGACCAAGCTGCTTTGCCGCCTGTTTAACCCCACCTCGGGAAATATATTCTATAAAGGCACCCCGATCCAGGACTTCGAGGTAACTGAGTGGCAGTCTAAATTAAGTGTAGTTTTTCAGGAGTTTAATAGATATGAATTTTCAGCATTCGAAAATATTACCCTTGGCAGCAATGATTATGATGAAAAACAAGTGATTCAAGCTGCTGACCTTTCAGGCGCAAAGAAGTTCATTGATGAACTTCCTGATAAATTTAGTTCCCAATTAGGAGTCTGGTTTGATGGAGGTGTTCAGCTTTCAGGGGGACAATGGCAGAAACTTGCTATTGCACGGGCTTTCGTTCGTGAAGCTGAAATATATATCCTTGATGAACCAACATCCGCTATTGATGCAATTTCACAAGAGGAAATATTTCTTAACTTTAAGGAGATTTGCAGAGACAAAATTGGAATCTTTATTTCGCACAGACTTTCAAATATCATCCATGCAGACAAAATTATTGTTTTAAAAGAAGGAGAGATTTGCGAAATCGGGACTCATTATGAGCTTATGGAAAACAAAGGCCATTATTACAGGCTAT
Organism: Cytobacillus sp. BC1816; assembly: GCF_051353635.1. Classification (NCBI taxonomy): domain Bacteria; kingdom Bacillati; phylum Bacillota; class Bacilli; order Caryophanales; family Bacillaceae; genus Cytobacillus; species Cytobacillus sp. BC1816. The sequence goes on along the minus strand of NZ_CP195611.1, from coordinate 4,820,248 downwards.
ATGATTCTCAATCTAGAGGATACGCCAAGGAAAAGGAATCGGCATTAAGTTATTCTTCATCATAAGGGGACAATTTATGGAAACTTTAACGGTAAAAAACAATAATTTAGGTCATATAATGAATAGCCTCGTTGATAAGTTTTCTGAACCAGACAATGTCAGTTTTGAACATGAACAAAATGATTTGATGCCATGGAATCCATTATCCTTATCCCATGGATATCCTGGCCTTATTGTCTTATTCTCAGAACTTGATCGATATTTTCCTGATATGGAATATAGCTTAACAACACACAAGTATATGATTAAACTAAAGGAATTAGTTGAAAATAACCCTCAAATTCACCAAATCTCCTTATTTAATGGCTTTACAGGAGTGAATTTTGCTGTCCGTTTAGCTTCACATGGAGGGACTAGATACTCATCAATGGTGCAATCGCTTGAAGAATATTCGCTTCCTGTGTCCAGGGAATTTGTTAAGCAGGTAATTAAAAAGCATGGTGAAATAGAAGCGGGGGCCTATGAATATTGCTATGACCTTATAACAGGAATAACTGGAATCGGAAGATATGCCTTATCAAGCAGCCACCCAGGATACAGAGAGTTATTAAGCGAAGAAATCATTCCTCATTTAATTAAATTAACACGAACCCAGGACGTAAATGGGAAGCCGCTAACCGGCTTTTATTCTCCTCCTGAAACGATTATTGTGGAAGAAGACAAAGAGAAGTTCACCAGTGGCTATGTTAATTTAGGATTGTCGCACGGAATTGCAGGCCCGCTCTCCCTTCTATCCCTAGCTAAAATAAAAGGAATGGAAGGGGAAAATATCGATGAAGCAATTCGATCTCTATTCAAAATATTAGCAGACCATATTTCTTATGATAACGAAGGCCCATACTTTAAACGCATGGTCGGCTTGGATGATTCTGAAAACCTTAGAAATGATGAAACAGATCGATTTGATGCGTGGTGTTATGGGAGCTTTGGCATTTGCAGAGCCATTGACTTAGCGCATGAGGCAGTCGGAGATCTGGAAATGAAAAGGTTGATTAGAGAGTTGGCGAAAGCACTGATTACTATGCCGATAAGTAAATATAATGTTATATCTCCGATTCTCTGCCACGGATATAGCGGTAATTTACATATATTAAATAGACTATTAAATTCCAGTGCTCTAAATGAGGATGAACAATTATTGAACCTGGGTGAGAAGAGGAAACAGGAACTGATTTCACAGGTTCTAAGGTTATATGATAGTAACTTAAGATATGGCTATGCTGATTTAGTACGTGAAAAAGGCGGACAAACCAAGAAGATAGAAAAAGTAGGTTTATTGGAAGGTACCGTGGGGATATTGCTTTCATTAATTAGTGCACAAAATCCTGAAATAGAATCTTATTGGGATGAATTTTTATTACTTTCTTAAAGTTACTTCAATCTATTTAATAGAGAGTCATTTAGGAAAAGTAAGGTTTGTTTTATATAATATTTATTGAAAAAGAGAAAAGTATAAAAGCCATCTCATAAGGAGTTGGCTTATTTAAATATACTTAGAATCTCTGGGTAATAAACAAGGAGACAAATGGCCAAACCTAATGTTATAACAATTCCAAAGTTTAAAATATAAAGGATTTTGATTCCTAAATCATAGCGTTCTTTATAATTGTTCCTTTTAGACACTTCAACCGACTCTCCATAATTATCCTTTTTTAATCCATAAACAATATTAAGCTATGCGTTATCCGAATTTTATATTTGAAATTTTATCAAAAGCCTCTCTCACATAAGTGAAAGAGGCTTCTTCTTAGTTAAGCTCTAAATGAGTTTTTAATTCGTTCTGAATGCGCTGTTTTTCCTCCGCCGGAACCATTAAGTAATATACTTTATCAATTTTTGTTCCGGAACCTTTAAGAGACATTTGTTCAACTGATTTTGCAGCTGTCCGATAGTTTTTCTGAATATCTACCATTTCATTGAATTTCATGTTGGTTTTAATATTATTGCCGAGAGCTGTGAATATTTCATCATAGTTTGTTAAAGAAGATAAGCTGGCACCTTCCTTAAGCACCCCTTGGATTACCTCACGCTGCCTAAGCTGGCGGCCAAAGTCGCCTCTCGGGTCGTCATATCTCATTCTAGAGAACTTTAATGCTTTTTCTCCATTTAAAGTTAACTGTCCTTTTGTAAAATGAACACCTTCATAGTTGAAATCTAAATCATTATTCACTGTTACTCCGCCAACGGCATCAACAATATCCTTAAAGCCTTCCATGTTGATTTGCATATAGTAATCAATAGGGATGTCAAGGAAGTTCTCTACAGTATTCATGGACATCTCAACACCGCCGAATGCATAGGCATGGTTAATCTTATCGTCAAAACCTTTTCCAATAATTTCTGTCCTTGTGTCACGAGGAATACTAAGCATTTTAACTGAGTTTTGGTTTGGATTCACAGTAAGAACAATCATGGAATCTGACCGTCCGCGGTCTCCCTCGCGCTCATCGACACCAAGCATCAATACAGAGAAAGGTTCCTTCTTCTCCAGCGTAATTTGCTCTGTACGCTTTTCGGACTTCTCTCTTTCTATCGGTTCATGCATTGTTTCTACTGCACTTGTTAATGATTTATATACGGTATATCCATATACTCCTGTGCCGATTAATATTAACAAAACCAAAATACCGGTCACACGGAGCCAGGTTCGTTTCTTCTTTTTATTCTCTGACCTCATTGCTGCTTCCCTCCACATAAATTGACAAAAAGTTACATCATAAAATATAGAATAACAGAATCTCATCCATTTTGATACTGAAATTTCAGTCTGTAAAGAAAATTATTCAGTAGAAAAGTCTTAGTAAATATCCCCGTTAATAATAGACGAAAGGCATGGGTGTTTAGTTACAAAAAATAGAGATGGCATAAAAACCATCTCTCAGCTTGTAAAAACCTTTTATATTAAAAATATAGATTAGTAAGAGTGAATTTCTAATTGTTTCATTTATTATCGGCTGTGAACTTTATGCTTATTGACACGATAATGAAATATTTATGTAATATAATTGAAATATTTATGGTAATTTTTGAAACTTTTTCTTCTCGTGATCGTCTAAATATTGAATGAGTAAAAGGGGGAGATGTTTAAATGAAATGTAAATTGTATTCTATTATTTTTATGGCATTATTTTTATTTGCTGCTGGTGCATTTTATTATAAAGGGGCCCCAGAAAACGTTGCTGCTAATCAGGAACCTGTTTTTTCAAATGAATCCATGCAACTTGAAAAAGGTTCAATGGATGAAAAAAATGTTGAATTAGAAAAAGATGAAAACCCTAAAGAAATTCAAAAGGAATTAACTAAAAAACAAGAGGCAAAAGAAGTTTTAAATGAAGAAATAAAAGAACAAAATGAAGAAAATGAAAATGAAAAAGTTATTGAAACTGAGACTGAGCCTGCTGTAGAGAAAGAAAGAGAATTAGAAGACTCAATTGAAATTGGCGGATATCAGTATGTGAATTTTATGGACGATACAAAATTTCAACACTTAATTAACATTGCGAACAAATATGATTCAGAACTTTATGCGGTACCTAATACTGATCTTTTTGCCATAGTAAAGAATGGTGAACCTATTTTGCATAAGAGTACGGGTTTTTCTTCCACACCATTAAGTTCTTCTGCACTTCTTAAAGATGTATTCAATGGAGATGGTTTTATCTATAAAGGCTTATCGGAGAATATTGATTTTGTTTCAGAAACAAGTGCAAAGGTTACAGTTGAATTCGAACAAAGACAAGGTTACACCATTTATCAAAAAGATGGATGGATTGTGGTATCTTGGTAATTTATTAATTTGAAAAGTTCTATATGTAATGTAGGAATTATTGATGTTCAGCAATTGAACGATATTAATTAGCAACATGCTTTTTAAATGGATTTTGTACTTAAACTGAGGAAGAAATGTTCGAGATTACGAAGTGTGTACGTGTTATACAATCTAGAAGGGAAGTCATTCTCATGAAAAAAATGTTTACGATATTAACTCTTTTTATATTTTTAGTCGGATGTAACAGTGAAACAGTTTCTAAAAAAAATGATAGCGATACTGAGAGCGATGATATAACAGTTGAGGAAAGTTCAGAAAGTTTAACGAATAATCAAAAAGATCAAAATACTGATTTAAAAGAAAATAGTAGTACTGTTCAAACGGATAGCCAAGATCAAAAAGATAGCCAGCAAGAAACAAAGAGTAAGGCAGAAGATAAAAATGTAAGTAAAGACACAGATAAGAATATAGGAAATAAGGGAAAATACATGGATAAACTCAATGACATTGAAAAAGCAGCAACTGAAATACGTCAAAAGGATGATGATACGACATTAGGAATGATAGAATCCGAAGAAGTGATATTAGCAAAATGGGATCAAGCTTTAAATGAAATTTATCAAGTACTGGAAAAGCAACTTTCTACAACTGAAATGGAAAAACTAAGAGTGGAACAAAGAAAGTGGATCACCTATAGAGATGACACAGCAAAAGAAGCAGCTAAGAAATTTGAAGGAGGAACAATGGAATCGCTAGAGTATACAGCCTCTCAAGCAGGAACAACCAAAGAGAAAAGCTATGATTTAGTTGAGAGTTACATGAAGTAATTTTTATTTTTTTGCAAGAGAGGATATTTCAATTACTTGCATAAATATATTGGGACTTAATAGTAGAAATTTCATATTTATTGATATGAAATTAGATACTGTGAAACTAAATTCATACCGGGCCCGAAACAATTTATTAAGTTATAGGTGTAAAGGGGAGTTTAACGAACATAAAGCTGTGTCGCTATTCTAAAACAAAATTTGTTTTTGTATTCTGTTATTTATAAATCTTCCTTCTTGTAAATTCATCAAGAAGGAAGAAAATTACGGAACATATCGTTGGTATGACATAAAAACCGGGCTCTATCATATCTGAATAAATTCCAATAACACCAGTAAAGAGACCCATTCCAATGTGAATTATTCCAGATATCAAGGTTCGGAATCTCGTGGACCTTCTTGAAACAAGTTCAGCAATGATAGAAGAGGGTATTCCATAGCTAAAGATGCCTATTGAACAATAAAAAAAGATAAGAAGAAGCCAAAATAAATTTGAAAAATCAAAGGAAATTAACAACGAAGGCTCCAGGAAAATGGCAAATCCTAATGTAAAGATGAAGGATGTATAAAATGCTGCTTTGAACTTTCTTAACTTATTTTCGAACATGATCTCTCGGAAGGCAGGTATTAGAAACGAGATTAAAAATAGAGCAAATACCCATTTTATTGTTGCAGGTATTAAAGAAACAAAAACAATGAATAGAATAACAGCACCTGTAAAACTGGGAATTATATTTTTATTAATAATCAAAATAGACCCCACACTTTTTATTTCATTGATAAAGAAATGGTTAGTTTTATAGGAATAAAAAAAATACAACCATCAAACCTATTAATGGAAGCCCATATCTTTTCTTAATTCTGCGATTGGTTCCAGGAATAATAGCAATTAAGTAATAAATTGGAATTAATATTAATAGGGGGAGAAATGACTTTGCGTAGAATGGGAGATTTTCATTGCTAAAAAAAATTATACCAAGAATTAAAAGAGGAATAACAGTTAACAAATAGGCAAGTGACACCTTTATCACACCTTGTATTTTTCTAAATTATACCAAACATCCGATTGGAAACACAACAAATTTCAAGCTTTTGAGGCGGTGAAGAAATGATTTTGGTAGTATCTTAAATAGTAAGATTGCATGAAAGGGTGATCAACATGGGAATACCAGCTGCTCTCCCCAAAACAATCGTTATTGGTGGCGGGTTAGGCGGACTTTCAGTAGCAAATGCGCTGCAGCAGTTAGGTCTGGACGTTACTGTATACGAGAAAGCTGCCGAACTTAAGGAGTTGGGTGCAGGTATTGTTTTGGCTGCAAATGCCATGAAGGCATTGGACAAGCTGGGGTTAGGCGAACAGGTTCGCAAGATGAGCTAAGCTGTTAAAAATGCAGAAATAAGGACTTGGGATGGAAAGCTGCTGGTGAATTTACCGGTTCATGAACAGGCAAAACAATATGGGACATACAGTTTTTTAATTCATCGAGCAGATTTACAAAGCATTTTGTACCAAAATTTAAAGCCGGATACTGTTATTTTAGGGAAAAAGCTTATTAGTATAGAACAGGATGCATCGAAAATCAGCGCAATATTTGAGAAAGAGGTAGCGGTTGAAGGTGATCTTTTAATCGGTGCCGACGGAGTTCATTCCCAAGTAAGGAGATTGTTAATTGGCTCTACCCCTCTTCGTTATTCTGGGTTTACTGCTATTCGAGGCATCTCTCAATTTGATGATGTGCGCTTTCCTATTGAGCTGGGAGGTGGCTTTGAGGCTTGGGGACCAGGTAAAAGGTTTGGATTCTCTCATTTGGGGAAAGGTCGAATTTTTTGGTTTGCAGCTATCAATACCCCAGAGGGAACATTGAAGACAGCTCAGAACAGGAAAGAAACTGCTTTGGAGCATTTTAGGGGATGGTGGGGACCGATAGAAGCTGTCATTGAGTCGACTAAGGAAGCAAATATCCTCATTCATGAAATTTTTGATAGAAAACCGATTAATTCATGGAGTCAAGGCAGGGCAATTTTACTTGGGGACGCGGCTCATCCGATGCTGCCAAACTTGGGACAAGGGGGAGCCCTGGCTATAGAAGATGCTATAGTATTATCACGCTGCATTGAGAAACATCCAGAAAACTTTCAACAAGCTTTTAAGGATTATGAAAAATTGAGAATTCCGCGAACCACACAAATTGTAAGGGGGTCTAGAGTTATGGGCAGATTTATGCAGCTTGAGAACCCTGCAGCAATCCAATTCAGAAACCTTCTGCTGAGTACAATGCCTGGCTCAATTCAAATTAAGCGCTTAGAGTGGTTGATTGGGTATGAGGTGTAAGAAAGTTTGATCATTGAGGAAGAAACGGTTTATATATGTGTATCTGCAGCCCTTAAATTTTGTTCTTTTTTTCGTAGTAAGATAGCTATTATGTGACAACCCCCACTTTCACAAAAGTGGGGGTTGTCTGATCTCAGAGATGCTCAAAACCAACTCTATTTTTCTATCATTTTTCCAAGTTCATTCTCAATACCGACTACTGACTTACCGCCAAGAAATTGGAAGTAATCGTACTTTTTCTCTGAAATTGTCGCCCTTATAGGATCTTTAATGGAAGCTGGCGGTGTTAACAGAAGGTGTGAGTTCTTTTTAGCAGCCAGAACGGCTCCTGTTAAAGCGTCTGCAAAATTATAGCCGGTGGCTACAAAGGCTTGTTCACTGCCCATTTCTAAATTCCTTACAATATCGGCGTTTGTACCAAAACGATCTGTTCCTCTAAAACGGACAGTGTTTAGGTTGGCTATCGCGTTATTACTAATAACACCATAGCCGCCAGCAACAAGCGTTTTGCTAAAGCCCTTTAAGATAGTCGCTGTCTCGGCAGGAATTTTATTCGTCTCAGTTAAAAGAATAGGATATCCGTTCCTGGCTGCATAAGGAGCAATCGCTAGTGCGTCTGGGAAGTTGCGTCCATATGCAAGGACGGCCCTATCTCCCTTATTAGGCATATGCATAGCAATTTCATTTGCCGTTTCAAATCTGGTTTTGCCGCCGAGACGGCTAATTTGATTAATTCCTAGTTGCTTAAGTTCAGTTTCTACATTTTTGCTTACAGCACCGGTACCGCCAAGGATATATGCTGCTTTTGGTTTCAATCTTCTAATCTCGGCTTTTGTTGAATCTGGTAAGCTATTAACCTTAGTTAATAGCATTGGTGCATCCAGCTGATAGGCTAATGGAGTCCCGGCTAGTGCATCAGGAAAATCTTCCCCATAGGCAAGCACTACTGTGTCTGCCCCCTCCTTCCAGCCTTCCTGAGATATGGAAACTGCTGTATCATAACGGGATTTTCCGTATAATCTTTTGCCAAGATGCTTAAGGTCACTAGAGGCGGTATAAGCCGTTCTGCCATCCTGCATCTCTACTTTATACCAGACGTATTGCCGGAACCGCATCTTGTCATCCGCTAATCCATATTTGTTTGATTGATCATAAGCAAATGATTTATCCAGTACTCTCACAGCTTCTCTTTCCCCTGATGGGAGATTCTTCAGCGATTTTGATAAGCTTGAGGGGGCCTCGCGGAAGTTCGCGCTATCCGCGGAAAGCAGGATATCATTTTGTGTAAATTTATGCTCTGTCTTATGCAGCAGATGCTCAGGAATTTCATAACGATCCTTTTTGAAAATTAAAAGGTGATCTGGTTCACCGCTATATTCGAAATCCTCAGGCTTAAAGTCAAATGGAATCGGGTGTATACCCATTCCGATATAAAAGGAATCGTTCATTAATCTAAAGAACTTTTCCTGATATGCATTTTCATTTCTGCTTCCATCTGTTGTTAATTTTAATGGGCTATTTTCCTCAACTCTGCCGTTATAAGCTAGAATAGCAAAATACCAGCTTTCGAGAATATCACGGTCATTATTATTTAAGGTTGGCAGTTTGCCATCAACACCGCGAAATTTCTCATCAAGCTTTTGCAAACCGGCATTAATATTGTATTCGATGTCAGTCTTTAATAGGTCTTCATCAAATCTGTCATCATTTGTTACCTGCATAATGCCGATTCCGCCATCAGGCGCTACATATGGCTTTCCGTCCTTAAATTGGTTCCAGCCGCTTTCCTGATAGGCGAGTGTTTTAGCGATTTCAGGCGGGATATTCTTTGCCAGAGCCGCTTCTGTTAGCAGCTTGTTAGTCTCATAGTATGTTGGAATTTCATAAGTTTCTTCAGCCATGCTTGTCGCAGGGCTGAAGGATCCAAAAAACAGGCTAAATACAAGTAAAAAAGGTAAAGCTTTTTTAATCATTCTCCTCCGCCTTTCAATAATCTCTCTATAAAAGCCTACCATTCTTTTAAAACCAAAATCCACTAAAATATTACAAATTTCTCCTTTTACTGATGCCATCTGCTTTCCAGGTATGTAATCGCATTTTCAAAGTAGTCTGTAACCGAGATTTGACCGATTTGAAACTTTCCTTCCTCAGGTGACCACTCGCCATAAGCATCCAAAGCGTTTTGGTACTTCTCAGCATGTTCTTTGCTTATTTCATCTTTGCCAGTATAGGATAAATTTTCGAATTCCTGAATGGGGATATGGTAATAACCAGCCTTTTTAATTTTCCCTTCTTTTTGCAGGGCTTTTAAAGCTTTACCTGTTGAAGCATGGTCCGGATGTGGATCATAATAGGTCATCACATGATGGGTCGCACCAGGGTAGTCCTTTTCCATATCAATCATGACTTCTTTTACCATATCAGGCGTAAATTCAGCATCCGGCAAATCGTAAATATGGATGTTTTCAGGTTTCACGCCCATGGTCTCTACGGATTTTTTAAACTCCTTAATCCTGGCCTCGCCAAATTCCTCCGGGGATATGTTATCATAGCCCTCTTCCTGAAGCTTTGTGTTCACCTTATGATAGGCGCTGCTGGCCAGTCCTTTGGACAGCAAGATGACAATGACATTTTTATCTTCTTCCACTGCCTTTATAATCGACCCTCCCATACTTAATACTTCGTCATCTGCATGGGGAGAATAAAAAATAACTGTTTCTTTTTTAAACAAGAAATATCCGCCAATAAATAATGCTATGATTACAAATATACTTATCAATCGTTTCAAGAAAAGTCCTCTTTTCTGCGTTTTTTACCATGAAGTATTATATCATATAACAGTAATGACATTAGCTAGAAAGGATATTGTTTATGGCACGTGCATTAAAAGAAACACCGAAAAAGAGAAGATTTCGTTCCCTTGATATAACAAGGGGATTGATTGTTTTGCTGTCTGTGTTTTTATTTCATATTCCGGCAGGAGGATACGAGTATCTCCGCCATGCCAGATGGTACGATATTACAATCATGGACTATATATTGCCTGGGTTTATAACGGTTTTTGGAGTAGGGATGGCTTTTGCCTATCATCGCGGCGTGAACTGGAGCAAGCTCATTAAGAGAACCATCCGGTTAATAATCTATGGATTAATCTTTAATATGATTGTCGATTGGAAGGTTGATTTATCTACTATACGCATTACAGGGGTACTTCAATTATATGGAGTTCTTGGGCTGCTTGCAGTTATTATCTCCACTCTCGTAAAATCATGGCGATTGCTTATCCCTGTTGTGGCTTTCATCCTGCTTATTCATGGGTATATTTTATTCTCATTTAGCCAAAGCTGTACGGACGGGCTTTTGCAGCCTGACTGCAATCCGTCAGGCATCATTGATGTTGCCGTATTCGGAGCTGAACATTTGTATCATCAGGGGAAAATGGGCTATGATCCAGAAGGTTTTATGACGGTAATAGGGGCTCTATCAAATGTGCTCTTAGGCATGATAGCGGGAAAAATTTTATTGGAAAATCGTGATAAGGGAGCCTGGAAAGAATTAATTCTTTTTGGAGCTGTTGTATTGCTTCTTTCTTATACAGCTTCACACTTCTTGCCTTTTAATAAAAAGATCTGGACTCCTTCATTTGCGATGCTGACAGCTGGAAGTGTAATTACTGTATTCGCCTTTATCCATCTGATATTTGATCAGCTGAGAAATACAAAAAAAACTATATTTTCATGGTATATAGAAGCGTTCGGCCGAAACAGCTTCCTCATTTATTTCGGCAAGTTTATCGTTTATTCATTCCTGGCCCGCATAATGATCGGTGCTGGAGGGGAAGAGGTAACTTTTTCGGCCTGGCTATTAAGTAAAATGGACCTGATCACCCAATATCCGCAGCTTGCCTATGCCGGCGTGATGCTTTTAGCCTGGTCTGCTGTTGCTATTATCCTCCACTTGAAAAAGTGGTATGTGAAGGCTTAATGACTATAAAAATAGGAAAAAAGGAGACCTTGTCTTAAGTGTCTCCTTTTTTTGTATCGAAAGTAATAGGTTCAATATTTAGAACTGTCTAAATATTGATTGACTAACAATCTAGCAATTTGTAAAATATAACTATTAATACCAATTTTGTAAAAGGAGGCAGGTCTTGTCTTAGGAATATTGTACTAAGGTCAATTGTACATAGCATTCTTATAATTTAAAGGATAATGGGGGAAGAAAAAAGTTGAAAAAACAAAATAGGAAAAAAGCCGGTAAAATTGCTTCATATGCCCTTACTTCTGCATTAGTTCTATCAAGCTTCAGCTACACAGCTTCTGCAACTACTAAAAGTTCAAATGACTTCTACGACCAAAAAATTAGCCAAGTTAAAGAATTGAAAGCAGAGACATTAAAGAAAACAGAACTTAAAGATAAGACTCTTAAAACCGAATTAAAGGCTTCTGATAAAGTACGCGTAATTGTTGAACTTGACGGAAAAACACCACTAGAGACTGCAACTGAAGAAGGAAAACTTTACAAAGAATTATCAGAATCGACAAAAGAATCACTAGCTTCAAAAGTGATAAAACAGCAAAGTTCGGTAAAAAGTGCGATTAAATCAAAGGGCGTAAAATTTGAATATCTTAAAAACTTCTCTACCGCTTTTAATGGATTCAGCGGTGAAGTAAAATACGGGGAAGTCGCTAAAATCGAAGGCTTATCCGGTGTTAAAGCTGTTTATTTAGCCAATGCTTACAACCGTCCAGAAGTAGAGCCTAACATGAAGACAAGCCACAGCTTTATCCAATCAGCTTCTACTTGGGGAGATGCCGGATATAAAGGCGAAGGTATGATTGTTTCTGTAATTGATACAGGTGTCGATCCTTCACATAAAGATTTCCAGAATATTGATAAAACCAATGCTGATCTGGAAAAGAGCGAAGTAGATGCTCTTGTTAAAGAAGACGGCCTAAAAGGTAAATATTATTCAGATAAAGTGCCTTATGGCTATAACTACTATGACGGCAATGATACCATTTTAGACCTAGGACCTGCTGCCTCCATGCATGGTATGCACGTAGCCGGTACAGTAGCAGCAAATGGAGACGAAAAAACTGGAGGCATCAAGGGTGTCGCTCCAGAAGCACAGGTTCTTGGCATGAAAGTATTCAGTAACGATCCAAATTATCCGTCCACTTGGTCTGATGTTTATTTAGCAGCCATTGATGATTCTATTAAACTCGGTGCAGATGTATTAAATATGAGCTTAGGTTCAACAGCTGCCTTTTATGAGGAAAATGGAGCCGAAGATGTTGCGATTACAAGAGCTGTAGAAAACGGAATTGTAGCAGCTGTTTCTGCGGGTAACTCTGCACATCTGGGAAGCGGTTGGGATGCACCATACGCAAAAAACCCGGATATTGGGGTTGTTGGATCTCCAGGGTTAAATCCGGATACACTGCAGGTTGCTGCTTCAGGTAATGTTGCATACTTGTACCAGCATCAGGCAACAGTAGGCGGAAAGACATTTACAGGCTATGGAGTGGATGATTGGTCCAGTCTGGCTGCTTCCGGTTTAGAGCTTGTAAGCTTATCACAGGCAAATGGTGTCACAGAAGAAAGCGGAAAGGCTTGTAAGGTTTGCGGAAACCCTTCTGATTACCAAGGTGTCGATGTAAAAGGTAAGATTGTCGTTGTTAAGCGCGGAAGTCTATCATTCTTCGATAAAACAGTAAACGCTGCAGAAGCAGGCGCAGCAGGAATCATTGTATATGATTCTGGAGCAGGAACATTCTATGAAAACCAGGGCGGCTGGAATGTGCCGTTTATGATGATTTCAGCTGGCGATGGGGAAGAATTGGAAAAAGCTATTGCGAATGGCGATGCAACTGCTTCTGTTGCCCAAACAAGCAAAAAAGAAGATCCGGTAATGGGCCGTATGACTGACTTCACTTCATGGGGTGTTACGCCTGATTTGAGATTGAAGCCGGAAATCACAGCTCCTGGCGGAAATATTTACTCTACAGTAAATGATGATAAATATACGGTAATGAGCGGAACTTCCATGGCAGCTCCTCATGTTGCCGGCGGATCTGCGTTGGTTCAGCAATTCCTGCAAGAGGATGACAGATTCTCTGATCTGGATTTTGAACAGCGCACTCGATTGGCTAAAGTTCTTTTGGTAAATACTGCGAAAACAATTGATGATGTTCATGGCCAGCCTTTCTCACCTCGCCGTCAGGGTGCAGGCATGATGCAGACCTTCAGTGCAGTATCATCACCAGCCATTTTAACTGATCAGTCAACAGGGGAAGCGAAAGTAGAACTTCTTGACTTTAAAGAAACTAAATTTGAACTGCCTTTAGCGGTTACCAATATTTCTGAATCTGAAGAAGTTACTTATAACGTCAAAACACGTGTACTAGCTGATACAATTCAGCAGGTTGAAGGTGAAGAAGACCGCAATGCCCTAATTGCCGGTGACCTTACTGGTGTTGAAGTTGAAGGTCCTGAGACAGTGACAGTAGCTCCAGGTGAAACTGTAGAGTTCACAGTCACAGTTGATATCTCTAAAGCGAAACTTCCAGGTTTAGATAAAGATGGAAAGCCTCTTTCTCTCTACCTTAAAGAAGATATCTTTGTTGAAGGATTTGTGCATTTGGAAGATGCCAAGAAGGATAGTGCCAACCCAACACTGACTGTACCTTACTTAGGATTCTATGGTGAATGGGATCGCCCTGAAATCTTCGATGGCTTTAAGACTCTTGGGGAAAACAAATTCTATGATGCGTTCCCTATAGGTACAGATATGCTAGTCGAAAATGGCGATTATTTCGCAGATTTGTTAAAAGTAGATGGCAAGGATGTATATGCATTTTCACCTAATGGCGATGGCAACCTTGACGATATCAATGCTCTTCCAGCTATGCTTCGTAATGCCAAGGAATTGCAGACGAATATCCTTGATAAAGATGGAAAGCAGGTAGCAAGAGTAAATCTTGAATCAAATGTCAGAAAGAATTGGTTTGATTCCGGCGATACCAATCCTTATGACTTTAACCCTGAACGCGCCTGGGATGGAAAAGTCAAAGGAAAAGCGGCGGAAGATGGTTTATATTACTATGAGCTAAAAGGAAAAGTTCATTACGAGGGTGCTGAATGGCAAACCAAGAAAGTGCCTGTATACGTAGATAATACAGCTCCTAAGCTTGAGGCTGAATATGATGCTGAAACCAAAACAGTAAGCTGGGAAGCTTCTGATGCCGGTGTTGGTATTGCGGCTTATGCTGTGTTTGTAAATGGAGTGAAAGTAGCTGATGCTGCTGCAGATAAAACAAGTGTTGTTCTTGATTCTATTCCTGAAAAAGCTGTTGTGGAAGTAGCTGCTGTCGATAAGGTGTATAATGTGTCCTTCGATGAAGTAGCTGTAGGGGATTCTGGACTTCCGATTATTGATGTCTCTACAGATGAACTTGTTCCATTTGGACAATACAATACTCGTTCGATCACATTCTCTGGACTGGTACATGAGGATATCGCCCTTAAGTCACTAACTGTAAATGGCAAGGATGTTTCATTCAAGCAAAACGACAAAGGGGAGTATGAATTTACTGCAACTGTTACGTTTGAACAGGATGGAAAATATGATGTCCAAATCGTAGCAAAAGACGTTTCCGGAAAAGAGTTTTCATTTGCCCGTAAGATCATGATTGATACAACCAGCCCTGTGTTAAACACAGATGCTCCTAGATTTGTTGATAAAGAAGTTGACGAAGTTATATTCAATGTTGATATTGAAGATAACTTTAATGCCTTCACATTATTATTAGATGGTGAAAAGGTATTTGTTCAGCAGATGGAAGAATTGGCTGAGCCTGATACGGCCACTGCGGAAGTTACTGTACCTGTAAAAGAAGGGGATAACTCCTTCACACTAACTCTTGTAGATGGTGCAGGAAATACAACTGAACAGGTAGTAGACATTTACCGCAATGAAGACGCAGAGCGTGTGAATCGCCTTTCTGGTTCTGACCGTTATGTAACTGCAGTCGAAATCAGCAAGAAGGGCTGGACCGAAGCGGATACTGTTGTATTGGCACGCGGTGATAACTATGCCGATGCTCTTGCAGGTATTCCGTTAGCTAAGAAAAATGATGCTCCATTGCTATTAACAAAACCAAATAGTCTTTCGGATGCAACAAAGGCTGAAATTGAGCGCCTAGGTGCTAAGAATGTAATTATACTTGGAGGTAAAGGTGCTGTAAGTGAAGTAATCGCTCAGGATTTAGAAGATTCTGGATTGAATGTTGAGCGTTTATCCGGTAAAGACCGATTTGCAACAGCTGCTGCCATTGCGTATGAAGTAGCTCCTGAAGGGGCAGAAGAAGTTGTTGTGGTTAGAGGCAAGGACTTCCCGGATGCTCTATCTGCTGCTGCCTATGCGGCTTCAAATGGAATGCCGATTCTCTTAACTGAAATGTATAGTCTACCATCGGTAACTAGTGCTGCGATCAGAGATTTAGGTGCTTCCAAGTCACTGGTAATTGGCGGAACTGGAGTTGTATCTTTCTCAGTAGCAAGTGAATTGCCTAACCCTTACCGTATTGGCGGGAAGACTCGTTATGAAACTTCTTTAAATGTTGCCAAGCATTTTGATAACGGCGCTTACGAGTATTATGTAGCAACTGGAAAGCAGTTTGCCGATGCTCTTGCGGGTGCTGCTTTAGCTGCCAAGAATGATACAGGCATTTTGTTAACTGATGCTAACTTGCCAGCAGAGACAGAAGCTTTCCTTGCTGAAGAATCCGTGGAAAAGGTTACGGTACTTGGTGGAAAAGGTGCTGTTAGCGAGACTGTATTTACTAAGTTAAAAAACCTATTTAAGTGATGGAATAAAAAGGAAGGCTGACTCATTTGAGTCAGCCTTCTTTACTTTCTAGAGGATGATCAGGATTGCGTCCCCTTCTTAAATGCTCTCTTTTTTGAACAATATATCCAAGGGTCACGCCATAAAGAAGCCACATCGGCCAATAATAAAATAAATTGCTTGGCCCTAGACATCCTATTGAAAACCCGATATAACTTAGAAGAAGAGTCAATGCCAATTTATTATTTCTTTTATCAGACCAATAAATAAGGTATAACTGGACTAAAATATAACCAAAGAAGACGCAATATCCGGCAAATATTAATAGGCCATAGTTTGTAAGAATTTCAAGCCACCAATTATGGGGATTTATAAATCCTAACGTATTAAATATGGGATAAATATGGTACTGGAAGTTTCCTGGGCCTACTCCTAACATAAAGGATTGAAATGTTGCATAGAGACCATTTAAATATAAATTTATGCGTGTGTACTCTGATCCATAGCCTCCCTTTATTCCTTCAAATATAGAAGCATTTGGAAGAGAGTATACAATTCCGGCTGCCGCAAGAAAAAGAAGCGGGCTGAACAAAAGTAATAGACGTGTGCCATGTTTAATCAAATCTTTACATGAAAGCAATGCAAATAGCAGGATTTGCAATAGCATCGCTATTACGCTTAATCTGGCGTCATTTAGGTAAGTAATTAAAAGAAGAGCGAGTATTAAAATGATATTCGTCAATTTAACTAGCAAAGGCTTTTTCAGTAAACCAGATAAATAAAATGGAAGCAGGATTACTAAAAACAAAGCTAAGTCATTTTCATTATAGAAAAAACCTGTTGCCCTCCGATAATCTATATCTGAAAATCTTTCAGCTTCAATCACAAATCGGGATGTTGGGAGATGAACGTCAAATGTATATTCCAAGATGGAAATAAGGACAAGTACAACTCCAATAAGCCAGAAGGTAGTTGTAATCACTGAGCTCTTTAGGTTTTGCAGTAAAAATACCAGTACTAAAATTAATAATAGAAAGACCGCGAAGTAATAAAGCTCTTTGATCGCTGTGCCTTTATTGCCTGTCCAAATCAATGATAAGGCACCATAGTAAAACCATATCCCCAGAAACGTTAATGGGATCCTAATATGGTCGGTATGAAATGGGTTTCTTTTAATAAAAATATGATCAAGCATTATGACGAAAAGGATTCCAATAACCACCCTTAACAAGGTCACTCTTAAGGGACCGATCGGAATATTGAAGAAAAATGGGTCTATAAAAATCAAAGCAAATAAGATTATATAAGCTGTGGTTTTCCAATTCATTTTGGGTACCTCTATACTAGCATCTGATATATTTTTAATATTTGTTCCGTTATTACATCCTCACTAAACCTTGCCGAACAATCCTTTTTAATTTCCTCAGGGTCATACGATGAATAGTTACTGTAGACACTTTGCATGGCTTGGCTCAATTCATTGATATCATCTACAGGTACAATAATTCCATTCTTTTCATTCACAATGGAGCTGGGTCCGCCAGAGTTCGTAGAGATTACCGGCTTTCCGCAGGCAAGAGCTTCAATCAAAACAACCCCGAAGGTCTCGAATTTGCTGGCAAGAACAAAAGTGTCACAGGCATTCATGTGGTGCACCACTTCTTTGCGATCCACTGCTCCAAGAAATTGAACTTGATTTTCCACTCCCAAAGATTTTGAAAGGGCCACTAATTCCTGCTTTTGGGCACCATCCCCTCCAATAAGCAATTCAGCCTCTTGATCTTTAAACCCTTTTGCAAAGCTTTTAATAAGAATGTCCATACCTTTATTAGGAGTTAACAAAGCTAGAGAGAAAAATCTGAATTTGTTAGTTTTTACAGACTGCTGCTTGCTTTCTTTTTGAAATCTCTTAAAGTCTACAATATTTGGGATTTCAATTATTTCTTTATCAGTATACTGATTGAGTGCGTTTTTTAAGCTTGGGCCTACGGAAATAATTTTATCCGTTAGTTTCATGGTGGCAGCAATTTCTTTCTCTTCATAAGGCTTAAGGACACCTCTGACAAGTTTGCTGGAGTGTTCAGTTATCACGACAGGTATGTTTTCTTCCTTTGCAATTTTTGCTGCCGCCCAGCCGCCCCACAAGCAGGAATGGGCATGAATAAGATCAGGTTTGTCTTCTGCTGCAATCATTTTTTTGTAAAGTGTCTTTAATCTTATATAGTATACAAACGCAGTGGCATATGGAATTCTCGCAGGGAAGGGATTATACCCTTTATAACGGTATGTCTTTAAACCATCCTCATTCTGAACTTGAATCCCTTTTTTCCAGCCGGTATTATAGGAACGCATCGTTTTGATCTCAGGGTAAAGAACTGTCACATCGCATCCGCTTTTTTGGATAGCTTTTGCCTGCTCCTTGAAGAATATGCCTAGTATAGGATTTTCTTTTATGGGGTACCAAGATGGGATGATTAAGACTTTCATTTTCTCTTTACCGCCTTATTAATTAGTTGTTTGAAAAGAGCCATATCTTCTTTCTGCAATAGGACAAGCTTGGAATAAGCTACACCTGTTTCCCGTTTGTATAAAACTATTTTAATCATGGTACTCAAGCTATAAGTAACTGAGGTACTGACAGCTGCACCGGCAATGCCGATTTTCGGTATGAGCACAAAATTCAGGATGATATTAGAAACAACGGTGAAAATGGAAGTATACATATTAAGCTCAGGTTTTCCTCTTCCGGCTAAATCGTTAGATAAAATTCTATCAACTGAAAACAAAACTATACCTGGAAGGAGCATCTTAAGAATATCGGAGCTTTCGTCATATGCAGCACCGAATAAAATCCGGAATATAAGATCACTGACAAAATAGAACACGATTCCGGACAAAATAGAAAAGAATAAAACATTTCTGCTTATAATGCTTGTTAATTTATTCTTGCTTTCAATATCATTTGAAGAAGAAATGACAGGATATAGCACAGAAGAAATGGATTGAGAGACAATCCATAATCTTTCTGCAATACTGACTGCGACCCCATAAAGCCCTACTGCAGCCGGATTTAAAAACATTGAAATAAGATAGATATCTGCCCGGTAATTGATAAAGGACAATACATTGCTGAAATGTGCTTTGAAACCGAATGAAAAAGAATCTTTGAAATAATCTCTTGATATCTTTCCTGCCAGCAGGTTGGTTTTCAAACTTTTCTTGAACAAAAAGAGTGTGACAGAAAATTGTGTGATCACTCCAACTGTAAAAGCAATTACTGTACCGACCAGACCTATTTGAAGTAAAAAGATAAATAGCACCAAGCTGATTAAAGCTGCCAGCTGCCGTAAAAGGGCAAGGGAATTATAAGACTTAAAATCCTGAACGCCCTGAAAAATGACCAGATAGAATTCATTAAGCATAAGCAGTGGCATAATCATCAGGATAATATAAAGATAGTCCTGTGGCACTCCTTCAAAGAACTTGTCTGAAAAAAACATGACAACGACGAAGCCTATAATAATAGAAACAAGGCTAAGAACAATTCCTGAAGCGGTATTTGTTTTAATAATATCTTTAATCTCATATTTATTTTGTCCAACATAATATACACTGGATGTTCCTACTCCAAAATTCAGCAATGTCATTAGGGTAGTTGGAAGCAATACAATTAATTGATAAAGCCCGTTCCCCTCAGGACCCAATGATCTTGCAATTATAATAGAAGCCAGCAGCCCCAGCAGAATTCCGGAGATTTGTCTCGTCAATGTCATAACTGTATTTTTAATAAAAGAATTACTCATATTAGCACCTTCTGTTGTAAAACCGAGAAAACCCTTAAAAATACCAGAGGCATCAAGGATTTTAAGGGTTTGAATGTTATATTATTCTTGACGCTGGGATAATGCGCGTCGGGCGTTGATGATATATTTCCAAAGGACTAATAGGACAAGCATTAATTGAAAGCCAAAGGCGCCTGCCAATAGGGCGTTTTTGAGAAGATTGTTATTAGATGACTGTATTGTTTTGACATCACTTTTCTTTGGTTCTTCTAATAAAGCTAAATCATATTCGGCTTCATGAAAATCGGCTCTATACTTATCAACCATATCCATCTTATTAATTAAAATCTCAGAATAACTGATAAGCTTACTATCATTCGAAGTTTCTTGAATTAGCTGTTCATATTGTGTAATGGACTCTTCTGTTTTCTTCACTTTTTCTTCAAGGGCATTTCTATATTTATCCATGGCATCATGTAGTTCATCAAAGTCATCTTTCAAGTCATTTTTATATTGTTCAGCCACTTTATTCAGGTTAGTTTCTACTGCTTCCTTGTCCTTTCCACTTAAGCTTAAAGTAATCTGGAACGGATCAGCTTTGACATTTAGGGAATTTTTGAATTCATCCGGAAGCTCCTTTTTATACCTGCCTGTAATTAAATCTGGCTTCGAGAGTTCATCATTATTTCCATTTCCGGTAAAAACTAGTGCTGTTGATGTATAGACTGTCGGTCTTGTATAACTTAGCGCCGCGCCAATCACCATGCACAAAATAGTAAAACCGATCAGCAAAAGCTTCTTTTTCCAAATGAACTTGATATAGTCGTAAACAGGATATTTAATCTTCTCCATTAATAATTCTCCTTATAATTATCAAAATAAAAACATTTTTATCTTACCATAGATATCTTAAATAATTCCACCGACTGCATAATGATATGGGGAATTTGTTTATCAGAAATTCCCAAGTGCTGGAGCCGGGAGTAATAAATGTCAAAATTGAACAAATAACCCTTACATGCTCGTCTAACTATTGAAAGGGGGATGCAAATGAATGCCGAAAAGATAGATCTGGGCAATCCTGAAAATAATATTAAACAAATAATAGAAGAGCTTATGATTGAGTATGGAAGTGAACTGACCTTTCTTGCCTATTCATATGTAAAGAACGCTGAGGAGGCAAAAGATATTGTACAGAACGTTTTTGTAGCTGCATTCCAGCATTTGTCGGAATTTAGAGGTGACAGTTCGATTAAAACCTGGCTTTACCGGGTTACGATCAATAAGTGCAAAGATCACCTGAAAAGCTCTTTGTTTAAGCGTGTGGTACTCTTTGGCTCCACTCCCGAAACAAACAAAAAGGAAGCTCCTATAGATGAAAATTATCTGGATAAGGAAGCTTCTAATACAATCAAAAAAGCTGTTTTTACATTAAAGCTAAAGTATCGGGAAGTCATATTGATGAGATATTATCAGGATTTAAGCATAAAGGAAATCTCCCTTATTCTCAATCTTCCGGAACCAACTGTGCATACCAGGCTTCGCAGGGCCAAGGAGCAGCTGGCCCCTATATTGGAAAAGGAGGTACTCACGTATGAATGATCCTTACAATCAAATACATAAAATGCTGTCAGAAGAAGAAAGGGAAAAGTTAAGGTTCACTGCAGATGACCGAAAGGCTGTTTTTAATAAAATGGAAGAATGTAAGGAACAGCCAAAAAAGAAAAATAAAGTTCAGGCCGCTGCTGCCTATATTCTAACACCTATTGCACTTGCCGTTCTAATCGTAGCCATCATGCTGCAAACGCCAATGAAACAGGAAGTAATCACAGCCTTGCCATTTCTTCAAACCTATTTTTCAAAATATGGAGATGAAGGGCAAAAGGAGGCTGTGAAAGAGAGCAAAGTCCAGGTTATTAATCAATCAGCTGTTAGTGAGGGAGTCAGAATGACCATTCATGAAGTGCTTTATGATGGGGCAAGAATTTCTGTTGCTTATTCAATTGAACCAGAAGCTCAAAACTTGAAAGGGAAACTCCTCGATATTTTTTTGTTTGATATAAAGGTCAATGGTGAGAAAGTAAGGGAATATGGATTATCAGGCGGGATGGAGGATACGCAGGGAGATCAGGTGATTAAAGTGCAAAACTTAGAGATAAAACAGGATCTGCCAGACCAATTTACTTTAGATTTTGATATTCAGGAATTGATCGTCTCTAATCCTGAAAAAATGGAGTCAGAATATATCAAGGGTGAATGGGGGTTTTCCTTCCCGATAAAGAGAGTGGGGGAAGTCTACACGTTCCAGCCCCATTCAGCAAAAAATACGAATCTAGGGGAAATAAATGTTAACACGATTGCATTTGCTCCAAGTGGTGTTCTTTTAGAAATAGAACGGAAACAACCAACGGAACTGATCAATAATGGAAGAATGATAGATTATAAGCTGTTTGATGATAAAGGGAATGAAATAAAGCTAATTGGGGGTTCGAGTGATTCTTTTAGATATAAAGATGGTTTAGGAACAGGGAAGGGGAAGAGGCTATATTCTCCGGTGGAAAGTATACCAGAATCTATTACCCTAAAACCATACTATCGATTTTTTCATCCGGACCTAATCAAGGAATATACAACAGCCATTACAGGTGAGCTGCCCCTCTATTTGCCCCAAGGGGAAGATGGGGGAATTGTGGTAAATAAAATTGAAAGGAAACCAGATGAAGTATGGGTGTATTTCGATGTAGTGGGTGATTTTGCAGAGGAAAGAAAAAGTAATCTTTCTTTACAACTGGGAAAGGAAACAGCACCCGAAAAACGGATAAACGGTGATGGGGATATTAAAATTGATAAACGCAAAAATCAATTGATAAAATTTAAGACTTCGTACAGTGATGATTTATATTTCCTTACAACAAATTATATACCTGAATGGATTCCAGAATGGGAATTGAAGATTCCTATTAATAAGGAACAGCTTAAAAAACAGGAGAGAAAAAAATAGCTATAAATACTCTCTAATGAGTTTCTGATAATGGCAGAAACGCTTTTTATTCTTTAGGAAACAGATCTTTTAAGAGTTAAAAAATGTTAAAATGTTAGGAGTAATGAGTAAAAAATTTCTGTCGGATTCTTTTAAAATTGACTGGTGTCCTTAATTTTTTTATAGGAGGTAGCAAGTATTGCCTGATTGGTCTTATCGAACTATTTTTCGACCTTTGCTATTCAGCCTTCCTGCTGAACTTTCCAGAGATTTAACTCTGCAAACATTTGGAATGCTGGGAAAGCTTCCATTTGGATCTTTTATTATTCGAACGATGGGTCATATGGAAATGTCCTCTATATTGCAGGGCAATTTAGAGCAAATACATATAAAATACCCTGTTGGTCTTAGCGGAGGAATTGATCCTCATGTTAAAGCCCATAAGGCTATATCTGAAATTGGTTTTGGCTTTATAGAGGTCGGGCCAGTCACTTTGAATAAAACAAATTGCGAACAGCCCATTCTCCGAGATAAAGAAAAAGAAGCTATTATTTACCCAGATCCTTATGCAAATGATGGAGCGGATAAAATCCTCGAGCGTTTAAAAATAGACTGTACTAAGTTGCCGTTAATGTTTCGGCTAAGGCATTCATCGGGGAGTAACTTGAAAGAAGCCTTTGAAGAAATATGCACACTAAGTGGGAAAGTTTCCGGGTATGCCTCAGGTTACTATCTGGATATTCTTGATGAACTCAGGAGCATAGATGAGACTATTAAGCTATGCCAGAGGCTGATTCACTTTTACAGCAGCCGTCCAGAGAAAAAACCTATTCTCATATATATCCCTTTAGACTTGCCTGCTAATGAATTAACCGCCTTATTACACTCAATCCCTCTGAAAGGATTTTCCGGTTTTATTATAGGAGATTCCATTCAAACTAGCAGGGGGCATGAAGTGGCCAAGGCAGGCAAGAATCCTAGTATCGAGAAAATTGCCGTCATTAGAAAACATTTTGGGAAGGAAAAGACGGTCATCGCCTCAAGTGGTGTTCATGAGCCGCTGGATGCTTTAGATTTGATCGAAACAGGTGCGGATTTTATCCAATTGCACAGCGGGTTA
This sequence comes from Cytobacillus sp. BC1816, assembly GCF_051353635.1. NCBI lineage: Bacteria > Bacillati > Bacillota > Bacilli > Caryophanales > Bacillaceae > Cytobacillus > Cytobacillus sp. BC1816. The sequence continues at coordinate 4,796,527 of NZ_CP195611.1, read as the reverse complement.
GTATACTCTGGACCAGGACTTCCAAAGCGTGTGAATGAAGTTATCTTGTATGAACGCTCCCGTTCAGTTAAACCTGATGCTGCCGCTTCCTTCTGGAGATATTGGGGATGGATGTGCTTGCTGGGGATAGGCATGATAGTGGGCGGAATTATTGCCTGGATAATTGCTCTAACATCCGTTTTACTGCCATATGACGAAGCCTTTTTAGGCATGCAGACTGATGAAATAAAGGATATCTATCCTCAACTGATTAAGTTTATGTCCCATGATCGCATTACACTGGCAGGTACCATGATTTCCATTGGCATCCTTTATTTTATATTAGGACGATTTGGCCTAAGATATGAGCTTCATTGGGCGAAAACAGCTTTGCTTGCTTCTGGAATTGTAGGTTTTATCAGTTTTTTCCTCTATTTAGGGCATGGTTATTTTGATCCTTTGCATGCTCTGGCTGCGGTTCTGCTATTGCCCATGTTTGTTCTTGCAATGCGAAGCAAAGGAAACCAAACTTTGAAAGGGCAGCCAAATCTTGTTAATGATCGAAATTGGCTTCTCGCACAGTGGGGACAATTCATGTTTGTCATTTTGGGAATTGCTTTCGCAATTGGCGGGCTGACTATTTCCTATGTAGGAATCACCGATGTATTTGTAAAAGAGGATTTATGTTACCTGCAAATACCAACAGATCAATTAATACAGACAAACGAACGCCTGCTTTCTCTTATTGCCCATGACAGGGCAGGGTTTGGCGGAGCCTTATTATCGAATTCAATTGCGCTTCTTGCCACGGCTCTTTGGGGAATTCAGCAGGGAAAGCGATGGGTTTGGTGGATGTTTCTGCTTGGAGGGTTTCCTGGATTTCTTGGAGCTTTTAGTGTCCATTGGATGATTGGCTACAATGATTTTATCCATCTATTGCCTGCGTATTTTGCAGTAGCTCTATATGCAGCAGGCCTTGTCCTCCTTTTTCCATACTTAATGGGTGACCCGAAAATTATAGAATATAAGTCCTCACTATTGCATAGAGCGGAAAATATTTAAAGGCGGGCATAAGCCCGCCTTACTTCATTTCAAATACTTTTCTTATTAGATTATTCTCCAGCAAGAACTTAGAGTCCTGAATGTCATTAGTGAGTTTATTATACACCCTCCTGCAAGACTCTATGTCAGCTTTTTTCCCAGTTCTGTTATTCATGCAAGTCCCCGATTCAAATTTGCCATCATGGGATGCAATGTAATCATATTCATCTGTAAAATAAGTGAATCTGGTTGTTTCGTATGCAAATCCTGCAAAACCTTCTTTCTTCAAGTCCAGAGATTCACCAAACTGAACGAGAGGGCCTTCAATTCCCAAAAGAGTAGAGATAGTTGGATAAATATCCATTTGGCTTGCAGTAATTGTATTAACCTGGCTGGTTATCTGACCTGGATGATGAATGATAAGGGGAATCCTGAATCGTTCCTTCTCATCAAACGTAACACCAAGAAGCTTTTTTATTTCAGCTTCATTTTTAGGGATTAGTCCGTAATGGTCACCGTACATGACAAATATGGTCTCTTCCCAAAGATTTTCTTCTTTAAGTTCATCAATGAAACTGCCTAAGGCCCTGTCAAAATAATGAACACTTTGAAGGTAATTTCCTGTAGGGGTATCTTTGAACTCAGCCGGTAAATCGAGGTATTGCTGTTCGATTGGCAATTCAAAAGGTCTATGGACTGACAGCGTAACAATAAAGTTATAAAATGGTTTTTCCATTTCTTTATAAAGTTCTGCCATTTGATTAAATATGCTCTCATCTGAGATTCCCATCCCGATTATATTACTGCGGTCAATCTCAGGATGATTGATATGATAAAACTGATCATATCCCTGTTCGCGGTATGCTTCCTGTCTATTCCAGAAGTCCGCGCTATTTCCGTGCGTGGCACTAGCCGAATATCCCATTTTATTAAGGGCGACAGGCAGTGACAGATATTTGTTTTCGGGATATGTCTGATAAACTCCCTTTGCAGCTATCGGGTACATTGAATTATTGGCAATAAACTCTGCATCTGAAGTATTGCCCCTTCCAATTTGAAGGTAAGTGTTCGGGTAATAGCTGCTGGACTCTATCAATGAATCAATGTTCGGAGTAATTTTCTGACCGTTAATATTCATGCCGATTGGGAAGGTGTTAAGGGATTCAGCCTGAACCATTATAAGGTTCTTGCCTTTATACTTGCCAAAGATTGCAGACTCTGCCGGTGTCTCAAATTTATCTTCAAACTTTTTCTTGAGTTTCCCCAGCTGTTCTTTTTGCCGCTGTGCATACTCATCCGCCAGTGCTTTCTCACGATAACTTTGGGCCACATCATAAAGATGGGCAGGGATAATCCCTGTTAAAGATACTTTATATTGATCAGTGTGTGTTGGCTGAAGTGGAAGAAATGCCGCCGTTAAAAGCACGGCCATACCGACTCCCCCCGCTGCAGCAGAATGTTTTAAGCGGCTGTCTAAAGACAAGTTCTTTTTGTAAATAAAATAGAAGCAGACAGCAAGAACGGGAAGGTCTGCCCAGTAAAGCAAATCGCTTTTATACATTAATGAGACAACCGAATCTGCGATTTCTCCAAGCTGATTTGCCTGGCCTGCAAGTTCGATATGAAGGATTGCGTCGTAATATCTTTCGTATACAACATCTGCATATAGAAGGAAAGACATAAGAAAGTAAATGAAAAATGCTGAGATACTCCCTAATAAGGATTTCTTGGCAAAAAAAACAGCAGCTATAACCATGCTGAATCCGGTCGAAGAGAACAAGATGAACTTTTTATGCGGGCTCAATTCCAGCTCATCTATAAAATAGAGGGTTTTTAAAAACCATAAGACTGTTATTATTCCTATTAATATAGCAGGTAAAAACCAAAATGATTTATTTGATTGGTATTTCATAATTCACACCCTTTAATTACTAGTTTAGTAGAATTTGTAATCAAATATTAACAAAATAACACAGTAAATTAAAGGGAAATTAACAATATCTTTACAAATAGGATCAGTTAATAATAATGAATATTCAGATTGCGGTAATTAAAATGTAAAGAAAACAAAGAGGTTTTAATTGTTTTTAATATGTATGCAATGGACTTGTCCTTATTTATTTACTAAAATGGGACAAGAGTTCAGAATAATTTTGAGGAAATCTTGAATAGTTGAAACTTTTTTCGATAAGGTTCGTCGAACAATGTGTGGGGAGTTTAAGAAGTACAATCAAGGGAATTTTACTTTTAACTCTATTATTTGCAATATATTCACTTTTATCCATGGCAATAAAAAAATGATTGCGGATTTAAAGAAATATGATACGATTAGGGTTAGTGAGTAAAACTAAAACAAACCTCCAATAAAGGTGATGACACATGTATATTCAAGCTGGTATAGCTTTTTTAGTATCCTTAGTTACTGTTCTGATTGCCACGCCTTTTGTACAAAGATTCGCAATAAAAATTGGTGCTGTAGATAAGCCAAACCACAGAAAAGTTCACCAAAAGCTCATGCCTCGTTTAGGTGGTCTAGCTATTTTTATTGGGGTTATTGCCGGCTACTTTGCAGGCGGAGTCTATAATCAAAAAGTTACTGCGATAAGTGTCGGTGCTATTTTAATCGTAATTATCGGCATTCTTGACGATAAATACGAATTGTCAGCCAAAATCAAATTTGCTGGTCAAATCATCGTTGCTTCTTTAATAGTGGCAAGCGGTTTGACAATAGATTTATTAACCATCCCATATATTGGCGATTTCAATCTTGGTTGGTGGAGTTACCCGATTACTATTTTTTGGATTGTCGCTATTACAAATGCCATAAATCTGATAGATGGTTTGGATGGTTTATCCGCCGGGATTTCTGCAATTGGCATTGCAACAATTGCTATTATGGCGGCACTGTCAGGAACCATGCTGATTTTCACTTTGTCAGCAATTTTGCTTGGAAGTATTTTAGGATTCCTGTATTACAACTTTTATCCTGCCAAGATATTTATGGGTGATACCGGAGCCCTTTTTCTGGGATATTCCATCTCGATTTTATCGCTGCTCGGATTGTATAAGAGCGTTACCCTTTTCAGCTTTTTAGTGCCGATTATTATCCTTGGTGTACCTGTTTTTGATACCACCTTTGCCATTTTGCGCAGACTGGTTAATAACAGGCCGATATCTTCTCCGGATAAGTCCCATCTGCACCACAGGCTGTTAGCATTAGGGCTTTCGCACAGAAATACAGTCCTAGCAATATACGCCTTTGGTATTTTATTCAGCATAAGTGCAGTATTGGTGTCGGAATCGACACTCTGGGGCACCATCTTTATAATATTTGGACTGCTTGTTGTAACAGAAGTAATTGCAGAGCTTATTGGTTTGGTTCATGATCGGTACAGGCCTATTATTAATTTATATAAAAAAATAATGGGTAACCGTCCACTGGGCAGAACCGGGAATAAATAAAATTTATATCAATCAAACCGTTTGTTAGCTGGAAAGTGACAAACGGTTTTTTTAAGAAATATTATCACCATAAGTATTAACCTCTTTTAGATACATTATGCATTTTTTTCACTTTATTGATAAAACTAGAGGATAATCCTAATTATGCCAGTTGATTTGTTATTTATACTTTTTTCGACATAAATAAATCATATAAATTTTATGATTTGTGATAAACTAAACATGTTTTAAACATGTTGATATTTTACATTTTCGGAGGTATTACAATGAAAGTTCCTATGCTTGACCTTAGTGAACAATATCAGTCTTTAAGAAGTGAAGTTTTAGAAGTTCTTGATGAGGTTATGAGCTCGTCACGTTTTATATTGGGTGATAATGTAAAAAAGCTGGAACAAGATGTTGCTAAATACAGTAATGTTGCCCATGGAATTGGCTGCGGCAACGGAAGCGATGCCATACATATTGCATTACAGGCTTTAGGTGTTAGTGAAGGCGATGAAGTAATCACTACTCCTTTCACATTCTTTGCAACAGGCGGAGCCATTGCAAGAGCAGGTGCTACTCCGGTCTACGTAGATATTGACCCTGTTACATTTAATATTGATCCGGACAAGATTGAAGAAGCGATCACAGAAAAAACAAAAGCAATTATTCCTGTGCATTTATACGGGCAAATGGCAGATATGGAAAAGATCGCTGAAATCGCGAAGAAACATAATCTTGCCGTTGTTGAAGATGCTGCTCAGGCGATAGGCGCGAAACATAATGGAAAGACAGTTGGTGAACTTGGAACTGCTGCTACTTATAGCTTCTTCCCAACTAAAAATCTGGGTGCCTATGGAGACGGTGGAATGGTTGTAACAAATGATGATGAGGTTGCTGAACAGAGCCGTGTTATTCGTGTGCATGGAAGCAAGCCTAAGTATTATCATCATGTTCTTGGCTATAATAGCCGTCTGGATGAGCTGCAAGCTGCTGTTTTAAATGTTAAATTCCCGCATTTGGATCGCTGGAGTGAACTAAGACGCGAAAAGGCAGACAATTACACTAAGCTTCTTAAAGAAGCACTGGGCGACCAAGTTGTCACACCGGTGGAAAAAGAAGGGAACTATCACGTTTTCCATCAGTATACAATTAGAGTAGAAAAGCGCGATGAGCTGCAGGAATATCTGAAAGAACAGGGAGTAGCTACAATGATATATTATCCGCTTCCTCTTCATGTTCAGCCTGTATTCAAGGAGCTTGGATACAAAGAAGGGGATTTCCCAGTAACGGAGAAGGCGGCTAAAGAAGCATTATCACTGCCTATGTTCCCTGAACTAAAATTAGAACAGCAAACATACGTTGTGGCGAAAATAGCCGAATTCTTTGGAAAATAATTTTTTAGGAGACGTCGCCGACAAATAAGGGGGCGTTTTCTTTACTTGCTTTCGTTTGAGATAGATATTAAAGGCTGTTGGAAGGAGATAGAAGCATGATAAATTTTGCAATAGTAGGGATGGGGCATATAGCCAATAAGCATATAGAGTCTATTCAAAAGGTGGAGGGCGCTAATCTCTATGCTATTTGTGATACGAATCCTGATAGGTTAGAGCTTGATTTACCGGGAGTTAAAAAATATACTGACTTAGATGAAATGCTTTCTGAAAACAAAGACATCCACGTAGTGAATATATGCGTTCCTTCTGGATTGCACGCAAGATTGACTAAAGTGGTTGCGGGCCATAAGCGCCATATTATTGTGGAAAAGCCGATGTCATTAAAACTTGAGGATTCGGTAGAGATGATTAAAGTGGCACAGGAAAATAACATAAAGCTTGCGGTTGTTCATCCAAACCGTTTCCGACCTGCTGTTCAGAAGCTGAAAGCAGAGCTTGAAAAAGGTTCATTCGGCAAGCTGAGCCATGCAAATGCAACTGTTAGATGGAACCGTGGCCAAGCATACTATGATCAGGCTGACTGGCGCGGAACAAAAGAGTTTGATGGCGGTGTCTTAATGAATCAGGCTATCCATGACCTGGATTTAATGCTCTGGCTTATGGGTCCGGTTGAATCCGTCCAGGCAATGGCAGCGACTCGTCTGCGAAAGATAGAAACAGAAGATGTGGCAGCTGCTGTCGTCCAATTTAAGAACGGGGCTTTAGGTGTAATTGAAGCAGCAACGACGATCTACCCTAAAAACCTTGAAGAGTCCATCTCTGTTTTCGGCGAAACTGCTTCGGTGAAAATCAGCGGCCGAACAGCAAATTACATTGAAACATGGGATATTGAAGGAATATCAGAGGAAGAGGCAGCTTCTCTTAAGGATGAAGTAAGTAAAGATCCATTTGGCACTCCAGGTCATCAATGCATTATAGAGGATATGGTACATGCCGTTAAAGAAGATCGTGAGCCTATTGTTACTGGTGAAGATGGGATTGCTCCCGTTAAACTGATTTTATCCATTTTGGAATCCGCAGAAACTGGAAAAAAAGTCTTTATCCAATAAAGGAGTAGAAGAAAATGAGCCACCATAAAACATTATTAGAGAAAATTAATAATAAAGAAGCAGTCATTGGAGTAGTAGGGTTAGGTTATGTAGGATTGCCTCTAGCTGTTGAAAAAGCAAAAGCCGGATTTAAAGTTATTGGATTCGACGTACAGGCAGCTAGAGTAGAAGAAGTAAACATGGGGATCAACTATATTGGTGATGTTGTGGATGAAGACCTGAAGGATATGGTAAAAGGCGGAAAGCTGGAAGCCACTACAGATTATAAGCGCATCCAGGAAGTTGATGCTGTTGCTATTTGTGTTCCAACACCGCTGGATATTTATCAGCAGCCGGACACTTCATATGTGGAATCATCTGCTAAAGAAATTGCCAAATATGCTCATGAAGGCATGCTGGTTGTTCTTGAATCAACAACTTATCCAGGTACTACGGAAGAAATCGTTAAGCCTGCCCTGGAAGAAAAAGGACTTAAAACAGGTGAAACCGTATTTGTTGCATACTCTCCTGAACGTGTAGATCCAGGCAACAAACAATTCAAGACAAAGAATACGCCAAAAGTTGTCGGTGGTATTACAGCAAACTGTACGGAAGTAGCTGCTGCACTATACCGTAATGTTCTTGAAGGAGACGTTTTTGAAGTATCGAGCCCAGCTATTGCGGAAATGGAGAAAATTTTTGAAAATACGTTCCGCCATATTAATATCGCCCTTGCGAACGAAATGGCTATTCTGTGTGACAGAATGGGGATTGATGTATGGGAAGTAATTGATGCAGCGAAGACAAAGCCTTATGGCTTCATGGCATTCTATCCAGGACCAGGTCTTGGCGGCCACTGTATTCCAATCGATCCTTTCTACTTAACATGGAAAGCAAGAGAATATAATTATCATACAAGACTCATCGAATTAGCCGGGGAAATTAACAATTCAATGCCCGAATTTGTAGTTAACCGTGCTATGCACCTTCTAAATGAAGATGGAAAAGCTTTAAGGGGTTCCAAAGTAACTTTACTAGGTGTAGCCTACAAAAAAGATATTGATGATGTACGTGAATCTCCTGTCCTTAAGATCATTGAATTACTGGATGCTCAGGGGGCCGATTACAAAGTTGTAGATCCTTATGTGAAATCATTCAAATCTTGTAATACACGAATTGAAACAGTGGAATTAACGAAAGAACTGTTAAACGACTCTGATCTGGTGCTTGTTACGACAGACCACTCTGATTTTGATTATGAAATGATTGCAAGAGAAAGCAAATCCATCTTTGATACACGTAACGCAATGAAAGATGTAGCAAAGCCAAATAAATACGACAAACTATAATTGTTATACAAGGGAGAGCTCAACATGAACTTTATCGATCCTTCCGCAACAGTAGATTCTTCAGCAAAAGTGGGATATTTTAGTGTCATTGAAAAAGGCGTGAAGATTGGACAGAACGTTGTAATCGGGAATCGCGTTACTATTCATGAGGATACGGTTATTGGGGATAACACAACGATTGCTGATGGTGCAGTTGTAGGAAAAACGCCAAAGCCGGCTAAAACAAGTACCGTTAAGCTGTCTGACTCCATTCCAGCACTTGAGGTTGGAGAAGACGTTACTATTGGCGCTAATTGTGTAATCTACCGCGGTGCGTCCATTGGCTCCAATACCCTTATTGCCGACCTTGCCAGTGTAAGGGAAAACGTAGAGATTGGTGATTATGTAATTGTCGGCCGTGGTGTCACAGTTGAAAACTATGTGAAGATTGGCAGCAGAACTAAGATCCAATCCAATTCTTATATTACAGCCTATACAACTCTCGAAGAACAAGTATTTATTGCTCCTTGTGTTACTACTACAAATGATAACTTTATGGGAAGAACGGAAGAAAGATTCGATAAAATCAAGGGAGCAACCGTCAAACGAGGGGCAAGGGTTGGCGGCGCCTCCATCATTCTCCCGGGTATTACAGTTGCGGAAGAAACTTTTGTAGCTGCTGGGGCACTTGTTACTAAAGATACAGAAGAGAAAACAGTAGTTAAAGGCATTCCTGCAAAGTTCCTTAGAATGGTTGATGAAAGAGAATTATTATAATTACTGATAAGATAAAACGTATGGGAGCGGTATCGCTCCTTTACGCTTTTATAATTGTCGAAAACAATTTCTAACATAGAATAATTTGGAGGTTTCTGTTAATGAAAATCGTAACAGTTTTAGGCGCTCGCCCTCAATTTATTAAGGCTGCTCCTGTTTCAAGAGCTCTAAGGCAAAATCATCAGGAAATTATTGTACATACAGGACAGCATTATGATGCCAATATGTCGGATATTTTCTTTGAGGAGTTAAATATCCCAAAGCCTGATTACCACTTAGCGGTTGGTTCCGGAAATCATGGGAAGCAGACTGGCGAAATGATGGCTAAAATTGAAGAGATTGTTCTAAATGAGAAGCCTGATTATGTGCTGGTATACGGGGATACCAATTCAACACTTGCAGGTTCACTGGTTGCCGCTAAGCTGCATATTCCTGTCATTCATATTGAAGCAGGACTAAGAAGCTTTAACAAGCTTATGCCTGAAGAAGTGAACCGAATCTTGACGGATCATATTTCTGAATTCCTGTTCTGCCCGACTGATACAGCTGTTGAAAACCTTAAGAACGAGAATATTACAAGGAACGTCATCAACATTGGGGACGTTATGTATGATGCCGTATTATATAATCGGGAGCTTGCCAAGGAGAAATCGCAAATTCTTGAAAAAGCTCAGCTGAAAAAGGGAGAGTACTTACTGATTACGATTCATCGTGCAGAAAATACCGATGATCCGGAAAAAATGAAAAGTATTCTTCAGGCTTTTTCGAGTACGGAGGAGACAAAGGTTTGGCCAATTCATCCGCGTACAAAGCATAAGCTTGCTGATTACGGTCTAAACGTAGAGGAAATTCCTAATTTGAAAATAATTGATCCTGTAGGATATCTGGATATGTTAACGCTTGAAGCAAATGCACGCAAGATTGTTACAGACTCAGGCGGCGTTCAAAAGGAAGCATATTTTATGGAAGTTCCTTGTGTTACAGTAAGGGAACAAACGGAATGGGTTGAAACTCTTGAGGGAGAAGCCAATATCCTGGTAGGAACCGACCAGGCAAAAATGACTGATGCCATTAATAAAGAGGTAAAGCCTGAGTACAAGCAATTATTCGGAAACGGTGAAGCAGCAATCAAAATCGTTGAAGTACTCGAGGATGGTCTAAAAGCCTAAACTGCTTGATTATAAAGATGCTCTTTCAATTTTGGGCAAAGCAGGCAGTTATTGCATTGAAAAAAGGAGTATTAGCATGAAATCAGTTTTGGTTTATTACCCTTTTGCTTTATCAGAAAACCCCAATAGCGGGTCCAAACTCCGTCCCCTCGAAATGAAAAATGCATTTCATGCCTGGGGAATGGAGAATGATGTTAACATTATTGTGATTTCCGGGACGTCTGAACAGCGGGAACAGCAGTTTAATGAGTTAGTATCATCCGGCAAGTTGGAAAATCTGTGGTTTTGCTATATGGAGAACCAGACAATCCCGCTATGGCTTACAGATCCTGGACATAAGCCAAAACGGCCTTTTGTGGATCGTAAAGTGCTCCGTTATCTTAAAGGAAAAAGTGTGCCCATAGGAGTATTTTATCGGGATGTTTATTGGAAATTTGATGAACTCTACTCACTAAAAGGTCTAAAAAAGACCATTATGCAAGCTATATACAGGAAGGAAGAAAAGTTTTACGAAAAATATTGTGATGTAATTTTTCTTCCAAGTGATGCGATGGGCGAATATGTGGACATTGCGAAAAGAAAAATTGCGCTGCCTCCAGGAGGCAAAGCCAAAAGCATCGCTAAAAAGGTCAGAAGTGACGGACGGTCCCAAGGAATTTATGTAGGCGGCATTAACAATGAGGATTATGGGCTGTTTCTGCTGCTTGATGCCTTGGAAATAGCTAACAGCCAAAAGAGAATTTGTGATTTGACGGTTGTTTGCAGGGAAGAAGAATTTGCAAACCTTCCGGATAAGAAAAAAAACAAGTTTGCTGAGCTGGATGTTCAAGTAAAGCACTTAAGTGGAGAGCCATTGAATGAGTTGTACAAAGAGATGGACTATGCATTTATACCGAGGTATAGAAGCACTTATAATGATTTTTCCGTGCCTGTTAAACTCGTTGAGTATCTGTCTAACGAGCTTCCTGTGATTGCCACTTACTGTAAGGCGCAAAAAGAAATTATTGAAAAAGACGGTTACGGGCTTATCTGTGCAGACAATGCAAAGGATATGTCAAAAGCGATCCAATCTATGGCCGTAGATACGGAGAAGTTCCGGTATAACATTCAGCAGTCCTTCGTCGAAGAACATTCCTGGAAGGCTAGAGTGAAGAAAGTCAAGAGTGCCTTGTTAAAGGAGGAACTATGAAGGTTTTAATATTAGCTCCAAGCAGATCAATCCATACACATAAATGGGCCCTATTTTATAAAAATAATGGCATTGATGTAAAGGTTGCAACCTTTTCCGACCACTACTCTGAGGAAAATGCCAAAGAAATCGACACTATTAGTCTTCCTAAGCTATTACCCGGGAAATTGTCGTATATTTCGAGTGTTTTCGCTCTTAAAAAAATATTAAAAAGCTACCAGCCGGATATTCTGCATGCGCATTATATTTCAAGTTATGGTTTTGTTGGTGCGCTTGCAAATTACCTGCCATTTTATGTGTCTGTCTGGGGGAGGGACATTTTCCAATTTCCTCTGCAGGGAAACACAAACCGTAAAATTGTGGAATACACCCTTTCCAAAGCGAATGTTATCTGTTCAACAAGTCATATAATGGCAAAAGAAACAAACAAGTATACAAATAAACAGGTATTTGTAACACCTTTTGGTGTAGATATGAGCAAATTCAGGCCAATGCCAGAGTTCAAAAGTGATGGTAAAATCACCTTTGGAACTGTAAAAGCACTCTCAGATAAATATGGAATCGGAGATTTAATTAAAGCCTTTGCTAAAATACACCAAGAGAAAAGCAACTCTGAATTGCTAATTGTAGGGGACGGACCTCAACGTAGCGAATATGAACAACTGGCAAGGGATCTGAAGATTGACCATGTGACAACATTCACTGGTAGAGTGCCAAATGATCAGGTGCCAGAATATATCAATAGGATGGACGTGTTTGGCGTTCCATCTACCGAAGACAGCGAAAGCTTTGGAGTGGCGGCTGTTGAATCAATGGCTTGCGGTGTTCCGGCTGTTGTCTCAAATGTGGGCGGACTGCCTGAAGTCGTGCTTGAAGGAAAAACAGGTTTTGTTGTTCCTAAAGAAAATCCGGACGAATTAGCTAAAGCCATGCTATACCTTGCAGATCATAAAGAAGAGAGTAAAGAAATGGGCCTTGCCGGCATTGAACATGTAAAAGCTCATTATAATTGGACAGATAATGCAAACGGCATGGTCAATCTGTACGAGCAAACCTTGAAAAAGGGGATGAAATCATGATTAAAAAAGCTGTCATTCCAGCAGCAGGACTTGGAACAAGGTTTTTGCCTGCAACGAAGGCACAGCCGAAGGAAATGCTTCCGATCGTTGACAAACCAACTATACAATACATTATCGAGGAAGCAGTTGAATCAGGAATTGAAGATATTATCATTGTGACTGGCCGAAGTAAGAGAGCCATTGAAGACCATTTTGACAAATCAGTAGAGCTTGAGATGCTACTTGAAAGAACCGGCAAACATGAAATGCTTGAAGTTGTTGAGAACATTTCAAATTTGGTCGATATTCATTATGTCCGCCAAAAAGAGCCCCTAGGACTTGGCCATGCCGTGTTATGCGCCAAGAAATTTATCGGCAGCGAGCCATTTGCCGTGCTTTTGGGCGATGATATAGTAGATAGTGATCAGCCGGCTTTAAAACAGATGATTGATCAATACGAAAAAGTGCAGTCAAGTATTTTGGGCTGTAATGAAGTACCGCGTTCAGAAGTTAATAAATACGGTATTGTGAATTACTCGGAAAATAAAGGCGACCTCTTTAAAGTTGAAAGTCTTGTTGAAAAGCCGTCAATTGAAGAGGCACCATCGACTCAAGCCATTGTTGGCCGTTATATTTTAACACCTGCCATTTTTGATATGCTTGAAGAAGTCGGTCCGGATAAGAAGGGTGAAATTCAGCTTACAGATGCTATTGACAGCCTGCTGGAAAAGGAATCTATTTATTCCTATATCATTCAGGGGAACCGCTATGATGTGGGTGACAAGTTTGGATTTTTGCAGGCCTCCATTGACTTTGCTTTAAAGCGTTCAGACCTGAAAGACAAGCTGTCAGCTTATTTGAAGGAAATAAATGAAAAGTAATGGAGTTGGGAAAATGAGAGTAATTTATTTATGTCAGCATTTTCCCCCTGAAACAGGCGCTCCTCAAATACGTGTATTTGAAGTGAGCAAGGAACTCATAAATAGAGGACATCAGGTGGAAGTATTAACAGCATTTCCTCATCATCCACATGGGATTATTCCTGAGGAGTATAAGGGAAGCTTTTATATGTTTGAAAACTGGGACGGAATACCTGTTCATCGTTCCTGGATTTATCCTTCGCCGAAGGGAAGCTTTTGGAAGAGACTGGCATCCTATTTCTCCTTTACTTTTAGTGCCTTTTACTCGCTGGCGAAGGCGAAGCCGACAGATGTAATCATATGTAACTCACCTCCGTTATTTCTTGGAATTACAGGGTGGCTCGGGGCTAAATTGAAAAGGGCCAAGTTTGTCTTTAATGTTGCAGATATATGGCCTGAATCAGCAGTAGAATTAGGGCTTGTTAAAAACAAAACCTTTATTAAACTGGCTGAAGGCCTCGAAAACTTTTTATATCGAAGTTCCTGGAAAATTGCTGGTGCAACGGAAGGCATATGCAGCTATTATGTCAAAAAGGGAAAGCCGGAAGAGGATGTATTTTTACTTCCTAACGGGGTAAATACGGATTACTTTAAGCCTTTGGAAAAAGACCAGGAAATCATAAAAAAAGCTGGGCTTGAGGGTAAAAAGGTCTTTACCTATGCAGGTAACTTCGGTTATGCACAGGGACTTGACTCCGTATTGCATGCAGCAGCTTTAGTTAAGGATTCCCATCCGGATGTACACTTTTTATTTGTTGGGGACGGTCAGGAAAAGGACAAGCTGCTTGCAATTAAAGAAGAGCTTCAGCTGACAAACGTCACTTTTTACGGCTCGGTGCCGCTGGATGAAATGCCGAAGATTTTCTCTGTTTCCGATTTTAGCATCGTGTCCTTAAGAAATATAGATTTGTTTAAAGGGGCAAGGCCCTCAAAAATTTTCCCAGCTATTTCCACAGGCACTCCTGTCCTGTATTGCGGTGTGGGAGAGAGTGCTGAAATTTTAAATGAATATAGCTGTGGTAAAATTGCTCCTCCAGAAAATCCTGAAGGAATCGCTGAAGGAGTCAGGGAGTTAGCATCCATTTCACCGGGAAATTATGAAGTGATGTGCCAAAATGGCAGAAAATTAGCCATTGATCAATATTCCTGGAAAAGTATTGTTGATGATCTGGTTCACCAGCTTGAGGGTGAAAATAAAAAGGAGAGAAGCATGGGTTAACCTTCATGTCTTCTCTCCTTTTATTATTTATTTTGAAACCGAAGTTCCTTTAAAGTAATGAGTAATAATCTGCGTGGACGTCCATCCATTTTCTGCATAAGCCTTTGCTCCATATTGGCTCATGCCAATACGGTGTCCCCAGCCTTTTCCGTTTAGAGTGACCGAGAGAACTTCTCCTGTCCCGCTTTCACTTGTTATGACACCTGATGGAGTTTGAACAGAAACCTTGGAATCCGATAGAGTTATTTCTCCGTTAGATGTTTGCACTTTCTGTCCTTTCATATCTGAAATAGGAATATTCCCACTGTTAGTTTGGACAGATAGCGCAGGCTGAGACCTTGTTACCTCCATTGTGAACCAGTTGGAATAAAGGGAATTATAATGTGCTGAACTCTGTAAAGGGAAAAGTTTTCTGATCACACTTTCATTTCCCCGTACCGTTTTGTCTCCCTTAGAGGTTTTGACTGTAACCGCACCTACTTCACCATTTGCCCCTTTTATTTCAAGGCTGATATCCAATAATTTTGCCGTGCTATCAAACCCAAACGATTTTAATATTGTCGCAGCAGAATATGCTTCGCTCCAATTGCTGTATGGAGATTTTTCATATTTGTCTTCGACTGATACTAAATAAGGGAAGGAGCTTTGATTTGAATTCCAGACATCCCCAACATTGGCAGTTCTTCCGCCGCTTGTTGAAAAGAAAAATGTTTGAATTGGCTTTCCATTATGTTTAACGAGTAAGCCTTCCGTTTCTTTAATAGCAGTATTTGCCCGTGTGTCTTCATAGGAATAGCCTCTGTATACCTGGCTTGCGGCAGTGCTCGTAAGCATCATCATATTGGCTGCGTAGCTTCGCGCTGCGATTGCCTGTGCTTTTAAGGCTTCTTTATGCCAGGATGCGGGCATCTCATTAGGAACTACGCCCTTTAGATAATCTTCCATATCCAGGATGTTAATTACTTCGACTTGGGATCCATTCTTCTTTAAATAAAAGCTGCCCCTGTAAGTTAAGCCGTTACTGACCGTTGCAAGGGAAAGCTTGTCTCCCTCTGTTAATTTAGCGTTTTTTGCAGGAACCCAGCCTGTATAAGACCCAATATTCACATTATACCAGAGCTCACCTGTTGTTCTATTGGTAAAAGAGCCAAGGTAGTTAGCGCTATCTCCTGTCTGAAAGGTATAAACCTTTGAATAGGATGTATCCGCGCCCCTTCTCATATCTGTCTGGGCTGTAAAGACTGCTAATGAAGCAGTTCCCGCCAGCTCGTTGACATCAAAGCCAGAGGTCGAAGTTTGGCTGAATCCTGTATATGATACTGTTACAGTTGTACTGTTACTGGATGCAGTAATGGTTGTTCCAGGAGGAATCATGGACTTGCTGCCAGTTTGTCTATTTTTTAGCTGATAATTTCCATTCAGGGTTAAAGTAACGTTCTTATTTATGTGAACAGAAACATTGACGCTGTTGGGATATGTTTTAACTTCAGCCGCTAATGGATTCTGTACACCTGAAAAAAGCAAAACCATTAAAAGAACGAACGAGATAAATTTCTTCAACTTATCTCACCTCACCATAGTCGCTGATAATCCAGCCCCGGTCGCCAGATGAAGTCTCTACGTTATACCAAACTTCACCTGCTGAGTTCGTATGGCTTTGAAGATACTTTAAAACTGTTCCCTTAGGCAATAAGGCGGTAACAGCATAATCGGTTCTTGCCCCTCTGCGCATGTTAACATCTGCAGTGGTGACAACTGTTTTAACTGTGGATGGTTTCGTTGTTGATACATCTCCGGAATGAACCCACCCAAAGAGAGAAGAGGATACAGAAACCCTATACCAAAGACCTGAACTGGAAGTATGGGAATCTACAACAGATAATGCCGTATTTTTCGACATAGTTGCAACAACCCTATATGTTCTTAAAGCACCTGAGTGAATGGTTACACTATCCTTTGTTGTATAAACAGCAGATGGCAATCCGCTTGGCGGAGGAGTTGTCGGATTGGTTGTGCCACCACCTCCACTAGATTTAAGGGCTTCAATTTCTTTTTGTTGGGTAGCTACTTTTGCTTCTAAACTGCTAATCTTAGTTTCCAGTGATGATAGTTTCGTATTAATAGGATTTAATTTTGTATTAACCCATTCAACACTTGCCAATACAACATTAGTGGAAGCATCAGATCCTGAAGGAGTAAACAGAATGGCACCTGTTCCAATACCTGCGGTTACAATGCCAGCTGCGACTATTTTTTTTACACGATTCATCTTTTTATTTTTCCCCCTATATGTTAAAAAAGTTGCTTTGGGCAAATAACCCAAAGCATTCTATAATCCTCTGATTAAAAATTGCTGTAATAATCTTGAAAACCTTTTCTGATTCCCTCTGCCGCTTTTTGGCGGAATGCTGTTGAACGCAGGAGGTTTTCTTCATTTGGGTTCGAAATGAATGCCAATTCCACAAGTATACTAGGAAGTTGGTTCATTCTATTAACATAAAATTCTTGTTCTTTCACACCGCGATTATAAGTACCCAGAGAAGAAACCATATACTTGTGTACGGAATCTGCCAATTCTTCACTCTTTGGTCCATTAAAGTTTACTGTAGAATTGAAGAATGTTGTTGATCCTCTGGAAGTGCTGGAGAAGGAGTCTGCATGAATGCTAATAAATGCATCATAATTGCTTGAATTTGCGATAGCTGTTCTTTCTGCAAGCTCCAGGAAAATATCAGTGCTGCGAGTCAGATTTACGATTGCACCGGATCTTTCAAGTTCTGTTTTCAGCAGTAAGGCAGTGGCCAGATTAACATCCTTTTCCAATAATCCCGTTGGGCCAATTGCGCCTGTATCTTTACCGCCGTGACCCGCATCAATGACAATTTTCTTGCCTAATAAACCGGTAGGCATAACTTTTATTGAAACCTTATCGCTATAATCTCGAATGGTAAATGTATAACCAGGCTCGAAGGTCAGGATAACTGATTTTTGTGTAGATGTAGATTGAACTGTTTCTACCGATTTAATGCCTCTTACCTTGAAACTTGGCAGGTCAGCATCCGTAATTCCTTGGGTAAGCTTTAATCGATTCGCTGATAATGTTGTATAGGTAAAATCAAAATCCGTTGGTTTTTTCCATACCAGGTAGCTTGCTGTACCTTCAGTGTAAGTAGAAGGGGAGGAAAGGCGTTTTAAGGATACAGGAGAAGTTTGGGATTCCAGCACCCAGCCGCGCAGTCCAGTATTTGTTTCGACATTTAGCCACCCATTCAACTTGTTTAGGATAAGCAAAGGCTCATCTGCTTTTAAGGAAGCTGTAATCTGATAAGAACTGGATGCTCCTCTTCTTAAGGCTGCGTTATTTAATGCATATACATATTTTAATTCGGCTGTGGAAGCAACCAGGTCTTTAAAAGGAACCCAGCCGATATTCCCTGATGAAGTGCTCACTCTCGCCCAAGTTTCCATAGATTGGTTTATAAATCCGCTCAATACAGTGACTTTACTAGTAATGTTTAATTTTTCTACCACTCTATAATCATAGGTAGCACCTGAATGGAGATTGGTGTTACGGTTACCGACATAATAAGTGCCTGTTAAAGATATTGCCCCTGGTTCTGGCTTCTTGAACGCACTGCTGTCTACCCAGCCCAGCAAATGGCCAAGATCTGCCCTATACCAGAGTTCACCCTTAGAGTTTGTGAATTCATCAATAATCTTCACTTGCTGGAGCTTCTCAAGTGAAGCAACTGTTTGATAACTCAAATCCGCGCCTCGGCGAACAACTGCATGATCTACTTGGACTGTTTTGATGGTATATTCAGGAGCATTAAAGGCAGCGCTGTTGACCCAGCCAATAATATAGCCAAGATCGGCCCGATACCATAGTTCGCCTTTAGAATTCTTGTGTTCCCCGATGATTTTCACTTCTTGGTTTTTATCCAAAGTAGCGACAGTGGTATACTCGGCAGAAGCACCTCTGCGGACGGCAGAATTGTCAATCTGAACGACTTTAGTTGTGACGGCATAGATAAAAGCGGAACTGTTGACCCAGCCGATAATATAGCCAAGATCCACCTGGTACCAAAGTTCCCCTTTGGAATTCTTGTGTTCCCCGATGATCTTTACTTCCTGGTTTTTATCCAGAGTGGCAACAGTCGTATATTCCGCAGAAGCTCCCCGTCGAACATTGGATTTATCAATCTGGACAACTTTGGTTGTAACCGGATAAGCAGGGGCTTCAAATATGGAACTGTTGACCCAGCCGATAATATAGCCAAGATCCACCCGGTACCAAAGCTCGCCTTTGGAATTCTTGTGTTCCCCGATGATCTTTACTTCCTGGTTTTTATCCAGAGTGGCGACAGTGGTATACTCGGTAGAAGCACCTCTGCGGACGGCGGAATTATCAATCTGAACAACTTTGGTTGTAACCGGATAGGCAGGGGCTTCAAAAGCGGAACTGTTGACCCAGCCGATAATATAGCCAAGATCCACCCGGTACCAAAGCTCGCCTTTGGAATTCTTGTGTTCCCCGATGATTTTTACTTCCTGGTCTTTATCCAGTGTGGCGACAGTTGTATATTCCGTAGAAGCTCCTCGTCGTACATTGGAATTGTCAATCTGGACAACTTTGGTCGTAACCTGATAGGCGGGGGCTTCAAAAGCGGAACTGTTGACCCAGCCGATAATATAGTCAAGATCAACCCGGTACCATAATTCACCTTTGGAATTCTCATGTTCGCCGATAATTTTTACTTCTTGTCCTTTGTTCAGAGAGGCTACAGCCAAATACTCTGATGAGGCTCCTCTGCGTACTGATGCGCTGTCCACCTGAACAGCCTTTTTTAAAATGGAAGGTTCGGAGGCTGATGGCGCTCCCTGATTGGAATCTGCTTCCAAATATGCTCCTATTGTCCATCCCTGTTGGCCATTAAAGGAAATTCTATACCAAAGCTCTCCCTGGCTGTTTTCATGCTGATCGATTACTTTTACTTTCTGACCAAGTGTTAGCTTGCCAATTACTTCATAAGAGGTTGATGCTCCTCTTCTAACATTTACATTCGAACCAGTTGAAACTGCATCTTGGCCAACAAGAGAAGCGTTTGCCTCTTGGAACCCTGTAGAGAGTCCCCACCCTGAAATGCCATCACTTTCAACCTTGTACCAAAGTTCTCCTGATGAATTTGTATATTCATCAACTACTAATACGCTTTCTCCATCAGGCAAGGTAGTTACAACCTGATCATCAGGCGTTGTTCCTTTTCTGATTTCAACAGCAGAATCCGTTGTCATACTGGCAGGATATGTTGTTTCTTCTGCGTATGTAAAGTTGGGAAGCAACGCTGCAGTAGCCAAAACAGAAGAAGCAATAATTTTCTTCACGGTAACCCTCCATTTTAATAGTTTTTTCGACCTATGTCATATTCTATCAAAAAATGTCAAATGTTCCAATCTATGATTTCAGTAGAAATACAGGAAATATATAACAAAAAGGAAGCTCTCCATTTGGAAAGCTTCCGAAAAAATAGATATTATCAATAATTTGAATCAGAATTATAGTCTGTATCAGTATCAATTTCAGATTGATACTCAGAATTTTCCTCAGAATCATATTCTGTTCCCGATTCATTAGAATCATATCCGGATTCAGAGTTTGAATCATATTCTGAATTAGAGTCTGACCCAAATTCAGAGTCTGATATTGATGTGCCTTCTGAAATGGCCAGTGCAGTTTCTAAGGTGCTATTAATCTCAAATAGTGATTCTTCATCAGGGATATAATAATATACACCGTCAATATATTCATCCGTACCATTTAGACTAAGGTTCTGGATTTTAGTGTCTTTAATTTTAGAATATAATTTTACAAAACTTGCAAATTTGGATGGCGGAATATTTGTTTTTACATTTTTTCCTAAATCATCCATTACATCATCAATTTTTGTAATGGAAGAGAAGGAAGTGCCTTTATCAATGATCGCTTTTATGACTTGCTGCTGGCGTTCATTTCTTCCATGGTCTCCGCGTGGATCAGCTTTCCTCATTCTTACATAAGCAAGGGCTTCATTTCCATTTAGGTTCATTTTACCTTCATAATAAGTCTTCCATTTTAAGCTGCCTGTCAGCTGGGC
This sequence comes from Cytobacillus sp. BC1816, assembly GCF_051353635.1. Classification (NCBI taxonomy): domain Bacteria; kingdom Bacillati; phylum Bacillota; class Bacilli; order Caryophanales; family Bacillaceae; genus Cytobacillus; species Cytobacillus sp. BC1816. Next base: position 4,775,784 of record NZ_CP195611.1, on the reverse strand, counting down.
GTCGAAGGTAAATGGTACATCGACGGATACACCGTCAAATGTATCGACAATATCCTCAAAACCTTCAAAGTTAGTGGTTATATAATAATCAATTGGAATATCAATCATATTATTGATTGTTGCAATGGTTGTCTCAATACCGCCGGCGCCATAGGAATGATTTAATTTTGTCTTATAGCCGAGTTCTTTTATATATGTTCTTGTGTCACGGGGAATGCTCAGCAGGAAAACTTCTTCTGTTTTTGGATTGACTGTTGCCAGCATCATTACATCTGAACGTTCTCCGCCTTCTTGGTCTTCTATTCCAACAACAAGAACCGTGAAAGGATCCTTGGTAATTTCGACTTCCTCTGTTCTGTGATTCGGAATTTTACTTCTATCCAATTCCTGAAAAATTTTACTGGACGCACCTTTAGCATGAGAATAAAGGTTGTAGGCGAAGTATGTTCCGCCGCCAATAACCATAATAAGTGTGAACAGCAGGAGTACTCGCCAAATTCTGAGCTTTTTCTTCTTCCGCCTGACAATTCTAGTACCAGACATATATTATCCCTACTTTATTTAAAAATTTATCGTTAGCAATAGTTAATTTTATCGAATTTTCACGATATAGTAAACGACTAAATCTGCGTTTCTAAGTATAGTTTATTTCCAGCGATTGTTTGGCTTTGGCCATTCGTTAATTCCGTCATCCAACTGGTGAAAGAGTCAATGTGCTCGTCCTTAACATAAGTTTCTATCTCAACTGATTCAAGGTAGTGGATTTCCTTAATTGGATATAGGGAGGACCGGAGTTCGTTCTCTATTTTTCCAAGCCAGGTATAGTCTATTTTTGTATGCATAATCGTTACAAGTTCTCTTTCGACAATCCCGGTTGTCTGCAATCCTTCCGAAGTTGCTTTCCCATAGGCGCGAATTAGGCCGCCTGCCCCCAGTTTTATACCGCCAAAGTATCGGGTTACGACTACAACGGAATCCTTTAGCTTTTTTTTCTTCAAGACCTCCAATATTGGTACGCCAGCCGTTCCGCTCGGCTCTCCATCATCATTCGCCTTTTGGATTTGATCATTTTCCCCTATTAAATAGGCAGAACAATTATGTGTTGCATTATAATGTTTTTTCTTTATAGATAGGATGAATTCCTGTGCTTCCTCTTCTGATTTTGCTCGGGATACATGTGCAATAAATCGGGATTTATCTATTATTATTTCATTCTCTCCATATCCCTTTACTGTATAGTAATAGGGCAGCATGTAAACCGCTCCTTCCTGTCTCTCTTCAAATTTATAAATTGACCTATTTCATTATAAATCGACAAAGTTTGAAACACATAATTTTCAACAGAATGTAATAAAACTTTAATATAGAACATTTTTTCCCATGTTATAATGAAAACAATTCTGATGTTTATGCTGCTATAATAAAAAATGTGCCGATTTTAATCTTTAAGTGGTATAAATATACATATTAGTTTGCCTGGTAGTCATGTTTACCCTGCTTTTATATAGGATATAAGACACAGGGTAAAATCACAAGTCTAAGCCTTTTTACCGAATTTTAGGTAACCTGGTATAATTTTCAGGATGGAACGATAGTATCTTAGCTCATTTAGCGCTAAAATAAAGGTACATAGCGGAAGGGTTACGCCCTTGGAGGAGTGTAAATGAGTATTAAGAAATTCGATTCCAAGACTCTGGATCTTATTCTTGAAAAAATGGTTCAAACAGTAGGCACCAGTAAAGATGAAATTTTCCGTATAGGTGAACAATGCCGTAAAGACCATAAGACTTTAACCGAAGAACTTATGGAAGTTAAACAAATGGTCCTTAAGGTAATTGAAGAAGGGGATAAGCTGGAGGTGCAAACCCGGTTTGCAAGAAAGCGCCTTTCTGAAGTAAGCATGCATTTTAAGGATTATTCAGAGTCTGAAGTGCGTGAAGCATATGAGAAGGCCCATCAGCTTCAAATGGATTTATCCATGAACCGCCAGCTAGAAAAGCAGCTGAGGGATCGCCGTGATGATATTGAAAGAAGGCTTATAGGTGTTAACGACACGATTGATAGAGCTGAAGTCCTCATTTCACAAATTACGGTCGTGATGAATTATCTGACAAGTGACTTGAAACAAATGGGAGAAATCATTGAAGACGCGAAGCTTAAACAGGATTTTGGTCTGAAGATCATCGAAGCACAGGAAGAAGAGCGGAAAAGAGTGTCCCGTGAGATTCATGACGGACCGGCCCAGATGATGGCGAATGTCATGATGAGGTCCGATTTAATTGAACGGGTATACAAAGAGCGCGGTGCTGATGAAGCCATTACTGAAATAAAAGACCTGAAAAAAATGGTCCGCAATGCTTTATATGAAGTCCGCAGGATTATTTATGACTTGCGTCCAATGGCTCTTGATGATTTGGGGTTAATACCTACCCTCAAAAAATACTTAACAACCATCGAAGAGTATCACAGGAGTACCAGGATATATTTCGCGAATGTTGGCGAAGAAAAGCGATTGCCGCCACAATATGAAGTCGCATTGTTCCGTTTGATTCAGGAGTCTGTGACAAATGCTCTCAAGCATGCGCAAGCTAAAGAAATCCATGTGAAAATAGAAATAAACTGCACCAGAGTAGCAGTAGTCGTCAAAGACGATGGGAAAGGCTTCAATATTCGCGAGAAGCGTCCGGGATCTTTTGGGATTATGGGAATGGGCGAAAGGCTTGAACTTTTGGATGGCCAGATGTCCATAGATTCTAAACCAGGCAAAGGAACCATTGTCATTATCCAGGTGCCATTGAAATAAGAAACACCTTAAGAATAGAGATAGAAAACTAACTGGAGATTTGGGAGGCGAAGCATTTGAATACAAAGATCGTCATAATTGATGACCATCAATTATTCAGAGAAGGGGTAAAACGCATTTTAGATTTCGAAAAGAGCTTTAATGTAGTGGCAGAAGGCGATGATGGCAGTGAAGCCATGGGTCTCGTGGAAGAGTATGATCCAGATGTAATCATCATGGACATCAATATGCCGAACACAAATGGTGTGGAAGCGACCCGCCAGCTGATTAATAAATATCCAGAATCCAAGGTAATCATTCTTTCCATCCATGATGATGAGAATTATGTAACGCACGCACTTAAGACAGGTGCAAGCGGATACCTTTTAAAAGAAATGGATGCAGATGCATTAGTCGAGGCTGTAAAGGTTGTTGCTGATGGAGGATCTTACTTACATCCGAAGGTGACACACAACCTGGTAAATGAGTACCGCAGACTTGCAGCAGAAGGTACAGGGACCACATCTTATTCACAGGTGGAAATCCGCCGTCCTCTGCACTTGCTGACACGCCGTGAATGCGAAGTGCTTCAGCTCCTTGCAGATGGCAAAAGCAACCGCGGAATTGGGGAAGCTTTATACATAAGTGAAAAAACAGTAAAGAACCATGTGAGCAATATCCTGCAAAAAATGAATGTAAATGACCGTACTCAGGCAGTCGTTGTAGCGATCAAAAATGGCTGGGTAGAGGTACGGTAATTTATTAAGAGAAAAAGTCCTTTTTTATAGGGGCTTTTTTTTATATTTTTACCTGTTCTTAACAAGCTTTTAAATTTCCTCATTACTTGCAATATATGGTTTACCTCTATTCTTTATTGTTCAAAAGAAATTTACTTATTTATATTAATGATAACGGAAAGACCAGGTGAATTAAAGGTATTTATACACTTTTTTTGAAATATTAACCAAAAAATAAACACGCAAGAAGTTACCACCTCTGCGTGTTTATTTTATAAGTGCGGCTGCAGCTGTTTGAAAGATAGGTTTTGTATTGGAGGATCTCTTTTTTGCTTGATTCACTAAATAAACAAGCTTCTCGATTTCCTTTGGAGGCAAACTGTCTATGAGCCAGGAAGCAAGTTCAGGCCCGCTAATTGAATGGTCAATATTTGGAACTTTAATGTGTTTATATTTACCCAATTCATTATTAAGCATTTGATGAAGAGTATCTAAGCTGTATTTATTAGATTCGGTAGTATTCGTGGAATAAGTGCTTTTAATCAATGTGTTACAGCTCCTTTACAAAATAAAGACACAAGGAGCATTTTATCATACACATGAGAAGGATTTTAAGGTAAAAAATTACCAAGTCTTAAAAGTAGGCATAATGGGGCATAGGATTATTTACTTCCCAACTTTATAACTTAATGCATTTTCCCCCGTTATCATATAAAATGGAACATACAGTAGAGAAAAAAGATAAGGATGGTACCTCTATTTATGAAAACGGCTGTTGTAACGGATAGTACAGCATACATTCCTAAGGATTTAAGAGAAAAGTTAAATATACATATGATACCGTTGAGTGTTATTTTTGGCAGTGAGACCTATCAGGAAGAAGTAGAAATTACGGCTGCAGACTTTTATGAAGAAGTGAAGCATAAAGATCTTCCGACCACTTCACAGCCGCCGGTGGGCGAGTTTGCCGAGCTGTTTGAGAAATTATCAAAAGAGTATGATGCGGTGATTTCGATTCATTTGTCGAGCGGCATTAGCGGGACGTTCCAGGGGGCAGTTACTGCTGGGAGCATGGTGGAGGATATTCAGGTTTTCCCGTTTGACTCCGAAATCAGCTGTATGGTGCAGGGGTTTTATGTGATTGAAGCCGCTGAACTGGCTGCTGCCGGTAAGAATCCACAGGAAATCGTTGAGCGCCTTCAGGAGATGAAGAAGAGCATTCGGGCTTATTTCATGGTGGATGATTTATCGCATCTTCAGCGCGGGGGACGTTTATCCAGTGCACAGGCACTTATTGGAAGCCTGCTGCAGGTGAAGCCGCTGCTCCATTTTGAGGATAAGAAAATTGTTCCGTTTGAAAAGATTCGCACGCGCAAAAAAGCGATGAAGCGGATGGTCGATCTTTTCTGGGAAGATGTGAAAAGCGGGGAGCCGTACCAGGCGGTTATTATTCATGCCAATCGTGAAGAAGAAGCGCGCGAGTGGAAGGCTGAGCTTGAAGCGGAATATCCGAATGTTGAGTTTATGATCAGTTACTTTGGGCCGGTCATTGGAACCCATCTAGGTGAAGGTGCTATGGGATTTGGCTGGGTGAAGAAGTAAGTTGTGTTTTGGTGCGCCATTCTTGGGATGGCGCAGATTTTTTTGGAAGGGGTGATGCGAATGTAGGGATTTTGCAAATAGTATCAGGGATCTTGCAAAAAGAAGGTTTGATTCTGCAAATAACTGGTCCAAATCTGCAAAAAAATTCGTGAATTTGCAAATAAAACCGCAAAACTTGCAAAGAAATTAGCATTGAGGTGATCCGTTTGAGATTTAATCGAAAAATGACCCCATATTTATATGATTTTCCTCCAGAAAGCCTCCCGATATCATCCATTGACACCATTCCAAAGCCGCCATTGAACGAAAACTATTCATATAACAAAGAACTCCTGCAAATCCTCCACGGAAAACAGCTTCTATTCGAAAACCTTCCGTATTCAATTGAAGAAATCCATCAGCACTTTGAAAATGGCTATATTTCTTACCGAAAAGGAATAACTAAGACCAAAATCAAGACAGTTTGTGCCAGGTGCGGCAATAAAGAGCGTTCACTGTTCGCCAGTTTTTCCTGTGCCCGATGCGGTGAGAAAGAATGTACTTACTGCCGGAAATGCATCATGATGGGGCGGGTTAGTGAGTGCACTCCTCTGATTGGATGGTGCGGTCCTGCTTCTGTCCGGGATTTAATGGAGAAACCCTTGGAATGGGCAGGCACCCTATCACCCGGACAGCAGGTTGCCTCCGACCAGGTAAAGCAGGCTGTAATCGAAAATAAGGAACTCCTAGTCTGGGCTGTCTGCGGAGCAGGAAAAACAGAAGTTCTATTTGAAGGAATCAATGCAGCACTCGCCTTTGGTAAAAGAGTGTGCATTGCCACCCCGAGAACAGACGTTGTACTGGAGCTTGGTCCGCGGTTTAAAGCAGTCTTCCCCGGTATTCAGGTGGCTGTCCTCTACGGCGGCAGTGAAGACCGCCATATCCAAGCTCCCTTAACTATCGCAACCACGCATCAGCTCCTCCGCTTTTACAAAGCATTTGACACCGTAATCCTTGATGAAGTGGATGCCTTTCCTTATACGGCAGACGAAAGCCTTCAGTATGCTGTCCGCCAGTCCCGCAAAGAAACCTCCTCTATGATCTATTTAACTGCAACCCCCAGTCAAAAATGGCAAAATGAATGCCACAGTGGAAAAAGGAATTTTGTCACTATCCCGGCTAGATATCATCGTCATCCATTGCCTGTACCGTCTTTCAAGTGGTGCGGAAATTGGGAGAAATCACTAAAAAATGACAAACTCCCGTCAGCAGTTAGCCATTGGATCAAAAAGAGGCTCGATAACCAGAAGCAGTGCCTGCTCTTCATTCCGAAAATCGATAAATTGGAAAAAGTCCTCACCATCCTTCGTAAAACTTATCCTAAAATCCAAGTTGTCCACGCGGAAGACCCCGATCGAAAAGATAAAGTCCAAATGATGCGCAATAAAGAGATCACGATGCTCATAACAACGACCATTCTGGAAAGAGGAGTTACCTTCCCTAATATTGATGTTGCAGTACTCGGAGCAGAAGACCGCATCTTCACGGAAAGCGCCCTTGTTCAAATCGCCGGCCGGGTCGGCAGAAGCGCTCAATTTCCAAGCGGTGATATTACCTTTTTCCACTACGGCAAAACCGAAAGCATGGTCAAGGCTCAAAAACAAATCATCAAAATGAACTCTGAGGCCAAAAAGAAAGGACTGATCGATTATTAATTGCTTAATTTGTCATGGAGAAATCATGTCAGCAGTCAGCTGGACAACTCTCTGGTCGCGGCCAAAAGAGAATCATTTATGCCAGACCTGCATCGATAAACTTCCATTTATCAAAGGCGATACTTGCAGTAAATGCAGCCGGCCCTTCAGCATCCAAGATCCTCAATTTAGAAAAGCCGATCTATGTACAGATTGTCTAAGGTGGAATCAGAATCCAGGGTGGTCAGGGATGTTTGAGAAAAATATTTCTATCTTTATGTACGATGACTTCATGAAAGAAACAATAGCCCGATATAAGTTTCGTGGTGATTATATTTTTGCGAAGGCTTTCTCCCCTTTTATGAGGAAAAAGCTGAAAACCGTGGAATTCGACTATCTCGTTCCAATACCTCTCAGTCCTCAAAGGCTTTATGAACGAGGCTTTAATCAGTCTGGTGCACTCATCCATGAGACAGGCTTTACCGTGACGGAACTGCTGCAGCGAATTCACTCAGAAAAGCAATCCAAGAAATCCCGGTTTGACCGAATCCATCTTAATCAGGTTTTTCAGCAGCTAAATCTCAATATCGAAAATAGAAAGATCATCGTGATTGATGATATTTATACAACCGGCTCGACCCTATATCATGCAGCGAAAGTTCTGAAAGAAGGGGGTGCTGCATCAGTATCATCGGTCACATTGGCAAGAGGCTAGCGTTTTGTCAAATTTTACAAAGTTATATTTTTGAAATAGATAGTTATTAGGAAAATAATCCTATGTTAAAATATTCTAACCCAGGGCAAATTTTACGAAAGTAAAAGACGCAAAGCTGCGGGCCTAAAGCAGGTTTCTGCCATGGCAGCCGGGCTGCACAGAAGAAGAACTATTTTCGTTTGCCTTTTTTATTGGAAAGGATGTTTTGAAGTGGACGAAATAAACTCACAGGATGGTGAAAACACCACTAAAGATATGGCTGAATATAGCAGTCAGCAAATGGAATTTACTAAAATAAGAAACAATCTGAACCAGGCTCAGAAGATCGCAAATATTGGAAGCCTGGAGTACGATGTTGAAAACGATAAAGGTTTTTGGTCTGATCAGCTGTTTCGGATTTTTGGCCTAAAACCTCAAAATGGCTTTTTTCCAGACTTCAGAATGTATTTAAGTTATCTTCATCCAGACGACCGTCCGGCTTTTGAAGATCGGTTTCAAAAGCTGCTAAACGAAAAGAATAGTGTGGATTTGATATGCCGGATAATCAGGCAGGATGGAGAGGAACGGTATATTCATCATCGTGCGGACTATTTTTCTGAAGAAAGCGGATCACCGAAAATCATTGCAACGATTCAGGATATAACTGAAAAAAGGCGCATGGAAGAAAAGCTCTATGAAAATGAGCGAAAAATAGGACAAATCTATGAAAATCTTGATGTGGGCATTTATTCCGCAGATTTAATAGAAAGAAAGGTAATTCACTTCTCCAGGGGAGTGGAAGGCATTTTCGGGTACACAGCAAGCGAGCTAATTGACAACTTTGATTTATGGGACGAAGTGATCCATCCCGATGACCTGCGAAGTCTGGAAGCCAACCGGGTAAATCTTATACATGGGAAGAGCATTCGCTGCCAATACCGTATTTTCCATAAATCCGGTGAGCTTAGATGGGTGAATGATCATAGTATCCCCTATTTAGATGAAAGAGGTGAACTTATCCGCGTTGATGGATTTGTAACAGACATTACAGAACAAAAATGGCTTGAAAAGAGAATGAGGCGTATGGCATTTTATGATCATTTGACCGATCTGCCGAACCGCCGGTACTTTGATCAGAAACTCCAAACCCTTATTGAAAACGATGAACACCAGAGATTTGCCATCCTGTTTTTTGACTTGCAGCGCTTAAAACAGATTAATGATACATTTGGACACTCATCAGGAGATGAACTTCTTAGGCTTGTTTCACAAAGAATGAAGGAGAAGCTAAATCCAGTCTGTTTTTCTGCAAGAATTTCCGGTGATCAATTTGCAGTTATTATGGAATATATCCAGGAAAAGGAGGATCCTGCACAATTAGCAGATTCAATTAATGAAATTTTCTCTGAACCATTCCACATCGACAGCTTTGAGCTTAATATTACCCCGTCTATAGGCATTAGTTTATATCCGGATAATGGGAGCACAGCTGATGAATTGGTCAGAAATACGGAATCTTCCCTGTATCACGCCAAGCAGAAAGGGAATAATAGATTCCAGGTTTACCATTCTTCCATGGACATTGAATCTTATAAGCTTTTTACCCTTGAACAGGATATGAGAAAAGCCATTCAAAATGATGAGTTTTTTCTTGAATACCAGCCAAGAGTGGATACGAAGAACGGCAAAATAGTAAGTGCCGAAGCTTTATTAAGGTGGAATCATCCGGAATGGGGCAGAGTTTCGCCGCTGGAGTTTATACCAGTGGCAGAGGAAACTGGTTTAATCATAAATATAGGTGAATACGTGATAAGGAAAGTATGCAGCCAGATTTATTCCTGGAAGGAACGAGGTTTATCGATTGTTCCGATATCTGTAAACATCTCTCCGCTGAGCTTCTTGAAAAGCTGTCTTGTTTCCACGATAAAAAAGGCATTAGATGAGAATCACCTTGATGCATCATTCATTGAAATCGAATTGACGGAATCTTCCCTAATCAGCTATTCCGAAAATGTGATTGCAGTGCTTAAAGAGTTGGGAGAAATGGGCGTGAAAATTGCGCTGGATGACTTTGGGACCGGGTATTCCTCCATCACACAGCTAAAGAATTATAAATTTGATGTTTTAAAGATTGATAAAACGTTTATCCAGGCAATGGATAAAAACGCGGAAGATGCAATCATTACAGCCAATCTGATTCAGCTTGCCCATGGGCTGAATATGAAGGTGGTAGCAGAAGGTGTAGAGACCTTTGAACAGTTCTATTCTTTAAGGAAGAATGATTGTGACCAAATACAGGGGTATCTTTTCAGTAAGCCAATTCCGCCTCCGGCCTTTGAGCAGAAACTGTTAATTGGCACCCTGAAGCCGCAAAATATCAAGGAAGACAATGTATTTAAAGGTTTGCGCAAGTATGTTCGAGTCGAATTTCCCTATCCGCTGGAGGCAGAAATGACCATCTTAGAGCTTAACAGCAAGCCTGTCAAAATGGGCAGCGCGAAAATCCTGATTGAAGATATGAGTGCAGGCGGAGTAAAATTTGTTTCAAAGATGAAACTCCCTGTGAGGAAGGATATCATTCTATTAATTGAAACCAAGCTTTTTGGAGAGGTTCTCTCCTTTACCGGAACGATTGTCCGGAAAGACGAAATATCAGATGCTCTGACTAATTATGGATTTCAATTTATTATCGAAGAGGGACCGAGAGCTGAACTAGCGGGGATGCTTGATACTCTGCAGGTACAGCTAGAGCAAAGCCCTTCCGTTCCAGAATCCCGATTCATAGAAACAGCCAGCAGCCATCTGTACTTCGAATAATATTTTTCTATAATTATCTTATTCTTCGAGCTATAATAATTTCATCACAAACTGAGAGAGGAAGAATCATATGGCTGAGTTATCAAACTGCCCGAAATGTGATGCCATTTTTGTCCAAAATCAATTCCGCGATGTCTGTCAGGACTGCTGGAAGGAAGAAGAAAAGGCTTACGAGACGGTTTACCAGTTTATCCGGAAGAGGGAAAACAGGACAGCGAAGATGATGGAGGTTGTTGAGGCGACCGAAGTCGAGGAAGAACTCATCATAAAGTTTATTAAGACCGGCCGTTTGAAGTTAGCTCAATTTCCAAATTTGGGATATCCCTGCGAGAAATGCGGGACAAGCATCCGGGAAGGCAAGCTATGCAGCAGCTGTGCGGGGAATCTGAGGAAAGATCTTCAGCAGTTTACCGCTGAGGAAGAACGAAGAAAAGAAGCAGTCCAAAGAGAAAAACACGGCACTTATTTTGCCGTCAATGAAAAAATCAATAGGCGTTTATAAGCTATGTGACTCATTCACATAGCTTTTTCTATAGGCTTATGGATGTATTTTTTGCCAAACTTAAATTAACATTTAAACATACCGGCATATTAGCCGATAATATACTTAGGTTAAATCGACCGGAAAGAAAGTGAGGGGTACACATGAAAATCAATAATTTTGGTCCTTCAGGCGTGAACCCATACAAACGCCAAATGAATAAGCTTGAAAATGCAGGAAAACCAGCCAGAACGGCATCAGATAAAATTGAAATCAGCTCCACTGCAAAGGAAATGCAGCAGGTATCACAGCTAAGCGAAAATCGTAAAGCCAAAGTAGAAGAGCTTAAAATTCAGGTAGAGAACGGCACCTATAAAATCAATCCAAAAGAAGTTGCGAAAAGCATTGCTAATTTTTATACGAAAAAATAATGAGGAGGGGATGGCATGTCAGCCGAAGTGCTTACGGCAACGATGGAAAAACTGCTAAAGCTTCATAAAAGCCTATATGAACTCGCAGTTAAAAAGACAGACATTATTAAGAACGGTGACATGGACGCCCTGAATCAGATGCTGAAGGATGAGCAGGCTCATATTGCGGCTATCGGCCGATTGGAAAACGAGCGGGAAAAGGCAGCAAATTCGATCGCGCCTATGCTGGTAAGCCCTACAGTATCGGATTGTTTAAATATCCTCACGCAACCTGACCGCCTCAAGCTGGAGGCCATCACGAAGGAGCTTGCGGAGCTGGTATATGAATTGAAAGAGCAGAATTTCCTAAACCAGCAGCTTGTTCATCATTCCCTTCAGTTTGTAAATGTATCTATGAGTCTTTTAAGGCCGCAGCCTGAAACAATGAACTACGGCCCGCCTGCCAAAAAGACTTCAGAAAAAATAAATCCAGGAATTTTCAACTCGAAAGTGTAGCAGAACGGAGGAACAAACATGCGTTCAACTTTCATGGGACTTGAAACAGCCCGCCGCGGCATGTTCACCCAGCAAAGTGCTTTATATACAACCGGACATAATATTTCAAATGCGAATACGCCGGGATACACCAGGCAGCGGATTAATTTCGCACAAACCGAGCCTTACCCAGGAGTTGGCATGAATCGACCGCAGATACCCGGACAAATGGGAACAGGTGTTGAAGCAGGGACAGTCCAGAGAATAAGAGAATCATTTTTAGACCTGCAATATAGAACCGAAAATACAAAAATGGGCTACTATGGAGCCATGAGCGAGTCACTGACTAAGATGGAAGAAATAATGAATGAGCCGTCTGAAAATGGATTGCATAGTACCCTGGAGAAGTTCTGGAACGCCCTTCAGGATCTATCAAGCCACACCGAAAATACCGGTGCCCGGGATGTTGTGGCGGCTACGGGTCAGATGGTTGCGGATACACTGAATTATTATCATAATTCCCTATCACGGGTTCAGGAGGATATTGGGAATCAGGTTGATGTGAAGGTGGATGAAATTAACGCGATCGTTGCGCAGATTGATCATTTGAATAAGCAGATTGCATCTGTTGAGCCGCACGGATACCTCCCTAATGACCTTTATGACGAGCGGGATTTATTAGTAGATAGCCTTTCGCAATTGGTTAATGTGAAAGTGACCAGTGTAGTTCCGAATACATATGGGGATGCCAAACCGATGGCATCGGGCCTTTATAATATCGAGATTGTCCAAAAGGACGGAAAATCCTATATTCCGCCTATTAACCTCATATCCGCAACAAAAGAGAGCGGCATTGTTGGCACAAACAAAGTGGAGCTTGAAAAAAGCGAAGACAGCGGACTCGTAACAGGATTAAAGATTGGATCCACTTCCTTTACGCAATTTGAGACTTTATCAGGTGAACTGACTGGTTTAATTAACAGCTATGGTTATGAAGCAGGTGGTTCCGCTAAGGGTGCTTATCCTGAAATGCTGGAGAAGCTGAATAGAATGACAGCTGCTTTTGCCAAGGAATTCAATGAAATTCATAAGAATGGATATGCTCTTGGGGCAGATAATATATCTGGTCTCGACTTTTTTCAGTTTGATGAGGATAACCCTGCCCAAAGCATTAAAGTAAATCAAGAATTGCTGGATGATTCTTCTAAAATCGCCGCAGCAGCTGAAAAAGGCGGCGCTTCAGGAGATAACCACAATGCCCAGCTATTGGCTGATTTAAGAAAGAAAAGCTTTAGTGACTATACTTCATTATCAGATGATGAAAAATCTAAACTGAACGGAAGCCTTGATTCCTATTATTCAGGAATTATAGGACGATTAGGCGTAGATTCTCAGAGTGCCAAAAAGGACCTGAAAAACTCCCTTGTGCTGGCAGACTCAGTAGATCGGAACAGGCAATCCGTGAGTGCCGTGTCATTAGACGAAGAAATGACCAATATGATTAAATTCCAACATGCATACAACGCTTCAGCAAGAAACATAACTGTGGTTGATGAAATGCTCGACAAAATCATCAACGGAATGGGCGTTGTAGGCAGATAAAGGGTGAAATAAAGTGCGCGTAACACAATCAATGCTATCAAATAATATGCTTCGAAATTTAAGTAACAGCTACAGCCGGCTGGACAAGCTACAGGATCAAATTTCTACCCAGAAGAAATTTACCAAACCATCTGATGATCCGGTTGCTGCAATGATGGGGATGAACTATCGTACGGATTTAAACCGGATTCAGCAGTTTACCCGCAACATCGGGGAAGTGAGAAACTGGGTCGATAGTACGGATGATGCCCTGGATAAAGGTGTGCTGGCCCTGCAGCGAATTAGGGAGCTGACTCTCCAGGCAAGCAATGGCACGCTGGAAGAAGATCAGCGCAAAGCGGTTGCAGAAGAGGTGAAGCAGCTTAAAGAGCATCTGCAGAATCTCGGAGATACACAAGTTGGCGGTAAGTATATTTTCAATGGCAATCAGACAAACGTACGGCCATCTGAATCAGGTTTTCAAAGTGGAACCATCGAGCTTGAGGTTTTTTCAGGCATCAAGATCCCTGTCAACACGGAAGGAAAAGCTTTATTTGGGGACATGCTCAGTGACGAAGGCGATATCCAAAAGCTAATCACAGCGCTTGAAACGAATGATCCAGCCGTTGGGGATATGCTAGATAATGTTGATAAAAACATAGATAATTTCTTGTCTGCACGTGCCCTAATTGGAGCCAAGCAGAATCGGGTCGAACTGATGGAGGACCGTCTTTCCCAGCAGGAAGTCTTCTCAACAAGAATCCTTTCTGATAATGAAGACATCGATATGGAAAAAGCCATTATTGAGCTTACAACCCAGGAAAGCATCCATCGTGCAGCACTAAGCGTTGGGGCGAGAATCATCCAGCCGAGCTTAACCGACTTTTTAAGATAATCAATGAAAAGCTATCCATAGGAGATAGCTTTTTTTCATAAAAGAGGTGTCTAACATGAACGTACCGCAAATTAGGCTGGAATCCAACTTTATCAAGATGGGATTAAAAATAGAAAAACCGGTGCAGGAAATCGAACAGCCACCTGCCGTCCAATCCATCCAGCAGCCTAAAGCCATCCTGGAAATCGAAACAATCCCAGGAAAGCTGACGATCGACCAGACCAAAGCACGCGAGGACGTCGATTTAAAAAGTGTCGGCAGAAGAATAGAGGAGTTTGCCCAAAACGGGTATCAGGATTGGCTAAAAGGGATGGAGAGAAGAGCCGCACAGGGGACAGAACTTATGAAAATTGAAAACGGCGGCACTCCCATCGCCTATCAGGCTAAGGAAAACAGTGAAGGCCCTCCCAAGCAGTTTAATATTGGCTGGGTACCGTCTCACAATAGTGTAAAGATTCAATACGAACCAGCCAAAGTCAGCATCGAAGCTCAGCCGCAAAAGTCAAAGATTGAAGTTGAGATCAGAAAGCCGGTTCATACCTATACACCTGGAAAAGTCAGCACAGAAATTCTTGAGAAAAACAGCCTGAATATCGATTTTATCAATCTAACCATATAGCAATGAGGTGAAAAGATGAATATCCAAACAAAGTTTCATGGTGAGCAGGAGATTAATAAAAATGACATAATTAATTTTCCATCGGGGATTCCGGGGTTTTTAGACGAGAAGGAATTTTTTATTCTCCCTCTTGAAGGGACAGAGTTATTTGTGTTGCAGTCAGTAAAGACAACTGAGGTGGCATTTATTGTTACAGATCCGTTTGCTCTATTTCCTCAGTATGAGTTTGATTTGCCTGAAGAGGCATTGGAAAAATTAGAAATCCAATCACATAAAGATGTGGCAACCTTTGCGATTATGACAGTAAGGGATCCATTTGAGGAAACAACCGCTAACCTGCAGGCCCCTTTGGTCATTAACCAAACAAAAAAAATAGGCAAACAAATTATACTTAATCAAACACCTTATAAGACCAAGCATAAAATCATGACACCTCAAGAACAGGGGGAGAGATAATGCTTGTGCTTACAAGGAGACTTAAAGAATCGATTATGGTTGGTGACGATATTGAAATCTCTATCCTCTCTATCGAAGGTGACCAGGTAAAGCTAGGCATCAGCGCGCCGAAAAATGTTGATATTTATAGGAAAGAAATATACTTATCTATTCAGCAGGAAAACAGCAGCGCAACTCAAACTGAAGCAAGTGTAATCGAAAGCCTAAGCAGCTTTTTTAAAAAGAAATAAAAATTTTTTCCAAACTATTAAACACCTGTCAAAAAAAGTCGATATAACCAGTGTAAAGCTGAACAGCAAAAAGGCGGCCGACTTTTCTGCTGGTTGGTAAAACAAACCACATGGATGTGGGATATATACTCAAGGAGGAAATTTATAATGAGAATTAATCATAATATTGCGGCGTTGAATACTTATCGTCAGTTGAACAGTGCTTCTACTGCACAATCTAAATCAATGGAGAAGTTATCTTCTGGTCTACGTATTAACAAAGCTGGAGATGACGCAGCTGGACTAGCAATCTCTGAAAAAATGCGTGGACAAATTCGTGGGTTAGATATGGCTTCTAAGAATGCACAGGATGGTATATCTTTACTTCAAACTGCTGAAGGTGCGTTAAACGAGACACATGATATTCTTCAGCGTATGCGTGAACTTGCTGTACAAGCTGGTAACGATACAAATACAACTGATGACCGTGGTGAAATTCAAAAAGAAATCAACCAATTGACTTCTGAAATTAACCGTATTGGGAATACTACAGAGTTTAATACTCAAAAACTAATTAACGGTGATAAAGTTGCTACAACTGCTCCTGGTGCATCTCATGTTACATTGTCTGGTGCTACGTTAACTGGTGGTGCTGACCCATCAACTGATGCTACAGGAACAGTAACAATTGGCGCTGTAACTGAAGGTGAAAAACTAACCATTGGTAATAAATCAATTGGTTTCTATGATAGCAGTGCTGGAACTTACGCTGATGCCGATGCAGCGAAACTAGCTCTAGGAACTGACGATGTAGTTGATATATATGACACAGCAAACAGCACAGCAAAATCAGCAACAGATATTGCTACTGCTGTTAAGACTGCTCATGCTGCCTTTGCCGATGAAGATACAACACTTTCTGGTACAGGAGCAGCAATTACAGTAACTGCTAATGCTACAGGTACTGCTGGTAACTCTATAGCTCTTACAGCAACTGCTCCAACCACAACTACTGGCGGAGTAACATTACAAATTGGTGCAAACCAAAACCAAAGCTTAACTTTAGACCTTGGTGATATGCGTGCACATGCACTTGGTATTACAGGAACGGCAGGAGATGCTGGATTTACAGCTGCAAATGCTGTTACAGATGGAACCAATAATGCCACTACAGAAGCAGCTCTTGATGTATCAACTGCTGAAAATGCAGCAAAAGCTATCACAAAAATTCAAACTGCAATTGATTCAGTTTCAGCAGAACGTTCAAAAATGGGTGCGTACACTAACCGTTTGGAGCATACAATCAACAACTTAGGTACATCTTCAGAAAACCTAACAGCTGCTGAGTCTCGTGTTCGTGACGTAGACATGGCGAAAGAGATGATGACTCAAACAAAGAATTCTATTCTTTCTCAAGCAGCACAAGCAATGTTGGCTCAATCGAATCAAATGCCTCAAGGAGTTTTACAACTCTTGAGATAATTGATAAGAAGGGCGTCTAGCTTGGTAACGAGCTAGAGGATAACTGGGTGAATTGCTGGAACTTCCTAAAGCTTCATCAACCACAACGTAACTGGAAACGGTATGCGTGATGGTGTGAAAATGATGAGGATAAAACAATGGATAATCAGCAGCCAAGCTCCTGTGAGGAAACTCTGGAGAAGGTTCAACGACTAGAGAAGTACGGTCTAAGGCAAAAGCTATGACTATGAATCTCGTAGGGCAGCAAATGCTGTTCGAAGTGCCCAGCTCCATGAAAAACATGGATGAAGATATAGTCTATTCTGTTATCGAAAGATACAGTCGCGAAGCAAGCGAACCAACAACCACAAGGAGTTTTACAACTTCTTCGTTAATTTTAGATTAATTGGAAGGGGCTCTAGTTTTACTAGGGTCTCTTTTGTTTTATAGGAGGAAATGGTGATGAAAGACTTTAGAAGAGATTTGTTAGAGGAATTCATTGTAAAAGATGAAAGGTTACGTAATCTGTATAATCAAATTGAAAATCATCCAGAGCATAAAAGAAAACTTACTGTAGAGGAGAGTTTTTCAAGAACAAAAGGAAGAATAAGTTATGGTCGAAATGAAGTATCTATTGAAATGGATATAACATTGGGTAGTGAGTCTATTCTAATCCTGGCCCATGAATTAATGCATTACTTACTTATCCTTAATGGTGCGCTATTACCTATTGAGATGAATGATAATCCTCCTAGTGATGCGAGTTCTTTGAAGCATTTTTTAATGAAAAGTATAACCCATCATTTTTTATTAAAACGAGAACTTGACTATGCTGGATTTGGAGAGCTTCAACTTTGTTTTGCTTTAAGTAATGAATTACAAGAAATTCCTTATGATTATTTTCATGATGATAAGTTTTGGTTATTAGAATTATATGATCGATCCACTTTTGCACAGAATTATAACTTTGTTGCTTTAAGGGAAAAGTTTGAATTACATGGATTAATTTCGATTTATAATCTACTACAAAGCTCACCAAAAGATTCTATTAGTGATATTAATGAATTATCTAGAATTTTAATAAAC
This sequence comes from Cytobacillus sp. BC1816, assembly GCF_051353635.1. Classification (NCBI taxonomy): domain Bacteria; kingdom Bacillati; phylum Bacillota; class Bacilli; order Caryophanales; family Bacillaceae; genus Cytobacillus; species Cytobacillus sp. BC1816. The sequence goes on along the minus strand of NZ_CP195611.1, from coordinate 4,757,786 downwards.
GAATTCAATTGTGAAAATTACCTTCAATTAATGAATTTAGATGATTATACCTCAAGTTGATTGCAAGTATTGATAGATTTGGGGCAAATGGGGAAAGTAGATTGTGCCCCGAAAGACCACTTGTGTGCATTAACAACCTCTGGACATTGAATCTCAAGTAGCAAAAAATATATAACCAGTAATAATTAGATATTCATAACGTACGGTTGTCCTGTGAGCGCTAGATGTTCAAGAAACAAACGATCTAAGCCTCTACTTCGATCATCGGAGTAGGGGCTATTTCTATTTTAGGAGGAGAATGTGTGAATCAATACTCAATGAAATCTGTAAAACAAATGAAGCTACTTATCAGTGTACCTGACCCCACATTCGGTAATGAATGAAAATGGATGATTACCCACTCATTAGTCTTAATAAAAAAACCCATCCGCAATATCACAATTTCCTCTCTACCTAATTTCCCGCTCAACATTCCCGCTCCCCTACCGATATAAAAACTAAGAATAAATTAATACAGGTAGGGGATTTCCATGATCGATCGGTTATCATCTCAACACATGCCTCTTACACCTAGATTTTCAAATAATATTGAAATAAATAATGAGTTTGCAAAAAAAGAATCTAATATACTCGAACAGTCAGCACGTAAACAAGCTGAACCACTGAAGGAAGGTCAGCTAACAGAGGTAGTCGACAGCATGAACGAATTCTTACAAGCTTCTCACACCTCATTAAAGTTTGTTCTTCATGAAGAGCTAAATGAATATTACGTAACTCTAGTTGATGACCTAACCCAGGAAGTAGTAAAGGAAATCCCATCAAAGAAAATGCTGGATATGTACGCAGCGATGACGGAATTTGTTGGACTAATGGTAGATAAGAAGATTTAAAGGAGGAATTCGAATTGGTTAGAATCGGAGGTCTGGCGAGCGGGATGGATATTGACCAGCTTGTATCGGATCTAATGAAGGCAGAACGGATGCCTCTTGATAAATTAAAGCAGAAGAAACAAGTATTAGAATGGCAGCGGGATGATTACCGTACAATGAATTCTCTCCTATTGGATTTTAGAAGTGAATTGACGCAGATGAAGCTGACTACACGTTATCGCTCGCGTCTGACAACTTCTTCAAATGAAGCAATGGTAACTGCCACAGCAAGCGGTGCAGCCAGCCAGTCTTCTTACTCGATTTCAAAAGTAACACAGCTGGCAAGTGCTGAGACTCGAGTGAACGGCGGCAGCATTTCTGCGGACGGGAAGTCTATTGACCCAAGTAAAAGCCTATATGCACAGGAAAGCAGTCTTATGTATAAAGGCAATCATACAGATTCAGGTGGAAATACTGTCGGTAGTGCTTGGAAAAATGGTGCCGTTTTAAATAAAAGTTTAAACGTGACCAATCCAGCAGCTATTAGCTTCGGTGATATGTCCAAAGTGGACCTTAGTGAACTCAGTTCTTGGAGTGTAAAAGTTAATGGAGTAGGGTTTAATGCACTGAGTGAGGCAGAACTGAGTGCGGCGAACCGTCCCTTAAAAGAGAATGAAGTGCTGGTAAAAGAAGATGGAACAATGCAATTCGGTAAGGAACCTGCAAAGGGAAGTGTCATTAAGATTGATTATGTGGCTACTGAGCGCACGGGTTCACACGCTATTTCAAGCAGCACTTCCTCCATTCAATTGGCTCAAGGTGCCTTGAATAAAGTGAAAAGCATTAAGATTAAGGAAACTGCGTCCGGAACGACCACTGAGAAAGCATTTTCAATGGGCAATATCGTGAATGGAGAAAGAGAAATACTCGATGATGCCAATAAAGTGGTAGGTACGCTTAACTACGAAACAGGGAAAATCACGTTTAATTCCGATATGCAACAACCAGCAGATGGATCGGACACAACGATGATTCTGGATATTGCGTATGACCACAAATACACTGCCTTTTCTGTTGATACCTCAACCTCTAAAGGAGAGCGTCATGATTCCTTCCTTATTTCAGGCAGTGAGTCTCTGAATAATGTCATCAGTAAAGTTAATGCTTCAAGTGCTGGTGTCAATATGTTCTTTGACAGTGCTACTGGCCAAATGACGATGACCCGCACAGAGACGGGTGATTTTAATAAAGGCGGTGCTGAAATCACGACAAGCGGAAGCTTTCTGAATGATGTTCTGCGCTTTAAGGGGGCTGCGGTCAAAGAAGAAGGAAGAAACGCTGAATTTGTGATTAACGGATTGGCTACCAATCGGAGCTCAAACACATTTGAAGTGAACGGCGTCACTTTTACCCTTAAGCAGACGTTTGAAGATCAGCCGGTCAGCCTCAATGTCAGCAATGATTCCACAAAGGTTTTTGACAATATCAAGGCATTTGTTGATAAATACAATGAAATGATCGATAAAATCCAGAAAAAAACGGGTGAAGAGCGCTATAGAAGCTACACCCCATTAACCGATGAACAGCGTGAGCAGCTTTCAGACAAGCAGCAGGAGCAATGGGAAGAGCGGGCTAAAAGCGGTCTCTTGCGCAAGGATTCTACCCTTCAGTCTGTTTTATCGGGGATGCGGATGAACTTTTACCAGCCTGTATCAAATGACCTTGTTTCTCCGCTTTATAATCAGCTGGCCAGTATCGGCATTAAAACGACCAGTAATTATTTAGAAGGCGGTAAGCTTGAAATTGATGAAGCCGCCCTGAGAAAGGCAATCGAAGATGATCCTGTGTCTGTTGAAAATCTTTTTAGAGGGGAAGGACAGACAGACGGTCAAAGAGGAATTGCCCACAGGCTTTATGATACGGTGAACGCTGCGATGGATAAATTGAAGACAAAAGCCGGAAACAGCTTCTCAACCAATCAGCAGTTTACCATCGGCAGGGAACTGAATGATGTAGGCAAGCGGATTGATAGTTTTGAAAATAAATTAAAGCAGGTTGAAGACCGCTACTGGCGCCAGTTCACCGCCATGGAAAAAGCGATCCAGCGTTCCAATGAGCAATCCATGTTCCTTATGAACCAATTTAGCGGGGGCATGTAAGAAAAAGGAGTGTTACAAATGGCAGTAAGCAATCCATACCAATCCTATCAGCAAAACTCAGTGAATACCGCATCTCCTGGAGAGCTGACACTGATGCTGTATAACGGGTGCCTTAAGTTTATTCATCAAGCGAAGAAAGCCATTGAAGAAAAGAATATTGAAATGAAAAACACCAATATCCAAAAGGCTCAATCTATTATTCAGGAGCTGATGGTTACATTAAATATGGACATCGAAGTTTCTAAAAATATGATGTCTTTATACGACTTCATGAATCGCAGATTAATGGAAGCTAACATTAAAAATGATGCTTCCATACTGGATGAGGTAGAAGGCCTGGTAACTGAGTTCCGGGATACGTGGAAGGAAGTCATTCAGGTGAACCGCCAGAAGCAGTTCTCGCAGGGCGGTACAGTGTAGTGAGTTCGGTACAAACCTTTTATGATGCCACACAAAAGCTGATAGCATTACTTGATGATGCAGAGCTTGACCGTGATTCGAAAATTAGTCAGGTTGAATGGTTGCTTGAAAAACGCCAGCAGGCAATGGCTGGCATGGCTCCTCCATATACAGACACCCAAAAGGATCTGGGGGCCAGGCTGATCAGCCTCAATGCAAAAGTCACCCAGCTGATGAAAAGGGAAAAGCTGTTTATTCAAAAAGACATCAAAGACTTAAGTTTTAAAAAAGAATCATCCGGAAAATATGCAAATCCCTATCAATCACTGGCAACGGACGGCATGTTTTATGATAAAAGAAAATAGGTGACTAACTTTGTTGACTCTGACCGAAGAGCACTATATTTTTATGAAGGAATACAGCGATCTATTATATACCATTGATGAGGCTTTTGATTATATCGTAAAAAGCTTTAGCGATTTCAGTAAAACAGAGGGTGATCGGCTTCTTGGTGATGTTTTTCAGGCATTCCCTCAAGTCGCTTCAGCTCATGAACAGCTTAGCTATCTTGTTCAAGGCAATGAGCCCATGCTTAAGGTGATTGCTGATATTAGTGCAGTTGCCGATCAGGCTGAACTTCTTATTCAGAACTTTGACGATCTTCCTGTTAGACAGGAGATCATTTCGAAAAAGCTCTATCCTGCATTTGCAGAGTGGCATAAAAATATTCAGCAGGAATTAAATCCATATATCCAATCCTAAATAGGTTCAGGCTTAAATAGCCAGGAGGTGCTCCCTTGGATATCCCATTAATGTCCATGGTCTTATCCCAAGGCCAGGTCCAGCAGCAGGCATCCATCTCGCTCATGAAAAAAGCCATGGATCAAGCAGAGGGAAATGCAGAATTTATTAATAAGATGATGAGCGGTTCTCACATACAGGCCCTCCAGCACGCAGCCCAGCCCCACTTGGGCGGCAATATTGATATAAAAGGATGAGCAGCAAAAGGAGCTGCTCGTTTTTTTTATACACGTCACCTATTCGACAAATATTATCAATCTTTTTATCAGTTTCAGCAGGAGTTTTTAGGGGTAAAATAGAAATATAAATACATAGTCTTAATATACTTTTAAGACTAGGCATTTCCTTTTCAGGCATTACTGGTGATTTTCACAGTAAACGCTAATGAAAAGGCTGTCATTGTATAATGAGAAGGAGGAGTTCACGTATGAATTACAACATTCGTGGTGAAAACATTGAGGTAACTCCAGCAATTAGAGAGTACGTAGAGAAGAAAATTGCTAAGTTAGAAAGGTATTTTACTGAAACTCCTGATGCAAATGTACATGTAAATTTAAAAACGTATAACAATAACCGTTCTAAAGTGGAAGTAACGATTCCGATGCCGAATCTGGTTCTTCGTGCAGAGGAAGATCATGATGATATGTATGCAGCGATTGATCTAATTACAGATAAATTGGAGCGCCAAATCCGCAAACATAAAACAAAGGTGAACCGCAAATTCCGTGAAAAAGGCAATCTGACTGCTGTGTTTGCAGCACTGGAAAATGAGATAGAGGTGCCTGAAGCGGAAGATGAGGATAACGACCTTGAAGTTGTCCGCCAAAAGAGCTTCGACCTGAAGCCAATGGACAGTGAAGAGGCAATCCTGCAGATGAACATGCTGGGCCACAGCTTCTATGTATTCACGAATGCAGAATCTAACTTAACTAATGTAGTGTACAAGCGTAAAGATGGCCGCTACGGTTTGATTGAAGCGCAATAATAAAACGTGAAAACCCCGCTGCTGAGGCGGGGTTTTCGTTTGTTTGGGTTCACTATTGGGCTATTTGCGGAATTGGTCTACTATTTGCAAATTCGCCGTTCTATTTGCAGAAATGCCGAAGTTATTTGCAAGAATTATACTTCTCTTTGCAGGTTTTCCCGACCTAATTGCATCGTTTACAATTTCAGTAAAACGACACTTCCAAAAATCCGCCTAAACCGTAAACTTCTCCAATTCCCTTTCCATCACCCCAGTCATTTCCTTCAGCTGCTCCACTTTCACCATAACCTGCTCAAACGCGCGAAGCTGTTCCTCGGTAGACGCTGAGATTTCCTCAGTTCCAGCAGCCGTTTCTTCGGTTACCGCTGAAATATTTTCCACAGCGCTAATGACCTGCTGGCTCATATCACTGGAGGTTTTCATATCTTCAACCAATTTCTCCAGATGGCTGTGAATGCCGGATACATGACTGGAAATGGTTTCAAAGACCTGTTCTGTCTCGCTCATCGATTGGGATTGCTCTTTTGAAAGGGCATGTCCCTGCTCGGTGGCATTGTAAATATTGCTGATGCCATTTTGGATGTTGCTGACCATCGAGGCGATCAGATCTGTTGCTTTGGAAGAGGAATCGGCGAGCTTCCGGACTTCTTCCGCCACCACCGCAAATCCTTTACCGGCTTCACCGGCACGGGCTGCTTCAATAGCCGCATTTAAGGCCAGCAGATTTGTTTGATCCGCAATATCTTTAACCGTGTTGGCTGCCCCTTCAATTTCCTTGGTGAACTGGGCAAATTCACTGACTGAACTTCTAATATGGTTAGACGAACCGGAAATCTCTTCAGCAAGTTTCTTTTGTTTTTCTAAGGAGACTCTGCCATGATCAACAGACTCCAATGCCTGTGTGCTTTGTGTGGCGCTTTGCTCGCTGGAATGGTGGACAGCTGAAAATTGCTCGCCCATTACGCTCATTAACTCGGCGGTTGCCTGAACGTCTTCAGAAATGGCCTGGCTTCCTCTCGCCAGTTCATCCGTTGAAACAGCCACCTGGCTGCTGCTTTCATTTAAGCTGTGCATATAGGAAGCCACATCCTCGGCAAATCCTTTTACATTTTGGCTGACTTCTTCAATGGATTGCACGGTTCCTTTTAGATTCACCACCATTTTTGAGAAAGCTTCTGATAGTTTATCCACTTCATAGCGGCTGTTCTCTTTAAAGGAAAGCTGTGATAAGTCTGCTGTTAAATCTCCCTCTGAAATTTTCTCTGCCTTTTCTACAATCGCATTAATTGGTTTTGTAATCTTTCTGGCAGCCATCCATGAGAAGATAGCCGATAACAAAATAAGCAGCACGCTTCCTATGAGGGAGGAATTCGTGATAAAGGCGATTTTCTGGCTGGTCTCCTGAAGAATGCCTTCATACCACTCATTTGTACGCTTCTTTAATAGGTGCATATCATTTAAAATGCCGGATATTCTTATGCTCTGGCGCTTGATTTCCGCTTTGTTTCCCTTGTTGAAGGCTTCGGTAGAAACTTCCGACAGCTCTGCATATTTTCCTTCAATGCTGCCGATGATTTTTTTATGCCCGGGAACTGAGGCAACTGAAGAGAGGGAAGCCAGGTTTTCCTGAACTTCTGTCATCATGGTTAGTGCCTGGTCCTTATTGGCATCACTGGAATTATAGGTATAATTGGCAAGCGACTGGCTTGTCACTACCAGGCTTTGCTCCAGGTCCTTCACTTTCAGAAGAAGGTCCACATCATCTTTAGCGGAGCTTTGAATGTTTAACGTCTGGTATATGATAAAGCCTATCATGCTGATTGATAGCACGAGCGGGATCAGCGTGACAATAATAAGGCGGTTTCGTAATGTCATCTTGGATGCTCCTTTATTCAGCTGTTACTGTGATTTTTCCATTGATTATGTCTTCAGTTGCTTTTTTTAATGCAGCTTTCTGCTCCTCTGTTAAGGAGATTACGCGTATTTCAGAAAGGCCGACACCGTTTTCTGCCAGTCCCCATTCATAGGATGAAGCCTCGATTTTTCCATTTTCCTTCAATTCTTTAGCTAAGTTAAAAACAGCAATGTCGATGTTTTTGACCATCGATGCGGCAACGGCTTTTTCAGCAACGAAATATTGGTCGGAATCGACACCGCCGGCAAGCACGCCTTTTTCTTCCGCTTTTTTCAGTGCGCCAAAGCCGGTGAATCCGGCAGCAGGGTAGATAAAATCTGCACCCGCAGCAATTTGCTTCTCCGCTATTTTTTCACCGAGAGCAGCATCTCCAAATGTTCCGGCATATTCTGTCAATATTTCAATTTTCTGATTGAAGTGCTTGGCACCTTGAATAAATCCATTCTCAAAATGGTGGATGACAGGCACATCAACACCGCCGATAAAAGCTAGTTTGCCCGATTTGCTTGTCATGGCAGCGAGCATTCCGACAAGGAAGCTGCCTTCATGCTCCTTAAAAGTAAGTGATACCACATTATCAAGCTCGGATACGGCATCGATAAGCAAAAATTGCTGATCTGGATATTTCTTTGCCGCCTTTTCGAGTGCTTCCTGAGCGGAAAAGCCCAGTCCGATGACAAGGTCATGATCTCCTTTGACCAGCTCTTCAAGCGGCTTTTCAAAATTTCCGTCCGGGGCTTCTTTGTAATCAAACAGAATGCCAAGCTCATCACGCGCTTTTTCCAGGCCCCGGAATGCAGAGTCGTTGAAAGACTCATCTCCCAGGCCTGTATCAGAGAGGAGAATGCCAATTTTATATTCTTTATTTTGTTTTGTGCTTTGTTCAGAGGCAGAGCAGGCTGCCAGAAGTAAACTGAATAGAAGCAGAATAGGTAGTAGTTTTTTCAAAGTAAACCTCCATGTTGTAATATTTCGCCTTACCTATTATCGGCAGAAAGGCGGAGGTCTTAAGTCTGAAGTCAGACCCTTACTCGAAAAAATTGGCAAAATAAAAAAGCCTGCATTTCACAGGCTTTAACATCATTCCTCTAGGACCTTATATTTTTCCTTCAGCGACTCCGGTGCCATTTTCACCATCTGCTGAAGGACAAATGATGTAATCACAATGTCATCCGTAAAACCTAAGATCGACAGAAAGTCAGGCACAAGATCGAGCGGCAGAAGGATATATAGAATTGCCGCCGCAACAGGTAGTAGTTTCTTGCCGGCAGATACCTCCCATGAAAGAAAATAGTCCTTTAAGAAAGGAAGGAACCTCCAAAACTTGAATACAAATTTGATGCGTTTGAGAAACTTCATTTAGTTCACCTTTTTCTAGTTCATTCGCTGAATGGAAACTGCCACCTGAATACGGGGCGGATTTTTCACCTCAAGTGTGGCAGCTGATAGATAGCTTGTTTCAAGTATGCTTCAAAAAGTAAATAGAAATAGCCACTTTTGCAAAGTGTTCAAGTAGGTATGAATCTCCTCTTTTTATAATTTGTATGGTTAAGAGGGGACATGTTACACTCGTTTACTTCCTCCTTGGGATTGGTTATCGGATAATCGTGATTTTATCCAGGTCGGCGCTTTTGACGCCTTCGTTAAAAATCAATCTTGTTTTAAATTGAAAAATCCGGTCTGGTGCAGAGCAGGGAATGTCTTCGGGCAGCTGGAAGTTAAAGTCCATTTTGTTGGTTTCTTCTGATTCAATGACTTTGGTGGATAGAATGGTCGATGTTCCGATCACTTCCTCCTTCTCTTCGTCAGGCGATGCCATGACCAGGTCACACTCAATTCGCTTAATCTGCTGATCAATGGTTCCTCCTTCAATCAGGAAGATTCCGCTCACATTTTCTCCCGGCGTATATTGAAGCTTTGGCAGCTGCAGATCAATTTTCGCAGAACCTATTCCAAGCATTGACATATATTTTCGTAAAATCAACAACGATCTCTCCTCTAATTTTATAGGGGGGAGCTGCTCGCTCACACCACGGTTTTGCTGTTTCCTTCTTTACGTACTAATAATGATAAAGTTTCAAGTAATTTTCCTTCTACCTATTCCTCCATTTTATAAAGTAAAACGTAAGGCGGTGCGGGCCTGTATACAAAAAGGGCCTTTACCACGGTGGTAAAGGCCCATAAATAAAGACCTCTACCGAATTTGGTAAAGGTCTTGCTAACAATTGTTTAGATTGCCAACAAAGCCGAGAGCAATTGCTCCGTAATGACGACTCTGCTGTAAAAGCTACTCCCCTTTAGGAGAACTATTCAATTTATAGCTAAATCATATTGTATATCTTACACTTTGTCAATATTTCAACATTAGTTTAGTTTTCCGAAATAAATACTAACATAATATTTATATAATTTGATATAATCAGAATTAATTATTTTAACACTTTAATACAGAGGTGAACTCCATGAACTTTGATTTCCACAGCCACCCATACCCATCGCAGCGAACGACCGTCATGGCGAATAACGGCATGGTGGCAACTTCCCAGCCGCTTGCAGCACAGGCTGGATTAGATATGATGAAAAAAGGCGGAAATTCCATAGATGCAGCAATCGCAACAGCAGCTGCCCTTACTGTTGTTGAACCGACATCAAACGGAATCGGCGGCGATGCATTTGCACTAGTCTGGACCAAAGGGGAACTGTATGGGTTGAATGCAAGCGGCCCTGCTCCAAAGTCCATTTCCATAGAAGCTTTGAAGGAAAGAGGCTTCGAAAAAATGCCGACGCACGGCTGGATGCCGGTTACAGTGCCTGGAGCACCATCCGCATGGGTTGAGCTTTCCAGGCGATTCGGCAAGCTTCCGTTAAAAGATGTCCTTCAGCCCGCAATAGATTATGCTGAAAAAGGTTATCCTTTAACACCAATTCTCGGCAAATACTGGCAGTATGCTTATAAAAGGTTCAAGCAGATTCTGACGGATGATGAATTCCAGCATTGGTTTGAAACCTTTGCTCCAGATGGCAGGGCTCCTGAAGTTGGTGAGATCTGGCGCTCTGAAGGGCATGCTGCCACTTTAAGAGCCATTGGCGAAACGGATGGCGAGAGCTTTTACCGCGGGGAAATTGCCGAAAAAATTGATGCTTATTCCAAGAAATATAATGCATTCCTATCAAAGGAAGACCTCGCAGCTTACAAGGCGGAATGGGTTGACCCCATCAAAGTTCATTACCGCGGATATGATGTCTGGGAAATCCCTCCGAACGGCCAGGGTCTTGTCGCACTTTTAGGCTTAAATATCGCAAAAGGTTTTGAATTCCGGGATAAAGAAACGGTGGATACATATCACAGACAAATAGAAGCGATGAAATTAGCTTTTACAGACGGCAAGGCATTTATTACAGATCCGGCGGAAATGAGGGTGACAGTTGAAGAATTGCTCTCAGAGGAGTACGGCGAATCCCGTCGCAGCGAGATTGCGGGCGAAGCTCTGACACCTGAGGCTTACCAGCCGCCGCGCGGAGGTACTGTTTATCTGGCGACAGCAGACAGTGAAGGAAATATGGTTTCCTTCATCCAAAGTAACTATATGGGCTTTGGGTCCGGGCTTGTCGTTCCTGGAACGGGAATTGCCCTTCAGAATCGCGGACACGATTTCTCTCTTGATCCTGAGCACCATAATGCACTGAAGCCCGGCAAGAAAACGTACCACACGATTATCCCTGGATTCATGACAAAAGACGGAGAAGCAGTTGGACCGTTCGGTGTGATGGGAGGCTATATGCAGCCACAGGGACATATGCAGGTGGTCATGAATACAGTGGATTTCCACTTGAATCCGCAGGCAGCCCTTGATGCGCCAAGGTGGCAGTGGATTGAAGGGAAAAAGGTCCAGGTGGAACCGCACTTTCCTAATCATATTGCACAGGCTTTGGTGCGCAAAGGCCATCAGATCGAAGTAACCGTTGATACAGGCGGATTCGGCCGAGGCCAAATTATCTGGCGTGACCCGAAAACAGGTGTGCTCATGGGCGGAACAGAGGCGCGCACAGACGGATCTATCGCCGCCTGGTAATAAAAAATGAGGAAGCAGCGCGCATATAAGAGTAAAATAAACATATAAAAGGAATTGAGGAGCGGAAGAAATGACCGCTCCTTCAACCTTCTTTTTTGGGATGCATGCTGAAAAGGGACATGGCTTGTCTAAGCAATTGGTTAAGAGGATGTGAACACATGAAACAAAAGGAGATTTTCATTGCGTTTTTTCGGTCGGGCATTTTGGGTTTTGGCGGCGGGCCTTCTGCCATTCCGCTAGTTCATAAAGAGGTTGTGGATACCTTTAAATTTATGGATTCAGACGAGTTTGGAGATATATTAGCCCTCGCCAATGCGCTGCCCGGACCTATTAATACAAAAATGGCGGGATATATCGGCTATCGGGTAGGCGGGTTTCTGGGAATGCTGAACGCGCTGATAGCTACAATGGTCCCAACCATCATTCTTATGATTGTTCTTTTAACAGCATTAAATAACTTAAAGGATCAGCCATGGGTTGCCGGCATGACAAAGGCGGTCGTTCCCGTTGTTGCTGTTATGCTGGCTACTTTAACCTGGGATTTTATTAAAAAGTCTACAAAGTCATCACTCGGCTGGGTTTGGACATTTCTTTTTGTAGCGGCCAGCTTGGTTCTTATCGAATTTGTGAATATTCATCCTGGAATTATTATATTTATTGCACTGGTAACTGCCCTTCTGAAAAAGGATGCTGCAGAAAAAAATGAAGCTAAAAAGGAGAGGAATCCGGCATGATATATGTACAGATATTCCTGGCATTTTTCATCCCCGGGATCCTTGGATATGGTGGGGGACCTTCATCCATTCCCTTGATTGAACATGAAGTGGTAGACAATTATGAATGGATGACAACGAATGAATTCAGTGAAATGCTGGCAATGGGCAATGCACTGCCAGGTCCGATTGCAACAAAAATGGCAGGCTATATTGGCTATGAGCAGGGAGGGGTTCTTGGATCTATAATTGGTGTATTTGCAACAGTGGCACCTTCCATGATTCTAATGCTCGCATTGCTTGGGCTGCTGATGAAGTATAAAGAATCCCCCCGTGTTAAGCGGATGACCAATTATATTCGGCCGATTATCGCCGTCCTGCTGGGGGTTATGACTTATGATTTCCTATTCTCTTCTTATGATGGAATCGGCATCTGGCAGACGCTTTTCATTGGACTGCTTAGTTTTTTCCTTTTGGAAAAACTTAAAGTGCATCCGGCTTTTGTTATTGCAGGGGCGCTGGTTTATGGGGGAATTTTCTTGGCTTAATTGGCAAAACAATAAAAGTAAAAGAAAAACGGTGAGTATTTGTGGACTCACCGTTTTTTGTTTCTAATGGAGGCCTGCTGGAAAGCTGTAAGGACGCGAACTGACCGATATATTGAAAAGCTGACCGATAAAAAGGAAAATGCGACCGATATACCTGGAAAGTGACCGATAAAATAAAAAACTGGCCGATAAAACTGATAAAGTGACGAAATCAGCTAACTCCATTCAAAAAAGCACCCAATTTTAGCTTCCTTAACCTGCCAAATGTTTAAATCCGCTTGATTAATGCCTAAACTGCTGATAAATGTTAGGATAGTAGAGTTAAACGAATTTGGTAGGAGAGATTTATAAGATGTCAACAGTAAAAGTAAGCAGAAATGAACCGTGCCCGTGCGGGAGCGGAAAAAAATATAAAAAGTGCTGCGGCAGCAAAGATGCTGTTTCAATTAAGGATGTTTTGAATCACGAAGTTCTTGAGCTTCAAAAGGAAGTAAGGGCTTATGCGCTTACTCATTTTGCAGATGACATGAAAGAAGATTTCATGGATCTTCTGGATATCCTTGAAGACATTGAACCAGAGGAAAAAGAGTTCTATGAGTTTGTACACTCTTTTTGGTACATACTCTTTGGAACTCTGGAAGAAATGGAATCCGTAATGGATGAGTTCATCCATGCGAAATTACCGGCTGTGGCACGCCCGCGCTTAAAAAACATTTTAAAATCGTGGGCAGACAGCAAAGCGGCAGCTGGAATACTGACCGAAGTGACTGAAAATAAAGCAGCGATTAAAGATTGCCTGACCGGGAAGGTTTACAATATCTCTCTATTTGGTGATATGGATGTTAATGAAGGAAACTTTGCCTTTGCCATGCTTCTTCCCTATGGAGAAGAGTATGTAGCGTTTCCGGCCATTTTCGATCTGCCAGGAGAAAATGCTGCACAGTTTGCAGATTACATTCAGTATTCATTTGAAGATGCAAAATACGATGATCCTGAAGAATATTTGGCTGAATACTTCGTGGACCTCATGAATGATACCCCAAAATCTCTGTCAGTCCCATCAATGGAAAATTTCGATTGGCCAACAAAGGGTGCAAAGCAGGTGGCCGACATGTTCAGGGACCATATGACAGATGCCGGCGAAGAACCATGGCTCACCGGGATGGGGATTTCACTCTGGATGGAGTATCTGACGAAAACGGGAAAACAGGTCAAAAAGCCTGACAACTATGTTGCGGGTCTTCGTTACCTTGTGAGCACGATAGCGCCAACAAAGGAAAATCTCACTCAGAAGGAATTTGGAGAGAAATACGGAATCAATGCGAACCGTGTCTCTGCTTATTATGGTGAAATTTATGACGCAGTTGAGGAAACCATTATTGAACTGATTGAATCGTCGAATTCATAAAAACGGAGAGCATTTTTGCTCTCTTTTTTTGCGGTAAAGTGGATCTGGCGCGGACTGACCGATAAAAGTAGAATATGACCGATATAACCAGAAAGTAACCGATAAACATAAATTTTGACCGATAAATCTGGCAAAGTGACCGATATACCTTCTCTGCATTGAAAATGAATTAAGAAAGCAGGAAAATTTGTCTTCGCAAACGAATTCTATCTTCAAACCTAAAAAGGAGTGCTGCTTTTGATTGAAAAAGACAGATATATCCCCATTAGAATACAAAAAAATCATGCATTGCTGAAAAGAATTGCGAAAAATCATCCCAAGCGGTTAATGGTCGAATCAGATCAAACCAGGAGATTAGCAGGTTATAAAGGGGAGCAGGCAATTGACTTCCACTTAAGCAAACTGCCGGAAAAAGAGTATATGATCCTCCATGACCTGCGTCTTTCAAACGGAAAGCATTTTTTCCAGATTGATACGCTTATCTTAAATCCTGCTTTTGCCTTAATTTTAGAAGTGAAAAACTATGGCGGGACCTTATATTTCGATCCTGATTTCAATCAATTGATCCAAACAAATAGCAAAGGTGAAGTCAAAGGCTTTCCAAATTCGATAGAGCAAGCCAGAGTACAATCTTCCGAAATGAAAAAATGGCTATTGAAACGCAATATCAATATTCCGATTGAGTTTTTCATCGTCATCAGCAAACCCTCTACCATTCTTAAAACCGCTCCAGGCAACGCGAAAATGCTCCAAAAAGTTCTTCATGTTCAATTCCTTCTGAAAAGTATTGAGAAAATAAAGGCCTCCCATAAAAAGAAGTCCTATCTCCAAAAGATATGAAGAAAATCTCCCGATTCCTTCTAAAAGAACATACCCCAAACCATTTTGATATCCTAAAGCATTATGAAATCTCAAGATCTGATATACAAACAGGGGTTATCTGCAAAGCTTGCTCTTTCTATCCAATGAAGCGCCATTATGGAACATGGTTTTGCACCAAATGCCAATCTAAAGACAAGAATGCACACATTTCAGCTCTTATGGATTTATCCCTCCTAAACAATGATTCTCCATTGAAAAATAGACAAATCTGCAGTTTTCTTCACATTTCTTCAGGGGATATAGCCAAAAAACTTCTCTCAGCCAGTAAACTGCCGAGTTCCGGTTCAAAAAAAGGAAGAGTGTATTTACCGAAACCCGACTATCAGCAAATTAAAGATCTGGAATAGCCCGCATGTGGCATAAGTTGTCACCCCCTGCCCAAAGTGGTAATATTAATAAGAAATAATGTGAATTTTCATGGGAGGATTCCGCCGAAAAAGAGCGAATCTTTAACTACCTATGCTTCAATAGACTTTGAAATTAGATATGCATAGCTCCGGCGCCTTGATTCATCAGCAAGGCACTTGTGCTGTCATATCCAACATAAAGGAGCGTTTTTATGCTTGGGATTTTAAATAAAGTGTTTGATCAAAATAAACGCGAAATAAAACGTCTCACCAAAATGGCAGAACAAATTGAAGTACTTGCATCTGATATGGGAAAATTATCGGACGAGCAGCTGCGCGAGAAAACAGAAGAATTCAAAGCCCGCTACCAAAAGGGTGAAACCGTCGATGATATGCTGACTGAAGCTTTTGCGGTTGTCCGCGAAGCAGCAAAGCGCGTTCTTGGTTTATATCCTTATCCGGTTCAGTTAATGGGGGGTATTTCCCTTCATGACGGAAATATTTCTGAGATGAAAACCGGTGAAGGTAAAACCCTGACTGCAACCATGCCGGTATACCTCAATGCCTTAACCGGCAAAGGCGTTCACGTTGTAACGGTCAACGAATACCTTGCGAGCCGTGACGCTACTGAAATGGGCCAGCTTTACGAATTCCTTGGCCTGACTGTCGGTTTGAACTTAAATGGGC
Source organism: Cytobacillus sp. BC1816 (assembly GCF_051353635.1). NCBI lineage: Bacteria > Bacillati > Bacillota > Bacilli > Caryophanales > Bacillaceae > Cytobacillus > Cytobacillus sp. BC1816. The sequence continues at coordinate 4,742,000 of NZ_CP195611.1, read as the reverse complement.
TTTCCAAAGAAGAAAAACAGGCAGCATATGCTGCCGATATCACATACAGCACAAACAACGAGCTTGGATTCGATTACCTTCGCGATAACATGGTTCTCTACAAAGAGCAGAAGGTTCAGCGCCCGCTGCACTATGCCGTAATCGATGAAGTGGATTCCATCCTCATTGATGAAGCTCGTACACCGCTGATTATTTCAGGTTCAGCACAAAAGTCCACTCAGCTTTATATTCAGGCCAATGCCTTTGTCAGCCGCCTGAAAAAAGATGAAGACTTCACATATGATGAAAAGACAAAAGGTGTGCAGCTGACAGAAGAGGGGATGACCAAAGCAGAGAAGGCTTTTGGAATCGATAACCTTTTCGACATTTCTCATGTTGCACTTAACCACCATATTACACAGGCATTAAAAGCACACTCCAGCATGCATTTGGATGTCGATTATGTTGTTCAGGAAGGCGAAATTGTCATCGTTGACCAATTTACCGGCCGTCTGATGAAGGGCCGCCGCTACAGTGATGGACTTCACCAGGCTATCGAAGCTAAGGAAGGCCTCGAAATCCAGAACGAAAGCATGACGCTTGCAACGATCACATTCCAGAACTATTTCCGTATGTATGAAAAGCTTGCCGGAATGACTGGTACGGCGAAAACGGAAGAAGAGGAATTCCGCAATATCTACAATATGAACGTTATTGTCATTCCGACAAACCGTCCGATCGCCCGTGATGACCGTCCGGACTTAATTTATGCAACAATGGATGGGAAATTCCGTGCGGTGGTGGAAGATATCGCTGATCGCCACAAAAAAGGACAGCCTGTGCTTGTCGGTACAGTGGCTATCGAAACATCTGAAATCATTTCTAAATACCTGACTAAAAAAGGTGTTCCGCATAACGTCCTAAATGCGAAGAACCACGGCCGTGAAGCGGAAATCATCTTGGATGCCGGTAAGCCGGGTGCCGTGACAATTGCGACTAACATGGCAGGGCGCGGTACGGATATCAAGCTCGGTGAAGGTGTGAAGGAACTTGGCGGACTATGCGTTATTGGTACAGAACGCCATGAAAGCAGACGAATCGATAACCAGCTCCGTGGACGTTCCGGACGTCAGGGAGATCCTGGTGTCACGCAATTCTATCTTTCCATGGAAGATGAATTGATGCGCCGCTTCGGTTCTGACAATATGAAATCGATGATGGAGCGCCTTGGAATGGATGACACTCAGCCAATCCAGAGTAAAATGGTTTCCAGAGCCGTTGAATCAGCGCAAAAACGCGTTGAGGGCAACAACTTTGATGCACGTAAGCAGCTTCTTTCTTACGACGATGTTCTCCGTCAGCAGCGTGAGATTCTTTACGGTCAGCGTAACGAAGTTCTGGAGTCTGAGAACTTGAGAGAAATTGTTGAAAAGATGATCATGACCAGCATCCAGCGTAATGTGGAAGGGTATGCACCTGGACATGAAGACGAGGAAAACTGGAACCTGCAGGGCATCATTGACTATGTAAATGGAAACCTTCTAAATGAAGGCGACCTAACCGTAAATGATATCCGCGGCAAGGATACGGAGGAAATCGCCGAAACCATTTTTGCCAAGGTCAAAGAACGCTACAATGAAAAAGAGGAAATGCTTAGCCCTGAGCAAATGCGAGAATTTGAGAAAGTCATCGTGCTGCGTGCGGTTGACTCCAAATGGATGGATCACATTGACGCAATGGATCAGCTTCGCCAGGGAATCCACCTGCGTGCGTATGGCCAGACAGATCCTCTTCGCGAGTACCAGGGTGAAGGCTTTGCGATGTTTGAAAACATGATCGCTTCCATCGAAGAAGATGTTGCGAAGTACATCATGAAAGCCGAAATCCGCAACAACCTCGAGCGACAGGAAGTAGCCAAAGGCCAGGCCGTCAACCCGAAAGAAGACAGTGAAAAGGTTAAGAAAAAGCCTGTCGTCAAGCAGATGGACGTCGGACGCAATGACCCATGCATCTGCGGCAGCGGCAAGAAATATAAAAACTGCTGTGGTGCAGAAAAATAAACACCCGAGCCGGCAACAGCTTTGCCGGCTCATCCTTTTTGAAAAAGCTGTTTCTGTGGAGCTTTTCTTTTTTAGCAGAAAACTATGTTTTACATCTGAGTTGATTGGAGTGGAGGGCACTTGATCCTCGAAAATGCTGACACATTTCCTTCGTGCAGTGTTCATTCGAGTAAGCTTATTCAATGTCCTGCGGGAGGCTCCCGTTCCTCCCCGCGGAAAGCAAATGCTCGCAGCGGAAATCAACATGTGACATCTAAACTGATTGCTTTTTCAAGATAATCACGAAATAATAGGAAAAAATAACTTACGAGGTGACCAAAATGGAATTAGCAGATATTCGCAATGAACTTGAAAAAACAGCTAAGATTTTAGCGGACTTTAGGGGGTCTCTTTGACTTAGAAAACAAAGAGGCGCGCATCGCTGAGCTTGATGATGTCATGCTGCAGCCTGGATTTTGGGATGACCAGCAGGCGGCACAGGTAGTTATCAGCGAATCAAACTCACTGAAAGAACAGGTGGTTGAATTCCACGATTTATACGAAACGTTTGAGAATCTGGAATTAACTTATGAGCTAGTAAAAGAAGAGAGCGACGCAGAACTGCAGGCCGAGCTTGAGGAAGAGCTCAAGGACTTAGTGAAGCGCCTGAACGATTTCGAGCTTCAGCTTCTTTTAAGCGAGGAATATGATAAGAACAATGCCATTCTTGAACTGCATCCGGGTGCAGGCGGAACCGAGTCACAGGACTGGGGAAGCATGCTGCTTCGTATGTATACGCGCTGGGCAGAGAAGAAAGGCTTCAAAGTCGAAACACTTGATTACCTGCCGGGAGACGAAGCGGGCATCAAGAGTGTTACCCTTAGCATTAAAGGCCATAATGCATACGGCTATTTGAAGGCAGAAAAAGGCGTACACCGCCTGGTAAGGATTTCTCCATTTGATTCATCAGGACGCCGCCATACTTCATTCGTTTCCTGTGAAGTGATGCCGGAATTCAATGATGAAATTGAAATCGACATCCGTACCGAAGATCTGAAAATCGACACATACCGTGCAAGCGGCGCAGGCGGTCAGCATATCAACACGACTGACTCTGCTGTCCGTATCACTCACTTGCCGACAAATGTCGTGGTAACTTGCCAGACGGAGCGTTCCCAGATCAAAAACCGCGAACGTGCCATGAAAATGCTTCAAGCTAAGCTATATCAAAAGAAAATCGAAGAGCAGGAAGCGGAATTGGCTGAAATCCGCGGTGAGCAAAAAGACATCGGCTGGGGAAGCCAGATCCGCTCTTATGTCTTCCATCCGTATTCCATGGTAAAAGACCACCGTACCAACACGGAAGTCGGCAACGTCCAGGGTGTTATGGACGGTGACCTGGATATGTTTATTAATGCATATTTGCGTTCAAAATTGATTTTGCCTCAGGATTAATACGTAAATAAAATAGCCTATGTCGGCGTATAACCGGCATAGGCTTGTTTTTTTATGGAATTATAACTGAGCTAGCCGGTGAATGGGGATTGCTCTAGGAGTGGATACGCTTTTTGAGTTGATTAATTTCAGTTTCGTGGACTCCGCTTTTTTTACTAAGGTGTTCAATATCAATTTTTGTACCCTTCAGAGTATCCGAAATTATATGGAAAGTCTCTTCATGCTGCTCTAACTTCGTTTCAATATGCTTAAAATGGCTTCTGAATTCGGTGGCATTGTTTTCAATCTGTTCAGAAAGTCTTTCAATGCTATTTTCAACAACTCCGAGCCTATTATCAACATTCTCGAGCCTGCTATCAACTTTATCAATTCTGTTCTCAACATTCTCGAGCCTGTTATCAACTTTATCAATTCTGTTCTCAACATTCCCGAGCCTGCTATCAATTTTATCAATTCTGTTCTCAACATTCCCGAGCCTGCTATCAACTTTATCAATTCTGTTCTCAACATTCCCGAGCCTGCTATCAACTTTATCAATTCTGTTTTCAACATTCCCGAGCCTGTTATCAACTTTATCAATTCTGTTTTCAACATTCCCGAGCCTGTTTTTAACATCAGCAAATTCATGATCAATCGAATCAAATCTCTTTGAATGTTCCTTTAAGGTACCTAAAATTTCATTAAGTATCTTCTCCATTTGTCTCACCTCCTTTTCGACATTATACCACATGCCGCTGAACTTCATGCTGCTGAGAAAGCAGTATAGATGTATCCCGAAACAAAGATCATAAACATTGCATACAAAAATCGGCATGATAAATTGACTGTTTTTGTCACAACATAATGAAAAGCAGAGGTGGAGGACTACCATCCTTTAATACGGCAGTTTAATGGCATTTACATGCTCAAGACTCCGTGCTATACTCACTGACGGTAAAAATGGAATAGGAACTTATTCTGTATAGATCGTGACACCGGAGGGAGAAGAAATGGGCAAGAATAGAAGAGGATATACTTATAGTACAAAAGCGGAGAGATTGCTGGAGTACATATATGTTTTAATAGGATCAGGAATTATCGCCATTGCATTTAATATGTTTTTGCTGCCCAATCGAATTGCATCAGGAGGGGTGAGCGGGATCAGTACAATCCTGGATGCGGTTGCTGGCTGGGAGCCCGCATACGTACAGTGGGCATTTAATATACCGCTTTTTATTGCAGGCGTACTTTTGCTCGGCAAACAATTTGGGGTTAAAACGCTGGCAGGAACAATCTTTCTGCCCTTAGTTGTATTCCTTACGAAAGAATATGAGCCATGGACATCCGATCCGCTGCTGGCTTCTCTGTTTGGCGGAATTGGCGTTGGCCTGGGTTTAGGCATCGTTTTCCGGGGTAAAGCATCAACAGGAGGGACAGACCTTGCAGCACAGATTATTAACAAGTATACAGGTTTGTCTCTTGGAACTTGTGTTGCAATAATCGATGGATTGATCGTACTGTCGGCTGCGATTATTTTCGACATAGAGCAGGGGCTGTATGCCTTAATTGCTTTATATGTAACAAGCAAAACAATCGATCTCATACAGCTTGGATTCAGCCGGACAAAGATGGCTTTAATCATTACTGAAAAACAAAGTGAAGTTCGTGAAGGAATTTTGAATAAAATTGACCGGGGTGTGACAAAACTATCAGCATACGGTGGTTATACCGACCATGAACGCCCAGTCCTCATGTGTGTGGTGGACCAGACGGAGTTCACAAAATTGAAACAACTGGTTCAAACCGTTGATCCTACTGCATTTATCATTGTTACGGATGCTTCCGAGGTGTTGGGCGAGGGTTTCAAACGAGTATAGTGTTGGTATAATATAGCTGTACTTAGTATTTTTTCCTGAGGGGGAATTATAGGTGAAAAAGAAGCTACTAGCATTACTGATGGGTACATCTTTAGTTCTTGCAGCCTGCGGCGGCGGAGACGATGCTGCTGAAGACAAGGACACTGCTACAAACGGCGGCGGTGAAACAACGACTGATACTGCTGATGCTGGTGATGCACAAAAGCTTTTTGAACAGAAATGTTCAAGCTGCCACGGTGCAAACCTTGAAGGCGGTGTAGGACCTGCACTAGATAAAATTGGTGCCAGCCTATCAAAGGAAGATATTGAAAACACAATTGCTAACGGTAAAGGAGCTATGCCTAAAGGATTGCTTCAGGGAGAAGAAGCTTCTGCAGTTGCATCCTGGCTAGCAGGCAAGAAATAATAGGGTTCAAAATAAAAACGTTCTGTTCAGCAGGGCGTTTTTATTTTTTCTGTCATCGTAAATTGGAGAGGAGAGTGCGAGACTCCGGGAGCAGTGGGACAGATGGGACCCAGTGCGGGAAGCGCCGATGAGGCTCAGCGCCCGCAAGAGGAAAGCGAGCATCCTGAAGCGTAAATCAACGGACTCCATTAAGGTGAAAAAACAACAATATATACAAGGCTATTTTCTTTACTGCTTGTGCTGAGGCAAAACAATATGTGACAAATATCGAGTGAATGCAATATGAAAAAAGAAGGAAAAATTCGTCGACTGAGCGATTAAAACGCTAGAATATTAATGAAACTCAGGAAAAAAGTAACATTAGTTAAAGGATTGAAAAGAAACTGTAATAATTTTTTCCGTTATTTTGACAACTTATGATGTTATAATGGGTTGTGTGAGAATTTTAGATGGCTAAATAGGCAGTATTTACAAGTATTTTGTCATCCTCTATGTCGAAAGGATGTCGTTTTTTAGCGAAAAAAGCCGTCTGTTATTTAATTCTTAATACACACTAGATGCTAGGTGATATATATGATCGATATGAAAGACGTCTATAAGAGATACCCCAATGGAGTTACAGCTGCCAGCGGGATTGATGTGCATATCAAACAAGGCGAGTTTGTTTATGTAGTAGGACCGAGTGGGGCCGGTAAATCCACTTTTATCAAAATGATGTACCGGGAAGAAAAGCCTTCGAGCGGAACGATAACCATTGATGGAGTGAACCTGGCTACATTAAAGAATGCAAAGGTACCGCTAATGCGCCGTAAAATAGGTGTCGTTTTCCAGGACTTTAAGCTGCTCCAGACATTGACTGTCTATGAGAATGTTGCTTTTGCTCTTGAGGTCATTGAAGAGCATCCAAAAAATATTAAAAAACAAGTCATGGAAACTTTGGACCTTGTAGGTTTAAAGCATAAGGCAAGAATGCTTCCGACCGAATTATCAGGCGGCGAGCAGCAGCGTGTTTCCATCGCCAGATCCATCGTAAATTCTCCTAAGGTCGTAATAGCGGACGAGCCTACAGGAAACCTTGACCCGGATACTTCGTGGGAAATCATGAACATTTTCGATGAAATCAACACGAGAGGAACGACTGTGGTCATGGCAACTCATAATAAAGAAATTGTTAACACGATTAAGCACCGCGTAATTGCCATTGAGGGCGGAAGGATTGTGCGTGACGAGCAAAGAGGTGATTACGGCTATGAAAGCTAGAACATTGGGCCGGCACTTCCGTGAAAGCTTTAAGAGCCTCGGACGGAATGGATGGATGACGTTTGCTTCGGCAAGTGCGGTGACAGTAACACTCATTTTGGTTGGCGTATTTTTCGTCATTATGATGAATCTCAACAAGGTGGCTACAACCATTGAAGAGGACGTGGAAATCCGCGTTCACATCGATGTTGCTGCAAATGAGCAGGATCAGGAAGATTTACGGCAAAAAATCGAAGGGATACCCGAAGTCAAAACAGTTGAATATTCAACTAAGGAAAAAGAGCTTGATAGTTTAATAGACAGCCTTGGTGAAGAAGGAGAAGCCTTTAAACTGTTCGAACAGGATAATCCGCTGAACGATGTATTTATCGTAAAGACGAAAAACCCGGCAGAAACAATGAAAGCAGCGAAGCAGATTGAAAAAATGGAATATGCCGCAAAAGTAAAATATGGGCAGGGGCAGGTTGAAAAGCTATTTAACTTTATCAATGCCGGCCGAAATGTTGGCCTTGTTTTGATTATCGGCCTATTATTTACTGCCATGTTCCTGATTTCCAATACGATTAAAATTACGATCATGTCGCGAAGAAAAGAAATTGAGATTATGAGACTGGTAGGAGCGACCAATTCCTTCATCAGATGGCCATTCTTCCTGGAAGGTTTATGGCTTGGATTGCTTGGATCGATTATTCCAATTGCACTTGTATCAACAGCCTATTATTATGCCTATGACTATTTGGCGCCAAAGCTTGAAGGGCACTTTATCAAGCTGCTGGAGTTTAGTCCGTTTGTCTATCAGATTTCCGGACTAATTATCCTGATGGGTGCACTCATTGGTGTATGGGGAAGCTTGATGTCAGTCAGAAAGTTCCTGAAAGTATAAAACCAGCTTAGAAGGCCCTGCGGGGGGAACCTGTCCAGGCGCCTTCAAGCCTCATAATAATAGACGATTCAGCAGTGTTAAATGTTTCAGACATAGTTAAAAAAATAGAACGATTGACCTGTACATATGGTGTTCATTGAAAGGAGAAATCGGAAAATTGAAGAAATCCATCATCACATTATCACTGGCTGCCATTTTGGGATTTGGCAGCGCAACAGTCGGACTGCCTCTCGAAAAGGCGTCTGCAGCAAATAAACTAAACGATCTAAACAGCCAAAAGGATAAAATTAACCAGCAGCGTTCAGGAGTAGAATCGAAGATTACCGATACAGATAAAAAGATTAACGAAAACCAGGGCGAGCAGCAGTCTGTACAAAGTGAGATTGAGCGCCTTGATAAAGCCATCAGTGATGCTTTAGCAAAGATTGAAGAGAAAAACGGCCAGATTGCAGAAACCAAAAAGGAAATTGAAAAATTAGAAGCCGAAATTAAAGTATTAGTAGAGCGCATCAAAAAGCGAAATGAACTATTAAAAGATCGTGCCCGCAACTACCAGGAGACTGGCGGAATGGTGAGCTATATTGATGTTTTAATGGGTGCGCAAAGCTTTGGAGATTTTGTTGAACGCGTTGGAGCAGTTGCAACAATCGTAGAAGCTGACCAGGATATTCTAAAAGCGCATCAGGCGGATAAAGACGAGCTGGAGAAAAAACAGGCTCAGGTAAAAGAAGAGCTTGCCTCTTTAGAAAAAATGCGTGCAGAGCTTGAAAGCATGAAAAAGAACTTAAATGCCCAAAAGGCAGAGAAAGATAAACTGCTTGCATCCCTAAAGCATGAAGAAGAGGAAATGCATGCTCATAAGCTTGAACTAGCAGAAGAAAATGAAATTCTTGCGGCCCAGGAAGCAGCAATTCAAAAAGCAATCAAGCTCGAGCAGGAAAGACAAGCTGAAGCAGCAAGACAAGCTGAGGCAGCAAGACAAGCTGAATTGGCAAAACAGAAAGCTGCCCAGGAAGCGGCTAAAAAGAGCAGCTCATCGTCAGCAGGCAGTTCATCAGCAGGAAGCAGTTCATCATCTGACAGTGGATTATCAAGCAGCCCGCAGGTTTCTGCACCTTCTGTTTCAAGCGGCGCCTGGACAAAGCCAGCTGCAGGAAGACTTTCTTCAGGTTTTGGCGGCCGTTCATTAGGCGAGCACTATGGTGTTGATATAGCATCAGGCGGTACAGTGCCAATTGTGGCAGCTGCAGATGGTGTCGTAATCCGTTCATACTATTCAAGCAGCTACGGAAATGCCATTTTCATTGCCCACTCTATAGGCGGACAAACTTATACAACAGTATACGCTCATATGAGAAGCCGTTCAGTAGGCTCTGGCCAGACTGTTTCTAAAGGCCAGCAAATCGGTATCATGGGTAATACTGGACAATCTTATGGCCAGCATCTGCACTTTGAACTTCACAGAGGTTCTTGGAATGCAGCAAAATCAAATGCGATTAATCCTGTAGGCATTGTGCCTCTATAAAAAATAGTGAAAGTGGAAGGAGCTAAGCTTCTTCCACTTTTCTTTTACCCGTCAAGCAGGTCTTTAATCCTATTATTAGCGTTTTATTTTACGTTTGGAGGAGTGTCATGAATATATGGAGGTGCCGGCTTCAGCTTAGGTGCTGGAGCAAAAGGCGGAACTTCCTGCATGTATTGGAAGGTTCCCTGGCCATCCATGCTCCGACCTTGAGCCCAGCGGCCCTGGCTGCTTTCATCTCCTCTTGAAAGGTTCATAAATACATAGGAAAACTCTTCTTTTTCAAGCTCCTTCGGGAATGTGCTTGGCACGGTTTTCCCTTCCTGGGCTTCAAGCTCTTTTATCGCAGCAAGCCATGGGTTCTGATGCATGCGATCACGGGCAATTAAGTAGGCCAGCATGTCCTTGACACCGCGGTCATCAGTCATTTCATACAGACGGACTGCCTGCAGACGTCCCTGGGAATCGGCATTCAGGTTTGCACGAAAATCAGCCAGCAGGTTGCCGCTGTCTACGATGTATCCACCCTGCCAAGGGACGCCGACCCTATTGACAGGCATGGCACCAAGACCGGAAACAATCACATGCTGCGGGTTCATTCCGCCCAAAATCGCAGCGAGAAGGGGTTCCTGGGCCGCTTTTTCCTGCTCTTTTACAGGAGCGCCATCCAGCAAGCGCGCAATCATGGTGGCAAGCATTTCAATATGGGCAAATTTTCCGGTCCCCGTATCCATTAATAAATCCCGATATTTATCATGCTTTCGTGCTCCCCAGCCCTGAAATAAATACTGCATGGCCACAGACATTTCCTCAAATTGTCCGCCAATCAGCTCCTGCAGCTTTTTAGCATTAACCCAGTCTGGTTTATCCGGCTTGGCATTGTATTGAAGTTCTTTAATATGATAGAACATTTGCACACACCCTTTATGTGAAATTCCCCTTTATATATTCTTAAATTGAGATATTGAGCATATGCCTAACCTGATTATTGAAAACATAACTTGTCCTTATCCTGCATAGGATGTGATGAGCAAGGTCATTCCATCATCCATGATGGAAAGTTTCTATAAAGGCCTAAGAGACCGCTGCAAAATAGAAAGGGAGATGAAGATGAGCAGAAAATGGATCGCCGTTCTGATGACGGGATCTTTGCTGACAGGAGCTGGCGGTACATATGCAGGCATGCAGTGGCTGGCAAAGGAAGCTCCGCAGACAGGGGCCGGAAATCAATTAATAGATTCTAAGGAAGACGGAATACAAATTGAAAAAGAGAAAATCGAAAAGATGGAAACGGCCTATCAGTTAATTTTAAGTAGCTATGTGGAAAAAGTAGAGGAAAAGCAGCTCGTGGAAGGAGCTATCCAGGGCATGCTAGCCACCCTTGAAGATCCTTACTCTGTTTATATGGATGAAGAAACAGCAAAACAATTCAGTGATACACTGGAATCTTCTTTTGAAGGAATCGGGGCAGAGGTCAGCATGGTGGAAGGTAAGATAATCATTGTTGCACCATTTAAAGATTCACCAGCTGAAAAAGCAGGGCTTAAGCCGAAAGATGAAATTTTAAAAGTGGATGGGGAAAGTGTAGAGGGTCTTGATTTATATAAAGCTACCATGAAGATCCGCGGGAAAAAAGGAACAAAAGTAAAACTTGAAATAGCGCGCCAGGGACTGAAGGCACCTTTAAAGGTAGAAGTTAAAAGAGATGAGATTCCACAAATCTCAGTATACTCGGAAATCAAGAAGCAAAGAGGAAAGAATGTAGGATATCTGGAAATCACCTCATTTTCCGAAGAGACATCCAAGGAATTTGCCAAACAGCTGAGTGAAATGGAGAAGGAAGGGATTGACGGTCTAGTAATCGATGTGCGCGGAAATCCCGGAGGCCTCCTGACATCAGTACAGGAAATCCTGAAGGAATTGGTTACGGCTGATAAGCCATATCTGCAGATAGAAAAACGGGATGGAGAAAAAATGAGGTATTTTTCCACACTTGAAAAGCCTAAAAGCTATCCGATTGCTGTACTTGTTGATAAAGGGAGTGCATCTGCATCGGAGATTCTTGCCGGCGCTTTAAAGGAAGCGCAGGGTTATGCCATAATCGGTGAAAATTCATTTGGGAAGGGTACTGTTCAGCAGCCTGTTCCGATGGGAGATGGCAGCAATATCAAGCTTACTTTGTTTAAATGGCTGACACCGGACGGAAACTGGATCCATAACAAGGGAATCAAGCCAACCCTCGAGGTCAAACAGCCAGACATCTACCAAACACATCCTTTGCAGGTGGAGAAGCCTTTGGCCATCGATATGAATAATGAAATGGTGAAGAATGCACAGGAAATTCTGGCAGGCCTTGGATATGCTCCTGGACGGACAGATGGCTACTTCAATGATTCTACCTCAGCCGCTGTAAAAGCATTTCAGAAGCAAAAAGAGCTTGAAGCATCCGGCCGGATAGACAAGAAAACTGCAGCAGCGCTTGAACAAGCCGCCATTGAGGAAATGAAGAAAGAGCAGAATGACCTTCAGCTGCAAACAGCTCTGAGATATATAGCAAGATAGCGGATTCTGTAGAAAGCAAGCTTTCTTTAGCAGGAGGGATTTACCTTCTGCTATTTTTGTATTTGAGCCAGATTGTAATAGGTTTTGGAAGGAGCTTTTGGTAGAATATAGAGTAATAGAGTTTTTTTTGTTACATAATTCATGAGAATTTATTAATAGAGGCTGGTGGCAAGTTTGATAGAGGAGTGGATCTTTGAGTTTTTAAAAGGAACAGGAAAACTGCTGCTGAATCCGGTATTTTATTACCTGTTTTTTGCAGCTGCATTTTTGGGAGTTTCCCGTGTAAAGCGTGAGCGCAAAGACTTTTCTGTTCGTGCTGAAAATGCTTATTATGAGCTGAGGCAGCTTCTTCCTCTGGGGATCCTGGCAGGTCTATCAGTGAGTGTTGTGATGGTTGGAGCAGGACTTGTCGTACCAGTGGAAACGATTGTCTTTACTGCTGCTCTTACGTTCCTGTGGAGCTTTACGGCAAAAGTGAGATGGATGGCGCCTGTTTATACGCTGGGCTTTGCATTTTTCGCAACAATGTTTGCTGCTGAACAGAAATGGCCATTGCCATCATTCGCCCAGTCGGAAGCAGACCTTGACTCTTCCATATTTCCGTCCATCGCTGTTCTCCTGGCTCTTCTTGTTATGGCAGAAGGCTTCCTGGTTATAAGAAACGGCCGGAAAGGGACATCTCCCAGGCTTGTAAAGAGTAAGCGGGGCCAGACGATCGGCATTCATGAATCAAAAAGAATCTGGATGGTGCCTGTGTTTCTCCTTATTCCCGGTCAGGCACTGCAGCTGCCGTTTGATTGGTGGCCAGCGATCCCGATTGGCGGGGAGACGTATTCCCTCATTCTTGTCCCTTTTTCGATAGGTTTTTACCAGCGGATTCAGGGCACGCTTCCTAAAGAGGCAACAGCATTGCTAGGACAAAGAATCTGCGTTTTTGGCGTACTTCTTTTGCTGATTTCATCTGCAGGCTACTGGTATCCGCTTGCTTCTGTGGGTGCAGCCGCACTGGCTATCATTGGGCGTGAATTCATCTCTCTCCGCCAGAGAATGGCAGAGGATCAGGCACCGTTTTACTTTTCCAAGCGCAATCAGGGTATCATAATACTTGGAGTAGTTCCGGATTCACCAGCTTATAAAATGTCTCTGCAAGTGGGAGAGGTTGTTACAAAAGTCAATGGTGTGAAGACCCAAGATGAAAAAGGCTTCTATGAAGCGCTGCAAAAAAACGGGGCTCATTGCAAACTTGAGGTTCTTGATGTGAACGGCCAGGTTCGGTTCGTGCAGCGCGCTCTTTATGAAGGTGATCATCATGAACTTGGATTGCTGTTTGTACAGGAAGAGAAGAAATGGGATAGTGAAGCGGTATAAGTATTATCTTTCATTATCGGCCGGAATACGTACTTTATCCTCCGGAAAGACTTTCAGAGATCCTTCATTAATTTTATTGAAGGGTCTTTTTTCTTTTAAATATGTGAAGTGTTGTACTGAAACTAACGGGGCGGTTAGTTTAGATTATACTCAAGACGGAGCCAAAATGCTTTATTGCTGTGTTCATTATGCAAGTCTGGTTCAGCTTCTGATGCCAAAAGCTGCGTCATATTACACAATTGTTAGATTCATGTAAGGTAAATCGATTTTTTACAAATAAAAGATTGTCTATACTTCTTTCATAGGGATGAAACAGGAAGGAAGTAAAAATTATGGATTTAACTCAAATGAACGTGGAACTGTTTAGGATCATTAATGATTTCGGTAAAGAACATACATATTTAAACCATACTTTCATATTTTTAGCTGAGTATATGGTATTTGTTCTTGGGTTAATGGCTTTAATTTTCTGGTTTACCAGGAGAAAAGAAAACAGGTTCATGATTATCTCGGCTGCTATCGCCTTTATTGCTGCTGAGATTGTCGGTAAAATTGCCGGAAAGTTCCATTCAAACCATCAGCCATTTGCAGAATTATCTAATGTAAACAAATTAATAGAGAAAGCAGTAGATAATTCCTTTCCAAGTGATCATACCATTTTATTCTTTGCATTTTGTACGACTTTTTTCATCTATCAAAAAAGATGGGGATATCTTTGGATCAGCATTGCCCTTTTGGTTGGCATTTCCCGTATATGGGTGGGGGTTCACTACCCTGCAGATATCTTGGCTGGAGCGTTAATAAGCATTGTTTCGGCAATAATCGTTTCTTATATTGTCCCCCGTCTCGACTTTATAGAAAAGTTTCTATTGCTTTATGAAAAAGGGGAAAAACACTTTTTTCCTGGCAGGGACAGGTCCAGAGACTTATAAATGAATGCTAATGATACGCTAAATAAGAAAGAATTAGAAAAAGTTAATTTTATAAAAAGTGTTTACTTTTAATGAAAAATCCAGTAGATTGAATTTTGTAAACTGAATAACCTCGTTAGGTGAGGCTCCTGTGTTGGAGATATGCTGCTGCCCAAAAATGTCGAAAGACGCCAATGGGTCAACAGAAACCATCGACTTAAGGTGGTTTTTAATGTAGCTGGCTTTGTCCTATGCCACACAGTGCTAAAGCTCTACGAATGGAGGAACAGAATAACCAGGTTTGTTATTCTTATTTTGTCATCTTTAAACCTGCACCTTCATTCAAACATGAAGGTGTTTTTTTATCTTTCCGGGAGGTGAGGAGTAATGGAAAATGACCCCTGCTCAAAACATCATGAAAATAGAATGCATCTAAAAGAATGTGATAAGGGACATGATCCCTTGTTCCTTTCAGAAGGAGTGACAAAAAATGAAGATAAACATGCAAGCAGATCAAATAACTCTTCAAATCATAAAGTCTTTAAAAGAAGGAAAAAAGAAAGAATTTCATGGGATTTTAGAAGAACTCCAGCCTTATGATATTGCAAGAGTATTCGAGGGGCTCCCAGAAAAACATCACACACGCTTCCTGTTATTGCTTTCTCCTAAACAAATCGCTGACTTAATACAAGAGCTGGAAAAACCATTTCAGCTGGAGATTCTCGCTAAACTAGGAATAGAAAAGTCAGGCCACGTTATGGACTTAATGGATAATGATGATTTGGCTTCTTTACTTGAAGACTTATCCCCTGCCAAATTAGAGGAACTCCTTTCAGGTATGAAGGAGGAAGAGTCCCAAATTGTTCAAAACATCATGAACTATCCTCCTGAAACAGCAGGGCGATTGATGACTAACCGTTTTGTCTGGATACCTCAGCATTTCACTGTTCGAGAGACAGTAGACAAGTTAAAAGGGTTTGCTGAGTACTCAGAAACAATAAATTACTTATATGTCATTGATCACGATAAGAAGCTTGTTGGAGTAGTATCCTACCGAGATTTAATCCTGGCCGATGAAAAGGAAAAAATTCACGATATTATGTATAGCCGAGTCATTTCTGTTTCAGCAGAATCCGACCAGGAGGAAGCAGCCCGCATCATCGAGCGTTATGATTTCTTAGCAATTCCTGTTGTGGAAAGGAATAACCAGCTGGTAGGGATTGTTACGGTAGACGATATTATTGATGTTGTTATAAGAGAGGCAAATGAAGATATTGAGAAGCTTTCAGCATCAGGTAAAGCCATTGATTTTGAGACGAAGGCATTTGTTGCAGCCTATCGCCGTCTTCCCTGGCTCATTTTACTTTTATTTATTGGCATAGTTTCCGGAACAATAATTAGCGGTTTTGAAGAAACGCTGTCAAAAGCAGTGGCTTTAGCATTCTTTATGCCCATGATAGCAGGTATGACAGGAAATACAGGCACCCAATCTTTAGCTGTTGTCGTAAGAGGGCTGGTTACCCGTGATATTGACAAAGGGGTGGTTTTCAGGCTTATTTTTAGAGAGTTAAAAGTTGGCCTGATCATTGGATTTATTTGCGGAATATTAATATCCATCATTGCACTTGTTTGGCAAGGAAATGCTGTTTTAGGGGTAGTGGTTGGAAGCTCGTTGGTTATGACTCTAATCATTGGAACTTTAGCTGGCACTATCATTCCAATCATTCTTTATAAATTTAATATTGACCCTGCTGTGGCTTCAGGTCCATTGATTACAACACTGAATGACATACTCTCATTACTTATTTACTTTGGAATTGCCACAATGTTTATTTCAAAATTGATGTAGGTAAATGCATTGTCTGGATCATGTATTTATCAAGACTCGAAACTAATGAGTGTAGAGTTGAATGCAGCTTATTTTTTATTGAACCAAAGGGGCAGATTTATGGAAACAGGATTTATAATTGAGCATGAAGAATACATTTCCGATACAATCCATTGTTAGGAGTGATTAGATGTTGAACTATCGCAGAGCAAACCTGAACGATATTGAAAAAATGGTTGAACTAAGAAAAATACAATTAATTGATGAGGGGTTAGAACCAAATATTGATATTGATAAGGAACTATTAGTTTTCTTTAGAGATAAGTTAAGTGAGGGCAGGCTTATCCAATGGCTTGTAGAAGATGATGAAGAAATTATAGCTTGTGGTGCAGTGATTTTTTATGATTTCCCACCTAGCTATACCAATAAAACTGGGAAAAAAGCATACATTGCAAATATGTACACTAACGAAAATTACCGAGGTCAAGGCATTGCAAAAAATCTATTATCAAAATTAGTAGAAGAGGTAAAATTATATGGTATATCAAGAATCTGGCTTGGTGCATCAGATATGGGAAGGCCTTTATATAAGAAGTTTGGGTTTAAGGAAGCTGACGGATTTTTAGAATTAAATATTATTTAATAGTCTTGGAGGATAGAAGGCAATTCCCATTAAGCATTGCTTTTTCTTATTCGATACAAGGGACAGTTTAGTCTTTAGCTCTGATTCCGAGCAAAATTGGATTATACAGAATAAGTAAAAAATGAGAGATAAAAACAGTAAGTATTCAACATGGGTGATGGCTTGATAAAATAGGAAGGGGAAATAAAAAGCTGCAGATTTTCGCTGCAGCTAAAAATGGAAGAATCTATTTAGTTTCTAAGCTAGAAATATTACTAATCCATAGACGAAATTGTTGTAAATACACTTGAAGATATCTTTTCGTTTTTTCATCAGCAAGAACCTTTTGATCGGTATCAATCTTTTCATGTACTTGGGAGATCAGCACTTTCTGAAATGGAAGAACATGTGCCTGAATAGTTTCAAGTGTTTGTCTGATTTGCATCTGGGAAAAAGCGGTTCCTAAACCTCCAGGGGTAGCTCCAATGACACCGACTGGTTTTCTATGTAGAACTGAGGACTTTGAAGGTCTGGATGCCCAATCAAGAGCATTTTTTAATACACCTGGAATGCCGGAATTGTATTCTGGGCTAACGATAATGAGACCATCAACTTCCTCAATAGAAGACTTAAATAATGAGACAGACTTTGGATCACCGCCTGCTTCTAAATCTTCATTAAATAAAGGAAGATCATTTAGCTCGATCCATCGAAATTCGATGGAATCATCCATGGTCGTCAATGCCTGTGCAATAATTCGATTATATGAACCTTTTCTTAAACTTCCACATATTAGGCCGATCGTTTGGGTCATGGAATATTCCCTCTTTCTTTTAAATTATTTTTATCATACTATAGGTAACTAGAGAATAGAAAGGGGAATAAAGACAATATGGAGGAAAAGAGAGTTACGTGGTTAGAGCTTTTTTATGATTTACTGTACGTGGCAGCTGTTGCAACTGCGACTCATGTGTTACTTCACGTTGAAGAGGGAATAATACATCCAGAATATTTATTAAAATTTGTATTAATTTTTATTCCTATCTGGTGGGCTTGGGTTGGGCAAACCATGTTTATTAACCGGTTTGGACAAGACCTATTTCATCAAAGGTTATTTTTGATCCTTCAAATGCTATTTGTGCTGATCATGACATCCAGCCTGTCAGTTGATTTTGATCCTTATTATCTTTCTTTTTTAATTGGTTATATTGGCGTTAGAGCCGTGACTGCGATTCAATACCTTGTTGTCCAGCGCATAGAAGATGGAGAACGGAAAAAAGTAGCGCTATATTTGGGCAGGTATTTTTGGATCGGAATCAGTATTTCATTATTCTCCGTCTTTTTTGATTCCTGGATTCGATATGTTGTTTTATATGCGGGAATCATGATCGATATTATTGTCCCCATGTTTGGACGGAGGTATTTGGCAAAGGTTCCTACAAATACGGCCCATCTGTTAGAGCGGTTTGGCCTATTTACCATCATTCTCTTTGGTGAAGCCCTTGTCAGTACCCTTGCAGTAATTCAACCTCAAAAAGGAAATTGGAATTCAATCGGCTTTTCCATCATTTCATTTATCCTAATCATATCCATGTGGTGGCAGTATTTTGATAATGTGGAAAAGAAAGTGGACAAGTCAATCCAGACTGCAGGTCAAACCATTTTATATGGACATCTGTTTATTTTAATGACTTTGAGCATGATTGCAGCATCCGTCAAGCTGCTGTTTTTACATGAGGTCCATTATTCATTTATATTATATTTTGTGTTTGGTGCTGTATTGCTCTATTTCATTGCAACTTCTCTCGTTTTTCATCGATTCAGGTATAAAAATAACCGTTTGAAATTTTACCATTTAGGATTATTTATAGGAATTCTAGCAGCGTTTTTTATTTTGGATTTGATAGTAGTGGTCCCAAACATTGTCATAATGGGGGAATTAGCCTTGTTTTTTATCATCTATGCTAAATTAACCACTACTTAAATATAATCCAGATAATTCCCCGTATACCCCTCTATTATTTGATTTTTACTCCCTATCCTTTGATGGGGAGTGTCAATATTTGATTTCCTTTCACTAACATTGAACATATCTGATTCGCGTATTTGATGCCCAAACCCGGAATTCTGCCTTGCTCCCTGGCTTTATCTCCCCCAACCGTAAAATATTGTTTCAATAGAACAATCTGAACAGGATGACTAAATAAGCTTATAAACATACCTAAGGAGAGAATCCTCTATTCGCATATATAGGTATGCGTATAGAACCTATACTTCAGGATTGCAATATCTTCAAAGGAAGATAAAACATGAGTCCTATAATTTTGAAGACCCTTTACCTGAAAATTAGGTAAACCCTAAATACAAAGCAGAATAAACGATAAATGCAAGTAATTAAATTTCGTTCTTTTGAGGCTTATTTTTTGAAATTATTTTTAGTTACTTCAAATTATAGTCCACCACGAATTTTTTAAAGAAATCAAAATTTCTATGCAGCAGAAAAAAATCAACAGATGTATGTTGACATATCAAATGAAATATATTATCTTTAATTCAAGATATATTAATTAAAGAAGTTTGAATTAAAGATTATTTCGCAACGTAAAATTTAGTTGAAAGGAGTAATTCTAATGAATGAAATATTAAAAAGAATAAATGAACTCGCATTTAAGAGAAAGACAGAGGGATTAACACAATATGAAAATGCTGAAATAGCCAATTTACGCAGTCAATACATTCAAGAATTTCGCGGATCGATGGAAGAACTGTTATTAAACACAACCATCATTGACCCTAAAGGAGATGATGTAACTCCGAAAAAGTTAAAAAAAGCCCAGGCAAAACAAAGAATGAAACCAATATGGTAAATTGCGGGTATCAGGGTTACTAGACAAAGTAAAATAAAAAGATATTCAGGAGTTAATTGACGATATGTTTAGATCTTTAAATTCGGAGGAGTCAGAGGCATTAATCAAGCATCTGGAAAAAGCAAGAAAAAAACCAATGAGTTTTTTTGTAAAGTATCTCGAATTCGAGATAAATAATATTAGGAGGATTAAAAAATGATGGATTTAGGTTTATTAATTATTAGGTTGGTAATTGGGGTATTATTTATTGGTCATGGTACTCAAAAATTGTTTGGCTGGTTCGGGGGTCATGGATTAAAAGGTACTGGTGGCTGGTTTGAATCAATAGGGATGAAGCCGGGAGTAATGATGGCCTTTTTCGCTGGATTAGCAGAATTACTTGGGGGGATTTTGTTTTCAATAGGACTTTTAACCCCGCTCGCAGCACTAATGATTGCAGGAACCATGGTTATGGCAATTGTAAAGGTGCATGGTCCAAATGGGTTGTGGGCAACATCTAATGGATATGAATATAATCTAACTTTGCTTGCTGTAGCCATTGGTATTGCACTAATTGGCCCAGGTCGATATGCATTAGATTTCTTATTATTCTAATTTATCCCGAGTTAAAACCTATTTAAGTTAATTTGTTTTCGTTAGGTTTGTAGTTTTCGAATAGATACCTAACTTACCGACTAAGTTAATTGTAACGGAGGGCACTTGGCTCCAGCGGGAAGAGAGGAAGTGGAAGCCCTCCCAGGCGAAGAGCCGAGAAGGGCTCTGATTCTTCCCCGCGGAAGGCAAGTACCCGAAGCGGAAATCCTCGGGCAGAATTTATTCATATAAACAACAATTTATAAAAAGGAATTAAAGTCTTGTCAATGAGATGAATAAAGGAACCAGTCCAATCTTAAAGGAGTGTCGAAAAGATGGGTAAAAAAACAATGGGTATTCATCATATAACTGCAATCGTTGGTCATCCTCAAGAAAATGCAGATTTCTATGCAGGAGTTTTAGGTTTGCGCTTAGTCAAACAAACAGTCAACTTTGATGATCCGGGCACATATCATCTTTACTTCGGAAATGAGAGTGGTAAGCCAGGAACAATCATAACTTTTTTTCCTTGGGCAGGTGCCCGTCAAGGGGTTATTGGCGATGGCCAGGTAGGAGTTACTTCGTATGTTGTTCCGTTAGGTGCCATGAAGTTTTGGGAAGAAAGGCTCGAAAAGTTTAAGGTTCCTTATACAAAAATGGAACGTTTTGGCGAGCGGTATTTGGAATTTGATGATCCTCACGGACTTCATTTGGAGATTGTTGAAAGAGAAGAAGGGGAAGCAAATTCTTGGACATTCGGGGAGTTTACCCCTGAAACATCTATAAAAGGATTCGGAGGAGCAACCCTCTTATCAACTCAGCCCGCGAAGACTTCTGATCTGCTGGAAAACATTATGGGGCTTGAAGTCGTTAGCCAAGAAGGGGATTTTATCCGTTATCGTTCTTCTGCTGATATTGGAAATATCATCGATCTTAAATTAACTCCAATTGGACGGGGGCGAATGGGTGTGGGAACCGTGCATCATATTGCCTGGAGGGCAATCGATGATCAAGACCAATTGGATTGGCAAAAGTATGTTGCAGATAATGGATATGGGGTCACACCAGTACAAGACAGAAACTACTTTAATGCTATTTATTTTAGGGAACATGGAGAAATCTTATTGGAAATTGCTACAGATCCTCCAGGATTTTCCCATGATGAATCCCAGGAAACAATGGGCGAGAAGTTAATGCTGCCTGAACAGTATGAGACACAAAGGGATAAAATAGAAAGAGATCTTATTCCGTTTACAGTCAGAGAATTGGATTGAATTTAATAGAGGTGATTCCCTATATGCTTTCAATTGACCTATTCAACAATAGTGAAAAGAATATTACAAATTTTTAATAGGTCAAAGCCCATAGCTTTTGTAACAACTATCTCAAAGAAAGGTATATTGAATGGGGCTCCATTCAGTTGCTTTAATATCGTAACACCAAATCCCCACCCTTAGCAATTCAAAGAAAAGATGATCAACAAGCTCTGTTCGTTACGAATCGAGAATTGTAAATAGTATTAAGTGGTGTGAGAGATGAATTTTGGCGGATGGGCTGCAATTGGAATTGCGGTTGCAGCAGCTCTAGGTTTTTTGATAAAAAAATAAGACAAATAAAATGACTAATTCGGATTTCCTAAAAGTAGATTCTCATAAGGCTGCCATTCTCTAAGGGCAGCTTTCTTCATGTCAAACGGGGCAGTTTAGCAGAAGAATAATGTTATTGGATTCAGGATGGCGTTCTACCTCCAGATGTAATACCAATTAAGTGAAGATTATATTGATTTATTTTTGAATATGAATACTGCTTTTTAACAAAAAGGGCAGCATTCCCTTAAACAGCGGGGGCTATTGTTAAAGAAGGCAGTTCCAAAAAAGTTATTCCGTTTGTTATAGATAAAACTAGTTAGCAGGTATCTAATTCTGCGAAATTAGAATAACGGTACAATGTAAAACAGTGAGATTATAAGGGGCCATTCCGGAAAATAACGAAAAATAAAGAAGCTTAAAAATAACTTCTAAAACCAGTATATCAGCCAATGAATGCTGGTTTTTTGTTCATCAAGGGAGGTAAGAAAGCAGCTGGATTCTAATTTATAGCTGATTAGAGTAAGTTCTGGACAGCATTCTGGATGAGAAGGATATCATTAAAAATTTGTTTTTTTATCCTTGCATTCTTACAGCGATTCAATTCGCCATTCAGTAATACGAGTTCCTTCTTGAAAATGTCTATTGTACTCATGTGTCTGTTCACTCCTGGCTTTTAAGAGGGGGAAGTTTGTGATTTATAGTCTTTCATACCCTGTTTCGGGGTTTAAAAACCACAAAATGGGATATTTATGAGTGAATATAACTAATTAAAGGTTGTGTGATTCTTAAATTATATGGATCATTTTTTCCGAAACCTTTTCAATTTCTAATCGTAATAGAAGTAGCATCTTCTTAGGAGTAAACACGCGAATATGATATTCTTTAGTTAATCCATTCAAAGAAAAAGGTGACATTGTGGCAAAGAAAAAACTGCAATACTGGACTTTGCAATTGCTGCTTATCTTAACAATCATTTATGTTTCAACAAAAATTTCTTTTCTGTTTGAACCAGTGGGCATTTTTGCGTCAACATTGTTTTTTCCAATTATTATTTCAGGATTTCTCTATTTCCTATTGAATCCGCTGGTAAGATTGCTGCAGCGCTACAAGGTGCCAAGAACGGCAGCAATATTGATCATCTATGCAGCTGTTATCGGGTTAGTAATGCTGATAATTGGCAACATTGCTCCGCTTATCAGCAGACAGGTGACTGAATTATTCAACGACCTGCCGGGATATGCAAAGACGACAAGAGACTTTGTTAACTCAATGTCTAACACCGAAGAGTTCAAATGGTTTTTGGAGCAGGACTACATATCGATTGAAGAAATTGAAGCCCGCATTATGGAATATGCCAATACCCTGCCAAGCCGTGTGACGCAGGGGGTAGCAGGAATAGTCAGCCTGGTCACCAATATTGCCATTACAATTGTAACGGTGCCATTCCTGCTTTTCTATATGTTTAAAGACGGCGATAAGTTCCCTGCTGCTGTTTCGAAGTTCCTTCCTGCCTCTTACAGGGAAGAGGGGGTTAAAACGCTTAAGGAAACAGGGGAGACACTTTCTTCCTACATTCAGGGGCAGATTACAGTAGCATTATTTGTTGGAACACTCTCGTTTATAGGATATTTAATCATCGATTTGCCATATGCGTTAGTCATGGCGCTTGTTGTTGCCATAACCAATATCATTCCTTATGTCGGACCGTTTCTGGGCGGTGCACCTGCCGTAATCGTCGCACTTTTTGACTCGCCGACTAAAGCCTTTCTGGTGGTCGTAGTCATAGTGATTGCCCAGCAGATAGAAGGGAATGTGCTGTCGCCGCTGATTCTCGGAAAAACCTTAAACACACATCCGGCCACCATCATCATCCTATTGCTGGTTGCAGGCAATCTTGCCGGCATCCTCGGCATGATCCTGGCAATACCTACCTATGCTGTGACCAAAACGATCGTGTTGAATACAATTAGATTTTTAAGGGCGAGGAAGACAGCGAGGGAAGAAGCGGTTACTTAAATTGAGCAAGCTCCTTTTAAAGAAGGGGCTTTTTTTATTTCAGGATTTATCTAACATGATTCATTAAATTTGTTACAGCTTGTTGGGTTTTTCTGGCATGTTAAAAGTTTTATTTGGCATGATCTCTATTTTATCTAACATTTCACATAATTAAAGCGGTTATTTTTTGTTTTTCCCTCCCGAAAAGTTAGAATAATAAATAAAACGAAAGCAGTGATCCAAATGTGTTTAATCCTTTTCGGATACAAAGTCCATCCGGCATACAAGCTTGTTGTTGCTGCCAATCGTGATGAATTTTATGGGCGGCCGACTGCACCGGCCTATTTTTGGGATGACTATCCTGCCATTCTGGCTGGACGTGATTTAAGCAAGATGGGGACATGGATGGGTGTCACAAAGAATGGACGATTTGCAGCTCTTACAAATTACCGTAATCCGAACGAAGTGACAGATGGCAAAAGGTCAAGAGGAGATCTGGTGGCGGATTTCTTGAAAGGCAGTACTTCGCCTGCTGATTTTATGAAAGTAGCATCCGAACACCGCAGCAGCTATCCCGGATACAATCTGCTTGCGGGAAATTCGGAGGAGCTCTTTTATTACTCGAACGTAGAAGATAGAATAGAACAGCTCCAACCAGGAGTGTACGGGGTCAGTAATCATGTGCTGAATACCGGGTGGCGGAAGGTGAAAAAGGGGAAGGAAGGGTTATCTAAGATAATGGATCATGCATCAGGGGAAATTACGGAAGCCCTGTTCACACTTCTCCAGAATGCAGATCCTGTCCCTGATGACATGCTTCCGAAAACAGGAGTTTCACTGGAGTGGGAGCGGATTTTGTCTCCTTTATTTATCAAAAGCGAAGGCTACGGAACCAGGAGTTCAACAGTGATGCTGATGTCAGAGGGTGAGATTATTTATAAGGAAAGAGTACATATAGGGGATAGCCCGGAGGACCAGGAGTTTATTATTCAAAAATAAGAAGCCAGTTCAGACATCTGGCTTCTTTCATTAGGCTAGCGGCAAAGTAATCCTGACCGTTGTGCCTTCATTTTCCCTGCTGTGGATGTAAAGATTTCCGCCATGGTTTTTAATGATTTTTTTGCAGATCATGATGCCAAGGCCTGTGCCTTTTTCTTTTGTGCTGTAAAATGGCTCTCCCAATTTGGCTAGGCGTTCCTCGGGTATGCCAATTCCTTCATCCTCGACACTGATGATGACAGAATGGTCCTCCTGGCGGATATCCACGTTTATTTTTCCGCCCGCCGGCATGGCTTCAATCGAGTTCTTAATGATATTAATCAGCACCTGCTTAATTTTATCTTTTTCACATTTCACATAAAACTCGCCGGGTGACTGTGTTAGTTCGATTACGATATTCTCCATAACAGCCTGGCTGCTTAAGAGAGTGATCACACTTTTCACAACGTTTGTCAGGCAGGTTTCTTCCATTTCGGTTATTTGAGGTTTGGCGAGAACGAGCAGGTCATTGACAATGCCTTCAATCCGTTCCAGCTCACTTAAGATGACCTCCGCGAAATCGCCTTTATGTTCTTCATATAATAACTGTGTAAAGCCTTTTATGGCTGTAAGCGGGTTGCGGATTTCATGGGCAATGCCTGCGGCAAGCTGGCCGACAACGGAAAGTTTTTCAGCATTCTGCAGCTTTTCCTCCGTCTTCTTTTGTCCGGTTACATCTTTAATAATGATTTGGTAGACCTTTCTGTTCTTGAAAGTGGTTGGAATCAGCTGGACTTCGGCTTTTCTCATTTGTCCGTCAGTCCGGATTAGATTAAGCTCAAAATTCACACTTAGCTTTGTTTGCAGAAAATCATCGAGGGTGGAATGTTCTGAAGGAGGAATGTAGTCGTGGAGGGAGGTGCCGATCATCTCTTTGATGCTTGTGAATCCAAAAAGCTTTTTTCCTTCATTATTGATGTAGGTCCAAATCCCTTTTTGTGTCACCATTCCTATCGTATCCTTGGAGTACTCCACCAGAAAGCGGTACTTCTCCTGTGTTTCAAGAATCTCCTCTTCCATAATAATTCTCTGTGTCATATCCCGAATGATGCACATCATTTCTTTATCGTCATTAATGACTGAAAAATTGGCTTCAAGCCACAGATAATGCCCCTCCTTATGCCTGAAGCGAAAGGTCTCACGTTTATGCGGAAGCTGTTCGAGCTCGGCCAATGCCTCTCTTAAGAGATCCCGGTCATTTGGATGGCAGTATGTATAAAGGCTGCTTCGATAAAAGTCCTGCTGTGAATACCCCAGCGTCGGCAAGCTGGAAGGGGAGACATATAAAGCAATGCCTTCTTTTGTTACTCTTGCAACCACATCGCTGGAATGCTGAATGGCCAGCTGCAGATTCCTCGCTTCGACTTTGTCCGCGAATAAATCTGCTGGATTCTCGGTCATGATCATTTTCTGTCCCTCCTTTTTGAAAAATAGCACTTTTCCATCATTATACAATACATGTTTAGTTTGACATATAGGATAAATTTCACTCTATGCCAAACTGTGAAAAGGATCCCTTGTCAGGTACTATTCTCATAGGAGCTTTCTAATTTCCTCTCCAAGGATCAATATACCTTCCTGCAGTTCCCCCAGAGAGGCATAAGCATATGAAATTCGTATAAAATGATTCGGCCCGTCACTGTATATGCTGCCGGGATTAAGCAGCAGTTTTCTTGAAATAGCCTGCCGATAGAGGAGTCGAATTGGAATAGTAGACGGTACTTTCAGCCATATAAAAAACCCTCCCTCCGGAGAATTCCATTCTGCTATCCCGGACAGGTGTTCATCTAATGTATTTAGGGCAGTATGACGACGAACTCTCAGCTGCTCACGTACATTTTCCATATGCTTTTGATAGAGCCCGGTGGACAGCCATTTTTCAGCTGCCCTTTGTGATAGTGAACTTGAACCATAGTCAGTCTGCATTTTAAGATCGGCAAGCCGGTCGATAACAGGTTCAGGTGCTGCTACCCAGCCTATTCGAAGTCCGGGACTCAATGTTTTCGACAAGCTTCCCATATAAAGGACCTGGCCGTTTTTGTCCATTGCTTTTAATGGTGGAGGGGGCATTTCATCAAGCCAAAGCTCACGGTAAATATCGTCTTCCACAATTGGCAGCTGTTCTATTCTGCAAACATCAAGCAGTTCCCTCCTTCTTTTTTCTGTCATTAAAATTCCAGTAGGATTATGATAGGAAGGAATCGTGTATAAAATGGATTTCCCTTTTTCATATTTCTTCAAAGAGATGCTTTTCGTAATAATTCCCTCCTTATCCATTGGCAGGCCTTTTAAATTCATGCCTGATGAACGGAAGAGCTGTAATGAATATAAGTAAGAGGGCTTTTCCAGAAATACGGGTGCCCCTCTTTGCACAAGGCCCAGTGAAACAAGCTGAAGGGCTTGCAGACCTCCAGAAACAATAAGTATGGAGGAAGGAGAAGCGTATATTCCGGATGCTGCCAAATACTCACTGACTGCCTGTCTTAATGGCAAATATCCCTTTGGTTCCTCATAACCGAGTTCACTCAATTCATCAGCAGCTTCCTTTAAAACTTTCTGCATCGTTTGCACAGGGAAAATTTCAGGGGAAAGCTCTCCTTTGCTGAGCTGTATAAAAGCGGGATCCATTTCTAAGTCATTAATTTCCTGAACGATTTTTTCGCTTGCTCTGTGTATCCCTGTATCGATATATTCACTCCAGTTGGCAGACTGCCTGGAAGCGAGAAGTGTCCATGTATTATTAATAACCTTAGTGCCAACCCCTGTTTTCCCTTCTATTAGTCCATCTGCAGCCAGTTCTTCCAGAGCAGTGATAATTGTGCTTCGGTTTACTCCAAACTCCTCAGCCAGTTTCCGCTGGCTTGGAATTTTACTTCCGATTGGCCATTCACCTTTGGAAATCTTCTCTTTAATAGTCTCAATAATTTGCTGATATTTTGGCAATTGTGTTGTATCCATCCGCATAACCGCCTTCATGAAAATTGGCTGGCAAAATTCTTTCCTAATTGGTTGAGGACATTGTATCAGTTATTAACTATCATGAAAAGCAGCACAGATAATGGCTGGAAATGTTGATAAGGGGGATGAAGTTGGCTCATAAAAAACTAATGATAATCGGGGCGCATAGTTCTATCATCATTCTATGGGCATCCGCATTCCCGGGAATTCGGGCTGGGCTTGAATCGTACTCCCCGGAGCACCTTGCCCTTTTTAGACTTTTAGTTGGTTCCGCTGCACTTGGTGTCTTAGCGCTGCTGACAAAGATGCGCCTTCCGGATATGAGAGATCTTCCTGCTATTTTTATACTTGGATTCCTTGGTTTTACGGTTTATCACACAGCACTCAACATTGGGGAAAAAACAGTAAGCGCCGGGCCGGCAAGCTTGATTGTATCAATGACGCCGATCTTTTCGGCTGCTTTGGCTGCTCTATTTTTAAGGGAAAGGTTTGGAAGGGTAAGGTGGACTGGTTCCGCAGTCAGTTTTGCGGGTGCCGCACTTATTTCGCTTGGTGCAGGAGGCGGGTTTGAACTCCAAACCGGTGTTTTATTCGTCCTGCTTGCTTCCGTTTCAGAAAGCATCTATTTCGTGTTTCAGACTAAATATTTTAATAAATACGGATTTTTGTCATTTACATCCTATACGGTATGGGCAGGGACTAGTTTTATGCTGATTTATCTTCCAGGGCTTGGTAATGAGATCCTTCATGCGTCGGCCGAATCCACTTTTAGTGTCATCTATTTGGGGATTTTTCCAACGGTAGTTCCATATATTGCCCTCGCTTTTCTTGCGTCCATAGGAGGGACTTCTGAAGCGACAAGCTCTCTTTATCTGACACCAGCAATAGCGTTTGTCATTGCTTGGATTTGGCTGGGAGAGGTGCCGACTATATTATCCATTGCGGGTGGTATGATCGCTCTAGCAGGTGTGATGATTATTCACCGTAAAGATAGCTCCGTTAAAGTAACAGAAATTTTTGAAAATGAATCAAGTGAAAATATTTGAAATAATGATTGACATCCTTTTCTTTAAGGTGGTAAAGTAGTAAGCATATTAAACAACCGAATAATAAAAATCTTCTTATCAAGAGAGGTTGAGGGACTGGCCCTATGACACCTCGGCAGCGGACAGCATGTACCGTGCCAAATCCAGCAAGCATTGCTTGAAAGATAAGGAGAGGACCATTGATAAATGCTGCCCTCTTCTTTCTTTAGAAGAGGGTTTTTGTTTTTATCCGAAAAAAATGCATCAAGATTCTATTCATAAACATATGAATAATTCTTATCGAGAGAAGCAGAGGGAACTGGCCCAATGAAGCTTCGGCAGCAGGCAGACTGCACTGTGCCAAATCCAGCAGGCGATAGCCTGAAAGATAAGGAGGGGACTTCAAAAAACCTCTTCTGATGGAAGGGGTAAATTTCAGGATATAATTCTTAGTTTTCATATAGGGATAATTATATATAACATTTAGAAAAGGAGAGAGGCTGCATGATAGAGTTTCAGAATTTAAAGAAAGTCTATGAAAGCGGAGGCCAGCAGGTAGCTGCCTTAAATGGAATAGACTTAAAGATTAACAAGGGTGAGATTTTCGGAGTCATCGGCTTCAGCGGTGCGGGAAAGAGCTCTTTGATACGCTGTGTCAATTGGCTGGAGAAGCCGACTTCAGGAAAGGTCATTGTCAGCGGACATGATCTGACGGCTTTATCTGTAAGAGAAATTCGCGAAGTGAAAAGAAACATCGGGATGGTCTTTCAGCATTTTAA
Source organism: Cytobacillus sp. BC1816 (assembly GCF_051353635.1). Lineage (NCBI taxonomy): Bacteria > Bacillati > Bacillota > Bacilli > Caryophanales > Bacillaceae > Cytobacillus > Cytobacillus sp. BC1816. The sequence continues at coordinate 4,712,485 of NZ_CP195611.1, read as the reverse complement.
CCTTTTAAACTCAAAAACAGTGTATGCCAATGTGGCGATGCCGCTCACACTGGCTAAGGTCCCAAAAGATGAAATCAAAAAGCGTGTCCATGAACTATTAGAATTCGTGGGGCTTGCAGACAAGGCGAACAGCTATCCTGATCAGCTGTCAGGCGGGAAAAGCAGCGGATCGGAATTGCCAGGGCGCTGGCGACCCAGCCTTCCATTCTATTATGTGATGAAGCAACTTCAGCGCTGGATCCGCAGACAACCAGCTCAATCCTGCAGCTGCTGAAAAAAATAAATAAAGAATACAACATTACTATACTGATCATTACCCATGAAATGTCTGTAATCAGAGAGATCTGTGATCGTGTCGCTGTAATAGAGGCAGGAAAAATTATCGAAGAAGGAACCGTCTTCAATGTCTTTTCCTCACCAAAAACACCAACAGCGAAGAACTTTGTCAGCACTGTCATGAATGATCAAATCCCTGACTCTATTAAAGAAGTGATTGAAAAACAGCAAGGGCTTCAAAAGGTATTTAGAATCAACTTTGTTGGAAATTCTGCCGGGCAGCCGCTCCTCTCGCAGGTTGCCAAAAAGTTTAATATCGACTTCAACGTCCTGTTTGGAAATATTACTGAACTTCAGGGAACGCCGTTTGGTAACCTGATTGTCGAATTCCAAGGTCCGGACAGTGAAATCAGACGTGCTATTCAGTACATCAGCCAGGAAAAAGTTTCAATAAAGGAAGTGACAACACGTGCTAGTTAACCAGGAAAAAATCATCGAAGCCTTAATCGAAACGATTCAAATGGTGGCATTCTCATTGCTGTTTTCAGCTGTTATCGGACTGCCGCTTGGCATATTGCTTGTCGTGACAAGGAAAGGGCATCTGCTGGAAAACCTTGTTGTTTTTAACATCATAAACAGCATTATTAATATTTTCAGATCGGTTCCCTTCATTATTTTAATGGTAGCCATTATCCCCATTACCAGGCTTATTGTTGGAACATCGATTGGTACGGCTGCAGCCGTAGTGCCGCTTGTCTTTTATGCCGGGCCATATATTGCAAGATTTATAGAAAACTCATTGCTTGAGGTAGACCCGGGAGTCATAGAAGCCGCAGAAGCAATGGGAGCAACACCGGGCCAGATAATATTAAAGTTCCTGATTCCAGAAGCACTTAGTTCGCTGGTATTAGGCTTTACAATTGCGACAATCGGATTGGTCGGAGCATCGGCTATGGCCGGGGCAGTCGGAGGCGGCGGGCTTGGTGACCTCGCCATTACCTACGGCTACCAGCGATTCGATACAACAGTCATGCTGATTACTGTTGCGATCTTAGTTGTCATGGTCCAAGGCCTGCAGTCATTCGGAAATATCTTATCCAAAAAAATAAGAAGAAGATAAATTAGGAGGAAACACATCATGAAAAAACTATTCTTAACATTCATTATTTTAGCATTGGCTGTGTTCACTGCAGCATGCTCAAGCACAACTGGCGGAGAAGAAACAAAAAAGATTAAATTAGGTGTCAGCGGATCAGATACACGCATCTGGGACTTTATTGCAGAAAAGGCTGAAAAGGAAGGCATTGAAATTGAGGTTGTCACATTCTCTGACTATGTGCAGCCGAACGTTGCCCTTGCAGAAGGCGATCTTGATGTGAACGCATTCCAAACAGTCGCTTATTTTGACACTTTTATTAAAGAGCATAATATGGATCTTTCACCGATTGCGACAACTGTTTTAGCACCAATGGGTCTTTATTCTGAAAAAGTAAAATCTGTAGAAGACATTCCGGAAGGCGGCAAAATTGCCATTCCAAATGATGCTTCAAATGGCGGAAGAGCCCTTCTTTTACTGGAGGAAGCCGGCCTGATCAAATTATCCGAGGACTATGACGGAAACCTGGACTTGAATAAAATCGTTGAAAATCCGAAGAACCTTGAATTTGTAGAAATGGTATCAGCGCAGACCCCGCGTGCACTTCCGGATGTCTCTGCTTCAGTAATCAATAACGGAATTGCCGTAGATGCAGGCTTTAACCCAACTAAGGATTCAGTTTTTATGGAAAGCGAAACCGCTACTCCGTATGTAAATATTATCGCTGTCAGAACAGAAGACAAGGACAACAAAACGCTTAAGAGAATTGCTGAACTTTACCAGGAAGATGATGTAGCTGATTTCATCACGAAAGAATATGACGGAAGCATGATCCCGACTTTTATTCCTTTAAGTGATATTGGCTGGTAAAAATTATTTGTAAAGGAGGAACAATGATGGCGGCACCTGTAAAAGCACTATCTGAACTGAAAGAAGCAATCAAGAAAAATGTTGAGGATAATAAAGAACTTTATCTTTCCGCAAGCCACCAGATCCATGCGAACCCGGAAATAGGAAATGAGGAGTTTTTTGCCTCTGGCTTGCTTTCAGGCATCCTTGAGAAGGAAGGTTTTGAAGTTGAGCGGGCAGTGGCCGGGCATGAAACAGCTTTCCTTGCCCGGAAAAAATCCGATAAACCGGGGCCGTCTATTGCATTCCTTGCAGAATATGATGCCCTTCCCGGGCTGGGGCATGGATGCGGTCACAATATCATTGGCACGACAAGTGTGGCAGCAGCCATTGCATTGAGCAAGGCTATTGATGAGACCGGAGGAGAAGCAGTAGTATTTGGAACCCCGGCAGAAGAAGGCGGCCCAAATGGAAGTGCAAAAGGCAGCTTTGTGAAGCATGGCTTGCTTGAAGGCATTGATGCGGCCCTAATGGTTCATCCATCAAACCATACCCGCCTGACCAGTTCATCACTGGCAGTTGATCCGCTTGACTTCGAGTTTATCGGCAAGCCTGCCCATGCGGCGGCTTCACCGGAGGAAGGAATCAATGCCCTTGATGCAGTTATTCAGCTGTTTAACGGAATTAATGCCCTTCGTCAGCAATTAAAGGATGATGTGCGAATCCATGGCATTATTACTCATGGCGGGGATGCTCCAAATATTATCCCTGAGTATGCAAAAGCCAGATTCTTCATCCGTGCTTCAAGCAGAACCAGTCTTAATGAGGTAACACGGAAGGTTAAAGCTGTCGCCGAAGGCGCCGCATTGGCAACAGGAGCAAAGCTCAATGTCATTGCTTTTCAAAATGAAGTTGATAACCTGCTGTTAAACAAGACATATGACCAAGTGTTTAAAGAAGTGATTGAAGACCTGGGAGAAACGGTCGTGGAAGGGGACAGAGATGGAATCGGCTCGACGGATGCAGGCAACATCAGCCAGGTGGTGCCAACCATTCATCCTTATATTAAAATTGGTGCTGATGATCTTGTTGCCCATACCGTTCCGTTTCGTGAGGCTGCAGCATCTGTAAAAGGAGACGAAGCACTGATAACCGGGGCAAAAGGGCTCGCACTCACTGCCTTCCAGCTGGTAACGGAACCGGAGCTGCTTAAATCCGTTAAACAGGAATATCTAGAGCGGAAGGCTGCTGAATAAGAACAAAAGCTATCCTTTTGCGGGATAGCTTTTCCTTATTTTAGTGAGTCATTTCCTCAAATTGGAGTGCTGTTCGGCCCCAAAATGCTGAATCTTCTCCTCCAATTAATTGCCTCAATTTCATAATGCTTTTCCAAAAGTTCGCGATTTCCTACTGTTCCTTCATCCGTTCCTGTGCCATTCGAATAAGCTCCTTCACCATACTTCCGCCAATCTTCCCGCCAACTGTTCCTGCCTGTTTGGATGTAAGACGGCCGTTATAGCCCGGCTTCAGTGGCACACCGGCCTCCTCGGCAATTTCATATTTCACGCCATCGGGGTTTTCACTGTCAACATGGTATCCCTGGTTTGCCATTACCTGATTTTTCAGCTGGTCTAATGCCGCTCTTGAATCCGGCACAAGCGGGCGTCTTTTTCTTCTTGCCATGATGCATTCCTCCATAATAAGTACTTTTTCTTATTATGTGAAAGAACAGAGGGAATAACCCTGAAAAAACTTGTACATCTGCTTATGAAAAGCTATTCTAATGATAGAAACCTTAAATTTTTGTGAATAAACAAAAGAAGGTGTTTTGGTTGGCATTAAAGTACTTGTCAGCTCTGCTGCTGCCTGGCCTGCTGGTATTGCTCTTTACGAGAGTAAGCTATAATCGTGTGATTGGGCTTGTATTGACGGTGGGACTGATTGCGGCTTCTGTCTATAAAGGGTATACAAATTCTTTTGCCTTGATTGTTATAGACGCACTTTCATTGACTGTCGGGTTTTGGTACGCTCAAAAACTGAAGCCCAAAACAAAGCCAAGTGCGGAATAATTTTTGCGGAACCTGTCGAATAAACGCATCGACAGGTTTTTTGTTTAATGTAATTTTAGCTGCATTAATGCCTGCGTAAAATCAGCTATTAATCAATATCAATCAAACGATTGATTTAATTTCAGGGGGTTAATCAAACGATTGATTAACCTTGCTTCGACATCTCCCTCAAAAATTCGGCATATTTCCCAAGCAATATTTTCTCGGCAAATTAAAAAAACGAATATCCGTTCGCATATTGTTGGTTTGTTTTAGGCTCTTTGTGGTAGAATGATGATATGAGTTTTGAGTAAAAAACTGACAAATCAGCCATGCATCCCGGATCTTAAATTCTTTCAATGCTGGTTTGTGATTAATATATAGATAAAAGTAATTTGAACGGGAGGCTTATAGGTGAAGGATCAATTTGAATTAGTTTCAAAATATTCCCCTCAGGGCGATCAGCCTGGGGCAATCAAAAAAATTGTGGAGGGAATTAATGCCGGCAAGAAGCACCAGACGCTTTTGGGTGCAACAGGAACGGGAAAAACCTTCACGGTTTCAAATGTTATACAAGAGGTTAACAAGCCGACGCTTGTCATTGCCCATAATAAGACACTTGCTGGGCAGTTATACAGTGAATTTAAGGACTTTTTTCCAAACAATGCTGTTGAGTATTTTGTCAGCTATTATGACTACTATCAGCCGGAGGCGTATGTGCCTTCTACAGATACCTTTATTGAAAAAGATGCAAGCATCAATGATGAAATTGATAAGCTCCGCCACTCGGCGACTTCTTCATTATTTGAGCGCAAAGATGTCATTATTATTGCCAGTGTGTCTTGTATATATGGTTTGGGTTCTCCTGAAGAATACAGTGAAATGGTGCTATCCCTCAGAACCGGCATGGAGATTGAGAGGAACCAGCTTCTTCACAGGCTCGTTGACATTCAGTATGAGCGCAATGATATCGACTTCCAGCGCGGTACCTTCCGTGTACGCGGGGATGTAGTAGAGATTTTCCCGGCATCACGGGATGAGCATTGTATCCGTGTAGAGTTTTTCGGGGATGAGATAGACCGGATCCGTGAAGTAGATGCCCTCACCGGAGAAATTATGGGTGAACGTGAGCATGTTGCGATCTTCCCGGCATCCCACTTCGTAACGCGTGAAGAAAAAATGCGGATCGCCATCCAGAACATTGAAAAAGAACTGGAAGTGCGCCTTGCTGAATTAAGAGAAAACGATAAGCTTCTTGAAGCCCAGCGCCTCGAGCAGCGGACCCGCTATGACCTTGAGATGATGAGGGAGATGGGGTTTTGTTCCGGCATTGAAAACTACTCCCGCCACCTTACATTAAGGCCGCCTGGTTCAACACCGTATACCCTTCTGGATTACTTTCCGGAAGACTTTCTAATTGTGATTGATGAGTCGCACGTAACTCTGCCGCAAATCCGCGGTATGTTCAATGGTGACCAGGCAAGAAAATCCGTGCTTGTGGACCATGGCTTCCGTTTGCCTTCAGCCATGGATAACAGACCGCTTACGTTTACCGAGTTCGAAAAGCATGTGAAACAGGCTGTCTTTGTTTCGGCAACACCTGGTCCTTATGAGCTTGAGCATACACCGGAAATGATTGAGCAAATTATCCGCCCAACCGGTTTGCTTGATCCTACTATTGATGTCCGTCCAATCGAAGGGCAAATTGATGACCTCATCGGCGAAATCCAGGATCGCATTCAGAAAAATGAACGTGTGCTTGTTACTACATTAACAAAGAAAATGTCTGAGGACTTGACAGATTACTTAAAAGAAATCGGCATTAAAGTGCAGTATCTGCACTCGGAGGTAAAAACGCTCGAGCGGATTGAAATTATCCGCGAGCTCCGTCTTGGCAAGTATGATGTGCTGGTTGGGATCAACCTTCTGAGAGAGGGGCTGGATATACCTGAAGTGTCTCTCGTTACCATACTTGATGCAGATAAGGAAGGTTTCCTCCGTTCAGAACGTTCACTCATCCAGACGATTGGACGTGCAGCGCGTAATTCGAATGGCCATGTCGTTATGTACGCAGACCGGATTACAGACAGCATGGAAAAAGCCATCAGTGAAACAAAGCGCCGCCGGTCCATTCAGAAAGAGTACAATGAGAAGCATGGCATCACGCCAATGACTATACAGAAGGATATACGCGATTCAATCCGTGCAACCCATGCGGCAGAAGAGCAGGAAGAATACCAGCCGTCAGCAAAGCTCGGCAAGCTGAACAAGAAAGAGCGGGAGAAGCTGATAGGCGATATGGAAAAAGAAATGAAGGAAGCGGCCAAATCCCTGAATTTCGAAAGGGCTGCCGAGCTTCGTGATTTAATATTAGAGCTGAAAGCGGAAGGATGACGTAAAAATGGCGATGGATAAACTGATTGTAAAGGGTGCCAGAGCCCATAACCTGAAAAATATAGATGTCACCATTCCGAGAGATAAGCTTGTCGTCCTGACAGGACTTTCAGGTTCAGGAAAGTCCTCACTGGCATTTGATACAATTTATGCAGAAGGGCAGCGCCGCTATGTGGAATCATTATCTGCTTATGCCCGGCAATTCCTCGGCCAGATGGATAAGCCTGACGTGGATGCGATAGAGGGGCTGTCTCCTGCCATTTCAATTGACCAAAAGACGACAAGCAGAAATCCTCGTTCCACAGTGGGAACGGTGACAGAAATTTATGATTATCTGCGATTATTATTTGCACGGGTGGGGCGTCCAACCTGTCCGATTCACAACATTGAAATCTCCTCACAGACCATTGAGCAAATGGTTGACCGGATTATGGAGTATCCAGAAAGAACAAAACTCCAGGTTATGGCTCCGCTTGTATCCGGCCGAAAAGGGACACAGGTAAAAGTGTTTGAGGATGTCAAAAAGCAGGGGTTTGTCCGTGTCCGTGTCGACGGAGAAATGATGGATCTCGGTGATGAGATTGAGCTGGAAAAAAACAAAAAGCACTCTATAGAAGTAGTAATCGACCGGATTGTCGTAAAAGAAGGGGTAGCTCCGCGGCTGGCTGATTCATTGGAAACCGCGTTGAATCTGGGCAATGGCAAGGTGCTGGTGGATGTAATTGGGGAAGAGGAACTGCTGTTCAGCGAGAACCACGCCTGCCCTCAATGCGGATTTTCAATCGGCGAACTTGAGCCAAGAATGTTCTCTTTTAATAGTCCGTTTGGTGCTTGTACGGAATGTGACGGATTGGGCTCAAAGCTGGAGGTAGATATTGATCTGGTCATACCCAATAAGGATCTTTCATTAAAGCAAAATGCCATTGCGCCATGGGAGCCGACCAGCTCTCAATATTATCCTCAGCTGCTGGAGGCGGTCTGCAATCATTATGGAATTGATATGGACATGCCGGTTAAGGAGATTCCTGAACACTTGCTTGATAAGGTTTTATACGGATCCGCCAAGGACAGCATTTATTTCCGATATGAAAACGATTTTGGCCAGGTAAGGGAGAATTATATCCATTTTGAAGGTGTCATCCGCAATGTGGAGCGCCGCTATAAAGAAACAAGCTCTGATTATATCAGGGAGCAAATGGAAAAATACATGGCCCAGCATCCATGTCCTTCCTGTAAAGGCTACCGTCTGAAGCCGGAAACGCTTGCGGTGCTTGTATCTGGAAAACATATCGGCCATGTCACAGAATATTCGATTGAGGAAGCATTCAGCTTCTTTGAAAATCTGACACTGTCTGAAAAAGAAATGAAGATTGCCAACCTCATTTTCCGTGAGATTAAGGAGAGGCTAGGCTTCCTCATTAATGTCGGGCTGGATTACCTGACATTAAGCCGGGCTGCGGGAACTTTGTCCGGCGGTGAAGCACAGCGTATCCGCCTGGCCACACAAATCGGTTCGCGCCTGACAGGTGTACTCTACATTCTGGATGAGCCTTCGATTGGTCTCCATCAGCGTGATAATGACCGTTTGATTGATACACTGAAAAATATGAGAGATATCGGCAACACCCTGATCGTGGTAGAACACGATGAAGATACGATGGTGGCAGCCGACTATTTAATCGATGTAGGACCGGGAGCGGGGGTTCATGGCGGACAAATCGTTTCAGCTGGTACCCCTCAGGAAGTCATGGATGATCCGAACTCTCTGACAGGTCAATATCTGTCCGGCAGGAAATTCATTCCGCTGCCAATCGAGCGCCGCAAGAACGACGGGCGTTTTATCGAAATTAAAGGGGCTAAAGAAAACAATCTTAAAAATGTGAACGTTAAGTTCCCGCTCGGCACTTTTATTTCCGTTACTGGCGTATCCGGTTCAGGAAAAAGTACGTTAATCAATGAAATTCTGCATAAAGGGCTTGCGCAAAAGCTTCATAGAGCCAAAGCAAAGCCGGGTGAGCATAAAGAAATTAAAGGTGTGGATCACCTCGACAAAGTCATTGATATCGATCAATCCCCAATCGGGCGGACACCTCGTTCCAACCCGGCAACATACACCGGAGTGTTTGATGATATTCGGGATGTATTTGCTTCAACTAATGAAGCAAAAGTTCGCGGCTACAAAAAGGGGCGCTTCAGCTTCAATGTAAAAGGCGGACGATGTGAAGCATGCCGCGGGGACGGGATCATCAAGATTGAAATGCACTTCCTGCCGGATGTGTATGTGCCATGTGAAGTATGTCATGGCAAACGCTACAACAGGGAAACGCTTGAAGTGAAGTATAAAGGGAAGAATATTTCGGAGATTCTCGAAATGACAGTGGAAGATGCATTGGAGTTTTTCGAAAATATTCCTAAAATCCGCCGCAAGCTGCAGACGATTTATGATGTTGGCTTGGGCTATATCACTTTGGGACAGCCTGCGACAACATTGTCCGGCGGTGAAGCGCAGCGTGTCAAACTTGCTTCCGAATTGCACCGCCGTTCAACGGGCCGCTCCCTGTACATTCTTGATGAACCGACAACAGGCCTCCATGTTGATGATATCTCAAGACTGCTCGTGGTCCTTCAGCGTCTTGTTGAAAATGGAGACACCGTACTGGTTATTGAGCATAATCTTGATGTCATCAAGGCAGCCGACTATATCGTTGACCTTGGACCTGAAGGCGGAGATAAGGGAGGTACCATCTTAGCAGCCGGTACACCGGAAAAAATTGCCGAAGTTCCGGAATCCTATACAGGCAAATACCTCAAACCGATCCTGGAAAGAGACCGCCTGAGGATGAAACAGCAAATTGAAGAAAAAGAGGGCGTGACAAACGCTTAATTAGGAAGAAGCAGTACCGTTTTGGTACTGCTTCTTTTTATATAGAAGAGATTAATTCTCCGGGATGAGGGGTATAGAACATGCGTCTGCAGCTACCTTCAATAATCTCAACCAAGAAAGGAACATACACTATGAAAAATAAAATCTGCCTTTTGGCAGGCCTTATATTGCTTGGATTCGGCATCTATCTAACCATCACATTTCTGGGAGAAGAGAAAAAGGCTGAAAGCAGTCAAACGATAGTAGCTTTTGGGGATTCGCTTACCTACGGATATGGAGATGAAACGGAAGAGGGATACATTGGCAGGCTGCAGAGCAAACTAGATCGGACATTTCCGGATAAGAATTATAAAATAACAAATCATGGAGTCTATGGCTATAAATCTTCTGATGTCCTCCAGCAAATGCTCAAACCGAAAGTGGCACAGGATATCAAAAATGCAGATATGTTTATCGTATATATTGGCACAAACGATTTGCTGAAAAGCAACGGCGGGGACCTGTATCCGCTCCATCACGAAAAACTGGTTGAAGCTAAAGACATATATGAGGATAAACTGAATGGAATCCTGGAAACACTGGAAACCGCCAACCGTGATGCACCTGTTATCCTGCTCGGACTATACAATCCCTATCCGGACGGCGACCAAATTGAAAAATATATTGATCATTGGAACAAATCCATAAGAAAAAAAGCAGCGGAAGATAAAAAGATCACCTACGTTTCTACCAATGAACTGTTCAAGGGAAAAAACAAGAAACAGTACTTCGCTGATTCCCTTCATCCGAACGGAAAGGGGTATGAGCTGATTGCTGATAAGATTATAGATAATTACTCATTTTAGTTTGTTGGCCATTTATTTTGCCTCCCCTTCTATTAATTGATAACACAATGTAATGTTCCAGCAAAATCGATGTAACCAAGCAGCGTTATACTCCTATATAAGGGAAGCTATTGCCTGGAAACAGAAGGGGAGGTCATTATGGAGGATTATTTAGAGAAGTCTCTGGAAGAATGGAAAGAAGATATTTCTGAGGTTTTGGATCAGATTAATAATGAATATGAGGATGTTAAAAAAGAGCTTAAAGTATATTCCTACAAATATGGAATTACAAAGCAGGTTATCCAGTCTACTGTGAACGAAGAGATTATTGATAATATCCGCGAAATGTATCATAAGCCTTTCGAAGAGAAGTATAACGAATTGAAAGAATACATACGTGATTTGGATGAAAAACGAAAAGTATTCCAAATGTTTGTCAATAAAATCGACGAAGTGAAAAAGAAGGAAGCGCCTCGCACTGACCTGGCAGCTGCCTATAAATAGGACTCATCCATAAAACCGTCTTTACAAGAAAGGCGGTTTTTATTATAGAAAAAGCTATGCGACTTGAGGCTATGGAACCCCTCAGCCTGCAGATGTATTTTTAGAAATATGGAGGAAAATCCCCCTTTGATTTTCTATAATGAAGAAGAGGCTGAAACTTTTAGCGCTCCATTTCCGTATGACAGATAAAGGAGCTGAAAACAATGGAAACAAGAAAGGTTCTGTCTGCCTTAAGCTATTTTAGCATTATGTTCGCAGGATTTATTTTTCCGCTCATTGTATTTTTTGCATCAGAAGACACGGAAGTGAAGCGGCATGCCAAGAGTGCATTCCTATCACATTTGATTCCGCTGGTTCCTGTTCCGTTTATTGTTTTTGCTGGTGTAACCCAGTTCATTGTAAATGGTCAGGAAATCCCGGTATTTTTTCTTGCAGCTGTCGGCATCACAATCATTCTGCTATTAATTGTACTTATCTGGAATATCATTAAAGGGGTAAAAGTCCTGATAGAAGAATAGAAATAATAGAGGAGGGCCAAAGAAATGAAAGAGGAACGCAAACGTATTTTAAAAATGGTCGAAGATGGAAAGCTTACTGTAGAGGAAGCTTTAACTCTGCTGGAGCAGCTTGAAAAAACAAATCAGACGATGGAACAGAAGCAGGAGGATTTAATTAAGGAGCTTTCTGCTGAGGTTAAGTTTGAAGAAGCTAAAAAGGGTGAGCCATACAGCTCAAAGCATCAAAGTGCCAAGGAAAAAATTATTGATTTTGTAGATTCTGCCTTTAAGAAAGTGAAGGATCTGGATCTTGATTTTAATTTTGGGAAAAGTGTTGAGATCTCTCATATATTTCAGCATGCAGACGCATACTTAAAAGATCTGGACATTGATGTTGCCAATGGGACAGTTAAGGTGATTCCATGGGAGCAAAGTGATGTCCGCGTTGAATGCAAAGCTAAAGTCTATCGTGTGGATAATCAGGATGAAGCACGCAGAAATTTCCTGAAGGATGTTATTTTTGCCATTGAAGGGCAGAGGCTTAGATTTTCCAGTCAGCAAAAGTGGATGAAGCTTGAAGCGGTCATCTATATTCCCAGATCTGAATATGAAAATGTGAAAATCCGCATGTTTAATGGCCCGATTGAAAGTCAAAACTTAACAGTGGAAAACTTTAAAGCGAAAACGGCCAATGGAAAGATTATGGTTAGTGATTTAAACAGTAAAAATGTTGAGGCTGAAACAGCTAACGGGCAGATTACCATTCAAAAAAGCCGAATCGATCATGTAGAAGCCGAAACGTTAAATGGTGCTATTCTAGCTGAAGGAGACTTCAAAAAAGCCGAACTCCAATCTTTTAATGGCAATGTAACATGCAGGGCAGAAAATGAACGCTGCGAATGGATCGAAGCAAAGGCAGCAACGGGCAGCATCGACCTGTTTGTACCGGATTTCGCTGCTGTCAGCGGAGAGCTTCGCACCAATCTGGGCAGTTTCCACCCTGATATTGAGGGTATTGAAGTAATAGAAGAAAAGAGCGAAGTGATTCAGAAAATGCTGCGCTTCAAGTCTGTAAAAGAAAGCGGCAGCGGACTTAAGCTGAGGGCTGACTCAAAAACAGGTACGATCACGATCAAACGGTCAACAGCCTGGTAAAGCCTAAGAAATAGGCTTTTGATAGATAGTATAAAATTTTGAACATTACTGTCTAGCTCCACAAGGAACGCTTCGACAGCTTTATCATCGCACGGCTAAAAGCGCTAGCTTTAGGAGGAGCGCCTACCCCCTAGAGGTGAGGCCCCTGGGATGGGGGTCATGCAGACGTTGCCACAGGAAGTGGCCGTTCTTAGTCTGCGTTCCTTCGAGGGCAAGGGGCTTCCGCTTTTCTTGATAGGAGGGATTCATTGTGAATAAATTGGTTCGCTCCCGCAGCAACCGAAAATTAGCGGGGGTATTGGGCGGCTTATCAAAATCGATCGGTATAGATTCTGCCATACTCAGGGTGATCTTCATTGTTTTATTATTTACAACAGGCGTTTTTCCAATGACACTCATTTATGCTCTGCTTGTGTTCGTGCTTCCGAATGAAGAGGTGCTGTAAGAAATGAGATGGATTCTGGGCATTTTGATTAATGCGGTCCTATTTGTAGCGATCGCCGGCTTTTTTAAGGATTCGTTTTACTTATCAGGATTTGGGGCTGCCATCGGTGCCAGCTTCATGCTTTCCATCCTGAACATACTCGTGAAACCAATCCTGATTATATTAACTCTGCCAGTCACTGTTTTAACGCTCGGTCTGTTTTTGTTCGTCATCAATGCTGTTACGTTAATGATTACAGATGGCTTTATGGGGGATTCATTTGAAATTGCCGGGTTTGGCACAGCGATTCTTGTATCTGTGATTATGTCAATAGTTAATCTTGTCATTCAAAAGGCGATTCTTGAACCGGCGAAGGAAAAATAAATGCGCTAAAAATCCAGCATCAGTGATGCTGGATTTTTTCTATTCAATGATGGTAGCATTAAAGCCGTCTTTCTTCAGATTCCCGGCAAGTTTCTCGGCAAGCTGCTTTTCTGAAAATGCAACTTGAACTTTATATTGTTTGATTTTATCATTTTTTCTTAAGCCGTATTGTTCAGCGATTGCTTTTACAATAGCTTGTGCACAGCGTTTTCGATAGAGAGGGGTTCGGAGAAGGGAAGCTTCTTCTTTATTGGTCATAAACCCGCATTCCACAAGGACAGCAGTCATTTTTGTCTCGCGAAGAACCTGGAAATCAGCTGTTTTGACTCCCCGATCCCGCAAGCCTGTAGAACTGATTAAGTTTCGCTGTATCTTTTGGGCTAATGCCAGCGCTTCCCGAGGTTTGGAAGGGTAGACATATGTTTCAATTCCGCCTGCACTGTTCCATCCGCCCGTTCCGAAAGCATTGGCATGGATGGACAAATAGCAGTCCGCGTTTTGTTTATTTGCCAGTGCAGTCCTTTCGGCAAGCGGCACGTCCCGTATATCCGAGTGTGCAAAGGACACCACTGTGTTTTGATAGCTTTCCAGCATCTCCTTCGCTAGTTCTGCAACAGCGCGATTGAATTCATATTCTCTCATTCCGTTAGGGCTCCGTTTGCCTGAAGTACTGAATCCATGCCCGGCATCCAGTATGATTTTCATCTAATCGCTCCTTTCAACTAAAAAAATATTCTCATGTATATAATATGGACGAACCTTCCAAAAGGACATGGTAAAATGAAAATAGGAGAAAACCCTGATGGGCTTTCTCCTATTTTGCAGCACGCTGCATCGTATGAACAAATTTATAGCGGTCTGCGCGGTATGCTGATTTGACAAGCTCAAAAGGCGTGCCGTCCTCTAAAAAGGAAGTTCGGACAATAAGCAGTACAGGCGACCCAGATTCGACCTGCAAGTGGTTTACTTCCGTTTCCTTAGCGATGGAGGCTTCAATTTGCTGGGTTGCCTCACTGATGGTCAGAGACAATTTTTCTTCAATATGCTGGTAAAGGGACTTGTTGATGATTTCTTCCGTAAGCCCTTTAACGAGATTAGCAGGCAGGCAGGTGGTTTCCAGCGCCATTGGCAGATTATCTGCCATCCGCACACGTTTAATTTCATAAACAGGTGTATTTTCTTTTATATCAAGCTTTCTCGCCAGCTGCGGCTCGGCCGGGATGATTTCAAATGAAATGAGACGGCTGCTCGGCACAAGGCCGCGCTCTTTCATATCTTCGGTAAAGCTGGTCAATCCCTGAAGCTTTTGTTCGACCTTCTGCTTGTTGACGAAAGTTCCGCGTCCTTTTTGCCTGTATAGATAGCCATCGTTGACAAGGTTGTTTAAGGCCTGTCTGACTGTCATGCGGCTAATCTGGTATTGCTCAGAATACTCACGCTCAGAAGGGATTGCTTCATCAGGCTTTAATATGCCGCTTTCTATTAATTGTTTAATATACTCTTCCAATTGGTGATATATCGGGATGGGTGATTGCTTATCGATCATGGGAATTCTCCTATCACTATTAGTAGTGCTCATCCTTACTGACAAGACTAAGTGCTTCTTCATCGGCTATGATTGTCACATTCTCATGCAGCTTCAAAGCTGATGCGGGAAACTGTTCATCAGGTTCTCCATAAACCAGCTGCCTGATAGCTTCTGCCTTGGCTGAACCTGAAGCGAGCAGGAGGATTTCCCGGCTATCAAGAATCGAAGCGATTCCCATAGTAATCGCTTGGGCTGGAACGTCTTCAATAGAATTGAAAAACCTTGCGTTCGCCTTACGTGTACTTTCCGCCAGGTCCACGATATGCGTACGGCTGTGAAAAGACGTGCCGGGTTCGTTGAAGCCGATATGACCATTGCGTCCAATTCCCAGCAGCTGCAGATCGATATTTGCCAAATCCTTGATCAGCTGCTCATACCGTTCGGACTCCTGTGGCATATCTTCTGCTGCTCCATTTGGAAGGTGCGTGTGTTCCAGCCGGATGTCCAGGTGATCAAATAGTTCACTATTCATGAAATGCCTGTAGCTATTAGGGTCAGAAGGAAGCAGGCCGATATATTCATCCAAATTAATCGTCGTAATTTTTTCATAAGAAGTGCCATTCTTTTGATGATCTTTAATCAGTTCGGCATAAACTCCTTTTGGTGTGCTTCCGGTTGCAAGCCCTAATGTCATACCCGGCTGCTGCCGAATTTTTTCAATCATTAGCTGGGCCGCTTTTTGGCTCATATGGTTATAATCGGCTGTCCGAATGATCTTCAAAGTGTTTTCACCTCGCGTTCAAAGGCTTTGACGCCTCTGCAGAAAGTCATGGCAACCTCAAGGTTCTCATCGAGTACAACCAGGTCGGCATCCTTTCCTTCCGAAATGCTGCCTTTCCGGTTATACATATTGAGCTGTCTTGCAGGGTTGCTGCTCGCAAGCTGGACAGCTTCAGACAGCCCAATATCAGTAAAATCAATCATATTCTTTATGGAATCTTTCATTTTCAAAATACTTCCAGCCAGTGTGCCGTCAGCAAGCAGTGCCTGGCCATTTTCAACCTTTACATCCTGTCCGCCAAGATCATAATGGCCATTTTTCAGGCATTTTGCTCTCATGGAATCCGTTATCAGGATCATTCCATCCGGGCCCTTGGCGTTCAGTGCAAGCTTGATCATCTCAGGCCGGACATGAATTCCATCAGCAATCATTTCAACTATCAATTCCTTGAATAAAAGTGAAGCGCCGGCTACTCCAGGTTCACGGTGATGCATGCCTCTCATTCCGTTAAAAAGGTGAGTAACCTGCTTAGCTCCCGCCTGAACAGCTTTCTCCATTTCTGTAAAAATGGCATCGCTATGGCCGATTGATGGGACAACACCGTTTTCACTTAAGTACCGGATAAATTCATAGCCATTTGCTTTCTCAGGTGCAAGTGTAATCAGCTTGATGGTTCCATTTGCTGCTTCCTGCCAGCGCTTAAAAAGTTCAATATCGGGCTCGAGTATATGATCCTTCGGCTGGGCTCCGCCTCTTGCTTCGTTAATAAATGGGCCCTCCAGGTGGATTCCGATTACTTCCGCCTGTCCAGGAGTATTTTGTTCTTTTTGAAAGTGAGCTGCATTGACCAGTGCGGCTTCTATTTTTTCCTTTTCCTGTGTGATAGTCGTGGCCAGGAAGCTGGTGGTCCCTTCCTCAGGCAACACGGTGGCCATCGTGTTAAGTGCATCAAATGTTGCATCCATTGTATCGGCACCGCCAGCGCCGTGAATGTGAACATCAATAAACCCCGGACTGATTGTATGCTCAGGGGAAAGTTCTATGATTTCTGTATCCTGGCCGATGGCAGGAAGCTCCTCCAAAGTTCCAGTTTTTAAGATTCGGTCTTTTTCTATTAGAATAAACCCTTGATCGATCATGCTGTTTTCCAGAATAATTCTAGCGTTTTTCAGTAATAGACGGCTCATTTTTTAGTTCATCTCCGTTTGAATGATACTTTTATTATAAAAGGTTTGGATTTAGATGTCTATACCAGTTGAAAGAATTAACTCACTCTGATGATTTGGTCTATACAACTAAAATAGGATAGAAGGCAGGTGGGCGCTTTCTATCCTATTAATTTGAGTTTAAAGGGAATTTCATACAATATATATGATTATTTATTTAGTATGATATTCCGCAATGGCTTCCCGTAAATAGCCATTATGCTTTTTCAGAAGCCAGGCGGCTGCTTCACCTTTTAATCCTGTTAAAATTTGAAGAATCGCAGCCTTTGTATTATGGTTTTGATCTTTGAGAGCGCCCTGGGCTTCTTCATCAGATGCACCTGTAGCCATTTTGACGATATTTTCAGCACGTTTAAACAGCTTCTCATTTGTCATCTGCACATCTACCATCAGATTGCCGTATACTTTTCCGAGTTTGATCATGGAAGCTGTTGTTAACATGTTCAGGACGAGCTTTTGTGCAGTGCCTGCTTTCATTCTTGTAGAGCCTGTAACAACCTCGGGACCTGTAATAGGTGCTATCGTGTATTTTGCGACTCTCCCCATTTCGGAGTCTTTAGTGCAGGCAACAGCAACAGTAACAGCACCGACTTCATTTCCATATTGAAGAGCTCCGATCGTATACGGCGTACGGCCGCTTGCTGCAATGCCTACAAGCACATCCTTGTCCGATAATTGAATATCTGCGACATCCTGGCGTCCCTGTTCACTGTCATCCTCGGCGCCTTCAACTGCCTCGGTCATGGCTTCTTTGCCGCCGGCAATAATGCCGACAACCATTTCCGGGTCCGTTCCATAAGTTGGCGGACATTCTGAAGCATCGATAATGCCAAGGCGTCCTGAGGTGCCAGCTCCAACGTAAATCAAGCGGCCTCCTTTTTTAAAACTATCCGTAATTTCATCCACCACGTTGACAATGTGAGGGATTTCTCTTGCAATCGCATTAGGAACAATCGTATCTTCCTGGTTGATGATTGTAATAATTTCTTCGGTTGTCATTAAATCTATTTCCATTGTTTTTGGGTTTCGCTGCTCGGTATTTAGCTTTGTAATATTCATTGTTCATCCCTCACTATTAATTGAAATTTAGTTCCTGCCTTGATCTGGTCAAGAAGCGGCAGATCCTCATCTATAACTCTTGCAATCACATTCACGCGTTCATCCCGGGGCAGATCTGTTAAAGTAATCTGCATCTCGCCTGCGTATCGGCCATATAGGATATTATCAGCTGTGACACTGCCTTTTTTACGTTCCAGCTGGTTCAGAGGTTCCCATTTATTTGATCCCTGCCCAGCATATGACCTTGATTCCACTGACCTTACAACATCCCGGGCAGGATCCATCCGATTTGTATGAGGTTTGTTAAAAAGCTCCTTATAAATTTGTCCGCCAATCAGCTCGATTCGGAGAGGTACAGGACCCTTGGCGATTTTTTTCAGTTGCGCAAGAGTCTCTTCTTTTACCGAATGGTCACCGATCAGCACCTTGTCTGTATAGCAGCTGTTCATCAATTCAGCCGCCGCAGCAGCGGGTGGACAGCCCCGATGTTTCTCAAGGGTAGGAAGCCCTGCAAAAATGGGCCCGCGAAGTTCAGCGTCACCAGGCACAAACGCCATGGTGGTTATCCCCACGCTTTTAAGGAACCGATTTCGCTCTATAAAAAAGTCTTTATCCAAACCCGTTTCAGGCCGGGGATAAAAATTATGCCAGGCTTCAACATTATGGGCGTTTAAGCCCAGTTCCATCCACTCCTGCAGTTCTGCAGCAGAGATAGTACTCGCATTGATTCCAAGTTTCATTTTTTTAGAGAGTTCAACAATCTGTTCAGAAGTAAAGCCGTAGTCTGCCCGGATTCCGGAGAGACCCCATTCAAGAAGAGTATCGAGCGATTCCCAGTCCAATCCTAGATGGTCCAAGGATTGAGGGGAAACGTCGGCGAGGAGTTCCATTTGATGCTGCTTTGCAAGAGCACCGAGGTTCTGAAGCAATTGTTTATATGTGCTGTGGTCATCTTCGGGAATATGAAGGGAAGTGAAGATTGATGTGAGGCCGTGAGAAGCGGCCCGTTCAATCCATTTTGCATTTTGAAGCTGGCGCTCTTCTGATAGATAAACTGATATTCCAAGCATCATGGTCACCTCTATAAGTCTGAATTTTTCAAAAATGTGATTTCATAAGTAAAGAAGGAGGAATGGCTCCTCCTTCTCCTTGTTTTATTATATGTTTTTAGCCATTTCCTCTTTGAATCCGAACATCCATGTGAACAGGAATCCAAACGCATAGGCAATTAACAGGCCGATCAGATACAGTACGATTTGATTTGTGTGAACGAGGAAGGCAAGCGGTATGCCGGAAACCCCGATGGCTACTGTAGCAATCTTGAAGAACGCCTGGAAAGCACCGCCCACAGCAGCTCCTAGACATGCTGTTAAGAAAGGACGTCCCAGCGGCAGCGTAACCCCGAAAATAAGCGGTTCACCAATACCGAGCATTCCTACCGGAAGTCCGCCTTTAATCACTTTCTTCAGACGGGCATTTTTTGTTTTGAAGTAGATGGCGAATGCCGCACCTACCTGGCCGGCGCCTCCCATTGCAAGAATCGGCAGGAGCGGATCGTCGCCGATTGAGTTAATCAATTCCATATGAACAGGAGTTAAACCTTGATGCAGCCCAGTTACAACAAGCGGAAGGAAGGTTCCGGCAAGTACTAAGCCAGCCAGGATGCCGCCAACATCTAGAACGCCAAGGAGACCTTTTGTGATAATGTCAGAAAGGAATCCGCCAACAGGCTGCAGGACAAAGAATGTCGCAAAGCCTGTAATTAATAATGCCAGTGTCGGTGTTACGATAATATCAATTGCTGATGGAACGACTTTGCGGATTCTTTTTTCCAAAAAGGCCACTAGCGCAGCGGCGAGCATGACTCCAATCAAGCCGCCCCGGCCTGGCACCAATGCTTCACCGAAAAGAGTTATATTGGCAAGGCCAGGGTTGATTAATAGAATACCGGCTGCACCGCCCAGAGCAGGAGACCCTCCAAACTCCTTCGCTGTGTTAATACCTACAAATACGCCAAGGTAACCGAATAAACCCCAGCCAATCAAATCAAGCATTTGAACGAGCGTGGATTCCGGATCTCCGCCTGATTTGATGATTACATTATTGATGCCTGCAATCAAACCAGAAGCAACGATAGCTGGAATCAGCGGGATAAAGATACTGGCAATTTTTCTTAAAAATAACTTGAAAGGAGTAGCGTTTTTCTCATTGAGTCCGGCTTTCGTCCGGGCTGCCAGTCCTTCCAATGAAGTGTCAATCTCTTCGTCATCATCATCAACGGATGAAACATTTTTGCCTGTCATCCTGGAAACTTCGTCAGCTACTTTGGTGACGATCCCAGGTCCGAGGATGATTTGGAGTGTTTCTGCTTCCACCACTCCCATAACGCCATCAATATCCTTGATGCCATTCAGGTTGACTTTGCTTTCATCGACCGGCTTCACGCGAAGGCGGGTCATGCAGGAGGCCAGTTCCGCGATATTGCCGGTGCCGCCCAACTGCTCCGTAATCTCTTTCGCCAAGCGTTCTTCTTTACGCATGAGTTTTTCCCCCTCTTTTTTTAAAAATGAATGAACGTAATAAAAGCTAAAAAATGTAAATGAATTCGCTTACATAATCATATTACCAAGGTTTAGTATAGTTGTCTATACCATCTGAATATTTTTATAAATGGCATATCATCATATTTATACGCGGAACATCCCTGGAAATTGTCCCTATCGAGAAGGATTAAGTATATGGGCCTAGTGTTAATTTTGTAAAAATCGTTTTCAGAAATTTGGTTCTGCGTTAAAAAGTGCTAAAATAGAGTGAAACTTCAGAGTGAATTTTTTAGAAATTATAAGTTACATATAAAGAGATCATCCAGAAGTGCCAGCATTAAAGGAGGAACCTATTTTGGTAAAAGTGCGCACAAAAGATATTATAGAAAAATTTGGGCTCGAATTGATTGCCGGAGAGGAAGGCATTAACCGGCCGATTACGACGAGTGATATTTCCCGTCCGGGCCTGGAGATGGCTGGTTATTTTGATTACTATCCGGCTGAACGTATTCAGTTGGTCGGAAAAACCGAGCTGTCTTTCGTTGAAAAGTTAAATAATTCCGAGCGGGAGATCCGGCTTGAACGGCTCTGTACAGATATTACACCCGGCATAATCGTCACAAGAGGACTCGATATACCTGACGAACTGATTGAAGCGGCAGAGAGAGAATCGGTTCCGCTGCTCCGCTCCAAACAGAAAACGACCCGTTTTTCCAGTTTGCTGACCAACTTTTTGGAAAGCAAGCTTGCTCCAACCACGGCCGTACATGGCGTCCTTGTCGATATTTATGGGGTAGGGGTACTGATAACTGGAAAAAGCGGAGTTGGTAAGAGCGAGACGGCGCTTGAGCTTGTTAAGCGGGGACATCGCCTTGTTGCAGATGACTGCGTGGAGATCAGACAGGAAGATGAAGATTATCTGGTCGGAAACTCACCGGAATTGATCGAACATCTGCTTGAAATCCGCGGCCTCGGCATCATCAATGTCATGACCCTGTTTGGTGCTGGTGCAGTCCGCAGCTATAAGAAAATCTCTGTGGTCATGAATTTGGAGCTGTGGGATCCGAAAAAGCAGTACGATCGTCTTGGCCTTGATGAAGAAAAGATGAAAATCATCGATACAGAAGTTACAAAGCTGACCATTCCGGTAAGACCCGGGCGAAACCTGGCAGTCATCATTGAAGTGGCTGCCATGAACTTCCGCTTAAAGAGAATGGGGATGAATGCAGCGGAACAGTTCACGAACCGCCTGTCGGATGTGATTGAGGACGGAGACCATGATGATCGTTAAAGAGGGCAAAACACTTTCAATCAAACGTTTGATTGAAAGCTGATAAGCCTGACTGGTTGAAGAATAGCAGATGCGCCTGCGGCAAAAAACAACGCAGAGGCGCTTGTGCTTTACTTGCAATAATAGAATTTATATCTTTGAAATTAGATAACTGTCTAGCTCCAGGCGCCATCGGCTCTCGGGTCTAAGCCAATCCGTCACAAAGGTTAAAGAACAACCTTCATGCCGGCTTGTCTTATGCTTGAGGCCCGCAGGATGCGGGTCATGCAGACGTTGCCACAGGACGTGGCGGTTTTAGTCTGCGTTCTTTTTAAGCGGGCGCCTTGCGCTTTTCGGTGAGAAGGAGAAGTGATCATGGAAAAAAGTATTCAGCCGTTAGATCCGATTGCCATATCCCTTGGGCCGATTCAGGTCCACTGGTACGGCCTGATTATCGGTGTTGGCATTGCACTGGCACTCATTATCGCGATGAGAGAAGGGGAGAGAAGGGGACTCCCTAAAGATATCTTTGCCGATTTGATGCTGTGGGCTATTCCCATTGCGATTATTTCCGCAAGAATCTATTACGTTATTTTTCAATGGGATTTTTACTCACAGAATCCGGGTGAAATCATCAAAATATGGAATGGCGGAATTGCCATTCATGGAGCCTTGATTGGTTCTGTCATCACCGCTTATGTTTTTGCAAAGAAAAGGAAGATATCGTTCTGGAAACTGGCCGATATCGCAGCGCCAAGCATCATTTTGGGGCAGGCAATCGGGCGCTGGGGCAACTTCATGAACCAGGAGGCTCATGGCAGGGAAGTCAGCCGGGCATTCCTGGAAAATATGCAATTGCCTGAATTTATCATTGACCAGATGTATATTAACGGAGCCTATTATCATCCGACGTTTTTATATGAATCAATTTGGAATATCATTGGATTTATCATCCTTATCTTATTAAGAAGAGCAAACTTAAGGCGCGGGGAGCTTTTCCTCTCGTATGTAATCTGGTATTCGATCGGCCGTTTCTTCGTAGAAGGCCTGCGGACCGACAGCCTGATGCTTACTGAGAATTTAAGGATTGCTCAGACGATATCTATCGTTCTTATTATTGTAGCGCTAGTCCTGATTTTTTATAGAAGAGCAGAGGGTCTTGCCAAAGCTCGTTATTTGGATAAAGCCGAGGGGAAATAACGGACAGGGGAGAGTAGAAATGCTGGTTGAATCTTGCAAAAGGGGGCTGATGGCCGGCTTAAAGACAACATGGACACTAGGGAAAGTCATATTCCCGGTCACGCTGATTGTGGCACTGCTGCAGCATACGCCAGTGCTTCCATGGGTTATCAAGCTGATCACGCCCCTTATGAATCTGATTGGGCTGTCAGGAGATGCAGCCATACCACTTGTATTGGGGAACTTCTTAAATTTGTATGCGGGGATTGGAGCCATTTTAACGCTCGATCTCTCGGTAAAAGAAGTATTTATTATTGCCGTCATGCTGTCTTTTTCCCATAATATGCTGATTGAAACCGGAGTGGCATTGAAGGTCGGCGTTAAGCTTTGGGTCGTTCTGGCGGTACGCATTGGACTGGCGCTTTTAAGCGCGATTGTCATCAACCTTGTTTGGCAGGGTGGATCCGAAACTGCTAAGTACGGATTTATTCCGGCAAAAGAAGAGCAGGTATCCGGTGCATTGCCAATCCTGCAGGATGCACTGCAGACTGCTTTGCTCGGGATTCTCCAGCTTGCCATCATCGTCATTCCGCTGATGATTATTATTCAAATCTTAAAAGATAAGCAATGGCTTGCTGTTTTTTCAAAATGGATGGCGCCTGTGACCAGGGCACTTGGAATGAAAGAAAATACGTCTACAACTCTTGCAGCCGGCTTGCTGATTGGCCTTGCCTACGGGGCGGGTGTCATGATTCAGGCAGTAGAGGAAGATGGGGTCAGCAGACGAGACGTAACGATCGCATTTATTTTCCTCGTTGCCTGCCATGCAGTCGTCGAAGATACTTTAATTTTTGTGCCGCTTGGCATTCCGGTATTACCGCTTCTGCTGATCCGCCTGGGTGTGGCAATTATCCTGACATTGGCAGTGGCAGCGATCTGGAAGCGTACTGATCTGGCAAAAAGAAAGGAAGCAACATATGAGCATTAACACATTATTATTTGACTTAGATGGAACATTGATCGACACAAACGAATTGATTATTTCCTCGTTTTTGCATACGCTGGGAAAATATTATCCAGACAGCTATCAGCGGGAAGATGTTCTCCCGTTCATGGGGCCGACCCTGCATGAAACCTTCGAGTCCATCAACCCGGAAAAAGTGGAGGAGATGATCTCGGTTTACCGGGAGTATAATATTAAGAACCACGACGTGCTTGTGAAGGAATTTGATGGCGTGTTTGAAACGATTCGGACTTTAAAAGAATCGGGATATAAACTGGGCATTGTTACGACGAAAGTTTCCAATGTAGTTGAAAAGGGCTTAAAGCTGACAAATCTTGACCAGTTTTTCGACGTGGTTGTTACGCTCGACCATGTTGATAAGCCAAAGCCCGATCCGGAGCCAATCTTGAAGGCATTGAGCCTGCTGGATGCGAAGCCGGAAGAAGCAATTATGGTCGGAGATAATTCGCACGATATCGATGGTGGAAAAAACGCCGGCACGAAAACGGCTGGAGTTGCCTGGACAGCGAAAGGCCGGGATTTCCTCGCGCGCTTTGAACCGGATTATATGCTGGACAATATGGCTGACCTGATCGATATTCTTGAGGCAGAAAACCAATGAGAAAAACGGAGCGTTTTCCGGTAGAGGGAGGCAATTCTCTCTGGCATGTGTACAAAACGGTTCCGTTCTTGAAGGTGGTCAAAAACTTTATTGTGATCCAGCTTGCGCGCTACACGCCATTTCTGGGCATGAAAAATTGGCTCTATCGTAATTTCCTGAGAATGAAGGTGGGGGATCAGACATCATTCGCACTCATGGTTATGCTGGATGTCATGTTCCCGGAAAAAATCAGTGTTGGCCGCAACACGGTCATCGGATACAACACTACGATCCTCGCCCATGAATATTTGATTAAGGAATATCGCCTCGGCAGGGTTGAAATTGGCAGCGAAGTCATGATTGGCGCCAATTCAACCATTCTTCCCGGCGTCACGATCGGAGATGGTGCGATTGTTTCAGCTGGAACGCTTGTCCATAAAGATGTCCCATCTGGAGCTTTTGTTGGCGGCAATCCGATGCGTGTCATCTATACAAAGGAAGAACTTGCCGCACGCTGGGCGGATGATCCGATATATGGTGTTAATAAAGAAAAAACTCCGTTTGCCTAGAGCTGTCGGGGTTTTTTCTATAATTGAGATGTTAGATATATTTAGAAACATGCTGGATTAAAAACAAGAGATCCTAGATATTTTTAGATGAAAATCCTTAACTTAAATAACATTTCCAAAAAAGTACAAACTATAAGAAAGCTCCTTTTTAAAAAAGGGAGTCTTTTTTATTTTTCTGCTCCTTTTGGTTGACGGCATGGAGTTTGCGCGTTAAACTACATATAACTTCAATTTGCTACCATATTAGCGAACTAAAGGATTCGGAATTTTTAAGTCATAGAGGTGAATACTTTTGAGCCGATTATTTATGTTTGAAAAGCCGTTAGGCATGAGAGATACATTACCTGATTTGTATGAAAGAAAGGCAGCAGTCCGGTCTTCCATCCAGGGGGAAATGAAACGCTGGGGCTATCAGTTTATCGAAACGCCTGCACTCGAATATTACGAAACAGTTGGAGCGGCGTCAGCAATACTTGATCAGCAGCTGTTCAAGCTGCTTGATCAGCAGGGCCACACCCTTGTGCTGCGTCCGGATATGACAGCGCCGATCGCAAGGGTGGCTGCATCCCGTCTTTTAAAAGACGATCTGCCGATCAGGCTTGCCTATTCTGCCAATGTATACCGCGCTCAGCAGCGGGAGGGCGGCAGGCCGGCTGAATTTGAGCAGATCGGGGTTGAATGCATTGGTGACCATACGATCAGTGCGGATGGCGAAGGGATGGCGATGATGATCTCTGCTCTAAAAGAAGCTGGGCTTCAGAATTTCCAGCTTTCAGCCGGCCATATCGGCTTTGTCCGGGATTTCTTCCAGCAGATTTTAGGAACGGAAGAAAGAGTGGAAAACCTGACAAGATTTTTATATGAGAAAAATTATGTCGGGTACAGGGAACATGTAAAGAGCCTGGCTCTTTCATCCATTGATAAACAAAGGCTTCTCGATTTCCTAAAATTAAGAGGCGGGGAAGAAGTCATTGAGATTGCTTATGGCCTTCTGGAAAACGGCACAGGAAAAAAAGCATTGGCCGAGCTCGAACAGCTTTGGGGCATTATGCAGGACTACGGCCAGGAAGGCACAGTTAAATTTGATTTAACGCTCGTCAGCCATATGAGCTACTACACGGGAATTCTTTTTGAAGTATATGCAGGAAATGTTGGTTTCCCGATCGGAAATGGCGGCCGCTATGATTTGCTGCTCCAAAAGTTCGGAAAAGATACGGGAGCAACCGGCTTTGCCATCAGAATGGACCGCCTGCTGGAAGCTCTGGAAGACAGCAATGCGGCTGAACCTGTGTACTGCGTTTTATACAGCCCGGAACGCCGCAAAGAGGCATTCGATTTTGCGAAGAAAGAACGTTCTGCCGGAAAGAAAGTGGTTCTGCAGGATATTAGCGGTGTCAAGGACATCGATGCCTGCACCAGCAGCTATGAGGATATTACCTTTTTAGTCGGAAAAGCTGGAAAGGAGACCATAAAATGAGTGATGTTTTAACGATTGCGATGCCAAAGGGCCGCATTTTTGAAGAAGCAGCTGAATTGCTCCGCCAGGCAGGCTTTCAATTGCCGCCGGAATTTGATGATTCACGTAAATTGATTATAGATGTTCCGGAAGAGAATTTCCGCTTTATCCTTGCAAAGCCGATGGATGTGCCAACCTAT
Organism: Cytobacillus sp. BC1816; assembly: GCF_051353635.1. NCBI lineage: Bacteria > Bacillati > Bacillota > Bacilli > Caryophanales > Bacillaceae > Cytobacillus > Cytobacillus sp. BC1816. The sequence continues at coordinate 4,685,735 of NZ_CP195611.1, read as the reverse complement.
GTAGAACATGGTGTAGCAGACCTTGGGATTGCCGGGAAAGACGTAATGCTTGAAGAAGAGCGAGATGTTTATGAGCTTCTTGATTTAAAAATCAGCGCATGCTATCTCGCTGTTGCAGGACTGCCAAATACCAGGCTGAATGATGTTGCTCCTAAAATTGCTACAAAGTATCCGCAGATTGCGGCAGCGTATTTCCGCGAGCAGGGGGAACAGGTGGAAATCATTAAATTGAACGGATCCATAGAGCTTGCGCCTATGATCGGGCTAGCAGACCGGATCGTGGACATCGTATCAACCGGCCGAACGCTAAAAGAGAACGGGCTCGTTGAATATGAAACCATCGTCGGCATCACTTCAAGATTGATTGTCAATCCTGTCAGCTACCGCATGAAGGATGAACGCATAAGCGAGCTGGTTGGACGTCTTACGGAAGTAATAGCTGGAGAAGAAATTCGTTCTTAAAGGATGTAGAGGTCTATGAAAATTTTAAAAGTAAATGACCAGATTTCAATTAAACGGTCTGTTGATAACGGAACAGAACAACAGCGGGCGATTGTGAAAGATATTATTGAATCAGTCCGCCAAAACGGAGATCAGGCATTAAAAGATTACACTGAAAAATATGATGGCATATCCCTGGATGATTTCAAGGTATCGCAGGCTGAAATAGAAGAAGCTTTGGGTCAAGTGGATGGAAAAATCCTTGAGATCATTAAAGAAGCTGCCGATAATATCCGGTCTTTTCATGAAAAGCAGCTGCGTCCTTCCTGGATGACAACAGAAGAAAATGGCACAGTGCTTGGCCAAAAGATCACACCGCTTGATTCAGTCGGCCTGTATGTCCCAGGCGGTACGGCTGCCTATCCATCATCAGTCCTTATGAATGTAATCCCGGCAAAGGTTGCGGGGGTCAAACGGATTGTCATCACCTCTCCTCCCGATAAAAAGACTGGAAAGCTGCCTCCTGCGGTCCTTGCTGCGGCCAAAATTGCAGGGGCTGAAGAAATTTATAAAGCAGGCGGTGCCCAGGCAATTGCCGCTCTTGCATATGGAACGGAAACCATAGCTCCTGTTGATAAAATTACAGGTCCCGGAAATATCTTTGTCGCTCTTGCCAAGCGTGAAGTTTTCGGGGATGTTGATATTGATATGATCGCAGGCCCCAGTGAGATTGCGATTTTAGCCGATAATACGGCACACGCGGATGAAGTGGCTTCAGATCTTTTATCACAGGCCGAACACGACCCGATGGCAAGTGCAGTCCTTGTGACAACATCATACGCGCTTGCAGAACAGGTCTCAGCAGAAGTTGACCGCCAGCTGGCTGAGCTGCCAAGGCAGGAAATTGCTTTTCAATCAATCGAAAACTATGGTGCGGTCTATGTAGCAGAAAACATGGATGAAGCTATTGAAACGGTGAATAGTCTGGCTCCTGAGCATCTGGAGATTTTAACGGAAAATCCGATGGAGCTTCTAGGACGGATTCATCACGCCGGAGCAATCTTCCTCGGGAGATTTAGCCCTGAACCGGTCGGTGACTATTTTGCCGGCCCGAATCACGTCCTTCCGACAAACGGAACGGCCCGTTTCTCAAGTCCGCTTAATGTGGAGGATTTTCAAAAGAAATCAAGCATTCTTTTATACAGTGAAAAAGCATTAAAGGATAATGGCGAAAAAATAGCGGCCTTCGCGCGTCTGGAAGGCCTTGAAGCCCATGCCAGATCCATTGAAACAAGACTAAGAAAATAAGCTGGAGGAATAATCATGGCCAGAACTGCTGAAATTTCACGTAAAACCAATGAAACGAATATCACTCTATCCTTAAATATAGACGGCGAAGGCAAAAGCGATCTGGAAACAGGCGTGCCTTTTATGACGCATATGCTGGACTTGTTTGCCAAGCACGGACAATTTGACTTGAACATCGTTGCAAATGGCGATACAGATGTGGATGATCACCACACAACAGAGGACATTGGCATCTGCTTAGGCCAGGTGCTGAAGGACGCTTTAGGTGATAAGAAAGGCATTAAGCGCTATGGAAATGCTTTCGTTCCGATGGACGAAGCATTGGCCCAAGTTGCAGTTGACCTCAGCAATCGCCCTCACTTGGAGATGCGCGCTGAGTTCCCGTGCCAAAAAGTCGGTACATTTGATACCGAGCTTGTTCATGAGTTCCTTTGGAAGCTCGCGCTTGAAGCAAGAATGAACCTGCATGTCATCGTTCACTATGGACAGAATACACACCACATAATCGAAGCGATTTTCAAAGCACTCGCTCGTGCGCTTGATGAGGCAACAACGATTGACCCAAGGATTAAGGGAGTTCCATCAACGAAAGGGATGTTGTAAATGATCGGCATCATCGATTACGGAATGGGGAATTTGTTCAGCGTCAGTAAAGCACTTGAACGGTTGGAGGTTCCTTATTTCCTTTCTGAAAATAAAGACGAGCTCCTGAAAGCAGACGCCTTGATTCTGCCGGGTGTCGGCTCTTTCAAAGATGCCATGACCATCTTAAATTCTACAGGTCTGGCAAATCTGGTAAAGGAGTTTGCTGATACAGGCAAGTCGCTCCTTGGCATTTGCCTTGGCATGCAGCTTTTATTTGAAGATAGCGAAGAGAATGGCATGACGGAAGGCCTTCAGCTTCTCCCTGGCCATGTAAGGCGTTTTCCCGGTGCGACAGTAGAAGGCGAAACGTATAAAGTTCCGCATATGGGCTGGAACCGTCTCGAATTCTTACAGGGTTCGCCGATTTTAAAAGGGCTTGATGAAGATTATGTCTATTTCGTCCACTCCTACTTTGTAGATACAGAAGATAGAGAAGTAGTTATCAGCAGAAGTATGTATGATGTAGAAGTGCCGGCGGTTGTTGGAAGGGGTAATGTGTTCGGCATGCAGTTCCACCCTGAAAAAAGCAGTTCGCTCGGCATGGCGCTTTTACGCAATTTTACCGAGCTGGTTGAAGAAAGGATGTCTGTGAAATGAGTTTTACGATCTATCCGGCAATCGATATGAGAGGCGGCAAGTGCGTCCGGCTGCTGCAGGGGGATTACGATAAGGAAACGGTGTATGGCGACTCTCCTTTTGATATGGCCAAAAAGTTTGCTGATGAAGGAGCAGACTGGATTCATATGGTAGATCTAGACGGAGCAAAGGATGGGAAGCGGGTTAATGATCAATATGTCATCCAGGCTGCCCGCGAGCTTAGCGTCTCCGTCCAGATCGGCGGGGGGATCCGTACGGAAGAAGACATCCTGCATTACCTGGATAATGGTGTAACACGCGTAATCATTGGAAGTATCGCTGTCTCCAATCCTGAGTTTGCTATTGAAATGATCCGCAAATACGGCAAAGCCATTGCAGTCGGCCTTGATGCGAAAAATGGCTTTGTGGCCACACATGGCTGGCTGGAAACGTCTGAATTGAAGGCAGTTGACTTAGGCAGGCGATTTGCCGACGCAGGTGCGGAAACATTTATTTTTACAGATATCGCAACAGACGGAATGCTATCGGGGCCAAATATTGAAGCGGTTCGTCTGCTTGCAGGGGATACCGGGAAAAGTGTTATTGCATCTGGCGGCGTCAGCCAGCTGGCTGATTTGGCGAAGCTGAGGGAGTATGCTTCTGAAGGTGTTGCTGGCGCCATCGTCGGAAAGGCCATTTATGAAGGCCGGTTTACCGTGGCGGAAGCTCTGAAAGAGGTGAAGGAATCATGCTGACGAAACGCATCGTTCCCTGTCTGGATGTAAAAGACGGCCGTGTGGTAAAAGGGGTGCAATTCGTGCAGCTGCGTGATGCAGGTGACCCGGTTGAGCTTGCCCGCTTTTATGATGGGCAGGGAGCTGACGAGCTGGTCTTCCTTGATATCTCAGCTTCACATGAAGGCCGGAAAACAATGGTTGAGGTTGTTAAGGCTGTTGCGTCTGAGCTGGCCATTCCATTTACAGTCGGCGGCGGGATAAACGCACTGGAAGATATGAAACGAATTTTGCGGGCAGGGGCTGATAAGGTTTCTCTCAATACAGCTGCCGTAAACAATCCTGGTCTAATTACAGAAGGGGCAAATTTCTTCGGATCACAGTGCATCGTTGTTGCGATTGATGCAAAATACGATGAAGAGCTTGGTTCTTGGCGTGTGCACACACATGGCGGACGGACACCGACTGATCTTGAGGTCATCGCTTGGGCCCAGGAAGCAGCGGAGCGCGGGGCTGGAGAAATTTTACTGACAAGCATGGACTCTGACGGTGAGAAGAAAGGCTTTGATATCAAGCTGACAAAAGCAGTCAGCGAGGCAGTTTCGATTCCGGTTATTGCTTCAGGAGGTGCGGGAAATGCTGATCACTTTGCTGAAGCATTTATCGATGGAAAAGCGGATGCCGCATTGGCTGCATCGATTTTTCACTATAAAGAAACGTCTGTTGCTGAAGTGAAGTCATATATTGAGGAAAAAGGGGTGGTTGTCCGATGAATATTGAAAGTGTAAAGTTCGATGAAAAGGGACTGATCCCTGCAATAGTGCAAGATATGAAAACAAAAGAAGTATTAACGTTAGCTTATATGAATCGGGAATCCCTTTTAAAATCGGCGGAAACAGGTGAGACCTGGTTTTTCAGCCGTTCCCGCAAAGAGCTATGGCACAAAGGGGCAACAAGCGGTAACACACAGAAAATTGTTGAAATGAAGCTTGACTGTGACCAGGATGCCATTGTGGTTCTGGTTGAACCAGCAGGTCCTGCCTGCCACAATGGAACATTCAGCTGCTTTGAGGAAAGAGTATACGGGGAAGAGTCAGGCGGCTTATCTGACTACGAAATCCTTTATACACTTGAAAAAGTCATTGAAGAACGCGAACAGACACGCCCTGAAGGAGCGTACACGACGTATCTTTTTGAAAAAGGTGTGGATAAAATCCTGAAGAAGGTCGGCGAAGAATCCGCAGAAGTCATCATCGCTGCGAAAAACCGTGACAAGGACGAACTGAAATGGGAAGCGGCCGACCTGATTTATCATTTGATGGTGCTGCTGCGGGAGCAGGAACTGCCTTTTAGCGAAGTCTTGAAAGTACTTAATAAACGCCATGAAAAGAAAAATGAACCGGCCTCCGAATAGGGAGGGCGGTTTTTTTTACGAAAATTTGCTTGTGGATCAGCATCATATTATCCAATTTCCTGTAAAGAGTCCTGCGTTTTCCCATAAAGATCGTTCCAAAGTTCATAGATTCTCCTCCGGCCGTTTGCAATTTCAGGGTTGAATTGGATGGCAGCGTTTTGACGGACAGTATGAACGTTTTTCAATGCCTGATCAAGCTTCTTGTTGATGTCAGTGCTGCCTTTTCCTGCGTGTTTAGCGATCGAAATACCTGCTGTTGTTCCTTGGGCCATGGCGATTTTTCCGCTTTCAATGCCGGTGATGTTCCCGGCAACAAATAATCCTTCGAGCGGGGTTTCCATTTTTTCAGAATGAAAAGGAATATGTCCCCCAAGTTCTGGAACGTATTGGAATGGACAGCCGGCAACTGCTGTAAGCTCTGCTAACGGATACAAGCCACCTGCGATACACACGAAATCTGCTTCGTAAATTTTTTCCGTACCTTTGATTACGTTTCCATTCGCATCAATTGCTGCAGTGAGTACGCCTTCTACCTGATCCTTTCCAAGAATTTCAAGTGCTGCTTTTCTAAGCTGCAATGGTGTTCCATTCACCTTAACGCCGCTTTTAGGATAAAATTTCATTCCTAATTTACGGAAGCCTTTATTTTTCATAAAGCGACTGCCGAAACGCAGGATTGGGGACGGGGCAAGATGGGAAGCATTTAGAAGTGACTTCAGGACTTCCTCTGGTTCTCCGGCACTTTGGCTAAGCGGACTCTTTTCTGGCAGCACAATATGTTCCACATTAATTCCGGCTATTTGGAGCTCGTTTAAAATCGCAAATGCTAAAATGTTAGCACCAATGATGATGCCTTTTTTGCCAACCTCAACACGATGAACATTCGTCATGACCTGTGCAGCCCCGATGGACATTACACCTGGAAGAGTCCAGCCTGGAACAGGAATTGGGAATTCAGCTGCACCAGTTGCTACCAGCACATAAGGAGCTATCAGTGTTCCTATATTAGTATGAACATTCCAGCAATCCTTATCTTTTTCAAGGTTATATACAGAAACGCCGCAGCGGATATCTACTGATCGTTTCTGTGCTTCGTTGTGCAAACGAGATGATTCTTTTATTCCGTTCCACCATTCTCCAGACGGTTCCTGGTGCAATTGACCGATTAATCTTCCGCCTGGCCTGACAAATTCATCAATAACGGTTACTTGTAAGCCATATTCAGCACAGGTTATGGCACCAGCTAAGCCGGCTGGTCCAGCTCCAATTACAATTACATCTATCATGGATTCTCCACCATCCTTTTAACAATATTAGGATGCTGTTTTCCTCTTTCAACAACCATATTTTCCTTTACAAGAGTTAAACAGGCTCTTATATTGGACTGCCCATTAACATTTACTCGGCACTCCATACAGTGGCCGATATTGCAATAAAACCCTCTTGGTGTTCCACTTTCCTCATGAACACGCAGTGTCCTCACTCCGTTTGCGAGCAGAGCTGCCGCGACTGTTTCATTTTCATATGCTTCATATTCTTTTCCATCAAAAGTGAATGGAATCTTTTTTCTATCATCTAATTTGCCTAAAACCGGATGATCTATAATTCTAGTCATTTTTTTCACCTGCCGTTCCAAAAGTTATAGGGCGAATTGGAGGCTGATATTTTAAAGGAATTTCACCTTCTCCTGTATTAGGTACGATACTTTCAATAATCCGATCGACCATGACCCTGCAAGTGCGTCCTCCACAAAACCCCATTCCAGCTCTTGTTCTAAGCTTCAGCTCCCTGGATGTACATTGATGTTCTTTGGCTGTTGCAAAAACCTGCCCATAGGTAACCTCTTCACAACGGCAGATCACAAGGGCCTCATTGTTATTCATTTGGAAATCCTCCTCTTCAGTTATATGTAAAAATATAATGCAAAAATCGTACCAACTTTGAAGCCTGTATTTTAAATCAGCTTAAGCCAAGACGTTTTAAACGATTGTAAAGGGTCGCTCGGGTGATTCCCAGTTTTCTCGAGCATTCTAATTTGTTGCCTTTAGTTAATGCCAATGCTTTTTCGAGCACCTTCTTTTCGTGCTGATCCATTTCCTCCTGAAGTGGCACAATGGCCGTTTTCATTTCTATGTTATTTTCCGGAAGGTCCGTGTCAGATGCAGGTGAATAGCTCATTACTGAGTGAAATGGCAAATATTCTTTTCGAATGACTCCATCTGTTGCAAAAACAACCAGACGTTCAACGACATTACGAAGTTCCCGAACATTGCCCGGCCAATCATATTGAAGCATCTCTTGCATAACTTCCTGTGAAAAATGATGGATCGGCCGCTGATAGCGCAGTGAAAAATCATTTAAAAAGTAATGAATTAGTTCAACGATATCCTCACAGCGTTCTTTTAAAGGAGGAATTTTTAAACTGACAACATTTAGCCGATAATATAAATCCTCCCGGAATTGGCCTTCTTTTATTAATTCTTTTAAATCCCTATTTGTTGCAGCAATTACCCGGAAATCAGCCTCAATTTCTTTTTCACCGCCAACCTTGTAATATTTTCTTTCTTGAAGCACACGAAGCATCTTGACCTGCATTTCTAAAGGCATTTCGCCAATTTCATCCAGAAAAAGAGTGCCCCCTTTAGCAAGCCCAATTTTTCCTTTTTTTCCTCTATGGTCTGCACCGGAAAAGGCTCCGCGTTCATAGCCAAATAATTCGCTTTCGAATAATGAAGCTGGAATAGCCCCGCAGTTAATTGAAATAAAGGGTGCTTCAGATCCTTCAGTTGCCTCATGAATGGATTTGGCAAAGACCTCCTTGCCGACTCCGCTTTCTCCTAAGATCAATACAGTTGATCGGACAGAGCACACCTTTTTCGCCATTTGCACTGTCTTTTCCATTACAGCGCTTTTCCCTTTAATGTATCTAAAGGGGTCTGAAGGTCTGTATTTCGCCATCTCCTGTTCTAAACGGTGAACCTCAGTCGACATATTAAATAATTTTTCATTAAGAACTACCTGGCTTGTCACATCAGTTTCCGATACAACTGCACCGATAATGCGTCCATTAAAGTAAACAGGGTTTGAATTTATTAGGACAAATAGATCGGATCTTGGCTGGTGATGCTTTCCCCTGATTCTTTTTCCTTTGTACAAGGATTCTAATATTTGCAGATTCTGATGTTCAAAGAATTCTATAATTGGTTTGCCCACAATCTCATCTTTTTTGACAGAGAAAATTTTTTCAGCTCCCTCTGTCCATGTGCGGACACGTTCATCAGCATCAATCACTGTGACTGAAGCATCCGATGTTTTGATGACAGATTCATAGAATGCCTTTAATTGATTGTAGGAATCATGCAAAAAATCAATGATTTGTTCATTTGTAATGCAGCCAAGTACTTCGCCGCTTGAATTTACAACGGCAACGGCTGCATAGCGCTTGCAGGCATCAGCTAATGCAGCAAAAGAATCATCCAAATAAACCCTCGATAAAGTGCTCTTATTAACTTGGTTCAGACAGATTAAATTACTTTCAATTATTTCTTTGACTGACGGTAATTCAAACATGACAGCCTCCTGAATGTAAAATTTTTTATACACTGTTTAACATTTTATACACTATTTTATCAAATTTTTTGACAATTAAGAACATGTCGAAAAAATCTATATTTGGGTTATCAGCAAAGTTATTAGAATGTTCTTATTTCTGTGTAAGGTTACAAAAGTTGGCATGTTAATTGCATTAATAAAATGATGTAACAAGACGAAGGGAAGTTGGTTTTGTGAGATATCATTGTGACGTTTTGGTTATAGGCGGGGGAATCATAGGCTGTGCAATTGCCTATTATACTTCTAAATCTGGAAGAAATGTAACAGTTATTGAAAAAGGTGAATTTGTCAGTGGCACGTCATCCCGCTGTGACGGAAATATTTTAGCTATTGATAAAGATCCTGGCTTCGATAGTCAAATGTCACTTGTCAGTCAGAAATTAGTAGATGAATTAAGCAGAGAATTGAAACAGCCTTTTGAATATCGTGCTCCTGGAAGCATCCTTGTCTGCGAGACAGAAGAAGAGATGGAAGCCGCACAAAAATGGGTTGACCGGCAGAGGGAGGCCGGCTTGCCGTTCAGGATGCTGGACAGACAGGACATTCGCCAGGATTCCAAATATTTTGCTGATGATTTATTGGGCGGCTTAGAGTGTGCAACAGATTCAACAGTTAATCCATATCTTCTTGCCTTTAACCTTCTTGAGGGGGCAAAGGAGATGGGCGCTAAAGCCCGTAAACAAACTGAGGTTACTGGAATGAGAAGGAAGACGGACGGTACATTTATCGTAGAAACATCCAATGGGACTTTCACCGCTGACTATGTCATTAATGCGGCAGGTGTATGGGCTCCATATATTGGTGAAATGCTGGACTTGTCCATCCCGATTAAACCAAGAAAAGGCCACATTATTGTCGCTTCACGCCAGGACTTTGTAGGGCCGAGAAAAGTGATGGAGTTTGGCTACTTAATATCAAAATTTGGCGGCAAGCGCCAGGTTGATCCGGTTACTGAAAAATACGGAGTAGCCCTTGTTTTTGAACCAACTGAAAGTCAAAACTTCCTGATTGGAAGCAGCCGTGAATTTGTTGGATTTAATACAAAGATCAATAATGAAATTATTAAATGCATTGCCAATCGGGCCATTAGATTTTATCCGAGAATGGCTGACATGATGGTCATACGTTCCTATGCTGGTTTGCGGCCCTGGACGGAGGATCACTTGCCAATTGTGTCAGAAGTGGAAGGAATTCCTAACTATTATATTGCAGCCGGTCATGAGGGAGACGGAATTAGTCTTGCCGCTGTTACTGGAAAAGTGATAGAGGAAATGCTTAATGAGAAGGATACTTGCATTCCAATTGAACCGCTGAGATATTCTCGATTTAAGGAAAGGGTGGGAACCTGATGAAAGCCAATCGAGTTTTTACAACCATTGATACACACACGGGCGGAAATCCGACAAGGACATTGATTAGCGGACTCCCGGTACTAAAAGGAGCGACAATGGCCGAAAAAATGCTTCATATGCAAAAGGAATATGATTGGGTTCGTAAGCTCCTGATGAATGAACCAAGAGGGCATGATGTAATGTCAGGAGTACTTTTAACAGATCCATGCCATCCGGAAGCAGATATCGGTGTTATATATATCGAAACCGGCGGATATTTGCCAATGTGCGGTCATGACACAATCGGAGTGTGTACAGCATTAGTTGAAGCGGGGCTATTCCCTGTTCAAGAGCCAGTTACTTCAATCAAAATTGATACACCAGCAGGCCTTGTTATGGCTGAGATTAAGGTAGAGAACGGCAAAGCAAAAGAGGTTTCCTTCTGTAATGTCCCAGCATTCCTGTTAAAAAGTGTCTCTGTAGAGGTTGAGGGAATTGGAATCATTGATGCAGATATTGCTTATGGCGGCAATTTCTATGGAATCATTGATGCCCAATCTGCTGGATTAGAACTGACACCGGAGAATGCCTCAGAAATCATTGAAAAAGCAATCAAAATTAGAAATACGATTAACGAAAAAACAGAGGTCGTTCATCCGCAATATCCATTTATTCGCGGTTTGACCCATATTGAGTTTTTCACTGTGCCGACCCATGAAGAAGCAGATTTGAAAAATACAGTTGTTGTCCCTCCAGGCGGGATAGATCGTTCACCATGCGGTACAGGTACATCGGCCAAATTATCTGTCCTCTATGCCAAAAAGGAGATAGGTATCAATGAAGAATTTGTACATGAGAGTATTGTCGGCTCTTTATTCCGCGGACAAGTCCTTGAAACAGCAGATGTCCAGGGTGTGGAGGCTGTTATTACAAGAATCACTGGTTCTGCATGGCTAATGGGTATGCACCGGTTCTTTTATAACGAGGAAGATCCGCTTAAAGAAGGCTTCTTGCTTATTCCCCCAATGGAACATGAAATGGAGGATGTGAAATGATAATTCAAAAGACCTATACAGCAACCGATGTACATGTAGCAGGTCAGGCTTATCGTATTGTTAAGGATGGACCATTGATTCATTATCAAAGTATACAGGAGCTGAATGAGCAATTTTTTCTTGCCTATGAGGAGGAAATTAAACTTCTTTTAAATGAGCCACGCGGATTTGCTGGACTGATGGGTTGTTTGGTTTTTCCGCCTTTTAAAAGCGATGCCGATGCAGCTGTCATCTTTTTCGATCATAACGGAACCGTATCGATGCAATATGGCGGAATTGTTGCTGTCATAACTGCATTGTTAGAGTGCGGCCAATTAAAGGCCAAATTTTCAGGTGAATACAGAATTGAAACAATCAGCGGTGTTGTTGCTGTTACTGCAACTATGAAAGATGATGAAGTGAAATTAGTTAAATTAAAAAGCGAGCCATTTCAGGTTGTACAAACCAATATGCCAGTGTCCTATTTAGATTTAAAGACAGAAGTATCCCTGGTCCAAGCCGACCATCAATATGCGATTTTTGATAAAGCGCAGCTGCCTTTTGAGATTGAGATGGAGGATCTTCCAGTCATTAATCAGTGGGGGCAAAAGGCGATTGACGCCTTAGAAGGCAAACATGCTTTCAGCAGAGTAATCTTGTTGGATCATTCGCAAAAAAGTGAAGGCAAAATCAAAACGGTAACCTTCCGTCCGGATCGATATATTGTACGTTCTCCGGGATTTGGCACTCTAGCTGCCTGCATTACCTATTTATTAAGAAATGGCGATATATCTGCAGGAAGCCTAATTGAAAATGAAAGCATTTTTAACGGGAAATTGACAGCCGGGCTTTCAGCACAATTTGAAGCCGGTTACGAGTTTAGTTTTTCAGCCCGCGGATTTATTACGGGTATGCAGACATATGTTTTAGACCCGGCAGATCCATTATTCGCAGGGTTTTTATTAAAATAAGAAACTATTAAATATGGGGAGGAAATTAAAATGACTACAATTAGAGGAGCTTATCCAGTATTAATTACACCGATGACACAGGAGCAGGAAATTGATTGGGGTGGAGTAAAGAATAATATCAATTACTTTGTGGATCAAGGTGTGGCAGGAATTGTCATCAATGGGAGTACTGGTGAATTTGTCAGTCTATCAAGAGAAGAAAAATACCAGATGGTAGAAACTGTTATGAAGGAAGCAGGCGGACGCATCCCTGTTATTGTGGGTACTGCTGCTGAAACAACAAGGGAAACAATCGAGTATACAAAGCAAGCTGAAGTACATGGAGCGGATGGTGCTCTAATCATTAATCCTTTTTACATGAAACCAAAGGAAAATGAAATCTACCATCATTTCAAAGAAGTATCTGACAGTGTTAATCTTCCAATCATGCTTTATAACAACCCATTTACTTCCGGCGTTAATATGAGCGCAGATTTAATGCTTCAGATTGGCAAGGATTGTGAAAATGTAACTCACATTAAGGAATCAAGCGGTGAAATTGGCAAGGTAAGGGATCTTGCAAGAAAAGGAAAAGGAGACTTTGAAGTATTCTGCGGTGCTGAAGAGCTTGTAATGGAGTCTTATTTAGTTGGAGCAACTGGATGGATTTCTGTTGCAGGAAATATTGTGCCAAAGCTGGTTACAGACATGTATAACCATTTCCAACACGGTGAGCTTGAAGAAGCTTGGTCCATCAATGATCGTATTTTACCACTGTGTGCGTTTCTTGAAGGATCTGGAAAGTATGTGCAAATTGTGAAGAGAGCCATGGAATTAACTGGCCAGGCTGGCGGACCTGCACGTTATCCTCGTTTAGGCCTATCACCTGAGGAAGATCAAAAGCTAAAAGACCTGCTTGCAAGTTTAGAGACAGTAAAAAACTAAAATAGTGAGGAGTGGGAATATGCAAGCAACAAATTACAATTTAAAACCGAAAGTTCAAGAATTCTTGGAGGGTGTGAAAGGATTATACATTAACGGTAACTATGTACCGGCAATCAGCGGCAAAACATTTTCCGTTGTTAATCCTGCAAACGAAGAGGTGATTGCAAAAGTAAGTGAAGCGCAAGAGGAAGATATTAATGCTGCGGTAGCTGCTGCAAGAAAGGCATTTGATGAAGGCGAATGGACAAAAATGGATGCCGCAGAACGCTCCCATCTAATCTATAAATTTGCGGATCTCTTAGAAGAAAATCGAGAGGAACTTGCACAACTGGAATCATTGGATAACGGAAAGCCTTACAAGGTAGCCTTGGCAGATGATATCGACGGAACAATCCAGCATTTTAGATATTATGCGGGCTGGGCCACGAAAATATTTGGCAAGACAACTCAGGTTTCAAAGAATTATGTAACCTATACAGTACACGAGCCGGTTGGGGTAGCAGGCCAAATTATTCCTTGGAACTTCCCGCTTGCCATGGCAGCCTGGAAGCTCGGCTCTGCACTTGCAGTCGGCTGTACGGTTGTGATTAAGCCGGCAACTGAAACACCATTATCTCTTCTTTACGCAGGAAGGCTATTCAAAGAAGCCGGGTTCCCGGATGGTGTTGTAAATATTGTGCCAGGAACGGGCAGGATTGCGGGAGAAGCAATCACTGCACATAAAGATATCGATAAGGTAGCATTCACAGGATCAACTGCTGTTGGGAAAGAAGTAATGAAAAAAGCTGCAGATCAAATTAAAGATGTTACGCTGGAGCTTGGCGGAAAATCTCCAGCCATTGTTTTAGAGGATGCTAATCTTGAGGAAGCAATTGAAGGGGTATTTAACGGAACGATGTACAATCATGGGCAAAACTGCAGTGCCTGTACACGTGTATTTGTACAAAGAAACATCTATGATCATGTAGTAAAAGCCTTAGCGGAACGGGCGAAAGCATTGAAGTTAGGTGATGGAATGAACCCCGAAACGGAAATGGGCCCGCTTGTTTCAGCAAAACAGCATCAAACTGTTCTTAATTATATTCAACATGGGAAGAAAGAAGGTGCGCGCCTCGTGGCAGGGGGCGAAAAAGGATTTGAAAAAGGATATTTTGTACAGCCAACCATTTTTGCTGATGTACAAGATCATATGGTTATTGCGCGTGAAGAAATCTTTGGACCAGTCATGTCCATTTTCGTTTTCGATACGATTGAAGAGGTCATTAAACGGGCGAACGATAGTGACTATGGCTTAGCTGCAAGTATCTGGACAGAAAATATGAAAAAGGGACATTATATTGCAAGCAAGATGCAATCAGGTACAGTCTGGATTAATGATTTTGGTCTTGAATGGGAAACTATGCCTTTCGGCGGCTACAAACAATCAGGAATTGGCCGCGAAATGGGCGGAGAATATGGCCTGCAAAATTATACGGAAGTGAAAAGTGTATTTGTTAACATCAGGCATGGTGAGTAATTATAAGGAACAATTGGACAATCAATCCTGTGTAATTGGATGGGAGTGGGGCAGCGTTTTGTTCCATTGTCCCATTTATACTCTTGCATGTCTGAAAATTATTAATATTACAAATAAAAAGAGACGGAACTAACTACTTAGGTTTGAATAGGAGGAATAAGATGGAAGAATTAGTGAATAAAGCGTCGGGGATGGTTTGGAGTCTTGGACTGGTAGCGTTCGCGCTTGGCGCCGGATTGTTTTTTTCTATTATGACACGTTTTGTGCAATTTAGATATTTCAAGGAAATGATTAAGCTTCTTTTAGAAAAGGGTAACCCAGAGTCGGGTGTGTCCTCTTTCCAGGCGTTTTCAATGGCTTTAGCCGGCCGGGTCGGTATTGGAAATATAGCTGGGGTTGCTACTGCGATTGCATTTGGCGGTCCGGGAGCGGTTTTCTGGATGTGGGTCATGGCCTTATTAGGAGGAGCAAGTGCCTTTATTGAATCCACTCTTGCTCAGGTTTATAAAGTAAAAGATGGTAAGCAGTACCGGGGTGGAACACCTTATTTTATTGAAAAAGGTTTAAATATGAAATGGTTTGCGGTGTTTGTTGCGATTGTTGTTACCCTCTGCTACGGAATCTTAGTACCAGGGATTCAGGCCAATACGATTGCTGTTGGTTTCGAAAATACAATTGGTCTCCATAAAAGCATCACTGGAATCATTCTTGTTGTATTACTTGGCATCATTATTTTTGGCGGCGTTAAGCGAATTGCTACTGTTGCGGAAAAAGTTGTCCCTTTTATGGCCTTAGGGTATGTGGTTATCACTTTCGTTCTTTTATTTGCAAATGCAGCAGAAATTCCAGCAATGCTTTGGCTGATTATTTCAAGTGCATTTGGTGCAAACGAAATGTTTGGCGGTATTTTCGGTGCAGCGATTGCATGGGGCGTTAAGAGAGCAGTATTCTCTAACGTTGCGGGTGTAGGGGAAGGAACTTATAGTTCAGCCGCAGCAGATGTATCCCATCCGGCAAAACAAGGTCTTGTTCAAGGATTCTCAGTTTATATTGATACCATCATTGTTTGTACAGCTACTGCACTTATGATTCTAATTACCGGCATGTATAGCGTTACGCCAGAAGGAAAGCAGCCGATTGTTGAAAACATCCAAGGTGTAGAAGCTGGACCAATGTGGACACAGGCGGCCGTTGAGAGCGTTATCCCTGGGTTTGGCGGTTTGTTTGTTGCAATTGCTATCTTCTTCTTTGCCTTCACAACTCTGATGGCTTACTACTATATTTCTGAAACAACCCTCGTTTACCTTGGCAGAAAGAGAAATCTGAAATGGCTTAAAACAGGCTTAATGATTGTTTTCTTGGGAATGATCTATTTAGGAAGTGTCGAAAATGCATCCCTATTATGGGCGCTCGGAGACTTTGGCTTCGGAAGTATGGCCTGGCTTAACTTAGTCGCTATTCTGTTCCTGACTAAAACAGCCTTAAAAGTGTTTAAAGATTATGAAGAACAGAAGAAAGCGGGCATTGAACCAGTCTTCGATCCTGTTAAACTTGGCATTAAAGGTGCTGATTTTTGGGAGGAGAAAGTGAAAGAAAGCAATTCAAAAGGCAAGAAGGTTATATAAGAGAAATGCAGCCGGAAACGGAGAACATTTCCCGCTTTTAATTCTAAAGTCCTTTTTGCATGTGGTGGCAGCCTCATCACCAACTACTGGAGCCCAAATTAGGAAGCAGCCAGTACTGCAGGCTGTCACCACTTTTATTTTCATAAGCTGGATCCTAAACCCACTTACAGATTTTGATTACAAATAAGGACTTTTGGAAGTTCCTTCAACTAAAATCTCCTCATATATCCAGAAGATTATTAGATTCCTCAGCCTCCCCCACACCGGCACCAACAAAGGCCGCTGCTATCACCCGCCTCCAAACTACCAGTTAATCTCCGAATTTAACTCCACTATTAAATCACCGCAGCAGCCCTTTAAAACATAATCGCGATAAGATTTCCAATAAAAAATTCCGATGGGAAATAGTATTGTCATTTCTTCCCTTCTCCACAGGCTTGTTCGTGTGATATACTACTTTAGTTACTAACATTTATGGAGGATTTCATGAGTAAAGACTCTAAAGCTAGACACCAAAAGGGAAAATTACTGTCATTTATCCCGAATGGTGAGTACTACTTTTCCAAAGGGGTTAAGGCGTACCACCGCAGGGATTTTCATAAAGCAAAGAAATATTTAATGCGGGCGATGCAGCTTGAGCCGGGTGAACCGATGATTATCTGCCAGCTTGCGATTGTTCATTCAGAAATGGGTGAGTATCAGGAGTCGAATCAGCTGCTTCATATGATATTGGAAGAGCTTGATGAGGATATGGTGGAATGCCATTATTTCCTTGCCAACAACTATGCTCATATGGGTCTTTTCAAGGATGCTTACACGCATGCAAACACGTATCTGGATTTGGATCGGGACGGAGAGTTTACGGAAGATACAGAGGATCTGCTGGAACTTCTGACGCTTGAAGCGGAAGATTTGGATGAGGAGCTCTACGAGCAGGATGACCTGATTACGAAGCAGGAACACGCACGGGAATTGCTGGAGTCCGGTCATTTTCCAAAAGCGGTTGAGATCCTGAACTCTGTTATTGATGAGTATCCGGAGTATTGGTCCGCATACAACAATTTGGCCCTGGCGTATTTTTACCTTGGAGAAGTCCAAAAGGCAGCAGATATTTTAGAGAAGGTGCTGGAAGAAAATCCGGGTAATCTCCACGCTCTGTGCAACAAGCTTGTCTTTGCTTTTTACGAGCGGGATTTCAGGCATGTGCGCTTGTTGAAAGAGGCACTGAAAAAAATTAAGCCGCTTTCAATTGAACATCAGTTCAAGCTTGGTGCCACCTTTGCCTTAACCGGCGAGTATGAGGCTGCCTTCGCATGGCTTCGCAAGCTTCAAAAGAAAGGCTTTGAAGGGGACGGGCCGTTTTATTACTGGCTATCCTATTCCGCATATTTCACCGGCCGTGAAGAGATGGCGAAAACAGCTTGGAAGAAAGCCATCGAGATTAATCCGGAAAAAGAAGGCTTTGAGCCCTGGAACGATGAAAAAGTGACCAGCAGCGGCTTTGAAGATCATTATTCTTCCATTCTAAAAAAGCTGGAAAGCGACTATATCGAGGAGCGGCTATTCGGCCTTTTCCTTACGTCAGTATCCAGCAGAAGAGATGAAATTTTGATCTCTGAAGCAATTGTACGAAACAATAAGTTTTCTGCTATGGAGAAGGAATACCTTTCTTTTGTGAAAACAGACCGGAAAGTGCCTGCACAGGTTCAGGCTGCGCATGAGACAGCTGAACTGTTTTATGAAAACTACCATCCGATCGGCACGGTGGAGGCCGGCCTATATTTAATGTGGTTTACCATTTTTGCTGAATTGACAAATAACCGCCAGAATATAAAAAACAATAAGGCCTGGGCTGCAGCCATTGAGTATGTCTGGCATAAGCTTCGAAACGAAAAGGTTTCCCAATCAAAAATTGCAGGGAGATACGGCATTTCCGCTTCGACGATGGGTAAATATGTAAAATCGGTGAACGACCGCCTTCAGTGAGCAGATGTTTGGACGAAACACGTGCCAATTTTATAGGATAACAGTAAGAAGGTCATACTATAATATGCGTATTTATAGAGTATTTTATTTAAAATACAGGATTTCTGATTACTGAAGGAGTGAATCGCTGTGACTGAAGAAAAAATTTATGATGTCATTATCGCTGGCGCTGGCCCGGCAGGAATGACGGCAGCTGTATATACATCTCGTGCAAATCTGTCTACTCTAATGATTGAACGCGGTGTTCCGGGCGGACAAATGGCCAATACAGAAGAAGTTGAAAACTATCCTGGTTTTGGCCATATTTTAGGGCCGGATTTATCCACCAAAATGTTTGATCATGCGAAGAAATTTGGCGCTGAATATGCGTATGGAGATATTAAAGAAATCATTGACGGCGAAGAATATAAAACTGTTGTTGCTGGATCGAAGCAATATAAAGCACGCTCAGTCATTATTTCTGCTGGTGCCGAATACAAAAAGCTTGGCATTCCTGGTGAGAAAGAGCTTGGCGGACGCGGTGTATCTTATTGTGCAGTCTGTGATGGAGCATTCTTTAAAGGCAAAGAGCTTGTTGTAGTCGGCGGCGGTGACTCTGCTGTTGAGGAAGGCGTATATTTGACTCGTTTCGCCTCTAAAGTGACAATCGTTCATAGACGGGACCAGCTTCGTGCGCAGGCGATTCTGCAGCAGCGTGCGTTTGATAATGAAAAAATTGACTTTATCTGGAACACTACAGTGAAGGAAGTCAATGATAAGGACGGAAAAGTAGGCAGCGTAACGCTTGTATCTACTGAAACAGGGGATGAAAGAGAATTCAAAGCAGATGGTGTCTTCATTTATATCGGCATGGTTCCTCTTTCCAAGCCATTTGAAAGCCTTGGCATCACGAACAGCAATGGCTATATCGAAACAAACGACCGAATGGAAACAAAGGTGGAAGGCATTTTTGCAGCCGGGGATATCCGCGAAAAATCCCTTCGCCAAATTGTTACAGCGACAGGTGATGGAAGCATCGCTGCTCAAAGTGCCCAGCACTATGTGGAAGAATTGCAAGAACGCCTTAAAGCGAAGAAATAATGTGAGCAGGCATATGGTCCTATGGGCTGTATGCCTTTTATTTACGTCCAGCTCAGCGCCTGCCCCCTCGAGGTGTCGGGGGTGGGCAAGGCGCTTCTGCTTTTGTTACTTAGAAAAAATAGCCACTGGTTGAAAAGATTTACAAAAAGTCATGCGGTTTTAATTCTCCTGTAACCTTCATGAAATAAATTTCGGGTAATATAGGAATAGAAATTGACCCCCTTTTAAAGATATAATCCTTTTAAAGCACAGGCACATGCCTGTGCTCTTTTTTTGCGTAACAGTATGTTTTGAAGAATGTTTTTTGGAAACCTGTATTCATTGTGGCTCTAAGACAAAAATAGTATAATGAAATGAATAAGAAAAGAACGTTAGCCAGCCCTTACTTTAAGCGATTTCATGAAAAGGCGGCAGCGGTATGATTTCGGAAAATTCGAGGTGAAATGTGTTGCAGCGAGTCACGAACTGTGTGTTACTGAAAGACGATAAAGTATTGCTTTTACAGAAGCCGAGAAGAGGCTGGTGGGTGGCTCCGGGCGGAAAGATGGAGCCGGGTGAATCAGTGAGGGACTCGTGCATCCGTGAGTTCAGGGAAGAAACAGGCATTTATCTGCGCAATCCGAATATTAAAGGCATTTTCACGTTCATCATGAAGGATGGCGATAAGGTTGTACAGGAGTGGATGATGTTTACTTTCCTTGCTACAGCTTCTGATGGGCTGAACCTGGATGAATCAGAGGAAGGCAAGCTTCGCTGGCATCCGTTTTCAGAGATTAAGAATCTGCCGATGGCTGCCGGAGATTCACATATTTTGGAGTATATGATTCATGGACAGGGCATGATTTATGGAACGTTTACGTATACGCCTGATTTTGAACTGCTTAGTTACAGGCTGGATCCAAGCTGAATTTGACAGATACAGGGGGAAATTATGAATGAGTACGGGTGCAGTTAATGATACTCAAATGGTGATTATTACGGGGATGTCAGGGGCAGGGAAAACAGTAGCAATCCAAAGCTTTGAAGATCTTGGCTTCTTCTGTGTAGATAACTTGCCGCCGACTCTGCTGCCGAAATTCCTTGAACTTATGAAGGAATCAGGGAATAAAATGAATAAGGTGGCATTGGTGATGGATTTGCGCGGCCGTGAATTTTTTGACCACTTATTTAAAGCGCTGGATGAATTATCCGAGACATCCTGGGTCACCCCGCAAATTTTATATCTTGATGCAGATGATTCGACGCTCGTCAGAAGATATAAAGAAACAAGACGATTCCATCCCCTTGCACCATCAGGATTGCCTCTTGAAGGCATAAAGCTTGAACGGGAGCTGCTCGAAGAATTAAAAGGCAGGGCCCAGCTTATTTATAACACATCACAAATGAAACCAAGGGAATTGCGCGAGAAAATTCTAACGGAATTCTCATTGAATAGAAAAACTATATTTACGGTTAATGTCATGTCTTTTGGCTTTAAGCATGGAATTCCAATTGATGCCGACCTGGTATTCGATGTCCGGTTCCTTCCGAATCCGCATTATATTGAGCATATGAGGCCGAAGACAGGATTAGATGAAGAGGTATCCAGCTATGTGCTGAAATGGACCGAAACAAGTAAATTTCTCGAAAAGGTTACGGAGCTGCTGAGCTTCATGCTTCCGCATTATAAACGGGAAGGGAAAGCTCAATTGGTCGTTGCAATCGGCTGTACGGGAGGCCAGCATCGCTCGGTGGCGCTGACAGAATATATTGCTGACCACTTCAGCAAGGATTACCATACGGCAATCACGCACCGTGACATCGAGAGGAGAAAGGAAAACATCAAATGAACCGACAGCCAAGAATCGTCATCATCGGTGGAGGAACAGGGCTTCCTGTCCTCTTAAGGGGATTGAAACAATACCCTGTTGATATTACTGCCATTGTGACAGTTGCCGATGATGGCGGCAGTTCAGGAAGATTGAGAAATGATCTTCATATCCCGCCGCCCGGTGACATCCGAAATGTGCTGGCAGCTCTTTCAGACGTGGAGCCGCTTATTGAGGAGATGTTCCAGCACCGCTTTGCGACATCCAATGAGTTATCCGGGCATTCGCTTGGCAATTTAATTCTGGCGGCCATGACCTCGATTACAGGAAACTTTGTTCATGCAATTCAGGAGATGAGCAAGGTGTTAAACGTAAGGGGAAAGGTATTGCCGGCTGCCAACCAGAGTGTGGTCCTTCATGCCGAAATGGAAGACGGGACCATAGTATCGGGAGAATCAAAGATTCCTTATTCCGGCAAAAAAATTAAACGGGTATTTTTAACGCCTAAAAATATTAAAGCCCTGCCAGAATCACTGCAGGCAATCAGACAGGCTGATATGATCATCATAGGGCCAGGAAGCTTATATACCAGTATTCTTCCAAACCTGCTTGTCCCTAGACTGGGACGTGAAGTCTGTCATTCTAAAGCGAAAAAGGTGTATATATGCAATTTAATGACTCAGGCAGGAGAGACGCTCGATTATACGGCAAGTAATCATGTAAAAGCACTGTATGATCATATGGACTGTGCTTTTATCAATACCATTCTGGTAAACAATGAGGAAATTCCTGCCCATATTCAGGAGCGGTACAGCGAGGAAATGGCGAAGCCTGTTGTATATGATACAGGCGCTCTTACGGAACTGGGCCTTGAAATTATACACGGTGAAATTGTCAGCCACGAAGGCGGGATCATTCGCCATGATACAAAAGAAGTTGCCCAAATGCTATATAATTTACTTTTACATGAAACCAATAGGCGTTTTAACGCGTAATATACAGGTGTGAAAGGGCTTTTGCCGGTAAAAAATAAACTGTGCATACGTTTGCTCAGTGAAGAATATCTTTTTATATGCTACTGGCTTAGCGCTTTTGCGGATAGGGGGTGAAGGGATGTCTTTCGCTTCGGAAACGAAAAAAGAATTGACGAACCTGGAAATAAAAGACTGCTGCGGCAAAGCGGAATTGTCCGCCTTGATCAGGATGAATGGTTCACTTTCTTTTTCCAGCCGGAAATTGATTGTGGATATTCAGACGGAGAATGCAGCAATTGCAAGAAGGATTTACACTCTGATTAAAAGGAATTACAACGTTCAGGTCGAGCTCCTGGTCCGGAAAAAAATGCGGCTGAAAAAGAACAATGTTTATATTGTCAGGCTAACGGAACAGGCCAGCATGATTCTGGATGATCTTAAAATTTTAAGTGAGGGATTCGTATTTACACACGATATTTCCAAGGAGCTCATTAAAAAGAAATGCTGTAAGCGTTCTTATCTGCGCGGTGCATTCCTTGCCGGGGGATCGGTAAATAATCCGGAGACCTCCTCCTATCATCTGGAGATATTTTCACTTTACAAGGAGCATAATGACTCCCTGTGTGAACTGATGAATACGTTCGGGCTGAACAGCAAAACGCTTGAACGGAAAAAAGGCTATATCACGTATTTAAAGGAAGCCGAAAAAATTACGGAGTTCCTAAATATTATTGGTGCACACGCAGCTCTGCTCCGATTTGAAGACATCCGGATTGTCCGCGATATGCGAAACTCGGTCAATCGACTCGTAAATTGTGAAACAGCGAACTTAAACAAAACAATCGGAGCTGCGCTGCGCCAGGTGGAAAATATCCGGTTCATCGATCAAACTGTCGGACTTCAGGTTCTGCCTGACAAACTGCGGGAAATTGCTGAATTGCGTGTAGCTTACCAGGATGTCACTTTAAAAGAGCTTGGGGAAATGGTCTCAGGCGGGAATATCAGTAAATCGGGTATTAATCACAGATTAAGAAAAATAGATGAAATCGCTGAGAAACTCCGGGTGGGCGACACTATAGATGCTCACTGACAGAGGGATCAGCAGGGAGGAGATATACAATGGCGGAAAAACAGGTTGAGGTTAAGCTGAAAACAGGATTACAGGCACGTCCGGCTGCATTGTTCGTACAGGAGGCCAATCGGTTCTCATCCGATATATTTCTGGAGAAGGACGGTAAGAAGGTAAATGCCAAAAGCATAATGGGGCTGATGAGCCTGGCTGTAAGCTCAGGATCAGTCATTACCCTCAAGGCCGAAGGGAACGACGAAAACGAAGCTCTTGAGGCACTTGCGAACTATATTCAAAAGGAAAACTAAAACAACTCGCATCGGGAAGATGCGAGTTGTTTTTTTATTCTTTTTATTTATCTTTCTTCTCATCCAAAGAGTTTCTTGTAATGATTTGGTCAACCAAACCGTATTCAAGAGCTCTCTCAGCTGTCATAAAGTTATCGCGGTCAGTGTCTTTCGCAATGACTTCAAGCGGCTGTCCAGTGCGCTCTGAAAGAATTGTGTTTAGTTTTTCGCGAAGGAAAAGAATGCGCTTTGCAGCGATTTCGATTTCAGTCGCCTGTCCCTGGGCTCCGCCTAGCGGCTGATGAATCATGACTTCACTGTTTGGAAGGGCAAAACGCTTGCCTTTCTCACCAGCAGCAAGAAGAAAAGCACCCATGGATGCTGCCATTCCGATACAGATGGTTTGTACCTTTGGCTTGATGAATTGCATCGTATCATAAATAGCCATACCAGCCGTAATGCTTCCGCCTGGGCTATTAATGTAAATGGATATATCTTTTTCAGGGTTTTCAGCTTCAAGGAATAAAAGCTGGGCAACAATTGAGTTTGCCACATTGTCATCGATTGCGCTTCCCAGCATAATGATGCGGTCTTTTAAAAGGCGGGAGTAAATATCATAAGCGCGCTCCCCGCGGTTTGTTTGTTCAATAACTGTAGGGATTAGGTTCATTTTCCAATTCCTCCTTCAAGATAAGGTCATCACACAAGATGATCAAGCATGTTCTTCCAAGTAAAGAAAATTCTTTAACTCCTATGTATTATCATGATACACTGATGGTCAATTAAGGTCAAACAAATCGCATGGAAATCGTGTCTGATTCGTTCGACACTTTTTTCTGTGCTGTGCTATCTCATTCCATGATACCCATTGTTCCAATTTTTAAACAAAAAGGAGACTTGCAAAGTGAATAAACATATCATATAATTAGTTATCGTAGCGGCTGAGCGCTTGGTCAGCCAGCTATAAAAATACTGCCCTCGTGGTGCAACGGATAGCACGTGAGATTCCGGTTCTTAAGATGTGGGTTCGATTCCTGCCGAGGGCGCTGCCAAAACTCCTTGTCTGATTTGGACAGGGAGTTTTTACTTTTTTCGCTTTCCGTAAATAAATTCAGCTATGCGCACATAAAAAAATTTATCCGCAAGAAAATGGCCCTTATCCGCAAATAAGATTCATCTATCCGCACATAAATCTAAAAAACTTCCTAAATTTAAGCCTGAATTTCAAAAAAATCCTTAAAATCCGCAGTTTTCACCATGAAAAATGAATATTCTTCCCTCTTCCATGCATATTGTGAAGTATTCAGAAAGATGGAGAAGTGCCGGTGTGATTGTATTTGCCAAG
The DNA here is from genome assembly GCF_051353635.1 of Cytobacillus sp. BC1816. Classification (NCBI taxonomy): domain Bacteria; kingdom Bacillati; phylum Bacillota; class Bacilli; order Caryophanales; family Bacillaceae; genus Cytobacillus; species Cytobacillus sp. BC1816. Next base: position 4,661,055 of record NZ_CP195611.1, on the reverse strand, counting down.
ATATTTCCATACAACATTTACCGGGAATATTGTAAAATGAGGACAGGGGGAATGTATGATGAATTTGAAAGCTGGGTTATGGCAGCAGCAGACAATGAAATTAACAATGACACAGGAGCTGACGCAGGCGATTGCCCTTCTGCAATACAGCACACAGGAGCTTTCTGCTTTTTTGGAAAGCAAGGCACTTGAAAATCCCCTTTTAAAAGTAGAGTCCGGTCAAGTCCAGACGATGGATCCACGTTATGACCGTGTCAAACCGACAAGAATAAAAGTCGAAAAAGATAAAATTAATTGGATTGAGCAGATTGGCTGCGGAAAGACGATGATGCTGGATGAATATTTGAAGTCGCAGCTTCATTTGAAATTAAACAAGGACGAACAAAAAGTAATTGAGCATCTTATTGAGAGCCTTGATGAAAACGGTTACTTGCGAGCAGACTTACAGACAGCCTCCAAGGCTCTCCAGATGCCTCTTGTAAATATGGAACAGATGCTTGAAGAATTGCAGGAACTCGAGCCTGCTGGTGTTGGCGCCAGGAATCTTCAGGAGTGCCTTTCCCTGCAGATTAAGAGATTGCCAGAGAGAAATGAACTGGCTGAAATCATTATAGATGAATACTTTACCTTTTTTGCGGAGAAGAAATGGAAAGAGATTGCCAGGCAGCTTGGTGTGGAGCTAAAAGAGATTCAGGAGGTATTCGACCTCGTGCAGACCTTGAATCCACGGCCGGCTTCATCCTTCCAAAGTGAGAAATCCGCATATATAACACCGGACGTGATAATTCAGTGGGATGGAAGCTCTTTTTCTGTAAGTGTTTTTGATGAAGTGCTTCCTAAAATCAGTTTTAATGAAGGTTATTATAAAAAGTTTGCGGCCTCTGGAGACCGGAATGTCAGCCGCTTTCTTCAGGAAAAGCAGCAGGATTATCAATGGATCATGAGGAGCATAGAGCAGAGAAAAGAGACTCTTGCGAATGTGACCCTTAAAATCGTTGAAAAACAGCAGGACTTTTTTATAAAAGGACCTTCACATCTGAAGCCGATGACCATGAAGGAAATATCAGATGAGCTCGATATTCATGAATCAACTGTCAGCCGTGCTGTCCGTGAAAAATATGCGCAAACGCCATATGGGACGTATGAGCTCAGGTCGTTCTTCTCAAGCACGATTAAAACTACATCCGATGAAAATACGTCTTCACAGCAGGTCAAGACGATTATTGGTAAAATGATAGAAAAGGAAAATAAGCAAAAGCCTTTATCCGATCAGGAGCTTGTGAAGCTGCTGAAGGAAGAAGAGGGGATGGTTGTCAGCAGAAGGACGATTGCAAAATATCGGGATCAGCTGGGCATCCCATCATCATCTAAACGGAAAAGGTATGACTGACAAAGGAGATTTGCTGATTGAAACAGCCAGAGGTCGTGTTTTATACACGCAGCAGATGCCCGCTGTGTGATAAAGCCAAGGATGTAATAATGGAATTAAAGAAAGAGTACGATTTTAACTTAATTGAGAAAGACATTGACGGGAGCGATGAACTGACAGAGAAGTATGGGCTCATGATCCCGGTTGTTGAAATTGATGGGGATGAAGTGCAGTTCGGGCATATTGATGTCATTACGCTAAGTGAAGCGCTTACAGAAAAAAACTGAGATTAATCAGTTGATTTCAATACTCACTCTTGCTATTATGAAAGAGAAGCAAGGGTGATTTTTTTTGTGGTAAGTGGGACATAATATGTCTATGCGGGACAAAAAATGACCACATATGATGAAGGAGCTTTCCGGATGTACTCACTAATTGATATTCAAAAAAGATTATTGCCTGATATGCTTGCGGTTATGCAGAAGCGCCATGGGATCCTTTATTATATAGGGCTGATGGAGCCGGTTGGAAGAAGGAGCCTTGCAGTAAGTTTGGGCCTGACGGAAAGAGTGCTGAGAAGTGAGGTTGAATTTTTAAAAGACCAGAACCTGATCCGCATTTCAAGTACGGGAATGAGCCTTTCTGCCGATGGCAAGGATTTGCTTGAAGCTCTTGAAGGAATAATGAGGGATATATCGGGTATAGCCGTAATGGAGCAGAAATTATCCCGAAAACTTGGCATTCGCCAGGCGATCATTGTTTCCGGAAACAGCGATGAATCTCCATGGGTGAAGCAGGAGCTTGGCAGGGCCACAGCGATGTGTATGAAATCAAGGCTCAAAGGCAAAAATATCATCGCAGTTACCGGCGGATCCACAATGGCAGCCGTAGCAGAGATGCTAACCCCTGATCTTGCTGAACGGGATTGGCTGTTTGTGCCGGCACGGGGCGGAATTGGGGAAGATGTTAAAAATCAGGCTAACACCATTTGTGCAAAAATGGCTGATCATACAGATTCCAGACACCGCGTCCTTTATGTACCGGACCAGGTGAGCAGGGAGATGTATGAAAGCATCATTAAAGAACCCAATATTAAAGAAGTAATCACTCAGATCAAATCTGCAAGCATGGTTTTACACGGGATTGGGGACGCTATTACAATGGCGGAACGCCGCAAAACCAGTGAAGAAGATTTTGTTAAAATCAAGCATGCCCAAGCAGTAGGAGAATCCTTTGGCTATTACTTCAATGAAGGCGGCGAGGTTGTACATAAGGTTCAGACCATCGGCCTTCAGCTGGATGACCTATCCCATATTGAACATGTCATTGCAGTGGCAGGCGGCTCATCAAAGGCAAAAGCCATTGCGGCATACATGAAACGGGCACCATCCTCTACCATTTTAGTGACAGATGAAGGTGCAGCAAAACAGTTGTTAAAAGGGTAATCCCTTTTCAAATATTTAAATCTACCTTTCTAAGGAGGAAATAATCATGGCAGTTAAAGTTGGTATTAACGGATTTGGAAGAATCGGGCGTGTTGTTTTCCGTGCCGCTCTTAAAAACCCTAACGTAGAGGTTGTTGCAGTAAATGACCTTACAGATGCAAACATGCTTGCACACCTTTTAAAATATGATTCCGTACACGGAACATTAAATGAAGAAGTAACAGTTGACGGCGATTATCTTGTTGTTGGCGGCCATAAAGTAAAAGTACTTGCTGAGCGCGATCCTGCTCAATTAGGATGGGGAGATCTTGGCGTAGAAGTAGTAGTAGAATCTACTGGCCGTTTCACAAAGCGTGCTGACGCTGCGAAACACCTTGAAGCTGGCGCGAAAAAAGTAATCATCTCAGCTCCTGCAACTGACGAAGACATCACAGTGGTTATGGGTGTTAACAATGATAAATATGACCCTGCAAACCACCATGTAATCTCTAACGCATCTTGTACAACAAACTGCTTGGCTCCATTTGCAAAAGTGCTGAACGACAGCTTTGGAATCAAGCACGGTATGATGACAACTGTTCACTCATACACAAATGACCAGCAAATCCTTGACTTGCCGCACAAAGACTACCGCCGTGCCCGTGCAGCAGCAGAAAACATCATCCCAACAACTACTGGCGCTGCAAAAGCAGTATCTCTAGTATTGCCTGAACTTAAAGGCAAATTGAACGGTGGAGCTATGCGTGTTCCAACTCCAAACGTTTCTCTTGTTGACCTTGTTGCTGAGCTTGACAAAGATGTAACAGCAGAAGAAGTAAACAGCGCTCTTAAAGCAGCTGCTGAAGGCGAACTAAAAGGCATCCTTGCATACAGCGAAGAGCCATTAGTATCTGGCGACTACAATGGTAACCCAGCTTCTTCTACAATTGATGCACTGTCTACAATGGTTATGGAAGGCAGCATGGTAAAAGTTATCTCTTGGTATGACAACGAGTCTGGTTATTCTAACCGTGTAGTTGACCTTGTTGACTACATCGCTCAAAAAGGACTTTAATAGATAAATCTTTACCAGAAAAATATTCGTTTTGCGAAGCATTCTCAAGGTGAATTTTTTCTCTAAAAAAATACCTCATCTTGTTGGATATTAAAATCGCTAACGTCTATAATGGATAAGGGTAAAAGGGGAGCAGGGAAACAATCCCTCTCCCTTTTGTTTTAAAGCAAAAAGTAAAAATATTTAACTGGATGGTGTTTAGCTCCGGAACCTGGAGGCTCAAGTTATTAGCCGCCGGGCAAGGCGCTTCCGCTTTTCTAGTAAGGAGGTCCTTTTGCTGTGAACAAAAAAAGCGTAAAAGATGTGGAGTTAAAAGGTAAGCGAGTTTTTTGCCGCGTTGATTTCAACGTACCTATGAAGGATGGACAGGTTACAGACGAAACCCGTATCCGTGCAGCTCTTCCAACAATTGAGTATTTGACTAACCAGGGTGCTAAAGTAATCTTAGCAAGCCATTTGGGCCGTCCGAAGGGTTCAGTTGTTGAAGAATTGCGTTTAACACCAGTAGCAAAGCGTTTGTCCGAGCTTCTTGGCAAAGAAGTGAAGAAGGCCGATGAAGCATATGGCGATTCTGTAAAAGCAATGGCTGACACGCTAAGTGAAGGGGATGTTCTTCTTCTTGAAAACGTGCGTTTCTATCCTGGAGAGGAAAAGAATGATTCTGAACTTGCAAAGGCATTTGCTGAGCTTGCTGACGTATATGTGAACGATGCCTTTGGAGCAGCACACCGTGCACATGCCTCAACGGAAGGAATTGCGCATCATCTTCCTGCAGTATCAGGACTATTAATGGAAAAAGAACTTGATGTACTTGGAAAAGCTCTTTCAAATCCTGAGCGTCCATTTACAGCCATTATCGGCGGCGCAAAGGTTAAAGATAAGATCGGCGTAATAGAAAACCTTCTTGAAAAGGTAGACAACCTGATCATTGGCGGCGGACTGGCCTATACATTTGTAAAAGCACAGGGCCATGAAGTAGGGAAATCTCTATTGGAAGAAGATAAGATTGACCTTGCAAAATCGTTTATGGAAAAAGCAAAAGAAAAAGGCGTGAACTTCTATATGCCTGTTGATGTTGTGGTAGCAGACGATTTTTCCGAAGAAGCCAATATTAAGACAGTAGCAATTGAAGAAATTCCTTCTGACTGGGAAGCCCTTGATATCGGACCTAAAACGGGTGAAATCTACAGCGATGTAATCCAGAATTCAAAGCTTGTAATCTGGAACGGCCCAATGGGTGTGTTCGAATTGAAAAAATTCGCTGGCGGCACAAGAGCTGTGGCTGAGGCTTTAGCAGAAGCAAATGATACATATTCAGTCATCGGCGGCGGGGATTCTGCAGCTGCAGTTGAGAAGTTCCATCTTGCTGACCGCATGAGCCATATCTCAACAGGGGGCGGCGCTTCCCTTGAGTTTATGGAAGGAAAGGCTCTGCCTGGCGTAGTGGCTTTAAACGATAAATAATTTATTACCCGGGCTGTTAAGCCCTGTTTTTTGACAATAATAAAAAGCATGAAAGGACGTGCAACATGCGTAAACCAATTATCGCAGGAAACTGGAAAATGCATAAAACACTTCCGGAAGCGAAAGTATTTCTTGAGGAAATTAATGGCTTAGTACCGGGGAAAGAGCAGGTAGATACCGTTGTATGTGCTCCTGCGCTATTCTTGGAGCGCCTTGTTGAAGGCGCAAAGAATTATGATGTGGAAATCGGCGCGCAAAACATGCACTTTGAAGAAAGCGGCGCTTTTACAGGCGAGATTAGCCCTGTAGCACTTGAGGATCTCGGGGTTAAATACGTAATCCTTGGTCATTCCGAGCGCCGGGAAATGTTTAATGAAACAGACGAGGCCGTTAACAAAAAAACTTTGGCCGCTTTTAAATACAATTTAACTCCAATTGTTTGTGTCGGTGAATCGCTTGAACAGCGTGAAAACGGTGAAACAATGGATCTTGTAGGCTCTCAGGTGGAAAAGGCGCTTAATGGATTAACAGAAGAACAGGTAAAACAGACAGTTATTGCGTATGAGCCAATCTGGGCAATCGGAACTGGCAAGTCTTCAACATCAGCAGATGCGAACGAAGTATGTGCACATATCCGCTCTGTAGTTGCGAAGCAATTTTCCCAAGTTGCAGCTGACGCAGTCCGCATTCAGTACGGCGGCAGCGTAAAGCCTGCAAATATTAAAGAATATATGAGCCAGCCTGATATTGATGGAGCGCTTGTAGGCGGCGCAAGCCTTGAGCCGCAATCATTCCTTCAATTATTGGAGGCAGGCAAGAATGAGTAAATCTCCAGTTGCATTAATCATCTTAGATGGCTTCGCATTGCGTGGCGAGCGGATGGGAAATGCCGTTGCCCAGGCAAAGAAGCCAAACTTCGAACGCTACTGGAATACCTACCCTAACGCAACGCTGACAGCAAGCGGTGAAGCAGTAGGTCTTCCGGAAGGGCAAATGGGAAACTCTGAAGTAGGCCACTTAAATATTGGTGCAGGCCGGATTGTTTATCAGAGCTTAACAAGAGTAAACGTGGCCATTCGTGAAGGACAGTTTGAGAAAAACGAAACGTTCCGTTCTGCGATTGACCATGTTAAAAAGAATGGCACGGATCTTCATTTGATGGGACTTCTTTCAGATGGAGGCGTTCACAGCCATATTCAGCACTTATTCGCACTGCTTCGTATGGCCGCTGAAGAAGGCGTGAAGAATGTCTATGTTCATGGATTCCTGGATGGACGCGATGTTGGCCCGCAAACGGCAGCAGGCTACATTAAAGAAGCGCAGGAAAAAATGAAGGAATACGGTGTCGGCGAATTTGCGACGATTTCCGGACGCTATTATTCCATGGACCGCGACAAACGCTGGGAGCGTGTTGAAAAGTCATACCGTTCCATGGTGTATGGCGATGGCCCATCATACAGCGATCCCCTGGAATTAGTTGAAGATAACTATAAAAATGGTATCTTTGATGAGTTCGTCATTCCATCTGTCATAACAGCAGAAGATGGTAAACCGGTTGCAACAATTAAGAAAAATGATGCAGTCATTTTCTATAACTTCCGCCCTGACAGGGCAATCCAGATCTCGAACACCTTTACAAATAAAGATTTCCGTTCATTTGATAGAGGGCCAGGACATCCTGAAGACTTGTTCTTCGTTTGTTTAACCCACTTCAGTGAAACAGTTGACGGATATGTAGCGTTCAAACCGACCAACCTTGATAACACCCTGGGTGAGGTTCTGGCGCAAAATGGAAAAACACAGCTCCGCATTGCGGAAACAGAAAAGTACCCTCACGTGACGTTCTTTATGAGCGGCGGACGTGAAGAGAAATTCCCTGGCGAAGAGCGGATCCTAATCGATTCACCGAAAGTAGCTACCTATGACCTTAAGCCTGAAATGAGTGCTTATGAAGTGACGGACGCGTTGCTGAAGGAAATAGAGGCTGATAATTTCGATGCAATCATCCTGAACTTTGCCAATCCGGACATGGTGGGGCACTCGGGCATGCTTGAGCCAACGATCAAGGCGGTTGAAACAGTTGACGGATGCCTTGGCAAAATTGTTGATCTGATTATTTCTAAAGGCGGAAAAGCGATCATCACAGCTGACCATGGCAATGCTGATGAAGTTGTTACCTTGGAAGGCAGCCCAATGACCGCTCACACAACAAACCCAGTTCCAGTCATCGTTACACAGGATGGTGCAGAACTTCGCGCAGACGGAATTTTAGGAGACCTTGCTCCAACTGTCCTGGATCTGCTTGGATTGGAAAAGCCTGCCGAAATGACAGGAACCTCTTTATTGAAAAAATAACTTTACTGAAATAATTTTTTATAAAAAAGGAGAGAATTACTATGCCATTTATCGAACAAGTATATGCTCGTGAAGTATTAGATTCCCGCGGGAACCCAACAGTTGAAGTTGAAGTTTTAACAGAATCAGGATTTTTTGGCCGTGCCATCGTTCCTTCGGGAGCGTCCACTGGTGAGCACGAAGCAGTAGAACTTCGTGACGGCGACAAGTCCCGTTACCTTGGAAAAGGTGTTCAAAAAGCAGTAGACAACGTGAACAACCTAATTGCTGACGCTGTTATCGGCTTGGATGTAACAGACCAGGTTGGCATCGACCGCACTATGATCGCATTAGATGGAACTGAAAACAAAGGAAAGCTTGGCGCAAACGCAATCCTTGGTGTATCTATGGCTTGTGCGCATGCTGCTGCAGAATCTGTAGGACTTCCTTTATACCGTTACCTTGGAGGCTTCAACGCGAAGCAGCTTCCAACACCAATGATGAACATCATCAATGGCGGATCTCACGCTGACAATAACGTGGACTTCCAGGAATTCATGATCATGCCTGTAGGTGCTCCTACTTTCAAAGAAGCAATCCGCATGGGTGCTGAAGTTTTCCATTCATTAAAGAAAGTTTTATCTGGCAAAGGCCTTAACACAGCTGTAGGTGACGAAGGCGGATTCGCTCCAAACCTTGGCTCAAACCGTGAAGCTCTTGAAGTCATTATTGAAGCAATCACTAATGCTGGCTACGAAGCGGGCAAAGACATCTACCTTGCAATGGATGTTGCTTCTTCTGAGTTCTACAACAAAGAAACCGGCAAATACGATCTTGCAGGCGAAGGCCGTACTGGCTTGACTTCAGAAGATATGGTTAACTTCTACGAAGAGCTTGTAAACGAGTTCCCAATCATCTCAATTGAAGATGGTCTTGACGAAAACGACTGGGAAGGCCACAAGCAATTAACTGACCGCATCGGCGGCAAAGTTCAGCTTGTTGGTGATGACCTATTCGTTACAAACACGAAGAAGCTTGCTCAAGGTATCGAGCAGGGCGTAGGCAACTCAATCCTGATCAAAGTGAACCAAATCGGTACATTAACGGAAACATTCGAAGCAATCGAAATGGCGAAGCGCGCAGGCTACACAGCAGTTGTATCTCACCGTTCCGGTGAAACAGAAGATGCTACAATCGCTGACATCGCTGTTGCAACAAACGCTGGCCAGATCAAAACTGGTTCAATGTCACGTACAGACCGTATTGCTAAATACAACCAGCTTCTTCGCATCGAAGATGAGCTTGGCGATTTAGCTGTATATGATGGATTAAAATCTTTCTATAACTTGAGCAAGTAATCTTGCTTGTGCAGCCGTCCCGGGTGGGGCGGCTGTTTTTGTAAGGTTCAAATCCTTAAAATCGCTGCATGGCCGTTAAACTGGCCAGTTTGGCCGTTAAAACTTTGGATTTGGCCGATAACTGTTCATTTTTGACCGATAATGTCAGGCGAAAACATATTTACTTAAAAAGATCCTTCGGTAACTGATAGATCCTGCTCTTTTTTTCTCCGGTGTAGGGAAGTTTCAGCGCAGTCAGCAGCTTTTTTGCAATATTTGAGGAAAATAAATGGGTGAATTCCCGAAATTGTTGATTTGTAATAGAGGAACTAATCAAAAGAAGGTAATCATGGAGTGTTCTAATATGTGCTTCCTTATCAGCAGTATGGCAACTTCTGCATTTCCAGGTGCACCGCACCCTTTTCATTGAAAATCTGCTGCAGGCAGGACATTGAATGCCGGTAATAATCTCTTTTATATCAATTTCATAGTATTTTAGGACATTGTAATTCGCAGGGATATGCTTTTTTGTAATAGCTCTGCTTAACTTTCTGATCCCTCTGTCTGTTAATTTTCCTACCGGATATTTCTCCTTTAGTTTATCAATCCTTTCTCTCAGATGGCCCGCATGCAGCACCTTTTCTAAGGCCAATTTGTGATAAGAGGAAGTCTTGATAAAAGTAGAAAGATTGCTGGGTGTATGAATCTTTCGATCAGCTAGCCATTTTGCAAGTTCCTTTTGCTGCCTTTTAGCTTGTATTAAAGGATCAAGAAAACCTCTTTCATTTTCTTGCTTGCTCTGAATCAGCTGGTTAAATGCGGGTTCAAAAAGTGCCGGAGATATTCTTAATTTCGAGGATAAGAAGGAAGTTTGAACATAGGAGCAGCACATCGATTTGATAGAAGTCGCTGTTTCCATTGGAAAGCCGAATATCTTTAAGGATTATGAACTCAGGTAAATCTTTTAATAAGTAATCCACAGCTTCTTCTCCGCGAATACCTGCTTTTCGCTTCGTTAAATCACTTTCGGATGTTATAGCGGCAGTCTTCTCATTAAGGCATTCATGCTTAGGATAAAATTTGTTATCTTCCGCTCTTTTATGATCAATGGCATCAGTCCTTTCAAAATATAGATTCTCTCAACTGCTATAAAAGTCCATCCAACTAACAGGTCCTGCCAAAATCTTATTGTTTATACAATAAAAATGTGATAAATTAAGAATAATGTGATTGTACGTTTTCGGGAGGTGGCTTCATGCATACATTATTGATTACCCTTTTAGTCATAGTTTCGATTGGCCTTATTGTAGTTGTACTCCTTCAGTCTGGTAAAAGCGCAGGTCTTTCCGGTGCCATTTCAGGGGGAGCTGAGCAGCTTTTTGGAAAGCAAAAGGCACGCGGAATTGATCTGATTCTTCACCGCATCACGATCGTTCTTTCCGTTTTATTCTTTATCCTTACTGTTTTAGTTTCTTATTTTGCGATATAAATGAGTGCAGCGCCTGGCCTTCAGAAGGTCAGGCTTTTATTTTTGGCTCTGTACATTTGCCTATTTTGGCTAACGTTCACATTTTTTACATAAGAAAGCTTTTTTATTGGCATGTTGCCCCGCTGTTTGTTAAAAATAAGGAATGCAGATTTAATCAAACGTTTGATTAATAAAAATATAGGAATTATAAAGGTAAAAGGAGTTTTATCAATGAGAGTTGTTGCGCCAAAACCGTTTACATTTGGAAATGGAAAAAGAGCAGTCCTGCTGCTGCATGGTTTTACCGGAAATACAGCAGATGTAAGAATGATGGCAAGATTTCTTGAAACAAAGGGTTATACCTGTCATGCACCGCAGTATAAGGGACATGGAGTTCCGCCGGAAGAGCTTGTTCATACAGGCCCGGAAGACTGGTGGAAAGATGTGATGGAAGGGTACGAATTTCTAAAAAACAAGGGACATAAAGAAATTGCAGTGGCTGGACTTTCTCTTGGCGGCGTATTTTCCCTTAAATTGGGTTACACTGTACCTGTAAAGGGTATTATTCCGATGTGCGCACCTATGTACATAAAAAGCGAAGAAGTCATGTATGAAGGAATTCTGAGCTACGCAAGAGAATATAAGAGACTTGAAGGAAAGCCGGAAGATCAAATTAAACAGGAAATGGAAGAGTTCCAAAAAACACCGATGAATACATTAAAGGCACTCCAGGAGCTGATCGCGGATGTGCGCAATCATGTGGATATGATTTACTCCCCAACATTTGTTGTACAGGCACGACATGACCATATGATCAACACGGACAGTGCTAATATCATTTTTAATGAAGTGGAGAATGACTTAAAGAAGCTGACGTGGTACGAAGAATCCGGGCACGTGATTACTCTCGATAAAGAGCGCGACCAGCTGCATGAAGATGTGTATGCGTTTTTAGAAAAGCTTGATTGGGAAGAATAATACCAGAAGAAAAACTCCCCAAGGAGGGATGAAGATATGGAAAATAATATACAACAACTGATCGACAAGCTGCTTCATTATATGAAAGATGAAGCGTATAAGCCATTGACGGTTCAGGAGCTGGAATCAGCCTTTGGAATAGAGGATTCCACTGGCTTCAAAGATTTCGTCAAGGCACTTGTTGTCATGGAGGAAAAAGGGCTTGTCGTCAGGACAAGAAGCAATCGCTACGGCTTGCCGGAAAAAATGAATCTTATCCGCGGCAAGCTTTCCGGCCACGCAAAGGGGTTTGCCTTTGTCATTCCGGAAGAGCAGGGAATGGATGATATTTTTATCCCGCCCAATGAAACAAATAATGCCTTAAATGGCGATATCGTTCTTGCGCGTGTGACGACTGAGAGTTCAGGACAGAGGCGGGAAGGTACAATTGTCCGCATCTTAGAACGCGGTGTTACACAAATTGTCGGAACCTATACGGAAAGCAAGCATTTTGGATTTGTTATCCCGGATGACAAAAAGTTTGCCAGTGATATTTTTATCCCCAAAGCAGCATCAAAAGGTGCTGTTGAAGGGCACAAGGTCGTTGTAAAACTGACCACTTATCCAGAAGGCAGAAAGAGCGCAGAGGGAGAAGTTATTGACATTCTCGGGCATAAAAATGACCCGGGTGTGGATATTCTATCTGTTATTCACAAGCATGGCCTTCCGCTTGAGTTTCCGGATGAGGTGCTTAAGCAGGCCGAGGAAACGCCGGATACGATTGATCCAAGTGAACTGGAAAACCGCCGGGATCTTAGAGACGAAGTCATCGTTACCATTGACGGTGCTGATGCGAAAGACCTTGATGACGCAGTAATGGTCCAAAAGCTTGAAAACGGCCATTACAGACTGGGTGTCCATATTGCCGATGTTACTTATTATGTACGCGAAGACTCACCAATCGACCGGGAGGCCGAGGAGCGGGCAACCTCCGTGTATTTAGTGGACAGGGTGATCCCGATGATTCCGCATCGCTTATCAAACGGCATCTGCTCTTTGAATCCGAAAGTGGACCGTCTTACCCTTTCTTGTGAGATGGAAATCACACCGGACGGGGAAGTGGTGAATCATGAGATTTTCCAGAGTGTGATTAAAACAACGGAACGGATGACTTATTCAGATGTGAATAAGATTTTGGAAGAGCAGGACGAAGAACTTATCAACAGGTATCAACCGCTTGTGCCGATGTTCGAGCTGATGAAGGAGCTTTCTCTGATTTTGCGTAAAAAGAGAATGCATCGCGGAGCTATCGACTTTGATTTTAAAGAAGCGAAGGTCATTGTGGATGAAGAGGGCAATCCGACAGAAGTGGCATTGCGCGAACGCTCGATTGCGGAGCGTCTGATTGAAGAGTTTATGCTCGCAGCCAATGAAACCGTTGCTGAGCACTTCCATTGGATGGATGTACCTTTCATTTACCGCATCCATGAAGATCCGAAGGAAGATAAGCTGAGAAGATTTTTCGAGTTTATCACGAACTTTGGCTATATTGTAAAAGGAACAGCCAATTCCGTTCATCCGCGTGCTCTCCAGGAAATCATTGAAGAGGTTCAGGGAAAGCCGGAAGAAATGGTTATATCCACAGTGATGCTCCGCTCCATGCAGCAGGCGAAATATTATGAAGAGAGCCTAGGCCATTTCGGGTTATCAACAGAGTTTTACACACACTTCACTTCACCGATTCGCCGTTACCCGGACTTAATTGTCCACAGACTAATCCGCACCTATTTAATTGAAGGCAAGCTGGATCAGGCGACAAGGGAAAAGTGGAACGTACAGCTCCCTGATATTGCTGAGCATTCTTCCAATATGGAGCGCCGTGCAGTGGAAGCGGAACGCGAAACAGATGAGCTTAAGAAAGCGGAATACATGGCTGATAAAATTGGCGAAGAATATGATGGCATCATCAGTTCTGTTACGAATTTTGGAATGTTTGTCGAGCTTCCAAACACGATCGAAGGCCTTATTCATGTCAGCTATATGACGGACGATTATTACCGCTATGACGAGCGCCAGATGGCGATGATTGGCGAGCGTACAGGAAATGTGTTCCGCATAGGCGACGAGATCACTGTTCGTGTCGTCAATGTAAATAAAGACGAACGCTCGATTGATTTTGAAATCGTCGGCATGAAGGGAACCCGCAGACGGGAATCAAGAGAAGCGCCAAAGGTGTTCAAGACAGGCAGCACCGAGAAAAAGCCGCGCAGAGGCAAGTCTGACCAGGGAAAAGGAAACAGTTCAGGCGGCCCGAGAAAGAAAAAAGAGAAAAAGCATTTCGAAAATGCGCCAAAAGCAAAGCGGAAGAAAAAGAAGCGGTAAAGAAAATGGGGAGGGCCTAGAAGGCTCTCTCTTTCCCTTCACAGCAGGGCTCCTCGTTGAGAAGGTCATGCAATTTTGCTATAATAGAGAGACCGCTATAGAACGGAGGCTGCATTTCCTGTTATCAGGAAAGAGGAGCAAAGGGGGATTCAACATGCCAAAAGGAACTGGCAAAATGGTTGCGCAAAATAAAAAGGCCTATCATGACTATGCTATAGAAGAAACATACGAAGCGGGTATTGTTCTGCAGGGGACGGAAATTAAATCAATCCGTGCAGGAAAGGTGAATCTGAAGGATTCATATGCCAGAATTCAAAACAATGAAATCTATCTTTTCGGTATGCATGTCAGTCCTTATGAGCAGGGAAACCGCTACAATCACGATCCGCTAAGGACAAGAAAGCTTCTTTTGCATAGAAAAGAAATCAGCAAGCTGATTGGTGAGTCTAAGGAAGTCGGCTACTCGATCGTTCCATTAAAAATGTACCTCAAAAATGGTTATGCAAAAGTTTTAATTGGCCTGGCAAGGGGTAAAAAGAAATATGACAAGCGGGAGGATCTGAAGAAGAAAGAAGCCAAGCGTGAAGTCGAGCGTGCTTTCCGCGAAAGGCAGAAAATGTAAATCCAGAACCTTACAATTGAAAAATGAGCTCAGTGTGCTATAATAGTAATTGTCACAGCGAGTGACACAATCTTTAGCTCATCTATTTCGAGCTTATCCGAACGTCAGCGTGCTGAATAAGATTCGACGCAGACCTATTATAATGGGGACGCTACGGATTCGACAGGGATAGTTCGAGCTTAGGTTGCGAGTCGAGGGGATCGGCCTCGTTAAAACGTCAAAGCCAATAACTGGCAAAACTCAAAACAACTTCGCTTTAGCTGCCTAATAGGCCTTTAGCGGTTCGCCCCTCCATCGCCCATGTGGTAGGGTAGCGGACTCACTTTTAGTGGGCTACGCCGGATTTCACCGCCTGAGGATGAAGGAAGAGAACAACCAGGCTAGCTGGCCGGACGCCCGTCGATAGGCATAAGGATCAGCGAACCGCGAATATATCGACTACACTCGTAGAAGCTTAAGTGCCGATATTTCTGGACGAGGGTTCGACTCCCTCCGTCTCCACCAAATACATATTTGGTGGTTTTTTATTGTTTTTTTTAACTTTCTTCCTCAAAAAAGTTTTCTATTTCTCCTTTAAATTGTACTTCCGATAACTTTCCATTTCACATCCCCCAGTGTAGAATAAGAATATATGTTCCCTTTTTTGACTATAACATAATTTTTTACTTATTTATAAAAAATTCAGATAATTAATTGACTTTCCCAATAGTGATAGTGGATAATACTTGTGAGTAATATAATGCAGACGGAGATGTTATTTATGGGACATAGAGGACGGAAAAAAGGGGCCTGCGGGGAGCAGAGCCGTGCACTGCTTCTTGAAATTGCTGCGGAGGAATTTGCACAGAAGGGCTATTTTCATACAAAAATAAGCGAGATTGTGAAAAAGGCAAATCTGACACAGCCTTCTTTTTACCTGTACTTTGAAAGCAAAGATGCTATATTTCATGAACTTGTCGATCTTTTTCGTGACCGGCTTTCCGAACTTACGTCCAATAGCCGTTTGGAACCAGGCATTGATTTGCCTGCATTGCCTGAACGAATAACCTCAGGCCTCTCTGCTATTTTTAAATTTCTTATGGAAAATCAAAATTTGACCCGAATCGGTTTTTTCATGGCCCCGGATGCCGAGGAAATCAAAGAAATACTAGCTGGGCAAATTGAAGCCAACCTCGTGTCAGAGCAGCAAGCAGGATACTTCAGGGAAGATATTGATATGGGAACTGTAGCTGAAAGTCTGACAGGGATTATTGAACGCCTGACATTAACCAAATTATTTAAAGGATTAAAAACTCCAGAAGGTTTAGCAAATGAAATTGTCCATTTATTCCTATATGGAATGATTAAAAAAAGCAGCACTCAATGAAGACTTCTGAGGGGAACAGAATCTTTACGGGAGAGTGGAAAAGGAATGGAAACGTCTGAGGGGAAAATTGATAAAGAATGGGTAGAGCTAATTATGACAGCAAAACAACTGGGGTTAACAATTGAGGAAATACAGGACTTTATCAGACAGTCCAAGACTGGGCTTAAGATAGGCCAGGCCCCGGAACATCATAAATAGTGGCCTTCTTTTCAGTATGCAATCAATGGGAAGGATAAGATGAAAATATGCGGAGACTTTGGGCAAAGGGTGTTTTTACGGGACTGCTATCTGGAATTTTTCTGGGCTTATTCCTGAAAATGATTGAGTTATTCTCTGGAGTAAAAGTGTATACATTGCTTTTAAATGTGGATTACTTCCCTATTTTGAAAAATTACCATTTTCCCGAATTAATCGAATTTGTATTTCATCTGATCATTTCTGCCGTTTTAGCAGTCAGCTTATTACTAATCATAAGGAAATACCGGTGGAACAGGTCCCAAATCATCGTCCGCACTTTATTAATAACCTTTTCCATAGGAGTCCTGCTTTATCCAACGACTGCTTTATCCGACCGCACCCCAGAACTTACATCTGTTTCTGCCATAGTTTTTTGGCTTTTAGGCCATCTGTTATATGGATTACTTCTTTCAGCGTTTTTTATAAAAAAGGGGAATACTTATTGAGCTATGAATAAAGATCTTTTAATCCTTGGAGAAATATTTTATAGTGTTAGTAAAGATACGTATCATAAGGTGATGGAGTTCACCTTTAACCGCCTTTTGGCTAATGACTCCTGCCGGTTATGTGGTAACTGGCAGGAGTCTTTTTATGTAAAATAAGAAAATATAAGTTATGAACGTCGATTTCAGTCTAGCTCTACAAGGACGCTTCGGCACACTTATCATCGTACGACTAAAAGCGCTAGCTTTTGAAAGAGCGTTTACCCCCTCGAGGTGTTGTGGGCAAGGCGCTTGCGCTTTTCTTATGGGCAGACTAAGAGAAATGGA
The DNA here is from genome assembly GCF_051353635.1 of Cytobacillus sp. BC1816. Taxonomy (NCBI): domain Bacteria; kingdom Bacillati; phylum Bacillota; class Bacilli; order Caryophanales; family Bacillaceae; genus Cytobacillus; species Cytobacillus sp. BC1816. Next base: position 4,644,250 of record NZ_CP195611.1, on the reverse strand, counting down.
GGGATGGATATGGTTTATTTATGGGTTGGGGCCGCAGGATTTTTAGGAGCCTCTTTGCGGTACATTATTGGTGTTTCTCTCTTTCATGAAAGTGCCGTTTTTCCATTTGCTACTTTGACGGTTAATTTACTGGGAAGTTTTCTTCTGGCTTGGATAACGACAGGGCTGATGGTGCGTTTTAGTTGGCCAGCTCATATAAAAGCAGCACTCGGAACTGGTTTTGTTGGATCTTTTACCACTTTTTCAACACTAAGCATTGAAACGGTCACACTCTTTCTCAATGGAAAGACAGCTCTGGCCGTTTTGTATATTGCAGCCAGCATTTTTGGCGGACTATGGATGAGCCGATTAGGGTTTCAGGTCAGGAAAGGAGAAGAAACTGGATGAGTTTGTTTCATGTTCTTCTGGTGGGGATAGGCGGTTTCTTTGGAGCGATATGTCGGCTGTGGGTCAGTCAGGCTATAAATAAAAGGATGGTGTCGAGGGTCCCTGCTGCTACGCTTGTTATTAACTTAATGGGTTCCCTTCTTCTTGGAATCATGGTGGGTTCAGGAATAGAAGGCAGTTTTTTCATGCTGCTCGGCACTGGTTTTATGGGGGCTTTCACTACTTTTTCTACATTTAAGCTGGAAGCAATACAGCTCCATATGGATAAAAGGAAAAAAGAGCTCATGCTTTATAATGTATTGAGCTATGGCGGGGGGATACTCCTGGCTTTTCTGGGTATTGAACTCGGCATGTTCTTCGGATAAAGAAAGGTCTTTCCAATTCGTTTTTTAGGGAATTTCGTATGATAACCTGTCTTATAGAATTATGTTATGATAACAAATAGCATCAAGGAGGTTAATCATATGTTCTGGGAAACTTACATGAAAGAAGATATATTGGTGGATCTGGGAATATCAATTGGGATTTTCCTGCTGTTTCTCATTTTCCGGAAGCTTTTCACCAAATATGTATTTACACTATTATTAAGGCTTAGCAGAAAAGCGCCAAATGACTTTTTCTCACATATATTTGTTTCATTTCAAAAGCCGATTCAGTGGTTATTTATCATTATAGGAATCTATGTTTCTGTCGGTTATTTTCCTTACTTAAATCAGCATAATTCCCTATTTCTAGATATAATAAGCTCTTCATTCATAATCTTGCTTACGTGGGGCTTGTACAATATGGCAGCTGCATCATCTGCCCTTTTTACCAGTCTAAAGGTTAGGTACAACCTGGAAATTGATGATATTCTCATTCCGTTTATCTCAAAGGCCTTGAGAGTTGTTATTGTGGCAATCAGTATAAGCGTGGTTGCCCAGGAGTTTGGGTATGATGTGAATGGCTTTGTGGCGGGGCTTGGCTTAGGCGGGGTCGCCATTGCTTTTGCTGCCAAGGATGTACTTGGCAATTTGTTTGGCGGATTTGTCATTATTACGGAAAAGCCATTCACGATTGGCGATTGGATTATGACGCCAAGTGTGGAGGGAACGGTTGAAGATATTTCTTTTCGAAGCACCAGGGTAAGGACATTCGCCCAGGCGCTGGTTACAGTTCCTAATGCTACTTTAGCAAATGAATCCATTACAAACTGGAGCAAGATGGGGAAAAGGCAAATCAGCTTTAGGTTGCGCGTTACTCATGATACAACTAAAGATCAAATGGCGAATGTGGTCGGGCAGATCGAATATTTGTTAAAAAATCATCCGGATATTCATCCGGAAACCATTCTTGTGACCTTTGACGACTACAAAGAAAATGGGCTCGATATCTTCCTTTACTTCTTTACCAAAACGACAAATTGGGGCGAATTCCTGAAAATTAAGGAAGAAATCAATTTTGAGATCATGGACATTCTTGAAAATGAACGTGTTTATGTCGCTATGCCAAGCAGGAAATTATATTTAGACCCTGATGCGGAAAATCAGCTGAAAAAAGATTCCAGGGTAAGACAGGAATCGTGATATGAAAAAGGCGGACACAGGGGTCCGCCTTTTTAATTTGAAAATAATGTATTCCACTGTTCGGCCTTCGCTAAAGCAAGAGTGTCCTCTTTAACTTCTCCCGGCTTTACTCCGCTTCCAATGATATAGTCAGCAAACTCCATACCCACAAACTCGAAGATATATTGGAATTGCTGAACAAGGGGAAGTCCTTTTACTTTCGCGCTGCTGCCGCCTGTAATAACAACGTAAGCTTTCTTCTTTGCCAGCTCCTCTTTCAGATTAAAGCGTTCATCCCTTAGATACTGTGACCAGCGATCAAAGAAATCCTTCATCGGCCCGCTCATGCCATACCAGTATAAAGGGGTGGCGAATACAAAAACATCATGTGAAAGCATGTGCTGCACTAATTGTTCATAGTCGTCATCAACCGGTGTAAAGCCCCCATCCGCATGCCTCTGATCCACAATCGGTTCGATTTGCAGGTCTGTTAATTTTACCAAAGTGTGATCAGTACCTTCTATGATCTTTTTCGCTAAATACTCCGAGTTCCCGTGTTCTCTGGTACTGCCCAGCAAGGCCAATACTTTCATCAAAATCGCCCCTTCGTTACTATCGTCTTTTTATGAATTTTACATAAAAATATTTGGGGAAGCAACGAAAGTAACTTTACATAACATTATTGCTTTAACTGCTGATGGGGTGTTGATGGTGAATCGCGCCTTTTTCTGTTTCGCTCATAAATTCTGGTTTTTCGCCGATAAACTTTAAATTTCGCTCATAAAATAATAAAATCGCTCATAAATCTCAAATGTCGCTCATAAAATTGAAATTTCGCCCATAAGGGAGGAATCTGATTCCTGCATGCAGAATTTTTAGTTGAATTATAAAGAAAGGAGTCAAAATATGATTGTAAAATCAAAAACAAAGCCACTCCTTCTGCACCAATTGGAGGCACTTTTGAACAGAATACCCGATAACCATTCAAAAAGGAGGTATATCGAAGAGGATTATGCTAAACAAAGGGCAGGATACAAAGGTGAAAAGTCTCTTGAGTATCATTTAAGCTATCTTCCAGAGAAGGATTATTATATTTTCCATGATTTAAGGCTCTCTGCTGGTAAACATTACTTTCAAATAGATATCCTCATTCTCACCCCTTTTTTCATCTCTATCCTGGAGGTTAAAAACATTTCAGGTTCACTGTACTTTAATCCTGTATTTACCCAGCTGGTTCGTACCATCGAAGATACAGAGGAGGGATTTCCTGACCCAGTCAAACAGGTAAAAAGACAAGCCTATCATTTAAAAAGCTGGATAGAAGAACAAAGATTTCCCGTGCCGCCGATCGAACCTCTGGTTGTTATAGGCAATGAACGCTCGGTCATCAAATTCCATCCCCGCGATAAAATCAACCCACAGCTGGTTATTCCTTCCTCAGAAATCCCCTATAAAATCAATTACTTTATAAATAAATACAAAACTGAAGCTTATTCCACCAGACAGCTTAAAAAGCTGATCACCAAACTTGAAATCAGCCATACTCCCCTTTTAACAGAGATCCTCCAGCGATATCAAATAAGTCCCGCTGAGCTTAAACAAGGGGTCCAATGCCAGAAATGCTTTTCCTTTCCGATGATAAGAATGCATGGGAGGTGGATCTGTTCAGCTTGCAAACATCTCTCCAAAGATGGGCATATTCAATCCCTTCAGGATTACTCTCTTCTAATTGACCAATCAATCTCCAATGCCCAAGCAAAGGAATATTTAGGGATAGAATCAAGAGACACCGTTAAAAGACTTCTCCAATCAGTTAGCGGGAAGAAGGAAGGTGTGAGACGCGGAACTAAATATGCATTGGATTTTTTTATTGACAAGCCAAGTTCGCTCCATTAAAGTTAACTACGTTAATAGTTAAATAGTTGAACAGTTAAATGATAGAATAATTTCTTTGTGAGGTGAATATATAAGTGAATGTGCCAAATATTAAGGATTTGGTCGACCGGTATATTGCGGTTTCTTTTTCCGTTGAGAAAAAGGCTGCGTCACTTGTGAAAAATCAGATTGGCAGCGATCTGACCAATGACCAGCATTTTACACTGAGGTACATAAATCAGGTGGGATCTTGTACTTCGTCAGAGCTTGCAGAAGTGTTTGACGTGAAAAAGAGCGCGATTACTGCGATGATCACGCGCATGTGGGAAAAAGGGCTGATTCAGCGAACACGAGATGAAAATGATCGCAGGGTTGTCTATTTGACACTTACCGAAAAAGGGAATGAGTTGTACGTCAAAGCAGAAGAAAAGATTCATAACCTTGTAGAATCACTGATAAACAGATTTGATCAGGCCGAAATCCAGCAGTTCATTGAAACCTTTGAAAAATTGGATAAAGTACTATCGCAGTCTAACGGGCAGTAAGACTCCCGCTTTAGACTCAGAGCAATCGAAGGAGTATGGGCGGGAGACAAACTGCCCGTATAGGCCAGATTGGTTCAACTAACAATCAGCGGGTGGGAGAGAACCCCCACTGATTGAAGTTTCACTTTATCAGAAAACAAAGCGGGGGATTAAAGAGTGTATTCAATTATTAAAAGAAAATGGCTTGTCATTGCCGTTTGGATCGCAGTGGTTGCCGGCTTGTTTATGGCAGCGCCAAACATGGCAGATCTGGTCCGCGATAAAGGGCAGATTACTGTGCCTGAAGAGTATTCATCCACACTTGCCGGGGATATTATGCAAGAAGTGCAGAAGCAGGAAGGCGGCGGGGATGAGACCCAGGTTGCACTTGTTTTCCATAATGATAAAAAGCTCACTGGAGAAGAAATCAAAGAAGCGGAGAAAGCTATCCGGACGCTTGAGGATAAGAGCGATGAAATGGGAATTACGGAAATTCTTACCCATTTTAATGAAGAAAGCTTGAAAGAACAGCTGGTTTCAGAGGATGGCAAGTCCATTTTGGCTTCTGTCAATGTAAGCTGGAACGACCGTGAGCCAGCTGAGCTGAGTGAAGAGCTTTATTCAGCTATTGATGATGCAAAGGTAGATCATTATTATACGAGTGAATGGCTGATTAATGAAGATCTCATGAACAGTTCGCAGGAAGGACTGAAAAAAACGGAAGGAATCACAGTCGTCTTTATTCTGGTTGTTCTGCTGCTGGTATTCCGATCAGTGGTTGCGCCAATGATCCCGCTGCTGACAGTTGGATTTACCTATCTTGCCTCACAATCCATTGTGGCATTTTTAGTTGATAGACTGGATTTTCCTATTTCGAACTATACCCAGATTTTCCTTGTGGCGATTCTGTTTGGGATTGGAACAGACTATTGTATCCTGCTGTTAAGCCGTTTTAAAGAAGAACTTTCTTATAATGAAAGCACAGCGGATGCCATTGTGGCAACATACCGAAATGCGGGACGAACAGTATTTTTCAGCGGTTTGGCTGTTATGATTGGCTTTGCTGCAATTGGCTTCTCGCAATTTATTCTTTATCAGTCAGCAGCAGCTGTGGCCATTGGTGTAGCAATATTATTAATTGCTTTATTTACCATTGTGCCATTCTTTATGGCAGTGCTGGGGCAGAAAATTTTCTGGCCTTCGAAGAAGAGTGCAGAGCATGGAGAAAGCAAGCTATGGGGTACAGTCGGTCGATTCTCGCTTGCGCGTCCATTTCTGGCATTGCTAATAGTGGCAGCCGTTTGTGTGCCGTTCCTGGTGACATATGACGGAGAACTTTCTTACAACTCCCTTGAGGAAATCGGCGGAGATGTTAATTCCATTAAAGCGTTTAATGCTATTGCTGACAGCTTTGGGCCCGGAGAATCCATGCCAACGCAAATCGTCTTGAAAAACGATGAGGAAATGGATTCCGCAGAATATGTAGGCCTGGCTGAAAAAATCAGCCGTGAGGTTGAAAAAGTAGATCTGGTGGATACAGTCCGCTCTGTCACAAGACCGACTGGAGAGCCAATCGAAGACTTCTTTGTTGCCAAACAAGCTGAGACTCTTGAAGAAGGCCTAGGAGAAGGTAAGGACGGATTAAACAAAATTTCAGACGGCTTAAGTGAAGCAAGCAGCGAACTGTCAAAATCAGAGCCTGAGCTGCAGAATGCCACAAAAGGCATCAATGATTTGATCTCTGGCACCAATGAAATCAAGTCCGGCCTTGGCGAAATTCAAACGAACCTTGCAAAAATTGAAGATGGTATTCGTCAGGGGTCTGCGGGTTCAGATCAAATTAAAGCCGGCTTAGCTGATGCGAAAGCTGGAGCGGAAGAGCTTACAGCAAATTATCAAATACTCTTAAACGGTTACCAGTTATCCCAACAAGGGTTAACCCAGCTGCAAGCTGGATATTCTAAGGCCGGTACAGGACTGGGTGAAATAATGGCAGCAAATGATGCCTTATATAACCACCTTGATGCCAATTATGATCAGTTAGCAGCGGATCAAACCTACCAGACTTACAAACAGGCTATACAAAAGAATTTGGGTGAGGTTACAGGGGCTTTATCTGAGCTGAATTTGAGGATTACTGAGTTAAATAATGGATTGTTAGAAGCAAATAATGGATTTGATGTGATTCTAAAAGAACAGTCAAAACTATCTGCCGGACTCCAGCAGCTTATCAAAGGAATTGAAGCTCAGCAGGCAGGACTCAATCAGCTTGCTGACGGGCAGGGGCAAATCGTCGATAATTTTCCGAAGCTGACAAATGGTTTAGCAGGAATCAATGGCGGGCAGGAACAGCTGCTGGCAGGATTCGGCGATCTTGGCGGACAAATCAGCCAGCTGACAGATGGTCTTGGCCAGAGCGCAGATGGACTGGAACAGGTGTCCGAAGGTCTCGGTTCGGCACAGGATTATCTGGCAGGCCTATCAAATTCGGAAAATATGGATGGTTTCTATCTGCCGCCTGAAGTTCTGGAGGATGAAGAGTTTGCCCAGGTATTTGATGTCTATTTGTCAGAGGACCGTAAAGTGATGACAATGGATGTAGTGCTTGAAGCAAATCCTTACTCCAACGAAGCCATTAACCAGGTGGACGAAATCAAAGAAGCTGTGGAAAGAGCGGCAAAAGGGACTAAGCTTGAAAATGCAGTTGTCGCAGTGGGCGGGATTACTAGCACGAATGCTGATTTGAGTACAATGTCAGATCAGGATTATTCCCGTACAGTTGTATTGATGCTGCTTGGCATTTCGATCATTCTTGTGTTCCTTTTCAGGTCTATCATAATGCCAATCTATTTAATTGGTTCATTGATTTTGACCTACTATACAAGTATGGCAATGAATGAAGCGATTTTTGTAAATCTGCTCGGATATTCGGGCATCAGCTGGGCGGTTCCATTCTTTGCATTCGTTATTTTGGTCGCACTTGGTGTTGACTATAGCATTTTCTTAATGGACCGCTTTAATGAATATCGTGACCTTTCAATTGCAGACGCCATGCTGTTGTCCATGAAGAAGATGGGCACAGTTATTATCTCAGCTGCCGTTATCCTTGGCGGAACATTCGCGGCAATGATGCCATCCGGAATGCTGTCGCTATTGCAGATCGCGTCCATCGTTCTAGTCGGATTAATGCTTTACGCACTGGTAGTGCTGCCTTTATTTATTCCGGTTATGGTCAAGAACTTCGGCCAGGCAAATTGGTGGCCATTTAAAAGAAGTGCAAATTAAGTTATGTTGAGACTGTCTTTAAGGCAGTCTCTTTTTGATGGGAGAAAAAGTTTATTTCAAAAAGAAAAATAAAGCCCCAATCATTAAACGATTGGGGCTTCTCCAAAATCTTATGGATTTGTCGACCACATGCCTGCTGTCTTCACAAACACCCGAGGGTTTAATTTCAGCTGTGCAACCATGAATTCTGCGAGGTCTTCCGGCTGCATAACTTTCTCCGGGTTGCCGTCTGTCAGGTTTGTTTCAATCGCAAGGTCAGTGGCAACCGTGCTTGGAGTCAATGCGCTAACTCGGATATTATGCTTTCGAACCTCAAGCATCAGGGACTCTGTTAAGCCTAAAACGGCAAATTTGGATGCGCTGTATGCACTAGTGACAGGTGCACCTTTTTGGCCGGCTGTGGATGCAATGTTGATAATGTCTCCGGACTTCTGTTCAATCATTTCAGGAAGAACGGCTCTTGTAACATTATAAACACCCATCAAGTTGACCTGGATGATGCTTTCCCACTCATCAGGAGATAGTTCCAGGAATCCTCCAAATTTGGCAATTCCGGCATTGTTAATCAGGATATCCACAGAGCCAAGGTCTGACTTAATATGCTCAACTGCATGGGTAACGGCTTCAAGGTCGGCAACATCGGCTGCAGCAGCAGATACATTCACATCGTACTGGCTAAGTTCATCCGCCATTTTTTCAAGATTTTCAATCGTGCGGCCAAGTAAACCAATATTGACGCCTTCTTTCGCGAGCGCGATAGCTGCTGCACGCCCGATTCCTCTGCCTGCTCCTGTAATTAGAGCTGTTTTGCCTTTTAATGTATGCATTGTTTTTCCTCCTCAAAAAAAATCATTCATATACTACCAGAAAGGCTGTAAATTTCCTAATAAATCGCTTGCGCAGTTGAGACATTTGAGGAAAATGTATTTCTTGTGATAAGATCATCTTCAATAAAAGGGGGTGTTCTAATGAAGCTCAGTGTTTTGGATCAATCTGTCGTGGCAAAAGGGGATACTGCAGCTGAAACTTTTCGTAAAACAGTGAAGCATGCCCAAGTGGCAGAAGAGCTTGGCTACTCCCGTTTTTGGGTGGCTGAGCATCATAATTCGAATGGACTGGCTGGCTCCTCACCGGAAATTCTTATCTCCCATATTGCATCAAGCACCAGCAGAATTAATGTCGGTTCAGGTGGAATCCTTCTGCCGCAATACAGCCCTTATAAAATTGCCGAAAATTTTAATGTGCTCCAAACTCTATTTCCTGGACGAATCGATTTAGGCATTGGGAGGTCTCCCGGAGGATCCGCATCCACCCGGCTTGCGCTGACAGATGGAGTAAGGAAAAGTCTGAATGAGTTTCCGAGACAGCTTAGGGATTTGCAGGGGTTTTTGAACAAAGAGCTTCCAGAAGGCCATCCTTATCAGCAAGTGAAAGCTTTTCCACAGGCTGAAGATCCTGCACTATTGTGGCTTCTTGGAATTACACATCGGGGAGCAAGACTGGCAGCGGAATATGGAACTGCCTTTACGTATGGCCACTTTATCAATCCTGCCAACGGAAAGAAAGCAATGGATACATATTTCAGCCAATTCCATCCTTCATCAGCTTTGTCTGAGCCGAAAGCAAATGTGTGTATTTTTGTTGTATGCGCTGAGACACAGGAAGAGGCCGAGAAGCTGGCTTTGAGCCAGGATATGTGGCTTCTGGCAGTTGAAAAAGGGCGAGATACGAGATTAATCCCAAGCATAGAAGCTGAAGGTATCCAGCTCACACATGTGGAAAACGAAAAAATTACTGAAAACCGCAAGCGGATGTTAGTCGGCACCCCGGCAAAAGTAAAAGAGGAATTGAAGCTGCTCAGCGAAATCTACGGAACAGATGAGTTTATGGTCATTACCAATATTCATGGCTTTCAAGACAAACTGAATTCGTACAAACTGCTGGCCGAAGCTTTCGGCTTAGTTTAAAATTTGTAATTCACAAATCATCCACGGATTGAGGATTATTTTCATGTTAGAGCTTCCCATTATTTCAAAATGTGCATAACTAGTTCATTGACTTTTTCAATTATTCTGAAGTATCCACAATTAAACCCCGATTCATCCACACTAAGTGGATAATCCAAGAAGACAATAGAGTTATCCACATAGGTGATCTTGATTTAAAACAAAAAGTTATCCCCATACATCCGGGTTTTTTATTTATCCACATAAGTGATTGCCTGTCTTCCTATCTGTTCCCATCCGGCAATGAACTTGTCCTTTTGGTATTGGGTATTTTTCTCCTTAAGCGGATCATTTGCATAGATATGATCTTCATCATAGCCTGTGACTAATACAGCATGCATTCGGTAGGTTATTTTGACGGGGCCATCTTTAGTTTCCCAGGTTTCCCATTCTGAATCAGGCAATACATCGTAAGTGCTGGTGATGATCACCCAGACTGGTCTTCCGTCATCAAGCTGCTCTATTACTTTGTCGAACCCGCTGCCTGTCAGGTCTTCAATTTTTCCTGGCAAATGGCTTTCAGCCAGTTCTGCAACGGGTTCATGGTAGGCACCGAGTCCAGGTTCATCCAATGTCTGCATATTGCCAACAAAGCCTTTATGAATATTTCCCCTATAGCCATCCTTTTCGAAAGGAACACGGTTTATTTTTTCGGCTAATTCCATTTTATCGGTCTCTTCTCCTGCATGATTCAGGAGCATAGCAAGACTGGTTACTTCACATCCTCTTTCAAGCTCAGGCTTTTGCAAATAATGAGGGGCATCAATTAACACTTTGCCGTCCTCCTGTTCTTCGGATTCAGTTTCACTTTCCTGGCCGGGAATCCAGGATGGTGAAGAGCAGCCTGACAGCAGAATGGATGCCAGTAAAATAGCTTTCTTCAAGACTCCACTCCTTTGTGAAATTTCGTTTGTCAAAATAATAGGTATAAGACTATTTCCCCATGGTGTCGAGTGTTAACCCCCTTTCAGCATTAAAAAAAGCCCGATTTCCCGGACTTCAATGCAGCAGTTAATTAATTTCAGCTTTCCCGCTGGATACAGAGATACGGATGTCATGTTCCCCTGATCCATGTTTGCCGGAAATATCATTTTTATCACGTTTCTCATCATCTAATTCAATATTGCTGCTGATATGGCCGCTGCTTGCTTTGCCCTTTAAGGTGAAGTCAGCATCATCAGGCAAATCAAGACGGACAAAGCCTGAACTTGCTTCCACTTTAATTGAGTCAATCAGTTTGCCGACCATTATATCCAGCTGTCCCGAAGATACTCCGGCATCAAGTTTGCCCTGGTAGTTGCGGATCTTTACTTTGCCGGAACTCATATCTATTTCTCCTGCACGGGTAATGATATGATCTGCTTCCATCATCCCTGATGAACCTTCATGCTCAAATTCATCAGTCTTAATGTTGGCAAGGCTGACTTTGCCGGAGCTCATATGAACATTCAGACTCTCAAGCTCGAAAGGCTTGCTTTCAGATTCACCGGCAAAATTCAGACGGCCAGAACCAATGTCAATGGACATGGACTTATTGAAATCATCAGGAATGTAAATCTTCAGATTGGTTTTATTATTGAAAAACTGAAAGCCGTCGAGCCACTTTCTTTTGTATTCTACACGAACTTCGTCTCCTGACTTGTTTACGGTCACCTTCCCTTTACCGTCAAGCACAGCTTTAACATTATTTCTCTTTTCAGGAATAATGACTGTATCTGAACTTGATACATCTATGCTGATATTATCTGTCCTCTCGCTGAGAGAAGCTTCGGTACTGCTTCCTCCAGAACTTAGCCAGCTGTTTACACCGGTAAAAAGCAAATAAGAACAGATTAAAATGATAAAAATGGCGAAAATCCTTTTCACTATGAACCCCTGCTTTCCTTCAAAAATTTCTTAATTATATTGTATGTTAATGCCATTTCATGCACATTGAGCCCCAGCTTTAATTTTAGCTAAGACTTGAGGCGTACAGAATATAGTTTAACGTTTTTGTCCCGAGGGGGATGCGCAATATTCAGAGCAGCAAAAGTTCTAGAGAGAAGCTCTGGTAATATTAACTTTCTAAATAGAATTCTCTTTTTACTGCTAATATCTTATTATAAAAGGAAAAAACAGGAGAATCTATGGAAATCACAACTGTCAATGGAAAAACAATTAATGTCGGTGTGCCTGAGGTATGCGATAAAAAGCTGGCTGCTGCTGAGCTGAAAATGATTAAATCGGATATAAAGTTTGTACCGATCTTAAAAGATCACGAGACTGCTGCAAAAGAATTAATACTGAATGGATTCCAGGAACGCTTCGGATTTATTGACCATTCGTTAAATCCTGATTTGAATTGCCTTACAGAAACATATAACGGTGAAGGCACCCTCTTTCTGGCTGGTTTGATTGAAAATGAACTGGTGTGTACGGGTGCAATAACCAATGAAGGCAATGGGGAATGCAGGCTGCAGCGAATGTCTGTAAAAAAGGAATTCCGGGGTCAGGGCATTGCCAGTATGATGGTACGGCAACTGGAGGATCGCGCCAAAGCAGCCGGTTACAGAAAAGTTGTCCTCGAAACAAATATTGCATGGGATAGTGCGGTAAACCTCTATAAACGCTGCGGATATAAGGCGTATAAACTGGAAGATGCGATGATTCATCTATCTAAAGAAATTTAGCGGATTTGCCTAATGGCAAGTCCGATTTTTTTAAAAGCATGCATATGAAGTGCAATGTTACATAATATATGTTATGATGTATTTATGTTACATTAAAAAAATCGATAAAGATATTGAAAGCGGCAAAAGATAATCTTATGCTGGAAACAAAGCTCGCGACTCACTGTCACTTCTTTTCTAATAGCAGATCTTCACCCTACTGAAGATCCGTCATGAACTGCTGTCATCACCTCTCCTGGCATTACACTGGCTAACATTTAATTCTGCCTTTTTCGTACAGGGCACAAGTCATTCAAGGCAAATTCTCCGTTGTAAAAAAGTCACTTAAGTCTGATCAAGAGACTCAATTTTGCATGATAGTCTCCTTTCATACAGCTTTACTGATTCAATAAAACGAATTCCTCAACAATAATAGAACATTTTTTATTACCTATATCCTTTGATTAAATCTAAATAAAGAAGGTGATCGTATTGGCTGAATTTATTTGGCACACAGATGCACTTATCCTATTGGCTGCTATCCTTTTTATTATTGGTGTTATGACAACTAAATTTTCTGCACGGCTTGGTGTGCCTGCTCTTGTTCTCTTTATCGCGGTCGGGATGGGATTGGGGCAATTCATTTATTTTGATAATGCGAGAATTGCGCAGATGATTGGGGTTTTGGCCTTTATCATTATTTTGTTTGAAGGAGGACTGCAGACGAACTGGAAAACAGCTCGGACGGTCATTGTACCTTCCTTATCATTGGCAACCTTAGGTGTTGTAATTACTACCGGGCTTGTTGCCGTGGCGGCAAAGTTTATTCTCGGGGCAGATTGGCCTGTCGCGGTGCTTTTTGGCGCGATTGTCGGATCAACTGATGCAGCTGCCGTTTTTGCTGTATTAAAAGGGCAAAATATAAAGCCCAGGATTTCCGCAACATTGGAAGCCGAGTCTGGCTCCAATGATCCCATGGCAGTGTTCCTGACAGTTGCCATGATTGAGTTGATTATGACTCCTGGCTCCGGCATTTTCTCTCTTATTGGTTCCTTCTTTATCCAAATGGGAGTGGGAGCAATAGCCGGTCTCCTGTTTGGCAAATTCGCAATATGGTCATTGAATAAAATTAACTTGGATTCAAGCGGGCTTTATCCTGTGTTTGCAACTGGATTTGCGATGCTGACATATGGAATAACTGCTTATCTGGGAGGCAGCGGCCTTCTTGCTGTATATGTAGCAGGTATTATGATAGGAAATGCAGACATTGCCTATCGCCACTCTGTTTTCCGTTTTACAGAAGGGTTTGCCTGGATGATGCAAATTGCGATGTTCGTCATTTTGGGTCTCCTGGTCTTCCCGAATGAACTTTTCCAATCTGACATTTTGCTAAAAGGCCTGGCTCTTTCAGCTCTTCTTATGTTTGTTGCCAGACCTGCTGCTGTGTTCTTAACCACCATCAAGATGGGCTTCTCAATGAAGGAATTGATCTTCTTATCTTGGGCAGGTTTAAAAGGAGCTGTGCCAATCGTGCTGGCCACTTTCCCGCTGTTATCCGGTGTGGAAGGAAGTCACGAAATTTTCAATGTTGTCTTTTTCGTTGTCCTGACAAGCGCTCTTATCCAGGGGTCAACGATTACATGGTTAGCCGAAAAGCTCGGTCTGGCTGGGCCTGAGAAGGCTACTCCCATGCATTCCCTGGAATTGGTCTCCCTTGGAAAAGCAGATGCTGAAATGATTGAATTCGAAATAGAAGAAGATGCATTCATTATCGGGCAAAATCTGATGGAGATCCCGTTTCCTGAAGGCGCACTCGTCAATGCAATCATTCGTAAAGATGAGTTAATTACTCCAACAGGCAACACCCAAATTGAGCAGGGAGATTTTCTTTACATTCTTACTAAGAGAAAATATAAAAGAGAGCTCAAGCTGCTGCTGAAAAAGAAAAAGCCAGCTGAAACTCTGGTAGAAGCAGAGGCGTAGACAACTAGGAACCAGTGTGGAGAAAGATCTGCACTGGTTTTTTTGCAATTTCTCGGATATTTTGTGTTTGTTCGCTAAAAAGCAAGTAAAATTGCGGATAAAATCAAAATTTTGCAAATATCTTCTATTTTTCACGGGGGAAATTTCATGCACACCAACCAATGTCCAAAGTGTTGGACATCCTGCCATCTGAAATGCTACCATAAAAACAGTTTCAGCCCAAAAGGTGATAGGATGAAAAATAAAATAAAGGAAATACGAAAAAAGCTGGGAATAACTCAGAAAAGGCTCGCTCAAGAATGCAGTGTGGCCAGGCAGACAATCAATTGCATAGAAAATAATAAATATGATCCCACATTGGAGTTAGCTTTTAGAATTTCTAAAACATTAAAAGTAAAGGTAGATGAATTGTTTATTTATGAGTAAATTTAATGCTGATACAATCATTACTATGAAAGATATTGTGCGGGAAGGGGATCCGATCCTGCGTGAGGCAACAAATGAAGTCACAGTGCCTTTGACTGAAGAAGATCGCGGAACGCTGATTGCGATGATGCAATATTTGAAGAACAGCCAGGACCCTGCCATTGCAAAGAAATATGGCTTGCGTCCGGGCATTGGGCTATCTGCCAACCAAATTGGCCTTAACAAACGGATGTTTACCGCCTATTTTACCAATGAAAAAGCTGAGCCTCAGGAGTATTTCGTAATTAATCCAAGAATCATCAGCCACTCTATCGGTGTCATTTTCCTGCCGGAGGGTGAGGGCTGCCTGTCTGTAGACCGTGACGTAAAAGGGTATGTACCCCGTTATGAGCGCATTAAGGTAAAAGCCCATAATTTTGAAGGCGAAGAAGTGACACTCCGATTCAAGGGTATCCCGGCCATCATTATGCAGCATGAAATCGACCATCTGAACGGAATAATGTTTTATGATCGAATTGATAAAAATGACCCGTTCAGGATTCCGGAAAACTCGGTTATGGATAGCTTTTAATATGAAAAACCGGCTTCTAAACCGAAGCCGGTTTTCTCTTAATCCAAATCAGTCTTATCCTTTTGATCTTTATTCCTCTTATTGCCCTTGCTGTTATCTCCGCTGATGGCTGATTGATTTCCTCTTGGTGAATTTTGATTATTGCTGCCTTTATTGAACTTTTTTGTCATAGCGATTCTCCTTTCTTATAAATGCTTCCTTATTTTTTCTAAAGCGCTCCTTTTTTATCCGACCCCCCTTCATCTTTCCTTTATGAAAGGCATATACATTTAAAAGGATTATAATGGGGGGATCTAAATGAATGAAATAGGATTGACACCGTGGGAGGAGCATGCTTTTTGGCTGGAGATTCTTGAAGACCATGCGATTTTTGTGAGGGACAATCTTTCTCCAACAGAAAGCAAGTATGTAAAAAGAGCGGATGAATACAGACAAGCCTTCCGTAACCTTAGAAATAGGCTTAATCAGTTATCTCCATCTGCAGAAGCAAACTCACAGGAGGCAATCGCCATGGCCATGGAGATATGGCCAATTGCAAACGGCTATTTTCAATTTGAAGGAAAGCTCCAGAATCTGAGAATCAATAATTTAATCAATCTTAATCTCTCGCCAACTTATTTTAACGGCACATTAAGTGAAAATCAGGAATATCTGCGCTTGCTGTCCTATTATGCAAAAGGGCTAACACCGCCGCCGCAATCCCTTTTTGATTTGCTGGATTTGTGGCTGGAGGATCAGCTGGGGCACATCATTCTTCTGAGAAATTCAATCGATCCAATTGAGGTATTTGTAAATGAACAGGCCGAAATCTATACCCGGATTTTTCAGGGTTTCCTGGTGCAGAACCGACATATGAAAGGATATCTCCGGTTTACGCAGCCAGGATTCCCGCGCCAGCAGGAAATGGCAAGGGATGTAGGGCTGGCTGTGATTGAAATGAATGAATACATTAAGGGGATAGTCCAGAAATACACCGGCAAAAGGATTCTCAATAAAACAACCCTGAGATTTCTCGAACATCATTTCCCTGAAGCCTGCTATTTAATTAAAAAGCTCAGCTACTATGCTCCTGAACTGACGGAAGAAGCCTCTAAATGTTCTTTGAAAAAACCATCATATTCTTAGTATCCTAAAGCCTTCTTTTAGAAAGAGGGTTTTTTTCTTTGGCCTCCTATAAACTAAGCACTTTAGGAAAAGATAAAATAAAAACATTTCTTAAACAGGAGGCAAACATGAAAAAGACTTTTTTTAGTGCTGTTCTAATCTGTTTAGTTTTAATCATTTCAGGGTGCGGGACGAATAAAGCAAACCCGGAAAATCAGGATCAGCCGGCGTCAGAAGAGCAGAAGCAGGACTTATGGGCAAAAGTGCAGGATGAGGGGAAACTGCTAATTGGAACGGAAGGCACTTATCCGCCATTCACCTTCCATGATGATAAAGGCAACCTTACTGGTTTTGATGTGGAAATCTCAAAGGAAGTGGCCAAAAGGCTTGGTGTGAAGCCGGAATTTCTGGAAACACAATGGGATGCAATGTTCGCCGGATTGGATTCAAAACGATTCGAT
The DNA here is from genome assembly GCF_051353635.1 of Cytobacillus sp. BC1816. NCBI lineage: Bacteria > Bacillati > Bacillota > Bacilli > Caryophanales > Bacillaceae > Cytobacillus > Cytobacillus sp. BC1816. The sequence continues at coordinate 4,627,436 of NZ_CP195611.1, read as the reverse complement.
ATGATTGCAAACCAGGTGGGGATTCGCCCTGACCGCCAGGAGAAATACGATTTTTCGGATCCTTATATTTCTTCTGCAGCTGTTTTGATTACACATGAATCCAATGATTCAGTTTCAAGCTTTGAAGACATAAAGGGTTTGAAAGCCGCACAGTCCATGACAAGCAATTATGCTGATCTGGCAAAGTCTTATGGAGCAGAAATTGTAGGAGTAGACGGATTTAACCAGGCGATTGAACTGATTAACTCAAAGCGTGCAGATGTTACACTCAACGATAATTTGTCTTTTTTGGACTTTAAAAAACATAAACCTGATGCTCCAGTCAAAATCGCGGACGAATCCGAAGATGCTTCCCAAAGCGGCCTAATGTTCAGGAAGGGAAGCGATACATTGGTTGATGAAGTCAATAAAGCATTGACCGAAATGATAGAGGATGGCACTTACTTGAAAATTTCAGAAAAATGGTTTGGCGAAGATGTACTTAAGTAGTATTTTTGCCAACCCGGAAAGGGTCGAAAGACTTTTAGAGATTGGAAAGAATTCATTCCAGCCATTGCTTGAGGGTGCCATTGTTTATACCATCCCATTAACACTGATTTCATTTATATGCGGGCTGGCATTGGCAATATTTACGGCACTTGCCCGCACTTCGGGAAATAAGGCACTGGAGACGATAGCAAGAATATATGTATCAGCAATAAGGGGCACGCCGCTTCTTGTGCAGCTTTTCATCATTTTTTACGGGCTCCCGACGATTGGTGTCATTATTGATCCTTTCCCTTCAGCGATCATAGGATTTTCGCTGAATGTAGGGGCGTACGCCTCCGAAATTATCCGGGCGGCCATCCTTTCGATCCCAAAAGGACAATGGGAAGCGGGATATTCCATAGGCATGTCCTATTCACAGACGCTTAAGAGAATTATTCTTCCGCAGGCATCCAGGGTATCGCTGCCGCCGCTATCCAATTCATTCATCAGTCTTGTAAAAGATACCTCTCTGGCTTCCATGATTTTGGTCACGGAGATGTTCCGAAGAGCACAGGAAATAGCTGCAACCAATTATGAATTTTTACTTCTATATACGCAGGCTGCCTTTATATATTGGGTGATTTGCTTTATGCTTTCGATCCTGCAGGGGAGGCTTGAACGCCGTCTGGACAGATATATTTCTTCATGAAAAGAGGCAGTGCTATAGATGATTAATATTAAGGATTTGCATAAGCAATTTGATCAGCTGAAAGTACTGAAGGGAATTAATTTGGAAGTGAAGAAAGGGCAAGTGGTTGTAGTGATTGGGCCATCGGGCTCCGGTAAAACAACCTTGCTGAGGTGCATAAATGTACTGGAGCAGCCTACTTCAGGACTGCTTGCCATTGGCGATAAAGTCCTCGACTTTTCTCAGCAGGTCTCGAAAAGGGAAATTCCTCCCTTCAGGCGCCTTACGGGAATGGTTTTTCAGAACTATAATTTATTTCCGCATATGACTGCACTGGAAAATGTCATGGAAGGGCCGGTTACAGTGAAAGGTGAATCTAAGGAAACAGCAAAGGAAAAGGGGGAACTGCTTTTAAGAAAAGTTGGTCTAGCGGATAAAGCCGGCTTTTATCCTTATCAGCTTTCAGGCGGCCAGCAGCAGCGGGTAGGGATTGCTCGGGCTCTTGCCATGGAGCCAAAGGTTATGCTTTTCGATGAGCCTACTTCGGCACTTGACCCTGAACTTGTCGGAGAAGTGCTGAAGGTGATGAAGGACCTGGCCGCTGAGGGAATGACAATGGTGATCGTTACCCATGAGATGAGATTTGCCAGGGAAGCAGCGGATGAAGTCATTTTCATGGACGGCGGTATTATAGTGGAACGCGGCAAGCCTGAACAGATATTTTCCAGTCCCAAAGAAATGCGCACTAGCCAATTCCTGAATTTTATTCAATAAAAAGACCTCTGCATAAAGGCAGAGGTCTTTTTATCAAAAAAAATGCTTCCTTGACAGGAAGCGGAAAAAAAGGGGGATTTACACTTGTAGGAGTAGTATGCCCGGGCAGAGAAATTCTTATTCATATTTTCTAAAAATTATTAATTGTTCTAAACACATTCTCATGGAGCCCTTTTGCCGCGGGGGTTATTCCATGGTATTCGTGCTATACTGAATATAGAATCCGGTGGGAGTGGTGTAAAAATGAAGGAAAGTATTTTAATATGTGTAAGCAATCCCAATCATGCGGAGATACTGGTTCAAAGAGGCAAAAAACTGAAGGAAGCATTTCAGGGGGATGGCTATATTCTCTCTGTGGAAAACCGGAAGCAGGAAGAGCTTGACTTTAATGAGCTTCAGACAAAATACTTGTTCGAAAGTTTAGCAGAGAAATACGGGCTAATGATGCTCTCCAAGTATGCTGAAGGCAAAAAAATCGCCAGGGTGATAGCTGAAGTGGTAAAGGAGAATAATATTACCCAGATCATCCTTGGGCAGGCTGTTCAAACCAAGCTGGAGCGGATGGTAAAGCATTCGCTGATCAATGATTTATTCCAGCTGCTTGAAGGGGTGGATATACATGTCGTAGAAGTTTCAAGAAAGGTTCATGATCCCTCTGACGACTGGGATAAAGGGCTGCCGGCCCAGATCGTCAAAAAAGGCTCCGATTATCATCTGATCATTGGAGAAGATCAAGAAAATGGAATAAAGGGCATCTTCTTTAAAGAATTATCCTCCGACTTCTCGAACGGTTTTTTTGTTATACAAAAAGATAATAATCATGAAGTGCTCCGTATTCACCATGGTGTTGTAGATAGTAATATATTGGGAGATAAATAAGCCGGCTCATTTAGCCGGCTTTTGTTACTCTTTAGATTAAGTCATTTACATAATAAACTTTTCCGCTCTCAATTTCCTTCTGCAGCAGCAAATCGACTAGTGCATTTGCCACAGTTTCCGTATCCCGCAGCATTCCTTTCTCCTTGTATGCCTGGAATTTCTCAAGATCATGAAATGCTTCCTTCGCTGAAGAACGTATGGTTCCCTGCATAGCGGTATCCATAACACCGGGACTAAAGGCAATAACCTTATGGCTGCTGCCTGCTGTCCGCAGTTCCAATGCAGCTGTTTCCGTGAACATATTTATTCCGGCTTTTGTGCTGCAATAAGCACTCCACCCCTGTATGGGCCTTTCAGCAGCACCTGAAGTAATGTTGACAATGGTCATTTCACTTGAAACCTCACGCAGGAGGATGTTGGAAATCATAATAGGAGCAATCAGATTAACGTGAGCATTTTGAATTAATGCGGCATGATCAAGATTCCCGGCTGTTCCGATGGGGTCTATAATCCCTGCGTTGTTAAATACATATAGGGTTTCCGGCTGTTTTTCCTGCAATAGTGCTGTCAGTTCGCTGAAAGCAGATTCAAGCTCATCCGGTGAGGACAGATTGCAGAAATATTGGGCAAAGAATACTTGATTCTCTGCAGCAAGTTTTGCCAACTCGGGGTTTTCAGTCCTTGATACAGATATGATGCCAGTGCCTTCTGTAATCATCCTCTTGGCAATGGAAGCTCCTAAACCTTTGGATGCACCTGTTATAATAGCTAATTTCACTTTGATCACTCCTATTTCCTGTTTCATTATCTTCTATTAAAACAGAAAATGATCATTTTTTCCTTTATCAGCCATTGTGGTCCTGCCTGAATGCCATCATTTCATCTTCAATTAAATTGATGATTGAGAGGATAATTCCTGAAAACAGGCAGGCGACCGTAATGGTGCTAATGCCAAACAGAAGGTAAAGAATAAAGGTGCTGAAAAAAGTAAACAGGAGACAATAATGGCAAGCTTTAATCTTCCGCATTGACTGGCTCTGCCTTCCAGTAATAATCACTAAATACACTAGCAAATGCTTTTATGGAATTATTCAGTTCCTCCAGATTGTTTTCCACACCTCCGAATTCCAGCAAAAGTGCCCGCTCGGAAAGATCCTGGTTGTAAATGCCGTTGCCTTCACTTTTTCCTTTAACAAATACTCCCCTGCTGATTCCCTTATATTTTGCTTCCAGTGCTTTATGGAGCTCGGTAGCCACTTTTAAGTTCTGTTCATAGTTTTTGTGCTCTTTGCCGACAACAAAAAACAGTCGCGCGTATGGTTCCTGGCCAATTACTGCGGTTGTTTTCCCTCGGGGCAGCGAATCCCTATGGATATCAATTAAGAATTTAACATCCTTATTCTCTGTCATGGCGGATTGTACAGTCTCTCTTGACATGGCATAGGAATTCTCCCAGTTCCAGCCCTTCTTTTTCAGTTCTGCGGCAATATTGGTTTTATCATGCTCAGCACCTATGCCTTTTCTCGCCAGCTCTTCACTAAGCTTTTTCCCGACAGCAATGACATTCACCTGCTCATTTGGACTAACGGCCTCATCTGTATCCTTTACATCTTTTAGAAGCGGAGCGAATGATTCCCAGCTGTGGGAATGGTAAATAAGAACCCCTTTTTTGTCCGGAATATTTGGAGGAGCCTTACTTTCTTCATTTTGACCGTCATTCATAGCAAGTTCTTTTTCTTTTAAAAGGACTTCAAGAGGAGGGGCAGATTCCACTGGCAGATTGGTAAAGTCTGTACCCTCTCCGGCAACGGCAATACCGGTGTCAAAGATTGAAAAACCAGGCAGCTCCCGGCCTAGGAACGTTCTGATATCTTTCGGCTGTGTGTTGGTTGCCAGCTTAAATAGGGTTCCGGATAGGGAGTAGCTTTCAGGAACCTCCTTGTGAAAATAATGGTTTTCGGCTTTCAAAAAGTGAATGAAGAGCTGGTCGGCCTTAATGTCTTTAAGCAGCACATTCATATGTGATGAAGAGAAGACAGCCGGATAAAGCGTAACAATCCCAGCGATCGCCACCACTGCACAAATACTGAAAAGCCAGCTATTTATATAAAAGAAAATAGAATGGATTCTTAATTTAGAATTCATATAAATCCCTCCACTCTCTAAATATATGACGGATAAGCTGATTTAGAAGAAGGGAGATACCCTTAATTGAAAAGAGAGCTTCAGAAGAGATCTCGAAAGAATGGGACAAAAAGCGGTCCTGACTGATTTTGCGTCCGTCTAGTATAAAACACATAATAGAAAGCAATCCTTTGTACTAAATCTCAAAAGTTCTGAATGGGTCTTTTATTTTTTGAAAAAATTTCATTGTTTTATCACAAATGGCTTTTATATTGATAATATCAAAAGACAATATAGATAAAGAGAGGGACACTAAATTGAAAAAGATTTTATTCAGCATAATGGCGAGCTTGCTTGTTCTTGGCGGTTGCAGCCAATCAGAAGAAGAAAAGCCCGCAAAAAACGACGAAGTGCCGCAAATCATTGAAGCCGTCATCCAGGTGCCTGAAACCATTGATCCTGGTGAGGAGGCAACCCTTGCCGTCACTGTAAGACAAGGCGGTGAGGCCGTAACCGATGCGGATGAGGTAAAATTTGAAATATGGCAGGAAGGACAAAAAGAAAACGGTGAAATGGCAGTGGCAAAGCACGACTCAGAGGGGAAATATAATGCTGATCATATATTTGCAGAAGAAGGCCTCTACTATGTTCAGTCCCATGTAACGGCTAGAAGCCAGCATACAATGCCAATGGTTTCCATACAGGTTGGCGAGGCAAAACCGGAGGACTCAGGAACGGGGCATGAACAAGAAAATGAGGGACATGAAGATGGCCATTCTCACAGTCATGGCGGAGAGGTATCCATTGAGCTGCAGGCGTCTGAACAAATTCATGCAAACGAACAAACAGCTTTATCTGCCATGGTTGATAATGAAGGGGAACCGCTGGCGGAGGCTAAAGTAAAGCTTGAGATTACACTTAATGGCGCAACGCCTCAATGGGTGAATATGTCTGAAACAGAACCGGGCACATACACTGCCGACCATCAGTTTACCGAACCGGGCACATACACCATCACGACCCATGTTGAAAAAGGCGACGATATTCACGAGCATGAAGAAACTGAATTAACGGTGCAATAAACATTAATCAGCGGGGTTCTTTCATGCCCTGCTGATTTTTTGTTGAGGCAGGGATTATTTGATTATACAGATGGACTTAAGCTGGAGTTTGGAATAATGCTGGGCAAGTTCGGACAGGAAAGCAAGGAAAAGGCCAGAGTCAGTCCGAACCCGAACCCGGGGCTTCTCCGGCAAGTGCCCAAGAAACTGCCAAAAAAACTGCCAAAAAAACTGCCTCAGGTACCCCGCTGCCATTTTCATGATAATATAAAAGGAGAGATTACAGAAAAGCAGGTGTCAAAGAGATGTCAGATACACATTTGCATTTTAATACGGGAATTGGGGTCCAGAAGCCTAATAGCATTCGGAATAAGGATATAAGCTGCCCTTTTTGTGCAAGGGAGGAGCTGACGGATATCATCGACGTTGAGGATTCAATCATTCTGCTGAAAAATAAGTTTCCTGTTCTTGAAAGTTCCTATCAGACCGTGCTGATTGAAACGGATCAATGTGACGGAGAGCTGTCCATTTATTCAGAGGAGCATTTGGTCAGGCTGATTTCATTTGGGTTGAGACATTGGCTTCAGATGGAAAAGAGCGGAGAATATGAATCTGTTTTATTCTTTAAAAACCACGGTCCATTATCCGGAGGGAGTATTGCCCATCCCCATATGCAAATTGTCGGATTGAGGAATATTGATTACAAGGAAAAAATTCAAGCAGAGGACTTTGAAGGTCTCCTTATTCATGAGGAAAGCAATACGGTGTTCACTTTATCGACTTCTCCGAGAATCGGTTTCTATGAATTCAACGTTAAGCTTGCCGATCAGGATGATATTCCGCACTTTGCAAAATGCATCCAGACAGCTGCTCATTATATTCTGAATGCCTTTCCTTTTCCAAGCAATAGTTATAATTTGTTTTTCTACAAGCTGGACAGGAATATTTACGCAAAAATTGTTCCTCGCTATATTACCACGCCAATTTTTATTGGCTACAGCATCCCGCAGGTTCCTAATAATCTTGAGTGGATGAGAGATGATATAAAAGTGAGATATTTCAGCGGGGAATTTAAAGTCAGGCCTTAATGCCTGGTATACCCGATTGATGGGTACCTTCGACGGATACTGGATATGGACGTAAATAACTATTCTCAGTAATCGTAAAAATTTGAAATAATAACCATTCGCTTTTAGAAGTTGTGATTTATCTCTATAAAAAATATAATGAAATATTGTAGCGAGGAATAATGTGAGGTACATATTTTATTACTTGCGCTGTGCTCCGTTATGCCTTAAAAGATCAAGGCAAATGGTTTTGTTTTTTAAAGGAGAATGATCATGACCTCAAATCGATATACACCTCCTAAGCTGGATTGGGGCTTAGTATTAATATTGATGCTTTTATTCCTGGTAAGCGCCATTTCCATTTACAGCGCACAGACAACAGGACAATATACAGAAAACTTCCTTTTGAAGCAGGTTGTCTGGTATGCTGTTGGCACAGGAATCATTGCTGCGGTAATCACACTGGATTCCGATCAGCTGAAGAAGATATCCTGGTATGTGTATGGCCTGGGCATTGCACTGCTTGGATTCCTGATTGTGGCGCCATCAAGCATTGCCCCTGTCATTAATGGGGCGAAGGCATGGTACAAGGTTCCGGGTATGGGTTCACTGCAGCCTGCAGAGCTTGTTAAAGTGTTTATTATTCTGGTATTGGCGAAAACAATTGACGAGCATCATCAAAAAAATGCACACAAAACCATGCAGACTGATTTATGGCTGCTTATTAAACTGGCTGGTTTAACAATGGTGCCCCTGCTGCTGGTTATGCAGCAGCCCGATTTAGGGACAAGCCTTGTATTTCTTGCAATCATGCTTGGCATGATATTCATTTCAGGAATCAGCTGGAAGCTTCTGGCGCCAATATTTGGAACAGGCGCGGCTCTTGCAGGCACTATTTTGTATTTTGTTTTATGGCATCCGGATATTCTTGAGAAATATTTAGGGGTAAAGGAATATCAGTTTGCGCGTATTTATTCCTGGATTGATCCTTATAACTATCAAAGTTCAACAGGATTTCAGCTGACACGCTCTCTCCTTGCCATTGGGTCAGGGGAAACAAGCGGGAAAGGATATGGAACGAGGGAAGTCTATCTTCCTGAAAGCCATACCGACTTTATTTTCAGTATCGTAGGGGAAGAATTTGGTTTTGTAGGCGCAAGTATTGTCGTCAGCCTTTTCTTTCTGCTGATTTACCATATTACCAAGATTGGCATGGAAACCAAAAACAATTTTTATACCTATATTTGTGTAGGTGTCATCAGCATGGTTACATTCCATGTCTTTCAAAATATCGGGATGACCATCGGCCTTTTGCCAATCACAGGCATACCGCTTCCTTTCATCAGCTATGGAGGAAGCTCACTGATGGGGAATATGCTGGCCATGGGGCTGATTTTCTCGATCCGCTACCATTATAAAAAATATATGTTCTCGACCAGTGATTAAGAAAAGCGGAGGCCTTGCCCTCGAGGAACGCAGATTAAGAAAGCCGTGTCCTCCCAAAAACTATCGCTTTCGGTCGTGTGATGATAAAGCTGTCGAAGCGTTCCTTGTGGAGCTAGACAGTTATTGAAGTTCAAATGGCACTTTGTGATTAAATTTAAAGGAGCGGGCTCAAAGCCCGCTCTTACTCAATAACGCCCGTTTCTTCAATTGTTACATTGCATTTAACATCAAAACCCAGAGTTTTATAATCATCTTTCCATTTTTTAAAATCAAAATTCCGGTGCTGGGCTTTTTTCAATTGGCCAAATCCAACAGGGTCAATCCCGAGTTCCTGAAATTGTCTTAATAACCTTAAACTTTCCTTTTCAACCTTTTTCTCCAGGTTCTTTTGAACGGTATCAACAACCTCTGATGCTAACTTATCTCCGGTATACTCACGTATAATGCCTTCAATGTTAATGCTTATGGAAGCGTGATTATCAGTTATCTTAACTTTATGCTTGGACCTTAAACTCTTTACAGCAGCTAAATCGCCTTTTTTTAATTTCACATCGAAGTTTCCTTCACTATATTTATCTACCAGCAATTTAAAAAAGAACATGTCTTGTACTGGAAGAATGCCTACTTCCTTATCTCTGCTGAAAAGGCTTATTCCGACTACTTCTACTCTATCTTCAGCGGTTTTCTTAAGGCGAGGAAGAAAAGGATCCTTACCATCCTGATAATAATCATTGGCTAAAATGTGCAAGTTGGTTTGGGGAATATCCCGATGCTCAATGTTATGTTGAATAAGATTGTAAATGTAGGTTGAATTTCCCCGTGTTCCATACTCACCATTTAACATGTCTAATGCCTTTCCTTCCGAAGTTGCAACAAATACACGTGCTCCAATACTTGCGTCTCTTTGAAAAGAATCTACAAGATCATAAATTCCTTTCTTGGCAAGTTCGGGTCCAAAAACAGCCAATTTTAACCCGCCTGTTACAACAGGCTCAGATGATTGTTTAGTCACTTCCAGAAGAAGGTCCTGGCGCAGCTTTCCACTTCCTGAAAATGTCCGGTTTATCACAGTTTTATCAGGCTGGAATTCTTGAAATAATACAGTTCCCCTATACTTATCTTTTGAATCCTCTGCTAAATCGTAGCCAACTCCTACTTCAATGTTAATATCATCGAGTATTTCTTTGTCTACACAGCCGGAAAGCAGCAATACAAGACAGAATAGTATAAGCTTTTTCATTTCTTTTTCCCCTTTTTCAGCTTCTTGACAAACATGACTGCAGCGAAAAGCAAAGGAATGTAAATAAAGGTAAAAGTAAATCCCATTTTTCCAACATAGTCATTAAGTGTATTAATTCTTTCTCTTGAATCCAGAAAATGAATAACAGATAGGACACCGCCTACAACAAAAAAGACTCCCACTTTCTGGCGTATATTGAAGACCCTTTTGATGAGGCGGGAAGCGATCCAAATGGAAATGCACACATTAGGAAGAATGATCAAGTTCCAGTTGGCGATCCCGATATATTCAAATCGTTCAACAAAGGGCATTTCAACTATTTTCCACATCGTCAGGCTGGCCCAAATTTGTTTAGATAGCTGGTCTTCGGCAAAATAGGCAAAAGTTATGATGGCTAGAATAGTGTAAATTAGAGTAGTTGTTAGGACGGCCAAATGAGCCCATTTCTGCGACTTTTTTGGTTCTTTGATAAATGGGTAGAAAAAAAGGATGATTTCAAACCCAATAAAAGTAAGGGACATATGATAAGAAGCTGTAAGCAGCTCTTTAATGGAATGATCCCAGATGGGCAGCAGGTTGTAAAAGTTAGAGAATTTAATCGCCCAGCCGAATGTGAGGAGGAGATAAGCCGGCAGAACAAGCCCGAAAAAGGCAGTACCCACTACAGTTCTAAATCCTCCAAAAATAATATAAACACAAAGAATCATAAAACCGAAGGAGAACCAGAATGTACTTAATTCAGGAAACATCCAAACCTGTATGACTTCAACAAATGTCCTTACCACTGTTAAGGAATACAGGATAAAATAGCCAATAAAAATGGAGCAGAGTGCCTTGCCGAAAAAGTTCCCCAGGACGTATTTGTGTGCAGTTACAATATCCCCGCCAACGGTCTCGCCTATTTTATAAATCATCCAAACAATTACATGAATGCATCCGCCGGCAAATAATATGGATATCCAGGCATCGTATCCTGCATCCATTGCAATAATCCTCTGATATCCTAATACACCGATTCCTATTTGCATCGACATGACCAAGTAAAACACTAAAAAGGGAGATATCTGCAATCTCTCTGGGACTGGCTGTTCCTTCATCTGGTTCACCTCCTTTTTTAAGTTGGTAGATTTGGGATTATTCGTCGATATCTTTTTTCTCTTTGGCCTTTTTCTTACTAAAGCGGGTCGGGTTTTTTGTCCGTAAAAAAATTGGCCTTTTGGATTGTTTTTCAAATGGAAGCCTGATGAGGGCATCTTTCATATCCATAACCCTAGGCGGATAGAGCGGTTCAAGGAATGGCCTTCCAAGTGAAGTCAGCCGTATTAAATGAGTTAACAGTAGACAAAAGCAAAACACAATACCGAGCAGGCCCCATAATTCTGCAAAGAACAGGAAGGGAAAGCGAAGCAAACGGATAGTATTGCCCATCCTGTATACAGGTGTTGTAAAGGAGGCGAGAGCAGCGAGAGCTACAATAATAAGCAGGACGTTACTCGTCAAGCCTGCTTCTACAGATGCAGTACCAATTACGATTCCTCCCACGATACCGATTGTCTGGCCGACCTTGGTCGGAAGACGGGCTCCTGCCTCACGCAGCAATTCAATGGTAAGTTCCAGAAACAATGCCTCCAGTATGGGAGGAAGTGGAATTTCCCGTCTCGATGTAATTAATGTACTCAGCAAATCCTTTGGTATAAGCTCATAATGATATGAAAGGGTTGCTACATAAATAGGTGTAATCAGAATGGAGAACGCAACCGCGAACAAACGGATGAGACGGAAAAATGAAGATAAAATCCAATTTAAAAAATAATCTTCAAAAGAACTGAAAAATTCAACAAGTGTAGTTGGTGTAATTAACACATGGGGTGAGCCGTCAACTACAATGGCGACTTTTCCCTCAGCCAATATTCCTGCCACCCTGTCAGGCCGCTCTGTATCAAGCAGCTGCGGGAAAGGGGAATTGGAGTTATCACTAATCAGCTGTACAATATAGGAACTGTCTGTAATGGCATCAAATTTCACGTTTGTAAGTCGCTGCCTGACAGTATTTACATTATCCTCATTTGTGATATCTTCCATATAAAGCATGGCGACTGATGTTTTTGACAGGCTTCCCAATGTGAATTCTTCAATAATCAGTTCTTTTACCGGCAGCCGTTTCCTTATTAAATTTAAATTTTGTCCCATTGACTCGACAAAGGCTTCTTTAGGACCGATAACGGAAAATTCAACTTCAGGCTGGCTGAGCCCTCTGACGATTTCTTTCTGTGCAGCTATAAAGCCGAAATGTTTAAGTTCTGTTTCAATCGTCAGCATGACATAGCCATTTAAAAGCTTTTGTTCGATTAAAGAAGGGTCATCACAAATCTGCACATCGGCCACAGGGACAAGCTGTTTAATATCCTCTATTTCTCGGAATTCTTCTTCCAGCAGATTAGGGAGAATGCCATCCTGAATAATATTTTCATCTATTAAAGTAGCCATAAAAGTAAGTCCAAAGCGCACATTTGTTTTTTTGTTATAATAAAAGATTTTTTTGAAGTCTTTGGATTTAATTAAGGATTTTTCCCATTCCTTATGCTGGATATCCTCTTTAATCCTTCTGTTTTTCAACCATTGTCTCATAGGTAAATCACCATCATTTTCGGCATTACGCTTATTGTTGCCGGTTTTGGAAAACTTATGAATGGAAGGCAATAAAAAAAGAGGTATGGATGGCAGTAACAATCCGGGCAAAAAAAAAGGAACCTGGTCAAGGTTCCTTTTTCTGTCTAGCTCCAGCGCCTAACCTGCTCGAAGTGTCGGAGGTGGGAAAGGCGCTTCCGCTTTTCTAAATATATTTGAGCTCTCATAAAAGAGGGGGTATTATGGGAGCGCAATCACGAGTTTATTTTACTTAGCAAAATATTTCTCAATATCATCAAGGAGCAGGTTTGCCGCAATAACACCGCCGGCAGTGTTCCAGATTGTGTCACTAACCTTGTGGACATTCCCTTCCTGAGCCACCTTCAGGTTTTTGAATAAAGGATCGTCAATCCATTCTTTCTCAAGTTGGCTTGCTTCACCGTCGCCAGTTTCATATGTGAAGTAGAAAAGAATGTCTCCATCCATGGCAGGGATGCGTTCTTTTGTAGCATTTTTCTCTGCAAAATCATCTACATTCTGGCTTTCAGGGCGTGCAAAACCGATTTGGTCAAGAATTACACCAGAGAATGTATCTTTATGGTAGATTCGGACCTCTCCAGCCATAAAGCGGACAATGGAAACTTCCTGACTCAATTTATCGCCAAGGCTTGTTTTAATTTCTTCGATGCGGCTGTCATAATCAGCAAGGACCTTTTTGCCTTCTTCTTCTTTATTGAGTGCTTTTGCGTAAAGCTCGAAATTTTCCTTCCAGTCTCCGCGCAATGTTTCAGCGAAAACAGTAGGGGCAATGTCATTTAATTGATCATAGATTTTTTCCTGGCGCATCTTGTTGCCGATAATTAGGTCCGGCTGCAGCGCTGCGATTGCTTCGACATTGACTTCGCTTTCTGTTCCCACAACCTGAACATCCTTCATATCGCCTGCAATATGCTCATACCAAGGGTCGCCAGTCCAGGACTGAACAGCTCCTACTGGAGTAACACCCATTGAAAGTAATGCTTCAGTACCTTCGTTTGTCAGAATTACTACTTTTTCAGGTGTTTTATCAAGTGTAGTTGTGCCCATTGCATGCTCAACTGTATAACCGGCATCTTCTGTATTGTTGCCTTCTTTTTCCTTATCAGCTGTCTTATCTTGTTCGTTGTTATTCCCGCAGGCAGCCAGGAACAAGATTGTGAAAACAGAAAGGATGGCAACTAAAGACTTGAATTTCATTATGTACTCCTCCAATTTGCGTTGTTAATGATAATCATTTTCATTTGACATTTTTATAGTAATGTGAACAAAGAAAAATGTCAATAGGTAATTGAAAATCATTTTCATTTAATTTTTATCAAATGATCAATGAAAATGATTTTCAAACTCATTGACAGCTAATCCTCTGTACAATAGACTGAAAATAAAACTAACTATATTAAATAGACGCAAGAAGGGTCTCATTATGCTATTAAAAACAAACTTTATGAGGTGGGCTGGGCTATTTGCAGCTATGCTCCTATTATTAGTATTAATGTCTTTCAGCATTGTATACGGATATACCGACACAACCTGGAAGATGGCAATTGATGCATTTACACAATTTGATGGATCAAATGAACATATTATCATTCAATCTGTCCGGCTGCCGAGGGCATTAATTGCAGCGGCAGTAGGGGCAAGCCTTGCCATTTCAGGTGTCCTGCTGCAGACACTGACAAAGAATCCGCTTGCTGCTCCCGAGATATTCGGTATAAATGCAGGGGCCGGATTTGCAGTAGTCATTACAGTAACGCTATTTTCCATCAGTAATCTGCAGCTGTTTACATGGGTTTCATTTCTTGGAGCTGCTGTTTCATTTATTTTTGTCTATATAATAGGCTCTATCGGCAGGGAAGGTCTTACTCCCATGAAATTGACCCTGGCCGGTGCAGCGATGAGTGCCATGTTTGCTTCCATGACACAAGGTTTCCTCGTTATAAATGAGACGGCCCTCGAACAGGTGTTATTTTGGCTTGCTGGATCGGTATCGGGCAGGAAGCTGGAGACTCTGACAGCTGTATTGCCATATTTATTAGCAGGCTGGATTTTTTCCCTGATCATTGCGGGAAAACTGAACGTCCTATCGATGGGCGAGGATGTAGCGAAGGGCCTGGGCTTGAAAACAGGGCTTCTTAAACTGGGCGGCGGAATTGTTATTGTGCTTCTCTCAGGAGGAGCGGTAGCTGTTGCGGGTCCTATTGGCTTCCTCGGGATTGTGATTCCTCATTTAACCCGGGCTGTTGTAGGCATTGATCATCGCTGGGTAATTCCTTATGCTGGTCTATTTGGCGGGATGCTCCTTCTGATAGCGGACATCGCATCAAGGTATATCATCATGCCGCAGGAAGTTCCCGTTGGCGTCATGACAGCTGTAATTGGAACTCCTTTCTTTGTGTATATTGCCAGAAGGGGGTTCAATCAATAATGAAAAAATATTATAACTTTCGTCTTCTAGGCGATAGAGTCTCTTTTTTAGTAAACCGAAAAGCACTTATCACTTTTTTATTATTGGCAGCAGCAGCTGCCGGAGTTTTTATCATCAGCACTGGAACGGGTGAAATGAAAATAAGCCCTCTAAAGGTAGTGCAGGTATTCATAGGCGGGGGATCAGATATGGATAGGCTGGTCATTCAGTCATTCAGACTCCCAAGAATTATCGTAGCCTTAATGGTGGGAATGGCCCTTGCTGCAGCGGGGGGCATCCTGCAGGGAATTATCAGAAATCCGCTTGCATCTCCTGACATAATCGGGATTACAGGAGGGGCATCAGTAGCAGTTGTAGCTTTTCTTGCCTTTTTTAGTGATAAAAACAATGCATTAACTGTAAGTATTAATTGGATGCCTCTTGCAGCTTTTGCAGGTGCTGCAATTTTGGCTTTCCTTGTTTATTTTCTAGCCTATAAGAATGGAGTATCGCCAGTACGCCTTGTTTTAATTGGGATTGGACTTGCCAGCCTAATGAAGGCATTGACAACTTTGATGATGGTATTTGGGCCGATTTACCAGGCTAGCCAGGCGAATATTTGGATAACCGGGACTGTTTACGGTTCAAACTGGGATAATGTCGCAATTTTGGTCCCGTGGACGCTTGTGTTTCTGGTACTTGCATTTGTTTTAGCACGAAATGTCAATATACAGGAACTTGGCGATGATATTGCCTTGGGAGTAGGGAGCACTGTGCAGAAATACCGGTTTCTGCTGCTGATGGTCAGCACGGCATTAATTGGCGGAGCTGTTGCTTTTGGCGGCGGGATAGGCTTTGTGGGATTAATGGCTCCTCATATGGCCCGAAGGCTGGTAGGCTCTGCTTTCGGCGCTTTGCTTCCGGCTTCCGCACTGATTGGAGGAATCCTGGTTATGGCTGCAGACCTGATAGGCAGGACTTTGTTCTCGCCGCTTGAAATCCCAGCGGGGGTGTTCACAGCGAGCATTGGTGCACCTTACTTTATTTACCTGCTTTTCAAGACAAGAAATGCATAAGCTGGAAATGCTTGAAACTCGTATAGAACTAGTAAGTGGATAGCCTAAAGATATAGATATTAAGGAAAAGGAGAGGGCAGAAAATGACAGCAGGGCAAGCGATCGCAACAAAAGACTTAACCTTGTCTTACGGAGACACCATTATTATTAATGAGCTGGACTTAGAAATTCCTAAGGGAGAAATCACGGTATTTATCGGTGGAAATGGCTGCGGAAAATCGACACTGCTTAGGTCCATTGCCCGGCTGCTAAAACCGAAATCAGGTGCCGTTTTATTAGAAGGTGAGGCTATAGCCAGACTTTCAACGAAAGATGTTGCCAGAAAAATGGCGATTCTGCCCCAATCCCCTTCTGCTCCAGAAGGACTAACAGTGCTTCAGCTTGTCAAACAGGGGCGGTACCCTTATCAAACATGGCTGAAGCAATGGTCTACTGAAGATGAATTAAAGGTCAGAAATGCATTAAAAGCTACAGGCATGGAAGAATTGAGAGACCGGACAGTCGATTCATTATCCGGCGGACAGCGCCAGCGCGCCTGGATTGCCATGACTTTGGCTCAGGATACTGATACGATTCTGCTTGATGAGCCAACTACCTATTTAGATATGACCCATCAAATTGAAATACTGGATTTATTATTTGAATTAAATGAAAAGGAAAAGCGTACCATCGTTATGGTGCTGCATGATCTGAATTTGGCCTGCCGCTATGCTCATAATATTGTTGCCATAAAAGAGCAGAAGGTTTTTGCTCAGGGGAAGCCCGAACATGTCATCAATTGCGGATTAGTCAAAAACGTATTTGGCATGGAATGCGAAGTGACGATAGACCCATTATTCGGTACACCGCTATGCATTCCTTATGGAAAAGGGAGATGTATTTTAAAAGGGCAAGGATTCCAGGGATGATTAAATTAACAGGAGAACAGGCAGAAGCTCTCGGGCAATTCAGACTTGCCCAGGATTCAGGGGAAGGATCTCCTTTAACAATTGAAGTGAAAAATCTCCTGGATACCAGTCTGACTGGTCCATACCTGGATAAAGTGAAAATTCATATAGGAGCGAATGATCATAAAACGGCAGCTTCTATTTTAATGAAAAGATATGCCTTTCTGCCTGTAATTTACTTGTATAGCATGACGTCCTGGAATTTAAAAATGGATATCCGGCATGAAAATATAACATTTGCCAGTCATGAAAAAGATGGACTATGGCTTCCCGGTTTCCATTTTATTCACCTTCAAGGCCAAGGCGTTGAGACGGAAAGGGAAAAATGGAGAGAGGACGCTGTGCGATCTCTTTTTAATGGCCATATCTTTCCGTTGTTAAGTAGAATAGCAAAAGAAGCAAATGTTTCTAAACTAATTCTTTGGGAGAATATAGCGATCTATATCTTCTGGCTTTACGAAAAGATTTTACCTTTTGAAACACATGCGGAGAGGGCGGCTGAAGATTTTAAGTTTATCAAGGAAGAGGCTTCAGGCAATTTGTTCGGCTGTGAAAGTTCTAATCCCATAAGGAAATATGACAGCAAGAAAATACTGATTGAAAGAACTGGCAAAACTGTACGGCCAAGAAAAACATGCTGCTATTCCTATTTGACCAGCAGCGGTAAACGATGCGGCACATGTCCTCAGGCCTGCAATATAAATAGGAGGAATCGCGATGAATGAGAAGTTAAGGGAACAGCTGGATGGCCTGCTTGAAAAATATACCGAACTACTTGTCGGCGAGACCGCCCCTGAGTTAAAGGAAAAGGTTGAAGCCTGGGCGCTGTACTCTTTTATTGCTAAATCCATGCCTCCTTTAGCTAAACACTGGAATGATACATATCCTGATGCTAAAGAAGAAATGAAGGCTCTGATCGCTGAAATTAAAACTATGAATGAAGAGATGAGAAGCAAAAAATAGATAATGGTTTTAGGATCTAAAAAGCCGCTGCAGATAAAAAAGCAGCGGTTTTTGTTTTATTGAAGTGTGCAGATTCGATCATTCCCACGAGGTCTCAAGCTTGACTAGCTCCGGCTTCTTGGGACTCGGGTCATAAGCCATTTTCCTTTCAGAAGGAAGATGGCCTTTTTACAGGACCCTCTTATGCCTGCCGTCCCTGCGTACGCTTCCCGAAAAGGCAAAGAACGCCTTTCCGTGAGGCTCGACTTGTGCTTGAGGCCCGCAGGACAAGGAATGTCGTCAGCATAAACGTCGCGCGGCCGAAAGCGGCAGCTTTTGGAGGACGTGGCGTTCTTAGTCTGCGTTCCTTCGCGGGCAAGGCGCTACCGCTTTTCTTATTGCATCTGACCATTGCCATATGGCAATTGATTTGTATAGCCCTGGAACTGCTGATAAGATTGCTGAAGCTTCTGCTGATCAGCCGGTTCAACCTTATACCAGCCTTTTTTAAACATTAGGTTATAAAATTCTCTCTGCTGGTTTTGTGTATCGTTAAAAGCCGCAAGAATATCCTGATAAAGGCTCTGATGGCTTGCCTCATTCAGGGCGACAGAATAGGCATCTGTCATATATTTTTCTGTAGATAAAATATCATTTGTAAAATCCCGCTCATTCATTTGCGGAGTTTTATTTATCTGTGTCTCAGGATTTTGAATCGTATTTGGATTCTGGTTCTGGTTCATTTTCAAGGCTCCTTCCTATTGCATTCCCATAAAGTTCTGCTGATTTTGCTGGTTTAAATGAGCAAGCAGCTGTTCGTAATGACGCTGGTGCATTTGGCCGCATTGCTCGAAGTGTGTTTTTAGCTCCTGGTCCTGGCACTGCTGAGCGTAAAAATGCGCTTTTTTACAGGCGAGAAGGTTCCAGGTAAGCATATCTGTTAAGTAAAGGGCATCCTTAGTGGAAATTACAGCAGGAGGCTGCTGCATAATGCCCTGCTGGTTCTGCATATTCATATTTTGCTGTTGCATTAATTGTCCCTCCAATTCTTTTAGCGCTATAATAGCTGTAATTCTTTTCGAGGATATCTTTCCTCTGAAAAACAATTGCTATTCTGCAGAAGATGAATTATTTATATAGATAATGGAAACTATAAAAGGCTGACGGCTGCCAGCCTTTAAACAGCGGGTTATCGCTTATATTGATTATTTTGGCTATTCCTTTTTTTAGGCCCTTGCCTTTCAACGGTAGGACCCGCATCTCCCTGGACACTTGCAGCGCTGACTCCTGCTTTGGAAGGATCTTTTTTCATTTTTCCCATTTCATTCACCTCCGTAACGAACAAAAAATGTTTCCTTTTTAGAGTGTCCAAAACACTTATTTACATTGCGCATAAAATATATAAATTACAGCAGGGGTGCGGAAAATTTCAAAACATTTTTAAATTTCCGCTTAAAATCATTGCGTAAATTTTGCAAATATTTTATAGTTATAATTAACAGAACTCATTCAGAAGAGATGCATATTTTTTTTGAGAATAAAATGAATGAGTATTCATTCAAAAAAGTTAAAGGGGGAAATAAAGTTGATCCAACAAATAAAGAAGGCGGCAGTTTTAGGCTCAGGAGTCATGGGTTCAGGGATCGCAGCCCATCTGGCCAATATCGGAATCCCGACATTATTATTGGATATCGCGCCTCGCGAATTAACGGATGCTGAAAAGGCAAAGGGGCTTACTCTTGAAGATAAAGCAGTCCGCAATCGAATCAGTGAAGGAAACCGCCAAAAATTATTAAAGCAAAAACCGGCTCCATTAACCGCCAAAAAGAATATTGCGTTAGTTGAGGCAGGGAACTTTGAAGATGACATGGAGCGTCTAAAGGATGTCGATTGGATTATTGAAGTGGTTGTGGAGAACCTCGCCATAAAGAAACAGGTTTTTGAAAAGGTGGACCAATCCCGCAAGCCTGGAAGCATCGTCAGCTCCAATACGTCTGGAATATCTGTAGAAGCAATGTCAGAAGGGCGCTCGGAAGATTTCCAAAAACACTTTCTTGGAACACATTTCTTTAATCCCCCTCGCTACTTAAAGCTTCTTGAGGTCATACCTACTAAAAACACTTCTTCTGAAGTGCTGTCATTTTTGAAGCAATTTGGAGAAGATGTACTTGGAAAAGGAGTAGTAGAAGCTAAAGATACACCAAACTTTATCGCCAACCGAATCGGCACTTATGGCCTGCTGGTTACAGTGCAGGAGATGCTAAAGGGCGGGTACAGTATCGGTGAAGTAGATTCGATAACTGGTCCGCTGATTGGCCGGCCGAAAAGTGCTACATTCAGAACACTTGATGTAGTAGGGCTTGATACATTTATACACGTGGCAAACAATGTTTATGACCAGGTGGAGGGGAAAGAAAAGCAAGTATTTGAAGTTCCGGGCTTTATGAAAGTGATGCAGGAAAAAGGCTGGCTTGGAAGCAAGTCAGGGCAAGGATTTTTCTTGAAGAAGGGCAAAGAGATTCTTGAGCTGAATCCTGAATCTCTGGAATACGGTCCGCGCAAAAAGCTTAAGACAGCTTCGACGGAATTGAGCAAGCAGGAAAAAGGCACTCCTGCAAAATTGAAAGCGCTTGTATATTCTAACGATCGTGCAGGCCAATTATTGTGGAACATCCTGAGTCCGGCTCTTCTTTACTCGGCTCAATTACTTGGAGAAATAGCTGATGATGTAACAGCAATAGACAAAGCGATGAAATGGGGCTTTGGCTGGGAAATGGGGCCATTCGAAACCTGGGATGCCATTGGTGTAGGGAAATCTGTTCAGAAGATGGAAGATGCAGGTGAGGAAGTTCCGGCATGGGTAAAGGATATGCTGGAAAAAGGCTTTAGTTCCTTCTATAAAGAAGAGGAAGGCAAGCAATATTTCTATCATAATGGCGAGTACAGATTAATCGAGGAAAACCCTAAAGCAATCAATTTGAAACACCTTAAGAAACAAAAAGGTGTTATTAAAAAGAATACCGGTGCAAGCCTGATTGATTTAGGCGATGATGTTGCACTGCTTGAATTCCATTCACAAAGCAATGCCATTGGACTGGATATAATCCAAATGATCAACTTTGCAGTGGATGAAGTGGAGAAGAACTACAAAGGGCTTGTTATCGGGAATCAGGGCAAAAATTTCTGTGTAGGCGCCAACCTCGGAATGATCCTCATGGAAGCGCAGGATGACAATATATATGAACTGGATATGGTAGTCCGTCAGTTCCAGAATGCCATGATGAAAATTAAGTACAGTGCGAAACCGGTTGTTGCTGCTCCATTTGGCATGACGCTTGGCGGCGGGGCTGAGGTTTGTCTGCCGGCAGCACATATTCAGGCATCGAGCGAAACATATATGGGACTTGTTGAAGTGGGGGTAGGCCTGATCCCAGGAGGAAGCGGAAACAAGGAGCTCTATATTAAGCATCTTGAAAACATGCCAAATGGTGTGGAATTTGACCTTCAAAAGGTTGCCAATAAAGTGTTTGAATCGATTGCAATGGCAAAGGTTTCAACATCAGGCGAGGAAGCCAGGGATAATAACTTCCTGAACCTGGCAGATGGCATCAGTATGAATGGGGACCATCTCCTTTATGATGCAAAGCAGGCAGTTCTTGCTCTGCACAAAAAAGGCTATAAGCCTCCTGTCAGGAAAAAGGTGCCGGTTGTCGGCGAAACAGGATATGCAACACTTCTGCTTGGAGCGCAGGCAATGCTCTACTCAGGGTATATCTCAGAGCATGATCTAAAAATCGCTAAAAAACTTGCTTATGTAATCGCAGGCGGAAAAGTGCCATACGGTACAGAAGTGGATGAACAATATTTGCTTGACTTGGAGCGAGAAGCATTCTTAAGCCTTGTAGCTGAACCGAAATCACAGCAGCGGATGCAGCACATGCTTTTAAAAGGGAAGCCGTTGCGCAATTAAAGTAATAGATTGAGACATTAAGAGAAAGAGAGGGAAAATAATGAGAGAAGCGGTAATAGTTGCAGGTGCCAGGACACCGGTTGGAAAAGCCAAAAAAGGTTCGCTTGCAAACGTCAGGCCGGATGACTTAGGTGCGCTTGTAGTAAAGGAAACCCTTAAGCGAGCAGGAAATTATGAAGGAAACATCGATGATTTAATTATAGGCTGTTCTATGCCTGAAGCAGAACAGGGGCTGAATATGGCAAGGAATATCGGGGCTCTTGCCGGACTTTCACACGAAGTGCCGGGGATAACAATTAATCGCTATTGTTCTTCAGGCCTACAGGCAATTGCTTATGCAGCTGAAAAAATCATGATTGGCCATGCGGATACAATCATTGCGGGCGGAGCGGAATCTATGAGCCTTGTGCCGATGATGGGGCATGTAGTCCGCCCGAATGCCAAACTTGCCGAAACAGCCCCCCAATACTATATGGGTATGGGGCATACAGCTGAAGAAGTTGCAAAGAAGTATGGCATTACACGAGAAGACCAGGATGCATTTGCGGTCAGAAGTCATCAGAGGGCTGCGCAGGCAATCCAGGAAGGCAAATTTGAAGATGAAATTGTGCCAGTAGACGTAACGTATAGATCCGTTGGGAAAGACAACAAGCTTAAAGAAAAAACAATCCAGTTCCGCCAGGATGAAGGCGTCCGTGCAGATTCCACAGTTGAAACACTCGGAAAACTGCGTCCGGCATTCTCGGTAACCGGCAGTGTCACAGCTGGGAATTCATCACAGACAAGTGATGGAGCTGCAGCAGTAATGGTAATGGACCGGGAAAAGGCGGAGTCTTCTGGATTGAAGCCAATGGCTAAATTCAGAAGCTTTGCAGTAGGCGGTGTTCCTCCTGAAATCATGGGTGTTGGTCCAGTTGTGGCCATACCTAAAGCGTTAAAGCTTGCAGGGCTGGAGCTTTCTGATATCGGTTTATTTGAATTGAATGAAGCTTTTGCGTCCCAATCCATTCAAATTATCCGTGAGCTGGGCTTAGATGAAGAGAAAGTAAATGTTAATGGAGGGGCCATTGCACTTGGACACCCGCTGGGCTGTTCCGGTGCCAAGCTAACTCTATCTCTAATCCATGAAATGAAGCGCCGCAATCAGCAATTCGGGGTTGTAACAATGTGCATCGGTGGCGGAATGGGCGCAGCCGGAGTATTTGAACTTTTATAAAATTAGCTGAAATTTGGAGAGAAGCCATAGGCTTCTCCGCAAAAACAGAATGGAGGAAATAAGAAAATGTCAAACCAAACTGAAAACCTTATCAAAGGCGGAAGCTTTTTAATAGAAGATGTGTCCTATGACCGGGTTTTTACGCCTGAGGACTATACAGATGAGCAGGTTATGATTGCTAAGACGACTGAAGATTATGTTGTAAATGAAGTTGTTCCGCAAATTGAGCATCTGGAAAACCACGAATTTGACCGTTCGGTAAAGTTATTGAAGCAAGCTGGAGACCTCGGACTATTAGGCGCAGATGTTCCAGAGGAATACGGCGGACTTGCTTTAGATAAAGTAAGCTCTGCACTTATAGCCGAGAAAATGGCGCGTGCAGGCGGTTTTTCCATCTCGCACGGTGCACATGTTGGAATTGGTTCCCTTCCGATTGTTCTTTTCGGAAATGAAGAACAAAAGCAAAAATACCTTCCTGCACTGGCTACTGGCGAAAAACTTGCTGCCTATGCATTGACGGAGCCAAGCTCTGGTTCTGATGCTCTTGGAGCAAAAACAACTGCCAGGCTGAATGCTGAAGGTACGCACTATGTATTAAACGGAGAAAAGCAATGGATAACAAATGCAGGCTTCGCAGATGTATTCGTAGTATACGCAAAAATTGACGGTGAACACTTCTCTGCATTCATCGTAGAAAGAGAGTTCTCAGGTGTTTCTGTAGGAGCAGAAGAAAAGAAAATGGGAATTAAGAGCTCTTCTACCCGTACGTTAATTCTTGAAGATGCCCAGGTGCCAAAGGAAAACCTTCTTGGTGAATTTGGCAAGGGACATGTGATTGCATTTAATATCTTAAATATTGGCCGCTATAAGTTAGGTGTTGGAGCAGTTGGCGGTGCGAAGCGCGCATTCGAACTTGCCGTTCAATATGCCAATCAGCGCCAGCAGTTTAAGACACCAATCTCACAGTTTAATTTGACAAAAGAGAAACTTGGGACGATGGCTTCTAAGATATATGCCGCTGAAAGTGCAGTATACCGGACTGTAGGATTATTTGAGGACCGGATGAGCAAGCTTTCGGACGAAGAAGTGAAAGATGGAAAAGAAGTAGCGAAGTCAATCGCTGAATATGCTATAGAATGCTCCATGAATAAATTCTTTAATACGGAAGTCCTTGACTACGTAGTAGATGAAGGCGTTCAGATCCACGGAGGCTACGGTTTCATGGCTGAATATGAGATTGAAAGAGCTTACCGTGATTCACGCATTAACCGCATTTTCGAAGGAACCAACGAAATCAATCGTCTATTGGTGCCAGGCACGTACGTCCGCAAAGCACTAAAAGGAGAGCTTCCTTTATTCCAGAAAGCCCAGGCGCTGCAGGAAGAGCTTATGATGATGATGCCTGAAGAGCCTGGTGACGAGCCGCTTGCACAGGAAAAATATCTGGTGAAAAACGCGAAGAAAATAGGCTTGCTTGCAGCTGGGTTAGCAGCGCAAAAGTACGGAAAAGCTCTTGAAAAAGAGCAGGAAGTACTCGTAAACATTGCGGATATTATATCAAATGCTTATGCAATGGAGTCGGTTGTTCTTCGTACGGAAAAGGCTATTGAAAAAGCAGGACTTGAAAAGAACAAGCAAAAACTTCTTTACACCCAAATCTTCTGCCAGGAAGCATTTAACAAAATCGAGCAGGATGCAAAAGAAACACTTGTGGCAGTAGAAAACGGCGATGCCCTGCGCATGATGATGTCAGCACTTCGCAAATTCACCCGCCACACCCCAATCAACGTCATTGCAAAGAAGCGTGAAGCATCGGAAAAACTGATCGACGCGGAACGTTTTACAGTTTAATCGATTTTGGCCCCCTTCATTATGAAGGGGGCTTTCCTTTTTTCAAAGCTGTTTACTTATATTCTGTTGCTGCATACTAAGTTTATATATCTGAGTTGATTGGAGAGGAGGCGGCTTGATTCTCGAAAATACTGCTGCATTTCCTTCGTTCGGTGTAATCAAGGAAGCTTATTCAATGTCCGGGGGGAAGTGAGAAACCCCGCAGGCGAAGCCGGGGAGGCTCTCATCTCTCCCGGGGGACAGCAAGTGCGGAGCGGAAATCAACAGGCAACATACATTAGCAAACAACAATTATTATAAAAACAGTTTTTGGCAAAATAACCCTGCAAAAAATTTTTTTTTGCCAGAAGGATTATATAGAAATTTGTCGAATATTAAATTGGTGATCAATGTTATGATTTGTCATCCATTTATGTTACTATTCAATTAAAAGGCAGCAATTTTGGATAAGCCTGAATTTGCTAAAATGGGTGGTGAAAAAATGGCGTTGACTTTTTATTGGTATCCTAAATGCGGGACATGCCGAAAGGCCAAGAAATGGCTTGATGAACATAATCTGTCCTATGAAGAAATACATATAACAGACAATCCGCCTTCTCGAAGCGAACTTGAAACGCTTTATAAAAAGAGCGGTTTAGAACTAAAGAAGTTCTTTAATACGAGTGGTCAAAAATACCGGGAACTCGGACTGAAGGACAAGGTGAAGACCTCTTCGGAAGAAGAACTGCTGGATATTTTGGCAACAGACGGCATGCTGATTAAGCGTCCGCTGCTGACAGATGGAGAAAAGGTAACAGTGGGCTTTAAAGAAGAGGAATATGAAAAGACATGGCTTTCCTAAGCGCTGGATTTTAGCCTTGTAAGCCAAATTTAACCATGAGATCGATTTACTGATCATAAATTGAAATATTAATATGGAGGGATACATAATGAGCACACCAAAAGAATTACGTTATTCAGAGGAGCATGAGTGGGTAAAAACAGAAGATGGGAAAGTACGCATAGGGATTACGCATTTCGCGCAATCAGAACTTGGTGACATCGTATTCGTTGAGCTTCCTGAAGTTGGCGATGAGCTAAGTGCAAACGAGCCATTCGGAAGCGTAGAATCAGTAAAAACAGTTTCTGAACTTTATGCGCCTTTAAGCGGTAAAGTGGTTGAAGTAAATGAAGACCTTAACGACAACCCTGAATTCGTAAACGAATCCCCATATGAAAAAGCATGGATGGTTGTGGTGGAACCTTCAGATTTAAGCGAAGTAGAGAGCTTGATGACTGCTGAGCAATATGAAGAAATGACAAACGAAGACTAATGTATAAAAGCCGGTTCTATAAGAACCGGCTTTTATGCTGTTTATGGGTGAACCCGAATCTGTTCCAAGTGCTGCTGCTTTTTGTTTCTGGCTTTAATTGCTATTTTTCTTTTACAGAGAAAGGGCAAACTATAGATACCCAAATGCATGAAAGGATTGGTTACCCATGACATTGAATCAGCAGAAAATCGATATTACAGAACGGGTTGTCGGAAGGCTTAAAAATAATGGGATTGATCTTTATCTTGAGAACGAAAAAATCGGCCAAATCAGCCTTCCTGAAGGCTCTTCCTTTGACCTGGCCCATCATTTTGAAACCGACCACCAAAAAATATACCAGAATGTCTCCGTTCCAGATAAAGCGCAAGAGCGCTACACAGACTGTGACGAAGGCGGCTGGTGCTAATTACTGTAAACAGCGGATGGATTCCGCTGTTTATTTAATAGGTTAAAGCAATATAACCGAGCATACAATGAAATAGTCCATTTAAAAGTACTGAAATGATTATTTTTCTTCTAAAACATTTCCTTTATTATTAAACTGTAGAATTAATATGTAAAATCAGCGCAGTGCTAACCACCAATATGGGCAGGAGATTCACACCATAACCGAGAATAATGAATATATTAAGATGAAACCAATGCATGACTGGTTTTTGAATTTTGGCTGTTTTTGTAAGCTATGCTTACGATAAACCAAGTTTGTCAACGGGCTTCATTTACAATCTAACATCAATCTATGAGAAAACAGTCTTAACTTTAAAGCAACAGTTTTAAAATAACTCCTTTCAGGTGATGACGATGAACGAGGGAATTCCGGAAAAAGTTATTATTGTCGAGGGAAAGTCAGATAAAACGAAGGTAAAAAATATAATAAGAGAACCTGTAGAGATTATCTGCACAAATGGAACAATAAGCATTACCAAACTGGATGAATTAATTGACACACTGTTTGATAAGGATGTATATATATTGGTGGATGCCGATTCAGCAGGTGAAAAACTGAGAAAACAATTTAAAAGGGAATTTCCAGAGGCAGAGCATCTATACATCGATAGAATGTACAGAGAAGTAGCGACAGCACCGGAACATCATTTGGCTACAGTGCTGCTGGGAGCTAATATTGACGTTTATACACAATATTTAGACAGATAAAGTAAGGATGATAGTATGCAGGAATGGTCGCAGCTGGAGATTGAGGAAGCGGTTAACGGGCAAGAAACGGCCCTTATCTATTTGTATACGCCTATGTGCGGAACCTGTCAGATGGCAGGAAAGATGCTGACAGTTACGGAACAATTGCTGCCTGATCAAAAGATTGGGAAAGCGGACTTAAATTATATGCCGCAATTGGCTGAACAATGGGGAGTGGAAAGCGTACCTTGTCTCCTCATCTTTAAAGAAGGAGATTTACAGGAAAAATTATATGCATTCCGATCAGTTCCCTATTTGTTGGATAGAATCAGAAGCATCTATTGAAAAAACCAGGACCAAAGCTTCCTGGTTTTTTGCGTGTTTAAAAATATTGAGATCCGCCTTTTCAATATTCTAAATATATTTACAAAACCACTTCGAAAGAGTATGATACTTAGGGAATCGAAATAATCATACAGTGCAGGAAGGGATCCGGATGGCATTTTATAAAGAGTGGGCTGGCCAATTTAAAGGCTATAACCGCAATATAAAATTGGCTTTTATGGCGAATATCCTTACACAAATAGGCTTTGGGATATTCATGGTAATCTATAATTTTTACATAAGGGAGCTTGGCTACTCCGAAAGTGTTAATGGGCAAATCATATCTATGACTGCTCTCGCCACAGCACTGATTCTTGTGCCGGCAGGAATCGCCAGCGACCGAATTGGCAGAAAAAGAGCGATGCTGTTTGGGGCTGTTGCCACAGGTGTCGCTATGCTTTTCAGAAGTATGGTTGAAATGCAGGAACTCCTGATTTTATTCGCCTTTTTTACAGGGCTGACTACAGCATTTCTGCAAGTATCCGGCATACCATGGCTGGCTGAGAATTCAAAGGCTGACCAAAGGGTTCATTTATTCAGCATCCATTTTGCCATTATGACGGGTGCAAATGTAATCGGAAACTTAAGCGGAGGCATCTTAACGGATGTATTTTCTTTATTTGTTGATCAGCTCATCAGCATCCGGATTACACTTCTGGTTGCAAGTATTTTCTTCATAGCAGGTCTTGTTCCCATCCTGCGTTTCGCAGAAGCACCGATAGAAAAAAATGATGTAAGAGGCCTAAAAGATTTTTCGTTCAAAAACCTATCGGCTAAAAATGAAGGCGTCAAAATTATCGCCATGTTTGCTTTTGCGCAGCTGCTAATAGGAACTGGAGCAGGACTGGTTATCCCTTATCTAAATCTATACTTCGCAGACCGTTTTGAAGCTTCCAATTCAGCGATTGGCATTATTATTTCATTAGGGCAGGCTGCCACAGCTTTTGCTATGATTATCGGCCCGGTTGTGGTAAGGAAGGTGGGAGAAGTCAGAGCAGTTGTAATCCTGCAGCTCATGTCACTTCCTTTTCTGCTTTTAACTGCCTATACAGAGCATCTTTGGCTGGCTGCCATCGGCTTTTTGTTCCGGCAGGCATTAATGAATGCTGGAAACCCAATACAAATGTCGCTTATGATGTCCAGGGTAAATGATTCGATGAAAGGGCTGGCAAACTCCGTCAATCAGATGGTTTTTAATTTGGGCTGGGCTGTAATGGGACCTGTTTCAACAGGAATCGTCATGAGATATGGAGATTATTGGGGATATGCACTCGTATTCTCCATTACAGCTTCTTTATATTTGATAGGCTCTCTCTATTTTTTCTTTGTTTTCAGAAACTATAATAAGACAAAAACTGCAGCACCTTCCGTAAAAACAGTATAATCTGACATATTTCTCGGGAAATGAAAGACAATGCCTCATAAACTGGCATTGTCTTTCTGGTTTTTCCAGAGTTAATAACCTTTAACTTCGAGAACTGTCTAGCTCCAGCGCCTGGAGGGCAAGGCGCTGGAGCTTTTCTGATTTTGTCGAAAGAAAATTAAAGGATTGCAGCCCTTTATTACTGAATATTAAGGATGATAAACCCATTAAAAGAGGTGAGGCTGTGAAGGATTTACCTGATGTATTTATCCGGGAATTAAAGGCTAAAGGTCATCTTGGCTACTTTTTAAGAAAGTCAAATTTCTCTTTGCTTATTAAGGCGGGAAATATAAGCATTCCTCTGAAAATTTTAAATGGGGAAATCCGGAAGGCAGGTCACACCAGCCATTTTGATGTGGAGATCTATGGCTCTGAAAAAGCTGTGCTGTCACTGATTTTAGGAGAGTTAAAGTTAAGGGATGCCCTTTCCCAAAATATAATAAAGATGGAAACCACCTTCAGAGAAAAATTGCTCCTCGAAACCTTTTTCTGTTTAGGGAAAATTTCATATCACAATACTTGACCATTTTTTAAATAGTATGATAACATCGTTTTAACATTAATTAACTGAATATTCTTATCAAGAGAGGCGGAGGGACTGGCCCAGTGAAGCCCGGCAACCGGTAAAGTACACGGTGCTAAATCCAGCAGAGCGGGATGCTCTGGAAGATAAGAAGAGACGAAAAAGCCCTCTTCTTATGAAGATGGCTTTTTCAACTTATAAGAATCTTTATCTTTGATATTTGTTAACTGTCTAGCTCCAGGCGCCATCGGCTCTTAGGTCTAAGTTAATCCGTCAAAAGGTTAAAGAGCAGCCTTTCAGACGGTTCGTCTTATGCTTGCCGCCGATAAGCGGGCGCCTTGCGCTTTTCTTAGTTCTTCAATAAGAAATACTAAAATTTTTATAGAGGAGAGAAAGCAATGACTGATAAACAAAAAAATTACCGTTTTGAAACAATTGGAGTACATGGGGGACTGAAGCCAGACCCTGTAACTGGCGCAAGGGCGTTACCGATTTACCAGAATAATGCTTACCAGTTCAAGAATACAGATCACGCTGCAGATCTCTTTGCTCTTAAAGAACCAGGATATATTTATAGCAGGATACATAATCCGACTGTAAGTGTATTTGAGGAAAGAGTGGCCTTGCTTGAAGGAGGAGTTGGGGCCCTGGCTCTTGCAAGCGGACAGTCTGCCATTACGCTTGCCATTTTAAACATAGCTGAAGCAGGGGATGAAATTATTGCTGCGTCCAATTTATATGGCGGTACTTATAATTTGTTTGCAGTCACACTTCCCAAGTATGGAATTAAAGTGAAACTGGTAGATCCAAAAGATCCGGAAAATTTCCGTAACGCAATGACAGATAAAACAAAGGCCATTTTTGCCGAAACGATTGGAAACCCAAGCTTAAAAATCCTGGATATTGAAAAGGTTGCAGCAATTGCACACGAGAATGGTGTGCCTCTAATTGTCGATAACACCTTTGCTACACCTTATCTATGCAGGCCTATCGAACATGGTGCTGACATTGTTATACACTCTGCGACTAAATGGCTGCTCGGTAATGGAACCACAATGGGAGGAATTATAGTAGATGGCGGAAAATTTGACTGGAATTCCCATAAGTTTCCGGGCTTTACAGAACCTGATCCGAGCTACCATGATATTGTCTATAGTGAAGCAATTGGCGAGGCGGCCTATATTATCAAAGCGCGCGTTCAGCTGTTAAGAGACTTAGGTCCTGCTATGAGTGCGCAAAGTGCATTTCAATTTACATTGGGGCTTGAGACTTTGCATGTACGTATGAAAGAGCATGTTGCCAATACGAAAAAAGTAGTGGAGTATCTAGAGGCGCATCCAGCTGTTAATTGGGTGCTTTATCCTGGGCATGAAAGCCATCCGGACAAAAAATTGGCGGATAAATACTTGCCTAAAGGAGCTGGAGCTGTGGCTGTGTTTGGAATTGCTGGCGGAAGAGAAGCTGGGGCCAAGCTAATAAACAGCCTGCAGCTTTGGGCACATGTGGCAAATGTCGGGGATGCTAAGAGCCTGATTATCCACCCTGCAAGTACCACTCACCAGCAGCTGGATGAAGAAGGTTTAAAAGCTGCGGGAGTGCCGGAGGATCTAATTCGAATTTCTATCGGAATCGAGAATGCGGAAGATTTGATTGAAGATCTGGAACAGGCGATAGAAGCAGCTGCAGGCATTACATCACTTGCTGCGAAGGCATAAAGGAAAATTTACCATTCATTTTTTTCCGAAAGTTTAAAATTTCTTCGTTGACACCTTTTTGATAGCTGTGATACGATAGCAAACGTAATTAATAAACTGCTAAATTTATTTAAAGTATTAATTGAATATAAATCGTTACGCTCTTATCAAGAGAGGTGGAGGGAAGTGCCCTATGAAGCCCGGCAACCGTCAATTAATTGAAATGGTGCCAATTCACTCAAAGCATAGCTTTGACAGATGAGAGAAAGGACTTAATTTTTAATGCCTTTCTGCTCATGTGCAGAAAGGCATTTTTGCTTTTAGCGCATGAAAGCCTATAAGGAGTAAAAAATAGGGAAATAAAAGCAGTCTAATAATTATAATCTGTATCTTTCGATTAAAGAGGTGACAATTCACGTTGATTTATATAAAAGATGTACAGAAGATTTTCTCTTCAAAGAAAGGCCAGGTAAAAGCAGTTGACGATGTAAACCTGGAAGTAAAAGAAGGAGAAATCTTCGGAGTTATCGGATATAGCGGTGCAGGTAAAAGTACCTTGATCCGCATGCTGAATGGGCTGGAGCTTCCTACCCATGGCAGTGTGACAGTTGCAGGCAATGAGGTTTCAAAGATAAAGGGAAGCAAACTAAGAAAAGCGCGTCAGGAAATAAGCATGATCTTCCAGCATTTCAATCTATTATGGTCGAGAACGGTAAGGGAGAATATCGCTTTTCCGCTTGAAATCGCTGGTATTTCCCGGCAGGAAAGGCTGAAAAGGGTTGATGAACTCATTAAACTCGTTGGCCTTGAAGGAAGAGAAGATGCCTATCCTTCCCAGCTCAGCGGCGGTCAAAAACAAAGGGTTGGAATTGCCAGAGCCCTTGCCAATAATCCAAAAGTACTGCTTTGTGATGAGGCGACATCTGCACTTGATCCGCAGACTACAGATTCCATTTTGGAGCTGCTTGTTGACATCAATGAGCGTCTGGGCTTAACGATTGTCCTAATTACTCATGAAATGCACGTTATCCGTAAAATCTGCCATCGGGTTGCAGTCATGGAAGGTGGTCGAATTGTTGAAATCGGGCCAGTATTGGATGTGTTTAGGAATCCAAAAGCTTTGATAACAAAGCGGTTTGTTCAGCAGGTGACAGAGCCTGAAGAAACTAAGGAAACGGTTGATCACCTGGTCGATTTGTATCCAAAAGGAAAAGTAGTGCAATTAGGGTTTGTGGGCGAATCAGCTGAACAGCCATTGATTACAAACCTGATCCGTAATTTCCAGGTAACCGTAAATATACTTCAGGGAAAGATTTCCCAGACGCAGAACGGTTCCTACGGTACTTTATTCATTCATGTTGATGGAGAGGCAGAGGAAGTTGCAAAAGCGATTGAATTTATTCATTCTCAGCAGGTGGGCGTGGAGGTGATTTCCAATGCTTAACGAATGGTTTCCAAATGTGAAGTGGGACTCCATGTGGGAAGCTACAATGGAAACTCTTTATATGACAGCTATTTCTGTTCTCGCAACTTTTATTTTAGGTGCAATTCTGGGACTGCTGCTCTTCCTGACCTCCAAGGGCAACATTTGGGAAAACGCAGCAATTAATAAAATTATTTCAGCTTTCGTCAACATATTCCGCTCAATTCCGTTTATCATTCTGATCGTGTTATTGATTCCATTTACCAAGCTTCTTCTTGGGACAATGATCGGGGAAGATGCAGCACTGCCTGCATTAATTATTGGTGCCGCCCCGTTTTATGCCCGTATGGTGGAAATAGGCTTGAGGGAAATAGATAAAGGTGTAATTGAAGCGGCCAAGTCTATGGGTGCAAAAACAAGCACAATTATCTGGAAGGTTCTGCTTCCGGAATCAATGCCCGCCCTTGTTTCAGGAATTACGGTTACAGCCATCGCGCTGGTAGGCTACACAGCCATGGCCGGTGTCATCGGTGCTGGCGGACTTGGAAACCTTGCTTACCTGGAAGGATTCCAGAGGAGCCGCAGTGATGTGACGCTTATGGCGACTGTCATTATTCTAGTAATTGTATTTATCATCCAGTTTATTGGAGATATCATAACAACAAAATTAGACAAACGTTAAGGAGAGATTTATATGAAAAAGTGGTTATCACTTGCTCTTGCACTTGCAGTAGCACTTGTTCTCGCAGCTTGCGGGACTTCAGAAGAAGACGGCAATGCCGGTGAAGGCGGAGAAAGTAAAGAAAGCACTAAAATTACAGTAGGGGCTTCCAACGTACCTCACGCTGAAATTCTTGAAGAGGCAAAGCCATTGCTTGAAGAAAAAGGCTTTGAACTTGATGTTGTGCCATTCCAGGATTATGTATTGCCAAACCAAGCACTTGAGTCTAAAGAGCTGGATGCAAACTATTTCCAGCATATTCCTTACCTTGAGTCACAGAAAGCTGAACATGGATATGATTTTACAAATGCAGGCGGAATTCATATTGAGCCAATCGGAGTATATTCTCAAAAATATAAGAGCCTTGACGAACTTCCTGAGGGTGCATCAATCATCATGAGCAACTCAGTAGCAGACCATGGCCGTATTCTCTCCATGCTTGAAGCAGAGGGACTTATTACTTTAAATGAAGATGTGGAAAAAACCGAAGCAACTCTGGATGATATTAAAGACAATCCTAAAAAGTTAAAGTTTGATACTGAATATGAAGCGTCACTTCTTCCTCAAATCTATAATAATGGAGAAGGGGATGCAGTCCTGATCAACTCCAATTATGCAATTGATGCCGGATTGAATCCTCTTAAGGATTCAATTGCAATTGAAGACAAAGATTCACCATACGTAAATGTGATTGCTGTCCGCTCAGGCGATGAAGAAAAAGAAGGAATCAAAGCTCTTGTAGAAGTGCTTCGTTCTAAAGAAATTCAGGATTTCATTCTTGAAAAATATAAAGGTGCCGTTGTACCGGTATCTGAGTAAGAGTGAAAAAAACAGGCGTCCAAAGTCGCCTGTTTTTTATTTTCCATTATATCCAGGCTCTGCACCCGCATAGTTTAAAAAGCAATCAAACATACTAACTTTGATAATATTTTGAATGGAGTGGAGCCAAATGGAACATTATCATGAACCTTCAAACTCGATAGAAGAAGCCCTTCATGACTATAAAGTTGGATTGGGTGTTTTCACTGAAAAAATGCCCGATTTAGCACAGCACTATAATGCTTTTACAGAAGCCTGCTTTAAGGAAGGGGTTTTATCCCAAAAGGAGAAGCAGCTGATTGCACTCGGAATCAGTTTATATTCTCAGGATGAATACTGCATTATTTACCATACGAAAGGATGCATCGATCAAGGTGCGTCTGAAGAAGAAATTCTAGAGGCAGTAGGGGTTACTGCAGCTTTTGGCGGCGGTGCCGCAATGAGCCAGGCGGTTACGCTTGTCCAGGAGGCTATGACAGAATTAAATCAGCAAAATCATTAATTTTCAGCTCCTGCTCAATAGCAGGAGTGTTATTTTTATCATGAAAATTTCAGAAAATTATTGAAACAACCATTAATCGAGAGGATATGGCCAGTATTTTAAGGATGCGCATTATGAAAGCGCCTCATGAGTCCTCGTTCCTTATTTTGCTAAAAAAATCAGGTTTTTTCCGCTTTGTGCGGGGTATATGATGAGTGTTAAGATTTTAAATGTAAAACTAAATGCGAAAGCATTAAAAACCGAAAGGATTGATTCATTATCAGTCAGTTACAGCTGAACTACACGAGTGAAATGGAAAAAGCTATGCAAGCTGCCCATGGAGTTGGATATGAAGTGTACAGCCGGAAACATGATATTCGAATGGAAGTTGAAAAAAGACGCGAAGAAGACTATCTTCAAAGCCAGCGCTTAGTTGCGGATCTTGATAGAAAAATTCATTCCTAGGTTATAGGTATATATAATAATGAAGAAAATAGAAACCAGTGCCAATTATGCGCTGGTTTTCTTTTTTGCCATACATGAAATGACAGCCCCGGGAAAAAATAGATGGGACATACCAGGTTCCCGGTTATTTTACACTTTGATGCGATTAAAATAATATGATAAAATCTATATTTACAGGCTTTCTAAACATTTTTGTTTGAAAAGTTTGTTAATGGTCTTAAAGAGTTGCTATGAAATTTGATTTGTTATAAGATTGTAATGAGAATAAAATGAGAATAGAGATTTGCGGCTGCAGGCCGATTTACAAATCTTCTTTTATTGACGGAGGTATATATTATGGCAGGATCAGTACTTACAATTAAAGACCTTCATGTTGCTATTGAGGGAAAAGAAATATTAAAAGGTGTAAACCTTGAAATCAAAGGCGGAGAAATTCACGCCATTATGGGACCGAACGGAACGGGTAAATCTACTTTATCCTCTGCAATCATGGGCCATCCTAAGTATGAAGTAACACAGGGAAGCATCACATTAGATGGTGAAAATGTTCTTGAAATGGAAGTTGACGAACGCGCACGTGCAGGTCTATTCCTTGCAATGCAATATCCAAGTGAAATCAGCGGCGTCACAAATGCCGATTTTTTACGTTCTGCAATTAACAGCCGCCTTGAGGAAGGCAATGAAATTTCTCTTATGAAATTCATCCGCAAAATGGACAGCAAGATGGAATTCCTTGAAATGGATCTTGACATGGCTCAGCGTTATTTAAATGAAGGCTTTTCAGGCGGAGAAAAGAAGCGCAACGAAATTCTTCAATTAATGATGATTGAACCTAAAATTGCGATTCTTGATGAAATTGATTCCGGTTTGGATATCGATGCACTAAAGGTTGTTTCTAAAGGAATCAATGAAATGCGCGGCGAAGAATTTGGCTGCTTAATCATTACACACTACCAGCGCCTTCTAAACTACATCACTCCTGACCATGTTCATGTGATGATGCAGGGACGAGTTGTAAAATCTGGCGGTCCAGAGCTTGCACAGCGCTTAGAAGCTGAAGGATATGACTGGATTAAAAAAGAATTGGGCATTGAAGACGAAACAGTTGGGCAAGAAGCGTAAGCGTTAGGGGGATCACTATGACAACGGAAATAAAATTACCATTTGATAAGGAATATGTTAGTTCCTTTTCAAAAGATATGGGCGAGCCGGCATGGCTGACAGAACTCCGTCTAAATGCGCTTGCAAACGCGGAAAACCTGC
This sequence comes from Cytobacillus sp. BC1816, assembly GCF_051353635.1. Classification (NCBI taxonomy): domain Bacteria; kingdom Bacillati; phylum Bacillota; class Bacilli; order Caryophanales; family Bacillaceae; genus Cytobacillus; species Cytobacillus sp. BC1816. The sequence goes on along the minus strand of NZ_CP195611.1, from coordinate 4,590,973 downwards.
CAATGCCAAAACCTGATAAAACTAAAATAGATAAATGGAACTTTACACAGTTCGAGAAGCACATTGTGGGAAGCGAAGATTTTACATCATTAAATGACCTTCCTGAGGATGTCAGAAATCTGATCGACACAGAAGCCGGCGATCAAAACCTATACATTCAGCGCAATAACAGACCGACTCATTTGGCTGTTTCTAAAGAATTGCAGGAGAAAGGTGTTATTTTCACAGACATCTTTACGGCGGCAAGAGAACATGGCGATCTTCTTCAGAAGTATTTCATGAAGGATGGCGTGAAAACTGATGAACACCGTTTAACTGCTTTGCACGCTGCTCTTTTAAACGGCGGAGCGTTCTTGTATATTCCGAAAAACGTGGAAATTACGGCGCCTATTCAGGCTGTATATATTCATGATGATAAAGAAGCCAACTTATTCAACCACGTATTGGTTGCAGCTGACGATAACAGCTCTGTGACATATGTAGAAAACTATGTTTCTACAGTTGAGGAAGCAAATGGCATTTTCAATATAGTTACAGAAGTAATTGCCAATGCAAATGCAAGAGTTCAGTATGGTGCTGTTGACACACTTGCTAAAGGAACAACTGCTTATGTGAACCGCCGTGGTGTTGCAGGCCGTGATGCCCGCATTGAATGGGCACTTGGCCTAATGAATGACGGCAATACAGTTTCAGAGAATACAACAAATCTTATTGGAGACGGTTCATTCGGTGATACCAAAACAGTTGTTGTAGGACGCGGAGAACAGACTCAAAACTTTACAACGAAAGTAGTTCATTTCGGAAAAAACTCCGAAGGCTACATTTTAAAGCATGGGGTAATGAAAGACTCTGCTTCATCCATCTTTAATGGAATCGGCAAAATTGAGCATGGAGCTTCTAAGTCAAATGCTGAGCAGGAATCACGCGTACTGATGCTAAGCGAAAAAGCGCGCGGGGATGCTAACCCAATCCTATTAATCGATGAAGATGATGTAACAGCAGGACACGCTGCTTCAGTGGGCCGTGTGGATCCATTGCAGCTTTACTATTTAATGAGCCGCGGAATTTCGCAAAAAGAGGCTGAGCGCCTTGTTATTCACGGCTTCTTAGCGCCAGTTGTTAATGCTCTTCCTATCGAAGGGGTTAAAAAGCAGCTGACTGCTGTTATTGAAAGGAAAGTAAAATAATGAATGCCCGTGAGATTCGGCAAATGTTTCCCATCCTGGACCAGGAAGTCAATGGAAGGCCCCTTGTTTATCTGGACAGTTCCGCTACTTCCCAAAAACCTGTTCCGGTAATTGAAGCGCTTGATAAATACTATCGGGAATATAATTCGAATGTTCATAGAGGTGTCCACACACTAGGCACTAGAGCAACGGATGGCTATGAAGGTGCCAGGGAAAAGGTGCGTAAATTTATTAATGCAAAATCGACTGAGGAAGTTATTTTTACAAGAGGAACAACAACTTCCATCAATACAGTTGCAGCAAGCTACGGGCGAGTTAACCTTTCCGAAGGCGATGAAATTGTTATTTCTTATATGGAGCATCACAGTAATATCATCCCTTGGCAGCAAGTGGCAAAACAAACGGGTGCCACTTTAAAGTACCTTCCTCTTCAGGAAGACGGAACCATTTCTCTTGAGGATGTCAGGGAAACCGTAACAGCTGATACGAAAATCGTATCCATCATGCAGGTATCAAATGTACTTGGTGTTATGAACCCGATTAAGGAAATTGCAAAAATTGCCCATGAGAATGGAGCAATCATGGTTGTGGATGGTGCACAAAGTGCTCCCCATATGAAGATTGATGTTCAAGACCTGGATTGTGATTTTCTTGCTTTTTCCGGTCATAAGATGTGCGGCCCTACCGGCATTGGTGTTCTGTACGGAAAGAAAAAGCACCTTGAAAAAATGGAGCCAGTTGAGTTTGGCGGCGAAATGATCGATTTTGTCGGCCTGTATGAATCAACTTGGAAGGAACTTCCGTGGAAATTCGAAGGCGGCACGCCTATTATTGCAGGTGCCATTGGATTAGGTGCTGCAATTGATTTTCTTGAACAGATTGGCCTGGACAAAATTGAGGCTTACGAGCACAAACTGGCCGCTTATGCTATGGAAAAAATGTCTGCTATAGACGGAATGACCATATATGGGCCGAAAGATGCGTCGAAACGTGCTGGCCTGGTTACTTTTAATATAGATGATGTTCATCCACATGATGTGGCTACTGTATTGGATGCAGAAGGAATTGCAGTCCGCGCCGGGCACCATTGTGCACAGCCGCTGATGAAGTGGCTCAAGGTATCGGCAACTGCACGTGCAAGCTTCTATCTGTACAATACGGAAGAAGATATTGATAAGCTTGTTTCAGGGCTTGTCAAAACAAAGGAGTATTTCAGCGATGTCTTCTAAAAATTTAGATACCCTTTACCGCCAGGTTATAATGGATCATTATAAAAACCCTCGTAATAAAGGGGTACTTGAAGATGACAGCCTGACGATCAATATGAATAACCCTACTTGCGGAGACCGGATTCAATTGACGCTGAAGCTTGAAGATGGCAAAGTGGCAGATGCGAAGTTTGAGGGTGAAGGATGTTCCATTTCCATGTCCTCGGCTTCCATGATGACTCAAGCCATTAAAGGCAAAAATATTGAAGAAGCATTAAAGCTTTCCAAAGTTTTCTCAGACATGATGCTGGGAAAAGAATATGATGAAGACGATCTGGATCTTGGCGATATTGAAGCTCTCCAGGGAGTTTCCCAATTCCCTGCCAGAATCAAATGTGCTACATTGGCATGGAAAGCAATGGAAAAAGGCGTTAGCACGGAAAAAGAAGAACAGGAATAAATCAATCAAACGTTTGATTGAAAATTTTTTCATCTGCCTTGTGTGCTAAAATATAATGAAATGATGGGGTTTGAAGACCCTTTCTCATACGAATGGAGGAATACGACGATGGCAAAAAAAATGCCTGAGATCGGCGATTACAAGTATGGTTTTGCCGATAAAGACGTTTCCATTTTCCGATCAAAACGCGGTTTGACAAAAGAAATTGTTGAAGAGATTTCAAAATTGAAGGAAGAGCCACAATGGATGCTTGACTTCCGTTTAAAATCATTGGAGCATTTCTATAACATGCCTATGCCGCAATGGGGCGGAGATTTAGCGTCATTAAACTTTGATGAAATTACGTATTATGTAAAGCCTTCTGAAAAAACGGAACGCTCTTGGGATGAAGTTCCTGACGAAATTAAACAGACATTTGATAAATTGGGCATTCCTGAAGCAGAGCAGAAATATCTTGCTGGTGTTTCTGCCCAGTATGAATCAGAGGTTGTTTACCATAATATGCAGGAAGATCTTGAAGCGAAAGGAATTGTGTTCAAAGATACCGATTCCGCTCTTCGCGAAAATGAAGATATTTTCCGTGAGCATTGGGCAAAGGTTATCCCTCCAACAGATAACAAATTCTCTGCATTAAACTCAGCGGTTTGGTCTGGCGGATCGTTCATTTATGTTCCTAAAGGGGTTAAAGTTGATACGCCGCTGCAGGCATATTTCCGCATTAACTCTGAGAACATGGGGCAGTTTGAGCGTACATTAATCATTGTTGATGAAGGTGCACATGTACACTATGTAGAGGGCTGTACAGCACCTGTTTACACAACAAACTCACTTCATAGTGCGGTTGTTGAAATCATCATCAAAAAAGATGCATACTGCCGTTATACAACCATCCAGAACTGGGCGAACAACGTATTTAACCTGGTTACGAAGCGTGCTGTTTGTGAATCAAACGCAACAATGGAATGGATTGACGGAAACATCGGTTCAAAACTGACAATGAAATATCCGGCAGTTATTCTTAAAGGAGAAGGCGCACGCGGCATGACCCTTTCCATTGCACTAGCAGGTAAGGGACAGCACCAGGATGCAGGTGCGAAAATGATTCACCTTGCACCAAACACTTCTTCGACGATAGTATCGAAATCGATTTCCAAGCAGGGCGGTAAAGTAACATACCGCGGAATTGTTCACTTCGGCCGCAAAGCGGAAGGTGCTCGTGCCAACATCGAGTGTGATACGTTAATCATGGATAACCAGTCAACTTCAGATACGATCCCTTACAATGAAATCCTGAACGACAACATCTCTCTTGAGCATGAAGCGAAGGTTTCAAAGGTATCAGAAGAACAGTTGTTCTATCTTATGAGCCGTGGAATTTCAGAGGAAGAAGCAACAGAAATGATCGTAATGGGCTTCATCGAGCCATTTACGAAAGAACTTCCAATGGAATACGCAGTAGAGATGAACCGCCTGATCAAATTTGAGATGGAAGGTTCCATCGGTTAATAGATATTTTATAAAAACCCGTTTACCGGCCATGGTAAGCGGGTTTTTAAATGATAAGAAGCTGCTGAAGGGCAGAAACTGATTATATTTGGAAAATTAATGATTAAATTGCTAAAGTGAAGATATAACCCTTTGCGATAATAAGCCAATGCGGTTTTGAATTATTTATTCTTAAAATACTATGGCAAAAAACGGAGGTGTTTTAATGATTATCATAGGCGTAACAGGCTGGGGCGACCATGATAGCCTTTATGCAGGCAATATATCGCCGAGGGATAAATTAAAGGAGTACGCCGGCCATTTTCCGACTGTGGAGGTGGACTCAGCTTTTTATGCGGTTCAGCCAAAGCGCAACTCTTCCAAATGGGTAAAGGACACGCCTGAGTCTTTTCAATTTATAGTAAAAGCCTACCAGGGCATGACCGGTCATCAGAGAGGCGAAATCCCTTTTGAAAGCAAAGAAGAAATGTTTGAAGCTTTCATAGGCTCATTGGAGCCTTATATCCACTCCGGCAAACTGGCTATGGTGCTGTTTCAATTTCCGCCATGGTTTGACTGCAAAAAAGCCAATGTCGACTATCTTCGCTGGTGCAAAGAGCAGATGGGGGATATCCCATGTGCCCTGGAATTCAGGCATCAATCGTGGTTTCGGCCGGAGTTTAAGGAAAGCACATTAAGATTTATGAGAGAAGAAGGCTGGATTCACAGCATCTGTGATGAACCGCAAGCAGGTGAGGGTTCTGTTCCAACTGTCCTGGAAACAACCCATCCTGATAAGGTGCTTGTCCGGTTTCATGGCCGAAATTTTCATGGCTGGCAGAAAAAGAATGGAGACAATTGGCGAGAGGTCCGCTATCTTTACCGGTATAACGAAAAAGAACTTGCTGAATGGGCGTTACATCTAAGACAGCTTGAGGAAAATTGTAAAAATGTATTCGTTGTCTTCAATAATAACTCTGGCGGTGATGCGGCAGACAATGCTAAACAAATGATCCGACTTCTTGATATCGAATACCAGCAGCTCGCTCCCAGACAGCTTGATTTATTTTAAGCGGTGCCAGGCACCTATACCACTTCAGCTAACGGGTATAGGTGCCTGGCACTTTCACCCTTTTCCTTGTCCGTACATATTGTGTAAGGAAAAAGGAAAGGAGTGGCGGCAAGTATGATTGATTTAAAACCGATTGATATAGAAGGCCATACTTTTTTGAGTGTATCGGTGCAATTGCCGAAGACCAATCTGCTTGTGGTAACGAATGATAAAGGGTATATCATGTGCGGCGCCCTTGATGTAGCTCTGCTGAATGAGAAGCTTAAGGACCGCAAAGTAATTGCCGGCAGGGCGGTCGGCGTAAAAACCATAGAGCAGCTGTTAGATGCCCCCCTCGAATCTGTCACATATGAAGCAGAGGAACTGGGCATTATTAAAGGGACGATAGGAAGAGATGCACTTCTTAAAATGATCTAAAGGCATGCCTTGATAGGGATGTCTTTTTTATTGGATTTATATAAAGAGCTTCTACGGACACAAACTATTTTATCTGGAAAAAATCAGCTATCCGCACATAAATTTTTTTATCCGCACCTAAAAAACGGCTATCCGCACCTAAAAAACATAATGGAGTAAAAAAGCCCCGGAGTATAGAAAAGCACATTAAAGTTATCCTTAAAAACGGCATAAGAATCCATTTTTATAAAAAATTTGAGAACTTCCGCCAATGCTGGAATTTTGTCGTATAATGTAAATAAAACCAAATTATACCCGAAATATAAAGTAGCACTGAAAAAAGGATATGGGAGATACATATGAGATTAGCAGCAACCAATACAATTGAGACTGGCAGCGTTTTGGCCAAGGCTATATATAATGACAAGGGTCAGGTCCTCTTGCATGAAGGTGTGGAGCTGGCTGATAAATTAATATACAAATTGCAGGAAATGGGTATTACTTATGTGTATATCAGGGATTGGCGCACTGAGGATATCCAATATAAGGACCCTCTGACTGCCAAAATGCGAACGAAGGCTATCGAAACCATAGAATCGGTTCTGAAGGGTGTAGAAGCAAATAAAGATCTATCAGGCTCTTTAGTGATTGAGAAAGCCTCTAAACGGCTATCAGGGCTAGTTCGTCAACTCATCGGTGAAATAAGGGGAAATAGAGAGCTGCTTACGATCCTATCAGATGTTTATACATATGACCACTATATTTTCACACACTCCCTGAATGTAACCCTTTATTCTCTGGCAATCGGGATGAAACTTCAGCTCCTGCCAAAGGAACTTGAAATCCTGGGGCTAGGTGCTATTCTCCATGATGTAGGGAAAATGAAGGTGCCAGCAGATATTCTTTTGAAACCGGGTAAATTGACAGCGGAAGAATTTGAATCAATAAAGAAGCACCCTGAAGTTGGATTTAATATATTAAGAAGAGTAGAGACGATTCCGCTCCTTGTTGCACATTGTGCCTTTCAGCATCATGAGCGTTTGAATGGCACCGGCTACCCGCGCGGCCTTGAGGGAGACGAGATACATGACTTCGGCAAGATTATTGCGATAGCCGATGTATTTGATGCAGTAACATCAAATCGTATTTACAGACAGGCTATGCTTCCGCATGAAGGTCTGGAGATTTTATATGCAGGGGCAGAAAAGTTATTTGATAAAAGGATAATTGAAGTTTTTCGTCAAGCGGTTGCTGTATATCCTGTGGGTGTTACAGTCGAGCTGAATGATGGCCGGAAAGGCGTTGTCTGCCGGCAGAACGCGGGTCTGAGTGATAGGCCTGTCATACGCGTACTTGAAGAAAAAGGCAGGAATGTCGAGCCATATGAAGCAGATTTGAGGATTGAATTGAATTCTGTCATTATAGGATGCGATACGACTTTTGTACAACAATAAACTATTTTGGATTTTTGAGCCTAGTTCCCTCCTTTACAGCATACATATAGCTTGTAAAGGGGGGATTTGTTTTGGCAAAATTTCGCGGCCGGCTGCCCCGGAAAGGTCCTCTGCCATTTCGTTATGTATTTCTATTGACCTTTATATTTTTCGTCATCTCAACAGCTGCCGGCCTATGGATTATCAACGAAGGGCTAAAGCCCACACTCATGAGCTATGCCGATTCACAGACAAGGAAAATCGCATCATTGGTGATAAACAATGCGATTAATAAAAAAATTACCAATGTGATGGATTTGGAAGATATGTTTGAAGCAAGTGAAAGCGGTGTTGTCAGCATTAATGTGGAAAAGCTGAACAGGGTCAAAGCGGAAGTAACCGAACTGGTTCAGGATAATATTAAAAAGGCGGAAAAGGGCGATTTGGATGCATTGGAGTCCTTTACAGACGTGGAAATTAACACGGAACAAATGCAGAATACAAATGGAATTGTTTATTACGTGCCGCTTGGCCAGGCAACCAATAATGCGCTCCTCGGAAACTTGGGTCCCCGGATACCGGTAAAATTTAATGCAGTTGGATCTGTTACCTCCAATTTTATAACTGAAACAAAGGATCACGGCATTAATAATGTTGAAGTAAAGGTACTGGTCCGTCTGGATGTGCAGGTTCAAATCATTATTCCCTTTGCCACTAAAATTATCACTGTACAGGAGGATGTACTGGCCGCTTATGGCATTTACCCGGGAAAGGTCCCGCAATTTTACAATGGCGGAGGGGGCACCTCACCTTCAATAGAAATACCGGCCGGCCAATAACACTTGCAAATAGATTAGTATTTTGATAAAATTTCAATATAATTTCATAAAAACCTTATCATATCCGATGGGGTAGAGGCGCAAGATTCAAGAGTACGCTGTGCGAGGATGACAACTAAGACCGCAGCCGAAAGGGAATGTTGCCGAAGCATGATTAGTGAGTCAGAACTAATCTTGCTGGGGTTACTTCAAATAGGAGTAACACTGTCATTATGAGGGGAAAGTATGAATATACTTTGTCAAAGCCTTCATAATGGGGAGCTACAGATCGTGATGGAGAAACTAATTACTTCAAAAGAGTAATGATAGATTTTTCTCTATCGTTACTCTTTTTTTATTTTGACTCTGTCATCATCCTTGTTGTTCCCCTGATTGAAAAACGGACACGCCTTTAATGGAGTGATCCAAAAAAACAAGAGGAGGACAAGTAATGGCAAACACGATTTTCTCCCTGCTGCCGCCTTTGGTAGCAATCGCCATGGTTATCCTGACCAGGCGCGTATTGCTGTCATTGGGAGTGGGGATCGTCACAGCCGCATTATTGCTGGCTGAATTTAGCATCACAGAAACATTCAGCATCATTTGGGATGCTGTAAAGGGAATTTTTGTTTCAGACGGAGAGCTGAACACCTGGAATGTATATATTATTCTATTCTTGCTTGTATTAGGAGTTATTACTGCATTTATATCTATTTCAGGCGGAAGCCGCGCATTTGGAGAATGGGCGATGAAGCGTGTCAAGACCCGTGCAGGCGCACAGATTGTCGGAGCTGTTTTAGGTATTATCATATTCATTGACGACTATTTCAATGCTCTGGCAGTCGGCCAGATTTCACGACCGATTACAGACCGCCAGCGTGTATCCCGGGCGAAACTTGCTTATTTGATTGATTCGACTTCAGCACCTGTTTGTGTGGTTTCTCCAGTATCAAGCTGGGGAGCATATATTATTGCGCTGATTGGAACTATCCTTGCTGCCCATAATGTGACCGAGTATTCCGCTTTCTCGGCATTCATTCAAATGATCCCAATGAATCTTTATGTATGGACTACACTTGCTATTGTGTTTATTGTAGCATTAAGAGGCATGGAAATTGGGCCAATGAAGGTTCATGAGAAGCGTGCAGTTGAAGAGGGGCTTGTAATGGATCCTGAGAAGCCTGCACCTGGTGAACTCAAAGACGACCTTCCAACAAGTTCAAAAGGATCGGTTGGGGATCTTGTGTATCCGATTATTGCCCTTGTCATTGGTACAGTAGGTGCAATGCTTTGGACGGGATCCCAAGCGGTTGAAGGAGATGCGACGCTACTGCAAATCTTTGAAAACACAGATGTTTCAAAGTCTCTTATCCTTGGTGGCCTAATTGGTTTGTTTATCTCTATTGCATTATTCCTTCGACAGGCATATGTTTTAAAAGGAGTTAACGCAAATGTTTTTGGAGCAGGGGTATGGGAAGGCATTAAATCCATGCTTCCAGCTGTTTATATCTTACTGTTTGCCTGGGCGATTGTTGATTTGATCGGCCGTCTGGAAACTGGAAAATATTTGGCTGGTATTGTGGAAAGCTCCAATATGAGCACTTCCTGGCTTCCATTTTTACTCTTTGTCATAGCAGGCATTATGGCTTTTAGTACGGGAACTTCATGGGGATCTTTCGGCATCCTGCTTCCGATTGCTGGAGACATTGCTGCAGCAACGGATATCACGCTGTTATTGCCGGCTATGTCAGCTGTCCTTGCTGGAGCGGTTTTCGGAGATCATTGTTCACCGATTTCCGATACAACGATTCTTTCCTCAACTGGGGCAGGCTGTAACCATATAGACCATGTGATGACTCAGCTTCCATATGCCTTGATTTCAGCAGGGATCGCAGTTATTGGTTATTTAATCGTCGGGTTTACTGGCAGCACTGCTATCGCATTACTTACAGTGGCTGTTCTTGTAGCGGCATTTGCTTTCCTTGGCCGTGGCAAAAAAGAAGCCTGGCAGGAAAATAGGGCTAGTTAAACCTATAGAAAAAGGCTTTCTCTTTGAGAAGGCCTTTTTTTGTGTTCATTCATCATTATAAAAGGGGTCCCCCGGAAGGGACCCTTTTAATTATAGGTTGTCATTATTTCTTCCATTAAGAGAACGATTTAAGTCTTCATCGTCAGTAACATATTCACGGCCGCCTTCAAGATGTACTTCTTCTTTCTTAAGATTTTCTTTAACCTGCTGCGTTTCCTGAACTTCCCGTTTGCCTACGATAATCTCTTCAGTGACAACGGGCTTTTTGGAGACTTCTACACGCTCTTCTGTAATTGGGATCCTGATTGTTTCCTCATCTGATATAGGTGAGGTGCTTGCACCAGTTTGATCATCCACTTTTCTTCTTTCTACATACACTTCTTCATGCTCTACCGGTACATTAATTGCTTTTTGTTCTTCCACAACGTCTTTATGGATTTCAACCTCTCCGGCTTGAACACGTTCTTTTGACACATCCAGCTGTTCTTCCCGAAGTTTTAATGATTGTTCATCTTCTTCAGCGGGTTTTCTCTGCTGGCTATATCCCCCAGTGTAAGTGCTGTCCACATTGGCTTCAGCCGTTCCGGCATTGGTAAAGCCTGTTGCAGTATCTATTCGATCGCTGTATAAAATGATTTTTCCCTCGTTGACATAAGTTTCATACTTGCGTGCTTCATCATCTGTCATGCCCAGTTCCCTGAACTTTTCACCTGCAGAGTCGCTGCTCATACGATCATCATCAAACCATGATGCCAGACTATTTAAGAATCCCGCGCTTTCACTGCTGTCTCTATCTTTAGTCTCGAAGGTCTCTGTATGAACACCGGTTTTATCTTCAAGAGACGTATCCAGGTGTTCTGTCTGCCCAATGATGGATAGATCCTGAACAGGGTATCCGTCATTTTGCAGTTCTTGAATGGCATTTACTACTTCCCTTTGTGAATTATAAACTCCGATAATATTGGCATCCATTTGTAAAACCTCCTCTGTAATGCTTTATGCTAAATTTGGTAATGGTTAAGCACACTGGTTATATTCCCGGGACCTGGAAGACCAAACAAGGTTAATTTTGGCATTACGTCAATTTTATTTAGAATTTTCTGAATAAATCGCGAAAGTTTTTAGCTTTTGAGAATAAATTTTACTAAGGAGGTGAGGACAAATAATGAATTGATCAGCTTTGGTGAAATAACTCTTGGTAAGTGGAATTCAAATGAAATCAAAATAGGAGTATATCAATATTCTTAGTTGCTTTACTCTAGCAGTGTGTTAAAACATATTATTTTGAAAAATATTATTATGCCTAAAATAATGTTTTGACAGATTATCAAAAACTAGCTATACTAGGCTTAGTTAGATTTAATTATCTGAAAATATAAAAAGTTCCCATTGTTCTTTTTAATTGGGAATATTTACAGGGGGTAGGAAATACTATGGATAATCGTCCGCAGTGGGGTACAAGGGCAGGCTTTATTTTAGCTGCTGTAGGGTCGGCTGTCGGCTTGGGAAACATCTGGCGATTCCCGGCAGTGGCCTATGAAAATGGAGGAGGAGCGTTCTTCTTTCCATACTTATTTGCATTATTAACGGCGGGGATTCCTTTGCTGGTCATGGAGTTTACGATCGGCCATAAATACCGGGGGTCAGCACCGCTTTCTTATGCAAGACTCAGCAAAAAGTACGAGTGGCTTGGCTGGTGGCAGGTTGCCGTATCATTTGTCATCTCAACTTATTATGCCGTAATTATTGCTTGGGCTATGTCATTTGCTGGCTTTTCATTCAGCTTAAAATGGGGAGATGATCCGGAAGGTTTCTTATTTGGAAGCTACCTTAACTTAGCTGAAGCTCCTGGCCAGGTTGGGTCAATCGTTCCAGGCGTATTCATTCCATTAGTCATTACGTGGGTTATCACACTGGGTGTTCTATTCAAAGGTGTTAAGAAAGGTATTGAGATTGCGAACAAAATCTTTATTCCTGCACTTGTTATTTTATTCTTTATTATTGTTGTTCGCGCATTAACTTTAGAAGGCGCTGCACAGGGACTTGATGCTTTCTTCAAGCCTGACTGGAGCCAGATTGCGAGCCCGAAAGTATGGGTTGCAGCCTATGGGCAAATTTTCTTCAGTTTATCCATTGCTTTCGCCATCATGGTAACATACTCAAGTTACCTTCCTAAAAAGACGGATATTACTAATAATGCCTTTATTACTGGTTTTGCTAACTCAGGATTTGAACTGCTAGCAGGTATCGGAGTATTCGCTGCACTTGGATTTATGGCTAACCAAGCTGGGGTTCCGGTCAGTGAAGTCGTTACGGCAGGTGTTGGTTTGGCGTTTGTTGTATTTCCGCAGATTATTAATGAATTCCCTGCCTTAAATGGCTTATTCGGCTCTCTGTTCTTTATCTGTCTGGTGCTTGCGGGATTATCTTCATTAATCTCTATCGTTGAGACTTTCGTTGCTGGAGTACAGGACAAATTCAAGACTTCCCGTACAAAAGCTGTTCTATTTGGCGGAGGTTTATCGGCAGTTATCTCCATCTTATTTGCTACTCAGGGCGGCTTATACTTCCTTGATGCGGCTGATTATTTCATCAACCAATTCGGTGTGGCGCTTGCCGGCCTGGTTGAGGTTGTCATTGTAGCTTGGGTGCTTAAAGAACTTAAAAACCTTCAAAACCATGCGGATAGCATGTCTGATATCCGCTTAGGCGGCTGGTGGAGAGTTTGCTTAGGCTTCATTACCCCAATCGTTTTAGGCTACATGATGGTTCAAAATATCATTACAAACATTAAGGATAATTATGAAGGCTACCCGACCAGCTTCCTGTTATATTCAGGATGGGGTGTTGCAATAGGAGCCATCATTCTGGGCTTTGTCTTCATGTCAATCAAATGGCAGAAAAATACGCTTGAAATCCCTGAAAAGAAGGAGGTATCTCAATAATGTCTGGAAGTGCAATTACAATGATGGTGGTTGGGATGCTCATTATCTGGGGCGGTCTTGCAGCAAGTATCATAAATGCCGTATCTAAAGCTAGAAAAGCTAAATAATATAAACAAAGGACTGTCCGTTTAAAAGGGCAGTCCTTTATTCATATTTATTTTTTCCTGGCTTTTATCCGATCCTGTCTTTCCCATAATCTTAAATGAGGATAGGGATCATAGGACCACTCAGTATAGCCATTGTCTTTGTAGATGCCATAATGGAGATGGGGAGGGAATTTGCCTGATGTACCCGGAGGCCCATAGCCAGAGCTTCCTACCCCTCCTATCATCATACCAGGTTCAACAATTTGTCCAACCCTGAGGTCCTTTGCAAATCCGCTTAAGTGGGCAAAATAATGGTAGTTGTTATTAATATCACGGATGCCGATTCTCCATCCGCCATATTTATTCCAGCCCTTCATTTCCACTATTCCATAGGATGTAGCCCGGACGGGAACCCCGTAATCAGCGAAAATATCGGTTCCCTCATGTATCCGTCTTCCTCCCCATCCTCTTGCGTCACCCCATGTATTTCTGTAGCTGTAATTGCTCCTCAAGGGGACAGGGAAGGCGTGATCATCAAGATCAAGGCGGCCGAACTGCTTATATATCTGGGCTTTGCCGATAATGATGCCGACAGCTTTATCACGCTTATAATAATTCCACAATCCAATTTTTAAATTTTCATGGTCTGTACCATAGGAGAGAAGGAAATTGGCAAAGGAATGAAGAACATCTTCATCACTTTTCAAGCTGGCTTTTCCGTCCCCGTCCCCGTCCATCCCTATTCCGTTGAAAAATTGAATGGATGCAGGATTCTCATCGGATGGATCTGGATTCAAGATCCCCGCCCACTCTTCAGTTTTGAAATAGATGCCTGTAATGCCTTCAGCTTTGGGAATATCCCTTCTGGATTGCCGGACATTCCGTTCATACTGATCAATCCCCGCTATGTAATACCAGGGAATGTTCGTAACAGCTTCAACTTTTTTGTATAAGGTCATTCTTTGTTTATATACATCAGCTTGATTTTCCTGGGCGCTGACTGTGCATAAGGAAATCAGAAAAAACGATAAGGCCGCAGCTGCGGTAAATAAGATCCGCACGGAAATCCTCCCTTCTTTTATGGTCTGCTTATTTAGTTTGTGAGGAATGGATAATTTAATAAATATCAATTAATGGTAATACCAGAAACTTCGGCTTGTCCTCTTCAATTCATTATGATAAAGTGGCATCAGGTGAAGCCTAATCAGCTTAGTCGGAATTTGCTTATGACTGGCTTTTTTAAATGGCAAGAATGTATAAATTCTGAAATTAGATTACTGTCTAGCTCCAGCGCCTACCCCCTCGAGGTCACAAGCCCATCCTCTCAAAAGGCAAAGGACGCCTTTCGGTGAGGCTCGTCTTGTGCTTGTCGGGGGTGAACAAGGCGCCTCCGCTTTTCTACACGTCTAGCTTCAGTCTTTTAAGGAGTGGGAAAATGAGCAAAAAAGAAGAGTACTTGCGAAAGCCGGAATGGCTGAAAATAAAGTTAAACACGAATGAAAATTATACTGGCCTTAAAAAAATGATGAGGGAAAAGAATCTGCATACTGTTTGTGAAGAAGCTAAATGTCCCAACATTCATGAATGCTGGGCAGTAAGAAGGACTGCTACGTTCATGATTCTTGGGGATGTTTGTACGCGTGCCTGCCGTTTTTGTGCAGTCAAAACGGGCCTGCCGACTGAATTGGATCTTCAGGAGCCAGAACGAGTGGCGGATTCTGTTGCACTCATGAACTTAAAGCATGCGGTTGTAACAGCGGTAGCAAGAGATGACTTAAAGGATGGCGGTGCTGCTGTTTTCGCAGAAACGGTCCGTGCCATCAGGAGAAAAAGTCCGTTCACTACAATTGAAGTATTGCCTTCAGACATGGGCGGTGTGTATGAAAACCTGAAAATGCTTATGGATGCCCGTCCTGATATTCTTAACCATAATATCGAAACAGTCGAGCGTCTGACTCCAAGAGTTAGAGCGCGTGCGAAGTATAAGCGTTCTCTTGAATTTTTAAAGCGCGCAAAAGAAATGCAGCCGGATATCCCTACAAAATCCAGCTTGATGATCGGGCTCGGCGAAACAAAAGAGGAAATTATTGCAGTAATGGATGATCTCCGTGCTCATGATGTAGACATTATGACAATTGGACAATATTTGCAGCCTTCTAAGAAACATCTTAAGGTCTTGAAATATTATTCACCTGAAGAATTCCAGGAGCTGAAGGACATTGCAATGAGCAAAGGATTCAGCCATTGTGAAGCAGGCCCGCTTGTCCGCTCTTCCTATCATGCTGATGAGCAGGTAAATGCCGCATCCAAGCAAAAGCAGCTTATGGGAGAAAAGGAAATCCAGGAAGCATAAGATGAAAAAAAGAGTTCAGCGCCATCGCTGGACTCTTTTTTCAAAGTAAGGAAGTACAAAATTTAAAACGTCGATGACTGTTTCCGCTTTTCTTGGTTAACGATTTCCTGCTTTTTTGACGGTTTCTCCCAGATCATCTTTATCTATATCATCGTTTCTTTCGCCCTGCATTTCACCGTTTTCATTTTCACTCTCACTCATTCTTTCTCCTTGAGGAGATTTAAGCATTTGTTTAATTAACTGGTTAATGCCATTTTCTGCATTTCGTCCATCAGAATCAACTGTTGCATAGTTTTCAACATTTTTCCTTAATGAAGTATCATCACTTACATAGACATGATACCATCTTGGGACAACAGACATGGCCATCTTCTTCACCTGATCAGCTGTCTGATTGCGATTTTTTGTGTCCGTGTTATATACGATCAGGACTTCTTCATCTGTTACAAGAGTTGAAATATCGTCCACATTCGGAACTTCGGTGCAATATTTTCCGATAATATCTGCAACCTGCTCCCGATCAATGGCAGCATAGTGATCCGCTGAAACGTTGTCTCCCATAATTGGGCTTTTTTGATGACGCACATATCCGAAGTCTTCACCGATATTGTTTCGGCCGTTTCGGCCGTTGCCCATATCCCTATTGTATAAATCAGCACGCTGGTCATTTACATTTATGGTGTGACCGGTTTCTTCATAGATATCTTCTTTTGCGGCATTGTTTTGACAGGCAGTCAGTGCAGCGATGCTGCTGATGCCAAGAATGATTAGTGATTTTTTCACTATAAACACCTCCTCATCTATAGAATTGCCACTGCTGAATTTTTTTCTCTTAGTAATTGATGGGGAATCAGTTATAATTTAATTAGGACAAATATTGGTTTGTTTTCATATCCTGTGATTTCCAATATAATACCAGTACATATGCTTTTTAAGATGAGGTGAATAAATTGGTCTGCATTAATAACATCTGCTATGAATTGATTCATGAAGAACGGAATGGTTTCAATGAGGAAGCATTTCGCGGGAGATACAGCGAAATTTTATCCAGATATGACTATATAGTTGGCGACTGGGGATATGGTCAGCTTCGTCTCCGCGGCTTTTTCGACGATCAGAACCAAAAGGCTTCATTTGATACAAAAATAAGTACTCTGACCGAGTATCTTTACGAATTCTGTAATTTCGGATGTGCCTATTTTGTTGTGAAAAAAGTGAAAAGTTAAAAAGGGCAGGGGGGAACCCGGCCCTTTTTTGGTGCTGTCTAGCCCTTTGTGGGGGCACATACGCTTTTTTAAGTCTCTGTATATGGCGGTTCTTCATTTTTATCAGGGTCATCATGCGGCGGGTGCGCCCCTGGCATTTGCCGCGGCAAGTTCTGGTGGAGGGACTTGAACTCATAGTTGAAGGCACTATAGTAGCGCTGGCCCTCCCGCCATGGGGTGCTTTTGTTCTCTACCGGCTCATCTGCATTTCTGGGAGAGCCATAGGCACCTTCAGGCAAGTCCTCGGGAATAAGGAAATTCCTTTGCGTTTCCACATTTGAGAAATCGGTGTATGTGCGTCTTTCTTTATTGTCCATGCTATCACTCCTTAGGAAGTTATATGCAGCAGGGTCTTTAAAGAAGAAAAAAGAGAACCCAGCAAAATAGGTTCTCCCTTAGTATCTGTTTATTATCGTATATTAAACAATTTCCGTGAGAAATGACTTAAGCTCCTCTGCATCTTCCTCAGAAAGCTGAAAAACATGCTCGAGATAGCCTTCTTCCTTTAAATCATCTTCCCCTATAATGGCAAATCTGCTTCCTTGGATATCAAGGACCAATTGTTTGCCATAATAGCGATCGGAACGGACAATAGCCAAATCGAATCGCTGATTTTCTCCCATAAAGCTGACAAATCTGGTTTTTGTTTCTTCAAGATCATCATATAAGAAAAAGCGTTCTGCCAAATATAACACTCCTCAGTTGTTTTATATAACCGATTATAGCATGTCCTTGTTAGATTTATGTTTGAAGGGGATGAATCTTTTTATCATCTTTTCACCCATGAATGGCTAAATATATATTTTTTTCTATTAAAGGAAAAAATACTCAATTCAAAATATTGTGATACAATAGCTGGTAGGGTAGCATAGTAATAAAGGCTTATAGGCAATACAAAAATAAAGCTGGCACCTGAGAGGAATGAAAGGTATGGTCCACCATTACATAAAAAGATTTAAGCCTGTTGGAAATTGGGGCAAACTTATGCTTCCTTTAAATAAGATAAAGTATTTCCCTCCTCAGTTTATTATTCGTGACCCGGTTGCAGAAGGAGTAGATCTGGTGCTGAAACAAGGTTTTGAAGTGGCCGTTGCTGTTTTTAATTTTAAAAATTGGCAAGACCTGTCCGAACAGCTGGGTGAGCTTTCTTTCAGACAGTTTATAAAAAACATTAAGGAGATATTTTTGGCAGTCATTCAGCGGGAACTTGAAGATAATCAAATCATTATCGTGCATGATCATTATAGTGATGGCCTTGCCTTGATATTGAAAGTGGACCCTGGCAGGGATTGTGTGACAGAAATTGATCAAACACTGAAAAAAATTGTCAAAGAAGCTGAAAAATACATACATAATGATACACCTCATATAAGGCCTGTTATTGATGCGGGTTATATGTTTGTTGAAAAGAAGTATTACTCGTCTGTTCAGGAAGCAGTTTACAAAGCCCATCAGCATGCACTCGCAATGGCTGAAAAAAGAGTCAGATCCGAGTTTAATGAAATGATGTACAAAATAAATAAAATTGTGGCTAAAAAGGATATCAAAATGCTGGCGCAGCCGATTATTAATGTGGCTACAGGCGAGGTAAAGGCATGGGAAATGCTCACAAGAGGTCCGAGCGGCACTTCCCTGGAAAGCCCTCTACAGCTTTTTACCATTGCACGGCAGACCGGCAGCCTTTATGATCTGGAGCTTATCGTACTTGAGAAATCACTTGAACAGATAACTAAGACAGGCTGCACCCAGGATATATTTATTAACTTCACCCCGATAACAATAGGGAATGAAAGGTTTGTGAGGGATGTAAAGAAAATGCTCACCGGCTATAAAAATATTCCTCCTGAACAGATCACACTTGAAATTACTGAACGTGATCCCATTGAAGGTATTGAAAACTTTATATACAATATAAAGGTATTAAGAACATTAGGATTTCGGGTGGCTGTGGATGACACCGGTGCAGGTTATGCCAGTTTAAATTCCATAAGTGAGATTATGCCGGATATAATAAAAATCGACCGTTCCGTCATTAAAGGCATTGATACGAACAGGGTAAAAGAATCCATGCTGAAGGGTCTCCTTTTAGTGGCGAAAGAAGCGGGTTCACTGGTGGTTGCCGAGGGAATTGAAAGTGAAGGGGAGGCATCGGTTCTCTCCAGAAACAATGTCGATTTAGCTCAGGGATATTTCTACGCTCGGCCGGATACTTTAACCAAGAGCCTGAAATCTTCATAGGAGGAAGGAAGCATTATGTATTTCGTAGACAGGGAAAAGGTCGAAGACACACTCAGTTATCTGGAACAGCAAATCTCCCTTTTTGAAGAAGTGAAAGAGTGGACATCCCCTATTGAAAAGGCAGCCTTGGAACGAATTGCCCAAATTATGATCGAAGCTATCCTTGATACTGGAAATACGATGATTGACGGCTTTATCATGAGGGATCCAGGCAGCTACGATGATATCGTGGATATTCTTGACGACGAAAAGGTTATCAGCAAAGAAATGAGCAATAGCTTTAAACAGTTCATTACATATCGTAAAATGCTCGTCCAAAATTACACAGACGTCAATCATGAGGGCCTAATAACAGCTATAAGCAGTCATATGCCCATGATTAAAGAGTTTCCTGGCAGGGTCAGGGAGTATCTAATCAATGAACTGGGACCGGTTTCTGCTTTTAAACCTCAATAAAGATCGGAGAAATCCGATCTTTTTCTCTGTATAGGAAACTTTAAAATGGAACTGACTCTGTGGAAAGGTTGTTTGCATCTAGCTCCAGCGCCTAGCCCCTCGGGTCATAAGCCAAATCACTCCAGAAATCAGGACAAGGAACGCTACGTCAGCGATACATCGCCCGACCAAAGATTGCTTTGGAAGGTTTCCTGCGTGATTCGTCTTATGCCTGTCGGACTTGTACAGGATGTGCTGGCTTCAACGTTCGCCACAGGACGTGGCGGTTTTTAGTTGGAGCTCATCTGATCCAGGCGCTCGCTTTTGTACCTAGGGAGCATATTAGGTTTGAATAAAGAGAAGGGCGGTGAATGTCATGCATGTTGGCGAAAATTCAACAAAAGAAGTGATCTTGGGGTTGATTAAAACAACGGGGAAACTTTCCATACTGGAAATGGCCAAAGAACTGGGAATATCAGAAATGGCCGTCAGAAAGCATATTCAGGCACTTGAAAAAGATGGTTTTATTAAATCTGCAATCCAGAGGCAAACAAAAGGGCGCCCTTCGAAGCTTTACCAGCTAACAGCAAAAAGCGAAGATCTGTTTCCGAAAAAATACAAGCAGTTAAGTGTTGAATTATTAACAGAACTAAAAAGCATGGGGCAGGGCCATTTAATTACAGAGTTGTTTTCCAGAAGGAAGAACCGCCTCGTACAGCAGTATGAGATTCAGACAGTCGGGAAGTCTTTTTCAGAAAAGCTCCAGGTGCTTGAGGACCTTCTCCTGCTTGAAGGCTTTATGCCGGAAGTGCGAATAGAGGAAGGCCAAGTCCATCTCAAAGAGTTTAATTGCCCGTATATTGAAACAGCAGAAGAATTTAGACAAATCTGCAGGTCTGAAAAAGAGTTTATCAAAGATTTTCTTTCTGCTGATCATGTTGATATCAAATCCTGTATGGCTGCCGGTGATGGGTGCTGTCATTATATAATAAAACAAGGTTAAGCGAGGACTCCGGTTCAAGAGTTTTTTACGCGAATTACTGTATTATTTATCCGTGCAATAGTGAAAAATTGCACAATTCACCACGTTCCTTTAAGATAGCTTTTATGGGCGATAGTTCAGTTAAAAAATAGGGATACTAATAAAAGCATAGATCATTTAGGAGAGATGGCTGTGAAAAAATATAAAGGATACTTAATCGATTTAGATGGCACCATGTATCGCGGGACAGAGCTGATCAGTGAGGCAGCTGATTTTGTCAATATGCTTCGGGAACTGGATTTGCCCTATTTGTTTGTGACGAATAATTCGTCCAGAACACCTGCCCAGGTAGCGGAGAAGCTTGTGAAGTTTGGCATCCCTGCTGAAGAGGGGCAGGTTTTTACAACGAGCATGGCTACTGCTAACTACATATATGAAAAGCAAACCGATGCTTCGGTATATGTAATCGGAGAAGAAGGAATAAGGGAAGCGCTGGCTGAAAAGGGGCTAAGCTTTGCTGAAGAGCATGCGGACTACGTTGTGGTGGGGATTGACCGCTCCATTAACTATGAAAAGCTATCCATCGCCTGTCTGGCTGTCCGGAATGGAGCAGCATTCATTTCCACAAACGGAGACATTGCTATTCCGACAGAAAGAGGGCTGCTTCCGGGTAATGGGTCACTAACCTCTGTCATCACTGTATCGACACAAACAGAGCCTGTGTTTATCGGAAAACCTGAATCGATAATCATGGAGCAGGCTTTAAAGGTGCTAGGAACAGCTAAGGAAGAAACCCTGATGGTTGGGGATAACTATGATACAGATATTTTAGCAGGAATGAATGCCGGTATGGATACCTTGCTTGTCCATACGGGTGTAACAACGAAAGAGTTATTAAAGGGTTATAACAAAAAGCCTGACTATGTGCTCGATTCATTAGCGGATTGGGACTTTAAATAGAAAAGGATGGAGAAAAGCTCTCCATCCTTTTTTATTCCGCATTTTCGGCACTGTGTGCCAGCCTGCTCGAAGCTGCTGCAGCGATAGCTCCTACAATATCATCGAGGAAGGTATGGCATCTTCCTGAACTCTTATCGTTCAGATCCTTCAGAATGCCAGGCTTCAATTTATCGATATACCCAAAATTGGTAAACCCGATGGAACCATATACGTTTACAATAGATAAGGCCAATACTTCATCCGCTCCGTATAAACCCTCATCTGTAGCGATAATCGACTGCAGCGGCTCTAAAAGTTTCTTTTCCTCAGCCAGCATATCAAGCTGAATACCCGTTAAAATGGCGTTTTGGACTTCTCTTTTTGATAAAACACGCTCAACATTATGAATGCAATCTTTCATTTGTAAATCGGGGTGATATTTCTCTTGGAGGAAGAACACTAAATCAGCTATATCCTGAATTTCTACCCCTCTTTCATGGAGCCATTTACGTGCTGTCTGCTCTGTAACGTTAACTGCTTTTTTTTCTTCATTCATTGGCTTCACCTTTTCTGGTTATTAAATAATTGCGTGAAAGTCCAGTCCTAGCGTAAGGTCCTGTGTTTTAGATCTTTCCACTATGTATATACCCTTTTTTTATCAAATATGCCCGATGCCGCTGAAACAGAAAAATTTCATTTCCTATATCATTTCCAAGGTACACAGTCTTATCCAAGAAAACAACAAGTTTTAAAGTCTTCTATCATATATATCCTTTAAGGATCTCTCTAAAATGAGGTGGTATAATGTTTAGAAAACTTTTGAAAGAACAATTTGGCATAGAAGCAGAGGATACGATGAGAATCGGAAAATATGATGCGTGCCGAAAGCAGGGACAGCTCTATTTGCTTGTGCCTGCGGGTCATACAGATGAAGAAGAACTCAAAGAACTGGACCAAATGGCTGAACACCTTTCCAATTGCGGGGATAGGAACATAAGCACTTTTTTGAAAACGAAGGAAGGTAATCAGTCAATTGATTGGAACGATAGCCGCTTTTGCATTCTGGTTAATCGGCATACACTGAGCAGAAAACAAAATCAGTTTGGGCGAAAGCTGGCAAAGTTCCATTACAGAGGCAGGAGCATTTCGTTTCCAGTGAAAAAAACGAGCAGAATCGGGCAGTGGAAACAGCTTTGGGAACAGCGGCTGGACCAAATGGAAAAGGTGTGGAATGAGATGCTCTTTCAAAAGCCTGAAAATGATTTTGAGAGAATGTTTTTAGAGTCGTTTCCATACTATATGGGGCTTGCTGAAAATTCTATTCAATACCTTGTGGATACAGAGCTTGATGACGAACCCGGATTGGCAGACAGCGGAACCGTTTGTCATATAAGACTAACATCGGCCACCTGGGGAGACAGTTATTATATGAAAAACCCATTTGACTGGGTATTTGATCATTCATCCAGAGATTTGGCGGAATGGACGAGAGAGAAATATTTCCATAATATAAAAACGTATCAGCCGGATCTGCGGCAATTTTTATCCGAATATCAAAGTGTAGGGCCATTATCCTCCTTTTCATGGCGGCTATACTACGCTCGTCTATTATTTCCTCTCCATTATTTTGAAACAATAGAAAATTATTATGGTGCAGATTCTGAACAGCAGAAGCTTGGGCTTCAGGAGCGCCTGCAGAAATATCTCTGGCAGTCTGATGATCATGAGCGTTTTCTGGGCGGATTTTTTGAATTTGCCGAGGTCCCCTTCAAAAAGCTCAGGATTCCTCTGGTGAATTGGATCAAGAGCTGAAAAAAGGCAGGGAAATGCCTCTTTCTTGGCGAATGGAACATAAAGCTGAGAATGTAAAGAGGGGATATTTTAATGAAACCATACGTATTTATCAGCAGGAAGCTGCCTGAAGATGTTATTGCCATTTTAAAAGAAAAGTACAGAGTTGAAATGTGGGATCGAGAAGATGTGCCGGTTCCTTACGGTGTATTCTTACAGGAGGCAAGAAAAGCAGATGCCCTTTTAACTATGCTATCAGAGCCGGTGAATGAGGAAGTTCTAAAAGCAGGGGGGAAGCTGAAGATCATAGCCAATATGGCTGTCGGCTATGATAATGTGGATGTTGAGACAGCAAAAAGTCTCGGAATCACGGTGACCAATACGCCAGAGGTATTAAATGATTCAACTGCCGACCTGACGTTTGCACTTGTGCTTGCTGCTGCACGCAGAATGGTGGAGGCTGCTGAGTTTGTGAAGAAAGGCAATTGGAAGAGCTGGAGTCCGCTGCTTTTGGCAGGGCAGGATGTGCATCATAAAACAATCGGAATTGTAGGGATGGGGAATATCGGGAAAACAGTTGCAAAGCGTGCAGCTGGATTTGATATGGAGATATTATATCACAATCGTTCGAGGAAGCCGGATGCGGAACAGGAACTGGGAGCCCAATATGTCAGCTTTGATGAATTGCTCGAACGCTCAGATTTCGTTGTCTGCCTGACTCCTTTGACAGAAGAAACAAGGAATTTATTTAACCGAAATGCTTTCCAGAAGATGAAAGACATGGCTGTTTTTGTAAATGCCTCTAGAGGGCCGGTTGTGAATGAACATGATTTATATGAAGCACTGAAGGCAGGAGTTATTGCAGCGGCAGGATTGGATGTTTTTGCGGAGGAGCCAATTGGCGAAGACCACCCTCTGCTGGAGCTGAGGAATGTAGTGGCTATGCCCCATATCGGAAGTGCCAGCATTGAAACGCGCTATGCCATGATGCAGCTGTGTGTGGAAAACATTGATCTAGTCCTTTCAGAAAAGAAACCGAAGACACCAGTCAAATAGAAGTGATGAAGGCACCCCAAAGCAGGGTGCCTTTATTGATAGATAAAAAAAATAAAAAATAAAATCGCAATATAACAGTGTGTTAAGCGCTTCCACTCATTATTTTCGGAAAATTGCCTATTGTAAAAACCCCGCTCGAACCCTATAATGTCTACTATACAAATACAAATGTACTTTCATAGCGAACACTGAAGGGGGAGCTAGCGTGGAATCAATCTCAATCGGTTTATTAGGATTAGGAACAGTTGGATCAGGTGTGGTGCAAATCATTGAGAAGCACCAGGATAAACTCATGCACCAAGTCGGCTGTCCGGTTGTTGTAAAGAGAGTTCTTGTTAAAGATGCAGATAAAGAAAGAGCCGTTAAAGTGGACAGGGATCTGCTGACGCTAAATCCTGAAGACATTTTAAATGATGCTGATATAGATGTAGTAATTGAAGTAATGGGCGGCATAGAAGAAACAAGAAATCACTTAAAGAAAGCTTTGGATAATGGCAAGCATGTGGTGACGGCAAATAAGGACCTAATGGCTGTTTATGGACCTGAATTGCTGGCTGCTGCCACGCAAAATGGGTGTGACCTCTTTTATGAGGCAAGTGTGGCCGGCGGCATTCCCATTTTAAGAGGGCTGGTAGATGGTTTGGCTTCAGACAGAATTACAAAAATGATGGGAATTGTGAATGGGACAACAAACTTTATTTTGACAAAGATGAGCAAGAATGGGAGCGCTTATGAGGAAGTTCTGAAAGAAGCCCAGGAGCTGGGATATGCGGAAAGCGATCCGACTGCAGATGTGGAGGGCCTGGATGCAGCAAGGAAAATGGCTATCCTGTCAACACTTGGTTTTTCCATGAATATTGACCTTGATGATGTAAAGGTTAAAGGCATTACAGATATTACAGAAGAGGACCTGCGGTACGGCAAGCAGCTTGGATACACCATGAAGCTGATCGGGATTGCCCATCGGGAGGGGCAGAAGGTGGAGGTAAGCGTTCAGCCGACTTTGCTGTCCGAGTCTCACCCGCTTGCATCGGTTCAGGATGAATATAATGCTGTATATGTTTACGGTGAAGCGGTAGGGGAAACAATGTTCTACGGACCTGGGGCGGGCAGTCTGCCTACAGCTACAGCAGTGGTATCGGATCTCGTGGGTGTCATGAAAAACATGCGTCTTGGGGTAAATGGAAAAAGCGCGGTAGCCCCTCAATATGATAAGAAATTAAAAGGTGCAGATGAAATTTATTCGAAGTATTTCTTAAGATTGCATGTCAAAGATGAGGTAGGGACTTTTGCAAACATCACATCCATATTTTCAGAGCACCATGTCAGCTTCGAAAAAATCCTGCAGCTTCCTTTAAAAGAAAAAGGGCTTGCAGAGATTGTGCTGGTTACCCACCAGGCATCTCTTAAGGATTATGAGGATATATTAGTAAGTTTAAGAGATTTACCGGCAGTCCAAACAATCAAAAGTTCGTATCGTGTGGAAGGGAGTGCCAGAGTATGAGATGGGAAGGCCTTATAAAAACATATAAAGATTTTTTGCCTGTTAATGAAAATACACCAATGCTTACCTTAAATGAGGGCAACACTCCCCTGATCAGGCTGGATAAACTCTCAAGGGACTGGGGCGTTGACCTTTATGTGAAAACGGAAGGAGCAAATCCAACAGGGTCATTTAAAGACAGAGGCATGGTTATGGCTGTTGCAAAGGCGAAAGAAGTAGGAAGTGATGCCATCATCTGTGCCTCCACCGGCAATACCTCTGCAGCAGCCGCTGCATATGCAGCCAGAGCCGGCATGAGATGTGTGGTTGTCATCCCTGAAGGAAAAATCGCTATGGGAAAGCTGGCGCAGGCAGTTATGTATGGAGCGGAAGTTGTATCTATTGAAGGCAACTTTGACCAGGCACTGGCAATGGTGCGGAAAATAAGCGAAACAGAACCTATTACTCTCGTAAACTCGGTTAATCCATATCGTCTAGAGGGCCAGAAGACAGCGGCCTTTGAAATCTGCGACCAGCTTGGTGGCGCCCCGGATATCCTTGCCCTGCCTGTGGGCAATGCAGGTAATATTTCTGCCTATTGGAAAGGGTTCAAAGAATATAATGAGCTGCGAGGCACTGGTCTTCCAAAAATGCATGGAGTACAGGCTGAAGGTGCAGCGGCCATCGTTCATAACCGTGTGTTTGAAAATCCCGAAACGATCGCCACAGCCATCCGAATCGGAAATCCTGCGAGCTGGCTCTTAGCCAATGCAGCATTATCAGAATCAAATGGGAAGATTGAAGAGGTCAGCGATGAAGAAATTCTTTGCATGTATCGTAAACTTGCTTCTTCTGAAGGGATTTTTGCTGAGCCAGCTTCATGTGCTTCGCTTGCGGGAATATATAAACAGCTTCGCAATGGGGAGATTCCGCATAAAACAAAGGTTGTGGCCATCCTGACTGGGAATGGGCTTAAGGATCCTAATACAGCCATTGATTGCAGCCCTGTGAAGCCAGTTTTGCTTCCTAATGATGAAAAAGCAGTAGCGGATCATATTAAAGGAGCCGTTCACATATGAGCGAAGGTGAAATGGTTGTCATCAAAGTACCGGGCAGCACTGCAAATCTTGGGCCAGGCTTCGACTCGATCGGTCTCGCATTAAATTTATATTTGACGCTTGAAGCCGAGAGGGCAGATAAGTTTCAAATGATTCCTTTATCAGAGCCGCTAAGCATCTACCCTGCAGATGAATCGAATTTTATTTTTCAAGTTGCAATAGATACCGCAAAGAAATATGGAAGAGAGCTTCCAGGATGCAAAGCTAGAATTGCAAGTGATATTCCCTTAACGCGCGGACTTGGATCAAGCGCTGCAGCCATTGTAGCGGGAATTGAATTGGCTGACGCTCTTTGTGATCTTCAACTGAGCCAGTATGAAAAGCTTGAACTGTCATCACGAATGGAGGGGCATCCTGATAACGCTGGAGCTTCCCTTCTCGGAGGCCTTGTTATTGGCTGCATGTCAGAGGAAGAGGTTTCTGTTCAAAGCATTAAAAATATAAAATTTGAAGTTATAGCAGTGGTGCCAAAAGAAGAGCTCCTTACAAAGGAATCCAGAGGAGTCCTGCCTGAAGAATGGTCTTTTAAAGAAGCCGTACAGGCTGGGGCAGTCGGCAATGTCATGGTAGCAGCACTGCTTAGCGGAAATTATTCCCTGGCAGGAAAGATGATGAGTGAAGATTTATTCCACCATCCTTACCGAAAGAAAATGGTTCCCCATTTGGAGGCCATAGAGAAAGCAGCACCAGGACTCGGAGCATTTGGAGTTGCCTTAAGCGGTGCCGGACCGGCGGTTCTCTGCCTTGCTGAGTCGGAAAGTGCTTCAGCAGTGGCTGAAGGGCTTCAGCGGGCTTTCCCGGAAATGGAAATCCTTTGCCTCAAAATTGATCAGGAAGGCAGCACTGTTTTAAAAAAAAGCCTAGCTGAGCTGGAGTTCGGCCATACAGTATAAATAAAAAAAAGCGATGTCATGCCGACATCGCTTTTTGTAAGGTAAAATTAAAATACTTGTTCTACTTCGACTACACCAGGTACTTCTTCCAAAAGAGCGCGCTCAATACCGGCTTTTAACGTAATCGTTGAACTTGGGCAGCTGCCGCATGCACCAAGAAGGCGCAATTTAACGATGCCATCTTCAACATCCACCAATTCACAGTCCCCGCCATCGCGAAGAAGGAATGGGCGTAATTTATCTAATACTTCCTGAACTTGTTCAGTCATAGTCGTTTGTTCTGCCATGTGAAATCGACTCCTTTCCATATATTTATTATAATCAAATCAGTCTTAAAAATCTATTCCAAGAGCGTAATTTCCACTCACTAGGAGAATATTTATTAGGTTTGCTCTTTGTTAATGTTGTAAAATGAAGGTAAGAACAAGTTTTGCTAGGGGGAAAGAAGATTGAAAAAAGAGATTGAAATCACTGTGTATGGTGCGGAACAGCTTTGTCCAAGCTGTGTGAATCTCCCATCATCCAAGGAGACATATGAATGGCTGGAGGCGGCTGTATCCCGCAAATTTGCCAATCAGCCTTTTAAAATCGTGTATGTTGACATTCATAATCCGCCCGAAGAAGAGAACAAAAAGGAGTTCGCCTTGAGAGTGATAGAGGAGGATATGTTTTACCCGGTTGTCCTGATTGAGGATGAAATTGTCGGTGAAGGCAATCCGAAATTAAAAACGATCTATGCGGAAATGGAAAAGTACGGATACCAGGCAGTTTAATAAAAAATGGGCATCGAAAGGGATGCTCATTTTTTTATTTGGAAAGATTTTTTATATTATCAGCTGATTCTGCTGCATTAGAGGTTAGATTCTAACTTTTTTTGACAGTAGTGATTTCACCTTTTTGTTTTCGGCTGGATATTGCAGTCAAATTTTCATCTCTCCGGCATTTATATCAGAATACCGGTCAGATTTTGATTTTATCGGTCACTTTCTTTCAAATCAATTTTTCAGCAAAGTCATGGTGCAAATATAAATTAATCTTTATCGTTATCCGCTATGGGTTAAAACATAAAAAAAAGAGCCCGCAATGGGCCCTCTTATCCATTATGGTATTTATACATCCATAAAATCCCTGATTTTAGCAGGCGGGCAACGCGTCCTGTGATAGGGCGTTCTGCGACTAGACCGAAGCCGTGCTTTTTGCCCAATGATCCAAGAACTCCTTTAAGCTTGATTACCGGCAATGTTTCAGGGAGTTCCTCACCTTTCCAGCGTTTCAATAGGATTTGAACGATTTGCTCTGCCTGCCCTTCAGCAAGCTGGGCACTTGGTGCATGCGGAAGGCTTGCACAATCCCCGACGACATAGACATGTTCATTTCCAGGGATATTGTGATGCTTGGTTAAAACTACACGTCCTTGCTGATCCTTTTCCACATTCATATCACGAACCACTTTGTTTGGCTGGATGCCGGCGGTCCATACGATGGCATCACAGTGGATGGCTTTGTCATGATTATAAAGGGTTTTTTCTTCTACTTTAGTAATGTTTGACTGGTTAATTATTTCTACATTATGTTCTAAAAACCAATTTTCTACATATGTGCTTAATCTTTCAGAGAACGCAGAAAGTATGTGCTTCCCTCTATCGAACAATTTGACTTTCAAATCTGGACGGCTTTCATTCAATTCAGAAGCCAGTTCGACTCCGCTTAATCCTGCACCGACAATTCCAACAACAGAGCCTGGTGAAAGATTATTTAAAGCTTCATACGTTCTTCGGGATTTTTCTATTGTTTGAATGCTATATGTGTGAATGTCGGCTCCCGGGACATTATGGTATTTATCTTCGCATCCAAGGCCTATTATTATATCATCATACGAAACAGGTTCTTCGCCTTGAAGATATACCTTGTTTTCCTCGATGCTGATTTTTGTCACTTCACCGTATTTAATGGTCAATCTTTGATGTTCAGGGAAGGATACACGCACATGCTGATCGGAAATGGTACCTGCAGCAAGAGCGTAATATTCAGTTTTTAAACAATGATAAGGCACACGATCTATTAGTGTAATGGAGACATCATCAGGAAGCTGATTAGGCAAAAGTCGGGCAAGCGCCCTCATACCGCCATAACCTCCGCCAAGTATCACAAGATTTTTCATAGTATATTTCCCCTTTATGTCCGTACTGTTTACTTTCGCCGAACTCAAATAACGTTAATTAGTTATCTTAAAAAAATAAATAAATGATATTAATAACCTCAAACCCATAAAAAGTATAACGAAATTGTGTCAAAATCACAACACATATCAGCAGGAAACTTGACAATAAACGACATGAAGTGGTAAATATGTGCACTTTTAAAGGAGAGAATGGAATCCATTTCTTGCACAATTCAAGTAAAAAAGGTAGCATTAACATGGTAGAGAGGTGAAAGATGTGATTAAGCCAATCATCGAATTTTGCATCAGCAATTTGGCCAGCGGCTCTCAAAAAGCGCTTGAAAAGCTGGAAAAGGATTATGACCTGGATGTCATAGAATATGGCTGTCTTGGGTATTGCGGCAAATGTGCAAGCACTCTTTTTGCGCTTGTGAATGGAGAAGTGGTTACTGGAGAAACGCCAGATGAACTGGTTGAAAATATATATCAATATCTGGATGAAAATCCTATGTTTTAATATAGAAAAGGAGCGATTAAATTTCGCTCCTTTTTCTTGTTTCAAAAGTTAGAAAACAATAATTTGAATAACTGTCTAGCTCCAGTGCCTGCCCCTAGAGAAGCCGGGGGCGGGCAGGGTTCTTCTGCTTTCCTTAATTGGCGGCAGCTTTTTGTTCCTGTCTCATCTCATACCACCGTTCTCTTGCCATTTCAATTAATTTAGGCTCAGTGGAGCGGCTTTGCAGTTCAATTACTTTCGAAAAGTATTTAACAGCCTGTTCAGACTGATGTGTCCTTCTGGATAACTCTCCGATCAGATAGAAAATCCTCGTTTCAGAAATGGATGATCCTTTAAAATCATCAGACATATAAGACTCCGAATATTCTTTTAGAGCAAGTTTCAAAAATCTTTGTTCCTGATTATCATTCTTTATACTCCGGAAGAGCCAGGCCAGTCTGATATATAAACCAGCCATAATAATATGCTTCTCCCTTTTTAAAGTTCCGCAATAAATAGCAAGCTTATAGGTGTTGATTGCAACAGTGATGGTGCGGTCCCTGCAATAATCCTGGGGTATCCAGGCATCCACAACTTTAGAATTGATCATGTCCAGGGCTCCAGGCGGAAAATAAGGGGAAAAGTCCTCTGATTCTGAGTAGCCGCAATGAGGGCAAGTATTAATATGATATAAAAGAGGATTCATGTATTCATCAGAATAATTTGGGCAAAAGTCACTGTCATAATTAAATACCTTTACAAATCGGGAGCGGATTTTTTTTGTGGTGAAACTTTCTTTGCAGACTCTGCATCCGCAATTTTTATCATAAGTAGGCTTTAATTGCTGCATAGAATGCCACCTCCGAAGATAATGATTATGACTATTATACCATTAATCGTTTGATTTGAGGGCATAAAGAACTATTTGTTGAACACTGTTCAGAAAAGACAATAAAAAGAAAAAGCCTCTTAAGTTGAGCACATACCTTTTAGTGTATATACTATTAATATAGAAGTATCCTTACATGTACAGGAGGGAATAACATGGAACAAGTTGTGGATATAACAGAAGCAGCAGCTTTGCATATAAAAGAAATGATGAAACAAAATGAGGAAGAAGATGCATTCTTGCGTGTAGCCGTTAAAGGAGGCGGGTGCAGCGGACTTTCCTATGGAATGGGGTTTGCCCATGAAGTCGAGGAGGATGATATCCAGGCAGAGCACTATGGTATCCAGGTTCTTGTCAGCAAGGAAGACGCACCCATCTTAAAAGGCACAAAAATTGATTACAAACAATCTATGATGGGCGGCGGATTCACAATAGACAATCCCAATGCCATTGCATCCTGCGGCTGTGGATCCTCTTTTCGTACCGCTTCAAATACAGGTACTCCGGAAGAGTGCTAAATACAGCATTTTACGCTTCAAGACAGTTACTGGACCAATTTCGAACTATCTCTCTGCTGCCTAATTAAAAGGACGGTCCCTGAAGGGCCGTCCTTTTCTATCGAAAACTTCGTTAACTGTCCAGCGCAGACAGCCAGTCTCCTCGATGTATCGGAGGTAAGCAAGGCGCTTCCGCTTTTCTTTATTTGCCAAACATGGAAGAGCTGTGCATCGGCTGAACTTTCGCTTTTGGATCGATGTAGGATTTTGCGTGGTTTACTGCAGTTGGCGCTTCACCGAAACCACAGGCAATAAGCTTCACTTTTCCATCGTATGTACAGATATCACCGGCAGCATATATGCCTTCGATATTTGTTTCCATTCTTGAGTTTACAACAATGGAGTTCTTTTCGATTTCAAGACCCCATTCTTTAATTGGGCCAAGGGAGGAAACGAATCCGTAGTTTACGATCACAGCATCAACATCGAATACCTCTTTTTCCTTTGAAGTAACACCTTCCAGGACGACTTGTTTGATTCCTTCGCTGTCACCGATAAGCTCAGCAGGCACATAAGGTGTTTTGATTTCGACTTTAGAGTTCTGAAGATTTTCTACACTGTGCTCATGCGCGCGGAATTTATCGCGGCGGTGAACAATCGTTACTTTTTCAGCGATAGGCTCAAGCATTAATGCCCAGTCTACTGCAGAGTCCCCGCCTCCGAAAACAACTGTTTTCTTGCCGGCGAATTGATTTAAATCATCAATGAAGTAATGCAGGTTCCTGCCTTCGTATTGAGCTGCGCTGTCAAGTTCAAGACGGCGAGGCTGGAACGCGCCATTCCCG
This sequence comes from Cytobacillus sp. BC1816, assembly GCF_051353635.1. Classification (NCBI taxonomy): domain Bacteria; kingdom Bacillati; phylum Bacillota; class Bacilli; order Caryophanales; family Bacillaceae; genus Cytobacillus; species Cytobacillus sp. BC1816. The sequence continues at coordinate 4,558,413 of NZ_CP195611.1, read as the reverse complement.
GCAGTGATAATGATGGTTTTGGAGTAATGTACTTCTTTATTGGTTGTAAGCTTAAATGTTCCATCAGCTTGTTTCTCTAATTTTTCGACAGATTGTTCAAGTGATACAGTAGGCTCGAATTTAGCCATTTGTTCCTTAAGGTTATCAATTAATTCCTGGGCGCGGACTTTCGGGAAGCCGGCAACATCATATATGTATTTTTCAGGATAAAGAGCAGATAACTGTCCCCCAAGCTGCGGCAAGCTTTCAATAATCTTTACTGATGCTTGTCTCATGCCCCCGTAGAAAGCAGTGAATAAACCAGTTGGCCCCCCGCCAATGATGGTTATGTCATACACCTTTTGATCTTCTTTCATGCAATATCCCCCCGCGTATGTATTGAAATTCCACTCTTTATTCTAACATAAATCGTTTAAAACCTCATCAACCGAGGTAAGTATTATGAATAATTGGAAGATTTAAAATGAAGAAGGTGAATTAAAAACCCGTATATTCCCTTAAGTTTTCCTAAGATTTTTAAGTTTTTCGTCTATTTTTTTAGGCTTGAAAAACTATATGAAGTAGAATAAGATGTAATGGAGGAATAATGTTAATATTTTATGACAATTTTGTTGAGTTTTTTTGAACTAGTTCGTGAATAACATCACAAAGTTTTTTTATGTTTTTTGCTATAAAAAATATAAAGCAGTGGAAGATAAGAAAACATTAGAAAATACTTAAAAAAGGTGGAAGTGATACACTTGAGAAAGCCAAAGATTGTTATCCTCGGTGCAGGCTACGGCGGTTTGATGGTTGCAACCCGTTTGCAGAAATCTGTAGGAACAAACGAAGCGGAAATCGTTTTAGTGAACAAGAATGACTACCATTATGAAACAACATGGCTGCATGAAGCATCAGCCGGAACACTTCATCATGATCGTGTACGCTATGATATAAAAGATGTTATTGACCGCAACAAAGTTGAATTCGTTCAGGGAACTGCTCTGGAAATTAAAACAGAAGAAAAGAAAGTCATTTTGGAAAGCGGCGAAATTGACTATGATTATTTAGTTGTTTCTCTAGGAGCTGAGCCGGAAACATTCGGTATTAAAGGACTTAAGGAACATGCATTTTCTATTGTCAATGTAAATGCTGCGCGTCAGATTCGCGAGCATATTGAATATCAATTTGCTACGTACAATACAGACGCCGAGAAAAAAGACGAACGCCTGACAATTGTAGTCGGCGGAGCAGGCTTTACCGGCATCGAATTCCTTGGAGAATTGGCAAACCGTGTTCCTGAGCTTTGCAAAGAGTACGATGTGGACTACCACAAAGTGAAAATCATTTGCGTGGAAGCAGCGCCAATGGTTCTTCCTGGCTTCGATCCTGAGCTTGTTAATTACGCTGTTTCTCACTTGGAGAAAAAAGGCGTACAATTCATGATTGGAACAGCTATTAAGGAAGCTACGCCTGAAGGCATCATTGTTGGTAAGGGCGAAGATGAAGTAGAAGAAATCAAAGCTGCAACTGTTGTCTGGGCTGCGGGTGTACGCGGAAATTCTATTATTGAGAATTCCGGTATTGAAGCAATGCGCGGACGTGTAAAAGTACAGCCTGATTTGCTTGCTCCTGGCCATGATAATTTGTTTATCATTGGAGACTGCTCATTAATCATCAATGAAGAAATTAACCGTCCATACCCTCCTACTGCACAAATCGCTATGCAGCAGGGTGAAGTATGTGCAAGAAACATTACTGCTTTAATCCGCAATAAAACTGAACTTGAAACATTTACTCCAGATATTAAAGGTACTGTATGTTCTCTTGGTGAACACGATGCCATCGGTGTTGCATTCGGTAAGAAAATGGTTGGTACGAAAGCTTCATTCATGAAGAAGATGATCGATAACCGTGCTCTTTACATGGTTGGCGGGCCTTCACTTGTATTGAAAAAAGGTAAATTCAACGTTCTTTAATAAATCGGCTATCATATATAGTAAAGGGATGGACTACCTAGTCTGTCCTTTTTTTAATGGACAAATTTTCGTGATAGAATTAGTTAAAAAGGAGGCTATAGGATGGGAGTGGAACATAAACGGGGAAAGGTATGGCTGGCGGTTTCAGGGCTCGTTATTTCACCCGAAGGGTATTGGCTTGTCGTTAAAAAGAAATATGGAGGCCTTAAAGACAAATGGTCTCTGCCTGCCGGATTTGTCGAGCCGGGCGAAACAGCTGATGAAGCTGCAGTTCGGGAAGTAGAAGAAGAGACAGGGATTAAATGTTCAGTGAAAGGCTTACTTGGATTGCGAACAGGTGTGATCAAAGGGGAGGTCAGCGATAATATGGTTTTGTTTTTGCTGGCAGCCGAGCCTGGACAATCATTAAAAGTTCAGGAAAGTGAACTTTTTGACGTGCAGTATCGCGATCCAAAAGAGCTCGCTGATGACCCGGATGCGTCAGTTCTTTTAAAATACATATTGGATCCTTCTGAATCCTCCATAAAACCTTTAATTAACGGCATTAATCCCGGAGATACTTTCGGATACACAGCATATAAATTATTTTTATAATTTTCTGAAATTTTGAGATAAAACGAGAAATAAGAAGAAAACAATGCTTGTATGCGTTTCCAACGACGGTTTTTCATGAAATATGGTGCTTTTCATTTCTTCATATCCTTGGTATATTATCAGAAAATTCAGTTGAAAAATTCAAAAGGAGATGGATGAAATGACAGCTAAGAATTATGAAAATAAAGAGTGTATGTATTGTTCAGGGAAAGGGTATTTTCAATTATTGTTAGGTGGATCTGAAACCTGCAGCTGCTGTGGCGGTACAGGAAAGAAAAAGGAATAAACCAAAAACTTCGCGGAATGCGAAGTTTTTTCTTTTCAAAAGGATAGAAGTGTATAAATTCATAAGTTAAATAACTGAGCAGCCTATCCCCGAGGTGCCGGGGGGTGGGCAAGGCGCTTCCACTTTTTAATTAGCGGCATGCTGGCACCACCCGCTTTTCTTGTTGACTCCCCAATCAACATTAAAGTACACTAAATATTGATGTGCTAAGGGAGGAAACAAGTTCATGCAAATGACGATTTTCGTTTTGCCTATTTCGATGCTTCTATTTTTTGTGCTGTTTTTTGGGATAGGTTTTATATTAAATATGTTATTAAGAATGTCTTGGATCATGGCTATTATTTATCCTATTATCGCCATCTTTATCATCGATAAAGTTCGTTTTATTGAGTATTTTCGGGACCCGTGGGAATCGTTTTCCAGTCTTGGCGCTGAATTATCCAGCCTTGCTCTGGCCGACATCCTCATATTAAGCAGCGGAATGGCAGGCGCCATCGTTGCCGGAATTACCATTAGGCTTCTACGTAAAAAAGGATATCGGATGTTTTAAATTTATTGTGTTGTGAAATCTCTGCTGGCGGCAGGGATTTTTTATTTTTTTGATTAGTGTGATCAAATCGCCCAAGCCTATGGTATTACTGGCTTAAGCCTGTCTGGAAATGGATGCCCGGAGGCTTCTGCTCCCGTTAGTTATGAATATTTCTCTCAAAGATGGGAAATGAATAACTTTGGGAGGAGTGTAATAGATGAGCAAATTAAAAATATGGATGAAACGTTCAGTAATGTCAGCCTTATTTGCAGGTGCATTATTGACAACCTTCCATTCGATTTCCGGAGTGGAAGCCCGATCAATTGTTCAGCTGCATCAAAGTGATGCTGAACGAGCTGGCGAAGATGGAAATTCAAAGTTTGACCATACATTAAAATCGGTTGGCGTAGCATTTAAGTTTTTGAAGCAGGCAGTGAGTCTGGAACCTAAGATTTCTGCGAGTGAAGCTGTGGCAATTGAACAGCCGCCGACACTGGAAGATTCGATTGACTGGTCGCAGTATCAGAAAAAACAAGTAATAGCTACTGGATATACGGCATTTTACGAGTCGACAGGCAAAAATCCGGATCACCCGTCCTTTGGCATTACATACTCAGGGGTTAAAGTTAAAAGAGATTTATACTCTACAGTTGCAGCAGATTTAAATGTTTTTCCGATTGGAACGATCCTGTTTGTCCCGGGTTATGGATATGGTGTTGTAGCCGATAAAGGCGGTGCCATTAAGGGGAATAAATTGGATCTCTATTATGAAACGGTTGATGATGTTTATAATAACTGGGGAAAGAAAACACTCGAGGTTTACATCGTTGAAATTGGCGATGGAACCCTGACCGAAGAAGAATTAAAGTTACTGAATGAAAATGAATCCATGCAGGTATTTAGACAGCAATATATTAAATCTGAGAAAAAATAAATACGGAATGCAGGCAAATCCGCGGGAATAATCGGATTTGCCTTTTTATTTTTACATCATAGAAAATGCCTGCGGGTGAATTTTTTTAGCTAATTTTATGGCTCCTTCAATCAGCCGAGGTGAAGGCCTGCAAAAAAGTTCTTCTTCCAGAACCAGAATTCTGTTCTGCTTAACTGCGTCCATTTCACTCCAGCCTGGACGTTTCAGGACAAGTTCTGGATTTATCTTTTCTCTTCTGACACCCACCCAGGCGAGACAGACATAATCCGGCTGCCGATTCAGGACATCCTCCCAATCGGTCTGGACACTCGCAAGCTCAATGTCCCTGAATAAATTCATTCCACCGGCAATTTCACTGATTTCCGTCAGCCAATTGACCTTGCCGGGTGTAAATACGGGCTTAGGCCACCATTCCCAATAGAGGCTTGGTTTTTTTTCAATCCTGCTTGAGATGAGCTTAAGTGCCTCTATTTTTTCCGCAAACTCTTTAGCAGCCAAAATGCCTCTTTCAGGCTTACCGATTTTTTCAGCAGTAAGAATCAGGTCCTGTTCAATATCTGCCAGGCTTTGAGGATTTAACACAATGTGGGGAATCTGCCTTTTTTCAAGCTCCGCTACATTTTTTTCCATGCCGGGAACACTAAGGGATGCCAGCACAAGATCAGGCTTCAATTCCTCTACTTTGTCCATATTAATAGACAAGTCAGGGCCCAGCCGGGGCAGAACGGATATTTGGTCCGGCCAATCGGAATAATCGTCCACTCCCGCGAGCATATCAGTAAATCCCAAGTATTCCACTAATTCCGTGTTGCTTGGGCATAAGGAAAGGATTTTCACTATAAATCACACCTTCAGGAAAATAAATAATGAAGTGCTAAAGTCAATAGGATTCCAGTCAGGCCGCCAAATAGAACTTCTATCGGCTTATGGCCAAGCAGCTCCTTCAATTCTTTCTGTTTTTCTTGGCCTTCTTTCTTCTGCCATGTCTTTGCTTCTTCAACAAATTTATTGAAGTCGGCTACAAGCTGGTTTAATACAATCGCCTGTTCACCAGCCTGACGTCGTACTCCGGTAGCATCAAACATTGTGATAATGGCAAATACGGCTGAGACAGCGAAAACAGCGGATTCCATTCCGGTCTCTAATGCAACTCCGGTTGAAAGGGCAGTTACTGCTGCTGAATGTGAGCTGGGCATTCCTCCAGTACTTGTCAAAAGGGACCAATCTACTTTCCGGGTGGCAATAAATTGAATGGGCACCTTTACAAATTGGGCAAAGAAGATGGCTGCCAATGCAGACCATAAAGGAAAATTTGTCAATAATTCCATATGAGACCACCTCATGAGTTGTATGATACTCCCGCTGCAGCTTCAAATAGGCATTTTTTAAGGAACTGCCGAAAGCTATACTAACTAATATTCTCCAACAGATTGTTCCTTCCTGCAAGCTGATCTATTTTAAGTTTTTGTTAAACGATGCTTTTTTTGAAAATACGAAGTTGCTGTCAGGGAAAGCAAAAGAAGCCACTCAAAGGCATTCACTGCTGCTGCACTTTCAATTGGAATATCAATGGCGCTTCCGATAATCATCAATACAGCTCCGGCAAAAAACCAGAACCAGCCCTGTTTGCGCCAAATAACAACAGATGCCGCCAGCAGCACAGCAGATACGATCAGCACCATAATGGGAGGGCTGTCTGGTGCCTCTGTATCTGAATAGCTAAGAACACCATATTCCCACCTTGCTTCCAGTTTAAGTCCAAATACCTCAGAAGAAAGTTCCAGAATAATTAATCCTGCAGTAAGCAAATAAGCAATCCATTTAAATGTGCCTGTTTTGGCCCATTCTAAATCTGCTTGTTTTAAAGTATTCCAGGAGTATAGAACAAGCAGCGGAGTGAAAAAGGCATGAATCAAAAAACGGGCATAATTCAGATGCTTTAAAGTATTGCCCTCCCCGATAAAACGGCCAGCAGCCAGAATTCCGTTATCGTAAATTAATCCGAGAAGTACAGGAAGCAGGAAGACAGCACTAATGAGGCCACTGTCCCTGACAGTGCTTAGCGCCCAGAAGAACAACAGGATATATCCTGCTGAGAAGGCGGCAAATAATAGAGGATCCATAGCATTCTCCTTTCTGTCTCTATTTTCTTTACCCAATTATTAAAGAATATACTTAAGGATTGTATGTATAGGATAATCTCTATTCTTTTTGTTAAAATGAAAGTGATAGGAAGTCCAGAACATGGGGTGGTTTCATGGAAGATTATCCTCTTGAATACTACGAATTCTTTGTCAGCTTCAATGAAGGTGACTATTACACATGCCATGATCTTCTAGAGGAAATGTGGATGACGGACAAAGGAAATTTATTTCTGAAAGGCCTTCTGCAAATGAGTGTCAGCATCTATCATTATGAATACGGCAATGTCAAAGGAGCAAGACTGATGATGCAGGCGGCGCAGGAATACTTGCAGTCTTACCGGCCTATACACTGGGGGATTAATCTTGAGCATGTGTATGGGTTTATTGAAGAATGCCTTTCTATTTTTCCGGAAAATATCGATCGGCTGCCATTTGAAATGATAGAATCCCTTCCTAAACTGCCGCAGCTGGTACTATATTTGGAAGATTAGCAAAAATAGAAACGCCATAAAATTAGATAGTCGAAATAATTCAGTATTTTCGATATAATAAGATGAAAAAGATATTATGGGGGTGCCAGAATGTTTTCAGTAAAGAAAGAATTTGACTTCTCAGCCGAACAGGAATGCCTGATCGTTGGTGTCTTCGATAAACCAGCCAGGTTTGAAGGTGTACTGTCCCGTGCAGATGACCAATTTGACGGCCAGCTGACAGAACTGGTCAAAAGCGGGGATATTTCTGCCAAGAAAAAAGCCATTGCAAAAATACATACTTTTGGAAAAATTGGGGCCAAACGATTAATTACAGTAGGCCTTGGAAAAGAAAAAGAATTCAGCTTTGAAGGATTGCGTGAAGCATTGGGCAGGGCATTTAAGGAAGTGAAATCGTCCAAGCTTCAAAATGCGGGTGTTTATCTTGATACATTTATCGGAGGAAATGTAGATGCGCTTGATGCAGCCCATGCAGCCAGCGAGGCGTTTGCGCTTTCCACCTATAAGTTTGAAGATTACAAACAGAAATCGAATGAACCCGAAAAAGATATTGAAAGTATTGCTGTTTATTGCGAAGCCGCAGAGGAGGAAGAGGTAAAGGCTTCCCTAACAGTAGGGTATGCACACGGGAAAGGAACGAACTCAGCCCGTACATTGGTCAACCTGCCAGGTAATATGCTGACCGCCACTGATCTGGCAAATTACTCTTCTGAACTGGCATGGAGATACGGATTTGAAGTGGAAATACTTGAAAAAGAGGATATGCTTAAACTGGGGATGGGTGCTCTTTTGGCAGTTAATCAGGGATCAGCAGAGCCTCCTAAGATGATTGTCATTAAATATCAGGGCAAGGAAGAATGGAAGGATGTCATCGGCCTGGTGGGCAAAGGGATTACCTTTGATACAGGAGGCTATTCCATTAAACCGAAGGATGGCATTGTCGGGATGAAAACCGATATGGGCGGTGCGGCGGCTGTGCTTGGCGCAATGGAAGTCATAGGCGAACTGAAGCCTGAACAAAATGTTGTCGCTGTTATTCCTTCAACAGATAATATGGTGAGCGGAACAGCGTTTAAGCCGGATGATGTCATCACATCCATGAGCGGGAAAACCATTGAAGTTCTTAACACGGATGCAGAAGGGCGTCTGGTTCTTGCTGATGCAGTAACATATGCAAAGCATCATGGAGCGGACTACCTGGTGGATGTTGCAACTCTGACTGGAGGTGTCATTGTTGCACTGGGGGAAGAAACAACAGGTGCATTAACCAATAATGAAGAGTGGTTTGAGCAGGTGCTGGAAGCATCCTATGAAGCTGGCGAACCAATCTGGCGCCTGCCTCTTTTTGAAAAAGATAAAGAAAGAATCAGAAGCAGTAAAGTTGCGGATCTTAACAATTCACCAGGACGTGCCGGCCATGCCATAATGGGCGGAGGATTTGTCGGTGAATTTGCCGAGAACACACCATGGGTGCATCTTGATATTGCCGGTACAGCCACAACAGCAAAAAGCCATGATCTTGGACCAGACGGCGCTACAGGCGTTATGGTGCGTACATTGGCACTGCTGGTTGAAAGATTTGAAGCAAAATAATGATGAATTCAGAACTCTGGAGAGATCCGGAGTTTTTTTTATGCAGTTTTTAGCTAAAATTCGCATTGGAACGGTAAGAAATGAGTTTTACCGGCTGGTTAACCCGAAATAACTGCCAAAACCCTCATCTTACCGGCCAAGATCGGCAATTTACCGGCCCAATTCCTAAAAAATACCGGCCAAAGCAGTGTCTGGCGTAAACTCCCATTTCTGAATCTGCCCGAAATCATTGACACGAAAAGTGGAAGTATGATAGTTTTATATTTGTATTTTAGTTCTCTACCGATTTAGCAGAGTAAAGTATAATGAAATATACGTATAGAAAGAGGGTATCATCATGAATGCAGTTATACTTGCAGTTTTAATCATGCTTGTTCTCAGCCTTCTGCGTGTCAATGTTGTTCTTGCCCTTGTGGCTGGCGCATTGGCAGGCGGGCTGGCAGGCGGTTTAAGCATAGATAAAACAATAGAAGTTTTTTCAAATGGGCTCGGCGGCAGTGCAGAGGTTGCATTAAGTTATGCGTTATTGGGCGGATTTGCCTTAGCCATTTCCGCAACCGGACTTCCGAATCTATTAGTAGAATGGGTCCTGGCAAAGGTCGGAAAAAACGGGGAATCCAGAGGGAAAACCTTATCAAAGGCACTCATCATATTTTCCATTTTATTAATGTCTATTTTTTCTCAGAATCTGATTCCAATTCATATTGCGTTTATTCCGATATTAATTCCGCCTTTATTGAAGGTTATGAATGAGCTCCAGATGGACCGCCGGCTGATAGCATCTGTATTGACATTTGGTTTGACAGCTCCGTATATTTTGCTTCCTGCGGGATTTGGACAAATTTTCCAAGGGATACTCGCTGAAAATATGGAGAATAGCGGGCTGGCAGTAGAAATGGCAGACATCCCGAAAGCCATGCTTATTCCTGTTGCCGGCATGGCAGCTGGTCTTATAGTTGCATTATTTGTTTATCGTAAAAAAAGGGATTATCGTCCATCAGAATTAATGGAGACAGAGAAAGGCAATTATTCAAAAAAGGGCATTATTTTTGCCTTCATTGCGATTGCAGCAGCTCTCATTGTGCAGCTGCAGCTGGATTCAATGATCTTTGGGGCGCTGACAGGTATTTTCGTTATTTATATCAGCGGTGCTATTAAATGGAACGAGGCAGATCAGCTTTTAACAGAGGGCATGAAGATGATGGCATTTATTGGATTTGTCATGCTGGCTGCATTTGGATTTGCCGATGTATTAAAAGAAACTGGCGATGTTGAAAGCCTTGTTGAACAGGCAGCCGCAATCATTGGCGATAATAAATCACTTGCAGCATTGCTTATGCTTCTAGTCGGCTTACTTGTTACAATGGGGATTGGGTCTTCATTCTCAACCATCCCGATTATTGCAACGATATTTGTGCCGCTTTCACTAGAAGTTGGCTTCAGCCCGATCGCAACAATTGCTCTAGTAGGGACAGCCGCGGCTCTTGGTGATGCCGGTTCGCCTGCATCAGACAGCACATTGGGGCCAACAGCGGGCTTAAATGCAGATGGACAGCACAATCACATCTGGGATACTTGTGTACCAACATTCCTTCACTACAACATTCCGCTCATCCTGTTTGGATGGCTGGCGGCAATTATCTTATAAATGTAAGCAGCTTCCATAATGGGGCTGCTTTCTCTTTGCTTTTATCAATCCATCAAGTAGGGTACGATAAAGGAAAAAGAACAGAGGTGGCTTCAGTGTATTTTGGAAAAATCAGAAAACAGACCTCAAGCCGGGTACCGCCAAATCAAAATGTGACGACTGCCTTTCCTGTACTGCACTATGGAAATGTACCGCACTATAAGGATATGCATGAATGGAATCTGCAGATATTTGGGGAAGTTGAAAAGGAATTATCCTTTTCGCATGAGGAGGTAATGAACCTTCCTCAGACACAGTACAAAAATGATATCCACTGTGTTACGGGCTGGTCAAAGCTTGATAATGTTTGGGAGGGAGTCTCCGCCGCTGAAATTGCCAGGCAGACAGTTGTAAAAGAAACCGCCCAATTTGTAATTCTCCATGCGGAAGAAGGGTGGACAACGAACCTTCCCATTAAAGATTTTTTAAAAAGCACTAGTCTGCTTGCCCATACTCATAACGGTGAGCTCCTGACTCCTGAGCATGGATTTCCACTAAGGGCTGTGATTCCGCATCTTTATTTTTGGAAAAGCGCAAAGTGGATTAGAGGCATCGAGTTTTCTGAAACTGACAAACCTGGTTTTTGGGAGAAAAATGGCTATCACAACTATGGTGACCCCTTCCTTGAGCAGCGATTCAGCTGGGATGATTAATAAACATAAAAGCGTTACAATGCCGTAACGCTTTTATGCCTTAAAATCCAAATAGCATAGTAAAAATATTTTTCTTTTTTAATTTCTTCCTGGGTTTCTCCTGATCAAAAACCAAAAGGGTGTCAGCGGGGATGCTTCGGCTCTTTACAGCTGTCCTAGCTTCAAGAACGTCAATCCGCTTAAGCAGGCGTGCATTCTCCTTTTGCAGCTCTTCTATTTCACTGCGGTGCTGCAGCAGCTGATAGGAGACAACATCATCCGCTTTTCCGTTCAGCCGCTGCTCAAGCTCGCTGATCTTCAAATAAATTTTCTCCATGGCTGGTTCAGCTGTTTCCCCTTGGACCGTACCTTTTCTGGCCTTTTTGCCATTTACCGTAACGTCCTGCAATATAATCCCCTGGTTCAGCTGGTCCTGCACCTGCTTTAGCAAGTTAATGTCTTCTTCGGTAAATAAGTAATGGCCTAATTCATTCCGTTCCGTCCGGAGCCCCAGTTGTTTAACCCATCGCTGAATAGTGCTAGGCGAAACTCCTAACAATTTGGCTGCAGCACTTGTATTCATTCTGATCCCCTCCCGTTTTCACAATTGATTCTATCCGGATAACGGAAAGTCCTTCATGGCTGACAAAACAAGTTTTCTTTCGGCAAAGAAAGTGCGGATTTTACATTTTTTTATCATCCTGATTTCCTTCTTTTGAATTCAGATGTAAACATTTTTCTGTCATCCAGCCTATTGTTCCTCCAATAAGGGCACCGCCCATTACATCGGAAGGGTAATGGTGGCCTGCCCAGATACGCGCGAAACCTGTAAGAGATGAAACCAACAGCAAAATACGGCCTATAAATCGATTGCCGTAAAAAATGACGATAGAAGCAGCAAACGACACTACTGTATGTTTGCTTGGAAAACTGGAATCTTTTTTGGCTGGGATCAATATGCCAACCTTGTTTTTTATGAAGGGGCGGGGCTTAAAATAACAAATTTTAATGATCTTGTTAACCAGGATAGCGATCAGGGAAGCTATAGCAGCTTTTTTTGCGGCTGTTTTGGAGGGACCTTTTGCCAGCCACATGCATGCCAATACGAATAAAAATAAATACCTTGCCCTATTTGATATAAGAATCATTAAAAAGTCCATGAAAGCAATACGTCCGGACAACCGGTTGATTGCCTTAAAAATCTTCATGTCCATTATTAGTCTCCTTCTGTTCTTGTCATTGGGCAGATGCCTCTCTCAGGCGCTCTTTTTGGAGGGGACTTCTGCCTTTTGTTCTTTTTTTATTATTTGCAACTCAGAACTTAAAAACACAATTTAGTAAAGATATTAAAATTAATAAAACCATGCAGCAATTGCATGGTTTTAAAAGCTATACATAGAATAAGTCTTTAAACACAAATGAAGCAAAACCCATATAGGCACTGATAGTGTGGTCACTTATAATATAACTTGGATAATTCCATAAAATCATTAAGATACCTCCTTTAAAAGTGAATCCCCTGCAGAGACAGGGGAATTTGAATATTATATTTGTCCTGAGCGCGACGACAGCCATTTGTCCAGATAGTCAGGAACTTTTCCTTCAGAAGTAAGATTGGCATGCCCCCCCTGAAGCAGATGGAAAGTTTTATCAGTACTTGAAGTCAGGTTCATGATAGGAAAAATCTGTTCTTTTGGGACAAGGCGGTCATGATCCGAAGCGACAGCGAGTAAATTGGCTTTGATATTGCGTAGCACTGCCTTCCTTTCACCGACGGTTAATGTGCCATTCACAAGCTTGTTTTCTTTCAAAAGATCATGATTGATTTGCTTTAGTGCTGCCCCGGCAAATGGAATATGGCCATCGGTCCAGTGGCTGAAACGTTTCCACCGGGAGGCGTATGCTTCATCGTCAGCCCTGGCCAGAAGCGACAAATAAGGGGAGTAATAAATAGGTGAAGTAAATAGCCGCATTCCTGATTTGATGGCAAAGGGTGGTATAAGTCCCCATGCTTCAAAAATGGAGTCCAGGCTGCCTTCTCCATTCCGCAATTCTTCTGCCCATTTATCAAAGACAGGGATGATGCTGAAGTCAACTGGTGCGACTGACAATACTAAGTTTTTGACCGGCTCATCCGCAATGGCCGCATAAATGGCTGCAAAAGTGCCGCCCAGGCAAAAACCCATGACGGTTATTTCTTCTGCTTTGGCGTGATATAAAGCTCTTTTTACCCCCTTTTGGATGTATTCAGTAATATAGTCGTCCATCGTAATCTCTTTGTCCTCATAACCCGGAATCCCGAAATCCAGCAAGTAGACATCGTATCCGCTGTTGGTCAGAGCCTCAATTAAACTGTTCTGCGGACCAAGATCTAAAATAAAGGGCTGATTGACGAGCGAATATACAAGGAAAACCGGAATTTTGTATTTTTTACTGGAAGGGGCATAGTGCCAGAGTGTAGCCTTATTTCTTTTCCAAACTGCAGTCCTTGGAGTTGAATTGGTGTCCGGATCGGGCTGGAGAATGGTCTTAAAGAATCCATTCAGTTTTTTGGAAGCGGTATTATGTTCCATTTATTTTCCCGCGCTTTCACTGCTGCTGGAAGATTCCGATTCCTGATTCAGTGACTGCGTTAAATCAGATAGGACTTGAAGAATATTATCTGGGTCTGCTTGAGAATTTGAGGCAGGGCTGCCAAGTGCCTTTTTTATTTCCTCTACTGATTGAGCCAAAGCCATGACTTTTTCGTCAATCAGGTCCATTTTTTCTTCAGCCTGCACAGTTAATTTCGCTGCATTTGCCACGTCAGTTTTGGTAGGGAAATTAAGAGGGATGGAAAGTGTCTCAATGGCTTCCTGGAGTTTTTTCATGCTTGCTGCGGTCACCTCGGAACGGGTGATTAGATTTTTAAATATTTCTTCCTTGTTAATAGAGTTCTGAATGGATTCATTCAGTTCTCTTTCCACTTTTGTCCCTAACTTTTTTATTGCCTGTAATAAGGCTTCAGTATGGTTAATAGACATAAACATTCTCCTTTCTATGAAGTCAACCAGGAAATCAACGGGCTTAGAGGGATACTGTCATTCCTCCATCTACGACTAAAACCTGTCCTGTCACGTAATCAGATGCATTGGATGATAAAAAGACAGCTGCTCCTTTTAAGTCATGTTCATTTCCAAATCTTCCGGCAGGAATTTTTCCAAGAATAACTGGACTCGATTTTTCCAGGACCTTTGTTATTCTGGTAGGAAAGAAGCCTGGAGCAATAGCGTTCACTTGAATGCCGGCAGGTGCCAATTTTACAGCTAAATCCTTTGTAAGTGCGATAACAGCTCCTTTACTTGTACTGTAGGCAATTGCATCAAGAAATGCGGAATGAGTACCTCTCATTCCATTTACAGAAGAAATATTAATGATTTTGCCGCTCCCCTGCTTCGTCATCACTTTTGCCGCAGCCTGTGAAAATAAAAACAGCCCCTTTAGATTCACATTCATGACTTTGTCCCATTTATCAGCAGGCAGTTCAAGAAATGGCGCAACCCAGGATGTCCCGCTATTATTAATGAGAATATCGATGCTTCCAAATGTCTCTAGGGTCTTGCTGATGACCATTTGAATGTCTTCCTCATTGGTTATGTCACATTCAATCGCCAGAGATTTAATTCCCTTTGCTTCAAGGCCTTTTCTGACATGCTCACATGCTTCAATGCTGCGTGAGCAGATGACAACATTTGCTCCTGCTTCCCCAAGTGCATTTGCCATTTGCTCGCCTAGTCCTCGGCCACCGCCTGTTACAATAGCTGTTTTATTGCCTAAATGAAATAACTCGTTCAAATCCATCGTTATCCCTCCCTTAGTCTTTTTAAAAATGTATCCTTCTGAATAAAATAGACTTCGATATAGTATAGACAAGTTGACCCCATGTGGTGCTAAAATTGTATATTTGCCTTGTCCCAAATGTATAAAGAAGTTATAAACAGAAAAGGATGGATAACATACGAGGAGGGAGGCTTAAAAGGTGGAAAGGGAGCAAATAGAGGAACTTTTTGAAGAAAGCGGATATCACGGTTTAAACAGCAAACTTGCCTATAAAGTCTGGATGACCGGGGTATGGGATGAAGAGGATGAAGACAAAATAGAAGCTTTTATAGATGCTTATTCTTTTGAAGGAGAAGGAATATTAACTGACGATCTTCTCTATCACTATCGAATATTTGCCTATATTCATGGGAAAAATGAAAGTTCGCTATTTCAGCGGCAGATATTTTAGGAACACAGCTAAAAAAAACAAACACAGATCAAGGACCTGTGTTTGTTTTACATTTACAAAATAAGAAAGAATAAAACTTTGAACTTCGATAATTGTCTAGCCCCAGGCGCCATCAGCGATAAGCAGGCACCTTCCGCTTTTTTTTATCAGCCAGCATTCTTAAGCTGCTTATTGGCTGCCTTATAGTGATTTTCAAAGAATTCATTAGTATCTTTAACAACCACTTTGCTTAAAAGGATTAATGCAATTAAGTTAGGAATCATCATTAATGCATTTGCCATATCTGCGAAAGCCCAAACGGTCGTTAAGTTGGCAACCGCACCGATGCCAGTCGCTAAGATGTAAATGGCACGGTACCCCATAATTCCTTTTGTGCCTACCAGGTACTCAAAGCATTTTTCACCGTATACATACCAGCCGACGATTGTTGAGAAACCGAAGAATATAACAGAGAATGCAACGATATATTCACCTGCTGTTCCAAGAACATGGGAAAAGGCTGCACTTGTTAATGCCCCGCCGTCAAGGCTGCCGTCATGCGCCACTCCAGAGATCAATCCGCCAGTTGTGTCCCAGAAACCAGTCATGATAAGTACCAGTCCAGTCATCGTACAAACAACGATTGTCACAATAAATGTACCAGTCATCGCAACCAGAGCCTGTTTTACAGGGTGGTCGGTCTTTGCGTTGCCTGCGATAAGCGCGGCTGTACCAAGACCGGCTTCGTTAGAGAAAATACCCCTTGAAACACCATTCTTGATTGCTTCAGATACTACAACACCGACAAAACCGCCAGTCGCTGCAACCGGATTGAAGGCATAGTGGAAGATAGTCTGGAAACCAGGGATGATTTGATCATAATTAACGGCCAGAATAATTAAAGCACCGCCAATATAAAGCACCGCCATGACTGGTACAAAAAATCCAGCAACAGTACTAATACGCTGAATGCCGCCAAAGATGATTAAAGCAGCCAGTACAGCAAGAATGGCACCTGTAACCCAATTATTAACTCCAAAAGAAGTATCCATAACGGCTGCAATCGTATTCGATTGAACACTGTTTCCGATGCCTAGTGCTGCAAAAGCGCCAAAGACGGCAAATGCTACTGCAAGCCATTTAAACTTTTTGCCAAGACCGCGTTCTACATAATACATTGGTCCGCTGGAGTACTCGCCATTTGTATTTTTTACACGGTATTTCATTGCCAGCAGCGCTTCCGCATATTTGGTTGCCATTCCCAGCAGACCAACGATCCACATCCAGAAGATAGCTCCTGGTCCGCCAAGTGTAATCGCAGTGGCAACACCGGCGATATTGCCATTGCCAATGGTTGCTGCCAGTGCTGTCATAAGCGCCTTAAAGTTACTGACATCGCCCTCATCATTAGATGAAGCCTGTCCTTCTTTGGTAAAGCCTAATTTAAATGCATATATCAGCCTTCTGAATTGAAGGCCTTTCAGCATGAATGTTAAAAGAACACCAGTACCAAAAAGCAAAATCAAACTTGGTGTGCCCCAGAGCACCCCGTTAATTTTATTAAGCGTCTCAAGCATAAATTCGTCGCCTCCCAGATGTTAACGCTTTCAATTGCTGTGAATAAAACTATTAATATATGATTTTTTTTGTGAGCATTTCCTATTGTAAAATTATCTGAATATAACTTCAAGTCAAATTTAAAAAGTAAAACTATTAGAAATTTTTTAAAAAATATGTCAGGTAACGCTCGAATTTTGCCGTATGGACTTGATGGCTTTGGTAGAGTACAGGGAGGACCTGAGGTATAATATAATAGGATACAAAAAGTTAAATGCCGTTTAAAGGAGTTTTACGATTGGGTGATGATAAATTGGAAAAAGATCCGTTTAAGAGGGCATTTAGTGATCTGGAGGAATTGGTAGATAAGATCCGCGATGTCCTGGAATGCCCTGTTACAATAGAGGATGTTAACCATCGCCTGCTGGCCTATAGTACACATGATGATCAGACAGATACCGCGAGAATCGCAACGATTATCAGCAGAAAGGTTCCTGAAAAAGTGATTAATCGTTTATGGAAGGAACGTGTGATTCCGCAGCTGATGCAAAGCGGGGAACCGCTTAGAATCTCTGAAATAAAGGAAATAGGACTTGGAAATCGAGTAGCCATTTCCATACGCAATCATAATGAAGTACTAGGCTACATATGGGCAGTTGAAGAAGAAACCTTCTTGACAGAAAGCAAGCTGGACCTGCTGAAGCTTGCTGCGCAGTCTGCAAGGACGGAAATGCTGAGATTAAACGCCCAAAAGAAAAAAAGAGCTAAGGGATACCGGGATTTTTTCTGGGAGCTGTTAACCGGCCATTTCCATAGCCATGCTGAAATTGCAGAAAGGTTTGACGAGTTAAGCATTAAACCGCCATCGCCGTTTGCTGTACTTGTCTTTAGGTTTAAAGAAGAAGTTACCTCTAAAATAGAACAAAATATCATTTATCTGATTACGACGAGCCAAAAGGTTCATATCACCTTTCATGCAGCGATGGGAAATGAATTTATTATTCTGGCAGCGCCGCCGGATCCTGCTTTTTCTGAAAGTGCTTTTATAGAATTTATCCATTTTTTCATCGATCAAATGAAGACGCGGTTCAGCATTGATCATATTAGCGGGGCAACTGGAACAACTTATCAACACTATGAAAAAGTTGAAAAAAGCTATCAGGAGGCACTGCAGGTCCTGCGTCTTAAAGAACAATTTCCCGAAGAGATTCATCATGTTTATAGCTATCAGCAGCTTGGCATTTTCCGCTATCTTGATGCCATTCTCGAAAAGAAAAGGCTGGAACCATATGAGCATCCTGCTATCGAAAAGCTTAACAAATATGATCTTGAGCATCGGACCAATCTGCTCACTACTCTGGAAGCCTTTATTGATCATGACAGCAATGTGAATGAAACAGCTAAAAAGCTGCATATCCATATGAATACATTGAATTATCGCTTAAAGAGGATAACCGATATCGGGGAAGTTGATCTGAAGAATGCAAATACAAAACTTTCTTTATACCTTGAGCTTAAAATCCGGAGAATCGAAAAGAAGAGCCTCCATTTGTAGATTTTCACAAATGGAGGCTCTTTTATTTTACCGATTCAACAATGACAGCGCTTTACTAAAATTATTATACTGACAATAGTAAATATCATATTTGGTAGATTGAAAGGGGATTTTTCCATGATTATTGGAGTACCTAAAGAGATTAAAAATAACGAAAATCGCGTTGCTGCGACACCAGCAAGCGTTGATGCATTAGTAAAAGCCGGACATAAAGTACTTGTAGAAATCGAGGCAGGAATTGGAAGCGGTTTCACTAACGAAGATTATACAGAAGTAGGAGCTGTTATCGTAGATACAGCTGCAGAAGCATGGAATGCTGAAATGGTTATGAAGGTTAAAGAGCCTCTGGCTTCTGAGTACGGTTATTTCCGTGAAGGTTTGGTTCTATTCACATACCTTCACCTTGCAGCAGAGCCCGAGCTTGCAAAGGCGTTAACTGAAAAAGGTGTTACAGCTATCGCGTATGAAACAGTAGAAGTAAACCGCACATTGCCTCTTCTTACTCCAATGAGTGAAGTTGCAGGACGCATGTCTGCTCAAATTGGAGCTCAATTCCTTCAGAAGACAAATGGCGGAATGGGTATTCTTCTTGCAGGCGTTCCAGGTGTTTCACGCGGAAAAGTTACCATCATTGGCGGCGGTGTAGTTGGAATCAACGCAGCGAAAATGGCAATCGGGCTTGGCGCACAAGTTACGATCATCGACTTAAGCCCAGAACGTCTTCGCCAGCTTGATGATATTTTTGGAAACAGCATCCAAACTTTAATGTCTAATCCTTTCAACATTGCACAAGCTGTTAAAGATGCTGACCTGGTAATTGGTGCGGTTCTAATCCCAGGAGCTAAAGCACCTAAGCTTGTAACGGAAGAAATGATTAAAACAATGAAGCCTGGTTCAGTAGTTGTTGACGTGGCGATTGACCAAGGCGGTATTTTCGAAACAGTTGATCACATTACAACTCATGACAATCCAACTTACGATAAGCATGGCGTTGTTCACTATGCTGTTGCGAACATGCCTGGTGCCGTTCCAAGAACTTCTACAATTGCTCTTACAAACGTTACAATCAACTACGCGCTGCAGATTGCAAACAAAGGTGTTGCAAAAGCTATTGCAGACAATGCAGCACTTAAGCTTGGCGTTAACGTTGTAAACGGCAGTATCACATACCCAGCGGTTGCGAAAGATCTTGGATATGAGTATGTTTCTGTTGAAGATGCATTTGCTAAAGTAAAAGCAGCTAACTAATAGATCAAATCCCCTTGGCCAAAAGGCTAAGGGGATTTTGTTTTATGAAGCCAAGGCGCCTTCCGCTTTTCTAATGCTGTCTAGCTCGAGCGCCTCCCCCCCTTGAGGTGTCGGGGGTGTGCAAGGGACCTCCGCTTTTCAAGTACTGTCTAGCTCCAGGAGTAATCGGCTCGAGGTCATAAGCCGTTTTCTTCCAGAAGGAAAAAAAACTTCTTACAGGGACCGTCTTATGCTTGTTGTCCCTGGGCAGTCGCCTCAACAATTCTTCAATCCGTCCAAAAGGTTAAAGAGCAACCTTTTAGCCGGCTCGTCTTAGGCCTGTCGCCGATAGGCGGGCGCCTTCCGCTTTTCTAATGCTGTCTAGCTCCAGCGCCTACCCCCTCTAGGTCACAAGCCAAGCCTCCCAAAAAGGCAAAGGTCGCCTATCCGTGAGGCCCGTCTTGTGCTTGTCGGGGGTGGGAAAGGCGCTTCCGCTTTTCTTGTAGCCCACTCAAAATGCGGACATCTGCATATTAAATAGAGAAGGCATTGAAAATTAAGGAGGTTACCCTGCATGTATTATTATAGAGGCCCATATAGAAACGGGGGCGAAAGGTTCTTCTTTTTAGGAGCTCCTTTTGTCGGCGGCCTGCTCGGCGGTTTCCTGGGAGGGGGGCTGGGAGCAGCATTATTTGCTCCCCGTCCATTTTACGGCCCTCCGCCGCCATTCTATGGCCCGCCAGCTGCACCATATGCTCCTTATGGCGGAGGCGGATACCCTGGCTATGGACCATATGGAAACCCTTATTATCGCTGAACAGGTAAAAGCTCTCTTGATTGAGAGCTTTTTTGTTTGCTTACATCCATCTCAGTTTTAGTGTAAGATCACAGCATTTCTGGGTATCCTCTTTATCAGATTCGAAATGGAGGCTGAGCCCGTCAGGTGTATAGGACACCGCAGGAATTCGGGAAATACCTGTTGATTTTATCATTTTTTCGACTGCATCCTTTTTTGACTGCTGAGCGGCTGCCATAAGTTCATATGAAAACTTTTTTGATTCTGCCATTTTTACAAGCAATGTGCTGGCGTCCCTCATGAGGACTTCCATTTTTTTAGCGGAGCTCATGAACAGTTGAGGATTAACAGCGGGAAAGGTTCTGTAGAAATGGACAGGATGATAATAAGACTGATATGCATGCGGATAATTCCAGCAGTTTTGAAGCTGAGGATTGTATCCAGGCTTTGGGTAGCGAAAATAATAATAGGGGTACATCCGGTTCTGCCCCTTTCGATTAATAATTAATGCACGCATTCCCAATATATGAAATGAAGGCTATTCCTATGAGAAAACAAAATGAAATGCTTTCTCGCAAAAATATGGCTTACACCTTGCATAGATAAAAAGGGTTTGCATAGTGTGCATTAGAAAGGCAATTTTTATAAGGATTGATATAATTAGAAAAGGGGTAAAAGAACCGCATGAAGAATATATTAATGTAATGAATATAAATAAGTGAGCACTGCTTGCATAGATGGGAGGCCCCGGATGGAACTGGAACTGATATTGGAGATCATTGAGAATAACGGATATTTGGGGCTGTTTCTTTGGCTTTGGGTAGGGGTCTTTATTTTTCCTGTGCCAAATGAAGTGATTGTAATGACTGTTGGCCTTTCTTCCTCTTTAAAGACACTTCACCCTGTGCTTGCTTTCATTGTCATTTATCTTGGCATCTTGGCTGCATTGTCAACCTGTTATACAATCGGGCGTTTGATCGGGAGGCCACTGCTGAAATACTTTCAAAAAAGTAAAAGAATGTCTAAAATGATTGATGCTTCTTTAAAACTAATGGAAAAGTATCATGCCTTTTCCCTCTCCTTCAGTTATTTTGTTCCGGGTATCAGAAATTTCCTCCCTTTCTTATACGGCTTCAGTAAATTGCCATTTAAAAAATTCGCTTTATTTGCCTACAGCGGCGCTCTGATCTGGCTGTCAGTGACTTTCACGATCGGCTATATATTTGGAGATCATATTGATGCCATCATCAAACATGAAAAAGAATTACTGCTTGGCCTGGCAGGCTTTACTTTGCTCTTTCTCATTTTCCGCTTCACCAGAAGAAAGCGCGGGAAGGAGCAGGAAAAACTGCATGATCAGGGGTTGGGACTGTAATATAAAAAGGCAGCCTGGAAAGCTGCCTTTTTTATTTAATACTGATTGCGGTGCTCAACCAGGTCGATGGCTCCCAGTACAATATGGGCGAGCCCGAAACCAACGATGGTATCTGATAACATGTTATTGGTTCTGCGGTTTTGTTTCATTGCATATCCAGCCGCAGTAACAGCGGTGCCGAGAACAGTTGGAATTAATCCTTCGCGAACGCGATTCATGACGGTCACCTCTTTTTTATGATTGTCCTACAGGACATACATAGTTTGTTCTTATATAATGAAGTATAGTATGACAACATTTTACATATGGAAAGGGGATAGGGGAATGGAGCTGAAAGATACATTAATCGAAACACTCGGAATGGAAATCGTGTCACTTGAAAAGGGCCGTGTAGTTGCTACCATGCCTGTTGATGAACGCACCCGCCAGCCGTTTGGCCTGCTGCATGGAGGGGCGTCTGTCGCCCTTGCGGAAACTGTTGCAAGCATTGGAGCATTTGAACTTTGCGACAAAGAAACGGAATCTGTTGCAGGGCTTGAAATCAATGCCAACCATATACGTGCTAAAAAGGATGGAATTGTGACGGCCGTTGCAACAGTGCTGCATCAGGGAAGAACCACAATGGTATGGGATATCAAAATAACGGATGAAAATGACAAGCTGATTTGTACATCCAGATGCACAATGGCCGTAATTAAAAGAAAATAAAATAAAAAAACCGCAAGAGGATTTCTTGCGGTTTTCCTATTTATGATTGTTCCTTGCTGCCTGCCTTTTTCATATGTGGTGCATCTTTTAAGTCATCCTGTACACTTTTATCCCATAGCTCTACACCGGAGTTATAAGCTGCCCGGGCGATTAAATGCCCGGCTACAGGTGATGTCATGAAGATGAATATAATTCCGAGCAGCACTCTGGAATTGAAAAAGCCATCTTTAATATAAAAGAACAGCAGGGCTCCGAGCAGTATGGACATAACCCCCAGTGTTGCGGACTTTGATGCCGCATGGTTCCTGGTATAAATATCAGGAAGCCTGATAACACCATATGCTGCGACAAGGCTTAAAAAGGCTCCCAGAATAATCAGCACAATAATGACAATATTAGCGATCTCGATCATTTTCGATAATAACCCCCTTCTCCAGATATTTAGAGAAGGCTACGGTCCCAATAAAGGCAAGGATCCCGATCAGAAGGATAACCTCCACATACGCACTTGTATTAAGGGCGATCGAAATCAATGCAACAATTGCAACAAGATTTATGCCAATTGCATCAAGTGCAACCACACGGTCTGGTGTGGTTGGCCCTTTAATCACTCTGTAAACCAAACCGATGGTGGCAGCCGAAATGATAAGGATGGCACTTAGAACAATAGTATTCAGCATTATCGGCTCACCTCCAAGATTGCTTTTTCAAACGAGTTTCTTATTGAATCAATGGTTTCCTCTGCATCTTCAATATCAATTGCATGAATGTAAAGAATCTTATTATCCGGGGATACGTCTACAACCAATGTCCCTGGAGTTAATGTGATCAAATTCGATAGCACTGTAATTTCCCAGTCCTTTTTCAGGACAGTGGGGTAGGCAAAAATGCCTGGACGCATATCAAGCTGGGGTCTTAACAATACTTTGAGCACCCCGATGTTCGCTAAGATAAGCTCTTTGATGAAAAGAAACAAAAGATTGATTACTGCCACAACTCTTAATAGATAAAAGCGTGAATCGAAAAATCTTCTGAAAGTAAAGATGATGAGCAGGCCAAAAAGGTATCCTTTAAGGAACGCAACCGGTTCGTATGATCCTGTTAAAAACATCCACATAAACCCAAGGAACACATTTAATAATATTTGAAATGCCATACTCAATACTCCTTTAAAACTGCTTCAATATATATTTCTGGATTTGCAAGAGTTTCAGCAGCCTGTAAGATATACGGATAAACATACTCCGAGCCGGCTCCGTAGAAAACGGCAATGACAACAAGGATAACTGGGGCAATCATCATTTTGCCGACAGGAACTTTGTCTTCCCCTTTATAGGCGCGAGGTGTACCCCAAAAGCCATTAATAAAGATTTTCATGATTGAAAACAGCACAAGAAGACTGGACATTAAAACAATCCCTGCTCCCCAGTAATGTTCTGCTTCGAAACCGCCTTTAATAATTAGAAGCTTTCCAACAAAGCCGCTTAACGGCGGGATCCCCGCAAGTGCAAGCGCTGCGATGAAGAAGGTCCAGCCCAGACCAGGATAGCGCTTGATCAACCCGCTTATCTTATGCAAGTTGCTTGTACCCGCTATCGCTATAATGATGCCGGCAAGTAAAAATAAAGCCGCCTTAATAATCATATCATGAATCAAATAGAAGATGGACCCGGTAAGGGAATCAGTCGTCATCGCTGATACTCCAAACAAAATCGCCCCTACAGCAATGATGATATTGTAGATGATTATTTTCTTAATATCCCAGTAGGCAATTGCTCCAATGACTCCGGCGATGATCGACATAATCGCCAAAAAGCTCAAGAGCTGATGGGTAAAGCCAGTATCATGATAAAAGAACAACGTATAGGTTCTTGTGATGGAGTAAACTCCGACTTTTGTCAGCAGAGCTCCGAATAAAGCCAAAACAGGAGCAGGCGGTGCATAGTAAGAGCCCGGCATCCAGAAATATAAAGGAAAAATGGCTCCTTTCAATCCAAATACGATTAAAAATAGCACAGCAATCACTGTTATGATTCCTGGGGGATTCCCTTGGCTGGCTTCGCTGATGCGGACGGATATATGCGCCATATTGAGCGTTCCTACAACAGAATAAAGATAGGCTACAGCTATAACAAACAGTGCAGAAGATATAACATTTACAAGGATATATTTAATGGACTCCCTAAGCTGTGCCTTCTTTCCTCCCAGTACAAGCAAAACATAGGAAGCCATCAGCATAACCTCGAAAAATACGAAAAGGTTGAAGATATCTCCAGTTGTAAAGGCACCGTTTACGCCAACAATTAAAAAGTTGAATGCAGCATAATAGTAAAACTTCTCCCTGGCTTCCCCGATGCTCCAAAATGAATAAATCAAGCATAGAAATGCGATTATACTGGTTGTCAGCACCAGCAGAGCTGACATCATGTCAGAAACAAGCGTGATCCCAAACGGAGCCTCCCAGCTTGAAACATCCAGCGTTTGTATCCCGTCAACTCGAACCTTCTGAACCAGCAAGGCAGAAAGAATGATCGCAATCACTGATGAAATGCCTGCAATCCACCTTTGCAGCATGATTCTTTTAGCGGCGAAGATGAGAAGGACACCCGTAACTAAAGGGATCAGGATGGGCAATATCAAAAAGTTAATCATTTCCTTCAGTTCCTCTCATTCGATCCATATTATCAGTGCCAAGCTCCTGGTAGGCACGGTATGCCAGTACAAGGAAAAACGCGGTGACCCCGAAGCTGATTACAATTGCCGTCAGGATAAGAGCCTGGGGAATCGGATCGGTATAGGGTGCGTTTTCACCCAGCAGCGGGGCAGATCCTGTTTTTAAACCGCCCATCGTTAAAATCAGCATATGTGCCCCATGACTTAAAAGCCCGGTCCCGACAATAATGCGCAGCAAGCTTTTTGACAGCATAAGATAAGTAGCTGACATAAATAAAATTCCAATTACGAAAGCCATTAATATTTCCATTATTCATCCTCCCCTATCGTTTGAATAATGGTCATCGTAACGCCAACAACAACCAGAAAAACACCCAGGTCAAACAGTGTAGCTGTATGGAGGGACGTGTCCCCTAGTACTGGCAAGTCAACATGTCCAAAAGCATGGGTAAGGAAAGGGACATTAAATAGCAATGCTCCCGCTCCTGTACCAATTGCAAAAAGCAGTCCAACTGCAGTCATGTGTATATAATTGACAGGAAGAATCTTTGAGACTGTTTTCATGTCGAAAGCCAGCAGCAGCAGCACGATTGCCCCCGATGTCAGCAAACCGCCAACGAATCCGCCGCCAGGTGTATAATGGCCGGCAAAAAAGATATGGATAGAGAAAAGAACAATGAGAAACAAAACTACTTTCGTAGCAGTCTGCAAAATAATATCATTTGTTTTCATTTTTCTTTCCTCCTTCCAGGCGAAGTTTAATCATAGCGAAAATGCCAAGAGCTGCAATTCCAAGAACCGTAATTTCAAACATGGTATCAAACCCCCGGAAATCAACAAGAATAACGTTTACCATGTTTTTCCCGGCTGCTTCCTTATACGTATTCTCGACGTAATATTTTGCAATTGAAGGAAACATCTTATTGCTGTGGGCAGATAGGGCAATCATCGTGACAATCGCACCTACCCCGACAGAAATAAGGGCATTCGTCATTTTAAATCTTATCCGCTCCTCATGCCGAAGCTTAGGCAGATGGTAGAAAGCAAGCAGGAATAAAGAGACAGAAATCGTCTCGATTACAAGCTGTGTTAGTGCAAGGTCAGGCGCACGGAAAATAACAAAGAACAATGAAACGGTATATCCGACTGCCCCAAGCAGAATGATGGATGTCATTCTGGATTTTACAAAAAGAATGGAAACAGATGCAGCAGCGATGACTAATGCCAGCAGAACCTCAGCATAATGGATGGTGGCCACTTCGCTCGTATCGAATTTAAAAGCATCTTTCAGAACCAGTGTGGCAGCCAAAGCCACAATAAAAAATGAAAAAATATACACAAGATAGGTTCTGATAAATCCGTTCATATATAATTTTGTTAAGTTGAAGGAAGCCCTTTGTGATACTTCCAGCATAGAATCGTAAAAGCGATTTAGCGCCAACTTCTCAGGGAACAAATTATACACACTTCTCCACTTCGGCAGAGTGACAAAAAGCAGTATGCCCAATGTAATAACACCCAAAGTCATGAACAGCTCAGGCGTGAATCCATGCCAGAAGTATATATGAGTATCATACACATACCCTTCAACAGGCATGATGGCTGCCTGTGCAGGAGAGATGAGCGTGTTTGAAATAATATTAGGGAAGAAACCGATAATGATCACTAGTGAAGCCAGGATAATCGGTGATATGAGCATCCCGATTGGAGCTTCGTGCGGTTTCTTTTCTAATTGTTCAGGCTGGAACTTGCCTGTGAACGTCTTGAATACAAGAATCATGCTGTAAATAAATGTGAATACACTTGCCACCCAGGCAAGAACAGGGAACAAGAAACCCCATGTATCCAAATTGAAAATATCCATTTCAAGAACACGGACCATTCCTGTGAAGAACATTTCCTTACTTAAGAACCCATTAAAAGGAGGAAGTCCGGCCATGGAAAATGTGCCGATAATCGCCAAAGTAAAGGTAATCGGCATAAAATTCATCAGACCGCCAAGCTTGCGGATATCACGGGTGCCGGTTTCGTGGTCTACGATTCCAGCAACCATGAATAGACTTCCTTTAAAGGTGGCATGGTTGATCAAATGAAAGACAGCAGCTGTAGTGGCAACCGTAAAAATACTGTCTTCTACTGTTTCGAAGTGAAGTGCTGCAGCGCCAATGCCGAGAAGGGACATGATCATCCCCAGCTGGCTGACTGTTGAGAAAGCCAGGATGGCTTTAAGGTCAGTCTGTTTGACAGCTGAGAAAGAACCCCAGAATAATGTTGTAATGCCAAATCCTGCAATGAGCCAGAGCCAGAGCGAGTGCTCCGCAAATACCGGACTCATACGTGCTACTAAATAAATGCCTGCTTTAACCATGGTTGCCGAATGCAGATATGCACTGACGGGTGTTGGTGCTTCCATGGCATCCGGGAGCCAGATGTGAAATGGAAATTGTGCAGACTTGGTAAAAGCCCCAAGCAAAATGCAGAGCAAAGCAGGAACGAATAATGCGTGTGAAAATATCTCATCTGATTGAGCAATAATTTCGGAAATGCTGAAAGTACCTGTCATCAAATAAAGAAGTATGATGCCTCCAAGCATAGAAAGACCGCCGAAAACCGTGATGATCATCGACTTCTGTGCACCATATCTTGATTTCTCTCTGTGGTACCAGTACCCGATTAGCAGGAATGAAGAAAAGCTCGTAAATTCCCAGAAAGTATAAAGCACAATCAAGTTATCCGAAAGGACAACTCCAAGCATAGCTCCCATAAATAGAAGCAAGTAAACATAGAAGGTGTTCAGTTTTTCTTTACTTTTATCCAAGTAATAGATGGAATACAGAACAACCAAGGCTCCTATTCCGGTGATCAGCAAAGCAAAAAGCAAACCAAGACCGTCTACTTTTGCCGTGAAATCGATTCCAAGAGTGGGAATCCATGAAAAAGATTTTGTGACGGATTGCTGATTGGAGGTGATGGATAAATAAGAGATAAAATAACTGAATAAAAGGATTGGCAGAGGAAGTACGAACCAACCCGTATGTATCTGCCTAAACAGCTTGTACGCAATAGGCACAAGGATGGCAAGCAAAAATGGTGAAATTATTGCCAGGTGAAGCAGAGACAAAACATTACCCCCTTTAAATTAATTGTGTGTTAACCCAACAAAGCATCCTAGTATGCAGCTTAATGAAACGGCTATATGGCATCTGACAGTTCAGCATATTTGGAAAACTGTATTTTTCTTCCGCAGCATGTATAAAACTTTTTCCGCGATAAAAGCGCTTAATAAAAGTTTTTCCACCTTCCCCCATATTATCCAGACAGGGCAGGCAAGACAGGCGTGCCATAATCGTCATTACTATCCGCTCATGCACCTCAGAACAAATTATAACCTAAAAATAAAGACTGTGCATTCTTCAAACCCTTATCAGTAAAGGATTTATCCATTCTTATTAAATAGGTAGAAACACGAATTAATCAGGAAAAATTTTTTTAAAAAAATGTCTCTAAAAACAGCATTTTTGTATAAAAAAACATTGATCAACGCACACTACTTTTAGGTGGTGTTGTGCATGATTAAGCATAAAATTTCAGCAGCCATTACAATCTTTGCCCTTCTGTTTGCAGGCGCCTGGATATTGGACCACCAAACCAAAAGGGAATTCTATATTCCGGCAGACGAAGAAGAAGTGGTAGAATTATTACCGGCAAATTACGAAATGGAAGCTGAAAATAAGCAAAAGCTGAAGGTGTTTGAACCGAGAGAATATGTGAGGATACAGACAGCATCATAACAAGAAGAGGATGAGATATGACTCATCCTCTCTTACTGCTGTATTAAAATTTGCTTTGGCCGCGGTTATGAAAGATCATGATGAATAGCGGGACAGTAATGATGAAGGAAAGAAAGAATAAGATGAGAAATTTGGAGAAGGGCGTAATATTTTTCTCAATATCGTCTGCATACAGTTCAAAAAAATCCCTGATTGATTCATTGCCGAGTACATTGGATGCTGTCAGGAATTCATTATTGTCATAATCATAGTATAAGAAATCCTTTTTCTTAAAAATAAATAAGCCATCTCTTTTTTGTTCTAATTCCAAAAAAACAATTCCAATATGAGATGAATATTCTTCAATTTCCTCTTCATTTTCTGATGTTTGAGGGTCATCAGATGTAACAATCTTTGTTACTTGCCCCTGCATCCCGTATGCATCAATAACTGAAAAAGAGTCTTCGCTGTAATAATGGACAGTGCTGCGAAGCTGTTCTTCAAGTATGTCCTCGAACTCTTTTTCAGCATCAGCAGCTTTTGCTGGCATAAGGTACTGAACTGACAGCAAGACGGCAAACAAAAAACAGCATATTCCTTTTTTCATTTCCTTCCCCCTTTTTCTCTATTAAATGCAAAACTTACTAGAATATGGTTTATGTCTATGCCGGGAAACATGGAAATATACAGATTGGATAGCTATTGTAAAAATTATGAAAATATCTGATAATAGATAGCTAGAGCAAAGAAAGACATATATGGATGGGGAAAATGAAAAATACATATCTGACGAGTTATTTTCCGCTCTTGGCGATTGTTTTGTTTAGTACTTCTCTGGCATTAAAAACTCAGATGGAATTAGTCTATTTCCTGGAAAAGACAGGGATTTACCAGGGGATGCTAGAGTTCTTTTCAGAAGGCGGCGTAAAGCTGTCACTTACGGTCCTGCTCCTGGTCCTTTTTTTTATGGTGTTTGCAGCCTTGAAATTGGTGGCGGATACAATCAATGGACTGTCACTTCTGTTCTTTTCTAAAGATCTGGAAGGGGAAAGTCTGACAAAGTCAAGGCAAGGTTCGGCCATCTATTTTATTGGAGGCGCTTTCTCGCTTTTGAGTTTGTTCAGTTATATCGGGATTGGCATCTTTTTTGCGGCCGCTACCTTTCTTTATTTCAGTTATTTTGTTTATAAAGCCAGTTCTTCATTGACTGCAGCAGGCATTGCTGGTGTGATTTTTTTTCAGGTTATAGTCTGGTCTTCTCTTTTAACAGGGATACTCTATCTTTCTTTGAAAATATACAACAGCATCATGGCCAGTCTGCCGATATAGGAAAAGGAGGCCGCAGAAAGGGCCTCCTTTTTAAGGTAAACAATTCAATTTAATCAGACATTATATCCTTCCAAATCAGCAGCTGGGGAGAAGACGTTTCGATAGCAGCCAGATTGCCGGGCCGATCTTTTCCAACCCAGACACCTGCTGTATACTGGCCTGTTAAGCCCACGAACCAGTAATCATGATAGCCATTAGTGGTTCCTGTTTTGCCGCCGGCATATCCAATTGGCAGACGTGCTTTCCGTGCAGTGCCGGATTGAACGGTCCTGGCCATTAAATCCCTCACTTTTTCTATCGTTTTTTCGCTCCAAACTTGCGTTTTAGAATCCTCCCAGCTATAAAGCAATTTTCCTTTCAGGTCAGTGATTTTACGGATGGCTCTTGCAGGCTGGTAATAACCATCATTTGCAAACACAGTATATGCTGATGTGAGCTCAAGCGGTGTCATTCCGTATGTAAATCCGCCTATAGCTGCAGAAAGAGCATGATCCTTCTCTGAAACCATTTTAAAACCAAACTTATCTAAGTCACGAAAACCATTTTCAATTCCAATGTCGTCCAGCAGTCTTACTGCAGGTGTATTATATGAATAAATAAAGGCTTTTTCGAGTGTGGTCAATCCATAGCGGGCACCGCCATAATTCTGGGGGCAATACCCATTTTTGCAGAAAGGGCCTGCATTCACTTGATCATGAATACCTGCGCTGGTGTGCTCAAAATAGGGTGCATAAACAAGGAGCGGCTTAATAGCGGAACCAGGCTGCCTGTATGCCTGAAAAGCTCGATTAAAGTTATATTTCTTATAATTTTTTCCGCCTGCGAGAGCTGTAATTTCATGTGATCCATTATCGATCACGGCTGCTGCACCTTCCACATCCTTGTAGGTCAGGCGCTTATTAAGGGAATTTACAGCCTTTTCCTGAAGGGCAGGATTCAGGGCAGTTTCAATGATTATGCCTTGCTTCATTATTTGGGATATTCTCTTATCAAGCTTGGCGCTCAATGATGCTTTTTCCTGTTCACCTGCTTTAAGGAGCTTATCCTGATAGCCTTCTTTAATAGAAATTAAATCCCGCAGCTCCGCTTCGACATATGAAACATAATCTGGATATAAATCTATTCTTTGTTTGACCTGAAGCTGAATCCGTTCACTTTTCATCGTCTCTGCTACCTTAGAGGAAATCAGCTGTTTTTCCTTTAGTTGATCAATCAGCCGCTCTTGTCTTTCTTTTGTATGGTCAAAGTGTTTTATAGGATCATATAAGGATGGATTGTTTGGGATGGCGGCCAAAAAAGCTTCTTGAGCTTTGGTCAGGTCTTTGGCGCTTTTTTTAAAATAAAGCTGGGATGCAGCCTCAATTCCGTAAGCTCCATTATGGAAATAAATTGCATTAATATACAAATCCAGAATTTTTTCTTTGGATAATTTCCGCTCCAGCTCATATGCATATAGGAGTTCACTGAGTTTGCGGTTATAGGATTGTTCATGACTCAGAAAAATATTACGAGCCAGCTGCTGAGTAATGGTGCTGGCACCCTGTTCGATATCACCCGATTGGATGTTGATGGCCAGGGCACGTCCAATGGCAGCGATATCGAATCCGGCATGATCATAAAAGTGCTGATCCTCCGCTGTGATAAATATATTTTTAAGAAAAGGGGAAATGTCACCTGGCGATAGGCTGATTCTGTTTACCGGATGATCCATTTCAGAGATTACTTGGCCGTTGCCTGCTTTAATATAACTTGTCTGGGGCAGGATGGCTTCTTTTATTTCAAGCTTTTCATCCAGCAGCTCATGAAACCCCTGGACCTTTTGCGATTCAGCAGAGACAGCAAATATCAGTAAAGAAAAAATAGGAAGCAAAAGAATGATAATCATAAATCCAGACCAGGAACGCAAAGGAATCCGCCTCCGATATTTTGAACTTCTATCCTATTTTTCGGCTTTTTTTCTAAGGAGTTAAGTTTTTTTAAAGAAGACAGACCCTGCTGAAAAATTCCGGTTTAAATGCAATTTACTCAGAAAATTGAAATATTTCATGCTATAATATAAGAAATTATGTGCGTGAATTTTCAATGGAAAGCAGGTGAAAACATGGGGGAGGAACACCAATATCTATTTATTGATTTTGAATTTACCATGCCTGAGAAAGGCAGTGCTTTCAGAGGGTTTTTTCCGGAAATTATCGAAGCGGGAATTGTATCAGTCATCAGCAATCAAGTTTGTGAAGAGTTCTCTTCATATGTAACTCCTATCCGGTTTCCGAAATTGTCCGAGCGTTGCAAATCCTTTCTCCATATAACACAGGAACAGGTAGACCAGGGCATCGATTTTCTTGAACTGGTGAAAAAAATGATGGATATGAACAGGAACCGTCCATGCACGATCGTTACGTGGGGAAATATGGATATGAAGGTGCTTAGAAATAATTGTGCCCACGCTGGAGTTGACTTTCCGTTCAGAGGCAGGGAAGTGGATCTTTCGATGGAATACAAACGTTTTTTCGGGGATCAAAACCAGACAGGATTATGGAAAGCCGTTCAGGAATACGGCAAAGAAGGAACAGGAAAACATCATCGAGCTTTGGATGATGCTTTAACGACTTACAATATTTTCAGATTGGTAGAAAAAGATAAGAAGTATCTGCAGAAGCCGGAACCTACTACAATTGGCGATCGGGTGGACTTCTCAAAACTGTTTAATAAATTTGCCTGACAAGCCAAATCCATCAAAACGATTTGGCTTGTTTTCATTTACTTAAAATAATCCTTCTCCAATGAGTCTAGATTCCTTATACTTTGTTCTGCCCAGGGTGAAGAATCTCCTTCCAGCTCCGTTCTCATTTTATCCAAAGCTATTTGCAGCGAATCCTTATAATCTGGTATTTCTTCTTCAAAAGGCTTTACCATCTGCTTAGGCACATTGGTCTGCTCTCTGAATGCAAGCGCGCGGCGCTCATGGAAAAGCATCACGTCTGCCTCTTTAGGATTATGCAAATCGCCCTGCATTGGATGCTTTATGACCGCAAGCACTCTGACCAGGTAATGCTGTGGCCGGATATCTGTAACTTCCCCGATATATTTGCCTGTTTTATAGATGGCTGTTACTTTGTCGCCGATCTTTACTTCTGCCAATCTAACCTCTCCTTTTCATTTTTCTTTAGCCCTATTATGAAGCTTGAAAAAACAAAGTGCAAATTTTCAATAAATCAGGTAAGCTAAAAAATGATTAGTTTTTTCATAGGAGGATGAGAAAATGAAATGGCGTTTTCTAACACCGCTTCTTTTTCTGATGCTGATTCTGGCAGCATGCGGGACAAGCACTGAAAAAGAAGAGGACAAGGCAAATGGCTCTGCTGCTGAAGAAAGCCAGACAGATAACCAGGCAAGCGAAGAAGCACCGGACAGCTTTCCGCAATTAACCGAAGAAGTCGAGGGAAATGAAAGACTGGTGGAAATGCAGACATCAAAAGGGAATATTAAAATTAAACTTTTCCCGGATCAGGCTCCCAAAGCGGTTGAAAATTTCATTAAGCATAGTGAAGATGGCTATTACGACGGCTTGATTTTTCACCGGGTCATTCAGGACTTTATGATTCAGGGCGGCGACCCTGAGGGAACCGGCATGGGCGGAGAGAGCATTTACGGTGAAGCATTTGAGGATGAATTCTCCAATGAGCTTTATAATATCCGCGGAGCTTTATCCATGGCGAATTCTGGTCCCAATACTAACGGAAGCCAATTCTTTATTGTTCAGAACACAACGCTTGATCCAAGCTTGAAAGAGAAAATGGAAAAGGCCGGTTATCCGGAAGAAATTATCAAAGCTTATGAAAAAGGCGGTACACCTTGGCTTGACAATAAGCACACCGTTTTTGGACAGGTTGTTGAGGGAATGGATGTAGTCGACAGTATCGCAGCAGTGGAAACTGCTGAACAGGACAAGCCTGCGGAAGATGTGGTCATTGAAAAGATAGAGGTTTTAAAATAAATGTATAAACATTGGACTGTGTAATCATTGCTGATATAATAATTCGGGTGGACACTGCTTTTAGCAGAAAGGATTGATTAGGATGTTGCAATGGTATGTACTGTCGCTGTTTCTATATTTTCCGGAAGATAAATCAGAATATGGCCCTGCAGCTGTAACGTTTGCCATCTTTTTAGTTGCGGCCATTCTTACAATGAGATTAATTATCCGTGTGTCAAAGCGCGAAGCAGCCAAGGCGAAAGAGCTTGAAGAGCGCATCGATAGGCAAAATAGACAAGGGGGGAACAGCTGAGCGGCTGTTCTTCTTTTTTTGTTTATTGATAAAGTGATTGGGCAACACTAAAGACAAAATGTCTTGATGGAGGATTTAATTATGAGAAAAGCGCTGATGCTTGGTTTTGTTCTTCTTCTGTCCGGCTGCGGGGAAGAGAACATTACGAATACGGAAGTGGAAATGTTTAATGCTGCAGGCGATTCATTAGGCACAATTAAGGTGCAGGAACAGGCGAGCGGAGTAAAATTGAGCGGGGATCTAAGCGGACTTCCGCCGGGGGAACTTGCCATACATATCCACGAAGAAGCAAAATGTGAACCACCTGATTTTAAATCGGCAGGAAATCATTTCAATCCTGACAATAAGGAGCATGGGCTGCTTCACCCCAAAGGATCACATGCGGGTGATCTTCCCAACCTGATAGTTGAGGATGACGGCAAGGCTAAGATTGACTTTATGGCGCCCCAGGTCACGTTAAAAGAAGACAAAAACTCTTTGCTGACAAAGGAAGGGACCTCCATTGTCATTCATGACGGACCAGATGATGGCATGACTCAGCCGGCAGGAGACTCAGGAGAACGCATTGCCTGCGGCCGGATTTCAAAAGATAAAGAAGAAGAAGGACAGAAAAAAGCACAGGACGATCAATCAACAGAAGAATAAATAATTGAAGGCTTTCCTGGGAGGGGGAGCCTTTATCACTGGGAATTTTCCCGAAGGATTCGTATAATGGAGTTAAACCTTATAATGGAGGTTGGTTAAATGGGAATTTTCGATGGTTTTATCGGCAATGCATCTGAAGCGGACATTAATGAGGTTCAGGAGGAATTTTCAGCAGTCCTTGCCCCGAGTGAACAGGTTGAAAAAGCCTACAGGCTCGTCCGCGATTTATTCATTTTTACAAACAAGCGCCTGATTCTGGTGGATAAGCAAGGAATTACAGGGAAAAAAATCGAGTATCATTCCATCCCTTACAAAAACATCACCCATTTTAGCATTGAAACCGCAGGCAGCTTCGATCTGGAGGCCGAATTAAAAATTTGGATCTCAGGATCAGGCGAACCACTTGAAAAGCATTTTAATAAGAACT
Source organism: Cytobacillus sp. BC1816 (assembly GCF_051353635.1). NCBI lineage: Bacteria > Bacillati > Bacillota > Bacilli > Caryophanales > Bacillaceae > Cytobacillus > Cytobacillus sp. BC1816. The sequence continues at coordinate 4,522,965 of NZ_CP195611.1, read as the reverse complement.
TGAACATATACGAAGTGCAGAGCGTGCTTGCTGAATATGTACTATAAATCCCCTTGTTATTAAAACCAAGGGGATTTTGCTTATAGTCATGGTGGAATTTTCATAAAATTAAATTATCTTAATGAAGGATGTGAGTGATGATAAACAGACTCCGTTTCGAACCAAAGGAGCTGGAAATGCTCCGCTTTCTGTCCCGCCGCCTGGAGCTGCCTTTGAAAAATGAGAATCAGTATCTGCATTTAGAGAAGGGCTATGCAGGCGAGCTGCATTTTGACAGGGAGCTTCAGGACTTGCCGGGCTCCTGCATTATTCTAAATGATCTATTGCTGGAAAACAGCAATACCCATTTCCAAATCGATACACTCCTTATCGCCGGCGGCACTATATTCGTCTTTGAAGTTAAAAACTACGAAGGGGACTATTACATAGAAAGTGAAAGATGGTATTCCCTGCTATCCAAAACAGAAATAAAAAATCCCCTCCCTCAGCTGCAAAGAAGTGAAACCCTTTTACGAGGCCTTCTTAAAGAATTCGGCTACCATCTTCCCATCAAGTCACATCTGATCTTCATTAACCCCGGCTTTCAGCTTTATCAAGCTCCTATCACTATTCCTGCAGTATTTCCTGCGCAGATTAAACGATTCCTGGAGAAATTAAAAACAATTCCTAATGCGGCGAAATCGAGAAACCTGAAGCTGGCTGAACAGTTAAATGCCCGCTGCTTGAAGGAGAACCCCTATGTGCGAATTCCGGAATACACTTATGACCAATTGAGGAAAGGGATAATATGCAGTTCGTGTACTTCGTTTTTAGCCCCCTTTACTCAAGGCTACTTATCCTGCAGAGAATGTGGATTGAAAGAAAAGGTAGACACTGCGGTACTGAGAAGTGTAAAGGAATTTGCGGTTTTGTTTCCGGATAGGAAACTGACTACAAATACAATAGTGGATTGGTGCGGTGGTATTGGTTCTGGGAAAGTGGTGCAGAGGATATTGGGGAAAAATTATGAGAAAAAGGGGAGGGGGAAAGGTTCTTATTACCAAGCATGCCAAATGGAAGAAAAAGTGAATGGAGGTCACAGAGGGATGAACGCCGAAAATAAGGACTGCAAGAGATAAATGGTAGTTAATCGGATGGATTAACGCCGAAAAAAGGAGAAGGGAGAGAAAAATGGTAGTTAATCAGAGGGATTAACGCCGAAAATAAGGACTGCAAGAGATAAATGGTAGTTAATCGGATGGATTAACGCCGAAAAAAGGAGAAGGGAGAGAAAATGGTAGTTAATCAGAGGGATTAACGCCGAAAAAAGGACTGCAAGAGATAAATGGTAGTTAATCGGATGGATTAACGCCGAAAAAAGGAGAAGGGAGAGAAAATGGTAGTTAATCAGAGGGATTAACGCCGAAAGGGAGAGAAAATGGTAGTTAACCAGAGGGATTAACGCCGAAAAAAGGAGAAGGGAGAGAAAATGGTAGTTAATCGGATGGATTAACGCCGAAAATAGGAGAGGGGAGAGAAAATGGTAGTTAATCAGTGGGATTAACGCCGAAAATAAGGACTGCAAGAGATAAATGGTAGTTAATCGGATGGATTAACGCCGAAAAAAGGAGAAGGGAGAGAAAATGGTAGTTAATCAGAGGGATTAACGCCGAAAATAAGGACTGCAAGAGATAAATGGTAGTTAATCAGAAATATTTACGTTACGGAAAAAGAGAACCAAGAAAGAATGGCAATTATAAAAACCGCAAATATCCAGCACACAAAAAAAGCACGGCCTCAGCCGTGCCTCCACAAACACTATCACCCAAAAGCTCTTTTCAGCCTCTCCAGCCCTTCTGCCAATACCTCATGAGGGCAGGCGATATTCATTCGAACAAATCCTTCGCCGCCTGGACCGTATTTCGGGCCTGGTTCCAGGGCTAGTTTCCCTTTTTCCAAAAGGCTTTGACGCAGGTCGTCATCAGTTAATCCCAATCCTCGGCAATCAAGCCATAGAAGATATGTGCCATCTGGCTCCATCAAGCGAATACCCGGAAGGTGCTGCCCAATAAATTCTGCAGCAGTCCTTTTATTTTCTTCCAGATAATCCATTAAACCATCAAGCCATTCCCCACCATGGCGGTAAGCTGCTTCCATGCCGATAATTCCAAAAGCGGACAGCGTGAAGAATCCTTGCTTGTGCTGTTCTGCCTGAAAAGCCTTCCGCAGCTTCTCATTACTTATAATGGCAGCTGAAGCTTGAATTCCGGCAAGGTTCCAGGTTTTTGTGGGAGCTATGCAGGTGACTGTGAGTTCTGCAAATCGCGGATCCAGTGAAGCAATGGGATAATGCTTATGGCCTTTATAAATTAAATCAGAATGGATTTCGTCGGATAGAATAAGGCAATCATATGTAACACATAGCTCCCCTATTTTCCTCAGTTCCTCTTCTGTCCACATTCGGCCGCCCGGATTGTGCGGATTGCAGAGAAGGAATAGTTTCACGCCCTCTTTCAATTTGTTTTCAAAATCGGCAAAATCAATCTCGTACCGGCCATTCTCGAGTTTCAATTGAGAATTAACGACAGTGCGTCCATTCTGTTTAATCATCTCAATGAATGGAGTATATACCGGAGACTGCAGCAATACTTTATCCCCTTTTTCAGTGAAAGCCTGGATGGCAGTTGCGATGGAGGGAACCACTCCAGTGCTGTATAGAATCCACTCATTTTTGATTTTCCAGCCATGCCGCTTGTTCAGCCACAGTCCGATAGATTCTGCAGTTGAATCCGGCGCATACGTATATCCGTAGACCCCATGAGCCATTCGGTCTTCAATGGCTTTCTTTACTTCTTCGGGAGGCTGAAAGTCCATGTCTGCTACCCACATGGGCAATACATCGGATCTGCCAAAAACATCCTTGGTCAGATCCCACTTAACAGAAGCTGTATTTTCCCTGCTGATTTTTTGATGGAAATTAAAACGATTCAATCCTGTCACCGCCTTAAGAATTCTTTTATGTACCTTGACTCTATGATATGATATTGATACTAAAAATTAAAATATTGCGGCTTCAAATCGGCCGAATAATAAAAAGGTGATATACATGGAAAATCAGCAAACGAATCTTTTGCTTGTCTACACTCTGGATCAGTGGGATCCATTTGGAGCGGGGCCGGGCAATTATGATACTGAAATTGCGGATTCAGTCCAGGCAGTCCATGATTTAAATGATTTAATGAAATTGGCCAGGAAGATTCAATCCATTTATGAATTCTCGTTTGAGGAAATCATTCCTTTGGAAAAATGCAAAGAAATTTCCGGGCGTCTTCTGGAAATCAAGAATAATGGCACCTGTGCTATTTAAGATAAAAAACGGCAGCTCTCAGACCCTGGGGGCTGCCACTTTTATTTACAATACTATACACTCTCCTCTACCCGAATGGTATTCATAAAACTCCTGATGTGCTGAAGAACATCTTCCGGCCGCTCTTCCGGCACAAGATGCCCGGTATCTTTTAATACTACCAGCTTGGAATTTTTCAGATCCTTATTCAGCCGTTTGCCGATATGAAGCGGGACGACTCTGTCATGTTCTCCCCAAATTAATAGACAGGGCGTTTCTATTTTCTTCAATGCAGAGGCTGGCATATCGCCTTCCCTGTCGCGGATCATCCTGGTTAAAGCCCGGAAAATATCGTCTTCTAAAAATGGCGACAAATATCCGTAAAGCATTTCATCATCAATCATGGAATGATCGTAGACAACATTTTTTAAATTCTGCTTTACCCCTGAGCGTTGAAGATATAATTTAACATACAGATGAAAGAAAGGTATGTAGCTTGAAAAGATGATATGCGGCTTCATTCGTTTCATATATCCGGAACTGCAAAGCAATACTGCCTGGCCTACGAGTTCAGGCTTGGAGTGTGCCACATTTAAAACAATCTGTCCACCCATGGAATGGCCTATTAAAGTGACTTTTTCAAAGCCCAGCTTTTCTGATAAGCGGATAACCGTATCCGCCAAATTTTTGTAAGAATAGACGAACTGCTGGGATTTCCCGCTTTTGCCGAAGGGCGGTAAATCCATTGATACCACATTGAATTCCGTTTGCAGCAGAGGAATCAGCCTGCGATAACTAAAGGTGGATGACAGAAAACCATGAAGCAGCACCAGGGTATCCCTGGAGGAATCATGTTTGTAGTATTCATAATAAACATCTGTTCCATTAATAGGCTCTGTTCCTGAAAAGGTTGCTTGTTCCATTGGCCTTCCCCTCCTAGTCCCGGATTTACTTTATTTTCCCCTTAAACTTAATCTTGACACATATGATTTTAAAGAAATTAATAAATAATGAAAGTGACACATTTATTTTCTGCAGATTTTGCTATAATGTAACTATTTTATAGAGTAAATCACTAAAGGATGGGAGCGACAAAGGTGAAATTAACTGAAAAGCAAATAGAGGTTTTGGAAATTTTAGAAAACAACAGTGCGCGAATCCCTGTGGAAGACATTGCGAAAATGGCCGAATTAAGTATGGCGGAAACTGAAACTATTTTAGATAAACTCGAGGAAATGAAAGTGCTTGTGCGTTTTAATTCCGTTATTGACTGGTCAAAAGTCGATGGTCATGAAGGAGTTACCGCTATGATTGATGTGAAGGTCGCTCCAAAGCGCGGAGTGGGATTTGATGAAGTTGCACAGAGAATTTACCGTTTCAAAGAAGTAAGGTCTGTCTATTTAATGTCCGGTGCCTATGATCTTTCTGTCATCATCGAAGGACGTTCCATGAATGAGGTTGCCCGATTTGTATCAGAAAAGTTATCGACCCTCGATTCTGTCTTATCGACAACCACACATTTTATTCTAAAAAAGTATAAGCATGACGGCACTATTTTTGAACAAAGTGAAGACGACAAACGAATTGTGGTGTCACCGTAATGAATGGAACTAAGTCTTATTTATCCAAAACGGTAGAAGAGCTGAAACCTTCCGTGATTCGCCGCTTTTTTGACCTTGCTGCAGGAATGGAAGGAGTCATTTCCCTTGGGGTGGGGGAACCTGATTTCATCACACCATGGTCAGTGCGTGAAGCAGCCATCCTATCGCTTGAGCAGGGATATACATCTTATACGGCTAATGCTGGGTTACTGGAGCTTCGGGAGGAAATCGCAGGATATATGGAGAAAAGCTTCGGCGTTTCTTATTCTCCCCGGAGTGAAATAACCGTGACGGTGGGAGCGAGCCAGGCGCTGGATATTGCTCTTAGGGCGATCCTCGATCCAGGCGATGAAGTAATTGTAATCGAACCAAGCTTTGTATCCTATGTGCCATTAGTGTCTCTTGCGGGCGGTATGCCTGTTCAGGTCCAAACTTTAAAAGAGAATGGGTTTAAGATTCTGCCTGAGCAGCTGGAAAATGTAATCACTGACCGGACTAAAGCCATTATACTTTGTTCACCCAATAATCCGACTGGCACCATGTTAAGCGGAAGTGAACTGGAGGCAGTAGCCCAAATAGCTGAAAGATACGATCTGCTGGTTCTTTCAGATGAGATTTATGCTGAGCTTGCTTATGATGGCGAGTATACGAGTTTTGCCGCAATCAGCGGAATGAAAAAAAGAACCATCCTAATCTCGGGTTTCTCAAAAGGGTTTGCCATGACAGGCTGGAGATTGGGGTTTGTCTGCGCTCCTGAAGCAATTTCCCAGGCGATGCTGAAAATTCACCAGTATGCGATGATGTGTGCGCCCACGATGGCCCAGTTTGCCGCTCTTGAAGCCTTGAAAACAGGCAGATCAGATGTTGAAGATATGAAAAAGAGCTATAGGCGCAGGCGGAATTATTTTGTTCAGTCCCTAAATGAACTGGGATTAACATGCCATGTGCCGGGCGGAGCCTTTTATGCTTTCCCATCTATTAAAAGTACGGGACTTTCCTCTGAAGAATTTGCAGAAAAGCTGCTGCTGGAGGAAAAGGTAGCGGTGGTGCCAGGCAATATTTTTGGGGAAAGCGGGGAAGGCCATGTGCGCTGCTCTTATGCCACATCCATGGAATTGCTGCAGGAAGCAATTAAGAGAATCAGCCATTTCTTAAAGCGAAACCAAAAGGCATAAAAAAAGGACAATCTGCAACAGATTGTCAACTTCAAAAAGGGGGGAATACTAGAAAGCCTTACACTACAAGGCTAACCAGTATTCCCTTTTGATATACTCTCTTTTATAAAACTTTTTGATCATATTTGATTTCAAATAGCATTTGCATGACACGGAGGAAATCTTCCTCGCTGAATTCCTTTGCTTTGCGCAAGATGAGCTTAGCTTTTTTGGTGCCAATTTCACGCACAAGCTGTTCGATTTCATAATCGATTCCTGACTGGCCCTTCTGAAGTTCCTGTTCAAGCAGCTCAGAAGCTGGAATATCGAGGGCGGTTGAGATTTTTAAAACAGTCTGGGTATCAGGAATCTGGTCTCCGTTTTCATATTTTGCAATCGTCCCCGTTCCAACTCTCACTTTCAAAGCGAGCTGCTGCTGGGTTATATTTGCGCGTTCGCGGCAAGCTTTAATGTTATGGCCGATATTTGACATATCCATCACTCCCACTGTCAATTTCTTCTATCTATATTTTATCATGAGAAACGTAAGATCCTCTCTTTACTTCATGAACATTTCGTTAACAAACAAAAAGGATGTGTACATATTGTTTGCGGATTGCTTTATTATAATGAATGGCTGTCATAATTGTTTTATGGGATAAAATGGATGTGAATGCCAACAAATCATTTTTGATATTTTTATGAAGTTATGATATAATTTCTTATTGCGTATAAAGAGATAAAATTTGAATTTAAATAGGAGTGTTTTCATGTCAGAGAAAATCGAAGTAGGCAGTGTCATTACAGGAAAGGTAACAGGTATTCAGCCATATGGTGCGTTCGTGGCATTAGATGAGAATACACAGGGATTAGTGCACATTTCGGAAGTGACTCATGGTTTCGTTAAAGATATCAATGAGCATCTTAAAGTGGGCGATGAAGTAAAGGTGAAAGTGTTATCTGTTGACGAAGCAGCAGGTAAAATTGGTTTATCAATCCGTGCAACAGAAGAAGCTCCACAAGCAGAAGCGAAAGCTAGAAAGCCTCGCAAGCGCCAGGCTGCTCCAATCAAAATGGAAGACGAATCTGCACAGGGATTCAACACACTTAAGGATAAGCTTCAAGAATGGATTGACCAGTCCCAGCGCGAAGATCTTATTAAGAAGTAATAAAATGGATAAACCGGGTTTCCTGCCCGGTTTTTTATTTTCAGTGAGATGCAAAAAATATTTGCTTTCTCATGCAAAATGAGCGGGCGCTCGACAAATTTTTTTGCATGCTCAGCTACATAAGACAGAAGAAATTTATAATTTTTAAGATAAATAGTCTGAAAAATGTTGGAATTTTATATCTTGGCATTAATCTTGCAATAGTAAAACCAACTGCAACTTTAAAAGGAGGAACATACATGCAAGAAACAGGAAAGAAAATCCCTTTCTGGTTTTCAGTGCTGCCGCTGCTGGTGATGATTGCTGCCATGATAATTACAATTGTTAAGTTTGAGGGAAGCCCTCATGTGCCTTTAATTACCGGAACAATTGTATCCGCTTTCATAGCCTGGCGTTTTGGCTATAAATGGAACGATATTGAGGAAGGCTTCTATAAAGGCATTAAGTTAGCGCTCCCGGCTATTCTGATTATTATAATGGTCGGTTTGACAATTGGCTCCTGGATAGGCGGGGGAATTGTAGCGACCATGGTCTTTTACGGTTTAAAACTGATGACGCCATCTATGTTTTTAGTCTCAATTTGTATTATCTGTGCCATTGTCACTCTGGCAATCGGAAGCTCATGGTCTACAATGGGAACGATTGGCGTTGCCGGAATGGGAATTGGAATCAGCATGGGCATCCCGGCTCCAATGGTGGCGGGAGCTATCATCTCAGGCGCCTATTTCGGAGATAAAATGTCACCGCTGTCCGATACGACTAATTTGGCTGCGGGAATCACAGGCACGGATCTTTTTGAGCATATAAAAAATATGTTTTACACAACCCTCCCGGCGCTGGCCATTGCTATTATTGCTTATTGGTTTTTGGGAAGGCAATTTGGCGGGGATGATTTGAATAATGAAAAAATTACTGGTGTCATGAATGTTTTATCAGAGAACTTTATCATCTCTCCTTGGCTTTTACTGGTACCTGTTATTGTTATAGGGTTAGTGGCAAAAAAGGTACCTGCACTGCCTGCGCTTGCGGTTGGTGTTTTCCTTGGCTGGCTATGCCATATTTTTGTCCAGGGCGGTGCTGTGGGGGATGCCGTCAACACTCTTCAGGGCGGATTTTCAATTGAATCAGGCAACACAATGGTGGACGAGCTTTTCAATAGAGGCGGCATTGACGATATGATGTACACCGTGTCCCTTACGATTGTAGCAATGGCCTTTGGGGGAGTTATGGAGCAGACCGGCATGTTAAAAGCCATAGTTGAACAGATTCTGAAATTGGCCCGTTCAGCAAGAAGCTTAGTAGCAACTACCGTACTATCTGCCTTCTTTACAAATGTGGCGGCCGCAGAGCAGTATATTTCCATTCTGCTGCCGGGAAGAATGTACACACAGGCATTTAAGGATAAAAATCTGCAATCCAAAAATCTTTCACGGGCACTTGAAGATGGCGGTACGGTCACTTCTGTTTTTGTTCCATGGAATACTTGTGCAGTGTTTATCATGTCCACACTGGCCGTTCATCCCTTTGAATATGCACCTTACGCGATTTTAAATTTCACTGTGCCAATCCTGGCTATTATCTTTGCCATGCTTGGCTACAAAATAACTTTCATGAGTGATCAGGAACGAAAAGAAATGGAAGAAAAAGATCAAATAGCATCATAAGGCTCCGACCCTTCGGAGTCTTTTGTTTTTTGGGAAAGCGATAGGGTAAAGTGAAGGGGAGAAGTCCCTGTTCCGATTTATGAATAGGGACTTTGATTTAGTCAAAGAATACATTTTGTGTTGAAAGGAGAGATATTATGGCAGAACAGACACTTTACGAAAAAGCAGGCGGAGGAGAAGCCATTGAAAAGGTAGTTGATTATTTTTACGAGGAACTGGTATTAAAGGATCCGACCGTCAATCAGTTTTTTGAGAATACGGATATGACTAAGCAAAAACGTCATCAATCCAAGTTCATAAGCTATGCATTGGGCGGTCCTAATCAATATTCAGGCAATTCCATGGCAAAAGCGCATGAGGGTATGAACCTGCAGCCCGAACACTTTAACGCGATTGCTAAACATCTGCATGATGCGCTTGCTCATTTTGGGGTGAGTGAGAGGGATATCGATGAAGCTTTGACTCGCGTTACAGCTCTTAGGGACGATATTCTATACAAATAAGCTCCCCGGAGGGAGCTTTTCGTTTTTATCTGCCAAAATTAGAATTTAATCGAGATAATCAACTTTTATCGCGAAAAATTCATTATATCTGCGAACCAATTCTTCTAAACCTTGAGAAACATCAATCAGCTGTTTCTTTCCTGACTCCGTATTTTCTTAGCCGGTATTGCAGGTTTTGCCGGCTCATGCCAAGGGATTTTGCGGACTGGGTTATATTATTGCCATGGTGTTTAAGGACTTTCTTTAGATAGTAGGTTTCAGCTTCCTGTATATATTGTTCGAGTGTTTTTATAGGCTTGTTTTTCTGAATAAGCAAATCCTCCAAATGACCGGTTTCGTTCGGTTCCTCCTTGAATTGAGGCTTATTCCGGAAATGAAGAGGCAAATGCACATAGCTGATCGCTTCTTCCTGATCAAGCAGATTCATGGCCCCTTCGATTATATGCTCCAATTCCCGTACATTGCCCGGCCAATCATATTGCTCGAATTTGTTCATTACTTCTTCATCGATTTCCGCTACATTCATCCCAAATAGCTGATTGTATTTTTCTATGAAAAATTGTGCAAGATCCCGGATATCCTTTCTTCTCTCACGCAGAGGCGGAATGAAGAGGGAAACAACACTTAGCCTGTAATATAAATCTTTTCTCATACGGTCTTCTGAGATAGCATCAATCGGGTCTTCGTTAATGGTTGCTATAATTCTAACATCTACTGTCCGGTCTTTCGTATCACCGACCCTTCTGACCGTTTTTTCCTGCAAAACTCTCAAAAGCTTTGCCTGCAGGGATGGATTAAGTGAATTGATTTCATCCAGCAGCAGTGTCCCGCCATTTGCCTGTTCAAACAAACCTGGCCTTTCAATGGAGCCTGTAAATGCCCCTTTTTTTGTACCAAATAATAGACCCTCTATCAGACTGTCCGGAAGAGCAGCGCAATTTTGGGAGATAAATGGTTTTGAAGAGCGGCTGCTGCCATTATGGATGCTTTGGGCAAAGAGCTCTTTCCCTGTGCCCGTCTCCCCGATAATCAGGACAGAAGAACTTGTCCGGGTTGCTCTTTTGCTCGCTTCAATCACTTCATGGATCTCGTCGCTGCTGCCAATAATACTATCGAAAGTATAGCGGGTGTCTCCGCGTTTATTCATATTTTCTCTGATCAGTTTTTCAAGCTTGGTCACATCACGTGCGATTTCCATAGCACCAATCTGTTCACCATCTTCCATAATTGGAAAGGTATTATTGATCGTGGTGATTTCCTGCCCCTTATTGTTAAAATAGGTTTGTTTGGCATTTTTAATTTTGCTGCCATTTTTGAGCGCCTGAAGCAAGGTGCTGTCTTCGTCCTGATTGAAAGAAAATACATCCAGCAGATTTTTATCCAATACATCTTCATAATCCATGCCTTCTATTTGGGCCATTTTTTTATTGTAGAATGTAGTTCTTCCTTCCTCATTCACTACATGGACACCAACGTCAATTTCATCTAATATCCGCTGAAAGAACTTGCTTTTCAATTGGAGCTGTTCAAATTCTCTGTGATTCATTGTAATCTCCTTCACTCGGCAGTTTATTCAATAGTATATACTAATTTGAATATATGCAATGAATATTTGCACCAATAACTATTAGTGATTAAAAAAGAGCAAAAATATTTTGCTTTCAGCTTATAAAAATAGTCATTTATCAGCTTTTCATATTTGGCACACTTCTTGCATTATAAAATGGAGGATGAGAAAACGAATTTATTAAAGGGGGATGGCATCATGGTACAGCCGTACAAACATGAACCTTTCACAAATTTTAAAACAGAAGAAAACCGTGAAGCATACTTACAGGGACTAAAAACAGTCGAAAGCTACTTAGGACAAGACTATGACTTATTAATAGGCGGAGAAAGAATCTCCACTGATGAAAAAATCGTATCCATCAATCCTTCTAATAAAGAAGAGGTAGTTGGCCGTGTTTCAAAGGCAAACCGCGAGCTTGCGGAAAAAGCGATGCAGGCTGCTGTTGAAGCATTCAAAACATGGAGAAAAGTGAAGCCGGAAACACGCGCAGATGTTTTATTCAAAGCTGCTGCGATTATCCGCCGCCGCAAGCATGAGTTTTCTGCCCTTTTAACAAAGGAAGCAGGGAAGCCTTGGAATGAGGCAGATGCTGATACTGCGGAAGCCATTGACTTCCTTGAGTACTATGCACGCCAAATCTTAAAAATCAAAGACGGGGTTCCAGTCAACAGCCGTCCGAATGAATATAACCGTTATGACTATATTCCACTGGGAGTGGGCATCATCATCTCTCCTTGGAACTTCCCGCTTGCGATCATGGCCGGCACAACTGTTGCCGCTATCGTGGCAGGAAACACTGTTCTATTAAAACCAGCTTCTACCACACCAGTTGTGGCTGCAAAATTCGTTGAAGTGATGGAAGAAGCAGGCCTTCCAAAGGGTGTACTAAACTTCGTGCCGGGCAGCGGTGCAGAAGTGGGCGACTATTTGGTTGACCATAAAGACACTCGTTTCATCTCCTTCACAGGTTCACGCGACGTTGGTCTTCGCATCAACGAGCGCGCTTCTAAATTGAACGAAGGCCAAATCTGGCTGAAGCGTGTCATCGCTGAAATGGGCGGTAAGGACACAATCGTTGTAGACAAGGATGCAGACCTTGAATTGGCAGCTACTTCAATCGTTGCCTCTGCTTTCGGATTCTCCGGCCAGAAGTGTTCAGCATGTTCACGTGCGGTTGTAGTAGAAGATGTATACGATCAGGTTCTTAACCGTGTGGTTGAACTGACTAACGAATTAACGCAGGGCAATCCTGAAGACCAGAGCAACTACATGGGTCCAGTGATTGACCAGGGCGCATTTGACAAGATCATGAGCTACATCGAAATCGGCAAAGAAGAAGGCAAGCTGATGACAGGCGGAGAAGGAGACAGCTCGAAAGGATTCTTCATCAAGCCGACTGTATTCGCTGACCTTTCCCCGGATGCACGCTTAATGAAGGAAGAAATCTTTGGACCAGTCGTTGGCTTCACAAAGGCAAAAGATTTCGACCATGCGATTGAAGTCGCCAACAACACCGAGTACGGCTTAACAGGTGCTGTGATCACGCAGAACCGTGAGCACATCCAAAAAGCGCGCGAAGATTTCCATGTTGGAAACTTATACTTCAACCGCGGCTGTACAGGTGCGATCGTTGGATACCAGCCATTCGGCGGATTCAACATGTCAGGAACGGACTCCAAAGCGGGCGGCCCTGACTACATTCTTCTGCACATGCAGGCGAAGACTACTTCTGAAATGTATTAAGATTTGTAAAGGCATGTACGGGATTTTTCATATCCTGTGCATGCTAAAACCCTAAATAGTTTAAAGAAGAATAGCTTAACGTTACAATAAAAAGGACTATTCTGAAAAAGGAGGAATTTTAATTGACTGAAGCGACAAAATCACATTCACTTATCGAACAAACTGAAAAATACGGTGCAAACAACTATCACCCGCTGCCAATCGTTATTTCCAAAGCGGAAGGTGTTTGGGTGGAAGATCCTGAAGGCAATAAATACATGGATATGCTAAGTGCCTATTCAGCAGTAAACCAGGGGCACCGCCATCCGAAAATCATCCAGGCTCTGAAGGATCAGGCTGACCGCGTAACGCTAACTTCACGTGCTTTCCATAACGATCAGCTGGGGCCTTGGTATGAAATAATTTGCGAACTGACAAATAAAGAAATGGCCCTTCCGATGAACACAGGTGCGGAAGCGGTTGAAACGGCAATCAAAGCTGCACGCCGCTGGGCTTATGATGTAAAAGGCGTTGCAGATAACCAGGCAGAGATCATTGCTTGCATAGGTAACTTCCATGGCCGTACAATGACAGCGGTTTCGCTTTCTTCTGAAGAAGAATATAAGCGGGGCTTCGGACCTATGCTTCCTGGCATTAAGCTGATTCCTTACGGAGACCTTGACGCTCTTAAAGAAGCAATCACTGAGAATACAGCGGCTTTCTTAATTGAGCCAATCCAAGGTGAAGCTGGAATTGTGATTCCTCCGGAAGGCTTCCTGAAAAAAGCATATGAAACTTGTAAGGAGAACAATGTATTATTCATTGCAGATGAAATTCAGGCTGGCCTTGCGCGATCCGGAAAAATGTTTGCATGCGAATGGGAAGATGTAGATCCTGACATGTTCATTTTAGGGAAAGCGCTTGGAGGAGGAGTATTCCCGATTTCGTGTGTGGTTGCGAATAAAGATGTTCTTGGGGTATTTAATCCTGGATCACATGGTTCAACATTTGGAGGAAACCCAATGGCTTGTGCCGTATCTGTTGCTTCCTTGAACGTATTGGTTGAAGAAAAGCTGGCAGAACGTTCTCTTAAACTGGGCGAATATTTCATGAGCAAATTAAAAGAAATTAATAATCCTGTCATTAAAGAAGTGCGCGGCCGCGGCTTATTTATTGGTGTTGAGCTGAGTGAGCCAGCCCGAAAATATTGCGAAGAGCTTAAAGAACAAGGATTGCTTTGCAAAGAAACGCATGACACGGTTATTCGTTTTGCCCCTCCTTTAGTCATTTCTGAAGAAGAGCTTGACTGGGCAATTGAAAGAATCAATAAAGTATTAAGCTAATACAATTATACGGACAGTTGGCCCTTGTGTCTGAATTTGTGATGCAGGGCCGCCGGTTATGGAGTATTGCTGTAATTTTCCTAAATATTAAAATCAAGAGGTGCCATGATGGGAGCTGCAGGAGTAGCTGGTAAAGAAGCTGAACAAAAAATGGAAGAGTCTTTAAATTTATTTACTTCAACTCAAGTTGTGATCAAAGAAGCTTTGAACAAGCTCGGTTATGCAGATGAGATGTATGAGCTGCTGAAAGAGCCGCTGAGGATGCTTACGGTAAGAATTCCAATAAGGATGGATGACGGGTCGATAAAAATTTTTACCGGATACAGATCACAGCATAATGATGCGGTAGGACCGACGAAGGGCGGTGTCCGTTTTCATCCTGAAGTAAATGAGGATGAAGTAAAAGCTTTATCCATGTGGATGAGTTTAAAGTGCGGAATTGTGGATCTTCCTTATGGAGGAGGTAAAGGCGGCATCATTTGTGATCCCCGTTCCATGTCAATGGGGGAGCTGGAACGCTTGAGCCGAGGATATGTAAGGGCAATCAGTCAGATTGTTGGCCCTACAAAAGATATACCTGCTCCGGATGTTTATACGAATTCACAGATCATGGCCTGGATGATGGATGAATACAGCCGACTTCGTGAGTATGATTCCCCAGGATTTATCACAGGCAAGCCGCTTGTTCTCGGCGGATCGCAAGGAAGGGAAAAGGCAACTGCACAGGGTGTAGTGATCTGCATTGAGGAAGCTGCGAAAAAGCGCGCCATTTCCATTGAAGGAGCACGTGTGGCTGTTCAGGGATTTGGAAATGCAGGAAGCTTCCTGGCAAAATTCATGCATGATGCAGGCGCTAAAGTGGTCGCCATTTCAGATGCCTATGGTGCTCTATATGATCCAAATGGACTGGATATTGATTATCTTCTTGATAGGCGCGATAGCTTTGGAACGGTAACGACCCTTTTCGATAACACTCTGACAAACGAAGAATTGCTTGAGCTGGAATGCGATATCCTGGTTCCTGCGGCTGTGTCCAATCAGATAACCGCTGCAAACGCCCATAATATTAAAGCTTCCATCATAGTAGAGGCAGCAAATGGCCCAACCACTCTTGAAGCTACAAAAATTCTTTCAGACCGGGGAATCCTGCTTGTTCCTGATGTGTTAGCCAGTTCAGGCGGTGTGACCGTATCCTATTTCGAATGGGTACAGAACAACCAGGGGTACTATTGGACTGAAGAGGAAGTTACAGAAAAGCTGAAAAAAGTGCTTGTTCAGGCTTTCGATAATGTTTACCAGACTTCACAGCAAAGAAAAGTAAATATGCGTCTTGCTGCTTACATGGTCGGCGCGAGAAAAATGTCTGAAGCATCCCGCTTCAGAGGCTGGGTGTAATTCGGTAAAAGGTATATAAATACGGATCAATAAAAAAATCCTTGCACACAATGTGCAAGGATTTTTTGCATGCATTTAACGGGTTGGCCTTGCTTCAGGTTCTCTTTCCAGCTCTTCATTTGGTTTGAAGAGAAGCCCCAGATTGATTAAGCCCGCAATGCCCACAAGACCGTATATTATTCTTGAAAGGGCTGAATCCTGACCGCCAAAGATAGCTGCCACAAGATCAAATTGGAAGAATCCGATTAAACCCCAGTTAATAGCGCCAATAATTGTTAGAACCAGTGCAATACGCTGTATGCCACTCATGATGTTTCCTCCTTGTAGTATAGGTTCATTATTATATTGCTGCACGGAAATAAAAAATATTCATCGTAATAATCGTTATGAGCCATAATGAAAAAGATGATTCTGAGAAACCGGCATATACAATGTTCGCCTTTCGAATCGTACTTTTTGCAATAGCTGAAAGTTTGAAAGATAATGATGTGGAAAAGGAGATGGTGATATGCAAAATTTTACCTTTTATAATCCGACTAAATTAATTTTTGGGAAAGATCAGCTATCCCAATTGCAGACTGAAATCCCGCAGTATGGCAAGAAAGTTCTTGTTGTGTATGGCGGGGGAAGCATTAAGCGCAATGGTTTATATGATAAAGTGAAGGAACAGCTTCATGAAATTGGAGCTGAAATGTTTGAACTATCAGGTGTTGAGCCTAATCCAAGAATATCCACTGTCCGCAAAGGTGTTGAAATCTGTAAAACTGAAGGCATTGATTTCCTGCTGGCTGTTGGAGGCGGGAGTGTAATTGACTGCACAAAAGCTATCGCAGCTGGTGCCAAATATGATGGCGATGCCTGGGATTTAGTCATTAAGAAAGCATTTGCTGCAAAGGCTCTGCCGTTTGGAACCGTTCTTACACTAGCGGCAACCGGTTCTGAAATGAATGCAGGATCTGTCATTACAAATTGGGAAACAAACGAAAAGTATGGCTGGGGCAGTCCTGTGACTTTCCCTAAATTTTCAATCCTTGACCCTGTTAATACGTTCACGGTGCCAAGGGATCAGACGGTATATGGAATTGTGGACATGATGTCCCATGTACTGGAGCATTATTTCCATCTTGAAGAAAATACCGATTTTCAGGATCGCATGTGTGAATCGCTGCTGATTACCATTATGGAAGCAGCTCCTAAGCTCCTTGAAGACCTTGAAAGCTACGAACATCGTGCTGCCATATTATATTCCGGCACAATGGCATTGAACGGTATTCTGAATATGGGCTACCGGGGAGACTGGGCTACGCATAACATTGAGCATGCTGTATCAGCCGTTTATGATATTCCTCATGGCGGGGGTCTGGCCATTCTGTTCCCGAACTGGATGAAGCATAACCTGAACGTGAAGCCTGAGCGATTCAAGCAGCTGGCTATCCGTGTATTTAACGTGGATCCGGCAGGGAAAACAGATGAGGAGACTGCGCTTGAAGGCATTGAAAAGCTTCGTGAATTCTGGAACAGCATTGGTGCACCTTCACGCCTGGCTGATTATGATATCGACGACAGCAAGGTCGAATTGATGGCGGACAAAGCGACTGTCAACGGAGAATTCGGCAATTTCGCGAAATTAAATCATGAAGACGTGGTTTCAATCTACCGCGCTTCTTTATAAATACCAGGGACTCTGCCAAAGCAGAGTCCTTTTACATTTTTCCCCGAAAAATTACAATCACCATTTGCGCGTAAAAAATATGTCAAAATTGGACACGCTTACATTAGAGGATGATTCTTGATTAACTTTAAGGCTTTCGTTAAAGTGGTATAAGGATGACAGCCAGAATTACTGCAGGCTGTTTAAATTTGAGAAAAATTGGAGGACATTCATGACACACGTTCGTTTTGATTACGCAAAAGCACTTCCTTTTTTTGGCGAACATGAAATTACATATCTGCAGGATGCCGTTAAGGTAGCCCATCACTCCCTTCATGAACAAACTGGAGCTGGCAGTGACTTTTTAGGCTGGATCGATTTGCCTGCAAATTACGACAAAGATGAGTTTTCCCGCATTCAAAAAGCTGCTGAGAAAATTAAAAGCGATTCCGATGTTCTTATCGTAATTGGAATTGGAGGTTCCTATCTTGGAGCGCGTGCAGCTATTGAAATGCTTCAGCACAGCTTCTATAATGCACTTCCAAAAGAAAAGCGCGGCACTCCGCAGGTATTATTTGCGGGCAACAATATTAGTTCCGCTTATATGAAGGATTTAATGGATCTTCTTGACGGCAAAGATTGGTCCATCAATGTTATCTCCAAATCAGGCACAACGACTGAGCCTGCATTGGCTTTCCGTATTTTCCGCAAAATGCTGGAAGAAAAATATGGTGTGGAAGAAGCGCGAAAACGAATCTATGCTACAACCGATAAAGCAAGAGGTGCTTTAAAGACTCTTGCGACAGAAGAAGGCTATGAGTCATTTGTTATTCCGGATGACGTAGGAGGCCGCTATTCAGTCCTTACAGCAGTAGGTCTTCTGCCGATTGCAGTCAGCGGTGCAAGCATTGAAGATATGATGAGCGGTGCTGCACAGGCACGCGAGGACTTCAGCAAATCTGAGCTTCAGGAGAATGCAGCATACCAGTACGCTGCAGTCCGCAATGTTCTATATAACAAAGGCAAAACGATTGAAATGCTGATCAACTACGAACCAGGACTTCAATACTTTGCAGAGTGGTGGAAGCAGCTGTTCGGTGAAAGTGAAGGAAAAGACCAGAAAGGAATTTTTCCTTCTTCAGCAAACTTCTCCACTGATCTGCATTCATTAGGCCAGTATGTGCAGGAAGGCCGCCGGGACCTTTTCGAAACGGTTATCAAGGTGGAGGAATCACGCCATGAGCTGACCATTGAAGAAGCAGAGAATGATCTTGATGGCCTGAACTATCTTGCGGGTGAGACTGTCGACTTTGTAAATAACAAAGCCTTTGAAGGGACAATGCTTGCACACACAGACGGCGGAGTGCCAAACCTGATCGTATCCATACCAAAAATGGATGCCTACACATTTGGCTACCTGGTTTACTTCTTTGAAAAAGCATGTGCCATGAGCGGCTACCTGCTGGGAGTGAATCCGTTCGACCAGCCTGGTGTAGAAGCATATAAAGTGAACATGTTCGCCCTATTAGGAAAACCAGGATTTGAAGAGAAAAAAGCTGAACTTGAAAAGAGATTAAAGTAATTGTGAAAAGCGTCTGCCTGCGGGTGGGCGTTTTTTTATTGGAGAAAAAGATGCCGCTTCTAATTCGCATTCATGATATCCCTTACTTTGGAGAAACTAAGCAAAAAGCGTAAAAGGGGATGGATTCAGTGATTGAGATACCTTCAAAAGTGGAAGGAAAGCATTTTGATTTATATAAGCTGGAGCAGGCTCTAAAGCCGGTGGGCTATTCGATTGGCGGGAATTGGGATTATGATCACGGGTCCTTTGATTATAAAATTGATGATGAGGTGGGGTACCAGTTTTTAAGGGTCCCATTTAAGGCAATTGATGGGCAGCTGGATGATCCAAGCTGTACGGTGGAAATAGGCAGGCCGTTTCTGCTTTCCCATAAGTACCAGCGCGGCCTCGATGACCACGCCTATACAGGGAATTTCAGCGCCTCCTTTGATCAATTCTCGGAGCCTGTTGATAAGGATGCCAGTTTTCCGGAAGAATTAATTGATCTTGGCAAAGCGCTTGTCGAAGAGCTGGAGTCTATATTATTAAGAGATTAACCGAGTATAATAATCAGCTGATCCTGCTGAAGAATTCTAAAAGGCTGGGGAGGATTAACCAGAGTTTCTTCCCCTCTTTTAACACCCAAAAGCAGAATGCCTTCTTTCATAAGCTCAGCACTAAGTTCAGCAAAAGTCTTATTTTCTACTTCTTCTGATGCAGGCTGAAAAGTTAATTTGCGTTTATCAAGCTGTCCCAGCAAATCAAGGAATGAAGTAACAAGCTCCTGGGAAGAGATGCTGTTGATCATGACAAAGCTCGTAAGAACATTCGTCTGAACAATTTCATCGGCTCCCGCTCTTTTGGCGTTGGCTGCCTGTTCTGAAGTTAATATTTCAACAATGCATTGAACACCCGGGTTTAATCCTTTGATTGCCAATAAGGTTAATATTGAATTCATATCAGCATGCAATTCATCTTTGTTCTGATCAGCTGTTATAATTACTTTTTGGGCATCAAATATATTTGCCTTCACGAGTACATCATCTCTGTTAGCGCGTCCCTGAATAAAATGTACATTATTGTGGGGAACAGGGTTTGCTTTTAGAGTTTCATCTATTAAGGCAATCGAATGGTTCATCCCATCGCCTCCAAGAGTATTGACGATCTCCCTTGAGCGTTCGTTCCAGCCGATCACAACAATATGGTTTTGACCCCGGTATTCGATTTTCCCTTCCAGGAAGTCATTCTGCCTGGTAACTGCTGCTGTTGCTAGTGAAATAAAATAGGTAGACAGAAAGCCCGCTCCTGTAAAAATAAGCGCAATGCCCACTATTCGCCCTACAGTGCTTTTTGGATAAAAATCTCCAAAACCGACAGTTGAAGCGGTTACAACCGCCCACCAGATTCCATCAAAAAATGTCGGAAAGGAGGAGGGTTCAATAATATGTATTAATCCGCCAAATAAAAAAATCACCATCAGGGCAATCAGCAAAATTCTGATTACTAAGGGCAGACGTATGAAACTGTAATAAATGTGCTGAGGCATATTACCCCTCCTAAATTTCAAAAGGTTTCAGCAGCTGACTGCTAAAAAATGCCAGCTGCATAGAATATAAAAAAAAGCCATGCCAGCATATACTTTAATTAAGTATATCGTCTATTGCACGGCTCAGCAGTTGAATATCCTTTGATATTTCATTTTTCACGTCGTCAATCTCGCACCTTTCATATTCATCCATGAGAAGGGAGAGTTCTCTTTGTAGTATGACAGCCTCGTGTTCAAAATCCATGATGACTCCCTCCTTTAGGGATATATAGGACTATCGGGCAGATAGTAAATTCCTTTGTAATGTTACATTTATGTTACCCGATTTCTTTTCCATTTAAACGGTAAATCCCTTAATAATTTGAACATGAAATTTAGAACGAATATAATTTACCCTCATATTTTGTACGTAAACACATTGTTTATACTAAATAGCTGGAAAGTAAAAAAACGAAAAAAAACCCCCGGGGAAAACCCGGGGATTTTTTAAGTCAATTCTATTTTCGAATTAAGCTGTAAACCGAAGCGCCTATTAGATCACCGGCTTCTTTCATCCGCTCGGCACTAATGTGCTCGATGGAATCAAGAGGTGTATGGTAATACGGTTCAAGAGCAGCAGTAGCAGGTTCTCGTCTGATAAAGTTGACAGCCGGAATTCCTGCATCATGAAAAGAAACATGGTCTGAAGCTCCGCGCTGATATAGAACCAGCTCAGATGAGGTGCCAATCCGCCCGGCTGTGGCAATGGCGGTTTCTGTTGCGATATTTGCCTGGCCATCAAGGGTATTCATGTAAATCGCAGTTGCATTTTCCCATGCTGTGCCTACCATATCCATATTGAAATTTGCGATGCTTCGCCCTATTTCATTGCTGCTCAGCTGGCTCACATAATACTCAGAACCAAGAAGACCAATCTCTTCTGCCCCTACAAATGCAAAACGCAATTCTTTGTCAGCGGGATAGCTTTTCAGGACTCTGGCCAGCTCCAAGGCAACAGCGGTTCCGGATGCGTTATCGCTAGCCCCCGGAGCAAATGGTACACTATCGAAATGTGCAGAAATGTGGACAATGTCAGTTTCCGCGCCTTTATTAGGCTTAGGGTGCTTGGTGGCAATAATATTTTGCGATCTTATGTTTTTAAAGCTCTTGACAATTAGTGTTACCGTTTTGTTATGTGCCGCAACATCTTGAAGGAGTGCTTCCCCGCTTGCCTTCGTTATGCTTCCCACCGGAATGTCATATGGGCCTCCAATTGAAGGGTTCATGGGTGCTGGCTGATCCGCATTGTTATAAATTAGAACCCCCGAAGCACCGGCATTCACTGCGTTTGTAACTTTTTCTGAGAAAGTAATCTCTCCGCGTGAAATAAGTGCGATTTTCCCTGAGGCTTCCCTTGTAAAATCAGCTGGCCTGCCTAATCCAGCATCATATAATTCAGAGGTAATTCCTTCTTCAGGCGTTGATCCTGACCCGGAGGGAATGGTTATAAGGATCTCCTTCAGGTCACTGGTGTGCAAATCTCCCGCCATTTTATCCGGAATGCTGAATTCTTGTGTTTCGACTGTGTAGCCATAGGTCTCAAGCCGTTTGCGAATAAAATCAGCTGCCTGCTTTTCTGCTTCCGTTCCTGCAACACGCGGCCCTATAGTTTCAGATAAATAGCTGACATCCTCCATCATGCGAGCTGCATCTACCCTTGCAATTACCTTCTGATCAAATGCTTTGGAGCCAGGATCTCCAGCTTTGCTTTGTGCCGCTTCTGCAGTCTGCACAAATTGAACAGGCACTGCATACAAACTTGAAGCTGTCAGAACGGCTGCAAGCATAATTGAACTAGCTTTCTTTCCAACTTTCATCTTTTATTCCCCCTCGACTAGTAATCCAGCTTTATGTATTCGCTTACATATCTCTCCTTCCTTTAATAAAGAGTTAAAACGATTCTATTAGACTAGCAGATTTTTCAAATGTGGGAGAAAAGAAAGACTTAAACTTTCCAAATTGTAAAAAATGGCAGATTAAAAGTACCGGATCAAGAGAGCAGCCATGTTAAATCATGACCTTTGAAGGAGACCAATAGTTAATTATTAAATGCAGCTTGAAAAATACAGGTCTTTCGGCTATCGAAACTTACACGGTTTTACTTTATTCTGAAAATTACAACATTAATTTATTTAGGGGGATTTTTATGAAAAAAGCTGCATTAAAAGTGTTCATAGCCTCAGTTATCGCTTACCCGCTAATTGCCGGAGGGGCATTGCATTCAGCAGGTATAGACAGTCAAAGCAGCATGGCCTCGGCTGAATCTCGGATTAAAGTCGAAAATGGCATGACACAGCCCATTTTTTCTCTGGATGATGCCATTGTCGAAAGAGTATTTGTTGAAACAGCAACTGACAGTGATGGAGATGGAAAGCTGGATCGAATACGTGCTGATATTATCAGGCCAAAGGAAACAGAGGAAGGTTTAAAGGTTCCTGTTATTTACGAAATGAGTCCTTACCGTTCTGGAATTAAAGGTGTCCCGGTTTATGACGTGGATGCAGAACTGAACTCTGTACCCAAGAAAGGGAAAAGTAAAGGTGAAAAAGGCAGCCCTCAGGCAAATCTCCCAGGTTATTATGATGACTATTTTGTACCAAGAGGCTACGCGGTTGTACTTGCAGAAAGTGTAGGGACAGGCTTGTCGGATGGATGTCCTACAACCGGCGATGAGCATGAGATACTTGGAACTCGTGCTGTAATCGATTGGCTGAATGGCAGAACGAAAGCTTTTAATGCAGAGGGACAGGAAATACAAGCTGATTGGTCAACAGGGAATGTGGGGATGACAGGAGTATCTTATAATGGAACACTTCCTAATGCTGTGGCTGCAACAGGAGTTGAAGGCCTGAAAACGATTGTGCCAATAGCAGCCATAAGCAGCTGGTATGACTATTATCGTTCGAATGGTGCTGTGATTGCGCCAGGAGGATACCAGGGGGAAGATGCGGATAACATGGCCGAAGCCATTTTAACGAGGCAAAACCCTGAAGCATGCAGCAATGTCATAAAGGGATTAACGGAAGGCCAGGACAGGGAAACCGGGGATTACAATGAATTCTGGAGTAAAAGGGATTATACAAAGGATGCTGATCAGGTTAAAGCAAGTGTCTTTATTGTCCATGGGTTAAATGACTGGAATGTTAAAACAAAGCATTTTTCAGATTGGTGGCAAGCGCTTGGCGAGAATGATGTTCCCAGAAAAATGTGGCTTCATCAAGGCGGCCATTCCAGCCCCTACAGCTTCAGGCGCGATGTATGGCTTCCAACTTTAAATAAATGGTTTGACTACTGGCTCTATGATATTAAAAATGATGTCATGGATGAACCAGTGGTGGACATTCAGAGGGAGGATAAGACATGGCATACAGAGGCAAACTGGCCTGCTAAGGGAACTTCAGACGCAAAATTGCATTTTAAGCCGGCTTCCGATGGAGGCGGCAGTTTAGAACTGCATCCTGTACCGAACAAGAATAAGGAGAATCAGCAATTTATGGATGATGCCACAATCAAGGCTGAAGAATTGGCTGTGAATCCTGATTCTTCTTTACCTCATAGGCTCGTCTATTTGACGCCTCCTTTAGAAAACGACATTCGGATGAGCGGAACCCCGGAAATTCAAATTCAAGCAAGCATTGACCGGAAAACGGCCAACTTAACGGCCCTCCTTGTTAAATATGGGGAAGGAAAGCCGGAAATTGTTACCAGAGGGTGGATGGATCCGCAAAACCTTCACAGTGAAAAAAGATCTTCAGGACTGACGCCGGACCGTGAATACACTTTTACATGGGATATGCAGCCGGATGATTATGTGTTTAAAGAAGGTGATCGTCTGGGAGTAGTAGTTCTATCAAGTGATTATAACTATACAATCAGACCGAAGGCAGGCACGAAAATAACCATCGACCCGGAGAGAAGCCATATAATGCTTCCTGTGCAAGGTGGAGTTAAAGCATTTAAGTAGAAAAATAGAAGGGATCATTTCTTGGTCCCTTTTTTCTTGTTAAATAGCCTTTTTTAGGAAAATAGTTGCATTGCCACAATTGGATATCTTGAATTAAAATAAACCATATCTCATAAATATACAAAACTACTGCACCTGGAGGTACATAATGAATAAAAAGAAAGCTTTATCAGGAATTCTGGCAGCGGGTATTTTGGCATCTGTTCCTTTAAGTGCTGCTCATGCTATCAGCCCAAAGTGGGTCAATGTTAATGTGTCAGAGGAACAGGACGGAAGTTTATTCAATAGCGAAAACTATGACTTTATGAAATTCTCAGTAATAGGGACAAAACTTGCAGAAATTGATAAACAGTCTAATAGAGTGAAGGTGGAGGTTAAAGGTACTTCCGCGGATGGATACCCTCTATATGTCGTGACCATTGCAGATCCGGGAGCTCAGGGCAAGTTCGGTAAAATTCAGGCCTTAAGGAAGCAAATGTTCAAAAACCCGGAGAAAGCCCAGGATTGGATTGCTGATAACCCGGACTTTAAAGTGCCAATCATGATCAATGGATCGATTCATGGGACAGAGTTTGTGGGAAGCGATGCAGTGATGCAGCTGATTGAACGTTTTGCCACACAGAATGACGAGGAAACAAAGGAGATTCTGGAAAATAACATCCTTATTTTTAATGTGGTGCAGAACCCGGATGGACGTGTGGATGCGACCCGTTTTAATGGCGAAGGAATTGATTTGAACCGTGATTTTATCACGCAATCACAGCCTGAAACGCAAGAAACCGTGTCTCTTATTAAAGAGTGGAATCCGATGGTCTTCCTGGATACTCACGGATATGTGAAAAATTATGCTCCAAACAAACAGGGGTTGATTGAACCTTGTACACCTCCGCATAATCCTAACTATGAATATGATTTATATCAAAAATGGGCTAATCACCAGGCAGAAGCAATGGAAGCTGAAATTATGGGGGACAAGGCTCTTTACACAGGCACCCTGTATAAAGAAATGGATGGCGCATATATTCCGCAGCGGGATGATTCCGCTGGATGGGACGATTATCCGCCAATTTTCACACCGATGTATGCCATGTACCATGGTGCTTATGGACATACGCTTGAAGCTCCTACAAATGACGAAGACGGCGTCCGCTGGATGTACAATGCCATTATGGGAGCACTGAAATATTCAACCGATAACAAGGAAGTAATGATTACAGATCAAATTGAAATGTTTAAGCGCGGCATTAATTTTGATCATCCTTTCCATGAAGAAGGCCATTTCCCGAAAGCATATATTCTTCCAGTGAATGAGGAAGATCCAACCGCAGTAAATAAAGCAGTAAATCATTTAATTAAGAATGATATAGATGTTATTCAGGCATCAAAAGCATTTGCAGCAGATGGCAAGTCCTATCCAAAGGGCACTTACATCGTTCCAATGGATCAGGCAAAGGCAGGTCTGGCAAACACCATGCTGTGGGATGGTGAAGATATAACAGATGATACACCGGCCATGTATGATATTTCTGCCTGGAGTCTTCCGGAGCTATGGGGCTTTGAAGCAATCGCTGTTCAACATGATGTAAAGGCAACGGCAACAAAGGTAAATAATGTAAAAGAACAGGGGTCACTAAGCGGAAAAGGGCCATTTATCATTCCGAACAGCTCAGTGAAAGCTGTTCAGCTTGTGAACGAATTGCTAAAGCAAGGGGTTATGGTTCATCGTGACAGCGAAGGAAACTTCTATGCTGAAGGATCAGCAAATGCTATTTCAGCGGCTGTTAAGGATTCTGGACTAAGTATCATGTCAGGAAGTGTTCCTGCAGATGCAAAGACAATTAAAGAAGTGAATGTAGGCATTTTAAAAGATGGAGGGATGAACAAAGCGCAATCACACTCTGGCACCAAATTGGCTCTTAAGAGGCTAGGCTTTAATGTGACGGAATTGTCTCCATCAGAAGTCGCTAATAATGGCCTTGCTTCCCATGATATCTTTGTTTACAGCGGAACGGAAAATTTAATTTCTCTGAATTTAAGTAATGCCAACAAAGAATTCGGCCTTAAAAGTCAGGAAGAACTGGCTGCATTTAAAGCAAATGTAGAAAAGTTCGTTTCCGAAGGAGGAAAATATATAGCTGTAGGTGCGGGTGCTTCCCGTGCAACAAAGACTCTGGGCCTGACTGATGATATTATCAATACTGGCGGATCCAACAGCAACGGAATCATTAAGGTAGATTATCAAGGCACTGGTGCTTCAGCAGGCTACAGTGAAGATGATCTTGGATTTGTTTACCGTCCAGTCTGGTATACAGGCACAGAGAATGATGACGTGCTTGCAGCCATTGCTGATGAGGAAGACTTCTTCGTAGCGGGACACTGGAAAAATCGCAGTGCTGCACAAGGCCAGGCCATCATGGTGAAAGAGCAGGATAAGGATGTTACACTAATTGGCATTGAAGCCGGCTTCCGTGATCATACTGATTATCTGTTCCGATTGCTTTCAAATGCCATTTATGAAAAGTAAGACCAGCTTTGACGAAATCTCCTCAGGTTCCATGGCGGTATTATTTGACTAACGGGTGAATGAATCATATAATTAAGTTAACAAAATAGTTCGGATTCTTCCTAAAGGGGAGTAGCTGTCAAGTAGAGTCGTCAATACGAGATGATGAATCTCCGGCTTTACTGGCAACACAACGTTGCTTGCGAGACCTTTACCATTTATTTGGTAAGGTCTCTTTTGTTTATAAGGCACTGAGACCAATAAATGGTTCAGTGCCTTTTATTTTTAGGGGAGAGTCTGGAACAGGGAGGGTTAAAGATGAAATCATATCAACAGTTAGCAGATAGCGTGAAATTTTCCAGAAGCCTTAATTGGACCAGACTTATTGAGAAGGACGACAATCTGGAATTTATAGGAGCAGGGAGAAGTGCATTTGCTTTTAGGGTAAAGGGAACCAATCTTGTATTAAAAGTATTTTTTCCTGAGTTTAAGAAAATTGCCAGGGAAGAGGCAGAAATTTACAAGGCGCTCCCTGACCACCCATACTACCCATCTTTGTATGGGTCTGGAGATAACTATATTGTGATTGATTATGTACAGGGTTTGACTCTCTTTGAATGTCTCGCAAAGGGAGTCCCGATAGAAGAGGAGAAAATCAGGCATATAGATGAGGCTTTAAAGCTGGCGAGGGAAAAAGGGCTGAACCCCTCAGATATCCACCTGCGCAATATTATTCTTACAGATGATGGCCATATTAAAATCATTGATGTTGCCCGATTTAAACAGACGAAGAATTGTACACAGTGGGACGACTTGAAGCATGCATTCTATAAATTTTACAGAAAAAAATATTTTCCAAAGAAGATTCCTGTATTAATCATGAATACGATTGCGGCTCTTTATAAAAAACGGATTGTCCGGATGGGTTCCTAAACAGTTCATTTGATATGGCATTTGTCTTTTGGAATAATAAAGATTACAAAAACAGAAAGGGGCAGGTATCCATGAAAGTTCTAATCGTCGGAGCAAACGGACAAATCGGAAAGCAGCTGGTAAAGCTTATGAAAGAAGGCAAAAAACATACAGCAAAAGCAATGATCAGAAAAGAAGAACAGGCCCCGCAATTTGAGGAAATGGGTGTGGAAACAGCAGTTGCAAGCCTTGAAGGAACGGTTGATGAATTGGCTGAAGCAGCCAAAGGCTGTGATGCAATTGTGTTTACTGCAGGTTCAGGCGGACATACAGGCTATGACAAAACTCTGCTGATTGACCTTGATGGAGCTGTAAAAACAATAGAAGCGGCGGAGAAGGCTGGTGTGGACCGGTTTGTAATGGTCAGCGCCATACAGGCGAATAATCGTGATAAGTGGAGTGAAACGATCAAGCCTTATTACGCTGCAAAGCATTATGCCGACAGGATTCTGGAAAACAGCAGCCTGAATTACACTATCGTTCGTCCAGGCGGCCTGACAGATGAAGCCGGAACCGGCAAAATCAAAGCAGCAGAAAGTTTAGAGCGGGGCTTCATTCCCCGTGAGGATGTAGCTAAAACCCTCTACGCTGTCCTGGATAAAGTGAACACCTATAAACGCGCATTTGACCTGGTATCAGGTGAAGAAGATGCAGAAACTGCAGTGAGTAATTTATAACTCTTGCCCGGTGTTTATGCCCCGGGTTTTTTATTGGCAAAATCAAGTATACATTGTGTCATTTAGAGAAGATTAAATTAGAAAACACAGGTGTCTGCAAAGGATATGAAAAGGGTAAAATTATGTTGCTTATGGCTGCTATACGCCAAAACATATAAGTTACAGGCATTGGAAATTCCAATGTCCTTTTCGTTTTAATTGCTTCTTAAAAGGGAATAGGAAGCTGTAAAAGGGATTACATAACTTTCACATTTTCCTCATATAAATGTTGTTTAAGTGTCACAGCTTTTAGTCCGGAACTGTGGAATAATGTGATGTAGTGAGCATTCTGGAGGAGTGAGTGAATGTATAAAAAACAGGAACGCATATTAATGTGGCTTGCTTTTACAGTGGCTATCATTATGGGGCTTTCTTTTATTGGCCGCATTTTTGCAGGATAGGAAAAGGAGAATGTTAAATGGGAAATGAAGAATCTGTCTTTTTCAGCCGTGTCTTAACTGAGCTGACATTATCCTTCCACATCATTTACGCAACCATTGGTGTCGGCATCCCGCTCATGATTATGATTGCACAATGGGTGGGGATAAAAAAACAGGATGAACATTATATTCTGCTCGCGCGAAGATGGACGCGCGGTTTTGTCATTACGGTGGCGGTCGGTGTTGTTACGGGCACTGCCATCGGCCTGCAGCTTTCGTTGCTGTGGCCAAACTTTATGGAACTCGCAGGCAATGTCATTGCACTGCCTCTTTTTATGGAGACATTTGCCTTTTTCTTTGAAGCGATTTTCCTTGGGATTTACCTGTATACATGGGACCGGTTTGAGAATCAGAAGAAGCATATGCTTTTATTAATCCCGGTTGCAATAGGGGCTTCATTTTCAGCTATTTTCATTACCATTGTAAATGCTTTTATGAACGCACCTCAGGGATTTGACATTGTGAACGGGCAGCTTGTAAATATTAACCCGATACTGGCGATGTTCACTCCCGCCATGCCAACGAAGGTAGCGCATGTGCTTTCAACAGCCTATATGACATCAGCGTTTGTTCTGGCATCAATAGGAGCCTTTCGGCTTCTAAAAGGATCGAATCATATCTACCATAAGAAGGCATTGCTGCTTACAATGAAGATCGGATTGATTTTTTCGATCGCTACAGCGGTAATTGGAGACTTCTCCGGAAAATACCTTGCGGAATACCAGCCTGAAAAATTGGCTGCCGCCGAGTGGCATTTTGAAACAGAAGAAGGGGCGCCGTTAATGCTCTATGGGGTTCTGGATGACGGTGAAGTGAAATATGCAATTAAGATTCCATATGCACTCAGCATCCTTGCGCACAGTAATCCGAATGCTGAAGTGATCGGACTGGATCAGTTTCCGGAGGATGAAATTCCGCCGCTTTATATCCATTACCTGTTTGACCTGATGGTGACCATCGGCATGTGGATGACGGCACTTTCACTCATCTATGTCTTAGGCACCTGGTTTAAAATGCGGTTTGTTACGTCGAAATGGTTCCGCTGGCTGATCGTTCTGGGCGGCCCTTTATCCATCATTGCGATTGAAGCAGGCTGGTGGTTTGCGGAAGTGGGCCGGCAGCCGTGGATTCTGAGAGGCATCATGCGTACTGAAGATGCGGCAACCTCAAGTGGCCAAGTAGACTTAATGCTTATTCTGTTTGCAGGCTTATATCTCGTGCTGGCAATCGGGAGCATCATTGTCCTCACCAGAATGTTCCGTAAAAATCCGGTCGAACAGGAATTGACCGACCGTGAGCTGGAGAAAGAGGGTGAGCTGAGATGACGCTTGAAATCATCGGAATTTCCGTCTTATGGCTCTTTCTGTTTGGCTACGTCATCGTTGCCTCCATTGACTTTGGAGCGGGGTTTTTCAACGCTTATAGTTTATTCCGTGGAAAACAGCATATTTTAACCCGTATTATTCAGCGTTATTTATCACCGGTTTGGGAAGTTACAAATGTGTTCCTGGTGTTCTTCTTCGTAGGGATTGTCGGATTCTTTCCAAAAACAGCCTACTATTATGGAACGATCCTGCTGGTGCCGGCAAGCATTGCAGTAGTCCTGCTCGCCATCCGCGGATCATATTATGCCTTTACCACCTACGGCGGGCTAAGGCAAAAAAGATGGACTTATCTGTATGGACTTTCAGGTCTTTTCATTCCTGCATCCCTGTCCATTGTCCTGACCATTTCTGAAGGCGGATTCGTTAGTGAAAAATCAGCGGGACTGGAGCTTGATTATTGGGCATTGTTTACCAGTCCGCTGACATGGAGCATCGTTGTGCTGAGTTTGGCATCGGTATTATATATATCCGCAGTTTTCCTGACCTGGTATGCCAATAAAGCAAACGATGAACCAGCCACTGAGCTTCTGAGAAAATACGCTCTTATTTGGGCGGTGCCTGCTATCGTAACAGCGACAGGCATCATTGTTGAACTGAAGGATCACAATCCTGAGCATTTTAGCAGATTAATGGACCTATGGTGGCTGTTCGGCATCTCATTCATCCTTTTTGCCGGTACTGTCTATCTAATATGGAAGCGTAAATTGTACGGACTCTCATTTGGGCTCTTAGCAGGACAATTCCTAGTGGCGTTCTTTGCCTACGGAGTTTCGCATTATCCGTACCTGCTTTATCCATACCTGACCATTTATGACGGTTTTACAAACGAAGCTATGGCCATCGCCCTGATCATTGCCTTTATAGCAGGACTGGGATTGCTGCTGCCATCTCTCTACCTGCTGCTTAGACTGTTCCTTTTCAATAAAGACTATGTTCAGGGAAATCGGGACGATCATGCATAGGAGGGAAAAATCATGGCGGAATTTGTAATGTTTTATGCACCGTTCATTGTGATCATTGCTTCCATTGCCGCCGCTTTTTGGCTGGCGGGGAAGGATGAGAGAGTGGAGGAATAAAAAAATTGCAAGGTCTGAAGCAGGCCTTGCAATTTTTTGTTTTTATGGAGAATTGGGGACTAGAATCCCTGATCTTAACAGATTAAATAATAAAAGGTGCTACAAAAAGAGACAATACCCTTAATAAAGCGGCTGCTGGTTATGACAAGGCGGAAAACCATTAATATCCTGAATCATAAAGGCATCATATTGTTTTAGGGCAAATTGAGCTTGATACAAGTATTCTATAACAAGAACCTTTGAACCTGATACTCCGCATAAAACCCCTGTTGCACCTTGCCCATTGGTGAATGAAATCCCAACAGGCTGGCCGGTTAAATATCTTATTTTTTGCTGCCAAGGCATTGCCATCACTCCTTCTGTATATCCTATTATATTTTGAAAAAATGGGTGCCTGTAAGATTTACCGTGTTTGAAAACAAGCTGCAGCTGAAATCTTTATAATAGTACAGGCTTTAAGCAGACAAAGCTTGGGGAAAGGCTTAAGTATTATAGACTGGTTATTTTGGCACGCTTTGGTTATCTGCGCATATTTTTCAGAAGTTTAGTCCCTAGATCCTGGATTTTTAGGAATGAACACCTGTATCTTCTTGAGTAATTTCTCCTCTTAAACCCCCAATACAACAACTTTTAGAACTGTGCAATAATGTAATTGCGGATCAGAATATTGGTTAGACTCTGATTAAATCTTTCGATGTTTTTAAAAATCATTTATACAGGAATAGAGGGTGAGTATTGGAAAAAGTAATGATTTTAGTCAATGAGGAATTTAAGAAACATGCTGAGCAAAAAGGTGTAACCGTAAAACTAACTGAACCAGCGGTCAGTACAGGAAGCGTTAAAGTTGGAGCCTCGATTGATCAAAATGAGTTGAAAATCGATAAAGATCTTCCATTCTTAGAGGTCACGTTTAAAGTCATTGGCGACAAATACTACGCCCCAGAGGACTTGTCTTTTGCACCAAGTGCGTTCAAATATAAGAAGACATCAAACTCAAATCCTGTAAATATCCGTGTATTTAAAGATAAGTCATTTACGATTCTGGCTGGACACTCTGTCGTGAATGGAAATATTCTGCCTGAAGCTTTCTATAAAGAAAATGGACAATTGGATTATTCAATTGACTATTCTAAGCTTGGGGCGAAAGTCTATGCAAAAGCGGCAGATGGTAATACCTACGAAGCATCTGAAATCTTTGCTAATGGATACTTTACAATCGATAACCTTCCATTATCAGAAAAAGAGTATGAAATCTATGTTAAAGTACCAGGCCACCTTACAAGCAAATTAACGACAAAACTTGTGCAGAATGTCGATGGAGAACTAGCAGGGGTACGACTGTTAGCGAAAATGGATAAAAACGCTGCAGGTGATGTCAATGGGGACATGATGGTTGATATCCAAGATGCGATCATCTCCGTTTTCTCATACGGAAAAGAAAACGCTGGAGTAAATAAAGGAGACGTTAACCAGGACGGAAAAGTAGATGAAACCGATCTTCGATTCATCGAGAAAAATTTCTTGGAAAAAGGACCTGATGCCAAAGAGAATAAAAAGCCAAAAGAAAAACATGGCAAGGTTACATTGGAAAAATTATTCCGTTCCATTGGTCTTGAACTAATAGATTGACAAGCATTCAAAAATGCCAGGATGATATTCCTGGCATTTTTGAAAAAAATAGTATTCTAATATAGTCCGAAATCCCCTTTATCAGCCAGAATTAATTAAAATGTCCGCCAGCTCAAGTGCTTTGCCTTTTTCGTCGGATTCCAAATAATAATTAAAAAGTTCCTTTTCGTATCGCTGTACTAAAGTTACATAACCACACTTTTTTAAATATGGTAAGGCGTCAGAACTTAAGTAACTAAAATATTCACTCTGTTGATTGTTGATCAAATAGAGAAGAAGCTTGAAACTGATTAGATATAAATACTGGTTAATCTCCCTTGCCACCGATAAACCATCGCGGCAAAGGGTTATTAATTCATGTTCCGATAATAGATTCCCTTCAAAACAGCTGCGAATGAACCCTTCTAGGGAGGTTAAGTATACTGCTGATTTTTTTTTAAGAACCATTGATTGTTGATACATTCTGCTGGCATCTTCGTATTTGTGCCTGCTATAGTGTTCAAATGCTAAGTTGTGCAGCAGTCTTGCCTTTTTATCGGAGGCTTTGCACTGCTCGCAGGTATGGATTAGTGCTTTATACTGCTCGACTATTTTTTGAAAATCACGGTGTCCTTCACTTTCGCGTGTCATCAGCATGATCATTTCTGCATCAATCATTTTAAGTATATTATTAGTTTTAATAAAATATTGCAGAGATTTCTCTGCATAGTAGTAGGCCATTATTTTTGAATTTACGGCAAGATAAGAAGTGGAAAGGTTTAGATAATACTCAGGATTCTTATAATCTTCAGGGTTAATTGTTTTTAATATATTGACAGCTTTTATCATATCCTGTTTAGACAAGTAAGAAATACCTAAAAGATGCTTAAGTAAGTTACTCTCGTAGGGTGGTAATTTTTTATTTTTAATTTGTATCACTTTAATGATTATATCGGCCTGCTCTAAATTATTATGCATAAGATAGTATCTTGCCTTTAGCAGTTCAAAAAGAATTTGATAATCTGTGATCTGAAGTAATGGTTCTTTTTCCAGCTCGTCTTTAATCTTTTTAGCTTCATCAAATAGTTCCTTTATGATTGCATCATGCCAGTGATTTAAAAGCTTCTTTATATTTTTATATCGCTTTACCTCCTCTTCAATATTAATTCCGAGCCGTTTCGAAAACAGCGAGGTGATTTGCCGGGAATAATCTGTCATCCCCCTCTCAATTTTACTAACATGTGTATCAGAGCAAATCCCCTCACCAAGCTGCTGCTGTGTTAATTTAGCTTTCTCTCGATAAAATTTAATAATTTTTCCTTCATACATGCAAAATTCACCCCGTAGCTGCAAGTAGAATTTTTAAATATTAGTCTGGTAATTTGAATTCTTTATATCAGTGTTGGTTCTATTATATTGGGATTTGATGTAATTATATTTTTTAAAAATTCTATCAAATTAGCAAATTTTTCGCTCTTAAAGGAAGGAGTTAGAATGTCCAGAAAGAAGTGTTACGTTACAGTTCTTTTAATAGTTATGTTTATAGGTGGTTGTCAGGGCACTAAAGGAGATAATGCCTATCAAAAAGAAGACAAGGTGGTGGAAAAAAAGATGCATTCGTCAGCCAAGGTAGATCCATCCATTGACCTTTCAAGCAATCAGTACGTCCCCATTATCATTGAATTCAAAACCAAGCCTGCGAAAATAGCTGTTTTGGAAGCAAAAGAGAAAGGAATCACACTGACATTAGAGGAAGCTAAAAGACAAGTTGAACAAAATCATCAAACGTTTCGGAAACTATTAACAGTATTAGATGAAAAAAATATCCCTTATAAGGTCAAACACACTTACAAAACTGCGTTTAACGGAGTTTCCATGGAAATGCCAGCTAATGAAATAAAACGATTATTGAGTTCTTCTGTTATTTCTAAAATTTATCCTAACAAACAAATTCAGCTTGACCCGCCTATTAATCCTTCAGAGCAAATGTAAGACAGATCTGTCAGGTGTTCAACTTGGGGAAATAATAAAGAAACCCAGCTAATCTTATGTGAAGAATAGCTGGGTTTTTGGTGTTAATCTACTTTTTTATAATCCTGCCCTTTTGAAAGTAAACTATAGCTCAGCCATTGATTTTCAATTCCATCTGTGATCTTTTAATCCTATTGAGATATAATGATAGGTTTATTGGCATGACTCTTTTGTCTCGTTGAATGGCCCATGTAATTATTTCCACGCATTCTCTAACTTAACTGCCATTTTACTATTTTTTTCTAAATCTGGGATTATATTTATTTGAAAAAATAGAATTTGATGAATTTTTTCAAAAGTTAAATTTCATCAAATTTAAATAGAATGGATTTATCACCAGACATGAAAGAAGGGAAAGACGAATGAAAAAGAAGATTACCAAAAATGTCGCATTGTTGGCACTTAGTACAGGTCTTGCATGCAGCAGCCTTGTGCCTGTCACCTTTTCACAACAGGTTCATGCACAGTCAGCTTCAGGAATTGAACAAGTGCTGGCAAAGCTTACCCCAGAACAGCGTCAAGCGATTAAACAATTACAAACGAATGCCCAAGGAGGGCTGCAGCTATCTCCTGAAGTAGATCAAAAGAGCAGCGATTCCATTTCTGTCATTGTTCAATTTAAGGACATGCCGGAAAAGACGGCGATGCTGGAAGCGGAAATAGAAGGAAAAACCCTGACTAGCACAAAAGCAAAAGAAAAAGTAAATGCATCGCATGAAACCTTTCAAAAGGATCTGCAAACGATTTTTAAAAATGAGTTAAAACAAAAGAAATCACCTTACAAAATCAAGCGTGCATACAAGCATGCATTTAATGGTGTGGCGATGACGATCCCTGCCAACAAGGCAAAAGCGCTGCTTGAATCTAATGAGGTAAAGGCTGTTTGGAGTGATTTGGAAGTTCAAGTCGAGCCGCCTGTAACAGAACAACAAAAATCACAGGACAAAGCAGAACCAAATAGGACGATTACGTTTCCTGGCATTGAAAAGCTTCATCAAGAAGGCTTTACGGGCGAAGGTGTGAAGGTAGGGATTCTGGATACAGGAATCGATTATAATCATCCTGACTTAAAAGATGCCTATAAAGGCGGATATGATTTCGTGGATAACGATAATGATCCGATGGAAACAACGTATGATGATTGGGTGAAAGCTGGAAAACCATATGGAGTACGAGCCTATTATACCCAGCATGGAACTCATGTGGCGGGAATCATTGCTGGCCAAGGGACGAACGAGTCTGACACTGCAGTAACCGGAGTAGCACCGGATGCTGATATTTATGCATATCGTGTGTTAGGTCAATACGGTACGGGCAGTACTGGGACGATCTTAGCCGGCATCGACCAAGCAGTGGAGGACGGTATGGATGTGCTGAACATGTCGCTTGGTGCGAACTATAACGACCCGCTTTATGTGACGAGTATTGCCGTGAACAATGCCGTGCTGGCAGGCGTAACAGCAGTGGTGTCAGCAGGAAACTCAGGGAACGGAATGTATACACTTGGTTCACCTGGCACCTCTCCATTAGCGCTTACAGTCGGGGCCAGTGACACTTCTATCACGATTCCTACATTTAAAGGAACGCTTCATGCAGATACAAATGTATCCGCGGATTTAAAGCTGGTTGCTAAAGGGCTTGACGACAAAATAGAAGAATTAAAAGGACAAAATTTGCCGGTTATTGATGGAGAGAACGGTTCTTATAATGGCAAAGATTTGAATGGAAAAATTATCCTTGATACACGCGGATATATTGATCTTCGCTCTATGATAAATAATGCGAAAAAAGGAGGGGCGAAGGCTCTCCTATTATACAACGCCTATCCGCTGGAAGATGTGTATTTAGGAGAAGGGTTTAATTCTATCCCTGTATTCTCTCTAAGCGATGAACAAGGAAATGCAATGAAGCAAGCACTAGCTTCAGGGAGTGCAACATTCTCCTTTGATGCAATGGGTGACCCAGTTGTGACTGGAGGAGACGTATTAGCTGACTTCAGCTCTCGCGGTCCATCCCGCGTATTGTATGATATTAAGCCGGAAGTAACCGCACCAGGGGTATCTGTCATGTCAACAGTACCGTCTTATATGCATGGAGAAGATCAAATCGGTAATTATCAATATGCATATGAATCTTTATCTGGTACATCCATGGCAGCGCCAAATGTTGCAGGAGTAGCTGCACTTTTAAAACAAGCTGATCCGGACATGACGCCAGCAGATATCAAAACGAGGCTCATGAATACAGCGGATCCATTAAATGGAGAATATAGCGTATTTGAAGTAGGCGCAGGACGAGTGAATCCGCATAAAGCGGTTCATGCTCAAACAAACATTCAAGTAAATGACGAGACGGAAACGAGTAATGGAGGAGCCGCCACTCTTGCAGATGAAGGAATCCAAACGATTAAAGAGACGACCGGTGCCCTCAGCTTTGGCGCACAGACAATAGATGGAAAACATATAAGAGAGATGCGCTCTGTCACGCTTTACAACAACAGCGAAGAAACAAAAACATACGAAGTGAATGTTGAGTTCCAAACATTGGAAGGAAGGTTTGCCA
The DNA here is from genome assembly GCF_051353635.1 of Cytobacillus sp. BC1816. Taxonomy (NCBI): domain Bacteria; kingdom Bacillati; phylum Bacillota; class Bacilli; order Caryophanales; family Bacillaceae; genus Cytobacillus; species Cytobacillus sp. BC1816. Next base: position 4,485,465 of record NZ_CP195611.1, on the reverse strand, counting down.
ACGATTATTCCCGCGTAGCCAATGATGCGGCTGCCAACGGTGTCACCGTGGAGACAAAGAAAACGGTGAAAGTGAAAGCGGGTAAGAAAAAGAAAACCGCGGTGACGATGCTAATTCCAAAAACGGCTGAATTAGGAAATTATGAAGGATACGTTGTGTATACGAATAAAGACGATCCAAATGAAACTTATCGAGTCCCATTTGGCATTCATACAGCGGAAGAGGGCATTGATCATATTGAGGCAAGTCCTCCTGCCTTTACAGTAGCGAGTGAAGCAGGCTATAACGGATTAAAATGGGGTGTTGGACTTTACTTCCAATTAAAATCTCATATGCGTTCATTGGATCTATTCTTGGTCGATCCGAAAACGAATAAAGAAATCGGATTCCTTGGCTCCTTTGACGGCATGGGTGCAGATGAGCAGATTGAATATCGTCTAGGCGGCGCTATGAACGAGGGGTATTACTATCCGTTGACGGGAGATCCGGATAACCCGATTGCGTATGATACGGCACAAACTAAACCAGGGTTATACAAAATCAAGATGGTTGGGACTAATGATCATGGGAAAACCTTTAGTTCAGATACCCCGGTTTACTTTAGCGTTACACAGCCAACACTTGATCTAAATGTGGACTCTGGTGTGGTTGAATATAGTCCGGATCAAACAACGGTCCCATTAACAGGTTCTGTGTACGATCCGGGTGTGGAAGAAATGAAAGCCGGCGGCATGGATATATCTCAAGCCAATAATAAATTTGTCTACCAGTTTGGTAGATTCACAACCGAGGTTCCATTAGACGCTGACGGAAACTTTACGTCAGAGCTATCACTGATCCCGGGTGTATCAGTGCTTCCGGTGACCATGTATGCAGAAAACATGGCGACAGTTCGGAACTATTCTAGCGTTAAACATGTATATTATGTGAAACAAGGTACTCAGTATGGGACAGCTATTCCTGATAAACAGAAAGTAACAGCGGGCGATACGGTGACGCTTACCATTTCGATGAACAATTTGACTAACATGAAGCAAGCGATATATTCATTTATAAATCCACTATCGAACGCCGAACTGATAAGCATTAAACCTCACTCGTCTTTGAATGGGAAAGTGGATATTCAGACAGTGAATACGGATGTAGAAATGGATGGACGTACGAGGAAGAAAACAGACATTACCGCGACATTAACCGATGATGCGGCACAAACAGGAATAAGCGGATCGTTTCCGATGGTGGATGTCACATATAAAGTGAAAGAAGATGCTCATAGTGGAGAAATAAATTTAGAACAATTCAAATCATCTTATACCAATACAGATGATACTATGAAATCCGTAGATAGCATCACGATTCCTTACCAGGTGGAACGAACGCATTCCGTTCTGAAGTCTTGGGTCAACCCAGAAGCATTCGGGAATCCTTATATTCCTGGGGAACCATTATCACAAATTGATTTCGTAAAAGCGGGTGCAAAAGTGAACGTAACAGATGAAGCCGGAAATGAATATCCAAACACGCTTGGAACTAGTGTTTTTGGTTGGTCTTTCCATTCAAAATTACCGCTAACGGATAAACCATTCACGGTAGAAGTAGATATGCCAGGACATTTCACTGTGAAGAGAACCTTTACAGTCGGCTTGAAAGAAAATGGTGAAATAAAACCTTTTACAGAAACAGTTTATTATAGACCTGCACATGCCGGAGATGTGAACAAAGATAATGTGATTGATGTAAAAGACGCACTTTCCATTCAATCGAATTGGAGCACAGACAAACGCGAAGCAGATATCAACTTTGATGGTGTAGTAGACGCAAAGGATATGCAATATGTCATCAATAATTACTTGATGCAAAACCCTTGGATGGATAATTCACCAACACCGGTTAAAACACATAATGGACAAACATTAGATAGTGTGTTGAAGGCATTAAATATACAGTAAGAAAAATACGGGAGCAGCGGCCAAAAGGCCGTTGCTTTTTTATGAGGTTCCTGTAATAAAGAGCAGATAAATCCCTTTAGGGGCGAGGGGACAGGTGCATTGTCCGGAAGGATCACTTTTCTTGGACGTAGATCCCGTCACTTTGTCCTTCACATAATGTTAATAATTGAAATTAGCTGTTTCAAAGGCTATTGTTCAAGAAAATAAATGTTTTCGAATCTTTTGCAGATTATATTCGTAAATTAGAAAGTGTGAGGAAGCGGGGTGATGATATTGACAAAAACGAGAAAAATGATGACGGGCATTACATCAACGGCACTTATGCTTGGTCTTTCCGGCTGTGGGTCAAAGTCTCAGGGAAATCCTCCTCTGCCTGAGGATTCGAGCTGTACTGATTGGGAGTGGGACGAAGATGACGGTGTATGGGAATGTGATGACAGCCGTTCCAGTTATTATAGACATTATTATTATGGAGGCCAATATTTTAAAAACAAAGCAGCTTTGTACAAAAGCAAGGATTTCCTAACCTATAAAAATAGCTCGTCTTTTAAAGGGGGAAGCAATTCTGAATCGGGACAGAAAAGCTCTGGGTTTGGAAGTGGTTCAAAGAGCTATGGAGGATAAGGCTTAGGGTAAAGAATTGATTGAAAGGGAGTATGTTTATGAACTTATATGTAAATTTTGCTTCGTATTTAGGAGTAGCGCTGCTTCTTTTGGCTGCCGGAATTGTTCTGTTTATGATCAGTACACCAAAATTGAAGGAAATTAGCTTAATTGCAGAAAAGAATGTTTCGGCAGCATTGGTGCTTGGAGGAAAGATTATTGGTCTTGCCATTGTTTTGGGGGCTGCAGCTGAATACTCCATCTCACTTTTCGACATGGTCATATGGGGAATAATCGGCATCGTTTCGCAGGTAATCGTATTCATTTTGGCAGAAGTTATCACCATTCGTTTCAGTATCCATAAGGCAATCGAAGATGATAACCGTGCTGTAGGTGTCATGCTGTTTTCCTTATCATTGGCAATCGGCTGGATCGTGGCAAAGTGCCTATCTTACTAAGAAAGCTGGTTAATGGATGAAAAAGCTGACGTATTATATCGACAAAGGGAAAGGCGAATACGAACCTTTTTATGAGTATACCACTCAATCTGTGGGAATTGATGAATTATATGCCAGGCAGCTATGCACTTATTTTATCATGAGAGGCCAGCAGTACGAGCTTATTTCCAACGAGATGGATGGAGAAGAGGAGATTCTCGTCATTAAGGACATAGGAAGAAATCCACATGTGCTGGATGAAAAAGTTTTCCGCGGAAAAGGGCTGAATATCGAGTTTCGCAGATACCGTGAAATGGAGAATTATAAACTGCTTTCCATTATCCCCTGTCAAACTCACTTTGACATCATTCGCTATCTTTTAAAAGATATTGTTGATATTCCCGGAATTGGGCAAAAGCAAGTGACCTCTACGGAAATCGACGAGGATCGGGGCGTATATGTTCTATATATCAAGGACATAGGAGAGAAGGAATAGTGGATAAAAAAGCCTACCATGAAAAAAGAAAAAGGTTTTACCGCAAAATAAATCATTTCTGGGCCGATCTATATGGGGAAGAATATGCACTATATGATATTGCCTATATCGATAGAACCGAACTTGAACGTATTCGGACTGTCAGTGATAGAATTGGCAAAATATTTTTTAAAGTGTGCAGCCTGCTTCGAGAAGTGCCAGATCGGACACTTATTGAAATGGGATTTCCGAAAGAAACGCTTTCGTTCATCAGACTGAAAAGCGTTGCCTCAGACAGCGTTATTGCCCGGCTTGATCTAATCCCATACGGAGCTGGCTATAAATGCATCGAAATCAATGCAGATACCCCAACATTTATTAAAGAGCTTTTCCGTGTCAATAGTGAGGTGTGCAAAGAATTTGGAGCAGAAGACCCAAACGAGGAAATGGAATTTCTACTGAGTAAAGAAGTTTATGGAAGTATTGAACAATATGCTCGGAAATTGAATTTGAAAACACCCAATGTTGTCTTTACTGCCCATGAAGACAATCTCGAAGACCGGGAAACCGTCCGATATATTCAAGAGCTTTCCGGTGTGGCTTCTAATTTTATCCCTCTTCACAAGCTGCAGATTCAAAGAGGAATTGGGCTTTTTGATGAGAAGGGATCCAGAATTGATATATTATACCGCCAGACTTTCCCGATTGAGAACTTAATTTCCGATAAGGATGCAGATGGAAACAGGATTGGTTTATGGCTCCTGGAACTGGTCGAGGCGGAAAAGCTTGCGATTATTAATCCCCCTTCCGCATTTTTGCTGCAAAACAAAGCGGTACAGGCGGTTATTTGGGGATTGCACATGGAAGAACATCCATTTTTTACAAAGGAAGAGCATATATGGATTGAGGAATCCTTCCTTCCGACCTATCTTGAACCGGATTATTTTATTATGTCAGGCCTGCCATATGTCAAAAAGCCTGTATTTGGAAGAGAAGGTGATACGGTTGAAATATATAATCAGGAAGGTTTCCTTACCCATGCTGACGTCCAGCAATCATATGCTGAATATCTGCCAGTTTACCAGCAATATGCAGAGCACCCTGCTGCCCATTTCAATAGTGAAAAGGGAATACAGAAGGGCAGACTTTTATTGGGAAGCTTCCTGCTTAACGGGAAACCGTCAGCTGCAGGATATAGAATAGGAGGAGCGATTACAAATAATCTCTCCTATTATTTGCCGTTCGGGATTAAAAAAGGGGGGTGAAAAAATGTGGATTCTACATAAAGTTTTTTTGAAAATGACGAAAATAAGTATATTGCAAGCATTGGCTCTTGCGCTATTTCTCATTGTCTTCAGCAGCATTACGATGAGGGCAGCCGAGCCGGAAACATTTCCGCGTTTTATTGATGCTCTGTGGTGGACGATGACCACACTTGTCACAGTAGGGTATGGAGACTATTTTCCGGTAAGTGATTTTGGGCGAATCTTTACCATGCTGCTTCTTTACACATTTGGTATTGGCGCAATGGGTATCATCATAGGGAAGGTCTTTGAAAGCTTCAGCATGTACCGGAAATGGAAGGAGGAAGGAAAATTGACTTATTCGGGAAAAGGGCATTATATACTCATTGGTGCATCAAAAGAAAAATTGGAAAATGTGGTGGAGGAGATCCTTCACAGCAAGCAAAAATGTGATGTTGTCATTGTTGACCATTCTGAAAGAACACCCATGGAGCATGAGAGGATCCATTTTGTCAGCGGAAATCCTGCTGAAGAGGATGTGTTAATGAAAGCCAATATTCTGGAAGCAAAATCAGTTGCCATTTTTTCGGATGACCGAAATGACCATGCTGAATACTCCGATGGAAAAACACTTCTTATTGCTTCCAGGGTTGAACATATCTCAAAGAAAAATGAGAAAAGCATCTACACCATTGTTGAAATTAAAAAGGATAAGCACGTTTCCTTGTTTGAACACGCAAACGTTGATGAATTAATCCTTTCAAATGACTCTATCTCCCGTCTCATGGCTCATGCGGCCATCAATCACGGTTCAAGCAAGCTTTTTAATCAGATGCTGAGCAGCTCTGAAGGAGAGAATCTCTATGAAATTAAGGCTAAACCGCATTGGAGCACATACAGGGATGCAGCGATGGAACTTTTTGAAATAGGAGCGACTTTAATTTCGGACGGCAGTTCTCTTGATTTAGCCCGCCGTCATCATGAATTAATTCCTGAATCAGCGAAATTATTTGTGATTTGTGATGAGACTACATATCAAAAAATTATTTCATAAAGATTTATTGTATTAGTCCTATTTTACGCTTGAAAAATTATACGAATCTTTCACTTTTACTTGTAAAAGGATGGTGATCATAAATCTTTGCAGTAAAGGCACATATGAGAATGTTACGCCCTGCAGCGGAAAACGTTATTGTACGAATCTCAAGTTAAGTCGAATACACCTCACAGCAAAAAATTATCAAATGCTGCTTCCATATCAAGGACGTCTAGAATTCATTCTCAATATCCTTACATATTAACTGATTAGCATAGGATATAACTATTATTTATTATATTTTTGTTCTGCAATCAAATTCTGTTTAAAGAGTTTGGAAAAACGTTATCATAATTACTATTGAACTAATTTCAATTTTCCTGCCCTGGATCTTGATAAACCTTTGACTCTGTCCCATTGTGGACAGAGTTTTCTTTTTTAATATGGACAAATTTGGATTGGATTTTATAGAAATACATACCCATAAAAATTGTAAATATTGACTGCCTTTTTATTAGTAAGTGGAATAATAGTTCACCCGCATTGTAAATACTAAGCAATATTTAATGCCGAGGAGTAAAAAATGAACCTAAAAAAATCAGCACCGCCGTCCAAGGAACAATCAATTTCAAAGGACATCGACTCTAATAAAAAAAGCTATGCATTTTACAGATGAAATCAAGGAAAGAACGATAAATATCCAGAAACAAAAGCTGGTGATTGTTTACATGGATTCCATGGTAGATAAACAATCATTGGAGACTAATGTAATTGGACCGATTATTGAAGCATATTCAGAACAAACTTTCAGTAAAAATGGTTTGCAAATCTCTATTATGTCATTAATCAAATCGGCGGAAGTTAAATGTTCAACTAATATAACTGATATCGTAAATGGGCTGCGTACTGGAGCCAGTATTCTATTAGTTGAAAATGATGAAGCAACAGTAATTGCATCTGTACCAACTGCTGAAGATCGTTCTATTCAAGAACCTGAAAATGAAAAAATTATTAAAGGGCCCCGAGATGGTTTTACGGAAAGTTTGAATAAAAACATATACCTTTTACAAAAGAGAAACAAATACGAAAACCTGGTTGCGAAGAATTTTGAAGTCGGAGAAAAGTCGAAAACAAAAATTTCTCTACTTTACATGGATGATTTGGTGGACCGGGATGTATTATCTGAGGTGATACATAGAATACAAAAAATCAAAGTGGAAAGAGTGCAGTCTTCAGGAGAATTGGAAGAATTAATCGAAGATCGAAGCTTTACCATTTTCCCTCAAGTGTTAACAACTGAAAGGCCTGACCGTGCAAATTCCTATCTATTAGAAGGTAAAGTAATCATCATTGTCGATGGAAATCCTCAAATTTTAGTATTGCCAATCACATTTATCAGTTTTTATCAATCACCTGATGATTATAACAACCGCTGGCTTGTAGGATCCTTCTTTCGACTGGTTAGAATGCTGAGTTTTCTTATCGCCATCAGCTTGCCGGCAATTTATATTTCGGTGGTTTCCTTTCATTCCGAAATTCTTCCTATTGGCTTGCTTTATGCTCTTAGAGTCCAAACGGAGTTTATTCCCTTATCACCGTTTCTTGAAGCTATTCTTATGCAAATCATTTTAGAAATATTGAAAGAAGCAGCTATACGGCTTCCATCACCAATCGCTCAAACGATTGGTGTAGTGGGGGGGCTTGTGATTGGTACAGCAATTGTTGAAGCCGGGATTGTTTCGAATGTCATGATTGTTGTGATTGCGTTGACGGCGATAGCTTCTTTTGTTGCCCCTGTTAATCAAATGGGCACTGGGGTAAGAATGCTTGCTTTTCCAATTATGTTTTTAGCGAACTTTTTTGGGTTCTTAGGGATAACAGTATCCCTAACTATGTTATTGACACATCTTTGCAAATTGGAATCGTTCAAGAAACCTTATATGTATCCGATTGCTCCTCTGGACTTTAAAGGCATTAAAGATACATTTATACGTCCAAAGAAGAAAATTCATTTATAAATAGATCTTCATATCAATAAACTATAAACATGAAATCTAATGAGGACTGAGAGTTATGGAGTCAAAACTTGGTTTATCAAAAATGCAAATATTCTTCTTGGTTGTTAATGCACAAGTAGGTATTGGAATGCTCACTTTGCCGAATAAACTGCAAGAAACTTCAAAGCATGATGGCTGGATATCCATTATTTTAACGGGATTATGTATTCAATGCATTTTATTCATATATTGGCTCTTATTAAGACGCTTCCCCAATTCCAATTATCATGAAATTACTAGGAGTATACTTGGAAAACATTTGGGGAAACTTTGTAACTTGGCAACTTTTATCTATTTAATCATGACAACAGCTTACTTGCTGCTGGTGTCTGTAAAATTGATTAGGGAAATCCTATTGGACCGTACACCTTCATGGGTATTAGGCCTATTAATTTTTACAATGTGCATGTATCTATGTACCAGCAGCATCCATGTTTTTGCTAGAATCATTCTTGTCCATTCCGTTTTATTTTTATTTTTATTCATTCTATCGTTTTTTCCGTATACCCTTAACATGGATTTCAGGAATATATTCCCGATAGGAAGTTCGGGTTTGAAAAATATAATTTTCGGATTTAAAGAATCTTATATCTCTTTTTTGGGATTTGAAATTATATTGTTTTTATACCCGCTGGCTGCTGATAAAAATAAGGCATTTTTAAAAAATATATCATATATAAATTTATTTGTTAGTGGCTTAACCGTTTACTTAACAATCCTTGCGACACTGGTTTTTAACAGTAATCTCTTAGCTCAATTGAAATATCCTATTATCTATATGTTTCGTCCTTTACAGTTTGAAGCTTTAGATCGAATGGACCTGATTTTCTTTTCTATGTGGGCCATTCCATTGGTATTATCTGTTTCCGTTTTTCTTTTCTTTTCAAATGTATTTCTGAAATATGATGGTAAACACAGATCGTTTCCTGTCACTGGTATTCTGATTTTCGCATTATTCCTTCTGGCTAAAAAGTCAAATGTCATGCTTGATTATTATTTGAATTTTGTTACATTATATAGTTATTTTATTATTGGTATTATCCCATTAACTCTTTTACTAATATCTGCCGTCTTAAGAATTAAGGAAAAGGGGGAGACGATTTGAGATCGTTTCATTTGGGTGTTGTATTAATAGCAATAACATTATTACTAGCAGGGTGCTGGAATCAAAGTCCCTTAAGAGATAAAGTTATCATAAATGGTATAACCTTTGACACTTCTGAAGATGAACCTGATATGCTTCAAACATCTGTCCGGGCATTAAATATACAAGGATCTGGTGGAGGAAAGTTTACCATTAAAGATGAAATGGCCAAGTCACAAGGGAAAAATGTAATTGAAATTGATATTAATTATACGAATAAAATTCCTGGGGAGCTGGATTTAAGCAAGGCATACGTCATTGTGATAGGGGAGGAATTAGCGAAATCAAAAGGGATTTTGCCATTGTTGGAACCGATTGGAAGATCGAGGTATGGAGATATTACTTCAAAGGTGATGATTGCAGAAGGAAGAGGCACGGATATCTTGTCCATTCAAATGGAGAATAGTCCATTAGCATTTAGATTATTAAAGATGTTCGGAAACGCTGAGGAAAGAACTCACATACCAAAAGAAAACACTTTTTCGATATGGAATAAGATTACAGACCATGAAGATTCCATAATCCCACTCGTAAGAAAATCGGGTCCCAATCAGATCGAAATTTCAGGTACTGCTCTTTTTAATGGGGATAAATATACCGGATATTCTCTGTCACCTGAGCAATCCACTTTACTATTAATCATGGACAACCGTTTTAACAAACTCAATTTTTTTAATATAGACCATGACAATAAAGAGATGAACCCCTTTGCCATTATTATTAATAGAATCAAACACCAGACAAATCTAAAGCTGGATGAAGATAATAAAGATGGGGAAATTGTCTTTGAGGTAGATATCAAATTAGATGCAGAAATCAATTACTATGAAGGCATAATATCAAATAATGACATTAAAAAATTTAACAGACTTGCTTCTGATTACTTAACTGACCAAGCAAATAAAGTGACAAATATATTAATTGATGCTGAAAGTGACGTACTAGGTATCCAAAAGGAAATATCAGTTCAGTACCCGCAATATCTTAATAATAAAGAATGGAAAAATATTTATAGTGAAATTCAAATTAAACCAAATTTTAGTGTTGAAATAACGGGTACCCAAAATATAAAGTAACTTTCAATTTTATACAATAATGTAATTGAACAAAAGTGAATTAAGTTACTCATTGATAATAATGGGAGAGGAGATTTTTCAGAACTTTGAATTAGAGGGATTAGTGGAAAAAGGGGACCAGAAACTAACGAAGCTGTTGAGCCAATATTTCACTAACCGCTTAGAGGATCTCCAGAATATGTCCATGCCGATTGTTGTAGGAATAGGAATCCAAAACAATGAGATGTAGCAATGTAAGATAGCGCTTCGAAAGTATTACTTTCGAAGAGAAAGTGCAAAATGCAAAAGCCGCGATTGTTTATTACCATTTGATGTTGAAATAGCAGTTAGTCAGGAGAAGTGACTAATTAAACTTCTGACTTTAGTGTAAAAATAATGAGTCGCAAAATATAAAATAACCAGTTAGAATAGATTGTATAATTGATATTGTAGAATTGATAATCCCCTATTTGTATACATCAATATAAAAGTTCTGGTGATCATCGCTTATTATTGATTCCAAGAGAAAACCATTTTACCTCATTTTAAATATTCTTTTCACTGTTTTCTTTGGGACGTTCACTTCCTTCTGCAGTGACCCTCTATACTGTCATTCGACTCTAATAAAAAGTCATTAACAAGATATTTTCTTATTTGAAGAAACAAGAAAGCAGTCAAGGCGAAAATAGATGCTATCACTTAGGATCAAGCCATGAAGGGTGGACTTTATTATTGGCAAAAAGGAAAAGGTGAATAAATCATGAATGTTGCTCTATTTCAAGAAATTCAAAAATATATGCAATTAAAAAATTGGAATAAAACACAACTTTCAAAGGAATCCGGTATTCATATTAGCGAGATTAGCCGGATACTGAATAATAGGCAGCCGCTTTCTCTGCAAAATTTAGATGCCATTACACATGCTCTCGGCCTTTCTGAAGGTTTACTGTATTCATACTATATAGAAGAATGTCTAAACGAAGGAAATCGCATTGATAAGCGGAGAAGTATACAGTTCTTGTATAAGTGTGCAGCAGAAGGGCGTAAAAAGCATTTTAGTAATTTGATAGATTTAATGCTGGAAGAAAATTCAAAAACATTTAGAAAGAAAAATTTATTATACATCTTTTCTGTAGCCGAAGAGCTATTTCAGGCAGGAAAAGGGGAGCAGGCTCTTCCACTCTATGAAGTTATTATTGAGAATGATTCCGATCGTTTTTCTGAAAATGTAGCAATCAGCTATTTCAGGAGATTTTATATCGTAAGATTGACAGACAAAGGCCAGCATGCACTGACTCATGTACTAGATCAATTGGCATACATGCCAATTGATATTAGGAAAGAAGCATACATGTGGATCATGGCAGATTACTATCGGCGGGAAGATTGGGGGCAAGTACTGATTTATGCTGAAAAATTAAAAAAAATGGAAGATGGAGGCGAGTATTATGGACGGGCTTTGATGTATAAGAGTTTTGCTCTGACAAGATTAGGTGCCTCACTTGAAGAAGTATTGGACCTTATTAAAGAATACGCACATATAAACGAATTCTTTTCAGATATAGCTGTTGGAAATCGCTTTGTTGCCCTTTTGGATTTTGGACAGTTGCAATATGTGGATGAATATCTTTCCTGGCTGGAACATAGGGACGATATATATGCCGGTCTGCCGAGGATATTGGAGTCGTATATACAGTTAAATCGATTAGGGGATTCAAAAAGATTAATAGAAAGATTCAATCATGTCATTAAAGATATGGCCATAAGCAAGGAACCGTGGCTAAAAGAAAAGATGTATTGGGATTTTCGCTACGCTCATGCTTTGCTTCAATGTAAATGCAATCAATTTGAAAAAGGTTTAATGGATCTATTAGAAGTGGCAGCAACATCAAACAAAATAGGTAACATAGAAAGGTTTAAAAAGTGTCTGTTAGCCTTTTGGCAATACAGAATTTATGCTGATGCCCTCCATGAAGAGAAATATACCCAGTTATTAATGACTAATCAAGTTGAAGCTAAGTAGTTCAAAAAATTAATCTTTTATCTTAATAAAAAGCCAAGAAAATCCACAATCAGGATTCCTGGCTTTCTTTTATTAATGCTTTACTGTGATTTTCTTAGGTTCAGATGTTAACGATAAACCTTTTTCATCTGTCCCTGTAACCGTTACATAGTAGTCTCCATTTGGATATTCTTCACTTGGATACCACTTCAAACCGTATATTGAATGTTCATCTTCGATATCTGCATATTCCAGCATATTTCCTTCTGAGTCAGAGATTTCAATGTGCCAGTCCAATCGCTTGTAACCAAAAATGAGCATAGATGCTGGTTTTGTTTCATTAATGTTGGATCCCGATACTTGCCAGAAATTGATGAACGGGTCTGCGTGAAGCAGCTCTTCGTTCCCCCAATAGTTCACCCCTACATTGTGTACTCCATCAAGGGCGGATATCATCACGATCTCAGGTTTTTCATCTGATATATACTCCATTGTTCCCGCCTCAAGGGATTTTCTCTTGCCATTCATCCAGAGCATACTTCCGGTATACCCGGTGTTTTCTTCTTGTACATCCCAAGTGATTTTATAGTTGCCATCTTCTTGATCTTCCACTTGAATGTTCTCAACTCCAGGGGCAGCTCCGTCCATTTTGAATGGGATTTTCGTCTGCTGCGGTTCTGCTCCTTCATAATTTAAAGTGCTTTCATACACATAATAATAATCACCATCAGGCAGTATGTTGCCTTCATTGTCCCTTCCGTCCCATAATATGCCATCAAATCCGTAATAGAAGTCTCTGTAGGCCATGATATTTTTCCGGAACGCATTAGGACTGCCGTCTTCTGTGTATTCACTGAAATTCGTAATATCCGCGACGGTATTTCCGTCTTTATCCTGGACACTTAAGGACATTTCCTTCAAATTTCTGAAGGCTGTAAAAGAAGGATAAATTCCTGTCACAATTGAGTTTGGCGAATACCCAATCTTTTCAGGATTGAATTTGCCAGTGCTGTTGTCATAGCCCATTGGCAGGTTCAGCAGATCATTCCAAAGGACTGTATAAGGAAGATATGCATCGCCGTTTACAGGGCTTTCATCGATGTTGTCAAGTGAACCCCAATTGCCGTAGAAGCCCATGAATGGCATGGTCAATGTAGACAGATCCTTTACAGAGCTTCCTTTTGGAACGAAGCGGACATAACCTTCCACAAAGCGATCTTTACTCAGATTCTCCGGAAGAGTCACAGAGATTGTCACTTCGTCATCGCGGTGTGGCTTGTATTGGATCTTGCTTTCGCCTTGGGTTCTGCCGTTAATCTTTATAACAGCGTCTTCAACCGGGAAACTGTTTAATGTCAAGTACTCTTTATTCTTTCCTTTTACGGATCTCGTTTCTGTTTCATCCGTCAGTACATCTACCTGAATTTCAAATTGGTGATTCGCTTTTTCCAGCTTCTTCGCCAGAGGTTCTACATCCAGTGTAAAATCGAATGTTCGTCCGACTTCCTTAAGTGCTATAGATGCTGCCTGCTCGAGCGGTACACCAATCTGTTTTAATAGATAAGGTGTCTCTACTGCCTGTTCAATCTTCATGAGGCCGGATCCTTGGCGCCTTGGTGAATAAGGTGTGTTTTCATGCTTCGGATTTTTCAAAATGTCAGATGTGTTCATAAGAGCCATTTTTGCCTTCAAGACGGTTTCTTCATTTTTAGGCAGCCCTACTTCCTGGTAGTACTTTTGCAAAAGCAGTGCTGCCCCTCCCGCTACTTGCGGACTCGCCATGGAAGTACCGCTCATAGCTTCATATTCATTATTCAGGACAGTTGAGGTGATTTTTCCGCCAGGCGCTGTAATTTCCGGTTTAAAGCTCAAGTCTGTCGGTGCCCCGTAAGAAGAGAAATCCGACATCGGCTCTGTAGCCGGGTTCTGTACCCACATGCCTTCATCTGAAAGACCCACTGTAATCCTTTCACCACTTTGAAGTCTTTCCATCAGTTTATTTCCTTTTTTCAGCTCAGTCGTGACAGCTGGAATGGAGTTCGGCGAGAATCTAAGGTTTGGGAAATCTGAAAGTTCGTCTGGAGGGATTACAATAAGTGCTTCCGCTCCTTTTTTGGCTACTCCATATTGAAGAGTTGTATATGTAGAATAAGATTGAGCTGGTTTGGCGACGGCAATCTTGCCTTCGAGGTCTAATCCATCAAGATCATCACCGAAACCTTCGCCGGCAAAAACAAGCTCATATTCTGTACCTGCTTCAAGTCCTTCAGACAATTTTTTAGCAGATGATTGATTTTGGTATGCCAGCATGGTTTCATCGTTCAGCATAAGGGATTCGACTCTCATTAAGTCATTTTCGGAAGATGCTACTTGAAGCGCTGAAGGTGTAATCCCAGGATCACCTACCACCCCGATATCCGGATTTTTCGCCAATGGCAGGTCAGTGGTCGGCAGCAGGTTCTGCTTCGTGCTGTAAGAAGAATTACCTGCTGAAGCGACTACCAGAACACCGTTATCTGTCGCAAATCTGACTGCCCGCTGAACCGGATCGTTTGGGTCAACCATTCCTGCATCAGATCCCAAGCTCATGTTGATGACATCTGCTCCTGCTTCTACTGCATGATAAATTCCTGCTGCAATGTCATCGTCGTATGCGTATCCCCTCGAATCAGAAAACACTTTCTCAGCAATCAGCTGGACATCCGGCGCTACACCGACTGCTTTTTTCTGAGATTCTTCAAAAGCTCCGACAATTCCGGCCACATGTGTGCCATGCTTATTACTTGCCGGTATGACATCCGTATCTTTATCGGCCCAGTCATAACCTGTAGGGACTTTATCTGAATACCAGATGTCATTTACTTCCGTTTTATTCAATGTTGTCTGGATATTGACTTCATTGTATTTCGCATGTTTCTTTCCGTTTTCGGTAAGCTGAAGCGCTTCATGACTGTGATCGATTCCCGAATCCACAATTGCGACGACCATTCCGTCCCCTGTGTAATTGTATTTGGTCCATACATTCATTGCTTCAACAATTTCATTGCTATTTATATCGTGATGCTCATATGTTTTCGAGATGCGGATGTCCTTAACGCCAGCCGTTTTTTGGATCTTTTCTGCTTCTCCAATAGTTGTCTCCATACTGAAGCCGTAAAAACCTTCAGAATATGTATGAATTACTTCTGAGGCACCGCTCCTTTTTTTCATAAAGCTGCTCTTTACTTGTTTGACCTTCTGTTCAGGTTTTTCTGTTTTGTCTACTTCTACTTCAACTATTAATCTTATATTCTCTTTAGGATCGAACTTGTTTAGGCCCTGTCCGTATATTGGGTGATCACTTGCACTATCTTTCCATAGGTTATCTAATTCAGACCTAGCCTGTTTTGACAGAGGTATTGCCTGTCCATTCTGTTTTGGCAGTTCAAACTCTGCGCCAGCCGGTGTTGTAATGCTTCCGGCAATTAGAGCAGAAATACCGATTGCAGACATTTTTCTCTTAAAGGAACTCTTCATCTTCTCACCCTTTTTCATATTTTTTTTGAAGATACATAGATTTTTATCCCCTGTGAATTCTCCCCCCTTTGTTTATTGTTCAATTATTCATTTCTATTAATATAGAAATATCCCTATTGGGGGAATTTTTCAGTCCATTATGTCGAAAGCCAATCTATAGTTCCTTATTATTCTGTGAAAATAGATTTTCCATTTTCCTGATAGTGAAGAAAGACCGGTAAAGCCAAGGTGGTGATTGGGGGAATCCGCCTGCACACTATTTATGAATTGCTAGAAAGGCTGGTTCACAGATAAAAAATAGGGAGATACTCCTGGAAACAAAAGTTCTCTCCGCTATAATCGAATGTAATGGCAGTGCATCAAAAATGACAGGTTAAACAAACGGGGCAGAATGCTTCAATAAAATTTTGTATAATGAGTATATAAAAAAACAAGTTTGGGGTGATTTGGTGTCAATAGTAGGCATTAATCATTTTTTATTTTCAGTTTCCAATTTAGAAACTTCTATTGAGTTTTATAAAAATGTGTTTGGTGCAAAGTTGGTAGTTAAAGGAAGAAGTACTGCCTATTTTGATTTAAACGGTATATGGCTTGCCCTTAATGAAGAAAAGGATATACCTCGTACTGAAATTTGCCAATCATATACACATATAGCTTTTTCGATAGAAGAAGCTGAATTTGATAATAAGTTTCGTAAACTAAAAGAATTGAAGATAAACATCCTGTCAGGTCGTCCAAGGGACGAAAAAGATAAAAAGTCTATTTACTTTACTGATCCGGATGGGCATAAGTTTGAATTTCATACAGGTACTTTACAAGACAGACTAGATTATTACAAAAAGGAAAAAACACATATGGAGTTTTACAATTAAATGATTATGCACAAATTTGCTGGGTTGAATCAGCTGCCTATTTCTGGCCGCTTTTTCTTTTTAAACAAAAGGGGTAGGTTGTCCGATAGGTAATATTCACCACTGTGTAATTCAGACGCAATTTATTCCAATAAAAAAACCGCATAACTGCGATGATTGTGCCATTCCTGCTTTCTAATATATCCCGTTTAAATTGGTACAAGAAAAGGCTATGAACAAACGAGATTACTGGATGAAGAAAGAATCTCTTTATTAACGAACATGTATAACAAGCTGAAAAATGCCAATCTCCTCAATTGATACTTTTTTCTGCAATTGATCTCCAAGTTGTTCTTTTAGATTCGCTACACGTGTATCAAAATCATTCAGTACTTTATTGCCAGTTTCTTCATTGTTAATGGCTTTAGCATAGTGTTTGCAGTTTTCTTTCCAATCCCCACCAAGGTTTTCAGCAAACACTGTTGGTGCAATTTGACTTAATTTGTCGTAGATAGCTTCTTGACGTACTTTATTTCCAATAATTAAGTCTGGTTTTAATGACATGGTGGTTTCTAAACTTGGCTCCAATTCAGTTCCAACGCTTTTAACATTTTTCATTTTTTCTTGAATATGGTCATACCAAGGATTACCTAACCAGGATTCAACTGCCCCTACAGGCGTTATACCCATAGAAAGTAATGCTTCTGTCCCTTCATTGTTAAAATGACTATTCGTTTTGGTGTACCTTGAATTTAAGTAGAACCCATTGCAATCTCTTTTTGCTCATGGTAATTTTCACTTTACTTCTTCTTTCAGCATGTGGAAACACAAGTAATAAAACTAGCAGTAACGGGAAAGATAATGAGCAAAATAATGGAGGGAATACATACACAGTGGAACATGAAGAAGATGCTACGGATGTCACCTATATGATGTTGGGCAGGAATTGGGAGTCTAAGCGATATGAAATATTGTGATATTGTATTCAGGGAAAAAAATTGTTACTATAAAGATACGATTTATGAGAGGATTGATGGATGGACAATGATTAACTGATCTATATTTTTATTTGAAATGAATAAGTTCAAACATCAAAATATAGGGTTAGTCTATCCATTTTTATAATACACTTTTATTTGTCATGATTCCGTTGGCAAATTGGAGCTTCATGAATATCATTGAAAGACTAATCCTTCCAATTATAAATGGGAGGTTTTTTTATAGATCAAAGATAAGATAGGTAGTATTAAAATTTAATCTGAAAAATAAAGGAGACAGAGAAATGAGCACTTCAGACACTATTGTTACGCATGTAATACTCCGTATAAGTCGTTAGTATCCATCAAACTTATACGGGGAAAAAGCAGAATAGATGGGTATGCCGACTTTGTATAAAAAGAAAAATGAATTGATATACAAAGGAGGAATAATTATGTCGATGATAAAGGTACAAGACTTAACTTTTTCTTATCCAGGAAGCTTTGACAATATTTTTGAGGGTGTAAACTTTCAAATAGATACAGATTGGAAACTTGGATTTATTGGGAGAAATGGACGAGGTAAAACAACATTCTTTAATTTGTTATTAGGAAATTATGAGTATAGCGGGACAATCATCTCTTCTGTAGAATTTAATTATTTCCCTTATCCCGTATCGGATAAAAATAAGTATACGCATGAAATCCTAGAAGAGATTTGCCCACAGGCAGAAGATTGGGAATTTTTTCGTGAAATATCCTATCTAAATGTTGATGCAGAGGTCATGTACCGCACATTTAAAACATTATCAAATGGGGAACAAACAAAGGTATTGCTTGCTGCATTATTTTTGAATGAGGGCCAATTTCTTTTGATTGATGAGCCAACCAATCATCTGGATACTGATGCGCGAAAGGTGGTCTCTGATTATCTAAGGAAGAAAAAAGGATTTATTTTAATTTCACACGATAGAATCTTTTTAGATGGCTGCGTTGATCATATCTTATCTATAAATAGAGCAAATATTGAAGTACAGAGTGGTAACTATTCTTCATGGAAGCTAAATTTTGATCGGCAGCAAGAACACGAAGAGGCGGCAAATCAGCGTTTGCAAAAAGACATTGGGAGATTAAAGCAATCTTCAAAGCGTTCAGCAGGCTGGTCTAATCAAGTGGAGTCTTCCAAGAATGGGACAACGAATTCGGGCTCTAAGCTGGACAAGGGGTTTGTAGGACATAAAGCAGCAAAGATGATGAAAAGAGCAAAGAACCTGGAAACAAGGCAGCAAAAAGCGATTGAGGAAAAATCAAAACTGCTTAAAAATGTGGAAAAAACCGAATCATTAAAATTAGAGCCATTTGAATTTCAGTCCAATGAATTGATTTCTTTGGCTGATGTGTCTGTCAAGTACGGTGACCAAATAGTAAATAAGCCCATTAGTTTTAAAGTTGAACAAGGGGACAGAATTGTACTTGATGGAAAGAATGGAAGCGGAAAAAGCAGTATTTTAAAACTAATTCTAGGAACTCCGATTCAGCATACAGGCTCAATGAATGTAGGTTCCGGCCTTATCATTTCCTATGTTCAGCAAGATACCTCGAATTTAAAGGGGCTGTTATCGGATTTTATTGAAGAGCATAAAATTGATGAGACTCTATTTAAATCCATTTTGCGAAAGATGGACTTTGACCGGATACAATTTGAGAAAGATATTGCTCATTATTCCGGCGGCCAAAAGAAAAAGCTGCTTATAGCTAAAAGTTTATGTGAAAAAGCTCATTTATATATTTGGGATGAACCGTTAAATTTTATTGATATATATTCGCGAGTGCAGATTGAAGAGCTTATTCAAAGATTTAATCCCACAATGGTTATTGTTGAGCACGATCAGGCATTTCAACAAACAGTTGCTACAAAAATAATATTTATGTAGCAAAGAAGGAGAATTGAATATAAACCAGGTTAATAAACAATGCTATCTTTCTTTTAAAACCGGCTGTGATTGCAGCCGGTCTTTTTATTCAATAATTGGGGAAGTGTCCGAATTTCTTGAAGTTGTGAAGAGTTGTATTTGCATTTATTAAGCCAAATTTACGATATAACGGTAGTATTAGAATAAATAATACTAGAAATTTCTCATGAATGCACCGGGGATTTAGTAGAAGAGTTGCGTTTATTTGAACGATATGACCAATTTTTGAAAAAGAAAAGGAAATAATAGAAAATGGATATAATTTAATATATATCTGCATGCTAACTTTTATTTAGGAGTGGGAAGATGAGAGATATTTCGATATTAATTGCTGATGATGAGGAGGACATTGCTGATCTGGTTTCCATTCATTTAGAAAAAGAAGGGTATCATGTTATTAAAGTTTCGGATGGACAAGAGGCTGTTCGTGCAGTCGAGACTCAATCGATTGATCTGATGATTTTGGATATTATGATGCCGAAAATGGATGGATATGAAGTAACCCGCCGCATTCGCGAACAGTATAATATGCCAATCATCTTTTTGAGTGCTAAAACATCTGACTTTGATAAAGTACAGGGACTGGTCATTGGAGCAGATGATTATATGACTAAACCATTTACCCCTATCGAATTGGTTGCCCGTGTAAATGCCCATCTCCGGCGTTTTATGAAGCTAAATCAGCCTAAAACAGATAATAAAAACAGCTTGGAATACGGCGGGTTAGTCATTACTCCTGATCAGCGCACAGTAACCCTTTACGGTGAAAGCATCGTGCTTACGCCGAAAGAGTTTGACATTTTGTATTTACTTGCGAGTTATCCAAAGAAGGTATATAGTGTGGAGAATATTTTTCAACATGTATGGGGAGAAGCATACTTTGAAAGTGGCAACACTGTCATGGTACATATTCGTACGCTGCGAAAAAAACTTGAAGAAGGCGAGCAGAACCACAAATGGATTAAAACCGTGTGGGGAGTTGGGTATTCCTTCAATGGTTAAAATGGTGCACAGCTTTCGTTCAAAGATGGTGCTCTTATTTGGTTTAAGTATGATTTTTTCTGGACTTATAACGTTTATAGCCTTTAAAGCCCTGCAATTCTATTATCACGCAAATGCCCAATATGGTGACCGGCTGGAATATTATCGGAAAATCATGAAACAATTTGGCGACATTAATGTCTTTTTACTGCTGTTCATCCCGCTTTCGTTCATATTCTTTTATTTACTCACGAAGCGCTATTCCAGCTATTTTAACGAGATTTCAACCGGAATTCATCATCTCTCCCGGGGAGACTTTTCACATCATGTTCAAATAGAGTCAAATGATGAATTTCGAGATATTGCCCATGATATTAATTTGGCAAGTGAAAAATTGAAACAAGCTGTAGAAAGAGGAGATTTCTCGGAAAGCAGCAAGGATCAATTAGTCATAAATCTAGCTCATGATTTACGGACTCCGCTTACCTCTGTTTTAGGATATTTGGATTTGGTTCTTAAGGATGAGACCTTGACTAAAGAACAAGTCAGACATTTTTTATCAATTGCCTTTACTAAATCTCAGCGTTTAGAAAGACTAATTGATGAATTATTTGAAATAACTAGAATGAACTATGGTATGCTTCCAGTTGAAAAAAGGAGAATAAATTTAATTGACTTGCTTAATCAATTAAAGGAAGAATTGTATCCTGTATTTAAAAAGAATCAACTGGCTGCCCGGATGGATAGTACATCCCATCTACCTATTTTGGGCGATGGAGAATTGTTAGCACGTGTGTTTGAAAACCTTCTGACAAATGCTATTCGTTATGGATATGAAGGTAAGTATGTGGATATTAAAGGCTTTATTGATGCAGAAGAAGTGGTCGTTCAGGTTATGAATTATGGAGATAGCATTCCTCCGGATGAACTCCCGCATCTCTTTGATATGTTCTATACTGGTGACAAAGCACGAACGCAGCAAGAAGATAGCACTGGTCTAGGCTTGTTCATTGCGAAGAATATTGTGGAGCAGCATAATGGAACAATTACTGTTGAAAGCAGTGTCATCCAGACAGTTTTTGAAGTTCGTTTACCAAAGGAAAGTGAACCAATTAAAGAAGATTTGCTGTAAGTGTACAGGATTTAAGAAAAATTTAATATTTACCCTACTCTTTATTTTAATAGTTTTCCTTATTCTTTTAAGCAGAGAAGAATAAGGGGGAACTGAAGAATGAAGAAGTGGGGTTTTTTATTTTTATTATTATTGTGCTTAGGGTTAACTTTCGTTAAAATTGACCCTTTTTTTGAACCGAAAGTAGAAATACAAAACAATGATCAAAATGAAAATGATAAAGAAGGTAGAAGAACTTCTGAAAATATCCAAAAAGAGATTGAAGAAGAACAAATCTATCAAGGAAATCTGCTTTTGGTCAACAGTGAATATCCGGTTCGCCCGGAGAGTATTAAATCGGATGTCATCAATCTAGCAGCGTACAATGAATTGACAAAGGGCTACAGGCTGGTAAACAGCGAAATTTATTTGTCTGAGGACGTTGCCCGTGAATTTTCAGAGATGATCGCTGCAGCCGAAAAGGAAGGAGTTCGAAATTTCTCTATTACCAGCGGTTTTCGAGGCTTTGAAGAGCAAAGTGTGCTTTATCAAGAGATGGGTTCTGACTATGCCTTGCCAGCTGGATATAGCGAACACAATTTGGGCTTATCGCTTGATGTAGGATCCACTCAAATGAAGATGGCAGATGCACCTGAAGGAAAGTGGCTAGAAGAAAATGCTTGGAAATATGGATTCATTTTACGCTATCCAGAGGACAAGACCGACATAACAGGAATTCAATATGAACCGTGGCACATCCGCTTTGTTGGTTTGCCGCATAGTGCGATTATGAAGGAAAAGAATTTTGCTTTAGAAGAATATTTAGACTACCTGAAAGAAGAAAAACAAATCTCTGCTAGTATGAATGGGGAAAAATACATGATTACTTATTACCCGATTACTCAAAACAGGACGATTAGCGTACAGAAAAATAGCTATTTTGAGATTTCAGGTAACAATATAGATGGAGTAATTGTGACCATTCACGAATGATAAGTGAAAAAAGAAAACCGGCAGGATTGTTGAATAACATAAGCAAACCTTCAATAGATCAGAGGTGTTTTTCTAAGATATGACTAAAAAAACAGCACTTATTTTGACAACTATTCTTTTTCTTCCATTATTAATCGCCTATCTATGGTTTTATGGTCGATTTGGGCACTATTTGCTCAGGCTCATGTTTGGGATGGCAGCTTTTGATAGTATCTGGCCGGCCGCGGCTCTCTTTCTTTTGACCAGTCTGGTTATTTCGGCTAATATTTACCAGCTTTGCCGTGGGCAATTTTACAAATGGTTTGTATGGTTGGAAGGAATCTTGTATTTTCTAAGCAGCATGAATTTTATTCTTTTCAAGACTTACGGTGATGGCATTGCCAGAATTAATCTGCAGTGGCGGGCGGTCTTCTGGAATTCTAATGCAGAAACTTTGGCCAATATCCTGATTTTTATTCCTATTGGTTGGATGCTTTATCTTCTGTTTCGAGGTTTCTGGCGGACAATGTTCGTTGGATTGCCTTTGGTCCTGCTGATTGAACTCTCTCAATATGTTTTTCGTCTAGGTGTCACGGATGTCGTGGATGTGATGACCAACATGACGGGGATTTTGTCAGGTTTTCTGATCTTTGCTTTAATCAGGCTCTTTGGCGTCAAATTTTATGACAGAGGGATTTATTGGGCTTTTAGACAAGAAGGTTAGCAGACAAGACAAAAAGCGCCTTTTTGACACTTAATTAATTTAAGTCTTCGTAATAGGCGAACATGGCTATGTTGATGCAAGAGGTCGTCTAGAGTTTATAAAACTTACTTTAAGAACGTTTAAGATATTGTTAATAAACTTACACTTAAAAAGCTTCTTCTATATGAATCTAATTAAATAAGTATTTATATTTTAAGAAACACACTTTTTAATTGCCAAATACGTTCCTGTTTTAAGTTTATGAGGAAATTTACTTAAACGAACGGGTTCTTTTGTCTAATAAGGTGTCTTAATGATCTTCAACAATCGGGCAGGGCTTCTTACAGTGAATACCGAAGTATTTATTGAGGTGGAATTTAGCTATAAGGGAGGAATCTTTTATGGGAAAACATCATGCGTTAAAACTGTATGATTATCACGTTTGGGCGAATAAAAAGTTTTTTGAGCGCTTGAAAGAATTGCCCAAGGATATTTATGATCGGGAAATACAAAGTGTTTTTTCCTCGATTGCGAAGGCTCTTGTCCATATTTATATGACAGATACAATATGGCTTGGTGTAATGCAGGAGAATAGTATGGAAGAAGTTCAAGCTTCTATTGCCATTGCTCAAGAAAAGACAAAGGATAAAAGTCTTGAAGAAATGGAAAAGCTGTTTCAAAGTTTGTCAGAGGAATATCAAAAGTTTCTTAACAATGTTAGTGATTTGGATAAAGAGATTACCCCAGTGCATCCTAAATTCGGGCGTTTGGATACTCATTTTTCTGAATTGGTTCAGCATGTTGTTAACCATGGCACTTATCACCGCGGAAATCTTACGGCAATGATACGACAACAGGGTTATTCAAGTGTATCTAATGATTATGTTTTTTATCTTTATGATAGCACGAAAAAATAGGTTTTTGCTTAACTTTGTTTCGAAAGGTAAGTAAGATTTTGGATCTAATTAAGACCTGAAGGAGATAAGACAAAAAGACAGAGTCAGAATTGGCAATGTACATTCACAGGATAGCAATCTTAGAGGTGGATTCTCATGAAACAAATTTCATAATCCAGCGACAATAACTTTCTTACCGAATCGCCAAGTATTGAAGAAATAAAAAAAGCCTTGATAAACAAGGCTTTTTCCTATGGAGAATAGGGGGCTCGAACCCCTGACCTCAACGCTGCCAGCGTTGCGCTCTCCCAGCTGAGCTAATCCCCCGAGTAGTGGTACAAGAAAAATTATAACCACATCGGAGTTATCTTGCAAGAGGAATTATTAAAAAATTTTACTGCATACTATCGATTTCCATGCACTGCACTCCAGGAATACTTGAAACGCTGTAATAAACATCCGTAGTTCTTCTTTTGTAGTCGACGGCAACTATCAGCTGTACCAGATGCAGATGTTCATCTTCCAGGTCTTTAATGCGAATATGTTTTATAGATATATCAAGGTCTTTTACCGCTGGGATGATGTCAGCAATATTTTCTTTATCCCTTACCTTCAGCTGCAGGTTAATTTCTTTTTCTCTTAAGCGTTTGGGACCAATTAAGCCCATAATAAAAGGAATTACCTCCACTGAAATAATCAGCAGCGCCACTCCGGCCATTGCTTCAATATAAAAGCCGGCTCCTACAGCAATTCCGATTCCTGCTGCACCCCAAATTAAAGCGGCTGTTGTAAGGCCCGAAATACTGTCATTTCCCCTCCTTAAAATAACGCCTGCACCCAAAAAGCCGATGCCTGAAACAATCTGGGCAGCTAAACGGAGAGGATCCATCGTTATGTTGATGTCATCATTGCCAGGAAACATATAAGCCGATTCTATAGACACGATAGTCAGCAGGCAGCTTACTATGGAAATAACTAAACTTGTCTTTAAGCCGACCGGCTTTCTTTTTAATTCTCTCTCCAGGCCGATAACAAGTCCAAGGACTGCTGAAATCCCCAGCTTCATTAATATTTCTATCTCTAAACTGCTCATAATATCTCCCGCTTTTTTATGTATTGTATATCCAAAATATGATTTTAAAAATCCTGCTATAATAAAACCATAGTAAAAGTTTGACTACACGTTGTAAAATGAAATATACCCTAATTATTAGGGAACAGAAACAAGGAGTATTAAAAATGTCAGATAAAAAAATAAATCCCTATGTTGCCCTGGCAATTGGTGTAATTTCTGTCTCAACCTCTGCTATATTGGTGAAAGTATCCAGCGCTCCATCGGGAGTCATTGCGTTTTACCGGTTATTATTTTCCGTCCTATTCATGTTGCCTGTATTTCTTATAAAATATGTTCCGGAACTTCGTCTTATTACACGGAGGGATTGGATCTATTCCATCATCGCCGGTGTGTTTCTTGCCTTTCATTTTATTCTTTGGTTTGAGTCACTGAACTACACCTCTGTAGCCAGTTCTACAGTCCTTGTAACACTACAGCCCTTATTTGCATTTGCAGGCACATATTTCTTTTTTAAAGAAAAGTTTACCTGGAAAGCAATATTAAGCGGGCTTCTCGCAATTGTGGGCAGTGTTATTATCAGCTGGGGAGATTTTCAAATCAGCGGGACTGCTTTGTTCGGGGATATACTTGCAATCATTGCCTGCGCCCTGGTAACGGCTTACTTAATGTTTGGGCAAACAGTCAGAAAAAGGTTGTCGCTCGTTACCTATACTTTTGTTGTCTACAGTATAAGCACTGTTACATTGTTTTTCTACGTGTTAATCGTTAATGAACCGTTAATCCCATACGGAACCAGTGACTGGGTATATTTTATATTACTGGCCCTAGTTCCAACCCTGCTTGGACACACATTATTTAATTGGTCACTTAAATGGCTAAGCACCTCAACTATTTCTATGGCCATCTTATTTGAGCCGGTTGGTGCTGCAGTTCTAGCTTATTATTTACTTCAGGAGTCGATTATATGGACACAAGTTCTTGGTGGAACAGTCGTAATTGGAGGAATAACTCTCTTCTTATTAGATGAGAGAAGGATTCGGATGAAAGAATGGAAGAAAAAAACAACGATTTCCGGATAAACGGATAACCTATCTATAGTTATATAAGATAGAAAAATCTCCCTGAGAATGGGGAGATTTTTTTATCTAAATACATAAGTCAGAGCAGAAAAAATAAATGCGGCTGTAACTGAAAAGATGAAGGTGCCACCATAGACCTCTTCATCTGAATTTGCAATTTTAAGGCCTTCTGCATATGCATAAGCAAATAAAAATATGGCCATGATTACTGATAGATATAGTGCTGCGGTTTCCAGTGTCATTCACACACCTTCCGTTTAGATTAGAGTTAATAGATTTTATGAAAAATAACCAAAACTATTACTATTTCTTTGTATTGATAGTTTATTAAAACTTTATTTTTCATCCTTTTGGCGGTTAATCAATAAAATAAGTATAAATTTAATTATTGTTTTAAAAAGCTTATAAAAGTGTGGAAAAGTGAACAAAGTTATCCACATGCTGTGAGTAACTTTGTTGACAACTGTAATAATAAGTGTTTGGTCGTGGATAAGTTTGTGGGTATGTGAGGTGAATGGTTCCGGAAATATGTTACTAATATAATGAATTGTCATAAGCTCTGGTGAAATGCGTATAAAATTGGTGTTAAGAAAATGTACACTTTATTAAATCTGGCTGCAGAACAATTTAAGTAAATGCAGTTTCATAATGGCACCGTTTTTATTTGGTTCCAGAACAGTAATCTCTAATAGAGAAAGGATATATGATTAATATGTACTGAAAATATAAAGATAAACATTTTTAAAAATTATATTGCAAACATTTAATAAGTCATGGTATATTAATTCTTGTCCTCAACAAGGCGAGTTAAACTGAGAAAAAACATTTTAAAAAGTTATTGACTTGCTAATGGATAACATGTTATATTTATAAAGTCGCTTCTGAGCGATAAGGTAAATTATAGCAAAGATAAATTGATCTTTGAAAACTGAACGAACAAAAACGTCAACGTTAATTCATTAGTCTTTTTTGAAAAGACAACTTATGAGCTTAATCAACTCTTATATGGAGAGTTTGATCCTGGCTCAGGACGAACGCTGGCGGCGTGCCTAATACATGCAAGTCGAGCGGACAGATGGGAGCTTGCTCCCTGAAGTCAGCGGCGGACGGGTGAGTAACACGTGGGCAACCTGCCTGTAAGACTGGGATAACTCCGGGAAACCGGGGCTAATACCGGATAATTCTTTCCCTCACATGAGGGAAAGCTGAAAGATGGTTTCGGCTATCACTTACAGATGGGCCCGCGGCGCATTAGCTAGTTGGTGAGGTAACGGCTCACCAAGGCAACGATGCGTAGCCGACCTGAGAGGGTGATCGGCCACACTGGGACTGAGACACGGCCCAGACTCCTACGGGAGGCAGCAGTAGGGAATCTTCCGCAATGGACGAAAGTCTGACGGAGCAACGCCGCGTGAGTGATGAAGGTTTTCGGATCGTAAAACTCTGTTGTTAGGGAAGAACAAGTACCGGAGTAACTGCCGGTACCTTGACGGTACCTAACCAGAAAGCCACGGCTAACTACGTGCCAGCAGCCGCGGTAATACGTAGGTGGCAAGCGTTGTCCGGAATTATTGGGCGTAAAGCGCGCGCAGGCGGTTCCTTAAGTCTGATGTGAAAGCCCCCGGCTCAACCGGGGAGGGTCATTGGAAACTGGGGAACTTGAGTGCAGAAGAGAAGAGTGGAATTCCACGTGTAGCGGTGAAATGCGTAGAGATGTGGAGGAACACCAGTGGCGAAGGCGACTCTTTGGTCTGTAACTGACGCTGAGGCGCGAAAGCGTGGGGAGCAAACAGGATTAGATACCCTGGTAGTCCACGCCGTAAACGATGAGTGCTAAGTGTTAGAGGGTTTCCGCCCTTTAGTGCTGCAGCAAACGCATTAAGCACTCCGCCTGGGGAGTACGGCCGCAAGGCTGAAACTCAAAGGAATTGACGGGGGCCCGCACAAGCGGTGGAGCATGTGGTTTAATTCGAAGCAACGCGAAGAACCTTACCAGGTCTTGACATCTCCTGACAACCCTAGAGATAGGGCGTTCCCCTTCGGGGGACAGGATGACAGGTGGTGCATGGTTGTCGTCAGCTCGTGTCGTGAGATGTTGGGTTAAGTCCCGCAACGAGCGCAACCCTTGATCTTAGTTGCCAGCATTCAGTTGGGCACTCTAAGGTGACTGCCGGTGACAAACCGGAGGAAGGTGGGGATGACGTCAAATCATCATGCCCCTTATGACCTGGGCTACACACGTGCTACAATGGATGGTACAAAGGGCTGCGAGACCGCGAGGTTAAGCGAATCCCATAAAACCATTCTCAGTTCGGATTGCAGGCTGCAACTCGCCTGCATGAAGCCGGAATCGCTAGTAATCGCGGATCAGCATGCCGCGGTGAATACGTTCCCGGGCCTTGTACACACCGCCCGTCACACCACGAGAGTTTGTAACACCCGAAGTCGGTGGGGTAACCTTTTGGAGCCAGCCGCCTAAGGTGGGACAGATGATTGGGGTGAAGTCGTAACAAGGTAGCCGTATCGGAAGGTGCGGCTGGATCACCTCCTTTCTAAGGATATTTACATGAAACGTGACGCGTTTTGTTCGTTCAGTTTTGAGAGTTCAATCTCTCAATGAAAGATTCGTTCTTTGAAAACTAGATAATGTTAATGAAGAAGCAATAACCGAGTAATCGCCATCTTAGTTTTTTTCTCTTATTTTTGTTTTAAAACGAAGTAAGAGCACAAACCATGAGGGCAATGAGAAGCAAGAAGATCAAGGAAGCGACCGAGCGAGCACCGGAGCGTACGAGAGTACGCGAGGAGCACAGTGACGGAGCTGACGCAGAGATTCGCCGCTTATCATTGGCCGAAGTAGGTTAAGTTAGAAAGGGCGCACGGTGAATGCCTTGGCACTAGGAGCCGATGAAGGACGGTACTAACACCGATATGCTTCGGGGAGCTGTAAGTAAGCTTTGATCCGGAGATTTCCGAATGGGGAAACCCCCTATCCGTAATGGGATAGGATCTTTACCTGAATACATAGGGTATGGAAGGCAGACCCGGGGAACTGAAACATCTAAGTACCCGGAGGAAGAGAAAGCAAACGCGATTCCCTGAGTAGCGGCGAGCGAAACGGGATTAGCCCAAACCAGGAGGCTTGCCTCCTGGGGTTGTAGGACACTCTATACGGAGTTACAAAGGAACGAGGTAAATGAACAGGTCTGGAAAGGCCGGCCAGAGAAGGTAAAAGCCCTGTAGTTGAAACTTCGTTCCCTCCAGAGTGGATCCTGAGTACGGCGGGACACGAGAAATCCCGTCGGAAGCAGGGAGGACCATCTCCCAAGGCTAAATACTCCCTAGTGACCGATAGTGAACCAGTACCGTGAGGGAAAGGTGAAAAGCACCCCGGAAGGGGAGTGAAAGAGATCCTGAAACCGTGTGCCTACAAGTAGTTAGAGCCCGTTAATGGGTGATAGCGTGCCTTTTGTAGAATGAACCGGCGAGTTACGATTACATGCGAGGTTAAGTTGATGAGACGGAGCCGCAGCGAAAGCGAGTCTGAATAGGGCGAATGAGTATGTGGTCGTAGACCCGAAACCAGGTGATCTACCCATGTCCAGGGTGAAGTCCAGGTAACACTGGATGGAGGCCCGAACCCACGCACGTTGAAAAGTGCGGGGATGAGGTGTGGGTAGCGGAGAAATTCCAATCGAACTTGGAGATAGCTGGTTCTCTCCGAAATAGCTTTAGGGCTAGCCTCATGTAGTAAGAGTCTTGGAGGTAGAGCACTGTTTGGACTAGGGGCCCCCATCGGGTTACCGAATTCAGACAAACTCCGAATGCCAAAGACTTATCCATGGGAGTCAGACTGCGAGTGATAAGATCCGTAGTCAAGAGGGAAACAGCCCAGACCACCAGCTAAGGTCCCAAAGTATACGTTAAGTGGAAAAGGATGTGGAGTTGCTTAGACAACCAGGATGTTGGCTTAGAAGCAGCCACCATTTAAAGAGTGCGTAATAGCTCACTGGTCGAGTGACTCCGCGCCGAAAATGTACCGGGGCTAAACGTATCACCGAAGCTGTGGATTGACATCTTACGATGTCAGTGGTAGGAGAGCGTTCTAAGGGCGTTGAAGCGGGATCGCAAGGACCCGTGGAGCGCTTAGAAGTGAGAATGCCGGTATGAGTAGCGAAAGATGGGTGAGAATCCCATCCACCGAATGCCTAAGGTTTCCTGAGGAAGGCTCGTCCGCTCAGGGTTAGTCGGGACCTAAGCCGAGGCTGAAAAGCGTAGGCGATGGACAACAGGTTGATATTCCTGTACCACCTCTTTACCGTTTGAGCAATGGGGGGACGCAGGAGGATAGGGTAAGCGCGCTGCTGGATTAGCGCGTCCAAGCAGTTAGGCCGGTAACGAGGCAAATCCCGTTACCACATAGGCTGAGCTGTGACGGCGAGGGAAATTTAGTACCGAAGTTCCTGATTCCACACTGCCAAGAAAAGCCTCTAGCGAGGGAAAAGGTGCCCGTACCGCAAACCGACACAGGTAGGCGAGGAGAGAATCCTAAGGTGAGCGAGAGAACTCTCGTTAAGGAACTCGGCAAAATGACCCCGTAACTTCGGGAGAAGGGGTGCTCATTAGGGTGAATAGCCCTGATGAGCCGCAGTGAATAGGCCCAGGCGACTGTTTAGCAAAAACACAGGTCTCTGCGAAGCCGCAAGGCGAAGTATAGGGGCTGACGCCTGCCCGGTGCTGGAAGGTTAAGAGGAGAGGTTAGCGCAAGCGAAGCTTTGAATCGAAGCCCCAGTAAACGGCGGCCGTAACTATAACGGTCCTAAGGTAGCGAAATTCCTTGTCGGGTAAGTTCCGACCCGCACGAAAGGCGTAACGATCTGGGCACTGTCTCAACGAGAGACTCGGTGAAATTATAGTACCTGTGAAGATGCAGGTTACCCGCGACAGGACGGAAAGACCCCGTGGAGCTTTACTGTAGCCTGATATTGAATTTTGGTACAGCTTGTACAGGATAGGTAGGAGCCTGAGAAGCCGGAGCGCTAGCTTCGGTGGAGGCGTCGGTGGGATACTACCCTGGCTGTATTGAAATTCTAACCCGCGCCCCTTATCGGGGCGGGAGACAGTGTCAGGTGGGCAGTTTGACTGGGGCGGTCGCCTCCTAAAAAGTAACGGAGGCGCCCAAAGGTTCCCTCAGAATGGTTGGAAATCATTCGCAGAGTGTAAAGGCACAAGGGAGCTTGACTGCGAGACCTACAAGTCGAGCAGGGACGAAAGTCGGGCTTAGTGATCCGGTGGTTCCGCATGGAAGGGCCATCGCTCAACGGATAAAAGCTACCCCGGGGATAACAGGCTTATCTCCCCCAAGAGTCCACATCGACGGGGAGGTTTGGCACCTCGATGTCGGCTCATCGCATCCTGGGGCTGTAGTCGGTCCCAAGGGTTGGGCTGTTCGCCCATTAAAGCGGTACGCGAGCTGGGTTCAGAACGTCGTGAGACAGTTCGGTCCCTATCCGTCGTGGGCGCAGGAAATTTGAGAGGAGCTGTCCTTAGTACGAGAGGACCGGGATGGACGCACCGCTGGTGTACCAGTTGTCTTGCCAAAGGCATCGCTGGGTAGCTATGTGCGGAAGGGATAAGTGCTGAAAGCATCTAAGCATGAAGCCCCCCTCGAGATGAGATTTCCCATAGCGTCAAGCTAGTAAGATCCCTGAAAGATGATCAGGTTGATAGGTCAGAGGTGGAAGCGTGGCGA
Organism: Cytobacillus sp. BC1816; assembly: GCF_051353635.1. Classification (NCBI taxonomy): domain Bacteria; kingdom Bacillati; phylum Bacillota; class Bacilli; order Caryophanales; family Bacillaceae; genus Cytobacillus; species Cytobacillus sp. BC1816. The sequence goes on along the minus strand of NZ_CP195611.1, from coordinate 4,453,577 downwards.
CATGTGGAGCTGACTGATACTAATCGATCGAGGACTTAACCAAAACGAAAAGCGGAGGCGACTGTTCAACTTCGAGAGACGTTGGAGAGCCGGCCATTCAAATCCTGGTTTTGGGATTTGGAGGGACGGATCGAAACGGCCGAGAAGTTAGGAGCCGAAGCTAGACAAGTCATTGGTGAATACTCGGCAAATGCTTCTTCATACATTATCTAGTTTTGAGGGAATGAAAAATATGAAATTTCCTCTTGAAAAATCTTAAAAAGACGGTATAATAAAACTTGTCTTTGAAAAATAGTCTGGTGGCGATAGCGAGAAGGTCACACCCGTTCCCATACCGAACACGGAAGTTAAGCTTCTCAGCGCCAATGGTAGTTAGGGGCTGTCCCCTTGTGAGAGTAGGACGCTGCCGGGCGTTAATAATGGAGGATTAGCTCAGCTGGGAGAGCATCTGCCTTACAAGCAGAGGGTCGGCGGTTCGATCCCGTCATCCTCCACCATTAATTTAAATGTACAAGCTGCCGGTGTAGCTCAATTGGTAGAGCAACTGACTTGTAATCAGTAGGTTGGGGGTTCAAGTCCTCTCGCCGGCACCACTTCAATTCTTTTAGAAAATAAAGCCATTCAAGCTTTAGGAAGTCTCATAAAAGTATGAGCCATTAGCTCAGTCGGTAGAGCATCTGACTTTTAATCAGAGGGTCGAAGGTTCGAGTCCTTCATGGCTCACCATTTTAATTTCATATTGCGGGTGTGGCGGAATTGGCAGACGCACCAGACTTAGGATCTGGCGCCGCAAGGCGTGGGGGTTCGACTCCCTTCACCCGCACCATTCTTTATGCGGAAGTAGTTCAGTGGTAGAACATCACCTTGCCAAGGTGGGGGTCGCGGGTTCGAATCCCGTCTTCCGCTCCATTTATTGCCGGGGTGGCGGAACTGGCAGACGCACAGGACTTAAAATCCTGCGGTAGGTGACTACCGTACCGGTTCGATTCCGGTCCTCGGCACCAGTAGAATTTAATAATGCGCCCGTAGCTCAATTGGATAGAGCGTTTGACTACGGATCAAAAGGTTAGGGGTTCGACTCCTCTCGGGCGCGCCATTATATACGGGGAGTAGCTCAGCTTGGTAGAGCACTTGGTTTGGGACCAAGGGGTCGCAGGTTCGAATCCTGTCTTCCCGACCATTTAATACTGGGGCCTTAGCTCAGCTGGGAGAGCGCCTGCTTTGCACGCAGGAGGTCAGCGGTTCGATCCCGCTAGGCTCCACCATGAATATTTTAACATTTCGGCGGTGTAGCTCAGCTGGCTAGAGCGTACGGTTCATACCCGTGAGGTCGGGGGTTCGATCCCCTCCGCCGCTACCATTTCATTCATCGATGCTGGACCTTTAGCTCAGCTGGTTAGAGCAGACGGCTCATAACCGTCCGGTCGTAGGTTCGAGTCCTACAAGGTCCACCATTTTCATTTATACGGAGGAATACCCAAGTCCGGCTGAAGGGATCGGTCTTGAAAACCGACAGGCGGGTCAAACCGCGCAGGGGTTCGAATCCCCTTTCCTCCTCCATAATATTATTGTCGCGGGGTGGAGCAGTCCGGTAGCTCGTCGGGCTCATAACCCGAAGGTCGCAGGTTCAAATCCTGCCCCCGCAATCTGGTCCGGTAGTTCAGTTGGTTAGAATGCCTGCCTGTCACGCAGGAGGTCGCGGGTTCGAGTCCCGTCCGGACCGCCATTTCTACAAAAAAATTAATAATATGGCTCAGTAGCTCAGTCGGTAGAGCAAAGGACTGAAAATCCTTGTGTCGGCGGTTCGATTCCGTCCTGAGCCACCATTTTAGAACCCTATGCGGGTGTAGTTTAGTGGTAAAACCTCAGCCTTCCAAGCTGATGATGAGGGTTCGATTCCCTTCACCCGCTCCAAAATGGGCCTATAGCTCAGCTGGTTAGAGCGCACGCCTGATAAGCGTGAGGTCGATGGTTCGAGTCCATTTAGGCCCACCATTTTATATTATTGTTCCGCAGTAGCTCAGTGGTAGAGCATTCGGCTGTTAACCGAACGGTCGTAGGTTCGAATCCTACCTGCGGAGCCATATATGGGGAAGTACTCAAGTGGCTGAAGAGGCGCCCCTGCTAAGGGTGTAGGTCGGGTAACCGGCGCGAGGGTTCAAATCCCTCCTTCTCCGCCATATTATTGGCCCCTTGGTCAAGCGGTTAAGACACCGCCCTTTCACGGCGGTAACACGGGTTCGAATCCCGTAGGGGTCATACAAAAAAGCTGTCAACAATTTGTTGGCAGCTTTTTTGTTGTCTTTTCTGTTCCAGCTTACCCTCGGTTAGTTGCTTCTCTGTTTTTTAATCAAACATCTCTTCTTCCTTACTTAATTTATTGCCCGGGTTATTCAAATCAATTTCAGAAGATATCCCCGTATAAGGGCCTCTAAACATATCCCCTATGGCCATAATCTTGCCATCCGGTGCTTCAAATAATGGAATTCTTATTTCATTTTTTGATGCCTCGTTTAATAAAAACTCCTCTTCTTTATTGCTCAAAATATTATTCTCCTTTCATTTTTTGCTTGCATACTTTGTTTTATCTTGTCTAAGTTTACCGGAGATTATGTCGAAGGCTGTTAAATTGGGCAGAATGCTATCAGTTTTTAGCGGGATTTGAATGTTGTTGTCACAAAATTAAAAAAACTTTTACAAGGATTTTTCTCACCTTCCACGAATATAACAGGAAAGTCAAAAGAAACGACACTGGGTGGGGAGAAGGATGGTAGTGGATACTTTGGTTCCAACCGATTATCAGCTGCATTTGTTCCATGAAGGGACATATTATGAGAGTCACCAGTTATTTGGTGCACATGTAGTTTCAAATGGTGGAGAAGTGATTACCCGTTTTTGCGTGTGGGCACCGAACGCCGAAATTATCAGATTAGTCGGTGATTTTAATGATTGGAATGGAGAAGGCTATACCTTACATAGAGTGAATAATGAAGGTGTCTGGTTTATTCAGCTGGATGGAAACATGGAAGGTGCCTTGTATAAGTATGAAATTGAAACAAAGAAAGGGGATGTGATACTAAAGGCTGATCCTTATAGCTTTTTTTCAGAAGTAAGGCCCAATACAGCATCTAAAGTATATTCGCTGGACGGATATCAGTGGAATGACAGCAAATGGATGCAAAAAAAAGAAACGAAGCCTATTTATACTGAGCCTGCAGTCATTTATGAAGTCCATCTGGGTTCGTGGAAGCAAAAAGAGTCTGGAAGTCTGTATACATACAGGGAGCTTGCAGATGAACTCATTCCTTATGTGGTGGAGCATGGGTTTACGCACATAGAATTGCTTCCTCTAATTGAGCATCCGCTCGACGCTTCCTGGGGCTATCAGGGAACAGGTTATTACTCTGTTACAAGCCGTTATGGCAGCCCGCATGATTTTATGTATTTTGTTGATCAGTGCCATCAGCAGGGTGTTGGGGTCATTCTGGACTGGGTACCGGGGCACTTCTGCAAAGATGCCCACGGTCTTTACCAGTTTGATGGTTCGTATTTGTATGAGTATGAAACAGAAGGCGACAGAGAGAACAGAGTATGGGGGACTGCTAATTTTGACCTCAGCAAAAATGAAGTGCAAAGCTTTCTTATTTCCAACGCTGTTTTTTGGATGGAAAAATATCATATTGATGGCTTCCGGGTTGATGCGGTGGCTAATATCATCTATTGGACTAACCGGGATGGAAAGACAGAAAATCCATTCGGCACCCGTTTTCTGCAAAATTTAAATAAAGTTGTTTCTCAATATGACTCCTCCTTTCTTATGATGGCAGAGGATTCAACAGACTGGCCGCAAGTGACTGCACCAGTCCATTATGGGGGGCTGGGTTTTCATTACAAGTGGAATATGGGCTGGATGAATGACGTTCTTACATATATGGAAACAGCACCTGAGAGGCGATCTGATGTTCATGGAAAGATGACGTTTTCGCTTTTGTATGCTTTTACAGAAAACTTTGTACTGCCTTTTTCACATGATGAAGTTGTCCATGGGAAAAAATCACTGCTTGATAAAATGCCGGGAGATTACTGGCAAAAATTTGCGCAATTCAGGCTCCTGCTTGGCTACATGATTGCCCACCCCGGCAAAAAGCTTCTTTTCATGGGGAGCGAACTTGGGCAGTTTTCCGAATGGAAAGACAAAGAACAGCTTGATTGGCATCTGCTTGATTACGAGATGCATAAAAAAGCAAATGATTATGTGAAAGAATTAATAAAGATTTATAAACGTTCAAAGGCTCTTTTTGAGCTTGATCACCTTCAGGATGGCTTTGAATGGATTGATTGTCATAATGCAGACCAATCCATCTTTTCTTTTATCAGAAAAGGCTCAAAAGTGGATGATTTTCATGTGATTGTCTGCAATTTCACACCTGCTTACTACCCTAATTATCGTATTGGGATTCCAAAGGCGGGGTCTTATAGGGAAATACTCAACAGTGATAAGGATAGCTTTGGAGGATCAAATTGCACCAATAAGAGGGTCCTCAAGACTGAGGAAAAAGAGTTTCATGGCAAGCCGTTCAGTTTGGAAATGTCTGTTCCGCCATTTGGCATTTCAATCTTACGCCCTGTAAAACATCGGAAGGAGAGGAAGGAAAATGGGAAAGAAAAAGTGCGTCGCAATGTTATTAGCAGGAGGGAAAGGGAGCAGGCTTAGTTCTCTGACAAAAAGTCTTGCGAAACCCGCAGTTCCGTTTGGAGGGAAATACCGGATTATTGATTTTACATTGAGCAATTGCACTAATTCCGGTATTGATACAGTAGGTGTTCTTACCCAATATCAGCCGCTGGTTCTGAATTCGTATATTGGCATAGGAAGCGCATGGGATCTTGATAGAAAGAACGGCGGTGTGACAGTGCTGCCCCCTTACAGCGAATCATCGGAAGTCAAGTGGTATACAGGAACAGCGAGTGCCATTTATCAGAACCTCAATTATCTAAAGCAATATGATCCAGAATATGTCCTGATTTTATCCGGTGATCATATTTATAAGATGAATTATGAGCTGATGCTGAATTATCATATTGAAAAAGGCGCCGATGCCACTATTTCTGTAATTGAAGTGCCTTGGCCGGAGGCAAGCAGGTTCGGAATCATGAACACGGATAAGGAGATGCGGGTCGCAGAATTTGAGGAAAAACCAGCATATCCCAAAAATAATTTGGCCTCTATGGGAATATATATTTTTAATTGGTCTGTTTTAAAGGAATATCTGGAAATGGATGACCGCAATCCGGAATCAAGTCATGATTTTGGCAAGGATATCATTCCATTAATGCTTGACGAAAATAAAAAGCTGTTCGCATACCCGTTCAATGGCTACTGGAAGGATGTCGGTACAGTCAAGAGCCTGTGGGAGGCAAATATGGATTTATTGGATGATGAATGCGAGCTGAATCTATTTGATCATGATTGGAGGATCTATTCAGTGAATCCGAATCATCCTCCACAGTATATTTCAACTCAAGCAGAGGTTGCGGAGTCTTTAATAAATGAAGGCTGCACAATTGAAGGGGAAGTTGAAAAGTCAGTGCTATTTCAAGGGGTTCTGGTTGGGAAGAATACTGTGATCCGTGAATCGGTCATCATGCCTGATGCTGTAATTGGTGAAAATGTCTATATTGAAAAGGCGATTGTGCCAAGCGGAATGAACATACCTGATGGCGTTGTGATTAGTGCTTCCGAAGAAGATGATGAAATTATTCTGATAACACAGGAAATGATACAGGGAATTTGTTCTTAATTCACAGCCTGGATGCCAAAACGGCGCCTGGCCAATAAAACGGGAGGTAATGTCATGAAGAAGAGAATGCTTGGTGTGATAGACGCAACAACCTACCATGAAGATTTAGAGGAATTGACAGTACACAGGTCGCTCGCAGCTGTTCCGTTTGCAGGCCGCTATAGGCTAATCGATTTTGTTCTCTCCAATATGGTCAACTCGGATATTGAAAGTGTTGCCATATTTCCGAAGTATCAATATCGCTCTTTAATGGATCATCTTGGTTCGGGGAAAAACTGGGACCTAAATAGAAAAAGGGATGGGCTATTCTTTTTCCCATCTCCTTTGCTGGATAGTCCAAGTAAAGGTATTGGATCTTTCAATCACTTTGCTGCTAATTTGGATTATTTTTATCGCAGTAAACAGGAGTATGCATTGATCTCAAACTGTTTTACCGTTTTTAATATGGATTTCAGGCCTGTTCTAGATAGACATATTATGACCGGTTGTGATATTACAGTTGTTCGGCAGGATGGGCGCTCCCTTGAAATGTACCTTGTAAAAACTTCGCTGCTCGTTAGCTTAATAGAGAATAGAAACGAAACTGGATACACATGCATGAGTGATGTCGTTACAGACATCCATCATTCCTACACGATATGCAATTATGAATATGACGGTTTGGCCGTCATGATTGATTCCATTGAAAATTACTTTGCTGCCAGCATGGGGCTATTGGAACCAGAAGCATGGAATAATATTTTTCTGCGCAGCCAGCCGATTTATACAAAAGTAAAAGATGAACCGCCAACCCGTTATATGAAAGGTGCAAGCGCAAAGAATTCGATGATTGCGAATGGATGTATGATTGAAGGGACAGTTGAGAACAGCATTATCTCCCGCGGGGTGAAAATTGGCAAAGGTTCAGTCGTGAAAAACTGCATGATTATGCAAAAAACCCAAATTGGAGAAAACTGTGTTTTAGACTCCGTTATTTTAGATAAAGATGTTAAGGTAGAATCCGGTGCCAGGATTGAGGGAAGACATGAAATGCCTCTGGTTATTCGCAAAGGTACCGTACAAGGAGCGCTGATGAACTCGTGAAAGTATTGTTTGCTGTTTCTGAATGTGTTCCATTCGTTAAATCCGGAGGTCTTGCCGACGTAGCCGGTTCTCTTCCAAAAGAACTTGCAAAGCAGGGGACTGACGTACGGGTTATTCTTCCTAAGTATGGTTCCATATCAGATGATTTAAAAAAGAAAATGTCTAAAAAGTGCGAGTTTACAGTTCAAGTAGGCTGGAGAAACCAGTTTTGCGGAATTGAAGAACTTGAGCATCAGGGAATCGTATTCTATTTTGTTGATAATGAATACTACTACAACCGTGAAAAATTATACGGGTATTATGATGATGGAGAGAGGTTTGCCTATTTTAACCGGGCCGTGCTGGATGCTCTTCAGTATATTGATTTCTACCCGGATGTCATTCACAGCCATGATTGGCATACTGGGATAATTCCTTTTCTGCTTAGGGTTGAGTATCGTTCGAAAAAGGGGTATGAGTTCATTCGGACAGTCTTCACCATTCATAATCTTCAGTTTCAGGGAATCATGCCGGGGAGTGCTTTAGGGGATCTATTAGGGCTTGACTATAGCCACTTTCATCCAGATAAGCTTGAATTCTTCGGAAATATCAATTTTATGAAGGGCGGACTTGTTGCTGCTGATAAAATTACAACAGTCAGCCCTACTTATAAAAATGAAATTCAAACGAAATATTACGGAGAGAAACTGCATGATTTGCTGAAGCGCAGAGCTTATGATTTGGAAGGAATCTTAAATGGGATTGATGATGAGTTTTATAATCCTGAGAAGGATCCATTTATAAAAGAGAACTATGCCGTTGAAAAGCTTCAGATTAAAAAAGAGAATAAGATGCATCTTCAGAAAAAATTCAGCCTGCCGGTAAAGGAAGAGGTTCCTCTTATAGCCATGGTTACAAGGCTGACAAAACAAAAGGGCCTGGATCTAGTTAAATGTGTGCTCCATGAGCTTATGCAGGATGATATACAAGTTCTTGTTTTGGGAACTGGGGATCCTGAGTTTGAGCAATTTTTCAGGGAGATGGAAGCGGGGTACCCAGATAAGTGCAAAGCATTTATTGGGTTTGATGAGGGGCTTGCACATGAATTCTATGCAGGATCCGATTTATTCTTAATGCCTTCACAATTTGAGCCCTGCGGTTTAGGGCAGATGATCGCAATGAGGTATGGATCCATTCCCATCGTCAGGGAAACAGGCGGATTAAATGATACTGTTCATTCTTATAATGAATACACAGGAGAAGGCAACGGCTTTTCCTTCAGCCATTTTAATGCCCATGATATGCTGTACACTATTAGAAGAGCAATAAGCTTTTACGGTGACAGCAAAGTATGGGAGCAAATTATGAAAAATGCAATGGGAATGGATTATAGCTGGGCGCAATCTGCTTTCAAATACAATCAGCTATATGCAGGCCTTGTTTCAAGGAGTGAAAGCCATGTTTTCTGATCGTGATGAGTTCAAAGAGGAATTCCTGAAGAAACTGGAGATGTCCTGCGGTAAAAGCTTTGGTGAAAGCACAGAAAGAGATCATTACTTCACGCTCGGAAATATGATCAGGGAACATGTGAGCACAGAGTGGATTAATACAAATGAGCGGTACCGCATCGACCGTGAAAAGCAGGTGTATTACTTATCCATCGAGTTTTTATTAGGGCGCCTGCTTCATCATAATCTGATAAACCTGGGAATTGAGCAGGTTGTCAAGGAAGGTCTGGCAGATCTGGGAATTGACTTGAACCGCCTTGAAGAAATCGAGGCAGATGCAGGGCTTGGAAACGGCGGGCTGGGACGTCTGGCAGCTTGCTTTATGGATTCACTGGCATCCTTGAATCTTCCCGGCCATGGCTGCGGAATTCGTTATAAGCATGGACTATTTGAGCAGAAAATTGTGGATGGCTATCAGGTGGAGCTTCCGGAGCAGTGGCTGCGGAACGGTCATGTCTGGGAAGTAAGAAAAGCAGACCTGGCAATTGAAGTTCCTTTTTGGGGCAAAGTCGAAACGGCAGAGGACGACGGCAGGCTTGTTTTCCGCCATGTGAATGCTGAGACGATTTCGGCTGTTCCTTACGATATGCCTGTCGCTGGATATAAAACAGATACCATTAACACTCTTAGGCTTTGGAATGCTGAACCCTCTCCTTATCCTGTAAATCATGATATTTTAAAATATAAACGGGAAACCGAATCTGTTTCGGAGTTCCTATATCCTGATGATACCCATGATGAAGGGAAGATTCTAAGGCTGAAGCAGCAATACTTTCTGGTTTCGGCCAGTATCCGTTCCATTGTGCGTTCCTATCGAAAGCAGCATAATAGTTTAAGAGACTTCCATGAGTTTGTGAGCATTCATATTAATGATACACATCCGGTCCTTGCGATTCCTGAACTTATGAGAATCCTGCTGGATGAAGAAGGAATGGGCTGGGAGGAAGCCTGGGACATTACCGTCCGGACGATTGCCTATACGAATCATACAACTCTTTCGGAGGCGTTGGAGAAATGGCCTGTCCGCATTTTCCAGCCTTTGCTTCCGCGGATTTATATGATAGTTAATGAAATCAATGAGCGCTTTTGCCGCGAACTTTGGGACAGATATCCGGGTGACTGGAAGCGGATTGAGGATATGGCGATCATCGCACATGACCAGGTTAAGATGGCCCACCTTGCCCTTGTCGGCAGCTCCAGTGTAAATGGTGTTGCCGCACTTCATACAGAAATCTTAAAGAATCGGGAAATGAATCAGTTTTATGGAATCTTTCCTGAGAAGTTTAATAATAAAACTAATGGGATCACACATAGAAGATGGCTCCTGAAAGCCAATCCGCTTTTGTCCGATCTTATTAATGAGGGCATTGGGGCTGGCTGGATTCGGGAACCGGAAAAGCTTCACGAACTGGCAGTTTATAAGAATGATAGAGTTTTCCTTGATCAGCTGCATCAGGTTAAACAATTGAACAAGGAAAGATTGGCGAAGCGCATTCAGGAGCAGCAGGGCATTGTGGTTGATACGTCTTCCATTTTTGACATTCAGGTTAAGCGTCTGCATGCTTATAAACGCCAGCTGTTAAATATTCTTCATGTTATGCATTTATATAATAGGCTGAAGGAAGACTCCAATTTCCGCATGCACCCGCGGACATTTATTTTTGGGGCAAAAGCTTCGCCAGGCTATTACTATGCAAAGAAAATCATTAAATTAATTAATACCGTCGCTGCAAAGATAAACAATGACCCGCAGACAAGAGATATTCTTAAGGTTATCTTCCTGGAAAATTACCGGGTTTCACTGGCGGAGGAAATTTTTCCGGCTGCGGATATCAGTGAGCAAATTTCAACGGCAAGCAAGGAAGCTTCCGGTACAGGCAATATGAAATTCATGATGAATGGCGCTTTGACAGTGGGCACGCTGGATGGAGCCAATATTGAGATAAAAGAAAAAGCAGGAGATGACAATATTTTTATCTTTGGCCTAACGGCAGATGAGGTTCTCAGCTATTACCAAAATGGCGGATATAATTCCAGAGAGTATTATCATCATGATAAGCGAATCCGCCAGGTTGCCGACCAGCTCGTGAATGGATATTTCCCGGATGCCGATGATGAATTCGAGCCCATTTTTGACTCACTCCTGATGGAAAATGACCAATACTTTGTGTTGAGAGATTTTGCTTCCTATGTCAATATCCAGAAAGAAGCTGGGAAAGCATATGAGGATCGGGAACATTGGCTGAAAATGAGCTTAATGAACATTGCCGGTTCAGGATATTTTTCTAGCGACCGAACAATCAGCGAATATGCAAGGGAAATCTGGAAAATCAAGCCCGCTGGCGTTGAGATGATTAATAAGTAAAAAGGAGAACAGCCCTTCAATGAGAAGAGGCTGTTTTTTGTTAATTAGTGCAAATAACGCCCAAAATGAAGGTGCTTAAGAGAAAATGGGAGTTAATCAGGAGGAATACAGCCCAAAATGAAAGTGCACGAGAGAAAATAGGAGTAAACAATGGGAATAACGCCCAAAATGAAGGTGCTCAAGAGAAAATGGGAGTTAATCAGGGGGAATACCGCCCAAAATGAAAGTGCACAAGAGAAAATAGGGGTAAACAATGGGAATAGCGCCCAAAATGAAGGTGCTCAAGAAAATCAGGAGTTAGTCAGCGGGAATAACGTCTAAAATAAAGGTACTTAAGAGAAACTGGGAGTTAATCACGAGACTAACTCCCAAACAGCAGATGTCAAGAGAAAACAGTAGTTATTCACAAAAAGGCGGTTTCTAAGAGAGTTTATCAATTATTCCGTTTCATTGAGGCAGGAGATCTACCCTTTACTGCGCCTAACCGGCATCGTGCAGCAGCGGAAGGCACCTCCGGATTTAATGATTTCAGTAATGTCTACCTCAATGACTTCATAGCCCCTGGACCTGAGCTCTTTATTGACATTCTTATTAATCGGAAGACTGAAGATTTTTTTATTGCCGATAGAAAGGACGTTGGTTCCGAGCGTGAATTGCTCCTCTTCCGATACTTTTATTAAATCATAGCGTGATTCCAGCATTTTGATTTTTTCCCCGTGGATCTCTCCTGGAAAGATAAGAGCTTCCTCCGGTGAAATAATATTGAATACACAATCAAGATGCAGATATGTATCAGTGAAAGGAATGGATACGACATCATAATCGGTCATAAGGCTGCGAAGATGCTCGATCGCTTCTTCGTGGGTACGGCTGCTAACTCCAGCATATATGGTTTGGCCATCGATCAGGACGTCTCCTCCCTCTATGCGGTCTCCCGTAAGATTGTAAAAAGGGACCTGGTTTACTTCCAGCCATTGTTTCAGAACATTTTCTTCTCCTTGCCGAATATCTGCCGCCATTTCAGCAACATATACCTTTTCTCCAAGTGTAAATCCGATATCACGGGTAAAAACCTGCTCAGGATATTTTTCAAGCGAGGGCAGCAAAACCACATTGATTCCCTGATCCTTTAATGCACTGACAAAATGTCTGTGCTGTTTCATGGCTGCGTCTATATTAATTCCTTCTTTTTCATAATGCTTTTGTGTTTCATTAATGGTATCTACAATCGTCATGTACTTCGGTTCACATAACACTACTTGTTCAAGTTTGTCATATTCTGAAAAGCATGCAGCTTTTATTTGTCCAGACATTGTGATCCTCCCAGCGATATATTCTTAAGATAATATTGCCTATGAGAAGCGGTTTTACTCCGTAAAGTGCAAATATTAACAAAAATTCCCACTACAAAAAAGGTTTAAAAACCCTGATAATGAAATCATTAGATATAAAGGGGGTAGCTGTTAAATGTACCAAATCGAGAAAGGATCAATGGAAGAAGTTTTGCTGCATCTTCAAAATATTGGACTGCAACTAAATGTATTCGAGAAAACAAATGATTCTATTCCGGTGAAAAATTATAAAGAACTGCTGGAATTCAGCATCTCCATTGCCCGCCGCACAAACGATGTTTCTGATACGATTGATGAGATTATCCAGGATATGGAATCCAAACTATAAATATATACAAGGGTATCTTATTTTGCCATTTGACATAAAAAAGCGATGCAGCTGCATCGCTTTTACTTTAATCCTTATCTTCATCCACATAGCCGTCAGTCTCATGATAAGGCACATCACCATAAGGTGCTTCGATATCATTCTCATCCAGCATCGCTTCATACTCTTCCTGTTTCTTGGAAGGATAGACTTTTCTCTCCTTGCCTTCAAGGTCATTTCCGATAAACGTCTCATAATCTTCTGTAAACCCTTCGTCATCATGCCCTTCATTATAAAGGGAGTTATAATCTTCATAGTCGCCTCTTAGGTCAGAGGGTGTCTCAGAAGTGCCAAAACGGGCAACTTCCTGGAAGCTGTCTTCGTTATCCACGACTTCTCTGAATTGATGATGCTGAAAGGTATTCCCATGCGCAGGCTCAAGTACATCTTCTTCGACAGGACGGTCTCCGGGCACGTTTTGCTCTGGACTATGTTCCTTGCAGTAAAGGGTTGCTGGAATCACTTCAAGCCGCTCATATTGAATTTCGGAACCGCACTCTTTGCATTTGCCGTATGAACCATCTTCAATTGCCTGCAGAGCTGCATTTACTTTATTCAGTTCAGAGTCATGATGTTCTTCTAAAGCAAAATCCTTTTCACGCTCATAAAGTTCAGAACCCATATCGGCTGGGTGGTTGTCATAAAGAGATAGCTCTCCTACTGTGTCTCTGGCACTTGCACCTTCCAGGCTTCCTTCTTTATTGCCCTGAAGCTGGGATTCCAATGATTTTTTTTCATCATTCAATTCTTTTTTCAAACGGCTGATTTGTTCATTGGTCAACATATTATGTCACATCCTTGGATTTGATAAATTTTATAAAAAGGCCTCTGATTAAGTCTTGCCCAAAATTAAGCCGAGCTCTGCCGTTCTTGCTCTGCCGAGTTTTAAAAATCTTAGTCCATATGGGTTTAGTATGGACGTAGTTGGCAAAATCATAACGGAAGAAAAAATTTTAGGGTCAAGCATCTTCCTTAAATAAAAAATACCCGTTAAGAATGGGATGAAACCAAGAGGGTGATTTCTGCTGTTTTTTTCCAAACAAAAAACCCCTGCTATAAAAGCAGAGGTTCCTTTGAATTATAAAAGATATCCGATAAACAAGCCTACTGATAAAAGAAAGCCAAAGATTGTATTTGTCTGGGCAGTGGCTTTCATTGCAGGCATCATTTGCATAGGCAGTGTTTTTCCAATGAACCCTTTCGTTGCTTTAATGGCCTTAGGTGCACTTAGAACAACGATAGCAAGCCATGGTGTTATGATGTTCATGGCGATTAATATGAAAACCCATGCATACGAAACGATGAACATTGCGGCAAGGAGCTTGATTGCTCCTTTTTTTCCTAAAAGAATTGCCAATGTTTTGCGGCCGAATTCCTTGTCGCCCTCCAGGTCTCTGATATTATTGGCCAGCAGAATGGCGCCAACAAGAATCAAAATTGGGAAGGAAACTAAAACACTTGTTGCTGTTACGGTTCCTGCCTGAATATAAAAAGAAATTAGGATAATTAGCATTCCCATGAAAAAACCTGCAAATAATTCACCAAAAGGTGTGTACGCTATCGGAAGAGGACCGCCTGTATATAAATATCCAACTGCCATGGAGGCCAGTCCAATTGCTGCAATCCACCAGCTTGTGTTCATGCAGATATAGAATCCAAGCAATATCGAAATTCCATAAAGGCCAAAAGCCAGGTTCAGAACCGTTTTTGGCTTGATTCCTTCCCGGACAATAGCTCCCCCAATTCCGACAGAGTCTTCCGTATCAAGCCCTCTTTTAAAGTCATAGTATTCGTTAAACATATTAGTGGCAGCCTGAATCAGCAGGCTTGCTGCCAGCATAGCAAAAAACAGGCCAAAATTTATTTCAGTAAGTTCCATTGCAAGAGCTGTTCCAAGCAGAACCGGCACAAAGGCAGCGGTAAGAGTATGTGGCCTGGTCAGCTGCCACCAGACCCTCCAGTTCTTTGAGTTGGAAGCAGGCGGAAAATTTGTCTGTGCTTGTGGTTGCATGATAACTCTCCCCTTATTTATCTATTCTGTAATGATATCATTAATTGCATCATTCAAACTTGTTTATTTTAACCGATTACCAGGGTATTGTCAAAGTACGGCTATATACCAAACAACTTAAGTTTAGGTAAATAATCCAAGAGTGTCAACGGATTATAGCCGTAAACAGAACCGGTATTTTCCATGAATAAAGGAAACTTAAAGCAGCACTTCCCGAAGTTAACTGTGCTAAATGCTCAATTGAGTTCAATTCATATTATAGATGCCTAAAGTAAGCTATAATATAATAAGGATGCAAAATGGAATGACGTGATTGACATCATTGACATTCCCTGAATCACAGGTGTATCTTAGAATAAGTTTAAAGTAGGATAACGGCAATATAAGCTGTTATTGGAGGGATTTTTTTGGTTACGATACAAGATACGGAACTAAAAGAAGGGATCCAAGAGGCAATTGAGAGGGCCAAAGCCTTATCAAAGCCTGTTTTAGTGAGCGAAGTTCAAAAAATAAATCATATAGACCCCCTTTCTTTTTATGCGGCAGGAAAGAGCCGTTTTTTTGGTGAACGCTTTTTCTGGAAGGATCCTTCTGGAGAAACTTATATAATCGGGCTTGGGATTTGCAAGCAAATCCAGTCAGATCAAAGTACCGGCAGATTTAATCGCGTTGAAAATGAATGGAAGCGTTTTATTAATAACAGCATTATTTTTAACCCTTATGATAAAAATGCTACAGGGCCCGTGATGTTTGGCGGCTTTTCTTTCGATCCGCTAAAGAAGAAAACAAAACTTTGGTCGAAGTATTCTGATTCCCTTTTTCATGTGCCGACTTATATGTACAGTGAAATGAATGGACAGGCCTTTTTAACAACAAATGTTGTCTGCACTCAGCATGACGGTGATACTCTTTTTGAAAAGATAGTGGCCGAACGGGGCATGATAATGGCTTCAATCAGCGATTTTCATCCTGAGAATTCAAACACTCTTCAGGAAGAAGCAGATATAAATCCGGAAAAATGGATGGAGACAGTAGATGCGGTTGTAGATGTACTTAAATCAGGATCATTAAAAAAGGTCGTGCTGGCCCGGGAGTCCAGGCTTATCTATGAAAAGCCGATTGAGATTGAAAGAGTACTCTGGAACCTGATGGAAATGCAGAGGGAAAGCTTTATTTTTGCTTTTGAATCGAACGGTGACTGCTTTATTGGAGCCTCTCCTGAACGGCTTATAAAGAAATATGGAGAAAATGTTTTTACAACTTGTCTGGCAGGTTCCATACCAAGAGGCAAAACAGCAGAAGATGATCATATCCTGGGCGATACTTTATTGCATGATCAGAAAAATTTAACCGAACATCAATATGTGGTTGATATGATTAAGGAGGCAATGGAGGAATCCTGCTTAGAAGTTGAATTGCCGGATGAGCCGCAGCTGATGAAGATGAGAGATATTCAGCACCTGTATACTCCTGTGAGAGGAAAAACCAAGGGAGATGCTTCCCTTCTAGCTTTAGTTGACCGTCTGCATCCGACTCCTGCTCTTGGAGGTCTTCCTAAAAGAGAAGCTGTGGAAAAAATAAGAGAAGCAGAAGAACTGGACCGGGGCTTTTATGCTGCTCCATTAGGATGGATGGACTTCAGAGGAAATGGCGAATATGCTGTTGCAATCAGATCTGGTCTTATTCAGGGAAATGAAGCATCCTTATTCGCAGGCTGCGGAGTGGTGCAGGATTCAAATGCCGAAAGCGAGTATCAGGAAACAAAAATTAAATTCCGGCCAATGCTTACGGCTCTTGGGGGTTATGAAAAGTGAATCATCAGGAAGCTTTAACTTCATATATAGCCGCATTTGTGGCTGAATTAGTAAAAAGCGGGGTGGAGGATGTCGTGGTCAGTCCCGGCTCCCGTTCTACCCCAATGGCTATGGTAATGGCAGAGCATCCGGAGCTTCGTGTACATATCCATGTGGACGAGCGCTCGGCTGCCTTTTTTGCGTTGGGGATTGCTAAGGCATCCCAAAGACCAGCTGCTTTGCTGTGTACATCTGGAACGGCTGCAGCCAATTACTATCCTGCCATTGTGGAAGCCCGGTATTCCAGAGTGCCCCTAATCGTGCTTACTGCGGACCGGCCTCATGAACTTAGGGATGTTGGTGCTCCACAGGCGATCGATCAGATCCATTTGTATGGAAAAAATGTAAAATGGTTTGTTGAGATGGCTCCTCCTGAGAATACAGCAGAAATGCTTCGTTATGCCCGCACAGTTTGCGCAAGAGCAGCTTCTGCTGCCCAGAGCTCACCAGCAGGTCCGGTTCATCTTAACTTTCCTTTCCGTGAGCCTTTAGTACCGCAGCTTGACCGCAATGATTTATTTGAGCTGAGTGAGCGCACCGAAGGTTATGTGAATATCCATAGTGGCCAGATTGGTTTGCCTAATGAAGAGTACAAGGAAATGGCACAGATATTAAACTCTGCACAAAAAGGGATTATTGTCTGCGGTCCTTTGGAGAAAGCTGACTTCCCTGCAGCCGTGATTAAGCTGGCGGAAAAGCTGAACTATCCAATCATTGCAGATCCATTATCCCAGCTAAGAAGCGGGCTTCACGAAGGAAGCTTCATTATTGATGCATATGATAGCTTTTTGAAAAATGAGGATGCAAAAAAGGCGCTCAAGCCGGATGTCATTATACGCTTTGGTGCTATGCCTGTATCGAAGCCGTTGACCATTTTTATGAAAGAAAACAGCACTGCCCGACAAATTATTGTTGATGGAGGCGGCGGATGGCGGGACCCTTCACTGCTTTCGACCGAAATGATGCATTCTGATGAGCTTCTATTCTGCGAGTCTGTCACGTCATATTTAAACACTCCAGAGAATGATGAGTACATTGCTTTATGGAGAAAAATCAATGATCTTACCCGATCAAGGCTTGCGGATATTAATGAAGTGGGTGAATTGAGCGAGGGGAAATTATTTTTCCAGCTGGCGGAATGGCTGCCGGAAGGCTCTACCCTATTTGTAGGAAATAGTATGCCTATACGGGATCTGGATACATTCTTCCATTATAATCAAAAGAGCATTAGAATAATGGCCAACAGGGGAGCAAATGGCATTGATGGCACCGTATCAACTGCTCTTGGTGCTGGTATGGCATCACAGCCGCTGTATCTAGTGCTTGGTGATTTAACCTTTTTCCATGACTTAAATGGCTTAATTGCCTCTAAGCAGTATGGGATAGATATCAATATATTGCTGATTAATAATAATGGAGGCGGAATCTTCTCATTCCTGCCGCAGGCAAATCACCCCAGAAATTTTGAAAAACTGTTTGGAACACCTCTTGATCTGGATTTCAGCCATGCCATTAAAATGTTTGGCGGTCATTATGATTTAATCTCAGATTGGGATCATTTTATTTCCGCCTTCCAACAGAGTATGGACAGATCAGGAATAAAGGTAATGGAAATTACGACAAATCGGGACAGGAATTTAACCGAGCATCGAGAATTGTGGGAATCTGTTTCCCGGGAAATAAGTCGATTGCTGGAAGGGTGAATGCCGATGAAATATGTCATTAATGGAGTTCGATATCATGTCGATACATGGGGAACGGGATTTCCGCTTCTGCTTCTCCATGGCTTCACAGGAAATAGTGAAGGATGGAAAGAATTCGCTCCCTTCTGGAAGAATCATTCGAAGACAATAGCTTTGGACATCATCGGCCATGGTAAGTCTGCATCACCACCTGATATTGGCCATTATCAAATAGAAGAGTCGGCCGCAGTGATTAACAGTCTACTAGAAAAGATGGGAATCGGGAAGATCGATGTTCTTGGATATTCTATGGGAGGGCGCCTTGCGCTAACTTTTGCGGTTAATTATCCTGAAAAGGTCCGCACGCTGATTTTGGAAAGTGCATCTCCAGGTCTTAGAACGGAATCGGAAAGGTATGAAAGAAGGATTCAGGATGAAACATTGTCTAAAAGAATCCGGAAGGAAGGCATTAAAAATTTTGTTGACTATTGGGAGAACATTCCTTTATTTCAAAGCCAAAATAGTCTTCCAGCAAAAATTCGAACCAGAATAAGAAGCCAGCGTTTGGCCAATTCCATTGATGGTCTGGCAAACAGCCTGAATGGCATGGGCACTGGCGTGCAGCCATCCTGGTGGGATGAGCTTGCACATCTCGAAATGCCAGTCCTTCTAGTTACCGGAAACCTGGATCAAAAATTCTGCAGAATTGCGGAAGAAATGTCAAAAATTTTGCCAAATGTCCAGTGGAAGACCGCTGAAGATGCTGGACATGCAATTCATGTGGAGAAACCTGAATTATTTGGTACAATAGTAAGTGGGTTTTTGTCGCAGACAGGGGAGAATAATACAAATGGCAGCAAAGATTGAGGAATGATGTCATTTGCTGCTGCAAATCTGTGCGGCAATTAACGCTTTCTAATACATATTAAGGAGGATTCATGTATGTCAGCTGTTGAATGGGTTGCAGGAAAACAGTACGAAGAAATCATTTATGAAACATACAATGGAATTGCGAAAATTACGATTAACAGACCGCAAGTCCACAATGCCTTTACTCCAAGAACGGTAATGGAATTAATTGATGCATTTGCGTTCGCGCGCGATGATGAAAATGTAGGTGTTATTGTCCTGACGGGTGCCGGAGACAAGGCATTTTGTTCAGGCGGGGACCAATCTGTCAGAGGACATGGCGGATATGTAGGCGACGACCAGATCCCTCGTTTAAATGTACTGGATCTGCAGCGCCTGATCCGTGTCATTCCTAAGCCGGTTATTGCAATGGTAAAAGGCTATGCGATTGGTGGAGGACATGTCCTTCATATCGTATGTGACTTAACGATTGCAGCAGATAACGCTGTATTCGGACAAACTGGACCTAAAGTAGGAAGCTTCGATGCAGGTTATGGTTCAGGATATCTTGCAAGAATCGTAGGTCATAAGAAAGCACGCGAAATTTGGTATCTGTGCCGCCAGTACGGGGCTCAGGAAGCTTTGGATATGGGGCTTGTCAATACAGTGGTACCGCTTGAGAAGGTGGAAGAAGAAACAATTAAGTGGTGTGAAGAAATTCTTGAGAAGAGCCCGACGGCTATCCGCTTCTTGAAGGCTGCCTTCAATGCCGATACAGATGGACTTGCAGGAATCCAGCAATTCGCCGGGGATGCAACGCTTCTATACTATACAACGGAAGAAGCAAAAGAAGGCCGTGACGCATTTAAAGAAAAGCGCAAGCCTGACTTCGGCCAATTCCCGCGTTTCCCTTGATTGAATATTAATTTTTTCAGCTTGATGGCTTGCCATCAGGCTGTTTTTATATGAAAAATCGCATGAAATGAGGAGTATATAATGGAAGCGCAAATAGTTCCTAATTTTCTTCAAAAGCGGGCTTTTTTAACCCCGGATCGCCCTGCCCTTTCCTTTTTGGGGAAAACCTATACATTTACTGAAGTATATGAGCGTGCATACACGATAGCAGGGCAGCTGCAGGCAGCTGGATGCGTGAGAGGACAGTTTGCAGGTGTCCTTCTCCGAAATCATGAAGACACTGTTTTTATTCTTTTGGCCCTGCAGCTGCTCGATGTAAAAGCCGTCATATTAAATAACAGGCTGACTGCTGAGGAATTGATTTGGCAAATGAATGATTCGAAGTCCGCTTTCTTTTTAACCGAGAATACTTTTAATGAGGTAACCCAAAAAGTTGTAAATTCTTTAGGGGAAATTTCGGCTATCTATAAAGAAGATCTATTCAGGAGAGATCCTGATGGGCCGTCAGTAGTAGATGAAATAAGTCTTGATGAGGTTTGTACGGTCATGTATACATCCGGTACAACCGGCAACCCGAAAGGTGTTCTGCAAACATACGGAAATCATTGGTGGAGTGCAGTGGGCTCTGCATTGAACTTAGGTTTGAATGAAAACGACAGCTGGCTGTGTGCTGTCCCGATTTTTCATATTAGCGGCTATTCCATTTTAATGCGAAGCATTATCTACGGCATGAAAATGGTTCTTTTTGAATTTTTCCATGAAGAAAAAGCCATTGAAGCCATTTCCATCGAAAAAGTGACCATTATGTCTGTTGTAAGTACGATGCTCACCAGGATCGCAGATGAACTTAAAGATGAAAAGCTGCCTGTGTATTTCAGATGTATGTTATTAGGGGGAGGGCCTGCAGCGAAATCTCTTCTTGAAGATTGCAGAGAGAAGGGAATTCCTGTATACCAGACTTACGGAATGACAGAAACTTCGTCCCAGATTGTTACACTGGCTCCGGAATACAGTCTCAGCAAATTGGGTTCGGCCGGCAAGCCTTTATTTCCTTCCCAGCTGAAAGTTGCTGTTCCAAATGGAAAGCATGCTGACCCCGGAGAAGCGGGCGAAATTTTTGTGAAAGGTCCAAATGTAACAAAAGGGTATTTAAACCGAAAAGAGGAAACAGCGGAAAAACTAAAGGGTGGCTGGCTTTCAACTGGAGATATTGGATATGTGGATAAAGAAGGATTCTTATATGTGCTTGATCGGCGGTCAGATTTAATCATTTCAGGCGGTGAAAATATCTATCCGGCTGAAGTCGAGGGTGCGCTTGTTTCACACTCCCAAATATCGGATGCAGGGGTTATCGGCATGAAGGACGATGTTTGGGGTGAGGTGCCTGTCGCCTTTATTGCTGGAGACGAGAATCTGGATGAAAAAGAAGTGATGAAGTATTGCTCTGAGAAGCTGGCAAAGTATAAAGTACCTAAAAAACTTATCATCATTAATGAAATCCCCAGGAACGCTTCAAAAAAGATACTAAGAAGAAAACTTCGGGAGCTGCTTGAGGAAAGCGGGAATTAGCATGAATATTAAGACAATTACTTTATATAAAATCGCGATGCCTTT
Organism: Cytobacillus sp. BC1816; assembly: GCF_051353635.1. Taxonomy (NCBI): domain Bacteria; kingdom Bacillati; phylum Bacillota; class Bacilli; order Caryophanales; family Bacillaceae; genus Cytobacillus; species Cytobacillus sp. BC1816. The sequence continues at coordinate 4,432,198 of NZ_CP195611.1, read as the reverse complement.
GAAAACACCTTTTTCCACGCATTTAGGGACAGTGAAGGATAGAGAAGGTATTATTATTGAGGTAATCGATCAGGAAGGACGGAAAGGCTACGGGGAAGGAGTCGCTTTTTCATCACCCTGGTATACGGAGGAAACGGTTGAAACGAGCTATCATATGCTAAAAGAATTCCTTATCCCAATAATGCGTAATGCGGATATAAAGCATCCTTCAGAAGCAGGACAGGTTTTTGACGCTTTCAGAAGGAATCAAATGGCGAAAGCATCACTTGAAACGGCATTATGGGACTTGGCAGCCAAAAAAGAGGATATTTCTCTATCAAAATATATAGGCGGCCAGCGGGAATTGATTCCATCCGGCGTGGTTGTTGGCGCTAAAACAAAGGAAGAAGCAATAAGGCAAATCGAATACTATCTGGAGAGCGGCTATCAAAGGGTCAAAATAAAGATCAGTCCCTCTAACGATTATGAATTGATTTCAGAAATCCGCCGCTTTTTCCCCGACCTTCCAATCATGGCAGATGCTAATTCAGCTTACTCATTGGACGATATTGAACATTTAAAAAGGCTAGATGATTTCGGGCTGCTGATGATTGAACAGCCGCTGGAATATGATGATATTGTTGATCATGCAAAGCTTCAGAAGGAGCTGAAAACGCCAATTTGCCTGGATGAGAGTATTGTCACCTTTAATGATGCCAGGAGAGCTGTCGAGCTGGGAAGCTGTAAAATCATCAACATTAAGATTGGCCGTGTTGGGGGTCTGGGAACAGCAAAGAAGATTCATGATTATTGCCTGGATAAAGGAATCCAAGTCTGGTGTGGAGGCATGCTGGAGTTCGGAATCTCCCGTGCACACAATATTGCTCTTGCCTCTATGAAGGGCTTTTCCATTCCCGGTGATATTTCAGCGTCGGGCAGGTATTGGGAAGAAGACATCATTCTGCCCGAAGTCACTGTGGAAAATGGGATGATAAAAGTTCCTGATAAACCGGGAATCGGTTATGAAATTAATGAAAAAAGGCTGAATGAAGTTTCCACCTCAAAAGAAAGCATTGCTTTATAAGTAAAAACCGCAGTTCTGCATTTGGCAGAATTGCGGTTTTCGTTATATTGCAAAAAAATAAGACGCATTATCAGCGCCCTTTATAATAAATTATTGTGTTATTTCGTCTTTAATAAATGAATCCTCTTTAATGGCAAAGGAGCTTAATCCAGCAGCAGCGGCAAAAGCAGCTCCAAGCAAAATAATGGTTGATAACATATGTATCACTCCTACAAGTTGTTGTTACTCTATACATTCCCGGTAGAAATCTTAATAAACTTGTTTTTATAAAAAACACAAAAGCGATGCATAAAATGCACCGCTTTTGCAGCATTTCGCCTAACTCAATTAAGTGCAAGACCAGCAATCCGATAACCCCCGGAAGGTGCTGTCACCTATTAAAGGTCATGAGGCTCGAACGTTTTGCAGTCTGTTTCTTTGCTGTTGTCTGCAGTTTCGCCAGTATGGCTGACTACATATATTTGATCTGCACTGCATCGGTTCCCATTTTTCCAGAAAGTGCAGTTGTTAACTTCACATAAAACGTCTTTTGCCATTTTCTAACACCCCTTACCAGAAAATTGTGACCACGTTGAAATTGAAAAATTTGCGGAGAATGTCACTTCTTTATTTTCTGCAGTGCTTTTTTGTTCAGTCATGGCATTTGCAGGAATATCATGCCGGGTCTTTGGTTTGTTATTGCCGCAGATATCGTTTGTCGTTCATGAAAAGGCTCCAAAAGTATACGAACCCGGGGAAAAGGATAAGGAATCCTGCAATATAGGTGGCAAATATGGCACGGAATGAGCTCGGATCTGTAAACGCAGAAGCAATAGTCACTTCAGGGTATACGATATAAGGAAGATGAGCTTTTCCATATACATAGCTGGCTGTTAGGTATTGGAGAGTTATGGCAATAACAGCCAATCTGGGAATACCCCTAACTCCTTTTTTGTTTATGGATGGAAGGAACAGTGCAAGTCCTCCTATCACAAACAAGCCAAGAGACAGCAAAAGCAAAGGCAAATCATCTATCATATTTTCATAAATCCAAAATGCTTCCCTTTTTAAAGTAAACATAATAAGGAATGCCATTATAATTGAAACTGGTCCAAGCATGATTGCATCCCTGCGGTACACTGTGTAAGCTTCCATTTCTTCCGAGGCTTTTGAGTAGTCGGCGAGAAGAAGGGAAGATAAAAACAATGTGCTGCTGATTGAAAAACCAATAAAAGCATATTCATTCGGGCTAGTAGAAAGATGGGCAAGGTCCAGAGATTGCCTGCCATCACTAAATTCAACAAAATCACCATGAGTGATGGGCAAAACGCTAATCAGCAATCCGGGGATAAGGATTCCGGATAGGCCTGAAATATAGGTGAGCGGCTTCCTGTATTCTTCGGCAATATTGGAAAACACCAGAAATGCACTGCGTATTGCCAGTAAGAGCAAAATGATGCTGCCCGGAATAAGAAGTACAGTTCCCAGTGTATAGGCAGCAGTCGGAAAGAGGCTGTAAACAGCGACTACAATGGCGACAATGAATGTATTCGTCACTTCCCAGGTAGGAGACAAATAACGATTAGCCACATTCGTCGCCTTAATTTTAGGCCGATTGAAGTAAATCATGGACCAGAAGCCGGCGCCAAAATCCATTGTTGCCATTACTGCATATATGAAGACGAATCCCCATAACACAGTTATGGCCAGTAATTCTTCAGCCATTGGATTCACTCCTTCAAGTATTTGATCCGTAAAGTGGAACGTTTTTCTGTTCAGCTCTATTAATATCTTCGATTACAGTGTTCTTTTTAAAGTAATAAAGCATAACAAAAACAACAGCCACTCCAAGCACTACATACACCAGGGCAAAAAGAATAAATAAAATTCCCAGGTTTTCAGCTGTTGTAACAGAATCAGCGGTAGACAGCACCCGGTAAATGGTCCAAGGCTGGCGTCCAGTACAGGCAAACACCCAGCCGAATTCTATTCCAAGAACTGCTAGCGGCCCTGAAGCAACAAATGCCCACATGAGGAACCGCGGAAAATGCTCTTTTTTCAGAAACTTATTCCATACGAAAGCAGTCAAGGATAAAAATATCAGCAATGAACCAATTCCGACCATCGCATTAAAAAGAGTGTGAACAAAAAGCGGAGGCCATTCTTCTTCCGGAAAATCATTCAGTCCCACTACAACGGTGTCAAAGCTGTTACCCGCCAAAAAGCTTAGTGCCCATGGAATTTCGATTCCCCACTTAACCCTCTGTGTTTCACGGTCTGTAAATCCGCCGATTGCAAGGGGGGCATAGGATTGTGTTTCAAACAGCCCCTCTGCTGCTGCAAGTTTTTCCGGCTGATACTCATGCAGATATTGAGCCGATTCATGGCCGTTTAAAGCTGTTAAAAATGAAAAAATTCCGCCGGCAATCAGGCTCAGCATAAGGGCTTTCTTATGAAAGTTATATACTCGTGTTCCAAATGGAGTTCTCAGCATTTTGAAAGCAGCAACTGACGCTACAACAAATGCGCCTGTTGTATAAGCTGATAGTGCCACATGGCCAGCTGTAACAATAAAACTTGGGTTAAAAAATGCAGCCCATGGATCCACATCGACAATTTCCCCATCGACAATCCTGAAGCCCTGTGGTGTTCCTTCAAATGCATGAACATTTGTTATCAGAACAGCAGAAGCGAAAGCGCCAAAAGCAACCAGTACAAGGCTTGATATACGCATCCATGGAGGAATTCTTTCGGCAGCATACACATAAATTGACATAAATAAAGCTTCAATAAAGAAAGCGTATATTTCAATCTGGAATGGCAAAGCCATCACCTTGCCGATAACCTCCATAAAACCAGGCCAGAGAAGGGAAAGCTGTGTTCCTGCTATGGTTCCTGTCGGAATTCCTACTCCAAGAAGCACTGCAAATGCCTTGGTCCACCTCTTGGCCATAATGACGTAATCATGATCCTTGGTTTTTTGGTAAAGAAGTTCCGCTGTCAGCATCATCAGCGGCAAGCCAACTCCAATCGTTGCAAAAATAATATGAAAGCCCATTGTCGTCCCAAATAAAGACCTCGCAATCAATAAATCACTCATTGCATTTTCATCCCTTCAATCTCTTCAATGGAAATAGTTTTTTTCAAAAACCGGACAACTATGTAAACTTTTCCTGAATTAGATATATTAAGGGAACGAAAAAAACCTCCCAATGAGGGAGGTTAGTGAGAACTTATTCAATTAGCGCTTTTTTCAATGAAGCCAGATTATCTTCCATAAGTGTAAAATATGTTTGATTTTCTGTTATATTTTCTTCTGTAAGGACCGATAAATTATGAAGCATTAACGGTTCTGCGCCGATTTCTTTTTGCAGAATTTCAGTCAGTCTTGAGCTGACATTCTGTTCAAAAAAGACGTATTTCAAGTCATGTTCTTTAGCTTCCGCAATGATTTTCTGCAGTTCTTTCTGAGTAGGCTCGCTGGAAGAATTTAAACCCGATACACTGATTTGATCTAAACCATATCGTTCTTCCCAATATCCATATGCTGCATGTGAAACAATGAATTCCTTATGCTCAGCATTTTGAACTGTCTGCTCAAAGTCATTATGGAGTTGGTCCAGCTCCTGGGCAAGCTCCAGATAATTCTGTTCAAACTGCTCCTTCTGCTCAGGCATCTGTTCAACTAAAGCATCTTTAATTGATTCAGCCAATTCTTTGGAGTATAAAGGATCCAGCCAAACATGGGGGTCGATATCTCCATGATTATGATCATGACCTTCTTCAGATTCTCCTTCATGTTCATGGCCATCTTCAGATTCAGCTCCGTGTTCATCAGCAGCATGTTCTTCTTCATGCTCAGCTTCATCAGCATGTTCTTCTTCTTCATGCGCAGGATCATGATTTTCATCTGAGTGAACAAACTCTATATTTTCTCCTGCTGCCACCATTTTAACTTTCTCATTTTTCAATGTTTCTTTTGCTTTTTCCACAAAGCCTTCAAGACCGAGTCCTATAAAAATAAAAAGATCAGAATCAGCCAGCTTCATCATATCTTTTTGTGATGGTTCAAAAGTATGTTCATCCGATCCGGGAGGATAGATGGTTTCCACTTCTATTGCTTCTCCTCCGATTCGTTCAGTAAAGTATTGAAGCGGATAAACTGTTGTATAAACTGTAGTTTTATTGCTGCTGTTATCCTCTGGCTTTTCATCTGTGCAGCCTGATAGAATAAGGATTAAGCCTAGCATAACTACTAAAAACTTCTTCTTCATTGTTTCTCCTCCTTTTTTAAAGCGTAGTTATTACGATTTAAAGCGCGGACTGTATTTTAAAAAATATTTATCTAGGGCAGTTAAGTGCCGAGTCAGCGTCCAAAATGATGAATAATACGTAATCATTACGATTTCCCTTAGTAATCTTACAAAATTTCCAGCCAAAAAGCAAGGATAAAAATTTGTTTGAAGCTTCTGCTTTATGTATCATAAATATAGAGGCCTGTTAAAGGTCATCATTAGTATTGACATCTTTTTGTCAAGTATTGCAGCATTTATGCCTGCTCAAAGTAAAGGAATACATAAAAGTCAGGGAGTGGAACAATTGAAACTTTTAGAAGAAATCTTAAACCATAACCAGCAGTTTGTTGAAGAAAAAAAGTATGAAGAGTTTGAAACAACGAAATTCCCTAATAAGAAAATGGTTATCTTGACTTGCATGGACACTCGTTTAGTGGAGCTTCTGCCAAAAGCGCTCAATGTAAGAAATGGTGATGTGAAAATTATCAAAAATGCGGGAGCTTTAGTAACACATCCGTTTGGAAGTATTATGAGGAGCATTTTAGTAGCTGTTTACCAGCTGCAGGCAAAAGAAGTGTTTGTTATTGGCCATCATGACTGCGGGATGAGCGGAATGAAGGCTGATGCAGTTGTCAGCAGCATGAAGGAGAGAGGCATTACGGAGGATGCATTGGACACGGTGACATACTCAGGAATCGCTGCAGAAGACTGGCTAAGAGGCTTTGAAAATGTAGAGGATAGTGTGTCCCATAGCGTCCATATGGTGAAAAAGCATCCATTGATGCCGGCAGATGTGCCTGTGCATGGGCTTGTTATTCATCCTGGCACAGGCAAGCTTGACCTGGTAGTGGACGGATACGAGGGTTAATTCTTTTTCTTTTTAGGCCATTCCTCAGGAACAAGGTCAACACCGCCCGGATGAAAGGGATGACATTTAAGGATCCGTTTTATAGTCAGCCATCCGCCCTTTAATGCGCCGAATCGCTTAACAGACTCCAGCCCATAATGGGAACATGTCGGATAAAACCGGCATGTTGGAGGCTTCAGCGGGGAAATCGCTATTTGATAGAAACGAAATATCGAAATCAATAATTTTTTAAACATGGCATTACCTTTCCTGGTTAAAACATATTTTCTTTTAAAATAACATATAATCGTGAAAACGTCATAATTTTCATATTAATTTGATGAATTTAGTCGGATATTGCGTTATAATAAAAGGAAAACTTTAGGGGAGTGTTTTAAATGCCTTCAGTAGAAAGTTTCGAATTGGACCACAATGCTGTTAAAGCTCCATACGTGAGGCACTGCGGTGTCCATAAAGTGGGAAGTGACGGATTAGTCAACAAGTTTGATATCCGTTTCTGTCAGCCAAATAAGCAGGCGATGAAGCCGGATGTCATTCACACACTTGAGCATCTGCTCGCTTTTAATATCCGTACACATGCAGAGAGATATGATCATTTTGATATTATTGATATTTCCCCGATGGGTTGCCAGACAGGCTATTATTTAGTGGTTAGCGGCGAGCCGTCAGTTGAAGAAATAATCGATCTGCTTGAAGCTACAATGCAAGATGCGGTTGAAATAACCGAGATTCCTGCTGCAAATGAGAAGCAATGCGGACAGGCAAAGCTTCATGACCTTGAAGGCGCAAAACGTCTTATGAGATTCTGGCTGAATCAATCGAAGGGTGAATTGAAACAGGTTTTTGCATAATGAAAACGGGCTGATTATTCAGCCCGTTTTTATAATAAGATAAGTATTTTGTACGTCGATAACTGCATTTCTTATAATATCGGCGATAAAAGTCTTGAAATGGATTCTTTTAATTTGATTTTTAAGGCTCTATTTCTGTAATCTTCTGCAGTCAGGTTAGTTGATAGCTGGACATCTTCCTGAAAGCTCTCAGTCAGTTCTTTCGAAACGTCCTCATCATATATAAAGGCATTTACCTCAAAATTCAGCCTGAAGCTTCTAACATCTATATTCGCGGTTCCAACCGATGAAACTTTCTCGTCAACAATCAAGGTTTTTGCATGGATGAAGCCATTTTCATATATATAGATGTTCGCATTAGCTTTTAACATTTCCCCTATATAGGAGTAGGTTGCCCAATAAACAAACATATGGTCAGGTTTGTTCGGTACCATAATGTTCACTTCCACCCCTGATAATGCAGCTATTTTCAACGCATCCAGAAGACTTGCGTCCGGAATGAAATAGGGAGTTTGGATATAAATAGATTTACGGGCCGATGAAATCATTTTTATATACCCATTTTTAATCTGTTCCCATTCCGAATCAGGACCGCTGGTAACAATTTGCATCCCTACACTATCGCGAGACTCGGCCAGCGGAAAATACTCAGGAGCATAGTAAATATCATGGCGATGCGAAGCCTGGTTCCAGTCGAGGATAAAGCGGGTCTGCAGGGAATGGACAGCACTCCCTCTAATTCTTAAATGAGTATCACGCCAATACCCAAACTTTGGATTTAGCCCGAGATATTCATCTCCGACATTAAACCCGCCAACATATCCAATTCGGCCGTCAATAATGGCAATCTTGCGATGGTTCCGGTAATTAATTCTCAAGTTGATAAAGTGCAGCCGGGAAGGGAAAAAGGCTTCAATTTCCCCTCCTGCCGCAATCAGCTCTTTAAACACCCTTTTATGCAGGCTTCTTGAGCCCAGTTCATCATAGAGAAGCCTTACTTTTACGCCTTCCCTTGCCTTTTCCGTCAAAAGATTGATTAAGCTTTTCCCCAGATTATCTCTCTTGAAGATATAATATTGGAGATGGATGTGATCGGCTGCATTTTTGATATCCTCCACAAGCGAATTGAACTTCTCTTTCCCATCTGTGAAAATCCTGACCTCGTTGTCCTGGGTCAATACCGAATCATTATTGACAAGATGCATATATATAAGATCCTTGGATTTTTTAATTATGTTATTTCGAAAATGGAAATCCTTTTCCTTGATTCCTTTGATTTGATTGTTCAGCAGTTCATCAATTCCAATTTTTTTGCGGTCTTCCCATTGGAACATCTTTCTTCTGGTTAAATTCTGCCCAAAGAAGAGGTACATGAAAAAACCAAGAAGAGGAATAAAGAATAAAACCATGAGCCATGCCCATGTGGCACCTGCATCTCTTCGCTCCAGAAAGATAACAAATACAGCCAGGATAATATTTAATACTAGAAATACTGTAAGCATCATGGAGTTTATATCCATCTCAATGTCCTCTCCACATATATATTATTTCCGTCCATTTAAAAGGAAAACCTCCGGCTATACGGAGGCTGTATATATAATAGCGTATGCTTATGAACGGTTTTGGTTATCCTCTTGTTCTTCTTTAGCCTCTTTTTGTCCCTGCTCACTGTCAGGAAGCGGATCAGCTGGGTCTACCGTATGCTTGAATTGGTAAGCTTTTGAAGTGGTAATGACGCTTAAAAGCAGTACCACGATCACAATGATAATCGATATGACTAATACCGTATACATGTTTCTCCCCCTTTTCTCTCAATATTTTACCATGAAAGCAGCTCTTTCATGAAAGATTTCGCTATGGCCAAGGTACAGGTTTGATTTTTGCTATTGTGGGTAATCTATTGTTGGGAGGATGATTTATATGAGTAAAGAATTAGTAAAAGCTGTTAACCAGCAAGTAGCAAACTGGACAGTTCTATATGTAAAGCTTCACAATTACCACTGGTATATTAAAGGGAAAAACTTTTTTACCCTTCATGCAAAATTTGAAGAACTTTATAATGAAGCCAACGTACATGTTGATGAACTGGCTGAGAGGATCCTGGCTCTTGAGGCCAAGCCGGTTGCGACTATGAAGGAAGTTCTAGAGACCAGTTCTCTCGAAGAAGCGACAGGAAAAGAAAATGAAGAACAGATGGTCCAATCTGTCGTTGATGACTTTGAAAAAATGGTGGACGAGCTTCAGGAAGCAATTGAGCTTGCAGACGAAGCCAAAGATGAAGGAACAGGCGACATGCTGATTGCAGTAAAGCAAAGCTTAAAGAAACATATTTGGATGCTAAAAGCATACCTTGGCTAATAAACAAAGACTGGCTGGAAAGCTGGTCTTTTTGTATGCAAAAAGAAATGGAGGTAGCACCTTCGTGACAAACCTAAACCGGGTGCTTCCTTTGTGCTTACCCCCTGCTTGTAGGCGATGGAGGTGGGCAATAAAACAAAAAGCGGCTTATCGCCGCCTTAAATAATATGGATAGATAATAATTCGGATATGTATAGTTTAGTGTATATTGCGGTGATGAATGATCGGGCTTCTGCGCTGGCCGTAATTCTCACTGGCAAATTTCCCTTTCAAGCTCTCAATCAGATAAAGCCCCATTAAATCATATAATTCCTGATTATCAAGATCCTTGATGATATTCAGCAGGTCTTCTCTGTCCATTTCTTCTAAGAAGGCAAAAGCGAGCATATCGATATCCTCTTCATCACCTGTCAGCTTATTCCTGTATAGTTCATATAGCTCATCAATCAGTTTCATGATAACACCTCCTTAAAAATTCTCCTGTTTTATTAGTATACTTAAATTAATACCCCTGATGCAGGAAAATATTCACCGCAGATAAATTGAGAAGCTGTTTCTCAATTATTTAACTTAGTATATGTAAGCTTATGAAGAATGATCGTAATTTCGTATAATTTTATCATAAAAGTGGGATACGATAACTATAGAAATGAAAAAGTAATGATATTTATGATAAAGCAGCCGGTGTTGAAGCTGCGTCCGCAGGAATGAACAAAAAAGGGGCTGACATGATTGGAAGGGAATAAAAAGACGTATTATGTAACGCTTGGTTCTGGGGAGATTTCACAAAGTGCCACTGGCTCAACATGGAATTTTAAAATAGAAGCAACAGATGATGAAATCATTGCCTTAAGAGAATATTTTGATCAGAACTATTCAACTGAGTGGCAGAATTTTTACAGAGCCCATGTTCCTTATGTTCAATACCACTATGACCGTGAAAATGATGCGTATGATGATACAATGAAGAAAATATATGGAATGATTTATGAACTTGGAGATGATGAAGCAAGAAAGCATATTGAAAGCATGGGGATCCTCACCGAAGAGGAACATAAATAAGAAAACGGAAGCGCCTTGCTCCCGACACCTCGGTGGGGCAATCTGGAAATCTCTTGAAGTGCCAAGTAATATATACTGTAGTATAAAAAAGCTGAGGCGGATGCCTCAGCTTTTCTAATTCTACATTTCCATTTCTACAGCTGTATCAAGAACTTCCTGCGGAACAGCAATAGCCTCAACCTTATTGTAGTTTGCGTATTGGCCGTTCATGTTCTGCTTCATGGAGATGGTCTGGCCTTCAGCCGTGATTTCCATTTCCATAATCATATTCAGCACACTTGGATAAAAATTTTCTTTATCAATTACGATTTCGTATTCCACGCCGTTAATTTTCATGTTATCAAGCATTTCTCCATTGGCGGCCAGTTCAGGCGGGAGTGTTTCTGCTGCTGTTTCCTTCACAAAGTCATTGAATTTTTCTCCATCGGCTTTCAATTTTAGGATATAGCTTTTTGCGTTCTGTTCAAACGTAAAGTCGTCCACGAACTCCTGCAATTTCTTTAGTTCTTCACCAGGATTCGTCTGCTGGCTGGACATTTGAAGCAAATCGTCCGACATTTCTTTAGGGAACTTCATCCACTGCTTACCGGCGGCGTCATAAAGGAACATGCCTTCTTCAGTAAAATAGCTTTCGATATCATATGACTCTTCTGTGCCGTCCATCGACATTGTCATCTTTTGGTAGAAGGCCATTGGATCTGTTGTAACATCCATGTCAATGACAGAATCGATATTCATATTTTCCCCTTCAGTGCCTGAACTCATTTCCTGGCTCATATCCATATTTACGGAGAAGCTTTTAAGCTCTTCTGAAGCCTCGGTTGATTTCGTTAAAACTTCCTCCAGTGTCAATTCTGAAGCTTCTTCTGCTTTGGTTTCTTCCTTGTCTGTGCCGCCATCAGATTCATTTACAGGTTTGGCTGTCTCACTGCATGCAGCCAGCATTAGAATCATTAAGAAACCAGTAAGGATTGCAAGGGACTTTTTCAAGGTATACACTCCTCTATTTGGGTTAGTCAGCTAATTTTACGGGGGAAAAAGGAAAAAGTTTCAAAAATATGTAATTCGATACTTTTGGCCCATTAGTTTTTAAATAAATAATTAACCTTTATAATGATATCAACAGAATTTTATTATCGAGTGAGGGAAAAGTATGGAAACCTTTTTGGATGCGAACGGCGGGGAAGTGAAATTTTCTTTTAATAAAAGAGCTTTTGGAACAGAGCCAAGACATGTTCTGGTCATTTGCCGCTATGGCGATCAATGGCTGCTGACGAATCATAAAAAGCGGGGGTGGGAATTTCCGGGCGGTAAGAGAGAACAGGGTGAGTCTCTTGATGAGGCAGCCAGAAGAGAGGTTTATGAGGAAACAGGAGCAGACCTAGAGAATTTACATTTTATTGGTGAATATGAAGTAAACTTGGGAACGGAGAGTTTTGTCAAAGCTATTTTTTTCGCAGAGGTGAAAAGCCTTAACAAAACGGATCAATATTTTGAAACAGACGGTCCCATCCTGACAGGGGGAAACCTGCTGGAAGACAGGTGGAACAGTCAATACAGTTTTATCATGAAGGATAAAGTGGTTGAAAGATGCCTCGAAAAAATCATGAAGGAAAAGTAAAAAACGGCAATGCACTGTGCCGTTTTTTTAAGATCCATTTTTAATCAGTTTTCGCTCGAGAAGTTCGACGAGCTGATACATCACTGTTGCAAAAACAGCAATTACCAGCAATGACAGCATGACAAGGGTGAAGTTGAATACTTGGAAGCCGTAAATAATCATGTATCCGAGACCTTTTGAGGATACGAGGAATTCGCCGACAATGACTCCGACCCATGATAGCCCGACATTCACCTTTAAAGTGGAGATGATGGTTGGGAATGACGCAGGCAAAATGGCTTCTCTGAAGATTTGAAAACGATTTGCCCCAAAGGTCTGAAGCACTTTAATATAATTGGGGTCTACTTCTTTGAAAGATGTATACACGACAATGGTTGTGATGATGATGGAAATAATCGCCCCCATGGCTACGATTGATGTAAAACTGGGGCCCAATGCGACGATTAATATCGGGCCAAGAGCAACCTTTGGCATTGAATTCAGAACAACCAAATAGGGATCCGCAATTTTTGATAGCCTCGGTGACCACCAGAGAATGGATGCAAGCAGTGTGCCTAAAAAAGTGCCCAAAATGAATCCAAATACGGTTTCTGACAACGTATAGCCTAAATCCACCATCAAGGTACCATCCTGGATTTTGGTTAAAAATAACCCCCATACTTTAGAAGGCGAACTGAAAATCAGCGGGTCAATCCATTGCTTTTGGCTTGCAAGCTCCCACCCTGAAAAAAACACGATAAAGATGACAGCCTGATAGAAGCGGACCCATTTTTTTTCACGGTTCAACGACTGGATATATTTCTGGTGGAGGAATTTAACGTTCTCCTGCGGGCTCAAGGGACTCCAGCTCCTTCCATATAGTTTGAAAAATTGCTGGATATGCTTCATGATTCCTTGCGTTAAAAGGGGTTTCATCTCTTAATTCTTTTGGTATTACAAACGTTTTATGAAGCTGTCCGGGCCTTGCGGAAAAGAGAAAAACACGATCACTCATGCTGATTGCCTCACCAATATCATGGGTAACCAGTATGGCTGTTTTACCGAATAATTTAAGCGTATTAGAGACCAAATCCTCAAGCTTCAGCTTGGTCTGATAATCTAATGCGGAAAAGGGTTCATCAAGCATGAGCAGCTTTGGTTCAGTTGCAAGCGTTCTTACAAGGGCAACACGCTGACGCATTCCGCCTGAAAGCTGCTTTGGAAATTGTGACTCTACACCTTTTAATCCCATCTCTTTAAGGAGCTGCAGTGCATAAGCTTTTTTGTCGGGAGTAAGGCTGTTCCCGATTTTCAGCCCCAGCAGGATATTTTCTTCAATCGTTTTCCAAGGAAAAAGATAATCCTGCTGCAGCATATAGCCCATCTCATTTTCTGCCGTTTCAACCTGCTTTCCTTCAAGTGTTACAGTGCCTTCTGTGGGTTCAAACAGGCCTGCAATGATGGAAAGCAAAGTTGTCTTGCCGCATCCGCTTGGGCCGAGAAAGGAAACAAATTCTCCTTCCTCCACTTCAAGCGAAATATCGGAGAGGGCCGTGACAGCAGAGGTTTTGGTAAAATAAGTGTGGTGGACAGCATCTACCTTTAGAAAATTCATGTCGGCCTCCTCTTTCGTTTATTTATTTATTTATTTATTTCATTACACCTTCAGCGATTTCTGTGTTGACAAGTGTGTCATGCTCTATGCGCTTAGGGAGCTCTCCTGCTTCGTCCATGATGTTTTGCAGGTTTTCCCATTCTTCAGTGTCCAGAATAGGATCTGTGGCAAATGACCCCTGACTCTTGTAGCGGTCCACTACCATTTCAATGACGTCGAGCTCAGTATTGTCAAAATAACCGTGAATGGCTTCAGCCGTCTCTTTCGCACTGTGTGTCTCAACCCATTGCTGAGCTTTATAGATTGCTCTTGTGAATTTCTCAACTGTCTCTTTATTTTCATCAATATAGCTTTGTTTCGTCATGAATGTGGTATATGGTACATGTCCGGATTCGGTTCCAAAAGAAGCAACAATATATCCTTTGCCTTCTTTTTCAAAGACACTTGCAGTAGGTTCAAACAGCTGAACAAACTCGCCTGTTCCTGAAGCGAAGGCCGGAGCGATATTGGCATAATCAATATTTTGAATCAAATCCATATCTGCGTGAGGATCAATTCCGTGTTTTTTCAAAACAAATTCGCCAACCATCTGCGGCATGCCGCCTTTACGCTGGCCAAGGAATGTTTTGCCTTTCAGCATATCCCAGGAAAAATTGTCGATTTTATTGCGGGAAACTAAAAATGTTCCGTCTGTCTGGGTTAGCTGTGCAAAGTTGATTACCGGGTCATTGGAGCCCTGTGCAGATACGTAAATCGATGTTTCAGAGCCAACAAGCGCCACATCAGCGCTGTCTGAAAGCAAGGCTGTCATCGTTTTATCCCCGCCTGCTGTAGTCGTGAGCTCTACTTCAAGCCCTTCTTCTTCAAAGAAACCTTTTTCAAGGGCTACATATTGCGGAGCATAGAAGATGGAACGTGTCACTTCGGCAATACGCACGTTTTGCATTTCATCCTTGCCGCAAGCGGCCAAAGGAACAATAAGTATCGCTGTAAGCAAAAGAAGTATGCTTACTTTCATCCATTTTTTCATAAGCCATAAGACCTCCCTTATGCTAAAAAAGTCAGATTTAAAAACCTAGGATATCGTATGAAAATCGAAAAAATGTGTGAATGCCCATGGAAACATTTTTAGGCGGAGGTCATGAAGCTCATACTATTAGTCGTATTCAGATTTACTTCAGGAGGGGGATGAGGACATGGAATTCCAAAATGGACAAATTATAAATAAACAGAGATTTCCTTCGCCAAATCCGGCAATCGAATTATCTGTTGTCACGTATCATGCAAATGGATTACATATAAAAGGCCTGCTGGCAGAGCCAAAGGGGGAGGAGCTGTATGATGGATTCCTATACCTGAGAGGTGGGATAAAAAATGTCGGAAAAGTAAGGCCTTCCCGGATTGTCCAGTTTGCCTGTGAAGGCTTTATTGTATTCGCGCCTTTTTACAGAGGCAATCAAGGGGGAGATGGAAATGAAGATTTTGCAGGGGAGGACAGACAGGACGCGTTTGCCGCTTTCACTCTTCTTCAAGAGCATGACCGGGTAAAAAGGGTCCATATATTTGGCTTTTCCCGCGGTGGTGTAATGGCATTGCTTACTGCAATCGAGTTTCCGGAAGCTGCGTCCATTGTAACATGGGGAGGGGTCAGTGATATGTTTCTCACTTATGTGGAGCGCAAGGATCTTCGGAGAATGATGAAACGTGTAATAGGCGGAACCCCGACAAAGTTTCCGGAACGGTATAAATATCGCACCCCGCTTTTTCGATTGGAGAAGCTGCAGGCGCCTGTCTTAATCATCCATGGAGAACAGGATCATAATGTTTCGGTGGAGCATTCCTATCGCCTGGAAAAAAGGCTCAAGTCTCTAAATAAAGAAGTAGGCAGCTGGTATTTCCCTGAATATACCCACTACTTTCCGCCAGCCGTGAACCGGAAGACGGTAGAGGATTTAAGTGCGTGGATGAAAAGCAAGGGGTAGATAAAATTAAGGACTTTCAGAGCGGAAAAAGGTGGGGTAAAATAGAGGTAAGGATATTAAGAATGAAGGAGAGATACCGATGGGTATGCCTTTAGAGCTGAACACAATGATCGTGACAAAGGGAAGGGAAAAAAGACTTGATGAAAATTTCTTTTCACTTGTCAAAGACGGATACAGATTATATCCGCTGGATATCCCGGTCGAGGTAAAAAGAACAATAGACGGTGACCTGAATGGTATGGGTGTCATCAGAAAAGTGGAATGGGAAAACAGCCAGACACTCATTACTTACCAGCTTGTTTCCCTAAACTCAACAAACTAAAAGAGCGCCTGGACGTAGTCCGGCGTTTTTTTGTTCAAAGCTTTTCTGCAGAGTACAAGTGTGAAGTGCTTTAAAATGAGGGAAAGAGAAAGAAGCCCGAAAGGAACTAATAGGTGTGAATAGTGCCGGTGGGTGAGGGCAAGGCATCGCAAAGGGAACTAATCGATCAACGACTATAAGTCTAGAAACTTATTCGTTCGAGCGGACTGAATTACACAATAAAATATCAAAAAGGAATTACCGCTTTGCGGCAATTCCTTTTCTGTATTATGCGATTGGTCCGCCTTTTTCTTCAATTTCAGAAGAAACGCTAGTGAATTTCTTGAAGTTTTCGCGGAATTTTGCAGCGAGTTCTTTTGCTTTTGCTTCATAAGCAGCCTGATCTGCCCATGTTTTATTTGGCTGAAGAACTTCGTCAGGCACACCCGTAACGTGCTGCGGAATTTCCAATCCGAAAATTTCGTCTTTGACTGTTTCAACGTTGTTTAGTTCGCCTTCAAGTGCCGCTTCCACCATAGCACGAGTGTAAGCAAGTTTCATGCGTTCACCGGCTCCGTACTCTCCGCCAGTCCACCCTGTGTTTACAAGGAAGACTTTTGCATTATGCTCATCGATCTTCTCGCCAAGCATTTCAGCATAACGGTTTGCAGGAAGCGGAAGGAAAGGTGATCCAAAACAAGTTGAGAACGTTGCCTGCGGTGAAGTAATGCCGCGCTCAGTTCCTGCAAGCTTGGAAGTATAGCCGCTTAAGAAATGGTACATTGCCTGCTCTTTTGACAGTTTAGAGATTGGAGGCAATACGCCAAATGCGTCAGCTGTTAAAAATACGATTGTATTAGGATGTCCGGCAATGCTTGGATCAACGATATTATCGATGGCCTGAAGCTGGTATGCCGCACGTGTATTTTCAGTTAAAGTGCTGTCATCGTAATCAGCAACCCGAGTTTCGCTGTTTACCACCACATTTTCCAATACAGCCCCAAAGCGGATAGCATCAAAAATTTGCGGTTCTTTCTCGCGGGATAAGTTAATGCATTTCGCATAGCAGCCGCCTTCGATATTGAAAACACCATTTGCCGACCAGCCATGCTCGTCATCCCCAATCAGCTTGCGGTTAGGGTCTGCAGATAAGGTTGTTTTCCCTGTTCCGGATAAGCCGAAGAATAAAGCGACATCTCCTTCACGACCAACGTTTGCGGAACAGTGCATCGGAAGAATCCCGTTTTCTGGAAGCATATAGTTCATCACAGAGAAAATGGATTTTTTCATTTCGCCTGCATATTCAGTACCGCCGATTAAAACAGTGCGGCGCTCGAATGAAATGATGATGAATGTTTCGGACTTTGTGCCGTCAACTGCAGGGTCAGCTTTGAAATTAGGAGCAGAAATGACTGTGAACTCTGCTTGATGATCCAATAGCTCGTCTTCTGCCGGACGAATGAATAATTGATGTGCGAAAAGATTGTGCCAGGCATATTCATTAATTACCTGGATTGGCATGCGGTGCTTTTTATCGGCACCTGCGAAGCCTTTGAAAACAAATACTTCTTCTTTTTCTTTTAAGTAGTTGATTACTTTATTATAAAGATTAGAGAATGCTTCTTCAGAGATAGGCTGGTTTACGCTGCCCCAGTCCATTTTATCTTTATTTGATGCTTCTTCAACAATGTATTTATCTTTAGGAGAACGTCCTGTATACTTTCCTGTAGTAGCGCGTACGGCACCAGTAGAGGTAAGGGACCCTTCATTGCGGTTTAAAACTTTTTCGACAAGCTGAGGAACGGATAATTGCACTTGAATGTTGCTGCCATTTAATAATTCGCTCAATTCGTTTGATATGCTTACAGAGTTCATCTGATGAATACCTTCCTTTTTCCCGATTTTTTTATGAAAGTGATTACATCTCGAAATTAGTATAACACATTAAAACGATTAGTCTATACTATTACGAAACTTTTTTATTCATGTTATAAAAATGTCATAATTGGACATGTAATCCCATTTTAATCAACTTATAACTGATATATGTTAATATAGAAGAAAGTGTTAATTTTAACATGGGACTGATCTAAAATGAAGACAATTGCCCTCTATGATGAAACTTGTTCTTTATGCAGGGAAACAAAGAAGATATTTAATAAACTTGATTGGCTGAATAAAGTGGAATGGATTTCTCTGCAGGAGTATGAAAAAATCCCGGATTCCCTCTCGTTTTCCAAGATTGACTTGCGCAGAGAGCTTCATATTATTACTCCGGCGGGTGGCTTGAAAAAGGGTTATTCTGCAGTAAGGAGACTGCTGTTCCTCTTTCCTGCCTCCTTTTTAATTAGCCTCCTTTTATATCTCCCAATGACGCCAATACTGGGCGATCCGGTATATAAATGGATTGCTAAAAACAGGCATAAATTTCTAAAGAAAAAATGTGACGACGGAAGCTGTTCGCTGTAAGCATGGATTATAATTTTCAATGCTGAAATTTTACTGTGAAAAATAATGAAAACTTGTTGACATGATTCGCTAAAATACGGTATGATTCAACCTTGAACGGATACTCTCTTATCCCGAGCTGGTGGAGGGACAGGCCCTATGAAACCCAGCAACCTGCTAAAAGGCAATAATCAGCAAAGGTGCTAACCTGACGCAAGGACGTAATTCCTTGAACGATAAGAGTGAAAGGCGCGAATCGATTTGCTTTCAACCTTTTCACTATTGAGAAGGTTTTTTATTTTGCACAGGCAATGGGATGAACGGCTTTTGGAATGTACTATTTATGTGAGTTTTTAGCAGCTTGCAGAGATGCATAAGAAAAAACGGATGCCTGGCTTTCTGGCCAGCAATGCCTATTTTTCTAATAAAAACTCCATGTTTATTTCATACTACTAAGGGAATGAGTTCCGTATCAAACAGAGATCCATGAAATGATAGGGTAAAGTTATTTTCCGCTTCCCCATTTCTTAATTCTCGCTCAATTTTCTATTTATAAGGAGGAAGCCAGATGTCAACAAAGCGTCGTTTGTTTACTTCTGAATCAGTTACTGAAGGTCATCCGGATAAAATCTGTGACCAAATTTCTGATGCAATCTTAGATGCGATTTTAGCTAAAGATGCGAATGCCCGTGTTGCTGCAGAGACTTCTGTAACAACTGGACTTGTATTAGTTGCAGGTGAAATCACAACATCTACATACGTAGATATTCCAAAAATCGTTCGTGAAACGGTAAAAGAAATCGGTTATACCCGTGCTAAATATGGTTTCGATTCCGAAACATGTGCAGTTTTAACTTCCATTGATGAGCAGTCAGCAGATATTGCAATGGGTGTTGACCAGGCCCTTGAAGCACGGGAAGGACAAATGAGCGATCAGGAGATTGAAGCAATCGGTGCAGGGGACCAGGGCTTAATGTTCGGTTTTGCCTGCAACGAAACGAAAGAGCTAATGCCTCTTCCGATTTCTTTAGCACATAAACTTTCCCGCCGCCTGACTGAAGTTCGTAAAGAAGAAATCCTTCCTTACCTTCGTCCGGACGGAAAAACTCAGGTAACGGTTGAGTATGATGAAAATGACAAGCCAATCCGCATTGACACAATCGTTATTTCTACTCAGCATCACCCTGAGATCAGCCTGGAGCAAATCCAGCGCAATCTTAAGGAACATGTTATTAATCCGGTTGTTCCAAAGGAATTAATTGATGAGAATACGAAATACTTCATTAACCCAACAGGACGTTTTGTAATCGGCGGACCTCAAGGGGATGCAGGCCTGACCGGCCGCAAAATCATTGTTGATACTTACGGCGGATATGCCCGTCATGGCGGAGGCGCGTTCTCCGGTAAGGATCCTACAAAGGTTGACCGCTCCGCTGCTTATGCTGCTCGTTATGTAGCGAAGAACCTTGTAGCAGCAGGTTTAGCAGAAAAAGTTGAAGTTCAGCTTGCTTATGCAATTGGTGTAGCACAGCCTGTGTCGATTTCAGTTGATACATTCGGAACAGGCAAAGTGGAAGAAGATGTACTAGTTGATCTAGTAAGAAAACATTTTGATCTTCGCCCTGCAGGAATTATTAACATGCTTGGACTTCGCCGCCCAATTTACAAGCAGACAGCTGCTTACGGACATTTCGGACGTACAGATGTTGATCTTCCTTGGGAGCGTACGGACAAAGCCGAAATCCTTCGTTCTGAAGCTTAATAAAAAGAAAGCGGGAGTTGCATTAATCAATGTAACTCCCGCTTTCTTTTTTGCGTCATTATACATAAAGGGTGTTTATTCACTTTTCGGTCTTTATGCTCTTTAGTCGTTTATAATTTTATGTTATCGTATAAACTTCGGATAATGGCTTAATTTTCCGCACATATTTTTTTTATTATCCACGTGCTAATTATAAATGATTAGTGGTAGTATTATAGGGTATGTTTTCTAAGGACAAAGGAGCCGTTAAGGCTGTATCTAAATATTGAGAATAGAATGGAGTAGGTGACGTACATAATGTGTGGCTTTATTGGTTGTGTACATGAAAAAGCACAAAATTACCGTGACGCAGATAAAGAACAATTTCAAAATATGAATGATATCATTACCCATCGGGGTCCGGATGATTCAGGATACTATTTTGATGATCATATTCAATTCGGCTTTCGCCGGTTGAGCATTATCGATATTGAAAGCGGACACCAGCCGCTGACTTACGAGAATGAGCGTTATTGGATTATCTTTAATGGTGAAATCTATAATTATGTGGAACTTCGTGAAGAACTTCTCAAAGCTGGCTTAAGCTTTGAAACAAGCTCCGATACAGAAGTGATAATTGCCCTTTACAGCCATATGAAAGAAAAGGCTGTTGAAAAATTACGCGGCATGTTTGCATTTGTCATTTGGGATAAACAGGAGCAGTCACTATATGGAGCCAGAGATCCATTTGGGATTAAGCCTTTCTTTTATTACGATAAGGGAGACCGCACGTTCTTTGGATCAGAGAAAAAGAGCATTCTTTTGGCGCTTCAGAATGATGTATTAAACTATGACTCCCTCCAGCATTATCTGACCTATCAGTTTGTGCCTGAGCCAAACACGATGTCAGAGGGAATCCATAAGCTGGAGCCTGGTCATTATTTTACTAAAAAAATTGGTGCTCCGATGGATATTAAGCGATATTGGAAAGCTGCTTTCCATCCAGTGCAGAAGTCAGAAGCTGATTTCACGAAAGAAATAAGAGATGTTTTGTTCGACTCAGTCAAGATGCATATGCGTGCCGATGTTCCGGTAGGTTCATTCCTTTCAGGCGGAATTGATTCTTCCATCATTGCTTCCATTGCGAAAGAATTCCATCCTGCAATTAAAACATTCTCTGTCGGATTTGAACGCAATGGCTTCAGCGAGGTGGATGTAGCGAAAGAAACAGCTGAAAAGCTGGGTGTCGAAAACATCAGCTACATCATAACTCCTGAGGAATACATGAATGAGATTCCGAGAATCATGTGGCATATGGACGATCCGCTTGCTGACCCGGCTTGTGTGCCCCTTTATTTTGTGGCAAGAGAAGCAAGAAAACATGTAACGGTTGTACTTTCAGGTGAGGGAGCCGATGAGCTATTTGGCGGCTATAATATTTACCGCGAACCACAATCCCTGGAAGTCTTCAATAAAATTCCTGCTATAGGCAAAAAGCTTCTTCGCATGATTGCTAACATGATGCCAGAGGGAATGAAGGGGAAAAGCTTTATCGAACGCGGTGTAACGCCAATGGAAGAGCGCTACATTGGAAATGCAAAAATGTTTACAGAGCAAGAGAAGCGCAGCCTGCTTCATGTATATAAAGACAGCTTAAATTATACGGATATCACTAAACCGCTATATGAAGAAAGCCGCGGCTATGATCCGGTTGACCGCATGCAGTATATCGATATTCATACGTGGATGCGCGGAGACATTCTATTGAAAGCGGACAAAATGACGATGGCTCATTCTCTCGAGCTTCGTGTTCCGTTCCTTGATAAAGAAGTGTTTGAAGTGGCTTCCAAAATACCGACCAGCCTGAAAACGGCAAATGGAACTACGAAGTATATTCTTCGCAAAGCTGCTGAAGGAGTCGTTCCAGACCATGTGCTGAATCGCAAGAAGCTTGGATTCCCTGTGCCAATCCGTCACTGGCTGAAAGACGAGATGAATGAATGGGCGAAAAATATCATTCGTGAAAGCAGCACAGATCATCTAATTAATAAAGATTACGTATTGCAGCTGCTTGAAGACCATTGTCAGGATAAAGCGGACAACAGCCGCAAAATCTGGACAGTTCTTATGTTCATGGTTTGGCATCAGGTATATGTGGAGAAAAAGTATTCTTTTGAAAAAGAGTATTTGTTAAATAAAGACTTGCAGCCACTTAAAGGCTAAAATAAAAACGTCCATCAGGTGAAAATCTGGTGGACGTTTTTATTTAATTATAGGAATGTATAGAATTTCACCCGCAGGATAAGGAAGGCTTCGTTAGCATAAACATCGCATGGCCGAAAGCGACAGCTTTTGGGAGGACGTGGCGATCCCAGTCTGCGTTCCTTCTTGGGCAAGGCGCTTCCGCCTTTCTTATCGGAGATAGGTAATAGCCTGTTTGCCCATCTGCACCCATGCTTTTTCAAAATCATTTTTGAGTGCTTTTTTATTTTTCTCACCTGTGAGCGGGTCGTTGAAATACATGTATTCCTGATCATAGCCTGTGAGCAGGACTGAATGCTCTTTATAGGTAACCTGGATTTTTCCGCTTGGCGTATGCCAGGTCTGGAAAAAGTCATCAGAAAGCTGTTTATAGGCTGTGTTGATAATAACCCAGACAGGCCTGCCGTCTGACAGATGGATCTTTAAGTCTTCAAAATCGGATCCGGTAAGGTCTTCAATGGAGCCAGGCATGTACTTTTCCGCAAGCTCTTTTACGGGTTTATGATAAACACCGAGACCTGGATTATCAAAGGAATACATATCGCCTATGAATCCGTCATTCGGGTGCCCGAAGTAGATTTTTCCGTTTTCTATGCGATAAGGCTCAGGATTTTTCTTTATTTCTTTAGCGAGTGTCATTTTATCAGCCTGTATCCCTGCATGCTGAAGGAGCATGGATAAGCTCGTCACTTCGCATCCTCTGGGGAGCTCAGGAAACTGATTGACTGCGGGTGCATTTATAATTGTTTCTTCCTTGATCTTAATTACGGCAGTGTTGTGTCCAAGGAAAGAGCTGGCTTTCTCAGCAGGTTCAGACAGCCATGATTTAATTTGATTTACAGCTGAAGCAGGCTGGCTGCCTGAAAGGTTGTCATAAATAAATGCACCAGAAATCAGGATGAAGACAAGTAAAAACATTGGTGCCGTTTTTAACATGGTTTTTCTGAATATCACTATTAAAAATAAGAAAAGAACAATTGCCGCAATATAAATCTTCAATTTCTTCACCCGCCCATTGGTATTGCCTTATGTTTATTATCGGCTATTTTCCCATTCTATTAATAATAGGGGGCAGGTGAGTTATTCAGGCTTTTTCTGCAAAGACTTATAGTACTGCCCTTTTTCGGCGTATTCTCTGCTGATCCTTTCCATATCTTTGATATCTTCTGGCGTCAGCTCGCGGATCACTTTTGCAGGCCTTCCGAAAGCAAGTGTATTGGGAGGGATTTTCTTTCCCTGTGGAACAAGGCTCCCTGCACCAATGAATGCTCCCTCACCGATTTCAGCCTGATCTAATACAATTGAGCCCATTCCTATTAAAGCCCTCTTGCGGATAACACAGCTATGAAGGATTACCTGATGGCCAACTGTCACTTCATCTTCCAATATCAGGGGATTATTCGGGCTTTGATGCAGGACGGAATTGTCCTGGATATTGACTTTTTTGCCGATGATTGTTGGTGCTACATCTCCGCGTATAACGGAGTTGAACCAAACGCTGGAATCCTCGCCAATTTCAACATCGCCGGTAATGGTAGTAAAATCTGCAATAAATGCGGATTCTGCAATTTTAGGTTCTTTATCTTTATATGGATAGATCATGTGAAACACTCCTATATGCAGTTTGATTATTTTGATTTTATCATAAGAGGCATGATAAACGTTGTTTTGGCAAAAAGAATTCCAATTTTACAAAGGGCTGATTCATGAACAATTTTAGCATCTAGGCTATAATATATATACATAAGACAGTACGGAAAAAAGGCTGGGAGGATTGACTATGTGGAAATGGGAAACTGAAGGAGATGCAAATGGCGTTATTGTCATGGTGCATGGGGCAATGGAGCATCACCGCCGTTATGGCTGGCTGATTGAAATGTGGCGCTTGGCCGGTTTCCATGTCATTATGGGAGATCTTCCTGGCCAGGGGATGACTTCAAGGTCCAGAAGAGGCCATATTGATTCCTTTGATGAATATATACTTGAAGTTCAGGATTGGGTACACGCTGCCTATGAATTTGAATTGCCGGTCTTTCTTTTAGGGCACAGCATGGGCGGTCTGATTGCCATTCGCCTGCTGCAAGAGGAAAGAATGAATCTCGCTGGAGTAATTTTGTCTTCTCCATGTTTAGGCTTGGTTCAACAGCCTTCGAAATTCCTGAACTTCTTATCGCTTGGACTCAATTCTGTGATGCCAGGCCTGAAAATGGATGCCGGATTATCCGTGGACATGGCGACGCGGAATCAGGACGTCCTTGATGCTGATTTAAATGATTCTCTTTATGTGACAAAAGTGTCGGTCAGGTGGTACAGGGAACTTGTTTCTGCAATAAAGCTTGCTTTTGAGAATCTTGATAAAATCCAGGATGTGCCCCTCCTCGTATTGCAGGGCGGCGATGATAAAATCGTGAATAAAACAACTGTCAGAGAATGGTTTAACCTTGCGCCCTTCTCAGAGAAAAGGTTCAAAGAATGGCCTAAATGCTACCACGAAGTCTTTAATGAACCTGAACGTGAAGAAGTCTTTGAATACGCAAAGGATTTTGTGAACAGCCAATTAAAAGCGCTTGGCTATGTGGTTTAAGGACGGGGTTTTAATTATGGAGGGTGCAGGCATAGCATAAGAACTGCTCACCTATCTTAAGCAAAAGGAGGTTTATCATATCATGAGTGTCCCTTCCATGCCAATTAGCTTAATGTCACATGTCTACAGGAAGGTTCTTCCTGCTGTACATAAGGAACTAGCATATTGGAAAAGCAGAGCGGAAGCAATTCCTGATCCGGAGTTAAGAAAGCAGGCTCTTGCCAGCATTGAGCATAAAACCTTCCACTGTGAAGGCGGAGCTATTATGTCATTAATGGCCAAGGAAAAATATGAACAAGCGGTTAAGTTCATCGTCGCATATCAGACAATCAGTGATTATTTGGACAATCTCTGCGACCGGAGCACCTCGCTTGATCCCCGGGACTTTGCGGCACTGCACGAGTCAATGGAGGATGCCCTCGATACGGATGCTGCAGATAAAAATTATTATAGGCTGAGAAATGAACAGGATGATGGAAACTATCTTGCAGATTTGGCAGGAGTCTGCAGGGAAGTGCTGTCCAGTCTGAGGCATTATACACATATAAAAAGCCATCTGCTTGAATTATGCCGTTACTATTGTGATCTGCAAATACATAAGCATGTTGTGGTGGAAGAACGAGTTCCCCGTCTTCAGAATTGGTTTGACCAATATCGGTCTGATATTCCTGAGATGGAATGGTATGAGTTCTCTGCTTGCTCGGGTTCAACTTTGGGTATTTTTTGCCTTGTTTCCTACGCACTGAGAGATGATTTTGAAGCGGAGCATGCGGTAAATATACGAAATGGATATTTTCCATACATCCAGGGTCTCCACATTCTTCTTGATTATCTGATTGATCAGGAGGAGGACAAAGCCGGTGGAGACTTGAATTTTTGCTTTTACTATGAAAACGAAGAAAAACTGTTTTCGAGATTGAAGCATTTTGTTGCCGAAGCAGATAAGCATACCGAAAAGCTGCCTCATAAACATTTCCATAAACTGATTAATCGAGGCTTGCTCGGGGTTTATCTATCTGATGAGAAGGTCCGGAATCAGCGGAATGTCAGAAGACTAGCCAAAAGCATGATCAGAACAGGCGGCATGGTAAGCTTTTTCTTTTATGTGAACGGCAGAGCTTACCGTACTTTGCAGAAGATGATGCCTGCTGGCTTTTCAGGAGCAATTGAAAAATAATATAAAGCCTGCTTTTTTTGCAGGCTTTTACCGTTTTTCAATGGCTACAATAAACGGAGGGTTATTTTTTTGATTAATAAACTGATACTGCAATACATGGACGATGCTTTGATCCAGCTGCCTTACATATCTGAGCAGATAATCACGCTCAACAGCTCCCTCAATATGGCCGTGATAAATCACTAAAAGGATAACCCCTTCCGGAGCCATTAGTTCCAAAAGCTGATCGATGGCAGAAATGGTTGTCTGCGGACGGGTGACAATATCTTTATCACCGCCGGGCAGGTAACCTAAATTAAAAATGGCTGCGGTTATTTTTCCATGATGCACAGGCGGCACATTCTCAAGAATGAATTCATGTCCTGTATGGAAAAGGGTAGCCCTGTCTGACAGGTTATGATCAGCCAGGCGTATTTTTGTATTCTGGACAGCCTCTTCCTGAATATCGAAACCGTAAACTCTTCCATTATGTCCTACAAGATCCGCCAGAAATACTGTATCATGTCCGTTGCCCAAAGTGGCATCAATAACGATATCTCCCGGTGATACTGCTTTCTCAAGCAGCTGTCTTGCATAAGGTAAGATTCTTTCAAGCTTCATGACAATGCCTCCATTTGGCTTGGGTTGTAAAGTTTTCCTTGCCAGCTGTTTCTTCGCTTTAATTCCGCATCAATGCTATTTAGCACTTCCCACTTATTTACGCTCCACATTGGCCCGATCATCAAGTCGATTGGCCCATCTCCTGTTATGCGGTGGACAATCATTTCCGGAGGTAAAATCTCCAGCTGGTCACATACTAAGTTTACGTACTCATCAAGAGACAGAAACTCAAGCATACCTTTTTCAAATTGTTTAACCATTGGGGTTCCTTTTAATAAATGAAGGAGATGAATTTTAATCCCTTGCACATCCAGCTTAGCAATTTCCCGTGCGGTTTCCATCATCATAACCGGTGTTTCAAGCGGAAGGCCATTAATGATGTGGGAACAGATGCGGATGCCATGTTTGCGGAGCTTGTTTACTCCCTCCACATAGCATTGATAATCATGAGCGCGGTTAATTAAAAGGGCAGTCCGTTCATGCACAGTCTGTAAGCCCAGTTCTACCCAGAGATAAGTCCGCTGATTAAGCTCTGCCAGATATTCGACTACATCATCAGGCAAACAGTCTGGCCGGGTCGCAATAGACAGTCCGACTACTCTGTCCTGCTCAAGCACTCTCTCATACATATCACGAAGCACTTCCACAGGGGCATGAGTATTCGTAAAGGCCTGAAAATAAGCCATATATTTTCCGTCTTTCCATTTATGATGCATTTTTGTTTTTATTGCATTAAATTGTGTTTCCAAATCATCAGCACGGTTCCCGGCAAAGTCTCCCGATCCGGCTGCACTGCAGAATGTACATCCTCCATGTGCGACCGTGCCATCACGGTTGGGGCAATCAAATCCGCCATCGAGTGCCACCTTGAAAACTTTATGTCCAAATTCATTACGCAAATGATAATTCCATGTGTGGTACCGTTTATTATCGGATGCATATGGAAAAGGATTTACTTTATCCACAATTATCCCTCCTTTTTCAAAGAGTAATCTATAAGGTAAAAATAAATATGAAGGATTTCATAAAATTAATCTTAACATGACCCAAAACCTTATCCAAGGGGGAATTGGCAGGAAATAGAGTGGTAAGGATTACGGAAAAATGAACAAACTAATTATTGAAGCATGCAAGCTTCTAGACCCATTCTTTAAGGAGGGGAACAGATAATGGCAACCCGTGAATCGATGGATACACTTCTGCAGCAGTGTGAGGATGCAATCCGTTTTGCCCAGGAGCAGTTTGAATCAGGCAGGACACAGGAGCATTACAATGATAACGAATACTCCAATGCACTTCAATCTTTGGAAGCTGCTTATAATGATATAACCCAGATGGCCCACAGCGCCAACTCCCAGCAGCGGGAACAGCTTCACCGGATGAGGCTGCAACTGCAGCAGCTCCAAAATCAGATGATAATACTTCCTCATTAAGGAGTGGTCCACAGATGGTAAAAAAGCGCTCAAAACAAAACAATCCGGAACAAAAGACCCGCAATGGCGCCAATAGTCAGGACGTTGAACTTGGCCGGGATTTTGATGCGGTAAAGCAGTCGAAAAAGAACTATGAAAAGTCAGGCGGCCAGCCTGTAAAATCAAAATTTCACCCTGAGCCGGAACAATCATCATAAGGAAAGCGGAAGTCCACCCCCGCCAGCCTCAGCAAGACAAACCGAAATGTGGAGGCGGCTGCTCAGGGGCGACAAGCATAGTCGAGCCCTGCAACTATGAGCCGCAACAAGACAAGCTTGTGACCCCGGGGGGGAGAGGCGCTCTCCCTAAGCGCTTTTAGATGATAAAGCTGTCGAAGCATTCCTTATGGAGCTAGACAGTTATCGACATTCAAACTCTAATTATTTTATGAAATATGGAAAGCCCTGATTTTTCAAAATCGGGGCTTTATTTTTGTGCCGTTTAACGAACTATTCTTAATAGGTGCATTCTAAAAATCCACATTCAGCTTCAACTATAAAAGAAGAAGTATTCTGTCTATTAAAATCGAATGAAAACCTATTGCAAGGACATGAAAAACCAACTAAAATTATTTTGGATTTCGAAATAGTACCGGCTGGTAATATGCCGGCTGACATAAAAAAATTTGGAAAAAGGGGCGTAATCTTATGCCGCGGACCTTATGGCTTTTAATTATTGGGATGGCAGTGAATGTAACCGGATCTTCTTTTTTGTGGCCTCTTAATACAATTTACATTCATGACCACTTAGGCAAGTCCTTATCGGTTGCCGGCCTGGTTTTGATGGTGAACGCAGCTGCCAGCGTCGCAGGAAATTTAATAGGGGGAAGCCTATATGATAAAATAGGCGGCTATCGTTCAATTCTTCTTGGAATTGTCATCACGGTAATGGCGCTCCTCGGTTTAACCTTTTGGCACGGCTGGCCTGCATACGTGGGGTTCCTCACCTTTGTTGGATTTGGATCTGGCATTGTTTTTCCTTCTATGTTTGCGATGGCGGGATCTGTCTGGAAGGAAGGCGGCCGCAAAGCTTTCAATGCCATTTATGTAGCTCAGAATGCCGGTGTTGCCATTGGTGCTGCTCTCGGCGGTCTTGTGGCTTCGTACTCTTTTCAGTTGATTTTTCTGGCCAATACTGTCATGTATATCGTTTTTTTACTGATCGCTGTTTTGGGATACAGGGGAATAAATACTGTTTCAGGTCAGCAGACCTCCATCCTTCAGGAAAATCGGAAGGTTAAAAATCATACCAAGCTTTATGCGCTGCTCATATTATGTGCAGGCTATTTATTGTGCTGGGTCGGATATGTGCAATGGCAATCGACTATTGCTGCTTATACACAGGAATTGAATATTTCTTTAAAGCAATACAGCTTGCTGTGGACTATAAATGGAGCCCTGATTGTATTGGGTCAGCCGTTTATCGGTGCTTTGGTAAAATGGTTTAAAACACTTAAGGTTCAGATGGTCGCGGGCATGGTCATATTTATAGGTTCATTTGCTGCTGCAGCAAGTGCCGAGCAATTCTCAGCTTTTATCACAGCCATGGTTATTCTGACGATTGGCGAAATGCTAATATGGCCAGCGGTTCCGACTATTGCCAACCAGCTTGCTCCTAAAGGGCGGGAAGGTTTTTACCAGGGAATCGTAAACAGCACCGCTACAGGCGGAAGGATGATCGGGCCTTTACTGGGGGGAATTCTGGTTGACCTTTACGGAATCTCCATGCTGTTTGCTGTATTAATAGTTTTATTTATTTTTGCCATTCTGACAACTCTTGTTTATGACCGGAAATTGAAGGAGCCTAAAAAATTGGCGCATGTATCATAAGAAAGAAACCTGCAGTTGTGCGCTGCAGGTTTTTTGAAATTTTAATTCTTAACCGGCACCTTCAAAGTAATTTTCTTTTTTCTTATCAGCAAATACAACTTCATTGAAGAAGCTTTTCAAAATCAGCCATCTCGCTGGATAAGAATTGATAAAATCTTCGAGAACCTCTTCTGAATAAAGAAGCAGGACATCCAGATCTGCCTTCTTTTGCTTCAAATCATACAAAAGGGCATGAGGAATGGTGTAATATTCATTCAGCTGCCATTGATTTAGTTTCACTGTAAAAATATTATGGTCCTTAATATAGGTTTCCAGCGCCTGTTTTTGCACTTGAACGCATTCCTGTTTTGATTTGTTTCCATATTGCCAGTGCGGATTAATCAGATAGATGCCTTTCATCTGAAACACCTCCCATGTCTGCCGATTACTAATGTTATGGGCAGTAAAAGCAATAAGAATACCCATTGAAGTGAATTTGTTTTCAGAAAAATATGATAAAATGGTAATCATAAATAGTAGATTGTCCTAAATGAGGGGATTCAAATGAAAAGTGCATTATTCGATCTGCCTGTGGAGATTGTCGAAACCATTGTTGAGAACGCTTTTGGATGGCTTGTAGTTGTGAATAAAGAAGGAACGATTATTTACATTAATAAAAATTATTGCGATTTTCTGGAAGTGGAGAGGGAACAGGTTCTGGGGAAGCATGTGTCTGAGGTAATTGAAAATTCACGTATGCATATAGTGGCAGAATCAGGCAAGGAAGAAATTGCAGACCTGCAATATATAAGAGGCAACTATATGATAGCAAATCGCATTCCCATTTTTTCTGATGGCGAAGTAATTGGCGCTTTCGGGACAGTCTTTTTTAGAGATACAAAGGAATGGATGCAGATGAACAGCCATGTAAAGAGCATGCTGACAAAAATCCAGAGCTTTATCCAGGAAATTGATCCAAGTGTAAAATACAGCCTTGATGATATTCTGGGAAACTCGAGCCAGATTCATAGTCTTAAAGAAAAGGTGAAAATGGTGGCAGCCAGTGATATCTCCGTATTAATCCGCGGGGAAAGCGGGACTGGAAAAGAACTATTTGCACACAGCATACATCAGCTCAGCAACAGGAGCCATCAGCCATTTGTGAAAATTAACTGCGGAGCCATCCCGGAACATCTGTTGGAGTCTGAACTGTTTGGCTATGAAGAAGGTGCTTTTACAGGTGCAAAAAAGGGAGGTAAAAAGGGGAAATTCCAGCTTGCTGATGGAGGGTCCTTATTTTTGGATGAAATCGGAGATATGCCGCTTAATATGCAGGTGAAGTTATTGCGTGCCCTGCAGGAAGGCGAGATTGAAAGCGTGGGTTCGACTTCTCCGGTTAAAGTAGATGTCCGGATTATCGCTGCAACGAACAGACCGCTCGAAAAAATGATGGAAGAAAAGCGCTTTAGGGAGGATCTATTCTATCGGATTAATGTTGTGCCGTTCATGATTCCTTCTTTGCGCGACAGGATGGAAGATTTATCACTCCTAATCGATAGCTTTATCAAGAAAATAACAAAAAAATCGGGAAAGAGAATTAGTGCAATTGAAGACGAGGTAATTGAAAAGTTTCATCAATATAGCTGGCCCGGCAATATTAGGGAGCTTGAAAATGTAATTGAGGCATCCATTCATTTAACAAGCAAT
Organism: Cytobacillus sp. BC1816; assembly: GCF_051353635.1. Lineage (NCBI taxonomy): Bacteria > Bacillati > Bacillota > Bacilli > Caryophanales > Bacillaceae > Cytobacillus > Cytobacillus sp. BC1816. Next base: position 4,400,425 of record NZ_CP195611.1, on the reverse strand, counting down.
GAAAGTATCACTACAGAATCATTGCCGGATTACATGAAAGAATCTGCTGTTTATCCCGTTGGAAAAAAGAACTTGAAGGACATTCTGGAAGAAACAGAAAAGCGGATATTGACCCAAAGTTTGAGCAAATATAACCAGGACCGATTAGAAGCTGCAAAAGCTCTAGGCATCAGTAAATCTTCTATGTATGAAAAACTAAAGAAATATGGAATTGAATAAGATTAACAGTCCAGAAATTCGGAATATGTTCCAGAATTCTGGACTGTTTTCATTCTAGTAATTTTATGTACACTTAGTCCCAGTATTAGACGTAATTATCAGAAAACTAGTCTATTATATCAGTGGACTTGTTCCCTGTGTATTCCAGAATCCTGGAAAAAGGATTCACTAATTGTTCACAATTCCCTTTATCTGCAAGCATTTCAAGTTGGCACGACTCTTGCATTATCTTTTCTCAGCAAGTTATTTTTCTGATTTTTTCTGCAAACGTTTTCAAAGAAAGGGGATGAAAAGTTTTTCTTATTTTTAGGCTCTTTTCGTATAAATTGTTGTTTTTCGCCTATTCATGTTGTCCGTTGATTTCCGCTCCAGGCTGCTCGCTTTCCGCGAGGTCTCTCCTGTCCCGCTGCAATCAACTCAGTAAATAGTATACAAATAGCAGCAAACCTTGCGAAAACAGCCTATTTTTAAAAACAAAGGGGGAAATGAAATGCTAAGTATGATTGGATTAATAGGCGGGCTTGCCCTGCTGATTTTCCTGACTATGCGGGGAATGAACCTGCTGGTTGTCGGGCCGTTATCTGCCTTGTTTGTAGCTCTTTTTAGCGGCATGCCATTATTTCCGCAGCTGGCAGGTGAAGGAGAGGCCAATTTGGTCGGGAACTATATGTCCGGCTTTTCAGGGTTTGTTACATCATGGTACCTAATGTTCCTATTGGGTGCAATTTTTGGGAAGGTAATGGAAGACAGCGGTGCGGCTGACAGTGTATCCAAAATGGTAGTGGATAAGCTCGGAATGAAATATGCCGTTCTTGCCATTGTCGCTTCCTGTGCTATTTTAACTTATGGCGGAGTCAGTTTATTCGTAGTTGCTTTCTCCGTATATCCAATGGCATTAAGTTTATTTAAACAGGCAAATCTTCCAAGAAGGTTCATCCCAGCAGCACTTGCCTTTGGATCTGTAACTTTTACGATGACTTCTGCGGGTTCACCGGAAATTCAAAACTGGATTCCGATTGAATTTCTTGGAACGACTCCATATGCAGGCTGGGAAGTCAGCTTAATTGTCGCTGTGTTCATGATGATTTTTGGCTACTGGTGGCTGAAGCGCATGATCACAAAGGCTGTAAACAAAGGAGAAACCTTTGAATCCCGCAAGCAGGATCCTGTAACTGAGAATAAGGAATTACCGCACCCTCTTATGGGAGTTCTCCCATTAGCTGTCGTTTTAATTATCTCATTTATATTCCATGACTCTCTTGCACAATCTGCACTTATTCTTGCATTACTGGGCGGAGTTATTGCCACATATCTATTGAATAGAAAGTATTTCACAAATTTCTGGAATGCTGTGTCTGATGGGACATTAGGCGCATTGATAGCGATAGGGAATACAGCTGCTGTTGTCGGGTTTGGCGGAGTGGCAAAGGCAGTGCCTGCATTTGCCACAGCTGTAGATTGGATGACAAGCATTCCTGGAAGCCCGCTGATAGGCGGTGCCATAGCAGTAAGTGTTATCGCCGGCATGACCGGTTCAGCTTCAGGCGGGCAGGCCATTGCATTGCCGATTCTGGCCCCGCATTATATGGACATGGGCGTCAATGCAGAAGCCCTGCACAGAACGGTTGCCATTTCATCTGGTGCCCTGGACTCTTTGCCGCATAATGGCTATGTTGTTACCACTGTACGGGCTATCTGCGGGGAATCTCATCAGGCTGCATATGGGGCTGTGGCTGCTGTAACGGTAATTGTTCCACTAATTGGGTTAGCATTGGCTATTATCTTATTCTCACTTGGTCTGGGAATCTAATTTCGGCAGGGGCCCATACAATGGAGCCCCGGCTTTGTTTTTGAAAGGAGCTTATTCATGGTACAAAATAAAGTAGTTTTTATAACCGGTGCAGCGCAGGGAATTGGCTATGAAATTGGCAAGAGATTTGCTGAACACGGCTCGAAAATTGTTCTGACAGATATTCAGGAAGAGGCCGTGAAAAAAGCTGCAGAAAATTTGCAGCATGAAGGTTTTGAAGCAATCGGGCTTAAATGTGATGTGACCTTAGAGTCTGATATACAAGCGGCCATCAATGAAACTGTCAGCCAATTCGGTGCCTTGGATGTGCTCATTAACAATGCAGGGCTGCAGCATGTTTCCTTTATTGAAGACTTTCCTACTGAGAAATTCGAGTTTCTGATCAAAGTAATGCTGACTGCACCGTTCATGGCCATTAAACATGTCATACCCGTTATGAAAAAACAAAAGTCCGGCCGTATTCTGAACATGGCATCCATTAACGGTCTTGTTGGATTCGCGGGGAAAGCAGCTTATAACAGTGCCAAGCATGGCGTTATAGGCCTTACTAAAGTCGCAGCATTGGAAGCTGCTGAAGATGGCATTACGGTTAATGCCATTTGCCCGGGCTATGTAGATACACCACTCGTAAGAAATCAGCTGAATGATCTTGCTAAAACAAGAAATGTACCTATTGAAAAAGCGCTGGAAGAAGTTATTTATCCCTTAGTGCCGCAAAAGAGGCTGCTGACGGTAGAAGAGATTGCGGATTATGCTATTTTTTTGGCTGGTGACGGAGCTAAAGGAATTACAGGACAGGCGGCAGTTATCGATGGAGGATATACTGTTCAGTAAATACAATCACATTTCGAAAAGCATTGCATATTCTAGTTATTAAATTCCTGTCAGGATAAGCCTACTTGCATCCTGGCGGGAAATTTATTACAATAGTCATATTCTTATACTAAAATGCTTAGATAAGGAGCAGTAGTGGTGCAACAGCCCGTTTTAGAGAGTTGACGGAAGGTGCAAGTCAGCCGGGCACATCATGAACTCGCCTTGGAGCAGCAAGTGTGAAGGACCAGTAATGCTTGCCGTTTTCCGCGTTAAGGATGAATGAAGCGAGTGACATGTTCACTAATGTGGGTGGTACCGCGGGAGATTTATACATAATCCTCTCGTCCCTTTTTTGGGATGAGAGGTTTTTTGTTTTATTTTTTAGGCTGATTTGTAAAGTTCGTTGCTTACAGACTAAGTTTAACTATCTGAGTTGATTGTAGCGGGGGGCACTTGATCCTCGAAAATGCTGACGCATTTTCTAAGTGCGGTGCTCATTCAATTCCTGCGGGAAGTGAGAGAAGTTAGAGACCCCGCAGGCGAAGCCGAGGAGGCTCTCCTCTCTCCCCGCGGGTTCGCTAAGTGCTTCCTGCTAAAATCAACGGGCAATATTCATAAGCCAAAAAACGGTTTACAAGAAAAGAGCCTGATTTTATTTTCAATAATAGGAGGAAACAAAAATGAGTTTCAATCATCAGGAGATTGAAAAAAAGTGGCAAGGCTACTGGGAAGAAAATAAAACTTTCAAAACAACTGAAGATAAAGGCAAGCGCAAGTTTTATGCGCTTGATATGTTCCCTTATCCTTCAGGCGCAGGACTTCATGTCGGTCACCCGGAAGGATATACGGCAACAGACATCCTTTCCCGTATGAAGCGCATGCAGGGCTATAATGTCCTTCACCCAATGGGCTGGGATGCATTTGGTTTGCCTGCCGAGCAATATGCCCTTGATACAGGAAACGATCCTGCTGAATTCACAGAACAGAATATCAACACCTTCCGCCGCCAGATTAAGGCTTTAGGTTTTTCATATGACTGGGATCGTGAAGTAAACACAACAGACCCTGAATACTATAAATGGACTCAGTGGATATTCTTAAAGCTTTATGAAAAAGGACTTGCATATATCGATGAAGTAGCTGTTAACTGGTGTCCCGCACTTGGAACAGTACTTGCAAATGAAGAGGTCATTGACGGAAAAAGTGAACGCGGAGGCCATCCGGTAGAACGCCGTCCAATGAGGCAGTGGATGCTTAAAATTACGGCTTATGCGGATCGCCTGCTTGAAGATCTTGATTTATTGGATTGGCCAGAGAGCCTTAAAGATATGCAGCGAAACTGGATCGGCCGTTCTGAAGGAGCAGAAGTAACGTTCAATATTGAAGACCATGATGGCACGTTCACTGTTTTCACCACAAGACCTGACACATTATATGGTGCAACATATGCTGTTCTTGCTCCAGAACATGTGCTTGTTGAAAAAATTACAGCAGATGGGCAGCGTGAGGCAGTTCAGGCTTACATTGACAAAGTAAAAAGCAAGAGCGATCTAGAGCGGACAGATCTTGCTAAAGAAAAAACAGGTGTCTTCACTGGCGCTTATGCGATTAACCCGGTCAATGGCGAAAAAATGCCAATCTGGATTGCAGATTATGTTTTAGTCAGCTATGGAACTGGGGCCATCATGGCGGTACCAGCTCATGACGAGCGCGACTATGAGTTCGCCAAGCAATTTGATCTTCCTATTAAAGAAGTCGTTGCCGGAGGAGATGTTGAAAAAGAAGCGTACACTGGCGATGGCGAGCATGTAAACTCAGATTTCCTTGATGGATTAAACAAAGAGGAAGCGATTGAGAAAATGATCGAATGGCTTGAAGAGAAAGGCATTGGCACTAAGAAGGTTACTTATCGTCTTCGTGACTGGCTATTCAGCCGCCAGCGCTATTGGGGCGAGCCGATTCCAGTGATCCACTGGGAAGATGGCACAATGACTGCCGTGCCGGAAGATCAGCTGCCATTAGTGCTTCCAAAAACAACGGAAATCAAACCATCCGGCACTGGAGAGTCACCATTAGCCAACATCGATGAGTGGGTTAATGTCGTGGATCCTGAAACAGGCAAAAAAGGCCGCAGGGAAACCAACACAATGCCGCAATGGGCAGGCAGCTGCTGGTACTATATTCGCTATATTGATCCGAAAAACAGTGAAGCTCTTGCAGACCCTGAGAAATTAAAAGAATGGCTTCCGGTTGATATTTATATCGGCGGAGCTGAACATGCGGTTCTTCATCTCCTATATGCCCGTTTCTGGCACAAGGTCCTTTATGATGTGGGAGTTGTCCATACGAAGGAACCGTTTCAAAAGTTATTTAACCAAGGTATGATTCTTGGGGAAAATAATGAGAAAATGAGTAAATCAAAAGGCAATGTCGTTAATCCGGATGAAATTGTAGCAAGCCATGGTGCTGATACTCTTCGTCTATACGAAATGTTTATGGGACCTCTTGAAGCTTCCATCGCATGGTCTACAAATGGATTGGATGGTTCAAGAAGATTCCTTGACCGGATCTGGCGTTTGTTTGTGGAAGAGACTGGTGAATTAAGTCCGAGAATTAAGGACATCGAAGAAGGCAGCAGCCTTGAAAAGGTTTACCACCAAACGGTGAAAAAAGTAACTGAAGACTACGAGGGGCTGCGTTTCAACACAGCTATTTCTCAAATGATGGTATTCATCAATGAAGCATATAAAGCAGATGTACTTCCAAAGACCTTTGCAGAAGGCTTTGTTAAAATGCTTTCACCTATTGCTCCTCACATGTCCGAAGAGCTTTGGTCTAAATTAGGGCATGGTGAATCCATTGCGTATGAAGCTTGGCCTGCATATGATGAAGCTAAAATGACAGATGATGAAGTCGAAATCGTTATCCAAATCAACGGCAAAGTTAAAGCAAAGCTTATGGTTCCAGCCGATGCCAAAAAAGATTTATTGGAGCAAATCGCAATGGGCGATGATAAAGTAAAAGAACAAATTGACGGAAAAACCGTCCGTAAAGTCATCGCTGTGCCAGGTAAACTTGTGAATATCGTTGCAAATTAAGGTATACCAGATGAAACCGCCTCTATTTGTCAGAGGTGGTTTTGTATTTGTGTTATAGAAACTTCCTATTTATATTTTTCGTCCCATATAGGGTATTATAGGAGTGGCAGCATTATTTAATGCTAAGTTCTATTTAAAAGGCTTTTCAGAAAGGGTGTTAGGATTGGAACGTATTGAAGAGATAACAACAGAAGAATTGCAAAAAAAGCTTGAAGAAGGGGAGAAACTTGAGCTTGTCGATGTAAGGGAAGATGAAGAGGTTGCATCCGGCATGATTCCAGGGGCGAGACATATCCGTATGGGCACGATACCTGAGAATCTTGATAAATTTGATAAAGATACGGAGTACATTATTATTTGCCGTTCTGGCAATCGCAGCGGAAACGTATGCCACTATTTGCAGGACCAGGGATATAAAGTCCGCAATATGACCGGGGGCATGCTGAACTGGCAGGGTGAAACAAAATAGAGAAGAGCGGAGCCGCAGCAGGCTTCGTTTTTTTGTGTTTTAGTTTTAAAAATTCAGAAAATTGGACAAGCTGATAAAAAAATCTGAAAGGAAGTTTCCTGTGATTAAGGTAAAGTTATTTGATCATGAACATGAAAAAGATCTGGAAAAGGATATGAATCATTTTCTGGAGAAGATTGAGGAAAAAAAGCTGCTGGATATAAAATATAATGTTGCCGCAGTGCAAGAGGATGAAGATGAACAAATTTATTGTTTCTCTGCCATGGTTATATATAGAGCCTGATGTCTGAGGAGCATCAGGCTCTCTTTATTATACGATCCTAGCTGAAACTGCTGCGTTTAATCCGGCTAACCTGCCTGTTACAAGTGCGGATGTGATATTATACCCGCCTGTGTAGCCGTGGATGTCCAGAATTTCTCCGCAGAAGAAAAGTCCTTCCATCAACTTTGAAGCCATTGTTTGCGGTTCAATTTCTTTTACGGAAACCCCTCCGCCGGTAACAAAGGCTTTATCGAGAGGCAGCGTCCCATTTACTTTAAACTGAAAAGATTTACAGGCTTTTACAAAGCTTCTGATCTTTTCGTTTGAAATCGAAGCTCCCTGTGAGGACGGATCAATTCCGTTCTGCTCAAGAAGAAACAAAAGATATCTTTCGGGCAGCATCCCTTTTAAGAGATTTTTAATACTTTTCTTTGGCTCTTCTTTGATCTTTTTGGACACATCCTGAAAAAGAGGCTCTTCTTTCATATCCGGGATTGCGTCTAAATTCATGACCACTTCTTTTAAGTTCCACTTCTTCATCGCTTTCACCGCATATTGGCTGCAGCGCAAGACGGCCGGGCCGCTAATGCCAAAATGGGTAAAAATCATATCCATCCGATGGGTTATGAGCACTTTTCCTTTAGGGTTTAAAACACTAAGCGCCACACTCCGGAGCGACAATCCCTGTAGCATTTTCTCTTTAATAAAGTTCTCAGAAGATGTCAGCGGAACCTCGGTTGGGAAAAGCTCTGTAATCGTATGGCCAGCTTTTTGCGCCCATGCATAGCCGTCGCCAGTTGAGCCGGTATGAGGGACTGATTTTCCTCCGACGGCAACTACAACTGAATCTGCTTCATATACATCGCCTGTTTTTAATTCTACCGATTTCACCCTGCCATTTTCATAGTGAACATCCTGGATAGGGCTGTTCGTTTTGATATCGACTTTCAGCTCCTTCAGCCTTGAGATCAAGGCATCAACAACAGATTGTGCTTTGTCGGTAACAGGAAACATCCGCCCGTGATCTTCTTCCTTCAGCTTAATTCCTAAATTCTCAAAGAAGCGGATAATATCCTCATTGCTGAAAATGGAGAATGCACTGTACAAAAAACGGCCATTGCCGGGAATATGCTTAATGATTTCATCCACTGGAAGCCTGTTGGTGACATTGCACCGGCCTCCTCCGGAAATGGCAAGCTTCCTTCCAAGCTTGTTTCCTTTGTCAATCAGAAGAACTTTTGCCTTCTGTTCCGCAGCACCGATTGCTGCCATCAATCCCGAAGGACCCCCGCCTATAACTATTACATCATATTTCATATTTTCACCAACTTATCTTGATTCGCTATAAAAGCAATAGCTACATTATAAATCAAATATCCTATTTCTAAAAATAATGCCCCATAATACGGTATTGCAAGTGGAATTTCCTCTGTAAGAAGAGTACACTACAAATAGTGTGTCTAAAAAGATAGAAAATTGACGAACTTACTGCGAATTGTTTTGGCAATCACAGGCTGTAAAAGCCTGCATGCTTTAGTTTTTTAAATAAGAGAGAAAGCTTTGAAAGTCGATTACTGTCCAGCTCAAAAGGGAACGCTTCGACAGCTTTATCATCGCTCGACTAAAAGCGCTGGCTTTTAGGAGGAGCGCCTACCCCCTCGAGATGTCGGAGGCTGGCAAGGCGCTTCCGCATTTCATAAAGGAAGGGATTATATGTCATCTAAGCTCTTAAAGGGAACCTTCATCCTTACGCTTGGCACCATTATCTCGAAGGTTCTTGGTTTGTTTTATGTTATTCCTTTTTACCAGATTGTGGGGAAGGAAGGGACAGCCCTTTATTCCTTTTCGTATACACCTTATACAATCTTTATTAGTGTTGCAACAGCGGGGGTTCCGCTTGCTGTTTCAAAGTTTATCTCTAAATATAATGCAATAGAGGAATATGCAGTCGGACGAAAGCTGTTCAAATCAGGTCTGGCTGTCATGACGGCAAGCGGAATCATTTCATTCCTGATCCTGTTCTTCCTTGCTCCAGCAGTTGCCGAAATGACACTGGCCGGGAAAGACGTTGAGGTTAGTGTTAAAGATGTAACAACTGTAATTAGAGCGGTATCATTTGCCCTGATTATTATTCCGTTCATGAGTTTGATAAGAGGGTTCTTTCAGGGACATCAGTCAATGGGTCCTACTGCCGTTTCACAGGTTGTGGAGCAGATTGTCCGCATCCTGTTCGTTCTTGCAGGTGCATATGTCGTTTTAAATGTAATGGAAGGTTCACTGACTGCAGCGATCAGTGTCGCCACTTTTGCTGCCTTTATTGGCGGACTCGGAAGCCTCGGGGTATTATTCTGGTATTGGTATAAACGTAAGCCGCATTTGGATAAACTGCTTGAAGAAGATAAAGGAACCGTTGATATTTCCTTAAAGGAAATATATAAAGAAATCATTCTTTATGCCGCACCGTTTGTATTTGTGGGTCTCGCGAATCCTCTCTTTCAGTTTATCGATCAGATAACATTTACCAGAGCGATGGATGCCATCGGTGAATCGAAAAATGCAGTAGCAGCCTTTTCTGTCCTGAACTTTGAGACGCATAAGCTGGTCATCATTCCTGTCTCGCTTGCCACAGCCTTCTCGCTGACGCTTGTGCCAAGTGTGACGAAAGCATTTATGGATGAAGATAGGTCAGATTTAAACCGCCAGCTTAACCAGACTTTCCAGGTGCTTCTTTTTCTGACTCTTCCTGCCGTAGCAGGATTATCCCTGCTTGCTGAGCCGGTTTTCACCCTATTTTATGAGCATAAAGATTTGGGTACTGAGGTGTTGAGAACTTATGCACCAGTGGCGATTCTCTTTGCTTATTATTCGGTAACTGCAGCCATTCTGCAGGGAATCAATGAGCAGCGTTTTACAATCTTAAGTTTGCTGACAGGCCTGCTGGTAAAGCTATCATTGAATATTCCGCTCATAAAACTGTTCGAAACACAGGGAGCCGTATTTGCAACCGCTCTTGGCTATATCGTAGCTATTTTAATTAACCTTTTCGTAATTAAAACATTTTCAAAATATCCCTTCAAGCTTGTCTTAAGACGAGGAATGCTGATTGTATTATTTACTGCATGCATGTACATTGCTGCAGGAGTGGTTTATAAAATCACAACTGCCTTCTTATCGCCGGCATCCAATTTTCAGGCTATCATCATTGTCATCATCTGCGCAGCAGCTGGAGCGGGAGTCTATTTCTACCTAAGCTTCAGAACTAAATTAATCTATCTCCTGTTCGGATCAAGAGTCGATAGAATGCTTAAGAAATTAAGATTGAAGGCATAAAAATAGAAGGTCTCCGTGATGGGGGCCTTTTTTAAAGAACGTTTTAGAAAACAATATACAAAGCACTGAGTTGATTGGAACGGAGGGTACATGATCCTCGAAAAATGCTGGTGATTTTCTTCGTGCGGTGTTCAGTCGAGGAAGTTTATTCAATGTCCTGCGGGAGCAGCGGGACAGATGAGACCCCGCAGAAAGCAAGTGCCCCGTGCTGAAATCAACGGACAGAATATTTACTAATACAAGAAAAAGAGAACCGTTTAATAACGTGATATTAATTTAAACCAGATTAATTATGATTAAAAGGGAGGGGCAGCCATGAGAATTGACAAAATGCTGGCCAATCTGGGCTACGGCAGCCGTAAGGATGTTAAAAAGCTATTAAAGGATGGAGCTGTAACGGTTAATGAGGAAAAAGTAAAGGATCCCAAGCACCAGGTCGATCCTGAACAGGATGCTGTCATCATTAATGGCGAAAAGGTTGAATATAAGGAATTCATTTATTTGATGATGAACAAACCGCCAGGCGTCATCTCCGCAACAGAGGACTCTCAATTTGAAACCGTGGTGGACCTGCTCGGGATGGAAGACCTTGTTTTTTCTCCTTTTCCAGTAGGGCGCCTTGATAAGGATACAGAAGGGCTTTTGCTGCTGACCAATGACGGCCAGCTGGCCCATCGGCTGCTTTCTCCAAAGAAGCATGTTCCTAAAACCTATTTTGCAGTCATAGACAGGGAAGTCACAGCTGATGATATTGCCGCATTTAAAAAAGGGGTTATATTGGATGACGGCTATGAAACCAAGCCTGGGGAGCTGGAAATCCTTAAATCCGGCATGACATCTGAAATTGAATTAACCATTACAGAGGGAAAGTTTCATCAGGTCAAAAGAATGTTTGAGGCAGTGGGCAAAAGAGTCATCTATTTAAAGAGATTATCAATGGGCCCGCTTGAGCTGGATGAAACATTGGAATTGGGTGAATATCGGGAATTGACTGATGAAGAGCTTGATAAGCTGATGAATTATGAAGTGAGATGAGACGGAAAAATCGCCCTGACAGCAGGGCGATTTTCTATTTATTAGGTTGGTTATGCTTTGATTGTTAAGATGACATCTTTACTTTTTTTTGAGTTATGGTCCATTTGCCTCTGCTCGGACTCTTAACCAAGTCATTGTAGGCGAGGACATTTAAATCTCTTTGAATGGTGCGAGGAGTAATACCAAATTCCTCTACAAGCTCCTGAGTTGTTACAGTTCCGCGCTTACTTATAAACATGTAGACGGATTTTACACGGTTTAACATCCGGTTAGTTGAAGGTTTCAAAAAACCACTCCCTATCCTTTTTTCAAACCCCATGGCAATTTCCTGCAACCGACAGCTACATTGAAGGATTTTCCTTCAATCATATGTAGTTTTCTTTTCCCCAGACAACCCCTTTGTATTCTGGTTATTTTAGTCAAGATGTCATACCTCTGACTATATTGTAACGCTATTATCTGATTATTTCTACTTTAAGGATACAATTTTACAAAATATTTATAATGCTGCTTGTATTTTAGTCTTTACGTTTCCCTCCTTTTTAATGTATGTTCAATTCCCTAATTATTTTCGATTAAACCTCGATAGGAAAAGGGACTATTACTATACCTTATGGCAGATGGGGCTTAAATTATGTACTGAAAATTCAAATAATCAATCAGGGAAGTTTCTATATCCTAAAATTTGTTTTTTGATTATAATCAATTGGTATATTTAAAAGAGATTGAAAGGAAGAAAGTGTAATGGAAACTCACTCGCTGAGAGATCGCCTGGTATACCCGAAGGAAAATATTTATTTTGCATTCGTTGCTTTATTTAGCATTTTGTCTTATATTTTACTGGCATTCTCTATTATTGGGATTGTGATTATTTTGGCATTAATTCTTGTATCTCTTCTGTTCCATGGGATTATGGTGGGCGGCATCAGAAGAAACGGAGTAAGAATAAGTGAGAAGCAATTTCCGGAGATTTATGAAAAAGCAGTGCTAACTTCGAAGGAAATGGGTCTGCAAGTTTTGCCGGATATATACGTGATTGAGTCTGAAGGTGTCTTAAATGCCTTTGCTACAAGGTTTTTCAGAAGAAATATGGTTGTCTTATATTCTGGTATTTTTGAATTGACTGCTCGGGGAGCTGAAAAGGAAGTACTGTTCGTCCTGGCCCATGAGTTTGCTCATTTAAAAAGAAAGCATGTTATTATAAACCTTCTTCTGCTCCCTGCTATGTGGGTTCCATTCCTTGGGAATGCGTATTTAAGAGCATGCGAGTATACATGTGATCGTTATGCTGCCTTTTATATAAAGTCGTTTGAAGCATCTAGAGATGCCTTGACGATGCTTGCCATTGGAAAAGAACTTTATCCTAAGGTCAATAAGCAGGCGTACATGGAGCAGCTCCAAACGGAAACTGGATTTTTTGTCTGGCTGAATGAGAAACTTTCCACCCATCCTCACCTGCCAAAAAGAATTTATGCTTTATCAAAAGTTTTTGCTGAAGAATCTGCAGTTGAGTTAAAAGAACCAAAGGGCAGGATATGGCTGGGGATAGCAGGATCAGTCCTGACGCTGACTATTCTTTCCGGCGGACTTTGGATTGGGTATAAATCACTTGAAAAAATGGATTTGTGGACTGAAACAGTTATGGGCATTGAAGGAACTACCGCTCTAATGAATGCAGCGAGTGAAAATGATACTGAAATGATCCACACTTTACTGGCTGATGGGGAGGATACTGAGGAAATGGATGCAGATGGCAATACTGCCTTACACTGGGCTGTTTCTTATGGCCAGTATGACAGTGCTGCCCTTCTGCTGGAAAATGGAGCAGAGCCTAATACGGCAGATAACTATCAAACCACTCCTTTAATGAGTGCAGTATTTAATGAGGATACTGAAATGGCCATGCTTCTCCTGGAATATGGTGCAGATCCCGCTGTGAAAGATGCGGATGGCTATACAGCCTATAATTACGCTGCAGACTTTGAAAATACAGAATTAATGGATATCCTCCAGCCATAATAAACCTGCCCCTTTGAAGGGGCAGGTTTATTATGGTTTTAAAGAATATATGAAAAAGAGCAAACCTTTTCCAATTATATCCGTATGTATAGTCAGGAGGAGAGTATATGAACTTATTAAACGTCGATATTGCATCAGCAGGCTATGAAAATGGAAAACCGATCATACATAATATAAATTTTGATTTAAAAGCAGGGGAATTAATCGGCCTTATAGGACCTAACGGGGCAGGAAAAAGCACAACGATTAAAACAATCCTGGGATTATTGGAACATAAAAAGGGGACAGTGGAATTTAAGCAGGGAGTTAAGTATTCCTATATACCTGAACGCCCCATTTTTTATGATGAGCTGACATTGTGGGAACACTTGGATTTTACAGCTGCCGTAGAGAGACTGCCGGAAATCCAGTATAAGAAGAGGGCATCAGAGCTCTTGAAGGAGTATAATCTGTCTGAACACGCTTATAAATTTCCCGGTACATATTCAAAGGGAATGCAGCAAAAGGCCATGCTGATTCTTGCGATGATTGCCAAGCCGGATGTCTATATTATTGATGAACCGTTTATTGGGCTGGATCCTAATGCTATGAAACTGTTTCTGGAATCAATTGAAAGAGAGAGACAAAGGGGAGCAGGCATTCTTATGTCTACCCATGTACTTGATACGGCAGAGAAAGTGTGCAGCCGCTTTCTAATTGTGCATGATGGCCAGTTGAAGGCTTCCGGCTCATTAGACGATATCAGGCAGCAATGCGATCTTTTGGCTGGTTCGCTTTATGATTGCTTTCATCAGATTGCAGAGGGAAATGACAATGAAAAGTAGTTCGCTTTTTCTTGGAAGGTTAATCAATAGCTGGAAGTATCAGTTTGGTATTTTCCGTTCCATTGCAGATTGGACCATCATGGTTTATCTCATTGTCCCCGGTGCTGTCATCTTTGGAATGATATATCGCTCCTGGTGGTTAGAAACGCCGGAATGGATTGCAAACTTGCCAATGTTTCTCCTTTTCTTCCTGCTTTATATTTTTTCATGGCTGGGTAACTTTCGCCCATTTACACAAGAAGCTGATAAAGTGTTTCTGGTGAAAAATAAGAGCCTCTATTTGGGATTAAGAAAATGGGGATTTGGCTATTCACTTTTCTTCCAGGCAGTCAGTACAGGCACGATGATAGCTCTTCTTCTTCCCTTTCTGAAGAACAGTTATTTTTTGCAATGGAGTCAAATCATTGCTCTGCTGACATTTTTCATTACTCTGAAATGGGCGATTATGGCAGTTTCCTATTATCTGAAAGGGATTGAAGGGAAGTTTAGAAGATATGTAATTGGCTTTGTGCTTTTTGTATTATTGAGCTGGTTCAGCCAGCTCGTCTATTCACTGTGGAATTTCGGTGCAGACTTTCCGGTTTACATGATTTCGGCAGTGCTGCTTTCCGGCACCTTAACGAGAGTCTCCCAGATGCAGAAAAGGATATCGGCCGCAGACTTTGAAATTATGCTTGAGCAGGAGGAAAAAACAAAGTATATCAAATGGATATTTATGATGGCTCCAGAAATAGAAAAGCCTGCTATTTCAATGAGGACAAGACCTATATTATTCAGAAACTCCAGACGGATCTTTAAGAAGAGAACACCCATTAAGGGCCTGATAGAATTATTCATAAAGATTTTCATACGGAATCCTTCATATATTTTCAGTTATTTTCAAATCATTTCTGTAAGCGCAGCGGGGATTATTGCCATTCCTCCACTATGGATAAAAGTAATTGTGTCGGGTATCTTCCTTTTCTTAATGTATTCATGGCTTTCGATTACCTGGGATAAATCCATTATGTCCCATCCCTTTACGAAAAAATATAGTGATAAAGATTTCTATTTCACTGCAAGGAATAGAACGGTCATAGCCTTATTCTTCCTTGCCATTTTGATCTTAGGTCTGATAGTAAGCGTTTTGACAATCATCTTGGCAAGGTTCAGCATTCCTGGTGCATAATAAAGGTATGTTTTTATTACACAGTCCCATAAGCAAATTGCAGGCAAAATGGGTTATAATGGGTAATCATAGATGTTCAAATCAGGATAAGGAGGTAACTTTATGAACGTATTGGATTGGCAAAAAGAGGTTAATAACCGAAAAGACGCTTTAATTGAAGATACTCAAAAACTTTTGAGAATTAAAAGCCTGCTGGATGAAGAGAATGCAGCAGATGATGCACCCCTTGGTGAAGGTGTAAAGGAAGCGCTCGCTTTCATGCTTGAACTTGGAGAAAAGGATGGATTCACTGTCAAAAATGTCGGCAGCCTGGCTGGTCATCTGGAATTTGGCGAGGGTGAAGAAATTGTGGGTGTACTTTGTCATGTCGACGTAGTTCCTGAAGGAGATGGCTGGACTAGCGACCCATTTGGTGCAGAAATTCGCGATGGAAAGATTTTTGCCAGAGGGGCGATTGACGACAAAGGCCCAACGATGGCTGCTTATTATGCTATGAAAATTGTAAAGGAATTGGAGCTGCCTTTAAGCAAACGGGTCCGAATGATTATCGGAACAGATGAAGAAAGTGACTGGCGCTGTGTAGAGCATTATTTTAAACACGAGGAAATGCCAGCAATGGGATTTGCACCAGATGCAGATTTCCCAATCATCTATGCAGAAAAAGGCCTCTCTGATTTTGATCTCGTCCAAATTAGCCATACCGAAGAAACAGACAGGGAAGTATTGGCAGAGGTCGTGCATTTCCAATCAGGAAGAAGATATAACATGGTTCCTGATTTTGCAAAAGCCAGTCTTGTAGTCCATCTAGAACACACTGAAGTGGTGCAAAGGTATATTGATTTCCTGAAAAAGACTGAGCTTGAAGGAAAGTATTACATAGATAACGGCGAACTGATTCTGGAGCTTCAGGGAGTATCGGCTCATGGGATGGAGCCTGATAATGGGAAAAATGCAGGTATTTTAATGGCATCATTCCTGGCATCCCTTCAGCTGGATGAGAAAGCATGCCAATATTTTCAGTTTGTATCACGATACTTATGTGATGATTCCAGAGGAAGAAAGCTTGGCATCGCCTGTACGGATGAGATTACCGGTGATTTAACCGTTAATGTAGGAAAACTTTCATATACGAAAGAAGATGGCGGCCGTTTAGGCTTTAATGTACGTTATCCCATCAGTAACAATATGGAGGATACAAAAAATAAGCTTCAGTCATTGATTGAAGAAGAACATTTCAGATTAGAGAATTTCACTGATGCCAAGCCGCATCATGTGGAAGAAGATGATTTTCTTATCCAAACCCTGAAAAAAGTGTATGAACAGCAGACTGGCGAAAAGGCAGAGCTTTTATCAATTGGCGGGGGCACATATGCACGTTCCTTGAAGTCTGGTGTGGCGTTTGGCCCGCTTTTCCCTGGCAGGGAAGACGTGGCACATCAAAAAGATGAATATGTGTTTATTGAGGATTTAATAAAAGCTGCTGCTATTTATGCACAGGCGATTTATGAACTTGCGAAATAGCTCTAAAACCTGATATGATGGCTGAAAGATTTTACATAAACAGCTAATAGATTAGACAAACAAACCACTTACAGGGAGTGTCAGAGAAATGGAATATGTAATTTTGAACGGTGACTTGATCGAGCGCTCTGAAGCGAAAGTAGATTTCGAGGACCGGGGCTATCAATTTGGTGATGGCGTCTATGAAGTAATCCGCGTCTATAACGGAAAAATGTTCACGGCAGATGAGCACCTCGAAAGGCTGCTTGAGAGCGGAAGGAAAATAGAGCTCGATATCCCTTATTCTATAGGGCAGCTTAAACAGATGCTTGCAGAGATGATCGAAAGGAATAACCTTGAACTGGGAATAGTATATATGCAAGTTTCCAGGGGGACTTCTCCAAGAAATCATGCTTATCCTGGTGCAGACGTTGCACCGGTGCTTACCGCCTATACCCGTGAAACCTCAAGACCTGTTGAGAGCATGAGAAATGGTGTTAAGGCTATTTTGATTGAAGATATACGCTGGCTGCGCTGTGACATAAAGAGTCTGAACTTGCTTGGCAATATCATGGCAAAGCAAAAAGCAGCACAATCGGGCTGCTTTGAAGCAATTCAGCATCGCAGAGATACGGTGACTGAGGGAAGTTCTTCCAATATAGCGATTGTAAAAGATGGGACACTATATACGCACCCTGCAACAAATCTGATCCTAAATGGCATTACCCGCCGTAAGATCAATGAGATCTGCATGGAAAATGGAGTATCACTTGAAGAATCTGCTTTTACAAAGGATGATCTGCTGGACGCGGATGAAGTCTTTATGTCCAGTACATCAGCTGAAATTACTCCGATTACAGAGATTGAAGGAAAGCCGGTTGGTAATGGAAGTCCTGGTCCAATCACAAATAAATTACAGAACCTTTTTGAAGAGGCAATTGAAAAACAGTGCGGCAGTTTGACAGTTAAAATTAGATAGTTCTAAAACAAACGGACCCCAGGAGTAATCCCTGGGGTCTTGGTCTTTTAACTTACTTATTCAAACTGAAACAGATCGCTTGAAAGGTATCTTTCTCCTGTATCGCAAACGATGAATACCACAACATCGTCCGGCTTTAGCCTTTTTGCAACCTGGATGGCAGCATAGCAGGCTGCTCCTGAGGATGGACCGACTAAAATCCCTTCTTCTCTTGCCATTCTGCGCGTCGTATCATATGCTTCTTCATCTTTGATTTGATGGATTTCATCATAAACATCCGTATTGAGAATTTCCGGAACAAATCCGGGACTTGTGCCAACAAGCTTGTGCCTGCCAGGCTTTCCGCCCGATAGGACAGGTGAGCCCTTGGGCTCTACAACATGTACTTCCAACCCTGTATAATGCTCTTTCAGGACTTCTCCTGTGCCGGTAATCGTGCCGCCGGTGCCTGCCGTGGCAACAAAGGCAGAAAGTGGTTTGCCGATGTCCTTCATGCCCTCAATAATTTCGACTGCTGTTGAATGGCGGTGTGCATCAGGGTTAGCGCTATTTTCAAATTGCATCGGTACAAAGCTGTTTGGGATTTCCTTAGCCAGCTCATTTGCTTTTTTTATTGCACCGGGCATTTTGTCATCTCCAGGAGTCAGGACAACTTCTGCTCCATATGCTTTCAAAAGGTTGATGCGCTCTGCCGTCATGGTATCAGGCATAACCAGAATGGCCTGATAGCCACGTGCTGCTGCATTCATTGCAAGCCCGATGCCGGTGTTTCCGCTGGTTGGTTCAATAATGGTTGAACCTGGTTTCAATGAACCTGCTTTCTCAGCTTCGACAATCATATTATAAGCCGCGCGGTCTTTTACACTGCGGCTTGGATTGTAGAATTCGAGCTTAGCATAGATGCTTGCTCCATTTTCAGGGGCGAGCTTGTTTAATTTTACTAGTGGAGTATCTCCAATTAAGTCCGCGAGATTGTTGACAACTTTCATCTGACTCTCCCTTTCAAATAAGACTGTAATAACAAGGAAGTTTAATACTTTGTTATTTTACGTCCATCTGTTTATTTTCATCCTAACAAAGGAAATCTATAACTATTCATAATATATCCATCATACTAAAACAGACTATTCCAATCAAATCAAAAGGAATTGGAAGAATACTTAAAATAGGAGGTCAAACAGAAAGTATCTGCCAATTTTAACTGATGTTTGTTAAAATAAGTGAAAATATGGAGGAATCTTAAGTGTCCAAACAAATGAATGCTCATTTTTTCTTTGCGTTGAAATTACCGGTTGAAACAAAGGGTAAGTTGAAAGAATACTGTGGAATTTTAAGTCCAGAGCTGCCTTTTAGCCGCTGGGTCCATCAAGAGGATTATCATATTACACTAGCATTTCTTGGGTCTGCACCGCAGGGAAAACTGCAGAAAGCAGCCAAGCTTGTCGCTGCCTCAATCAGAAACGAAAAAAGATTTCCCTTGCATATCTGCAAACTTGGCGTATTTGGAAAACAAGACGCACCAAGAATTTTCTGGTGTGGAACACAGCAGGAGAAACATCTCCAAGATTTAAGATCGAAAGTATATTCAGCATGTCAAGAAGCGGGCTTTGAATTGGAGACAAGACCATTTAAACCTCATATCACTATGGCAAGAAAATGGGCTGGCACTCATCCATTTCAGGAAAGCATGCTGTACGCTAACAGTCCATTCAAGGAGGGGCCCCTTGAATTTGAGGCTTCAGAAGTCGTCCTATACCAGACCCATCTGGATAAAACACCGAAATATGAAAGCATTGCCATCTTTCCGCTCCTGGCGGAATAAAATAAATACATACTATTAATGAATAACGGCTTAGGTGAAATTGCTGCTATTGAAAGAATATAAAATATTTATCACTGAGTTGATTGGAGCGGAAGGTGCGAGATTCCAACGGGAGTAGCGCACCAGGGGAGATCCCGCAGACGCGTCGCGTCGAGGAGGCACCCGGCAGCCCCGTGGAAAGCGAGTGCCTGCAGCGGAAATCAACGGGCAAAATAAAAAGAACATAAATGAATAATTAGAGATAGAAAGTATAAACGAAAGCAGGGCTAGGAGAATGGGACAGTTAATTAAATTGCAGGATTATGTTTCACGTTACCAGCAGGACATTTTTGTATATCCTTCCCGTTTTGTCAGACTAAAAAAACAGCAGTGGGATAAATGGCATAAAGCATGGGAAGCAAATGAATCATTTAATCCTGAGTCCGGGCAGCGATATACAGCCGGCACAGCAGAGTGGCTTGAAGAAGAAAAAGAGCCGCTGATGGAAAAGCTAAAGGGTTTATTAAAACGGGGGAAAAATGAAGAATTAGAGGAATATGAGGCTGTCGGGGATGAGGTGACAAAGGAAGAAGACGTCCTTGAATTTGAAGCCTCCTTTGCCGTGCGTCCAGAAACAATTGATAATTTAAAACACCAGTTTCTAGACCAGCTTTACCGATTTCAGATGAAATGGGCAACCTCCACATTAACGGAAAAATCATTTCCCGATAAGCATTACTATTATGATGAAAAGCTAAAGTATTTTCTGCAGAGATATCCGGATACGTATCTTGTCATGTTCAATCCGATCTTTCTGCTGAAAAAGGCTCCTGTGGAAACAGAAATCATTGTTATAAGCCCGACAGAGGTATGGTGCATCAGCTTTTTGGAGGAAGAAGATTCAGCAGTATTCTCAGGTTCGAAGGATAGATTCTGGACAAAAAAGGGAAAAGGGGAAGAAAAGAAGGTTCTGAATCCGCTGCTTGCATTAAATAGGACTGAAAAAATTGTCCGAAAAATATTTGAAATTCATTCTATTGAATTGCCGATTAAAAAGGCTTTACTTACCCGAAATGGCTATATTGAATATCCGGCAGCTCCTATTGATGTTCAGCTAATCGAGAAAAGGACCTATGATCAATGGTTTCAGACAATGAGAAGCCAGCGTTCGCCTCTCAAGCATGTTCAACTAAAAGGAGCACAGGCACTGCTTCAATATTGCCAGACTGCATCAGTCAAAAGGCTGGAGTGGGAGAATCGGGATGAATCATGAAGATTTCCTCGAGGATAAAGCCCATAGCAGGGAAGAGCTTAAGTTCATTATTAACCCGCAGGCGAAAAATGGCTCCTGCCTGAAAGTCTGGAAAAAAGTTGAGCAGATGCTGAAAGAGGAAAATATCCCTTTCTCTGCAGCCAGGACAGAATATCAGGGCCATGCCAGGGAATTGGCAAAAATCTATGCAGAACAGGCGGGCGGGCAAAGATTATATCTTGTTGCTGTGGGAGGAGACGGGACGGTTCATGAGGTTATGAATGGCGCTGTGGGTCATCAGAATGTGACCGTTGGATTTATTCCGGGAGGATCTGGGAATGATTTCTCGCGGGGCTTTGGAGTACCTAAAGACCCGGCAGAATCTTTAAAAGCAATTCTTAAAGGGATCAGTCATTCTTCTGTAAAAGCTGATATCGGAATGATTAGGCACATAGATGGGAAAAAAACATATTTTATTAATAATATGGGTGCTGGATTTGATGCACTGATTTCCCGGAAAGTAAACAGTTCAAAGGTGAAAGGTATTTTAAATCAGTTATCTCTGGGCAAATTTGTATACGCTCTCTTTCTTGTAAAAGAGCTGTTTACCTATAAATGCTCTAATCTTGAAATCGTCATTGATGGCAAAAAACTCCATTTTGATTCTGCCTGGTTTATTACTATTTCCAATCAGCCATTCTATGGAGGCGGTATGATGATTTCCCCTGATGCAAATCCTTTTGATGGAATTCTAAATGTTACGGTCGTCCACAATATATCAAGAATAAAAATTTTGTTTGTATTTGCCTCCGTCTTCAAGGGGCGTCATATAGAATTTAAAGAAGTCACAGTTCTTCAGGGCCAGAATGTCATTATTAGATCTTCACACCCCATTCCTGCTCACGCAGATGGCGAGGCTTTAGGCAGCACACCGATTTCAGCCTCTGTTTGCCCCGGAGCCCTTCCTGTAATTATAGGCAACGTAAAAGATGGGTGTTGATTTTGGGAGAGAGCTGCTCTTAAAATACCGTCCGACTAAGTAAAGGAGATGAATTCGGAATGATAACGATTGAACGGACTTTTAATGCATACTTAGACGAAATGCACATCATTACGATCATACTTCCTTTCAGCTATCATCAGGGACGTTCTTCCGGGTTCTCTCTCCTTACTGACTGGGAAGAAGAGTTTCCTGTTGAAATATTGAAAAGCATGGCGATTGAGGATGCCGTTAAATATACATGCAGAATAGACCATGAAGCGGAATTCGGGAAACAATATTGGATAGTGGATGAATATGGGGGAAAAACAGATCTGCAAATTGGTGCTGTTATTCGTACAAGTGATTTTGATGAGAAATTCTATTATGACGGTCCGCTGGGCTTCTCGTACAGCAAAGAAAAGACGCATTTCAGGCTCTGGGCTCCGACAGCTGCAAAGGTAAAGCTGAAGCTTAAAGGAGCATTGGAGGAGGAAGCTGAGCTTATTCCGATGAGCAGAGAAGAGAGAGGAGTCTGGAGCTGTGATGTAAATGGCGACCTGGATCGTTTTCTTTATTCTTTCCTTGTATGCATTAACCTGGAGTGGAAAGAAGCTGCTGATCCATACGCAGTCTCTTCGGCTATAAATGGGGAATATGGTGCGGTAGTCAATCTGGAAAATACAAAAATTAAAAAGCCGGAGCTTCCGCCGCTTCTGCAGCCCACAGATGCCATCATATATGAAACGCATATTAGGGATTTTACCATTCATCCTGCGAGCGGGGCAGTACAGAAAGGCCTCTATTTAGGAGCGGGAGAAACAAATACCGTTGGCAGAGATGGGGAGCCTACATGCCTGTCATATGTCAAGCAGCTCGGCATTACTCATATTGAGTTTCTGCCGGTCCATGACTTTGAAGGTGTGGATGAAAAAAGTCCAAAAGAAGAATATAACTGGGGTTATAACCCGCTACATTTTAATGTTCCAGAAGGAAGTTATTCTACAGATCCTCTAGATCCCTATTCGCGGATCAGAGAATTGAAAGCCTTAATTCAGGCTGTTCATTCCCAGGGACTTAGAGTCATTATGGACGTAGTCTATAATCATGTTTATATTCGCGAGCATTCTTCTTTTGAAAAAATCGTACCGGGTTATTTCTTCCGGCATGATGAATATGGAATGCCATCAAATGGCACCGGTGTTGGAAATGACTTTGCTTCTGAACGCATGATGGCCCGGAAATTTATTGTTGACTCCGTATCATACTGGATGAAGGAATATCAAATTGATGGGTTCAGGTTTGATTTGATGGGTATACTCGATATTGAAACGATGAATGAAGTTCGCCAGAATGCGGAATTGATTGACCCGTCTGTCATTATTATTGGTGAGGGCTGGGATTTGAATACCCCTATACCGGATGACAAAAAAGCAAGCATCCGCAACCAGGAAAAGCTGCCGGGAATCGGCCAATTCAATGACTGGTTCAGAGATTCCATCAAAGGCAGTACGTTTAATTTATATGATAAAGGTTATGCATTGGGGAATGAGCATTACTATGATGCGGCAAAGCAGGTATTGGCTGGAAGCATTGGCCTTGAAAAAAAGGAAAAAGGCATTTTCCTTTCCCCTTCCCAATCTGTAAATTATGTGGAATCGCATGATAATCATACCCTATGGGATAAAATACAGGTTTGTTCTGAAAATGCGGATCCTCTTGTGCAGCAGCATAAGCACCGCTTGGCAACAGCGATGGTTCTTCTTTCCCAGGGAATTCCATTTTTGCATAGCGGACAGGAATTTTTTCGGACCAAAGAAGGAAATGGAAACAGCTACCGTGCTCCAGATTCCATCAATAATCTGGACTGGGAAAGGAAATCCCATTACTTAAATAATGTTGAATATATTAAAGGCCTGATCAGCATAAGAAAGTCAATTCCTCTTTTCAGGCTTGCCAATGCAGAAATGATCCGGAATTCCATGCAGTTTCTGGATATTAAAAAACCGCTATTAGGTTATGTGTTAACAAGCAGTGATCAAAATACCGAGAGCAGCCATGCAGCCGTTATTATCAATCCTTTAATGACTGAAGAAGAAATATTTCTCCCGGAAGGGGATTGGGACCTTATTGCGGATGGACGTGAAGCCGGTATTTCCACTATTCGCAAGATTAACACCAGATTTGAAATACCGCCATTATGTTCATATGTATTGGTTTGCAGAAGATAGAAGTACTACTGTTCAGTACTATTATTTCAAATATTATCCTTAAAAAGAAAATACTGATGAATCGACCAGAAAAATCTTCATTTTTTCAGATGATATTCCGTAAACCTAAATAGATGCACTTGACGAAAAAAGCCAGTAAGAATAAAATTTATAAAGATGGCTATTGTGAGGGACTAACATCAATAGCTTTTTTTTTATTTTAAAGTCCCCAAACATTGCTGGTTTGTCTTTGCTGATTACTTTGTGCTTATAGGTGCTTTACTTAATTAACCTGATAAACAGCTATATTGGCGAAAATGCATTATAGTCGAATAGAACTAAACATTATTAAGCAACGGCCTTTTTATTGGCCATGGCAAAATAAGTCTTGCTGCAAAAAACAGGGCTTATTTTTCAACTTTTTATTATTTGAACTTCGAGAATTGTCTAGCGCAAGCAGCCTACCCCCTCGAGCTCACAAGCAGATTCCCCTAAAAAGGCAAAAGACGCCTTTCTTGGAGGCCTGTCTTGTGCTTGTCGGGGGTGGGCAAGGCGCTTGCGCTTTTCTACAATGGCTTACTAAATTGCAGGTGAACAATTTTGGAACATTTATTTGGACATGACTGGGAGATTGTTCCCGCCGGAGGGGCGACAGGGGAAGCCTTCTATGCAAAGCACGAAGAGCAGAGGCTCTTTCTTAAAAGAAACTCCTCTCCTTTCCTGGCGGTTCTGTCTGCGGAAGGAATCGTCCCGAAACTTATCTGGACAAAAAGAATGGAAAATGGGGATGTTATAACTGCCCAGCAATGGCTTAATGGAAGAGAGCTAAAAGCCTCTGACATGAATCAGGAAAGCGTGGCAAAGCTTTTGAGAAAAATTCATTCTTCAAAGCCGCTGCTTGGTATGCTGACAAGAATGGGGAAGTCTCCACTGCAGCCCGAAACCCTATTGTGTTTGATTGAGGAAGAACTGGATTGTGATCTGAAGGAGCAGGCTGCTGTTATTCAGTCAGTCGATTTCCTGAAGAAAGAGGTTTCGCATATCCACTGTGAGGAAAATACGGTGTGCCATTGCGATGTGAATCATAACAACTGGCTGCTTTCGGAAAACAACCAGCTGTACTTGATTGATTGGGATGGAGCCATGATAGCGGATCCGGCCATTGATCTGGGAATGCTATTGTATTGGTATATTCCTAAAGAAGAATGGCCAAATTGGCTTGAGCGGTATGGTATTCAATTGACAGATAATTTGCTGCTCCGCATGAATTGGTATGTGATTGCACAGACTTTGACATCGATCCAATGGCATAAAAATAAATTCAGATACCAGGAAATGGAAAAATGGCTTTCCTATCTGGATGAGCTCCTTTAATATTTACGAAAATTGATCTATATCCTGTACCCATTGTGATAATTCATTCTGATGGGATTCAATGTGAGTATCCAATTGGGAAGAATTAATCCCGTGCTGACTGTATTCATAAATTTCTTCTAATACTGTTTTTACGTTTTGATTAATATTTCCGTTGATCATTAATGATTTAACCAATCGTTCCAATTGTTCACATTCTGAAATAGAGCCACAGCAATCTGTCTGATGATTGCTTAAAATATCTTTTAATAAATTTAATTGATCCTGGTGTCCAAGCGGCATGAAAAGCACCCTTTCTATTGAAGCTGAAAATAAAAACAAAAGGAATTCACTTTTAGGTTGTGGATTCCTTTTTTTATTTATTCATTGGCGGATGGTAATTTAGATGTTTGAGTGCCATTGGGTTAAACTACAAACAAGGGATGAACGACTTTAGTAATCCCCCTGAAAATAAAGTTGCATCACTGCGATAGGCATGATATTGTTTGAACGATATTAATTTTTAGGAGTGTCAACATGCGACAGCGAAATAAACCTTGGGCGAAAGATAAATTAGCCGAATATCCACAATACGTAATTTCAGAACCTGAAAAATATAAAGGAAAGTGGAAGGAAGCCTTCGATAAAGATCAGCCCCTTCATATAGAAATTGGGACAGGAAAAGGCCGTTTCATAACTGGAATGGCAAAAGCAAACCCGGAAACCAACTATATTGGAATTGAACTCGCTGACAGCGTCATCGTTACTGCTCTGGATCGTATCATCGAGGATGAACTTCCAAATGTAAAGCTTCTGAATGTAAATGCCAATGATCTTCGGGATTACTTTGAAAAAGGCGAAGTCAATCGTGTCTATCTCAATTTCTCAGATCCATGGCCAAAGAAACGCCATGCAAAACGCAGGCTGACTTATAGAAGCTTCCTGGAGATTTATGAAAATATCCTTGGGGATAAAGGGGAAATACACTTTAAGACTGATAACCAGGGATTATTTGAATCGTCTCTTATGAGTTTCTCCGAGTATGGCATGCTTCTTACATTTGTCAGCCTGGACCTTCATAATAGCGATTATGAAGGAAACATCATGACCGAATATGAAGAGAAGTTTTCTTCAAGGGGAAGCCGTATATTCAGATGTGAAGTTCAATACAAATAAGCTAGTCTATCCCGATGGATAGGCTTTTTTTTGGTATTGCTATATTTCGCTGTTTGCTTGTGCGTGAAATAATTTAAATATTGCTACAAGTAAGCGCTTAAATGTTAATATGAGATAAGGGGAAAGCGAGCGCTTGCTCAGAAAAACTTAAATGGAGGAGATAATGATGGAAGCATTGGAGTTAAAGAACATAAAGCTGTACTGGCTTCGCGGAGGTGTAACACATCTTGATGGCGGAGCCATGTTTGGAGTCGTCCCTAAGCCTTTGTGGTCTAAAAGATATCCCTGCAATGAAAATAATCAGATCGAACTGAGAACAGATCCCATCCTTATTCAATTTGACGGTAAAAATATTTTAGTCGAATCGGGTCTTGGAAACGGGAAGCTGAATGATAAACAGAAGAGGAATTTCGGAGCCCTTGAAGAGTCTTTTGCTGAACAGGATTTAGCAAAGCACGGCTTGTCACCCGAGGACATCGATTATATCCTTATGACGCATCTTCATTTTGATCATGCCTGCGGTCTGACAAAACCGGAAGAAGGAAAATTTTCTTCTGTATTTCCAAATGCCAGAATCATTGCATCACGAGTGGAATGGGAAGAAATGAGAAATCCTAATATTCGTTCAAGGAATACATATTGGAAAGAAAACTGGGAGTCCATCCAGGATCAGGTGGAAGTCTTTGAAGGAGAGTGGGCGCTCGGCCCTATTAAATTGGTGCATACAGGCGGCCATAGTGATGGACATTCTATACTTGTTATCGAAGATGAGGATGAGACCGTCATTCATATGGCTGATATCATGCCAACTCATGCCCATGCGAATGTACTTTGGGTTCTTGCTTACGATGACTACCCGATGGATTCCATAAGTGCTAAGGAAAAATGGATGGGATACGGGCTGAAAAGAAATGCATGGTTTACTTTTTACCATGATGCTTTTTACAGGGCAGTCAAGTGGGATGAATCAGGAAATATTGCTGAGAAGGTGGAAAAGAAACAAAGTTAAAAAAATCCCCATCCGGGGATTTTTTTAATACACTTTGAACGTCGATAACTGTCTAGCGCAAGCAGCGTCCCCTTCGAGGTCACAAGCTTGTCTTGTTGCTGCTCCTAGGAACTCGGGTCAAAAGCCGTTTTCTTTTAGAAGGAAAAACACTTCTTTTTGGGAGAACGTGGCGTTCTTAGTCTGCGTTCCTTCGTGGGCAAGGCGCTTGCGCTTTTCTTAATGCAGTGGAAAAACGTCCAAAATGGTTCCAGTCTCTGCGTCGGCAATGAATTCATATTGCTCGGCTTCTTCACCCGAAAACTTCGAAATGCCGCCCTTATAAACCTGATATTTTAAATGTCCTTTTTCATAAGGTTCAGCTTTCATATGAATCCATGATCCGCTTATCGGCCCTTCCTGTTTAAATGCATCCTTTGCATTTGCCAAAGCTTTCTCAGGGGAAACAGCAGTTTTTTGCGACAGTAATTCCCTGGCTGCGTATCCGCTTGCCAAACCAACCCCAACACCTAAGATAAATGACTTCCAATTCATAATTGCACCTCCCCAGGCTGATGATATAAGCAGTACATTTTTACAAATTTTTCTGTTTTCCAATTCTATCTTATCAAAAATAGGCTTGAACTAAAATAAATAATACACAGCTTAAATTTCGCCAATCGAAGTTTCCTGCCTGTAATGCTGGAAAGACGTATGAAAGTTCTGTAAAATGAAATTATACATATCTGCATAGCCAATTAATTTGGAAATTGATAAAGGAGAATAATAATGAACGAAAAAACATTGCAGCTTTTTAAAACATTGACAGAGTTGCCAGGGGCGCCTGGAAACGAGCATTTAGTACGGAAATTCATGCGCGAACAAATCAGCCAGTATACAGAAGAAGTCGTTCAGGATAAGCTTGGAGGCATCTTTGGCGTGAAAAGAGGAGATCAAAGCGGCCCGACTGTTATGGTGGCAGGCCATATGGATGAAGTTGGTTTCATGGTCACTTCCATAACAGATAATGGCATGATCCGTTTTCAGACACTGGGAGGCTGGTGGAGCCAGGTTTTGCTGGCACAAAGAGTCCAGATTATTACAGATAATGGACCGGTGACAGGAGTTATCGGTTCAATTCCTCCGCATCTTTTAGACGAAGCAAAGCGCAGCAAGCCGATGGAAATAAAGAATATGCTGATTGACATTGGTGCAGATGACCATGAAGATGCGAAAAGAATAGGCATTAAGCCAGGACAGCAAATTCTGCCGATTTGTCCATTTACACCAATGGCAAATGAAAAGAAAATCCTGGCGAAAGCATGGGATAACCGTTACGGCTGTGGTTTGGCTGTGGAACTTTTAGAGGAAGTCCAGAGTGAATCACTTCCCAATATTCTCTATTCCGGAGCAACAGTTCAGGAAGAGGTTGGCTTAAGAGGTGCACAGACAGCAGCAAATATGATTAATCCTGATATTTTCTTTGCTTTGGATGCAAGTCCTGCCAACGATATGACCGGGGATAAAAACGAGTTCGGCCATTTAGGCAAAGGAGCACTTCTGCGGATACTGGACCGTTCAATGGTAACACACCGCGGCATGAGGGAATTTGTTCTGGATACAGCTGAAACGAACAACATTCCTTATCAGTATTTTGTCTCGCAAGGCGGAACAGATGCAGGTAAAGTTCACATATCCAATGAAGGTGTTCCAAGTGCAGTAATCGGCATTTGCTCCCGTTATATTCACACACATGCATCCATTGTGCATGTCGATGATTATGCAGCAGCAAAGGAATTGCTTGTTAAATTAGTAAAAGCCTGTGACCGTTCAACAGTAGAAACCATCCGTAAAAACAGTTAAGCAGATGAGACAGCAGAAGCTGTCTCTTTTTCCTGTAATAAGAAAGGAGCTCTCATGAAAGTCATCATTGGTTCAAAAAATCCCGCAAAGATTTTGGCAGTACAAACTGCTTTTAGCCATTATGAAGCTGTTATTATGTCCGAAGATGTGCCCTCAGGAGTGAACGACCAGCCATTCTCGGATGAAGAAACCATAAAAGGGGCCATCAACAGAGCATATGGATCACTCCAAGCATCCCGCGGACAAATTGGTATTGGCCTCGAGGGCGGTGTGCAAAAAACAGAATACGGGCTATTTCTCTGTAATTGGGGGGCTCTGGCGGAAAAAGGGCAGCCTCCGATTATTGCTGGCGGAGCCAGGATTCCTCTACCTGATGGGGTTGCAGCCCGGCTTTTGGCTGGCGAAGAACTTGGCCCTGTAATGGATGATTACGCAAAAAAAGAAAATGTCCGCAAAAATGAAGGAGCTGTTGGGATTTTTACAAATGGGCAAATTAATCGTGCTGACATGTTCTCACATGTCATGAAGCTTCTTATTGGACAATATGAATATAGAAAAAGGGGCTAGCATAGTGCTAACCCCCTTTTTTCTATTCGGTTTCGAAGATGTACGACAAAACTTTCAAGGCCTGGTTGACCGTTTCAACTGTAACATTTGCTTTACTTGACAGCTCCTTTAAAGGGTGATGAAGCTCATTGGGACGGATGAGGATCAGCGGTTTTCCAAGTGCAGCAGCAGCACTTGCGTCCATGGCAGTGTTCCATTGTTTATACTTTTCACCAAACAAAGCAATCACCAGATCTGATTTTTGCATAAGAAGCTGTGTTCTTAAGTTATTGATGCTTGAAGCGGCTTCATCGCGGAAGATTGCATCCGGCTGCTTCCCGAGAATTTCCTCTCCGATCATATCAGAACGGTCATGGTTTTCCATAGGGCCTGTAAAATGAACAGGCAGCTGAAGTGATTTAGCTTTCTCCTTTAATTCATTGCGCCAATTGGAATGTATTTCACCTGCTAAATAGACGGTTATTTCCATTCTATTTCCTCCTTTATGCAATATTCTTATATTTTAACATTTCTTCTAAGAAGTAACGCAGTGAAAAGGCTCTCAATCCTTATATGAAGGGTTGTCAGACTATTAAGAAGAAATGTATGATAGGGAAGAATATGAGATTCCATGCAAGGAGGGGACTTTATTATGTATAAAAGATTCACCGCAGCCTTGCTCTTATTAATTTCATTTATACTGCTCAGTGCCTGTTCAGCATCCTTGGAAGAAGAGCAAGCTGCCGCAAAGAATGCTGCAGAGGAAGCATTTAACCTATCACCTGAAAAGACAAATCATGAGTTTGAAGATATAGAATATTATTTGCCTTTCGGCTACGAAGTAGAAGAGGAAAGTCCAAATAACATCATTTTAAAAAATGGCTCCAAACGGTATATCCTTTTTTACAACCAGCACGAAGGTCCGGACAGCAAGGTTGTATATGATGCTACCATAAAGCAAAAAGATGAATATGAAGTTAAAGAGACGTATACAAAAGATGGACATAATGGCTTCCTGTTAATCAACAGCGGGAAAAAAGACGAGCATGAATTGGTAGTCGGAATTGGCGGAGTAAAATTATCTACGCAGGCTGGGACCAGAAATTTATCCTCAGAGGCCGCTGCAATGATGGAGATTGCTAATTCTGTCCAGGTGAAGAACTAAAGCGAAGGGCAATGTCCTTCGTTTTTGTTTTGCATTTTTTTAAAAGAATTTATTTTTAATAAATTATGATAGAAAACCCCTATTATAAAGAACAATAAGAATACAAAAGATTTTATATTACAAGTGTCTTTACATGTGTTATCTTATAGTTGCAGAACTTTTACATAGGGGGAAAATAATGAGAGCCTTTCTGAATAGAAAAGGGGTAACCCTTTCACCTAAAGTATATTTTATAGATGCACTGAGCAGCATGGCCCTTGGATTATTCGCTTCGCTGATCATTGGGCTAATTATTAAGACAATTGGACAACAGACAGATTTCAAATATCTGCAGGATATGGGCACTCTGGCTATGGGGCTTATGGGACCTGCAATTGGTGTTGCAGTTGCGTACGGACTTAATGCGCCGCCTCTGGTTATCTTTTCTGCTATTGCCAGCGGGGCTGCCGGCGCGGCACTTGGCGGTCCGGCAGGGAGTTTCGCGGCTGCCCTTATTTCCACAGAGCTTGGAAAACTGGTCAGTAAGGAAACAAAGGTTGATATCATTGTAACACCGCTGGTTACAATTATGGCAGGTTATATCGTTTCAACATTAATTGGCCCTGGGATCGATTATGGAATGAAGAGCTTTGGCAGCCTGATCATGTGGGGGACAGAGCAAAGGCCAATCATCATGGGCATCATTGTGGCGATATTAATGGGCCTTGCCTTGACGGCTCCCATTTCTTCAGCCGCCATTGCGCTTATGCTTGATCTGCACGGAGTTGCAGCAGGAGCTGCCACGATTGGCTGTGCAGCACAAATGGTCGGATTCGCAGTGAGCAGCTTCAGGGAAAATAAAATGGGCGGATTAGTAGCGATTGGAATAGGAACATCCATGCTGCAGGTAGCTAACATTATTAAAAATCCGCGTATTCTTATTCCTCCTACCCTTGCAGGTGCGGTCCTGGCACCCTTCGGAACGACCGTCTGGCTAATGGAGAACAATGCTGCAGGAGCAGGCATGGGAACAAGCGGGCTGGTTGGCCAGATAATGACTTTTACAACGATGGGCTTTGGTTCAGATGTTTGGATGAAGGTCATTATATTGCATTTTATTGGACCGGCGCTTATCAGCCTGATATTATCTGAATATATGAGGAAAAAAGGCTGGATCCAATTTGGAGACATGCATATCAGCACAGGGGGCGAAAAAAAGTGAAAAAACTGGAATCAGCAGAGCAATTTAATGAGATGCGCAGCAATGGGAAACATATTTTCATGTTTTCAGCTGACTGGTGTCCGGATTGCCGGGTTATTGACCCGGTATTGCCTGAAATTGAAGCAAAATATAAGGAATACACTTTTATTTATGTAGATCGCGATCAATTCATTGATCTTTGCATTGAGCTTGATGTCTTTGGGATCCCAAGCTTTATTGGATTCAGGGATGGCCAGGAACTTGGCCGCTTTGTCAGCAAAGACCGCAAAACCCAGGAAGAAATTGAAAACTTTATTGAAACTCTTGAACAATAAGCCTGCGTACATTTAGTGTTCAAATTTTTACTTAGATTACTGTCTAGCTCCAGCTCCTGCCCTCTCAAGGTGTCGGGGGTGGGAAAGGAGCTTCGGCTTTTAGGCCCTCCTGCATCTCTTTTGAGCAGGAGGGTTTATTAGTGTAAAATGATAGTCGGAAATCAATCCCCATAAGGAGGGGCTTATATATGAAAATGGATAGCAAAAAGATGAAAAATGAATTGGAGCAGCGCTTAGCAAAAGAAAACCGGACTTTCTCTTTTGACAGGGAAAAAGATCAGCTCAGAATCGAAAATAAGGACACTGGAAAAGGAATTACTATCTCTCTTCCGGGCATTATTGCTAAATGGCAGGAGCAAAAGGAAAAAGCGATTGACGAAGTCGTTTATTATGTGGAGGAAGGCCTGGAAGCAATGGTGGAGGATGCCCATTTGTCGGGACATGAAAAAAATATTTTTCCTGTCATCCGATCAACCTCATTTCCAGTTGAGTCACAGGAAGGCATTCCTTTTTTGACGGATGAACATACGGCTGAAACACGAATTTACTATGCGCTCGATCTCGGAAATACGTATCGCCTCATTGATGCAAAGCTTATGGAAAAAGAGGGCTGGGATCCGGAAAGAATTAGAGAAACGGCTCTTTTCAACGTAAGATCCCTGTCGACAGATATGAAATCGGATACTGTTGCAGGCAATACTTTCTATTTCTTAAACAAAAATGATGGATATGATGCAAGCAGAATACTGAATGATTCCTTTATTAAAGAAATGGACAGGAAAGCAGAAGGATCCATGGCTGTTGCCGTTCCGCATCAAGACGTATTGATCATTGCTGATATAAAAAATGAAACAGGCTATGACGTTCTCGCCCAAATGACTATGAGTTTCTTTGCGAGCGGCAGAGTGCCGATTACTTCCCTGTCATTCCTATATGAGAATGGAGAGTTTGAACCAATATTTATTTTGGGTAAGAATAAAAAGAAGTAGGTTTTTAGGGTCACAGCAATGTGGTCCTTTTTTTGTTTAACGCACTGATTCTTCCTGAAAACAAGGCAATAAACCTCCAGGAGTCATTACCGAATGATTTATATAGATCAGTTATTTTATATGAATGTTAAACAGTTCCTTGTAAATCTCTACTTATGAACCTTTAATCACCCGCCTGAGTCGAAAGTATGTCTGTAGCCTTTAGTTTGTTTGTAAATTTACCCATTCTGTCTTTATAAGGACTCATTCTCGGATTTCTTATTCAAAATCTGTGAATAACTGCTAAAATAATATAGAAAGTCTAACAAAGTTTTTAATAGAAAGAGTTGATATAAATGAGCTGGATTAAAAAGCTATTCCATGTGTTTAAAAGTGATGAGGAAGAATATGAGGAATTTGAAGAACATGCAGATGAGCCTAACTATGAAAAGCAGCCGACTTCTAAAAGAACAAAAGAAAGTTCAAGAGACATAGATGCTAAAGTAGTCTATCAATACCCTAAAGGCCAATTCCGTTTTCCGGTCATACCTGACCATGAAGCAGAACGGGGGAATAAGAGGCAGCAAAGACAGGATCATAATCGACAGGATCATAATCGTGGGAAGCCTGTAAATAAAACTGAAAAACGGAAATCCAGGGCAGGAGAAACGGAATGGCAGAAAAAGCCTGTGGATACTCCAATCCATGAAAAAAGGTCTCCTCGTTCCGCAGATAGGGAGCGGCAAAGGAAGTCTGCGCCAGCACCTGCCAGTGAAGAAAAAATTCTGACCCGTAATGAAAGAGAGGCTGCGAGCAAGAAAAGGCCTTTCCAGCCAACAGAAATTCCATCTCCGATATATGGATTTAAGAGACCACGGCCAAATGCCCAGAAAGATAATTCAGATAACGGGGAACAGGAATATAACCACAGGGAACTTACATACGATGAGGTTATGCGCAAAATTCAGCAGACTCCTCCCAATCGGCCGAAGGTAACCGATCCTGTTTCGGTTGAAGAAAGAGAAACTGTCATTTCCGATAAACAGAAAGCTTTCCAGGCACAGGCTTCTGCATTGGAAACAGAGGAACCTGCAGCAAAAAGATACAAAATAGGTGAAGCGTCTGAATTAATGTTTGAAGTACCTGAAGATTACCAAAAAACAGAGCAGCATGAAGAAGCACATCCTGCCTGGCAAGATCATAAGGAACCTGCCATACAGCTTGGATCTTCCAGGCCAGACGATGAATTTCCCAGCAGTGAGGATCGCATAGGTCATAAAAAAGAATCGGAAATCAGCAGATCGCTCGCAAACTTGATTGAAGAGGCTCTGCACGAAGAAGAAGAAGAAAAAGAAGAAAAAGAAGAATACACAGCAGAACTCTCAGGAAAGAGCGAATTGAGATCTGATGCGATCCTTGAGATTGAAGCTGAAGAGGATGCAGAAAAAAATGAATTCCATAACGATTTAGGGATTGATGCTAAAAGTGACTCGGAAAAGTTTATCCATATAAACTTAGAAGAAGGAAACTCACAAGCAGAAGGACCGGAGACGCCTGATAAAGCTGAATTAAGTTCTGATCCTGAAGATAACGGGGAAATAACAGGCTCGTTCTCTTCTCAGGCTGAGCTGATTTCTGATACAAACAGGGCTGAAGATGCAGAGGAAAAACAGACTGCAGATATAAATGAATACCTAGAAACGGAAACAAAGTCTGCTGCTACAACCCCGCAGCAGGAAGAAAATGTCCAGGAAGAGAAGAATTCTTCATCAAGAGGGTCAATTCCATTTAATGTCATCATGCTGAATAATGACAGAAAAAAACTGAATCAGCAGGATAAGATGGCAAGACCGTCAGATGAAAAAAAAAATAATATCGCTATGTTTCCGCCAGAAAATATCCAGCAGTCTGCTGCTGCAGCAGAAAAGATCGAGGATCATCCACCGGAGAACCATTTGCCTATGGAAGAACCTGCAGAGCAGTCGCCGCCTGCTTCAGAAATGGACCGATTTGAAGATAAACAGACATATCAGGATGACGAAGAAATTTTTTATTACCATTTCCCTTCCCAGACATTGCTGACATCGCCAGTAATCATGGAGGAAGCTTCCGATTGGCTTTACGAACAGGAACAGATGTTAAACTCTACACTGCAAAATTTCAATGTCAGGGCGAGGGTGGTTAATGTTACTCAAGGACCTTCTGTAACAAGGTTTGAAGTACAGCCTGAACCAGGTGTCAAGGTGAATAAAATCACGAACCTCTCAGATGATATAAAGCTGAGTCTGGCAGCAAGGGATATTCGGATCGAAGCGCCAATACCAGGAAAGCATACAATCGGCATTGAGGTTCCAAACCAGAAAAGCCGTCCGGTATTTATTAGTGAGATCATCAGCACCCCGGAGTTCCAGACTGGCCAATCCCCATTAACGGCTGTGCTGGGGCTTGATATCTCAGGGAAGCCGATTGTGACGGATTTACGGAAAATGCCTCATGGTTTGATTGCCGGTGCAACGGGGTCGGGGAAAAGCGTCTGTATTAACACGATCCTGGTAAGCCTGCTGTATAAGGCGAGTCCCGATGAATTGAAGCTTCTTCTGATCGACCCAAAAATGGTCGAACTTGCACCATATAATCGAATTCCACATTTGGTCAGCCCGGTTATTACCGATGTAAAAGCAGCAACGGCAGCCTTGAAGTG
This sequence comes from Cytobacillus sp. BC1816, assembly GCF_051353635.1. Taxonomy (NCBI): domain Bacteria; kingdom Bacillati; phylum Bacillota; class Bacilli; order Caryophanales; family Bacillaceae; genus Cytobacillus; species Cytobacillus sp. BC1816. The sequence goes on along the minus strand of NZ_CP195611.1, from coordinate 4,364,382 downwards.
GGCTGTCGAGGAGATGGAACGCAGATATGAGTTGTTTGCCCATGCAGGTGTGAGAGATATAATCCGTTTTAATGAGCTGGCAGAAGAGCATCAGCAATATTCAGAGAAGCTGCCATTTATGGTCATTGTGATTGATGAGCTGGCTGACTTAATGATGATGTCGCCGGCCGATGTGGAAGAAGCCATTTGCCGGATTGCACAAAAAGCCCGTGCCTGCGGAATTCATCTGATTATCGCAACCCAGCGTCCTTCCGTGGATGTTATTACCGGTTTAATCAAGGCGAATGTGCCTACAAGAATTGCATTCTCTGTGTCATCCCAAATCGATTCAAGAACAATCATTGATATTAGCGGAGCTGAAAAATTGCTTGGCCGGGGAGATATGCTTTTCCTTGAAAACGGCTCCTCAAAGCCAGTGAGGCTGCAGGGGACATTTGTTTCAGATAAAGAAATTGATGATGTGGTTGCTCATGTACGGAGGGAACGCGATCCTGACTATTTATTTGAGCAGGAAGAACTTCTGAAAAAAGCTCATGCAATAGAAGAAGAGGATGAGTTATTTTTTGAAGCATGCGAGTTTGTTGTTGATCAGGGAGCAGCTTCCACTTCAAGCCTGCAAAGAAGATTTAAAATAGGCTATAATAGGGCAGCCAGGCTGATTGATTTGATGGAAAAACAAGGGTTCATTTCTGAAAATAGAGGCAGCAAGCCAAGGGATGTCCTCATTACAGAAGCTGATCTTGAATCTATACAAGAGACTAGTACATTAAATTAATCCATGGTATTCTTTATTTGCATGTTTAAAATAATATGAATAACAACTACGATAAACGAAGAAAGCATTCTTAAGCTGGCGGGCTGCCGGCATAGAGGCCTGCTCCTTGCAAACACAAGTCAGCAGGCGCACCTGCTTTCTTTAATGTTTCTAAGGAGCTTTAGGGATGAAGGAAATTGAAATGAAGGTTAAAGGAGAAATCAAACGTCTGACAAACCAGACTTTTAAATTCGATGAACGTGTAAGAGATGGCTGGTTTTCAGCGGTTTACTTCCTTAAGACAAGAGAAATTGTTAAGAAATTTCACGAGGATAAAATCGTAACCATGCAGTTTTTCCAAAAAAATCATGCCGTTCTATGCGGTACGGATGAAGTCATTGCGCTGCTAAAAACATTTGCGGACCGCCCGGATGATCTGGAAATCCATTCATTAAAAGACGGTGACAAGATTTCACCCTTTGAGACAGTTTTAACCATAACAGGAAGATATCAGGATTTCGGATATCTCGAAGGAATAATTGACGGCATATTGGCCAGAAGAACTTCAGTTGCTACGAATGTCTATAATGTGGTGAAAGCAGCAGGTGTTTCTGGTGTTCAAAAGCAGGTCATCTTCATGGGGGACCGGGATGATCATTATATCACCCAGGCAGGAGATGGCTATGCAGCCTTTATTGGGGGTGCAACAGCCCAGGCCACGCATGCCATGAATGAATGGTGGGGCAAAAAAGGCATGGGAACAATGCCGCATGCATTGATCCAAATGTTCGAGGGAGATATCGTTGCATCTACTAAGGCTTATCAGGAGACGTTTCCTGAAGACGATTTAGTAGCTCTGGTAGACTACAACAATGATGCCATCACCGATTCCCTGAAAGTGGCAAGAGCCTTTGGCAAAGAGCTTAAAGGTGTCCGGGTTGACACATCAAGAACCATGATTGATCAATATTTCTTAAGAAATCAGCATTTGCTGGGAACGTTTGACCCGCGCGGGGTCAATGCAGAACTGATTTTTGCTTTAAGAAAAGCACTGGATGATGAAGGGTTCCAACATGTGAAGATTGTGGTGAGCGGCGGTTTTACTGAATCCCGAATCCGTGAATTTGAAGAACAGGGTGTTCCTGTTGATACCTATGGAATTGGAAGCAGCCTGCTGAAGATCACCACAGGATTCACTGGAGACAATGTAATGATTGACGGTAAGCATGCAGCTAAGGCAGGACGCCGTTATCGTCCAAACCCCCGCCTTGAAAAGGTTGATTAACAGAACGCTATTTACAAGAAAGTAAGGAGCATCCTAAATGGATATGGACGGCTCAATTCTGGATTTACATTCTTTCCGTAAAGCTAAACAGGTTCAGGGAGAGAATAATGCTCTGCGTTTATACACATTAAGCAAGGATTATACGGAACGGACGGCTAATATCAGAGAGAAAGTCCGGGCAAAGCATTTATTTCGGAAAACGCTCGGTCTTGCTCCTGAAGCGGCTTTTTCGCCTATTCAGCAGGAAGTTTTTCAGGATTGGTTTCTCTTTGATTATAAAACCATTCAAGGCTCAACTATGTTTAGTCTGTTCTTAAAGAACAATTACAGGCAGCTTTCAGAGTCAGATCTCATTCAGGGGGCTCTCTTTTTAACATCAGTCATGGAACCCATCCGGATTTTAGATGTAAGTCAAGAGAAAATCTCCGCCTCTGGTGTGGAAGATAACACTTCTTTCCTCTTAAGTCAGCACGGGGTGTTCCAGCCGGACCTGTCAATAGGGTGGTATTTTATTAGAAGAATACCAATCCAGATGTATGATCTTCCTATTGGACCATTTATTTCTATTCAAAGTAATGAGGCGGTTAACCGTTTAACGAGAGCCTTTTCGAAGTCAAAATTAAAGGTTCCTGACCTTACGTGGAGAGCCTTCCTGAAATCTAATGTTTTATTTTTTATTTCTGGGGAATAAATAGCTGGCAATACGTTACATAGTTTTTAGAATCGATTAATGATATAATGATTCAATACATTAAAGTGTAAGTAAATAAAAGTGACAGCGGAAAAGCTTAGCAGCACAGTCATGGAAGCATGTCTTCTTAGGGGATATGCGCAAAACTAGATATATGTCATATACTGTTTTACAGATATACGATGGTTGGAGGTTCTTTATATGACTATTTACCATTTCGTAGGTATTAAGGGGTCTGGAATGAGTGCATTGGCACAAGTTCTGCATGATATGAATTATCAGGTTCAAGGCTCCGATTTTGAGAAACACTTTTTTACTCAGGTGGCACTTGAAAAATCCGGAATAAAGATCCTTCCCTTTCAAAAGGAAAACATACAGCCGGGCATGACGGTAATCGCCGGGAATGCATATCCGGACACACATGAAGAGATTGAGGAAGCAATGAAGCTTGGTTTGCCTGTTGTGCGTTATCATCGCTTTTTAGGTGATTTCATGAAGAATTTTACGAGCATTGCTGTGACGGGAGCTCATGGGAAAACATCCACTACAGGCTTGCTTGCGCACGTAATGCGAGGCGCAAAACCAACTTCATTCCTTATTGGAGACGGTACGGGCAAAGGGGACAAGGAAGCGGAATATTTTGTTTTCGAAGCTTGTGAATACAGAAGGCATTTCCTTTCTTACTATCCTGATTATGCAATAATGACGAATATTGATTTTGACCACCCTGATTACTTTGCCAACATTGAAGATGTGTTTTCTGCTTTTCAGGAAATGTCATGGCAAGTGAATAAGGGGATTTTCGCATGCGGTGATGACGAGCAGCTGCAAAAAATCCAGGCAAAAGTGCCCGTGGTATTCTATGGTTTTGGAGAAGATAATGATTTTCAGGCACGCAATGTAGTTAAAACTACAGAAGGAACAACATTTGATGTATTTGTCCGCAACACCTTCTATGAGACTTTCTCTATCCCAGCTTATGGAGACCATAACGTGTTGAACTCTTTAGCTGTTATCGCTCTTTGTCATTATGAAGAGATCGATGCGAAGATTGTCCAGGAACAGCTTCTTTCCTTTGAAGGGGTGAAAAGAAGATTTTCCGAGAAGAAAGTGGGCTCTCAGGTAATTATTGATGACTATGCCCACCATCCGACAGAAATTAAGGCAACAGTAGAAGCTGCCAGACAAAAGTATCCTGAAAAGGATGTGGTTGCAGTTTTCCAGCCGCATACATTTACGAGAACCCAGGCCTTTCTTGATGATTTTGCATCAAGTCTTAATTTGGCTGACAAAGTTTATCTTTGCGAAATCTTTGGCTCTGCCCGTGAAAACCATGGAAAACTTACGATTGATGACTTAAAGGCCAAAATTCCCAATGCACAAATTCTAAATGAAGAAGAAACGGCTGTACTAAGGAATCATGAAGATAGCGTAATTATGTTTATGGGTGCCGGGGATATCCAAAAATTCCAGCAGGCATACGAAAACCAAATATAAAATCATAAAAAAGGATGCTCCGGTAAGGAAGCATCCTTTTCTATATGATTTTTGAATGTTGATACCTGTCCAGCTCCAGGCGCCGTCGGCTCATGGGTCAAGCCCGATGACACCTGAGGCTTTTTTATTACTTTAAATTCTCCGGATTTAATGCTTCAAGTTCACTAATGACAAATCGCCCGTCTTTACGGATTAATACCTCATCAAAGTAGATTTCACCCCCGCCATAGTCAGGGCGCTGGATGTTGACCATATCCCAATGAATATTGGATTTATTGCCATTATAGGCTTCGTCATAGCATTGTCCAGGTGTGAAGTGGAAGCTTCCGTCAATTTTTTCATCGAACAGAATGTCCTGCATCGGATGAAGAATGTATGGATTAACCCCGATAGCGAATTCACCAATATAGCGCGCACCCTCATCCGTATCAAAGATTTTATTGATGCGTTCGCTGTCATTGGCTTCCGCTTCAATAATTTTCCCGTCTTTGAATGTCAGTTTTACATTTTCAAATGTAAAACCATGGTACGGAGATGGAGTGTTATAGGTGATGACGCCGTTGACAGACTCACGTACAGGGGCAGTATAGACTTCTCCATCAGGGATATTCATTTGGCCTGAGCATTTGATTGCCGGAATATCCTTAATCGAGAAGGATAGATCTGTTCCAGGGCCAGTTATTCTGACTTTATCGGTTTTATTCATTAATTCCATAAGGCTGTCCATTGCTTTGTCCATTTTGCCGTAATCCAAATTGCAGACATCAAAATAGAAATCTTCAAATGCCTCTGTACTCATTTTAGCCAGCTGGGCCATGGAAGCATTAGGATAACGCAAAACCACCCATTTCGTTTTTGGCACGCGGATTTCTCTATGCACTTTTTGTCCGATGGTTGATCCATGGATCTTCATTTTATCATCCGGCACATCAGCCTGCTCGTTGATGTTCTCCCCGGAGCGCAGTCCTATGTATGCATCCATTTTGCTCATAACATTTGCTTCAAACTCAGCCATCATATTGAATTGCTCCTCCTGTGCCCCTAAAAGCAGGGAACGATCAACCTGATGATCTTTTAAGGAAACAAACGGGTATCCTCCAGCTGCATATGCTTCCTTAACCAGCGCGGTCACTAATTCCTTCTGCAGTCCGAAATTTTCAATAAGGACCTTCTCGCCTTTCTGAAGTCGGACTGAATAGTTAATTAAATTTTTTGCCAGTTTTGCAATACGGGGATCTTTCATCGATAAATACCTCCAGTAAATTTATTTTTCCGACAACTAATATTGTACCCGAAATGAAAGGTTTTGTTTAACCTTTTCCAATTGTGCTAAAATTTACTTTAACTGATGAAAATACCTGTTAGAGAAGGAATTTGGACTTCACAAGTGGAATCTATTAATGTACTCCTGGTTTAGAGGCAGTGCATCTGGGTAAAAAGTTAGTATACAGACAACCGGAGGTGTAAGAATTGGAAATTATTTTATACTTAAGTGTAGCAGTCATTGCTATAGCATTTCTTGTTTTGGTCATATATCTGGCGAAAACGTTAAAATCCTTACAAGGGACATTAGATAACGTATCACACACATTGGCAGGCCTTGAAAGGCAATTAGATGGTGTCACGAAGGAAACCACAGTCCTGCTGCATAAAACTAATTCACTGGCTACAGACATTCAGCAGAAATCTGAAAACCTGAACAGTGTCGTGACTGCGGTAAAAGAAGTTGGTGACTCCGTCCGCAAATTTAATGGATCTATTCAGAAAATCACATCTTCTGTAAACACACAGCTTGAACAGAATAAAGATAAAATCTCACAGGTGGTACAGTGGAGCAATGTTCTCCTTGAAATCAAGGATAAGTGGAAAATGAGAAAAGAAGACCCTTATCAGTACAACGTCAGCGAGAAACAGATGCTTCCGCCTGAACGCCAGAGAGAAAGATCAAGATACTAGATTTAAAGGAGGAAAAGGAGAATGAATAGCCAAGACCGTACTCAATTTGATTCAAATCAGGCCAAAACAGATGAAAATATCAATACGAAAGATTTCATGATTGGTGCCTTAATCGGAGGCATGGTTGGCGCAGCTACCGCTCTGTTCCTGGCTCCTAAATCAGGCAAAGAGCTTCAGAGCGATTTAAGCGAAAAGGCTGCCCTATTAAAAGAAAAGTCGGGACAGTACCGTGAAACAGCTATGACAAAAGGTACCGAACTGGCTAATGCTGCAAAAGAAAAAACAACTGTGCTGACCCAATCGGTGACAAAGCAATCCAATGAACTCGTTAATAAAGTAAAAAGCATGAAAGACGCTCAAAATGGACAAGCTGCTGCAAACGGGGGAGCTGAAGAAAATGGAGAGGCCATCTCTAACGAGACACTCCAGGCAGAAGGGAACGCACCAGTAAATGATGCGGAAATCCAAATGAAGCTGGAGGAGACGAAAAAGGCTTTTGACGAAACCGAGCAAAAGTATAATTAATTATAATTGTTTAAGCAACGGTGAAGTGGTACGATTACTTCACCGTTATTTAATTTAAAGAGCGAGGCTTTGCCTGGCTTAGTTGAGGAGGCAAGAAAATGAAAAAATTTGATAGCCATGAATCCTTTAATCAAGCAGTAGAATCGGGAGAACAGCTGCTGGTTTTAAAACACAGTTCCACTTGCCCGGTGAGCGGCGCAGCGTATGAAGAATACGAAAGCTTTGTAAAAGATCATCAAGATGTAAATGCTTATTACTTAGTTGTACAGGATGATCGTCCTTTGTCAAATCACATTGCAGAAGCTTTTCATATCAAACATGAGTCTCCTCAGGCCATACTATTTAATAATGGAGATGTTGCCTGGCATGCATCACATTGGAAGATTACATATGATTCCCTGGTGAATGCTGTTAAGGAAAACAGATAAAACCCATCCAATCGGATGGGTTTTTGCTATCAAACAAGAAAATATAAAGTTTTTACACCTCGATAACTGTCTAGCGCAAGCAGCCTGCCCCCCTCGAGGTCACAAGTTTGTCTAGTTGCGGCTCCCAGGGACTCGGGATCAAAGCCGTTCCCTTCCAAAAGGAAAAACGGCCTTCTTGCAGGAACCGTCTTATGCCTGAGGACCACAGGACAAGGAAGGCTTCGTCAGCATAAACATCGCACGACCGAAAGCGAGAGCTTTTGGGAGGATGCGGGTCATGCAGACGCTGCCACAGGACGGGCGCTCTTAGTCTGCGTTCCTTGAAAGGGCAGTCGCCTCAACATTTCGAGCAATCCTCCGAAAAAGGCAATGAACGCCTTTCCGGAAGGCTTAACCTGTGCTTGCCGGGGGTGAGCACCAGCGTAGAGCTTCCTTGGATGTTCTTCGCAGGAAAAAGCGTTTTTGGCTTGTTCCGAAGGCACTTCCGCTTTTCTTATATATACTTCACATTTGAATTTTTATTATTTATGGCAGGCCACACGATTTTGAGGTGATCACCAGGCTCTATAGGTTCATGAAAAGATGCCTTTTCCCCATTTTTCAAGAGAACGAAGCTTCCAGAAGATGCTGCAGGCATATCTATACTAACATGGCTGAAGATATCTTGGAAAATAAAGGGGGACCTTGGTTTTTTCACGATTGTTATCGCGTCTCCAGCATGGATCGCATCATCTTCGGTTAGGACAGCTCCTTCCCTCTGAAATTCAAGTATTCCTCTGGAAAGCTCTAATTTCTTACCGTTAAACATGACCGGGATCCTCTGATGTAGTTCCAGCTGCTTTATATCTGCTAATTCCTTTACTGATAATGTGCCTCTTTTTTCAATTCGCAGATTGTCACCATCGTCTACTATGCTATGATAATTCGCCTCAAGGCCGTTTTTAAAAAGCTTTCCGGTATGGCGAGGGAGAAATGTCTCCTTTTCATTAATGCTGATTCTAAAAGGCGTAAGCTCGTTTAATAAAAAGTTTAGGTTCAAGTTTCTTAAGACTTCTTCAAATGTGTCCGGAATTCTGCACTCCACCTTATCACGATCAGCAATGATTTGTTCAAGCGGGACAGCTTTTTCATTACAGGTAATAGCAGGCTGGATTGTGTACTGCTTTTCGTTAATAGTGATAGACTTTTCCGGAACCTCATCAATCAAATCTTTTATGCGGACTTCTGCAGGCAATCCGTCACGTCCTCTTGAAACAGTGATGATATCCCCTGATTTGATTTCTTCATCCAAAGCACTTGTAAGGCTGTTGCGTTTAATGACAGGAGCTTCTCCATGGCTTCCTGGAATCGTAACGCTTTGCCCATTTAGTTTGACTATCATGGCGAGTCCGGGTTTCCCGTAAAGCTTATTCATTTTAATGCCTGCTGCCAGGAGACAATCCCCAACTGTCAGGTTCTTGACCTCGAATAGCCTGACAGGCTGATCGTTGACGTAAACTGTACAATATTGGACCGGAGCTTTTTTAGCAGCGATGGCTATTCCTATTGGGGTGACAAGTTCAGGGCCTTTGTCTGTAAAATCCGGTAAATTAAGCCCGCTTATGGCGTCAATTCCCCTAATTGCAACTCTATTCGCCGGAAGGCCCAATCTTTGCGCTATCCTTTCAGGAAGTCCAGGTGTTAAGCTCCCGCCCCCTACCAGCATGACAGCTTTGGGCGGCCTATTATTCAGCTGCAGAATTTCATCGCAGATGGAATTTGTCAAACGTTCAAGCGCAGGAGAAATTTTTTCAATTGTCTCATCCCTGCTGACTTCTGTCTGAAAGCCGAGAATATCCTTGACAGTAATTGTATCCGATAAATGCAAATCTCTCTTTGCCTTTTCGGCTAAAGGAAAGTCCAGGAGAAGCTGGTCACTGATTGCCTCAGTTATCTCATCGCCTGCTACAGGCACCATTCCATAAGCTGTAACTGTGCCCATATCTGTAATGGCAATATCGGACGTTCCGGCACCGATATCAACAAGAGCAACATTCAGCCTTCTCATCGAAGGAGGGATTAGTACATTAATAGCTGCGATTGGCTCAAGTGTCAAAGCTTCCATTTCCAGGCCAGCCCTGTGAAGAGCTGAGATTAGTGATTCCACTACAACCTTGGGCAGGAAGGTAGCAATGATTTCAACGGATGCTTCATCCCCCTGCTGATCAATCAGACTGCCGATTTCTTCTCTATCAAGACGATAGTATAAAACGGAATATCCAACACAATAGTAATAATAGCTTTTTTCAGTTTCATGTTTTTCTGCAGCCATTGCTTGTGCCTGCTGAACTGCACTTAATTCAAGGTGAAGTATATCCTGCTTTTGCATCATCGGTTTTCCTTTAATACTGATAGCTGTTTCAGATCTTTCTGTTTTTAAAGCCCTGCCTGCCGCTGCAACGCACACCTTTTTTAATGGGCCGTGTTTTGCTTCCAGTTCATTCCTGATTTCTGCTATAATTTTTGATACAGCGAGTACATCATGGATCTGTCCGTCTAGCATGGCCCTTTCTGCATGCTCCTTAATCACGATGTCTTTCACATGAAATTGCCCGCCGTTTTCCTCGAGAATAATTCCAACCACCGTGCGGGTGCCGATATCCAGTGCAAAAAGCTTTTTCTGTTCGTCCAAAGCAGTACACCTTCTTTGTAAAATTGTCATAGAATGTTTAAATAATGCCCTGAAATCGCTTTATCACTTAAAAGCGTTTAATTAATAAAGAAATTTTTCGTGACATGTCTGAATAATTCATATATAATAACCCTAATTATAAAAAATGTATCACATATCCAGTGGCCGTAAAAGAGAAAGATGGAAATGTTTAACGGTGTTGCGCATTTAGAGGCGCGATATGTGCAAATCCTGAAACCAGCACGGCTTAAATTCAGATTCGAAAGGAAGGGACAGGAAATGAGCAATAAGGAGCTAGATAAACTTCGTGATCGAGTGGATGAGCTGAATCTCCAGCTTTTAGCTTTGATCAATGAAAGAGCAGAACTTGTTCAGGAAATCGGCAGAGTAAAGGAAACACAAGGGGTTTATCGTTATGATCCTGTCCGGGAACGCAAGATGCTGGACTTGATAAAAGAGCATAATGACGGTCCTTTTGAAAATTCAACAATTGAGCATATGTTCAAGGAAATTTTTAAAGCTGGTCTTGAACTTCAAAAAGATGATCATAGAAAGGCGCTTCTTGTTTCACGCAAAAAGAAGCCTGAAAATACGATTGTAGACCTAAAGGGTGAAAAAGTAGGGGACGGCAAACCTCATCTTGTTTTTGGCCCTTGTGCAGTTGAATCTTATGAGCAGGTGGCAACTGTTGCTGAAGCTGTTAAAGCAAAAGGACTTAAGCTCCTTCGCGGAGGCGCATATAAACCAAGAACATCGCCATATGATTTCCAGGGTCTTGGCCTTGAAGGTCTAAAAATCTTAAAAAGAGTGGCTGATGAATACGATCTGGCAGTTATTTCTGAAATCGTAAGCCCTAATGATATTGAAACGGCTGTAAATTATATTGATGTCATTCAAATCGGGGCAAGAAACATGCAAAACTTCGAGCTATTAAAAGCAGCGGGGGCTGTAAACAAACCGGTTCTTTTAAAGCGCGGGATTGCAGCTACAATTGAAGAATTCATCAATGCAGCGGAATATATCATGTCCCAGGGGAATGGACAGATCATCCTATGTGAGCGAGGAATCCGCACATACGAACGCGCTACACGCAATACACTGGACATTTCGGCTGTGCCTATTCTTAAGCAGGAAACACATTTGCCAGTACTGGTTGACGTTACCCATTCAACAGGCCGCAGAGATTTGCTTCTTCCAGCAGCAAAAGCAGCGCTGGCAATCGGCGCAGATGGTGTGATGGCAGAAGTTCATCCAGACCCGGCCGTTGCCCTATCAGATTCAGCGCAGCAAATGGACTTGAATCAATTTGATCAATTCATGGCTGAGCTTCAATCTTCAGCATTGCTGAAAGTATAGCTATATAAATATGGAGAGCCTTCTGCTAGTAGCAGGAGGTTCTTTTTTTACATTTAAAGTGCAAAATTAAGTTTTTTTCAAAAAAACAAGCCTTGACATTGCGGCAATTCCTGGACTGTCGTATGATTAAATACATAATTGTACATGTGTAACCACTCACAAATTAGGATAAAAAATGAGTAGGTTACGTCGTGTTGCTGTAAAATATAAAGTAATTGAAGTGACCGCTATTTAAAGAAGGAGTGTAAGTAATGAATGTAACAATATACGATGTGGCAAGAGAAGCGAATGTATCAATGGCAACGGTTTCTCGTGTTGTAAATGGAAACCCGAATGTTAAGCCTGCAACAAGAAAAAAAGTAATGGAAGTAATTGACCGGCTTGGATACCGCCCCAACGCGGTTGCAAGAGGATTGGCAAGCAAAAAAACGACTACGGTCGGTGTGATCATTCCCGATATTTCCAGCACCTTTTTTGCAGAACTGGCAAGGGGCATAGAGGATATTGCGACAATGTATAAATACAATATCATTCTCAGCAATTCCGACCAAAATATTGAAAAAGAACTGCACTTGCTCAATACTATGCTCGGGAAACAGGTGGATGGAATAGTCTTCATGGGCGGCAATATTACGTCCGAGCATGTTGAAGAGTTTGAAAAGTCACCTGTCCCGATTGTACTGGCAGGATCTATTGAAGAAACAGGCAAAATTCCATCTGTAAATATTAATTATGAACAGGCAGCATTTGATGTTACCAAGTCATTTATTGAAAAAGGCCATAAAAATGTTTCTATTGTGGTGGGACCCCTTCGCGAGCCGATTAATCAGGAAAAAAAGCTTGCAGGATATAAGCGGGCACTGGAAGAAGCTGAAGTTTCCTTCCGCGATGAATTGGTGGTTGAAGGAGACTATACGTACGATTCAGGTATAGAAGCTTTTGAAAAGCTGCTTGAGGCAGATCCGCGTCCAACAGCTATTTTTGCAGGATCTGATGAAATGGCATTGGGAATTGTCCACGGGGCGGAGGATAAAGGGTATAATATCCCGAAAGACTTTGAGGTCATCAGCTCTGACAATACCAGGCTGGCATTAATGGTCCGTCCACAGCTGACCTCAGTCGTACAGCCATTGTATGATATTGGTGCAGTTGCCATGAGATTGCTTACGAAACTTATGAATAAAGAATCAGTCGATGAGCAAATTGTTGTACTTCCTCACCGAATTGAAGAGCGAAGCTCAACAAAATAATGGACTTGCCGATATAAGAAGAAAGAGAAACGCCTTATTTAAAGGCGTTTCTTTCTGCCAAATTTTAAGCTATCGTACCTGTTTTCGGGGACATAAATAAACCATTACTAATGGCAATTCGCAATGGATCAGGGAGAGAGAGTATGAGAAAGGTTGATATTTTAACACCGGCAGGGTTAATGGTGGGGCTTGCTATGCTGATTTTTGGAATCATGTGGAATGGAGGAGCTGATGGTTTTTTATCCTTTGTTGACCCTTCTTCAATTCTTATTGTTTTGGGCGGTTTAATAGCCGGGCTGCTTGTGAGTTTTCCTTTAAAAGATATCAGGCATATGGGCACCGTTTTTAAGCAGGTTTTTTCCAGTGAAGAGCAAAGCGTTGGCGAGCTGATTGGAACTTTTGTCAAACTCTCTGAGCGTGCCCGGCGTGAAGGGCTGTTATCGCTTGAGGTTGAAATCGGGAAGGTGGAAGATCCTTTCATTCGAAAAGGCGTTTACCTGGCAGTGGATGGTATAGAGCCAGATGTCATTACTGACATTATGAATGCCGAAATTATGGCGATGGAAGAGAGACACAGAAAAGGGAGAAGCATTCTCGAAAGAGCCGGTGAGTACGCTCCGGCGTGGGGGATGATAGGGACCTTGATCGGATTGGTTCTGATGCTGAAAAATTTGAATGATCCTTCCACACTTGGGCCCAATATGGCTCTTGCCTTACTGACTACTTTATATGGCTCCCTGCTGGCAAATCTGGTTTTTCTGCCGATGGCAGCAAAGCTGGCTTTAAAGACAGAGAAGGAAGTTTTTTTGAAGCAGATTATTATTGAAGGGGTTATTGGTGTTCAATCCGGGCAGAATCCGAGAATATTGGAAGAAAAGCTGAGCGCCTTTTTATCCTCAGAAGAACGGAGAGATTTGGAGAAAGCTGTGAATGAGGGGGAGGCACTCGATTATGAAGCCTAGGAGAAGATCTCCGGAGCCTCAAAAAGGCTCTCCAAGATGGATGGTGACTTTCTCCGATCTCGTCACACTGATATTGGTATTTTTTATTCTGCTGTTTTCGATGTCCCAGATTGATTTAATGAAGTTTCAGGCATTATCCGATTCTTTCCGGGACAGACAAGTGCTGGATTTCCAGCCGTCCATCATTCCTGCAGAGAACCCGGAACAAAATGAAGAAATAAAAGAAAATGAAGATAGCGGGCAATCGGATGCGCTTGATGAGCTTCTGACGGAGATACAGTCTTTCTTGGATAAGAATGGATTAGAAAAAGTGATTGTGGCGAACAGGACGGAACGGGGGGTCGTTCTCGTTCTGCAGGAACAGGTTTTATTTGAATCTGGAGATGCAAGTCTGATAGACAGTTCATACTCTTTCCTGGATAAAGTAGGAACCCTTTTAGCAAACATGCCAAACCTTGTGAAGGTGGAGGGACATACTGATGACCGACCCATAACTACTTACAGATATCCGTCCAATTGGGAATTATCTGCAGCAAGGGCTAGTACTGTAATCAGATATTTAACAGAAAAGCATAATCTTGATAGTCATAGGTTTATGGCTATCGGCTACGGGGAAACCCGTCCTATCGTCCCTAATTCCGGACCGCAGAATTGGGAGAAAAACAGGCGTGTTGAAATCATTATTTCTGATCCGAAATTTAATGAAGATAACAATAATCATAATTGATAACAGGTCTGTCAATAGTCAGACCTGTTTATTTACATATGCAGAAATGAACAGCGGCCGGTAAAATGTTTCCGGCCGCTGTTCTTATAAAGATTCTGTCATTGTTCTGTTTCGGATCGGATAAAGAACTTTGTCAACTGTCCGGGCATTTTTTTCAGTTATTTCGCTCTTGCGGGGGATAGGCTTATATAAATCAGCAGGATCATCCCATTCCAGGGGAAGAGGCACAGGTGCGTGTTCTTTCCACTTGTTGATCCATTCCTCCGGTATATTGCCGTAACAATTAGAGTTTTCAGTCATTTCCAGCCATATCATGGCCCATGCCCGGGGAACAACCCTCCAAATATCATAACCCCCGCCGCCGACGGCAATCCATTTCCCATCACAATATTCATGGGCAATTTCATGGGCCAGTTTCGGAATTTCCCTATAAATCTTTATAGTAGATGACAAATGGGTAAGAGGATCAAGATAATGTGCATCAGCACCATTTTGCGTCAGAATCACATCAGGCTTGAAAAATTCTGCAACCTCCCGAAAAGCTGTACGGTATGCGTGAAGCCAGGAATCGTCTTCAGTAAATGCATCCACGGGAATATTAAAAGAGAATCCATATCCTTTCCCTTGTCCTCGTTCATTTACATTTCCGGTTCCGGGGAAAAGGTATCTGCCTGTTTCATGAATAGATAAGGTGCACACATCCGGGTCATCATAAAATGACCATTGGACACCATCCCCATGATGGGCATCTGTATCGACATAAAGAATACGGGCTTTATACTTTTCCTGAATATATTTTATGGCTACGGAGCTATCGTTGTAGATGCAAAATCCAGAAGCTTTCCCCCGAAAACCGTGATGAAGGCCGCCGCCAAGGTGAAGTGCGTGCTTAGCACGGCCGCTCATGACTGCATCGACGGCTGCCAGAGTGCCTCCTACTAAAAGAGAGCTTGCTTCGTGCATGTTTTGAAAAATAGGTGTGTCTTCTGTTCCAAGACCATAGTTTTCACAGATATCCTCTGGAAGATTTCCCCGGCCAGCGAGCTTGACAGCATTCACATAATTAGGATCATGAATCAAGTGAAGCTCTTCATCGGAAGCCTGGCGCGGAGGAATAATATGACAGTCTTCAATGGCATTGATGTTTTTGAGCAAATCGAGTGTCAGTTTCAGCCTTATCTGATTAAAAGGATGATTTTTGCTGAATTTGTAGTTCAGCAGGTCTTCCGAAAAAATAAATACTGAATCATGTATCATAGTGAAATCCCCGGCAGGCTGGGCCATAAAACATGATGGCCTGCTTTTTTCAAATCTTCTACTACAAGCGTAGGGTTCATTGTCTGTACCCTTATTACCAGTATTTTGTATTTATCATCCGTTTTGTTAGGGTAAACTAGGACACTCTGAATATTTGCTTTTCTTTTGCAGATGACTTCAGCGATTTCAAACAGCATGCCTGCCCTGTTTGGTACCTTTACTTCAATCTGCGAACCTGGCTGATGTGCTCCAGTCAATTGAACTAACGTATGAAGCAAATCGGTTTCTGTGACAATTCCGACCAGCTTATTATCGTTTAATATTGGCAGGCAGCCAATCCGCTGTTCATAAAAAACCGCAGCAATTTCCTCAGCGAAATCAAGAGGGTGTCCGGTAATGATATCTGTCTTCATAATCATTTTTAATGGTCTCTGCAGATCTTCCTTAAATAGTTCTGTATGAAAAATAGAAGGAGTGGCATCACGGATGTCCCTATCTGTTACAAGTCCCTGCAATCTGCCCGCTTCATCTGTTATAGGCAAATGCCGAATTCTTTTTTCGTTCATAATTCTTATGGCGTCGGCGATGGTGTCTTCTTTTGACAAGGCCGTGACATCCGTTTTCATAATTTCTTCAACAATCACTTTAAATGCCTCCTTATAAAATATATGGAGATACATCCATGCCGAAAAAATAGTCTGAATACAGGCATGAATTATGTATTGACGCTATTATTAAGATTTAATACATAAATTTAATACATAAAGCGATTCATAAAGCGCAAGCGGTCAAATTGCTGCACTGAATCCTGATACACTCTTTTTCCAATGCGGGCCATTAGGCAATTTGCAGGATGAGAACTGATTTCAGGGTCATCTGTGGCATACCATTCAAGACCGCCTGCATTCATCATCTTTTCCATGATTTTCCGATATTCCCATACATTCAGGCCAGTTCCTTTTAAATCCCAGTGCCAATAGTATTCAGTCGTTATAACAATATAGTCTTCCATTGCGTCATCCATCATGGATACTTTCAGCAGGTTCTTTCCTGTCCCTGAACCTCGGAAAGCAGGGATCACTTCTATTGCACCCAATTCTATTAAATCATCCATTTTTCCTTCAGACCAGCGCTCGAGAGGGTCTGGATACAAGTAAGTTACATAGCCGACAATGGTATGCCTGTCACGGGCCACTATAATTCTTCCCTCCGGCAATCCCGCAATTTCAACCAGGGCTTTATGCTGCTGAGCCGGAGGCCTGAAAGCAACAAGATCCTTGTGAAACTCATAATCTGCCAATTTTTCAGGTGAAATTGGCCCCTCAATGATTAATTTTCCATTGGCTGTTTTTAATTCTTTTGCATTATAAGTTTTTTTATGTTCCATTTATTCACCGCCATAGACATGATCAATGTAACTTCTATTATACATAAAAACACGGGGGATAAAGCGCTTTCACATAATTTTCTGTGTAATTTAAATCAGTTTGTGACAATTTATTATTTGGTTCATAAGTAATTTTTTCTCGCTATAAAATTTTAAAAATTGAGAAAATATAATGTTTATACTATAATAATATCAAATCTTAAATAAGGGGGATAATTATATATGAAAGTGGAAGCGCTGCCAGTAACACAAGGGGATTTCAATTTAAAAAGCTATAATGAGCTTTATGAAAATTTTAATTGGGCTGATGCAGAGAAAGAATTTTCCTGGAAAGAAACCGGCCGCATGAATATGGCCTATGAGGCCATTGACCGACATGCGGAATCTTTCAGAAAAAATAAGGTTGCCCTTTATTATCGCGATGGACAGAGAAATGAGAAATATACATTCAAAGAAATGAAGGAACTATCCAATAAAGCGGGAAATGCATTAAAAGCATATGGCGATGTTGAAAAAGGAGACCGGGTTTTCATTTTTATGCCGCGTTCTCCTGAACTCTATTTTGCCGTATTGGGAGCTATTAAGCTGGGAGCCATTGTGGGTCCTCTTTTTGAAGCATTTATGGAAGGGGCAGTCCGTGACAGGCTTGATGATAGTGAAGCAAAAGTTCTGATTACAACACCTGAGCTTTTGGAACGTGTGCCTGTTGACCAGCTGCCTGCCTTAAAGCATGTTTTCCTTGTTGGGGAAAATATTGAGGAAATTGGCCCATATGTGGACTTTAATAAAAGGATGGCTGAATCAAGCAGAAAGCTTCCAATTGAATGGGTTGACGGAAAAGATGGCCTTATTTTGCATTATACCTCCGGCTCTACAGGCAAGCCAAAGGGAGTTCTCCATGTACATAATGCCATGATTCAGCATTATCAGACTGCTAAATGGGTGCTGGACTTAAAAGAGGAAGATGTATATTGGTGCACTGCTGACCCTGGCTGGGTAACCGGTACTTCATATGGCATTTTCGGCCCGTGGCTGACAGGGACTTCAAACCTTATTGTCGGGGGCAGATTTAATCCGGAGACATGGTATAAAATGATTGAGGAGTATGGCGTTTCAGTTTGGTATAGTGCTCCGACCGCTTTCCGCATGCTGATGGGGGCAGGTGATGAGGTTGTTAAAAAGTTTGATTTAAGCTCCCTTCGTCATGTACTCAGTGTCGGCGAACCGTTAAATCCTGAAGTAGTCAGATGGGGCATGAAAGTATTCAATATGCGCATCCATGATACATGGTGGATGACAGAAACAGGTGCGCAGCTCATCTGCAACTATCCTTGCCTGGAGATTAAGCCGGGCTCCATGGGTAAGCCGATTCCGGGTGTTAGAGCAGCCATTGTCGATGATCAGGGAAATGAGCTGCCGCCAAACCGCATGGGTAACCTTGCGATTAAAAAAGGCTGGCCTTCCATGATGAATGCCATCTGGAATAACGAGCAAAAATATGAATCTTATTTTATGCCGGGTGACTGGTATGTTTCGGGAGATTCAGCATATATGGATGAAGATGGATACTTCTGGTTCCAGGGTCGTGTAGATGATGTTATCATGACATCTGGTGAACGGGTCGGGCCGTTTGAAGTGGAGAGCAAGCTTATCGAACACCCGGCTGTTGCAGAAGCTGGCGTTATTGGCAAGCCGGATCCTGTCCGAGGTGAAATAATAAAGGCATTTGTTGCTTTACGAGACGGACATGAGCCTTCTGAAGAACTGGTGGAAGATATCCGTCAATTTGTTAAGAAAGGCCTTGCTGCCCACGCAGCCCCGCGTGAAATAGAATTCCGCGACAAACTTCCAAAAACCCGAAGCGGCAAAATTATGCGCCGGGTGCTTAAAGCATGGGAACTGGACCTGCCTACTGGCGATTTGTCTACTATGGAAGATTAATAGAGGAGACCGCTGCATAAATGAGCAGCGGTCTTTGTTATTCTTTATAGGCTGATAGTTATAAACTTTTTTATATTATTGTTTAGCAAAGTATCCAGAATATATTTTTGGCAATGTTATTTTATAAAGAAAAAGCAGAATCCCAAGCCCTGTTTGGGATTCTGCTTTTCTTTAATTAGTTTCTTCACCTTCACCGGGTTCTGATGGTTTCTCAGCATCAGGCTTTTCCTCGGCTGGAGGAGGATCTTTTGGTTTCTCCTCTTTTGGCTTTTCTTCTTTAGGCTTTTCCTCTTTCGGCTTCTCTTCTTTCGGTTTTTCTTCTTCCGTTTTCTTGCCGATTTCTACTACATTGGAAGAAGCAGACTCTTTGCCGGCAATGTCAACGGCTGTTACATGGATCGAGCCGCTTCCAGCCTTGTAGTTTAAGGAAGAGCCGGCTTTTATTGTAGCAACTTTTTTACCTCCGCTGTAAACGCGATAGCCAATGACATCTTTTTCAGGATGTGCTCCCCACGTAATGGTTTGGCCTGAAGCTTTTATACTTGGGGCCGCTGGTGCTTTGCCATTGTCTTTGAGCTGATCTGCACTTGTCAGAATACTCTTCCAGCGTTCTTTATTCGGAATTAGAGTACTTAGATTTGCTTTAATGCCGAAAAGTTTTTGAATATAATCCGGATTTACTACCATTCCAGGTTCAGTAAACTCTTGTGGTGTTGAATCAAGTGCCATATATTTTTTATCGCCAATTCGTACAAGTTTTCCATTGCCAAGGCTATCATCAACTTTTGTTGGGACAAATTTGGCATTGAATAAATCAGTCTCGACTAGGCCAGCTTTAGAACATGCCTCTGAAGGCAGAAGGCCTGAAATGGCGCAGAACGAACGCCTTACGATTCCGCCCGGCATTTTAAAGCTATCGCTCGGATTAACAAGGTCAGGTGCGACGTCATATGCTGCATTCATCAAATCCGCCCAGAGATAGTTATTGCGCAAACTATAGCTTAACGGTCCAGGGGCTTTTAATGATTTAGGCGTATCATATCCTGACCATATGCCGAAAGTGACATTCGGGTTGGATGCCACGAACCATGCATCTATGAATTCAGTACCAGTACCGGTTTTCCCTGCCCAGTCGGAACTGAACTTCAATCTGCTCTTAATCGATGTGGCAGTTCCGCTGTTAATAACGTCTCTCATCATATCGATTGTAAGGTATGCTGTCTGCGGACTGAATACATCAACAGGCTCGGATTTATTCTGGAATATTATGTTCCCGTCTTTGTCTGTGATTTTTTCAATCATATAGGCGTCAATAAACTTCCCGCCGTTGGCAAATGTAGTAAAGGCATTCGTATTTTCTTCAACAGTTACCCCATATTCCAAAGAACCAATGGATGTAGACAAGTTTGTATAGTCAGGACCGATCAGAGAGGTAAAGCCCATCTTTTCCAGGTAAGCGGCAGGCCGCTGTCCGACTATATCCTTATAAAGCTTTACAGCTGGGACATTGTATGAATGCTTAAGTGCTTGTCTGGCTGATACGAGCCCGCTATAGGTATTCGTATAGTTCTTTGGCCAAGGCCTATTTAATCCTGGGCTTAGATATAGCGGCACATCAGGCAGAATGGTCCCGGGTGCTGCTTTTCCAAGTTCCATTGCTGGAGCATAGACTAAAAGCGGCTTCATGGTTGAACCATTTTGTCTTAGAGCGCTTGTAGCATGATTCAGCTGCTCGCGTTTGTGATCGCGTCCGCCGACAAAGCTGATGATTTTACCGGTTTTATTTTCAATTAAAATGGCTCCAACCTCTACGGGCTCCATGATTTGCTTATCTTCGCCGGTTTCTGGGTCCTTGATCGTCTCAGGTTTGTCTGGCCCATAATAAGGGTAGTTATTTTTCACCTGCTGCATTTTATCATAAATATCTTTGTTGATCGTCGAATGGATCTGGAAGCCATTCTGGCGGATCGTCCGGTCTGCCAGAGTCCTGTATTCCTCTCGGAGCTCGTCATCCTCTTTTAAGTCCTGCTCTTCGTATCCATCATTTTTTGCGAGAATTTTAGTCATGATGTTTACTGCACGCTCTTCAATTTCATACGTCAAATATGGATACTTTTCCAAGGGGCTTTCTGAAGGTGTAGTGAAATCCTTGGTCAGGTCGTAAGCCAGAGCTTCTTCGTATTGCTTCTGGTCAATCTTTCCGTCGTCATACATTCTTTTCAGAACGGTTTTCATTCTGGAGAAGCCTGGTTCCAGATTCTCTTTGACCGTTCCCTCCCTTGTAAAAGGAGTGTAGCCGAATGGACTCTGCGGCAGCCCCGCTATGAATGCGGCCTGAGGCAAGGTTAATTCTTTTGCACTCACCCCAAAAATGCCTTTGGCAGCTGCTTCAACTCCGGCAATATTACGTCCGGATGCATTTCTTCCAAAGGTAGATACATTCAGATATGCTTCCAATATCTCTTTTTTATCAAAGAATTTCTCCAGTCGCAAAGCAAGCAGGATCTCTTTTGCTTTCCGCTCGAAAGAGACTTCATTCGTTAAGATTTGGTTTTTTATCAGCTGCTGTGTAAGTGTACTTCCGCCGGATTGAACAGATGAATTAGTTACTTCCTGGAACAATGCGCGCATAATCGCTTTTGGCACTACTCCGTCATGCTCGTAGAAATATTCATCTTCAGTAGCCACAACTGCGTTAATTAAGTGTTCCGAAACCTCATCAAGCTTGACTTCCTCACGTTCAAGGTCTGTTCTCAGTTTTCCTAAATATACGTTATTTGCAAAGTATATTTGCGATGTCTCTTCATAGTCATAAATATCTTTTTTCATGCTTGCATAGGATCGGATGGGTTCATCCTTTACCAGCGACGCGAAATAACCAGCTCCCAGTCCTCCCGCGAACGCACCGCCAATAACAGCCAGTATGATAAAAAGCAAAGTAAGATTCCAGATAACCTGGTACGTTATACTCGCTCCTTTAGCTGCTTTTTTATTCCCGAAAAGGCCCGGAGTTTGCCTCAATTTGTCAAATAACATCTGAAACTTTTCTTTCATCGTATCAATCCCCCTAAAATCACATCTATTATAGCATATTGCGACATAGTAATATGACAAGGTTCGCCATTTATCTGAAATTTCCTTTTTTCGCATAGGCATTTGACATTTGGCTGATTTTTATGATAAAAATGTTTTATCTTAGACGTTAAAATATTTTACAGGCATTGATGGGAATCCAGTAATGCTTCTATCCCTGTTTCAGAAAGCCGGCGTTCGCTGCGAGCCGGTACAAATAGAAGGATGAATTACCTCCCTGAGCTTTCACTGTCAACCTGCCCAGCAGTTATAGCAGTGGACGGATTATCCGTTATTCTGAAAGAGTGGAGGACAGCTGTCCTCAATTTGGGTGGTACCGCGCAAAAATGATCATGCGTCCCTGCATATTTGCAGGGGCGTTTTTTGTATGGGTGATACCCTGTTAATGCCTTGAAAATAGCCGTTAATTAGGAGGAGTTAAGATGAGTTTACTTGAAGATTTGCAATGGAGAGGGATTGTTTACCAGCAGACAGATGAAGAGGGCATTGAGAACACACTCGGAAAAGAAGCAATCTCTTTATACTGTGGTGTAGACCCAACAGCTGACAGCATGCACATCGGGCATCTGCTGCCGTTTTTAACATTAAGGCGCTTTCAAAAGGAAGGCCATCGTCCAATCGTTCTAGTAGGCGGAGCCACTGGCCTGATTGGAGATCCAAGCGGTAAAAGCGAAGAGCGGAACCTGCAGACGCTGGAAACTGTACAGCATAATGTGGATTGCATAAAGAACCAGCTAAAAAGAATTTTTGACTTTGAAAGTGAAAATGGTGCAATCATGGTTAACAACTATGATTGGGCAGGCTCCATGGATATTGTTACATTCCTGCGTGATTACGGGAAACATGTCGGAGTCAATTACATGCTCGCTAAAGACACCATTTCCTCCAGACTGGAAACGGGAATTTCCTTTACTGAATTTACTTACACGATCCTGCAGGCCATGGATTTCCTTCATTTATATGAGAACCATAACTGCAAAATGCAGATTGGCGGAAGCGACCAATGGGGGAATATCACAACAGGCCTGGAGCTCATCCGCAAAATGGCGCCTGAAGGGTCCAAGGCATACGGCCTGACCATACCTTTGGTTACGAAAGCGGATGGAACAAAATTCGGCAAAACGGAAAGCGGAGCAATCTGGCTTGACCCGGAGAAAACATCTCCTTATGAGTTTTACCAGTTCTGGATTAACACAGCAGATGCGGATGTAATCAAATACCTTAAGTTCTTTACATTCTTATCCCGTGAAGAAATTGAAGGCCTTGAAAAAGCTGTTCAGGAAGAACCGCATCTCCGCAAAGCCCAAAAAACACTTGCTGAAGAAATGACACGCCTGATTCATGGGGATGAAGCATTGGAACAGGCTATCAAGATTACAGCAGCGTTATTCAGCGGAGAAATTAAAAACCTTTCTGCTTCAGAGATTAAACAAGGCTTTAAGGATGTTCCATCTTATGAGCATTCTGAAGGCGAAGAATTGGGGATCGTTGATTTGCTTGTTGCTGCCAAAATCTCCCCATCCAAACGCCAGGCACGTGAAGATGTGACGAATGGCGCTGTTTCAGTAAATGGTGAACGCATAACTGAGCTTGACTACACTCTTTCTGATAAGGACAAGATTGAAGGCCAATTTACTGTCATTCGCCGCGGAAAGAAGAAATATTTCCTAATTAAATACTAACTTAAAATCCCTCCTGTAACGGAGGGATTTAAGTTATCTCAGCGTTTTCCGGACAACAAAAAAACTGCCGAAATGCATCGGCAGTTTTTAAATTATTAACGAGAGTAGAATTCAACGATTAGAGATTCGTTGATTTCAGCTGGAAGTTCAGAACGCTCTGGCATGCGAGTGAAAGTTCCTTCTAGCTTGTCTGCATCGAAAGATACGAAGTCAGGTACAAAGTTGTTAACTTCGATCGCTTCTTTAACGATGTCAAGGCTGCGAGATTTTTCGCGAAGTGTAATTGTTTGACCAGGTGCTACGCGGTATGATGGAATATCAACGCGAGATCCATCAACCATGATATGACCATGGTTAACTAGCTGGCGAGCTTGACGGCGAGTGCGTGCAAGACCCAAACGGTAAACCACGTTGTCAAGGCGTGATTCAAGAAGAATCATGAAGTTTTCACCGTGCTTACCAGGCATTTTGCCAGCTTTATCGAATAAATTGCGGAATTGACGCTCATTTACTCCGTACATATGACGAAGCTTTTGCTTCTCCTGCAATTGTAATCCGTATTCAGATAATTTTTTGCGCTGGTTTGGACCATGTTGTCCAGGAGCGTAAGGACGCTTTTCTAATTCTTTACCAGTTCCGCTTAGAGAGATTCCAAGACGACGGGATAATTTCCAGCTTGGACCAGTATAACGAGCCATTTAAGACTCCTCCTTTTGTGTTTTTATTTGGGTAAAATAAAAACAGAAACAGATGCGCACAACAATCATGTCCATTTTGTTTTCATGTACCTTCGCCCTAGCAGCAGAGGGTTACACAGTACCCCATCCCCAGAAAACTCTGGTTGAGGAACAAAATGAGTGCATCAAGGTGCTCACATAGGCTGCAATATTTTACACAAGGAGTATTATATAATTTTTAGAGGATAAAAGTCAAGATGATTTTATTTTTTACTTCTTCATATTTAAAGGATGTTTAAATTATAAGCGAAGATTTTGTCCTGTGCCATAATTCACTTGAAATTAGAAAACTTAATAAAGAGTCAACTTGCAAGATATGATATAATAAAGAAAAAATTGGAATTATTAGATTAAAGGGAATGCAGCTTCGCTTTTTTTATTTTAATGTGTGTTTCTTGCTGCAATTACTTTTATTAAAAGTTATGAATTTAGGAAAGTTGAAACGAAATAGCCACATGTATGCCGAAAATAATAATTCTTATTCGTTATAATATACCTTATTGGTTTATAGATTCATGATCTGAGACATTTGATAGGTGATAATAAAGATGGATACACTTGAACGCCAAATCATACTTAATTTAAAAAGCCGATTTTTTGACATTATCGATACGGAGAACGGTTTCTTTCACTATGAAAAATTGCTGAATGAAATGCTCTCTGCCATTAAAGCCCTTACCGGAGCGGGTGATATAACTCTGTACGTCTTTAATGAATGGAAGCAGGAGTTTTTTGCAGAAGCTTCCACGAACCCGGATGCTTTGCTTTCACCTGCTTTTTCAAATGATTTAAAAAGATGGGCTAACAATAACAGAGAGTTGCAGAGTTTAAGCACGGAGATTAAGGAAGAACAAATAATGATTCCTCTTGTAAAGAGAGGCCAGCTGCTGGGATGCATGATTTTAACAGGTGAATCACGCTGTTTTCATTCCTATACAGAAAAAGTAATTCAGGAGCTTAGCGAAGAATGCGGGCAATTTCTTGATAAAGCTCAGAGTCTGGCCAAAATTGCATCAGAAGAAAAACGTTATAAACAGCTGTATAGAGTTACGGAGAAATTCCATTCCTCAATGGATATGGATATGGTGCTGGGGGAGATTATTTATACTCTGCAGGAAATGTACCCCACTTTTACCTATTATCTTCTGCTGTCTCAGGATAACAATAATCATGGGGATCTGCCCATCAGAGACCTTGAATATGACAGCGAAAACATCGCGGCCATGCAGGCATATGTCACAGGAGCTGTTCAATTTGAAGATTCCCTGCAGGAAATGCGCTCTATCTTATATGCCCCTTTAAAAGGGAAGCAGGGGGTTTATGGAGTGCTTCAGGTCATTGCGCCTAATACCATCATATTCCCTAAAAATGAAATTGAATTTATCACGCTTCTGGCCAATACTGCAGGCAGTGCACTGGAGAATGCGCAGCTTTATCAGCAATCCAAGCGATTGATAGCGGACCTTCAATTAATTAACGAAACTTCCCACCGCCTGAATTCGAATTTGCGCCTGACAGAAACCATGAACTTCATGGCAGATCAGATTCTGCATTCCTTTGATGCTGAAGAAGCGGGTTTCATCTTGATAACTTCTGATAGTGCGGATGTGAATATAATCCAGGGCAGTACTGAATTTTTTCAAACCAAAGAGGCAGAAGTCTATATTCAGTATATAAGGAAAAAGATCATCAAGGAGAAAGAGTCTCTTTTTATTGGGGATTTTTCTTTACAGTTCGAGGGTACGGCCAGCTTTTATAAATCGATCATGGCTGTTCCAATGACCCAATCTGGAGTATTAAAGGGATTTGCCCTTGTCATGCATACTTCACCTTATCATTTTTCATTTGAAACTTTCAAGCTTCTCCAGTCTTTGATTCATCATTCCACGCTCGCCTTTACCAATTCAATGCTTAGAGAAGAGCTTGAAAAGATGGTTGTAACGGATCACTTAACGAAGCTATATTCCCGAAATTATCTGGATGATCGGATTCATCAGTCCATGAATGAAGATCATGAAGGAACATTTATGCTTGTAGATATAGATGATTTTAAATTGGTAAATGATACATACGGACATCAGGTTGGCGATGAAATCATTATTCAAGTTGCCGATTTAATTAACAGAAATATCCGCAGCACTGATATTGGCGCAAGATGGGGCGGAGAGGAGCTGGCTCTTTACCTGCCCGGTGTTTCATTGCCTGCGGGAGCACTTATTGCTGAACGGCTTGTCAGAAAGGTATGTCAAATCACAGATCCCCAGGTAACCATTTCATGCGGTGTTTCGTATTGGAGCAGGGGGAAAAAAGATTCATATGCTGCGCTTTTTAAGAGGGCTGACAGGGCATTATATACCGCCAAAAATACAGGGAAAAATAAAGTGATCATTGAGTCGGCTGCAGATTCATATATCTAGGGACTGCCTTTGGAAAGGCAGTCTTTATTGATACTTTTCCAAAACAAAATACTTTCAAAAAATATACTATTATCATATGCTGAAAAGAGAAGTTTATTATAGATAATAATGTAAGCGTTTGCAACGAAAAGGAGAGGTAATATGGATAGGAAACATCGGTTTAACTTCGAGACGCAGGTCATCCATGAAGGATACGATGCTGAAAGGTTCAAGGGGAGCCTCGCACCGCCAATATTCCAGACGTCAACTTTTACATTTGAGACAGCACAGCAGGGGGAAAAACGTTTTTCCGGTGAAGAAGAAGGCTATATCTATTCCCGTCTGGGCAATCCAACAGTTAAAATGCTTGAAGAAAGAATGGCTGCACTGGAAAATGGGGAAGCAGCCCTTGCTTTTGGGTCTGGTATGGCTGCAGTCTCAGCTGTCCTGTTTGCTTTAACCAAAACAGGTGATCATATTTTATGTTCTCAGGGAGTTTATGGATGTACATTTGGACTCCTGGAGATGATGAAGGAAAAATTTCAAATCAGCCATGATTTTTCAGCTATGGAGTCAAAGCAGCAGCTGCTTGATGAAATTAAACCGGAGACTGCCTGTATATATGTTGAAACACCAATAAATCCGACAATGAAATTAGTGGATCTGAAAATGGTTGCAGAAGCAGCGAGAGAGAAAGGAATTCCAGTTGTAGTGGATAATACCTTCTGTTCGCCATATTTGCAGAATCCGATCGAACTGGGATGTGATATTGTCATTCATAGTGCGACAAAATACATTGGGGGCCATGGTGACGTAGTTGCCGGGCTTGTAATAGGCCCTAAAGAATTTTTGGATAAAGTCTCCATGACGACTCAAAAAGACATTGGAGGCATTATTTCACCTTTTGATGCCTGGCTGCTTCTGCGGGGATTGAAAACACTTGCAGTCAGGCTCGACAGGCATTGTGACAATGCGGAACGGCTTGCATCATACTTGCTGGCACATCCAAAAGTAGAAAAAGTTTATTTTCCTGGAGACAGCAATAATGCAGATTTTGAAATTGCGCAAAAACAAATGAGGAGACCTGGCGGGATGATTTCTTTTACTCTAAAGGGGGGGAAAGAGTCTGCCCAGGAATTTATGAACCGGCTGAATCTTATTAAAATTGCCGTGAGCCTTGGAGATGCTGAGACATTAATTCAGCACCCTGCTACTATGACTCATGCAGTGGTTCCAAAGGAATCACGTGAAAAAATGGGCATTGAAGATTCGCTGCTGAGGCTTTCAGTTGGGCTTGAGTCAGTTGAAGATATCAGGGATGACCTGTCCCAGGCACTCGAAGGAGTCTAATAGTAAAAGGAGATGGCCTCAGATACGGTCATCTCCTTTTTGCCATTCTGTTAAAGGAATGATATAAGCACTTCCGAGAAGTCTTCCAGGTATTTTTGGTCAAGTTCATCAAACCGGTTTTTTTCTGGAGAATCAATATCCAGCACACCAAGAAGATTGCCCTCTTTGACTAGCGGAATGACGATTTCAGACTGTGAAGCTGCGTCACAGGCGATATGTCCAGGAAATTGGTGGACATCTTCAACACGGACTGTTTCCATTTGCTTGGCAGCTGTCCCGCAAACGCCTTTACCAAGGGGGATTCTTACACATGCCGGCAGACCCTGAAATGGCCCGAGAACTAGCTCGCCTTCTTCCATCAGGTAAAATCCTACCCAGTTTGTACGGTCCAGGAATTGATTAAGAAGTGCTGATGCATTGCTTAGATTTGCAATGCTGTTCGTTTCTCCTTCAAGAAGAGCAGAGAGCTGTTTAATCAATAATTGATAATTTTCTTCACGGGTTCCCTTGTATGATTCGACACTAAACATCACAATTCACCTTACTTTCTCATAGATATATGAATTTCCTGGCAGATGAACAGGAAATTAGATAGACATTGTCGAGAACTTTAAAAAGGATAAGACGATTTTAGCAAGAATGTTTAATTATCACAACAAATCCGTTTTTGATTAAACCCATAATTTATTATTCGCTCATATGTGCAGGAACAGAGACGTTACAAAAGAAAGCGAGGCGGGAAAGATGAAAAAAAATTCAAAAGAGGCAATTGTGTCGGCCGCTATATCCTTATTTAATACGAAAGGTTTCTCAGGGACTTCCATCCGTGATATTGCAGGCAAAGCGCAGACGAATCCAGCGAATATCGCATACTATTTCGATAATAAACACGGGCTGCTTGAATATTGCTTTACTGAATTTTTTGAAGGGTATATTCAGGAGATAGAGAAGGGGTTTTCATTTCTTGAGCAGGGGGCGGCTTTTAGCCTGAAAAAAATTGCGCAAAATATCATGGTTTATCAATTTGAACATAGCCATTTAACAAGATTGATACTTCGGGAAATTTCTATAGATTCCCAAGTGGTAAGGGAAATCATGTCCACTTATTTAGCAAAGGAGAAGTTTTATTTTGGCAAGGTGCTGGAAAGGGGAATGAAAACAAAAGAGTTTCGTATCCATACAGCCAATTATATGATTGTCCAGCTGAAAGGACTCCTGTCCATGCCATTTTTGAACACACATTATATGGCTGAAGTTCTGCATGTATTTCCCCATGAAAAATATTTCGCAGACAAATACACGAAGGAGATCTTCAATTGGGTTGATGGAGTCCTGTGCAATCATGCCGGAAAACCTTATGCTGCTGTGCTCTAAAAGCATTTATAGGTGTTTCATCCAATCAAGGCCCTGACCCATTTCCTTTGCCTGATGAGAATCGGACCCATAAATCAGTGAAATGCCTTTTTGGGCCGCTGCTTCTGCAGCCCAATCGGGAGGATAGGACTCTTTGCATAACGGCTTGGAGAAACCGGCTCCGTTATAGTCGAGTTCATAGCCTTGATTTTGCACCTCATCAAGGATTTGGTATATTTCCTCTCTAAATTCCCGATCAGCGGGATATTTTTTTTGGAATTTTTTCACCAGGGTTATATGCCCAATCCTTCTTGGTTTATACGGCCCCAAATCTGCTTTTATAGATAAAAGCAGGGTGCGGAAATAATTCATATAAACTGCTTCAATAGAACCGTATTCTTCGATCATCTTTGCAAAAACATCGGGACTGTAGTCCAGGCATTCGTAGCGGCTTCCATGCTTTAGAAAGTGTACAGATAAAATAGAGTCATCCATATATCTCCCGTTCATTTCAAGAAATTTGCGGATCTCCTGTTCAAAGCCTTCAATATAATCCACTTCAAGCCCCGCATTAATCCTGATTTTCCCTTGATAAGCAGCTTTCACCCTTGATATATCAATAAAATATTTCTCAAGATGCTCCTTGCGCATCGCACTGTCGCAAGCAGGTGCGGGATCCTCAAAGCCCTCAGGGAGCGGAGCATGTTCAGTAAATGAAATTTCTTTAAAACCCAGATTTATTGCTTTTTCAACATAATCTTCCAATGCGTCCTTTGTCCCATGCGGACAATAGGGAGTGTGGATGTGTCCGTCTTTTAGCATATGGAGAACTTCCTTTCAGCAAATGTTTATCGCAGTCTAAAGGGCAGTTAAACTCTAAGGTATCTTAGAAGGAATCGAGAGAGTCAAACTGCCCGTAAAGGCCCGAAAGAAGTACAAACTAAGAACGCCATGTCCTGTGGCAAGGTCTTTGTGACACACTTCCTGAGGACCTCAACTAACAAACAGTTGGGAAGAAACCGCGCTGTTTGAAGTTTCATTTATCCAGTACTCAAGTCACTTTTTAACATATCTCTTAAATAAAGAAGGAAATCTTTTATAAAAAGCGAATTGTTTGTATTTGAACAGCTCATATAGTTCAATAAAAAAATACGGATGTTCCAAGTATTTTCCGAAAATAGCAATTTAGACAAGATATAAAAGAAGAAATTCATAAAAATATGAAATAAATAGTCAAAAAATGTCGTTTACATGGTATCATAAAAGCATTGAAAATAACATGTGAAAATGAAAAAACGCCCGCGGGCATTTGATATTTCTTAAATAAAAACTTTACATATACATATTGGCTCGGGAACAGAACAGGGGGCTTTAAAATGGAATACATCATTGGAGTTATAGTCATTCTTTTATGCCTATATCTCACGGGTTATTTTTTAAAGAAAAAACATTATAAGGAAATTGACAGGCTGGAAACATGGAAAATGGACATAACGGACCGCCCAGTCCTGGATGAGATGTCGAGAGTGAAAAAGCTTAATATGACGGGCCAGACAGAAGAATTATTTGAGCGCTGGAGAAATGAATGGGATGAGATCGTAACATCACAGCTCCCGGATGTGGAGGAATTGTTATTTGATGCTGAAGAGAGCATCGATAAATACCGCTTTAAGAATTCTCAGGAAATCCAGCAGAGAATAGAGAAGAGATTAACTGAGATTGAAGAAAGCATAAAAAATCTGCTGAGTGAATTAAATGAGCTGGTAGGCAGTGAAGAAAAAAATAGAGCGGAAATTGAAGAACTGAAAGAAATGTATCGCCAATGCAAAAAGTCTCTGCTTGCGCATCGCCATACATTCGGTAAATCAGAAAAAATTCTTGAAGAACAGCTGGATGAAGCATTGGCCAAATTTGAAGAATTCGATGAGAAAACCGAGAAGGGCAATTACCTTGAAGCTCGTGAAACCCTTTTAGTGATCAAAGCTCTGCTTGAGGATTCTCAGGCTAAAATGGAATCTATTCCCAACCTGATGGTTGAGTGTCAATCCAAGATCCCTTCCCAGCTGGAAGAGTTAAGGGATGGGTACAAGGAAATGCTGGATCAGGGGTATCTGCTTGATCACCTTCAACTAGATAAAGAACTTGAGAGGCTTGAAGAACAAGTAAAAGGATATGCCGGCTCCATTGATCAAGCGCAAATCGAGGAAGTTCAAAAAGGAGTCGAAGAGATTAAAGATAATATTGAACTTCTGTATGATCTGCTCGAAAAGGAAGTACATGCCAGACATTACTTGAGTCAGCAGGATGAGGCAACAAGAAACATGCTTTATAATAATAAAGATATGAATAATCAGCTTAAGACAGAGATAACGGCTATCAGGAATAGCTATCATGTTCCAGACAAGGATCTGGAAATTCAAATCCACCTGGAGAAAAAAATAACTCAGCTCTTCAAAAAGTTCGAAGTGCTGGAGCATAAGCTTAATAGCGGGAGTACTCCCCATACAGTCTTGAGAGAAGAACTTGCTGAAATCAAGGAACACATTGAGGAAATTTCAGATGAGCAGACAGCCTTTGCGGAAATGCTCCAGGCCTTAAGAAAAGACGAGATGTCTGCAAGGGAAAAGGTGAAAGAGTTAAGCAAGAAAGTGGCAGAAACGATAAGGCTTATCTCCAAAAACAATGTGCCCGGAGTTTCCCAGGAATATAAATATTTGATCCAGGATGCGAAAGAAAGCATAGATAATGTGCTGGCTAAACTCGATGAGAAACCATTGAATATTCCTGCGGTTCAGCAATATCTTGAAGTTGCTGTGCTTACTGTCGATAAGGCTGCTGATTCAGTGGGTGATATGATTGAGACGATCCTTTTAGCAGAGAAAGTCATTCAATATGGAAACCGATACAGAAGCAGATATCCATCTATTGATAAAGGGTTAAAGGAAGCAGAAGCTTCATTCAGAAGCTATGAATATAAATCAGCACTGGAGCAGGCTGCAGCTTCGATCGAAGAGGTCGAGCCGGGTGCGATCAAGAGAATAGAAGAAATGATTACTGAGCACTAAAAAACCAGATCCGGTTGGATCTGGTTTTTTGTTTAGTCATTTACTGCAATTGGCTTTTTAGATTCTCCGAAAGCCATTGCCAGGAAGTAACCTATAACAGCTCCTGCAATGGCAGGCACTATCCAGCCGATTCCTTCAGCAAAGAATGGCAGGAATTGCAGTGAGTCTGTGATAACGGATACATCCATTCCAGCAGTTTTTAGCCCATCCACAAAACTAATTAAGCCTGTGGGAATTAAAGCCCCTATATATACCGAAGAGTATCCATTAAATGCATTGTGCATAAAGGAAAGCAGGATCAGTACGATGGCCAGAGGATAAATTATGATTAAGATTGGCAATGAAAGTTGAATCAGCTGAGTTAAACCAATGTTTGCAACCACCATGCTGAACAGCGAAAGAATGATAACAATGATTTTATAAGGTACTTTTGGAAGCAGCTTATGAAAGTACTGCGCACAAGCGGAAACGAGTCCGACAGATGTTGTTAGGCATGCTACCGTAATGGCCAATCCAAGGATCAATGCTCCAGCAGGACCAAATAGGTACTGAGAAGCAGCGGATAGGATAGCGCCGCCATTATCAAGTTGACCTATAGCTTCCATACTTGATGCCCCAATATATGCAAGGGACAAGTATACTGCCGCAAGACCAGCAGCTGCTATAAGTCCGGCTGTAATGCATATTTTCATCAGTGAATGTTTATTTGTCACACCCATGCCCTGTATTGAACCAATAACAATAATACCAAATACTAAAGCTGCAATTGTATCCATAGTCAGGTAGCCTTCAATGAAGCCTTTAAAGAACGGCCCCTCTTCATATGCCCCCATTGGCGCTTTTAATTCGCCCATTGGAGTAATGAAGCTTTTAATCACCAGGACAGCAAGGATTATGAGGAGTGCAGGTGTGAAAATACTCCCGATTCTATCCACTAACTTCGATGGATTCAAAGAAAGCCATGCTGTAATGCAAAAGAAGACAATGGTATAAGCCAATAAAGTATAAGTACTATTGGAAGCGGTTTCAGACAAGAACGGAGTGATCCCTATTTCAAAAGCAACAGTTCCGGTACGCGGAATTCCGAAAAATGGCCCGATAGCTAAGTACATAATAATCGTAAAAATAATTCCATATAAAGGGTGTACCCGGCTTGCAATAGTCTGTAAATCGCCATTTTTGGCAATGGCAATAATGCCTAATAGAGGCAATCCGACCCCTGTAATTAAAAATCCGATAATAGCGGTCCATACATTCGTGCCGGCAGATTGTCCCAGGAATGGAGGGAAAATCATATTCCCCGCCCCAAAGAATAGAGCAAATAACATGAGTCCGACGGCGAGAATTTGTTTTGGTGCCAATGTTTTATTCTCCATATATATCCTCCTGAAAATGGTTCCATATCTTAATGTTTAGAACATTTTCATATTAGCACAGGTGCTAAAAAAAATGTCGAAAAAATTCGAAGTCTTAATATTAAGTATTTTATAATAATAAACTGGAGCTGTCCTTACTCACAGTGCAATGTTATCAGCTTTCCACTGGGGCAGCAATTCATTCATTTGGTTAAACTGTACAAACTTGAATAATTTAATAGTAAAGAAAAAAACAAAAGCTTTAATTACATTTCCAATTTTACGTGGTTATGATATGATTTACAGTTGGCTAAAGGGTTTTCTTAACGGAAAGGAGAAGTCCGTGATATATTTTGATAACAGTGCAACGACAAAACCATATAAAGAAGTGCTTGAATCTTTTATAAAGGTTTCTTCAGAATACTTTGGGAATCCCTCTTCCCTGCATGGATTCGGCGGAAAAGCTGAGAGGCTGCTGATGCAGGCACGTGAGCAAATTGCTCATCTGCTAAATGTTAAGCATAATGAGGTGTATTTTACATCCGGAGGGACAGAGAGCAATAATCTTGCAATAAAAGGAACGGCTCTAATGCATAGAAAAAGAGGCCGCCACATTATCACAACTGGATTGGAACATGCTTCAGTGAAGGAAGCGATGGATCAGCTGAAGGAATTGGGCTGCAGCATCTCCATCATTGCACCGGATAAAAACGGTATTGTCCATGCTGAAGACATTGAAAAGGAAATTACACCGGAAACTATTTTAGTCTCTGTCATGCATGTAAACAATGAAATTGGTTCCATTCAGCCAATAAAGGAAATTGGAGAGATGCTGAAGAAGCATTCGCGAGTGGTATTTCATGTAGATAATGTCCAGGGAATCGGCAAGGTTCCTCTTGATCTTTATCAAGCAAGCGTGGATCTGTGTACGATATCGGCTCATAAATTCCATGGTTTGAAGGGGAATGGGGTTTTGTTCATTCGTGATGGTCTTCGTCTTTCACCGTTATTATCCGGGGGCAATCAGGAATGGAAAATGAGAAGCGGCACAGAAAATGTAGCTGGCATTGTAGCAATGGCAAAGGCGCTAAGGCTGACAATAAATAATATGGAAAGGCGTTTGAGCCAAATTTTATCCATTAAAAGGTATATTTTTGAGGAAATGAATAAAATCGAGGGTATTACTGTCCATACTCCCGAAAAAAACTCTGCTCCTCATATTGTGAATTTTTCCATAGAAGGATTCAAAGCAGAGGTATTTGTCCACGCTTTAGGAGAGCGCGGGATATATATATCAACTACAAGTGCCTGCTCTTCAAAGAAAGCTGCTGCCAGCAGCACCTTGATGGCTATGGGAATCCCTGAAAAAGATGCAAAAAGTGCAGTCAGGATCAGCTTATCTTATGATAATACAATGGAAGAGGCAGAGGTTTTTATTGAGGCAGTAAAAGAGAACGTTATTAGGCTAAGAGAGGTTATGAAATCATGATAAATTATGATCGTATACTTATACGATATGGAGAAATCTCCACAAAAGGCAGAAACCGGAATATGTTTGTGGATAAATTAAGAAAAAGCATATTCGATGTGCTCAATGAATTTCCCGGGATCAAGATAGAATCTACAAGAGACCGGATGTACGTTGTTTTGAATGGTGCAGATGGCAGAGAGATTTCTGATCGCCTTAGGGGCATCTTTGGCATACAGTCTTTCAGTCCTGCTGTTAAAACCACTAAAGATATCGAAGAAATGAAGGCTGCCGCGTTAGGGTTGTTCTTAAAACATTTTGAAGAAGGAAAGACTTTCAAAATTACGGCTAAGAGAGCGGATAAAAGTTTCCCTTTAAATACAGATGAACTTAACCATGAATTTGGCGGACACCTCCTGCAGAATGTGCCGGGGCTAAAAGTGAACGTGAAAAAACCGGATATAAATCTGCAAATTGAAGTTCGCGAAGAGGCGGCTTACCTATCATGCGAAACTATTCAGGGGGCTGGCGGACTTCCTGCAGGTTCCAGCGGAAAGGCCATGCTTATGCTCTCTGGGGGAATTGACAGTCCGGTAGCTGGTTACTTGTCCATGAAGAGAGGATTGGAAATTGAAGCTGTCCATTTTCACAGCCCGCCTTTCACGAGTGAGCGTGCAAAGCAAAAAGTAATTGATTTAACTGAAAAACTTGCTAATATTGCTGGAACCGTTGTACTCCATATTGTCCCATTTACAGAGATTCAGCAGCTGATCCATCAGCAGGTACCGTCGAATTATACGATGACGGCTACAAGACGATTAATGCTCCGGATCACTGATGAAATACGCAATAAAAATGATGGTCTAGCCATCATCACTGGGGAAAGCCTAGGACAGGTAGCCAGCCAGACACTCGAGAGCATGTTTGCCATTAATGATGTGACTGCAACACCTATCCTTCGTCCTCTTATCACAATGGATAAATCAGAAATCATCGAGATTGCTCAAAGCATCGATACTCACGATATATCCATCAGGCCATTTGAAGATTGCTGTACCGTTTTTGTCCCATCATCCCCAAAAACAAAACCAAAGCGCGACAAAGTCCGTCGCTTCGAAAGCTTTGTTGACTTCGAACCGCTCATCGCAAAAGCAGTTGAGGATACCGAAAAGATGGTTATTAAACCTCAATCGCGCAATGAAGAGTCTTTTGGGGAGCTATTTTGATCTAAATGCAGGTTAATTGTTAAATGGCGGATACAGGTTTTATTTCGCTGAGTTAATTGTAGCGGAGCACCTGCGGGAGGAGAGGGAGCGGGAGACCCGGCAGGCGAAGCCGGGAAGCTTCCAGTTCCTCCCCGCGGAAAGCAAGTGACCGCCGCGGAAATCAACGGTCTTCATCTATATGCCAAAACAGCAATTGTTAAATTTAACTTCAAAAATAATACAACAATTACCAATTAATTAGTGTATATGGCCATGTGATTCTACACATTCTATACTCACAAGGAGGTGAAAATCACATGGCAAACAACAACAGCTCAAACCAACTTCTAGTTCCTGGAGTACAACAGGCTCTTGACCAAATGAAGTACGAAATCGCTACTGAATTCGGTGTAAACCTTGGTGCTGAAACTACTTCTCGCGCTAACGGTTCTGTAGGTGGAGAAATCACTAAGCGTTTAGTTCAAATGGCTGAACAGCAATTAGGCGGTTTCCAAAGATAATTAAATAATATGGCTACAAGGAGCAGGAATCATTCCTGCTCCTTATTTTTGCGCAAAAATTATTTTTCAAAAAATAAATAATTTAAAATTTTATAATAATTTAGTATAATAATTTCTATAGAGTTCACATCCAAGTTCAGACACCAGCATATGAAATTGTCAGGGGGAGATTTGATGAAACGGGAAGAATTAATTGCACCGGAGAAATACAATCTCGTATCAGAAATGGAGCGGTTTGCCGGAGATAAGGACAAACTTGCAATAAAGTGGGAAAATGAACTGGGAGAAAAGAAAGAGATTACATACAGTGAACTGATCCTAAATGCAAATAGAATTGGAAACGTTTTCTTGGAAAATGGTCTGAATAAAGGGGATGTTATTCTGATCATTGTTCCAAGACTGATTGAAGCGTATCAGGTTTACATTGCATCACTAAAAGCCGGAATTGTCGTCATACCAAGTTCAGAAATGCTTCGGTCAAAAGATCTGCAATACCGAATTAATCATGGGGATGTAAAAGGTATTGTAAGTTACTATCCATATGTTGATCAATTTAAAGATATTAAGGAAGCTGCAGCACTGCCGAAGTTTGTGATAGGCGGAAACGCAGATGGCTGGACTCAGCTGGATGAGGAAATGAAAAAGGCTTCCGATGACCTTTCATTGGCTGATACATCCCGGGATGACATGGCGTTCCTTTCATATACATCAGGAACAACAGGAAATCCTAAAGGTGTAGTACATACACATGGCTGGGCATTTGCTCACCTAAAAACAGCAGCACCGAACTGGCTATGCATTAATGAAGGCGATACAGTATGGGCAACAGCAGGCCCTGGCTGGCAAAAATGGATCTGGAGCCCATTCCTCTCTGTTCTGGGTTCTGGTGCTACCGGACTTGTCTACAATGGAAAGTTCGAGCCGAAGAAATACCTGCAGCTGTTAGAGGATTACCAGGTAAACGTACTTTGCTGTACGCCGACTGAATACAGGCTGATGGCAAAGGCAGATAATATTCATGAATACAAGCTGCCGGCGCTTCATAGTGCTGTTTCAGCCGGTGAACCGCTAAACCGCGAAGTGATTGATACATTCAAAAAACATTTTAACGTAAATGTCCGTGATGGGTATGGACAAACAGAAAATACCCTGCTTGTCGGCATTACGAAGGATATGGAGCTAAAAGCAGGTTCAATGGGCAAACCGACCCCAGGCAACAGAGTTGACATTATTAATGAAGAAGGTAAGGTATGTGCTGTTGGTGAGGTAGGAGATATCGCTGTCCATGTCGAAACTCCTGCGCTCTTCAAAAATTATTATAAAGATCCGGAAAGAACAGCTATGCAATTCCGCGGTGATTACTATATTACCGGAGATAAAGCAAAGAAAGATGAAGATGGCTATTTCTGGTTTGAGGGACGCGGGGATGATATTATTATCAGTTCAGGCTATACTATTGGACCTTTCGAGGTGGAAGATGCGCTTGTAAAGCATCCATATGTAGCTGAATGTGCAGTTGTGGGGAGTCCGGATGAAGTGCGCGGATTAATCGTTAAAGCATTCGTTGTATTAAGGGAAGGTGTGGACCAAAGCGAACCTAACCTTGTTTCCCAGCTGCAGGAACATGTAAAAGAGCTGACAGCTCCTTATAAATACCCTCGGAAAATTGAATTTCTGTCAGAGCTTCCTAAAACTACTTCAGGAAAAATCATGCGTGTGGAATTACGGAAAAAAGAAGCGGAAACTGCTTCCGCACAAAACTGAATGTGTAAAAAATGCAGGCGGGAATTCCGCCTGTATTTTTGTTATACTATGGTAAATGTGAACTTTTAGGTTATCGCAGTCTTAAGGGCAGTAAGACCCCCACTTTAACACTCAGTGTGATAAATGAGGTGGGGGGCAAACTCCCCGTAAAGGTCCGATAGAAGAACAAAGACCAAGAACGCCACGTCCTCCCAAAAGCTGCCGCATTCGGTCGTGCGATGTATCGCTGCCGCAGCTTTCCTTGGCCTGTGGCAACGTCTTTGTGACCCACTTCCTGTGGGCCTCAACTAACTATCAGTGGAAAAAGGACCCAAACTAATTGAAGTTTCACTCTATTAAAGGAGAAAAGATTTATGGGAACGCTTTGGCATGGGGGCTCAATTTATACCCTTCAGCAGGAAGGTCATCAGATAGAGGCCGTTTATACAGAAGGAAGCCAAATTATTGAAATTGGCGTCTTGAGAGATTTAAAAAGCAAATATAAAGAAGAGATTCAAAATGAGATAGATCTGCAGGGAAGCACCATGCTGCCGGGATTTGTGGATAGCCATATGCATCTAATCGGGCATGGTGAAAGGTTAATAAGGCTCGACTTATCTAAACACACATCAAAGCAGGAAGTTCTTATGGCTGTAAAGGAATTTTCAGAGACCATAGAAGAGGGAGAGTGGGTCATTGGGGAAGGCTGGAATGAAAATTTATGGGATCAGCCGGAGCCTATTTATGCTTCAGAGCTTGATCAATTTGTTCCGAAGCATCCTGTCATGCTGAAACGTGTGTGCAGACATGCCCTTGCAGTGAACTCCCTTGGATTAGAAAAAGCAAATATTACTGAAGATACTGAATGTCCCCCAGGAGGAGTAATCGATAAAGATGAATCTGGGAAACTAAATGGACTTTTGAAGGACCAGGCCCAGGAGCTTTTATTTAATGTGATGCCGACTGTATCAGATAGCTATTTAAGGAAGTCGCTTCATGCGGCTATTAAAGATGCCTATAAGCTTGGGCTGACAGGAGGACATACTGAGGATCTCAATTATTATGGAGGATTCAGCCAAACTTATCAGGCTTTCAAGCAGGTAATAGAGGAGGATGGTCTATCTTTCCGTGCACATCTGCTTGTTCATCATGAGGTTGCGGATGAAATGAAGGAATCAGGCGGAGGGTATTTAGAGGGAAGTAACTATATAGAGTTTGGAGCTATGAAGATATTCGCCGATGGAGCCCTGGGCGGAAGAACAGCTTTATTAAGCCATCCGTATGCAGATGACCCATCCACTTCGGGAGTTGCCATTTTTTCACAGGAGCAGCTTGATGGATTAGTGGAGAAAGCCCGCAAGCATGAATTGCCTGTTGCCGTCCATACGATTGGGGATTTGGCATTTGAAATAGCATTAAATGCGATAGAAAAGCACCCACTGGAAGGTTTGGGGCGAGACAGGCTCATTCATGCACAAATTCTGCGCAAAGATCTTATAGACAGGGCTAAAAAGCTGCCTTTAATTCTTGATATCCAGCCTAGATTTACAGCTTCAGATTTTCCATGGGTGATTGACCGGATTGGTGAAGAACATATGGAGTACTGTTACGCATGGAAGACACTTCTGAAAGAAGGGATACATTGTGCAGGAGGTTCTGATGCACCTATTGAGCCGGCCAATCCGTTTCTTGGAATTCATGCGGCTGTTACAAGAACAAATATAGATGATCCGCATAATACGGTCTTTTACCCAAGTGAAGCGTTAACTGTTTATGAAGCAGTAAGCTTATTCACAAAAGGCAGTGCATATGCTGCATCCCATGAAAATGATAGAGGTATTATAAAAGAAGGATATCTGGCAGATTTCACCATATTGAATGAAGACATCTTTAAAATGCCAATAGGGCAAATTGCCGCTATTTCAGTTAACAAAACCGTTATTGACGGAATAATAGTATACGAAGCATAAGTGAAAGTGCCAGGCGCCTATTCTGCAGGTGCCTGGCATCGTTTTGGCAGGAAAATGATTGCAAATACTTTTATGTCAGAAGTATAATATAAATATTTCGATACTAGAAGGAATTGAGGAAACGGCAATGAAAAATAATGAAGTGCAAACGGGAGCTCTATACGCAGGGTTTGCTTACTTTTTATGGGGCATTCTCCCGGTTTATTGGAAGTTTTTAGATCACGTTCAAGCAGATGAGATCTTGGCAAACAGGATTTTTTGGTCGTTTTTCTTTATGCTGATGATTTTGCTGGCATCGAAGAAATGGAATGATTTTGCTGCAACGCTGAAAGGATTTAAAACAAATAGAAAGCAGCTCTATGCCCTTATAATCGCCTCCCTTCTGATCAGCACCAACTGGTTTTTATATATTTGGGCGGTCAATACCGATCAGATGATTGAGGCTAGTCTTGGCTATTATATTAATCCGCTCGTAAGTGTGATTCTGGGCATGGTAGTTTTTAAAGAGAAACTATCAACGGCGCAATATATATCTTTTGGATTTGCGTTTGCAGGGGTTATGATTTTGACTGTCAGCTACGGGCGGTTTCCCTGGATAGCCATTGTCCTCGCTTTATCCTTTGGCCTTTATGGGCTTGCCAAAAAGCTTATAAAGGTAGATTCAGCAGTTGGTTTAACGCTTGAGACACTTGTAGTGACCCCAATAGCATTTATTTATATGGTTATTCTTTTCATGGATGGCAAACAGGCATTCCTGCATGTTTCGCTAAGCTCCGACTTGCTCCTAATAGGAGCAGGCGCAGCCACAGCAGTACCGCTATTGTACTTTGCTAAAGGGGCACAAAAGATACCGATGTCCATGCTTGGTTTTCTGCAGTATATTGCGCCGACAATTACTCTGATTCTGGGGATTTTCGTTTATCATGAGCACTTTACAAAACTTCACTTGCTTTCCTTTATGTTTATTTGGCTGGCCTTAACGATTTACTCTGTTTCTAGGACAAAACTCTTTGTCCATTGGGAAACAAAATTAAAGCGCGGAAAAGGCATAGGCATATAGAAAAAGAGTTTCGCACCACCATGCGAAACTCTTTCTTTATATATTAGAAGGTATAAGTTTTGAACGTCGAGCTGTCTAACTCCAGCGCCTACCCCTAGAGGTGTCGGGGGTGGGCAAGGCGCTTTCGCTTTTCTTATAAAAATGTCCTCTTAACCTTTTCCCAAAAGGAATTGTCTTTCAGTTTTACGGTTTTAATGATTTTGTCGCTAAGTTTAATATCAATCTTTTCTACATGCTGGATGCTGAGGGCTTCGTTATCCATTCCCATTGTAGGATGGTCGTTGCCATCTTGAACCACCTTTAGGGTAAGCTTTCTGTTTCCGCTCAGGAGAAAGGAAGATCCGAGTGTGCGATAGCGATTATTATTCAGTGAAGCGAGTTCGCTCACCTGCATGCAGGGAAGCAGCGGGTCAACAACAGCTCCATTTACAGATTTATTATAGGCTGTGCTTCCAGTTGGGGTGGCAACAATCATTCCGTCCCCGCGGAACGTTTCAAAATGAAAATCATCGATAAAGACATCGATTACTAAAGTTTTAATGATGGCAGAACGGATGCTGAATTCATTTAAGCACTGAAACGATGTCTGGTCATCAACCGTAACATCAATAGTGGGGTAGCGTCTTACTTCTACTTGTTCATTCGTCATTGCCTCTACCATCTTGGCAGTATCATCGAGATGGAAATCACAGTACAGGCTCAGGCTGCCAGTCGTTGAAATTCCGGCATACAAACAATCATCCCTATAGCCAGTTTTGCGGACAGCCTGCAAAAACGTTCCGTCTCCCCCGATGCTTACAATGATATTTGCTTGTTTGAAGTCATTCACTATGGTAAAGGCATGCTCCTCAGCCAGGCTATAAAGCGG
Organism: Cytobacillus sp. BC1816; assembly: GCF_051353635.1. Taxonomy (NCBI): domain Bacteria; kingdom Bacillati; phylum Bacillota; class Bacilli; order Caryophanales; family Bacillaceae; genus Cytobacillus; species Cytobacillus sp. BC1816. Next base: position 4,321,829 of record NZ_CP195611.1, on the reverse strand, counting down.
TGCTACTTTTTCCATTGTTGCTTCATCTTTTTTATGATAAAAGTATATATTGCGTCTTTCAGGCATATTCATTCCTCCAAACAGTAATAAAGATTGTGGAATCCCAGGGGGGAAAATGTCCTTGATGATTTTCTTTCCCAAATAATTCATATTTTGCTATGATTATGGTTGCCTGAGTTCAGTTTACCTTTTTTTGAAACATTTTAAAAGTTTATACGTATGAAGAATATGTGACGAATCGGTTTTCTGGGAATCATAATCAGTCTAACAAGGCACAAGGCGGCTGATTATGTAAAGGAGAAAGCATATTAAAAGGAGGATTTCACAATGAATGGAAAACGTTGGGCTGCACTAGGAATAGCAGCAGGTCTGTTTGTTTTTTCCGTTGTGCTGAACTTTGTAACTGCATTTGCATTTACAGATTTTGAAAGCTCGGTAAATGAACTGTTTGCAGGAAGCAATGAAGCATTTTTGGAAGAAGTCATTGAAGAGGGAAATGCACAGAAAAAGATAGCCGTGCTTGATGTAAATGGAGTGATTCAGGATACAGGAGATGCAGCTTCGTTATTTGCAAGCCCGGGATATAATCACAAAGGATTCATGGATAATCTTGAATATGTGAAAGAAGACAGCACAGTAAAGGCGATTGTCATTAAGGTTAATTCTCCAGGCGGAGGGGTAGTGGAAAGCGCCGAAATTCATGATAAGATTGTGGAAATTCAAAAAGAAACAAAGAAGCCGGTATACATATCAATGGGGTCAATGGCTGCATCCGGAGGCTATTATATATCCGCTCCGGCTGACAAGATATTTGCGAGCCCCGAGACATTGACCGGTTCGCTGGGTGTTATCATGCAGGGCTATAATTATGCAGGGCTTGCAGAAAAGTATGGTGTCGAGTTTGTAACGATTAAGAGCGGGCCGTATAAAGATATTATGAGCCCTACCAGGGATATGACAGATGAGGAAAGAAAAATCCTTCAATCCATGATTGATAATTCATATGCAGGGTTTGTTAAAGTCATCTCGGAAGGCCGCGGACTAACTGAGGCACAGGTTAAAGAAATTGCTGATGGCCGTATTTATGACGGACGTCAGGCGAAAGAACTGAATTTAATCGACGGTTTTGGCTATGACGATGATGTAATTGACCAATTAAAGAAAGACCATAAATTAGATGGTGCCCAGGTTGTAAAGTACACTGAGAATTTTGGGTTCGGCTCCATGTTCAGCATGGGAGCACGAAAAATCATGGGTGATGACCTGGAAATGGCAGGGATGATGAAATTGTTATCTCAGCCAAACTCACCGCGTTTAATGTATCTTTATGCTGAATAGGGAGGTGGAGAGAAAATGACTTCAAATGAACAGAATGAAAGAGAGCTTGCCCGTCCTGTTTCATTACAGGGTGAAGGCAGGGATGAGCCAGCCCCTGATGAAGCAGATCCAGCTGTTAATGAAACGATCACACAAGCAGAAACCCTCCCCATTCAGAAAACTGAGAAACCATTCAGGTTTGCCGGGTTTTGGATGAGATTTTGGGCTTATCTTTTAGATTTAGTTGTGGTTGGCAGTGTTGACCGGATATTGATTAATCCAATTTTTAGAGCGCTTGATATTCCTCTGCATGAAAGCAATTTGTTTGCTCCAATTTCCATAGCTACTGCCATTACGTTTTATGCCTATTTTGTGCTGATGACAAAGTTTTTTGGCCAGACGCTCGGTAAAATGGTATTTGGTTTAAAGGTAGTAAATCTTAAAGGAAAGAAACTGACATGGAGCACAATTCTGTTCCGGGAATGGATCGGCCGTTTTATATCAGCGACCATTTTTGTCGGGTATGTGATTGTAGCATTCCTGCCGAAGAAACAGGGACTGCATGATCTTTTTGCAGATACCTCTGTAGTTCATGAAAGGCAAAATGAACAAGTCTATAACTGAGAAAAGGAAGCCTGTCACCGTTTGGTGGCAGGTTTATTTTTTTTCAGTTGGGCATAATACAATGCTGAAAGGGGATGAAAAAAGTGAAGTGGCTTCTGATTGCCGTAATTGTCCTCATACTTCTTTTAATTCTAATCATGGCAACAAAACTAAAGATATATATTCATTTTTATCATGGAAATGATAATGACCATTTAAAAATTCAATTCAAAGCCTGGTTCGGCCTGATCAGATACAAAATAGAAGTCCCTCTAATAAAAGTTGATGATAACTCGCCAACTATTGTTGTTAAGGATAAAACAGCGGCTGGACCACAGGATGATGCTCCTAAACAAGATACACAGCAATTCTCCGCGAGAGATCTTATTAATAGTTTGCATGATACGAAATCAATGATAAATCATATCGTGTCTCTTCACAAAATAATACGGAAATTTCTAAAGCGTGTGACCATCCGGAATCTTGAATGGCATACATTTGCTGGCCTTGGGGATGCAGCCCATACGGGGATGCTTACTGGAGCTCTCTGGGCGATAAAAGGGAGCATTCTTGGATTAATAAGTCATTATATGAAGCTGAAAACGCCTCCCAGTATCACTGTCACTCCCCATTTCCAATTTTCCGTCTCACAAACAGCCATTTCATGTATGATTCATTTTCGTGTCGGGCATGCTATGTTAGCAGGAATTAAACTGATCAAATATTGGAAAGGCGAACGGCCCGACTTCAGGACAAAGCCGCTTTCTGCCTTATCTGATGATGGTACTAAAACTGTATAAAAAAGGAGGAGCAATGAATGTCTGACCATCCTATTCAAGGTCTTATGACAACTGCCATGGAAAACCTGAAAGAGATGATTGATGTTAACACCATAATTGGGGATCCAGTAGAAACCCCTGATGGAAGTGTAATTTTAACCGTTTCAAAGGTCGGCTTTGGCTTTGCCGCAGGAGGAAGCGAGTTCATGCTTGATGGACAATCAGGCGAGGAAAAGGGCCACCCGTTTGGCGGCGGAAGCGGCGGCGGTGTCTCCATCACTCCAATCGCCTTTTTGATTGTCAATTCTCAAGGGGTGAAAATGGTTCATCTGGATGAAAGCACTCATTTATATGAGAAAATTCTTGATCTTGCTCCACAGGCCGTCGATAAAATTCAGCAAATGTTCAACAAGAAAGATGGAGGAAACGGCAATCAGCAAAGCCAGCCTCAGAATCAAAACAATGATGAGTACAGCGGCAAGAAACAAGACCTTGATATCTAAGAAAAGGAAGTTAACTTTCCCAGGGAGAGTTAACTTTTTTCTTGGAATACAGCCTTAATAATTGCAAAAAAGATTCTGAAAAGATATGATTTACACTGTACATAAGTGATTAAGGAGGACGATTTAAATGGCATCTATTACGTTCAAAGGAAATCCTGTAACATTGCTGGGCAATGAAGTAAAAGTTGGAGATAAAGCTCCTGAATTCAAGGTGCTGGCTAATGACCTTTCTGAAGTAACACTTGCTGATTCAAAAGGGCAGGTGCGTCTAATCAGCGTAGTTCCTTCTATTGACACGGGAGTTTGTGATGCGCAGACACGCCGTTTTAACGAAGAAGCTTCCAAGCTTGACAATGTTAAGATTCTTACGGTAAGCGTGGATCTTCCATTTGCTCAAAAACGCTGGTGTGCAGCAGCAGGCATTGAAAATGTTCAAACCGTTTCCGATCACCGTGACCTTTCTTTCGGAGAAGCTTATGGGGCTGCCATCCAGGAACTTCGCCTATTGGCTCGTGCTGTTTTTGTTGTCGATTCAAATGACACAGTTACATATGCGGAATATGTAAGTGAAGCAACAGATCATCCAAACTATGAAGCAGCCGTTGAAGCTGCTAAGCAAGCGAAATAATTATACGAATATTGAAAGCTCCGGATTTGTTCCGGAGCTTTATTTTTTATGCTGTTGGCCTCCTGATTGATTCAGATGTTATTCTAGCTGTTTTTCGTAAGAAATTAGCTGCAAACTAATTTTAACCAATTGATTGGAGCGGAGGGCACTTGATTCTCGAAAATGCTACCGCATTTTCTTCGTGCAGTGTAGTTCGAGGAAGCTTATTCAATGTTCTCCGGGATGAGAGGGAGTTGAGAGACCCTGCATGGGAAGCCGAGGAGGCTCTCATTCCTCCCCGCGGTAAGCAAGTGCCCAGTGCTGAAATCAGCGGGCATCATTTATAAGATAAACAACATTCTATAGGATTTTTCACTTCTTCACTCTGCACCAAACTTGTGAATGAAACAAAAGCCCGTTAAAATAGGAAAAAGAATAAGGACGGGAGGAATAAGCTGTGAAAATAACTCCGGTTGAGGATTTATTTACGATTTTAAATGAAACGGCTACAATTATGCAGGAAGAACTGCATTCTACATACCTGGAAGCTCTTGCTGAAACAGGAGAGAATTTATTCCATGAAAGCATTCTTCAGGATGAGCTTAGCGAATTAACAGTTAAAAGGCTTAGGAAGAGTTATGAATCCATTAACTTAAGCAGCTGCACAAAAGAAGAGATTAGAAAATCCTTTCAGCTTGCCATATTAAAAGGCATGAAAGAAAACGTCCAGCCAAATCATCAAATGACTCCTGATGCAGTAGGCATGCTAATGGGGTATCTGGTCGAAAAATTCATTCAGGAAAAAAGTTTTCGCCTGCTGGATCCTGCAGTAGGAACAGGAAATTTATTGACAACCGTTATGAATCACCAAAAGGATAAAACCGTTGAGGCAACTGGGATTGAGATTGACGATTTATTAATTAAGCTTGCTTATATAAATGCCAATTTACAGGAACATCCCATTCAATTTTTTAACCAGGATAGCCTTGAGCCCCTGTTTATAGAAGCTGCTGATGCTGTAGTGAGTGATCTGCCTATTGGCTATTATCCGAATGATGTCCGTTCAGCTGAGTATAAGTTAAAAGCAGATGAGGGACATTCCTATTCCCATCACTTATTTATTGAGCAGAGCATGAATCATGTCAAATCTGGAGGATATTTATTTTTTATCATTCCAAATGGGCTGTTTGAAAGTGAACAGGCACCAAAGCTGCATGAATTCATTAAGGAAAATGCCTATATTCAAGGTTTGGTCCAGCTTCCGCTTACCATGTTCAAAAATGAAAAAGCGGCCAAAAGCATATTTATCCTTCAGAAAAAAGGGGATGGAGTCACTCCGCCTAAGCAGGCTCTGCTGGTCAACTTGCCCAGCTTATCCAAAACAGCAGAAGCTGAAAAAATTCTCAAGAAAATTGATGTCTGGTTTAAAGAAAGCAAATAAGGATAAACGAAAAGAAGCCGAGCATTTTGCCGGCTTCTTTTTTAAATGTATTAATATAGGGAAGTATCAGAAAATATTTAATTTATCATGTAAACGATACCATTGCAAGGTGCTTCTTGAAATGTATTGCTTACAGTGTTTAAATGGAAAATTGAGAGATATTAATTGTGGACGATGCACAAAATAAAGTTGTATTACTTCTAGTGTCGTATCACACATTGTTATATAAAAGTATGGGTTTGGAGAGACAATGAAGTCTCTTTGAACATCTTCTAAAGGAGCGGTAGCTTTATGGCAAAAATCATAGCAATCAATGCCGGCAGTTCTTCGTTAAAATTTCAATTATTTGACATGCCGAATGAAGAAGTTATTACGAAAGGATTAATCGAGCGTATTGGGCTGGATAACGCAGTCTTCAATATTTCTGTAAATGGCGAAAAAATCAAGGAAGTAACTGATATTCCTGATCATGCAGTTGCGGTTAAAATCCTGCTTGATAAATTAACAAATCTTGGGATTATTAAATCTCTTGATGAAATTGAAGGCATTGGCCATCGTGTAGTACACGGCGGTGAGGCATTTAACGATTCTGTAGTCATTACGGAAGAAGTGCTTTCGAAAATAGATGAACTTTCTGAACTTGCACCCCTTCACAACCCGGCAAATATTACGGGAATTAAAGCATTCCAGCAGGTTCTTCCAAATGTGCCTGCAGTGGCCGTATTTGATACAGCATTTCATCAGACAATGCCTGAAAGCTCATTCCTATATAGCTTGCCATATGAGTATTATGAGAAATATGGCATCCGAAAGTATGGATTCCATGGCACTTCACATAAATATGTATCAGAGCGTGCTGCAGAAATGCTTGGCCGTCCGCTTGAACAGCTTCGCCTCATTTCCTGCCATTTAGGAAATGGAGCGAGTATTACTGCAATTGAAGGCGGAAAGTCAATCGATACTTCAATGGGATTCACTCCGTTAGCGGGTGTTACAATGGGTACGCGTTCAGGTAACATTGACCCTGCACTTATTCCATTCATTATGGAAAAGACGGGGAAGAATGCAGATGAAGTTCTTGACGTTCTTAATAAAAAGAGCGGTATGCTGGGTGTTTCCGGTTTCTCTAGTGATCTTCGCGATATTGAAGTTCAAGCTGTTGAAGGAAATGAAAGAGCAGAATTGGCTCTTGAAGTATTCGCAAACAGAATCCATAAATATATCGGATCCTATGCATCCCGAATGTATGGCGTAGATGCGATCATCTTCACAGCCGGAATCGGTGAAAATAGTGATGTCATCCGTGATCGTGTTCTGCAGGGGCTGGAATTCATGGGCGTATACTGGGATCCTGCATTAAATAAAGTACGCGGTGAAGAAGCGTTCATTAACTACCCTCATTCACCAGTTAAAGTCATGATTATCCCAACAAATGAAGAAGTCATGATTGCACGTGATGTATTAAGATTGTCTAAATAACAATCATAACAAAGCAAGGGCTTAACGCTCTTGCTTTTTTGTTTTATTGAGATTAAGTGCCCGCCAGGCGGAAGGAGAATTCATCATCTGACTTATGCTATACTGAGTCCAAGAAAAAATGTTTTGGGAGGTATTGCGATGCCATTGAACGAACGGGAAGAAAGTGTTTTGACCGGTATTCAGGAATGGGAGAACAATCTGTTGAATTATGAGCCCAATGATTTGGAAATGGTTTATGATAAATCATTGGAAAGGTCTTTCTCACTATTGCCTGAAGAAGTTCAGCAGCAGTTTTTTTCAGCAATGGATAGCTGGCTGTTTCATCTTCATGCGCTTATTCAAGGCTCACAGCTTCAAATGGATGCGAAAGAACGCATTTTGACGGCAGGCCGTGTTTTTCATTCTGATATTGAGACGATTGAAGACCTTAAGCAATTGACTATCGACCAGCTTCAATACATAGCTCAACAGCAGATTGCCCGGCATCGTCTTTATTCTTTTGCGCAAGGCGGCATTGCAGGTTCAGGCAGCTCACTCATGCTGGGTACAGATATTCCTGCTATGGCGGTTATTAATCTTCGTGCGGTCCAGCTGATTGCGATGACCTATGGTTTTGAAGTCAATACACCATTCGAAATGATGAGTTCTCTTAAGGTTTTTCACGCTGCAACACTGCCGCCGCGCATGCAGGGCAGCGCTTGGGAAGAATTAATGAACGAGCTGAAGAATCAGGAAGAATTCTATTTTTATGAAGGAAAAGAAGAATTGACTGATATAACCTGGATTGAGCAGCCAATGAAGCAGCTTTTTAAAGCGATGGCTATTTACTTTTTTCGGAGAAAATCCGTTCAAGGAATTCCTTTCATCAGCATGGCCATTGGAGCCGGAACTAATTATCAGCTGACAAGAAAGGTAACAGATTTCGCTCATAAGTATTATCAAATGAGATATTTGCATAGAAAAAATAATCAGCGGTAAACTCCCGGATAACTATGATTTTTAAGTAAAGGTGATGCCAAATGAGTACATTCGAGCATAAAAAAGAAGCGCCAAAAGAAATTAGGTGCAAAGTGGTCACCGTGAGTGATACGAGAGATAAGGAAACGGATAAAAGCGGAAAGCTGATGATCCGCCTGCTGGAAGAGGCAGGACATGTTATAGCTGACTATGAAATCGTCAAGGATGAAGGAAGTCTCATTCGCAAGGCCGTATTAAAAGGGTGTGGAAACCCCGGCATTGATGCTGTGCTTACAAATGGAGGCACTGGAATTGCGTTAAGAGACGTCACTATTGAGACAGTAAGAGAATTATTTGAAAAAGAAATTGACGGATTCGGCGAATTGTTCAGGATGCTAAGCTATACGGAAGATATCGGGTCTGCGGCCATTCTTTCACGAGCTGCTGCAGGCACAGTGCAAAATAAAGCCGTTTTCTCAACACCAGGATCATCCGGGGCAGTTCGCCTTGCGATGAATAAGCTGATTTTGCCTGAACTCGGGCATATTGTCAGGGAACTAAGAAAAGATTTATAAAGGGCAAAAAACCTTTCCGATGCGGAAAGGTTTTTTTTAAGAAGATAGGGAATTATAATTTTTGAACTTTGAGAACTGTCTAGCGCATGCAGCCTCCCCCTCAAGTTGAGGCCCCCAGGACAAAGAAGGCCTCGGCAGCATTAAACATTACACGACTGAAAGCGGCAGCTTCTTGGAGGACGAGGGGTTCTTAGTCTGCATTCCTTCTTGGGCAAGGCGCTTCCGCTTTTTTATGAATGCATTTTCCCTGTAATATCCTGATTCGTTCGATACCATAGCCACAGATCATTTATGACTGATGCCAGTTCTGAAATTTCACTGTTAAGTCTGCATGATCTTTCGAAATTACCCTCATCTGATAGCTCAGCCTGTTTCCTGTTGATACCCGCTTCAAGCTCAGCAATACGATCTGGAATCCTGCCTCTTATTTTTTCCCAATGAAACAGGATCAACTGCTGTGTTTTTGGTGAATATTCATCCCAATCCCGGTCAAAGGCGGGTATAGGAATGCCAAGACGGTGATTATGTGAAAAATGCTCCTCCATTATGAATCCCCCAAACGATAATCTTGTCTTTATTTTACTATAAAGGTGTTTATGGTGCATGGATGTTTTAGTATTGAATCTTTTTTTGCAGATACTACTATGGAACTAATGGAAATACGTGAACTTGGTTCACAAGTACTGATTTGATGGAAAAGCTATGGGCTTGGTTTACAGATTTAATAGAAATCGGATAACATATTAATTATTAAGAATATTTAAATAATTTAAAAGGGGGAGAATATGAAAAGGTTTATAACACGCTTAACAGTTTTTGGCCTGGTGTTGAGTTTGCTTTTGCCTTATCCCATTGCAGCCTTAGGAGAAGAATTGGGCATAACAGATAGCAGCAGCTCAGAAGAACATGTCTTTAAACATAAAAAACCATTAGAATATCCAACTTTGTCAAAAGCAAAGCGCCCCGAGGATGCAGGCTTTTCTTCCAAAAAGCTCAGCGAGGTTGATAAGCTGATCGAGGGAGAAATAGAAAATGGTTTTCCAGGAGCAGCTTTGGTCGTAATTAAAGATGGAAAGATAGTTAAAAACTCCGCATATGGTTCAGCCAAAACCTTTGATGAATCAGATCCATTAAATCATCCGCTGAAAATGAAGACAAAAACCATGTTTGATTTAGCATCAAACACGAAAATGTATGCCGTTAATTTTTCACTGCAGCATCTTGTCAGTGAAGGAAAGATCAATCTTGAAGAAAAAATTCAGCATTATTTTCCTTCATTTAAAGATTCAGCGGACGATGAAATAAAAGGGAAAGGTGAACTCCGGATAATCGACTTGCTTCATCATACTGCCGGATTTCCTTCAAGCATCCATTATCATAATCCTGAAAGGGCGGGAGAATTGTATTCCCAGGAACGCAGTAAAACGCTTTCCATGATTTTAAAAACTCCCCTTCAGTATGAACCTGGCACCAGACAGGTTTACAGTGACATTGACTATATGCTGCTGGGATTTATTATTGAAAATATAACGGGAATGCAGCTTGACGATTATACTGAGAATCATATCTATAAGCCTCTAGGGTTAAAGCAAACATTATTTAATCCGCTCCGCAAGGGATTCAAAGAAAAGGATTTCGCTGCAACTGAATTACACGGCAACACCAGGGATGGGGTCATTTCCTTCCCTAATATCCGGACCTATACTCTCCAGGGAGAGGTCCATGATGAGAAGTCTTTTTATTCAATGGATGGAATATCCGGGCATGCTGGCCTCTTTTCCACAACTTCAGATCTTGCTGTACTGATGCAGGTGATGCTTAATGATGGGGGCTATGGAAATGTAAAGTTATTTGATAAAAGAACAATTGATAAGTTTGTAGAACCATATGATATGAATCCTACATATGGGTTAGGCTGGCGTCTGAACGGAGATTCAAGTATGGAGTGGATGTTCAGCCAGTATGCCGGGAAAAAGGTATTTGGGCATACTGGCTGGACAGGAACGGTAACGGTGATAGACAGGGAAAATAATTTAGCTATCGCACTCCTGACAAATAAAAAACATTCTCCAGTCATCGATCCATTAAAAGATCCGCATAAGTTTCAAGGTGACATATACAGCATCAGTCAGTATGGAAGTGTAATTTCAGCGGTTTATGATGCATTAAATGACTAAACTATTACAGGCAAAAGCCAAAATGGGCCTTTTGCCTTTTTTTATTGGGGAAATTATATTTATTTTTATACATTTTTTAGAATAAGTATTGATTTTTAAAGAAAAGGTTGTTAAAGTAAGAGAATAATAAATGAATAAAAACATAATTTATCTGTATATTTATACGTATAATCTAAGGAGGAAATATAAATGTCACAAAATAAAGTTGTTCTTGCATACTCGGGCGGTTTGGATACATCAGTTGCGGTTAAATGGCTGCAGGATCAAGGTTATGCTGTTGTTGCCTGCTGCCTTGACGTTGGTGAAGGAAAAGATCTGAACTTTATCCAGAAAAAAGCTTTAACTGTTGGAGCTGTCCAATCATATGTGATTGATGCAAAAGAGGAATTTGCTAATGAATATGCATTAATAGCGCTGCAGGCACATGCCTTATATGAAAATAAGTATCCATTAGTCTCTGCACTTTCACGCCCGCTGATTGCCAAAAAGCTTGTTGAAGTAGCAGAAAAAGAAGGTGCAGTAGCAGTCGCGCATGGATGTACCGGCAAAGGAAATGACCAGGTTCGTTTTGAAGTGGCAATACAGGCCCTAAACCCTGATCTTCAGGTGTTAGCTCCGGTTCGTGAGTGGAGCTGGTCACGTGAGGAAGAAATTGAATATGCAAAACAAAACAATATCCCCATCCCAATTAATCTGGATTCTCCATACAGCATTGATCAAAACCTATGGGGCAGAAGCAATGAGTGCGGAGTCCTGGAAGATCCATGGGCAGCTCCTCCGGAAGATGCATACGATCTTACTGTTTCTCTTGAAAAAGCACCTGATACACCTGATACGGTTGAAATCGGCTTTGAAAAGGGTGTACCAGTCAGCTTGAATGGCAAAAGTATGAAGCTTTCCGAGCTTATTGCCGAACTGAATGAGGTTGCAGGCAAGCATGGAGTTGGGCGTATCGATCATGTGGAAAATCGGCTTGTCGGAATCAAGTCCCGTGAAGTTTACGAGTGTCCGGGAGCAATGACACTTCTTAAAGCACATAAAGAGCTTGAGGATTTAACGATGGTAAAAGAAATGGCCCACTTTAAACCGGTTATTGAGAAAAAAGTGGCTGAGCTTATATACGAGGGATTGTGGTTCTCTCAGCTTAACAATGCTTTAACAGCTTTCCTGAAAGAGACACAAACCTTTGTTACAGGAACAGTAAGAGTGAAGCTGTTTAAAGGCCATGCGATTGTTGAAGGAAGAAAATCGCCTTATTCCCTGTACGATGAAAAGTTAGCAACTTATACTTCTGATGATGAATTTGACCATAATGCGGCAGTGGGCTTTATTAAGCTTTGGGGATTGCCTACAAAGGTGCAGAGCATTGTTCAAAACAGCAAGAAGGTGACAGTGTGAAAAAATTATGGGGAGGCAGGTTTACAAAATCTGCTGAAGAATGGGTAGATGAGTTCGGAGCGTCGATTTCATTTGACCAGGAATTGGTTATGGAAGATATCGAAGGAAGCATGGCCCATGTTGCCATGCTTTCTAAAACAGGAATCATCACAGAAGACGAAGCTCAAAAAATCAAAACAGGCCTTCAGCAGCTTAAAGAGAAAGCAGCTAAGGATGAACTGGCTTACTCAGTAAAGCTTGAAGATATCCATTTAAATCTTGAGAGTCATTTGACCGAACTGTCTGGGCCTGTCGGCGGTAAACTTCATACCGCAAGGAGCCGAAATGACCAGGTGGCAACAGATATGCATTTATACTTGCGCAAGCAGGTGGAGCAGATTGTTGAATTGATCCAGGAAATGCAGGAAGAGTTAATCATCCAGGCTGAAAATAATGTGGAAACCATCATGCCCGGCTATACTCATCTGCAGCGGGCCCAGCCGATCTCTTTCGGCCACCATTTAATGGCCTATTTCTGGATGCTTGAGAGGGACAAAGAGCGTTTTTCTGAAAGCTTAAAGAGAATAAACTTATCTCCTCTTGGAGCAGGGGCTCTGGCTGGCACCACTTTCCCAATTGACCGTGAGTATACGGCTGAACTTCTAGGATTTGAAGGGATCTATGAGAACAGCCTGGATGCGGTCAGCGACAGAGACTTTATTCTTGAGTTTTTATCCTCAAGCTCAATCCTGATGATGCATCTGTCCCGTTTAAGTGAAGAATTCATCCTTTGGTCAAGCCAGGAGTTTCAATTCATTGAACTGGATGACAGCTTTGCAACCGGCAGCAGCATTATGCCGCAGAAGAAGAATCCGGATATGGCGGAACTCATCCGCGGTAAAACGGGACGTGTATACGGTAACCTCATGGGGCTGCTGACAGTACTGAAGGGTCTGCCGCTAGCATATAATAAAGATATGCAGGAAGATAAGGAAGGGATGTTTGACACTGTAAAGACAGTCACAGGTTCGCTGAAAATCTTTGCAGGGATGATCCGCACCATGAAGATTAAAACAGAGCAAATGGAAAAAGCAACTAAAAATGATTTTTCCAATGCTACTGAATTGGCGGATTATCTATCTGATAAAGGCATTCCATTCAGAGAAGCGCATGAGATTGTCGGGAAACTGGTTCTTGTCTGTGTACAAAAGGGATGCTTCCTTGGAGATTTGCCGCTTGATGATTTCAAGAACGCCCATTCATTGTTCGAAGAAGATATTTATGAAGTACTGAATCCTTATACAGCTGTCAAAAGAAGAAATAGTGCAGGCGGGACAGGATTCAAACAAGTAAGCATCGCGATTGATAAAGCGAAGGAATCTCTCGGCATTAAAGTGATTGCCAATAAATAATGAAAAAATGGCGCTGCAAAAGGCAGCGCCATTTTTTCTATTTTTCATCTTCTTTATCCGTTCTGACAACGAGGACATCACAGCGGGCATAGCGGGTAATATGTTCAGATACACTGCCGATGATGAAACGTTCAACTGCGTTCATGCCTGTTGCACCGCAAATGATCAGGTCGACGTTGTGCTTTCTTGCAATATCTTTTGGGATTTTCACTTTTGGGGAACCATAATCGACTTCATATGTTACATTCTCGATGCCTGCATCCATTGCCGTTCTTTTGTATTTTTCCATTAATTCAGTAGCGAAACGGTCAGCCCTTTCAGCTATTGTACGGTCATAGGCTTCAACAGTAGCAAAGGTGCGGGTATCAATGATATGTGCCAATACAAGAGAAGCGTTATTGCGCTTCGCAATTTCAATCGCTTTTTTAAAAGCCCATTCTGCTTCCGTTGAACCATCTACAGCGACTAATATGTTTTTATACTTCATGCCCATTTGTATCTCCTCCTTTACCTATATTATACAGCTGTTAAATCTGAATATCTGTAACAAAAAATCGAACAATAGTAAGGCTGATAAAAATATATTAAAGGAGCAGATGAGGATGGAAAAGCGAGAACCACAAGCAGGATCCGCATATTTTTTTGATGAGCAGGGTACAAATGAAGTTAGCGCACAAATCATGAATGCCTATAACAGCGGTGTTATTGATCAGCCGAATGCTGAGTTTGACATGGAGGCTCACGAACGGAATGAAGGCCATCTCCAATAAGTAAAAGAAGCAAAGCTCTCATAAATCATGAGAGCTTTTTAGCTGAGGATTAAGAATGCCGGAAAAAGAAAAAATGGGCAAAGCAATTGTATACTTTTCCATCAAATTGCCATATAAAGTTAATAGGTACATCACTTACAATACGGAGGTATGCAGCATGCGTATCGGAGTTCCAAAGGAAGTAAAAAACAATGAAAACAGGGTTGCTATGACCCCTGCTGGGGTTATGAATCTCATTCAATTTGGACATGAAGTCTACATCGAAGCAGATGCCGGGACAGGTTCCGGTTTTTCGGATAACGACTATATAAGTGCTGGTGCACATATTGTTCAAACTCCAGAAGAGGCATGGTCAATGGATATGGTCATGAAGGTAAAAGAGCCGATACCAGGCGAATATGTATATTTTCGGGAAGGGTTAATTCTCTTTACATATCTGCATTTGGCTGCTGAACCTGATTTGACAAGTGCTTTAATTGATAAGAAAGTAGCTGGCATCGCTTATGAAACAGTCCAGCTTCCCAACCGGAGTTTGCCTCTATTGACTCCAATGAGTGAAGTAGCCGGGAGAATGGCAGCTCAGGTAGGTGCCCAATTTTTAGAAAAAATACATGGAGGGAAAGGAATCCTGCTATCGGGGGTACCAGGTGTACAGCGTGGAAATGTTACCATTATCGGCGGCGGGGTTGCTGGAACCAATGCTGCAAAAATGGCAATAGGCCTTGGGGCAAAGGTCACAATGATTGACTTGAATCCCGACCGCCTTCGGCAGCTGGATGATATCTTCGGAATAGATGTAACAACTCTGATTTCTAACCCTTACAATATCGCTGAAGCTGTTAAGGATTCAGATCTCGTGATTGGAGCCGTACTTATTCCGGGAGCAAAAGCACCAAAGCTTGTCACAGAGGATATGATTAAATCGATGAACCCGGGCTCTGTAATCGTGGACATTGCGATCGATCAGGGTGGAATATTCGAAACAACTGATCGAATTACAACACATGATAATCCCACATATGAAAAGCATGGCGTAGTTCATTATGCAGTGGCTAATATGCCTGGAGCAGTTCCCAGAACATCCACTCTTGCACTGACCAACGTGACAGTGCCTTATGCAGTACAAATTGCGAATAAAGGCTACAAGCAGGCATGTCTGGATAATGAGGCTTTATTAAAGGGAGTTAATACATTAAATGGTTATGTGACATACAAAGCGGTAGCTGAAGCCCATAGCCTTGACTATTCAGATACGATTACGCAATTGGAACAGCAATAGAAAAAGCTTCAGGTGCCCGCTTATCGGCTCGAGATAGACACTTATCTGAATGCTGAATTTATACACTTATTTCATAAAAAATCCGGGGCTGAATAGCTCCGGATTTTCTGTGGGATTTTATAAATTTCTATTTAATAACCTGAAGCTCTTTCGGGAACTTGGTTAAAATTTCAACTCCGTCTGCTGTTACAGCAAGGTCATCTTCAATCCGCACTCCGGCAACGCCTGGGACATAGATTCCTGGCTCAATGGTGAATACCATACCTTCTTCAAGCAAAAGTGAGTTTGTTTCTGTTAATGAAGGATATTCATGAACGCTCACACCTAGTCCATGGCCCAATCGATGCGGGAAATATTCGCCGTAGCCGGCTTCTGCTATCAGGTTTCTAGCTGTCAGGTCAATATCTGCGCAAGTGACTCCCGGCTTGCTCGCTTCAACAGCTGCAAGCTGAGCTTTTAAGACGGTATCATAAATTTCTTTTTGTTTATCATTGATATCACCATAAGCTACAGTTCTAGTAATATCTGAGCAGTAGCCATTCCAGACAACTCCGAGGTCAAACAGGACTAAATCCCCTTTTTGAATCTTCGTCATTCCTGGTGTGCCATGAGGAGAAGCTCCGTTAGCCCCCGTCAGGACCATGGTAGAGAAAGACATTTCATTAACGCCTTTTTTCTTTAACGCATATTCTACTGCAGCCAGAACATCCAGTTCCGTTTTTCCTTCCTGGATCTCGGCACAGCCTGTTTCAATCGCAAAATCAGCCAGTTCACATGCTTCGCGAATGATTTCCAATTCTTTTTCATCTTTAACCATACGAAGCTGACGAAGCTTTTCTTCTGCCGAAGCGAATGAAGCGCCGCTGAACAGAGCAGAAATGGCTTCATACCGCTCTACATTCATATGCTCTTTTTCGATTGCTGCTTTATTTACCTTACCAACTCTTTTTTGTATGGATGTCTGGATAAATTCCCAAGGGTTCTGAATATCGCTGTAGCCAATAATTTCATGGCTCCATCCTGCTTTTTTGGCATCTTCTTTTTCCATGGCCGGACATACGAGGAAAGGCTCTTCTTCCTGGAAAACAGCCAGCCCAAGCAAGCGTTCATGTGGATCGCTTAAAAAGCCGCTTAAATAAAAAACATTATCCGGTGATGTTACAAAGGTGACCTGGATATCATTTTCCCTCATCCACTGTGACAATTTCTGCAATCTGTTATTCATAGTGAACCTCCTTATGTACTGATACTTTGAGAGTAGCAACTAAATAAGAAAATGTAAACTTTTTAAAGATTGCCAATTCGGGTATATATTATAAAGAAAGCAGGAATAACTTGTTTTTCGTTGAAGTAACTTACATAACTTAAATTAGAGAGGAGCATAAAATTGAAAGTATCATTTCATGGCCATGCCATAGTGAAAATCGAATCACAGGGAAAAACCATCTTAATAGATCCTTTTATTACCGGGAATGACTTGACAGACTTAAAAGCTGAGGATCAAAAGCCAGATGTCATCATTGTCACCCATGGACATGGTGACCATCTTGGGGACACGATTGAACTGGCAAAGCGCAATGACTGTCTTGTCATTGCCAACTTTGAGCTTGCCACCTATCTGGGCTGGCAGGGGGTTAACGCGCATGGAATGTCGATCGGCGGCGGATATGATTTTGACTTCGGAAGAGTAAAGCTGACACCAGCATTTCATGGAACAGGCCTCGAGACAGAGAATCAGGAAATCATTTATTTGGGAATGCCAGCTGGTGTTCTCATCACTTTAGAAGGAAAAACGATTTATCATGCAGGGGATACAGGGTTATTCTCTGACATGAAGTTAATTGGCGATCGGCATCCGATAGATTTGGCATTTCTGCCGATCGGAGACAATTTTACTATGGGTCCGGATGATGCAGCATACGCAGCAGAACTCCTTGGCGCCAAAAAGGTGGTTCCGATTCACTTCAACACGTTCCCGCCAATAAGGCAGGATCCGCATAAATTCATCAGCATGCTGGAAACAGGAGTCGGGCAGGTGCTGGAAGCAGGAGATTCAATCGAATTATAATATGAAAACGCAGCTTCTGAAGGAGGCTGCGTTTGTCTTTATGACTAAAAATCAATCATTTTCCCAGCCTGTCCGCATACATTTTAGGGAGGATAGGATAAAGGAGGAAGCTAGATTGAATAAAAATCGATATTTGCTATGTTTGCTGCTGTGCGGATTGATGCTTTATTATGCCGCTCCTAGAATGGGTGTGTTTAATGGAGGGACTGAAGGGGTCTTTGCCATCAGCTGGCTGGCCCTTGCCCTTTTTGTCATTGCCGGAAACCTGACTGCATTGCTGTTTGCCCCGAAAAAAGCGGCTGCTTCGGGAAAACAGGCGGGCAAAATGGCAGACAGGAAGCGGGTGCGTTCCTTCGGCAGATAAAGTGAAACTTCAATCAGTGGGGTTTTACTGCCCGTTAGACTGAGATAATTTAAGATTGGCGAAGTCAATTGTATCAAGGCCTCTTTACCCTTATAATGAAAAATAAGGAATAATTTGTAGAGGGTGAAAGTCTTGGCTACTAAGCATGAGCAAATATTACATTACATTGATGAACTGCCAATTGGAGAAAAGATATCGGTCAGACAGATCGCCAAGGCGCTCGCAGTGAGTGAAGGGACTGCATACAGAGCAATTAAGGATGCTGAAAATAAGGGATATGTCAGTACAATAGAACGTGTTGGGACAATAAGAATTGAGCGGAAAAAGAAAGAAAATATTGAGAAGCTTACTTTTGCCGAAGTTGTTAATATCGTTGACGGCCAGGTGCTCGGAGGAAGAGCCGGTCTCCATAAAACACTGAACAAGTTTGTTATTGGAGCGATGAAGCTTGAAGCGATGATGAGGTACACGGATGCCGGAAACCTGCTGATTGTCGGAAACCGGACCCAGGCACACGAATTAGCTTTGAAGGCTGGGGCTGCTGTGTTAATTACTGGGGGCTTTGATACAGAAGACCATGTCAAAAAGCTTGCTGACGACCTGCAGCTTCCTGTGATCTCAAGCAGCTATGACACCTTCACAGTGGCAACTATGATCAATCGGGCTATCTATGACCAGCTGATCAAAAAGGAGATTGTACTTGTTGAAGATATCCTGACTCCTCTGGAAGAAGCGATTTTCCTGAAAACAACCGATACAATTGCAGATTGGCTAACGTACAATCGTGAAACCGGCCATAGCCGATTCCCGGTTGTCGACAGTAATCTAAGAGTGCAGGGAGTTGTCACTTCAAAGGATATTATGGGACATGATAAAGAAACGCTTATTGAAAAAATTATGACCAAAAACCCTATGACGGTTGGCGGAAAAACGAGCGTTGCTTCTTCCTCGCATATGATGGTATGGGAAGGGATTGAATTGCTTCCTGTGATAGATGAAGCCAATAAGCTCGAAGGGATTGTTAGCCGTCAGGACGTGCTGAAGGCGCTGCAGATGATCCAAAGGCAGCCGCAGGTGGGTGAAACAATTGACGACATAGTCACCAACCAGCTGGTTATGACTCGGGGAAAAACAAAAGGGGATGACGTTTATCGCTGTGAGGTTACTCCCCAGATGACCAACCACCTTGGAACCATATCCTATGGAGTCTTTACAACCATTGTTTCGGAAGCTGCAAACAGAGTGTTAAGAAGCTATAAAAAAGGTGATCTCGTAGTTGAAAATATGACGGTCTACTTTATTAAGCCTGTTCAAATCGACAGTATGCTTGAAATCTATCCAAAAGTATTGGAAGTAGGACGGAAGTTCGGAAAAGTGGATGTGGAAGTTTTTAACGAAGGTGTCCTTGTAGGCAAGGCGATGATGATGTGCCAGCTTATTGACAGACATTAAAATAAGAAAAGCGGAAGCTCCTTGCACAAAGGCGCAGACTAAGAACCACATCCTCCCAAAAGCTGCCGCTTTCGGTCGTGCGATGTTTATGTGGACGAAGACTTCCTTGTCCTGGGGCCTCACCCCAAGGGGGCAGGCTGCTTGCGCTAGAAAGTAATCACGTTCAAGGATATCCTTTCTTACTAATGAAGAAAAAGCCGCTCACATTTTGAACGGCTTTTTTTGCAGAGCTCTTTCGGAAGTACGGTTTAAATTTAACTTTTCCTTGCTTGCTCAACTTCTTTTGCAGCATGAGGCATGTAAAACTTATATGCTTTTATGCCGCCCCATATGCTTAATACTCCAACAAGGATAAACACAATTCCCACAATGAGAGCTGTTGTTGTATTGTATAAAAACAGCTGATTAACGCCAAATATGGCGACGAATGTTCCAAGCGCAATCCTGGACTTGGCTGATATCCATTGTCTTTCAGCCGGCTGTCTGCTTCTGAAGAATTTCACTTTGTAGAAAATATAGAAAGAAAAAGAGAGAATAATCAGGATAACAAAGATAGGCATTTCATAACCTCCAAGTTTCGACAATCTCTTATTATTTTACCTTCATTATTAAAAAATTGCCATAAGCGTGCTGTGTTTTCTTTTTCTTTTCACGATGATGTGGTAAAAATAAAGTAGTATTCAGAAAAAAGGAGCGCGCCATGAAACAAAAGATACTTGATGAAATTAAAAAATATGAAACAATCATTATTCATAGGCATGTCCGTCCTGATCCGGATGCATATGGTTCACAGGGAGGCCTTGCTGAAATTCTGAAGGCTTCATTCCCTGAAAAATCAATTTTCACTGTGGGGAAGGAAGAAGAAACACTTCATTATATGAGAAGGCTGGATGAGATATCTGATGATACATATAATGGGGCGCTGGTCATTGTCTGTGATACAGCAAATGCGGAACGGATATGTGATGATAGATATGGAACGGGTAATAAACTGATCAAAATTGATCATCACCCGAATATGGATCCGTATGGAGATATGATGTGGGTTGATACGGATGCAAGCTCGACCAGTGAAATGATTTATGAGTTTTATCTTTTCGGCAAAGATCAGGGTCTGAAAATGTCTGATGAAGCTGCTAGATTGTTATTTGCCGGAATAGTAGGGGACACCGGCCGTTTCCTCTATCCAAGCACGACAGAAAAGACGTTTGCATATGCAGGTGAACTGATTCACTATAATTTTTCGCGGCCGGAACTGTTTGATAAGATGTACGAGCTGGACGCAAATATTGTTAAATTGAAGGGCTATGTGCTGCAGAACTTTGAAATGAGAGACAGCGGGGCAGCTGTCATGATCCTGAAAAAAGAGCTGCTCGAAGAATTTCAGGCAGTACCTTCTAAAGCTTCCCTGCTTGTAAGTATTCTTGGCGATGTGAAGGGAATAAAAGCTTGGGTTTTCTTTATTGAGGAGAGCGATCAAATCCGTGTGCGGTTCCGTTCGAAGGGTCCAATTATTAATGAAGTTGCAAGAAAGTATAATGGCGGAGGACATCCTCTTGCTGCCGGAGCTTCCATTTATTCATGGAAAGAGATGGAATCGGTTGTAAGAGATTTGGAGGATGTCTGCAAAGCTAACTAACATCTAATGCCCGGCAAAAGCCGGGCATTAATCCAGCATAATATTTAATTCAATTGAGACGGTTGTATAGATGACCAGTTCTTTAACTTCCACCCGGTATCTCTTTTCATTTACCCGATGTGTTTTATTTTCTATTATTTTCTTGATCAGTTCGCTGCTTTTGTAAACAGTATCGATGTCTTTGGCAACCATCATGCTAATATCCTCTTTTATTTCATCTTCCAGCTGAAAAACACTGAAGGAATCCAATTTATATTTTTCGCTGTTGACAATTTTAATGGATATATCCTGGACAGTCAGTTTTTTCTGGTTTTCTTTATTTAGTTTTTTGAATTCCTCCTGCCAGATTTCCTTATCTTTTTCCAATTCAAAAATAGCATCCTTTTGAAGCTTGATTTCTTTGCTGTATCTCTCCTGCCATTGTCCAAAAACAAATAAAAAAATAAACCAGCTGATGATGCCTCCTATGGCCATTCCTGCTAAAAAGCGCTGCCAGGATGGCAATCGGTAGTAAGGCGGTATCCTCATGCTGAAATGTTCTCCTGAGTCAGCCAGTTAATAAGCATGGCGCCTGTCTGGGCCCCTCCGAGAGCAGAAAGAATCAGCATGAACTGTTTAAATATATCCTTTGTCTGTCCGTCCATGACACCTCTTTCAAAGCTGTAAACTGTATCAAAGGTTCCTCCGATTGCTGCAATGATAGCCCAGATGCGTATCATATTAGAAATCTGGAAGATTTGATTTAAAGGAGGCTTTCCTGTCAGAAAAGCAGCCATACCTCCAATGATTGAACCTCCTATCAAAACACCGAAAGCAATAAAATAACTATCAATTAAAGTGGAAAAAAAGGGCTGGGTATTCATATCATCCATCCTCGCTGCAGGAATGGCCCTGCCAGAATTATCTTGATACTTCATCATATGGACAAACTTAGGAAAATATGTTTTTTAGCTGTAGTTAAAAAGAGAACATATTTTCTTTTTGGAAACGGGCGTTCTATAATGAAAATACAGAGAAAGTAAGGGTGTGAGAAACGTGTCATTTATTCACCTTCATGTATATAGCGCTTATAGCCTGCTATCGAGCACGGCAAGAGTAGAACAGCTTGTGTCAGGCGCCAGGGAAAACAGGTTTCCTGCCCTGGCTTTAACGGACCGGAATGTCATGTACGGAGCTGTTGCTTTTTATAAAGAATGTCTTAAGCAGTCCATAAAGCCAATCCTGGGACTCTCTGTGGATGTATTAAGCGAGGTATCCGAAGGGGAAGCTTATCCGATGGTCCTTTTGGCTAAAGACAGGCAGGGTTTTCAGAATCTATTAAAAATCACAAGCACAGTCCAGACAAAATCGCCTGAAGGCATCCCTGTTAAATGGCTTAAGCACTATGCAGGAGGATTGTTTGCTTTAACTCCCGGCCTTGATGGGGAAATAGAACACTATCTTGAGGCAGGTGAATACGGCCAGGCAAAAAGAACAGCTGAACTTTTCAGCAGTCTTTTCGATCCGCATTCCTTCTTTTTAGCTATACAGGATCATGGACTGCGTGAAGAGAAAAAAAACCATGAACTTCTGGTTCAGCTTTCCGGGGAAACCGGGATTGGCCTGGCGGCTTCAAATGGTGTCTGTTACATAAAGAAAGAAGATGCTTTTGCCCATGAGTGCCTGCTGGCCATTAAAAATGGAGAAAAGCTTCAGGATGAAGCGAGAGAGCGGCTGAAGAGTGATGAGTATTATTTAAAGTCATCCGGGGAAATGGCAGAATTGTTATCGGGTTATCCGGATGCTTTGGAAAATACGATTAAGATAGCAGAGCAATGCAATGTAATGCTTGAGCTGGATAAACAGAACCTCCCTAAATACCCTGCTGTAAAAGGGATGAGTGCCGATGAGCTATTGGCAGAAGTTTGCTGGAAGGGTTTTGCTGACAGATATCCGGATGCAGATGGTGAGCATAGGGAGCGTTTGCGGTATGAGCTGAATATAATTAATAACATGAAGTTCAGCGATTATTTTCTAATCGTTTGGGATTTTATGAAGTTTTCGAGAGAAAATGGGATTTTAACCGGTCCGGGGCGGGGATCTGCTGCCGGTTCGATGGTTGCTTATGTCTTATATATTACAGATGTGGATCCAATTGAGCATCAGTTATTATTTGAGCGGTTCCTTAATCCAGAAAGAATTTCCATGCCTGATATTGATATCGATTTCCCGGATCACAGAAGGGATGAGGTGATTCGGTATGTGTCCAGGAAATATGGAGAGCTCCATGTTGCTCAAATTCTTACGTTTGGAACATTGGCAGCTAAGGCGGCACTACGTGATGTCGGCAGGGCATTTGGGCTTAATCCGAAAGAGCTGGACATGCTTTCAAGAAAAGTACCTTCCAAATTGGGCATCAGTCTCAAAGAGGCTTACAAAGAATCAGAGCCTTTAAGAAGATTCACCGAGGAATCCGATTTAAATCGCAAACTTTTTGAAACGGCTATCAAACTGGAAGGTCTCCCAAGGCACACATCCACTCATGCTGCCGGTGTTGTAATCAGCGAGCACCCGCTGGTTGAGGCCATTCCCATTCAAAAGGGACATGAGAATGTTTATTTGACCCAATACTCAATGGAGCATCTTGAGGATGTCGGCCTATTAAAAATGGATTTTCTCGGTCTTAGGAACCTGACACTAATCGAGAATATCTTAAGCTCTATTCAGAGAAAGACAGGCACACAGATTGATATAAAAAACATTCCCCTGGATGATGAGGCAGTATACAGTCTTTTGGGAAGAGGAGATACTACAGGCATTTTCCAGCTTGAGTCTGAGGGGATGCGAAGTGTTCTGACAAGGCTTCAGCCAACACGCTTTGAAGATATTGTGGCTGTCAATGCCCTTTACCGCCCCGGCCCAATGGAAAATATCCCGCTGTTTATTGATAGAAAGCACGGGAGGAAGCCGATTATATATCCGCATCCTGATTTGAAGCCTATTCTTGAAAATACGTATGGTGTCATCGTGTATCAGGAACAAATTATGCAAATCGCTGCAAAAATGGCAGGGTTTTCACTGGGTGAAGCCGATTTGCTTCGGAGAGCAGTCAGCAAGAAGCAAAAAGAAGTGCTTGACCGTGAGCGTGTCCATTTTGTAGGGGGAGCGGTGAAGAAAGGCTATAGTGAACAAGCTGCTCATGATATATATGATCTGATTGTCCGGTTTGCAAACTATGGATTTAACCGGAGCCATGCGGTTGC
The DNA here is from genome assembly GCF_051353635.1 of Cytobacillus sp. BC1816. Classification (NCBI taxonomy): domain Bacteria; kingdom Bacillati; phylum Bacillota; class Bacilli; order Caryophanales; family Bacillaceae; genus Cytobacillus; species Cytobacillus sp. BC1816. The sequence goes on along the minus strand of NZ_CP195611.1, from coordinate 4,297,788 downwards.
ATACAGTTTCATAGCTTATCAGCTGGCATATTTAAAAACTCATTATCCGCTTTACTTTATGGCTTCACTGCTGACTTCAGCAGTAGGCAATGAAGGCAGGATTGCCCAGTATATCGGAGAACTGAAACAGATGGGTTTGGCGCTCAGCCCGCCATCCATAAATAAAAGCGGCTATTCATTTCTGGTAGAGAAAGATTCAATCAGGTATAGTCTTGCAGCCATAAAAGGCGTAGGTGCTGCAGCTTTAAGGGATATTTTTCAGGCTAGGAAAAATAAGCGCTTTGAAGATCTGTTTGATTTTTGCATAAGGGTTTCAACAAAAGCTGTTAATCGCAAGGTCCTCGAATCCCTGGTTCATTCAGGCAGTTTTGATGAATTTGGGGAAGATAGAGCTGTTCTGCTTGCAAGTCTGGATGTGGCTGCGGAACATGCCCAGCTTGTTATGCCGGAAGACGATCAAGCTGATTTTTTTGAGGATGATGAATTTTTTCCTAAGCCTAAATATACCGAAGTAGATCCGATCCGTTCCGAGGACAAGCTGAGATTTGAAAAAGATGTGCTGGGCCTGTATTTATCAGATCATCCGGTTTCAATTTACGAATCATCTTTTCATCTGCTGGATGCCAGTCCGCTGCTTGAACTCGAAAGAAATGCAAATAAGGCAAAAACAGTTGCATATTTATCCGAGGTGAAAAAGATCCGTACGAAAAAAGGAGAGCCAATGGCATTTCTATCCTTGAGCGACCAGACGGGGGATATGGAGGCAGTTGTTTTTCCAAAGGTGTTTAACCGATTTTCAATGCTATGCTCCCAGGGAAGCATTGTCTTTGCGGAAGGAAGGATAGAGGAACGGGACGGAAAGAAGCAGCTGATTGTCCAGCATCTTGATGATGTGAAGGAAGCAATTGAAAAAATGCAAAACAAGGATCCGGTTTTATATTTAAGGATTACCGAGGATCGGGAAACATCTGAAAATCTTCGTTCGCTTAAAGAGTTATTTAAGAAAAATGAAGGCCGGGTTCAGGTGGTTTTATATTATGAAAGCTCCCGAAAAACCATCCGCCTGGGTGAAGAGGACCTGATCTCGCCATCAGAAGATTTCCTTCATTTGCTTATGAAAGTGCTTGGGCAGAATAACGTCATTTTAAAGTAATTAGCCTTTACAACAATAACAATTATGGTATATTTGTAAGAAGAAAAATAAACTGGTCTGACCACTGAAGCGAAAGATAAGCCCTGCGCCACCTGATAATCTGGCAGAGCGGCAGCAGATATTTGTCCGTCGATCTATGTTTATATATATAAATCCTATCCGGAATATGAGGAGTGAAAATTTTGACCTTACGCGAAGAAGCACTGCATATGCATAGAGCTAATAAAGGGAAATTGGAATCTAAATCAAAAGTACAGGTGCGAAATGCCAAAGACTTAAGCCTTGCATACTCCCCGGGGGTTGCTGAGCCCTGCAAGGAGATTTATGATAAGCCGGAAACGGTCTATGAATATACGATGAAAGGTAATATGGTCGCGGTTGTTTCAGATGGAACAGCTGTGCTGGGATTAGGAAATATCGGACCGGAAGCCGCCCTTCCTGTAATGGAAGGTAAGGCTGTACTATTCAAAAGTTTTGCAGGAGTGGATGCATTTCCAATTTGCCTCAATACGACCGATGTTGATAAAATCGTTGAGACTGTAAAACTTCTTGAACCTACATTTGGAGGCGTAAACCTTGAAGATATTGCTGCTCCAAATTGCTTTTATGTAGAGGAGCGGCTAAAAAAGGAAACAAATATTCCTGTTTTCCATGATGACCAGCATGGCACGGCCATTGTGACTGTTGCAGGTCTTGTGAATGCCTTGAAGCTTTCGGGAAAGAAAATGAATGAAATTAAGGTTGTGGCAAACGGTGCGGGTGCGGCCGGAATTGCCATCATTAAACTTCTTTACAGCTATGGTGTTCGCGATATTATTATGTGTGACACGAAGGGTGCCATCTATGAAGGCCGCCCACAGGGAATGAATGAGATAAAAAATGAAGTAGCGAAATATACGAATCGTGAGAATGCCAAGGGAAGCCTGGCTGATGTTATTAAAGGTGCAGACGTATTCATCGGGGTTTCTGTGGCTGGAGCGTTAACGGCAGAGATGATTGGTGCTATGAATCAGGCCCCGATTATTTTCGCTATGGCCAATCCAACTCCTGAAATTATGCCAGAAGAAGCGAAAGCTGCTGGAGCGATGGTAGTTGGTACAGGAAGATCCGACTTTCCGAACCAGGTCAATAATGTGCTGGCTTTCCCTGGAATTTTCAGAGGAGCTCTGGATGTCCGTGCAACTCATATCAATGAGAAAATGAAAGTAGCTGCTGTAGAAGCCATTGCCAATTTGGTTCATCAGGATGAACTGAATGCGGATTATGTCATCCCTGGGCCATTCGATCCCCGTGTCGCACCTGCAGTTGCGGCCGCTGTGGCAAAGGCAGCTATGGAAACAGGTGTTGCCCGCATTAAAGTGGATCCTGAAGAAGTAAAGGAAAAAACGAAGCAACTTGCTGTAATTGGAAAAGGTGAGTGACTCCATACGTGAATCCACCTCAAAATAACACGAAGGTATATATCGGCATTGTCAAACAGCTTAGGTCCATGATTGAACATGACGGACTTAAGCCTGGAGATCGATTGCCTTCTGAAAGAGAGCTGTCAGAGCGCCTGGGTGTCGGGCGCTCTTCCGTACGGGAAGCATTAAGAGCCCTTGAACTTCTTGGCTTAATAGAGACAAGGAGGGGCGAGGGGACTTTTATGAGGGATTTTAGAGGGCATCAGCTCGTACAGCTGCTCAGCACGTTTATTCTTCAGGATAAGAAATCCATAAGAGATGTTAAAGAAACCAAGTTTCTGATCGAACTTGATTGTTTATGGCTAATCATTCAAAAGGCTGGGGAAGATCAGCTTCTTAGGTTCAAAAAGTGGTCTCTTGAAGCAGACTACTCAGATGATGACTTTTTCCTGGAAATTGTCACACTTGCAGATAATCATCTTTTCCTCCGCATCTGGATTATCCTTAAAGATTATTATAATTCTTTGGATCTGGAGACAATGATGGTAACTAAGGAACAATATGCAAGGCTGATTGAGACATTGATTTCCAGAAATGAATCCGAAGTTATTCGTGTATATAGAAATCTGAGAAAATTGTCGAAAAGCTAACGACAATTTTTTGCAGATTTTATAGCTGATATCCTCTATATTTAAATAATCAGACAAGCATAAATGGAGCCTAGGAGAGTTAGGCATTCATTTTTAAATCGGTGGTCTGACCACTATTGAAATTAATGGAAATGATTCAGCGAATATCAGGGAGGTTTCATCTTGCTTAAAGATATTTTCACTAAGACGAAGAAGAAGAAATATGCAACCATTCCATCGGAAACGGCAAAGCAGGATGTGCCGGAAGGAATCATGACAAAGTGTCCGAACTGCAAGAAGATCATGTATACAAAAGAATTGGTTAAGAACCTTAAAGTGTGTTTCCATTGTCAATACCACCACACCATGAATTCAAAAGAGCGCTTGGAAAGCTTTTTGGATGCCAGTAGCTTTGAGGAAATTAACGCAAACATGATATCTGAAAATCCTCTTAATTTCCCGGATTATATTGAAAAGCTGGAAAAAGATCGGGAAAAAACAAAAATTAATGAAGCGGTAGTGACTGGGACAGGCACTGTAAATGGCCAAAAAATAGCAGTGGCCGTTATGGATTCTACATTCAGAATGGGAAGCATGGGCTCAGTAGTAGGAGAAAAAATTACCCGTGCCATTGAAAAAGCTGATGAATTGGGAGTTCCTTTTATTATATTTACCGCTTCAGGCGGAGCAAGAATGCAGGAAGGCGTTTTGAGCCTGATGCAAATGGCTAAGACAAGTGTAGCCTTAAAAAGATTCAGTGATAATGGAGGTCTGATTATCTCCATCATGACTCATCCGACAACAGGCGGTGTGTCTGCAAGCTTTGCTTCACTGGGAGATTACAATTTGGCGGAACCTGGTGCTTTGATTGGCTTTGCGGGGCGCAGAATCATAGAACAAACGATCCGTGAAGAACTGCCGGAAGACTTCCAGACAGCAGAATTCTTATTAAAACACGGTCAATTGGATGCAGTCATCCCCAGAACAGAGTTAAAGGACAAGATATCAGCCATTTTATCGATACATCAACCAGGAGGTGACTTCCAATGGCAGGAGAATTAGAATTTGAACGTCCGGTTATGGAGCTGAAAAAAAAGATTGCTGAATTAAAAGAGTTTACAAAAACAGCCGATGTAGACCTATCCTCTGAGATAGAGAAGCTGGAAGCGCGCTTGGAGAAATTAGAAACCGATATATATGAAAATATGAAACCGTGGGATCGTGTACAGATTGCAAGACATCCTGGAAGGCCAACCACCCAGGACTATATCTCCTATCTTTTTGAGGATTTTTTCGAGTGTCATGGAGATCGTGCTTTTGGGGATGACGAAGCCATTGTTGGAGGCATTGCAAAGTTTAGGGGCCTTCCGGTTACTGTCATTGGGCATCAGCGCGGAAAAGACACAAAAGAGAATATCCGCAGAAATTTTGGAATGCCGCATCCCGAAGGGTACCGCAAAGCATTAAGACTCATGAAGCAGGCAGATAAATTCCGAAGGCCGATCATTTGTTTCATTGATACAAAGGGTGCCTATCCTGGGAAAGCCGCAGAGGAACGCGGACAGAGCGAGGCAATCGCAAAAAACCTGTTTGAAATGGCCAGCCTTAGGGTGCCTGTTATCTGTATCGTCATCGGTGAAGGGGGAAGCGGCGGAGCGCTGGCTCTCGGTGTGGGAAACCATATTCATATGCTTGAAAACTCCACTTATTCGGTTATTTCTCCAGAAGGAGCTGCTGCCATTCTCTGGAAAGATGCCACGCAGGCCAAAAAGGCTGCAGAATCCATGAGAATTACTGCTCCGGATTTAAAAGAATTAGGTGTTGTAGATGAGATTATCGAAGAGGTAAAGGGCGGAGCCCACAAAGATGTAAAGGTGCAGGCTGCAGAAATCGGAGAGGTCCTTTATCAATCATTGAAGGATTTGATGAATCTTTCTGAAGATCAGCTTATCGACCACCGGTACAACAAGTTCAAATCCATTGGTGAATATTCGTTTTTAAAGGAATTTATTGGGGTAAAATAAAAGCGTGCCTTCGGGCACGCTTTTATTTTTTGCCTATTCCATTGCACAAGCCATCTATGTCAGCGGGAGGCTTATACTGCAGGCTTGTCAAAAGAAAAATGATGTAAATTCCGATGTGGAAAACTGTCAGCTCCAGCACCTGCCCCCTCCCAAAAGGCAAAAAACGCCTTTCCCTGAGGATCATCTTGTGCTTGAGGCCAACAGGATGAGGGTCATGCAGACATTGCCACAGGACGCGGAGTTCTTAGTCTGCCTTCCAAAAGTGGGCGAGGTGCTTCCGCTTTTCTTGTATAAAACGCTTTCAGTTACCCGACAATTCTGTATTTCCTTGAATTTGCCTGATTAAGTTGAGATGCTCCCTTCTTCATGGTATTTTAGAAATATTCAATAGCGTTTTGTTCAATAATAAGATAAGCAGACTATGCTCTGCTTTACATAAAGAGCCTATATTACATGTAAAATTCCTGGGCAGGCGAGTCCATGATTTATAGGCTGTTAAAAAACAGCGCAGCAGACAACACGCTTTCTTATTTTTATATAAATTACATTCGGGGTGATTATTGTGAAGAAAATAGGAGTATTAACAAGCGGCGGCGATTCTCCTGGCATGAATGCAGCTGTACGAGCAGTTGTCCGTAAAGCGATTTATCATAATATTGAAGTGTATGGTGTTTATGGCGGATATTCCGGCTTAATGTCAGGGAATATTAAGAAGCTTGACCTTGGTTCGGTTGGTGATATCATCCATCGCGGCGGCACAGTCCTTCATTCGGCAAGAAGCGAAGAGTTCAAAACAAGAGAAGGCCAGCAAAAAGGCATTGAACAGATGAATAAGCACGGCATTGAAGGTCTTGTGGTAATTGGAGGGGACGGTTCATACCGTGGAGCAAAAGCTTTGACAGAGCAGGGATTTCCCTGTGTGGGCGTACCTGGCACCATCGATAATGATATTCCGGGAACCCAATATACTATTGGCTTTGACACAGCTTTAAATACGGTTATTGATGCAATTGATAAAATCCGTGATACGGCTACTTCCCATGAAAGAACGTTTATCATTGAAGTAATGGGAAGAGATGCAGGAGACATCGCTTTATGTGCAGGATTAGCAGGCGGTGCGGAAACAATCCTCATTCCTGAAGCAGGCTATAGTATGGATGAAATTGCAGAGAGACTTAAAAAGGGACATGAACGCGGCAAAAAGCATAGTATCATTGTGGTAGCAGAAGGAGTCTGCAGCGGAGTGGAATTTGCCAAGCAAATAAAGGAAACAACAAACTTTGATACACGGGTGTCTGTACTTGGCCATATGCAGAGGGGCGGATCCCCAACTGCATTCGACCGGGTGCTGGCAAGCCGCCTTGGAGCACATGCAGTAGAACTTCTCCTTGAAGGCAAAGGCGGACGTGCAGTAGGAATTCAAAATAATAAACTTGTTGACCATGATATAATAGAAATATTGGATAGAGAGCATACACTTGACCTGGACCTATACAAACTTTCGAAAGAGCTGTCTATTTAATTTTGTCACATATAAACCAGCACGATGCGCCCAAAGGGCCCTGTGCTGACAAGATAACTGTCTAGCTCCAGCGCCTACCCCCTCGAGGTCACAAGCTTGTCTTGTTTCGGCTCCTGGGGACTCAGGGTCTTATGCCTGTCGTCTCTGGGCAGTCGCCTCCACATTTCGAGAAATCCTCTCAAAAAGGCAAAGAACGCCTTTCCGGGAGGCTCGTCTTGTGCTTGTCGGGGGTGGGCAAGGCGCTTCCGCTTTTCTTGTAATCAAGCTGCATCAAATCAGGAGGTAAATTAAAATGCGTAAAACGAAAATCGTTTGTACTATTGGACCTGCCAGTGAAAGTGTTGAAAAGTTAACACAGCTTATTGAAGCAGGCATGAATGTTGCCCGGTTAAATTTTTCTCATGGTGATTTCCAGGAGCATGGACAGCGAATTCAGAACATCCGTGAAGCTGCGGAAAAGACCGGCAAGACAGTAGCGATCCTCTTAGACACAAAAGGACCGGAGATCCGCACAAACAATATGCTTGAAGGTGCGATAGAACTGAGAGCTGGGGAAAACATTATTATCTCCATGAACGAGGTTGAAGGAACAGCAGAAAAGTTTTCTGTTACATACGCAGGGCTAATTGAAGATGTACACACAGGAAGCAAAATTCTGCTTGATGACGGTTTAATTGGACTTGAAGTGACAAAAATCGATAAAGCCAGCAGTGAAATTCACACAAAAATCTTAAATAGCGGAACACTTAAAAATAAAAAAGGCGTCAACGTTCCGGGTGTATCTGTGAATCTTCCTGGCATAACGGAGAAAGATGCTCAGGACATTATCTTCGGAATCGAACAGGGCGTAGATTTCATTGCTGCTTCTTTTGTCCGCAGAGCGTCTGATGTTTTGGAAATCAGACAGCTGCTTGAAGAGCACAACGCCTCTTATATCAACATCATTCCTAAGATTGAAAATCAGGAAGGTGTAGATAACATTGATGAAATTCTTGAAATTTCTGACGGTCTTATGGTAGCGCGCGGAGACCTTGGTGTCGAAATTCCAGCAGAAGAAGTTCCGCTTGTGCAAAAGAAATTAATTAAAAAGTGCAATGCACAGGGTAAACCTGTTATTACTGCAACACAAATGCTGGATTCCATGCAGCGCAACCCCCGTCCAACACGCGCAGAAGCGAGTGATGTAGCAAATGCCATTTTTGATGGTACTGATGCTATCATGTTATCCGGTGAAACGGCTGCAGGCTCTTATCCTGTCGAGGCTGTTCAGACGATGCACAACATTGCATCAAGAGCAGAATCTGCCTTAGATCATAAAGAAATTCTATCAAACCGCAGCAAAGATAATGAGCATAACATTACAGATGCCATTGGACAATCAGTGGCACATACAGCTCTAAACCTGGATGTTAACGCAATTATTACACCGACTGAGAGCGGCCATACAGCAAGAATGATTTCAAAGTACCGTCCAAAAGCTCCTATTGTTGCCGTTACTTCAAACGATTATGTATCACGGCGCTTATCTTTAACATGGGGTGTTTATCCTCAAATTGGCCAAAAAGCGTCTACTACAGATGATATGCTTGATATTGCAGTTGAGGAAAGTGTGAACAGCGGAATTGTTGCATCAGGAGATTTAGTGGTTATTACAGCTGGTGTGCCTGTTGGTGAAGCTGGTACCACCAATTTAATGAAAATTCATGTGGTGGGGGATATCCTGGCTAAGGCACAAGGAATCGGGCGCAAATCAGCCTTTGGAAAAGTCGTTGTGGCGAGAAATGCAGAGGAAGCATTGGCAAAAGTAACAGAAGGGTCTATTCTGGTTACAATCGGTTCTGACCGTGAAATGGTCCCTGCTATTGAAAAATGCAGTGCACTTATTACAGAAGAAGGCGGACTTACAAGCCATGCAGCTGTTGTAGGCCTTAATATTGGCATACCTGTCATTGTAGGGGTTGAAAAAGCAACAACCCTTCTCAAAGATGGACAGGAAGTTACAGTCGATTCTCAGCGCGGCGTAATTTATAACGGCCACGCAAGCGTGCTGTAAGGGTTAAAAAAGGAAGGGGCTGCCCTTCCTTTTTTTGATGCCTGGGCAGACAAATTGTTATATTATCAGTTCCATGTTTGGTATAATAAAGGTAAGTCTTATACAAAATAGAGGTGGCTTGATGCGCTACATTCTCTTGCTGATGATAATCGTTCCTGCTGCTGAAATTGGTGTTTTACTTCTATCAGGGAACACAATTGGGCTATGGCCTACTCTTGCGGTTATCTTGTTTACAGGCGTTCTCGGTGCTTATCTGGCCAAAAAACAGGGCCTTGATACAATCAGAAAAATACAGGATCAGCTTCGCTGCGGGCAAGTGCCTGGAGATGCCATTCTTGATGGGGCCTGCATCCTTATTGGAGGCACCCTGCTACTTGCACCGGGATTTATTACAGATGCATTAGGATTTGCATTGCTTCTCCCTTCTGCAAGAAAAGTATTTAAAAACATCCTGTATTTAGGTCTGAAAAAATGGATGAACAAGGGAACGATCACGATAATCAGGTGAAAATAGCTATATATAAAGCCGCTCCTTTAAATTGGAGCGGCTTGTTTCTTTTATTGGGCATTGTATTTTCCGACGCCTTCACATCTTTTGGTTAGGCAAGTGCCAAATAGGCAATCCATTACATAGCCTGATTGAAGGCGATGCTCACATTCAGGTTCTTCAGCTTAATCTGCTTCATCATTGCCTTTTATAAACAACCAGATATCCCTGAATACTCCAGCTTTATGAAGAGTTGTGATGAGTACAAGAGTAACCGGCCCGGCGATTAAGCCCAGAAATCCAATCAGTTTAAAACCGACAAATAAAGCAATCAGGGTAGCTAAAGGGTCAAGTCCAATGCTTGATGAAAGGATCTTTGGCTCCATAATCTGCCGCTGTACCAATACGATGATATAAAGAATGCCAAGTCCGATTGCCCTGCTCATTTCTCCGCCGATTGCCTCATAGATGATCCATGGCACAAAAATCAGCCCTGTTCCGAGATAGGGAATGATATCGACAAGGCCAGTCACAAGTGCAATTGTAATAGCGTAATCGACACGCAAAATCAGCAGTCCGGCAAGTATGATAACAGTCGTGATGGATACTAAGGTAGCCTGCGCTTTGACAAAGCCAAACAAGGCCTTCTGCAGATCGGCAAATACAGTTCTGCCGCTCTTTTTTGCACGGCTGGGCAGTATGCGGCTGAAGAGGCCTGAAAGCCTATGCCAATCCTTGCTGATGAAAAAAGTGGCCAGCAGCGAGAATATCAGGACAGTTGCTGCATTGGGAAACCAGGAAAGGATATTTGGGATTTTCTCGAAGAATGCCTGGATAAAATCTCCCAGGGTGGAGCCAAATTGCTTTCCGACATTTTCTATGTTTGTCATTATGGTATCCTGCTGGCCTGTGCCAAGATTATTAAATAAACTTGCAAGCTGGTTATAAAGAGGAATGATTTGCCCAGCAAAGAACTGCTCAATGAAGTCAATTAAAGTATCGAGGTGCTGCGGTACGACTTTTGCCAAATAATCTGCACCTGATACGATCTCTGCCACCAGTAATGTGATTAATCCAGCAAAAATGGCAAAGATAAGAATCAAAGCAATGAGGACTGCAAGAGCCCTTGGGATTTTCCATTTAACTTCCATCATGTTGACAAAGGGATTTATGAGAAAGGCAATGGCCAGTCCGATAATGAAAGGGTAAGTCACTTTGGATAAATATAAGAAAGCATAGAGACTTAAGATCACTACTCCAATGACAAAGAAAAATCTTACGGTCCGATAGATATATGCCGGGTTCAAGTAATAGCCTCCTTATTTAATTAGAACAGACTAAGTCATTGCAGCTGCCGTTTTTATGTAATGTTATTAGTCATATCATACATCAATTTTGATGAAGCTAAAAATAATTAGCTATTGTCTAGTAATACTTATTCTATTTATTAAAATCAGGTAAAGAACTCAGAAATTATTAAAATGAATTAAATTATGTTACGATAATATAGAAAGCTGGCAGGTGAATTAGCAAATGTTTTCCCAATCGCTCATTTTTTTGATTCTGTTGCTGGGTATTGGTGTAATAGCAAAAAATCAATCATTGATCATTGCTGTCTTTGTATTGATTGTCCTTAAAGCAGCCGGCCTCGATTCAAAAGCCTTTTCATTCCTGCAGTCCAAAGGGATTAACTGGGGCGTAACCATTATTACAATCGCTGTCCTGGCACCAATAGCAAGCGGTGAAATCGGCTTCCGGGATTTAGGCGGAGCGTTCAAATCCCCTTATGCATGGGTTGCCCTTATCTCAGGGGTTGCAGTTGCGCTTTTGGCAAAAGGCGGCATCGTTCTGCTGGCGGAAGACCCTCATATAACAACTGCTCTTGTTCTTGGGACCATTCTTGCTGTTTCCCTTTTTAAAGGTGTTGCCGTCGGTCCTCTAATAGGGGCAGGAATTGCGTATATGGCAATGAAAATCTTTGAACTCTTTAAATGATCGATACTGTGCTCATGATCGATTTTTTTAAGAAGAAAGAAAACTTGGAACTTTAATATCTGTCTAGCGCAAGCAGCCTATCCCCTCAAGTGTCGGGATGGGCAAGGCGCTTCCGCTTTTCTTATTGCCCTTGGGCATTATTGTAAATAAACTTTTTTTGGAAAATAATATTTTTTAACATTTTAAGTGCTTTTCGTTCACAAAAGTCAGATAATTGTTTATAATAGGACTTGTAAGCGTAACCTATTTTACGGTACCTATTATATTCAGTTAAGCTCTATTAAAATGTTATTAATATATTTTTATTTTTTCTATTCAGAAAAAATGTAAGCATTTTCTTTTTTTTAAAGAGTACCGAGCAACCGCTCGATGGAATGCACGCCAAAAGAAAGTTTATTTCTTCCGTATATCAGGGAGTGCCCTTTCACTAAATGGAAGTTTCACCTTTCATGGTTTTGGTCTGTAGATCGGCTAATACAGCCGGCTTTGCAATGGCTGTCCAGCAGCCCTATAAAAGTGTTCATAGTAAAGATAAAACAGAATGTGGACATGACAAGGAAGCTTTTCTGAAAAATGAAAAATCAGGTTCGGCTTACTTATGTTTAATGTACAGACAAAAATGGGTATGGGGAAATTTTATTATGTAAAGGAGAGATTCGGTATGACAGTAACACGCGGTCTTGAAGGGGTAGTAGCTACTACTTCGTCTATCAGCTCCATCATAGACGATACATTAACCTATGCAGGCTACAATATTGATGATTTGGCTGAAAATGCAAGCTTTGAAGAGGTTATTTATCTTTTATGGCACAGAAAGCTTCCTACTCAATCCCAGCTGGATGAGTTAAAGAGTCAGCTTGCAGCAAACTACTCTCTTCCAGAGGAAGTTCTGAACCATTTTAAAACATATCCAATCGACAAAGTGCATCCAATGGCTGCTCTGCGTTCTGCAGTGTCTCTTTTGGGACTTTATGATGAAGAAGCAGACCAGATGGATGTAGAAGCAAATTATAAAAAAGCAATTCGCCTTCAAGCTAAAATGCCTGCTATCGTAACGGCATTTGCTAGAGTAAGAAAAGGCCTTGAGCCAATTGCTCCTAGAACAGATCTTGGATTTGCAGCCAACTTCCTATACATGCTTACAGGCAAAGAGCCTGAGCCAATCGCAATTGAAGCATTTAATAAAGCGCTGGTTCTTCATGCTGACCATGAACTAAATGCTTCCACCTTTACTGCACGTGTATGTGTAGCCACATTGTCAGATATCTATTCCGGAGTTACAGCTGCAATTGGCGCTTTAAAAGGGCCGCTGCATGGCGGTGCCAATGAAGCCGTAATGAAAATGCTTACTGAAATAAGCACTCTTGAAAATGTGGAGCCATATATCCGTGAAAAGCTTGAAAAGAAAGAGAAAATCATGGGCTTTGGGCATCGTGTATACCGTCAGGGCGACCCTCGTGCCAAGCACTTAAGAGAAATGTCCAAAAAGCTTACAGAACTTACAGGGGAACCACACTGGTACGAAATGTCCACGCAAATTGAAGCGATTGTTACCGGAGAGAAAAAACTTCCGCCAAATGTCGACTTCTATTCTGCATCCGTATACCACAGCCTGGGAATCGACCACGACCTGTTTACGCCGATTTTCGCTGTAAGCCGCGTTTCCGGCTGGCTGGCTCATATTCTCGAACAATATGAAAATAATCGTCTGATCCGCCCGCGTGCTGACTATACTGGCCCGGGAATGCAAAAATACGTTCCAGTAGAGCAAAGAGGTCTTTAAAAAGCAGAAAAAGCAGATTAATAGAACTAAAATTACTACTCAGCATTTTACTTTTTATCAAAAAATTGCTGTAATAGAGAGAGCAGGAAAAAGGTTAGGGGCAAATGCCTTCTAACCTTTGATTCTGATATACTGATGCAGCATCGTGCCGTAAACTATATAAATAAAAAGGCTGATGCTCGCACTTTTCAAAATGGAGGGTATAACAATGCAAGGTGAAAAAATCACAGTTACTAATGGTGTATTAAACGTACCAAACAATCCAATCGTTCCTTTTATCGAAGGAGACGGAACAGGTCCTGATATTTGGGCAGCAGCTTCCCGTGTATTGGATGCATCTGTTGAAAAAGCATATAAAGGTGAGCGCAAGCTTGTCTGGAAAGAAGTGTTAGCAGGAGAAAAAGCTTTCAATCAGACTGGTGAGTGGCTTCCTTCGGAAACACTTGATTTGATCAATGAATATCTTATTGCGATTAAAGGACCATTAACTACGCCAATCGGCGGCGGCATCCGTTCCCTGAATGTTGCGCTTCGCCAGGAGCTTGACCTATTCGTGTGCCTGCGTCCGGTCCGCTGGTTTGAAGGAGTTCCTTCTCCAGTTAAGCGCCCTCAGGATACTGACATGGTTATTTTCCGTGAAAATACTGAAGATATCTATGCCGGCATCGAGTATGCAAAAGGCTCTGATGAGGTTAAAAAGCTAATTTCATTCCTTCAGGATGAAATGGGCGTTAATAAGATCCGCTTCCCGGAAACCTCAGGCATCGGCATTAAGCCTGTTTCAGAAGAAGGAACTAGCCGTCTTGTACGCGCTGCCATTGAGTATGCAATCAAAGAAGGCCGCAAATCTCTAACACTTGTACATAAAGGCAATATCATGAAATTTACTGAGGGTGCCTTTAAAAATTGGGGTTATGAGCTTGCTGAAAGGGAGTACGGAGAAAAAGTATTCACTTGGGCTCAATATGACCGCATTAAAGATGAGCAGGGTGTTGAAGCTGCGAACAAAGCACAGGCAGAAGCAGAAGCAGCCGGCAAAATTATCGTTAAAGATGCGATTGCTGATATTTTCCTTCAGCAGATCCTTACCCGTCCAAAAGAGTTTGATGTTGTTGCGACAATGAACTTGAACGGCGATTATATTTCTGACGCACTTGCTGCACAGGTTGGCGGCATCGGTATTGCTCCAGGAGCTAACATTAACTATGAAACTGGACATGCGATCTTCGAAGCAACTCATGGTACAGCTCCAAAGTATGCTGGCCTTGATAAGGTTAACCCTTCTTCTGTTATTCTTTCAGGTGTATTAATGCTTGAACACCTTGGATGGAACGAAGCTGCAAACATGATCGTTAAATCTATGGAAAAATCTATTGCTTCAAAAGTCGTAACATATGATTTTGCCCGTCTAATGGATGGAGCAACTGAAGTGAAATGCTCTGAATTTGCAGACGAATTAATTAAAAATATGGAGTAAAAAAACAAAAGCGCCTTTAATAAAAGGCGCTTTTGGCTAATATACTATTTCTGCAGTGTTATTTAGATTGCTTCTTAGGGAAACTTCTGCAGCTGGACAGCTGGCGATTTTTGTAAGTGATGAATGTGTAAAGCTAATAGGATGACTGTTTTAATAAAACAGCTCTTACATAAGGAATGCAAATTCCTGATACTTTCATTTCCTAAAGGAGGAACTGCTCATGTCATTGAAACGCAAAAAGATTTCTGTAATCGGTGGGGGATTTACTGGAGCAACAACCGCATTTTTGCTTGCCCAAAAGGAACTTGGAGACGTTGTACTGGTCGATATACCGCAAATGGAAAATCCGACAAAGGGTAAAGCTCTTGATATGCTTGAAGCAAGTCCTGTTCAAGGATTCGATGCGAACATCACGGGTACGTCCAGCTATGAAGATACAAAGGACTCTGACATTGTCGTTATTACAGCAGGCATAGCCAGGAAGCCAGGCATGAGCCGGGACGACCTTGTGCAAACGAACCAAAAGATTATGAAAAGTGTAGCTCAGGAGATTTTAAAACATTCCCCAAACAGCTATATTGTTGTTCTGACTAATCCAGTGGATGCGATGACCTATACAGTCTTCAAAGAATCAGGCTTCCCCAAAAACCGTGTAATTGGCCAATCGGGTGTTCTTGATACTGCCCGTTTCCGCACATTTGTGGCCCAGGAACTGAATTTGTCTGTTAAAGACATTACAGGATTCGTACTTGGCGGACACGGTGATGATATGGTTCCGCTAGTCCGCTATTCATATGCAGGCGGCATTCCTTTGGAAACATTAATTTCAAAAGATCGTCTTGATGCCATTGTTGAGCGCACGCGTAAAGGCGGCGGGGAAATCGTCAACTTATTAGGCAATGGAAGTGCATACTATGCTCCGGCTGCTTCCCTTGTGGAAATGTGTGAAGCTATCCTTAAAGATCAGCGACGCGTACTGCCTTCCATTGCTTACCTGGAAGGGGAATATGGCTACGAAGGAATCTATCTGGGTGTGCCTGCAATCCTTGGAGCAAACGGTATTGAAAAAGTAATCGAACTTGAACTGACAAGCGAGGAAAAAGCTGCCCTCGATAAATCGGCAGAGTCAGTTCGCAAGGTAATGGAAGTGTTAGCATACTAAGGAAAGATGGCTAGTGTTTTCAATTCAGCTGTCTCAGTTTAATCGCTGAGTTGATTGGAGCGGAAGTCACTTGATCCTCGAAAATGCTATCGCATTTCCTTCGTGCGGTGTTGATTCAAGGGAGATTATTCAATGTCCTGGTGAGAACCCACAGGCGCAAAGCGGCGAGGAGGCTCACCGCCCGCCCCGCAGAAAGCAAGTGACCCGTGCTGAATCAGCTTGCAGAATTCTTAAGCCAGTCAATGATTTCGGAAATAGATAGTAAAAAAATTCGGGGTCGACTCTCCGAATTTTTTTACTGGAAGCCCTTTTGGGAAATAGTATAAAATGATATCATATAAAAAATAGACTGAATAATTTAAAATATTTTACAGTCTATTTTTTACAGCAACTATGTAAACGGTTACAATACTTGGAGGTGCTAAGATATGCTGCTTGGAAAAAAAAGAAAACTGGGAAGAACCATTGATGAAATATCTGTTGGCGAAAAACTGACGCTTACAGAAAAAATAGAAGATAAGGACCTATTGCTGTACCTGGGCTTAACGAACGATGCAAACCCTTTATATATCCAGCATGACTATGCCTCACAAACACCTTATAAAAAACCGATTGTGCCAAGTGTTATGCTGAATGGCATCATTAACTCTGCCATATCAAAATATTTGCCGGGGCCAGGAAGTCATGTTTTAAAGCAGGAGATCGAGTATGTGAAGCCTGTCTTTCATTATGGCACAGTTCAATTTTTATTCGAGGTAATAGAAGTGAACACCTCAAGTCACACCGTACAAATTAAGGTACAGGGGACAAATGAAGAGGAGCAGACGGTTATTAACGGACAGCTCCTTATATGCCCGCCATACAAGCCTCAGCCGATGGATGGGAATGCTCTGGATAATTTCTGATAGTAAAAAGATGTGCAGAAAACGCACATCTTTTTTTTATGAATCCAGTCCTATCCCACAATTGATCCGAAAAAAAATCATGAAATATATTATAATAAAGGTATATGGTAAATAGGGGTTTGATAGGCAGGAGGGATACCTGCTTTTAAAAAGATCGCTGACACTCCAATGGTGCTGTTTCAGCTGAGGTTTCAAACAGGGGTAATTCATTCACTCGGAGGATCGTATGGATAAGAAAATTCTAGTTGTAGATGATGAACAATCTATCGTAACTTTACTTCAATATAACCTGCAGCAGGCGGGCTATGAAGTGATCACAGCCATGGATGGCCAGGAAGGAAAAGATCTGGCCATTTCTGAAAAGCCGGATCTAATTGTACTTGATCTTATGCTTCCAAAGCTTGATGGAATTGAAGTATGCAAACAGCTTAGACAGCAGAAAATTGGGACACCTATTTTGATGCTGACTGCCAAGGATGATGAATTTGATAAAGTACTTGGACTTGAACTTGGTGCGGATGATTACATGACAAAACCCTTCAGCCCCCGCGAAGTGGTTGCCAGAGTTAAAGCCATCTTAAGGAGAACTCAATTTGTGCCTGAGGCTGCTGAGGAGAAAACAGAAGATGGCGATTCTTTGAGGATTGGCGGCCTGAAGATATTTCCACAGCATTATGAAGCTTATTTTGAAGAAGAACTCCTTGAATTAACTCCGAAGGAATTTGAATTGCTATTATATCTTGCCAAGAATAAGAGCCGTGTTCTTACAAGGGATCAGCTTCTTAGCGCAGTCTGGAATTATGATTTTGCGGGAGATACAAGAATCGTTGATGTACATATTAGCCATTTAAGAGAGAAGATTGAAACAAACACTAAAAAACCTGTATATATAAAGACCATTCGCGGACTGGGCTACAAATTGGAGGAGCCTAAAGGAGAATGAACACCTTTCGCACCCGCCTGCTATTCGCATTGCTCACTTTAATTCTGGTTGTTTTAATTGCGTTAGGCCTTCTTTTAGGCCAGCTTTTTAAAAGCTATTATCTAAAAACATTTGATGCACGGCTGCAAAAAGAGTCTGAACTGGTATCGAGCTATGTTGAGGGCAACGGAGGCATTGGATCCCTTAGCCTTGATAAGGTCAATGAGTTCGGAGCCATTCTTGATTTGCGTGTAACTGCTACTGATGGCCAGGGCAGAATACTAATGGACAGCAGCGTCAAAAGTGAGACAACACAAAGCAGGCATCAGGAAATTATATTAGAAGTATTAAAAAAGGAATCTGCAAATGAATCAGGATTGGAAGTGGCCGGAGGGTTTAACCTGCACTATTATTGGCAGCCTGTCATGATAAATGGCGAGAAGGAGGGCTATATCTTCTTAAGCACAAAGATGGCTGAATTCCAAAAGGCTTACCAGCAGATTTGGTGGATTTTGACTATCAGCCTGGGCCTTTCTTTATTTGTTATTATTCTGCTTGGATCAAGAATTACGGCACGGTATACAAAACCTATCGAGTCAGCCACAAAGGTTGCAATTGAACTTACAAAGGGAAACTACCGGGCAAGAACATATGAAGATCAGGAAGACGAAACAGGTATGCTGAGTAAGTCTATCAATGTATTAGCAAGGAATCTTCAGGAAATGGTGAAGTCCCAGGAAATGCAGCAGGATCGGCTTGGGGCTCTCATTGAAAACATGGGAAGCGGCCTGATTCTTATTGACAGCAGAGGCTATATTAATTTAATGAACCGGCCATACAAAGAGGTTTTCAATGCAAATCCTTCTGAATATCTTTACAAACTCTATTATGAAGTGATTGAGCACAAAGGTATTACCGAAATGGTTGAAGAAATTTTCATGACTGAGCAGAAAGTAAAAAAACAGCTTATTATTCCCGTTAATATCGAAAGGCGTTACTTTGAAGTATATGGAGTCCCGATTATTGGCACGAATGATGAATGGAAAGGGATTTTACTTGTTTTTCATGATATTACAGAACTGAAAAAGCTTGAGCAGATGAGGAAGGATTTTGTAGCAAACGTTTCTCATGAATTGAAAACACCTATAACCTCTATAAAGGGTTTTTCGGAAACTCTTTTGGATGGAGCGATGGAAGACAAACAGGCTCTAAATGATTTCCTCAGTATCATTTTGAAGGAAAGTGATCGGCTTCAATCTCTTATTCAGGATTTGCTGGATCTATCGAAAATAGAAAAGCAAGGATTCAGCCTTTCCATTCAGCCGCTGGATCTGACTGATGTGCTCGAAGATGTAATGGCCATTATGAAAGGGAAAGCAGCAGAAAAGGAAATTGTTTTTGAATATCAGAGAGATGAAAAACCGGTATATATTGAAGGTGATGTTCACCGGCTTAAGCAGGTGTTTATAAATACCATATCAAATGCAATTTCATATACGCCGAATCAGGGGGTCATCTATATTTCGGCGGCAAAGACCGGAAGCACAGTTTTGACTGAAATAAAGGATACGGGGATTGGAATTGAAGCCAGTGAAATCCCTCGTATTTTTGAACGTTTTTATCGGGTGGATAAAGCTAGAAGCAGGAATTCCGGCGGTACAGGACTGGGCCTTGCCATCGTAAAGCATCTGGTTGAAGCACATAAAGGATCCATCTCAGTAAAGAGTGAGGTCGGCAAAGGCACCTCCTTTATAATTGAACTTCCTAAAATGAATAATGAAAAAAATGGATGAAGTGGCAGGTTTAACTTTACATTAATTTTACAGCAGATTTATGCCCCCTTTACATTCCGCTGATAAAATCATAATTGTTAAACCCCTTCATCCAAGGAGCCATAGAAAAAGGTGAAAGCTGACCCCGCTTTCGCCTTTTTCATTTTTGCTGATTTTCCTTCTTTCTTTAACTTTTGTCATATTTATGAAACCTTTACGTAAATAAATCGTATGAAAAGTTATAGAAAGAGTGCTAGGGAAGGGGAGAGGAAATGGTCAGCTTAAAGCGGATTTATACAATCGCAGGCCTAATTCTGGCAATTGTTATGTTAAGTATAGTTGCCTTTACAACATGGTACACCGTCGATGAATCGGATCAGGCAGTCATTTTAACATTTGGGAAAGTGGAGGAAGGCATTACGGAGCCGGGACTTCATTTCAAACTGCCATGGCCTGTCCAAAGCGTGGAGAAGCTTTCAAAAGAAACTTTTTCGCTGCAGTTTGGATATGAAGAAAAAGATGGACAAATAAAGGATTTTCCTGATGAGACAAAGATGATAACCGGTGATGAAAATATCGTTCTGGCAGATCTGGTTGTACAGTGGAAAATTACGGATCCGGAAAAATATCTTTATAATGCTGAAGACCCAGAAGAAATCCTATATGATGCTACTTCCTCATCCTTAAGAAGTATTATAGGCGGATCTAAAATTGATGATGCGCTAACTTCAGGAAAAGCAGAGATTGAAGCTGATGTCAGAGAGCTCCTAACCTCTTTAATTGAAAAATATGATATTGGCATATCCGTTCTTGCAGTCAAACTGCAGGATGTGGAACTGCCGAATGATGATGTCAGAAAAGCCTTTACGGATGTAACGGATGCGAGGGAAACCGCCAATACCAAAAAAAATGAAGCAGAAAAATATAAGAACCAGAGAATGAATGAAGCAGAAGGTGAGAAGGAGGCTCTTGCCTCCAAAGCGGAAGGTGAAAAAGCGGCGCGCCTGGAGAGAGCACGTGGAGATGTGGCGGTATTTAATAAATTGTATGGAGAATACAAGAATAATCCTGACATCACAAGAGAGCGGCTTGTCATTGAAACGCTGGAGCAAGTCCTTCCAGGTGCTGAAATTTACATTATGAATGACGATGGAAATACAATGAAATATTTCCCGATCAGGCCGCTTGAGAAAGAACAGACCAAACCGAAAGAGGAAGCTGGTGCGGATAATGAGTGATCAAAATGTCGTAAATATCAATGAGCGGGGCGGGAATTTCAAGTGGAGAAGTTATACCAAACTTGGACTCATCCTTGTGCTTGTCATTGCCGCACTCGCAATTCTTTTCAGCAACCTTTTTATTGTAAAGGAAGGGGAGTACAGGGTCATCCGGCAATTTGGTGAGGTGGTCAGGATTGAGAGCGAGCCTGGATTAACATACAAAATACCATTTATTCAAAGTGTTTCCACGCTCCCAAAATACCAAATGACTTATGACGTGTCCGAAGCTGAAATCAATACAAAGGATAAAAAGGTCATGATTATTGATAATTATGCAGTATGGAAAATTGATGACCCTAAGAAAATGATCTCAAACGCCAGATCATTGGAGGGGGCGGAGGCCAGAATGGAAGAGTTCATCTACTCCGTGACCCGCTCCGAATTGGGCCGGCTGAATTATGATGAAATAATTAATGATGAAAAGTCATCAAGGGGATCATTGAATGATCAGATTACTACTAAAGTGAATGAATTGCTTTCTAATGATAACTATGGAATCACAGTAACAGATGTCCGAATTAAACGAACAGATTTACCTTCTGAAAACGAACAGTCCGTGTACACCAGGATGATTTCAGAGCGCCAGTCAACAGCCCAGGAATACCTGTCCAAGGGTGATGCCCAGAAGAATATCATCATTGCTGAAACGGATAGGAATGTCAGGGAAATGCTGGCCAAGGCCCAGGCAGATGCTGAAACGATCCGCGCGGAAGGAGAAGCGGGAGCTGCGAAAGTCTACAACGAAGCCTTCTCAAAGGATCCTGAATTTTATTCCTTATACCGCACGCTTGAATCCTATAAAAAGACCATTAATGGCGAGACTGTAATTGTTCTCCCTTCGGACTCACCATATGCCCGACTGCTGATGGGGTATACGGATTAATTACTTTTAACCCCAAAGCCGTTATTTTTCTTTCTCTATCTGCTCATGATAGAATAAAGGAAAATGTCGGCTTTTTTATTGTGGGCAAGGCGCTTGCGCTTTTCTTAAGAGGAGGAGATATTAGTTGGATAAAAAAAAGCTTGTTCTGATTGATGGCAACAGCATCGCTTATCGGGCATTTTTTGCTTTGCCGCTTTTAAACAATGATAAAGGAATACATACAAATGCTGTCTACGGATTTACCATGATGCTGCAAAGGATTCTCGAGGATGAAAAACCAACTCATCTCCTTGTGGCATTTGATGCCGGAAAAACAACCTTCCGCCATAAAACCTTCAGCGAGTATAAAGGAGGAAGGCAGAAAACTCCGCCTGAGCTGTCCGAACAGTTCCCTTATATAAGAGAGCTGCTGGATGCTTACGGAATTTCCAGATATGAACTGGAAAACTATGAAGCTGATGATATCATCGGAACTTTGTCGCTTCAAGCTGAAAAAGATGGATGTGAAGTAAAAGTTATATCAGGGGATAAGGATTTGACACAGTTAAGTTCCGATGCTGTAACAGTCAGCATTACCCGTAAAGGAATTACTGATATTGAAGAATATACACCAGCTCATATAGAAGAAAAATACGGAATCACGGCTGACAGAATTATTGATATGAAAGGCCTAATGGGAGATAGTTCAGATAATATCCCAGGTGTTCCAGGAGTGGGAGAAAAAACAGCCCTTAAATTGCTCAAAGAGTTTGGAACCCTTGAAGAGCTCTTGGAGTCAGTTGATAAGGTGAGCGGAAAAAAACTGAAGGAAAAGCTGGAAGAATTCAGGGATCAAGCTTTAATGAGCAAAGAGCTTGCCACTATCACGAGAGAAGCCCCTGTTGAAATTAGAATTGAAGACATTGAATATGAAGGTTTTGAAAAAGAAAAAGTCATAAGCATCTTTAAAGAATTAGGCTTTAACTCTTTACTGGAAAAGCTTGGCGGTGACACAGAAGCGGTCGAAGAAAATCTTGAAGAAATTGAATTTATCATTGCAGATGAAATTAAGGAAGAGATGTTTACTGATGAAAATGCATTTTATGTCGAGCTTCTAGAAGATAATTACCATTATGCAGACATCATTGGTTTTTCCGTTGCGAATGCTAAGGGGAATTTCTTCTTCTCCAAAGATACGGCTTTAGAGTCAGATGTTTTTAAAAGATGGGCTGAAGATGAAACCAAAAAGAAGACAGTCTATGATGCCAAAAGATCGGAAGTCTCACTCCGGCATCATGGTGTTCATTTAAAAGGTGCTGATTTTGACCTTTATATTGCTTCTTATCTTATTAACCCGTCTCAGACTATTGAAGATATGGCCTCTATAGCAAAAAATCATGGCTATAACGCGATTCAATCTGATGAAGCTTTTTACGGAAAAGGAGCAAAAAGACGGATTCCGGAAGAAAAGGAACTTGCCGGGCATTTGGCAAGGAAAGCAGCGGCCTTGATGACATTGAAGGAAAAACTGGATAGTGAATTGAAGGAAAACCAGCAATCCGAGCTGTTTTATGACCTGGAAATGCCGCTGTCTCTGATATTGGCTGATATGGAATCAACCGGTATTAAAGTGGATCTTGAGCGCCTGAAAACAATGGGACAAGACCTGCTCTCCAAATTGGATGAAATCGAAAAGCGCATACATGAGCTTGCCGGGGAAGCCTTTAATATCAATTCTCCAAAACAGCTCGGAGTGATCCTTTTTGAAAAATTAGGGCTGCCCGCCATTAAAAAAACAAAAACAGGTTATTCCACATCTGCTGATGTCCTGGAGAAACTTGAGAACAGCCATGAAATTATCCGGGACATCCTGCATTACCGCCAGCTTGGCAAACTTCAATCCACTTATATTGAAGGCCTGCTTAAGGTGGTTAACTATGAAACAGGCAAAGTCCACACCAGATTTAATCAGGCTCTTACACAGACAGGTAGGTTAAGTTCAACAGATCCAAACCTGCAGAATATTCCGATCCGTCTGGAGGAAGGGCGAAAAATCAGGCAGGCATTTGTCCCTTCAGAACCTGGCTGGGCCATTTTTGCAGCAGACTACTCGCAGATTGAACTGAGAGTACTGGCTCATATTGCAGATGATGAAAAGCTGATTGAAGCATTTATTGAAGATATGGATATTCACACGAAAACGGCAATGGAAGTATTCCACGTTAATGCCGATGAAGTTACGTCCAATATGCGGCGCCATGCAAAGGCAGTTAACTTTGGAATTGTCTACGGAATCAGTGATTATGGCCTTTCCCAAAGCCTGGGCATCACACGGAAAGAAGCGGGTAAATTTATTGACCGCTATCTGGAAAGTTATCCTGGCGTTAAGCAGTATATGGATGATATTATCCATGATGCTAAACAAAAAGGATATGTCTCGACCCTTCTTCACAGAAGAAGGTATCTGCCTGAAATCACTAGCCGAAACTTCAACCTTCGAAGCTTTGCGGAACGAACCGCCATGAATACACCGATCCAGGGAAGCGCGGCAGATATAATTAAAAAAGCCATGATTGATATGGCTGACCGCCTAAGAAAAGAAGAACTCAAAGCCCGCCTTTTACTGCAGGTTCACGATGAACTGATCTTTGAAGTGCCAGAGGATGAAATAGAGACGCTCAAAAAAATCGTACCGGACGTTATGGAAAATGCAGTAGAATTAAAAGTTCCGCTTAAAGTGGATTATTCCTTTGGGCCAACGTGGTTTGATGCGAAATAAAAGTTGATCTTGAGGAATTTACTTTGCAAGTAATTCACCTAAAATGATTTTTCTTGTTGTGATATGCTAAGTGCTATTAAAGATCGTGTTAATTGGAGTGGAAGGTGCGAGACTCCTGCGGGAGTGGCGAACCCACGGAGACCCCACAGGCGCATAGCGCCGAGGAGGCTCCCGGAAGCCCCGCGGAAAGCGAGTGCCTGCAGCGGAAAGTTACACCCCAGCAAACAGGATTCAAAATATATCATAAAGCAAAGTCCCAAGCATTTTTAACTGATTTACAAAGGAGGGAGGACCATGCCGGAACTTCCAGAAGTTGAAACGGTCAGAAGAACATTGCAGGAATTGGTGATCGGCAAAACCATTGCACATGTTTCGGTTTTCTGGCCCAAAATGGTTAAGCATCCGGAAGAGGCTGGCCAATTCAAGGATGCTTTAGCAGGTCAAATTTTTCAGGACATTGGCAGGCGAGGAAAGTTTTTAATACTCTATACCAATGATTATGCCCTTGTGTCCCATCTGAGAATGGAAGGCAGGTACGGACTTTTTTTAGAAGAAGATCCTGTTGAAAAACACACTCATGTGATTTTTCATTTTACAGATGGCACTGAGCTCAGATATAAGGATGTCCGTAAATTTGGAACGATGCACTTATATGCAAAGGGCGAAGAATTTACGACTCTTCCGCTGGCACACCTTGGACCGGAACCATTTGCGGAAGAGTTTACAGCAGACGACCTTGCTGCGAGACTTGCACGGACCTCCCGCAATATCAAAACTGCACTTCTCGATCAGAAAACGATCGTAGGGTTAGGAAATATTTATGTCGATGAAGCATTATTCCGTTCACGAATACATCCTGAAAGAGCGGCAAATAGCTTAACAAGGAGTGAATTGGAGACACTTCACAAAGAGATTGCGGATACTTTGAGGGAAGCGGTTGAAAAGGGAGGGAGCACCATACGCTCCTATGTTAATTCCCAAGGGCAAATTGGCATGTTTCAGCTCGAACTTTTTGTGTATGGGCGAAAAGGGGAAGATTGCAAAGTCTGCGGAAGCACGCTTGAGCGGATCGTGACAGGAGGCAGGGGGACAGTTTACTGTCCGGCCTGCCAGAAAAAATAATAATGCAGAATAGAGCTGAAATGCGTTTCGAATAACATTGGATGGGCTTCTTCCATATACTATCTTAGCGATTGACAGGAAGGAGCTCTATTCTATGGCGAATACATTCTCTCTTTTGATACTTGCTTTTGCTGTCAGTCTTGACAGTTTTAGTGTCGGTTTAACCTATGGCTTAAGGAAAATGAGCATACCATTTAAATCGATCAGTATAATCGCTTGCTGTTCAGCTTTAATATTAATGGCTGCCATGACAATTGGCCATTTTATAGAAGCCTTTTTATCTCCGGCTTTAGCTGAAAGTTTAGGGGGAGTTATACTTATTTTTCTCGGTGCCTGGGTACTTTATCAATTTTTCAGGCCGGAAAAAGTTAAGGATGTCCTGCCGCATGAAAAAACGATTGTGAACCTGGAAATCAAATCTCTTGGGCTTGTCATTAATATCCTGAAAAAGCCGATGTCCGCTGATTTTGACAAATCCGGAACCATCACAGGAATTGAAGCACTTATGCTCGGGCTTGCTTTATCCCTTGATGCTTTCGGAGCTGGAATCGGTGCAGCCATGCTTGGATACTCACCTTTCTACCTGGCAATGACTGTCGCCGTTATGAGTTCTCTGTTTGTGTTTATGGGAATGCAAGTAGGATCCCTCTTCTCCAAAAGCGGATGGGTTCATAAGTTTTCATTCATCCCTGGAATTATTTTAATCGTAATCGGGATATTAAAAATCTAGCATTTTATATGAAAGGAACACACTATGTCACTGATTGTAGGTTTGACAGGCGGGATTGCAAGCGGGAAAAGCACCGTTTCATCTCTCCTAATCGAAAAAGAGTACACTGTAATCGACGCGGATATAGAAGCCAGATTAGCTGTTGAAAAAGGAGAAGAAGCTTATCAGGAAATTGTCCGTCATTTTGGGGAAAGCATTCTCCTCAAAGACGGTTCAATTGATCGTGCAGAACTGGGCTCCGTTATTTTTCATTATGAAAATGAGCGGAAAGCCTTAAATAGCATTGTACATCCTGCCGTCCGCAAAAGAATGACAGCCAAAAAGGAACAAGCAATCAGCCGTAATGAACAGCTGATTATTTTAGATATACCGCTTTTATTTGAAAGTAAATTACAATACATGTGCGACAAAACATTATTAGTTTATGCAGATGAAGGTATACAGCTGCAGAGGCTGATGCAAAGAAATCAGCTTTCCGAAAAAGAAGCAATGGCAAGAATCCGTTCCCAAATGCCTTTAAGGGAAAAGAAGGCATTGGCCGATGCTGTAATTGATAATAATGGCAGGATTGAAGAAACAGAGAAACAATTGTGGAGTATTTTAAGAAAATGGAATGCTATCTAAGGGCCTGTTACAGGCTCTTTTTTTTGTTGCATTTAATACCCAATTAGTATGACAAAAATAAACATTATGTTTCAGTATTTTTGCACATTCCCCCATAAAACCTGCTGAAAGTAAAGAGCTCATATTTCTGAATTGTTAAACATTAAAAAATCCGCATTTAATCCATCACAAATGATTTTTAATATGTTATACTAATTACATCTTAGGGAACAAAAGTATAACACTAATGCGGAAGGGGCCGTAACATGAAGGCGAGAATAGCGATTAACGGTTTTGGAAGAATTGGACGTATGGTTTTTAGAAAAGCCATCCTTGATGAAAATCTTGAAGTGGTTGCCATAAATGCAAGTTATCCAGCTGAAACTTTGGCACACTTGATTAAATATGATACAAACCACGGACAATTCGAAGGAAGTGTTGTTCCGGAAGACAATGCTATTGTAGTGAACGGCAAAAGTGTTCAGCTTGTCAGCAACAGGAATCCTGAAGAACTTCCGTGGAAAGAATTGAACATCGATATCGTCATTGAAGCTACAGGAAAGTTCAATTCACGTGATAAAGCAGCTCTTCACCTTGAAGCCGGGGCTAAAAAAGTAATACTTACTGCTCCTGGAAAAAATGAAGATGTGACTGTTGTTATGGGCGTAAATGAAAGCGCATTAAAAATTGAAGAACATGATATTATTTCAAATGCATCATGTACAACAAACTGCCTTGCACCTGTTGCAAAAGTCCTTGATGAACAATTTGGCATTGAAAACGGACTTATGACAACAGTTCATGCATATACTAACGACCAAAAAAATATTGATAACCCGCATAAGGATTTGCGCCGGGCCCGTGCTTGCGGACAGTCCATAATCCCGACTTCCACTGGTGCCGCAAAAGCATTGTCGCTGGTATTGCCTCACTTAAAGGGCAAATTGCATGGAATGGCACTCCGTGTCCCAACGCCTAACGTATCTTTAGTTGACCTCGTGGTGGACTTAAAGCGCGACGTTACAATAGAAGAAGTGAATGCGGCTTTTGCAGCTGCTTCACAGGGATCGCTGCACGGTATCCTTGATATTACTGACGAACCATTGGTTTCAATTGATTTCAACACAAATGAACACTCTGCCATCATTGATGGATTATCAACAATGGTAATCGGCACCAGCAAAGTGAAAGTACTTGCATGGTACGATAATGAGTGGGGCTATTCTTGCCGCGTTGTAGATTTAACAAAATTTGTTGCACAGGAACTTTTTCAGGCATCTGCAGTAAAAATTGGTTAATTGCCAGTTTCTCTTAATATAAAACTACCCATACCCTTAAGCCTGCCATTCCCCGGCAGGCTCCTTTTATTGGACAGAATTAAATCCTGAGAAGGACAAAGCCTTCAAGGATTTTGCCAAAAAAAATGTAAAACAATGTGTTGCAAAAAGAAATTAAACAAAGTATACTAATCCTCGTGAACTTCTCCGAGGTTTTGGTATGGTAGCTACTTAAAGGGTTAGGACCTCTCTGGACTAACTTTCCCCCGTGGTAGTTATGGACCAGTTTAAATCTGGAATTTCATTAATTAATAGCTTAAAAGTTTAAAGGGGGAAATTTGAATATGGAAACTATGGGTCGTCACGTAATCTCAGAACTTTGGGGATGCGATTTTGAAAAGTTAAATGATATGGATTTTATTGAGCAGACATTCGTAAATGCTGCATTAAAATCTGGTGCTGAAATTCGCGAGGTTGCATTTCATAAGTTTGCGCCACAGGGTGTAAGCGGAGTGGTTATCATCTCTGAATCTCATTTAACTATTCACAGCTTCCCGGAGCATGGCTATGCCAGCATTGATGTGTATACGTGTGGAGATCTTGACCCTAACATCGCTGCAGACTTTATTGCAGAATCGTTAGGAGCTCAAACGCGTGAGAATATCGAAATTCCTCGCGGTATGGGTCCAGTTCAAGTTAAACAAGCTCAGGTACTTTAATAACAGAATGATCTTAGGCAATCCAGAGGTGTATTTAATACACCTCTTTTTATTTTGCCCGGAGTATAAAACTTCAATTTGTTGTTTTTAATCTTCTAAATGAGTTATTCACTGAGTTGATTGGAGCGGAAGGTGCGAGATCCTCGAAAATGCTCATTCAAGGAAGTTTATTCAAATTCCTGAGGGAGTAGCGTACAATGGAATACCCCGCAGACGCAGAGCGTCGGGGGCGTCGGCAGTCCCGAGGGAAAGCTTGAGTGCCTGCAGCGGAAATTAACGGGCATAATATGTAAGATAAACAAGAATCTATGAGACATTTGTAAAAAATAGTACAATAAGGATACATAATAAATAACGGAGGAAAGAGGATGTCTATTTTCAGGCAGTTTGCCAGCCGCTATAAAAAGCAGTGTGAAACAAATGAAAACCACTCTGATCCTGAGCTCACTACAAGATATTATAGAACTAATACAGCTCAAATGATGCAAACGATCGAAGATTTATTTAAAGCAGACCAAAATGTGAACATTCTCAGCATTTCCAGAGAACGCGGCGAGATAGCAGCAGAAATTAAGAAAATTAAATCTTGTTTTGCCATTGTCACAGTCGTGACTGTCAGGCCTTTCGAAACGGCGGTAGATATCAATATCTCAACTGAGCAATCCTCTCCGGCAGGTGTCCACCCAATCCTTAAGAGAGAAGCTCTTTCCATTTATGAAAAGGTGAATAAACGGCATGATTTTCTCGGTTCTGCAAGAAACGCAGATAAATAGTAGTACTTGTACTGACAACTCCTTTTTTATAAGATAAGAGTAACAAATAAAATTCGGTAATTGGTCTAACGCCAGCAAAATAACTTACTTATAAAAGAATTCGGAGCTGATTGTATGAGATGCCCTTCATGCCAAAACAATAATACCCGTGTTCTCGATTCCCGTCCTGTTGATGACAGCAGGTCCATTCGGCGCAGAAGGGAATGCGAGAAATGCGGATACCGGTTTACGACTTTTGAAAAAGTGGAAGAAATTCCTTTAATCGTTGTGAAAAAAGAAGGCACCAGAGAGGAATTCAGCCGGGAAAAAATACTGAGAGGCCTTATTAAAGCATGTGAAAAGAGGCCGGTTGCCCTAAAGGACCTGGAGGACATTACTTTTGAAGTGGAAAAAGAGCTCCGCAGCAACGGTGTCTCCGAAATAAAAAGCGATGAAATTGGCGAAATGGTCATGGACAGGCTCGCAAATGTGGATGATGTGGCATATGTCCGTTTCGCATCGGTATACAGGCAATTTAAGGATATCAATGTTTTTATTGATGAACTCAAAGAATTAATCAAAAAAGAACAATCTTAAATCAGGTCAGCTGTCGCTGTCTCTGATTTCTAATGAAATAGTTTGATGGGCTGAAGGACTTCTTTGGCTCTTTTTTTACGGTATATGCTTTTGAGATTAATAAGTGTAATAAATATTCTTAATAGAAAAAGGTGAACACCATGGCCCAGCATTGGCAGGAGATGCTCCCCATTGATCGATATACAGTAGCAGCTAGCGGGCTTTTGCATGATTATGACCGAAAAGTGCTGACGCTGTTATACCAGCCGCTCATTGGCTCTGTATGCTTCAGTTTATATATGACATTATGGGCGGAACTTGAAGAAAATAGGCTATGGTCATCTTCTAATTCACACCATAGTTTAATGAATTTTATGGACATGGGGCTTAAGGATATATATGAAGCCCGCCTCAAGCTTGAAGGGATAGGACTTTTAAAGGTATACGTAAACAAAGATGAGGAGACAAGGTCATTTATTTATGAACTGCTCCCCCCGCTGACACCTGAACAATTTTTCCTTGATGGCATGCTCAATATTTATCTTTATAAGAAATTGGGCAGAAACCAATTTATGAGGCTGAAGCGCTTCTTCTCAGATCAGAAGGTGATGACAGCCACAGGGTATGAGGAAGTAACCAAGGCTTTTCAGGATGTATTTAAATCAGGACACCCAGGTACTTTTGAGGTTGGCGATGAAGTGGTGCAGCTGATGAATGAATCAGAGGGGGAAGGGTATATTGGAAGGCAGGAGCAGGAAGGCATTCAAATCGGGAATGAAGATTTTAATTTTGAACTGCTTCAGGCAGGGCTGAATGAATCGCTTGTACCGAAAAAGGCCATTACAGTTAAAGTAAAGGAATCCATCAGCAATCTTGCCTTTTTGTACGGAATCGACCCTATTCAAATGAAAAATATCGTCATCAGTGCTGTAAATGAAGATAATGAGATAGACATTGAGGAGTTAAGAAAATCTGCACGGGATTGGTATCAAATCCAAAATCAGGACCAGCTGCCTTCCCTGATTGACAGGGTTCATCCTGCCATCCATCAGACTCATAAAAAACAGCCTGAAACCCAGGAAGAAGAATTGATCCGTTATTTGGAGATCACCTCACCAAGGCAGCTTTTAAAGGATATATCCGGAGGGGCAGAGCCATCGAAAGGTGATCTGCAGATTATTGAAGATGTCATGTTCCAGCAAAAGCTTTTGCCCGGGGTAATTAATGTGCTGATTCAATATGTTATGCTCAAAACAGATATGAAATTGACCAAAGGCTACGTAGAAAAAATAGCTGGCCACTGGGCAAGAAAGAAAATAAAAACACCCCAGGAAGCTATTGATTTAGCTAAGAAAGAACACCGGCAATACCTGGATTGGGCGGAAGGAAAGAAAACAGCCAGCACAGCTGGAAACAAAAAGAAGCCGATCAGGACGGAGATGCTGCCGGACTGGTTTGATGAAAAAGGCAGTGCAGCCGCCAAAAAGAAAGAGTCTCAGAAGCAAAACAGCGAAAAGGAACAGTATGAGCTGGAAATGAAAAAGAGGGAGCTTAACGAAAAATTAAAAAAACTGCGATCACAGGAGGTGACTGATTGATGGAGAAAATCAATGAAACATTAAGACGCCTTGCGGGCAATGAAGGTTTTCAAAAAAGGTATGAGAAAATGAGAAACCAAACGCTTAATCACCCTGAAGTGAAGGCATTTATCCAAACTCATCGGGATGAATTGACATCTGAGATGGTTGAAAAGAGCCTTAGCAAACTCTTTGAATATACACAGCAGAGCAAGGAGTGCAATAAATGTCCTAGCTTGGAGGGCTGTGTGAACTTTATGCAGGGCTATCATCCGGAGCTTGTGATTCAAAGAGGGTCAGTCGATCTGAAATATGATAAGTGCCCGCGCAAGGTCATGCACGATGAGCAGCGGAGAAACGAAAAATTAATTCAGAGTTTATATGTACCATCTGATATCCTTCATGCCACTTTTGATTCCATATATGATGATGACGATCGCATTGAGGCCGTTGATAAAGCGGCATCTTTTGTTATGGACTACCAGCCGGGATCCAAGGGAAAAGGAATTTATTTTTATGGAAAATTCGGTGTAGGCAAATCTTATTTGCTTGGTGCTATCGCTAATAAGCTTGCAAGCCAGAAAGTATCCTCCATGATTGTATACGTTCCTGAACTATTCAGGGAATTGAAAAATTCAATTGGAGATCAAACTCTGAACAGTAAAATAGAAACCATTAAAAAAGCACCGGTTTTAATGTTCGATGACATTGGTGCAGAAACCATGTCCAGCTGGACAAGGGATGAGATTTTAGGGCCGATTCTGCAGTTCCGCATGCAGGAAAGCCTCCCAACCTTCTTTACTTCCAATTTCGACCTGCAGGGTCTCGAACATCATCTCTCCTACAGCCAGCGCGGAGAGGAAGAGAAAATGAAGGCAAGGAGAATCATGGAGCGTATTAAATACCTTGCTGAACCAGTGCTTGTGGAAGGACCGAACAGAAGAGCATAACATATTAAGCTGCCGATAAAACTTCCGGCAGCTTTTATTATAAAGTAAGAATCATACCTTGGGACTTTGATAACTGTCTAGCTCTACAGGGAAAGCTTCGGCAGAATATCCATCGCACGATTAAAAGCGTTATCCTTTAGCCCCCACGAGACGCCGGGGGTGGGCAAGGCGCTTCCGCTTTTCTTATAGTTTAATGCACTAAAAGGCTAATCCTACTTCTAACTTGGCCAAGTCCGCCATATACATAGAACAGAGATTTGTATAAAGGGGGGATTTGGTTGATCGAAATCATTTTCCAAAGCAGCACGGATGCGAGGAATTTTTATGAGCATCTTTATGAGCAGCTGCAGTCTTTTTGTCAATGTGATAATAATATTCTTCATTTTGAAGATCAACATATAGTCAGAGTCTCTGCAGAAAATAACGGCGATGTCCTGAATATTGTTAAGGAAGTATTTTTTCAATTTATAGTGAACCAGAAGCAGGATGATTGGTTTAAACGGATACTGATGGAGCATTATTATTATGAGGATGAAGGTGAACAGCAGCAGATTCTTGAAATTATTCACTCTATTTTGGAAGGAAGCCGGGAGGATCTTGCCGCGTTTGTCAGTGGCCTGGATGTAAAAGAAAGCTTGAAGAGTGCAATTGATCAGTTGTTCCAGAATAACATTTCCTTTTCTTTTGATTCTTTCGTAAAATTCCGAATGCGGCCGCTTATGAATGAAATGACCAAATACGTTGAAGTTTCCATCGATGAATATAAAATGGAGCAGGAATATCAGATGTTTATTCATACATTGAGAGATTTCCTGTCAGGAAAGCAGCCAAAGATTAATACGATTCATGTCGTTATGGATGAAGGTGTTTATTTTTATGATGAGCACTTGTGCGAAATTAAACGAGGAGAGCTATTAAGAATGATTGACCGCAAGCTATTATCCAATCATCCTGTATATGTGGATTCCGTTACGATTGCGCCTCTGCTTTCAATTGCACCTTCCGCCATTTATCTGTATTCAGATGATTTCGAGCAGCCGCTGGTCAGAACAATCCGCAATATTTTTGAAGAAAGACTTGAATTAAGCTCTATTGAAGCCTTCTATAACTTTCAAAACGCCCATTCTTATGCCAATGAAGAAAAATGTAAAAGATACCCTTGATTTTCCTGAAATAACAAACTATAATAACGTACATATTATAAAAATCGAGCAAAAGTTGCGATGAGGATATGGGTATTCTAATACGGTTTAAAGAGAGGGAAGGCAGGGCTGAAACCTTCCTAACACGATTCGAATGCTTACCGCCTCTGAACTCCAGCCAGGAAATGGGCTGGCGGGAAAAGACCGTTATCTTACTACAGAGTCGTTTTTCTTCTAAGAGAACGAGAAGTAGGGTGGAACCGCGTGTTAAATACAACTCGTCCCTTTTTTAGGGACGGGTTTTTTTATTTTTTTAAGTGTATAACGCGTTTTAGGAGGATTGGAGTTTCACTTTATAAATAAGGAGGAAATATCATGTCAGAAGTTGTTAAAGTTTCGTTTCCAGATGGAGCTGTAAAGGAGTTTCCAAAGGGAACGACAACAGAAGATATTGCAGCTTCAATCAGCCCGGGCCTGAAGAAAAAGGCAATGGCCGGCAAGCTGGATGGAGAAATGTATGATCTTCGCCGTCCAATCGAAAAGGATGGAGCTATTGAAATTGTAACACCGGACTCAAACGATGCGCTGGAGGTTCTTCGCCACAGTACTGCCCATCTAATGGCGCAGGCAATCAAGCGTTTATATAAAAATGTAAAGCTTGGGGTAGGTCCTGTCATTGAAGGCGGATTTTATTATGACATCGACCTGGAAGAATCACTTTCACCAGAAGACCTTCCTGTGATTGAAAAAGAAATGAAGAAAATCATTAATGAAAACCTTGACGTTGTCCGCAAGGAAGTCAGCCGTAATGAGGCGGTTCAGATGTACAAGGAAATTGGTGATGAATACAAGCTTGAACTGATTGAAGCCATTCCTGAAGATGAAACAGTGACAATCTATGAGCAGGGCGAGTTCTTTGATCTCTGCCGCGGAGTCCACGTTCCATCGACTGGCAAACTAAAAGAGTTTAAGTTATTAAGTATTGCTGGCGCCTACTGGAGAGGCGACAGTGACAATAAGATGCTTCAGCGCATTTATGGAACAGCTTTCTTTAAGAAAGAAGACCTGGCCGAGCATTTGCGTCTCCTTGAGGAAGCGAAAGAGCGTGACCACCGTAAAATCGGCAAAGAGCTTAACTTGTTCATGAATTCGCAAAAAGTTGGACAGGGCTTGCCGATGTGGCTTCCAAAAGGGGCAGCAATCCGCCGCAATATCGAGCGCTATATCGTTGATAAGGAAGAAAGACTGGGCTATGACCACGTATATACTCCGATCATGGGAAGTGTAGATCTTTATAAAACATCCGGGCACTGGGATCATTATCAGGAAGACATGTTCCCTGTCATGGAAATGGATAACGAGCAGCTTGTTCTTCGTCCTATGAATTGCCCGCATCACATGATGATCTATAAGAATGGCATCCACAGCTACCGTGAACTGCCAATCCGTATTGCTGAGCTTGGAACAATGCACCGTTATGAAATGTCAGGAGCACTATCGGGCCTTCAGCGTGTACGCGGCATGACTCTGAACGATGCTCATATCTTTGTCCGCCCTGATCAGATTAAGGAAGAGTTTAAGCGCGTAGTACACCTGATTCTTGAAGTATATAAAGACTTCGATATCAATGATTACTCATTCCGTCTTTCCTACAGAGATCCACAGGATACTGAGAAGTACTTTGATGACGATGAAATGTGGGAAAAAGCACAGGCCATGCTTAAAGAAGCCATGGATGAAATCGGTCTTGACTATTTTGAGGCAGAAGGAGAAGCAGCTTTCTACGGCCCGAAATTGGATGTTCAAGTTAAAACTGCGCTTGGCAAGGATGAGACATTATCCACTGTCCAGCTGGACTTCTTGCTTCCTGAACGTTTTGACTTGACTTATGTAGCTGAAGATGGAAAGCCTCATCGTCCCGTCGTTATCCACCGTGGTGTCGTTTCCACTATGGAGCGTTTTGTGGCATTCTTGATTGAAGAGTATAAGGGAGCGTTTCCAACTTGGCTTGCCCCGATTCAGGTCCAGGTCATTCCGGTTTCTCCTGATATTCACTTTGATTATGCAAAACAAGTCCAGGAGCAGCTTCAGGCAGAGGGCTTCCGCGTAGAACTGGATGACCGCAATGAAAAAATCGGCTATAAGATCCGCGAAGCGCAAATGCAAAAGACTCCATACATGCTTGTTGTTGGGGACAATGAAGTAGCTGAAAAAGCTGTAAATGTCCGTAAATATGGAGAGCAAAAATCAGAAACGGTTTCATTTGAAGATTTCATCTCAGCACTAAAAGCTGAAGTTAAACGATAACTATGAAAAAGGGCTGCATGACCTGCGGCCCTTTTTTTGTGAAGTCTTCGTGACAACATGCAGAATCTGTAATATCCAAGTCAGCTGGTGCAAACCAGAAATATGGCATTAAATTCATTTTGAAAAAATATTAAAATCATATTGCCAAAAGCGCTTAATTTTGTTATGCTTTTCTTCGTTGTGATAAAAGTTATTCGTTTGACACAAAATCATACTTTGTGATATAGTAGCTAAGGTAAATTGAATACAGTTTGAGGAAAAGAAGAAGCACCCGCTTCTCACCTGATTGACGCAAAGTGCAGTTGGCAGGTTTTACGTGAACATTTTCTGTTTATAAACGTAAGTGTGGGTGTTTTCATCCGCACTTTTTTATTTGGTTAAAACAGCTCTGCTTCCGCTCCGGAAGAGAAATGTTGTATAACTTGCGATTCAGCTTTGGTCCGGTGGAGCTGGCAGCTATAAAGCTGTCTGCTCCAGCAGGCGCTTGCGCTTTTCTTGACCCAAACGTTGTGTTCGCATTAAACCTTGGAGGTGTCTAGCTATTAGCAAAGATATGTTGTTAAACGAGGGCATTCGCGCCCGCGAAGTCCGTCTTATCGACCAAAACGGCGAGCAGTTAGGTATTAAATCAAAATTCGACGCACTTGAAATTGCTTCTCGTGCCAATCTGGATCTTGTTCTGGTTGCACCGAGTGCGAAACCTCCGGTAGCCCGTATCATGGACTACGGAAAGTTCAAATTCGAGCAGCAGAAGAAAGATAAAGAAGCTCGCAAAAACCAGAAGATTATCAGTATTAAAGAAGTTCGTCTTAGCCCGACTATTGAAGAGCATGACTTTAATACAAAGCTTCGCAATGCTATTAAATTCCTTGAAAAAGGCGATAAAGTAAAAGCATCGATCCGATTTAAAGGTCGTGCCATTACGCATAAGGAAATTGGCCAACGTGTTTTAATCCGATTTGCACAAGCATGCAATGAAGTTGCAGTAGTGGAATCACATCCAAAAATGGATGGCCGAAGCATGTTTATGGTCTTAGCACCGAAAAACGACAAGTAAGAGGAGGAATTCCCAATGCCAAAAATGAAAACTCACCGCGGCGCTGCTAAGCGTTTCAAAAGAACAGGTTCTGGTAAACTGAAGCGTTCTCACGCTTATAGAAGCCATATGTTCGCAAACAAATCTCAAAAGCAAAAGCGTAAGCTTCGCAAAGGAACTCTTGTTTCTTCAGGCGATTACAAGCGCATCCGTAACTTACTAGTAAATCTTAAGTAATATCTCGAAATTAGGAGGGAAATAATATGCCACGTGTAAAAGGCGGTACAGTTACTCGCAAACGTCGTAAAAAAGTCATTAAATTAGCTAAAGGTTATTTCGGTTCAAAACATACATTATATAAAGTTGCTAACCAGCAGGTTATGAAATCCCTAATGTATGCTTACCGCGATCGTCGCCAGAAAAAGCGCGACTTCCGCAAACTTTGGGTTACTCGCATCAACGCAGCAGCTCGCATGAACGGTCTTTCTTACAGCCGTTTAATGCATGGTTTAAAGCTTGCTGGCATCGAAGTTAACCGCAAAATGCTTGCTGAATTAGCAATCGCTGACGAAAAAGCATTTGCTGAATTAGCATCAGTTGCAAAGCAGCAGCTTAGCAAGTAAGTAATAATTTTTCATAAAATAGCCATTCCCTTAAATGCGGGAATGGCTTTTATTTTGCTCTAAATGGACAGATGCTTTCGTTTCATTTAAGCTCAATAAAGACTTAATACATAATAAAGGAGAAAGCTCATGGTCAAGACAATTGCTCTTATGTATCTGATTATGAATGTGGCTGGTTTTTATCTGATGAAGCTTGATAAGGAGAAGGCGAAACGGAATCAGTATCGAATCAGCGAAAAAAATCTCTGGATCACAGCCATTTTGAGCGGGGCTGCGGGAATGACTCTCGGAATGAAGACTTTCAGGCATAAAACAAAGCATGTGCAGTTTAAATGGGGACTGCCTATTCTGGCGATGCTTGAAGCAGGCTTGCTTGTGTACCTGGTTATTCTCTTGTCATAAACAATCAGGGCTATCCATAAGCTTTAGGGAACAGCAGGAAAGACATCGGGGAGAGGTGAAGGCATGAATGATCAATTGATTCTATTGTTTGCCATGGCTGAGACTGCTGGAATTCTTGCTCCCATTGTTTTTATCTTTTTTCATATCATCAGGCAGTTTCTATTCATTCCGGTACCGCTTGTCTGCATAACTGGAGGAGTTCTGTTCGGAAGTTTTTTTGGTTCTGTTTTCTCCGTTGCAGGTCTGATGATCAGCAGCATTCTTTTTTATTTTTTGATCACAAAAATGCCGAGGACACATGAAAAGCTTTCATTGCTAAAAACGAGGTGGTTCGGGGAATACCGGAATTTGACTGTCGGTCAGGTTGCGGTTTTAAGGCTCATCCCATTTATTCATTACCATTTATTGAACTTTTGTCTTATGGAAAGGAATAAGGGTTTTGATCAATATTTAAAAAATTCTTGGATCACCAATTTGCCGCTGGCTGTTTTTTATACCGTTTTTGGTGAATTCATCAGCCGATTCACTCCTTCAATGATTATTCTGATTTTGATTTCCCTTTCTGTTTTAGTATTTGTGCTGAGGGAAAAGGTGACTGTCATCAAATGGAAGGAATTCTTTAAAGCAGCATAAAAAAACGTTCGGGGCTGCCGAACGTTTTTTATTATAAATGGTCTTTAATTTCATCTCCTGGTGAAGCTGTTTTATGCATAAATTCCTTCACAGGGCTTTTCCAGTCAATTTTTGCAGTGGGATAAGCCTCGGTTATCTTTCTTTCTATAAAAAGAAAATCCTCCCTTACCATCCCTTTAAGGGCCGATGTATTATGCGGCCAGATGAAAATGGAGACCACATCAAAAGCATTGTCCGTGGTTCCCAGATATTTTTCGCCCTCAAATAAAACCCCTTTATACGTAATTAGGAAGTTTTTCCTGACATTATCCTGGTCATCCCAAAAATAATATCGTTTCTGTTCGTGGGCAAGCTCGAGCTTTCTCTTAGAATTCAGCAGATATTTTACCGCGGTGTATATAAGAAAAAGAATCAGAGCAAACAATAGCATACGCAGGAGCCACATATTAACCAGCCCTCCATTATTATTTTCCTTACTTTACGGATGAGATTAAAAAAAGTTTCAACTTTTTTGCGATTTGTTATAATTTTTTTGATAGGCTAATTTTGTATGTTAATCATTTATTTCATATAGGATGGTGGAAAATGAATTATCAGCTATTATTTCAAATGCAAAAAGGGCTGGACAGCCATATAGAATCAAATCACGGTTTAGAGGAAGAAGATTTATTTGAACGTAAGGTGCTTGCGCTGCTGGTTGAATTGGGAGAGCTTGCAAATGAGACAAGATGCTTCAAGTTTTGGAGCCATAAGCCATCCTCACCTCAGGAAACAGTATTGGAAGAGTTTGTAGACGGTATACATTTTATTTTATCACTTGGAATTGAATGCGGATTTGACGCTGAAAAGGAATATGCTGCTCCACTGGAAAAGGCGGAGTCAGTGAATGGCCAGTTTTTGTCTGTCTATACTGGAATCGGACAGTTTCGGACAAGCCGTTCCCTGGACGATTATAAAGAGCTTATTGCTGCCTATTTACAGCTAGGGGAAATGCTTGGTTTTAACTCTTCACATATAGAAAAAGCATATATAGATAAGAATGAAGTAAATTATAAAAGGCAGGCTGAAGGATACTAATCCTGCAGGTGGAGAAAATATCCGTCTGATAATTCTTTATATTAAATCGCATGTTCTGTATAATAGGGTTGAATAAATATTAAGGGAGTCGAAATGATGGCTAAATTAGATGAAACGCTAACCATGCTTAAAGACTTAACGGATGCCAAAGGAATTCCGGGAAATGAGCGCGAACCGCGCGAGGTTATGAAAAAATACATAACAGCATATGCTGATGAAGTGACAACAGATGGGCTGGGAAGCCTGATTGCTAAAAAATCCGGCAAAGAAGGCGGCCCTAAGATCATGGTTGCTGGCCACTTAGATGAAGTTGGATTTATGGTAACAAACATTGATGATAAAGGCTTCATCCGATTCCAGACAGTTGGGGGCTGGTGGTCACAGGTTATGCTTGCACAGCGTGTGACGATTGTAACGTCCAAGGGAGATATCACCGGGGTAATTGGTTCTAAGCCTCCGCATATCCTGTCACCGGATGCGCGGAAAAAGCCTGTTGAAATTAAAGACATGTTCATTGATATTGGTGCTTCCAGCCGGGAAGAAGCGAAAGAATGGGGAATAAAGCCTGGTGACATGGTGGTTCCATATTTCGAGTTTACGGTTATGAATAATGAAAAGATGCTATTGGCAAAGGCTTGGGATAACCGCATCGGCTGTGCAATTGCCATTGATGTGCTTAAGCAATTGAAAGATGCTGATCATCCAAATGAAGTATATGGTGTAGGAACGGTTCAGGAAGAGGTTGGACTTCGCGGAGCCCGCACTTCGGCCCAAAAAATCGAGCCGGATATCGCATTTGGTGTAGATGTGGGAATCGCAGGTGACACACCAGGGATTTCTGAAAAAGAAGCCATGAGCAAAATGGGCAAAGGGCCGCAAATTATCCTTTATGATGCATCAATGGTCTCGCACAAAGGTCTTCGTGATCTAGTAACAGATACTGCGGATGAACTGAATATCCCTTATCAATTTGATGCCATCGCTGGCGGCGGAACAGATTCAGGAGCCATTCATGTTACTCATAACGGAGTTCCATCACTTTCCATCACTATTGCAACACGCTATATCCATTCCCATGCAGCAATGCTTCACCGCGATGACTATGAAAATGCCGTTAAGCTTATTGCTGAAGTGATTAAGAAGCTTGATCGGGAAACAGTGGACAGAATTACTTTTGAATAAGAAAGCGGAAGGCGCCCGCTGATTGGCTTAGACCTGAGAGTGATGGTGCCTGAGCTGGACAGTTATCGAAGTTCAAAGTTTTTTCCTTTCTTATTAGCAGAATTAAAAAACTCCGGAGCTATACCGGAGTTTTTCCATTTTATTTAAGGCCGCTCTCCAAAGTTTGAAGCATTTCCAGCTTATCTTCCTCTGAAGAGTTTTTCCAAATTACTTCAAACAAAACACCTAATCCAGGCAGCATTTTCTCTTCCCCGTTTTGAATGGCATCTACGATCGTATCTTTCAGTTCGTCTTGAGAGTTCCCTGAAACATTGTGTAAAATGGCATTGCGCAGGTTTAAATTCACTTTAATGCACTCCTTCCAGATTTAATTCGTTATTATCTTCTCTAATTTCGCTTTTATTATGTATTTCAAATAGGCTATAATGAGAAAACTGTATAAGAAATTCCGGTTGTGCGGGATTTTCTATAAAAGGGGAGACCGTGTTGAAGCATATACAATCTGCAAAAAACCCAAAAATTAAAGAATGGAAGAAACTTTTAACCAAAAAAGAGCGGGACAAAACAGAAACCTTTTTGGTTGAAGGCTTTCATCTAGTGGAAGAAGCACTCAA
Source organism: Cytobacillus sp. BC1816 (assembly GCF_051353635.1). Classification (NCBI taxonomy): domain Bacteria; kingdom Bacillati; phylum Bacillota; class Bacilli; order Caryophanales; family Bacillaceae; genus Cytobacillus; species Cytobacillus sp. BC1816. The sequence continues at coordinate 4,256,258 of NZ_CP195611.1, read as the reverse complement.
AGCCAATCAAATAGCTGAAATAATCATTAGTGAAAATAAAGACATACCTCCCGGATGGGATTATGGCGACATCCCTGTAACAATGGTTACAGAAGAAATCATCGGACAGCTGGCGGATACGGAAACGCCGCAGGGAATCTTTGCTGTCTGCAGTCAGGAACGATCCTCTGAGGAAGTGAAAGGAAAACAGTTTTTATTAATTGATGCCGTGCAGGATCCAGGCAATCTGGGTACGATGATCAGGACGGCTGATGCTGCTGGTATCGATGCCGTTATTGTGGGTGAAGGAAGCGTTGACGCATATAACCCAAAGGTGCTCCGCTCTGCACAGGGCAGTCACTTCCATTTGCCGGTTTTAAGAGGGAATCTGTCTGACTGGATCAGCAGACTGAAAGAAAGTAAAGTCCCTGTCTATGGAACCGCTTTGGAAAATGCCCAGGAATACACGATGTATGAGTCCTCTGATTCCTTCGCGCTGCTCGTTGGAAATGAAGGAAATGGGGTGAATAAAGAGCTTCTGGCTAATACAGCAGCAAACCTTTATATACCGATATTCGGGAAAAGCGAATCACTAAATGTGGCGGTGGCTGCCGGAATTCTTCTTTATCACTTAAGAAAATAGAAAATGGGCGGCAATTTTTTGAAAACCGTTTGAAACAGCCTCAAGAATGTAATATAATTAACAGCAAAATTATAATAACAAAACGATGACGGAGACCATTACCTTGCAGTCAGCCTTTTCAGGGAGAAAATGCCTAAGACTGAAAGCATTTTTACAGGAAATGCAAGGGAACATTCACCTCCTGAGTTGGCATCGGGACCATTGAAAAGTATTGTTGGCGCTCTGGTGAGCTGTCCAGCTGCAGCGGCTAGCCCCTCAAGGTTTACTTGTGGGACATAGACAGGATGTGCTGACTTCAACGTTCGCCCCAGGAAGTGGCGGCTCTTAGTTGAAGTTCATCCTAAGCCACTTCTGCTTTTCCATGTAAAGATGTACCGGCATAAGCCGTTATCCCAATGAAGTGAACACGTGCATGAAGTACATATATGTGTTAAAAAGGGTGGTACCGCGAAACCTCGTCCCTTTATGGGGATAGAGGTTTTTTATTTTGGCTAAAAAAGTAAAAATATTCATTTCAAGGAGGATATTTAGATGCAAGAGCGTTTAAAGGAACTGCAAACTGAAGCGTTGGAAAAAATCAGCACTGCTGCTGATTTAAAAGAATTAAATGACATCCGTGTTTCTTACCTGGGCAAAAAGGGTCCAATAACGGAAGTTCTAAAAGGAATGGGGAAACTGTCTGCGGAAGAGCGCCCTAAAATGGGAGCACTTGCTAACGAAGTAAGAGACAGTATTGCTGCGGGAATTGAAGAAAAGCAGAAGCATCTTGAGGAAGCGGCAGTACAGGAAAAGCTGTCTGCTGAAAAGATAGATGTTACTCTTCCTGGACGTCCTGTCAAGTCAGGAAACCATCATCCGCTGACACGTATTATTGAAGAAATTGAAGACTTGTTCATTGGAATGGGCTATACAGTAGCTGAAGGCCCTGAAGTTGAAAAAGATTATTATAATTTTGAAGCATTGAACCTCCCTAAAGGCCACCCTGCCCGCGATATGCAGGATTCCTTCTATATTACAGAAGAGATTCTTCTTCGTACCCATACTTCGCCAGTACAGGCAAGAACAATGGAGAAACATGAAGGCAAAGGGCCGGTTAAAATCATCTGTCCGGGAAAAGTGTATCGCCGTGACAATGATGATGCTACACACTCCCACCAGTTCATGCAAATAGAAGGGCTTGTTGTAGATGAAAACATCCGAATGACCGATTTGAAAGGGACACTGGAAGTGTTTGCGAAGAAAATGTTCGGGGATGACAGGGAAATCCGTCTTCGTCCAAGTTTCTTTCCGTTTACAGAGCCATCTGTGGAAATGGATATTTCCTGTAAAATCTGCGGTGGAAAAGGCTGCAGTGTATGTAAAGGCACTGGCTGGATTGAAATTCTTGGCGCCGGAATGGTTCATCCCAATGTTCTTGAGATGGCAGGCTTCGACTCTAAGAAATACACAGGCTTTGCATTCGGGATGGGACCTGAGCGAATTGCCATGCTGAAGTATGGTGTGGATGATATTCGCCACTTCTATACAAATGATGTACGTTTCTTAAAGCAATTTTCAATTCACGAGTATTAGAAAAGCGGAGGCGACTGTTCAACCCCGACAAGCATAAGGCAAGCTGACAGGAAGGTTGTTCTTTAACCTTCACGGCAGAATGACTTATGACCTCGAGGGGTTAGGAGTCGGAGCTGGACAATAAAAGAGGAGGATCATAAATGTTCGTTTCATATAAATGGCTGCAGGAATATGTTGATTTATCAGGCGTTACACCTGCAGAGCTTGCAGAAAAGATTACAAAAAGCGGTATTGAAGTTGAAGGCGTAGAGGTTTTGAATGAAGGAATCAAAGGTGTTGTTGTAGGGCATGTCCTTGAAAGAGAACAGCACCCAAATGCTGATAAGCTGAATAAATGCTTAGTTGATACAGGAGCTGATGAGCCTGTACAAATCATATGCGGTGCCCCAAATGTGGATAAGGGACAGAAAGTGGCCGTGGCTACCGTTGGAGCTGTGCTTCCAGGCAATTTCAAGATTAAGCGTGCGAAGCTCCGAGGCGAAGAATCAAATGGAATGATCTGTTCGCTTCAAGAGCTGGGCATTGAAAGCAAGCTGATTGCAAAGGAATACTCTGAAGGCATTTATGTTTTCCCTAATGATACAGAAGTTGGCAAGGATGCTCTTGAGCAGCTTAATCGTGACGACCAGATCCTTGAGCTTGGGCTGACTCCGAACCGTTCTGACTGCTTAAGCATGTTGGGTGTTGCCTATGAAGTAGCAGCCATTTTAGGAAGAGAAGTAAAGATTCCTGAGCCGCAGGCTGATACTTCTTCTGAAAAGGCTTCTGATTATATTGAAGTTCAGGTTGAAGCAAAAGAAGATAATCCTCTTTACGTTGCGAAGGTTGTAAAAAATGTAGAAATAGGTCCATCTCCTGTATGGATGCAGGCTCGTTTAATGGCGGCGGGCATTCGTCCTCACAATAACGTGGTGGACATCACAAACTACATTCTGCTTGAATACGGCCAGCCGCTTCATGCTTTTGATTATGACCGGCTGGAATCAAAGCAAATCCTTATCCGCAAAGCAAGAGATGGTGAAGTGATTGTCACTCTTGATGATGCCAAGCGTGAGTTAAACTCAGATCACCTTTTAATAACAAATGGGGCAGAACCCATTGCACTTGCCGGTGTCATGGGCGGGGCAAATTCTGAAGTACAGTCGGATACTAAAAATGTACTTATCGAATCAGCTTATTTTAAAGGGGCAACGGTTAGAAAAGCTTCAAAAGATCATGGCTTAAGAAGCGAAGCAAGTGCCCGTTTTGAAAAAGGTGTAGATCCGAACAGAGTTAGAGCTGCTGCAGAAAGAGCTGTTCAATTACTTGCACAATATGCTGGCGGGGAAGTGCTTGAAGGATCTGTGGAAGCAGATGCACTGCAGGTGGAACCTGCTGTAGTGTCTGTAACGCTTGAAAAAATCAATCGTGTACTTGGCACTGAATTATCCATGAAAGAAGTAGAGGATATATTTGCCCGTCTTCAATTTGAAACAAATACTGATAACGATACGATTACTGTTACAGTTCCAACACGCAGAGGCGACATTACGATTGAAGAAGACCTTATTGAAGAAGTTGGCCGCTTATTTGGCTACGACAATCTGGCATCCACTTTACCGGTTGGATCTTCTACACCAGGGCATCTAACTGAATACCAGAACAAACGCAGAATGGTCCGCCGCTACCTTGAAGGTGCAGGACTTTACCAGGCAGTAACCTATTCTCTAACAAATGAAGCAAAAGCGACTCAATATGCACTGGAAGAGCGCAAACCTGTGCAGCTGGCAATGCCTATGAGTGAAGATCGAAGCCTGCTCCGATTAAGTATTGTTCCGCAGCTTCTAGAAGTATTAAAATATAACTCTGCACGCCAGAACGACAGTCTGGCTGTTTATGAAACAGGAGCGGTGTTCCTCTCCAATAATGGAGAAGAGGATCTGCCAGAAGAGCGTGAGCACCTTGCTGGAGCGGTTACTGGCTTATGGCACAGCCACCCATGGCAGGGAGAAAAGAAGCCGGTTGATTTTTACGCTGTAAAAGGAATTCTTGAGGGATTATTTGATAAGCTGGGACTATCCGATAAGGCTGAATTCCATCAGGCACAAAAGGATGGGATGCACCCTGGAAGAACAGCAGAAGTATTGCTTTCCGGGGAATCAGTGGGATTTGTCGGCCAAATCCATCCGACTGTGGAAAAAGAGCTTGATTTGAAAGAAACATATGCGTTTGAGCTTTCCTTAAAAGCAATCCTCGAAGAAGAAGTTTCACCTTTGCAGTATGAAGCTATCCCGCGTTTCCCTTCCATCACAAGGGATATTGCCCTTGTAGTAGATAAGGGAACAGCAGCGGGCGAGCTTAAAGGAATCATTAAAGAAGCTGGCGGCAAGTTATTAAAAGACGTTCATGTTTTTGACCTGTACGAAGGCGAACGGATGGAGCCGGGCAAAAAGTCAATTGCTTTCTCCCTTAAATACTTCGATCCTGAACGTACACTAACGGATGAAGATGTTACAAAAGCACATGATAAAGTGTTGGATGCTGTGAAGGAAAAAGCCGGAGCGGTATTGAGAGGATAAAATGAAGAAGGCAGCCCGAGGGCTGCCTTTTCATTTTTCATTATTTGGCCGTTAAAAGAGCTCATTTGGCAATAAAACTCTCATTTTGGCTGATAAATATATATTCCAAATAGGTTATGGTTCTCTTAAACAGTAAAACAGCAGCCAATCTCCTTAAATTGGCTGCTTCATTATCAATTATACTTCCTGCTATAAAGCTTCATCGCCTTTTCAGTATTTGCAAAGTGCAGTTTTACAAAAGAAGGCAATGCTTCACGCCCTTTTTCTCTGATCAGCCGGGCTGCTGCTTCATCAACCTTCGGACCTGCGCCTTTAGTGAGCCGGAAACCGGCCCTTGTGCTAAGATTTTCAAAGTGGCGCACAAACGCATAGCGGGCCAGGATAGATGCTGCTGCAACTGCCAGGTGGATTCCTTCCGCTTTTGTGCTGAAAAAGACTCGCTCCCTTTGAATGGTCTGCTGGTTTTTCAAATAGTTGAAGTAAACCTCTTCCTTTGCAAACTGGTCAATCAAAATGGCTTCAGGCTTTTCAGGAGCAATTTTCCCTAAAACATGCCCGATTGCCTGATTGTGCAGTAATGCTTTGATCTTACCCTGTGACATCCCTGATTGCTGAAGCTTATTGTATTTTTCATTATGCAGGGTTAACAGGCTGTGGGGAACGATATCCTTTATCTGTTTTGCGATTTCAATGATTTTCTCATCTCCCAGATTTTTGGAGTCCTTAACTCCGAGCTCCTTCAGCAAAGGGATTTGATCTTTTTTTACGTAAGCTGCAACAACCGTGATGGGGCCAAAATAATCGCCGGTACCCACTTCGTCTGATCCTATTACAGAAAGGGAACTGATATTTTCCGGCAAGTTGGCAGCTGCAGGGCTGTTTTTTTTGCTCGGCTGTGCACTGCGTGCGGTATCTCCCCATTTTTTTGCCTCTGTTTCACTTCCGCTGCCCTGAAAGAGGACTTTCCCTGATTTATAGGCAGTGATTGAACATCCTGGCACCTTTGCAGCAAATACGCTTCCAGGAGGCTGCTTGTCATTTAGTCTGCCTGAATAATAGACCATCATTTCTGAGATTTCATTTGCTTTTTTTAAAAGTACTACTTGGCTCATATTAATTCTCCTCATCTTTGTTAACTGTTTGAATCTGCTGCTTTTTTGGGGGGGAGTAATACAAAGATTCCGCATAATCTTGAACTTGGATAACTGTCTTTCGCAAGCAGCCTACCCCCTCGAGGTCACAAGCCAAACCTCCCAAAGAGACAGAGAACGCCTTTCCGGGCGGCTCGTCTTGTGCTTGTCGGGGGTGGGCAAGGTGCTTCCGCTTTTCTTAAGAACTGAGCTCTTTTGACATGCTTTGACTTCCCACCAATATACGTTCATGTTATGATATTGATTAGGATTCTTTAAAAAAGGAGGGCATGGACGTTGTCAGAGATACAAAGAAATCGCACAAGTGTAGATATTTATGGACAGCAATATGTAATAGTAGGCTCAGAGAGCTCCAGCCATGTTCGCCTTGTCGCTTCGCTGGTTGACGATAAAATGCGTGAGATCAGTTCGAAGAATCCTTCACTCGACGTTAGTAAGTTAGCCGTGCTAACCGCAGTCAATGCTGTTAATGATTATATAAAGCTAACAGACCGTCTGGAACGGCTGGAAAACGAATTAAATAGAGTAAAGGACGGAAAGTAGTCATGCTGGATCTTGCAATTATCATTATTTTGGTTTTGGGCTTTTTTATAGGATTGAAAAGAGGATTTATCCTCCAATTAATTCATTTGACTGGATTCATTATTGCTTTCATTGTAGCCCGTATGTATTACGGCGAGCTAGCACCTAAGCTTACCTTATGGGTGCCATATCCCAGCTTTAGCAGTGACTCGGCGATTCAGACGTTATTTGAGAATGCAGATCTTGAAGATGCTTACTATCGCGCCATTGCATTTGTCGTGATTTTTTTTGCGGTAAGAATTTTACTGCAGATTATTGGAAGCATGCTTGATTTTGTTGCCCATCTTCCTGTCCTAAAACAGCTGAATGTTTGGGCTGGCGGCATTCTTGGATTTATCGAAGTCTATCTTATCATGTTTATTCTATTATACATAGCCGCACTGGTTCCAATAGAAGTGCTGCAGGGGCCGATCAATAATTCCTTTATGGCAGAATTAATGGTTAAGAATACGCCTGTTCTCTCTAACCAGCTCAAAGAAATGTGGGTTGAATATATGGCTGCGTAACTTCTCTATTTCTAGAGAAGTTTTCTTTTTGAAAGGCTGTTAATATAAGTTTTGTGGATTTAAGCCGCAAACTAACTAAATCCACTGTACTGCGGGAGGAGAGGGAGCAGGAGACCCCATTGGCGAAGCCGGGGAGCTCTGTGCCTCCCCGCGGAAACAACGGGCAATATTTAAAAGTTAAACTTAGCAAGAGGCTTTTAGAGATAGCCATAATTTGAAGTTCCAACGCAAAATAAGAGATAATACGGATACGAATACAGATACAGGCAGGTGGTTTTCGTGAGTATAAATAAAAAAGATGTTGTGAGGCTTTTAGAAACAATCGCTGTTTATATGGAATTAAAAGGAGAAAACCCTTTCAAAACAGCTGCGTTCCGAAAAGCGGCACTGGCCCTTGAATCAAACGATGAAAGCTTGACTGAAATAAAAGACTTTACAAAGCTATCCGGCATCGGGAAAGGAACCGCTGCTGTTATTGAGGAGTATATAAAAGAAGGAAAGTCCTCTGTTCTGGATGAATTAAAAGAAGAAGTGCCTTCTGGATTAATTCCTCTTCTTCAGCTCCCTGGACTGGGCGGCAAGAAAATTGCCAAGCTATATAAAGAGCTGGGCGTCGAAAATGCCGCAGATCTTGAGGATGCGTGCCGCAATAAAAAGGTCCGCGGACTTGCAGGCTTTGGGGAAAAATCGGAAGAAAAAATACTCGCTGCCCTTGAAAACGCAGGAACAAGACCAGAGCGGCTGCCGCTTGCATACATGCTGCCTATAGCAGAAGGCATAGAAGCGGCCCTGGAGGAAATGAAGGATATAGAAAAATACTCAAGGGCAGGAAGCTTAAGGAGAATGAGGGAAACAATAAAAGACCTCGACTTTATTATAGCTACAGACAATCCTGCTTCAGTCAAAGAGCAGTTATTAAGTTTATCCGGGATTAAAGAAGTGATTGCCGCAGGAGATACAAAGGTTTCCGTTGTTTTTGAACATTCCTATGATATATCGGCTGATTTCCGTTTAGTTCAGCCGCATGAATTTGCCACAACACTCCATCATTTTACTGGATCAAAGGATCATAATGTCAGAATGCGCCAGCTTGCAAAAGAGCGCGGGGAAAAAATCAGTGAATACGGAGTTGAAAACACAGAAACAGGTGAAATCCTTACTTTTAAAAATGAAGAGGAATTTTACGCCCATTTTGGACTGCTATTCTTCCCTCCTGAAATCAGAGAAGATGGGAAAGAAGTGGATGAATATAAGCAAGACATGGAATTAATATCTCTTGAAGATATTAAGGGTGACCTACATATGCACTCAACCTGGAGTGATGGCGCCTATTCTATTGAGGAAATGATTGAAGCATGCCGGGCCCGCGGCTATAAATATATGGCTATAACAGACCATTCTCAGTATTTGAAAGTGGCGAACGGTTTGACTGCTGAAAGACTTCGCAGTCAAAAAGAAGAAATAAAGCGGCTTAATGAGCAATTCGATGATTTCACGATTCTGTCAGGAGTGGAAATGGATATTCTGCCCGATGGATCACTTGATTATGATGATGAACTTCTAGAAGAATTGGACATTGTCATTGCTTCCATTCATTCTTCTTTTTCACAGCCGAAGGAAAAAATCATGGCTCGCTTGAAAACAGCGCTGAAGAATGCCCATGTTGACATAATTGCCCACCCTACGGGAAGATTGATCGGCCGCAGGGAAGGCTATGAAGTAGACATGGAATTGCTCATTGAGCTTGCAAAGGAAACAAATACAGCCCTTGAGCTGAATGCAAATCCGAACCGGCTGGACCTTGCTTCCGAGCATATCAGACAAGCTCAGGAAGCCGGTGTGAAAATAGTGATTAATACGGATGCACATAAAATAGACACTTTAAATCACATGGAAATCGGCGTTTCTGCGGCAAAGAAGGGATGGATCAAGAAGGAATCCGTTCTAAATGCCATGGAAACAGAAGATTTGCTCAAATTTCTGAAAGAACGCCAGTAGGAAATTGGGCATGAAAGGGGAAAATCCTCATGCAAGAAAGAGTATTGAAGATACTTGAGTTCAATAAAGTGAAGGAACAGCTGCTTGAGCACGTTTCTTCATCCTTGGGAAGAAAAAAGGCCTTAAATATTCGTCCCTCCACTGACTATGAAGAAGTTATCCGCAGGCAGGAAGAGACAGATGAAGCCGTGACAGTTCTTAGAATTAAGGGGAATGTACCGCTTGGAGGCATTTTCGATATTCGCCCTCATGTGAAGAGAGCGGTCATTGGAGGGATGCTTAGTCCCCAGGAACTTAACCAGATATCCAGCACGATTCATGCAAGCAGGCAGATGAAAAGATTCATCGAGGAATTTGCCGAAGAAGAAAGCAGCCTGCCGATCCTGCTGGGATATACAGATAAAATTATTGTACTGGCTGACCTGGAAACGTCTATCCGCAATGCGGTTGACGACAATGGAGAAGTGCTTGACAGTGCAAGCGAGTCTCTCCGTTCTCTGCGAAATCAGCTGCGCACGAAAGAATCACGTGTTAGAGAGCGCCTGGAGAGCATGATTCGCTCCTCCAGTGCCCAAAAGATGCTTTCTGATGCGATTATTACAATCCGCAATGACCGTTTTGTCATACCTGTAAAGCAGGAGTACCGGGGACATTACGGCGGCATTATCCATGACCAAAGCTCATCTGGCCAGACATTATTTATTGAGCCCGCGTCCATTGTCCAGCTGAACAATGAATTGCAGGGAATCAGGGTAAAAGAACAGCAGGAGATCGAACGGATTCTCATTGCTCTGTCAGTACAGGCCGCTGAAAACAGCAGTGAACTGGAGACCATTGTAGATGTGCTTGGGGAAATAGATTTTATGTTTGCTAAAGCCAGGTACAGTAAACGCATAAAGGCCTCCAAGCCGAAAATTAATAATGAAGGGAAAATTTCATTATTTAAAGCCCGGCATCCGCTTATTCCTATTGATGAGGTAGTGGCAAATGATATTAAGCTCGGAGCTGAATATTCTACCATTGTCATTACGGGACCAAATACCGGCGGTAAAACAGTTACATTAAAAACAGTGGGGCTTTGTACATTGATGGCTCAGGCAGGTCTGCAGATCCCGGCGCTGGATGGTTCTGAAACGGCTGTTTTCGGAAATGTTTATGCTGATATCGGGGATGAACAGTCAATTGAACAAAGTTTGAGTACTTTCTCTTCGCATATGGTTAATATCGTGGATATTCTTGACCAGGTTGACTTCAATAGTCTGGTATTATTCGATGAGCTTGGTGCAGGTACAGATCCGCAGGAAGGTGCTGCCCTGGCGATTTCTATTCTTGACGAAGTATACAAGCGGGGGGCAAGAGTTATCGCCACAACTCATTATCCTGAACTGAAAGCCTATGGCTATAACAGAGAAGGAGTTATCAATGCCAGTGTTGAATTTGATATTGAAACGCTTAGTCCAACCTATAAGCTGCTGATTGGGGTTCCAGGCCGAAGCAACGCCTTTGAAATATCAAAACGGCTTGGGCTCAAGGATCAAGTGATTGAGACCGCAAGATCCTATATTGGAGCAGATACAAATCAGGTTGAAAATATGATTGCATCCCTTGAAGAAAGCCGAAGACAAGCAGAGGCTGACATGGAAGAAGCCAATGACTTTTTGAAAAGTGCAGAAAAACTTCATAAAGATCTGCAAAAGCAAATGGCAGAATTTTATGAGGAAAAAGATGCAATGCATGAGAAAGCAGCAGAGAGAGCCGAGGATATCGTTGAGAAAGCCAAGGCAGAAGCAGAAGAAATTATCCGCGATTTAAGAAAAATGCGCATGGAGAAGCATGCTGAAGTGAAGGAACATGAGCTGATAGAAGCAAAGAAACGCCTGTCCGAAGCTGCACCGCAGATGAGCTCAGCCAAGAATAAATTAAAGCCAAAGAATAATAAACATGTGTTTGAAGCAGGCGACGAGGTAAAAGTTCTGAGTTTTGGACAAAAAGGGCATTTGCTTGAAAAGGTGTCTGACAATGAATGGCAGGTTCAAATCGGCATCTTGAAAATGAAAGTTGCTGAAAGGGATTTAGAATATGTTAAGAGTCCAAAACCTGTTGAAACAAAACCGGTGGCAACAGTTAAAGGCAAAGATTTTCATGTGAGCCTTGAACTTGATTTACGGGGTGAACGGTATGAAAACGCACTTTTAAGAGTGGAGAAATATATAGATGATGCCCTTTTGGCTGGATATCCCCGTGTCTCCATCATTCATGGTAAAGGGACTGGTGCTTTAAGGCAGGGTGTTCAGGAATATCTAAAAAATCACAGGTCAGTTAAAAAAATTCGATTTGGTGAAGCAGGAGAAGGCGGCACAGGGGTTACTGTCGTTGAATTTAAATAAGCTTTGACACCCGCTCCCCTTTGTTTTTTATTAGGGGGGAGGGTACTTAAATTCCAGCGGGGAGAATGGAAATGAAAGAATTTTGGGAAAATGAATTTATTCAGACAGCTGCTTATTATAGTGTAGTCATTTTATGTATGATTGTTTTTTTAGCTATTTTTGAATTAGTTACCAAGTATCGCAATTGGGAAGAAATCAAAAATGGAAATATCGCTGTAGCAATGGCGACCGGCGGAAAAATTTTTGGGATTGCCAATATCTTCAGGCATTCCATCATGCATAATGATACCTTGCTGACAATGATTACCTGGGGAGTTTTTGGATTTTTTCTTTTATTGATCGGCTATTTCATTTTTGAATTTTTAACACCTAAGTTTAGAATTGACGAAGAAATTGAAAATAATAATAGAGCAGTCGGTTTTATTTCCATGGTGCTGTCTATCGGATTGTCTTATGTCATCGGTGCAGGTTTATCATAAGGAGAGAATTAACATTGGAAAAGTTAGCAAAGGTTCTGCTGGTTCTTAGCGGAGTGTTTCTTCTTATAGGAGCCATTTATATATTTTTCATAGCATAATATTTTTGTGATATAGAGATATGGAAAAATCGCCAGTATATATGGCGATTTTTTTATTATGTCCATTAAAAAGAATATCCCCGATAGGCTGGACAGCCCTCTGAAAAAATATCTTCCTGAGTGTAAGGTCTTATTCTAATTGTCATAGAACCAGCATTATATTATAATAAGGTTGAACAATTAGAATCTTCTAAAAGTTCAGAGGATGTCCATCGTTTTTCTAAAAGTTAGCAAGTATAACTTTGAACTTCGATAACTGTCTAGCTCCAGCGCTTACCCCTTCGAGGTCACAAGCTTGTCTTGTTTCGGCTCCTAGGGACTCGGGGTCATACAGACGCTGCCACAGTACGTGGCGTTCTTAGTGTGTGTTCCTTTTGTGGGCAAGGCGCTTGCGCTTTTCTTATGGGCATGAAACAAAGGAGGGACAAAATGGCAGAAGCAAACCCATGGCTTAAGCAATATCCGGCAGAAATCCCCTCAACCTTGTCATATCCCAAACAGCCGGTACAGGATTATTTGAAGAGTGCTGCAGAAGAATTTCCGGAGAAAATAGCCATCCACTTTATGGGAAAGGAATTCACATATAAATATATATATGAATCTTCCCTGAAGCTTGCTGCATATTTGCAGAATCTTGGAATTGAAAAGGGGGACCGCGTAGCGATCATGCTTCCGAATACTCCTCAGTCCGTTATCAGCTATTATGGAATTTTGATGGCAGGCGGGGTTGTTGTCCAGACAAATCCGCTGTATATGGAACGGGAATTGGAATATCAAATGAAAGATTCGGGAGCAAAAGCAATCATTACAATGGATATATTATATCCGAAAGTGAGCAAAGTGGTGCCGCAGACAGAATTGAATCATATAATTGTAACCGCTGTCAAAGAGGTTCTTCCATTCCCTAAAAATCTAATATATCCTTTTATCCAGAAAAAACAGTATGGCATTGTCGTAAATGTAAAACATGAAGGGCATAACCATTTGCTGACGGAAATTTTAAAGTGGCCGGCTGAACCGATGAAAATGCATGACTTCGATTTTGAAGAAGACTTGGCATTATTGCAATACACAGGCGGCACAACAGGTTTTCCAAAGGGTGTCATGCTTTCGCACAGCAATCTTGTATCCAATACAGCTATGTGTAAAGCCTGGCTTTATAAGTGCAGGCGCGGCGAGGAAACAGTGCTGGGCATACTTCCGTTCTTTCACGTGTATGGAATGACAACAGTTATGATCTTATCTGTTATGGATGCTCACAAAATGGTCCTCCTTCCGAAATTTGATCCGGAAACGACCCTGAAAACTATTCATAAGCAGAGACCAACCTTATTCCCCGGTGCCCCAACGATTTACATTGGGTTATTGAACCATCCGGATATAAAAAAATATGATTTATCTTCCATAGACTCTTGCATCAGCGGATCTGCTGCCCTGCCCGTTGAAGTCCAGCAGAAATTTGAAGAAATAACAGGAGGAAAACTTGTCGAGGGCTATGGTTTGACGGAATCTTCACCTGTTACACATGCGAATTTCTTATGGGATCGCCCCCGTGTCAAAGGCAGTATAGGTGTCCCGTGGCCTGATACAGATGCAGCCATTTTTTCACTGGAAACGGGAGAAGCGCTTCCGGCAGGAGAAGTTGGCGAAATTGCAGTTAAAGGTCCTCAGGTAATGAAAGGATATTGGAACCGCCCGGAAGAAACAGCACAGGCTTTAAGAGATGGCTGGCTGCTTACAGGTGACTTGGGCTATATGGATGAGAATGGATACTTCTATGTAGTGGACAGGAAGAAAGATATGATTATTGCAGGGGGATTCAATATTTATCCTCGTGAAATAGAGGAAGTGCTATACGAGCATCCAGCCGTACAGGAAGTGATTGCTGCAGGTATACCTGACCCATATCGCGGAGAAACAGTAAAAGCATATATTGTGCTGAAAGAGGGCAAAGAAGCAACGGAAGAAGAGCTGGATGAGTTTGCAAGAAAGCATCTTGCAGCATATAAGGTTCCAAGGCTATATGAATTCCGCAAGGAGCTTCCTAAGACAGCTGTTGGAAAAATACTGAGAAGGGCATTAGTAGATGAAGAAAAAAAGAAATTCAAAGAAGAAGAGGAAAAGCGGGCTTAACTTCAGAGACCGATTTTCAATCGGCTCTTTATTTTTGAGCCATTAAGCTTGTCCAGACATAAAAGAAATGTAATAATAAAATATATTTCTAGGGATAATTTCTTGACACAAATGAATTGTCCTACTATTATAAAAATATGAATGATGATTCATTCATTTTAGATTGATTTTTAAAATTAAAAATAAACGAAGCTGATTGGCCAATCCCGGCAGCAGGAATGATATTACTCCAGCCCTGCTGCTTCTAAAAAATCAATGCACCAGTTTATTCTGAAAGGAGGGAACCGCTTGAAAAAAACAAAGCCTAAATACCGGCAAATTATTGATGCGGCTGTAATCGTGATCGCTGAAAATGGATATCACCAGGCACAGGTATCAAAAATTGCCAAACAGGCTGGTGTCGCTGATGGCACCATATACTTATATTTTAAAAACAAAGAAGATATATTAATATCCCTCTTTCAGGATAAAATGGGCTACTTTGTTGAGAAAATTGAAGAAAAAATTGCAGGAAAAGAAAAAGCTGCAGAGAAATTATTAATGATGGTAGAATCACACTTTAGAATGCTCTCGGAAGACAGGCATCTGGCAATTGTTACCCAGCTCGAATTGAGGCAGTCCAATAAAGACCTTCGCCATAAAATTAATGAGGTGCTCAAAGGATACCTTGCTTTAGTGGAAAGAATTCTTGCTGATGGCAGGGAGAGCGGTGAGTTTCCAGCTGATCTGGACATTAGGCTGGCGCGCCAGATGATTTTTGGCACCATGGATGAAACAGTGACCACATGGGTAATGAATGAGCAAAAATATGATCTTACTGCATTGGCAAAGCCTGTTCATAAACTTTTGATCGGAGGGTGCGGAAAACTTTGAGGCAGATAAAGTGCTCCATAATATAATCAGGAGGGATAAGATGGAATATCTAAAATGGTCCCATCAGGACTTCGTGGCGACGATTACTATTGAACGTCCGCCCGCGAATGCTCTTTCGTCAGGTCTATTGAAAGAGCTTTCAGCTGTCCTGGATGAAGTTGAAGATAATGAAGAAATTAGGGTAATCCTTATTCATGGAGAAGGCAGATTCTTCTCAGCAGGTGCTGATATTAAAGAATTTACAACCATTGAAAGCGGTGAAGATTTTTCAAGCTTGGCGACTTATGGACAGGATCTCTTTGAAAGAATGGAAAAATTCCCTAAACCAATTATTGCAGCGATTCATGGAGCGGCATTGGGCGGCGGCTTGGAGCTTGCCATGGGCTGCCATTTCCGTCTCGTAGCTGAAAACGCAAAGCTGGGCCTTCCAGAGCTTCAGCTTGGATTAATTCCTGGTTTTGCCGGAACTCAGCGCCTTCCCCGATATGTAGGTGCTGCGCGTGCAGCAGAAATGCTTTTCACAAGTGACCCAATTACCGGGCTTGAGGCCGTGCAATATGGTCTGGCTAACCATTCCTATCCTGAGGAGCGGCTGTTGGACAATGCGTATAATATGGCGAAAAAGATTGCCAAGAAGAGCCCTGGTTCGATCAAGGCGGCCATTGAGCTCTTAAACTACGGAAAGACGGGGCAATTCTACGAAGGTGTTAAAAAAGAAGCAGAATTGTTTGGAGAAGTATTTGTTTCTGAAGATGGCAAGGAAGGCATATCTGCGTTTATTGAGAAGCGTGAACCAAGCTTTACCGGAAAATAGTGTTTTAAAAAGTTTTGTGCCGAAAGATTACATTCATCCTCATAATCTATTATAATAAACTTGTATGAGGATGATTTAATCTTCAGAAGATTCATTGGTTAAATTATGGTCTGTGAGCGAGCGCCCGCTCAATTCTAAAAAGCGGGCTGATCCAAGCAGATTAGCCTTTCTGTATGCGTTAAATATTTTCAATCTTTCGAAGTGAAGAAATGTTTTAATTAATGGCTTTGTTTTATAGACAATGCTTAATTACTAGGAGGGAAATCATGAACATCTACGTATTAATGAAGAGAACATTTGATACTGAAGAAAAAATTACAATCTCCGGCGGCAAAATCAATGAAGATGGCGCTGAATTTATCATTAATCCATATGATGAATATGCAATTGAAGAAGCAATCCAGGTTCGGGATGCGAATGGCGGAGAAGTGACGGTTGTTTCCGTGGGAACAGAAGAAGCTGAAAAGCAGCTCCGTACCGCTCTTGCGATGGGTGCCGATAAAGCTGTATTAATTAATACAGAAGATGATCTTGAAGATGGAGATCAGTACACGACTGCAAAAATCTTATCCGAATACTTGAAAGACAAAGATGCTGATTTAATCATTGCAGGAAATGTAGCAATTGATGGGGGTTCGGGACAGGTTGGACCTCGTGTAGCAGAAATTTTGGGCATTTCTTATGTAACAACTATTACAAAGCTTGATATCAATGGCAGCTCTGCGACAGTAGTGCGCGATGTTGAAGGGGATTCGGAAGTAATTGAGACATCACTTCCATTATTGGTTACTGCCCAGCAGGGTTTAAATGAGCCGCGCTATCCATCTTTGCCGGGAATTATGAAGGCAAAAAAGAAGCCGCTTGATGAGCTTGAGCTTGACGATCTTGATCTTGATGAGGACGATGTTGAAGCCAAAACAAAAACAATTGAGATCTATTTGCCGCCTAAGAAGGAAGCAGGAAAAGTTCTTGAAGGCGAGTTGGAAGATCAAGTTAAGGAACTAGTAAAACTTCTTCATACTGAAGCCAAAGTTGTCTGATCATCAATAACTGATAATAATAACGCAGGGGGTAAAACATATGGCTAGAAAAGTATTAGTGTTAGGTGAAGTCCGTGACGGTTCATTGCGTAATGTATCCTTCGAAGCTGTTGCAGCTGGTAAGACTGCGTCAGAAGGCGGAGAAGTTGTAGGTGTTTTAATTGGTGATTCTGTAAGCGCTTTAGCTAATGAAATGATTCACTATGGTGCTGACCGTGTTGTAACTGTTGAAGATGAAAAGCTGAAGCAATATACTCCTGACGGTTTTTCACAGGCTTTAATGGCTGTAATTGATTCCGAAAGTCCCGAAGGCCTGATTTTTGGACATACAGCATTAGGGAAAGATCTTGCTCCTAAAATCGCTGCCAAGCTGGAGTCAGGTTTAATCTCTGATGTAACGAGCCTTGAAGAGGCAGGCGGCAACCTGGTGTTCACACGTCCGATTTATTCAGGCAAAGCATTTGAAAAGAAAATTGTTACAGATGGCCTCCTCTTTGCAACAATTCGTCCAAACAACATAGCTCCATTGGAGAAAGATGAATCAAGATCAGGAGATGTTGCTTCTGTTGCCGCAGAAATCAAAGATCTTCGCACAATCATAAAGGAAATTGTCCGCAAAGCCAGTGAAGGCGTTGATTTATCCGAAGCTAAGGTTATTATTGCCGGAGGCCGCGGCGTTAAGAGCGAGGAAGGCTTTGAGCCATTAAAAGAACTTGCTTCGGTTCTAAATGGAGCAGTGGGTGCATCACGCGGAGCTTGTGATGCTGATTATTGCGACTACTCTCTGCAAATTGGCCAAACCGGTAAAGTTGTAACACCTGATCTATATATTGCATGCGGTATCTCCGGCGCTATTCAGCATTTAGCTGGGATGTCCAACTCAAAAGTAATCGTAGCCATTAACAAAGATCCGGAAGCCAATATTTTTAAAGTAGCTGATTACGGTATTGTTGGAGATCTGTTTGAGGTTGTTCCGCTGTTAACTGAAGAATTCAAAAAGCTTAAAGTAAACGCATAAGATAGTATAAATAATGGGCGGCTGATGGCCGCCCATTATACATAGAGCCAACAGGGAAAGAAAGAGAATAATCTGCTCCAAATAGGGTAAATTACGATCGAGCAGATTGTTCGCAACATATAATAAACGATGATATACTGTCGTTAGTATTTGAGTTAAATTTTAGGAGGCATATCAAATGGCTATTACACACGCAACTGACCAAAACTTCACTGCTGAGACTGGTTCGGGATTAGTATTGGCAGATTTCTGGGCTCCTTGGTGCGGCCCTTGTAAAATGATCGCTCCTGTTTTAGAAGAGCTTGATTCTGAAATGGGCGATAAAGTGAAAATTGTAAAATTAGATGTTGATGAAAACCAGGAAACTGCTGGCAAGTTTGGCGTAATGAGCATTCCGACATTAATCGTTCTAAAAGACGGTGAAGTTGTAGATAAAGTGGTTGGTTTCCAGCCGAAAGAAGCTCTTGCTGAATTACTTTCAAAACACGCTTAATTTATAAGGAATTTTCCCGGTGTCCCCAGAGGACATCGGGATTTTTTTTGTCATATGTGTTTTGTTGTTATGCTGCAGGTTTCCAGGCTGATATAATAAGATGGTAATAATGTGCCATCTGCATTTTAGAGGCTAAATAATATTGGTTTGCTGCCAGAGCAAACTAGCTTTATTTCTAGCTTGCACCCCAAAATGAGCAGATCAAATAATGTATAAATAGAACTTCAGTAAAAAGTTTTAACCGGGGAGGTGAAGTGCCATGAATGATACGATAAAAAATAAACTGATGCTGCTTCCTGCCCAGCCGGGCTGTTATTTGATGAAAGACAGGCAGGGAACCATTATATACGTGGGGAAGGCAAAAATCCTGAAAAACCGTGTAAGATCCTATTTCACAGGCTCACATGACGGAAAAACATTAAGACTTGTTAATGAGATCGTAGATTTTGAGTACATTGTCACTTCTTCAGATATGGAAGCATTGATCCTTGAGATGAATCTGATCAAGAAATATGATCCGAAATATAATGTAATGCTGAAAGACGATAAAAGTTACCCTTTTATCAAATTGACGGCCGAACGCCATCCCCGTCTGATTACAACCAGAAAAGTAAAAAAGGACAGGGGAAAATACTTCGGACCTTATCCCAATGTGCAGGCTGCCAATGAAACAAAAAAGCTGCTCGACCGAATTTATCCTCTCCGCAAATGTTCAACTCTTCCGGACAGAGTTTGCCTTTATTATCATTTAGGCCAATGTCTTGCGCCATGCGTGAAGGCCGTAAGTGAAGACCAGTATAAGCAAATGACAGATGAGATTGCAAAATTCTTGAATGGCGGATACAAAGAGATTAAAAAAGACCTGACTGCAAAAATGACAGCAGCTGCAGAAGAATTGGACTTTGAAAGGGCGAAGGAGCTCAGGGATAAAATTGCCCATATCGATGCAACGATGGAAAAGCAAAAAATGACAATGACAGACTTTACAGACCGGGATGTATTTGGATATGCGGTTGATAAAGGATGGATGTGTGTTCAGGTATTTTTCATCAGACAGGGTAAACTCATTGAACGGGATGTATCAATGTTCCCTATTTATAATGAGCCGGAAGAAGAAATCTTAACTTTCCTCGGCCAGTTTTATATAAAAACAAACCACTTTAAACCGCGTGAAATATTGGCACCGGATTCGGTTGATGCTGTAATGGCAGAACAGCTTCTGGATGTTAAAGTGCTAAAACCGCAGCGCGGACAAAAAAAGGACCTGGTGAAGCTTGCTTATAAAAATGCAAAAATTGCTCTCCAGGAGAAGTTTTCTTTAATTGAGCGTGATGAAGAACGGACAATTAAGGCTGTAGAAAATCTGGGGGATCAGCTTGGAATCTATACTCCTCACCGGATAGAAGCATTTGATAATTCAAATATCCAGGGAACGGACCCTGTTTCAGCCATGATCGTCTTTATTGATGGCAAACCAGAGAAAAGAGAATACCGTAAATATAAAATTAAGTCCGTTAAAGGCCCTGATGACTATGAATCCATGAGAGAAGTGGTCCGGCGCAGATATACAAGGGTATTGAAAGAAGAGCTGCCGCTTCCGGATTTAATTATGATTGATGGGGGAAAAGGGCATGTTGAAGCTGTACGGGATGTGCTTGAAAATGAGCTCGGACTGGATATTCCGATTTCAGGCCTGGTGAAGGATGAAAAGCACAGGACTTCTCAGCTCTTATTTGGTAATCCTCTTCAAATTATTCCGCTTGCAAGGAACAGCCAGGAATTTTATCTGCTTCAGAGAATTCAGGACGAGGTGCATCGTTTTGCGATTACTTTTCATCGCCAGCTTCGTGGAAAAAGTGCCTTTCAATCTATTCTTGATGATATTCCCGGAATAGGAGAAAAACGAAAGAAACAGCTGCTGAAAGCATTTGGATCTGTAAAGAAAATGAAAGAAGCACCAATTGAGGAGTTTAGGAAAATAGGCATTCCTGAGAATGTTGCTGATGAATTGAAGTTGAGGCTTGAGGAACAAAGTGGAAATCCTAAGTCATAAATGGATATAGACAGAAAATTTCAGATATGTTATACTAATTCAAACTTTATATCAATATCACTTTATAGCGATAAAGCGTATGTTCATTTAGTTCAAACAAAGTTTCTGGACTGTGAACCGAATCGTTAAGTGAAGGTAGAGGTGCGAACTTCATCAGTAAAAGCTTGGAGAAGAATGAGCTTCCATGAAAAGCTTTGAAAGGGTACGTTCGCCGAAGTGGAGAAAATCTCATCATTTTTTCTGCTGGTTCTGCATTGAACAAATGCAGGATTGTCAGGACAATGCCGTCCTGGAGAGCTATCTCACTGTGTTTGCTCATTTTTATACTTTGGCTGCACAGCAATGGGATAGTAAACTATTCCATTGCTTTTTTTATTGCCCAAAAGGGTATTTTAAAGTTAAGGCCATTGTCAAATACAGCAGAGTGAACTGTCATGCTTCACTTACATAGGACGGCAAATCACAAAGTTACTAGTTCTTTAGAAAGAAGGGAAAGCTGTGGGAATCATTGTGCAGAAATTCGGGGGCACCTCCGTGGGGACTGTAGACAGAATTCAAAATGTTGCCAATCGGGTAATTGAAGAAAAAAATCGGGGAAATGATGTTGTTGTGGTTGTTTCGGCAATGGGCAAAACAACTGATCAGCTGGTAGGCATGGCCAGGGAAATCTCCCCCTCACCTAATAAAAGGGAAATGGACATGCTGCTAACAACCGGCGAACAGGTGACCATCTCTTTATTGGCGATGGCTTTAAATGCGAAAGGTCATCCCGCCGTTTCTTTTACAGGGGGGCAGGCAGGTATTAAAACAGAAGCAGTCCATGGCAATGCGAGGATAGTGAATATTGATCCGGGCACCATTCAAGGTGAATTAAACAAGGGGAAAATTGTGATTGTGGCAGGCTTCCAGGGGATGACAGAAGATGGTTCCATCACCACACTTGGACGAGGCGGTTCTGATACAACGGCTGTTGCACTGGCTGCAGCACTTAAAGCTGATAAATGTGATATTTATACTGATGTTACCGGGGTATTTACATCAGATCCCCGCTATATAAAGAATGCCAGAAAATTGTATTCAGTATCTTATGATGAAATGCTTGAACTGGCCAATTTGGGGGCAGGTGTGCTCCATCCAAGAGCAGTCGAATTTGCTAAAAATTATGGACTTCCCCTTGAAGTGCGTTCAAGCCTTGAGAAGGAAGCCGGAACAATCATTGAGGAGGAAGTAAAAATGGAACAAAACTTAGTCGTGCGCGGTGTGGCTTTTGAGGATGATATAACAAGGGTGACGATTCTTGGCCTTCCTAATTCACTGACTGGATTGTCTACTATTTTCTCGGCGCTTGCCAAAAATCGCATTAACGTTGATATCATTATCCAGAGCATGACAGAGGCTCAGACGACAAACCTTTCATTTTCAATAAAGAATGAAGATCTCACAGATACAGTAAAAGTGCTGGAAAAGCATAGAGAACAATTAAATTATGACAGAATTGAGTGGGAATCCGGCCTTGCTAAAGTTTCGATTGTTGGCTCAGGCATGATTTCCAATCCGGGTGTGGCTGCAGAAATGTTCGAAGTACTTTCCGCGAATGAAATAACGGTGAAAATGGTAAGCACATCAGAAATTAAAGTATCGGCGGTTGTTGAAAACAGCAAAATGATTGATGCAGTTGATGCTTTACATGATGCATTCAAGCTGTCGGTTTCTCCGGTTAAGGCTTAATTCCAGGAATATCAAACAATAAGCTATCAAAATTGATAGCTTATTGTTTGTACATATGATATTACTCAGCAGGATCCTTTTTGTCCCACTTCACTGTAATAAGGATTTTGCCAGTTTTTTTGCGGGGATGTTCGAATGCCTCACAAATGACTTCTTTTTGAAGTTCAATCTGCTGGGCTATAAATCCGGCTTCAAGCTGAAAGGAGCAGTTATGGTTCTTTTTGCAGCGTTCTGCAATCAGCTGGCTTGATAATTCCATTTCAATTTCATGTTTCGATTCGTTTGCGATGGAAAGATTTCCCCAGCCGGCATTTATAAAAAACTCGGCAATCTGGCCGGCTGTTTCCAGAGGATACATGCGTGCGATCCTTTTGCCGGCCCAATATAAAATTTCCGGTGCTTCATTTCCCAAAAGGTCATGCAGCAGCACTTCCCGGATTAGTTCATAGCCAAAAACCGGAACTGACTGTATGTGATTTTCATTAGTGGATTTCGCAGATGCTAATTCGCTCAATAGTCTCCCCTCTTTCTATGATTCTATTATATACAATATGCTGAGGGAGTTAATATCAATTCGGGAAAAAATAGAACGATTTGCATAGAAATAATTACTATTTCAGTATACTGGAGAGCAGCAACTAGGTCAGATTGAACCACAGAATAATATATGTTTTTTAGCCGTAAATATTTTTTAAAAATTTTATTAATATGGAACATTTTATGTATCCGTTTTCTTGACGCTCTATTATCTTGGGAGTAAAATGGACATGTCACATAATTGTAAGAAAATGAATAACATTTTCGAGATGATGTCCTGAGCGGGGGCTCAGCATCATTTTTTTAAAATCAGGGGGGGAAAGTTTATGGCAGGTAATCGTGAGTTTTTTAATCGCAGATTGCATTCATTACTTGGGGTTATACCGGTTGGTTTGTTTTTGGTGCAGCACCTTGTAGTGAACCATTTTGCAACAGGGGGAGAGGAATCTTTTAATAATGCAGCGCATTTCATGGAAAGTCTTCCATTCAGAATATTCCTTGAAACGTTTGTAATCTATCTACCTTTGCTGTTCCATGCAATCTATGGACTTTATATTGCTTTTACTGCAAAAAATAACGCAAGCAGATATGGATACTTCCGCAACTGGATGTTTATGCTGCAGCGTGTTTCAGGTGTCATTACACTGGTTTTTGTTGCATGGCATGTTTGGGAAACACGTGTACAGGCTGCATTTGGAGCAGAAGTTAACTTTCAGATGATGGAGAACATCCTATCTAATCCATTTATGTTCTGGTTCTATATTATTGGAGTCATTTCTGCGATTTTCCACTTTGCTAATGGGCTTTGGTCATTCCTTGTCAGCTGGGGAATTACAGTATCTCCTCGTTCACAGGTTATTTCCACTTATGTAACGATCGGAATTTTCATTGCATTATCTATTGTTGGTGTACGTGCTCTTACAGCATTTATTTAAAGCCAATAAAAGACTATTAGACTTCGGGTTTATAACGTGCCAATAATATTGCAGCTTTGAGAGCGGTCTGGCTTTAAGCGCGATAGGCAGGCGCTCTGCGCTTTTCAAAGTTGTATTAGTAATTAGGGAGTGAGTCACTATGGGTAAAGGAAAGGTTATAGTTGTCGGCGGCGGTTTAGCCGGTTTAATGGCGACAATTAAAGTTGCAGAATCCGGGACTCCGGTTGAATTATTTTCTTTAGTGCCGGTTAAACGTTCTCACTCTGTTTGTGCCCAGGGCGGCATCAACGGAGCGGTAAATACAAAAGGGGAAGGCGATTCTCCTTGGATTCATTTTGACGATACAATTTATGGCGGAGACTTCCTGGCAAACCAGCCGCCTGTTAAAGCGATGGCAGAGGCAGCACCAGGAATTATTCACTTATTTGATCGTATGGGTGTTATGTTCAACCGTACACCTGAAGGGCTGCTTGACTTCCGCCGCTTTGGTGGAACACAGCATCACCGTACAGCATTCGCTGGTGCTACAACAGGTCAGCAGCTTCTTTACGCGATGGACGAGCAGGTCCGCCGCCATGAAGTTGCAGGATTAGTAACAAAGTACGAAGGCTGGGAATTCTTAGGGGTAGTAATCGACGATGATGGAGCTTGTAAGGGTGTCGTTGCCCAGAATCTGACTTCTATGGAGATTAAGTCTTTTGCTGCTGACGCCGTTATTATGGCATCCGGCGGACCGGGAATTATCTTCGGTAAATCCACTAACTCTGTTATTAACACAGGCTCAGCTGCCTCGATTGTTTATCAGCAGGGTGCTTATTATGCAAATGGAGAATTTATTCAAATTCACCCAACCGCTATTCCTGGAGACGATAAGCTTCGCCTAATGAGTGAATCTGCACGTGGTGAAGGCGGACGAGTTTGGACATATAAAGATGGAAAACCATGGTATTTCCTTGAGGAGAAATATCCTGCTTATGGAAACCTGGTGCCACGTGATATTGCAACCCGTGAAATTTTTGACGTGTGTGTTAACCAGAAGCTTGGCATTAATGGGGAAAACATGGTCTATCTTGATCTTTCCCATAAAGATCCTAAAGAGCTTGATATTAAGCTTGGCGGAATTATTGAAATCTATGAAAAATTCCAGGGTGAAGACCCTCGTAAAGTGCCAATGAAAATCTTCCCTGCTGTCCACTATTCAATGGGCGGACTATGGGTTGACTATGATCAGATGACGAATATTCCTGGCTTATTTGCTGCAGGTGAATGTGATTATTCACAGCACGGTGCCAACCGTTTGGGTGCTAACTCCCTTCTATCAGCCATTTACGGCGGTATGGTAGCAGGTCCGAATGCTGTCAAATATATCAGCGGTCTTGATAAGAGTGCTGAAGATCTGCCATCATCATTATTTGACCGCCACGTAAAACAGGAAGAAGAAAAATGGAATAATATCATGTCTCTTGATGGCACAGAGAATGCATATGTCCTTCATAAAGAGCTTGGTGAATGGATGACAGACAATGTTACGGTTGTCCGCCACAATGACAGGCTTTTGAAAACAGATGAAAAAATTGTTGAACTTATGGAGCGCTATAAAAACATCAATATTAATGACACTGCGAAATGGAGCAATCAGGGTGCCAGCTTTACGCGCCAATTGCAGAATATGCTTCAATTGGCTCGTGTTATTACTATTGGTGCCTACAACCGTAATGAAAGCCGCGGTGCACACTATAAGCCGGATTTCCCGGAGCGTAACGATGAGGAATTCATGAAAACAACAATGGCGAAGTTTGTCGATGCAAATTCCGCTCCTGCATTCCATTACGATGACATTGATGTAAGCTTAATTAAACCGCGTAAGCGAGACTATTCCAAAAAGAAAGGGGAGAATTAATCCATGCAAGAAACAAAAACAAAAACAGTCCGTTTTGTAATCAGCCGCCAGGATACTCCTGATTCAGCCCCTTATCAGGAAGAGTTTGAAATAGATTACCGTCCAAATATGAATGTTATTTCTGCCCTTATGGAGATTCGCCGTAATCCGGTCAACGTGAAGGGTGAACATACTACTCCAATAGCATGGGATATGAACTGCCTGGAAGAAGTCTGCGGTGCATGTTCAATGATTATTAATGGAAAACCCCGCCAGTCCTGCACGGCACTTGTAGATCAGCTGGAACAGCCGATTCGTCTTGAGCCGATGCGCACGTTCCCTGTAGTCCGTGACCTGCAGGTCGACAGAAGCCGTATGTTCGACTCCCTGAAAAAGGTTAAAGCGTGGATCCCGATCGATGGTACTTATGATTTGGGACCTGGACCGCGTATGCCTGAGAGAAAGCGCCAATGGGCATATGAATTATCAAAGTGCATGACATGCGGTGTTTGTCTGGAAGCATGCCCGAATGTAAACAGCAAATCTGACTTTATTGGGCCAGCTCCTTTATCACAGGTTCGTTTGTTCAATGCTCACCCAACTGGTGAAATGAATAAAGCAGAACGCCTGGAGCAAATCATGGGTGATGGCGGACTAGCCAACTGCGGAAACTCTCAAAACTGTGTACAGTCCTGTCCGAAAGGCATTCCTTTAACAACATCCATTGCGGCACTTAACCGCGATACAACATTCCAGTCTTTCAAAAACTTCTTTGGAAGCGACCAGATCTAAAAATCTTAAAACCCCTTTCCTTTTTGGAGAGGGGTTTTTTAGGCTATATTCGTATAATTTGTTTCTTTGAGCAGCTAATTAAATTTAACCACTGAGTTGATTGGAGTGGGAGGCGCGAGATCCTCGAAAATGCATCCGTATTTTCTTCATGCGGTGTGGATTCAAGGAAGTTTATTCGACGTTCTGCGGGAGTAGAGTACCAAGGGAGACTCCGCGGATGCTAAGCGACGAGGAGCGTCGGCAGCCCCGTGGGAAAGCTCGAGTGCCTGCAGCGGAAATCAACGGGCAGAATGAATTTTTCATAATTTGAGTAGAGGCATTATATTTTAACACATGCGGAATGGTTTTCAAATAATTCAAAAAACACTATAATGGAATACAACAGAGTGAGCGCTCATTCATAAATAGCCGGGAGGAACCAACATGAAAAAATTGAGCTATATTGACGATTTTAAAAAATGGGAAGCAGAATTTATTTTCTTCCATCCAGTAAAAGTCAGATTTTCTGAAACAGATATGTTTGGACATTTGAACAATACCGTTCCATTTACATATTATGAAGAAGCACGGATAGAATTCTTCAAAAGCAAAGGCTTTATGCAGGACTGGGTAAAACATGATAATGAAACCATACCAGTCGTAGCAGACCTCCAATGCGATTTTATCTGCCAGGTTTTCTTTGATGAAGAGATACAAATTTATGTAAAAGCTGCTTCGATAGGTAATTCTTCTGTTGATCTTCATTATATGGGCAAGAAATCAGACGGTTCAGTTTGCTTCACCGGCAGGGGCACGATGGTGCACATATCAAAGGTGACAGGCAAGGGTGTGCCTTGGACCGCAGAGATGAAAGAAATGCTGAAAAGCGGGGTTAAAGTACGAGCCTAGCGGCACAAATGGCACATTTTTGAAAATAACTTTCTCCTTTCACTAAATATAGTCACTTCGGCTGTTTTGCTGACATATGATATGGTGACTAAATATATACCCATCCCGCGGTTCATAGCTGGCGAAAGGCAAGGAGGGTTACAATACTTGAAGGAGAATGAATATACTCACAAGCCGTTACTCACCAAACGAGAAAGAGAAGTATTCGAATTGTTAGTACAAGATAAAACAACAAGGGAAATCGCTGGTGAATTGTTTATAAGTGAAAAAACGGTTCGGAACCACATTTCCAATGCCATGCAAAAGCTTGGTGTAAAGGGGCGATCACAAGCTGTTGTAGAGCTCCTTCGAATGGGAGAGCTAGAACTTTAATTTAGACCGGCTATCCTTCTGGGAAGCCGGTTATCACATTTATAAAGGGATTTTTTCATTATTTGGTTTTATTTCTATCTTGAAATTTATACGGAAAAAGGTGAAAATAAATGCACAAGGGCAGAAAACGTCGTAAAAGCTTAAATGGGAGTGTTTAAGAATGAAGCTTGAAGATCCTAAAACAAATGAAATAAATGATGTTGTAGCTGAAATTGAGAAAGACTTAAGATACATATCCGGCATTATCAAGCAGAAGGGAAGGGAAATTCTAAGTGATTTCACCATTACCCCTCCTCAGTTTGTTGCATTGCAATGGCTTTTTGAAGAAGGCGATATGACCATCGGTGAACTATCAAACAAAATGTATCTTGCATGCAGCACGACAACAGATCTTGTTGACCGAATGGAGAAAAACACCCTTGTGAAGAGGGTTAAAGACCCAAATGACCGAAGAGTGGTCAGGATCCACCTGCTTGAAGAGGGAGAACGGATTATTGAAGAAGTTATAAAAAAACGCCAGGATTATCTAAAAGAAGTTCTGAAAAATTCATCACATAATGAGGTCTTGTTCTTAAAAGATAACTTAATGAAATTACACCATGATATGCGAGGAGAATGAGGCGGTACTTGTGAAACAACCTATAGGAATTATTGACTCCGGAGTCGGAGGCTTAACAGTCGCAAAAGAAATCATGCGGCAGCTGCCAAATGAAGATATTGTTTACCTTGGAGATACAGCCCGATGCCCCTATGGCCCCCGGCCTGGTGACGAGGTAAAATCTTTTACCTGGCAAATGACGAAATACTTGCTTGACAGAAATATTAAAATGCTGATCATTGCCTGTAATACTGCTACTGCTGTAGCCCTGGAAGAAATACGCAGGGAACTCACGATACCGGTTATCGGTGTCATTTTTCCTGGGGCCAGAACAGCTATAAAAGTAACAAAAAATCATAAAATTGGTGTCATTGGCACAGAAGGCACAGTCAAAAGCAAGGCATATGAAAATGCGCTGATACAGTTAAACAGGAAATCTGATGTGCATAGTCTGGCATGCCCTAAATTCGTTCCTCTTGTAGAGAGCGGTGAGTATGAAGGATCTGTTGCCAAAAAAATCGTGGCTGAGACTCTTCAGCCTATTAAAGGCAAAGGAATGGATACACTTATTCTCGGATGTACCCATTATCCTTTATTAGAACCAATTATAAAAAATGTAATGGGAAAAGACGTAAATGTCATCAGTTCCGGTGAAGAAACAGCAAGGGAAGCAAGTACCATTCTGCATCACTATGGAATGCTAAAAGCTGCTGCAGAGAACCCTGAATATAAATTTTGCACAACGGGCTCAACAGCCATTTTTTCTAAAATTGCTTCAAAGTGGCTGGGGTTTCCTGTAAATACCGTAGAAAAAATATCGCTTTAATAACTGCAGACATCTTCTGAACTTTTTCAGAAGGTGTTTTTTTCTTTTAGGATTACATTTTAAAAAAGCTTTGGTATCATGAGAATGAAAGACAAAATATATTAGTTGAGTTGGTGATCAATTTGCTGGCACAAGCCGAAAACTATCTTAAAAAATATTTTGGATATACCTCTTTCCGCCCTGGTCAACAGGAGATTATTCAAAATATCCTTTCTCAAACCAATACTCTTGGCATTCTCCCAACTGGAGGCGGAAAGTCAATCTGCTTCCAAATACCCGCTCTTGTACTCCCCGGAACGGCCATTGTAATTTCTCCATTAATTTCCCTGATGAAAGATCAAGTAGATGCTCTTAGCCTTGCCGGCATCCCGGCTGCTTTTATCAACAGCACGCTGTCTTCTGCCGAGTATCAGCATGTTGTGGCCGGAATACGCAATGGTGAATATAAGCTCGTGTATGTGGCCCCGGAACGATTTGGTTCCAAGGCCTTTTTGGAATTATTAAATGGTATTTCAATTAGTGCTATCGTCTTTGATGAGGCGCACTGCATCTCTCAATGGGGCCATGATTTTAGACCAAGTTATCGTTCTGTTGTCGCAGAGCTTAACAGCTTGAACCAGAAACCTGTAATCGCTGCTTTGACAGCAACAGCAACCCGTGACGTCGCAGATGATATTCGCAGGCTTTTAAATATCGGAGAGGAACATACGTTCATTACCGGTTTTGCAAGAGAGAATTTATCTTTCCACGTTTTGAAAGGTGTTAACAAAAGAGACTTTTTATTGCAGACCATCAAGAAACATAAAAACGAAGCGGGAATTATATATACTTCAAGCCGCAAGGAAACGGACCAGCTGTACCAATTTTTAAAAAGCAAGGACTGCTCACCTGCCAAGTATCATGCAGGCTTAAAGGAAGAAGAACGAAAAGAAGCACAGGATGCCTTTGTATACGATGAATCAGACATTATGATCGCCACGAATGCTTTTGGAATGGGGATTGATAAATCCAATGTCAGATATGTCATCCACTATAATCTTCCGCGGAACATTGAAGCCTATTATCAGGAAGCAGGAAGGGCTGGCAGAGATGGCGTGGATAGCACATGCTACCTGTTGTTTGCCCCTCAGGATATCCAGCTGCAGAAGTTTTTGATAGATGAAAGCAGCCTGAATCAACAAAAAATGGAGCAGGAATACAGCAAGCTTAAGGATATGGTTAATTACTGCCATACAGAAAAATGCCTCCAGTCCTATATCATTGAATATTTTGATGAGAATGCTGATCCCCTTCGATGCGGCAAATGCAGCAGCTGTCTGGATGAACGGACAAGCATGGATATTACTCAGGAAGCTTTAATGATTTTCTCATGCATTAAGCGGATGGGAGAAAGATTTGGCATTACTTTGACAGCCCAGGTTTTGAAAGGCTCCAATAACAAGAGAATCCGCGAAATGAACTTTAATAAACTTTCAACATTTGGCTTGCTGAAAAACCGCAAAGAAAAAGAGATTGCTGATATGATAAACTATCTGCTGGCTGAGGATTATCTGGTTTTAACAGATGGAAAATATCCGACAGTAAGGCTGTCTGCCAGTGTGGTTCCTGTGTTGAAGGGGCAGAAAAAGTTATTTATGAAAATAAGTGAGCCGGTGCCTGTTCAGGAGACAGAGGAAAACAATGAGCTGTTCGAGATGCTGAGAAAGCTCAGGAAAAAGATTGCAGATGAGGAAAATGTCCCTCCTTTCGTAGTATTTACTGATGCATCATTAAAAGACATGAGCCGCTATTTTCCCGTCAGCAAGGACATGATGTTAAATATTAAAGGTGTAGGGCAAATGAAGTTTGAAAAGTATGGGGAAGACTTTATCCAGGCTATCAGAGAATATGCCGAAGTGCATGATATTTCGCCCAAGCAGGCTGCAGAAGCACCTTCAAAAACAGAGGAACCAATAGATGATCGCCCAAGCTATCAGATTTCCTTTGACTATTACAAGGATGGAGACTCAATAAAAGAAATAGCAAAAAAGCGAAATTTCTCACCGATAACAATTCAAGAGCATATATTTCGCTCTATCAGAGAAGGCAATGTAATTGATTGGTCAGATATTTTCAATGAAACGGAAGAAAAGCTGGTTTTAGAGGCTGCTGAAAAAGCTGGAAGAGACAAACTTAAACCAATCAAAGAAGAACTTCCGGAAGAAATAGATTATTTTAAAATCAAAGCCGTACTGGTAAAAGATGAACTGCTGAAACAAATATGACAGAGAAGCTCCTTATGGGGCTTCTTTTTTTAATGGATGCCATTTTACACCTCTCTTTCGGTTGTGTCCAAATTTGTCAAAAATCTATTAACACTTTTATCCCAAAAGCCGGTCTAAATTTCAGATAGGCTCGTATACATGTAGTACAAACTGTCTCAGGGGGGATTATGTATGTCTATAAATAAAAAAACGTCAATAGTGTCAGCTGTGCTGGTATCATCTGTTCTATTATCAGGCTGCGGATTGTTTGGAAGCCAGGGGAAGGAAAAAGTCGATCCGCCAAAAGCAGTATCTTATACTGATGAAGGCGAGAGTGTTGCCGAAGAAACAGCTGGAAAAGAAACAGCCGAAAATGAAGAGGGGGTTACGGCAAATCTTAAAACAGAGCTTTACTTGATTGATAAGAACGGGTATGTCGTTCCCCAGACTATTGACCTGCCAAAAACTAATTCAGTTGCAACACAGGCGTTAGAGTACCTGGTAGAAAACGGACCCGTTACAGAGCTTCTTCCTAATGATTTCCGTGCAGTCCTTCCGGCTGATACAAAAGTTTCTGTAAATATTAAAGATAAAGTTGCAACCGTCGATTTTTCAAAAGAATTTAAGGAATATGCTAAGGAAGATGAAAAGAATATTCTCCAATCAATTACTTGGACACTTACACAATTTGATTCCATTGATAAAGTTAAGCTGACATTAAACGGACATGAATTAAAGGAGATGCCTGTGAATGGCACTCCAGTCAGTTCGGCGTTGAGCAGAGCCAATGGAATAAACATGGATACAACGGAAGTAGTGGATATCACGAATACGAAGCCGATTACCGTTTATTATCTGGGCGGGGATGAAGAAAACTATTATTACGTGCCTGTCACCAAGCGTGTCAGCAATGATATCGACAATAAAGTTGAAGCGGTTGTATCCGAACTGATAAAAGGGCCGAACTATGCTTCCAATCTGGTGACAGACTTCCTTCCGGATGTAGAGCTGCTTGACGCTCCAAAAGTTGAAGAAGGAAAAGTCACATTAAACTTCAATGAAAATGTTTTCAGCAGCTTCGAAGAGAAAATGATTTCCAAGCACTTGCTGAATGCACTTGTCCTTTCACTGACAGAACAAAAGGGCATCGAAAGCGTGGCTGTCACAGTCGATGGCAAAGCAGAGATTGTCAATGAGGATGGCCAAAAACTATCTGAGCCTGTAACCCGCCCTGAAAATGTGAATACAGGAAGTTTTTAATAGTGCAGATTTTGTTATACTATATAGTAACAGGAAAAAGAGGTTGGCATTTAATGCCGCCTCTTCTTTGTTGGTAAAATGAAGGCATGCCAATGTACCTGGACAAAAACATACTTAGGGCGATGCCCTGGCTAAATAATTTTTTTAACATAAGCAAAAGAAGGGGGAATCAGCTTATGCGTGCAGATGGACGTGAACCGAAGCAGCTTAGGCCTATACATATTGAAACAGATTACTTAAAGCATCCTGAGGGCTCTGTCCTTATAACTGTGGGAGACACGAAGGTGATTTGCACAGCAAGTATCGATGAGAGGGTCCCTCCTTTTATGAGGGGACAGGGGAAAGGCTGGATAACAGCTGAATATTCCATGCTTCCAAGAGCAACCGAACAGAGAAATATCAGGGAATCTGCAAAAGGGAAAATCTCAGGGAGAACAATGGAAATCCAGCGTCTGATCGGCCGTGCTCTCCGTGCAGTGGTGGATCTTGAAGCACTTGGCGAAAGAACGGTTTGGCTTGATTGCGACGTAATCCAGGCGGATGGAGGGACCCGGACAGCATCCATTACAGGAGCCTTTGTCGCTATGTCACAGGCGATGGATAAACTTTACAGCAGCAAGAAGCTTACTCACTACCCAATCAATGATTTTCTTGCTGCCACAAGTGTGGGAATTCTTAAAAACAAGCAGACTGCAGTGGATTTGAATTATATTGAAGACTCCTCAGCGGAAGTAGATATGAATATCGTTATGACTGGCAGCGGTGAGTTTGTGGAGCTTCAGGGAACGGGTGAAGAAGCGACTTTTTCTTATACCCAGCTGCAGGAAATGCTGGGTGCTGCACAGGAAGGCATATCAGAGCTGTTTGAGTTTCAAAAGGCTGCGCTTGGAGTGAATATCACAGAAAGCATTCAAAGCAAAAGAGAAAAGCTGGAGGGGAGGTCATAGCATGCAGGAAGTGATTATCGCTACCAAAAATGCAGGCAAAGCCAGAGAGTTTGAACGGATGTTCAAACCTCTTGGGTATGAAGTTAAAACGCTGCTGGATTATCCTGATTTTCACGATGTAGAGGAAACAGGAAGCACGTTTGAAGAGAATGCCATTCTGAAAGCGGAAGCCGTTTCTGAAGCTTTTGGGAGAATGGTAATTGCCGATGATTCTGGATTGATCATTGATGCTCTAGGTGGAAAGCCAGGCATCTATTCCGCCCGCTATGCAGGAGAAGAAAAAAACGACCAGAAAAACATGGAAAAGGTTCTCGATGAGCTCGAAAGCACTCCGGATCATCAGCGGCAGGCGCGGTTCTATTGCGCTCTTGCAATCGCTGCACCCGGAAAAACTACTGTAACAGTTGCAGGGACTTGTGAAGGCCATATCTTAAGAGAAAAGAGAGGGACTAATGGATTCGGCTATGATCCTATTTTCTTTGCGGAAGAAAAAGATAAAGCAATGGCTGAATTAATGGCGGAGGAAAAAAGCCAGATCAGTCATAGGGCGAATGCTCTAAAACAGCTGGAGGCGCTGCTTCCCTCTTTCGTGGCCGGAGCTGAGTACTCATGAAGGTTCTGATAGTCAGTGATAGCCATGGGTTAACCTCTGAACTCAGCCAAATCCGCGAAATGCATCCTGATATGGATCTGATGATTCATTGCGGAGATTCTGAGCTTCAGGCAGATCATGAATCATTAAGAGGCTACGCTGCTGTAAGAGGAAATTGTGACTTTGAGGCAGCATTCCCGGAGGATAGAATAGAAGAAGCTGGAGAACTCCGCTTTTTTGTCACACACGGCCACAGATATTCAGTTAAGTCTACCTTAATGAATCTGTCATACAAAGCACGTGAAATGGAAGCAGATATCGTATGTTTTGGCCATTCACATGGTCTGGGAGCTGAAATGTCTAATGGGATATTATTTATTAACCCTGGGAGCATACGGCTGCCGAGAGGAAGAAAGGAAAAAACCTATGTCATACTGGAAGCCAGGGGAAAGGCTGTTACACTGGATGTGTATGACTTATCTAATGGGAAAATTCCTGAACTGACACAAAATTTTTCTCTGGTAAAAAGCGATTAATTTGAATATAATAACTGAGGGAAGCCAGTCTTCCCTCAATAATAAAAAAATATCTTACAAAGTGTTGACTTCTTAACATTTGTCTAATATAATAAATCTTGTCGTTGAGTTAATTAATCTCAATCAAGAAAAAATATTCAATACGTCCCAGTAGCTCAGCAGGATAGAGCAACGGCCTTCTAAGCCGTCGGTCGGGAGTTCGAATCTCTCCTGGGACGCCATTTACACATCTGGCAGCACTACATATCTTACCGAATTCTTACTCACCTTTTTGGTGAGTTTTTTTATTTTTAATTTAGTTTTAATGGCAGAAGTCTGCCAGCAGAGCCTTCAGTACTTAAATATTTTAGAATTTCTTAAATTTTCAAACCGCATTTCAGGTGTTATTTCCCTTAATAAAAAAATTATCTAAAATTTTTTTGTCCCAGAGAATGTGAATATATCAACAATGTAAGCGGATACACGAAAACAGACTAATCGAAATTATCAAATAATTCATAAAAAGGGTGTTGACGGCTGATAAAAATGGGCGTAAGATAGTCCTCAATATAAGAAATTCACACCTTTAAGTTAAATAGAATTATAACCTTCATCTCAGTGAAATCATTCTTGTAATAAGTATTTTGGGTTTTTTTTATTTAATAATTCAATGATTTAAAGCGTTAGTGTAATGAGATCAAAATCTCAGAATAGGAAAAGCGTAGAAGAGGATAAGTAGTTTTATGACAGGCATTCACAGAGAGCCGGACCTGCTGAAAACCGGTAATGCCCTCTTAAAATGAACTCACCTCTGAGCGCAGTCCTGAAAGATGTTCGATTAGGGGCTGCCGGGTGTTCTTCACCCGTTATCAAAACGGACAGCATGTGGCTGTTCATGAGTGCACGCACTATAAGCGTGAATCAGGGTGGTACCGTGGAACAGGTTATCAAAGCCTTTTCATCCCTTATACCTACAATCGATAGGTGTCTTTAGGGGTGGAAGGGCTTTTTATATTGGAGTAAAAAACATGAGGAGGTTATCAACAAATGCTGCAGGAAGCTGCCTTAACAGAAACAAAAACGGAGACACATCCTGTCACCGGTGCTGATCTGTTATTAAGAGCCTTGGAGAAAGAAAATGTTGAAGTGATTTTTGGTTATCCTGGAGGAGCTGTTCTTCCACTCTACGACAAACTGTATCATTCAAAGATTCTTCATGTGCTGCCGCGTCATGAACAGGGAGGAATTCATGCTGCTGAAGGGTATGCCCGTATATCTGGAAAGCCGGGTGTTGTAATTGCCACTTCAGGACCAGGAGCCACTAATATTGTTACCGGGCTTGCAGACGCAATGATGGATTCACTTCCGCTGATTGTTTTTACAGGCCAGGTGGCAACGGGAGTCATTGGATCAGACGCCTTTCAGGAGGCAGATATCCTGGGGATAACCACTCCAATTACAAAATACAATTATCAGGTCCGCAGCATTGAAGATATCCCGAGAATTATTAAAGAAGCTTTTTATATAGCTTCAACCGGCAGGCCAGGACCGGTACTGATCGATATCCCTAAAGACATTGCTGCGGGAGTTTCAGATCAGCCTGAGGAAGAAAAGGAAGTGAATCTGCCGGGATATCAGCCGACATTAAAACCAAATTACCTGCAAATAAGGAAATTAACTGAAGCGGTCAGCAGATCGAAAAAGCCTGTCATCCTGGCTGGTGCTGGCGTGCTTCATGGAAGAGCATCCAAAGAATTAAAAGAGTACGCAGAGCAGCAGCAGGTTCCTGTTATTCACACACTCCTGGGCCTCGGCGGGTTCCCCGCAGATCATCCATTATTTATCGGAATGGCAGGGATGCATGGCTGTTATACAGCCAATATGGGACTCACAGAATGTGACTTGCTGATAAATATTGGAGCCCGATTTGATGACAGACTAACAGGAAACTTACAGCATTTTGCACCACATGCAACAGTCGCCCATATTGATATTGATCCTGCTGAAATCGGCAAGAACGTTCCAACGTCCATTCCGATTGTGGCAGATGCAAAAGAAGCTCTTGAGCAGCTGATTCTGCAGGATGGAAAACCCCCGGCCCATAAAGAATGGATGGAAACCATCCTGAGGTGGCAGGAGGAATATCCATATTTCTATGATAAAGAATCTGGACGATTAAAGCCTCAGAAAGTCATGGAAATGCTCCATTCAAAAACGGAAGGGAATGCCATCGTCGTAACAGACGTAGGACAGCATCAAATGTGGGCAGCCCAATACTACCGCTTTAATAAGGCAGACAGATGGGTGACATCAGGAGGGCTTGGTACAATGGGGTTTGGTTTCCCCGCCAGCATCGGAGCTCAGCTGGCCGACCCGGAAGCATGCGTACTCGCTATTTGCGGAGACGGAGGGTTCCAGATGTCAACACAGGAGCTTGCCATTATACAGGAAATGAACCTGCCGGTGAAAATTATAATTTTTAATAATATGGCCCTTGGCATGGTTCGGCAATGGCAGGAGATATTTTATGAATCCCGTTTCTCTCACAGCAAAATTCCAGTACAGCCATCTTTCGTAAAATTGGCAGAAGCTTACGGAATAAAAGGATATGTCATTCAATCTGAAGAAGAAGCTGAAGAATTATTGGATGAAGTGCTTCATAACCGCGAACCAGTACTTATCGACTTCCGGGTGGATCCGGATGAAAACGTGTATCCGATGATTGCACCTGGAAAAGGACTTCATGAAATGGCAGGTGTAAAACCATGAAAAGAGTCATATGCCTGACTGTGATGAATCGGCCGGGTGTTCTAAACAGAATCACAAATTTATTTTCCAAAAGAAACTTTAATATTGAGAGCATTTCAGTTGGCCTGTCTGAACATGAAGGGATGTCGCGCATCACTTGTGTGGTCCATGTTGAGGACTCCAGTGCCAGTGAACAAATTACTAAACAGCTAAACAAGCAAATCGATGTGATAAAAGTGACTGATATCACGGATCAATCGATAGTGGCAAGGGAGCTCGCCCTCATTAAAGTTCAGGCGGTCCCTTATACAAGGAATGAAATATACTCCTTGATTGAACCCTTCAGAGCCTCTGTTATTGATGTCAGCAAGGATAGCATGACCGTTCAGATTACAGGTGAATCTGATAAAGTAGAAGCTTTCATTGAACTCATTAAACCTTATGGAATCAAAGAGCTTGCCCGGACGGGAACAACGGCATTCCCTAGAGGAACACAGCGTACTTCACAGCAGTCCAAATCATATTCCATTGTTTAATAAATCTAATACTAAAATATTATTTTAATCGGAGAGGGAGATAAAACATGGCAAAAATGTATTATAACGGAGATGCAAATGCAGCTTATTTAAACGGAAAGAAAGTAGCGGTCATCGGATACGGTTCTCAGGGACATGCGCATGCGTTAAACATGAGGGACAGCGGAGTTGAAGTTGTAATCGGTCTTAGAAAAGGAAAATCTTGGGAAAAAGCAGAAGAAGACGGCTTCCAGGTATATTCGGTCGCTGAGGCTGCTGCACAGTCTGATGTAGTGATGATCTTATTGCCGGATGAACTCCAGCCAAAAGTATACAAGGAAGAAATCGAACCAAATCTATCAACCCAGGCATTAATGTTTGCACATGGATTTAATATCCATTTTAATCAGATTGTGCCTCCAAAAGAGTGTGATGTACTGCTTGTAGCACCTAAAGGACCAGGCCATTTGGTCAGAAGAACATATGAACAGGATGCAGGTGTCCCAGCACTGTTTGCAGTCCATCAGGACGTAACGGGGGAAGCGAAGGAACTGGCCCTTGCTTACGCTAAAGCCATTGGATCTCTTCGCGCAGGTGCATTGGAAACAACGTTTAAAGAAGAAACCGAGACAGATCTGTTTGGCGAACAGGCAGTGCTATGCGGCGGGTTGACCTCTTTGGTGAAAGCAGGATTTGAAACTCTTACTGAAGCTGGCTATCAGCCGGAACTGGCATACTTCGAATGTCTTCATGAGCTAAAACTCATCGTTGACCTTATGTATGAAGGCGGTCTGGAAGGAATGCGCTATTCCATCTCAGATACTGCTCAATGGGGAGATTTTGTCAGCGGCCCGCGGGTGGTAGATGCAAGAGTGAAAGAAGAAATGAAGGCAGTTTTGAAAGATATCCAGGAAGGCAATTTTGCTAAAGGCTGGATTCTGGAAAACCAGGCAAATAGACCGGTATTCAATGCCGTAAATCAAAGAGAAAATGAGCATCCGATCGAACAGGTTGGAAGAGAGCTTCGCAAAATGATGCCGTTTGTCAATAGCAGCAAGAAGAAAGAAGTGGTCGTAAGTGCGAACAATTAAGATATTTGACACAACCTTAAGAGATGGGGAACAATCGGCCGGTGTAAACCTTAACTTCTCCGAAAAGTTAGAAATCGCAAGGCAGCTGGAGCGCTTGAATGTTGATATTATTGAAGCTGGTTTTCCTGCAGCGTCAAAAGGTGATTTTGCTTCTGTACAGAAAATTGCCCAGACGATTAAAAATTGCTCGGTCACAGGCCTGGCAAGAGCAGTTATCTCTGATATAGATGCCGCATGGGGAGCATTGAAGGACGGGGCTGAGCCAAGGATACATACATTCCTGGCAACCTCTCCGATTCACAGACAATATAAGTTAAAGAAAACGAAAGAAGAAGTGGTTGAAACAGCAGTGGAAACAGTTAAGTATGCTGCTTCAAAGTTCCCGATCGTCCAATGGTCTGCGGAGGATGCTACCAGGACGGAATTGCCTTTTCTTGCTGAAATAATCGAAAAGGTAATCCAGGCTGGGGCGAGGATCATTAA
The DNA here is from genome assembly GCF_051353635.1 of Cytobacillus sp. BC1816. Lineage (NCBI taxonomy): Bacteria > Bacillati > Bacillota > Bacilli > Caryophanales > Bacillaceae > Cytobacillus > Cytobacillus sp. BC1816. The sequence goes on along the minus strand of NZ_CP195611.1, from coordinate 4,216,932 downwards.
TATACCGGATACTGTTGGATACACAACACCGCAGGAATATGGAGAGATTTTTCAATATTTAAGAAATCATGTTCCTTCTATTGATAAAGTATCCTTATCTGCTCATTGCCATGATGACTTGGGAATGGCCATAGCTAATTCCCTTTCAGCTATAGAAAATGGAGCAACGCAGATTGAGGGCACTATTAACGGGATTGGTGAAAGAGCAGGAAATGCGGCATTGGAGGAGCTGGCGGTAGCCCTTTATATCCGAAATAATCATTATCAGGCTTCCACCCGTCTGAATCTTCAGGAAATCAGCAGAACGAGCAGCCTGATCAGCAAGCTGACAGGCATGGTGGTACCAGCCAATAAAGCGATTGTCGGAAGAAATGCTTTTGCACATGAATCAGGAATACACCAGGATGGGGTACTGAAGGAAAAAACAACTTATGAAATTATATCCCCTGATCTAGTCGGATTCCAATCCAATTCCATGGTGCTTGGAAAACATTCAGGACGCCATGCCTTTAAAAACCGCCTGAGTGAACTGGGACTTGAAGTAGCAGATGAAGAAGCAAACCGGCTATTCACAGTTTTCAAAGATTTGGCCGACCGCAAAAAAGAGATGACAGACGACGACCTTGCGGCCATCGTACTTGAAGAGAAGCTCTCCAAGGAACAGCGATTCTATGATTTGATCGGAATCCAAATTCAGTATGGCACGAACTCTGTTCCAACAGCAACTGTTACCCTGTCAGGATCAAACAACGAAGTGATCCAGGAAGCCGGTACTGGAGCAGGAAGCATAGAGGCGCTTTATAACACATTGGAAAAATGCCTGAATGGATCAGCTAACCTTCTTGATTACCGCATTCAATCCGTAGGGGCAGGAAGAGACGCTTTAGCCCAGGTTTATGTGAAGCTGAACTACGAAGGAATGGAAACCAGCGGCCGCGGATTGGCCCAGGATGTGCTCGAAGCATCCTCAAAGGCTTACTTGAACGCTGTTAATAGAGTGATATATATGAAAGAAAAAGCACAGGCGCAAGCGGTAGAGGCGAATTAATAGAAGCTCCCTTTCCTCCCCGCGGGTTCGCTTTAGTGCCCCGTGCTGACATCACTATAACCAAAACAATAATCTATAAAAATAAACAAAAAAACAGACGGAGGGATTAAAAATGAAAAAACGTATCGCAGTACTTCCAGGAGATGGGATCGGCAAAGAAGTGGTGAAGGGAGCAATTGAAGTCCTGCAGGCTGTTGGAGAACGGTTCGGACATCAATTCCAATTTTCATATGGCAAAATTGGCGGTTCTGCTATTGATACAGCCGGAACCCCGCTGCCTGATGAAACACTGGAGCTTTGCAAAGATAGCGATGCGGTCATGCTTGGAGCGGTTGGAGGGCCTAAATGGGACCAGCAGCCTCCCCACCTTCGTCCTGAAAAGGGTCTCTTGAAGATCCGCAAGGAATTGAATCTCTATGCAAATCTGCGGCCAACTCAATATTATTCCAGCCTTTCTGATACTTCCCCATTAAAAAATGAAGTAATTGAGGGTGTGGATATGCTGATGGTCAGGGAATTAACTGGCGGCCTGTATTTCGGCAAGCCAAGCGAGAGGACCCAGCAAAACGGAAAAGATGCTGTGGTAGATACATTGTTTTATCAAAAAGAAGAAATGCGGCGTGTCATTAAACTGGCCTTTGAACTTGCCGGAAGCCGCCGTGGCAAGGTGACTTCTGTTGACAAGGCCAATGTTTTGGAATCAAGCCGAATGTGGAGAGAGGTAGCGGACGAAATTGCAAAGCAATATCCGGAAGTGGCATTGGAGCATATGCTTGTTGACAATGCAGCGATGCAAATGATTAAAAATCCGAAGCAATTCGATGTTGTAGTAACGGAAAATATGTTTGGTGATATTTTGAGCGATGAAGCGTCTGTATTGACTGGCTCTTTAGGGATGCTTCCTTCCGCCAGTATTTCGGAAAACGGGCCTTATTTATATGAACCAATCCATGGTTCAGCACCGGATATTCAAGGTAAGAATGCAGCCAATCCTATTGCCATGATTTTATCAGCAGCCATGATGCTTCGATTATCTTTCGGAATGGAAGAGGAAGCTGAAGCGGTTGAAAATGCTGTTAATCAAGTACTTGAAGCTGGCTATCGTACAAGAGATATTGTTTCATTTGGAAAAAAGGTGGTTACTACTTCTGAAATGATTGAAGAGGTAAAGGCTACCCTTTTGGATAACGAAGCTATTCTTAATATCATGGGGGCTTATGCATAAAGCTGAAATGATGGCTGGACACAGTTTCAGCTGATTTTTAAAAACTGAGACACGGCCTTCATCGGCCGTGTTTCTTTTAAAAAGGGAGTGGAACGGAATGGGAAAATCAATAATAGATAAGATTTGGGAAAAGCATGTAGTCCACAGGGAAGAGGGGAAGCCGGATTTGGTGTACATAGACCTCCACTTAGTGCACGAAGTTACATCCCCTCAGGCTTTTTCAGGTTTAAGAATGAAAAACAGAAAAGTCAGAAGGCCTGATAAAACGTTTGCTACAGTTGACCACAATATTCCTACTGATAACCGAAAAGTCATCAATGATCCTGTTGCACTAAACCAAATGACTACATTGGAAAAAAACTGTCTGGAATTCGGCATCCCTCTTGCCGGGCTGGATAGTCCTGAACAGGGGATAGTCCATGTTATCGGGCCGGAGCTGGGTCTTACCCAGCCAGGCATGACAATTGTTTGCGGTGATAGCCATACATCGACTCATGGAGCTTTTGGATCAATAGCATTTGGCATTGGAACAAGTGAAGTGGAGCATGTCATGGCTACCCAGACTTTATGGCAAAGCAAGCCTAAAACATTAAAGCTGGAGATAAATGGCGATCTGAAAAAAGGTGTTACCGCTAAAGATGTAATACTTTATATAATTGCCAAAAACGGAATTGGCTTTGGTACGGGCCATATTATTGAGTATTGCGGTGATGCCATTGCGAAAATGTCAATGGAAGAAAGAATGACGATTTGCAATATGTCCATTGAAGGAGGAGCAAGGGCGGGGCTTGTCAGTCCTGATGAAACGACGTTTGCGTATCTGCAAGGACGGAAGTATGCACCAGAAGGAGCTGAATTTGCACAGGCGGTCGAGAATTGGAAAGAGCTTGTATCCGATCCTGATGCGGCATACGATAAAACCATTCAAATTGATGCAGCAGATATTGCGCCTATGGTCAGCTGGGGGACGAATCCTTCTATGACTTCCAAGGTGAATGAAAAACTTCCAAAACTTGAGGAATGCAAAAACGAGCTTGAACAAAAATCACTTTCTAGAGCTTTAGATTATATGGGGCTGCAGGAAGGGCAGAAAATTGAAGACATCCAGATTCAGCATGTTTTCATCGGGTCCTGTACAAATTCCCGGCTGGAAGACTTAAAACAGGCCGCAGAAATAATTAGAGGGAAGAAAGTTCATCCTCAAGTCCGTGCACTGGTTGTTCCAGGGTCACAGCAGGTCAAAAAGCAGGCGGAGGCTGAAGGGCTGGATCTTATCTTTAAGCAGGCTGGTTTTGAATGGAGGGAATCAGGCTGCAGCATGTGTTTGAGCATGAATAATGATATTGTGCCAAGCGGAGAGCATTGTGCATCAACATCCAACCGAAATTTTGAAGGACGCCAGGGGTCAGGAGCCAGAACACATCTTGTCAGTCCATTAATGGCGGCTGCAGCAGCTTTGTACGGACATTTTGTGGACGTAGGTGCTTTGCTTAGCGCAGAAACAGTTCAATAAAAAGGAGGAGAACAAGATGAGCGGATTTAAAACACTGCAAGGGAAAGCTGCTGCTTTAGATAGAGCAAATGTGGATACTGATCAGATTATCCCAAAGCAATTTCTTAAAAGAATTGAGAAAACGGGGTTTGGACAGTATCTGTTCTATGACTGGAGATTTACAAAAGATGGTCTGCCTAACCCTGAGTTTGAGTTGAATAAGGAAGAAAACCTGGGTGCCCCTATACTTATTGCAAATGAAAACTTCGGCTGCGGTTCTTCAAGGGAGCATGCCCCATGGGCTTTGGGGGATTATGGATTTAAAGTCATCATTGCCCCTTCATTTGCTGATATTTTTCATCAAAATTGCTTAAAAAATGGACTTTTGCCAATTACTCTTCCGGCTGAAACAGTCGAATATCTGCTCAAGTGTGCTAAAAGCCAGCCATACGAATTGAAGGTTGATTTGCAGAATCAAGTAATTGAAGATGAACATAGTTTTTCAGTATCATTCTCTATTAATGATTACTGGAAGAAAATGCTGATTAATGGCTGGGATGAAATAGAGATTACCCTTCAATTAGAAAGTAGCATTTCAAATTTTGAAGAAAAACTGTTAGCGGTACAGTAAGAATGTATGAAAGATTCATGGCGGGAAACCATGAATCTTTTTGTTTTTCTGCTGATTCATGCTACACTAACTTCAAAAATATAAATTGAGGCGGTATTAGCATGGGAAAGCGGGAACGGAAAAAACAATACAATAAAATCATTCTATTTCCCGGCCTTGAGAAAAGACTGCTGGAAAAGGGGCTTGAGTCCTTTCAGCAGAAAAGGTATCAGGAATCGATCCAGTTCTTTGAAGAAGCAATGGAGATGGAGCCTGAGAATACCGATGTCCATATCGGGCTTGTTCTGGCATATTATGAAGCGGGAGCGTTGGAAAAAGCGAAAGAACTGGCTAATAAAATGCTCCAAACAGGCATTGGGGATTACATACAAGTAATGGACCTTTATTTAATGATCCTTGTGCAGCTGCACCAATACAGCGAGATTGCAGCAATGATTGAAGTTCTCCTTGAAGAGAGGGAGATCCCGAAGGAGAAGTTTGAGCATTTCAGCAGAATGCTTGAGTTCAGCAGAAAGATGGCTGCTTCACCTTCTGAAGCCGAGACTGGTGCACCTGATATGGAGGAATTCAAAAATAGGAAGCTCAATTTGTTCTCCTACCAGGATCAGCATGACCAAATGCAGATCGCTGCACAGCTGGCAGAACATAATATCAGGCCATATATAGAAGATATTAAAGCATATCTTGAAGCGCATGACGGTAATCCTTTCTTTAAAACAATGCTGTTAAATGTGCTTACCGAGCATGGTTATGATAAATATGTACCGATTCGAAAATTTGATAAGAGTGTTCGCGTTATTCCTGCTGAACTCCCCCCGGTACATCAGCAGCCGATGCTGTTAAAAATAGTCAACAAACTGGAGATTCAGCTCGAGCAGGAAGATCCAGTATTATATGAAAATACAAAGAGCCTTGCAGAAAGGCACTTTTTCCTATTATATCCGCTTGAGGCCTCACCGGATAACGCTGCGTCCTGGGCGGCGGCATACCATATGCTTTCATATGAGTACCATGGCTTAACCAGTTCTTTCAGCAAACTGGGAGATATTTATGAAGCTCCAGAAGAAGAGATTGAACAGGCTCTTGCCTTTATAAGAAAGATAGAAGAAATTTCTTATCCCAATATTTAGCCTTCAATGTTGAAAGACAGAGAGTGTATGTTATAATATAATGGTTGTATTATGTGTATATATACATTTTTATTTAATGGATATGGCTTGAAAAACAAGAGATATTCATAACATTCTGTGTTGAATGAAATGATAATAGATTTTTGGAGGGAAATGATTGTATGTCTGCTAAATTTGAAAAGTTAGAAGGGAACCGCGGGGTTCTTACAATTGAAGTAGATGCAGAGAAAGTGAATGAAGGCTTAGACGCTGCATTTAAAAAAGTAGTTAAGCAAGTAAACGTTCCAGGATTCCGTAAAGGAAAAATGCCTCGCGGAATGTTTGAAAAGCGTTTCGGAGTTGAATCTTTATACCAGGATGCAGTAGATTATCTTCTTCCAGAAGCTTATGCTAATGCAATTGATGAAACAGGCATTGAGCCGGTAGATCGTCCTGAAATCGATGTTGAGCAAATCGAAAAAGGAAAAAACCTAATCTTCAAAGCTACAGTTACTGTTAAGCCTGAAGTAAAGCTTGGCGAATACAAAGGCCTTGAAGTCAAGCCGCTTGAAACAAACGTTACGGATGAAGATGTTAACAGCGAGCTAACTTCACTTCAGGAAAGACAAGCTGAACTTGCCGTTAAAGAAGAAGGAAAAGCTGAAACTGGCGATACAGTTGTTATGGACTTTGAAGGATTCGTTGATGGCGAAGCTTTCGAAGGCGGAAAAGCTGAGAACTACTCACTTGAACTTGGTTCAGGACAGTTCATCCCTGGCTTTGAAGATCAATTGGCTGGAACAGCGGCTGGAGAATCTAAGGAAGTTGAAGTTACTTTCCCAGAGGAATACCATGCAGCCGAGCTAGCTGGAAAGCCTGCAACATTCAAAGTAACTGTACATGAAATCAAAACAAAACAGCTTCCTGAGCTTGATGATGAGTTTGCTAAAGATGCAGACGAAGAAGTTGAAACTTTGGATGCATTAAAAGAAAAAATCAAATCTCGCTTAGAAGAAAGCAAGAAGCATGAAGCTGAGCACCATGTCCGCGATACAGTTGTTGAAGCAGCAGCAGCAAATGCAGAAATGGAAATTCCAGCTGCAATGGTTGACACAGAAGTTAACCGCATGATGCAGGAGTTCGAACAGCGTCTGCAAACGCAGGGCATGAACCTTGAACTATACTTCCAGTTCTCCGGACAGGATGAAGCTGCACTGCGCGAGCAAATGAAAGAGGAAGCTGAAAAGCGCGTACGCGTTAACCTTACTCTTGAAGCGATCGCAAAGGCAGAAAACATCGAAGTAAGCGATGAAGAAGTTACAGAAGAACTTAACAAAATGGCAGAAATGTACAATATGTCTGCTGACCAGATCACACAAGCTCTTGGAAGCCTTGAAGGCCTAAAAGCAGATCTTCAAATTAAAAAAGCAGTAGATTTCCTTGTGGAAAATAGTAAGACTGTTGCATAATAAAAGAAAAGTGGAGCCGACTGCATTGCCCCGACAAGCATAAGACGAATTACGGAGGAGGTGTTGAACCTCAGTTGTAATTTGGCTTATGACCACGAGGAGCAAGGAGGCGGAATTAGACAGCAGTCTAACTTCGACAGCAGAAATTTTCTCCCTTTTAATAAGAAACAAGGCGCGAGTATATCGTGCCTTGTTTTATACCATCAAGACAATCATAATTAAAATCTCCCTTGTATCTTTTGCCTGGTGAAAAGTTTTACGGCATATTGAACATGGACAGGAATACAAATACATATATAGATATTTTAATTATCGGTCCAAGGGGCCGACTTAATTTAGCCATTTTTGGTTAAGCTTATGAAAGTACATATAAAATTCAGCCTGTTTTTTCTTTGCGAAATCCCATCACATGCATGCATACATAATTGAAATGTTTTAAGAGTTATCATTTCCTGTCCACTGTAAAAATGTGTTACAATGCAATACATAACTGCTGAAGGTTTTGATTTTTAAGAAAGTGTGAATTATTAAAGAGGGCATGTTTGCACGTATATTACACAGAGTCCATTATAATTCCCAACCTTTCTAGGCTGAATAAAGAACTATTTGCATGTGATCTCGCAATCTTAATATATCGTTTTGAAGTTTTTTCAAGGGGTGAAGGATTTGTTTAAATTTAATGATGAAAAAGGGCAATTGAAATGTTCTTTCTGTGGCAAGACACAGGATCAGGTCCGCAAACTTGTTGCCGGGCCAGGAGTATATATATGTGATGAATGCATCGAACTTTGCACTGAAATTGTGGAAGAAGAGCTGGGTACAGAAGAAGAAGTGGAATTCAAAGATGTGCCAAAGCCAGCTGAAATCCGCGATATTCTGGATGAGTACGTAATTGGCCAGGATCAGGCGAAAAAATCGTTATCTGTTGCGGTATACAATCACTATAAGCGCATCAATTCCAACAGCAAGATAGATGAAGTTGAACTATCAAAAAGTAACATTGCCATGATCGGTCCGACTGGAAGCGGTAAAACCTTGCTTGCTCAGACATTGGCCCGTATTCTTAATGTTCCGTTTGCAATTGCAGACGCAACATCATTGACTGAAGCCGGATATGTAGGGGAAGATGTTGAAAATATCCTCCTAAAGCTTATTCAGGCAGCAGATTATGATGTAGAAAAGGCAGAAAAAGGAATCATTTATATTGATGAGATTGATAAAGTTGCACGTAAGTCGGAAAATCCGTCAATTACTCGTGATGTATCGGGTGAAGGTGTGCAGCAGGCTCTATTGAAAATTCTGGAAGGGACAGTTGCGAGCGTACCGCCACAAGGCGGCCGCAAACATCCTCATCAGGAATTTATCCAGATTGACACGACCAATATCCTGTTTATTTGCGGCGGTGCATTTGATGGCATTGAGCAAATTATTAAACGCCGTTTAGGCCAAAAGGTTATTGGCTTTGGATCTGACCAGAATCAAAAAGAAATCGAGCCAAAGGATCTTCTTGCAAAAGTGCTTCCTGAAGACCTGCTGAAATTCGGTTTAATTCCTGAATTTATTGGACGTCTTCCAGTTATTGCAAGCCTTTCCCAGCTTGATGAAGCTGCATTGATTGAGATTTTAACTAAACCTAAAAATGCACTTGTCAAACAATATCAGAAAATGCTTGAACTTGATGATGTTGAGCTTGATTTTGAAGAAGGCGCACTTGAAGAAATTGCTAAAAAAGCAATTGAAAGAAAAACAGGTGCCCGCGGACTGCGCTCCATTATTGAAGGAATCATGCTGGATGTAATGTTTGATCTTCCATCACGCGAAGATATTAAAAAATGCATTATTACCAAAGAAACGGTTATTGAAAATGGTTCGCCAAAACTTGTTTTGGAGGACGGAACAGTCGTAGAAGAAGAGCGCAAGACGTCAGCATAATAAAAAGTGGCCAGCCTTGGGGCATGGCCATTTTTTATGCTTTTCTGAATTTATGCTTGATGCCCTCAAGGAAGGGGGTTCATTCAAACATTGCCACAGGACAGGAAAAGCTACGGTAGCGATACATCGCACGACCGAAAGCGGCAGCTTTTGGGAGGACGTGGGGCTTTAATCTGAGTTCCTTCGTGGTCAAGGCGCTTCCGCTTTCCGTGCTTACTTTTAAATGAATTCCTTGTTTATTCCAACTCAGTCAGGGAGATACTAGCATTATCAACGAGACAAATAATGCAGGAGGGAACACAATGAGTTGGACGGGGATCGCTTTATTTATCCAATTGTTTTTTGGAATTGTCATTGGGCTTTACTTTTGGAATTTGCTTAGGAGCCAGCGGACACAAAAGGTTTCTATCGACCGTGAATCAAGGAAGGAAATGGATGTATTGAAAAAGATGCGTTCCATTTCATTAACAGAACCTTTATCAGAAAAAGTTCGTCCAGCCAGTTTTGCAGACATTGTGGGGCAGGAGGATGGAATTAAATCTCTGAAAGCGGCATTATGCGGACCCAATCCTCAACATGTAATTATTTATGGTCCACCCGGCGTGGGAAAAACGGCTGCGGCCAGATTGGTACTGGAAGAAGCCAAGAAAAATGCAAAGTCCCCCTTTGAGGCAGCTTCTGTTTTTATAGAACTGGATGCTACTACCGCGAGATTCGATGAGAGGGGCATTGCAGATCCTCTGATAGGTTCTGTTCATGATCCAATTTATCAGGGAGCCGGGGCAATGGGCCAGGCAGGAATTCCGCAGCCTAAACAGGGTGCTGTTACAAATGCACATGGAGGCGTGCTTTTTATTGACGAAATCGGTGAGCTTCACCCCATTCAGATGAACAAGCTTCTGAAAGTGCTTGAAGATCGGAAAGTATTTCTGGAGAGTGCTTATTATAATGAAGAAAATACTCAAATACCAACCCATATTCATGATATCTTTAAAAATGGCCTGCCGGCAGACTTCCGCTTGATTGGAGCAACCACCAGGACTCCGAATGAAATACCGCCTGCCATTCGTTCCAGATGCATGGAGGTTTTTTTCAGAGAGTTAGCAGAAGAAGAAATTTCCGCTGTAGCCAAAAAGGCTTCGGAAAAGGTCAATCTCACCATTAGTGAAAAGGCGCTAGGAATTCTCGCCAATTATGCAAGAAATGGACGAGAGGCGGTTAATATGATTCAAATTTCTGCAGGGTTAGCGATTACAGAAGATCGTGATTACATAAAAGATGAAGATATTGAATGGGTTGTGCAATCGAGTCAGCTTTCACCTAGAATGGAAAGGAAAATCAATTCCCATTCCGCTGTTGGTCTTGTAAATGGGCTAGCTGTATATGGACCGAACACAGGTGCTTTGCTTGACATTGAAGTTACTGTGATTCCTGCAAAAGAAAAGGGCAGTATTAATATAACAGGCATAGTAGAAGAAGAAAGCATTGGCGGCCAAGGAAAATCAATCCGCAGAAAAAGTATGGCCAAGGGTTCAATTGAAAATGTTATTACTGTTTTGAGATCAATGGGCGTACCGGCTGACGAATATGATATTCATGTCAACTTCCCCGGCGGGGTTCCAATTGACGGCCCTTCTGCAGGCATTGCCATGGCGACAGGGATTTATTCTGCTATTTATAAACGGCCAGTGGACAATACTGTAGCTATGACCGGGGAAATCAGCATTCACGGGTATGTCAAGCCAATTGGAGGCGTATATCCAAAGGTGAAAGCTGCTAAAAAAGCAGGAGCACAGACAGTAATTATCCCAAAAGAAAATATGCAATCCATCTTAAATGAGATAACAGGCATTAAGATTATTCCTGTATCCCATTTGAACGAAGTATTTGATGCGGCGCTGCAAAAAGAGTATCTCAAAGAGCAGGCCATAACCGCTTCAATCGAATTAAAGAAAAAAGAGAGCATATGATGTGTGGCCCAGTAATCCATTCAGGGTTTGTCAGTTATTGAAAACTCGCTGTACAAACGCCTCCCGCTAATCGCGGTCAGAAGCTTCGGTTTGCAGTTTAGGCTACAAACCGAAGTTTTATTTGCGTAAAGAAGGATAAAGTGTAATTATAAATGAATATCTTTTTAATACAGGCTTTCAGCAATTTCTCTTTAATAGACACTGCTATTTAAATACGATAGAATTGTACAAAGAAATTATTAGCAATAATAGGGTTTAAAAAGATGCATTTTGGAGGTGCAAAGGAATGGCGAAAAAGAAAGAAATCATCGTCCCCCTCCTGCCGCTTCGGGGCTTGCTTGTTTATCCGACCATGGTTCTGCATTTGGATGTAGGCCGTGAGAAATCGGTTCAGGCCCTTGAAAAAGCAATGGTAGATGACCATTTAATTTTCTTAACAACACAAAAGGATATATCTATAGATGAACCATCAGAAGATGATCTATATGGAATGGGCACGCTAACTCGTGTAAAGCAGATGCTCAAGCTTCCAAACGGTACAATCCGAGTTCTTGTTGAAGGGCTTAAGAGAGCGGAAATCATTGATTTTCAGGAAGAAGCCGAACATTATTCCGTTAGTGTAAAGGTTTTTGAGGATCCTGAGACCAAGGACGTAGAAGATCAGGCATTGATGAGGACCATGCTTGAATATTTTGAGCAATACATAAAGGTATCGAAGAAGATTTCAGCCGAAACGTACTCCTCTGTAGCAGATATAGAGGAGCCTGGGCGCATGGCAGATATCATTTCTTCCCATTTGCCTTTAAAGCTTAAAGAAAAACAGGAAATTCTTGAAACCATAGATGTAAAAGAGCGCATGAACCAGGTTATTGAAATCATCCATAATGAAAAAGAAGTTCTGAACCTTGAAAAAAAGATTGGCCAGCGTGTGAAAAAATCAATGGAGCGAACGCAAAAGGAGTATTATTTGCGTGAACAGATGAAGGCAATCCAAAAAGAGCTGGGTGATAAGGAAGGCAAGACGGGAGAAATAGCTGAGCTGACGGAAAAGATTGAAAATGCCGGCATGCCTGAGCATGTCGAGCTGACAGCTTTAAAAGAACTGGACCGATATGAAAAAGTTCCATCCAGTTCAGCTGAAAGTGCAGTTATCCGCAACTATATCGAATGGCTTGTCACATTGCCATGGTCAAAGGCAACAGATGATGACCTGGATATCCTGAAGGCGGAAAGAATTCTAAATGAAGACCATCATGGCCTGGAAAAAGTGAAGGAGCGGGTTCTGGAGTATCTTGCGGTGCAAAAGCTGACGAATTCTCTTAAGGGGCCGATTCTTTGTCTTGCAGGGCCTCCTGGTGTCGGTAAAACAAGCCTTGCACGTTCCATCGCGACATCCCTTAACCGCAATTTCGTCCGTGTATCCCTCGGCGGAGTCCGGGATGAGTCTGAGATTCGCGGACATAGAAGAACCTATGTAGGTGCCATGCCTGGCCGTATCATTCAGGGCATGAAAAAAGCAGGGACGATTAACCCTGTGTTCCTGCTTGATGAAATCGACAAAATGTCTTCTGATTTCCGCGGGGATCCTTCATCTGCGATGCTTGAGGTTTTAGACCCTGAGCAGAACCATAATTTTAGTGATCATTACATTGAAGAAACATATGATCTTTCAAAGGTCATGTTTATAGCCACAGCCAACAATCTCGGAACGATCCCTGGTCCGCTGCTGGACAGAATGGAAGTTATCACGATTGCAGGCTATACAGAGCAGGAGAAGATTCATATAGCGAAAGACCACCTGCTGCCTAAGCAAATTAAAGAACATGGACTTTCCAAATCACAGCTTCAGATTCGTGAAGATGGCCTGCAGAAGGTAGTCCGCTATTATACTCGTGAGGCAGGAGTCCGGGGCTTGGAACGTCAGCTGGCTACTATTTGCAGGAAAACGGCTAAAATTATCGTATCCGGCGAAAAGAAGAAAGTGATTGTGAATGGTAAAAATACTGAAGAGTTTCTTGGAAAGCCAAAATACCGCTACGGTCAGGCTGAGCTCGAAGACCAGGTTGGCGTTGCTACAGGGCTGGCCTATACAACAGTTGGCGGCGACACCCTTCAGATAGAAGTATCCCTTTCTCCTGGAAAAGGGAAGCTTGTTCTGACAGGCAAACTTGGGGATGTCATGAAAGAGTCTGCTCAAGCGGCATTCAGTTATGTTCGTTCTAAAGCAAAGGAACTGGGCATTGATGAGAATTTCCATGAAAAGCATGACATTCACATCCATGTTCCAGAAGGTGCTGTTCCAAAAGATGGTCCATCTGCAGGGATTACCATTACAACCGCCCTGGTTTCTGCCCTGTCTGGAAAGCCAATCCGTAAAGAAGTGGGAATGACAGGGGAAATCACTTTAAGAGGCCGAGTGCTTCCTATTGGCGGTTTGAAAGAAAAGTCTTTGAGCGCCCATCGTGCAGGATTGACTAAAATCATCCTCCCTAAAGATAATGAAAAGGACATTGAAGATATCCCTGAAAGCATTAGGGAAGAGCTTGATTTTGTATTGGTATCACATGTGGACGAAGTCTTAAAACATGCCCTGAATGGCGGTGCTCAAGCATGAAGGTAACCAGCTCAGAAATCGTCATCAGTGCTGTTAAGCCTGATCAATACCCTGAAAGTGATTTGCCGGAATTCGCCCTTGCCGGCCGTTCCAACGTCGGCAAATCTTCATTCATTAATAAAATGCTTAATCGAAGGGGACTTGCCAGAATATCCTCTAAACCGGGGAAGACACAAACCCTGAATTTTTACCTTATTAACGAAATTCTTCACTTTGTTGATGTTCCAGGCTATGGATATGCTAAGGTATCCAAAAAGGAACGTGAAGCTTGGGGGAAGATGATAGAAACATACTTAACCAGCAGAGAGCAGTTAAAAGCAGTTGTGCTGATAGTTGATTTGCGCCATCCCCCTTCAAGTGACGATGTCATGATGTACGACTTTTTAAAGCATTATGATATTCCTTGTGTAGTTATTGCTACAAAAGCGGATAAAATACCTAAGTCCAAGTGGCAAAAACATATGAAAATCACGAAAGAAACACTGGATATCGATCCAAATGACCAGATCATTATGTTTTCCTCCGAAACGGGTTATGGAAAAGACAAGGCCTGGTCTGCATTGAAAAGCTTTATGTAATTCAAAATATCCCGCTGCATTGTGCAGCGGGATATTTTGTTATTTCTGCCTTTAGGTCATTAGTCCTGGAGATCTTTCATTTCGATATTCCGCAGGAGAGTAAAAACAATGGAATAAAAAGGAAAATATATTTGTCGAAGGGTGAGGAATTTGCAGAATACTGGAGGATATGGAGTCATATTGGAGTTCAAAGAGGGTCAGTTAATGAGAACAGCTTAAATTCTTTAATATCATTAATTATCATAAAATATGAATTTTGAGAATATTTTAAAATCATGATAGAGTTAAGAGGCATTTATAAAAGAGAGATACTGAAGGGGGAATTTAGACTAGTGAGACATTGGTTAAAAGGAATTATAGCAGCTGCTTTTTTATTGGTCCTCGCGGCATGCGGATCAGAGGAAGCGTCTAAAAGCGGAATGGATTTAGTAGAAAATGACAAATTTACGTACGCGGCTTCGGGAGAGTTCAAACCTTTTAGTTATACAAATGATGATGGAAGCATGAGCGGCTTTGATATTGATGTGGCTGAAGCTGTAGCAAAAGAACTCGGTCTCGAGCCGGTACAGAATAAATTTAAGTTTGGCGGTATTGTCGAAGGTGTGAAATCCGGCCGCTTTGATGCAGCGGTAGCCAGCCACACCATTACGGAAGAACGTTTGAAGGCCGTCAATTTTTCGACGCCATATTACTATTCTGGCCCGCAAATTTATGTGCGTCCAGATAGCAGTGTTGAAACGCTTGCCGACCTCGAAGGCATGGAAATAGCAGTATCGAAGGGGTCTACATACACTTCAAATGCAGAGGAGGCTACAGATAACATCCAGTTCTACGATAGTGATGTTGTCGCCCTGGAGGCCTTGAGCAAGGGGAAACATGATGCAGTCATCACTGACTTCGTAACAGGTAAAGAAGCGATTGGCGCCGGAATGAAGATCGAAGGCAAAGAGCTGCTGGGCCGCAGTGAGCAGGCAATTGCTGTTGCAAAGGACAATAAAGAACTGCTCGAAAAAGTGAATGAAGCTCTTGAAACTCTTCGAGAGAATGGAACACTCACAGAAATCAGCAAAAAATATATCGGTGAAGATATAACAGTTGATCCTGAGAAGGAATAACATTGCGGGCGGATGTGTGACAAACATTCGCCTGTTTTGTTTTTACACAAACTGAAATAGCCATCTGAAGGGGGATTTTTGTGGATTTGCTTACAAAGTTTATTGATACATATCCCGTATTTTTAAAGGGAATGCTCTTAACCTTTCAATTAACCATTGTAGCCGTGTTTATTGCTATTTTTATAGGATTGTTTTTTGCCTTTTTAAAGATTTCGAGAATTAAAATTCTGGAATGGATTGCGGACATCTATATTTTCCTTGTAAGGGGAACGCCGCTTGTTGTCCAGATTTTCATCTTCTATTTCGGATTGACAGCATTGGATATTTCACAGTTTTGGTCGGTTATCCTTGGTCTTGCTTTTCACAATGGTGCCTATATAGCCGAAATTTTCAGGGGCTCCATTCAATCCATCGACAAAGGACAAATGGAAGCAGGGCGTTCGCTTGGTATGACTGCTGGCCTTGCAATGAGAAGGATCATTCTGCCTCAGGCTTTCCGCCGGGCTATGCCGCCTCTTGGCAAT
The DNA here is from genome assembly GCF_051353635.1 of Cytobacillus sp. BC1816. Taxonomy (NCBI): domain Bacteria; kingdom Bacillati; phylum Bacillota; class Bacilli; order Caryophanales; family Bacillaceae; genus Cytobacillus; species Cytobacillus sp. BC1816. The sequence continues at coordinate 4,201,225 of NZ_CP195611.1, read as the reverse complement.
CAATTTATCATTGCTTTGAAGGATTCATCACTTGCTTCCTTTATCGGCATGTACGAGCTCTTTAATGTGGCAACGACATACGGTTCCAATGAATATGACTACATGAGCTATCTGCTGATCGTAGCTGTTTACTATTTAGTACTTGTACTTATTTTCTCCATCCTTGTAAATATGATTGAGAAAAGAATGGCAAGCAGTGATTAAAGGGGGAATGAAGGCATGAGTGAATCGTATATGATTAAGGTAGAAAAATTGAACAAATCATTCGGGGATCTGCATGTACTAAAGGACATTGATATAACAGTGAAAGAAAGTGATGTTGTTTGTCTGATTGGTGCAAGCGGGTCTGGAAAAAGCACACTTCTCCGCTGCTTAAACTTTCTTGAATTAAAGGACAGCGGCAATATCATTTTTGAGGGCGAAAAGGTTGAAAAAGAAACACATGATCTAAATAAAGTGAGAGAAAAAGTAGGAATGGTTTTTCAGCATTTTTATTTATTTCCTCATATGACTGTTCTCGAAAATGTGATGGAAGCACCTTTACATGTGAAAAAGCGTCCAAAGGATCAAGTGAAGAAAGATGCCCAGGAATTATTAAATAAAGTAGGGCTTTCTGACAAGGAGAATGTATATCCATCAAAACTTTCGGGCGGACAAAAACAGCGTGTAGCCATTGCAAGGGCGCTGGCGATGAAGCCCGATATCATGCTTTTTGATGAGCCGACATCTGCACTTGATCCGGAGCTTGTGGGGGAAGTGCTTTCCACAATGAAAGAGCTCGCCCTTGAAGGGATGACTATGGTCGTCGTCACTCATGAAATGGGCTTTGCAAGAGAAGTGGCAGACTGGGCTGTCTATATGCATGACGGAAGAATTGTAGAAGTGGGGCATCCGGAGGATCTGTTTAACAATCCAAAAGAACAAAGAACCAAAAATTTTCTCGATTCAGTACTCTAAACAGTTTGAATATAAAAAGACAGGGAAAAGTTTAATATCCCTGTCTTTTTTTGTATAGCTCCATCGCCTGCCCCCTCGAGGTGCCGGGGGTGAGCACAAAGTATATGCATCATTGAATACTTCTTCGCAGGAACGAGCGCTTGCGCTTTATTTTTTCTTCACTAATAAAAAATATAATCCAATTAACATTAAAAGAATCGGCCATAACTGCCAAACATCAGCAACACCATTTTCCAGCAGTCCCATCCACTCTGCAACCCTGTCATAAAAAAGAAGCAATGCGGCAAGAATTAAAAATAAGATGCCCTGGAACAATCCTGCCCCAGTTTTCTGATGCCGAAGGAGGAAGCCGAGAGCAATTATCAGAATGAATGTTCCGATATGATCCGGCCAAATTTCCAGGCGGTTCACCACATGAAAGTGCAGGCCAAATCCTGTCAAAATGACACCTGGCAATATGGAATCATAATCCCTTGCTCCATATCCCTGAATTAAAAAGGCTGCTCCGACGATAATGAGAAGAGTAGGCCAGGAATAGAAAGGCTGTAAGGCAGTAAATCCGCTCTGCTGAAGGAAAAAGTAGGCTCCAAATCCGAGTAAAATAATTCCTGGGAAAATACGCTGATTTTTCATAAAAAACACCACTTCCAATAAGGTATACTTGAATCCGGCAAGTTTTTTTGTTACTGTACATAAGGGAGTATTTGTCTATTTAAGATCAGGCTCCTGTTTAAAATATAGTACCATATGAGTTCAATATCTGTTCACATTTAAGCGTTAATTGAAAAATTAGAAATGATATAATTAATATTAATGAACTAGGCAATAATTCTGGGGGTGTCAATTTCAATGCATATCTTGGTCGTCGGTCTAAACTATAAAACTGCCCCTGTTGAAATCCGTGAACGTCTAACCTTTAATCCTTCACAATTGGGCGAGGCAATGAAGACATTAAATGACAAAAAAAGCATTTTAGAGAATGTCATTCTGTCTACATGCAATCGGACCGAAATTTATGCAGTTGTGGACCAGCTTCATACTGGCCGCTATTATATAAAGGAATTTTTGGCAGAACATTTCAAAATGGATCAGAGTGAATTTTCTCCATTCCTATTTATTTATGAAGAGGATGGGGCCATTGAGCATCTATTCAAGGTAGCATGCGGTCTTAACTCCATGATCCTTGGCGAAACACAGATTTTAGGACAGGTAAGGACAAGTTTTCTGGAGGCTCAATCAGAAAATACAACCGGAACAGTTTTTAACCACTTGTTTAAGCAGGCAGTAACGCTCGCTAAGCGGGCACACTCTGAAACGGAGATAGGAGCAAATGCAGTTTCTGTCAGCTATGCAGCAGTGGAACTGGCTAAGAAGATTTTCGGCTCCCTGGAAAATAAACATGTTCTTATTTTAGGAGCCGGTAAAATGGGTGAGCTGGCAATCCAAAACCTTCATGCCAACGGAGCCAGTAAAGTAACGGTTATTAACCGTACATTCGAAAAAGCTCAGGATCTCGCAAGCCGCTATGCGGGCCAGGCAAAAACATTGCATGAGCTTCAATGTGCCCTTGTTGAAGCTGATATTTTAATTAGTTCTACTGGGGCAAAAGAGTTTGTTGTCACGAAGGATATGATGGCTTACGCAGAAAAAATGCGCAAAGGCAAGCCTTTATTTATGGTGGATATTGCTGTCCCAAGAGATCTGGATCCGAAACTGGCTGACCTGGACAGCGTTTTCCTATATGATATTGATGATCTTGAAGGCATTGTTGAAGCAAATCTTCAGGAGCGTAAAAAGGCAGCCGAGAAGATTCAGCTTATGATTGAAGGGGACATTGTTGAATTCAAGCAATGGCTGAACTTGCTTGGTGTTGTTCCGGTAATTTCCGCCTTGCGTGAGAAAGCACTGGCTATACAGAGTGAAACCATGACAAGCATTGAAAGAAAGCTGCCTCATTTGAGTGATCGTGATAAAAAAGTGCTGAACAAGCATACAAAGAGCATCATCAATCAGCTATTAAAAGATCCTATTTTACAAGCTAAAGAAATGGCTGGACAGAAAGATTCCGAACAGGCATTGGACTTATTTGTAAAAATCTTTAATATAGAAGAACTTGTTTCAGATCAGCAGAACGTGAACACAGCAGCCAAACCAAAGCACGCATTCGCTCATTCAACGCAGACTTCCTTTCAATCATAAAAGGGGTCCTGTCCATGTCTGATATCTTTATGACACGGCTGCACGAATTAACGGTGGTTCTGTATGCCCTATGTGTCTTATTATATTTTATTGATTTTCTTCATCATAACCGGAAGGCGAATAGAATTGCCTTCTGGTTACTTGCATTTGTATGGGTGCTTCAAACGGTGTTTCTGATACTTTATATGATTAATACAGGAAGGTTTCCTGTATTGACCATTTTTGAGGGCCTATACTTTTATGCCTGGGTGCTTATCACTCTTTCTTTGGGAATTAACAGGCTGCTCAGAGTCGATTTCATAGTCTTTTTTACAAATGTTCTCGGCTTTATCATAATGGCGATCCATACATTCGCACCTGTGCAGATTGATTCGGCTGTCAAAGCACAGCAGCTCATCTCAGAACTTCTGCTAATTCATATAACGGTTGCAATCCTTTCATATGGAGCTTTCTCGCTATCTTTTGTTTTTTCATTGCTTTATCTGATTCAATACGATTTGCTGAAAAGGAAAAAGTGGGGAACCAGGCTGCTCCGGATAACGGATTTGTCAAAGCTTGAACATATGTCGTATGTATTAAATGTAATAGGTGTACCTATGCTGATGATAAGTTTAATTTTAGGCATTCAGTGGGCCTACATTAAATTGCCCCATATGGTCTGGTATGACTCCAAGGTGATCGGTTCTTTCATTGTCCTTGCATTATATAGTATTTATCTCTATATGAAAGTTGGAAAGGGCCTATATGGAAAATCATTAGCCCTCTGGAATTTGGCATCATTTTTAATTGTATTAATTAACTTCTTTTTGTTTGGCAAACTTTCATCATTCCATTTTTGGTATTCATAGAAAAGCGGAGGCGACTGTTTAGCCCCGACAAGCATAAGATGGGCTGGGGCGCGGCGCAGTTTGCCGCAGAGCAGAACAGCTTATGACCTTCTAGGTGCTGGGAGCCGCAGCTAGATTTAATTGCAGGAGGCAGTCATGAGAAAAATTATCGTAGGTTCAAGACGAAGCAAGCTGGCATTAACTCAGACAAATTGGGTGATCAGCCAATTGAAAAGCATTGATCCATCCTTTGAGTTTGAGGTGAAGGAAATTGTCACTAAGGGTGATAAAATTCTAGATGTTACCCTTTCAAAGGTCGGAGGAAAAGGGTTGTTCGTAAAGGAAATAGAGCAGGCCATGCTTGATGAAGAAATAGATATGGCTGTACATAGCATGAAGGATATGCCCGCTGTTCTTCCGGCAGGCCTGACAATCGGCAGCATTCCTGAAAGGGAAGACCATCGGGATGCCCTTATTTCCAAAGGGCATATAAAACTGAATGACTTAAAGGCAGGATCTATTGTAGGAACAAGCAGTCTGCGCAGAGCGGCACAATTGCTGGCACAGCGTCCGGATCTGGAAATTAAGTGGATTAGAGGAAACATTGATACCAGACTATCTAAACTGGAAACGGAAGAATATGATGCGATTATTCTTGCAGCAGCAGGTCTTTCCAGAATGGGCTGGGCGGCTGATGTTGTTACAGAATTCCTGGAACCGGAAGTTTGTGTACCGGCTGTTGGACAGGGCGCACTATCTATTGAATGCCGTGAAAGTGATAAGGAACTTCGGGCATTGCTGGATAAATTCACATGCTCTGAGACGAACCAGACTGTACGTGCAGAGCGTGCGTTCCTTCATAAAATGGAAGGCGGATGCCAGGTTCCGATAGCAGGGTTTGCCACAATTAATGATACAGGTGAAATGGAGTTAACCGGACTTGTAGGTTCCCCTGATGGAAAAATGATTTATAAGGAGACCTTAACAGGTTCTGATCCGGAAGAGCTTGGTGTTAAGATGGCTGCCAAGCTAACCGAACAAGGGGCCAAAGAGCTGATTGACAGGGTGAAAGAGGAGCTTGACGGGCAATGAAACAGACTTCCCCTTTAGAAGGCATGACAGTTTTAGTGCCAAGAGGGAAAAAGCAGGCTCACTCCTTTTCGGCTCTCATCCAAAACTATGGGGGGATACCAGTTGAGATCCCCTTGATTGCTTTCGAGCCTTTGCAGGATAAGGAAGCTTTATTTAAAGCACATAAGCGGATTCAAACGTATGATTGGGTGATTTTCACAAGCACAACAGCTGTGGACACTTTTTTTGAAAATCTGAGTCTGGGCGGGCCTTTCCCTAACATAGCGGTTATCGGAGAGAAGACTAAGAAATTGCTTATGGATAAGGGATTAAAGGTGCAGTTTATGCCACGGGAATATGTTGCTGAAGGGTTTGTTGAGGATTTTTTGCCATTTGTAGAAGATGGAATGAAAGTATTAATCCCCAAAGGGAATCTGGCGCGTGACTATATCGCAGCCTCCCTTTCGGAAAATGGTGCAGAAGTTGATGAAATCATTGTTTATGAGACAACTTTTCCACGTGAAAGCATAGGTCTGATAAAAAAACAGCTTTCAGGAAAAGGGTTAGATATTCTTGCTTTTACCAGCCCTTCCACAGTAGATCATTTTATAGGGGCTTTAAAGGAGCTTGGATATCAGAATGCTGTTAAAGACAGTGTGGTAGGCTGCATCGGGCCTGTGACTAGAGAACGCGCAAAGGCCTGTGGGCTGCAGGTTCATGCAGTTCCTGAAGAATATACAGTACATAGCATGCTTAAGAGCATTATTAGCTACTTGGCAGAAATCAGGAGGGGAAATTAATGGATCTTCAATTTAATAGACATAGACGCCTTCGCAAAAGTCCGAATATGAGAGCGCTTATCCGTGAGAACTTCTTGCGTACAGAGGATTTAATTTATCCGATTTTCGTGGCAGAAGGAGACAGCATTAAAAGAGAAATCCCTTCAATGCCGGGAATATACAATTTGTCGCTTGACTACCTCGAAGAGGAAATGAATGAGGTCGTTTCTCTTGGAATAAAATCGGTGCTCCTATTTGGAATACCTAAAGAGAAAGATGCATGCGGGCAGCAGGCTTATCATGATCATGGAATCGTGCAGGAAGCTGCAAGATTAATAAAAGCTAAATATCCGGAAATTATCGTAATTGCTGATACATGCCTCTGCGAGTATACCGATCATGGCCACTGCGGATTGATCGAAAATGGAGAAGTGCTGAACGATGCATCACTTAAACTGCTTGTGCAGACAGCTGTCAGCCAGGCTAAAGCAGGAGCAGACATAATTGCCCCATCAAATATGATGGATGGATTTACAGCAGCCATCCGAGCAGGTCTTGATGAAGCGGGATTTGAAGATATCCCGATTATGTCTTATGCGGTTAAATACGCATCTGCATTCTACGGTCCTTTCCGTGATGCAGCTGACAGCACACCTCAATTTGGCGACCGAAAAGCATATCAGATGGATCCTTCAAACCGCATGGAAGCCATGCGCGAAGCGGAATCTGACTTAATGGAAGGGGCTGACTTCCTGATTGTTAAACCGGGAATGCCTTATCTGGATATAGTTCGGGATGTTAAAAACAACATCAACCTGCCGATAGTGATTTATAATGTGAGCGGTGAATATTCAATGGTTAAAGCTGCTGCACAGAACGGCTGGATCGATGAACAGAAAATCGTAATGGAAATGCTCACAGGCATGAAACGTGCAGGAAGTGATTTAATTATTACTTACCATGCGAAAGATGCGGCAAGGTGGATTAAGGAACAGGACTAATAATAGATGTCTTGCTAATTGAAAACTTCTTATTAAACGAAAAGAGGGATGACATGCGCTCTTACGAAAAATCTATCAAGGCTTTTAAAGAGGCAAGCGAATTGATGCCTGGAGGAGTAAACTCTCCTGTACGTGCCTTTAAATCAGTTAATATGGATCCCATTTTTATGGAACGCGGACGAGGCTCTAAAATCTACGATATCGATGGAAATGAATATATCGATTATGTTTTGTCCTGGGGCCCATTAATCCTGGGCCATACTAATGAACGTGTGGTCGAGGGTATAAAGAAAGTAGCTGAAATGGGGACAAGCTTTGGAGCTCCTACCGAAATCGAGAACGAGCTTGCCAAGCTGGTCATTGAACGCGTGCCTTCCATTGAAGTGGTACGAATGGTTTCTTCCGGAACAGAAGCTACTATGAGTGCCTTGAGGCTTGCTCGAGGATATACCGGCCGAAATAAAATCATGAAATTTGAAGGCTGCTATCATGGCCACGGCGATTCCCTTTTAATCAAGGCTGGCTCTGGTGTAGCAACTTTGGGGCTGCCAGACAGTCCGGGGGTTCCCGAAGGGGTTGCCAAAAATACAATTACGGTTCCTTACAATGACCTTGAAAGCGTAAGATATGCCTTTGAGCAATTCGGAGACGATATCGCAGGTGTGATTGTGGAACCGGTAGCGGGAAATATGGGTGTCGTTCCTCCTCAGCCAGGCTTTCTTGAAGGCTTAAGAGAAATTACAGAGCAAAACGGCTCCCTGCTTATTTTTGATGAAGTAATGACTGGTTTCCGCGTCGGCTATAATTGTGCGCAGGGCTACTTTGGCGTGACGCCGGATATTACATGTCTTGGAAAAGTTATTGGCGGTGGGCTACCAGTCGGTGCATATGGCGGAAAAGCGGAAATTATGAAGCAGATTGCACCAAGCGGTCCAATTTACCAGGCAGGAACACTATCAGGAAACCCTCTTGCCATGACAGCCGGTTTCGAGACCTTAAGCCAGCTGACTCCACATTCCTATAAGGAATTCGAAAGAAAAGCAGACAGACTGGAAGAAGGGCTTAAAGCAGCTGCTGAAAAATATGATATTCCACACACCATTAACCGTGCTGGATCTATGATTGGCATCTTCTTTACAAATGAAGCTGTGATTAACTATGAAAAAGCCAAAACATCCAACCTGGATTTCTTTGCAGAGTACTACAGGGAAATGGCAAACCAGGGAGTCTTCCTGCCGCCATCCCAATTTGAAGGACTCTTCCTCTCAACTGCACACACGGATGAAGATATCGAAAAGACTATCCAGGCAGCTGAAAAGGCATTTTCAAAATTAAAATAAGCAAGACTTGACACTCATCGATTGATGGGTGTTTTTTTATGCCCTTGTAATTATTATTTGAGTCTTTATGCATCCTTTGGATGCGCAGCCGAGAGAAAATCTTATCAATGGTTACTTTTTTCTAAATTTATCTAAGATTCCCTCAGAGCGCTATTTTTCTAATCATAAAGTATCCTAATCCCTCATAGGATTGTTAATGACATAGTGATTAAACGTAAAGATTCGAAGGGAGGAGTCGCTTTGTCTCAGGGGAATCCATCGTGCTTACGATTTTCTTTAGAAGAATCAGTATGGTTTCAAAAAGGACAGGAAGTATCGGACCTGATTACCATCTCGTTAGACCCCAATATAACAATTCAGGAAAGCGATCAATATGTAACAATCCAGGGAGCACTTGAACTGGCAGGTGAGTATAGACGCAACGATGAAGAAGTATCCGAGGAAGATCAAGAGGATTTGGCAGTCACCAAATTCGTTCAGACAATTGAAGAAAGAGGAGAAGGAATTTGTGAATTCAAACACTATTTTCCTGTCGATATCACCATACCGAATAATAGAATCCAAAGCATCTACGATATTGATGTTGCGGTAGAGTCGTTCGATTATGTTCTGCCGGAAAGAAGCTGTATGAAATTGACAGCTAATTTAACCATAACCGGATTATATGGTGATCAGCAGCATGTTCCTGTTCAAGAATGGGAGGAAGAAGCGGAAGCTGAAACTGAAAATGAAACGGAAGAATTAGAGATTTTAAACAGATCTTCTGAAGTTGCAGAGGAGACAGAGGAAGAAGAAATAATACAGCACGAATGGGCGTCATATCAGCAAGAAGAACAGGAGCAAGAGGAAGAAAGAGAGGAAGAAATAGAGGAAGAAACAGAGGAAGAAACAGAGGAAGAAACAGAGGAACAAACAGAGGAACAGGTATACGCTGCTGCCGAGGAAGATATACGGGAAGAGGACCCGCAGGAAGAGCAGTCAGAAACCGATGAGGTTTATATTCCATTTGAGGCAGAAGCAAGGAAGCAGCCTGAAGTGGAAGAGCAGACCGTCATTAAACCATCAGCGCCGGCAGCGCTCGAAGTAAAACAAGAGCAGCCGGAAGAAGAACAGACTCCGAAAAGTGCACCGGAAATATCTTTTTCTTCTCAGCGCAATGAGGAGGAAGCACCACCAACCGCACAGGAAATCTATCAAATGACGGAAGCGTCCGAATCAGATAGTCCTTCCTTTGAAAAGAAACCTGTTCAGGCGGCTGCACAGGAAACTCATGAGGAAACTGAGGAATCCTCATCCTCTTCAGAACAGGAAGCTAAGAAGAAGAAACTCTCCAAGAAGAAAAGCATGTCTTTAACAGAGTTCTTTGCCCGTAAGGAAGAGACAGAGGAACATGTTAAGCTCAAGGTTTGCATTGTGCAGAACGGCGACACAATTGATGCCATTGCTGAAAGGTATGATATACCAGCCCAGCAGCTATTACGGGTGAATCACCTTGAAATCAATCAGGATATTTATGAAGGGCAAGTGCTGTACATTCCTGTTGCGGTAGCCCATTAAATGGTTAAAAGCTGAGCAGGTATTGATAACCCGCTCAGCTATTTTCGTTTAACCAATATATTTCAAAATTACATCATTTTTTCTCATTCTGGAAAGTGAGTGGTTAAGGTGGAAGAAAAAAATCGGCTGCGGAAAGTCTCCCCTATTTTAAATCATTATTCATTAGAGCCGCATTTTGTAGAGGAGTTTGGGAGAGTTCAGAAGGTTTACAGCAGCAAAGGTGTGTTTGCTTTAAAGAAAATAAAGCCTCAGCATGGAGCTGATTTTATAAGGCATGTACAAACCCTCTTTCAAAAAGGCTATAACAGAATCGTCCCTATTTACCCGACGGTGGATGGAAGATATGGGGTGCTCCATCAGAATGAATTATTTTATTTAATGCCATGGATGCCTAATGAAGAAAAAGAGGATAGATTTGAGAGGCATCAGCAGATGCTGAGGGAATTGGCTAGACTGCATACATTGTCCTCGCGGGAAGTTCCTATAAACAAGGAAGACCGAACCGAACATTATGAAAAAACTTTGCAGGAATGGGAGAAAGAAAAGGAGTTTTTAGAGGGATTCATTGAAGCCTGCGAAAGAAAAGAGTATATGTCTCCTTTTGAGCTAATGTTTTCCCTATATTTTCACGACGTCAGCCAGGCACTAAAATATTCCACAAACAAATTCAAAGATTGGTATGAAAAAACAAAAGAAAACGACAAAGCACGAACGGTAATCATTCATGGGAAAGTTTCAACCGAGCATTTTCTATACGATGAAAGGGGATATGGGTACTTCACAAATTTTGAAAATGCAAGACAGGGATCGCCGCTCCATGATGTATTGCCGTTTTTATCAAGGACACTGAAAACTTATCCAAAAAGATCAGAAGAATGTGTAGAGTGGATTTACACTTATATGAAATACTTTCCATTTAGAGACGATGAGATGCTGCTGTTTCAAAGCTACTTTGCTCATCCGGGTCCTATTATCAGGGCTGCTGAACAATATTATAAAGGGGAGGGGAAAAGGGGAGAGAGAAAGGCTGTCCAGCATTTGCAAAGGCAGTATTGGCTTTTGAAAAATATTGAATATGCTGCAATGAGAATCGATGAGATTGAGAGGCAAAAACAAGAAGCTAAAGCAGCTGCCGAAGCTCAAGCGCAGGAAGGAGCCCAAAGTTAAAAGATGCGGGCTCCTAAACCAATTGAAGATGGAAAGCGATAGCAATCAGAATGAACAGCGATAGCAGCAGTACATCAAAGGTGGTAGGCAGCAATATTGTTCTTATGCCTTGAAAAACACAGAACGGGATTATGAACTGTGCACACACATTCCTGAAAGTTCTTAACCAGGGAGGCAGTGTGTAAGGATTATATTTTCTTCTCATTGTCGCATGCCCCTTTCCCAAATGTTCATATGTATATTCTATGATTCATTTTTCTGTAAAGTGCCTATTTTCGTTTCTTTACTGTACAACAGTATTTTAAAATTCCCCTGAAGAAATCTTTTTCAGGCAAAATCATCATCACTTCGATGGAAATAATGAATAATATATAAAAAACTCGGGTATCCTTATTGACTATAACAGTCTTTATTGGGTAGTATATTTTATATATAAAATTGTATATCGATGCTAAGACAGGGAAGAGTACAATAGCCATTTGCCTTTTAGAGAGGAAAACCAGCAGCTGAAAGGTTATCCAGGCAAAACTGTTGGAAGGTCGCCCTAGAGCATCTTTTGCGAAAGGCAGCAGCCAAGTAGTAAAAGACGGGAAATCCGTTATCTGTTTAAGTGTCAATCTCTATAAGAATGTCTTTCCCTGATTTTCTTTAGTGATTGAAAAAAAGGTGGTACCGCGAAGCAAACTCCATTCGTCCTTTTATGGCGAATGGAGTTTTTTATTTTTTAGGGATTGCTTTTCAGAAAGGAAGAATGACACATGGATAATAATGAATTATCAATGCCGACGAAATATGATCCGCAGGCGATTGAAAAAGGACGATATGACTGGTGGCTGGAAGGTAAGTTCTTTGAAGCAAAAGACGATGAAACAAAGCAGCCATATACAATTGTGATTCCGCCTCCGAACGTAACAGGAAAGCTTCATCTCGGCCATGCATGGGATACGACTCTTCAGGATATCCTTACACGAATGAAGCGTATGCAGGGATATGATGTTCTATGGCTTCCAGGAATGGACCATGCGGGCATCGCTACTCAGGCAAAGGTTGAAGAAAAGCTTCGCAATGATGGCAAAAGCCGCTATGATTTAGGCCGTGAAAAATTTGTAGAAGAAACATGGAAATGGAAAGAGGAGTATGCCAGCCATATCCGCCAGCAATGGTCAAAGCTTGGATTGGGCCTTGATTACAGCCGCGAACGTTTTACACTGGATGAAGGCCTTTCAAAAGCTGTAAGAGAAGTTTTCGTTTCACTTTATAATAAAGGATTGATTTATCGCGGCGAGTACATTATCAACTGGGATCCGTCCACAAAAACGGCTCTTTCTGATATCGAAGTTATTTATAAGGATGTTCAGGGTGCCTTCTACCATATGAGATATCCTTTATCGGATGGTTCAGGACATATCGAAATTGCAACTACACGCCCTGAAACGATGCTTGGCGATACAGCTGTAGCAGTACACCCGGAAGATGACCGCTATAAGCATTTAATCGGCAAAACAGTTAAACTGCCGATCACAGGACGCGAAATTCCGATTGTTGCAGATGATTATGTAGAAATGGATTTCGGGTCAGGCGCAGTAAAAATTACGCCGGCTCATGACCCAAATGATTTTGAAATAGGAAACCGCCACAATCTTGAAAGAATTCTTGTAATGAATGAAGACGGCACAATGAACAGCAGAGCCGGTAAATACCAAGGTATGGACCGATTTGAATGCCGCAAGCAAATCGTGAAGGATCTTCAGGAAGAAGGAGTACTTTTCAAAATTGAAGAACATATGCATTCTGTGGGCCATTCAGAGCGCAGCGGCGCAGTTGTTGAACCTTATCTTTCAACACAATGGTTTGTAAAAATGCAGCCTCTTGCTGATGAAGCCATCGCTCTTCAAACTAAAGAAGAAAAAGTAAACTTTGTTCCAGAGCGATTTGAAAAAACGTATCTGCGCTGGATGGAAAATATCCGTGACTGGTGTATTTCGCGCCAGCTTTGGTGGGGACATCGGATCCCGGCCTGGTACCACAAAGAGACAGGTGAGGTTTTCGTAGGGCACGAAGCACCTGAAGATGTTGAAAACTGGGAGCAGGACAAAGATGTTTTGGATACCTGGTTCAGTTCAGCCTTATGGCCATTTTCAACAATGGGCTGGCCGGATACTGACTCAAGCGATTTCAAGAGATACTATCCGACTGCTGCTTTGGTAACTGGCTATGACATCATTTTCTTCTGGGTATCGCGAATGATCTTCCAGGGACTAGAATTTACAGGAGAGCGCCCATTTCAGGATGTATTAATTCATGGTCTTGTTCGTGACTCACAGGGTCGCAAGATGAGTAAGTCCCTTGGAAATGGCGTTGATCCAATGGATGTAATTGATCAGTATGGTGCTGACTCACTCCGCTATTTCCTTTCTACAGGAAGCTCGCCGGGACAGGATCTGCGCTTCAGTATGGAAAAGGTTGAGGCTACATGGAACTTTGCCAATAAAATTTGGAACGCATCCAGATTTGCATTAATGAACATGGATGGATTAACATACGAAGAAATTGATTTAAGCGGTGAAAAGTCTGTTGCCGATAAATGGATATTAACCCGTTTGAATGAAACAATTGAGACGGTTACAAGATTGTCTGACCGCTACGAGTTTGGCGAGGTTGGCCGAGTGCTATATAACTTCATTTGGGATGACTTCTGTGATTGGTATATAGAAATGGCAAAGCTTCCACTGTATGGAGAAGATGAAGCTGCCAAGAAAACCACTCGTTCCATCCTGGCATATGTTCTGGACAATACAATGCGACTGCTGCATCCATTTATGCCATTTATCACGGAAGAAATTTGGCAGAACCTTCCTCATTCAGGTGAATCCATTACGGCTGCCACATGGCCGGCAGTTAACGGTGATTACACTGATGATCAGGCTGCAAATGAAATGAAGCTGCTTGTAGAAATTATTCGCTCTGTCCGCAACAGCCGTGCTGAAGTGAACACGCCGATGAGCAAGAAGATTAAAATGATGGTAAAAGCTAAGGATGAGGAAATTCTGGGCATACTGGAAAATAACCGTGCCTATATTGTACGATTCTGTAACCCTGAAGAACTGGTGCTGGCTCTTAATGTTGAGACGCCTGATAAGGCAATGACAGCAGTTGTGACTGGTGCAGAAATCATCCTTCCGCTTGAAGGCCTGATTAACATTGAAGAGGAAGTTGCCCGCCTTCAGAAAGAATGGGATAAATTAAATAATGAAGTTGAAAGAGTCCAGAAGAAACTTTCAAACGAAGGCTTTATTAAAAAAGCGCCTGAAAAGGTAATTGAAGAAGAGAAAGCAAAAGAACAAGACTACAGCGAGAAGAGAGCTGCTGTAGAAACGCGCATTAAAGAGCTAAAAGGAGAATAACTAATAGTTGCGGAAGGCGGGTCCATATGAAGGATTCGTCTTCCTTCCTGTATAACGGAGGTGCATTTTATGTTTTCTACTTATGAGGAAGCACTGGGATGGATTCATTCTAGGCTAAGACTGGGAATGAAGCCGGGACTGCAAAGGATGGAATGGATGATGGAAAAACTCGGGCATCCCGAGAGAAGAATTAAGTCCGTCCATATTGGCGGAACGAATGGAAAAGGCTCAACAGTTACGTTTTTAAGATCCATTCTTCAAGAGGCGGGTTATTCTGTCGGAACTTTTACATCGCCATATTTTGAGAAATTTAATGAGCGGATTTCTCTGAACGGTATTCCGATTAAGGATGAAGATCTTGTTCGGCTTGCTAGTGATATATATCCGCTGGCGATTGAATTGGAACAGACGGAACTTGGCGGTCCAACCGAGTTTGAAATCATTACCGCCATGGCTTTCCAATATTTTGGCCATGTACAGCCGGTGGATCTCGTTTTGTTTGAAGTGGGGCTTGGCGGAAGGTATGATTCTACTAATATCATCTATCCTGTATTATCAATCATTACAAGCATCGGACTCGATCATACAGCTATCCTTGGGAATACATATGAGGAAATTGCTTTTGAAAAAGCGGGAATAATTAAACCCGGAATCAGTGTTATTACAGCTGTTAAACAAGAAGAAGCGCGCGCTGTTATTCAAGATAATGCTTTAAGCTTGAAGTCCCCTGTTTATCAGCTTGGGAATGAGTTTGCTATATCTGATCATAATTCCCTGAACCTGGGTGAATTCTTCTCCCTAAAGACAGTCTTTCAGAACTTCCCTGATCTTGAGATAGGAATGAGCGGAAAACACCAGACTGAAAATGCTTCCCTTGCCGTAATGGCAGCAGAGCTATTAAATAAACTTTATGCTTTCCTTATAGAGGTAAATCATATAAGAGCCGGATTGAAAAGTGCTTTCTGGCCCGGACGATTTGAAATTCTATCTGAAGACCCGCTGTTGGTAATAGATGGAGCGCATAATGAAGAAGGGGTAGCTGCCTTAACTGCTGAGCTGAACAACCGTTTTGGAGATAAAAGCAAAAATATTGTATTCGCTGCGCTTGCTGATAAAAAGCTTGATAAAATGATCAGTAAGCTTGATTCTGCTGCAGATCGCATCACCTTTACCGAATTTGAGTTTCCGAGAGCAGCAGCAGCTGAAGATTTATATAATCTCAGTAAAAACAGCAGGAGACAGTTTCATACGGACTGGAAAGAGCTATTGGATGCTGAACTGCGTGAAGCAGGAAAGAACACCGTGCTGGTTATTACTGGATCACTTTACTTCCTCTCAGAAGTGAAACCTATTCTTTTGAATCTTTTGGAAAATAATAAATGAAATATGACAAAAGTTAGAAAATTTGATAAAATGTTCGTATTATCCAACTATTTTCCTGAATAAATTGGAGGAGGGGGAAAAGATAGTTAGTTCACAAGCCAAAAAAATAATATGGTTATTATGGATACTAATATTTCCTGCAGGTTCCATGCTAACCTATCATTTTTACCCTCCAGATTTTTCAGGACAGGGAATCAGTTTGGTTGCCTTTTTCATATTGATGTTTTTCGTTTCTTCCATGCCGATGGTAATCAATAATACACCAATTTTTTTAATTCAATGGGTTACGATGGCAGTGTTTTTAACCTTTGGGCTCCTTGCTGAAATGATATTGGTGCAATTGGGGATCCTGGTACTTCTTTTAAGGCTGAAAATACAAAAGGATCAGCTGTTTCGTCTGCCGCTTAACTCACTTTTGTTCTTTACTTTATCTTTATTGAGCGGGCTGGCTTACTTTGCAATGGGTGGCAAAATAGGCGTAGATCTAATAGATAATCCCCAATATTTCTGGGTTGCTGCAGCATACCCTGTAATCCATTTTACTCTAAATCAGGTATTGATCAGCGTAATTCAGGCTGCATTGTATGGCAGGAAAATATCCTTTCTGGAAAAAGACCTTATATGGGAAACTATTACCTCTCTCATAACATTCCCGATAGGCCTTATCCTTTACATTTTATATTCTGAAGTGGGAATTCTTGCACTGCTGTTTGTAGGGGTGCCATTTGTAAGTCTTTCAATCATTCTTCATCTTTATTACTCAAGTGAAAAGGTTATTGATTACCTTCAAAAAGCCGCAGATATAGGGCATCAAATGGCAGAGCGCCTTGATGTGAATGAGGTTATGGAGCTTTTCATTTTGAAATTGAGCGAAATGTTGCCTGTTGACTATGCCTATATTCTTGATATTAAGGATAACGATGAACTTCATACCATTTACCGAATTGAACATGGCAAAATGAAGAAGAATGACCTTAAGCCCACCAAAAAAAGTGAGGGAATCAGCGGATTGGTTTTGGGCACCGGAAAATCTGCCCTTTTCCATTCGAGGAAGAAATGGAAAAGCATTGCTAAGGAATTCTTGCCTGGAGATGCCGAAAGCCTTATTTGTGTTCCAATAATCCGAAGCAATGAAGTATTGGGGATGCTGCTGCTTTCTTCGGCAAAAAAGAGGTCCTATGAAAAGTCACAGCTCATGATTGTCGATATTTTATGTTCACATTTTGCAATAGCAATAGAGAATGCAAAGCACTATGAGGAAACAAAAGCCAAAAGCGAACGCTGCGCGTTAACGAAACTATTCAATTATAGATATATAGAAGCTAAATTAAATGAAGAATTCAGCAGATTGCAAAATGGTGAAAGAGAACTCCTTTCACTCATCATACTTGACATCGATCATTTTAAAAAAGTGAACGATACTTATGGGCACCAAAGCGGAAATGAAATCCTCTGCGAACTGGCTGATCGGCTGACAAATTTAATAAATACGGCAGGAATTGCTGCCCGATATGGCGGCGAGGAATTTGTTGTCTTAATGCCTGAAACCAGCAAAGACGATGCGATAGGCTGGGCAGAGCTTATCAGGCAGAACATTGCCAACCGTCCATTCATACTCAAACAGAATATCGATGGAAGAAGCAGCAGCACAAAAGTTTATATAACCGCCTCCATTGGGGTAGCTGCTGCACCTGAAGATGCTGATGATTCACTGGCCCTTATACGCCATGCTGACAGAGCATTATATGTTGGAGCTAAGCGGGCAGGGAGAAATAGGGTAGCGGAATATGTGAAGTGAAAATCCTTTTGTTTGTCAAAAGGATTTTTTTGTGCAAATCAACCGTTTTACCTATTAAATATATTGTTCTTAAGTGTATTGGTATAATGTTAGTGATTTACATCATTGAAGTTCATAAGAATTCAACATATACTGTTCAAGTATATTCATATACAATTGATCATTTTTTAGTTTTGCAAATTTAGGAGGAGGAAACAAGCTGCGTGCATATAACAATATTTGAGGGCCTCTATATAAAATAGGACACTCAGGAAATCAGCTTTCTTGTACCTGCACCGGCGTGTTAATATTTATGCTAAATCTCTTAATAATATTATTTTTATTCGGTACCATACTAGGTTCCTTCTACAATGTAGTTGGCCTAAGAGTTCCTGAAAATCAATCAATAGTAAAGCCGAGATCACATTGTAAACACTGTAAGCAAACTTTATCATATTTGGAGCTTGTACCAATTCTTTCTTATGTATTTCTAGGTGGAAAATGCAGACGCTGTAAGGTGTCAGTTTCAGCCTTATATCCGGCTATAGAGTTTTCGACAGGTACTTTGTTTGCTGCTGCTCCATTAATTTTAGGGTGGACTTCCGAGTTGATTGTGGCATGGACGTTAGTTTCTCTTATGGTTATTATATTTGTATCTGACTATAAATATATGATCATTCCAAATAAAGTTCTCTTAGTTTTTGGTGTGATCCTATTAGCAGAACGTATTTTTATTCCTCTTTCTCCTTGGTGGGACAGTATAGCAGGTGGGGTGCTTGGTTTTTTACTCCTTTTATTTATAGCTGTAATCAGTAAAGGCGGCATGGGTGGGGGTGATATAAAGCTATACTCAGTTATTGGTATTGCTTTAGGTGTGAAGCTTGTTATGCTTTCGTTTTTTCTAGCCACTTTGTTTGGAGCATTTCTAGGTGGTATAGGCATGCTTATAGGAGTTGTGAAAAAGGGAAAACCAATTCCATTCGGTCCTTTTATTGGTTTGGGAACAATAATTGCTTACTTTTATGGCAATGAATTGATAAAGTGGTACTTTCACGCAGTCCTATAGAGATAATCAGAATTGTCAAGAAGTTAATGAGTATAAAATCTGTAATTTTTCTATTTTAATGCCAATGAAGGAATCCTTATAAATAAATTAGATCCTGATTTTAATTACATAAATTAACCGAAAATCCAAATGAAAAATTTGACGAAATCCTTCCGTAACAAGACGACAAAAGTCTTGTTATTTTTTTTTTTCCTTATGTTAGGATGAAAACAATTCAGGAAACGGCACGGAAGGAGGATGAGATATGGACAAGCCTAAAAGCGAAAAAACGATTACGATTAAGATAAATGGCAAGGACCGTCCGTTTCAGGAGAAAAAGGAAGAAATGCAGGAAAAAGCATGGGATCCGAGACAGCTGGATAGACAGAAAAAGCAGGAACAAACTGAATTTTTCGCGTCCATACAAACAGCGGCCGGCAAAGAGGCGGATGACAGCTTCGACTGGATCCTGCCAGAGGAAACGGAAGATGCGGATATAAAGGAATATAAAATAGCAGCTCCTCCTAAATCACCGGCTAAAAATGGGTTGAGTACACTGGCTAAGAAATTCCAGGGAAGAAATAAGCAAGGATTCTTAACATCCATTTTTCTGGCTGTCTTTTTTGCTGTTCTGCTTGGGACTAGCTTCGGGTTCATCATGCTGAAGCTGGTATTTACCGATCAGGCAGCCGAAACTGTGGCCCCTCCAATTAAAGAAACTCCGGCAGCATCAGTTCAGCAGGCTCCCGCTGCAGTCGCAGAATTAGAAACATTAACAGCTTACGTAGTTCAAGGCGGCGTATGGTCAAACAGCGAAGCAGCAGAGCAAGTCCAGGAAGCTAACTCACAAAAAGGAGTTTATAGCCAATCATTAAAAATGGGAGAGCAGACTTTTCTTTTTTTAGGGGTATCCGGAAGTCTTGATCAGGCGAAGGAAATAGGTGCCGATCTAAAAAGCAAAGGGATTGATGTATTTGCAAAGGAAGTAGCCTTTGAAGGTAAAGCAATTGAAGGGCTGAATGCTGAAGAGAAAAAACTGTCTGAAATTGCTCCGGTGTTATATCAAAGCCTTTCAAAAGGTGCTGCCAGTGCCTCTCTCGGCAGCTCAATAGCCCCTGAGACGGCTCAGGAAATAAAAAATCATAGCAAGGCAGTGAATGAACTGCAGGCAGATCAAATTCAAAATAAAGGCCTGACATCTATAAGAGAGGAACTTTTGAATGCCTCGAAGCAAATAGAAACATACCAGCAGGCAGGGGATTCTGCATCAGCTGGTAAAATTCAGGAGCACCTGCTGGCATTTCTTGCGGCTTATCAGTCTTTGCTCCAGTCAGACGGGCAGTAAGCACCTGGCATATTGTGCCATAATTTTATCCGATTCGAATATTTTCTGGGAAATATCACATATTAAATGGAGTCTGTTCGGGAAATTTAGACAGACTCTTTCTTTTTGTCACTTTTCGATAATTTATGATAAAAATATCTATAAATGACCTCTTAAAAATTGTTTGTCTGGCAATTTTTTGATACGATTAATCTGTATCTCCCAATATGATACATAAAGGTAAGGTGATTACATGCAAAACCTCATTTTAGCCTCTTCTTCCCCGCGGCGAAAAGAACTTCTTGAAAATCTTCATTTGCAATTTGAAGTCTCCAGCAGTGATGTCGATGAAAGTTTTGATCCAGTGCTGACACCAGGAGAGATCGTGAAGGAGCTTGCCCATAGAAAGGCAAAGGCTGTATTTAATAAGCACCCTGATTCATATGTAATTGGCTCAGATACAGTTGTAGTTAAAGACGGCAATGTTTTAGGAAAGCCAGGCAGCAGCAAGGAAGCATTTACTATGCTCAAAAGTCTGGCTGGAACCACCCATTCTGTTTACACAGGTGTATCCATCGTGACGCCTGAAAATGTGAATACATTCTATGAAAAAACCGATGTGGTGTTCTGGGAGTTAACAGATGAAGAAATTAACTCTTATATCGGCACCGGTGAACCATTTGACAAGGCAGGAGCATATGGGATACAAGGTATGGGCAGCATGCTTGTAAAAAGCATAAATGGAGATTATTTCTCTGTTGTCGGCCTTCCTGTCTCCAGAACGGTTCGTGAACTAAGGAAAGCAGGATATTCGCTTCCTTAATATACTTTTTTTCATCCTCGGCTCCCTCGCCCCAGAGTTTAGGGAGGAAAATATGCAAACGGATACTCTATTGATTAAAGATTTCCCTCAAGATGAACGCCCTCGTGAGCGATTTGTCCTAAATGGTCCGCAAAGCTTATCCAATCACGAGCTGATAGCGATATTACTCAGAACAGGCACGAAAGATGAATCTGTCCTCCAATTAGCGAACAGGCTTCTAACCCATTTTGAAGGACTCCGGCTATTAAAAGATGCATCCTTGGATGAAATAACGGCCATTAAAGGAATAGGATCGGCAAAGGCAATTCAGCTGCTGGCAGCAGTTGAAATCGGCCGGAGGATTTCCAATCTCACATATGACGACAGATATACTATCCGTTCTCCTGAGGATGGAGCAAATTATGTCATGCATGATATGCGATTCCTGTCTCAGGAACATTTTGTATGCCTTTATTTAAATACAAAAAATCAGGTGCTTCATAAGCAGACCATCTTTATTGGAAGCCTGAATGCTTCAATTGTCCATCCGAGAGAGGTCTTTAAAGAGGCCTTTCGCAGGTCAGCTGCGTCGGTTATCTGCATTCATAATCATCCGAGCGGTGATCCGACTCCAAGCCGGGAAGATATTGAAGTAACCAAAAGACTTGCAGAGTCCGGAAAAATAATCGGCATTGATGTGCTGGACCATCTTATCATCGGTGAAAATAAATTTGTCAGTTTAAAGGAAAAAGGGTATTTATAACACTATGTTTTTATTTGACGTTGCGCTATAATATTGGTTATGATTTTTGAGATGCCTTGCATTTTGGAGGCTCATTGTACTAGAAAAATTAAAGAAAATTCCATTAAAATACCTTACTTAGGAAAATGAGCAATTTGTATCAGAAAGGGAGATACCATTTATGTTTGGAATCGGTACTAGAGACCTTGGAATAGATTTAGGAACAGCTAATACACTTGTCTATGTTAAAGGAAAAGGAATTGTTGTCAGAGAGCCGTCAGTAGTAGCACTGCAGACAGATACTAAAAATATTGTAGCTGTCGGTAATGATGCGAAAAATATGATCGGCCGTACACCTGGCAATATTGTCGCGCTCCGTCCAATGAAGGATGGCGTAATTGCGGATTATGAAACAACCGCGGTCATGATGAAATATTATATTAAACAAGCCAATAAAAATAAGGGCTTCTTTTCAGGCAAGCCATATGTAATGGTTTGTGTGCCATCCGGCATTACAGCTGTTGAGGAACGTGCTGTTGTCGATGCAACCCGCCAGGCAGGGGCACGCGATGCTTATACCATCGAAGAGCCGTTTGCCGCTGCAATCGGGGCGAATCTCCCTGTTTGGGAACCGACAGGAAGCATGGTGGTTGATATCGGGGGAGGAACTACCGAAGTAGCCATCATTTCCTTGGGCGGAATTGTTACGAGCCAATCCATCCGCATTGCCGGTGATGAAATGGATGACGCGATCATCAATTATATCCGCAAAACCTACAACTTAATGATTGGTGACCGTACAGCAGAAACCATTAAAGTAGAGGTTGGCTCTGCTGGAGATCCTGAAGGCGTTGAAAATATGGAAATCCGCGGACGCGATCTGCTGACTGGCCTGCCAAAAACTATTGAAATTACTGCTGAAGAAATTTCAAAAGCATTGAATGATACTGTATATGCGATTGTGGATGCAGTAAAAAATACTCTTGAAAAAACTCCTCCTGAACTGGCAGCCGATATTATGGACCGAGGCATTGTCCTGACTGGAGGGGGGGCGCTTCTTCGCAACCTCGACAAGGTGATCAGCGAAGAAACAAAAATGCCTGTTCTTATAGCGGAAAACCCATTGGACTGTGTCGCAATTGGTACTGGAAAAGCTCTTGACCACATCGATTTATTCAAAACGAAGGCGAAAGAATCCAGATAAATAGAAGCCTGAATAAGAAAATGATAAAGCCCATTCACTTCTTAAAAAGTGCATGGGCTCAAATTTGGTTATAAAATAAGAAAGCATAAAATTTTGAACTTCGAGAACTGTCTAGCTGCAGCGCCTCCCCCCTCGAGGTCACAAGCTAATCCTCCCAAAAAGGCAAAGATCGCCTTTCTGTGTGGCTGGCTCGTCTTATGCCTGTCAGGGGTGGGCAAGGCGATTCCGCTTTTTCTTAGTGAAATGATAATTTTACAGATATATGTTATATTTTGTTGAGCAGTGCCTGAATGGCGCAATCTTTTCTGAAAAAATACTAATCGAGGTGTAACGGATGCCACAGTTCTTTTTGAACAAACGCCTGATTATTTTGCTTGTCAGCATTATTATTCTCGTGGCATTGATTGGATTTTCTTTAAAAGATAGAGAAAATTTGACCTGGCCTGAACAATTTTTAAAAGATACTACCGGGTTTATACAAAATGCTGTTTCCAGCCCTGTAAATTATGTGGCAGGATTCTTTGAAAATGTCGAAGACTTGCAAAATACATACAAAGAAAATAAAGAGCTAAAGACAAGGCTGGATGAGCTTGCACGCCTTGAGTCTGAGGTTCAGCGGCTGAAAAAGGATAATACAGAACTTCGTGAGATTCTGGATAAGAAAGACTCTTTAAGTGAATTTGAGCCAAAGCAGGCAACTGTTATAGGAAGAAATCCTGACAGATGGCATGAATTGCTTATCATTAATAAGGGGAAAAATGCTGGCATTGAACCGAACATGGCTGTTATTACATCTAAAGGCCTGATCGGCAAAGTGAAAAGCAGCAATACCTTTACTTCAACAGTTCAGCTTCTTAGTTCAATGGATCCGACAAATCGCATCTCTGCAGAGATACAGGCTGAGAAAAGTGAATATGGCCTAATCGAAGGCTATGATAAGGAAAAAGGTCTCCTTCTGCTTAAGAGGATTCCATATGATGCTAAGATTAAAAAAGATCAAAATGTAATTACATCAGGATTAGGTGGTGTATTCCCTAAAAGTTTACTAATTGGGAAGGTTGTAGATGTTGTTCCTGATGAATTTGGTCTCACTCAAACCGCCTATGTTAAGCCGGGGGCAGATTTCTACGATATTGGACATGTAATGGTTGTCAAAAGAGGTGCTTTACAGCCTGAGCTAATGGAAATGGTTGATGAGAAGGAGGAGGAACTGTGAGAAGATTCCTTCTTCCTCTCATACTCCTGGTCTTATTTATCGGTGAAAGCATATTTGTTCAAATAACTCCGCATGATTTGTTAGGCAGCGGAAAAATAGCAGTTCCCCGTTTCCTGCTGGCCGGCTTGCTTTTTTTGACCATTTTTGGCTCAAAGAAGTACGGAATTCTTTACGGTTTATTATTCGGCTTGCTTTTTGATATTGTGTATGTGGAAATTATCGGCATATACCTGTTTCTATTTCCAGTCATTGTTTTTATTACAACTAAACTAATGAAAATTCTTCAGACGAATATGGCTATGGCTTCCATTATTGTGCTTTTAGGCATCACCCTCCTTGAGGCAGGTGTCTACCAGATGAACTTATTAATTCATCATACTGATATGGTTTTTGCAGCTTTTCTATCTTCACGCCTCGTGCCAACTCTTATATTAAATGCCATTTTCATTATTTTAGCTGTTTATCCATTTAAAAGACTTTCTGAAAAATTTGCAGATAGCTTAAATGACTAATCGTTTAAAGTGATATAATTTCATAGTTCATTTAAAAAGAAACCGGATTAATCCGGTTTCTTTTAAATGAATAATTTTTAGTAAAAAAGGAATTTAGAAGGTTTCTGTCGAATTCTACCTTTATGGTCTAATTGGATAGGGATAATTGGCATAATTTGTTTTTAAAAGAATGGCCCTGCGGTTGAAAAATAGCAGTGAATGGACTGCTTTATAATAGAGTGCCGCCAGCACTTATGTGTTTCTTATCATTGAGGTGAACATCTTGAAATGAAAAAAAACCAAAACGTTACAATAAAAGGGACGAAAGATGGTCTGACATTGCATCTCGATGATTCCTGTTCATATGGAGAACTGAAGAAAGAACTTGATAGAAAGCTTTCAGAAAACTCCAGATCTGTTGAAGACCGGCTTCTTTCAGTGAGGGTACAAGTCGGCAACCGTTATCTCACAGAAGAGCAGCAGGAAGAATTGAAGGAGTTAATAAGGCAAAAGAAGAACCTGATCGTTGAGTCCATAAGCTCCAATGTCATTACCAAAGAAGAAGCTGAAAAACAGAAGGAAGAAAATGAAATTGTATCTGTTGCGAAGGTGATTCGATCCGGTCAGGTTCTCGAAGTAACGGGAGATCTGCTTCTTATCGGAGATGTAAATCCCGGGGGCACTGTCATGGCAGGAGGAAACATCTTTATAATGGGGGCGCTAAAAGGCATAGCCCATGCCGGATGCCATGGGAATAAGGAAGCCGTGATTGCTGCTTCGCTTATGAAACCATCCCAATTAAGGATCAGCAATTGTATTAATCGGGCTCCAGACAAAGATCAAGATGACGAAAAAAGAGAAATGGAATGTGCTTACATAGATGAAAATGATCAAATAACTGTAGATAGATTACAAGTATTAATGCATCTAAGACCTAATATAACTAGATTGCAAGGGGGAAGCTAGGATGGGAGAAGCGATTGTCATTACGTCCGGAAAAGGCGGAGTCGGAAAAACGACTACTTCCGCAAATGTAGGTACTGCTCTGGCCCTTCAGGGAAAAAGAGTGTGCCTGGTGGATACAGACATTGGCCTTCGAAATCTTGATGTGGTGATGGGACTGGAAAACCGCATTATTTATGATCTGGTCGATGTAGTCGAAGGCCGGTGCAAAATGCATCAGGCTGTGGTTAAAGACAAGCGGTTTGATGATTTGCTGTATTTGCTTCCTGCTGCTCAAACAAGTGATAAGACGGCTGTTACACCAGAGCAGATGAAAAAGCTGGTCGATGAATTAAAGCAGGATTATGACTACATTGTCATAGACTGCCCTGCCGGAATTGAGCAGGGGTACAAAAATGCTGTCGCTGGTGCAGATAAAGCAATTGTTGTTACCACTCCGGAAGTTTCAGCCGTACGTGATGCTGACCGGATTATCGGCTTGCTTGAAAAAGAGGAAAATGTAGAAGCTCCAAAACTGATAATAAATAGAATTAGAAGCCATATGATGAAAAATGGCGACATGCTCGATGTCGATGAAATTACCGCACATTTGTCGATTGATTTAATTGGAATTGTCGCAGATGATGATGAAGTGATCAAGGCATCCAATCATGGTGAGCCTATTGCATTAAACCCTAACAGCAAAGCTTCTGTTGCTTACCGTAATATCGCCCGCCGCATACTTGGTGAAGCTGTTCCGCTTCAGCCACTTGAAGAAGAGAATAAAGGTGTATTCTCAAAGCTGAAAAAATTTTTTGGTGTTAAATAATTTAAATTTATTGAACTAGCCGGGGAGCCTTCTCCGGTTTATTTTTTTATCTCAGACACCCACTTCAAGTCATACTCTATTTGGACAACTCATAAACTTGTACAAATAGAGCTATATAGAAATGGTGGGGATATTATGAATTCAAGAGCGGATGAAATACGCAAGAGAATCGAGCGGAGAAAAAAGGAGAAAGAAAGATTCTCAAAAAAGAGAGATTCAACTGTTCTTTGGACAGAAGATGAAGAGCGGTATGGGTTTAGTAAGCTGCCTTCATACGAGAGCAAACTCGAAGAGGGCAATCACCCCTTATTTCGAAAGGAACTATTTCTATTCAAATTGCTTGCTTCTGCCTGTATTTTTTTATTCGCAGCTATTCTTTTTAAAAACCAGGCTGCAACATTTGATCCTGCAAGAGATTTTGTAAAGGCAGCCATGGAGAAGGATTTTCAATTTGCCGCAGTTTCCGGCTGGTATGAAGAACAATTCGGAAAACCACTGGCTCTGCTCCCATTTTCAGATGGCAAAAAGGATGAGAAGAATCTTGATGAAAACAGTGAGTATGCATTGCCTGCTTCTGCAAAAATCCTGGAAGACTTTAATGATAATGGCCAGAGAATAACAATCGAAACAGGTAAAGAAGCATCCATTGAAGCAATGAGTGAAGGGCTTGTGCGGTTTGCTGGAAAGAAAGATGGTTTCGGAAATACGGTTATTATACAGCATGGTGATAAAAGTGAGTCCTGGTATGGCAATTTGGCTGAAATTAATGTGAATTTATATCAATACGTTGAAAAAGGAACCGGTATAGGCATTGCAGGTGACACTGGTGATGGAGAAAAAGGGTCTTTTTATTTTGCGATTAAAAAAGATGATGATTTTATAGATCCGATCCAGGTGATTCCATTTGAATAAAATAACAGGATTAATTAAATATATTCATATTCATCCTTTGTTATGGGCCATTATCGGACTATCTGTCGCGACTGCTCATTTTATGGAATTATGTATGCTGCTCCTGATTATCTTCGTTCATGAAATGGGCCATGCAGCTGCAGCATCCCTTTTTTCCTGGAGAATAAAAAAGATTGCCCTCTTGCCATTTGGCGGTGTAGCGGAAATGGATGAACACGGAAACCGGCCTCTGAAGGAGGAGATCGTAGTCATTATAGCAGGGCCGCTTCAGCATATTTGGATGATGGGGGCGGCGCTGTTATTTTATGAGCTCTCTTTTGTATCTGCAGATATTTTTCACTTATTTATTCAGTTCAATTTAATGATACTGATTTTTAATCTGCTCCCTGTCTGGCCATTGGATGGAGGAAAGCTTGTTTTTTTGTGGCTTTCTCTTAATCAGGCATTTCCGGAAGCGCACAGAAAAACACTTTTCATTTCGGCTGCGGGTCTAATCAGTTTCATAATATTAACTTTGCTGACCTCTCCAGTAAACCTGAATATATGGGTAGTCCTCGCTTTTTTGGTGTTTTCGCTATATCATGAATGGAAGCAGAGCCGATTCATATTTATCCGTTTTCTCCTCGAAAGATACTATGGGAAGCACAGTGACTTCCGAACATTAAAACCAATCGTTGTAAGAGAGGAAGAACTGGTTATTGACGTTCTGGAAAGATTTCAGCGAGGATGCAAACACCCAATCATAGTTGAAAAAGACGGGAAAGAGAAGGGTGCTTTAGATGAAAATGAATTGCTGCATGCGTGCTTTGCAGAAAAAGTGCTGACTGCTAAAATTGGAGATTTGCTTTATGTTTACTGAAGAGCGTATTTTTATTAACATGAATATATAATGTTTTAAAGTGAGGAAATAGTTTTGGACATGTTAGTTGTAAATTATGCATCAAGAGAGCGCCGATTTGCGCATTTAAAAGATAAGAGGGTCGAGAAGCTATTTATCGATCAGCCGAAGCAGCGTTCATCAGTAGGGGACATTTACTTGGGCACCGTTGCAAAAGTAATGCCTGGATTGAATGCAGCTTTTGTAGAGATTGGGGAAGATCAAAGCGGATTTATTCACCGGGACAAACTGGCAGCCTATGTTTGTTCTGCCGAAGAATCGCAAGTAAAGGAAAAACGGAGCATCTCTTCTTTTGTCCATCAGGGAGAAAGAATACTTGTTCAAGTTGAAAAGGACGCTGCCGGAACTAAAGGACCGAGATTGTCAGGTGTGATTGAGTTTTCAGGAGATTCGCTGATATATATGCCAAATGGCCGTTATGTTGCTGTATCCAAGAAAATTGAGGATAGCGAAGCAAGAGAAAGCTGGCGCCAATTTGGCTATCGTGCTAAAGAAGAAAATGAAGGGCTGATTTTTAGAACATCCTGTGATAACAAGAAAGAAATTGAACTCATAGATGAACTTGAAAGGCTAAGGCTGGAGTACAGGGACCTTTTACTGGCAGCAGAAGCAAAGAAAAAACCGGGAAAAGTTTACGAAGCGGATTCTTTTATTGATGAAATTAAGGAAGAAGCGAAGAAAATGTCTGACGGAGAAATTGCAGTGGACGACTTAGCACTGAAGAGTGTGCTCCAGAAACACACCAGCCTGCCAATTCGGATGCACACTGGCAAGGAAAATATCTTCTCCGCTTTTAATGTTGAAGCAGAAATTGATAAAGCGCTGAAACGGATTGTATGGCTTGAAACTGGCGCATATCTTATTTTTGATGAGACCGAAGCTTTAACAGTCATCGATGTAAATACCGGAAAGTTCGCTGGTAAGCAGGACCGCAGGGATACAGTGTTAAAAACGAACGAGCAGGCGGCCGAAGAAGCTGCAAGACAGATCAGGCTCCGCGATATAGGCGGCATGATCCTAATCGATTTTATCGACATGAAAGAAGCATCTGACCGGAAGCATATTCTCTCCACCATGGAAAATGCGCTGAAAAAAGATGAAAGACGCACTAATCTCGTTGGATTCACCCCGCTTGGAATCCTCCAGATGACCCGAAAAAAAACAAAACCGGCCATTTCAGAATCACTTACCGAAAGGTGTCAAGTATGTGAAGGCACCGGAAGAGTGCTGAGTGCTGAAACCATTGCCTTCAGACTGGAAAGGGAATTGTGGGAACATCGCGGCAATGACCATGAAGCTGTCATAATCGAAACCACCCCAGACACAGCAGCGGTATTCTCAGGGGAAAATGATGCCCATAAAAAGAGAATCGAAGATAGCATTGGCTTAAAAATCGTGTTTTCCTATAAGGAAAATCGCAAGCCGTTTTATGAAATTAGAAAGTTTGGCAGTGCAAATGAGCTAGGTTAGATCAAAGCAGGCAGGGTTAACCACTCCGCCTGCTTTTTTAGTGCAGTATTTCCCACTTCCCTAATAACCCCATTAGCATTATAATTGTGTAGGCACGCAATAAAGTCACTTAGGTGCAAACAAAGAGAATCATATAATTCTTATTGACATGATTAATCATTATATGATAGGATTTTTATGTTATGTTTGTAGCGCACCCGTGCTACAACCGCACAGAACAGGTACATAAGCCCGCTTTTCGTGTCGGCGCCTGGGATGGCGAGTCTTAGTCTAAGAGGAGGTGCAGTTCATGTACGCGATTATCGAAACTGGCGGTAAGCAATTACGTGTAGAAGAGGGTCAAGCTATCTACATCGAAAAGCTTAACGCTGAAGCAGGCGAAACAGTTACTTTTGAAAAAGTTCTTTTCGTTGGCGGAGACAGCGTAAAAGTAGGAAGCCCTGTAGTTGAAGGTGCTACTGTTACAGCTAAAGTTGAAAAACAAGGCCGTCAAAAGAAAATCACTGTATTCAAGTACAAAGCAAAGAAAAACTATCGTAAGAAGCAAGGTCATCGTCAGCCTTACACTAAAGTTGTGATTGAAAAAATCAACGCTTAATCAGGCGATTCAGATGATTGAAGTTACGATTATTCGTAAAGATTCCGGAAATATTCATTCGTTTGAAATAAGCGGTCATGCATTCTTTGCAAACAGAGGCAAGGATATCGTCTGTGCAGGCGTATCTGCCGTTTCCATTGGTGCCATTAATGCTGTCCATGCCCTAACCGGCGTGACACCAGAAATCAGCCACGGAGATGGCTTTCTCCGATGTGTCCTTCCTGATCTACAGGATGACATGAATGAGAAAGTGCAGCTTCTTCTTGAAGGCATGGTTGTTTCATTGAAGACGATTGAAGAAGACTACGGAAAGTATATAAAGATTACCTTCAAAAAGCAGGAGGTGGAATAAATGCTATTAAAATTAGATCTTCAGTTGTTCGCTTCTAAAAAGGGAGTAGGTTCTACAAAGAACGGCCGTGACTCAATCTCTAAGCGTCTTGGCGCTAAGCGTGCAGACGGACAATTCGTAACTGGCGGCTCAATCCTATACCGTCAGCGCGGTACTAAGATCTACCCAGGTGTAAACGTGGGTAAAGGCGGCGATGACACACTATTCGCGAAAGTTGACGGTGTTGTTAAGTTCGAGCGTCTTGGACGTGACCGCAAGCAAGTGAGCGTATATCCTGCAGCTCAAGAGGCGTAAGCCTTTTCGAGAAAACCCTAGCCCACAAGGTTAGGGTTTTCTTTTTTTGGCAAAAATCCGTCAGTGCACTTCACATTTTATCTAATGAATTTATAGCTACAGAAGACAGCAGCTCTTCTTCGCATAAGCGATATTTTCTTATTTAACATAAATTTGCTTACTGTACTTATGTTTTTTGATATACTTACAGCAAGCACAGTCTTCTGACAGCCTAATAACCATACAGGAGTGCATATATGGAAAAAGACTGGAATATGATTGAAGTGCTGCGTCATGCCCGGCATGACTGGCTGAACAAAATACAATTAATTAAAGGCAACCTTTCCCTTAACAAGGTAGACAGGGCTAAGGAAATCATAGATGAAATCGTGGTGGAAGCACAGCAGGAAGCAAGACTTTCTAATTTAAACCTGCCTGGGTTTGCTTCGCTTTTATTGACTTATAATTGGGAGAACCACTACTTTCAGCTTGAATATGAGGTGCTCGATGATACCATTTCCGGCAGATTGGATGACTTTGTCCTTTCTGAGTGGACAGGCTCTTTTTTTGCCATTTTGGACTCATCAGTAAGGCCTTACCATGATAATCATTTATCTGTATCCATCAGGCATGAAAAAGAAGGGGCTCGTTTCTTTTTTGATTTTAGCGGAATACTAACAGATATCGATAAATTGGATCAGTTCTTCAAAAAGAAGAACGATGACATAACGGCTGCTGTTCAGGAGTTAGCTGAAGAGGAGCTTGCACTGGAGTTATTTATGCCATTCATTGCGAATGACAAAGAGTGATTTCCGCCGCAGAAAGCAATACTAAGTGTGAAACTCTGCAGGCTGGGGCATTTCTTAAATGTAAGAGTGGATCCAGTCAGTGCCGGTATTTGGCTGAATGCCAGACAATTGGGACATACTGCAGACGGGAGGAATAATATATGTTTGTCGATCAGGTCAAAGTTTATGTTAAAGGCGGGGACGGGGGCAACGGAATGGTTGCTTTCCGCCGTGAAAAATATGTGCCGAATGGAGGCCCAGCCGGCGGAGATGGCGGTAAGGGCGCCAATGTTGTTTTTGAAGTGAATGAGGGATTGCGCACGTTAATGGATTTCCGTTATCAGCGCCATTTTAAAGCTCCCCGCGGTGAGCATGGCATGTCTAAAAATCAGCATGGAAGAAATGCAAAAGACATGATTGTTAAAGTCCCGCCGGGAACAGTTGTATCAGATGCCGAGTCAGGGGAAGTAATCGCAGACTTGACGGAGCACGGACAAAGAGCTGTCATAGCCCGCGGGGGCCGCGGAGGCAGAGGGAATACCCGTTTTGCGACACCGGCAAATCCTGCTCCGGAATTGTCCGAACATGGCGAACCGGGCCAGGAAAGAGATGTTGTGCTGGAGCTTAAGCTTTTAGCTGATGTTGGTTTAGTCGGTTTTCCGAGCGTCGGTAAATCCACGCTCCTGTCGGTTGTATCATCAGCAAGACCGAAGATTGCGGAATACCACTTTACGACGATTGTTCCCAATCTGGGAATGGTTGAGACTGAAGACGCCCGCAGCTTTGTAATGGCAGACTTGCCTGGATTAATTGAAGGTGCCCATTCGGGAGTAGGCCTAGGTCATCAATTTTTACGGCATATCGAGAGAACAAGAGTTATTGTGCATGTTATCGATATGGCTGCTGTTGAGGGCAGGGATCCATTTGAAGACTATCTAACCATCAATAAAGAATTAAAAGAGTATAACCTTCGTTTAACTGAAAGGCCTCAAGTCATTGTGGCTAATAAAATGGACATGCCTGATGCAGATGAAAATCTTAAAAAATTCAAAGAACAGCTTGAAGAAGAGTATCCGATATTTCCAATATCCGCTTTAACAAGACAAGGGTTAAGGGATTTATTATTTGCTGTTGCAGATAAGCTTGAAGAAACACCTGAATTCCCGCTGGCACATGAAGAAGAAGAAGACACAGGTGTGCACCGAGTTCTTTATAAGCATGAGGCTGACCAGACGGAATTTGTCATTACGAGAGATCCTGCAGGAGTGTTCATCGTATCTGGCGATGCTATTGAGAAACTCTTTAAGATGACTGATTTCTCAAGAGATGAATCTGTCCGCAGGTTTGCAAGACAGCTGCGCGGAATGGGTGTAGATGATGCTCTTCGTGAAAAAGGAGCAAAAGACGGTGATACCGTTAAGCTGCTTGATTATGAATTCGAGTTTATTGACTAACCTTCTCGATTGACGGGGTGGAGAAATGAGAAAAGATAGATTCGATAAGAAATTTTATTTGGTTCGCGAAGATGTTTTGCCTGAAGCAATGAAGAAAACATTGGATGCGAAGGAAATGATCGAAAGGGGAAAAGCCGAATCGGTTTGGGATGCTGTCCAAAAAGTCGATTTGAGCAGAAGTGCTTTTTATAAATATAGAGACACTGTGTTTCCTTTCCATACTGTTGTCAAAGAACGGCTGATCACTTTATTCTTTCATTTGGAAGACAGATCGGGGACTTTATCACATTTATTGGGCGTTGTGGCTACATCGGGGTGCAATGTCCTAACAATACACCAGACCATTCCACTCCAGGGAAGGGCAAATGTCACGCTTTCCCTGAATGTAACTGAAATGGGCATCGAGATTGAGGAGCTCTTGGCAAGGCTTCGAAAATTGGAGTTTGTAGAAAAGGTAGAGGTGCTGGGGACGGGTGCGTGAGAAAATGCGCTCTGTGCCCTGCCCTTTTTTAATTTTTTATTTTG
Source organism: Cytobacillus sp. BC1816 (assembly GCF_051353635.1). Taxonomy (NCBI): domain Bacteria; kingdom Bacillati; phylum Bacillota; class Bacilli; order Caryophanales; family Bacillaceae; genus Cytobacillus; species Cytobacillus sp. BC1816. The sequence goes on along the minus strand of NZ_CP195611.1, from coordinate 4,167,898 downwards.
TAATTTACATACATATGTTAAAGTGGTAAAGTATAAAGAGAATTTTCAGTGATTTAAGATAAGTCTGACGAATAAGGAGGTAATTACCGTGAAGATAGGATTTTTGGGCCCGAAGGCCACCTTTACAGATATTGCTGCAAGGAGTTTATTTCCGAATGAGACAGCGGTTGCCTACCCAACGATACCTGCCTGTTTTGATGCATTAAATGAAAATGAAATAGAACTGGCGGTAGTTCCTCTTGAAAACGCATTGGAAGGATCAGTAAATATTACATTGGATTATTTAATCCATGAAGTGGATTTTCCAATAATCGGCGAACTGACAGCCCCGATTCGCCAGCATTTTATGGTCCATCCTGATCATGTTAAGGAATGGGATAAAACTGAAGCAGTCTATAGCCATTCCCATGCCATTGCACAATGCCATAAATTTCTGCATAAAGAGCTGAAAGGAATCCCTTGCGAAAGCACTACTTCAACTGCTGCAGCAGCTCAATATGTTAAAGAAAATCCAGACTTGCGTGCAGGCGCCATCGCTAATGAATTAGCGGCAGAAGTGTATGGACTGGCGATCGTTAAAGAGGATATCCATGATTTTGATTTTAACCATACAAAGTTCATAGTATTATCCAGTAAAGAGCTGTCAATTAATGAAGACCGCAAAGAGTTTTCCGGGAACAAGACGACTGTTATGGTGACGCTGCCGGCTGATAGGTCAGGGGCACTTCATCAAGTGCTTTCGGCATTTGCCTGGAGGAATCTCAATTTGACTAAGATTGAATCAAGGCCGATGAAAACAGGATTGGGAAATTATTTCTTTATCATTGACGTGGATATGAAGCAGGATGATGTCCTTATCCCTGGGGCAGTTGCCGAATTGGAGGCACTGGGCTGCAGCGTTAAGATTTTGGGAAGCTATCCATACTTTCAGCTTCGCAATAAAAATACAAAAGTTCTTCAGGATTAAGCAAAAGAAAAGGATCCGGCATAATATCCGGATCCTTTTCTTATTTGAAAATAATAAGGATTATCTCTATTCCTGGTCAATAAGAAATCCTGCTCCCTTTAATAATTTCTCAGCTTCATCGAGTTTCCGTTCTGAGGCTGCAGAAAGAGTATGAAGATGAATGCCATCTGTCAGTTCTGATAAGAAGGAAGCTTTTGTGGCTTTAATTTTATCCATGAATTGCTTGACTTCCTGACGGGTTGATACCATAACCGAGGCAGTTAAGTCACCATAAACAGGATGTTCAATTCTTACATCTTTTACTGTAACCCCATGATCGACAAGCAGATTCAATTCTTCTTCAGTCCTCGCGGGGTCATGATGGCAGGCAATAACCCGCTCAGCTGAAGATGCAGGGGAAGCCTGGTGAAGATACATATAACCTTGGCTCGTGGCAATGATTGGCTCTTTTCTTGCCTTTAGAAGGGTGATATCCCCAACAATTACTTGTCTGCTTACATTTGTTTTTGCTGCAAGGTCGCCTCCTGTAATGGGCTGTCCGCTTTCTTTAAGAAGCTGAAGCAGAAAGGTCCTTCGCTCCTCTCCGAGCACCTTTTTTTGTTCCTTCATTTTTCCTCACCCTTATAATCCGATAATGTCTCATTCTAACATAAGAAACGGCAAAATATAAAAGATTAGAGAGTTCCTAGTTCCCGGGCTATTTCTGCCAGCTTTTCCCCCAGTGACTTTGCATCCTCAACATCAGTGTTCCACCCGAATGAAATCCGGAAAAATTCCTTGCCTTTTTTTTCTGTAACTCCCAGGGCCACCATCGTTTTAGAAACAGTTTTCATGCCTGTGCTGCATGCGCTTCCTGTAGATACGGCATATCCATGTCTGTTGCATTCAAGCATGATATATTGCCCTTCCACCCCTTTTAGCCGAAGTCCCAATGTAGAAGGAAGCTGGTAAGAGCCTGAAAAATCGTATAATACAAATTTCTCCTGTAAAGACTCAAGCTCCTTCAGCAGTGCTTCACGCAGAGTTTGGAAATGGCTGTTATGTCTGTTTAAATTGACATAAGCTTTCTGTGCAGCTACTGTCATTCCGGCAATTCCCGGAAGGTTCACGGTGCCTGGCCTGAAACCTTTTTCATGTGATACGCCTGGTAAGAAGGAGCTCCACCGCCTGCCGGGTTTGAGGTAAACCCCTCCCACCCCTTTTGGACCGTAAAATTTATGGGCAGAAAAGGACAGGCTATCAACAAAGCGGGCGACTTCTTTTAAATCTGATTTTCCAAAAGTATGGACACAATCACTATGCAAAAATATCTGTCTTTGCCTGCATAGCTGGCTGATCTCAAGGACAGGCTGCAATGTGCCGATTTCAGGATTGCCATGCTGTATGGCAATTAAGACGGTATCATCCCTGATGGACGAACTTAATTTTTTTAAGTCAATACGGCCATCCGCTCCAAAAGGGATTTCTGTAATTTCATACCCTTTATCAAGGCTTAATTTCTCTAGGACACTATGAATAGAGGAATGTTCAGCCATTCCCGCTATAATATGTTTTCCTGATTTTTCAGAGGCAGACAGCAAGGCTAATATAGCGAGTAAATTGCTTTCTGTACCTCCGCTGGTAAAGTAGATTCCTTCACTCTCAACTCCCAAAAGTATGGCTAATTCTCTCCGGCAATTTTCAAGAAGCCCTTCTGCTGCGCTCCCGGTATCATGAAGGCTGCGGGAGTTGCCAAAGTATTCAGTTGAGGCTTTTATATAGGCATCTGCCGCTTCCGGATCTAGCGGACATGATGCTGCATAATCGAAATATTTCATGTTCTCACCTGCTCTCTCTTAAAAATAGCGCCTTCGAAATGCCAGAAGTTCCTCTTAAACTACGAAAACCTCTTGTCATAATTCTAAATCTGTGTAAATATAGGTGTCAAGACACCTGTAAAAACAGGAGGTAAAAAATAATGAATGCCGACGTTTTGATTATTGGAAGCGGGGTAGCCGCTTTGCAGTTGGCTAAGAAGCTGCGACAGGACTTGAATGTGATTATTCTCACAAAGTCAACTATAAAAAATGGAAACTCATATATGGCGCAGGGCGGCATTGCGGCTGCCCTTGGAGTAAATGATCACCCATCCAAGCACTACATGGATACACTCGAAGCAGGAAGGTTTCATAATGATTCTGATGCAGTGCTGTCCCTGACCAGTGAAGCACCCTCTTTGATAAAAGAGCTTAATCAAGAGGGATGCCTGTTTGATTTAAATTCTGAAGGAACAATTGCATTAGGCATGGAAGGGGCTCATTCAGAAAACAGAATTGTTCATGGAGGCGGGGATTGCACTGGAAAAACAGTCATTGATTTTATGCTGTCAAAGAAAAATCTAAACGTTCGAATCATGGAAAATGTTCTTGTGTTTGAATTGCTGATAAATGAAACCGACGGCAGTTGTATAGGGGTAAAAGGAAAAGATTCCAATGGTGTAATTCATCGATTCTTTTCATCTCATGTTGTGCTTGCGACAGGGGGCTGCGGCCAGCTATATGAATATACATCCAATGCCGATACCGTAACAGGAGATGGGATTGCCATAGCGTACAGAGCAGGTGCGGAGATAGCGGATATGGAGTTCATCCAATTTCATCCCACACTTCTCTATAAAGACGGTAAAGCATTGGGGCTAATCTCGGAAGCTGTCAGGGGAGAGGGCGGCCGGCTCATTACAGAAGACGGAAGACCAGTAATGGCAGGACTTCATCCACAGGGAGATTTAGCGCCCAGACATGTTGTGTCACAGGCAATTTTTCATTCTTTAGAGGATGGGAAAGCCGTGTTCCTGGATATCTCCTCAATTGAGAACTTTAAATCCAGATTTCCTGCGATAACAAAAATCTGTGAACAAAACGGAGTAGATATTAGCATTGGGAAAATTCCGGTTTCACCCGGAAGCCACTTCTTAATGGGAGGAATTAAAACAGATTTATTGGGCCGCACCAGCATTCCTGGCCTGTATGCAATTGGTGAAGCTGCATGCACAGGCGTACATGGCGCTAACCGGCTTGCAAGCAATTCTCTGCTGGAAGGTTTATTTTTGGGCAAAAGGCTTGCGGAGTGGCTTAATGAGCAGCCGTCAAGTAAACCTGCTAAAGGACTGACATTTCCCGATACAGAATTCAGATGTCTAATCAAAGAAAGTTTGCCTTCCATTCAAGAAATTAAAATGAGAATGATGAAAAATGCAGGGATTATTAAAACAAAAGAAGGGCTTTTAGATCAGCTTGCCTGGCTTAAAGGCTGCAAAATTGAAGAATGGATTAAAGCAGAACTTGATGATCTTTCAATAGAGGAAGTAACACGGGCTTTCATGCTTATCGCAGCTTATCTGATAACAGATTCTGCATTAAAGAGAACAGAGAGCCGGGGTGGTCATTTCCGGCAGGATCATCCTTTGGAAAGCCCTGAATGGCTTGGCAAAAGGATTATTCAATCCCGAAAATCTGAAAAGGATGGTAAAAATGAACAAATTAAAGCTGCGATTGCAACTTGAACAGTTTTTTCTCGAGGATATCGGTGACCGCGACCTGACAAGCGGACTTATTTTTGGAGAGGATCAGACAGGAACGGTTGTTTTTCTGGCAAAAGACAATGGCATTTTTTGCGGAGAAGAAATAATCAGGTCAGGATACAAGGTGCTGAATTCAGCGGCTGAAGTCAATTTAAACGTAAAGGATGGAGAATGGATAGAGAAAGGTCAAGTCCTTGCTGAAGCTACAGGGCCTGTATCCGATTTATTAAAAGGAGAAAGAGTGATCTTAAATCTGCTCCAAAGAATGAGCGGGATTGCAACAAAAACAAGTGAAGCTGTCCGGGTATTAAATAGTTCACATACGAAAATCTGCGATACAAGAAAAACTACACCTGGCCTTAGAATGCTTGAAAAATATGCAGTCAGATGCGGAGGGGGATTTAACCATCGATATGGCCTCTATGATGCAGTCATGATTAAAGACAACCATATTTCTTTTGCAGGCTCAATTTCGAAAGCTGTGGAAGAAGTGCGGTCAAAAATTGGGCATATCGTAAAAGTTGAAGTCGAAACGGAAACAAAAGAACAGGTCCTTGAAGCAGTTGAGGCAGGTGCAGATGTAATCATGTTTGACAACAGGAGCCCTGAAGAGATTAATGAGTGGATCAGCAGCGTGCCGAAGGGGATCCTGACAGAAGCATCCGGCGGAATCACGTTGGATAACCTGTCAGCTTACAGCAATACAGGGGTTGATTTTATTTCATTGGGTTTTCTTACTCATTCCGTGAAATCACTTGATATAAGTGTGAAGGTTACTGTTGAATAAGAAAAGCGGAAGCGCCTTGCCTGCCCCAGACACCCGAGGGGGTAGGCGCTCCTCCTAAAAGCTAACGCTTTTATTTCGTACGATGAATATGCTGTCGAAGAGTTCCATGTGGAGCTAGACAGTTATCGGCGTTAAAAGATATAAAGTCCTAAAAAAAATATATGCATAATTGGCAAAGGGGTATGGAGGAAATGAATATTTTTCAGACAGCAGAAAAACAAACAAATATTCTTCCGGAAAAATATCGAATGATGACTGTAAAGGAACTGGAGGATCGAGCAAGAGAAATAAAAGATAAGCTTGGGAATAAGCTGTTCATTCCGGGTCATCATTATCAGAAGGATGAGGTCATCCAGTTTGCGGACGCTACTGGTGATTCACTAAAGCTTGCCCAGCTTTCACAGGAAAATGCAGAGGCAGAATATATTGTGTTTTGCGGAGTTCACTTTATGGCTGAAACGGCAGATATATTAACAGATTCTAGTCAAAAGGTGCTATTGCCTGATATGCGCGCAGGCTGCTCTATGGCCGATATGGCTGATATCAGCCAAACAGAAAGAGCCTGGACGAAGCTGCAGAATATGTTTGGCGATACAATGCTTCCTTTAACATACGTAAACTCTACTGCGGCCATCAAGGCTTTTGTAGGCCGCCATGGGGGAGCAACAGTTACTTCTTCGAATGCTGAAAAAATGGTGAGCTGGGCGTTTGAGCAGAAGCCGAGAATTGTATTTCTGCCTGACCAGCATCTTGGAAGAAACACGGCTTTTAACCTCGGAATTGGGCTTGAGGAAATGGCTGTATGGAACCCCGTTACGGATCAGCTGGAATATGAAGGGCCGCTTGAGGAAATTAAAGTAATTCTTTGGAAAGGCCATTGTTCAGTTCATGAAAACTTTACTGTTGAAAATGTCAAAGAAGTTCGGGAACAATATCCGGCAATGAAGATCATTGTCCATCCGGAATGCAGAAGGGAAGTTGTGGAACTTTCCGATATGGCCGGGTCGACCAATTATATAATAGATGCAATAGAACATTCAGAACCTGGGTCTTCATGGGCGATCGGTACAGAGATGAATTTGGTTAAAAGGATTATCACCCAGCATTCAGATAAAAAAATCATCTCACTTAACCCTCATATGTGTCCTTGCCTGACCATGAACCGAATCGATTTACCGCACCTTGTTTGGTGCCTTGAAGCAATTGAGCAGGGGGAAAGCCAAAATCTAATTCAGGTTGAAGAACAAACAGCAGCATTTGCTAAATTGGCATTAGATAGGATGCTCGAACGTCCATGAGCCTTTGCATAAGGTTAGCAGGTCATTAAATCAGCGGAAATTACACAGAAATACTCTGCGTAAATTAAGGCAATAAAAAAATTCTCCCCGCCGGGAGGATTTTTTTATTGCCTTGCTGCCCTTTGCTGTTAATAGGATTAGAAGAAACGATGAATCATAAATCCCGGGAAAAATGCATATCTTTTTGTGTAGATTGTTAGCAATTTGCCCATTTCTTCATACACTATATGGACTCATCGCGATTTAACGGGCACTAATCTGCACTTTTCAAATAAATGGATGAAATGCCCGTAAATGCCCGATTGGTTCTACTAACCATCATTGTGATGGAAGTATCACCTTACGCATAGGAGGGAATTCAGAGTGAAAATCCATATCGTACAGAAAGGGGATACTCTTTGGAAGATTGCCAAAAAGTACGGCGTGAATTTTGAAGAGCTGAAAAAGATGAATACACAGCTCAGCAACCCTGATATGATTATGCCCGGTATGAAAATAAAAGTTCCTGCAAGCGGGGGCTCAATAAAAAAAGAGGCTCCTATTGGAGGAAAACCGGAAGCAAAAATAAATATGGGTGCCAAAAAGGAAATGCCAAAAGCAGAACAACCTTTTGCCAAAGAGAAACCTATTACCATGCCATCAGCTGAAGCACCTAAGGAAAAGCCGGTAAAAGAAGCACCGAAAAAGGAAATGCCAAAAGTAACGGCGCCAAAGGTTGAAATTCCGAAGGAAGTGCCAAAACCTGCACCAAAAGAAGTTCCCAAAAAACCTTATACGCCTAAAATGCCAAAGCCTATTATGCCTGAAATTGATATAAATAATTATTATATGATGAATATTCAGCAGCCGGCTCCGCAGCAAAAGCCGCTTCCAGCAAAAGAGGTTAAACCACAGCAGCAGAAACCGCTTCCAGCAAAAGAGGTTAAACCGCAGCAGCAGAAACCGCTTCCGGCTAAAGAGGTTAAAGTGAAGGAAAAACCAGTGAAGCCTGCAGAAACAAAACCACAGCAAAAACCACTGCCTATATCAGAATACAAGCCACAGCCCCAGCTCCCGCCTAAACCAGTCAATATCCTTCCGCAGGTAAAGACGGCTTCAAATCAAGAAAGTCCTGAATCGCCGGAAAGCGAATCTTCTTTATATACACATCAAGGAGGTCAATATCAGCCAATGTTTCCTTTTAACCCATGTTATCCGCAAATGCCTTATCCTCAAGTACAGGGAGCAATGATGCCGCAGATGCCGCACCAGATGCCACATCAAGTGCAGGGAGCGATGATGCCGCAGATGCCGCACCAGATGCCACATCAAGTGCAGGGAGCGATGATGCCGCAGATGCCGCACCAGATGCCACATCAAGTGCAGGGAGCGATGATGCCGCAGATGCCGCATCAGATGCCACACCAGGTGCAGGGAGCGATGATGCCGCAGATGCCGCATCAGATGCCACACCAGGTGCAGGGAGCGATGATGCCGCAGATGCCGCATCAGATGCCACACCAGGTGCAGGGAGCGATGATGCCGCAGATGCCACACCAGATGCCGCAGCATCAAATGCCTCATATGGGTATGATGGCTGGAGTTGAAAGTCCGGATTATGATGAATCTTCACCGTTCATGCCAATGGCTCAAACGCCGTCGGGTGTGATGGGGGCTGAAGATATGGGAATGCAAATGTCACATCAGATGCCACATCAGGTGCAAGGGGCGATGATGCCGCAGATGTCGCATCAGATGCCACACCAGGTGCAGGGAGCGATGATGCCACAGATGCCGCATCAGATGCCACACCAGGTGCAGGGAGCAATGATGCCGCAGATGCCGCATCAAATGCCATCGGGTGTGATGGGGGCAGAAGACATGGGAATGCAAATGCCGCATCAAATGCCATCGGGTGTGATGGGGGCAGAAGATATGGGAATGCAAATGCCGCATCAGATGCCGCAGGTGCAAGGAGCAATGATGCCGCAGATGCCGCATCAAATGCCATCGGGTGTAATGGGTGCAGAAGATATGGGAATGCAGATGCCGCATCAAATGCCACACATGCCGCAGGTGCAGGGAATGGAAGAATCTCCGGGTATGTCTCAAAAGCCATTAATGCCTGGTTCAGTGATGGGTGCTTCCAATGATTGCGGATGTGGAGGACCGCAATTTGCTCCGGGAGGCTACGGTCCGGGGCCGGGATTCGGTCCAGGGCCAGGATTCGGTCCAGGGCAGGGATATGGTCCGGGATTTGGCTATGGTCCTGGACCAGGATTCGGTCCAGGTTTTGGCCAAATGGGCGGAGAGGCGTTTGGAATGCCAAGAAGCATTGACGAAAGCAGTGAATACGACGGTTAATAATGGAGGAGACGATTTAGTTCAAAATCGTCTCCTCTCCTATTTGCGAGATCAGCTGCCTTTTAAAATTGAAGAGTTAAAGCCGATCAGAAAGAAGGTTTATTTACTGAGGACGCAAGAGCGGGCCTTTATATTGAAAGGATTTTCATCCTATCACCGGCTAAAGCTTCAGGAGGCATTTACTTCATCATTAATGAATGAAGGATTTGCAAAAACATATATTTTTTATGAGATTGCCAAAGAACCGCCTTTGTTTTTTGACCGGACATATTTTGGGTGTCTGGAGTACATCCCGCCTTCGGAAGAAGTGTTCACCTATTTTTTGAAGAGGGATCGTTTGGATGGGCTGAATTTGCTGAAGAGTTTCCACGATACTACAGAGAAGCTTGTAAGCCGTTACCAAACGGTTGTGCCGGCATATCGGCAGGCAGACAAGTGGAGAGAGAGAGCGACCCTTTTCCTTAATAATCTCCCTGTAATAAGATATTTTGTCCAAAAAGAAATTATTAATGAATTATTAGCCTGGGCAGATTGGGCCTTAAAAGGCATTGAAGAGGAAGCCTGGCTTTTTCAATCCGGGAGGAAGGTTATTCTGCACGGTGATGTAGCCCATCATAATTTTCTCAGAGCAAAAGATCAATCTTTATATTTGCTTGATTTTGACCTGATAACAATAGGTACCCCTCATTCCGATTACCTGCAGTATGCAAACCGCATCCTCCCTTTTATGAAATGGTCATTTGACGATTTGGGGAAATATTCAATATTTAAATCCAATCTTGAAGAAAAGGGCTTTCTTCATGCATTGGCATTTCCAACTGATATATTTAGGGAATGGAATCGTGTAATAAGGGATAGAACATATCTTGATTCTGTAAAGATTCGTCCTGTTTTGGATTTAACTGTAGGTCAGTTTGCTGAGAGACAGCGTTTTATTAAGGCTCTTAAATATGCCGTCAATGAGAAAAACAAATAATGTACAAAAAAATTGGACGTAAATGGACAGAATGAAAGCCTCCTTTCGCTCACAAGCTAAGAAAGAGCAGAAATGCTCATGGCTTGTAATATTAGCGAGGGGGTTTTTCGCTTGCACAAGAAATTAATTGCAGTTCCGATTGCTGCCATCATGACGATGGGATTGGCAGGATGCGGAACAAATGAAGATGCATCTGTTGATCGAAAGAATGAAATTGGTCAGCCCATGGGGTATTATTCAAATGAAAATCACGGAAACCGCGGTGGGAATGTCCGGGTAGAAGATGGTACAGATAATGATGGGCCTCTGACAGAAATGATGGATCATACTCTGGGCGGAGAGGGAAAAAATAACGGCTACAACCGGGTGGACAATAATGCAAGAAGAGTAAGAAATGAGAATACTGAAAACCCTACTGTTCCTCTTGCTGACAGGGATCGCAGCTTTTTACGGAGAGATAATCGATTTAGCCATAGCGATGCGAATTATCATGGACATCTCGATGACAATACACGACAAGCCAAAAACTCTTATTATCAAGCTTATGAAGGTGAGCTTGCTGAAAAAATTGGCGACGTTGCAGCTTCTGTTCCGAACGTTGAAGATGTCAGATCTGTTACTTATGGAAGCGATGTTTTGATTGCTGTAGACTTGAATGATTATGATAAGGAAGAACAGACGAAAGAAGCGATTCATGAAGCGGTTCAGCCATATTTACGCGGGAGATCTGCCACGGTGGTAACAGACGAAGGAACGTTTAGCCGTTTAAGAAACATTGATAACAATCTGCGTGATGGCGGTCCGCGAGAGCAAATTGATTGGGATTTAAAAAGTTTATTCCGCAGGGAAAAATAATGATTTAGGAAAGAGGGCAAAGCTGCTGGGCTCTGCCCCTTTTTACATAATTAAATTTTTTCAGGATAAACATGAAAATGTTGGTCACACTAATCATAAAGATTAGCGAAAACAGCTCAGGCGGATGCTGCATAAGTTACTATTTAATCGAGGTGATCGATCATGAGAACCATATGGGGCTTGCTATTAATAGGAGCTGCTTCCTTTTACCCCTTCTTCCAGAAAGATGCATTCAACTTTTTATCTGAGGGTACTTCTGTATATGCTGAGGCAGCAGAAAAACACATTGAAGGGCCGCTTAAGATGGATGTCATTTTGGAAAGAGAATATCTGGATGGGGAAGTGAGCCAGGAAACGATAGAGGAAACCATATGGACCCTTGAAGATTTCTGGGCTAAATATGATCAATGGCAGCTTGTTGATATGGATATAGATTATATGGTGTTCCGCCGGAAAATGGATGATATATCGCCATTATTAAAAGCAAATGGGTACTTCGGTGTAACCGAGGACGGCACCTTAACCATTTTCAATGGAAGGCCGCAAGAAACAAATATCATTCAGTCTTTCTTTCAAATCGATTTAGGGAGATTAGAAAGCACAAAATGTGAAGAATTAAAAAAAGGAATTCCCATTGTAACAAAAGATCGATATGTAGAAGTTCTGGAGACCTTTAAAAGCTATACTGCCGGTGAAAAGCAAGCGAATTGAAAATGCAGTAAAACATGCAAGGGAATGGGATTCTCTTGCATGTTTCCGTTTTTTTAAACAATAAGAAAGTAATTATTTTTGAACGTTGATAACTGTCTAGCTCCAGCGTCTTCCTGCTCGAGGTGTCGGAGGTAAGCAAGGCGCTTCCGCTTTTCTTATGAACTGCATCCAATCATTTGTAATGTTACTTATTTTTTGATAGCTTATACTTATGTAACATTAGTTGCAGGAGGGAATCTTGTGGAATATGTTGATCCTATCAAGGACATCAAAAGCATAAATAAAATTAAAGAGATTTTAAGACATCAGTCACAGCGGGATCTTTTGCTTTTTGTATTGGGCATAAATACCGGTATAAGGGTGAGTGATTTGCTATCTCTGAAAATTAGTGATGTTTGGGATGGGAAGGAGATAAAAGAGTTTATTTATTTAAATGATCTCAATAGCGACGAAAATAAAGCATTTTACTTAAATAACAGCGTGAAAAAAGAACTGAAAAAATATTTTACCCAGCATGATTGCTCTGAATGTGATTACCTTTTCAAATCTAAAAAGAATAACCAGCCAATTACCCGCCAGCAAGCCTATCGGATCATAAATAATGCTGCAAAGGAAGCTGGAATTCCAGGGAAGATCGGCACACATACACTTCGAAAAACATTTGGCTATCATGCATATAGAAAAGGGATTGCCATTTCAATCATTATGTCCATTTATAATCACCATTCTTCCGCTGAAACTTTGCGTTATCTCGGTATTGAAAGAGGCGGGAAGCAATTGATAAAAGTGGATGTTAATTTATAGAATGAGTTTAAGGCATTGGCTGATATAAGCGTCCTGCTTACCAAAGGATTTTCGTCCACAAACAATGTATCTGCCCCAGCCTGTTCAGCATTTTATTCTTCGTGCCTAAAATATAATATGGTACAATGAGGTACAGTTAAATCAGAGGAGAGAAAGGCATTGTATGAATTCGTAAGAGGCAAGCTGGATTTTATCGGACCGGAATATGTGGTTATTGAAAACAATGGTATTGGCTATCAGATTTTAACGCCCAATCCATTTAGCTATACCCCGGAGTTCGGGCAGGAGGTCAGGATATACACGTATCATTATGTACGGGAAGATATTATGGCATTGTACGGTTTTCAGACTCGGGAGGAGAAGACCCTGTTTACCAAGCTGCTGAATGTTACCGGAATTGGGCCGAAGGGAGCTCTTGCAATTCTTGCTTCAGGTGAACCGGAACAGGTGGTGCAGGCGATTGAAAATGAAGATGAAGCATTCCTCGTTAAGTTTCCTGGAGTCGGAAAGAAAACAGCGAGGCAGATGATTCTTGATCTGAAAGGGAAGCTGCCGGATATTGTACCTGACTTTTTCCCTAATCTGTTTTCAGGGGATAAACTTCAGGTTGAAAGCGGGCCTTCAGGAGACCTGGAAGAAGCTTTGCTTGCATTAAAAGCGCTGGGCTATTCAGATAAGGAACTGAAAAAGATTACACCGGAACTGAAGAAGGAAAAGCTTACAACGGACCAATACATAAAGAAGGCCCTGCAAAAGCTTTTAAAACTGTAATGTATTGTAACCGGTCCGATTCATTTAAGCTGATATTAAGTAGGTGATTATGTATGGAAGAGCGGATAATATCCGGTGAAGCTGATCTTCAGGATCTTTCATTTGAACAGAGTCTGCGCCCGCAGACACTAAAGCAGTATATTGGACAGGATAAAGTAAAGGAGAACCTCGAGATCTTTATCAAAGCTGCCAGAATACGCGAGGAGACCTTAGATCATGTCCTTCTATATGGACCGCCTGGATTGGGGAAAACCACACTGGCTGCCATTATAGCCAATGAAATGGGAGTAAATATCAGAACCACTGCAGGCCCTGCCATTGAACGGCCTGGTGATTTGGCTGCGATCCTGACTGCATTGGAACCTGGTGACGTCCTGTTTATTGATGAAATTCATCGCTTGCCGCGTTCTATCGAAGAGGTTCTATATCCGGCAATGGAGGACTTCTGTCTGGATATTGTCATCGGAAAAGGGCCAAGTGCCAGATCAGTCAGACTGGACTTACCGCCCTTTACACTAGTTGGCGCGACCACAAGGGCTGGGTCGTTATCGGCCCCGTTAAGGGATCGTTTTGGAGTGCTTAGCAGGCTTGAATACTATTCAGAAGAGCAGCTGACTGATATTGTTGTCCGTACAGCTGAGGTTCTTGACACTGGTATAGATCCAAAAGCCGCCATTGAGGTGGCCAGAAGGTCAAGGGGCACGCCTAGAATTGCAAACAGGCTCCTCCGGAGAGTCCGGGATTTTGCTCAGGTCAAAGCAGATGGCCAGATTGGTGAAACGCTGGCCAAGGAAGCTTTGGAGCTTTTGCAGGTTGACCGTTTAGGCCTTGACCATATTGACCATAAATTATTAAGAGGGATTATAGAAAAATTCCGCGGCGGACCTGTTGGCCTTGAAACAATTGCGGCGACCATTGGGGAAGAAGCACACACGATTGAAGATGTTTATGAACCATATTTATTGCAGATTGGGTTTCTTCAGCGGACGCCAAGAGGAAGAATTGTAACTGGCCTGGTGTACCGCCATTTTCAGATGGAGGTGCCTGCTGATTGAGCGGCATATCAAAGTGGCTGATGGTCATTGGTGCCATAATTTTTGCGATCGGATTTATAAGCCAGTTTATTAATATTGGCAAGCTGCCGGGGGATATAGTGATCAAGAAAGGCAATACGACATTTTATTTTCCAGTCGTTACATCGATTTTGATCAGTGTTATTCTTTCTGCCATCTTTTATTTTATTGGAAGGCTTCGGTAGTCTATATGAATAACAGAGGGTGACATCATGAAAGTAGATTGGTTTGATTTTCATTTGCCTGAGGAATTAATTGCACAAACGCCTTTAGCTGATCGGACAAGCAGCAGGCTAATGGTCCTTGATAAAAAAACCGGAAATCTTCAGCATAGTGTATTTAAAGATATTAAAAATTATCTCAAATCTGGAGATTGTCTTGTGCTGAACGACACAAAGGTCCTTCCTGCCAGGCTGTTTGGAGAGAAAACAGGCACGGGTGCGAAAATAGAGGTGCTTCTTCTTAAACAGCTTGAAGGGGATTCCTGGGAAACGCTGGTCAAGCCAGCCAAGAGAGTGAAAGAAGGAACTGAGATAACGTTTGGGAACGGCAATTTGACTGCTGTTTGTACTGGAACTTCAGATCATGGGGGCAGGGTACTGAAGTTTAAGTATGACGGGATTTTCTATGAGGTGCTGGAGCAATTGGGAGAAATGCCATTGCCTCCTTATATTAAGGAGCAGCTTGATGATCGTGACCGTTATCAGACTGTGTTTGCCCGTGAACGCGGTTCTGCTGCAGCCCCTACAGCAGGCCTTCATTTTACAGAGGAGCTCCTTGAAGAGATTAAGGAAATGGGTGTGCATATTGCTTTTATTACTCTGCATGTTGGTCTGGGAACTTTCAGGCCTGTTAGTGTGGAGGATTTGAATGAGCATGAAATGCACTCTGAATTTTACCAGGTAACAGAAGGGACTGCACGGCTGTTGAATGAAGTCCGTGAGCATGGAGGAAGAATTATCAGTGTGGGGACTACATCCACGAGGACTTTAGAAACCATTGCTTCCTTGCACAATGGCCGTTTTGAAGAATCAAGGGGCTGGACAGATATTTTCATTTATCCCGGCTATGAATTTAAAGCAATTGATGGCATGATTACGAATTTTCATCTGCCTAAATCGACATTAATTATGCTTGTAAGTGCACTGGCAGGCCGTGAGAACGTACTGAATGCCTATAATCAGGCCGTGGAGGAGCGCTATCGGTTCTTCAGCTTTGGAGATGCTATGCTCATTTTGTAGCATTATTTTCGCCTTGCCAGGCAGTAATAATTGCTCCTGAGCTTTTAAAATGGAAGGAGAACTGCAACTTGACTGCAATTCGTTATGAATTAATTAAAACATGTAAGCAAACCGGTGCCCGTCTGGGACGGGTCCATACGCCGCATGGATCTTTTGAAACTCCTGTGTTCATGCCCGTGGGAACACTAGCTACAGTAAAAACCATGTCCCCTGAAGAATTAGTGGAAATGGGAGCGGGCATTATTCTGAGCAATACTTACCACCTGTGGCTTCGACCGGGTCAGGAAATTGTAGAAGAAGCAGGCGGCCTGCATAAGTTTATGAATTGGGACCGGGCCATTCTGACAGATTCCGGCGGGTTTCAGGTGTTCAGTCTTAGTGAATTCCGTAAGATTGAAGAAGAAGGCGTTCATTTCAGGAACCACCTGAATGGCGACAAGCTGTTTTTATCACCTGAAAAAGCAATGGATATTCAAAATTCCCTTGGTTCAGATATTATGATGGCATTTGATGAATGCCCTCCTTATCCAGCCTCCTTCGAATATATGAAAAAGTCAGTAGAGCGGACTTCACGCTGGGCTGAGCGCTGCTTACAAGCACATAAACGACCGAATGATCAGGGACTCTTCGGAATTATACAGGGTGGAGAATATGAGGAGCTGCGTAAACAAAGCGCGAGAGACTTAACCTCTCTTGATTTCCCGGGGTATGCTGTTGGCGGTTTATCTGTGGGCGAGCCTAAAGATGTAATGAACCGTGTGCTAGAGTTCACAACACCGCTTTTGCCGTCTGATAAACCAAGGTACCTTATGGGAGTAGGATCTCCCGATTCCCTGATTGATGGTTCAATCAGAGGGATTGATATGTTTGACTGCGTTCTTCCTACAAGGATTGCCAGAAACGGAACATTGATGACAAGTAATGGCCGACTGGTTGTTAAAAATGCAAAATTTGCAAGAGATTTTGGCCCAATTGATGAGAATTGCGATTGCTATACTTGCCGCAATTACAGCCGTGCTTACATCAGGCATTTGATCCGCTGTGATGAAACCTTTGGAATCAGGCTTACAACTTACCATAATCTCTATTTTCTGCTAAAATTAATGGAGCAGGTAAGACAGGCGATTAGAGATGATCGTTTGGGTGACTTTAGAGAAGAGTTTTTCGAAAGGTATGGATTCAATAAGCCTAACGCGAAGAACTTTTAATATTAAAAGAGAGTTCATTTAAGGAGCAGCCTTAAAGCGGGACAATCTTTGAAAGGGGGGAAAACTATGGAGCTTTTAGGAACATTAGGACCATTATTGCTGATGTTTGTTTTATTCTATTTCCTGTTAATTCGTCCGCAGCAGAAACGCCAAAAGGCAGTTCAGCAAATGCAGGGTGATTTGAAAAAGGGAGATAAGGTTGTTACAATCGGCGGCCTTCATGGATTCGTTGATGCCATCGACGAAGACAAAGTGGTTATTAAATGTGGTGACGGAAGCCGTCTTACATACGATCGTGCAGCGATTCGCGAAGTAACGCAGGCAACTGGAGATGTATTAGCAAAATCTTAATATCAAAAAAAGAAGGTCCTGAATTTCCGGACCTTCTTTTTTTATAGTAGGAAATACTTTGAACCTCGATAATTGTCTAGCTCCACACGGAACGCTTCGACAGCATATTCATCGGACGACTAAAAGTGTTAGCTTTTAGGAGGAACTTACCCCCTCGAGGTGTCGGGGGTGCGCAAGGCGCCTCCGCTTTTCTTTTAAGCTGTTCTTTTGGTGTTGAGATTTACTCCCAATATACCGCCCATCATTGCAGTCAGCGTGAAACATGTGTGGTATATCATTTGCTCCATATCAAATAGACTGTCATGTCCTAAATATTGAAATAGAAAAATAACGATTGAGTAAATAAGGCCTGTCAAGCCTCCAAGCAGCCAGCCTTTTTGCTTCCCTTTACCTCCGGAAATGAACCCGCCCGCAAAAAGAGAAACAAACGAAAAAGCAGTAATAATATACTGCAGGGAAGACTCCTGCAGCGAGGTAAACCGCAGAAGCAGTGAAAAAATGAGACTGCTCGCTACAGCAATGGCAAAAATGGCGATAATTCCATAAAGTACGGCGCTTCCGAAGTTCTTTGACTCTTCTATATTGACCCTCTCCCTTCTGAATCAGTAAATAGGAACAGCTTTTACCCCAGAGGCTATTCAGCTTAATCCTTAGTACAAGCATATTCACACAATGAAAAAATAGAATCTAAAATGTTCAAAGAAAAAGCCTGATAAAATCATAAAAGTTTCAATATGCGGAAGGATATAAAGGATTGCATCAAAAGGAGTGCTGTAGAAGTGGAAGAATATCTAATCATTGTAGGAAGAACATTATTTCTCTATGCAGTCATTCTTCTCATTTTTAGACTAATGGGCAAAAGAGAAATTGGTGAATTAAGCATCCTGGATTTAGTCGTCTATATCATGATTGCTGAACTTGCAGTAGTAGCGATTGAAACCCCGGATTCAGAAATCTTGAAAAACGTGCTGCCAATGCTCCTTTTGATGGTTGTGCAGATTGTGCTGGCCATATTTTCCCTGAAGAGCAAAACGTTCAGGGATGTCGTTGATGGGAAACCGACCATTATTATTAATAAAGGAAAAATTGATGAAAATGCCATGAGGAAACAGCGGTATAACTTTGATGACCTGCTTCTGCAGTTAAGAGAAAAAGATATTGCCAAAATCTCAGATGTGGAATTTGCCATCCTTGAATCTTCCGGTACTTTGTCAGTGTTTGAAAAAAAGGACAGCAAAGAGGGGGGAATTACGATCCCTTTAATCATAGATGGGACAATTCAGAAAACCAATCTGGAAACGATAAATAAAAGTGACTTTTGGCTGCGTCAGGAGCTTAGAAAAGAAGGGTATAAAGAGTTATCCAGTATATCATTCTGCAGCTATGAAAATGGCCAATTTTATGTAGATCTGATCGACAAAAGGAAATAAATTGAGGGCCAGCTCAAGATATGAAAGATTGAGCTGGCCCTTCTGATATCGGAAATTATCTAAATGCAAACCTTGATAACAGTCTGCCAACCCATGGAATCCGAATCAGATCACCCTTTTTAATCAGCTTGAATAATAATAAGAAAATGATGTATGCAGAAGCGATGGCAGAAGAAATCACAATTACCCTCACTGCTGTATTCAAGTCAGGAGAAAGTAAATCTTTGAGCATCCAGAAGCCAATGCCTCCTGACAAAAACATGGCAATAAACGTCTTTAAATAGTCCCTAATGAAAAAAGTAAACGAAATAGCTTTCAGTACGGTAGCAAAGTGAAGCATGGTCACCAGGACTGTGCCGGTCAGAATTCCCATCGCCACACCATTGATGCCAAATGCAGGCTGGCTGGCAAGAAGAAAGATGACTGCCGTTTTAACGGCAGCGCCAATCAGACTGTTGATCATTGCGGCACGGGCCAGATTTAATGCCTGTAAAGTTGCCTGAAGAGGTCCCTGATAATAATAAAACAGAAAAAATGGTGCCATCAATTTAATAAAATGAGAACCGCTTGGGGAGCCGTACATTACTTCCATCAATTGATCGGAAAGGACATAAAGAACCACCACTGCCAGGCCGCCAGTAATAAATGCAAACCGAAGTGCCTGCTGAAGCCGGTATTCGATCAGGCGCATATTATTTTGGGAATTTGCTTCGCTGATAGCCGGGACAAGAGATGTTGACAAAGAATAAGTTATAAACGATGGAAGCATCAGAAGAGGCATGGCAAAGCCGGTAAGAGCACCATATTGCTTCGTAGCCGCAGCGGCCGCCACCCCTGCAAGTGCCAGACTCTGTGCTACCACAATCGGTTCAAAAAACCAGGCAACTGAACCGATCATTCTGCTGCCTGTTGTTGGAAGGGCAACGGTCATCAATTCGTTAAATGTACTTTTTCCGGAAGACACAAATTTAAAAAATTGTTTCCTGACTCTGAATTTCTTTTTAAGCTTAAATGTAGTCAATAAATAAAGCAATGATGCAAGCTCCCCTATGACAGCTGCAAGCATGGCTCCTGCTGCCGCATACTCAATTCCGTATGGCAGAAATGCCTTAGTCATCAAAGCGATCAGGCTGATTCGGACTACCTGTTCAATCATCTGGGAATAGGCTGCAGGCTTCATGTTCTGTCTGCCCTGGAAATAACCCCGAATGACAGAAGAAACTGCAATAATTGGCACGATAGGGGCGATTGCCATCAAGGGCAGCTGTGTGCGGTTATCGGTAAAGAGTGTATCTGATAATAATGGAGCAAGCAAAATTAAAGCAGGAGTGAAAACAATTGAAAGTGAGATAGTCGTCGCTAAGGAAACAACTAATATTTTCTTGATTTTTGCTGTATCTCCCTTTGCCTCCGCCTCGGCCACATTCTTAGATATAGCAACCGGCAGCCCAAGCTGTGTGATGGTGACGACAAGAATCATGGTGGGAAAAGCCATCATATAAAGGCCAACGCCTTCTTCTCCAATAAATCGGGCGATGACAATTCTGTTTATAAAGCCCAGGACCCTGGTCACCAGGCCTGCAGCTAGCAGGATCATGGTACCTTTCAGAAATTTGGACATTCAACTCCCTGCCTTCTCAAAATGGGTATTATCATATACAATTATCTATATGCAAGATAGAGGACAAAGCATGACAAGCTATCATAATTTCCATGTGAATAATGGCGGGGAGGCGGCTGAAAGTGAAAATCGGCCATGAATATGATTATTTTCGCACTACGGTAAAGCCTGCATTGGAAAGCAAACTGGATGAATTTCGGCTGCTGGGATATAGAAAAGTGACTGAACAGGAGCTATGGGGATTCCTCACAAAGAAAAAGTGGAAAAAGATAAAAGAAAATGTCAGGCTATTTGAAATTGTGGAAGAAATAATGGAGGTAAAAGTGAGCGAATACATTCACTATGCTACCATTGAGGCTTTTAAAGAGGCTGACTTTGCTTTTGATAATGAAGAAGAAAGAAGGGAATTGTTAAAGTAGTTTATTTTCCAATTTTCACAAAAAAATAACATGGTATATGACAAATTGACAGGTTTTACAATCTGTCTCATAATGAAAAGCGGAGTAAACGCTCTTTTTCTTGTCATTGTTCATACATAGAATGAAGTTTATAAGAATGAATGGTAAAAGCGGGCTAGGGTTTAAACGAAAAGTCTTATTACGGGAGGCTGTATTGTACAGATATGCAGCTTCCCGACGCAAGCCTGTATGGTTAATTATGCTTCGCAGATGCTGAAGTGGTGTTTGTTATTTCAATAAGCGGGCGATAAGCTAAGGAGGATTTATTCATAATGGTAAAGCGCAGCCGTATCGTTGCCTTTTTCCTGATTGTTGTATTATTGGGAAGCCTGGCAGGGGCAACGACAAACAACATCTTAAAAAATATTAAGCTTGGACTTGATTTGCAGGGAGGATTCGAGGTCCTCTATGAGGTAACGCCAAAAGATGGGCAGAAGGTTGATAAAGCAGTCCTTGCAAGTACTGCCGAAGCACTGGACAGGCGGATCAATGTTCTTGGAGTCAGTGAGCCGAATATCCAGATTGAGGGAGATAAGAGGATCCGTGTTCAGCTTGCTGGAGTAACAGATCAGAATAAGGCAAGGGAAATTTTGTCCACAGAAGCTAATCTATCATTTAGAGATGTGAATGATCAATTGATGATGGATGGTTCAGACCTTGCTGAAAATGGGGCAAAGCAGACATTCGATGAAAACGGAAAGCCAAGTGTTTCATTGAAGCTGAAGAGTGCCAGCAAATTTAAAGATGTAACTCAAAAAATTGTCAATATGGGAGCGCCAAATAACCTGCTTGTCATTTGGCTTGATTTTGAAGAAGGCCAGGATTCGTTCCAGGCTGAGTCAGCAAAGGAAGAGCCAAAATACTTATCTGCTCCACAGGTAAGCCAGATCTTTAATCAGGATACCGTGTCCATTGTTGGGAACTTTACGATTGAAGAAGCACAGACACTGTCGGATTTATTAAATGCCGGCTCCCTGCCTGTACAGCTCGATGAAGTTTATTCCACTTCTGTAGGTGCGAAATTCGGTGAGCAGGCAATGGAAACAACTATTCTTGCCGGTATAATCGGTATTGCAATTATTTTTATCTTCATGATTGCTGTATATCGTTTCCCTGGATTTATTGCTACTCTCACATTATCTTTTTATATTTATCTGATTTTACTTGTATTTGACTGGATGAATGGCGTACTGACGCTGCCTGGTATCGCTGCTCTGATTCTGGGAGTTGGTATGGCAGTTGATGCGAATATCATTACCTATGAGAGAATCCGGGAAGAAATGAAAGTGGGCAGAACAATCAAATCAGCTTTTCAGGCTGGCGGGAAAAACTCTCTTTCGACAATATTTGATGCAAATATCACAACTATTTTAGCTGCTGCAGTATTATTCATGTATGGGACAAGTTCTGTAAAAGGATTTGCTACCATGCTTATTATAAGCATCCTGGCAAGCTTTATTACTGCTGTATACGGCACGAGGCTGCTTCTTGGGCTTTGGGTCCATAGTAAAGCACTGAATAAAAAACCAGGCTTGTTCGGGGTTAAGAAAAGTGAGATCAAAAATATTGCAGAAAATTACGATACCCTGGATTTGCCTACCAAATTCGATAAATTTGATTTTGTAGGGAACCGCAAGAAATTTTTCATCCTATCTGCTGTTTTAATTGCAGTAGGAATCATTGTTGTTTCTATATTCCGCTTAAATCTAGGAATCGATTTTGTCAGCGGTACTCGCATCGAGCAGCAGGCTAGTGAGACTTTAACAAAAGAAAAATTCCAAGCTGAATTATCAGCTCTTGGAATTGAGACAGATGATATTGTCATTTCAGGTGATGCGAAAGATATTGGTGTTGCTAGGTTTAAAGATGTTTTGACAAAAGATGAAATAGCAGAAGTTAAAACTCATTTTCATGAAAAATTCGGTCAAGATCCGAATGTCAGCACAGTTTCACCGACTGTAGGAAAAGAGCTTGCCAAAAATGCACTAAAAGCTCTTGCGATAGCCTCTGTGGGTATTATCATCTATGTAACCATTCGCTTTGAGATCAAGATGGCCATTCCAGCAGTTCTCGCGCTGCTTCATGATGCTTTCTTTATCATTGCTGTATTTAGCTTCACCCGTCTTGAAGTGGACATTACCTTCATTGCGGCAGTTCTGACAGTAGTCGGTTATTCGATCAATGATACCATCGTAACGTTCGACCGGATTCGTGAGAATATGCAGAAAAAGAAAAAACTCAAGTCATTTGAAGATATTGCTGATATTGTAAACAAGAGTCTTCGCCAAACGCTTGGCCGTTCTGTGAATACTGTTTTAACAGTTATATTCACTGTCGTCGCGCTATTGGTGTTTGGAAGTGAGTCAATCAGAAACTTTTCGTTTGCACTTCTGATCGGTTTAATCGCTGGTACCTATTCATCGATCTTCCTTGCTGCGCAGCTTTGGGCAGTATGGAAAGGCAAAGAACTGAAGGAAAAAGGTGTTATTCATACCGTTAAAGAAAAACGCAAAATCAGTGACGAACCTCAAGTTTAATAAGTACAAAAAAACTCAGGCGAACGCCTGAGTTTTTTTATTAATCTGGAAAACCGGATGCCGTCTATTTGACAAAAAAGGTTAATGATTCCGGGAAATAGGATAAACTAAAAACAAGTACAGGGAGGAAGGAAGTATCGCTTTGGAAAATAACGATCGTTTTAAGAAGGCTGAATTTGCAGCTATGATTGGCATCGTGGGCAATATTATTCTTGCTGCCATCAAATGGGGAATAGGAGTTTATTCAGGGAGTAAAGCGCTGGTGGCGGATGCAGTTCATTCAGCTTCAGATGTAGCCGGATCCTTTGCTGTATATTTGGGGCTGAGAGCTGCGAAACAGCCGCCGGATGAGGACCACCCATATGGTCATGGAAAAGCTGAATTGATTGCAGCCATAATTGTTGCGGTCTTGCTGTTCCTTGTGGGAATTGAAATTGGTAAATCATCATTTGAATCATTTTTTTCGCCAATTGAACCTCCAAAAGCAATTGCGATAGCAGCCGTGCTGGTTTCTATCATTGTGAAAGAAGCAATGTTTCGTTATAAGTATAATTTGGGAAAGAGACTTAACAGTGATGCTTTAATTGTAAATGCCTATGAACACCGTTCAGATGTTTATTCTTCAATTGCAGCCTTGATTGGAATAGGGTGTGCGGTCATTGGAGGTATAATGGGGATTGAATGGCTTGAGTATGCAGACCCTGTAGCAGGCCTCATTGTTTCCCTTATGGTTATTAGAATGGCATGGCAGCTTGGAAAAGAATCGATTCATAGCACCCTTGATCATGTTCTTCATGAGGAAGATACCCTTGAGATGCGCAAAACTGCTGAATCCGTAGATCAGGTTAAAAGGATTGATGAACTGCACGCCAGGGAACACGGGCATTATGTTATTGTTGATATTAAAGTTTCAGTGGATCCGAATATGACTGTTGAGGATGGTCACCGGGTCGGCAAAGAGGTGAAACGCAAACTGCTTGAATTGGAAAATGTGCAAAATGTATTTGTGCACATTAATCCTTATAGTGAAGAACGTATAAATTAGAGAGTATAGTAGGGAGAGGATTTTATGAAGTTTCAATGGGCTTTATTATTTGGTTTTTTATTTGCACTAATAGTGGCTGTTTTTGCAGTGATCAATGTTGATGATGTAACGGTAAACTACTTGTTTGGGGAAAGCCAGTGGCCGCTGATTCTTGTGATTTTAGGATCAGTCCTTATGGGAGGACTAATTGTGGGTTCCGTGGGCCTTGTTCGAATCTACTCACTTCAAAGGAAAGTGAGAATACTAAAAAGGGAAAATGAAAAGCTGAAAGCAGGAAATGAGGTAAAGGATCATGCCGATAAAGAAGAACTTGAAAAAGAACTGGATAGGGATATACATTAAATTAAAAGAGGCTTGGGCTTTTGCTCAAGTTTTTTTCTTTTGCACTCAAAAGGCAATTAATATTCTTCTTTCCAGATCTGTATGGAATATCCCGATTTTAACTTATTGAAACCCATGTCCCCCTCTTGTATAATTAATAAGCTGAGGGGTGAACGTATGTTACATTCAAGAACGCGATGGATTGTTCGGCAAACACAGGAGGATAAGGTGCAGCAGCTTTCAAAGGAATTGAATATTGCTCCTCTGGCCGCATCGCTGTTAATTAATCGCGGGATGGATACCGTTGATTCAGCACGGTATTTTTTAATGGATAAAGACCAGGAATTTCATGATCCTTTTTTAATGACAGATATGGCATTAGCTGTATCCAGAATAAAAGCAGCAATTGAAAAACAGGAACCTATCTTAATTTTTGGTGATTATGATGCGGATGGAGTGACAAGCACTTCTGTCATGATGATGGCACTTAGAGATCTCGGTGCTGACGTCCAATTCTACATACCGAATCGATTTACTGAAGGCTATGGCCCTAATATTCCTGCTTTTGAACATGCGGCTGAAACCGGCATCCGTTTAATTATTACTGTGGATACAGGGATTTCGGCTGTAAACGAGGCAAAGGCTGCAAAAGAGCTTGGACTGGATTTGATTATTACAGATCACCATGAGCCTGGCCCAGAGCTTCCTGAAGCATTGGCAATTGTGCATCCAAAGCATCCGGACAGCACATATCCATTTCGGGAACTGGCCGGCGTTGGTGTAGCCTTTAAGCTTGCACATGCGCTAAATGGTGAAATGCCTGATCACCTTTTGGAAATAGCTGCGATTGGCACAATTGCCGATCTTGTTTCTTTAACGGGAGAGAACAGGCTAATTGCCAAGCGCGGGATTCAAAAGCTGAAATCAACTAAGAATACAGGTTTGAATGCCTTGTTTAAAGCGGCTGGAATAGAACTTCCATCCATTAGTGAAGAAACCATCGGCTTTACAATCGGACCTCGCCTCAATGCAGCCGGCAGGCTTGAAAGTGCGGATCCTGCAGTGGATTTGCTCCTGACAAATGATCCTTATGAAGCACAAGCCATTGCCGAAGAAATTGAAATGTTAAACAAAGAGAGGCAAGCTATTGTCAATGATATTGCAGCTCAAGCAATTAAAGAGGTCGAAACAAATTTTCCGATCAGTGAGAATTCAGTTATTGTTGTAGGCAAAGAAGGCTGGAATGCCGGTGTAATCGGAATAGTAGCTTCAAAGCTTGTTGAAAAGTTTTACCGCCCGGCCATTGTTCTTAGTTATGATAGTGAAAAAGGACTGGCAAAGGGATCCGGAAGAAGTATAGAAGGTTTTGATCTGTTCAAAAATCTATCTGAATGCCGGGATATCCTTCCTCACTTTGGAGGGCACCCAATGGCAGCAGGAATGACCTTGTCAATTGAATCGGTCGCTGACCTCAGAGGAAGACTGAATACTCTTGCAAATGAACAGCTGTCCGAGGAAGATTTTATTCCAGTAACCAGTATTGATGGAGTTTTCCATTTAAAAGATATAAATCTTTCTTCTATAGAAGAGATGCAGCTGCTCGCTCCATTTGGGATGGGAAATCCAAAACCGAAAGTTATGATAAAAGAGTCCAATATTGCCGCGATGAGAAAAATCGGATCTGATCAAACTCATATAAAGCTCACAATCGAGAATGATGGATCTTCCCTTGATGGAATCGGTTTCGGCCTCGGACATTTGCACGAACAAATATCACCATATTCCAAGCTGTCCGTTATTGGTGAATTATCGATTAATGAATGGAATAATATTAAAAAACCGCAAATCTTCCTGCAGGATATGGCAGTGAACTCCTGGCAGCTATTCGATATCCGGAGTTTAAAGAGGCTCGAAAGGCTTCAAAGCGTCATTCCTGAGGAAAACACAACTTGGATATTTTTTAATGAGGAACATATATCCAAGTTCAGGACATATGCAGGGGAAAATATGGTGAAAATAACATCTGAAGAGGATGCAGAAGGTTTAAACCTAGAAGGTTCAAACATCGTGATTGCTGATTTGCCTCCTTCAAAGGCAATACTTGCTCATGTATTCTCTGGAAAAAAACCTGCCAGAATTTATGCTCATTTTTATAAAGAGGACAGTGACTATTTCAGCACTATACCAACAAGAGATCATTTTAAGTGGTATTTTGCCCTGCTTGCTAAAAAAGGCTCGATTGATATCAGCCGTCATGGGAATGATATAGCGAAGCATAAGGGATGGAGCAGGGAAACGGTAGATTTTATGTCTCAAGTGTTTTTTGAATTGGATTTTGTTAAAATAAATAATGGTGTCATTTCGTTAAACAACACATCAATTAAACGTGATTTAGCTGATTCGCGAACCTATCAGCTTAAACAGGCACAATACACTCTTGAGAGCGATTTGCTCTATTCATCCTTTCAGCAGCTCAAAGACTGGTTTGATGAAGTTATGCAAGGGGCTGTAAAACTTGAGGAGGCAAAGGAAGAAAAATGGACTTAAAACAGTATATAACAATTGTTGAAGATTGGCCGAAGCCAGGCATAAAATTTAAAGATATTACAACACTTATGGACAACGGTGAAGCGTATAAATATGCGACTGACCAAATTGTTGAATACGCTCGTGAAAAGAAAATTGATCTGGTTGTTGGCCCGGAAGCCCGTGGATTCATCATCGGCTGCCCTGTTGCTTATTCATTAGGTGTAGGTTTTGCCCCTGTCCGCAAAGAAGGAAAACTTCCCCGTGAAACAGTCAAGGTTAATTATGGCCTAGAATATGGCAAAGATATTTTAACCATTCATAAAGATGCCATCAAACCTGGGCAAAGAGTTCTGATCACAGACGATCTCCTTGCGACGGGCGGAACAATCGATGCTACCATCAAGCTGGTTGAAGAACTTGGCGGAGTAGTGGCAGGCATTGCATTCCTTATCGAATTAACATACCTTGACGGCCGTAAAAAGCTTGACGATTACGATATTCTGACATTGATGCAGTATTAATTTTTCATACTAAAAGAGCGCCATACGAAATGGTGCTCTTTTTAATTATCTGTGAAAATAGACATATAAAGTGCTTCCAAAACCAATTATGGAAAAACAATAAAGAAATTCGGACAAAAATCGACATTTTTTTTGTTATTCCCATAAAAATAACAGTCTATCCCTTTACATCTTCACTTTTTTTTTCGATAATAGTAGCAATATTAATTTTTTTATAACTTGTTATAAATCCAATTTTAAAATTATTACATTATGCAAATGCATAAAATTCAGGGAGATAAAGGTGATTCCATGGCGAACGATCAAGTTCTGACCGCCGAGCAAGTCATCAACAGAGCAAAAGAATATTTAAACGATGAGCATGCAGAGCTTGTAAAAAAAGCGTACGAGTTTGCCAAGCATGCCCACCGTGAACAATATAGGAAGTCCGGTGAACCATACATTATCCATCCAATTCAAGTGGCAGGCATCCTTGCTGACCTGGAGATGGATCCATCAACGGTTGCTGCCGGATTTCTTCACGATGTGGTTGAAGACACCGAAGTCTCATTGGAGAATATCGAAGAAGCCTTCAATTCAGAAGTGGCAATGCTTGTCGATGGTGTAACAAAACTGGGGAAAATTAAATATAAATCACAGGAAGAACAGCAGGCTGAAAATCATCGGAAAATGTTTGTGGCAATGGCCCAGGACATCCGTGTAATCTTAATTAAGCTTGCTGACCGTCTTCATAATATGCGGACACTTAAGCATCTGCCAGCTGAAAAGCAGCGCCGCATTTCGAACGAAACACTTGAAATTTTTGCCCCTCTTGCCCATAGGCTTGGAATTTCAAAGATTAAGTGGGAGCTTGAAGATACGGCTCTAAGGTACCTAAATCCGCAGCAATATTATCGGATTGTAAACCTGATGAAGAAAAAAAGAGCGGAACGGGAAGAGTATCTAGATGATGTTATTAATGTCATGAGGGGCAGAATGTCAGAGGTTTCAATTAAAGCAGAGATATCCGGCCGCCCTAAGCATATATACAGCATCTATCGAAAAATGGCGCTTCAAAACAAGCAATTCAATGAGATATATGATCTTCTTGCTGTTCGAATTGTTGTAAGCAGCATTAAAGATTGCTATGCGGTTCTCGGGATTATTCATACATGCTGGAAGCCGATGCCCGGCCGTTTTAAAGATTATATTGCCATGCCTAAACAGAATATGTATCAATCTCTTCATACCACGGTTATTGGGCCAAAAGGTGACCCGCTGGAAGTCCAGATCCGTACCATGGATATGCACAGAATTGCAGAGTTTGGTATTGCTGCCCATTGGGCTTATAAAGAAGGAAAAAGAGTGAATGAGGGCTCTTCATTTGAGGAGAAGCTAACCTGGTTCCGCGAAATCCTGGAGTTTCAGGATGATGCTGCAAATGCTGAAGAGTTCATGGAATCACTGAAGATCGATTTATTTTCCGATATGGTGTTTGTCTTTACTCCTAAAGGGGATGTCATCGAACTTCCTTCCGGCTCCGTTCCCATTGACTTTGCTTATCGAATTCACTCGGAAATTGGAAACAAAACGATCGGTGCCAAAGTCAATGGAAAAATGGTCACGCTTGATTACAAACTGAAGACCGGCGATATCATCGAAATTCTGACATCCAAGCATTCCTATGGACCTAGCAAAGATTGGCTGAAGCTTGCTCAGACTTCACAGGCTAAAAATAGAATCCGAACCTTTTTCAAAAAGCAGAGAAAAGAAGAAAATGTGGAAAAAGGGAAAGAGCTTGTTGAGCGGGAGATTCGAAATATGGATTTCGACCTGAAGGAAATTTTGACATCTGATAATGTTAAAAGGGTCGCAGAAAAGTTCAACTTTGCCACAGAGGAAGATATGTATGCTGCCGTTGGCTATAACGGAGTAACTGCACTTCAGGTTGCCAACAGGCTGACAGAAAAATGGCGCAAGAAACGCGATCTCGAACAAACCTCCGATATTACAAATGCTGTTTCGGAATTGAAGACTTTTCCATCTGCCAAAAAACGCGAATCCGGTGTCCGGGTTTCAGGCATTGATAACCTGCTGATACGCCTTTCCCGCTGCTGTAATCCTGTCCCTGGGGATGAAATTGTTGGGTTTATTACAAAGGGCAGAGGAGTTTCTGTACACCGTGATGATTGCCCCAATATAGAAACGGATGATGCAAAACAAAGGCTCATCCCGGTTGAGTGGGAAACAGCCTTAAATGACCGGAAAGAATACAATGTTGAAATTGAAATTACCGGTTATGACCGCAGGGGATTATTAAATGAGGTCCTTCAGGCTGTTAATGAAACGAAAACCAACATTTCAGCCGTATCAGGACGTTCAGACCGCAATAAATCAGCAACGATTAATATTTCCATTGCCATACACAATGTCAGCCACCTGCAAAAGGTTGTAGAACGGATTAAACAAATCCCTGATATTTATGCAGTAAGAAGGATTATGAACTAAAGGGGTGCAGATAGAATGCGTGTTGTAGTGCAGCGGAGCAAAGAAGCCAGCGTAACGGTGGACGGAAAAACCGTCGGAAGCATCAAAAAGGGGTTTGTTTTGCTCGTTGGAGTCACCCATGAAGATAAGGAAGAGGACGCTGCATTTCTGGCTGATAAAATTGCCAATCTTCGCGTCTTCGAAGATGAAAATGGTAAAATGAATTTTTCACTGCTGGATCAGGAAGCTGAAATTCTTTCGGTCTCCCAGTTTACTTTATATGGAGATTGCCGGAAGGGCAGACGGCCCAATTTCATGGAAGCGGCTAACCCAGCGCATGCCGTAAAAATCTATGATGCTTTTAACCGGTTTTTAGAAGCTAAAGGCCTGAAAGTAGAAACAGGTGAATTTGGGGCCATGATGGATGTTAAATTAACCAACGATGGACCTGTTACTTTAATTTTAGAAAGCAAGTAAGATTTTTTTTATTTAGCAAAAAGCCCCGGCATCCATTTGCCGGGGCTTTTTGCTAATTTTTGAAGTAACGGGCAAGTCCCTGATAAATCCCTGCTGTTGCTGATTGCTGATACTGTGCAGAAGCAATCAGGGCCTCTTCAGCCGAATTGCTCAGATATCCAAGCTCGATGAGAACTGCATTGCGTTTATTCTCTCTTATCACATGATAATCTCCAGCTCTATAGCCCCGATCTCTCAGATTTGTCATGGCTATTACATTGGAGTGGATATTGGCTGCAAGTTCCTGTTGAAAAGGATGATAATAATAAGTAGTCGCTCCTCTTGCAGTGCGATCTGGCGTGCTGTCATAATGAATGCTGATGAAAGCATCTGCATTATGATAATGTGAAATGCCTACTCTGGAAGGAAGAGGCAAATAGGTATCTCCGCTTCTGGTAAGAATAACATTTGCACCTGCAGATCTTAATTTGTCTGCCAGTAATTGAGCGGTCCTGATTGTAATATCTTTTTCACGAGTCCCTCGTGCCCCTGTGGTCCCGTTATCTCGGCCTCCATGGCCGGGATCAAGGACGATTGTTTTATTTCGCAGGTGCTGTTCTGCTCCCGGTTTTGTTACTGCAGGTGCAGACCCTTCAACCTTGACGATCCATCCTGCTACAAAACCCGTCCCGCCGTTTGGAAGGCGAACTTCATACCAATCATCATTCAGGCTTATAATTTCAAAGCTGTCCCCTTTATTTGCCCTGTGAATGACAGATGACTGGGTGCTCGCTTTTTTTCTGATATTTGATCCGTTATGTAATATAATTGCAGAACTTCCGTTTACACTTTGCTGGGAAGAGCCGGAATTTTTCTCGGCTGTCATGTCTATGAACCAGCTTGCTACCCATCCATAAGAACCAGTCCGATATTCAATCTTTGCCCAATTATCAGTTTGCTCAAGAATAGGAAAAGTTTGTCCTTTTGTAACAGAACCTATTGGTTTCCCATTTAATGATCCTTTATTTCTCACGGTTAAAGAAGTTGCCGTAACAGTGCCGGATTTCCCGGACGCCGACTGTTTTGGCTTGCTTTTTGATTGTGAGGATTGAACCGCAATATATTGGCTGCTGATCCATCCGGCCTTGCCTGAGAAAGAGATTTCTGTCCAGCTGTCATTTTGAGAAATAACAGCTACTGTCTCCCCCGAATTTAGTTTGCCGATGATGTCACTAGTAAGCGATGGCTTGTTTCTTACATTTAAGGAGTTTGCCGTAATTTCCCCGGTTTGGCTGCTGCTTGATGAATTTTTCTCTTGGCTGCCGCTGTATTGGACGAATTCATTTGCGACCCATCCATCTCCATAAGGTGTTTGGATCTTAACCCAGCTTCCTTCAGTGCTCTTGACCTTATAGGCTGTTCCTTTCTGTATAGTCCCCAGAACACCGTAACTTGTACCAGGTCCCTTTCTCACCCTCAGGCCATCTGTTGTGATGATTGCCTGGGAATTTGTACTGGCTGCTTTTTCTCCTGTCTGACTGGTCGTCATATCAGAAATAAGCCAGCTGGCCACATAGCCGCTTTGACCCTGGAAATTAATTTTAATCCAATCTCCTTCACGGGAAAGAGCGTTAAATTGATCTCCTTTCTGGGCTTGTCCCAGAATGGGGTAGCTTAAGCCTGGGCCTTGACGGACGTTAAGATTATTTGTGGTGATTGTTACAGTACTGTTTTCAGCTTTAACCTGTGTACCCTCCTGTGTTATGCCAGCCAAAAGGATAAGACATATCACGAGAATAAGTGGTTTTCTTTTCTTCAACAGGCCGCCTCCTTTCATAATTAAAATCCTTATTAAAAGAAAAACAAACCAGGTGCCGGCAGTCAAGATAACTTTGGTCCTAGAATACTTCTGCATCTTGTGCAATTTCCCTTCTAATATCGGTTTATCAGCAATCATTTTTAGCCGGGAATTAAATTTGTCCTGTTATGAAACATTTCATCTGAAAATGGAAAGAATAGAACAGACTACATAAAAAAAGGGTGAGTACTATGAGATTTGGAGAAAAAGGGATGTCTGCACAATCTGGTGAAAATCAGCTGTTCGGGGTAGATTTTCATGATTTTATACAAAGAGAACAAAACTCAAACATGATTGAACTCGCATCAGAGTTTGGACTATCTCTCAAGGATGTCAGGAAACTGAAAAAAAAGCTGGAACGATCTTAACATGTTTTTAGTCTTGACATTGATGAAAATGCTCCGTATTATAATATAAATAAAATGACAAATAAACAATTAGATGTCTAGCAGCAGCGCCTGACCAAGGCGTTTCTGCTTTTCGATAAACCATTGATGGAGAAGAGTAGTTAAACCCCACATGAAAAGAGAGAGAGTGCCTCCCGGCTGAAAGCATTCTCACATGATGATTTAACGAAAGAACACTTCGTAGGTTTCTCTCTGAAAAGGCGTGATCTTTAGTAGGAGCTGAACGTTAACAGGCGTTAACTGTAAAAGAGGAAGTCTATTTATTGGCTTCAACTAGGGTGGCACCACGGGAAAACCAAACTCTCGTCCCTTGTATTTAATATACAAGGAGGCGGGAGTTTTTTTATTTTGGCGATGCTTGCGATCATGGCTGCTATTAGCTAAAGCGTTAAGGATCGATAAATTATACATAGTTATCATTTTGCATTGGGAGGTAATTTTCATGTCTATCCGAATACCGAGGGGAACGCAGGACATTTTGCCGGGGGAAGTTGAAAAATGGCAATTGATAGAAGAAAAGGCCAGGGAACTTTGTGAGAAATTTCAATATCGTGAAATCAGAACACCTATTTTTGAACATACAGAATTATTTCTGCGCAGTGTTGGAGACACGACGGATATTGTTCAAAAAGAAATGTACACGTTTGAAGACCGCGGCGGACGAAGCCTGACACTTCGCCCTGAAGGAACGGCTTCTGCTGTAAGGTCATTCGTTGAACATAAAATGTACGGTGATGCGAGCCAGCCTGTAAAGCTTTATTATATGGGACCCATGTTCCGTTATGAACGCCCCCAGGCAGGACGTTTCCGCCAGTTTGTCCAATTCGGCGTCGAAGCGATCGGTAGCGCGGATCCGGCAATTGACGCGGAAGTTATCGCACTGGCAATGTCACTTTATAGAAGCATGGGCCTGCAAAAGCTTAAATTGATTGTGAACAGCCTGGGAGATAAAGAAAGCCGATCTGCACACAGAGAGGCTCTGGTCAATCACTTCAAGCCGCGGATCGGGGAGTTTTGCCAGGATTGTCAGAATCGCCTTGAAAAAAATCCAATGCGCATCCTGGACTGTAAACAGGACCGTGAACATGAACTTATGAAATCTGCTCCATCCATCATTGATTATTTGAATGATGATTCAAAAGCCTACTTTGAAAAGGTTCAAAGGTATTTAAAGAACCTGGATATTGACTTTACCGTCGATCCAAATCTTGTTCGCGGCCTCGATTATTACAATCATACGGCCTTTGAAATTATGAGTGATTCTGAAGGTTTCGGAGCTATTACTACTCTTTGCGGCGGCGGACGATACAATGGACTCACTGAGGAAATTGGCGGTCCTGAAGCACCGGGAATAGGTTTTGCTTTAAGTATCGAGCGTTTTATTGCTGCTCTTGAAGCAGAGAAGGTGGATATGCCTCTTAATAAGGGTATTGACTGCTACCTTGTATCCCTTGGAGAGGAAGCAAAGGATTACACAGTCGGCCTTCTTCAAAAACTTCGAATGGCAGGATATTCTGCTGAAAGAGATTATCTTGACAGAAAAATTAAAGCCCAGTTTAAAGCGGCAGACCGGTCGAATGCGAAGTTTGTTGCTGTCTTGGGTGAAGATGAACTTAAAGCGAACAAAATTAATGTAAAATCTATGGAATCGGGAGAACAGACAGAGCTTGGTCTTGATTCTTTTATTGAAAAATTTACGGAGCTTTATCAATCATAAATCAGTTTTATATTTGGGAGGAATTAGAATGTTTGGGCGAACGTATTTTTGCGGGGAAGTAACGGAAAAAGCTATAGGAGAAAAAGTAAGCTTAAAAGGCTGGGTACAAAAACGACGGGATTTGGGCGGTCTGATATTTGTGGATCTTCGTGACCGCACTGGCATTGTTCAGGTTGTATTTAATCCGGAAGTTTCCCCTGAAGCTCTTGCAGCAGCTGAAAAGATCCGCAATGAATTTGTTCTTGATATAGAGGGAGAAGTAATTGCGCGTGAAGAAGGCACCATCAATGAGAACCTGAAAACAGGGCGCATTGAGATTAAGGCAGAGAAAGTGACTATCATCAATGAAGCAAAAACACCTCCTTTTGTCATTGATGATAAAACGGATGTTTCTGAAGATGTCCGCCTAAAATACCGCTATCTGGATTTGAGACGTCCAGTCATGTTTGATACCTTTAAGATGCGTCATCAAGTAACAAAAGCAATGAGGGATTTCTTGAATGGCGAGGGATTTCTTGATGTAGAAACACCGATCTTAACGAAGAGCACCCCGGAAGGAGCCCGTGACTATTTAGTTCCAAGCCGTGTGCATCCGGGTGAATTCTATGCTCTTCCACAATCACCTCAAATCTTTAAGCAGTTATTAATGGTAGGCGGATTTGAACGCTATTACCAAATTGCACGATGCTTCCGTGATGAAGACCTGCGTGCAGATCGCCAGCCTGAATTTACTCAGGTCGACATCGAAATGAGTTTTATGAGCCAGGAAGAAATCATCGGCCTGATGGAAAACATGATGAAAAAGGTCATGAAAGAAGTGAAAGGCCTGGATGTCCAGCTTCCATTCCCGCGCATGACCTATCAGGAAGCGATGGACCGCTTTGGATCTGACAAGCCGGATACACGATTTGGGATGGAATTGACGGATTTATCGGAAATAGTAAAAGAGTCAAGCTTCAAAGTATTTGCCGGGGCAGTAGCTTCCGGGGGACAGGTTAAGGCCGTTAATGTAAAAAATGGGGCAGGAAAGTATTCACGAAAAGATATTGATGCCCTAACAGAATTTGCTGCTGTTTATGGTGCAAAAGGGCTTGCGTGGTTAAAAGCGGAAGAAGACGGTTTAAAAGGTCCGATTGCCAAGTTTGTGACTGAGGATGAGCAAAAAGCATTCTATGCAGCTCTGTCAGTAGAGCCAGGAGACTTGCTCCTCTTTGTGGCTGATAGGAAAAATGTTGTGGCAGATGCACTTGGCGCTCTGCGATTAAAGCTTGGAAAAGAGCTTGATCTGATTGATCAAAGCAAGTTTAATTTCCTTTGGGTTACAGACTGGCCTCTTTTGGAATACGATGAGGAAGAAGGCCGCTATTATGCAGCCCATCATCCTTTTACAATGCCTGCCAGAGAAGATTTAGGTCTTCTTGATAAAGATCCTGCTCAAGTCCGTGCACAAGCATATGACCTTGTATTAAACGGTTACGAGCTTGGCGGCGGATCATTGCGTATTTTCGAAAGAGACGTTCAAGAGAAAATGTTCAGTGTGCTTGGCTTCTCAAAAGAAGAAGCTGTTGAACAGTTTGGATTCCTGCTTGAAGCATTTGAATATGGCACTCCTCCGCATGGCGGAATTGCCCTCGGATTAGACAGACTTGTCATGCTATTGGCAGGCAGAACAAATCTGAGGGATACGATTGCCTTCCCTAAAACAGCCAGTGCGAGCTGTGTGCTTACAGAAGCTCCTGGTGAAGTTAGCCAGTCCCAGCTTAATGATTTGCATTTAGCTCTTAATTTGAAAAAAAGTGAGTAATTTCCTATATAATGATTGTATGGTGGAGAAAACTCATTATTCAGAAAAATAAACTGGGAAGTAACTCCTGATTTTGAAGCAGGATGTATAATTATAAGGAATAAAATGGATAAAATTGTTCAAATTAGCTCCATTTCATCAGCTTGAAAAAGAAGAAACCGTGTGATATGATCATATCAATAAATAAAGAGTCCTGATGTGTTCGTTGTAAAACCTGAAATTTTGACCAACATTATTCCTTCGGGAGTCCGGAGTTTTCCCGCAGCGTAAAAGCCTCATGGATGAGGACTTACAAACGCAGGAAACAGGACACCCACCTGCTGAGTGCGGGTTCAAAACGAGGGCATCAACAGCGACGGCACGATTGGGACTCTTTAGTACATACGGTGTAAAAATCCATGCTAATGAGCATGGATTTTTTTGTTTGTCCTGTTTATATTGATCGTACTTGAACTGAGTTATTGTTGATATGATGATAAGGATTAATTATGATAGCGCTGTTAACACTATTGAGGAGAAAGCTTCGATTTAATTATTGCTTAAAATGTTAATGTAATTAAACCTATAGAACTACTTGCTTTAAAATTCAAGTATGATATATTCATTATCGGGTATAAGATATACATGCTTATTAAATAACATCTGATGGAGTTGATATATATATGCTTCACCAATTTTCCAGGAATGAATTGGCTATTGGCAAAGAAGGCCTTGAAAAAATGAAAAATAGTACCGTTGCGGTACTGGGCATCGGCGGTGTAGGTTCCTTTGCAGCGGAAGCACTGGCGCGTTCCGGTGTTGGCCGGCTTGTTCTGGTTGATAAAGACGATGTTGATATTACAAATGTGAACAGGCAGGTCATCGCTTTATTATCCACTGTCGGGAAACCAAAGGTGGATTTAATGAAAGAAAGAATCAGGGATATCAATCCTGATTGTGAAGTTATTGCTTTAAAAATGTTTTATACAGAAGAAACCTATGAGCAATTCTTTGATTATGGACTCGACTTTGTAGTTGATGCTTCCGATACGATTTCATATAAAATTCATCTAATGAAAGAATGCTTGAACAGAGGGATTCCAATGATTTCAAGCATGGGTGCTGCAAATAAAATGGATCCAACCAGGTTCCAGATTGCTGATATCTTCAAAACTCATACTGACCCGATTGCAAAGGTTATCCGCACACGCCTGAGAAAAGAAGGAATCAGAAAAGGCGTTCCGGTTGTATTCTCCGATGAAAGCCCGATCGTTATCCGGGAAGACGTCCGAAAAACAGTAGGAAAAGATGATGCTGAAATCAGAAAGGCCAAAATGCCGCCATCTTCAAACGCATTTGTTCCTTCTGTTGCAGGTTTAATCATGGCCAGCTATGTAAATAGAGAACTATTAAGCGATATTAAAATTGCACGTGTAAATGACTGAAAAGAGACCGGCTTTCTGCAGGCCGGTCTTTACCGCATTTTAATGTCCTGGATTTGCTCCAATCAATGAACAGCTCTTTTCTCTTCATTGCTTTCATGCTTCAGCAGCTGTTCGGCTTCTTTCAGGATGCTTGCCATTTCCTCATATTGCATAAGCTGATTTTTAAATTCCGCTTCTTTTTCCTTCAACCTTCTAATTAACTGCTGATTTTGAAGCTTTAAGTGCATTTGTTCTTCGTGCAGACGTTTATTTTCCTTGATTTGCTCTGAATCAGGATGTGCTTTCGCAAAGTTCCTTAAAAAGTGTATGACTTGAGCCAAATTTTCAATGGGAACAGTGTCAGGAGCTTCATGGGTTTGACTGGCTGCATTATTGCTTGAGCTTTCTTGGGTTCCATAATCTGTCCTTTTTGTTATGACCGTGTTCCAGCGGTATTGGCAAGCTGAAACTGTACGGCCGAGTTCAGTACTTGCCTTCTTAAAAGCTGATGCTTTTGAATCCCCATTTGATGTATATTCAAGTACTGTCTCTTCGAGTAATTGATCCTCTTCCGGTCTCCATAAATCTTTCCGTTCCTTCATTCCTTTAACCACCTCAGAAAATACGATTGTTTTGCTTATCGTCACCCTAATACATGAAAATATTCCATTCTCAGTTGTTGAAAGGTAAAATAACAAAGTGTAAGCCAAATAATAATCCCGACTTTAAAGGCGTCTGCAAAGAACTGGACTTTAAAAGATGGGAGGAGGATACCTAAATGGATACTCTTGTAGAAATACAGGAAGTAACAAAAGTAATAAAAGGAAGAACAATTATTGATTCTGTCAGCTTTGAGGTAAAAAAGGGAGAGGTATTCGGTTTCCTTGGCCCAAACGGTGCGGGTAAGACCACCACTATTCGAATGCTGGTGGGTTTGATTAGCATTACTTCCGGGGACATTAAAATTCTTGGCAGCAGCATCAAAACAGATTTTGAAAAGGCGGTTTCCCATATTGGAGCCATTGTGGAAAATCCTGAGATGTATAAGTTTTTGTCTGGCTATCAAAATCTGGTTCATTATGCACGAATGTCAAAAGGTGTAACTAAAGAAAAAATTAATGAAACGGTTGAGCTAGTAGGACTGGCGGATCGGATTCATGATAAAGTCAGAACATACTCGCTTGGCATGAGGCAAAGGCTTGGTCTGGCACAGTGTCTTTTGCATGATCCCAAAATCCTCATTTTGGATGAACCTACGAATGGGCTTGATCCTGCAGGCATCAGGGAGATTCGGGACCACCTGAGGATGCTTGCAAGAGAAAGAGAAATGGCTGTTATTGTTTCCAGCCATTTACTATCTGAAATGGAAATGATGTGTGACAGAATCGGTATTATTCAAAACGGGAAATTGATTGATGTTCAGCACATCAGTGATTTTGTACAAGGGAAAGAAAAAATTTATGAAGTAGAAGTGGATGATCCTGAAAAAGCAAATAGAATTTTAATACGTGCACAGCCTGGTTTGCCTGTACAGCTCACAGAAAATTGTGTGATACTTCCGCTTGTCCGTGAAGACATACCTGAAATGATAAAAGCGTTTGTCCGTGAAGACATGAAAATATTTTCCATTCGTGAAGTGACCAAAACTTTGGAAGATCGTTTTCTGGAAGTAACAGAGTACAAAGGGGGAACAGGTGATGCTCGGACTGATTCAAAATGAATGGATGAAGATATTTAGGCGCCCGGGCACATATGTCATGATTGGACTTCTTTTAATTATGACGACTGTTGCAGGAGCCTTTATAAAGTATCAGGAAAGCGGGGGTACAGTCCCGGATAATACGGAATGGAAAAGAGGACTGCAGACCCAAAACGAAAGCTATCAAAAACAGCTTGAAGAGATGGGGGAAATGGCTCCCAGAGAAATGAAGGAACAGTATCAAAGGGAGATGGCCATTAACGAATACAGAATTAAGAATGATATTTCACCGAATCAGGAATACTCTGTCTGGGGGTTTGTATCAGATACCTCACAGCTGATTGAATTTGCCGGCCTGTTTACGATCATCATTGCCGGGGGAATCGTGTCAAGCGAGTTTACATGGGGAACCATCAAACTTCTTTTGATTAGACCTATCAAAAGAGTAAAAATCCTGGGAGCAAAGTATATTACCGTGGTTTTATTCGGTCTGCTGGTGCTGGCCGTCCTCTTCGGATATTCAGCACTGCTGGGCGGACTCCTCTTTGGATTCCCTGAAAAAGCATTTCCTTATTTATATTATTACAACGGAACAGTAACAGAACAAAGCATGGGACTTCATCTGATAGCTTATTATGGTCTTAAATCCATTAATATGCTAATGCTTGCAACCATGGCTTTTATGATTTCTGCTGTTTTCAGGAATAGCTCGCTGGCGATAGGTCTTTCCCTGTTTCTGATGTTTATGGGAGGACAGGTCACAAGGCTGATCGCAATGAAATATGATTGGGCCAAATACAGCCTTTTTGCCAATACAGACCTCCTTCAATATTTTGAGGGAATGCCAATGGTTCACGGAATGACGATTGGATTTTCCATCCTGATGATATTAATATACTTCCTGCTTTTCCAGGTGCTTGCATTTTATGTGTTTAATAAAAGGGATGTTTCTGCTTAAAAGCGCAAATAGCAAAAGGTCTGGCATTGCTGCCAGACCTTTTGCTATTTAAGGAGTTTTTCATAGATAGATGCTAATGCCTGTTCGAATTTGCCTGTTTTCTTCGGCTGATAATACACTTTGTTTTTTATTCTGTCCGGCAAGTACTGCTGTTTGACCCAGCCTGTTTCGTAATCGTGAGGATATAGATAGCCGATGCCTCTGCCAAGCTCTTTTGCTCCTTTGTAGTGGGCGTCCTTCAAGTGATCGGGGACTTCACCGCTTTTGCCTGCTCGGATATCCGCTATTGCGGAATCCAATGCTGTGTATGCTGAATTGGATTTTGGAGAGAGACAGAGCTCAATAACCGCATTTGCAAGTGGAATCCTTGCTTCCGGGAATCCAATCCTTTCAGCTGTTTCTATGGCTGCAAGGGTTCTGGCTCCGGCTTGCGGCGATGCCAGGCCGATATCTTCATAAGCGATAACCAAAAGTCTTCTGCTTATGCTTTGCAGGTCGCCTGCTTCAATTAATCTTCCTAAATAGTGCAATGCCGCATTTACATCGCTTCCGCGAATGGACTTTTGAAAACCGGATAAGACATCGTAATGGGCATCTCCATCTTTATCGTGTGTAAAGCTTTTGCGCTGAATGCATTCCTCTGCAACAGACAAATCAATCTTAATGATTCCTTCTTCATCTTCATTAGTTGAAAGCACAGCCAATTCCAATGCATTTAGAGAGCTTCTGACATCACCATTTGAAGCGGTGGCAAGATGTGTTAGCGCATCATCGGTAACTTCAGTTTGTTTATTGCCAAGGCCACGTTCCTTATCCAATAAAGCCCTTGTCAGTGCTTTTTTTATATCATCAGCAGACAGCGGCTTTAGTTCGAAAATTTGGCATCGGCTTCTGATAGCGGGGTTAATTGCATGATACGGATTGCTGGTTGTGGCGCCAATTAAAGTGATGCTGCCATTTTCAAGATAGGGCAGCAGGAAATCTTGTTTGCCTTTATCAAGTCTATGGACTTCATCCAGCAGCAGAATAACCTTTCCGGACATTTTGGCCTCTGCCGCTACCACTTCCATATCTTTTTTATTGTTAGTCACAGCATTTAAAGTACGGAAAGCGTATTTGGTGCTCCCTGCAATGGCACTTGCAATCGAGGTTTTGCCTATACCTGGGGGGCCGTACAGAATCATCGATGACAGCTGCTTTGCCTGCACCATGCGATAGATGATTTTTCCTTCTGAAACAAGATGCTCCTGGCCAATGATTTCATCAATCGTTCTCGGCCTCATCCGGAATGCAAGAGGTTTAATGTTCAAAGTTATCACTCCAGCCTTTTGCTGGCAGCCTGCAGTCTGCCTATCTATTTTCAGCAAAGTTTTCGCTTTCTATTTAAGATACCATAACATTTCCCGGTGCGAAATCAATTAGGCCAGACCGGCATTGTCCTAAGTTCAATCCCGGCCCGCCCCTTTTCCTCCTAAAATATGCTATAATGTCAAAAGTCTATAATATTACTAAGGATATAAACTTTATATATTTTGCAGGTCTCGCGGGGAGCGTTGGGCACATGTTACTGAAAAATAAAGGGCAAATCGGTCCCAGGTTTTTGGTTTATTTAATAGGGCTGCTTGTTATGAGCCTGGGGATTGTGTTGTTAATTAAAGCTGATTTAGGGGCAACCCCCTGGGATGTTCTGCATGTAGGACTCTACTATGAGCTAGGCCTGACGATAGGCAGTTGGTCCATTATTGTTGGGATTTTCATATTGGCTGCTGCAGCACTGATTTCAAAGGAATTTCCACAGGCCGGTGCATTCTTGAATATGATACTGATTGGTCTGTTTATTGACGCTTATTTGCTTTTGCCATTTATGCAGACCCCAAATGGGCTGGCGGGAAAATTGGCCGTGTTTGGTTTTGGCATAGTGGTTTATTGCTATGGAATGGGGCTGTATATTTCTGCTCAGCTCGGAGCAGGGCCAAGGGATAGCCTGATGATTGCCTTAACAGCAAAAACCGGCTGGAAAGTCAGAAATGTCAGAGGTCTAATGGAAATTGCTGTACTGACTGTTGGATGGCAGCTTGGGGGCCCTGTTTTCTGGGGCACCATTGTGCTCAGTTTGGCAGTCGGGCCGATTGTCGGGGCTGCTTTGCCGCAGTGCCAGGCTTTAACTGACCGATTTTTGG
Source organism: Cytobacillus sp. BC1816 (assembly GCF_051353635.1). Taxonomy (NCBI): domain Bacteria; kingdom Bacillati; phylum Bacillota; class Bacilli; order Caryophanales; family Bacillaceae; genus Cytobacillus; species Cytobacillus sp. BC1816. The sequence continues at coordinate 4,125,544 of NZ_CP195611.1, read as the reverse complement.
CAAAACTTAGAGAAAAGGATATCTATGCGAATCAAATGCTTAAAGAAAAGGATAGAGGTGCAAGCTGATGAAAATATCTACTAAAGGCCGTTATGGGTTAACTATAATGATTGAATTAGCTAAAAAGCATGGGGAGGGTCCCACTTCGCTAAAATCGATCGCCCAGACGAATGATCTGTCTGAGCACTATCTGGAGCAGCTCATAGCGCCGCTTCGGAACGCAGGTCTTGTTAAAAGCATCCGCGGGGCATACGGCGGATATATTTTGGGGAAAGAGCCGACAAAGATTACTGCCGGGGATATCATCAGAGTTCTGGAAGGACCGATCAGTCCAGTGGAAGGAATTGAAGATGAAGAGCCTGCAAAGAGAGAACTGTGGATGCGTATTCGTGATGCTGTGAAAGATGTGCTTGATAACACAACGCTTGAAGATCTTGCCAGCCATACAGATACTGGCGAATCGGATGCTTATATGTTTTATATTTAGTCCTTAATCAGGGAATAATTCATGTGGAAATAAAAGCAGCAGGACGAAATGAAGTAGGTGAAATAAATTGGAAAGAATATACCTTGACCATGCGGCAACTTCGCCAATGCATCCTGAAGTGATTGAACGGATGACTGAAGTCATGAAATCTGAATATGGAAATCCTTCCAGCATTCATTATTTCGGGCGGAGTGCACGCCATATTGTCGATGAAGCAAGATCTGCTTTAGCAAACAGTATTGGTGCAAAAACCAATGACATTATTTTTACAAGCGGCGGTACAGAGGCTGATAATCATGCGATTTTTGGAACAGCTGAATCCTGCCGCCATAGGGGCAAACACATTATCACAACTCAAATTGAACACCATGCGGTTTTGCATGCATGTGAGGAGCTTGAAAAACAGGGCTTTGAGGTAACGTATTTGCCTGTTGATCCAAATGGGCGTGTTTTGGTAAAGGACGTAGAAGATGCTCTCCGGGAGGATACCATTCTTGTAACCATCATGTACGGAAATAATGAAATAGGGACGCTTCAGCCGATTAAGGAAATAGGTGAGTTATTGGCGGAGCATCCTGCTAAATTCCATACCGATGCTGTTCAGGCTTACGGGCTTGAAAGAATTGATGTGCAGGAATTGAAAGTGGATTTGCTTTCCGTCTCCGCCCATAAAATTAATGGCCCAAAAGGGATCGGCTTTTTATACGCCCATCCTGATGTGAAACTTTCTTCCCGTCTTTTTGGCGGTGAACAAGAAAGGAAGCGCAGGGCAGGAACTGAAAATGTTCCATCTATTGCAGGCTTCCAGGAGGCTGTTCGGATCACTCAGAATGAGATGGAAACTAAGCGGGACGAGCTGCATTCTTTTAAGATGCTGTTCATGAATAAACTGAAGCAGGAAGATGCTGTTTTTGAACTGAACGGATCACTTGATTATTCCCTGCCTCATGTTTTAAACTTAAGCTTTCCCGGAACAAATGTTGAAGCCATGCTAGTTAATCTTGATTTGGCTGGGATAGCAGCATCAAGCGGGTCGGCCTGTACTGCAGGCTCCATCGATCCATCCCATGTCCTTGTCAGCATGTTTGGAAAAGGATCAGACAAACTGCAAAATTCCATCCGTTTCAGCTTCGGCCTCTTTAACACAAAGGAACAAGCTGAAAGAGCTGCAGAACAAATAGCCAAAATCGTGAAGCGGCTGGCTAAATAGATAAGATAGTTGAAACAAAGCAAGTCTAAGTGTTTAGAATTGAGGTGAAATAGAGATGAAAAAAGATCCAAAGGATACCCGGGTAGTGGTCGGAATGTCCGGAGGCGTTGATTCTTCTGTTGCGGCCCTGCTTCTGAAGGAACAGGGGTACGATGTGATCGGGATTTTTATGAAAAACTGGGATGATACCGACGAAAATGGTGTTTGTACCGCCACAGAGGATTACAATGATGTCATCCGGGTATGCAACCAAATCGGAATTCCTTATTATGCAGTCAACTTTGAAAAGCAATACTGGGATAAAGTGTTTACCTACTTCCTTGAAGAATACAAGGCAGGACGAACACCCAATCCTGATGTCATGTGCAATAAGGAAATTAAATTTAAGGCTTTCCTTGAACATGCTATGAGCCTTGGCGCAGACTACCTGGCTACTGGCCACTATGCACGCGTGGAATTCAGGGATGGCGAATACAAAATGCTAAGAGGCCTTGATGATAATAAGGATCAAACATATTTCCTGAATCAGTTAACACAGGATCAGCTTGAAAAAGTTATGTTTCCTATTGGCGATATTGAAAAATCAAAAGTACGCGAACTGGCAAAGGAAGCTGGTTTGGCAACTGCAGCAAAGAAAGACAGCACGGGCATTTGCTTTATTGGTGAACGTAACTTCAAGGAGTTCCTTGGAAATTACCTTCCCGCTCAGCCCGGGAATATGGAAACCATGGATGGAAAGATTGTCGGCAAGCATGATGGCCTGATGTATTATACCATTGGGCAGCGACATGGACTTGGCATTGGCGGAGCAGGTGAACCATGGTTTGCAATCGGCAAAGACCTGAAGCGGAATGTCTTGTATGTTGGACAAGGCTTCCACAATGAAATGCTCTATTCAGACTCCATTATTGCTGTTAATGCCAGCTGGGTTAACCATTCAGAACAGCCGCTGGAATTTGAATGTACGGCTAAGTTCAGATACCGCCAGGCGGATAGCAGAGTTAAGGTTCGGACTCTTGAAGATGGAAAAGTACAAGTTATTTTTGAGGAGCCAATCAGAGCTGTTACCCCGGGGCAGGCAGTTGTTTTTTATAATGGTGACGAGTGTCTCGGCGGCGGAACAATTGATAAAATATTCAAAGATGGCAAACAGCTGGATTATGTGGGTTAAGAAAAGAAGGGACCCCGATTCTTACATAGAATCGGGGTTTTATTATGGGAATAGCGGACAGCGGAAAAGGAAAATTCAAATATGCTATACTTTGATTTGAATGGAGTGATGAATAATGGATAAGAACCAAATGGGTATTCAATATATGCAAGAAGGAAAATGGGAAGAAGCAGCGAAGGTTTTTATGGAAGCGATTGAAGAAAACCCTTCTGATCCTGTTTCCTATATTAACTTTGGAAATGTGCTATCAGCTGTAGGGGAAAACGAAAAAGCGCTGAGGTTCTATGAAAAAGCAATAGGACTTGATGGAAACGCGGGTGCTGCGTACTACAGTGCTGGAAACTTATATTATGAATTGCAGCAGTTTGACGAAGCCAAAAAGATGTTTGAAACAGCATTGAAAAAAGGCCTGGAAACCGGAGACAACTTCTTCATGCTCGGCATGTCCCTAACAGCACTTGACCAGGGAAAGCTGGCTTTGCCTTATTTGCAGCGCAGTGTGGAGCTGAATGAAAACGATGCCGAAGCACATTTTCAATATGGATTATGCCTGGCGCAGCTCGATTATATTGATGAAGCAATTCAGCAGATGAAAAAGTGCATTAAAATTGAGCCGGAGCATGCAGATGCCTATTACAACCTTGGAGTAGCTTATGGATTTAAAGAACAGGAAAATGAAGCACTCTCTTACTTTAATAGGGCACTGGAAATTCAGCCGGATCATATGCTTGCCGGATATGGAAAAAAGCTGATTGAAAAAGGCGGCAGTGACCTGAGCTAAAAGTTGTATTATGGGGAGGATAAGGAAATGGAGAAACAGGATTCCATGGATCTTTTTGCCGAACAAGGAAAGTTCATAAAAGGCAGACATCTTGTCACAATCTTTCATAATGAGCAAAACTTATATACGGTTGTGCGCATTCGGGTTGATGAAACGAATGACTCTTATGATGAAAAAGAAGCGGTCATTACAGGCTATCTGCCAAAGATGCATGAGCATGAAACATATATTTTCTACGGTGAATTCAAGGATCACCCTAAGTTCGGCGTCCAATTCCACGCAAGCCATTACAGGAAAGATCTTCCCCAGACCAAACAAGGAGTAGCCAATTATTTATCAAGCGAATTATTTAAAGGGATTGGAAAGAAAACTGCCGAGCAAATCGTTGAGACACTTGGAGAAGATGCGATTACACGCATTCTAAATCAGCCTTCTCTTCTCGATAAGGTTCCAAAACTGTCACCTGAAAAAGCAAAATTGCTTTACGGCACGCTTATGGAACATCAAGGCCTTGAGCAAGCCATGATTGCATTAAATCAATATGGTTTTGGCCCGCAGCTTTCCATGAGAATTTATCAAGTATATAAAGAAATGACGATTGAAGTTGTCCAAAGCAACCCTTATAAGCTGGTTGAGGATATAGAAGGAGTCGGCTTTGGCCGTGCAGATGAACTGGGCTATCAAATCGGCATTTCTGGTAATCATCCTGATCGTATTAAAGCAGCCTGCCTCTACATACTTGAAATGGAAAGCATGCAGGCAGGCCATGTTTATTTTGAAGCAAAACCACTTCTGCAAAGTGCGAAGAAGCTTTTAGAAGAAAATAAGCGTGATACAATTGAATACAGGGATATATCCAAGGAACTGATTAAGCTTGAAGAGGAAGGGAAAATCATGGCTGAAGGCCAAAAGATATACCTTCCATCCCTTTATTTTTCTGAAAAGGGACTTGTAACCAATATTAAACGGATCCTTAAGCAAACACAATATGATGAACAGTTTCCGGAGTCGGAATTTCTTTTGGCCCTTGGCAATCTGGAGGAACGTCTGGGTGTTCAGTACGCCCCGACCCAAAAGGAAGCCATTCAAACAGCTCTTATGTCTCCTATGCTGATACTGACTGGCGGCCCGGGTACAGGAAAAACAACCGTTATTAAGGGAATTGTTGAGTTATATGCCGAACTGCATGGCTGCTCTCTTGAGCCAAAAGACTATAAAAAGGAAGAGCCTTTTCCCTTCCTGCTGGCTGCGCCTACTGGAAGGGCTGCAAAACGGATGGCCGAGTCAACTGGGCTGCCCGCGGTAACCATTCACCGTCTGCTTGGCTGGAATGGGACCGAAGGGTTTGACCGGCACGAAGAGAGTCCATTGGAAGGCAGGATTTTAATTGTAGATGAGACCTCAATGGTTGATGTTTGGCTTGCTAATCAGCTTTTCAAGGCTCTCCCTGAAAATATGCAGGTAATCCTTGTGGGGGATGAAGATCAGCTGCCCTCAGTGGGTCCAGGCCAGGTTTTAAAAGATCTTTTGCGTTCAGATCGTATTCCTACCGTTCGTTTAACAGATATTTACCGACAGGCTGAAGGATCTTCAATCATTGAATTGGCTCATGAAATGAAAAAAGGCAAACTTCCCGCGAACATTTCTGCACAGCAGACAGATCGTTCCTTTATCAAATGCCAGCCGGGCCAAATTGCGGATGTTGTTGAAAAGGTTGTCCTGAATGCCAAAAAGAAAGGTTATTCCTCAAAGGATATTCAAGTGCTTGCCCCTATGTACCGCGGACCTGCAGGAATTGACAGGCTAAACGAAATATTGCAGGAAATACTAAATCCAAACCCTGATGGAACGAGGAAAGAGTTTTCCTTTGGTGATGTGAAATACAGAATCGGCGATAAAGTCCTTCAGCTTGTCAATCAGCCTGAGAATAATGTGTTTAATGGGGATATGGGTGAGATTGTATCTATTTTTTACGCAAAGGAAAATACGGAAAAACAGGATATGATTGTCGTATCCTTCGATGGTGCGGAAGCTACTTACACAAGGCAGGATCTTAATCAGATTACACATGCATACTGCTGTTCAGTCCATAAATCCCAGGGAAGTGAATTCCCTATCGTCATTTTGCCAGTTGTTAAAAGCTATTACAGGATGCTTAGAAGAAATCTTCTTTATACCGCCATTACCCGCAGCAGACAATTTTTGATACTGTGCGGTGAAGAAGATGCGTTGAAAATCGGTGTGGAACGTGCGGATGAACAAGCCCGCCTGACAACTCTTTCAGAAAAGCTTAGAGAAGCAATCCCATTAAAAGGTGAAGCAATGCAGGAAGATACAGGTGAGTCGCCCCTGCCTGAAACCCTAACCCTCGAAGAAAGGCTTCTCCAAGCCGATCCAATGATAGGAATGGGAAATATAACACCGTATGATTTTATGGAAAAAGAATATAGCTAATAAGAACAGTCTAAATAACAGACTGTTCTTTTTGTATATCTCAGAAATAGACGAGCCGTTTGGCCGTTTGAAAATAAATATGAAAAGGAGAGATAAATGTGGAAAAGAAAATCAGAAGCTCTCTTCTCAATCTCCATGGAGTGAAACGCCGTAAACAGCCACAGCAGGATTATGAATTTTCAGAGGAACTGGCAGACGGCGGGGAGCGCAGCGAACGTTTTAATAAGCCAAGGTACAATAGAAGGTAATGCTTATGCAGACCCTCCAATCCGGTTTTAGTAATACTTTATGGGTCCCATGGGAATGGTTTTCCTTCATTTTTTTAAAGAAACGGTGAAAACTATAAATGTTCGGGAAGGCGGGATTCTCTTTGCGGACATTTTCTTTATTAAAAGGTTTGCCGGTTTTTGAATTGAAAACCGGCAATAAAGCAGGCGATATTTGTGATTTATCCATTTCAGGCACCGGGAAAGTAAAGGGATTACTGCTGCGAAAGGGCGCTCTTCTGAAAAAGACATATATCATCAATATTGAGGACGTGGCATCTTTTGGCTGGGATGGAGTAATGATTGAAGATTCCTCTGTTCTGCAAGCAATGCCAAAACAAGATGATTATACATGTGAGACCCATAACCGGTTAACTGGAAAAATGATTATGAGCCAGGAAGGTGAACGGCTGGGCTTGCTGGAGGATGTATACTTCAAGGAAGAATTGGGCACGATTGTAGGGTACGAACTGTCGGATGGCTTCTTTTCAGATGTGCTGGAAGGAAAACGTGTCATAAAAACCGATGACCCGCCTGCAATTGGAAAAGACGCCATAATTGTAAATGTAAAATAGTGAGGTGTCTTATCCGTGCTGAAATGTCCAAATTGCCAGAGCAAAGATATTGGAAAAATTGGAATTAACCAATTTTACTGCTGGAATTGCTTTATAGAACTTTCCTTGGCCAAGGGGATCATTAATACTCATCAAGTAGAGGAAGATGGTACACTTAGCTCCCTTGATGATTTATTTGAAGAAGATGAGCGCCGGTATCTTTCGTAATTATGGACGAAAGAGGTGAGCCAGTTTGAACAAAATATTAACCTCTGCAATGATGCTTGGGGCAGGCATGGCTGCTTATAATTACGCGCAAAAAAATAATATGATATCAGGCCGAAAAATGAAACGCATGCAAAAAAAAATAACGAAAGCTTTATTCTAAAAATGATTTTGGGGCTGGTTCTTTTACAAGGGCCAGCTTTTTGGTGGAGTGAAATGGCTGATCCCGTTTCACATGAACAATGTACTTGCGCTTATCTTATTAAGTACATGTATAAATCCCAAGGAAGCTATCACAATAAAAACAAGGAGGCGGGCCATATTGAATATTCAAATGAAATGGTACTACCGGCTTGGATTTCTGCTTCTCTTGTTTATTGTGATTTTCGTCTTCCTAAAGCTTCAGCCATTATGGATGCCTGTTCTGGAAATCTTGTTTGCAGTATTCATTCCTTTTGTCATTGGAGCATTTATTACATATCTCCTTCACCCGATTGTGGAGAAATTGCATGAAACTGGCCTTCATAGGGGGCTTGCCGTTTTTATTATATATTTTTTATTTTTCGGGGGAATTGGCCTTGCTTTGTATAAAGGGATTCCGGCTTTTATTCACCAGCTGCGTGATCTTGCGGAAAATGCTCCTCAATTTGCCAATCAGTACCGGGGATGGATAGACCTTATTCAGAGTAAAACATCAACATGGCCTGATGGCCTGCAAACCAGGATAGATGATGTCATTGCAGCGGTAGAGAAACGGTTGAATAATCTTTTATCGAAGGTAATCTCATTTTTTCTTAATGTATTGAATTATGCTGTGATTATCGCTATTATTCCCTTCATTTCATTTTATCTCCTTAAAGATTTTTCGATTATGAAAAAGGCTGCCTGGTATTTGACGCCTAGGAAATGGAGAAAGGAAGGCGTTTTATTCTTAAGGGATGTAGATAAGTCCCTGGGAAGCTATATTAGAGGCCAGCTTTTGGTTTGTGCGGCCATCGGGACCATTTCTTCCCTGCTTTTCTGGATCTTTGATATGCGCTACCCTCTTTTGCTTGGCACTATAATAGGGGTTACTAATGTGATTCCTTATTTTGGCCCAATTATCGGAGCGGTACCGGCTGTAATCATTGCCTCTGCTTTATCGGTCAAGATGATCGTAATTACGATTGGCATCATTATTGTTCTTCAGTTTCTTGAGGGGAATATCCTATCACCCCTCATTGTCGGAAAAAGCCTTCATATGCATCCGCTTCTCATTATGCTGGCCTTGCTGGCTGGAGGGGAAGCAGCAGGGATATTGGGCTTAATCATTGCAGTTCCAATTTTAGCTGTCATTAAAGTAAGCATCATTCATGCGAAAAAACACTTTTCAAAAAATAAACAACCAGAAATCACTGAAACATCATCATGATGTTGACAACAACAAAGATAAATCGCTATAATTCGTCTATAAAGCTATATTAATCATGTTGACGGAATAAGTATGTTATAGGCCATCTGAGTGAATGCAGGTATTGCATTCATATTAGAGAGGGAGTTCCCAGGCTGAAAGAACTCCTAGATGAAGGATAACAGAAAGCTAATCCCGAGTGCAGCTAATCCCTGCCGTTTATCCGCGTTAAGGATCTGAGAGATGGGAGATTACCTAATGAACTGGATAAAGGTCTGGTCATTGTTTATATTCTTCCATAATCAGGGTGGTACCGCGAGCAAGCTCTCGTCCCTGTCCAGGGGATGAGGGCTTTTTTTGTTGTTTTTAAAAGTTTTTACATATTTTTAGGAGGCTGGTTAGAATGAAACAATTATCAGGTGCAGAAATACGCCGAATGTTTTTAGACTTCTTCAAGGAGAAAGGACACGCTGTTGAACCCAGTGCTTCCCTAGTTCCGCACGAAGACCCTTCTCTGCTTTGGATTAATAGTGGTGTCGCCACTCTAAAAAAATATTTTGACGGCCGTGTCATCCCGGAGAATCCAAGGATTACGAATGCCCAAAAATCCATCCGCACCAACGATATCGAAAATGTAGGCAAAACAGCGAGGCACCATACATTTTTTGAAATGCTGGGCAATTTCTCAATTGGTGATTATTTTAAAGAAGAAGCCATCATTTGGGCCTGGGAGTTTTTGACTGATAAAAATTGGATTGGGTTTGAAGAAGAAAAGCTATCTGTTACAATTCATCCCGAAGATGACGAAGCTTTTAAAATCTGGCGGGAAGAAGTGGGAGTTCCGGAAGAAAGAATTATCCGTCTGGAAGGAAACTTCTGGGATATTGGAGAAGGCCCAAGCGGTCCAAATACAGAAATTTTCTATGATCGCGGATCTGAATATGGAAATGACCCGGAAGATCCTGAACTATACCCAGGCGGTGAAAATGATCGCTATTTAGAAGTTTGGAACCTAGTGTTTTCTGAATTTAACCATAATCCGGATGGCACCTATACGCCTCTTCCAAAGAAAAATATTGATACCGGTATGGGACTTGAACGGATGGCATCTGTCGTTCAAAATGTGCCTACCAACTTTGATACAGATTTATTTATGCCGATTATCCGAGGAACAGAAGAAATTTCGGGCAAGAAATATGGAGCTTCTAAAGAAACGGATGTTGCATTTAAAGTTATTGCCGATCATATCCGCACTGTAGCATTCGCAGTGGGGGATGGTGCACTGCCTTCCAATGAAGGACGGGGTTATGTTTTGAGAAGATTGCTTCGCCGTGCAGTCAGATATGCCAAGCAAATCAATATAAATGAGCCATTCATGTATGATTTGGTGCCGGTAGTAGGAGAAATAATGCATGACTTCTATCCGGAAGTAAAAGAAAAAACAGAATTTATTCAAAAAGTCATCAAAAACGAAGAAGAACGTTTCCATGAAACACTTCATGAGGGTTTGGCCATCCTGTCATCTGTTATTAAGAAAGAAAAGGAAAAAGGAAGTGCTGCGATTCAGGGGGCTGATGTCTTCCGGCTTTATGATACGTATGGATTCCCCGTAGAATTAACTGAGGAGTATGCGGAAGAAGAAGGCATGAAAGTAGATCATGCCGGATTTGAAAAGGAAATGGAAGGACAGCGCGAGCGTGCACGTTCAGCGCGTCAGGATGTAGATTCCATGCAGGTCCAAGGCGGCGTATTAGGTGAGCTGAAAATTGAAAGCGAATTTGTTGGATATGATAAGCTTCAGACAGAATCTAAAGTAGCAGCCATTGTAAAAGACGGTCAGCTAATTGATGAAGCTTGTGCTGGTGAAGAAGTCCAGCTGATTTTAAATGAAACACCATTTTACGCAGAGAGCGGCGGACAGATTGCGGACCAGGGAACTCTTAAAGCAGAGGGATTAAAGGTGTCCATTAAGGATGTTCAAAAAGCGCCAAATGGACAAAACCTTCATAGAGCTGTCATTGAAGAAGGGACGCTGAAGGCTGAAGCAACTGTAATGGCTTCGGTAAATGAGCAAATCCGTTCTAAGGTAATCAAGAATCACACTGCAACTCACTTGCTTCATCAGGCTTTAAAAGATGTATTGGGAAGCCATGTCAACCAGGCTGGATCTCTGGTAGGCCCTGATCGCCTGCGCTTTGACTTCTCCCATTTCGGGCAAATTACCTCTGGAGAACTTGAGAAAATTGAGGCAATTGTCAACGAACAAATTTGGAAAAGCCTTGATGTTGATATCAATTTCAAAGATATTGACGAGGCAAAAGCAATGGGAGCTATGGCACTATTTGGAGAGAAATATGGCAAGATTGTCCGTGTTGTTCAGGTTGGAGATTATAGTCTTGAGCTTTGCGGCGGGTGCCATGTTCGGAATACTTCTTCAATCGGATTGTTTAAGATTCAATCGGAAAGCGGAATTGGGGCAGGAACTCGCAGAATTGAAGCTGTAACTGGCGAGGCTGCATACAAGCTGATGAATGACCAGATACATGTTTTAAAAGAAGCATCAGGCAAATTAAAAACCAATCCAAAAGATTTATCTTCAAGAATTGATGTGCTGCTTGGAGAAATGAAGCAGCTGCAGCGAGAAAACGAATCTTTAGCTGCGAAATTGGGCAATATTGAAGCAGGGAGCCTGGTATCAAAGGCAAAAGAAATCAACGGCATTACTGTTCTTGCTGAGAAGGTCCAGGCGTCAGACATGAATAACCTGCGCAATATGGCCGACGATTTAAAACAAAAACTCGGATCTGCAGTTGTTGTATTAGGCAGTGTAAATGAGGGTAAAGTGAATATAATAGCCGGGGTAACAGATGATCTGATCAAAAAAGGCTTCCATGCGGGCAAAGCGGTCAAAGAAGTCGCTTCAAAATGCGGCGGCGGCGGCGGCGGCCGTCCGGACATGGCCCAGGCTGGCGGAAAAGATCCGGAAAAACTTGAAAGTGCTCTGCAATTTGTGGAAGAATGGGTTAAATCCGTTTGATATCCCTGAAAAGTAGTGTAAAATGAAGGTAACCAAGAGAGATTGTTCATCATCAGGAAGAAACAGCTTGTTCTTCACCATGTTTTCCTGTCAGGAACAAGATCATATTTATTGATCGCTCTGTTTATTCAGGCTGCAGGCCAAACCGTTATGAAGAGCTGGACAAGCTGGCTGTTCACCGGATTTCAGTTCCGGTATATATAAGCTATCCTCATCCTTCATACAGAAAAGCGAGGTGTAAGAATATGAGCTCATTTGATAAAACAATGAGGTTCAATTTTCCTGAAGAACCAATCGAACAAGATGTGAATGAAGTTCTTTTTCAAGTTTATGGGGCCCTCCAGGAAAAAGGGTATAACCCTATTAACCAAATTGTCGGTTATCTGCTGTCCGGGGATCCAGCTTACATTCCCCGCCATAAGGATGCCCGCAATATCATCCGTAAACTTGAACGGGATGAGATCATCGAGGAATTGGTTAAATCATACTTAAAACAGCAGCGTGAGGGGTAAACATGCGGACTATGGGACTGGATGTCGGCTCTAAGACAGTCGGCGTCGCTCTAAGCGATGCGCTTGGATGGACAGCGCAGGGCTTGGAAACCATCAAAATCAGCGAGGAAGAAAAAGAGTTTGGTTTTGAAAGAATTAGTGAAATAATAAAAGAGCATGAAGTCAGTAAAATTGTTGTCGGCTTGCCTAAAAATATGAATGGAACCATTGGCCCCCGCGGTGAAGCAAGCCAGTTCTATGCTTCAGAGCTGGAAAAGCTATTTGGTCTTCCAGTCGTATTATGGGACGAGCGACTTTCTACAATTGCAGCTGAAAGAGTTTTGCTTGAAGCGGATGTCAGCCGCAAGAAACGAAAAAAGGTCATTGATAAAATGGCAGCCGTTATGATTTTACAAGGCTTTTTAAATAGCCAAATTTAATGAGGTGAACAGAAATGAACCATGGAGATAACAATATTACTGTAATTGACGAGGAAGGCAACGAGCAGCTTTGCGAAGTATTGTTCACGTTTGATTCCGAAGAATTCGGCAAGTCATATGTCCTTTACTACCCTGTGGGGGCGGATGAAAATGATGATGAAGAAATTGAAATTCATGCATCAGCATTCAGCCCAAGTGAAGACAGCAAGGACGGCGAACTGCAGCCAATCGAAACAGAAGAGGAATGGGATTTAATTGAAGAAATGCTTAACACATTCCTTGATGAGCAAGAAGATTAATAAAACTGGCCCCCGGGCCAGTTTTTTATTTTATTATCAGAATTTATATCTTTTTACTTCAGGAATTGTCTAGCGCAAGCGCCTACCCTTCGAGATATCGGGGGGTAGGCGCTTGCGCTTTTCTTTTTCTCTTGATTTCTGATATGGGTTCAAAAGGCCTATAATTAATAAAAGCAAAAATGAAAAGCGTTGAAATTATTGGCGAATCACCTTGGTTTTTGTAATATCCTGCGACTTCCAAAAGAAAATATAGTATAATAAGCCGAGATGTATCAGGAAACAAAAAAGATGATACGAAGTTATTCTTAGGCCTGTTGGCAAGCAAGCATACTGGTTAATTTACTGGAAAACATCATGATTTAGCTTGTCTTTTGCAAAAGAAGCCAACGTCTTTGGAACGGAGGGGATATGTGATGTCGGCAGACGATAAAAAAGGAAAAAAAGAAATAATACGCGAAAAAATGATTGAGCGCCAAGGGGAAGCGAAAGTAGTCAGGAAAATTGTAATGATAGTTGCAATCATATTATTAATCTCAGCTGCTGCAGTGATTGGCGGCGGATATTTTTATATTAATTCAGCTTTAAAGCCTGTTGATCCCGACAATGATAAGCCAAAGAAAGTAGAAATACCAATCGGTTCATCTGTAACAGGAATCGGCACTGTTCTTGAAGAAAATGGAATTATCAGGGATGCACGTGTTTTTAAATATTATGTGAAATTTAAAAATGAAGCTGGATTCATGGCAGGAGAATATGAATTAAAGCCTTCCATGAACATGAAGGAAATCCTGGATAGCTTGAAAACAGGTAAGGTTATGGAAGAAATGGCTTTCAAGATCACCATTCCAGAGGGGAAACAGCTTGAGCAGATTGCAGGAATCATTGCCGAAAAGACTGATAAAAAGCCTGAAGACGTTTTGAAGAAACTCAATGATAAAGCTTTTATTGAGTCTTTAATGGCAGAATATCCTGAATTGCTGACAAAGGAAATCCTTGCACAGAATATTAAGTATCCCCTTGAAGGATACTTATTTCCGGCAACCTATCCTTTTTACAAAGAAGATCCGTCTATAGAGGAAATTGTCAAAGTTATGCTCGATAAAACGGCATCAGTTATTAAAGAGTATAAAGGTGACATGGACGAGCGGGAATACACCCCGCACAAATTATTGACAATGGCATCGCTTATAGAGGAAGAAGCAACGGCGAAAGTAGACCGTGATCAGATTGCAAGTGTTTTCTACAATCGGATAGACACAGGAATGCCGCTGCAGACAGATCCAACTGTCCTTTATGCACATGGAGAACATAAATCAAGGGTCCTATATAAAGACTTGGAAATCGACTCGCCATACAACACATATAAGTATCCTGGACTAACGCCCGGACCAATTGCCAATGCCGGCGTTTCATCGATTGAAGCAGCATTGGTGCCTGCAGAGACAGATTACCTGTACTTCCTGGCTACATCTACAGGAGAAGTGCTTTTCTCAAAAACTCTAGATGAGCATAACCAAAAGAAAGCACAGCATATTACAAATAATTGAAAAGCAAAAGGGGAATGGGCAGATATAGCATTCCCCTTTTAATTATGGTAAAATAGATCAGGTGTTTTATACAGTGAAACTCCAATTAGTGGGGGCTTTATCCCCGATAATTGTTAGTTGAGGCCCACAGCATGTGGGTTACAAAGATGTTGCCACAGGATGTGGCGTCTTAATCTTTGTTCTTCTTTCGGGCCTTTACGGACAGTTTGACCTCATATATACTTCTTTGATTTCATTCAGTCTTGGAGTGGGGTCTTACTGTCCGTTGGACTGCGATAAAGCTTTGCGATAGCGTAAATCACGGACAAGCATGGATACAGGCTCACCCTAAGCCGGAATGCCGTACAGCGCATTTTCACATCCTATCTGTGAACGCTATTTTTTCATGTCTAAATAGAAAAGCGGCTGAGACCCGTGAGTTCCTGGGAGCCGCAGCTTGACAATAAAATTCCGTCTGATCGAGGTGATGCCAGCTTGATGAACGATAAGCTGCATGCATATATAGAGGAGATAATACCTGAAAGACCCCAGTTACTGGACAAAATGGAGCAATACGCCAAGGAACATAATGTTCCGATCATGGAACTGGCGGGGATTGAGGCGATGCTTCAGCTTTTGCGCATCCAAAGACCTAAAACGATTTTGGAAGTAGGGACAGCAATCGGCTATTCTGCAATCAGAATGGCATTTGCAGTTCCTGAAGCGAAAATTGTTACAATTGAACGCGATGTAAAACGTTATCAGCTTGCCGAGCAGTATATAGATGAAGCCCGGAAAAAGGAGCAAATCCGCATCATAAAGGGAGATGCTCTGGAAGTTGAGGAGGATGTCATAAAACACGGACCCTATGATGCTATATTTATCGATGCAGCAAAGGGACAATATCAGCGGTTTTTTGAATTATATTCCCGCTATCTCTCTTATGACGGCGTAATCATTACAGACAATGTCCTTTTTAAAGGTCTTGTGTGTGAACCTGTTATAGAAAATAAACGTATCCGGAATCTGGTAAAAAAAATAGATGTGTTTAATAAATGGTTAATGAGTCATCCTGAATACCACACAGTTATTTTGCCTGTTGGGGATGGCGTGGCAATTAGTAAAAAGAGGTGATAACAATGAGAAAACCTGAACTCTTAGTAACACCCGCAAGAGTTGAAGATATCGAGCAGCTTGTGTCGGCTGGTGCAGATGCCTTTGTTGTAGGTGAACAACGTTATGGACTTAGGCTTGCAGGAGAATTCACAAGGGAAGATGTGCAAAAAACGGTGGAAATTGCCCACAAGCATGGGAAAAAAGTGTATGTGGCGATGAATGCTTTATTTCATAATGATAAAGTGCCTGAACTCGAGGGCTATATCAGTTTCTTAAAAGAAATTAATGCAGATGCTATTATCTTTGGGGATCCTGCTGTATTGATGGCAGCCCGCTCGGCTGCCCCTGACATGAAGCTCCATTGGAATACTGAAACTACTGCAACAAACTGGTATACATGCAATTACTGGGGCAGAAAGGGCGCTAAACGCGCAGTCCTGGCAAGAGAGATTAATATGGATGCCATCATTGAAATAAAAGAAAATGCTGAAGTGGAAATTGAAGTGCAGGTTCATGGCATGACTGCAATGTTCCAATCTAAGCGCTCCCTGCTTGGCAATTATTATGAATACCAGGGAAAAGCTCTGGAAGTTGAAAACCGCGCACAGGAAAAAAGCATGTTCCTTCACGATAAGGAACGGGAAAACAAATACCCTATCTTTGAAGATGAAAATGGCACTCATATTATGAGCCCCAATGACATCTGCATTATTGATGAACTGCAGGAAATGATTGAAGCAGGCATTGATTCATTTAAAATTGACGGGGTATTAAAAAGTCCTGAATATATTATCGAAGTCACTAAGCTCTACAGAAAAGCTATTGATCTATGTGTCGAAGACCCGGACCAATACGATGAAATAAAAGACGATCTACTCGGTGAAATTGAAGAAATTCAGCCAGCTAACCGTAAGCTTGATACTGGGTTCTTCTTCAAAGAAACCGTCTACTGATTTGACTATATTAAAAAGAAAGAGGAGGAAGCTTTATGGCAGCGGTAAAGGAGAAAATTTCCGAAATTGTCAACGGCAAAAGGGTTATTGTAAAGAAGCCTGAATTGCTTGCTCCGGCAGGAAACCTTGAAAAGCTGAAGATTGCCGTCCACTATGGTGCAGACGCCGTGTTTATCGGCGGACAGGAATATGGCCTCCGTTCGAACGCAGGCAATTTCACTTTTGAAGAAATGAAAGAAGGCGTGGAATTCGCCAAAAAATACGGAGCTAAGATTTATGTCACAACCAATATATTCGCGCATAACGAAAATATTGATGGTCTTGAGGAGTATTTGCTGGGCCTTAAAGAAGCAGGAGTAGCAGGAATCATTGTAGCAGATCCGCTTATCATTGAAACCTGCCGCCATGTTGCACCCGAGATAGAAGTCCATTTAAGCACGCAGCAATCCCTATCTAACTGGAAGGCAGTGGAATTCTGGAAAGAAGAAGGATTGGAGCGTGTCGTCCTTGCGCGTGAAACAAGTGCGGAGGAAATCAAAGAAATGAAGGAGAAGGTAGACATTGAAATTGAAACCTTCATCCACGGGGCAATGTGTATTGCCTACTCCGGACGCTGTACACTCAGCAATCATATGACAGCCCGTGACTCCAACAGAGGCGGCTGCTGCCAATCCTGCCGATGGGATTATGATTTATACCGGCTTGAAGACGAGAATGAAGTTCCTTTATACAGCGAAGGAGATGCTCCTTTTGCCATGAGTCCGAAAGATCTTAAGCTGATTGAATCAATTCCCCGTATGATTGAACTGGGAATTGACAGCTTAAAAATAGAAGGACGCATGAAATCCATTCATTACATTGCAACAGTAGTCACCGTGTACCGTAAAGTGATTGATGCCTATTGTGCAGATCCTGATAACTTCAAGATTAAGCCGGAATGGCTGGAAGAGCTTGATAAATGTGCAAACCGCGAAACAGCTCCCGCTTTCTTTGAAGGGGTTCCTGGGTATAAAGAGCAAATGTTTGGAAATCATAGCAAAAAGACGAATATCGATTTCGTTGGGCTTGTACTGGAATACAATCCGGATACACAGGTTGTTACCCTTCAGCAGAGAAATAAATTTCAGCCTGGAGAAGAAGTAGAATTCTTTGGTCCTGAAATTGACAATTTTACACAAGTCATCGATAAAATATGGGATGAAAAAGGCAATGAGCTGGATGCAGCGCGCCATCCGCTTCAAATTGTTCAATTTAAGCTTGATAAGCCGGTATACCCTAACAACATGATGCGAAAGGAGCTCTAATCAATGAAACGCAAACCCGTTGTAATTGGGGTGGCCGGCGGTTCCGGCTCAGGAAAAACGAGCGTAACCAAAGCGATCTATGACCGTTTCAAAGGGCATTCAATCCTTATGATCGAACAGGACTATTATTATAAGGATCAGACTCATCTGCCTTTTGAAGAAAGATTGAAAACGAATTATGACCATCCGCTTGCATTTGATAACGACCTGCTAATTGAACATATTGAAAGCCTGCTAAGATATGAACCGATTAACAAGCCTGTATATGATTATGCCATGCATACAAGGTCCGAAGAGGTAATTGAAGTCGAACCAAAGGATGTTATCATCTTAGAAGGCATTCTGATCCTTGAGGATGAGAGACTCCGTAATCTGATGGACATGAAATTATATGTAGATACGGATGCTGACCTGCGTATTATCCGCCGCTTATTCAGGGATATAAAAGAACGGGGACGCACAATGGATTCAGTCATAGAACAATATGTAAATGTGGTACGGCCAATGCATAATCAATTTATTGAGCCGACCAAAAGATATGCTGACATCATTATTCCTGAAGGCGGGCATAATTATGTTGCCATCGATTTAATGGTCACAAAAATTCAAACAATTCTTGAACAAAAGTCATTTTTATGAAACAATAGCATTGAAAATGTTCAATAGGACTTATCCTTTTACCGAATGGCTAAGCTGCTGCCGAACAGCATTTTAAAATTTATCAGAGCCAGTGAACATAAAAAGATGATCTGCGCGCCCTTTAACAAAGGACGCGCTCCTGTTCATTTTCCTAAAAATATGATAAAAAGAAGTACATACATTTATAGAACACATACTTTTAAAGAATGTGTAATTCGAAGGAGTGAAGGTTTTGGCTACAGAAAAGGTTTTCCCAATGACACAAGCAGGTAAAGAAAAACTTGAGCAGGAACTTGAATATTTAAAATCGGTTAAACGCAAAGAAGTGGTTGAACGTATAAAAATCGCAAGAAGCTTCGGAGATCTTTCCGAGAACTCAGAATATGATTCAGCGAAAGAAGAGCAGGCATTTGTTGAAGGCAGGATTACCACTCTTGAAAATATGATCCGCAATGCAAAGATCATCCAAGAGGAAGAAATGGCCGGAGATATTGTTGGACTTGGCCGTTCCGTTACTTTCGTAGAGCTTCCGGATGGAGATGAAGAAACTTACACTATCGTGGGAAGTGCAGAGGCGGATCCTTTTGAAGGGAAAATCTCAAATGATTCACCAATTGCCAAAAGCCTGATTGGCCGTACAGTTGGAGATGAAGTGACTGTTCAGACTCCTGGTGGAGAAATGAACGTACGCATTGTTTCTATTAAATAAGAATAGCTGGTTTGAAATATGAAAACCTCGTCAAGACTTTTGACGAGGTGTTTTTTATGTGGAGAAAAAGAGCAGTTGGCTGGCTTATCGTTAGTTTCATGGTCCTTTGTTTTCTTATGGGCAGATTGATACAGCTGCAGTTGGTTTCAACAGAGCATTTTACAGACAGAGAAATCAACTTATTGGAATCGAGTGTCCGTCAGCGGTCCCAGGAAATGATTATTGATTCCGGGAGAGGGAATTTCCTGGATCGCAGCGGAAATCCCATGACATTTGAAAATAAATCTGTTCTTATATTATTCCCCTTCCTTGCAAGAATGGATTGGGATATAAAGAAGATATCTAAGATTACGGGTGCTTCGGAGTATTCCTTGCGACATTCGGTTGAGAATGCAAAAGAGCCTTTTGCTTTTGGAACCCCAGAGCCAATACAGCTGTCAATCGAGCAGATGGAGGACATCAATGCATTGAAAATTCCGGGTGTATTTGCTGTTGAGAAGAAATACAGCCGTTCTGAGAAGCCTGCATCTCAGCTAATTGGAATTACCGGACAAAATCAGAACGTTTTAAATGAAAGATATCCGAACAAAGATCTTTCTTCTGACACAATGATTGGCATAACCGGCATGGAGAAAAGCTTCGATGAGTTTCTGCTTCCTGAAGGGGCATCAAAACTTGTCTATCATGTGGATGGGACTGGCGGCCCGCTGTTTGGCATTGATGTAAAATATGTTGAGCCAGCAAATCCCTTTTATCCGGTTAATATTAGAACAACCTTGGACTACGATTTGCAGATGATGACCGAAAAATTGGCTGATCAGCATGGGATTAAAAAAGGTGGAGTTGTCCTTCTTGATATAGAGACTAATTCGGTTTTGGCAATGGTGTCACGTCCATCTATTAATAAAGACAATCCTTTTGATGCAGAAAGCAGCGGGACAGTAAATCATATGATTAAACAGCAAATTATGGGATCTGTTTTTAAAACAGTGGTGGCAGCTGCGGCAATTGATCAAGGCCTGGACGATCCGCAAAGGCAATTTGACTGCAGCAGGAAAATAAACGGGGAACCTGATCTTAAATACCAGCATGGGATGCTGAATTTTAATGATAGCTTTGCCAGAAGCTGCAATAATACATTTGCTTCCATTGCTAAGGAGCTAAAAGATATTAACCCGGATCTCCTTGAGGAGTATGCAGAAAAACTTTCATTAATGGGTCCTGTGAGCTGGCAGGGGGATATTTATCATTTTAATGATTTCAAACAGCTTCAAGGCGAAGAAAAGGGACGAGTGTTTCTGTCTGAAGATGCAAAAAAAGACAGTAATTTTGCCGGTCTGACAGGGATCGGACAGCATGAAGTAAGAGCCACTCCACTTGCTGTTGCCAATATGATGGCAACTATAGCTAGAGGAGGAGATAAAGAAATGGTCCGGGTTGCTTCTGAAATAGAATATAAAAACAGTACATCTCTTATAGAATTCAAGGAAAAGAAGCTGGAGGGAGATAAAATTGCCCCTTTTACCGCTATGAAGCTTCAAAGGCTGCTTAGGGAAGTAGTGTTAAATGAAGAAGGGACCGGACGCTGGTTTAAAGAACTTCCATATGAGGTTGCAGGCAAATCGGGCACTGCAGAAACAGGTATAATGGCAGATGGGAAACAGCTTCACAATAAATGGTTTGCGGGTTATTTTCCTTATAAAAACCCAAAATATGCCCTTGTAGCTGTAAACCTGGAAGTTACTGAAGACACAGGAGGAGTAAATCCGCTTTTTGCAGATATTGTGAAAGAAATCTATAACAATAATCATAATGAAGAAAATCCTCCATCTGGCTCTGCGGACTCTTAAGTAAATATGGTATAGTGTAACTTTCCGCATGCTGCTGTCGTCCATTTAACTGCTTGCAGTACGTCTATAGGTTAATTCTTTTAAGATAACCTGATTCCATGTTAGAATGTTGACAGCGCTGTTTGAGTAAAGTTATTCTCATTTTATTAATATTGATTCTTTCAACGTATGTATAGTTTATGCCCTAAGTTTATGCACTGAGTATTGGAACGGAGGGTACTTGATCCTCGAAAATGCATTTGCATTTTCTTCGGTCTGTGTTGATTAAGGCAGGATTATTCAATGTCCTGCGGGAAGTGAGGGAATGCGAGGCACCAAAGGCAAAGCCGAGGAAGCACGCAGCACTCCCCGCGGGTACGCTGCGTGCCTGTACGGAAATCAACAGATCCTTTTGATATTTACTTGAAATCCTGACAGATTGGGGAGGAGAAAGCTTTGAAAGGGAATAGCAGAGAATCCCGTTTTGGAAAACGGGAAAAAAGAAAAAAAACCAATATAATTTTAAATAGTCTTATTGCACTTGTTATCGTCCTAATTATTGTGGTATCAGCCAAAATATTCTTTGGCGGAAATAATGATCAGGCAGTTCCTGCTGATGAACAGACAGCATCTGAATCGAAACAAAATGAGAGTAACCGGGAAGACCAGGACAATGACATAGAGCAGGATAAGAGTAAAGACAAAGAGAAAGCAGATAAAGAATCTGATAAAGAAGATAAAAAAGCTGAAGAGAAAAAAGCTGAAGATGAGTCTGAGGAAGATAAAGAACAAGTCGTAACAGAAGGCGGAAGCGGTCCTGATGTTGAAAAAACGATTGAAAACCCAGCATGGAAACCAGTCGGCACATCTCAGTCCGGAGAACATACTGCTGTCTACGATCAAAATCATGTGGATTGGCAGGAAATGCTCAGTGCCATTTCATATGCTACAGGTATTGAACAGGGCAATATGACTGTTTGGTTCCTTGGCAATAATGGGCCAAACAGCTCTGTTGGGACAATTTCCACAAAAGATAAAAGCGAAAAGTACCGCGTCTATATTGACTGGGTTGACGGAGAAGGCTGGAAGCCATCCAAAGTGGAAGTATTAAATGAAATAAATTAATTAGGTAATAAGGACGCCGGTGGCGTCCTTATTTTTTTGCCTTAAAGTGCACTACCGCCGAGTAATACGTTCTCCCATTCTCATCGAGATGCATTTGATGGGAAACGTGATGGACGGTTAAAAGAATTGCTTTATTATGCTCAATTTGTGCATTTATTTTCTTTTCAAGCTCTTTTAAAGCAAGAGCCTCAAAGAACTCAACCTTATCTTCTATCAAATCAAACTGAAAATTCATTGTGATTCCCTTCCCTTCAATACTGTTTCAATATTTATTTTATGGTGTGCATTTAAGTCTGGCAACTTTCAATTCTGGATAGGGGCTGTATGGATGGATTTTCGAATATGGCAAACATCCCGTTTATGATGGTAGAATAGAGTTTGGATATTGCATATGGGCACTCTATTACTGATGAATGCAATCAAAAGCTTAGAAAAATGAGAAAGAGGTTTTATTTATGAAAATAGCTATTATTGGAGCAATGGAAGAAGAAGTAACATTACTTAGAGATAAAATAGAAGACAAGAGCCAGGAAACGATCGCCGGGTGCGAGTATACAGCAGGGAAAATGAATGGTGCGGAAGTGGTGCTTCTCCGTTCAGGCATAGGCAAAGTAAATGCAGCCATGTCCACAGCTATACTTTTGGAGAGATATAAGCCGGATTTTGTCATTAATACCGGTTCTGCTGGAGGCTTTAATCCAGAACTGAATGTGGGAGACACGGTAATCTCCACGGAGGTTAGGCATCATGATGTAGACGTTACCGCTTTTGGCTACGAATATGGTCAGGTGCCCCAATTGCCGCCTGCTTTTGAAGCAGACGGCAGTCTGGTACAGATCGCTGAAGCGTGTGCAAAGGAAATCGGGGATATCCAGGTTGTCAGAGGGTTAATTGCAACAGGTGATTCCTTCATGAATGATCCAGCAAGAGTGGATTATATCCGTGATAAATTTACAGACTTGCAGGCAGTAGAAATGGAAGCAGCGGCAGTGGCACAGGTTGCCCATCAATTTAAGACTCCTTTTGTTGTCATTCGTGCACTCTCTGATATTGCTGGAAAAGAATCCGATGTTTCATTTGAGCAATTTTTGGAGAAGGCGGCACTTCATTCCGCTACGCTTGTAATGAAGATTGTGGATGCCCTAAAGCAATAATAAAAGATAACGGCGTTTTGGCGGCTTTTCATCATGGGAAGCCGTCTTTTTCGTAATATCAGAATCTATAATGTTTTTAACTTCGATAACTGTCTAGCTTCAGACGCCTTCCGCTTTTCTTATTTGGATGTTTTTCCCTCGCTTACAATATTTACATCACCTTCACAGCTGCCATATATGTTAAAGTAGGATTATAGTCTTTTATAAGATTTATTCCATAGAAGGTGATAATAAATGAAGAATGAAGCAAAGCATTTATTTGAAAAAATGGTGGATTTCAAGCGTTTTGCAATTTCTATGCTTGCTGTCGGATCATTTTTTTACATTGGTTTGATTATCCCTGACACTGCAAACACAGTTACTGATTTATATATAATGGCTGGATCTTCTTCAGCTTTCCTGTTTGGCTCAATCCTTTTCTTTATCCTTTCAAAACGATGCCGAAGTAAATTGAATGAAACGGATGAAGGACAGGAATATCTAATGAGGAAATAAATAAAATGACGGCCGGATCTCCGGGCGTTTTTTTTATTTAATAAAAAAATAAATAAAAATGATCAAAAAAGGTTTACAAACTATATAATCGTGGATATAATTACCATTATAAGTGAAAAAATTCTAAAAAGGAGGTCGAATGAAATGATGTTAAAGGCAATTGTATTAGAAGCACAGCTAAATAAATATTTTACAAATTCGACCTACATGGAATGGATCGCTTAGATTTGCTTAATTGACATTACATATCCATGCCGCAGGGAGAATTGTGCCCTGCGGTTTTTTATGCCTTATGGCCAGGCCGCTGGGAGTGTATCTCTTTGCGGCTTTTTTGTGCCTTCAGGCTGGATGTGAACGAGGAGGTGGAATATCTAATGACATTAAATATATTATTTTTGACAGTCACAATAAAAAAACGTCAATTATCAGCAGAAGATGTTGTTCGCGAACAAATGGCTAAAAAAATTATCGATCAAAACCGTGATCGTCAATTCTCTATTTACCGTCCATTTTAATTTTCAGTGATAAAAAATGAGGAAAGGTGGTTTGCTAAATGTTTTACATTTTACAAGGACGTCAGGCAATTTTTTGGGTGGAGAAAGATTCCACCTAACGAAGCTGTAACCGGTTAGGAGGTAAGGCGCATGTCTTTGCATATATTAATTTTAACCCTGAAATTCCGTAAAAAAAGGAACTGATCCATATGATCCGGATTAACAGAATGTTCACATTCCTCTCCTTTTCTGATGCAGAAACCATGTTACATTAAAGAAAATAAGGAATTTAATAGGGGTGTGAAAGATGTTTTGGATCGTAATGGGATTGGTTGTGTGCGGCACTATCGGCTGCATCATATCAGCTGAGGTGAGCGTAGCGGAGTAGCTTGCATTAAAAGAAAAAGGACTGACTTTGGGATTGAAAAGTCAGTCCTTTTTCTTTGGGAAAATCCAGAGAAATAAGACGATTCCAGACACTGCAAGCAATATCATCAAGGTTTTTAAAGAAAAACCTTCGAAAATAAATTTGGCAAGACTGTCAAGCAGAACAATAAAAAAGACGAGAGCTAAAATGATTCTCTGGGCATTCAAATATCAAAACCTCTTTCTTCCAAAGCTATGTATTGGGGATAACAGCGATATTATAAATGATTATATCCTATTATCATGACAGATAGCTTGTCAAATTGCAGTGTAAATGAAGAAGAAAATATTTTCTGAAGAAAATATCTCTATTGGACAGACAAAAACAACTCTATCCATACATAGGAATTAGTTATAGACATTTTTGAACGCATTCTAAGCGGGGGTGGAACGATGTCCGGTATTTTAACTGCACTCGGGTTTTTGGTTAAGGAGATTGTGTTTCTTGTATCTTATGTAAAAAATAATGCATTTCCTCAACCGCTGTCTCCTGCAGATGAAAAGAAATACTTGCGATTGATGGCTGCAGGCGATGCGCATGCACGTAATATGCTTATTGAACATAATCTAAGGCTGGTCGCCCATATTGTTAAGAAATTCGAAAATACAGGCGAGGATTCTGAAGATCTGATATCAATAGGGACAATCGGACTGATAAAGGCCATCGAGAGTTATTCGGAAGGAAAAGGCACAAAACTTGCCACCTATGCAGCCCGCTGTATTGAAAATGAGATACTGATGCACTTGCGGGCACTGAAGAAGACGAAAAAAGATGTATCCCTTCATGATCCCATCGGGCAGGACAAAGAAGGAAACGAAATATCCCTTATTGACGTTCTTAAGTCGGAATCTGAGGATGTTATTAATACGATACAGTTAAATATGGAGCTGGAAAAAGTGAAGGAGTATATTGATGTTTTAGATGACAGGGAAAAAGAAGTAATTGTCGGAAGGTTCGGGCTTGACCTGCAAAAAGAAAAAACACAAAGAGAAATTGCCAAAGAGCTTGGCATCTCTAGAAGTTACGTCTCCCGTATTGAAAAGAGGGCACTGATGAAAATGTTCCATGAGTTTTATCGGGCGGAAAAAGAAAAAAGGAAAAATAACAGCTAAAGGGACAGTTCGACTGTCCCTTTGGTAATTGTATAGGACCTATATAATGGAGCGGTGGAAAATACCTCTGCGGAATGATTGTCAGCATCCTGCTTAAGCTCCTAGCCCCCTCGGGTCATAAGCCAAATAACTCCAGAAATCAGGACAAGGAACGCTTCGGCAGAGATGCTTCACCCGACCAAAACTTGCTTTGGGAGGTTTCCAGTGTGAATCGCCTTATGCCTGTCGGACTTGCACAGGATGTGCAGGCTTCAACGTTCGTCACAGGACGTTGCGGTCTTAAGTTGAAGTTCCTCTGATAAGGCGCTTCCGTTTTGAGTTATTCAATTCTTCCATTTTTTAATAAAAGCTGCCAGTTCGCACCGCTGTCTGCAGATTCATATAAATCTTTGAGATACGTTGAAATTGCAAGCCTTACGTTAGATTTATTATCGGCAGCAATGTATGTAATAGGGTTGTCATAGCTGAGAAAAGGGATTTTAATTTGTGAGTTTTCCATCGTTTCAAAATCGATTTTGCTCATTTGAACCTTTTCCTGATCTGCATACGCATAGTACAAGCTATTTTCTGTGAAAGCGAGGGCTGTAGCCATGACTGGATCAGATACTAATTTCACAGTTTCACCTCTATCCTGTGAGAAGAAGATGCCGCTTCTTGTGGACATGGCCATGATTTCCGGATGAGTTGGATGTGCCGCGATCATTCCAAGTGTGTCGGCCTCAAGCCCTTTTAAGCTGACTGTCTCCCATGTTTTTCCTGCATCCTGAGAGCGGTAGACACCTGCCTCGAGCTCTTCGCTTTTATCCTGGTTGATCATGTAGATTATATTTGTATCGTAGCCGGCAACTAAAAAAGGGAAGGAACTTGTTCCGCTAAAAGCCAGGTTTTTAAAAGAAGCACCTTTATCAGTGCTTTTCACAATACCAAGAGGGTTTTTTATGACTGAGTTCTTATCAGGCTGGCCGCTTACAATAAATCCCTCTTTGACTGCCTGAAAACCCATGTAGTCATGGTTAAGGGAAGTGGTCTCATGCCAAATGCCATCTTTATAAAACTTTAAGCCATCGCTGGACGATAGGTAGAGTCCAGTATCATTTCCCGGGTATCCAATTCCTTGAATATGCTCGATTTGCTGAGCTGATGCCTCAATAATAGTATAGTCAGCCTCATCTGAAGTTTTACTTGATGGTTCATCAGCAGTTTTTTTACTTTGCTCTTTCTCAGCAGAACAGCCAGCTGCGAGCAATAATAGGAGAACTGCCAAAATCGTTCTGCCTTGTTTCATTGATTTCACTCCAATTCATATCGGGTTAACGGTTATTTTGATTATCGATGTCATTATATAGTATTTCAGTGTAAAATAAAAAACCCTTGCCTGAGGGAAGGGTTCTGTTAAATAGCCCTATGAAGAGTGAAGAAAAGTCTTATTTCGTTCCTCTTTTTTGAAGTCGGAAAGGTGTTTAGTCACTTTGCCGGATCCATTGCAGGCAGGGCAGGTTTTCTTTATGAATTTATATGCTGTTATATTGCCTGTACCTTTGCATTTTTTGCAGATTGAGATAATTTTCATTTAACACTCCTCCCATAAAATTCCCTCTGGTATATCCTATGAACTAATCTAAGAGAGGTGCCAAGAACATACCGGTTTTTCACCGATATTTTAGTGTAAAAGCCTAAACGCTGGTCCATAAATTACATATCTTAATAATAGAAGGCGAAGGGAGGTTAAGGTTATGCCTTATGGTTATGGCGGTTATCCTGTTCCCCCTCCTTATCCATGCGGTTATTATGGAGGCGGGGGATTCTGGCTGGCCCTCGCAGTTGTTCTGCTGATCCTGCTGCTTGTTTTTGGAGGGTTTGCATACTTTGGCGGCGGCTATTTCAGATAGAAATATCCAGCGGTTGGCTCATACCAGGGGGGGTGGGCCTCTTTTATAGAATATTTATAGAAATTTCGGAAAAATCACTGTATAATATTTCTGTAGTCGAAACTTTTTATGGGGGGATTATATGACTATAACAGCCTATTCGTCAGTTTGGGATTTGGATGTCTTTTTTAAGGATGGAAGCGACTCAGCAGAATTTGATCAGCATTTACTGGATACAAGGAAGCATATTGATTCATTTTTTAATCAAATACATAACTGGCAGCCTGCTAATTCTGCTGCAGATGCAGCTGAAATAAGCGAAATCATTGAGCTTTTCCAGCAGACGGCAAGAAAAGTGCGTCAGGCTGGTGCTTTTGTGAGCTGTCTTCAGGCCCAAAATACCGAGGATAAGAAAGCGAAAGATCTTAGAGGGGCAACTACGGAACTTAGTGCAGCTTTTCAAAACGCTTTAACGGCATTTGATCAGAAGCTTGCAAATTTAGATCAAGGTTCATGGGAGCAAATTATGAATGATAAGGATTTAAATGAGCTTTCATTCGTATTAAACGAACGCCGCGAAAATGCCTCAGAAAAACTTTCGCAAGAGGAAGAAACTGTCATTAATGCTCTTGCAGTTGATGGTTACCACGGATGGGGCCAGATGTATGACGTAATAGTAGGAAATATAAAAATTCCTTACACTGAAAATGGCGAGATAAAGCAGCTTTCAGTTGGACAGGCTGCTAATAAGTTTTCAAGTCCTGACAGAAAATTGCGCAAGGAAGTTTTTGATAATTGGGAAAAATCCTGGAACAGCCAGTCTGACTATTTATCTAAAACCTTAAATCATTTAGCCGGTTTTAGATTAAATATATATAAATTAAGAGGCTGGAGCGACTTCCTCAAAGAACCTCTGGACTTAAACAGAATGAAAAAAGAAACCCTGGATACGATGTGGAATGTAATTTCAGAAAATAAGGCACCTCTTGTTAAATATTTAGAGAGAAAAGCAAAGCTTTTAGGCTTAGAGAAATTAAGCTGGTATGACCTGGATGCCCCGCTCTCCAAGTCAGAAACAAAATTAACTTATCAGCAGGGTGCAGATTTTATCCTTGAGCAGTTTGCTCACTTTGGAGAAGAAATGACAGCCTTTTCTAAAAAAGCGTTTGAAGAAAAATGGATTGAAGCAGAGGATCGTCCAGGAAAGGCGCCAGGCGGTTTCCATACTTACTTCCCCGAAAGCAGTCAATCAAGGATCTTTATGACATACTCAGGGACACCATCCAATGTTTCAACCCTTGCACATGAACTGGGGCATGGTTTTCATACATACGCGATGAAGGACCTTCATTTGCTGAACCGAAATTATGCCATGAATGTTGCTGAGACAGCTTCTACTTTTGCAGAAATGATTGTCTCTGATGCAGCAGTGAAAAATGCAGGAACAGAAGAAGAGAAACTTGCGCTTTTAGAAGATAAAGTGCAAAGGTCTGTTGCGCTGCTCATGAATATCCATGCACGATTTCTGTTTGAAACACGATTCTATGAAGAAAGAAAACGAGGAAATGTAAGTGCGGACCGTCTAAATGAAATCATGACGGATGCCCAAAAAGAAGCTTATGGAAGCGCACTTGATGAGTATCATCCGTCTTTCTGGGCTTCAAAGCTTCATTTCTTTATTACTGGCGTGCCATTTTATAATTTTCCATATACTTTTGGATATTTGTTCTCGCTTGGAATTTATGCACAGGCTCTTAAAGAAGGAAAAGGGTATGAAGAAAAATATATAGCATTATTAAAGGATACTGCATCCATGACAGTCGAAGATTTAGCTATGAAGCATTTAAATGCAGATTTAACAAAGCCTGAGTTCTGGGAAGGTGCCGTTCAATTATGCATGGACGATGTGGAAGAACTCCTGGAATTAACAGAGAATTAATAAAAGCTGAAGCCGCGCTCTTAATATGAGCACGGCTTTTTTTACATTTTTTTCAGCCTGAAAGGGCTTATCATTAGAATGGAAAGTGTCAGCATGATAAAGAGAAATAAAGGTGAAGGCCAATATGGAATTGCCAGAAAGCATAAAGTGGCCAGGCAGCCGGCAGCCGTTATTGGCAATCCTGTAAAATAGCCATTATTGTCACTGATGTTAAAACGGGCTAGCCTTAAAGCTCCACAGCCGATATATAGAGCAGTTAAGAAAGCGCCTGGTGCCCCATAATCATAAAGGACTCCCATGTATAGGAGCAGTGCAGGAGCAACTCCAAAAGAAATAATATCACTCATAGAATCCAGCTGCTTTCCTAGATCCGATTCAATATTCATTTTTCTTGCTGCCATCCCATCAAACCGGTCAGCAAGAGCTGCAATAAAAATCAGCAGCATACTCAATTTCAAATTGTCATTAATAGAAAATAAAATAGCAAAGCACCCTAAGAACAGGTTAGACAGAGTTAAGATATTTGCTGTCTGTGCCTTTAGCTTCTTGATGGTTAAATCAAGAACATCCTGTAAAAACATGTCAAACACTCCTTGCACCTGGGAATCACAGCCTGCAGACTATAAGAAGTTTTTTCTTATGGGCAATGTGTTAAAGTTTACTGTTAATTGGGAACCATCTGGAAGGAAAGAAATAGAAGTAATTCACAGAATATCAAGAAAGCCAAAATAAAAAAAGCGTCAAATCTGAGGAAGTCTATGGCAAACTTAGTTTTATATGTTATATAATAATATTTTATTCTATGCTTTTTATGCCTGTTCGTAAAGAACATATTTTTTAGGGGGCATGTCCTTTGTTAAAACCTGTATATCGCCTGCTGATTGAATTGACAAATGGAAGATGGACATCCGGGATACTGCAGAAATTTGCAAAATCAAATTTGAGCAGGCGGGTCATTCCGTCATTTTCAAGGATTTATAATATAAATGAAAGTGAAATGGAAAAAAACCTGCATGAATATCCAACACTACATGAGTTTTTCATTAGAAGGCTTAAAGAAGGTGCAAGAGTAACAGATGTGAGCCCTGACTCGGCAGTCAGTCCTGTAGATGCTGTTATCGAAGATGTTGGGAGTATACGGGAGGATCGTGTTATTTCAGTAAAAGGAAAAAACTATTCCATATCTGAGATGCTGGGTGAAAATAAAGCAGGAAAATATGCAGGCGGCACTTATATGATCTTTTATTTAAGTCCGAGCCACTATCATAGGATACACAGCCCGGTCACTGGAAAAGTAGCAGATCAATGGATTCTTGGGCTGAAATCTTATCCGGTCAACAAATGGGGATTAAAATATGGTAGAGATACACTTTCCAAAAATTACAGGAGCATAACTGAAGTGAGGCATGGAGATGCAGCAATCGCGATTGTGAAGGTTGGCGCTATGTTTGTAAATTCCATTGAACTTACTCATGAAGGGGAGCAGCTTGAAAAAGGAAAGGAAATGGCCTATTTTACGTTTGGCTCTACTGTCATTCTCCTGTTTGAGCAAGGGAAATTCGAACTTGAAAAGTCAATCAGGACCCCTGCTCACATTAAAGTTGGGGAGCGGATTGGGACGTTATTGTGAATGTTTGGGCCGGTTATTTCAGTCTTTAAGAAATATGGAGAATAAAAAAAGCCCTATTAAGGGCTTGTCCATTTTTAAGAAGTAACTTTTATGCTGTTTGATAGTGAGCGACGGTGGATTTCTGTTTCGATTAAACGAATGAAGTCTTTGCTAAGCTGCAGTTCCTTTGCTTTATAATATGATTCAATTAGTAAATCATCTGACAGTTTACGCATTCCTGTCCCACCTCCAGGCACTTGATATTTCAGTTCTAAAAGAATTAATTTATACATATAATGTAAGATTTTATGTTGTACCCCTACTCTAGCAAAATTAAACGATTAGAACAACTGTTCTCTTATCCACAGGAAACCGTGGATAACCTGTGATTATTTTGTTTATAAAAAGGGAAAAAGTATAAAAATCATATTGGATTATGTGCATAAAGTTATCCACAGGGTTGGAGAGCGGTTGTTTTTTGTCGAAAAATTTTTATTTTAAGAATAAATAATATCTATTCCATAGAAATATACTGAGCTTTGATTGTCTTTCCCCATTTTGTGGAATCGTATAAAATAGAACAGCTGGGATTGTATCCTCCAGTTTTTATTTTGAAAGAGCGGATGAAATTGGGTATGATAAAATCGGTGTTTTTCCATAGTGAAAACCCTGATGCAACTAATTATTAATAAAGCCCGTTAGGTATTTGAGGGCTGAGGAAAAATATTGTTGGACCATACGAATATATGATTGAGGTGTAAATATAGTGTTAAAGCATTTTTTGCCTGATCAGCATGTTAAAAGTATATTTGAAATAACTCCCCACAGTTTAAAGGAAAAAGGAGTCAAAGGAATTATCACGGACCTGGACAATACACTAGTTGAATGGGACAGGCCAAATGCTACACCGAAGCTGATTAGCTGGTTTGAAGAAATGAAGCAAAGCAACATTAAGGTTACCATTGTGTCAAATAATAATGAAAATCGGGTTAAGGCTTTTTCCCACCCCCTTGAGATTCCATTTATCTACCAGGCAAGAAAGCCAATGGGCAGGGCCTTCCGAAGAGCTCTATCAGAGATGGGGCTGAGAAAAGAAGAAACCGTTGTGATTGGTGATCAATTGCTGACTGACGTCCTGGGGGGGAACAGAAGCGGCTTCCATACTATTTTGGTCGTGCCTGTGGCCCAAACTGACGGATTTTTTACAAAATTTAACCGGCTTGTAGAAAGACGAATATTAAATTGGTTCAGAAAAAAAGGAATGATTCAGTGGGAGGATTAAGAAGTGAGTGAAGATCAATTTGTTTGCATAGGCTGTGGAGTAAAAGTTCAAACAGAAAATCCTGAGGAGCTGGGCTATGCTCCTCATTCAGCTCTGCAGAAGGAAACGATTATTTGCCAGCGCTGTTTTAGACTGAAACATTATAATGAAGTTCAGGATGTAAGCTTGACTGATGATGATTTTCTTAAGATCCTGAATGAAATTGGACAAAGTGATGCACTTATCGTGAAGATTGTGGACATCTTTGATTTTAACGGGAGCTGGCTTCCTGGGCTCCACCGTTTTGTAGGCAACAATAAAATCCTGCTTGTAGGAAACAAAGTTGACCTTCTGCCAAAGTCGGTGAAAACAAACAAGCTGATTAACTGGATGAAGCAGGAATCAAAACAGCTGGGTTTAAAACCGGAAGAAGTCTATCTGGCAAGTGCTGCAAAAGGGTACTCCATTAACGAGATTGCAGCAGCTATCGACCATTATCGGGAAGGAAAAGATGTGTATGTAGTAGGGTGTACAAATGTAGGTAAATCCACATTCATCAACCGTATATTAAAGGAAGTAACAGGTGAGGGCGATGTCATCACAACTTCCCACTTCCCTGGCACAACCCTTGATATAATCGAAATACCTTTATCTGACGGAAAAGCTTTAGTAGATACGCCAGGTATAATAAACCATCACCAAATGGCCCACTATGTAGATAAAAGGGATTTAAAGGTTATTACACCTAAAAAGGAAATAAAGCCTAAGGTTTACCAGCTGAATGAAGAGCAGACTCTGTTCTTTGGCGGTCTGGCAAGATTTGACTACATGGCCGGTGGCCGACGTTCATTTGTTTGCCATTTCTCCAATGAGCTGACTATTCACCGCACCAAAACGGAAAAGGCCGATGAGCTGTATCGGAATCATGCGGGAGAGATGCTCACACCCCCAAGGGAAGAACAAATGGAAACCTTCCCGGAGCTTGTGAAACATGAATTCACAATAAAAGAACCAAAAACAGATATCGTTTTTTCAGGACTTGGCTGGATTACTGTAAATGAAGGCGGGGCCAAAGTAGCTGCTTATGTTCCTAAAGGTGTTCATGCCATGATAAGGAAGTCTTTGATTTAGGCTGTGGACCTGCAGCTGCTTATGCTTTTCAAAGGGGTGAGGAATTTTGAAAAAGCTGTTTGGGGTGATTGGGGACCCGATTTCCCATTCAATGTCCCCCGCTATGCACAATGATCTATTTACCGCTTACAGTCTTGATGCACATTATCAGCCATTCCATATATCCAGGGGAAATCTGACGGATGCTATTAAAGGGTTCAGAGCAATGGGCATTGCGGGATTTAATGTTACAGTACCGCATAAGGAGGCTATCATCCCTCTTTTAGATGAACTGGATCCCCTGGCAGAGGCTATTGGAGCAGTAAATACAGTAGTCAATCAGGATGGAAAGCTAATAGGCTATAATACGGATGGGAGCGGGTATGTAAAAGGCCTGCTGAATCAAAAACAGCCAATTAAAAACAAAAAAGTGCTCATAGTAGGGGCAGGCGGAGCTGCAAGAGCCATTTATTTTACAATTGCCAAAGAAGGTCCTGAGCTTCTGGATATTTGCAATCGGACTCCAAAAAGGGCGGAACAAATTATTAATGACTGCCCATTTCAGATTCAAGCGCAAGTGCTGAGCAGACAGGACGCGGAGGAAAGCCTCGAGACATACGATCTTATAGTTCAGACTACATCGATAGGGATGCATCCGGAAATTGGCCATAGCCCACTTTCAATACATAAGCTGAAGCCTGGAGCTTTTGTAAGTGATATCATATACAACCCGCTTGAAACAAAGCTTCTGATGGAAGCTGCTGAAAAGGGTGCTGGAATTCAGAATGGGATCGATATGTTTGTATATCAGGGTGCACTTGCTTTCGAGATGTGGACTGGCATTGGACCTGATATTGAAAGAATGAGACATAAAGTTTTAAATCAGCTGGGAGGATTATCATGCTAACAGGAAAGCAAAAACGTTTTTTACGATCAAAAGCCCATCATTTAAATCCGATTTTCCAAGTAGGAAAGGGCGGGGTAAATGAAAATATGATTAAACAAGTAGGAGAAGCACTGGAAGCCCGAGAATTATTAAAGATTTCAATTCTTCAAAACTGTGAAGAAGACAGGGATACGGTGGCGCAGCAGCTGTCAAAAGGCACAAAGGCTGATGTTGTACAAATCATCGGGAATATAATTGTTTTATATAAAGAATCGAAAGAAAACAAACAAATCGACTTGCCGTAAGTTTCTTAAGCGTAAAACTGGAAGTATGGAGGAGAGTAAATGGAAAAGGTAGGCATACTTGGAGGGACCTTTAATCCGCCTCATATAGGCCATCTCATTATCGCGAATGAGGTAATGTCTTCTCATGGTTTGGATGAAATCTGGTTTATGCCGAACCATGAACCTCCCCATAAAAAGAGGTCTGATAATGTCAGCAGCGGTGATCGTACAAAAATGCTGAAACTGGCATTACAGAGCCATCCCGGCTTTAAATTGGAATTGATTGAGCTGGAGCGCGATGGCCCTTCATTTACCTACGATACAATCAGGATTTTGAAGGAAAACTATCCTCAAACGCAATTTTATTTTATTATTGGAGCTGACATGGTTGAGTATCTGCCCAAATGGCATAACATTGACAAACTTCTTAAATTGATTACCTTTATAGGAGTGAGGAGACCATCTTACAATTTGCAGACTCCGTATCCGATTCTTTATGCTGACGTTCCGGAAATGGGGATATCCTCGAGTATGATCAGAAGCCGTATAAAGGAAGGCGGAACTATTCGGTATCTGGTACCGGATGCTATAAGGAGTTTTATAAAGGAGAATCATTTATATGAATCGTGAACAGGCTCTTGCAATTGTAAGGGAACAGCTGACTGAACATCGCTACCTTCACACAGTAGGGGTGATGGAAACAGCCATTAACCTTGCAGCGAAATATGGTGCTGATACAAAGAAAGCGGAACTTGCGGCCATTTTTCATGATTATGCTAAATTCCGTCCTAAGGAAGAACTGAGGGAAATTATCCTTAAGGAAGGAATGCCAAGTGAGCTTTTGGAGTACAATAGTGAACTTTGGCATGCTCCCGTCGGTGCTTTTCTGACGGAGAAAGAAGCAGGAATTAATGATAAAGAGGTTTTGGATGCCATAAGGTATCATACTTCAGGCAGGCCGGGAATGGCACTTCTTGAAAAGATCATATATCTTGCGGATTATATTGAACCTGGAAGGCATTTTCCAGGTGTTGATGAAGTACGTGATTTAGCGGAAACAAATCTGGATAAGGCCTTAAGCAAGGCCGTCCAAAATACCATCATGTTTTTAATGAAAAAAGGGCAGCCGGTTTTTCCAGCGTCCTTCCAAACTTATAATGACCTTGTAATGACTAAGGAGGACTGATTAGATGAATGAAAATACATTGCTGATGACAGCAGTTAGAGCAGCGGATGATAAACGGGCAGAAGATATAACGGTACTTAATATGAAAGGCATTTCCCTGATTTCAGACTACTTTGTAATTTGCCACGGCAACTCTGATAAACAAGTGCAGGCCATTGCTAGGGAAATGAAAGAAAAATCTGAAGAACATGGGTTTGCTGTTAAAAGAATGGAAGGTTTTGATGAAGCAAGGTGGATTCTAGTTGATATGGGTGATATAGTTGCTCATATTTTCCATAAGGATGAAAGAAGCTATTATAATCTGGAAAGACTTTGGGGCGATGCACCGATCGAGAACGTTCAGGGCATGCTTAACCAATGAGCTATGGAAAGTTCGCTTATCTCTATGACAGACTGATGGAAGATGTCCCTTATGACAGCTGGATTAAAATGGTCAATGAAAAGCATGCAAAATTTAATGTGCCCGGCAAAAAACTTCTGGATCTTGCCTGCGGCACAGGCCAGCTTTCAATAAGGCTAAGGAAACAGGGGTATGATGTTACAGGTGTGGACTTATCAGAGGATATGCTGGCAGTAGCACAGGCAAAGGCGGAAGAGAACGGTCTGCAAATCCCCTTTTACCTGCAGAACATGGCAGAACTTGAAGGATTCAGCGAATTTGATATTATTGGCATTTTTTGTGATTCTTTAAATTATCTGGAGACGGAATCAGAGGTGAAAGACACTTTTTTGCGGGTCCACACCCATTTGAAAAGTGAGGGTCTTTTTATATTTGATGTCCACTCCATTTATAAAATCATGCAGATATTTATGAACCAGACATTTGCTGAAAATGATGAAGAAATTTCATATATCTGGCACAGCTATCAGGGGGAATATCCTAATTCTGTAGAGCATGATCTTTCATTTTTTGTTCTGGAAGAAGAAACGGGAAAGTATAACCGCTATGACGAACTGCACTTCCAGCGTACGTATCCTATTGATCAATATGAAAGCTGGCTTAGGGAATGCGGATTTGAACTGCTTGACATTTCAGCAGATTTTGAAGAGGGCCCTCCAGGCAGTCAGGCTGAACGAATTATTTTTATTGCAAAGAAAAGGAATTAATATATATAACAGCCGGATTGTCTGAAGCAATCCGGCTGTTTTTTTAGAAAAAAGAAGGATTATTTCCATTAACATCGAATAGCTAATGAAGAGAATACTGTTTTTTTACCTCAACAAGATCTTCGTCATACTTGGAATGTGTTGCCTGGAATAAGTGCTCAAATATTGTGCCAAGCTCGCTTTCGAGAATTTTAATTCCCTCTCCTGTAATTCCTCCTTTGACGCATACCTTCTCCTGTAATGTCGGCAATGTATAAAAACCCTTTTTCAGTAAATCCCCAAGTCCGATCAGCATCTCTCCTGCAAGCTTTGTAGCTGTTTCATTATCAATCTCCGTTTCTGTAACTGCCGCATTGATGAAGCGCTGTGTCAAATAGCTGAAAAAGGCAGGTCCGCAGCTGACAATATCCGAAGAAACCCGGGTAATATTTTCCTCGATAAAGACAGGCGTGGAGATGCTTTCAAAAAGCTTATGAAGTATCCCTTTCCAATGCTCGCTGCACTGTTCACCGAATGATAATAGCGAAACCCCTGATAAGGCCCGATTTGTTATGCTTGGAATCGCCCTGGCTGCTGAACAGGGCAGAATAGATTCAAGCTGTTTTACACTTATAGGGCTGGTTATTGAAACTACACATTTATCTTTTGACAGGAACGGCAAAATGTCCTGAACGACATTATACACATCATGAGGCTTTACACAAATAAAGATAAGTGAAGAACGATGTGCTGCCTTTCTTGCGTTATTTACAACGGTAATATCCAGATGAGTTTCCTTTATTTCCATCGCTTTTGCCGCTGTCCGATTGGTAATTGTCATGGAGGATGGGGAAACGGTTCCGCCATCAAGGAAAGCCTCGGTCAGTATCCTCCCCATGTTACCTGTGCCAATTATTCCGATTTTCATTGCTTTATCCCTCCTTCAAAAGCAAGCTCTCTCATATAACGATATGTATCAAAAACACATTTATTCCAAAAAGAAAGGATCGATCCTTAATGCCTGAATGGATAAAAACACATAAAATTTACTTTGCAGGAGCCGCCATTGCATTGGCTGCCTTCCTCTATTATTTTTTCATGCCTGTTCAAGAGGCTGAAGTTCCTGGGATTGAACAGGCAGTTCAATTAAAGGAAAATGAAGGTGATGATAAAGAAAATGAAACAGAAAGTGATGAACAGGCTGGACAGATGCCACAGCCAATGAAGGCAGATATTAAAGGTGCTGTGCAAAAGCCGGGAGTATACGAAGCGGCAGAAGGTGACAGGGTGATAGACCTGCTGGAAAAAGCAGGCGGACTGACTGATAAAGCAGATGGAACTAAAATCAATTTTGCCCTCAATATTACGGATGAAATGGTCATATATGTTCCGGAAAAGGGCGAAGTTCTCGAGGAGGCCGCAGTCGGAGATGAAAATATCGAGGTGAGGGGACAGCAAGATAACGGAAAGATAAATTTAAACCAAGCCAATGAATCGGAACTGCAGATGTTGCCGGGTATCGGCCCGTCTAAGGCTGCAGCCATAATTGAACACCGCGAGACAAATGGATCCTTTAAGGATATTGCGGACTTGAAATTAATATCAGGGATAGGAGAGAAGACCTTTGAAAAACTCAAAGAACATATTAGTGTAAAATAATTTCATTTCATTGACCTTAACGAGCTTGAGGCTTACACTTATTGAGAGAAAAAGCTATGTTTTTGAATTCCAGGGCATATACGCCTGAGCAAAAGACGGAAGGGGAGAGACTGCAAGATGGATCGGATTTCCTGGAACCAATATTTTATGGCGCAAAGCCATTTGCTTGCTTTAAGGAGCACTTGTACAAGGCTTGCGGTAGGCGCAACCATTGTAAGGGATAAGAGGATCATTGCCGGCGGCTATAATGGATCGATTGCCGGGGGTGAACATTGTATTGATGAAGGCTGCTATGTTATTGATAACCATTGTGTCAGAACCATTCATGCGGAAATGAATGCGATTTTACAGTGTGCAAAATTCGGGGTACCTACAACTGATGCGGAAATATATGTAACCCATTTTCCATGCCTCCAATGCTGCAAAGCGATAATACAGTCAGGAATTAAAACAGTTTATTACGCACAGGACTATAAAAATCACCCGTATGGAATTGAACTCTTTGAAAAGGCTGGAGTGAAAACAGTACAGGTAATAGCAGAAAAAGTGTCCTTTGATAACAGCAAACAAGAAAAAAGTGATTTTATAGAAGAACTAATAAATGAGCTTGAAAAAAGCGGAAAAGATCGGGACTTGGTGAAAGGCTATAAAGAAACAAAGGACAAGCTTTTTCAGAATTAAACCATTGAAGGAGTGGCACCTGAAATGATTAGGTCTTACTCCTTCCAAAAAACTAAAGGAGCAAATGATATGAAAGGCAGATGGATCTATGCAGCAGCTGCCTCGCTGCTGGGAAATTTGACATCTTTTTTTCATCCTGCTATAGCTATCGTTTTTTTTCTTCTGGCTTTTTTCCTCCTAAAAAGAAATATTTTATCATCCAAAAACGCCGCTATTCTGATAATGATTTACCTTGCCTTAATCATGCGCAGTGAATTTGCATCCGAACACAACAGGACAAGCCTTTCTGGAAATGAGAGCGAGTTCGAAATAACAATGAAAGAATCTGCCAAAATAGATGGTGACCTTCTTACTGTCTTTATTGATTTAGCCGAAAAAAAAGAAAAGCTGACAGCCAGGTATAAAATTAAATCTGAAACAGAAAAAAAGGCCCTTACAGACCACCTGGGAACAGGGATGACATGCCGGGTAAATGGCACCTTACAGACCCCTTCAACATCCACCAATCCTAATTCCTTCAGCTATCAGGAATATCTAAACCACAACAGTATCTTTTGGATCCTCGAAATAGAACAGTTACACCTCTCCGATTGCAGTTACCGTAAAAGCAGCCTCGTATTAACCATTTTAAAAATAAGAGAGATGGGAATTAATTATCTCCTGGATCATTTTCCTGAACAGACTGCTCCACTGGCTATTGCCCTTGTATTCGGTGAACGTGATTTTATTGATCAGACTACCATTGCTTCTTATCAGAAAATCGGAATTATCCATTTGCTTGCGATATCCGGCCTTCATGTAGGTATGCTTGCTGGGATGTTCTTTCTTGCTGGTATACGCGCCGGAATCACCAGAGAAAAAATGACCAGCATCTTATTATTGGTTTTGCCTTTATATGCAATATTGACAGGGGCAGCACCATCTGTTCTGCGGGCTGTGTTTATGATGCTTGTGGTTTTGCTCGCAAAGAAGCTGAAGGCTCCTATTCAACTAGCTGATGTTATCTCTATTGTGTTTATTGGCTACCTTTTTATCTCTCCTTATATCATCTATAATGCAGGGTTTCAGCTGTCATTTGCTGTCGCTCTATCGCTTATTCTCTCAGCTCCCATCATCCTCAAAAGATTTTCTGAGTCATACGCTGCTATCCTGGCAGTTTCTTTTGTTTGCCAGATGGCTGCCATTCCGATTCTTCTGTGGCATTTTTATGAGGTATCCATTATTTCCATAATTGCCAATCTGATTTTTGTGCCTTTATATTCTTCCATAATCCTTCCGGTGGTGTTGATTCTCTTCATTTTTGATTTATTAACAGGGGGGAAAGCAGATTTATTGCTCAATGTATTTGAAAAACTCATCAGTTTTCTAAATTGGATTGCTGAATTACTTTCGGCCATTCCTAACTCGGCCATTGTCCTAGGCAGGCCATCCCTGATTATGCTGATCGTCTATCTGCTGCTGATTCCCGCATTCTTTGCCGGCTGGGAAAGGTCAAAAAATAAAAAGGTTCTTATCAAGAGCGGTGTGCTTCCAATCCTCGCCATACTAATTCAGCACTTTTCTAATGTGTTTAATCCTGCCGGTGAAATTACATTTATAGATGTTGGGCAGGGGGACAGCATTCTGATAAAGCTTCCATATGGAAAGGGGAATTATCTGATAGATGCTGGAGGCACACTTATGTTTGACACTGAGGATTGGAGGATGAGAAGCGATCCTTATGAAACAGGAAAGGACACGGTAGTGCCATTTTTGAAAAGCAAAGGGATCAGTAAAATAGATAAGTTTTTTTTGACTCACGGGGATATGGATCACATTGGAGGAGCATCAGCTGTGATTAGGGAAATGAGGGTAAAGTCAGTAGTGATTTCGCAGGGGGCGGAAATCTCAGAGGATGAAAAGGATTTGATTGTTCATGCTAAATTAAAAAAAGCCAATATTGCATTCACTAAAGCTGGAGATAACTGGTCAATAGGAGATTCCGCATTTCAAGTTTTGTCTCCATTTGGAAATCGGATGGGGGACGTGTATACAGGGAAAAATGATGGCTCTATTGTCCTTTTTGCCAAAGTGGGTGGCCTTAACTGGCTGTTTACAGGAGATTTGGAGGAAACGGGGGAAAGTCAGCTTATTAAATCTTATCCCAATTTCAAAATTGATGTTTTAAAAATTGCACATCATGGAAGCAAAACCTCCACAACAGATTCATTTCTGGCTGCTGTTAACCCGAGGATTGCTGTTATTTCTGCAGGCAGAAACAACAGGTATGGGCATCCTCATAATGATGTAATGGGCAGGCTTAAAAAATTTAATGTGCATGTTCTGAGAACCGATAAGCAAGGGGCGGTTACCTATGTTTTTAAAGGAAATTCAGGAACCTTTTCGGTTCAGCTTCCATAGTATATGTTAGAAATGCTTCAGCTCCCTTTCTATACTCTCAATGCCTATTATCACTTACAGCCACAAAAAAAGAGACTGCTGAAGCAGCCTCGATGTGTCAGAGGTATGACACAATTACTTACTTTATGTAGCCATTAAGCTCCTAAAAATTTAATGACTGTTGCAATAACAAATAACGTTGCGAAGAAACCGAATGATACGATGAATCCTACTCCAGAGTCGATGGCATCATTACGTTTGCTTTGGACGTTCTTTTCAAATTCGTTCACAGTCTACCCCTCCTATTTCCTATATAGTATAAGTCATTCAAATAAAAAAATCTAGAGTTCCCCTGCCCTTTTCCTGCAATAGCAGGAGTTGTCACAAATATGCCGGCACATCAAGGGGAAAATAATAG
This sequence comes from Cytobacillus sp. BC1816, assembly GCF_051353635.1. Taxonomy (NCBI): domain Bacteria; kingdom Bacillati; phylum Bacillota; class Bacilli; order Caryophanales; family Bacillaceae; genus Cytobacillus; species Cytobacillus sp. BC1816. The sequence goes on along the minus strand of NZ_CP195611.1, from coordinate 4,083,490 downwards.
AACAAAGGTGCACCGCAGCTTCCTGAGTATCCCGGGCCTCAGGCGGCAGCGTTCTATATAGATTGGAAATTGGCGTTCTTATGGGCGCCAATTTCTTATGTCTTGTCAAATTGCCATTGCTTCTTTAGGATATATAGTGAACATGCAATCTGCGGGATAGGGGCTTTATCCCTGCCCGTTAAACTGCAATAAAGTGAATATAATGTAAGGCGAACGGAGAGAAAGAAATTGGTTTTTGATATTTGGAAGCAGATAAAAGCGAAAAGTTTTGCTCCTATTTACTTATTATATGGAACAGAACCTTATCTTATAAACGAAACGAAGCAGCTTCTGATCAACAATGTGCTAAGCGAAGATGAAGCTGATTTTAATTTATCCTCTTATGACCTTGAGGAAACCCCAATCGATACAGCGCTTGAAGATGCGGAGACATTTCCGTTTATGGGGGAAAGAAGACTGATCTTTTTACATAACCCGGTTTTTTTAACATCAGAAAAATCGAAAGCTAAACAGGAGCATAATCTGTCAAAGCTCGAAGCCTATCTTAAAGAGCCTGCCCCGTATTCAGTAGTGGTATTTTCCTCATCTGCAGAAAAGCTGGATGACCGGAAAAAAATAACTAAACAATTGAAAAAAACGGCTGCAATCCTTGAAGCAAAGAAACTTAATGAAGGAGAATTGAAAGCCTGGATCAGGGAGCGCGCAGCACTTAACGGCGTGCAAATTGATGAATCGGCAGTTGAGCTAATATTGACATTGGCAGGCACCAACCTTTTTATCTTGACAAACGAGATCGATAAATTAGCTTTATATGCGAATGACACGAAGCGAATCGATGAACAAATGGCAGAGAAAATGGTATCAAGATCATTAGAGCAAAACATTTTTTCCCTTGTAGACAAGGTTGTTCACCGCAAAATAGAGGAAGCCCTGAGAATTTATTATGATTTATTAAAGCAAAATGAAGAACCCATTAAGATTTTATCGGTTATTACAGGGCAGTTCAGACTGATTTATCAGGTGAAAGAGCTTGCGAGGAGAGGCTACGGCCAGCAGCAGATTGCCGGCTACTTAAAGATTCATCCTTTCCGGGTGAAACTTGCAGCTGGACAGGCGCATATGTTTGCAGACGAAGAACTTGCAGCGATCATAAGCTTGCTTGCTGATGCAGATTACCAAATGAAAACTGGAGGCATGAATAAAACCATGCTGATTGAAATGTTCCTGTTTCGTCTGCAAAGTCAGGCGCTCAAAAAAAATCCTTAAAGAGATTACGTTTACAGCCTCCGGCACCTTGAGTATTGAGACAAAATTAGTAATTATGATTACATAAAAAAAAGCGATCCATTTGGACCGCTTTTTTGTGTAAAATAAAAGGCTATCCCTTAAGATAGCCAATATCTTCAAACATTACGCGTTTAAAGAGTTCATTTTTTTCATTAAACGAGACTTTTTACGGGCAGCAGCATTTTTGTGGATAAGACCTTTTGCAGCAGCTTTGTCTAGTTTACGAGCAGCATCAGCGAAAGATTCAGTCGCAGCAGCAGCATCGTTGTTTACGACAGCAGCATCAACCTTCTTAACAGCTGTACGCATTGCTGATTTAACTGTAGCGTTTTGAGCGTTGCGAGCTTCGCTAGTTTTAACACGCTTGATAGCAGATTTAATGTTTGGCATTCCATTCACCTCCTGAAAAAGCATCGAGATTCTATAACTCGACATTCACATTCATTAACAATAATTAAGAACAAGTGATATTTTATCAAACACGGGGGCATAATGCAATACTCTGTAATCAAAATTGCTGGAGGCGATTCTGCATGTTTTTGGACTTTAAAGGCAATGATAGTATATATCTGAATTTTAGTATAATGTGTGTTATTTTCCAATAGCTGAGAATGTGAGGGATAAATATGAAAGAATCAATAGATTTAAGCCAATACTCAGTCCGAACGGATCTTGCCATTGAAGCCAGGGAAATGGTTATTTCCGACAGGCAGAAAGACAATATTCATCAGCAGGAGAATCTTTCCCAAATAGAAGGCGTAATAATTAAAGAAAAAGAAGAAAATGATATAAAAATTTCTTTTGTTGAAGTAACAAAAGAAGGTGCAGAGGCATTGGGGAAAAAAGAAGGAAAATATCTGACACTTGAAGTGACGGGCATACGCCAGCAGGATACGGAGCTGCAGCACAAAGTGGAGTCTGTATTTGCTAGTGAATTCTCCCAATTTATTAAGCAGCTGGGAATCAATGAAGATGCATCCTGTTTAATTGTTGGACTGGGCAATTGGAATGTCACTCCCGATGCACTGGGTCCGCAAGTTTGTGAAAACTTGCTTATCACAAGACATCTCTATCAGCTGCAGCCTGAAAGCGTAGAAGAAGGCTATCGGCCAGTAAGTGCTATTTCCCCGGGAGTAATGGGCCTGACCGGGATAGAAACAAGTGACATTATTTATGGCATTGTTGAAAAAACAAAGCCCGATTTTGTCATTGCAATTGATGCTCTTGCTTCCCGATCAATTGAAAGAGTCAATTCTACCATTCAAATTTCGGATACAGGGATTCACCCTGGTTCTGGTGTCGGGAATAAACGAAAAGAAATCAGCAAAGAAACTTTAGGGATACCTGTCATAGCGATTGGCATCCCAACAGTTGTTGATGCTGTGTCCATCACAAGCGATACAATTGATTACATCCTGAAGCATTTCGGCAAGGAAATGAAAGAGGGGGACCGTCCATCACGTGCCCTCGCTCCTGCAGGAATGACTTTTGGAGAGAAGAAAAAGCTGACAGATGACGACCTCCCGGAAGAACATCATAGAAAAACCTTCCTTGGCATGATTGGAACCTTGCCTGAAGAAGAGAAGCGGAAGCTTATTTATGAAGTCCTTTCTCCTTTGGGCCACAACCTTATGGTGACTCCAAAGGAAGTGGATGTATTTATTGAAGATATGTCAAATTTAATTGCTAACGGTTTGAACGCAGCACTCCATCAAAAAGTGAATCAGGATAATGCCGGTTTTTATACCAGATAGGAAATAACATGTTCTATCTTCTCTAGCAAAGTCATAACATTTACTAGACTAGCAAGGAGAGGTGGAACAATGAAACCTTTTAAATCGAACGGACTTGTAGTAACCATTCAAGGGACAAGCTTGCTGAAAGCCATAGGCGGATTTTTGCTTTTTCTATTTATGATATTTTCAATAAGCGGAGCATTAACTTCATTAAAGCCGGAATACAGAATCAGCTCCTCCTCAGTTAATTCCGCTGCGAACAGCCTGACAGGAGAAATGCTTTATCATTTTCTTGGATGGGAAAACCACTCATTTCTCGAGGGGGTTTCTAAAACCAGTTCACCCCCGGGCTTTGCCAATTTGGTTTTCAAGCTATCCACAAATGTCAATTTGGATGATCCCAGAAGCCTTTTGGGAAGGGAGCTTCCATTCTTCTCTATTTATGACAGTAAGATCCTTGTTGCTGGTGAAGGAACGGATTATACAAACATGCCTGTGGAATCTTCTCCTCCTATCGAAGTGCTGAAGGCAGAACAGGAGGCAGCTCTGCAAAACACCGAAGGCCTTGAGCCGGATGGTGATTCGAAACAGTCGAAAACACCTCCGATGTCTACAGGTGATAAAAAACCAGTCTATGTTTACTTTTCGCATAATACGGAATCCTATCTTCCTTATCTGAAGGGTGTAACCAATCCTGATGCAGCCTTTCATTCCAAAATTAATGTTACTAAGATTGGTGATAAGCTTAAGGAAGAGATGGAGAGCAAAGGAATAGGGACTTTTGTTGACAAAACGGATATCCAGGCAAATTTAAGCAAGAAAGGATTAACGTATGGACGTTCCTACCAGGAATCCAGAGAAGTTGTCCAGGCTGCAATTACGTCCAACCGGGATTTGTCTTACCTAATCGATATTCACCGTGATTCAAAAAGAAAAAAAGACACAACGAAAGAAATAAACGGAGAGTCTTATGCCAAACTAGCTTTCATTATTGGCGGAAATAACCCGAACTATGAAAAGAACTTAAAATTTGCGAAAGAGCTGCATGATAGATTGAACGTTAAGTACAAAGGATTGAGCAGGGGAATCATGAAAAAAGAGGGTGCAGGGACAAATGGCAACTTCAATCAGGATTTATCTGGGAATGCCATCCTCGTTGAATTTGGCGGAGTAGATAATACGTTTGAAGAATTAAACCGTTCGGCAGAAGCACTCGCAGAAGTGTTCAGTGAATATTATTGGCAGGCCGAGGAAGTAAATGCATCAGCTGGCGGTGAAACAGAAAAGAAATAGTATTAGGATGATGAGGAATGAAAATATTTATGCTAAAAGCTCTTTTTCTGGCAGCGGTTATGTTTGTCTCAGTATTATTTGGAATGCAGCAGGCAAATGAAGGAATCCACAGAATGAAGGGTTTCCATGACGAAGATTTCAAGAGTGCCCTAACCTTAAATGAAACCAATGAAGGTGAAGTGCATGCATCTGTCCTGGGAAATGATGTGTCCAGCCATGATCTTCAGCAGAAAAAAGAAAAGCTTGAAGAAATGAAAGCATATAACTTTTTTTCATCTCTGGGAAAAAGTATATCCGAAGGCTTATCAGAGCTGACAGAAAAATCGGTCGCATTCATCACAGACTTAATAATCGGAAAGTAGGCTGCTCAGGAGGGCAGCCTTATTTTTTTTGAACGGTTAGAGACGTGAAGCTTAGCATTGAATCTTCACAAACGTACTGATATAATCAAAAATAGTGTATAAACTAAAAGGACTATTTAAAATTGACCACACTTGGCTCCAGGCGCCTGTCTTAAGGCGCTTGCGCTTTTCTTATAGTAGGAGTTGAATTATTTATAATGAACAGAGAAGAGAGACTAAAAAGGCAAGAGAAAATAAGGAATTTTTCGATCATTGCCCATATTGACCATGGCAAGTCGACTTTGGCGGACAGGATCCTTGAAAAAACCAATGCGCTGACATCACGCGAAATGAAGGATCAGCTCCTTGATTCCATGGACCTCGAAAGAGAGCGCGGCATCACGATCAAGCTTAATTCCGTCCAGCTAAATTATAAAGCTAAAGATGGAGAGGTATACACTTTTCACTTAATAGATACCCCGGGACACGTCGATTTTACATATGAAGTTTCCCGAAGTCTGGCAGCCTGTGAAGGAGCAATCCTGGTGGTGGATGCGGCTCAGGGTATTGAAGCACAGACCCTTGCAAATGTCTATCTGGCCTTGGATAACGATCTTGAGATTCTTCCGATCATCAATAAAATTGACCTTCCAAGTGCGGATCCGGAACGGGTGCGCAATGAGATTGAAGAAGTCATCGGCCTGGATGCTTCTGAAGCGGTACTTGCTTCAGCAAAAGCAGGAATCGGCATTGAAGAAATCCTTGAACAGGTAGTTGAAAAAGTGCCCGCTCCAGTAGGTGATCCGGATGCCCCTTTAAAGGCGCTTATATTTGACTCCCTTTATGATGCCTACCGTGGAGTTGTAGCCTACATCCGTGTGGTGGATGGTACGGTAAAAGTAGGAGATAAAATAAAAATGATGGCAACTGGGAAAGAGTTTGAAGTTACTGAGGTCGGTGTGTTCACTCCTAAATCCACTCCATTGGCTGAATTATCAGTTGGAGACGTCGGCTTTTTGACTGCTGCAATCAAAAATGTTGGAGATACACGTGTAGGAGATACCATCACAAGTGCGAAAAATGGTGCAGCCGAAGCTCTTCCTGGGTACAGGAAGCTGAATCCGATGGTTTATTGCGGACTTTATCCAATAGACAGCGCCAAGTTCAATGATTTGCGTGAAGCCCTTGAAAAGCTGGAACTGAATGATTCTGCCCTGCAGTTTGAGCCTGAAACGTCACAAGCGCTTGGCTTTGGATTCCGCTGCGGTTTCCTTGGATTGCTTCACATGGAAATCATCCAGGAGCGCATTGAGCGCGAATTCAAAATTGACTTGATTACAACAGCACCAAGTGTTATCTATGATGTCATCCTGACTGATGGCACAGAGGTTAAAGTGGATAATCCATCCAATATGCCTGATCCGCAAAAGATTGACCGTGTCGAAGAGCCTTATGTAAAAGCTACAATGATGGCGCCTAATGATTATGTGGGAGCCATAATGGAACTTTGCCAGCAAAAACGCGGCATCTTTATTGATATGCAATACATGGATGAAACCAGAGTAAATATTATATATGAAATTCCTTTATCGGAAATTGTTTATGATTTCTTTGATCAGCTGAAATCCAATACAAAAGGATATGCCTCTTTTGATTATGAACTAATTGGGTACAAGCCTTCAAAACTTGTTAAAATGGATATTCTGTTAAATGCCGAAAAGGTAGACGCATTGAGCTTCATCGTTCATAAGGATTTTGCTTATGAAAGAGGAAAAGTAATCGTTGAGAAGTTAAAAGAGCTAATTCCCCGTCAGCAATTTGAGGTTCCTATTCAAGCGGCGATTGGCCAGAAAATTGTAGCCCGCTCAACTATTAAAGCCATCCGCAAAAATGTATTGGCGAAATGTTACGGCGGGGACATCTCCCGTAAGCGTAAATTATTGGAGAAGCAGAAAGAAGGTAAAAAGCGGATGAAACAGGTTGGTTCTGTTGAAGTTCCGCAGGAAGCCTTCATGGCAGTTTTGAAGATGGACGATAACAGCCCTAAAAAGTAAAATATTTGCTTTGTTTTAAGAGGTTAGATATGCTGTCATAATAATAACAGCACTAACCTCTTTTTAATTGAATGTGTTTTAAAATTTGTTGCTTTCTAGTGGCTAAATGAGTTAAACCATTGAGTTGATTGGAGCAGAAGGCGCGAAATCCTCGAAAATGCTGCCGCATTTTCTGCTTTCGGTGTTGATTCAAGGAAGCTTATTCATTGTCCTGCGGGAGTAGCGTACCAGGGGAGACCCCGCAGACGCAGAGCGTCGAGGAGCTTCGGCAGCCGTGTGGGAAAGCATGAGTGCCTGCCGGCGGAAATCAACGGGTAAAATTCAAAAAGCTATATAAATTAATTGGAGAGCGATTGAATGATGAAAGTAGTGAAATAAATGATAAAAGCAGCTTATATACACATCCCATTTTGTGAACATATCTGTCATTACTGTGATTTTAATAAAGTGTTCTTGAAGAACCAGCCAGTTGGAGAATATCTGGACTCTCTTGACATAGAGATGGATCTTGCTTTGAAAGAAGTACCTGCATCCCGCCTTGATTCTATCTTTGTAGGAGGCGGCACGCCAACTGCGCTGAACGAGAAACAGCTGGAAAAGCTTTGCGGCATCATCAAAAGGCAGCTTCCCTATGACTCGTTCACAGAATATACATTCGAAGCTAACCCAGGAGATCTCTCTGAGGAAAAACTTCAAATATTGCATGATGCTGGAGTCAATCGGCTCAGCTTTGGCGTTCAGACCTTTAACGATGAACTCTTAAAAAGAATTGGAAGGTCACATAGAGCAAGAGACGTTTTTCAATCAATTGAAGCTGCAAAAAAAGTCGGTTTCGATAACATCAGTATCGATCTTATATATAGTCTTCCAGGCCAGACACTTCAGGATTTTAAAGATACACTCGAAACATCATTTACACTGGATATTGCCCATTATTCCGGCTATTCACTGATCATTGAACCCAAAACGGTATTCTATAATCTGATAAGGAAAGGAAAACTGCCGACTCCTGGTGAAGATGTGGAAGCTGAGATGTATGAATTATTAATGGAAGAAATGGACAAACACGGCTTTGCGCAATATGAAATCAGCAATTTTGCAAAACCTGGCTATGAGAGCAGGCATAACATCACTTATTGGGATAATAAATGGTACTATGGCTTTGGGGCTGGCGCACACGGCTATGTAAAAGGACTTCGCCGTTCAAACCACGGACCCCTGAAAAAATATATGGAGCCTATTGAAAACGGCCAGCTTCCGATCCTGGAAGAGCATAAAGTGCCCTTGGAAGAACAGATGGAAGAGGAAATGTTTCTTGGACTAAGAAAAACGGAAGGTGTCTCAATAAGTCGCTTTAAAGAGAGATTTGGCAAAGATCCGCTGGAGCTGTTTGAAGTCCAAATTAAACAGCATACCGAAAAAGAATTAATTGTTGCAGGGGAAGAGCATATTAAATTGACAAGGCGAGGACGTTTCCTTGGAAATGAAGTATTCCAGTCCTTTATAGGGTAATCAGGCATAGGTATTGCGTCGGGAAAAAAGAAAGCCAAATTATTGACACTGCACGTTTGATTTGATAATTTATTAGTAGAATTAGCACTCGGTAACAAAGAGTGCTAACAGAGGTGATAACTGTGTTAACAGATCGTCAATTATTAATTTTTCAAGTAATTGTTGATGATTTTATTCAAACTGCACAGCCTGTCGGGTCGAGAACCTTGTCGAAAAAAGAAGAAATTTCTTTTAGTTCCGCAACGATCAGAAATGAGATGGCTGATTTAGAGGAACTTGGGTTTATTGAAAAAACACACACCTCATCGGGGAGGATTCCATCTGAAAAAGGGTATCGCTACTACGTGGATCACCTTTTATCCCCGCAAAAATTAAATCAGTATGATATCCACAAAGTGCAATCGATCTTTGCGGAAAGAATCTATGAGCTTGAGAAAATCGTTCAAAGATCGGCAAAAATTCTATCTGAGCTGACAAATTATACATCCATTGTCCTCGGGCCTGCAGTAAGGGATAACAAGCTGAAGAAAATTCAGATCGTTCCGTTGAATAAAGAAACAGCAATAGCAATTATTGTCACAGATACAGGCCATGTGGAGAACAGGATGTTCCACTTGCCGGAAAACATTGATGCCAGTGATTTGGAGAAGGTTGTCAATATCCTTAATGACCGGCTTGCCGGTGCACCATTGGAAAGTCTGAACAATAAGCTATATAAAGAGGTTGCCGTTCTTTTAAGGCATCATATCAATAATTATGATTTAATGCTGAATTCAATTGCCGATACAATCAAGATACCAGCCTATGATAAGCTTTTCTTCGGCGGGAAAACAAATATGCTCAGCCAGCCCGAGTTTCATGATATAGAAAAAGTTAAAAACCTCATGAATATGATCGAGCAGGAAGAAGGCATATATGATTTAATCCGTAAAAACAAGTCAGGGATCAATATAAAAATCGGACGGGAAAACAATAATTCAGCAATGGAAAACTGCAGTCTGATAACAGCAAGCTATTCGATTGGCACCGAACAGCTCGGTACCATTGCCATTCTGGGGCCGACAAGAATGGAATATTCAAGAGTCATAAGCTTATTGAACTATATCAGTGCAGACCTATCAGCTGTTTTATCTAAATTGTATCAAAACAGATGATGGTGGAGATATTGATTAAGGGTGGAAAAACCTTTCCACTCCTTTCCTTATGGTTTTTATTTCGAAGAAACATCCATTCTTTAAGGGAGGTGAACATGTTGGCAGAAGAGAAAGGCACACTAAACCAAGAATTAAATGAACAAACCAACGAACCTGAAGGAACCGGAAATGAGGCTCCTATTGAAGAGGTATTTGCGGAGGCAGAAGCAGAAGCCGATACTGATAAGGGAAGCACTGATGGAGAGCTTACAGCAGCGAAAGCGAAAATAGCTGAACTGGAAGGCAAGCTGGAAGAAGAAGAAAATCGCATCTACCGCCTTCAGGCTGATTTTGAAAATTCCCGGCGCCGTGCAAGGCTTGACCTTGAAGCGTCTGAAAAATATAGAGCACAGAGCTTAATCTCCGATTTGCTGCCTGCGATTGACAATTTTGAGAGAGCTCTTCAGATGGAAGCTGAAAATGAACAGGCTAAATCTATCCTTCAAGGGATGGAAATGGTTTACCGCAGCTTGCTGGAGGCTATTAAAAAAGAAGGCGCAGAACAGATTGAAGCAGTTGGGAAAGAATTCGATCCTCATTTACACCAGGCTGTGATGCAGGTGGAAGATGAGAATTTTGATTCCAATATCGTGGTCGAAGAATTTCAAAAAGGCTATAAGTTAAAGGATAGAGTCATTCGTCCATCAATGGTTAAAGTAAATCAATAACTACATATTTGGGGAGGTAAAGAACATGAGCAAAATTATCGGAATCGATTTAGGTACAACAAACTCATGTGTCGCTGTCCTTGAAGGCGGCGAACCAAAAGTAATTCCAAATCCGGAAGGCAACCGTACAACACCTTCAGTTGTTGCGTTTAAGAACGGCGAGCGCCAGGTTGGAGAGGTAGCAAAGCGCCAGTCTATTACAAACCCGAACACCATCATATCCATTAAACGCCACATGGGCACGGATCATAAAACTGAAATTGAAGGAAAAGAATACTCGCCTCAAGAGGTTTCTGCTATTATTCTTCAATATTTGAAATCTTATGCAGAAGACTATCTTGGCGAGAATGTTACTAAAGCAGTAATCACAGTTCCGGCATATTTCAACGATGCTGAGCGTCAGGCTACAAAAGATGCAGGCAGAATTGCCGGCCTGGAAGTTGAACGAATCATCAATGAACCTACTGCTGCAGCGTTGGCATATGGTCTTGATAAAATGGATGAAGACCAGACAATTCTTGTTTATGACCTTGGCGGCGGTACTTTTGACGTGTCTATCCTTGAACTTGGCGATGGAGTATTCGAAGTAAAATCCACTGCCGGGGATAACCGTCTTGGCGGGGACGATTTTGACCAAGTAATTATTGACTACCTGGTTGATCAATTCAAAAAAGAGAATGGCATTGATCTTGCCAAAGATAAGATGGCTCTTCAGCGTTTAAAGGATGCCGCTGAAAAAGCGAAAAAAGATCTTTCAGGTGTGACTTCAACGCAAATCTCGCTTCCGTTTATCACGGCTGGGGAAGCAGGACCATTACACCTTGAAGTTACACTTTCAAGAGCTAAATTTGAAGAACTGTCTGCTGACCTTGTAGAACGCACAATGGGACCTACACGCCAGGCGTTAAAGGATGCTGGATTGACTCCTTCAGAACTTGATAAAGTTATCCTTGTCGGCGGTTCAACTCGTATTCCTGCCGTACAGGAAGCAATTAAGAAAGAAACAGGAAAAGAACCGCATAGAGGAGTTAACCCTGATGAAGTTGTTGCAATGGGTGCAGCCATTCAGGGTGGTGTAATAACAGGTGACGTTAAGGATGTTGTCCTGCTGGACGTAACTCCTTTGTCTCTTGGAATAGAAACAATGGGCGGAGTGTTCACTAAGCTGATTGAACGCAATACAACCATCCCAACATCAAAATCCCAAGTGTTCTCAACTGCTGCTGATAACCAGTCAGCTGTTGATATCCATGTGCTTCAAGGGGAACGCCCGATGGCTGCAGATAATAAAACACTGGGCCGCTTCCAGCTAGGCGATATTCCTCCTGCTCCTCGTGGAGTGCCTCAAATCGAAGTATCTTTCGATATCGACAAAAATGGTATCGTAAACGTACGCGCTAAAGACTTGGGCACAAATAAAGAGCAGGCCATTACGATTAAATCATCAACAGGCTTATCTGATGAAGAAATCGAAAAAATGGTAAGAGAAGCTGAAGATAATGCTGAAGCAGATAAGAAGCGTAAAGAAGAAGTTGAACTACGCAATGAAGCGGATCAGCTGGTATTCACTACTGAAAAGACTCTAAAAGATCTTGAAGGCAAAGTGGATGAAGCTGAAGTGAACAAAGCAAATGAAGCTAAAGATGCCCTAAAGGCTGCAATTGAAAAGAATGATTTGGATGAAATCCGTGAGAAGAAAGATGCTTTACAGGAGGTTGTCCAGGCGTTAACCATGAAACTTTATGAGCAGGCTCAAGCTGCACAGGGTGCAGAAGGCGCAGAAGGCGCTGAAAGCAAAAGTGACGACGATAATGTCGTAGATGCTGAGTTCGAAGAAGTTAAAGACGATAAATAATTCATCAATTAAATGATGGTGTGATCTACACGCCAGTCACAGGTGCAAATCAAAAGTCAAAGTCAGGTTTTTCTTGGCTTTGGCTTTTATTTCTGTTTGAAGCAATCCATTAAAAATGCCCCTTGCCCTATGAGTGGAACGGGGTCCTTTCTTTGGGGAAGAGGCAAATGCCAATGAATAATTCTCTGTATTAGAAGTGTGTATTGCGGTTGCGGGATATATTTAGAGAATGATACAATAACCTTTATGTGAAATGAATCGGGGAGTGGTAATCATGAGTAAAAGGGATTACTATGAAGTTCTTGGAATCAGCAAAGGTGCATCCAAGGATGAAATTAAGAAGGCTTATCGAAAGCTTTCAAAAAAATATCATCCTGATATTAATAAAGAGCCTGATGCAGACGAGAAGTTCAAGGAAGTTAAAGAAGCATATGAAGTCCTCAGCGACGACCAGAAAAAGGCCCACTATGATCAATTCGGGCATACGGACCCTAACCAGGGCTTTGGCGGAGGCGGATTTGAAGGGTTCGGCGGATTTGAAGACATCTTCAGCACCTTCTTCGGAGGAGGCTCCCGCCGGCGTGATCCTAATGCCCCAAGACAGGGTGCAGACTTGCAGTACACTATGTCCTTATCTTTTGAGGAAGCAGTATTTGGCAAAGAGACTGATATTGAAATTCCGCGTGAAGAGGTGTGTGAGACATGCAGCGGATCAGGCGCGAAGCCAGGAACTAAGCCGGAAACATGCCGTCACTGTCACGGATCTGGTCAGCTGAATGTAGAACAAAATACGCCATTTGGCAAGATAGTAAATAGAAGGGTTTGTCACTACTGTAACGGTACCGGCAAAGAAATCAAGGAGAAGTGCACTACTTGCCGAGGAACAGGTAAAGTACAAAAACGCAGGAAGATACATGTGAAAATTCCTGCCGGCATTGATGATGGCCAGCAGCTTCGAGTGGCTGGTCAAGGGGAACCAGGTGTAAATGGAGGCCCTCCTGGCGATCTTTATGTCGTATTCCATGTTCGTTCACATGAGTTCTTTGAGCGTGATGGAGATGATGTATATTGTGAGATGCCTATAACGTTTGTGCAGGCTGCCCTTGGCGATGAGATCGAAGTGCCTACATTGCATGGGAAAGTAAAACTAAAAGTTCCTGCCGGCACACAGACAGGAACCAAATTCCGCCTAAAAGGAAAAGGTGTTCCAAATGTAAGAGGATACGGCACAGGGGATCAGCATATAATTGTCCGTATTATTACACCAACAAAGCTGACAGAAAAACAGAAGCAGATTTTAAGCGAATTTGCTGAAGTCAGTGGAACAGTTCCTCAGGGAGAACAGGAAGAAAGCTTTTTTTCTAAAGTAAAACGAGCCTTTAAAGGTGAATAAAGGAATGGGAGTTGGTAGTAGTGAAATGGTCAGAAATCAGTATTCATACTGCAAATGAAGCTGTTGAACCGATTTCGAATATTTTGCATGAAGCCGGAGCAAGCGGAGTTGTAATAGAGGATCCTTTAGAACTTGTAAAAGAAAGAAAGGACCAATTCGGTGAAATCTACCAGCTCAATCCGCAGGATTATCCTGAAGAAGGCGTAATTGTAAAAGCGTATCTGCCAGTAAACAGTTTTCTTGGTGAAACAGTCGATGAAATAAAAGAAGCCATCAATAACCTGATATTATTTAACATTGACATTGGGGCAAATAAAGTCAACATTAGTGAAGTAAATGAAGAAGAATGGGCTACTGCCTGGAAAAAATACTATAATCCTGTAAAAATTTCAGAACGTTTTACAATTGTCCCAACCTGGGAGGATTACACACCTGTCAGCAGTGATGAACTTATCATAGAGCTTGACCCTGGAATGGCCTTTGGAACGGGAACACACCCTACAACGGTGATGTGTATACAAGCACTCGAAAGAACAGTAAAACAGGGTGATAAAGTTGTAGATGTAGGAACAGGATCGGGAGTTTTAAGCATTGCAGCAGCTATGCTTGGTGCTGAGCAAGTGAAAGCACTTGATCTTGATGAAGTAGCAGTTAACTCAGCTAAACTAAATATTAAGCTGAATAAAGTGCAGGATATAGTTGAAGTTTCACAAGGAAACCTGCTCGATGGTGTCAGTCAGGGGGCTGATGTGGTCGTTGCCAACATCCTGGCAGAAGTGATTCTCAGATTTACTGATGATGTTGCATCTGTTGTCAAGGAAGGCGGGTACTTTATCGCTTCAGGCATTATCCAGCAGAAGAAACAGGAAGTAAGAGATGCTATTTCCGCAGCAGGATTTGAAGTTGAAGAAACCATTCAAATGGAAGATTGGGTTGCTATTTTGGCAAGGAGAAAGTAATAATGTGAAAAAGGGGGTAATGCACTTACCCCCCTTTTACAGTTGGAAGAATACTGGACAGGCAAGAAAGAGGGTGCAGGTTGTGCAGCGGTATTTCACAGAGAATGCTATAAAGGAAAATGTCTTTCTAATTAAAGGGGAAGACCGCCATCATATTGTAAAAGTAATGCGCATGAAAGAAGGCGACCAGCTTATCTGTGTCGATCAATCCCAAAATAGTGCACTTTGCTCAATTGCAGAAATTACCGATGAACATGTGGCTGCAGAAGTTGTACAATGGATTGAAGGGTCTTCTGAACTGCCTGCCAATATTACGATTGTGAGCGGACTGCCTAAAGGGGATAAGCTTGAGTGGATCATTCAAAAAGGCACTGAGCTGGGAGCACACCGTTTTATCCCTTTTACTTCAGCCCGTTCAGTAGTAAAATGGGATGCGAAGAAATCTGTGAAAAAAGCAGAGAGATGGCAGAAGATTGCTAAAGAAGCTGCTGAACAGTCACACAGGACCATGGTGCCTGAAGTGTTTGCACCTCTTGATTTGAAGTCATTGCTGAATTTATCTGGAGATTATTCATATAAATTGATTGCCTTTGAGGAAGAAGCGAAGCAGGGAGAGGACTCTGTGCTCTATAAAACCCTTACTTCTATGAATAAAGGACAATCGCTTATGGTTGTATTCGGACCTGAAGGCGGGCTTTCTGACAATGAAGTTTCATTGCTGCAGGAAGCAGGCTTTCTTTCCTGCGGATTGGGGCCGCGTATTTTAAGAACAGAGACAGCACCTCTCTATTTGCTGTCAGCTGTTTCCTATCATTTTGAATTAATGGGGTGAAATTAGATGCCTGCAGTTGCATTTCATACACTTGGCTGCAAAGTCAATCATTACGAAACAGAAGCCATTTGGCAGCTGTTCAAAGAAGCTGGCTATGAACGGACAGACTTTGAATCCGTTTCAGATGTATATGTGATTAACACATGTACGGTTACAAATACTGGTGATAAGAAAAGCCGCCAGGTAATCAGAAGGGCAATCAGGAAAAATCCTGATGCGGTTATCTGTGTAACGGGCTGTTATGCACAAACCTCACCTGCCGAAATTATGGCGATTCCTGGTGTGGATATTGTTGTTGGCACCCAAGATCGAGTAAAGATGCTTGAATATATCGAGCAGTATAAACAAGAACGGCAGCCGATTAATGGTGTTGGAAACATCATGAAGAACCGTGTCTACGAAGAGCTTGATGTTCCGGCATTTACCGATCGGACACGTGCTTCCCTTAAAATTCAGGAAGGCTGCAATAACTTCTGCACTTTCTGCATTATCCCCTGGGCGCGCGGTTTAATGAGATCCAGGGACCCAAAAGAAGTAATCCGCCAGGCGCAGCAGCTGGTTGATGCCGGCTATAAAGAAATCGTTCTGACTGGAATCCATACAGGCGGTTATGGCGAAGACATGAAAGATTATAATCTGGCTATGCTTCTTAGGGATCTGGAAGCTCAGGTCAAAGGTCTTAAACGTTTAAGAATTTCTTCAATTGAAGCCAGTCAGATTACCGATGAAGTTATTGAAGTTATGGATCAGTCCAAGGTAGTTGTAAGGCACTTGCACATTCCTCTTCAGTCTGGCTCAAATACTGTCCTTAAGAGAATGCGCCGCAAATATACCATGGAGTTCTTTGCTGAGCGTCTTGAGCGCTTGAAGGAAGCTCTCCCGGGTTTGGCTGTTACCTCAGATGTTATCGTTGGCTTCCCGGGAGAAACAGAAGAAGAATTTATGGAAACCTACAACTTTATTAAAGAACATAAATTTTCCGAGCTTCATGTATTTCCTTATTCAAAGCGTACAGGAACACCTGCAGCGAGAATGGACGACCAGATTGATGAAGAAGTTAAAAATGAGCGTGTCCATCGCCTGATAGCATTATCAGATCAGCTTGCAAAAGAATACGCATCTCAGTATGAAGACGAAGTTCTTGAAGTGATTCCAGAGGAAAGCTTTAAGGAAAGCAGTGACAGCAGTTTATTTGTCGGCTACACTGACAATTACTTGAAAGTCGTCTTCCCGGCGGCAGAAGCAATGGTCGGCCAGATTGTGAAAGTAAAAATTACAAAAGCTGGATATCCATACAATGAAGGTCAATTTGTAAGAGTTCTTGATGAATTGAGCGAAACAAAAGAGGCGGCAGTTTAAAGGAATTACCTTATGGTAGTTCCTTTTTTTATACAGTTGTTATTGTGAATTGGAGGTTAATTGCTTTTTAATAACTTAGTTTATTTACTGAGTGATCTTCGCTGTGGGCACTTGATTCTCGAAAATGCTGACGCATTTCCTTCGTGCGGTGTTCATTCCAGGAAGCTTAATCAATGTCCTGCAGACCCCGCAGGCGAAGCCGAGGAGGCTTCTTTGTTCCTTCCTGCGGAAAGCAAGAGCCCCTTGCTGAAATCAACAGGCTGGATTCATAAGCAAAACAACAATCTATGCGAAAAAAGCCTTTGATAAATTTATTAATATCTTTTGGGAAAAACTACTTTCGAAAACGATTACAAAAAGCATAAATAGTGCTCGATATTTTATTATCTAAGTGATATTATGTAAGAGGTACGTACAACTGTTTTTTAAAAGGAGTAGTTAAAATGACAAATAACGTAGCAAAAATGATCGATCATACATTACTTAAAGCCGATGCAACAAAAGATCAAATTGAAAAAATCTGTGCCGAGGCTAAAGAATACAATTTCGCGTCAGTTTGTGTAAACCCGACATGGGTCAAACTTTCAAGCGACTTGCTTAACGGGACTGAAGTGAAAGTCTGCACGGTAATCGGCTTCCCTCTGGGAGCTTCCACACCAGAAACAAAAGCATTTGAAACAAATAATGCTATCGAAAACGGTGCAACAGAAGTAGATATGGTAATTAACATTGGCGCTTTAAAAGGCGGAGACAATGAGCTAGTGGAAAGAGATATCCGTGCGGTTGTGGATGCTGCCAAAGGAAAAGCATTAACAAAGGTTATTATCGAAACTTGCCTTCTTACTGAAGAAGAAAAAGTTCGGGCATGTGAACTTTCTGTAAAAGCAGGTGCTGACTTTGTTAAAACATCTACAGGATTTTCAACAGGCGGAGCAACTGCAGAAGACATCGCCCTCATGAGAAAAACTGTCGGCCCGGAAATCGGTGTTAAAGCTT
Organism: Cytobacillus sp. BC1816; assembly: GCF_051353635.1. Lineage (NCBI taxonomy): Bacteria > Bacillati > Bacillota > Bacilli > Caryophanales > Bacillaceae > Cytobacillus > Cytobacillus sp. BC1816. The sequence continues at coordinate 4,066,012 of NZ_CP195611.1, read as the reverse complement.
CAGGCGGTGTAAGAAGCGCTGAAGATGCACAGAAAATGATTGATGCAGGTGCAACGAGAATTGGGGCAAGCTCTGGCGCTGCTATTGTCCACGGTTTAACAAGCGATTCGGATTACTAAGAAAAGCTGAAGGCGCCCGTTTATCGGCTTATGACCTCGGGCCGGCGGTGCCTGGAGCTAAACAGTTATCGGAATTCAAAGTAATATACTTGTTGTAAAATGCCGGGATTTCCCGGCATTTTTTTATTGTTTCTATCGGTCATGAAGCCTGATGACAAACCTTCCAAACTGATTTGCAACTGGAAGAACAACCAGTGAAGATATTACATTAAACAAAACACTGATGTGTGCAAGCTGCACATCCGGGGAACCGGATGCACTTTGTCCAAGAACAGCAAGAGCGTGAATAAAAGGATAAAAGGCTGCGACACCTAGGCAGTTCAGCCAGATATGGGCAAATGCAGTCAGCCTTGCTTCTTTTCCGGAACCGATCGATGCTAAATAAGCGTCTACGCATGTTCCGATATTAGACCCAAGCATTATGGCAATCCCGGTATCTAAATCCATTGCTCCTGCAGTTAAAAACCCCATGATAATGCCAGTTGTTGCGGTGCTTGATTGGATAATCGCAGTAAGGACAATTCCAGCCGCTACTGCGAACATATAATTCCCATCCAAGGTAAGAAGCCAGTGATTGACCATATTATTATCTTTAACTGAACCGGCCAGATATTCAAACCCGCGCATTGCCGCAAAAACCGCTGATAAACCCAGCAATGCCAGACCTGTGCTTCGCATGCTGTTTTTCTTCAATACAGCCAGGATGCTTCCGGCAGCAGCAAGCGGAATAATATAAGATTCTATATTAAAAGTGATTAATTCTGTCGTAAATGTTGTCCCGATGTTGGTTCCTAAAATGATGCCGATTGTCTGGGGGAAAGTAAGCATGCGTGCAGATACCATTCCAATTGTAATAATCATTACCGCTGAGCTGCTCTGCAGGACAGCGGTGACGATTGTGCCAATAACCAGGCCTTTCCAGGGTGAATTTGTCATCACTGCCAGCCATTTTTTTAATGAATCGGCAGATAAATTAAATAGACCTGACCTTAAAAGTGTCATACCATAAATAAATAACCCGATTAGCAGAAAAAATAATAACAGCTGGACCAAGTATTCACCCCCTACAATTAATACTATGGGACAGAATGCTGGGACATGCTTAAGTGTCAAATATTGTTTAATATGTCATGAAAGGGGTATTAAACAATCACAATCAAATAAAAACTAATCTCATAGCAGGCTAATTACTGTTGACCTTGATAAGCTGTTATATTATAATTGCAAGGTACATGGAATAAACCATGTTGTTGATGTAAGTGTGTTGTGCTCGGAGGGAGGGAAAGAGAATGTCTAAAACCGTCGTTCGTAAAAACGAATCGCTTGAAGATGCTCTTCGTCGCTTCAAACGTTCAGTATCAAAAACTGGTACTTTGCAGGAAGCAAGAAAGCGCGAATTCTACGAAAAACCTAGTATTAAACGTAAGAAAAAGTCTGAGGCTGCTAGAAAGCGTAAGTGGTAAGAGAGGGTGTATGTAATGAGTCTTCTCGAGCGTTTAAATGAAGATATGAAACAAGCGATGAGGAATAAAGAAAAAGAAAAGCTTACTGTCATTCGTATGATTAAAGCTTCGCTTCAAAACGAGGCAATCAAGCTTGGTGAAGATCTTAACGAAGAACAGGAGCTGACTGTCCTTTCTCGCGAAGTTAAACAACGCAAGGATTCCCTCCATGAATTTGAAAAAGCAGGTCGTGAAGATCTTGTTGAAAAAATTCGTACTGAACTTCAGTATGTCGAATTATATATGCCAAAACAGCTCTCTGAAGATGAAGTTTCAAAAATTGTTGCAGAAACGGTTGCTGAAACTGGTGCTTCATCAAAAGCTGATATGGGAAAAGTGATGGCTGCTATTATGCCTAAGGTAAAAGGCAAAGCAGATGGTTCACTTGTAAATAAACTTGTACAACAACACCTTTCATAAAACTATGCATTAAAAGACCGAAAGCCATTGGCTGACGGTCTTTTTTATTTTGCGGTCTCTTAATTTATGCATACCCTTAAGGCTATAAAGACTTAATTACTGCTGGAATGATTTACGTTCATTTCTAGGTTATACTAATAATACAGCCGCTTTGTAAATACTAATCATAGGGAAAAATAAAAAATGAAACTTTTTAATGATTGAATCGTACATACATGTAGAATCAATTTTACGGTTAAAGGGGGGAAAAATTTGATTGCCAGAAGAGCAATAACCGCCTTTTCATTGTTCTTTGCTCTGCTGCTTTTAGGAAGCCCTTTTCAAGGAAAAGCTGATAATGAAAAAGTACTGATTGTTCCTATTGAAGAAACTGTGGAAAAAGGGCTTTATGCATTTTTAAACAGAGCGGTCCAAACAGCTGAAGAAGAAAACGCCTCAGCCATTATATTTGAAATAAATACACCCGGAGGCGCAGTGGATGCAGCCGGGCAAATCGGAAGGCTGTTAACCTCGACAAATGTAAAAACAATATCTTTTGTCAATAAGCAGGCCTTATCTGCAGGTGCCTATATAGCCTTGAATACGGATGAAATATACATGGTCCCGGGTTCAATAATGGGTTCAGCTGCAATTATTGACCAGCAGGGGAATACGGCTGGGAAAAAAGCGGAATCATACTGGTTTGCGGCTATGCAGAGTGCTGCCTCACAAACGGACAGAGATCCTGTTTATGCCCTTGCTATGGCAGATGAGTCGGTGGATATGCCAGATTTGGGGGCGCCGAAAGGAAAGCTTCTTACCCTTACAGCTGAACAGGCTAAAGAGGTAGGGTATTCGGAAGGCACAGTAGATTCAAGGGCGAAATTACTGAAAGTGCTCGGGTTTGAGGGAGCTGAAATACAGACAATTGATGAAAGTTTTGCAGAAAAGGTGGCCCGTTTTATTACCCATCCAGTCGTTATACCAATTCTATTATCCATCGGAAGCCTCGGACTTGTTCTGGAGCTGTATTCACCGGGCTTCGGCATCCCTGGGTTCATGGGATTGTCGGCACTGCTCCTTTTCTTTTATGGCCATATGGTGGCCGGTCTGGCAGGATATGAAACTTTAATTCTGTTTGTAATTGGCATAGGTTTAATAATAGCTGAGTTTTTCCTTCCTGGTGGAATTGCAGGAATAGCTGGAATAGCAGCAGTATTGGGCAGCCTGTTCCTGGCAGCGGACAATCCAGCCCATATGGGAATGTCTATCTTAATTGCTATGGGAGTTTCAATATTGGCATCTATATTAATGATAAAGGTGTTTGGTAAAAAGATGAAATTCTTTAAAAAAATAATATTAACCGATAGCACAAATACAGAAAAAGGCTATATCTCAAATAAGAGCAGAATTGAACTGATTGGCCTTGAGGGGTATGCACTTACAGCACTAAGGCCATCTGGTACAGGTGTCATCGGGGATGAACGGATTGACGTTGTCAGTGAGGGAGGCTTTATCCTTAAAGGGGCAAAAATAAAAGTTGTTAAAGCAGAAGGCTCACGTATTGTTGTAAGGGAAGTATCTAATCTTGATTTAGATAAATAAAATCATCAGGAGGTAGGAATATGTTAGAAGCAGGGACAGTATTTGTTCTGGTTGCCGTGGTACTTGGTGTCATTTTACTTGGGATATTATTCACCTTTGTACCGGTAATGCTGTGGATTTCAGCATTGGCAGCAGGTGTCAGAGTCAGTATCTTTACATTAATTGGAATGAGGCTACGCCGGGTTATCCCCAGCCGTGTTATTAACCCGTTAATTAAGGCCCACAAAGCAGGGCTTAATGTATCAACAAACCAGCTGGAAAGCCATTATTTAGCCGGTGGTAATGTTGACAGGGTTGTGAATGCATTGATTGCAGCCCATCGTGCAAATATCGATTTAAGTTTTGAGAGAAGTGCCGCAATTGATTTGGCAGGCCGGGATGTTTTGGAAGCAGTGCAGATGAGCGTTAACCCTAAAGTAATTGAAACACCTTTTATTGCAGGGGTGGCGATGGATGGCATTGAGGTAAAAGCTAAGGCCAGAATTACTGTAAGAGCCAATATTGACCGTCTTGTTGGGGGAGCCGGAGAGGAGACGATCGTAGCGCGTGTCGGGGAAGGGATCGTATCTACAATCGGTTCATCTGATAATCATAAAAAGGTTTTGGAAAATCCAGATATGATTTCTCAGACGGTTCTCTCAAAAGGTCTGGACGCAGGCACTGCTTTTGAAATCCTTTCGATTGATATTGCAGATGTGGATATCGGCAAAAACATTGGTGCGGAACTTCAGACTGAACAGGCTGAAGCAGATAAGAAGATTGCCCAGGCTAAAGCGGAAGAAAGACGTGCAATGGCAGTAGCACAAGAACAGGAAATGAAAGCCCGCGTTGAAGAAATGCGAGCGAAGGTTGTGGAAGCAGAGGCTCAGGTGCCGCTTGCCATGTCAGAAGCACTCCGTTCTGGAAATATTGGTGTAATGGATTATATGAATATCCAAAACATCTCAGCTGATACCGAAATGAGGGACTCAATCGGCAATATGAGTGATGACGGCAAAAATGGCCGCAAAAATGACTAAATGATCCCATATTGGGAGAAGGGAGGAAACTCTCTTGGAATTCTTATTGGAGAATCCTTTTATTCTCATTGCCTTAATAGCTTTCATTTCCTCCTTCTTCAAAAAAAAGAAGAAGGAAAAGCCTGTTAAACAGACTCCCCGTTCACTACAGCAGGAGCAGCAGGCAGAAAGAACTTCGGCAGATTCAGCTTTGCCCGTAACGCTAAAAGAAGAATACAGGCAGCAGGCAGAGAAAGCCAGAAGAATAGAAGAAGAATACAGGCAGCGTAAACAGCAGGCTGAAGAAAGCATGAAGGCTCTTCAGAATCAGCGGAGAGCTGTCGAAAGAAAAGCAAGTACATTAGCGAAAACAGCTTCCAATACAAACGCAGAGCAGCCAAAGGAACCATCAGGAGCAGGAAGTTTTGAGCTTAGGAAACAGTCGCTTGTTGACGGAATTATCTTGTCTGAAATTCTTGGGCCTCCAAGATCAAAAAATCCTCACCGATCCCTGAACAGGAGACAATAAGAAAAGCGGAAGCGCCTTGCCCACGAAGAAACGCAGACTAAGATCGCCACGTCCTGTGGCAACGTCTGCATGGCGCGCATCCCAAAAGCTGCCGCTTTCGGTCGTGCGATGAATTTGCTGTCGAAGCGTTCCTTGTGGAGCGGACAGTTATCTAACTTCAGAATTGATACATTCTATTCTTATCAAAAATAAGTGCTAGAACCTCCGTTCATTTCATAAATATGAGATGAAAGGGGGTTCTTTTTTTATGGCAAAAAAGTGGGGACAATTCGTCCGCGGCTGGATGACTAAAAATATGGAGCTTCCTCAAGATGTCATGATGGATCTGCCCCGCATCACAATGATTGGACAAATCCATATCTATATAGAGAACCACAGGGGATTATTGGCTTTTTCAGATAAGGAATTAAGACTGCTTTTGAAGCAGGGGCAGCTTTTAATTAGAGGGAAGGCCTTCGTCATAAAAACGATACTGCCAGAAGAAATACTGCTGGAGGGGAAAATTGACTCAGTAACTTATATTTCAGACACTGATTAAGAATTCAGGGGGAAGGAAATGAAGAACCAGTGGATCGAATTTTACAGGGGCCTTGTAACAGTTAAAGCAAGCGGGAAGGGAATAGAAAGGTTTATTAATGCGCTTACCCGCAGCGAAATCAATATCTGGAATGTGAAAAACCATGGAACGCAATCAGTCACCTTCAAAATGAAATTGGAAGATGTAAAAAAAATAAGGAGCCACGCCAGGAACAGCGATTGCAGAATCGAGTTCCTGCAGCGGGCAGGAGCTCCATTCCTTATGAAAAGGCTGCTGAAAAACAGCGGATTTGCTGCTGGTGCCCTCGCATTTTTTGCAGTCATTCTCCTTTTATCCAATATGGTTTGGGGAATAGAGATTAAGGGTGCAAATCCTGCAACTGAATATCAGATTATCAAAGAATTGGACAAGATGGGGGTAAAAAAAGGAAAGCTGCAGTTCTTTGTCGATAACGTGGAGTCTATTCAGCGTAAACTTTCAAACAATATTGAAGCAATTACTTGGGTAGGTGTGGAGTTAAAAGGGACAACCTACCATTTGCAGGTCGTAGAGAAAAATGAGCCTAAGAAGCCTGAGTATTTAAGTCCGCGCCATTTGGTAGCAAAGAAGAAAGCAGTCATTGTAGATATGTTTGTTGAAGAAGGGCGTCCAGTCGTTGATATACACGATCATGTTCAGCCAGGGCAGCTTTTGGTCTCAGGGATAATCGGGAAAGAGGGCCAAACAGAGACTGTTCCTTCGAAGGGGGAGATTTTCGGGGAAACATGGTATAAATCTGAAGTCATTCTTCCGCTTAAGAGCACTTTTAAAGTATTCAGCGGCAATGAAAAAGTCAAGCATGCACTTACGATTGGAAATCTTGAGATCCCAATATGGGGGTTTGGGAGCCTGGAGTTTGAAGAGTATGAACTAGAGGAGAAGGAACAAAGAGTAAAATTCCTGAAATGGGAGCTTCCTATTTCATATGTGAATAAAACGTTCCGTGAAAGGGAGCAAGTCACAAGGATCTATTCCAATAAAGAGGGATTTGAAGCTGCAAAAGACTTGGCAAGAAAAAAAATAAAAAGCAGCTTAGATGAAAATGCTAAAGTTATGGGAGAAAAAGTTTTGCACCAATCAATTGACAATGGTAAAGTAACTATAGCAATACATTTCCAAATTATTGAGAATATTGCAGAAGGACAACCAATTATTCAAGGAGATTCGGAATGACAGAAGACTTGAAAACAATGAACCTGCAGCTAGAAGACCCAAACGAAGCAATTGCCCTATTGGGGAATTCGGATGCAAACCTAAAAGTTATTGAGCAAGAATTGAATGTTTCCATTGTAACCAGGGGAGAATCTGTTTATGTGTCTGGAGAAATGGACAAGGTAGAACTCGTTGGAAAGGTTCTGGATAAACTGCTTTATGTAATCCGGAAAGGAATAAATATAAGCCAGAGAGACGTTATGTATGCTCTTCAAATGGCTCATAAGGGTACACTTGAGTATTTCAGTGATTTATATGAAGAAGAAATCACAAAAAATGCAAAAGGTAAATCCATTCGTGTTAAGACATTAGGCCAGCGTCAATACATTCATGCAATCCGCGGGAATGATCTGGTTTTTGGCATAGGTCCAGCAGGAACGGGCAAAACATATTTGGCTGTTGTTATGGCTGTTAATGCATTGAAAAATGGGAATGTGAAAAGGATTATCCTTACCCGTCCTGCAGTCGAAGCAGGCGAGAGCCTTGGTTTTCTGCCGGGGGATCTGAAGGAAAAAGTCGATCCTTACTTAAGGCCATTGTATGATGCTTTGCATGATATATTGGGTGCAGAGCATACACAAAGAATGATTGAAAGAGGCACAATTGAAATTGCACCGCTTGCGTACATGCGCGGAAGAACTTTAGATGATGCCTTTGTCATTCTGGATGAAGCGCAAAATACAACTCAAGCCCAAATGAAGATGTTTCTAACCCGGCTTGGCTTCGGCTCAAAAATGATTATTACTGGAGACAGAACACAAGTTGATCTTCCTAAAGGAGTAAAATCGGGCCTGATAGTGGCTGAAGATATACTAAAGGGTGTAAGCGGGCTATCCTTCGTTCATTTGGAACAAAGTGATGTTGTGCGGCACCCGCTTGTGGCCAGGATTATCCAGGCATACGAAAAAGAAGATAACTAATGACCCGTTAAACCGCCTGCTTTGGCGGTTTTTTCGTTGAGTAAAAAATTTTACTGGTATGAATGACAGCAGGAATTATCATGGAATTATTTGCTATTAACGAAATGTTTAGGTAACCTGTTAATAGATAGGCCTTTTTCTTGGTGAAAACTCTCAGCAAAGCTGTTATGATTTTACATATTAATACTGGAATGCTTTTTAAAGTTTTTTGGAATTTTTTTTACCCAGGACAGGAGGGGTAAATGTGCCAAACCTTCAGCAGAGTATGACAACAATCAGAAATTTGCTTAATATGACCTTTTTTCGTGTTCTCTTATTTATTCTCTTGGGGATTGTTATGTATTTTTCCATGTATAGTAATGTTAAGCCTGAAAAGCTGGATTTAAGTCTGTTCTCTGTTGCTGAACAGACTATAAGGTCACCAATAACAGTAGAGGATAAAGCTAGCACAGAAAGAAAGAGAAAAGAAGCAGAAAATAACGTTAAGGATATTTACGTTGTAAAAAAAGAGATTGCACAAAACAGAGTTGACCTGGTAACCTCCATTTTCGGATCCGTATCGGAAGTGAACGATGAAGTAAAAGAAGAGATTGAAGAGAAAAAGAAAGATGCTCAGAATGAGGCCGATAAAGATGTTGAGGCACCAGACCCTGCAGGAGCCAGTCCTGAAGATAAATTGGCTATGGTTAAGGAGAAGCTCACTGATGACGTAACACGTGAGGTATCAGATGGGGTTTTCCTTTCTTTGCTGAAGGCAAAGGAGGGAGAGCTGAGCATTGCAAAAGACCTTACGGTAACGGCCATCAATAAAATTATGAATAATGAAATTCCGGCTGAACAGGTGGAGAACGCGAAAAAACGGGTTGAAGAAGAACTGAAGTTCACCAGCTTGAATTCAGATTTGAAAAAAGCTGCAATAGAACTGGGACGTTATGCTATATATCAAAATCAATTTTATGATCCTGCTGCCACGGAAGAATTACGGCAGCAGACTGTTGAGAGTGTCGAGCCGGTTAAAATCCTGCAGGGACAGATAATCGTTGAAGAAAATCAGCTGATCAGCCGGGACATTTACAGGCAGCTGGAACTTGTAGGACTCCTTGACAGCGTTAATTCGATTCAGCCTTTTATCGGGCTATCGCTGATAATCGTCATTGTCTTATCGGCCCTATATTATTATTTCCATGAAATGAACGTGCAGCGCGAATTAAAGCAAAGTTATCTATTGCTGTTTAGCCTTATTTTTATCTTATCCATATTGCTGATGAAGGTCATCAGTCTGTTCCAATATGCTGATTATTCAGAAATAGGATACATTTACCCTGCAGCCATGGGAGCTATGCTGATCAAAATACTAATTGATGAAAAGCTTGCCATGTACTATACGATCATTATGGCTATTGCAGGAAGTGTAATTTTTAATGAAGGCGTCACGGGTACATTTCAGCTTACATCAGCCATTTACATCCTCTGCAGCGGCTTGGCTGCCATATTGTTTTTGAGCAAGCAGAATCGCCGCTCCAAAATCTTGCAGGCTGGTTTATTTGTATCCGCAGTAAACATCCTTGTTATCTTTTCAATGCTTTTCTTAAGAAACGGCCACTATGATACGATTGAATATGGCTTTTACTTTGTTATCGCTCTGATTTCAGGCATTTCGTCTGCTGTGCTGGCAATTGGCCTGCTGCCGTATTTCGAGGCAGGTTTTGGAATTTTGTCTACTATGAGGCTGATAGAACTCTCTAATCCTAATCATCCTCTGCTGAGAAAGATACTGACCGAGTCTCCCGGAACTTACCATCATAGTGTAATGGTTGCCAATCTTTCCGAGTCAGCGTGTGAAGCTATTGGGGCGAATGGCCTTCTGGCAAGGGTGGGATGCTATTATCACGATATCGGTAAAACAAAGCGGCCGCAGTTTTTTATCGAGAATCAGGTTAATATTGAAAATCCGCATGACCGCCTCCCTCCGCAGACCAGCAAGAATATTATTATAGCCCATGCTGCCGATGGTGCTGAAATGCTGAGGAAACATAAGATGCCGAAGGAGATAGTGGATATTGCCGAACAGCATCATGGAACAACATTGCTGAAATATTTTTACTACAAAGCAAAACAGAATGGACTGGAAGTAAAGGAAGAGGACTATCGCTATCCGGGACCAAAACCGCAATCAAAAGAGTCGGCAGTAATTGGGATTGCTGATAGTGTGGAAGCTGCAGTCCGTTCAATGGCGCATCCTACAACAGAACAAATAGAGGAACTGGTCAAAAAGATAATCGCAGACAGACTTCAGGATGGACAGCTGAATGAATGTGATTTAACCTTAAAAGAGCTGGAAACCGTTTCACACTCGTTCTGCGAAACGTTAAACGGGATTTTCCATTCACGTATCGAGTATCCTGAAATGACAAAACAGAAGGTGAAACAGGCATGAATTTAAATATTGATTTTTTGGACGAAACAAATGAGCTTCAGGAAAATGCTATAGCCAAAATTGAAGAGCTAATTAATTTTGCTGCCTCTAAAGAATCTGTGGAGCCGGAAAGCGAAGTATCCATCACATTTGTGACCAATGAACGCATCCGCGAAATCAACAGGGAGTATCGGGATAAAGATCGGCCGACAGATGTTATTTCTTTTGCAATGGAAGAGTTGGGTGAAGGGGAAATCGAGCTGATTGGTGCCGATATGCCGAGAGTCCTGGGGGATATCATTATCTCAGTTGCAAAGGCGAAGGAGCAGGCGGAGGAGTACGGTCACTCTTTTATAAGGGAGCTTGGTTTTTTGGCGGTCCATGGCTTCCTTCATCTTCTTGGATATGATCATGAAAATCCAGAAGATGAGAAAAAAATGTTTTCCCGCCAAAAGGATATATTAGATGAATTCGGGCTCACAAGATAGAAAGGTCCGAAAACACAGTGTCCTAAAATCCTTTGCGTTTGCTTTTTCCGGCATTAGGGCAGCAGTATTGGATGAAAGGAATCTGCAGATCCATTTGGCAGTGTCGATAGCTGTTATTATGTTTGGGGTATTCATTGGCATTTCCAGGCTTGAATGGATGATCATTCTCCTGGCCATCGGGGGCATGCTCTCACTCGAACTGCTGAACACAGCCATTGAAAGGGTTGTGGATCTGGCTACAGAAGAGTATCATCCCCTTGCAAAGCAAGCAAAGGATATTGCTGCCGGAGCAGTACTGGTGTATGCAATTGTAAGTGTAATTATAGGCGGAGTTATATTTCTTCCTAAAATTCTCATATTTTCGCAGTAATGTGAAGCTGTCCGGATGGGCAGCTTTGCTTTTTGGTATTGCTATATACACAGCAAAGTCTGAATTATGCTGAAAAAAATATAGAGCATGGATTTGAAAACACTCACTGAATCCGCTAAAATGACAGAACAGCAGTTAATATTGCATGCTGAGGAGATGTTGTGGAATCTCATTTTATAACAATGGCCTGGTTCAAAATTAAATCAGCCTATATATTTTTAGAAAATTCAATTTTTTTATTACGTTTTTGCTACAAACGATGAAAATCAAAGTAAAATGTTGTAAAATAAAAGAGAAGCGGCTGCTTCTTACCGAAGAAGCTATTGAGCGCATTGCTTAATTTCACAAGGCCCAGTAGAGGTCCAAACCTTGGGTTTTATTGGCTTGGGAAGCAACTCGCTTTACAGGAAAGGAAGAAATAATTGTGAACAGCGATCAACTAATAAAAGAAGCAATGATTGCAAGAGATAGAGCATATGTGCCATATTCAAAATTTAAAGTAGGAGCGGCACTATTAAGCAGTGAGGGGCAGGTCTTTCACGGCTGCAACATCGAAAATGCTGCATACAGCATGTGTAATTGTGCTGAAAGGACTGCGCTTTTTAAAGCGTATTCGGATGGCGTGAAAAGTTTTTCAGCTATAGCTGTAGTTGCTGACACAGCCCGTCCAGTTCCCCCATGCGGTGCATGCAGACAGGTAATAGCCGAATTATGTCCGCCTGAAATGAAAGTGGTTTTAACCAACTTAAAAGGGGATATTAAGGAATTAACAGTTGAAGAATTACTGCCAGGAGCATTTTCACCGGAGGATTTACATGAATAACACTACTACACCAAAAGGACACAAATCAGGGTTTATTTCCATAATCGGCAGACCGAATGTAGGAAAGTCAACGTTCTTAAATCGCGTAATCGGGCAGAAAATTGCTATTATGAGTGATAAACCGCAGACAACTCGCAATAAAGTTCAGGGTGTCCTGACTACCAATGACGCACAATATATTTTTATTGATACGCCAGGAATCCATAAGCCAAAGCATAAACTGGGAGACTTTATGATGAAAGTTGCCCAAAATACACTTAAAGAAGTGGATGTCATCCTGTTTATGGTAAATGCCCAGGAAGGCTTTGGACGCGGTGAAGAATTCATACTTGAGAAATTTCAATCAGTCCGTACACCGATTTTCCTTGTAATCAATAAGATTGACCAGGTACATCCTGATGAACTTCTTAAAATTATTGAGTCTTACAAGGAAAAGTACGAGTTCAGCGAAATTATCCCCATTTCTGCTTTAGAAGGCAATAATGTAGAGACGCTGTTAGGACAGATTAAAGAATATATTCCGGAAGGGCCGCAGTTTTATCCAGCTGATCAAGTAACGGACCACCCAGAGAGATTTATCGTTTCCGAACTGATCAGGGAAAAAGCGCTGCATTTAACAAGAGAAGAAATACCGCACTCGCTTGCTGTAACCATTGATAAAATGGAGCGCCGCGAAGATAAGGATGTCATTCATGTCATGGCTACAATCATTGTGGAGCGTGACTCCCAAAAGGGCATTGTGATTGGAAAGCAAGGGAAAATGCTCAAGGAAATCGGAAAAAGAGCAAGGGTGGATATTGAGAATCTTCTTGGATCAAAGGTTTTTCTGGAGCTATGGGTCAAAGTTCAAAAAGACTGGCGCAATAAAATGACTCAGCTCCGCGACTTTGGCTTCCGTGAAGATGAGTACTAAACCCAGCCCTAATTACATTATTATTCATTTCTGATTTATATGCATACAGGTGATTGACAATATTTTCGTCTCATGATTTTACAAAGACAGGCTATGATATAGATAAATGTATTGGGATAAAGAAATTGCTAGTTGAAATAACTGAAAGGTGGGGTTTTCGATGATGGATTTTACCTGGAGAGTGTTTTCCCAGACAGGAAATATTGACACATATCTTCTCTTCAAGGAGCTAGAAAAGGAAACTCAGGATATACCCGGCAGCAATGATGAAGAGCTAGCAGAAGCTGATTTTCCCATCTCATAGGTTTGTCGAAAGACAGGGATGGTGTCACGGTTGCTTGATAAATGTGAAGGCATCGTCATCAGGACAACTAATTATAGTGAAACAAATAAGATTGTTACTTTATATACCCGTGAATGGGGAAAAGTTGGTGTGATGGCACGAGGAGCGAAAAAGCCGAACAGCAGACTTGCTGCTGTCACCCAGCTTTTTACATACGGGAATTTCTTAGTTCAGCGTGGAAGCGGATTGGGTACCCTGCAGCAGGGGGACATGATTTCATCTATGCGGTCCATTAAAGAAGATATTTTTCTGACGGCATATGCAAGCTATATTGTCGATTTGACTGATAAAAGCATTGAGGATAAGAAGCCCAATCCATTCTTGTTCGAATTGCTGTATCAAACGCTAAATTTAATAAACGAAGGGTATGACCCGGAGATTCTCACAAACATTTATGAAATGAAAATGCTGAATGCCCTGGGTTTATATCCAGTACTTGATCAATGTTCTGTCTGCGGAAGCACTGACGGGCATTTTGCATTTTCTATCCGGGAAAACGGTCTGATTTGTCACCGCTGCCTTGATAAGGATCCCTATCATTATAAAGTGTCCCAGGCGACTATTAAGCTGCTTCGCCTGTTTTATTTTTTTGACTTGTCCCGGCTCGGCAATATCTCTGTCAAACCGGAAACCAAAGCTGAATTGAAAAAGATTATTTCTGCCTATTATGAAGAGTATTCAGGCTTAAACTTGAAGACAAAGAAGTTTCTGAATCAAATGGCTAAGTTTAATGATTTAATGTAATGCGTTCCTTTATAATCGAAGCGCATTGGCTTTTGTTATTATTGACAATTCAAATCCATTCCGCTATGATTCAAATTAATAAAATATAATTGCTGTGAAGGAGAAGAGTACTTAACCTTTTCTATTTAAAGCGAACCCGGGATAGTGGGAGCCGGGCATGGATGGTTAAGGAAGGGCGCTCCAGAGCAATATTGTCTATCGACAACTAAAGAGGCTGCGGTCAAAATCGCAGCAAATAGGGTGGAACCGCGGGTAAACTCTCGTCCCTATGCCATTGGGCATAGAGACGGGAGTTTTTTATGTTCACAGAAAAACGGAAGCACTGTGGGTAGACAGCTGTTAAGTTCATAAAGCTTTACTTTATACAAATAAGAAAGAGGTGTCCTATGAATATTCAAAACATGATATTAACACTTCAAAAACATTGGTCTGAACAGGGGTGTATCTTGATGCAGGCTTATGACACTGAAAAAGGGGCCGGAACAATGAGCCCGTACACTTTTTTAAGAGCGATTGGTCCAGAACCGTGGAATGTTGCTTATGTGGAGCCTTCACGCCGTCCGGCCGATGGACGTTATGGTGAGAATCCAAACCGGCTTTATCAGCATCATCAATTTCAGGTGATCATGAAGCCGTCGCCGGATAATATTCAGGAGCTGTATCTTGATTCATTAAAAGCATTGGGCATTGATCCGCTTGAACATGATATCCGGTTTGTAGAAGATAACTGGGAAAATCCTTCTCTTGGCTGTGCAGGCTTAGGATGGGAAGTTTGGCTTGATGGTATGGAAATAACGCAGTTCACATATTTCCAGCAGGTAGGCGGATTGGAATGTAAGCCTGTGTCGGTTGAGATTACATACGGAATTGAAAGGCTTGCATCCTACATTCAGGACAAGGAAAATGTCTTTGACCTTGAATGGACTGACGGGTTTACGGTTAGAGATATCTTCCTGCAGCCTGAGTTCGAGCATTCAAAATACACATTTGAAACATCAGATCAGGAAATGCTCTTCAATTTGTTCAATATTTATGAAAAAGAAGCACATCGGCAAATGGATGAGGGACTAGTACACCCGGCATATGACTACGTATTAAAATGCTCTCATACTTTTAATCTGCTTGATGCAAGGGGAGCGATTTCTGTAACAGAAAGAACCGGCTATATCGCCCGATGCCGAAATCTGGCCAGAAAAGTAGCCAAAACTTTTTATGAAGAGAGAGAAAAACTCGGCTTCCCAATTTTAAAGGATAAGGAGGAAGGATCTCATGAATAAGAAAGATCTTCTGCTGGAAATTGGACTTGAAGAAATGCCTGCCAGATTTGTCACTAATTCAATGAATCAGCTTTCAGATAAAGTGAAATCATGGCTTTTGGAAAAGAAAATATCTTTTGACGAGATCAGCGCTTTCTCTTCTCCCCGCCGTTTGGCTGTTCTTGTAACGGGAGTAGATACCGCCCAGGAGGACATAAATGAGGAAGCGAAAGGACCTGCAAAAAAAATTGCCTTAACCGATAATGGAGAATGGTCTAAAGCTGCTGTTGGATTCAGCCGGGGCCAGGGAGCTTCTGTTGAAGATATATTCTTTAAAGAAATTAATGGGGTTGAATATGCCCATGTCAGCAAATTTATTAAAGGTAAGGAAACAGCAGCACTGCTGCCGGAACTCCAGCAGATTGTCACCTCGCTATCATTCCCGAAAAATATGCGCTGGGCAAACCAGGAGCTGCGCTTTATCAGGCCGATCAAATGGCTTATGGCATTATTCGGAAATGAAGTCATTCCTTTTGCAATTACAAATGTTCATACTTCTAACCTTACAAGGGGCCACCGGTTTCTGGGCGAAGAGATTGTAATTAACAATCCTTCTGATTATGAGAAGGCCCTGCTGGCGCAATATGTGATAACTAATCCGCAGGAAAGAAAAAGTGCTATTCTATCACAATTGGAAAAAATTGAAGAAGAAAAAGACTGGGTGATCCCTGTAGATGAAGATTTATTGGAAGAAGTAAACAATCTGGTTGAGTATCCGACAGCATTATATGGCCAGTTTGAAGAAGAATACCTGGAGCTTCCGGAAGAGGTTTTAATTACATCCATGAAAGAGCATCAGCGTTATTTTCCGGTAAAGTCCAAAGAGGGCAGGCTGCTTCCTTACTTTGTAACTGTCCGAAATGGATCCCATGAACATTTGGAGAAAGTGGCTAAAGGAAATGAGAAAGTATTGCGGGCAAGACTTTCTGATGCAGCTTTCTTCTACAGGGAGGACCAGAAAACGGAAATCGCGGCATCACTGGAAAAACTTAAAAACATTGTTTATCATGAAGAAATTGGAACTCTTGCTGAAAAGGTGGACCGTGTTCGCCATCTGGCAAGTAAATTGAGTGAAAATCTTCATTTCAGCGATGAGGCAAAGGCAGTGACAGACCGGGCTGCTGAAATCAGCAAGTTCGACCTTGTTTCACATATGGTTTATGAATTTCCAGAGCTGCAAGGCTTTATGGGGGAAAAATACGCTCTGCAAAAAGGTGAAAAAGAAGCTGTGGCGCGTGCAATCAATGAACATTATATGCCGCGCAATGCAGAGGACAAGACGCCTGCAAGTAATGCTGGTGCAGTGCTTTCCATTGCTGAAAAGCTCGACACAATTGTGTCTTCCTTTGCAATAGGGATTATCCCAAGCGGTTCCCAGGATCCATATGCCTTAAGAAGACAGGCAACGGGTG
This sequence comes from Cytobacillus sp. BC1816, assembly GCF_051353635.1. Classification (NCBI taxonomy): domain Bacteria; kingdom Bacillati; phylum Bacillota; class Bacilli; order Caryophanales; family Bacillaceae; genus Cytobacillus; species Cytobacillus sp. BC1816. Next base: position 4,049,326 of record NZ_CP195611.1, on the reverse strand, counting down.
TTATCCAGACGCTGCTGGCAAAAAATTGGGATTTGAAACTCGAAGAATTGATTGCATTATCTTCTGAGACTGTTCTTAATTCGAAGATTGGAAAGAAATCAAAGAGTGAATTGATGCAGGAACTAGTTTCATTCTTTAAATTAAGAATCAAATATTTGCTGCAGGAGAAGACAGTTCGCTATGACTTAATTGAAGCCGTTTTAGGCAGTGAAATCGGTTCGGTGCCTTCACTTGTAAAAAGAGCTGAAGTATTGGAGTCCCATAAGGATGCTGCAGGCTTCAAGGAAAGCATTGAAGCTCTTAGCCGAGTTATCAACATTGCTTCTAAAGCAGAGGTCAAAGGGGATATAGACAGCAGCTTATTTGAAAATGATTACGAAAAATCTCTATTCAACAAATATTTATCAGTGAACGAGGAATTAAGAAAAGAGGTTGCAGAAGAAGCTGCCTTTAACCTGCTAATTAGCCTGAAACCAGAAATTGATCAATACTTCGAGCATACTATGGTTATGGATGAAAATCAGGAAATTCGCAGCAATAGGCTGCACCAGATGGCGAATTTGGCTGATGTGATTAAGAAATTTGCAAACATGAACGAAATTATTGTTAAATAACGAGCTTAAATTTTGCGTTTTTTTCTGGAATAGGATTAAATTTTAAGAGAGAGGACAGCAGCTTTGGCTGTCAGGAAAGAGCCTGTTATATTGCTGACGGGCTCTTTCATATTTTGGACATATTAGGCGAAGTAAAGAAAAACTATATAGGAAACACATCTTTTCATTTATGGCAAATAGTATATAATAATTATATAAAAGTATAACCTTATTATTGTGGGAAATGAGTATCATTAAAATACCCTGTTCAGATTAGGTGGTGAGGAAAATCGAATTAAATAAAAGGCAGGAAAAGATCATAGAAATCGTAAAAGAAAACGGGCCGATCACTGGTGAGAGTATAGCGGAACAGCTTAACTTAACCAGGGCAACACTTAGGCCGGACCTGGCTATATTAACGATGGCAGGCTATTTGGATGCCCGTCCGCGTGTAGGCTATTTTTATACAGGGAAAACCGGGGCACAGCTGTTGACAGAAAATCTTCAGAAGCTTTATGTAAGAGATTATCAATCCATTCCTGTAGTCGTTAATGAAAATGTATCGGTATATGATGCAATTGTGACTATGTTTCTGGAAGATGTCGGCACGCTATTTGTAGTAGACCAGAATTCGCTGCTTGTAGGGGTTTTGTCAAGGAAGGATTTGCTTAGGGCAAGTATTGGCAAGCAGGAGCTTAATTCCATCCCTGTTAATATCATTATGACAAGGATGCCTAATATTACGATGTGTGAAAAAGATGATTTGCTCATAGAAGTTGCTAAAAAGCTGATTGAAAAGCAAATCGATGCCCTGCCTGTTGTAAAAAAGACGGAGAAAGGGTTCGAAGTAAACGGCAGGATAACCAAAACAAACCTGACAAAAGCATTCTTGGCCCTGGCCGGGGAAAAGTAGCAAAGTAAGAAGGAGATGGTGTTGAAGAATGGAAAAATTGCCGATTATCTACGTCGTTTCGGACTCTGTGGGAGAAACGGCCGAACTTGTAACAAAAGCTGCCACGAGCCAGTTTAATGGCAGTGATATAACTATTAAGCGCTTTCCATATGTTGAAGAAAAAGTACATATTGATGAAGTCATTTCGCTGGCAAAGCTGGATAATGGGATGATAGCCTATACAATGGTTAAGCCGGATATGAGGAAGTATATTAACCAGAGGTCTGCAGAAGAAGGGATATATGCTTTTGATATCGTTGGCCCTTTAATGGATCAAATCCAAAGAGCATGCGGCATTACACCCCTTTTTGAACCTGGACTGGTCAGAAAGCTTGATGAGGATTATTTTAAAAAGATTGAGGCTATCGAGTTCGCTGTAAAATATGATGATGGCCGAGACCCTCGTGGAATATTAAAAGCGGATATAGTGTTAATAGGCGTTTCAAGGACATCAAAAACACCTCTTTCTCAATATCTTGCACATAAGCGCCTTAAAGTGGCTAACGTTCCCCTTGTTCCTGAAGTCGATCCTCCAGAAGAGCTGTTTCTTGTCCCGCCGGATAAGTGCTTCGGCCTGAAAATCAGTCCTGAGAAATTAAACTTTATCCGCAGAGAACGTCTAATATCGCTAGGTTTAAGCGATAATGCCAGCTATGCTAATATTGAGAGAATTAAAGAAGAAATAGGTTACTTTGAAAAGATCGTATCCAAAATTAAATGCCCGGTTATAGATGTTACCAATAAGGCAGTAGAAGAGACAGCCAATATGATCTTAAATCAATACCGTAAAAACTTTCCAAAAAGCTAGCACATAAATTTTTTATGTGCCTTTTCTTTTTTTATACTAGGCATTCATGCTGTTTAGCTTGCGGTAAAAGAGGGAGCGGGAGACCCGCTGTAACCCGGGAATAAACCTCCATTCCAAGGATGGCTTTTTTTCAGGGGAAAACCTGTAAATTAAATTATATTCATCCCAGATAAATTAATGGCAAAATAGAGATTAATGTACTATAATAAAAAATTGTGATAAAAATGTACCTGAATAGGTTTAGAGTTCATTGCGAAGGAATAAACTATTTATTGTGGCATGTCAAGCTTTCGACCAAGAAAAAATTCGACATATCTCACAATGCAAAAGTTATTCATGCAAAGAAGGATTATGCGGAGTGATGTAGAATTATTAGAACATCAGGCAAACCAAACATTATTGTGGATGCTGATTCCTGTCCCGTTAAAGAAGAAATTGTCGAAATAGCCAATTCCTTTACGATGGACGCAGTGTTTGTTGCTTCTTATGCCCATATGAAAAATGACCTGAATGGGGCTGTCTGGAAATTCGTTGACAGCAGTAAGGAAGCTGCTGATTTATTCATAATGAATTATGTGAAATCAGGAGATGTAGTTGTAACTCAAGATATTGGATTGGCATCAACTCTTTTGCTCAATGGTGTTTATGTCCTTTCTCCCAGGGGAATTTTATTTGAAGAAAATGAAATTCAGACCGCGCTTGAAGTGAGGCATCTTTCAGCGAAAGCGCGAAGAAGAGGAGTTTATGGGAAAGGACCAAAACCATACAGCAAAGAGGACAGATCCATGTTTGTGCAGCAATTGACAAAGATTTTGTCGAATCATGAAGGAATTCAGTAACGTTTATCGAATACCTGAGTAAGTAATGGAGTTGTTCATATGGCAGAACGGATCGCCGAAGAGAAAGTAAATGAGATTCGGCAAGCTGTAGATATTGTTGATGTCATTGGCGACTATATTCAATTAAACAAGCAAGGACGCAACTATTTTGGGCTTTGTCCTTTTCATGGCGAAAATACTCCTTCCTTTTCTGTATCGCCCGAAAAGCAAATCTATCATTGCTTTGGATGCGGAGCGGGAGGCAATGCCTTTTCTTTCTTAATGGAATTAGAAGGATATTCCTTTCAGGAAGCAGCCTTGAAGCTCGCTGAAAAAGGAAATGTCAAGCTTGAAATTGATGCGGCATCTGCAGCATCAGCAAAATCAATGCCTGTAGATTTACAGCAGATGATGGAAGCTCATGAGCTTCTACGTAAATTTTATCACCATCTGCTCGTAAACACAAAAGATGGTCAGCATGCACTTGAATATTTGCTTAATAGAGGCTTTACAATGGAATCGATTGAAAAATTTCAAATCGGCTATTCATTGAAGTCCTGGGATTTTGTCTTCAAGTTCCTGACTAAAAGAAAATTCCCGGCAGATGTTATGGAAAGAGCAGGACTGATCATCAAAAGGGAGAAAGATGGGAACTATTTTGACCGCTTCAGAGATAGAATCATGTTCCCGATTTTTGACCGCAGCGGAAATACGATTGCTTTTTCGGGAAGATCACTTGGGGACGATGAGCCCAAATACTTAAATAGCCCTGAAACTGCAATCTTCAATAAAAGCAAAACTTTATATAATTTTCATTTGGCAAGACCACAGATTAAAAAATTGCAGAGGGCCGTTCTTTTTGAAGGGTTTGCAGATGTAATCGCTGCTGATCGTGCGGGTGTCGGCAATGGCGTTGGTACGATGGGAACTGCTTTAACTGATGAACATGTTGCTTCTTTAAGAAGAAATGTTCAATCAATCACGATCTGCTATGATTCCGATAATGCGGGTATTGAAGCCGCATACCGGGCAGCAAACCTGCTAATGGAAGCAGGCTGCCAGATCAGAGTGGCGCTCATGCCTGACGGATATGATCCGGATGATTATATCAATGAGTTCGGCGAAGAAAAATTTCGTCATGATGTAATCGAATCCAGCATAACCTTTATGGCATTTAAGCTTCTTTATCTCCGCAGGGGCAAAAGGCTTCAAAATGAAGGAGATCGTCTCCTTTATATCGAAGAGGTATTAAAGGAAATCAGCCAGCTGGATAAAGCGGTTGAAAGAGATCATTATCTGCGCCAGCTTGCAAATGAATTCTCACTTTCTCTGGAAGCCTTGAAAGAGCAGCAAAAACAGGTCTATTATACGGAGAAGAAGCGAAGGAACACACATAAGGGGAAAGGTGCTTTCGAACCTCAAAAAAGGCTTCAAACACCAAAAAGGGCTGACAGTCTTAAACCCGCCTACCATACAGCGGAGAGAAGGCTAATCGCCCACATGCTCAGGAATAGTGACATAGCATTTAAAGTCCAGGATATGCTTCAGGGAAATACATTTAACATCGATGAACACCAGGCAATTATTACCTATCTTTTAGGTTTCTACGAAAAAGGCCATACGCCTGATCCGAGCGCATTTATAAATTTTATTAAAGATGAAAAGCTGAAGCGTATTGTGGTGGATATAGAAATGATGTCCATAAACGATGAAATAAGCGAACAGGAATTATCAGATTATCTTAAACAGGTGTTGAATTATCAAAAGATGTTAAAAATAAAGGAAAAACTAAATGAAGAAAAAGAAGCAGAGCGACAAAAGGATTATGCTAAAGCGGCTTTAATCGCAATGGAGATCCTTCATTTGCGAAAGTCACTATAAGAAGGCTGTGTGCCTTAAATAAATGTTTTTGGGGATTAAGCGTCTCCTAGGAATAGTCCCATTTGCAAGATGTATTAAGAATGTGTTTGATTTTTGGAAGGAGGGGGACATATGGCTGAAAAGTCGGCCCGTTCAAAAGAGGTTGATACAGAGTTGACCCTTGAACAAGTGAAAGATCAATTAGTTGAAATAGGAAAAAAGACAGGTGTCCTTGCCTATGATGATATAGCAGAAAGATTGTCTCAATTTGAAGTTGATTCCCACCAGATGGATGAATTCTATGAATTCCTGGGAGATCAGGGTGTTGAATTAGTCGGAGACAATGAGAATGAGGATCCGAATGTTCAGGAGCTTGCAAAAAATGAAGAGGAATTTGACCTTAATGATTTAAGTGTCCCTCCAGGTGTGAAAATTAATGATCCTGTTCGTATGTACCTAAAAGAAATTGGACGTGTTGACTTACTCTCTGCAGAGGAAGAAATCGCACTTGCCAATCGAATTGAGGAAGGCGACGAAGAAGCAAAAAGACGACTCGCTGAAGCTAACCTCCGATTGGTTGTAAGTATTGCTAAAAGGTATGTGGGACGCGGAATGCTCTTCCTTGACCTTATTCAGGAAGGAAATATGGGACTGATAAAAGCGGTTGAAAAATTTGACTACCGCAAAGGATTTAAGTTCAGTACGTATGCAACATGGTGGATACGCCAGGCCATCACGAGAGCCATTGCTGACCAGGCCAGGACCATTCGTATTCCTGTCCATATGGTTGAAACCATCAATAAGCTGATCCGTGTCCAGCGTCAGCTTCTTCAGGATCTTGGCCGCGAACCAACACCGGAAGAAATTGCTGAAGATATGGATTTAACTCCAGACAAAGTAAGAGAAATTCTTAAGATTGCACAGGAACCTGTTTCATTAGAAACACCTATTGGTGAGGAGGATGACTCTCACTTAGGTGACTTTATTGAAGATCAGGATGCCACTTCTCCATCAGAGCATGCGGCATATGAACTCCTGAAAGAACAGCTTGAAGATGTTCTTGACACACTTACTGACCGGGAAGAAAATGTTCTTCGTCTTCGATTCGGACTGGATGACGGCCGAACCAGGACTTTAGAAGAAGTTGGCAAGGTATTTGGCGTTACCCGGGAGCGTATACGTCAAATTGAAGCCAAAGCCTTAAGAAAACTGCGTCATCCCAGCAGAAGCAAGCGTTTAAAAGACTTCTTAGAATAAAAAAGAATTGCCAGTGGATAGTTTACTTCTTAAAATAGAAGTAAACTATTTTTTTTGACTGGATGTGCTTTGGTTGGATGAAAACAGAAAAAAGGTCATTGTTAACGAACTTCTGTATTGGAAGAATAGCCGAATGCTCCCTGATCGATATTGTGACTACCTGCTGGCTCTTTATACGGAAGGAAGTCAGCCGAAGGAAATAAAAAAGCATAAAAGTGTAATGGTTTTTTTTCTTGCCAACCTTATTTTCTTGCTGCTTATTCCAATTTCTGCTTTATTAATTTATTTTACTGAATTGTCTATTATTTTGCAAACTGCCATTTTGATTCTTTTTATTTTCCCATGTATTTTCTTTGGTTTTTATTTTTCCAGAAAAGCAAAATTGATGCATATTCCCATCATATCAGCAGCTTTGAATTTATTGATGGGTTCTGTTGGGCTTGTATCGGAAGTATATCCCGAAAACCAGAAAGCTCTCTATGCGGCCCTAGTAATTAATTGTGTTCTTTGGCTGTTTGCGGGTTTAAAGTTGAAGTTTCAATATTTTTGGATTTCCGGAGCAATAGGATGTGCATTAATAGTTATTTCTATATTCGTATAATAAAATATTTTAAAAAGTTTTTAAATGTTGAGAAAACTCTTGCATCCCTTATATAATAGTAATGAAAGCGTATACAACAACTTTTGTGTTTAAGGGGGATGCAAATGAATTTTGATTTGACGGCCGAACAGAATATGATCTATAAAACCATAAGGGAATTTGCCCAGGAAGAAGTGGCACCGGGGGCTTCGGAAAGAGACCGTACAAAAGAATTTCCGATAGAAGTTTTTAAAAAAATGGCAGACCTTGGTTTAATGGGACTTCCTTTCCCTGAAGAGTATGGCGGCGCAGGGGCAGATACTGTAAGTTTCGCTATTGTAACAGAAGAATTGAGCAGAGCGTGCGCTTCTACCGGAATCACATACTCGGCTCATATTTCTCTTGGCGGAGCACCGCTTTATTTATTTGGAACCGAAGAGCAGAAGCAAAAATATCTGGTGCCAATTTGTACAGGTGAGTCATTTGGAGCTTTCGGTCTGACAGAACCAAATGCAGGCTCTGATGCAGGCGGCACGAGGACAACAGCCGTTGAAAAAGATGGAGAATATATCATTAACGGAAATAAGTGTTTCATTACAAATGCAAGCTATGCTAAGCATTTAGCATTGACTGCTATCACCGGGGAAAAAGATGGCAAAAAAGAAATAAGCGCAATTATTGTTCCAACGGATGCAGAAGGATTTACAGTGATCGATAATTACGAAAAGATGGGACTCAATGCGTCAAATACTACTGAACTTGTCCTTGAAGACGTGCGCGTTCCGACTGAGCACTTGCTCGGCAAAAAAGGAGAGGGCTTTAAACAATTTTTAATTACATTGGATGGAGGCCGTATTGGAATTGGAGCCATGGCTCTGGGAATAGCACAGGCTGCCTATGACAAGGCACTCCAGTATGCAAAGGAACGCAAGCAGTTTGGCCGTTCACTATCAGATTTCCAAGCTATTCAATTTAAACTTGCAGATATGGCAATGAAAATTGAACTGGCAAGGAATCTGGTTTACAAAGCTGCATGGCTGAAAGACCAGGGTAGACCTTTCGCAAAAGAAGCATCCATGTGCAAGCTCTATGCTTCAGAAATCTGTATGGAAATCGCCGATCAGGCCGTCCAAATCCACGGAGGATACGGCTATATGAAAGACTACCATGTAGAACGCTACATGAGAGACGGAAAGCTCACAGAAATAGGTGAAGGTACCTCAGAGGTGCAAAGAATGGTCATTGCCCGCCTTATTGGGTGCTAAACACACTGAATACGAAACAGTATGCAACTTTGTTTTTGTATGGCTACCCGCTAAATTTATTATAATATGAATGACAAAAACTCCACCCTCAGGTTGGAGTTTTTGTCCATTTTATGAACAAGATTTGACAAAGTTTACAATAGGGCTTTTCCTTCTGACTTTTTTAAAGTAAAATAGAGATTGTTTGTATACTTACTTAAACTGAATGTGCTTACATAAGGGAGGTTAAATCATGAATCGCAATCCAATCATTCCATTTGTGTTAATTATGGTTTTTGGTGTGGTAGCAATGTTCCTTGTTTCTTTTAAAGGTCTTGGCGATATGGAAGAGCTTGCTAAAGAACAGGAAGGCGGCGGTGCTGAAACTGAAGAAACTGCAGCTGCAACCCCTGAAGAAATTTATCAGAAGAGCTGTATCGGATGTCACGGTGACCAGTATCAAGGTGGAGTTGGTCCTGCACTAACAGGTGTAGGCGATCGTTTATCACAAGATGAAATCGCAAATATCGTAGTAAACGGTAAAGGCTCAATGCCTCCAGGATTAGTGCCTCAAGACAAAGCTGCCGAAATGGCTGAATGGTTAGCAGGCCTTAAGTAATACCTATAATGAAAGTCCTTTGCATATGTAAAGGACTTTTTTTATACTATAAGAGAGGCTGTCGCAAATTACGATAGCTTTTTAGCTTTTCTCTCAGGAGGAGCAGATAGGCAGGCGCTCTGCGCTTGTTACAATACATATATAAGTGGTGACAGAATGAATACAGAGAAATTATCAAATCGGCTTGAAGCTGTAACAAATTATATCCCACCTGGCTCACGAGTTGCTGATATAGGCTCAGATCATGCGTATTTGCCATGCTACGCAGTAAAGAAAGGCATTGTCCCTTTTGCTGTTGCTGGTGAAGTGGTGGAAGGGCCGTTTCAATCAGCCAAAAAACAGGTGAAAATGGAAGGGCTCGAAAAACAGATTTCTGTTAGAAAAGGCAGCGGCCTTGAAGTAATTGAACCAGGTGAAGTTGACTGTATAACCATTGCGGGCATGGGAGGCGCTTTAATTGCGAGCATTCTTGAAGATGGGAAGAGGAAGCTTGCTTCTGTGCAGAGGCTTATCCTCCAGCCGAATTTAAGTGCCATCTCGATTAGAACCTGGCTGATTGCAAATGGCTGGGAGCTAATCGCTGAAGAAATTCTTGAAGAAGACGGAAAGATTTATGAAATCCTTGCAGCTGAAAAAGGAGAGCCTTTAAAACCTTATAAGAATAAAGAACAAGGTTTGCTGATGGGCCCGTTTCTTATGGAACAAAAATCCGAAGTATTTCGAAACAAGTGGATTGGTGAAAGGGAGAATTGGGAGAGAATCCTTTTGCAGCTTGGTAAAGCCGCATACTCCAGCGAAACAGAAAAGAGAAAACAGGAGCTGAAGGAGAAAATCAAAATGGCAGAGGAGGTACTCGAAAAGTGAAAAAAATAAATGGACATGAAATTATCCAATTATTTGAGCAGTTCTCCCCAAAAGGATATGCGATGGAAGGAGACAAAATCGGCCTCCAGATTGGCAGGCTTAACACCCCCGTCGAAAATGTCATGATTGCCCTTGATGTGCTGGAAGAAGTCGTTGATGAGGCAATTGAAAAGGAGGTACAGCTGATTATTGCTCATCATCCGCTAATCTACAGGCCGCTGCAAAAAATTTCAACGGATACTCCATCAGGAAGAATTATTGAAAAGCTTATCAAACATGATATAGCCGTATATGCAGCACATACCAATTTGGATATCGCCAAAGGCGGGGTCAATGATATGCTTGCTGATGCACTGAAGCTTACCGAAACAGAGGTATTATATCCAACATATGAAACTGAATTGAAAAAGCTCGCTGTGTTTGTACCTGAAGAAAATGCTGAGTCACTAAGGCAAGCGATTGGGAAAGCAGGGGCAGGTTCAATTGGCAATTATAGTCATTGTTCGTTTGCCTCCCGTGGAACAGGGCAGTTTAAGCCTAATGGGGAGGCCAATCCGCATATCGGCCAGCAGGGTAAGCTTGAGACAGTTGAAGAAGTCTGCATTGAGACCATTTATCCTGAACATATAGAAAAGAAAGTGCTTTCGGCTATGTTCAAAAACCATCCTTATGAAGAAGTTGCTTATGATATTTATAAGCTGGAAAACAAGGGGGAAGTTCTGGGGCTTGGCAAAATTGGAAAAATCAGCGAGATGACTCTAGAGGAATTTGCAGAGCATGTAAAACGTACACTCCAAGTGGATGGGGTTCGGGTAGTAGGTGATCTCTCATCCAAAATCAGGAAAGTTGCTGTTCTTGGCGGAGATGGAAATAAATACTTCATGTCAGCAAAAATGAAGGGGGCTGATGTGTATGTTACGGGTGACATGTATTATCATGTGGCACATGATGCCATGATGATGGGCCTCAATATTGTTGATCCAGGACATAATGTGGAAAAAATAATGAAAAAGGGAGTTACCCAAAAATTAGTACAGATGTGTTCTGACAAAGGGTATAGCGTATCCATTTTCCCTTCTGAAATTCATACAGATCCATTTAAGTTTGTTTGACTCAAAAAGAACCGGTCTCCAATTGGGACCGGTTCTTTTGATTATAGCTTTGCAGGCTTCTTCACTTTAGGAAGTATTTTATTTAATGGCACTTTTTTCTCGCGTGACCATGTGGATTCATCAATGGGATTAAATTGTTCCAGGAACGTGATGACTTCCTTTGTGATCGGTGTCGGTGTAGAGGCTCCTGCTGTGACTGCAACTGTCGTTGCATCTTTTATCCAATTTACATCCAGTTCAGTTATATCAGCAATGCGGTAGGCTTTTGTACCGGCAATTTCTTCTGATACCTGTGCAAGACGATTGGAGTTATTGCTCATCGGATCCCCTACAACGATTAAAACGTCAGCCTGGCCAGCTTGTTCCGCAACAGCTTCCTGGCGCACCTGGGTAGCCATGCAGATTTCTTTGTGGAACTCTGCGTGTGGATACTTTTCCTTTATCTGATCCATCACATGTACGACATCCCATTGGCTCATTGTAGTCTGATTAGTCACCAGTATTTTATCAGCCTGTATGCTAAGTTCATTTACATCCTCAATGGTCTGCACTAAATGGACTGCATGAGGAGCTACACCTACTGCACCTTCAGGTTCTGGATGGCCTTTTTTGCCAATGTAAATGATTTGAAAACCTTCCTTTTCCATTTCCCTGATTAAATCATGTGTTCTTGTTACGTCAGGGCACGTAGCATCGATTGTCACAAGGCCTTTTTGTTTGGCTGCTTCACGCACTTCAGGCGAGATGCCATGTGCTGTAAAAATGACAGTGCCTTTATCGACTTTATCTAAGATTTCTTTCCGGTCTTTCCCATCAAGTGTAATAATGCCTTCCTCTTCAAAAGCATCTGTTACATGTTTGTTATGAACGATCATACCCAAAATATAGATGGGTCTTGGCAATGACGGATCAAGTGCAGCGTTTCTGGCAATAACCATTGCATCCACCACACCGTAACAATACCCCCGAGGAGAGATTTTTATGACATTCATCTGCTTATCCTCCCTAATGAAAGCTTATATCTGAATTGAAGTGAGTTCTATTTCAATTGCGGAAAAATCCCATATTGCATTTCTATTATATAAGAGATAAACCGATATTACAAAAGGAGTAATTCTTCTTAAAAGAAAAGCAAAAAAAGAATGCCTCAGCATCCTTTTCTTTAAATATATAATTTCGGTTTGGAAATACCTTCTGCTGAAGATGATTTGACGGCTGGTTTTTCAGAGACAGGTGCCTTTTTGGTTTTTTTGCTCTGAGAATCTGGTTTCTTTTTTTCTGCTTTCGTCTGATTGGATTCCTCTTTAGATTCAGAAGCAGCCTCATCAGCTTCAGGGGCATCTTTCAAACCTCTATAAAGTTTCCACATAGCAGGAAGATTTCTGACCAGCGGACCATACTGCTGAACCATTGGTCCAATTTGCTGTGCTGTATTTAGAACCTTTTGAGTGTTCGTTAAAAAGCCGTTTATGGAAGAAGGATTGCTTATTGCCTGCAATATGCCTCCTCCGCCTGCGGGGGAGCCTCCTGCTGCTCTTGCTGCCCCCATTCCAGCTGCAGGCTGTGCATTGCCTTTTCCCAATATTTTAGAGAGCAATCCTCCCCTGCCTCCACCGCGTTTCATTCCCGGGGGACCGCTCATCATTGGCCCCATGGGAGGTCTTCCCTGCATCGGTGTCATAAAAGGATGGGGAGGCATTCCTCCGCGCATAGGGGGTCTTGATCCTGGCATCATATCTATTGGCCTCCTTTCTTTGCACATTTCTGCTTCTTAATAAAATTTCATATAATAAAGTATGCTTTTATCCCATTTTGGTTTAGGCATAAAGCAGAAGAAACTAATTTATTTATTAAAATCGCCCAAAAAGCTTATCATAAAAATATAAATGCCTGTATGAGTGGTTATTTCCAGGAAACTTTATTATAATAACAGGATGTAAGAAAAGCTCGGAACCAGCAAGTTGTCAGTTGATGCTAGTAGATCTTACTTCACTAATATATGTTTCGGATGCAGCCTGAACAGGGGTGAATCTGAATAATTGAGGAGTTTTAATATGAACGAAACGAAATTTGACCGATTTAATTTAAAGCCATTTATTATAGAAGCGGTTAAAGACTTTGGCTTTTTTGAGCCGACAGAAATTCAGGAAAGAATGATCCCTGCAGTGCTGAAGGGTGAAAGCGCCATTGGCCAGTCACAGACAGGGACAGGAAAGACTCATTCATACGTACTGCCTATTCTTCAAAAAGTTGATCCATCCCGCCAGGAGGTTCAGGCCATTATTACGGCACCGACACGTGAGCTGGCCAACCAGATTTATCATGAAATTCTCAAAGTTACAGAGCATTGTCCTGAAGGAGAAGAGATAACTGCCCGCTGCTATATCGGCGGAACAGATAAGCAAAGAACGATTGAAAAACTGAAAAGACAGCCTCATGTGGTTGTAGGGACCCCTGGAAGAATTAATGACCTGGTAAAGGAACATGCGCTGTTTGTGCATACCGCAGAAATTCTTATTGTGGATGAAGCTGATTTAATGCTTGATATGGGATTCATTGAAGATGTTGATCAGATTGCAGCAAGGATGCCGGAAAAGCTGCAGATGCTAGTGTTCTCAGCTACCATTCCAGAGAAGCTAAAGCCTTTTTTGAAGAAATATATGGAAAATCCAAAGTATGTTCACGTTGAGCCGAAGCAGGCAGCTGCAGCTAATATCGAGCACTGGCTTTTGCCGTCCAGGCATCGGAACAAAGTGGAACTTGTCTATCAAGCATTGACTTCTTTAAATCCTTACTTAGCCATTGTTTTTACCAACACCAAGAAAAAGGCAGATGAAGTGGCAGACGGATTAATCAGCAAAGGCCTAAAAGTCGGACGGATTCACGGAGACCTTAACCCTCGTGAGCGAAAGAAAATGATGAAGCAGATTCTCGATCTCGAGTTTCAATATATTGTGGCAACAGACCTGGCAGCCCGGGGCATTGACATACAGGGAATCAGCCATGTAATCAACTATGAACTTCCGACAGATCTTGATTTTTATATACACCGGGTTGGCCGGACAGCGCGTGCTGGATTCTCGGGAATTGCTGTAACGGTGTATGAGACTTCAGATGAAGATGCATTAAACAGACTTGAAAAAATGGGATTAGAATTCCAGCACAAAGATCTGCAAAATGGTGAATGGACAGACCTGGATAATCGCAATAAGAGAAAAACAAGACAGAAACAAACAAATGACATCGATAAAAAAGCCGCATCACTAGTAAAAAAACCAAAAAAAGTAAAACCAGGCTATAAAAAGAAAATGAAATGGGAAATGGATAAAATAAAAAAACGCGAAAGAAGAATAAAGCGTAAATAAATAAAGGGTTTTTGCAAGATTTCTGACAGGCTAACTCGTCTTAACCACTGCGTTGATTGGAGCAGAGGGAGTGAGAGACCCCCCAAGCGGAGCCGGGGAGGCTCTCGTTCCTCCCCGCGGAAAGCAAATGCATGCAGTGGAAACCAGGCATGCTTTATAAGTAAAACAATTTTTAAAAGAAATATTAAAGGGAGAGGTATCGTCATGCTGAAAATTGGATCACATGTGTCCATGAGCGGAAAAAAAATGCTTTTAGCAGCAAGTGAAGAAGCTGTTTCATATGGCTCCAATACATTTATGATCTATACAGGAGCCCCTCAAAACACAAGAAGAAAAAAAATCGAAGATCTGAACATTGAGGCCGGGCTGAAGCATATGGCAGAGAACGGGATTACTGATATTGTTGTACATGCTCCTTATATTATCAATATCGGAAATACTTCAAATCCTTCAACATTTGAATTAGGCGTTAATTTCCTTCGCTCTGAAATCGACCGCACCGAAGCGATTGGAGCTAAACAAATTGTTCTTCATCCAGGTGCACATGTAGGAGCAGGAACAGAGGCCGGCATCAAAAAAATCGTGGAGGGCTTGAATGAAGTCCTAAATGGCGAAGAAAATGTGCAGATCGCACTTGAAACCATGGCCGGAAAAGGCTCGGAGTGCGGGAAATCCTTTGAAGAGCTGGCTATGATCATAGAGGGAGTCAATTATAACAACCATTTATCTGTATGCTTTGATACTTGCCATACGCATGATGCAGGATATGATATTGTGAATGATTTCGATGGTGTGTTGGAAGAATTCGATAAGATTATTGGTCTTGATCGCCTGAAAGTGCTCCATATTAATGACAGTAAGAATGAGCGCGGAATGCGTAAAGACCGTCATGCGAATATCGGATTTGGCCACATTGGCTTCAGTGCGTTAAACTGCATTGTTCATCATCCGCAATTACAGGATATCCCTAAAATTCTGGAGACTCCTTATGTTGGCGAAGATAAAAACAATAAAAAAGCGCCTTATAAGCATGAAATTAATATGCTGCGCAGCCAGGAATTCAATGAAAATCTATTAGAAGCCATTACGGCTGGATAACCATAATAAAAAGCTGTGCCCGAGTTTGCACAGCTTTTTGCATGAGAAATTAAGTATTAGAAGCTAAGTCCTATTTTGTAAATTGCAAAAACAGCCTGTTTACTTCTCTTGCTGTTTCCGGGCCGGCAATCCTGGCTATTTCTTTTATAATTTTTGTCCGTTCCCGATCATCAAAGATATTTACTTGCTTACCTCTCAAATGGTCTGCAATTTTCTGCGCCTGTGCTTTTGTAATCCTGATGTTGAACTGCTCACCATATTTTAATAATTCGTCTGCTGTAATATTGCTTAGTTTGTGATTAATGATGTTTTCGAATATTTTCATGTTCATCACTCCTCCTCAGTACTTTATGAGTTAAGAATGTGAATAGTGACAATAAGTTTTGAAATGCCGATAAATAAGCATGTACCTTTACTTTAAATGCAAGTTCCTGTATACTGTGTTAGTAAATCGTAATGATTCTTAATATGTAAGGTGATAAAAATGGCACAGCCAATTATTGAAATAAATCATGTTTCTTATAGATATGAGAAAGAAAATGTCCTTGAGGATATTAATCTGACCATTAATTCAGGAGATTTCCTCGGAATCGTCGGGCCGAATGGTTCGGGAAAATCAACCCTGCTAAAGCTTATCCTGAATTTGCTTAAAGTGCAGAAGGGGAGCGTCAAACTGTTTGGCCAGGAAATAAGCCGCTTTAAGGATTGGCAGAACATTGGGTTTGTTTCTCAAAAGGCAAATTCATTTAACACAGGATTCCCGGCAACGGTCTTTGAAGTCGTTTCAAGCGGCCTTACAAAGAAGCTGGGTCTTTTTAAATTTATGGGCAAGGCCGATCAGGCAAAAGTTCTGCACGCTATTGAATCAGTTGGCATGCAAGAGTTTGCCGGACGCAATATAGGCGAGCTTTCAGGCGGGCAGCAGCAGCGTGTTTTCATTGCACGCGCATTGGTAAGCGATCCAAAATTATTAATATTGGATGAACCCACAGTAGGAGTAGATGTAAAAAATGTCCAGTCTTTCTACGAGATGCTTGATGATTTAAATAAGAAGCTTGGTATTACTCTATTGCTGGTTACACACGACATTGGCACAATTTCTGATAAAGTCACCCATGTGGCTTGCCTGAATAAGAATTTGCATTTCCATGGAAATACAGCAGAATTTGAAAGCTTAAATATAAATGAAATGTCAGAGATCTATGGGCATGATGTACATGTTCTGACACATAATCATGACCATCACCACCACGATAAAGGAGCAGGCAGATGATTGCAGGAATCCTTCAATATGAATTTTTACAAAATGCTTTTTTAACGGGAATAATCATCGGAATCATTGCTCCTCTACTGGGTGTGTTCATTGTTGTCAGGAGGCTGTCTTTAATTGCCGATGCTTTAAGTCATGTAACACTTGCTGGCATCGCTGCAAGCCTGCTGCTTGAAAAGAAATTTATCGGATTGAGCGGGTTGAATCCGTTATATATGGGGATGGCCTTTTCAGTAGCCGGGTCATTGTTTATTGAAAAATTAAGGGCTGTTTATAAACATTATCAGGAGCTTGCTATTCCTATTATTTTATCTGGAGGCATTGGGCTTGGAGTGATATTCATTTCTCTCGCTGACGGGTTCAATACTGATTTATTCAGTTATCTGTTTGGCAGTGTCAGTGCAGTCAGCCGGCTGGATTTATGGACGATTTTAATCATCAGCGTGTTTGTTATAGCACTTGTGGTGCTTCTCTATAAAGAATTGTTTCTGCTGTCATTTGATGAAGAGCATGCCAAGGCATCTGGAATAGCTGCTAAAAGTGTCCACTTTATATTTATTGTCATGGTAGCTTTGGTCATAGCTGCTTCCATGAGAATAGTGGGTATTTTATTGGTTTCATCACTTATGACTTTGCCGGTTGCTGCCAGCATCAGAATCGCAAAAGGATTCAAACAGACGATTTTCCTGTCCATGCTTTTCGGTGAAATTTCAGTTTTAGGCGGACTGACGATTTCTTATTATATAGATTTAGCTCCAGGCGGAACTATCGTCATGATTGCCGTGTTAATATTGATTGTGACAATCTTCCTTAAAAAGATGGCAGGCCTGAGGCCAGCATAAATGATGACTTCTATCCGAGGTTATTTCAGAGCAGAAAAATGAGGTGAAAAGTATGAATGTTGATGAAGCCATGCAGCTTTTAAAGGATAAAGGCTATAAGCATACAGGGAAGAGGGAAGAAATGCTTCAGCTATTTGCTGACAGCGATAAATATTTAACGGCAAAAGATGTGCTGGAAATAATGAAGGATAACTACCCTGGACTCAGCTTTGATACTATCTACAGAAACTTATCTTTATTTGTGGATCTTGATATTTTTGAAATGACAGAGCTATCAGGGGAAAAACACTTCCGCTTTACTTGCTCACATGAACATCATCATCATCATTTTATATGTCTGGATTGCGGCAAGACGAAAGAAATCGAAGTCTGTCCCATGAAGCAGGTACAGGAAAATCTGAAGGGCTATGACGTTTCTGGGCATAAGTTCGAAATATATGGGAAGTGCCCGGAGTGTTTTCAATAAAAAACTAAAAAAGAAGCATGGAAGCTATTTATTATAGCCCATGCTTCTTTTTGTAATTTAGGAAATAATAAAATATAACGATGTTAATAACTTTGTGGAGAAATAATCTGCATCAAGCTACAACGCCTAGCCCCTTGGGTCATAAGCCAAATCACTCCAGAAATCAGGATTTCCTGCGTGATTCGTCTTTATGCCTGTCGGACTTGCACAAGTTGGGCTGGCTTTAACGTTCGCCACTGGACGTGGAGGTCTTTAGTTGGAGTTCATCTGATCAATGCGCTTTCGCTTTTGTTCCTGCAGCCAGTCTTCCACCCATGCATTCGCTTCCTTCCAATTTCTAACTCTAATGACACCATTGGGAAGGGGTTCCTGGTTATAGGGTGTATCAAATAAGATGACAGGAATTCCACAGGCCTCATGAATCATGACTGCATTATCATGTTTATCTTCAAAAAAGATATCCACCTCATATTTTTTTGCAGCTTCGATTTTATCATGGCTCCCGATCAGTTCAATATGATCGAACTCCAATGTGTTTTCTAGAAACCATTCCTCTGTTATTTGCTGCAGGTGAGAACCCCTGGCACTTATAAAGTACAATTCATGCATGCGTTTCCAGTTGGTCAAAACTTCCTTCGCGCCTTCCGCAATTGGAGATTCTTTGTAAATGAGGGGCTCATTTTCATAAAACCAATGTGCAAATTGTTCTTCTGAAATCGTCACCAAAGGTGTTAAATCATATTGCTTAATATCATTTAAAGTAATATTCAGATTAAATGCTTCATTTAAATACGGAACCATGGCTTCAGGGCAAGTAACTGTTCCGTCTATATCAATGCCAAAACGCTTCTTCATCATTATGATCTCCTTTAATGCATATATCCCTTATCTTAACAAAAGTCCCGGCCTTGCAAAAGGGTGATGCCTGAGCAGGTATGAAAGTAAAACATTTACATCTTAAAAAAGGCTTATAACGCAAACACTATAAATGCTCCATTAAGCAGTACTTTTTAGTAACACAGCTAAGGAAGCGAGGGATCATGATGGCAGACCAAGAGCGCAGGAATGAAGAGTATGACCTTCGATACAGTGAGAGGATTGGCGAAGCAGATGCGGATTATTCCGAAGAAGCCTCTGCAGAAATAGCAGCTCCAGGTGTCTACGGCAGACCGCAGGATCAGGACGAGGAAAACGAAACAGCTGCAGTTCATGCAGGTTATTCTGAGGAAACCTCTGCCGAAATAGCAGCGCCTGGTGTTTACAGCAGATCGCTGGATCGGGACGAGGAAAACGAAACAGCTGCAGTTCATGCAGATTATTCTGAGGAAACCTCTGCCGAAATAGCAGCGCCTGGTGTCTATAATAGATCAGTGAACAGGGATGAAGAAGATGAAACAGCTGCAGCCGGCAGAGGAGTCGGATATGCTGCCCTGGCACTTTCCATTTTATCTTTGTTTGTGCTGCCGGTTCTTTTTGGAGCAACAGGAATTGTCCTTGGTTTTATCGCACGCCGCAGGGGTTCAGAAAGCCTTGGGGGCTGGGCGATTGCAATAGGGGCTATATCCATTATCGTCGGTATGTTTATTCTGCCGTTTTTTTAGAAAAAGAAAAAAAGCCTGGCCCCCAAAATTATTTGGTGCCAGGCTTTTTCTAATTCGGAAAGAGGCAATTATCGCATTATGGCAGCAGGCCTTCTGCTTGTGCTTTTTCCTCTTCCTGTTTGGCAAAATATTCTTCAGCGATTTTGTCGATTTCAATCTTAAGTTCTTCAACCATTGTTTCTTCTGGAACTTTCCTTACAATCTGGCCTTTGCGGAACAGAAGGCCTTCTCCGCGGGCGCCTGCAATGCCGATATCAGCTTCCCTGGCTTCACCAGGTCCGTTAACAGCACAGCCCAATACAGCAACCTTAATTGGTGCTTTAATTTTTTGAATATATTCTTCCACTTCATTTGCGATGCTGATTAAGTCAATCTCGATCCTTCCGCATGTTGGACAGGAAATCAGTGTTGCAGCATTGGAGGATAAACCAAACACTTTAAGAAGTTCACGGGCAACCTTAACTTCCTCAACGGGATCTGCGCTAAGTGAAATTCTTAACGTATTTCCTATTCCTTTGCTTAAGATTGCACCAAGTCCAGCGGCACTTTTTACAGTACCGGCAAAAAGTGTGCCTGATTCTGTTATACCCAAATGGAGAGGGTAGTCAAATGCTTGTGCTGCTTTCTCATAAGCCTCAATGGCCAAATTAACATCAGATGCTTTCATAGAAACGATGATGTCATGGAAATCAAGGTCTTCTAAAATTTTGATATGATGCAGGGCGCTTTCAACCATGCCATCTGCTGTAGGGTATCCATATTTCTCAAGGATTCTTTTTTCAAGGGAACCTGCATTTACACCAATGCGGATAGGGATGCCTTTTTCTTTTGCAGCCTTGACGACTGCTTCCACTTTTTCACGTTTGCCAATATTCCCCGGATTAATGCGGATTTTATCCGCTCCGCCTTCGATTGCCTTCAATGCCAGTTTGTAGTCAAAGTGGATATCAACAACAAGCGGTATATTAATTTGTCTTTTAATATCTGCTATGGCATTTGCAGCTCTTTCATCCGGGCAGGCAACACGCACGATTTGACATCCTGCTTCTTCCAGCCTTTTTATTTCAGCTACAGTCGCATCAACGTCATGTGTTTTCGTAGTGGTCATACTCTGGATGAACAGCTCATTGCTTCCGCCAATTGTTAAAGGCCCAACTTTAACAGGCCTTGTTTTAGTGCGATGTATAATTTCACTCAATGGAGATTCGCTCCTTTTTATCTTTTCATATAACAGCTGAGATGTATGCTGTTAGAGAAGGTTCACTTTATTGTATCAATGAACCGCTGAAGTTGACAAGAATGATGATTAGTTGTTCTGAGTATATTTTGGAAATTTATAGGTCTCCCCTGACTTAATGTCTTCAGGCTGCATTCCATTATTTAATTCCGTGAAGTCTGACACTACCTGGTCTATGCCAACAGGAATTGGGCCATCAAGGTTTAGTTCTATAATTGAAAGAACTGTTTCTCCAGGATTGACCTTTTTTTCAAAATAGGGTTCACCTGTTTCTGTGGGCAGCGTACTAGCCTCCAATGCTTGCTTTTGTCCAGCGGGCAATGTCCCATGATTAAGATCATAATAGATTACATATATAACTAGAATTGAAAGTATTACGCCCGCAAGCTTCTTCATACTGGCAAACCCCCTGCAAATAGCATGTTTACCCAATATGTATGCTTGTCCAAATATGATTAGACCAAAAAAGCCCTCTATTTTTATTATTCTGCATTAATAACTGCTTTGTTTATGAAATAACTCCTCTTTTTAATTGCAAAAATAAAAACGCGCAATTGGCACGCTTTTATTTAGAGTTATGAGATGCAACTTCCTTTATGGACAAGAGGAGGATGATAAGAGAAACAAACCAGTTAATAATCGCCCCGTTTTGCACTGAAGTATGCAGGGCTGACATGATAGCAAAGAAAATGGCTGGCAAAGTAATGCTGTAGGCAGACATACGCCATAAATGACGATACTCCAATTTTTTTACCAGAGCCTTTTTGATAAGCAGACCTGCAAATGCTAACAGGGAAATCTCGATAAATCGAATGCCCGCTGCAAAAATATAAATGACAATCGCTATTATGGGAACAATAATCGGCATAAGGGATTCTGCTGAAGCAAGGAAGTCTGATAAGTCATTTTTGGTTGTGCCGCTTGTCAGCAATGTGTATGGATATGTCTGTTCCTGTCCTTCAGCATGTATGTAGACCTCATTTTTTAATAAGGCAATCGTATTACCGCTTTCGGATAAAACAGAAGGGTTAACTGCTCCTGTCGAATCAACAATGATTGTAAAGTTATCTTTATTGATGGTTACAGGTACTTCCTCCTCTGTGTGAAGCTGTCCTTCTGCAATTTCAAAATCCGGTAAATCACTGTCAATTGTTTCATCAATAGCATTTAAGCCATTAATAATTGCCGATCCGGAATAAAAAACGGTTGGAAGTACTGATAGCAGGGTAAGGAAAAACACATACAAAATAGTTTTTCCTATACCCTGATGACGAAATAAAGCGATATCTTTTGGAGAATACAAGCTTTTATAAAACTGAAGAAAAAGATTCATTTGGACACACCCTTTTTGAGATTCACTATTATATTTTAGCCAAATATCCAGATGTTACAAGACAAACTTGTTTGCAAGTTTTTCAGGTATTTGTAACAAAAATGTAATATAAGTATGTAATGTTAAGGAATTGTAAAATTAGTTCGTAACAGGTTTACATTTCTATAGGTTTCCATTAATAATTGTATGGGGTTTGATGAATCATGTCGAATAAACATTTATAGGGGTTGGATAATGGTGGAACTTAATGTTCAGCAAATGCTTTTTGAGTTTTTGGGCGGGCTTGGTATTTTCCTTTATGGAATCAAGTTCATGGGTGATGGGCTCCAAAAATCAGCTGGTGACCGGCTGAGGGATTTATTAGATCGCTTTACTACGAATCCTTTAATGGGAGTGCTGGCAGGTATTCTTGTCACCATTCTTATACAGAGCAGCTCTGCAACCACTGTTATTACAGTTGGATTAGTATCTGCCGGATTCATGACATTGCGCCAGGCAATAGGTGTTATTATGGGAGCCAATATTGGAACCACGGTAACTGCTTTCATCATCGGGATTGATATCGGGGAATACGCTTTGCCGATTATTGCTTTAGGCTCTATCCTATTGTTTTTCTTTAAAAATAAAAAAGTTAATAATTTCGGTCAAATTGTCTTTGGCTTTGGTGCCTTATTCTATGGACTTGAATTAATGAGCGGGGGGATGAAGCCTCTGCGTTCTTTGGAAGCTTTTCATGACTTGACTGTAAGCATGAGTTCAAATCCAATTCTAGGTGTGGTCGTCGGGACAGTGTTTACTGTTATTGTTCAGAGCTCAAGTGCCACAATCGGCATTCTTCAAGGTTTGTTTTCTGAAGAACTTATTAACCTGGATGCGGCATTGCCAGTTCTGTTTGGAGATAATATTGGAACGACCATTACAGCGGTATTAGCTGCTATTGGAGCGTCTGTTGCTGCAAGAAGAGCCGCAGCCGTGCATGTATTGTTTAACTTAATTGGTACTACTATCTTCTTAATTTTATTAAAGCCATTTACATTATTAATTGAAACACTGCAGGGGAATATAGATCTAAATCCTGAAATGACCATTGCCTTTGCACATGGAATTTTTAATAGTACTAATACACTTTTACAGCTGCCATTTGTAGCAGCACTAGCATGGATTGTAACAAAGCTTATTCCGGGTGAAGATGCAGTTGCTGAATATAAAGCAAAACATTTGGATCCTGTTTTTATAGAACAATCACCCTCGATTGCACTTGGACAAGCTAAAGAAGAAGTGCTTCGGATGGGAACATTCTCTGTAAGAGGACTTGAAGAAACGGTTCAATATTTGAAAACAGGCAATCAAAAACATTCAGAAAGTGCATACCAGCTAGAGGACGCGATCAATAACCTTGACCGTAAAATTACGGACTACCTAATAAAGTTATCTACTAGTTCACTTTCAGCACATGAATCTGCTGAGCACACTGTGCTGATGGATACGGTAAGAGATATTGAGCGTATTGGTGATCATTTCGAAAATGTAATAGAACTGATTGATTATAAACAGGCAAATAAAGTGTCCATTACTGATTCAGCCATGGCTGATTTAGAACAGATGTTCAAATTAACCATATATACTGTAAAAGAAGCCCTTCAGGCACTGGATCACAGTGATAAAATTGCAGCCGAGCATGTGGTGAAAAAAGAAGAAGAAATAGATAAAATGGAAAGAAAGCTCCGCAAACAGCATATTCTTCGGTTAAATGAAGGAGTCTGCTCTGGCCAGGCCGGCATTGTATATGTAGACATTGTCAGCAACCTTGAGCGTATCGGTGATCACGCGGTGAATATTGCTGAAGCTGTTTTAGGAGAAGATTAAGTGGTAAAATAAGCAAGGGGGAATCCCTTGCTTATTTAATTTGATAAAAGGATGCTGATCATGGAAATCATTTATTGGACACTGATCATTCTGTTATTTATTATCGCTTTTGCGGGCCTGGTTTTTCCGATTATTCCAAGTGTGCTGTTTTTGATGGGCGGTTTTATCCTGTATGGAATTCTTTTTTCTTTCGAACCTTTTAACTGGCTTTTCTGGACGATACAGGTGCTATTTGTCCTGCTGCTATTTGGTGCAGACTACGTAGCAAATATGATTGGGGTAAAAAAGTATGGCGGATCAAAAGCGGGTATCTGGGGAAGCACAATCGGCCTGCTGGCAGGTCCATTTGTCATCCCTGTATTGGGAATATTAATTGGGCCTTTTTTGGGAGCATTCATTGCTGAACTCGCAGTAAATAAGGCCAGCTTCAATGATGCATTGAAGATCGGTTTCGGATCGGTAATAGGCTTTGTCAGCAGTGCAGCAGCCAAAGCGGTGATACAAGGGGTAATGATTATTTATTTTCTATTTGCAGTCCTTTGATGGCCCGCTCGAATGTTTGAATTTAATGGAATAATAAAAACAAATTAGGATATTGTATATATGTAGCAAAGCATTTTGTTTGAAACAAAAAACCAACTTTGGTAATCTTAAACTAAAGACCTTAGAAACATTCTAAAATCAGAATTTTATAAATGATTGGAGTGTTTCAGAGGGCTTACTAAAACAGATACATAGGGAGGAATTTTATTATGGCTTTCGAATTACCGCAATTACCTTACGCTTATGATGCATTGGAGCCAAACATCGACAAAGAAACGATGAATATTCATCATACAAAGCATCACAATACTTATGTAACCAACCTTAACAATGCTTTAGAAGGAAACGAAGAGCTTCTTTCTAAAACTGTTGAAGAAGTTATTTCTAACCTGGATGCCGTACCAGAAGCTGCTCGCACTGCAGTACGAAATAACGGCGGCGGCCATGCAAACCATTCTCTATTCTGGCAGATCATTTCTCCAAATGGCGGTGGCGAGCCTACAGGTGAATTAGCAGACGCTATCAGCAGCAAATTCGGAAGCTATGACAGCTTCAAAGAAGAATTTGCTAAAGCAGCTACAACTCGCTTCGGTTCTGGATGGGCTTGGCTGGCAGTAAACAATGGCGAATTGGAAGTTACAAGCACACCTAACCAGGATTCTCCTTTAATGGAAGGCAAGACTCCAATCCTTGGCCTTGATGTCTGGGAGCATGCTTATTACTTAAAATATCAAAACCGCCGTCCTGAATACATCAATTCTTTCTGGAATGTTGTTAACTGGGATGAGGTTTCTAAGCGTTACAGCGCTGCAAAATAAAATGAAACAGCACGGCAGATTACATCTGCCGTGTTTTTTTGCTTTAAATTAAATTGAATTTCCGGAGGCTTTCCCCTAATTTCTAAATCATTGCATAACCGAACTGTCTTTGTAGGAGACTACCCTTAGAACCAAAGGGGAGTTTTTTTATGAGCAGATTTAAAAAACTGATCGGTGATGTCGATTTAACCAAAGACTTAACATTGCTATTATTTATAGGGGGGCTTTATTCTTTAAGTGCTGCCCTTTCAAACACATTTGTTAATATTTATCTCTGGAAGCAGTCTGGTGAGTTCAGCGATCTGGCTTTATATAACCTGGCCATTGTAGTGCTTCAGCCTTTGACGTTTATCCTGGCAGGGAGATGGGCGAAAAAAATTGACCGTGTCATTGTGCTGAGAATCGGCGTGATTTTTTTGGCTCTATTTTATCTGACAGTGCTTTTCATTGGAACGAATGCCTCAAAATTTCTATTGCTTCTTGGGGCTCTGCTGGGGGTCGGGTATGGTTTCTACTGGCTTGCATTCAATGTTCTTACTTTTGAAATAACTGAGCCGGAGAATCGCGATTTCTTTAATGGCTTCCTTGGAATACTAACATCCGTTGGGGGTATGATCGGACCGATAGCAGCGGGTTTCATTATTTCAAGGATGGAAAAGTTCACGGGCTATTCCGTTATCTTCGGCATCTCCCTGACCCTTTTTTCAATAGCCGTATTTTTAAGCTTTTTTCTTAAAAGGAGGCCAGCTGACGGAAGGTATTTGTTTGGAAGAATCCTTGCAGAACGTAAAAACAGCCTGAACTGGCGTATGATTACTAATGCCCATTTTTTTCAGGGACTCAGAGAGGGAACCTTTATTTTTGTCATATCAGTTTATGTTTTTATTTCAACTGGCAGTGAATTGGCTCTTGGTACATACGGACTGGTCAACTCAAGTATATCTTTTTTGGGGTATTTTCTTGTATCAAGGCTTTTAAAGAAAGAGTATCGGAAAAGGGCCATTCTTATTGGCGGGTTATTACTGTATGGTGCCATATTCTTTATCGTCTTTGAGGTTACGTATCAAAAGCTGCTGATGTATGCAGCCACTATTGCTATTGCGTATCCTCTCCTGCTAGTGCCTTATATCTCATTAACATATGATGTCATTGGCAGAGGCTGGAAGGCTGCAGAGATGAGAATTGAGTATATCGTAGTAAGGGAAATCTTCTTAAATGCAGGACGTATAGTATCCATTTTAGGTTTTTTAGCTGTGGTATCTTTTTTCAATGAAGAAAAAAGCATCCCTATTCTTCTCTTAATCATTGGGGCCGGACATTCGGTTATATATTTCTTCGTCAGGAAAATACAATTTCAGTCTGCATGAGAGAGGGGAAATCCTCTCTCTTTTTTTACCAGTAAAAATATCTCTGTCGAAAAAGGGTTCTTTATAGAATTTATTGTTATTTTCTTTTAGAATGGGATTATGAGACTTTTTTAAAGGAAGTGTGCTTAATTTTGAATAGGAAAAAAAAGAAGAAGACCCATGTTCCTTTCCGTCTGAATATGCTCTTCTTTGCTGTGTTTTTATTGTTTTCCATGCTGATCCTCAGGCTTGGAATGGTTCAGATAGTATATGGTGATGATTATAAGCGAGAGATTGAAAGAACGGAAGATGTTACAGTCAACAGCCCGGTGCCGAGAGGAAAGATGTTTGACAGAAATGGCCAGGTGATTGTCGATAATACTCCGCAAAATGCCATTACATTTACTAATAATGGATACAAGCAGGACGAAATGCTTGAGGTGGCAGAAAGGCTGGCCAAGCTCATACACAAAGACACCGAAAAAGTTCAGGAACGCGATAAGAAAGATTACTGGATTATGAAAAATCCAGAAGAGGCTGAAAAAAAGATCTCAAAAAAAGACAAGGAAAAGTTTGAAAAAAAGTATGAAGGCGACCAGAAAGAATTGGACAAAGCCATCTATCAGCTCACATTGGATCGAATTACAGAAGATGAATTAAGCGAATTGACAAAAGATGATCTAGAAGTACTTGCCATCTACAGAGAGTTTACAAGCGGATACGCATTAACACCGCAAATTGTCAAAAATAAAGAAGTCACTCCTGAGGAATTCGCAGTTGTCAGTGAAAATCTTCAAATACTTCAGGGGGTGGATACAACAACCGACTGGGAAAGGTATTACGCCTTCGGGGATACATTGAAATCAGTGCTGGGTAATGTGACAAGCTCTGATGAAGGGCTGCCGGCTGAACAGCTTGAATACTATATGGCCCGTGATTACAGCCGTAATGACCGTGTTGGAAAGAGTTATATTGAGATGCAATACGAAGAAGTGCTTCACGGCCAAAAGGCAAAAGTGAAAAATGTTACAGATAAAGCCGGGAATGTCCTTGAAACTGTACCCATCACTGATGGACAAAGAGGAAAGGACCTTGTGCTGAGCATTGATATGGATCTTCAGAAGGAAGTAGAGAAAATCATTGAAGAGGAATTGCGTGAAGCCAAGGCATCAGCTGGGACTGCATTATTGGACAGAGCATACGTAGTGCTGATGGATCCTCATACCGGAGAGGTTCTTTCAATGGCTGGCAAAAAGATTGTGAAGGATAAAGAGACAGGCCAATCAGTCATGCAGGACGATGCATTGGGCAATATCACTACTACTTATAATGTGGGTTCTGCTGTGAAGGGTGCTACAATTCTTACCGGATATAAGACGGGCGCCATTAACCCAGGAACCGTTTTTTATGATAGGCCTCTAAAAATTAAAGGCACACCTGTAAAAAAATCCTGGAGAAATTTTGGTCCTTTAAATGATATTAATGCGCTTAAATTTTCTTCCAACGTTTATATGTTTGAAACTGTCATCAATATAGGCGGCGGAAAATATGAGTATGAGCAGCCGTTGCGGATAAATGAAAAAGCTTTTAGTACTGTAAGGGATTCCTTCGCTCAATTCGGGCTTGGGGTACGGACAGGAATTGATTTGCCGAATGAGCAAACGGGCTTTAAAGGAATGAGTACATTGCCAGGTTTCATGCTTGACCTTTCGATTGGCCAGTATGATACTTATTCCAACATGCAGCTTGCCCAATATGTTTCGGTCATAGCCAATGGCGGAAACAGAATGGAGCCTCATATAGTAAAGGAAATCCGCGAGCCATTGATGGAAAATAATGAACTTGGTCCTATTGTCCAGGAAATGGAGCCGAAAGTCCTTAATCGGGTAGAACTTGAAGATGGCTGGATGGACCGTGTCCAAGAAGGCTTCCGCAAAGTCATGCAGGAAAAAGGCGGAACAGCTTACGGTTTGTTTGGCAATAAGGACTATAAGCCCGCAGGAAAAACCGGTACTGCCGAGGCATTTTATGATGGACCGGAACGAAGCAAGTTTGGCAAAGAGCCGCCAGAAGTGATGAACCTTAGTCTTGTAAGCTATGCGCCGTCTGAAAACCCCGAGGTTGCTATGGCAGTTTTAGTTCCATGGGCTTACCAGGGAAGCGTAGACCACGGTGCCAATAAAGAAATTGGACAGCGAGTCCTGGACGCTTATTTTGATCTTAAAAAGGAACGTCATAAAAAGGGCGATGATGCTAAAGAATCTGTTCAAAAAGTGGAAAATATAGATGAAGTACTTGAAGGGCAGGAAGATGCCCGTAAAGAAGATGAATGAGTCTCCCTTGATGGGAGGCTTTTTTTTTATACCCGCTTTCTTTTACTGAACTTAATATATTCCCCAACTGCCGACAAATTTACACAAATATCGCCTACATTTACAAAAGCTTTACATTCGGTTAAAACCGGGTTAATAGTCAACCCTTATTCTAAACACGTAGGACAAAACAACCAAATTTCTTAGGGGGAATTCAGGAATGAAACGTCTTAAAAAAATGAGCCTATTACTAATGCTGTCAGCTGTAATGGCATTCACTGCAGCATGCGGAGGCGATGAAGGCACTAGTGCAAATGGAGATAAAAGTGAAGAGTTAGAAGGCAGTGTGGTTATAGACGGTTCTGGTACAGTTTATCCATTCATGGCCCGCATGGCTGAGAATTATATGGGAGAACAGGAAAATGTATCAGTTGAAGTAAGCCGTTCCGGAACATCAGCTGGCTTTAAGAAATTCCTTGCAGAAGACGGAACAGATTTTAATGATGCTTCCCGCCAAATCAAAGATGAAGAGAAAGCTTCAGCTGAAGATCTTGGCATTGATGTACAGGAAATGAAGGTTGCTTTGGATGGCATCACGATTGTAATAAATAAGGAAAATGACTGGGCTGCTGAACTTACTCAGCAAGAAGTTATCGATATTTTCCTTGCCAGCGCTGGAAAGAAAAAATGGTCAGATGTTCGCCCTGACTTCCCGGATGAAGAAATTCAAACCTATGGCCCGAATGAAAACCATGGCACTTATGAATTTATGTTTGAAAATATCCTAGAAGAACAGGACCTTCCTGAAAATATCAACTTACAGCAGGACTACTCAACTTTAGTTGATCTTGTCTCAAAAGATAAAAACGCCATCGGTTTCTTTGGCTACGGATACTATGACAGCAACAAAGATAAATTGACTGCAGTAAAAGTAGACTTTGGCAACGGACCTGTTGAGCCATCATTAGATACAATCAAAGAAGACGGAGATTATGCTCCATTTACTCGACCGGTATTCACATACTTGAATACAAATATGGCTAAAGAAAAGCCTCAAGTGCTTGATTATGCTATCTATACAATGGAAAATGCACAGGATGTTGCAGCAGAAACTGGATTTGCGCCATTATCCGATGAAGATATCCAGGCTTCTCTAGATGCTTTGAACGGATTGAAGTAAGTGATTGAAAGTATTGTCATGGGAAGATGAGAAGTTTGCCTTCTCATCTTCTTGTGATGATACTTGTTTTTTCCTTTGTAGTATGAGCTAAAGAGTACTTCTTTGGATGAGAAGGCTGAAAGGGGTTTTACACTTGGCAAAAAGTGCTGTTCAACACGATAACAAAAAGCTGAATGTACGTGAAATCATTCAACAAAAGAAAAAATCTCGAAGTGTTAATAATTACACTGAAAAATTAATACCAAAAATTTTATTCGGCATAGCCGCAATATCAGTTTTCACTACTATTGGTATTGTACTTACCTTAATAACGGAAACAATCGCCTTTTTTAAAGACGTTCCTTTTATAGATTTCTTTACAGGCACTGAATTAAAGCCTTTAGGAGAAAATGCTGTTTTTGGTGTACTTCCCTTACTGACGGGAACAATCATTTCCACACTAATCGCCATGCTTGTTGCGATTCCGGTGGGACTGATGACAGCGATATTTTTAAGTGAATACGCATCTGAAAAAACAAGAAAGGCATTAAAGCCTCTTCTTGAAATCCTGGCAGGTATCCCTACTATTGTCTATGGATTTTTTGCTTTTACATTTGTAACACCTTTACTGAGATCCTTTATTCCAGGACTTGAACCTACGAATATTTTGAGCCCTGGGATTGTAATGGGAATTATGATTATTCCGATGGTAGCGTCACTTTCAGAAGATGCGATGAGTTCTGTGCCAAATGCAATGAGGGAAGGTGCCCTTGCATTAGGTGCCACTAAGCTGGAAGTAACCTGGAAGGTAGTTGTTCCGGCAGCTATTTCAGGTATCATTGCTTCTTTTGTGCTCGGTATATCAAGAGCAATCGGGGAGACGATGATCGTTACCATTGCAAGCGGAAGTTCAAAGAACTTTACATTTGACGTAACACAGTCCATGCAGACCATGACTGCTTATATCGTGGAAGTTACAGGTGGGGAAGCGGCAGCTGGAACAACATTATATTATAGTCTTTATGCTGTTGCTATGACCTTGTTTGTGTTTACGCTGATTATGAACCTGCTCGCTCAGTATATCTCTCGCAAGTTCAGGGAGGAATATTAATATGAAATATGTGGATTCAGAACAAGTGCATAAAAAGATGGGCAGCCGCCTGCTAGCCAATAACCTTGCTAAAACACTCTTCTTTATGGCCACTTTATTTGGCCTTGTCGTATTAATTGTTTTGATCTATCGGGTTCTTGCTGATGGTTTAGGCTGGATCAACATGGATTTTCTGATGAATCGTTTATCGACGGATCCTGAAAGAGCCGGTATCTGGGGAGCAATAACAGGAACACTATGGCTGATGCTTGTTGTTGCACCTGTCACGATGATTTTAGGAGTAGGCACAGCAATTTATCTTGAAGAATATGCAGCTAAGGGACGCATTTCTTCATTTATTAAAACGAATATCTCCAACCTGGCGGGCGTTCCGTCAGTTGTATTTGGAATCCTTGGTTTAACTGTTTTTGCAAGAGCAATGGATTTGGGTTCTGTAGTTCTGGCAGGAGGTCTTACGATGGCACTGCTGGTTCTTCCTGTTGTAGTAGTTGCAAGCCAGGAAGCCATTCGTGCAGTTCCTCAATTCTTAAGAGAAGCCTCTTACGGTATGGGTGCGACAAAGTGGCAAACTATTAAAAATGTGGTCCTTCCCGCAGCTCTGCCGGGAATTCTTACGGGTGTTATTCTTGCACTGTCCCGGGCAATCGGGGAAACAGCGCCATTGGTTGTTATCGGTATTCCGGCATTGTTAATTCCCGTTCCTGATGGAATTTTTGATAAATTTACGATTTTGCCGGTTCAGATTTATTATTGGACAATTGACTCTGCTCTTGTTGCAGAATATGCCAACCTGGCAGCAGCAACGATCGTTATATTATTGATTGTATTGTTTGCGATGAATTCAATCGCTATTTTAATCCGCAATAAATTCCAAAAAAGATATTAGTCTGGGAGGTTTAATAAAATGCCTGTAGTTACAGAAAAAGCCAATCTGAATACTAAAACAGCTAATCTAGTCCAAAAAGCAAAAGAGAATAAAAAAGTTGTTTATCATACAAAAGATCTTAACCTTTGGTACGGGGAAGGCCATGCGTTAAAAAATATAAATCTGGCCATTAATGAAAATGAAGTAACGGCCATTATCGGACCATCCGGATGTGGAAAGTCCACATATATCAAAACCCTGAACCGCATGGTCGAGCTTGTTCCTTCTGTGAAGATTTCCGGTGAAATTTTATACCGCGAGCGTAATATTCTTGATAAATCATTTAAAGTGGAGGATTTAAGAACAAGTGTAGGAATGGTTTTCCAAAAGCCTAATCCTTTTCCAAAGTCCATTTATGAAAATGTGGCATATGGACCGAAAATACACGGAATCCGTGATAAAAAAACCCTGGATGAAATTGTTGAAAAAAGCTTAAGGGGAGCGGCAATCTGGGATGAAGTAAAGGATCGCCTGAACCAGAATGCGTACGGCTTATCAGGCGGGCAGCAGCAGCGTCTTTGCATTGCACGCTGTCTTGCAATTGAACCGGATGTCATTTTAATGGATGAACCTACTTCTGCACTTGACCCCATTTCCACTTTAAAGGTAGAGGAGCTGGTGCAGGAGCTTAAGGAAGAATTCAGCATCATCATCGTTACGCATAATATGCAGCAGGCAGCCCGTATTTCTGATAAAACAGCTTTCTTTTTAAATGGTGAAGTAATCGAGTTTGCCGAAACTGATAAGATTTTCTCCACTCCTTCAGATAAGCGAACTGAAGATTATATCACAGGAAGATTCGGTTAATTATTGTGTGCAGGTTTTATGAAAGAATAGAATCATTCTTGAATGGATGAAGGGGGATTACCATGATGGCAGTACGTGAAAGGTTTGAATATGATCTGCAGGAGCTTCAAAAGAAACTGATTGAAATTGGCAATTTTGCAGTAGAGGCCCTGCATAGATCGGTTGAAGCGCTTGAAACACAAAATATAGAATTGGCACTAGAGATCATTGATGACGATAATCAGGCTGATATTTTATATGAGGAAATAAATGATTTAGCCATTCTGCTAATTGCCAAACAGCAGCCTGTGGCCATTGACCTTCGCCGCATCATTGTCGCTATAAAAATCGCAACGGACATTGAACGGATTGCTGACTTTGGAGTGAATATTGCAAAGTCTACCATACGGATTGGATCAGAGCCTCTTATTAAGCCGATTGAACATATAAAAGAAATGTACGAAATTTCTACAGAAATGCTGCGTCTATCCCTGGAGGCTTTCACTGATGAAGATATTGCAAAGGCAAAAAAAGTTGCTGATATGGATGATCAGGTAGACGACCTATATGGTGAAACAATTAAAGAGCTGCTGCAGATCAACCTGCAGAAACCGGAATATCTTCCTCAGATCACTCAGCTGTCTTTTGTTTGCCGATATTTAGAAAGAGCAGCTGATCATGTTACCAATATCTCAGAACATATTTTTTACCTGGTTAAAGGGCGTCAGTATGATTTGAATAATTAAACAAGAAAGCAGAAGCGCCTTGCCGCGCTGGAGCTAGACAGTAAAAAGGCTAAAAGGATTCAGCTCCTTTTAGCTTTTTGTTATGATTTTTGCGATTTCTTTATAGCTCATATCAGTGGTCAGTTCAAATGTGCCCTGTTGTATTTTTTTGCTGTATCCGTATTCTTCAAGGTAAATGCCAAAATCTGCTGCCTGATCGATTACATTTGCCTTTTCAAGCTGTGCTGCGATTTCCCCAGGTGTCATGCCGCTCTCAATTGTAAGCTGATAGAATTCCTGTGAACCTTCTTCCGGCTTCGTATTTTTTTCAGCAGGTTCTTCTTTTTCTTCCGTATTCTTATTTGCCGGATCCTCGGCTTTAGTCTGCTGCAATAGAGTATATTCTTCGTCTGTCATAACAGTATAGCCGTTTGCCTGAAGAAACTCTTTCGCGCTGTTATCATCAATTTTTCTATATTCAGACTGCTTCGGTTTTATGAAAAAATAGGGTGTACCGAAGGCTATGACAGCCGTAAGGATGCCAAATGCAAATGCCCGGGTATTTCTTTTATTCATGGCCATGACCTCTAAATTTCATTTCTGTTTGAATAGTCCTTACTTCATCAGGAGAGAGTGATGATTGTCTGGCAATTTGATCTACTGACAATCCTTGTCTGGTAAGCAGCATCACCTGATTTTTTATAATTTCGTGAACTTCCCTTTTCACTAAGGAATGAGCAGAAGAGTCTGCAGGAACGTGCTGAATAAAGGGTTCTTCAGCCACCAGCAGTTCTTCTTCCAATACTTTTAATTTCTTTTTAATCTGATACATTTCCTGAATCTGCTGCATGGACATTTGGTCCATTTCTTCTCGCAGCTCTTTATAAGGATCTTTCAAGAACACTGAAAGAATAAATAGCCCTATAGAAAAGATCAATAATGCCAGGATGATTGATTCCAAAAAAAGTCACCTCATATTCATTGAACAGAAATATTTTACCATCAAAATTGACAAATTTCGATATGTAATCCATAAACAGGTGAAAATTAAAGATATTTGTCGCTGGAGCTCTGTCGAAAAAGCTTCCCGGCAAACTTTGAAAAAATTTTTTCTGATTTATATTCAAGCAGGCATGTGCATTCGCAAGAAGCGACAATTTCCGTTCATTGTAGGCTATCCATATCAGTGATAACATTGAGTTATATAAATAGTCATAAAATTTTGCTTTTTGACATATATATCCCTTTTTTAATGGCTTATGAAACTAAATCCAAGAGGTGCCGGGTATGATCGATGAAATTATTAAGCTTCGCCGCAGGGGGCTTTCATTTCGCAAAATTGCCAGTGAGCTTGAGACAACAGTAGGAAAAGTGCAATACCAATGGACCAAACTTATCCAAAATAAAGCAAAACACGACAGCGAGGAGTCTGCCGAGAATAATTTGACAGCTGAAGAAAATGCCGTTCCCAAACAGCCGAAAGATCAATTGATATTATCACGATTAACATCTGATAAGGTAAAAGTACTATGGAAATTATCTAATCATAAGGAGAAAATGGCTTCACGTTATTTACACGAGCCTGTCACTTCCATGAGAAAATCTTTAAGAATCTATGATGTTAGCGGGATTAATTTTCATGGCGCCAATGCGGTCTCTGATCATGAAGTAATCCTGTCCCATCAATCAGAATGGATCTTCAAAGGGCTCAAACCTGGCAAGGTGTATTGTGTAGAGCTGGGCATAAAATTGACAGAAACTCATTTCTTCCCATTTCTTCGCTCAGAAGCAATTCATACTTCTGAGGAAATGCTTTATCAATCATCCGGAAATGGCGAAGCTGAGAGGCAGCCTGCTGAATGGACTGTGAATGTGAGTACATACACTTATTATGAATCAATGAGTGAAGGAGAAGGTAAAGAATGATGGAAACGGCAACTGCTGAGCGAAATAAAAGTAACTGCCATAAAGGTTTACCTAAGATCCTCCTCCTTACGTGGGAATATCCTCCACATGTTGTAGGAGGCCTATCAAGACATGTACATGGGCTCGCAGGAGGCTTGAAACAGGATTATGAAGTCCATATTCTGACAGCTAATCCGGGGGGTCTTTCCAGTTCTGAACTTAAAGATGGTATCTATATACACCGGGTTAAGCCGCTTAATGAAAAAGATCCTAACTTTTTGCATTGGATATTAGGATTGAATTTGGCGATGGAGCAAAAGGCCAATGAACTGTCATCCTTCCACCACTTCAAGCTCATCCACGCACATGACTGGCTTGTAGGAGCATGCGGCCTGTCACTAAAGGAGAGTTTACAGTGTCCTCTAATAACGACTATACATGCAACCGAATATGGAAGAAATAATGGGATTTACACAGAATTGCAGAAGTTTATCCATAGAAAAGAAGAACAGCTGATACTAGGGTCAGATCAGGTTATTGTCTGCAGTGACTATATGAAGGAAGAAGTACTTCAGCAATTTGCTGTCGAAAGCGAAAAAATGTCTGTTATCGCAAACGGAATCAGCAAAGAAACCCTGCTTGATGACCCTGACTCTTTATTGGAGGGGCTTCAGGTGAAACCAGGAGGAAGGCTGATATTTTCGATTGGGAGGATGGTCAGAGAAAAAGGGTTTGATACCTTAATTGAGGCAGCGCCTATTATTAAAGAAAAGCACCCGGATACTTATTTGATTATAGCCGGCAAAGGACCTATGCTTGAAGCGCACAGAAAAAGAGCGAAAGAACTGAATGTTGACGATGTAATTCATTTTCCGGGATTTATTAATGATATGCAGAGAGTAGCTCTCTTTATGAAGTGTGAGTTCGCTGTTTTTCCAAGTCATTATGAGCCATTTGGCATTGTTGCCCTTGAAGCAATGATTGCCGGAAAACCGGCGATAGTATCGAACACGGGCGGGCTAAAGGGGATAGTAAAACATGGATTTTCCGGCTTGTTCATGACCCCTGGAGATCCTGGCAGTTTCGCAGAGCAGGCATCCGCTCTCCTTGAAGATCCCAAAGCAGCCCTTACAATTGGCAGACAAGGTCAAAGGGTCGCAGAAAGCCTATTCAGCTGGGGACGCATTGCGGAGGAAACCAAAAGAGTATTCCAAGAAACCCTAATTAGCCAGAAGCTTGAAGACCTTGTTTAAAGCTTTTGCAGTATTAGCAGTTTTAAACCACTAAGCATTGAGTTGATTGCAGCTGAGGGCCTTAATCCTAGAAAATGCATTAGCATTTTCTTCGAGCGCTGTTGATTCCCGGGAAGAGTAATCAATGTCTTAGGGGAGGATATGGAGCGGAGACCCTGCAGACAGAGCCGAGGAGGCTCTCGTTCCTCCCCGCGGAAACCAAGTGACCCGTGCTGAAATCTACGGGTAAAATATAAGTACAAACCTTTTATTAAAATTCTTAAAAAATATAAAGAAAAAGGTGCATGAAGATGAATACATTAAATTGGATTCAATCTGATTTTTATGAAGAAATGGAGAAAGCGCCGATTGGGAAATTGAAGATGATTCCGGGTTTATGGATAGACGGGAAAACTTTCTGGATGGAGAACGGAAGTAAAGAGGTATTTCCTGATGAGAAAATTTCTGTCCAAATTAAGACAGAAAAAATACACTCGAAAATT
This sequence comes from Cytobacillus sp. BC1816, assembly GCF_051353635.1. Lineage (NCBI taxonomy): Bacteria > Bacillati > Bacillota > Bacilli > Caryophanales > Bacillaceae > Cytobacillus > Cytobacillus sp. BC1816. The sequence continues at coordinate 4,012,176 of NZ_CP195611.1, read as the reverse complement.
TCATATTTTAAAAGCTATATCACTAACCATGTGGACGAGCCCAGAATGATTAAGCTCTTATTGCAGCACAGACATGAGTATTCATCCCGTGAACATCTTTCGTTCATTTCTCCCGCAGAGAATGTCATCTTTCATTTGGCTGATTCCAAGCTGTTTTTGGTTAATGGCCAGCTAAACGGCAAAAAGATGGAAGAGTGTACAATTCAGCCTTATTGGAACGTATACAGTGACCAAATTTGGAACTGCAGAAAGAAAGGAACATTGAAATACCACCCTATGGTCCAGGGAAATGCAATAAGCGTCTTCTCGCTTAGTGCAGTATTCAATGGCAGAGGGACAATTGAAGGGGAATCATGGATTATTAAAGGGGACAGCAAATCAGAAATCCTTCAATATAACAACCTGCTAATAGGCAGGGTTAAAGAGGATACTTTTAAAAAAACGTACTAGCATTTCGATTTAAAAAGTGATATTATAGAAAAGTCGTATGAACGAACTAGTTTGAACATAGTTTGGAGGGAAATTACATGCGTGTAAACATTACGTTAGCTTGCACAGAATGTGGAGATCGTAACTATATTTCTAAAAAAAATAAACGAAATAATCCAGATCGTCTTGAGCTTAAAAAATATTGCCCAAGAGATAAGCGTTCGACTACACATCGTGAAACAAAATAAGCGGTAGGATCATTCCTACTGCTTTTTTTGTTGACTTTTTTCATGGGTATACTTCCCTTTTTTGGATAAATTATTGAGGGGAATTGCATATGTCATCTTCTGTTGGAGGGTTTGATATGAAAATGGATAAAAAGACGCTTAGAAAGCAAATGCTGGATAGAATGAAGGAATTGAGCAAACCTGAGTATGAACAGCTATCCTATGAAATTGCCAGCAGCCTTTATAGCAGTCCTTTATGGCTTCAGGCTAAAACGATAGGAATAACGGTTTCAAAGCCGCCTGAGGCGGATACGTGGCAGATTATCAGAAAAGCATGGGAAGATGGAAAGAGGGTTGCTGTCCCGAAGTGCATTCCTAAAGCAAAGCAAATGGTGTTCCGTGAACTGAAAAGCTTCAGGGAATTGGAGTCTGTGTACTATGGATTATGGGAGCCAAATCCAGAAAAGACAGATGAAGTTCGCAGTGAGGAAATCGAAACTTTAATCGTACCCGGGCTGGCATACATGAAGAATGGCTTCCGCCTGGGGTTTGGAGGAGGCTATTATGATCGTTTTCTCGAGCAATATAAAGGAAGAACCGTTTCACTGGCTTTTGAACTGCAGGTCATAACCGGCTTTCAAGTGGAAAACCATGACAAGCCGGTGGAAATGATTATTACCGAACAGCAGGTTTGGGCATCCGGCAATGCTTGAATCTATTGTTATTTTAATATTGATCACAGCGCTATCTGGATATTATTTCCGATTACTGACCTTTTCAGGCAGTATAGCCGCATTCATTGTGGGTGCTGCAACAGGATGGGGATTTGGTTTTTACGGTCTCCTTGTGCTGGGGTTCTTTTTTGGGAGCTCAAGCTTTTGGTCAAAATTTAAAAGCCCTAGAAAAGAGACATTAGAAAATAAGCATGCAAAAGGGTCAAGAAGGGATTGGCAGCAGGTGGCAGCAAATGGAGGAATAGCAGCTATTGCCAGTATATTCCATCTTTTGATACCATCACCGGTTTGGCTGTTAGCATTTCTAATTGGCCTGGCTGCAGCGAACTCGGACACCTGGGCATCAGAAATTGGCTCATTAAGTCGAAAACCTCCCATTTCGTTAAGGACCTGGAAGCCAGTAGAGACTGGAACTTCAGGTGCTGTCAGCATTCTGGGCACAATTGCAGCTTTGTCAGGTTCTTTTACTATAGCTCTTCAGTCATTTATGTTGTTCAGCGTTTCACTTTATGAAGGTTTGCTGATTGGGATCTTTGGATTTGCGGGAAATCTGATTGATTCCATATTAGGTGCTTTTTTTCAGGCTGAATACAAGTGCCTGGTGTGCAAAGAAAATGTTGAAAAAACCGAACATTGCGGGCAGCCTGCCTTTTTGGTAAAAGGCAGGCGTTTTGCAGATAATGACTTTGTTAATTTTTGTTCAGGTTTAGCTTCTGCCACGGTGGGAATGCTTCTATATATTCTATTAACATAGAGGGACTAAGTGGTTGCGGTTCCTTACCTTAAAGTGAAAAGGGGAGTTGTAATGAAAAGTCGGGTGAACAGAGTCGTGCTTATTGGAACTGGCTTTGTGGGCTCAAGCTATGCCTTTGCACTATTAAATCAGGGTGTTACAGAGGAAATGGTTCTGATTGATTTAAATAAGGATAAATCTGAAGGAGATGCGATGGACTTGAATCATGGCATGCCATTTGCTCCTTCCCCAACATCGATCTGGTTTGGAGATTATTCCGATTGCAAAGAGGCTGATTTGGTTGTCATAACTGCTGGAGCAAATCAAAAGCCTGGAGAGACTCGTCTGGATCTTGTGGAAAAAAATGCAAAAATCTTTAAAGGCATTGTGAATCATGTTATGGACAGCGGTTTTGATGGCATTTTCCTGGTTGCGACAAATCCAGTAGATATTCTCACCTATGCTGTCTGGAAATTCTCCGGACTGCCAAAAGATAGAGTAATCGGATCCGGAACGATTTTGGATACGGCCAGATTCAGGTTTCTGCTTGGAGAGTATTTCAAAGTCGATACGCGTAATGTTCATGCATATATTATAGGTGAACACGGGGATACTGAATTGCCTGTATGGAGCCATGCTGATATTGCAGGGAAAAACATTGATGACTGGATAAGAAAAGAAGAGAATTTTAGGAAGGAAGATCTTAATTCGATATTCCTCAATGTCAGAGATGCCGCTTATCAGATTATTGAGCGAAAAGGGGCGACTTATTATGGAATAGCCATGGGGCTGGTCAGGCTGACGAAAGCCATCCTTCAGAACGAGAATTCGGTCCTTACGGTCTCAGCTTACTTAGATGGAGAGTATGGTCATGATGATGTTTACATTGGGGTACCTGCTATAGTCAATAGAAATGGCATTCGTGACATTGTTGAACTTGACTTAAACAGCGAAGAGAAAGATCAGTTTTCCCAATCAGTAAATGTTCTCAAGAAAACGCTTGAACCAATAAGGAAGGATTAGCCAGCTTGCATTGGGCGGCGGATTTTATTTTGTTCTGAAGCATGGATAAAAATTATTTCCTCTTCTCACAATAAGGAAGAGGAGGGATTTTTAATGTCTCGATTACTATCCATATTTATGATAGGGCTTGGCACTTATTTTGCCTATCATAACCGTTATCGATTGATTAATGTTATTTTTGGGAACGTCTTTTTGCGTAAACTGCTAGTCACTTCAATAATGAGTTTTCCGCTTGTCCGCGACAGGATGATGAGCTCTGTTTTCTCTTCTGGGCCATCGGAAGGGCGGCAATAAAGAAGTAAAAAGACCGTAATGGTCTTTTTATTTTGGATAAATATTTAGGTGCTTTTTCTTTTACAAAAGGTTTCCTTTTTGCCTATAGTTAGATAAGTATTTTAATTCATTGCAACATATAGAGAGTGGGGGAAGAATTGGCCGTTCAAGAGGATTATTTATTTTGGAAACTTGCGGATTATTTCATATCTGATCAGGGGTACAGAATGATTCAGCTATCTGGAGATCATGATGAATTATGGCTTGAAAAGATGGAGCATAAAACGATTAAGGCAATCAGGCTCTTAAAATATAATCTTGACTGGAGCAATTGGATGCAGCGGGATATTGAGGTTACTGCCCAAAAAGCAGAATCTGTGAGGAAGCAGCTTGGCAATAGGGAGATGCCGGTATTAAATATCTATGTCTCTTCGTACCTGCCTGTAGATGACTATGAATTCCGCATCAGAGTCCCCTTCATGCCTGAAAATGCGAAAGCCTCTGTCCAAACCCTAATAATTGAGCCTGGAAAACCGGATAGCCTAAGTGCTGTTGAGGCCATTTTTGAAAAGCCGTTAACGCTTCTGTCCGGAAATTATACGGAGATGGATGTTGATTCACTGAAACATGCTGCTCTTTCTAAAGCAGTAAAAACAGCAAAGAAAGAAAAGGAAATGTTTAATTTTGGGAAGCCCCTTTTTACGTATATATTCATTTTTATTCAAGTTGCTGTTTTTTTAGTTTTGGAAGCAATGGGCGGGAGCACGGATACATCGACTTTAATTAGGTATGGAGCTAAATTTAACCCATTAATTCTTGATGGGGAATGGTGGAGATTTTTGACCCCGATTGTTCTTCATATTGGGCTGCTGCATTTATTAATGAATACACTTGCCTTATTTTATCTTGGTTCGGCAGTAGAACGCGTCTATGGAAATATAAGGTTCCTGTTTATCTATTTGGCAGCTGGTTTTGGCGGGACATTAGCCAGTTTCATTTTTAGCCCTACCCTTTCAGCTGGGGCAAGCGGAGCTATTTTTGGCTGCTTTGGAGCACTTTTATATTTTGGGCTCATTTATCCAAGCCTTTTCTTCCGAACAATAGGATTTAATATACTTGTCGTATTGGGAATCAACCTTGCATTTGGGTTTACCATTCCAGGAATTGATAACGCAGGCCATATCGGCGGGCTGATTGGCGGATTTCTTGCTACTGGCATTGTGCATTTTCCCAAGAAGAAACGGCCATTGCTCCAGTTCCTGTTTTTAGCAGCATCATTCTGTCTGGCGGCTGGATTGTTGAAATATGGTTTTAATGATCCTGGAAGGCTTTTAAATGAACAGACTGCAATAGTGATGGCCCAGGAACATATTAGTGCTGAAGAGTATGAAAAGGCTCGTTCAATGCTTGCTGATTTTGTTAACGAAGGGAATGCCTCTCCAGAGGCTTATTTTCTGTTATCATATGCGGAAATAAAAGCGGGACAACTGGAGGAAGCAAAAGAACATCTTCTCCATGTCGTTAAGGAAGAAGGTTCTTTCCACGAAGCACATTATAATCTGGCACTGATCTATTTAGAAGAAGATAACACGAAAAAAGCAAGGCATCATGCTCAAATAGCCGCTGGTCTTAAACCGGAACAGAAAGAGTATCAAAAGCTATTAAACCAAATAGAATAGAGTACAGCTAATATTATACTGAATATTCAGCTTACTACCCGGGAAATAATTCTTCATTTCCGGCTAATTTTCATGAATCATGCCAATCATTGGTATGATTTTTTTTTTGCATGTCTATGATGTTGAATAGTATGCAAGGAAAAGAATGGAACAGAATGCTGAGGTGGGATTTTGGAGAAAGTCAGAAGAGAGCCTGTAAAGGTTTCGCTGAAAGAAAATATAGAATATCTTAGAGATGCACTTGGAGTAGAAAAAAGCTTTGATGTGATTCAGCTGGATGTTGAATATGCAGAAAGGGAAATGGCTCTATATCTTGTAGATGGCTTTGTAAAAGATGATATATTGCACTATTTGATGAAAATGCTTGCTGGATTGGATGCCGGCCAGCTGGAAGGGGATACACTTTCCCGGCTAATAAAAACGTATATACCCTATGTAGAGGTTGAAACCTCTGATGATCTGGATAAAGTTGTGGATACGGTGCTGGCTGGCCCAACTGCATTGGTCGTGGATGGTGTCGATGAAGTGATTCTCATTGATGCACGTACATATCCCGTGAGAGGACCACAGGAGCCTGATATCGAACGTGTTGTCCGCGGTTCAAGGGATGGTTTTGTAGAAACACTCGTCTTTAATACGGCTTTAACAAGGAGAAGAATTAGAGACCGGACACTTCGCATGGAATATATGCAAGTGGGAAGACGTTCTAAAACAGATATTGTTGTCAGTTATATTGAAGACATTGCCGATCCTGAAATGGTCAAAAAAATAAAGGAATCAATTTCTAAGATTGACACTGATGGATTGCCAATGGCCGAAAAATCAATAGAGGAATTCATTTCTGGCCGGCATTGGAATCCATATCCAATGGTGAGATATACCGAAAGGCCTGATACAGCTGCAACCCATCTTTATGAAGGGCATGTCTGCATCATCGTTGATGGTTCACCCAGTGTGATCATAACACCGACAACCTTCTGGCATCACCTGCAGCATGCTGAGGAATACCGAAATAAGCCTCTTGTGGGTGCTTATTTGCGATTTGTCCGATTTTTGGCTGTCTGGGCTTCCATTTTTCTTTTGCCTTTATGGTACTTATTTGCAATACAGCCACAGCTATTGCCTGATGCATTATCATATATTGGACCGAATGAAACAGGACAGCTGCCATTAGTCATTCAGTTTCTTATGATAGAGCTCGGTTTGGATATGCTGAGGATGGCTGCGATCCATACTCCATCCGCGCTGGCTACTGCACTCGGACTGGTGGCTGCCCTTATGATTGGACAGGTAGCTGTTGAAGTTGGATTGTTCATAAATGAAGTAATTCTTTATTTAGCAATAGCAGCAATTGGAACATTTTCAACACCAAGCTATGAAATGAGCCTGGCCAACAGGCTGATAAGAATCGCTCTGTTGATTTCAACCAGTATTTTCCATACCTATGGTTATGTAGCCGGCATCCTGCTGCTGATAATCATGCTGGCTAGAATGAAGTCTTTTGGAGTGCCATACCTGTGGCCATTCATCCCTTTTAATCTGAGAGCATTCAGGGATGTATTGCTCAGGTCGCCAATACCATTAAAGAACAGGCGGCCGCGTTTCCTGCATCCAAAAGATCCGGATCGCTAAATGTAAAAATCCCTCAATGGCTGCTGTGCCTGGAAGGGATTTTTTACATTAGTCCAGGAATCTTACTTCAGGAAGCTTGTCCATCTTGAGAAGGGTAGAAATTTAGATTATACTTTATGGTGGTATAAACTTATCGAAAAAGCAGAGGTACAGAATGAAAACCATTTATGATATACAGCAATTCCTGAAGAAATATGGGACAATCATCTACATAGGGGATCGTGAAGCTGATTTGGAGCTTATGGCTGCCGAATTAAAAGAGCTATATGATTCTCAGCTTATTGATGTGAAAGATTACCAGAGCAGCATCTTGATTTTACGGACTGAAATTCAGAATCTTAAAGAGAAAAATAGACAGAAAAGGTGATGGAGTTTGGCAGAAAAATGGCTGGTTGGGGTAGATTTAGGCGGAACAACTACAAAACTTGCTTTTATCAACTACTATGGGGAAATCATTCATAAATGGGAAATTCCCACTGACAATAGTGAAGAAGGAAAAAATATTACCATAAATATAGCTAAAGCCATCGATCATAAATTGGAGGAACTGGATTTAAGCAAGGATAAAATCCTCGGTATTGGCATGGGTGCCCCAGGTCCTGTAAATCTGGCAACAGGTGTTGTATATAACACTGTTAATTTGGGCTGGAAAGATAATTACCCTCTGAAGGATTTGCTTGAAGTGGAAACATCGCTTTCAGTCATTATTGATAATGATGCTAACTGCGCTGCTCTGGGCGAAATGTGGAAGGGAGCAGGAAATGGCGCTAAAGATCTTGTATGTGTCACACTTGGCACAGGTGTCGGCGGCGGCGTAATTGCCAACGGAGATATTGTGCAGGGAGTCAGCGGAGCTGCTGGTGAGATTGGCCACATTACTTCCGTTCCTTTTGGCGGGGCTCAGTGCAATTGCGGAAAAACGGGCTGTCTTGAAACAATAGCATCAGCTACAGGCATTGTCCGGCAGGCTCTTGAAAACCTAAAATCGGGTGGAGAAGGGGGCCTTTCCAATTTATATAAGGAGAATGGATTTATCACAGCAAAAGATGTTTTCGATTCAGCAAGGAATGGGGATGAAGCATCTCTTCTGGTAGTCAATGAAACAGCTATGCATCTGGGACTGGCATTGGCAAACATTGCAAATACCTTAAATCCGGAAAAAATAGTATTAGGCGGAGGAGTGTCCAAAGCAGGGGATGTACTGCTGAAGCCTGTTATTGAAAACTTCCTTAAATTTGCGTTTCCAGGAGTGAAGGAATCCACCGTCATTGATATTGCAAAATTGGGCAATGACGCCGGCGTAATTGGAGCAGCCTGGCTTGCTAAAAATAAATAAATTGAAAAAAAAGTGCCTGATTGCGTGCAGGTGCTTTTTTCTTTACCCTAAAACTGCGAGAGCCTTTAGACACTGCCGATACGGATTTCATATTTTACACAGGTAAACAGTCATCTTTTTTTCTTTTTCTCATAAAATTAAAATGATGGAAAGGGGGAGAAAGATGAAAGTCAAAGTCCGGTCCGGTGACTCCATCTGGTATTACAGTCAGCTCTTTATGGTTCCAATCAATCTCATTGCTGATTCCAATCCCGGCGTTAATCCTGTATCGCTGCAGATAGGCCAGGAAATTAATATTCCCGGCTTTACACGGCAAAATTATACGGTAAGACCAGGAGACACCTTTTGGAAGCTGAGTTCTTCCCGAAACCTCTCTGTAGATGCTCTTCTCCTGGTTAATCAATCCCTTAACCCAAATAGTCTGGTCCCTGGTACAGCCATAAATCTGCCAAGGCGGGTAATAACTCCAATTGTATCAGGCAGGAGAAATTATGATTACAAAGCTTTAACAGCTGATATTACCATGCTGTCGGATATTTATCCGTTCATAAAGGTAAATACAATTGGCAAAAGTGTCCTTGGGAAGCCAATTCAGGAGATACGTCTGGGAAAAGGGAATAAGAAAGTGCAAATTAATGCATCCTTTCATGCAAATGAATGGATTACAACCCCTATATTAATGGCTTTGCTGAACAGCTTTCTCTTATCCATTACAAATGTCCGGCCGATAAGAGGGGTGTCAACCATGCCTTTATATAATTCAGTTGACCTTTCCATAGTTCCAATGGTGAATCCTGATGGAGTAGATCTTGTCTTGAATGGGCCACCTCCAGAACTCAGGGAAGAAGTGATTGCCATAAATAGGGGAAGCACTGATTTCACAGGCTGGAAGGCAAATATTAGGGGTGTAGATTTAAATAATCAGTATCCTGCTAAATGGGATTTTGAGAAAGAGAGAACTGAACAAAATGCTCCGGCACCAAGAGATTATCTTGGGGAAGCCCCATTAACGGAACCAGAAGCTATAGCAATGGCAGAACTGGCAAAAGATAATCAATTCGATCGAATGCTTGCCTTTCATACACAAGGAGCTGAATTTTATTGGGGATTCGAGGGATTGGAGCCGCCGGAATCACAGGTACTCGCACTTGAGTTCGAGCGTGTCAGCGGGTATAAAGCAGTTCAATATATTGATAGTTTTGCGGGTTATAAGGATTGGTTCATACAGGACTTCCGGAGACCGGGATTCACCATTGAACTTGGAAGAGGCGTCAATCCGCTGCCCCTGTCACAATATGATGATATTTATGAAGAAGTGCTGGGCATTTTTCTTGCATCGCTTTATATGTGAAAAATTAACCTTGAATATGTTTCTTTATTGTATTTTAATTAAACAGACATTAAAATAACTATCATACTAACTTCATAAGCCAATAGTTCTATGGTAACCAGCCGCTTTTCCAAATCGAAGACGGAAAAACGGCTTTTTCCTATTAAACACATTAATTCTATTATTTTTGAAACATTTTCATGCTGTTTACGTACTTATATTTAGGGAGAAAAGGAGGTGCGGATTTGTTGGACACACAATCTACATATATAGGGAAGTTTCTTTTTTTATTTTTTATTATGATGGTTTCCCTATTTTTAATAACCGGCTGTGAACAGCCGGAAAAAGCAGAGATGCAGCAGAAGAAGAATCAAGAAACAGAAACCTCTGAACCGTCCGCACCACCTGACAATGCTGAAAATAAGAGCGTTAAGCCTATACAGATTAAAGAAGGGGAATTTCAGGGAGCAAATGGCTGGCTCAGCGATGATAAAATTGTTTACACTGTAAATGAGGGAACAGCTTCCAGGGTTTTTTCTTATAACCTTTTTTCAGGCGATCAAAATCTTCTCTATGAAAGTTCGCATCCGATTGCGTCCGTAACGGTCAGTCCAACTGGGAAATACATTCTGATTCGAACATCACCTGGAACTTATGAAGGAACTTTAACCGCTATAAAAGCAAATGGGAAAGTTGTTTGGCAGAAAAATATTTCAGGCTTTGACTTTGCTGTTGAGTGGAACCCTTATCATGAAGAATCATTATTAATTGCTTCATTTACTGAGGACTGGGATTTTACTTCCTATTATATCGACATCGCAAAAGGAACATTAGAAGAATTAAACCTAAGGGAGCCTTTTGCCAAATGGGGGGATTCAAATCATCTTTACTTCCTTGATTGGGACAATGAAAACCCGTCACTTTTTGCACCGCTGGTTAAACAATCTATTGATGGAAATAATGAAACCATGGTTAAGGCAGACATTTTTCAATTCGATGCTGCCAAAGACAGGCTAATGACCATCACTGTGCCGGCAGATCAGTCAGACCAGGCTATGTATACTTTTATGGATAAGGATTTCAGAAAGTTATCTTCAATCTCGGTACCTCATTTGACAAGGTTTTCGGATTGGCTGGTACCGTATTATGACTGGACTCCTCAGGGCATCATAACTTTTCAGCCATTGTACAGCACTGAAAGTGATATGTATGCAGGGGGATTTCAGCTTATATCCGTTGACAGTGAAACAGGAGATAAGGAAGTGCTTCTGGAGGACATGGAAAATGCGCCGCTCAGCTGCTCACCCAATGGGACAGCCTGTTTAGCGGGTTTTTATCTCGAAAAATTAATAATGCCTGACAGAAGAGAGATCTTTGGGTTAGTAGAACATAACGATAAATCAAGTTAGATAGAGGGGTAAGATATGGCTATTGCAGACGTTACTGTTATTCCAATTGGAACGGAAACTCCGAGTGTCAGCAGTTATGTGGCAGACATTCAGCGTGTATTAAAAAAATATGAAGAAAGCGGAAAAATCCGATTTCAGCTGACACCCATGAATACCATTATTGAAGGGGAGCTTCCTGATTTGTTTGAGGTCATCCAGGCAATGCATGAAGTCCCTTTTGAAAAAGGCCTAATGAGGGTGGCGACCAATATCCGCATTGATGACAGACGTGATGTCAAAAGGAAAATGGAAGAAAAGGTAAGAAGGGTTGAAAGCCAGTTAAATCGCTAAAATAAAAGGGCTCCCCATTGAGGGAAGCCCTTTTATTTTTTTAAAAGTCAAGCTCCAAGTGCCGTCTGCTAATGCTTAGCGGGCACGTTGCGCTTTCCTTAGTGAACAGCAGGATATCCACTATTAATTATGGTCATTACAGAGAACCATCCGAAAACGGCAAGTGTTCCTACAGCAAAAACCAAGCCAAGGAAGTTCTTGTTTTTTAGTGCGCTAAACGCACCAAAAGCTGCAAGAACTGCGACTAATGCAAAAATGATTGGTAGTCCCATTAAAACAGCCCCCTTTAATTTCGTGATCAGCAGGCAAAAAGCCATATCAAAATCATTCTTCAGGTTATATACCCATTATGTAAAACCCAAGTATATACATTCGTCCTTTATTTTATATTTTTTTCTTCTATTTGTCGAGGTCTAAAAATGACACTTGTATGTCATATGCTTCAGCAATGCCGATTATTAAATCCTTTAGGTGAAGTTCTGAAAAATAAACCAATGGCACTTCCTCTTCTTTTGCCGTAAAGACCAAATGTTCCTGAAATTGATAGACAGCCATCCGGATATCTTCCGCAATTCCCCCGGTTATAGTAAAGGCGCTAAGGAACTCAGTGAACAAGCAGAATCCGCTGTCTGTTTCTAAGGCAAAGTCATCAAAAGTTTCTCCCTTTACACCAGATTTTATGTACCAGAGGGTAAAAAACTCTTCGAAAAGCCCGGCTTCGGCAAGTACACTTCTTGTAAATTCTGCATGAGCCATCTGCTCAAACAGAAAGGTGCTCTGCTGAAAATCGAACAGTTCGGTCTCTCTTTTTATTAGATTCATGAATTCGGGCACATCTTGAATAATATAGCTGGCTTCAACGCCAAATAGGATTTTCATCTTATTCTCCTTTGCAGATTTAAGGCATTCTATTCTGATATAGTGTAAAATAATAAACAATTAAACCAATACTGGAGGTGTAAGCAATGGAATGGAATCAGATCCCTCTTGGCCCATTGCAAACAAATTGTTATGTTCTTTCGAATGAAAACAAAGATTGTTTAATCTTCGATCCGGGTGAAGAGAGCGGGAAACTAAGCGGTATTATTGAACAAAAAGGACTAAAACCTCAAGCTGTTATTCTTACTCATGCTCACTTTGATCATATTGGCGCTGTAGACGAAATAAGGGATACATTTTCTATTCCTGTATACATACATGAAAAAGAAGCAGCATGGCTTCCAGATCCAGCCTTAAATGGTTCTCATCTTTTTAAAATAGGCAAGCTGATAAAAGCAAGGCCCGCCGACCATATTATAACAGGGGAACAAGAGTTGAATATAGGTGAATTTCACTTTAAAATTTTAGAGACACCAGGCCATTCTCCGGGCAGTATTTCATTATATTTTGAAGAGGCTGATCTCGTGGTTGCCGGAGATGCTTTATTCAGCGGGAGCATTGGACGCACAGACCTGCCGGGCGGCAATCATCAGCAGCTTCTTGAAAGTATACATAATAAGCTTTTAACATTGCCTGAACAAACAGAAGTACTCCCTGGACACGGACCGGTAACGACAATTGGGCAGGAAATGGATTCAAATCCCTTCCTGAATGGGTTCTGAATGTAAAATAGAAAAGCCCTTCTCCAATGAGAAGGGCTTTTCTGGGGGATGTTTTATTCATATAAAAATGGGAGGGGATATAGTTAAGCTACTACATTAACAATATAACAGAGAAAACACTATGTCAATAGTGAAAACAGGGATCAAAACTAGATAAAATGGCTGTTTTCAATAAGCTGGAATTTTTTAATAAAGGGAGTTCTTATGCGGAATTTTATAATGGATTTTATAGAAAATACTCCTCAACAAATGATCAGCTATGCTGAATATATCCAGCAGGCCTTGTATCATTCCGAATATGGTTATTATATGAAAAACACGCCAAAAATTGGGCCGGCAGGAGATTTTATAACAAGCAGCAATATTTCTGATATATATGGAAGGACGATTTCAAAGTGGTTTTTTCAGAAGGCAAAGGAGTATAAGCTGCCTTTTCAGGTCTGCGAAATAGGGGGCGGAAATGGGCGTTTCGCCAGAGCTTTCATTGATGAATGGAAGGTTATTGCTGATGAAGAGATTCATTACTGCATTTTTGAAACAAGTCCCTATCACAGAAAGCTGCAGCAGGAACAGATTGCATTTTCTGAAAATATAAGACAAATAGATAGCTGGAATGAAATCATCCCATTTTGCGGCATGATTTTTTCAAATGAGCTGTTTGATGCCTTGCCCGTGCATGTGGTGGAGAAAAAGAATGATCAATTGCATGAAATTATGGTAACCGTAAAAGAAGGAGAGCTGGCAGAGAAAGCTGTGCCATTAACAAATGGAGATATCTGCTTATTTCTTGAAGAAAGCGGTCTGTCACTTAGCAATGGCCAAAGAATAGAAATTCCTCTGCAAATGGAACAGATGATCCAGAGCTTGTCGGCTGCTCTGAATAAAGGCATTGTACTGACTGCAGATTATGGGTATACAGATGAGGAATGGCAAGAGCCGATGAGAAGGGATGGGAGTCTAAGAGGTTATTACAAGCATTCCTTAATGAGTAATGTACTCGAGCAACCTGGAAAGATGGATATAACCAGCCATATCCATTTCGATTCCCTGATCCGCATTGGAGAAAAAGAAGGGCTGAACTTCCATTTTAAAATGAGGCAGGACGAATTCTTGCTTTCTGCGGGCATTTTACAGGAACTTGAAGATCATTATGATCCTAACCCGTTTTCTCCTATCAGCAAAAGAAACAGGGCAATCAGAAGTCTGATTATGCCTTCAGGCATGAGTTCAGCATTTCACCTAGTTCTTCAGGCAAAGAAAATATGTGAAAAATAAAAAAGCGATGGTTTCATCGCTTTTTTATATCGGCAATTAGTGGCCGCCCGCGCCAGGTGTCATCATAAATGTTGACCAATAAGTGAAGCCTACGAAGAAAACAGTCAAGTATGCTCCAAAAACATAAATATACATACGTTCGGAAAGCTTTAAGTAGCTTAAAAGCAGGAAAAATCCTGTTTGGCCGAAGAAAATCAAGGACGTTGTATACATGTCGCCAAGGTAAAACATAACGGCGAAAATTCCCGTCCAGAAGCCTAATACTCTGTACATACGATCCATATGTATCCCTCCTTTTACCCTTACAAGTCCATCACTACAATATTATAAAGTAAATGCTTAATAAAAGTAAATAATGGTTTCAAAATAGTCCAGAAAAGAGCAGGAAAAAACAATATGCTTCTTGAGCTGGTTTTTCTTATTCAAGTGTTCTTTAGTTTCCAACAATTGCCTGATAGGAGCATGCGTCACAGCCAGTCAGCATATTTTGCTTTTCCACCAGCTGAATAGAATCAAACAAACTTTCGAACATACCCTTCAAATATTCATAATGCATATTGCACACAGGCTCTGCGTGGCGAGCTGCAACCTCTTTAAATGGGCAATTATAAATTTGAAAATAGACAATAGTCTTTTCGGCATTTGCATCAAATTCAGGGTGAAAACCTGACATATCAGCAGCATGCTTTAGGATGTTTAATTTCTGGTCAAAGGTAAGTTTTTCTGTCCCTGCAAATCTTTTAAGCTCTTGCTGGATCAGTTCTCTGCCAAATTTCTTTCCTGTTGAATATAGTGCCTTTCTGCCTTCTTCACCTAACTCCAGCATTGTCTCCATAGCTATTTTGGCAAGCAGCTGATAATCCCTGTAAGGAAAATGCAGCTGAATCACATCATCAGATAAACGATATAACCGGCTTGGCCTTCCGCCTTTGCCTGTTTTTTTTGTTTCAGATACAAGCATGTTGACATCTTCAAGCTTCGATAAATGCAATCTTGCAACATTGGGATGAATGCTGAAATTATCTGCAATCTCCTGTACGGTCACATCTTTATGTCTTTTTGTAATGTATTGATAAATATAATAGCGGGTTGGATCGGATAACACATTAGTTATTTTTAATGTTTGCTCCATTTATTGTCACCTCAGAAGGGTTATTTATTCCCGAGGCCATCAGCTGTCACTTATATGAATGAGCTGGCGCCTTCCTGGCCTGCTTCCATTATAATACAGTCGATAGAGGTTAACACTGTAATCACTATAAGTTTAGAAAATGTTCACAAATTAAGTTTAATCACTTATACGAATGTGTATACATTTATTGTACAAATATTGTACAATAAGGGTGAAATAATATTGAATTTTGTGAGGTGAAGAGGTATGAGCCAATTGACATTTTTCACATATCCCAGCTGTACTTCCTGCAGAAAGACGAAAAAATGGCTGACAGCCCATTCAATTGATTTTGAAGAAAGGCATCTCTTCAGGGAGACTCCATCATCAAGAGAATTACTAAAAATACTTTCCTTAACAACAAGCGGCCTTGATGAGCTGCTCGCTACCCGCAGCCAGACCTATAAAAAACTGGAACAGAACCTTGAGGAATTATCTTTATCAGAAGTGGTGCAAATGGTAATAAAGGAGCCAAAACTGCTGCGGAGGCCCATACTGACAAATGGAGATAAAATTGTCATAGGCTACAATCCGGATGCATTTAAGAATATTGCCAAATAGATTATATGAGAATGCGCATAAATTGCGCATTCTCTTTTTTTGAGGTAAAAAAGGAAGGAACAACTGGTGTCCTTCCATAATTACTGGGCTAGCAGGATTCGAACCTGCGCATGACGGAGTCAAAGTCCGGTGCCTTACCGCTTGGCTATAGCCCATCAATTCATTTGGTACACTTTTATTATGAAAAGAAAAGAATTATTTATTCACAAATTCGTCAAAAAGATTTGCCGGAATATGGAGGTTATACTCGGGATTAGTCGAATTATTATCTATAACAATTAATAAAGGTGGTGCATAATTAGTTGAGTATAATTGAAAGAATGGCAGAACGAATTATCAAAGACGCCGTCAGGAGCCATGCTTCCGACATCCACATTATTCCCCGAAGAAAAGACACTCTAATTCAGCTGAGGTTCGGCAGCCAATTGACTCCCAGGCTTTATCTTCCCAAAGAAGAGTGCGACAGACTGATTTCTCATTTTAAATTTACCGCTTCGATGGACATTGGTGAAAAAAGACGGCCGCAAAGCGGTGCTTATTCCCTTGAAGTGGATGGACAAATGATTGGACTGCGGTTTTCAACCCTTCCATCAAGCCACAGCGAAAGCCTCGTTATCAGAATTCTGCCCCAGCAAGAACAGATTCCTTTTTTTCAAATCAGCCTTTTTCCAGACATGACAAGAAAAATGCTAGCATTACTGAAACATGCTCATGGATTAATTATTTTCACAGGCCCAACCGGAAGCGGAAAAACCACCACATTGTATTCTCTGCTGAATGAAACCTCTCATATGTTCCATCGCAATGTGATCACCCTGGAAGATCCGATTGAAAAAGAAAATGACTTGGTCCTTCAAGTTCAAGTTAATGAAAAAGCAGGCGTATCTTATTCCGCAGGCTTGAAAGCAATCCTTCGCCATGACCCCGATATCATTATGGTGGGTGAAATCAGGGATGCGGAAACTGCGAAGATTGCTGTTAGAGCAGCGCTTACAGGTCACCTTGTCTTAAGCACGATGCATACTCGGGATGCTCAGGGGGCTGTATATCGTTTAGCTGAGTTTGGGGTGAATATGATGGAAATTGAGCAGACACTAGTAGCTGTCACGGCTCAGCGCCTTGTCGAATTGAATTGCCCTTATTGTGAAGGGGAATGTTCTCCATTCTGCTATGGATACGGCAGGTGGAAAAGGGCAAGTGTGTTTGAACTTCTTGCAGGAAGAGCGCTTAATGCCTCCATCAAGAAGGCGAGAGGTGAAGGAAGTCTTGTTAAGTATCGCACACTTAAAGAGGTAATAACTAAAGGGATTGCTCTGGGATATATAAAGGACACTGAGTACAGCAGGTGGGTGCAAGACAATGCAGAAATATAAATGGACCATTCAAGAACAGGGCTTGTTTCTGAAAAATACTGGTGAACTGCTGTCCAGAGGGTACCCCTTATCTGAGGCACTGGAATCACTGATGCATCAGCTGCCGCCAAAACGAAAACATGAAATCAGCCAGTGCCTCTCTCAATTGAAAGAAGGATTTCCATTTTATCAAATCCTTGCAAACATGAACTTTAATAATAATCTGATCGGCTATGTATTTTTTGCTGAACAGCATGGCGGCCTTGCTTCAGCATTTCTTGAAGGAAGTGAAATGGTGCTGAGAAAAGGAAAGGACATTGAAAAATTGCAAAAACTGATGGCCTATCCTATTTTTCTGATGTTCATTACCGCATTCCTATTTGTCTTCGTTGATAAAGTCCTGCTTCCCCGTTTCTCCTCCTTATTCGTTTCCATGCATCTTAAGCCTAATTTCTTCACGAAAGCCGTTTATTTGTTTGGGGACCTTCTCCCATTATTCATTCTGACTGTACTCTTCGGTTTAGTCACTTTGCTTATATACTATTTTTTTAGATTCAGAAAGCTTTCCCCTATCCAGCAAAAGAAGGTCATGGTAAAAATTCCTGCGGGAGGCCATTTTCTTCGCCTTTACTATACCCATTTCTTTGCTGTACAGCTCAGTCACCTCTTAAATGGCGGCCTATCCATATATGAGGCGCTTAGTCTTTTTGAGAAAAATGATAAGCAGCCTTTTTACAGTGCCCTCGGTGAAGCCGTGAAAATCAAACTCCGTGAGGGGAATAAACTTGAGGATATACTAATTAGTTATCCTTTTTTTGAAAGGGAACTGGCCAATATTATCAGACATGGTCAAAAAAATGGGAGGCTGGACCAGGAATTATCTTTTTTCAGCAGGCATTGTTTAAATAAACTGGAGGAAAAGACAGAAAAACTTCTTAAAGTGATTCAGCCTATTTTATATATGTTTATCGGTTTTTTAATAGTCTCAATGTATTTGGCGGTTCTGCTGCCTATGTTTCATCTATTGGAGGGATTTTAATGAAATGGCGCACAGTAAATAATGACAAAGGGTTCACGCTCATTGAAATGATGATTGTTTTATTGGTGATTTCCGTGCTCTTAATCATCACCATTCCGAATGTAACGAAACACAATTCAAAAATAAACAGCAAGGGATGCGATGCGTTTGTTAAAATGGTGCAGGCCCAGGTTCAGGCATATGAAATTGACAATAAAGAGCTTCCTTCAGGTATACAGGATTTAGTGGATTCCGAATACCTCAATGCTGAAACCACGACTTGTCCAAATGGAGATGCCATTAAGATTTCTGCAGAAGGGAAGGTTGAATCTTCAGGGTCATGATAAAGAACAAAGAAGGCTTTACATTAATAGAAACTCTTTTCGTTTTCAGTATTTTCCTTATGATTGCCACGATTACAGCTATTCTTCTTAAACCGCAATTCCTCAATCTTGAAAAGAGAATGTTCTTTTCCCAATTAAAGTCTGACCTGCTTTATGCCCAGAGCTATGCCATCACCCATCAGACAGATGTAGCTATTCAAATTGTTCCCGAGAAGAAAAGGTATTACGCCCAGGCAAAGTTTGCAGCTGATCGTATCATCAGCAGAGAATATCCTGGAATAATTGAGATTAAGGAGGGTACCATGCCATTGTTTTTTCAATATGGACCTGGAGGTATTACAAATAAATTCGGTACTTTCTATGTCAAAGCAGGAAATGACCAATACAAAATTACCTTTTTAATTGGAAGAGGGAGATTTTATGTGGAGAAGGAATGAAGGATTCTTTTTGGCCGAGCTCCTTCTGTCTTTATCAGGGATTCTGCTTGCAGCGGGCATAATGTTTCCTCTTGTTATTAAGGCTATTGAGCACTCTGAAGAGGTAAAACAGGATTACAAAAGCACACAGCTGCTTTATGAGAGTCTTCAGCAGGCCGCCTCGGAAGGGCATTATCCTGAGGGGAAGACTATAATAAAAAATCAAACCGTCTATGAAATATTCCCTATCGAAAACCAAGGATTTATGGAGGTTTGCATAAGATATGAAAACGTACGGGATAGACCGGAAGAAAAGTGTGAAGTATTCCAACAATAAAGGATTTACCATGCTGGAAATGCTGTTTGCGTTTGCAATATTTTTAATGATCTCTTCCTTTTTGCCTGTCAGCATTCATTTCCTCTTTCAGGACTGGAAAATGGAAGCCAGGACGCAAAGGCTTGAGTGGCATGTATTTATCAATCAGCTGAAAAAAGAGATCAGGCTTGCTGATGCTGCAGAAATATCACCAGTTTCCATTGTATTAACGATAGACGGGAAAAATGTGATTTATGAAAAATATGGTTCTAATTTGAGGAGGAGAGTGGATATGAAAGGCCATGAAATTGTCCTGCAGAAACTTGATAGAATAACATTCAGTTCCATTAAAAGCGGAGTTGAAATAAATGTATCGGATAGTTTTGATCAGGAGCATTCGGCCCGTCTATATTACCTTATGAATATGGAGGATATTGATGTACCGTAATCAGGATGGATTTTCTTATCCACTTACTTTAACAATCATTCTGGCTGCACTCTTTCTCCTTACGATTCAATTAGATCATTTTATTTCTGAGAAAAGGATAGTGAATCAGGCGGAAACCGTCATGATGCAGGAGTATTACTTACTGTGTTCCTTAAAAAAAACTGAAAAAATGCTAAGCGAAAATATAGACCCGGATGAGTCAGGGATTTTTTCGTTTAAAAATGGATCTGTTTCATATGAAGTCTCACCAGTGGCAACAAGCTTAATTCAAATTACCTTCAAAACGAAAATTGGGTCTGATAAGGAAATTTTCGGATATGCTTACTATGACACGGATCTGCAAAAAATGATAAAATGGATTGAAAAAAACTAAGTGGGGATAAAGATGAAGCCAATTTACTTAATCGGATTCATGGGTGCCGGCAAAACAACAATTGGAAAAGAGCTTGCATCCTGCTTAAACCAAGAAGTAATCGATACAGATGAAGAAATAGTTATGCGGGAGAAGAAAAATATTAATGATATTTTTGAAGAGCATGGAGAGGAATACTTCAGAAACCTTGAAACTCTTATATTAGATGAATTTGATAATAGAGCGGGAATTGTTACTACTGGCGGGGGAATTGTAGTTAAACCTGAAAACAGAAAAAAGCTGAATGAAAAAGGAATCGTTTTCTTCCTTTATGCATCGCCGGAAGAAATATTTAAGCGGATTGAAAACGATCATTCCAGACCCCTGCTGAAAGGCGATAAAAAAAGGCTGATTCAGGAACTTTATGAAAAAAGGATGCCACTATATAAAGAAACCGCTCATGTAGTCATTGATACCACTAATAAAGATAAAGCAGAAATAATTCAGGAAATAACAGATTGTTTAGGGTGAAAACTAGTTGGACATACTTGTAAATGATAAAATGCAAGCTTTAATTGCAATATGTGCAGAAAAAGGCAGGTATGACAAATGAAATCCAACGATTATGTAAAGTATCTTACACAGACAGTAGTAAAATATATAGATCAGCCCAAAGATGAGCGAAAACGGCATAAAATAGAGAAAAAGGACATGAAAGAGCCGTTTTTATTCAGGTGGTTTGGCATGTTTTCATATCTTTTCTATTTGGGCATAAAAAGAAAAAAACATAAATAGATTTCATGCAAAAAACCGGCAATGTCTGCCGGTTTTTTGTGTGATTTCATACTGCGCTGTCTGTCAGATAAAAGAGGCCTCCATTTATTATAGAGATATTAATCTTTGGCTCATATTGCTCTTGAAGGGCTGCTTTCTCGTTTTCATAGCTTTCCCCCTTTTCTTCTGCATCTTCATAAAAATGTTCAAGAAGGCTGAGATCTTTTTGCCAGCGCTTACGGGCTTCTTCGGCCCATAAATGTTCTTCTTGTTCAATTTCGGACTTTATGAAATTAGCTACCCTGAACACACCGCTCCCCGGCATAATGAGCGGAGACAGAGTGAAAGAGTAGTCGGGAATCTTTGGTGTAAGGCTCATGTCAAGCAATCTGTCATGAAAGCTTTCGACCATTTGTCCATTTATTAATTGGAGGCCGATGGATTTAAAGACATCTCTTTTTCGGTCGCATTGATAAGATACGCGGACATTCATTCCCAGCCATGGCCTTAAGGGAACCTGCATGCCTGGTGCCAGCCGGTGGTTTTCATATAATCGTATATAGCCTGCCAGGTTTCGGGCAGAATGAAAAATCTGGTGAAGTCTTGGGGACCCAAAATGAATGACTTCCCCCTTAATATGCGCAGGGGCGAGCTGCTGGTTTGTAATAAGTGTAAGCTGCATTGGGTTAGGAACCCCGCCTGTTTTTTCGAGATAATGCCAGTAAAAGGGGCGATTCATTAATTCCTTATCCAAGTCAATCGTCAGCTGTACGGTCATATAACCCGGGCCTTTATCAATTATTTCGCATCCATTTGCGTGAAAATACCTTTCAAGGAATTTATGAATTTCCTGTTGCTGCATTCAGTCCACCTTCTTTCATATCTTCAGCAAATTGAATCATGCTCGTCAGGTTCTCCATTTTGATTCTCATTTCACCTTCTGAGGCTGATCTTCCGAAAATGTCTACAAGGTGATCGTCAATACTTCCAAATTCAAGTTTTGATAAAATATCATCCAAATCACCTATGACTTTTTCAAAAAGATGTATTTTCTCATATAAAAGCTTCATTACATGTTCTTCGACTGTATCTTTCGTGGCAAAATTATAAATCATGACATCCTTTTCCTGGCCGAGACGATGGATACGTCCTATCCTTTGTTCGAGACGCATTGGATTCCAGGGGAGATCAAAATTAATGATATGATTGCAGAATTGCAGGTTTATCCCTTCTCCTCCTGCTTCTGTTGCTATCAGGACTTGAGCATTCTTTTGGAAAAGCTCCCTCATCCAGTCCTTTTTGCCTCTTTTAAATCCTCCCCTGAACGGCACAGATGTAATCCCGTATTGTTTTAAAAACCACTGAAGATACATTTGTGTTGCTCTGTATTCAGTAAAGATTATGACCTTGTCATTGATGGTTTGTATTAATTCCAGAGCTTTTTGAGCTTTGGAATTTTGCTGGACAGCTTCTACTTTTTTAATAAGGTACTGTATTTGTTCCTGAAAAGCTATTGAGGGCTGTTCCTGCTTTTTTAGCATATTCTGAAGGGTGAAATAGACAGCTTCTCTGCTGCTGCACGCCTCTCTTTGCAGGGTCATCACTGAAAATTGGCTCGAACTGACCCAGTCACCTTCACCCCGCAGCTCTGTTACAGCATCATAAAGCTCGCGCTCAGCCTGCGAAAATTCAATCGGTATTGTTTCCACATGTCTTTTGGTCCATTCAATTCCAGTATCTGCCCTGCGGTTGCGGATCATTACTTTATTTACGAGTTCTTTTAGATGTGCATCATCGTTTAAAGAACGCGAGTCCTTTTTATAATTCTCATAAAAAGCTGATTCATTGCCAAGATGGCCCGGTTTGAGCAAAGACACAAGGTTGAATATCTCACTGATGCGATTCTGAATGGGTGTTGCTGTTAAAAGAAGGCAAAATTTCTTTTTCAGGTTTTGCACAAACTCATAGTTTTTGGTTTTATTATTTTTAAGCTTGTGAGCTTCGTCTATAATGATCAGATCATAATCAAGGCTGTAGATAATGTCCCGATGGGGATTGCGTTTGGCTGTATCAATGGATGATACCACTACGTCGCATTGTTCCCATACATAGCTTTTCCGCTGTGCCACAGCCGGAATGAAAAATTTGCTGTTGAGCTCCATGGCCCATTGTGAAACGAGGGAAGCAGGAACGAGTATAAGGACTTTTTTTACGAGTCCCCTGATCATATATTCCTTTAATATCAGACCAGCTTCAATCGTTTTACCGAGACCGACCTCATCAGCAAGAATCGCTTTGCCGTTCATGCTTTCAACTACCTGCTTGGCTACTTCCAGCTGATGGGGAAGGGGAGTAAGGTTCGGCAGATGCTTTGGAGCCTGCAGGCCTTCAAAATCAGGAATAGTCGTGTGGTTTTCAACCTCAACACCCAGTTTATAAAGCTCCCAATTTCCCCATGGGCCGTCGTCATCAATTCTTTTTAAGAATTCATCCTGCCAGGCAGAATCAAAGCCAATTTGCACTGTCATAAAAACAGCTCCTTTTATCTATATAAAGATATTGCCCAAACCTCGTTAAGGTGGTACGATGTTAATAGCTTTGAAAGTTTTGAAAGTTAACACATTACATTTAGTTAACCGAAATAATGGAATCTTTATTTTTTCTGTTTGGTATAAGTATGACCAACTTGGAAAATTTTATAAATGCGAATGACAACAAGGGGAGAGACTACAATTGTAGCGCCGAAGGAGCAAGCAAAATCTGTGAATCTCTCAGGCAAAAGAACTCTTGTTTGACGCAGCTCTGGAGAGTGCTTTTTAATAAGCCACCCAAGGGGAAAGCCGATTTCGGTAAACTTTCAGGTGCAAGGACAGAGATCTTCTCATATTTGAGGGGATACTCTGTCCTTTTTATGTTCAACAAGAAATTTTTGAACTTCAAGAACTGTCTAGCTCCAGCGCCTACCCCCTCGAGGTCACGAGCCAATCCTCCCAAAAAGGCAAAGAACGCCTTTTCGTGAGGCTTGTCTTGTGCTTGTCGGGGGTAGGCAAGGCGCTTCCGCTTTTCTTATGTTCCTGCAACAAACTTCAAAAGATTTAAGGGGGACGAGTAAATGTCACAGTTAAAACGCACGCCTTTATCCGAGGTGTACAAAGATTACGGAGGAAAAACCATTGACTTTGGGGGCTGGGACCTTCCTGTTCAATTTTCAAGCATTAAAGAAGAACATGAAGCAGTCCGTACAAAAGCCGGACTTTTTGATGTATCCCATATGGGTGAAATCGAAGTAAAGGGGACGGATAGCCTTAAATACCTTCAAAAAATGATGACGAACGATATTTCCAAATTAAAGAACTCAGGTGCTCAATATACAGCCATGTGTTATGAGAATGGCGGAACTGTTGATGATTTACTTGTCTATAAAATAGAGGATGACCATTATTTGCTGGTTGTAAATGCTTCCAATATTGAAAAGGACTTTAACTGGCTACAGGACCATGCTGAAGGGAATGTGGAATTGAAAAACCTTTCTGAAGATATGGCACAGCTTGCGATTCAGGGACCGCTTGCAGAAAAAGTGCTCCAAAAGCTTGCTGGCACGAACCTGTCGGATATCGGATTTTTCAAATTCCAGCAGGATGTAGATCTGAATGGAAAGAAAGCGCTAGTCTCCAGAACAGGATATACAGGAGAAGACGGATTTGAAGTTTATTGTGACGCCAAGGATGCAGTCGCGTTATGGAATGAAATCCTTGAAGCAGGCAAAGAAGAAGGCGTTCTCCCATGCGGGCTTGGCGCAAGGGATACTCTTCGCTTTGAAGCCAATCTGGCACTCTATGGCCAGGAGCTCTCACCTGAAATCACACCGCTTGAGGCAGGAATCGGCTTTGCTGTAAAAGTCAATAAAGAAGCTGATTTTATCGGCAAAGAAGTGCTTAAGAATCAAAAAGAAAATGGGGTTCCGCGCAAGCTGGCTGGAATTGAAATGATTGACCGCGGCATTCCGCGCCATGGCTATCCTGTATATAAAGGGGAAGAACTGATCGGGGAAGTGACAACAGGCACTCAATCTCCGACATTAAAAAAGAATATTGGCCTTGTTCTTATCAAGAAAGAGCATGCGGAGCCGGGAACGGAATTGGAAGTGGAAATCCGCGGCAAACGACTGAAGGCTAAGATTGCAGCAACACCTTTTTATAAAAGAGAAAAGAACTAACCGGGGGGAGAAAATGATGAAACATCGCTATTTACCGATGACAGAGTCTGACCAGAAAGCAATGCTTGAAAAAATCGGCGTCAGTTCTGTGGAAGAACTATTCAGTGATATTCCCGAAAGTGTAAGGTTTAAGGGTGAATATAAAATCAAGCCGGCAAAATCAGAGACAGCCTTACTGAAAGAGCTTACTAAAATGGCTCAGAAAAATGCTGATCTTCGTACAAATACATCTTTCCTTGGTGCAGGTGTTTATGATCATTACATGCCAATCATTGTTGATCATGTGCTATCACGTTCAGAGTTTTATACGGCCTATACTCCTTACCAGCCGGAAATCTCCCAGGGAGAGCTTCAGGCAATATTTGAATTCCAGACAATGATCTGTGAGTTAACAGGAATGGATGTTGCCAACTCATCTATGTATGATGGCGGAACAGCCCTTGCTGAAGCAGCCATGCTTAGCGCAGGCAGCACACGCCGCAAGAAAGTTCTTATCTCCAGCGCGGTTCACCCTGAATCTAAAGAAGTAGTCAAGACATACGCAAAGGGCCAATATATTGAAGTGATTGAAATCCCTCATAAAGACGGCATCACAGATCTTGAAGCTCTAAATGGAATGATAGGCGATGATATCGCAGCTGTCATTGTACAGTATCCTAACTTTTTTGGCAGAGTCGAGCCTTTAAAAGAGCTTGAGGAGATTATCCATGCCCATAAATCCATGTTTGTTGTTTCAAGCAACCCGCTTGCACTTGGCGCACTGACACCTCCGGGTAAATTCGGAGCAGACATTGTAGCAGGAGATGCCCAGGTTTTCGGAATTCCTACAGCTTTCGGAGGCCCCCATTGCGGATATTTTGCCGTAACATCCAAGCTAATGAGGAAAGTGCCGGGACGTCTTGTCGGACAAACGGTAGACGATCAGGGGCGCCGCGGATTCGTGCTTACTCTTCAGGCACGTGAACAGCATATCCGACGCGATAAGGCAACCTCAAATATTTGTTCCAATCAGGCTCTAAACGCACTTGCCGCATCTGTAGCGATGACAGCTCTTGGCAAGAAGGGCGTAAAGGAAATGGCTGCTGCCAACATGCAAAAGGCCCATTATGCAAAACAGCAATTTAAGGCTGCCGGCTTTGAAGTTCCATTTGAGGGCTCTTCATTTAATGAATTTGTCATCAAGTTGAATAAGCCTGTTAAAGAAGTAAATCAAAAGCTTCTGGAAAAGGGCATTATTGGCGGCTACGATTTGGGCAGAGATTATTCTGACCTGAAAAATCATATGCTTGTTGCTGTAACGGAATTGAGAACGAAGGATGAAATCGATGCATTCGTTAAAGAAATGGGGGATTACCATGCATAAGGAAGATCAGCCACTCATCTTTGAATTAAGCACAGAAGGCCGTATCGGCTATAGCCTGCCTGAAATGGATATTCCAGAAATTGACCTGGGCGAACTTCTTCCCGAAGGCTACCTGCGAGAGGAAGAGCCTGAGCTGCCGGAAGTGTCTGAACTTGATATCATGCGTCATTATACTGCACTTTCCAAACGCAATCATGGCGTTGATTCAGGGTTTTATCCACTGGGTTCCTGCACAATGAAATACAACCCTAAAATCAATGAGAATGTAGCGCGCTTCAATGGTTTTGCCCACTTGCACCCGCTGCAGGATGAAAGCTCTGTTCAAGGGGCTCTGGAACTGATGTATGATCTGCAGGAGCATCTGATTGAAATTACGGGAATGGATGAGGTTACGCTTCAGCCAGCTGCAGGAGCACACGGAGAATGGACTGGATTAATGATGATCCGTGCTTATCATGAGGCGAATGGCGATACAAAGCGTACAAAAGTAGTCGTTCCTGACTCTGCCCACGGAACAAATCCTGCATCCGCGACAGTCGCAGGCTTTGAAACAGTAACTGTTAAATCTAATGAAAATGGGCTGGTGGATTTAGAGGATTTAAGACGAGTGGTTGGCGAGGACACTGCTGCCCTTATGCTGACTAACCCGAATACTTTAGGTTTGTTTGAAGAAAACATTCTTGAAATGGCTGAGATTGTTCACGGCGCCGGCGGGAAGCTGTACTATGATGGAGCTAACCTGAATGCTGTACTTTCAAAAGCACGTCCGGGAGATATGGGGTTTGACGTTGTTCACCTTAACCTGCATAAAACCTTTACAGGACCGCATGGCGGCGGCGGACCGGGATCAGGGCCAGTAGGCGTAAAAGAGGATCTGATTCCTTACCTTCCGAAGCCTGTTTTGGTTAAGAACGGTGACCAATATGAATTTGATTATGACCGTCCGCAATCAATCGGCCGAGTAAAGCCATATTACGGAAACTTCGGAATCAATGTCCGGGCTTATACTTATATCCGTACTATGGGGCCAGATGGACTGAAGGCAGTTACGGAAAATGCGGTATTAAACGCAAACTATATGATGAGAAGGCTTGCGCCATTCTTTGACCTGCCATTTGACAGACATTGCAAGCATGAATTCGTTTTAAGCGGAAAGCGCCAAAAGAAACTTGGCGTGCGTACATTGGATATTGCCAAGCGCCTTCTTGACTTTGGCTACCATCCCCCAACCATCTACTTCCCGCTTAACGTGGAAGAGTGCATAATGATTGAGCCGACAGAAACAGAATCAAAAGAAACGCTGGACGCTTTTGTCGACGCCATGATTCAAATAGCTAAAGAAGCTGAGGAAAACCCTGAGATTGTTCAGGAAGCACCTCACACAACAGTAATTGGCCGTCTGGATGAAACAATGGCTGCAAGAAAGCCGGTTCTTCGCTATCAAAAACAATAAAACGAAAATGGGTGTCCTTAAGAGGGCACTCTTTTTTTCGGTATATTGACTATTATCTGAACTCTGTGAAGGAATAAGGAAATTCGTGAGTAATGCAGCGATTCCGGGGAAAAGAATCAAGCTAAATGAGGAAAAAACAGCGGTTTTTCGGAATGAATTATGATTGAACCTGCAGAGGGTTTTCCAATCAAGAGACCCCGTTAAGGTAACGGGGTCTTTTCAAATATTGCTATTATTTTTTCGCTTTCACTTTTCCTGTCCATTTTTTAAATCCGCCCTGCAGGTGTGAAAGGTCTTTGTATCCTTTACGATGCAAAAACTGGGCAGCTCTCGCACTTCTCATGCCGCTTTGGCAATATAAGTAGACTGGCTTGTCCGGACGCAATTCCTTCATGCGCATTTTCATTTGTGAAAGCGGTATATTGCGGGCACCTAAAATATGGCCGTTTTCAAATTCATTTGGTTCACGTACATCAATTAATTGGGCTTTTCTGTAGCCTTCTCTGAACTGGTCTTCCGAAAGCGTTTTAACAATTCGGCGCTGATAAAACCAGGTTATCACGGAATAGGTAATGATTGCACCCAAAATGATAAGAATGAAATAAAGTGTTTCCAATATGTCTTTCTCCTTTCACACATAGGTAAGCCAACTAATATTATATAAGCCTTTCCTAATAGGAGTAAAGGAAATCTGTTAAATTTGTTATGGAAATTCAACTTGCTTTAAATTTCACTGGAATTTTGGTAGACTATTAACCGCAAATGACTAGTTAAAGAATCTGAAAATGAGGGCTACATATGACTAAAGAAGTTTGGCGGTTTATCGATTCGAAAGAGGGATCACCTTCTTTTAATATGGCTTTGGATGAAGCATTGCTTGACTGGAACAGTGAAGGCAAAATGCCTCCTGTAATCCGTTTTTACGGCTGGAATCCGGCAACTCTTTCAATCGGTTATTTCCAAAAGGTTGAAAAAGAAATAGATATGGAAGCTGTGAAGCAGCATGGATTGGGATTTGTCCGCAGGCCTACAGGCGGAAGAGGCGTGCTTCATGAACATGAACTCACTTACAGTGTGATTGTACCTGAATCCCACCCCGATATGCCGAATACAGTAACTGAGGCATACAGAGTTATTTCTGAAGGGATTTTAAAAGGTTTTCACGGACTTGGGATGGAAGCTTATTTTGCAGTGCCGAAGACAGCTGATGAAAGGGACTCTCTGAAAAATCCAAGATCTGCTGTTTGTTTTGATGCCCCCAGCTGGTATGAACTTGTTGTAGAAGGCCGTAAAGTGGCGGGGAGCGCACAAACAAGGCAAAAAGGGGTAATCCTTCAGCATGGTTCCATTTTGCTTGATTTGGATGAAGACAAGCTGTTCAGCTTGTTCAAGTATCCGAATGACAGAGTCAAAGAGAGAATGCAAAAAGCCTTTAAGAATAAAGCTGTTGCCATAAATGAGCTGACAGCTGAAAAAATTACTCTGGATCAAGCAAAAACAGCTTTCAAAAAGGGATTTGAAGAAGGCTTGAATATTGAACTTGAACCTTACAGGCTTACAGATGAAGAAATGGCATATGTACAAAAAATCGCAAAAGAGCGATATGAAAGTGATGACTGGAACTATAAGAGATAAAAGCGGCAAAGTCGCTTTTTCTCTTTTTTTAATGAATATTTTTCCAATTGTTACCCTGTAAAAGTGCAAGCTTCAAAATATGTTAAAATTTTTCGTTATTTGTCGGAAATCGGCTATTAACTCTGTTTTTCTTTAAATTTTGGTATATTTTAAGTTTGACAAAATTACTTTTAGCTGAATTTAACACAATATATAGTGGTGTCGAAAATATTTAGGACACTATATATTGATTTTGGGGTTTGAGGTATGGTAACTTTAGGGTACTCTTTTAAAACAGATAGATTTACCCTATCTGCCAGAATGCTTACACATTAATTGATAATTGAATTTAGAAGGAGTTGTAACAATGTCTGTTGCTCTAGGACAAAAAATGAAATTGAACATTGATCGTTTAAACAAGGATATCCGTCTTTTTCCTCAGGTTCACCCTGTAACCCCAGATATGAAAATGACCCACAAAGGTGTTTCCCGCTTAGTTATGCTAGATCGTTACACCTTCAAAGACACCGAGAAAGTGACACTCACAAACGGTGACTTCGTCGTCCTCACAATCAAGGAAGATCCAAAATTTCCGGCACGCGGCTTAGGGTTCATCCAGGATATTGACTGGGAAAACAAGACAGCCAAGGTATTAGTAGAGGAAGATTACAGAGGAGTGCTGGATGATCCGGAAGAATCGAGAACAGGCATTATTACAAAGCCTCTTGATGTAATCGAGAAACCCCTTGAAATCTACTATGAGCAAATCGCCAAGCGTAACGCAACAGGCCTGGCATCTGTTGAGAAGACCGAAGAAAAGAGAAAAGAATGGTTTGAAAAATTCTATCAGGAATTGAAAAACTTGAATTTCATTCCGGCTGGCCGCGTATTGTATGGAGCGGGTGCCGACACAGATGTTACGTACTTCAACTGCTACGTAATGCCATTCGTACAGGACTCCCGTGAAGGAATTTCCGAACACCGCAAGCAGGTAATGGAAATCATGAGCCGAGGCGGAGGAGTTGGGACAAACGGTTCAACCCTAAGGCCGCGCAACACTCTGGCTAAAGGAGTAAACGGCAAGTCATCGGGTTCAGTATCCTGGCTTGATGATATTGCGAAGCTTACACACCTTGTGGAGCAGGGAGGTTCCCGCAGAGGTGCTCAGATGATTATGCTGGCCGACTGGCATCCGGACATCATCGAATTCATCATCTCGAAAATGCAAAACCCAAGAATTTTACGATTCCTTCTTGAAAATACAAATGATGAAACAATAAAAAAATATGCAAAAGAAAAATT
Source organism: Cytobacillus sp. BC1816 (assembly GCF_051353635.1). NCBI lineage: Bacteria > Bacillati > Bacillota > Bacilli > Caryophanales > Bacillaceae > Cytobacillus > Cytobacillus sp. BC1816. The sequence continues at coordinate 3,981,465 of NZ_CP195611.1, read as the reverse complement.
AAAATTCACTCCATTTACTGAACAGGAAATTGCCATGTACCAGGGTATTATTAATTACAAGAGCATTCCCGGCTATGGCGGATTCAGCGATAAAATCATAAAGGATGCCGAAGAAAAATTGGAGACTGGCGGTACTTACAGTGTTCATAATTCTGAATTTCTGACCGGGGCAAACATTTCAGTCTGCCTGACAAAAGAATTTATGGATGCAGTTGAAAATGATGCAGACTATGAGCTTCGGTTCCCGGATGTTGAATCATATGATGCTGATACCATGAAAACCTACAACGAAGAATGGCATAAAGTCGGTGACGTCAGAGAGTGGGAAAAACTTGGCTATAAAGTCCGAGTTCACCGCAAAATCAAAGCGAAAGAACTTTGGAACCTGATTAATATCTGTGCAACATACTCAGCAGAGCCAGGTATTTTCTTTATTGATAATGCCAACGACATGACCAATGCACAGGCTTACGGACAAAAGGTTGTAGCAACAAATCCGTGTGGCGAACAGCCTCTCGCGCCATATTCTGTCTGCAACCTTGCAGCAGTGAACCTTGCAGAAATGGCAGATAAGGAAAATAAGACCGTTAACTTTGAAAAGCTGAAGCGTACTGTTGAGGTAGGAGTACGTATGCAGGACAATGTAATAGATGCTACACCATACTTCCTTGAAGAAAACAAAAAGCAGGCATTAGGAGAGCGCCGTGTTGGTCTAGGCGTTATGGGACTTCATGATCTGCTGATCTATTGTGAAACAGAATATGGTTCTGAAGAAGGCAATGTGCTGATTGACAAAGTCTTCGAAACCATTGCAGCAACTGCTTACAAAGCTTCTGTAGAGCTTGCGGAGGAAAAAGGGAGCTTCCCATTTTTAACAGGTGAAAATCAAGAAGAAACAAATCGCCTGCGCAAAGCTTTTACAGAAACAGGCTTCATGCAGAAAATGCCTGAGGATATCCGTGAATCCATTTTACAAAGCGGAATTCGTAATTCACATCTGCTGACTGTTGCTCCTACTGGATCCACAGGTACCATGGTTGGAGTATCTACAGGTCTTGAACCATATTTCTCCTTCTCATACTTTAGAAGCGGCCGCTTAGGCAAGTTCATTGAAGTGAAGGCAGATATTGTTCAGGAATATTTAGATCGCAATCCGGATGCAGATCCTAATAACCTGCCTGAATGGTTTGTGGCTGCGATGGATTTGGCTCCTGAAGCCCACGCAGATGTTCAGTGTGTGATACAGCGCTGGATCGACAGCTCGATCAGTAAAACAGTAAACGCACCGAAGGGCTACAGTGTTGAACAGGTTGAGCAAGTTTATGAACGCTTATACCGCGGCGGTGCAAAGGGTGGCACAGTCTATGTAGACGGATCACGCGATTCTCAAGTATTGACGCTGAAGGCTGAAGAGAATAGCTTTGAAGATACAGATACAGTCAAAAAAGAAAAATCAAAGCAGCATGTAGTTCTGGTTGATACAATCAGCGACCTGCGTTCAACCGATGTAACAATCGGTTCGGAAGTCGGCAACACATGCCCAGTATGCCGTAAAGGAAAAGTCAAAGAAATCGGCGGCTGCAATACTTGCACAAACTGTAATGCTCAGTTGAAATGCGGTTTATAAAAATAACTTAAAGAAACCAAGAAGATGGAAATAATTGTTCCATCTTCTTTTTTTGCTGTTGGATCATTTGGTTCATACTACAGTCATAGGGTTCTGCAGACAATTTTCGCTGGCAGGACAAATTGATAAAGTGAGGTATGCCTAATGAAGCCATTTATCCCTCAGCTAGTTTATATAGAACCTCAGGCTCTAGAATATCCAGTAGGAAGAGAGCTAAAGGAAAAATTTGAAAAAATGAATTTAGAAATTAGGGAAACAACATCACATAACCAGGTGAGAAATATTCCCGGGGATAACGAATTGCAGAAGTACCGCAATGCGAAATCCACTTTGGTGGTAGGCATCAGGCGGACTCTGAAATTTGATACATCCAAGCCTTCGGCAGAATATGCCATTCCGCTGGCTACAGGCTGCATGGGCCACTGCCATTATTGCTATCTGCAAACCACACTTGGCAGCAAGCCATATATTCGCACGTATGTAAACCTTGAAGAAATCTTTGAGCAGGCCTCTAAATATATGGAGGAGAGAAAGCCGGAGCTTACGCGATTTGAGGCTGCATGTACATCCGATATCGTAGGGATTGATCATTTGACCCATTCCCTGAAAAAAACAATTGAATTTATTGGCCAGACGGAGTATGGCCAGCTCCGGTTTGTCACTAAGTATCATCATGTCGACCATCTGCTTGATGCTAAACATAATGGGAAAACCCGATTTCGATTTAGTGTTAATTCGCGGTTTGTAATAAAAAACTTTGAACCGGGCACTTCCTCTTTCGATGATCGGCTTGAAGCTGCCCGCAAAGTAGCTAATGCCGGCTACCCGCTTGGCTTTATCGTAGCGCCTATTTACATGCATGATGATTGGCGTGAAGGCTATCATGAACTTTTTCAAAGGTTAAGCAAGTCGCTCGAAGGCATCAATCTGGAAGGATTAACTTTCGAGTTAATCCAGCACAGATTTACAAAACCAGCCAAAAAGGTAATTGAAAAACGCTACCCGAAAACAAAGCTGGAAATGGATGAAGAAAAACGTAAATATAAGTGGGGAAGATATGGAATAGGCAAGTATGTTTATCCGACTGATGAAGCAAAGGATCTTGAAAATACAATTAGGGGGTATATTCACTCTTATTTTCCAGAAGCAGAAGTGCAATATTTCACCTAAATCTGAGTTTTTGCTTGTCAGCCGTACTATTTTAAAAAGCTCCTGATTAAAGATGTATAAGTAAGAGTTCCTCTATGGGCAAGTACATCGACAGGAGTGGCTTACATGTATATAGATGGGGTTTTTTCAGGAGGAGGCATCAAGGGATTTGCGTTAATCGGTGCATATGAAGAAGTTCACAAAAGAGGTTTTCGATTTAAGCGGGTTGCGGGAACAAGTGCAGGTTCCATCGTTGCTGCTTTAATAGCTGCCAATTATACAAGTGATGAAATATATCGGCTCGTCGATGAGTTTGATGTAAAAAAGCTTCTTGATGAAAGAAAAACCTTTATTCCCTTCGCAGTCGGAAAATGGCTTAACCTTTATTGGCGGCTGGGATTATATAAAGGATCCGAACTGGAAACCTGGATTGCTCAAAAGCTGGCTGACAGGGGGATTAGAACCTTTTCAGATCTTCCTCCGCAATCGCTGAGAGTCATAGCGTCTGACCTGACAAACGGAAGACTGGTCGTACTGCCTGATGATCTTGTAAATTATGGGGTTGACCCCGCTTCGTTTTCGGTAGCAAAGGCGATAAGGATGAGCTGCAGTCTCCCGTATTTTTTTGAGCCGGTTAAGCTCAACACATCCAGCAGTTTCAGTGTCATTGTGGATGGAGGGGTTCTAAGCAATTTTCCCATGTGGCTCTTTGATAAGGAAAACGTGAAAAAGATAAGGCCTGTCCTCGGGATAAAGTTAAGCCATAATTTAAGCGAACGGCCGCCGAATAAAATTGACAACGCCATCCAAATGTATGCTGCGCTTTTTGAAACGATGAAGGATGCGCATGATGCCAGATACATCTCAAGAAAACATGCACAGAACATTATTTTCATTCCAACGGATGGCGTGCTGACTGCGGAATTTAATATAAACGAGCAGAAGAAAAAAGATCTTCTGGAGCACGGCAGGCAATGTGCGGAGCAATTTTTTTCATCATGGAGCTATTAATGAAAAAAGCCAGGAACGCGATTCTTGAAGGTTCCCGCGGAATTCGACTTTTCTTTCATATATAAATAAAAAATCGAGCCCGAATTAAAGGGAGGCTCGATTTTTCTTTTTGCCTTTTTTGCCTTCTATGACTGTCAAGTGAGGAGAAGATTTTTTCTTAGCCTTTTTAATTGAAGTAAGGGAACCTACAGAAGCCTTTCTTCCATTGGCTGAGCCCGTTTCTTTATTGTTAAAGCGCCTTTTTGATTTTTTGGCTGCCTTTATAAAAGCCCGCTGTTCCCGCTTTGAGGGATTAAATCTGTTAAAGCGCTGAAAAAGAAAGTATACGACAGCACCAATGATGACAATGACAGCTATTCTCTGCAAAAAACCGGCAGGATTTGAAATCAGGCTGACGGCAACTCCGATAACAGCTAGCAAAATGAGCCCGGAGACAATATAAAATGTAAATGGTTTTTTCAAGAAAGCCACCTCCCTAAAAGCATGATGAGCAATTTTATAAGCTTTTAAACTATATAAGCTAAAGTTTATCGAAATAATTAATGAAAGTTGTCTTCATATTTTTCTTTTCCTATTTCTTTACAATTTAAACAGCAGAATATAACTTTTAATAAGTATCAGGAATAGCTGCATGTTTTACCATAAAGTATCCTGCATGCTGCCTATACTTAAATTTATGCTATGCAAACAAGTCCCGGAACACAGATTACCTCAAATAAGCACAAAATCAAAGGACTGCATCATTAATTATTTTATTCGACCTAAAATCTCATAAAACCTCTATACAATAGGAAATTATATAAAAAATATGAACGAACTTTGCAGGAGGGTCAATCCAATCTGCATTTATTTTAAATCTGATGCAATGGAATAAATGCGTGGGGACATAATAGGAAAAGGAGGTGGCGCAAAGTGGCAGAAGAAAAGGAGCGCTTGGAACAGGATCAAAGGGAAAAACCAATGTCTTTTATGGCAATGGTGGTTATTACCGGATTGGTTGGAGGCATTCTTTGGAGCGGCCTGGCCTATCTGGCTTACGTGTTTAATTTTACCGAAATTCGCCCTAATGTCATTCTCGAACCTTGGACGATTGGGGCCTGGAAAGAGAGCTGGCTGGGAACTCTGATCTCAATTCTCCTTATTGGGGCAATATCAATTGTAGCGGCCTTAATTTATTATGCAGCGCTGCGGAAATTTCAAAGTATTTTCGTGGGGGCTGGCTATGGGGTTGCCCTTTTTTTACTCGTATTTTTTATACTCAACCCAATCTTCCCTGGAATCAGCCCGTTTTGGGATCTTGAGCGGAATACAATTATTACATCGATCTGTTTCTATATATTATTTGGCGTTTTCGTAGGGTATTCCATTTCATATGAAGCTCAAGAAATCAGAGGCAAGACTGAAGATGAAAAAAAGGCCCGCACAGATCCGGATTTAACTTGAGGAACAAAGAATAATCACGAATGTTAAATCTTTGTACATGATTGCAGAAAACTAATGAAAAATTATGCGAAAAGCGCTATACATCAGAACTGTATGAAATTTTGCTTTATGATAGAATGTTCTTAAGTGGGCATTCTTTTTCGATATTGTCAGGAGAATGACTTGAATAGAAAGAGAGGCCCGTCAGCAACTATGTTAAAGGGGGTTGAACATGGGGAAAATACTCCTTTTAAATGGGCCGAATTTAAATCTGCTCGGCAAAAGGGAACCAGGTGTTTATGGAAAAGAGACGCTTGATCAGCTGGAGCAAAATATGAAAGCATTGGGTGCTTCATTTGAGACAGAAGTGACCTGCTTTCAGTCAAATCATGAAGGGGAACTCATTGACAAGCTTCACCTCGCCAATGAAGATGGCACACAGGGTATTATTTTCAATCCCGGGGCATTTACCCATTATAGTTATGCGATCAGAGATGCTGTTGCAGGAATCCAGGTACCTTTGATCGAAGTACATATTTCAAATGTTCATGCCAGAGAAGAATTTAGGCATACTTCTGTCATTGCACCTGCTGCAATAGGGCAAATAGTTGGTCTGGGTTTTAAAGGATATGAACTTGCTTTTCATGCATTATTGGATTTTCAAAAGGGGAGAGGATAAGATGGGGAAAATACAAAAATTACGCGAGCGCTTTACAGAATCTGGGATAGATGGAATGCTGATTACCAGCAGTTACAATCGCCGTTATATGACTGGTTTTACCGGTTCAGCCGGCGTGGTATTAATCAGTGCGGATAATGCACTCTTCATAACCGATTTCCGCTACACCGAACAGGCAGCTAAACAGTGTGAAGGATATGAAATTGTAAAACATACAGGTGCAATTCCAGAAGAAGTTGCTAAACAGGCCGAACAGCTTGGGATCAAAAAGCTAGGCTTTGAAGAGAATCATGTAACTTTTTCTTCCTATAAAGCCTATGAAAAAGCTGTTAACGCTGAACTTGTCCCTGTTTCTGACACAATTGAAAAGTTACGCTTGATAAAGACTGAATCAGAGATTAAGATAATAAAGGTGGCAGCTGACATTGCAGATGCTGCGTTTAAACATATTCTTGATGTCATTCGGCCGGGAATTACTGAACTGGAAGTATCGAATGAATTAGAATTTTTTATGAGAAAAGCGGGTGCAGTTTCATCATCGTTTGATATCATCGTAGCATCCGGATACCGTTCTGCTCTTCCGCATGGAGTCGCCAGTGATAAGGTTATTGAAAAAGGCGATTTTGTCACACTGGACTTCGGCGCTTATTATAAGGGCTATGTTTCAGATATTACCCGCACGGTTGCTGTTGGAGAACCCGAAGATAAGCTGAAAGAAATCTATACAATTGTGCAGGAAGCTCAGGAGCGGGGGATGGAAGGCATCAAACCGGGAATGAGCGGCAAAGAAGCAGATGCCTTAACTCGTGATTATATTTCCGGTAAAGGTTATGGAGAATATTTTGGCCATTCTACCGGACATGGCATCGGGCTTGAAGTGCATGAAGGGCCTGCATTGTCATTTAAGTCTGATGTTATCCTAGAACCTGGAATGGTTGTAACGGTGGAGCCGGGCATTTATATACCGGGCCTCGGCGGTGTCCGCATTGAGGATGATACAGTCATTACAAAGGATCACAACGAAACGCTTACTCATTCTACTAAAGAATTGATCATTCTTTAATTGTACACAATAGGAGGACTAACTCATGATTTCTGTAAACGATTTTCGTACGGGATTGACGATTGAAGTTGATAACGGCATTTGGCGTGTAATGGATTTCCAGCACGTTAAACCGGGAAAAGGAGCGGCATTCGTACGTTCCAAATTGCGCAACCTTCGCACAGGTGCTATTCAGGAAAAAACCTTCCGTGCAGGTGAGAAAGTAGGGAAGGCGCAAATTGATAACCGCAAAATGCAATACCTTTATGCAAATGGAGATCAGCATGTTTTCATGGACAATGAGTCTTATGAGCAAATCGAGCTGCCTGCATCAACAATTGAGTATGAATTAAAGTTTTTAAAAGAAAACATGGAAGTTGCTATTATGCTTTACCAGGGAGAGTCTCTTGGAATCGAGCTTCCTAACTCTGTTGAGCTGACAGTGACAGAAACAGAACCAGGCATTAAAGGGGATACTGCTTCCGGCGGAACGAAACCTGCTACACTTGAAACTGGCCTGACTGTACAAGTTCCTTTCTTTGTTAATGAAGGGGATAAGCTGATCATCAATACAACTGATGGTTCTTACGTGTCCCGTGCATAATTTGATAAAAAAATCCCGACTTCTCGGGATTTTTTTTTATCCTTTATATTTCCTGCCTTCAGCTCCAGGGGATATGTCAGTATCATTGCGATTATTATAATCAGGGTCAGATGCGGGAGTATTTCTGTTATCTCGTGTTCCGCCAAGATAAGCCCTGTCGCCTTTTTTTTGATATTTTAAAAATTCACCCAAGTTCTCATTCATTCTTAAACCTCATTTCTTTGGTAAGTTACTCAGTGAGACATTATTAGTATTAGCTTTTTCCTCATGATTATAAGACGAAGATCTTTTAGCTATAATATGTGAACTCTGCTGTGATTTGGCTTTCTATGTCTATGGTTCCCGGCTGGATAGGCGTGCTGACGGCACTTTTAACAAAAGTGGAGGATTGAAGCGAAACAGGCTGCTCCATGCCTAAAGTTCCTTCTACAACGGATAACGGGGTGCTGATTAATTGTACTCTTAGTGCAGAGGCAATTGTTTCTGCCTTTTTGTAAGCATCCATTACGGCCAGACTTAATGCCTGCTGGTACAATTCAGACTGATTTTCAGCTTCGAAATGAATTCCTCTGATAGTGTTTGCACCATTATTGACTGCTGTATCCACAATAAGTCCCGTATTTTCTATCTCATCGACAGTAATGCCTAGTATATGCTCAACCCTGTATCCGCGGAAAATTTGCTTGCCATCCACAAAATCGTACTGCGGAAAAATGGTGAAATCGGAAGTTTGAATCTGCTGATCTGTTATTCCAATAGCATTAAGAGCCTTTTTGACACTTGAAATGGCAGCTGCATTCTGTTTCTGTGCCTGCAGAAGCTCCTTGTCTTCTGTTAAAACTCCCAGCTTTATGTTAGCCTGGTCAGGCTGTACAGCTAGCTTTCCCTCACCTGAAACCCTTAAAATATTTCTGTTTGATCTGGAATGGCTACCTGTGTGCACAGAATTACGGACAAAGGGCTGATAATAATACATGAATTTCATTCCCCGCTTTCATTGAGGTATCATTCTAGAATTACGCGGGGGAAAGAGATAAAATGCTACTTAATTAATCCCAGCTGTAATTCATCAGCTGCGCAATTCTCTTTGGGATATCTGTATTCTCCATCACTCCTGTAAAAGTTTCGCTCCCATTGCCATAAGCAAATAAAGGGATCATATTGCCTGTATGTCCGCCGGTTGAGCTGAGAGATCTTACTTTATTCGTTAAAATGCCCCCATGATATTTTTCTGCAATCAGGCTTCCTATTTCCCATGCTGCTATATATTGGGGATAAACTTGGCTGTCAGTAGTCACCAGCTTGTCATTAAATGCTTTAATTTCCTGCTCGTTCAAATCAATATTTGCATACTTTTTTAAAACATCCTTCACGCTTTCTGACCGGTAAGTACCTCTATTTTCACCTTTTGCAAATTGGCTGACCATATACTGCGGGGTCGCCTTGATTTCTTTTAACTGCTGTATATCCAGCGGTTCTGATGCTGATATTCCCATTGTTTCATGATCAGCGGCAACCAATACCAGTGTCTCTTTGTCCTTTTTTGCCCATTCAACTGCATATTTTACAGCTTCATCAAATTCAATGGTTTCTTTCCAGATGCTTGTAATATCGCCTGCATGAGAAGCATGGTCAATCCTTGCGCCTTCTGCCATAAGAAAAAATCCCTGTTTTCCTTTTGAGAGTACACTGATTGCTTTTTCCGTCATTTCTTTTAAGCTTGGTTCTTTGCTGTTTTTTAGAGGACGGTCCAGTTTAAAGTTCATATATCCTTTATTGAACAATCCGAGAAGTTTTTCTCCTTTGGCATTCTGCATTTCCTCCCGGTTGGCTGCATAGTCATACCCTTTCATCCTGACCTCGTTAATTAAATCCTTCCCGTTTTGCTTTTCCGGGCTGAAATAGGCTCTCCCGCCTCCCATTAACACATCCACCTCATTATTCAGCTGCTGGCGTGCGATTTCCTCCTGTCCAGACCATCTATTTGAAACACTTGCTGTAAAGGCGGCAGGTGTTGCATCTGTAACTGTATTTGTAGAGATAACCCCCGCCTTTTTTCCGTTTTTCTTGAATAAATCCAGAATGCTGTCTGTTTCCTTCCCATCAGGAGTGACTCCGATCATCTCATTATTCGTTTTTTTTCCAATTGCAAGTGCAGTGCCGCCAGCAGCTGAATCTGTAACGAAATTATTGGCAGATTCGGTATGAACCAATGCCGTATGGGGAAGAGACTCCAGGAACAGCCGCCCATCCTTTCCATATTCCAATTTTCTTGCTATCTCAATCTGGCCTATTCCCATTCCATCTCCAATCATCAGAATGACATTTCGCGGTCCTTTTGTATTTCCCTGATGAGCCATTCCTTCTGCAGGGAAGATGCCAAGGACTAAAAGAAGAAAAATAACCAGAATGTAAGTGCATTTAGCTTTCATAAATTGACACCAGCCTTTTACAACGTTTTTATTGGATTATTTTTTGAAAAAAAGACTTTTTTTACTCAGCGAAAAGCTTGTCCTAAATAAATGTGAAGCTTGCAAATCTAAGTCATATTGTTTTGCCTCAGGCATACATTTTAAATAATGAGAAGCTAGTCCGAAATCAGATGATGAATGGAGGAGCAGACATGGAAACGATTATAGCCTTTTTGCCGAAAAAAATTGCCGAACAAATACAGAGAATCCCTCCGCAAATCTTAGAGGATCTGGAGGAAATCAGGGTCCGTATTTCCAGGCCCATTGAGCTGACATCAAGGGGGATGCCGCATTATCTCCCTTATATAGTTGAGTCAGAGGATGCCGTGCATTTGCTGAATAAAATAAGCCACTTTTCTATTTACACACTGGAGGAAGAACTGAAGAGAGGTTATATCACGATTGAAGGCGGCCATAGGGTAGGACTGGCAGGAAAGGTCATTCTTGATCAAGGGAAAGTTAAGGCAATCAGGGATATTTCCTCTTTTAACATTAGAATTGCCAGGGAGAAAATTGGCATTGCCCAGAATCTGATTCCCAGAATTTACAGGGATGGGTGGCTGCATACCATGATTATTGGTCCGCCACAGACTGGTAAAACAACCTTGCTGCGCGACATTGCAAGAATCATTTCATCTGGTCATCCCAATGATGACTTTCCTGCCAGCAAGGTTGGGATTGTGGATGAACGCTCCGAAATAGCAGGATGTGTGAACGGGATCCCGCAAATGACATTTGGGAATAGAATTGATGTCCTTGATGCCTGCCCAAAGGCTGAAGGCATGATGATGATGATTCGTTCCATGAGCCCCGAGGTTCTGGTTGTTGATGAAATTGGCAGGCATGAAGATGCAGAGGCCATAATGGAGGCTGTAAATGCCGGAATAAAGCTGATTATGACTACACATGGAAATTCTCTGGAGGAAATTAAAAAGCGCCCCACTTTACAAGCCATATTGGAAATGGGCATTTTTCAGCGGTTTATTGAACTGGGCAGGAAAGAAGGGCCAGGCAGCATTGTGTGCATTAGAAACTCAGACGGTGCGGGATATCCGCATAAAGCGGGCGTGATGTAAATGATGAAGGTTATTGGAGCAGTTTTGATCATCATTGCTACAACGTGGGCAGGATTTGAAGCTTCGAGGCATCTGACCGAACGGCCGCGCCAGCTTCGTCAGCTTAAATCGGCACTGCAGTCGCTGGAGGCTGAAATTATGTATGGCCATACGCCACTTCATGAAGCAGCCAGAAGACTTTCTGCTCAGCTTTCCAAGCCGTTATCCTGGTTCTTTGAATCCTTTGCAAAGAAATTGACTGATTCCGAGACGACCGTAAAGGACGCCTGGGAAGAAAGTTTGAAGGAAATATGGAAAATGACGGCTTTTAAACAAGGGGAATTCGAGATCATGAAGCAATTTGGCGAAACACTTGGCAGACATGACCGTCTTTCCCAGCAAAAGCAGATCATGCTGACCCTTTCCCACCTGGAACGTGAAGAAGCAGATGCACATGACAGACAAGTGAAATACGAGAGAATGGTCAAAAGTCTGGGTTTTTTATCCGGATTGCTCTTAATCATTTTACTAATGTAGGAAACGCCGGCAGCCTGAATTGCCGGACGCTGATCAGAGCTTAGGGGGAGAAAAGATGGGCCTAGAGGTAGATATCATATTTAAGATTGCTGGTGTCGGAATTGTGGTAGCCTTTTTGCATACTATTCTTGATCAGGTGGGCAAAAAGGAATACGCGCAATGGGTGACGCTGTTCGGATTTATATATATCTTATTCATGGTTGCTTCCATTGTAGATAACCTATTCCAAAAAATAAAATCTGTTTTTTTGTTTCAGGGTTAAAAGGGGGGCTCAGCCATTGAAATTCTGCAGATAGTCGGATTTTCGCTTGTAGCTACTTTCCTGGCGCTGATTGTTAAGGAGCAAAAACCCAATTTTGCCTTTTTACTGATTGTTTTTGTCGGCTGTGCCATCTTTCTTTTTCTGGTCGACCAAATTTATGCCATTATCCATATGATTGAAAAAATTGCCGTCAATGCAAAGGTGAATATCGTATATGTTGAAACCATTTTAAAAATAATCGGAATAGCCTATATTGCTGAATTTGCAGCCCAGATTACGAAAGATGCAGGACAGGGGGCCATTGCAGCAAAAATTGAGATGGGCGGGAAAATACTTATCCTCGCCATGGCTATCCCGATCCTTACTGTATTAATCGAAACCATCATTCGCATGATTCCGAGCTAGCTTGCGCCGGCCTGCTGAATAGGCAGGCCGCCGGAATGGACAAGCACATATTGCTGGGCAATAGACAGGGTCCTTTAGAAGAGGTGAAAAAAATGAAGCAAAGGATGCAGAAAACTTTATGGTTAAGTTTAATTCTATTCTTTTTCCTGGCACCAATTGTACAAGCCTCACCTAAGACCGGCGAAGCGGAGGAAACGATATCCCCCCAGGATTTAGTGGAATCACAGGTGGAGAAGTTAGATATTAATGAATTGAAAGGGTTTTGGGAAGAAATCACAACAGAGTATGGAGGCTTTTTGCCTGAAAGCCAAAAGGGGAGTCTCTATGAATTTATAAAGGGAGACAAGGAATTCTCACTAAAAGAGTGGGCTGCCGGCGCAATGAAGTTTGTGTTCCATGAGTTTATTGTAAATGGAAAACTGCTGGGAACCTTAATATTGCTGACGGTATTTAGCATGTTCCTCCAGACCCTGCAGAATTCATTTGAAAAAAGCACTGTAAGTAAAGCGGCATATTCAATCGTTTTCATGGTTTTAATAATTATTGCACTGAATAGCTTTCATGTTGCGATCACTTACACACAGGAAACCATTTCAACCATGGTGTCATTCATAATGGCTCTAATACCGCTGCTGCTTGCACTGATTGCTTCTTCGGGAGGTGTGGTATCCGCTGCTTTTTTCCACCCGGTGATTTTATTTCTGATGAATGTCAGTGGATTATTTATCCAGTATGTCATCCTTCCTCTCTTATTTTTATCCGCTCTGTTAAGCATCGTCAGTACATTGTCAGAGCATTACAAGGTAACCCAGCTTGCCAATCTGCTGCGGAATTGGAGCATAGGACTTCTCGGAATGTTCCTGACAGTCTTTTTGGGAGTCATTTCAGTTCAGGGAGCCTCAGCAGCGGTTACCGATGGAATTACCATACGTACAGCAAAATTTATTACTGGAAATTTCATTCCGGTCATTGGAAGGATGTTTACAGATGCGACCGATACAGTAATTAGCGCTTCAGTGCTATTGAAAAATACTGTTGGGATAGCAGGGGTCGCTATTCTTCTTATTATCGCAGCTTTTCCTGCAATCAAGATTTTAATGATTGCGTTTATATATAAATTCGCGGCAGCTATTTTGCAGCCGCTGGGGGGAGGGCCGATCATATCCTGCCTGGATATAATCAGCAAAAGCATCATCTATGTTTTTGCTGCTCTGGCCATCGTCTCCCTGATGTTTTTCCTTAGTATTACGGTTATAATAGCAGCCGGTAATTTGACCATGATGGTCAGGTAGGGAGGAAATGAAGTGGATTTCATAAAAGAATGGGTAACGAACATCATATTATTTGTTCTGCTTGCCACTGTCATAGATATGCTCCTCCCCAATTCCAAGCTTCAGAAATACACAAAAATGGTGACGGGGCTGCTGCTGATTGCGATTATTCTTACACCGATTTTAAGAATTATATCAAGTGATTTTGAAGAGGCTCTTGTTTCAGTGCCAGTTTTTGAGGCATCTGGTGAAAAAAACATGGAAAATTTAATAGAAATGAAGAAAAAAGAAATACAAGCCTCAAGTGATGCATATATTTTAGAACAAATGGCTGTCCAAATGGAAAAGGACGCAGAAGAGGAGTTGATGGAAAAGTACGGTCTGGAAATTGCGAACATTGATATTTTACTAGATGAAAGCAGTGATCAAGCCTTCCCGGATAACCTGCAAAAGGTCATGATCCAACTTAAAGCAGAAGATGCAGAAGCTGAAGCTGTAGAAGTGGTTAAAACAGTGGAAATCAATACCGGGGAACCTCTTCCATCCAGCGGACCCGATCATGAAGACGCAAAAGGAATCGCTTCTTTTCTCGCACAAAAATGGAATGTAGACGCAAACTCAATCGAAGTTCTGGCAGAAGGGGGGAATATGGATAAGGATGGATAATGAAAAAGGACCTTTTACGTGGATAAAAAAGATAATTTCTAAAGACGGGCAGTCTGACAAGAAACCTGGGAAATTCCATTATTTGCTTCTTGTTCTCCTTTTTGGAGCAGCGATCATGCTGATCAGCAATACACTGTTTCAAGAAGACAGCTCCACCGAGGATTTGTCCGTTTTTAAAAATGGGGAAGAAGTGAAGCAGGAAGAAGAGGTGCCGGCATTCGGCCAGCAGAAATCTGGGGGAAATGATACAATCTCCAATTACGAAAAGGCATATGAATCTCAAATAAAAGAGGCCCTTGATGCAATCGTAGGGGTTGAAGATGCAACAGTTGTGGTAAATGTGGATGCCACAGAGAAGAAAGTCCTTGAAAAAAACAAAACGACCCAAACACAGAAAACCGATGAAACAGATCGGGAAGGCGGCAAAAGGAAGGTTGAGGATCAGTCACAGGAAGAACAGCTTGTGATTGTCCGAAATGGAGAAAAAGAGGTTCCGATTGTCATAGAAACCAAGAAACCTGAAATAAGGGGAGTGCTGGTCGTGGCAAAAGGGGCAGAAAATATACAAGTGAAAAAATGGATTATTGAGGCAGTAACAAGGGCACTCGATGTTCCAAGTCATAGAGTATCCGTAATGCCTAAAAAAACTAAGGGGGAATAATAGATGCTTTTAAAGAAACAAACAGTCTGGCTGTTAACAATGCTGAGTTTGGTGGTTGTATTATCTGTATATTATGTAACATCTCCGGAGCAAAAAGGCAGTGATCTGGCTGCTATGGAAGAGAAGGCAAAGGGTGAAATGGAATCAGTTGAAAGTGAAGATGGCAAGGCGATCATTACAAACACTGCCAGTGATGAAATGTTTGAAACTTTGCGCCTTCAGCTTGACGATGAGCGCAGCCGCATGAAAGAGGATCTTACAGAGGTCCTCGGTCAAACAGATCTTCCGGCTGAAGAAAGAATGAAGGCAAAAGATCAAATTGATGAATTAAATGAAATCGCTCAAAAAGAAGCGATGCTAGAAACATTAATCAGAGCGATGGATTATGAAGATGTACTTGTTCGTGCTGATGGCAAGAAGGTTCAAATTACGGTTAAGGCAAAAGATCATTCAGCTTCTGCTGCAAACAATATCATTCAGGAAGTAAGGAACGAAATTGGACAGCTTGAGGCAGTAGCCGTTGAATTCCAGGTTGAGAAATAAATAATATAGAGGGAGCCTGCATAAATTCCTGCGGGCTCCTTTTTATCAGTTTATATTATGTTCGGTAAACTTTTCCTATATGTGCATGATATAAAAGTCCTGTTTACTATAGAAATCTGGCTGAATTTCATGTGAATTCCCTGAAATATTTCACAAAGGATTAGAAAAATATTAAAATGGAACAAAGGATGGAAAGAGAAATTATTATCGAGTACATAATAGGATGTTGAAGTTTTATAAGGTCTTATCGTATGATATTAGTATCTAGTCATAATTAAATCATGCAGAACATTCCTGCCGTATGTTCTTATTCTATTCTATGCATAAAAGTAAGTATACGGATTAAAGGGATTGTCATGCAGTGAGAAAACAAGGGGTGCCAAAATGTTAAAAGTACAAGAAATCCGTGAACTGATTAAATTGGTTGATCAGTCAAATATTGATGAATTTGTATATGAGCATGAAGGTTCAAAAATTAAGATGAAGAAAAAGGGCAATGAAGCAGCGGTTGTTCAGCAAATTCAGCCGGCGGCTGTTCAAGCGTCAGCTCCTGCTCCGCAGCCAGTCCAGTCAGCAGCTGTGGAAGAGCCAAAAGCAGAAGCGCCAGCGCAAGTACCGGCACCGCAGGCTGATGCCGCGGAAGATTTACATAAGATTGTCTCACCAATGGTAGGGACCTTTTATCAATCATCTTCACCTGATGCCGATGCATATGTAAAAGCCGGCTCTAAGGTTACAAAAGATTCCATTGTCTGCATTGTAGAAGCAATGAAGTTATTTAATGAAATTGAAGCAGAAGTTAATGGCGAAATTGTAGAAGTGCTTGTAAAGGACGGTCAGTTAGTAGAATATGGCCAGCCACTATTTTTAGTAAAGCCTGAATAAGGAGCGGTTACAGATGATCAAAAAACTCTTGATTGCCAATAGAGGAGAAATAGCGGTGCGCATCATTAGGGCAGCCCGCGAGATGGGGATAGAATCTGTAGCTGTATTTTCAGAGGCTGACAGGGAAGCACTCCATGTTCAGCTGGCCGATGAGGCTTACTGCATTGGCCCAAAAGCGTCTAAGGACAGCTATTTGAATTTCACCAATATAATTAGTGTCGCTAAGCTTACAGGCTGTGACGCCATCCATCCAGGTTATGGATTCCTTGCTGAAAATGCAGACTTTGCTGAACTGTGCAGAGAATGCAATATTATATTTGTCGGCCCGACTCCAGAAGCCATCAGTAAAATGGGCACAAAGGATATTGCAAGGGAAACCATGAAGGAAGCAGGAGTACCGATTGTTCCTGGCTCCAACGGAATCATAAAGGATACAGAAGATGCTATTCAGCTTGCTGAAAAGATTGAATATCCGGTAATTATTAAAGCGACTGCCGGCGGAGGCGGGAAAGGAATCCGTGTAGCCCGCACTGAGCAAGAGCTTATTAAAGGAATTACCATCACTCAGCAGGAAGCATTAACGGCGTTCGGAAATCCTGGCGTTTATATTGAAAAATATATTGAGGACTTCCGCCATGTGGAGATCCAGGTTCTTGCAGATAATTATGGGAACACCGTTCATCTGGGGGAAAGGGATTGCTCCATTCAAAGGCGTCTGCAAAAGCTGCTGGAGGAAACGCCTTCACCAGCCCTTGACGGGGAAACACGTGAAGAAATGGGAAATGCAGCTGTTAAAGCAGCAAAAGCGGTTGATTATACAGGCGCTGGCACGATAGAATTTATATACGATTATCAAAATCGCAAATTCTATTTCATGGAAATGAACACACGTATTCAAGTGGAGCATCCAGTTACAGAAATGGTTACAGGGGTCGATTTAATCAAGGAGCAAATTAAGGTTGCCTCAGGTGAAAAGCTTAATTTCACACAGAGTGATGTTACATTTAGCGGCTGGTCGATCGAATGCAGAATTAATGCGGAAAACCCGGAGAAGAACTTTATGCCATCAGCAGGAAAGATCAATATGTATCTGCCTCCTGGCGGGCTGGGTGTCAGAGTGGACTCTGCTGCCTACCCTGGCTATGTGATTCCTCCATATTACGATTCAATGATTGCAAAAGTGATCACATACGGCAATACTAGAGAAGAAGCCATTTCCCGAATGAAAAGGGCATTAAGTGAGTTTGTAGTGGAAGGGGTACATACAACAATCCCATTCCACCTCAAGCTCCTAAGCCACGAAAAATTTGTGGAAGGGCAGTTTAATACGAAATTTCTTGAATTGCATGATGTAATGAATTCTTAAAGACTTGTGGAGGTGCTAAAAATGAGCGAAAATAATATTCTCGAAATGAGCCCTGAAAATTCTGGCCTTGGCAAGGTGGAAATTGCACCGGAAGTTATTGAGGTTATTGCCGGCATTGCTGCTTCAGAAGTAGAAGGCGTAGCGCAAATGCGCGGAAACTTTGCTACAGGAGTGGTTGAAAGGCTCGGTAAAAAGAACCATGGCAAAGGCGTAAAAGTCGAATTAACAGAAGAAGGCATCAAAGTTGATGTATATTGTCTTATGAAATTCGGCGTCTCCATTCCAAGCGTTGCCCAAAAAATTCAGGATAACATCCGTCAGGCCCTCCTGAATATGACTGCCCTGGACGCCCAGGAAGTAAACATTCACGTAGTAGGAATCATGTTTGAAAACCAAAAGCATGAGGTTGAATACGAACAGGAAATGTAACTCACCATCAAGCCAAAGACATAAAACCCGTCTTTGGCTTTTCTCATGGTTCATTCTCTTCATCATTCACTCCTTAAGACGTTATAAAGGAGTTTTTAAAGGGAAAATTAAATTTATAAGTTTCCAGCCTGAAATCGTGTTTCTGTCCAAACATAATGCTCTTGTTGTAGTGCGAAGATTCCTTACTTATGCTATTATCTTCTTATGCAATTTTTGGACGTGCAAATGCTCAAAAATGAAAATTACTATGTTAGCCATAAAGGGGTTTTATAAAGATGAAGAGAAGAACAGCCAGAGAAAAAGCATTGCAAGCTTTATTTCAAATTGATGTCAGTCAGACAGAACCGGAGATCGCCATCGAACATGTTTTAGAAGGTGAAAAAAGCGATGAGTACCTAAACAAACTAGTATCAGGTGTCCTCCAGCATAAAGAAACAATTGATGGAGAAATCAAAGGATTTCTTGAAAAATGGACGCTGGAGAGGCTTGCTACTGTAGACCGCAATCTTCTGCGCTTATCCGTTTTTGAGCTGCTTTATTTAGCGGAGGAAGTGCCGGCCAATGTGGTGATCGATGAAGCAATTGAAATTGCCAAACTTTACGGTGATGATCAATCAAGCAAGTTTATTAATGGTGTTTTATCAAAGGTAAAAGAAAAGCTTTAAATACAATAGAATTCTGACTCACACTGGATGTGCTGGCACTTTCTAGATGCAAGCGAGCCGGCAGTCCTTATCATAGGTGCTTCCGGGTTCCTGATAGGGGGATGAAAATGGCTGCAGAATTAATAGATGGAAAAGAAATTGCAAGAAAGAAACAGGCTCATATCGGTTCAGAAGTGCAAAAGCTGAAGGCGGAAGGGATCACACCAGGCCTGGCTGTTATTTTAGCGGGGAATAATCAGGCATCCAGAACATATGTGAAAAACAAGCAGAAAACCTGCGATAAGCTGGGAATGAATTCTATGCTTATTGAACTTCCCGAAAGCGTCAGCGAGCAAGAGCTTATCAGAAAAATCAATGAGTTAAACGAAAGTGAAGATATCCATGGAATCCTTGTCCAGCTGCCGCTTCCAAGCCATATTAATGAAAAAGCCATCATCGAGACCATTTCTCCTGACAAAGATGTAGATGGGTTTCATCCCATAAATATTGGCAGGATGATGACAGCTCAGGATGCATTTATCCCCTGTACTCCCGCAGGGATAGTTGAAATGCTAAATAGCATTGGCGCAGACATTTCCGGAAAGCATGTAGTGGTAATTGGGAGAAGCAACATTGTAGGAAAGCCCGCAGGGCAGCTGTTCCTTAATGAAGACGCTACTGTCACATACTGCCATTCGAAAACGGCTGATCTGAAGGAATATACAAAGCGGGCGGATATATTGGTGGCAGCAGCAGGGAAAACGAAATTAATCACGAAAGACCATGTTAAAAATGGCGCAATCGTGATAGATGTCGGCATGAATCGAAATGAGGAAGGAAAGCTTTGCGGTGACGTTGATTTCGAGGCAGTTAAGCACAAAGCAGGATTTATTACTCCTGTTCCAGGCGGAGTGGGACCTATGACAATTACCATGTTAATGCATAATACGCTAAAAGCAGCAAAGCTTTCCATAAGCAAAATTTAAAGTAATGGCCGCCATAGATGCAAACTCTGTCCATTTCCATTATCCTGTATTTAGGAAACCTGTCATGCAGGTATAAGCATGCGGGCTGAATGGAAGGACAGTTTTTTTGCGTTATTGCTCAGCGGGAGATGCAATGCAGCTTCAGCATAAAGGAGATTGTTATGAAGGAACAGCAGTATCTGACAGTAAACTCACTGACCAAATACATAAAAAGAAAATTTGATGCCGACCCTCATTTGCAAAATATTTTGGTTAAGGGGGAAATCTCAAACTTTAAACAGCATTCAAGCGGCCATATGTACTTCACTTTAAAGGATGAGAAAGCCCGAATTTTAGCCGTAATGTTTGCAGGAAATGCGAGGACAATGAAATTTAGGCCGGAAAATGGCATGAAAGTCTTAGTTCGCGGAGCTATATCCGTTTATGAATCCAGCGGGCAATATCAAATATACGTACAGGAAATGCAGCCCGACGGTATTGGTGAACTTTATCTGGCTTATGAACAGCTCAAAGAAAGACTTGAGAAAGAAGGATTCTTTTCACCTGCGCATAAAAAAGATATACCGCGTTATCCAAGAACAGTTGCGGTTATCACATCCCCTACTGGAGCTGCAATCAGAGATATTTTGACAACGCTCAAAAGGCGCTATCCAATTGCGAACATCCTTATATACCCTGCGCTTGTTCAGGGAAACCAGGCAGCTCCGTCAATTGTGAAAGCGATAACGGAAGCTAATACCTCCAGGGATGCAGATGTCTTAATCATCGGCCGGGGCGGAGGATCCATTGAAGAGCTTTGGGCCTTTAATGAAGAAGCCGTAGCCAGGGCAATATTCAAGTCTGAAATACCTATAATTTCAGCTGTCGGCCATGAAACGGATTTTACAATAGCAGATTTTGTTGCAGATTTAAGGGCCCCAACCCCAACAGGAGCTGCAGAATTGGCTGTTCCGCATATCGATGACTTGATGGAAAGGCTTTTCAACAGGAAGTCACGGCTTATAAGAGCGATGAAAGAACAAGCTGCACTGCAAAATGAAAGGCTTCTAAGGGTGCAGAAATCATACGCTTTCCGGTACCCGCAAAAATTGTATGAGCAAAAAATGGAACAGCTGGATAAAGTGACCGAACAGCTAATGAGAGGCTCAAGAAGGCTGCACGATTTAAAGCTGGAGCAGGCAGAAACCCTGCAAAAAAGGCTGGTTCGGAGTCATCCAGGACAGCTGAAGGATCAGGCGAAAGAAAACAATGATCGGCTTCATAAACTTTTAAACAGAACAATGGCAAACATCCTGGCTGCAAAAGAAAAGGACTTTGCGAGAGTTATTTCAACACTCGAGGCACTCAGTCCACTTAAAATTATGGATAGGGGCTATAGTCTTGCTTATACAGAAAAGGAAACACTAATAAAGACCGTGTCCCAAGTTAAAGCGGATGATATGATAAAATTGAAGGTGTCTGATGGAACCATTGAATGCAAGGTAACGGACGGATATTGAGGAGTGAATGGCATGGCGGATGAAAAACAACTTTCATTTGAACAAGCAATGGAAGAACTTGAAGTTATTGTAGAAAAGCTTGAAGAGGGAGATGTTCCCCTTGAAGAGGCTATAAATATTTATAAAAAAGGCATGGAGCTTTCAAAATTATGTCATGATAAGCTTAAAAACGTGGAATCACAGCTTACGGAAATACTGACGGAGGATGGCCGTAAATCGAACTTCGCCATTCCGGAGGAGGAATAATCTTGCAGCAATCCTTAAGTTCTTTCTCTGAACTACATAAACAGAAACTGGAAATTCATTTAAAGGATTACGTACATAAATTAAACGCTCCTTCTGAGATCAAGGAATCGATGCTGTATTCACTGGAAGCCGGAGGAAAGCGGATAAGACCAATGCTGTTATTTGCTTCATTGGCTGCTTTTGGCGAGGATACGTCGAAAGGGTTGTGGACTGCGGCGGCGATTGAAATGGTCCATACTTATTCGCTCATTCACGATGACTTGCCAAGCATGGACGATGATGATTTAAGAAGAGGCAAACCGACCAACCATAAAGTATTTGGAGAAGCATTCGCCATCCTGGCAGGCGATGCCCTGCTTACTTACAGCTTCCAAACAGTTGCGGAAACGCCTGACGAATTTGCTTCTGCTGAAACAAAGCTTTCTTTAATTAAGGAGCTGTCGAAAGCATCGGGTGCTGAGGGGATGGTAGGCGGCCAGGCTGCAGACATTAAAGGGGAAGGAAAGCAGCTGGGCTTAGAGGATCTAGAGTACATCCACGTGCACAAAACGGGCAAACTGCTGGAATGCAGTGTTGTATCAGGAGCAATTTTGGCAAACGCCAGTCAGGAAACGATTCAGGCTCTATCTAAATTTGCCTATCACCTGGGACTGGCTTTTCAAATCAGGGATGATATCCTCGACCTTGAAGGGACAGAGGAGATAATTGGAAAGCCTGTAGGCAGTGATGAATCAAAAAATAAAAGTACTTATCCATCTCTTCTTTCAATGAGCGGGGCGAAAGAGGCGCTTGAAAAACATATCAGATCTGCAAAAGAAAAGCTGAGGGAAACAGGCCTTCAAACAGAGCTGCTCGAAGAAATAACAGATTTAATTGCAAACAGGGATCACTAAATCGGAAGTCAGGGTACCAAAAATGAATTAGAAAAACGATGGTCTTGCCGCTGTACTTTTGTATCAGCGGCATTTGCTGTTTAATAAAATGATGGTCTTCAATGTGTATATTTTGGTATCATAGGAATTGCTGCCGGGGAAACTTGCACCTTTTTTTCCTGTGGATGCATTAGCAGGCGGAAGAGACACCATCAAGAAAGTATATTCTGAAGCTGTTTAATATGAAAAGCATTTGGAAAATCTCCTGTAATAAGGTAATCTTAAGATACTATCTTTTAGACAGGCTAGACGCTGTAATAAATAGGCTTTGTTAAGGCTTATACCAACACTGCCTAACATAATGTGAAAAGAAAACGGACGAATAAGAAATGAAAGTGAGTGGTCCGCTGTATGGATCTGTTATCAATTAAAGACCCTTCCTTTTTAAAAGGGCTCTCGAATAAAGAATTGGAAAGTTTGAGTCAGGATATCCGCACTTTCCTAATAGAAAAGCTTTCAGGCACAGGCGGGCATATTGGGCCTAATCTTGGAGTTGTTGAGCTGACTGTCGCATTGCATAAATGTTTTGACAGTCCGAAGGATAAAATTATCTGGGATGTCGGACATCAGTCATACGTCCATAAAATTCTTACGGGCCGTGCGTGTCAATTCGATACTTTAAGACAATATAAAGGTCTTTGCGGATTTCCAAAAATGATTGAAAGCGAGCATGATGTATGGGAAACGGGGCATAGCTCCACTTCTTTATCTGCAGCGATGGGAATGGCTATTGCCAGAGACTTGAAAAAAGAGAATAATTATGTCATTCCAGTAATTGGGGATGGTGCATTAACAGGCGGAATGGCTTTAGAAGCCTTAAATCATATCGGTCATGAAAAAAAAGACATGATTGTCATATTAAATGATAATGAAATGTCAATTGCCCCTAATGTTGGTGCTCTTCACAATGTACTTGGAAGATTAAGGACTGCAGGCAAGTATAATTGGGTGAAAGATGAACTTGAATATTTATTAAAAAAGGTTCCGGCAGTCGGCGGAAAGCTGGCCTCAACTGCTGAAAGACTGAAAGATAGCCTAAAGTATCTATTTGTGTCAGGCATGTTCTTTGAAGAATTAGGTTTTACCTATTTGGGACCTGTCGATGGGCATAACTATGAAGCCTTATTCGAGAACCTTGCCTATGCAAAGAAAACAGAAGGCCCGGTGCTCCTCCATGTTATAACGAAAAAAGGAAAAGGCTATCACCCTGCTGAAAGCGACCGGATTGGCACATGGCATGGTACAGGCCCTTATAAAATGGAGACAGGCGACTTTGTGAAACCTGTAAGTACACCGCCAGCATGGAGCAAGCTTGTCTCCGAAACCGTCAGGGAGCTTGCGAGAGAAGATGAAAGAATCGTTGCAATTACTCCTGCAATGCCTGTTGGCTCGAAGCTTGAAGGCTTTGCAAGTGAATTTCCGGATCGGATGTATGATGTTGGTATTGCTGAACAGCACGCAGCAACGGTAGCTGCCGGGCTGGCAACCCAAAACATGAAGCCATTTCTTGCGATTTATTCTACATTCCTGCAGCGTGCTTATGACCAGCTGGTACACGATATTGCTCGCCAGAACTTAAATGTATTTATCGGAATAGACCGGGCAGGACTTGTGGGTGCAGATGGTGAAACCCATCAGGGTGTATTCGATATTGCCTTTTTAAGGCATTTGCCGAATATGGTATTGATGATGCCAAAAGATGAAAATGAAGGCCAGCATATGGTAAAAACAGCTATAGAATATAATGATGGCCCTATCGCTATGCGTTTCCCCCGCGGAAATGGCATAGGAGTGCCTATGGATACAGAACTTAAGCCAATTCCTATTGGAACATGGGAAGTTCTGCGCGATGGCAATGACGGAGCAATCTTAACCTTTGGGACAACCATTCCAATGGCTTTGAAGGCAGCTCAAATCCTGGAGAAACAGGGACACTCCATTAAAGTCATTAATGCAAGGTTTATTAAGCCGCTTGATGAAAAGATGCTGCATGAGTTGTTCGCAGACAATATGCCTATTCTCACTATAGAAGAAGCTGTGCTGCAGGGTGGCTTTGGCAGTGCAATTCTTGAATATGCTCATGATCATGGCTTCCATCAAGCGGAAATCGACCGTATGGGGATACCTGATAAATTTATTGAGCATGGCAGTGTAAATGAGCTAATGGGAGAAATTGGAATGACTGCAGAAGATGTTGTTGATAGAATGGGAAAACTGGCAAGAAAAAAACAAAAAAGGGCTTAAAGAATGAAAACAAAGAAAGAACGATTAGACGTTTTATTAGTTGAAAGAGGTCTTGCTGAGACTAGAGAAAAAGCGAAAAGAGCAGTTATGGCCGGCCTGGTGTTCAGCAATGAAAGCAGGCTGGATAAGCCGGGCGAGAAGGTTAGTGCAGACATTCCGCTTACTTTAAAGGGGAAGGTCATGCCTTATGTCAGCCGTGGAGGCTTAAAGCTTGAGAAAGCTCTAAAAGTTTTTGATTTAGAAGTTGAAAGCAAGATCCTCCTTGACATTGGATCCTCAACAGGGGGCTTCACAGATTGTGCCCTGCAGAATGGCGCCAAATTGTCTTATGCATTAGATGTCGGCTATAATCAGCTTGCGTGGAAATTAAGGCAGGATGAACGGGTAGTTGTAATGGAAAGGACCAATTTCCGGTATGTAACCCCGGCCGATCTTTCAGCCGGTATGCCTGATTTTGCTTCCATTGATGTTTCGTTCATCTCTCTAAAGCTTATATTGCCTGTATTAAAAACGCTGCTGGTACCGGGTAGTGACACAGTTGCCCTAGTGAAACCTCAGTTTGAAGCTGGACGGGAACAGGTTGGGAAAAAGGGGATTGTCAGAGATCCTAAAGTACATGAAGCAGTGCTTGATAAAATTATCGAATTTGCACTAAGTCTCGGTTATGATGTCAAGGACGTTTCCTATTCACCCATTACAGGCGGAGACGGCAACATAGAATTTCTCCTCCATCTGTATTGGTCAGGCGTCAAAGAAGAAGGAGAAAACCTTCTTAGAGCCCAGACAGATGAGGTTGTAAAAGAAGCCCACGCCGAATTGAAAACGAAACAGGTTAAAGAAGAGGAATAGGCTGATGCCTGTTCCTTTTTTTAAAAAGGGTATATAATGTCTGCTTCGAGAACTGTCTAGTGCAAGCAGCCTGCACATTCGAGGTGTTGGGGGCGGGCAGGCCCTTACGCTTTTCTAAAAGGAATTTGTCGAGTTTTAACGAATTATAATAATTAATATACGGGAAAAATTGTACTTTAATGAGAAAATCAGCTAACATTAGAGTACAAAATACTTTAAATTAATTTTTTTCTGCCCGCTTTCAAGCGGCTGATTATAGAGGTGAAAAAATGAATAAAGGGCAAAGACATATTAAAATCCGAGAGATTATTACAAATAACGATATTGAAACACAGGATGACCTGGTGGATGAATTGAAAAACGCCGGGTTTAATGTAACCCAGGCGACTGTTTCAAGAGATATTAAAGAGCTTCACCTTGTGAAAGTTCCTTTAATGGACGGAAGATACAAATACAGTCTTCCAGCGGACCAGCGGTTCAATCCGCTGCAAAAGCTTAAAAGAAATTTAATGGATGCCTTTGTCAGAGTGGATACTGCAGGACATCTCCTTGTAATGAAGACTCTCCCCGGTAATGCCATGGCTATTGGCGCACTTATTGATAATCTTGACTGGGAAGAGATTCTGGGGACAATCTGCGGGGACGACACATGCCTGATCATATGTAAAACCCCAGAAGATACAGAAGCAATTTCAAACCGTTTTCTTGAAATGCTGTAGATAATTCAAGCTCCGGGCGCCATCGCTTCGGTCTTAAGCCGATAGGCTGGCGTTCATCGCTTTTCTTATGAGGTGATATGATTGTTAAACGAAATATCCATACGAAATTTTGCCATAATCGAAGCCCTTTCTGTTTCATTTGAAAAGGGCTTAACTGTTTTAACTGGTGAAACAGGGGCAGGAAAGTCTATCATAATCGATGCCATTCACTTGCTGGCCGGAGGCAGGGGATCTGCAGAATTTGTCCGCCATGGTGAGGATAAGGCTGAAATTGAGGGGCTTTTTATCCTGGATGATCCTAAACATCCTTGCTATAAACGGTCTGCTGAATTTGGGATAGAGATTGAAGATGGAATGATTGTTCTCCGCAGGGATATATCAAAGACAGGGAAAAGCGTCTGCAGAGTGAACGGAAAACTTGTCACTATTTCTGTATTGAGAGAAATCGGAAGTTCCCTTATTGATATACATGGACAGCACGAACATCAGGAATTAATGGATGAAACCTTTCATCTTCCTCTCCTCGATCAGTTTGGGGGATCCAAAATATCCGCTGCTTTAACTGAATACCAGGATATCTACAGGTTATTTGAAAGCACACTGAAAAAGCTGAAGAATTTAAGTGAGAATGAACAGCAAATGGCGCACCGGCTTGATTTAATTCAATTTCAGCTGGATGAAATTCAGTCGGCTCAGCTGAAATTGAACGAAGATGAAGATTTGATTGAAGAAAAAAGAAAGCTTTCCAATTATGAACGTATTTTTGATTCTCTTCAGTCAGGCTATAATGCCCTTCAAGGAGAACAAAAAGGGCTTGATTGGATCGGGATGGTTATGGGCTATATGAATGATGCCGCGGAACTGGACCCCGCCTATAAAGAAATAGCGGAAAATGTGACAAACAGTTTTTATTTGCTTGAAGATGCAGCCAGATCACTCCGCAATGAAATGGACTTCATGGAATATGATTCCCATAGACTTAATGAAATAGAAAGCAGATTGAATGAAATTAATGGGCTAAAAAGAAAATATGGAAAAACGGTTGAAGAAGTGCTGGAATACGCTGCACAGATAGAAGAAGAAATTGAAACCCTGCAAAATAAAGAAACCCATATTGATAAACTGCAAAAGGAAGTTGCTGCCCTGAAAAAAGACCTTCTGGTTGAAGGAGAAGAATTGAGCAAGCTGCGCAGGAGATCTGCTCTTAAACTTACCAAGTTAATTCACAAAGAGCTTAAGGAATTATATATGGAAAAGACAGTTTTTGAGGTCAGATTCTTTTCCGATTCCGAAGTCTTCCTGAAGAACGGGATTGACAGGGCGGAGTTCTATATTTCCACCAATCCGGGAGAACCGCTCAAGCCGCTGTCTAAAATAGCGTCAGGCGGTGAATTGTCCCGAATCATGCTTGCTTTAAAGAGCATTTTCTCAAAACATCAGGGTGTCACAAGTATTATTTTCGATGAGGTGGACACAGGCGTGAGCGGCAGGGTTGCGCAAGCCATTGCGGAGAAGATCCATCATGTTTCCGTGGATTCACAAGTGCTGTGCATCTCTCATCTTCCGCAGGTTGCGGCCATGGCAGATACTCATTTATTCATTGCTAAAAACACAAAGGATGGGCGTACGAAAACAACAGTAAAACCGCTGACCGAAGATGAGAAAGTCAAAGAAATCGGCCGTATGATTTCAGGAGTGGAAATTACTGATTTAACAAAAGAGCATGCGAAAGAGCTGCTGCATCTGGCTAATCAGCTAAAGTAATTTTGATCAATTATAAGGTCTGTTCCCACCAGATGCGCTATCAGATCTAATACCTTGAAAAGCTATCCAAAGCAGGATAGCTTTTTTTATGTGAATGGCTGTTATAAATGCCTCCGATGCAGGCAAAATTAAAGATGTAGCCATTTGACGTGGATGGACTAGAAGCGAGGAGAGTGAAAAATTTGACATATGATGTTTTGCGCAAAATAATTGGTGGAATTCTCCTTGTTTCATTAATTGCTTTAGGTTTTTCCAAGCCTGTTCAGGAATATTTGCAAATACCTGCAAATATTACTCTTTTTGAAGGGCAGCAGCTGGACATTGCAAAGGCAGAAGCAGTGGCGGCCGGACTGTCCATAGATAATAAAAGTGTTTCACTTAATGAAGATAACCATTCGATTTCTCTTCATGCAAAAGAAAATGGAAAAAATGAAATGCTTCTCGAACTGGCGGGTTTTCCGATAAAGAAAGTTGACGTTAATGTCTTAAAAGATTTTAAAGTAATTCCAGGAGGCCAATCGATCGGGGTTAAACTGAATACAGTAGGCGTGTTAGTAGTTGGACACCATCAGGTTAATACGGCTGAAGGAAAAGCTTCGCCGGGCGAAACGGCCGGCATAAAGATTGGAGATATCATTACAGAAATCAATGGAAAGAAAATAGAAAAAATGTCAGATGTTGCTCCCTTTGTTCAAGAAGCAGGCAAAAGCGGCAATCCGCTCCAAATCATCGTAAGCCGTGAGAGCGGAAAGGTGAAAACAGAACTGACTCCCTTGAAAGAAAACGGGGAAGAAACCTATAAGCTTGGATTATATATACGTGACTCTGCAGCAGGCATTGGGACGATGACTTTCTATCACCCGGAATCAAAAAAATATGGAGCACTCGGCCATGTTATTTCCGATATGGATACAAAGAAGCCAATTGTGGTTGAAGACGGGCAAATTGTCAGATCGACTGTTACTTCAATTGAAAAAGGCAGCAATGGCAACCCCGGTGAAAAACTGGCACGATTTTCTTCAGATAAAGAAATAATCGGGAATATTGTCAGGAACAGTCCATTCGGAATATTTGGGGAATTAAACCGGGATATGAAGAACGGAATTTTTGACAAACCGATGCCTATAGCCTTATCTCATCAAGTGAAAGAGGGAGCTGCCCAAATTTTAACTGTGGTCGACAATGATGAAGTACAATTGTTCGATATTGAAATTGTCAGTACGATTCCGCAGAAGTTTCCGGCAACAAAAGGAATGGTCATAAAAGTGACGGATCAGAAGCTGCTTGATAAAACAGGCGGCATAGTCCAGGGGATGAGCGGAAGCCCGATTATCCAGGATGGCAAGATTATTGGAGCAGTGACCCATGTATTTGTAAACGACCCTACTTCAGGATATGGTGTTCATATTGAATGGATGTTAAATGAAGCAGGTATTG
The DNA here is from genome assembly GCF_051353635.1 of Cytobacillus sp. BC1816. Taxonomy (NCBI): domain Bacteria; kingdom Bacillati; phylum Bacillota; class Bacilli; order Caryophanales; family Bacillaceae; genus Cytobacillus; species Cytobacillus sp. BC1816. The sequence goes on along the minus strand of NZ_CP195611.1, from coordinate 3,952,060 downwards.
ATATATATGAAAAAGCAGAAGAGAAAGCATCCTAATACTGAATGGTCTTGAAAAAGGCGGGTAAAACCCGTCTTTTTTTTGTCTGTTCTTGTGCTGTTTACAGGCCACATTATAGGCCTAACAAAAACTATAAAGAAAACAGCTATAGTTATGTTAAAATCAAAATAAAGATTTTTCGACAAAAATACACGAATTATAAAGAGTGTGGCGAAATCAGTCGAAAACAGAAGAAAAACAAAGAATAAATGAGATATAGTTGGTTTTTTAAGAAAATTTCAAAAAAGTAGAGGAATTTTTGTTGCATTGTCGAATTTCTCATTTAGAATAGAAAATAGATATTAAAAAGAGCGTGTTCGAAAATGAACATTTGTTAAAGAGACCATAATTGGACCGAGGAGGAAAGTAAGTGAAAAAAATAAAAGTTTGTGTTGTGGATGATAATAGGGAACTGGTCGGACTTTTAGAGGAATATATATCTTCCCAGGAAGACATGGAAGTTGCCGGTGTGGCACATAATGGACAGGATTGCCTCGAAATATTAGAGCAGACACAGCCCGACGTTCTTGTATTGGATATTATCATGCCTCACTTGGATGGACTTGCTGTACTCGAAAAAATGAGAGATTTAAATTTGAAAACACTCCCTAATGTAATCATGCTCACCGCATTCGGACAGGAAGATGTTACCAAGAAGGCGGTGGATTTGGGAGCTTCATACTTTATCCTCAAACCATTTGACATGGACAATTTGGCAAGTCATATACGTCAGGTCAGCGGAAAATCAAATTCTTTTCTCCGCAAGCCAGCTCCATCTTACCGTCCTCAGGCAGAAGCAAAGCCTAAGAACCTGGATGCCAGCATCACCAGCATCATCCATGAAATTGGCGTTCCTGCCCATATTAAAGGATACTTATATCTCCGTGAAGCCATTTCAATGGTGTACAATGATATAGAACTTCTCGGTTCCATTACAAAAGTGCTTTACCCTGATATTGCTAAGAAGTTTAATACTACTGCAAGCCGTGTGGAGCGTGCAATCCGCCATGCGATTGAAGTTGCGTGGAGCCGCGGTAATATTGATTCCATTTCATCTCTTTTCGGATATACAGTCAGCATGACAAAAGCAAAGCCAACCAACTCAGAATTCATTGCAATGGTTGCAGATAAGCTGCGTCTGGAGCACAAAGCTTCTTGAAAGGGTAAGGACTTATAACAAAATAATTTATTTGCTATGCTGCGCTCCTTATGGGGCGTTTTTTATTGTCCCTCAAAACTCAGCGGAAACAAAAAAGTTCAGTTTGAAAATTTTTTTCAAACTGAACTTATTAATTTATTTCTTTTCTTCTTTCTCAAGCTCCATCATCTTTTGAATCAAGATGTGCTGAGGCATGTGCATGATTTGCTCAAGAGGAAGATTTAGTTTTTCAGCAAGCTTTAATGCTGTTTCCGGTGATATCTGCAGCGGCTTCACTTTTTATCCCCCACTAACTTATTTGGTTTTAAATCGATCCTGAACTTTGTTTCTCTTTCGATCGCGATAAAGAATAAATCCTGCGATAAAGCCAAGACCTATGATTAAGAAAAGGAAACCTGAAAAAAATTGAAGCCATAAATATGGAAATGGGCTTTGCAGGATGCCAAAGACCATATCTCTCATTAATTTTATCCCATAGACAGCCAATATGCCTGGCAGAAGTAAAATTAATAAAGCAATTAGTCTAATCATAAAAAAATTCCCTTCAAATCGAATTACCTACCGAAATCATAAATCATTAAATAAATTTGTCAAGTACCGCTGCTATGCTAAAATAAATTCATGAAGAATGTTGCACGGAATAATGTCAAACGTGCAAGAATTTTCAATGAAAGCAGGTAGAACAATGCAAACTGTAATGATTGTCGGTGCAGGTAAAGGCGGTACGGCCATCCTTAAAATTATAAAAGAGACGGCAGTTCTGGATGTAAAAGCAATGGTGGACATCAATCCGGATGCTGAGGGACTTCAGATTGCCAAAAAAAGCGGCATCCCGGTTAGCGCTGATTGGCGTCATTTTATGGATCAAGATATTGATATCATTATTGAAGTTACCGGAAATGAACAGGTATTTATCGACATCAGGGAAGTCAGGAGCAAAAATACGGTCCTGATTCCTGGAAGTGTAGCTTTCCTAATCGCGAAATTACTTGAAGAAAAGGAAGAACTGATTTCAAAATTCAGGAATGAAACGTATAAGCATGACTTGATTTTTAATTCGACTGATGACGGTATGATTGTAATCAACAACTTTAGTGAGATTACAGTCTTTAATCGAAGTGCGGAGAGAATGACAGGAATTAAGAGGAAAGACGCTTTAGGAAAAAAAGTTAATGAAGTCATTACAGACAGCATGCTTCCCAGAGTAATGGCAACAAGGAGAATTGAAGCGAATCAGGAAATGACTTTGGCAAATGGCCTGAAAATTATTACGACAAGAATACCAATGCTTGGAGAAAATAACGAATTAATGGGTGCATTTGCTGTTTTTAAGGATATAACAGAAGTAGTCTCGCTTGCGGAAGAAATTACGAATTTGAAAGAGATACAGACAATGCTTCAGGCGATTATTCAATCAAGTGAGGAAGCCATTTCTGTGGTTGATGAAAATGGGAAAGGAATTTTGATCAATCCGGCATATTCCAGGCTAACAGGCCTGGCCGAAGAAAAGGTGATCGGGAAGCCTGCAACAGCCGATATTTCCGAAGGTGAAAGTGTTCATATGAAGGTTCTTCAAACGAGAAGGGCAATGAGGGGTGTGGCCATGAGGGTCGGACCGAAAAGAAAGGATGTTATTGTAAATGTTGCGCCTGTCATTGTTGATGGAAAGTTAAAAGGAAGTGTGGGAGTTATTCACGACGTATCGGAAATTCAGAATCTGAATCGTGAATTAAGCCGGGCAAGACAGATTATCCGTACATTGGAAGCGAAATATTCATTCGAGGATATTATTGGAACATCTGAAGAGATGAAGCTTGCAATTGAACAGGCAAGACTCGGGGCTAAAACTCCAGCTACCGTTTTGCTTAGAGGAGAGTCAGGGACAGGCAAAGAATTGTTCGCCCACGCTATACATAATGCCAGCGACCGAAAATATAACAAGTTTATCAGGGTTAATTGTGCCGCATTATCAGAGTCTCTTCTGGAAAGCGAATTATTCGGCTATGAAGAGGGGGCGTTCTCAGGAGCAAAAAGAGGCGGCAAACGAGGTTTGTTTGAGGAAGCTGATAAAGGCAGTATCTTTCTGGATGAAATTGGCGAGCTGACAGCTAACACTCAAGCGAAACTTCTCAGGGTTCTTCAAGAACATGAAATTACAAGAGTGGGAGGGACCAAGCCTATTTCAATTGATGTTCGAATTATTGCTGCGACCAATGTGAATTTAGAAAAAGGAATTGCAGACGGCACTTTCAGGGAAGACTTATACTACAGGCTGAATCGAATGCCCATACATATTCCTTCATTAAGACGCAGAAAGGAGGATATTCCTCTTCTATGCAGCAGGCTTATTCAAAAGATCAACCAGGAATATGGACGGAATGTAGAAGGTGTAACAGACCAAGCTGTTAATAAACTAATGGCTTATGATTGGCCGGGAAATGTGAGAGAACTTGATAATATCCTCGGCAGAGCCATTATTTTTATGAATTACAACGAAACGGAAATAGAGGAACGGCATATTCCGGATTTAATAGGTGCCAATAAGCCGTCTCCAAATGTTGAAATAAGTGAAGAAGCTCAAACTAAAACATTAACTCAGCTGGTAGAGCAATATGAGGCAAAAATGATTAGACAAACACTTCACAAGTTGGATGGAAATAAAACCAAGGCAGCTAAATCGCTCGGACTCTCTGTCAGGAATCTTTACTATAAATTGGAGAAATACAATATTGCAAAAGATGGCATGCAATAAATTTCATAGTGTGCAATTAATTGCGCGCTTTAGTTCGGTGAATAAAGCGTTTTCACAGTGTTTTTGAGTTGGCACACTTCTTGCAAGTGTAATAAACGGATGGACATCAAGAAAAAGGCGCCGATAATTGCTAGCACAAGGAGCCTGCCTCACGAGGTGTCGAGGGAGGGCGAGGCGCGCGCTTTTCTAGTAAGGGGGTTGAACAGATGAAATTGGATTCGCTTCTAACGAAAGCAACCCAATATGGTGAGAAAACTGTAGCCGTAGCCGCAGCGGAAGACGAAGAAGTTCTCGAAGCAGTTGCTGAAGCAATTAAGCTGAACTTAGCAAGCTTTTTATTATTCGGGGATCAGGTAAAAATCCGCGAAATCATAAATCGGAACCATAGCGAAGCAGCTGAAAGCCCTAAGCTTGAAATCATTCATGCAGAATCGTCTGCATATGCTGCAGAATTGGCAGTAAGGGCTGTAAAAGAGCAGAAAGCCAATGTGCTTATGAAGGGAAATATCCCGACGGCAGGTATTTTGAAAGCTGTCTTAAATAAAGAATTCGGCTTAAGAACAGGAAATGTTTTATCACATGTGGCCGTATTTGAGGTTCCAGGTTTTGAACGATTTACGATTGTCACTGATGCAGCAATGAATATTGCACCGGATCTCAATCAAAAAGCACAAATCCTAAAAAATGCGGTTGAAATTGCAAGGAGCATAGGAATAGAAAAGCCTCTTGCAGCCCCGATTGCTGCAGTAGAGGTTGTTAACCCTGCTATGCAGGCAACTCTGGATGCCTCAGCATTAACTCTTATGAACCAAAGGGGCCAGATAAAAGATTGTCTTGTCGACGGTCCTCTGGCTTTGGATAATGCAATTTCTTTTGAAGCGGCTGAACATAAGGGAATCAAAAGTGAAGTTGCAGGACAGGCAGATATTTTATTGGTGCCGACTATAGAAGTTGGGAATACTTTATATAAATCACTTGTCTACTTTGCAAAAGCCAAAGTAGGAGCTGTTATCGCAGGTGCCAAAGCGCCGATCGTTCTTACTTCAAGAGCAGATTCGGCAGAAAGTAAGGTTTATTCCTTGGCTTTAGCGATATGCTCAGCAAAGTAATGGGCTCTGATAGAAATTAATTCATTCAGTGTTTTTAAATCGAAATGAAAAATTTATTAACAAAACGAACATATTACTTTTAAAAATTCCGGGGAGGAAATATAACATGGAAATCTTCAAATACCTAGAAACATACGATTACGAACAAGTGGTGTTTTGCCAGGACAAACAATCAGGCTTAAAAGCTATTATTGCTATTCATGATACTACTTTAGGCCCGGCACTAGGCGGGACACGCATGTGGACTTATGAATCTGAAGAAGCAGCTATTGAGGATGCATTGCGTCTTGCACGCGGCATGACATATAAGAATGCAGCAGCTGGTTTAAATCTTGGAGGAGGTAAAACAGTTATTATCGGCGATCCGCGCAAAGATAAAAACGAAGAAATGTTCCGTGCATTCGGACGCTATATCCAAGGTTTAAATGGACGTTACATTACTGCTGAGGACGTGGGTACTACAGTAGCTGATATGGACCTGATCCATGAGGAAACAGACTATGTAACAGGAATTTCACCTGCTTTCGGCTCTTCCGGCAACCCTTCACCAGTTACAGCTTATGGCGTATACAGAGGTATGAAGGCTGCAGCAAAGGCGGCTTTCGGAACTGATTCTCTTGAAGGCAAAACAATTGCTGTTCAGGGTGTTGGAAACGTTGCGTTCAATCTTTGCCGCCATCTGCATGAAGAAGGTGCACAGCTGATTGTTACAGATATTAATAAAGAAGCAGTTCAGCGTGCAGTTGAAGAGTTCGGTGCTAAAGCAGTTGAACCAAATGAAATTTATGGAGTTGAATGTGATATTTATGCTCCTTGTGCTTTAGGTGCGACAGTTAATGATGATACAATTCCGCAGCTGAAAGCAAAAGTAATCGCTGGAGCTGCCAACAATCAGCTTAAAGAAACACGCCACGGTGATTTAATTCATGAGATGGGCATCGTTTATGCTCCAGACTATGTAATTAATGCAGGCGGAGTAATTAATGTTGCGGATGAACTGTACGGATATAACCGCGAAAGAGCAATGAAAAAAGTTGAAACAGTATACAATAATATTGAAAAAGTTATTGAGATTGCTAAAAGGGATGGAATTCCGACATATAAAGCGGCTGACCGCATGGTTGAGGAAAGAATTGAAAGAATGCGTAATTCACGCGGACAATTCCTCCAAAATGGCCATCATATTTTAAGCCGCAGATAAGCTATAGGGAGGACTATCTATCCTGAAATACAAAGCGCTGAATTGAATATTCAGCGTCTTTGCCTTTAAAAACAGAGTAGAAAAAATGCAGCGGCAGTTAATTGTACCTGAGTAAGAGTATGCTTTTACAAAGGAGATTTCCGCTCTTTATGGAGGTTTAAACGTGCTAGAACAAGAACATCGAATTCTCGTCATCAATCCGGGATCCACTTCAACTAAGATTGGAGTTTTCGATAATGAGATCTCTGTCCTGGAGAAGACATTGCGCCATGATGCAGATGTCATTAACTCTTATGAAAGTATTATCGATCAATATGAATTCCGCAAGCAGACCATTCTGGAAACACTGGATCATGAGGGAATCAATATCTCAAAATTAAGTGCAGTGTGCGGGCGCGGGGGATTGCTTCGACCGATTGAAGGGGGCACATATTCAGTTAATGAGGTAATGCTTGAGGATCTTCGTGCCGGTTTTGCTGGTCAGCATGCTTCTAACCTTGGCGGAATACTGGCATATGAGATTGCTTCGGGTTTGAATATTCCTTCGTTCATTGTCGATCCGGTTGTAGTTGATGAATTGGATCCAATTGCCCGTATTTCAGGCTTTTCAATGATAGAAAGAAAAAGTATTTTCCATGCCTTGAATCAGAAAGCTGTTGCCCGGAGAGTAGCCAAAGAACTTGGCAAAAAGTACGAGGAGCTTAACCTGATTGTTACGCATATGGGCGGAGGTATAACTGTAGGCGCTCATAAAAAAGGCAGAGTAGTTGATGTTAATAACGGACTTCATGGAGACGGGCCATTCAGTCCGGAACGGGCAGGTACTGTACCTGCCGGTGATTTGGTGGGACTTTGCTACTCCGGCAGCTTTTATCGTGAAGAAGTGATGAAGAAGCTTGTTGGACAAGGCGGTCTCGTTGGTTACCTGGGAACAAATGATGCAGTAAAGGTTGAAAAGATGATTGAAGGCGGAGATGAGAAAGCAAAGCTTGTCTACTCCGCAATGGCTTATCAGGTGGCTAAGGAAATCGGATCTGCCAGTGCAGTGCTCGGCGGAAAGGTTGATGCCATCATCCTTACAGGCGGTCTTGCCTATGGCAAGGACTTTGTAAACGAAATCAGTGAACGGATTAACTGGATTGCAGATGTTATGGTACAGCCTGGTGAAAATGAACTGCAGGCACTCGCAGAAGGCGCTCTTCGAGTCCTCCGCGGTGAAGAGACTGAAAAAGAATATCCTGGAAAAAAAGCTGACAAAGCAGTGTTGAAATAGAAGGAGGAAGCAACTTGGCACAGGAATATGATTTGGTGATTTTAGGCGGAGGCACAGGCGGTTATGTAGCTGCCATCCGTGCTTCACAGCTTGGTTTAAAAACGGCAATCGTTGAAAAAGGAAAACTTGGAGGGACTTGCCTCCATAAAGGCTGTATCCCAAGCAAGGCTTTATTAAGAAGTGCTGAAGTGTTTGCTACCGCAAAGCACAGTGAAGATTTTGGCGTAGTGACAAGTGATGTGTCCATCAATTTTAGTAAGGTACAGGAAAGAAAAAGTAAAATCGTTGATCAGCTTCATAAAGGTGTTCAGCACTTGATGAAGCAAGGCAAGATTGATGTTTTCGAAGGAACTGGCCGCATACTTGGACCATCTATTTTCTCTCCGATGCCGGGGACAATTTCTGTTGAAATGAACAATGGGGACGAAAATGAAATGCTGATCCCTAAAAATGTTATTGTGGCAACTGGATCTCGTCCTCGTACCCTGCCAGGATTGGACATTGATGGACAACTTGTAATGACTTCGGATGAGGCTTTAGCTTTGGAAGAAGTGCCAAGCTCCATTATAATTGTTGGCGGCGGAGTCATCGGGATCGAATGGGCATCGATGTTATCTGACTTTGGTGCTGATGTAACAGTAATCGAATATGCTGACCGCATTGTACCTACGGAAGATAAAGAAATTTCAAAAGAAATGCAGCGCCTTATGAAGAAAAAGGGAGTCAAAATTGTAACAGGAGCAAAAGTGCTTCCTGAAACCCTTCAGAAAGGCGAAGGAGTTACGATTTCAGCTGAAGTGAAAGGATCTCAGCAGGAATTCTCCGCCGAGAAATTGCTTGTTTCTGTGGGGCGTCAGGCAAATACAGAGGGCATCGGCATTGAAAACACTGACATTCAGATTGAAAAGGGATTTATTTTAGCAAATGAATACTTCCAGACAAAGGAATCCCATATCTATGCAATTGGTGACGTCATTGGCGGCCTTCAGCTGGCCCATGTTGCTTCTCATGAAGGAATCGTTGCCGTGGAGCACATTGCCGGCAAGAACCCTTCTCCAATTGACTATAGCCTGGTTTCTAAATGCATTTATAGTTCACCTGAAGCGGCAAGTGTAGGATTAACAGAGGATGAAGCAAAAGAAAAAGGCCATAATGTCAAAACGGGCAAGTTCTCATTCCGGGCAATCGGAAAGGCACTAGTATTTGGTGAATCCGACGGCTTTGTGAAAATTGTAGCAGATAAGGATACCGATGATATCCTGGGTGTCCATATGATAGGCCCGCACGTAACAGACATGATCTCAGAAGCTGGCCTGGCCCGTGTTCTTGATGCAACTCCATGGGAAGTAGCACATACCATCCATCCTCATCCGACGTTATCTGAAGCAATCGGTGAAGCTGCCCTTGCAGTTGATGGAAAAGCTATCCACGGATAAAGTTCCAATTATATAAAATAGAAAAAGTCCAGGCTCACATTTGGAGCCCGGTGATACATATTAGCTTAGGAGGTTGTATAAATGGCTGAAAACCGTCATAAAGATTTAGGTTTAAGTGATGAGAAAGTTCTTGAAATGTATGAGACGATGCTATTAGCTCGCCGTATTGATGAGCGTATGTGGCTTTTAAACCGCGCTGGAAAAATCCCTTTCGTTATTTCTTGTCAGGGACAGGAAGCTGCTCAGGTAGGTGCTGCATTTGCACTTGATCGCGAGAAGGACTATGTACTGCCATACTATCGCGACATGGGAGTAGTCCTTACGTTCGGCATGACAGCCAAGGAATTAATGCTGTCAGGGTTTGCTAAAGCCGAAGATCCAAATTCAGGCGGCCGCCAAATGCCAGGACATTTCGGCCAAAAGAAAAACCGTATCGTAACAGGCTCTTCACCTGTTACTACACAGGTGCCTCACGCTGTTGGGGTTGCTCTTGGCGGAAAGCTGGAAGGAAAAGATCTGGTAACCTTTGTAACGTTTGGTGAAGGTTCTTCAAACCAGGGGGACTTCCATGAAGGTGCGAATTTTGCCGGTGTTCATAAGCTGCCTGTTATCTTTATGTGTGAGAATAATAAATATGCAATCTCTGTACCGATTGAAAAGCAGCTTGCTTGTGAAAACGTATCTGACAGAGCTATCGGCTACGGTATGCCGGGCATAACAGTTGATGGAAATGATCCGCTTGAAGTTTATAAAGCTGTGAAAGAAGCAGCGGACAGAGGCCGCCGCGGAGAAGGGCCGACATTGGTCGAAACGATTTCATACCGTTTAACTCCACACTCATCTGATGATGATGACCGAAGCTACCGTGCTCCTGATGAAGTGGCTGAAGCGAAAACAAAAGATCCAATTATTACTTTTGGCGCATACCTGAAAGAAAATGGCGTAATGGATGATGCGATTGAAAAGGAAATTAATGACCGGATTATGAAATTGGTAAACGAAGCAACTGATTATGCTGAAAACGCTCCATATGCAGAAGCGGAATCTGCTTTAAAGCATGTCTATGCTGACCAGTAAGGGGGAGAGAATATGGCTGTAATTTCTTATATCGATGCGGTAACTATGGCAATCCGCGAGGAAATGGAAAGAGATCCAAAGGTATTTGTTTTAGGTGAAGACGTAGGTAAAAAAGGTGGCGTGTTTAAAGCGACACAAGGACTGTATGATAAATTTGGCGAAGACCGCGTAATTGATACTCCGCTTGCTGAATCAGCAATTGCAGGGGTTGGAATCGGTGCAGCGATGTATGGAATGCGCCCGATTGCTGAAATGCAATTTGCCGACTTCATCATGCCGGCGGTTAACCAGATCATTTCAGAAGCAGCACGCGTCCGCTATCGTTCCAACAATGACTGGAGCTGTCCGATAGTTGTTCGTGCACCATATGGCGGCGGTGTACATGGAGCACTTTACCATTCCCAATCTGTCGAAGCAGTGTTTGCGAATCAGCCGGGACTTAAGATTGTTATGCCTTCTACGCCTTATGATGTTAAGGGTTTATTGAAAGCGGCAATCCGTGATGAGGATCCTGTGCTGTTCTTTGAGCATAAGCGTGCATACCGCCTGATTAAGGGCGAGGTTCCTGATGATGATTATGTGCTGCCAATCGGAAAAGCGGATGTAAAACGCGAGGGTGAAGATATTACGGTGATCACTTATGGCCTATGCGTTCATTTCGCTCTTCAGGCTGCTGAAAGACTTGCCAAAGATGGCATCTCAGCGCACATCCTTGATTTAAGGACGGTTTATCCGTTAGATAAAGAAGCAATTATCGAAGCTGCTTCAAAAACAGGAAAAGTGCTTCTTCTTACTGAAGATAATAAAGAAGGCAGCATTATGAGCGAAGTCTCTGCCATTATTGCAGAGAACTGCCTGTTTGAATTGGATGCACCAATCAAACGCCTTGCCGGTCCTGATGTGCCAGCAATGCCTTATGCCCCGACTATGGAAAAATACTTTATGGTTAACCCTGATAAAGTAGAAAAAGCAATGCGTGAATTGGCTGAATTTTAATTAGGGCATCTTAGTTAATAAAAATGGAAAGCGCAGATGGTGCATCTCTCCGGCTGGAATTCATTCCGGATCAGCTGCACTGGCTGTAAGGCCCGCAAATGCGGGCAGCTAGAAGGAGGTTACCCAATGGCTATTGAACAAATTAAAATGCCCCAGCTTGGGGAAAGTGTTACTGAAGGGACAATCAGCAAATGGCTGGTTTCTGTTGGAGATAAAGTAAATAAATATGATCCGCTTGCTGAAGTAATGACAGACAAAGTAAATGCTGAGGTCCCATCTTCTTTCTCTGGTGTAATCAAAGAGTTGGTTGCAGAGGAAGGCGAAACTTATGAAGTTGGCCAGGTTATTCTGACAATTGAAACTGAAGGCGGCGGAGAAGCTGCTCAGGAAGCTCCATCAGAATCTAAAGCAGAGGACAAAGCTCAAGCTGCACCTTCAGGGGCAACGCCTACTGCACCAGCAGCACCTGTTCAGGCAGATGCACCAAAAGGAGTCCGCTACTCACCTGCCGTTTTAAAGCTTTCTCAAGAGCATGGCATTGACTTAAATCAGGTGACAGGTACAGGGGGAGGCGGACGCATTACCCGTAAAGACCTTATGAAAATCATTGAGTCCGGAAATATTCCTACAGCGGCAGCTGCTTCAGCACCAGCACCGGAAAAGACAGAAGCGCCGGCTCCAGCACCTGCCCAGCCTGCAGCGCCGAAACAGGCAGCGCCAGCACCAAATATTCCAGTAATGCCGGGTGATGTTGAAATCCCTGTTACTGGAGTGCGTAAAGCGATTGCAGCCAACATGCTTCGCAGCAAACATGAAGCCCCGCATGCCTGGACAATGATGGAAGTAGATGTTACAAATCTTGTTGAATACCGCAACAGCATCAAAGGTGAGTTTAAGCAAAAAGAGGGCTTCAACCTTACATTCTTTGCTTTCTTCGTAAAAGCTGTTGCGCAGGCCCTTAAGGAATTCCCGCAGATTAATTCCATGTGGGCAGGAGATAAGATTATCCAGAAGAAGGATATCAACATCTCCATTGCAGTTGCAACAGATGACGCGTTATTCGTTCCGGTCATCAAAGCAGCTGATGAAAAAACGATTAAGGGTATTGCCCGTGAAATCAATGATCTTGCATTAAAAGTACGTACTGGTAAATTGACTTCCGCTGAAATGCAGGGTGGGACTTTCACTGTAAATAATACCGGTTCATTCGGTTCTGTCCAGTCAATGGGCATTATCAATTATCCTCAGGCTGCAATTCTTCAGGTTGAATCCATTGTGAAGCGTCCTGTAGTAATGAACAATGGCATGATTGCTGTCCGTGATATGGTTAACCTTTGTATGTCGCTTGATCACCGTGTATTAGACGGCCTGGTTTGCGGCCGCTTCCTGCAGCGTGTGAAGGAAATTCTGGAGAACACATCTAAAGAAAATACAACTATTTATTAATAAGTAAAATTACCGCTGCCCTGCTTTGGGGCGGCGGTTTCTTATTGTTCATTGCTTGTTTCTCTTTTGTATACTAAAATAGGTATATGGAGAATTTAGAATTTTATTATAATTTTCTTGCGGCATTGTTTCTTATATGAAACGGGTCCGCTGCCGCATGAGGGGAGGGAACGCTGTCAGCTACAAGGACAGCAAATTATGTCATTAAAGAAAATGATTGAAGAAAAATTCCCGCAGCAGACAAATGAAGATTGGGAACAAAGTGCGGAAAAAGCTCTTAAAGGGAAATCCTTAGAAACATTATCACGAAATACATATGAAAACATAAAATTGAAACCGCTTTATTCCAGAGAAGACCTGGAAACAGGTGCATTATCACAGTTTCCGGGCGCAGAAGACTTTAGAAGAGGTTCCTATGCAGCCGGATACCTGTCAGAAGAATGGAAGGTTGCACAGAAAATTAGTGCTTCCTCTTCCGAAGAGCTGTCAGATAAACTTCTTGCTGCCATAAAGACAGGGCAGACAGCTCTTGCGTTTGAGCCGGAACAGTTAAAGAATCCAGAGAAGATTAGCCTGGCTGTTGGTGAACTTTATGAAAGGTACCCTTTCAGTGTTGATGCCGGACGAAATCAGCATTTAATAATGGCAGGACTTGGAAAAGTAAAAGAAAGAGAAAAAGTCTCTGGATATGTTGCAGCAGATCCGCTTGCTATTGCTGCTGCCGATACATTGAACGACCGCTCAATCGATGAACTATACGAAACTTTGAATCAAACGATGAGTGATGCAGCAATAAATCTGCCCAGCCTGAAAACCATCATGGTGAATTCAGCGGTTTACCATAATAGCGGTGCAAATGCCGTCCAGGAACTTGCACTTGCTCTTGCAGCAGGGGTAAATCACCTGCAATATCTTCTTGATAAAGGCAAAAGCCTCGAACAAATATTATCCAAAATGGTCTTTAAGTTTGCTGTTGGCTCAAACTTTTTCATGGAAATTGCCAAGCTTCGTGCTGCAAGAGTATTATGGGGCAATGTGGCGGAAGCATTCGGAGCTGAGGGTGACAGTAAAAAAATGGTCATTTCTGCAGAGACGTCCTTCTTTACTAAGTCTGCCTATGATTCCTATGTAAATATGCTGAGAGCGGGGAATGAAGCGTTCGCAGCAGTATTGGGAGGAATACAATACCTTCATGTCAGTCCATATAATGACCCGGAAAGAGCCAAATCTCCTTTTTCAGAACGGATTGCCCGCAATACTCAGTTGATTTTAAGGGAAGAGGCGCATTTACTAAAGGTCTCTGATCCAGCAGGCGGCTCCTGGTATATTGAGCATCTGACAAATGAACTGTGCTCCAAATCCTGGGAACTTTTCCTTGAGATAGAAGAGCAGGGAGGAATGGCGGATGCCCTTCAAACAGGATGGATTCAGGATCAGATTACCCAAGTTCTTGAAAAGAAGAAGAAAGATGTTCATACAAGAAAACAAAGTATCATCGGAACGAATATATATGCAAATCTTGATGAAAAGCCGCTTCAGGCAGAAATGGAAACCGTCCAGAACAGCAAGAGTGATCTCAAGACTATCCCGCAGGTCCGCCTTTCTGAGTCCTTCGAGGGTTTGCGGAATTTATCTGAAAGATTAAAAGGAAAGGGCATTCGACCTGAAGCAGGCCTTATCTGTTTGGGAGCATTGAAAGACCATAAAGCGCGTGCTGATTTTATTTCAGGCTTCCTGGCTCCTGGCGGGGTTGGTGCAGTTAAAAGCGGTTCGGTAAATAATCCTGAAGATGCTGAAGCATTTATTCAAAAAACAAATTGCAGGCATTATTTTATTTGCGGATCAAATGAACAATACGAAAGCATGGCTGTACCTTTAATTAAACAATTGAAAGAAGCTTTCCCGTCAGCTGAAATCTATTTAGCCGGTCTTCCCGAAGAGGGGAAAAAGGATGAATATAAGAACGCTGGCATCGGCGGATACATTCATGTAAAAAGCGATTGCTATGGAACTCTCTTAAATATGCTGAACGAGATGGAGGCGGCAAGCAATGGCCAATAAACCTGATTTTAAAAGCCTGGATATTCTTGAAGCAAAACAATCAGACAAAGATGACTGGAAAAGAAAAGCGGAGGAAGAAATCAATTCATCCATTGATCATCTTCTCTTTGAAACAAATGAGCAAATAAAAGTAAAGCCACTGTACACATATGAAGACCTTAAAGACATGGAGCACCTAAACGATAAACCGGGGCTTCCTCCATATACAAGAGGACCATATTCAACCATGTATGTGAACAGGCCATGGACTGTCCGTCAATATGCCGGTTTTTCTACTGCAGAGGAAAGTAATGCTTTTTACCGGCGAAATCTTGCGATGGGTCAAAAGGGCTTATCAGTTGCTTTCGATCTTGCTACTCATAGAGGCTATGATTCAGATCATCCAAGAGTCGAGGGAGATGTCGGGAAAGCTGGCGTGGCCATTGATTCCATCCTGGATATGAAGACACTGTTTGATGGGATACCTTTAGATCAAATGTCTGTATCCATGACGATGAATGGAGCGGTTTTGCCTGTCATGGCTTTTTATATTGTTACAGCGGAAGAGCAGGGAGTAAGCCAGGAGAAACTTTCTGGAACGATCCAGAATGATATCTTAAAAGAATACATGGTGCGCAACACATATATATATCCTCCGGAAATGTCCATGAAAATCATTGCAGATATATTTGAATATACATCAAAATATATGCCGAAGTTCAATAGCATCAGCATTTCAGGCTATCATATGCAGGAAGCGGGAGCTCCTGCTGATATTGAACTTGCTTATACCCTTGCAGATGGACTCGAATATGTAAGAACCGGCCTTAAAGCTGGAATCGATATCGACTCATTTGCACCAAGGCTTTCGTTTTTCTGGGCCATCGGCATGAACTACTTTATGGAAGTGGCAAAAATGAGGGCAGCCCGCTACATCTGGGCAAAAATGATTAAGACATTCGAACCTCGGAATTCGAAATCAATGGCGCTTAGAACGCATTCTCAAACGTCTGGCTGGAGCTTAACCGAGCAGGATCCCTTCAATAATGTAACAAGAACACTCATTGAGGCGCATGCGGCAGCGATGGGACATACACAATCCCTTCATACGAATGCACTGGATGAAGCCATTGCATTGCCGACAGACTTTTCTGCCCGTATAGCGAGAAATACGCAGCTGTACCTGCAGGAGGAGACAGGGGTCACGAATGTGATCGATCCATGGGGAGGCTCATATTATGTAGAAGCTTTAACAGATCAATTAATTAAGCGAGCCTGGGAGCATATTGAAGAAATCGAAAATCTTGGCGGAATGGCCAAGGCAATTGAAACAGGATTGCCAAAAATGAGAATTGAAGAAGCGGCTGCCAGACGACAGGCACAAATTGATTCCGGAAAAGAAACCATTATTGGAGTGAATAAGTACCGGCTGGAAAAAGAAGAGCCGATTGATATCCTCGATATTGATAACACAGCTGTCCGTTTAAAGCAGATCGAAAAGCTGGAGCAGTTAAAGGCTTCACGCGATAATGAGAAAGTTGCTGAAGCCTTGGAAGCTATTACTAGAGCTGCAGATACAGGGGAAGGCAACCTTCTTGAGCTTGCAGTAAATGCAGCGAGGGTGAGAGCCACTCTCGGTGAAATTTCTGAAGCGATTGAAAAAGTGGCCAGTCGCCATAAAGCAATTATCCGTTCTATCAGCGGCGTGTACAGTTCTGCTTTTTCCAACGAAGAAGAAATTGCTGAAGTAAAGCAGATGACAGACGAATTCCTTGAAAACGAAGGAAGGCGACCTCGGATTTTGATTGCCAAGATGGGGCAGGATGGACATGACAGGGGAGCAAAAGTCATTTCAACTGCCTTTGCCGATCTCGGTTTTGATGTGGATATAGGCCCTCTCTTCCAAACACCTGAAGAAACAGCCATGCAGGCGGTGGAAAATGACGTTCATGTCATAGGCATCAGTTCGCTTGCTGCCGGACATAAAACCCTTCTTCCGCAGCTTGCCGCCGAGCTGAAGAAACTGGACAGGGAAGATATTATTGTCGTCATTGGCGGGGTTATTCCGGCACAGGATTATCAGTATTTATATGAGCATGGTGCTTCTGCCATTTTTGGCCCGGGCACCGTCATTCCAGTGGCAGCCCAAAAAGTCATCAGGGAGATCTACAGCCGTCTCGGGTATGAGGAAGTGACCCAGTAAATGACTGAGGATAAGAAACCGGAATGGTTTGATGAAGAAAAAGCAGATAATTTTACAAGCATTGTTCGCGGTGGTGTGGATACAGGTGAGCCGGGGCTGAAATTTGAAAAAAAAGGCAGGTTTCAAAAAAGAACTGCCTCCCTGCCTGATCTAAACGTTCTTGAAGATGGTATTTTAAATGGCAAGAGAGGTGTGCTTGCCAGAGCGATTACTCTGATTGAAAGTAACGCAGAACATCATTTTCGCCATGCACAGGAAATCCTGCACAAACTTTTGCCCCATTCAGGACAATCGCTTAGGATCGGGATAACAGGAGTGCCGGGAGCAGGAAAGAGCACATTCATTGAATCTTTTGGGACATACCTGTGTGACGCAGGATTAAAAGTGGCTGTGCTTGCCGTTGATCCGAGCTCCAGCTTGAGCGGCGGCAGCATCCTTGGCGATAAAACGAGAATGGAGCAGCTCTCCAGAAACCCAAATGCATTCATAAGACCTTCTCCTTCAGCAGGGAAACTGGGAGGAGTCCACCGGAAAACAAGAGAAACTGTGCTCCTGTGTGAAGCGGCAGGCTTTGATGTAATTCTGGTTGAAACAGTCGGCGTGGGACAAAGTGAAGTCATTGTCAGGGACATGGTGGACTTTTTTATGCTATTAACGCTGACAGGGGCGGGAGATGAATTGCAGGGAATGAAAAAAGGCATTATGGAACTGGCAGATGCGGTAATTGTCAACAAAGCCGATGGAAGCAATAAAAAATTGGCCGAGAAAACAAAAGCAGAGTATAACCGTATTCTTCATTTTCTCCAGCCTGCTACAAAAGGATGGCAAACCAGAGCCTATACCTGCTCTTCTGTTTTTAATCAGGGCATCCCGGAGATATGGAAAGTGATCAAAATGTTTGAAGACACTGCAAAAGCCTCAGGCGTGTTTGAGGAAAGAAGAAGACTCCAGACAAAACAATGGATCCATTCCATGATCCTGGATCAGCTTCAATTCAGCTTTTTCTATCATCCTGATATAAAGCCGCTCCTTCCGAAAATTGAAAACGAGGTCATTGCGGGAAACAGGACGGTCACATCTGCAGTGGAAGAATTATTTAATATCTATTCTAAATGAAGCTGTCCTTCAAAAGGGCAGCTTTCTCTGAAAGCAAAAAAAATGGCCAGTGCCTTTTGAGCACTGGCGAATCTAGGGAGTTTAGGGGTATGGATCTAGCTGTAGTTTTATCTTTCCCCCATTACCCGGAAGCTAAACTTTTTTATTCAAAGAAATGACTTGATTGTAAATTTTGTTCTTGTATTGGTATTATGTATATAGTGAAAAAGATTAATCAGCAGAGGAGCGATGATCTATGAATATGGATTTTAATTTATTTATGAATGATGTTGTAAGGCAGGCACGGCAGGAAATCGTGCATGCCGGCTATACAGAATTAACGACACCGGAAGAAGTGGATGAAGCCCTAAATAAAAAAGGCACCACACTTGTAATGGTGAACTCAGTCTGCGGATGTGCAGGCGGAATTGCCCGCCCTGCGGCCATGCATTCCCTGCATTATGATAAGCGCCCTGACAATTTGGTTACTGTATTTGCCGGCCAGGACAAAGAAGCGACAGAAAAAGCAAGGTCTTATTTTACCGGCTATCCGCCATCATCACCATCTTTTGCTCTTCTTAAAGACGGAGAATTATGCACGATGATCGAGCGCCATGAAATTGAAGGCCATGAGCCAATGGCTGTTGTTCAAAAACTGCAGGATACCTTTGAGAAATATTGCGAAGAGCTTTAAACAGGGAGAAGCGGAAGCGCCTGCCCCCCCGACACCTCTAGGGGGCAGACGCTCCTCCTAAAAGCCAGCGCTGTTAGTGGTGAGAGGATAAAGCTGCCGAAGCATTCCTTGTGGAACTAGACAGATTTCGATGTTCAAAGTTTCTTTTTTATTTTACCAGGAAAGGTCCCGAATTAAGGGACTTTTTTTTGTGTCTATTTATCAGAATAATTAAACTTTAGATAAATATTTAAAAATATTATTGCATAAATATAAAAATCTGTTAAAATTCATTTTAGTGAATATTTATTAATAGTTATGCAGAAATTATTCATATTTTATAGGGGGAAACTAAAATGAAAAAAGTCATCATGATTGCTTTAAGCATACTTTTAGTTGGCGTATTAGCTGCATGCGGCACAAGTGAAGAAGCCAGCACTGGAAGCGGCTCAGGGGAAAACTCAGATAAAAAAGTATTAACTATGGGTACATCAGCGGATTATCCGCCATTTGAATATGTAGATTCCGCAAAAGGGGAAGAAATTATCGGTTTTGACGTGGATTTGGCCAAAGCGATCGCTGAAAAATTGGGTTATGAGATACAAGTGAAAGATATGGACTTTAACGGATTGATTCCTGCATTGGAAACGAGCCAGGTTGATTTTGTTCTGGCTGGTATGACACCTACTGAAGAGCGCAAACAAAACGTTGATTTCAGTGATGTATATTATACAGCGAGTCACATGATCGTTTCGAAAAAAGGAAGCGGAATTGAGTCTTTAGAAGATTTGGACGGGAAAACTTTGGGTGTGCAGCTTGCCTCAATTCAGGCTGATAAAGCAGAAGAAATTGGTGAGACAGTTGATATGACTGTGGAAAACCGCAACCGCATCCCTGAATTGATTCAGGAAATTATGGCAGGCCGTTTTGATGCTGCCATGATTGAAGACACTGTTGCAAAAGGATACTTTGAAAAGAATGAAGATCTTGCCGGTTTTACAATCGAAGAAGCTGAAGCTGAGGCGGGTTCTGCCATTGCTTTTCCAAAGGGCAGTGAATTAACTGAGAAATTTAATGCAGAGCTTGTGAAGATGAAAGAAAACGGTGAATTGGAAGAACTGATCGTAGAATGGTTTGATAGCAAATAATTCCGCTGGGAATTGGCGTCCAAGGCATATTTTCCTTTGGACGCTTTATTCTTCCCGGAAACTGATAGACTATTTATAGAGAGGATGGAAAGACAGTGAATCTCGATTTTCAGCAGTTCATTCCCTCCCTTCCATATATACTTAAAGGCATTGGCGTTACGCTTCAAATAGTTTTTATGGCAGGAATATTGGGTTTTGTATTAGGCATTATTCTATCATTCTTTAAAATCAGCAGATTTAAACTTCTTGGGTGGATAGCAGATGCCTATACATCCGTTTTTAGAGGAACACCTCTTGTTCTTCAGTTGATGCTCATTTATTATGGATCGCCCCAGCTGATCGGGTATAAAATTGATCCTTCAACAGCTGCCGTCCTGTCATTTGGACTAAACTCAGCTGCCTATATTTCTGAGATTATCCGGGCCGGCATCCTTGCTGTTGATAAGGGCCAAAGTGAGGCGGCCATGGCTTTAGGTGTCCCATACAGGCCTGCCATGATGGATATTATTCTCCCGCAGGCAATGAAAAACATTTTGCCTGCTTTAATGAACGAGTTTATTACCCTTACAAAAGAATCTGCAATCGTAACGGTTATTGGGGTAACAGACGTGATGCGCCGCGCTTACATCGTGGGAGGCGAAAAGTTTTCCTACTTCGAGCCAATTCTGATTGCGGGGCTTATCTATTACATTATGGTAATGATCCTGACTGTGCTTGGAAAAGGGATTGAAAGGAGAATGAGACGCAGTGATTAAACTGGAAAATTTGCATAAACATTTCGGTAAACTTGAAGTTCTTAAAGGAATTTCAACTAATATTCAAGATGGCGAAGTAGTAGCTATTATTGGTCCATCAGGTTCCGGCAAGTCAACATTGCTGCGCTGCATCAATCTCCTGGAAGTGCCTACAGACGGCAGGATTATGATTAACGGGCAGGACATTACGGATAAGGGCACGAACATTATGAAAGTGCGCCAAGATGTAGGAATGGTTTTTCAGCATTTCCATTTATTTCCGCACAAAACAGTCCTGCAAAACCTGACCTATGCACCAATGAAGGTAAAGGGAGTTTCGAAATCGGAAGCTGAGAAAACAGGGCTCGAGCTTTTGGAGAAGGTCGGATTATCAGCCAAAGCATACGAATATCCAAATCGGTTATCGGGGGGGCAGAAGCAAAGGGTTGCGATTGCCAGAGCTCTTGCTATGAATCCCGATGTTATGCTGTTTGATGAACCTACATCCGCTCTTGACCCGGAAATGGTGAAAGAAGTGCTGGACGTTATGAAAAATTTAGCCCATACAGGCATGACAATGGCGATTGTTACCCATGAAATGGGGTTTGCCCGTGAAGTGGCAGACAGGGTGCTTTTCCTGGATGGCGGCGTGCTTGTAGAGGATTCTTCCCCTAAAGAATTTTTTTCTAAACCTAAGAGTGAACGTGCAAGGGATTTCTTGCAAAAAATGCTATAATCGATATATGCTATGGGAGAAGATGGTCAAAAGGATCATCTTCTCTTTCGTTTTTCTCAAAACAAAAGCCTTCTTTAAACTTAGATGCGGGCAAATTAATATAGGAGTTTGACTAAATGAAATATAGAATTGGCTACCGGACAATCAAGACTGCCGTGGGAACTTCCATTAGCATCATGATTGCACAGATGCTGCAGCTTGACAATTTTGTCTCTGCAGGAATATTGACTATTTTATGCATAAAAGTAACGAAGAAAAAGTCTCTGCGAGCTTCATGGGACCGTTTTTTTGCCTGCTTAATGGCAATGGTATTTTCTTCCTTGTTTTTTGAGGGTATTGCCTATCATCCGCTTGTAATTGGACTGCTGCTTTTGTTTTTTATTCCCGCAGCTGTCATGGTAAGGGCCAGCGATGGGATTGTGACAAGCTCCGTTATTATTCTGCATATTTATTCGGCAGGGGAAGTTTCAAAGGAACTCCTGCTGAATGAGCTGGGCATTATTACTGTCGGAATTGGTGTGGCCCTCATCGCAAACCTCTATATGCCCAGTCTGGAATCGAAGCTTAAGGAGTATAGGCTCGAGATAGAAGATAACTTTAAGATTATCTTTGATGAAATCGTGAAGTATTTGCGCACACATGAAAGCAGCTGGGATGGCAGGGAAATCACTGAAACGATGGAACTAATCGATAAGGCAAAGACATTGGCCTTCAGAGATGTCGAAAACCACTTCCGAAGGAATGATAATTTATATTATCACTATTTTAAAATGAGGGAAAAACAATTCGAGATTATTGAGCGTGTTCTTCCAAGTGTAACGTCCATTGCACTGCCTGTTGAACAGGGGGAGATGATTGCTGATTTTATTGAGGAGTTATCGGACCACATTCATCCAGGGAATACGGCCATTCAATTTTTGGAGAAATTATACCGAATGAGAGTTTCTTTTGAAAATATGGAGCTCCCCAAGACAAGAGAGGAATTTGAGGCACGGGCTGCGCTGCTTCACTTTGTAAAAGAAATGGAACAGTATTTAATTATAAAAAGCTCTTTTAAAGGATTAAAGGAGAGGGAAATGAATCAAGACCGGACAGCAGAAGCAAACTAAGGAAAAGGAATTGGAGCGTGAATGATCATGCTGAAGTTTGCTGCAGCGGCCATCATGTTTTTTTCATTTTCCCCAATCTGGCCTTTGGGACCCAACCCGCTGCCTGGAGATCCATTTTTAATTGTCAATAAACGGACAAATGAAGTTGCGTTTATTCATGATCAAAAAGTACAAAGTGTAATCACAGCTGCAACCGGGAGAACGGATGACCTTACACCTGAAGGGATGTTTACTGTTACTGTTAAGGCAGCTGATCCTTATTATAGGAAAAAGGACATTAAAGGCGGTGACCCCCGTAATCCTCTCGGGACAAGATGGATTGGATTTGACGCAGAGGATACAGATGGAAGAATTTATGGCATTCACGGGACGAACGACCCTGCATCGATCGGCAGGTACGTCTCCAATGGATGTATTAGATTGCAGAATGAAGCAGTCGAGTCGCTATATGAATCTGTACCGGTTGGTACGAAAATTTTAGTTGTCACCTCCCCCAGAAATTTTGATGAACTTGGAAGAGAGTACGGCGCAATAAAAAATAATCATTTGAAAGAATAATCAGCTGCATCTGAATGGATGCAGTTTTTCAATGCAATGGCCCCTCATTGCAAAGCGTTTAAGAAAAATAAAATGGAATACATGTTAGGTGAATTGAGAATAGGCTTAATTAAAAAATAGAACATAAAAAAACTGCCCGGAATTGCCCTCCGCAGCAGCTGAAAAAAATCACATAGTTCCTGTTATAAAAACATCGACATCCCCATAATGAGGGTAGATGCAAGCATTGCAAATATCATTAAATAAACAACTATTTTTGTCATTTTCTTATTTGACATTCTATTCCTCCTCGTCCCAATTCTTACTATCATTTTACTAAGAATCTTCAAATTGAACAACCGCTCAATTTTTAAAAGGATTTTCGACATCTTTAACGAATATTTAAATAATAGCTTCAAAATATGCCCGCATTCTGCGGGAATTGATAATTTCCGACATCCATGAGGAGGAAAAATGATGATCAAGAAGGTGGACCATATAGGTATTGCTGTCAGGTCTCTTGATAAAGCGCTTCCATTTTATATTGAAGTGCTTCAGCTTGAATTTCTCGGAATTGAGGAAGTGGACAGTCAAGGAGTAAAGGTTGCTTTTATTAAAGCAGGGGAAACGAAACTTGAGCTTCTTGAGCCGACAAGTGAAGAAAGCCCAATTGCCAAGTTTATAGAGAAGCGAGGCGAAGGTCTTCATCATGTAGCATTAGGTGTTGACAGCATACAGGAACGTATTAATCAAATGAAGGAACAGGGCATCAGGATGCTGCAGGATGAACCGAAGATTGGGGCTGGCGGTGCCCAGGTAGCCTTTATGCACCCGAAATCAACAGGCGGCATATTATATGAATTTTGTGAAAAGAAAGGATTGAAATAAAGTATGGCAGACATCTATGAGAAAATAAATGAGTTATACGACCGCCGCAGGGAAGTCGAACTGGGCGGAGGGGATGAGCGTATACAAAAACAGCATGAAAAAGGAAAGCTGACTGCCCGTGAACGAATCGATTTATTAGTTGACCCCGGCACATTCGTAGAGCTGAATCCATTTATTGAGCACCGCAGCACGGATTTTGGATTGGAAAACCAAAAAGGCCCTGGCGATGGTGTTGTAACTGGCTATGGTAAAGTCAACGGAAGGCCTATCTTCTTATTTTCCCAGGACTTTACTGTTTTTGGCGGCGCCCTGGGGGAAATGCATGCAAAAAAAATTGCCAATGTAATGGATTTGGCAGCTGAAAATGGGGCTCCATTTGTAGGCTTGAATGATTCCGGCGGTGCCAGAATTCAGGAAGGGGTTGTTTCCCTTGATGGGTACGGCCATATTTTCTACCGGAATTCGATTTATTCAGGAGTGATTCCGCAGATCTCTGTCATTATGGGGCCTTGTGCAGGTGGAGCGGTTTATTCTCCAGCGATCACGGATTTTGTCTTCATGGTGGAAAAAACGAGCCAGATGTTCATAACTGGCCCAAAAGTAATCGAAACGGTGACTGGGGAAAAAATTTCACCGGAGGATCTGGGCGGTGCCCGTGTGCATAACACAATCAGCGGAAACGCACACTTTAGAGGCGAGTCCGAAGAGGAAGTTATTGAGCAGGTACGAAGTCTGTTAAGCTACCTTCCGCAGAATAATGAGGAAAAACCGCCAATGTCAGAACGGGATGAGGACGATGATTACCGTCCGGATCTGACAGACGCCATTCCTTTCGATGCCCTTCGTCCATATGACGTCCGAAAAGTCATTGAACAGGTAGTGGATAAAGATACTTTTATGGAGGTACAGCGTGACTTTGCTAAAAATATTGTAGTCGGGCTTGCCCGAATCAAGGGTGAGACGGTGGGACTTGTCTGCAATCAGCCGAAGGTAATGGCAGGAGGCCTTGATATTGATTCTTCCGATAAGGCTTCAAGGTTTATCCGGTTCTGTGACTCCTTTAATATTCCCCTTATTACATTTGAGGACGTTACAGGCTTTTTCCCAGGTGTTAAACAGGAACATGGCGGGATCATACGGCATGGCGCAAAGATTCTCTATGCTTACTCAGAAGCAACAGTGCCAAAGCTTACTGTTATTTTAAGAAAAGCATTCGGGGGAGCATACGTTGCTCTGAACAGTAAATCTATTGGCGCAGATCTTGTATTTGCCTGGCCAAATGCGGAGGTTGCCGTAATGGGTCCTCAAGGTGCAGCCAACATTATTTTTGCAAGGGAAATTCAAAATAGTGAAGATCCCGAAGCTACCAGGGCACAAAAAATCGAGGAGTACAGAGAAAAGTTCGCCAATCCATATGTGGCGGCAAGCCGAGGCATGGTGGATGATGTCATCGATCCGCGAGAAACCAGAATCAAGATCATTCAGGCGCTTGACATGCTGCGCAATAAAAAAGAAAGCAGGCCTCATAAAAAGCATGGAAATATCCCGCTATAATGGATTCCTGATTTGCTGTGCTAAAATATTGGAGTTATACTTGCTTAGTAAGCTTAAATTTGGAGGTTTGTACATAAATGATTAATGAGGAACGCTTATTAAACGAATTTCTGGAACTGGTGCAAATTGATTCTGAAACAAAGTATGAAGCTCAAATTGCAAAAGTGCTGAAGAAAAAATTCAGGGATCTTGGGGTTGAGGTGTATGAAGACGATACAACTGCACAGACCGGACACGGTGCAGGCAACCTCATCTGCACTCTTCAGGGAACTAAAGAAGGAACAGATACAATTTATTTCACTTCTCACATGGATACGGTTGTTCCTGGAAAAGGAATTAAACCTTCCATCAAGGACGGCTATGTTGTAACCGATGGAACAACGATCCTGGGTGCCGACGACAAGGCAGGACTTGCCGTTATGCTTGAAGTTGTTAAAGTCCTGAAAGAGCAGAATATTGCTCATGGAACTATCCAGTTCATTATCACAGTTGGTGAAGAATCCGGACTGGTCGGAGCGAAGGTTCTCGATCCTTCACTTGTTAAAGCGAAGTTTGGCTACGCACTGGACAGTGACGGCAAAGTCGGAAATATTATCGTTGCCGCCCCGACACAAGCTAAAGTTAAAGCAGCTATTTTAGGGAAAACAGCACATGCCGGTGTAGCCCCTGAGAAAGGCATTTCGGCTATCACTATGGCAGCGAAAGCGATCTCAAGAATGCCGCTGGGCCGCATAGATGAAGAAACAACGGCTAACATTGGCCGTTTTGAAGGCGGACAGCAGACCAATATCGTGTGTGACCATGTAGCTATTTTAGCAGAAGCACGTTCATTAATTCCTGAAAAAATGGAACAGCAGGTTGCTAAAATGAAAGAAGCTTTTGAAAGTGCTGCCGAAGAAATGGGAGGCAAAGCTGAAGTGGATGTTCAGGTTATGTACCCTGGCTTTAAATTTGGCGAAGGCGACCATGTCGTTGAAGTAGCCCGCAAAGCGGCTGCAAAGATTGGCAGGAGCTCCGAGCTTCTTCACAGCGGCGGCGGAAGTGATGCGAACGTGATTGCCGGATTAGGCATACCAACAGTCAACCTTGCTGTTGGCTACGAAGAAATTCATACAACCAATGAGCGTATGCCTATTGAAGAATTAAATAAACTGGCTGAAATGGTCATTGCCATTATTGAAGAAGTCTAAAGCCTAAGCCTGACAGAAAGGGAACCCGATGAGGTTCTCTTTTTTATATTACTGAATTCAATTAAATTCCTCACTAGTTAGAAAATAATGCCTATGGTATATTAATTCTATACATGAGAGTTTCCGAGGAGGAAATGGAATGACTGAAAATAATAAAGCTGTCGTTTTCCGGGCAGGAAATGAGGAATATGCCACGCCTATTCCCTTTGTTATCTCCATTGAGAAAATGGAAGGCATAACACCGATTCCTCATTTGCCCAGTTATGTAAGAGGAATTGTCAAAGTCAGAGGAGAGCTAATTCCTGTTGTTGATTTTGAAGAAATTCTTTACAGCCGTACACTGCCCGATAGCGACTCGGCAAGGATGATTGTGCTGCAGACAGAAGAGCTATCATTCGCAGTGCTGGTGACTGAAGCCAAGGAAATTCTTGATATTCCAGCAGACTGCCTGAAACAGCCAGGTTTGATTGCCTATCAAAAAACCAATTATTTTACAGGGGTAGCCAATTTCGATCATAGGCTGATTACCATAATCGATCCTTCAAAGCTGGTGGAATCTCTGGAAGGAATAAGGGAAATAAAAGAGTATATGAAAACACAGCATACAACAGCATAGCGAGCGAATTCAAAAACAGAGGAGCAATATTCTCTGTTTTTACTTTTATAATCCTCCTAATTAAAGAAAAGAAAAATATCTGCTAAAATAGAGGTGAATGATTTTTACAGGGAAGTGCCGGCATGAAGCAAATGTATCCAAAAAACGGGAGAGTTATCCTCCATGTTGATATGAATAGTTTTTATGCTTCGGTTGAGATGGCCTTTGATCCCACATTAAAGGGCAAGCCTTTAGCGATCGCAGGCAATCCTGAGGAGAGGCGCGGAATAATCGTGACTTGCAGCTATGAGGCAAGGAGCTTCGGGGTAAAAACCACCATGCCTCTATGGGAGGCTAAAAAGCTCTGTCCACAGCTGATTATTATGAAGCCGAATTTTGAGAGATATCGTGCAGCTTCTATGGGAATGTTTGATATATTGCACGAATATTCATCCCTTGTTGAACCTGTATCCATTGATGAAGGATATGTTGACATTACAGACAGCTATGAGTTTGGGAGCCCAATAGAAATTGCTGAAACGATACAGAAGCAGATTTTCCAGCAGCTTGATTTGCCCTGCAGCATCGGTGTTGCTCCCAACAAATTTCTAGCCAAGATGGCTTCTGACATGAAAAAACCAATGGGGATTACAATTCTCAGAAAAAGAGATGTACCCCATATTTTATGGCCGATGCAAGTGGAAGAAATGCACGGAGTCGGCAGGAAAACCGGGGAAAAGCTGAGATATCTGAACATCGCCACAATCGGTGAATTGGCAAAAGCGGATGAAATTGTATTAAAAGCAGCTCTGGGGATCAATGGCCCGAGATTGAAACAAAAAGCCAATGGCCAAGATCTTAGAAAGGTTGATCCGGAATCGGCATCTGAATTTAAAAGTGTGGGAAATTCAACCACACTGCCAAGGGATGTTTCAAATCAAAGAGAGCTGCTTCAGGTATTTGAAAAATTGGCTTTACAGGTTTCTTCCAGACTGAAAAGAAAAAAGGTAATGGCGGTTTCTTTGGGGATTACCATCAGGTATAAGGACAGAAGAACCATTACCAGAAGCCGCAAACTGAAGAATCCGATTCAGCAGGATGAAGAAATTTATCAAATGGCAAAAGAGCTTTTTATAAAACATTGGAATGGAAACGCAGTACGGCTGCTTGGCATTACAGGAACAGACCTTGTCGAACCCGAACAGGCGGTTAAACAGCTGGATTTATTCAGTTTTGAAAAAGATGCCAAAAAGGAGCCTTTATTTCAGACAATGGATCTTTTGCGAAAGAAATATGGGGCTAAAATAATCGACAATGCCGGTGCACTTTCGGAAATGAAATTGACCCGCCCCAAAATCGGCACAGATACCAGCTTTAATAAAGATTTTTTGCATAGCAGGCCTGGAAGGGGCAATAAAAAAGAAAAAGATGATATTTCATGAGTTTTTCAGGCGGCTATAAGCTAAACTAAGACAGGAAAGTTGAATAAGAATAGGAATCTTGCTAAAGTAAAGTGGATTCTTTTACCGCAGGCTAACGGGCAGTAAGATCCCTATTTTAAGACTCATATGAATCAATTTAGGATAAGCGGAAGCGGGGATCAAACTTCCCGAAAAGCCCGAAAAGCAGAACAAAGACTAAGAACGCCACGTCCTGTGGCAGCGCCTTTGTGACCCGCCTTCTGTGGGCCTCAACTAACAATCAGTGGGGGAAAAGGCATCCCCCCGCTGATTGAAGTTTCACTTATTGGATAATGTTCAAAAAGAAAATCTTAATAAGATCTTCTTTTTGAACAAGCAATTACACGCTTAAAGGCTAGAAGGGAAGTAATAAAAGATGACGAAATCACAGTTTGGTGTTATCGGCTTAGCCGTAATGGGCAAAAATCTTGCCATGAATATTGAAAGCAGAGGCTACTCAGTATCCCTTTTTAACCGGTCACGCGAAAAAACGGATGAGATGCTTAAAGAAGTCGAAGGAAGAAATTTTAAAGGTACATATACAATTGAGGAGTTTGTTGATTCCCTGGAAAAACCGCGCAAAATCATGCTTATGGTTAAAGCAGGCGGCCCGACAGATGCGACAATCGAGCAGTTAAAGCCTTTATTGGATAAAGGGGATATTTTGATTGATGGCGGAAATACCTTCTTTGTGGACACACAGCGCCGCAATAAGGAATTAAGTGAGCTGGGCATCCACTTCATCGGTACTGGGGTATCCGGCGGTGAAGAAGGCGCGTTAAAAGGTCCTTCCATTATGCCTGGCGGCCAAAAGGAAGCCTACGAGCTGGTTGCCCCTATTTTTCAAGATATCGCGGCAAAGGTTAATGGCGAAGCATGCACAACTTACATCGGTCCGGATGGGGCAGGCCATTATGTGAAAATGGTCCACAACGGCATTGAATACGGCGATATGCAGCTTATTTCCGAATCTTATTTTCTGTTGAAAAATGTGCTTGGTTTGACTGCTGAAGAGCTTCATGAAGTATTTGCCGATTGGAATAAAGGTGAGCTTGACAGCTATCTAATTGAAATCACGGCTGATATCTTCACGAAAAAAGATGATGAAACCGGCATGCCGCTGGTAGATGTCATCCTGGACACAGCCGGCCAAAAGGGAACCGGCAAATGGACAAGCCAAAGTGCGCTTGATCTTGGCGTACCGCTTCCAATCATCACTGAATCCGTATTTGCCCGATTCATCTCTGCCATGAAAGAAGAGCGTGTCAACGCAAGCAAAGTTCTTCGCGGGCCAGCTGCATCGGAATTCACCGGCGATAAAAAAGCCTTTATCGAAAGTGTCCGCAAAGCCCTTTACATGAGCAAAATCTGCTCATACGCACAAGGTTTTGCTCAAATGAGAGCAGCATCCGAAGAATATGGATGGGATCTTAAATACGGCGATATTGCGATGATTTTCCGCGGAGGATGCATTATCCGTGCCCAATTCCTCCAAAAAATTAAGGAAGCATATGACCGTGAGCCTGGTTTAAAGAACCTGCTTCTTGATCCGTATTTTCAGGAAATTGTGGAAAGCTACCAGGATGCTACCCGTGAAATTATCAGTACAGCTGTGAAGAACGGAATCCCTGTACCATGCTTCTCTGCTGCGCTGTCCTATTACGACAGCTACCGCACTGAAACATTGCCTGCTAACCTACTTCAGGCACAGCGTGACTACTTTGGAGCACACACTTATCAGCGTACTGATAAAGAAGGCATCTTTCATACAAATTGGATGGAATAATATAAAAACAGCGCTCAAAAGGCGCTGTTTTTTTGTAATTGCAGGAAGCCAGATCATGGCATTCCCTAAACGAAAACCCCCTGCCGCTGCAGGGGGGTTCGAAAATTATTTAACACTGTTCAACATCAAGGTCAGTTACGGGCCACCAGAAGAAGCCATCTTTTTCAAGCAGCTGGTCTGCTTCTTTTGGACCCATTGAACCGGATTCGTAGTTAGGGAAGCCTTCTTCTTTTTTGTTTTCCCATACGTCAGAAATTTTGTCGACAAAGCTCCAGGAAAGGGCCACTTCATCCCAATGGGTAAAGTTGGTTGCGTCTCCGCGCATGCAATCATATAAAAGCCTTTCATAAGCTTCAGGCGTATTCATGTCATCGATGCCTTTGTTGGCAAAGTTCAATTTTACCGGTGTGGCTTCCATGTTTTGTCCTGATTTTTGGGCATTCAAATATAGGGTGATGCCTTCTTCAGGCTGAATATGGATGACCAGCAGGTTTGGATTTAACGTTTGCTCAGTCTGATAATACAAGTTCATCGGAATATCCTTGAACTGGATAACAATTTTCGTTGATTTTGCAGCCATTCTTTTTCCTGTACGAATATAGATTGGCACACCTGCCCAGCGGAAATTGTCAATCATCAGCTTGCCTGCTACATAAGTTTCGGTGTTTGATTCTTCATCCACCATCGGCTCTTCATTATACGCTGGGACTTCCTTTTCATTTAATATGCCTTTTCCATACTGGCCGCGGACAAAGTATTCTTTCACCTGGTCCCCTTCAAGCGGACGCATGGCCCTTAATACCTTCACTTTTTCAGATCTGATTTCATCTGTTGTCAGGCGGATTGGCGGCTCCATTGCCAGGAGGGCAACCATTTGCAGCATATGGTTTTGAACCATATCACGAAGGGCGCCGCTTTTTTCATAGTAACGGCCGCGTTCTTCTACACCCAGTACTTCGCTTGATGTAACCTGGATATTTGAGATGTAGCGATTGTTCCATAAAGGTTCGAAAATGGCATTGGCAAAACGGATAACTTCAATGTTTTGCACCATATCTTTCCCTAAGTAGTGGTCAATCCGGTAAATCTCATTTTCTGAAAAAGCTTTTCGAATTTGCTTATTAAGCTGTTTCGCTGATTCCAAATCATGGCCAAAAGGCTTCTCAATGACAAGACGCTTAAAGCCATCCACATCCGTCAGGCCATCTGCTTTTAAATGCTCTGCAATGGTTCCGAAAAATTCAGGAGCCATGGCAAGGTAGAAAATGCGGTTGCCTTCAAGGGAATAATGAGTATCTAATTTTTCGGCCATACTCTTTAATGCCAAATATGAACTTGAATCCGTCACATCATGCGAATGGTAGTAAAAATGGGAAATAAAATCCTCAAGTTCTCCGCTATCTTTGATAGCTGACTCAACAGAGGCTTTGACACTTGCCTGAAACTCATCATTCGTTAGCGTCCTTCTGGCAACCCCAATTACCGCGAAGCGCTCAGACAGCCTGCCCTTTTTGTACAAGCGGTAAAGTGAGGGAAATAGTTTTCTTTTTGCCAGATCTCCCGTTGCTCCAAATATCATTATTAATGCGGTCGGTTTTTCGTTTAGTTTCACGATTCTAGAACCTCTCTTCGACAAAGTTTCTGTATGTATGGCTGGACAATCATTGTCCGCCGGCAGCTTGATTAAAAGCTGTTATATTGCATTCGTAAAAAACGCCTGTACAAGTATAAAATTGTATCTGTTTAAAGCTATTTTCGCAAATATTAAGTTTGCCCTTTTTAACATAGTTTCTTTCTAAAGGCCCTGAACTATCCTCTCAAATAAAACAAAAAACGATTGTTTTAGAATGAATTCCGCGGATGCTATGGTATATTGTTTATATTCAAAGCTGGCAAGGCCTGACAGATTTTTAATCCGACTGCAGGATAGGAGGTTGTTTTTTCAATGGATGTTGTTTTCTTGGGAACAGGTGCAGGAATTCCAGCCAAACTGAGGAATGTATCTTCCTTGGCTTTAAAGCTCCTGGATGAAAGAGGGAGTATATGGCTTTTCGACTGTGGGGAGGCTACCCAGCACCAAATTTTACATACAAGCATTAAACCGAGGAGAATTGAAAAAATCTTTATTACCCATCTTCATGGAGATCACATTTATGGTTTGCCCGGATTGCTGTCCAGCCGCTCTTTTCAGGGCGGTGATACTGAGGTGACACTTTATGGGCCAAGAGGGCTAAAAGAATATATTAAAGTCTCGCTCTCTGTCAGCGGCACATACCTTAAATACCCTTTGAAAGTTGCTGAAATCAGTGATGGCGATGTATTGGATGAAAAAGATTTTAAGGTGGAAGCCCGCTTGCTCGAACACGGGATTCCTTCATATGGCTACCGGGTTATTGAAAAGGACCGTCCGGGAACATTGCTCGCGGATAAGCTTGCTGAAGCGGGAATCAAACCGGGTCCGATATATAAGAAAATAAAAAATGGCGAAAACATAGAGCTTGAGAATGGGAGTATACTGGAAGCAAAAAACTTTCTGGGCCCGGCTCAAAAGGGTAGAATCATCACGGTACTGGGAGATACCAGGATTTGCGATGCGGCAATAGAATTAGCGGCTCATGCAGATTTATTAATTCATGAGGCAACCTTCTCACAAGGAGAAGAAAAGCTTGCATACGATTATTTCCATTCCACAACCCTGCAGGCTGCCCAAGTCGCGCGCGAGGCGAATGCAAGGAAACTCTGCCTGAATCATATCAGTTCACGATATGAACGCCAGGATTGGGAACAGCTTGTGAAGGAATCGCAGACAATTTTCCCCAATACGGTAATTGCTGAGGACTTTAAAGAAGTTCATATACCGCTTGATAAAGGAGAGGTGAGTTAATTGAAAACTTTCTATATCGTGCGCCATGCAAAGGCTGAGGGCCAGCCTTTTTCTGCCAAATTGACAGAAAGCGGAAGGGAACAGGCATTAAAATTAATTGATTTTTTTAAAGACAAGGAAATTAATCGCATCTACTCAAGCCCTTTTGTGCGGGCGATGGAAACTATCCGGCCGCTCGCACAGTCGAGAAACCTTGAGATTGTTGAGGAAAGCCGTTTGGGGGAAAGGGTGCTATCCTCCATTCTTTTTGATGATTGGCAGGAGAAGCTTAAGCAAAGCTTCTCCGATTTTGAACTGGTTTTTGAAGGAGGAGAATCCCATTCATCAGGCATGGAACGAGCTGCTTCCCTGCTGGATGAATTAATCGCTTCTAGTGAAAATCATATTGTTCTGGTCAGTCATGGCAATTTATCCACTTTGCTGCTTCGCTATTTTGATGAAAATGCAGGCTTTGAGCATCTTATGAAGATGAGCAATCCCGATGTTTTCGAAATTAAGGCGGATAGTGAGGGTGCGGCATGGAGGCGGATTTGGATCGAAAAGTAATGTCTGGAAAAATTGAATTTTTCAAATTTGGCATTGACGGTTTCCTGCAGGCATAATATAATCACACTTATACTTTAAAACATTATATTAAAAAGCTATGAAGAGACTCTATTAAGTCTTATCTCCCTGTTTATAGAGAGCCAGTGGATGGTGGAAACTGGCACAAAGATAAGGTGAATTTCATCTTGGAGCTTTTCTTTTCTGCATTATAGCAGGAAAGACGGTTAATCCGTTATATTTCGAGTGGAAAGTCACATACTTTCAAAAAGGGTGGTACCGCGTGAATCTGATTCGCGTCCCTTTTGAAGTATGTGGCTTTTTTGTTTTTTGGAAAGGTTCTTAAAATGGAAATCCGGCCGGTTTCTATTAAGAAAAGCTCCAGGCGCCAGCCTGGAGCCAGGCAGTATCTATTTTGTAAATTATGGAGGTACAGGCATGCAGCAAAATGAGCAATGGTCATCGAAGATTGGATTTATTTTAGCCTCGGCCGGTTCGGCAATCGGACTTGGAGCTATCTGGAAGCTTCCGTATGTTACCGGGACAAGCGGTGGCGGAGCATTTATATTATTATTTCTGCTATTTTCCCTATTAATTGGTTTTCCGCTTTTGCTGGCTGAGTTTGTGATCGGCCGCAGCACGGGGAAAGAGGCAATCTCGGCATACAAGGATATTGCTCCGGGAACTAAATGGCACTGGATTGGCTACCTTGGCGTATTTACCTGTTTTCTGCTTTTATCGTTTTATAGTGTAATAGGCGGGTGGATTCTGAAGTACATTGTATACGGGGTTACCGGTTCTATGAATGGAGCCGGCAATTATGAAGAGCTATTTGGCACATCCGTGTCAGACTCTGTGTCTGTTGTAGCGGCACAAGGGCTCTTTTTATTCATAACTGTTTTAGTGGTTGCTAAAGGCATCCAGAAGGGTATCGAGCAGGTCAGCAAAATTATGATGCCGGCTTTGTTCCTTTTATTTATTATCTTGATTGCACGATCTCTGACACTGGAAAATGCCATGGAAGGCGTCTCATTCTTTTTAAAGCCTGATTTTTCAAATCTTACGTCTGAAACCGTCCTTTTTGCCATGGGTCAATCGTTTTTCTCTCTAAGTGTCGGGGTATCGGTTATGGTAACATACAGCTCTTATTTATCTAAAAATGAAAATCTGATGCAGCCGGCTTTTTCCGTTGTCGGAATGAATTTATTTATTTCAATTTTAGCTGGATTGGCTATTTTCCCGGCCGTTTTCTCACTGGGATTTGAGCCTGCTGCAGGTCCTGGTTTATTGTTCATTGTTTTGCCATCTGTTTTTGATCAGATTCTGTTCGGACGAGTATTCTTGCTCTTATTCCTTGCACTGTTTCTATTTGCAACCTTAACTTCCGCTTTTTCAATGCTCGAGATTGTGGTGGCTGCTCTGACGAATAAGAAGGGAAGGGGCAGAAACCGTGCAGCATGGCTGACAGGATTGGCAATCTTTATCGTGGGAGTCCCATCTGCACTTTCCTTCAGCAGCCTATCAGATATTTCAATTTTCGGCAAAACGATATTTGACAGTGCTGATTTTCTTGTCAGCAATGTATTAATGCCGGTAGGGGCGCTCTTCATTTCTATTTTTGTTTCATACAAAATGAAGAAAGACCTGCTGAGAAATGAATTAATTCAAGGTTCAAAATCGCTGAATGGGATCTTTTCCGCCTGGTATTTCCTTCTTCGTTATGTGGTGCCTTTGGTTATCATCATTGTATTCCTTGATTCACTGCAGATTATTTAATAAAGAAAAAAGGGATGGCGAACCGCCATCCCTTTTTTTTATTTTAAAATCAGAATTTATAACTTTGTATCTCGAGAGCTATCTAGTGCAAGCAGCCTGCCCTCTCGAGTTGAGGCCCTCAGGATGGGGTCATGCAGACGCTGCCGCAGCGATACATCGTACGACCGAAAGCGGCAGCTTTTGGGAGGATGTGGCGTTCTTAGTCTGCGTTCCCTTCGTGGGCAGGGGCTCTACCGCTTTTCGTTAAATCCAGCCGCGTTCATATTGCTTAGGCGGTTCAATTGCTGCACCAAGTTCCTTTGCTGCTGTGCGCGGCCAATAAGGATCCCTCAGCAATTCCCTCGCAATGAAGATTAAATCTGCCCGTCCGTTTTGCAGAATTTCTTCTGCCTGCAGGCCTGATGTAATTAGCCCGACTGCACCAGTCTGAATATTGGCACCTTCTTTAATGGTTTCAGAGAATTTGACCTGGTAGCCCGGGTAGCTATGTATTCTAGCCGGCACTACTGCTCCGGAACTTACGTCAATAAGATCCACACCCTGCTCCTTCATCCATTTTCCCATTTCCGCATAATCCTCTGCAGTTAATCCTTCATCATGATAATCATGTGCGGATACTCTAACAAACAAAGGCCCATCCCAAACGGTTTTAACTGCTTCAATGACTTCACGGAGGAAACGGTAGCGGTTTTCGGCTGATCCCCCATACTCATCACTTCGTTTATTGCTCAGCGGTGAAAGAAACTCATTGATCAAGTAGCCGTGTGCCGCGTGAATTTCAATTACTTCAAAGCCGGCTTTTTTCGCCCTTTCAGCCCCTTGTTTGAATGCCTCCACAGTTTCGGACACTTCTTCTTTTGTCATTTCTTTAGGTGTTTTCATTTTTTCATTAAAAGCAACCGCTGATGGGGCGAGAATTTCCCCTTCGACAGTCGCTTTTCTGCCGGCATGTGCAAGCTGTATCCCTGCTGATGCCCCGTGTTCTTTCATTAGCCCGGTTAATTCTTTCAGGCCTGCGATATGGTCATCGCTCCATATTCCCAAATCCTGCGGAGAAATACGTCCCTGCGGAGTTACAGCAGTTGCCTCCAGGATGATTAATCCCACTTGGCCAACAGCCCGGCTCGTATAATGTGTCCGGTGCCAGTTTTCAACCATGCCATCTTCATTATGGCTTGAGTACATGCACATCGGTGCCATAACAATTCTGTTCTTAAAGGTGATTCCTTTAATCGTTAAAGGGGAAAAAAGCTTTGTTTCCATAATCAATGCCTCCTTATTTCGCTATCCTAAATATTAAGTATATCAGGCGATTCCGCAAATGAAAAAGAACATGTACTTAGGAAGGGTTTGCATACTTCAGCGTTTATTCCTCAATTCGCTTAATTTATATAATGTACCTCTCCAGACTATGCCGCCCCTTACAAATGTCAGAATGCTGGCACGGAGTATGGAATAAATAAACAGGAGAGCTGTAATTGGAAATACAACAAACAGAAGCGGAGAAAATTTAGACATTCTTTTTGTAATGACTGTATAAACACCTGCTAAAATAATGATGTTTGCAAGACTTAAGCTGAAAATAACTTTTTCGGCTGAAAAAATGGTGATAAAGGGAAGCACCTGAGAAATGAATGTGCCGGCAATTGCAAATAGAACCATGCTAACCCGGTAATGAAGGCCTGCAAAAGTATTTTTCTCCAATCCTTTGAAGGCTTCTTTTAAGCTTTCATACCATTCAACTTCAATCAGGTCCATCGCTGTTGCAAATTTCTGTTTGAGGCCATTTTGTTTTATTCTCATTCCAAGCATTAAATCATCATCAGGCCGCATTTTAATTGCTTTATGTGTTCCGATTGCTTCATAGGAGCGCCTGGATACCATGTTAAATGCCCCAATGCCAATGCCGGTTTTGGAACGTTGATTGTTCGCCAGCCAAGGGCGTTTATAATAGGAAAAACCAAAAAGAAAAAAAGCAATGAATGTGTTGAGCCAGAAACCCCTTCCCATCAAGCTCGGTGCCGCCGTTAAATGGTCAAGGTCATTCTTGCTAAAATAATGAACCGCCTTGCTGAGGGCCTCCTTTTTAAATAACACATCAGCATCTGTGAACAAGATTAATTCCCCGGATGACTCCGAATATCCCTTGTAAAGGGCATGGTTTTTTCCAAGCCACCCACTGGGGAGAGTCTTGATATCGATACACTTAATCCTTGAATCACTCTTCTGGAGGCGGTCCATGATGCTTCCTGTGCTGTCGGTTGAACGATCATTGACCAATATCCATTCAATGCGTTTGTAGCTTTGCTGCAGCTGTGTTTTTAAGCTCTCCTCAATCCTGGCTTCTTCATTCCTTGCCGCTGTTATGACAGAAAGAAGAGGGCCTTCAGTCATCGTATCGCTATCTTCAAGGCGGTCCAGGCTTTTTAGTCCCAGAGCAGCATCAATTAGTACGGCAATCCATACAAGGAGGCTAGCGCTTAATAGAATAATGAGCATTTGCAGGTTTCTCATCCTTTTTTCATAGTTTGCAATAAGAAGGCGTATTTACAGGGGAGATACCCCCACTAAATTTTCACTGTGCTGCTGAAGCTTTGGCCAAGCCGTTTGGATTGGGCTGCCGCTTCCTTGATGCATTCAATAAAGGCTCTTTGCACCCCGTTTGCTTCAAGCACTTTTACACCTGCTTCAGTGGTGCCGCCGGGGCTTGTTACTTCCTTCCTAAGCTGCTGAGGATCCTTGGCCGACCTGGCCAGCATTTCGGCTGCCCCGATGAGGGTCTGGATGATGAATTCTTTCGCCATCTCCTTTTCGAGCCCGATTTCTTCTGCGCTTTTTTCCATGGCTTCTGCAAGATAGTAAATATACGCCGGTCCGCTGCCTGATAGGCCTGTCACAGCATCGAGCTGTTTTTCCTCAACAAACGCCGACTTTCCCACTGTATTAAAAATGCCTCTTACTGCTTCCATCTGTTTTTGGGTCACTCTTTCATTAGCCGATAAGGCGCTCGCTGACTTTCCGACGGCTGCCGATGTATTCGGCATGGCTCTCACGACTGGCAGCTTTTTTCCCGCCAATAGTTCAATGCTTTCGATTGAAACGCCAGCCAGAACGGAAATGATCAGCATATCTTCCTGTAAATAAGGTTTTATTAGAGTAATGGCATCCGCTGCATCTTTTGGCTTCATCGCTAAAATAACCGTTTCAGCCCCCCTGAACAGTTCACTGTGATCATAAGTTGCCTGAACGCCATAGGCTTTTTGCATGGATTGCAGCCTTTCCCTGCTGCACTTGTTTGTGACCCAAATATTGCTTCCGGTAATGAGCCGGCTATCAATCATTCCTGATATTAATGCTTCTGCCATTGATCCTGCTCCAACAATAGCTAATTTTTTCATTTGCTGTTATTCCTCCTTTATTGTTTTAAATGCCGGCTGACTAAAATAAAAAAAGCCTTTCCATCCAGTAAAGGACGAAAAGACTATGCTTCCGCGGTACCACCTTCATTGCCTTTTCATTCTTAGTGCAGCATGCCTGCCTGCTGCATCTGCTGTCTTTGAAAAGGCATCTCGATCCCGATAACGCCGGGGTGCGTTTAGGTTTTCCTAACAGCTCATAAGGCAGGTTCAATGGTCAAGTGGACTGTGAAGCCTTTCAGCCGCTGAGCTTCACTCTCTTTCGCCGTTTTCCATTTACTAATCTTATTCATCGCTATTTTTCTGCTGTCCAGTAGTGCAGCTTTGATCTGTGAAAATCAAATTTTAATTGTGATTATGCAAGAAGACACGCTTATTTGTCAAGCAGTATTTTCCAAAAAAATATTAACAATGCGCAAAAGTTATGTGAAAATAATGACAATTGATAAAAAGAACGGTACACTTATTTTTATATATGAAGATTTCTGAATTATGTTATGGAATTTCGGTAATTTGTACGCATGTAAAATGCTGATATTTTAAGGGTGAAACAAGTGGGTTTATCTAAAGGGCATATGGACTGTATGACTTGGATGGCCTGCGGAAGTATAAAAAAACAGCTTTATTTTATTTAAATATAGTGATTTTAGGGGGATTGTTGAAATGGCAAATTGGAAGGATGGAATTGCAAAGCTTGTTATCCCGACACCTTTTCCTGTCGGTGACGTTAATGTATATGCAGTAAAAGGGGAAAAGCTGACTCTTGTGGATGCCGGCCCTAAAACGGATGAAGCATGGGAAGCCTTAAAATCCCAGCTTAAAGAGCTGAATTTAACTCCCGATGATTTTGAACAGGTTGTCCTCACCCATCATCATCCCGATCATGCCGGGCTGCTTGACTTTTTCCCTGACAATCTCGAAGTGTTCGGGCACCGGATTAACCAAAGGTGGCTGTCCCGGACGGACCAATTTCTAAAATTTCATGATGAATTTTACTTAAAACTGTTCAACGAATTTGGGATTCCTGAAAGTTATTTTTCCTTTATAAATAAGATGAAAAAGACTCTGCGCTATTCCTGCAATCGTACCCTGACGGGGGAACTGGAGGAAGGCAGGCAGCCTGAAGGGCTGGTCGATTGGACGGTAATGGAGACACCTGGGCATGCACAGAGCCATATAGGTTTGTTCAGAGAGAAAGATGGTGTATTCCTTGGAGGAGACCATTTGCTTGCACACATTTCTCCTAATCCCATCCTGGAGCCGCCGCTTCCCGGCAATACGGAACGGCCAAAGCCGCAGCTTCAGTATAACGAGTCGCTGAAAAAGCTGCGGCAGCTGCCAATATCCCTTTTTTACTCTGGACATGGAGAGGATATTACAAATGTGAAAGAGTTAATAAACGAAAGGCTTGGCCGGCAGCATGAGCGGGCAATGAAAGTAAAGGCATGGCTTGAGTCCGAATCGCTCACCGTTTTTGAAGTGTGCCGCCGCCTTTTTCCGAAAGTTTATGAGAAGGAGCTTTCCCTGACGATTTCTGAAACGGTCGCTCAGCTTGACTATTTGCATTCAATAGGAGAGATTTATATAAATAAAGAGGAGGAAGCATTCTTGTATTCCGCATCAAAAGAGGTGGTTTGATTTGTCAGACAGATTAAAGAATAAAAATGTGATTATCACAGGTGCATCTGGAGGGATCGGGGCCCAAATGGCTATTCTTTGTGCCGAGAGGGGAGCAAACCTTGTCCTTCTTGCCCGCAGCCTTGACAAATTGCAGGAATTGCAGGCAGATTTGCTGAGGCGTTTTTCAGTGGATGTTTTCATACATAAACTTGATGTTTCGAACACTGACGAAATCTCGGCTGTTTTTTCCGAGGTACTTGCCCGGTTTGATCACATAGATGTTCTTGTGAATAATGCCGGGTTCGGAGTTTTCCGTGAAGCGCATGAAGCAAACGTTGAAGAAATAAAGGGAATGTTTGATGTAAATGTAGTTGGTTTAATGGCTTGCACCGGCATGGTGCTTCCGGTGATGAGGAAACAGAGGAGCGGCCATATTATTAATATCGCCTCACAGGCGGGCAAAATTGCCACACCGAAATCCAGTGTCTATTCCGCAACCAAGCATGCCGTTCTTGGCTATACAAACAGCCTTCGCATGGAGCTTGGCGACAGCAATGTGTTTGTGACCGCAGTTAATCCCGGACCGATTGAAACCAATTTTTTCAATATTGCAGATGAAAAGGGCACATACGTGAAAAATGTCAGCAAATTTATGCTTAAGCCCGAATATGTGGCGCTCAAGGTAGTTAATGCAATGCTCCGGCCGGTCAGGGAAATCAATCTTCCTCGTTGGATGAATGCGGGTAGCATCATCTATACACTTTTTCCAGGACTTTTCGAAAAAATTGGAAAACGTGCATTCAATCAGAAATAAGACAAGCGGAAGCACCTTGCCCACGAAGGAACGCAGACTAAGAACGCCGCGTCTTCCCAAAAGCTGCCGCTTTAGGTCGTGCGATGTATTCCTGCCGCAGCTTTCCT
The DNA here is from genome assembly GCF_051353635.1 of Cytobacillus sp. BC1816. Taxonomy (NCBI): domain Bacteria; kingdom Bacillati; phylum Bacillota; class Bacilli; order Caryophanales; family Bacillaceae; genus Cytobacillus; species Cytobacillus sp. BC1816. The sequence continues at coordinate 3,910,667 of NZ_CP195611.1, read as the reverse complement.
TGTCCTTTGGCAACGTCTGCATGACCCCCAGCCAGGGAGCCTCACCTCGAGGGGGAGGCTGCTTGCGCTGGACAGTTATTGACGTTCAAAACTTTATTGTCTTATGAAAAAGAAGCTGCAGCCAAAAACCTGCCGCTTCTTTTTTATTCTTTAAAAATAAGGTGAGCCCGTAATATACCCGTATATCACATCTTTTACTATTTCATGCAGCTCGCTGTCTGCTTCTTTATTTTTCTCCTCTATTACTTTATTGAATATTTCTGCAAATTCCCTGCTCTCAAACAAAATGGAATGGCTCTCCTCGTTATATTGCTTTAAACAGTTTTGAACCATTTTATATATCAGTCTTTTGTTCATTTTTTTTGCACCTCAAACTGATTATACTGGTTTCTGGTCATATCGGCACCTGGCAAAAGAACCTGTTTTAAGAAAAAACGCGTAAAATTTCCATTGAAACCGAACGCATATTCGCTTAATATAATGGGTATACATATACAGAACAGATGTTCTTGTTGATTATCTATTGGATTCAAGAGCTGCCGGCCAGCATAAGCAGGTACGGCGCCTTGCGCTTTTCTGAAGGAGGATGTCGAAGTCATGGTTGATTACAGCGCAATGCCGAATAATCAAATTTTGTGTGTTGATATGAAGAGCTTTTATGCAAGCTGTTCTGCTGTCATGCTTGGTCTGGATCCTCTTGACTGCTATCTTGTGATTGCCGGGAATGTGGAACGGAAGGGCAGTGTTGTTCTGGCTGCCTCTCCGCGAATGAAAAAAGAGTTTGGGATAAAGACAGGAGCCCGCCTTTTTGAGGTTCCTAATGACCCGCGCATTAGGATTGAGGAGCCGAAAATGGCGACTTATTTAAGAATCTCCACTGAAATCACCAGGGTGTTTAACCGTTATGTCCCCAAGGAAGCCATCCATACGTACAGTGTCGATGAAAGTTTTATAAAAGTAGACGGCGCAGTGCATCTCTGGGGTGATGCCCAGACAATTGCCTGGAAAATAAAAGATGATATTGAACGGGAATTTCAGCTCCCCTGTGCCATAGGAATAGGACCTAATTTGCTTATGTCAAAGCTCTGCCTGGATCTTGAGGCGAAAAAAAAGGGAGTTGCTGAATGGACGTATGAAGATGTGAAAACAAAGCTGTGGAATGTATCCCCTTTAAGGGAAATGTGGGGCATCGGCCGCCGTGTTGAAAAAACATTGAATGGAATGGGGATTTTTACAGTCGGACAGCTTGCCCGCTATGATCTGGCTAAGCTTGAAAGAAAGTTTGGGATTATGGGCAATCAGCTCTATCATCATGCATGGGGTATTGATCTGTCGGAAATAGGGGCACCGATCATGGAAGGACAGATCAGCTTTGGGAAAAGCCAGATTTTATTGAGGGATTACAAAGAGGAAAAGGAAATTAAGCATGTGGTCCTTGAGATGTGTGAGGAAGTGGCAAGAAGGGCCCGCAGCCACCGTAAAGCTGGCAGGACCATCAGCTTTGGCCTTGGCTACAGCCAGGATGAATTCGGAGGAGGCTTTTACCGCTCAAGGACAGTTGACCAGCCAACCAATATTACGATGGATCTTTATCGCGTTTGCCTCGAGCTTTTTAACGAGAGTTATGAGGGAAAAACAGTGCGTCAGATTTCCATTTCCCTCGGCAATATTACGGATGACTGTGAAATGCAGCTGAATCTGTTCGATTTGGATGGCTGGAAAAAAAGGGAGCTCGGCTATACAGTGGACCGGATCCGCTCGAAGTTTGGAGGCGGAGCTCTGCTAAGAGCCGTCTCTTATACAAGCGCAGGAACCGCCAAGCACCGTGCGACATTGGTTGGCGGCCATAAAATGTAAAAGGGGGTCAGCTTATGATTCGCGATCGGGGCAGAATAAAATGGACTTCTATGATGCTGCCGGAACATGTAAAGCTCTTAAGAGACTGGGCAGAGGAAGATACGTACGAGCAAAAGCGGGAATTGGATGAGCAGAAATTTGAATATATGAATGAAATTCTTTCGGAGGCAATGGAATTTCAAAAAAGCGTTACACTTACTCATTACAGGGGCAGAAATTATGAACTGGTCATCGGGAGCATCCATTACTGGGATGAACTTGGCCAAAAGCTTCATATTGTTGATCGCTTTGGGGAAATTCACCGTATTTCCATTAACGCTATAGCGGATGCGCGGTTCACGGAAGAATAGAGCTGTCTGGAACTGGATGAATTTAAAACGGGTAGTTTTTGGGCGCGGGAAGCACCTTAACAGCAGGGAGGTGTATGTAATATGCCTAGAGGAAAAGAACTGGAACAGCTGCCGATGGCTAATATCGCACCAGGGGCCGGGGAAGACAGTACGGACAGGGACCGGGAACTGCTTCAGGGGATTGTACAGGGTGAAAGAGCAACACCCGCAAGAATAAAAAATGAAAAAAAACGGGGATGACTGTCCCCGTTTTCCACCCTTATTGCTTGTCATCGAGAGCTTTCTCCGCACGGACACAGGATTGGAAAGTTCCTTTATGAGTGCCATCACAAAATGGAATTTTTGAGGATCTTCCGCAGCGGCAAAGGGAGAAGGTTTGTTTTGTTTCGAATTTATTGCCATCCATATCAATTAACTCTACATCACCTGTTACACGCAGCGATCCATTATCCATTACTTTAATCTGCGCCTTTGACATATCCAATCATCCTTTCACAACTTTGGTGGCTGAATAAGCAGCTGTCTCTTTCAGAAGCATGTTATTACTATCTGTGTTAAAATACAGCATATGCAAAGGGGAGGTAGTTTTAAACATGGAAATTGCATTAACTGAATTGGCGGCAGAAAAATTATCCGAACGGATTGCCGGCAAAGATGGATTCATAAAGCTAAAGTATGATATAGATGGCTGCGGCTGCGTAGTAAGCGGGGTAACGGCTCTTTGGCTTGTTAATGACCTGGATGAAGATGACAGGGAAATTAAAACGAACGCTGGCAGCATATATGCGGAAAAATCAAAGGAAGTATTTTTGGATGACGATTTAACAATAGACTTTTCAGTGAAAGCAAATTGCTTTCAGTTAAAAAGCCCGAATCAGTATTTAAACCCTAGGATGAGCTTTATTGATAAAACAAAATAATGATGTAGCAGGCGGCCGCTGTGGAAGGCGGTCTTTTTTAATTGTTTACATAGGTAAAAATACCCTTCCAAAATTCTGGAAAATAAGGTTTTAATATATTAGTAAAAGGTTACAGGCTAAATAGAATAACAATAACAAGGATGATTGTCATTATTGGTGAAGAAAGTGCTGATTGGAGGAGATTCGAATGAAGCAGAAGTTATTTTTGCTGGCGGCAGCTTTCCTGATGTTGTCAGGGTGCAGTACAGCAACAATGGGCCAGGCGATTGATAACGGAATTCCATTCAATGTAAAAGAAGTCTTACATAAAGAAAAAGTAAAAGATGGAGTCGTACTGCTGTATTTAACGCAGCAGAATGATGGACAAAAAGAGGTCGAGGCCATGGCGGCTGCCTATTTGAAGGGCAGTGACAAAAAAGGCTGGAAAAATGAAGGCCATAACCATTGGGAACATTATGAGAATGAACATATGACCGTTTATACAGATACTTTTTATGATTACGATAAGGAAGGTAAATTAGAAAACAGATTACCGATTATTTTTGGTGAGATTCAGAGCGGGGATATAAAAAAAGTAGAGGTAGCCGGCAAGGAAGAGAAATTTGAAGAAGCGGCTATTATTAAAAAGGAAAACAAACGCTATTATTTTAAAATGGGAGATTTTCATACTGCAAGAGGGCTGTCGGCAGAGGGCAAGGAAATCATAAAGAAAAAGAAAAATTAGAGGATCCTATAGGAAGCAGCTGGCTTAAATTGAAGCCAGCTGTTTCTATTGTGATAAAGTATCTTTGCTGTTGACATACTGATCCAAAAACTCGTCGATGACTTTTTCATAATCTTCTCTGTTTTCATTGAAGGATTGGGCATGGATTCCATTGGCAGCAAGGTAAAGTTGTTTAGGACCTTTTTTCTTCTCATATAAAGCTTCCGACATGGTCGGCAAAATAAAATCGTCTTTTTCACTGTGTATGAACAGGATCGGTTTCTTTATATTTTCAATAACAGAAATAGGCGATACATCTGCGATGGAGTATTTCTCACGCATCCGCAGAAATAGATCGGCAACAGGCAAAAAAAGCTTTGGCGAAAGCTTCATTTCTGCTTTCAGACGGTAAGCCAGCTGCGCTTTAAAGTCTGAAAAAGGACAATCGGCGATGTAAAAGTCGGCACCGTCTTCGAGCATTCCCGCATAGAGGATCATTGTAGCAGCTCCCATGCTTTCGCCATGAATGCCAATCTGAATATTTGGCCCTTTTTCTGCTTTAAGCCAATCAATAATTGCTTTTAAATCAAACTTTTCATAATGCCCGTAACTTGTCGTTCTTCCTCCGGATTCTCCGTGGCGGCGATGATCATAGATAACCGCATTAAATCCCCGGTCCAAAAACAGGTTCATATATTTAATCGAGTTCATTTTATTTTCCGTAACCCCGTGGGAAATAACAATATAGCGACTATTTTTATGCGGTTCGACAGCTACGGCTTTTAAGTTATAGCCAAATGGGGAGGGAATAAGCACTTCTCTTTTTGGCAGGCTGTCATACTTGATAAGATCAAGTCTGCCGGACTCTTTCTCCCTTTCTAAAATAAAGTCATCTTCCTTCTTTTTCATAAACATAAGCCTATTGGTAAAATAGACGCCGAGTGATGAAAGAAAGAGTACGATGGAAAATAAATAACGTAAAAACCTTCTCAAACCCATCCCTCCATCTTTTTTACTTTATTTTACCATTATGGATAAAATTAAAACAGAGATGTGAGCCGGGACATGCTGGAATTTCAGAAGGGAATCCCGGCATGAAAAAAGCCGCTTTGCGGCGGCTTATTGCTTCGCGTTTTGTCTTTTAGTTGGATGAATCGCCTTTTCTAAATCCTCGGCAGCAATCGTCTGGTTTACTGTATCGGAATTTGGCTTTCCCTTCTGGCTATATCCTTTATCGCGTTTTTGGCTCATCGGATTATCCCCCTTCTAATAGGCTTCAGCTGATTTCAGTTCGTCAGCTGCTATAGCAGTTGCTTTCATCTAATAAGATGCTATAAGAAAGGGCGCATTATTCATCTTAAGAAACTGCTATTGAACAGTTTGAGCGTTCAGCCTGAAATAGGTGCTTTCAATCGGCCTGGAAAGATGAGGCTGAACAATTTTTACCGCTTCCATTAATTGATCAAGGTTAACATTGGTTTCAATTCCCATACGCTCTAGCATATAAACAACATCTTCAGTTGCCGCATTGCCTGCAGCGCCCGGGGCAAATGGGCATCCGCCAAGTCCTCCGGCGGAAGTATCAAATCGGTCGACACCTGCCTGTAAGGCTGCAAAAATATTAGTAAGGGCCATTTTTCTTGTGTCATGGAAATGGGCAGTCAGCAGGGTAGTTGGAAACTCTTCTTTTAAACGGGAAAAAAGCCCATGCGATTCATGGGGAGCAGCCATCCCGATTGTATCTGCCACGCTTAATTCATCAGCCCCTGCGTCAACAAATTGACGGCATAGTCCAACTGTATCTTCAGGGTTAATTGCTCCTTCATACGGGCAATGAAATGCCGTGGAGATGCATGCGCGGACAAAGTAACCTTTCTCCTTCAGTTCTCCGATAATCGGCTTTAGTTCATCCATGCTTTCCTGAGTGGATTTATTGATATTTTTCTTATTAAATGTATTGCTTACACCGACGAAAACGGCAACGGCCCGGCATTCAGTCATATATACCCTGTCAATGCCTTTACGGTTTGGGGCCAGCACGATATCCCTTGTATTTGCATCAAGGCAATCTGCCGTAATTTCAGCTGCATCCCCCATCTGCGGGACCCACTTAGGAGACACAAATGAAGTAAGCTCCAATTCTGTTAATCCTGCATTTTTTAAACTTCTAATAAAGTCTTTCTTGACTTCGGTGGGTACAAAGGCCTTTTCATTTTGCAGTCCATCCCGCGGGCCCACTTCAATGATTGTTACTTTATCTGGAAATGCAAGCGTCATGTTTTCCTCTCCCGGTTCATATTTTAGATTGTGCCTGGTAAGCGCTTTCTTTAAAATGTTAAATCGCTTGAATTTATTGTAGTAGGAAAGTATTTTCGATTGCAAGAATAATAAAAATTTTGACAAAATAAAAGGAATTTTGAGATCTTGGCACGAATATAAGCAGAGAGATGTTTTGAAAGGATGAGAGAGATGGCACAAACAGAAGTCGTAATAGTCAGCGCGGTCCGGACAGCAATAGGCAGTTTTAATGGAAGCCTTAAAGATGTATCAGCACCAGAGCTTGGGGCGATTGCGATAAAAGGCGCACTTGAAAAAGCAGGCGTAACACCGGATCAGATAGATGAAGTAATCCTGGGGAATGTCCTGCAGGCAGGTCTGGGCCAGAATCCGGCAAGGCAGGCAGCTCTTAAAGCGGGACTTCCTGAAAGCGTTTCCGCGATGACGATTAATAAGGTTTGCGGTTCCGGGCTTAAAGCAGTTCATTTAGCTGCACAGGCCATTTTAGCTGGTGATGCAGAAGCGGTGATAGCTGGCGGCATGGAGAATATGAGTCAGGCTCCTTACATACTGAAAAATGCAAGAAATGGCTTTAAAATGGGAGATCAAAAGCTTATAGATTCGATGATATCAGAAGGGCTCTGGTGTGCCTTTAATGATTACCATATGGGAGTTACTGCTGAGAATCTCTGCTCGAAATACGAGCTGAGCCGGGAAGAACAGGACGAATTCGCAGCAGCCAGCCAGGAAAAGGCGGCAAAGGCAATTGAAAAAGGAAAATTCAATAATGAAATCGTTCCTGTGGAAATTCCTCAGCGAAAAGGGGATCCGGTTGTTTTTGATGCAGACGAGTATCCAAAGAAAGGGACGACTGCTGAAAAGCTCGCAGGCCTGCGCCCGGCGTTTAAGAAAGACGGCAGTGTAACAGCCGGTAATGCTTCCGGGATTAATGACGGGGCTGCAGTATTGCTTGTTATGAGCAAAAAGAAAGCAGATGCACTCGGTCTTAAGCCGTTAGTAACGATTAAAGGAAATGCAAGTGCAGGTGTGGATCCAAGCATAATGGGCATTGGCCCTGTTGCTGCGGTAAAAAAAGCGCTTGAAAAGGCATCTGTTTCCATGGATGAACTGGAGCTTATTGAAGCAAACGAAGCATTTGCAGCCCAGTCGCTCGCAGTTGACAGGGAGCTTCGTTTTAACAAGGAGATTCTGAATGTCAATGGCGGGGCCATTGCGCTCGGACATCCAATCGGCGCAAGCGGTGCAAGAATTCTTGTAACTCTTATTCATGAGATGCAAAAAAGACAGGCGAAAAAAGGCCTTGCAACTCTATGCATCGGCGGTGGCCAGGGGGTAGCCACAGTGGTGGAGCTTGCTTAGGAAATTCGAAAGTAAATGAATAGCAAAAAAATTGAGTATTTCAAATGAAAGGAGTGATTGAAGTGAAGAAAATTTGTACTTCCTTCAGTGAAGCGGTTCAGGAAATTCATGATGGCGCTGTCCTAATGGTTGGCGGCTTCGGTCTGTGCGGAATCCCTGAAAACCTTATTCTTGCTTTAGTTGATAAAGGGGTCAAGGACCTAACTGTCATTTCAAATAACTGCGGTGTTGATGATTGGGGGCTTGGACTGCTTTTAAAAAATAAACAGATTAAGAAAATGGTCGGTTCTTATGTCGGCGAAAACAAAGAGTTTGAGAGACAGGTTCTTTCAGGCGAAATTGAAGTAGAGCTGCTCCCTCAAGGAACGCTGGCGGAAAAAATCCGTGCAGGCGGTGCCGGCATTCCTGCTTTTTATACGCCGGCAGGAGTAGGTACATCGATTGCAGAGGGGAAAGAGACCAAGATTTTTGACGGCAAGGAATATCTCCTTGAAGAGGCACTGAAAGCAGACTTCAGCCTTGTAAGGGCATGGAAGGGCGATAAAATGGGCAATCTTGTATATCACAAAACTGCCCGGAACTTCAATCCGATGATTGCAGCAGCAGGCAAAGTGACAATTGCAGAAGTGGAGACACTTTATGAAATTGGTGAATTGGATCCGAACTATATTCATACGCCGAGCATCTATGTTCAGTCGCTGATTAAGGGAAAACAGGAAAAGCGCATTGAAAGACTGACTGTAAAGAAATAGATACTGACGGAAGGAGAGGGACTCATGAGTAACGATAAAGCAGCAGTCCGCGAGAAAATCGCCAGACGTGCTGAGAAAGAAATTGAAAATGGTTTTTACGTGAATTTGGGAATTGGCATGCCGACATTGGTTGCAAACTATATTTCTGATAATAAAGAAGTAGTCCTTCAATCTGAAAATGGATTGCTGGGAATTGGACCATATCCTGCTGAAAGCGAAGTTGATCCGGATTTAATTAATGCAGGAAAAGAAACAGTTACCGCAATTTCGGGGGCCTCGTATTTTGATAGTGCTGAATCATTTGCGATGATCAGGGGAGGCCATGTGAATATTGCCATTCTCGGCGGAATGGAGGTTTCCGAAAAAGGTGATCTGGCCAACTGGATGATTCCAGGGAAGATGATCAAGGGAATGGGCGGTGCAATGGATCTGGTTCATGGTGCCAATAAAATCATCGTCATTATGGATCACACTAATAAAAATGGCGATTCGAAGATTCTTAAAGACTGCAGCCTGCCTTTAACAGGAAAAAACGTCGTTGACCGCATTATAACTGAGCGGGCAGTCATCGATGTAACCGATTCAGGTTTGAAGCTTGTTGAAGTCGCTAAAGGCTTCACAATCGAGGACATAATCAATTCAACAGAACCTGAATTGCAAATTGACGAAAACGTTGTCACAGAAGCTTATTAATACCTTTTGAAAAGTACAGCTGAAAATGCTGTGCTTTTCATTATTTTTTACTCGGTTTTATCCTAAAGAAAAGAGGAGAAAAAATGAGATTTTCATTTAAAGGGATCGACCATATCCAGCTGGCAGCTCCAAAAGGCTGCGAGGATAATGCCAGGAAATTTTACGGTGAACAGCTTGGACTGAAGGAAATTCCCAAGCCTGAAAATCTTCAGAAGCGCGGCGGCTGCTGGTTTATATGCGGAGATCAGGAAATCCATATCGGGGTGCAGGAAGGCTTCTTGGCGGCAAAAAAAGCGCACCCTGGATTTATTGTGGAAAACCTCGAGGACTTGAGAAGCACTCTTCAAAAGCAGAAGATAGCTATAAAGGAAGAACCGCCTATAGACGGAAGAAAGCGATTCTTTGTTGATGACCCATTCGGAAACAGAATTGAGTTTCTGGAGTATTTGCCATAATAACGATTCAGCCTGTTCCTTCATCAATAAAAAAATATGTTATAATAAATGGCAAAATTAGTTGATGAGGGGATACTATGAAAAAGAAAAAACATCATTCCCAGCCTAAGAAAGACGATAAGCCAGTCACACTTGGCGACATGCTAAATCAGGACTTGATGGAGCAATTAAAAGGGAAGAAGCAGGAATTAAAAGCTGCTGAAGATAAACAGAAGGAAGAAGAAGAGCGCAGAAAAAGAGAGGAAAGAAGACTCCGCGAAAAAAATAAAAGTTTTGAAGAATTGCTTGGAGAAAGCGATCTTAACTGGAAAGAGTTCAAATAAAAAAGTTTCATTTAAAATAACCGAGGGCAAAGATTAATAAAAAAGACGGGGGTCGTTCCATGTTTTCTTTATTAAGTTTTATATTTGCTCTCGGTTTTTCATTTGTGCACTTCTCTTCAAAGTACATGAAATTTTTAACCTATATCCCAAGAAGCAGGCTTCTGTCAGCCGCAAGCGGAATCTCTGTAGCTTATATATTTGTACATGTCCTTCCAGAGCTTAAAAAACATCAGGAAAGTCTTGAAGGGATGGAAAGATCTGAGATTTTCAAATACCTGGATAGCCATGTTTACATATTTGCCATGATGGGTCTTTGCGCCTTTTATGGAATTGAGAAAGCAGTTAAATATTCTCAAAAAAATAAGGATGAGAGGAATGCAGCAAAACTTTTTGGGCTTCATATATCCAGTTTTTTTATTTACAATATGCTAATTGGCTATCTGCTTGTACATGGGGAGTTTGACAGTCTAAAAGAATGGCTTATTTATTTTTTTGCCCTTTCAGTCCACTTTATTTCTAATGATCATGGCTTAAGGCAATCACATAAAAGGATATACGATAAATATGGGCAATGGGTACTGACATTTTCCATATTAATAGGATGGGCAGTTGGAGTCTTAACAGAAGTAAGTGAGATGGTAATTGCTTTCTTATTTGCAGCTCTAGCAGGAGGAGTGATATTAAATGTGCTTAAAGAGGAGCTGCCTGAGGAAAGAGAAAGCAATTTTGCTGCTTTTATTGGGGGAGTGGCAGGATATACAATAATCTTAATAATGATTTAAGAGCTGACCTTTGCGTCAGCCCTCATCGGTTAAGTTATCTATGCTGTTCATACTTGTTTAACTTTGCAATGGATTTTATCAGAGCCAATTCGTCTTTATTCAGGGGATGGGCTCTTGCTGCTTTTGCATTTTCCCTTACTTGCTCAGCTCGGCTTGCACCTGCCGCAACAGAAGCAACAGCATGATCCGCGAGATTATACTGAAATGCTATCTCGGTCATGGAGCGCTCGTCTGAAATTATCTCTCTTATACTGCTGATTGTTTTTTTCAATTCAGAGTAGCTGTAATCCAAATACCCTTTCGCTTTTACCGATTCAGATGCTTTATCAAGCATTTTGTTGCTAAGCATTCCTTTAGCAAGGGGACCTCTTGTAATTGCGCTGATGCCTTTTTGATTTAAAAGAGGCAGAGCTTCTTCTTCCGGACGCCGATCTAAAATGCTGTATTGCATCATGACAGAGACAATGGAGGATTTCGCAGCATATTCACGGATCACATTTGGACGGATGGAGGATATGCCATACTGTCGAATGTATCCTTCTTCCTTCAGTTCCTCAAATGCTTCAATGGTGTCATCAATAGGATCTTCAATCGTGCCGCCATGAAGCTGATATAAATCAATATAGTCTGTGCCCAGCCTTTTTAAACTGTCCTTTACAGCTTCTTTGATGTGACTTTTTGAGGGATCCCAGCTCCAGCCATCTTTATTTTTATTCCAGCGGTTGCCGGCTTTGGTAGCAATGATCACCTGTTCGCGGACACTCTTTAAGGATTGTCCGACAAGCTTTTCATTTTCGCCAAAGTCATATAAATCAGCTGTATCAAAATAATTGATTCCTTCTTCAAGGGCAGCTTCAATAATCTCCTGAGCCTGGGAAGGGTTGGTGCCAATTGACATGCAGCCCAGCCCAAGCTCGCTTACGTACAAGTCTGAGTTTCCAAGTCTTCTCTTTTTCAAGTACCCACCTCATTTAAGTGTTTTCTATAATTGTACATAAACAAATGAGGCATACTCAAATTTAGAGGCTTATCATTTTATATTGTTCTGAGATTCAACCCAGTCTTTTACAAGGACATACTGCCTGCTGTATTGTTTTAGTTTCTCACGGACTTCCCAGGCTTTGCCGGTCAGAATAATCCCCCTGCTGTGCACATACACCTTCATGCCATACTCCCCCTCATCAAGTATGATAAAATGTATGAGCAATCAGTAACGGAATAGAACAGGAGTGACGTAATCAATGAGCCGCCTAGAAGAAAAAACGATTCAAACAGAAAAAATCTTCACTGGAAAAGTTATTAGTCTGCAGGTGGAAGATGTTGAGCTGCCCAATGGCAAAACATCAAAGCGGGAAATTATTAAACATCCCGGGGCAGTAGCTGTATTGGCAGTTACGGATGAAAATAAAATCGTGATGGTTGAACAATATAGAAAGGCGCTGGATAAGATTATTGCCGAAATACCGGCCGGTAAGCTTGAAGCAGGGGAAGATCCCAGAGTTTGTGCAGAGAGGGAGCTGGAAGAAGAAACGGGATACGGCTGCGGGGAAATGGAATGGCTGATCTCATTCTACACTTCTCCCGGATTTGCTGACGAGCTGGTACATCTATATATAGCAAAGGGTCTTATGATAAAGGAAAATGCCGCATCTCCTGATGAAGATGAATTTGTGAATCTTATGGAAGTAACGCTTGATGAAGCAATATCCCTGCTGAAGGAGCAGAAGATTCATGACGCGAAAACCGCTTATGCAATCCAATATCTCCAGCTGCAAGAGGCGCTGAAAAAATAAAATGAAACGCTATTTTGCAGATTTCCATATCCATATTGGACGCACCTTTACGGGAAAGCCGGTTAAAATAACAGGCGCTAAATCCCTTACCTTCACAAATATCATCAGGCATGCCCGCAATGAAAAAGGGCTTGATATCATCGGCATTATTGATTGTCATTCTCCTGAAGTCATACTTGAAATCGAAGATTTGGCCCAAAAAGGCATTGTAACTGAACATAGGGATGGGGGACTTCAATATGGAGATTTAACAATTATACCCGGGTCGGAACTTGAAATATATGATGATTCCTGTAAAGGCCCCATTCACGTTCTTTGCTTCCTTCCGACTCTTTCAGCCATGAAGGTTTTCTCAGCCTGGTTATCGGGACATTTAAAGAACATAACGTTAAGTTCACAGAGAATTTATGCCTCAGGCAGAATGCTTCAGGAAAAAGTGAAGGAACTGGATGGGCTTTTTATTCCTGCCCATGTTTTTACCCCATTTAAAAGTTTATTCGGGAAAGGGGTAGAGCGGTCGCTGACAGAGGTATTTGATCCTGACTTAATCGATGCAATAGAGCTGGGGCTCAGTGCAGATACTAAGATGGCAGATCAAATAGCTGAACTTCACAATTATACCTTTTTAACAAACTCAGATGCCCATTCACTAAAAAAAATAGCGAGAGAATATCAAATCCTTGAGATGGAGTCACCTACATTTGCCGAACTGAAGAAGGCTTTGACTGGAAAAGAAAAATGCAAGGTGAAAGCCAATTTCGGGCTTGATCCGCTGCTTGGCAAATACCATCAGACAGTTTGCTCTGAATGTTTTGGACCCTTTGATGAAGCAAAGGGTAAATGCAGAAATTGCAGTCACCACAAATTTATCAAAGGCGTGGCTGACCGGATCTCTGAACTAAAATCATCTGGAGAATTGCTCGTTGAACGGCCTCCTTATATTCATCAGGTGCCGCTTGAATTCATTCCAGGGCTAGGCCCGAAAATGCTGGAAAAGCTGCTGAATTATTTCGGCACTGAAATGGCCATTCTTCACGATGTTCCATTATCAGAAATAAACAAAGTAATCCCTGAGAAAATAGCCAAGCTTATTGGGAAAGCGCGTGAAGGAACATTAAACCTCAAGGCAGGGGGCGGAGGCAAGTACGGCAAAATTATGGATATCTAAAAAACATAGAGCCCATCAGGCTCTATGTTTTTTAGGTGCTTTAGCATAAACGCATGTATCCCTAAGCTCTGTTCCATCTGCGCTGAGGCTGTCATTGAGCAATACTCCTTCAAGTGTGTATCCCAGCCTTTCGGGAATCCTTCGGCTGTTTATGTTTTTCGGGTCACATCTAATTTCCACTCTATTCGCTTCAAAATGCTCAAAAGCAAATTTGGTCAACCCTTCAGCAGCTTCAGTTATATAGCCGTTTTTCTGAAACCTTGTGTCTCCCCAATAACCTATTTCAAATTTGCGGACATCCCAATCGATTCGGTGCAGGCCAGTGGAACCGACAAAAGCATCGTCTTCTTTCCGGTAAATATGGATGCGGAAATCTTCCCTAAGGATAAACTTTGCATAAGATCTGCGGATACCCGCTTCAGCTTCTTCCTCTGATTGATCTTTCTGTGCAAAAGGAAGCCATTTTTTTAGCTCAGCAGCCGAAGCTGTTACAGCTTCATGAACGGCTTTCCCATCTCCGGGCATGGCAGGTCTCATATATAGTCTTTCGGTTTCAATCCTCTCTGGAAACTCATTTAAAATCGGATCCATTTATTTATTCCTCCAATGACTATTTAAATAATTTTGAAAATTATAACGGAAATAACTGGATTATTCAAGACTTTTTTCCATTGGGGAATAATCCAATTCTTTGTCATACAAATCTGGGACAGGCATACAATTTAATATCCAATCTGTTTTGTTTTAGGAGGAAGAGCAATGAAGAAAAAAATGTACCAGAACGCTGCAGCAGCCCACTTTCGCGAACATTCCTCAATCTATTTATTTGTTGTTGTGTTATTTCTGATGGGTGTCATTTTTGGGGCTATCGTTGTAAATAGCTTAAGCTTTACACAAAAGGAAGATTTATTTTATTATCTGTCGCAGTTTTTTGGCCAGGTATCAGATGGACATGTTGCAGCAGCGGATGAATTATTCAAACAGAGCTTTTTCCATAATACGAAATTTATAGGGCTGATGTGGATTTTGGGAATCTCTATAATTGGACTGCCTGTCATTCTGATTCTTCTATTTATGAAAGGGATGGTGGTTGGCTTTACAGTTGGTTTTCTCGTTAACCAAATGGGATGGGAGGGGTTTTTGCTTTCCTTTGTATCGGTCCTTCCCCAGAATCTGATCATTATACCTATATTTATTCTCGCTGCAGCATTGGCTGTTTCTTTCTCTTTAAAAATGATAAGAAGACAATTTATGAAAAAAGTCGGTCAGCCCATGATGCCGCTTTTCGGAAGATATATGATTGCTTTTGCAGTAGCCATTCTGTTTCTAATTGCAGCAGCCGGAGTGGAGGCGTTTATCTCTCCTGTCTTAATGAAGTCTGTTGTCAACTCAATCCAATCCTAATATGTGAATGACTGCAAAAGGCAGAGCTGGCGGCTCTGCCTTTTGTTTGTACAGAAAAAGGGATAGAAACAAAAAAGATAGGGTACATATAAAGAGGTTTAAATATGTTTTAAAAAATATTATAATAATTATTATATAAAAGTAATTTTTATCTGTTATTTATAATTATTTTATTTTGAATGTGATCTTATTTCTGTTATAATGAGAATGTTAGTGGCGAGGGAGGGACTTTCGGTATGGAAAGCAGAATTGAAAGAATAAAAAAACAGTTGCATTCATCCAGCTATAAACTAACACCACAGCGAGAGGCAACAGTTCGCGTCCTGTTAGAACACGAAGAGGATCATTTAAGTGCGGAAGATGTCTACCTCCTAGTAAAAGAGAAATCGCCTGAGATAGGCTTGGCAACTGTATATAGAACACTTGAATTGCTGACTGAACTAAAAATTGTCGATAAAATTAACTTTGGTGATGGAGTTTCCCGTTATGACCTGCGTCAGGAAGGGGCAGCCCATTTTCACCACCATTTAGTCTGTATTGAGTGCGGAGCTGTTGATGAAATTCAGGAAGATTTGCTTGAAGACGTAGAGGAAGTGGTTGAACGCCGCTGGAATTTTAAAATAAAGGATCACCGCCTTACGTTTCATGGCATCTGCTACCGCTGCCAGGATAAACAGACAGACAACGAAACCGAAGCAGAAGAAAACTAATATTCACTGACAAAGCTTATTCTTACATGAGAATGGGCTTTTTATTTTGAGCTATTTTCACAAAGTTTGCTGCGTTCAAATGGGTAAAAATATTTTACCGCTGAGTTTTGAACCTCGCTGTGGGCACTTGATCCACGAAAATGCTATTGTATTTCCTTCGTGCGTGTTCATTCAAAGAAGTTTATTCAATGTCCTGCGGGAGGAGGTTCTCACTCCTCCCCGCGGAAAGCAAGTCCCCGTGCCGAAATCAACGGGCTACTTTCTGAAAAACAATATTCTAGAATAGCCTGGTTATAAAAGAGAAATCCAACTAAAAAGGAAAGTGCCCTGAAGAAACGCCAATTATGCAGATTCAGGTATAATTCTTGTCCAAAATGGCATACCTTTTAATAATAGAAAGCATTTGAATCTTTGCTTATTAAAAGTGATGGAGGACCAAACAATGAAATCCTGGCTGAGTATGGCTTTTCAGACCATTAAAGTGTTTGTCATTTTTACTGGATGCACAATCCTTTTTTATTATGGTATTATGTGGTTAAATGAAGAATACCAGGATTATCACCGCTATGACGAACCACAGGGAGCGGCTGTTAAGGTGTCAGCGAGCGGAACAGATGAAGATAGGAGCTTGCTGGACCGGTTAATTCTTTTCTACTTAAATGGGGAGTAATGCAATTATATGGATGATCAGTTAAGAGACTTTATTCATTATTTACTTGTAGAAAAAGGCCTCGCCAAAAATACAATTGTATCTTATGAAAGAGATTTGAAAAGTTATCTGAAATATCTCAAGTCTGAAGAGAAGATTTCAAACCTTGAGAGTGTGCAGCGTACGCAGATTGTCCAATTTCTCGGCTTTTTAAAAAAACAGGGTAAATCTTCAAAAACCTTGGCCCGGCATATAGCCTCCTTAAGGGCCTTTCACCAATTTCTGCTCCGCGAAAAAGCAGTTGGCCATGACCCATCTGTTCATATAGAAACACCGAAAATGGAACGTTCGCTTCCAAAAGTATTAAACATGCAGGAAGTGGAAACTTTATTGGATTTTCCAGAGAAAAAGGATCACTTTGGGTTGCGTGATAAAGCCATGCTTGAACTTTTATATGCTACAGGTATTCGCGTGAGTGAGCTGATAGGCCTGAACATGGGTGATGTCCATTTAACGATGGGCTTTGTAAGATGTATAGGCAAAGGAAACAAGGAACGGATTGTGCCTATTGGCAAAACAGCCTCCGAAGCTCTTGAAAAGTATTTAAGTGAAGGAAGAGGAAAGTTTGCTTCAAAAAAGTATAAAGATGAAGCGTTATTTTTAAATCATCACGGCAAACGTCTTTCAAGACAGGGATTTTGGAAAATATTGAAGCGGCTTGCTCAGGAGGCAGGGATCGACAAGGAACTTACTCCGCATACGCTGAGGCATTCATTTGCTACTCATCTGCTTGAAAATGGTGCTGATTTGCGGGCAGTCCAGGAAATGCTTGGACATGCCGATATTTCCACCACACAAATTTATACGCATGTTACCAAAACTCGCCTTAAAGATGTCTACAGCCAATATCATCCGCGTGCTTAAACCATTAATTAAATAAATGTCATAAAGCTGCCATGAAAAGTAGGCAGCTTTTTCTTGTCTTTTTACCTGTTTATTATGTAAAATATAGATGTCAGACTTCTGACGAATGAAAGGGCTATCTAAATATTTATTTAACTGAAAGAATTTCCGTTTTTACTGTCTAGCTCCACCGCCTGCCTCCTTCTGATGTCGTGGGCGGGCAAGCGTTCCGCTTTTCTTTCAGCAAGAGAATCAGTGTTAAATAAACCTAAAAAGGGTACTATACGAATATGATTTTTGTAACCGTATTCAAATAATTAGGAGGTTTTCATATGTCTGCATATACATATAATCGCGTTTTTTTAATCGTCATGGACTCAGTAGGAATTGGCGAAGCGCCTGATGCCGATAAGTTCGGTGATAAAGGCGCTGATACGATCGGTCACATCGCAGAAAAAATGAATGGCCTGAAGATGCCCAACATGGGCAAACTCGGGCTTAGTAATATCAGTGAAATCAAAGGAATCGAAAAAGCAGAGAAGCCGATGGCGTTTTACACAAAAATGCAGGAAGCTTCCAACGGAAAAGACACAATGACTGGACATTGGGAGATCATGGGCTTGAATATCCAAACTCCTTTCCGGGTATTTCCAAACGGGTTCCCGCAGGAATTGATTTCTGAACTTGAAGCCCGTACCGGAAGAAAAATAATCGGCAATAAACCGGCGAGCGGAACGGAAATTCTGGTTGAACTCGGGGAAGAGCATATGAAAACCGGCGCTTTGATTGTTTATACATCAGCGGATTCAGTACTGCAGATTGCGGCACATGAAGATATAATACCAATCGAAGAACAGTATAAAATCTGTAAGATAGCACGCGATCTGACGCTGGATGAAAAATATATGGTGGGCAGAGTGATTGCCAGACCATTCATTGGCGAGCCGGGAAATTTCCAAAGAACATCAAATAGACATGATTATGCGTTAAAGCCATTTGACCGCACGGTAATGAACGAAATGGCAGACAGCGGCCTTGATGTATTGGCAATCGGCAAAATTTCTGACATTTTTGATGGCGAAGGGGTAACTGAAGCCATTCGCACTACTTCAAATATGGACGGAATGGATAAGCTGATTGAAACATTTGAAAAAGAGTTTACGGGCCTGAGCTTTTTGAATCTTGTTGACTTTGATGCATTGTTTGGGCATAGACGGGATCCAGAAGGCTATGGAAAAGCTCTTGAAGAATTTGATGAGCGCCTGCCTGAAGTATTTGAAAAAATGCAGGACGGCGACCTATTAATGATCACTGCCGACCATGGCAATGACCCTGTCCATCATGGTACAGATCATACACGTGAATATGTTCCACTTCTTGTTTACTCAAAAGACATGGAGGAGGGGCAAGAGCTTCCAATTAGCGAGACCTTTGCAGATATTGGGGCAACAATTGCCGATAACTTTAATGTAAAGATGCCGGCTTTTGGCAAAAGCTTTTTAAATCAATTGAAATAATGCAATAAAACAGCAGATGAGGAGAATGACGATGAATTATAGCAAAATTCAAAATGCGGCTGAATTTCTTAAAAATAAATATACAGGGCAGCCAAAGATTGGGCTGATATTGGGGTCAGGACTTGGAGTACTGGCAGACGAAATTGAAGAACCGGTTAAAATCCCATATAACGAAATCCCGGATTTTCCTGTATCAACAGTAGAGGGCCATGCTGGACAATTGGTATTCGGACGTTTGAACGGCATTGAAGTGGTTGCTATGCAAGGCCGTTTCCATTATTACGAAGGATACTCATTTGATAAGGTAACCTTTCCTGTAAGAGTTATGAACGAAATGGGTGTTGAGAAGCTTATTGTTACGAATGCAGCAGGCGGTGTGAATGAAACCTATTCACCTGGTGATCTCATGCTTATTTCAGACCATATCAACAATATGGGCAGCAATCCGCTTATTGGTCCTAATGATTCCCGTATGGGTCCGCGTTTTCCGGATATGTCAGAAGCATATTCCAAAGAGTTGAGAAAGCTTGCCAGAGGTATAGCGGATAAGCTAAACCTGAAGGTTCAGGAAGGAGTTTATGTCGGCAATACAGGGCCAACTTATGAAACTCCTGCAGAAATTCGCATGCTGAGAACGATGGGGGGAGATGCAGTCGGTATGTCAACTGTCCCAGAAGTCATTGTGGCACAGCATTCAGGAATGAATGTGCTTGGAATCTCCTGTATCTCAAATATGGCTGCGGGTATCCTGGATCAGCCGCTGAACCACGAGGAAGTTATCGAAACGACTGAGAAAGTCAAAGCCGATTTCCTTCGTTATGTGAAAGCAATCGTTAAAGAACTTGGTGCATAAGATTTCTTATGGTAATTTTGGAGGCATGCAGCTAACTTAGTTTAATTACTGAGTTGATTCTTCGCGGTGGACACTTGATCCTGGAAAATGGATTCGCATTTTCTTCGTCAAGGAGGGTTATTCAATGTCCTGCGGGAGGAGAGGGAGCGTGAGACCCCCCAAGCGAAGCCGAAGAGGCTTTGGTTCCTCCCCGTGGAAAAACAAGTGTCCCGTGCTGAAATCAACGGGTTTACTTATTGTGCAAAAACAACAATCGGTTAGGAAAGAGCCATATGAAAAGAATAAATGAAAGCAGTGGTGTTTGAGATGAGAATGGTTGATCTTATTGAAAAGAAAAGGGATGGCCTTGAGTTAGCAACTGAAGAAATTAAGTTTGTCATTAAAGGATATACAGATGGTTCAATCCCGGATTATCAGGTAAGTGCGTTAACAATGGCTATCTTTTTCCAGGGAATGACAGAGAACGAAAGAGCCGACTTGACTATGGCGATGGTAGAATCCGGTGATCAAATCGACTTATCAAAAATAGAAGGCATTAAAGTAGATAAACATTCAACTGGCGGTGTTGGCGATACAACAACACTGGTCCTGGGACCGCTTGTAGCGGCAGTTGGTGTTCCGGTTGCGAAGATGTCAGGCAGGGGACTCGGACATACAGGCGGAACAATCGACAAACTTGAGTCTGTAGAAGGTTTCCATGTGGAAATTGAAAATGATGAATTTATTAAGCTTGTTAATCAAAATAAAATTGCAGTAATTGGACAGAGCGGCAACTTAACACCAGCAGACAAAAAGTTGTATGCACTTCGCGATGTTACAGCTACAGTCGACAGCATCCCTCTAATTGCAAGTTCGATTATGAGCAAGAAAATCGCTGCAGGTGCTGATGCCATTGTCCTTGATGTTAAAACAGGCGCTGGCGCATTTATGAAAACGCTTGAAGATTCACGGGAATTAGCGAAAGCGATGGTTCGAATCGGAAATAATGTTGGCAGAAACACAATGGCAGTTATTTCGGATATGAGCCAGCCGCTGGGTTATGCAATTGGAAATGCCCTTGAAGTAAAAGAAGCGATCGATACCTTAAAAGGCGAAGGTCCTGAGGATTTGACAGAACTTTGCCTGACCTTGGGCAGCCATATGGTTTTCTTGGCGGAAAAAGCGGATTCACTGAAGGAAGCGCGTGAAAAGCTTGAGAATGTTATTAAAGACGGTTCTGCTTTAGACACATTCAAAGTATTCTTAAGCTCTCAAGGCGGAGATGCTTCCGTTGTTGATGATCCGCAAAAATTGCCTCAGGCAAAATATACATTTGAATTAGAAGCTAAGCAGGATGGCTATGTTTCTGAGATTGCAGCAGATGAAATCGGAACAGCAGCCATGCTTTTAGGAGCAGGAAGAGCAACCAAGGAATCCGAAATCGATCTTGCTGTCGGCCTTATGTTAAGAAAGAAAATCGGCGACCAGGTACAGAAGGGTGAATCTCTAGTAACCATCTACAGCAATTTCGAAAATGTAGAAGAAGTAAAAAATATGCTTTATGAAAACATTGCTATATCGACTGAAAAAGTATCGGCTCCAGTATTGATTCATGAAGAAATAACTGAATAATATAGCAGCAAAAAGCCGCCAGGACTTTATGTCTGGCGGCTTTTTGCTGTGGTGCTGTTTCTCTTATTTTCTTTTTAGCCAGCCAGTACTGTATAAATTTTCTTTGAATGGAAAAAATGGAGGCTATAAAGAATGGAGGTATTGTGTGATGAAACGACTCGTCTCATTGATGTTAATAACATTATTAATGGCAACAATCTTTGTTCCTTCAGGATTTGCAAGAGAAAGCAGTGCAGATTTAGCGGATAATGTAAAATCCGCAATTCTTATCGAACGTGATACCGGATCGATATTGTATGAAAAAAATAGCGGTGAACAGCTTCCGCCTGCGAGTATGACTAAAGTAATGACAATGCTTCTAATCATGGAAGCTATAGATGAAGGAAAGCTGTCATGGGATGAGAAAATCCGGACAAGTGAGTATGCAGCATCAATGGGCGGCTCGCAAATTTTCCTTGAGCCGGGTGAAGAAATGACCACAAAGCAAATGCTGCAGGGAATCGCGATTGGTTCAGGAAATGATGCGTCTGTAGCAATGGCTGAGAGAATTGCCGGTTCAGAAGAAGCCTTCGTTGAAATGATGAATAATAAGGCAAAGGAATTAGGCCTGAAAGATACTAATTTCCAAAACCCTACAGGCTTGTCAGCTAAGGAACATTACAGTACTGCACATGATATGGCAATAATGGCAAAAGAGCTTCTTAAATATGAAAATATAACAGATTTTACTGGCACATATGAAGCTTATCTTCGTGAAGACACAGATAAAAAATTCTGGCTTGTCAATACAAATCGCCTTGTGCGATTTTATCCAGGAGTTGATGGGCTTAAAACAGGTTTCACTTCTGAAGCAAAATACTGTTTGACAGCAACGGCCGAGAAAGATGGCATGCGGGTAATAGCAGTTGTATTTGGCGCACCGACTTCCAAAGAACGCAATGCCCAAGTGACTAAAATGCTCGATTATGCATTCAGCCAATACAAGACACATCCAATGTATGAAAGAAATCACGTCCTTGGCAAAGCGGCAGTAAGCAAAGGGGAGAAGAAAATGGTTGAAGCCCTGACAAGCGAACCAATTTCCCTATTAACTAAAAAAGGTGAAAGCATTGAGGAAATTGAACAAAAAGTCACATTAAATAAAAATATTAAAGCACCTGTCCAAAAGGGCGATCAAATCGGGACACTAACCTTGAAAAAGGATGGAAAAGTTTTAGTTGAAAGCCCTCTGGTTGCTAAAGAAGATAGTAGGGAAGCATCATGGTGGACCCTGTTTAAGAGATCCATGGGATTATTTTCAAAAGCTGAATAAATGACCATTCATTTTTGTCGAAAAGAATCTTTATGTTAATTATTTTTAGCGAAAATGCACTAGTTTTGTCTCCAGGAAGGAAATGAAACATCATGCATCGAAATTGACTCACTATAAGGGCGGATACCGGAACTTTTGAGATTCCGGCTTATCCTATCCGGAGAAAGAGCATGGAGCATTAGCGGCTTTTTCAGTTGCGGATACCAGATAAGGAGGCTAAGATAGTGAGTCTTAACATTAATTTGGAAGTAAAGCATGATGTCTTATGTATTCGTTTAAGCGGGGAGCTGGACCATCATTCGGCAGATGAGCTGCGTGAACAGGCAACAAGGGCGATTGAAGATCATGACATCCATCACATTATTCTAAACCTTGAGCAGCTTTCTTTTATGGATAGTTCAGGGTTGGGAGTTATTTTGGGCAGATACAAACAAATCAAACAAAAGCATGGTGAAATGGTTGTTTGTGCGATTTCTCCAGCAGTGCAGAGACTATTTGATATGTCGGGTTTATTTAAGATTATCCGTTTAGAACCGACAGAAGAAAACGCACTGCAAAGATTGGGGGTTGCCTGAAAATGAAAAATGTGATGAACCTCGAGTTCAGCGCACTTAGCCAAAATGAATCATTTGCTCGTGTCACTGTTGCTGCCTTTATTGCTCAGCTTGATCCGACGATGGATGAACTGACAGAAATTAAAACTGTCGTTTCCGAAGCTGTAACCAACTCCATTATTCACGGCTATGAAAATGATCCTAATGGGACTGTCTATATTTCTGTCCTGATTGAAGATGGATTCATTGATTTGACCATTAAGGATCAAGGTCTTGGAATTATGGATGTGGAGGAAGCCAGGCAGCCGTTATTTACAACAAAACCTGAACTGGAAAGATCAGGTATGGGCTTTACCATCATGGAAAATTTCATGGACGAAATCGAAATCAAATCGCAGCCGGGGATAGGCACAGAGATCCGATTAAGGAAGCATTTATCAAATAGTAAAATGCTATGCAATTAAGGGAGTCTTGCTATGGATGTGGAGGTTAAAGCAGAGAAGGGCCAAACCTATTTAAAGGACAATGAAGTCAAGGAGCTTATAAAGCAAAGCCAAAGCGGAGATCAGGGTGCAAGAGACAAAATTGTTCAAAAAAATATGCGTCTTGTCTGGTCTGTAGTTCAGAGATTCTTGAATAGAGGATATGAACCGGATGACCTCTTCCAAATTGGCTGTATCGGCCTGTTGAAATCGGTTGATAAATTTGATCTCAGTTATGATGTGAAGTTTTCAACCTATGCGGTTCCAATGATTATCGGGGAGATCCAAAGATTCATCCGCGATGATGGAACGGTAAAGGTAAGCCGTTCATTGAAGGAAATGGGCAATAAAATCAGGAAGGCCAAAGATGAGCTATCAAAAACGCTTGGCCGCATCCCGACAGTTACTGAGCTTTCCGAGTTTCTGGAAATCTCTCCGGAAGATATTATCCTCGCCCAGGAAGCAAGCCGGATACCTTCATCAATACATGAAACCGTTTATGAAAATGATGGAGATCCCATAACGCTGCTCGATCAGATAGATGATGGCAATGAAGGGAAATGGTTTGATAAAATAGCTCTAAAAGAAGCGATCCGCGAATTGGATGAGCGGGAAAGACTGATAGTCTATTTGCGCTATTATAAAGATCAGACTCAATCTGAAGTGGCAGCAAGGCTGGGTATTTCCCAGGTTCAGGTATCGCGTCTTGAAAAAAAGATACTCCAGCAAATGAAAGATCGAATGGATATATAAATCCATCCGGTCTTTCTTTTTTTATTCTCAAAATAGCAAAGCATAAAGCTTTGAACATCGATAACTGTCTAGATCCCCCGCATTTGCTGCTTTTCTAAACAGCCAATTATTGGAGTTCATGAAGCTAATATATGTAACTCATACTAAATATAGACACAAAAGCGGAAACGCTCTAAATATGCGAACCAAGTTTAATAAAAAAGAAATCACTTTGTGGGAAGTGAGCGTTTTGGAGAAAACAGTTTATATTCGCTTGCGGCACCGTCTGCAAATACGGCCCAATGAGAAAATACTGCTTAAAGATATCGCACAGGTCATTGCTGATGATGATATTTATGAAAAGCTTTGTGCACTTCCGCTATATAAAGTAACCGAGCATGACAGGAATATTGTGATAATTGACGTTATGAAGGTAATTCGTGCTATTACCCAATTATTTTCAAACTCAAACCTGGAGGTCCAGTCGATCGGGCCGGCTCAATCGATAGTTGAGGTGGTTACAAAAAAGCAAAAAGTCTCATTCCCTCTTTTCCTGCTGGTTTGGCTGCTTCTGTTTATTGGTGCCGCCCTGGCAATTATGAATTTTCATGAAGATGTAAGTATGCAGGCTGTACAGCTTAGAATTTACACTCTCATAACTGGGGAAGTGGACAGAAAGCCCCTCATTTTTCAAATTCCCTATTCCATAGGCCTGGGGCTTGGCATGATCATATTCTTTAATCATGTTTTTAAAAAGCGGCTTAATGAAGAACCTAGCCCATTGGAAGTGGAAATGTTCAATTATCAGCTGGACCTTGATAATTATGTTGCATTGAAAGAAAACAAGGAGAGTATGAAGTATCTTGATGACCATTAATGTTGTTCTGGTAATGATCATTGGATTTGCGGGAGGGCTCGCTGTTGGTTCAGGGTTTGTTGCCTTTCTGGCAGTTTTAGGCATTATCCCGAGGCTGACTCAGCTGACCAAAACGATGAAAATGATCCATCATTATGAAGCTGCAGTTGTTATGGGTGCATTGGCAGGTGCACTGGCAACTTTATGGGATCCTGTGCTCCAGTTAACACCGCTGCTTTTAATCCCACTCGGACTGGCTTCGGGAATATTTATTGGAATGCTGGCAGCAGCTTTAACCGAAGTTTTGAATGTATTTCCAATCCTTGCAAAAAGAATCGGAGTGGATGGGAAAATTGCGATTTTATTAATGGCATTTGTATTTGGGAAGGTGTTCGGATCACTGTTTCAATGGATTTATTTTGTAAATAAATAAGCAATCGGCTGGGCATATTTAAAGAAAAATGAGGAATCGGAAAGGAAAAACCGCTATGGATGAACGGAGGCACGTCATTCTTATAACAGATGGAGACGATTTTGCAAGGAAGACAGTTGAGCTTGTTGCTAAGGAAATCGGTGGAAGATGCTTGTCCCTGTCGCATGGAAACCCTTCAATCTTAACCGGTCAGCAAATCGTCAAGCTAATAAAAAAAGTCTCGCATGATCCTGTGCTGGTTATGTTCGATGACAGCGGCTTTATCGGGGAGGGAACTGGAGAGAATGCGCTGAAATATGTTGCGGGCCATAAGGATATCGATGTTCTGGGAATCATAGCAGTTGCCTCAAAAACAAGGCAGGCCGAATGGACAAAAGTAGATGTGTGTATTGATAATAATGGCGAATTAACCCCCTACGGAGTTGATAAGTTTGGAGTTCCCGAGATGGAAATAGGCAGAATCAATGGTGATACCGTCTATTGTCTGGATAAGCTGGATGTGCCGATAATCGTAGGAATTGGCGATATCGGGAAGATGTCCAAAAAAGATCATTACAATGCAGGATCACCAATTACAAGAAAGGCAGTAGAACTTGTATTGGAAAGGAGCGGCTATTATGGCACAAAGGAAGACGAAAGAAGATAAGACACCCATTTTTGAATCCGTACATGAAATTGAAAAATATATGAAAAATAGAGTCGGCCTGGGAGAAAGCTTCGATCTGGGTGTCAGAAAGCTAACGATCTTAAGGAAGGATGTACATTTCTATTATATTAATGGATTAACGGATACGAATTATATCATTGCTATCATTGAGGGACTTGTTGGAATCAATGACAGTGAGAAACTTTCCGCTAACCTTTTTAAAATCATTGAAAACAGGTTGAGGCATCAATCAATTGAACACATTAAAACAATGGATGAGCTGGTCGATCAGGTGCTCTCAGGCCTAATTGTGGTTGTAGGCGAGGGAGAGGGAGAAGGGCTTGTCATCGATGTCAGAAGCTATCCCGGCAGAACCCCTCAGGAGCCGGATACTGAAAAGGTTGTCCGTGGATCAAGAGATGGCTATGTAGAAAATATTATAGTAAACACTGCCTTAACCCGCAGAAGAATTAGGGATGAGAGACTGCGATTTGAGATAATGCGAGTAGGTGAAAGGTCTAAAACGGATGTTGCCATTGGTTTCATTAAAGATGTGGCCAATAAGGATCTAGTTGATTTAATTAGAAAAGAAATAAAAGCCATTGAAATAGATGGCATTACCATGGCTGATAAAACAGTTGAGGAATTTTTACTAAAACAGGGCTACAATCCTTTCCCGCTGGTACGGTATACGGAAAGGGCGGATGTGGCAGCCGCCCATTTGCTTGAAGGGCATGTTATTGTTTTTGTAGATACTTCACCAAGTGTCATTATAACACCTACTACTTATTTTCATCATTTACAGCATGTGGAAGAATACAGGCAATCGCCAGCTGTCGGCACATTTGTCCGCTGGATTCGCTTTTTAGGTCTCTTGGCTTCCGTTGTGCTTTTGCCGTTATGGTTCCTGTTTGTTTTGGAGCCTTCGCTTCTGCCAGAAAGGATTGCGTTTATCGGACCAAACGAAGAAACGAATGTTCCTGTCATAGCCCAGCTGTTTCTTGCAGACGTCGGAATTGAATTTCTAAGGATTGCAGCCATCCACACACCTACACCGCTTTCAACTGCCATGGGCTTAATAGCAGCTGTACTTATAGGTCAAATTGCCATAGATGTTGGCCTATTTGTTCCTGAGGTCATTTTATATGTATCACTTTCGGCAATTGGAACATATACGACACCAAGCTATGAACTGAGCATTGCCAATAAAATTCTACGATTGTGTTTGCTTGTGGCAGTTGCCATTTTCCATACACCAGGATTAGTCGTTGGGCTTACACTAGTCATTCTCCTGCTGGCAAGCATTAAGTCTTTGAATACACCATATCTATGGCCGTTCATTCCATTCAGCCCGGTGGCTTTAACCCAAATCCTGATTCGCCGTTCCATGCCCGGTTCAAAGATCAGGCCGAGTATTGTCCAGACTAAAAATCGCTATAAGCAGCCTGTTAAATAAGAAATACGCGTAATGCCGATTGCGGAAATACAAGAAATATGGTAAAGTTTTTTTAATTAAATAAAGGATTAAAGGAAACAGAATAGACAGTCTCTTATGCAGCTGTCTATTTCTTTCATAAACTGATTAATCTCGGGGGCAGGGGCACTGGCTTAGCTCCTGTGGAAAAGGAAGAGGGGGAACCATGTTTTTTCACGGCACGATGAAAGTAAATGAAAAAGGGCATCTTGAAATTGGCGGAATGGACACAGTCGATCTTGCCGGTCAATTTGGAACACCTTTATACGTATATGATGTGGCATTAATAAGAGAACGGGCAAGGGGATTTAAGCAGACTTTCGATAAGCTTGGAATAAAAGCACAAGTGGCATATGCAAGCAAAGCTTTTTCTACAGTGGCCATGGTTCAGCTTGTTGATGAAGAAGGTCTTTCTTTGGATGTAGTTTCAGGCGGTGAGTTATACACAGCTCTTACTGCAGATTTTCCATCTGAAAGAATCCATTTTCACGGGAACAATAAGAGCAGAGAAGAATTGGAAATGGCTCTTAAGAATCAGGTCGGCTGTATTGTTGTCGATAATTTTTATGAGCTGGAATTATTAGAAGAGATTTGTGAATCTCATGCAGCCAGGACAAAAATTTTACTCAGGGTTACACCTGGAATTGAAGCCCATACCCATGACTATATCTTAACTGGCCAGGAAGATTCAAAATTTGGGTTTGACCTTCAGAATGGACAGGCGGAATCGGCTTTACAAAAAGCGCTGAATTCAAGCTGGATCGAAACACTTGGACTGCATTGTCATATCGGTTCTCAGATTTTCGATACAACAGGATTCATTTTGGCTGCCAAGAAAATTTTTGAAAAGATGGCAGAATGGAAAGAAAAGCATGCTTATGAACCTATAGTTCTTAACTTAGGCGGTGGTTTTGGAATCCGCTACACTGAAGAAGATGATCCGATTCATGCATCTCAATATGTTGAAGAAATCATTGGGGAAGTTAAGAAACAGGCTGAACATTATTCAATGAAGATGCCGGAAATTTGGATTGAGCCTGGGCGGTCCCTTGTGGGAGACGCAGGGACAACTTTATACCAGACGGGATCACGCAAAGAGGTTCCAAATGTTAGAAATTATCTGTCTGTGGACGGCGGCATGAGTGACAATATCAGACCGGCTCTTTATCAGGCTAAGTATGAAGCGGTATTGGCAAACCGGGTATTGGATAAACCCGAAGAGACAGTATCAATCGCCGGTAAATGCTGTGAATCAGGCGATATGCTTATTTGGGATTTGCCTCTTCCAAAAGCAGGGGATCAAGACCTCCTGGCCGTTTTCTGCACCGGCGCATACGGCTATTCCATGGCAAACAACTATAACCGAATCCCAAGGCCGCCTGTCGTTTTTGTTGAAAATGGAGAGGCTAAGCTAGTTGTTAAAAGAGAAACATACGAGGACATTTTAAGATTAGATCTGCCGATCAATGAAAAAATAAAAAATTAAGCTGCCCGCCAAGGCAGCTTAATTTATTAAGAAAAGAAGGCTTTAACAGCGTCTATTACACTCACAAAAAAACGCTTTAAGCTTTCTAAAAAACCTTGGCCTTCTTCACTTTCAAGGTACTTGGAGATTTTGTCTTTTGCCTGGTTAAGCTGCTCGCCGACCTGATTCCAGTCTATATCTAGCTCTTTCAGTTTGTTGAACAAATCTATTAAACTTAAAATCTCCTGTTCAGTCAAAGTGATGCCAAGTTCCTTTGCGGCATTTTCGATAATAGTTCTAAGTTCTGCATCGGTTTCAGGTGAATTTTTGGCAATTTCCTCTTTAATTTTGGCAATTAAAGCAGCAGCATTCTCGTTTCCGACCGAATCGCCAAGCTTAGCTGTTTCAACCATTTCTTCATTAGCCGCCTGCTTTACTTCTTCAGGGATTGTCTTTTCGGCAGAGATTTCATATGCTTTGATGATGCCTGTTAAGGCAGCTGTACCGGAAACATTCGCAGGAGCTGTTATATAGATTTTCGCATCTTTTACACCTGCAGTAATCAAGGCATTAATATACATTTCATCAGTAACCCAGTTGATATTCTTTGTCTCAACTTCAAGTCCGGAGCCTTGTTTTGCTATTGTGACGGCGGAAGAAGATATCGCTCTCGTGCCTATTAAAGCTTTAGAGATATAATTGCCAAGATATTTATGTTCTTCTTCATTTGAAACAGTAATGATGGTCGCATCTTTCGGAGCTTTCATTTCAGCCAGCAGCATATTTTTTTGTTCTTCTGATAGATTCTCTCCCAGGGTGACAATTACGTCACCTTCTGCCATATCGGCAAATGCCTGTATCGGTATAATAAATAATAGCGAAATAATGAATAGCGCAAGCATTTTATTCCATTTCATGCGGTTTCCTCCCGGAGCAATAATAGGTAAGCCATGTATGATTAGTCTCCCTTAATTATAATGGCTTCCTGTAAATAGACGATTCTTATGCGAAAAAGTTTCAATTCTTCTATAACTGAAACATTAGCTCAAAATGCCTATTTCAGCAGGCAGAATGGAATTATCAAAAAGAATAGTGTAAAATGAATGATAGTTTGTGAGTCATAGGATTTATATATAAATGGGGGCAGTAAGGAATCATGAAAAAAAGCAATTGGCTTCTTTTTATTTTATTGCTTGTGTTAAGTATCGGATGGGGACTGGTTTACTGGTTTTTTATAGTTTAGAGCCGTCTTGTATCAAAAAAGGCGCTATTATACGGTTTTTATTCGAAAATAGCAACATTCAGCATGAATACATATACTGTTATAGTAAGTTTACAAATATTAAAAAATGGGAAAAATAGTTATGATGTTTTTATTCAAATAATGAGGGATTAATATGCTAATTCGATATAAAAAATCATTTGAAAAAATTGCAATGGGTCTTTTATCTTTCATGCCTAATGAAAAAGACCTGAAAAGGCTGCAGCAGACGATGAAGCAATATGAAACAGAAGAAAATTGGCAGCTGTTTTTGTGGAAGGAAGGCGAAGATATAATTGGGCTGGTTGGTGTTACATCAAGTGATCAGACCATGGAGATTCAGCATATCTCTGTTAACCCGTCACACCGCCATCAAGGGATAGGCAAAACAATGATAAAAGCATTGGATGAACTATACCCTGGCAAAACGTTAACTGCAACTGATGAAACGGAATCTTTTTTAAACAAATGTGATGTTAATTAGGAAAAACGGAAGCACCTTGTCAACCTCAACAATCACGGAATGGCGTTTTTTGCCTTTTGGGGTGGGTCAGCTTGTGACATCGAGGGGGCAGGCTGCTTGCGCTGGACAGTTCTCGAGACTCAACATAATATACTTTCTTAGATTGGAAAAGGCAGCGAATAATTATTATTCCTGCCTTTTTTTTTGATTTAGGGCATCCAGTCTCTCTTTAATGACCATTGTTCTATCTCTTCTTTTATGGCGGTGAACAATTTCTTTATCCAGCAGAATGCTGTCAGAGCACCAGGCAAATCCCTTGGAGGAACACATATTCATGCATTTCTCCTTAAGCAGGCGGTCTGTAATTGGCAAATTAACGCTCGTGTACTTTCCGCCTTTTTGTATTAGATCGAGCCTTTCCTTAAGGTCTTTCATCAATTGATCTGCATTAATTCCCAGTGCCGTCAAATCTGCAGGACTGCACTCCAATATGGCGATTCCTTTGCGGAGAGTACGTTCTGCTCCATTATAATTTTCTCTGCGATGATGATAAAAAGAAACTGCCATGAGAATTAACCCAACCCATATAGAACTTTTATTGTTTCGATCGGTATTCTTCCAGTATTCCTCCAGTATTTCGTGACATTCAAAATAATCACGGTCACCATGAAAATGGACCATGAACTCGATATATTCATCAGGATACATACTTTCACTCCTTGACAATTCTTGTTTTAAACAAATAGGAAACTATAAGATTTTGAGCGTCGATTACTGTCTAGCTTTAGTCCCTATTCCCGAGAAGGCGATTGTGTTTTTCTTAATTTTAACATAGCAGAAGCGGTAATCAGAAAAATAAAAACCCGGCGATTTAGCCGGGCTTACAGGGGATGAATTTAAATTCATATATTTTGGCGCTTTTTGGCTGGTCCCTGCTAGGCCATTCTTTTAAAGGTCAGCCAGCAAAGCTTTGCTGTATAAACGCAACAATTTAGAAGCACCAGGAAGCTCCTACAATAATTAATAGGATGAACAACACTACAATTAAAGCAAACCCGGTTCCGCAATCTCCAAATCCAGCATTAGACATATAAAATACCTCCTGTATCTTTATTTCCATACATCGTATGTAGGCAATTGCCTGATTGATTGGGCGCATCAAAAAAATATGAAAATGAAATTGGGGTATTCCGGACATCAGGGTTATTTTTCTATTGGATAACATTAATGAATAATCTATACTAGATATAGTCTTTTGGAGTTTAAGGGAATTTATATTAGGAAAATTTGGTGGGTATTTATGCAATATGATCATTATAACGTAAAAATAGATGCATTCGAGGGGCCGCTGGATCTTCTTCTTCATCTTATAAATCGGCTGGAAATCGATATCTATGACATTCCTGTATCAGAAATCACTGAGCAATACCTCATTTATATACATACAATGAAGGAGCTTCAGCTTGACGTAGCAAGCGAATATCTTGTGATGGCAGCTACACTGCTGGCTATTAAAAGCAAAATGCTGCTGCCAAAGCATGAAGAGGAAGAGCTGGAGGATGAATTTGGAATGGAAATGGAGGAAGATCCAAGAGATGAACTCGTAGAACGGCTGATTGAATACCGTAAGTATAAGGAAGCTGCGGAAGAGCTTAAGGAGCGCGAGCAGGATAGAAGTTTAATGTATACAAAGCCGCCTGCAGACCTTTCAGAATATGTGAATGATTCACGGCAGGAAAAAGCTGATTTGAATGTAAGTCTTTATGATATGCTTGGTGCTCTGCAAAAGTTATTAAGAAGGAAGAAACTGCAAAGGCCGCTTTCCGCGAAAGTCGCACGTCAGGAGATTCCCATAGAGAAGCGGATGGCTGAAATTGTGGACCAGTTAAGGAATTTTAAGGGGAGGAAAAAATTTACCGACCTTTTTCCAATATCAGACAGAGAACATATAGTGGTCACTTTCCTGGCGGTGCTGGAGTTAATCAAGCGTAAAGAAATACTGGTCGAGCAGGACAGAAACTTTTCGGATATCTTTGTAGCTTCCATGGAAGGAGACAAATAGTATGGAGATTATTAATTGGAAAGGAATTGCTGAAAGCCTTCTGTTTGCAGCCGGTGATGAGGGCTTATCCTTAAAGCAAATTGCCCATGTTCTGGAGGTGGAAGAACTTCAGGCCCGTGAAATCATGGACAGCCTTATTGAAGACTACGGCAATAGCAGCCGGGGAATTATGGTGGTTGAACTGGCGGGGACTTTTCAGCTGGTTACGAAAAAAGAGTTTTCTTCGTATTTAAAAAAGCTGGTAGAATCTCCATCTTCCGCCTCCTTATCTCAGGCGGCACTCGAGACATTAGCAGTCATTGCTTACAGGCAGCCTATTACAAGGACAGAGATTGAAGAGATAAGGGGAGTCAAGACAGAGAGGCCTCTTCAGACATTATCGGCAAAAGCACTGATTAAAGAAGTTGGACGGGCAGAAGGAACAGGGCGGGCCTACCTGTATGGAACGACTAAAGAATTCCTTGATTATTTTGGTCTTAAAAGCATAGAAGAGCTTCCGCCGCTGCCGGATAAGATTAGTGAAGAAGAGGATTCATTCCAGGAAGAGGCAGATTTATTCTTTGAGAAGTTCCAGGAGCTAGATTCTTGAGTTTTCTGACACATTACATAGGAAGTGTGGTAAAATAGATTTATATTTTTCCCTTTCCTTAAAACAGCTGTCATACATATCATCTTAAAACCATCGGGGGAAATAGGAGGGTTTTGCTTGCTGATTAAACATTGCAGAGGATACGAGCTTGAAAAAGAAAAGCCGAACACTTCGGAAGACTTTTTTAACAGAAGCGAGATTGTGTTCGAAGAAGATGGGCAGGAGAAAACTTTTCACGTTTTATATGTCCGTTTCTTTGATGAATCCATGAATGAGTTCACACCCTATGAACAGGACCCAGTCTTCATTGCTGGTTCGAGAGAGGTGCAGTTCAAGGATCTTGTTGCTCTTTCATGTTTATTAAAGAACCCGGGTTTTAGGCATCGCAAACGAATTTATCTTAACTCAAAGGCTGATTTTGCATCCTATTTTCAGGATCTGGACTTTTCCAAGCTTCCCTCCATTTTTGAAGCGCTGGAGAATAAAGAATCCTTTGACCTGCGATCACCTTTAGATTTTATTGTTCAACCGCAGTAATAGCCAGTGTACAAATACGGGGGTGTAATGGATGGGGAATTCAATCGTTAAATCACAAATGGAAGATGTGAAAAATTTCCTCGGTAATAGCGTTGCCGCTTTTGAAGATTTCTTAAATAATACAACGATTAAAGATCTTGAAACAGAAAAGCAGGGAAATGTGAATTATTATAAAAGCATTCTTTCACATGTCAGAAAACTGCTTGTTTATTGTGAAGAAGGGCTTGATACCTGCACGATCATTTTAAAAAGTGACCCCTTCCAAAAGGGGGCTGCCGAAAAGACGTTATATCGGATTTACCATCAATGCATTGAAGAGTTTTTCTCTCCGAAAAATGATGCCTGGTTTGAGAATAGCCGTTCAGCCTATACTGGAAAAAACTCAATCCAATTCCATGAGGAAGTTCCTGACAGCCTAAAAACAATGTTCAGGCAGCTGGAAGGAGAGTTCCAGCGGATTCGGGAGGAACTTGAATATTACGAAACTGATTACCGGACAAAAATGATTCAATCAAAATAGGAATGTTGAAGAACAGCTGGCAGCTGTTCTTTTTTTGTGGGCGGGTTTACCGCAGGTCTAGCGGGCAGTAAAATCCCATTAATTGAAGTTTCACTTTATATGCTGGTTTCCAATTTTCTTTGGAAAACGT
Source organism: Cytobacillus sp. BC1816 (assembly GCF_051353635.1). Classification (NCBI taxonomy): domain Bacteria; kingdom Bacillati; phylum Bacillota; class Bacilli; order Caryophanales; family Bacillaceae; genus Cytobacillus; species Cytobacillus sp. BC1816. The sequence goes on along the minus strand of NZ_CP195611.1, from coordinate 3,876,051 downwards.
ACAAACTTCCTCTCATACAAATAGAAAGTGAGCTATAAAAAGAAGTGAGTGAGGGATTCTATGAGTAAAATGGAAGATTACATCAAGGAAGTTACAAAATGGAACAAAGAGCTAAGAGATTTTTTAGACTCGGAGGATGTTGAACAAAACAATGAACTATGGCAAAGGCTGGACCATTTTACCGAAATTATGGATGGAGTAAACGGCCCCCTCGATATAGAAGCCCTGGAAAAGCTGCAGGAACACGTGGATACTCTTCATTCCGATATGGAGAATTATTTTACTAATAGACAGCAGCTTGGAAATATCTATATCAATGAACCGTACATCCCTGCTGGTAAGCATTTTTTGCCTCCGCTCCCTTATGATTACAGTGCATTGGAACCGCATATCTCTGGTGAAATTATGAGACTGCATCATGATAAGCATCATCAATCTTATGTGGATGGATTGAATAAAGCAGAGGTGATGCTTCAAAATGCGAGAGACAATAATGACTACAGTCTCGTAAAACACTGGTCCCGTGAACTCGCCTTTCATGGGTCGGGCCATTATTTGCATACGATATTCTGGAATAATATGAGCCCTGAGGGCGGAGGAAAACCTTCTGGGGCACTCCTCAAAGAAATTAACAAATACTTTGGGAGCTTTGAGAGGTTCAAAAGCCATTTCACTGAAGCAGCCAAACAGGTAGAAGGCGTAGGCTGGGCAATCCTGGTCTGGTCGCCAAGAGCACGCAGACTCGAAATACTTCAGTCGGAAAGACATATGCTTTTAACCCAGTGGGATACGATACCATTGCTGGTTTTAGATGTATGGGAACATGCTTATTATCTGCAATATAAAAATAATCGCGGAGATTATGTGAAAAATTGGTGGAATGTTGTCAACTGGAAGGATGTAGAAGACAGGTATTTAAAAGCATCTGAGTTAAAATGGAAGCCATTCTAAATGGAGCAGAAATAAGTAGGAGGGGAGTACCAAGAGTATTCCCTTCATTTTTGATGGACGAGCCTTCTCCAAAGCCGCCAGACAAGTAAACTTAATAGTCATATCACTACTTGTCCTGCATAAACTTGTACAAATAAATGAAAAACATGGAACTCCTCCCTGCGGGGAGATCCTGTATTTCGCTCAATTTGACATTCCACAAAGGAGACGGGGTTTTGTGCAATGAAATGGTTTAGAAGGCTGATGGCCATGGTTTTGGCCACCGCGTTGATTATGATGAATATTTCTCAGAAGGCAGAAGCGTCTGTTTCAGTAAGTGCCCGGAGTGCCATATTAATGGAGCAGGATTCTGGCCGAATCCTTTACCAGAAAGATGCAAATGAAGTGAGGAGAATAGCAAGCATTACAAAAATCATGACTGCAATTCTGGCTATAGAGTCCGGGAAAATGGGCGACATGGTTAAAGTTAGTGATCGTGCTGTCAGAGCGGAAGGCTCCTCGATTTATCTAAAGGCAGGAGAAAAAATTAAGCTTGAAGATCTGGTCTATGGACTCATGCTTCGTTCAGGCAATGACTCTGCTGTTGCAATCGCAGAGCATGTTGGCGGAAGTCTTGAAGGATTCGGCTTTTTAATGAATAAGAAGGCGGAAGAGATTGGCATGAAGAACACACATTTCGCAAATCCTCATGGTCTGGATGATCATGAAAATCATTATTCGACCGCGTATGATATGGCTTTGCTGACCAGGTATGCAATGAATAATGAGACCTACCAAAAGATTGCTGGTACAAAGGTGCACAGAGCGCCAAACCCGAATGAAAGCTGGGACAGGGTGTGGAAAAATAAAAATAGGCTCCTTACTGAATTATATGAGTATTGCACCGGGGGAAAAACAGGATATACCAAAAGGGCAAAGAGAACCCTTGTTACCACAGCATCCAAAGGCAGCCTAAATCTGATTGCAGTAACCTTAAACGGACCCGATGACTGGAATGACCATATTAATATGTATGAGACCGCTTTTAAAACCTATGATATTGTGGAAGTCTTGCCCGAGGGAATTATAGAAGATATTGATGAAGAGTATTATAAAGGCAAAGTTTATTTAAAGCATTCCTACCACTACCCTGTTTTAAAAGAGGAAAAAGACAAGTTTAAGATTAATATAAAGCTGCAGAAACCTGAAACAGAATGGGAAGACAGCCGAAAAATGCCTGAAGTCATAGGACAGGCAACAGTGTATTTTGAAGATAAGCCTGTTAGAAAACTTCCTTTATATTACAGGCATGATAAAGCAAAAGAAGATAAATCGCTTTTAGAATACTTTAAGGGCCTTTTTACCTCCATTGCGGGAGTGAAGATCAATGGTTAACATCATTTGGGTGATGCTTACCGCTATAGGCATTGTCTTTGCCATGATAAACGGCACCATGAGCGAAGTGAACGAAGCCATTTTCAATGGTGCAAAAGAAGCGGTCACGTTATGCATCGGTCTAATCAGCATACTCGTTTTTTGGCTGGGAATGATGAGAATCGCAGAGGATGCCGGATTGCTGAAAAAACTTGCTTCCTTATTCAGGCCTGTTGTGAAAAGGCTTTTTCCAGAGGTGCCCGGTGATCACCCGGCGATGGGATATATTCTGTCAAACATGATGGCCAATATGTTCGGTCTTGGAAACGCAGCTACCCCGCTTGGCATAAAAGCTATGGAAGAGCTGAAACAATTGAATGGGGGCAAAAATGAAGCGAGCCGCTCTATGATTACCTTTTTAGCCATCAATACATCAAGTCTTACTTTAATCCCTACAACCGTGATTGCAATACGGATGAATTATAATTCCGCCTCGCCGACCGATATTGTAGGTCCCACTTTAGTGGCTACATTCTGCTCAACATTGGCCGCAATAATGATTGATCGTTATTTCTATTACCGAAGAACGCGTAAAGGATGAGGTTAGGATGGAGATTGTGTCAGCTGTTTCCCTTTGGTTAATTCCTATTTTAATAGGCTTTATATTAATATATGGAACTTTTAAGAAAGTTCCTACCTATGAAAGTTTTACTGAAGGCGGAAAAGAAGGCATAAAAATTGCTGTATCCATCATTCCGTTTCTTGTCGGCATGCTTGTAGCCATATCGGTCTTCAGGGCTTCCGGCGCTCTGGAGTATTTTATGGATCTGATCAGGCCTGGACTAAATGCCATTGGAGTACCTCCTGATATCGTACCCCTTGCTATCATTCGCCCTATTTCTGGAACTGCAGCGCTGGGAATGACCAGTGACTTAATTGCAGTCCATGGGCCCGACTCGTTCATAGGCAGACTTGCCTCAGTGCTTCAGGGCAGTACAGATACAACTTTTTATGTACTGACGGTCTACTTTGGGGCGGTAGGAATCAAAAAAATGGGAGATGCCCTCAAAGTCGGACTCTTAGCCGACTTGGCAGGCATCATTGCCTCCATAGTGATCGTGACAATTGTTTTTGGAAATATGTAAAACAGAATGGAAAATAAAAGGCATTTTAAATAGGGGCTTAACGACGATTCAGGTTACTGCTATTTAGCTGCAATCGAAGTTTAATCACTGAGCTGATTGGAGCGGAGAGCACTTGATCCTCGAAATGCATACGCATTCTTCGTACGGTGTATTCACAGAAGCAAATTCAATATCCAGCGGAGGAGGCTTTCGTTCATCCCTGCGGGTTCGCTGAGTGCCCGCAGCGGAAATCAACGGACATCAGTTTAAAAACAAAACATTCTATTAAAAAAAGGTACCTAATTAGGTGTCTTTTTTTATTTTTATCTAAATTCCAACATTCAGTAATTACAGACTATTTCTGATGCAAGCTGTTTTAACTATGGTTTGCTTTGAAAACTTGACGAATTATGTCATAATTCAGTAGGAGTGAAAAAGTATGAAATACTGTTAATAAAACTTTGAGGTGACATATATGGAAAGATTGCAGAAGGTTATTGCCCATGCTGGGTTTGCTTCGAGAAGAAAAGCGGAAGAGCTAATGGCTGAAGGCCGTGTAAAGGTTAATGGAAAAACAGTGAAGGAGCTGGGAGTTAAGGTCTCTCCTTCAGATCGGATTGAAGTGGATGGAATTCCAGTTGAGAGAGAGGAGCCCGTTTATTTCCTTCTCTATAAGCCAAGAGGCGTAATTTCTGCCGTTTCGGATGATAAAGGCAGAAAAGTCGTCACGGATTTCTTTATGGGAATCAAACAAAGAATTTACCCTGTTGGAAGACTGGATTACGATACATCCGGAATTCTCATTCTTACCAATGACGGGGAGTTTGCAAATCTTTTAATGCACCCAAGCAATGAGATTGAAAAAGTCTACGTTGCCAAGGTCAAAGGCATCCCTTCGAAAGAAAGCATGAGAAGCCTTCAAAGAGGTGTGGTCCTCGAAGATGGAAAAACAGCGCCTGCGAAAACCAAACTTTTATCAATGGATAAGAAAAAACAGACAGCCATAGTGGAAATCAGCATCCATGAAGGACGCAATCGCCAGGTTAGAAGGATGTTTGAAGCCATTGGCCATCCCGTTCTGAAACTGAAGAGGGAGAGATACGGCTATCTTACTTTGCAGGGTTTGTCAGCGGGAGATGCGAGAGAACTTACGGCCCATGAAGTTAAACAGCTGCGGGCACTTGCTATGAAGAAGAAATAATGAGGTGAGCACAAAAAATTCATAGAAGTGTCACAGTTACGATAATTTGTTAACAATATAGGTATGATGAAAAATGCTATAATAGTAAACAGCTATGAGGCTCAATTCATTTTCCATATGTTACATATTAACTTGTTCAAGGTACGATTTTTATCTGAAAAGGATGCCTTAGGAGGGAAGTTTTTTATGAAGAAGCAGCGTCTGGTAATGAGAACAATCATATTGCTTGTCCTTGGTGCTGCCGTGGCATATACGCTATACGCTAATTTTACGAAAGACAAGATTCAAAAGGTTGCCGTAGGAGAAAAGGCACCTGATTTCGTTTTGACAGACATGGATGGAAATAAACACCGGTTATCAGATTATGAAGGGCAGGGTGTTTTCCTGAACTTTTGGGGGACATGGTGCAAGCCCTGTGAGAAAGAAATGCCATATATGAACAACCAATACAAGCAATTTAAAGATGAGGGTGTTCAGGTTTTGGCTGTCAATGTAGGAGAAACAGATTTGGCAGTAAATAAATTTTCTGAGCGTTACGATTTATCGTTCCCGATTGTCATTGATAAGAATACCCAGGTCCAATCAGCTTACGGGATTAATCCTCTTCCTGCAACTTTCCTTATCGATAAAGACGGGAAGGTAGTCAAGTATATTACAGGAGAGATGACTGAAGATACGATCAAGAACTATATGGAACAGATTAAACCATAAGTTACGGGGAGTTTTATATATGAAAGAAGTAAAATGCGACTGCGGCCATGTAAACCCCATCGGTACGATTTTATGTGAGTCATGCGGCAAGGTATTGGAAGAAAAAGAAAAAGATAAGAAACTTCTGGATATGCGGTATGAAGGAAGTGCACGCCGTTCGCAAACCTATAACAAAACGATAATTGATAAAATCTGGAATTTCTTTTCATCTGTAAAGGTTGGAGTCTGGCTGATTGTCATAACGCTGATTGCTTCTGCCCTTGGAACAATTCTGCCTCAGGAAATGTATATTCCGCCGATCATGCCTGCTGAAGAATATTACGAAGATCAATATGGCTGGATAGGTAAATTATACTATGATTTAGGGTTTCATAACCTTTACAGCTCATGGTGGTATTTGATTTTGATTGCCTCAATCGGCATATCGCTTGTGATATGCAGTCTGGATAGGGTTATTCCTTTGTACAGGGCTCTAAAAAAACAGAGGGTAAGCCGTCATGAAAGCTATCTCCAGCGCCAGCGGGTTTTTGGGGTTTCACAGCCAGAAGCCACTGATCAGGCATTTACTATGGCAAAAGAAAAGTTAAAATCCAAAAAATACAGCATCAGAGAAGAGAATGGAAACATCCTTGCCGAGAAGGGACGTTTTTCAAGGTGGGGCCCATACGTTAACCATGTAGGGCTTATCATATTTTTAATCGGCGGAATGCTGCGTTTTGTACCAGGCATGTACGTTGACAAAATACTTTGGATCCGGGAAGGCGAGACAAAGGTCATTCCTGAAACCAATGGAGAATACTACCTTAAAAATGATGGCTTCATCCTTGAAATGTACGATAAAGAGAAAGATAAAGAAGTGTTTGAAGAAGCGATTGATAAAGCAGGGATGGTAGCAAAGAATTATCAGTCCAATGTAACTCTTTATAAAAAACAGGGAGATACAGTTGCGGGGGAAGAGGCTGATCTCGAGAAAGTTAAGGACTTTGAAATTAAGGTAAATAAACCTCTGAAGTTTGAAAAATTTGCATTATACCAAGTAGATTATAAGCTTAATGAGCTTAACAAAATGTCCTTTGCCCTGACAAATAAAAAAACGGGTGAAGAATATGGTGATTTAACAGTCGACCTGAACGATCCTCAGGATGTATATGATCTTGGAAATGGCTATAAAGCTGAAGTTGTCAGTTATTTTCCCGATTTTGAATTTGATGAAAATGGGGAGCCGATAACAAAGTCCAGAGTTCCTAATAATCCTGCCTTCGTTTTCAAAATGTTTACTCCGGATAAGCCGGATGGCGAAATTAGTTTCGTTGCAATCAGACAGACAATTGAACCTTTTGGTGATAATGAATATAAGATGGCATTTAAAGGCATAGATACTAAAAATGTATCGGCTCTGACTGTCCGAAAAGATTTGACCCTATGGATTATCGCTTTGGGCGGTGTTATTTTCATGATAGGTGTTGCACAGGGGTCTTATTGGAACCATCGAAGAATCTGGCTTCGCCGTGTCAATGGAGAAGTATGGGTAGCCGGACACACTAACAAAAACTGGCATGGACTTAAAAGGGAAATAGAGGCAGCATTGGACGGAACCGGAATTAAGGTACCGGAAGACCAGCTGCAAAATCAAAGTGAAAAGAAAGGCTAAGGAGGAATCTGAGTGGTTACAATAAGCAGCAATTTACTATACACAGCTTTTATCCTCTATTTAATTGCTACTGTCTTTTTTGCTGGCTCCATAAAGGATAAGAAAAATACAAACAAAGGGCCAAACAAGTGGGCGGCAATCGGATTATGGATTACCATTATCGGGTTTGGAGCACAGTTGGGCTACTTTATTACAAGATGGATTGCAGCCGGGCATGCGCCTGTCAGCAATTTATTTGAATTTACAACATTCTTTGGAATGTCGCTTGTAGGTGCTTTTATAGTGATTTACTTAATTTATAAAACACCTATCTTAGGAGTCTTTACGCTTCCTGTTGCTGTGCTAATGATCGCTTATGCAAGTATGTTTCCGCGTGAAGTTTCACCACTGATCCCGGCTTTGCAGAGTGATTGGCTTCATATTCACGTTACAACTGCAGCAGTTGGACAGGCTATATTAGCTGTAAGCTTTGCTGCAGGAATTATCTATTTGGTTAAATCAGTCGATCAGTCTAAGCAAAGCAAACAGAGATTCTGGCTAGAAGCCGTTATGTTTGGCTTAGTTTGTACGCTTGGCTTTATTATTATAAGCTCAAGCTTTTCAGTTTCCGGCTACAAGGCAGAATTTAACTGGGTTGATAAGAACGGACAGGAAGATGTCCTTGAGTATCATATGCCTGCTTTAACTGGTCCTAACGAAGCAAAGCTGATTACGGAAGGGAAATTTGAACCGCTGGCGGAAATGCCTGCAATTATTAATGCAAAAAAATTAAATACAGTTATATGGTCATTGGCTTCAGGTATCATTCTATATCTTGCTTTAAGATTGATTCTCCGAAAAAGAGTTGGAGCTGCACTTCAGCCGCTTGCAAAAAATATTAATCTGGATTTGGTTGATGAGATCGGCTACCGTTCTGTATTAATCGGATTTCCGGTATTTACGCTCGGAGCGTTGATATTTGCCATGATATGGGCACAAATAGCCTGGACTCGTTTCTGGGGATGGGATCCAAAGGAAGTATGGGCACTTATTACCTTTCTTTTTTATGCTGCCTATCTTCACCTTCGCCTTTCAAAGGGCTGGCATGGTGAAAAGTCTGCGTGGCTTGCAGTAATCGGCTTTATCATTATCATGTTTAACCTGGTTGCGGTAAACCTGGTCATTGCAGGATTGCACTCCTACGCCGGATCATAACGAACACATACAAGCCTTCACTTCACAGCAGTGAAGGCTTTAATTAAAGCTATAATTCTTTCTATGGTTTTCTGCTCTAAATATACTATGTTTCACCAACGTCCTACGGGAGTAGCGCACCAGGAATGACCCCGCAGGCGCAGAACGTCAAAGGGGCTCCCGGCAGCCCTGTGGGTTTGCTGAGCTGCAGCGGAGAATTCTTTAGCTATAATAAATTTTGAGAAGAGCCATTTCTATTGAACGTTAGGGGGATTGGAAAAATGGAAAACCAAGTAAAAATTTTACTAGTGGATGATGAAGAAAGAATCCGCCGTTTATTAAAGATGTACCTTGAGCGTGAAAATTATTCGATTGATGAAGCGGAAAATGGAAACCAGGCTTTGTCAAAAGCTCTGGCAAATGATTACGATGTCATCCTTTTGGATTTAATGATGCCAGGCAAAGACGGCATTGAAGTCTGCAGAGAGCTGAGAGAGAAAAAAGCTACTCCTGTGATCATGCTGACAGCCAAAGGGGAAGAAGTTAACCGCGTACAGGGGTTTGAAGTGGGCACAGATGATTACATTGTAAAGCCCTTCAGCCCAAGGGAAGTAGTACTGAGAGTGAAGGCATTATTGCGCAGGTCTTCTAAAACTACCTACCTTCAAACAGAAACAACAGCAAAAGATGTAATTGTTTTTCCTCATCTAACGATCGATAATGATGCTCACAAAGTGTTGGCTGATGGGAAAGAAGTCAGTTTAACGCCAAAGGAATATGAACTTCTCTATTTCCTGGCAAAGGCACCGGAAAAGGTTTTTGACAGGGAACAGCTGCTTAAGGAAGTTTGGCACTATGAATTTTTCGGAGATTTAAGAACAGTTGATACACATGTGAAGCGCTTGCGTGAAAAATTAAATAAAGTTTCTGAGCAGGCTGCCAGAATGATTGTCACTGTTTGGGGAGTGGGCTACAAGTTCGAGGTTATTAATGAATGATGCTCTTTCGGAGTGTTGCAGGTAAACTATGGGGCACAATTCTTTTATTAGTTTCCTTTGTACTGCTGATTTTAACAGTCATGCTGCTTGAGTTTTTTGAAAATTACCATATAAATGAAACAGAAAAAGGATTATCGAATACGGCCCATAAAATAACCAGAATTTTAAAAGAGCATAATCGTGAAGTCGGTTTGGAGATTTCCTGGGAACTTGTCGACGATGTAACAAAAGTAGTCATTATTAATTCGCCGAAAGAGTACTACTATTCTCCAAATCATACAGGTTCATTAAAACTCCCCATCTCTTACCTCACCGAGGAAGATGATTTAAAAGAAGTCCTAACGGAAGGTAAGACTGTAAAAAAAGTAACATCCGTTAACCCTGAGTATACAGATGTAGCCGCAGATGATGACAGCAATATTCTTATAATTGGGGTCCCTCTCGAAGGTGACAGCAGCAATGGGGCCGTCTTTATTTATCAATCCATTGAAGTTATGCATGAAACACTGCGTTCTACGACTAAGTTTATTTTGCTGGCTGCAGGAGTTGCCATTATTTTAACAACCATCTTTGCATTTTTCTTATCTACAAGAATTAATGCTCCGCTCAGAAAAATGAAAGAAGCTGCCTTTGAGGTAGCAAGAGGAAAATTCGATACAAAGGTTCCGATTCTGACTAATGATGAAGTTGGCGAATTAGCCATGGCTTTTAATCAGATGGGCAGACAGCTGAAATTCAATATGAATGCTCTAAGCCAGGAAAAGGAACAGCTGGCAAGCATTCTAAGCGGGATGGCTGATGGGGTAATCACCTTCAACCGCGATGGCACGATCCTCATCACAAATCCTCCTGCAGAGCGGTTTTTGCAAAGCTGGTTTTATGAACTGGATGACATTGAGAATAATACAGAGGAAGTGCCATCCAAAGTCATGGAGCTTTTCCAGCTTGCTGTAAATACCGAGAAAGAGCAGATTGGCGAAATCTCTATACAAGGACGTTCCTGGGTGATAATCGTCAGCCCTCTTTATAATAATAAATATATAAGAGGAGCGGTTGCGGTTATCAGGGACATGACGGAAGAGCGTAAGCTTGATAAGCTCCGGAACGATTTTATAGCGAATGTTTCTCATGAATTAAGGACGCCGATTTCTATGATGCAGGGGTATAGTGAAGCGATTGTCGATGATATTGCCGGAACGGACGAAGAGAAAAAAGAGATGGCAAGTGTCATTTATGATGAGTCTCTAAGAATGGGCCGGCTTGTGAATGAATTGCTGGATCTTGCCAGAATGGAAGCCGGACATATTCAGCTGACAATGGAAGAAACTGAAGTGAATTCCTATCTGCAAAGAATTATCAGGAAGTTTCAGGGGCTGGCAAAAGAGAAGGAAATTAGTCTGGAACATGATCTGCAAAGCAAGGGTGTCCCTATTCAAATTGATCCGGACAGAATTGAACAGGTCATGACTAATCTGATTGATAATGCCATCCGGCATACCCCTCACAATGGTGAGGTAAAAGTGCTCGAAAGAAGTGATGAACGGGGACTGTTTATAGAAGTGAAAGATTCTGGCTCAGGGATTCCCGAAGAGGACCTGCCATTTGTATTTGAACGCTTTTACAAAGCGGACAAAGCAAGAACGAGGGGCCGATCTGGAACTGGCCTTGGCCTTGCAATTGCAAAAAATATAATTGAAGCTCATAAAGGCCATATTACCGTTCAAAGCAAGACCGGACACGGTACGACATTTTCAATCTTTATCCCTCGAAATGAAGGATAAAGACGAGAAATGTGGCGATTGTTCTTGATACACGGGAAACAATTTATTATAGGCTTAGGGAAGGAGATGCATAATGTTTCCTTCCCTTTTTTTTTGAAATATAGTTCTAAGCAATGGGCCGGGCGTTTTTGATGGCAGGGAGTAATCCCTCACCCAAACAGCCTCTTGCGCTTTTCTGCAAAATAATAATATAGTTAAACTGTAACTTTTTTTAAAGAGAGAACGACTATTTTATTGAACGGGGAGGGGAATCCATGGACTCCGTTTTTGATGAACTTTATAAAAAATACCATCAGGACGTTTTTCAATTTCTTTTTTATATGGTCAAAAACAAGGAACTGGCTGAGGATTTAGTCCAGGAAGTCTATATAAGAGTATTAAAATCATATGAAAAGTTTGAAGGGAAAAGCAGCGAAAAAACATGGCTCTTTTCAATTGCGCGGAATGTTGCCATAGATTCTTTTCGCAAGCAAAAGGGCTGGAAGCAAAGGATTATGGAGAAATTTGACTGGTCAACTCAGGAGGTAAAGGATGTTCTGCCCTTGCCGGAAGAAATTGCCGTGCAAAGAGAAGAAATTCAGCTGATCTATCGCTGTCTGGATTTATGCACCATTGACCAGAGGCTTGTCATAATTATGAGATATATACATGAACTCAGCATTAATGAAACAGCTGATTCACTTGGCTGGACCGAAAGCAAGGTTAAAACAACCCAGCATCGTGCTTTAAAGGTGCTTAAAAAACATATGGAAGATTTTAAGGTAAAGGAGGGAATGGATAATGAAGGAATCAAAGTGGAGCGATGAGCAGCTTCAGGAATTGCTGAACCAGCTGCCTAAAATTAAAGATGATCGTGATCCGAGAGACATTTATCAAGCTATCGAAATTAAGATGGGAAAGCAAAAAAACAGAACATGGATCCTGCCATCTATTGCAGCGGCTGCTGCCTTGCTCCTGCTTTTTATTCTCGTCCCAAACCTTATGAGCTGGCAGGAGTCTGCCGATAAGCAGGTCGAATTGAAAGCGGACCGATCAACCTCATCTGAACAAATAGCAAGTGAAAATAACACTATTCTGGAAGCGAAAGAGGAAGACTCCGAATTAATTGCTCAAGATAAAGGCTCAGAAGAACAGGACCAGGCACAGCTGTTTACTGAGCCGGAAGCGGAAATAAATGATGAGATAAGCAAGAAGACAGTTGAGTCAGAATCAAGTCCTACTGCCGTTTATGAAGAAGATTTGGCAGGGAAAGAGGTACTGACTTATGCGATTCCAGATAAGGCAGCACAAAATATTGTACCCGTCAGTGTTTTAGTTGATGAAAATCCTGCCAGGACGAAATTTGAATTATTTGAAGACACGATGAGCAGGCTAACCGAAGATAAATGGGGTTTAGAGGATTACTATCCTCTGAAAGCAAATTTCACCTATGATCAGGGAAATAAGATGTTAACTGTCGATATGCCAGCGGATCATCCATATAGCATGTCTTCCACGACAGAAATACTATTAGAGAAGGTCTTGTCCAATATAATGAATAATCTTGATATAGAAAAGATTAACTTCATGACTGAAGGGGAAATCGGCATTGAATTTAGCCATTACGGATATAGGAAGGAATTTATCCCGGAAAATAGCAATGGTAACTTAATTTATTATTTCTTATATCCAAATGGCGCAGATTCAACACCATTCCTGGTCCCGCTAAGAGAAGAGCTCAATTCTATAAAAGATGCTCTACTAGCCATGAAGAAAAACCGGACTGAAAATAATTTACAGGCATCCATACCGGAAGACATTGATTTTGAAACAGAAGAAATACAGGATGGCAAACTCTTAATCCGTTTTAATAATGAATCAGAAATAATTAATGATGAATCAACACTTCATGCGATTGAAGCAATACTTCTGACGGCAAAAGACTTTGATTTTGACACGGTTAAATTGGAAAATGCAGATGTTGATAAAATCGGCAAGTTTGACCTTACTGAAGAATTAAAGGTACCAATAGCAGCTAATAAACGAGATTTGCCAAATTAGGGAGGCGGCCATATGGCTGTCTTTTTTTATGGAAAAAATCCCTCAGGTCTGCATAAAAACTATACTGCTGGAAGTATACTAATAACTGTGCTTTTAAGAGCTTTATTGTTAATTGTTCTAAAAGAGTACAAGCTGTCATAGGGTGGAAGAGAGTGCGGTCAATGACCAGGCATTCGTACAGATATTTCAGCTTACAACATAGGAGGAAAAGAATGAAGGATTACATAAGGCGTTTCTTTATCGCAGGAATAATGGCTCTTTGTGTGAGTCTGTTATTTCTGGGTGGGAAGCATTCTAAAGCTGCCGAGCCAATAATTCCGGAACTGACAGAGCTTTGGGTATGGCCTGCAGATGGTGTAATTACAGACACGTTTGGGACAAGAGAAGGACAGCATAAAGGCATCGATATAGCTGGAGATTCCGGGTCTCCAGTTTATGCTGTTGACGCAGGAATTGTGTCCAGGTCTTATCATTCCCAAACATATGGAAATGTGATATTCATTAAACATAACAACCAAACTGAAACAGTATACGCCCATCTGGATAAACGCTTTTCTTCTGAAGGCGAAAAAGTTGTGCAGGGACAGAAAATCGGACTGATGGGAAGCACGGGTGACTCCTCAGGAGTGCATCTCCATTTTGAAATACATACGCAGGCATGGACAGCTGATAAAATAAATGCAATTGATCCCTCTGTTGCATTTGGGACGGGAGAAGTTGGACAAGCTGTAATTGCAGTGATGAAAGATGAAAATGCGCGTGAAGTTTCAGCACCGCCGTCTAATCTTGAGTCAGGGAAAATAAAAAATGATTCCGTGGAAACTTACCATATAGTTAAAACAGGGGAAACATTATGGTCTATTGCTGCACACTATAATTTGCGGGCCGGGGATATTGCGGATTTAAATAATATTAATCCTGATCACATTATTTCAGGTCAAAAGCTATTGATAAAACCCGAGAACTCTATAGAATACACTGTTAAACAGGGAGATACTCTAACTTCTATAGCAAAAATGCATGATACAACTGCAGAAACAATCAAAGACTTAAATAATGCTGATTCAGATACTATAAAAATTGGACAAATTCTAATCATTCGCAAAAAATAGAATAGAAATGATTGCACCGCTTTACTCCCTTAAAGTATAATGGGTAAAAAACTGGGGGAGTTAAGAAATGCTTACAGACTATCATAATCATCTCGAAAATGGCACGTTAAGCCTGGATTATTTAAAAAAATTCACAGATGCGGCAGCCCGGAAAGGGATTGAATCTTTTGGAATCTCAGAGCATGCCTATCATTTCTATCAGACAGCAGACATCCTGCAGAATCCATGGGTAAACGAAAGGCGTTTTTATGATATGAAAGACTATGTGAATGTTTTTCATGAAGCTTGGAGCAATGACATAGATGTGAAGATGTCAATTGAAATGGACTACACGCCCGGCAAACACGATGAAATGGCGAAGTTTATCAATAGTTATTCTTTTGACTATGTTATCGGATCCATTCATTGGGTTGGAGATTTCGGCATAGACCTGGCTGAATTTAGGAAAGAATGGGATAAACGGGATCTATACGAAGTATATCGAAAGTACTTTGATCAGGTAGTCACTCTGGCACAGTCAAATTTATTCGATATTGTTGGCCATTTAGACCTCGTGAAAATTTTTAAGTATGTTCCCCGGGACGAAGAATTTTTGCTGGAGCAATATGATCGTGCAGCCAACGCGCTGGCAGAATCCAAGACATGTGTTGAAATCAGTACAGCTGGTCTGCGAAAACCAGTGGGGGAACTATACCCGGACAAACGACTTCTTCAGAAATGCTATGAAAAAAATATCCCGATTGTTCTATCGTCTGATGCGCACTTTCCTGAACATGTAGGTGCAGATTTTGAAAAAGCAATTGATCTTGCAAGAGAAGTGGGGTATCAGTCCATCATGACTTTCTCAAAAGGAGAAAGAAAAGAATTTCCGCTTGGATAAAATAAAAAAGATGGCATATCGCCGTCTTTTTTTGTTATATCAATAAAAATCTGTAAAGGTTCTTGGATAGAAAGATTCTCTAAACCTGACAGGTAAACATATCCCTTCACAGAATAACTTTTTTTCAGTATAATTAATCTGTATAAATAAATACGGTCTATCTTCGGGGCAGGGTGAAATTCCCGACCGGCGGTGATGGGTTATTCTTGACTCTAAGCCCGCGAGCCTGAAAGCAGAGTTTTTAAATTAAAAGCTTTGCGGTTAATTTGGGCAGGATTTGGTGCGATTCCAAAGCCGACAGTACAGTCTGGATGGGAGAAGATGGAGGTTCTGCAAACGTTCAAAAATGCAGGTTTTGAACGTTATTAAGCATGCCTTTGCAACTCTCCCTCAAGCTATATTAGCTTGAGGGTTATTTATTGCAAAGATATTTGCTTAGCTGAACCTTTCTTCTTTAGGAGAGATAGTCCTAAAAAGGAGAGAGGAACTTGAAAAAACTTAATATCAAAACTATGGTTGCCATCGGAATGCTAAGCAGCATCTCTTACGTATTAATGCTGCTCAATTTTCCAATCCCGCCGTTTCCGCAATTTCTGATGATTGACTTCAGCGATATTCCTGCATTAATCGCAGCGTTAATCTTTGGTCCAGCAGCAGGGATTTTAGTGGAACTTATTAAGAATATTCTTGATTACTTCATGACAGGGAGTGCAACAGGAGTACCTGTAGGACATATTGCAAACTTTGCCGCTGGCATCTTGTTCGTCCTGCCAACTTATTATGTGTACAGTAAGCTGAAAACAAAAAAAGGCATGACGTTTGGACTTGTAATCGGCACAATGGTTATGGCTGTCATAATGAGTGTACTTAATTACCTTGTAATTCTGCCGGCATATACATTCTTTCTTAATTTCCCTGCAATGTCAGCACCTGAAATGAGAACAATGATTGTGACAGGGATCTTGCCATTCAATATTATAAAAGGTGTAATCATTTCTTTTGTTTTCATGCTTATTTTTACACGCATGAGAACTTGGGTGGAGAAGCAGGCTGTTATAAAAAGCGCAGCTTAATAATATATAAGTTTAAAGCAGCGGCAAATGTGCCGCTGCTTTTTCTGTTCACTCCAAGCATGCTTGTTAAATGTAAATATAAAAAACTCCCTTTCATGATGAAAGGGAGCAGCAGCTTAACATAGGGTAAAGTATGGTTGAAGGATTATTCGTATTTAAGCGGATCGCCATCAAAAGCATCATCAGCTACTTTGATTGAATCGGTTGGGCAGCCTTCAAATGCATCCATCATATCATCAACTAATACATCAGGAATTTCAACGATACCCTGGTTATCATCAAGGGTAACGAAAGCGATGCCTTCATCATCATAATCATAAATGTCCGGTGCAGCTGCGCCGCAAGCTCCACATGCAATACATGTTTCTTTGTCAACAATTGTATACTTTGCCATGAAAAAAACCTCCCAAGATTTAAACAATTAATCGTCCATCAAGATGATGGTAACACATTCCTCACATCTATTGTAAAACTGAATGTTCAACTTTTCAATAGAAAATGTATTGAGAATGCTTATCACACAAGGGTTTAGGCATAATTTGCCCTGTGGAAAAATAATTAAAACGGCCTGCAGATTTCTTTCATGATAAAATGGAAGAAGGACAACAAGCTTATTAAAACAAGAAAAAAATCTTTGGCCGTTAGGTGAAAAAAATGGAAAGATCTTATTTGAAAACTGTAATCATGTACTGTGTTAAAGAGTTACAGGGACAAAGAACTATATATTCTATTTTACATTTGCTCAATGGGAAAAAATCTTCCCAAACCATTCAAGATGCTCATTTATTTCAGCTAACCCCGCTTTTTAGAACATTTGGAAGTTTAAGCCGGGATGTTCTGGATCAACTTGCACAAGAACTTGTAAGCAGCTGCTTGATGGCTCCAACTGATGAAAAGCATTTCATTTTGACTTCAGAGGGTCAGGAAGAGCTGGGAAGGTCTCTTTTAGAATGTCCAATACCGTCTTCATTAAACGGATGGCTGTATCATAGTGCAGGCGACCTGTTTTGGGAGAGGATTACTCTTTTAATTCAGGTTATATCACATTTAAATAATAACAATGTAAAATACCTTCCGATTCAAAGAAAAAGAGATGTTCATGAATGGCTGAAATATTTTTTGAGAACATCTGGATTCGCCCGCAATGAAGTAGGAGTTGTGCTAAACAGGGAACTTTGCCAGTGCCTTGAAAGACTAAGTGATATTAATCCTGCTGTACTGACATTGAGGCTGACAGGCTATAACCGTATTGGCCTTACTGCTGTTCAGACTTCAGAACAGCTGGGAATCAGTCATGATTATTATCACCATCAGTTCCTTGGAGCCATTCATCATATCCTTGCAAGCGTAAAAGAAAATCCTGCCGAATATCCGCTTATCGATAAATTAGTGAGCGGGACAGGAAATGAAGTTCAGTTAACGTTGTCTGCCCAAAAAACATACACACTTCTAAAACAGGGACTGAACTTGGATGTTATAGCAAAAACGAGAAATTTGAAAAAAAGCACAATTGAGGATCATGTTGTGGAGATAGCGTTAAATGACAGCGGCTTTAATATCACAAGTTATGTTTCAGAAAAGAAGCAGAAATTGATTCTTCAAGCAGCGAACAGTGCTGATTCATTGCAATTAAAGCAAATACGTCAAATGGTGCCGGAATCCGATTATTTTGAAATCAGATTAGTCATGGCAAAGCTTGGAGAGGGACAATGAGATTAGAAGCGGTATTGCAGAGCAAATTTGGATATCCTGCCTTCAGGCCTGGACAAAAGGAGATCATAGAATCTGTGCTTTCAGGGAGGAATACTGTTGCCATGCTGCCTACAGGAACTGGTAAATCCCTTTGTTATCAGCTGCCGGGATATGTGATTGAAGGTCAGGTGATTATTATATCTCCTTTGCTGTCCCTGATGCAGGATCAGGCTGAACAGCTTATGATGAATGGAGAAAAAAAGGTGATTGCATTCAATTCCTTTTTAACCAGCGCAGAAAAGAAACAGGCATTG
The DNA here is from genome assembly GCF_051353635.1 of Cytobacillus sp. BC1816. Classification (NCBI taxonomy): domain Bacteria; kingdom Bacillati; phylum Bacillota; class Bacilli; order Caryophanales; family Bacillaceae; genus Cytobacillus; species Cytobacillus sp. BC1816. The sequence continues at coordinate 3,857,997 of NZ_CP195611.1, read as the reverse complement.
ATTCATCTGAATCAATATAAGTTTATCTTTATTTCACCAGAAATGCTTTATTATGAGTCATTACTATCACAGTTGAAAAAATTGCGCATTGCTTTATTTGTTGTGGATGAAGCTCATTGTATTTCCCAATGGGGATATGATTTCAGGCCCGATTATTTAAAGCTGGGGGAAGTCAGAAAAATTATAGGGAACCCGGTTACACTGGCATTAACTGCTACAGCTACCTCTGAAGTTAAAGGCGATATAAAAAAATCACTTGGCATACTGGATGATTGCAGTGAATTTATATACTCCGTTGACCGTCCTAATATTGCATTATCTGTAGAAAGGTTAGACAATTTCCGTGAAAAAACAGAGAGGCTTGTGGAGCTTGCTGAAATCCTTAAGGGGCCAGGAATTATTTATTTTTCCAGCAAAAAAAAGGCGGAACAATCAGCTGAGCTGCTTAGGGACAAAGGAGCAAAAAGAGTGATGGCTTACCATGGGGGAATGGACCAGGAAAGCCGTATCCTTGTGCAGCAGCAATTTATTCATGGACAGCTCGATCTTATTTGTGCTACAAGCGCCTTTGGCATGGGGATTAATAAAGATAATATCAGGTATGTAATACACTTTCATATGCCTCTTCAAATTGAATCCTATTTGCAGGAAATTGGCCGGGCAGGGAGAGATGGGAAGCAAAGTATAGCCATTATGCTCTATTCACCGGGTGATGAGCAGCTTCCCATACAGCTTGCAGAAAGTGAATTGCCTGACAAAGCACAAATTGATTGGATTATGGAATGGGTAGAAGTAAACCCAAATGCGATCCCGAATATCGGTCTATTTGAAGAGCAAATTAAGCAGCGTTCGGGTTTGACCGATGTTCAGTGGAGAATTTTTAATGATTTTTTTGATAGGAAAAGCAAATCTGGACTCGATTACAGAAGGATTCTGCAGGATATGAAGGGGTATTATGAAGGCAGGATCAAATTAAAAAGGGATAGCATTGAGGAAGTATATAAGTGGATCCACAAGAAGACATGTCGGAGAGAGAATATACTTTCCTACTTTGATGAGGGAAAAAATGCCTCAGTCCCATCCTGCTGCGATATTTGCGGTTTACAATTGGGAAATTTCACAAGAAATACAAATTCAGATAATCAGGAAAGCCCGCTGTATGATTGGAAAAATCATCTGGAATACCTCCTGATTCCAAGTGAGTGAACCAAAATGAGGAAAAGATACGCGGACATCATTAAGGAATTGACGGACAAGGAACTATTATTCCATCTTTATCTTACTCAGGTGCTTATTTTATCCATTTCTTTGATTCTGAGTATAATATTTTTTAATAGTTTTGAGGAGTTCCAAGCTCTTTTTGAATTCAATGATATAAACATTCTTGTAATTGGAGCGACAGTAGGAACGGCAGTTGTCCTGATTGATATCGTCTTAATGAAGGTTATTCCTGAAGTGTTATATGATGATGGAGGATTAAATGAGAAAATCTTCCAGAGACGCGGTTTTATTCAAATTGCTTTTATTGCTGCTGTGGTTGCGTTTAGTGAAGAACTTCTATTCAGGGGAGTCATTCAGACCCATTTCGGCCTTGCCGTTTCCAGCCTTATTTTTGCGCTTGTTCATTATCGATATCTTTTTAATTGGTTTTTGTTTGTAAATATTATTACATTAAGCTTTTTAATAGGTTATATTTATCATATAACCAATAATTTGCTTGTTACGATTGTTATGCATTTTCTGATTGACTTTCTTCTTGGTATTCTTATTCGAAAACGCTACCTGAAAAAAACTAAAAGGAAAGCGGAAGAGGAGAATGCATTTAACGATCATTAACAGCAGCACCCAAATATACTTCTTATGATTTTTTTATTACAGGAAGGGATGAAACATGAATAAAGAAGACCCATATAGAGATCAAGCTGAAAGACTCCGTAAGAAGATCGAGCGAAAACAGGAAACGGATTACAGCGGGCAAAAATCCGCTTTGCCGCCACGGAGCCGTGTTCATCATGAAAAAAGAAAAAAGAGTAAATGGAAGGTTAAATACCCTGTTATTCGCTTGCTTGCTTTATTTTTTATCCTTCTGCCCATCACCATTTTCAGTATATATCAATATGTAAGTAGTGATAAAAGCATCAATGCCGGGTTAAATGCAGAAATTGAAGAAACCGGTTCTGAAACGGTCGTTTTTGCCACAAATGATGAAGGTAAAGGGACAACTATAGAAGTAAGAGAAGAGCCGGAATCCGAGGAACCTGCAAAACCTGAAAAAGCTGAGGGCGTTCAGGAAAAAGAAGATGCCAAAGTCCAGCAGGAAAAACAGGCCCCTCAAACGACTGATACAGAAGATAAAGGATCTGAACCCAATTCCAATAAGCAAGCCCAGCAAACCGCTCCAGAAAGTACAGACTCTTCCAAAACTGCCGGGACACAGGAACAGGAAGAATTAAAAACGGAAGGCAAAGTTGTTTACCATACCGTCAAACCAAAGGAAACAATCTTTAGAATTGCCATGACCTATTATAAATCCCAATCAGGAATTGAAAAAATAAAGCAAGCCAACAATTTGCCGTCGAATGAAATACAAACTGGCCAGGTATTAAAGATTCCGCTTGAGCAATAGAAGGAGCGGAAACAGATGAGGCTGCGCTCTCTCTTTCTTAGTCATATAATAATGTACAAGCTCATACATTATTGAGAAAGGGAGGGAGACTTTTGGAATCGCCGATTAGAATGCTTGACGATCGTACAGATCAGGCTACAAGGAAAATGCTTGAGAAAGTGGTAGAGAGAAAGCAAAAATTTAATCGATTCAAGTCATGGCATTTAATTGCCATGTGGGCAACTGTTTTTATTTCTTTTTTATTCTTTTTTTATATTTACAAAAGTGTCATGCAGCCCTACTCTTACTCGTTTGCTTCCATGTTTTCGGCTTTTGTCAGTAAGTCATCTAATTTTTATTTGCTCGTTTTTACGGTAGGCCTATACGGGCTTATGAATCTTCTGAGGGAAAAAAGAGAAAAAGCGGAAAAAGAATTTCATGCTCTAAGGTGTGAAATAATAGATAAGAGCAAAGACCTATGGAAAAAAGAAGATGAATGGAAAAACCGCCATACCGTTTTCGAAATGATGAAAAAAAATTATGATATAAATCTTTATCATGAGAATAAATGACACCACAGTAAATGGAAAAAGAAGCAGCCCTCTGCTTCTTTTTTGTTAAGTATCATTTTAAAAGAATTTCTTCTTATCCCGTTCTTCCTTAAGAATTTCCACGGCTTCTCTAAAGCGCTGGGAATGAATAATCTCTCTTTCTCTTAAAAACCGGAGTCCGTCATTTAAATCCGTGTCATCACTCATATTTATGATCCACTGATAGGTTGCTCTGGCTTTCTCTTCTGCTGCGATATCTTCGTATAAATCTGCAATTGGGTCCCCCTTTGCCTGGATATAAGTAGCTGTCCAAGGGACACCTGCAGCATTATGGTAAAACAGTGCGTTATCATGGTTAGCATAATGGTCACCGAGACCGGCGGCTTTCATTTGATCAGGTGTAGCGTCCTTCGTTAATTTGTATACCATTGTTGCAATCATTTCCAGGTGGGCAAACTCCTCTGTTCCAATATCTGTAAGGAGCCCGATTACCTTATCAGGTATAGAATAGCGCTGGTTCAAATATCTTAGGGCAGCAGCAAGTTCGCCGTCAGCCCCCCCATATTGTTCAATTAGAAACTTTGCCAGTTTGGGGTTGCATGTGCTTACCCTTACTGGATATTGCAGCTTCTTTTCATAAACCCACATTCTTTCTCAGCCCCTTTCAAATGTCCGGATATATTCCTATTTAGCGCCTTCATACAAGAAGGCGCCGGGAAAAAAGTTTATACTTGCCATGGCCACGGGGCATCATCCCAATTCCAAGGCTGACCGGAATAGCTGTGTCCAAATTGCATTAATGGACCATACTTGCTCTCAATGGCATTTCTCAGTTTTTTTCGTTCCTTTGCATAGTGATTGAATTGCTTAATGGCTTCAGTATCTTTGTTATGAGTGTCAAGGTATAGAGTAAGTTCAACAAGGACAAAATCCACAGCCTGGAGCTGTTCAAGAAGCTGATAGTAATCTGCCGGCAATTGTTTCATGGCTATTGTCCCTCCCTGGCTTTTTCATAGGGACTGTACCATGGATCATAGAAAGCCTTCCAAAGCGTTCCTGCTCTTAAAGCCTCCATTGGTGTAAATTGTTCAAGTCCTGGCGGCTGAAATCCCATATATAGATTTGGAGGAGTGGAATAAGTTTTGACCTTTATAGGAGTGCAAGGGTCAAACGGACTTATATAAGGATGCCAGGTTTTACGGAGTGTATTCATCATAATCCCTCCTTTTTATGCGTCATTGAAACTTATGAAAAGTGCAGTGTTTTTATGATTGTTTACTCTAATAAAAAGAAGGGAAAGTTCAGGTGATGGCGAAATTAAATGTTAGGTCTAATTAATATTACTCTGAGGTGATGGCAATGTTTGTGAAAAGTATCATGATCCCCAAACATACCTGTTATACAATCGGACAGGATGCACCATTGAAAGAAGCTCTGGCTCTGCTGGAGGACCATCAGATTGACGGGATTCCTGTATTGGATGGCGACCAATATGCCGGCATAATTACGAGATATGGAATATATGAAAACTTCTTTTTGTCAGGTAAATCAAAGGAAGATTTCCTGGAAGGAACACTTGTCAAGGATATTGCGATTCATCAGGAGCAATATTTAAAAGGAAATGAGATTTTTGAAAAAACGCTTTTGGATTTAAAGGATTTCCCTTTACTTGCAGTTTTGGGCGATAATCGTAAATTTCTGGGCATTGTTACACGCTTTGATGTTCTCGCTCAATTCCAATCGGCCTTCGGAACCAATAAATCCGGTGTCAGGATTGCGTTTACTTCTGTAGAAGCGGAAGGGCGAATTGCACGTTTAGCCGAAATCGCCCATTATTTCCATGAACACATCATCTCCCTTGTTACCTTTGATGAAACAGACAAACTGGTCCGCCGCATTGTGATGAAGGTTGAAAAAAATAATAATATGGATAAGTTCATCAGCCGGCTAGAAAAATCCGGTTTCCGTGTTCTGGACATAACTGAGGATTAATGTAAATATAGTCAACAAAATAAATCCTTCTCATACACTTTGTATGGGAGGGATTTATCTTGTTTTTTATTTTGCTGAAGCTATTTACAGGGTTTATTAGCGGCATATTATTTATTAAATTTTTTCCGGTGTCTATTCCAATGGGCATCTCGGATATGATTGTCATTTTTGTACTGGAGCCGGCTGGCTTCGTCATGGGAATGACTTTTTTCCTTATCTCCTTTATAGCCAACGCAGAGATCATCAGAAGTATCATCGAGTGGACTGCCAGGCTTTTAAAAAATATGAGGTCATTAAAACATATTGATGCTTTATTTGGGCCTTTGCTGAGTTTATTGCTTATTGGAGGCTTTTTTGTTTTGTTAGTCCTTTCGCCATGGGAAGCATTTGCCCTTTTCTGTTTTTCAGTAATTTATGGTATTATTTCTTTAGATTTCAAGAAAATCAATCTTGCCGAAGACTGATTGAAGGCAATTGATGGCAGGAGGATTTATGATATACCTAATAGCTTTGGCCCTAATTGGCGGTGCATGTTTACTAATGTATATGCTTAGGGAGGCATTTGCAGATAGAATTGTATATAAAGAGCTTTCTTTTCCTGAATTTCCGGAAAGCTTCGGTGAAGTAAAGCTTTTTTTTATTTCGGATATTCATAAGAGGACGGTGTCAGAAACGATAATCGGGGAGATTAAAGAAAAGAAGCCTGACCTGGTCATCATCGGCGGCGATCTCTTGGAAAAAGGAGTCCCTTTTGAAAGAGTAAAGAAAAACCTTATGGGTTTAAAGAAATGCGGGCCCGTCTATTTCGTTTGGGGGAATAATGACTATGAAGCGGATTACCACCAGCTCGATGCTCTGCTTCTAGAATGTGGAGTGAAAATTCTAGATAATACTGCCCTTTCATTTGAATCAATTGAAGGAGAACGTTTTATTTTGATGGGAACGGATGATCTCAGCAAGGACAGGGATCGGCTCGACCTGGCACTTAAGGATGCGGGTTCAGGAGGGTTTCGGGTGCTGGTAAGCCATGATCCAAGAATCATTAACAGTATAACAAAAGAACAAAATATTCACCTGGTCTTAAGCGGCCACACCCATGGCGGGCAAATTCGTATTTTCGGGTTTGGTCCTTATGAGAAGGGTCGGATAAAAGCGCTGCCGCAAACAACCATTCTGATCAGCAACGGCTATGGTACGACCGGTGTGCCATTGCGGCTCGGGGCAAAGCCGGAAACTCATTTCATTACTCTTAATAAAAGCTGAAAATAAAATACACCCAGATTTTACAGTTCCAACGGCGGTTTTTTATAATTAGTAATGAATGGAGGGCTGGGTATGGCAACTGAAGAAGGAAAATATAATATTAAGGCTGTATCTAAGATGCTCGGCATTCAGCCAGGAACGTTAAGAGCATGGGAGAGACGGTATCAAATTGTTGCTCCAAAGAGAAATGAATCTGGCCACAGGCTATATACAGAGGAACATATCAAAGTGTTAAAATGGCTGATCAGGAAAGTGGATCAGGGTTTTTCCATAAGCCAGGCTGTTTCCCTTCTGGAAAATAAGGAACTGAATGCCGAGCCGCTTCAGATGAATAAGGAAGGTGATCGGTCTGGTGCCCTCACCAATGAGCTGCTTGAAGCTCTTCTTCAGTTTAATGAAACAAAAGCACATGATTTAATTAATCAGGCTTTCAGTTTTTATACAATAGATAAAGTCCTTATTGATATATTAGGCTCTCTTCTTGTGAAAATCGGACATCAATGGGAAGAGGGGAAAATAACAAGTGCCCATGAGCATTTTGCCTCTTCCATATTAAGATCCAGAATTGGGATGATTCTGCATTCTTTTCCCCATAACGGAGTCCTGCCAAAGGTGATAGCAGTCTGCGGACCAGGTGAAGCTCACGAATTAGGGCTTTTAATTTTTACTTTATTTCTGCGCAGAAGGGGATTTGAAGTCGTTTACCTTGGGACAAGCATCGCTGAGGAAGATATCGATACTGTGATTGAGATTGTTAAACCTAAATTTGTATTTTTATCCTGTACGATGAAGTCCAACGTACCAGAAACCCTTAAACTGTCAGAGAGACTTGCAGAAACTTATGGAAAATTGAATGTAGGCATTGGGGGATTCGGCATTGATACCCTTAGTAATGAAGATAAGACGAAGTATGAACAGTTTATTCCCGGCAGTTCCACAAATGAATGGGAAGAATGGATTAGAGAACGGCTCCAATAACATAAGATCTGGCGGTAAATTGCCGGGTCTTTTCTTTTTAACCATACAAATTAAGACGACTCACAAACTTCGCAATGTTTCATACACTAAATCAAAGAGTTGGTTCAGGGCAGGGGGCTTATTATGCGCTTAGAACGTTTGAATTATAATAAAATCAAAATCTTTCTCACATTAGATGATTTAAATGATAGAGGACTGACTAAGGAAGATGTCTGGAAGGATTCACTTAAATGGCATCAGCTTTTTCATGAGATGCTGGAAGAAGCAAGTGAAGAATTCGGTGTAGACATTCAAGGTTCAGTTGCTGTGGAGATATTCTCCATGCAGGCTCAAGGAATGGTTATGATCGTTACAATGGAGGAGCAGATGGATGATGAAGAGCTCCTTGAGGATGGTTTTATTGAAATGCAAGTAACTGTTGAGGGCAGTGAAGATATATTATTCGAGTTCCAGGATTTTGAAGATGTAATTCAAATGGCTAAAGAGCTGAATCGTGTGCAGATTGAGGAGGGAAGCCTATATTGTTATAAAGAGAAGTATTATTATCATGTTATTGACATAGCGGGAGAAGACATTCCCAGAGTAATTGCCATATTAGCCGAGTACGGTGATTCAGCCTTTACCAGCATATATATAATTCAGGAATATGGGAAAGCACTTATCGAGTCTAAAGCAGTAAAAGAGCTGGTGAAATACTTTTCATAAGATTGAAAAGGGGGAAATCCTCTTTTTTTTTTGAACAAAAGAAACCTCGTTTTTGCAGGTTTCCACAGAGATTAGCAGGGAGGATGAGTGCAGGGAAATGCAGTGATTTGGATTAAATGGTCATGAACTATATAAAAATTGGGTAAAACAAGTATAGTCAATTGTCTGCAATAATAGCATAAAAATGGAAAAGTTTTTAAATAAACAGTAAAGAGGGAAATGGGATGTTTCTTTTAGGCTAAACCGGGAAAACGGGTACTAGGAGTAAACAGAAAATTCCCTTTAATACCAAGGCTGAGAGCGGTTTCATGAAAATATTAAAAAATGAGGAAAAGTACATTATTCTTCTTGCATAAATTAGGCAAAGGTGTATACTAATCCATGGAAGCGGACAACTAATGAAAGTGATTTTTCTAGGAGGTTTACAAATGGTAGCCGAGAAAGGTACTGATTCAAATAAAGCTGAAAAATTGGACGTCTTAAGGTCGACTCAAACTGTCATACATAAGGCTTTAGGGAAGCTGGGATATTCTGATGAGGTCTATGAGCTTCTAAAAGAGCCAATTCGCATGATGACAGTGAAAATTCCTGTACGGATGGATGACGGAACAGTAAAAGTCTTTACTGGCTACCGGGCCCAGCATAATGATGCAGTTGGTCCTACTAAAGGCGGTATTCGTTTTCACCCGAATGTCACTGAAAAGGAAGTAAAGGCACTGTCAATCTGGATGAGCTTAAAATGCGGAATTGTGGATCTTCCATATGGCGGAGGAAAAGGCGGAATCGTTTGTGACCCTCGCGATATGTCCTTCGGTGAGTTAGAGCGGCTAAGCCGCGGGTATGTACGGGCAATCAGTCAAATTGTGGGACCGACAAAGGATATTCCTGCACCTGATGTATTTACCAATTCGCAGATCATGGCATGGATGATGGATGAATACAGCCGGATTGATGAATTTAACTCTCCAGGCTTCATTACTGGTAAACCACTTGTACTAGGCGGCTCACATGGACGGGAATCAGCAACAGCTAAAGGGGTTACAATTTGCATCCGCGAAGCTGCAAAGAAAAAAGGCATTAACCTTGAAGGTGCAAGAGTTGTTGTTCAGGGATTCGGTAATGCTGGAAGTTTCCTCTCAAAGTTTATGCATGATGCTGGTGCAAAGGTTGTTGGCATTTCAGATGCTTATGGCGGTTTATATGATCCAGATGGCCTTGATATCGATTACCTCTTGGATCGCCGTGATAGCTTTGGAACTGTGACAAAATTGTTTAATGATACAATTACAAATAAAGAGCTGCTTGAACTTGATTGCGATATTCTGGTTCCTGCGGCCATCGAAAATCAGATAACAGAAGAAAATGCACATAATATAAGAGCGAGCATTGTAGTGGAGGCGGCTAACGGCCCAACTACTTTGGAAGCAACACGAATTCTTACCGAGCGCGGAATTCTGCTAGTGCCTGACGTGCTGGCTTCGGCCGGAGGAGTAACGGTATCATATTTCGAATGGGTGCAAAACAACCAGGGATATTACTGGACCGAAGAAGAAGTAGAAGAAAAGCTTGAGAAGGTAATGGTTAAGTCATTTGATAATATTTATCAGACCTCCCAAACCCGCCGAGTGGATATGCGCCTGGCTGCTTATATGGTTGGTGTGAGAAAAATGGCGGAAGCTTCAAGATTCCGCGGATGGATTTAATTATAAATCTCCATTGATGAAAGTAAGACATTTGAATAATTATAAAAAATCTCCTATCATAAACTGATGGGAGATTTTTTATAAACTTAAATATGGAATTTTTTTCCTTGGTATTGATTAAGGAGTGAGAACCTTGAATATAGACGTTATTATTGTTGGCGGAGGACCATGCGGATTGGCAGCTGCCATAGCCCTTCAGGAAGCTGGGAGAAACCCGCTTGTTATCGAAAAAGGCAATATTGTAAACGCAATTTACAACTATCCAACACACCAAACCTTCTTCAGCACGAGCGAAAAGCTTGAAATCGGCGGGGTACCCTTCATAACGGAAAATTATAAGCCTAAGAGAAACCAGGCGCTAACTTATTACCGGGAAGTTGTGAAGAGAAAAGGCATTAAGATAAATGCCTTTGAAAAAGTTCTCAAAGTAATTAAAAATCCATCTAAGCTATTTGAAGTAGAAACAGATAAGGCGACTTATACCGCCAATAACGTAGTAATTGCTACAGGCTATTACGACCATCCAAATTACATGGGAGTTCCAGGAGAGGACCTGCCAAAGGTTTTTCACTATTTCAAAGAAGCCCATCCTTATTTTGATAAAGACGTAACGGTAATTGGCGGGAAAAACTCAAGCGTGGATGCTGCCATCGAACTGGTTAAAGCAGGAGCCAGAGTTACGGTGATCTATCGTGGAACAGAATATTCACCCAGCATAAAGCCATGGATTCTCCCTGAGTTTGAGTCCTTAGTCAGAAATGGAGTCATCAAGATGGAATTTAATGCCCATGTGAAAGAGATCAGTGAAAATAAGCTGACCTACATGGCGGATGGCCAGCAATTTGATATTAAGAACGACTTTGTATTTGCCATGACCGGCTACCATCCTGACCATGAATTTTTAAGGAGTATGGGAATTCAAATAAATGAAGAAACAGGCCGCCCTCAATTTAATCATGAAACGATGGAAACGAATGTCCCAGGAATATTTATTGCGGGTGTAATAGCTGCCGGAAATAATGCCAACGAAATTTTTATTGAAAATGGCAGATTTCATGGCGGACAAATAGCAAAAACTATAATTGATAAAGGCAATAACAAAGGCTGATCACATGTGATCAGCCTTTGTTATTGCCTTTTTATATTTGGAAAATCTCTTCGATATTTTGCTGGGTTTCCAGTCCGATTAGCAGTTTAATTCTTGCTTTTTGCCCGTTTAGTCCATTTGAGAAAATAACACCCATATCCTTTAGATGCTTTCCCCCTCCGTCATAGCCATATACATCTTGTGCAATTCCATTGAAACATCGGGAAACCAGTACAATCGGAATGTTCTTTTCTGTTAGAGCCTTAATGCCTTCAATTGTGGCTGGAGGCAAATTACCTTGTCCAAGTGCTTCAATCACAACTCCGTCAAAATCTAAATCACCTATCGCATAAAGCAGAGAAGAATCCATTCCGGCAAATGCTTTAATAAGTGTGACTTTTTTTACAATTGCATCCAAAAGGTAATATTCTCTATTTGTGGGAGTATTATGGAATAATACACCTCTCTTTGTGACTATTCCGATTGGTCCATATTGCGGGCTTTGAAAAGTAGATACATTGCTTGTGTGTGTCTTTGTCACATTTTCCGCAGTATGAATTTCATCATTTAGAACAACTAGAACCCCTTTGTCTTTTGCTTCTTCACATGAAGCTACGCGAATGGAGGAAATTAGGTTGTAAAGTCCGTCAGAGCCAATTTCATTACTTGATCTCATTGCACCAGTAACAACGATGGGAAGGGATGTTTTAACAGTCAGATCCAAGAAATAGGCTGTCTCTTCTAGTGTATCTGTCCCATGGGTAATGACTACGCCGCTAATTTTTTCCTTTGCCAGTTTTTTTTCAATGATTTCCTTCAATTTAAGCATTTCTCTAGGTGTTATGTGCGGTGAAGGGAGATGAAAAGGCTCTTCAACCAGTAATTCTGCAAGGGAAAGCAGTTCCTTTGTTTTTTCAGTTAATGGATTATTATCTGTTGGCTTAACAGCGCCAGTTGCTGCATCCTCACTCATTGAAATGGTGCCTCCAGTGTGTATAACAAGTATCTTTTTTTTCTCCATGTTAATCCCCCAATTCTAGCTTTGACTCAAAATATGATGCGAAATATTTGTTTTCCAATATTTGAATAATCATTTTAATTCTTTCTATATCATGATACGATTAAGGAAACAGATTGAAAAGAGGGCAGCTCATGCTGGGAATATTATCCGCTGGCATCGCGCCGGGGTTGGCATTATTAAGCTATTTTTATTTAAAAGATCAATATGAGTCTGAACCCATATCAATGGTTTTTAAAACTTTTTTGTTTGGTGCTTTGCTCGTGTTCCCCATTATGTTCATCCAGTATGTTTTAGAGACTGAAGGGGTGCTGCAGTCTAGTTTGATGGATGCATTTCTGTCATCAAGCCTGCTGGAAGAATTCTTTAAATGGTTTATATTATTTTATACTATCTATCAGCATATAACATTTGATGAACCATATGATGGAATTGTGTATGGTGCATCTGTATCACTTGGCTTTGCTACTGCAGAAAATATCTTCTATCTCGTCGCTCTCGGTGTGGAACACGCTCTTGGAAGGGCCTTACTTCCGGTTTCCAGCCATGCTCTTTTTGGTGTTATCATGGGCTATTATATAGGAAAAGGAAAATTCTCGGCAACCTCTACAAAAAAATGGATAGCCTTTTCGCTATTTATACCTTTTCTCCTTCACGGTATTTACGACTACATCCTGATCTCTCTAAAACATTGGATTTTTATCATGTTTCCATTTATGATCTTCCTTTGGTGGCTGGGCTTAAGAAAAGTCAAAAAAGCAAGGGCACATAGTGTAAGCCACATGGATAACCAATTTGATTTACAGAAAACTCTCCATTCCTGATGGAGGGTTTTTTATTTTGCGAAAATAAACCAAAAGCAAAAAGACTCAAGTTATTGAATAAAAAGCCAAGGACTACAAAAAATAGGGTCAATGAAAAAAGATTGACTTTTGGAGGTTAAAATCCATGAAAAAGAATTTTTTGGCAGGAAAGGTTTTACTCATAATCTCCCTTTGTGTTCTAGGAATTCCTTTGAGCGGGAATATGGACAAAGCTAATGCCTTTTCCAACCAGGTTATCCAGCACGGAGCAGTGGGAGATGATGTAATCGAGCTTCAGTCCCGCCTGCAGTATTTAGGATTCTACAATGGGAAAATCGATGGAGTGTTTGGGTGGGGAACCTATTGGGCACTCAGGAATTTTCAATATGAATTCGGCCTTCCGATAGACGGGCTTGCTGGCCAGGAAACAAAAAACAAGCTTGTAAAAGCATCCAAGTATAATGAACAGTATGTGAAAGAACAAATTAATAAGGGCAATAAATTCACCCATTACGGCGGGGTGGACACTGAAAAGCAGACTAAGCCTCAGCAAGGGGGATCTTCCGGGGGAACGGCACAGCAGGAAGCTCCTAAACAGCCGACTGCTGCAAATGTGCCTAACGGATTCTCAGAAAATGATATACAGTTAATGGCCAATGCGGTTTATGGAGAATCAAGAGGGGAGCCGTATACAGGCCAGGTGGCAGTTGCCGCAGTCATCTTAAACCGTGTAGACAGTGCATCATTTCCGAACACTGTTTCTGGGGTTATTTTTGAGCCGCGTGCTTTTACGGCCGTTGCCGATGGCCAGATATGGTTAACGCCGAATGAAACAGCAAAAAAAGCCGTCCTTGATGCCATTAATGGATGGGATCCAACAGGAGAGGCGCTGTATTACTTTAACCCGGATACAGCTACAAGCGGATGGATTTGGACACGGCCGCAAATCAAGCAGATTGGAAAACATATATTCTGTAAATAGAGGGGTGAATGATCATGCTTAGAGGAATTCTCATAGGCGTACTTGCACTGGGTGTTGCCGGTACAGCGTTTTGGGGTTATCAGGAACACCGGGAGAAAAATGCAATCCTAATTAATGCCGAAAATAATTATCAAAGGGCATTTCATGATTTAACTTACCAAATTGACCTATTGCATGACAAAATCGGAACAACCTTAGCAATGAATTCAAGAGCTTCACTATCACCTGAATTGGCAGAAGTATGGAGATTAACTTCAGAAGCGCACTCAGATGTTGGCCAGCTGCCTCTCTCGCTTCTTCCTTTCAATAAAACAGAAGAGTTTCTATCCAATATCGGAGATTTCAGTTATAGGACAGCAGTAAGGGATTTGGAGAAAGAACCTTTATCGGATAAAGAATATCAAACACTAAAGCAGCTCTATAAACAGTCGGCTGATGTTCAGCAGGATTTGCGCAAAGTTCAGCATATGGTGCTTGAAAAGAACTTACGGTGGATGGATGTAGAAATGGCGCTGGCCTCCAATGAGGAAGCTGCAGATAATACAATCATAGATGGATTTAAGACAGTGGAAAAAACGGTTGAAGGCTATGGAGAGACAGACTTTGGACCTGCATTTGTAAATATGCAGAGGAAGGATGAAAATTACAAATATCTTAAGGGTAAAGAAATAACAGAAGAAGAAGCTGCACGAATAGGTCAGCAGTATGCAAAGTTGGGGAATAATGTAAATATTAGAGTGACTGAAAACGGCAAAGGGTCTGATTACGGGTTTTATAGTGTCAGTATTCAAAATAAGAAAACAAAAGAAGAAGCAAACATGGATATTACTAAGAAAGGCGGCTATCCTATCTGGTTTATACTGGATCGGGAAGTGGCGAAACAAAAGGTAAGCCTTAATGAAGCAAGCAATAATGCGGTTAAATTTCTGAAAGACAATGGCTTTAAGGACCTTGATTTATTCGAGAGTGCCCAGTATGACAATTTAGGCGTATTTACCTTCGTGTCCAATCAGGATGGCGTAAGGATTTATCCGGACTCCATTCGTGTGAAAGTTGCGCTTGATAATGGCAGAATGTCAGCCTTTTCTGCTGAGGATTATTTAAAGGCTCATCACCAGAGAGAAATTCCTGAGCCTTTAATCACTGCAGAAGAGGCGAGAGCCAAGGTGAATCCCCAGCTGAAAGTCATGGAAGATAGACGGGCAATCATCATTAATGATTTAAATCAGGAAGTTTCCTGTTATGAAATTCTAGGCACATTGGGTGAAGATACCTACAGAATCTATATAAACGCAGAAACAGGACAAGAAGAAAAAGTAGAAAAGCTAAAAAATGCTGAACCAGTATTTGAAGATGTACTGTAGAGAAAGCCGGATAGGCTTTCTTTTTTTGCCTTAAAAAGCATTTGGGCCTTTTTGCCTAAATCTTTTAAAAATGCTATTGCAGGATTCTTTTATACCGGTCATAATGAAATGACAAGATTATCCTTTTAATAAGGGGAAGTGAGTCAGTGTGATAAATATTGGAGAGACAATGCTGCTCGAATTAACATACTCGGAAAAATCCGAGAAATATAAATGCAAGCTTGTTGAAAGAGAAGGAAATAATTTATATATTGATTATCCGATAAAACAGGAAACGAATAAAACTGCATTCCTGATCGATGGAACCCAGCTGAAGGCAACCTTTTTGGCTGAAGATGGGACGGTATATCTTTTCGAAAGCGAGGTTATGGGAAGAGTTAAGCTGAAGATCCCGATGATGGTTTTATCATATCCGGGGGACGAACATTTGGTGAAAATCCAGCGGCGTCAGTTTGTCCGGGTTGAAACACCAGTTGATGTTGCTATCCACCCGGAAAGTAATGAGTTTACTCCTTTTGTATCAATTACGGATGATATTAGTGCGGGCGGTGCTGCAATCATCGCACAAACGAGCAGCTCTTTAAAAGCGAGTATGCAAATACAAACTTATTTCGTATTAGCTATGCAGAACGGCGACAATTATTATTTACGGCTTAAAAGTAAGGTAATCAGAGTTTCTGAACCCCAGAATGGAAAATCGCTTATTTCTGTTCAGTTTTTGGAGGTAAGCCCCCAGGATAGACAATTGCTCCTGCGATTTTGTTTCGATAGGCAGCTGGCAATGAAGAAAAAAGGCCTGGTAATATAAATAAAGGAATATTTTTTATAATCATCTCTCATAATAGATGGTGAAGTCTATTGGCTTATTCTTATTTTATCAGTTGGAGAGATGGCATTGATGAAAACGGTGGAGAGGATTATTCTAAAGTTAATTATTCTGCAATTTGTTTTCTTGCTTTTCACACAATTTTTTTTTCATCGTATGGATGCTTTTCCGGAATTAAAGCAGCTGACTCAGTATGAGGGTGTTACAGATCAGAATTTCACTGAGCTGCTTGAAACGTTCAGGAAAGATTATTAGCAGGCAGGCGCCTGCTAATTTTTTGTTCTGGCGTCGGAAATATCGATCATTTATAAGCCTTTCAGGGGCTATTTTTAAAAATTTGCAAGACTTAAAAAACAGCTTAATTATGCACTGATGCAGACTTGTTATGTTAAAATAAAGCTGAACGAACCTGGGGAAGAAGCGGCCAGGGGTACAGGAGGAACTATGAGCAAACGTATATCAATTGCAATTGACGGCCCAGCTGCTGCAGGGAAAAGTACAGTAGCGAAGATTGTGGCAGAAAAATTATCTTACATATATATTGATACTGGTGCCATGTATCGCGCCTTGACTTATAAAGCTATTCAGAAGAATGCAAGTCTTGAAGATGAAGCTTCTCTTATGGAGATTCTAAACAATACAGTTATTGAACTGCAGCCAGGCGAAAAAGGGCAATTAATTTATCTGGACGGGCTGGAAGTGACAAATGAAATCAGGACTTCTGAAGTGACAAATTCTGTTTCTATAGTCTCCATGCATAAGCTTGTTAGAGAAGAAATGGTATTGCGCCAGCAAAACTTTGCTTTAGATGGAGGAGTGGTAATGGATGGCCGGGATATCGGAACCCATGTCCTGCCCCATGCAGAAGTAAAGATTTTTCTTTTAGCCTCAGTTGATGAAAGAGCTGTTAGGCGTCATAACGAAAATATCCAGAAGGGATATCCATCTGATCTTGAAAAGCTAAAGGAAGAAATTTCCTTAAGGGACAAACTGGACTCTGAGCGTGAAATAGCTCCCTTAAAGAAAGCAGATGATGCAAAAGAGATTGATACAACTTCTTTGTCAATTGGACAGGTAGTCGATAAGATAATGCATCTGGCTATTGAAAGGATTGGTTCAAAGTGAATCTCTATTCTTTTGCCAAAGCAGCAGTCTATGGAGTTCTAAAACCCATTTACAGATTTGAAGTAATTGGGAGAGAGAACTTTCCTGCTGAAGGGGGCGTCCTTTTATGCTCCAATCATATAGATAATCTCGATCCTCCGGTAGTCGGCATTAATGCTCCAAGGCCAGTTTATTTTATGGCCAAAGAAGAGCTCTTTAAGGTACCCGTCCTGGGGAAAATTCTTCCCGATTTAAATGCATTTCCTGTCAAGAGAGGAATGAGTGACAGGGAGGCATTAAGAAAAGGGCTTGGAATCTTAAAAGAAGGAAATGTTTTAGGGCTGTTTCCAGAGGGTACTAGAAGTAAAACGGGGCAGCTGGGTAAAGGGCTGGCGGGTGCAGGTTTTTTTGCTCTCAGGTCAGAAGCGCATGTCGTTCCCTGCGCCATTATTGGCCCCTATAAAGCTTTTTCTAAATTGAAAGTTGTTTATGGTAAACCAATTGATATGAAAGAGCTAAGGGAAAAAAAGGTTTCGGCGGAGGAAACCACCGAAATGATTATGTCAGAAATACGTAAATTAATTGAAGATTATTCATAGACCTTCTTGCTTGACAAAAAACTTCTTTTGTAAGAAGTTAGTAAAAAGGCATTTTTTAAAAAGGCGAAAATATTCGAAAAATAAGGCTGTCCTTTACTTTGAACTTCAAGAATTATCTAGCGCAAGCAGCCTAACCCCTTGAGGTCACAAGCTTGTCTTGTTTCGGGCGGTCCTCCCAAAAAGGCAATCTTTCCGTGAGGCCGTCTGTGCTTGTCGGGGGTGGGCAAGGCGCTTGCGCTTTTCTTATGAGGGCAGGAAGAGACATTCAACTACAGTTGAAAAATAGCCTGCAAAATAAATAGCTATTCGAGTATTTCTGCTGCTGACACAGGGTTCTTGCCTGGATGGCAGGCAGTTGAATACAGATTAAAAATTTAAAAGCAGCCATTGGATTAAGGAGGAATACATATGTCAGAGGAAATGAATCAAGTAGAAGTTAAAAATTTTGAGGTGGGTGACAAGGTAAAAGGCCAAGTTACCAAAGTGGAAGAAAAGCAAGTCATTGTTGACCTTACTGACAGCAAATTGGATGGGATTATCCCAATCAGCGAGCTTTCAAGCCTTCATATTGAAAAAGCAGGCGATGCGGTCTCAGAAGGAGATGAGCTCGAGCTTGAGGTTTTAAAAGTGGAGGAAGAAGCCCTTATTCTTTCTAAACGAAAAGTTGATGCTGGTAAATCATGGGAAACTCTTGAGAAGAAATTTAATGAGGGCGAAGTTTTTGAAGCAGAAATAAAAGATGTTGTTAAAGGCGGCTTAGTAGTAGACTTGGGTGTGCGCGGATTTGTTCCTGCTTCCCTGGTTGAAGCTCACTTTGTTGAGGACTTTACTGATTATAAAGGCAAAACGATGACATTTAAAATTGTAGAGCTTGATAAAGATAAAAATCGCCTGATTCTTTCTCACCGTGCTGTAATAGAGGAAGAAAAAGGAAAACAGAAGCATCAAGTGCTTGAATCCCTTCAGGCAGGTCAGGTTTTGGATGGAACAGTTCAAAGAATTACTGACTTTGGAGCATTTGTTGATATTGGCGGGATTGATGGTCTTGTCCATATTTCCCAGCTTTCTTATGAGCATGTAGAGAAGCCTTCAGATGTTGTGGAAGAAGGCCAAAAAGTGAAGGTTAAAGTATTAAGTGTAGACCGGGACAATGAACGCATCTCACTTTCCATTAAGGAGACTTTGCCAGGGCCGTGGGATAACATCAGTGAAAAGGCTCCTAAAGGAAGCACTCTTGAAGGAACAGTAAAAAGACTTGTGTCTTATGGAGCATTTGTTGAAGTTTTCCCAGGTGTGGAAGGCCTTGTCCATATTTCACAAATTGCGCATAAGCATATTGGAACTCCTCATGAAGTATTAAGCGAAGGACAAGAAGTAAAAGTAAAGGTTCTTGATGTGAACGAACAGGACCAGCGCCTGTCATTGAGCATCAAAGATCTTCTTGAAAAAGAACAGGAAGAAGTGACTGACTACGAACTTCCTGAAGAAAACAAAGGCTTCTCGCTTGGTGATATGATAGGCGACCAGCTAAAGAATTTAAAAAAGTAATGGTGATAAATTTTGTCTAGATCAAAACGTAAATGGGATCATATCCAGCATGCTTTGGCAACGGGCCAAAACAGCAATACCGGTTTAGAGGATATTGCATTTATTCATCAAAGTCTTCCTGATGCGTTTCTTGATCAGGCTGATTTAGGCACTTCAATTGGCGAACTTTCATTAAGTTCGCCAATTTTTATAAATGCCATGACAGGGGGCGGAGGAGAAAGAACGGTTCAAATTAACCGGGATCTAGCCCTTGCTGCCAGATCCACAGGCCTTGCTATGGCAGTGGGGTCTCAAATGTCTGCACTGAAGGATCCCGGTGAAGCAGAATCCTATAGGGTTGTCAGGAGAGAAAACCCCGGTGGAATTATTTTTGGCAACTTAGGCAGTGAAGCTACAATCGATCAGGCAAAAGCAGCGGTGGATATGATTGAAGCAGATGCATTGCAAATTCATTTAAATGTAGTCCAGGAATTGACCATGCCTGAAGGTGACCGTGATTTCCGGGGTGCCCTAAAAAGAATTGAAAATATCGTCTCCCATTCTGAAGTTCCAGTAGTTGTAAAAGAAGTGGGATTTGGCATAAATAAAGAAACAGTTTCAATGCTTGCATCAGCCGGTGTTACAGCAATCGATATTGGCGGATTTGGCGGAACGAATTTCTCCCGCATAGAAAATGCAAGAAGAGATAGACTGTTAACGTTTTTCAATGAGTGGGGAATCCCGACGGCTGTCTCCATTGCAGAAGCTGCATCTTTGGGAAAAGATATTGCTGTCATAGCTTCGGGGGGCATCCAGACAAGCCATGAAATAGCTAAGGCAATTGCTCTTGGTGCAGGAGCTGCAGGGATGGCGGGATACTTTTTGAAAGTTCTCATGAAAGAAGGACTTGAAGCACTCATTGAAGAGATTAACAATATGAATACCGAATTGAAAGTGATCATGACTGCCTTGGGGGCGGCAAACATCGCCCAGCTTCAGCAGTCTCCAATTATCATAACTGAAAGGACCCATCATTGGCTGAATGAACGTGGCATTGATACAAAGGCATATTCTCAGCGGATAATACAAAAATAAAACTCTTGTCAAATGACGAGAGTTTTATTTTTGCCTTCAGAGGCGTGTATATTAGATATTTGACCTTCGATAACTGTCCTGCTTCACAAATAACGCTTCGACAGGATGATTAGCGCACGATTAATAGCGTTAGCTTTTAAGAGGAGCGCCTAACCCCCTCGAGGTCACCAGCTTTTCCAGTTTCGGCTCCCAGCCGCCTCCACATTTCGGGCAAGCCTCCCAAAAAAGCAAAAACGCCTTTCCGGGAGGCTCGTCTTGTGCTTAAGGCCTACAGGACAAGGTAAGGCTTCTTCAGCATAATTTATCGCACGACCAAAAGCGTCAGCTTTTGAGAGGATGGGGGTCAGGCAGACATTGCCGCAGGGCGTGGCGTTCTTAGTCTGCGTTTCTTTGGGAGCAAGGCGCTTCCGCTTTCTTTTTTAACTGTATTTTGAATCATTCAAAGATCTGGCTTCTTCGGGGCTCTGCATCTTGGCAGCTCCAGGATAATGAAGTGCCTGGTCGCGATCGGATTCCACTTTTCCGCTATTTTTAAGCTTTTTTTCCTGTCTGTCTTTGCCCATATTAAACACCTCCATGTTATTAAGATGAAATGAGTGCAAAAGAATTATGCAAAAAGTTGATTCAAAAGGAATTATCCTTTTGAATTGACAGGGTTATTTTACATACGAAAAAGCCATAATGGAAATGATAGGAGGTAGAGGATGGAAGGATTAATTTTCTATTGGATTTCCTGGATGGTTTGGATTGTGACGACTTTTTTTATGGATCGAAATAATAAATACAGGTTTCTATTGTCTGCCTGGATTTTATTTTTTATTATGCTGTCACCCTGGACACTTAAAATCTTCAATGTTGAAACTGGTATTGGTGGCCTTTATCTGCTTGTTTCTTTATATATTTTTGCTGGGAGATTAAAAAAACTGGGTAAACTTTATTTCCTTTTTTGTGCTTTCATCCTGATGATGGCATATGTCACATTTCATCTGTTTGAACTGTTTGATCCGGTTTGGGTTATATTCTCACGGAATTGGATGCTGTCAGTCCTTCTTGTTTATTTGGCTGTCCTCCTGCAAAAAAACAGAATGCTCAGACTGCCGTTAATATTGCTCGGGGGCATCCAGGGAGAGGTTCTATATGCGCTCATTCTTAATCAATTTTCCTTTCCGTACACTATTGGATCATTGGCCTTTCTGGATATCATGGCAACCTCTATTTCTATATCGGCTGTATGGATTGCAGTGCAATGGGCCGTCAAATATATTGAAGCCAACTTTAAACATTTTGAAAGGGAGAAACAAAAATTATCATGAGCGAATATACCTACCCGATACTTTTTGGTCTGGCAGCTGGAACTTTGACCCGTATTTATATGCTGCGGACCGATTACCGGCAATACCCTACATACTTACATGGAAAGATTATACACGTTGCATTGGGATTCATTGCTGCCGGACTGGGAACGGTGGCCATCCCTTCAATAATGGAGGAAGAATTCACAGCCGTTACCTTCCTGACCCTTGCTGCATCGCAGTTTAGGGAAGTCAGAAACATGGAGAGAAACACGCTTACTGAACTGGACAGCTACGAAATGGTTCCCAGAGGCAAAACGTATATAGAAGGCGTGGCGATAGCCTTCGAAAGCAGAAATTACCTTGTGATTTTCACATCTTTATTAAGTACGCTTGGCTATCTGGTATTTAATATATGGGGCGGGCTTGCGGCAGCCATTCTGGCCGTGCTTATTTCAAAGAAATTAATGTCAGGGGGAAGGCTGAAGGAAATCGTTGAAGTTGAGTTTGTAGAGCCGCGATTTGATGGAGCAGGCTTGTATGTTGACAATATTTATATCATGAATATTGGTTTGCCCGAAAGACAAGAGGAAGTGCTGCGATATGGGATGGGATTTATTTTAAAACCTAAAAATTTCAATGCCCGCTCCACTATTGCCAATCTTGGGCAGAGGCAGGCTATATTGCATGATGTCTCCACTGCTTTGGGTGTTTACCGGGATTCCGGAACTCCTGCGCTTGTTCCGCTAGCGAAAAGGGACCTTGATGATGGGCGTATAGGGGTTTTTGTATTGCCGCAGGAAAAGAATATCAATAAAGCCATAAAAATCATCGAAGCGGTTCCAACACTTGAAAACGCGATTAGGATGCCTACTGAACGGCAAACGAATGAGAAAGGAAGTTAGGGAATGGTGCTTGAAAAATTCATACTGGCTGCAATTACAACAAATCCATCCAAGATACCATCAGGAACCGCCGTATTTCATTGTGAAGATAAAAAAGAAATGGAAATCATCGCAGCCAATCTTGAAGCTATTCTTGACGGTATTGCCCATGCTTTAACAGAAGAACTATATGTAATTGTTAAGCATTAATGAGGCTGCCAAGTTTTTATAAAATCAGAAATTATATCTTTGAACTTCGATGACTGTCTAGCTCCAGGCGCTATCGGCTCTCGGGTCTAAGCCAATCCGTCCAAAAGGTTAAAGAACAGCCTTTCAGCATGCTCGTCTTATGCTTGAGGCCCACAGGACAAGGAAGGCTTCGACAGCAAAAAAATCGCACGACCGAAAGCGGCAGCTTCTGGGAGGATGCGGGTCATGCAGAAGTTGCCGCAGGAAGTGGTGTTTTTAGTCTGCGTGCCTTCATTAAACGGTCGCCTTCCGCTTTTCCTATTGCTAGGAAGGTTTCTCTTTGTTAAAATATCTAAGTTAGACCCTTCTATCTTTGAGAAGGGTTTATTTTATAAATGTACAGCTGTTTGGATGGTTTTAACATCAATGTAGTGTTATTGTGGACAGCCATCTGTATGCTTACTCAAGGTAAAGGCATTTCTGGAACATAGATGGGATGTTTAAACAATTTAAATAAAGAATTGAAAGGGTGATGTTCATGGCAAAACCAGTGGTGGCTATTGTCGGGCGTCCTAACGTTGGAAAATCAACGATATTTAACAGAATTGTAGGAGAACGGATATCCATTGTCGAAGATATTCCGGGAGTGACAAGGGACAGGATTTATAGTTCGGCAGAATGGCTGACTCATGATTTTAATATTATTGACACAGGCGGAATTGATATTGGTGACGAGCCATTTTTAGAGCAAATTCGGCTTCAGGCAGAAATTGCGATAGATGAAGCAGATGTCATTATTTTTCTTGTAAACGGGCGAGAGGGTGTTACCTCTGCAGACGAGGAAGTTGCCAAAATTTTATATAAAGCCAAAAAGCCTGTAGTTCTTGGGGTAAATAAAATCGATAACCCTGAGATGCGGGATTTAATTTATGACTTTTATGCACTTGGCTTTGGTGAACCATTTCCTATTTCAGGTTCTCATGGGCTTGGTCTTGGAGACTTGCTTGATGAAGCAGCCAAGCATTTCCCGAAACATGGCCAAGCTGAATATGGAGAAGAGGTCATTAAGTTTTCATTAATTGGACGCCCGAATGTCGGGAAATCCTCTCTTGTAAACGCAATGCTTGGTGAAGAACGGGTCATTGTCAGCAATATCGCAGGCACCACAAGAGATGCTATCGACTCGAAGGTGAAAGTTGACGGACAGGAATATGTCATCATCGATACTGCAGGTATGCGAAAAAAAGGGAAAGTCTATGAAACAACAGAAAAATACAGTGTTCTGAGAGCTTTGCGGGCAATCGAACGTTCTGATGTTGTCTTAGTGGTCATCGATGGGGAAGAAGGAATCATCGAGCAGGACAAGCGCATTGCCGGTTATGCTCATGAAGCAGGCAGAGCTGTTGTTATTGTAGTCAATAAGTGGGATGCAGTTGAAAAAGATGAGAGAACAATGAAGGAATTTGAACAAAATATCCGTGAGCATTTTCAATTCCTTGATTATGCACCAATTGTTTTCCTTTCAGCTAAAACGAAAAAGCGTATTCATACCCTAATCCCAATGATTAACACAGCCAGTGAAAACCATGCTTTACGTGTTGAAACAAGCGTCCTCAATGATGTCGTCATGGATGCTGTTGCGATGAATCCGACACCTACAGATAAAGGAAGACGCCTAAGAATTTATTATACAACACAGGTTGCTGTGAAGCCGCCGACATTTGTTGTGTTTGTTAATGATCCTGAACTTCTTCATTTTTCATATGAACGTTTCCTTGAAAACAGAATCAGAGACGCTTTTGGTTTTGAAGGCACACCTATTAAGATATTTGCAAGGGAAAGAAAATAATGCGATGATGCCAGCCAGAAAGCTTTATTATTGTCTGGCTGGCAGAATTGGATTAATTTTTGATCCATCCCAATACATTAAAAGGCAGTGATCAAATGGAGCGGAAAAAAGAAAGTGTAGCTGTAGCAGGTGCTGGGAGCTGGGGTACTGCCCTGGCGATGGTGCTTGCGGATAATGGGCATGACGTCAGACTGTGGGGCCATAATCCTGATCAGATAGAGGAAATTAATAAGCACCATACTAATCAAAAATATTTATCAGGGGTACATCTGCCTGTAGAAATAAGAGGATATACGTCGCTTGAAGAGGCTTTAAACGGAACTGACACTTTGATTTTGGCAGTACCGACAAAGGCCATTCGTGAAGTAATCGGCAAGATCAAAGGAATTAGAAAAGAGCCTTTAACCATAGTGCATGTAAGTAAAGGCATTGAACCTGATTCACTTCTCCGGATTTCTGAAATGATTGAAGAAGAAATGACTGGGAATCTTCTGGATAGTGTAGTGGTACTCTCTGGACCAAGCCATGCAGAAGAAGTTAGTCTGCGGCATCCAACTACTGTTACGGTATCATCAAAAAATATGGATGCTGCCGAAAAAATTCAGGATTTGTTTATCAATAACAATTTCAGAGTATATACAAACCCGGATATCATTGGAGTGGAAATTGGCGGAGCTTTAAAAAATATTATTGCCCTTGCAGCTGGAATTACAGATGGCTTAGGCTATGGAGACAATGCAAAGGCAGCCCTGATAACCAGAGGTCTTGCTGAAATTGCCCGTCTCGGTATGAAGATGGGGGCAAGCCCGCTTACTTTCTCCGGATTAGCGGGAATCGGTGATTTGATCGTTACATGCACTTCTGTCCATTCACGCAATTGGCGAGCTGGAAATCTTCTTGGAAAGGGACATAATCTGCAGGAAGTCCTTGATAATATGGGCATGGTCGTAGAGGGAGTCAGGACAACAAAGGCAGCACACCAGCTGGCTCAAAAATATGACGTGAAAATGCCGATTACTACTGTCCTGTATGACGTTCTTTTTAATAATGTAAATGCGAAGGATGCTGTTGATCTTCTGATGGCAAGAGGAAAAACACATGAGATGGAAGATCTTGCGAACGTTTTGGAAGATCAAAGCGGGAATAAAAAGAACTGAAATGTTTATTAATTGAAAAATATAGGCATTAGATGATGCGAGACAGCAGGTTCCTGCATACAATGCAACGAAGCAAACTAGTGTAATGAACAGGGTGCTGGGTTATTTAGTCAAATGGCTGAGGTAAAGAATTGCCCCTTCTTTGCCTCAGTTTTTTTGTGTTTAATTTTATTCGTAATGAAAAGCTGTTAGATTTATTCATTTAATATGTTATAATACATTTCGGAAAAGGGAGTTGATTTGTATGTCGCCGGCTTTAATGAAAATGTGGATATCCCTTGCTTCTATGGGATTTATGTTTTTATCTATAATATTAATTTATCTTAGCCGCTACAAGCTGAAAGCTGGGGTTTTTAAGATTATAACAGCCATTGTTGCCTATCTTTTAATGATAATAAGCGGGATTATTATAGTGCTTGTCGTGTTCAGCGGTCCGACAAGCAGCTAGCACTTTTACATAAAGGGTTGATTAAATGAAAAAAGCTTTTAACATATTTTTGCTTTTGTTGAGCGGTGCTTTGATTCTGACGGGCTGTATGTATCCTGAAGAGAAGTTATCTCAAAATCAGATAGCCTATAAGGATCAGCTCCAGTCTGTCCAGTCGGCAGTGGACCAATATCGGGAAGCAAATGGAGGCCTTTTGCCGATCAAAACCAAGGATCAGACAACCCCTATTTATCAAAAGTATCCAATTGATTTTAAGAAAATTGCCCCCAAATTTATGGCAGAGCCGCCTGGGAATGCCTTTGAATCCGGCGGAGTTTTTCAATATGTGATCGTTGATGCGGAAACAGATCCAAAAGTAAAGATTTTTGATTTAAGAATTGCTGAAACCATCAGGGATATTAACCTGAGGGTTAAGGCGCATGGGTTCCCTCCATATAAAGAGCAGATTGCAGAAAATGTCTTTACGATGGATTTCAAAAAATTAGGGTTTAAGGAAGAACCTAAAGCCCTCAGTCCATACAGCGGCAAGACCCTCCCGTATGTTGTTACCGGCAATGCAGAGGTATACGTGGATTATCGGGTTGATTTATATCAGGCATTGGAGAATAAGGAGAATAAGCCTAAACCTGGAGAAGATATTAGAGATCTTCTTGTGGAGGATTCTGACTTTGTTCCCGCCTATTCTCTGCCTTACACAATCGATTCCGCCACGAATGATCCAATCTTTTTGGTGAAATAGTCATAACCCTTCTCCTGCAAAATATATTGTAGGAGAAGGGTTATTTTTTTATATACTTTTATAACCACTCTTCAACTATTGACTATAAGCATAAAGGTGAAGAAATAAAGAAGTAAGGGGAGTTTGAAAATAAAAAAGGAAATTTGGAATGGTAAGCTGTCCATTTCAGACTGTCATTGGTTTGGAGATTTCCAGCTGGCCTGGCAGGTGCAGTGCACATTCCTGTTAGGGGGTAAAAATTTTAAAAAACTGTCATAACAATGTAGGACAACATCATACACATATAATGTCCAAACATAATAGATAGGATAATATTATCCCATTAACTCAAGATTTCAGGAGGGGATCACTTGGAAAAGGTTGATATTTTTAAAGATATTGCCGAAAGAACTGGCGGCGATATATATTTTGGAGTAGTTGGCGCAGTTCGCACCGGCAAATCTACATTTATAAAAAAGTTTATGGAACTGGTTGTACTGCCAAATATGGAGAATGAAGCAGAACGTGCCCGCACACAGGATGAGCTTCCTCAAAGTGCTGCCGGCAAGACAATTATGACAACAGAACCGAAATTTGTCCCTAACCAGGCAGCTACAGTGCATGTTGCAGAAGGGCTGAATGTAAATATCAGGCTTGTGGACTGTGTGGGATATACAGTACCGGGGGCGAAGGGCTATGAAGACGAAAACGGCCCGAGAATGATCAATACACCTTGGTATGAAGAGCCGATTCCTTTTCATGAAGCAGCTGAAATAGGAACAAGAAAGGTAATTCAGGAGCATTCGACTATCGGAGTGGTGATTACAACCGACGGAACAATTGGAGAGATCCCGCGTGCGAATTACCTGGAAGCCGAAGAAAGGGTTATTGAAGAGTTAAAGGAAGTTGGCAAGCCATTTATCATGATCATTAACAGTGTCCAGCCCCATCACCCAAATACGGATGCCCTTAGAAATGATCTGGCTGAAAAATACGATATCCCTGTCCTGGCCATGAGTGTTGAGGGCATGAGGGAATCAGATGTACTAAACGTTATGCGTGAAGCTCTTTATGAGTTCCCGGTACTGGAGGTCAATGTAAATCTTCCGAGCTGGGTAATGGTGCTCCATGAAGATCACTGGCTTCGTGAAAGCTATCAGGAAGCTGTTAAAGAAACGGTTAAGGATATAAAGAGGCTAAGAGATGTAGACCGTGTTGTCCATCAATTCAGCGACTTTGAATTCATTGATCGGGCTGGCCTTGCAGGTATTGAAATGGGGCAGGGTGTAGCCGAAATTGACCTATATGCTCCAGATGATCTTTATGATGAGGTACTTAAAGAGATAGTGGGGGTTGAAATCCGCGGAAAAGACCACTTGCTTGAGCTGATGCAGGAATTTGCTCATGCTAAAGCAGAGTATGACCAAATTTCCGATGCATTGAGAATGGTGAAGCAAACCGGCTACGGCATTGCTGCTCCTTCGCTGGCTGATATGAGCCTCGATGAACCGGAGATTACACGCCATGGTTCCCGCTTTGGTGTAAGGCTAAAAGCCGTTGCCCCATCCATTCATATGATTAAAGTGGATGTAGAATCTGAATTCTCACCTATCATCGGAACAGAAAAGCAAAGTGAAGAGCTAGTCCGCTACCTGATGCAGGATTTTGAAGACGATCCGCTTTCAATCTGGAATTCCGACATCTTTGGACGCAGCCTAAGCTCCATCGTTAGAGAAGGAATTCAGGCCAAACTCTCCCTGATGCCTGAAAATGCAAGATACAAACTGAAAGAAACATTAGAAAGAATCATCAATGAAGGCTCTGGCGGATTAATTGCGATCATTCTTTAATGAAGGCTCCTTTTGGAGTCTTTTTTTCGTTTATCCTAATTTAAAGGAAACGATTGAAATATCCTCTGCTTAATTTGCAATTGATTTGCTATAATAGTGTTTTAAAAAGCGCCGTTAGGGTAATAAAAACAGGTCAACTTATTACAAATATGTTGCAAAGAAGAAAAGATTCCCATTAAATCATGAAATATTCTTGATAACCGCATTTGATTGTGATAATCTTTTAACAGAATTACCGTTATGGCGGCCGAAACCCTTATATTTAAAGGGTTTATAATGATTTTTGGATTGAAAAATTTCAATTTATCATTTATTATAGGGCTTGTTAAACAAAAAAACGCCATAACGTATAGAATTCAGTAATTTTGTTTACAAATGTATGTAAGGAATCTTATTTTACTGGGTTTTATCCATATTTGGGAGGAGGTGAAAGGCATGAACAAAACAGAACTAATTAACGCAGTTGCTGAAGCTGGCGAACTTTCTAAAAAAGACGCGACTAAAGCAGTTGATGCTGTTTTCGATACAATCCTTGATGCTTTGAAAAATGGTGATAAGGTACAACTAATCGGTTTCGGAAACTTTGAAGTTCGCGAGCGTGCGGCCCGTAAAGGACGCAACCCGCAAACTGGCGAAGAAATCGAAATCGCTGCAAGCAAAGTTCCTGCTTTCAAACCAGGTAAAGCGCTTAAAGATGCAGTTAAATAATCTACATACAAGTGCTTAAAGCTTATGCTTGAGCTAAAAACCGCGAATAATCGCGGTTTTTTCTTTTTTATCCGTTCTGAAATCACGCTGCCTACAGGGGAAAGAGCCGTATACTTATATTAGAGAGAGACACGGAAGTTTCAGTTTTGCCTGAATGAAAGGGTTATGCTAATATGAACATATTATTACCATAGTGTTAATACATAGGAGGCATAATTATGGCAGAAGTGAATCGTGCCCAGATAGAAGATGCGGTGCGTTTAATATTAGAAGCAATCGGAGAAGACCCGAATCGTGAAGGCCTTCTTGATACGCCAAAGCGAGTCGCAAAAATGTATGAAGAAGTTTTTATGGGGCTTAACCAGGATCCTAAAGAATACTTTGAAACAGTATTTGGCGAAGATCACGAGGAACTTGTTTTAGTTAAAGATATTCCTTTTTATTCTATGTGTGAACATCATCTTGTACCTTTCTTTGGTGTGGCTCATGTAGCTTACATCCCGAGGGGCGGCAGAGTAACAGGTTTAAGCAAACTCGCCAGAGCAGTAGAGGCAGTTGCCAAGCGTCCTCAGCTTCAGGAACGCATTACATCTACTGTAGCAAATTCCATCCTGGAAAAGCTTGAACCCCATGGTGTAATGGTCGTTGTGGAAGCGGAACATATGTGCATGACAATGCGCGGAGTTAAAAAGCCTGGTTCAAAAACGGTGACATCAGCAGTAAGAGGTGTGTTTGCAGAGGATGCAAGAGCACGGGCTGAAGTGCTTTCGCTTATTAAACAATAAAAATGAGAACTCTGTAATGATGGAGTTCAGGCTATAAATAGGTCAAAGGCTGAAAGATAAAACTTTTAGCCTTTTTTTGTAAGTAATTATCATGAACAATATGAAGCAAAGGATGGTTTAAATGGAAAAGAAAAGTCCATCAGCGAATGATTATATTGTGATAAAAGCCAAAGAAGACGGTGTTAATGTCATAGGGTTAACAAGAGGCTCTGATACAAGATTCCACCATTCAGAAAAACTTGATCAGGGAGAGGTAATGATTGCACAATTTACCGAGCATACGTCTGCGATTAAGATCCGGGGGAATGCAAGAATAATGACAAGCTGCGGGGAACTTGAAAGTGAAGCTAAGAAATGACCTTCCCTTTGAGCAGAAGGATAGGATATTTTCACAAGAGAATGTCCTGACATGTTCCTGTAATTTATGATATAATTGTCTCTGCTTGATTATTTCTCTTGAATACAAGATACCGGGAAAAGGCTTTTTTTTGCCCGTTTTACTTTAATAGTAACCAATGAATTGGCTAAAATAATAAGATGTGTAAGGCAATATGTGCCCGTTCTCTTTGTCGCAGTATTTACATGGAGAAAGCGCAGCTGTGGAAATAGAAAACTAAGGGGAAACAAGGGTGATGGCATGCATGATGTGAAGATTAAATTAGCAGATGTAAAAGAACAGATTGAGAAAAAAGTTAACCACCCTTATCTGCTCAGGTATATTGATTCTCCTGTTATTGATGAAGACAAGCTTCTGCTTCTGATCTCTTTCCTGGATGATGTGGAAATACCTGACACAAAAGCAGAAAAATATGCAGTAACTGCAATGCTTATCCAAATCGCCCTTGATACCCATGAACTTGTTAAGAACGATGAATCTGAAGACAAAGGTCTTAAGCATAGACAGCTCACTGTCCTTGCAGGTGTTTATTACAGCGGTTTATATTACAAGATTCTTGCAGCTTTTGATGATATCAAAATGATCAGGGCCTTCGCAGATGGGATTAAAGATGTAAATGAGCATAAAATATCGCTATATCAGAAGTCACCTGATGCAGTTGACAGCCTGATGAATTCAGTCAAAAAAATTGAGGCGTCCCTTTTTGAAAAACTGGCTGATGCATTCAGCAAGGCAGCTTGGAAAGAGGTAATATCCAATCTTTTATTCATCAAGCGATTGATAGCAGAGAAGCAGGAGTTCATGAAGGAAGGCACCTCAGTTGTTTTTGAAGCCCTGAAAAAGCTGACTTTCCCAAAAGTGAAAGACATGTCTGAGGAGCAGCGGAGATATCTGATTCTCATTTGTGACAGATATATTGATTTTTCAAGGAATATAGTTGATCAATCCATGAGGAAATTCCCTCTTGCAAATGAATTATTAGAGCAGCGCATTCACTGCATTTTTAATAAAAGTCAGTCTGTGGCTAAAACTTTTGTGGAAGAAGGATAAAATATGCAGCAATCAAAAGAAGAACGCGTTCATAGCGTATTTGAAAAGATTTATGGCAGCTACGATAAAATGAATTCAGTTATCAGCTTTCAGCAGCATTTAAGATGGCGCAAAGATACAATGAAAAAGATGAATGTTCAAAAGGGTTCAAAGGCGCTTGATGTTTGCTGCGGTACTGCCGATTGGTCCATTGCGCTTGCTGAAGCCGTGGGTGAAAGCGGTAAAGTAGTAGGTTTGGATTTCAGTAAAAATATGCTGAAAATCGGTGAGGAAAAAATTAAGGATCGGAAACTGACGCAAGTGGAGCTTGTGCATGGAAATGCAATGGAGCTTCCGTTTGCGGATAATTCCTTCGATTATGTTACAATCGGTTTCGGTCTTCGCAATGTTCCGGATTATCTGCAGGTATTGAAGGAAATGCACCGTGTTGCAAAGCCTGGCGGTATAGCAGTGTGTCTTGAGACTTCTCAGCCAACGCTGTTCGGATATAAGCAGGCTTATTATTTCTACTTCCGTTTTATCATGCCTATGGTTGGCAAGCTTTTTGCCAAAAGTTTTAATGAATATTCCTGGCTGCAGGAATCAGCCAGAGACTTTCCTGGGATGAAAGAACTTGCGGGAATGTTCGAGGAAGCAGGCTTTAAGAACGTCACATTCAAGCCTTATAGCGGCGGTGTGGCTGCAGTACACATTGGAACGAAATAAAAATAATAACTTGTTCTGTATGTTTCTCATTGAACGATAGAGAAGAGATCAGACGGGATCGATAAGCTGGGTGAGTAAGCAAATGAAATTGAAAATGATGTATTCATTTTTAAATTCAGATTTAACTGTTATAGAGAACGAGCTTGAGGAGACGATTAAAGCTGAGTCTCCTCTATTGCATCAGGCTTCCCTGCATCTGCTGCAGGCCGGGGGGAAGAGAATCCGGCCAGTTTTTGTTTTGCTTGCTGCAAAGTTCGGAGACTACGATATTGATAAAATTAAAAACGTAGCGGTATCACTGGAGCTTATCCATATGGCGTCGCTTGTCCATGATGATGTTATTGATGATGCAGAACTGCGCCGGGGACAGCCTACTATTAAAGCAAAGTGGGATAATAAGATTGCCATGTATACAGGTGATTATATTTTCGCGCGCGCTTTGGAATTAATAACCAATGTAGAAAATCCGCATGCTCACAAAATTCTTTCTCATACCCTTGTGGAACTATGCATAGGAGAAATTGAGCAAATTAAAGATAAGTATAACTATGATCAGAATATAAGAACATATTTCCGGAGAATTAAAAGGAAAACAGCCATGCTTATTGCGGTGAGCTGTCAGCTTGGCGGCATTGCAGCTAATGTAGAGGAAGATATACATAAAAAACTCTTTAAATTCGGCTATTTTGTGGGAATGTCCTATCAAATTATTGACGATGTCCTGGATTTTGTCGGTACAGAAAAAGAACTTGGCAAGCCGGCAGGAGGAGATCTCCATCAGGGTAACATTACGCTCCCTGCTTTATTTGCAATGGAGGACAGCATCATCTGCGACCAAATCAGCAGAGTCCACGAAGGTTCTGAACGAAGTGATATAGAGAAGATAATTGCCTTGGTCAAAGAATCCGGTGCAATTGAAAAATCTCTGCAAATTAGTGATAAATATCTGCAGAAAGCCTTGGGGGTTCTCGAAGAGATGCCTCCTTCCAGGTCAAAGAAAGCTTTGCGGGATATTGCAAAATTTATAGGCAAAAGAAAATTTTAATCCGCCATTAATTGCCAGCACTTTTACAGGTGCCGGCAATTTTGTTTATGAAGAAATTTTTTAGTAAAAGCGCTTACAGATTTCTGTTGCTAAATTTTCAAAACAATGTTAATATTTTCGTGGATTAACATAAATCACTATACATAAAGTTTTAGGAGTGGAATCAATGGAAAGAACATTTTTAATGGTTAAACCAGACGGAGTACAGCGCAATCTAATCGGGGAAATCGTTTCCCGTTTCGAAAAGAAAGGCTTTCAGCTTGTTGGCGGCAAGCTGATGAGCATCAGCAAGGAACTTGCAGAAGAGCATTATGGAGAGCATAAAGAGCGTCCATTCTTCGGAGAACTTGTTGATTTTATTACGTCCGGACCAGTATTCGCGATGGTTTGGGAAGGTGAAAATGTTATCGCTACAGCTCGTCAGATGATGGGTTCAACAAATCCTAAAGATGCTGCTCCTGGAACAATCAGAGGAGATTTCGGCATTACAGTTGGAAAAAATGTAATCCATGGATCAGATTCACCTGCAAGTGCAGAACGTGAGATCGGCCTGTTCTTCAAAGAGGAAGAAAAAGTGGAATACAATAAACTAATGAATGAATGGATTAACTAATATTCAAAAAAGTACTTGTCCCTGACAAGTGCTTTTTTTGTAACCGAATTCATTTTTACAGCCGGGCGGGCATAGATAGAAGACAAAAAGCTCACCAATTATTATCAGAGGGGAAAAGGAATGGCTAACGACTATCAGGATTTTATACTAAATATTAAAAGAAAAACAGGAATCGATCTTTCTCTGTACAAAGAAGCACAAATGAAAAGAAGGCTCATATCGTTGTATGAGAAAAAAGGCTTTAATTCATTTGGTGATTTTTTTAATGGCATAGTCAAGGATAGGGAACTTCTGAATGATTTTTTGGACAGGATGACGATAAATGTTTCCGAATTTTACCGTAACGCGCAGAGATGGGAGGTGCTCGAAAAAAAAATCCTGCCGCGGTTATTAGAGCAGAACAGGAATCTGAAAATCTGGAGCGCAGCATGCTCCACTGGTGAAGAGCCCTATACAATTGCCATGATATTATCAAAAATGCTGCCGCTATCCCAAATAAAGATTACTGCAACAGATATTGATGAAAATGCCCTTGCGAGGGCCAGGATGGGAGTATACCCTGAGCGTTCGCTTAATGAGGTCCCTGAAACGATGAGACAGAAGTTCTTTGGCCGTGAAGGAAGTTTCTATAAAATATCCGGGGATATAAAAAGGACGGTAAACTTTAAAAAGCAAAATCTCCTTGCAGACGATTTTGGCGGGCCGTTCGATTTAATTGTATGCAGGAACGTTCTCATTTATTTTACAGAGGAAGCAAAGGATCAGCTATATCATAAATTCAGCAGCGCATTAAGAAAAGATGGCATATTCTTTGTTGGGAGTACTGAACAGATTTTTAACTCTAGCCGCTATCACTTGGAATCTGCTGAAACCTTTTTCTATAGAAAAGAATAAAAATAGCTGCAGAATAGGGGATGATTTTCTGACATCCTCTTTTCTTTTGTTATTCTCCGTTTTGTAGTAAATATCTATTCGTGTTAAAATGGCTCCATTCATAAGAAGAAATAAAATATTATAGGAATTTTCAATTTTATCTATTCTTATATTTATCATTATGTTATATTGATACATAATCCTTTAATGAGTTGAAGGGGGAAAGAGTTTTGAGATATCTTACATCTGGTGAATCTCACGGACCGCAGCTGACCACTATAATTGAAGGGCTGCCTGCAGGAATGCCGCTGATTGATTCAGATATAAATGAAGAGCTTGCCAGACGCCAGAAAGGCTATGGCAGAGGCAGAAGGATGCAAATTGAAAAGGATACTGTTCAAATAACCGCGGGGATCAGGCATGGATATACATTAGGATCGCCGGTGGCACTTGTTGTTGAGAATAATGATTGGAAGCATTGGACAAAGATTATGGGCCAGGACCCTCTTAGTCCTGAGGATGAGGGTGAAGTGAAGAGAAAAATATCCCGTCCCCGTCCAGGCCATGCTGACTTAAATGGAGCACTTAAATATGGGCACAGGGATATGAGGAATGTGTTGGAGCGATCTTCAGCCAGGGAAACCACAGTGAGGGTGGCAGCCGGTGCAGCTGCCAAAAAACTGCTCTCTGAATTGGGGATTGAAGTTGCAGCCCATGTTATTGAAATTGGCGGGGTTGTTTCAGGGAAAAGAGATTATTCTTCACTAAAAGAGTTAAAGGAAGTCACAGAAGAATCACCTGTTCGCTGTCTTGATCAGGATGCCGGCCAAAAAATGATGGATGCCATTGATTCCGCGAAAGAAAATGGCGATTCCATTGGCGGAGTAGTGGAGGTTATTGTTGAAGGTATGCCTCCGGGAGTAGGAAGTTATGTACACTATGACCGCAAGCTCGATTCAAAGCTTGCGGGGGCAATGGTGAGCATTAATGCGTTTAAAGGTGTTGAGTTTGGCATTGGCTTTGAAGCTGCAAGGAAGCCTGGAAGTGAAGTTCATGATGAAATCACATGGGATCCTGATAAAGGCTATTATCGGAAAACGAACCGGCTTGGCGGCTTGGAAGGGGGCATGACAACGGGTATGCCTATTGTCGTCAGAGGAGTAATGAAACCAATTCCTACCCTCTATAAGCCCCTTCAAAGTGTCGATATTGAAACAAAGGAACCCTTCTCAGCAAGCATAGAGCGTTCTGACAGCTGTGCAGTGCCTGCAGCTGCAGTCGTTGCAGAAAATGTAATTGCCTGGGAACTGGCTTCAGCCATTGTGGATCAATTTTATTCTGACCGGTTTGAAGCATTAAAAGCTTCGGTTGAACAGCAAAGAAAATTTGCGAGGGAGTTTTAATGAATAGTATTTCAATCAAAACCCCCGGGAGGACCTATCCAGTTTATATAGGATCAGGAGCAATTGAGGGATTGGGATCATATATTAAAGATACTTTTCCGGTCATGACCAATATAATGATAATCACAGATGAAACGGTCCGGGCCATACATCTGCCTGCGCTGGAAGCAGCACTTAAGGGGATAGATGCAAAAGTCTGCACAGTGCCAAGCGGGGAGAAAGCCAAGACATTTGAAGTTTACTATCAATGCTTGTCATTTGCTTTGGAACATAAGCTTGATCGAAAATCTCTTATTCTGGCGTTTGGCGGGGGAGCGGTTGGAGATTTGGGAGGTTTTGTAGCGGCCACATTTATGAGGGGGATACCTTTCATTCAGATTCCTACTACCATATTGGCGCATGATAGCGCCGTTGGGGGGAAAGTGGCCATCAACCATCCTTCAGGAAAAAATATGGTGGGATCTTTTTATCAGCCTCAAGCTGTATTTTATGACTTGAATTTTCTTGAGTCCCTTCCTCCAAAAGAGGTGCGCTCAGGATTTGCAGAAGTAATAAAGCATAGCTTGATACATGATATGAGCTTTTATTTGAGTCTTAAAGACAACATCCGCTCGCTTGATGGGCTTCCTTCTGATGAATTAAGCGGGATGCTTACAAAGGGGATAGAAATCAAAGGCATGATCGTTGCTGAGGACGAAAAGGAAGCTGGTGTTCGTGCATTCTTGAATTTGGGCCATACATTGGGTCATGCAATCGAAGCAGAAAAAGGCTATGGAGTATGGACACATGGAGAATCTGTTGCAGTAGGGATGCTATTCGCACTCCATTTAAGTAAAAAATTGCTTGATCTGCGATTTGATGTTAATGAATTCCGGTGCTGGCTTGATCAGCTTGGCTACAAAACGGATCTCCCGGAAGATTTATCACATTCAAAACTGCTGGAACGGATGAAGCAGGATAAAAAATCAGAAGGCCAGAATGTCCGCTTTGTTCTTTTAAAAGAAGTGGGCAAGCCCGTTATACACCAGGTTTCTGATGATTTTATTCTGCAGGAGCTCGAAATATTTTTAAAATAAGCAAGGAACACTTTATTACCAAGAGATAAAAAGGCTGGTGAATCAGCTTTGGGAGGTGCTGCAAGTGATTCGAGGGGTGAGGGGAGCCGTCACCGTAGATAAGAATCGTGAATCTGAGATATTAGAGGCAACTGAGCTGCTGATCAGACAAATGATTTTGGAGAATAAGATTAATTCTGAGGATGTTGCTTCTGTATTCATATCCGTTACGGAAGAATTAACAGCAGCCTTTCCCGCAAAGGCAATGCGTTCAATAGAGGGCTGGACTTATGTTCCTGTCATGTGCATGAGGGAAATACCTGTTGAAGGGTCACTTCGTAATTGTATTAGGGTAATGATGCATGTGAATATAGATGTCCCTCAGCAGAATATCTGCCATATTTATTTGCGTGAAGCCATCCAGCTCCGGCCAGATCTAAAGACCACAGACTCTCCTTAATGGAGAGTTTTGT
The DNA here is from genome assembly GCF_051353635.1 of Cytobacillus sp. BC1816. NCBI lineage: Bacteria > Bacillati > Bacillota > Bacilli > Caryophanales > Bacillaceae > Cytobacillus > Cytobacillus sp. BC1816. Next base: position 3,820,301 of record NZ_CP195611.1, on the reverse strand, counting down.
GATAATATAGGAGCAGATCAAATAATACTTTAATACGATAATAAGTAAAAGTGATGACAAAGAGGTGGATTTTAATGAAATGGAAGGAACAGCTGTTGAATTTAACTCCTTACCAGCCGGGAAAGTCAATTGATCAAGTAAAAAAGGAATACGGTCTGGATAAAATAGTTAAGCTTGCTTCAAATGAAAATCCGTTTGGGTGCTCTGAAAAAGTTCTTTTTACTATGAATCAGTCACCATCATTTTTTGCGCTGTATCCCGATGGCTATGCTTCTGAACTGCGGACGGCTCTGGCTGGACACCTAAGTATACAGGAAGATCAGCTGATTTTTGGCAACGGCTCGGATGAAATTATTCAAATGATATCCAGAGCTTTATTAAGTCCAGAAACAAATACTGTTATGGCTGCGCCAACATTCCCTCAATATAGGCATAATGCTGTAGTAGAAGGGGCAGAGATCAGGGAAATTCCATTAGTTGATGGGGGACATGATCTTGATGGAATGCTGGCTGCTATTGATGAAAATACAGCTGTAGTATGGGTTTGCAGTCCAAACAATCCGACAGGCAACTATGTTAATGAATCTTCATTGCTTTCCTTCCTGCAAAAGGTGCCTCGTGATGTATTGATTGTCCTTGATGAAGCTTATTATGAATATGTTATTGCTGAGGATTACTACAATGCATTGGATTTGATCCGGAAATTCGAAAATTTGATTGTCCTACGGACATTTTCGAAAATTTATGGCTTAGCAAGCCTTCGGGTAGGCTATGGAATTGCAAACCCTCAAACTATCAAAGCTCTTGAGCCGGTTAGGGAGCCATTCAATGTAAACAAGTTTGCTCAGGCTGCAGCTGCTGCAGCCATAGAGGATCAGAACTTTATCGAAGAGTGCAGACAGAAAAATCGGAAAGGTCTGGAACAATTCTATGCTTTCTGTGAAGCACATGGACTGGAATACTATCCTTCACAGGGAAATTTCATTTTAATCAACTTTAATGCCGATTCAAATGAAGTGTTTCAATTTTTGCTTGAAAAAGGGTATATCGTCCGTTCCGGCAAAGCACTTGGCTTCCAGGGGTATGTCCGTGTCACAGTAGGTTCCAAGGAACAGAATGATGGAGTGCTTGCCGCCATGGATCAATACCTTGCAAAGCAGGCTGCAGCATTGTAGGCAATATGGGTTCTTAGTATTAATACTTTTTGATATCCATTCAGAGGCATATAGATGCCTCTGAATTATTTTTAATAAGGCGGTGAGAGGATGAGAGGGAAAATCTTTATTATCGGTCTTGGTTTGATCGGCGGTTCTTTGGCATTATCGATAAAAAGAAGCCATAGTGAAAGCATGGTCATCGGCTTTGATGTAAATAAAGAGCAGGGACGCCTTGCTGAAATGCTTGGGGTCGCAGATGGAGTTTCTGCTACAATTGAGGATGGGGCAAGGGACGCCGATTTAATTTTAATAGCTGCACCTGTGCAGGAAACACAAAAAATTATACATATATTAAAAGAGTGTGAATTAAAAAGCACGGTTATCATCTCGGATGCAGGAAGCACTAAAAAGGAAATTGTCAGCTGCGCTAAGGTACTGAAGGAAAAAGGAATTACGTTTATCGGAGGACACCCGATGGCTGGCTCTCATAAGAGCGGTGTTACTGCAGCAAAAGAATTGCTTTTTGAAAATGCCTTTTATCTGCTCACTCCCGAAGAGCACATTTCCCCGGCAGAGGTTGAAAGCTTAAAAGAATGGCTCAGAGGGACGAAAGCAAAATTTCTAACCTTATCGCCTGAAGAACATGATTATATAACTGGTGTTGTGAGTCATTTCCCGCACTTGGTGGCTGCTTCTCTGGTGCATCAGGCAGAAAAAACAAGCCGTTCACAAAAGCTGATTCCAAGACTGGCAGCTGGCGGATTCAGGGATATTACCAGGATTGCCTCGAGCAGCCCTGCAATGTGGAGAGATATCCTGCTTCAGAATAAAGAAGTGCTTCTTAAGTTAATGGAGGATTGGCAGGAGGAAATGGAGAATGTTAAATCAATCCTCAGGCAAGAAAACAGCGAGGGCATTTTTGAGTATTTTTTCCGTGCGAAATTGTTCAGGGATGAACTGCCCCAAAAAGAAAAAGGCGCAATCCCGGCATTTTATGATCTCTTCGTGGATGTGCCGGATTACCCTGGTGTCATTTCAGAAATCACTGGATATTTAGCCAAGGAAGAAATCAGCATTACGAATATCAGAATTCTGGAAACAAGAGAAGAAATTAATGGAGTTCTGGTTATCAGCTTTCAAACTGAAGAGGACCGGGAACGGGCCATTAATTGCTTAGAACGATATACAAGCTATGAAACAACCATCGGTCTATAGTCAGGAGGAAAGACCTTTATAAACCAGCAAAGGATGATTAATATGATTCCGGCAAATTTGAAGACGAATCTTAAAGGATTAAGCGGAGAAATTGCGGTACCAGGTGATAAATCCATATCTCATCGATCTGTAATGTTTGGATCAATTGCAAAGGGAAAGACTGTTGTAACCAATTTTCTGCTTGGTGAGGACTGCTTAAGTACGATAGCCTGCTTTCGAAAGCTGGGAGTATCTATTGAACAGGAAGGCAATAAAGTTACAATTATGGGGCAGGGGATGGATGGATTACAGGAACCCGAAGATATTCTGGATGTTGGCAATTCCGGTACCACCATACGCCTTATGATGGGGATCCTGGCTGGCCGTCCATTCCATTCAGTCCTTGTCGGGGATGAATCAATTGCAAAAAGGCCAATGACAAGAGTTACCGCACCGCTTAGTTTATTTGGAGCGAAGATTAATGGCAGGAGGAATGGAGAATTTACCCCTTTATCAGTAATTGGCGGACCATTGGCCGGGGCAGCGTATGAGCTTCCCGTAGCGAGCGCACAGGTAAAATCATCGCTGCTCTTTGCCGGCCTGCAGGCCAGTGGGGAAACAGTCATTATTGAACCTATGAAGACGCGTGATCATACCGAAAGAATGATTAAGCAATTTGGCGGGGAAGTTATGTCAGATGGGCATACGATTCGGATTAAAGGTGGACAAACGCTAACAGGGACGGAAATTCATGTACCAGGCGATATATCTTCTGCTGCCTTCTTCCTGGCTGCAGGAGCCATTGTACCTAACAGTGAGATTAAGTTGAAAAACGTTGGGCTCAATCCTACAAGAACCGGAATCATTGAAGTATTGCAGCAGATGGGTGCAAATATTAGCATTGAGCCATATGAAAATGGCTCAGCCGAGCCCGCGGGAGATATTACGATTAGAACATCCGCCCTTAAAGGAACCGTTATCGAAGGGGCGCTCATTCCCCGGCTTATCGATGAAATTCCGATTATAGCCCTGCTCGCAACACAGGCAGAGGGAGAAACAGTAATCAAGGATGCAGAAGAACTTAAAGTCAAGGAAACGAATCGCATTGATACCGTTGTCAAGGAACTGTCAAAGCTTGGAGCCGATATTACGGCTACGGAGGATGGAATGGTAATCAAAGGGAGGTCATCCCTTTCAGGAGGTACTGTTTCAAGCCATGGGGACCATCGAATCGGCATGATGCTTGCAGTTGCCGCTGCCATCTCAAAGGAGGAAGTTCAGCTTCATCAGAAAGAAGCTATTTCTGTATCCTATCCGTCGTTTTTTGAGCATTTTGAAAGCCTGATTTCAGAGTCGTAAGAATAGCACAAGCGCCTTGCCTGCGAAGGAACGCAGACTAAGAACACCGCGTCCTGTGGCAACGTCTGCATGACTCCCATCCTGGGGGCCTCACCTCGGGGAGGTAGGCTGCATGCGTCAGGCAGTTATCTAACTTTAAAAGTTGTACATTTAAAAAAAGAGCTGTTTTCCTGCAGCTCTTTTTCTATTCAATCAGTCATATTTGTGTGAAAAATTCATAGCTTGTCATAAGACCGTTTTAGAGGGTGGTTTTATGACTTATATTATTGAGAATGCAAATATTTTAAAGGAAGACAAGCTGAAAAAAACATCACTGCTGATCAAGAATAATGAGATTTCACTGATGCAGGCAGAAATGAAAAGGTTTCAATATGCCAGAATGGATGCTGATGCATTTATTATGGCTGCAGGATTTGTGGTTCTGGATACATCTATACCGCTGGGAAAGCCTTTTTTTGAACTTAAAAAGTATTATATAAGGGAGTTCCTATTAAAAGGCTGTACAGCCTTCCTGACAGCCGCACCTGTAAAACATGAATATTCCATGAAGAGTGACCTGAAATGCTTTAAGGCAAGTTTGTTAAGCAGCCCAATCGATTATATTATTGGTGTTAAGATTCCTGTCCGCCTCCTCACACCTTCTTTTATAAGAAGATGCAAGAGGGAAAGGGTTCCTGTTGTCTTTGTTGAAATTCAGGATGCAATGGAGCTTGAAGCTGTACCTTGGGGATGGCTGCGGGAAGCCATGTTTCCTTATAATTGCCCGCTTGCCCCTATCTTTGCAAGCAGGAATGAAAAGGAGAAAAGCAGAATTAATACATTGTGGAAAAAATTGATGCAGGAGCAGAAAATCCCTTCCATGCCAAATGAGCTGATCGAACACGAACCGCTATCCCGGTCAGTCCTATCCAAAGCAGGAATTTACCCATTAAAAGGAAATATCCATCAGGGTGGTGAAATCAGCTATAATTTATATGAAAAACCTGGTGAAGGTCTTACCGTTGAAGAATCACAGCTGTTTCATTATCATAGAGATAAACTTGCTGTCTCTGTACTGAGAGGGAAAGTGATACGTGCCGGGCAAGAAGTGGTTTTTCGTTCAGGGTCCGGCGAACATGTTAAAATCAGTACACCAGCTTACTTTAAAATAGCCGATTAGCATTCGAAAGGAATTTAGTATGGATAAAGTAAATAAAATCATTACTCTTTTAGAAAACGGTCATCACGAAGAAGCATTAGAGAGCTATCAGCTAATACTGCTGGATGGTTCACATGAAGAAAGATTCCTGCTGGCAGAAGAACTGTTCCAGTATGGGTTCCTTGAGGAATCAAAAGCATTATATGAACGTCTTCTGGAAGCATATCCGGAAGAAGGGGAACTGCTCGTTCTGTTAGCTGAAACACATATTGATCTGGGAAATGAAGAGGAAGCCATCCTCGTCCTTGAAAGAATAAATGAGCATGATCCAAGCTTTCCGCAGTCACTTCTCCTATTAGCAGACCTTTATCAAATGGATGGTCTATTTGAGGTCAGCGAACAAAAGCTGCTGAAAGCAAAAGAAATATTGCCTGATGAAGTAATTGTAGATTTTGCTTTGGGAGAACTTTATGCAGAGCAGGGAAGATTCCTGGAAGCAAAACGGATTTATGAAAATGTTCTCGGGAAAGAGGAAGTCATTGCGGGGATAAATGTAAATCAGAGAATGGCGGATGTTCTCAGCGCAGGAGGAGCATTTGAAGAAGCTCTTCCATATTATGAAAAAGCCCTTGATGATAAACTAGAGATTAATACCCTTTTCAGCTATGCTTTTACAGCGCTGCAAGCGGGCTTTAACCGTACAGCAATTGATAAGTTGACAGAACTGAAGGAATTGGACCCCGAGTATCATTCATTGTATTTATATCTTGCCCAGGCATACGAGAGGGAGGAAGAGGCAGGAAAAGGACTTGAAGCGGTAAAGGAAGGCATAAAACAGGACGAATTTAACAAAGAACTGTTCTTCTATGGCGGTAAGCTTGCCCTGAAAAATGGCAATGAGAAAGAGGCTGAAGATATGTTTAGACAGGCTCTTGCACTTGATCCCGAATATGTACAGGCTGCCATTTATATAAATAGACTGCTTCTCCAGCAGGAAAGATATGAAGATGTACTCGAGATCACTGATATTTTGAACGAGCTTGAAGAGCCGCAGCTTATATGGGATTCAGCTGTCGCATTTCAGCATACTGAAGAATATTCAGAGGCATTAAACAAATACCAGCTTGCATATACTTTCTTTAAACAGCAGCCTGATTTTCTTTCAGATTACGGATATTTTTTAGCAGAGGAAGGAAAAAGGGAAGAGGCTGCCGAAATTTTTAATACATTAATCAAACTGGAGCCAGGCAATGAAGAGTACCTCGATGTTCTGGAAAGACTCACTGATGATTTTCTTGCTTAAATAAGGAAGCCGTTTTTAATAAGCATATGGTGCCCTTATTGTAATTTCAGTTAGGCCAAATTTGTCTGTAAGCAGAGGAGGGAATCAAAAATGGCGACCCCTGTATCTGTCAACGAGAAGAAAGATTTTATCCGCTGGTTTTTAAACCATTATCAGCTCAAAAGAAGAGAATGCGTATGGATTCTCAATTATTTAATGAGCCATGACCAGCTTATGGAGAAAGTGCATTTTGTGGAGCAGGCTCAGTATTGTCCAAGAGGCCTGATCATGTCCGCCCACTGTGTGGATGAAGTTCCTTTCCGTTTTTATAAAGAGAATGTAATGACCACAGATGCGGAGAAGTCCTTCCATGATATCCGATTAAACAGGGATGAAGAGATTTACATTCAGCTTAATTTCCATGCTTCCAACAAGGCCCATCAGTATGCAGCTGTCATGGAGGAAAATCCGTTTATGCCTAAAACACTTCAGATTAATGAGAAGGACCGGCTGATCGCGGAAAGGTTCCTGACAGAAAGCCTGGAGAAGTTCAGAAGAGAAAAACTGCTTGAGCTGATTGATGAGGCACTGGATAAGCAGGATAAAAAAGCTTTCAACATATTGACTCAGCAGCTGAATAAATTAGAAACAACCTAAGCCTTGCTTTTATAAAAGCAGGGCTCTTATTTTGTCTGCGCCCTTATAGCTTAATCTGATTTGAAGCACTCTAATCATTAATGATATATTAAGGAGGCAAATATATGTAATGGAGTGAATGATATGAAATGGGTATCACAGGATATCGAAATGTTCCTTAAAGAAAAGCAATATGTAGACACTGCAGTTCTGCCGCTCCTTCCAGTATCATTTGGCGATGACATCAAACAGTCTGTAGCAATGACTGAATTTATATCGCTTCTAAGTGTCCAGCTTGAACGGCAATTCAGAGGCCGTCTGATCATGCTTCCTGGATTTGCCTATCTGAGATCAGCAGGGGAAGACAGTCTGCTCAGCGGCTTGGGCAAATGGGAAACAGAATTGAAGGCACAGGGATTTAAGCACATATTCCTTCTAACTTCAGATAGCATGTGGAAATCCCTTGAAGACCGCTTGGAAGGAGGTTTGATTTGGCTGCCATCCCTGCCTCTTGAGCATATGGATGAAAACTATCGAAATTCCATTCTGGATGACCAGGTGAAGCAGCTGTTGAATTTATTCGTGCAAAAGTGGCAAAATGGTGAATAGTGTGAATGTTGAGTCTCCCTATTTACATGTTTCGCCAAAGGATTATATTGACCTTACATAAAGATTGATATATCATTGTTATGTCCTAGTTTTATATTGTGTTGAATTTTGTCCGTTGGACTTAACTTCATAATAGAGGGGGGAAAAGTATGAGCAAAAATCGAGTTTCTAGACGTCAATTCCTAAACTATACACTTACTGGTGTAGGCGGTTTCATGGCAGCTGGCATGCTGATGCCGATGGTTCGTTTTGCGGTCGATCCTGTATTGCAGGCAGCTGGTGAGAGTGATTTTATCCCAACAAAGCAAAAAGTGGCTGAAGTTACTGAAACGCCAACTAGGGTTGATTACACATTTGAACAGCAGGATGCTTGGTACACATCCGAAGTTACCGGCACTGCTTGGGTTTATAAGGATGAAAAAGGTGAAATTGTAGCGTTGTCTCCAGTATGTAAGCATTTAGGGTGCGTAGTTGACTGGAATACTGACAAATCAAACCCTGATCATTTCTATTGTCCTTGTCATGGCGGCCTTTATACAAAGGATGGGACAAACGTTCCAGGTACACCGCCTGCTGCACCATTGGATGTGTATCCTTACACTGAAAAAGACGGCTTTTTGTATTTAGGTAAAGCTGAACCGCGAAAGGAGGCGTAATAATTGTTAAACAAAATTTATGATTGGGTAGATGAGCGTTTAGATATTACGCCAATCTGGCGGGATATTGCTGACCATGAAGTGCCTGAGCATGTAAACCCTGCGCATCATTTTTCTGCGTTTGTTTACTGTTTTGGCGGTTTGACGTTCTTCGTTACAGTAATTCAAATTTTATCCGGTATGTTCCTGACAATGTACTACGTTCCGGATATTAAAAATGCATGGGAATCTGTGTATTATCTTCAAAACCACGTAGCATTCGGACAGATTGTCCGCGGAATGCACCACTGGGGAGCAAGTTTGGTAATCGTAATGATGTTCCTACATACGTTACGTGTTTTCTTCCAGGGAGCTTATAAGAAGCCACGTGAACTTAACTGGATTGTCGGAGTGCTTATTTTCTTCATCATGCTAGCACTTGGACTAACAGGTTACTTATTGCCATGGGATATGAAAGCCCTATTTGCAACTAAAGTTACAATGCAGATTATTGAATCTACACCGTTAATTGGCGATTATTTGAAAATACTGATTGCCGGTTCTTCTGATATTGTTGGTGCCCAAACCATTGCCCGATTCTTTGCAATCCATGTTTTCTTCTTGCCGGCTGCACTATTCGGATTAATGGCTGCTCACTTTATTATGATTCGTAAACAGGGTATTTCAGGACCGTTGTAAGAAATAATTTTTTGATCATTGCAAAAGGAGGGGAAATCGCCCAATGCATCGTGGTAAAGGTATGAAATTCGTAGGTGACTCTCGTGTTCCTGCAGAACGTAAACCGAATATCCCGAAAGATTATTCGGAATATCCAGGAAAAACAGAAGCATTCTGGCCAAACTTCCTGTTAAAGGAATGGATGGTAGGGGCTGTATTCCTTATCGGTTTCCTATGCTTGACAATTGCGCATGAGCCGCCATTAGAAAAAATTGCTGATCCTAGTGATACAGCTTATATCCCGCTGCCAGACTGGTACTTCCTGTTCTTGTACCAGCTTCTGAAATACAGCTATGCTTCTGGACCTTATAATGCTATCGGTGCTTTCATTATTCCGGGTCTTGCATTCGGAGCTTTGCTGCTTGCACCATTCATTGACCGCGGACCTGAACGCCGTCCGTCTAAGCGTCCTTTAGCGACTGGCTTCATGTTATTGGCTTTAGCCGGCATTACTTTCCTAACTTGGGAATCTGTTGCACACCATGACTGGGAAGCTGCGGCACAGCAAGGTAAGATTGTTGCTGAAGTAGAGTTTGATAAAGAGGACGAAGGCTACAAGATTTTTGAAGCGAATGGCTGTATTTCCTGCCACGGAGGCGACCTTCAGGGTGGTGCAGGTTCTCCTGCGCTTGTTGACACTGGGTTAACACCTGAAGAAGTTGCTGAAATTGCTAAAAATGGTAGAGGCGCTATGCCTGCAGGAATGTTCAAAGGCACTGATGAAGAACTTCAAAAGCTTGCTGAGTTTATTTCTGGCCTTGAAAGCAAATAATTTGTAAAGAAGCTGGCATTGCCAGCTTCTTTTTTATGTACATAAATTATTCGTTTTTTTTACAGGCATGTGGTGTGGTAAAATAATGAAATAATCCTGTACATAGAGAAGGAGAACAAAATATGAAATGGATCTATCCTTTACTAGGCAGCAAAGCTATGCTGATACTGCTTCTGATTATTAACACGGCAGGTACAATTTATGGGTATATATGGTATAAGTGGCAGCTTGTCGATACACCGCTGATTTTTTTGCCTTTCGTACCGGACAGTCCTACAGCGAGCCTGTTTTTTATGTTTGTGCTAATCGCCTTCCTATTGGGCAAAAATTGGCCGCTGTTTGAAGCATTAGCTATTGTAACCCTTATTAAATACGGAATTTGGGCTGTGGTTATGAATTTGCTTGTTTTTCAGGTGACAGGTGAATTGGATCCTGTAGCTCTCATGCTGATCTTCTCGCATGGTGCCATGGCAGTCCAGGGTGCTCTGTATGCGCCATTCTACCGTTTTAAACTATGGCATCTGGTTTTAACAGGGATTTGGACTCTTCATAATGATATAATTGATTATGTCTTTTTCATGCTGCCGCGCTATCCTATTTTAGATCTTTACACACCGCAAATTGGCTATTTTACATTTTGGCTCAGTATTTTTTCATTAGGAACCGCTTATTACTTCGTCTTAAGAAAGAATCGGTTCAGTTTGGATATAGTGAGTTAGTGCTCCGAATATCTTAATTCAAACCGTTAAGTGTTTTGATTTGAAAGAAATAACCTGGCTGGCTGAATTATTTTCTGGTCTAACCTTGTCCCTCTTTTCATATTTATCTAATAGTAATTTGAGGGGGGACAAGGTTAATGAGGCGAAAAGTAATCGCATTCTTATTCATTATTATGTTATTGCCTGGAATGGTGTCTGCAGATAAGACAACACAAATAGATAAATTAGATCAATTATCTAATGAAGCCTTACAGATGGTTAAGCTCCATAGGTATGAGGATGCCAAGAAGCTTTTGGAGTATTTTTCCGAGCAGTTTGTTGCTGTGAATGGCAAGGAAAGGCCATTTACAATGGACGAACTCCGGATAATTACAGTCTCTCATGATGATGCTGTACAAGCTGCTGTCAATACATCAATGAGCCATGAAGAACGGCTGAATCATGCAACTAAATTCCGCCTGGTTATGGATGCAATCTCTTCAAAATATCAGCCTTTATGGACTGAAATGGAGAAGCCGATTATGACGGTATTTGGAGAAGTTAAGGAAGCCGCATACAGAGGCAATAACGAGAACTTTCATTCACATTTGAATTCCTTTTTATCTTTATATGAGATTATTTATCCCAGTTTAAAAATTGATGTTGATGCCGAAAAGGTACAAAAACTGAACGCACGCATTAATTTTATCGATCATTATCGGCCGCAGGTGCTTTCTCAGCAGGCAAGCCAGCAGGAACTTGCTGCATTGGAAAATGATCTGCAGACAATCTTTGATGAAATGACAGAAGATGAAACGGACCCGTCCCTATGGTGGGTAATCATTTCAACAGGGAGTATTATCATCATTACATTATCTTACGTAGGCTGGAGAAAATATAAGGGCGACAGGGCAAGACAAAAAAACAGATCGTGATAAGAAAGCGGAAGCACATACGAAGGACGCAGACTAAGAACGCCACGTCCTGCGGCAACGTCTGCAAGAACCCATCCTTGTGACCTCAAGGGGGTAGGTGCTGGAGCTAGGCTGTCCTCGAAGTTCAAAAAACTCTACACCTTTATTGAACAAAAAGAATAATTGAGCGTCTTTCCCGTTTTGCAATAAAGGAAAGCGGGAACAAGATAGCTAGAACTACTCGTATGCTGGAGATAAGAAAGACAGCGGTTAAAATTCAACATGATCAGCTTGATGGGAGGTAATAAAATGGGAGGATATCTCATTTATTTTGCAATAATTATTCTTGTTCCGCTCTGGGCGCAAATGAAAGTAAAGGGAGCTTACAGCAAATATTCAAAAATTCCTTCATCTACGCAGATGAGAGGTGCTGAAGTAGCCAGAAGAATTCTGGATGAAAATGGATTATTTAACGTTGCCGTAGAGGAAACCAGGGGACATTTAACGGATCATTATGATCCGCGTTCTAAGACGGTCAGGCTTTCAGCAGCAAATTATCAAGGCCATTCAGTGGCAGCAGCTGCCATTGCGGCCCATGAGGTTGGCCATGCAATTCAGGATAATCAGGATTACGCTTTTCTGCGTTTTCGCCATGCGCTGGTGCCTGTTGCGAATCTTGGTTCAAACTTCTCCTGGATTCTGATCATGATCGGTTTTTTTGCAGGGTTGAGCGGAATGGTGCTGCTGGGAATTATCTTTATGGCAGCTGCAGTGGTATTCCAGGTCATCACTTTACCGGTGGAGTTCAATGCTTCTAATCGTGCGATGGATCAGGTAGTGTCCCTCGGAATTATCAGAAACGATGAAGAACGGGAAACAAAAAAAGTTTTAAATGCAGCTGCATTGACATATGTCGCGGCAGCAGCTGTTGCTGTGCTGGAATTGCTGCGTTTAATCCTTATTTACACAGGTATGACAAGATCGGAGTAAGAAAAGCCTTTAACGCGTGAAGCCAGATAGTTATTTAAAAAAAGCCGGCTAGCTGGCTTTTTTTGCTGAAAAAAAGAGATGTCTTTTATGACACCTCCTGGATCTATTCTTTAGCGTTCAACCGGCTTTTTATTTTCATCTAAAGTAAAGCCTTCCCCCAGTACATCATGGACAGCTGTCACCGATACAAATGCATGCGGATCAACAGCTATGATGACATTTTTTAAACGCACAATTTCATTACGGCCTACAACACAATAGAGCACTTCCCGCTCTAACTTGGTGAAGGAGCCGTGGCCTTTTAACACAGTGACACCCCGGTCCATTTCTTTCATGATTTTATCGGCGATCGCTTCGTTTTGTTCTGAAATGATCATCGCTCCCCTTGCTGCATAGGCGCCCTCTTGCATAAAATCAATCACTTTGGCACCGACAAAAACAGCAACAAGAGTATACATTGCCTCCCTGTAATCCAAATATGTAATTAAAGAAAGTGCTATAACAAAAAAGTCAAAAATGAACATCGTTTTTCCCATGCTGACGCCTGCGTACTTATGGGTAAGCCTCGCGATGATATCCACTCCGCCTGTTGTGCCCCCATACCTGAAAATGGTCCCAAGGCCAATCCCGATAAAGACTCCGGCGAAAAGAGAAGCAAGAGTTAAATCCTCTTTTAAAGGCATTTCAATCTGGTACCGCTGAAAAATCCATAAGAAAATGGATACACCGACAGTTCCGATGATCGTGTAAACAAAAACATTCCTGCCAAGAAGTTTCCACCCTATAAAGAAAAGGGGTATATTCAGCAGCAAGTTTGTATAAGAAGGGTCCCACTTGAACAGGAAATATAAGAGCAGCGTTATCCCGGTGAATCCGCCTTCAGCCAAATTATTCTGCATATTAAAATGAACAAGGCCCCACGAAAAAATGGCCGCACCAAGCAAAATGAAAAAAATATTCTTAAACTTTAATCCAAAATGCATATTATCCCTCCACTGCCTGAATATCACAATACCAAAGCGTATCTAATTATATAAGATACAGAATATAAGAGCAATGACCTTTCCAAGGACAGGAAGGCACAGGTGAATCAATTAGGCTCGATGATAAAAAATATTTGTAAAATAGCCGATCTTTAGCTTAACATGAAAAGTGATAATCTCCGTATATAGATGCACCTATTAAAAAAAGAGGTGAAATAAATGCAAACAGCAAAATCAATGAAAGATATGCAAACAGAAGTAGACACATACATAAGCCAATTTAAAGAAGGCTATTTCAGTCCATTGGCCATGCTTGCAAGAATGACTGAAGAACTTGGAGAACTATCCAGGGAAGTGAACCATTACTATGGTGAAAAACCCAAAAAATCCACTGAGGAAGAAAAGGCGATTGAAGAAGAGCTTGGAGATATGCTTTTTGTTCTAATATGCTTTGCTAATTCCTTAAATATTGACCTGGAAGAAGCGCACGATCGTGTTATGAAAAAATTCAGCACACGAGATAAAGACAGATGGACAAGAATTGAAGAATAGAAGGAGAGAAGACAATGGATAAAGTTAAAATTGTTATAGCGGGACCGAGGGGACGAATGGGAAGTGAAGCCGTCCAGCTTGTTAATCGTACAGAAAACTTTGAAATAGCTGCTGTGATCGACCATAAAAATGGGGGAGGCTTTCTTGGTGATTTTGAAGGATTCTCACAGTTTGGCCAAATTCCGGTTTACACAGATCTTGCCTTATGCTTTCAGGAACTAAAACCGGATGTGCTTATCGATTTGACCACTCCGGAAGTAGGAATGTTCCACACAAAAACAGCCTTGGAGTATGGTGTAAGGCCAGTCGTTGGAACAACAGGCTTTTCGAAGGAAAATTTAAAAGAGCTTGAAGAACTTTGCCAGGAAAAAGGAATCGGCTGCATTATTGCCCCAAACTTTGCACTTGGTGCTGTATTAATGATGAAATTCTCACAATTAGCAGGAAGATATTTTAATGATGTGGAAATTATAGAGCTGCACCATGACCAAAAATTGGATGCTCCATCTGGAACTGCAGTGAAAACAGCAGAAATGATTGCTGATGTAAGAGCGAAAAAAGAGCAGGGCCACTCACAGGAGAAGGAAACGATTCCTGGTGCAAGAGGCGCGAATTTTGATGGCATGCATATACACTCTGTACGGCTTCCAGGCCTGATTGCTCATCAGCAGGTTATGTTCGGTTCGGAGGGACAAACATTGACCATCCGTCATGACTCTTTTAACAGGGCTTCCTTTATGTCTGGAGTAAAGCTTGCTGTCGATACAGTTTTAAAAATTGATACTCTCGTCTACGGCCTCGAAAATATTATTGATTAGAAAGGGGTGCCAACATGAATATTGCCTTAATTGCCCATGATAAGAAAAAGGATGATATTGTAAGATTTGCAATCGCCTATAAATCAATTCTTGCTGAACATACCCTTTACGCTACCGGAACGACTGGTTCACGTATCATGAAAGAAACTGGCCTTTCCATGCATCGCTTTCAGTCTGGACCACTTGGCGGGGACCAGGAAATTGGTGCTTTAATTGCCAACAATAAAATGGATGTTGTATTTTTCTTCAGAGATCCTCTGACTGTTCAGCCTCATGAGCCTGATGTTTCCGCTTTGGTGCGCCTCTGTGATGTATATGCCGTCCCATTGGCGACTAATATGGGCACTGCTGAAATTATTATAAAAGGCCTGGAACGAAATGATTTATCATGGAGGAATATTGTAAGTGAAAAAGGTGACATAAATGAACCTGGAAAATCTTGATATTTTGGCATTTGGTGCGCATGCTGATGATGTTGAAATCGGCATGGGAGGCACAATTGCCAAATTTGCCTCTATCGGAAAAAAAATTGGAATATGCGACTTGACCCGGGCCGAGCTTTCTTCTAATGGGACGGTTGAAATCCGTAAAGAGGAATCATTGAAAGCAGCTGATATACTGGGGGTTAGTGTGCGGGAGACTCTTAGTCTGCCTGACAGGGGTTTATATTATAATCAAGAATACATAAAAAAGATTGCGGAAATGATCCGTAAATACAAGCCTGTTCTTGTGTTTGCACCTTACATGGAGGACAGGCATCCTGACCATGGACATTGTGCCCGGCTGGTGGAAGAAGCCGTCTTTTCGGCCGGAATCAGGAAATATGAAACAGGGGGTAATTTTGCTCCGCATAAGGTGAAAAGCCTTCACTTTTACATGATAAATGGTTTCCATAAGCCTGACTTCCTAATCGATATCTCATCTTTTATGGATAAAAAAGCTGAAGGACTGCAGTCTTATCAAAGTCAATTTGCAAAAAAACCTGGTTCATTTGATACTCCGCTTGTCAACGGTTATATTGAAACTGTTGCAGCGAGGGAAGGCCTATTTGGGAAACAGGCAGGGGTGGAATATGCAGAGGGCTTTAAAGTCAATAAACCCTTAATGGTAAATCTGGATATATTCGGTGGAGAATTATGAGAAAAAAATTAAAAATAGGTATCACCTGCTATCCCACGGTGGGAGGATCAGGTGTTGTTGCAACAGAACTGGGTAAAATGCTGGCTGAAAAAGGCCATGAAATACATTTTATTTCATCAAGCCTCCCTTTTAGACTGAAAAGGATGTACCCAAATATTTTTTATCACCAGGTAGATGTAAATCAATACTCCGTGTTCCAATATGCTCCTTACGATATCGCGCTCGCAAGTAAAATGGCAGAAGTGATAAAACGCGAAGGACTTGACCTTCTTCATGTGCATTATGCAATCCCGCATGCAGTTTGTGCGATTCTGGCTAAGCAGATGAGCGGCACGGATATTAAGATTGTTACCACCCTTCATGGAACAGATATTACAGTTCTCGGGTATGATCCATCCCTGACAGATGCGATCCGTTTTGGAATCGAAAAGTCTGATGGCGTGACAGCGGTATCCAATGCGCTCATTTCGCAAACTTATGACCTGATAAAACCTGATAAATCAATAAAAGCAGTTTATAACTTTATAGATGAAAGAATATACAAGAAAACCGACTCTGCTTATCTTAAAGAAGAATATGGCATAAAACCGGATGAGAAGGTTATCATCCATGTTTCCAATTTCCGCGGTGTAAAGCGGGTGCCTGATGTTGTTATGGCTTTTGCAAAAATCACGGAAGAAGTTCCTTCAAAGCTGCTATTAGTAGGAGACGGACCCGAAATGACCGTTATATGCAGGCTGGTGAATGATCTGCAGCTTAAAGATAAGGTCTTGTTTCTGGGAAAACAGGATAATCTGGAGGAGCTATACAGCATCAGTGATTTAATGCTCTTATTATCCGAAAAGGAAAGCTTTGGACTTGTTGCTCTCGAGGCAATGGCATGCGGAGTGCCATGCATCGGCACTAATACTGGGGGAATTCCAGAAGTAATCAGCGACGGTGAGACAGGTTATATTTGTAATCTGGGGGATATAACTGATATCTCAAAAAAAGCAATTAAACTGCTTAATGATGAGCCCCTGCTTGAAAGGTTTGCTTCCCAATCCATTTCACTCGCAAAAGGAAGATTCAGTGCCAGTCAGATTGTCATTCAATATGAAGAATTTTATTATGAACTTTTGGAAAAAGGTGACCTTCGATGAATGAAGCTTTTTTAAAGGCAGTTCCTGTCCTCGAGAATATAGAAGCGGCAGGTTATGAGGCTTATTTTGTAGGAGGCTCTGTCAGGGATTATATCCTTGGCAAGGAAATTGCGGACGTCGATATAGCCACTTCCGCTGCTCCTGAGGAAGTCAAAACCATATTCCCAAGAACACTTGATGTGGGCATCGAGCATGGTACTGTGGTTGTTCTGCATAATGGCATACCCTATGAAATTACAACATTCAGGTCAGAGGCTGAATATCTGGATTTTAGGAGGCCTTCAAAAGTTCAATTTATCAGATCTCTGGAAGAAGATTTGAAAAGAAGAGACTTTACAATGAACGCGATTGCCATGGATAAGGAAGGGCATCTTATTGATCCTTTTAACGGCAGGGGAGCAATAGAAGAGAAAAGAATCTGCACCGTTGGACAGCCTGCTGAAAGATTTACTGAAGATGCACTTCGAATGATGAGAGCAGTCCGTTTTTTTAGTCAGCTTGCATTTGAAATTGAAAAAAAAACTTATAATGCTTTAGCATCTTTGGCTCATTTACTTGAAAATATTGCAGTAGAAAGAAAGCTGGCAGAATTCGAAAAACTATTAGCAGGAACCAGCCGGATGAAAGCCCTTAAGGTCATTGGGGAAACCGGCTTGTCTAAGTATCTGCCAAATATGTCTGGCTTCCAAAAGGAATTAATGAAGGCAGAAGATTATAATGCAGCTGAACTGACGGTGGATGAAATGTGGGCCTTTCTTGCATGCATCTTTGATTTGGACGAGTCGAAGGCGGGAGCCTTTTTTAAAAGCTGGAAACTGCCTGTAAAGAAAATAAAAAAGTTATTGGCAATTAATAAATGGATTCGGTATAGAGCCAAAAACAAGTGGGATGCCTATTCCCTTTACCAGGCAGGATGCATTTCACTAAACGCCGAGCGGGTCCTCAACGTAATCGTGCACGAGGACTCAAGCAGGGGGATCGATATCCTGGTGAGTCAATATAATTCCCTGCCGATTAAAGAGAGAAGCGATCTTCAGCTTACAGGAGATAACCTGATGAATTGGTTTGGCAAACCTCCTGGCCCCTGGATCAAAGCAGAGCTTGAAAAAACGGAGAAGGCTGTCTTGGGTGGCGAGTTGAATAATAGCAATGAATCCATAAGGGAGTGGCTCATAAATTGCAATCAGAAATTAGGAAAAAATTGATTGATGCTTTTACGAAAAGCAAGGGGGAATATCTTTCAGGCCAGTATTTAGCCGACCTGATAGGCTGTTCAAGAACGGCTGTATGGAAGCATATTGAAGAGCTGAGGAAAGAAGGTTTTGAACTGGAAGCGGTCAGAAGAAAGGGATATCGGATTACGAAAACACCTGAAAAGGTTACTCCTGATGAAATCAGGCTGGGTCTGCAGACTGAAACACTTGGCCGTCAAATTCATCATGAAGAAAGTGTTGACTCAACACAGAAGATTGCCCACCGCCTTGCGTACGAAGGTGCGCAGGAAGGAACGGTTGTAATCGCGGAGGAACAGCTGTCAGGCAGGGGAAGAATGGACAGGAGATGGCATTCTCCAAAATCAACAGGCGTATGGATGAGTGTAATCCTAAGGCCGAATATTCCACCTCCCAAAGCACCGCAGCTAACGCTCATTACAGCAGTGGCTGTTGTACAGGCGATTGAAGTTCTGACAGATTTAACACCGCAAATTAAATGGCCGAATGATATACTAATGAATGGGAAGAAAGTTACGGGAATCCTGACTGAACTGCAGGCTGATGCAGACCGCATTATTTCAATAATCATCGGCATCGGAATCAATGTTAACCAGGAGCTTGATGATTACCCAGATGAACTTAAAGACATTGCCACTTCTATATCCATTGAAAAAGGAGAAAACCTTTCAAGAGCGGAGCTGATTAGAGTATTGCTGGGCAAACTGGAAAACCTTTATAAACTATATTTAGATAAAGGCTTCTATCCGATTAAGCTTCTTTGGGAAAGTTATGCTGTCAGCATTGGTAAAAACCTTACTGCAAGAACTATTACCGGCAGTATATATGGCAAGGCTCTTGGAATTACAGAAGATGGAGTCCTGATGATTGAAGACAGCAGTGGAAAGGTCCATCACGTCTATTCTGCGGATATTGAGCTGGATGTCTAAATTGCCCGCCTAAAATTTTTATAGCCAATTCTTTCGCCTTTTTGATATACTTTTTATGGGCAGTATCCTTAAAAGAACTGCACCTTTTTTGAAAGAACCATAAAATAAATAGATATCTGCCTAGATCCAAAAAAATGGACCGGGACAGAGGGATGAACTGATATATGAGCTATTGCAAAATCCTTCTGCCTTCAGAAGGATTTTTTTGATGTTCTGTTTTTTAACTCATTTGGAAGTTTTATTGCCTCTTCCTGCATAAGGAGGACGAATGATGAAGCAAACAACTGATTTTCTAAAAATGAAGGAAAGTGAAGAGAAAATTGTAATGCTGACAGCTTATGATTTCCCTGCTGCCAAACAGGCTGAAATGGCCAATGTGGACATGATTCTTGTGGGGGACTCACTTGGAATGGTAGTGCTGGGCTATGATTCAACTGTTCCAGTTACAATGGAGGACATGATTCATCATGGAAAAGCTGTTAAACGAGGAGCAAAAAATACATTCATTGTGATTGATATGCCGTTTATGAGCTATCACTTGTCCGCAAAAGATACACTTATAAATGGAGCAAGGCTCATTCAGGAAACAGGGGCACATGCTGTTAAGCTTGAAGGCGGTGATGAAGTCGCACAACAAATTGGAGCGTTAACAAAAGCAGGCATTCCTGTTGTTGCCCACCTGGGCCTGACACCACAATCTGTGGGGGTCCTGGGCGGATATAAAGTCCAGGGGAAAAACGCTGAAGCAGCCAGAAAGCTGATTGATGATGCCAGGGAATGTGAGAGTGCTGGAGCTTTCGCTCTTGTCCTTGAGTGTGTTCCAAAACAGCTGGCAAAGCAGATCACTGAGGAATTGACGATTCCTGTCATTGGGATCGGTGCCGGCAAGGATACAGATGGACAGGTTCTTGTTTACCATGATGTATTGGGATACGGTGTAGAGCGTGTTCCCAAGTTTGTGAAACAGTATGAAAACCTGAACCCTATTATCGGCGATAGTCTTGCTGCTTATTCTGCAGAAGTGAAGAACGGATCGTTTCCTGATGATTCCCATTCTTTCAAGATGAAAGAGGAAGAGCTGCTGAGCTTGTATGGAGGAAAAGCATGAGAACAATTACTGATATAAGAGAAATGCAAAGTATTGCTATACAGCTTAAGAGGGAAGGAAAGACAATCGGCTTCGTCCCGACTATGGGTTATTTGCACGAAGGCCATCTCTCCTTATTAAGTGCCGCCAGAAAAGAAAATGATGTGACAGTGGTAAGCATCTTTGTCAATCCGCTTCAATTCGGTCCTAAAGAAGATTTAGCGACATATCCCAGGGATTTCGAGCGTGACAGCAGCCTTGCAGAGAAAGAGGGGAATGACTACATCTTCTTTCCTTCAGCAGACGAAATGTATCCTGAAACTCCGTCTGTAACAGCCAAAGTGCAGGACCGTACAGATGTGTTATGCGGAAAATCCAGACCGGGACATTTCGATGGTGTTGCAACGGTCCTTATAAAACTTTTTAACATTGTACAGCCTGATAAAGTATATTTTGGGATGAAGGATGCTCAGCAGGTGGCCGTTGTTGATGGGCTAGTAAGAGATTTCAATATTCCAGTGGAAATTGTTCCTGTTCAGACGGTCAGGGAAGAAGATGGTCTGGCTAAGAGCTCAAGGAACGTGCACCTTCTTCCTGCAGAACGCGACCAGGCAACAGCTCTCCATCAAAGTCTCAAGATGGCGGAGTCCGCTATAGATGAAGGGGAACAGGATCCTCAGAAGATTCTAGCCCGCATGAAGGAATTCATTAAAAAAAATACAAGCGGGGAAATAGATTATATTGAAATTCTATCTTATCCCAATCTTAAACAGATTTCCCGCCTGGAAGGTAAAATCATCATCGCAATGGCCGTTAAATTCTCAAAGACCCGTTTAATAGATAACGCTATAATATCCGTAAAAAAAGAAAGCTAAGGGAGGAAGGCAGCATGTTCCGCACCATGATGAATGGTAAGATCCATCGTGCAACAGTAACAGAAGCCAATCTTAATTATGTTGGCAGCATCACTATCGATACAGACATTATTGAAGCAGTAGGAATGGCTCCCAATGAGAAAGTGCAAATCGTTAATAATAACAATGGGGCAAGATTTGAAACCTATATTATACCCGGTGAAAGAGGGAGCGGCGTTATCTGCGTTAATGGTGCAGCTGCACGCCTTGTACAGGAAGGGGATATTGTCATTATCATTTCATATGCTCTCGTTCCTGATGAAAAGGTGCCTTATCATGAACCAAAGGTAGCGATAATGGACAGCAGCAATCGGATCGCTGACATGATACATGCAGAGCCGGAAAGTACAGTATTATAAATAGAGTTTTATAAAGTGCTGAACTCCTTTGGAGATTCGGCTCTTTTTTATAAACAGCCTGAATAACGGCATGGTTCAAGTGGAAGAAAAATTATAAGGGGAAAAGCTATTTACCTTTTTCTTTTTCCGTTTTTATGATACCGTTTGAATGACTGAATATAGAGGTGTTAGCCATGGGTAATAAATATGTTGTAGTGGATTTGGAAACAACCGGGAACGCCCCGAAAAAAGGCGATAAAATGATACAGTTTGCTGCTGTGGTGATTGAAAACGGAAAAATCACAGAGGAATACTCCTCCCTTGTAAACCCGGAGCAATCCATCCCCCCTTTCATAGAAGAACTGACAGGATTGTCAGATGAAATGGTCGAGAATGCCCCGCTCTTTTCGGAAATTGCCCCTAAAGTCTTGACTTTGCTTGAGGGTGCTTATTTTGTGGCTCATAATGTTTTATTTGATTTATCTTTTTTACAGGAAGAATTGATTGAGGCAGGATATAACGGGTTTTACGGTCCTGTTCTTGATACAGTTGAGATGGCCCGTATTCTTTTTCCGACTGCAGATAGCTTCAAATTATCTGATCTTGCACTCCGTGAAGGACTTAATCATGAACGTCCCCATCAGGCAGACAGTGATGCGTATGTGACCGCTGAGCTCCTGTTAATATTATTAAACAAGCTTAAAAACCTGCCCCATAACACCATTGAGCTGCTGCATAAGCTGTCTGGAGGCTTAAAGAGTGATCTTGATTTATTATTGGACGAGCTTATTGCGGTTAATGAAAGTAAAATTGGTTTGCTAGCTGATGGTATTGAAGTACATAGAGGGATTGCCCTGAAAAAAGAAATGAAACCACGGGAATTTGAAGGGGCCGAATTTCAGGGCTTTCCTTTCCGTGAAGAGGAAAAGCAGGAAATGTTCATTAAAGCCTTCCCTTCTTATGAAAAAAGGGAAGGCCAGCTTATCATGATGGATTCGGTTTATGGAGCGTTCAAAAATAAACAGCATGCATTAATAGAGGCAGGCACGGGTGTTGGGAAGTCCTTGGCATATCTTGTTCCATCAGCTGTTTATGCAAAGGAAAGAGGAAGAACTGTCATTATCAGTACATATACAACACAGCTTCAGGAGCAGCTGCTCAGGAAGGATGTTCCTCTTCTTCAAAAAATGCTTCCATTCCCGCTTAAAGCTGTATTGCTGAAGGGAAGAAGCCACTATATCAGCCTTGCGAAGTTCGTTCAAACGTTAAGCGATGATGAAGATAATTATGATACAACCCTCAGTAAAATGCAGATTCTTGTCTGGCTGCTGGAGACTGACACTGGTGATATTGATGAGTTGAACCTATCAAGCGGCGGAATGATTTACTGGAGCAGGATAAAGAATGATGAAACAGCTTTTTTGCAGGATAAGTCCTGGATTTCCAGAGATTTTTATCTGAGGGCAAGAAAGGATGCTCAAAAGGCAGATATCATTATTACGAATCACTCCCTGCTTTTAACGGATCTAACAGCTGATAATGTTATTTTGCCTGAATTCAGCCACGTGGTTATCGATGAGGGACATCATTTTGTTAAGGCCTCCGGGAAACATTTTGGCAATAAGCTTGATTATCTATCAGTGCGGCTGATGCTTGGGCAAATCGGATTATTTGAACAGAAGCAGCTATATTATAAGCTTGAAAAGCTGGTGGAAGAGAAAGCAGCGACTCCGGAGGATTTCATGCATTCATTTGAAATCAACCAAATAATAGCTGGCATTATTCATGAAATGGATGAGTTGTTTAGGGTTATAGCGATTTATGCTAAGAAATATACAAAAGCAAAAAAAAGCGTAAATCGAATTACGGTCCGATTTAATAAGATTGCTGCCAACAAGGAAACGAATGCTGTATTAGCGAGTGCCGAACGTTTTGGATTCATGCTTAAGGAATTGATTCAGGGCCTGGACAGCCGTATAGGCGCAGTTTCAAATATTAAATCAACTCTATCGCTTGACGAGAAGGCATTAATGGAGGAAGTGGCTTCCATTCTGGATGATTTGAGGGGAATGTGTGAGGATGTAAACCATATCTTTCACTTGCCATCCCGGGAATTCGTTGTCTGGATTGAAATGGATACGCGCTCTGCACAAAATGCCACAACTGTTTATGCACAGCCTGTATCAGTTTCTGAATATCTTAATGAACAATTCTTCAGCCAAAAGGAAAGTGCGGTCATTACATCTGCCACTTTATCTGTAAAAAATTCTTTCAGTTTTATCCTAAAGGAACTAGGCCTTGAGGAACAGCAATGCACTTTGAAGCAAATTCAATCTCCTTTTGATTATAAGAGGCAGGTTAAGCTCGTGGTTTCTGATGATTTGCCTGAAGTTAATGCAGTACCGCTCGAGGAGTATGTGGCATCTATTACCGAGCATATAATTTCAATTGCGGAAGCAGCGAAAGGAAGAATGCTGATTCTTTTTACTTCGCATGAAATGTTAAGAAGGACCTATGAGCTTATAAAGGAGTCAGGGTTCCTGGAGGACTATGCTCTCATTGCCCAGGGCGTTACAAGTGGAAGCCGATCAAGACTTACGAGGAATTTTCAGCGATTTGATAAAGCCATTCTTTTAGGGACAAGCAGCTTTTGGGAAGGTGTGGATATACCAGGTGAGGATCTTTCCTGTCTTGTAATTGTCAGGCTGCCATTTTCACCGCCAGATGAACCGATGGCACAGGCGAAAAATGAGCAAATTGCAAATGAAGGGAAAAACCCGTTTTCCGAGTATTCATTGCCCGAAGCAGTTATCCGCTTTAAGCAAGGTGTCGGGAGATTAATCAGAACAAGTTCGGATAGAGGAGTCATCGTAATATTTGACCGGAGAATTATCACCGCAAGGTATGGAAAGGCATTTCTGGATTCCATTCCGCCTATTCCTGTCCAGAAAAGTAATATTGATGAAATTGTCGAATTAATTTATACTTGGCTGTAAAAAATCCGGGGATTTACACCGGAATCCTTCTATGATGAACAAGGCATCTGGTTTTTATAGGATAAATTTAGATGATTAACGCATTATAAATTTGTTGGGTTTTTTATTATAAATCCTCAGTCTGCTTTTGTTCATATGTAGGAGGAATGGGAAGATGAACGTGCTGTTCGCCTTTATGCTACTGTTCACAAATTGGTATTACATACCTAAGGATTCACCAGCTGTTCCTGTCAAAGTGGAAAGCATTGACCTAAAACTAAAAAGTGATGAGCTGGCTTTTACGTTTTTTTCCTTATCTGATGGCGAGGCTTCCTTGATTCATCATGGAAATGACGAAAAAGTCCTTATTAACACCGGCGGTCCAGGAACAGAGAATGAGTTAAAGAAGCTTCTTGAATTATATGGCGTTAACCGGATTTCAGCAATTATCCTGACAGATGAGGAATTATATAACATGGCCAGTCTTAAATGGCTGATAGAAGATTTTGGGGTTAAAGAAATTATAGCGAATGATTCTGCAGTTTCTGAGTTGAAGGGTGAGGACGGAATCGATCTTAATCTGCATGCCTGGAACCAAGATTTTAAGCAGCAGCTTTTTCCGGGGTTGCTTGCAGAAGTTCTTTACGCAGGTAAAGAATCGGGGGAAGGAATGGATATTTCCTTTACATTTGCAAGGCATCGAGTATTATTTATGAACTCGACAAGTCCAAAATCTAAAGATTTTCTCATGGAAAAAAAGTTATCCAATGTTAATATTGTAAAGCTTCCTGCGTTTGGCAGGCACGATTCCATATCCGAAGAGATGATCAAACATTTGGATCCTCAGATCGCCATTCTTTTTTATAAACCATCCATAAAACATGATTCGAATCTGTTCGGGCTGTTAAATGATGCCTGGGTTGATGTATATTATACAAGAAAGCACGGAACCGTTACCATTAAATTTACAGACATTAACTATGAATTATTCACAATTTTCCAGGGCGAGGAGTTCAAATAAACATACACCTTCACCATAATTTCAAAGGGAAATATTTTGTGAAAGTAATTAATATTTGAGGGGAAGTTTATCACTTTCAATGGGCCAAATAATAGGCAAATAAATATTCAAAATTTAAATGCCTAATGAAGAAAGCTGCGCTTGCGGCGCAGCTTGACGTGTTGGACCAGAAGAAAATTTGTAGTTGTTTTAATACCAGTTAATCAATTCTGCTGTTATACTGTTACTGTGATTTATTTCTTTGTAAAATTAGTTTAACCTTAACGGTCGGGTATATAAGTAACAAATATTGTAGAGGCTGAGGAGGAATTCCAGAATGGAAAGCAAAATTGAGGTTTTATCTACCGTGAAGATCCAGCAAAGCCCGGATCTGTATAAAATTGTTGATGCACTGAACAGAACTTTAAAAGAAAAAGATTTGATGTTCGGTTTGGCGCTTGATCAGGAAGACCAAAATAAAGCGATTTTTACAATTTATCGTACATAAAAGAGTGAGTGAGACATGAAAAAAGCAATATGGGGTATCATTATTCTGCTTGTCATATGCATTGGAGCAGGCTCTTTAATTTATTTCAACAGCATGAAGCCCGTTAGAGCGGCAGAATCAAAGGCTGTAGAGCTTGCGAAAAAGGAAACAGATCTTGCTGAAACTGAAGATTTCTATTTATATCATGGCACTGAGACCTACTATGTTATCGAGGGTAAAGACCAAGAGGGGACAGGCATATATGTGTGGGTTCCAGAAAAAAAAGGGAAAATCGTTACACTGAACCAATCTGATGGAATTTCCAGAAATGAAGCCATTTCCAGACTTAAGCAGGAGAAAAATGCTGCTGAAATCATGTCTGTGCGGCTTGGAATGGAAAAAAATATTCCATTATGGGAAATTCATTACCGTTCCGGCAGTGATTTAATAAATTATTATTATATAGATTTTAAAACAGGAGAATGGCTAAAAAAAATTGAAAATCTATAGCCTGAGGCATTACAGCGCCTTAGTGCGGGAAAATCGGGAGGAAGCAAGCAAATGGAGATTCAACTGGCACAAAGAGTAAAAGCGTTGACACCTTCAACAACTCTGGCAATCACAGCAAAAGCAAAAGAGCTAAAAGCCCAGGGACATGATGTTATAGGATTGGGAGCAGGCGAGCCGGATTTTAATACGCCGCAGCATATTATCGATGCAGCAGTGAAATCAATGAATGAGGGACATACAAAATATACACCTTCAGCAGGTCTTCCAGCATTAAAGAAAGAAATCGCAAACAAGTTTAAAAAAGCCCAGGGACTTGATTATGACGCTTCAGAAATCATCGTTACCAATGGTGCAAAGCATGGCTTATATACACTGTTCCAGGTTTTGCTCAATGAAGGGGATGAAGTCATTATCCCGACTCCATATTGGGTCAGCTATCCTGAACAGGTTAAACTGGCAGAGGGTATTCCTGTTTATGCAGAGGGAAGAGAAGAGAATGATTTTAAGATCACACCAGAACAGCTGGCTAAAAGCATAACTGACAAAACCAAGGCAGTGATCATTAACTCACCAAGCAACCCGACGGGCATGCTTTATTCGGCGGACGAATTAAAGGAGCTTGGGGAGGTTTGTTTAAAGCATAATGTCCTTATCATTTCTGATGAGATCTATGAAAAACTGGTATATGGCGGCCATAAGCATACTTCGATTGCCGAAATTTCACCTGAACTTAAGGAACAAACCATTATCATTAATGGGGTATCCAAGTCTCATTCCATGACAGGGTGGAGAATTGGATATGCCGCAGGTAATAAGAATATTATTAAGGCCATGACCAACCTTGCCAGCCATAGTACATCCAACCCGACAACAACAGCACAATATGGTTCAATCGCTGCATATGCCGGACCACAGGATACACTGGAGGAAATGAGAGAAGCATTCGAACATCGGCTAAATGTTATCTATGATAAATTAATCAGCATTCCAGGCTTTACTTGTGTAAAACCACAAGGAGCATTTTACCTGTTTCCTAATGTGAAAAAGGCAGCAGAATTGACTGGATTTGAAAGTGTCGATGAATTTGTGAAGGCGCTTCTTGAGGAAGCGATGGTTGCAGTAATTCCAGGTTCTGGTTTTGGCTCTCCGGATAACATCCGTTTATCATATGCAACTTCTCTTGAATTATTAGAAAAGGCTGTGGAACGGATGCATGGTTTTGTAGAAAAGAACATGAAGTAAAGAAAAGCGGAAACGCCTTGCCCACCCCCGACACCTCGAGGGGGTAGGCTGTTTGCACTATTCAGTTATCGACGTTCAAAATTTTGAACTTTCTTATTTTGTGAAACAGGAGCGCTGGGATTATATCCGGCCTCCTTCTGTATTTATTATCTATATAAGAGCGCTTAAAATATTACTAATATTGCTTGTCAATGTCCTTGAAGGTATAATATATAGCGATACATAAGAAGTGAGTGCTTAGATTTTTTTGGAGGGACCATAAATTGATAAAAACAACAATTTCTCAAGTTCATAAATATGTTGATCAGGAAGTTACGATTGGAGCTTGGATAGCCAACAAGCGCTCAAGCGGAAAGATTGCATTTTTGCAGCTGCGCGATGGAACTGGTTTTATTCAAGGTGTTGTAGTGAAAGCGGAAGTGCCGGAAGAGATTTTCCAGGGTGCAAAATCGGTTACTCAGGAATCTTCCGTTTATGTTACTGGTAAGATTCAAAAGGATGAGCGTTCTCCATTCGGATTTGAAATGCTGGTTACAGGCCTGGAAGTTATTCATCAGGCTGTTGATTATCCGATTACACCTAAAGAGCATGGAACTGAATTCCTGATGGACAATCGTCACTTATGGCTGCGTTCCCGCCGGCAGCATGCAGTCATGAAAATCAGAAATGAAATTATCCGGGCAACTTATGAGTTTTTCAATGAACAAGGTTTTTCCAAGGTTGACCCGCCAATTCTGACGGGAAGTGCCCCAGAAGGTACTTCGGAACTTTTTGCGACAAAGTATTTTGATGAAGATGCTTATTTATCACAAAGCGGCCAGCTTTATATGGAAGCAGCTGCTATGGCACTTGGAAAAGTATTTTCATTCGGGCCGACCTTCCGTGCTGAAAAATCCAAAACTCGCCGTCATTTAATCGAATTTTGGATGATTGAACCTGAAATGGCTTTCTGTGAGTTCGATGAAAACTTAAAAATACAGGAAGAATATGTCGCTCATATTGTACAATCTGTTCTTAAGAACTGTCCAATTGAACTTAAAACACTTGGCCGTGATACGGAGAAGCTTGAAAAAATCACAGCACCATTCCCGCGCATCACGTATGATGAAGCAATTAAGTTTCTTCAGGAAAAAGGCTTTGATGATATCCAGTGGGGAGACGACTTTGGTGCACCGCATGAGACAGCAATTGCAGAAAGCTATGATAAGCCAGTCTTTATCACACACTATCCAACTTCACTGAAGCCATTCTATATGCAGCCTGATCCATCAAGAGAAGACGTTGTATTATGTGCCGACTTGATTGCACCTGAAGGATATGGAGAGATCATCGGAGGCTCTGAGCGTATTCACGACTTTGACCTTCTCAAGCAGCGCCTTGATGAACATAAGTTAGATATGGATGCTTACAAATGGTACCTGGAGCTTCGCCAATATGGGTCAGTACCGCATTCCGGATTTGGTCTTGGGCTTGAAAGAACAGTTGCCTGGATAAGCGGCGTCGAGCATGTACGTGAAACAATTCCGTTTCCTCGTTTATTAAACCGTCTATATCCATAATTTAAAAAAGAATTGATAGATAAAGCAAAAATCCGCCTTCCGCGGATTTTTTGCTTCTTCCGATCTCCGCAACATCTTCCAGAGGAGAGCAGTCAAGCTGAATCTTTATGGAAAAGTTACCGGTTATTCATCTCACTTTGGCCACTATGTTCATGATATACTGAGAAGGAGGTGTCCCGAATGTCTAAAAATAGTTTATTAAAATGGCTTCAGGAAGGAAATATTTCAATACCTGGAGTCCTGCTTTCACAATATAAAGAAATGAATTTGAATGAGCATGAACTCGTCTTAATTCTTCATGTAATTTCCTATATTGAAAATGGGAATGAATTTCCCACCCCTGTAGAATTATCTTCCCGCATGACCATTTCTGTGGCTGAATGTACGGATATGCTAAGAAAACTAATCCAAAAAGGATTTTTTGATATTAAAGATAGCTACTCTGCTGATGGCATCAGATATGAAAAATACCATCTTGATCCGCTTTGGGAGAAGCTTATTGACCAGTTTCTGCTCAGCGGCAAGAAAGAGGAAGCTATTAAGATACAGCAGGAGGAAACAGATCTTTATACTTGCTTTGAAAGGGAATTTGGCAGGCCGCTTTCACCTTTTGAATGCGAAACACTTGCGCTCTGGATGGATGATGATCACCATGATCCCCATATTATAAAAGCCGCATTAAGAGAATCTGTCCTGTCCGGCAAACTGAATTTTAGATATATAGACAGGATTCTTTTTGAATGGAAAAAGAATGGCATAAAGACGATTGAACAGGCTAAAAGCTATGGAAAAAAATTCAGGCAGAACCAGGCACAGCAAAGGACAAAAAGGGAAGACACTCCGTCACAGACGACGAAATCTGTTCCCTTTTATAATTGGCTTGAACAATAAGAAGGCTAAAACAGCACTTAAAATATAGAAGACAGTAAGTTGGTGATTTCTTTGTTAAATAAAACACAAATAAGATACTGCCTTGATGCAATGGGGGAGATGTTCCCGGAAGCACATTGTGAATTAAATCATTCCAATCCATTTGAATTAGTCGTAGCTGTAGCACTATCGGCACAATGTACTGATGCACTGGTAAACAAAGTGACAAAAAACCTGTTCCAGAAGTATAAAACACCCCAGGATTACCTCGATGTTTCCCTTGAGGAACTGCAGGAGGATATCCGCTCAATTGGTCTTTTTCGCAACAAAGCTAAAAATATCCAAAAGCTGTGCAGATTGCTTCTGGATGAATATGAGGGTGTAGTGCCGCGCGACAGAGATGAGCTGACAAAACTTCCTGGGGTAGGACGCAAAACTGCCAATGTCGTTGTCTCAGTGGCTTACGGAGTGCCTGCTATTGCAGTCGATACTCATGTTGAACGAGTAAGCAAAAGGCTTGGCTTCTGCCGCTGGAAGGACTCTGTACTGGAAGTTGAAAAGACATTAATGAAGAAAGTGCCGATGGATGAATGGTCAATTACCCATCATCGTATGATCTTTTTTGGAAGATATCACTGTAAGGCACAGAATCCTCAATGTGAGGTTTGCCCTCTGCTGGATTTATGCCGTGAAGGCAAAAAACGAATGAAGGTGAAGCAAGCAAAATGACCGGGGAGATAGCCATACCTGTTTCAGAACAATTATGCCATTCCCTGTTTTACAAAATGAATGATTCATTGGCTGTAAAAGAAGGATCCCTTTCCGCTTATCAGCCTCTCCCGCCATTTTTATATGAAGCGGCTTTTTATGCGGGGATTCATGCTGTAAGGCCTTGGGAAACCAGCGATAAATATATTCCGGTCTTAATGAATGAGTGGGCAGGGCAGAAACATCTTCTGGGTATCCACTTTTCAAATCGGGACCAGAAGGCAGCCTTAGATCCGATGAAAGTATCTTTGGCAGTATTTTTACAGCTGTTGTATTGGGCAAACAGCAAGCCGGTAAACCTTCAGTCAAATCCTGGAGAATTGCCGGTTAAGCCAGTGAATCTTAAAGAACGGCTTAATTTCATTTTTGCACGACCTGCTTTTTATCATTCTTACATACAGCTATCTGAACTAATGGCTGAAATGGAAAAACAATATAGGAAGCTGCTTGCATTGGAAAAAATGAAGAGAAAGCGCCTTTAAATGATAGGCGCTTTTTTCTATGGCTAGAGAAAAAGTTCATCAGACTCAATAGGGCCGCACGTACTACAAGTCCCGCGCAAAATCCTATTAAGCCGCGCAAAAGGAAGGAAAGCGCGCGCAAAAGACCGAGACCCGCGCATCCAAAGTCCAGCGCAGACCCAAAAGGATCGCGCACAACTCCAAAGAATCCAAGCGTAAAAGGAGAAAGTATGCCTGCAATCACGAATAACCCGACACAAATGAACTAGTACCGCTGATTCCGTAAAAGCTCACGCAGGACAAAGACAAAAAAGAGCTGACTCAACACCGAGCCAGCTCTTCATTTTATTTAGTTATGTGCCAGATCCATTTCCGGAACCGCTCGATCCGGGAGTGCCACTGCCAGTGCCGTTTCCGCCGCTGTCAGTGCCTCCAGTACCTCCAGTACCTCCAGTACCTCCAGTACCTCCAGCACCAGTTCCATTTCCTTCTCCAGTACCGGTATCCCCATCACCGGAACCATCACCATTACCTTCACCGTTTCCGGAATCATCACTATTTCCGGTGCCGTCTTCGGAACCATCACCATTTCCAGAACCGTCGCCACCTTGGTTTCCGTCCTGGCTGTCTTCACCATTTTGTCCTTCTTGACCTTCCTGTCCTTCTCCGCCAGTTCCATCTTGTCCGTCACCTTCAGTTTCATCTTCTTCGATGACGCTTGGATCAGGGATTTTTACTTTTACAGAAGCAGGATCACTTTGCTGATCACCATTAAATGCTGTTACTTTAAAGGTATAAACAGCTCCTGGCTGAGGGTTGGCAATTTTTAAGCCTTTTTCAGAAGTGACGCTAAGCTGCTGATCTCCGCCTTCATTTACGGATACAGTGACTTCAAATTGGGTGCCTTTTGCATCTTCTGGATATTCCCATGATAATGTAATTTCATTTGTCTCCTGGTCAAAGTTCGCTGACAGGCCAGAAGGGGAGTCGAGTTTATCAAACTTCTCAGACACCTGTGTCGGAGCATTGCCTTTTACAGCATACTCATAAATGATTTGATCCTTAGGTGTATATTGGCTTGCCCGTTTGGCAGGGTTGCTTCCTTTTTCAATGGCAACCTCCTCCACAGAGTTAGGGACCTTGAAGTCTTCAGTTTCTTTTCCTTCTGAAACATGTGCCATTAGGCTGCTGAATAGTCTTTGCGCAATTTTTTGCTCATCGCCTGCAGGGATATAGTTTTTTCTATCCTGATAACCGGTCCAGACAGCTGCTGTATAGTTCGTCGTATAACCTGCAAACCATGCATCAGGCACAGCACCACCAGGAATTCCCCATTCCTGTTCCTGTTCATCAGTGTAGTTTGTAGTTCCTGTTTTTCCAGCTACAGGCAATCCTTGAACATCTGCCTGTCGGCCAGTTCCATATGAAGATTTGACTACACTTTTCAGCATGTCACTAATCATAAATGCTGTATAATCTTTCATCACTACTTCAGACTCTGGTTTCAAGTCAAGCTTCGTCCCGTCACGCATTTCAATTTGCTTGATGGCATGAGGCTCAGTGTAAAAGCCATTATTTCCAAATGCACTGTATGCGCCGGCTACCTGCAGAGAGGAAACCTCATATGCGCCGATAGAATACGACTCATACATTTCTTCCATTGGGATGCCTAATTTATTGGTAAATTCCAAAGCTTTATCAGTTCCTACTTCCTGAAGTGTTTTCAGGGCCGGGATATTACGCGAACGGGCGAGGGCTTCACGCATGGACATAGGGCCCATATGTTTTCCGTCCCAGTTATTGATTTTTGTTCCGCCGGAGTATGTGTGGGGTTCATCAACAATAGTATGGTAGGTTCCCCATTTAAGATACTCGATTGCTGGTCCATAATCGACAATTGGTTTAAAAGTTGAACCAGCATGTCTTTTTTGATCTACAGCATAGTTAAAGCCGCGTTTTACTTCCTGGTTGCGACCGCCGCCAATTGCTCTTATTTCGCCAGTTTTTGTATCCAGCAGAGTGATTCCTGCCTGGAATTCGTCATCTGGATACGCTACCGCTGCATCAGTGTTTAAGATGTCTTCTACGTGCTTCTGTGCATCCGGATCCAGGGTCGTATAAATTTTTAGTCCATCAGAATATGGGTTAAGATCCGGGTATTTCTTCTCTACTTCATCCAAGACAACATCGATGAAAGAATCATATTTTGATTCGTTTGTTTCTCTTTTCTCTTCAGCCACAAGTGTAGATTCCACAGGAACTTTTTGGGCCGCTTCCATTTGTTCTTTTGTAATGAAACCATGCTGATTCATCAGTGAAAGGACAATATTTCTTCTTTTCTCTGCCTTGTCAGGATGATCAAAAGGATTATAATTGTTCGGACTTTGCGGCATGCCGGCTAAAAGGGCGGCTTCATGCAGCTCCAGCTCATCCAGTTCTTTATCGAAAAAGATTTTCGATGCCGTTAAAACTCCATGCCCCTCTGACATGTAAATCTTGTTCACATACATCTCAAAGATTTCCTGTTTTGTATACTTGCGTTCAAGCTGGAATGCGAGCCAGGCTTCCTGGGCCTTCCTGCTTAGCGTTTTTTCATTATTTAAGAAGGAGTTCTTTACCACCTGCTGGGTAATCGTACTCGCCCCTTCAGAACCAAATCCGCGAGTTACGTTGGCTATTACTGCACCGCCTAATCGTATTAAGTCCATGCCATTATGTTTGTAAAAGCGAACATCCTCAGTTGCCAAAAAAGCATCTTCCACTAGTTTGGGTATGTCTTCATAGGCGACATAATCACGGTTTTCGGAGCCTACATCTGTAATGAATTCGCCCTCCATATCGTAAATCTGTGAAGAAATTGGATCCTTCAGCAATTTTTCATCAAGTTTTGGCGCGTCTTTCACCATAAAAGCAAAAGCGCCTGCTCCTATAAGCATTCCAGCAATTCCGAGGGCAATTAAAATAAGGAAAATACGTTTAAAAGTGCCTGTGCCTTTTTTTCTGCCCTTCTTTTTAGGCTTGGATTGCTGTTTGCGGCGCTCCTCTCTTGATTGATATTTTTCAGTCATATCTATGTTCATCCTTTCTTGACAATGGAACTGTAAAAAACTTATTTAAGGGTATAAAGATAATCTATTATCTTAATATAGTCAATTCTGGGCTGAAATCCAAGCGGAATGTGGTGGCCATGCATTTCGATTTCACCCTTGGTAATTGATTTTCTTCCCCCGGCCTTCATTCTCTCCCAGTATGAGAGCAAATAATGTGCCTCAAAAAGAAAAACTTCTTCGGTGGCAGAAAAGCGGAGAAGAACAAAACATATCCCTTGCTGGGCTAATACCTTCTCCATGTGCTTCACCTGGTGTTCATGAAAATTCTTTAGAGGGAAGGAGGTAGTATTCTGAGTTTCTTTTGCTTCAAAATCAATATATCTCCCTTTATACACACCATTATAATCGGTTGTTGATGCTTGTTTGAAATATGCTTCTTTAATAACGGCCGCACTTCTCTTTGGATAATCGACCTGGACGATTTGAACAGGCGTTGGCTTTTTATGAATAGTGGCTATTCCATGTTCCAGATAGAATTCATTGGTTTCGTTTATATCTTCCTCCAGTGTCATTCCGCGATTGCTGTAGGTCCATTTCTTCTCTGGTGTTAATTTTTTGGCGCTATTAGCAGGTGGAGTATATCTCCTGCCATTAGGATAATGGAAATTCATGCATTCACCTCGTTTTAAACTACTCCCTATAATAACAAAAGTAAGCATGATTTGGTTGAATAAAAAGTTCTAAATAACAAAGTATATAGGTAACTTCATTCGAGCGATACTTTCCGGTTTTATTCGTTTTACAGAGTCATTTGGCGTGTCTGCCTGCTGGCCAAAAACAGACCATTCATTTTCTGAGGTGAAATGCGATGTTTCTTCCTGGGAAATTCTTGAACAGCCATGAGAAAAAGGAACAGGCAATAATGAATCATATTATGAAGATGACAGCAAAATATAACCTGGACAATATTTCAAGAACGGAAGCATATTTCCGGTTTTATAAAAAGCATCCTGAGATACGCTGGGCGTTTCTTGCCTCCATGGTGTCTCGAAATGCCGGCTGGAATATGTGTGATCTTGAAGGAAGCTGTTTTCCTAAATTGATAGGAAAGAAATTACGGGACATGCTTTATATTACATATGAAAGGGCCAATTGGCTGATTTTTCAGGATGCATTTCCACAATTGCTCCTCTATCATTATTCGACGAAAATAAATAGGCCAATGTTTCATTTATTAAAGATTTTTCGTGTATCAGCATTTATGGAACAGGAATGGTATTCTTTCTGGAAAAATAGAAATGAAAAGAGGTTAATGATTTCCCTGATTATTAATGAACAAAATGTTATCCAAGAACCTGTAATGGAACATGAAATTTATAAGAATAAAGTTTTTCAGACATTGCTTTTTTCCTTTCAGGACTATCTTCATTTTAGTTCTGTAATCTTCCCTACTTGTAAAGGGGAATTATACGGGGCAAGTGTAAATGGTTTCCGCTCGGTGTCCAAAAGAATTGATCTTGGAAAACGGCTGGCAGAAATCTTATTTGACACCAGCTATTATGGGGACGTGTATGAATTTGCTTCAGGCACAATTCATACTGGTTCAAGGCATGATTATGAGAAATACTTTAAGGGAAGACAACGGAGAACGACCCCTTTCTTACGCTGTACATACCCGATAATCACACATCACATTCATCATTTTAATGATTGGTCTTCAAAAAAACGCATTAAGAGTAAATGGGCATCAGAATCTATTGTCCTAAAACACCCTGTCCATATTACAACATGGTATTTGCATAAGCAGAAACAGCTTAATACTGCTGCGAAGCTGGGAAAGTTAATTCGCTTGCTTTGTTAGCAAAACAGTGAAAAAAAGCAAGGAGCCCCTTGCTTTTTACATTTTAAGTTGAAGGGCGGTCAGGACCTTCAAGCTTCTTATTGCCATAGCCTGTTTTTGTTTCTTCCAGCTTTTTTGGCTGTGCTTTATTTTGTTTTTCTTTTTTTGCCATTACTCTACACCTCCGTTAATTAGTTTGTTCAATGACGCTATTTTCATTCTTCCAGGGGCTGTCGAAACCATGTTGTTCCCATGCAAATAAGTACTTTCTTTGACGAAACACTTCTAGTTTTGTCATGCATGGAGGAAACCTACAAGCGAAATAGAATTATGTAGGCACAAAGCAAAATTTTCACTGTATCCTTCGTCGTATTTATTGCAGGAAGCAAGAAAAAAAATCGGGAGGTCTTTTGTATGCAGGGAAAAATGGTAGAAAAAGATGAATTGCTGGCCATGCTTACAGAAATATATGATCAGCTGGAAGAGCTTGAAAATGTACTGGAGTCTAATTTGTCGGGACTTCGCCAGGATTGGTATTATGAACAGTCAGAAAAACTGGAGGTTTGCGAGAGCAGGCTGGAAGCGATTGAAGAGGATATGACGGTAATCAAGTCTGAGGCAGACAATATAGAAGACGCAAAAAGGTCAGCGGGAATGAAGCTTGAACTTGGCTTCTAAGTGGCATAGAATAGCAGTATCCTTCAGTAGCTAATGTTGACTAGCTACTTTTATTTTAAATAAAGCGTATAATCTGAAGTTAGATAACTGTCTAGCTCCAGGCGCCATCGGCTCTCGGGTCTAAGCCAATCCGTCCAAAAGGTTAAAGAACAACCTTTCCGCCGGCTCGTCTTATGCTTGAGGCCCACAGGACGTGGCGTTTTTAGTCTGCGTGCCTTCATTAAGCGGGCGCCTTCCGCTTTTCTAATTGGAGTTGATGTTGAATGGTTCATGAAAATTCCCTGCTGCAAATGACAGAACAGCTGCTTGAATGGGTGGAAATCTCAGACAGCAGGTTTAAAAAGGTTAAGGAATCAGGTGAAAAGGGTGATTTTTATAATGAAGTTAAACCTTTTGCTGATGATGTTAAATCCATAAATGATAAATGGAAAGAAGAAGCCCTTGAGTGGATTGGCATTCATAAACCCCGAAATCTTTATCCTCATCAGATTGAATCTGCTGCTGAACATATTGAAATGGTTTCCATTCAGGCATTTTTCCCTGAAACAAGCAAAACCAGATTCATTAATTATGTTAATTCCGCCGTGTATGTCCTAAAGCAATTGATAAAATTAGTAGGTGAAGAAAAAAAGGGAACCTGAATAGGGTCCCTTTTTTAAAAAATTCTTATGCATTTACTGAATCCTGGAGGGTGTTATCTTTGTAGCTTTCAGGAACGGCCGCTCCTTGAGCTTCAAGCTCACGAACGAGATTTCGATAATCTGTACTGGAAATTTCATTATGGATATAAGCCTTTTTAGCAAAATCCAATAATTCATTAACATTTTCAGGAGTATACTCCCTCAGTTGATGAAACTTCATTTTTAGTTCGTGAACATTCATGATATTGCCTCCTCTGAATATAGATTCGCGGAGAAATA
Source organism: Cytobacillus sp. BC1816 (assembly GCF_051353635.1). Taxonomy (NCBI): domain Bacteria; kingdom Bacillati; phylum Bacillota; class Bacilli; order Caryophanales; family Bacillaceae; genus Cytobacillus; species Cytobacillus sp. BC1816. The sequence continues at coordinate 3,782,684 of NZ_CP195611.1, read as the reverse complement.
CTTTCCCCGCAGCCCGGTAAATGAAAAGGGGGACAAGAAACTGTTTTGTTTTTTATATCCTAACATGAAAATCTGTTTTTCATCGTTTTTAAAAAAATCAAACTTCCGACACCATTCTTCATAGTTAGACAAAAACGGAAACCGCTTCCATTTTTAAAATTAATTGATTCTTTCACATTCTGGGCAAATCTTTCATATATTATATTGGTGATAATTAGAAGGCTCTTGCCTGGAATTATTGCTAATATACTTATATTTTTTGAATGGGGAGGATGTTTGCCCATGTTTGGCCGATTAATGAATAGAGCGAGCCATCTGCAGCCATACGGCCATTTAAATCAAAGTATATACATGGATCCATTTTATATGGGGGCGAATGGCCAATTTTATATGAGGCAGCAGCCAATGCAGAATTATACTAATTCTGCCGGACAGTACAGCCCTTATTATTTGCCTTATAATATGGGGTATCATCAGCCGCCTCAGATGACAGGATTGCAGCAGCAAAATTATTCACCACATCCTTATCCGCAGCATAACTATGACCAAGGATATTACGCAAAGACCGGTTCGAAAAATGCTGGTGTTTTTCAAAATCCATTAGAATCTGAAGATTATTACGGAACTCAGGCCAGCAACTCCGCGGCGCAGCAGATGCCGTATATGAATCCGTATCCTAAACAATCATTCATTCCTAAACAGCCTTCCGGAGTGCAAAGCATTATGAATTCCTTTAAAGCCCAGGATGGTTCGTTCGATCTTAATAAAATGGTGGACACCGCAGGTCAGATGATGTCAGCTGTAACGCAAGTGTCATCAATGGTAAAAGGGATTGGCGGAATATTTAAAGCTTAATTGCTCATGGCCGAATAGGCCTTTTTTTTGTCTCTTATTTTAATGGCATGAAACGTTTTTTAAAAATCAGACTTGAAAAAAAATTAAATATATTCGAAAATAAAATAGCCAGTCTATTTTTTGGCGACTCCCTTTGTATAGGCATTATTATCCAGGGAAATTTAAACGTACGATTGACAAAATTTAGATAAAAGTGAAAAAATAGAAAAATGACTCATGGTCATTAAAGGGGGATTTGTATGGTTCGTGCTCTTCAGCAAATATTTATCATATTTATATTAATTTTGCTTCTTGCGGCAGTGCCAAAAATTATTTCTGTTGATCCATCAAGCGGGAGTCTTGATTGGAGCTTTGAAAGTTTACCGCAGATTTATGGAGATTTTATTAAAGAATTAAGCGGAGGCAGCCTGGGTTCCTATCAGCTCGGCCGGCAAACTCGTCCTATAGCCGGGGATATTGCTGATAACTTTACTACCAGTCTGCTAATTGTATTGATTGCTGTGAATGCTTCCTTAGTTATAAGTCTTATTTTCGGGTTATTTATCAGCCGTTTCAAGCTTACTAAGCTTTTTGGGGCATTCTTGAATATCCTTGCGTCCATTCCCGATTTTATTATCATTGTAATGTCTATGATTCTCGCCGTTAAAATATATAAAATGACGGGAATCCGAGTGATTTCACTAAGGCCGGATGGTGGAGCACTTAACATCTGGTTTCCAACAGTGCTCGCAAGCTTAGCTCCAACTCTATATCTATTTAAGCTTGTTTCGGTAAAATATTATCAAACAAGCGGGGAGGACTATATTAAGACTGCAGTTGCTAAAGGAATGAGCTTGAATTACATAAATTTTCAGCATGTATTTAAAAATTTGGAGCCATTTATTAAATCTGAGCTAATCAAAGTGATTTCCCTGGCTATTGGCAATCTCTTCATTATTGAACATATTATGAATGTCTCCGGTATAACAAAATTTATTTTTCAGAGCACTGAGGTCCAGCCGATCGCAATTGGCTTGTTTGCCATGCTTTTGATTTCTCTAATTGTCTATATTTCTAACAGACTCATATTCTATCTGTTTAAACGGGGTTTTATCTATGAATAAGCTGCTAAAAATAAATTACTCCTTGATTATCGGAATTCTTATGGTTGCAGGCTTGCTTTTTTTCAGCATATTTGGGCCTTATCTTGCACCGCATTCATTGACTTCAGCACTGGAAACACAATACACAAACGGGAAGGTTTTGGCCCCTCCATTGGAGCCCTTTGAATCACCCTCCTATCCGCTGGGGACAGACAAATGGGGCTACGACCTTTTTTCCATGATTTTAAATGGATTAAGGTACACTGTTTTTATTGCAGCTGCTGTTACGATGATTAAAATGGCTTTCGGAGCAATCATCGGTTTGTATGCTGGCACATTGAAACGGACACCAGGCTGGCTGATTGCTTTTGAAAATGCATGGAGCTATGTTCCGCTGTTTCTGATCCTGTATTTTTTTCTGGCGCCAATAAGCTTCAACAGCAGCCTTAAGCAAAATGTATTAATAGCCTACTTTATAGTTATTGCGTCAATCATCAGTATTCCTAGCATCGTGTCATCTGTAAGGCTTAAAACCGCTGAATTATATAAGTCCGTTTATGTTGAAGCGGCCAAAGCCCTGGGAGCTGGAAAACACCGTGTGATTTGGAAGCATATATTCCCTCAGTTAAAGGAAACTTTCCTTGTTATGTTTATACTTGAAATTGTGTATGTGATCGCTCTTATGGGCCAGCTGGCGCTTTTGAATATTTTTGTCGGCGGAACCATTATGAGATTTGACCCCATCATATACCTATCAGCAACAAAAGAGCTCTCAGGTCTTGTTGGGCAGGCAAGATTGAATATCTATGGGAACACTCATATATTAGTTGCGCCACTTGCGGTCCTTTTATATACAACAGTATCCTTCAGCCTGCTGGCAAATGGATTGAAGAATCGATTTCAGTCAAATTATCAGCGTACACCATGGATCAGGACAGGGCATGAACCATTTATTCAGCCTTCCAGAAAACAATATGGCCGAAAAAAGAAATTTTGGTCATTTTCTGCCCAAAAAGCAGCCTTTTCTGCATTAGTTATTGCTTTTGCTGGTGCTGGAATCTATGTAATTGCAGCAAAAGATGCCAATATTGGCGTTAAAAGCGGCAGCCGCGCGGATTATAACATTGATCTGAAAATGAATGGCGATGGCTATTTCACTGCCAATGCTAATATCCAAGTAAAAAACCAATCAAATAAAGAATGGGAAGAGCTTGTATTTTATTTCATTCCAAACGTTTTTGCAGATGGACATACATTTGATTCCGTCGAGGGCACATCTGAGGCAGTTATCGGGAAGGTGACAGTGAACGGGCAAAAAGCGTCCTTTAAGCTAAAGGGTGATACGTTAACCATAAAGTTAAAACCTGAAATGAAAGATAAAAGCAGACATAATGTAAAGATCGAATATGGATTTACAGTCCCTGACAAAGGCAGCCGTTTTTCAAAAGTAGACACAAACTATTATCTTGCTCAATGGTACCCTATGGCTGCAGTTTATCAAAAAGGCAAATGGAATAAAGAGCCTTATATGGAGGGACTGGAAACATTTCATACAGGCTTCTCAAATTTCAAAGTTTCCTATAAGCTTCCGAAAGGATATACCTTGGCTTCTACAGCTGACAAAGATCCTGCAGAAGGGAAGAATGAAGGGCATATTAAAGCCAAGAAGGTCAGGGACTTCTTCATTGCTGTCATGAAGGATATGGAAGTTCATGAAACGGAAGCCAGAGACGGCGTGAAGATCAGATTATTCTCAAAAAGCAATCATGACAAAGACCCTGAAGCTTCATTGACACTGGCCAAAAATGCATTAACATTCTATCAGGATCATATTGGAGACTACCCGCATGAGCAGCTTGACATCGTTTTGGATGATGGACAATTTATGGAATACCCCGGTATTGTAACCATTAATCCTTATGGTGATGATAAGAGGTTTTATGATATATCTATTGTTCATGAAATTGCTCATCAGTATTTTTATGGAGTAGTGGCAAATGACCCTTACAATAATGCGTGGATTGATGAAGGAATTACTGAATTTGCCACCTCTATGTATTTCTATGCAGGTCAAAATCAGGCTGAAAGACAGGCATTTGGCCTTTCCCATTTTCGAATGGAGGCGATTGAAGAAGCTGGCCTTGGCAGGCATTATTCAAATGTGCCGGTTAATGAGGTAAAACATTCAGGCTATATCTATGGGCAGCCTGCTCTGGAGATTTTAAAGATGATTCAGGAAAAATATACCCTAAAAGGGGAATCCCCTAAAGAAGTGGGGATGCAGTTCCTGTCAGATTATTATCAAAATTTCCGTTATAAAGAGGTCGATACCAAGGAGTTTATATCCTACACAAAAGATTACTTCAGTGTTCCGACCGGCTATTTCAATAATTGGATTGATACATCTAAACTAAACAGCTAATAAGCACCTTGGTTTCATTCAAACAAAAACAAGCAGCCATTGATACTGCTTGTTTTTGTTTAACCAGACCGTATTAGTGAGTTAATTTTACCCGGCTTGCAGGCAGGATCAGCTTTCATCGATTACGATTCTTTTTCCCTGCTGCTTTGGCACTGTGATTTGCAGAAGGCCATTTTGGTAAACTGCCTTTACTTTCTTTTCATTAACTGGCTGGGGAAGAGGAACGGTCCGGCTGGAACGCTGCATGCTTTGCTGTCTTCCAAAAATTTTATTTTTCTCATCCTCTTCTGTCACTATCTCAGAGGACTTGACAGAAATGGTTATATAATTGTCCAGGATGTCAATTTGTATTTGCTCTCTATTTATTCCTGGAAGTTCTGCACTAATGATATGTTCTTTTTCGGTTTCCGCAACATCGACATGAAAGGAAGAAGAAATTGGGAAGGGATTCTTAAAGAAATCATCCATGGTCTGCAGAAATCCTCTAACGGGTTTTTCATGAAAAAGCTGATTCATCGATTTCATTAAATCACCAAAAGGCTCATTTCGGTTTTTTTTCTTTGGATCCTCCATATATACATCCATCCCCTCTCAAACAGGATTTTTCAACATATCCTATGCTGCCCATTGGGTGGATGTTCCTTTTGAGCAAATAAGGTCACAGAAAACAGAAGCTCATTCGGGACTTGTTCCTGTGAAAAACCTGCAAGGAAGCTTTCCTTGGTGCTCACGACCGACACATCGAGGGAACAGGCGCTGGAGCTAGACAAAGAAAAAACCGCATAGGCGGTTTTTAAAAGATTGTCTCTAAGAGCTGATCAGGGTTTATGATTAAATGTCCATCCTGATCTGTTTCAATTAACTTTTCTTTTTTCATTTTTGTTAAAGTCCTGCTGACTGTTTCCCTTGTAGTGCCAATCATATTGGCAAGGTCTTTATTGGTGAAGTCCCCTTTTAAAAGAAAGCTGCCGTTTTCAAGCGTTTTTCCATGCATTTTGGCTAGACGGACAAGCAATTTGATAATTTGTTCATAAGTATTGTTTAAAATTTGCGCTTCCAGCCGTTCCTGCAGATCGACAATCTTCTCGCCCAGAACTTTAAACACCTTAATGCATAGCTCGGGATTCTCAATTAGTACCTTTTCAAATTGCGAAATTGGCACAACGACGAGCTGAGCATTTTCAAGCACCTCCGAAAAAGCCGGATACCCCCCTTTTCTGAAAAATCCTACATGAGGGAACATCTCGCCTTTTGTTAAGATGGCAACAATCTGCTCTTTACCATTAATATCACTTCTGTATATCTTAACTCTGCCGTTGTTAATGAAATAAACATTATCCAGCGGGTCGTCCTGAAGAAAGACATGACTTCCTTTTTTCCATTCCCGTGAAATTGATATCTCTACCACTTTATCCAGCTCTTCATTGTTCAGTTCTTTAAAAAGAGAGAACTGGCAAAGAACTCCCTTAATTTCTTCTGCTCTCATAATCCACCTCTTGCGTCTGTCCTATTAAGCTTATTGTAACAAAAAACATTCATAACGTTTAGATTAAGAAAAGCTTATTTTGAAATCAGGCACTTAAAGAGGCGGGCTGGAACAGCTAAATATATCGGACCTTCTTGGTGAAAAATGTCTTTAATCCCTGAGCGAATATATTAAAAGTTAAGATGGCGCAGGTCATTGCAAATGCTGGAAAGAATGGAATCCAAATCGGGCCTCTTATATCCTCAAAGGCTTTCATTAGCATCATAGGCCAAGAAATCGAATTATTGACCAATTGCCAATCTCCTCCCATGGATAGAACCAAACCCTGGGAAATAAAAATGCCGACAAACCCTAATTGACCAAGTAAAAACATGACTTTTCCAAGGTCTGTAACCATATATACAAGAAGCTTACTAAATAGAAAAGGCAGATAGTATGTTCTGAAAAGCCTGTAAGGTGAGGCTCCGGCAGCAATCCCTCCATATATATATTCCTTAGAAGAAATCTGATCAAATTCCAGCTTTACCATTTCTGCAGCACGAGGCATTTCTGCCAGACTTATAATTAGGAGCAGGAATATGGGACGGTGTTCAGTTAACAAAAATGGCGGAAGCATGGAAAAAAGCATGACAATGATGAGGGTTGGAATATATGACAGCATTCCATTAAGCCATTTAAGGAAGAGGTGAGTACCCATCCATTTTTTGTGCGCAAGAAAGGAGAGCGGAATGGCTAGTGCATATCGCAGGACAGTTATACAGGCGACCAGCATAATGGTTTCTTTTGCTCCCAATATAATCAGGCTGAGTAAATCCCTTCCGCTTTTGTCAGTGCCGAATATGTAATCCTCTGATGGCGGATAAGGCGGTATAACGGGCCTTTTATCCTCATTAAGGATGTAAGTAATCTTTGATAACTCGCGGTCTACAAAAGGTAGATAAGGTCCGGCAAACGTTATTGCCAATAATATCATTAGAAAAAATGTTCCTGTGCAGAATAAGGTATGTCTCCTAAACCATATAAAAAAGCGCATACTCCATCACGGCCTTCCTTTTAGTCTGCCAATTATTGAAAAGCTGGCTGGCTATAATGGGGCAGGCAAAGAGCTTCTATTCAGCATTACATCTAATGATGAAATTAAGGCACTGTCCCTGATGCTCCCTTTCCTCTTTATCATGTTTATCACTATTATCCTTTCACAGATAGCAAAAATCTGGCTGGTGCGGATAAGATATAGAGCATCACCAGCTGCGCCTGATTCAAAATGGGGGACCAGCAATTCCAGAGCATATGCAGGAGTGCTTTAAGGTCTCCAAGCCCTTTTGCATAGGTTGTGCGCACATACTCTTCGCCCATTTCATTTTCAAGTGCAGCCGAGGTAAAACGAGACATGTGAAGAAATGGAAACACGGATAAAGACAAGAGAGGCAGTAAAAAGCTATACCAATGTTCATGCCCATATAGTTTAAAGTGCGGAAGCCCTTGCTGCATCAACAGAATCAGAAGATATTGAATGGCAATAAAAAGAAAAAAATCTGGTATGGAAGAGAACAGCCAGGAAAGAAAGTTCTGCAGCTTCCCGGTAAACTTTTTTCTCCTGTAAAATTGGAGTGCACCCATCAGTGTGCCGAGCAGCATACTTACCATGAAGGCTGGTAAAATTATCTTAATGCTACGCAAAACAAATATCGCTGATTCCTCCCTGACTGTGCGTCCGCTCCTTGCATCACCCAAACCTTTTTCAGTTAATATATAATTAGTGAAATCTCGTATTCTCTTTTTATATAATTCAAAGCTAAAGGGATAATCAGCTTCAACATGAAACGCCGAAAAAACAGTTATTTCCTGTTCCCGGGGAAGAAGAAGAATCAGGACAAATCCGACTAGAATTAACAAAAACACTGCTGCAGATTTTAAAATGCTGTGCAGCATGGCTTCACCTCTTTTTATAATAAATGAAAAATATATATAATATTGTCCTATATTTAGAACTTTCAGTCAATTTTTCCCATGAAGTCTGGTTAAGTGGAAATGCGGTCGAAGGATCTTAAAGTTTAATAGAATATTTCCATAAAAAGTTAATGAGATTTAAGAGTTTGCTCTGTTAGAACGAACGTTTATTCGCTAGAATAGGTGTATGAGGTGAAATAGATGAAAGTGCGCAAAAATCTGCCTGAAATCATGAAAGAACTTATATCTGAACAGAAATATAAAGATAATATTGTCCATTGGCATACAATAGAAGAAAAAGAGGCTAAGACTGCCGGCCTTCCGGAAGACATACATCCATCTTTAATAGAGGCATTTCAAAAGAGGGGCATTACAAGGCTTTATACACATCAAAAAACATCCTATCGGACAGCCATGAATGGGGACAGTCTTGTAGCAGTTACTCCAACAGCCTCTGGAAAAACACTTTGCTACAACCTTCCAGTCCTGCAGACGATTGTCAATGATCCAGATGCAAGGGCGCTTTATATGTTTCCGACAAAAGCCTTGGCTCAGGACCAAAAAAGCGAAATCAATGAAATCATCCAGGAGTCGGGATTGGATATCAATTCCTATACATACGATGGGGATACACCAGCAAACATTCGGCAAAAGGTACGCAGGGCTGGGCAAGTGGTTATAACAAACCCGGATATGCTTCATTCTGCAATATTGCCCCATCATACAAAATGGGTGTCTTTGTTTGAAAATTTGAAGTATGTGGTCATAGATGAACTTCATATTTACAGAGGGGTATTTGGAAGCCATGTAGCCAATGTCATACGCCGCCTTAGACGCATTTGCCGTTTTTACGGGAGTGACCCCATTTTTATATGTACTTCTGCAACAATTGCAAATCCATTGGAGCTCGCAGAAAAGCTTACAGAAAAGCCGATGAAACTCGTAGATAATAATGGAGCCCCGAGCGGGAAAAAACATTTTGTATTTTACAATCCACCTATTGTCAATAAACCGCTGAATATTAGAAGAAGCGCTACTCTAGAAGCGAGAAAACTCGCAGGTGAACTTCTGAAAAATAAAATCCAGACCATTGTGTTTGCAAGAAGCAGAGTCAGAGTCGAGATTCTGCTGACCTACCTCCAGGAGCTTGTAAAGCATAAATTGGGACCTAAAGCCATTCGGGGTTATAGAGGCGGTTATCTGCCAACCCAGAGGCGGGAAATTGAAAAAGGACTTCGTTCAGGGGAGATTTATGGAGTTGTCAGCACAAATGCGCTTGAGCTCGGAGTGGACATCGGACAGCTGCAGGTTTGTATCATGACCGGATACCCTGGTACAATTGCCAGCTCATGGCAGCAGGCTGGACGTGCAGGCAGAAGGCATGGTGAATCGCTTGTCATCATGGTGGCAAGCTCCAGTCCGCTCGACCAATATGTTATTCAAAACCCTGACTACTTTTTTAATAAAAGTCCTGAAACAGCCAGAATTAATCCAGATAATCTTATTATTCTGGTGGATCATATCAAGTGTGCAGCCTATGAGCTTCCTTTTAATGCCGGGGAGCGTTTTGGCACCTTTGAAACTGAAGAGGTATTGGAATACCTGGCAGAAGAAAGGGTCCTGCATCAAAATGGAGATAAATTTTATTGGATGAAAGACTCATTTCCTGCCCACAACATCAGCCTCCGTTCAGCATCACAGGAAAATGTCGTTATAATCGATCAATCAGATACCGCGAATGTGAAAGTTATTGGCGAAATGGACCGCTTTTCAGCTATGACTCTTCTGCATGAAGAAGCAATCTATCTCCACCAGGGAACCCAGTTTCAGGTGGAGATGCTTGATTGGGAAGAGAAAAAAGCCTTTGTCCGCGAAGTGGACGTAGACTATTTTACAGATGCTAACCTGGCAGTTGAGCTGAAGGTGCTGGAACAGGATAAACTCAGAACATCTACCATTGGGGAAGTAGGGTTTGGTGATGTAAGTGTGGTGGCAATGGCTACGATCTTTAAGAAAATTAAGTTTGAAACACATGAAAATATCGGATCCGGTCCAATAACACTTCCGGAAGAAGAACTTCATACAAGCTCAACTTGGCTTTCGTTTAACAAGGAATCCTTAAATTATAAGCAAGACCGGCTTGAGCAGGGACTAATCGGAACCGCACATGCGCTTAAACATATTGTACCGCTATTTGTTATGTGTGATCCCCAGGATGTTCATGTTGTCCCTCAGGTAAAAGCGGCCCATAATGAAAAGCCGACGATCTTTTTTTATGACAGGTATCCCGGCGGGGTAGGGCTAAGCGAGAAAATTTTTGGGGGAATAGAACATATCATGCACGAAACGATGGAAATGGTCAGCAGATGTTCATGTGAGCATGGGTGTCCTTCCTGCATTGGAACTGATACCTCTTCAGAAACGGGGAAAAAAGACGTACTCAGGATTCTCGGCTCTTTTAAAAATGGAGTTAATCAAGCAGGTGATAAATTTGTCCATTAAAAACAAGCTGAACAGGCTAAAGGGCCATCTCGGTACAGAGAAGGATAAACAGCCAACACCCGCTAAGGTGTCAAAGAATAATATCAATGTGCCATTCAAAGAAGTATGGGAAGCCGAAAGTGTCTATCCATATTATTTTGAAGACTCCTATTGCCTTGTAAGGGAAAAGGAATATAGCCTTGATCAAATGCATGGAATCTACTCTTTTGGACAGTTTACAGCGGCGGTGGAGGCCTGGAATTCTTCAGACATCAAGCATCCGCTGTCTGCTGCCGGGCATCGGCCGGAAAATCTTTTCTTCTTTGATACAGAAACAACAGGCTTGGGCGGAGGGACTGGAAACACTATTTTCCTGCTTGGCCAAGCCAGTCTGCACGGAAATAAAATAAAGCTGAAGCAGCATATCCTTCCTCATCCTGGAGCCGAGGTTCCATTGTATAAAAGCTTTCTTGAAAGCATTGATTATTCAACAATGGTGACATACAACGGTAAGGCTTTCGACTGGCCGCAGGTAAAAACGAGGCATACTCTTCTGAGGGAGCATGTCCCAAAACTTCCTCCATTTGGCCATTTTGATTTGTATCATGCAGCAAGGAGAATGTGGAAGCACAAACTCGAGAGGATAAAACTTGCTGCAGTAGAAAAAGATGTTTTAGGGATTGAAAGAAAGGATGATATTCCAGGTTTTCTGGCACCGATGATCTATTTTGATTTTGTGGAAAGAAAAAATCCTGAAGGAATGCTGGGAATCATTAAACATAATGAAATAGATATTTTATCCCTGATCAGTCTGTATACACACCTTTCTTTCCAAATAATGCAGCTGGATAAAAAACAGACTCCCCGTGAGGTCTATGAAGTAGGAAGGTGGCTATCAACACTGGGAGAATCTTCACAAGCGAAGACAGCCTTTAATAAAATATCAGAAGGAGAGTCTTCTGAAGCTCTGGATGCCAGGTTTGCACTGGCTTTTGAGCATAAGAAACATAAAAACTGGGATGAGGCGGCAAAATTATGGAAGGATATAGCTGAAAAAGGCTTGATGAATATGAAGTTAATATCATGCATTGAACTGGCCAAGATCTATGAGCATCGGTTAAAGGATATAGGCCAGGCTATTATGTATGCGAAAAAAGCTTCTAACATGATGAAAGATAACTCAGGTGGCGAAACAGAAAAGCTAAAAATAAAACAGGAAGACTTGCATCGGCGGATTGTACGGCTTGAAAGAAAGTTTAATCGAAATTAAATTCCCCTGTAACATAATTTTAATATACCAGACAAAAAAATCCACTATTTCCTAGTTGTATGTACTTCTTCTAACAGGTAAAATTATAACTTGTGTGGTACTTTTTTAGGAATTTTATATAGTGAGGCTGGTAAAATGTATAAAGCAATCTTATTTTTATTCTTCCTTGTGATTTTCACTACAGCAATCGTTTTCTCCAATTTAAAAGACAGTTTCTACAGCATGCTCTAAGGCTAGTACCTAAAAAATAGGTATTTTCATTAGTACAAGATTACTCTTTCTCACATAGGTTGTTAATGTAAAAACAATTTAGAAAGGGGATCTTTACATGTATTGCAGACCAAGACCTTCGCAGGTGATGCCTGCTGTTGTTCATCCGACAAAATGCTGTGTAACTCATTCGTTCCAGAACATTGTGGTTCCACACATTCATCCTACACATCATACTCATGTAAACCACATTAACTATGAGAATCAGCATTCTTTCCCGCAAACGCAGTCAAATGTGAACCAGGTGACACAATCGAATGTTAATATGGGGCCAAGACCGGGCGTGGCAGGTGCATATAGCCCAGGAATGGGACCAGGAATGGGAATGGGACCAGGAATGGGAATGGGACCAGGAATGGGAATGGGTCCTGGATATGGCGGACCAGGTACTGGCGTAGCAGGAGCATCAACCGGCATGGGTCCAAAACAAGGGCCGAGTTTCTCCGGCAGATAATCAACAAGGGCTTTATGCCCTTGTTTTATTTATATAAATATCAAATGGAAACTTAATGAGTCCCGGCCAGATTTCTTTAAGGAGTTTTTGCAATTGACAAAAGTAGCAGTTATTTCAGGGTATAAGCCTTTTGAAGTAGGGATTTTTAAAAATGATGATCCGGCAGCTGGCTATATAAAAACCGCCATAAGAAAAAGCCTGCTTTCGCTGATGGATGATGGGCTCGAATGGGTAATCATCAGCGGGCAGCTGGGTGCCGAGCTTTGGGCTGCTGAAGTTGTATCTGACCTTAAGCAGGAAGGTTACGAAGACCTGAAGCTTGCATTCATAACTCCTTTTCTGGAGCAGGAAGCGTCCTGGAAGGATGTGAACAAAGAGTGGTATGAATCCATACTGCTTCAGGCTGATTTTGTTGATTCAGTATCAAAAAAACCTTATGAAAGTCCTCAGCAATTCAGGGTGAAAAATCACTTTTTTGTAAGCAAAAGTGATGTGCTGCTTCTTTTTTATGATTTGGAAAAAGAGGGAAGCCCTAAATATTTGTATGAAACCGCAAAAAAATATCAGGAAGAAAATGAATATGACATTAGACTAATCACCTTTTATGATTTACAATTGATTGTAGAAGAAGAACAATTCTCTCAGAGAGACATATTTGAATAATGCTCAGATAAATTGACAAATGTACATATCTCTGGAAAAATAGTATTAATTATGATTGGCGATATACTGAGGTGAGTATCATGCTATCCGATAAAATTAAATTAACTGCAAAAGATATTTTGGAAAAAGAGTTTAAGACAGCTATGAGAGGCTATAAGCCTGAAGATGTTGATAAGTTCTTAGATTTGGTCATTAAAGATTATGAAGCGTTCCATCAGGAAATTGAAGATCTTCAGCAGGAAAATATGAGATTGAAAAAACAGGTTGACGAAGCGTCACGAAGACCCGCAGCACAAACTGCAGGTACAACCAATTTTGATATTCTAAAAAGATTATCAAATCTTGAAAAACACGTTTTTGGCAGTAAATTGTATGATTGACAGGAATTATCACTTTTTCCTGTTTAAAACCATTGCTATTCCATCACAGATTACATATAATATTCTTTGTGATCATTAATAGCGTTCGGGTAATCGCTGCAATATCTTTTATATTGTAGAGGAAAGTCCATGCTCGCACAGGCTGAGATGCCTGTAGTGTTCGTGCCTAGCGAATTCATAAGCTAGGGCAGTCTGAGCTAGCTCGGGCTGACGGCAGGGAAAATGCCTAAGTCCTTCTGGATATGGCATGAATACCTTGAAAGTGCCACAGTGACGTAGCCTTTTCAGAAATGAAAAGGGTGGAACGAGGTAAACCCCGCGAGCGAGAAACCCAAATGATGGTAGGGGCACTTTCCCTGAGGAAATGAACAACGGGAAGGACAGGCATATGCCTGTAGATAGATGATTACCACCTGAGTACGAGACATTTGTCGCTTGCAGTACTACGGTACAAAACATGGCTTACAGAACGTTATTAGTGAGACAGTATGAGTGTTATAAATTCAAGCTCTCCTTTTTGGGAGAGCTTTTTTACTTTGCTGCATGCTGGTACAAAATAAGGAACCTAACATGCCTTCGTTGCGGCTAAGCATATAAACAGATATACTTTATGTGTTGTTGCCAAGCAGAGATAGGGGAATACATAAAAGAAATAAGAATTAGGTTAGGGTGAAAATATGTCTAAATACGATTTAATCGCCACTACGGCCATGGGGCTTGAAGCACTCGCTGCCAAAGAAGTGCGCGATCTCGGATATGAATGTGAAGTTGAAAACGGCAGAATAACATTTAAAGGCGATGAAGCTGCGATTGTCCGGTCGAATTTATGGCTGAGAACTGCAGACAGAATTCGCATAAAAGTGGGAGAATTTAAAGCAACAAGTTTTGATGAGCTTTTTGAGAAAACTAAATCGCTGCCCTGGGAAAAGTATATGCCTGAAAATGCTGAATTTCCTGTTTCAGGAAAGTCTGTGAAGTCCAAACTTTTTTCAGTTTCTGATTGTCAGGCTATTGTCAAGAAAGCAATAGTGGAACGCATGAGAACAAAGTATCATAAGACTGGCTGGCTCGAAGAAAATGGGCCGTTATTTAAAATAGAAGTTGCTCTTCATAAAGATGTAGCCCTTTTGACCATCGATGCCAGCGGAAGCGGACTCCATAAACGGGGATATCGTGCAGGGCAGGGGGAAGCACCCCTAAAGGAAACCCTTGCAGCTGCCCTGGTTATGCTGACTAATTGGAACCCGGATAAGCCATTTGCAGATCCTTTCTGTGGATCTGGCACTATTCCGATAGAAGCAGCGTTAATCGGCCAGAATATTGCACCAGGTTTTAATCGTGAATTCGTTTCAGAAGGATGGTCATGGATTCCTGAAAAAGTCTGGGAAGATGCAAGAAATGAAGCTGAAGATCTGGCGAACTATGATCAGCCTCTGGATATCACAGGTGCTGACATTGATCACAGGATGGTGAAAATAGCTGAAGAAAATGCTTTTGAAGCTGGATTGGGAGATTTAATAAACTTCAAACAAATGCAAGTGCGCGATTTTACGACTGCTAAGGAATATGGTGTCATTGTCGGAAATCCTCCATATGGGGAGAGACTTGGTGAGAAAGCTGCGGTACAGCGAATGTACGCTGAAATGGGGAGGGCCTTGGCCCCCCTTGACACGTGGTCCATTTATATTCTGACTTCAGACGAAGAATTTGAAACTCACTTTGGAAAAAAAGCAACTAAAAAACGCAAGCTCTTCAATGGTTTTATTCGCACAGACTATTACCAGTACTGGGGCAAAAGATCTCCAAGAAATAATTAGTATTTAAAAACAAAAGCATAATTCCTCCTGAAACTGTATAGAATATTTCTATCTGATTCTTTTTCAGGAGGGGTGGCAATGAAACATTCAAGCATCGATTTTAATAAAATTTCCCAGGCGCTTAATGGAACACTTGAAGCAATACAGGGAGATGGTGATCCATCAGCAGAAGCACTGGAGAGTCTAAAAAATGCACAGGACGAATTGCAGCAGGCATTGTCATTTTCTATGTCACGTGTCAACTAAACGTCAATATTGAGCAGGGGCTGCCTTTAATAGCACCCCTGTTTTTTTATATTTGATTTTTTATAAATCTTGACAGTTGCAGTATTTGAGATAAAATTATATGATGTTCATTTGATTATTAACAATCTAAATATGAAATAATGATATAACTGAAATCAAAGCGTCTGGCTAAAAAGGCGCTTTAACTTTTTAATTACGGAGGGGTAGCATGTCTAACCGAATGCCTTTTGCCGTATCCAAGAGCGAATCTTTTTACGAAAAGCTGAGCGAGTGGATCGGAGATGTTTTTTACGATATATTGCCTGAAGCAGGATTTGAAATTCGGGATGAGCAAATATTTATGGCCTTTCAGCTGGAGAAGGCATTTAAAGACAGAAGTGTTATTTTTGCTGAGGCTGGTGTAGGGACGGGGAAAACGATTGTTTACCTTTTATATGCAATTAGCTATGCAAGGTACATAAACAAACCTGCTATTATCGCCTGTGCGGATGAGACATTAATCGAGCAGCTTGTGAAAAAGGAAGGAGATATTGCCAAACTGGAGAAAGCATTAGGGTTGAATATTGATGTCAGGCTGGCAAAATCACGTGATCAGTACCTATGCTTAAATAAGCTGGATAAGCTCGTAGCGAATGATGTTCATGATCATTATAACCGTATTTTTGATGATCTTCCGGATTTTGTTCAAACAGGCTCTTCCATGCAAAAGTTTGAGAGATATGGTGACCGGAAAGATTATCCTGATTTGCCGGATGAGCATTGGAAGAATGTCTCGTGGGATTCAATCCAGGATTGTTTTACTTGTGAGAAGCGCCATCGCTGCGGTCAAACCCTCCATAGGGAATACTACCGAAGCGCAAAAGATTTGATTATTTGTTCGCATGATTTTTATATGGAACATATCTGGACAAAGGAATCAAGAAAACGTGAAGGGCAGCTGCCTTTGCTTCCTGAGAGCTCCTGTGTGGTTTTTGATGAAGGCCATTTGTTGGAATATGCATCCCAAAAGGCTCTGACTTATCGTTTTACTGAGCAGATACTGGAATCCATTTTAACAAGGCTCATGGCTAATGATGTTCGTGAAAAAACGTTAAATATAATTGAGGATGCTATTTACCAGAATGAGCATTTCTTTTTAACGCTTGCCATGTCTGCTTCTGGTGACGCAGGCTCTGACAAGAAAACGATTGAAAAAACTGCTGATGTAATGAGAGAAGGCCGTAAACTGCAGAGCTTAATCAATACACTTGAGGAAGAATTGGTGTTTGATAGCGAAATGTACGTTATTAATGAATATGACTTAAAAATTGTCGAAGAATATCTTGAGCAAATCGCATACTCACTTTCGCTGTTCCTAAAGGATTTAAAAGGGATTACCTGGTTTGAAGAAACGAATGGTGAAAGAACCCTGGTCATCATGCCAAGAATGGTGGAAGATATTATGCGGGAAGAAGTATTTTCCCAGAAGAAGCCGTTTGTATTCTCTTCAGCAACATTGTCAGAGAATAAATCCTTTGATTATATGGCAAAGAGCCTTGGAGTAGATAATTATTTATCTTTTAACGTAGATTCTCCGTTCGACTATGAAGAAAATATGGTTATTCGCATGCCGGAATTTGAAGAGGAATCAGCCACAGCGAAGATGGAATATATTCTTGAACAAATTATTCTGACAGAAGGCAGGGCTTTAGTATTATTCAATAGCGCTTCTGAATTGGCAGAATTTAAAGCCTTTGCATCAGGAAAATGGAATGTGCCAGTCTTTTTTGAAGGGGATGCAGAAATAAGTACCCTCGTGTCAAATTTCCAAAATGATGAGCATTCAGTCCTCTGTTCTGTCCATTTATGGGAAGGTCTAGATATACCGGGAAGATCTCTGGAAAATGTGCTTATTTTTGGTTTGCCATTTCCTCCTCACGATCCGGTCTTTACAGCAAAAAGGGAAGGTTCATCTGATCCTTTCAGAGAGGTTGATCTGCCATATATGATTCTGCGGTTAAGGCAGGGCATTGGGAGATTAATTAGGACACATGAAGATAAGGGTACAGTTCACATTCTAATGAATAAAAATGAAAACCAAGAAGTGCGCGAAACGATAAAAAAGGTTCTGCCGGCAGAGCCATCCATAAAAAGTTAAACAAAGGCAGTGCTCCAAGCGGGCACTGCCTTTGTGTTAACCTCTCAAAAGCTGGTTTGCTTCAGGTGTCATACGTGCAGGGGTCCATGCAGGCTCCCAGACAAGGTTAACCTCAACAGCAGAAAATTGCTTCAGATCTTCAATGCAATATTTCACTCCGCTGATGATACTGTCATGGAGCGGACATCCGGGTGTTGTCAGGGTCATGGTAATAACTGCCTTGCCATCCTCGGAAAAATCAATATCGTAAATAAGTCCTAAATCAACCACGTTTATATTTAATTCAGGATCCATAACTCTTTTTAGATTGCTGAGAACTAATTCTTCTGGATTCATGTTCATTCCTCCTATTTTTTTATAACAGAAATAATTAAATAACAGAAAACAAGGCTTGCGCCAACCGTTAAAATCTGGCCGGATAGGAACATGACCATGTGTTCATTTGCAATGGAGACTGTCATACTGAGTATACCGAGAATGAAAGCGGAAAGAACCGGAATGGATGCCTTGTCATTCATCATTTCCTTGAGCGAAGGTACATTGCGTTTGCCGATCTCTTTGCTGTATTTCCAAGTCCACCATAAGAATGGAATAATTTTAAATAAATAACCCATAATGCTCAATGCTACCCAAAGCAGGAGGTATGCAAATGCCAGATATCCAATAGTACTTTCAAAGCTGCCGGTAAGAGAGCATAAGAAAGCTCCCAGGTGGATGGCCAGTCCTGCAGGTATTGCGAGGAGAGCAAAGCGGAATGAATAATCAAGCTTTTTCTTTACTCTTCTCTTCAGGATTTGCAGCATGTGCCAGGTGAAGAATGCAAATCCGCCTGCCAGAAACATTAATGCAATGGTAAGAAGCGAGTTTTTTTCTGTGAAAAAAGAAATAACTGCCGCAGACAGCCCTGCTGCATAAAACGTAAAGACGTATTTGGCCGGCTTCATGCTGTAGCCATGAGACAAGGAAAACATGGGAACCATTTTATAGGAAAATCCAAAAATCAAGAGGGTAAACCAGCCCGCTGTTCCGAGCAGTATGTGGCTTTTAAAGACTGCTTGATAATAATCAGAAATAAATCCGGTTTTCATGCTGAAGACCATAATGATTCCCAATAGAATTGCAGTTAACAGGCTAATTAGTGCAGTTCCCACGAAAAGAGTCAATACATTGGGCTTCGCCTGTTTCCTTAAAGTCATGAACATTTGCAGCAGAAACATTAAGATCCCTGTTAAAGTAATAAGCCCAGGCACCAGTGCGCTCTCTGGATTATGAAATAAACTATGAGCAAAAAATAATATTCCAAAGGCAGTAACTGCAAATTGGATAAAGCCAAACCTTTCATTCCATATTGGTGTTAGAAAGGCCACTGGAACGAGCTGATACATGGCTCCCATTGCTGTCATCAGCGCCCATCCCAATATAAACAGATGAGCGGCTGACCAAATTGCGGGTACACGAAATTGGCTGTTAATGATGGAATCCCCTTGAAAAAGAATGAGGGCCATAGAACCTATTAAACAGAGCAGGCTGAAAAGTATAAATGAAAATGGAAGTTTGATATTGGTCTCATTTTTTGTATTGCCGAGCATTGGGATCACCTGCTTATTTCTTAATTTCTATTAAAAAGCTTCCATCTTCCTGTTCGGCAGTTATATGCCTGCAGCCCATTTCATCCAGTTGTTCATAAAGAAACATGGGCCGCCTGTCATTAATGATTGATAAGGTTTCTCCTTCTGGAAGGCTTTCAAGAGCTGCAAGTGTTCTGAGCATCGGCTGCGGCGGCTCCAGCCCCCGGTTATCCAGCTTCATTTTGACGCCCCTCTCTTAGTAAAGATCACTTTCCAATGCTTCTTGTCAATTTCTTCAGCTTTATATTCAAACCCTTTTGCCGTTAATATTCCAAAAAGAGGGATGGGCTTAAATGGGGCATGCAGAATAAAAACATCTTCGGCATCCAGTCCCGATACCGCAGACATGATTTTCTGAAACGGCTCCAATTTGTTTTTTATATCTTCTCTTACATCAAGTTCAACGACTTTGTTTTCCATTTTGATCTCTCCTTTAATTGGCTGATAGATTAAATTAGTTGCCAATAACAGTGAATCAATTGCAGTGAGAATAGTTATTAATTGCTTTAAGTTTAACAGCGGCATCTTTTCAAATAAGTGATATATATCATATTTGGAAGAACATTTTTCATAAGGCATTATAAAGTTATAAAAAATTCATTGGAACAAAAAAATCCGCAGATGCTTACTCTGCGGATTCTTCCTGTTCTTCAATACATTTAAAACAGATTGTTTCATTTTTTTCGTTTTGGACTCCGTTGAAGAATCCATCAAGGCAGAATAGGTCTTTGCCGCAAACAGAGCAGCTGCCAACAAATTCTTTCATTTTCGGTCACTCCTGGCTCTTTAATAATTGGGAACTTCGCTTTTTAAAGTATATGAACATCCCGCATACCGTTAGCAGTAAAAGTGCTGCGGCGATCAAGAAACCTATATTGAAAGTTACTCCCAATAAACCTAATAGGGTGGAGCCAGCTACAACGCCTAACGAAAAAAAGGCATAGAAGAGGCCAAACGCCTTTCCTCTTGTTTTTTCAGTTGTATGGCTGGCTATAAGGGCATTAATGGAAGGGAATAAAAGAGCAAACCCGGTGCCGTATAGAACCATGCATAAAAACATGAATGCAAGAGAATAAGCTGAGCTCAGCAGAATGAGAGCAATTCCAATAATCAGCATTCCTGAAAGCATGCTATTGTGATGTTTATATGTATCAAAAATTTTATTAATGGGCAGCAGAAAAATAAGGATTGCAGTTATTCCAAATGTGCTTAATAAGATCCCGCTGTACATCGAATCAAATTGCAGAGCTTCTACCTGAAGGGGAAGAAGATAAGCAAGTGCTCCCTGGGCAAACATGAGTGAAAAAGCTCCTAAATAGCTTGCTGCGAGCATAGGACTCTTTAATAATGAAAGCATTTTTTCAGAATGAGAGCTTTCTTCTTTAACTTTTTTCAGATTCCCTGAGGGCAAAAACACAAAGGCGAGGACTGCACTGCTGATCATCGTTGCTGCTATAATTAAAAAGACCCAGTTAATGCTGTAATTGGAAGCAACCACAGCGCCAAAAGCAGGCCCGATAATGGCAGAACAGCCAACCGCAGCGCCTGATACAGCCATTTTCTTGCCTTGTTTGTCTGATTTTCCGCGGTCTGCGATGACTGTAAAAGCTGCAGGTACCAGAAAGCCGCCAAATAACCCATGAAAAAATCTTACTGTAATTAAATGCAAAGGTGTCTCAGCAAATACATACAGGACTAAAATGGTGCCAGTTAAGGAAAGGCCCGAGACCAAAACTTTTTTTGCTCCGTTTTTATCAATCCAATAGCCGGCTAAAATATTGCCTATCATATTCGAGAAGGAATACATCCCAACAACTAATCCCACAAAGGCTGGTGAAGAGTCAAAGGTTTTGGCAAAAGGGC
This sequence comes from Cytobacillus sp. BC1816, assembly GCF_051353635.1. NCBI lineage: Bacteria > Bacillati > Bacillota > Bacilli > Caryophanales > Bacillaceae > Cytobacillus > Cytobacillus sp. BC1816. Next base: position 3,761,680 of record NZ_CP195611.1, on the reverse strand, counting down.
TCATTATAGGAAGCTGGGAAAAGGTATCAATAAATGCTGCAATTATGATGAAGTAAATCAAATATTTCATGCTATCTCACTTTCTCGCGTCCAACGGGCAGTAAGACCTTCACTTTATGACTCAGAGGAATCAAAAGAGGATAAGTGGGGGCCAACTGCCCGTAAGGGCCCGATAAGTTCAACTAACAATCAGCGGGGTAAAGCGCCCCGCTAATTGAAGTTTCACTTTATGGTTAGTTCACTTTCCACCATTATAACTCTTTGGCCGGCAGGTTAAAAAGAAAAACAGCAAAGGGAAAAGGATTATGTTGACTGCCTTTTCAGAAAAATATGATAAAATGATAATGTAAAAGATTTATATAGGGGGGTAAAATTGTGGCAGAATCATTTAAACAGACAGAACAGCAATTCCTTGATTATGTCAAAAAAATGACGGCATATAATGAAGCCATCGGGCTGATGTATTGGGATATGCGGACAGGGGCACCCAAGCAGGGTCTGGAACAGCGTTCCGAAGTGATTGGAATGATCTCTTCAGAAGTATTCAAAATGTCTACTTCTGAGGAAATGGCTGCATACATAGCGAAACTTTCAGGCCAGGAAAATCTTACAGAAGTGACATTGAAAACTCTTGAAGAATGCAAAAAGGATTATGATCGGAATAAAAAAATTCCTGCAGAGGAATATACGGAATATGTCATCCTGCAATCCAAATCTGAAAGCATTTGGGAAGATGCAAAGTCAAGATCGGATTTCGAGATGTTCCAGCCATATTTGGAAAAGCTTGTTGAAATGAATAAACGATTCATTTCTTATTGGGGATATGGAGGTAACAAATATAATACTCTGCTGGATATGTATGAACCTGGTGTTACTGTTGAAACACTTGATCAGGTTTTTGGGCAGCTGAGGGAAAAAATTGTCCCTCTGGTTCACCAAATTTCCGAATCACAAAATAAACCGGACACCAGCTTTTTATTTGAACACTTTGCCAAGGACAAACAGCGGGATTTCAGCCTTAAAGTACTTGAACAAATGGGCTATAACTTTAAAGCAGGACGCCTGGATGAGACTGTTCATCCTTTTGCAACCGGTTTAAATCCTGGTGATGTCCGGGTGACAACCAAATATGATGAAACAGATTTCCGAACTGCTGTATTTGGCACGATTCATGAAGGCGGGCATGCTTTGTATGAACAAAATATTTCTCCCGACCTGGTGGGAACCCCGCTATGCTCTGGAACATCCATGGGAATTCATGAATCACAGTCATTATTTTATGAAAACTTTGTTGGAAGACATTTTTCTTTCTGGAAAAGGAATTATGACCTTCTTAAAGAATATGCCAGCGGTCAATTTGATGATGTGCCAATAGATGCCTTTTATCGTGCCATTAATGAATCAAAGCCTTCTTTAATCCGTATTGAAGCAGATGAACTAACATATCCTCTTCATATCATCATCCGATATGAAATTGAAAAGGGCTTGTTCAATGATGAAATTGAAGTTAAAGACCTTCCTGCAATCTGGAATGAAAAATATGAACAATACCTGGGAGTAAAGCCTGAAAATGACGGAGCAGGAATTCTGCAGGATGTTCATTGGGCCGGAGGAAGCTTCGGTTATTTCCCTTCCTACGCTTTAGGGTATATGTACGCAGCACAGCTTAAAAACACCATGTTAAGGGATTTGCCAAACTATGATGAATTACTTGAAGAGGGCAATTTGCTTCCAATCAAAGAGTGGTTTACCCAAAATGTGCACCAGTTCGGCAAAATGAAAAAACCGCTTGAAATCTTAAATGACGTAACTGGGGAAGGATTGAATGCCCAGCATTTAATTGACTATCTGTATGATAAGTACGGTAAGGTGTATCAGCTGAAATAGATAGTTTTTAATAATTTGAGTAAGAGGGTGGCCTCAGCCATCCTCTTACTTCTTGGAGAGAAATAATGAAGAAAATACTTCCATTCATAATGATTGCTTTAGGAGCAAGTCTATGGGGAATTATTGCTGTATTTGTTAAAGGGCTCGGAGAATATGGATTGACGGCTATGGAAATTGTGGCCGCGAGAGTTTTCTTTGCAGCAATATTTCTTGTCCTTATAGGAATTATGCGTTTCCGGAACTGCTTTAAATTGGAATCTGCCTCTGACATCAGACTTTTTGCCGGAACCGGAATACTAAGCATTGTCTTTTTTAATTATTGTTATTTCACAGCAATGAACCAAATCAGCATATCAATGGCTGTCGTTTTGCTTTACACAGCTCCAGCATTTGTTACTATATTATCTTACTTGTTTTTAAAGGAAGGAATAAATCTGGGAAAGATTGCAGCTGTGGCAGGCACAATTTTAGGCTGCATTCTAATTGCCGGAGTAACAGCAGGCAGTAGTGATATCACTTTGTTTGGAATTCTGACGGGATTGGGTTCTGGGTTTGGCTATGCGCTTTATACGGTATTCGGAAAATTTGCATTAAGAAAATATCATCCGTTTACAGTTACGCTTTATACATTCCTGATTGCATCGGTATTTCTAATCCCGGTAACCAGACTATGGACAAAAGCTGAAATCTTTTTAAACACTGAGGTTTTGCTTCTTAGTATAGGTCTTGGATTTGTGCCTACGGTTCTCGCCTATTTTGTATATACATGGGGACTAGAAAAAACGGATGGAAGTAAAGCGGCTGTTATCGCTACAGTTGAACCAGTCGTGGCCATGCTTCTGGGAGTAACACTCTATGGGGAAAGTCTCGGTGCAGTCCAGATTGCTGGTGCTTTGCTGATACTCAGTTCGGTAATTATTGTGAATTTGCCTGCAAGAAGGAAAAATGCGGGAATGGTTGATGACTCAAGCAAGCTTGAACACTAAAACACTCCGTCCTTCTCGTAACGGAGTGTTATTTTCTTAAAATAAGTCCAGCGCCTACCCCCTCGAGGTCACAAGCTTGACTAGTTGAGGCTCCCAGGGACTCGAGACATAAGGCGATATCTTCCAGAAGGAAAGTGCACCTTCTTGCAGGGCTCATCTTATGCTTGTCGTCCCTGGGCAATCGCCTCCCAAAAAGGCAAAGAACGCCTTTCCGAAAGGCCCGTCTTGTGCTTGAGGCCACAGGACAAGGAAGGCTTCGTTAGCATAAACATCACACGACCGAAAGCGACAGCTTTTGGGAGGATGTGGGTCATGCAGACGTTGCCACAGGAGGTGGCGTTCTCAGTCTGTGCTCCTTCATGGGCAAGGCGCTTCCGATTTTCCTTTCTACCAAAGCTTATATCCTTTAGCCCCGGGAGGTGCATTTTGAATTAAATCTATAAATGGAATGGTGTAGGCAAATAGAATAAGAACAACCGTAATTCCAAGCCAAAGCTTCCAATTTTCAAATACCATTGGAGCTTTTTCGGCTTCATCAGCAGCTTCTCCGACAGGGAATTCCTGCTCTCCCTTTGGTGCGAAAAAGGCAAGGTTTATGAAGATATAAAGCATTAAGATGATGCCTATAAATAGGATAGTACCGCCGATTGCCTGTGCAACCTGGTATGGAATCCATTCTGCTGCTTGTGCTGCTCCGCCATATTCAGAGTATGATGAACGGCGCGGAGCTCCCAGAAGACCGGCAGCATGCATGGCACCAGACATGAATGTCATTCCGATTGCCCAGATAACTGCTTGGATGATCCCTAATTTATTCATCGCTTTTGTTAATGTTCTTCCTGTAAGATGAGGGATCAGCCAGTAAGAAACTCCAAAGAATGTAAGTACTACAGATGTTGCCACTGTTAAGTGAAAGTGGCCGGTTACCCAAATCGTATTATGAACAACCTGGTTCATCTGGTGGGACGCATTAACGATACCGCCTGCACCCGCTGGGATAAAGGCAACCATCCCGATGAAAGGAACAGTAAATCGCGCATCTCCCCAAGGCAGTTTTTTTACCCAGCCGAATAATCCTGTGGCTCCTTTGGAACGTCCAAAGCTTTCAAAAGTGGCAAAAAGAGAAAATGCAGTCATAAGAGATGGAATGACCACCAGGAATGTTAGGATAACCTGTAAGAATTTCCATGCTGGGTCAATTCCCGGCTCCATTAATTGATGGTGAAATCCGACAGGGATTGAGAACAGCAGGAATAAAATGAAAGACATTCGTGCCAATGAATCAGAAAAAATCTTTCCGCCGATGACTTTAGGAATTACAACGTACCAGGCCATGTAAGCGGGCAATAGCCAAAAGTAAACAAGCGGATGTCCGAAATACCAGAATAGAGTACGGCTGACTCCGATATTTACTGTTTCTACAAACCCCAATGACCAAGGAAGAAGCTGGAAAAGAACAGTAGACGCTACACCAATTGTTGCCACAATCCACATCATCGTGTTGACCAATGACATAAAGGTTAATAGCGGACTTGGCTGCCCCGGATTTTTTCTTCTCCATTCTGCATACTTCATAATGATGGCTGCCCCGTCAATCCAGCTTCCCACTATAACAAGTGTTAAACCAATATAGTACAATGCATGTGCCTGAAGAGGGGCATAGAAAGTATAAAGAACAGTAGCTTCATTCAACAGGATCATGACAGCTGCAAGAACAGTTCCTGCTGTCATCAGCCAAAAACCGGTCCAGCCGGCAATTCGCTGTTTATTGGTAAGGGTTCCTGATGTTTTGCTTGTTGCTGCTATTTGGAAGCCCATTATAAAAAAGGTAGTTAGTACAAGTCCCAGTACAACACCGTGAACCGTGAGAATTTGGTAATACCCGATGCCTGCTGGAAGCTCAAATTTACCGGAGCGGACCAAAGTCTGCAATAAACCAGCAAGGCCGCCTATTGCTAAAGCTGTAAATGCTACGAAAAAGTGAGCCATTGCCAATTTTCCGTCACGGCGGTCAACTTTTAATTTTGCTGAAGGATTAAACATTATTCCACCACCTTAATTTTAGACGACATCATGTGGTGACCAACACCGCAATATTCATTACATACAATTAAGTATTCGCCTGTTTTATCAAATGTTGTAACATGTTCACTGATATATCCGGGTTCAAGCATCATGTTAATATTTGATCCTGCAACTTCGAAACCGTGGACAACGTCTTTGGTTGTTGTGATAATTTTCACTTTAGCACCATATGGAACCTCCACTTCAGCTGGGCTATAGGAAAACGCAGATGCTACGTATACCAATTCGTAATCCCAATCTTTCCCTTCTACTTTTTTCAGTCCCGGCTCATTAAATGGAGCGGTAGTATCGACCTTTTCAGGGTCGATTGTTGCCAAACAGCTTGGGGGCTGATTGCCCAGGTAAAATGCGCTGACTCCCAAGACTGTTAAAAAAACAAGCAGCGATCCGATTCCAAAAGTGAGCCAGGCCTTTTCAAATTTATGCATATGCATGGCTATTTCCCCTTTCTAACTCTAAAAGCGGCTGATAAATAATGAATAAACACCTACCCATGTAATGATCAGGAAGAATCCTAATAAGAAAACGGAAGCTAGCGTTCCCTTTAAGGAAGAGCTATCCTCTATTTCAGTTTTTGTTTTTCGGCTGAGTTCCGTTTTCGCCATTGTCCTTCACTCCTTTCGAATATTTGGAAAAAGTAAATGATTACACTTTCATAATACAAAACATTTAGGAAGATTCTAGATGCTTTCAGTGAGTTCACAAATTGTTCATTCGTAACTTAAACACTATGATAATAGTGAAAAATTGATATTTAAGTGATTTATGTCACAAAAAACTCCTGTAAATTGTGAAAAAACTGTGAAGGTTTAATTGAGCCTCAGAAGAAAGGCTAATTATTTGCATGAAACATACGGAAGAGGGTGAATTATCAGATTAGCGAACAATTTTCTGATAATATATTGTTTAGTTCGTATTTAGTTAAAGTTTTGATTGAAGTATTAGTAAATGATGTTATAATGTTAATAAATTAATAACATTCACTCATATAATCGCGAGGATATGGCTCGCAAGTTTCTACCGGGTTACCGTAAATGATCCGACTATGAGTGAGCAATGTACAGGACGTTTTTAGTCATCCTTGTTTGCCTGCAGCTTAGTTCATTAGCCTGAAGGCCATTGCTTCACTCATTTTTATGTTGTGAATGCGATGGGCTTCAGGCTTTTTATATGGCTGGAATGAGTAATTGAAGGCTATCTATCATAGAGGAGGATGCAAAATGGATATGCTTATAGAAAAAATAAAGAGCGAAGGGGTTGTTTTATCACCGACAGTTTTAAAAGTGGATTCTTTTTTGAACCACCAAATAGATCCTCAGCTAATGCATGAAGTCGGCAAAGAATTTGCAGATAGATTCTCCAGCAGCGGAATTACAAAAATATTGACTCTGGAATCTTCGGGGATTGCGCCAGCTGTAATGGCGGGGCTCCATCTGAATGTCCCAGTTGTGTTTGCGAGAAAAAGAAAATCTCTCACTCTGGTAAATGATCTGATTACAGCCTCTGTCTATTCTTTTACTAAGGAAGAAACTAGTGAAATCTCTGTTTCAAAGAAATATCTATCAGAAAAAGATAATATTCTTATAATAGATGATTTTCTCGCGAATGGACAGGCTGCACTAGGTCTTGCAGATATAGCAAAAAAAGCGGGATCAGGAATTGCAGGGATTGGAATCGTTATCGAAAAAGGCTTTCAAAATGGCGGTCAGCTGTTAAGGGAAAGGGGATTCCGGGTCGAGTCCTTAGCTATTATTGACTCACTTGAAAAAGGCACCATCAGCTTTGATAAAACAGCAAAGAATATGGAGGAATTGATACGATGAATCAGAATCCGCTTAAAATTGCATCTTTGGGAATTCAGCATGTCCTTGCCATGTATGCAGGTGCGGTAATTGTACCGTTGATTGTAGGAGGTGCACTTGGCTTAACAGGTGAACAGCTTACTTATCTAGTTTCCATAGATATATTCATGTGCGGAATTGCAACACTTCTTCAAGTATGGCGCAGCAAATTTTTTGGGATTGGCCTTCCTGTTGTTCTGGGCTGCACATTTACGGCCGTTGGACCGATGATTGCGATCGGAGGTCAGTATGGAATACCTGCTATCTATGGGTCTATTCTGGTTTCTGGTATTTTCGTTGTAGCTGTTTCAAAGTATTTTGGAAAACTAGTTAAATTTTTTCCGCCTGTTGTAACAGGATCTGTAGTTACCATTATAGGGATTACGTTAATTCCTGTTGCAATGAATAATATGGCTGGAGGTGAGGGAAGCCCTGACTTTGGTTCCCTGACGAACATAGCATTGGCTTTTGGAACTTTGCTGTTCATCATAGTACTATTCCGATTCTTTAAAGGCTTTGTTCGAGCGATTGCCATTTTGCTGGGGCTGGCTGCCGGCACCATTACGGCGTTTTTCATGGGCATGGTAGATTTCTCTGCTGTTGGGGAAGCTTCCTGGTTTCATATGCCATCCCCTTTCTATTTTGGCATGCCGACATTTGAGGTGACAGCGATCCTTACTATGATTCTCGTAGCAATGGTCAGTTTAGTTGAATCTACAGGCGTATATTTTGCCCTTGGTGACATCTGTGAAGAAAAATTGGAAGAAAAAGATCTGTCAAATGGTTATCGTGCCGAAGGAATTGCAATCATCCTTGGTGCTGTTTTTAATGCTTTTCCATATACAACATATTCGCAAAACGTCGGACTTCTTCAGATGTCTGGTGTTAAAACAAAAAATGTCATTTATACAGCAGGAGCTTTTCTTGTACTGCTTGGGCTGGTTCCGAAAATCGGTGCATTGACAACCATTATTCCAACTCCCGTTTTAGGAGGCGCAATGGTAGCCATGTTCGGTATGGTAGTCGCCTATGGAATAAAAATGCTCAGCAAAGTAGAGTTCTCATCTCAGGAAAATTTATTAATCATTGCCTGCTCTGTCGGGATGGGATTGGGAGTAACAGCGGTTCCTGAACTATTCGCGCAAATGCCTTCCAGTGTACGCATCCTGACTGATAACGGTATAGTGGCTGGCAGTGTGACGGCAATTCTTTTAAATATCGTATTTAATGTTGCTAAAGGAAAAAAAGCAGTACATCCTGCATCTTTTGCGGAGCAGAAGGCTTCATAATTCTTCTTGCGGCAATCACAATAATTCAGGCAATCAATATAATATTCTATCGGTATTTTACATTTCCGAAGCGATTGTTTCTCGCAAGAAAGAGAGTGGAATGTGATGGAGAAATATTATTGTGATAACTGCCGGCTTTTATATAATGAAGAAGAGGTTTGTACTGCTTGCGGTATCCTGGTTACGAAAAAAATATTTATAGAAGTACAAAAGCATCACAAAACCAATATTGGATTGGATGCATCAGAATAACTATGCCATGGGCCAGCCCTTTTTTTAAAAGGGCCCTAGAGCTAATTGGAAAAGATTTAGTAATGCTATTCATTTAGCTATTCCTTTATAATAAAGAGGCACAACAACTCCTTCAAAACACATTGCTTCCTCCTAATGGGGGAAGCTTTTTTTTTGCTTGATTATCCAATTTTGAAACATAAATTGCTTTTTTTTGGAAAAAATAAAAGAAAGCAAGCGGAGGAGAGTCATGTATGCCAGCAATTGTATCAGTTGCAGAAGCAATACCTGAACATGTTCTGACACAGGATCAGGTAATGGATTTTGCCAGAGATTTATTCTCAGAGTCCTTTAAGGATATTGAACGCCTATTGAAAGCTTTCCACAACGGCCAAATTGAAAAGCGCCACTTCGCAAAGGGACTTGAATGGTTTAAAACAGATAAATCATTTGAAGATCGAAACAATGCTTACATTGAACAGGCTATTGAACTGGGAACAAAGGCAATAAAATGCTGTCTGGAGAATGACATTTTCCTGAGCAAGAATCTCCAATACGAAGAAATCGATGCCATCTTTACTATCTCAAGCTCAGGAATCGCCACACCGAGCCTTGAAGCAAGAATCATGAATAATCTTCCATTTTCTGAACATACGAAGCGAATACCGATGTGGGGACTGGGTTGTGCAGGCGGCGCATCAGGCCTTTCAAGAGCCTATGAATATTGCCTGGCTTTCCCAGAAGCTAAAGTACTGGTTTTAACCATAGAATTATGCAGTTTGACCTTTCAGCGCAATGACAGGTCAAAGAGCAATCTTATCGGGACCTCACTTTTTGCTGACGGTGCAGCATGTGCGCTGATAACGGGTGATGAAGTCCAAAGGGATTTTCAAAAGGTGTCATCCATTCCAAGAATTTTGGGAACCCAATCAACAACGATGCGCAATTCATTGGATGTAATGGGATGGGAAGTGAAGAATGAGGGTTTATATGTGGTTTTCTCAAAGGATATACCATCCATAATAGAGGGCTGGCTGAAGCCGAATGTAACGGAATTTCTAAGGGGAAAGGGCATGGAAATGGAAAAAATAAGCCATTTTGTTGCCCATCCTGGCGGGAAAAAAGTCATTGATGCTTATCAGAAAGCATTGCAATTCGATCCTGATATGACAAAAATTTCACTTGATGTATTAAAGGAGTTCGGGAATATGTCATCAGCAACCATTCTTTACGTGCTGAAAAGGTTTATGGAGATCGGCAGAAAGGGAGATACCGGGCTTGCAACAGCCCTCGGCCCTGGATTTAGCTCCGAATTACTGCTGCTGGAATGGGAGTGAAAATATGCTGTTCAAACTATTTATTTCCATCATTATTTTGCAGAGGGCAGCAGAGCTTGCTATAGCTCGAAATAATGAAAAGTGGATGAAAGGCCGGGGCGCACTGGAATTTGGCCAGCGGCACTATCCCTGGATCGTTGCAGTTCACGCTTCCTTTTTTATTTGCTATCTGCTTGAAGTATCCATCTTTGAAAAAGGCCCGTCCCCTATTTGGCCCATTCTTCTGATTCTTTTCATTCTTACCCAGACAGGAAGAGTATGGGCACTGTTCTCTTTAGGGAAATACTGGAATACCAAAATTATTGTCTTGCCGGGGGCCAAGGTCGTCAGAAGGGGGCCATACCGCTTTATAAAGCATCCTAATTATGTAATTGTAGCTGCTGAATTTCTCGTGATACCTTTAATGTTTCAGGCTTACATCACAGCCGCTGTATATACCCTGCTAAACATAATGGTACTTTCGGTCAGGATACCAGCCGAAGAAAAAGCACTGAAAGAATTGACAGAATACGAAGAAGCTTTTTTACGAATAAGACCTGGTCTGAATAGAGATATTAAAAAAGTTTGACAATATTTATATCCCTATTGAAAATGATTATCGTTCGTGATAAACTTCTAATTGAATTTGAAAATTATTCTCAATATCATTCCAACAGGAAGGTGTTGCTACATATGACAATTCTATTTGTTGCAGGTACAATTGCTGCCTACTCGCTTGTTATGAAACATGTATTAAATAACGTAGCTAAACCACATACAAGATAATAGTCATTTTTGAAACCAGGCGCGGGATGCCTGGTTTTTGTTTTATTAACGACTGTTTAAAGAAGGATTGTTTCTTAGAGGCTAAAAATATTTATGCACTGAGCTGATTGTAACTGCGGGAAATATTATGAATTAAAAAAATTGAGGTGAGAACTAATAAATTAATCATAAAATATTAGTAAGCTAAAACCTAAATAGATTAATTTCCTTTGAGAAATATTAGAAAAATCAAAGAATAAACCATCTTATATAGGAAAATAAACGAAAATCATTTAAAATAGGAAGTAAATTAAAGTTACAAGGGGATTATTGGAAATGGCTGACACGATTTTGCAACCAGGATTGCAGCAAACTGAATTAATGAACAGAATAACTGCTATATATACATTCGCCCAGAGAAATGGGGATAGCCAGACAGCTAAAAGAGCTAAAGATCTCTTAATTAAGCTAAGAGACCAGGAATTTGCCATTGCTTTTTGCGGACATTTTTCTGCTGGGAAATCGAGCATGATTAACAAGCTTGCAGGAGAGGACCTTCTTCCATCCTCGCCGATTCCAACAAGTGCCAACCTGGTAAAAGTCAAATCAGGTGAGGAAGATTATGCAAAAGTAATTTTTAAGGAAGGAAAGCCAAGGCTTTATCCTGCTCCTTATGATTACGGACAGGTAAAATCCTATTGCAAGGATGGCGATTCAATTCATTCCATTGAAATAAGTCATTCCGCCACCAGTTTGCCCAGGAAGGCAGTAATTATGGATACACCTGGAATCGATTCTACAGATGATGCGCATAGAATTGCTACGGAGTCTGCTCTTCATTTGGCTGACCTCATTTTTTATGTTATGGATTATAATCATGTCCAGTCGGAATTAAATTTTCTTTTTACAAAAGAACTGGCGGCTGCAGGAAAAGAAGTTTATCTTGTTATCAATCAAATTGATAAACATCGGGATGAAGAGCTCAGCTTTGAACAATTTAAAGAAAGCGTAAAGGAATCATTTGCATCCTGGGGAGTAAAGCCTGCGCGGATTTTTTACACCACCTTAAAAGACGAAAATCACCAGGCAAACGATTTTAAGGCACTTCAGGATTTTATAAACAGCAGCATTGATAACCGTGAAGAGCTTCTGCCACAATCTGTTTTTAACTCTTTAAAGAAATTAACAGAGGATCATCTGGCCTTTTTAGGAGACGCACATGCAGCTGAAAAAGATAAATGGGAAGAAAAACTGGCTGATTTAAATCAGGATGAACGGGATCAGCTCGGAAACAGGCTGCAAGAGTTAGAGAAGCAGTTGAGTAAGCTAAAGTCTTCCATACATGAAGCAGATATTGAGTTAACCGGAAAGATTGATGAGATTTTAAAAAACGCTTATTTAATGCCTTTCCAGACGAGGGAACTGGCTGAATCTTATCTTGAGTCGTGCCAGCCTTCGTTTAAAATTGGCCTATTTTTCAGCAAGCAGAAAACGGAGCAGGAAAGGTCCGTGCGACTTGACCGCTTTTATCAGGATTTTTCCGAAAAGGTTAAGTCTCAGCTGGAATGGCATATAAAAGAGCTGTTTTTACAGCAGTTCAAGCAGCATAATATCCATGACTCAGAAATTCTGGCACAAGTTCAGAGCTTCAAGCTTTCCTTTGAACCAGCCGTTTTAGCCGAAACAGTAAAGCCCGGCGCCATGGTTTCAGGAGATTATGTACTTCAGTATACGAACGATACCGCAGAGGCTGTAAAGAGAATTGCCAAAAAGAACGCAGCTTTCCTGAAAGATGCACTTCTGGAAGCGCTTGAAGAAAATAACAGCCAGGATCAAACGGTATTGGAAAATGAAATTCGCAAGCTTACTGCCTATGCTGAAGCCTTTAATGCAATTAAAGCTCTCAGTGAAAAATTAATTAAGGCATCTGCCGAGATGAAAGTCTATCTGACAGGTAACTTTGCTTATGATGAGTTTCAGGAGCAAGCCAAAATGCTTGCAGCGGAAGATGCCGATGAAGCTGAAGTTGTTTTCCTGCATGAAGATAAAATTGAGAAGGAAAAGGTGATCAAGAAACCTGAAAAATCTGCTGAGGAAGAGCAGACAGGGGAAACTGTTCCTGCGGTTTCCGTTCAGCCTGTTATTCAAAAGCTTCAATTCACCGCTAATGAAGTAAAAGATATCCCAGGTTTCAGAAAGCTTGCAGCTGATTTGGCAGATAAAGCTTCAAGGCTTGAGAGCAAAGAATTCACAGTTGCCCTTTTTGGTGCATTCAGTGCAGGGAAGTCCTCTTTTGCCAATGCTTTAATCGGGAATAAACTGCTTCCGGTTTCACCAAATCCGACGACAGCTGCAATCAACAAAATTAAACCTGTTACGGCAGAAAATGTGCATGGAACCGTTCTTGTAAAAGTAAAGGATTCACAGACTCTCTTAAATGATATCAATCATTCATTGAAGGTCTTTGATTATTCTGCAGGAAACTTCAGCGATGCTGCTGCAGCGATTAAGAAGATCACTGGGGAAAACCAGGATTTCGATGCGAATGAGAAGACACACTTTGCATTTCTTAAAGCATTTATGAGAGGTTTTGATTTCTTCACAGATCAGCTTGGGAAAGTCATAAAAGCTGATTTGGAAGAGTTTCGGGATTATGTTGCCAATGAGGAAAAATCATGCTTCGTTGAGACGATAGAGGTTTACTTTGATTGTGAACTGACAAGGCAGGGAATTACCCTGGTTGACACACCTGGGGCAGATTCGATTAATGCAAGGCATACCGGGGTCGCATTTGAATATATAAAAAATTCGGATGCAATCCTTTTTGTCACTTATTATAATCACGCCTTTTCGAAAGCCGATAGAGAGTTTCTTATTCAGCTTGGAAGGGTCAAGGATACCTTCTCCCTTGATAAAATGTTCTTTATCGTCAATGCCATTGACCTTGCCAACAATGAAGAAGAAAAGGATTCGGTATTAGAGTACGTTGAAGAGCAGCTGGTGCAATACGGAATCCGCCGGCCGCATCTGTCTGGCATTTCAAGCCTTCAGGCTCTGGCTGAGAAGCTGGATAACAGCAAAGAGGAAGTTTCCAATATCAGCTCATTTGAAAAAAGCTTTTACTCCTTTATAAATCAAGAACTGCTAAATATTTCCATTTCATCAGCAGAAACAGAGTGGAGGCGCCTATTAGCCCAGCTGAGGTCTTACATTTCTTCCTCACAGGAAAATAAAGAGGTCAGGTTTGAAAAGCTGAAACAGCTTGAGGAAGAGCATCAAATGGTTGCTGAGATTATCCGTGGACAAAAATCCGAACTGCTGTCCCAAAGGCTTGAACAGGAAACGGATGAGCTTGTCTTTTACATCAAGCAAAGAGTATTTCTGCGTTTCTTTGACTTTGTCAAGGAGGCTTTCAACCCTTCAGTCCTGAAGGATGATGGCCGGAATTTAAAGAAAATGCTTAAAATTGCTCTTGAAGAATTCCTTGCCAGCTTTGGATTTGATTTTGCCCAGGAGCTTCGTGCAACAACGCTAAGGCTTGAATCCTATATATCCAAGCTGATCGGTCAGCAGCAGGAGGCTATTTCGAAAAGAGCTGCCAATGTGAATAGTGATTTGTCTTTTAGCTCATATGAGCCGCTAAAAATGGAAAGTATTGAATTTGATTCAGCCTTTTCCAATGCAGACCCGAATCAATTTAAAAATGCTCTATCCTACTTCAAAAATCCAAAAACGTTTTTTGAAAAGAATGAACGCAAGCATTTAGCGGATGAACTGGAGAGGAACCTGCAGGAGCCTGCAGACCGTTACCTGCAAGCCGAAAGCACCAGGCTAAAATTCCATTACAGCAGCCTGCTGAAGGCTGAATTTGAGCGGCTGCTCAATTCATTGAATGAACAGAATAATGAATATTATGAAGGAATTACGGCTGCTTTAAAAGATGATTTCCCAATTGAAGAGCTGAAAGAGATTGAGAGGAACATTGCACAGTACGAATAATAGGTATTGAAAGGTTGCTGCTTTTCTTATGGAAAAATGGCTTTCCGCTGCTGAAGAAAAATACAATATTGACATCCTTTTTGCATGTGAAGCAGGAAGCAGGGCCTGGGGGACAGATGATGCGGAATCAGATTATGATATCCGCTTTATCTTTAAACATAAGGATCTGAAAGCATATCTTTCCCTTGAACGTGCAAAAGAGGTTATTGATGCAGATACCCCTTATGATGTTCATGGCTGGGATATTTTTAAAGCATTTGACCTTATGCAAAAATCCAATCCAAGTATTTTCGAATGGGCATACTCACCCATTATCTACAAGGATAAGGATGGCTTTTCAAATAGGCTAAGGAGTATCGCAGAAAAAGAGTTCTCACGATATAAGTTATTCCAGCATTACACCCAGCTATTTTCCCGCAATCTTGGGGAAGCGGCTAAAAAAGAGGGAATTACAATTAAGAAACAGAAGCTGCTAATTCAAGCGGTAAGAGCCTGCCTCATTTCAAGGCAGCTGCTTCAGCAAAGCAGTATAAACGGAGACTTTTTGTATACAGGTCTCTTTTGCTTAAAGGAAGAGGATGAAATTGCCCGCTTTTATCAGGCCCTGGCTCATGCAAAACAAAGCGGGGATCTTATTCAGGAGCATTCAGCAAAACAAATAGCTGAGACACTGGAGTCAGAAAGGGAAGTCCTTTATACAGCCGGTGAATCAATGCCTAAAGGAAAAGGTAAAGTATCCGGACTGAATGAATGGCTTTGGGAACTGCTGAAAGTTTAAAATCATTCTGAGAAGAAAAGGGAGAGCTATGGGAAAAAATTCTTTTCATGCATGTGCAACCTGCGTAAACTTCCAGCCTGAGAGGCGTAAAGAAGGAATGGTTTATTTTTGCAGCAGACTGGGCTATGAAACAAAACCTGACTATCAATTTAACTGCTGGACACCAAAGGAACATATAAAACGCCTGATGGAAAAGAGAAAAGGGGAGAACCTTAAATGAAGTATCAAGTAGAAAAGGAATGGGTATTAACCAAACTGGATGATCCCAATATCCGAATTGCCGACTGCCGTTTTAAACTTGGGTCACCGGAAGAAGGGCGCAGCTTATTTAATCTCAGCCATATTCCCAATGCCGTGTATTTTGATTTAGAGAAGGATCTGTCAGGCCCTGTGAGAGAACATGGGGGCAGGCACCCGCTTCCAGATCCCTCTCAATTTAGTGAAGTACTTAAGAAAGCTGGTATCAGCAGAGATACCACAGTAATTGCCTATGATGGAGGAGAAGGGGCTTTTGCTGCAAGGTTCTGGTGGCTGCTCAGGTATTTGGGACATGAAAAAGTTTATGTATTGAACGGCGGATATAAAGAATGGGCTGAAAGCGGCTATCCTTTGAATAATAAGGTTCAAAGCTTCGGGCCAGCTGAATTTAAAATCGAACTGCAGCCTGACATCCTTGCTTCATACGAAGAAGTTAAAGAATTTACAGATCATCAGGATACTGCTGTAATAATTGATTCGAGAGAGGCAAAGAGATACCTGGGACTGGAGGAGCCAATTGATAAAAAAGCCGGCCATATCCCGGGAGCAATCAATAGAGTTTGGCTTGAGGCGTATAAAAACGGCAGATTTAAAGAAGCAGAGGAACAGGAAAAACGGTTTGCAGACATCGATAAGAATAAACCTGTAATTGTTTACTGTGGATCTGGGGTAACAGCAGCACCTAATTTCCTGGCATTAAAGGAAGCTGGCTTCCCTAATGTTAAATTATATGCTGGAAGCTTCAGTGATTGGATCTCTTATGACGGGAATAAAATAGAAACTGTCGAAAAATAGAGAAATCCCTTTTCAAAAAAGGGATTTTTTTACTGTTTAAATTATTATATAATTTAAAAGGTTTGATAGATTTTGAAAATGGAGGGGTTAAATGAATACTTCGGGCTACACGATAACAAAAAAACAAAGAACTGATACAAAACAAATATTGGTAACGACTGCAATCATTCTAATATTGTCAGCAATTTTTATTCCTATATTTTTACTTTCGCCATTTCAGGCACAATTTTACAGACCTGAAGGGACCTGGGTTTTTGAAGCTCCTAAAGATGCTTATGTTACATTTAGCATAGCGCTGGCATCGATGGGGATTTTTATCTTAGCTGGAGTTTGGCTGCACAGTGCTGAAAAATTCGGCAGGATTGCGAAGTTTATTACAGGAGCATGTTTCTTTTTTTCACTGGCAACAGTGATTCTCAGTTTTGATTATTACCACTATATTGATAAGAATGGAGTCCATTTTAATACATTATTCAGTTTGAAGGAGAAGCATTATGATTGGCCGGAAATCAAACAAGCCAGGCAAACAGTCATAAACAAAATGGGTGTTATGTCTGATGGTGAATTAATCTTCACCTTTAAAGATGGAAGTACATATGCGTATCCATTAAATACTAATATCCGTAATGCGCGAATCGCTACTTACTATGAACTGGAAGAACATGGAGTTGAATTAATAAGGGAAACAGAATAAGGCTGTAAATCTTTTCAAGAGAAACGGAGAGTTTCCCATGTTATAATAGTAGTTATGATTATAATCAGGAGGCGAAAAAATGAACGAGAATAAACCCTCACTGCTGCTGGTTGACGGAATGGCTCTGCTGTTCAGGGCGTATTTTGCAACAGCAATGTCCGGTCAATTTATGATAAATTCAAAAGGAATACCTACAAATGGAGTTTACGGATTTGTAAAACACTTCTTAACGGCTGTTTCTTCCTTTAACCCGACACATGTTGCCGTATGCTGGGATATGGGAAGCAAAACCTTCCGTACGGAAATGTTTGATGCTTATAAAGCAAATCGTCCTGAAGCTCCGATTGAACTTGTGCCTCAATTCGATCTGGTAAAAGAAGTCGTTGAAGCTTTTGATGTTCCAAATATTGGCCTTGAAGGATATGAAGCTGATGACTGCATTGGCACCATTGCAAGAAAAGCAAGCCAGGAAGCGGAAGTCCTGATCCTTACTGGCGATCAGGATATTCTGCAGCTTCTGGATGACAATATTTCTGTTATTTTGCTGCAAAAAGGCTACGGCAATTATCTTGTGCATACGACAGAAACCTTTTATGAAGAAAAGGGAATAACACCAAAGCAGATGATTGATTTGAAAGCCTTCATGGGGGATACAAGTGATAATTATCCTGGAGTAAAAGGGATTGGCGAAAAAACAGCTCTTAAGCTCCTGCAGCAATTTGAGCATATTGAAGGTGTATTAAAAAACCTGGAACAGCTCACAAAAGGACAGCGTACTAAAATCGAACAGGATCTTGAAATGCTGCACTTGAGCAGACAGCTCGCTGAAATAAAATGCGATGTACCTGTTGAATGCCCTCTAGACCTGGCGCAATTCACAATGAACCGTGAAAAGGTCATGGAGAAATTCACTGAAATTGAATTCCGCGGCCTTCACAGATTTCTTGATTTTAAAAAGGAATATGCATAATAGAAGCTCCAGGCGGCTGCCTGGGGTTTTTTTATTGTTTTCATGATTAAACAACCCCGTCTGACCCGCGGGTGAAAAAAAAGACTGAGCGCATAAAACGAGAAAGCCGCACGAAAAAAGTTTTGGTGCGACCATATACAATCCCTGCGTGCATAAGAGAGAGAAACCCGCGCGCACAAGGAACAAGCGCGCACATCCTCGTCAATCCCGCGCAGAAAGAATGAGCACACAAACAAGAGAAATCAAATCGCACACACACGGAACACGCGCGCAAAACCGAAGAAAACCCGCGCACATCCTCGCCAATCCCGCGCAGAAAAGGAAAGACTGCGCGCACGAACAAGAGAAACCCGCGCACACAAAGAACACGCGCGCAAAACCGAAGAAAACCCGCGCACATCCTCGCCAATCCCGCGCAGAAAAGGAAAGACTGCGCGCACGAACAAGAGAAACCCGCGCACACAAAGAACACTCACGCAAAACCGAAGAAAACCCACGCACATCCTCGCCAATCCCGCGCAGAAAAGGAAAGACTGCGCGCACGAACAAGAGAAACCCGCGCACACAAAGAACACTCACGCAAAACCGAAGAAACCCCGCGCATATCTTCGCCAATCCCCCGCTGAAAAGGAAAGACTGCGCGCACGAGCAAGAAAAACCCGCGCAAAACCGAAGAAAAACCCGCGCATATCCTCGTCATACCGCACAGAAAAGGAAAGTATGCAAGCGCAAATAAGAAAAACCCAAGCCCAGAAGGTTTATGCACGCATAACCGAAGTGAAATGAAGCATCCCGAGCTTTCCCCTAAACAAATCATTAAAGCCGCCCTATAGGCGGCATCCAATTTATTTAGTATTCTTCTTCTTCGCTGCATTCTCCAGTTTGCTTTTAGGCTCTTCTGAAAATTCAGCATCCTGCCCGTATCCTTGAGGGTTTACGCCAGGTGCTTTTTTTCCTCTGCTTGTATGTCCATTTTTGCTCATGTGATTCACCTCCCCAGTCAGCAATTTCTCCGTTGATAACCTTATTATTGTTAAAGTCTTTGGGTTTTAATCATGTCCATCGAGGGTACAATTTAGCAACTGATGCGGTGAATTTTACTTCTGTTTTGGGTTTAATTACTCCATTTAGACAAGCCTAATTGGCATTTGAAGGAGGAATAATAAGAGTCTGCATACTTCACAATAAAGAAGAGGTGAGTTGTTATGAATAAGGGAGTTTATATCGCTCTTTTAAGTATAGGGCTGGCACAGGGCCTGAAAATCCCCATCCATTATGTGAAAAAGGGAGAACTTCGTCCGGATTTGTTTTTCCAGACAGGGGGTATGCCGAGTTCTCATTCGGCAGGTGTTTCGTCTTTAACTACTTTTATAGCTTTAAAGCGCGGAGTACCGACGGTCGACTTTGCACTATCGCTGGTCTATGGCCTGATTGTTATGTATGATGCTCAGGGAATTAGGCGCCAGACCGGTGAGCTTACCCTAAAGGTAAACAGCCTTGGGGAGCTGGTAGATAAAATTCACAAAGATGAGACAGTAAAGTTTGAGGAGGAAGGCCCAAAGAAGCTGAAGGAAATGCTCGGCCACCAGCCTGCTGAAGTACTGGGCGGAGCTATCCTCGGTGTATTAACCGGAACAATTGGCTACCTTCTAACTAAGAAGAAATAATTGATGTAATTGAGCTTACAACTCCCCTGTTTCATGCAGAAAAAGGTAGATAATTGTCGAAAAATCAGGTAAGATTTAGGAGAACGCAGGAGGGAGCAGGGGAAGAGGGTAAGTGAAATGAAGACAGTTGAAGAGTATTTGCACTTTTTGCAAAGTAAAGGTTTTCAATTTCGGGAAGACGCGATTGGCTTCATTTACTTTGGCAAAAATTATACCAATGCTTCTGACGAGCTTGCCAATGCAGCAATAGAACTCACATTAAAAGCTCAGAAATCATTTGACGGCAGTTTTTACGTATCATTGCTTGAAACATTGGTTTCAAAGAATATTACCAGCAGGCGGGAAGCAATAAAATTTGTAAAAGAAAAAGAAATCATTTAAAAGGCGTGTCTTTTTAGAGAACACGCCTTTTTCTAATTATTAAGCTGTTTTTTTCCTAAAGATCGACAATGTTTTCTTAGCAGGTATTTCTGCAAAGATCATACCTGCAAAAATAAGCAGACAGCCAGTCAGAGCACTAAAGGAAAGTCTCTCATTCGCCCACATAAATCCTGCAGCAGCTGCAAACACAGGTTCCATGGCAAATATGAGGGCCACTCTTGTTGGTGTTGTGTATTTTTGAAAAGCCGTCTGTGCAAAAAATGCGAGCGCGGTCGCAAATAGTGAAGTTACAATAAGAGCAGTCACCACATTGGTCTTAAATAATACCCCAGTTTCAAATGCATGCTGCCAATTTTCTGTAAAAAACGCAAAAATGCCTGATAGTAATGCCACGGTACCTACTTGAATAATCGTTAATAGCAGGGCCGGATATTTGCTGCTGTATTTCCCTGTGAAAATAATATGAAGGGCAAAACCGACTGCACAGATTAATACATATGCATCACCGATATTCAGCGAGACTTTATCGGTCATTGTAAGAAAGTACAATCCCGCTGTTGCAATTGATACACCTATAATAGCATTGAATCCCGGCTTAATTTTTAAAAGCATAAAAGATAGGACCGGGACCATTACTACACTTAACCCCGTAATAAAGCCAGCTTTTGAAGAAGTTGTATAAAGCAGTCCGATTGTCTGGAGAGCATATCCTAAAAATAGAAACAGGCCCAAAATAACTCCAGAAATCAAAAGCTTTTTGTTAATTTTCTTTAACTGTTCTCTTTCAAAAATAACAAGCCAGCCTCCCAGTAAGAAAGCGGCCATGAAAAAGCGTACGCCATTAAAAGAAAATGGCTCAAGAAAAGCGATGGCGTTTTGGACAAGCACAAAGGTGGTTCCCCATACAAAGGCTACCAGCAAAAGGCTTACATCTGCAAATATAACCGATCTATTCATTATCTCATTGACCTTTCGTTCTATTTTTGCGAATGGCAGCTCTGGCTAATTCATCAGCGCCTTTGTTTTCCGAGCTGGGCACCCATTTCATAAAAAACAAATCAAATTGACTTGTAAGCTCCAAAGCATTTTCAAGCAAGGGAGCAAACTTTTTATTTTTAACGAATTCCTTTTCAACGGCCCGGTTAACCAGCTGTGAATCCGTTCGAAAGGAAACTGTTTTGTATCCCTTTTCTATACATATTTCCAGAGCATGAATAAATGCACGGTATTCGGCTTCGTGATTTTCCATATTCCCTAAAGGAATGGAATAGCGTTCAACTTGGCCATTATTTTTAATGAATATGCCTGCACCGCTGGGACCCGGGTTTCCGGCACTTGCTCCATCGATATATACTTCAATCAATTAAACTGCCTCCTGTTTTTAACCGCATAATAGGGTAAACTAAGTGTAGTTTATCATAAAAATATTCGATAAAGTGAAACTTCAATCAGTGGGGGCGCTTTCCCCCACTAATTGTTAGTTGAACCAATCGGGCCTTTTCGGGCAGTTGGATCCCCACTTATCCTCCATTGATACCTCTGAGTCTTGAATTGGGAGGACTTACTGCCCGTTAGACTGTGATAAAGCAGAAAAGGATACCAAAACGGCATCCTAATCTTTTACTGGAAAACGTTTAGCGATATAGCCAAACGGGGTATCAAGTATAGCTACTATAAATTTCAGCAAATAAGTCGTGATGAATATCTGAATCCATTCTTCCATTGGAAATACACCGAGGAAAGCAATGCTTGTAAAAACAAGGGTATCCAATAGCTGGCTGATCATGGTGCTGCCATTATTTCTGATCCAAAAATGGCCATCTTTTGGGAATTTCTTTTTTAAATAGGTAAAGATATAAACATCGGTAAATTGGCTGACTAAATAGGCAGCGAGGCTTCCGGCAGCAATCCGCGGAAGAATCGAAAAAAGAGTGCTGAGGGGCTCCTGTGCAAAATCTGTTTCATGCGGTTTAAATAATAGGACCATCTGCATGATGAGAGTCATGGAGAGAAGAGTAAAGAAACCAAGCCATACAGCTTTTTTTGCTTCTTCTTTTCCGTACTTTTCATTTAGGATATCCGTAACGAGAAAAGCGGTACCGTACATAGCGTTTCCTAAAGTAGCCGTCAGGCCGAACATTTCAATGGTTTTTACGACTTGAAGATTGGCCATGACAGTGGAGAAGCCAATCCACACGAATAAACCAGTCTTTCCGAACATGCGGTACATAGCCAATACTAATGTGAAATTAATAATTGCAAAGAGCAATCCAAACCATTCATTAAACATCATATTCCTCCTAGTTTTGTTAATGCGGGAGTTTGCGAACCGCAGGAGATATAAAATTGTCATTGACCATTATACCTTGAAATATACTCAGTTAGTAATAAACTAAGTAAAGTATAATAAGTTCAACTATTGCAAACAGTTCTAATAATGATGACCAGCTAATAAAGTACAGAAAGGCTGACCTTGATGAAATATAAATTGGAATGGAAATATAAACTTAAAGGTAATGAGGATATATTATTTTCTTCAGACTGGATTGACGGTGAATCGGCCATGCAGGCTGGTGAAGATATTGAAAAATCAGGGAAGGGCAAAGAAGTAATTTACTATGATGAAGCTGGCACTTCATGGAGCACAAAGGAAATGAGAAAACTTCTAATGGAAGTTGAAGAGGATCCCCACGATATTACCGTATTTTTTGATGGGGGATTTAATATAGAAACCAGTCAGGCAGGGCTCGGAGCGGTAATATATTTTAAACAGGGCAAAAAAAAGTATCGTGTTCGGGCAAATGAGCTCTTTGATGAGATGGATAATAATAATGAGGCAGAATATGCGGCCATTTATTACACTCTCAACCTGCTCGAAGAAATGGGCGTTCATCATATGACCTGTGAATTCAAAGGTGATTCCCAGGTAGTATTGAAACAGCTTGAAGGTGAATGGCCATGTTATGAAGAAAATTTAAACCGCTGGCTTGACCGAATTGAAGAAAAAATTAAAAAGCTTGGCATTCTTCCAAGATATAAACCCATTCCGCGCAATGAAAATAAAGAAGCAGATAAATTGGCAGGCCAGGCACTGCAGGGGAAGTTTATTAACAGCAAAATGCAGATCATATAATCGGGTATAAGGAGGCGTGAATCGTTTGAGCAGAAAGGAAATTATTAATGAAGTGGAGGAGCTGATGATCAGTTACTGCAAAGACTGCTTCCTTCATAAGCATCATAAAGAGGAAAGAGGGCGCAGATATGCCCATCGATTTTGCATTACAGAGTGCACTGTAGGTGAGAAAATTAAATCAATCGGCAGCAAGCTTTCATAAATTCAGGACAAAAATAAAAGGCTGGCAGGTGCCAGCCTTTTTATCGTTATATTTGAATTATAGTTTTACAACGTTTGCAGCTTGAGGTCCGCGGTTTCCTTCAACGATTTCAAAAGAAACTTCCTGGCCTTCTTCTAAAGATTTGAAACCTTCACCTTGGATAGCAGTGAAGTGAACGAATACATCGTCTCCGCCTTCAACTTCGATGAAACCGAAACCTTTTTCATTGTTGAACCATTTTACTTTACCGTTTTGCATGTTTACTTTTCCTCCTAAGCCTGTCAAGACACATCTTGTGCCTTAGATGAATATTACCACCTAACAAAACATAGAGCAGATATTTTTATCTAATAACGGAAATATATTCTGTTAAATGATGATTATAATATACACGAATGGGCACTTTCCGTCAAGGAATTGAAACGCTTTTTTACAAAAAACAATAAAATATTTTAAATATTTTAACTTTTGTTTATTTGAAGGCGTAATACAATGTTTTCGAGTGAATTGATAACATAAATTATAGATTTTCTCATATTAATTATTAATTATCTTGTTGCCAAAGGGTGAGGAAAATGTATCGGTTTTCCATTGAGAATCAAGATTGGATCTTGAGGTTTTCACCCAACATCCAAATAGAAGCAGAAGAGAAGCAGGCCATCATCAGCTCGATCCTGCAGCTTGGCAAGGACCTCCCTCTATACTCACATGGAGAGTCATTTCTTATTATGAATGACCAATTAGGCATCATTGTATTTAATGTTGAGAAAATTCCATCCATGATTTTGACGGTCTCTAACATTGTCACAGAAAATAAATGGTACATCCAAAAAAACCTTACAATAAAGCGCTATCTTAAAGAATGATCGGCAAAAGCCGATTTTTTTTTTGAAGGATAAAAAAGTATAAAATTATGAACATTGATAACTGTAAAGCTCCACAAGGAATGCCACGACAGCTTTATCAACGCACGACTTAATAGCGTTAGCTTATAAGGCCTGCCACCTCGAGGTCACAAGCCTGTCTAGCTGCGGCTCCTAGGGAAGAAATACTAGCCAATCCCTGCAAGAAGGAAAGTGTACACCATATTGCAGGGCTCGTCTTATACTTGTCGTCCCTGTGAAGTCGCCTCCACATTGGGGGCAACCCTCCCAAAAAGGTTTTCTGTGCGACCGTCTTATGCTTGAGGCCCACAGGACAAGGAAGGCTTGATCAGCATTAACATCGCACGACCGAAAGCGGCAGCTTTTGGGAGGACGTGGCATATTAGTCTGCTTCCTTTGAGGGCAAGGCCCTTGCGCTTTTCTTATTGCAAGCAGGTATGATAGGTAAAAATTCACAGGGTCTTCCGCCTTATGCAAACGCTTTCCTTTATGGATTAATATATAATTGCAGGAATCTTTAAATAATTTACGAAGGAGGACTTAGGTTGAAACGGTATAAACAGTATATTTTTCTGGCCGCTGCCATAATATTGGCGGCATCCAATTTTTTATCCCCATTTATGCAAACGATTGCATCGGCCGAAAAAACGACAACAAGGATCGATCAGACTACAGCGGTCACTATCCATTATCAGCCTGCAGAGGGCAATACGAAGGATTGGAATTTATGGGTATGGCCTAAAGATGGCGAAGGGCAGGCTTTTGAATTCACTGGTGAAGATGAATTTGGACTTACTGCAGAGGTTGTACTCCCGGGAATCCATGATGAAGTTGGCTTCATTGTCCGCACTGACAGCTGGGAGAAGGATGGGGGAGACCGATTCATCAATGTACAGAGCGGCAATGATGAAGTATGGGTGAAAGCTGGCGATGAACATACATATATATCACCGCCTGATGGTGAATACAGGGACTTTCCGGCATTTGAAAGGGTGAAGGTAAAACTCCACTACTTTCGATATGACGGTAATTATGAAGGCTGGAATTTATGGACTTGGCCAGAAGGCAAGGATGGAAAAAGAGTTGATTTTACAGCAGAAGATGATTTTGGGAAAGTTGCTGAATTTGAGCTTGAAAATCCGGAAAGTATGAAAAAGGCCGGATTCATAGTCAGGAAGAGCACGGAAGGAAATGATTGGGCCGGCAAGGAATTTGGTGATCGCTTTATTACAAGGTTCGATGAAAATGGGAATGCAGAAGTATGGATTGTTCAGGGAACAGAAAGAATTTATTACAATCCAGCCTATATTGAAAAAGATCCAAAAATAGTGAATGCTTCTATGGATACTTTTAATCAGATTACGCTCGAAACCAATTTTCCTTTCCAGTGGAGGGATTGGGAATCCATAATTGAAATTGACAATGCAGATATTAAAGAAGTTGTTCCTTATGACGGGGACGAGGAAAAGGATTTTATAAATAAAGTAAGAGTGATAACTGAAGATAAACTGGATTTCAGGCAATCATATAAAATCTCTGCAGTTTCATTCGGAGAGGCAGAGGTGAAGATTGGGAATATTATCAGATCAAAGGAATTTGATGATGCTTTCTATTATGATGGGAGGCTGGGAAACCAGTATACGAAAAATCAAACCTCCTTCAGACTCTGGGCCCCTACAGCAAGTGAAGCATCGATAGTGCTTTATGACAGCTGGGATGATCAGACCGCTGAAGAACTTCCGCTTAAAAGAGGTGAAAAAGGAACCTGGACAACTGTTCTAAAAGGTAATCAAAATGGGCTGATTTACAATTATAAAGTTAAAATCGGAGGGAAATGGACAGAAGCGACTGATCCCTATGTACGGGCTGTAACAGTGAATGGCGACAGGGGCGTTGTGATGGATCTGGATTCAACCGACCCTGAAAAGTGGAATAAACAGAAGCCGAAGTTAAAGAATCCAGAGGACTCCATCATTTATGAAGTTCATATACGGGACCTTTCGATTCATGAGGACAGCGGCATTAAGCATAAGGGGAAGTTCATTGGGGCTGCTGAGAAAAGCACTTTAAATTCAAAAGGTGAAAAAACAGGTTTAAATCATATAAAAGATCTTGGAGTCACACATGTTCAGTTCCTTCCGATTTATGACTACCGGACAGTTGACGAAACAAAACTGGACGAACCACAATATAACTGGGGCTATGATCCTAAAAACTATAATGTGCCGGAAGGCTCGTATTCTACTGATCCTTATGATCCAGCTGCAAGAATTACAGAATTGAAGACAATGATTCAGGAATACCATAATGAGCAGCTGCGGGTTGTAATGGATGTTGTGTATAATCATGTGTTTGCAGTAAATGAATCCAGTTTCCATAAGCTTGTTCCAGGCTACTATTTCCGCTATAACGAAGATGGAACACTTGCCAATGGCACAGGAGTCGGCAATGATACAGCTTCGGAAAGAAAAATGATGCAGAAATTTATTGTCGACTCTGTTGCATATTGGGCTGAGGAATATAATCTTGATGGATTCCGCTTTGATCTGATGGGCATTCATGACACTGAAACAATGAATAAAGTAAGAAAGGCATTGGATAAAATTGATCCTGCTATCATTATCATTGGGGAGGGATGGGATTTAAACACACCACTGGCAGCTGAAAGAAAGGCCAATCAGAAAAATGCAGAAGATATGCCTGGCATTGGCCATTTCAACGATGGCATCCGGGATGGTTTAAAAGGCAGTGTGTTTGATGAACTGGATAAAGGTTTTGTAAATGGCAAACAAGGCATGGAAAACTTTGTTCAGCAAGGAATTGCAGCAGGATTGGATTATCCGGGCACAATGGCCACATACAAAGATCCTGAACAGGCGGTTACATATGCCGAGGCACATGATAACCACACTCTTTGGGATAAGCTTGAACTGACCAATCCAGATGCAACGGAGGAAGCAAGAAAAAAAATGCATAAATTGGCTTCTTCCCTTATACTCACATCCCAAGGAATCAGTTTTGTTCACGCAGGCCAGGAATTCATGCGGACAAAATACGGGGATCACAACAGCTATAAATCCCCTGACAGTGTAAATCAGTTAGACTGGAACCGCCGAACTGAATTCAGCGGGGAAGTAGACTATTTTAAAGGTCTGATTAAGCTCAGAAAGCATTATAAATCGTTTAGAATGACAACAGCTGAGGATATTCAATCAAAGCTTGAATTTATGAATGCCCCAGATAATACGGTGGCTTATAGACTGGATGCAAAAGGCCTAAAAGATAGAGCGAAAGAGATTGTTGTAATCCATAATGCAAATACAGAATCAGCAAAAATAACCCTTCCAGCCAGGGGACCTTGGCATTTGCTTGCAGACGGAAAACAGGCAGGGATAAGAACCCTAAAGATATATCAGTCAAAAACAATTGAAGTACCCGCCCAAACAAGCTTTATTCTTAAAAGATAAGTAACGGAGGAGAATCCTGTCAGGGGGTTCTTCTTTTGTTTTGCTTGCGGAACACGATTGTTTTAAAAATTTCATAACTATATAGGTATTTTAACTCCCTTTGCTAAATTTTTAGGTTAATATTAAAATAGATGTCTACAATTTGTTCTAAATGCAAAGGGAGCTAAAGTATGAAACTGATAATCGCGGAAAAACCCGATCAGGGTATGACGCTGGCTTCTATTTTTAAAATGAAGAAACACCAGGGATATATTGAGATCCTTCCGAACGATATATTTCCCCAAGGGGCTCATGTTACTTGGGCTATAGGCCACCTATGCCAGCTGTCTGCCCCTGAAAAATACAATAAGGATTGGAAAAAATGGTCATTGGATACATTGCCCATAATTCCCGAGCAATTTCAATATGAAGTGACAAAGGATAAAGCAAAACAATTTAATATAATCAAACAGCTTGCTTCTAATCCAAAATTAACAGAAATTATCCATGCTGGTGATGCAGGGAGAGAAGGCGAGCTTATCATCCGGAATATTCTGAGGCTTACCGGTACAGTAGTGCCCATGAAAAGGCTCTGGATCTCTTCCTTGACTCCTAAAGCTATAAAGGAAGGGTTTCTTGCCCTGCTGGATGAAAGTGACACAAGGAACTTATATTATGAAGCCTATACGAGAGCATGTGCCGACTGGATCGTTGGCATGAATGCTTCCCGATTGTACAGTCTTCTTCTGCAGCAGAAAGGCTTCTCGGATGTTTTTTCAGTAGGAAGGGTTCAGACTCCCACTTTAGCTTTAATCGTAAAAAGAGAACAGGAGATCCAGAATTTTGTTTCCGAACCTTTCTGGGAGGTAACTGCACAGTTTAAAGTAAACGGGAAAAAATATATCGGCAAGTGGGAAAAAGATGGGGA
The DNA here is from genome assembly GCF_051353635.1 of Cytobacillus sp. BC1816. Lineage (NCBI taxonomy): Bacteria > Bacillati > Bacillota > Bacilli > Caryophanales > Bacillaceae > Cytobacillus > Cytobacillus sp. BC1816. Next base: position 3,733,145 of record NZ_CP195611.1, on the reverse strand, counting down.
GTCAAGAATTAAGACGAAAGAGCTTGCCGAAAAGATTGCGGCATTCTGCAGGGACAAAGATGCACAGGTAGAAGAAGTGCAGGCCGAAAAAAAAGAATTCCTGCCGCCCATGCTTTATAACCTTTCTGCACTGCAGGCAGAAGCCAACCGCAGATTCAAATTTCCGCCAAAAAAAACACTTGATGTAATGCAGAAGCTTTATCAAAAAGGAATCGTATCATATCCTCGTTCAGATTCCAGGCATGTAACAGAAGGAGAAGCGGAAATGTTTCCGGAGATTCTCAGAAAAATAGAAACAAAAGATGAGTATAAGGAATTTTTCCCTCTGCCTTCAAGCTCGATTTTGAAGAATAAACGGTATGTGAATGATAAAAAGGTAACTGATCACTATGCCATTATTCCGACCGAACAGGTGCCCGACCTGGTAAGATTATCTTCGGATGAAAAAATTCTCTATGACCTGATCGTAAGGAGCTTAATAGCTGCACATTATGGAAAAGCTGTAACAGAATATACAACTATTAAGACCCTTGCAGATGGAAGAGCTTTGTTTTTATCCAAGGGAAAAGTACAGCTTGAAGAAGGCTGGAGAAAAGTGATTCCGCAGCAGGAGAAGGAAAAAGAACCGATTCTGCCTTTATTGCAGGCGGGTGATCAAGGTACAGTGATAAAGGCGGATGTAAAAGAAAGCAAAACCCAGCCGCCCAAAAGGTATACTGAAGGCCAGCTGATTACACTGATGAAAACGGCCGGGAAGCAAATCGAAGATAAGGAACTTGAGAAGGTCCTGATGAAGACGGAAGGCCTTGGAACGGAAGCCACAAGGGCGGGAATCATCACAATGCTGAAGGAGCGCAAATACATTGATATAAAGAAGAATCTTGTATATGCAAACTCAAAAGCAAAAATCCTGATAGAGGCAATAGGCACAGAAATACTGGCTTCTCCAGAAATGACGGCCAAATGGGAACAGCGGCTGAAGGATATTTCGGATGGTCAGGCATCCCCCAAACAATTCATGGAGCAAACCAATAAAATGGTTGGCCATTTGATTTCCGCCTCCATTGAACATGCGGGAAAGTGGACATTTTCTGAAGAAGATAAAGAGGGGTTCACGCCGGGGAAATTCAAGCAAAAAAGAGCAGCCAATCTGGGCAAATGCATGCTGTGTGATGGTAAAGTTATTGATAAGGGGAGCTTTTATGGCTGCTCCAATTATAATAAAACAAAATGCACCTTTACTATTTCCAAAAGCATTATGGGCAGGACGATGACTCAGAAACTGATCAAACAGCTATTAAAGGATGGGGAAACAGAATTAGTTGAAGGTTTTACAAGCAAAGGAAAGGATAAAACATTTTCAGCTAAATTAACCTGGGACCGACAGGAGAATAGAGTCAAATTTCTCTTCCCGCAAAAGACCTGAATTTGCTTGCTGCAGCGTATTTCCTTGTCTCCATTTTCCAACTGTAGTAAAATCGTTAAAGTCTTATAATTATTTATAAATGATATAAAGTGGACATGGCGCTCTGCGCTTTTATAATTGGCAGGAGGTTGCGTAATGCCAACACCAAGTATGGAAGATTACATTGAACAAATATATATGTTAATTGAAGACAAGGGATATGCCAGAGTTTCTGATATTGCCGAGGCTCTCTCTGTTCATCCCTCTTCAGTGACAAAAATGGTTCAGAAGCTTGATAAGGATGAGTATCTGGTTTATGAAAAGTATCGAGGGCTTATTTTAACGCCAAAAGGGAAAAAAATCGGCAAGAGGCTTGTATATCGGCATGAACTTTTAGAACAGCTCCTGCGTATTATTGGAGTTAAAGAAGAAAATATTTATGAAGACGTGGAAGGCATTGAACATCACCTGAGCTGGGATGCCATTGACAGGGTTGGCGACTTGGTTCAGTTTTTTGAAGAAGATGAAAGCCGCATTGGAGTGCTGAGGGAAATCCAGCGTAAAAATGAAGAAGAACAGTAAAAACCTGACCGCTTTGCGTCAGGTTTTTTTCATGTACTGGCACTATTTTAATAGAAGCTGGGAAAATCATCAAAAGATGGCGCAAAGGAAGGATTCAGATACATAGAACCATCTTCGTTTTCATAAATTTGAATACCCTCAATCAAGCCCTCTTCAGCCTCCAATAGTGCTTTCCGATAAGAAATGATTCTTCCACCGGAAGTCTGGAATGAAATAATCTCATCATTGTTGTTTCGGTAGACTGCTGTCAGCTGTTCGCCGTTCATATAAACTCTCCTTATTCATTTTCTATCAATATTGTTGACTTTTTTAACATTTTATAATCAGAGGTATTTATGATAATCTTAGCGAATTTAAAATATTGGGAACTTTTTTTAATGAACAATCGTATGCATACACGGGGGGATATGATGAGCACTTTTAACTGGTCTGCAGAAGCAGAGAAGCTTTGGGATGAAAATTCGGAATCATGGAATGCAAAGAGCGCAGCAATGTGGGAGGAAGGGAGCCGGAAGGATATCATCTCCTTCTTCGAAAAGCATGTCAAAAAGGGATCTGCCGTATGTGACCTTGGATGCGGAGATGGGTATGGTTCATACAAACTTGCTTTGGCTGGATATAGGGTTATCGGGATTGATGTCTCTGAAGAAATGATACATAAAGCAGAAAAATTGAACGAAAAAACAGGTGTGGTATTTAAGAAAGAAGACATATCAGATCTTACCTTTGAAGAGAATGCACTTGATGCGGTCCTTGCCATCAATTCACTGGAATGGACAGAGAGCCCGCTGGATGTTTTAAAAGAAATTCGGAGAACTGTTAAACCGGGCGGAAGGGCGTGTATAGGCATTCTTGGTCCAACAGCTGCACCCCGGGCTAACAGCTACCGCAGACTATATAAGGAAAAAGTTATCTGTAATACCATGATGCCGTGGGAATTTGAACGGCTTGCAAAAGAAAACGGATGGTTAAAGATTGATGAACTTGGTGTTTATAAAAAAGCATCAGACCAGCTTTCAAAAGGCTCGCTCACGGATGAGCTAAAGCAATCATTATCTTTTATGTGGATCTTTATGCTTGAAAACAAGAAAAATGAAGGGATGGGAAAAGAATGAGCAGATATTCAATTGAAGAGTTTGTAAATCAGACAAAACAGCAGGATAAAGGAGAAGGGTTATTTGAACTTGAAACACCAAGGATGCTCGAAATTAATTTAACCAGCCAGGTTTGGGCTAAAGCTGGCGGGATGGTCTCCTACCGCGGCCAAATTAAGTTTGAACGCGAAGGGATACTCGAGCATGGCTTAGGAAAAATGTTCAAAAAGGCACTTACTGGAGAAGGGGCAGCTTTAATGAAAGCTACGGGCAACGGAAAGCTGTACCTTGCAGACCAGGGAAAGAAAATTTCAATCCTGAATCTAGATGGAGATGCCATCTTTGTAAATGGGAATGATCTGCTTGCATTTGAGCCTTCCATCAGCTGGGACATTAAGTTAATGAAGAGGATGGCGGGCATGCTCGCAGGAGGTTTGTTCAACGTCCGTTTAGAAGGAACAGGAATGGTGGCTATCACTTCTCACTATGAGCCGCTGACACTCTTGGTTACTCCTGATAATCCGGTATATACCGATCCGAATGCGACAGTTGCATGGTCAGGTACACTGCAGCCCGAATTTGTGACAGATATCTCTTTTAAAACGTTCCTTGGAAGAGGAAGCGGAGAGTCAATCCAAATGAAGTTTTCAGGTAACGGTTTTGTAGTAGTTCAGCCATTTGAAGAAGTGTATTATGCTCAGCAATCATAAGGAAAAGCGGAAGCGCCTTGCCCACCCCTGACCTCGAGGGGGTAGGGGCCGCAGTTAGACAGTAATCGAAGTTCAAAATTTTATACTTTCTTATTTAAAGGATAAGCCGGTTTTTGAGTGGGGAACTCCTCTCAAAGACCGGGCTTTTTTCATGCTTTTTGCTGCAAATTAAGTTATCCGTTCACTGCACTATTAATCCCAATCATAAGGTGTTTCCTGGTAAACATAGTAGTTCAGCCAGTTGGAAAACATTAGATGGGCATGTGACCGCCATTTATTATGGGGGTTTCTGCCGGGATCATCATTCGGGAAATAGTGTTTTGGCACGGGAACCTGAAGGCCTCTGTTTCTGTCTCTAGAGTATTCTTCCGCAAGTGTGCCTGCTTCATATTCCAGGTGTCCTGTTACCATGATTTGTCTTCCGCGGTTCGCACTCATAATGAAAGGACCCGCTTCCTCAGATGATGACAGGAGCTTGACTTCCGGGTGTTCAATCAATTGCTCTTTATAAACATCCGTATTGCGCGAATGCGGAGCAAAGTAGATGTCATCGAATCCTCTCAATAATTTTTCGCTTCGGTCATGGACTTCATGAAGATAAACACCAGAGCATTTTTCAGGCAGCTCATATTTTCCGATCCCAAAGTGATAAAATAAAGCTGCCTGTGCCCCCCAGCATATATGCAGGGTGGAAGTAACATTGGTTTTCGTCCACTCCATGATTACGGTTAGTTCCTCCCAATAGTCCACTTCCTTAAAGTCGAGAAGCTCTACAGGTGCTCCAGTTATGATCATCCCGTCAAATTTACGGTTTCGAACTTGCTCAAATGTAGTATAGAATTGTTCGAGATGCATAGGACTGGTATTTTTTGATTGATGTGTGGCCGTTTTTAAAAACGAGATATTCACCTGTAAAGGTGTATTTCCAAGGAGTCTTAAAAGGTGTGCTTCGGTTTTTTCTTTTTCAGGCATCAAATTCAGGATGAGGATATTTAGTGGGCGAATATCCTGCTGTTTGGCACGGTCCTCATCCATGATAAAAATATTTTCTTCCTCTAAGATCTCCCTTGCAGGAAGCAGCTTAGGAATTTTTATTGGCAAGTGATCATCTCCCTGTGCAAAAATTCAATTAAACTTATTATAAAGACGATTCGAAATTGTATCAATGCTTTACTGTGTGAAAATGCGAAAATATCAAAAGTAAATGACAATATTTCGATTCAGGGATGGTACAATATAGCTGTAAGGAACCTATACATATTGGATTCTAGGGGGATAAAAATGAATGTGAAACCGATTGTGAAATCAGACATTGAAATTGCCCAGGCATCTGCAATGAAGCCCATTGCGGAAATAGCTGAAAAAATCGGGCTCTCAGAGGATGATCTGGAGCTTTTCGGCAAGTATAAAGCAAAATTATCCGCAGAAACCTTAAAGAGATTAAGTACGAAAGAAAGCGGAAAAATAATTCTTGTCACTTCCATTAATCCGACACCTGCAGGAGAAGGAAAATCCACAGTAACAGTTGGCCTGGCCGATGCTTTTAACAGACTTGGCAAAAATGCTATGGTCGCGATGAGGGAACCTTCGCTTGGGCCAACAATGGGAATCAAGGGCGGAGCAACCGGCGGAGGTTATTCGCAGGTCCTGCCGATGGAAGACATCAATCTGCATTTTACCGGTGATCTTCACGCAATCACTACAGCCAATAATGCATTGGCTGCCCTGATTGATAATCACCTCCAGCAGGGGAATCTGTTAAATATTGACCAGAGAAGGATTGTATGGAAGCGTGCCCTGGATTTGAACGACCGTGCATTAAGAAAAATCGTTATTGGCCTTGGAGGGCCTGTACAAGGTGTTCCGAGAGAAGATGGATTTGATATCACTGTGGCTTCAGAAATTATGGCCGTCCTATGCCTTGCATCCGACCTTCAGAACTTGAAGGAAAGACTGGGGAAAATGGTGATTGCATACAATTATGATAAACAGCCAGTAACAGTGGCCGATCTTGGAGTGGAAGGAGCTCTTACCTTGCTTCTTAAAGAAGCAGTCAAACCTAATCTGGTGCAGACAATTGAACATACACCGGCATTGGTCCATGGCGGCCCGTTTGCCAATATTGCTCATGGCTGCAACAGTGTGATTGCAACTGCCGCAGCCTCCAAGCTGGCTGATTATGTAGTGACAGAAGCCGGTTTTGGCGCTGATCTTGGTGCTGAAAAGTTTTTAAATATTAAAGCCAGAACCGAAGGCATTGACCCTGAAGCAGTGGTGATTGTAGCTACAATCCGTGCTCTGAAAATGCATGGCGGCTTGTCAAAAGCTGAATTGGGCAAGGAAGATACAGAAGCACTCACTAAAGGCTTTGCTAATTTAAAAAAGCATATTGAAACAATTGAAAGCTTTGGGCTTCCGTATGTAGTGGCCATTAACCGGTTTATTTCCGATAGCGAGAATGAGATAGAGGTCCTTACAGAACTTTGCAGAGAGGCCGGCATGCCAGTGGCGCTGACAGAGGTTTGGGAAAAAGGCGGGCAGGGAGGAATTGAGCTGGCTGAGAAGCTCCTGGGAATTTTGGATAAAAGAGCAGCGAAGTTCAGCCACCTATATGATTTATCTTTGCCTCTTGAGGAGAAAATTCTAACAGTAGCCCAGACGGTTTATGGAGCAAGTAAAGTGGAATACTCAACCAAAGCCAAAAAGCAGATAAGAGACTTTGAAAGCTTTGGCTGGGGCGTACTGCCGGTTTGTATGGCTAAAACACAATATTCATTATCTGATGATCCTGCAAAACTTGGAAGGCCATCAGATTTTACCATTACTATACGTGAGCTGAAGCCATCCATTGGTGCAGGGTTCATTGTAGCACTTACCGGAGATGTGATGACTATGCCTGGTTTGCCTAAAGCACCTGCAGCCATGAATATGGATGTAGATGATGATGGAAATGCAGTCGGCCTATTTTAAGGGGGATTAGCCCATGTTTGATCCAACGGCCTTTGAAAATATGAAGGTTGTTATGGAAGGCGGATTTTATGACCGGGATCTTGACGGTGAAATAAGAATTGTTGATCGAAATGATATTTTAAACTCAGCTAAAATGAGCCGAAGGTATGACATTACTTTTACAGACAATGCAGAAGGCTTGGCGGAGATTTTCTGTACCTTTACAATGGAAGCGGGACTTGATAATCTTGCAGCTGAGCTATTGCCTCAAGGGAAATCTGAGAAGCTGGCAGGCTGCCGGATTTATGTGAAATTTACAATTAAGCATTTAAAAGATTCCAATGCATCTCTGCAAATCTGTAAAGTTCTGCGTCATATCTGGGGCAGCGGACGGAAGGTCGAACAGACTGTGAAATACAATCCTGAAAATATGAAGGCCATGGCCGAAACAGAAACCGTCATTTCTTTTAACCGGCTTATTCATGAAGAACAGATAGATGATCTGAATGAAATGATCATTTATATGACCTCTTCGATGAAAGCTTTAAGAAAAATCCATTTTTAATATGAATGCGTCTTGCCGAAAATAGCAAGGCGCTTTTTTTGTATGGAATTTATACGGAAGATTCAAAATTATATTTACAATCACTTACTCTGATAATACGATTAAGAAGGTATGGAAAAACATTCCGGACAAATCCAAAAGGAGGAGAGGCAAATGGTTATGATTATTGAAGGAAAAGGAATTGAGAAGGGTAGACAAGACGTGACTTAGTCAGGAGGACAAAGGTATGATTCCAAGTACAGACAAAATAGTCATTGCAGAGTATCATGAGAGCTTTGCGGCAGGAATAGCAAAAATGTGGAACTTGAGCAGAGACAGCTGGGGCGGAGATACCAGTGTAATGACTGAAGAACAAGTAAAAACGAAGGAAGCGAATAATGGCAATATTACTTTATACTTAGCGCTGGATGGTGAAGAGGTCGTAGGCTATTGCGGGTTATCGGAATATAAAGAAGATACGGGTTCCCTATATATTCCTCTTCTAAATGTAAGGCCGGATTACCATGGACGGAAAATAGGAAAGATGCTTGTTATGAGAGCGCTTCAAAAAACAATTGAATTGGGCTGGCCGCGCCTTGACTTGTATACATGGCCAGGAAATGTGAAAGCTGTCCCGCTTTACAAAAAATGCGGATTCTTCTGGGAAGACAGAGATGATACAACACACTTAATGAATTTTATTCCGGCTGTTCACCATACACAGCTCTTGAAACCTGCCTTTGAAAAGCTTGATTGGTATAGCAGCAGCATGAGAGAAATTGACGTAAAGCCAGATGGAATCAAAGAAAACGGCTTTACATTTTACGAGTATATTTGGGAAAGCGGGGAAGTGTCTGCAAGAGTCAGATTTGAAAGATCCGGCAGAGGAATCAGTTTAATAGAAACGAATGATTACCTTCTGGAACTATCCATGGATCATCATGAAGTAATCGAAAATGAAATCCAAAATTTCCAGCTCAAACTCATAAATAAGACGGGAAGTCCTGTTTCTTTTAAGGCTGATGGAAATAACCAGGGAAGAGTCGAAGCTGTTTTCGAGCATGACCTGATGGCCGAGAGTGACGAGACAATAACCGGACAATTCATAGTGCATGAAGGTGAAGAGCCTAGTATTTGGAAAACGCATCCTTCATTAGGCGTTAAGGTATGGGTTAATGGTGAGGAGTGTGAATTGCGCCTTGGTCTGCTGCCTAAGCAGCCAGCCAGGATTACAGGCGGTTCAAAGGGGAATCTCAGATTTATAAATCAGGAAAATGAATTGGAAATTGAGGTAGAGAACAACCTGGAAGAAGACGCAGTATTTCACCTTTCTTTTCCCGTAAGTGATCTTGTTGAATTAGAAGAGCGGGAGTTTCGAATAAATCTTCACAAAAAAGGGCGTAAGCTGCTGAAGGTGCCTTTCATTGTTAAAAAATATGGCTTCTTTCAGCCGGAAATGGCGGTAGTGGCTACAAAGGAAAATGGAGACGAACTCGCTTTTACATGCAGCTCGATGGGCATCCCACTTAAAAGCTTTGGTCAAAAGTTTGGAGGAGAGTCAAAGGATTATTGGCATATCTGCAATGGAATCTGCCAGGTGAATATCCGGAAATTGGATTATAAAATAACGGCTGGCAGAAACGAAAGTGTTAACCAGCCTTTCGCGTTTTTTGCTCCTAAACTTGGGAAACCCTTTTCAACTGAATTTTCAAAGGCAAAGCCGGCGGCAGCAGAGTGGTTCGCAGATGATACTGCGATCACCTTCAAATTGGTATTCAAATCTGAAGCATTTACAGGAATTCTTGTATCATTGTATACGTCCCTATATGGTGAAGGCTTAGTAAAAGTATGGGCTGAATTGATAAACGAAGGGGCTGAAAGATATGAGAATCTGTTTTTCAGCCAGCCGTTATATTATGACATGCAGCAGCCATATTTTCCGCTGGATAATGAAGTAATCGAGTTTTCTGACATAAAAGAATTGGGGTTCATGGAGTTATCAGGTATAACCGAAAATTGGTTCTTCGCCGATCATAATGGCGAGCCGGTTGGATTCTGCTGGCCGAAAAATGCGAAGTCCAATCCGGATGGGTGGCAATTTTACTATCAGCAGGAAACTGGCTTCTTTGAATCGGGAGATCAGATAATATTGGCACCTGGCTATTTATCAATAGGAGCTTTCCGGACATGGGAAGAAATGCGGCATTTTGCAGGTGTGGAGTCAGGGTATGAAAAAAATGTTCAACATGAAAAAGCACTAATTATCAATAGGGGAAATCCAGTTGCAAAAGAACAGGATACAGCAGAATTCACTATTAAAACATATCGTTCAAGTTATCTTAATGGCACTATTGATTTTTATTTAAATACAGATAAAAATCAAACCTCAAATTTTAGTCAAGAACAGGAATTAAGAGTATTTAAATCCAATTTTCCTATTAAGGATACGGAGCCTTTATCTATTATAAATGCTGAAATTACCCTTGACAGTGAAAAGAAGCAAGTAAGAGAACTTCTGCTTGTGCAAAGGGGTAATGTCCGTATGTTTACGGAAGAGCATGGCGGCAAGACTGTTTATATCATGGATAATGGCATTATTAGCTTAAAAGGAGCACCGGATTTTTATCCTGGCTTATTCTCATTAACCTATAAAAAGAGGGAGTGGCTTGATTCATCCTTTCCCGAACCGGTGGCCAAAGGATGGTGGAATCCATGGACTGGCGGCATGAAAACTGTGCCATCGCAAATGAGTGTGTTCTCGCTATTAAAGGAGACATCTTCTGCTGAATTTACCAGTGTTAAAGATTCGTATGGAAACGAATGGTCTGCATTGGCCATCCATACGAAAATTGTCCATCACTCCATATGGAAAGGCCTTGAATATACACAGTATTTCGCGTTATTGCCGGGGGTCCCGCTCCTTGCCCATTGGGTAAAAGCGGAAAATGCAGGCGGGAAATATCTGTTAAATGAAAAATGGATTACAGATATATTTATATCCGGAGGCTCATTAAAGGATCTTACTCTTACAGTAAGTGACAAAGGAGCAGAATCAGCATATCAGGCCGGAGTTGAGGAGCAGTCATTTGTACTTATTGATGGATCCCGTATTTCCAGCTGCCGGTCTCCTGAAAATATGTATGTAGTGAGAAGCAAAGATAATGAATTCCTTGGAGCATATATGAATAAAGAAGCATTCGAAGTTATTTCGGAAAGAAATGCAGGCCTATTGGCCAAACCGGGCTTTATTGCATTTGATGAAAGAAGCATCGAGGGCAGACTGCTTAATAGACTCCACAACCTGGAATTCCGCTAAAGGAGAAATTATGAAAGTCATAGATGCACATATTCATTTTTCAGATATTAAATCATTTCATCGTACTGCCAATGAACTCTCCTTTGTAGATTATTCATATCCTGGGCATCAGCAGGAGTTCCAAAAAGCTAATGTAGTCTTGAGCATTGCAATGGGGCTTACAGAAACCGAAAATATGGGCTTTCCGGATTATGAAGCAAGAACGCCTATGGGGCTTGACCTGGATGATAAGATACCGGCTGATGTTGTTTACTGTGCTGGCATCAATCCATATGATCTCAATGATGGAGCTCTTCAAAGGCTGGAGGATGATCTGCAAAAACCAAACGTGGCAGGGATCAAGATTTACCTGGGGTATTATCCTTTCTATGCCTATGATGATGTCTATGAACCTGTGTATGAACTCGCTGCAAAATACGGAGTTCCTGTTGTATTTCATACAGGGGATACCTATTCAGAAAGGGGATTGCTTAAGTATTCTCACCCCCTGGCTATTGATGAGGTGGCTGTTAAACACCGGAATGTCAATTTCGTGATTGCTCATTTTGGAGACCCATGGACATTGACAGGAGCTGAAATCATATACAAGAATCCTAATGTTTATGCCGATCTTTCAGGCTTGATTGTAGGTACAGAAAAAGAATTGAAGAAACGCAGCAAAGGAAGATTTTTGGATCATCTGAGGCATGCTTTAGTGTTTGCGGATTCTTACGATAAATTGCTGTTTGGAACCGATTGGCCTCTTGCTCCAGTGGGTCCTTATATTGAATTTATAAAAGAACTCATACCTGAAGAGCATCATGAAGATGTATTTTACAATACCGCGATAAAGGTTTTTCCTAAAATCAAGCCTTTTCTGCCATAGAACCTGCGGCTGGGAGAGAAATCTTTCACTTCCAGCCTTTCAAATAGTCTTATTTACATACATACACGTATAAATATCTTAAAAGGGGGCGGCTACAGTGGATAAAATTGCATGGGTAACAGACAGCACTGCTTTTTTAAATAACGAGTTAAGAAACCATCCTCACATATACCAGATTCCGATGACCATCATTATGGATGGCAAAGAATATACTGATGGGGTTGATTTAACACCGGAAGAACTTTATGCGAGCTTAAAAACCCTGGATACTCCTCCAAAAACTTCCCAGCCATCCATTGGCGCTTTTCGGGAGTTATATGAAAATCTGCAGAAGGACTATGACTGTATCATCGCAGTGCTGGTATCGGCAAAACTCAGCGGGACCGTTTCTTCCAGTGAACAGGCCGCCCAGCTGGTTGATATACCAGTATACAGCATAGACTCCAAGATATTATCATACCCTTTAACCAGGTTAGTCCTTAAGGGGATGGAATTGGCAGAAGCCGGACTGGATATAAAAGAAATTATCCGGAGGCTTGAGGCACTTCGTGATACGGGTGAAACATATGTCCTCATTGGGAGTCTTGAACAGCTTCATAGAAGCGGCAGGATGTCCGGAGTTCAGTTTTTTCTGGGCAGCATGCTAAATGTAAAGCCGATCATTTCAGTTCGTGATGGGGAATTAAGCGTAAAAGAGAAAGCCAGAAGCGAAAGAAAGGCAAAAGACAAAATTGTGAATCTGCTAAGGGGTGCACATGAGAGAAAACTGCTGAAGGAAGTATTCATCCTATACGGTTTGCATCCGGAAGAAGCGGAGGAATGGAAGAGGGAACTCCAGGAAGAATTTAATGGAGTTAAATTTGGATGCTATTCTTTGGGGGCTACGATTGGAGTCCATGCAGGAGAAAATACACTTGGCATCAGCTGGCTGAATGGCCTTGAATAAAATAGCTTAGGGACATGGTGCAGGAAATCAAATACTGGTTTTCTGCACCATTTTTTTATCAGTGCCGTCTGTAATAATGAATCCATTTAATAGTTCTATAGATATGGCATTACCTTGCCATCGTTTCTTTTTGAGACTAATGTTAAAATGGAGTGTGGAGTTTGAAAGCGGGTGAAATAATGAAGGAAAAAAATATACATTTAACAGAAAAATTCGTCCGGAATACACTCGGAGAAGATTCAACCGGGCATGACTGGCATCATATTGAGCGGGTGAGAAAAAATGCCCTTTACATAGCCAAAAAGGAACAAGCAGGAGATCCTTTTTTAATTGAAATGGCAGCGCTGCTTCATGATATACCCGATGCTAAGCTGAACACTTCAAAGGAAGCGGGAGAAAGGAAGCTATCTGATTTTCTGCAGGAAATTGAGATTGCAGAAGAAGCTTCCAGCAGCATTAAGACAATAATTGAGTCAGTTTCTTTTAAAGGCGGCAATAACAAAAAGGTGTTAAGCGTGGAAGCTAAAATAGTCCAGGATGCGGACCGATTGGATGCGATTGGTGCTATGGGGATTGCACGAGCATTTGCCTATGGCGGCAAAAAAGGGCAGCCTATTTATGATCCCGGCCTTGAAATCAGAAAAGTAATGACTGAAGATGAATACCGGAATGGAAAGTCATCATCCATCAATCATTTCTACGAAAAGCTATTGAAGCTGAGAGATCTGCTAAATACTGACACTGCCAGGGAAATGGCAGAAGCGCGGCATCAAATTATGGAGCAATATCTGCATCAATTTTTTATAGAATGGAATGGTCAAGCATGAAGATGATTTCTGTGGAGAATGTTACAAAATCATATGGAGAGAAAGAACTTTTTAATGATATATCTTTTACAATCGCTGAAAAAGAAAGAGCAGGACTGATCGGAGTAAACGGTACGGGGAAATCTTCCCTGCTTAAAGTGATTGCCGGTGTTGACCTGCCAGACTCTGGAGAAATAGTCACTCCTAGAGATTACACCATTTCATATTCAGCACAGCAGCCTGAACTCAACTATGAATTAACAGTTCTCGAGCAGGTTTTTGCAGGAGATGCACCAGTTCTTGTACTGCAGAGAGAATATGAACAAGCCCTGCTGGAGCTTAGCATGCACCCTGAAGATTCAGACATTCAGCAAAATCTTTTCGAACTTCAAAAAAGAATGGATACCCTTGATGCCTGGGAAGTGAACACAGATGCCAAAACGATACTCACTAAGCTGGGTATCGAGGAGTTCAGCAAAAAGATTGGAGAGCTTTCTGGCGGGCAGAAAAAACGGGTTGCCCTGGCGCAAGTACTGATCCAGTCACCTGACTTGCTGATTCTTGACGAGCCGACAAATCATCTTGATTTTGAATCGGTGAAATGGCTGGAAGAATATCTGGGCAGATACAGGGGGGCGCTGCTCCTTGTAACACATGATCGTTATTTCCTTGACCGGATTACAAATAGAATGTTTGAACTTGAAGGCGGAAATCTATACAGCTATAAAGGGAATTATGCTGCATTCCTTGAAGCAAAGGCGGTAAGAGAGGAAAATGAGGCAGCTGCCATTGATAAGCAGAAAAATCTGTTCAGAAGGGAACTGGAATGGATCAGACGAGGTGCAAAAGCCCGTACCACCAAGCAAAAAGCCAGAATTCAGCGGTTCGAAACCCTTGATAGTCAGCTTGCTTCAGTTAAATCCTCGGAAAAATTGGATATGTCCCTAAGCGGCAGCCGCCTCGGAAAACAGGTATTTGAACTCGAAGCTGCTTCAAAAAAGTATGGCACTCAAACGGTTCTGGATCATTTTGATCTTCTTGTAAAACCAGGGGATAGAATAGGGATTATCGGAAGAAATGGAACGGGGAAATCTACTCTGCTTAACATACTGGCAGGCAGGATTCCGCTTGACTCGGGTAAGCGAATTATTGGGCAGACGGTAAAAATCGCTTACTATACACAGGAAAGCGAAGATATGGATGAGAACAAGCGCATGATCGAATACCTCAAAGAAACAGCAGAAGTAGTTGAAACTTCCGATGGCAAAACGATTTCTGCAGCTCAAATGCTGGAGCGCTTCCTATTTCCGGCGTATTCTCACGGCACTCCTATCCGCAAGCTTTCCGGCGGGGAAAAACGCAGACTGTATTTATTGAAAATCTTAATGTCAGAGCCTAATGTTCTTCTGCTTGATGAGCCGACCAATAACCTTGATACCCAAACCCTGACGGTTCTCGAAGATTATCTTGAAGATTTTCCCGGTGTAGTCATTACAGTTTCACATGACCGCTACTTCCTGGATAAAGTGGCTGAGCAGCTTCTTGTATTAAAAGGCGAGGGCAAAATCGAATCCTACTATGGAAGTTACAGTGAATTTCTTGAAAGCGAGAATGCCAAGCCTGTTCAGGAAGTTGATGCTGCCCCCAAAAAAGCGAGGGAAACTAAGCCAAAAAAGAAGAGAATGAGCTACAAAGAAAAAAAGGAATGGGAAGAAATCGAGGGAAAAATTGAAGCGGCTGAAACCCGTCTCGAAGCGATTTCCTCAGAAATGGCCAGTATCGGCAGTGACTTTGAAAAGGGTCAGGCCTTAGTAGAAGAAGAAACAAAGCTGAATGAAGAGCTTGAATACTTGATTGAGAGATGGAGCTACCTTTCAGAAGCAGCTGAAAATGAATAATTCATACCCGGGGAATTTCTCCCGGGTTTCTTTGCATATTCAGAAACAACTAAAATGCCTCGAAAATCTCCTTATGTTAAAATAATACAAGTTACCATCGTGAATATATAAAAAAGGGTGATACTTTTGAGAATCAAAGCAATCGAACCAACACCAAGTCCAAACACTATGAAGGTTATTCTTGATGAAGAGCTTCCGATGGGGAAGGCCAATAATTATAAAAAGGATAAAAAAGAAGGAGCTCCAAAGATTATTCTGGATATACTTGAAATTGATGGAATCAAAGGGGTTTACCATGTTGCCGATTTCCTTGCTGTCGAAAGAAATGCGAAATATGACTGGAAAGAGCTTCTCCCGCAAGTAAGATCCGCATTTGGCGAGGATGTGGAAAATGAGGGCACAGAAGACAATGGCATCGATGAACATTATGGTGAAGTCCAAGTGTTAGTCCAAATGTATAAAGGAATTCCCATGCAGGTTAAACTGACTGACGGCACGGAGGAAAAGCGCTTTGGACTTCCTGAAAACTTTATTAAAGCTGTTTCAGAGGCGCAGGATCCTGCTGATAATGTTGTCATGGTCCGCAAGTGGAAAGAATTTGGTGTCCGATATGGAGACTTTGACCAGGTTGGCCATGATATTGTAGAAGAACTAATGGCTGCCTATCCAGAAGGAAGACTCCAGATACTTGTTAATACGGCAAAAAGCCCGGATAAAACGGAGGAAAAACACACACGTTCCCTTCTTAAACTGTCTGTAGAAGATCTGGATTCCCCGGATTGGCGTGAGCGCTATCAAAAACTCGAACAGATGAATGATCCTGAACTGGAGGACCTGTCTGTTCTTGAAAAAGCGCTTAATGATGAGAAGGCGTCAATCAGAAGACTTGCGACAGTTTATCTTGGGATGATTGAGGATAAGAGTGTCCTTCCTCTCCTGTACAGAGCATTGAAGGATAAAACGGTCACTGTAAGACGTACAGCAGGGGACTGTTTGTCTGACCTGGGATTTGAAGAAGCAATGGACGCCATGAAGGAAGCGCTGCAGGACGACAGTAAACTTGTGCGCTGGCGTGCGGCCATGTTCCTTTATGAAGTGGGTGATGAAAGTGTGCTTCCTGCTTTAAAAGCAGCAGAAGACGATCCGGAATTCGAAGTCAGCATGCAAATCAAATTGGCTATTGAAAGAATTGAACATGGGGAAGAAGCAAAAGGGTCAGTTTGGAAACAGATGACTGAATCCCGGAAACAGGGCAAGGAATAAGTTTCTGGGAAAAAACCGCTCACAGAATAAAAATCTGGAGCGGTTTTTTTGTTGGACATATAAGGAATCGTTCCCGGCGACTTAGGAAAGATGGCAGCAGTAAGGTAACGACTGAAGTAAAATTATGCGGCCGGATTTTTATAGAATGTCCCCAATTATTGAATTTCACAACTTGCACACACTGCTGTTTCACCCATTTAAAGCGAAAAATTATAATAAATTTGTAAAAATTATTGAAATTATCCGAAAAAGGGTCTATATTGGAAAGAAAATATTTGGGGGCAGGAGGCTTAACAAATTATTCCCCATAGAATAAGAGATTATGAATCTAGGGTAAACGGAGGTATTACATACTATGACTGGCTCACAGATGAGAAGTGATATGATCAAAAAAGGAACAGACCGGGCTCCGCACCGCAGTTTGCTGCGTGCTGCCGGGGTAAAGGAAGAGGATTTCGGAAAACCATTTATTGCTGTGTGCAATTCCTATATTGATATCGTACCAGGCCATGTGCATTTGCAGGAATTCGGTAAAATTGTTAAAGAAGCAATCCGTGAAGCAGGAGGAGTTCCATTTGAATTTAATACCATCGGAGTAGATGATGGTATTGCCATGGGCCATATTGGCATGCGCTATTCTCTGCCAAGCCGCGAAATCATTGCAGACTCACTTGAAACAGTTGTTTCTGCACACTGGTTTGACGGAATGGTCTGTATCCCGAACTGCGATAAAATTACGCCTGGAATGATGATGGGGGCCTTAAGGGTTAATATTCCAACTGTTTTTGTCAGTGGAGGCCCCATGAAAGCTGGTGTTGATTCAAGCGGAAAACCTTTATCTTTAAGCTCTGTCTTTGAGGGTGTAGGTGCCTTTGAATCAGGACAAATTGATGAACAAAAGCTTCAGGAAATCGAACAGGTTGCATGTCCGACTTGCGGATCATGTTCCGGAATGTTCACTGCAAATTCCATGAACTGTCTGGCAGAAGGACTGGGTCTTGCACTTCCTGGCAATGGCACAATTCTGGCAGTATCAGAAGAGAGAAAAGAATTTGTTAAACGTTCAGCCAAGCAGCTGATGGAATTAATAAAAAAAGACATCAAGCCGCGCGATATCGTTACAATTGATGCAATTGACAATGCATTTGCCCTGGATATGGCAATGGGCGGGTCAACCAATACAGTTCTTCACACATTGGCACTTGCGCACGAAGCCGAAATTGAATATCCGATTGAACGAATTAATGAGATTGCCAACCGGGTACCGCATTTAGCAAAAATTGCTCCTGCTTCAGATTATCATATTGAAGATGTGCATAATGCGGGTGGAGTCAGTGCTATCATCAATGAATTGCTTAAAAAGCCGGATGCCCTGAATGGAGATTGTCTCACAGTTACCGGTAAGCCGCTAAGAGAGAATGTAGCAGGCAGTGAAATTCTGGATGGAAATGTAATCCGAAACCTCGAGAATCCGCATTCTGAACGCGGAGGGCTGGCAGTTCTATTTGGAAATCTTGCTCCTGAAGGCTCAATTATAAAAGTCGGTGCTGTTGATGAGTCAGTAGGCGGATACC
Source organism: Cytobacillus sp. BC1816 (assembly GCF_051353635.1). Classification (NCBI taxonomy): domain Bacteria; kingdom Bacillati; phylum Bacillota; class Bacilli; order Caryophanales; family Bacillaceae; genus Cytobacillus; species Cytobacillus sp. BC1816. The sequence goes on along the minus strand of NZ_CP195611.1, from coordinate 3,715,193 downwards.
ATAGAGGACCAGCCATCTGCTTTGATTCGCAGGAAGAGGCATTATCCGGAATCATTACCGGCAAAGTGCAGGAAGGCCATGTTGTAGTCATTCGATATGAAGGTCCTAAAGGAGGACCTGGAATGCCGGAGATGCTTGCACCTACTTCCCAGATTGTCGGCCGTGGACTTGGGGCAAAAGTCGGCCTGATTACAGATGGCCGTTTCTCAGGGGCTTCCCGGGGAATCAGCATTGGGCACATCTCTCCAGAGGCTGCTGAAGGCGGGCCTATTGCATTCGTGGAAAATGGGGATATCATTGAATTGGATTTGAATAACCGTACAATCAACCTGGAAATCTCAGATGAAGATTTTGAAAAACGCAAAGCCAATTGGCAAGGCTTCGAGCCAAAGGTCAAAAAAGGGTATCTTGCCCGTTATTCGAAGCTTGTAACCAATGCCAGCACAGGCGGCGTTATGAAAATTTAATAAGGTTAAGAAAGCCGGTCATTTATGACTGGCTTTCTTGCTTATAAGAGACTTTGGCCGATATATATTTGATTTAGGGCAATAGCATATCATAATTGGACGATAAAAAGGACTGCAGAGTAATTCCCGGCATAGAAAAATTGCATAAAGATCATACGGTATAGTATGCTTACTTTACAAACTGCAGCTTAAGGAGGAGGCAAATCTTATGTCTATGGCATATGAGGAATATATGAAACAAATGGTAAAGCCGATGCGTGAGGAGCTTGTACAGGCCGGTTTTAAAGAGCTGACAGCTTCAGAAGAGGTAGAGCAGTTTATGGAAGGTCTTGAAGGAACAGCACTTGTTGTTGTCAATTCAGTTTGCGGCTGTGCTGCTGGACTGGCTCGGCCGGCAGCAACACAGGCCGTTTTGCGCAGTGAAAAGAAACCTGAGCATTTAGTGACGGTGTTTGCAGGACAGGATAAAGAGGCAACAGCTAAAATGCGCGAGTACTTTGATGGATATGAGCCTTCATCTCCTTCTATGGCGCTCTTAAAAGGGAAGGAAGTTGTACACTTCATTCACCGCCATGATATTGAAGACCATTCCATGGAAGCGATCATGGAAAATCTTCTTGCTGCTTTTGAGGCGAATTGCTGAGAATATAAGGATTAAACAAAACGGGGTGTCTGCTGGCACCCTTTTCTTATAGCAAAATTAAGAAATTCAGGTGAACACAATGATTATTACAACTGCCGGACGAACCAATGAAGCAATGAAAGAAAAAGCAAAAAAAATTGCCGAACAATTGGGAGCAGAATATATCAGCAGGAATAAAAGGTCTGTAGGAATGATCCAAAAACAAGTTCCTGAAGACTGCATAGTAGTTGGAAAAGAACGTTTGGAGCTTTTTCCGATAGGTGAAAGCCAGCCATTCTTCTTTCATCCCAGTTCAGCGATGTTCAGAGTAAAACGTCTCCTAAAAGGAGAGGGGGATCCTTTTCTTCAGGCTGCGGTGCTTAAAGAAGGCAGCAGTATTCTCGATTGTACCCTTGGACTTGCCTCGGACAGCATAACAGCCAGTTATGCTGCAGGGAGTAAAGGCAAAGTTACAGGACTGGAAGGAAATAAATATCTTTCCTTCCTGGTGGCGAATGGCCTTAGACAATGGGACTCCGGGCTTGATAGTATGAATCAGGCAATGAAAAGAATAAAGGTGGAATCGTCAATGGCCCTTCCTTATTTGAAAAAATTGCCCCCGGACAGTTATGACGTTGTCTATTTTGATCCCATGTTTGAAGAAAAAATCCTTGAGTCAGAGGGGATTAAAGCACTAAGGAACTTTGCTGTTTATGAGGACCTGTCAGAGGAAGTTATTTTTCATGCAAAAAGAGCAGCCAGACAGAGAGTGGTTCTGAAGGATCACTTTAAAAGTTCCAGGTTTGACCGATATGGCTTCAAAGTAATTGAAAGAAAGTCATCGAAATTTCATTTTGGGGTAATTGAAAAATAAGAAAAGGTGCCTGAATACCAGGCACCTTCTTCTTTAATCTGCGATGGCCAGATAAACAAAGTAAGCCATCAGCAAAAGGCTGGCAATAACAAAGAATACAGACCAATCCATCTGAATTTCCCCCTTTTTATTCTCCTCGGCTTGAAGAACGCGATTTGTTCTTATTATTCCCGCTTTGCTGCTTTATAATCCGGCAAATATATTATTCACTATATATCTATTGTTCTTTTTAACGATACATGAAATCAATTTAAATTTGGTTCGAAAAGAAGTATAATAGAAAAATAGAATTGAGATACATAGCGAGGAAGGATACTATGGAATTTCCTATTTCAAAAAGAATGGCTTCTTTTCCGGAAAGTGTGTTTGCTGAATTGTCCCAAATCAAGAATTCGAAACTTTCAGACGGATTTCCGGTGATTGATTTGAGCATTGGCAGCCCTGATTTGCCCCCTCCCGCTTTTGTTATGGAGGAGTTAGCAAGAGGAACCCGGGAACCAGAATTATATGGGTACTCGTTAACAGGTACAAATGAATTTCATTCCGCAGTCTGCAGCTATTATAAACGAAATTTTGAAGTGGATCTTGAATCTTCAGAGGTGCAGCTTTTAATGGGCTCCCAGGACGGGCTGGTTCATTTGCCAATGGTTCTATGTGACCCTGGAGAGTATATCCTTGTCCCGGACCCAGGATATACTGCTTATGCTGCAGGTGCAGCATTGGCCGGGGCCCAGATGTACGGCTTGCCCTTAAAAAAGGAGAATAGCTTCCTTCCGGATTTGGATGAAATCCCTGAAGAAATACTTACAAACACGAAATTAATGATCCTGAATTTCCCCGGCAATCCCGTTCCTGCAATGGCGACAGAAGAGTTTTTTCTTCAGGTGATCCATCTGGCAAAGAAGTACAGCTTTGCTGTATTGCATGATTTTGCTTATTCAGAACTTTATTATGAGAAGAAGCCTATAAGCTTCTTGTCTGTTACAGGGGCCATGGATGTAGGGATTGAAATGAATTCACTATCGAAAAGTTTTAATATGGCAGGATGCAGGGTGGCATATGCTGCCGGTAATCAGCAGCTTATTGCGCTGCTGTCCAACTTCAAATCCAATTTGGATTATGGGGTATTCTTGCCGGTGCAGTCAGCTGCAGTGAAAGCATTGAATGATCAATCCTCTTTTTTGCAGGACTTGAGAGAAACATATAAAAAAAGAAGAGATGTATTATTAAAAGAGCTGAAAAATATCGGTTGGGATATCAGCAAGCCAGCGGGGTCAATGTTCTTGTGGGCAGAGATTCCATGTGGATACAGCACATCCAGGGATTTTGCGGTTGACTTGATTAACCGCGCCGGCGTAGTCGTAACCCCTGGAAGTGCATTTGGCCAATGGGGTGAGGGATATGTTCGGATTGCACTTGTTCAGCCCGAAGATGTATTAAGGCAAGCTGCCGCAAATATTGAAAAAAGCGGTATATTGAAGAAAATCCTTGCTTAGCAGAAAGGAAGGCGAAAAAACATGCCGAATTGGCTGAGAAAATCCTTTGTCGTACTGGTTACCATTTTAACCTTTGGCCTCGTCACACCTTCTCAGGCATTTCTATATGAAAATACCAGCCAGTTAAAAGCCTCTAGAGCTTCCGATGTGGAAAATTCGGAAAACAGTGCAGAACTTGCTGAAGAGGAAGACACTAATTTTGATAAAGATGACTTCATTAGGCAGATGCTTATAGAAGCTGAGGTACAATCGTATGAGAAGTTTGGTGCAAAGATTGGCCCTGTTATTGAAGATGAGTTTAACGATGTAATACTTCCAAATATTGAGAAAGCCATCCAGGAGGTGGCGGTGCAATTTCCCGAAGAAAGCCTTGCTCAATTAAAGGTTACAGAAACTCCGGGGGGCGGATTGTCGGAAAAAATCTTCCATATCACCAATAGCAAGGCGAATGAAGACGTCATTCGCTTCCATGTAAGAAGGGACCATCCTCCACAGCAGGGATACTGGTTTAATTTTCATTATCACACACATCATGATAATTTTCAGGCCCACCATGAACTTGGATCAATTTACTGGAATAAAAACACTCCGCCGAAATGGATGAGTTAAAGATTGAAATAAATCCTGGAATATGAAAAAATATTTTTATGGATTATGAAACTTTTCATGATTTATAGCGTAAATACATTTATTCTACATAATGGAGGTTTGAGTTGAAATGGCAGTAAGCTTATCAAAAGGACAAAAAGTTGACTTAACAAAAACAAACCCAGGTATGACCAAGGTAATAGTTGGACTTGGATGGGACACAAATAAATACGATGGCGGAAATGACTTCGATTTGGATTCTTCCGTATTCCTTCTTGGAGACACTGGGAAGGTAACTTCTGAAAGCGACTTTGTTTTCTATAACAATACAACAGGTGCTAATGGTTCCGTTGTACACACTGGAGATAACCGTACTGGTGAAGGGGATGGCGATGACGAGCAGGTGAAAATTGACCTGGCTAATGTACCTGCAAGCATTCAGCGTATAACGTTCACAATCACGATTCATGACGGAGAAGCACGCAGTCAGAACTTTGGACAGGTATCGAATTCTTATGTGAGGATCCTGAATGAAGATACAGGCGAAGAATTGATCCGCTATGACTTAGGTGAAGATTTCTCTATCGAAACTGCACTTGTAGTCGGAGAACTATACAGACATAACGGAGAATGGAAGTTCAGTGCAATCGGAAGCGGATATCAGGGCGGATTGGCTGCACTGGCAAAAGATTTTGGTTTACAGGTTGGATAAATAAGAGGTATATTTTTTAAATAAGGCTCGGCAATGCCGGGTCTTTTATATGAATAAAATAGTCATCATCCGGGGGGAATAAATTTAAAATGGAAATCTTAGAATCTATAATGCATACATATTCCCAGTTTTTTAACTGGGAAATGTGGGTTGAAGCTTTATCAAAGCCGGAAAGCTGGGCACTGATAGGGACACTTGTCATTTTAGAAGGCTTATTGTCTGCTGATAATGCACTCGTACTTGCTGTAATGGTAAAACATCTGCCGGAAAAACAGCGCAAGAAAGCACTTTTTTATGGTCTGTTAGGTGCTTATTTCTTCAGGTTTATTGCCATTGGAATCGGTGTATTCTTAATTGAATTCTGGTATATTAAGGTATTGGGTGCAGCCTATTTAGCCTGGCTTGCAATCAAGTATTTTATTGATAAGCGGAAAGCCGAGCAAGATGGTGATGAAGAGGCAATAGAAGGGATTAATCAGAAAGGCTTATTAATTCGCCTTTTTGGTACTTTCTGGGGAACAGTCATTGCAGTTGAATTAATGGATATTGCTTTTTCAATAGACAGTATATTGGCTGCGCTAGGAGTGAGTCAAGAGATCTGGGTACTGTTAATAGGAGGCATGCTTGGAATAATCATGATGCGTGGTGTAGCGGGAGTATTCTTAAAGCTGATTGACAGGGTTCCTGAACTGGAAACAAGCTCATATATTTTGATCCTTCTTATTTCTGCTAAGATGATTGCCAGCGCCGCTGGAATTCATATAGACCATATTTACTTCTTTATTGTATTGATTATCGTGTTTGCCGTTACTTTTGTCATCCATGCAAGGAATGCCAAAAAGGAAGCTGCAGATCAGGGCTGAATTTAAATAATATAACTGCATTGAGTTAAGAAGGGAACAGACAAATGTCCGCTCCCTTTTATTTTTATCTTTTTTGGATGAAAAAGGAAGAAAGTAGTATTTAAGTGAAGGAATGGAGCTGCAAAAATGAGACTATTTTCCGATCTTCCGGATGAAAAAATAAATCAGGTGTTTTACAAAAAGCCGGGCCATTTTAACAAGAGGTCTGGCAGGGAGCTTTTAGCATATGCACTTGGAGCAACTTTATATATGCCGGCTACAAGGCCTCATATTCATCAGGATCTGCTCTCAAAAAAGCATGCAGGCCTTACATCCATGGTCATATGCCTTGAAGATGCAATTGGTGATGATGAAGTGGAACAGGCAGAAGACCTGCTGTCTTTGGAATTGGAAAATTTGAGATCGGACCTTGCGAAGGGGCTTTGTGAAGAAGAAGATCTCCCTTTGCTTTTCGTCCGGATCAGAAGCTATGATCAGCTTATTAGACTCAAAAGCAGAATTCCCAATGGCATGCATCTTCTTACTGGTTTTGTCCTGCCAAAGTTCTCTCCGGCTGAAGGATGCAAAATTCTAACTGAAATTGAAAGGCTTAATTCTTATGGTTATTGTTTATATGCCATGCCGATTCTGGAAACTAAAGAAATCATTCAAAAAGAAACAAGGCTTGATGAATTAATCGGCATTAAGAAGGTGCTGGACCAATATTCTGATCTGATTCTGAATGTGAGAATTGGAGCAACGGATTTTAGCGGCTTGTATGGGATACGGAGAAATTCAGATACAACAGTTTACGACATTGCTGTAATAAGAGATTGTATATCAGATATCATTAATATTTTCCTGCGTGCGGACCAGCCATACGTCATCTCAGGCCCGGTATGGGAATACTTCTCCTCAAAGGAGCGTCTTCTGAAGCCTCAAATCAGGCAGACGCCATTCAGGGAACGTCTTGGGCAGGATGGGCTCAAAATGAGGACGGACTTGATTGATCGGCATATGGACGGATTAATAAGAGAAATCGCGATGGATATTTCAAATGGCTTAACTGGAAAAACCATTATCCATCCCACACATATTAAACCTGTACAGGCATTGAATACTGTAACCCTTGAAGAGTATTTGGATGCACAGAGCATTGCCGGTCAGGCCGGCGGAAAAATAGGGGTTATGAAAAGCGATTACCAAAACAAAATGAATGAAATTAAACCCCATTTATATTGGGCTAAAAAAATATTATTAAAATCAGAAGTATACGGGGTGCTGCAGGATGAGATCACATACATTGACCTACTCAAAAACGAAACATTCAATTCAGATACTCAACTCGTTAACCGTTGATATTCAGATAACCGATAACCCTTATGAGCTGGCGCCTGAAGATTTGTTTGTCATGGCCGCAAGAATAAATAAAAAAAGATCCTTTTTATTTGTCAGCAAAGTACTCGGAAAACATATTCCGATTAATCCGCAAATCGGACTCCTGACAGGGGAACTGCTTGCCAGCCGTTATATGGAAAAGGTAAAGAAGGTGGAACCAGGAAAGACCGCTGAGCTTCTATCTGCTTTTAAAAATGGCTTAGGCATCATAAACAGCAGCCCTTTTATTCATGAAGACTATAACCCTGTCATTATCGGCTTTGCCGAAACAGCAACGGCACTTGGACATGCTTTCTTTCAATCATTTAAACGTGCCGATTACTTTCACACAACAAGAGAGCAGCTGATTGATAGGAATTCTGTCATAACATTTGAAGAAGAACATTCCCATGCTACTTCCCACAGATGTTACACAGATGAAAGCCTTTTGGATAATAAGAGAGAGATCATTCTTGTTGATGATGAAATGACAACAGGAAAAACAGCCATTAATATCATCCGATCCATTCATGAACGCTTTCCCAGAAAGATTTATACAGTCGTCTCCATTCTGGATTGGCGTTCCCCGAAAAACCAGGCTCTGTTTGATGATCTTGAAAAAGAATTGGGCATTATTATTCACAGTGTGTCTCTTCTAAAAGGGGAGATAGACGTTAAGGGTTACCCTGAAGTGCAGGAAAGCCAGTCTGAGGATGAACTGAAAGGAAATGATGCGCTAATTTCCTATATTCATATAAATAATGAATTCCCTGAACTATTAAGCCGGATGAATGAGCCTTCTGCTGCTCTAAGCGGTGAAATCAGAACTACTCCTTATTTAAAAGATTCTGGCCGTTTCGGGCTGGATGCAAAAAGCCAAGCCAGGTTAAGCGTGTCATTAGCTGAGATTGGCCAATACCTATCAGGTAAACGGGATGGCAGGAATACGTTATGTCTTGGAACAGGGGAGTTTATGTATATCCCTATGAAACTTGCCTCATTAATGGGGGAAGGCGTAAAATTCCACTCTACAACACGCAGTCCCATTTTTGTAAGAAATGATAATGAATATGGAGCCAAATACGGCATTTCCTTTCAAAACCCTGAAGACACTGAAATGGCACAATTTGTTTATAACATTCCAGAAGACTATTATGAAGAACTATTCCTGTTTTTCGAAAGAGAGCCAGAAGAAGATTCACTTATGCCTTTTATCAATCAATTAAAGAAATATATAAAGAATATAAAGATAGTTTCCTTTAATGGGGGTGAAAGAAATGAATAGAATTGCAGATAAATTTGGTTCATATAGTAAAGATGACGTTGTATTTTTACTGAAGGATTTAAGCGGATATTCACTTGAAGGATCCATTGAGCAAAGGGAAAAAAACATTCAGTCCGGTCAGCATTATAGTGAAACACTTCCTATTGAATACCAGCCTCCTGAAAATTACCTTTCCCTGTTTTGGGAAACGCTTGATGAATACAAACGAAAGGCAGCATTGTCTACCGGAGTGGTTTCTGAACAAATCTGGAAGAAAAAAGGAAAAGAAACAGTTTTAGTTTCCCTGGCAAGAGCTGGGACGCCTGTCGGTATTCTGATAAAACGGTATCTTTATGAAGTATATGGAGTAAGATTGCCGCATTACAGCATTTCCATTATCAGAGACCGGGGGATTGACGAAAATGCGATAAAGCATATATTAAACTCACATCCTGGCTGCAATATTCAGTTTGTGGATGGATGGACAGGCAAAGGGGCTATTTCTGTTGAATTAACCAAGGCCTGCAGACAATTTCATCAACTTTATGGTGTTCTTCTCGATGACACTTTGGCCGTTCTTGCGGATCCAGGTTTTTGCACAACACTTTATGGAACAAGGGAAGACTTTCTGATTCCAAGTGCCTGCCTCAATTCTACTGTTTCAGGATTGGTCAGCAGAACAGTATTAAATGAATCCTTAATTGGGCCGGAAGATTATCATGGCGCCAAATATTACAGGGAGCTGGAGGAAGCAGATGTTTCAAACCATTATCTCTCAGCGATTACAGAGGAGTTCTCGGCTATTAAACAGGAAGCAGCTGAACTTGCGGCCAAGATTATGGAAAACCCGGGGGGAGCAAGTTTTAAAGGAATGAAAGAAGTTCAGAGAATACAAGAGGAATTTAAAATTGAATCTATTAACTTTGTAAAGCCGGGAGTCGGAGAAACCACCAGGGTTCTTCTGAGAAGGCTTCCATGGAAGATCCTGATGAGAGACCCGGAAAGTCCATATGTTCGCCATATTGTCATGCTGGCCCGGGAGCGGAATGTCGAAATTATTCATTATCCTGATATGAGCTACACATGCTGTGGGTTAATTAAAAAGACGGGAGAAGAATAATGAGGATGTTTGCTTCAGATCTGGACAGGACATTGATTTACTCAAATAAAGCGCTAGCTGATTTTGGACAGACAGGAGAAAAAAATTTAATAGCTGTTGAGCGTATCGACGGCAGGGAAGCAGCCTTTATGTCAAACGAGGCGCTCTTGATGCTGAAAAAGGTATCCGCTCAAATGCTCTTTGTGCCTGTTACAACGAGAACATACGGACAATTTAAGCGTATTTTCATTTTTGAGGATAATCTTAACATTCCGTACACTATCACATCGAATGGCGCAAATATTCATTATCATGGAAAACCTCTTGATGAGTGGTCCGGCATAGTCCGAAAACGTCTAAATTCAGAGTGTGCATTGCTTGAGGAAATGCTGGACAGATCACAATGCCTGGAACTGAACGGAAAAATAAAAACCGCTGAAAATCTTTTCTTTTACTATATTCTGAATGAACAAATAACACCAGCAGCCAAGGAGGAAATAGTAAGGCTGACTGAGTCTTATGGGTGGAGAATATCCCTGCAGGGGAGAAAACTGTATTTTATGCCAAATCCTATCTGTAAAGGCGAGGCGGTAAAATTTATTAGGAATCGGGAAGGAATAAGTAGTGTTTTTGGAGCAGGAGATTCAGTTCTCGACCATGATTTCTTAAAGTTCTGCGATTTCGCATACGTCCCAAACCATGGTGAACTGGCAGCTAATCTTTCCCTCTCACATCCTTACTTGATTTCTAATAATATAGGGGCAGCGGCCGGGGAAGAAATTCTAAATGATATTTTAAATAATATTAAAGAAAGAGTTTAGTCCGGCTGGTCCCTCAGCCATTTTTTTAAAACGATAAATAAACAGATGCAAAAGGTAGCGCATCCTGTAAAGATTAAGCTGCTGATGGCAATAGACTGGTAATTGGCAAAAGCGAAAATGGCAAGGGTTAATGACAAGAAAAAGATGTCTATAAAAACTAAAGAACTGGAACATAAAATATTCCTGATCATATCCAGATCATGATCAATCCCCTGATATCTCACTCTTCGAAAAAGCAGCCTCATACTGATTCACCTTCCTTTCATAGAGTACTCCAATTTATGCAGGGACAGGAATAATGGTGAAAAAGTTCATTTGAGGTTATTCAGCTATGAAAATACTGCTGAAGTGAAACTTTCTTCCTGTTAAATCGTAAAGAAAGTTAACCATTTTAGAAAAAGGCTGTATTCCTATGATATGATGGTAATAAGTTTACATATTTTTTCCCGGTGTCATTATCCGGGAACTGAAACGCCATTTTTGAATGAAATGATAAGAATGCATCTTTCGCTCATAGAGGGAAGGGATATAAATTGAACTTGTCGTACAGTCAAATCAAAACTCACATCTTAAAGGTTACAAATGAGAATTGGACTTCACACTTAACAAAGCCGAATCACGAGCGTGATAATTACAGAGAGGAACAGCAAACTTTGCATATTGGCCAGATTGTTGCCAGGTTTCTCGGAGTTCCGCTCGATGAAGATGAATATTATAATCGTCTTTTTGACCTTATTCACACAGAAAATGCAGGGCTTATTCTTTTGAGTGAAGAACATCTGGATAAAACCATTAATAATCAGCAGTTCCAGGCGATACAAAAAGTCCTGAACATTAACCGGGAACAGGATTTATCCATAAACCGCTTTGCTGCTTTCCTTGATGGGGAACAGCTGCTGCTTAAATCATCCTCACCTTCTATGCACAGGAAGATTAGAGAAGCGATGATCAGTATGCTGAAACTTTTTTCTGAACTTGAACCAGCCGGGTTGAAAAACCAGGAAATCCGAAGAGTGCTTGTAGATGTGATAAAGTGGTCCACTAACCATTTGGGCACAGAACTTAAAGATATTGACCCTAAAATGGCTATGCCAAAAATCCTATGGTACGGTAATGGGAAAAAGAGTCATTTTTATTTTTTATACTACTTAATTCAGATCGGGTGCGATATTCTTTATTTTTCTCCTTCAGGGGAAGATCTTCCGGCAAAAATGGGGCCGGTGGTTCAAGAGTCTTTTGCTCATCATTACCCTGAAAAGAAAAGGCCAGAGCCTTTTCCGCAAGAAAAGAGAAGAAGGAGTGCTACAGTTGCCTATAGAGCATCCAGGGAAATAGAAACTATACTTAACCATGAGGGTTCAGGACTTTATAAACCCTGGCAGCTGCGGGACTATACACCTTCCTCTGTGACACTGAAAACCACTTATGATGAGCTCTTTATTTTAATCAAAGAGAAAGCCATGATCCGCCCAAACTTCGAGGTGAAAGAAGGAAGGGTCATGATACCTTCCGTATTTTCAAAGATCCAGGGTGTAAGCAGGAACCGCAAGGAATACTGGGATCGAATACAAACAATCAGCCAGTATGATGAAAGTTTGCTGATAAGGAGATTTCCTTTTACAAATAGCGTCAACAATGATTTTCGGTTCCATTATCGGAATGCACTTGACAGGGAAGGAAAGCTTGACCCTGAAAAAATCATTGCAGGGCACTATTGGAGGTATCAGCAGCTTCCTGGCGGCCTGCAAAATGGAATTGCAATGGCCATTAGAAATATGTGTGAACGTCCGCGTATAAAGCCGCTTTCCAGTGAGTCGGAAGAAGAATTGAAGATTTATCTTTTTAGCCAAAGTCTGCAAATTCCGCCAAGCATTCTAAAATTAATGCAGCAATTTGATTATTCTCAGGACGTCCCTAAGATTATCCTCTATAACAACGAGCTGAACGGGACGATGGTAAGATCGGATGCCGCTCTTCTTTTGCTGCTTAATCAGTTTGGATTGGATATTGTGTTGTATAATCCGCCGGGCCATAACGACATTGAAAACTTCATTGAGGAAGATTTATATGATGTCCATTGGCTTGAGGATGTTGTTTTTGAACAGGAATTTAAGGAGCCATCCTTTCTAAAGAAGGTTCTCTTTCAAGGATTATTAAAAAATTTAAAGGGTGATTGAAAATGAATCCGACTAAAGCAGCAGATATGAATTTAACAGCCCAGGTGCAGGATGACAAATTAACCGAAAATAAGGTATCAGAAATTAAGCTAGCTTTAAGGCAGGAACCTGAGGTGCAAAATTTGGCCAGGTCCATCGATGAGAAGGACCAAATTCAAATACTTGAATTCGGTAAAGAGCCTGCTGTCCAGATTTCCCGCTTTTCTGATCAGATACTGAGCAACATGAGAACAACCAAGGTTGAGGATTCAGGTGAACTTTTAAAGCAGCTCGGCAGAATTATGGACAAATTTGACAAGAAGGATTTCGAGCAGGGATCAAAAGGGATCTTTGGCAAGCTTTTCAAGCGCGGAGAAAAGATGATTGAAAAGCTTTTCGGAAAATATCAGACAATGGGCGCGGAAATTGATAAAGTTTATGTTGAAATTTCCAAATACCAAAGTGAAATGGTTGACTCCACAACCATGCTTGAACAAATGTATGAGCAAAATTATCAGTACTATTTGACGCTTGAAAAATATGCTGTGGCAGGACAGCTGAAAGCCGACGAATTAAAAGCCAATCAGCTTCCCCAGCTGGAAGGAAGGGCGGCCCAGGGGGATCAAATGGCTTCGATGCAGCTGGATACGTTAAGAAATGCCATCGAACTGCTGGAGCAAAGAGTCTATGATCTTGAAATGGCTAAAATGGTTGCCCTACAAACTGCACCGCAAATCCGGCTGCTGCAGCGAGGCAATACCAAGCTGATCGGGAAGATTAATTCTGCATTCGTTACTACGATTCCAATTTTTAAGAATGGCCTGATTCAGGCAGTGGCAGCGAAGAGACAAAAACTTGTTGCAGATTCAATGAGCGAGCTGGACAGACGGACAAATGAAATGCTTGTGCGCAATGCCCAGAATATTTCTAATCAAAGTGCTGATATAGCAAGATTGGCAGGCGGTCCGAGCATTAAGATAGAAACTATTGAGGAATCCTGGAATATCATCATGAAAGGTATGCAGGAGACAAAATCAATAGAAGAAGAAAACAAGCGTTTACGTGAAGAAGGAACAAGGAGACTGGAACAGCTGCAGGACAATTTTAAAAAAATGAAGCAGCAGGGTTAGGCAGCTGCTCATTTTAAATAAATATAAATTATTGATGAGGTGGAATTGATATGGCAATAAATCTTCAAAAGGGCCAGCGTGTTGACTTAACTAAAGGAAATCCGGGATTATCTAAAATTATGGTAGGATTAGGGTGGGATCCAGTACAAAAAAGCGGAGGCGGCGGTCTTCTGGGATCTTTATTCGGAGGCGGCGGCGGTGCAAATATCGACTGTGATGCTTCTGTTATCATGCTTGGTGAAAATGGAAAACTTAAGAGTAATAAAGATGTTATTTATTTCGGCAACCTGAAAAGCAGCGATGGAAGTGTCCAGCATACCGGGGACAATCTGACGGGTGCAGGAGATGGAGACGACGAACAAGTGCTGATTGATTTAAGCAGAGTGCCTGCTAGCATACACAAAATGGTATTCGTCGTTAACATTTATGACAGCGTCAAGAGAAAGCAGCATTTTGGCATGATTCAAAATGCTTTCATCCGTGTTGTCAACTCAGGCAGCAATCAAGAGCTGATTCACTATAACCTGACAGATGATTACAGCGGAAAAACTAGTTTAATTGTTGGTGAGATTTATCGGCATGGAAGCGATTGGAAGTTTGCTGCCGTTGGCACTGGAACGGCTTCCCCAGGCCTATCAGATGTTGTGCGTTCATATTCTTAATAAAGATAACCATTGGCAGGGGCCCGATTTTACTCGGGCCCTTTTTGAATTTTCATTTAATTTTGCCATCATTTGTTTCCTTCTATTCCTTCATTCGTATGTTATAATTTTAATAGTTTAACAGAACGGTTAAAAAATTTTTCTCCATTCAGGCAGTTCCGCAGCTTAGGCACTACTTCAAAGGGCTCTGTTGCCCGGAAATTATACATCTTAGATTAGCAGAAGGGGCTTTTAAAATGCGCAAAATGGCACTGACATTTACAATCATGATGGTTTCCCTTGCACTGCTGGGTAACTCTCAGGCTGCCATGGGCGGTATTAAACTAAAAGATTATCCGCACTCCTCCCAGCTTAAAGAGCTTCTCAGTTTAAAATCCCCACGGCAGCTCGGCGGCATTTTCATATTGCCGCTCGAACCTTTTGATGAGGGAGAGGCTGCAGAAATGATTTCCCGGGTGGATAATCTGCCCGCCTCCCTGCTGTCCAAAATAGAGGATGAAGATATAAGGGTGAAATTATTCGTAGGAAAGCTTACTGATAATCCTACTGCTCAGCACCTTGAAGGGGTAATTCCCCGCGGCTATACAGGGGGCACCACCTGGGATGATGTCCCTGGGATTGGCGGGGCAAAAACGGTCCTTGTTAAAATAGGCTACAGTGATAAGGGGAAAGGCCATGGATCCGTTAATCTGGAACTTCATGAACTTGCCCATTCTGTTGATCGCTATGTTTACAATGGCATCCGATTTAATCAGAAGTTTCTCTCTGTCTGGAAAGCAGAGAAAGCTAAATTGTTCCCCGGTCAAAATTATTTTCTATCCTTCCCTGAAGAATATTTCGCTGAGGCTTTTGCCATGTATTTTGCAGGAGGCGAATCCAGGAAATCATTAAGTGTGAATGCTCCGAAAACCTATGATTTTATAAACAAATTATACTAATTTAACCCGTTTCTCTAAATATTTATCTGATGTGAAATTTACGGAAATTCGTGTACAATAGCAATGAGTATTTAAAAAAGGTTGGGTTGAAATGAAACAATATTTGGATCTATGCAAGCATGTTTTGGAGAATGGCACAAAGAAAGAAGACCGCACTGGCACAGGGACAATAAGCACATTTGGCTATCAGATGCGCTTTAACCTGCAGGACGGCTTCCCATTGGTAACAACAAAGAAATTGCATTTGAAATCCATTATCCATGAGCTGTTATGGTTTTTAAACGGTGATACAAATGTAAAATACCTTCAGGAGAATGGTGTGCGAATCTGGAATGAATGGGCTGACGAGGAAGGCAATCTTGGTCCGGTTTATGGTCATCAATGGAGATCATGGACAGGTGCCGATGGAAATACAGTTGATCAGATTAGCAGCCTGATTGACCAGATTAAAACAAATCCCGATTCCCGCAGGCTGATTGTAAATGCATGGAACGCAGGAGAGATAGAAAAGATGGCTTTGCCTCCTTGCCACTGCATGTTCCAGTTTTATGCAGCAGATGGGAAACTTTCCTGCCAGCTTTATCAGAGATCTGCGGATGTTTTTCTTGGGGTTCCGTTTAATATTGCTTCCTATGCTTTGCTGACTATGATGGTTGCACAGGTGTGCGATCTGGAGCCTGGTGAATTTGTACATACGTTTGGAGATGTGCATATCTACCAGAATCATATTGACCAGGTAAACCTTCAGCTGAGCCGTGATCCCCGACCGCTTCCAAAAATGAGTATTAATCCGGATGTGAAGAACATTTTCAGCTTTAAGTTTGATGATTTCCAGCTGGAAGACTATAATCCCCACCCTCATATTAAAGGAGTTGTCAGTGTATGATTTCTTTAATGTGGGCAATGGATGAGAATCGTGTGATTGGCAAGGATAATAAACTTCCCTGGCATCTGCCTGAGGATTTAAAGTTTTTTAAAAGAACTACGATGGGGCATCCGATTGCCATGGGACGAAAAACTTGGGATTCAATCGGAAGACCTCTGCCGGGGAGAGAGAATATTGTTATTACCCGCAATGAATCCTTTTCATGTGAAGGGTGCACAGTTGTAAATTCGGTTGAAGAGCTTCTGAAGTACAGCGGTGTAAAGGAAGATGAAATTTTCGTCATTGGCGGTGCCGAGATTTTTAAAGCCATTCTTCCTGCAGCAGATCGTCTCTATTTGACTATGATTTATGATCAATTTGCAGGAGACACATACTTTCCGGAATTAGACATGTCAGAATGGAATCTCCTTTCAAGGGAGAAGGGCACCAGGGATGAAAAAAATCCATATGATTTTGAATTCCTCATTTATAAAAGAAAATAATCTTAAAAGCAGCTCGCACCGGCGGGCTGCTTTTTTAATCATCTAATCTGTAAACATATAGTGAAAGGAACCTGATTATTATATAATGTAAACCATCCCAAGACCTGGAGGTCATTATGCTTCGATTAATAATCTTTTTTCTGTATATGGGCGGATATTTAGTTTATAGCCTCCCTGCACTAAACCGCATGAGGAAATTGAATGCTGTGCTCCCTGTTGAGGAACGCGACCGCATTATCCATAATGTACCGCAGAAGTGGTCTAGGACAATAATGAAAATCTCAGGCTCTCAAGTGAAAGTTAAGGGGCAGGAATTGATTCCGGGCGGGCCTGTCGTTATTGTTTGCAATCATGAAGGGGATTTTGATATTCCAGTCCTTCTTGCATCCATTGATAAACCTTTTGGTTTTATTTCAAAAGTTGAAGTTAAGAAAGCACCCATTATCTCTTCATGGATGGAAGTCATGAACTGTGTTTTTGTTGATCGCAGCAATCGCAGCAAGGCTATCAATTCTTTAAAGGATGCTGCAGTGCTTTTAAGGCAGGGTCACTCTCTCCTGATTTTCCCGGAAGGAACCAGAAGTAAGGGCGGGCAGGTAGCGCCTTTTAAAGTGGGCGGATTCCGGCTTGCACAGGATGCAGGTGTTCCGATTGTGCCAATTTCTATTAAAGGGACAGCTGATGTGTTTGAAAAGAATGGGAGGCTCATAAAGCCGGCTAAAATAGAAATCCAGGTGTGTAAGCCTGTGAATTCTAAGATCGTTCAAAATATGGATGCAAAGTTTCTTGCGCAGGAAGTAAGAGAAATAATCTGCAGCAGCCTTACAGGCAAGAAGATCGCGTCATAAAGAAGAAGGCCCCATTCAGTCAGGGGCCCTATTTCTATCATTATTTATTCGGTTAATTAAAAATTAGAAATTGGGATTCACTAAATAATCTGTCAGCTTCTGAATCATTCCGTGGTATTCTTTGGGATCGCAAAACTCTTCTGCTGTAAAGTTGGCTTTCACCCACTGTATTAATTCGTCAGCACTGTTGAAGTACTCTCCGCTCGTGTCGCTTTTCCGAATCATATACCTGCCGTTATCTTCATCCAATGTTACTTCCACAGGCAAAGCGCTATCCAGACTGCATAAAGAAAACTCCATTCCGGCACCCCTTTGAGATATAAATTAGCTTTTGCTTATTATATGTCGGTTTCAGCGATTTCTATCCTTAAAATAATTCGAAAAATGTAAATTTTTAAAAAACCTGATTGAAATCATGATTTGTCATGGTATAATGTACAAATTAATAACTTGTAAAGAAGAGGGTGGCAAAATGGAACAGAAGGTAATGACAAAAAAATGGGTGCAGTTGGAAGATATTCTGATTGCATACCAGCAGCTAAAGGATATTGTTGCCCATACACCTTTACAGAAAAATGAACGTCTATCAGAAAAGTATGGGTGCAATGTCTATCTGAAAAGAGAAGATCTTCAGCATGTCCGCTCATTTAAATTAAGGGGTGCCTATTATAAAGTAAAATCTTTAACTGCAGTGGAGCTGGAAAATGGTGTGGTCTGTGCAAGTGCAGGGAATCATGCACAGGGAGTCGCCTACGCATGCAGGCATCTTGGCGTCCAGGGGAAAATTTTTATGCCGGCAACCACACCGAGACAAAAAGTAAGTCAGGTGGAGCTGTTTGGCAGGGACTCAGTGGAAATCATTCTCGTGGGAGATACCTTTGATGATTCCTATTACGAAGCTCTTAAATGTGCAGAGGCGGAAAGCAGGGCATTTATTCACCCATTTGATGATGAAATGGTGATTGCAGGACAAGGGACAGTAGCGGTGGAAATCCTTAACGATTGTGAGGAGCCTGCAGATTTTGTTTTTGCGAGTATTGGCGGAGGCGGATTAATGGCCGGACTGAGCACTTACATAAAAAGTATATCACCGGAAACACAGATGATTGGAGTAGAACCGGCAGGAGCACCATCGATGAGTGAATCTATCAGGGCTCAAGCAGTAGCACCTCTCGATGAAATTGATAAGTTTGTAGATGGAGCGGCAGTAAAATGTGTCGGTGAAAAAACCTATGAAATCTGCAATGAGCATGTTGATGATATTTTCATGGTACCTGAAGGGAAAGTGTGCACGACGATCCTTGAATTATACAATGAGCATGCGATTGTGGCTGAGCCTGCAGGTGCGCTGCCAATAGCCGCACTTGATATGTGCAGGGAGCAAATTAAAGGAAAGAATGTCGTATGTGTGATCAGCGGCGGCAATAATGATATTGGACGAATGCAGGAAATAAAAGAGAGGTCCCTGCTTTATGAAGGCCTGCTTTACCACTTTATTGTGAATTTCCCTCAGCGTGCCGGAGCATTAAGAGAATTTCTTGACGAGGTTCTTGGCCCGACAGATGATATTACACGGTTTGAGTACACGAAGAAAAATAATAAAGAAAATGGTCCAGCCCTTGTGGGAATTGAGTTAAAGCATAAAGAGGACTATAGTGACCTCATTTTAAGAATGAATAAAAAGGGGTTCTCATATAAAGAGATAAACAAAGACAGTAACCTTTTTCATCTGCTGGTATAATCACCACCTGAATGACTTGGCAGCTTCATATTATTTCCTATGATTTTGTGACTGAAATATGAATTTTTATGATATCTGTGACATTTCCTTTGAAAAGTACTATAATCGTATTAGATTCAGAAGGGAAGTACTTAAAAGGAGATGTGAATATGCTTTCAAATATTGGTGTTCCCGGATTAATTTTAATCCTTGTTTTGGCGTTAATCATATTCGGACCAAAAAAGCTGCCGGAAATTGGCCGTGCTTTTGGTGAAACACTTAGAGAATTCAAAAAATCCACCCGTGGCCTAACAAGTGACGTTATGGAAGAACTTGAACAGGATTCTAAGAAAAAAACGGTTAAATAAGGTGTAAGGATATACTTCTTGCGCCTTTTTGTTTTGGTTTCAGATACAGCAGGCTGGTCCAAAGCCTGGTTTTTTATAAAATTAGCAGGAGAATTGTATGGAAGAAAAAGAGTTAAATTTAGTCGAACATCTAGATGAATTAAGAAAAAGACTCATTATAACGGCATCAGCATTTATCCTTTTTTTTATTGCAGGCTTTGTTTTTGTTGAGGATATTTATAAATGGCTGGTAAGAGACCTGGAAGTCAAATTGATTGTCCTTGGCCCAAGTGATATTATCTGGGTTTACTTTATGCTTGCTACGGTCATTGCAGTTGCAGGGACAATTCCCGTTCTGGCTTTGCAGATTTGGCTTTTTGTCAAGCCTGCCCTGACAGCAGCTGAGCGGAAGATCTCTCTTTCTTATGTGCCGGCGCTTTTTATTTTGTTCATTATTGGCCTATGCTTTGGCTATTTTGTCATATTCCCCACCGTATTGAGTTTTCTTGTTGAATTGGGTGGAGAAATGTTTGAGGCCAATTTCACAGCGGATAAATATTTCCGCTTTGTCCTTAATATGACTTTGCCTTTTGGAGTTTTGTTTGAACTCCCTGTAGTCATCATGTTCCTGACTTCGCTTGGAATTATTAATCCTTATGTGCTTACTAAAATCAGGAAGTATGCTTATTTTGTCCTTGTAGTGATTTCAGTTGTTATATCACCTCCTGACTTCATGTCTGATATTCTTGTCACGATTCCATTGCTTCTGCTTTATGAAATAAGCATCAACTTATCTAAAATTGTCTACAAAAGAAAGCTGAAAAAGGCTGAGAATTCAGGAGAGGCATCTTCTTAAAAAAATTAATCGGATAGCATAATCAGACACATTTCGAGCGGTATTTGGGGTATAATATAAACAAACGGGTGAAAAAGAGGATTGATATTTTGCTATTTAAAAGCCTAGAGTTCAAAAATGCTGTTGGACAGAAGGTAAAAATTATTGAAATTCCTGTATTGGCAAAAGATAGCCCTTATTATTTTATGATCCAAGTCCGTTTGAAAACTTTTATTGCGGCCATTAACGCCAATGAGAAAACACTTAAGAACCATTCTTTTAGAGAATATCTAAAGCGAGTTTTAAAGTGGCCCGTCTATGAAGAGATTTTTAAGACCCCAGAATTAAAAAATAACGCTTAACAACTTTGATGCCGGCAGCCAGCCGGTATTTTTTTGGCCACATAAGGAGGAGAAATACAGGCTATATATTTATTGCTTTATTTGTATTTTGCTTGAATGTATAATATGAACTAATTGTTAATGCAGGGGAAGTGAAAGCATAATGGCTAAAATTAAAATTGTTACAGATTCTACAGCAGACCTATCCAGCGAATTGATTGAAAAATTCGATATTGAAGTTGTCCCGCTATCTATTCACATAGAAGGTAATACATACTTGGACCGGGTTGATATTACTCCATCTGAATTCATGAGGAAAATGAAAGAAGCGGACGAGTTGCCTAAAAGCTCACAGCCTCCTGCGGGAGTATTGGCTGAGGTGTATGACAGGTTTGGTGACCAAGGCTATGATATTCTCTCTATTCATATGACTGGCGGAATGAGCGGTACTGTTCAATCAGCGGAAAGCGCAGCAGCTATGTCACATGCAAATGTTACAGTGGTAGATTCAAGATATATATCCAAAGCACTGGCTTTTCAAGTATTGGAGGCTGCAAAAATGGCCAGCGAAGGGAAAGGCATTCAGGAAATTGTCAGCAGGGTGGAAACCATTCGCAGTAATACTAAATTATTTGTAGTAGTAGATACGTTAGAAAATCTTGTAAAAGGCGGAAGAATCGGCAAGGGCAAGGCCATGATCGGGTCCTTGCTGAATATAAAACCAATTGCCTCGCTTGAAGGCGGTGTATACACACCTGTGGCCAAAGTAAGAAGTCATACCCAGGTGGCGAAGTATTTGGCCAAACAATTTGCAGAGGATATCAAAGGGAAAACAATAAAAGGTGTAGGCCTTGTCCATGCAGAAGGCATTGAGTTAGCTTCTAAACTGAAGAAAATGATTGAAGAGCTGGATGCTGCTGCAGAAATTGAAATTGAAGAAACAACTCCAATTATCAGTACACATACGGGACCAGGAGCAATTGGCTTTATGTATCATCTGGAAGAGTAATAAAACGGACGCATGGCTTATCAGGCTATGCGTTTTTTTGTAGTTTAGGAATTTATAAAATATAAAGATGTGAATAACTTTGATGAAAAATTACTGCACCCTGCTCCATCGCCTGCCCTGATCAAGAAGCTTCCGCTTTTGTTCCGGAGTTAAATGCTGCACTTTTAAAACTTTGGCGTTTTTAGAGGATTTCAGCAGAATTTTGCCGAAAAAGGTTAGATAGCTACTTAGAGTAAAAGGAATCGGTGACGCTATATGAAGGATCAAATAAAAAATTTGCCTTTGTTCAGGAAAGTGCTGTTATTCTCCTTCCTCATTTCTTTCTTTGTCACGGTTTTTACAGCAGGCATCAGCTTTATGGTTGAAACCCGGCAGTTGGAGAAGCAGCTTACAGATAGAGTGACTGACATGGCATCTCTTTGGAGCTCTGTTATAGAGTACGAAGATGTTGAGAAAGTAAAGGAACAGCAGGATCCGTCCGATCCTGCTTATAAAAGACTGCATCATCTTATTTCATTGGTAAATGAAAAGGCAGCATATTCAAATGCATCACTGCTGTTGCCGGAAAAAAGTGATGATAACTCAGTAAAGTTATTAGTAACTTCCAAAAGCTTTAAAGAAATGGGCCTGGAATCATTTTCACTTTATTCGGCAAGTGACGATTTTATAGATGGTTTAACGGAAGCCGTGCAGAAGAGAAGTGCTGCATCCAGTGAGGTTCATCAGGATCAGTTTGGCACCTGGATTTCTGCCTTTTCACCTATTGTGGATTCTAAAGGAAATATTATTGCCATATTATGTATCGATATTGATGCAGCTGTGCTGAAATCGATTCAAAGAGATTTAGCCCTATATTTATCAGGCTTATTTTTAATCATTATCTTTTTAATATATTTTGTCTTAAAATGGGGTCTTAAAAAAGTATTAGAGCCAATTAATGATATTATTTCAGGTTTTAAAGAAGTCAGCAGCGGTAACTTTAACGTAAAGTTAAAGCCTTCTAATCAATCGGATTTAGGTATTCTTTCAGAGAGATTTAACTTTATGACCACCCGTCTGGCTATCCTTTTTGAAAGGCTGTCTGCCACTTCCGAGCAATTTGGGACAGTACCAAGAAATATTTCCTCTTCACATCGCTTTGAAGAAGCAATAGGGGAAATGGAGCATATCATGGAAAGGACAAAGATTCTTAAGGAGCTGCAGAGAGCTGAGAAGATGAACGCAATTGGCCAGCTTGCTGCTTCGGTGGCACATGAAATCAGAAACCCAATGACGGTAGTAAAAGGATTCCTTCAAATTTTTCTGGCTAAGGAAGAAATGACCGAAGAAGAAAAAATGTACATAAAGCTTATGATTGATGAGATGGAAAGAGCAGAAACAATCATAAACGATTATTTATCACTTGCCAAACCTGATATAGAACAAGTAGAGGCAATCAATGCCGGGGAACTTGCTGCCAGTGTAATTGATTTAATGAACTCATTTGCTATGATGTCAAAAAATATATCTGTTGCTTCCGAGATATCTGAAGGTATATGGATACAAGGGAATGCCAGTGAGTTAAAACAGGTTTTGATCAATATTTATAAAAACGGCATTGAGGCCATGAAAAATGGGGGCTGCTTATCACTTTCCGTATCCAGCGAAGGTATATATGGTGTTTTTGAAATTTCTGATACGGGGATCGGTATGACAAAGGGAGAAATGGATAGATTGGGAACTGCTTTTTATTCTTTGAAAGAAAAGGGAACTGGGATGGGTCTGCTGGTGTGCTACCAAATTGTCGACCGGATGAAGGGACGTATTGAAGTTAATAGTGAGAAAGGAAAGGGCACGGTATTCCGGATATTCATTCCGCTGGCTATTGATTAGCGTTATAGACTTTTATCCCATAATTGAAAATATTTGCCATTATTGTTTATCCCCCGAATAAAATGAATTATGGGGGTGTAAGGTTGAAGAGAAAAAATGTCCTTTTATTCAGTGACTTTGGAATAGATGATTTTGTTGCGGTGATCTTTGCCTTTTTCTCAGAAGAAATCGATATCGTGGGGATTGTTGCAGATTATGGAAATGTATCAAGGGAAGATGCCATCCGAAATGCTGCATACCTGCAAGAAGTAACTGGACACAAGGATATTCCTGTATTCAGCGGAGCTGTTTTGCCCTTAACCGGAGAAGTCCCGGTGTATTATCCGGACGTCCACGGTAAAGAGGGACTCGGCCCGATTACGCCGAATCTGCAGAATTCCAATGGCATATTTGAAAATTTCGGCGATTTCAAAAACCTGATCCAGATGTATGAAAATGATATAATTATAGTAAATGTAGGCAGGCTTTCCTCACTGGCTGCGGCATTTATTCTTTACCCTGGACTCATGAGTAAAGTCAGTGAGTTTTACATAATGGGAGGGGCATTTAATGTTCCTGGCAATGTGACTCCGGTAGCTGAAGCTAATTTTTATGGTGATCCGTACGCAGCCAATGTCGTGTTTTCAAATGCACCGAAGAAAATTCATATTCTTCCTTTGGATGTAACGATGTCTGCAATCATTACACCAGCTATTGTCGACGCCCTTGATGCTTATTATCAGTCTGTACAAAATAAAGTCGGCTTGCTACTTAAGCCTATGGTTGATTATTATTTTAATTTTTATAAAGGAACCTACCCTGGCATAAGCGGCAGTCCCCTGCACGATTTGTTAACCTTTTGGGCAATGCTTGAAGGAGCTGAAATTCAATATATGGATGTCCCTGTAAAAATAATTGTCAACAGGGGGGAGGCGTTCGGCCAGAGTATTGGAGATTTTAGGAATGTACCTCCTGAAGATAAGATGAAATACCGGATTCATCGGATTGCTGTGCAATTTAATTATTCAAATTTTATCAGGAAATTTTATGAAATAATGACCAATCATAAAACGAAAACACCCTAAAAGGAAATGTGTTTTTGCGGATGATTCCTGCTTATCCCGCTAGTTCTTAAAAAAGAGCCAAAAGCTTCTATTCACAAGTTTGTCACAAGTACTTCTTTCTTCTTTCAAGAATATTTGCTAAAATTAGCATCGTAACTAATTAAAGCAGGTGAATATATGAGGAAAAGAGTTTTTGCCATTATCGTTTCAGCTTTTATGCTTTTAGTCCTTTCAGCATGCGGACAGAGTGGTATAAAGGACGCGTTAAACTGGGAGCTTGCAGATTTTAAGTATACAAATCAGGACAATCAGGAAATTGGTTTAAAGGATCTTGAAGGCAAGGTATGGGTGGCAGACTTTATTTTTACTAACTGTGAAGATGTATGTATGCCAATGACAGCTAATATGAAGAAGCTTCAGGATTTGGCTAAGAAGGAAGGCATTAAAAATATCGAATTTGTTTCTTTCAGTGTTGACCCCAAGGTTGATACACCTGAGGTATTAAAGGAATTTGCATCTACATACAATGCAGATTTCACTAATTGGCACTTTCTGACTGGCTATTCCCAGGAAGAAATTGAAAAGTATGCTATGGAATATTTTAAAGCCATTGTGAAAAAGCCGCAAACAGGCGATCAGGTTATCCATGGAACAGATTTTTACCTTGTTGACCAGAACGGCACTGTTATGAAATATTATACTGGGCTTAATGAAATTCCATTAGATGAAATAATGAATGATATTAAAGCCTTGCAATAGACCTTGGAAAAGGTCTATTTTTCTTTTGGGATAAGCCAGGGAACCTTCCAGGCAATGCTAATTCTTTTTAATAGGAAAGTACATGTTATAATATGATTGAATTATATAGGCAGGTGATAGTATGATAAAAAAATTCACCTTCATCTTTTTGATCATGCTGCTTCTCGCCTCCTGCAGTTCATCAAACAACAGCGAAATCATTCATTCTGAGAAAAAATCTAAACTCGCACTCAAAGAGGATATCCCTCTCGACTTTTTTCCAAGAAATATTACTGTTGCTGCAGTAGGGGACTCTTTAACCCAGGGGGTTGGAGACAGTACTGAACGCGGAGGTTACGTGCCATATCTTGAAATGTCACTGGAAAAAGACAAAAGTGTGCAAGACGCTGTTTTTTATAATTTTGGAGTAAGAGGCAATCGTTCCGATCAATTATTGAAAAAACTAGGGACTGAAGAAGTAAAAGATGTTGTGAAGAGTGCAGACGCGGTTATCATAACAATTGGAGGAAATGATGTTATGAAAGTTGTCCGCGAGAATTTTTCAAACCTAAAGCTTAGGGCTTTTACTAAGGAAAAGAAAAACTATGAGCAAAATCTGATTGATGTTTTAGATGCGATTAAAGAGGTAAACCCTAATAGTAAAATCGTTTTAATAGGATTATATAATCCCTTTTTAAAATGGTTTTCGGAAATAACGGAAATAAATGAAATTCTTGAAGATTGGAATGGCACAAGCCAGGCTATATTAAAAAATTATCCGGGAACGTATTTTGTTGAAATAGATGATATATTCGAAAATACCGATGATAATCTTTTATATACAGACTATTTTCATCCAAATGACAAAGGATATGAATTAATAGCTGGCCGAGTTCATCAAATTCTAACAGAAGAAGTTCTGAAAGAAATTCCGTATAAAAGGAAAGCAGAAGGAAATGGAGAGAAGATGATTGAAAGATAGCAAATGGAAAAAGCTGTTTTTGGCGCTGCTGGTCATTAATGCACTCATCTTAATTCTGCTGTTTATTTTTATCAGCATGCCGGCAGATGATGAAGGCTATACAGCGATCACCGAGAATAGTGAAAATTATGTTCCTTTTAACATAAAAGCCAATAAAGAAGACTTGAATAGAGTCATTAACCACTATCTTGAAAAAGAAGGACTGACAGGGGCAATAGATTATAAAGTTCTTCTGAATGATGAAGTTGAATTATATGGCACAATCCCTTTCTTCAGTCAGGATCTGCAAATGAAATTATCATTTGAACCGGAAGCCTTGGAGAATGGGGATGTTGTCCTCCAGCAAAAGTCCATATCTGTAGGACAGCTGAATCTCCCTGTATCACATGTTCTAAAGCTGGTAAAAGACCGCTATAAGCTTCCAGAAGGAGTCACAATCCAGCCGCAGAAAGAACGAATTTATGTGTCGCTGCAGGAAATGAAGCTGAAGAGTGATGTAAAAGTAAGAGTGGATGAATTTAATTTAAAGCAGGATGATATTCGTTTTACCCTTCTTGTGCCGGTTAAATGAGAAAAGGGAATCCTTTCGCAAAGGATTCCTTTTTCTGTTAACGGGTATTTGAACCATTTAGTCTGGAATCAGAATTGTTTCAAGCACAGGCTCATTTACAATAGAACCTACAGCCATTAGGGTGTAAGCCTGGTCTGCTTGAAATTGCATTCGAGGAATTGACAGGGCTACATGGGGGGTGCCTGCAATCCTTGCTTCCAAGTCGACAGTCATTGGAGTTAAGGCCATATATTTACTTGCCTGCCTGAAAGCGATATTGGAAAAAACGACATCCCGATTTTTTACGGCGATATCAACAGCAGGAGCATCAGCTGAAAGATGGGCAAATCTGACTTTTGTTGCTCCAGCAGGCACTTCATGTCGGCCTTCTAAAACAACAAGCTTTAATTTCAATGCAATTCCTGCGGCAGCAATTGTATAAGACTTACCTGCGGCAATAATGAATTTTCTGCTTAGAAGCGTGGACGCCCTGTTACCTGCTCGATATATGTCTATCTGATGCTTGCCAGCTGGCAGTGAAGCATAACCGCTTGCTTCTTTATAGTGGAAGTTCTTCAAAATACCTGTACCGTTTACATAAATATCAACCAGACCGGCTTCAGGTGAACCATGAAAGATCCGTACTTTTGCCTGCTGTCCCTCTTGAACCATTACAGAAGGCAGCTGGTTGTTTGTACGCATTTTTTGAATAGCCTGATTTAGGCAATGTAAATGTTTATGGTAATAAGCAATATATTGTGCAGGATCAATATATTTAAAATACTGTGCCAGAAGATCATACATAGCTGCTCTTTGGAAGTACCATTGCCGGTTTCTCTCTGAAGCCATGCTTCTCCCTCCTAAATCTACTTCAATAACATATGCTTCTGCCTGGGTGAATGCCACATGGGGAAGAGTGAATCTGAATAGCATAAAAGCTAAACTGAGTAACAGGCACTGAGTTGATTGGAGCGAAGGACACTTGATCCTTGAAAATGCTGCCGCATTTCCTTCTTGCGGTGTTGAATAAGGGCGGATTATTCAATGTCCTGCGGGAGGAGAGGGAAGTGAGAGATCCCACAGGCGAAGCTGAAGAGGCTCACATTCCTCTCCGCGGTTCACTTAGTGTACGCAGCTGAAATCAACGGTCCAAATTTATTATTAAAACAATTTTCTACTTGAAATAATCATGATTAAAAATAAAAACGCTTTACTTCTGTTGCAATATTCCATATAATATAAACAAATAAACGAAAGTGGGTGATGTGCTATGAAAAAAGAACTTTATGCAAATACGTTAATTGCAGATAATTCAGGCACAGCCCAAATGGAGATCGTTTAATCGAGCGGACCAGTTTGTTTTCCACTGCTTATTGAACCTTGCATTATTAAACCATGGGCTGATTGCCTATGGTTTTTTGTATGTAAATTAAATTTCTATAAGCATGGAGGAACAAACATTGACAATCACTAAATTTGGATTTAATAATTTTTTTAAAGAGGCATTTTCAGTGTATGAAGAAAAAGAGTATCAAATTGGCCGTGTTGCACTAGAGCATAAAAGAATGTATCGCGTTTGGACAGATAACTCTGAAATGCTGTGTGAGGTATCAGGGAAGTTTTCTTTCAGTGCATCATCAAGGGAAGATTATCCTGCTGTCGGTGACTGGGTTGTTATCAAAGAAAGGACAGGAGAACAGCGAGGGACGATACATGCTGTCCTTCCAAGAAGAAGCAAATTTTCACGAAAAGCTGCAGGGATGAATACTGAAGAGCAAATTGTAGCAGCTAATGTAGACACTATTTTCCTGGTTAATTCTCTTAACGAGGATCTTAATTTAAGGAGATTGGAACGTTATTTGCTTTTATCATGGGAAAGCGGGGCAACTCCTGTCATTGTTCTTACCAAGGCTGACCTTTGTGAAGATCTGGAGGATCAGCTTGCTAAGGTGGATAGTGTTGCCATGGGTGTTCCTGTTATCTCAATCAGCGTCATTGAAGAGAAGGGAATAGACCAGCTTAAGCCGTTTTTAGAGCCAGGAAATACAATCGCCTTACTCGGCTCTTCAGGCGTAGGGAAATCCACACTTACAAATTACCTTCTTGGGGAGGATAAGCAAAAAGTCCAGGATATTAGGATTAGTGATGATAAAGGAAAGCATACAACTACCCATCGGGAACTCATCCTACTTCCTGACGGTGCCATATTAATTGATACTCCAGGAATGAGAGAGCTTCAGCTGTGGGAAAGTGAAAACGGGCTTTCTGAAAGCTTCACAGATATTGAGCAAGCCGCTGAAAACTGCAGGTTCAGGGACTGTACACATGAAAATGAGCCAGGCTGTGCTGTGACTAGGTTTATAGAGGATGGAAGCATATCAAGGGCACGTCTTAACAGCTATAAAAAGCTTCTAAAGGAGCTCGCTTATCTGGACAGAAAACAGGATAAGAGAGCCCAATCTGAAGAGCGCAAACGCTGGAAAAAAATGAGCGCCGGAGCAAAGAATAAAAGAATGTAAAAATTCAGAAACCTCTTCACAAAAGAGGTTTCTTTTGCATATAAGGAATCTTTTCATTAATCTTATGTATATAGCTTTAAATCATCTTTCTAAGGGAAAAAGTAAAAGATAGAAAAGTGCCGAAAGAGGTGGAGTAAATGACAGAGAAACTATTTGAAAAGGCAACATTTGCAGGAGGCTGCTTTTGGTGTATGGTAAAGCCTTTTGATGAACAGCCTGGGATTAAAGAAGTAATATCCGGATATACCGGAGGGGATGTGAAAAATCCTACTTACCAGCAGGTCTGTTCAGAAACGACTGGTCATTACGAAGCGGTTCAAATTACATTTGATCCTGAGGTTTTCCCATATGAAAAGCTTCTTGAACTATATTGGCAGCAGATTGACCCAACAGATGCAGGAGGGCAGTTCTATGATCGCGGCCAATCATATCAGACAGCGATTTTCTATCACAATGAAAAACAAAAGCAATCAGCAGTAGAATCCAAACAAAAGCTTGAAGAAACCGGTCCATTTACGAAACCGATAGTTACCAGGATTCTTCCTGCTTCAGACTTTTATCCTGCAGAAGACTATCATCAGCATTATTACAAAAAAAATCCGGATAGATACATTTCCTATCAAACCGGCTCTGGAAGAAAGGCATTTATTAATAAGCATTGGGGTGAAAGATAATGGCAAAAAGCAGAGAAGATTTAAAGCAGAAACTAGATCCAATGCAATATGAAGTCACTCAGAATAATGGCACAGAGCCGCCATTCCGCAATGAATATTGGAATGAATTTAAAGAGGGAATCTATGTCGATATTGTTTCCGGCAAGCCTCTTTTCAGCTCAAAAGACAAATATGACGCAGGATGTGGCTGGCCAAGCTTCACAAAGCCCATACAGGATGAAGAAGTTGTCGAAAAAGAAGACCGCAGCCACTATATGGTCAGAACGGAAGTGAGAAGCAAATCAGCCGATTCCCATCTTGGTCATGTTTTTGATGATGGGCCTGGACCTGAGGGCCTCCGATATTGCATAAATTCTGCTGCACTAAGGTTCATTCCTAAGGAAAAACTGGAGGAAGAAGGCTATAAAGAATTTCTGAGATTATTTAATGATGCAAACTAAGAAATGGAAGGTGTTTTCATGTTTAAGAAATTATTTGGCAAAAAGGAAGCTGTTAAAGCAATTGAGGTTAAGGCTGCTTTGACAGGCACAGCAGTTAATCTGGAAGAAGTGCCTGATCCTGTATTTGCAGAAAGAATGATGGGGGACGGTATTGCAATCGAACCTGCAGAAGGGTTGGTTGTTTCCCCGGTAAATGGAGAAGTGGTTCAAGTGTTCCCTACCAAGCATGCAATTGGCATTCGTGCTGAGAATGGTGCCGAGATTTTAATTCATATTGGCCTTGAAACGGTTTCGATGAAAGGGGAAGGGTTTGAGACCCATATTTCCGAAGGATCAAAGGTCAGTGAAGGTGATAAGCTTGTCACTTTTGATTTAGCACTGGTTAAAGAAAAGGCAAAGAGCACTATCACACCGATCATTGTCACTAATGGCGACCAGGTCGCTTCTCTTGAGAAGAATGCAGCAGGGGCAGTAACAAGAGGTACATCTACAGTAATGACAGTTACTGCTAAATAATCGGAAAAAGCCGCCAATAATTGGGCGGCTTTTTTCAGGTCGCTTTTGCAGTCTGAGTTTATAATAGCTTCTCTTTTTCTTTTATGAAAAGCTTCATTACTCTGCCTTGGTAAGGATGGAGGAAAATTGAATAACAGCATCGTCAGTACTGTTATTCACTGATTTTTCTTTAGTCACAATAAATTTTACATGATGCGGTCCGTTTTCGAGGCCGCTGGCAATATATTGGTATCTTTCTTTAGTCAGTGGCCACCATGCGGATAAAGATGTAATGTAAACATCATCTATGAAAACATCCATCTTCCCGCCTTTTTCGCTTCGAATCATATTGAGCCCAAGGAAAGGGCCGCTAAATTGATATTCAAGACTGTCACCCGCCTTGCTGCTCTCCCAAATGCCGTCTTTGTGAATAAAAGAACCCGATACCTCTGTAACATGAGGAATGGATGCTATTTCAATATCCGCATTTTCATGAATGGGGGCAGAAAGCTCAGCAATCTCTGCATGACTTCCGGCTAATTCTCTTATTTTCTTTATTAGTGTATCTGCATATATTCTATAGCCCTCATCATTTGGATGGACCATATCCTTTGTCAGTTCCTGTGCAGGCAATCCAGATTGTCCGAATGACTTTCTCATATCCACATTTTTTGCGCCATAGTGATTGGAAATAATAGAAATTGCCTGAACAAATGCCTCATTATCAAGCGGATTTTCTGTAATGGTTATGATCTCGGTATCAGGGTAGAGCTGTTTGGTTTTCCGGATAAGCCCTTCGTAGAAATATGAAAATTGCTTTTCATCCATATATTTGCGGTCATTCTCCCCAAACACGATAAAAGTTAAATCAATTTTCCCTAAATGTTCGGATTGCTGAAGCTTATATAAGCCTTCAAAGGCAGTGGCACCGCTTTGGACTATGGAATGCCTTCTGGCCTTGATTTCAAATTCACTATGAAGATGCCGTTCAAGCCTTGTAAACCATGCAGCTGATTTGGAGGTCGCACCTGACCCCCTTCCAATGCTATCCCCGATAATGAGGTAATTGATATTCTCTTTAGACGATAACTTTTGATACACGTTAGTTGGATTTGCCCCTTCAACTTTAGATAGGCTATCAAACAAATGATACAAACCATATATAAAAGTGATGATAAAAAAATATATGCCGATCTTCCTTTTCTTCATTGGTTTGAATCCCCCGCTTCTTTTCTGAATCCTTAATGTTATCGTACCCTAATAATGGCTATGGGGAAAGGTTTATAATGGAGTTCAGCGTTTTTTTATAAAAATGGGCAAATGCACATGCGGGTCAAGTTCTCAGCACATACATTAATATTGAAAATGCCCAAGAAATCTTATTGAGGAGTGATTATTAATGTATAAAGGTGCAGTTGCTGGTGCTGGCTACGACCAATGTTTTCCGGGATATGGCTATCCTGTAGCGGGTGCTCAATATGGAGGATGTGGATATGGCGGTTTCGCATTGATCGTCGTATTATTCATTCTATTGATTATTATCGGAGCATGCTGCTGTGGAAATTGGTAATATAAAATGAATCTTGTGGAGGCTGCTCTTTAGGAGCAGCCTTCTGTTTGTTAAGGGGCAGCAATTGCAGTTAATTTACGGAATTTTACATAACTTTTTTAAAACCGAACAATATTTATTGTTTTGATTAAATAGTTCGTAAAATGATTGACCATTTATTCAGTGTTTGATATAGTTACCTAGGGTTAATGAAATTAACGAATAATGCGTCTGGGGGAAATAGGACGATGAATGCTAATTATGATGTTATTGTTGTCGGTGCTGGACCGGCTGGAATATTTACTTGTTATGAACTAACACTAAAAATGCCTGAAGCAAATATTTTATTAATTGATAAGGGTCATGATATTTTTCGGAGGAATTGTCCGATTTTACAGAAAAAGATTGAGAAATGCCCGCCGGCCGCGGGAAAAAAAGAGTATGCAGGGTGTTTGCCGGCTTGTTCAATCACCAATGGTTTTGGCGGAGCAGGTGCTTATTCAGATGGGAAATTTAATATTACAAGTGAATTCGGCGGCTGGATGACAGATTATCTTCCTGATTCCCAGGTTGTTGAATTGATCAAATATGTAGATGAAATTAATTTAAAACATGGTGCAACTGAAAGCATCACAGATCCAATGACGGATGAAGTGAGAGATATTGAGCGCCGCGGTTATGCAGCGGGACTGAAACTTCTTCGAGCACAGGTTAGGCATTTAGGTACGGAGCAGAACCTTGAAATACTAAAAAGCATTTATGAATATTTGCGTGAAAAAATTGATATGTCTTACAAGACAGAGGTTGAAGATCTCATAACCGAAAAAGCGCCTGATGGCCATCGTATTATAGGGGTTAAGCTTAAGTCCGGAAATGAAGTTTATGCTGATAAGGTGGTTGTAGCACCTGGGAGAGATGGATCTGTTTGGCTGGCAAACCTCCTGAAGTCCCGCCGCTTAAAAATGATCAATAATCAGGTCGACATTGGGGTCCGGGTCGAAACTTCCAATATTGTCATGGAGGAGATTAATAAACATCTTTACGAAGGAAAGTTCACATTTAATACATCTGTCGGTACAAGAGTTCGGACATTCTGCAGCAATCCTTCCGGCCATGTCGTAGTGGAAAACCACTCCGGAATCATGCTGGCGAATGGCCATGCTTATAAAGACCCTAAATTGGGTAGCCCGAATACAAACTTTGCGCTGCTTGTATCCCATACATTCTCAGAACCGTTTGATAAGCCAAACGAGTATGCACACGAAATTTCAAGGCTTGCCAACAGCCTTTCAAACGGCGGAATCATTGTTCAAAAGTATGGAGATATACTAAAAGGAAGAAGATCAACTGAGAAGAGAATTAAAGAAGGTTTCCTTGAGCCAACCTTAAAAGAGGCGGTACCTGGCGACCTAGGCCTTGTGCTTCCATATAATACTATGAAAAGCCTGATTGAAATGACTGAGGCTTTAAACCATGTATCTCCTGGCCTTGCATCAGAACATACACTATTCTATGGCGTGGAGGCAAAATTCTACTCTGCACGCCCAAGACTTAATGACCGTTTCGAAACGGAAATCAGCGGCCTTTATGTTGGCGGGGACGGTGCAGGCATTACCAGAGGGCTCGCACAAGCCGGAGCTTGCGGAGTGTGGATAGCAAGGGATATCGTAGAAAAGAAAAGCAATGCACCAAGAAGGGAACCTGCAATAGTATAAAAACAGAAGGCCAAGCTGAAAAGCTGGCCTTTTTTCAATATGTAAAAACAGTCATTTCTTAACGAGACTGTATCTGATAAAATGTAAAACAATAAACAAGAATTAAAGGGGCAAAGGAGAGGACATAATGCTTGCAGAGCGTTTAAAGCCAGGGGATGAAATCCGGGTCATTGCACCGTCAAGAAGTATGGCTATCATAAAAGGCGAACAATTGCGAATTGCCCAGGAACGGCTGAATCAGCTTGGATTCACAGTAACATACGGTAAAAATGCAGAACTGCATGATGAGTTTTTCAGTACTTCTATTGAAGAGAGATTGGAAGATTTGCATGATGCTTTTACCGATCCTAATGTAAAGGGAATCCTGACAGTGATTGGCGGTTATAACGCCAACCAGCTTTTGAATTACATAGACTTCGAGATAATAAAAAACAATCCGAAAATATTCTGCGGATTTAGTGATATCACGGCATTGCAGGGCGCCATTTATAAAAAAACAGAATTGATCACCTATTCAGGCCCGCATTTTTCAAGCTTCGGTGTGAAACATGGCTTTGAGTACACTCTTGATTCTTTTGTTAATGCAGTAACCAATGACGCTCCCTATGAAATCCTCGCTTCATCACATTGGAGTGATGATCCATGGTATCTTGATCAGGAAGACAGACTTTTCATTAAAAACAATGGGTATACGGTCATCCAGGAAGGGTGTGCAGAAGGCAGATTAATTGGAGGGAATTTATGCACACTTAACCTGCTGCAGGGGACGGAGTTCATGCCATCATTAAAGGATTCTATCTTATTTATTGAAGATGATGAGGAATCACATGCTCTTACCTTTGATCGGGATCTTCAATCACTGCTGCACCTGCCTGATGCTCAAGGCATCAAAGGAATCCTGATTGGCAGATTTCAGAAGAATTCTCAGGTTACCGAAGAGGCACTGAGAAAGATTATTGATTCAAAAAAAGAGCTTCAAGGTATTCCTGTGATTGGAAATGTGAATTTCGGCCATGTGCAGCCCTGTGCCACTATTCCGATTGGAGGGAAAGCAGTTATAAAAGCAGAAAGTTCTGAGAGTGAAATTTGGATTGAACAGATATAATTAATCCCCGGAAGTGATGCCGGGGTTTTTTTGTGTAAAAAATACACTCATTTCCAGTAGTAATTTTCTGTAAATGTTTGTATTATATTTCTAACTTACCCAAATGAGGTGTACTATGGAAATTTTTCTTAAAGAGCTGAAATGCTTGGCAAATACCAGGCAGTTTATAAAGGCGATGGATGTGCTGTCGAAGGAATTGGAGGATATAGGGAAATCGAGGTTTTCAATTATTAAAAATAAATTAGCAGAAATCTCCTCGATTGCAGATTTTAAGCTGCTCATTCAATTGTTTGACCGTGGAGTAATGTACCAATACAGTGGATTTATTGCCCGTTATGCACATCGCCGTTTTAATACTCTTCAAACCGCCATTTGGTATTGTGATGAGTTAATTGACAGCGGTAAAACTCTGGAAGCGAATGATATCATAACGGAGTATTTGAGAAAGCAACCACATGATGCAGACACTGAGCTGATTATAAGTGCATTATTTACGGAAGTACATAGCCTTCTGGAGTTAAAGAGAACGAAAGAGGCTGAGGAAAGGCTCGTCGAAATGGAGGCGATCAGCGAAAAACCAATCTGGGATAAGCTGGGGTTTTATTATCTGCAGGCAGGAGACCGTACCAAGGCAGAATCCTATTTAACGGCTGGCCTGAGGGGTGAGGAACGAGGACATGTTTGTTATCTTTTGTTATCGGATTTATACGCATCAACTGGCGACCGGGAAAAGTCGCTTCGAACAATTAAAGAAGGAATGGAAGAACACCCCCAAGCACCTGCATTGAAACTGGAACTTATTCGCAGGTACAGGGATCTTGGTTTTCATGAGGACATGCTCTCATTGATGAATGAGGTCGACCGGCTTGTACCTTTTCACATTTATAAGCGCTATTTTGAACATCTTAGAGCTTTATCCTATTATCAAAAAAATGAACTTGAAAAATTACATCACTTTATCTCTCAAAAGAAAATGAAGGACAGTCCTTTCTCGGCAGATAAGGGGTTTACTGAAACAGGTGATACAGTAAAGCTTTCTATTAATCCTGTTGTACAGAAGAGCAATTACTGTGTGCCTGCCAGTTTTGAAATGCTCTTTTCTTATTTTGGCAAAAAGGAGACTCAGGATGATATTGCCGAACATATTTTTGATGTGACTGGTTCAAAGCTGTCTGCATCTGCGGAATACCTTGAAAAAGAAGGTTTCGCTTGCCGTTTCTTTACTGGTGATAAGGAGCGATATAAGACATTATTGCTGCAAGGGATACCCGTTATCCTTAGTGTCGACTTTGAGGCATCTTCACATGTCCAAGTTATGACGGGAATTGATGAACGATTTGGCTTTTATATGGTACAGGATCCAAATTTCTTAGAAACAATGTACGTTACTTATGAAGAGTTCCAAAAGCTTGCTGTTAATACAAACCTTTTATCCATTGCGGCAGTGCCAAAAGCGAGAGAGGCGGATCTGGGGTTTCTATCTATGGATGAGCACCGGTATTATAAGAAACTTCATTCACTTTCGGAGCAGGTGGAAGAGGATATAAAGAAGAATGAACCGGCTATGGCAGCCTTTTTATCCTCTTCAATGAATGAACCTTATACACTCATATATACAGTGAAATTCTTTTCCGGGGATAAATACAAAGAGTTCATTATTGAATGTTCCGAAAAGCTGCTTGCCATTTTTCCGGAGTCTGACTTTTTTAAGCTTCATGCAGCTCAGGCATATATACGTTTACACGAAATCGACCGTGCTGAGAAGATATTATCAATGGTTGAAAGAAAAACATTCAGTCCATTATACCAGTATTTAATAGGAAGGATTCATCTGCATAAGGACGATTACCATACCGCAATCGGCTTTTTCAGAACTTCTTTGCAGCTTGACTCTGATCAATACTATATATGGAGTTATATTGCTCTCTGTCTCCTTTATAATTCCGAGCCGGAAGCTGGGAAAGGAATGTCTGACATTGCACTGAAAATTAATGAGCAGGATCGTTTTATCAGAGTTAATCATGCCATTATCCTTTCTGATCTGAAAAAGTACGATGAAGCACGCTCCATATACAGTGAATTGCTGCGTGAAGATCATGGCGATGCGTATGTTTGGTATGAGAGAGCGAAGCTTGACCAAGCAGGAGGAAACATTCGCAAGGCTGAAAGAGGCTACAATATTTCAGCCTGCCTGGATCCGGAAATCCCTTATCCATACCTGGCTCTTGCCGATTGCTATGAGTATTTATTTGAAGACAAAGGGCGCGCTGAAGAGATTTTAGTGAAAGGAGTGGAGTTATCAAGGAGTCCGCAGATTCTAATCCGCTTGGGTGATCTTTACAAAGATCATGAGGAATATGCAAAAGCAGAGAGTATATATTTCTCCTGCATAACAGAAAATCCTGATGAGGTTTTTGCCTATCTAGGTTATGCATTTGCTATCTCTGAAACAAAGGGGCCTGATAGAGCAGCTGAATTTATCAGGAAACATGAAGAACGTTTCTGGAAGGATAGTGAGTTTTTAATAAATGGGGGCAAGCTGCTGGCTGACTTTGGACAAGACCAGAAGGACTTCCACTTGCTGGAGGCAGGGTTGGCTTTAATTGAAAGAGGTTTTAACTATATTGATCAAAATCTGGATGAAGCCCTGGAACTTTATGTAACTATTGCGGAAGCGACGCCTTATCTGAATCGTGCAATCGCTTTTCTGGAATCAAAAGCTGAATGCGAAGACACCCAAACTGACTATCTATGCTATTCGGGCACTTTATATGAAAGTGCGGAACGATATGCTGAAGCCATTAGGATATATGAAAACGCCTTAGAGAAAAAAGAAACAGCTTTTCCATATTACAGGCTTGGGGAAACCTATTTTAAGCTTGAAAAATATGAATTGTCGATCAAGGCACTGAGGAAATCCCTGGATCTTAATCCTGAGACAGAGGGGGCATATACACGCATCGCACAAATTTATGGAATTTTGGGAGATGAACAAAAGGAAGCAGAGTATATGCTGCTTCTGATTGATAAGGCCCCTTTAACAGTTAATATTGAATATTTAACAAGAATGCTTTCCATTGAAGGACTTCTTGGATTTATAGAAAAATTGAATCAAATGAAGGGAGAAGTTATTGAAACATGGAGGCTGGATAGCCTTGCATATGCTTATGGGGCAGCAGGGGACAGTATAAAGGAAGAGAGCTGTCTTTTGGAAGCTCTGGATTTGGATTCTCAATTAGCTGAATTAAAGCATCACTATTCTAAGCTTCTTATAAAGAATAAGAAATATAAAGAGGCAAAGAATTTGCTTGAAGAGCTTATAAAAGAGCAATGGGATGATGAAAGTTTATATGAAACTTTGATTGCTTTATTTGCTGAGTCAAATAGAATCATTAACCTTTCTGCATTCCTGGGAAAAGTTAGAACCGAAAAAAGTGAAAAAAGCCAGGTTTTCTTATTGGCGGCCGATGCTTTGGCAAAGCGTGCAAGCGGGGGTGATTTGGAAGCTGAACAGAAGTCCTCCTTCATTGGAAGGTTTGTACAAAAGATGAGAGAAAAGACAAAGCAAATCACTTTGTTTGGAGTGATTATCGATTTATATGAGTCTTCAATCAGACTTAATCCGCTTAATAAAGATGCATCTATCGGTCTTGCCGGATTCTATGAATCTGTAAATCTTGAGGATGATGCAAAAAAGGTTTTGAAGTCTTCTCTTGTGAATGATTGGGATTTCGTTACAGCCTATCAGCTCGCACAGCTGCATCTGGCAGGCGGGAATGATCCCCTTGAGGAAGCGGCAGAGATGAACAGTGCAATAAAACTTCTGGACGCCTGCCTAAAAGAAAAACCGGAAGATACTCATATTCTGCTTTTGAAGGCGGTGGCATTTACACACAGAATGAGATTTACCGAGGCAGAGGTACTCTTTACAAAAGTGTTAAAGGAAAATCCATATGAGAAAGAGGCCCATTTTAGATATGGGAATCTATTAAATAAAAGAAAGAGGCACGAAGAAGCTATAGAGATTATGTTGGATGGCCTTAAGGTACACCCTGAGGATACTTCATTATTTATTGAACTCGCTATCTCTTACCATAAGGTAGAGGATGTCGAAAAGTCACTAAAACTCATGGAGGATGTGCTTGAAATCGATCCTGACCTTTTGATAGCAAGATATAATAAAGCTTGCTATCTTTCAATCTTAAATAGATTGGAAGAAGCTGACGAAGAACTTGAGTATGTACTTTATCATGATGAAGATGGATATTTTCAGGAACTTGCAGAGGAAGACATTGATCTTATTAATTTGAAAAAAAGCACCATATAACTAATACAAACAGCCGCTGTCAGCCGGCTGTTTTTTTTCGTGCAAATGGTTCATTTTGAGAATATGAACATTCTTTAAGAAAGATTTTGGGTGTCAATTCATATATTTTAATATATTGGCTCAGAAGATAGCGTCAAACTTTATAAATCTACTTCCAAACTTAATGCCCTAGGCGCTTTCTTGCGCCATTGAAAATGGAGGGGTTTCTGAAATGGATCAATCAAACCTAATTAAGCCGATGCTTGATGCACAGTACCCGATAATTGATTACGGCAAGGGAGTTTACTTATATGATACTGACGGAAAGGAATATTTGGATGCATCGTCTGGCGCAATAACGGCCAATATTGGCCATGGTGTTGAGGAAATCATTGAGGCAATGCATGAACAAGCTAAGAAAGTCTCTTTTGTGTATCGTTCGCAATTTACCAGCGGGGCAGCTGAAAAGCTAGCTCTTAAAATAGCGGGAGCAGCAATTGGAGACTTAAATTGGAGCTTTTTTGTGAACAGCGGCTCTGAGGCCACTGAAACAGCTATGAAAATAGCGATTCAATATTGGCAGGAAAAAGGTATTCAGACAAAAACAAAGGTGCTTTCAAGGTGGATGAGCTATCATGGCATAACCCTGGGCGCTTTATCAATGTCAGGTCATACGGGCAGAAGGGCGCGCTTTATACCACTGCTTGAAGATTTTCCTGTCATTCATCCGCCATATTGCTATAGGTGTCCATACAATCTAGAAGCGCCTGAATGCGGTTATCTGTGTGCCCATGAACTTGAAACCGTCATTAAACGGATAGGGCAAGAGAATATTGCTGCATTTATCGCAGAGCCAGTCATTGGGGCTGCAGGGGGTGCTATAACCCCTCCAAAAGATTACTACCGGATAATAAAAGAAATTTGTGACCGGCATGACATTTTGTTTATTGCTGATGAGGTAATGACTGGTTTTGGCAGAACGGGCACAATGCTTGCCTGCGAGCAATGGAATGTTAAACCTGATATTGTCGCACTTGGTAAAGGAATGGGGGCCGGGTATGCTCCGATTGCGGCTGCCCTTGTAAGCGATGAAATTATGAAGCCTATATTGGCGGGGTCAAAGAGCATTATGAGCGGCCATACCTTAAGTGCCAATCCTCAGTCCTGCGCAGTTTCTCTCGCAGTGCTTGAGTATATTGAAAAAAATAACATCATCCCTGAAGTGGATAGCAAGGGTGTGTATTTGAAAAATAAGTTGATAAAACTGCAATCCAAATTTTCTTTCATTGGTGATGTTAGAGGAAAAGGACTAATGATCGGACTTGAATTTGTAAAAAATCATCTGTCCAGAGAGCCGTTTTCAAGAAGATTTAGTCTGACACAAAGATTAATAAAGGAAGCTCAGGAACAGGGACTGCTTATTTACCCGGCGGGGGCAGGCAGAACCGGCACCGATGGAGATGCTGTATTGATTGCACCGCCGCTTACCATTACCAAAAGAGAAATTGATGATTTGGTGAAAAGGTTTGAAAGGACTTTGCAGATTTTTACAGAAAAACACTTGATCTTTGCTGAGGAAGAGGCTGAATAAAAATGGAAAACACTTATAACAAAATCATTGAAATTGATGAGGCAATGAAGCATTTTCGGGATGGCATGATCATTATGTTTGGCGGATTCGGCGGAATTGGCACCCCTCCTGCCCTTATTGACGGCATTTTGGATAATGGGTTCAAAGATTTAACGCTTATCGGCAATGATTCAGGGTTTCCCCATATTGGCATCGGGAAAGTGGTAAGCCAGGGAAGGGCGAAAAAAATGATTGCTTCCCATATCGGATCAAACCCCATTGCCGGCCAATTAATGACAGATGGGAAAATGGAAGTGGAGTTTTCGCCACAGGGAATATTGGCAGAGAGAATCCGTGCAGGGGGAGTCGGCATTCCTGCCATTCTTTCCGATATTGGACTTGATAATGACATTGTAACCAGCAATAAAGAAACATGTAATTTGAGTGGAAAAAAATATCTTGTTGAAACAGCTCTAACAGCTGAAATATCCATTGTCTTTGCCAAAAAAGCGGATCCTTACGGAAACTTAATTTATGACAAAAGTGCGAGAAACACAAACCCGCTTGTTGCTATGGCGGGAGATATGACCATTGCAGAAGTGGAGGAAATCGTCCCTCTTGGCAGCCTCGACCCTGATGAAATTATAACACCAGGGGTTTTTGTGGATTATATTGTCCCTTCGAAAGGAGTGAATTGGAAATGGGCATGGGAGTAGAAATCAGAGATCGCATTGCAAAACGTGCTGCTGAAGAAATAAAGAACGGGATGATTGTAAATCTCGGCATTGGAATCCCTTCGCTTGTTCCTAATCATCTTCCGGATGGGACAAAAGTGATGTTTCATGCTGAAAATGGCATTACAGGTATGGGGCCAAGTCCTGGTAAAGGGAAGGAAGATGAAAATCTCTGTAACGCTGGCGGTTTTCCGGTTTCCGTTGTAAAAGGTGCTTCGTATTGTGACAGTACTATTGCCTTTGGGATGATCCGCAGAGGAAGAGTTGATATGACAATCCTTGGCTCCCTGCAGGTGAGTGAAAAGGGAGATCTGGCCAATTGGATTGTCCCTGGTAAAAAAGTTCCTGGCATGGGCGGGGCAATGGAACTTGCCCAAAAAGCCAAAAAAGTAATTGTCCTGATGAACCAGACAGACAAGTATGGAAATTCAAAAATTGTGAACGAGTGCAGTCTGCCTCTTACATCTGCCCGCTGTGTAGACATGATTATTACGGAGATGGCTGTCTTTCAAATAACAAATCGTGGTCTGACACTGACTGAATTGTTTGCACCGCACTCGATTCATGCAGTAAGGGCGAAAACCGGCTGCAATTTTACCATTGCTGGGAATGTGAGAGTGATTAATTGATAGACAGTATCCTATGTTTGGCTGTGGTCTTAGAAAAGGAGTGGGAATATGAATGCTCATGCAAAGGTTAAACAGTGGCTGGAAGAAAATAGGCAAAGGGGAACAAGACTTCTTCAGCAGCTTGTCCAGGAAGGAAGCATCCGTGGGAAAGAAAGCAGTGCACAGGCTGTCATCATTGAAAAATGCCGCAAACTTGGACTAACCCTTGATATTTGGGAGATTGGCAAGGAGCAATTGACCAATCATCCAGCCTTTTGTTCGGATAGAAAGGATTTTTCCGGAAATCCCAATGTGGTGGCTACTTTGAAAGGAACAGGCGGGGGAAGGTCCCTTATCCTTAATGGCCATATTGATGTTGTTCCAGAGGGAGACCGAAATGATTGGAATCATGATCCTTTTAGCGGCAGAATCGAAGATGGAAAGCTATATGGCCGGGGTTCAACGGATATGAAAGGAGGAACAGTCTCACTTCTGCTTGCAATGGAAGCCATCATAACGCTTGGAATCAAGCTTAAAGGAGATGTGATATTCCAAAGTGTCATAGAAGAAGAAAGCGGAGGGGCGGGTACTTTGGCTGCTGTCCTCCGGGGATATACAGCCGACGGCGCAATCATTCCCGAACCGACAAATATGAAGCTCTTCCCAAAACAGCAGGGTTCGATGTGGTTTCGGATAACGGTCAAAGGGCGTTCCGCTCATGGAGGAACCCGATATGAAGGCATCAATGCAATCGAAAAAGCCATGACAGTAATGACAAAGCTTCAGGAACTTGAAAAATTAAGAAACCAAAGAATTGAGGATCCGCTATATTCCAAGATTCCAATTCCGATCCCTATTAATATCGGAAAAATAAATAGCGGCGAATGGCCTTCTTCAGTACCGGATATTGCCATCATAGAGGGAAGGATGGGGGTGGCGCCAGATGAGGAAATGAAATCTGCGGAAAAAGAAC
Source organism: Cytobacillus sp. BC1816 (assembly GCF_051353635.1). Taxonomy (NCBI): domain Bacteria; kingdom Bacillati; phylum Bacillota; class Bacilli; order Caryophanales; family Bacillaceae; genus Cytobacillus; species Cytobacillus sp. BC1816. The sequence continues at coordinate 3,671,804 of NZ_CP195611.1, read as the reverse complement.
TGGAACAGTGCCTGAAGGAAGCAGCACAAAATGATGCCTGGCTTAAAAAGAATCCTCCTCAAGTTGAATGGTTCGGCGGACGCTGGCTGCCTGGTGATTTGGAACAGGATCACCCTCTAATGACTGTATTATCGGAGTCTTTTGAAGAAGTAAAAGGCATGCAGCCGGCAGTGGAAGCATCACCCTGGGGCACGGATGGAGGCATATTATCCAAAGTGGGAAATACACCAGTTGTTGTCTTTGGCCCCGGTGTGACTGAAGCTGCCCATGATGTCAACGAATATATTTCCTTGCAGGAAGTTTTTGAAGCTGCTGAAATCATTGCTCTGGCCATGCTGGAATGGTGCGGCACTAATCAGCGAGAGGGGAAATGATGATGGGATCAATTAAAATAAAAACGGAGATACCGGGACCGAGAGCGAAGGAATTATTGGCTAAAAAAGAGCAGAATGTGCCAAAGGGGCCATTTAACACGATTCAGACATTTGCGGATAAGGGGAATGGAGCACTTCTGACAGATATAGACGGAAATACTTTTCTTGATTTTGCCGGGGCAATCGGCACATTAAATGTTGGCCATTGCCCGCCAAGGGTAGTGGAAGCCCTGCATGCCCAAATTGATCAATATCTTCATCCGTGCTTCCATGTCATGATGTATGAGCCTTATATTAAACTGGCAGAAAAGCTTAACAGCATTACACCCGGAAATCACAGCAAAAAAACATTCTTTTTAAGCACCGGCGCAGAGGCAGTGGAAAATGCCGTAAAGATAGCAAGGAAATATACCGGCCGAAAAGGGATCATATCATTTGAGCGGGGGTTTCATGGCCGTACCTATATGTCCATGAGTTTAACGAGCAAGGTTAAACCATATAAATATGAATTTGGGCCATTTGCGCCTGAAACATATAAATGGCCTTACCCTTATTATTACCGCAGCGAGGGGCTGAAGGATAAAGAACATGATCTTGCCTTGCTTAAGAGATTCGAAACTTTTTTTCTCAGCGAGGTGCCTCCTGAAGAAATTGCTGCTGTTATTATGGAGCCCGTACAGGGTGAGGGCGGTTTCGTTATGCCGTCTTCCCGTTTTGTAAAAGGTGTAAAACAGCTTTGTGAAAAACATGGAATCCTCTTTATTGCTGATGAGGTTCAGACGGGATTTGGCAGGACTGGCAAAATGTTTGCTATGGAGCATTATGATGTTGTGCCGGATTTAATTACGATGTCAAAATCAATCGGTGCCGGATTGCCGATCAGTGCTGTAACTGGAAGGGCTGACATAATGGATTCACCGAATATCGGTGAAATAGGCGGAACTTATGGAGGCAGTCCGCTCGGGTGTGCAGCCGCATTAGAAGTGATTCAAACAATTGAGGAAGAAGGATTAATAGGAAGGGCAAATGAAATCGGAAGCCTTTTTACTGAAAAATTTTCAGATCTTCCTTTAAAATATAAGCAAGTGGGTGAAGTTCGTTCTTTAGGGGCAATGTGTGCCATTGAATTTGTTAAAGATCAGGATACAAAGGAACCGAATAAGGAAATAGTTCAGGAGATCCTGTCAAAAGCGCACAAGCGCGGCCTCATTGTTATGAGCGCAGGCCTCTTTGGCAATATCATTCGCCTGCTTACTCCGCTTATTACACCCGATGAACAGCTCAATGAAGGATTAACCGTACTAGAAGAGGTAATAGCTGAATGCTGCACATAAGGAGGAATACAAATGAAACAACATTTATGGATCGGCGGAAAGTTCAAGGAAACAGAGAACTACAAAGCGTTGAAAAGCCCTTATAATGGGGAAGGTATTGCAGAAGTTGCCATGGCTTCTCCTTCCGATGTGAAGTCAGCGATAGATGCGGCAGATCATGCCAGAAAAACAATGGCTGAAATGCCTGCTCATAAAAGGGCAGAAATACTGGAAAATGCAGTTGCCATCATGAAGGAAGAAAAAGAAGAGTGTGCAATGATCATTGCGCGTGAAGCATCTAAACCCCTAAAGGCTGCAAGAGGAGAAGTGGACCGCACCATCATGACATATACCTTCGCTGCCCAGGAAGCGCGCAAGCTTTATGGAGAGACAATCCCAATGGATGCTGCTCCTGGAGGTGAAGGCAGGGTTGCTTATACAGTAAAGGAGCCGCTTGGAATTATCGGCGCCATCACTCCATTCAATTTTCCTATGAACCTTGTTGCCCATAAAGTGGGGCCTGCAATTGCTGCCGGAAATACGGTTGTATTAAAGCCTGCATCCCAAACGCCAATGTCCGCATATAAAATAGCTGATATTTTTCGCAGAGCGGGACTTCCTGATGGAGCTCTGAATGTTATAACAGGGAGCGGCGGAACGGTAGGGGATGTGCTTGTTGCAGACGACCGCATATCGATGATTACTTTTACAGGGAGCCCGGCAGTAGGAAAACAGATCCGCGAAAATGCCGGCTTAAAGAGAGTAACACTTGAATTGGGTTCCAATTCGGCAGTAGTAGTGGATGAGAATGCAGACGTGGAGAAAATTGTCCCGAGAATTGCAGCTGGGGCATTTGCCTTCCAGGGGCAGGTATGTATTTCCGTTCAGCGAATCTATGTGCATGAATCCCTATACCAGACATTTGCAGAACGCTTTGTTGAGGAAGCCAAAAAGCTAAAAATCGGCGATCCGCTTAATGAAGAAACAGATATTTCTGCGATGATCTCGAAGAGCGACACCGACCGAGTGCAAAGCTGGATCGAGAGTGCCGTTAAGAGCGGAGCAGAACTTGCTCTTGGCGGAAAGGCAGCAGATAATACCTTGTATCCAACCGTCCTGCTGAACGTTGATAAATCAGAAAAAATTTCATGTGAGGAAGCATTTGCACCTGTTGTCCATATTAATTCATTCAGCAGCTTTGAAGAGGCGCTTGCACTTGTGAATGATTCAGATTATGGTCTGCAGGCTGGTGTTTTCACCAATGATGTGAACAAAGCCTTCAGAGCTGCAAAGGAGCTTCATGTTGGTGGTGTGATGATTAACGATTTCCCAACCTTCCGTGTAGACCATATGCCATATGGTGGGGTAAAAATGAGCGGAATGGGACGTGAAGGCATAAAATATGCTGTTGAAGAAATGACTGAGATGAAACTGATCAGCTTTAAAATTGACTAAGATGAAGGACAGGAATTATATCGCAGTCTAACGGGCAGTAAGACCTCCACTTCAAGGCTCAGGGGAAATCATTGAGGGATAAGCGGGGGTCAAACTGCCGGTAAAAGGGGCTGATTCGGCCGGAAAAATGGCGGAATTGGCCCTTATTCCTTCATACATCTATAATGCCTTGCCGTTTGGCAGGCAGTTTTTTAATAGGAGGGGGTCTATGCAATGAATAAAAAAGCTTCTGTAAAAACAATAAAAAAAGAAAATGTTCTTGCTGAATTATACCTTGATCCATTCAATAAACGTTTAAGAGTAGATGATTATGCAGGGAAATTGGAAGATGCTGTCCATGAAGCAGAGAAAACGGCAAAGGAACACCAATGTGAGAAATTAATTTTTAGAGGAAGAGTGGAAAGTTATACTAATCTGCTTGCTCTGGGGTTTCAGTGCGAAGCTGTTATTGACGGGTACTTCCGGGGTTCTGATCAATACTTTTTCTGCAAATATTTTTCAGACGAAAGAAGAGTCAATCCACATTGGATTTCAGAAGACAGCATTATTTCAAATGTAGTTGCCCTTTCAAGAAACCCGGATGTCATCATGCCTCCTTCCGAATATCAGCTCATGAAAATATCGGAGAAAGATGCTGAAAAACTTGCTTCACTTTATCGGGAAGTATTTCAAGTTTATCCAACACCTCTCCATGATCCCTCATATATTAAAAAGACAATCCAGGAAGGTACCATCTATTACGCATTTCAGTATAATGATGACCTTGTCAGTGCAGCTTCAGCGGAGGTCAATCTTTTTTATAAAAACGCAGAACTGACAGATTGTGCGACACTTCCGTCCCACCGTAAACATGGTTTAATGAAAATACTCCTTGAAAAATTGGAAAAAGATTTAAAATCGCAGGGTGTATTCTGTACCTACTCCATTGCCAGAGCGCTGTCTTTCGGAATGAATGCCGTTCTTCATCAGCTGGGCTATTCCTATCGGGGCCGGCTTCTTAACAACTGTTATATTTTCGATAAACTTGAAAATATGAATGTCTGGGTAAAGAATTTGGCTGCTGCAGATTCCTGGAGCCACAAAAAATAGTGCCAGTTTTTCGGCACGATCCTGACAAATTTTCGGCACCCTGTCATATACATAAATATGGGAGGGGATATTATGATTGAAACTCAAAACATTTCAAAAGAAGTTCTGGCAGCCATACTAAAGGGCATTGATGAAGGAATTCATGTTGTGGATTTGGATGGAAACACTATTTTTTATAATGAAATTGCTGCAAGGCACGATGGCCTTGTGGTTTCTGAGGTAATCGGAAGACCTGTTCTGAAAGTCTTTCCTTCATTGGATAAAGAGACAAGCACCTTACTAAAAGTAATGAAAACAAAAAAACCGATCTATAATCAGACGCAATCCTATGTGAACCTTCATGGCGCACAAATAGAAACCATTAATACAACTCTCCCTATTACTGTAGATGGCAAAGTAGCGGGAGCTGTTGAGATTGCTAAGGACTATTCCAGATTAAAGCTTCTATCTGAAAGCCTTCTGGATTTGCGAAAAAAAATAAAACAGCCTGTCAAAAAAAAGACTTCTGTTCAGAATGTACAGTACACACTGGATAGTCTTCTTACTATAAATCAGGAAATGCAAAAAATTAAAAAGGAAGCAGCCAAACTGGCAAAGTCTGATTCCTCCATTCTGGTGTTTGGCGAAAGTGGATGCGGAAAGGAGCTCTTCGTTCAGGGACTCCACCATTCTTCCTCAAGAGCTGCCGGGCCATTTATAGCCCAGAACTGTGCAGCTATACCCGAATCCTTGCTTGAAAGCATTCTATTCGGGACGGCTAAGGGAAGCTATACAGGAGCTGTAGACAGGCCAGGGCTTTTTGAACTAGCCGATGGGGGAACACTCTTCCTTGATGAAGTACATGCCATGCCAATTGAGCTCCAGGCAAAACTGCTTAGAGTGCTGGAGGATGGGATTGTCAGAAGAGTGGGAAGCCCAAAGAGCTCCCATGTAGATGTGAGAGTGATTGCAGCCATGAATATCCATCCAGTGGAAGCGCTGGAGAGAAACCAAATCAGAACAGACTTATTTTACCGCTTAAATGTTCTCACTTTCGGTCTCCTTCCTCTAAGGGATAGAAAAGAAGATATTGAATTTCTTGCACATCACTTTATTAAGGGATTTAATCAGGTATTACACAAAAACCTTTCTGGAATCGGGGATGATGTGCTTGCCTTTTTCAGACAATATCATTGGCCCGGAAATGTCAGGGAATTAAAGCATACAATCGAATACATGATGAATGTCTGTGAAGACCGTTTTCTTAAAACAGAGGATTTGCCTGTGATAATGAAACAGCAGCTGCAAAAGGATGAACAGGCTGTTTCACTATGGGTTCAGCCTTTAAAGGCGAGCATGGAAGCACAGGAAAAAGCATTAATTGAAAAAGCTCTTCTAGAGACCAATGGAAATATAAAAAGAGCCGCAAAGCTATTGGAGGTTCCACGGCAGACGCTGCAATATAAACTGGCAAAACATAATATTGATATAAATAACAGGAGCCTTGTCTGCAGCAAGTATGAAAGTGCCGAATAATCGGCATTTTTTTTTGTTTTATAGCCACCAGTTCAGTAAAAATATCCTTCAGCTGCTAACAATCGCCACTCCGGCAAGGTTTTCATATGATAATACAAAAGATTCAGAATTGGCATGATTCTTGCATTATGTATTTTAAAAGAAATCCATATAGGGGGAATTTAAATGAAGAACTTTTTATATAAACCGGATCGGTACTGGAAAGACATTGAGCTCTGGAAGGATGTCACAGAGGAACAATGGAATGATTGGCTCTGGCAGCTGACAAATACAATTCGCACTGTTGATGATCTGAAGAAAGTCATCAATCTCACCCCGGATGAGGAAGAAGGGGTAAGGATCTCGACTAAGACAATTCCGCTGAACATCACACCTTATTATGCTTCACTAATGAATCCGGATGATCCGCGATGCCCGATCAGAATGCAATCTGTACCAATTTCAAAAGAAATATATAAAACAAAATATGACCTTGAAGATCCTTTGCATGAAGATGAAGATTCACCTGTCCCTGGCCTGACGCACCGTTATCCTGATCGTGTCTTATTTCTGGTGACAAATCAATGCTCCATGTATTGCCGCTATTGTACAAGAAGGAGATTTTCCGGTCAAATTGGCATGGGAGTGCCAAAAAAACAGCTTGATGCGGCGATCAGCTATATCAGGAGTGCCCCTCAGGTTAGGGATGTTCTCATTTCTGGCGGGGATGGACTTTTGATTAATGATAATATCCTTGAGTACATTTTGAAGAATTTGCGGGAAATCGATCATGTTGAAATCATCAGAATCGGCACGCGGGCACCAGTTGTTTTTCCGCAGCGGATTACCGAAAATTTATGCAATATCCTGAAAAAGTATCATCCAGTATGGCTGAATACACATTTTAATACTTCCATTGAAATTACCGAAGATTCCAAGAGAGCATGTGAGATGCTGGCAAATGCCGGTGTCCCAGTTGGTAACCAATCCGTTATTTTGGCTGGTATAAACGATAGCGTTCCAATAATGAAAAAACTAATGCATGACCTTGTTAAAATCCGGGTCCGGCCTTATTACATTTATCAATGCGATTTATCTGAAGGCATTGGCCATTTTCGTGCACCAGTTTCAAAGGGGCTTGAGATCATTGAAGGATTAAGAGGACATACTTCCGGATATGCGGTTCCAACTTTTGTTGTAGACGCGCCTGGCGGAGGCGGAAAAATCTCCTTGCAGCCAAATTACCTGATTTCACAAAGTGCAGATAAAGTGGTCCTTCGTAATTTTGAAGGAGTCATAACCACCTATCCGGAGCCGGAAAACTATGTTCCTGGCCGTGCTGAAGGTTATTTTAAAGAAGTTTACCCGGAAATGGATGAAAAACGGTCCAATGTCGGAATAGCCGCGCTGATGAATGATCAGCAGTTTAATCTAGTACCTGAAGGGCTCGCAAGACTTGACCGCCGTGAAAAATACGAAAGCGATCCTTCCCACAGTTCATTGAAGGATAAGCGTGACAAACGGGATGAACTAAAGGAAAAGAAATTCACTGCCCAGCAGACGAAACAGAATCCAGCGGCTGAAACGGATGCCGAGACTGCAGCGGCAAAGGAATAGGAGGCTAATAATGCAAAGTAAATGTGCATGGTGTGAAAGCCAAAATATAAATGAAAGCAGGGAAACCGTTTATTGGGAGCTGCCTGATGGAACAAGGGCCATCCAAATCAATGAGACACCTTCCATTTCCTGCAGGGATTGTGAAATGGTTTACCAGTCAGATGATCTCGTTAAGGAGATTGAGGACCAATTATTTTTGATTGATGTGAAAAAGATTGGAAAAGAGATAAATTACGAAAAGCTGATGGAGCAGCCGAGGCTGCTGAAGCGAAATTATTTCGATTTCTCTTCCTATGATAAGTAAGTGATAAGGGCAGCCCGGAAAGCTATGCGGGCTGCTTTTTTCTATGTATTAGTAGACGAACTGAGCACAATTCGATTATAGTAGAAAATAAATTAATGAACGACAGAATAAAGGGGAAGGCGTTAGTATGTCCAAAACTTTCTATCACTTTTTAATGAAATACAGGCACCCTGCACCAAAGGACGACATCAGCCGTTTTGCCAATGACGCATATGAGGATCACAGCTTTCCGAAAACAGCCTATGATTATGATGAGGTCAGCTCTTACCTAGAATTGAACGGAAGTTATCCGGAGAGCATGTCTGTATTTGATGAAGTCTGGCAATTGTATATTCTTTCTGAAAGCTGAATGAATTCATGGAAACACTCCGACTAAGGAGTGTTTTTTATTTAGGCTGTTTTCGTAAAGTTCGTTGCTTTTTAATATCATAGTTTAATTTACTGAGTTGATCTTCAATGTGGGAACTTGATCCTCGAAAATACATACGCATTTTCCACGTGCGGTGCTGATTTGCGGAAGATAATTTAATGTCCTGCGGGAGTAGAGGGAGTGGGAGACCCCACAGGCGAAGCCGAGGAGCTCTGTTCCTCCCCTCGGAAAGCAACGGGCTGAATTCATAATCAAAAACAGCAATCTATGAGAAAGAAAAGAGCATTATTTAAAATGGGACATCTGCGCTTTTTGCTTGATTGTGATGAACGTACGGACGATTTTTATAAAAAGTGCATATACTATTGTATTCAATACTCACGACTCAGTCATTGAGAGGATGGAGGAAATGAGCAAAAAAAAGAAACCAAAGTACAAAATCGGTGATACAGTCGTGATCACTATTTATGGTACAGTCGGAAAAGTAACAGATGTGAAATGGTTAGATGATATGTACGTCTATGAAGTCAATAAAAGTGAAGGTCTATATATGGAATCCAGCCTTCAAATGCTGTCTGAGTATGAAGGTGAGATTATGGAAAAGGAGCATATTGACATCGAATATAAATACTTTTTTGGTGACCTTGTCCAAGTCAAGGGGTATGGTTCGGATCTCTTCAAAATAGTAGGCTTCAGGACGGAAATTTGGAGATACAAAGAAGATGCATGGGAAGATGTTATTTATGAGCTTTCGAGAATTAATGACGGGGAATGGCTGGAGGCAGGAGAAGAAGAGCTGACTCTCGTTGCGGATGCTGAAAGTGCAGATGCTTTTATCCAGAAGCTGGGACTCCTTTATATGATCAACAAAAAAGAAAAGCTGCCTGAATTAAAGGATTCTGCTCATTCATTCCGCAAGGCAGAGAAGGAATTGCTTGAAGGCATTAAAGAAAGAAAAGTGCTTATTGATGGTTTGCTTGATATATATAATGATTATCGTATACTTTATGAAATGTTTCAGGATGATGAGTATAAGCATATCATGCGGGTTATACTCAGAAAACTGAAGCATATCGCCAATAATGATGATAAGAGCACTGTGTAAAAAAAGCAGGCTCCGGGTTCTTAGCATTTCTTAGAGCCAAGTGATTAGGAGATACAGTAAAAATGGGATGCCAAACCATATGACCAGTTTAAACCAGGCATTTAATAGATTGCTATAAAGATTAATGATGAAGCTTTCTTCACGATTGACATCTTCTTTAATGATTAGGGCCAGTCTGGATATACTTGACATGTGCTGCCTCCTCAATTTCTGAATAAAATGGATCGTTGTTAGCTGCTTATCCTATATGTATGTCCGAAATGAAGAAAAATGCACGGTAGGACAAAATAAAGAATATGACTTTTCTGAAAGTTGGTTTGCATGAATCCAGGTAGTGCTTCATACATTTTGTACAAAGGGGGCGTTGCTGTGAAGGAAATAGAGGTCGTAATAGATACGGAAGAAATTGCTGAGTTTTTCTTTCATGAGCTGGCAAAAAGAGGTTATGTGCCTACTGAAGGAGAATTGGATGAACTTGCAGATATCACATTCGAATACCTGCTGCAAAAGTGCATCATTGATGAAGAAATTGAAGATGATTAATATAGAAAAATGACGAGGAAAGGTGCTCGTCATTTTTTTGCGGAGCAGCAGGAAGATCATGCACATACATATTCTGAAACTTTGAATTACAAGTACACACCATCATTCAAGAAAACGCTGAGTAATGATAAAGCAATTTCCGCATATTTTAAAAATTTTGGCGGTACACTTGAAAAATGAAACTTTTCCGGTTATCTGCTCGTATATCAAAATGTAGCTGGTGCTTTGTGTTATATAATAGAGACCGCAGGAAAATATTAAAAAAGTTGGCCGGCTGGAAGGTAAACCTTACATGGAAAAAAATTAAAAATAAAAAAAGAACTAGGGAGAGAAGCATATGTCATTTTTTAATAAGGTCCTGGCAAGTGTTGGAATTGGATCGGCAAAAGTCGATACAAAGCTTGAGAAGGATTCAGCAGCCCCAGGAGAACCTCTCAGAGGCATTGTTGAGATCACAGGGGGAAGCACCGAACAGAAAATCGATGATATTTATCTTTCATTGAATACTACTTATATTAAAGAATCAGATGATAAAAAATATACAGTCTCAGGTTTGATTGACCGTTTCAGGCTCGCTCAAGCCTTCACCCTGGCGGCAAATGAACGAAAGGAAATTCCATTTAGCTTTAATCTTCCATCTGACACACCTTTGTCTTTTGGGAAGACAAAAATTTGGGTGGCGACAGGATTGGATATAAAAAACGCGGTGGACCCTGCAGATAAGGATTATATCCGAGTTGTGCCAAACCCGTTAATGGATTCTGTATTGAACGCTGCTTCGAGAATCGGATTCCGTTTGCGGGAAGCAGAATGCGAACAGGCTCCGCATCGCCTCCGCAGAAGGCTGCCGTTTATACAAGAGTTTGAATTTGTTCCAGTCTCCGGTCCTTTCAGAGGAAAGCTGGATGAACTGGAAGTTGTATTCTTCCCACAGTCAAATGGAGAGACTGAGATCATGATGCAAGTTGACCGCAGAGCGAGAGGGTTGGGGGGATTCCTGGCAGAGGCACTGGAAATGGACGAAACCTTTGTTCGTTTCACTGCTACAAATGCAGATATTCCTTATATGCAGCAAAAGCTCCAGTCTGTTATTGCAAAATATGCTTAAAATTTATGCTGACGAAACGATGGGTGACGCCCATCGTTTTTATATGCTTAGACTGCAGCTATGGAATGCATATAGTTAGGCAAGAAGTGTTTTAAAAAAATCCTGACCTTTTAAAAAGGGGGTTATTAACACGTAAATAATTGAGTCGGGAATTCTCTTCTCATCATCGGAAATAATCCCGTGAACACCAAGCCGCTGCATGTCTGCAAACTGGTATTGCTTGCTGATGGTCCACGAGTATATCTCATAACCGAATAACTCAGCTTGATTAATAAAGGACTTGGAAAGCAAGAGATGGTGAACGGATAGGAAAGAGGCAAAATCGCGGTAGGATGCCAAATGAAACAAATCCAGGTGTTTGCTCAGCAGCAGGCCTGCAGGAATTTCGGGAGCAAGCTGGTGAAACTTTTTTATCTCATTAATATGGAAAGATTGGACTTTTATCTGATTGTCAGGTTTATAAGAATTTAGCATGTCTGCCAGAATTTCTGTCATGCCAGGCTGATTTTCAGGTGATTTCATTTCAATTATGATTCCTGTTTTTCCGCTGACTTCTTTTAAAACTTCATTTAGTAAAGGGATCTTTTCACCGGCAAACGCAGGAGAAAACCAGGATCCTGCATCCAGCTTTTTTAATTCCTTAACCGTCAAATCCTCAATCAGCCCCTCTCCGTCGGTAGTGCGCAAAACATTAGCGTCATGAATAACGACAAGCTGTTTATCCTTGCTCAGCCTCACATCCAATTCGATGTAGTCAAAGCCCAATCTGTTTTATATTCAATCCTCATCGGATTGTTACTAATGACTATTTCTTATTTTTTTCAGCCACTCATGCCTTTTCAGTCTATCGCACACAGAGGTGCATCCGCTCTTGCACCGGAAAACACGCTGGCATCCTTTGAAAAAGCTATAGTTTAGATACCCGCAATTTTTCTTCACCTCCTTAAAAGACTTTTATACATAATATGCAGATTGAACACTTTTGAAAGCGTTTTCTTTATGAAAAAAAACGTGAATCGACAAAACTAGTATTTTTTTGATGGAGGAAACGACAAGAAAAATGGCTAATTAAACAGTAATACAAATTGTTCTTAGAAATTTGGCGGGATAGTAAAAAAATGTCATAAAAAATGCTTTTGAAGACATTATTCATCAAAGCAGCTGAGTTTGTCTGGTAGGTAAATCAGCCGAAAAAGCGGATGTGTAGAATGTGAGGGGGATGCCAAATGCTGAAGGAATTAACAATAATCAAAAGAAAAGAATATGATGTGACAATCTTTCAAACACCGAAATTTAGAGACAATAAAGGCTTTCAGCAAGTATATCGCCTAAATGTCGAAGCTTTAACCCATGAGGAATGTCTTGATTCAGTTTTTAGGAAGTTTAATGTGCATGACAGGATTCCCGGGGATTTTGATGGCCGATTTATTTCCACAGGGGATATACTCTATATTGATGAAGGCAGGAGAGGGCAATTTTATTATCAGCTAAAGCCGGGCGGCTGGGAAGAAGTTAATCGAATACATATACGCTAAATGAAATAGCAGGAGGGCACAATAGCTCTCCTGCTTATTTTATTAAATATTTTATTCGGTAATGTTTGATCCTGGACTGTTTTTGCGTTTATTGGCAGTGTATTCTTTGCCGTGGGCTTCTTGCTCTGCAATAATTGCTTCAGCAGGAATATGATTATTTTTCTTTGGAGAATTTATTCGGTTGCGGTGCTTTTTGCCCATCTTAATCCCTCCGATTATCTATTGCTTTTTGTTTTGACTGTTTTAGATGTATGGGGCTCGGTATTGGCCCTCGAAGATGGATTTGTCTCATTGGCATGCTGCACGGCCTGCCTGAGTTTTTTGCTCATTCCTTTTTGCGGCATGATTACAACCTCCTTTGGAAAAGCTAAAAATAGCTTTCCCGTACAGTGAAAAAACATGCCTTATGTAATTTGTTTCTAAGTGATGGCACATATGGTATAGTTTGACTTGGAAGCATTTACAGAGGCTTCAGAAATAATTTGGAGGTTTTGATTATGAGCATACATATCGGTGCTAAAGAAAACGAAATTGCAGAAACGGTCCTGCTTCCTGGAGACCCTCTGCGTGCAAAATATATTGCAGAAACATTTTTGGAAAATGCAGAGTGCTACAATGAAGTCCGCAACATGTTTGGCTATACAGGAACGTATAAAGGGAAACGCATATCAGTTCAGGGCACAGGCATGGGAGTGCCATCCATTTCCATTTATATTAATGAACTCATGCAAAGCTACAATGTTCAAAACTTGATTAGAGTAGGCACATGCGGTGCAATTCAAAAAGATGTGAAAGTTAGGGATGTAATCCTGGCTATGAGCTCTTCTACAGATTCCCAAATGAACAGGCTTACTTTTGGAGGAGTAGACTTTGCACCGACAGCTAACTTCGACCTTTTGAAAAAAGCTTATGATGCAGGTGTTGAAAAAGGATTAAACCTCAAAGTCGGAAATGTATTCACAGCAGATATGTTCTATAATGACAATGCTGACCACGAAAAATGGGCACAATATCAAATTTTGGCGATTGAGATGGAAACGGCTGCGCTTTATACACTTGCAGCGAAATTCGGACGTAAGGCGCTTTCTGTCTTAACAGTCAGCGATCATATCCTAACAGGTGAGGAAACAACTTCTGAAGAACGACAAACTACCTTCAATGAAATGATTGAAGTTGCACTTGAAGCTGCAGTTAAAGAATAAAGGAAATGGAAACTGGTTCATTGAGAGCCAGTTTTATTTTTTTTGTTTAAATGAAAAAAACTCAAATCTGCAAAAAGCCATTTGTGCCGTTTGTCCTGTTTTTCACACAATTATGGACTAGTTGACTTGTAATGTTAAAATAGTAATGTTGCAAAGAAAAAGAAAAGCGGAAGCGCCTTCGGAACAAGTAAAGTTCACTTGTTCCTGCGAAGTTTGTCCAAGGATGCATTCCTTGGTGCCCACCCCAGACAATACCAGGATGTAGGCTGCTTTCGCTAGACAAAAAAAGTCAGGTGAAATTGAATGAAGAAAATCATAATTATGGCAGGGACCTTTACCCTCCTGCTTTCCGGCTGCAGCAAGCTGGATCCTTATATGGAGAAGGTACAGCCGCTTATTGAAAAAATTCCATTTTTGGGGGGAGAAAAAAGCCTTGAGGAATCTCCTCAAGAGGATGACTCCTCAAAAGAAGAAGAAAACAGTGCTGAGGAAGCAGGCAATGAAGGAAAAGAAGAAATTCAAGATGATCCTCTTTCATTGGAAGCGGCATATTTTAATGATGTTAAAGTTGTCGATGGAAGAAATATAATTCAGAATCCTGAAAATGTGATGGCCCTCGTGAATAAACAGTTCAGTCTTCCAGATGGCTATGAACCATCCAAGTTAATGATCCCAGATGTTGCATTTTCTTATGGGAAATTAGATTTGGAAAAAAGCTATATGCGGCAGGACGCTGCCCAGGCTTTGGAAAAGCTATTTACCGGAGCGCTTAATGAAGGTGTTGAATTATTTGCAGTTTCTGGGTACCGTTCATTTACACGGCAATCACAGGTTTTTGCGGCTGAGGTAAGCAGAGTTGGAAAAGAAAAAGCAGTTCAGGCAGTTGCCATTCCGGGCAGCAGTGAACATCAGACGGGCCTTTCAATGGATATCTCAAGCAGAAGTGCAAATATGGAGCTCTCAGAAGAATTCGGGGAAACCAAGGAAGGAAAGTGGCTTGCTGAAAATGCACATCGCTACGGATTTATCCTCCGCTACCCTAAAGGAAAAGAAGGCATTACAGGTTATAAATATGAGCCTTGGCATTTCCGCTATGTTGGGACTGAGGCAGCAGGAGTCATTTACGAAAAGCAATGGACTTTGGAAGAATACTTCGATATTGTTAAAAAGATCTAAGAGGCCGCAAAGGCCTCTTTTATTTTTCTTTTTGCCTGAAATTGCTTTTCCCTGATTGAAAATAGAATATAACTGCTAAAATGAGGGGAACAGCGGGAAGTGCAGACAGGATGCGGATAACGTTTTCTGCCCCTGATAAATAATACCCTAAGGGAAGAAGAAGAAAAAAGCTTGATAGGGCAAGTTTCCATGACTGATTCATGATGCCTGCAATCAGGCTGATCAATGAAGCTGCGAAACTTAGCCATAACACTGCGATTATCATTATAATTCACTCCTTAAAAAAGTGATGGGTGGCTTGAGGGAGGGCTGGTGTATAGGATTAGGCGGGTGCTTGCGGATTTTTAAAATGAGACTATATAATAAAATATGGTCTATACTGGCTAAACATTAACCTTTTATTTTCTCGATGATTATATTAAGGGGAAGTATGATTCCTGAGTTGGCATATATCAAGCCGCCGACTGTTGGCTTGATGTTTATTAACGCCCTTAAATGAGGTAATAATAAACTAAGGTTTTACAGGTGAAAAGGAGGTTCATACATTGGAAAAAGTTTCACTTAAAGTTGTGGGGATGACCTGCAGCCACTGCGAAGAGGCGGTTAAAAATGCCCTCCTCTCCATTGATGGCGTGGCAAGCGTCGCCATTGCCTTTCACGATGAACATGCAGAGATTGAGTATGACCCGAAAAAAGCTGATCAGGAAAACTTAATAAAAGCGATAGAAGATCAAGGCTATGGGGTAGCCTAACATAAGAAGGAGCGCTTTAG
Organism: Cytobacillus sp. BC1816; assembly: GCF_051353635.1. Taxonomy (NCBI): domain Bacteria; kingdom Bacillati; phylum Bacillota; class Bacilli; order Caryophanales; family Bacillaceae; genus Cytobacillus; species Cytobacillus sp. BC1816. The sequence continues at coordinate 3,656,347 of NZ_CP195611.1, read as the reverse complement.
CATATTTCGCTGGCGCTCTTTCAATTTTTATACATACGCATTTTTCTTTGTTATTTTTTCGATAAAAATGTTATTCTAATCATTAAGGATTCTACATAGTTATTTTACGGTAATGAAAGTGGTGAAGAGTTTGCAAAATGAAGATATAAACAAAGAAACTTCCGAAACACCAGATAATAACCATTCAGGTTTTATCCGTATGAAAAAGTTTCATTTTGTCATGCTGCTGTTTTTTATTGTTTTCCTTTCAGCTGGAATTACTACCTTTGCACTGGCTTTTGGAGACGAAAAAGCAGTAGATGTTGGAACAGGTGAGAGAAGGGAATTTGATAAGTTTTATACAGCTTATGATACCCTTAAGACAAACTACTTCCAGGAAGTTGACCAGGATAACCTTATAAATGGCGCTATTAACGGTATGCTTGAAGCGCTGGATGATCCATACTCAGACTATATGAACGAGGAAGAAGCCAAAAGCTTCCATCAGAGTATTTCATCCTCATTTGAAGGAATCGGAGCTGAAATCCAGGAACAGGAAGGCTACATTGTAATTGTTTCGCCATTAAAAGGTTCACCTGCTGAAAAGGCCGGGCTTAAACCGAATGACAAGGTCCTGTCCGTTGATGGAAAAAGTCTTCAGGGGATGAGTTCAACAGAAGCCGTTATGCTGATCAGAGGCGAAAAGGGCACTAAGGTAGAACTTTCAGTTCAGCGCCCTGGTTCAGATGAGCCTATGAATATTTCCATTACTCGTGATACCATTCCCCTTGAAACCGTCTATGGGGAAATGCTTGAAGATGGTATTGCTAAAGTGCAGATTACTACTTTCTCGGAAAATACTTCTAAAGAGCTGGTGGAAACTCTGAATGAGCTGCAGAAGCAGGGCATGAAAGGATTAATTCTTGATCTTCGCCAGAATCCTGGGGGTCTTTTGGATCAGGCAGTGAAAATTTCCAGCCTGTTTGTCCCGGATGGCGAGATTTTATTCCAAATTGAAGACCGCAATGGAAACAGGGAAGAAGTTAAATCAACGAAAGAGGAAAACCCGAATATTCCTTTAGTAGTGGTAATTGATAAAGGAAGCGCAAGTGCATCAGAAATTTTGGCCGCCGCAGTACACGAGTCTGCAGATGTGCCGCTTGTCGGTGAAAAGTCGTTTGGAAAAGGCACAGTCCAGCGTGCACAGGACTTCTCCGATGGATCAAACATGAAATTCACTACTGAAAAATGGCTGACACCGGATGGGAATTGGATTCATAAAAAGGGAATAACACCGGATCACAAAGTGGCCTTGCCGGATTATGCTACACTTCCATTTATTAATCCTGACACTGAATTAAAGCTTTCTGCTTCTTCAGCTCAGGTTAAAGCAGCACAGCAAATGCTAAAAGCACTTGGATATGATCCTGGAAGAGAAGATGGTTTCTTTGATGAAAAAACAGAACAGGCTGTCAAGGAGTTTCAGGCTGCTGAAAAGCTTGAGCAAAATGGAGTATTATCAGGGCAGTCTACCCTTAGACTGATGGAAAAACTCCGTGAAAAAATTGATCAAAATGATACGCAAATTCAAAAAGCAGCCGAAGTGCTGAAAGAACAAATAGAATCTTAAGGCAAAAGCTCTCCATTTTTTTGGAGAGCTTTTTTCTGTGTATACATGTATTCCTGTTATGAAAATGGGTATATAAAGCATTCATCTTTCCCACAATGATAGTAAACTTTACTATAAGCAGCGCAGGGGTGATTCGCTTGAAGAATATAATGATTGTTTTATTATTGGCTGCAGCCATCCTGTCCGGCTGTACTTCCTATCAGCAAAAAGAAGATCGCAATGAGGTAAGGCAGTATTCTGCACCTGATGAGGCCGAAAAGGAAGATAAAGAGCCATCAGCTATTGGAAAAGAAACGAAAAACTTTTTGCTGATTGGTGTGGACAGCAGGGGAGAAGAGGATTCACGTTCAGATGCTATTCTTCTAGCCAGTTATGTACCTTCAGGAGAATCGATTAAATTGGTGTCTTTAATGAGGGACAGCTATGTAAAAATTCCTGATTATGAATATATGTACAGCAAACTGAATCATGCTTATTATATAGGCGGCAAGGATTTATTAAAGGATACAATAGAACAAAACTTCGGAGTCCGAATCGATCATACAGCAATTATCGATTTTAAGGGATTTACAAAAATGCTTGATGCCATTGCCCCGGAGGGAATTGAAGTGGAAGTCAGTTCTGCAATGATTGACGATATGGGATTGGATTTGGATCCTGGCAGGCAAAAACTTAAGGGGAGCGACCTTTTATCGTATGTTAGATTTCGCCATGATGGACAAAGTGATTTTGGGAGAGTGGACAGGCAGCAGGAAATTTTGATAGAGCTTAAAGATGAAGTGATGAATCAATTCTCTTCACCTGCCGGTTTGGCAAGATTTCCTGAAGTGATCAGCCAGGCATTGAAATACGTTGAAACTGACTTAAAGTTTGAGGATGCAATAGCCTTAGGTGTTTCATTTTTAATGGACCCTGTTACTGATATTGAAACACTGAGGGTGCCGATTACAGACAGTTTTGAAAATAAAACATATGAGCATGCCGGATCGGTTCTCCAGCTGGATTTTGAAGAAAACTCAGAAGCACTTAAGCAGTTTTTGAAGGCTGATAAAGAATAGTGACGTAAATAAGCCAAAGCGATTTAAGAAAGTAAATGAGGAGCCGTTGGGGCTCCTCATTTACTTTTTCTGCAGACAGCAATTCCAAAAGGGTAGTGTTTGCCTTCCCTTTTCGGTTCAATAAGAACACTTCTCTGATAATAAAATTCCGTCTCCCCGTATGACTTAAACAGATCCGTGAATTCATCTTCAGTCAGCTGATGATAATGGAATGGCTCTCTTGTTGGTTTTCCCCTTCCAGCGCCGAATGGAGTGGATAAAATGAGAGTCCCCCCAGGCTTTAGCATCTTATAAAGGCTGTTAAGAAATATTTCTTCTGATGCCAGGTGTTCAAGCGTTTCAAAGCTCGTTATTACATCAAAGAATCCTAATTGATCTGGGAGGATTTCATCTTCTGCATTGGCTTTTACATATTGCACGAGAGGATGATAATGGTACTGTCTGGCATATTTCAGTGTATCTTCATCAACGTCCACTGCGATAATTTCATTGATTTCTTTTTTCTTGGCTTTTGCCATGATTTTTGAGCCGTAACCCGTTCCGCAGGCAATATCAAGGACTCTTCCTCTGGCATAATAAAGGGCAAAATAGTAACGCGCCAAATGTTCCAGAAGCATTCCATTTGTAATCGGCATTAACTCCGGTATGATTCTTTCTCCGGTATTTTCGAGCATATTAACTCCACCATCCTTATTAGAGATTATAGCAAATATGGCTTATGGTTTGTATGGACTGATAAAATCATATACAATGTGTCATTAGACAGGATAGCTATAAAGAGGTGATCCTTTGAAGCAGATAGTGGAACTTAATGAGCAGACCCGCAATCAAATATCAGTTATAGAACAAAAGTGTGAAAAGCTTGCTGAAAAACTTCTTAATAACTATAAAACAGACTTTCAAACCGGCGGGGAAAATCTGGTAGTGGACCTGATCAGAACCATTAAAGGCCGAGGTGCATCAGAAAATGATGTATTTAAAGTTGACTATGAGTCCATTTTGGAATTGGGAATTGAAACGGAAGATGATTTTTTTCCAAATGCATATATTCCCATCTGGAAATGCAAACAGGAAATGTTTCATTCCGTGGGTTACTTAACAAATCTGGATATTGATTCAATAGAGAAGAAAATGATGATTATGATTGAAGAAATGCTTGCAGACCGTGAAGAAGGGGAAAAATATGAATAAAACAGAAATATATATATTATCAGGCTTTCTTGGGAGCGGGAAGACTACACTTCTTAAGCAGCTGCTCCAGGATGAAAAAAAGCAAGGCAGGAAAGTGGCAGTCATGATGAACGAGCTGGGGAAAGTATCAATTGACTCGGACGTGGTTGATGAAGATGTACCATTAAAGGAGCTGCTTGATGGATGCATATGCTGTACAATCTCAGATAAGCTGGAAGCTCAGCTTCAGGAATTATTGATGGTTGATAAGCCGGAAGCGATCTATATTGAAACAACAGGCGCTGCTCATCCCATAGAAGTTCTGGATAGCATCCTTTCCCCGCTCTTTGCAGATCGAATGCTGGTAAAAGGAATTCTTTCAGTTGTTGATGGTCCAAGGTGGCTTAATCGAAAGCTGTTAAGCCCGCAGATTCAGCAGCTATTAATTGAGCAGGTGAGGCATGCGGATTTAATTATTTTAAATAAAGCAGATGATCTTACAGAAGCGGAACAGGCCAGGCTTACAATGGAGGTACAGGGGCTAAATAGCCATGCTTTCAGCATCTTAACATCGTACTCAAAGATCGCTGTGAAGCAGGTGAGAGGTATGACTTCCGGGAAAAAGAGCCCGGCTTCCAGCTCACATGTTTTTTCTGACCTAAGCCTGAGCACTTTTGTTTATCAGTTTCAAAAACCTGTCAATCAGTCTGAATTTGAGGACTTTCTAAGAGGCCTCCCTGATACTGTTTACAGAATAAAAGGATATTTGAAACTGAATTCATCACAGTATCCGCTGCTGTTTCAGTATTCTTATGGAATGCCGCTGTATATGCAGGAAAACATGAATTTGCCCTTGAATATGGTATTTATAGGAGAAAATCTTGACTGGGAAGATATGAAGAAAAAATTAACTGCCTTAGAAGGTATTAATTAAAGATAAGAAAAATCGCACTCTAATTGTGCGATTTTTTTATTTCTTCATATGAATGAAAAAAACCTGTTTTTGGGAAACTCAATATATAATGCTGAACCGAAAAAACATAAAAAATGAGTGGAACTTATGAAAACAATACACGCAATCATTATTTTTATTGTTCTTTTTACTGCAGGAGCCATACACACTGCTGCAGCGGAAGAGGGGATAAGCTGGCAAATTGAGATGATCCCTTGGGAAGAAGTAAATGGGATATTGCCTAAATACAGTAAATTTACTGTTCTGGATGTTGAAACAGGCAAGAAGTTTAAAGTTCAAAGACGAGCCGGCAGCCATCATGCAGATGTACAGCCATTAGACGCAAAAGAAACAAAAGTAATGAAAAGCATTTATGGAGGAAAATGGAGCTGGAAGAGGCGAGCAATCATTGTTATTAATGGCAATCAGTGGATTGCCGCTTCTATGCATGGCATGCCCCATGGAGGCGGTGCACTGAAAAACAACTTTCCCGGCCACTTCTGTATTCATTTTTATGGCAGTACCACCCACCGTACCAATTACATGGATTTATCACACAAGCTGATGATATTAAAAGCAGCAGGAAAACTTGATGGATATCTCTATAAAGCAAATCCATATGAAGTGATCAGTGCATTCATGGCTGGATTAAAACAGCAGGATTCCAAGATCGTACAGCCCATTTCCCTTCAGCCCTTGCCATGGAATCAAATCCTGCCCATCATAGAAAATGTACGGCTGAGTGCGATGCCTGTTCTTCCTGCTGAGGATTTGACAGGCGAGCTGAGCCTGGAAGTGCCGGTAGAAGTAGACTGGTTTATAAAGAACCGCGGCAGACTGCATTTTAGGGGCAGCATCTATCTTGTGCGCTATTCACAGGCTGACCCATGGAAAGTGGACAATAAAAGATTCTTTAAGGAGAATAAGTTAGTGAACGAATAAAAGCTTGAGAATAAAATCTCAAGCTTTTATTTGTTTTCAGCAAGACTACTGTTTTTCTCCAAATTTGATGAATGTGCGTTCGTCTTCCACAAGTCCGCATGCAGCACACTGTACCCTCTTGTCGGGGCCTTTATAAGGCATATGAAAGGGGGACAGCTGTTCACTGCTGTACTCTTCCAATACATTCCCTGTCTGGGGATCCATTTTAATGGATTGAGGCACCTGCTGAATAATATTGAATCGGCTTCTGTTGGTTTTACAGTTTGGACACCGATAAGGTGAATTCATTAATCATTCTCCTTTCTGGCATATTAGATATATTTTTTGCATTTATAAAATTATTTATGTAAAAATACATTTAAGGAAATATAATGGTTCCTGTTTTGGAAGGGATGTGGCAGTAATGAGTCCAGACTATGAAAAGCTTCTGAATGAATACCGGAAGCTTTGGAATAACCGGAAACTCGAAGAGGATCATAATGCTGAAATGATATTGAAGGAAGCAATCTCCAGGGAATTAAAGGATGAAAATTCCCATCCTAGAGTCCGTAAGACAATCTATGAAAAATTCTACCTTGCGGTTAAGAGAATTACACAGTCAGACTTGAATGAAACATCAAAAAACGCACTTATCCAAATGCATATCAATGAATGTGAATGTTTGAAATAGGAAGAGTAAAGCTTCCTATTTTTTTTGAATTCAGCAGGTTTTCTTTAGGTTTCAAGATCCTTTCACATTTATCTCACAATATTAAGGTAAGATGAAGGTAAGATAGTCATAAGGAGAAATGGTATGTCAAAAAAAAAATATTGGTTTTTCTTATTATTGATAATAGCAGCCATTCTTACTTCCTGCTCAGAAAAGAGCCAGCCTGCAATTCCAGAAGAAATAACTTTTGCTGCTACAGTGAATATCAAGGATATGACCATATCCTTTGTAGATTTAACTAAGAAGGAGCTGGCGGCAGAGTGGATTATGGAAAAACCTTATACAGGGGCTTTGATTTTCCCGGACAATGATTCCATACTTCTTTATGGAAAACAGCTGGAGACGGCAGATCAATATTCCTTAAAGGAAGGAAAACTGATTGATAGCTGGGAGACAGGAGAAGGTATTGTCAACGGCATCCTGCTTGAAACAAATGAAATAGCTTTTGCAGATCAAAACTTGAACAAAATAAGGTTCTTTAATTTAAATGGAGAGGAGGAAAAACAGGTCGAGACCGAAAGAGATCCGCTTACCCTCCTTGAATCCTCTGCAGAGAAAAAGTTATTTGTCCTAAGCTTCAACCATGAGAAACTGGGAATTATCGATCTTGAGTCAAAAGAAAAAAGCGGGGAATTTACAATCCATCCTTTAGCAGCCGGTGCCTGGCTTAATGAGAAAAGCGGTGATATCTGGATTGGCGGACATGGAGAAGGTGTTGAAATTGAACAGAATATCCATGTGTATGATACTGAAACAGGGGAGTTAAAGAAGAGAATTCAGGCTCCTTCGATGCCGATTAATTTTCTTGGACAAGAAAATCATGTATATGTCTTAAGCCATGGTTCAAATATGTTATATAAAATTAATGAATCAGGGGAAGAAGCTGCCACTGTCTCAGTTGCAGCAAATCCCTTTGAAATGGCTTTTGCAAATGATATGCTTTTGGTCGCCGGTTATGACAGCAATGATTTACATATACTAGAGCCAAAAAATTTAAAAACGCTTAAAAATATTAAGGTTGGAGAGGGCCCTTTTAAAATAGTCATTAGGGAGAGTGTGAAATGACATGCTGAATATCCTGATAATAGATGATGAAGCAGATATGAGGCATCTGATTGAAATGTACCTGGGGAATTCAGGATTTACATGCTTTTCAGCAGAAAGCGGCTTTGAAGCATATGGCATACTTGAAAATAATGTGATGGACTTAGTTATTCTGGATATAATGATGCCGGGTGAAGATGGATTTGAAGTATGTTCTCGAATCAGGGAAAAATCAAATGTGCCAATTATATTTCTCTCTGCCAAGGGAGAGGAATGGGATAAAGTGAAAGCCCTGCAGTTAGGAGGGGATGACTATATTGTCAAACCGTTCAGTCCTGGAGAACTTATTGCCAGAATGAATGCTGTTCTCCGAAGAACGGGCGGATTAAAAAGTGACATGGATTCTATACAAGTTGGAAAGATCACAATTGACAAAAAAGCAAGGAAAGTCTCAGTTGCGGGGAAGCAGGTCACGCTTACTCTTAAAGAATATGAATTGCTTCTATTTTTTATTGAACATAAAAACCAGGCATTAAGCAGGGAGCAGCTGCTTGAATATATATGGGGCATCGATTATACAGGAAGTTTAAGAACAGTGGATACTCATATAAAAACGCTGAGAATGAAGCTGGGGGTTGGGGACTATATCCAAACAGTCTGGGGAGTAGGCTATAAATTCGAGGTGCCAAGTGAATGAAATTCCTGACCAATAGCCTGGCAAAAAAAATGTGGCTGACTGTGACAGCCGCGATTATCATTACGATCTTATATTCCTACTTTCTATCTTATTTATTTTATGAAAAAATTTATGTGGAAAATGTAAGGGAATCCCTGCTTACTGAAGGGAGGAGTTTGTCTTCAGAATACAAGGGGGGGCCTTTGACAGAGGATCTCAGGGAAAAAATCGATTGGTATAATTCAAAAGCAGAAACAGAAGTTTTTATTGTCAGTAATCCTAGAGAGCTTAGTGCCTGTCTGCCTTTTGAAATTGACTATCAGACTCTAATTGGTGAAGAAGAACGCGAAGAGCTGCTAAAAGGCAGTGCAGTTGAAAAATTGGGCTATGAAAAAAGGTTTGACCGAAAGATTATGGGTGTCATTATTCCGCTTCTTGATGATAATCGGCTGCAGGGCATAATATATTTATATGTTCCCCTGGCAAAAATTTCAGAGATTACCCAGGATTTTGCGTATCTATGGTTTGCTGCCGCGTTGATTTTTACGGTTATCAGCATCATTTTAGGTACCATGCTGGTTAAAAAACTGACAAAGCCCCTATTGGATATGAAGGATGCAGCTGACCATGTTTCAAAGGGGTACTATGATATTCATTTAAACATTGATTCGAAGGACGAAATTGGCCAGCTGGCAAGTGCATTTAATCATATGTCCTCGTCTATACAAAAAGAAGACGAAAAGAAAAAGGATTTTCTGGCAAACGTATCGCATGAGTTAAGAACCCCCATTAGCTATGTAAAGGGCTACAGTGAAGCACTCATTTCCGAGATGGCAGAATCTGAGGAGGACAGGCAAAAATATTTGCAGCTGATAATTAGAGAGTCAAAAAGGATGGAACGTTTGGTGGGAGACCTGCTTGATTTATCTAAGCTTGAATCTGACGAATACAAACTCGAAAAAATGCCCCTGCCTTTGGGACAGCTTATTGAGGATGCTATTGAAAAATACAAGCCTATCCTCCGCGAAAAGAATTTGGATTTACAATACCGCCTGGATCCTGAAGTAATCATCAACGGGGATGAAGGCAGAATTGAGCAGATCATCCAAAATATTATGGACAATTCTATTCGGTATACAGGAGAAGGCAGAATCAGAATCCTTTTATCTCAAGAGAAAGATAAATGCGTGATTGAAATAGAGGATACAGGAATTGGGATTTCTGAAGAACATTTAAGCAAGATTAAACACAGGTTTTATAGAGTGAATAAAGGCAGAACGAGATCAGATGGCGGTACAGGACTTGGTCTTGCGATTGCAGAAAAGCTTGTTAAGCTCCATCAGGGTGAGCTGACTGTTTTAAGTGAATTAAATAAAGGTACGACGGTAAGAATCGTGCTGCCGCTGTTCGAAATAAGGTAAGATAAAGGAGATTTGTATGAAGAAGCTACTAAATATTTGGCTCCCAGTAATGTTCATGGTAAGCCTGACAGCCTGCAGCAATAATAATGCAGCTGAGGAAGAACCGCAGTTCCTGGAAGTCGAATTATCGATTAATCCTGAAAAAGCAAAAGCAAATGAGCCGGTAGTTTTTGAAGCAAAAGTTACATATGGGGAAGAAGAGGTGACGGATGCAGACGAAGTAAAGTTTGAAATCTGGAGAGCAAATGCGGAAGAACATGAAAAAATACTTGTTGAACACACTGAAAACGGGATTTACCGGCTCGAGAAAACCTTCGAAGAAGAAGGAACCTACTATATATACTCACATGTAACTGCACGAAGGATGCATAATATGCCTAAAAAAGAATTTGTTATCGGCCAGCCTAGTGAACCTGAAAAAGAATCAGCCAGCCCGGAAAAGGAAAATATGGAAGACAATGATGATAGCAGCCATTAAAAAGCAGCAATGGCTGCTTTTTGTTTTGGATCCGGGTAATTCACCAAAAACTTTTCCTTTAGGGGTATAAATACCCAAATTCGGGTACATATACCTATAATATTTGTTACAATGGTGTAATAAAAGTAAAGAATAATGTCAGCCTAAAAACCTGTCAATAGTGATGTTTTAGTATATAAATGGTATTTGATTAAAGAGGCTTCCACTAAAGAGAAAAAAACCCAATCGTTTATTTACCCATTTATGAATATCCCTAAACCTTTTAATATAAGGATTCATGAAAAGCTGCAGTCCTAATTTAACTAGATTAAAAGTCTCTGAGGTGTCCTGAATTCAGGTATTTGTTAAATCTGTCCAAAAATATTACGAAAAACCCTGTGATATGATGATTGTGCAAGTCACACAGCACCACACAACAAAGAAAACAAACACAGGGAGGATTTATATACATGAATAAGAAAGTTATTTACTCAGTAGCAGCGGCAGCAGCATTACTAGTATCAGCACCAGGAGCTAACCAAGCGGACGCAGCTTCAAATTGTCCTACTCCTGAACAAGCTAAAAAAATGGTAGTTTCTCAATCTGGTAACTTAAGCCAGGAACAAATCAATAGCATTCTTCAAAAATACCTTAATAACTACAATATTAATTGGGGAAATGTTCAAGTAAATAAACAGGAAGTTCAGAAGCCTGCAGCACCAGTACAGCAGCCTGCGAAATCACAGGCTCCAGCACAGCAGCCTGCGAAAGCACAGGAAACAGCAAAGGCTCCAGCACAGCAGCAGGCACCTGCACAACAGCAGCAAGCACCTGCTGAGCAGACAAAAGAAGCGGCACCTGCAACTTCTGAAGTAAGTGCGTACGAGAAAAAAGTACTTGAATTAACTAACCAGGAACGTGCAAAAGCAGGAGTGCCTGCACTTAAATTGGATGTAGAATTAAGCAAAGTTGCTCGTGAAAAGTCACGTGATATGCAGTCAAAAGGATATTTTGACCATAACAGCCCAACTTACGGTTCACCATTTGATATGATGAAGCAATTCGGTATCTCATACACTACAGCAGGAGAAAACATTGCTATGGGCCAACAGTCTCCTGAAGAAGTTGTACAAGCTTGGATGAATAGTGAAGGCCACCGTAAAAACATCATGAATGCAAACTTCACGCATCTTGGTGTAGGCCATGTTGCTGACGGCAACTACTGGACTCAAATGTTCATTGGCAAATAATATGTGATGGAGTGAAAGGCAGCCTTTTTAGGCTGTCTTTTTTTGTTTTGCACTGTCACCTGAATAATGTCGTTTACGTAATGATTCAATTATAGTATTTACTTGGACTCTATGTATGTATTCAATCCTTCATAGGAACATTAGTAAAAGACACTAAAATCAGAAGCAACAGGTGATTTGAATGGATATTAGAAAAGGAACAAAAGAAGATTTGAAAAAAATTATGGACATCGTCCAGCAGACTGTTAACATTATGGCATCCGAGGGAAATGACCAATGGAACCGGACTTATCCCCAGGATCAGGACTTTTTAGCTGATATTGAAGCAGGCAATTTGCACACGGCCATTTTTGATGGAAAAGTTGCAGGTTCCATTACTGTCGATCAAACTCAGGCTGAGGAATATAAAAGTGCCTCTTGGAGAAAAGATGAGCCGTGTTTTGTATTTCACCGTCTGGCAGTAGATCCAGAGATCAGAGGTGAGGGAATTGCGAGCAAGTTAATTATTTTTGCTGAAGAACATGCAGTCAGTAAAGGGATTCCGTATATGAGAACCGATACATACTCGCTGAATACAAAGGCTCAAAGATTATTTGAAAAAAACGGATATGTCAAAGCAGGTACAATCTTCATGGATCGGGACAACCCTTTTTATTGTTATGATAAACTGCTGGATTAAGGCTTTTCTTCACTCTTTACAAAAATGGGTATTTTTTCTTCCTCTTGAAGTAAGATGGGGAGAGAAATGGAAAGTATCCCATTTTCGAATGACGTTTCGATTGAATATTTATCAACGGGCATAGGGAGGGTCAGCACTTTTTCAAAGGACCTGCTATGTCTTTCTTTCAGAAAATAGCGCAAGTGCTGATGAAATGAAGAACATTTTCCTTTGATAATTAGTTCATTTCGTATGAGAGATACTTTTATGTCATTTTTGCATACTCCGGGGAGCTCTGCTTCAATTTTGATATCCCCATTGCACTCATACATGTCACATCGCGGATAAATATCCTGATTAGATAGAAAACGATTGATTTTTTCCTGTTCCAGTCCTGAAAAGGAATGTTTTTTATTGTGACTGGATTTCTCAGACGATATAAAGGTGTCCCAGAAATCCTGGTTTTGATACTGGGAGGACATTTTTATTAAATCTTTCCATTTTTCCAGCTCCATTAAGATGCCCCCTTTATAATATTTCCGTTACATCAATTTCCGAAAATTGCATATCAACGTTTTTAGGTATTTTTATCTCCATATACCCCTCTTTGCAGCTGGCTGATGATCCTTTCTTTCTGACAATAGCAGGGAGGGTTAGGATATGCTTATCGTCTTTTTCAGGAATATGTTCAATAATCATTTGGTTGGATGTGTGGTAAAGTTTCATTTCTTTTAACCAGTCCTCGTTTTTGATGGGGAATCTCACAAAAACATAATCATGTGTTTCAAAGACCGATGCATTCAGCGGTGAAGAATGTGGCTGGTGATTAGTTCCAGTAGCTGCTGTATTAAAGCCTTTCATAAAATCTGGTGTTCCGCTCATTTCCTGCATATTTTGAGGAAACATTTGCCCCATGATATTTCGGACATATTTATCAATATCCTCCGGTTTCATTTGATGGGGAGGATTTTTCATATCTTTATTAAATGGAAAAAGGTTCCATGGAAACATCCTTCTCATCCTTTCCATGCTAAACTGCCGGTAAGACTAATGATTCTTCACTATGTCATATATTCTATGCGGAAAAACGCCTATCCGTTAATAAAGGATCTTTAAGATTTGCACAGCCCCTGTAGCCGAAGGTGAAAAAAGTTTCTTATTATTTGCATTAATACACTGTAATTACTAGTATATTGGTATTGATGTATATAAAAATTATTAAGTACTGAGGGGTAATTTTGTGAGAAATAAAGCAGCTTTAATAACGGGAGGAGCAACAGGGATCGGGAAAAGAACGGCGTATGTGCTTGCCGAAAAAGGCATCGATCTGGTGATCAATTACCGTAGCAGTCAAAAGGAAGCTGTCTCATTATGCCGGGAACTGACCAAAAAATATGGAACTAAAAATATTGCTTTACAGGGAGATATTTCAATACCGGCAGAATGTGTGAAGATGTCAGAAGCTGCTTTTAATGAATTCCCAGTAATCGATATAGTCATTCATAATGCAGGCCCTTACGTGCATGAAAGAATAGAGATGATGGAATATACCTTCGAACAATGGAATTATCTGATTAATGGTAATTTAAATGCAGTATTTTATTTATCCAAGCTGTTTATCCCGAAAATGCGTGAAGCTGGATGGGGAAGGATTATTACAATTGGCTTTGATCGTGTAGAGTCAGCTTCCGGCTGGATATACCGCTCCGCTTTTGCGGCTGCGAAAACGGGTGCTGCGTCTTTGACGAAATCCATTGCACTTGAAGAGGCCAGGAATGGAATTACCGCGAATATGGTTTGTCCAGGAGATATCGTCGGTGAATGGAAGGAAAAGAAAATTGAAGAAGCTGCAGAGGTTCAGGAAAATGCCTCACCAGTCGGAAGACCGGGAACAGGTGAGGATATTGCCCGAGTAATCAGCTTTCTGACCGATAAAAAATCCGATTTTATTACAGGCAGTATTATCCCGGTTACAGGGGGCAAAGACGTTCTCGGAAAAATATTCCAGTAATAAACTTATAAATGGCAGAAGAACGAAATTCTTCTGCCATTTTTTAAACTTTCATGGATGCTGGGTATTTTTTGTTTTGAAGATAAATCAGCCTGCCTGTTAAAGTAATGGCGCCAGCTGCAAGTCCTGTAATTAAGCCGATCCAATAACCATATGCCCCCCAGTTTGTATGATTGGCTAGATAATAGCCAAAGGGCAGTCCGATAATCCAATAAGAAATAAGTGACATAATAAAGGTGACGTTTACGTCCTTATACCCCCTTAACGCTCCCTGGACAGGTGCCTGAATAGCATCTGAAAGCTGAAAGAACATGGCATAGATTAAAAAATTGGCCGTCAATTTTAATACATCGCTGTCTTTTGTATAAATAGATGCAACTTCTTTTGGAAAAGCCAAAAGGATGGCTGCACAAATTAATGCCATAATTACGGCAATGCCTACTCCGATCCAGCTGTACTCTTTAGCATCATTATAACGTGCAGCTCCTGATTCAAATCCTATTACAATTGTTAATGCCATTGAGATGCTGAGCGGTATCATATAAAGAAGCGATGCAAAATTGAGGGCAATCTGATGAGCGGCGATAACGGCTGTTTCGAATGTACTCATTAATAAAGTAACTGCTGAGAAAATGCTTGTTTCGAAAAAAATCGATAAGCCAATCGGGATGCCAATTATTAGAATTTCTTTCCATTTGCTGATTGAAACGGCATGCAAATTCCTGAAAACTCCATAATTCGAGAATGGAGAATTTTTATGAATAATAAAAAATGAAATAAGCATGATCAGCCAGTAAGTAATAGAAGAAGCATAACCTGCACCTGCTCCTCCGAGTTCCGGAAGTCCCCATTTGCCATATATAAGCATATAGTTAAACACAGCATTGATCGGCAGTGAAAGAAGAGTAATAATCATACTCACCCTAGTCTTACCAAGAGCGTCAATAAACGACCTTAATACATTGTAGACAAACAGGGGAATCAATCCAGTGCTTAAGGCTGCAAGGTAGTTGAAAGCTGTGTCATGGACCCTGTTTTCGAGATTCATTCCACTTAAGATTGGGTTTAAGGAGAGTGCTCCTCCGGCAAATACAAGGACGGCCATAATGATGGATAGATAAACACCCTGAATGACAGAAAATGAAACTTCTTTACTCTGTTTCTTTGCTCCCACCAAGTGGGACACGATCGGTGTAACAGCAAGGAGTATGCCGCTAAGACCGGTGAACACGGGAACCCAAAGTGAGGATCCAATCGCTACGCCTGCCAGGTCCTGTGAATTATAGCGGCCGGTCATTAAGGTATCAATAAATGTCATGGAGTACATCGCCAGCTGGGTTACTAGTATTGGAATTAAAATCACCAGCAGCTGTTGCAGCTTTTGTTTTTTGCTGTATGTCTGATTCATGATACTTTCCTCTTTCTTTAAAGTGACTAGAGAATTATATCATACTAAAGAGAGGCCGGTGCAAAGCAGGCCTTCATCCTGGAAAAAACAGATACAGTAATCTGAACAAATCGATACAACGAAGTGTTTCAATTATGTGAACTTTTGAATAACGGGAATAAAAATCCTTCCATCGGCGAGTATAAATATTAAAGCAGCCATTTTCAAAACTCGACTAAAGGAGGCAGAATGATGAGCTTCAATATAAATAGGATTAATCCAAATCAGACTCAAGTTTCATTCGTGGACGGGCATTTTGAAACACTTACAAATGAAGAGCTGGAAGAATTGCTGTCCCAGTACGGAATAAGAGAAAAAACAGATGAACCGGAATCCAATATTATCAATTGAAAGAATATAAAAAGCACTTGCCTGTATGCAAGTGCTTTGCGTTATTATTAAGCCTCCAGTAATTGGGACGATTCTTGGACTGCTGCTCCATGACGCATTACATGAAGATTGTATAGATCTTTTGGGATCTCATATAAATTGTAAATATCTCCATTGGCATTCAGCTGATCATAAACAGACTTTCTCGTTTCATTTGCAAGAATGACATAAGGCAGCTTTTCTGCAGCTTTTTGCGAGCGGATATTTTCCTTGCGGATCCGCATAAAGATTGTTTCAATGCCGGTTTCAAAAAAGAGCTCTTCAAAGAAAGCATCTTTTGCTAATTTGTTATAGCCCTTGCCATGATAGGGCTTGCCAAGCCATGTTCCTAAGAAGCCGGCATTGTCCTGGATGTCATACAAATTGATCGTCCCAATCGGAGTGCCCCATTCATCAAGAATTGTGCGTGAAATCAATTCACAGCGTTCTTCTGCTTCGATTGTCTGCTTTGTAATAAACATAAACTCATCATAACAATTGGCTTTTTGGCGAACAAAAGGGAAGACATCAGGGTGCGTCATTAAATCAAATAAAGCATGGCAGTCGTGAAGATCACGTTTCTTGAGCATAGGATATCCCTCCAATTGAGGGCAGTCCTACTCCATGCCAAATAGAGCCATCGGTCCACCCTCGAAATTTTTTATTATGCTGCTAAAAAATTTCGGGGTGGGAATCGAACCCACTAGAACCAGATAACTGGTGGCGCACCATTTGCCTTCCCTATTACTATCGTTTCCGATATTAGATTGTCTGTCATAAAGAAGCAAAATTTTCACTTCACTTTAGGTATAATACTAAAAAAAAATCAAAAAGGAAATAGGTTTTTTGATTATTTTTTTTGCGATTTTATGTCAAATTACACCAGCGATATTCGACACGGTTTCACGATTCCCTGAACACAAAATTTCCGCCTATCATTGTCCATTTCGGCTTGGAAAGAAAGTGAAATGGGTGATGGTTCCACAAAACTAAATCGGCATCTTTTCCTTCCTCGATGCTCCCAAGCCGATTATCGATCCTGAGGTTTTTTGCCGGCAGAATGGTGATTCCTTCTAAGGCCTTTTGTTCGGATAGGCCTTCCCGGACTGCAATAGCTGCACACATATTTAAATACTGCACAGGTGTATAAGGATGATCTGTAGTGATGGAAACTTCAACACCATGCTGTGTCAGCTGCTGATACGTTTTCCAGGTTTTGTTTTTTAGCTCCACTTTGGACCTTCTTGTTAAAGTGGGCCCGACTGATACCTTTAAATTCAGCCCTTCCAATTCGTCCGCAATTAAATGGCCCTCTGTACAATGTTCGATCCGAAGATCCAGATTGAATTCTTCTGCAAAGCGGATAGCAGAAATGATATCATCTGCCCGATGCGCGTGGATCCTGACGGGAATTTCTCTTTTAAGTGCTTTTACAAGCGGTGCGAACCTTAAAGAATCAGGGTTATCGCACTGTAAAGCCTCATAAAAGGCTTCCCTCAGCATTCCCATTATCCCCATTCTTGTAATTGAATCCTTGTTGCCATGGCTGTGAATCCGTTTTGGATTTTCTCCAAGGGCAATCTTAAGTCCGGCTGTTTCCTGGATAATCATTTTGCTGATATTTTTCCCTGCAGTCTTAATAACAGAAGTAGTTCCCCCAATTACATTGGCGCTGCCTGGCATGATATGGGCAGTTGTGATGCCATATTTCACAGCATCAGTAAAAGCCGGATCAAGAGGATATACTCCATCCATCGCTCGAATGTGCGGGCTTAGCGGTTCAATTGTTTCGTTGGCATCATTGCCTGCCCATCCGGTGCCTTCATCATACAGGCCCAAATGAGTATGAACATCTATGAAGCCCGGAAGCAGGTGATGGCTATGGCAGTCAATAATTTTTACATTTGAATCAGACTTTAAGTTCTTGCCTGTCTTTAATATCTTTCCGTTCTCTACTAAGACATCCCCATGAAAAGCAGGGAAAGCAACAGGGTAAATGAATGCGTTTTTTAATAAAGTTTTCATCTCATGGTCTCGTCCTTTAATCCTGTAGTATTTGCTTTATTTTACAAAAATGAAAAGAAAGGGTGAACATTTTCTGATTGAACAAATAAAAAAGTGTAAAATGATTATTCTACACTTTTGAGTAATAAACTGATCTAAGTTATGTTAACTTTTCCGCGTTTTGTAAAAAAAATAGAACACTCCCGAACCCATCGCGATGACTATGATCGGCAATATAAATGGTTTTGCATATTCTTTGATGTCTCTCCAGTGGTCACCGAGTTCCATTCCCAATAATAAAAAGAGAACCGTCCATGGCACCATGGCTGCTATTGTATATACTGTAAAGACTGATAATGGCATTTTGGCTATTCCCGCAGGGATGGATATGGCATGACGTATGACAGGAATAAATCTTGCCGTAAAGATCACCCCGGTTCCATACTTTTCAAACCATTTCTCTGATGCATCTAAATGCTTTTTTTGAATAAGTAAATATTTCCCATATTTATCAAGAACAGGTCTTCCTCCGTACGCGCCAAGCCAGTAAAGAAACAGCTGAGCTAATGTTCCGCCTGCAATCCCCGCAAACAAGGCACCTGTAAAATGGATGTCTCCGGTGCTGACTAAAAAGCCGCCGTAGCTCAGGACAATTTCGCTTGGTATCACCTCAACCATTAAACCAAGTGCAATGCCGGCATAACCCAGCTGGGAAAGTATTTCAAAAATGCTGGCAATAATCTCTTCCATTCTGATACCTCCCCATTAGAAGTTTAAAAAATCCCGGTCATTTGCAGGAATATAATGGTGAACCCTAATATCCAAACGTATACAGCAAATATCTTTAAGGATTTTCGTTTCAGAAAATTAATCATCCAAACGACTGCTGCATAGCCAAAGAGTGCTGAAGACAAAGTTGCCATTAACATACTTCCAAGGGTTATGGCTTCTGTGTGACCGGACATCAATTCCCCAAATTGCATAACAATGCCGCCTGCGATGGCTGGAATGGACAGCAGAAAGGAAAAATATGCAGCTGTTTCCCTGTCGAGCTTTCTAAAGAGGCCTGCTGCAATGGTTAATCCGGATCTGGAGACTGCTGGAAAGATGGCTGCTGCCTGAAAGGTGCCGATAAACAGGGCATCTCCATACGTGATGCTGTCCATCTTTTTTGCACCTTTCTTAGCACCATCAGCAATCCAGAGTATGAACCCCGTAAATAGAAATTCCCAGCCGATTGTAACCCCGGATTTTGAAATTGAATCAAACATGTCACTCAGCAGCAGCCCAACAATTACAGCTGGAATCGTTCCGACTATCAGAAGGATAGATAGCTTGCCAAATGGCTTCTTTACAATTTGAAGCAATTCATTTTTGTATACGACAAGGACTGCCAGTAAAGTTCCTATATGCAGCATTGTATCTAGGAAGAGGCCTGCCTCATCAAGCCCAAATAGATGTCTCCCCAAATATAAATGTCCTGTACTGGATATAGGCAGGAACTCGGTAAGCCCCTGTATGATTCCCAGAATGAAAGCCTCCAGCTTTGACATCATCTATATATCACCTTCCTAAGCAGGTAAAAAATTAGGCAAAGTCATGGCGCAATGCCTGTCTCTAACATTTGTATTCAAGTTGTCCTAATCAAGAACTTGAAATTAAGGTTTTACGGATTTTAGGGAAGGATGCAAAAATTAAAAAATACATGAAACCTTTTAAAACGAATAACGTAAATAATATAGAAGAAATCATAATATATATTTGAGTATTATTAGGAGGAAACAGAATGAATGATTATAAAGTGCCTTCCAATGATGAAAGGCTTTTAGCAGCAGCCATCTATGTAACCAGCTTTTTTACAACTTTTATCGGACCGCTGGTCATTTGGCTCTTAAAAAAGAATGACTCGGAGTTTGTGGATTATCATGGCAAGGAATATTTGAATTTTTTAATTTCCTATACGATTTACAGTGTCATCAGTGTTGTGCTCATGATCATCTTAATTGGAGTGATTACTATTTGGATCGTGGGAATCCTTGCTTTCATCTTCACGATAGTAGCTGCTGTTAAAGCGTATGAAGGCAAGGAGTACAGAATACCACTAGTTTTCAGGATTTTAAAGTAATGAAACAGAGCCCAGGGCCGTTGCCACTGGGCTTTTTTTCATGGATAATTAATTCTGCAGAGCTTTTAGTTATAAAGTACACGGGGTGAAGTAATGAATAGACTTGATAACAAACAAAGGATGCTCAAGCTTATGGAGATTCTAAGAGAGCAGACTGATGAAGAAAATGAATATACACTTGACGATATAACTGAACGCTTTAAAAAGGAATATGGACCGGATGTGAAATTAAACAAAAACTCACTGAGGGACGATATTGAGCACCTGATTGAAGCAAAATTCGATATTACCATCAACCAGGAAAAAGAGGGAATGCCGAAGTTCTACAGCCATCAATACCGTCTATTCGAGCTTTATGAATTGCGTATGCTGATTGATGCCGTTGCTTCTGCACGCTTCATCACGAAAGATGAGACGAAACAGCTGATCCGGAAAATTAAAAAGCTGACAAGCAGTCATCATGCCAAAAAGCTGCATAATGAAATTTTGATCGATTCCTCTGTAAAAAGTGAAAGCAAACTGGTTCGGCTGGCTATCAATGATTTGCATGAAGCCATTTCCGAGCGGAGAATCGTCACATTTCAATATGGAAGATATAATCTTAACAAGGAATTTGTTTTAAGCCACAATGGAGGGCAATACAGGGTCAAGCCGCTGGCGCTCACCTGGGTAAATGATTTTTATTATTTAATAGCCTATTACTTTGCTAAAGAGGAAATCCGCCATTACCGGATTGACCGTCTGCGCAATGTAAATATAACGGAAGAACAGTTCGCATATGAACCCTTTGATGTATCCAGGTATGTGAGCTCAACCTTTCATATGTATGCCGGCTCTGAAGAGTGGATAAAAATCCGGTTCCATAACGATCTGATCAACGTGATCATTGATAAATTCGGGCGGGATGCAGACATAAGAAAGCTTGATGAAAACCATTTCGTATTAACAGCAAAAGCCATTGTGAGTGATGGTCTAGTCAAATGGCTCCTCAACTGGGGTAACCAGGCGAAGGTACTCTCGCCGTCCTCACTCATTGATCAAGTAACAAACGAAATCAGCAATATGATGTCTGTTTATGAAAAAGAAACAGATTAACCTCTTCCTTATTCTATTAAACTTTAAAGCGCTCCATAATTGGGGTGTTTTTTTTTGTTTAAAAACAATTGAATTCCCAGTGAACGTTTTATGAACTTGCACGTCATATGAATGACATAACAAATCAGGGAGGACAACAAAATGGAATTTTTAGAGAGCATTAACTGGGCAATTCTTGCACCTATAGTCATCATTCAGCTTATTTTAGTGGCTGTTGCCATTATTGATTTAGTAAAAATAGAAAAAGCAAATGGGCCAAAATGGGTATGGGCTCTCATCGTTTTATTTATAAACCTGCTGGGGCCAATTATTTACTTTATTTTCGGAAGGAGAAGCTGATAATGCCAGTTGTAAACATAATAAACATAAAAAAGCAGTTCCAGGACCAGGAAGTAATAAAAGGTCTGGACTTCCAATTATCTGAAAGAAAATGTATTGCCCTTCTGGGAGCAAACGGGGCAGGAAAAACAACTACATTAAAAATGCTTGCAGGCCTGGTGAAGCCAGATTCCGGTTCGATCGTGTTTGAAGGGGCAGAAAAAGCAGATTTCCGAAGATTAATAGGCTATCTGCCTCAATTTCCTGTTTTTTATGAATGGATGACAGGCAACGAGTTTCTCGAATATGCAGGCCAGCTTGCCGGACTTCCGAAATCAGAAGCCAAAGACAGAGCAAAAGAGCTTCTTGAACTTACCGGTATAGCTGAAGCTAAGAATCGGCGGATTGGAAAATATTCAGGAGGCATGAAGCAGCGGCTTGGCATTGCACAGGCTATAATCCACCGTCCGAAGCTCGTAATGCTTGATGAACCGGTTTCTGCGCTCGACCCATTTGGACGCAGAGAAGTGCTGGAGCTGATGGATAAGCTGAAAAAAGAATCAGCTATCCTATTTTCAACTCATATACTAAATGATGCAGAAGAGATTTGTGATGAAATACTATTTCTCCATAATGGTGAACTAGTTGAATCAGGGACATTGACAGGCCTGAGAACTAAACATCAGCAGGCAAAGATTGACTTGGCTTTTAAGGAGAATACACTGCAATATGCAGAAGAATTATCTCTGCTTCAGCCCGTTTCTTCAATGAAATTGGATGGAGAGTATGCGAGCTTTTTTGTAGAGGATATAGAATATGCTAGAGAACTATTCTTAACTGAGATTATGAAAAGGAACTTGCCGCTGGTTAAGTTTGAAATCAGCAGAACGAGGCTGGAGGATGTCTTCATGAAGGTGGTGCAAAAATGAATCAATGGATGACTTTATTTAAAAAAGAAATGCTTGAAATGTCCAGAAATTTCAAATGGATATGGGTGCCGCTTACTTTTATTATGATAGCTGTAAAAGAGCCGCTGACATTATATTATATGCCTCAGATTATTGATTCTCTTGGAGGGCTGCCGGAAGGGGCGGTCATCGAGCTTCCTGTCCCATCAGCAGGTGAGGCGCTTGCTGCCAGTCTCAGCCAGTTCAATACGTTTGGTGTGCTTATTATTGTATTAATTACAATGGGGACTATTGCTGGAGAAAGGAAAAGCGGTGTGGCGGGGCTTATACTGGTAAAACCTGTTTCATATGCGTGGTTTGTAACGGCGAAGTGGGCTAGTTCTATGATTCTCATTTGGATTTCATATTTTTTGAGTTATTTCCTCTCCTGGTATTATGTAGGTGTATTGTTTGAATTTATTTCTTTTATGGATTTTCTCCAGTCCTTCTTTGTTAACGGTATCTGGCTTACCCTTATAGTAACTGTAGTAATATTGTTCAATACCTTTATGAAATCGCCTGGAGCAGTCGGATTTATTTCTATTGGCATCATTGTCATATTAAGCATATTGAGCAGTTCGCTCCCTCACCTGCTGGAGTGGAGCCCGGCGCTGCTGTCTGCTTATGCGAATGCTTTTATCATGGGCAGTAATCTCCCAGATGAATTGCTGCCGAGCATTATTGTTTCTGTAATCATGATCATGCTTTCCCTGCTTGCATCAATTGCTATCTTTAAAAGAAGGGAACTTGCCTGAATTCATGGCATGTTCTTTCTTTTTGGGCATATTTGTATATGGGAGGTTAATATTTTGGTAGTATAGCATTAAAAGAATGAAAGGAAGATGAGCGGTGATCAGGGAAGCGGGTCTTGTGCTAGAAGGCGGAGGAATGCGAGGAGTATACACAGCGGGGGTTCTCGAATATTTTCTTGAGCAGGACCTCTTCTTTCCTTATGTAATTGGAGTTTCTGCAGGGGCATGCAATGCAGCTTCTTACTTGTCCAAGCAAAAGGGCAGGAATAGAATTGTGAATGTGGATTATGTTACAGATTCCCGATATATCTCATGGCGGAATTACTTTAAATCCCGTCAGTTTTTCGGGATGGATTTTATTTTTGATGAAATACCGAATAAGCTTGTCCCATATCACTATGATGAGTTTTATAAAAATAAGTCTGAGTTTGTCATTGGAACAACTGATTGTCATACAGGTAAACCGGTGTATTTCAATAAGAAGGATTATGGCAAAGATATGCTTAAGGTTTTAAAAGCATCCAGTTCCTTGCCTTTTATTGCTCCGGAGGTAGACTTTAATAGCCGGGTCCTCCTTGATGGCGGAATCAGCGACCCTATACCAATCAAAAAAGCCCAGCAAGATGGATTCAAAAAAAATATAGTAATCTTGACAAGAAACAGGGGGTATTCCAAAAAGCCATCTAAATTTACTTTTATGGTCAAAAGGAAATATCCGCAATACACTGGGCTTCAGAAAGCATTGGAGGAACGCTACCGGACCTATAATGAGACCCTCCGTTATGTTGAACAGGAAGAGAAGAAAGGGACAGTTCTTGTCATCCAGCCGCAGGAGCCATTAACAGTGGGACGGATGGAACGGAATCCTCAAAAATTGGAAAAGTTATATTTGCAAGGATATGAAGATGCAAGAAAATCCTTTGAGAGAATCAATCAATTTTAGCCAAACCGTATCTAATAAGATGGAATTTTCTTAAGGAAATAGTCTAGTCTTTTCGACAGGGCTGACAAGGAATAAACAAAGTTTTGGATTGAGTATCAAGTAAATAGACCCAGGCAAACTTAAAATATGAAAAGTATATATGAGTCTTTAGTATTGTTTTCTGCAAAATGACGAAGAAGTATGTCGAAATACAAAGATTGGTCGATCTCCCTATTTTGAATATAATGAAAATTAGAAAATATAAGGGGGTCTCTATAAAAAATGAATATTAAGAAGGGCATCGTTACGGGTACATTAAGTTTGGCATTATGTGCCTCAGCTGTTTTTGCGGGTTCTGTCAGCATTGGACAAGCCCAAACAGTTGAAAAGAGTTATTTAGTCGTTTTTAAAGATGAAGGAAAGCTTCCTGCAGGCTATACAGACCTATTGAGAAAATCTGGAGGACAACTAGAGAATAAGCTCGAAAAATTAGGAGCTGTTGAGGTTTCATCGGCAAATCCTAATTTTCTTAATGAAATCCGGAAGTCTTCCTTGGTATTGTCAGCTGGCGCTGAAAATGTTATTTATCCCGAATCTCCTGCAGTAGATGCAGATCTTCCATTAGATAATGCAGATCTATACAACAATCTGCAATGGGATATCAAACAAGTAACAAATAATGGTGCGTCATGGAATCTTCCAGGAGGAACTGGAAAAGCAGCTGACGGTAAAGACATCGTTGTTGGTGTAATCGATACAGGTATTGACTATAATCATCCAGATTTAAAAGAAAATTACGCATATGGTAAATCCTTTGTTCCCGGCTACCCAGATCCAATGGATGAAAACAGCCATGGAACCCATGTTGCAGGTTCCATCGCAGCGAAAGGAAGAACTATGGGTGTCGGACCTGACTTGAAGGTAGCAGCATACCGTGTATTCGGCCCTGATGGCGGCGCAGCGACTTCCCATATCGCCGAAGCTTTAATGACGGCTGCGGACGACAATGTGGATGTTGTCAACATGTCTCTTGGCGGCTATGACTGGTTCCAGAATCCCGAGTATACAACGAAGGAAACCGTAGCGGATGTGCAAATGTTTAACAGAGCCATCAAATATGCGATTCAAAAAGGCGTTACTGTAGTTGGTTCTGCAGGCAATAACGCTGTTGATTTAAAGAGCCCGGGACAGCTGTCAGGTTCTGATAACGGTGCAACACACAGAAGCCCCAGCAGTCAATTGATGATTCGTGTATCTGCGGGAGGAGCTTTAAAGAATCTTGCTTTCTATTCCAATTACGGTGTCGGCAAAATTGATGTCATGGCACCTGGCGGAGACTTGGGACCAAACTATGATCCAAATACTGGAGCTGGCAGAGACAATACTTATTTGGCATTAGCAACAATCCCTGGCGGTGGATATGGATATAAAGGCGGGACTTCTATGGCCGCTCCGAAAGTTGCAGCACTGGCTGGTGTTATCATCGCAAAACATGGGAAAGACCAAATCTCTCCTGCACAAGTAAAACAGATCATTCAATCTTCTTCAGAAGATATCTTCAAGCCTGGATACGACGAACAATCTGGCCATGGGCTAATTAATGCAGTTAATGCTTTAAAGTAATTCCATCAAGCGAGCTGGCGGAAAGTGTCCGTCAGCTTTTTTATTTGAAGGAAAATCAGCGAATAAAGGTGTTAAGGAAAAGCTCAAACAGACTTTCTGCAGATACAGCGATATGTACACTCATAAAATCCTGCCAAAAATTCATTTTTTTGAAATTAATTAATAGAATATAGAGAAATACATATAGCGGGGGAGACACACTGATGAATATCCAGCAATATTACCGGAAAACAGCTGACATCTCAATAAATGCAAGCCTTGCCGCACTTGTACCTCCATTTTTCTTTCTCTTGGTTTTCATAAATGATTCTCCACGGACAAATTTAATTCTTTTCCTAATTCCTTTCATCATATATAGTTCTCTGTGCCATCAAATTCACTTGCTGAATAAACAAAGGGCGGCCGAGATATTGGAGAGAAATTCCACTAAAAGCAGACAAGCACTTCTCTCATTGTTATGCCAGTCAAATTTAATGATCGCTTTTTTGCCGGCTCCTTCCCTTAGAATGGTGCTCTTTGATCCGGAAGGAAGGCAGGTTGGTGAAATCAGGGATATGAAAATGTGGAAGTTTCGATGGTTCTTGCCTTATTTTTTGGACCGGCTTTTTCCAAGAAGGCTGGGTATCTATGATCATAACGATAATCTGGAGGCATCAATCCTAATCGATAAAAAGGGCGTCGATATTTCGTTTGCGAAAGACTCCTGTAAAGAAACAATAATTAATAAAAAAGATGGATCCAAACTGGTTTATGAGAATGGCTGTGATCGATATTCTATTTCTAGAACATTTTTTCATACGGATTTTCAGGTTCTTGATGAGAAATCCAATAGGATAGCACGCCTTCGGAAAGGATGGATGCCGCTTGAATGGGGGCAGCAGTTCAGGGATCCCAATACACCTGTACTTTCTTTTGATGAGGATCTGACATCAAAAGAAAAGCTTAGAATTTATGCCATTTTTGCGACGCTTTTTCTTTACCGCAATCACTGAAACAGAGTGCACATTTATAGATTCTATATTCCCCATATAGTATGATAAGTTCAGCTAAAATATAGGGATATCAGTATAGAGGTGTTGGAATGAAAAAGTTTCTATTCGCTGCCGCAGTTATTGTCCTTTTGCTGTTTATTGTTGACAAAACAATTCTCAAGGAAAAAGGGGTAGTAGAGCAAGCCGGACAAATGCAGAAATACGATAAAATGGAGAATCCTGAAGATTTGCCTGTTGGTCTGGAGAAAGGGGACCTTGCTCCTGATTTTGAACTGACAGATATGGAAGGAAACCCAGTAAAACTCTCCGACTTTAGAGGCAAGGCAGTTCTTTTGAATTTCTGGGCAAGCTGGTGTCCTCCTTGCCGTGCGGAAATGCCGCATATGGAGAAGCTGTATAATAAGTATAAAGATAAAAATTTCGATATTCTTGCAGTCAATCTCACAAACACAGAAAAAAATAGCGGTGACGCAGAGAAATTCGTAAAAGAGCTGGGGCTGACTTTTACAATTCCTATGGATGTAAAAGGCGAAGCAGGTTCTGACTATAATATAATGGCCTATCCTACAAGCTATTTTATTGATTCCGATGGTGTTATTAGAGAAAAAGTCCTGGGAGCCTTAAATGAAGAGTATATGGAGCAGGAGATCAAAAAGCTTCCATAAATAAAACCGGAGAGCCATTGTCAGCTCTCCGGTTTTATTTCTGTAATCATATTCTGTTGCAGACGATTAACGATTACTCTTTTTCGGTATAAGATTATGCCTGCTTCGGCAATATCATTTACGGCTGAACGATTTATGAAAGCCCCAAACAGCAGACCAGCTATTGGGATCATTTGGAAAAGTTTTTTCCAGCCAATTTGGTCCCTGTAAGAAAACACAACTTCTCTCCATCCCTGAAGCTCGGAAACGACTTCCCTTTTTGCTCCTTCTTCTTTAGAGCCGAACATGGAAAGCTGCTGCAGAATGGCTTTTTTTCCTACAATGTCACTGGAAACAAATTGCAGAATTTTGACGATGAACATTCTTTCATTCCTATCAGCTGGATCAAAGCCATAGCAAATCGCAATATCCTGCAGGGTTTTTAGCTGAATGCCAAGGAGAAGCGGGATATCAATGGTCAGGGTAAAAATCCCTCCGACCCCAGTACTCGCACCTTGCAATGCAGCGGTTCTTTTACGATTTGAGCTTAGCTTTTCGGCGGCTTCATCCATCTTTGATATTGGCAGGGCTTCTACATCCAGCAGTGTATGAATATTTTGTTCGGGATAATAATTCTTTAATGCTGAAGCTGAACTTAAATATCTTCCTCCTGATTGAATATATGTGCCAAGCTCATCAAGAATCACTCCAACCTTTTTTTGTATGAACTCCGGTGTGAATCTATCAATGAGCTTAAAAGGGAGTCTGCCCAGCTTCTCCCATAACCATAAATCACCCTGGTCTTTTTCCCATTCTTCACATTTTCTTAATTCATTTATTAGATGTTCTCTTGGTTCAATCATATTGAAAGTCCTCTCCTTCTTCTATAATTAACTATACGGCAGTTTTAAGCAAAAGTTTCGATTCTTTCATAAACAATTCTCTTTGTATCTTCCGACTATTCATGGTAAGATTCTTATAATAGAATAGGATTTCCTTCGGGGCAGGGTGAAATTCCCAACCGGCGGTGATGAGGGTAAGCCCTCTTAGTCCGTGACCCGGTTTTATTAGCAGAGATACTTTCTAATGAAAACGGTGGATTTGGTGAAACTCCAAAGCCGACAGTGAGAGTCTGGATGGGAGAAGGAATGATTATATGCTGCGTTCAAAAAAACCTTTTTGAAACGCTTATTTCGTCATGTGATTTTGCCCCGTTTCACCTAGCTGGTGTACGGGGTTTTGCCGTTTTGTACTTAATTTGGAGAAATAGCAAGGGAAGGAGGATTCAGATAATTTGAACCATCAGGAATATATGAAGTTAGCCATCAGCCTGGCAGCGGCCACTAAAGGCCAAACCAGCCCTAACCCGCAGGTGGGTGCGGTTGTAGTTAAAAATGGTGAAATTCTGGGGATGGGTACTCACCTGAAAGCAGGAACTCCCCATGCTGAAGTCCATGCGATTGCTGCAGCTGGCGATAAGGCTAAAGGCGCTGATATTTATGTCACGCTGGAGCCATGCAGCCATTTTGGCAGGACTCCGCCATGCGCAGACTTAATAATTAAATCAGGAATTAATAGGGTTTTTATTGCTTCTGCTGATCCCAATCCTTTAGTTTCCGGCAAAGGAATTGAAAGAATGCAGGATGCCGGGATTGAAGTGGTGACCGGCTTATTGAAGGAGGAAGCAGATGCCCTAAACGAACCATTTTTCCATTATATAAAAACAAAGACACCATATGTAACCCTTAAAGCAGCCTCATCGTTTGATGGAAAAACAGCTGCAAAAACCGGTGACAGCAAATGGATTACTTCTCCAGAATCCAGGCAGGATGTGCATCGGCTACGGCATGAACATGACGCAATACTTACAGGTGTAAATACGATCATTCACGATAATCCCCTTTTAACCGCCAGGCTGCCCCAAGGCGGAAAAAATCCCATTCGAGTTGTATTAGATACAAATCTGAGAATTCCCTCTGACGCAAATGTCATTCGAGATCAGTCTGTAAAGACCATAATCTTTACCGGCTGCAATATAGATCGGTCAAAGGCAGAAGAGATAAGGAAGTATGATGCTGAAGTTTTTTCTTTTCCTGCTAATGAGGTGCCGATTAAAGAAGTATTAAAAAATTTAGGTGAAAGAAACATCATGACTTTATTTGTTGAAGGCGGATCTGAAATCCATGCTTCATTTATAAAAAGCGGTTTCTTTCAGCAGATAATCCTTTATATGGCTCCTAAAATTATAGGAGGCAATAAGGCGATACCCTTTATTGGCGGGGATGGTGCCGACTATGTAAAAGATGCCCCTGTACTGGAATTTACAGAAATTGATAGGATTGGCGGAGACCTTAGAATTACCGCAAAACCGCTGAGGGAGGCCAAGGAGTAATGTTTACTGGAATTATTGAGGAACTGGGGACAGTAAAAAAAGTAGTTCAGCAAGGCAAGGCAATGAAACTGACGATTCAAGCTTCCAAAGTTTTAACAGATGTTCAACTGGGGGACAGCATTTCGGTAAATGGCGTGTGCCTAACAGTTACGGAATTTGCGAAAAATGAATTTTCAGCAGATGTCATGCCTGAAACATTCAAAAGTACTTCGCTTTCTGCCATTAAAGAACGAACAAAAGTCAACCTGGAGAGGGCGATGTCGGCAAATGGCCGCTTTGGGGGGCATTTTGTGACAGGGCATATTGATGGAACTGGTCAGATTCTAAAAAAAACAGTGAGTGAAAACGCCATTTATATAAAAATATCTGTGCCTCCTGCATTAAGTCATTTGCTTATCATGAAAGGATCAATTGCCGTGGATGGGATTTCCCTGACTGTTTTCGGTAATGAAGACAATACTGTTACTGTCTCGATCATTCCCCACACAGCAAGTGAAACGGTACTGGGGTTCAAAGCAGCGGGAGACATTGTTAACCTCGAGTTCGATATG
Organism: Cytobacillus sp. BC1816; assembly: GCF_051353635.1. NCBI lineage: Bacteria > Bacillati > Bacillota > Bacilli > Caryophanales > Bacillaceae > Cytobacillus > Cytobacillus sp. BC1816. Next base: position 3,626,209 of record NZ_CP195611.1, on the reverse strand, counting down.
CTTGCCAAATATCTATATTCCTTCATGAACAGGCAGCAGGAAACCGCATCGCCTAAAGAAGGAATTTCTGAGCGACTCCTTAAGGAGAACGGCTTCATATAATTAGCAAGGAGGGTCAATCAAACATGTTCAGTGAAATAAATGAGGCATTAGAAGATTTAAAAGCAGGAAAAGTCATTATTGTCTGTGATGATGAAGACAGGGAAAATGAAGGGGATTTCCTGGCAATCGCGGAATATGCGAAACCGGACACGATCAACTTTATGGCCAAAGAAGGCAGAGGCCTGATTTGTACACCTATCACTGAGGAGCTGGCTGAAAAATTGGAACTGAATCCAATGGCAGAAGTGAACACTGACAGTCATGGAACAGCTTTCACAATCAGTATTGACCATGTGAAAACCACTACAGGCATCAGTGCATTTGAGCGTGCATTCACAATAAAAGAAATGCTTGAGGACGACGCTAAACCAGCAGACTTTTCCCGGCCGGGACATGTTTTTCCGCTAGTGGCCAAAAAAGGAGGAGTCTTAAGGCGTGCAGGCCATACAGAGGCCGCCGTCGATCTTGCACGTCTAGCCGGTGCTGCACCAGCAGGGATTATCTGTGAAATAATGAAAGACGACGGAACGATGGCTCGAGTGGATGACCTGGAAAAAGTGGCTGAAAAATTCAACATAAAAATGATTACTATTCAGCAATTGATAGAGTATCGATTAAAGCATGACTCCATTGTAAAAAGGGAAGTGGAGATACAGCTTCCAACAGAATTTGGAGATTTTAAAGCAGTAGGCTATACAAACACTGTCGATGGAAAAGACCATGTAGCTCTTGTAAAGGGAGAAATCGATGAAAATGTACCGGTATTGCTTCGTGTGCATTCTGAGTGTCTGACCGGAGATGTATTTGGATCCAACCGCTGTGACTGCGGACCGCAGCTTGAAGCAGCGTTGGCACAGATTGAAGAGGCAGGCCGGGGAATCCTTTTATATATGAGACAGGAAGGACGCGGCATCGGCCTCATCAATAAAATGAAAGCCTATAAGCTGCAGGAAGAGGGCTACGATACCGTAGAAGCAAATCATAAGCTCGGATTTAAGGACGATCTTCGCGACTATGGGGTAGGTGCACAAATCCTTAGGGATCTTGGGGTGAAAAAAATGCGCCTTCTAACCAACAACCCTCGCAAAATTGCTGGACTGGGCGGCTATGGGCTGGAGGTATCCGAACGGGTTCCTCTTCAAATGCCTGCCAAATCTGAAAATGAGAATTACTTAAAAACAAAGAAAACAAAACTTGGACATTTATTACAATTTTAAGGGAGCGATTAGAGATGAAAAAGGTAATTGAAGGACATTTAGTAGGAACAGGATTAAAAATGGCAATAGTAGTGTCGCGTTTTAATGAATTCATTACGGGCAAGCTTTTAAGCGGAGCGGAAGATGCACTTAAGCGCCACGGAGTAAGCGAAGAAGATGTGACAGTTGTGTGGGTTCCTGGAGCATTCGAAATTCCTCTGGCAGCTAAAAAGCTGTCCCAATCCGGAAAGTATGATGCAGTCATCACTCTTGGCACAGTGATTCGCGGAGCAACTCCGCATTTTGATTTTGTCAGCGGCGAAGTGGCTAAAGGGGTCTCAGCGACAGCATTGCAAAGCGGTGTCCCTGTTATCTTCGGTGTTCTTACAACTGACACGATTGAACAGGCAATTGAGCGTGCAGGCACCAAAGCCGGAAATAAAGGATGGGAAGCGGCTGTTGGAGCTATTGAAATGGGAAATCTGTATAGACAATTATCCGACGGTGAATAATGTTCCGTATTTTTTGCGGGTATGAAAAATAAGAGTATTTTACAGGTGCAATTATCTTGTCCTGTTGCTATATCTATCAAAATCGGCGGGGAAGTTTCCGCCGATTTTTTTTTGAATATATGAGCAGACGTCTGACCTTTCTATTGGCAGAATGAGTTTTTTTTGATAAAATAATGCTTGTGGCTCACCCGTGTTTTTTCTAATCCCTCTTAACTGAGGGAGATATATGCGGGGAGAGCGGGTAGGGAGAGGGCTAATTTAATAGATAGGTAGTATATATGAATAAGTGGTTTAACCAGCTTTTTCAGCTTGATTCAAATGGAACAACTGTAAAAAGGGAGGTTATGGCTGGGGCAATCGGCTTTTTTACGATTGTTTATATTATCGCAGTTAACTCTCTAATTCTCTCTGAAGCAGGAATTCCGCTGGAAGCAGCCATTTTTGCAACCATTATAACATCGGTTGTCGGCTGTTTGATTATGGGATTTTGGGCAAATGTACCGATTCTCCTTGTGCCTGGAATGGGAATTAATGCTTTATTTTCCTATACTATGGTCCAATCCATGGGCTTATCCTGGCAGGAAGCATTAGCTGTTGTTTTTATTTCTGGTCTGATCTTTGTATTCGTGGCATTTTCGCGATTCGCAAAGACATTGAGCGAATCGATTCCGCATTCACTTAAAGAAGCAATAACAGTTGGACTCGGACTTTTCCTGATGCTGATCGGACTTGAAAAAGGCGGAATCGTCGAAAAAGGAACAAACTCCATTATTGCTCTGGGTGAACTTGGAGACCCGCAAGTGCTTGCAACCATTTTAACGTTCTTGCTTGCCATCATTTTATTCATGCGCAATGTGCCTGGCAACTTTTTGATTACTGTTGTAGCAGGAACAGCGATAGCATGGGCTTTTGGTCTGATTAATGTGCAAAATACCAATGAAAAGCCGTTCGCTCTTTCCGATTATATGGAAGTTTTTGGAGCGATGTCATTTGATAACGTGCTTTCCGTCACTTTTTGGATTGCCATTTTTTCACTGACAATGGTTCTTGTTTTTGAAAATATTGGATTAGTCCATGGTCATGTTGGTTTTATTAATAGGCCGGAACAGTTTAAGCGTGCTTTTCAGGCAAATTCAGTTTCTGCATTATTGTCAGGTATTTTTGGGACAAGCCCAACTGTATCAACGGTTGAAAGTGCAGCAAGTATGGCTGCCGGCGGTCGTACAGGGCTGACAGCAGTTACAACTGGATTCCTGTTTATACTATCCGCATTCTTTATTCCTGTTATTAAATTGATTCCCAACAGTGCAATTGCACCTATCCTTATCATTATTGGCGGACTGATGCTTCAAAACATCCGCAATCTTGACTTAAAGGATATGAGCGAAAGCTTTCCAGCTATCTTTATCATTGCCATGATCCCGTTCACGTATAGTATTGCGGACGGCATTGCCATTGGATTTATTCTTTATCCAATCTTAAAGATTTCGATTGGCAAAGCAAAGGAAGTTTCATTTGCATTGTATGTCATAGCTGCTTTATTTTTATTCAACTTTGTTTTTCATGTAATTAGTTAATATAGATATTGGGATGCCCTATTGGGGCATCCTTTTTATGTATTGGCGGTAAGGGAAGATATTATTCAAAAATCCCAAATGGCTGAAGAGACAATTAGGTTATCAATGATTCGTGCCATAATGTGTGAGGAAATTGGGAGACTCAGAAGCTGGAGAAGGCGATTCATCCAGCAATTTTATGACAGGGATGTTTTCATTAATGGTTTCATTGCTGAATATTCCGTTGAGTCAAATTCTCGATGAACTTCCTTTGCAGGATGATAACTGTGAAGCCCACCGAGGAATAATAATAAGCTGAAAGAGACACTCGATCGTATAAAAAGCACAACGGAGCAGGATCAGCGAAATGTGTGAGAAACTGAATGTTGATGAAAAAATCATTTTGAAGATCTATTCAGAATCATTAGCCTGGTCCAGCCAGCAATCGGCCGAGCTAATATGTTAGCCTCGGGTGCCATTATAGATATTTTTTCTGCGGCTTAATATATCTTTTCATTTCTGCGGCCATCTTCCTTTTAACAGACACCGGAATGTCTGCCCGGGAAAGGTCCTCAGGGAAGGGGAAAATCCCATAGTCATTAAACCGCACCCGGATAATCCCTTCATATACAATTGTTTTATTAAAAAATGCCGTTGTTTGTACAAAGGCATTTTTTTCATTAATTACGCTGCCAAACTCTTCAATCCGCTGAATGAAAAATTTAAATGAATAAAGATCAGTATTAATATCGGTCACTTCCCTAAAAGACGGAACTTATCAGTTTTCTGGTAAATTAATAATATAATAAAGAAAACAATTATTGAATAATAAATGCTTTTATGGCACTCTTATTTATAAGTTGAGCTACAAATGGTTTGGAGGTATTACTATGAAAATTGAACTGCTGAAATGTCATGGATCAGGAAATGATTTTTTTATAATAGATGAAATTTCCCATACGTATAATTTTACAGAAGAAAATCGTGCCGAGCTTGCCAAAGCAATATGTGACCGCAGCACTGAACTTGGTGCAGATGGAATTCTTTTCGTATTAAAAAGCGAAAAAGCAGATGCCAGGATGCGTGTTTTTAATCCGGATGGATCAGAAGCCTCAATGTGCGGAAATGGATTAAGATGCGTTGCCCGTTATGTATGTGAACTTCTTGGTCTAAAAGAAGCCATCATTGAAACCATGAAAGCGGATTTGCAGGTGAAAAAGCAAGAGGACATCTTTGAGGACATTCCGACTTATCTTGTTGAAATTTCCCCTGTTTCATTCGATTTGAAGGATCTTCCTTTAGTTCTCGATAAAGAAACTATAATTAATGAAAAAGTCAGAGGTATTTCAGAGGAATTAGCATTTACAGCATTAGCAGTCCCTAATCCCCACTTTGTTTCGATTGTGGAGAAAGAGCAAATTACATCTGACCTGCAAAAAAAGATCAGCGAATACTTGAACGGGCCAAATGATTTCTTTCCTGATGGAGTAAATGTCAGCTTTGTAAAGCCACTAAAAAAAGGGCATATTTATGTAAGGACATTTGAGCGGGGAGTAGGATTTACCAATGCCTGCGGTACTGCCATGTCCGCTTCAACACTTGTCACTTGCATGAATGGGCTGAATAAAATCGAAGAGCCTGTTGAAGTATACAATAATGGCGGAAAAGTGCGCTGTGTAGTTCACGAGAAGAATGGCAGGCAGTCCATTGATTTAATTGGGAATGCCAGCTATGTTTACCGCTGTGAAGCGGAGATCAATATGGAAAAACCAGCAAAGTTCACCCTATCCCCGAAAGAGGAACATACTGGAGAAATTAAGCAGTATGCTAAACTTCAGGAATATGCACAAGCGGTACTTAAAGAATGGATGTAGGATAAGGCACTGGCCTTATCCTTTTTTGTTTTGCTGTTTTAAAAAATCAAGCACCGGAGAAAAGGGCTGAATTTCCTTTGTCCGAAAATAAGAACTGAATGGATCTCCATCGCTGTTTACCCGTTTTATAAGATTGGTTATCTGAAACCGCTCCATTGTTAATTTCTCGTTGACTTCCTCCCAAAAAAGAGGAGCAGCAACAGTCGCTGCTTTATTTCCTCTTGCTGAATAAGGAGCAATGATTGTCTTGCCTTCTGCATGCTGGATATAATCCACATAAAGCCTGCCTCCGCGATTTTTCTTGAATCTTTCTATTGTGAAAGATTCTGGGTCATTGGTAATTAGATACTGGGCAATAAATTCGGTGAACAGCCGAGTATCATCAAAGCTATACGTATTTTCCTGCAGGGGGATATAGATTTGCAGACCTTTATTTCCGGATGTTTTAACAAAGCTGATTAATTTCAGCTGATCAAGCACCTCTTTAATCAATAGAGCAGCTTTAATGGCAAGATGAAAAGCATCCCTCGAAGGAGGATCTAAATCAAACACTATTTCGCTTGGTCCATTGCTGTAAATGGTCTTAAATGGGATATGAAATTCAAATGCCAGCTGGTTGCCAAGCCAGAGCAGTGTTTGAAGATTATTGCAGATGATATAGTTGATGCCTTCGGACGTTTCAGTTTCCACAAAATCCGGTGCGTAATCAGGGCAATTTTTCTGGTAGAATGGCTCAGCAAAGATCCCATGCGGATAGCGGATTACAGTTAAAAGCCTGTTCTTTAAAAATGGCAGCATATATGGTGCAATCTCTCTTAAAAAGTGAATGTAATCAATCTTTTGAATAGCTGGTGTTTCCCATAATGGCTTATCTGGATGGGTGATTTCTATTTCGGGAGGCAGGTTTTTCTGCTGTTGTATAAATTTATCATAAGTGCAGGCATCAGGCTTCAAATCGAAACGAAACTGGTGAAAATGCGGTTCACGCATTTGATCCTCATAAATCTCAAGATATTTAACTTCAACACATATTGCTGGTTCTACATAAATGAATTGGCTGTTTTCATCTGTTTTATTATCTTTGATTATTTGGAATAAGGCTTGTTTTTCATCGGGCTTCAACCCAAAAAGAAACTGTCCGATTGCAATGACACGATCCCCTTGGTATACACCAGCATAAAAGTAGCCATTTGATTTTTCATATGCAGTGATAAAGCAATTAACGTATTTCCAATTCTTGATTTTTAGCCATAAAGATGATCTCTTTCCTTCTTCCCACTTATTCTTCATCTGCTTTGCCACGATTCCTTCGCCATCATGCAGGACAATTTTTTCCCAAAGTTCATTAAAGCTGCGGTAAGGAGGGATTAATTGTATCAATCTCGGATCCTTCTCATCAGGCTTTAAGGGCATGTTACAATCTTCAAATAATGCTTCCAGCTCTGCTTTTCTGGTATAGTACTCTTTATTGGTCATCTTTTTGCCTTTCACCATCAAAATGTCAAAAATTAAAAGACGGCAGGGGGAAGTTTTTGCCTTTTCTTGAATTTTCTTTTCAGACCTCATCCTGCCCCTGACCTGGATGGACGCAAAATTGGCTTTATAGGGATTCTCCAGAAAGACTAATTCTCCATCTAGTGTAAGTGGAAGGTATGGTTCGAATTTATCTTTGTTTTGCTCCAAAAATTCCTTAATTTCGGGGAAGATATGTAATAAAGGTTTATCATTCCTGCTTGTCAGTCTGGGTTCCTTTTCCAAGTGCAGGATTGCTCTAAAACCATCATACTTTGCTTCAAAGAGCCATTCCTTCTCTTCCGGCACATCAAAAGTTAATGTAGGAAGCATTGGTCTCATTCAATTTGGCCTCCTTTACAATCGTTACTATAGTTTTGGCCATTGCCGCTAAAACTACTCAGTTTCCAAATGTTTTAGCGTATCTCCCATTTTGTTAATACACAAATTATGAGTACTACATCTAATAAGAATGGGAGTTTGACTATGCATACAATGTGGAAAGGAAGCATCAGTTTTGGGCTGGTGAATATACCAATTAAGCTGCACTCGGCTACAGAAGATAAGGATATTAAGCTGAGAAATCTTCATAAAGAATGTCATTCGCCAATTAAATACGAGAAAACATGTCCTGTTTGTGAAGTAGAAATTAAAAACGAAGATATTGTAAAAGCTTATGAATACACAAAAGGAAAGTTTGTCGTTTTAGAGGATGAGGATTTAGAAAAGCTTAAACAGGAAAATGAGGATAAAGCTGTCGAGATTGTGGACTTTGTTAAAATACAGGAGATCGATCCGATTTATTATAATCGCACGTATTATATGTCTCCAGGGGATGGAGGAGGGAAAGCCTATTCCCTTTTAAGAAAAGCACTGGAGACGTCAGAAAAGGTAGGTTTGGCAAAGATTATTATTCGCTCCAAAGAACAGCTGGCTGTGGTCAGGGTATATGAAAACACTCTTGTTATGGAGACGATTCATTACCCCGATGAAGTGCGTAAGGCTGCGGATGTTCCTAATGTACCTGCAGAAGACAAAGTGACTGATAAGGAAATCGATACTGCCATCATGCTGATTGATCAATTAACCACTGAATTTAAGCCCGAGAAATATAATGATGACTACCGGACAGCTCTTTTGGAGCTTATCGAAGCAAAACGTACGGGCAAAGATATAGTCACACCTGTTGAAAAAGAACCTGCAGCCAATGTAACCGACCTAATGGCTGCCCTGCAGGCATCCATTGATAAAACTAAGCCTGCCGATGCAGAAACAAAGAAAAAACCGGCAGCTAAAAAGAAACGGGCTCCTGCAAAAACAAAAGCAAAAAAGCAGGCTTAATAGAAATAAAACCGATTTTGCTGTTGCAAACTCGGTTTTTTACTGGAGCTATTTTTTTTAAAAAAAAGCCTTCAAAAAATGTTCCGTTTGTTAAAGTTAGTGGTAATCCTATAAATAAAAAGGATTTGTTTAAATGGACAGAAAGAATTTAACATCAAAAAATATCATCTACTTAACGTTGGCAGCTGCAATTATTGGCGGATTTTTGCTGCTTTTTATTGAAATAGTGGATGAATTAAAGGAAAATGAGCTAATACAATTTGATGAAACTCTGATTCAGTATGTACAGGCCTTTATTTCTCCCCGACTCACGGAGTATATGAGTGTGATTACTTTTTTGGGGTCGGTAAAATGGCTGGCCTTTTCTGTACTTATGGCAGCCGTACTTTTGTTTATGTTTAAAAAGAGTTCACTTGCATGGTTCATGATTCTTTCATCTGGTCTTGGAGCACTTTTCAACTTGCTGCTGAAATGGATTTTCAAAAGAGAACGACCGGATATCAGACCTCTGATCGAGGAGCAGGGATTCAGTTTTCCGAGTGGCCATTCAATGGGATCTTTTATTTTTTATGGCTCGTTGGCCTATATGATCATCCATTTGGCAAAAAGAAAACGATGGAAGACAGCATGGACCGTGCTGCTAGGCTGTTTTATCATCATGATTGGTTTAAGCCGCATCTATTTAGGCGTTCATTTTCCCAGTGATGTAATAGCTGGTTTTGCAGCCGGAGGTGCCTGGCTGACAATCATGATAATTGGATTCCGCTATTATGAGTACCTTAAAAATGTATAATGGGTATTGAGAAATGTGCAGTTTCTTTATAACATAGGGAAATAACAGATACAGGAGTGGGAACAATGAATCAAAAAATTTTGCCGGCATCTTCAAACATGAAAGAATTTGAAAAGTTCCTGAAAAGTCCCTTTGACATTGGAGTATTTCTCGATATGCACATTTCGCAGCTGAAGAATGTTTCGCAGATGGCAAAAGCATATAACAAAAAAATGATCTATCATGTTGATCTTATTCATGGCCTGAAAAGCGATGACTATGCCGCAGAATATATTTGCCAGGAATTTAGGCCTTACGGGTTAATTTCTACTAAATCCAGCGTCATCCTGAAAGCAAAGCAAAAAGGAGTAATCGCTGTCCAGAGGATTTTCCTCATCGATTCTCACGCGCTTGAAAAAAGTTATAAATTAATCGAGAAAACCAGGCCGGATTACATAGAAGTTTTGCCGGGAGCCATGCCATGGATGATAAAAGAAGTGAATGAACGTTTGAATACCCCTATATTTGCTGGAGGGCTCATCCGATCAGAAGAAGAGGTGAAGAATGCGCTTGATGCAGGAGCAGCTGCCATTACAACTTCGAAAATTGAATTATGGGAAAGGTTTTCATAAAAAAGTTAAAAGAAAGTTTGACAACGTTTTCATAGACTTGTATACTCGGTTTAACAAGTTAATTTATGTGTCGGAGATTAGGAGATTCACACAGTTTAGCCATTAATGGCTTAATCTGTCGTGAATCTCCTTTTTGTTTCCGATCACCAAAAGGGAAAGGGGATTTTTTCAGATGTCTGCATTTATGGGAGAAATAATTGGAACGATGATCTTAATTGTATTTGGAGGAGGCGTTGTTGCCGGAGCGAATTTAAAAAAGACTTTCTCTTTTAATGGCGGGTGGATTGTTATCACGGTAGCCTGGGGACTTGCTGTAACGATGGGGGTTTTTGCTGTTGGGTCGATTAGCGGGGCACACTTGAATCCTGCTGTGACAATCGGATTTGCGCTTAGCGGAGATTTCCCCTGGGCAGACGTGCCTGGCTATATTCTGGCTCAAGTCCTGGGAGGTTTTTTGGGAGGGGTCATTGTATTCCTTCACTATCTGCCGCATTGGAAGGAAACAGAAGACCAGGGTGCAAAACTTGCTGTTTTTTCAACAAGTCCTGCGATACCCCATACATTTTCAAATTTATTAAGTGAAATGATTGGGACGTTTATTCTGGTACTGGGATTGATGTTTATTGGAGCAAATCAATTTACAGAAGGATTAAATCCGATTGCTGTTGGCCTTCTGATCGTTGTAATCGGAATGTCGCTTGGCGGGACAACTGGATATGCAATTAATCCGGCTCGAGACCTGGGACCGCGCATTGCTCATTTTCTTCTTCCCATTGCAGGAAAAGGGAAATCGAACTGGGGGTATGCATGGATACCGGTAGCTGGGCCAATCCTCGGGGGTCTAATGGGCTCTGCATTCTATCAAGTGATGTTCGATGGCAAGGCTTCAGGCAGGTTATGGGCAGTGCTGGGTGTTAATATAATAGTATTAATTCTTTCATATATTTTTGGCAAAAAACAGCCAGGAGAAGTAGATTCTTCAAAAGTGGCAGCATAAATAAGAATAATGAGTGAGATTGGGAGGAGTTAATTGTGGAAAAGTATATTTTATCTTTAGATCAGGGGACTACAAGTTCGCGTGCTATCCTATTTAATAAAAAAGGGGAAATAGTTCACACAGCACAAAAAGAGTTCACGCAGCATTTTCCAAAGCCTGGCTGGGTTGAACATAATGCTAATGAAATATGGGGTTCAATATTATCGGTCATTGCCGGTGTTTTTTCGGAATCCGGGATTAAACCTGAGCAAATTGCCGGCATTGGCATTACAAATCAGAGGGAAACAACAGTAGTTTGGGATAAAGAAACGGGAGCCCCGGTTTACAATGCGATTGTCTGGCAATCAAGGCAGACAAGCGACATTTGCGATGAATTGAAGGAAAAGGGCTATAACGATCTATTCAGAGAAAAAACCGGTCTATTAATAGATGCATACTTCTCTGGAACAAAAGTTAAGTGGATCCTGGATCAAGTGGAAGGGGCAAGGGAAAAAGCTGAACAGGGGAAATTATTATTTGGAACCATCGATACATGGCTAATCTGGAAACTATCCGGAGGAAAAGCGCATGTTACCGATTATTCGAATGCGTCCCGTACATTGATGTTTAATATTCACGAACTTAAATGGGATGAAGAACTGCTTAACATTCTTGGAGTTCCGAAAACGATGCTGCCTGAAGTGAAGCCATCTTCAGAAGTGTATGCCAAGACAATTGACTATCACTTTTTCGGAAAAGAAGTTCCCATCGCCGGGGCGGCGGGTGATCAGCAGGCAGCGCTGTTTGGACAAGCATGCTTTGAGAAAGGAATGGCAAAGAACACTTATGGCACCGGCTGCTTCATGCTTATGAATACAGGGGAAAAAGCAGTGCAATCTGAACATGGGCTTCTAACCACTATTGCCTGGGGACTTGAGGGGAAAATTGAATATGCACTGGAAGGCAGCATTTTTGTTGCGGGCTCTGCCATTCAATGGCTCCGTGATGGAATGAGAATGCTAAAGGATGCAAAGGACAGCGAAAGCTATGCAAAAAAAGTTGACTCGACAGACGGGGTTTATGTAGTTCCGGCATTTGTCGGCCTCGGAACTCCATATTGGGACAGTGATGTAAGGGGAGCAGTGTTCGGAGTGACACGAGGAACGACTAAAGAGCATTTTATCCGTGCGACACTTGAGTCACTTGCTTATCAGTCAAAAGATGTTCTATCTGCCATGGAAGCTGACTCTGGCATTGAACTTAAAACGCTTAGAGTAGATGGAGGTGCCGTGAAAAATAACTTCTTGATGGAGTTTCAGTCTGATATTTTAAATGTGCCGGTTGAAAGGCCGACAATAAATGAAACTACCGCGCTTGGGGCCGCTTATCTAGCAGGATTGGCCGTCGGGTTCTGGAGATCCCAGGATGAAATTGCTGAACAGTGGGCGATAGATCAATCATACCATCCTTCGATGGAAGAAGAAGTCCGTGCAGATCTTTATCAAGGCTGGAAAAAAGCTGTAAAGGCAGCAATTGCATTTAAATAATCAGAAGCAAGTTTTATACACAAATCAAATCATTTATGTTATAATAAGCTCAAGTTAATAGTTCGGCAGGAGATGCGGAGAGACCACAAAATCATTATCGGAAGATCGATAATGTATTTTGTGGTCTCTTTTTTATTACCTGCTAAAAAGGGTAGTTACAACCAACTATCCTTTCGACAAGGAGGAGACAGCAATGACATTTTCGAATTTACATCGTACTGAAATGATAAATACTCTGACAACGGAAAATTTTGATGTTCTGATTATTGGCGGCGGCATTACGGGGGCGGGAATTGCTTTGGATGCAGCAACTCGGGGGATGAAACCAGCACTCGTCGAAATGCAGGATTTCGCAGCAGGAACTTCCAGCCGTTCAACTAAATTAGTTCATGGAGGATTAAGATATCTTAAGCAATTTGAAGTGAAAATGGTAGCGGAAGTCGGCAAGGAACGGGCGATCGTTTATGAAAATGGGCCACATGTGACAACACCCGAGTGGATGCTGCTTCCAATGCATAAAGGAGGGACATTCGGAAAGTTCAGCACTTCAATTGGCCTTAGAGTTTATGACTATCTTGCGGGCGTCAGAAAATCTGAACGCAGAAGTATGCTCAATGTCCAGGAAACAATATCAAAAGAGCCGCTTGTAAAAAAAGATGGACTTAAAGGCGGCGGATATTATGTGGAATACCGCACAGATGATGCACGGCTGACAATAGAGGTAATGAAAGCTGCGGCAGATAAAGGTGCAACGCCTGTTAACTATTTAAAAGTCGAAAAACTTTTATATGATGAACGAGGAAAAGTATGCGGTGCTGCTGCTGCAGATCAGCTGACAGGCAAAGTGTATGAAATTAGAGCGAAAAAAGTCATTAACGCAGCAGGTCCGTGGGTTGATTCCATCCGGGAGAAAGACGGGTCAAAGAAAGGAAAGGCCCTGCGTCTGACTAAAGGTGTTCATTTGGTTATAGATCAGTCAAAATTTCCTTTAAAGCAGGCTGTATACTTTGATACACCTGATAAAAGAATGGTTTTTGCTATACCGAGAGACGGCAAAACATATGTGGGGACAACAGATACTTTCTATGATTCAGATCCTGTAAATCCAAAAATGACTGCAAGTGACCGAACATACATCATCAATGCAATTAACTTCATGTTCCCTTCAGTGAAAATTTCGGAAAATGACATTGAATCCAGCTGGGCAGGCGTTCGTCCGCTAATTTGGGAAGAAGGAAAAGATCCTTCGGAAATTTCGCGCAAAGATGAAATATGGGAGTCGGATACAGGTTTGCTGACAATTGCTGGCGGAAAACTGACAGGATACCGGAAAATGGCCGAAACTATTGTTGATTTGCTTTCTGAAAAATTCAGACAGGAATCAAATAGGACATTCAGCGGAAGCATTACAAAGACACTGCCCATTTCAGGAGGGAATGTAGGAGGATCATCCAAATTCCAGGAATTTATCGTTTTACAGACTGAAAAAGGAACCAGTATGGGTTTATCAGAAGAACAGTCCAGACACCTTGTAAAAATGTATGGTTCAAACGTTAAAGTCATTTTTAACATGATTGAAGCGAAAAGAACTGAAGCAGAAAATTATGGACTGCCGATTGTATTATGGGCAAAGCTGAAATATGCAATTGAACATGAAATGGCTGCCACCCCTGTTGACTTTTTTAATCGCAGAACAGGAGCACTTCTTTTTGATATTGAAACTGTAAGAACTTATCAAAAGCAAGTAATTTCATATATGGCTGATGCATTTAAATGGGATACAGCTGAAGAAAGTAATTTTGAAAACCAGCTGAACCAGGAACTCAGTTTTGCGGTAAATCCGGATGATCTGGTTTAAAACTCTCCAATTTGGGGAGTTTTCTTTTTTAAGGAGTATTTTCATAAACAAAAGGGACATTCCGTAGGCATACTATAGACTAAATACGTAATGGAGGTGACTTATGTACAATGTTCTCATGTTTGTTGACTCAGGGGTTGATGATTCACTTGCCCTTATGTATGCCCTTCAGCATCCCGAGATTAATTTGGTAGGTGTAGTCAGCGCTTATGGCAACATATCTAAAGAAGAATCTATTAATAATACTGCTTATTTACTGAAGCTTGCAGGCAGAGAGGATATTCCCGTTATAGCAGGGGCGAGCGGGCCATTATCAGGGGAGACCGCTGTCTTTTATCCTGAAATTCACGGGGAGGAAGGACTTGGGCCGATTCAGCCTCCGAAGGACTTCAGCAATAATATAGAGGTTTATGATATAAATAAAATTATTGAAATTGTAAATAAATACAAGAATGACCTTGTGATCGTTGGTGTTGGGAGACAGACAGATTTGGCATTGCCGCTCATCCTGTATGGAAAGGATGCATATAAAGATGTAAATGCATTTTATGTAATGGGCGGTGCGTTTCTGGTTCCGGGAAATGTAACACCAGAGGCTGAGGCGAATTTTTACGCTGACCCCATTGCAGCGGATTCAGTGCTTGAGAAAGCAAAAAATATTTATATATTTCCTCTTAATGTAACAAATAAAGCGATAATCAGGCCTGAGACGATTAATTTTATTGCAAATAATACCCGATCACCTTTCAAAGATTTAATCCAACCTGCTTATGATTATTATTATGAGGCTTATCAACAGCTTGTCCCAGGAATTAAGGGTGCACCGCTTCATGATGTTCTTGTACTAAGTGTTCTCACCAATCCCGATCTCGTCAAGTATGTAAAACGAAGAGTGAGAATTGAACAGTTTGGAAAGGCAAAGGGAAAAAGCATAGCTGACTTTAGGCCGAAACCCGAAGAGGAACCGCCGGAAACACTTGATAATATAGCGATGGAACTTGACCTGCAACGTTTTATCATTGATTTTATAGAGGTTTTCCTTTCGCAGAAAAACCAGAAATAGCTTTTGACACCTGGTGTTAAAAGCTTTTTTTGTGTGGTGCAGAAGGGGATTGGGGATTTCACATAGAATGTATTAAGATGGAAAACATTTGCATTCAGGGAGCGTATCTTCAAATGGCAATAAATCCATTTAGTTTCTGCATACATTAAACAAATCAAATGGAGGCTTTCAAATTGCTAAAAAACAAAAAATTAAACAGGGCTCTATCAATTCTTGGAATGATCATAGCCATTGCCATAGCCTATAGTGTACTTGTCTTTTTAAATAAGGACGAATCCAAGGTCCAAAAAACCTCTGCGAATGCAGAGACATCCGAACGGGAATTAATGTACGATGATTTAGGAGACTTCATTGCCTCCAATCATACTTATTATAATGAAACACTTGGGTGGGGAAGAGACCGTAAAGTCAAATGGCCTAAACAAAGAAAACAGGCTGAATTAATCGTAAACTCGTTAAAAAAAATATCAGCAGAGAATAAGGATCTGCAGCATGACCTGGACACAATACTAAGTCTGGCAGAAACTGTGCAGTCGGGCACTAAGGAAAAGGATGTTCTTATTAAACTGCACCGATATTTTCATGATCTGGATATTGGCTTTAATGACTATAAAGACACAACTGATTATTTTGATGTAACTGAGTATAAAGGAGAAGGCTAATAAGAGAGTGACAAGTTATTTTCTTGACACTTTACCCCATATAAGGTAACATAGTGAATGAAGTATTTGAGGTATATTGTTGAAGTCGTTAATTCACGTGGATTGTTCGGCAGCCGAACCTTCTTTTTTTGTGAAACTGCGGCTTTTTATTATGTTTTATGCTCTTTAGGATTTTGAAAGAGTAAGCATGTGTTTGTAATTAAGAATAATTTGTGTGGACAGCTTAATGCTGAATTTTCTTCTTAATCATCTTCTATAAACCAGACACTTCTCCGTATTTTTACTTCAGTAAGTTTCTTACCATTTAATATTAAAATCTCAGAGAGCATCTAAGTCGGAAAGGATTCCGACCAACCTGATTCCCACTGGCGCGGTCTAGGAGCCGCAAGGATGGAAGAGAGGCAGGGCTTTCATTGTTTTAGGTAATAATTAATTAACTCAAATATATCACTTATAAGGACAGTATTTGCTGTCCTTTTTTATTTTTTTCAAAAACACGAACGTTTGAATAAGTTCCAGTTTAATTATTTGTGTTTTTGTGGTATGATGTATTCATTAGAATAGCTTATCAAAATCGCAGTGACTGACGACAATGCGGAATGAACCGCTGGGGAGCTGCGTCTATGTATAGCCGGTCGTCTGGGCAGAGATAAGGGATACCCTTGTCTCTTTTTTTCATAATAAAATGGAAAAGCCCGTCAGTCAGCCGAATAGGTGCTTTTCCTATAGGAGGAATATGCATGGAAAAAAAGATTATTCTTGATGGAAATGTTGTGGCAAAACATGTGAAAGACCAATTAAAAAATCGAATTGAAGAATTGAAGGGGAAGGATGTCGTCCCTTGTTTAGCCACTATTTTGGTGGGAGATGACCCTTCCTCTGAAACATATGTAAGGATGAAGGGAAATGCCTGTGAGAAACTTGGCATTTTATCAAAACGTATCCATATGTCAAAGGATACAACAACACAAGA
The DNA here is from genome assembly GCF_051353635.1 of Cytobacillus sp. BC1816. Taxonomy (NCBI): domain Bacteria; kingdom Bacillati; phylum Bacillota; class Bacilli; order Caryophanales; family Bacillaceae; genus Cytobacillus; species Cytobacillus sp. BC1816. The sequence goes on along the minus strand of NZ_CP195611.1, from coordinate 3,609,633 downwards.
ACTATTAGAGAAGATTACAGAATTAAACGATGATCCTTCTGTGCATGGTATCCTTCTCCAGCATCCCGTACCTGGACATATAGATGAACGAAAAGCTTTCGAAGCTATTGCTATTGAAAAAGATGTGGACGGTGTGACAAGCCTTGGATACGGACAGACTGCATTCGGATTTGGTGAATATCCTTCGTGTACACCTGCAGCCATTTTGGAAATTATGGATTTTTATAAATTGAATGCTGAAGGTAAGCATGCAGTAGTCGTAGGGAGAAGCCCGATCCTTGGCAAGCCTGTCTCGGCCCTTTTACTCAATCGAAACGCAACAGTCACTACGTGCCATTCATATACCCAAAACCTGCCCCAAATTGTAAAGCAAGCTGATATTGTAGTAGCAGCTGTAGGGAAACCTAACTTCATCAAGGGTGAATGGATCAAAGAAGGAGCTATTGTCCTTGATGCCGGGTATAATGAAGGAAATATTGGGGATGCAGAGTATGACAGCTGTTTTGAAAAGGCGTTTGCCATTACCCCCGTGCCTGGAGGAGTTGGACCTGTTACGATTTCCATGCTTTTGAAGCATACTGTTCATGCTGCGGGAAAATCGCTTGAAATACACGAGAAGCATAAATAGTTCATTTATCCCTAAATAAAAATTGATCTTTAAAAGGATTGACTTATAACTGGGTGTCGTTTATTATTAGGTTAACGCTGTAAAGTTCGTTATATACTTTTTGGATAAGTAGTCGTAGCTGCAAAGAAATGTAGGCGATCGTTCATCCTCATTTCTGGCAGCTGCGACTTTTTTATGTTTAAGTTTATATGGTACATTATAGTGAAAAACAATTTATTGGGAGGCAACACAAATGAACACAGGTAAAGTTAAATGGTTTAATGCAGAAAAAGGTTTCGGATTCATCGAATCTTCAGAAGGTCAAGATGTATTCGTACACTTCTCCGCTATCCAAACTGAAGGTTTCAAAACTTTAGAAGAAGGTCAAGACGTAACTTTCGAAATCGTTGAAGGTAACCGTGGACCTCAAGCTGCTAACGTAACAAAAGCATAATTTTGCTTAAAATGAGGTGATGCATGTCTAATCATGCATCACCTTTTTATGTTTGCTTATCCACTTTGTAGCCTTCAGCATTCCTCAAAACAGATCTTCTGCAATAACTGCTTTTAGGAATATGTATTTTTCATTTCACCCAATTAAAATTCTTCACTTACAAAAAGTTTAAAAATAGTGCAAACGGAAATGTAAAAAAGAGATACAAACTGGAAAGCCTAGTAAAGTGTCCATGTCTTTATACAAAAACAATCTTTCAGTACCTAATAAGATATGCAATTCAAGGAGGAACATATATTTTGACAACTTTTTCAGATTTTGGCTTAAGTAATGAAATAGTAAAAGCCCTTTCCAATATGGGCTTCGAGGAACCAACACCAATTCAGGCACAGGCAATTCCAATCGGAATGAAGGGTAAGGACATGATTGGCCAGGCGCAGACTGGAACTGGAAAAACCACCGCTTTCGGTGTGCCGCTGTTAGAGCAGATTGATTTAAACGAAGGTATTCAAGGTCTCGTCCTTGCGCCAACACGGGAGCTTGCTGTACAGGTGGCAGAAGAATTAAACCGTATAGGACAGGTAAAAGGAGTCCGGACACTTCCTGTTTACGGTGGTCAGGATATCACCCGCCAAATCCGTGCGCTTAAAAAGCGCCCTCATATTATTGCTGCTACACCGGGAAGGTTAATTGATCATATTGAAAGAAAAACAATCCGTTTAAGCGACATCAAGATGGTAGTTCTGGATGAAGCGGATGAAATGCTTAATATGGGATTCATCGAGGACATTGAAAGAATTTTAAGTGAAATTAAAGGTGAGCGCCAAACCCTTCTTTTCTCTGCAACAATGCCGAAAAGAATTCAGTCTCTTGCTGAAAAATTCATGCAGGAACCAGAAATGGTTAAAGTCAAAGCGAAAGAAATGACTGTTAAAAATATTGAGCAGTACTATATGGAAGTGCATGAAAAACAAAAATTTGATGTGCTTTGCAACCTGTTGGATATTCAGTCACCTGAACTGGCTATTGTGTTTGGAAGAACTAAAAAGCGTGTAGATGAAGTGGTGGAAGGTCTTATCAAGAGAGGCTATTCGGCTGAAGGGATTCATGGTGATATTCCCCAGGCGAAAAGAGATCAGGTTATCCGCCGATTTAAAGAGCAGACAATCGATATAATGGTAGCCACTGACGTTGCTGCACGAGGTCTAGATATTTCAGGCGTTTCCCATGTTTATAACTTCGATATCCCGCAGGATCCTGAAAGCTATGTTCACCGGATTGGACGTACTGGGCGTGCTGGAAATAAAGGGCTGGCAATTACGTTCGTTTCTCCAAGAGAAATTGACCACCTGAAAATAATTGAAAGTGTTACAAAGAGCAAAATGACGAAAAAGCCTGTTCCTTCCTTTAAGGATGTTGTTGCAGGCAATCAGCAGGCGACTATTAATAAACTTATGGAAGTTATTGAAAAAGAAGAACATGCAGACTTCAAGAGAGTGGCGGAAAGTCTTCTTGAAGATACAGATTCTGTTACTTTGCTTGCTGCAGCCATCAAATTGCTGACTAAAGGTCCTGATGTAACACCGGTTAAATTAACTGCGGTGGAACCTATCCGTGTCAGAAAACCTAAAGGTGATCGCGGCGGGAGAAGATTCAACGACAGGTCAAGAGGCGGCGGCCGTGATAGAAGAGATTTTAAAGGCGGCCGGGACAGACGCACTAAAAACCGAAGCAGCAGCAATAAGGGATAATGCAGTCTAATATCCGAGAGAAAATGGATATATTGATTTTTTTCAGTGCTTTTTGAACATTTTATTATAAAATTTGAGGAATTTACCCATATTAGTAAATGCAGGGTAAAAAATCACTCTGTGAGTTATAGATATTAGGAGGAAATTTACATGGCAACAGGCAAAGTAAAATGGTTTAACTCAGAAAAAGGTTTTGGTTTTATCGAAGTTGAAGGCGGAGAAGATGTATTTGTTCATTACTCTGCAATCCAGACAGAAGGTTTCAAAACCCTTGATGAAGGCCAGGAAGTTAACTTTGACATAGAGCAGGGCCAGCGTGGACCTCAAGCTGTAAATGTAACAAAGTTATAATTGATTGATAAGAGAGTCCCCTTTTTAGGGGCTCTTTTATTTTTGGGGTAAAATAGGGTATAAAAGCAAGAGGGAAGGAATGATGCTGATTAAAATCCTTATTCTGTCTGATACTCACATGCCCAAGAAGTCAAAACAGCTGCCTGATATTCTTCTGAATAAACTTCTCAGCTTGTGATTTAATTATTCATGCAGGTGATTGGCAGGGCGTCGAATTGTATGATGAATTAAAACAATATGCACCTGTTGAGGGGGTATATGGAAATACCGACAGTGATGAACTCTGCTCCATTCTTAAGAAAAGAATACTGCTTGAAATAGAAGGCTTTAAAATTGGGGTTGTCCATGGACATGGAAAGGGAAAAACAACTGAAAAAAGAAGTATAGAAGCTTTTGATAATGAAAATGTTGATGCTATTATATTTGGGCATTCACATATCCCGATAAAGAAACTCCATAATGGAATAATACTGTTTAATCCCGGGTCTCCGACAGATAAGCGCAGGCAGCCGAACTATTCGTTCGGCACCCTGGAGATTTCAGATGAGATGACATTCAATCATATTTATTTCGATTCAAAGGAATAAAACCTGTTTCAAACTTTGAGTGTGTTCAGATCATATTCGTAATAATCTTGTGTGCCGTATGGTTCAAAGCCGCATGATTTGTATAATGAAAGTGCATGGTCATTTTCTGCAGCTACTTCAAGGTGCACCCAGCAAACTCCCATGCTGTGCTGATGATTAACAACATTTGTAAGAGCGCCCCTGCCGATTCCCTTCCCCTGAAAAGAAGGACTAACAGCAAAGCCGTAAATCCACGCGGCATCTTTTTCTGTTTGAATCCTGATTTTGCCGGCTTTTTCGCTTTTGTATTCAATTATAAAAGTCCTCTCATTTTCACATGCAAAGATTTTAGTATTAAAAACCTCTGCTTCTTCTTTGGGGATATCAAAGCATACAGTATCCAAATGATTAAGGAATACAAGGTCACTGCTCATTGCTTGCCGCATAGTTACATCAGGGTTTGCTGTTCCGATTTTTTCGCTTTTATGGCGTTTCATTTGATACTCGGAGAATGAATAGGTGCAGGGTAATGATTTTATATAACCTTTTGCTGATTGGGAAGAGGCTGGAGCATTAATAAGCAATTTGCGTGCTTGGGCAAATTGTTTTACTGCCTCATTGAACAAGCTGGAGAAGATGCCCTTTCGTCTATGATTAGGGTGAACCATTCCGCATAATTCAATCGGACCTCCAAAATTATATAGAGCAAGGTAACCTAATAAATTCCCGTTATTATCATAATGGAAATAGTCATTTTCCTCACCGGCAGACCTTGACTTCAAGGTATCCCAGTTTAATTTTAATTTGATATTCCCTGTCTGTTCGCATAATTGCTGGAGAGAATGGATATCTTTTAATTGTTTCTTTGTCAGCACTCGGGCGGCCTCCTGTATAAAAGAAATAATAAACCAATAATATAAGAAAACGATTCAAACGAATAGTCCTAAACTTCAATCTATTTGCTCTGGATTGAAATTATGTAAATAAATATAGCAATATGTTAGGATTGTATGGAAAAAGGGGGAGAATTAATGAAGAATTTCACAGTGATGTTCCATAAAGAAGATAATGTACAGCCGATGGCTGTTCAAAAATTAAATGAAAATGATTTTGAACTATACACAGAAGGCGGCACAAGGCATTTATTTGAATTGAACTCAAATGTAGGCTATTTTATATTTTTTGATGCAATTGATAAGGAGGGTAAGGAGTCTTATCTGGTTCTCTATTATGAAGGCGAATCGGAAGAACCAAGTGCATGCTTTGCTTTTGAATTAAAAGATTTCTATCAATTCACAGCTCTTTATCTGAATGACCTTGATTTTAATGAAGAAAATAATGTGGATAGGGAAGAAGCTTATACACCGATACAGCATTTGGCACATTTAATGTATCACATTATTGAAGAGGGTAATACTATTCAGTGATAAAATAAAAGAGCAGGGAAACCTGCTCTTACTCTTGTGTTTGAGAAAGGTTCTCTCTGCACAAGCAGAAACTTTTTTTTCTTCCTCCTCATCTAAAGCGAAATCCAATATGTTTCCTGAATGACTTTCAACAAAATGATAATTAAGAATCCTCTCATCTTCTCCATTTTTATAATAAAGCACCCTTAGCCTAATGCCATTCTCTGAATATAATTCATCGTCTTCATCTACATCGATATCCAAAAAGTATTCGTAGCGGTCACCCGTTAAAATGCCGGTAGGATCCTGTATGTACTCAACAGTATAACTTGTAATGTCCATGGTCTTCACCCTTTCTTTCGCTGCTGTACATGTCATTATACACTTTTCCCAGATTGGTTTAATAGTATTTATCAATTTGTTTCTAAAGCTGCTGTGTAAGTTTAGAACTTTTTGACAGCACCCTTTAAATATGTTATACTATTATTAGTTAAAAGAATATAATATTGCCCATAAACACTTGTTATATAGAGCCAGTGGTTCGTCACTTTATATAGCAAGTGATTTTTATTTTGGGTAAGGGTCTTACTCTTTGGGAGGTGCCTGATTATGGCAATGGGATTTGGCAGAAAAAATTTGGAAGAAATCAAGGTTGAAGAAGTGAAAATCTGGGAGTGTACATCTGAGTCTTGCAACTGCTGGGTAAGGGACAATTTCAAAAGCAGCCAGTTACCTATTTGTCCGATTTGCAAAAGTGAAATGAAAGAAACGACTAAAGAATTGCAAGTCGTTAACAATAACAGCATCTTTTCTAAATAATAGTAAGGGCGATGATATCGCCCTTTATTTTTTGCAGATTTTTTCTATTACGCTTGTAAGCATATCAGATCTTAGAAATTCAATAGGGGAAAAGCCTTTTTAAACATAATACTTTCAGATTCAATAAGTAGTACATAACGGCATTTGCTTTGGCCATATGAATCGTTTCCCCTGAAAGGAGCCAGCTCACGGATAGTGGTCCATCTAACTTAAGCTCAATCTATGGAGATTGTTCAATAATTTATACGGCAGCTTCAATTGCCTGGTCTGTTGAATTTGGATTGGCTGCCCAAATTTCAATGCCGCCTTCCAATTGTTTTCTTCTTCGCTCTTCAATATATTCTTGTACCATCCCAGCATCTTGATTTTTACAATTTTGGAGGGATCTTTGCAAGCTCACCATCCAAAAAATCCTTTCATGCACTATTCTCATATTCCTCTGAATCGAAAGTCTGAAAGTGTTAAGAGTACTTCTCAGCATTTTCCCCCTTCCCGGACAACATAAAATGATAAATATTTAATTTCAAAATCCATACATTTTACCTACCTTCTTCACTTTACCTTTATAAATATAGGCAGGAGAAATCTCACATTAAATTGTCCTTCATTCAATGGTGAGTATATGTTTTCTCATGATGAACAAAATAATGGAAACGCGCTAAACTGGATGTGGAAGAATGTCAAATTTGCTTTGGTTTCTTGGATTAGTGCTTATCAGCATAGGTCTTATTTATATAACTTTTATTAGAACTGAATTTCGGCATAATCTTGCGGTTTATTTCTTTGTTATGGGGCTATCTTTTTTAATGGAATACATTGTATTAATTTTAGGTGACGCATACTCTTATTACCCGAAATTATTTTCTATTCAATGGTATGATGATGTTTTTGGCTCCAGTATATCACAGGCTTTTTTTATTCCTAGTGTATTAATGGCAATAGCTGCTTTTAGAATTCGATTCAGATGGATTGTTTTCATAATCGCCGCTATATTTGGAATAGAAGAGCTGTTTCTCTGGCTGGGCATCTATCAACACAATTGGTGGAAATCCTGGTTTACCACGATTATCTTGTTATCTTCAGTTTTTGTTATAAAATGGTGGAGGAATAGAGTTGAAGATCCCGCTTTTTTTATACAGTTTATAACAGTGTATATGGCCATCACCACAATTTTTCAGGGTATATATTTTGGTTTGACCGCTATCCTGGGAACCCATCAGTATAACATCGGGTGGTTTGATTCACCTTATCAGGACCATATAGCTTTCAGTGTTCTGGTTTGGATTATCTATGCACTGCTGCTGACCATTATCATAATAAAATATTATCGATTTAAATGGCTGGCCTTATTATTTTTGGCTGATTTAGCTTTTCATTGCTTTATGCTGAAAATGGACATTTTAGAAATAAGCGCTTTTTGGAATCCTATTTACTTTAGTATGATACTTATGCTATTGCTGATGCTAATCAGAAAATTAAATAACTATATGTTTCCGTCAATTTGAAATCTATACTTTAGGAGGTGTTATCTATTGATCCAAAAAACTGGAATATAATACCACGAATAAAGCGTTGACCTGAAACGCTGGCGGTGCTATTATTTAAGAACAGCTTTCACAAAATAACTGATTGAAATTATTTTTAAAATGTTATTGACGATGAAGGTTGTCAAGTGATATAATATAAAGGTTGCGTCGAAAGATGCGACTTGGAAGATTGGTCTTTGAAAACTGAACGAACAAAAACGTCAACGTTAATTCTTTAGTCTTTTTTGAAAAGACAACTTATGAGCTTAATCAACTCTTATATGGAGAGTTTGATCCTGGCTCAGGACGAACGCTGGCGGCGTGCCTAATACATGCAAGTCGAGCGGACAGATGGGAGCTTGCTCCCTGAAGTCAGCGGCGGACGGGTGAGTAACACGTGGGCAACCTGCCTGTAAGACTGGGATAACTCCGGGAAACCGGGGCTAATACCGGATAATTCTTTCCCTCACATGAGGGAAAGCTGAAAGATGGTTTCGGCTATCACTTACAGATGGGCCCGCGGCGCATTAGCTAGTTGGTGAGGTAACGGCTCACCAAGGCAACGATGCGTAGCCGACCTGAGAGGGTGATCGGCCACACTGGGACTGAGACACGGCCCAGACTCCTACGGGAGGCAGCAGTAGGGAATCTTCCGCAATGGACGAAAGTCTGACGGAGCAACGCCGCGTGAGTGATGAAGGTTTTCGGATCGTAAAACTCTGTTGTTAGGGAAGAACAAGTACCGGAGTAACTGCCGGTACCTTGACGGTACCTAACCAGAAAGCCACGGCTAACTACGTGCCAGCAGCCGCGGTAATACGTAGGTGGCAAGCGTTGTCCGGAATTATTGGGCGTAAAGCGCGCGCAGGCGGTTCCTTAAGTCTGATGTGAAAGCCCCCGGCTCAACCGGGGAGGGTCATTGGAAACTGGGGAACTTGAGTGCAGAAGAGAAGAGTGGAATTCCACGTGTAGCGGTGAAATGCGTAGAGATGTGGAGGAACACCAGTGGCGAAGGCGACTCTTTGGTCTGTAACTGACGCTGAGGCGCGAAAGCGTGGGGAGCAAACAGGATTAGATACCCTGGTAGTCCACGCCGTAAACGATGAGTGCTAAGTGTTAGAGGGTTTCCGCCCTTTAGTGCTGCAGCAAACGCATTAAGCACTCCGCCTGGGGAGTACGGCCGCAAGGCTGAAACTCAAAGGAATTGACGGGGGCCCGCACAAGCGGTGGAGCATGTGGTTTAATTCGAAGCAACGCGAAGAACCTTACCAGGTCTTGACATCTCCTGACAACCCTAGAGATAGGGCGTTCCCCTTCGGGGGACAGGATGACAGGTGGTGCATGGTTGTCGTCAGCTCGTGTCGTGAGATGTTGGGTTAAGTCCCGCAACGAGCGCAACCCTTGATCTTAGTTGCCAGCATTCAGTTGGGCACTCTAAGGTGACTGCCGGTGACAAACCGGAGGAAGGTGGGGATGACGTCAAATCATCATGCCCCTTATGACCTGGGCTACACACGTGCTACAATGGATGGTACAAAGGGCTGCGAGACCGCGAGGTTAAGCGAATCCCATAAAACCATTCTCAGTTCGGATTGCAGGCTGCAACTCGCCTGCATGAAGCCGGAATCGCTAGTAATCGCGGATCAGCATGCCGCGGTGAATACGTTCCCGGGCCTTGTACACACCGCCCGTCACACCACGAGAGTTTGTAACACCCGAAGTCGGTGGGGTAACCTTTTGGAGCCAGCCGCCTAAGGTGGGACAGATGATTGGGGTGAAGTCGTAACAAGGTAGCCGTATCGGAAGGTGCGGCTGGATCACCTCCTTTCTAAGGATATTTACATGAAACGTGACGCGTTTTGTTCGTTCAGTTTTGAGAGTTCAATCTCTCAATGAAAGATTCGTTCTTTGAAAACTAGATAATGTTAATGAAGAAGCAATAACCGAGTAATCGCCATCTTAGTTTTTTTCTCTTATTTTTGTTTTAAAACGAAGTAAGAGCACAAACCATGAGGGCAATGAGAAGCAAGAAGATCAAGGAAGCGACCGAGCGAGCACCGGAGCGTACGAGAGTACGCGAGGAGCACAGTGACGGAGCTGACGCAGAGATTCGCCGCTTATCATTGGCCGAAGTAGGTTAAGTTAGAAAGGGCGCACGGTGAATGCCTTGGCACTAGGAGCCGATGAAGGACGGTACTAACACCGATATGCTTCGGGGAGCTGTAAGTAAGCTTTGATCCGGAGATTTCCGAATGGGGAAACCCCCTATCCGTAATGGGATAGGATCTTTACCTGAATACATAGGGTATGGAAGGCAGACCCGGGGAACTGAAACATCTAAGTACCCGGAGGAAGAGAAAGCAAACGCGATTCCCTGAGTAGCGGCGAGCGAAACGGGATTAGCCCAAACCAGGAGGCTTGCCTCCTGGGGTTGTAGGACACTCTATACGGAGTTACAAAGGAACGAGGTAAATGAACAGGTCTGGAAAGGCCGGCCAGAGAAGGTAAAAGCCCTGTAGTTGAAACTTCGTTCCCTCCAGAGTGGATCCTGAGTACGGCGGGACACGAGAAATCCCGTCGGAAGCAGGGAGGACCATCTCCCAAGGCTAAATACTCCCTAGTGACCGATAGTGAACCAGTACCGTGAGGGAAAGGTGAAAAGCACCCCGGAAGGGGAGTGAAAGAGATCCTGAAACCGTGTGCCTACAAGTAGTTAGAGCCCGTTAATGGGTGATAGCGTGCCTTTTGTAGAATGAACCGGCGAGTTACGATTACATGCGAGGTTAAGTTGATGAGACGGAGCCGCAGCGAAAGCGAGTCTGAATAGGGCGAATGAGTATGTGGTCGTAGACCCGAAACCAGGTGATCTACCCATGTCCAGGGTGAAGTCCAGGTAACACTGGATGGAGGCCCGAACCCACGCACGTTGAAAAGTGCGGGGATGAGGTGTGGGTAGCGGAGAAATTCCAATCGAACTTGGAGATAGCTGGTTCTCTCCGAAATAGCTTTAGGGCTAGCCTCATGTAGTAAGAGTCTTGGAGGTAGAGCACTGTTTGGACTAGGGGCCCCCATCGGGTTACCGAATTCAGACAAACTCCGAATGCCAAAGACTTATCCATGGGAGTCAGACTGCGAGTGATAAGATCCGTAGTCAAGAGGGAAACAGCCCAGACCACCAGCTAAGGTCCCAAAGTATACGTTAAGTGGAAAAGGATGTGGAGTTGCTTAGACAACCAGGATGTTGGCTTAGAAGCAGCCACCATTTAAAGAGTGCGTAATAGCTCACTGGTCGAGTGACTCCGCGCCGAAAATGTACCGGGGCTAAACGTATCACCGAAGCTGTGGATTGACATCTTACGATGTCAGTGGTAGGAGAGCGTTCTAAGGGCGTTGAAGCGGGATCGCAAGGACCCGTGGAGCGCTTAGAAGTGAGAATGCCGGTATGAGTAGCGAAAGATGGGTGAGAATCCCATCCACCGAATGCCTAAGGTTTCCTGAGGAAGGCTCGTCCGCTCAGGGTTAGTCGGGACCTAAGCCGAGGCTGAAAAGCGTAGGCGATGGACAACAGGTTGATATTCCTGTACCACCTCTTTACCGTTTGAGCAATGGGGGGACGCAGGAGGATAGGGTAAGCGCGCTGCTGGATTAGCGCGTCCAAGCAGTTAGGCCGGTAACGAGGCAAATCCCGTTACCACATAGGCTGAGCTGTGACGGCGAGGGAAATTTAGTACCGAAGTTCCTGATTCCACACTGCCAAGAAAAGCCTCTAGCGAGGGAAAAGGTGCCCGTACCGCAAACCGACACAGGTAGGCGAGGAGAGAATCCTAAGGTGAGCGAGAGAACTCTCGTTAAGGAACTCGGCAAAATGACCCCGTAACTTCGGGAGAAGGGGTGCTCATTAGGGTGAATAGCCCTGATGAGCCGCAGTGAATAGGCCCAGGCGACTGTTTAGCAAAAACACAGGTCTCTGCGAAGCCGCAAGGCGAAGTATAGGGGCTGACGCCTGCCCGGTGCTGGAAGGTTAAGAGGAGAGGTTAGCGCAAGCGAAGCTTTGAATCGAAGCCCCAGTAAACGGCGGCCGTAACTATAACGGTCCTAAGGTAGCGAAATTCCTTGTCGGGTAAGTTCCGACCCGCACGAAAGGCGTAACGATCTGGGCACTGTCTCAACGAGAGACTCGGTGAAATTATAGTACCTGTGAAGATGCAGGTTACCCGCGACAGGACGGAAAGACCCCGTGGAGCTTTACTGTAGCCTGATATTGAATTTTGGTACAGCTTGTACAGGATAGGTAGGAGCCTGAGAAGCCGGAGCGCTAGCTTCGGTGGAGGCGTCGGTGGGATACTACCCTGGCTGTATTGAAATTCTAACCCGCGCCCCTTATCGGGGCGGGAGACAGTGTCAGGTGGGCAGTTTGACTGGGGCGGTCGCCTCCTAAAAAGTAACGGAGGCGCCCAAAGGTTCCCTCAGAATGGTTGGAAATCATTCGCAGAGTGTAAAGGCACAAGGGAGCTTGACTGCGAGACCTACAAGTCGAGCAGGGACGAAAGTCGGGCTTAGTGATCCGGTGGTTCCGCATGGAAGGGCCATCGCTCAACGGATAAAAGCTACCCCGGGGATAACAGGCTTATCTCCCCCAAGAGTCCACATCGACGGGGAGGTTTGGCACCTCGATGTCGGCTCATCGCATCCTGGGGCTGTAGTCGGTCCCAAGGGTTGGGCTGTTCGCCCATTAAAGCGGTACGCGAGCTGGGTTCAGAACGTCGTGAGACAGTTCGGTCCCTATCCGTCGTGGGCGCAGGAAATTTGAGAGGAGCTGTCCTTAGTACGAGAGGACCGGGATGGACGCACCGCTGGTGTACCAGTTGTCTTGCCAAAGGCATCGCTGGGTAGCTATGTGCGGAAGGGATAAGTGCTGAAAGCATCTAAGCATGAAGCCCCCCTCGAGATGAGATTTCCCATAGCGTCAAGCTAGTAAGATCCCTGAAAGATGATCAGGTTGATAGGTCAGAGGTGGAAGCGTGGCGACATGTGGAGCTGACTGATACTAATCGATCGAGGACTTAACCAAAATGAAAAGCGGAGGCGACTGTTCTAGGAGCCGAAGCTAGACAATTCATTGGTGAATACTCGGCAAATGCTTCTTCATGCATTATCTAGTTTTGAGGGAACGAAGTTTCTTCAATTACATAGTCCGGTGGCGATAGCGAGAAGGTCACACCCGTTCCCATACCGAACACGGAAGTTAAGCTTCTCAGCGCCGATGGTAGTTGGGGGCTGTCCCCCTGTGAGAGTAGGACGCTGCCGGGCATATGAAAGAGCACCTGATTGGTGCTCTTTTTTGTGTGTTTGGATGCCAATATCTTATTTGGACTCTTCTTTTTAATGGAAAATACAAATTTATGCGTCACTTTTACTCGTATATGTGCCAGAAATGAATTATATGCGTCATTCCATATTTCACCTCCTGTTTTAAGTATTAATTTGTTTTCTTCAAAGAAAAATTGCTAGACATACTAGATAAATTCCCGAACTTGACAGATAACCAAATTAACTGCAAATCAGCTTCAAAAAATTTATAATTTATTTTATCCAGCAGCTCAAATAAATTTGCATCACATAATTATCTGTTTTTTTCACCTTGTCTGAATGGATGGAATATGGATTAAAACAAAAGTTTATAAGCCTGCATCCCAAAATAAATCCCAAAGCCAATCAGCGATAAGCCAGATAATATGGAAATTAAAGCGAGAATTTTTCCGGTTAAAAATCTTCTAAAGCTGCTGGCAACAGCTGCCATCGTTATGTCCCAGAGAAGAAGCCCAGTGAAAATGGCACCGCTGTATAAAATAACATGAGCCTTGTCATATTCGGCTATTGTTTTGGCCAGAATGGAACCATAGATGCCAAGCCAAAACAGTATAGTTAAAGGATTTGACAAAGACATAAGAAAACCTGACATAAAGGATTTAACTTTAGATTCATCTTTGGTTCTATAGCTTGAAACGACTTTTCCGGCACTTGTAAGTGTTTCAACTCCTGTGTATACAAGGACGAAAAATCCAAAGCACCATAAGAAAGCTTTCATGAATGGAATCTCAAGAAAGTGTACAACCCCCAAATAAACAGCCGCCATATATATGGCATCTGCTGTCATGGCCCCCAGTCCCACCAGCCAGGCATGGAAAAACCCATTTTTTATTCCTTTATCCAACTGTGCAGCATTGATTGGACCGATTGGCGCTGCAAGCGACAGACCCAAGAAAACGTAGCTTAGAAATATGCTCATAAGTGTACAGCCCCTAACTCCAAAACCTATTTAAACAAAGTGTATTCAGTGTATTGGAAGGATAGGACAACTTTTAATCCAGAGCAAGTTATGAACGCAGGTTTGTAAACAGATGACATAGTCCATATAAACCTTGAGCAAAAATCGAAGGCTCACTCACTTCACTTTTTGATAAAGTAAAGCATAAATTTCTCAACCATGCAAAAAATAAAAAATGAAAATTGCAGAGGAGAGTGACTTATGGATGCAAAACGTGTGAAGCAAATTCTTTCATCATCAGCAGATATCGAAGTAAAATACAATGGTGCTTCTGTGTGGATTGACAAGCTGAATGAGGATGGAAGAACAGCTACGGTACATTTGCGCGGTCCACTTGAAGAAAGATCCGAGGTGGAAATTGGAGAACTGTCAGAATTGTAAATATGATCTTAAGCCGCCATATTGGCGGCTTTTACTCTATATTTCCTGATTGGATTCAGTTTGTGTACGTTCATTTAAATACTGATTCTCAGCAGAAGCAAAGTTTACTGACTGCAGGCTGATATCTTTATCAATCCCATATAGATCTTTGCCCGTGTCTTCTAGATTTTCATGCTTTCTTTTCACATTAGCTGCCTCCTTTAATAAAGTGTTTCCGTTAGTATAAACAGAGATTTTAAATATCATGAAAGGGAAATTGTACATAAAAATCCGTAATTTATTTCATTATGAGTTTAAGTCTTTACATAGGATACCGGGGTATAATATAATAAAAATTAAGGAGGCTGATCAAGTGTCTTTTGAATTGGAAAATGAGGATCTATTGTCTGAAAGCTGCTGTTCGATTGAATCGGAGCGAAAAAGTCATCACTCAGAAAAAGTTAAAAAGAATTTGACAACCCGTTTAAATCGGATTGAAGGTCAAATACGCGGAATAAAAGGACTTATTGACAGAGACGTGTATTGTGACGATATAATAACACAAATTTCTGCAACTCAGTCTGCTTTGAATAGCGTAGCGAAGCTTTTGCTTGAAGGCCATTTGAAAAGCTGTGTGGTTGAAAGAATCCACGAAGGCGATGAAGAAGTGCTTGATGAATTTTTAGTCACTATTCAAAAACTAATGAAAAAATAATTGGGGGTTTAATTATTATGGAAAGTGTAACTTTAAAAGTTAGCGGAATGTCATGCGGACATTGTGTAAAAGCTGTAGAAGGCAGTGTCGGCAAACTAAATGGTGTAGATAAAGTAGCTGTTGACCTTGATAAAGGCCAGGTGCAGGTTCAATTTGACTCATCAGCAGTGACACTCGGGCAAATCAAAGAAACAATTGACGATCAAGGCTATGATGTAGAGTAATAGATCGGGAAAGAACGTGTAAATAAAATGCACGTTCTCTTTTTTTAATAAATAGGAAACTGTAAAAATGATTAATTTGTCTGGATTTATTTGATTGACAAATAGGGTAGAGGGGTATAGTATATTAAGTGTAAGGAACATCGTTTAATAAAGGAGTGGGAGTTATGGTAGATGCAGCCCTAAAAGAGGTTCACCTTCCAATATCAGGCATGACATGTGCTGCCTGTTCGTCTCGAATTGAGAAAGGCTTATCTAAGCTGGACGGCGTCCAGGAAGCAAGTGTCAATCTTGCTTTAGAAAAAGCATCAATTAAATATAATCCTGAAGTAACTTCTGTAGAAGCTTTTGAGAAAAAAATTGAGGATTTAGGTTATTCGGTTGTGTCTGAGAAAGCAGAGTTCGAATTGCTGGGCATGACTTGCGCTGCTTGCTCTGGAAGGATTGAAAAGGGACTTAATAAGCTTCCAGGCGTCAAACAGGCTGTAGTCAATCTGGCTCTTGAAACTGGCACTGTGGAATATAATCCTGAACAAATCTCCATCCAGGACATGATAATGAAAGTGGAGAATTTAGGGTATCAGGCGAAAGTGAAAATGGATAAAGATCAGGATATCGCAGGTTATCGGGAAAAGGAAATTGAAAAACAAAAAGGCAAGTTTATTTTTTCTTTAATTCTTTCCATCCCTTTATTCTGGTCCATGGTTGGACATTTCGAGTTTACATCATTTATTTATGTTCCCGATATGTTTATGAATCCGTGGGTGCAGCTGGCTCTTGCAGCTCCGGTACAATTTTTTATAGGAAAGCAATTTTATGTCGGGGCATATAAGGCATTAAAAAATAAGAGCGCCAATATGGATGTGCTGGTTGCACTCGGTACTTCTGCTGCTTTTTTCTATAGCTTATACCAATCAATTTTAACAATAGGCAACAATGCCCATATGGTGGAACTCTATTACGAAACAAGTGCCATCCTTATAACATTAATAATCTTAGGCAAGCTGTTTGAAGCTCGGGCTAAGGGACGTTCTTCAGAAGCAATCAAAAAGCTTATTGGACTGCAGGCAAAAACAGCAACTGTCTTAAGGGAAGGGGAAGAAATTGAAATTCCCCTTGAAGAAGTCATTACTGGGGAAATCATATTTGTAAAGCCGGGTGAAAAAATTCCAGTTGATGGTGAAATTATCGAAGGACAGTCTGCTTTAGATGAATCCATGCTGACAGGGGAAAGCGTACCTGTTGATAAAACAGCAGGAGACACAGTTATTGGGTCCACCATTAATAAAAATGGGTTCCTGAAAATTAAAGCCACTAAAGTCGGCAAAGATAGTGCATTGTCACAGATTATAAAAGTGGTTGAAGAAGCGCAAGGTTCAAAAGCACCCATACAGCGAATGGCAGACAGAATCTCTGGGATATTCGTTCCAATTGTTGTGACCATAGCAGTGGTTACATTCCTGGTGTGGTATATATGGGTAAGTCCTGGAAATTTTGCAGATGCACTCGAAAAATTGATTGCTGTCCTGGTGATTGCATGTCCATGTGCTCTAGGTCTGGCGACGCCAACCTCTATAATGGCCGGCTCTGGCCGGGCAGCGGAATATGGGGTTCTTTTTAAAGGCGGAGAGCACTTGGAGCTCACGCACGAAATCACTACAGTCGTTCTTGATAAAACTGGAACAGTTACACATGGCAAACCGGTTTTAACAGATGTGATTACGGAAGGCAAAGTTGAAGAAAGGATATTTCTCCAACTTGTAGGGTCAGCGGAGAAACAGTCTGAGCATCCATTGGCTGAAGCGATCGTAAAGGGAATAAAGGATAAAGGGATCACGCTATTTAATCCAGTTGAATTTGAAGCTATTCCCGGGTATGGAATAAAAGCGAAAGTGGATGGCAAAGAGCTTTTAATAGGTACAAGAAGATTAATGGACAAATACGACGTTAATGTCCAATCAGCCAAACTCGAAATGGAAACACTTGAGGAAAACGGAAAAACGGCAATGCTTGTCGCGGTTGATGGCAAATATGCAGGTATCGTGGCCGTTGCGGATACAATAAAGGAAACTTCCAGAGATGCAATCAATCGCTTAAGGAAACTGGGGATTGAGGTCATTATGATTACGGGAGATAACAAACGTACGGCTCAGGCAATAGCTGAGGAAGTGGGGATAGACTCTGCAATTGCAGAGGTTTTACCTGAAGGCAAGGCAGAAGAAGTAAAAAAACTTCAAAACCAGGGGAAAAAAGTCGCCATGGTCGGCGATGGTATTAACGATGCACCTGCACTTGCTGTAGCTGATATTGGAATGGCGATCGGAACCGGTACAGACGTTGCGATGGAAACAGCTGATATTACGCTAATGAGAGGGGATTTAAATAGTATTGCAGACGCCATCCTGATGAGTAAAAAAACCATAAGGAATATAAAACAAAATCTATTCTGGGCATTTGGATACAATACACTTGGCATCCCGGTAGCTGCGTTAGGGTTCCTCGCACCTTGGCTTGCCGGCGCTGCAATGGCGTTCAGCTCCGTATCTGTTGTTTTAAATGCACTTCGTTTACAAAGAGTAAAAATAAAGTGAAACTTCAATTAGCGGGGATGCTTTTCCCTTCTGATTAATAGTTGAACCAACCGGTCCTTTAGGGCAGCTGCCCTCCAGTCATCCCCCTGAAGTTGGGGCTTACTGCCAGTTAGACTGCGATAAATGAAAAAACGTTTAATTGAAAGGAGTATCTAAAATGAAAAAATGGGCAGGTGCAGCGATTGCTTACCTCGTTCTTGTAATGGCAGGGTATGCTGTATATGATACTTTTTGGGCTACCCCAGAGCCGGTATCTCATGATATTGAAATGGAAAATCATGAATGAGAAGTAAAGAGCAGAGGGAATCCCCCCTGTTCTTTTTCGTGCATTAACGATTTAAAATTTGTAATCTATTTATCTATATGATAGAATCATCTACAATATATAGTATATAATAAAAAGAATAAAAACTACATATAGATCGTGATTGGTGTCCTATGAGGACTTAATAGGGAATTCGGTGTAAAACCGAAGCTGTCCCCGCAACTGTAAGTGCAGACGAAAAGAGCATGCCACTGTACAAAACGCTTCATGGCGTTTGTATGGGAAGGGCTTTTAGTAGAGTGAAGCACAAGCCAGGAGACCTGCCAGGGCGATCGAATGTTTCTTATCTTCGGGGATTGAGATGATGAAACGATCGCGTAATGGCCGTTTATTCATCTTCTGCATGCTATTATACTATCGTTTGATCCGCTCATTTTCCGGGCGGATTTTTATTTTGCCTTTAGGAGGAAGTAAGATGGTCCAAACCATACAACCGATAGAAATTTTAGAAGAACTTAAGACAGAATTTCCACAGCTCGGCATTGGGCAGCTTTTAAAAAGGTATGAAGATATGAGCCAGCTCAGAGCGGAGGCAATGTACGACCAGCTTATACTGGATTGTTTATCTTTTATCAGCATTGATGAGCCTGATTGGACTTTTGCCGCGTCACGTCTGCTTCTTAAGAAGCTTTATACTGAGTCAGGAAAAAATAGAGAATGCCTGCCGGATGATTGCTACAAACATTTTTATACGTTAATTGAACGGCTGACGGCTTTGGGAATTTATGAACAGGATTTATTAGATGTGTATTCAAAGCAGGAGATAAATGAACTTGCCCGCTTCATAAAGAAAGAAAATGACCGCTTATTTACATATTTGGGGTTGAAAATGCTGGCTGACCGATATCTTGCCAGAGACAAACAGAAAAATCTTTATGAGCTTCCACAGGAGCGGTTCATGATCATCAGCATGGTGCTGATGAAAATGGAGCCGAAGGGTAAGCGGCTTGAACTTATTAAAGAAGCTTACTGGGCAATGAGTGGTTTGTATATGACTGTTGCCACTCCAACACTCGCCAATGCAGGGAAAAACTGGGGACAGCTTTCAAGCTGTTTCATTGAGACCGTTGATGACAGTCTTGATTCTATATATGACAGCAATACCGATATTGCATCACTATCTAAAAATGGAGGCGGAATCGGAGTATATATGGGGAAAATCCGCAGCAGAGGCAGTGATATTAAAGGATTTAAGGGTGCATCTTCAGGTGTGATTCCCTGGATGAAGCAGCTGAATAACACAGCTGTCAGTGTTGATCAGCTTGGACAAAGGCAGGGTGCTATAAGCGTCTATCTGGATGTCTGGCATAAAGATATCTTCTCGTTTCTTGATGCAAAGCTTAACAATGGAGATGAAAGGCAGCGAACACATGATTTATTCACAGGTGTCTGCATTCCGGATTTGTTTATGGAAAAAGTTGAAAGCCGGGGATATTGGTATTTATTTGATCCCCATGAAGTCCGAAAGGTAATGGGCTTTTCATTGGAAGACTTTTATGACGAAGGTGAAGGCGAAGGTTCATTCCGCCAGAAATATAAAGAGTGCATAGATAACCCGAATCTATCAAGGGAAAAAGTGCCTGCTATCGATATAATGAAATCCATCATGAGAAGCCAGCTTGAAACAGGGACACCATTTATGTTTTACCGGGATGAAGTAAATCGGAAAAATGCCAATTCACATTGCGGAATGATTTATTGTACAAACCTGTGCACTGAAATCGTACAAAACCAAAGTGTTACAAAGAGGGCTGAAGAATATACAAGGGATGGGAGAATTATTATCGAAAAACAGCCAGGAGACTTCGTTGTCTGCAATCTTTCATCCATCAATCTTGCAAGGGCCATAAGTGAGGGAGTACTTGAAAGGCTTGTGCCAATTCAGGTGCGAATGCTTGATAATGTCATTGATATTAATAGTATTCCAGTGCCGCAAGGCCAGATCACAAACCAAAAGTACCGTGCGATTGGACTGGGGACATTTGGATGGCACCACCTTCTTGCACTGAAAAAAATCACATGGGAAAGCGAAGAAGCAGAAACATTCGCTGACATTCTATATGAGCAAATTGCTTTTTTAGCGATAAAAAGTTCTATGAGCCTGGCAAAAGAAAAAGGAAGCTATTCAGCCTTTAAAGGTTCTGATTGGGAAACGGGTGCCTACTTTGACAAGCGGGGATATCTGGAGGCAGAGTCAGACATGGACTGGGCTGCATTAAGCAAGGAGGTAAGGGAAAACGGTGTTCGAAATGCTTATTTGCTGGCGGTTGCCCCTAATGCATCAACTGCTTTAATTGCAGGAAGCACTCCAAGTATTGATCCTATATTCAACAAGCAGTATTCCGAAGAGAAAAAGGATTACCGGATCCCTGTGACAGCACCTGATATTAACAGTGAGACCATTTGGTATTATAAATCTGCCTATCATATTAACCAGGAGTGGAGCATCAGGCAGAATGCAAACAGACAAAAACATATAGATCAAGCTATTTCTTTTAATTTCTATATACCTAACCATATTAAAGCAATCGATCTTTTGAATCTGCATCTTTCAGCATGGAAGCAAAAATTAAAAACAACGTATTATATCCGTTCAACTTCATCTGAGGTGGAAGACTGTGAATCTTGCTCAAGCTAAAGGAGGACCTTATGAATACTCTAAAAAAACGGCCAATTATTAATCAATCGGCGCCTAACAAATCAACTTCAATCATCAACGGGGAATGCTCCAATATTCTTAATTGGGATGATGTTCGCTTCTCCTGGGCCTATCCAAAGTATAAAAAAATGCTCGCTAACTTTTGGACGCCCTTTGAAATAAACATGTCACAGGACATTAAGCAATTTCCGGAATTAACGAAAAGTGAACAAGATGCATTTTTGAAAATTATTGGACTGCTTGCATTGCTCGACAGTATCCAGACGGATTATGCCGGAAAAGTTGCTGATAATATTACCGACTCAAGCATATCAGCACTCATGATCATACTTGCACAGCAAGAGGTGATTCATAATCACTCATATTCATATGTTCTATCAAGCCTTGTTCCCAAACAAAAACAGGATGAGGTTTTTGAATTCTGGCGTACTGAACCTATACTAGCTGAAAGAAATGAATTTGTTGTGAACGGATATAAAGATTTTGCTGAGAATCCAAGCGCAGAGAACCTGCTGAAATCTATTGTGTTTGATGTCGTTCTGGAGGGGCTTTTCTTTTATTCAGGCTTTGCATTCTTTTATCACCTGGCCAGAAATCAGAAAATGGTAGCCACCTCAACGATGATTAATTACATCAACCGGGATGAGCAAATCCATGTAGATTTGTTTGTTAAAATTTTCAAAGAAATTCTGCAGGAAAATCCGGAACTTAATACTAATGAATTAAGTGAATTCGTCCAGGAGACTTTTAAGAGAGCTGCTGACCTGGAAATTGAATGGGCCCGCGATGTGATCGGCAGCAAAACAGAAGGCATCTTGCTGTCTGACGTTGAAGCTTATATCAAATTTTATGCCAATGTCCGCTGCAATCAGCTGGGATATGAACGGCCGTTTGAAGGCTATCGGACCAATCCGCTCCGCTGGATAGTAGCTTATGAGCAGGTTGACCATGGGAAGTCCGATTTCTTTGAACAAAAATCGCGGCAATATACAAAAGTTCAAATTGATAATGGGTTTGATGAATTATAAACGTTATCCGGATATATAAAATAAAAAAGATTCTGCTTTGGCGCAGAATCTTTTTTTTGATCAGGAGAATACTGGTTCCCCAGATACAAAATCAATCTCAAAACCAAGATCCTTCAGCATTTGGTGATCCGCTGTGCTTTCCTGCCCTGCTGTGGTTAAGTAATCTCCTACGAAAATAGAATTAGCCGGATAAAGCCCAAGCGGCTGAAGGCTCCTAAGATTCACTTCTCTGCCTCCTGATATTCTGATTTCCTTTGATGGATTGATAAAACGCATCAGGCAAAGCACCTTTAGACAATAGCGGGGATTCAAATCATCTGTCCCTTCTAATGGCGTCCCATCAATTGCATGCAAAAAGTTAACCGGGATTGAGTCGGCATCCAGGGCTTTTAGGCTTCTGGCCATCGCTATGACGTCTTCCTTGGTTTCCTTCATGCCAATAATTACTCCGGAACACGGTGAAATACCTGCGTCCTTTATTAATTGGACAGTATTGACTCTGTCCCGATACGTATGGGATGTAGTGATGCTCTCATGATGATTTTCTGAAGTGTTGATATTGTGATTATAGCGGTCGACCCCAGCCTCCTTGAGTTTGTCAGCCTGATCAGGCTTTAGAAGCCCGAGACAGGCACAGACCTTCATGTTATAGTTATCCTTAATTTCTTTAACCGCTGAAACTACTTCATTTAGCTCCCTGGTGCTCGGACCTCTTCCGCTTGCAACGATGCAATAGGTTCCGACATTTAGCTGATGGGCCTGTTTAGCACCTTGGATGATAGATTCCTTATCCACCATCCGGTATTTTTCAATAGGTGCCGTTGAGATGCTCGATTGTGAGCAATAGCCGCAGTTTTCAGGACATATGCCTGATTTCGTATTAATAATCATATTTAATTTAACATGATTGCCATAATGATGATGACGGATTTTATAGGCGCTTTGCAATAAACTCAGTAGTTCTTCATCTGGACAATTTAAAATTTCCATTGCCTCCGAGTCTGTCAGTTCATGTCCTTCCAGAACGTCAATTGTTAGCTGTTGAAAATTCATATGTATCCTCCTTAGTAAAATGGTTTATGCTGCTCGGTTCATTTTTCTGAACTGACTGCTGGCAAATACTCTATGCTCCAGACGATGGGCCATTAACCCGGCAAAAACAGAGAGAATAATGTCTTTTGGAAGGGGGACTGCCATCCACAGCCATGCCATTTGATAGGTAAATCCCTCAGGTGCTGTAAACCAAAGTTTATAGGCCATATACATCCAATTCGTCCCGAAAACATAATTGATCACCATTCCGATTAAAGCTGCAGTAATATACACCGGTACAGATTTTTTCCTTTCTATTAATTTGCCGGTGACATAGGCTGCGAATATAAAAGATAAGATAAAACCGAAGGTGGGGCTTAATAAGGAAGCAAAACCGCCGCCGAATTTTGAAAATACAGGAGCACCTGCAAGCCCGGCAAAAGCATAGACAGCCATAGTAATAGCCCCTAATCGGCTTCCTAAAATAGCCCCTGCCAGAATGGCAAAAAAGGTCTGTAAAGTAATAGGCACTCCCCCAATAACCATAAATGGGACAAATGAAGTGATATTTGCTCCAACCGCCATTAGGGCAACAAACATGCCAGCCAATGTTAAATCAATCGTTCTTAAACCTGACTTCATAAAATGCCTCCTGATAAATTACTATTTATACAATTTAGAATAATAGCAGTAAATGTTAAATGTCAACTTAATTTTTATTTCGGTTTACATATATTCGTGTTAAAGTGTGAAAATGGATTATAGGTGAATGCAGGAAGCTAGCGAAGAAAGAAATGGAGGTGAGGTAAAGAGTTTCTTTTTTTGTAATAAACCAGCCGCTGGCTATTAGCCAGCGGCTGGTTAGAGGTATTAGTTATTGCCTTGTGTTTTTTTTCGAACCACATCAAAAAGTCCGGAACCGATAATATCAAGTGCTGATTGCATTCTCTCTGCAGAGATATTATCTTCAATCGTATCCTGTGGAGTATGGTAAACTTTCTCAATATGGTAAACAAGCGGATCCCAGCTGTCTATGCCCATCCAGATAAAAAGGGCAGCAGGAATGCCGGCATTATGGAATGGAACATGGTCACTCGATCCGAATTTGCCTGGGAGAATATCCGAATTGCCCAGGCGTGCCCCAGCTTCACCTGTTGAAGAAGTTACAATGTTTTGGCTGCCGTCTGGTGTCATGGCATATAGGTTTGTCGCCTTGGCATAATTTGTTGCAACCATATCAGGAACAAAAACAGCCTCTATCTGATCTTTTTGTGTCTCTGTTAACTGATCTACATAATATCTTGCTCCTAAAAGTCCGCGTTCCTCAGATCCAAATGCAATGAATTTAAGGGTCTTGTCTGTATTGTATCCTTTATAAACTCTTGCAAGCTCAAGCATTAACCCTACCCCGGAAGCATTATCATTCGCGCCTGGAGCACCCACTACACTATCATGATGAGCACCTAGTATAACCTCTTTTGTATCTTCATCTTTTGATTTAGCTTCCTTGGTTGCAATTACATTTACCGATTTAAGATCTTTATAATGTTTTGCTGTCAGGGAAAGCTCCACTGCACCTTTCTCCATTTGTTCTTTGAGCCATTCACCATGAATATAGGAAGCCCCGAAAACCGGGATATCATATTCTGCAGTAAGGTTAGGATTAAAAGTTTGTCCGTAATTGCCGCGGCTTCCAACGAGGCTTTGGAGTATCACACCAGCTGCTCCTGCCTCAACTGCTTTGGCTACCTGCTCACGGTATCCGGCTGTAGAATCTGCGCGAGCCAGAAGTACAATTTTGCCTTCGGCTCCCTGGAAGTCCTCATTTTCCACAAAGATGACTTCTGCATGAACTGGCGTATCGCTGATTGCCCCGTTTGGTGCTGCGCCCATTTCCCAAACCGTCTCATCTTCGAATGATGCACTGCCAATGAATTGATCTGCTACCGGAAAGTATTGAAATTCAACATCATAGCCATAACTTTTGAGTGTATTTGCAATATACTCTGCCGATTTTTTTTCATTTTCTAATCCGCCAGGTCTTGTCCCAATTTCTTCAGATAGATATCTCACGTGCTCGATAGCCCGTTCAGCATTTACTCTGGCAATAATCTTCTGATCTTGCGAGTGGGATGATTTTCCGTTTTCATTACTTAGCGGGGCAGCATACCCGACTGAGCCAAATGCTAAAGAAGCTGCTAGAGCCGCTGCTAATATCTTGGACGATTTTCGACTGTTTTTTGACATAGTACCCTCCTGAAATCTAGTGTTTTTTCGATTCCCTAACGATTCCTAGTTTAGTAGAAAATGGCATTTTTTGAATAGAGTATTAATTCCTATGGGGTATGCCTATTGTTCCGACACTATGTGTCAAATTTATATAATAAAAGACAATATTTAGTGGTAAGTTACTACTATTTTGAGAACGGGACTGTGTGTTTTTTTTCTTCCTGAGAGGGTAAGTGTTAGATGAAAGTTCACTTATGATAAGGAGGTATAACATGGCAAATCGTAAAAACAACATTCACAGTGATGAACAGGAACAATATTTTAAGGACAGAGCAGGTACAGATGAAGCAAGATTCCATGTAGTACCGCACGATGAGGAAGGATGGGCAGTCAAAAAAGAAGGGCAAAACGAGCCTGAGTTTACTGCGGAAACACGTTCAGATGCAGTGGAGAAAGCGAAGAGTATGGCAGAGGAAGCAGGCACAATGGCAATCCTGCATAATGAGAATGGAAAAATTGAGGATTTAGTAAATTATGAATAAATAAACGGTCCTACAGACGGGCACTGCCATTGAGCGGTGCTCTTTTTTGTTCTGGCAGGCTAATAAAAAAGATCCTATTTCCAAAACAAAAAAATTCCGCTTTCAAAAAGAAAGCGGATCAAAAAAGAGACCTTGGAACGAGTTAATTCTTAAAATGAAACAATATATAGTAGATGTGGTTATTCAAGAAACTATATATTGTTATTTTTGATTCTAGCATAATCAAATCAATAGAGCAAACTATTATTTTAATATATTTAAAATATTCTATTATTTTCATAATTAAAGAGTTAATAATCACAAAACAATCAAAAACGTTCAATTTTTGATTACTTTTGATTGTTTTTGGATGAAAATGATTGATTTTTGCAATCGGTTTCAGTATTATGTAATCAAGAGGAGCAACACATTCCAGGGGGTGATGTTTTGTTAACGCCAGAGCGCCACAAATTGATTCTGCAGCTTTTAAAAGAAAAAGGTGTAGTAAAAATTCAGGATCTCGTTGATATGACAGAAACATCCGAATCTACAATCAGAAGGGACCTGACTCAGCTTGAGGAAGGAAAATACTTAAAAAGGATACATGGAGGGGCTGCCAGGCTTCAGGGAAAGCTTCAGGAACCCAGCATGTCTGAAAAATCCGCAAGAAACCTTCAGCAAAAGCGCCAAATCGCCAAATATGCCGCAAGTCTTGTTGAAGAAGGTGATTCCATCTATTTGGATGCAGGCTCGACAGTTACTGAAATGATTCCCTTCTTGCCTGCAAAAGAAATTGTAGTAGTAACGAACGGATTAATGCATATCAACACATTGCTGGAACGAAATATAAAAACGTTTTTAATTGGCGGTTTTGCCAAGGGCCAGACAAAAGCCATCATTGGCAGGGGAGCATTGGCCAGCCTGGAAAATTATCGATTTGATAAATGCTTTATGGGGGTTAATGGCATCCATCCTCAATTCGGCTACACCACACCGGATCAGGATGAGGCCATGATTAAGCAAATGGCCATTTCGCTTTCAAGGGAGGCATTCGTGCTTGCCGATGATACGAAGTTTTCAGAAATCGCGTTTGCCAAGATTGCCGATTTGCATAAAGCAGCAATTATTACAAATGAACTGAATGAGGATCAGCAAGAGCCTTATATCAGCAAAACTACAATAAAGGTCGTGACAGCATGATACACACATTGACGCTAAATCCGTCAGTGGACTACATCTTAGAATTGGATGAGATAATAGTCGGCGGTCTTAACCGCATGCAGCATGATACAAAGTTTCCTGGAGGAAAAGGGATAAATGTTTCCAGAGTGCTGAACAGAATGGATGTTGAAAGCAAGGCTCTTGGCTTTGCAGGCGGATTTACAGGAGATTATATTCTTGATTGCTTAAACAAGGAGAATATTCAAACTGACTTTGTCCAGGTTGCTGATGACACAAGAATCAATGTAAAGATCAAGACAAAGATGGAAACAGAAATCAATGCCAAAGGGCCGGCCATTTCAGGAAGGAATTTCGAGGATCTTAAAAATAAGATCCGCAGCCTTTCAGAAGAAGATTTGCTTGTCCTGGCTGGCAGTATTCCTTCTACTTTGCCTGAATCAACTTATGAAGAGCTGGTAAGAATTTGTTTAGAAAACGGGACGGCTTTTGTGGTGGATGCAGAGGGAGAGCTACTGAAAAAGGTCCTTCCATACAAACCGTTTTTAATAAAGCCCAATCACCATGAATTAGGTGAAATATTCGAGACAGAATTTACTTCCGCAAAAGAAGTTATCCCATATGGACGGAAACTTGTAGAAATGGGCGCACAGAATGTAATTGTTTCATTAGCCGGCAAGGGAGCGGTCTTGATTTCTGATGAAGCAGCATATATTTCAAGCGTTCCAAATGGTGAAGTGAAAAGTTCTGTAGGTGCTGGCGATTCTATGGTAGCCGGTTTTCTTGCAGCTTATGAAAAATACAAAAATATAGAAAAGGCTTTTCAATACAGTGTTGCTTCCGGAAGCGCTACGGCTTTTTCACTTGGTCTTTGCAGTAAGGAAAAAGCAGAGGAATTGCTTTCTCAGGTTTCGATTGAAAAGATCAGCCTAAAAGGGGAGATTTAGGATGAGAATAACAGAATTACTGACAAGGGATACGATTTTGCTCTCATTGAGCGGAACAGGCAAAATGGATGCCATAAATGGATTGGTAAACCAGCTTGATCAAGCGGGAAAGCTTCATGACAGTTCTGCCTTTAAGAATGCCATTTTAAAAAGAGAAGAACAAAGCACAACAGGTATAGGTGACGGAATAGCCATTCCGCATGCAAAAACTGGTGCGGTCAAGGAGCCTGCTATTGCATTCGGCAAATCAGAAGCAGGGGTGGATTATGAATCACTTGACGGTCAGCCCGCACACCTATTCTTTATGATTGCAGCCCCGGAAGGAGCAAACAATACACATCTGGAAGCTCTATCCAGGCTTTCATCGATACTAATGAACGAGGAAGCACGAAAAAAGCTCCAAAATGCTTCGTCTGCAGACGAAGTTATTGGAATTATAGACAGCTATGACGAGACAGAAGAAGAGGAAGTCCAAAATATTGCAGACAGTAAACGATTTGTTGTTGCTGTAACAGCCTGCCCAACAGGAATTGCCCATACTTATATGGCGGCTGATTCCCTAAAAGCCAAGGCAGCTGAAATGGGTGTTGATATTAAAGTTGAAACAAATGGCTCCAGCGGTGCTAAAAATATTCTGACTCCAGAAGAAATCGCGAATGCGGCAGCAGTTATAGTCGCAGCAGATACAAAGGTTGAAATGGAGAGATTCAGCGGGAAGCATGTCCTTGAAACGGCAGTTGCTGATGGCATCCGAAAACCTCAGGAACTAATCGAAAAAGCGCTGAAGCAGGATGCGCCGCTATACAAGGGCAGAAGCGCGGACAGCCGCGGAAATGCAGATAATAAAAAAGAACAAAAAGCAGGAGTTTATAAGCATTTGATGAATGGTGTTTCCAACATGCTTCCATTTGTTGTTGGCGGCGGAATACTCATTGCCATTTCCTTTATGTTCGGATATAAAGCAGCAGATCCTAATGATCCGTCGTATCATCCTATCGCAGAAGCACTGATGACCATTGGGGGAGGAAATGCATTTGGATTGATTGTTCCAATCCTTGCAGCTTTCATTGCCATGAGTATTGCTGACCGTCCTGGCTTCGCTGCGGGCGCAGTCGGCGGCATGATGGCAGCATCTGGAGGCGCTGGATTCCTTGGCGGCATCATAGCCGGATTCCTTGCAGGTTATGTAGTAGTTGGTTTGAAAAAAGTTTTTGCTGGCCTGCCTTCATCACTTGAAGGAATTAAAACGATTTTGCTCTATCCGCTTTTTGGTATTGCGATCACGGGATTGCTGATGCTTTATGTTGTCAACAAACCAGTTGGCGCATTAAATACTGCTATCACCGAGTGGCTTTCAGGTCTTGGTACTGGAAATGCTGTCTTGCTTGGAGTAGTCCTTGGACTGATGATGGCATTTGATATGGGCGGCCCGGTTAATAAATCGGCTTATGTATTTGGTACAGGACTGCTTGCAAATGGAGTATATGAACCTATGGCAGCCATTATGGCGGCGGGTATGGTTCCGCCTCTTGCCATCGCACTTGCTACCACTTTATTCAAAAATAGATTTTCAAAACAGGAACAGGATGCAGGAAAAGCAAATTACATTATGGGATTTTCGTTTATCACAGAAGGAGCAATTCCGTTCGCAGCAGCAGATCCATTGCGTGTCATCCCGTCCATTATGGCAGGATCAGCCGTGGCAGGTGCCATCTCAATGATGGCTGGAATCGGATTAAGGGCGCCGCACGGAGGAGTCTTTGTCGTCCCTCTCGTCGATGGCCCATGGGGAATCTACCTTGCAGGAATAATAGCAGGTGCTCTATTGTCTGCGATCCTTATAGGGTTCCTGAAAAAACCGCTAAATAAATAATGAATAAATCAAAGCCGGTACTTAATGTATCGGCTTTTTTTTAGAAATTCATTTAGAAAAGATTGAAAAAACTGAAAATAAATGATTTAATTAAAATAAACTCATCAGTCTATATTTTTTTATGAATAAATAAACTCCCCGGTCTGTTTAGTTGGAGGTGTGAAATCGTGGCCATTATCATTGTTATTAAAAGAGGGAACAAACATAAATAACCATTAGATGCCCAGCAAGTAAAATATCAGAAAACACATGAAGGAGAGCGTTTATGAAAATAAAAAAACTTTCTCAAGTTACCCTGGAGGAGGCGCTGACTGCCTGGAATAAAGGCTTTGAAGGTTATATAGTTCCAATAAAAATGGATATTCAGGCATTTGTTAATCGAATGGCATCAGAGGGACTTTCGCCTGAAAAATCCATTGTCGTTTTTATGCACGGAGAACCGTGCGGAATCATAATGAATGGATTCCGGAAGATTAACGGCAGGAAAATTGCCTGGAACGGAGGCACTGGAATGGCACCGCAATACAGGGGAAAAGGTCTTTCTGCAGCCATGATGTCAGAAGTGCTTAGCATATATAAAGCTGAAAATGTACAAACTGCTGTCCTTGAAGCAATTGAAGAAAATGAGAGAGCGATTAAGCTGTATAAAAAAGCAGGCTATGCGATTACTGATCAATTGCTTTATCTAAACAAGAAACTAACACAAAAAGAAATAGGCCCATTGATGGAAAGCCATTTAGCAATAAAAAAGATATATCCTGAACAGCTTCAGTCACTCAGGTTTTATGACATTGATGCTGCCTGGCAGTGCCAGTGGCAAAGTGTGAAACAAGGGGAAGCTGCTGTACTTATGAGTGAAGATGGGAAAGAGGACGGCTACATTTTATATAAAAGAGTGCTGGCAGCAGGAGGACGTACAGAACGCATTATCATTTATCAGCTTAAGTTCACCGATGGCAGTGCATATGAGGCAATGACTGAAAGTATTCTGGGCCAGCTGTTCCTGGATCAGGATGATTCAATTGATTTCACTGCAGTTAATATTTCAGCTTCCAATCCCGCATCGAAAGCTTTGCTTAAAATGGGATTTGAAAAAAAGATTGGCCAGGTAATGATGAAAAAAACACTATAGGATGCCTGATGCCCAGTTAAGATTCCCCCTTTCTGCCAAAAATGAGTTACCAATTAATTTTTGAGATTCGTGCTTATAGGCATAATTTCTAATGGTTACTGATATGTTTTTATGAGTAAGATTGAAAGGGGAGATACTTTGGCTGCTGGATTTGAAAGTGCTGCAAAATTTGAACACGGATTTTGGCTTCAGATTTTGGGTGATCATGCACGCTTCATACATGATTCACTATCACCAAAGGAAAAAGAGAGCATTGAAAGGGCAAATTACTTTATACAAACCTTCGATCAGCTATTAGGCAGGGTTGAAGTAGATAATCTGGAGCAATTGAGCCGGAGGGCAGAACAGGAAGCTAAAAAGCTAAGGGAATTTAAATTGAACCTAATCGAACGTCATCTGATAGGGAAAATTTCCATTCATCTTGGTCCTGTTTTTATAAACCATATGGTCAATGAACTTGAAGAATATATGCTTGTCCTTCAATATTTAAAAAAAGGGGAAGTCCCGCCTGTATTTCATGAGCTCCACCACCATTTAATCTGGCTTCTTGATGCGGCTGGACATGCTGGAGCCATATCAGATAATATGGAACTTGTTGAGAAGAAAATAAAAAAAATCAGTGATGGCTATACAAAGGACTTTGAAGCATTTTATTTAAAGGCGGTTGAAATGTCCGGGTTCCTTCGGACAAAGGTTGAGTCATTCCCGGCACTTCAAAAGTTCAACAGCGATGTTGCACTTGAAATATCCTTGTTTATGAACTTTCTCAATGAAATTGAGGAGCTTGAATTGAGCAAAGAGGCATTGGGTACATTTGCAGCGTTAATGGCTGATCACATGTACCGTGAAGAATGCTATTACCTGTCAAAGCTTGCTGAATCCACTCAGTCTGAAAAGCCGAAATGTGATCCGGCAAAGCCGAGACTTAAAGAATAAATTCAATGCTGCCATTTTTGGCAGTTTTTTTTGCATTAAGAACATGCGTCAGTGTTTTCTGGGTAAATAGAGAATAAAAAGGCTGATATCATGAAACTTGTAAGATGGAGTTACATGCGGAGAAATCAGGTAAAGGGGTTGTTTGACTGTTTTCCTGAAGCGGTCATCATTTTTAAAAGAATAAAGAATTATTACTTTATCCACAGTGCTGAATGGACAGGCAGTCCACAGTTAATTGCTAAGCAGCATATGGAGGAAATGGAGTATTTGCTTAATAAAGAAATGGGTTTTCTTCGTGGATATCTTCAAAGGAAATCTGCAGGCGATAAAGATAGTGAAACTTGAAAAAATAGGAAAGAAGAATCAATTTTTCTGAAATAGAACACATGTTCGACTAAATGGACAAGGATGTGTTATAATAAAGAAGCAATGGGAGTTTCTCAAGGGTGGTCGGCTAGCCCCGTATGAAAGGGGGTGATGCCTTTTGACAGTTTTCGAATCGATCATGATGATGATTTCTTTCTCTAGTCTGATCATTGCTGTCATGACTTTTAACCATAAAAAATAGACCTCCCTTGATCTGACAATTGAGGGAGAGGTCTATGTCTTTGACAGGCCGATCCCCTAAGGGAACGACTATTGCGAATGACCGTGGGTGCGGCAACACCTGCGGTCGTTTTTTTTATTCATATTCTTAATTCAAGAATATCATATACGGTTCAGAAAGTCACGGAAATAAGCATAATCGCATGATTACTTATAGTATATGCAGATTCCAGCTGAAAATCCATAATGATTCGAATCCTTATGTGCCATACTATAATGGCAGTACTTTAAAGGAGGTTTAACATGACAAAACGCAACATTAAGACTAAATCAGGGTTACAGAGCACAAAGAAGAGCATAAACGATATGGAGTTCTCGAAAGAGCTTGATCAGCAGAGTAAAAAAGCTAAAAAAACAAGACCTAACTGATGTTGGAAATCAAGAATTGACCAAGATGGGGCAGACTAAAACTGTCCCATTTTTATATGGAACAGGAGGCTTTAGAGCCATCTATGTTTTGTGAATGGAAAGGACGATTCTTGTGCCAGCATTTATTTATGAGGATACAAAGATATTTTATGAAAAGATGGGAAAAGGTGTACCGATAATCTTTATACATCCGCCTGCCATGGGGAGAAAGGTATTTTATTATCAAGGCCTGCTGGCTGAGCATTTTCAGGTTATTTTTCCTGATCTAAGCGGGAATGGAGATACTATTGGTCCCGAGAAAACAGTAACCATCCAAGGGTATTCAGAAGAGATAAAAGCTGTATTAGACCACTTGGGAATTGAAAAAGCCGTTATCCTTGGTTATTCCTCTGGAGGCATAATTGCTCAGGACTTTGCTCTATCTTTTCCTGAAAGGACGCTTGGTGTCATACTATCTGGCGGATTTCCAGAGGTTTTATCAGAAGCCTTCAAATATGAGCATATAATGGGAATGTATTTCGTGAAACATTTTCCGGGTTTTCTGCGGTATGTAATAGCAGCAAGTCACACAAATGATCCACAAGTCAGAAAAGGTATTCACGAACATATGAAAAAGGCGAATCATACTATGTGGTTTCAATTTTACGATAGGTCGCTTCACTATTCTTGCACGGATCGCCTGAGGAACTTAAGTGTCCCCCTTCTTCTGATATATGGATCAAGAGATTTTGTTAATCAGCATATTAGGAGCTATAGGAGATATGTCAGCTTTCAGGCGGCGATAATCAAAGGTGTTTCCCACCAGGCGCCAACCAAAAAGTGGCAGCTTTTCAACCAGGTTGTAACTGGTTTTGTACTGCAGCATTTTAAATAAAAAAATCCGTATCGTCATTGCACGATACGGATTTTTTTTAGCCCTCATTTGCGTCAGGTTTGATTGCTATAATGGCTGCAAGGGCAGCAAAAATGGTTATTCCGCTTAATATATAAAAAAGCCCTTGAACAGAATGCTTCATCAGAATGGCAATGGCCGGCGGGCCTCCGGCAACGCCTATAAACCTCATTGAACTGTATAAAGAAGTAATGGTTCCGCGTTCTTCTTTTGCAATTCCTTCCGTAATAAGAGCATCCAATGAAGGCAAAGCAACGCCTATGCCGATTCCGGCAAACAGGAACATGCTGATCATAAACCACATATTGTTTGAAAAGCTTAAGATTGCAGTGGCAGCTGCCACAAGCACTGAGCCTAAAAAAATAATCCACTTCATCAGTATTTTATTTTCTTTTATTTTTTTTCCTGTCAGATAGGAGGACAGGCATAATGCGCCAAGCGGGACAGCTAGGAGAAGCCCTTTTTTTACATCTTTAATATCATATGTCTTTTCAAGCACATCAGATAAATAAAAAAGTATCCCAAAAAGCACAAACATAAGAATGGCTCCAATTAAGAAAATAGCAGATAGCCATTTTCCGTCGTTTTTAAAGGTATCCTTGATATTGCTCCAAAATTTCTTTAGCGGAAGCGGCTCTTCTCTTTTATTTGGCGTTTTTACAAGAAAGAAAACCAGCAGGATTGAAATCGTACAAAAAACTGGAAACGAAAAAAACGGTAAAAACCATATAAACCCTGCCAGAAATGCTCCAAGTATAGGTGAAAGAACTTTTCCAAAAGTATTGGAAGTTTCAATAAGGCCAAGGGAACTGCTGACATCATCATCATTTTTAAACATATCTCCTACTAAAGGCATAACAATTGGTGCCGCACCGGCTGCCCCAACACCCTGCAATGCCCTCCCGGCTAATATGATCCAATAAGCATCCCCCATTTTCCATGCCGCCCATCCAGAGATCAGTCCGCCAATTCCTGCAATGAAAAGACTTGGTATAATGACTTTTTTTCGGCCGATATGATCCGATAAAAAACCTGCGATTGGAATCAAAATAATGGCTACAATACTGTAAACGGTAATAATCATGCTGGATTGGAATGCAGAAATATTTAGTTTATTTTCCATCGCCGGCAGAACAGGAATCAGCATGGAATTCCCGAGTGTCATAACGAGAGGAATTGAAGAGAGTGAAAGAATGGCCCATTTTTGGTTATGAACATCATCACCTGACTTCTTTTTCGCTTTGGAATTTACAGATTGTAAATTTTCAACATGCTCCATATTTCTGACCTTCCTTTTCGTTAATCAAACTAGTCTTAATATGAGCTAATTGCAGGAAAACTAACTAGAAAAACCTCTGTCTTTTTTTGGGAAAGTTCAAATTCTGGAAAAATATGTTTCGATTTACTAAAAGGAAAGCGTTAAAATATAAAGAAAAGCGAATCTGGTGAGGGGATAATGTGAAAGAAATAATTACTTTAAGTATAGGAACACCGAAAAAGCACAGCTGGAAAAACCGTGAGGAAATATCGGGAATCGGCAAAGAAAAAATTGAAAGTGCGTTTTTAACGAAGGATGGTTTCCTGGGGGATGAAGTGGCAAACACTGATTTTCATGGCGGCCCCGACCGGGCAGTTTGCCTATACCCGTTCGAACATTACGGGATGTGGGAAAATGAATTTAAAAAGACATTCTGTCCCCCGGCATTTGGTGAAAATATTTGTGCGGAAAATATGCTGGAAAAAGATGTTTTTATAGGTGATATCTTTTCGCTTGGTGAATCCGCTATCCAAATAACACAGGGGCGCATCCCGTGTTCAACCATATCCAAGCATAACAAAGAAGATCGGCTCTTAAAAAGAATTGTTGAAACATGCTTTACAGGCTACTTTTTCAGAGTGCTTAAGGAAGGTACTGTAACAGCAGGCAGCGGTCTTAATCTTGAAGAAAGAAAGCAGGAAAAGGTATCAGTTCTGCAAGGGAATTTTATCATGTTCCATGACCGCACAAACCGTAAAGCTATTGAAGAACTGCTGCAGATTGATGCCCTTGCAGATGTCTGGAGAGAAAAGCTGGAAAAAGCTCTATTATAAAAATATTAAAAATTACCCTTGACATTTTTCATTTATCGGAATAGTATAATAAGCAATATATCGATCGGCAATGACAAAGAGTAGTAGCTGCAGTTGAAGCTAAAGAGAGCTGATGGTTGGTGCAAATCAGTGTGGAAACAGCAGTGAATGGACTTTCGAGCCTCCAAACCGAACCTTTTTAAGCAGTAGGCTTTGGCGAACGGTCTCATCGTTACAAGGGACAGATATTCAAACGTTTTTCGTTT
Source organism: Cytobacillus sp. BC1816 (assembly GCF_051353635.1). Lineage (NCBI taxonomy): Bacteria > Bacillati > Bacillota > Bacilli > Caryophanales > Bacillaceae > Cytobacillus > Cytobacillus sp. BC1816. The sequence goes on along the minus strand of NZ_CP195611.1, from coordinate 3,573,874 downwards.
TGATATCTGTTAAGTGAGCTGATGTTTCAGCTAATGAAGGTGGCACCACGGGTTTCTCGTCCTTTTTAGACGGGAGGCCCTTTTTTATTTTCAAATAACTTTATTACTTTAAATCGCTGAGCAAGAGGAGTAGATTGATGGAGTCCGTTCAAGAGAGCCGGGGAAAGGTGAGAGCCCGGTACGGAAAGTCATTCGAATGGACTTGCGAGAGGTTTCCTGAAAGATAGTAGGGACGCACGGATTTCCACCGTTAAAAGGATAGGGTATCGATATTTTTCCGTACCCGAAAAAGGGAGCAGCATTTTGCTCTAAAAAGAGGTGGCACCACGTTCACAAGACACGTCCTCTATACCCGCAGATTCTGTCTGTGTGTATAGGGGACTTTTTTTTATAGTTAAGTATAAATTCTGAAGTTAGATAACTGTCTAGCACAAGCAGCCTGCCCCCTCGCGGTGTCGGGGGTGATCAAGTTACTTGCGCTTTTCTGAATCCGAAAGAACTGGAGGAGAAATATATTGAAAACGAACTTGGAAGGTCCGTATATCATCGAAGAGCTTGAGGGGGACACATTAACACCTATTTTGATCTACCAGAGAATGAGCGGAAGAAAAAAATTTCTGTTTGAAAGCTCGCTAAAACATGAAAAGTCGGGAAGGTATTCTTTTATTGGTGCGGACCCAGTGATGGAACTAAAAGGGGAAGGAACTCAGACTGCTGTTTCTGCAGAGGGGAAAATTGAGGTTTTTGATGAAAAGCCGCTTGATGTAGTAAGAAGGCTGATGCCGGAGGAAAAACATCACCCCTTTGAAAAGTTTCCATTTTGTGGAGGAGCTGTTGGATATGCAGGCTATGATGTCATCAGGCAATACGAAGATATCGGGGTGATTCCTCATGATGAGCTTAATGTACCAGATGTCCACCTTATGTTTTTTGAGGAAGTAGCCGTTTTTGATCATCTGGAGCAAAAGGTATACCTGGTAGCCATGTCTTTATTGGCAGCAACCGATGAATCTCAGCTTCGTGAAAGGCTACAGAAAAGAAAGGCCGAAATCCAAAAGGGGGCTGTGGCAGCTCATTCGGAAGAAGCATCGCTGTCGGCTTTCAAAGCTTCCATTTCTAAAGAAGACTTCGTTGAAAAAGTAAAAAGAGCCAAGTCCTATATTGAAGAGGGAGACATTTTTCAGGTGGTGCTTTCTCAGCGATTAAAAGCGGAATTGACTGGAGATCCTTTCGCCTTTTACCGGAAGTTAAGAGTGCAAAATCCTTCCCCATACATGTACTATCTTGATTTTGAAGAATATGCGGTTGCAGGGGCATCGCCTGAAAGTCTTATTAAAGCAACTGGAAACAAAGTAATTACTAACCCTATTGCCGGAACAAGGCCAAGAGGCAAGACAGAAGACGAAGACTTACAGCTTGAAAGGGACTTGAAAGAAGATGAAAAGGAGCTTGCCGAACACAGGATGCTGCTTGATCTAGGCAGAAATGATCTCGGCCGTGTCTGCGAATTCGGATCGGTAACTATAGAAAAAAACATGGTAATTGAAAGATATAAGCATGTCATGCACCTTGTATCCGAAGTTGGAGGCAGCCTGAAATATCCTCACACAGCGATTGATGCCTTAATAGCGTGTCTGCCTGCAGGAACGGTTTCAGGTGCACCCAAAATTAGAGCAATGGAAATAATCAATGAACTTGAAGCAGTGAAAAGAGGAATTTACTCAGGGGCAGTCGGATATTTTTCCGGAAACGGCAATATGGATTTCGCCCTGGCAATCAGAACAATGGTAATAAAAGATGGATTCGCCTATATACAAGCCGGGGCAGGCATCGTGCATGATTCCATTCCGGAAAAAGAGTACGAAGAAACACTTCATAAATTAAAAGCATTTTTGGAGGAAAAAAAATGATACTGCTGATTGATAATTATGATTCATTCACATTCAACCTTTATCAGTATTTAGGTGAACTGGGACAGGAAATTAAAGTTGTAAGAAATGATCAAATAACAATCGAGGAAATAAAAGAATTAAATCCTGAAGCCATTGTTCTTTCTCCTGGTCCGGGACGGCCTGAACATGCGGGAGTGATTGTTGAAGTTATTCAGAAATTTTACAGGAAGCTCCCTATCCTGGGCATTTGCCTTGGCCATCAGGCAATCGGCTATGCCTTTGGGGCAAAGATTGAAAAAGCCAAGAAAATTATGCATGGTAAGGTGTCTAATCTGAAGCATAACGGATCACAGCTGTTTCAATACATGCCGCAGCCAATCAGCATCATGCGTTATCATTCCTTAATAATACAGTCGGGAACGCTGCCTGGCAGATTTAAGGTGTTGGCCAGATCGATGGATGATAATGAAATAATGGCAATCAAGCATGAAGACTATCCTTTATACGGTTTGCAATTCCATCCGGAGTCTGTAGGAACAGGGCTTGGAAAAAAGATTTTGGAAAACTTTTTACAAACTATCGGGAGGAAAAAAAACGATGAAGACTATACTGCAGAGGTTATCTGAGCGGGAGTCATTAACAGAGGCAGAAATGAAGGAAGCGATGGACAATTTATTTGCCAATGATGTAACGGACAGTGAGATTGCGGCATTTATGGTGAGCCTTAAAACAAAGGGGGAAACAGTTGAAGAAATTGCAGGCATCGTAAAAGCAATGAGGGATAAATCCCTTTCGTTTAGCAAGAAAATTCCTAATGTTTTGGATAATTGCGGTACAGGAGGAGATGGTTCAAGCAGCTTTAATATCAGTTCCACTTCGGCCTTTGTGATTGCAGGAGCAGGAATTCCTGTTGCCAAGCATGGCAATAGAAGTGTATCCAGCAAAACAGGCAGTGCTGATGTACTGGAACATTTGGGAATAAATTTAAATCACCCGCCTGAGCGCACGGAGGAAATTCTGGAGGAAATCGGGATAGCCTTTCTATTTGCACCTCATGTCCATCCGAATATTAAAAGAATTATGAAAGTGCGCAGGGACCTGAGAATACCTACAACTTTCAATTTAATAGGGCCATTAACCAATCCGGTTGAACTTGATCATCAGCTTCTTGGGATCTATCGGAGAGATTATATTGAAATGTTTGCAGAGGTGTTAAACGCTTTGGGAAGAAAACGGGCAGTTGTTTTAAATGGTTCAGGGCATATGGATGAAGCATCTCTGCAGGGGGAAAATCACCTGGCCATTCTTAATAACGGCAGGGTAACGAAAAAGGTTCTTCACCCAGAGGAAGTTGGCCTACCCGTCAGCAGCAATGATGCGATCAGAGGTGGAGATTCCAGGGAAAATGCTGAAATACTCCTAAGTGTTCTAAAGGGGGAGAAGGGAGCAAGAAGAGACACGGTCCTTCTTAACGCCGGGATTGGCATCTTTACAGGAGGCAAGGCCGAAACAATTCATGGCGGGATAAATTTAGCCAAAGAAAGCATTGATTCAGGTGCTGCATTAGAAAAACTGAATAGGTTAATTGAAGCAAGTAAAAGCGTCCATAAAGAGGTGATATAAGGTGGGAACGATTCTAGATCAAATACTGTCTGAAAAAAGAAAAGAAGTCATCGGACTGCAGCAGGCAAAAGAATATTTTCAACCAGGAGAAACCATTAATAAACGCTCCTTTATTAACAAGCTTGCATCAGGAAGTGAACTGGCTGTGATTGCAGAATTCAAAAGAGCCTCACCTTCAAAAGGTGATATAAATACCGGACAAAATCCGAAAGATCAGGCATTATTTTATAAAAAGTATGGTGCCGATGCCATTTCCGTTTTAACAGACAATAGGTTTTTTAAAGGCAGTTTTGCTGATCTGTCAGCGGTCAGAGAGACAGTCGACCTGCCCATCCTTTGCAAAGACTTCATTATAGACGAGGTGCAAATTTTAAAAGCAAAAGCATCAGGGGCAAACCTAATTTTACTCATTGCTGCTGCCATGGAAGCTGAACGGCTTCAAGAGCTTTTCAATTTTGCTGAAAGTGAAGGCCTTGAAGTATTAATGGAGGTTCATAATGAAGAAGAACTGGAAATAGCTCTTAGAACCGGTGCACAGCTGATCGGAGTCAATAACCGGAATTTAAAAACTTTCAAAGTAGACCTTGGTATAACAGAAAAACTTGCCCCGCTAATTAAGAAGGCGGGAAAATTCCTGATCAGTGAAAGCGGGATTAAATCGGAAGACGATGTACGGCGTGTAATAGCAGCAGGAGCAAACGCCATTCTTGTCGGAGAAGCATTCATGAAAGCAGATAATCTGGAAGGGCTTTTGAAGGCCATGAAAATTCCATTGCAGGGGGCTGTCAAACAATGAAGGTGAAGATTTGCGGAATTAGGGATATCAGCACGGCACTTTCTGCTATTGAAAACGGTGCGGATGCCCTCGGATTTGTTTTTGCTGAAAGCAAAAGAAAAATTAATCCTGAGGCAGCTGGGGAGATAATTAGAGAGCTTCCCAGAGAAGTTTTAAAAGTAGGAGTGTTTGTAAATGAAACGAAAGCGACCATTGAAGAAATAGCAAGTGTTTCAGGGATCAATGTCATTCAGCTTCATGGAGATGAAACGCCGGAATTTTGCAGCTCATTCTCTTTTCCGGTTATAAAAGCTCTGAGCGTTGGTTCACCAGATGATCTATCCCAACTGGATGAATATTCATGCGAATATATTCTTCTTGATAGTCCGAAAGGAAAATATCGGGGGGGCAACGGGATATCATTTGATTGGTCGATTCTAAACAAAAACCCAATGCAGGACAAAAAAATGATCCTCGCTGGAGGGCTCCATCCTGAAAATGTGGGAGAAGGAATTAAAGCAGCCAATCCTTATATGGTTGATGTAAGCAGCGGGGTTGAGACTGAAGGTAAGAAAGATCCGGAGAAAATAAAAAGATTCATAGATAACGCTAAACGTGTGGAGAGGGAGGAAGTAAAATGAACGCAGCTTATACATTGCCTGATGAACGAGGTCATTTTGGGGATTTTGGAGGAAGGTATGTGCCGGAAACACTTATGCAGGCCATTCTTGAATTGGAAGAGGAGTATAAGAAGGCTCAAGCTGATGAAAGTTTTCAGAAAGAACTGCAGGCTTTACTGACAGACTATGTCGGACGGGAAACTCCTCTTTATTTTGCTGAGAACCTCACAAAATACGCCGGCGGTGCGAAGGTCTATCTTAAAAGAGAAGATTTGAATCATACAGGTGCTCATAAAATAAACAACTCACTGGGCCAGGCTCTATTGGCGCTTCGAATGGGAAAAAGAAAAATAGTAGCTGAGACGGGTGCAGGACAGCATGGAGTCGCAACAGCAACTGCATGTGCGCTTTTAAATCTTGAATGCATTATTTTTATGGGTGAAGAGGACATCAGGAGACAGCAGCTGAACGTATTCAGAATGGAACTGCTTGGAGCGAAAGTTGTAGGGGTACAATCGGGAAGTGCCACATTAAAAGATGCAGTCAACGAAGCACTCCGCTACTGGGTGACAAATGTCGAGGATACTCATTACATCCTTGGTTCTGTGATGGGACCGCATCCTTTTCCTATGATTGTACGGGATTTTCAGAGTGTTATTGGAAATGAGACGAAGAAGCAATACCTTGAAAAAGAAGGTAAACTCCCTAATGCAGTTGTGGCTTGCATTGGAGGCGGCAGCAATTCAATGGGCATGTTTTATCCCTTCATTAAAGATGAAACCGTCCGCATGGTTGGGGTGGAAGCAGCTGGTTTGGGTACAGATACAAATAAGCACGCTGCTTCATTAACAAAAGGAACTCCTGGAGTTCTTCATGGAGCATTAATGTATTTGCTTCAGGACGAACACGGACAAATTCAGGAGGCTCATTCCATCTCTGCTGGCCTTGATTATCCAGGAGTTGGGCCGGAACACAGCTATTTGAAGGACAGCGGAAGAGCCGAGTATGAATCCATTACAGACGATGAGGCGCTTGATGCATTAAAGCTATTATGCAAACTGGAAGGCATTATCCCTGCGCTGGAAAGTTCCCATGCCGTTGCCTATGCATTAAAGCTTGCACCGCAAATGAAAAAAGACGAAGGCCTTGTTATCTGTTTATCTGGCAGAGGAGATAAAGATGTAGAAACTGTAAGAGCAAGATTAGGAGGGAAAGGACAATGAACCGGGTTGAAAAAGTTTTTCAGAGCCTAAAGCAAAACAGAGAAAAAGCATTTGTGCCATATATAATGGCTGGGGATGGAGGGTTAGAGACACTGGCCGAGAAAATCACATTCCTCGAAAAAGCGGGAGCAACTGCCATTGAAATTGGGATTCCGTTTTCGGATCCGGTTGCCGATGGACCTGTAATCCAGCAGGCTGGCATTCGAGCATTAGAAGCCGGAACAACACTTAGAGGCGTCTTAGCAAAAATTGCGGAAATCCGTCCTATTGTTCACATCCCGCTTATCTTTATGACATACATGAATCCGCTCATGGCCTATGGCATTGGCAACTTTATTTCTGATGCCTCTAAGTCTGGGGTAGACGGATTAATATTGCCTGATCTTCCTGCAGAGGAAGATGAGATAATTGCACCAATTGCAGAGAGAGCTGGAATCGAAATTATCCGCCTTGTGACCTTAACCAGTCCATTAGAGCGGATACAGGCGATTGCAAACAAAGGGAAAGGCTTTTTATACGCTGTTACGGTTAATGGCATCACAGGGGCAAGAAAAGAATTTAAAGAAGAGCTTGGAAAGCATTTGGAGAAGGTTAAGGATGTTAGTTCAATACCAGTATTGGCCGGCTTCGGAATTTCTGAACCACAGCATGTAAAAGAAATGAATCAGCATTGTGACGGGGTAATCGTTGGAAGCAAGATCATAGAGCTTTTTCAAAGCGGTGAGTTAGCAAAAATTGAAGAGTTGATCGCTTCATCTAAAATAGAAGAAATTAAAATGTGAAACAAAAGCTTTCTCCTTGATGGAGGAGGCTTTTTATTTGATTAAGCCCATTTTTAAAAATATTTATTGTAAAGGTTGACATGCAAAGTGAATACTTTATAATTACAAGTAATCCGAGTAAATTAATGAGATTTATAGGAATAGGTGATCTTTGAATGTTCATTGAGATAAACGATGTGAATAAACAATATAGCGATAAAGAAAATCGTCCTGTTGACGTCTTGAAAGATATTAATTTATCCATTGAGAAAGGCCAGTTTGTTTCAATTTTAGGCCCTTCAGGATGCGGAAAGTCAACACTTCTTTCAATCGTCGCAGGGCTTACTAAAACAACTTCAGGCCACATTCAAATCGACGGAAAAACCATAACAAAGCCCGGAAAAGACAGGGGAATGGTTTTCCAGCAGGCAGCCTTATTCCCTTGGCTGACAGTCATGGAAAATGTCACGTTTCCGCTGAAAAAAGAAATGAAGAAGAAGGATGCTGAGGAAACAGCACTTAAGTATCTGCAAATGGTTCAACTGGGAAAATATATATCCCATTATCCTCATGAACTTTCTGGAGGAATGCAGCAGAGAGTAGCGATTGCGAGAGCACTTGCGATGAACCCGGAAACACTCTTAATGGATGAACCATTCGGAGCACTTGATGAACAGACCCGTTCGCGCCTGCACGGACAGCTGGAAAACATCTGGACTGAGACGAAGAAAACCATTCTTTTTGTTACTCATAGCATCTCAGAATCTATTAAACTGTCAGATCGAATCATTGTTATGGGAACAAAGCCCGGAATCATTTTACAGGATATAACGGTTGATATCCCCAGACCCCGTGAGGAACACAAAAATGAAATGCTTGAGATTGAAGACCACATTATGAAATATCTGAAGAAGGAAATTGATAAAGTTGTAAGTGAGGAACTCCAATATGCAAACAGCTATTAAAAGAATTATATTTTTTGCAGCCATTATTGCATTTTGGGAAATTGGGTCACGGCTTGAGCTTTGGCATCCTTTGATTTTCCCTTCCCTTTCCAGTGTATTCAGTGCCCTTGTTGAAGGGTTTCAGGATAAAACTCTCATTTATGATTTAATCGCCAGTTTTAAAAGGCTCGCAGTCGGTCTTGCTATCAGCCTTGTCATTGGCACATTGATTGGTATTCTCCTTGGAAAATCCAAAACAGCTGATGAAACACTGGGTGCAGTCATCCTTGCCTTGCAAAGTGTTCCCAGCATCGTCTGGCTGCCGATCGCAATTATGTGGTTTGGCTTAAATGAAAAGGCTGTTATTTTTGTAACCATACTTGGCGGTACATTTGTAATGGCACTGAACATGCGAACAGGCATAAAAAATGTTTCACCATTATATATCAAGGCAGCTCAGACAATGGGTGCGAATGGAATTGATTTATTCACAAGAGTCATCTTTCCAGCATCCATTCCATACGTTGTCACTGGTTCACGACTTGCCTGGGCATTTGCCTGGCGTGCATTGATGGCCGGTGAGCTTTTAAGCACAGGACCAGGATTGGGCTACACACTTCGATACGCTTCAGACTTTGGAAGAATGGACATCGTAATCGGTGTCATGATTATTATTGGAGCTATTGGAATGATTGTTGACCAATTCATATTCCAGCGCATTGAAAAATCAGTCATAAAAAAATGGGGACTTGAGTCTTAATTTTGGAGGGGTATAAATGAAAAAGGCTATTTTATGGGTTGCTGTCTTATTTACTTTCACCGGGCTGCTTGCCGGATGCGGTGCATCTGAGAAGAGCAGCGGAGGCGAAGACAAGATTGTCATAGGTTATTTCCCGAATATCAATCATGTGCCAGCAATGGTTGCGAAAGATCAAGGCTATTTTGAAAAACAGCTTGGCGATGGTACTAAAGTAGAATACAAGACATTTGCAGAAGGCGGTTCATTCATGACTGCCCTGAAAACGGGCGACATTGATGCAGGCCTAGTAGGACCCGGACCAGCAATGAACAACTTCTCAACCGGGGCTGATGTTAAGATTATCGCAGGTGCCTCAACAGGCGGAACAGTTGTCCTTGCCAGAGAAGGAGTAGAAATTAACTCACTAGAAGACTTCCAGGGTAAAACGTTTATTACACCTGGCGTTGGCTGCACACATGATGTCCAGTATGAAACATATCTTGAAGAAGCCGGGATCACTTCAGCTCGCATAGGCGGTACCATGAAGCATTTAACAGGCAACCCTGCACAATATGCAAGTATGCTGAAAACAGGTAAAGTCGATATCGCAGTTGCTCCCGAACCATGGGCAGCTGTCATTGAACAGGAAACAAACGCTGAAGTCGTAATTGGCTGGGATGAAGTATCTTTCGGTGAAACACTTCCGGCATCAGTATTGGTTGCTACTGGCGATGCAGTAAAGAACAGCCCGGAAAAAGTACAGAAAATCGTTGATGCACATAAAGATGCAGTTAAATTTATCGAAGAAAATCCTGAAGAAGCAAAAGCAATTACTATCAAAGACATTAAAGAAGTGACTGGCCAGGAACTGGAAAAAGAAGTCGTAAACCGCGCCTGGGAAAGAATTGGGTTCACTTACGATGTTGATGCAGACGCAATCCAGGAATTTGCAGATTCATCCTACACTTTAAAATTCCTGAAAGATAAACCTGAATTCAGTGAACTGATTGCGAACAATTTTATTAAATAATCATACTTGGACTGGAGCCCGAATGGGTTCCGGTTTTTCTTATGTTATTGGGGAAAGGAAATTTGTTTGGCGCATTTGTGAAAAGCGACAGCGCGATAAAGAGACAGGAGCGGTAAGAAAAAAGAGATACGACGGCGCGAATAACCTGCTGGATGACGCGAATGTGGGGAAGTAAGACGCATTAACGTTGTAATAGCGCAAAAAAATTAAAAGATCTGCGCAATAACCTGTCCTGGAGACGCAATTTCCATCAGACATAATGATAGATATTGACGCGATTACTTTTGATATTGTAAAAAATCATATGGCGAAACATACAAGAATTCGCGCATAAAAGTAATATATCCGCCCGAACCTGAAGCCTGCCACGTATAAAACGTGCACCTTGCGCAGGGAGCCACCCCCGTGTGAATATCGGAATCCGCGCGCAAAGGTAAAAATCCCGCGCAAAACAAAAGGAACCCCGCGTAGAAGTAGCCCGCCCGCACGTAACTCACCCAAATCCGCGCACAAAAGTAATAATCCCGCGCAAAACAAAAGGAAGCTCGCGCAAAAAACGTGCACCTCGCGCAGAAGTAGCCCGCCCGCTCGTAAATCATCCAAATCCACGCACAAAGTTAATAATCCGCGCAAAAAAGAAGGAAGCCCGCGCATAAAACGCGACCCCCCCGCGCAGAAAGAGCCCGCCCGCTCGTAAATCATCCAAATCCACGCACAAAAGGAACAATCCCGCATAAAAAAAGGAAGCCCGCGCAAAAAAACGTGCACCTCGCGCAGAAGTAGCCCGCCCGCGCGTAACTCATCCAAATCCGCGCACAAAAGTAATAATCCCGCGCAAAACAAAAGGATGCTCGCGCAAAAAAACGTGCACCTCGCGCAGAAGTAGCCCGCCCGCGCGTAACTCATCCAAATCCGCGCACAAAAGTAATAATCCCGCGCAAAAAAGAAGGAAGCTCGCGCAAAAAAACGTGCACCTCGCGCAGAAGCAGCCCGCCCGAACGTAACTCACCCAAATCCGCGCACAAAGTTAATAATCCCGCGCAAAACAAAAGGAAGCCCGCGCACAAAACGTCCCCTCCGCGCAGAAGCAGCCCGCCCGCACGTAACTCACCCAAATCCGCGCACAAAAGTAATAATCCCGCGCAAAACAAAAGGAAGCCCGCGCAAAAAAAACGTGCACCTCTCGCAGAAGCAGCCCGCCCGCTCGTAAATCATCCAAATCCGCGCGAGCTTAACAACATCAGCAAACAAATCTCCAGGTTTAACTTTCGCGCCAAAAAGGAAAAATACCATGCAAGTGACAAAACAACTTAGAAACAGGAGTGGCGCAAATGAAAAAAGGTATGGGTGTTTTAATTGCTGTTATTGCTGCAGTAGTCATAGCAGGCATAATGCTGATGTCCAGTTATAACGGGTTTGTAAGTGCTGAGGAAAATGTGGACCAGGCTTATTCTCAAATTGAGAACCAGCTGCAGAGAAGGCTGGATTTGATTCCTAATCTGGTAAATACAGTAAAGGGATATGCTGCTCACGAGAAGGAGACAATTCAGGCAATATCAGATGCTCGTGCGAGATTGGCGGGAGCCCGGTCTCCTGAAGAGGAAGCTGCCGCAAACGCTGAGCTGTCAAGTGCTTTGAGCCGTCTGCTTGTAGTGGTGGAGAACTATCCAAATCTAAAAGCGGATAAGCAGTTTACCCAATTAATGGACGAGCTTGCTGGTACAGAAAATCGGATTTCAGTTTCCCGAAAGGATTATAACGACCAGGTTGCTGTATATAACAAAAAAGTAAAAAGGTTTCCGGGTGCAATTGTTGCAGGGATAACTGGCTTTGATGAAAAAGAGTATTTTAGGGCGGATCCGCTGGCGAATGAAGCACCTGAAGTTGACTTTGGAGGCAATGGAGAATGATCATCCGCAGGGTCTCTCTGACCCTTCTGTTAGTAAATTTAATAATGGGTGCATTCCAGGTCCATGCAGATGAACCCATACCGCAGCCTGCTGGAGATATTTATGTCCAGGATTTTGCGGAGGTCCTGAATGACCAGGAAAAATCTGAATTGAATAACCTGGGAAGGCAATTGGAAGATAAGACATCTGCACAGGTTGCGGTTTTAACTGTTGGAACTACTGGGGACAGACCGATTGAAGAATATGCAAATGAAGCTTTCCGGTCTTATGGCATAGGCAGTGCCGCAGAGAATAACGGTGTCCTCTTGGTTGTGGCCATGCAGGATCGGAAGGTGCGGATTGAGGTTGGTTATGGGCTTGAAGGACAGATTCCCGATGGAAAAGCAGGCAGGATTCTGGATGAAGTTACCCTTCCATATCTTCAGGATGGCCAGCCCAACAGAGCTGTAATTGAAACCTATAAGGTGCTTGTTCAGGAAGCTGCCGGGGAAGAAGTGAATTTAGGCGGCAATTATGCTGATGCAGGAACACAGGATAGAGGCAGTAGCATACCGTCCTGGCTGATAATTTTAATTGTTGTTGGATTATTGTTTTTAGACATTAAATTTTTTGGAGGAGCCTTTTCATACGCCATCCTTTCCATTCTCTCAAGAGGTGGAAGTGGCGGCGGCGGTCCCCGGGGAGGGGGCGGCGGTTCATCCGGCGGAGGTGGAGCCAGCCGAGGCTGGTGATAAATGAAAAAGAGCGGGAGCAACTCCCGCTTTTCTCCATTATTTGATTCCAGTTACACATACGGTTAGGACGGGGCGTGCTTCTTTATATGAAATGGAAATAGAATGGAATCCAGCGGCTTCCATATCAGTTTTGATCACCTTTCCGAGATTTTTGGCAATGTTGTCATCTGCTCCTTCTTCTCTTGGCTGAACGGTGACGGCAATTATTCCGTCTTCCTCAAGCATCCCATAGAGATGCTGAAGTGACTCTCTTGGTTTTGTCCATAATGGATAATTGTTGACTGAAAATATCTTATTATACGTTTTATCAGGGAAGTAATCGTGTATATCTTTTACGAACAATCTGACCTTTCCCTGACGAATATAGTCATCATTCAGTTTGGCTGCTGAAGCCTTCATATCTTCGGATACATCAACTCCATCCGTTTCTGCATGGCGGCAGTGATCCATTATATGCCTGATGCTGTAGCCAGGGCCAAAGCCTACTTCTAAAATTGAGTCCCTGCGATTAATCTTTAATTGTTGTATTGTCCATTTGTTAATCTTGCGGTTTTCAAGGTACATGATTTTCCCGGCAAGCTTCCCTAGTAATCCTGCTGGTTTCTCAAATTGTTTTGCTAAAATATCGAACATGTCTATCACCTCGTTGCTTAATACTTATATTTAGTCCCTTTAAAGAGGTTCTAAACCTATTCCGTAAAATGGATAAATAATTTTTAACTGGAAAAGGTACTAATATGAATTAAGATTGGAGGAAGTCCGGTTGATTTATAGCGAAGATCAATACCGAAAAGATTTAAACCGGTATATTGACAATATCGACAATCAGATTCATTCTATTTCCAAAACGCTAGAGGACTTCAGCTGCTGTATTTTATCCGATTTCGAAAACTTGCAGAAGGCGGTAACTGAGGCTCATACAATTGCTTCGACTTATTATCTTCAGTCATATTTATCGCCGTATACTAAGGAATATTCAAGCTTATCATTGGCCGCCCAGCATTTATCAGAAAAAAGGCATGGAGGGCTTATTGTTGTTGAGAGAAGACTGCCTATAGGCGATTACCTTCATAATGGGACGCCAATTGGAGCAAAAGTAAGCAGCACACTGCTTGAAACCATTTTTTATCCTGGAAACCCTTTGCATGACGGCAGTATTTTAATAAAAGAAGATACCATTATTTCTGCAGGCAACATCCTGCCTCTTGCCAATAAAACCATTGAAGGGAAAAAACTTGGGACAAGGCATAGAGCGGCAATTGGACTTACTGAAAAATCAGATGCTGTTGCCATTGTAGTTTCAGAGGAAACAGGCCGTATTTCTTTTGCAGTGGAAGGACAACTGTATACAATCAGGACATGAAAATCCCCCGAAAAATGGGGGATTTGTCATTATGACTTCTTATTAATTTGCTTTCCGCTTTTTTTCTGGCTTTGAGATTTATCATTTCCTGCCTGAAACTCGCTTCCCAGTTCAACATCGTTTCGTTTATCCTGTTTTTCAATTTGGGCTCTCGTTTGATTTGCATTTTGTCTGCCTTGTTTTGTCATATTGCATTCCTCCCTATAAAATAGCTGACAGTTTTAATATGCGCTATATCCGGGAATAGATGAACATTAAATTGCTGAATTGACTTAAAAGAGGTGATTATATTGTGCGGCCGGTTTACACTAACAGAAACCATTGCTAAACTTCAGCTGCTGTTTGAATTTGAATATGCGGAGGGAGAGGTTTTACCCAGATATAATATCGCGCCAAGCCAGAATATCTTAGCCATCATTGGAGATGGGAAACAGCGGATCGGCAGGCAGATGAAATGGGGACTGGTCCCCTTCTGGGCTAATGATGAAAAAATAGCTTACAAAATGATAAACGCAAGAGCGGAAGGCATCGACTCGAAACCAAGCTTTAAAGGTCCCTTTAAAAGCAAAAGGTGCTTAATCCCTGCAGATGGCTTTTATGAATGGAAGAAAACCGAAGAAGGTAAACAGCCGTACCGTTTCATTATGAAAGATGAAAAACCATTTGCCTTTGCAGGCATTTGGGATACGTGGCATAAAGGAGAAAATCCAATAACGAGTTGTACAATCATTACAACGGGGCCAAATGAAGTAACCGAGGATGTACATGACCGAATGCCGGTGATATTAAAGGAAAGCGATTTTGAGGACTGGCTTAATCCTCGTTTTAATGACACTGAATATCTGAAATCATTGCTTGATCCTTATCCGGCTGAAAAAATGGATAAGTACCCGGTATCAAATAAAGTGAATTCACCAAAAAATGAGCTGGCAGAATTAATTTCTCCCCTCAGGTAGTTTATAAAACGGACACGGCGACGCGTCCGTTTTTTCAAAATGATAAGAAATCATTACTTTTAACTTTGATTACTCTCCAGCTCCAGGTCTGCTCCTGCCCTCTCGAGGTCACAAGCTTGTTTTGCTGCGGCTCCTAGGGACTCATGACAGAAGCCAATCCCTTTCAGAATGAAAGGACATTCTTGCAGGGCTCGTCCATACGCTTGTCGTCCATGTGGCAGTCGCCTCCACATTTCGGGCAAATCTCCCAAAAGGCAAAGAACGAATTTCCGGGAGGTTCGTCTTGTGCTTGTCAGGGGTGAGCACCATGGGGAAAGCTTCCCTGGATGTTCTTCGCAGGAACAAGCGCTTTAGCTTGTTCCGAAGGCGGTTCCGCTTTTCCTATCATCTGCTCACAAACATCGGAAGCTCCGTTTGGCCCATTTCACGTACATATACAAACAAGTTCCCTTTATGATGAATTTCATGATCCATAGCAAGCTGCAGCAGCTGGCTGCCGGTAAGCTCCATTCCAAATATCCGTGTCATATCAATGGTTCTTTCTAACTCATCATTTGTTAATGATGAAATGATCTCAATGGTTTTTTCTGTGTAGCTTTCAGCGGCTTCAGAAAGGTCTTGCGCAATTTCATCGAATTTCTCGCCAAACACTTCAGTGCTGCCTTCTTTTACTGTTTTGGCAAACATATAAAAAGAAGTAAGCATATGAGTTACCAGCTTGCCGGCCGCCATGCTTGTTTCAGTTGGTTTGTAGTCATAGTTATTTTCATCAATCTTCTTGATTAGCTCATTGGTCACCTTTCTGTGCGATAAAAAATAGTTCAGGTATTTTTGCGCTCTTTCCATATTAAAGACCTCCTAAAAAATTAATCAGATTAACATTTCCACTTAACCTCCTTAAATTCCTTTATATTTCAAAATATGTTTTGGACTGGCAGGGATTTTACAAAAACCGTGGAATTATTTAACAGGGGAAGATTTGGAAGAATCTCTATTATACAGACAGAGTGTTCATAAGGGGGGAGATTCATACATGGGGAAAAAGAAGAAAAAGAAAAGCCATGTGCCTTTTAGGGTCAATTTATTGTTTTTTGCTGTTTTTGTTTTGTTTTCAGTACTAATTTTAAGACTTGGCGTCGTCCAGATTGTAAATGGTGAGACATACAAAAAAGAAGTGGACAGGACGGAAGATGTCATCGTAGCTAATCCGGTTCCAAGGGGAAGGATGCTTGACAGGAACCATCAGGTTATTGTGGATAATATTCCAAAGAGTGCGATTACGTATACCAACCGGAATGCCAAACAGAAAGAAATGCTTCAGGTGGCAGAGCGGCTGGCCATTCTGATTGATAAAGAGACGGATAAAGTGACGGAGCGCGATAAGAAGGATCATTGGATTCTCAAAAATCCTGATGCAGTCCGGGATAAAATAACTGATAAGGAATGGAAGCTGTTTAAAGAGAACAAACTGGATGATAAGCAAATTTATGAGATGCAGCTTGAAAGAATTACAGACGAAGATCTGAAACAGCTGAGCAAGCAGGACCTGGAAGTGCGGGCAATCTTCCGGGAATTTACGAGCGGCTATGCAATGACGCCGCAAATAGTCAAAAATGAGGGGGTATCAAGTAAAGAATATGCTGCGGTAAGCGAGAATCTTCAATATCTTCCAGGTGTCAATACAACTACTGACTGGGATCGAACTTATGCTTTTGACAGTACGCTCCAGACAGTCCTGGGGAAGGTTACAGATACAAACGAAGGGCTGCCGCAGGAAAGGCTGGATTATTTTCTGGCCAGGGACTACAGCAGAAATGAACGTGTAGGAAAGAGCTATCTCGAAATGCAATATGAGGATGTTCTGCATGGCCAAAAATCAAAGGAAAAGCTTATTACAAAAAAAGGAGAAATTCTCGGAAGTGAACTGGTTTCTCAAGGCCAAAGAGGCAAAGATCTTGTTCTGACGATTGATATGGATCTGCAGAAGGCAGTGGAAAAAATATTGGAAGAGGAAATTTGGGCTGCTAAAAGGACCAGGGGAACATATTTAATGGATCGTGCGTTTGTCGTCCTAATGAATCCGCATACTGGTGAAGTTTTGACGATGGCAGGGAAAATGATAGACAAAGATGATGATGGCAAAACGGTTCTGCAGGATTATGCGCTGGGTACGATTGCCTCTTCTTATAATGTGGGATCCTCTGTAAAAGGGGCAACTGTTTTAACAGGCTATAAAACCGGTGCAATTTCACCCGGGACGACATTTTTAGATGCACCAATGAAAATTGCAGGTACACCACAGGTGAAAAAATCGTGGTTTAACTTTCAGGCAATCATGAACGAAACAAGGGCTTTGCGAATATCCTCAAACGTATATATGTTCAAAACAGCAATTGAAATTGCGGATGCGCGGTATGCATATGATCAGCCTCTGGGATTTAAAAACCCTAATGCATTTGAAGACATGAGAGAGTCTTTCGGCCAATTTGGCCTCGGAGTCAGAACTGGCATCGATTTGCCGAATGAGGCAATAGGCTATGAAGGACCGCTTCGCTTGCCGGGATTTCTATTAGACCTTGCAATCGGACAGTATGATACCTACACTCCGATGCAAATGGCGCAATATATATCAACTATTGCAAATGGCGGCTATCGTATCCAGCCGCGCCTTGTAAAAGAAATCCGGGAGCCCGCCACAGAGCAGGAGGAGCTTGGCCGGATCTGGAAGGATATTCAGCCAACTGTCTTAAATACGATAGATGTAAGTGATAGAGAACTAAACACTGTCAAAGAAGGATTAAGACAGGTGATGCAGCATCCTGAAGGGACTGCATATAGAAGGTTCGCAGATGCACCATATTCTCCAGCAGGAAAAACAGGTACAGCGGAAGCATTTTATGACGGCCCTCTCAAAAAAAAGGGAGATAAGTTAATAGATGTTATGAACTTGAGCCTTGTTGCCTATGCACCGCATAATAATCCTGAAATTGCCATGTCTGTCATTGTTCCATGGGCATACCAGGGAAGAAGCGGACATACAGCAAATTATGAAATTGGCAGAAAAGTATTAGATGCTTATTTTGAACTGAAAAAGAAGCCGATGACTGGACCAGGACAGGAACAGTCGGCAGAAGAAGGTTCCGAAACAGAAGAATCTGATTAAAGTATGAGTTTTAGCGGCCTATAATGGCTGGTTAAAAAAGCCTTTCCTTATTGGGAATGGCTTTTTTTATACCTGAATTTGTTTTTCAAATGATGGAGTTTTTGTTTAATTAAAAACGGTTTGTCACTTTTTCCGAATACCTTACGATTCACCATAAATTGAATCGTTTCTTCCAAAATAGCGAGGATAATAATAGGGATGAAGATTACCAGAATCCAAAACCACATGCCTCTGCTCCTTTCGACTGATCGGCATACAATTTAATTATATTCAGGAATGAATAGAAAATGATGTATATGGAAGAAAAATCCAAATATTTTTCTGGCTGAACCATGTCCTGGTTATTTTCTTAAATAACCTTTTATTTCTGAAATAAACTTCTGCTTTTTTAAAGGTTCTATATAGTTTAATGAAAGGGCATTCGGGAAAATAGCTTAAAAAGGAGGTCCTGACATGAAAACAATAAATGTAGAGATTCAGTATGATGATCAGGAAATGAATAATAATCAGACAAAAATATTTGATCAATTGAAGAACCAGCTCGAGGGAACAGGATTTAAGGTGGCAGCGATTATGGAAAATGATCAATACCTAAAGGAGCATTCCGGTCTTCCCAATCAAAAGAAAAACAAAGTGCTTTCATCTCAGCCTGAAGGAGCAGAACCAGATATCAATTCCAGCGGTGCCGGCGGTATGGTTTCCCCTGATTCCAGTGAAAGCAAATATTCTGAGTAAGATACATGAGCAGCCTTAGTTCTCATTTCGGACTAAGGTTTTTTTATTTTTAAAGAGGAATTAATACGTTTGGATATAATTTGCAAAAATAGAGAGTTTGTTAGGAGGAGGCTCATTTTTGAGTCAAAAGCTCTTAAGAGTGGGAACAGTCTACATACCTGTCAGAAATGTAATGGATTCCTTAAACTGGTACACAGAGAAGCTTGGAGCAGCAGAAAGCTTTAGGGATGAAAAGGGGAAAATGGCCATAATCAATATGGCAAGCCAAAGCTTTTTCCTTTTGGAAGCACCTGAAGAGGAAAGTTTTAATTTTAAGGATTCTGACGGAAGATTGCGATTTTGTTTAACTTTTGAAGTCGATGGAATAACAGAACTCGAAAACTTGCATCGGGAACTTCTTGAGAAGGAAGTAAATACAGGACCTATCGAAAATCGCGGGCATCCTGGCAGAAATTTTGTGTTTTCTGACCCGGACGGCAACATATTTGATGTTTAGAGTGAACAAAGCCAAGTTTTAAGAAATAACTTTTAGGCAAGAGAGCAGACAATGGACTCTGCTCTCTTTTTACATATGGTCATAACTCTGCAGCAAATCCTTAGCAATTATCTGATTTGTGAAGATGAAGCGGCGGAGGAATAAGCCAGCCTTTTTCTTTATTCATTCGAAGAACCTTAACACCTAAAGCAGCTTTCTGAGTATGAAACTGGCCAAACATGCCTGCGATATCTTCACGGATGCATTGGCCCATGATTGTACTGCAGCCAACCAATCCTGCTGCCAGATCTCCTGCTAATTTTGCAGCAACTTCAGGATCCATAAATCTGGCGCCAGCAGGAATATCGTTTACACAGGCTTCAGGTCTGTCAGGCGGTGATGGCGGAAGACCGATCCCGTTTTCCTTTAGCAGATCCTCAATTTGTTCCTCTTCCTGCTTGCAGAGGCGGATGGCTTCTTCAAGCATTTTTTTCAAGTCCCCATCTCCAGAGTGGCTAAGCATCGTTTGGTAGGCAGAGGCCATTCCCTTTCCTGCCAGCAAATAAGACCATGTGCTATAAACCTCGCCATAATGCAAAGGCTCGTCCTTTGGATTTCCGCTTAAAATACCCATTATATACCTCCTGAAAAGATTCATTGTGCCACCTTCCTTGTAATGCACAGCTATATCATGCCCAACAAGCATCTTAAAATTTCAAAATGGTTAAACTTCCTCAGTTTGTGGTAAATACCGTATAAAAGATAGAGGAGATGAAAAACAATGGACCAAACAAAAAAAACATATTATATAGATATTGAAAATGCGCAGATCTACACAGAACCAGTTGAAGCAGCCGAATGGCAATTTAAAATTTATGCAACAGACGAAGAATTAGCTCATTTAAATGAATACATTAATGAGAATTATGATGCAGATCTTAAAACATTTGCACGTGCACATGTCCCTTTCCTGGAGTACCACAAAGAATCAAAAAATGATGAATATGATGCATCCATGGAAGGCATATATAAAATGATTTATGATCTGGGTGATGACGAAGCCCGGAGACATATAGAAGGGATGGGAATATTATAGTCGGAAAAATGCAGCTGGTCTTTAAACGGACTGGCTGCTTTTGAAAAGATAATACATAAAAAAAGAACCGTCTGTTCTGTTTTCATCAGAATAACGGTTCTTATATTTGCTCCTGTATGATTGTTCTTTTTTGGTTTTTGTTTTTCTTGTGCGCATGTCCGCATACGCAAATGGGCTTCGATTGCATTCAGGGTTTCTTTTTCCCTCACGTACTGCTTTTTCCCTTAACTTCTTCGCAGCTGATTTAGCCATATTACCAACTCCTTTTCATGATTGTACCATAGTGCCTACGATGGAGGAATAACATTTGTTAACAGTAAGATAAAGAAAACAAGACCAATAAGTAAAAAGATAACCGAACCGAGAACAGCATAATTAGGTCTGAAGCTGAACTCCTCTCTTTTAGATAAGAATCCAGTCATAGCACTTGCGGTGCTGTCCATAAACTTCGTCACCATACCGCCGCTGCTTGAAAACCATACAGTTAAAGCTGTAAACAACACACCTGAAAAAAACATGATTTCGATGAATCGGATTGAAAAGGCTCGTGAAGCAAGCAGGGTAATCAGAGTTTCTGCAGCAAGTGTAATGAGCAGTATAAAAATATTTTTTTTCATAATTCCGCCTCCTAATTAGAAAATACGCATGAATATGGAAAAAGTTTCAATATTTTCGCAAGACCTTTGAAAAGGTCTTTTTTTATTGGTGCATTCTATGCAGCAGCATGTTCATTTAATATCCTTTCATAAAGATAGGGGAATTTCCCCCCCTCTAATGGGGAAGTTCCCCGATATTGAAAAATTCCTCCCGCTTTTACAATAAAGTTAAGGTAATTGTTTGTGAATGAGGAGGAGTTAATATGCAGGCGAAAGCTGCAGTCAATCAAAAAACAGGAAACACATTAAACAATGCGTTTGCATCTCATTTTGCCAAGTCGATGTTTTTATCTGTTACAGCATTAGCTATTCTTTCTTTTATTGGCACTAGAATGTTTACACATGTTGATTTAAACCTGTACGGATATATGGTCGGAACGATTGTGTTTATTGGAGGGTTCTTCTATAGGTTCATTGCCTGGGGCGAAAGGCCGCCAACAAAGCTTATCCTGAAAAAAGGATTGAAGCTGCTATTAAGAAAGTCAACGCCAAAAACGTCTGTTGAGCATCTTGCAACTTACAATTTTATCTGGAATAGGGGAATTTACCGATGGACTCAGCATGTGCTGATCGGCTGGGGCTGCATCCTATCCTGCTTCGTTACATTCCCTCTAGTTTTCGGTTGGATGTATTTTACGATGGATGACAATGGTCATTACAACATAATTGCAATGGGCATAAAGGTAATGACTGTCCCTGCGGATGGCATCATTGCCAACCTTTCTTATAACGCGCTGAATATTACAGCAATAATGGTAATCGCAGGGGTTTGCATGGCGCTGTACCGCCGTCTGAAAAATATGCAGGCAAGAGCAGAGCAGAACTTCCTATATGATTTCATGCCTCTTTATATGCTGCTTCTAGTCAGCATTACGGGGCTGGCTTTAACCTTTATGAATATCTTTTTACACGGTGCGGGACAGCCGGCAATGTCACTGATCCATCAGTGGTCAGTCATCATTACACTGATTTACCTGCCATTTGGAAAGCTTGCACATATTCCTTTCCGCCCAATGAGTGTTTTGGCAAGAAACTACAGAGAACACTATGCCGAACAGGGAATGAAGGAATGCAAGGTGTGCGGAGATCAGTTTGTTTCATCAGAACAATCAAAAGATGTCGTCGATGTACTCGGCGTAAACGATATTGAATTTAAAGCAAAGGAAGGACATCATCTTGCAGAAATGTGCCTCCCTTGCAGAAGGAAATACCGGATCGCACAATTTTCCGGATTCCCTACTCATGAAGTGAAGGTCAAGGAGGCAAACCAGAATGCAAAGGGATAAGTTTTTTAAAGAAATTGAGAATCTAAACCATCCGAATGAAAAATTGATAAAAACACACTGCAGTTATTGCGGCATGCAATGCGGAATGAACTTGAGGGTTAATACACAGACAAATAAAATCATTGGGGTCGAGCCCCGTTATGACTGGCCGGTTACGGTCGGGAAAATGTGCCCCAAAGGGGTTACCGCCTACCAGCAGACCAACCACAAAGACCGCCTGCTGAAACCGCTGATCCGGGATGATGCTTCTTTAAAAGGAACCACAAAAGGGTTCCGTGAAGCAAGCTGGGATGAAGCATACGATTTAATTGCAAAAAAATTCAAAGAGCTTCAAACAGAATACGGAAAGGATTCTCTCTCCGTCTTCAGCGGGGTATCAATGACAAATGAAAAATGTTATTTAACAGGTAAATTTGCCCGTGTTGCTCTTGCCACGCGATATATTGACTATAACGGCCGTTTCTGTATGTCAAGTGCTGCAGGCGGATTCCTCCGTTCTTTCGGTGTCGATAGAGGGTCAACCTTGCCTTGGACAGATATTCATGAAACAGATTGCCTGTTTATCGCCGGAAGCAATACAGCTGAATGCCATCCGACTTCCATGTTCCGCATTTGGAACGTTCAGGAAAGAGGCGGTTATATCATTGTAGTCGATCCCCGGGAAACGCCAATTGCCAGAAGAGCTGACCTTCATCTCGACCTGCAGCCCGGAACAGACCTTGCACTTGCAAACGGGATTGTTAATCAATTGATTAAAATGGGCTATATAGATGAAGAGTTTATTAATAAACATACCAACGGATTTGAAGAAACAAAGGAACTTGTAAAGGATTTCACACCTGAACATACAAGCATGCTGACTGGTGTGGCGCCGGAAAAAATCATTCGCGCTGCAGAAATATACGGAAAAGCTCCAAATGCAGTTGTCATGTTTGCCCGAGGTGTTGAACAGCAGCATAAGGGTGTTGATAATGTTTCCGCCTACACCAATATGGCGCTTGTTACTGGAAAGATCGGCCGTCCGAAAGCCGGAGTAGCCACATTTACCGGGCAGGGCAATGGACAGGGCGGAAGAGAGCATGGACAAAAATCGGATTTGCTTCCTGGCTACCGAAAAATTACGAACCCAAAACATGTTGAAGAAGTATGCAGCGTTTGGGGAATTACACCTGAAGAAATGCCACAGCCTGGTGTATCTGCTTATGAAATGATTGAGCTGATGGAGAAAAAAACGATTCGCGGTTTATACCTTCTATGTTCGAATCCTGCTGTATCTGCACCAAATCTAAATTTTGTCAGGAAAGCATTTAAGACCTTGGATTTTATGGTATGCTCCGATTTCTACCTTTCTGAATCGGCAGAATTTGCAGATGTTGTTCTTCCGGCAGTTACATGGTCAGAGGATGAAGGAACAGTAACGAATATTGAAGGCCGCATAATTAAAATCAATAAAGCTCAGGAACCTGTAGGGGAATCGAAGCCGGACTGGCAAATCCAAGTGGAGCTGGCTGAACGCTTAGGAAAAGGAAAATACTTTTCTCACCTAAAAACCGCACGAGATGTTGCAGATGAGTTCAGACTGGCTACCAAGGGCGGCTATGCTGATTACTATGGAGCTACCTGGGATAAAATCGACAAGCAGGATGGAGTTTTCTGGCCATGCAAAAATGAAAATGATGAAGGGACACCACATATGTTCCTTGATAAGAAATTTTATCATCCGGATGGCAAAGCAAAAATATGCGCGCTGCCATACCGTCCGCCAGCGGAAGAACCATGTGAAAAATATCCGCTCCGTTTAACAACTGGCCGGGTGGTTTACCATTACCTATCTGGCAATCAGACTAGAAGAATTCCATTCCTCCATGATATGTGTCCTGAACCATTTGTGGAGATCCACCCGGAAACAGCATCAAAATATAATATGGAACATGAAGAAAGGGTCCGTTTATTTACCAGAAGAGGCGAGGCCATCTATAAAGTCAAAATTACGGAAGCCATCCGCAAGGATACCGTCTTTGTTCCATACCATTTTGGACATGAAGATTCTATTAATCTATTAACAATTGCGGCGTTAGATCCTATTTCCCGAATGCCTGAGTTCAAGGCATGTGCTGCACAGCTGGAAAAAGTCGAATTAAAGAAGGTGCAATAAATGAAGAAGAGGCTGTATTTAGAACTTGAAAACTGTATAGGATGCCGTTCTTGTCTGGCAGCATGTACACAATGCGGGGGGCATGAGGAGCGCAACAGAAACTATGTGTATGATGTAAATCCTCTTGTGAACCGGCAGACGATGCCTCTCATGTGCCTTCACTGTGAAAATCCGGCATGTGCCCGAAGCTGTCCGGCCCAGGCCATCCAAATTCATGAGACAGGCGCTGTGTTATCTGCACTGGTGGAAAAGTGTATTGGCTGTCAGAACTGCACAATTGCCTGCCCATATGGCATACCAAAATTTGATCAAGAACAGAACTTAATGTACAAATGCGACCTATGTATTGACCGTACTAAAGATGGAATTCCCCCTATGTGTGCGAGTGTATGTCCATCTAATACACTGCAATGGCTCACAGATGAAGAAATTGAAAACAAGAAGAAGCAATTTAACCTTGATAACGGCAAATGGGTAACAAGCATGCCATATCTTGAAGGTGAAACAAACGTAAAGGTAAATCTGCCGGGAATCCTGCAGGGAATTACAAAGCTGTTTTAGGAGGGATTAGGGATGTCTGATAAGAATAACAAGATTCCCTTTAATGAAGATAATTATACGCATAATATCGAACGGAATAACGAAAGAAAACTGGATAGACGCGGGTTCATGAAAACTTTGGTTGGTGCCGCCGGTGTGTTTGCGGTTTCCTCCCTTCCCTGGGGGGCAGTAGCTGCCAAAGAATTAATGGGGCTTGGCGAAAAGGAATATCCTCATAAGAAAATAACCGATGTAAGCAAGCTGCCAATCGGTGATGCAGTGGAGTTCAAGTTTCCTGGGGATCATGATGACGCAATTTTAATACGCTTATCAGAGAACAAATATGTTGCCTATCAGAATGCTTGTACACATTTGCGCTGCCCGGTATTTTGGGTAAAGGAGCAAGGTGAAATGATCTGCCCTTGCCACCATGGCAAGTTCGATGTGGAGACTGGTTCGCCAACTGCGGGGCCGCCAAGAAGGCCGCTTCCCGAAATCCAAATTAAGGTGGAGAATGGAGCAATCTTTGCAGTGAGGGTGAAACGTTATGAGGCGTAGCTTTCTGGGTGTCATCATTTTGGCCGCGATATTAATGATGAATATTATCTTTACCCAATATATGGTCCACCAATACTATTACGAAAACTATGAAAAGGTATTGATTTTCGGCGGACTGAATATTGTTCTTTTTCCCTTGGCCGTATTCGCTTATAAAAAGACGATTAACATGAGGGCGTGATTTTTTATGAACAGTGAAACATATCTTGATTTTTGTTTTGTAAGAGAACAATCCGGGGATTTTGCTCCAGAAGTTGATCAGCTCCTTTCCGAACTCTTCAAGGGAGTCCGCCTCAACTGGTATTTGGATGAGAAGTCTAATGACGGCATGGACATTGTTGTAGCAGAGATAAAAGGCATGAGCAAATGGCAATCAGAAGAGGAAACCATTGAATTCATAGAAGAAAATGCAAGTGAATCATTCTGGAAATATCTGCAGGGTTATCAAATGTATATTTACCCTGCTAAAAGAGGGTGCGGCAGCTGTGGAACTCATTAGAAAAGAAGATTTGGACGGCTTTGTACGGCAAAATGTGCAGGTGGCAATTTTAGATGAAGAGGGAAATGACAAAGCCCCTTTTGTTCACAAAGAAATAATAAAAACCGGGCTCTGTCCGGATGGAACACATTTGCGTATTTATTTTGACCACATGAATTTTTTTGCAGTTCCGCTGACATCCTGTGTGGAAGCATCTGACAGCAGGTGGGCTGCTCTTGATCAGGAAGCCGGATTAAAATATGTAATAAAGAAGAGAGCGTGAACACGATGATTAGAAAAATACAGCTGCCATTGCAGACGTTAAACTTAGTAGCCGGGTTTATGGTTTGGGTGCTGATATCCTCCCTTATGCCGTTTATAAAGGAAGATATCAATATTCCAGCCGACAAGCTAGCCCTTGTAACAGCAGTTCCGGTGATCCTTGGATCGCTGCTCCGTATTCCTCTGGGTTATTATGCTAATCAGTTTGGAGCAAGAATAATCTTTATATTGAGCTTTATTCTTCTATTATTTCCAGTCTATTTTATCAGTATAGCTGATTCCATTACTGATTTACTGATCGGAGGATTATTCCTCGGTCTTGGAGGAGCGGTGTTCTCTGTTGGTGTTACATCTCTTCCAAAGTATTATCCAAAGGAGCGCCATGGGTTTGTAAATGGAATATACGGGGCAGGCAATCTTGGAACAGCCATAACCGCATTTGCGGCGCCGGTTGTTGCCACAAAGTTTGGATGGTCCCTAACCGTACAAATCTATCTGGTCCTGCTCGGAATCTTCATTGCAGCAAACTTCTTGCTTGGTGATAAAAAAGAAGTTAAGGTGCAGACACCGCTTCTGGAACAGATTAAAGGCGTCTATAAAAATGAAAAGCTGTGGCTGCTGAGCTTATTCTATTTCATTACTTTCGGGTCATTTGTTGCGTTTACCATTTATCTGCCAAATTTCCTGGTAGCTCATTTTGAACTCGATAAAGTGGATGCGGGATTAAGGACAGCCGGATTCATCGTCCTTGCAACTGCCATGAGACCGATTGGCGGCTGGCTTGCAGACCGTTTCCATTCATTAATTCTTCTAATGTTTGTCTTTGGGGTTTATACCATCTCTGCAGTGATTCTATCATTATCTCCGTCAATTACATGGTACACATTTGGATGCTTAAGCATTGCTCTATCAGCTGGAATTGGGAATGGTGTTATCTTTAAGCTGGTGCCTATGTACTTCCAGAAGCAGGCGGGTATCGTAAACGGAATTGTTTCCGCAATGGGCGGCCTGGGAGGATTTTTTCCGCCGCTTATATTGACCCTGTTATTTAATATCACCGGCCATTATGCGATTGGCTTTATGGCATTGTCAGAAGTGGCGCTTGCCAGCTTGATTCTGGTTGTTTGGATGTACTTCCAAGGTAAAATGGAAATTGCGGGCCAGGTGATTGATCATACAATTGAAGGAATTCTGGTAACGGATAGGGGAGGTAAAATAATCTCTGTAAACCCTGCTTTCACAGAAATAACCGGGTACAAGGAAGAGGAAGTAGTCGGCAAAAATCCTAATATCCTTAAATCAGGAAAGCAGACTAAGGGCTTTTACCAGGACTTATGGACTTCAATTGAAAAAAATGGATTCTGGCAAGGGGAAATATGGAATTGCCGCAAAGACGGAGAAGAATATCTCCAATGGCTTACCATTAGTGCTATTAAAAATGATGCTGGAGATGTAGTTCAATATGCGGGCATGTTCAGTGACATTTCCAGTCATCGGGTAAAAAAAGCAAAGTAAATGCAAAAATAAAGTCTTAAGGAGGAGGGGTGGAATGGAAATCCAGCCGGCAAAGAAAAATATCAGTTCCTATATTATTCAATCTCAGGAAGATGAGATCAAGCGCATCGCCCTGGAGCTTCACGAAGGGGTCGGGCAGACGCTTTACAGCTTATATACAGGCATGCAGTTCATTCAAACTGCTGTGGATCAGCCCGAAATGAAAGGCTATGTTGGAGATATGGCGCAAATGATGGAAAAAACAATTCAGGAAATCAGGCTTCTGGCTGTGGAATTGCATCCCCCTGCCCTGGGAACCCTCGGCCTGCTGCCGGCGCTGAAAAGTTATCTGAAATTATACACTTCCACATATGGAATAACAGTGGATCTTCAAAATGAGGGGATGGAAGTCCAAATCAGTGAAAGGGAAAGCATAACTTTGTTTCGGGTTTGCCAGGAAGCTCTGGCAAACATAGCCAGGTATGCTGACACAATGAGTGCATCCATCTTCCTGCAATGGAAACCGGGACAGCTTTCTATTAACATTGAAGACAAGGGGATGGGCTTTGATGTTGATGCTGGGATGCAAAAATCGTCTGGCCTTGCTGCAATGATTGAAAGAATGTGTTTAATCAGCGGCAAGTGCGTCATCAGCTCCAAAATCGGCGAAGGGACTACAATAGATATCAGCCTTCCGTTATACTAAGATTATACATAACAAGGGAACTGCGCAAAGCGGCTCCCTTGTTGCCTATAAAAGATAATTTTTTAACACTGGAACTGTTACTTTGTACTTCAAGAACTGTCCGGCGAAATCAGTCTGCCCCTCGGGCAGGCAAAGGCCCTTGTGCTTTTCTCGTGCGGACAAATGGTAAAGGGGGAGCAAGGTTGATCAATATATTACTTTGCGATGACCACGCGGTAGTCAGAATGGGTTTGAAAATGCTATTAAATAACCATGAAGATATGCAGGTGGTTGGTGAAGCTTCGGAAGGCAACGAGGGGATTCAGCAGGCTATTGAATTAAAGCCTGATGTGGTAGTAATGGATTTGAGCATGCCCCATGGAAAAGATGGCATGTCTGCAACGTCAGAATTGAAAAAATTAAAGCCGGAAATACAGATCCTGATTTTGACCATGCATGATGATGAAGAGTACCTATTCAGGGCGATCCAAGCGGGTGCGTCCGGATGTATTTTAAAAAGTGCTCCTCATGATGAACTGCTCGCAGCAATCCGGTCTGTTGCAAGCGGGAATGCCTATTTGCATCCGTCTGCAACTAAAAGGCTGATGGAAGAATATATCGGAAGTGTAAAGCAGGGGAACACTGATACATTCAACCTGTTGTCTGACAGGGAAAAAGAGGTTCTTACATTAATAGCCAAAGGATTTTCCAATAAGGAAATTGCTGAACAGCTTGTGATTAGTGTAAAGACAGTTGAAACCCATAAAGGTAATTTAATGGAAAAACTTCAGATGAAGACCAGGCCGGAACTTGTTGCATATGCCTTAAAGAAAGGGCTGCTTGGTTATGGAATATAAGGGGGGCAGTCCGGGAGAAAGCGCACTTATTGATCAGGCTTGTGAAAAGGTGCTGACAGAGCTGGACTGTGATTTTGTCGGATTGGCACTGCAAAATACAGATGGCCCGGATGTAAGATGGCATTATGCTGCAGGAAATAGCAACGAAAAGTATAAGAGGATTACAGTAAGGTACGGCAAAGGCATTGCAGGAAAGGTGATTTCAACCGGAAGGCCTATGTACGTAGAAAACTTCCCCGAAAATGTTGCTGGAAAAGCATTGGAATACCCGATTATGCTTGCTGAAGCCCTGAAGCATGCATATGCTGTTCCCATTCATTTTAAGGGAATTCCCAAAGGGGTCCTCTTGATCGGGAAGCGGTCCGGTCAGCCTATAAATGAAAACATGCAAAGCACTGCAAGGAATGCAGCGAGGACACTTGAACTAAAGCTGAATGGTTAAAAAATGCAACTGGAGGTACGTAAATGGACAGGAATAATCAGTTGCCTAAAAAGAGAGAGATTGCTCCTGATTCCAGTGATGCAACGATTCTTGTTAATAGATTTGGGATCATCTCCTTTGCGAACGAGCAGGCGCAAAAGCAATTTGGATACAGGGTAAATGAGCTGCAGGGGAAGAGCCTAAAGGAACTGCTCCCTGAGATCACTCTGCATGAAACTGAAGAGGGTAAAGTGGTTCACCAATATGGCCAGCATCATAATGGTCAGGTATTTTCCATTTTTTATAGAATTAATTCTTTCAAGCAGGGAGAAGAAACCTATTATTTAATCGTCTTTCATTCAGTCAAAGACCGTTCCCGATTAAAAAAGCAGCAATCATATTCATTAAAGGAATTGGTTGATCTGCAATTTGCCCTGGATGAATCAACAATTGTGGCCTTTACAGACCAAAAAGGAAAAATTACGTATGTGAATGAAAAGTTCTGTGAGGTGTCGAAATATTCTGCGTATGAACTGGTTGGTAGAGACCATAGAATTATCAATTCATCCTACCATTCCAAGGATTTTATGCAGAACCTTTGGGAAACCATTTTGAGCGGGGAAGTCTGGCGCGGCGAAATTAAAAATAAAGCTAAAGACGGAACTTATTATTGGGTGGATACCACGATCGTCCCCTTCATTGATGACAAAGGAAAGCCATATAAATATCTGGCGATCCGGAAGGAAATTACTGAATATAAGCGTGTTGTGGAGGAACTGAAAAATTCCGTAAACGAGCTGATTGATTTAAAGTTTGCCCTGGATGCATCATCCATCGTGGCAATTACTGACCAGAAAGGCACCATTACTTATGTGAATGATCAATTCTGCAGCATCTCAAAATATTCACGGAAAGAATTACTTGGACAGGATCATAGAATTATCAACTCAGGATACCACACCAAAGATTTTTTCAGAGATTTATGGAAGACGATTTCTTCCGGGAAGGTATGGAAAGGAGAGATCAAGAACAGAGCTAAGGATGGCACACATTATTGGGTGGATACCACAATCGTCCCATTCCTTAATGAAAAAGGGAAACCCTATCAGCATCTTGCTATTCGCCATGAAGTCACGCAAAGAAAAAATGCAGAAGAAGAGCTGCAAAAAATGATGACCAGAATCATTGATGTTCAAGAGGATGAACGGAAAAGGCTGTCTCGTGAGCTTCATGACGGAATAGGACAGAATTTGTACAGCCATCTGATTACCATTAATAGGCTTCAGGCGGAAATAAGCCACCCGCTCCTTGATCAAATGCAGGATGAGGCTGCTGAAATCATTGAGGAACTGAGAGACCTTTCATGGGAACTGCGTCCTTCTGTGCTTGATGATCTTGGTCTGATACCAGCGATTCGATCCTACCTGGTCCGGTTTTCAGAACATCACAATATCAACGTCCATTTTGATTGCTACTTGGCTTCCCGTCTTAGTTCAAATAAAGAAATCACCATCTACAGGATCATTCAGGAAGCCCTGACAAACATAAGGAAATATGCTGAAACAGATGAAGCAGCAGTCACAATCAGGCAGATGGAAGAAGAAATCCGTATTGTCATTGAAGATAAAGGCAAAGGGTTCAATGTTAATGTAGTCTCCAGAGGAGTCGGTCTTTTTAGCATGGAAGAACGAGCAAAAGCTGCGGGCGGCTCCATAAAAGTTTATTCAGCAGAAACTAAAGGGACAAGAATTGTACTTGAAATACCGATATAGAAAAAGCTGCCTAATCCAGGCAGCTTTTCTTATTAGATGCGTTTTTAAACTATTGATCCTAATATCGTTCCGCCGATGGCACCTGTCACAACAATAATCCAGGGCGGCAGCTTCCAATAAACAAGCATGCTGAATAGTATTGCTGCAAAGGCAAAATCAGCCGGCTCCAGGATGCTGCTGGTCCAAATTGGGTGATAAAAGGCAGCGATTAAAATGCCGACAACTGCAGCATTTACACCCATTAATGCACCCTTTATTTTAGGGTTGCTGCGAAGTGTGTCCCAAAATGGGAGGGTGCCTACTATAAGCAGAAAGGCAGGCAGGAAGATCGCGGCCGCTGCAAGCAAACCGCCTTGCCAGCCATTCATCACTGCCCCAAGATAGGCAGCAAAAGTAAATAACGGCCCTGGCACTGCCTGGGCTGCACCGTAGCCAGCCAGAAAAGCTTCTTCACTTATCCAGCCTGTTGGGACAAATTCACGTTCCAGCAAAGGTAGGACAACATGGCCGCCCCCGAAAACCAGAGATCCGGAGCGATAAAAGCTGTCAAAAAGAGCAACCCAATCCAATGCGGTTAACTCCCTTAAAATTGGAAGGATTATTAAAAGGGCGAAAAACAACACTAAACAGCCAATCGCAAAACCTTTTGAAATGGGGAATTCCATACGCGCTTCCTTGTTATCTGCATGCTTCTTGTAGAGTAAAAATCCAATAAATCCAGAGATAAGGATGACCGCTATCTGAGTAATGGCTGTCTGCCATAAAAGTGTGGCAATAATCGCGAACAGTGCCAGCGTTTTTCTCGGCAGGTCAGGTACAAGCTTTTGTGCCATTCCCAAAACCGCATGAGCTACTACAGCCACTGCGACAATTTTGAGTCCATGTATCCAGCCGGCTTCCGCGGGATTAATGCCTTGAAGAAGAATGGCAAAAATAATCAGGGCAATAACAGATGGCAATGTGAAACCAAGGAAGGCCATAATGCCGCCGGCTACGCCAGCCCTCATAACACCAATGCCAATGCCAACCTGGCTGCTCGCCGGTCCGGGCAGAAACTGACAAAGTGCAACTAAGTCTGCGTAGGTTTTCTCATCCATCCATTTCCTTCTGCGGACATACTCATCGTGAAAATAGCCGAGATGAGCTACAGGTCCCCCGAAAGAGGTAAGTCCAAGCCTTGTTGAAACCATTAATATTTCCAGTAAAGATTTTAAGCCAGTTCTGTTTTTGTTCATATGCATCTCCTTTAGTCTTTAATCTCTTTAAAAAGCTCATAAGCTTTTTTTCTGGCTTCCTCGAGCACTGAAATTCCTTTAGCTGTTGCAGTATAATATTTTCGGATTCGGCCATCTACATTTTTCTTCTCCTGATGAAGCAGCCCGTCTGATTCCATCGAATGCAGGATAGGATACAATGTTCCGGAACTGATGCTATATCCATGCTCTTTCAGCTCTTCCACCATCCAGGCGCCGAAAACAGGGTGTTCCTTTGCATGGTGAAGTATATGGATCTGAATAAACCCCAGGAACAGCTTTCGCAATATTTTATCTTCCAAGCAAATGCCTCCTTGTTAATTTCGAAAACCGATATCGGGATTCGATAATAGAATGATACCAAAATAATGATGACAAAAAAAGGGGGAATTATAAATTTACAAAACTTTAACATAGATATAAAAAAGAACGCTCTTCCAAGCGTTCCATTATTAACTATTTTGTTCATTTCTTAAAATTTCATAAGCATGATCACCGGCCGCGGCCGTTAAACTTTCCCACAGCTGATCACGCAATAAATCGAGTTCAATAATCCTTCTCGCCAGATCTATTGTATTTTTTGTTTCCATAAGGGCCTCCTGATTAATAACGGCTTTGATTGCTGTGTTTTTTAAATATTACCTCAAGTTCTGTTAAGGTCAGCTTTTGCAGAGCCGGTTCAGAATGCTGATATTCGCTTCCTGATTTGACCAGCAGGTCGATTAAGTATTGCCGTTTTTTCTCAATGGCCTTCCGTAAATATTGCATTCATTATCTCCTCTTTCCTTTAATGTTTTTGTTTATTCTAAAAGAAATTTAGCTCTTATTCATGTATTATGTTAAGTTTTCTTACATTGTTTTTGCTGTATTGTAAGATTTTCTGACAGGATTGATGAAAGTGATTGAAAGATTAGTATAATGAAAGAAAATGGTTAGATTGAGGTGACATGATTGGAAAGAGAATCATCCTACAAAACCAGAAAAGTCATTTCGATTGGGACAGTCAGCGAACTGACAGGACTTAGTGAACGGCAGATTCGGTATTACGAAGAGAGAAAATTGATTTTCCCTGAAAGATCAGAACGCGGAAGCAGGAAATATTCTTTTAGCGATGTAGAGACGCTCATCGACATAGCCAACAAAAGGGAGGAGGGAGTCCGAACGGAAGAAATCCGCTCGGAATTAAAGAGAAAAAAGAAAAAAGACGATCAGGCATCACGTTCAAAAATGATTCAGGGTCAGCTTAATGCGCAGTTTGGAATCCGGAAGAAATAATGGGGAAGTGATTATTCTGCAAGGGATAATCGCTTTTTTTATTCAGCTTCTTTTCTGCTTTTAGAATATGCCGCGGGAGTTTACGGCACATTTTTATATAAATTTTAGACAAAAGGTCTTTCTTTCGTTTACCATTTCCGTTAAGATGTAACCCTATATATGAAGGTTTTAAATTTTGATCTGTAAAGCAGGTGAAAGAATGGGGAAAGAATTCCCTCCAACAATAGAAGTAATAGAGATCTGCTTGCTTGCCGGGAAAATCATGCTTCAGGGCGGTGCAGAAACGTATCGGGTAGAGGACACAATGACCAGGATTGCAGCCTCCCTGGGTATACCGCACTCGCATAGCTATGTGACGCCAACTGGAATCATATTTTCAACGGATGGAACTGAACCGGCAAAGCTGATTCGGATTTCAGAACGGTCAACGGATTTATATAAAGTGACATTAGTGAACGGAGTTTCACGCAGGATCAGCAGCGGTGAACTTGATGGAAAGGAAGCCTTGGAAAGGCTGAAGGAAATTGAAAGTGCCGACTATACTTTCCCTGTTTATCAGCAGATTCTTGCAGCCTCCATTGCAAGCGGCTGCTTTTTAATTATGTTCCTTGGAAGCTGGACAGATTTTATTCCAGCCATGATTGCAGGCGGTCTGGGGTTTGTTTCTTTTATACACGTACATAGAGTGGTCCAGATAAAATTTTTCTCTGAATTTATTGCTTCATTATTAATTGGCCTTATCGCCTATTTCTTTGTGTACACGGGAGCGGGAACAGAACTTGATAAGATCATCATTGGTTCAGTCATGCCGCTCGTTCCGGGGCTGCTGATCACGAATGCAGTCAGGGATTTAATGGCCGGGCACCTTGTTTCTGGTCTTTCAAAAGGGGCTGAAGCCTTTTTGACGGCATTTGCCATTGGAGCTGGGATTGCTCTTGTATTCACTTTCTAAATGCATTAGCGGAGGAATATGCGTATGTTTATGTTGACACATATGATTACAAGCTTTATTGCTTCAGCAGGCTTCGGGGTGCTTTTCAATGCTCCGAAAAAATCGCTGCTGAAATGCGGGTTTGTCGGGATGGTTGGCTGGTTTGTTTATATTTGGCTTGTCAATTGGCAGTATGATGCTGTCATTTCGTCATTAATTGCTGCTTTTACCATTGCCGTGATCAGTCAGATTTTTGCCAAAATGTATAAAACACCTATTATTATATTCAGTGTTGCCGGCATCATTCCATTGGTCCCAGGAGGGATTGCTTATGATGCAATGCGGAATTTTGTTGAAAATGATTATAATACGGCAATACAGCTGGCTGCGAAGGCATTCATGATATCCGGGGCAATCGCAGTCGGACTTGTCATTTCAGAGGTAATCAATCAAATGATCCGGAAAGTTCAGTTCAAATCTAGAATCTAAATATCAGCGAAGGACGATTACATCGGCCTTTTTAAGAATTTAAGCCATAATGGACCTCTAACTTTCAGACTCGTTCCAGAAATATATAGGGACGGGTTTTTCTTGTAATATATTCCTGGTGAATTTATAATCCTATTATGTTTGATTTTTTCAGAAAAGGAGATTATGATGATCCGACGGTTTTTTAGCTACTATAAGCCGCATAAGCGCCTATTCATTCTTGATTTTAGTTCCGCGGTATTCGTGGCAATTCTTGAATTGGGCTTTCCTCTTGCGGTTCAGTGGTTTATCGACAGCCTGCTTCCAAGCGGGAATTGGTCCATGATTGTTTCTGTAAGTGCCGGTCTGCTTGCTCTTTATTTGACCAGCACACTTCTCCAGTTTGTTGTTAACTATTGGGGTCACAAGCTGGGCATCAACATCGAAACAGATATGAGGCAGCAGCTTTTTCAGCACGTTCAAAGGCAGTCTTTCCGTTTCTTCGATAATACCAAAACAGGGCATATCATGAGCCGGGTGACAAATGATCTTATGGATATCGGAGAGCTCGCCCATCATGGCCCGGAAGATTTATTTATTGCGGTTATGACGTTTGTGGGTGCATTCTGGATCATGCTGACAATCAATGTGAAACTAGCTCTTGTAACGATATTTGTTCTTCCTTTTCTTGTATGGCTGATTACATTCTGCAATATTAAAATGAACAAAGCATGGAAAAGGATGTACGGTGAAATTGCCGATGTGAACGCCCAGGTTGAGGATAGTGTATCTGGAGTGCGTGTGGTTCAGTCTTTTACAAATGAAAGCTATGAGATTAAAAGATTTAGAGAAAACAATGGCAGATTCCGTCTTGCCAAGCTTGCAGCATATAAGATTATGAGTTTCAGTGCTTCCGGAGTCTATATGCTGACCAGATTAGTTACGCTGATTGTTCTTGTGTACGGTTCCTGGCTGAGCTTCAACGGGCAGCTATCATATGGAGAATTGGTTGGATTTGTGCTTTATGTGAATGTGCTCTTAAAACCGATTGATAAAATTAGCGCCCTGATGGAACTGTACCCAAAAGGAATGGCTGGCTTCAAACGCTTTTTGGAAATTATTGATACGGAGCCAGAGATTGAGGATGCAAAAGATGCCATTGAGGTTGTATCCTTAAGGGGAGATATCCGCTTTCAAGATGTAGCATTTAGTTATGACAAGCATAAAGCGGTGCTTCAGGGGATTGACCTTCAAATAAAAGCAGGTGAAACAGTTGCTTTTGTTGGACCTTCAGGTGCCGGAAAGACAACGATTTGTTCTTTGATTCCACGCTTTTATGATGTAAATAGCGGAAGCATTAAGATCGATGGCATGGATATCAGGGACATGACGAAAAAATCACTGAGATCACAAATCGGCATTGTTCAGCAGGATGTCTTCCTGTTTACCGGTACACTGAAAGAAAATATAGCTTACGGAATGCTTGGGGCAACAGACGAGCAGATTGCGGACGCGGCGAAAAAAGCTCACCTGCAGGACTTCATTGCATCTCTTCCGGATGGCTACGAAACTCAAATTGGGGAACGGGGATTAAAACTGTCTGGCGGACAAAAACAAAGAATTGCCATTGCAAGAATGTTCCTGAAAAATCCGCCGATTTTGATTTTGGATGAAGCAACATCGGCATTGGATACAGAAACAGAGCAGATTATTCAAACTGCGTTGAATGAGCTTGCCGTAAACCGCACTACACTTGTGATTGCCCACAGGCTTGCAACCATTCGAAATGCAGACAGAGTAGTGGTGGTTACAGAAGACGGCATAGCCGAAGAAGGTACACATGATGAGTTAATAGAACAAGGCGGGATCTTCGCGGGTCTCCATAATGTGCAATTCCAAAGATGAAGCAGAATCCGTAATGGATTCTGCTTTTTTGTCTAAATGGAGACCTATGCAAAAATACTGTTTCATCAAACAAACCTGGAAAAATGCAAAGAATATTAGAAACTAGCAAACAAGCATTCATTTTTACATAGAAAGCTGGGAATTCTGCAAACAAATCATGAGAGTCAAAAGGTGAAATGCTAAATTTTCAGAACAGTCAAAAAGAACTATCGATTTAATTAAATATATGGAAGTTTTTAACTAGAACAGGACTTATGTGGTATAGACAACTATACTCTATCTCTATTAATCTTACAGTATGTAAACCCTTTCAAACATAAAGGAGGTTATTGGCTGATGAAAGTTCATAAAATTAAAGGAGGCAGTATGAAAAATAAAACCAAGCTTGTTGCGCTATCTGCAGCACTTAGCACATCACTCTTTATTCCGGCAGCATATCCGGTATCTGCGCAGAGCGCGGAAGGAGTTAAGCCAACAATGGAAATGAAGAATAATAAAGATGTGAAATACAAAATTCATCCGATTTTTTCATGGGATCGCCCTGGGCCGATTTCCCCTATTCTTCATCCAGGTTCAGCGGCGGGAGCTGGAATGGTTCAGCAGCCGCTCAATGAAATCGATCCACTTATGGAAGAGATGATTTCAGAAGGAGTAATGCCGGGTGCTGTCACTTTTGTAGCAAGGCGGGGCCATATTGTCAAACATGATGCATACGGATATTCCTACCGCTATACGGATGATAAATTCACTGAAGCGCAGAATCCGATTGAAATGACGGAAGATACAATCTTTGATCTGGCTTCAATCAGTAAGATTTTTACAACGACTGCTGCGATGATATTGTATGATGATGGCCGCTTTCAACTGGATGATCCTGTTGCGAAATATATCCCCGAGTTTGCTGAAAACGGCAAGGAAAATGTAACAATTCGCCAGCTGATGACACATACTTCAGGTTTTACTGCATGGATTCCTTTATATTCACAAGGAAGCAGCAGAAATGATCGCATGCAAATCGTTTTTAAATATCCATTGGCCAATGAACCGCGTGAAGCGTATACATATAGCGATTTGAATATGATTACACTCGGTGCACTAATCGAACGCCTTTCAGGACAAAGCCTGGATGAGTTTGTGAAAAACCGCATAGCCAAGCCCCTCGGTATGAAGGATACGATGTATAATCCTCCTGAATCTTTGAAACACCGGATTGCAGCCACGGAATATCAGCCTGCTATCAGCAGGGGCCTAGTCTGGGGGGAAGTTCATGATGAAAATGCCTGGTCCCTTGATGGCGTTGCCGGACATGCAGGTGTCTTTTCCACTGCATCCGATCTTGCTAAACTTGCCCATATGTATGTGAATGATGGGCGTTATGGCAGCAAGCGGATTTTAAAGGAAGAGACGGTGAAAATGCTGATTCAAAACCAGATTCCCCAATTTCCCGGTGATGATCATGGACTTGGCTGGGAGCTTGGTCAGGGATGGTTCATGGATGCTTTATCAGAGGGAACATCGCTTGGGCATACAGGGTACACTGGAACATCCATTGTAATAAACCGGAATAATGGCACGATTGCGATTCTCTTAACAAATCGTGTCCATCCATCAAGAAATACAGTTACAACGAATATTGCAAGGCGAGGATTTGCAAGACAAGTAGCAGATTCCATTCCTGTTGCAATCCCTGGAAAAGGAGATGCCTGGTTCTCAGGATATGGAGATAAAATTCAACATAATTTAACGGCAAAAGTGGATCTCGAAGAAGAGGCGGTCCTGTCGTTTGATACCTGGTACAGAACTGAAAACAATGCGGATATGGCCTTTGTAGAGGTCTCAGAGGATGGCGTCAATTGGACACAGGCGGCACAGCCATTAACAGGCAGCAGCATCGATTGGAAAAACGAAAAACTAACGATTCCTGCAGAAACCTCCCACATTCGATTCCGATACCAGACAGACAGTACAGTAAACGGAAGAGGCTGGTATGTTGATAATGTAAAACTCAGGCTTTCAGATGGCCAAACAGTGACGCCTGCCTTCTCAGGAAACGGGTGGAAAAAAAGAAATTACTAGCATTCGATTTTTTAGTGAAAAGTAAGCTTAAGTGCATATGAAATAAATGCAGTAAGGACGGTGGAAGAAATGGTTAAAGCCCGTAAATTAATGTTCATTTCCCTTCTCGCAATTACACTTGCCGTTTCACAGTTATGGATCGGAGGAACCTTGAAGCAAGCATCTGCAGAAAGTGCAGCAAAGGATTTAATCATCCTTCAGAATGTGCCTGAAATCAGCACAGAGAATAGTGGAGATGCATTTCAATTAAAGGCGCTTCATGTATATAAAGAAGGACATTTCATGGGAGTTTCAGATGGTGTGAAATGGAAATCTTCAAATAAAAATGTTGCAGCAGTTGATCAGGCTGGGAATATCACCTTAATGGGGAAGCCCGGAAAAATATTCATTAGTGTAACAGACGGAGTATATAAGGACCGTATTGCACTTCAAATAAAACCTGATGGCAAAAAGCACAGCAATAGCAAGCCAGTTTTTAAAGTGAAAATCATTAAGGAGCATGGGAAACGGTATGATCTCATTAGCCGAGCAGTGAAAAACATGTCCATTGAAGAGAAGGTCGGCCAGATGCTGATGCCTGATTTCCGCACCTGGAAGGGACAAAATGTCACTGAAATACTGCCGGAAATTGAGAAGCTGGTAAAAGAATATCATCTTGGAGGGGTCATTTTATTCCGTGAAAATGTAGTGACAACAGAACAGACAGCCACACTGGTTTCAGACTATCAGAAAGCTGCCGATAAATTCGGCTTATTGATGACGATTGACCAGGAAGGCGGAATTGTTACACGTCTTCAATCAGGAACGGACATGCCTGGCAATATGGCATTAGGAGCTGCCCGTTCTGAGGAAATTTCCCGAAAGGTAGGCAAGGCGATTGGAGAGGAACTTGCATCACTAGGCATTAATATGAACTTTGCACCTGTCATGGATGTAAATAATAATCCCGACAATCCGGTAATTGGCGTTCGTTCATTTGGTGAGGACCCGCAGCTTGTCGCTGACATGGGTGTTGCTTATACCGAAGGATTGCAATCAGCTGGTGTTGCCGCTACTGCAAAGCATTTTCCCGGACATGGAGATACAGCAGTAGACTCACATCTTGGATTGCCTGAAGTACCACATGACAAAGAACGTCTAAAAAAAGTTGAATTGTACCCTTTTCAAAAGGGAATGGAAGCAGGGATTGATGCGATCATGACAGCACATGTTACCTTCCCTAAGATTGATGATACAAAAGCAATCTCGAAAAAAACGGGTGAAGAAATTGCAGTTCCGGCCACTCTTTCCCATAAAGTGCTGACAGAACTTATGAGGGAAGAAATGGGCTATGAGGGTGTCATTACAACAGACGCAATGAATATGAATGCCATCGCGGAACATTTTGGACCAGTTGACGCGGCTATTCGGGCAGTTAAAGCTGGAACAGATATTGTGCTAATGCCTGTTGGACTTCAAGAAGTTGCGGAGGGGCTATTGAATGCTGTGGAGAATGGAGAAATATCAGAAAAACGCATTGAATCATCAGTTGAACGCATTTTAATTCTGAAAATTAAGCGGGGAATAATTAAAGAAGAGACACCACAGCCGATTGATGAAAAAATTGCAAACGCACGTGAGATTGTTGGATCAGAAGAACATAAACAAATAGAAAAAGAAGCAGCTGAA
This sequence comes from Cytobacillus sp. BC1816, assembly GCF_051353635.1. NCBI lineage: Bacteria > Bacillati > Bacillota > Bacilli > Caryophanales > Bacillaceae > Cytobacillus > Cytobacillus sp. BC1816. Next base: position 3,533,075 of record NZ_CP195611.1, on the reverse strand, counting down.
CGTTCAGTCACATTGGTTAAAAATGAAAGAGATGCACTGCCGTTACAATTATCTGCTGAAGATAAAATTGTCGTTGTCGGCAATACGTATATTGCAGACTTAAAGAACGCAATCACCAAGTTTCATGCAAACACAACGGTCATCCAGACTTCAAGCTTTGCATTAACGGAAGAACAAAAGCAGCAAATCAGGAATGCCAGCGCAGTTATTGTGGGCTCCTATACGTTTAATGTTTCAGGCCGCTCACCGGACAGCGCTCAGATGAAAATGGTTAATTCCATCATTGCGGAATCAGAAGCTCCAGTCATTTCGGTTGGCATCCGTAACCCATATGACATCATGGCTTATCCGGAAGTTGATGCCTACATTGCACAATACGGATTCAGGACGGCAAGCTTTGATGCATCTGCAGGTGTTGTTTTTGGCCAGGTAAGTCCTTCAGGTAAATTGCCTGTAACAATTCCGGGTACAGATGGCAGTATTTTATATGAATTTGGCCATGGATTGAGCTATTAGGCACACTGCTATTTATGAATAGGAGAGGGTACAGGAAGCCTTAGGGATTTGAGCGTACCTTCAATCTTAAGAATTTGAGGATTGTCTTGCTCCAGGGCCTTCCCCCTCGAGGTTTAGGGGGTGGGCAGGGAGCTTCCGCTTTTCTGATCAAGGAGGGAATATATATGAAGAAATGGTTTATGGGATTTTTGACAATGATTCTCGTACTTTCTTCTTTAACAGTTGTGCTTGCAGATAACGGCAATGGCAAAGGAAAAGGCAAGAAAAAGAAATTCGAGCTTGGAGTTGAAGTTCTTTTAGATGATAAGAAGGATCTCATAGAAGGGAAAAGAGTGGGCTTAATCACAAACCCGACTGGGGTAGACCAGAATTTAAACAGCATTGTCGATATTCTGCACAATGATCCCGATGTGGAGTTAACAGCTTTATATGGCCCGGAACATGGAGTACGCGGAAGTGCACAGGCGGGAGAATACGTTGAGTATTATATCGATGAAAAGACAGGGCTTCCTGTTTACAGCTTATACGGAAAAACCAAAAAGCCTACACCTGAAATGCTGGAAAATATAGACGTGCTTCTGTTTGATATCCAGGATGTTGGAACACGTTTTTACACGTATATTTACACAATGGCATATGCGATGGAAGCAGCAAAAGAAAACAATATCCCTTTTATCGTGCTGGACAGGCCAAACCCTCAAGGTGGAACAAAGGTTGAAGGACCAGTCCTCGATATGAAGTATTCCTCATTTGTGGGGAATTATTCGATCCCGCTCCGGCATGGGATGACTGTAGGTGAACTGGCCGAATTATTCAATGATGAGTTCGAAATTGGTGCAGATTTAACTGTTGTCAAAATGAATGGCTGGAAGCGAAATATGTATTATGATGACACCAGCCTTCCGTTTGTCATGCCGTCTCCAAATATGCCCACTTTAGAAACTGCTTTAGTATATCCGGGAGCTGCATTGATTGAAGGGACGAATGTTTCTGAGGGGCGCGGAACAACGAAGCCGTTTGAATTAATTGGAGCACCATTTATAAACTCTGATGATTTGGCTGGACATTTGAACAGTCTGAATCTTCCAGGGGTAACCTTCAGAGCTGCTTCGTTTACACCAAGCTTCTCTAAGCATGCAGGACAGCTTTCCCATGGGATTCAGATTCATGTTACACATCGCGATGCATTCAAGCCTGTCGAGACCGGACTTCATATTGTAAAGGCGATCCATGATATGTATCCGGAAGACTTCGAATTCCGTGCAGAGAACAGTGCAGGGATTTCATTCTTTGACAATCTGATGGGCAATGGCTGGGTCCGTGAAGACATTGAGGAAGGGAAGCCAGTTGAAGAAATCTCCTCCAAATGGCAGAAAGAATTAAAACAATTCAAAAAGACACGTGAGGAATATTTACTCTATTAAACTCGAGGAAAGAACTTGGCGGCAAAATGCCCCAGGTTCTTTTTTTATTATATGGCGGGTCGGCATAATACTGATGGTGCCTGGTACTGAATTATAAAGCCTGTTCATATTATGTAATAATCCATGCAGAAAGAGGTGTGTAAAAATGTTGGGGTTTTTACAAAGGATTGGCAAGTCTTTAATGCTGCCGATTGCAGTCATGCCTGCTGCTGCACTTTTGCTTAGGCTGGGACAGGATGATCTTTTAGGCATTCCGTTTATATCTGCAGCCGGGAATGCTGTGTTTGGACATTTGGCTCTCTTGTTTGCCATCGGGATTGCCATCGGTTTTTCTAAGGATGGCAGCGGGGCCGCTGCCCTCGCAGGTACAGTGGGTTATTTTGTGCTGACTGAAGGTGCCGCGGCGATAAACGAAACGGTCAATATGGGTGTTTTTGGGGGAATCATTTCCGGTATTATTGCAGGGCTATTATACAATAAATATCATGATATTAGGCTGCCGGAATGGCTTGGTTTCTTTGGAGGAAAACGGTTTGTGCCAATTATCACATCACTTGTAATGATTGTTATTGCATTTTTGTTCGGGTATGTGTGGCCTCCGGTCCAGGCAGGCATTAACGGTGTGGGCGATTGGATTATTGGTGCAGGTGCCGCAGGTGTTGGAGTCTTCGGATTCCTCAACCGATTATTAATCCCAGTTGGGCTCCATCATATTTTGAACACGCTTGTCTGGTTTGAGTTTGGGGAGTTTACTAATGCAGCCGGTGATGTCATTAAAGGTGACTTATGGCGCTTCCTTGCAAAAGATCCATCTGCAGGAATTTTCATGACAGGATTCTTCCCGATCATGATGTTTGGTCTGCCGGGTGCTGCTTTTGCCATGGTTGCAGCAGCTAAAAAGGAAAGAAGGAAAGCAGTGGCAGGTGCAATGGCAGGACTTGCATTTACTTCCTTCCTGACCGGTATTACAGAACCGATTGAATTCTTATTTATGTTCTTATCACCGGTACTATATTTTATACATGCTATTTTAACGGGTTTGGCTATGTCCATCTCCTATGCGCTGGATATTCACCATGGTTTCGGGTTCTCAGCAGGCGCCCTGGATTATTTTCTAAACTTCGGCATTGCCCAGAAGCCAGTACTGCTTGCTGGAATTGGTCTCCTCTATGGTCTGCTGTATTTTGTGGTTTTCTATTTCCTAATCAAGAAACTGGATTTAAAAACGCCGGGAAGGGAAGATGAAATTGAAGGTGAATTTGAAGGGAATTTCGCTATAAAAGGCAACTATGCTGAAGCTGCTGATGCTTATCTGGAGGCTTTGGGCGGCAGAGAAAATCTTGAAGAAATCGATAATTGTGTAACCCGCCTTCGTTTAAAGGTAAAAGATATAGCCCTGATTGATGAAGGGCATTTAAAACAGCTGGGGGCAAAAGGGGTAATAAAGCTCAGCAAAACCAGTCTTCAGGTTATTGTTGGAACGGATGTTGAATTTCTGGCAAATGAATTGAAAAAGAAGTAAATGATAGGCTGGCTCTCTGTCACGGGGGCCAGCTTTTGTTACATATAGTTATATAGTTTTACATGAATGCCTCAAACTCCCCTTAGAACTGATGAAAAAATCATAATTCTAATAGCTTCGCAGTAAAATTTTAAATATTTATATGATGGCCCTTTTTTCGAAAGTGTTATCCCCCATGGAATAGCGCCCTTTTTTTTCAGTACAGGATAGTAGTTTAAGCATGTCCAAATCTTAAACATAACATGTCTACGTAAGGGTTCCCTTGCTAAATGACTTTAAAGGGGGGATATCATCATGGTAGAACCATTAACGGTGTTAATTGTCATTCTTTTAGCCGTTGTATTGCTTTTGGCAAGTATTCTCGTACCTTCAGCAGAAGGTGCCATCGTGGAGGCTATTTGCAGCCTTTTGGGATGCTCCGCAAATGACGCTTAAAGCCAAATTACAAAAACCCTGGAATATTTCCAGGGTTTTTCATATGAAAAAAATCCATAAAATCTTTTAATCTTGTATGTTTGTCTATTCCAAATATAGTGCAGTTTCATAGAATAGTGAGTGAAAACGAAGAAGGACGGGATAAATATGGAGGAAAATAAACCAGAACAGCAGAATTCATCTGAAAAACCGGCAAACATTCCAAATGGTTATAATTCTGATGCTGTAGAAAAACTAGCAGCAACCTTACTGAAGGATAAAAATGATATCAATTTCGGATCTTTATTTAAAATGGCCAATAAGATTTTGAAGGATGATTCCCTTATGGGACTGGTCGCAGAAATCTCCCAAAAGCCGCCTGAAGATAAAGATGGAGCAGATATCGAAGAGATTCCAGACACCGAAAATAGTGAACTCGTTTCCTTGCAAAAAGAAATGGAGGCAATAAGGTCCGAATTAAAAACAACCCGAAAAGAGGTAGCTGAATTAAAGAAACAGAACGCTTCCCTCTTAAGCCTCTATTTAAAAGTACTCAATGCAGCAAACAATGATTTTAAAAAAGGTATTGGGCTTATATCAGGATTAAGCAAATTATTAAAATAGAGACTTAAGGCATTACTTTTACGAGTAATGCTTTTTTTCTGGCACAAAACCAGACCGGCATGCCATAAATCCTTAGGATAGAAAGAAAAACATTGGAAAGACGGCGGCCCATTTGAAAGAAATAACAGGAAGGCTAGCTCAGCAGCTGCTGGATACTTATAACCAGCAGAACATTGATGAATTTTTGGGGGTATATAGTGATAATGTAACAGTTATAACATTCCCTGGGGACGAGGTTATGTATAGGGGAAAAGAAAAAATGGGGGAGATGTACAGCCAGCTTTTTAAAAACAATCCTAATCAGCATGCTGAGCTGATTTCCAGAATGGTAAAAGGAAATATAGTGATTGATTATGAATATGTTACTGGAAGGGCGAACGGACAGACAGTCTATTTATGCAATAGCGATGTATGAAATTAAAGAAGATAAAATTCAAAAAGTCTGGTTTGTAAAATAAAATAGTGTTAATTAAAAAATTTCGTAATCCGATTAAAAAAGTATTGTGCTATGCAGGAAAATCATTGATAATTTTTTAAAGATAGAGTGAAACTCATCTATACATTTTCTGATGAGGGGGAGTATATTGAAAATTCGTGTATCCGCTGTGCAGTATCATCTGCACACCATTCGTTCATTTGAAGAGTTTGCCAGTCAATGTGAGCATTACATTAAAACTGCCCAGGAGTTCGGATCGGAGTTTGTCTTATTTCCTGAATTTTTTACCACACAGCTTTTGTCCATAGGAAGCGAGCAGGGGACAAGTCTGACGATTAATGAATTGCCTGGTTTTACAGAGCAGTATAAAATGCTATTTTCCAATTTTGCTAAAGATACAAAAATGCATATAATCGGCGGTACACACGTTATTAACAGAGATGGCCGCCTTTACAATGCCGCTCATTTATTTTATCCGGATGGGCGGATCGAAGAACAGGCTAAACTGCATATCACTCCTACTGAAGTCCATGAGTGGAATATGTCACCTGGCGAAGGCCTCCGAGTATTCGATACAGATAAAGGCAGAATAGCCATTCTGACATGCTATGATATTGAGTTTCCGGAAATCGTCCGTATGGCAAAAGCAAAAGGAGCAGATGTTATTTTCTGTCCTTCCTGCACAGACGACCGGCATGGTTTCCACCGTGTCCGCTATACAAGCCATGCAAGAGCTATTGAGAATCAGGTTTATGTTGTGGTCACAGGAACAATCGGTTCCCTGCCTACTGTCGACTTTATGCGTGCCAATATCGGCCAGGCAGCCGTCATTACACCGAATGATATTCCATTTCCGCCAAAGGGGATTATGGTGGAAGGCGAGTTGAATGACGATATGATTGTGACTGCCGATCTTGACCTTAGCCTTTTATATGAAGTACGCGAACGCGGTTCTGTTACGACTTGGCGCGACCGCAGAACTGATTTGTATGTAGACTGGGAAAAAGAAAATATCGAAGGATGAAAAATGGCATATAGAAGCGAATTTTATGTGTTTGACGGGGATAAGCCGGTGCCAGCTGTAATCAGGAATTACACTAAAGCGGATTTTGATAAGTTAATTGACATTCAGGCAGAATGCTTTCCGCCGCCTTTTCCTTCAGATTTATGGTGGAATAAGGAGCAATTAACTAACCATGTGGAACTCTTTCCGGATGGCGCACTATGCATCGAGGTTGAAGGAGTATTAGCAGGGTCTTTAACCGGGCTGATTGTTGATTTTGATCCCTCACATCCAGAACATACATGGGAAGAAATAACCGATAGCGGATATATTCGCAATCATAGTCCTCATGGCAAAACATTATATATTGTTGATATAAGTGTCCGCCCCAAGTTCCGAAAACTTGGGCTGGGCAAATTAATGATGCAGGCTATGTATCAGGTTGTCATAAGCCTGGGTCTCGATCGCTTGCTTGGAGGGGGGCGAATGCCTGGCTACCATAAATTCGCCCATGATTTGTCTGCCCAGGAATATCTTCAGCAATTGATCGATGGGAGAAAGAAAGATCCGGTTATCACATTTTTGCTAAGGTGCGGCCGAACTCCGCTTACTGTTGCAGAGAATTATTTAGAAGATGAAGAGTCACTTAATTACGGTGCCTTAATGGAGTGGAAGAATCCATTTAAGGTTTAAGCGGCAAAGGAGATAGTACATTGGAATATATCAGAATTACGAGTATTCATGATCCGCTTTTTGTTAAAATGCATGAGTTAATGAAAGAAGTCTTTCCTCCTGAAGAAGTACTTGAGTTTGAATTGTGGAAGGAACCTCTTGAAGATTCGGGAATTCGTGTGTTTGCGGCTGTTCATGAAGGTGATGTGGTTGGTGCTACCGAATATCGCTACTATCCGCAATGGAATATTGCCATGACTGATTTTACCATCATTGGCCGTCAGGGCCTAAGCCTTGGCCGTTTCCTTGCACGAAATCGATCAAAGGATCTGGATGAACTAGCCCGCCAAAATGGTAAAGAGCTATTTGGCATGTTTGCAGAAATTTATGATCCTTATGGGATTGAAGACCATGAATTTGGCGGTGCCAAGCCAATGAACCCATTCGTCCGCCGTGAGGTTTTGTCTCATATGGGCTATAAAAAGCTTGATTTTCCTTATCTTCATCCTTCTTGGAAAAACGATGGGGAAGCAGTTAAGGGACTTGACTTTTGCTTCATGCCAGCTGAAGAAGAAATCACAGAAATTCCTTCTGGCTTGGTTATTAATTTCCTTACTGAATATTACGCTGTTCTATCGGCTAAACCGCAGGAGTGGTTTGGAATGATTGATCAGCTGAAGGAAAAAGAGAAAATATCCCTGCTTCCTTTATAATCAGCAGAACGCCCTTGCCTCAAGGGCTGTTTTTTCATTCAATGTTTAGCGGACATACTAAAAAGGTAAAGTATATAAAGTACTGTTTAAACCGAAAAGAGGGATCCGTTCATGGCATTGAAAAGATTAATAAAAGCATTCATTGTAAAAAACGGTGCTTCATTAGTGAAAAAATATGTTGTTCCGGCTGTAAAAAGAAAGTTGAAAAGCAGGAGATAAATTTATTTAGGCATCTTCCATTGGAAGGTGTTTTTCTTTTGTGGGGGTCAAAAGAAATACGCAAAAACTGGCATAATTAGTGTAAACCTCATATTCCAATATTTCACTAGTTATATAGGAGGGAAGAGGATGAGTCATTTTTTGTAGAAAATATAGGAGAATTTACTGATTTTAAAAATTCTGAATTTTCTTTAATATAAAAAATGCAGTATTTCGGGACACTTAAACTTAGCGTACCGACTACATAGCTAAATTATATTAGGGGGAATACATTTGAAAAAGAAAGTTTTAATTAAAACTGCATTAGCCGGAGCTCTTGTCCTATCTGCAGGAGGCCCAGCAGCACTTGCACATGATGAATTCAGCGGAGGTATTGAAAAAGGTGATAGTCTGGCCGGTGTTGAATTAGCTGTTCCATTGCTTGAGGGCAGCAAAAATACAGGTAATCTTCAAGAAGTAGCCTCTGTTCCGCTAAAAGAAGTGAAAGAGGGGGTACAAAATTCATCGGGTGATGTTTATGCGCATAAAGGCTTTGCCTATGTAGGTACACATACCAAAAATGGGGGTGAAGGGGGAGTACGTGTATTTGATATGAAAGAGCCTTCAAATCCTGTAGAAGTGTCGTCATTTGCTCATATTCCAGGGACTTGGCAGGAAAAAGTAATTGTAAAAACTGTTAATACGAAGCACTTTAAAGGTGATTTGGCTGCAGTCAGTGTTCAAAAGGTAGATCGCACCAACCCAAATGCAAAAGGAGGATTTGTATTATATGATGTCACAAACCCTCGGGAACCAAAGGAACTGGGATTCTGGGAAGATACATCGGGGGCAAGGGGAACACATGAACTTTACCTAACCGTTCAAGGAAATAATGTTTATGTGCTGACGGCAAATTGCTATGCCGATCTGTATTCTCATGGTGAAAAAATGGATGTTAATATTGTAGATGTTACAAATCCTTCAACGCCTCAAACAATTTATGAATTTAATCCGCGCAATTATATACCTGAAGTGAACGATGATAATTATGATGGGTATAATTGGACTGATGAAGAAGGAATTCAAAGGGCAGCGTTTGCTCATAGCGTTAAAACAGATGGAACTGGGAAAACAGCTTTCCTTTCGTACTGGGATTTAGGAACAATCATGCTTGATATTAGTGATGCCAAAAATCCAGTTTATCTGGGCAGGACCGATTTCGCCAATGATGTTCAGGGAGCAGCCCATTCGATGGATTTAGCTAAAGGAGGAAATGTCCTTATAGAGACAAGGGAGGTGTTTGGCCCAACCAGAGAGGGCTTTGAGAGTGCATACGGCTACACAATGATTTATGATATCAAAGATAAGACAGATCCAAAGCTTCTAAGCACTTTTAGAACCGACTTCACTGAGAAGATTCCAGGAGGAGCAACGGTCCATGATCCAAAGGTTCAGGGGAACACATTATATCTCTCACATTATGCTGGGGGTGTAAGAACAGTTGATATTACAGACCCGTCCAATCCGGAAGAAATTGGTGTCTATATTCCAAGCAAATCTAACATTTGGGGTGTATTCGTAGACCGCAATTATGTACTTGCATCCGATATGGGTTCTGGATTGAAAGTTCTGCAGAAAAACGGCAGCCAATAATATTTAAAAAACAGGAGTCCCGAAGAAGGCTCCTGTTTTTTTGATATCTCCTAAATAAAGGACGGATAATGATTAACTATTGACCTGACAAGAAGATTTTTTGAAACTAAAGCCAACTAACTTTATCATTTAAATTCTAAACTACAGAGTTATTTTTGTTATCAGCTTTCATTTTTCTCGCCCAAACGGTATAGCTGAAGCTGATGGCAAAATCTATTGCAAGTACCAATGTCCATATTCTTGCTAATCCTTTGAGACTCCCGGTTTACTGAAGATTGCCAATGTAAAGGATCATAGCCATTAATAAAATCAAACCAATTATCCATGCGAGAAGATGCCTATACCATCCGATTCTTTCTCTCCCGGCATGTTCCCTGCCGTATTTAGCAAGCTTTTCAGGTTTTGGACCGTTTCCGAACTTATAGGCAAACCTTTCGTCTGCCCATTGAATCATAGGTTTTCCATAGGCGGTCTAGCCCTACATGCAGTAATGAAACCAAATCAATTTAATGAAGAAAAAATGAGAGTGATTCTTAGAAATCATTTGTTATCATTGCGAAAAAAATAATCGTGTTAAGGCGGCTGAATTTACAGCCGTTTTTTTTTTGTGCTCCTTATGATTATTGTTATTAGCATGCCTGGAGTTATCTGCCAATATCATTAACTAAACGTTTAACTTTTTCTTACAAGGGTAGTGAAAATCTAAGAAACCGATTCATTGAAAGGATGATTTATTTGCCAGCATCTCTCAATATAAAGATAAATGGTATAGATATGAAAGCAAAGCAGGATCAAACTGTTTTGCAATTATTGAATGATAGTTCGATTGAGATTCCTCAGGTTTGCTTCCATCCGAGCCTGGGAGCAATCGAAACCTGTGATACCTGTATTGTTTCTGTTAATGGAGAATTCGTACGTTCGTGCTCTACAAAAATTAAAGATGGAGATGTAATCGATACTGTGGATCCTGATGTAAAACAGGCGCAGACCATTGCCATGGATAAGATTCTCTTTAATCATGAACTGTATTGTACGGTTTGCGATTATAACAATGGGGGATGTGAAATACATAATACGGTTAAGGCGATGAAAATTAATCACCAAAGCATCCCGTTTGATCAGAAGCCTTATGAGAAGGATGAATCTCATCCCTTTTACAGATATGATCCCGATCAGTGTATTCTTTGCGGAAGATGTGTGGAAGCCTGCCAGGACGTCCAGGTTACCGAAACCCTTACCATTGACTGGGAGCGGCAAAGACCTAGGGTTATCTGGGATAAGGATGTCCCGATTAACGAGTCTTCCTGCGTATCCTGTGGGCACTGCTCCACTGTTTGTCCATGTAATGCCATGATGGAAAAGGGAATGGAAGGGGAAGCCGGATTTCTGACTGGAATTGCCAAAAACACCCTTCGGCCAATGATTGAAATCACTAAAAATGTTGAAACAGGATATGGATCCATCCTGGCGATATCTGATATGGAAGCAGCCATGCGGGAAGAGAAAATTAAAAAGACCAAAACAGTCTGTACCTATTGCGGCGTCGGCTGCAGCTTTGATGTATGGACAAAGGGCCGGGAAATCCTGAAGGTGGAGCCTCAGGCAGAAGCACCTGCCAACGGAATATCTACATGTGTAAAAGGGAAATTTGGCTGGGACTTTGTGAATAATGAGGAGCGATTAACGAAGCCGCTAATCAGGGAAGGTGATTCATTCCGTGAAGCAGAATGGGATGAAGCATTGGACCTGATTACACGGAAATTCTCAGAAATTAAAGAACAGCATGGCCCAGATGCAATGAGCTTTATTACATCATCAAAATGTACCAATGAGGAATCGTATTTAATGCAGAAACTTGGCAGGGCAGTCATAGGGACAAACAATATCGATAACTGTTCAAGATATTGCCAGACCCCTGCAACTGTAGGGCTATTCCGAACTGTGGGATATGGAGGGGATGCTGGTTCAATTGAAGATATTAAAAACTCCGAATTAGTGCTGATTATTGGTTCCAATACGTCTGAATCCCATCCGGTTCTTTCGACCAGGGTGAAAAGATCCCAGAAACTGAATGGCCAAAAAGTAATTGTAGCTGACTTAAGGGAACATGAAATGGCAGAGCGGTCTGATTTGTTTGTGCGGCCTCGTGCGGGTACGGATATGGTCTGGCTTTCTGCCATTACTAAATACATTATCGACCAGGGATGGGCGGACGAGAAGTTTCTGCAGGAAAAAGTGAATGGCCTTGAAGAATTTGTGTCAAACCTGGAGAAATATACTTTGAAATTTGCAGAAGAAACAACCGGGATATCCATAGACAATTTAATCAAAATGGCAGAAATGATTCATGAAGCCAATAGTGTTTCTGCTTTATGGGCAATGGGTGTCACACAGCATCTTGGAGGCAGTGATACAAGTACAGCCATTTCAAATCTGCTTCTTGTAACAGGAAATTACGCTAAACCTGGTGCAGGTGCGTATCCCTTAAGGGGCCATAATAATGTGCAGGGGGCAGGGGATTTTGGAAGCAGCCCCGATAATTTGCCTGGGTATCAAAAAGTTTCAGACCCTGATGTGAGAAAGAAGTTTGAAAAAGCTTGGGGTGTAAAGCTTCCGGAAAAAGCCGGACTGAATAATCACGAGATGGTAGAAGGGATTCATGAAGGCCAGCTGAAAGCGATGTATCTGAAGGGTGAAGATATGGGGCTAGTGGATTCAAATATCAATTATGTTCAGGCTGCTTTTGAAAAACTTGATTTCTTTGTCGTCCAGGATATTTTCCTTTCCCGTACAGCTGAGTTTGCGGATGTGGTGCTTCCTGCAAGTCCAAGTCTGGAAAAGGAAGGAACATTTACGAACACAGAGAGGAGAATTCAGCGTCTTTACCAGGCATTTGAGCCGCTTGGGGATTCAAAGCCTGACTGGCAAATAATCATTGAAGTAGCTAATCGACTTGGCGCGGGCTGGACATATACCCACCCAAGCGAAATCATGGCCGAAGCTGCTAAGCTTATGCCATTATACGCAGGTGTTACTTATGAAAGATTGGAAGGGTATAAGAGTCTGCAATGGCCGGTGGCTGAGGACGGAACGGATAGCCCGCTCCTGTATACGGAAAGCTTCCCGTTTCCTGATGGCAAGGCAAGACTTTATCCGGTAGATTGGACTCCAGCTCTTGAATTTCCAATTGAATATGATATCCACGTCAATAATGGACGTCTCCTGGAGCATTTCCATGAAGGCAACATGACGTATAAATCAAAAGGAATCAGCTCGAAAACACCGGAAGTCTTCCTGGAAGTATCACCTGATCTTGCCAAAGAGCGGGGCCTGAAGGATGGTACGCTTGTTCGTCTGACTTCACCGTATGGTAATGTTAAAGTTAAATGTCATATAACTGATAGGGTTAAAGGAAAGGAAGTTTACCTTCCTATGAATGATAGAGGCGAAGCCGCCATAAATTTATTAACAAGCAGCTATGCCGATAAGGATACCGATACACCGGCATATAAGGAAACGAAGGTGAAGCTTGAAATTCTGAGTGAAGAAGGCAGCAATCCGCTTCCAAGAATTAATCACCGTTATGGCAACCCGCAGCCGCAAATTGGTGTAAATGTTCAAAAGAAATGGGCAAGGAAAGATTATATTTTCCCGGGAGAAATGGTGAAAAAGGAGCGGAAACAGCATGGCTAAAGCGATTAATAATATCAAGCGTTTTGAGTTAAGCCCTGAGGACAAACGCCAAAAAGACCTGGAAGAAGTGGAAAATGCTCTAATAGATAATAAGGAATCCATTCTTGAACTGCTTACAGCGGTCGGCCATATGCATGATCGGGGAATTCTCTCGTTATTAAATGGTTTGTTTGGACAGGGAGATAAAGTATTGAACGTACTTGTTAAAGCAGTAGATAAACCGGAAGCTACAAATACAATCAAAAACCTGCTGCTTATGGTTGGGACCCTGGGTACCATTAATGTCCAGCAGCTTGAGCCTTTGCTTTTAAAATTAAATTCCGGTGTTGCAAGAGTTGCGGAATATAAAGAAACGGATGAAAAAACAAGCTACTTTGATCTTGTGAAGGCTTTGAAAGATCCAGAAGTCAATCGGGCAGTTACACTTCTGATCACTTTCCTCAAAGGAATGGGAGAAGATACAAGTGCCATGGAAAGGAACACCCAGCTTCCCGAGGACCAGAAAATGCACAAAATGGAAAAAAGTGAAAGAGATGTCCCTCCTAACAAAAGAGAATGACAAAAAGCCAGTGACCCCATTTAAGGTCACTGGTTTTTTAATGGGGACGATAAAAACAGGCAAATAGCCTTAAATATTGTCAATATTCTCTTTAATATCAACTAACTAGCAAAATTTTTGTGGAAAAATGGAAAATCATGTACTAGAATGGCAATATAGGAAAGTTTATTAATTTGCCACCCAATACATACATCATTTGCGAAGTATAAGAAAGAGGGTAATAAAGTGGGCATTATAAATGAAGATAGTTTCATTGAAACAGTCCACATGAAAGGTTTGCAAATCTCCTTGATTGCTTCGGGGGATGGGACAGAGGTTATTTATCATAAGCTTGAACCTGATGCTAGGTGGGGACTTGAACCATTAGAAGGCGGTGAAACGCTGGAATATCTTCATTTGATTTCCGGTGAACTGCTCTTAAAAGATTCTAATGGGGAAAAAACTCTCAGAGCTGGTGATTCGTTTCAAAGATGCCCAGTAACTGAACACCATATTTTTCAATCAATAGGTCAATCTGAATTTTTATATGTAACATCTAATCCAGTTTTTCACTACTATAGCAGAGTGACAAATGAATTAAGAGATTTGGTAATATCAATCGAAGAGAAAGATGGATATACAAGCGATCATTGCGATAGAATTACAAGAATGTCAATGCTCATGGCAGACGCACTTGATTTAAATTCTCGACAAATTTTAAAACTTAATCTTGCAGCATTTTTACATGATATAGGAAAAGTGAAGGTGCCAATAGAGATTCTTCAAAAACCAGGTAAATTAACCTCCGATGAGTGGGATATAATGAAACAGCATTCTGCTTTTGGACGAGAAATACTGCAAGAGACAGGTTTGCCAAGTTTAATAGAAGCAGGCAAAGTGGTAGAGCAGCATCATGAAAGATATGATGGCACTGGATATCCCAAAGGACTTAAAGGGGATGAAATTGCAATAGAGGCAGCAATTATTTCTGTTGTAGACTCATTTGATGCAATGACTACTGATCGGGTTTACCAGAAAGGCAGAAGCGTACTTGAAGCAATAGATGAAATCAGAAAAAATCGGGGCACTATGTACAATCCAGATATTGTTGATACATTTTTTAAAATAAAAGACAAATTAGTAAAAATTTAAGGGGGAACAAAAATGAAGAAAGCAGCATTTGTTTTAGTGAGTTTGATGTTATTGTTAGTATTCAACGCAAAGACATCAGAGGCAGCATATTTACCTGAATATGATAAATATGTAGAAGTATCGTATGAACAAGCTAGATATATAGCTGATTTAATGGGACTGCAAAAATATGAATTAGGAGAAGAAACAGCAAGATTGTCATTCGAATTGCAGGAAAGTCTGATTGCAAAGATAGAGAAGGTCCTGAAAACGGAAATTGACCATTATTACATCTGGTTAACCGTAGATGGTGAAACGGTTCTGGGAATAGATCCTCCACATCCTATGTTTTAATAGAAAGCAAGTCGAGGCAAAAGCTTTGACTTGCTTTTTCATGGTATTACTAAACCTATCTAATTATAACTAGCCTTTTTATTTTTACGTTTAGTAATCTGCAAAATCAAGATATTCATTTACATGCAAAAAAATGAGCTTAAAAAATAGAGACTTTTTGAAAAAGAGAAAGAGGCTGCCCCATTTGCGTGTGCAATTGGACACCCTCTTTTTATTAATCTTCCGCCCCTGAAACGATCCTTTCCGGATGAGAATAAACATTAAAAGACTGACCGCGTATAAAGCCAACAGCTGTGATATTAAGATCTTCTGCCAATTTTATGGCCAGATCAGTCGGAGCGGATTTTGATAGAATTATGCCTACTCCGATTTTGGAGGCTTTTAGAAGAACTTCCGAAGAGATTCTGCCGCTGAATGCAATGACTTTATCCCTTACAGGAATCCTGTTTTCAATGCAATACCCAAGGATTTTATCTAGAGCATTATGCCGGCCAATATCTGTTCTGCTGACAATCATTTCATCTGCAGAAAATAAGGCGGCATTATGTACTCCTCCGGTTTCTTGAAAAGTCTGACTGCCATCCTGCAGCTGTTTCATAAATGAGATGCACTGGCTGGGAGACAAGGTCAGCTTTGATGTAGAAGTTCTGGCTGTCCTCGCATCATTGTGAAAATAAAATTGCCTGCTCTTCCCGCAGCATGAACCAATAAACCGTTTGGAGTGGAACTCATGGCTTGCTGTAGAAGTTTGGGTATGTAACTCCACATATGCAAATCCTTTGCTTTCATCTATTTGAATATCCTTGATTTCTTCCATTCTCCTGATGAAGCCTTCAGAAGCCAAAAAGCCGATTGTTAATTCCCGAATATTCTCTGGGCTGCAGACCATTGTTGCGAACTCTTCTCCATTTAGCTGAATTGTGAGAGGGTGTTCGGAAACAATTGAATCTTCTGCATCCTGCAGAACTCCATTCTGAAATCTGACAATTTTTCTGCTGCTTAGAATTTCCATAATTCTTCCTCCTAGAACCTTTCAACTAACAAAATAGTAGCATATAATTTCAGTTAGACAAGAAATTTAGATTGTTTAGTTTGACAATAATTGTATTAATTGATTAACTTATTAAAGTGAAACCTGCATTGGACATGTATAATTGGGATTATACATGAAAATAGGTTAATGAGGGTTGGAATATGAACAAGTATGAAGCTGAATTCAGTAATTTAGTGCGCTCCTTCCGGAAAAAACATATGGGCAAAGGACCTAGCAAAGTTAGGACAACATTCTGCAAACATTGGGCTATATGTGAAATGGAAGGTAATTTATCTCCTGTGGAAAAATTCATAGCAAGTGCAGACGAGGGGAAACAAATGCTTCGGGCTGCCAGAACAGAAATGGTCAAGGAGATGTATAAAAAAAACCGCCCCGCAGAAATGGAAGAATTTTTGCAGGCAAGACTAATTGACCTGTTTGTGGATATAGATATCGAACGGGATTTTGGAATGTCGGTATTTGTGTTCGATCAGGATATCCAAAGCAAGTTTAAGGATTAAAAAGTATTCATTAAAGGCTGAAATCCGTAAGAGTTAATCTGGATTCCAGTCTTTTTTTATTTATTCTGGAATACAGCACACAACTGTCGTTGGATATCTTCTCTCAGTAAAATAGGGAATTATGTCATATATAGGTGGCGAAAAAAGGGGTTTAATGTCACGTTTGAAATATTTTTGTAATATTTCTATAACAAGTCTGTCAAATAAGGATGGTATAATCCTCCATGGAAAGACAAATTTACTAGAGATTTTTATTGTAATCGCTTAAAAAAATAAACATAGATAAATAGTTTTATATTCTTACGGCCAATAAATGACCAAGTACATATTAGAAAGCAGGGTAATTACTTTGAGAAAAAGGCTACTCGTTTTAAATACAACTATTATCCTTGGGCTCGGAAGTGCTTTTTCCATCCCAGGTGTAAATGCTGAATCAATCAATAAGCTAGAAAATCAAAAAAGCCAAATTCAGCAGCAGCGTTCCAGCTTGCAGGACACACTGGCTGAAGCGGATAAGGAATTGGTAAGTGTCCTTAAAGAAATCGCTGAGTTAAATACTAAAATTACTAAAGTTGAAAAGGCGATTGAAGATAATAATAAATTAATAGCAGAAACGCAAACTAAAATTTCCAGCACTAAATCCGAAGTAGATCAATTGAAGGCAGAAATGGCTATCATTGAGGAAAGAATCGAAAAGAGAAGCGCTATCCTAAAACAGCGTGCACAATCTTTTCAGGAAAGCGGCGGAACCGTGGCATATTTAGATGTTCTTCTTGGTGCTTCCAGTTTCAGTGACTTTGTTGACCGTGTCGGAGCAGTAACCACATTTGTTCAGGCAGACAAACAATTAATGGAAGAACAGGAACAGGATAAAAAGGTATTTGAAGAAAAGAAGGCTGCAGTTGAAGAAGAGTTAGCGGGATTAACCAGCATGATGACCGAATTAAAAGGCATGCAGTCCATCATGGAGGAGCAAAAACAGCAAAATAGCTCATTAATCCAGCAGTTAAAAGATAAAGAAAATTCAATTGCAGATAAGAAGGCAAAGCTGCAAAGTGAAGATGTTAAATATGCTTCCATGATTGCTCAAATCGAACAAAGCATTGCGGCGCAAACAGCACCAGCAGCACAGTCAGCTGCTCCGGCATCTGCTTCTTCAGGTCCAGCTTCTGCCAAAAAGCAGACTCCTGCTGCCCAAAAAGTAAAAGGAACAGCAAGCTCTGCTCCAAAGCCAACTGTAAATGGCGGCAGTGCAATCAGCATTGTGACAACTGCAGGTAATAAATATATCGGTAATTCTGTTTATGTGTTTGGGGGCGGCAGAAATGCATATGATATCGCCAATGGAAGATTCGATTGCTCAGGCTTTGTTCACTGGGCTTTCTCCCAGGCTGGAATTAGTGTAGGAGCCAGCACAGATTCTCTTAAATTTGGTGGACGCCAGGTTTCAGCAAGCGAGATGAGAGCTGGGGATCTTGTTTTCTTTGATACTTATAAAAGGGATGGCCATGTAGGCATTTACCTCGGCGGCGGTAAATTCATCGGTTCACAAAGCTCAACGGGTGTTGCGGTTGCAAACATGTCCAGCGGCTATTGGAAAACTAAGTTCAATGGACGAGTTGTACGCGTAATAGAATAGAAAATTTTAAACTGACTTCCATACGAAAACGTGGAAGTCAGTTTTTTTGCTGTTTTCATAAGGTTTGTTGTTTTAGCTCTTAAGCATGAGAGTCGATTTTTACTTCGTGCATATGATTTCAGCGAATGTGTAACTTCTTTATCAGATTTTCTGATACTTTGCCCGGATGGTCCTCTGGTTCGGGCTCGTTTTTCCGGATATCTTCTGCACCTGTCCAAATGACCCCTAGATTCAAATATTAATAAGAATCTTTGATAAATTCTAAATATTTTATTGATTATTATAATTCACCGTGATTTAATAGGAAGTAACATATAACATATCAGATATGTGACGTCTGCAAAGAAGGTGGCAAGAGATTGAATGTAAAAAAGATTTCAACACGAAAAATTTCTGAAATTGCTGCAGAGCAAATTGAAGATATGATTGCCAAAGGATCCTTTAAACCAGGAGAAAAGCTGCCATCAGTAAGAGAGTTATGCGAACTGTTTGGTGTCGGCCGATCCGCTGTCAGGGATGCTCTAACCTCATTGCAGGGCAAAGGAATCGTACATGTGAAACAGGGAGAAGGCACTTATATATCCCGATTTGATTCATCAAAGCTTTTTAAAAGTCCTCATTTGCATCCTGGCATTAAAGATATCCACGAGTTATTCCAGGCAAGAAAAATGGTTGAAACAGGTCTCGCTGAAATGGCAGCCGCCAATCGGTCTGAGGCGGATTTGGCGAAGATGAATAAACTGATTTCCGATGCAGCCATCCATGGATGGGAGGAAGATTATCAGTTTCATATGGCGATTGCCCATGCAGCAGGCAATGATATACTTATCCAATTTGTGCAATTTATATCTGAAACATTGAAAAAATCCATGATCGATTTTCATCAATACCTTCAAACACGGGATGATATCGCAAAAAAGATTGAAGAGCAGCATCTGGGTATCTATTTGTCTATTAAAAATAAGCAGCCGAACCAAGCGCATAAGAATATGATTGAACATTTAGAGCTGGTTGAGAAACTTTTGCAAATGAGTATCGTGCAGGAACGTTAAAGTTTTTTTGAAATTTCTTTGAAACATTGTTTGTTATTACGAAACAATCGGGGGTGGACATGTTGATTGCAGCAGAATCGATAAGTGCTTTAAAAACTTATTTTAGGGAAGATCAGATAAGTAAAAATGAAGTTTCTAGCCCATTTGGCAACTCAGGTGAAATGATTATATTACCGGAAACAGAAAATGAGATTGCAGCGGCACTTAAGCATGCAGATCTGAATGGTCTAACCATCAACATTATGGGCGGTGGCACAAAACGCGGATTCGGAGGTTTAAATGAAAAAGCGGATCTTCTTTTATCGCTTGAAAAATATACAGGGATTGTGGAACACACACCTGGTGATATGACAGTAACAGTAAGATCCGGAATTCGCTTTAAAGACCTTCAGGATTATCTGGCTAAACATAATCAAAAAATATCTCTTGATCCTTTTTGGCCCCAAAATGCCACAATAGGCGGTATCATTGCAGCAAATGAAAGCGGACCCAAAAGGCTGGGATACGGTTCAGCCCGTGATGCAGTCATTGGATTAAGGACTGTTTATCCGGATGGAAAGATAATACGCTCGGGTGGCAGAGTCGTAAAAAATGTTGCCGGCTATGATATGAATAAGCTGTTTATTGGATCAATGGGCACACTTGGTGTGATTTCTGAAATTACCTTAAAGCTTCGCCCAATCCCTAAATGTGAGAGTCTGGTTCTCGTTTCGTTTCCAGCTGGAAATCTGGAGGATATAAAGGCGTTTGCAGTGAAGGTATTGGATTCTATGATAGAACCAGTTTCGCTTGAGCTGCTGAATCCGTCACTTTCAGATAGGCTTGCCGGAATAAACTCTTACACGATAGCTATGAGTTTTGAAGATGTTGAAAGCTCTGTACGTTATCAGGAAACTTTTGTGGGAAATATGCTGCCGAAAGATGCGAAGTTGAGTATAAGCACTAAGGAAAAAGCGGATTTGTTTTGGGAACGCTTTTACAGGCACATTCCTAACGGGGCAGACAAGGATTTGCCAATTCAAACAGAAGCCTCCATGAAGATTGGAACTGTTAATCTCGACGCAGTGAGAGTATTAAAGAATACTGATCTGCTTCAGGATAAATTCAATGTGAAAATCGAATCACATGGAGGTCTGGGCCATGGATTAAGTCAAGTGACCATTAGAGGAGCAGAGCCAGATGTCGCGGATGCTGCTGTACATGTAAGGGAGACTGCTGAAAGAGCAGGGGGATATGCGGTTGCAAAGCACCTTCCATTTGAGCTTCGGAAAAAAGTGGATGTTTGGGGCAATAAACCTTCTCATTTCTTTTTGCTCCAGGGGATTAAAACAAAGGTCGACCCAAATAAAACTTTAAGCCCAAACAGATTCATAGGAGGGATTTAAATGAGTGTCCGGGAACTCGATTTAAAGCAAGAGCCGCCATGTACCTCGGGATTGGGAAACTATTTATGGAGCGATCCGCCAGATGAAAAGAAATGGGCTGACTGTGTCCATTGCGGCATGTGTCTGGAATCATGCCCGACATATGAACAGACAGGTCAGGAACAGCATTCTCCAAGGGGGCGTGTCCACCTAATCAAATCTGTGGCTGAAGGGAAGCTTCAAGTAAATGAGCAATTCATGGACCCAGTGTTTCAATGTCTGGATTGCCGCGCCTGTACAACTGCATGCCCAGCTGATGTCGATGTTGGCGGTTTGATTGAGGAAGCACGCGGCCAGATTCGGCAGGCAATGCCATTGACTGGTATAAAAGGAGCCATCAGCAAGTTTTTTCTTCATGACCTTTTCCCTCACCAGAATCGCTTAAATACGCTAGGCGGCCTTATGAAATTCTACCAAAAAAGCGGCATGCAAAAAGCAGTCCGGAAAACCAAAGTAATCAATATCATGCCGCAGCACCTTGTCGATATGGAATCCATCATGCCTGAAGTGAAAGAGCCTGTAAAAAAGAAGTATAAAGACGTAAAAGTAATCAAAGCAAAAGGGGAGACAAAGAAGGAAGTTGCGATGCTGACCGGCTGTGTAATGGATGTCATGTTCAGTGATATTAATGAATCCACCATAAATGTATTGACCAGAAATGGAAATGATGTTGTCATACCCCAAAGCCAAACTTGCTGCGGAGCCCTGCATGTTCATGCGGGTGACCGTGATATGGGCAGGAAGCTGGCGAAACAGAATATGGAAGCATTCAAAGACTTTGACAAAGTAATTGTTAATGCAGCAGGATGCGGGTGCATGATGAAGGAATACGCAGAATTGTTTAAGGAAGATCCGGAAATGCATGCAAAAGCGGAAGAGTTCTCTGAAAAGGTAGAGGATATATCAAAATTTCTTCATGATACAGGCTATGAAAAGCCAAAGGCTGAAATGAACACTAGAATTACTTACCATGATGCCTGCCATTTAGCGCATGGACAGGGAATCCGCCAGCAGCCGCGTGATATTCTCCTTGATATTCCTGGTGTTGACATGGTGCACATGCCTAATTCAGACCGCTGCTGCGGAAGTGCAGGAATATACAATATTACCAATCCGGAAATGGCTAATGCGGTCCTTGAAAGCAAAATGGAAAATGTTCCAGATGATGTGGAAATGATCTCAATGGGAAATCCCGGCTGTATGCTGCAAATGGCAATGGGAGTTCAAAAATACGGCAGGAATCAGAAAATTGTCCATACTATCCAGCTTCTTGATTGGGCTTACCAAAAGGAAGACCGTGTGAAGGAGGAAAAAGAGTGAGAACGAAAGATCGGGTTAAATCACAGGACCAACACATCTTAAATTTGGCTGAAATTGTGGGAGGTTCCCGTTCCATTCTTTACCAGAAAGAAGACCTTTTGGCTTATGACTGTGACGGCTTTACGATCCATAAGCACTTGCCCAAGGCAGTCGTATTTCCAAAGAATACACAAGAAGTGGCGGAGATTGTCAAGTACTGCTCGGAAAACAATCTCCCCTTCCTGGCCAGGGGGGCAGGTACGGGGCTGAGCGGCGGAGCAATACCTCTTAATGGAGAAATAATAATAAGTATGGTTAGGATGAAAAAACTTATTAGCGTTGATCTTGAAAATCGCCGCGCCGTTGTGGAGCCTGGATTTGTAAATCTAAAACTCACAAATTCAATATCCGATAAAGGCTATTATTACGCACCGGATCCATCCAGCCAATACTGCTGCACAATT
This sequence comes from Cytobacillus sp. BC1816, assembly GCF_051353635.1. Lineage (NCBI taxonomy): Bacteria > Bacillati > Bacillota > Bacilli > Caryophanales > Bacillaceae > Cytobacillus > Cytobacillus sp. BC1816. The sequence goes on along the minus strand of NZ_CP195611.1, from coordinate 3,510,752 downwards.
GGGGGCAATGTTGCAGAAAATGCCGGGGGTGCACATTGTCTGAAATACGGAGTAACTACAAACCATATTCTTGGACTTGAAGTGGTCATGCCTAATGGCGAAATAGTGGAAATTGGCAAAGATGGTATTCCCGATGCTCCCGGATATGATTTGCTGGGTCTGATTACAGGTTCTGAAGGGACCCTTGGAATTGTAACAAAAATAACTGTGAGGGTACTGAAAAATCCTGAAGGAAAGCAGACTGTTCTTGCCTACTTCGATCGGGTTGAAGATGGGAGCCAGGCAGTATCAGATATTATATCTGCTGGTATTGTACCTGCAGCCCTGGAAATGATGGATAAGACTGCTATTGAAGGGGTGGAAGCTGCAGCTTTTCCGGTAGGCCATCCAAAAGATATAGAAGCAGTTCTTTTAATTGAAGTGGATGGTATTGCAGCGGGAATTGGGGAACAGATCGACCAAATCCTTGAGGTTTGCAGAAAGAGGAATGTCCGTGAAGTCCGTGCGGCGGGAAGTGAAGAGGAAAGAGCAAGATGGTGGGCGAATCGTAAGACAGGCTTTGGTGCCATGGGTGCCATTTCTCCTGATTATCTGGTACAGGATGGGGTGATCCCTCGAAGCAAGCTGCCTGAAGTTTTAAGCAGAATCAGCCAGATTAGCAGTGAATCGGGATTAAGGATTGCTAATATTTTCCATGCAGGAGATGGAAACCTGCATCCTCTTGTCCTATTTGACGCAAGGATACCAGGAGAATCAGAGAAAGCGCTCGAAGCTGGAAGCCAATGCTTAAAAGTCTGCGCAGATGTTGGAGGGACCATAACTGGAGAGCATGGTGTCGGCATTGAAAAGCGGGAAGAAATGCGTTTTGTTTTCACAGAAGAAGAAATTGCTGCCCAGACAGAAATCCGGGAAGTCTTTAATCCTCATAATCTGCTGAATGCTGGAAAGCTGTTTCCATCGCCGAGCAGATGTGCTGAAGTCAAAAAAGAGATGAAGGCCCAGGCAATTTCATAAGAAAATGCCCAGCCTTCCTTAGAAGAAGGCTGGGCATTTACCCAATGTTGAAAAGCTAAATTAAGCCTTATCAATTAGAGAAGAATAAAGTTGTGTGAAAATTATTGAAAATCGATTTAGAAACATGCTATTATTTTTTTAAGAGAAAGTTAGAAACGCTGTTTCGTAATAAGAAACAAGAATCGGCAACCGCATTAAATTTAAAATGGTAAAGCAGCAACCAAAGGAGGAAATGAATAATGGGAAACTATGTAAAAACAGGAAGCCTGCAAGTTGCAAGTGAGCTTTATGAATTTATCAATTCCGAGGCTCTGCCGGGAAGCGGAGTGGATCAGGAACAATTTTGGCCAGGTCTGGAAGCGCTTATAAATGATCTGACGCCTAAAAATAAAGCATTGCTGGCGAAGCGGGATGAAATTCAGCATAAACTGAACAAGTGGCACAGAGAAAATCAAGATTTTGATTTTAATAGCTATAAGTCATTTTTAGAAGAGATCAGCTATCTTGAGCCAAAGGCCGAAGGTTTTAAAATTACTACAGAAAACGTGGATGATGAAGTAGCTATAAAGGCTGGACCACAATTGGTCGTTCCAGTTAATAACGGGCGTTATGCGATCAATGCAGCAAATGCCCGGTGGGGAAGCTTATACGATGCACTTTATGGCACAGATGCAATCAGTGAAGAAAATGGGGCAAATAGAGAAGGCGGATATAATCCAGTAAGGGGAGAAAAGGTTATTGCATTTGCCAGGGAATTCCTTGATCAAACCGTTCCTCTGTCAAGCGGTTCTCATAAAGACGCTGTTCAATATAAAGTGGAAAACGGTAAGCTGGCAGCTGTGCTTAGCAATGGAGAAACTGCAAATCTAAAAGATGAATCAAAGTTTGCCGGATACCAGGGAGAGCAGGATCATCCTTCTGCGGTACTTCTGAAGAATAATGGCCTTTATTTTGAAATTCAAATTGACAGAGGCCACCCAATTGGAAAAACGGATGATGCCGGAGTAAAGGATGTTTTGCTTGAAGCTGCAATTACTACAATTATGGATTGTGAAGATTCAGTAACAGCAGTTGATGCTGAAGACAAGGTCCTTGTGTACCGCAACTGGCTTGGTTTAATGAAGGGAGACCTTTCCGCCGCCTTTACAAAGGGCTCTAAATCCATAACGCGTACATTAAACCCTGACCGTTCGTATATTTCTCCAGATGGAAAGGAGTTCTCATTATCTGGGCGCTCGTTGATGTTTGTCAGAAATGTCGGACATTTAATGTCCATTAATGCGATTTTGGATGCAGATGGAAATGAAGTGCAGGAAGGTATCTTGGATACGGTAATTACCAGCCTGATTGGCAAGCATACATTGCTTGGAAATGGCCCATACCAAAACTCATCAGAAGGTTCCATTTATATCGTTAAGCCAAAGATGCACGGTTCCAAGGAGGTTGCTTTTGCAAACGAGTTGTTTGACCGGACTGAAGATTTGCTCGGACTGGAGCGGAATACACTAAAAATTGGTGTAATGGATGAAGAGCGCCGTACATCTTTGAACCTGGCAGCCTGCATCCGTGAAGTAAAGGAGCGCATCGTCTTCATAAACACTGGGTTCCTGGACCGGACTGGGGATGAGATGCATACTTCCATGGAAGCTGGCCCAATGATCCGCAAGAGTGACATGAAGTCAACAGCATGGCTAAAAGGCTATGAAAAATCCAATGTCAATACAGGCCTTGAAACAGGCTTCCAGGGCCGTGCCCAAATTGGAAAAGGTATGTGGGCTATGCCTGATATGATGGCTGATATGATGGAGCAGAAGATCGGCCATCTGAACGCTGGAGCCAATACTGCCTGGGTACCGTCTCCAACTGCTGCCACCCTTCATGCTTTACACTATCATCAGGTAGAAGTTCAAAAAGTGCAAAATCAGCTGCTGGAAGAGATTACGGACCTTCGTGATGAAATCCTGCAGATTCCGGTTGCTGAAAATCCGCAATGGAATCCAGAGGAAGTTCAAGAGGAACTGGATAACAACGCACAGGGGATTTTGGGATATGTTGTCCGCTGGGTTGAGCAGGGCATCGGCTGTTCTAAAGTTCCTGATATCAATAATATTGGTTTAATGGAGGACCGCGCGACATTAAGGATATCAAGCCAGCATGTTGCGAATTGGCTGCACCATGGAATCTGCACGAAGGAGCAAGTGCTTGAGACACTTAAGAAAATGGCTAAGGTTGTAGATGAACAAAATAGTGGAGATCCCGCATACCGCCCAATGGCAGCTGACTTCGATCAATCAGTTGCTTTCCAGGCAGCATGTGACCTCGTTTTTGAGGGATATGATCAGCCAAATGGCTATACAGAACCGATTTTGCACCGCCGCCGACTTGAAGCGAAGTCCAAGTATGCTGTTAAACAGTAATAGTTTTAGAACAGGGCATGTATGTGCCCTGTTTTTCTAAAGAGCCGCAGACTTAAAGTAATTGAAGGGAGAGGGAAGAAAATGAAATTTACAAGATTTGAAGTTAAAGGAGCAGTACATACAGGAGTAGCAGAGGGGGGCATGTTTAAAGAAATTAAAGGTGATATTTTCGGAGAATGGGAGTATACTGGCCAGAGCTTTTCGGCGGATGAAGCTAAGCAGCTTGCACCTCTGGTTCCAAATCAGATTATTGGTATTGGAGCTAACTATGTGTCTGTGAAATCAGATTTGCCTGAGACACTCCCGGAAATTCCTGTATTCTTCTTTAAGCCTGTATCTTCTGTTATAGGGCCTGATGAGGATATTATCATTCCTGAAGGCATTGAAGAGGTGAAATTTGAATCAGAACTGGCAGTGGTAATAGGCAGAGAAGCTAAAAATGTAGCAGAGTCAGATGTGCTTGATTATGTTTTTGGCTACACAGTAGGCAATGATGTTACTGCACCGCAATTCTTCCATAATGACGGGCATTGGACAATTGGCAAATCCTTTGACACATTTACTCCGCTTGGTCCGGTAATCGAAACAGACCTGGATCCATTTCAGGTTAAAGTGGAAGCAAAATTAAACGGCTCAGAGAAGCAGAACAGCAGCACAGAATTAATGATTATCCCAATCCGGAAAATGATATCCTACCTGACTAATGTCATGACGCTGCTGCCAGGTGACGTAATCCTTACAGGAAGTCCTGTTGGAGCTGAGATGGTTAGGTCAGGCGCTGTTATCGAATGTGAGATCAAAGAGATTGGAGCTCTGCGGAATACATTTGCAGTAGCACGTGAAAGCGCAAAAACGGTATAATCTATGTGTAATGGATTAAGGTTTTTGCACCAGAGGTGAGTGTTGTGGAAAGAGAAAACATGGTCAAGTCCGTCAGCAGGGCACTGGATATTATCACATTGATCAGCCTGAAAAAAAGCGGTCTTGGCGTAACGGAAATTGCCAATCAGATTGATATCAATAAAAGCTCTGTTTATCGTATTCTCTCTACTCTTGTTCAGTACGGATATATAGAACAGGATAGCGAAACCGGCAAATACAAATTAGGGTATAAATTCCTGGAGATCAGTTCAAAACTGCTTGAATCAATCGATTTGCGTGCAGAGGCAAGACCTTTTCTGCAGGAACTGGAAAATGAAACAAATGAAGTCATTCATTTGGTCGTTTATGATCAGGGAGAGGTTGTGTACATCGAGAAGCTTGAGGGCAATGAGACTTTAAGGATGCATTCTAAAGTCGGAAAACGAGCTCCGATGCATTGCACATCTGTCGGCAAAGCCATTCTGGCACATCTGCCTTCAAGCGTTGTTTTTGATATCCTTGAAAGAAAAGGGATGCCGGTCCATACCGATAAAACCATAACGGATAAAGATGAATTTATGAAAGAATTAGGGCAGGTCAGGCAAAATGGATATGCGCTTGATCTTGAAGAAAATGAATATGGGATTACTTGTGTGGCCGTTCCTATTTTTGACCATCTCGGCAAAGTCATTGCTGCAGTCAGTATATCAGGCCCGACAATGAGGATGACAAGTGATCGTCTTGATGCATTAAAATCTATAATGGTAAGGACAGGACAAGGGATTTCTTCCCGGCTTGGACACGTCAGCTGAATAAGTTGGGATTAGCCCAATATATCTTGATGAAAAGATATATTGGGCTAATTTTGTATGTATATACATACAAATATTTTTGTGTAAATACATAGATTAAATTTTCCAAATATTATTGAAATTATGAAAAATGTTTGTATAATAAAAATAAGCTTGATTCATTGTTGTATAACAAAACAATTATAGTTATATAACATGTTTCGCAGTCCGCAACAAAGTGCAATTATTGTTCGCTATTACAAAACAAAAGGGGGAAAAGTAATTAATGAGTACTGGAATGTTAGCTTTATTATCATTATTGCCAATTATTGCAGTTGCAGTATTCCTTGTCGGACTGAGATGGCCGGCAAGTAAGGCTATGCCCATCTCGTACCTTGTAGCTGTTGTCCTGGCGCTATTTGTCTGGAAGGTGTCGGGTGCAAAAGTGGCGGCCGCATCCATTAATGGCCTGGTTGTCGCCGGAACACTCCTATACATTATTTTTGGTGCAATACTGCTTCTGAATACTCTGCAGGAAAGCGGAGGCTTAAAGACCATCCGCCAGGGATTTACCGATATCTCTCCTGACCGCAGAATTCAAGTGATTATCATTGCCTGGCTGTTTGGATCTTTCATTGAAGGCGCATCCGGGTTTGGGACTCCTGCTGCAGTAGCTGTACCGCTATTAGTGGGTCTTGGCTTCCCGGCTATGGCAGCTGTAATTGCCGGCATGGTCATTCAGAGCACACCAGTTTCATTCGGTGCAGTAGGCACTCCGATGCTAGTTGGTGTGCAGACCGGTTTATCAGGCAATGCAAGCCTTACAGATAATCTGCTCGGACTGGTAACGCAAATTGCCGGACAAGTAGCTATTCTCCATATGATTGCAGGCACATTAATTCCTTTATTTGTAGTAGCTTTAATGACAAGATTCTTTGGCAAGAACAAATCGTTTACAGAAGGGATAAAGATTTGGAAGTTTGCCCTGTTCGCATCTTTTGCCATGACTATCCCTTATGTCATTGTTGCCAATGTTCTTGGACCTGAATTCCCCTCTATGATTGGAGGATTAGCTGGTTTAGCAATTGTTGTTTTTGCAGCTAAAAAAGGATTCCTTATGCCTCCTAAGGATCAGGTTTGGGATTTTGAAGAGAAATCCAAGTGGGATCCGGAGTGGACTGGTAAACTTGAAATCAAAGCAGTTGCCCACAAAAGCGGAAGCATGAGCATGATGCGTGCCTGGACTCCTTATGTTTTAGTTGGCTTATTCTTAGTATTGTCCAGATTGAAATCGCTTCCATTCCTGGGGTGGCTCCAGGCCTGGACGGTTAAGTTTGAAAACATTTTCGATTCCGGCATCACTTCAAGTTTCCAGCCGCTGTACTTGCCGGGTACCATTTTTATTCTTGTATCCATTATCACCTATTTCATTCATGGAATGAATTCCGGTTCTTACAAAAAAGCCTGGGCAGACTCAGGAAAAACAACTGTTGCTGCTTCAACCGCATTAATTTTCACTGTTCCGATGGTACAGGTTTTTATCAATACCGGCGGGGGAGAGGCAGGCTATAATCAGATGCCAATCGAGCTCGCGAATGGTGCCGCAGCACTTGCAGGAGAATTCTGGCCGTTCTTTGCAACGTTTATAGGAGGGCTCGGGGCTTTTATCGCGGGAAGTAATACTGTCAGTAATATGATGTTTTCTCTATTCCAATATGATGTTGGTTCACAGATTGGAGTGGATGCAACCTGGATTGTAGCCCTTCAGGCAGTCGGAGGAGCAGCTGGAAACATGATTTGTGTCCATAACGTGGTTGCTGCATCAGCTGTTGTTGGTCTTGTAGGGAAAGAAGGGACTGTCATTCGTAAAACCCTTTTCCCATTCTTCTATTATGCATTGCTGGCTGGGTCAGTGGGTTACTCGATTGTATGGTATTCGCAAAAAGGGATCCTCAATCTCGGTTCCTTCATTGCGGTTTGCATCGCAGTCGCCGCAGTTTATATCATCGCAACAAACAATAGACGTTCCAACATGATTTTGCCTCCGCCTCCGGTGAATGTGAAATCTGCTAAATAATTAATTATAACTGGTTTAGCCCTTTGGCTGAGCCAGTTTTTTCTTTTTATAAAAATTTAAAATTCCTCTTCTCTTTTCCAATTACTTGTAATATAATCTAACTGTATTAACTGTACTATGAATGATAGTACACTACATACAGATGGGAGGGTAAACATGTTTGAGTTGGACGTAAGGAGCCGAAAGCCTATATATGAACAGCTGGTTGAGCGGCTTAAAGAGCTGATCATCACCGAGGTCTTAACAGCAGATGAACAGCTGCCTTCCGTTCGAACGCTGGCCCATCAGCTGACAATCAATCCCAATACGATTCAAAAGGCATACAGGGAACTTGAATCCCAGGGCTATATTTATTCTATAAAGGGAAAGGGCAGCTTTATCAGTCCAGCGACTCCCAATCTGAACAGCGAAAAAATAGAAAAAGTGAAAAATGAGCTTTCAAAGCTTTTATCAGAAGCTATATATCTTGGAATTACAAAAGATGAATTATTTAAGATGATTCAGGAATTAGAAGCAGCTATAGGGGGAGGGGTAGAAGATGATCAAAATCCGTAATGTACGTAAATCATTCGATGAGATGGATGCTGTAGAAAATGTCTCCATCAAAGTCAATAAAGGGTCCATATACGGCTTGCTTGGTTCAAATGGAGCCGGGAAAACAACGCTCCTGAAGCTTTTGGCAGGCATCTATGCGGAGGATGAGGGGTCTGTTGCCATTGCCGGCCAGCCGGTCTTCGAAAATCCGGTAATTAAAGAAAAGATCTTTTTTATTCAGGATCATCCCTATTTTCTGCCTCAATATACAGTTAAGCAAATGGCACAATTTTATCAAAATATTTACAGCAGATGGGATGACGGCCGCTTTGAAGAACTGGCTGCAATTTTTGAAATGGACATGCATAAAAAGATTCATAGATTTTCAAAAGGCTTTCAGAGGCAGGCTGCTTTTATCCTTGCTTTGTCTGCCAGGCCGGAGGTTTTAATTTTGGATGAGCCTATGGATGGGCTGGACCCGGTCATGAGAAAAAAAGTGAAAAGCCTGCTTATAGATGAGGTTGCCGAAAGAGAAATGACTATCCTTATTTCCTCTCATAATCTGCGTGAAGTGGAAGATTTATGTGATTTTATTGGCATCATGCATAAAGGGCGTATGATCCTGGAAAAAGACCTGGATGACCTTAAAACAGATACACATAAGATTCAGGTGGCTTTCAAAGGATCTGCACCAGCCATTTTCGATTCGCTGAGAATCCTTCATAAAGAAAAAAGAGGCAGCGTTATCCTCTGTATTGTAAAGGGAGATGCGAAGGAAATATCGTCATATGTAGAACAATTTAAGCCAGTGATTTTCGATATGCTTCCCCTTACTTTAGAGGAGATCTTCATTTATGAAATGGGGGACATTGGATATGCAGTCCAGAACATCCTTGGTTAAAAGGGAAATTTTAAAAACGATTTTCAGAAGTGTCGGCTGGGTTTCCATTGTATATTTTCTTGGTCTGTTCTTCGCTATTCCACTTGATATAATAATGAATTCTTCAGAGGAACAGCGGAAATTTCTGGACATTGACAATCTATTTCAATACAACTTCCAGCTCCAGTATATATTTAATATATCAGTGCCGGTAATCTTGTCTGTGTTCTTATTCAGATTCACACAGGTAAAACAATACAGCGACTTAATGCACAGCCTCCCAGTCAAGCGTGCATCCATTTTCCATCAGTATGCTTTAACTGGAATCATGTTATTAATTTTACCGGTTTTACTCATTGCTTTAATAGTTCTGATGCTTTACCAGCCCATGAATTTGCAGGAGTTCTATTCAATTGGGGAGATATTCAATTGGGTGGGCATCACCCTTTTATTAAATATTGTAATTTACCTGGCAGGAGTTTCTGTGGGGATGCTTACGGGGTTATCTGCCGTTCAAGGTGCCCTAACGTATATTTTCCTCCTGCTCCCTGTAGGCCTGATCATTCTAGTCTCTATTAATTTGCCATTCTATTTATTTGGCTATCCAGACCAATATTATATGGCAAGCAAATTTGAGAAGTTTTCTCCCTTAATTGCACTAACCCAGATGAACATGCGTACCCCGTCAAGTGCAGAGGCTGCTATTTATCTCTTTCTTATTTTGACTCTGTATTATCTTGGTTTGCAGATCTATAAAAGAAGAAGAATGGAGGCTGTTTCCCAGGCGCTTGTTTTTCCGGTTACAAAACCCATTTTTAAATATAGTGTAACTTTTTGCACGATGCTTTTAGGGGGAGGATATTTCGGTGAGATGCGAGGCGGCATTAGCTGGCTCATAGCTGGATATCTGTTTGGAGCATTGATTGGGTATGCCGCTGCCGAAATGGTTCTGCAAAAATCATGGCGTGTGACCATTAATATGAAAGGATTGATGGCATACACAGCTCTAATGGCTGCTTTATTCATTTTATTCCAATTTGACTTTACTCAATATGAAAAAAACATACCACGGGGCAATGAAATCGAGCGGGTTCATTTTAGCGAGAGTTTTTATCTTTATAGTGATATCGATCATGAGGAACCCTTATATTTGAAGGAATACGAGAATATTGATTTGGTCAGAAGATTTCATGAGACGATTGTAAAGGATGAAAACAGGCTTGCGGAGATCCCGGGCCGTGATTCAGTTTTTATCGTGTATGAACTGAAGAATGGTGAAAAGCTAGTCCGTGATTATAGGATTAATAAAAAGGAATACAAGCCATTTCTTAAGCTGATTTATGAATCGGATGAATATAAAAAGGCAACAAATGAAATTTATCAGGTTTCAGCAGATGCTACAACGAAATTAACCATTACTCCAAATGGGCCTGTTACTAAGCGGGCGGTTATTACAGACGATAAAGATCTAAAAGAGGCTATTGAGATATTAACTGAAGAAGTTGATTCTGCTTCCTTTGAAGAGCTCCAGGGAAGTGACGAGCCATATGCGCATATTGAGATTTTTTATAATGACAGCAATAAAGCTTATATGCCTTGGTATCCTTCTTATTCAAGATTTGAGGAATGGCTGGAAGAGAAGTCATTACTGAATGAAGCAAGAGTGAACAGCAATGATATTTCTTATGCTTTGGCTGCAAAAGCGAAGGATATCGATGTCAACTTTGCTGCAGGGTACTCGTATGAAGAAGTTTTTGAAGAAATGAGAGATAGCAAATCTGCTGTCAAATTAACAGATAAGAATCAAATAGAAAGCAGCTTGAAGAATTCAGATGGATTCATGGATGGAGACTATATTATTGCGTTCTATTTTGATGAGCAAAGGACAATTGATATTAAAAGCTTTACGGAAAAAACAGTTCCAGTCTTTATAAAAGAACGGCTTCAATAAAAGAGTAGAAACCTATAGGAGAGGGGGATTAAAGTGATTAAACCTTCAATGGATATGAGAGAGATCTGCAGGCTCTACAATAAACGTCTCTATCATATTGCTTATAATATAACCCGGGATCATTATCTTGCACAGGATGTTGTGCAGGAATCGCTTCTCAAAGCATATAAAAAAATGGACAGCATTGATGATCAGGAAAAGCTGGGGGCCTGGTTATCCTCGATTGCAACCAGAACTGCGATTGACTTTGTCCGGAAAGAAAGAAGGACATATGAGAGAATACAGGATTCCGTTGATTTTGAAAACTGCATGGAAAGTAAATATATTGATGCGGGGCAGGAAGCAGAAGTCAATTTGCTTGAGGAGCAGATATACGCTTATGTGGATTCCCTCTCCTATGAACAGAAAAGGGTTTTCCTTCTTAAAACAAAGCACGGGCTGAAAGAGAAAGAAATAGCGGACATTCTCCATCTCAATCCAAACACTGTTAAAACAAAGTTGTACCGGGTCAGACAGCACCTTAGAGAAATTCTTGGCGATCGGTATTTGGCATAGAATAACAGCTTCTGAAAAGGAGCTGTTTTTTTGTGTAATTACAAGAAATTGATAAATAATCAGCAGGGAATTCGGTCAGTCAGCAGGAAAATCTGAATTCATAATGGAAATGTCTTCATAGAAAAATATGATTAATAAAAGGAGGTTCACTATGGAATTGAAAGATTGCAGGGTCATTATCACTGGCGGCGCCTCAGGGCTTGGCGAGGCGACTGTGAGAAAAATAGCCGGATGCGGCGGAAAAGTTCTTATTGCAGATTTGGCGGAAGATCGGGGAAGCCATCTGATCAAGGAACTGGGGGGAAATGTTCATTTTTTGAAAACGGATGTAACAAAAGAAGAAGACGTGCAGCGAGCAGTTGCATTTGCTTCTGAACAATTTGGCAGCCTTAATACTGCCGTTAACTGTGCAGGCATCGGAATTGCCGCCAAGCTGCTTGGCCGAAAGGGAGTCCATACACTGGACATGTTCCAAAAGGTCATAATGATTAATCTGGTCGGGACTTTTAATGTCATTCGCCTGGCTGCTGAACAAATGGCAAAGAATGGTCCGAATGATCAAGGTGAAAGAGGCGTCATTATTAACACTGCTTCTGTAGCAGCCTTTGAAGGACAAATTGGCCAGGCTGCATATAGTGCATCAAAAGGCGGTGTGGTTGCCATGACCTTGCCAATTGCCAGAGAGCTTGCGGGTTATGGGATTCGTGTTATGACGATTGCCCCTGGATTGTTTAATACACCTATGTTTGATTCTCTCCCTGATGAGGCAAGGGATTCATTGGGCAAAATGGTGCCTTTTCCTTCAAGACTGGGCTATCCTGAGGAATATGCCAGGCTTGCTGAGAGTATTCTAGTGAATCCGATGCTGAATGGAGAAACGATCCGTCTGGATGGCGGCATCCGTATGCAGCCAAAATAAATTAGAGCACCAGCCCTTTCTGCAAAGGATAGGTTTTTTTGAAAAAATGAATTTTAAATGTTCTAAAAATATTGATAATTATTGTACAATATAAATGTAAGCCTTTTCGGAGATGAGGAATAGTACTTTGAGTTATGTCAAAAAAATTTTAGATTCGGAGGATCATAATATGGCTGCTTCATACATACAGGAAGAGCATGAAATATTTCGGCAATCACTGCGTAAGTTTTTAGAGAAGGAAGCCTATCCGAATTATGACAAATGGGAAGTGGACAGGATCATTCCCCGGGATTTTTGGTACAAGATGGGGGAGCAGGGTTTTTTATGCCCTGATATTGAAGAAAAATATGGCGGAAGCAATGTTGATTGGGGCTTCTCAGTAGTCATCAATGAAGAACTTGAACGTGTTGGCTCCGGCATGGTGGGAATTGGGCTCCATAATGATATTGTTGTTCCGTATATTACTGCTTATGGAACAGATGAGCAGAAGGAAAGGTGGCTGCCAAAGTGTGCTGCAGGTGAAATCATTACTGCTATCGCAATGACTGAACCTGGCGCCGGATCTGATTTAGCCGGCATCAGAACGACAGCAGGACTTGAAGGTGACCATTATATAGTGAATGGCGAAAAGACCTTTATAACCAATGGAATTCATTCCGATTTAGTCATCATAGCCTGTAAAACCAATCCCAATGCAGTTCCCCGGTATAAAGGAATAAGCTTGCTTGCGATCGAGAGGGGAACAAAGGGATTTACAAGGGGAAGAAAATTAAACAAGGTTGGACTTCACTGTCAGGATACAGCAGAGTTAATTTTTGAAGATTGTAAGGTTCCGAAAGAAAATCTGATTGGAGAAGAAGGGAAAGGTTTTCTATATTTGATGGAAAAGCTGCAGCAGGAAAGACTTGTCGTAGCAATCGCTGCTCAGGTGGCCGCTGAAGAAATGCTTAATTTAACATTGGATTATGTTAAGAATCGCGAGGCATTCGGAAAACCGGTCAGCCAGTTTCAAAACACTCAATTTAAGATTGCCGAAATGGCAACAGATATAGAGATGGGAAGGTCGTTCCTTGATCAATTGATCACAGAGCATATGGCAGGAAAAGATGTAGTTACAAAGGTCTCCATGGCGAAATGGAAGCTTACAGAAAATGCCCGGAATATTGCCGCGGAATGCATGCAGCTTCATGGCGGCTATGGCTATATGGAAGAATACGAGATTGCAAGGAGATACAGGGATATACCAGTTGCCAGCATATATGCAGGTACAAATGAAATCATGAAAACCATTATTGCGAAGAACATGGGTTTATGAGGAGGAGTAAACATGCGTGAAGCTGTCATCGTCGAAGGTGTCAGAACGCCAGTAGGAAGAAAAAACGGCTTTTTAAAAGATATCAGGGCGGATGATCTGGCTGCTGAAGCACTTAAGGCACTTGTCGGACGTGCGGGTATAGATCCGCAAATCATTGATGATGTCATTCTTGGATGTGTCTCGCAAATAGGCGAACAAACAGGCGATATTGCAAGGGTCGCAGCATTGATCGCAGGTTTTCCGATTGAAGTGCCTGGTACCACCATTGACCGTCAATGCGGCTCCAGCCAGCAGGCTGTCCATTTTGCAGCTCAGGCTATTTTGGCGGGAGATATGGATATTGTGGTCGCGGGCGGTGTCGAAAGCATGTCTCGTGTCCCTATCGGCTCCAGTTATCAGGGTGTAGGGTTCAGTGAAAAACTGACAGACAGACATGAAATCATCCACCAGGGCTTATCAGCTGAACGCATTGCTGAAAAATATGGTTTTACTAGAGAAGAACTTGATCGCTTTTCATTAGAGAGCCACCAAAAGGCTTTAAAAGCCCAGAGTGAAGGACGTTTTGAGAGAGAGATTGCACCATTAGATGTGAAATTGCCTGATGGGCAGCTCATGACGATATCGGAGGACTCTGGCCCCAGAAAGGAAACATCGCTGGAAGCACTTGGAAGCTTAAGGGCTGTTTTTAAGGAGAATGGAGTCATTCATGCAGGAAATTCAAGTCAAATCAGTGATGGAGCCGCAGCACTATTAATTATGTCACGGGATAAAGCAGAGGAACTTGGAATGAAGCCGAGATTCAGGATTCTTTCCCGCACAGCAGTTGGCTCTGATCCTACTTTAATGCTGACTGGGCCGATACCGGCAACTGAGAAGGTGTTAAAGAAAGCTGGACTGGCTATTGAGGAAATCGATGTATTTGAAGTGAACGAAGCGTTCGCTCCTGTTCCGCTTGCCTGGCTGAAAGAAACTGGAGCAGATCCTGCAAAGCTTAATCCAAACGGCGGAGCCATTGCACTCGGCCATCCTTTGGGAGGCAGCGGTGCACGGCTGATGGTCACCATGATGCATGAACTCGAAAGAACAGGGGGGCGCTATGGACTTCAGACCATGTGTGAAGGCCTTGGTATGGCAAATGCAACTATAATTGAACGTTTAGACTGAAGAATGGGGAGGAATGAAAATGACTACTACTATTGGAAGAGTTTTCGATCTAACTGCCGGAAAGTTTCCGAATAAAGAAGCCCTGTATGATGTCAGAAAAAATCTGCGTCTTACCTATAAGGAATGGAGCATTGAGATCAATAAATTGGCGAATGCCTTAATGAAGGAGGGAGTCAGGAAGGGTGACAGGGTTTCAACCTACCTATTTAATACTGAGGAGCTTGCAACAGCATTCTTTGCATGTGCAAAAATCGGTGCCATTTTTAATCCGATCAACTTTAGGCTGATGTCAGAAGAGGTTGCTTATATCCTTCAGGATGCAGAGCCAAAAGTAGTGTTATTTGAACAAATGCTGGAGTCCGGCATTACCCCAATAGCTAAACGTTTTCCGCATACATCCTTCTGGTACATTGATGACAAGGCACCCGGATATGCTTCATCCTATCGTGAAAAAGTGGATGCAGCATCGCATGATGAAATCGAAATAGAAATTGGCGAAAATGACTTGTACGCGATCATGTATACAAGCGGTACCACGGGAAGGCCAAAAGGAGTTGTCCACAGGCATCGGGATATGGCTGAACAAAGTTTAATCGTAATAGGAGCCACAAAGCTTGAAAGCAGTGACAATGGTCTCGTGACTGCACCAATGTTCCACTGTGCAGAGCTTCACTGTGCCTTTTTGCCAAGGGTGCATGTGGGGGCTAAAAATACCATCCTCCATCACTTTGATGCAAAAGAAGTATTACAGTTAATCTCAGATGAGAAGATTACAAAGTTTTTTGCAGCACCTACCATGTGGAATATGCTGCTTCAGGAAAACTTAAGCCAATATAATCTGGAAAGCCTGAAGCTGGGACTGTATGGAGCAGCTCCAATGGCTCCGGCACTTGTTTATGCCTGCCGGGAAAAATTAGGCATATCCCTCGTACAGGCATACGGAATGACCGAGATGGGGCCAGCGATTACGTTTTTATCTGAAGATGATCAAATCCGGAAAGCAGGCTCTGCCGGGCAGGCTTGTTTAAACCATGAGATTAGAATTGTAAGGCCGAATGAAAATGGTCCATCAGATCCTGAGGATTTGGTGCCACCAGGGGAAACAGGTGAAATCATCGTGAAAGGTCCATGCATGATGAGTGGTTATTTTAATCGGGATGAGGCAAACGATCTTGCCATGCATGGGGGCTGGTATCATTCAGGTGACATAGGATATCTTGATGACGAAGGCTACTTGTACGTCAAAGACAGAGTCGATGATATGATCATTAGCGGCGGTGAAAACATTTACCCCAGGGAAGTGGAAGATATTTTATATACGCATAATGGCGTACTGGATGTGGCAGTGATCGGCCAGCCTGATGACCGCTGGGGTGAGACGGTCACAGCATTTGTGGTTAAAAAAAATCCGGCACTATCTGAAAATGAGCTGGATGAACTGTGCAGAAATAGTGATGAACTTGCTAATTATAAGCGGCCAAGAAAATACGTATTCTGTGAAGCTCTGCCAAGGAATGCCAGCGGCAAAATTCAAAAGTTTATGCTTCGCAAGCAGTTGGAGGATCTGTTCGCTGAGGGGAAAATGTAGCCGGAAGAAAGGGATGCATGATGTTAAAAGGCATAAGAGTAATTGATTTTTCCAATTATCTCCCTGGTCCGTTTGCCTCCCAGAGGCTTGCAGAGCTGGGAGCTGAGGTGATTAAGGTTGAAACCTTGACTGGTGACCCCGCAAGACAGCTGGATGTTAAAATACAGGGTACAGGAGCAGTGTTTGCCGCCAATAACCGCGGTAAAAAAAGCATTACACTCAATTTGAAGAGTGAGGAAGGAAGAAGTGCAGCCCTTAGGCTGATTTCTGAAAGTCATGCCGTGCTGGAAAGCTTTCGGCCAGGAGTCATGAAAAAACTCGGACTAGATTATGAGACTGTAAAGAGCCACAAGCCTGCTATCGTTTATTGCTCCCTGACAGGCTATGGGGAGAATGAAGACTATCAATATTTAGGCAGCCATGATTTAAACTATATGGCAGTAAGCGGTGCCCTTTCCCAGCTTAAGGACGGCAGCGGCCGTCCTGTTCACCCGTCCAATACAATAGCGGACTTTATGGGAGGAATGGCCGCGAGTGAAAGGATACTTGCAGCCCTTCTTTCCAGCAGGATTTCCGGCAAAGGCGGGTATCACTGCATTTCAATTGCTGAAGTGATGGCTTCCATCATGGGAAACCATTTGCTGATTGAAAACGAAACGGGGTATCCAAATGGGCTTTCGATACTAAACGGGGAAATCGTCGCCTACTCTATTTATCAAACAAAGGATGAGCGGTTTGCTGCTCTTGCGGCATTAGAGCCGAAGTTCTGGATAAACTTCTGCAAGAGTGCCGGCAGGGAGGATTGGATGGATTCCCATTTTTCCCGTGCCTCTGGCAATAATCCTGTATATTTGGAGATGACCGAATTATTTAAAAGCAGGACATTAAAAGAGTGGACTGAATTCGGGCAAAGAGTGGATTGCTGCCTGACTCCGGTATTAGAGACAGGTGAATTAAAAGACTTTCCACTTTTTAAGGGGATTTATGAACTAGACGGGAATTACCCTTTAGTTAAAATGCATGGAGGATTTGACTCATCAGTGGCTGGCCCTCCAAAATTGGGAGAACATAATGAGGAAGTCTTAAGCAATATTGCTGGAATGTCAGCAGAGAAAGTTAAAGCTCTGACAACAAAATAAGTATTCTAAATAAAAGTCGGCGAGCTTGTCTTTCGGATAGCCGATTCTACAACTTATAAATTCATGAAAGAGCCCTAAATCTATATGATGATTATGGTTCTTTCTTTTTGTCGGCGAATGTTTCTATGAAAGAGGAGGGCTTTGAAGAAGATTAAATGGTATAATGAAAGGGAATATATATTAAAATAAACTTTTTTCTATTTTTGGAGTGTGATGGTCACTAGTGCGTTTTATTAAAACAATTCCCAATATGGTCACTTTGGGTAATTTATATTGCGGTTTTCTTTCAATCGGAATGGCTGCCAATGGCGAATTTAAAAATGCAGCAATATTAATTTTAATCGGCATGATGCTTGATAGCATGGACGGCAGGCTGGCAAGAATGCTGAAGGCAGATAGTACGCTTGGAAAGGAACTTGATTCTCTGGCAGATATTGTTACATTTGGGGTAGCCCCTTCATTTTTGGTCTTTTATACATACTTTTTTCAATTTGGAATCCTTGGATTAATCGTTTCAGGTCTTTTTCCTCTATTCGGGGCATATCGGCTTGCCCGATTCAATATCAGTCCCCCAAAGTCCTCATTAAATTATTTTATAGGAGTTCCGATAACAGCAGCAGGAGGGATAATGGCTATACTGACCCTTTTTGGCGACCGTATTCCCAATATCATTACAACTGTTGTGTTCACTGCACTATGCTTTCTAATGGTAAGCAGAATTCGGATTCCCAGCTTTAAGGAAGTCCCTCTTCCGAAATATGGGACGATTGTTACCATTTTTCTTGGAAGTGTCCTGTACGTTATTTATAAGGGCTCCTATGGACCATTTCCCGATTTAATTTATATTGCGATTCCGCTTTACATAGCGTATTTGACATACCGGTTCATTAAAGGCAAAAACAAAAAAGAAATTGATTAATTAGAAATGCGGAAACACCTTGCCCAAGAAGGAACTCAGACTAAGACCGCCACGCCCTCCCAAAAGCTGTCGCTTTCAGTCGTGCGATGTTTATGCTGACGATCCTTTGTCCTGGGGGTTCACCTCGAGGGGACAGTCTGCTTGCGCTAGACAGTTATCAAAGTTCAAAGTAATACTATTTTACAAATAAAAAAAGGCCGGGATGGCCTTTTTTTATTTGTAAAATACTTTGTCTATATTAAATTTTGCATGAAGGGTATTAATGATATAAGTTTCATAAATTTCGCGCTCCATGCTGTCTTCCACATAAATGACCGCAATTTTATAGACATCATCGCGATGATTTTTTATTGGGGAAACATTATCTTCAAAATGTTTTTTCACGCGCTGTCTTAATTTTCGTGCTTTCCCTACAAAGAGCAGATCTTCATTCGCATCGAAAAACAAAATCATGCCGCCCTTGTCTCTTGGTATTTTATGATAATCTGTGAAACCATAGACACTGCTAAGGTCACTCTCTCCTGCCTGTCCTGCTTGTCTGCTTCTTGTAATAACGAGATCGGGCTGAGGGATTTCAATTTTTATCAATATCATCACTTCCTATTCTAAGATTAAAGAGTACCATAAATTTCATATGTAATCCACATTAAAAAGTATTATTAGATTCTGCCTGGCCGCAAAAACCTGGTGAAATTGCGGGTTGCCCACCACTCCTCGGAACATTTAGCACTGAAAACTATTTTGAAATGCTTTAATCAGCTCCTTATATGAAGTGTAATTGTTTTTGTCTTTCTTTTGTCATATTCAGCAGCACTTCATTATTAAGCGAGCGTGCCATTTTAAGGGTGAGATCCAAAATCTTTATGATTCCTTCCTTCTGGCCGTAATCAATAGCTACCCGATCACATTGGACTTCAGTATCAGTACAGATTATATTCTTTCCAGCCGGATAGGTAATATGTCCAATTTCATGCCAGATTATGGCTTCTTTTATTTCTCTGTCTGAACAGAACTTTTCATAATCATAGACGACAATAAACCAGTCATAATGCACATCCAGGGATTGATAAAACATAGTCAGGAGTCTGCAGTCAATATTCCAAAAACCCAGCCAGCTTTCATCGTTTAGACCAAAGTTTTTTAAAACAGTATGTTTATCTTCTAAAATGGCTATTTTTCCGTCTAGGCCGCAATAGGATAAGAAAAACTCTTCACACAAACAGATCAAGTCAGATTCTCCTTTTATAATTTCGGTTTACTAGCATTGTTATGTAAGCGGAACTTTTTTAATCACCAGCCAAGAAGAAAATAAAGAAATGAATGGATTTGTTTGCAAACCTGCCATGCGGCAGTAAGATGCAATAACGTGGCAGCAGATACATTTAAGGAAAATCTGAGCGGGGAATTGATTTAAGCGTGATTTAACTAGTAATCCAAAAACGGAGCTTCAGCAGCCTTCATGCAGGGTGAGGTGTCCCCAGAACAAACTTTCATATGCAAAGCGGCTTTTTAGCACGCTTTCAGCCAAGCCTGGGAAACGGCACCTTATGAAGAAATTAATCGTGTCTTTGTCCTAAATAAAGGAAAAAAAAGTGTGGATATTTTAATGAAATTAACATTGAATGGAATGAATTCCTAAGCTGAGCACATCTGTGTTCAGCTTTTTATGTTTTTCACATGAAGATTTTTCCTAATAATATCACTTGGTTAATAGTCAAAAATACTTACACATAAGGAAATTGTCATATCAATATTTAAATTCACATAAAAATGAAAAATAGCTCAGGGCTAAAAAATATTTTAAATATAAAAAGGAGAAAGTAAAAACATAAAGAATATTAAAACTATTCATAATTTTATAAAAAATATTTTGTTTTTCGAAATAAAGGGGGTTAGCAAGTTGGGGATATTAGATATAAAAGATGCTACTTTGAGGTTTGGAGGCGTAGTGGCTCTTGACAGCGTCTCTTATGAAGTGCAGGAAGGAGAGATTTTTTCGCTTATTGGGCCAAATGGCGCAGGGAAGACAAGTATGCTGAATTGCATTAGCGGACTATACAAGCCTTCATCTGGTTCCATCCATTTCAAAGGGGAAGATATCACCCGCTATAAACCTCACAAAAGAGCCAGTATGGGTATTGCCAGGGCATTCCAGAACATCGAACTTTTTCCGCATTTATCTGTTTTGGACAATCTGATGCTTGGCAGGCATGTGAGAATGAAAACCGGACTTCTTGCAGGAGGATTTTATTGGGGAAAGGCGCAAAGAGAGGAAATTGAACATCGGAAAAAAGTTGAGCAGGTGATCGATTTTCTTGAAATTGAGGATATCCGAAATACTCCCGTGGGTACCCTTTCGTATGGATTGCAGAAAAGGGTCGAAACCGGCAGGGCTCTGGCACTGGAACCTGACATCCTTCTTCTGGATGAGCCGATGGCAGGCATGAATAGTGAGGAAAAAGAGGACATGGCCAGATACATTATCGACATTCATGAAGAAATGAATACAACTATTATATTAATTGAACACGACATGGGGGTTGTAATGGATTTATCCGATCACATTGCAGTTCTTGATTTCGGCAAGCTGATTGGCTACGGAACGCCAGATGAGATTCAGAATAATTCTAGAGTCATAGAAGCTTATCTGGGAGAGGAGAATGCGGTATAAAAGATAATTCGGCTAAAAGGTAGTTTACTTTAGTAGGGGGGAGCGATTCTATGAGCATGACATTTCCGCAGCTGCTGATTGAAAGGGCTTACATAAATGGGTCGCAAGTTGCTTTACGAGAAAAAGAATTTGGAATTTGGAATGAAATCACGTATGAAGCGTTCTTGGAGAAAGTTAAGAATTTCAGCTTGGGGCTGGCATCTTTAGGTCTGAAAAGGGAGGATAAGCTAGCCATCATCGGCGATAACAGACCTGAATGGGTAATCAGTGAGCTTGCTGTGCAAAGCTTGGGCGGTATTTCTGTCGGAATCTATCAGGAATCCTTATCTGCTGAACTTAGTTACATTATTGATAATTGTGACGCAACTATAATAGTAGCAGAAGATCAGGAGCAAGTGGATAAACTGATGGAAATTAAAGACTCCATTCCTAAAGTCAGAACGATTATTTATTATGATTCACGGGGCATGAGAAGTTATCGGGAGGATTTCCTGTTTGAATTTGAAGAGGTTCTGCAAATGGGAGAAAGCTATCACTCAGAGAAGCCTGATTTATTTGTGCAGGAAGTTGATAAAGGCACTGCTGATGACGTGGCGATTTTATCATATACTTCAGGAACGACAGGCAATCCGAAAGGAACGATGCTTACTTACGGGAATCTGCTGGATATGGCTAAAAATTTGTCAGACATTGATCCGCTGACAGACAAAGATGAATATGTTTCATTCCTTCCTCTTGCCTGGATCGGGGAGCAGATGATGACCCTTGCTATGGGCTTATACAATGGGATGACGATTAATTTCCCTGAAGAGCCGGCAACCGTATTGGAAGACCTGCGGGAAATTGGGCCACAGGTTATGTTTTCGCCGCCAAGAATCTATGAAGATATGGTATCGCGCTTTCAGGTCAGAATTCAGGACAGCGGCTGGCTGAAAAGAAAGATTTTTAACTGGTGCAAGCCGATAGGCGAGAAGGTAGCTAAAGCCCATTTTGAAAATAAACCTGTCAGCACTGGTACAAAGGCTTTGTATAAAATTGCTGATTATCTGATGTTCAGTGCGATCCGCGATCACTTTGGACTCTTGAAGATCAAGCGTGCTTATACCGGCGGTGCTCCTTTGGGACCCGATGTATTTGAATTCTTTCACAGCATAGGAGTCAATGTAAAAAGCATTTACGGGCAGACAGAAGTTGCCGGCATATCCATTGTGCACAGGGATGGCGACATTAAACTTGATAGTGTTGGAATTCCTATACCTGGAACAGAAGTGAAAATTTCTGATGAAGGGGAAATTCTGATCAAAAGCTCGAGTGTGTGCAAAGGGTACTACAAAAACGAAAAAAGCACTATCGAAACCATTCAGGAAGGCTGGCTGCATACAGGGGATGCAGGGAGGCTGGATGAGGAAGGGCATTTGTATATCATTGACCGGATTAAAGATGTCATCCGTCTTGATACAGGTGAGATGTTCTCCCCGCAATTTATCGAGAATAAGCTGAAATTTAGTTCGTTCATACAAGAAGCGGTAGCAATCGGGAAGGATCGCCCCTATGTGGTTGCCATGATCAATATTGATATGAAAAATGTAGGGCGCTGGGCCGAGAAAAATCAAATCAGCTATACTACGTATACCGATTTATCTTCCAAACCTGAAGTGCTGGAATTGATCGAAAAACAGGTGCAGGAAATCAATCAGACCCTGCCTGAAAAAGCCCGGGTTAAAAAATTCGTCCTTCTTTATAAAGAACTTGATGCAGATGATGAGGAGCTTACAAGAACAAAGAAAGTCCGCAGGCAATTTGTTGCTAAAAAATATCAGGCCTTGATCGATGGGCTTTATACAGAGGACAAAAAAATACGTGTCAATGGCACGATCAAATATCGTGACGGCATGGAACAAACCATCCAAACAACGCTTCAGGTCATTTTTATGGATGAAGGAGAGGGGGCAGCTTAATGACTTTTTTCTTGCAGATGCTTGTAACAGGAATCGTGGTAGGAAGTGTTTATGCACTTGTGGCACTGGGCTTTGTGCTTATTTATAAATCCAGTGACGCCATCAACTTTGCACAAGGTGAGTTCCTTTTAATTGGAACGTATGTATGTTTAACACTTATTACAGCCTACAACATCCCTTTTATAGCAGCCCTATTAATGGCGCTGATGTTCAGTGCAGTTTTAGGATTTGCCATTGAACGGATTGTTCTGAGGCCGTTTATCGGAGAGCCGGTCATATCAATGATAATGGCAACCATCGGTTTATCGAGTGTTCTCGCTGGGATTGTCCATATTATTTGGGGCCATGAAACACGTGTGTTTCCAAGAATATTCTCAGAACAGCCTGTTAATCTGGGCGAAATTGTCATTGCGCCCGTCTATTTATGGTCACTTTTAATCGTTGTGGCTATGCTTATCATTTTCACTCTCTTTTTCAAATATTCGAAGCTGGGAATTGCGATGAGGGCAACCGCAGATGATCAGCAGGCGGCGATGTCGATGGGAATCAGCGTTAAAATGATTTTCGCAGTTGCCTGGGCGATTGCAGCCATAGTTTCTGCAGTTGGAGGCATCCTTCTCGGGAACATTAATGGTGTTAATGCTTCCCTTTCAGCGATCGGCTTAAAGGTACTTCCGGTTGCTATTCTTGGAGGACTTGACAGTATCCCAGGGGCTATCATCGGCGGACTGATCATCGGCATTCTTGAAAGCTTGACCGGGGGATATCTGGATCCATTGGTTGGTGGCGGACTGAAAGAGGTTATGCCGTTTGTCATCCTCGTATTTATCCTTATGTTCAAGCCATATGGTTTGTTCGGAAAAAAAGAAATCGAGAGGGTGTAGCCGATGAGAAATCCTTTTGTAATGGATTGCGGAGAATTCCATGTGAATTATAAACAAGATATGGCTATCTGGAAAATATCAAGAGTAAGGATGCGTGTCTTTATTCTTCTGGCTATATTTGCAGTATTCCCGATGTTTGCATCGGATTATATCGTTGGACTGGCTACGCTTTGCGGAATTGCAGCGATTGGTGCCATTGGCCTGAACATCCTGACGGGTTTTACCGGCCAGATTTCCATCGGGGTAGGCGCCTTTCTGGGAGTAGGCGGTTATACCTCGGCCATTCTGACAGCAAAGCTGGGCTTAAGCTTCTGGATTGCCATGCCGACAGCCGGTATTGTGACGGCGATTGTAGGCGGACTATTCGGATTGCCTTCCTTAAGGCTAAAAGGATTGTATCTAGCCATTGCCACTCTGGCAGCACAGGTAATCATTTTGTTTGTTATTTCCCGCTGGGATGCGCTGACTGGCGGAACAGCCGGAATGGTCCTATCGAGGCCTGAACTTGGCAGTTTTGTCTTTTACAGTGAGCGGAGCTATTATTATCTGATGTTTGTGGTGCTGATTATTACAGCAGCCTTTACCCTGAACCTCTTCCGATCGCGGGTCGGCAGGGCATTCATAGCAGTCCGTGACCGTGATGTGGCTGCAGAAGTTATGGGAATCGATTTGTTTAAGTATAAGGTATTGGCATTTATTGTTAGTTCCTTCTTCGTAGGAATCGCCGGAGCTTTGCTGGGTCACTATACGATGGTTGTAAGTCCCGAGCTTTACAGCATTACAGTGTCCATCGAATACTTGGCAATCATACTGGTTGGCGGTTTAGGGAGTGTATTCGGGTCGATTTACGGAGCCGTTTTTATTACACTGCTTCCGGTTGTCCTCAGGTCAGGCGTAGAAATGATGAGCGGAATTTTCCCAGACCTATCTGCAGTCTTAATAGGAATGAAAGAGGTAGTATTTGGCCTCGTGATTATCTTATTCCTGATTTATGAACCGCAGGGGCTCGCAAAAATTTGGAAGAATATTAAAGACTACTTTAAGCTGTGGCCGTTTTCTTATTAATTCCCGGGTAATAATTTCTGAAAATTTTGAAAGTAAAACTTTCAAATTTTTATAAAAAGAGGTAAAAATGAGGGGGAACATTATGAAGAAGGTATGGAAAGGTTTATTGGCAGCATCATTAATGGCTGGAATGCTGGCTGGATGTTCAGGAGGCAGCGAGGAAGCATCCAGTGACAAGAAAGCCACTGTCAAAATCGGCGGTATTTTTGACCTAACGGGCGGTACCGGTGATGTAGGAACACCGTATGCAGAAGGTGAAAAAGCATTTTTTGAATCCATTGCAGGTGAGGAGATCAACGGTTATAAACTCGAATTAATCGGTGATGACTATGCTTATAAAATTCCTGAAGCTCAAAAACTTTATCAGAAATTAAAATCAAAAGATAAAGTATCGGCTATTTTAGGATGGGGCACAGGTGACACAGAAGCCCTTCGCCAGCAGGTGGCAGCCGACAAACTTCCATTCATCTCTGCTTCATACTCAGAGAATCTAAAAAATATTGACGAAAGCCCTTATAACTTCCTGGCCGCTGCTTCGTATTCCGACCAGGCAAGATCTGTACTGAAATGGATAAAAGACAACCACACTGGCGGCACACCTACTGTAGCTTTAATTTATAACGATACGGCTTTTGGAAAATCACCTATTGAAGATGCCAAAAATTATGCAAAGGAAAATGGCATTGAAATTGTTGATGAGCAAATAGTTGACCTGAAAACACTTGACGCAACCTCCCAATTACTGAACATGGAAAAGAAAAACCCTGATTATGCGATTATCAATCAAACCTGGGGGGCAACCGCAACGATTCTAAAAGATGCTAAAAAGCTTGGGCTTGATACACAATTCATCGGTTTAAACTGGGCTGCCGGCGAAGGGTTGCTTCCAATTGCGGGCGATGCGGCTGAAGGATTTATCGGGGTTGTCACACACGCGTTCCCTTATGAAGATCTTCCTGGAATGGAAGAAATCAAGAAGTTCGTAGAAAGCAAGGGTGAAAAGCTGGAGGACAAGAACCAGAAATTTATCCAAGGATGGGTGTCTGCCAAAATTATGGTTGAAGGCCTAAAACTTGCTGAAGACCCGACTTCAGGCGAAGGGATCCGAGCTGGCCTGGAGAAAATCTCAAATCTTGATCTTGGCGGTCTAGCCGCTCCAGTTACATTTTCACCTGACAATCATGCTGGTACAAACCAAATTCGATTAGCAGAAGTCAAAAACGGCCAGTTTGAAGTGTTCACTGATTATATCGGCTACTAAAATGATGGGGGCGAGGTTTTATACCCGCCTCCTGTTAACATTTAAAGATTGGATCATTGCTTAAATTGTGAACTTGGCAAATAAAATCGAAATTCGGCAAAGAAACTTGAAATTTTTGCAAACATTGGAATCCGCATACAAATCTCAGATTTTGCAAATAAACCCAGAAAACCAGCAAACAACAAATGATTCAGAACTTGTCCTTGGAACGAATAAATAGAGAAAGAGTTTATAAAAGGCGGGAGGACAGATGCATGCTGACAATTAACAATGTCGAAGTGATGTACGATAAGGTCATCCTTGTGCTAAAGGGGATGTCGATGGTGGTGCCCAAAGGGAAAATAGTTGCTCTTCTCGGCAGTAATGGAGCCGGAAAAACGACTACCCTTAAAGCCATTTCCGGACTGTTGAAGAGTGAAAATGGTGAAGTAACAGACGGGTTTATCGAGCTGTATGGGGAGCGCATTGATGTAAGCGATGCTGAAACCATCGTAAAGAAAGGCATTTTTCAGTGCATGGAAGGAAGACGTGTCTTTAAGCACCTTTCTGTGGAAGATAACCTGATTGCGGGTGCTCATACCAGGAAAGACCGGAAGAATATTAAAAGTGATATTCAAAAAGTCTATCATTACTTTCCAAAGCTTGAAATGCTGAAGCACAGGCAGGCGGGATATCTGTCAGGAGGAGAGCAGCAAATGCTGGCCATTGGCAGGGGGATCATGGCAAAGCCGAAGGTGCTGCTTCTTGATGAACCTTCATTAGGACTGGCCCCGCTATTAGTAAAAGAGATCTTCGGGATTATAAAAAAAATCAATGAAGAAGAGGGGACCACAATACTGGTAGTTGAACAGAATGCCAATGTTGCCTTGTCGATTGCCGATTATGGATACATCATGGAAAACGGCAGGATTGTGATGGATGGAACAGTGGACCGGCTTCTCTCCAATCAGGATGTGCGTGAATTTTACCTTGGAATGGGGGATAAGGGACGGAAAAGCTATAAAGATATTAAATCTTATAAAAGAAGAAAGAGGTGGCTGTAGTGGAAAAGCTGAAGGAAGTGATCCAGCATGCCTATGACAATGCCCAAGGATTTAAAAGTCAGCTTGATAATGCACATATTTCTCCAAGTGACATTCTGTCACTAAAGGATCTACAAAAAATTCCTGTGCTTAAAAAAGATCGATTGCCGGAAGTGCAATCTGCAGACCAGCCCTTCGGAAGCCTTGCAGCTGTAAAGCCTAATGAGATGGCACGAATCTTTATGTCACCAGGACCAATCTATGATCCGCAAACCACCGAGAAGGATTTTTGGCGATTTTCAGAAGCTCTCAGGGCAGCTGGGTTTAACAGTAATGATATTGTACAGAATACATTTTCCTATCATCTTTCACCGGCAGGCTTTATGTTTGACTCGGCACTTCGTGAAATAGGAGCAACTGTCATCCCGGCCGGAACCGGGAATCGGGAACTGCAGATTCAGATCATGAAGGATGTCAGGGTAACCGGCTATGTGGGAACTCCCAGCTTCTTTAACCTTTTGCTTGATGCCATTGAAGAAAAGGGTTGGAAGATGGGAAATGATGTAGTCTTGAACAAAGCTTTCTTTACCGCAGAAATGCTGACTGAACAAATGCGGAAAAGGTGTGAAGACAATGGAATTTCCGTATATGAAGGCTATGGGACTGCGGATTGCGGATGTATTGCTTTTGAAGACAAGCAGGGCCCAGGGCTGAGAGTAACTGATTCTGCCATCGTTCAAATCTGTGACCCCCAGACTGGATGGGAGGTCTCAGATGGAGAAGGAGAAGTGGTTGTCACTCTATTTGATAAAAGCTACCCTCTCATCCGCTTTGGCACAGGCGACCTCTCCCGCTGGGTTAAAGGGTACGAGGGAAAAAGGATTGCAGGAGTGCTGGGGCGTGTTAGTGATGGAGTAAAGGTTAAAGGAATGTTTGTAAGGGAAAAACAGCTTGAACAAGTCTTGAATGAAGCAGGGTATTCGATCTTCCAGGCTGTTGTCACAAATAAGAACGGGCAGGATCAGCTTACCATTTTCATAGAGTCTGAGAAAGGGCTGGAACCCGAGCTTTCATCAAAAATTCAGGATGTGATCAGGGTCAAGCCAATCCTGGCATTAACAGCGGCATGCTCAATTAAAAAGGATGATAAGAAGCTGGTTGATAACCGGAATTACGAATTAAAAAAGGTGTAGTCAAAGGAGGCTGATTGAATCGGCCTTCTTTTTTGTGGAGAACTGAAAAGGATTTCAAGTTTTGAAATATGAATAAAGCCGAAAGTGGATCATGAATAAGAGAATGGGAGTTAATCTTTCACATTAACGCCGAAACTATGGTAGGGGAAGATAAAATGGTAGTTAATCAACTGGAATAACGCCGAGAATGTGGTAGGGATGATGAAAATGGTAGTTAAACAGCCGGATTAACAACGAAAATGTGGTTGTGAAAAGGAGAATGGTAGTTAATCAGAGCTAATAACGACGAAAAAGTTAAGAGGAAAAAAACGCAGCTACTCAGCTGCCAGCAACAAAAATAGAGTAGCAATCCCCAAATAATCACAAATGGTGCCGCTAATTAAAAATTAACGGCTGCCATCGTTATTCTCACACTCTATTACTAGAAACAATCCTTTATAATAGGAAGTTACGTTCGTAACCTTCATGCCGGATTCCTGAATAGCCAGAAGTGTATCACGGTTTAAGTGGCAGCCGTCACAAATTCGTTTCCATATAGGGTTTAGGGCCTCCTGTGCAAGTGCCAGAGCAGGCTGCTCCATTTTAACATGCTCAAAGAATAGTATTTTTGCCTTTGGCTTACAGACTCGTTTGATCTCCGCGAGTGCTTTGTCAGGATTTGGTATCGTACAGAAAACAAGAGTGGCAACTGCTGAATCAAATGTTTTGTCCGCAAATTCAAGATCTTCAGCTGACTGCCGGTGGATATGGATAGGTACTGCGGCCGAATTCTTGCGTGAAATAGATTTTTCAATCATTGCCTGGTTTGGCTCTATGGCATCGACCCGATCAGCATTTTTGTATAATGGGAAGTTAATGCCTGTGCCGGCACCAACTTCGAGTACCCGGCCGTCCGCCATGGAAAGAATTTCACTTCTGATTTTCCGGAATTTTCTTTTTTCAAGTGGCTGCATGGCCAAATCATATAGGGATGGGAATAAGCTGCTCAATAATTTCACTCTTTTCATAATAGCTGTCTTTTTTCTATTTTACCCTTTTCCCCAAATGAAACAAGCTGGTACCTCTCTTAGGGGCACCAGCATCAATAAATCAAGGGAGGGTGTCGAACATCTCGTTCAGCTTCTCATAGGTGTCCGGATACTTT
This sequence comes from Cytobacillus sp. BC1816, assembly GCF_051353635.1. Taxonomy (NCBI): domain Bacteria; kingdom Bacillati; phylum Bacillota; class Bacilli; order Caryophanales; family Bacillaceae; genus Cytobacillus; species Cytobacillus sp. BC1816. The sequence goes on along the minus strand of NZ_CP195611.1, from coordinate 3,481,430 downwards.
GCCTCATACTGAAGGTAGGTTGGGACAGGGTAGCGCACACCGCCTTTGTGGGTTTGCTGTAATCCCTCAGCAAACTCATCTGCCATGGAAAAAGGAATGGTGAAGGCCATCTCGTGATCATGAGTCTGACCAAAAACACGGTCTCCATAGCATGGCAGGATCACCTGCGGCTTCCCTGTTTTAATCGTTTTAATAACGATATCGGCACAGTCAGCTCTAGCCGTAAAAGTGGATGTAATTTCACCGCCCGTATGATAAAGGGCAGCCGCAACCATTCTCATGACTTGGGCTGAATTCCCATAGACAGTGATTACTTCCGGTTTAAATGCTGCTCTCCCGAGCGGAGCCATTACTATAGTTCCGGCTTCCTCTTTTGAAAATTTAGGGACTGCCGCTTCGGTTAAGGCACCAAGGTCACAGGTTTTTGTATACATGCCATCTGTTAAGCTTCCTTTAGAGTAATAGTCCAGTTCCTCTTCAAATCCAAAAGCAATTTTGGCAATTGGGCATGATAAGTCTTCTTTGCCCATGGCAATGGACCAGCCATATCTTCTTGACATTGTCACACCCTGACAGATGCTGAAGGTTTTTCCAAAATCTCTGGCTGGACGCTTTACCCTATCAGGAAGTGCTTCTTCTTTTTTCAAAACTCTTATAGCAAGCGGAAAGGTGTCGGGACGCACATATGTAAGAATCGCCGTTTCCAGATCAGAAAGTTTTTGGGCATGGACCGTTTGCTGCATCATTATCCCTCCTTTAGATATAAATATATTTCTGTAAAATATATGGATTAACCTGCATATTTAGGCTTTAATTTAGGAAACATCATAATATTCCAGTTGACATGAAACCAAAAGGTTTTATATGATTGAAATGAAACCAAAAGGTTATATTTTATTCATAAAGGGGAGCAAGTAAATGGAAACACTTCAGGATATTAAACAAACAGTCATACTTAATGCGCCTATTGAAAAGGTTTGGAAGAAAGTCTCTACGGCAGAAGGAATTGAAGCCTGGTTTATGCCTAATGATTTTAAGGCTGAGCTGGGTTATGAGTTTCATATTCAGTCCCCATTTGGCCCGTCTCCCTGTAAGGTGACAGAACTGGATGAACCTAACCGCCTTTCTTTTAAATGGGATACAGATGGATGGTTTGTATCTTTCCTATTGAAAGATTTGGGCGGCAAAACTGAATTTACTCTTATACATGGCGGCTGGAAACAGTCAGATGAACTGGTTGAGAAAGCTCAAGCGGAGAGTGCGGTTATCCGTGAAAGAATGTCTCAGGGATGGACTGGAATTCTTGCGAAGCTTGGCAAGGTTGTTGAGGAATAATGGGTGTTTCTGCCAGGAAACATGATGTGTTTCAGGCAATCGCCGATCCAACGAGGAGAGAAGTGTTAAGGCTGCTGGCTGAAAAAGAACGCCCGATCTCAGAGATAAGTGCTCATTTTCCCATAAGCCGGACCGCCATATCAAAACATCTTCATATCCTTTCTGAAGCTGAATTAGTAAAAGGAAAAAAGGCAGGCAGAGAAAGAATCTATCATCTCCAGCCTGAGCCGCTGACAGAATTAAAGCAATGGCTGTCCTATTATGAACAATTCTGGAATAATAAGCTGCAAAAACTCAAATATATAGTTGAAGAAGAAAATGAGTGATGTCCTGGAAAAAGAGCTTCTGCAGCTCTTTTTTCTTTTGTATAAAAGGAAGGTCTTTATTCTTAAAGATATAATATAATGATATTTGTGTTTAATATTTTGTGAAGGAGTCTTTAGGATGTATCAGACGTTTACTTTAATGGAGAAGATCAGGCAAATCACCATCATGCTGATTCCTATTTTAATCACGCAGCTTGGCATGTTTGCAATGGTCTTTTTTAATACGATCATGTCGGGAAGATATAATGCTTCCGACCTTGCAGGCGTAGCGATAGGCTCCTCCATTTGGAATCCTGTTTTTACCGGGCTCAGCGGAATTTTAATGGCTGTATCTCCAATTGCGGCTCAAGCGTTAGGAGAGAAAAAGAACAAAGAAGTTACTTCTATCGTGAAAAATGGAATTTTTCTGGGCTTTGTTATTGCCTTTGCAGTCATCCTGTTAGGTTCTTTATTGCTTGACCCGCTGCTTGATAGCATGAATCTGACTAATGCTGTGGAAGCAACGGCTCGGGGCTATCTTGTGGGACTCAGCTTTGGGATCATTCCTTTATTTATATTTAATGTTTTAAGATCTTTCATCTATGCACTCGGCAAAACGAGAGTTGTAATGGTGATTTTGTTTTGTTCACTTCCAATCAATTTCTTCCTGAATTATGTCCTGATATTTGGCTATTGGGGATTTCCTGAATTGGGAGGAGCAGGAGGAGGGTATGCAACTTCTATTACGTATTGGTTCATCCTTATCATGACTGCTTTTATTATAAAAACGAAGGAGCCTTTTTCAAGCTATACGATATTCAGCGGTCTAAATGATTTTTCATGGGATAAATGCAAAGAAATCTTAAAGATTGGAGTACCCATGGGATTGTCAATCTTTTTTGAAACGAGTATGTTTGCAGTGGTGACCATCTTAATCAGTAAATTCAATGTGACAACTATTGCCGCGTATCAGTCTGCATTAAACATTGTTTCATTCCTGTATATGATTCCAATCAGCATCTCAATGGCGCAGACAGTGTTAGTCGGATTTGAAGTGGGTGCAGGCAGGTATAAGGATGCAAAGTCCTACAGCTGGCTCGGCATCTATTTAGCCGTATTGATTGCCTTGTTTACTGGGCTTCTGGTCGTATTTTTCCGCTATGAAGTCGCAGGTTTTTATTCCACTGACAGTGCCGTTATTGCGTTAACTGCCCATTTTCTAATTTACGCCCTGTTTTTCCAGGTTTCTGATGCCATCCAAGCTACTGCACAAGCTGCATTAAGAGGATATAAAGATGTGAATATTTCTTTTGTTATCACATTGATTGCCTATTGGCTGATCTGTCTGCCTGCTGGCTATGTTCTTGCACATTATACCAGCCTCGGGGCCACTGGATATTGGCTTGGCCTTACCTTCGGGCTTCTTGCTGCAGGTGTTTGTCTTTCAATGAGGCTCATCTTTATCCAGAAGAGGAGATTTATCAATGAAGAAGTTCGGGAAGCAGGCTAAAAACCGTCTGGCCGTTTATTGCGGCATTGACGGTTTTTTTTTTGTTTTTTTGACATCTTCCTGACATATTGCCCCGATATAGTAAAGTCGAGGTTAAGAATGCTTGGCCTTTAAAATAGTCAGGAGGTATAGTGATGAAAAAGACAATCATTGGTGTTAGCCTTGCAGGTTTAATACTGGCAGGAGGGTATGCAACAACATCTTTTGCAGCAGATACCGAAACTTCTGCAGAAAAAGGCGAGGTAAGCAGGAAATTTAAAAACAAGGGGTTTGGACATCATGGCAGGGGGGGGACTAATGACTCTGAATCTGTCCTTCAAAGAGCTGAAGAGCTCGGCATTAAAACAGAAGGAAAAGATGGCGAAACCTTAATTGGTGAAATCCGGGAAGCAGAAATTCTGAAAGAAGCGAAGGAGCTTGGGATTAAAACGGATGGGAAAGACGCTGAAGACCTTCTGGAGGAAGTAATGATTGCTAAGCTGAAAAAGGAAGCTGCAGAAATGGGCATCAAGACAGAAGGAAAAGATGCAGAAGCACTCCATGAAGAAATTGGTACAGCAAAGCTAAAAGAGGAGGCCAAAGAACTGGGAGTATCAACTGAAGACAAAGATTTGGTTACTCTTAAGAAAGAAATACAGGCTGCTTCATTAAACAAGAAGGCAAAAGAGCTGGGGATTTCTTCTGATGGAAAAGGTTTGCAGACCTTATCAGAAGAAATATACACAGCATCAGTAAAAAAAGAGGCTGAAAAACTAGGAATCTCCATAGAAGGCAAAGATATCAGGGAAGCTGCGAAAGAGGTCTTTTCCGTGAAGGTCAAAAAAGAAGCGAAGGAACTTGGCATATCAATAGATGGGAAATTTATTCAGCAAATTGCTCAAGAGGTTAGGGAGAAAAAAGTGGCTGATCTCGCTAAGGACTTGGGTATTTCCACCAATGATAAATCAACAGCAGACCTTATCGCGGAAATAGAAGAGAAGGACAGTGCTAAATTACAGGATGTAATTGGAGAAAATTTTATGGGTATTAAAGGGTTGGGCATGAAGGAAATGAGAGGCAGTCATGGACCTGGGAAAGATGGCAGCATGAGGCAGCGGGTATCAAAAGAAGATCTAACTGATACAAGTACAGATTCAGGCTCTTTGTAATAAGTATTAAAAATCCCCGTGTACAAATCCGGGGATTTTTCTGTATAGTTAACTTATTGGAGGAAAGTAAAATGAAAAAGATCCTTGTGGCAGAAGATGAATTGGCTATTTCCAGGGTTTTAAGCGCTTATTTGCAGCGAGAAGGGTTTGAAGTTCTAACAGCATATGATGGCACCGATGCCCTTGAGCAATTTTTCAGTCACACACCTCAGCTTGTGATCCTGGATATTATGATGCCCGGCATGGATGGATGGAGTGTACTTGAAAAAATTCGTGAAAAAAGTGCATGTCCTGTCATCATGCTTACAGCGCTGGGGGATATTGATTACAAGTTGAAGGGCCTGAATTCAGGTGCAGATGATTATATTTCAAAGCCTTTTATCGGGGATGAGGTAATTGCACGTGTGAATGCCGTATTACGGCGATCAGCAAATATGTACACGGATGAACATATAAAACAATATGGAAGCTTAACGATAAATTTTGATGCGCATAGTATTTTCCTGAATGGCAAGGAAATAAGTTTGACCCCGCGGGATTTATCTTTGCTGCTGTTTTTGGCTGAAAGGCCTAACAGGACCTTCACCAGGGATCAGTTGATTGACCATGTCTGGGGAATGGATTATGACGGAAGTGACCGTGCTGTCGATTTGGCCGTAAAGAGGATACGGCAGGCATTAACGGACTGGCCGGAAACAGAAGGTGAAATAAGGACGCTAAGAGGAATGGGGTACCAATTCCATGTTTATGAAAAATAACAAAAGAACAACACTGCTCCGCTATTGGACAACCCGCTATCTTTTTACACTTGTCATCGGACTTATCATACTGGCAGCGGGATCTATGTGGTGGATCAGGCAGACAACTCTTGAAAACCGGTTGAACTTGCTGCAGTACGTTGCTGATGAAACTGCGGGGCGTGTCGTGCAGCAGGACGGCGGCATAGAATTTGACCCGTTTTTTAACAGAATGCTGGAGGAAAGAGCTAAGCTGCTGGAATTTAAGTTTGACCCCCAGGTTTTTATAAGCGATTTAAATGGCCAGATATTATATAAAAAATCTGGGCGTATGCAGAGAAATAACCAGGCTGGTCCCAATCTCGGAACTTTGCCTGCGGATTTGCTTGAGAACGAAAAGAACGTCCAAAAACTGGAGACACAGGATGGGCAGGCTGTGTATGCGGTCAAGTCGGTGATATCATTCGATAATAACCAGGTTGGATGGGTCGTGGTGGTCCAAAGCGCAGATGATTTGACGAACGTAAATCAGGAATATTCCTTGTTATTTATCATGCTCACAGGATTGGGTCTCCTCGGATGGAGTGTTATTTATTTTCTTTCAAGGAAAATTTCGAGGCCCATTCAGGAAGTAGCTCAAGCTGCCTCCAAAGTCAGCGAAGGTGACTATAAAATCGAACTGAATGCCAGAGCCAATGAGGAAGAGATTCATAATTTAATCATTTCGTTTAAAGAAATGACAGAGCGGCTTATGCACCTTGAAAGACTTCGGGCAGAATTGCTGGCTGGGGTCACACACGATTTGAAAACTCCTGTGACATCTATAAGCGGCCTAATTCAGGCAGTGCGTGATGATGTTGTAAGCGGGGAAGAAAAAGAGGAATTTCTTGATATTTCTTTAAAAGAAGTCAGCCGTTTGCAGAAAATGATTGAGGACTTGCTCGATTTCAATTCACTTTCGTCCGGTGCTTTTTCAATCAGGCCCGAAAACTGTGATATGAATAAGCTCGTGCAAGATATTGTAAGGCAATGGGCACTGGCACAGAAAGGCCATTTTCACTATCGTGTGGAAGTGCCCGCTGAAACCTTATGCAGATCAACAGACCCGTACCGTCTGCAGCAGATTATGATTAATTTATTGAATAATGCTTATCATGCCATTGATGAAGATGGCAGAATTACTGTTATTTTAAGCGAAAGATTTATTGAGGTTCATGATAATGGTTCAGGAATAGCGGAAGAGGAACAGCCTTATATTTTTGAGCGTTTCTACAGGGGTGAACAGAAGAAACTGAAAGTAAGAGGGCTCGGATTGGGCCTTCCATTCAGCAAACTGCTGGCGGGTGCTTTGAACGCAAATTTATTTTTAAAAGAAAGTTCGGCAAAAGGCAGTATATTTACGATTAAGTGGGAAGAAGAAGGGTAGGTATAAGCGGGGAAGACTTGCTTGCCTATCTTTTTTTTGGAGGTGAATAAAAACTCTCCACAATGAGCTGTGGAAAATTGCATGGATTATGGGCTCGCAGGCGGCAAATTTCAGCAGCTATTTTACATGACTATTTTTCATATTTAATAAGGGTTTAACGGAAGCATATACATTTTTGACTCCGAAATATTCTTGAGGGTAGAATAATAATGTTCTTTAAATAGATGACTAGATAGCAATCAATGTATAAAATGAGGGGGTATTCGATGGAGACTAACTCTTCCAAGTATGAAATAAATGTAAATGGATCTTTATTTGATTGGGATTTGGATGATGCAACGTTTAGATTTGAGAATGACGATGTGGTGGTATTTTGGGTAAACACAGCTTTCAAGACACTGCTGGACTCCATTGAAGAGATCTCTGGTGAAAAGTCGGCCAAGCTTGTCCTAGAGACAGCAGGGTATCGTACAGGGAAAATTGTCAGCAAATTTTATTTGGAATCGAATAGAGAAAAAGAAGACATTATCAATCATCTGCCCAATATTTATCTAACTGCTGGATGGGGAAAAACAGACATTGTTTCCTTCTGTCTCAAAGAAAAGAAAGCCGTTGTACGTGTTAACAGCGGCTGGGAATATAAGATTAATATTGCTCAAAAGAAACAAACCGAAGGCACTTTTTTGCCTGGACATTGGGCAGGTGTGTTAAGCGGACTGTTTGAAACGAATATTTGGTATAAAGTGAGGCAAAGCCAGGTCCAGGGTGATCAGTATTCCGAATACGAATTTTTCGAATCCGGCATTACACCCTCCCAGAATATTAGCGCATTGATAAAGGAGCGGACACAAAGCAACCAGAAAGAGCTGGAGAAGGAAATTGCTGAGCAGACCAGAGTATTGTCTGAAATCATTAAAGAGATTTCTTCTCCTATTATACCTGTGATCGACTCCATTTTGGTCATCCCTTTGGTTGGAAGATATGAAGAGCTGCGGGCAGAGGAATTGCTGAACAGAACATTACTGAATCTTCCCCGTTATAAAGCTGAGTATTTAATACTGGACTTAACTGGATTAAAGGGTGTAGATCAATATACTCTAGATTTTCTGAAGAAATTTGTGAAAGCCGCTTCTCTATTGGGCAGCAACTGTATATTTGTCGGGATTTCACCGGAGCTTAGCCTCCAAATAATAATGAGCGGAAATAAAGAAACGCAAATTCCATGTTTTTCTATTCTGCAGCAGGGAATTACCCACGCGCTAAATCAATTGGGATTGGAGATTTCCCCCAAAAGATAGTGAGCAAAAAACCAGCATTTAGGGCTAATGCTGGTTTTTTACTGCATAATGATGCAACTATCCTTTGACGATATTTCCTTCTGCAGGTATCGGATGAGCTTTTAACATTCTAGCAAAATGGATTAAATTATAGGCCATTACTTTGGCATGCTGTCTTGTGAAGTCATTTTCATAGCCCTTTGCTTTAATGAAGGATGGGCCGGGACCAGCCTCTCCAACCCAATAGGTGTCAACGTTTGGCGGTATGGTGAATCCTATATGGGAGAGTGAATATAGCACAGAACGGGAAACTTGTTTGGCTCCATCTTCATTGCCAGTCACCACAACTCCGCCGACCTTGTTGTAATAAATATACTGGCCTTTTTCATTGGTCAAACTGCTTCCTCCATACAATCTTTCAATTACTTTAGTGGTGATGCTGCTCTGCTCGCCAAGCCAGATGGGAGAGCCAAGGATAAGGATATCTGACTCTTCAACCTTCTTAAAAATATCCGGCCATTCATCCTCCTGATCCACAGCTTCAGAAGTAATACCATAACCAATCTTAAAGTCTGCAGCTGTAATGACCTCTGTTTCGACTTCCGTTTCATCAAAAAATTTAATAACCTCATCTATAAGTGCGCCGGTATTGGAGGGTTCACTGCTCTTTTTTAGCGTACAGTTTAATACCAAAGCATTAATTGTCATGTTTATTCAACTCCCTTTCTATTATCCAATACTCTTAATTCCCTTAACTTTCGTTCAAAAACAATAATTTAAAGGAAATGTGATGATTTTAACGAATAACATAAATTGGAATGGAATAGGAGGGCTGCAATGATTTATGAAATGACGATTCAATTCAGGGTGCTGGACATGAAAAGGGGACTGTGGCGGTATGAAACATTGCTTAATAAAGAACCAGATTTCATTCCGCATGAAGGATTTGCAGAGTGGCAACTCATCACAGGTTGCTGGCTTCAGATAGCTGAGGGATCCCCCAGTATAGGGAGCGGTCCAATTAGGCTGGGTCTGCCTGATCTTGAACAGGAACGTAAAAAGCTAATCACAGAATTAAAAATAACTCCATTTGATATCCATACAAAAAGGAGTCCCTGTTAAGTGGGCTGCATTTTCTGATCCTTGGGGAAATAGATTTGGATATTTTGAATATATCGATAAGCATGAAAAGGAAACTCAAATAAAAAAGGTAATCAAAAATAAACTGTGGAGATGACTGCTATGGATCATCATTATATAGAAAGAAAGGAAGGCTTTACCCTTCATTATCTGGAATGGAAACCTGCATTCGAGAATGACAGCCTTCCCGTTATATGTATTCATGGGAACCTTTCAAATGGAAGAATGTTCAGGTGGATAGGAGAAAAACTTTCTCAAGGAAGATGGGGAACCCCAAGACGGGTCCTTTCGATTGACTTAAGAGGGTGTGGGGACAGCAGCCTTCCGGAGACCGGCTTTACAATCCGGCATCTGGCCAGCGATATTGAGGCGGTTCTCCAGCACACAGGAATTGAGAAAGCACACTTTATTTCATTTTCCAGGGGAGTTCCGAATACTGTGCAATTTGCAGTAGATTACCCGGGCAAAATAAAGGGCTTTGTAGTGGGGGACTATCCTGCAAAAAGCTTTGTTATGAAAAAAGAGTGGGTTGACAACCTAATCGCCAAATATAAAATTCATCAGACGTGGGGGGAGCTTTATCAGTCTATCTCCCCTAATCATGAAATCAGCCCGGAAGAATTTGCAGAAAGAAAAGAAGAATTCTATGTAAAAAAAGAAGATGGAATTCATGCGAGGGTTCATAAAGATCTCCCCATGAAGCTTCAGATGGATTCAGAGGATTTGGACTTAATGCACGGACTGGATCAGATTGAAGGGCCAGTCCTTTTATTGCGCGGAGAGGAAAAAGGCACTCTTATTAATGATGAAGAGGTACAGGAATTTAGAAGATATCATCCTTCATTAAAAGAAGAAATGATTGCAGGGTCAGGACATTCTGTTTTTGATCCGAAAGAACAAACAGAAAGCATTTTAAAGGATTATTTTTCCAATTTGACATAGAAAGGAGAACATAATGAAGATTCGAAGTCTTCGCCATTCTGAGCCCCCTCCCAGGAATCTGCTATTATTGGCAGATCCTTCAATTGAATTTATTGAGGATTATCTAAATCGAGGGGAAACATATATTGCTGAACTTAACGGAGCAGTAGTCGGCGTTTATATCCTTCTTGCCACAAGGCCAGGAACATGTGAGATTGTTAATATTGCCGTTAGTGAAAAATATCAGGGGGAAGGCATCGGCAGAAAACTTCTTCAGCATGCAATAGAGCTTGCTATTCAAGGTGGAAATAGGACTCTTGAAATTGGTACAGGGAATTCCAGTATCGGGCAGCTGGCTCTTTACCAAAAATGCGGTTTTAGAATCACTGGGGTCGATAGAGATTTTTTTGTGCGGAATTACAAAGAAGATATCCATGAAAATGGAGTTCATTGCCGGGATATGATCAGATTGTCTATGGATTTACAAAGACAAGCTTCAAATGATTAGGAACGGCAGTGAAAAGGGCAAACTAAAAGCTGATTTCATGAATGTTATGCTGTAATGTGTTACGTTAAATTTAGAACGGTCAAAAAAGGAGTGGTTGGTTTTGCGTGAAAAGGAAACTTTAAAGGAAGACATTCTGAATGCCTATCAATTCAGGCATGCGACAAAAGAATTTGATCCAAATAAAAAAATTCCCGAAGAAGATTTTCGATTTATATTGGAGACAGGCCGTCTGTCACCAAGTTCATTTGGTTTTGAGCCATGGCGTTTTGTGGTTGTTCAGAACCAGGAGCTCCGTGAGAAAATTAAGAATGCCTCCTGGGGAGCATTCGGTAAATTGCCTGAAGCAAGCCACTTTGTTTTAGTCCTGGCAAGAACGAAAAAAGACACAAAATATGATTCCCAGTATCTGCAGAATCATTTTAGAAATACTCTGGGGATGCCGGAAGAACTGATGGGAAAATATTTGCAGAGGATTGAGGAATTCCAGAAGTCTGATTTTGATCTTCTGGAAGGAAACCGCCCTCTCTTTGATTGGGCCTGTAAGCAAAGCTACATCGCACTGGGGAATATGATGACCGCTGCTGCACAAATTGGCATAGATTCCTGCCCTATTGAAGGTTTTGATATTGAAAAAATGAATAAGCTGCTGGATGAGGAAGGATTGCTTGAAAAAGGAAGCTTCGGGCTGTCGGTAATGTGCGCATTTGGGTACAGAGTGAAAGACCCAAGACCGAAAACACGCAGACCATTTGATGATATTGTAAAGTGGATTGTTTAGGAAAAGAGCTTTGACTCTTTTCTTTTTTTATTGTTTAAAAAAGGAAATTAAAATAATAGCTAGAAAACTAATAAGAAATCAAATGGGCCTATTTAAGAAAGGAAATGAATTATGAAGATTACGAAAGAACTATTTGAAAATACAAGCAGATGGATAAAAAGAAATGCAAGGCCGCTTGAATCAGCTTTATGGTCATACCATTTTGAGGATCGTAAGGATGAAGGGGTAATAAAATGTCTTGAAGCTTTTCAGAATGACGACGGAGGATTTGGCCATGGCATTGAACCTGATTTCTGGTCAGCTCACTCATCACCGATGGCTTCATGGGCGGCCGGACAAATTTTGATGGACATTGAAGCAGAACCCGAGTTAAATGTTGTACAAAAGCTAGTAAATTATTTGGAACACAGCTATATGCATGAGAAGAAAATGTGGCTATCAGTGATGCCTTCAAACAACGAGTACCCACATGCTCCATGGTGGCACTGGACAGAGAGTGTCCAGGAAAATTGGTTTTATAACCCAAGTGCAGAGCTTGCGGGGTTCTTATTGCATTGGTCACCACCCGGAAGCAGTGCTGCTGAAATAGGGTGGGAAATGATTAAGAATGCAGCTGATTACTTAATGGAAGCTGATGAGATGGATAGACATGAAATAAACAACTTTCAGCAGTTGGTTAAGTTAATGTCTAAGCAGGAAACTGAATTTGATTCCAGAATTAAATATCCTCTCAAGCATACGGCTGAAAAAGTGAATGCTCTTGCATACAAAGCTGCCGGGAAGAACAAGAGAGATTGGGGATTAGGCTATACAGCCACTCCATTGGATTTTGCTGAGCACCCAGAAAATTCTCTTTCTATGAAATTCGGAACGTTAATTGATGATAATCTTGATTTCTATATTGAGCAGATCTCAAATGAAGGAACCTGGGATATTTCCTGGAGCTGGGAACAATTTGATAATGAATTCCAAATTGCACGCAATCATTGGAAAGGAATACTTGCAGTTAAGCGATATAAGATATTGTATTCTTTTGGAAGGCTAGACGTTTAAAAAATGAGGTGCAAATTATGAATCTAGTGATGAAAAGTGACTTAGCTGAGAGGCTCGACCAGGCAGAGACAGATGTACTGCATTCCAGATTGACAGCTATTAAAAATCGGGATGGAAACCCAATGGGCGTGGAAATTAAAAGAATTGGCCAGACAACCGCTTTTTTTGCAAGGAATATTCCGGGCCCATCCTTCAATCTTGTTAAAGGATTTAAGGAAGCAGAGGCCGAAGTTCTGGATCAAATAGTTGATTTCTACCAGGGAAAAGGAATCCCCATTCGATTGGAGATCACACCTTCTAACGGATCATCAGATTTATTGAAGATGCTTCATCAAAAAGGATTTTATCAGTGTGATTTCCATACCACTCTGTTTGCGGAGCCTTCAGATCTTAAGGACCTTCCCATTCATGCTGGTATTGATATACGCAGGATGAAAAGAGAGGATTTTGACCTTTTCGGCGAGGTGTATACAAAGGGGTTTGGCATGCCTGGATTCCTTAGCCAAGGGATAGCTGAGAATAATGAGGTGCTTTATGGCAATGAAAACTGGGTCTTTTATCTCGCATTTGTAAACAACGAACCAGCTGGAATAGGTGTCATTTTTATGGAAGAAGGGGTGGCAAATCTTGCGGCTGCGGCTGTTTTGCCTTCTTTCAGAAACAGGGGAGTCCACAGCGCGCTTATTCAAGCCCGAATCTGCCAAGCGATTACAAATAATGCCGGGCTGGTGACAGGTCAGGCAAGGTTTGGTTCGGCAAGCCAGAATAATATGGAAAAAGCAGGTTTGAAAATTGGATATACAAAAGCGATTTGGATAAGGGAGTAAAACCGCATGAAGGCAGGAAGGTGTAAAATGGAGCATAAAATACATATCAGGAAGACGGCTAATGAGGATATTCCCAAGCTTGCGAGTTTAATGGGAGACTTGGGTTATCCTGTATCGCGAGATCAAATGGAAACAAGGCTAAATAACATCGGCTCACATCCTGATTACTGCACATTAGTGGCATGTCTAAAAAATAAGGTTATTGGCGGTATAAAGGATCAAAAGAAGACATTCGTAAAAGATATGGGATTTAAAGTGGCAAAGGAAAACGAAAAGATAATCGAAGTTTTGAAAGAAAAGAAAGTGGAAAACAAATGACTTCAATCTATCCTTTTTTATGGCTTATGAGGAGGGTGTACTAGGCTTATACTTCTTTTTTCATTTTTTTTAACACCCAGGCGGGCGTTATTATTTTTAATTTATGAACGCACTTTATCCAATTGATTAAAACTACTATCGTATTTAATTAATCCTTTGGGTAAAGTGCGTTTTTTGCATTTTCCATTACTTTTTAAGTTCCACTGGCCAAAATAAAAAAGTTCATTTAAAGTACCCCAGAAAAAAATTATAATGACTCAACCGTCCTTTCAGAAAGATTGAGTCATTCATTATTGGTACTAAGTATAACACCTTTAGTAACAAATTAAGGATTGGAGGTCTCTCGGGTAATAAGTCAACATTTCAATACCATTTTCTGTCACAAGAACCGTATCAGAGTGTCTAAAACCACCTAAGCCCTTCACATATATTCCAGGCTCAACGGTAACAACCATGCCTGGTTCTAGTAATGTGTGATCACCTAAGTCGAAAAACGGCGCTTCATGTCCAAGTATTCCGATGTTGTGGCCGGTATGGTGTCTCGTTAATTCTGTCAAATTGTTTTCTTTGAAATATGCTTGAACATCTTTTTCAACATCAGAGTACGTTCTTCCAGGTTTGATGGCTTTAAATGCAACTTCTTGGGCTTCATACATATGGTGAAAATATTTTTCCTGCTCTTTAGAATATTCTTCGACGAACATGACTCGCTCTAACTCACTTGTATATCCAAAAACACTGGATGCTGCTCCCGTTACTAGAGTGTTTCCTTTTTTTAATACGATATTTTGTGTTACGGCATGGGGGAAAGCAGATTCTGGACCGACTTGACCACGAAAAACAGCGTAAGGTGTTTGGCCATGTGGTTTATAATCGGGTCCAAGAGTATCAATCATGGCTTTTGTTGCTTCATTCGAAGCCTTACTAGTAATTTCAATTTCACTTAAACCACTTTTGGTATACTTTTGGAGCAAGCGGTGAACTAGATTTCCCCAGCGACAGGATTCTTTAATTAATTCAATTTCATTTGGACTCTTAATAAATCTCAATTCTTCAACTACACCCTGTAAAGATACAAATTGCTTCGAGTCGATTAGCTGATCTATAGCAGGACCGCGATAGCCCATTGGGGATCCATAACCTAAAGAATCATAACCAATCGTTTTATTTTCAAACCCATATTCTATTAAGATCTCTTTGAAATACTCCATCGGGTGCTTAATTCCTGGATATTCAGGATAGGAATGTACATAATCCACAATACTATATTCTTCCGCATGTTCATGCTCTAATGCTGGAACAAATAAGTGAACTTTATCTTGCGGATCAATCAGCAAACCAATAGGTCTCTCGGTAGGATGAAAATGAAATCCAGTTAAGTAAAAGATATCTGTTACAGAAAAAAGAACGGAAGCATCACATTCCTTTCCTTTGTAAATGCTTTTAAACTTTTCTTGTCTTTCTTTAAATTCGTATTTAGGAATAGATAATAGCATTTGTTTTTTCCTCCTTGTTAGTGGTATATAGATGGCAGCTTGCGGTATGACCTGTAGCTATTTCTGTGAGTGAAGGTTCAATAGATTTACACATTTCCATGACATATGGGCATCTTGTGTGGAACGTGCATCCGGAAGGTGGATTGGCAGGATTAGGAACATCTCCTTTCAATACGATTCGTTCTTTCGCTTCTCTGGGGTGAGACACAGGGATAGCTGAGATTAATGCCTGAGTATAAGGGTGCTTTGGATTTGAAAACAATTCTTCAGTGTCGGCTAATTCTACAATTTTCCCAAGATACATAACTGCAACTCGGTCTGTCATATGTTTAACAACACTTAAATCGTGGGAAATAAATAAGTATGTCAAACCAAAATCTTTTTGTAGCTCGAGCATTAAATTAATAACTTGTGATTGAACAGATACATCAAGAGCGGAAACGGGTTCGTCTGCTATAATAAAGTCTGGGTTTAAAATAACAGTCCTAGCTATGCCGATCCGCTGCCTTTGTCCACCGGAAAATTCATTAGGGTGCCGTTCAAGATGTGTTTTAGAGAGACCGACGATTTCTAGAATCTCGGTAATTTTCTCCAATCGTTCGTCAGGATGAAATTTCTTATGGACTCGGAGCGGTTCCATTAAGATTTGTTTAATGGTCATCTTAGGATTAAGAGAAGCGTACGGATCCTGAAAGACCATTTGCATCTCTTTCCGTAATGAGCGCATTTTTTCAGTCGGTAATGATAGAAGGTCTTGCCCCTTGTATCGGATTTTACCTGAAGTTGCACCAGTTAACCTTAATATGGTTCTTCCAGTTGTCGATTTTCCGCAACCAGATTCTCCAACTAGGGCAAAAGTTTCTCCTTTATTAATAGAAAAACTAATATCGTCTACAGCTTTTACTACTAGCTTCGGCTTAAAGAGACCTTGTGATATTTCATAGTATTTTTTAAGATTCTTAACTTCTAGTAAGGGCTTTTCCGTCAATGAATATTCACCTGCCGATTGGACTCTTGTAGCCAACATTTACTTAAATGCTCTCCCATTGAAAAAGTAGGAGGGGCGCTAACAGTGCATTTATCAAATGCATATGGACATCGATTGGCGAATGTGCAGCCTTCTCCAATTTCATCAGGCCTAGGTACTTGTCCGTTAATGGAATAGAGCTTGCTTTTTCTCGAATTATTCGTCGGAAGAGAATGGATTAGACCTTTTGTATATGGATGTAGAGGATTGTCAAATAGTTCATGGATTTCTGCCACTTCAACAATCTCCCCAGCATACATGACCACAACACGATCGCACATTTCTGCTACCACACCCAAATCATGTGTAATAAAAAGAAGACTCATATCTTTTTCAGTTTTAATTTGCTTCATCAGTTCTAAGATTTGTGCTTGAATGGTTACATCTAAAGCAGTAGTAGGTTCATCGCAAATGAGGAGTTTAGGATCGCATAAAAGGGCTAATGAAATCATTACGCGTTGCCTCATACCGCCTGATAATTGATGAGGATATTCGTTAATAATCTGTTCCGCTCTTGGAATGCCCACTTGCTTTAACATATTGATGATGGCTTCTTTTCTTTCTTTTTTTGGCATTTTTTTATGCTGTTTTAGTGGCTCACTTAATTGTTCACCTATTGTAAAAACAGGATTGAGAGAGGTCATTGGTTCCTGGAATATCATGGATATTTCATTCCCGCGAAGTTTTCTGTATTGGTGATTATCTAGAGTAGTTACATCTATATTATTAAAATGAATACTCCCAGAAACAATCTTGCTTTTTTTCTCTGGTAAAAGTCCCATTATCGCTAAAGAAGTAACACTTTTTCCACTACCAGATTCACCAACAACCCCAAGAGTTTCACTTTTTTTCAAGGAGAAATTTACCCCTCGAATCGGTTGAACGGTACCTTCTCCTGTACTAAATTGGATACCAAGATTTTTGATTTCAAGAAGTACTTCAGTCATTTTTTTCACCTCCTATTATTCGCCTTTTAGTTCTGGATCGAGTGTATCCCTTAACCAGTCACCAAATAAATTAACCCCAAGTGTAGTGAGGATAATCGCAATACCCGGGAATGTGATTAACCACCAAGAACTGAAAATATAGTCCTTTCCTTCATTAAGCATATTGCCCCATGCAGGAGTGGGCGGTTGAACTCCGAATCCTAAGAAACTTACGGATGCTTCTGCGATAATGTATGTGCCCATTTGTAAGGAGATTAAAATAATGATGGGTGTAAAGATATTAGGGAGGATATGTCTTACTAATATCTCGAATTTCGGCACACCAGTTGCGATTGCTGCTGTAATAAATTCCTTTTCTCTCAAAGCCAACACTTCACTCCGAATAACTCTGGCAAAAATAACCCATCCCGCTAAAGCAAGAGATATGATAATGTTTGTAAGTCCTGCTCCAAGTACTGCACTTATGACGAGTACTAATAAGATAAATGGAAAACTTAATTGAACATCCACAATTCGCATTAGAACTATATCAATCCAGCCCCTAAAGTATCCTGCAATCACACCCACGATGGTGCCAATGACCCCGGCTAATAAAGCTGTGGCTAACCCGATAATTAAGGATACTTTTGTACCTGCAATGATTCTAGAAAGTATATCTCTTCCTAATTGATCGGTTCCCAATATGTGACCGTCTGTAAAAGGAGGTAAAAGACGATCTCGTAATGGGGCATCCATAGGATCAAAAGGGGCAATCCATTGCCCAAATAGACTGAGAACTACTAAAAAGAAAACTATGCAAAAACCGAGCAACCCAGCCCAGCTTTTTGACAGTTTTCGAAAGAAATCCTTGAATTTAGATTTCTTTTTAAATTTCATATCAATTGATTTATTAGTGGTTGTAATTGTACTGGTTTCCACAGCTTCACCTACTTCACTCTAATTTGGGGGTTCACATATGCATATAAAATATCTGTAATAAAGTTGATGACTGCATAAATGATGGCAACGATAAATACGCCAGCCAATACAATTGGGAAATCTCGATTCATTAATGACTGGTGTAATAGTCTTCCTACACCTGGCCAAGAAAAAACAGCTTCCGTAATAACAGCGCCGCCTAATAAAACACCGAGATCAAGCGCAATTAATGTGAGGATCGGAATCAAAGAATTTTTTAAGGCGTATTTCATAATTAGCGTGGATGTTGGTGTTCCAGCTGCTTTGGTTGTTCGGATATAGTCTTTATTTAATACATCTAGCATGGCCGATCGAGTAAAACGGACAAAACGCGATACGCTATACAAAGCTAGTGTAATAACTGGAAGCACCATGTGATTAACAGAGCCGCCTCCACTCGATGGAAATAATTTTAGTTGAGCAGCAAAAATAAAAATTAAAATTAAACCAAACCAAAAACTGGGGATAGCCTGACCGATAACCGTAATCCCTACACTTGCTTTATCAAATAGAGTGTTTCGTTTATATGCAGATAGAACACCAAGTGGAATAGCGATGATGATTGATAATAACAATGCTGAGAATGCTAATTGAAAAGTTGCTGGCATTCTATCTAAAACAAGTCCTAGAGCATCGTCGCCACTTCTTAAAGATTCTCCAAAATCACCTTGAATGGCGCCTTTCATGAAGTCAATGTATTGAACATATAGTGGGCGGTTAAACCCTAATAACTCACGATATTCTTCAATTTGTTCCCTTGGCGCATCAGGCGGGAGGAATAGTGTGGTCGGATCTCCCGAAAGACGAATTAAAAAGAAGACTGCTGTTAGAGCAAGAAATACAACGATGACCACTTGTATTAATCTTTTAATTATAAAATCTAACATAGTAGCACCCCGCCTTATCCCTTGGAATAAAAGAAGAGAGAAGGGGACCCTCTCTTCTTTGAAACTATAAATTTAGTTCCATGACATCTCAAACACGTTCATTTTCTCATCAACACGAGGTGAAAAATTTAAAGAAGATTTAACAGCGTAAAGGTCTGCTTGTTGCCATAATGGAACCCAAGCAGCTTGTTCTACTAACTGCTGTTGAAGCTCAGCATATCCAGCAAAGCGCGCTTCTTGATCAAACAATTGGTTTGTTTCCTTAATCTTTTTCTCAATATCCTCCTGGTAAAAACTACTGTATGGCGCTTCTAAAGTGAACAAGTTTTCAATTGTTGACTGGGCATCGAAAGCTGGCCCCCATCCAAGAATGAACATATCACCAGTTTCTCTTTTTTGAATCTTCTCCAAATGCTTGCCCCATTCATTCACCCTTACTTCTACATTGATCCCGATACTTTGTAATTGTGTAGCAATGGCTTGAGCAATATGGGAGTCCATCGGATATCGACCACTTGGTGTATCCAATGTTAATGTTAATTCTTCTGGACTATAGCCAGCTTCTTCGATTAATTTTACGGCAAGATCTGGGTCATAGTCGTATTCTTTAGTTTCAGCATAATCAGCATTCAATTGGGACAGCGGTCCTGTAATTCTCGATCCATACCCACTTAATACAGTTTCTAGAAGTTCATTTGCATTGATAGCGTGATTAATAGCTTGTCTAACTTTGACATCTTTTAATGGACCATCGACAAGGTTCGATAATGCTAAGTAATTGATTCGTGAAGAAGAAATTTGTTTTACTTCATTACTTTCAAATTGTTTAACTGAGTCGACAGGGATGTTCTTAAATAAATATATTTCTCCGCTCATAAAAGCAGACATCCTTGCGCTAAATTCCGGAATAATTCGGAACTCAACTTCCTCAATCTCAGGTTTTCCTTGCCAATAATCTTCAAAAGCTTTTAATTTCAAATGGTTATCTCTTGACCAGTCAACAAACGTATACGCCCCTGTACCAACTGGTTCACTTGATGCTTTCTCTATACCTACTTCTTCAACATAGCCAGGTTCCATGATGAGCAAATCTTCTGCAATCCGTTGGATTAAGCTTGGAAAAGGCACGGATGTATGGATCTCCACTTCGTAATCTGAAAGTACAATGACCTCCTTAACGTTAGCCCATCTTGAACGGTAAAATGACCCGTTACTTTCATCTAAGATGTAGTCGATACTAAATTTAACTGCATTTGCATTAAAATCTGCTCCGTTATGGAACTTAATTCCTTCTTTCAACTTTAAGTACCATGTTTTTTCGTCTGTATTTTTCCATTCCTCTGCAAGAACAGGGACAAATTCAGCTGTTTGAGAATCTCGATCAATCAGTGGATCATAAATATTGCGAATTAGCGTATCTGTGGTGTAGTTGACATCGTGATTTGCTAGAAGTGTGGTAGCGTCTGCTTCAAAACCGATGACAAGGGGACCCTGACTATTAGCATCTGAACTAGAATCTGGTGAACTACTGGAATTACCATCCACATTCGTACCTTCTGTACATGCTGCCAATAACATCGTAATGATTAAAAGAAATGTAATCAGGACCTTATTATTCCTCATCAAATCTTCCTCCTTTATTGACTGATAAAATTTTCTCGATTTCTTCCATTGATTGAATAAGAGAATTTACTTGTTCAAAATCTATTTTTTCAATCATCCTCCTTACATCATTGCTGGCATTATCTGAAAGTTCTTTAAGAACTTTTTGCCCTTTTTCAGTGATATGCAGATATTTTTTTCGTTTATCTTGGTTATCCGATACCCGTTCAATAAGTTTTTGTTTGCTGAGCTTATGTATCATTCTACTTACATAGCCTTTATCGAAGTCGAAATACTCAGATAATTGAGAAGCTGTACACCTCTTCCTTTTATCTATCTCATATAAAATCATAGCTTCTGACATTGAATAGGGGCTTCCTTTTGAATACTGAGCATACAAACCAACAACATTAAGATAAAAACGGTTAAACTTCTTAATTTTTTCGATTTTTTCATTCATGTAGTTTAGTTCCTTAGTTCATAAATTTAGTTGCTAATAACAACTTGTTTACATATTAATTTTAATTGGCTGCATTTGTCAACAGAATTTTATGAAAATTCTGTATAAATATAATCAGTTTCCCTTATGCCTCTTTAATATTAATCGGTTAAGCACTATCGCATAAAAAAAGGGAAATGGAAAACAACTGACTGCAATCTTTCCTTTTTAATGATTAATGGAGATGATATACTAGACCCATACTACTTCTTTTCATTTTTTACCTAACACCCAGGCGGGCGTTATTATCTTTGATTTTTGAACGCACTTTATCCAAGTGATTAAAACTACTATCGTAGTTAATTTAATCCTTTGGGTAAAGTGCGTTTTTTGCATTTTCCATTACTTTTTAAGGAGGATAACAATGATCATCAAAAAGGTTTACCGAGTGTATGATAATTTATTTTTCTGCAGAGAGGATGCTGAAGCCATTCTAAGTGGCTGGGAGCATAAAGAAAAAGTATATGTTCAATATGCAGTCCTTGAGGAATCTAAGGCAGAATTAATAGTCGGCGGAGTAAACTATGGAATACCGGCTGAAGAAGTGACTGTTTACACTAATGAAAAGATGCCCTGCAGGACCTTACTGAAGATTGTTAGGTTGAAATTCAGGTTTAGCTTAGAAACACTACTAACAGCAAAGGCAGGGATGAGGAATGATTGTAAAGTACCAAACAAGTGCAAGAAGTTATGAACGCAAGTTTAAGCGGGAAAGATGAAAGCTGGCTATTATAATACGGCCAGTGGGATAACTAACTATATTGTTCAATATGGTAAAAATTCTATTACTGTTAAAACGCCAGCACTATTTGGAATGATAAATAGGATTTTTCATCATATCGCCAGGTTATTGAAGTTAAGAGAAGGGTACCGTTTATCCCTTAAGACACTACGTTTTTGTGCAAGTGGACTTGAAAGAGAAAAGAATGGGTTGCAGCTGCTTAAAAAAATAGGAGGAAATTTTGTGCTCTTTAATTTCTTTCAAATCCTGCAGTCAGGACTAACTGTCTAAAGCAATTAGATAGATATAATTTATATGCATATATAGAGCGGAAGCTTTTCTCTCCATAATCAAAAATGTAAGAAAGGGTTACAAAATCTGTCCCTTTTTGATGAACAAACTTAACAGGATATGATATTAAAAGGGTATGCAGACTTTATTAATACAAAAAAGAATAATCCAAGAATTATAGGGTTCTTCCCCTTAGATGTAATAGGAGATTATATTTGCCGAACGGCGAAAGGATAGAGGCTCAAGTAGAGTTGGATACCAAAGATATAATAAACCAGAATTTAAATTTTTTAATTGATCTTGAAGAAATAAAGTATGTAGATTTATTCAGTTTCGCATTTAAAGAAAAAATCTCAGGTTTTGGATTGAAAAATACATTAATTATCAGACCAAATCGCATATGATTTGGTCTATTCTTACCTATAAACACCAAAGTTTATTGGATATACAGAGCTGTTTCGCCTTGCTCTCTACTCCTTGAGAGTGGGTGTCTTACTGCCAGTTAAAACGGGATACATTTAACCTCTATTCAGGAATCTTTTCATACGCTAACTTTAAAATAATTTCCTTATATTGAGGATATTTTGATAAAAGGTCGGCTTGTGTGAACATTTCAAAATCCTGAAATTCAAAGCCTGGAGAAACCATACAACCTACTAGTGAGAATGTATCCTCCTCCATAACAGACGAACCAAAAATTGAATTTTTCGGAACTAAAGCTTGAGGTACTTCTCCATTATCAAGGTTTATTCCTAATTTAATTTCTTCATATTCACTATTTTCATGGATGACATGAATGGTTAATGGACTTCCAGCGTGAAAATACCATAATTCATCCGACTTCAATCGATGAAAGTGGGACACATCATTTGACGTTAATAAAAAATAAATGCTTGTATAGAGCTTACGTGTTCCCTCAAAATTCACAGACAATTCTTGATCAGAAGTACATTCCTCTGATTCAAACGTTCTTTTATAATATCCGCCTTCTGGATGAGGAGTTAACCCAAGTTTTGAAACCCAATATTGCTCATTTTTCATCTTAATTGCTCCAATCCTTCTATAAAATATCGAAAAGGTTCCGTAAGTTTGCTTAACCCAAGAAAATACTATTATTTTATATTCCCTTGATTTATTTTTCCTTAGAAAAAGCATTATAATTTTTGAATTTTGAAGGCAACTTTTTCTTTTTTAAGTACTTTTCGTTAAGTACAATAACTTTCCCGCTCTCAGCGGTTATGTATTTTTGATACACTAATTTATATTTTTCAAATGCAAGGTGCCCTAAAATATAAATTGGTAAGATAATGAACATGAGGATTACACATTGTAGTATCCAATTGAATTCATTCCCAATGATATAAATAGTCATTACAGCATGTGCTGCAAAAGAAACCATTAAGGTAATAAGCACATTACATACATGAAAGGGGACCATATTATTTTTTTCTCGAAACATTCGCTCTAGTTCATTCTTAATAAAAAGTGTAATAAATACTGATATCACAATGACAAAAAGGGAAACAAAATATGTAAGAACAGTGTACATTTTTTCCGCCCACGCTCCCTTCAATTACACTAGATGACAAAGCTTCATCAATAATATTTATTATCGTTAACCTTTTGAATGTTATTTAATACGGGGTCATCTAACCGGTTTTACGGTAACATCAATTAACAATTAATGACCGAGATTAAGGATTAAGACGATAAAAGACAAATTCTTCAGAAAAAAGTTTTATCTTCATTGTAACACAAAAAGTAAAATAAGGAGCTTCACACAAGTTTGCTCAACTTATGAGAAGCCTCCGTTAAAATCCTCTATGTGCGTAACGTGTTAACATCCCACTGTAGAAATGAATTAATTAGTGTGACATACAAAAACCTAGGATAGCTACAAAAAATAGATTAAATTAAGTTATAATTAAAAAAGTTTTATTTGAAATTTTGCGATCATTAACAATTGAACGAAAATACGGAAGGGGGAAAAGCAATGAGAAATGAGATAGTAGTCTATATGAAAGAAGTCACACGCAGGTTTTCATTTAAAAGGGACAGCTGCCTTGAACCATATCAAACAGAGGCAGTAGGGGTTCATTTTGAGATAGATCGTACAAGAGCAAGCAGGTTATTAAATGAGCTTTCTAAAGAAGGTGTCTTATTAAAAATAAATACTCGTCCCGTTTGTTTTATACATAGAGAAACGTTAGAAAAACAATACGGGAGTTTGAAACATACTGTCTATGATAGTTTGGAAACGATAGAAAAAGAGCTTATTCCCAAATCAGAGGAGATTTTTAAAAAGCTAATTGGCTATGAGAAGAGTTTGAAAGAATCTATTGAGCAAGTCAAAACGGCCATTCACTATCCAAGTATGGGTTTGCCTTTATTACTTTTAGGACCAACTGGCGTAGGAAAAACATTCTTCGCAAAGCTTATATATGATTATTCACGAACACAAAATATCATTGAGGATCAGGCTCCTTTTTTTGTATTTAATTGTGCTCAGTATGCAAATAATCCAGAACTCTTATCAAGCTATTTATTTGGATATTCTAAGGGGGCTTTTACAGGCGCATTGAAGGACCAGGTGGGTCTTATTGAACAAGCGAATAATGGGATCTTGTTTTTGGACGAAGTCCATCGCTTGAATAAAGAAGGTCAAGAGAAGCTGTTTACCTTTATGGACCAGGGGACATTTACTCGATTAGGTGAAACGAATATAGTTAGAAAGTCCAAGGTACGATTGGTGTTCGCAACTACCGAAAGTCTGTCCGTTTTTCTAGAGACGTTCTTAAGGAGAATCCCAATTAAAGTAAATATACCTAGTCTTGAAGATCGTGGTTCGGATGAGAAAAAACAGTTTATCCACCACTTCTTTATGGAAGAGAGTAAATTACTTGGTATACCGATTGAAGTGACCAATAAGACTCTTGATGTATTAAGCAAATATCATTATAGCGGCAATATCGGTGAATGTAAGAATACGATAAAATATGCTTGCGGATTTGCTTTCTCTAAGAAGTCGAAAACAATGGATAAGATTTTTGTAACCATGCAGGATTTACCAAAGCATATTTTCAAGAACTCATCTTATCTCTTTAATAATTACTCTACGAGGGAAGGAAGTGTACTTTTCTCACCAAGTAGTAAGCAGTTTTTCAGCCATGTAAATGAAATGAAAATTACGCTTATTGAACAAACTTACCAGAATTGCTTAAAGTATTTTTGGAAATTTGAAAATTATCAATTCGAAGAATCTGTATTTATTGAAAAATGTACTGATGAAATAACGGCAATGATGGATAGGTTAATATTTGAACGACCTAATGAATCTCATAATTTAATGATGGAAATTATTCTTTCAACGATGCAGGATATCTTTAGATATTTGGAATTGAATTATTATGTAAAATATGATGGTAACAGTGTCTATACATTGTCATCCTATTTATTCTTTAAATTTAATCCTTTTCAGTTATCGAAAGAGGAACAGCTACTATCTCAACGCATGCTTCAATTCATAAAAGATCATTATAAAATGGAATACTCAATTGTTTCTAAAGTGGTGTTATTTATTGAAAAACGGATGGACATTCATTTATATTTTGAAGATATTATAATGATGACATTATTTTTATGTAAGGCGAAAATAAATCACTTCCATAACCGGATAAAAGCTATGATTATTGCACATGGCTATGCAACTGCGAGCAGCATAGCAAATGGGATGATTTCTCAGTGTTCAAGATTCGATTAGAAATTGCTTGGATAGGTAGATGATCACCATAAACAAAATGCCGAAAGAGGATGAACCCGGCTGGAAATCGCATCAATCCCGCCTTTTGCCAAGGAGATGGCAAGCAGTACAATAAATGGCAGGTCTACAGCAGTCATAATAAAACCTGCCATCGCAAGCCAAAAGGAAGTACCTGATAAGGCACCGAGATAAGGAGGTAATATTAAATTACCTGCCCCAAAAAACATTGAGAATGAATAACTTGAGGCCGATAAAAAAGCTGTCAAATTTCTTCATAAATTGTTCAAACTCCTTTATATAAAAATAAAAAGACCCGTCCCCAGAAAGGGACGAGTCTATACTCGCGATACCACCCTAATTTCGTAGTTCAAAAACTGCAGCACTCAGCTACGTACAATCATACGTGTTCCATTGTAAAAGCGGAAAACCGTCAAAGCTTACTGATTTCAGCTTTGCATCTCAGAGATGATCTTCGGATCAGGTACTGGACACCGGCTTTCACCATATGCCGGCTCTCTTTGGAACAGCACTCCTGTCTTACTCTTCTCGTCAGCGATTTATTATTTGAAAATAATTTATTAAATAAGTTTAGATAAGTTAATATTTTTTGTTAATTAAAATTACTTTTTAGGATAAAAGCATTAAAGCTGACGGATGTTTTTATTTTTACCGAATTAGCAACGGTAAACTGACTTGAATAAGAAAAGTATATTCTTGTTTAAAAGAGCAAGGTGAAGAGGTAAATAATAAACATCCAAGTGGAAGAGGGAAAAATCAGGATATCGTTATCAAAAGTGGAAAAAATACGTTTACAGAATGGAACTAGGAGACAATCATGATTAGAATACAAGCTGTTAATAAAAAAAATGAACTGCAGAAAGATATTACAATTGAAAGCCTGAAAGCAGAGTGGGAAAGTTATAAGTGGTTTTGGGTTGATTTTGATCAGCCAACCGAGGAGGAAACAGCGGAACTCGACAAGACTTTTCATTTTCATCCCCTGGCAATAGAAGATTGTGTTGTCAAACTCCAGCGCCCCAAAATGGATTATTATGAAGACTACAGTTTTTTTGTCACCCATAGCTTAAATCATATTAATGAAGATAAGCAGGAAATCAATTTTTTTATTGGTTCAAATTACATAGTATCGTACCACCATGAGCTCTCCAAAGAAATGAATGATGTTTGGGAAAGGCTGAGCCTGAGTAAGAAAATCAATAAATGGGATCCCTATCTGGTCATGTATCATATCATTGATAAAATAGTGGATAATTACTTTCCCATCGTTTATCAGCTGGAAGATCGTTTGAGCCTCATTGAAGATAATCCAAATGATGAAACAATGGAAGAATTATTGGAGAAATTATTTGATATCCGCCATCATTTATTGCAGATAAGATATACAGTCATTCCGATGCGGGATTTAATATACCGTGTCATTAATTCCCATAGGCTTAAAGGGGTAAAGGAAAGATACGAATACTTTGCTGATATTCATGACCACTTATTGAAATTGACAGAAATGATTGATGAAAACAGGGAATTGACGACCGATATCCGTGACAGTTATTTATCGATCAACTCCCATCAGACAAACCGGGTGATGAGAGTCCTTACCGTGATAACCACCATATTCATGCCATTAACCTTCATAGCGGGCATTTACGGTATGAATTTTGAAAACATGCCGGAATTAACATGGAAATATGGATACTTTGAAACGCTGTTTTTAATGTTTATTATTGCCTTAGGCATGTTTGGGTGGTTTAAGAAGAAGGGCTGGTTTCGATAAGTGTATAATGAAAGCTTTGCCTGAAATTTTAGGCAGAGCTTTTTTAATGGTTTTGTTATAAGGAAGGGAGGAGAACTTTTTACTTATATGGAATGTTAATGTATTAGATTCGCTAGAAGCGGATTGGTTAGAAAAATTATAAGAAACGAGTGAGCGGGAATGGATATTTTCGAGGTTAAATCCATTGAAGGATATAAAAAAGACCTGTCCAAACTATTAATTGAGGTGGTAAATGAGGGAGCGTCCATAGGGTATCTGCCCCCGCTTGATCAAGCTAAGGCAGAGGAATATTGGGAGGATTTATTAAAAAATAATGATGTGGTATTGTTTTTAGCTGTATTGGATGGGAAAGCTGCCGGAACAATCCAGCTCCATTTATGCCGGAAAGAAAATGGAAGCCATCGTGCGGAGATTGCAAAATTAATGACAGACCCCTCCATCCGCAGAAAGGGTTTGGGACGCTTTCTATTAAAAGCGGCAGAAGATAAAGCGAAACAGGAGGGCCGAAGCCTGCTTGTGCTTGATACAAGAGAAGGTGATGTTTCCAATATTCTTTATCAATCAGCAGGATATGTTCAAGCAGGCATCATACCAGGCTTCGCACAGTCTGAACAAGGCCATCTGGAGGCAACAGTGATTTACTATAAAAATCTAAACGTGACTTATGACACAAAAACTTCAAGTTAATAGAATGCTGGTCTAAATTTTTCATTTATAATGATAAGGTATATTATATTTAACAGATGTATTTCTATTTACAAAGGAGTTTATATGATTATTTTCTATCAGCTGGGAGTATTAAAAGAGAGTAAAAACCGGGATACGGCACAGCTTTTATACGGATTTATTCATTCTGAACATGGTATGTCTAAAATGGAGCAATACGGTTTTTCTTACCTGCTGAAATGATTCAATCCGAATACTTTTGGTCACCGGTTAAACTCTCACTGGAAATTGCCTCTATATCGCTTCTCGCTGTTTTAGTGATAGGGGTTATAGCTGCAAAACTGATGGCAAATCGGACGTTTAAAGGCCAGGCAATTATAGATACTCTGCTGCTTTTGCCATTGGTCCTTCCGCCTTCCGTTGTAGGATTTCTGCTTATTGTGATTTTTGGAAAGCAATCTTTCGTCGGACGAGGGATTGAATGGCTGTTTAACGGGCCAGTCATTTTCACTTGGTGGGCTGCTGTTATTGCAGCGGCCGTTGTAGCCTTTCCACTGATGTATCAATCTGCCAGGGCTGGTTTTGAATCCATTGACAATGAGATTGAAGACGCCTCAAGAGTCGATGGTGCATCTGATTTAAAGGTTTTTCTTTATGTAACGATGCCGCTGGCTTCTAAAGCTATCATGACAGGAGCAATATTAAGCTTTGCGAGGGCAATAGGGGAATTTGGGGCCACATTAATGTTTGCAGGCAATATTCCCGGAAAGACACAAACACTTCCCACCGCGATCTACGTTGCTATGGATTCAGGGGATATGGAACTGGCTTGGATGTGGGTTTCAATTATTTTACTGATATCAACTTCCATGCTTGTGTTCATGAATTTTATTAAGAAACGTTTCTAGAAAGGCGGAATGCAGTCATGCAATCCGCCTTTTATTTCTGAGGCAATTGGCTTAATTCACGTCCATAAGCGCCATTGACTGCTGCTGATTCATCCTGAAAGGCACTATTCTTATTGATGAGCGCCATTAACTGCTGCTGACTCTTCCTGAAAGGCACTAATCTCATGGATAAGCGCCATTGGCTGCTGCTGATTCATCCTAAAAGGCACTATTCTTATTGATAGGTGCCATTGAACCATGAATCGCACAGCCAGGCTAAGGGAGGGAGAAATGCTTGCAGTCATATTCGCATGCATTATTATCACAGGGATAAGCCTGTTAACAGCCGATGTATTTTTCCTGACCGAAGCTGCTCCTGGTGAGTGGCAGCTTATAAGAAGGCATATTGGAGCTGGTATTTTTTTAGTAAATAATCTTTTAATAAAATGATTTTTAGATGAAGAACAGGAATATCCCATATTAGTCTTTGATCAGCTGGTACAGTCTAAACATATCATCTCTGCTGAAGATTTTCGGAACAGGATACAGGGGATTGGCTTCCTTTAAGGCACGTTCAGCCATGATTGGAATGTCACTGTCTTGAATTCCGCTCACTTTTGGCGGAATCCCCATTCTGCTGTTTAGGGATTTTATGCTTAGAATAAAATTTTTGGCTTTGACTTCAGCCGAATCTGACGTATTGCCAATACGAGCGGCCACTGCCAGCTCAGCCAAAGGATCCCATACTGCCTCTCCATAATGCTCCAGGACATATGGAAGGATGACGGCATTTGCCAAACCGTGTGGGACCGAATAAAAACCTCCGAGCGTATGGGCAATAGCATGAACATTGCCAACATACGCCCTGGTGAAAGCCAGTCCTGCAAGATAAGCAGCTTTTTGCATCTTGGCTCTTGCCGTCAGGTTTTCGCCATTCTGGTATGTTTCATAAAGATTATCATAAATAAGCCGGACTGCATCAATGCTGAATTTTCTAGTATCAGCTGTATTGCTTCTGCCAATGTAGGCTTCGATGGCATGGGTTAGTGCATCCATACCGGTTGCAGCTGTTATATGAGGAGGCATTTTTAATGTAATCAACGGGTCAAGTACTGCATAATGCGGGATTAAGTTCAAATCAATGATCGCATATTTTTCGTGTGATTCGCTGTCAGTTATGACCGCTGCAACAGTGGCTTCACTTCCTGTACCTGCTGTGGTTGGAACTGCAAAAATGGGGGGGAGCTCTTTTCTAACCTTAAATTGGCCTTTCAATTGTGAAATGCTTTTCTCTGGCCTCACAACTCTTGCACCAACTCCTTTGGCGCAATCCATCGGAGAACCTCCGCCAAAAGCAATAATCCCCTGGCAATCATTCTTTTTATATGCTTTCAATGCTTCTTCTATATTCGTAATTGTAGGATTTGAAATGGTTTTATCATATATATTAAATTCAATGTTTTTTTTCTGTAAATTTGAAAGCAAACCATCCATTAGGCCAAGAGCACTGATGCCGCTGTCAGTTACAATCAGAATTCTGCTGATTTCTTTCTTCTTAATAACATCAGGAAGCTTGTCCAGGCTGTTGGCACCTTCTAATAATTCCGGTTCCCGCCATGGCAGAAAAGGCGATGCCAGCTTGAAGGTTTTTTGAACCATTCGGCAGTATGCACTATACATACCCTCACCCCCCTCCTGATTTTATCGGAAAATTCTAATATTATAAATTATATATACCTTTATGTTAAAGATGAAGTCAATATGCTGAATGTTATAAAATGGTCAGAATTTAATAATGTGTTAAAACACTTGGCTTAACAAATTAAGCATCCGTCCCATCCTTTCTCGTTTTCTTTGTGGAATGAGAAGGAATTCTTCATTCCGGAAGATTGACACAATCATAAATGTATTTTATAATTATCTCGAAATCAAGATAAATTAATTCGAGGTATTGGCAGGTGATAATATGAAAAGGTCGTGCCCTAACCCGGCATTCCTTATTCTCATGCAGACATCCAAATCCATTCATGAATGCATAAAGGACAGTATCACCAATTATAGCCTTAGCATGACTGAGTTTTCAGTGCTGGAAGCTCTATACCATAAAGATATGCAGACGATACATGAAATTGGAAAGAAGATATTAATTACGAGCGGCTCGATGACTTATGTAATAGATAAGCTTGTGGAAAAGGGATATGCCAAACGAATCGCATGTCCGAATGACCGCCGGGCGATTCATATTGGTTTAACTGATCAAGGAAATAAATTATTGGAAGAGATTATGCCGGAACACCAGGAATGGGTGAACACTTTTTTTGAAGAGCTGAATTCAGCTGAGCTGGATCATTTAATAAATTTACTTGAAAAAGTTAAAAAACGGTCAGAGATTTAAATCTAATATCTTGAATTGAATATATTTGAATTGAAATGAGTTTTATTGGCTGAATTTAGGTTACATTAAATAGGAAGAGGTTTTCACAGTGGGCAGAAAAACTAGTGGGATCCATCATATCACTGCCATCGTCGGCCATCCGCAGGAGAATGTCGATTTCTATGCAGGAGTACTAGGTTTGAGATTGGTCATACAGACCGTAAATTTTGATGATCCCGGCACTTATCATTTGTACTTTGGCAATGAAGAAGGAAAGCCGGGGACAATCATTACTTTCTTTCCATGGGCAAATGCTTTACAGGGAGTCATAGGGGATGGCCAGGTTGGGGTCACCTCCTATGCCATTCCCAAGGGTGGCCTTGGATTTTGGCAAGACAGATTTGAGAAATTTAATATTTCTTACACAATGGAAAAAAGATTCGGAGAAGAATCGATAAAGGTTCTTGATCCGCATGGCCTTGTTTTAGAAATGGTAGAAAGGGATGAGGGAGAGACTAATACATGGTCTTTTGGAGGCGTCACTCCAGATGTTGCAATAAAAGGTTTTGCAGGGGCGACTCTTTATTCATCCCAGCCTGAACAAACGGCACATCTGCTTGAAAGGGTATTGGGCCTTGAACGTATTGGGGAAGATGGAGAAATGATTCGGTTCCAATCCACTTCCCAAATCGGCAATATCATAGACCTGAAAAAGATTTCCGGCAAGCGCGGCCAGATGGGTGTCGGTACAGTCCATCATATCGCCTGGCGGGCAGAAGATGACGAGGATCAATTGGAGTGGCAGGAATATGTGAGGTCGAATGGATATGGCGTGACGCCAGTCAGGGACCGGAATTACTTTAATGCCATTTATTTTCGGGAGCAAGGGGAAATTCTATTTGAGATTGCAACCGACCCTCCTGGATTTGCGCATGAAGAATCACCTGGGAAAATGGGAGAGAAGCTGATGCTTCCTGAACAATATGAGGAAAAGAGAAATCGCATCGAGCGGAAATTAATCCCTATTGAAGTGAGGGAACTGGATTAAAACGAAAAGGGGAAGATACTATGAAACATATTTTTCAACAAGGAAAAGATCCTTCTAAACCTTTATTATTGCTGCTTCACGGGACAGGAGGTACAGAAACTGACCTGCTTCCGCTTGCAGGGCATATTGATCCGGAGGCCTCTGTTCTAAGTGTGCGCGGAAATGTGCTGGAAAATGGGATGCCGAGATTTTTCCGCAGACTGGCAGAAGGTGTCTTTGATGAAGAAGATTTGATTTTTCGCACTAAAGAATTAAACGGATTTTTAGATGAAGCTGCACAGAAATACAAATTTAAGCGTGAAAACATAGTGGCAATTGGCTATTCGAATGGAGCTAATATTGCAGGAAGCTTATTATTCCATCATGAAAACTCCTTAAGAGCAGCGATCCTGCACCATCCGATGGTTCCAAGGCGTGGTGCTGAATTGCCTGATCTTAGCGGAACATCAGTATTTATCGCTGCAGGAACCAATGACCCGATTTGTCCTCCAGAAGAATCCACCGATTTACAGTCTTTATTGGAACGTGCAGGAGCGAAAGTCGAGCTTCACTGGGAAAGTTTTGGACACCAATTAACCATGGGTGAAGTTCAGGCTGCAGCCCGCTGGTATAAACAAATATAAAATTAGTTAATGCAATATTTAAAAGGGAAGAGAATGAAAGAATAGGCGGTGCTGACATGGGTATCCTATCAAGGTTATTTGGAAATTCAACTAAAAAGGAGACGATTCATATGGAAAATGTGAAATTGGCAGTCATTTTTTACAGCATGGGCGGAACAAACTATCAATTGTCTAAATGGGCGGAGGAAGGCGGCAAGGAAGCTGGTGCTGAAGTAAAAGTTTTTAAGGTTCCAGAACTTGCACCGCAATCTGCAATTGAAGGCAATCCTGTATGGAAAGCAACTGTCGAGGCGACAAAAGATGTGCCTGAAATTAAGCCGGATGATCTTGAATGGGCAGATGCCATTATATTCAGCGTACCGACCCGTTTCGGCAATATGCCTTCCCAAATGAAGCAGTTCCTTGATACAACTGGCGGTCTTTGGGCGAAAGGAAAGCTTGCGAATAAGGCTGTAAGTGCAATGACATCAGCCCAAAATCCGCATGGGGGCCAGGAAGCAACTATTCTTTCCCTTTATACTACAATGTATCATTGGGGAGCGATTGTGGCTGCTCCTGGATATACAGATCCGGTTCTCTTCGGGGCAGGCGGCAATCCGTATGGAACTAGCGTAACGGTTGACCAGGATGGGAAAATGATTGAAGATGTCAAGGAAGCTGTTAAGCATCAGGCGAAAAGAACCGTCACAGTTGCCGGGTGGATTAAAAAAGGTAATCAGTAATCAGAGATGGAGCAATTGTTTTTCAATTGCTCCCTTTACATGTAAAAGGAGAGATGGCGAATGGAAAATGAGGAGATAACTAAGCGGAGAATTGCTTCAATTAGGAAAGTATATCTGCAGGAGCATAGCTCCATTCATGCAGCTGGCCCTGTGATAGAACCTGGGAATTGGGAAAAGTTTGACCCATTCCTTCTGTTGATGGAGGATAAATTTCAAAAAGACGCGTTTGACATCCATCCCCATCGCGGTATAGAAACCGTAACTTATGTCATTGAAGGGGCTATTGAACATTTCGATAGTCATTCCGGTGAGGGAGGCGTGTTAGGGCCTGGAGATGTTCAATGGATGACAGCAGGCAGCGGTGTTGTTCATAACGAAGTGCCATCAGAGGGAATAATTGCCCATTCGCTGCAGCTGTGGATCAATCTTCCCAGCGAGAAGAAAATGACAGCGCCAAGATATCAAAATCTTAAAGGCAGTGAAGTTCCTGTCAGAGAGGAAGATGGCGTTATTTTTAAAGTTTTCTCCGGATCTTCGAAGGGGGTTGTATCTCCTGCCTTAAATCATGTGCCTGTAACGATGGTTGAAGCTAGGATGAAAAAAGGCGCGGCAGCCTCGCAAGACCTGCCTGGAAGCTTCAAGGGCTTTATCTATATTTTAGAAGGCAGCGGGGTTTTTGGAGATAATGAAGCATATGCAGTAAAAGGCCAGGTTCTTGAATTGGGAGATGGCGGGAACGCTGGAAGCGAAATTTTCGTCAAAGCCGAAGAGCCTTTGCGTTTTTTACTATATGCAGGCGAGCCGGTCAAAGAAAAGATAGTTGCACGAGGACCGTTTGTTATGAACACGGAAGAAGAGATACGAACCGCATATAAGGAGTATATGGAAGGTACCTTTCTAAAATAAGAAGTGGGTGAGGAGCAATCATATGGTTGCTCTTTTTTGCTGGGAGTATTGGTTTTCAGAAGGACATTACCTGTTTTTTAGAGAAGTACTGATCAAATCCAAATAAGGAGCTGGCTATTTTGTACAAAGTTAAAACCAAAGAGAACGATAACAGTGTAATTGAATTTATTGAAAAAGTTGAGAGTCCTAAAAAGAGAGAGGATGCTTATAGGCTGCTGGATATCTTTACAGAAACGACCGGCTATCAGGCGAAAATGTGGGGACCAAGCATCATTGGCTTTGGTTCGTATCATTATAAATATGCAACTGGTCATGAAGGGGATGCACCACTTGTTGGCTTTTCGCCAAGAAAGGCTAAAATTAGCCTTTATTTTGCACCCGGGGATAAAAAAAGAGATGAATTGCTTGAAAGGTTTGGGAAACATACAACAGGAAAAGCTTGTGTTTACATAAATAAGATTACAGATATCGATTCAGAAGTGCTAAAGGAATTAATTATTCAATCAATTGATTTTTTAAGGGAGACTTACCCGGAGCAATAGGTAATACAACCTATAAATATTCTCGAAACCATGCGGCAGAACTGCAAGATTCATCCGGATGGGATTCTAGTATAATTTTCGTGGTTACTTCACCTTCAGTATGATATATTTTCAGTTAAGTATATTATGTTGAAGGTGAGATTATGCAGCCAAGTCTAACACCCATCAAGCCGGAAGAAAGACAAGGAAGAAAAAAATTATATGTCTCCATTAATAATAAGTTTGTACTCAGCCACCTTGTCTCAGCAGTATGGCTGGCTCTTTCTATTTATTTATCGCTTCCCTGGCTTAAGGAATTATCGGAGATTGTCACGCTCCCGATCAGTCTGCTGATTATTGGCGGAATTGCCTATGTACCTGGCTATATGAATGCCTTTCTGGTGATGAGCCTGCTTTTGGACAGGCAGCCTTCATTTAAAAATCCGGATCCTGATAAGGAAGTGACATTGCTGGTAGCTGCCTTCAATGAAGAGAAAACAATCTTTCAGACGTTAAGCTATGTGGCAAGCCAGGATTATAAAGGCAAAATTAAAGCTATTGTCATAGACAATCGTTCTTCAGACAATACCTATTGTGAATTAGTAAGGGCTCAAAAAGAACTTAACATTGAAATCAAGGTTTTAAAGGAATCTAAGCCGGGAAAATTCCATGCATTAAACAAAGGGCTGCAGCATGTGACAACAGAGTATGTCATCACGCTTGATGCCGATACCCTGCTTCATCCCTCAGCGGTCCGCTTTTTAGTGGCACGCATGGAAAGCAGTCCTGAAGATGTGTGTGCCGTAGCGGGCTCCATGCTTGTGCGCAATAGCCGCGAAAACCTATTGACTAAAATACAGGAGTGGGATATTACCTGGGTATTGCTTCAATAAAGAGGCTGCAGGGGTTATATCAGGGCACACTGGTTGCTCAAGGGGCCTTCAGTTTGTACAAAACAAATTCCGTCCGCCATGTAAATGGCTGGCCGGATGCCATTGGCGAAGATATTGTATTGACATGGAGACTTCTTCAGAGAGAATGGAAAGTGTATTTTGAGCCTCTGGCTGCAGCATTTACGGATGTTCCTTCCAATCTATCACACTTTGCAAAGCAAAGGTCCAGGTGGGCAAGAGGGATGATTGAAGGCCTGAATGAAATTAAACCATGGAATCAGCCCCAAATTTACACAAAATACTTAACGGGCGTTAACCTTGTTATGCCATATCTGGACATGGTGTATACTTTCTTTTGGATCCCTGGATTGATGCTGGCATTCTTCGGTTATTTCTGGATAGTTGGCCCTATGACCTTATTTGTCTTGCCGCTTACAATTCTAAGTTACGGTATCTTATATATGTATCAAAAGCATTATGTTTTTAAAAATCTGAATTTGAAAGTAAGAAAAAATATATTAGGTTTTTTTGCATTTATCCTTTTCTATCAGATGATTATGTCGCCCATATCTGTATGGGGGTACTTTCAGGAACTTTTCAAATTAAAGCGTGTGTGGGATTGACCTTCGCTGTGATAAGTGGCGGAGGTTTTTTTCCTTTTTTTTGCACATTTTCTTCAGTCATTCTTATAATATTGAAGTAAAAAAAAAAGAATTGCAGAGTCATTTTTATTGCTTTTGGTTTGCGTTGGAGATAAAATGTTTACCAAAGTAAACTTTTTAAGTTAGGCGCATATACTTTTAGTAATCTTGGATATATATTTTTTTAACGCAAAAGTTGCCCTAGAGAAACTTTTTGGCAACAGTGAAAAAGGAGAGAGTAAAATGTCGCAGGAAGTATTATTTGCATTAGGTCTCACATTGTTTGCAGGCTTAGCGACAGGTATTGGCAGTTTAATGGCTTTTTTTACTTCTAGAACGAATACGAAGTTTTTATCATTGGCACTTGGCTTTTCCGCAGGTGTAATGATTTATGTCTCCATGATTGAAATCTTTGTAAAAGCAAAAGATGCGCTGGTAGGAGCATTAGGTCAAGTAAACGGCAACTGGGCAACTGTTGGAGGTTTTTTTGGCGGGATAGTCCTTATTGCACTAATTGATCGGTTTATTCCTAAAAAGGATAACCCGCATGAAGTAAGAACAGTTGAAGAGATGAATGATGCAGGCAAGGTCGTCGAAGATCCGGCACTCTTAAAAATGGGAACCTTTGCCGCTTTGGCGATAGCGATTCATAACTTCCCGGAAGGAATTGCAACTTTTACATCTGCACTTCAGGACCCATCGCTTGGAATCGCCATTGCTGCGGCTATCGCAATCCATAATATTCCAGAGGGGATTGCTGTTTCAGTTCCTGTCTATTACGCCACTGGTAGCAAGAAGAAGGCTTTTAAGCTCTCATTTTTATCAGGGCTGTCAGAGCCAATTGGCGCCTTTGTGGCATACTTGATTTTAATGCCATATTTAAACGATGTAATGTTTGGTGTCATTTTTGCTGCAGTTGCCGGAATAATGGTGTTCATTTCCCTAGATGAATTATTGCCGGCTGCCAAGAAGTATGATGAAGCCCATACTTCTATTTATGGTCTTGTGGCAGGAATGGCCGTAATGGCGCTCAGCTTGCTGCTGTTTTTATAACAAAGGAAGCAGTCTCCTATTGTGCAGGAGGCTGCTTTCTTTATTTCACAATCAATGAGCTGTGCCCTTGTCAAAGTTGCTGCCGCTGACATCGGCAATATTTTCTATAGCCACTAATGCATTCGGGTCGATATCTTCTACAATCGAACGGAGCGCAGATAATTCAATTCGTGTTACGATGGTATAAATGATTTTTTTGGGCTCTCCAGTAAAAACACCCTGGCCCTGAATATAGGTCATTCCCCGCCCCAGTTGCTTCAGGAGCTCGGCAGAGATTTCTTCAGGCATATCAGAAATGATCGTTACTGACTTCAGCTCTTCTATACCTTCCACAACGATATCAATCATTTTATAAGCAATATAATAGGTGATAATGGAGTACATGGCAGTTTCCCAGCTAAAAACGAGGAAGGCCGCAAGAATAAATATAAATACGTTGACAATCATGATAAACTGGCCGACAGACACTGGTCGCTTTTTGCTGACTAGGATGGCGATAATTTCTGACCCATCCAATGCTCCGCCAGTTCTGATCACAAGGCCGACTCCTGTACCGAGAATGACAGCTCCTATGACTGTCGCTAAAAATAAATCATTGGTTACCGGCTCAAAATGATGCAGGTATGCGGTACTGGCAGATAAAACAATAACACCGTATAACGTATGTATCGTAAATTTCATTCCTATTCTACGGAAGCCAATATAGAGAAATGGCAGATTTAAAACAATCAGGAATATACTCATGGTCATCCCGGTCAGTTCAGCAGCGATAATGGAAAGACCGATAACCCCGC
This sequence comes from Cytobacillus sp. BC1816, assembly GCF_051353635.1. Taxonomy (NCBI): domain Bacteria; kingdom Bacillati; phylum Bacillota; class Bacilli; order Caryophanales; family Bacillaceae; genus Cytobacillus; species Cytobacillus sp. BC1816. The sequence goes on along the minus strand of NZ_CP195611.1, from coordinate 3,443,040 downwards.
CATCGAGAATATTATTGGGGACAAGGAAAAACTCAAGTCCTGCCGCTGCAATCACCGCACCTAGCGTAATCATGATGAGCTGTCTTATCTCTTTTAATACCCGTTTTTTCTTTGTCATTGCCAATATGATCAAGCCCTTCTTTTTTAAATACTTTCATATTATAGCACTTATTAAGAAAAACCTTTAAGCAGGAACCACTTAGCTGTAAAAGAGGAAATAAAAAGGCAAGTGTTGAATGTAATTAAGCGGATTTAAAAAAAAGCGAGGTAAATATATGACTGCTGCTTACGTGGATTGGGGCGGAGCAAGGATAAAATTAACCTGGAAGGAGGCAGCCTATCTTCCAGAAAGAGAATGTATTACGAGCGTTCATGGGTTTTGCTTTTTAGGAGGAAAGGTTTTATTAGTGAATTTGCAGAACCGGGGATGGGATATTCCCGGCGGTCACATAGAAAAGGGTGAAAGCCCGAAGCAATGTTTTAAGAGAGAAGCCATGGAAGAAGGCTATGTGGAAGGGCAGTGCACCCAAATGGGATATATTATCGTAGACCATAGCGAGAATCTGCAGTGGACTGAAAGAAGCGCATATCCTAAAATTGGCTATCAGATTTTTTATCATATGGATATAGAAAGAATGTTCGACTTTGAAGCCAGGTATGAGTCATCAGAAAGGATCCTGGTCGATCCTCCGCAAATACCTGAGTTTTGTGAGGGATGGCATGAAACACTTGCTGAGGCTTTAAACTCAGCAATGAAAAGAAGTATCTCCAATTTATGAACCAAAAAGAAAAAGAGCATGGCTGCTCCTTTTTCCATCATGATCCGTTTTTATTCTGGGCCAATTTTTTTCGGTCTTTTGTGCCAGGCGGCTTTTCCATCCAATGATGTTTAATCATAATGTCTGCTCCCGTTTTGGCATATTTGGCAATCTCAATGGATAAGCGTTCATAATTCATGGCCAAATCGCTGCGCTGGCTGGCAGCTGCTGCCGTAGCATAGTTTCCGGTTCCTGCTGCACTTATTAAACTCATATGAAACATGATCAGCTTATCTGAAAATGTCTGTGTAACCGAATTGCTGACACTGACATCAGGCAGACGGGGTGTGGGAATATCATTTTGCAGCAGAATATCTGTGAAAATTTTAATATGTTTGTTGGCTATTTCTGCACCTCTAAGCATAAAATCTGAAACCTCTTTAACCGGTGAGGTCTGAGCAAAACTGAGGCTTAAGTTTACCCCCATGGCATTGGTCATGACATTCATATACAAATGAGATATTTCTATTGTATTTAACGGTCTTTTATTGGCCAAAGGATTCAGCCCGCTTAAATAATTCTTGCTATCAATATATTCAGTCACAGGTGGTGTTTCTATATAAGGGTGCCTTGCAAACAGGCCTTTGCTGAGGGCAATCCGGGTTGACTTATTATATAGAACTGAAGTTTCATGAAGCCCATTTGTAAAGTATTCACATATGTCTTCCCTTGAACTCATGGAAAGAAAGCTGCCGTAAGAAATAAGACCTGTCCGAGCCATATGGTTTATATACGTTAAGCAGAACATATCAGAAAAGAGCCATGGGGCAGTCATAATGACGTCGTTATCAGAAAAACCATTAGGCAGCGGCATCTCACTCTGCTGAAAAACCTTGACAAGCTTTTTTAAATGGGTGGTGGTCAAATCATATGCGAATTGGACCACTCCCTTAATTTCTTTGTCCTCCAGATCTTTAAGCATAAACCCTAAAATGCACTTGGCCATGCTGTCATTCATATAGGAAGTCCACAATGATGCAATTTCAGCCGCTGTGAGACGTGTCTTATTCTTTTGCATTGGATTGCCTCCATTATACGATTATTGACTATGGTTGATATTTTTTCCTTTAAAGTGGTTCTTATTCTTTTTCCGGATTAAGTCATCAATCAGCATTTGGAAAAGGGGCTGATTATTTGAGAAGAATTATGGTGATTGGGATTTCAGCGGGCGCAGGAAAATCAACCTTTGCCAGAAAATTAGGAGAAAAAACAGGCATTGAGGTATATCATCTGGATGCTGTATTCTGGAAGCCCGGCTGGGTGGAAAGCGGACTTCCAGAATTTTCGGATGCCCAGCGTGAACTTGTGAAAAAACAGCAGTGGATTATTGAAGGCAATTACAGCAATACTTTTGAAATCAGGGCAGCTGCGTGTGATACAGTCATATATCTGGAACTTCCCCTGTATCTCTGCTTGTACAGGGTATTGAAGAGGTGGCTGACCAATCTAGGTAAAACACGGCCTGATATGGCAGCCGGATGCAAGGAGAAAATGGACTGGAAGTTTATTAAATTCATTCTGACAACATACAGAACCCGCAAAAAGAAAATGGCTGAACGGCTTGACAGATTTGAAGCAGAAGGTAAAAAAGTCATTGTACTTAGAAAATCGGATATTGATTCATTCATAGAGGATTTTGATGTTAAGAATAACAATGCTTCATAGAATGCAAAAAACCCCTGCAATTTTGCAGGGGTTATTCTTTTCTGATTTTCGAAATATTTACCCGGCCTGAAAAGAACACGGCACCGCCTCCCATATCGGAAAGCCTGTCCGGAGTCAGCGAATTGACCAGATGTTTTGTTCCTGGGGCGTCTGCCCAAATTCCCTGTGAAACGACTGTACCAGTAAGGACAAGTTCTCCGACAGCCGCTTTGAGTTCACATTCCCCTCGTTCATTCCAAATACGAACCAAGTCGCCATCTTTAATTTCAGCATTTATAGCATCCCTTGTATTTATGTGAAGACGCGGTTCCTTCTCCATGGCTGCATGTTTTGTATTATTCGAAAAAGTTGAATTCAAAAAGTGATGGTTCGGTGCAGGCACAAATAGAAAAGGGAATTTATTTACTTCCTTCAGCGGTATGTATGTCGGCAGAGGAGGATATCCATCATCTTTCATTTTCTGCGAGTATAATTCTATTTTTCCGCTGGGCGTGGGCAGCCTGCCAGGAAAAAGCGGTTTTATCCTTGCTTTGATAAACTTGTTTTTCTTCAGGGATTCAGCATTGATTTCCTCAATTAAGGGGTTAGCTGAAAAATCTAATGCGGCATCAATCATTTCTTCTTCTGTTTCTTTAAATACAGAATCATGAAAGCCCATTCCTTCTGCAAGAAGCCGAAACACTTCGACATTAGATTTTGATTCGCCGTATGCTTCTATGACTGGCTCCTGAATTTGGATGTAGTGGTGCCAATAGGATGAATAGATGTCCGTATTCTCAAAAGAAGAAGCCGCCGGCAGTACAATGTCAGCATACTTGGCCGTTTCGGTTAAGAACAGATCATGGACAACAAGGAACAAATCCTCTCTCTGCAGCCCTTGACGGACCTTATTCCCTTCTGGTGCAACAACAGCAGGGTTGGTTCCATAGACGTACATAGATTTAATCGGTTTTTCCAGCTCAAAGAGTGCCGAACCGATCCGATTCATATTAATGAGGCGTGTATCCTTTTTGTGCAGGAGGTCAGGCCTTTGAAGGGCTCCAGTATTAAAAGCAAGATAGCCGGAGTTTCCCTTGATGGCACCGCCGCCCTTTAAGAGCCAGTGTCCTGTAATTGCAGGAAGACATGAAATGGTGCGAATGCACATTCCTCCATTGTCGTGATGCTGTGGCCCGTTGCCGATTCGGATAAAAGCAGGGGAAGTCTTTCCATACATACGGGCTAATTTCAGAATATCATCTTTTGGCACACCTGTTATGCCGGCTACTGTTTCAGGATCATATTCCTTCACATGTTCACGAAGTTCCTGGTGGCCAACCGTATACTTTTTCAGAAAGGTCTCATCTTCCAAATTTTCGTCAAACAAGACGTGCATCATGCCAAGAGCCAGAGCAGCATCAGTGCCGGGAGTAATCGGTATAAACCAGTCGGCCATTTTTCCAGTCTGGTTTTTATGGACGTCAATCACAACGATTTTCGCACCGCTCTTTCTTGCTTTTTGTGCGAGAATCATTTGATGCATGTTCGTGCTGACTGCATTAATGCCCCATAGAATAATGAGCTTTGAATGGATGGTATCCTCCGGATCTATTCCAAAGCTCCCGCCCATTGTGTACGTATATCCAGCTGTACCGGCAGACTGGCAAATCGTCCTGTCAAGGCGTGATGCCCCGACTTTATGGAAGAAACGGCGGTCCATTCCTTCTGCGTTTAATCTGCCCATATTTCCGTAGAAACTATATGGCAGGATGCTTTCAGGGCCATTATTGACAATTAGGTCCTTCCATCTGGAAGTGATCGTGTCTATCGCCTCTTTCCACCCAATCCGTTCAAAATGGCCATCACCTTTGGTGCCAGTACGCTTCATTGGATATTTTAGGCGATTTTTATCATAAATCCTTGATGGCATGTTGCGGACCTTATTGCAAATATTCCCCTGTGTTACGGGATGATTGGGATCTCCTTCAATTTTTACGATTTTTCCTTCTTTTTTATGAACGAGAAGGCCGCATTGATCGGGGCAATCCAAGGAGCAAACGGATGGGAAAACACCATCTAAGGTTTTGCTGTAAGAGTTCATGTCCACATACTCCTTCCTCATAGTATTTCGATCATAACATAAAATTCAGTTTATTTGATTGGCGTCTGGAGGCATCCGGCAAATTTCTATAATGAAACACCGAACCTCATATTTGAAACTATGCTTTGAAAAAACTTATGTAAAATAGGTTTGATAGATACGAATGGTTCAGAATACTTCCGAGCAGGTGAACAGGGAAATGGCGCTAAAAATTGCGATTGTAGATGATCATAAGCTCTTCAGAGAAGGGGTCAAACGGATACTGGAAATGGAAGAAGACCTTGAAGTTGTTGCTGAAGGGGAAGATGGCCGTGATGCTCTCATAATTGATAAGAATTATAAGCCTGACGTCATGATTATGGATATCGACATGCCCAATATGAATGGCATCAAAGCAACGGATAAGCTGAATGAAAACAAATCAAAAAGCAAAGTCATTATATTATCTTTTTATGATGATGAGAATTATGTGACGAGAGTGCTCCAGTATGGTGCAGCCGGGTACCTCCTTAAAGATATTGGTGCAAAAGGGCTAATCGAAGCAATCAGGATTGTTGCAAGCGGCGGCAGTTATCTGGATCCCAAGGTTACACAAAATATTATTAAGGAATACAAAAGACTTACAGAATTAAATTCAGGCAGCAATCATGCGTCAAATCAAAACTATCAGCGTCCTCTGCATATTTTGACTCGCCGCGAATGCGAGGTGCTTCAGCTGCTGGCAGATGGAAATAGCAATACTGGCATCAGTAAAGCGCTTTTTATTAGCGATAAGACGGTTAAAAATCATGTAAGCAGCATTTTGAGAAAGATAAAAGTTCATGATCGGACTCAGGCAGTCTTTCTAGCCATCAAAAAGGGCTGGGTCAGAATCGGTTAGAACCAATGAATGTAATTCAGAATTGGGCATGTTCTCCTGAGCATGCCTTTTTTCGTTGAGATAGCAGTAAAAGATGAGTAAACAGATTCGGTAAAAGAAAAGATAACTTTGAAGTGCTTGAAAAGATAGGTGATAAAATGAACCGGTTTTATAAACGCTATTCAGATTTAATCTTTCATTTGCTCAGTGAAAATAAATGGATCAGTTTAGCTCAGCTGGCAGAACGCACAGGTTTTTCAAAAAGCACGATATGGCGTGATCTGGAATTCCTGGACACGATACTGCCGGAGGATTGGAAGCTGGAAAGGCATGAGGCTTTTGGAGTTAGGCTGAGAAAACCTGAAAGCGGGACTCTGGAGAGCATTTTGAGAGAAATTCGCGATAAGAATACTTACTTCCATACGTTAAAGCTGATTTTATTAAGCGATGGAATAGATATTTCTCTAATATCCAATGAGGTGCATATAAGCCGTTCGACCGCATACCGCCACATTGAAAAGCTTCAGGAGGTTCTTCAGGAATCACAGCTTACTTTAACTTCGAGTCCATTCAAAGTAGTCGGAGATGAAAGAGATATCAGGCGTTTTATCATGCAATACTTAGATTTAATGAGCTTTAAACCGGAAGCTGAGAAGGATTGGCCGTATTCCGGGGATTTTCAGTCGGCCTTGCTGGAGCAGACCTCGAGCTATTCGATGACTCTCCGGACAGGAGCCGTTCAGCGCCTCAAAATGATCTTATATATTTCAAACCTGCGTATGTCTATGGGCTATTTTGTTTCATTTCCAAAAACTTTGGTGGATGCATATAAGGAAAGTAAATTTTTTCTCTCAGCTAAGGAAATAGTGCATTTTATGGCTAAAGCCAATATTCCTTCCAGGGAAACACAGCTCAAGGAAATACTTTTCTTTGCCATTTATTTAATGAGTGAGGAAAGGCCGACGAATAGATCGGAGCATCTGCGTTATCTCCGCAGGAGAAGAATAGGCGAAAGGGAACATCCTTTTTCTGTCTACTTAGAAGACCTTTCGAATATTGCTGGCTTCAATTTAACAGATGATGATATCTTTCTATTTCACATTTACCAGACATTCAAGAGAATTTACCTTGAAAAAGAATTAAATACCGAAACACTCCATAGCTCAATGATGCAATATCTTCCATATTATGAGACTAATCCACTTTTCAAAACAATAGAGGACCTGGGAGTCAAAACATTCTCGAAAGTCCCCCTTATTTTTAAAAAGCTGGATGTTCTTGAAATCTTTACTCTTCTCCAGGCTGCTATTCTGCGAAAGAGGAATAGGCATGTAATACAAGCTGCGCTTGTATGCCGGACATATTATGAAAAAGATTATATTAGGGAAGTGCTAAACTATCATTTTGGAAAACAGCTTTCTATATCAACGCTTGATTCATCAAGCATCGATTTAATTTCAGAATATGAAGAGTTTGATCTGGTCATATCAACCGATTTTGATCATTCATCCAAGCTTAAAGACCTGCCAGCCATAAATGTTTCTGCATTTCCGACAGGTTCAGAGCTTATGGAAATCAAGCAATTCATACATGATCATTTTTTAAAGCAAATGGACCTGGATAAAGAGATGATCTATCCCTTTGAAAAGCAGGATGAGCCATACTCATAAGGAGACGCCTTCAAGCTGAAGGTGTTTTTTTATTTATTTTTTAAAACATGTTGATTTTGATAATCATTATCAATTAAAATAAAGATAGATGATAATCGGTTTCAATTATACATAGTTTTGATTTTAAGGAGGCGAGGAGTTGATCAAAAACTCTCAAGTATCCGTCCGCACAATGACTGACCAGAATTTAACGGACTTTATCCGGTGCCCTTATAAATTTTATTACGCACATATTGAAAAGAAAAAACATCCTCTTGGCTGGCGTCAGGCCATTCAGCATATTATCAATAAAGTTGTTTCATCCTATTTTCAGCTGCCGCAAAGCCATCGCACTCCTGCGAACGTTCTTATGCTGATCGATCAATATTGGGGAAGGCTGGAGCTTCGCATGTTTGATTCCCAGCTCCAATATTATATGGCTGCAGCAACGGTAACTGATAGTTTAATGAGAAACTTAAGCAGTGAATCTGAAATAGCACAGCCGCTGTTTTTGTATGAAAGGTTCAGAATGAATCTTAAAGAGCTGAATGCAGATCTTTCTTTAACTTTTGATGTCGCGGAATGGCAGCAGGACTCTTTTATAGTGAAGAAATTCCTGGTGGATGCTGATGAGCAAATGCTTGAGCTCTATTGTCATTTAACAGTGGTTTTTTCAGAAAAGGTATTTGGAATAAGGCCGGCCAGAATTGAGGTCATAACATTAATGGATGGTGATAGGCATGTATTCAATCCAAATAAAGATAGCCTTGAAGCGGGATTAATCTATCTGCAGATGATGAAGGCGCTTCTTGAAGACACAAGACAGTTTTCGGATTTGTACAATATGAATGAGTGTCCAGCCTGTCCTTTTCAGGGAGTCTGCGACAGGGATGAAAAGAATGAGCGAAAACAAAAATACTTATCCTAAAAAAGGCGCCTGGGGAAAACCAGGCGCTTCTGTTGTTTATGAATATGCAGAACCGATTTAGGGTAAATGTATTTCCATTGCTTTTAAATGAATTTCCCGCTAAAGTTTTTACAGGGATGTTAGGTAGAAAGGTTGCGATTCTTCTTTGAATATACTAATTACAGGTGCAAACGGTTTTTTAGGGAAAAAGCTTTCATTAAAGCTTTTGGAACAGGGGCATGAACTTTATTTATTAGTCAGGAGCAGAAAGCGGCTGGATGCTTTCATGCAAGGCGAGGGAAGCGATTTTTCCAGACAGATTCATATATTGGAAGGCGATGTTACAGAAGAGCATCTTGGACTAAATAGAGAACTGGTGAATTCATTAAAAGGAAAGATAAATGCCTTATATCATAGTGCAGCACTTCTATCTTTTGATGAAAAGGATCGGGATAAGACTTTTAAAGTGAATGTGGGAGGAACAGAAAATGTTCTGAATCTTGCTTTGGAAATAAAATGTCCAAAAGTTTTATATATCAGTACCGCCTATACGGTTGGGAAAGAGATTTTTGGGGCGGAGGCTCTTTACTCTGCGGACAGGCGTTTTGTAAATCCCTATGAAGCTTCCAAATGCGAGGCAGAACACCTAGTATATACATTTCGGAAAAAACTGGATATTGTTATTCTCCGTCCGGCTATTATCATCGGTGATTCCAGAACAGGTGAAGCAGATACAAACTTCGGCTTATATGGATTTCTAAAAGGCATTAAGATCTTAAAGAAACGGGCCATGCGAAGACAAGACGGCCAATTCTGCAGAATCTATTTGGATCCAGAAGTTGCCCAGAATTTTGTGCCAGTGAATTATGTTATAGATACACTGGATGCCGCCCTGATTCATGCAGAAAATGGCGGGATTTTCAACATTACAAACCCTAACCCGCCTCTGCAATCAGATGTATATGAAATAGTAAAAGAGGTATTGGATTTTCCGCAATTGGAGATGTGTGTCCCATCATCATCTGCAGAAATGACAAGTGAGGAAAAGGCTTTTCATAATTCAATGAGCATTTTCCACAGCTATTTCCAGCGGACCATTGATTTTCCATCAGACAATACGCAAAAGCTGCTTGCAGATGCAGGAGTTCCCATGCTGCAAATGGACCGTGATGTATTAACAAGAATAATAGCAGGATATTTGCTCGATGAAGCGAGTATATCTTCCTGACAAAAGATAAGACCGGGGATTTGAATTCCCGGTCTTCCTTTATTCATTCATGCCTGTTCCCCGCCTTGTTGGGCACCTGCTTCAAGTGGGGCTTTTAAAAGCTTCCGGTGCTTAATTTCCATAGTCTGAATTTGATTCAATTCCTCAATTAAGTCATGGATGGAGAGAACCTCATATAAAATGGCTGTTTCAGGCTGGACATGGTGGTGTGTGCGCGGTCTCAAACCGCCTGCAGGGTTCAGCTGTTTTTGCTCAATAAACCACTGTGTTACTTCGCTGATTTTTTTATGATGGCTTTCTGTAATAAGAAAGCCCGGGTCATATAGGCTGTCTTTTATATCCTCAAGAACAGCAGCGGCTGCCTTTTTCCTGTCCTTCTCCAGCTCCGGAAGGACAGTTGGCAGAAAGATCAAGTTTCCCACGTGATAGGTAATCTGCCTTAAAATAGTCAGTTTTTTATATTCATAATGAAAGTTGCGCATATCTTCACGGCTAAATCGGTGATACCTATATTCTGCTTTTTGATAATGGCATAAGGTTTCGGTTTTATCGATATCTTTAATAAGTCTTTGAAAATCAGAACGGACAGTGCCATCGGATCCCTGTGAATTGAAAATTTCAAGGCCTCTTTTATGTAAAATGTCACCGGATCGTCTGTAAAGGGCATGTATGTTTTTTATGATTGATGTTGAGTAATTGGGAGGCATGACAAAAAAGTTAACTGCTGTGGAAACGACAATTCCGGTAGTCGTAGTCCCCAATCGAATGAAAAAAGAGGACAGATAATGGTCCTGTACTGTTGAAATCATAGCGACACCCGTCAATGTAGCCACCAGCATTCCATCATGAAGCTTCAGCTTATGGCAGACAATGATTGTCGCAAGCGACACGGAAGCATAACTGTACGGGCTGTCCCCGAAAATGAACGTAAATAATACAGCAAATCCCGCACCAATGGCTGCCGCCGGAAACCTGACATATGCTTTCCGAATTGAGTCCGCAACAGTGGGCTCAATCGTAACGATTGCCGTAATCACAGCAAACATGGCTGGCCAATCCAGCATATGGCAAATAAAAGCTGTTATAAAAACCGCCAGTCCGGTTTTGGCGATTCTTCCTCCTATAAATTTATATGGAATAGTCTGTTTCATACATAATCCTTCTTTTAATCTGTGGTTTAATATTAAATTTATATTAGTGCAAGAAACCAATAAGAGCAAATGTGAATCTTCTGATAAAGAGAAATTATCCCGATGACATCATCTGATAGTATGTTAAAATAGACAACTATAAAGTATAAATATTGAATATATATAAGATTTTACGGAATTAGAGGAAGGGTGAGTTTGAATGTCAATTGAAAGTGTGAAAGCCCATTTTAAAAAATGGGATCGGGAACAGGATGTAATGGAGTTTGATTCTTTAAGTGCAACAGTGGAACAGGCTGCTGAAACTATCGGTGTCAGCCCTGCACAAATTGCCAAGACTCTTTCCTTCAGGGGGGATGGGGATGAAGCAATTCTTGTGGTGGCAGCAGGCGATGCCAAGGTTGATAACAAGAAGTTCCGGAAAACGTTCGGTTTCAAAGCCCGGATGCTTTCAGCGGAGGAAGTCCTCGAGCAGACCGGCCATGCCGTAGGCGGTGTGTGTCCATTTGGACTGAAAAATGACCTGGATGTATATCTGGATGAATCTATGAAAAGATTCGAGACCCTATTCCCTGCATGCGGAAGCAGCAATTCTGCCATTGAACTGACACCTGATGAAATTAATACATATTCAGATGCAAAAGCCTGGGTGGATGTGTGCAAGGACTGGGAAGAGGCGCTGATCATCGAGCGGCCGCTGGAAAAAATAACGAAATAGATGTCATATTTTCGTGCTGAAATCAAAGAAGTGTTGTATAATTATAATTAATACTGAATAAATATATAATCGCGGGTTAGGAGAGCAGATAATTCATGGGAAAGAATCTGATTATTAAACAAATTGATGAACTTCAGGATGACTTTAATAGAATAAGCACCTATATCGGCGAGAATCCCGAACTGGGGCACGAAGAGTATAAGGCATGCAAAATATTGACAGAGGAGCTTGAAAAGCATGGTTTTTCTGTAGAAATCGGCACCTGCGGTTTACCGACTGCATTTACGGCAGCTTATGACAGCGGGAAAGAAGGTCCTGTGATTGGATACATGTCTGAATACGATGCATTGCCTGAAGTAGGGCATGCATGCGGTCATAATCTAATCGGCACGATGGGGATTGCTGCAGGAATAGGACTAAGTAAAGTGATTCATGAAACTGGGGGGAAGGTTATTGTCTTTGGCACGCCTGCAGAGGAGACGAAGGGCGGTAAGGTGACCATGGCCGAAGCTGGTATTTTTGATGTTTTGGATGCAGCAATCATGGTTCACCCCCTTGACAATTTTGTGAAAAGCGGGTCATCATTGGCAATGGATGCCATACAGTTTGAATTTTTTGGAAAATCAGCCCATGCAGCTGCCAGCCCCCATTTGGGAATAAATGCTTTGGATGCTGTCCTGCAAACGTTCAATAGCATAAACGCTCTGCGCCAGCATATCAAACCTGATGCCAGAATCCATGGCATTATCACTGAAGGGGGCAAAGCCGCAAACGTGGTTCCGGACTATGCGGTTGCCCAATTTTATGTTCGTGCAGCCAAACGTGAGTATGTGAATGAACTTGTTGAAAAGGTCAAGAAATGTGCGGAAGGGGCAGCTTTGCAGACTGGTGCCGAAATGAAGTGGTCATTTTATGAGTTCTCTTACGATGATATGGTTACAAACAGCCCTTTATCAGAAGCATTCAATAAAGAACTGCTTTCTCTTGGTGTGAACGAGGCGGAAATTCTGGAACAGAAGGATGGGTCAGGTTCTCTTGATATGGGGAATGTCAGCCAGGCGGCACCTTCCATTCATCCTTATATTAAAATCTGCAATGAGGCATATGCTTGCCACACACATGAATTCCGGGAAGCTGCTATGACTGAGCAGGCTAAAGAAGCCATGATACTCGGAGCGAAGGCAATGGCACTTACGGGGTATGAAGTGTTAACCAACCAGGAGCTTTTAAAACAGATTAAAAAAGATTTCGAGTCAAACAAGGCATTAGCTTAAAATCCAAAATATGGCCATGATCCAAAAGAAGCATGAGGATCATGGCCATTATATTATGATAAACTATTCCATTCTGAATACAGTCCGGTTCCATTGCAGCCCTGGCAGTCAAATTGGTTTGCATGGTAAGCGAATTCATTCCCCGGATAGAGTGAAAAACCCCTGCCGTAACAGTCAGGACACTTGTTTTCTTCCTTCATGCGATTGACATGATTCTGATATCTGCTTTCCCGCCATTCATTAAAGGCATTCAATAATCCCATCTTTTTCACCTCAGCCATTTTTCCTTATTTTGAATAAAATGGGCAGATTTTATACACTTCGCTACTATAGTATATGAATAAAGTGGGACTAGTGTGAAAAAAAGCTTGTTCAAAAATGCTATTTACCCTTCGGGTGCTTCCATTTTTCGCTGAGTGCTTCGATAAAAATGCTGACATTCTTTTTTTCCTGCATGATGGGGGAAAGAACATAGGAAAGAGTGCGTTTGAATTCCTGATTTTTCACTTTGATTATTGACAGGTTATTTTGTTTAACGTCCCTTTCAACGACGCTTCCAGACAGGATGCTTATTCCCAGCCCGTTGATGAGTGTTTCTTTTATCCCCTGGTTGCTGCTGATCGTTAAAAGTGATTTCACCTTAAGACCATTTGATCTGACAACATGGTTAAAATACTCGCGTGTCCCTGACCCGTTTTCCCTCATGATCCATGCCTGATCCTGAAGGTCAGCAATGGTGGTTTCCTCTTTTTGTACCAATGGATGCTGGTTGGAAGTCACAATATATAATTCATCCTCTAAAAAGGGAGTTACGATAAGCTCTCTTTCATTTGTCTGGCCCTCTATTAACCCAATATCCACATGATGGGACCGTGTTGACTGAACAACTTCCTCCGTGTTGGCAATCGTCACCTGGAGGTTTAGCTCAGGATACTGATTCTGCAAATCAAGCAGCAGGGGAGGCAGGATGTATTCCCCTATAGTGAAACTGGCCGCAATTTTGAGGTCTCCTTTAATGGTGTTTTGCTGCTCTAAAATTTCCTGTCTGGTTTGCTCGTAAATGGTAATCATCTGCTTGGCCCGGTCATATAATATTTCACCGCTGGGCGTAATTTTCAAGTATTTTGGAGAGCGTTGAAATAGCTTGGTCTGAAATTCCTTTTCCAGGTTTTTAATATGCAGGCTGACACTGGGCTGTGACATAAGGAGGAGCTCGGCCGTCTTCGTAAAATTTTTAACTTCAGCCAATGTGACGAATGTTTTTAATGCATCATAGTACAAAATATCACCCTTTCTATAATTAGTAATATTAATAGCTGCGATAATTAATATTTATTTTACTAATGGAATATCATTCGGTAAAGTAATAGATATATATTTTTTGCGTATAAAACCGACTTTTTTTATAGGAAAAGAGGAAATTTAAAGAAATACTATAAAACCAGCCTTTTGCGCTGGTTTGCGAGGTGGATCATGTTGCAACTTCAGGTAATGAACAGTCCGTTTAATCAGGAGCAGGCAGAGCTCCTTAATCGTCTTCTTCCGACTCTGACAGAGACACAATCCCTCTGGCTGAGCGGGTATCTTGCCGCGATACAGTCTTCATCACTGCAGGCTGCCCCGGCAGTGGAAGAACGTCCCGCACCTGCGGCGGCTCCGGCCATTCCAAAAGAAGTGACAATCTTATTTGGATCACAAACCGGGAACGCACAGAACCTGGCAAAAAAAACTGGAAAAACGCTTGAGGATAAAGGTTTTCAAGTAACGGTTTCAGCAATGAGTGACTTTAAGCCCAATAATCTTAAAAAGGTCAAAAACCTGTTAATTGTCGTAAGTACCCATGGTGAGGGAGATCCGCCTGACAACGCTTTGACATTCCATGAATTTGTTCACGGAAAAAGGGCGCCCAAAATGGAAGACTTCCGATACTCAGTTTTGGCACTTGGCGACAGCTCATATGAATTCTTCTGCCAAACGGGAAAAGATTTTGATAAACGTCTGGAGGAACTTGGCGGAACCAGAATAACGCCGAGAGTGGACTGTGATCTTGATTTCGAGGAGCCTGCAGCAGAGTGGGCGGAAGCAGTTTTAGCCGGATTGAGCGAAGGGGAAAGCAGCAGTCCTTCTCCTGCAGCAGCAGCTTCTGTTTCAGCTTCAGCACCTGCCGAGTCAGTCTATTCCCGGTCCAATCCTTTCAGGGCAGAAGTTCTGGAAAATCTGAATCTCAATGGACGCGGCTCCAATAAAGAAACCCGCCATCTCGAGATTTCTCTGGAAGGTTCCGGTCTGACTTATCAGCCTGGTGACAGCCTTGGGGTATACCCTGAAAACGATCCCGAATTGGTTGACTTGCTTTTAGCTGAGATGAGCTGGGATCCTGAGGAAGCAGTCAGAGTGAAGGAGGAAACAGTAACGTTAAAAGAAGCGCTTACGGCTCATTTTGAGATTACTGTCCTGACCAAACCGCTTGTTGAAAAGGCTGCAAAGCTTTCTGGAAATGAAGATCTGCACCTGCTTGTGTCAGACAGCAATCAACTGAAATCCTATATGAATGGGCGAGACTTAATTGATTTAGTCCGTGACTTTAAACCATGGAACAGTTCGGCACAGGAGTTTGTCTCTATACTGCGTAAGATGCCTGCGCGTCTTTATTCCATTTCCAGCAGCTTCGAGGCGAATCCTGATGAAGTTCATTTAACAATCGGTGCTGTCCGCTATGATGCTCATGGCCGTGAACGCAAAGGTGTCTGCTCCATTTTATGTGCGGAGCGTCTCCAGCCTGGCGATACACTGCCAGTATTTATTCAGCACAACGAAAACTTTAAACTTCCGGAGAATCCGGACACACCAATCATTATGGTAGGTCCAGGAACCGGAATTGCACCGTTTCGATCATTTATGCAGGATCGTGAAGAAAGCGGTGCAGATGGGAAATCATGGATATTCTTTGGCGACCAGCATTTTGTGACTGATTTTCTTTATCAGACTGAATGGCAAAAGTGGCTCAAGGATGGAGTCTTGTCGAAGCTGGATGTCGCTTTTTCCCGTGATGGTGATGAAAAGGTATATGTTCAGCATAGAATGCAGGAAAATAGCAAGGAATTATTCCAGTGGCTTCAGGAAGGAGCAGCCGTCTATATCTGCGGCGATGAGAAAAACATGGCACATGATGTTCATAACACACTAATAGATATTATTGAAAAAGAAGGCGGTATAAGCCGCGACCAGGCTTTAGAATATCTTGCCGACATGCAGAAAAATAAACGCTACCAGCGCGACGTATATTGATTTGGAAGGAAAGGAGTTTTACAGCATGGTAAACCCAAACTTAAAAGCACCGGATGGCCCTCCGAGTGATGTTGAGGGAATTAAGGATCGAAGCAACTATTTGCGCGGAACGCTGGAGGAAGTTATGCAGGACAGGATCAGTGCCGGAATTCCCGATGATGATAATAGATTAATGAAGCACCATGGGAGCTATCTGCAGGATGACCGGGATCTGCGGAATGAACGCCAGAAACAGAAGCTTGAGCCTGCCTACCAGTTTATGCTCCGGCTGCGCCTTCCTGGAGGGGTTGCAACCCCTGAACAATGGCTTGTCGTGGATGATTTAGCTGAGAAATATGGGAACGGAACTTTAAAACTGACAACACGCCAGACCTTCCAGATGCATGGAATTCTAAAATGGAATATGAAAAAGACAATTCAGGCAATCCATTCGACGATGCTTGATACGATAGCGGCATGCGGCGATGTGAACCGTAATGTAATGTGCATCTCTAATCCCGATCAATCGGAAATTCATTCGGAAGTGTATGAGCTGGCAAAGATGCTCAGTAACGACCTCCTGCCTCGCACACGTGCTTATCATGAAATTTGGCTGGATGAAGAAAAAGTAGCGGGCTCTCCTGAAGTGGATGAAGAGGTTGAGCCGATGTATGGCCCGCTTTATTTGCCCCGTAAATTTAAAATCGGGATTGCTGTACCGCCTTCCAATGACATTGATGTCTTTTCCCAGGATCTCGGCTTCATTGCCATCGTGGAAAACGGAAAGCTGGCAGGCTTTAACGTGGCAATCGGCGGCGGAATGGGCTTCTCCCATGGAGATAAGGCGACCTATCCGCAGCTTTCGAAAGTGATCGGCTTTGTGACACCTAATAAAATTTACGAAGTGGCTGAGAAGGTAATAACGATTCAGCGCGATTACGGCAACCGCTCAGTCCGAAAAAATGCCCGTTTTAAATATACGGTTGACCGCCTTGGTCTGGAAACAGTTATGGTAGAGCTGGAGAACCGTCTGGGCTGGAAACTTGATGAAGCTCGCGGATTCAAATTTGATACCAACGGAGACCGATACGGATGGGTAAAGGGTGTCCGCGGAAAATGGCATTTTACGATGTTCATAGAAGGCGGCCGTGTGGCAGACTTCGAGGGATATAAATTGAAAACAGCATTGCGTGAAATTGCCAAAGTTCATAAAGGAGATTTTAGGCTGACTGCCAATCAGAACCTCATTATCGGAAGTGTATCAACCAAAGATAAAGCAAAGATCGAGGCGCTGATTAATGAGTATGGCTTAACAGATGGAAGCCGCTATAGTGCATTGCGCCGCGGGTCAATGGCCTGTGTGGCCCTTCCGACGTGCGGTCTGGCGATGGCCGAGGCAGAACGCTATCTTCCTGTATTGGTCGATAAAATTGAGGAGATCGTTGACGAAGCAGGCTTGCGGAACGAAGAAATCACTATCCGCATGACCGGCTGCCCAAACGGCTGCGCCCGCCACGCACTCGGCGAGATTGGCTTTATCGGCAAGGCAGTCGGCAAGTACAATATGTATCTCGGGGCAGCATTTGACGGAAGCCGCCTCAGCAAAATGTACCGCGAAAACATTGGCGAAGAAGAAATCCTGAACGAGCTGCGCGCCATTCTGCCGCGCTACGCCCGTGAACGTCAGGACGGCGAGCATTTTGGCGATTTCGTGGTCCGGGCGGGGATTATTGAAGCGACAACGGACGGGACTAATTTTCATGATTGAGCTGAAGAAAGATGGGGCGGGAGCCCTGTCTTTTTTTCTTTGTGTTCGGGAGCCGAACGCACGTAAATATTTCTATCCACACATATTTTCTGCCTATAAGCACACAAAAAAGTCTATCCGCACATAAATTTTGGCTATCCGCACTTAAACATTCTCTTCGGAGTTTTTATTAGAGGATTTGAAGGAGTATTGCAGAATTTTTTAGTATCAAGCAAGAATGGAGTGAAAAAATGATCCTCAAAGAACGAAAAATCCCTTTTTTATTCTTAAAACAGAAGCTCTCCTCCGAAGGCTTCCAGCTCATCACCCCAAAATCCCTATCATTAGCGAAGAACTGAATAAAAGATTTGCAGGCTATAAAGGGGAAGCTTCATTGGATTTTCCTCTTGATTTTCTAGATAGTAAGGAATATTTTATCCTTCATGATCTCCGCCTGCCAGATAACGATCGCTTTTTCCAAATCGATACTCTTATACTTACAAAAAAGTTTGCTCTAATACTTGAAGTGAAAAATATAACAGGTATCCTTCATTTTGATACAGTATATAATCAATTAATTCGTATAAAGAATGGAAAAGAGCAAGTTTTCCCCTGCCCTTTAATTCAGGTGAATAGACAGGCATCGCAACTTAGAAGTTGGATTAATGCCAATGTCAGTATTGAAAATTTACCGGTCTATTCGTTTGTAGTCATAAGTAATCCGCATACAGGAATTAAAGTCATTCCTCCTTATATTGACCTCAGCCGTAAAGTTATACACCGAAATACGCTCCCTATAAAAATTGAGCAAATAGAAAAGTCCATTAATGGAGAAATCAGTAATAAACTCCTTAAAAAGTCCATTCGCTTATTAAAAAAGCAAAATAGAGAGCAGGAAAGCTCAATACTATCAAGATTCCAGATCAGCCAATCTGAAATTCTTACGGGTGTATTCTGCCCTGCCTGCAGCTATCTGCCTCTACAAAGAGTGAGTCGCACCTGGAGATGTCCTATATGCCAGATAACCAGCAAAGAAGCACATATGAAAGCATTGCATGACTGCAGTCTTCTGCTGGGGACTGCCATCACGAACAGGGAGCTGAGAAACTTTCTGCATATTCCTTCTTCCTATACCGCAGCCCGACTCCTCCAATCCCTCAATCTCCCGCATACCGGCGCTCAAAAAAATAGAAGATATACACTAATTTTTCCGAAGGAAACACCAATCCAAAAGTAATTAAAAGAGGTATTTGATAATAACTGTCGAAACATTTAGATATCTATAAACCTATCAAGGAGGAATATTCATGCCAAACGAGGAAATGCTTTTGATTCCAGGGCCGACGCCTGTTGTGGATTCGATTTATGATGCAATGGCACAAGAGACGCGGGGGCATACGGATCCCAGGTTTGCCGCTATTTATAAAAGTGCGATTGAGAAGACAAGGGAGATGCTGAAGACAGATGGGGAAGTGTTTGTAATCTCTGGCTCCGGGACGATAGCAATGGAAATGGCTCTGGTCAACACGGTTGCAGCTGGAGAGAGGCTTTTGATTATAAGTCAGGGCTTCTTTGGTGATCGTTTTCAGCACTTAGCAAAGGCGTTCGGAATCCAGGCAGATATCATTCAGTCCGAATGGGGAAAGCAGGTGGATCCCGCAGCTGTTGAGGAAAAGCTTGCGTCCCATTCCTATAAAGCTGTGACAATTACCCATGCTGATACTTCTACTGGTGTTGCGGCAGATTTGGATACATTAGTGCCTATCATTAAGAAGCAAGGGGCTCTTGTTATTTTGGATGGGGTCTGTGCGACAGCGGCAATGGAGGAGGATATGAGCAAGTCGTATGGCGAAGGAAAAATTGATGTTGTTTTGACAGGCTCACAGAAGGCGATTGGTGTCCCGCCAGGACTCGCTGTTGTGGCATTCAATGGGACAGCACTGGCTGCCAGGGAACAAATGGAACAGGTTCCTGCCTACTATTGCGATATCTATAATTGGATTCCAATTATGCATGACCCCCAAAAATACTTTGCTACACCGCCTGTTAATTTGATCTATGCCTATGATGAGGGCATGAAACTGGTCTTAGCTGAAGGAATGGACAATCGCTGCAAGCGCCATGAAGCATATGGTAAAGCTGTCAGGGCTGCACTTGCTGAATATGGAATGAAGGCAATTGCCGAGGAAAAGGCCGCCGCAGCGACTCTCAGCTGTATCCTTTACCCTGAAGGAATGGATGATGCTGAATTCCGTGCATCTCTTGCGAAAAAAGGTGTCATTGTTGCCGGAGCACTGGCCCATCTGGCAGGAAAAGCGTTCCGAATCGGCCATATGGGAAATACGACTGAAAATATGCTTGAAAAAGCCATTGTGCTGATCGGTGAAACAATGAACGAATTGGGCTTTGAAGCAGATATCCAAAAAGCAGCTGATAAGTTTAGAGAACTTGCATTGCCTGTTGCTTAATAAGGAGAGAAAAGATGTCTGATTTGACTTTCCGAGCGGCTGAGACAGAACTCGGAGAATTAAAACTGATAGGGATCCGCGTCTTATGCCCGCCGGATCAGTATCCGGCCGAAATTCCGAAGGCTATAAATTTATTATCTGGACGCCTTACAGAAATTAAGGGAGCTGTAAATCCTGAACGGCTTGTTGGTGCCTTCAAAGTGGAGGGAAACTCTCCTGAAGAAGACGGATATTGGATTTGCATTGAAGTGAAGGAATTTATTAGTGTTCCTGATGGTATGTTCTCATTAGAAGTTCCACCGCAAAAATATGCTTCTATCCGGCACAAAGGACCTAATTATGAG
This sequence comes from Cytobacillus sp. BC1816, assembly GCF_051353635.1. NCBI lineage: Bacteria > Bacillati > Bacillota > Bacilli > Caryophanales > Bacillaceae > Cytobacillus > Cytobacillus sp. BC1816. The sequence continues at coordinate 3,422,868 of NZ_CP195611.1, read as the reverse complement.
ATTGGAAATTCCTATAGGGAATTGCACAGCTGGATTGAAGAAAAGGGATACAAGAGGCTGAAAAATAAATGGCACATAGAAATCCATCATAGCTGGGAGAGTATTGAGGATTTAGATTTAGAGCTGATGGATACGATTGTATAATATTAAAAGACTGCCATCCCGGCAGTCTTTTTCCTGAACATTACAGGATTGGAGAATGCAAGTATGGTCGATTGCCGTATTAAGCGTGTGAAGGGCTACGATGAAAAAAATAGGAGAACTTGTGTCAATGCTTGAACATGCCCGAGAAGTAACGCTGGAAGATATATCAGGCTTAACACAGGCTGAATTGGATTTTCGTCCTGATCCAGGCAGCAATTCAATTGGCTCACTTTTGAAGCATATAGGCTTTATTGAATATGTTCACCAAGTCATTACTTTTGAAAATAGAGATCTTAACGATGAAGAGCATTTAAGATGGGCCGCCGCGTATGAACTGGGCGAGAAGGCAAGGAGGGAAATTAATGATCATCCTCTTGAATATTATTTGAAGAAACTGTCTGCAATAAGAGGAAAAACGTTAAAACAATTATCATCCAAAAAAGATTGCTGGTTATATGAAGAAGGAAAGTGGAGCAACGGAGTGACCTTTAATAATTATTGGTTCTGGTATCACGTCATGGAGGATGAAATTAGCCATCGCGGACAAATCCGGGTGATAAGAAGACAGCTGGCAACCTAGAGGTGATAAGCTGACCGTCTGGTTTTTCCAAAAATATGAAACTAAAGGTCTTTTTGTTCGTATATAAGGTAAAACATTTAAAGGCGGTTAAACGTTATGAACAAAAAAAATTGGGGCCTTTCAGGAAGCGGACTGGCATACGGTCTGTCGCTGGGATTAGTTTTTGGAATGCTGTTTGAAAATTGGGCATTGGGTCTTGCTATGGGAGTTGCTTTTGGGGTATCGTTTGGATCCGCAAAAAAGGAGTAAAGGGGAATCTGCCTTGATTAAAAATAAAAAGCTCTTTGTGGCATCGGTTGCCTTAATCGTTATTTCCATAGCTTTAAACTTTCCTTTTCCGCATCAATATCCGCTAGGTGAAGCAGCCTTAATGATATTAAACATTCCTATAAAATCAGCAGATGGATTTCATTATGCAGGGGTTTTCATTCTCTTTTTACTTGTGCTGGGCATGATCTTTCTTCATCGTTCACTTGAAAGATATCATTTGCGATCTTTCTTTGCCGTTATCGTTATTGTTTCCCTTCTACCTCCTTTTCTGGCTGAATCCTACCAAAAAACGCTGGCAGATGGAATTTATGCTGTTTCCTATGTTAAAGATGAAAGTTTGTGTAAATTTGAAATGATTAGTGAAGAAACATTGCAGGGAATTTGTGAGCTGTCATTTGAGAATTACAGCAATGATGAAGTGTCTTTTACTATCGGCTTTTATGACAGATATTTAACTGAAGAGGATTTCCAGATGCTTTCACTAATGAACAGTGGAGAACACAATAACGTTAAACTGCTCCCTAACGAAGCAAAGGTCGTTCGTATTAAGAAAGAGATTGATGTGTCACAAATCAAAAACCACGTTGAGAGTGGAGAAGCTGCTTATGTAAGCATCATTATTAAGTCAGGTGATAAAAACAGGAAATTATAAGAAGGTGCAGAAGAAATGAACATTGGGTTAAAACCCGTTACAAGAGACAACTGGGAAGAAGCCATAAAGATGAAGGTAAAAGAATCGCAGCGTGATTTCGTTCCTTCAGCGGCTGTTTCACTTGCCAAGGTATATATTAAACCAGATGGAGATGATGTAGAGTATATCCCATTTTCAATATATGAAAATGAAAAAATGGTCGGGTTTATCATGCATGCCTATGAACCGGATACGGCTAACATGTATTGGATTAACGGTTTTTTTATTGACCAGAATTATCAGGGAAGAGGATATGGCAGGGCAGCATTAGCCGAGATGATCTGCTGGATAAAAACTAAATTTCCGCAGTGCGAGGAAATCCGTTTAACTGTTCATAAAGATAATCTTCACGCAAGGAATCTATATAAAAACTTCGGATTTTCCCCGGCCGGGGAGATTTGGGGAGAGGAAGAAGTTTACTATTTTTCGGTATAAAGGAGATATTTATGTTTAATGAAACATTGGAATTAAATAAGAAAAGCTGGGATGAAGCGGCTAAAAGATTTTATGGGCGCAACCCTTTGCCTGAATACGGACCGCTGGCGCCAACTGAAGATGATCTTCAATTGTTCGGAGATGTGCACAGCTTAAAGATGCTGGAGATTGGATGCGGAAGCGGGCATTCCCTAAAATATCTGGACCAGCGCGGAGCAGGTGAATTATGGGGATTGGACTTGTCTTCCAGGCAAATCGAATCCGCAAAGGAACTGCTGATAAATTCATCTTCACGAGTAAAGCTGTTTGAATCCCCGATGGAACAAAATCCGGGAATCCCTGCTGATTATTTCGATGTCGTTTTTTCCATTTATGCGATCGGCTGGACCACGAATTTAGATAAGACGCTTAAAAACGTTCATCACTACCTTAAAACAGGGGGGATGTTTATATTCAGCTGGGAACATCCGATGTATAACCGGATCAAGGCCGAAAATGGAGCATTAATTATGGATAAATCCTATCATGAGGAAGGCTCCTATCAGCATATAGCCTGGAACCAGCCTGCCATTATGCAGCAATATAAACTAAGTACATATATCAATCTATTAATAGAAAACGGGTTTGCGATAGAAAGGGTAATTGAAGATGTCAGCCTTACAGAGGAAGATGTTCAGCGGCATGCCAACCGATGGTATTCCTATGAAAAAACAAGAGCTATACCCGCTGCTTTTATTATTAAATGCAGAAAGCTATAGAAGAAAAGGCGGATGAGACCGAATGACCTATCATATTAGAGTCAGAGCAGGGGCAGTTATTATAGAAAATAATTCGATTCTGCTTATTGAGTTTCAGGATGAAAGAGGCCTTCATTACAATTTGCCTGCAGGAGGGGTTGAACCTAAGGAATCTGTTATTGATGCAGTGAAAAGGGAAGCGAAAGAAGAGGCCTCTGTGGATGTGATGGTCGGCCCATTGGCATTCGTTTATGAATATGCCCCTCACTTAAATGAATGTAGGTACGGGCAGATACATTCACTGGGCTTAATGTTTGAATGCCAGTTGAAGGAAGGCACATTGCCTAAGATGCCTTCTGCCCCGGATCCAAACCAGACAGGTGTTAGGTGGGTGCCGCTTTCGGAGCTGGTCAATATAGTGCTGTATCCTAATATGAAAGCTCACATCCTGGAATATGTTAAACATAAAAGAAACATAGATTTGATCGAAGAACACACACTGGATGTTTACCCGATGGAGATGAAAAAATGAATAAAGAAATAATGATCGATTGCGGTGAGATCATCCTTAGGGAATACAGGATGGAAGATGTGCCAGAGCTTTATGAAATTACTTTACAGCCCGAGGTTTATGAGTTCATTCCTGGTGCGCAGACTACACTTGAACAGCGTATTAACTGGATGGAGAATTATGAAATTCCTGCGAATAAAAAGTTTAGGTCCTCGATGCCTGACCTGAAGGATGCTGGATTTTTGAATTTAGGAATCATACTAAAGGAAACTGGAAAGTTTATTGGTTTTTGCAATACAGGAATAAAAGATGAATTGCCTGAACCGAACAGGGAAATTGGCTATGCCATCTCAAAATACTACCGAAATAAAGGATATTCCACGCTTGCTGCAAGAGGGCTACTGGGATTTCTTTTTGAAAAAACAGCTCTTGAAACTCTGAATGCCGTTGCATTAACAAGCAATTCCAGTTCCATTCACGTTCTGCAAAAGTGCGGATTTCAGCATGCTGGAGAAATGGAAATCGACGGAGAGCGATATTTCCATTACATCCTCAGAAAAAAGGATTGGGCATCAAATTCATAAAACTGCCGTAACTGCAAAGACACCCTCCATCCACTATGAGGGTGTCCCGCCATTCCTTTATCTATCTGATTTAGAGTTTGTATTAAATGTGCCGTTTCTGTTTTCATGTTCATGTCCACGGACCTGGTCTCCGCCATTTCCCTTTTCGTGTACCTTTTTGCCGCCTAGCTTTACGTTTGGGTATTCTTGTTCCCGCATGGTATTCACCTCCATGTTAATTAAATTATCCATAAAGGAAGAAAATATATAAATTTTGGGGTTTTTAAATGGAAATAACACTTATTAGACATGGCAGGTCATCGCAAATGGATAATCACCGCATGAGTAGGCATGAATTTAAAAAATGGGTTGAAATGTATAACCACTTAGGGATTGTTGAGGGTGAGACTTGTTCTTCTGACGCAATAGAAAAAGGGATTTCAGCCTCTTTTATACTTACAAGTGATTTAAAAAGGTCAATCGAGTCGGCCAAAAGCATAAATCCTTCTGCAAAGATACAGACAGATCCATTATTCAGGGAAACTGAATTGCCCATACCTGCCGGTAAATTTCCGGGTATGAGATTAAGGCCTAATACCTGGGCTGTGGTATTAAGGCTACTATGGTTATGCGGCTATTCACAGGGATGTGAATCATACAGGGATGCAAAATTACGGGCAAAGCATGCATCATCAACATTAACCGCTATTGCAAAAGAACATAACTTTGCTGTTCTCGTAGGTCACGGTTTTTTTAATCATTTAATTGCGAGGGAACTTCAAGAAGCTGGGTGGATCGGGAAGAGAAAAACAGGTTCAAAGCATTGGAATGCAGATACTTACATCTATTAACGGAGGGGAAGGAGAATGGTAAAACCTAATCTAGCATCCAGATTCAAAACATTTGGACAATATGAATGTCACGGATCCAGTGGGCTTTATGAGTTCTTGTCTTATAAGATTGCAGAGGATGAAGAATTGCTGGTTTTGGCATCTGAAGCGAAGGACGGCCAGCCTGTGCCGAATTTATTTCTTGGAGCCATTCATTATCTGCTTTTAAGCGGGAAAGAGCATGAACTTAAGGAATATTATCCAAGTTTAGTGGAGAATCCAAGAAACCCTCTGGAATCATTCCAAAGCTTTAAAGATTTCTGCAGGCTAAATTCACAGGAAATTAAAGAAATAGTAAAAGCAAAATTAGTCCAGACGAATGAAGTTAGGCGCTGTGCTTACTTATACCCTGTGTTTGCCTGGATCTTTCAGCAAACCGAAAAGCCCCTGGCCTTGATTGAAATAGGAACAAGCGCGGGCCTGCAGCTTCTTTGGGATAAATACTGCTACACATATGGTACAGAAGAAACTTTTGGAAATCCAGCCTCGATTGTTCAATTATCCTCTGAAATTAAAGGAGGGAATGTCCCGATTATACCGCCAGAAATGCCGCCGGTAGCTTCAAGAACTGGAGTTGATCTGCATATAAATGACCTGAATAATGAGGAAGATTTTCTATGGCTGAAATCACTTATCTGGCCTGAACATCAGGAGAGAAGAACTTTATTCGAAAAAGCTGCCCAATGTGTGAAAGAAAATCCAATCAGCCTGATAGAAGGAGATGGTGTTGAGCTTTTGCCCAGGCTGATTAAAGGCATACCTGATGAACATTTAATCTGTGTTTTCCACACACATGTGGCAAATCAGATGCCTATAGAAGTAAAAGAGAATCTGCTTAATAAAATAAAAGCAAGCGGACATAGCAGGGATATCTTTCATATTTATAATAATATCCAGGATCGGAATCTGCATCTTGATTATTATCTGGATTCCAAAGAATATAAGAAATTGGCCGGCCAAACAGAGGGGCATGGAAAGTGGTTCACATGGGAATTGAATTAAGCTTCCTTACTATTTCGCACCTCTAAAATTTTGAAACTTGACAGCATCTGTTATACTTATCTAGGTAAGTATATATTGTTTTAACCTATTAACAGATATATCTTGCAAATATTAAGTGATAGGTGGAAATACAAATGAGTCAAAAACCATACAGAGTTTTACTTTACTACATGTATGTTCCGATTGAGGACCCTGAGGAGTTCGCAAAGGAGCATAAAGCTTTTTGCAATGAGCTGGGCCTTAAGGGACGCATTCTTGTTGCGAATGAAGGCATAAACGGGACTGTTTCCGGACCAGTGGAACAGACAGACCGGTATATGGAAGCAATGAAGCAGGATCCGCGGTTTGCGGAGATGGTTTTCAAAATAGATGAAGCAGATGGACATGCCTTTCCTAAGATGAAGGTTCGTGCACGTCCCGAGCTTGTAACACTTCGCCTTGAAGACGATGTGAACCCCAACGAGGTTACAGGCAAATACCTGGAGCCAAAAGAGTTCTTCGAAAGACTTCAGGATGAAGACACAATTGTTTTAGATGCACGAAATGATTATGAATATGATCTTGGCCACTTTAGAGGTGCGATCAGACCGGATATCAAAAATTTCCGCGATCTGCCGGAATGGGTGCGTGAAAATAAAGAATTGCTTGGTGATAAAAAGATCATTACGTATTGTACAGGCGGCATCCGCTGTGAAAAGTTCTCCGGATGGCTTGTAAAAGAAGGATTTGAAGATGTAGCCCAGCTTCACGGAGGAATTGTCACTTATGGAAAAGATCCTGAAGTACAGGGAGAACTCTGGGACGGCCAGCTTTATGTGTTCGACGATCGCATTGGCGTTCCGGTTAACCAAAAGGAGCATATAATCGTAGGCAAGGACTACTTCACAGGTGAGCCTTGTGAACGCTATGTCAACTGTGCAAATCCTGCATGCAATAAAAAGATCCTATGCTCTGAAGAAAGTGAGCATAAATATATGCGCAGCTGTTCTGATGAATGCCGAAAGCATCCTCAGAACCGTTATGTAGCTGAACACGGTCTTTCCGAGGCAGAAGTGGAAGAAAGAGTAGAACAAGTAAGAGCATAAGATGTTTAGAGCAGATTTTCCTTTATGGAAACTGCTCTTTTTTTATTGGAAATTTCATGAAAGCTGATATAATATTCTTAAAAATCTTATAAGGTAGGTGGGATATGGAGAATTTACTGTTATTTCTGTTTATGTCGTTTCTGCTTGTTATTTTACCGGGACCTGATACTGGGATTTTAATTCAAAACACGATTTCAAGCGGGAAAAAAAGCGGCATTAAATCGATGTTCGGATCTGTCGCTGGGCTGATGGTCCATACAATGGCTGTTGTATTTGGCTTATCGGCATTAATTGTAAAGTCTGCTTATATATTTTCTTTTATTAAGTATGCTGGTGCGATATATCTTATTTATTTGGGCATCGTTTCGTTAAAGTCTCTATCGGGTAAACAAGAATCAGCTGACATGGAGAGTAAGTATAAAAAGAACAAATCGCATTTTCTTCAAGGGTTTTTCACGTGTGTGTCCAATCCAAAAGTAGCTGTGTTCTTTTTAACATTTTTCCCTCAATTTTTAAGTGCGGAAGGGAATCACTTTGCGCAATTTCTTGCGATGGGCTTAATATACAGTCTTATAACAATTATTTGGTTCTTTTTCTATGTATATTTGATTGACTTTTTCAGGGCCTGGCTGAAGAAACCTTCTGTTAATAATGCGATTCAAGGAATTTCTGGTGTGGTTTTAATGGGATTTGGCATTAAATTGGCACTTGAGAAACAGCCTTAAGGAAGGGACTGCTTAACCTCTAAAATAGGTTAAAGCAGTTTTTTTATGGTTTAGCGTAGGAAATATACTCTTTGATTATAGCTGTTCTCCCCAGCTTCTAATTAAATCTGTCATAGCATATTTGTTCTGTTTAAACTGCTTAGCGCGGTGTCCATTTGCGCCAGAAGGGTGAGGAAAGCCAGATAATATGGTATGTCCTGTAAGTTGTTTAGCTGTGTATAGATGACGGATGATCCTTTCGGCGGTTATTCCCAGCGGAATTATGAGTGCATGGCTATTTATTTGAGCCAGCTCTTCTGGGAATACTTCTGTTGCGTACTCGGCAAGCATCGCTGTTATTAATAGATCAGGCTGGTGTCCGGTATAATTATTGCCACGGAAGAAAACCGGATATTTTAAAACAGAAGTGGTGTGAAGGAGCGGTCTATTTCGCCCGAAAAGTGTATCAGTGCCATCTAGGTGTAATGCTTCTTGTAAACCGCATTGGTCTAGCATGCTTATTAAATTTCTCCTCATCCCTCCTGAAAAACTGGCTGCCTTTTTGGTCTCCTTCAGGATTGCATTAAGCTCATTTTCAGCAGCCAGTCCTTTCAAGAATGATTCAAAGGCAATCCTCATTTGGGCCCATCCAGGAGTAATCCCGACGATTACAATTTTCGCGTCATTATTGATATATTCGTTGTGCGGGGCATAATATATGTCCAAATCCCCATCCTGACTTATTAAGAACTCTTCAGTCATTAATTGATCCTTTGTCAGCGTTCCGACTTTTGGCAGCTTTTCAATGGCTGGAAGATACTTTGAAAGTAATGAACAATCCATAAGATCTCCTTCTAATATGTATTGGTATATGAATAATGTTACCAAATCATGAATAATAAAAGCCATCTAAGAGACATTAACAAATAAAAAGGATTCTGCTCATGTATGGACTGATAATAGCTGCCATTCTTTTTAATTTCATTGCATTTACAACAAAAAAACGTCTGACAAAAAATCAAATTTTACATATATGGACATTCACAATTTCAGCTCAGCTAATATTTGATGTCATGATTGAGTTTAAATTTGGGGGATACTGGTACTTTGACAAGGAGCCAAACTGGGCAGGACTGCTGGCACATATTGTTCTGGTACCCCCAGTTAACATGATGTATCTGAATTGGTATCCTTTCAGAGGGGATCTCATTAAACGATTTTCTTATATTGTTATTTGGGTAGTTGCCATTTTGCTGTATGAAGTCATCGCTTTATTGCCTGAGCCATGGGGATATTTTAATTATGGCTGGTGGAGATTGTGGCATGCAGCTTTACTTGATCCCATGCTGCTTTTATTGATGGTCAAATTCTATAAGCTGATTACGAGGTTTGAAGGGGAACTTAAATAACTGTAAATGATGATCTAAAAGGGAGATGTGCTCTCCCTTTTTGTGTTAGATGAAATGATTTATGGCAGATGACTGTGATACAATTTAAGTATACATATTCCCGGAAGGAGAAAGTTTGTGGATATTAAATTGACTCACAAATTGATAAAAGAAATGTGCGGCACTGTCTCCTTCAAAAGAGGGGACGCTTTTTTCCGTAATAAGAAGGTAACGATAAAGAAATACAATGATGAGATTTGTGAAGCAGCAGTATCTGCTGGTGAGGAATTTTTCGTTTCGGTCGAGAAAACATCCGGAAACAGTTTTAAGACATTGTGCAGCTGTCCAAAGCTAGCTTCGTTTGATAAAGAATGCCAGCATGCAACGGCTGTTCTGCTGGCAATTTATGATATGCAGCAGCACAGATCGCCCAGGATAAAGGATTCAGCAGGCACCCTTGTGGTTTCTGCCGAACACGCCTTAACGGATGGTCTCATGACACTTTTCAGTGAGCAGCCAAGAAGGTCAAGCGGACACCAGCTTCATTTTGAAAACAGGCAGGTGCTCCGTCCAGAATTCACATGTGTGCCTGTTCATTTGGGGAAGGGGCATTATTTGTTAGCCATAAAATGTACCATCGGCCCAATCGCTGTCCTTGATATCCGTCAATTTCTTCACGCCGTTAAAGAGGGAGAACCAAGCCTATTATCATTAACTTTTACCTACGACCCCGCTTTGCATTGTTTCCCGCCAGAAGCTGATGCAGTTCTTCAGCAGCTGATACAGCTAATACACGATGAATCCATTTATATAAATGCTTTAATGGATGATTTCGATTATACTGCGACCAAGCATATGCTCTTAATCCCTCCGTCATCTTGGGAAAGGCTGAAGCCTGTTTTGACGCTTGCTGAGAAAGTAAGGCTTGAGATAATGGGGAAAACATTTGAAAGGATGGCTTTTTCAAAGGAACGGCTGCCTTTAAGGTTTGAACTTAGCGAAAAGGAAGAGAAATGTTATTTAAATGTTTTTGGCCTGGATCGGATGCTGATCCTGGATTCATATTATGCTGTTCTATCAGGCGGCAAATTAGTCACGCTCAATAAAAAAGATTGCCAGCGTTTATATGATTTAACACAAATGCTGGAGTCAGCGGGGAGAAGCCAGATTCCGATTGCTGCTGAACAAATGGAACTGTTTCTGGAAAAAGTGGTCCCTGGACTGAGAAAGCTGGGGGATGTCCATATTTCAGAAGACATGTCACAAAAATTTATGAAAACACCTTTGATTGCCAAGCTATACTTAGATCGTCTGCGGAACCGGCTTCTGGCAGGAATTGAATTTCATTATGAAAATATCGTGATCAATCCGCTGGAAAGAAGAGAGCCGAAGGGCGGCACACGGATTATTAGAGATGTGGAATTAGAGGATGAGATCCTTCAGCTTATGGAGGAAAGCTCCTTTGCAAAGACGGATGGCGGCTATTTTCTGCAAAATGAAGAGCTGGAATATGAATTCCTTTATCATGTTGTCCCTAAACTGCAAAAGATGGTCCAAATATATGCCACTACGTCTGTCAGAAACCGTATTTTCAGGGAAAATGCCAAGCCGCAGATACGGATAAAAATGAAAAAAGAGCGGACGAATTGGCTGGAATTCAAGTTTGAATTGACCGGCATAGCTGATCAGGAGATACGGGATGTATTATATGCACTTGAGGAGAAACGGAAATTTTATCGCCTGAAAAATGGCGCGCTCCTTTCTTTGGAAACAAAAGAATTTGAGGAAATCCAGCGTTTTCTGAAAGCTGTGCCTGAACAGGCAGAAGATCTGGAGAGCGGTTTGAACATGCCGGTTGTATCCGGTCTTAGAATGCTGGACACAGCTGGAGATCAGGAGATGTTCCATCATGAGGAATCCTTTAGGGAGTTTTTAGAAGAGCTTGAGAATCCATCATGCCTCCAGACTCCTGTGCCGGAAATTCTGAATCCTATTTTGAGGGAATACCAGAAAAGCGGCTTTAAATGGCTAAAGATAATGGCGCATTATGGATTTGGCGGCATTTTGGCTGATGATATGGGACTGGGGAAGACACTGCAAAGCATTGCTTTTATTCAGTCTAACCTTAAGGAAATTCGGGAATATACCGGTCCTGCACTCATAGTGTGCCCTTCATCCTTGACGTATAACTGGTTAAGCGAACTGACGAAGTTTACACCGGATATCCAGGCAATTGTCATCGATGGAACTCAAAATGAACGGGCTGAGCTCCAAACGGATTTATCTGGCATTGATGTGGTGATTACTTCCTACCCCTTGGTGCTTAAAGATATTAAATGGTATGAAATGCAGGATTTTTATACGGTGTTTTTCGACGAAGCGCAGGCATTTAAAAATCCGGTAACTCAAACAGCGAGAGCAGTAAAGAAAATTAAAGCCAAATATCGCTTTGCTTTAACAGGTACACCCGTTGAAAATTCTGCGGAAGAACTGTGGTCTATTTTTCATGTCGTCTTCCCTGAATTGTTTGGCGGCTTAAAGGATTACGGAAATTTAACAAGGAAGACGATTGCCAGAAGGGTTCGTCCCTTCATGCTCAGGAGGCTGAAAGAAGATGTTCTTTCAGAGTTGCCTGAAAAGATGGAGCTTATTGATTCTGCTGAGTTGCTTCCCGATCAGAAGAAGCTCTATGCGGCTTATCTGGCAAAACTGAGAGAGGATACCTTAAAGCATTTAAATAAAGATACACTCAGAAAAAACCGCATAAGAATCCTTGCTGGTTTAACACGGCTCCGCCAGATTTGCTGCCACCCTGCTTTATTTGTGGATGGATATAAAGGGAGTTCAGCGAAGTTTGAACAGCTTAAGAGGATTATCGAAGAATCGAGATTGTCTGGAAGAAGAGTGCTTATTTTTTCGCAGTTCACTAAAATGCTTGACCTTATTGGCAGAGAACTTGCACTTCTGGGTCTGCCGTTTTTCTACCTGGATGGACAGACACCTTCGGCGGAAAGGGTGGAAATCTGCCGCCGATTTAATGAGGGAGAGCGCGATTTTTTCCTGATTTCATTGAAGGCAGGCGGTACGGGTCTAAATTTGACTGGTGCAGATACAGTCATCTTATATGATTTGTGGTGGAATCCCGCCGTTGAAGAACAGGCAGCCGACCGGGCGCACCGCATAGGACAGAAAAATACTGTCCAGGTAATAAAATTATTGTCGAGAGGCACCATCGAAGAGAAGATGAATGAACTTCAGGATAAAAAGAAAAACTTAATTGAAGAAATCATCGATTCGAATGAAAGTGCAGCCGGAAGCCTGACGGAAGAAGATATACGCGAAATATTAATGATCTAAAAGGAGGGACCCCATGCCAGAAAATAATCTAAAGGGGAGAAGATTCCCTGAAAAGCTGGCAAAGCCAGCATTGCGTGCACTCGAAGGGGCAGGCTACTTTACAATTGAACAGTTAGCCGGTGCCACTGAAGCAGAATTGCTGGATCTCCATGGAATGGGGCCAAATGCCATGGCAAAACTTCGCAAGGCAATGGCAGACAGAGGTTTAACATTTAAAGTTTAGTAAGGAAGACGCGACTCTTGAGACGCGTCTTTTTAATGGCTGTTTTCGTATATTGGCGCTTTTTAATTACTTAGTTTGAATTGCTGAGTTGATTGGAGCGGAGGGCACTTGATCCTCGAAAATGCTGACGCATTTCCTTCGTGCGGTGTTAAAGTCGAGGAAGTTAATTCAATGTCCTGCGGTAGCAGCGGGACAGGTGAGACCCAGCAGGTACAAAGCGACGAGGAGGCTCACCGCACCCACCCCCGCGGAAAGCAAGTGCCCCGTGCTGAAATCAACGGGCTGAATTCATGGGCAATAACAGCAACCTATGAGAAAAAAGCCTTTTTAATCTATCAGATTAAAGGAGGAATTTTCCAATAGTTAGAGAAATTCTTAGTATTCAAAGTTTGGAGGGATTTCTAATGTGTAAAGTCGTTTCGCAGGAGTTTAAAGCAGTAGTCATAAGGAACAAGGGTCTTTTTAAGGATTATGCCCATTTGGTGCCTGAAGCAGCTCAGAGCTTCTTGAAGCAGGGCCATCTTGTACAGCATAGCAGCGGACTGGAAGTGTCCATTTATGAACCTAAGAGGGGGGAAGACCACTTAGAGGGAATATTTTTTGTCGGTTATTTAGTTCATAAGAAACCTGAAACACTGCCAGATGGGATGGAATATATAGAGGTGCAGCATACTTATGCATCAATCAGAGGAAAGGGAGCTGACATGGGCGGCCTGTATGCACGTCTTAACAATTGGATTAAAGAGCAGGGCAATACGCAGGGTTCCGCTGATCATTATATTTTGGAAGTTTATTATCCGGCTGAAAATGAGGATGAGGATGTAGAAGTATACATTCCAGTCAAAAACTAACCGCTCAAATTCTGAGCGGTTGTCTGTCTTAGATCTCTTTCGACGAGATCGGGAGAAAGAGCTTTATGCCCCTTTTATTAAATGGAAGCAATTTTAAATCGGCTATCAAATGACTTATATAACCGGCAAGGCATGTATAGAATACACCCTCTATGCCAAGTGATCCTTCAAATTTGGCAGAGATGAATCCAAAAAAAATAACACCCAGGATAGAATGAGTATAACTGCGGTGGGAAACGAAGGAAGCTATCAATATATAAATCCCAAATAATATCAGCCACAGTTCCTGCAAAGAGATTCCTCCCGCCAGGACGCCAATTCCCGTAATGGTCAGCATATGCTTTTGCCTGATTTTCGCAGAAATGGCGGTCATGCTGATCCCTATAGCGATTCCCAGCCATTTCTCTTTCGGCGAGCCTTCATAGAAGCTATAGATGATCATTAAAATCCCTATGATTTGGGCAACTGTCCGAACGACTTCATGTGAAAGTGTAAGCCGGTCACGAAGTTTTCCATCAATGTCGAGGTCCGGGATTAATCCAGAAACGCTGCCGAGTCCTACTAATAATAGCGTTGTGGATGGGCTGGCATGAACAGTGTTCGCAACCACATATCCTGCTGCTGCTCCAATCGCTGCATGGGCGGTACCATTCAATATAATTTCCACCTTTATAATATATTTGCATTTTTTTCATGCATTCTTATATTATATCAAAACACTTGTTCTGTTTAGGGGTTAATAGATTATTTTGTTATTTAGGGCTAAATTCACCTCTGAGTTCATTATCCTGGGCATACTTAAAACAGTTCATGGTATAATGAACAATACATTGAGCTAAAAGCATACATAATAGAATTTGTATCTAAGGAAGGTATTTATGTCAGAGGAAAACATAACGAGGATTCATTTAGACGGCAAGGAATACATATTGATAGGAACAGCACATGTTTCAAAGCACAGTGCAGAACAAGTGAAGGAAGTCATAGAGGCTGAACAGCCTGACTCTGTTTGTGTGGAATTGGATGAACAGAGATATCAATCGATTACAGAAGGCAGCAAGTGGAAGGAAATGGATATCATCCAGGTAATTAAGGAGAAGAAGGCTTCACTGCTTTTAATGAATCTGGCGATTTCATCCTTTCAAAACCGCATGGCTGACCAATTCGGCATTAAAGCCGGCCAGGAAATGATTCAGGGAATTGAATCAGCCAAAGCTGCCGGGGCAAAGCTTGTTCTGGCTGACCGGAATATCCAGATTACCTTTGCAAGGATTTGGGGCAACCTCGGATTAAAAGGGAAATCCCTGCTTCTTAGTCAAGTAATAGCAAGTATTTTCAGCAAGGATACCATAACTGAAGAAGAACTTGAGAAGATGAAGAATCAGGATACGATAAATGCGATTCTAAATGAATTTACAGATAGTTTTCCGCGATTAAAGAAACCGCTCATTGACGAGCGGGATCAATACCTTGCACAAAAAATTAAAGATGCACCAGGAGAAAAAATAGTAGCGGTGCTGGGGGCAGCCCATGTACCGGGGATCAAAGAGGAAATCAAAAAAGAACAGGACATGGCCAAATTGACTGAGCGCCCTACAAAATCCAATGTTCCAAAGATAATTGGCTGGAGTATTCCGGTGTTCATTTTGGCCATTATTGCCTATACATTTTTCGCAAATCCTTCTGCGGGTCTTGCACAGACTATCAGCTGGATTATTTGGAATGGCTCCTTGTCAGCACTGGGGGCTGCCATTGCAATGGGACATCCTCTGACCATTTTAACTGCCTTTGTTGCAGCGCCAATTACATCATTGAACCCCCTTCTTGCAGCAGGCTGGTTTGCCGGACTGACTCAGGCCTATATACGGCGTCCGAATGTAAGGGATTTTGAAACCTTATCTGAAGATGTATTTAGTGTTAAAGGATTCTGGAGAAACAAAGTGAGCCGGATTTTATTGATTGTTGTCCTTTCCAATCTGGGCAGCTCGCTGGGAACCTTTATTGGGGGAGCAGATGTAATCAGAGTGTTTCTTGAAAATTTATAAGAAAGCCCTTCTGGGATGAAATCAAGATGATTTCATCCTTTTTCAATATTAATGAATTTTTTATACTTCCAAAAAAAATACTGAAGAAGGCCAGCTGGCCGATTTTGGCAGCTGGCACTTTTTTCATTATCTGTCAGCAGCAATCGCTTTTCTCTTATAAAGCAAGGATCCCAAAAGAAAAGTAACGGCTCCCCATAACGTCATCACGCCAATTCCTGCCCAAAGTCCTGCTGTAGCAATGCCGGTTTCATACACCATGCTTTCCCTTAAGCCTTCAGCAAAATAGGTTAGCGGCAGGATGCTGGATATTGGCTGGATCCATTCAGGCATCGTTTCAATAGGGAAGAACACTCCGCTTAAAAACATCATGAGAAAACTGCAGATATTGGCTACTCCCATATAAGCTTCTGTCGTTTTGCTGAAAGATGAGAAGAAGTAGCCAAGTGCATTAAAGGATAAAGCACCGATCAGGAATACGATAATCAAGGTAAAAGGATTAATATAAAGATTGGCTCCAAACACGAGGACACCTATTAATGATAGCAGGATGATCTGCACAATACTGAACAACAGCCTCATAACCATATCACTTAATCCGAAAATGCCCATATTTGCCGGTGTCATTCGCAGCCTTTTGATTAATCCCTTTCTGCGCATGTCCACCAGATCCACCATGCCAAACATCCCGCCCTGGGCAATGGATAAAGCAATCATCCCAGTTAAAAGGAAATCTGTATAATCCAGTTCATTAGTGCCAGAGGTTATCGATTCATATTGCAGATCATATTTCGGGGAAGCACCTGCTGCCATTAAATTGGCCTGCTGGACAAACTTATCCAGAATGCCGGAAACTGCCTGGGCTGCGGCACCTTGTTCATTTTCTTTGTTTATTAATAGGGTAACAGAGGAGGCCTCTGCCGACCCCGGCAGGATGATGGCGGCATCCACTTCCTGATCTTTTACCCATTCCTCTGCTCTATCCCTCGCAACAGGTTTTCCAGACTTGACTTCAAAAACGGGAAGACCTCTGATTTGAGAAAGCATCATCTCTGAAGCAGGATTCGGGCTTGGATCCACAACTGCCACTTCGGTTTTAAACTCTTCATCTGAATTTCCGCTGAAGATGACCATGAAGATAACCATTAGGATAACCGGGAAAAAGATGCCCCAAAACCATGCTTGTTTTTCGCGAAGAGTTAATTTCAGCTGTGCTAAAAACATCATTTTAAATTGATGGTATCTATTAATCTTAATCCCTCCATTCTTTGCCGGTAAACGCAATAAACACATCCTCCAGGCTCATTTCCCGTATGGAGACCTGTTCCACTCCGAATGATTTTTCTTTTGTAAATTTAAATAAGTCCAAAAGGGTTTCTTCAGGTTTTGCTGCCCATATTTTTAGAGTTGCCCCTTCCCGTTCCGTTTTGGATACGGATTCCAGGACCTTCGAGAATATATCAGCATCCACTGCAGCACCTTCGCCATCAAGGAAACTCAATCTTATTTCCCGTTCATCTGTAAGTTTCTCTATGAGTGCGGAAGGGGAGTCAAGTGTGATCACATTTCCCTGATCCACGATGCATACACGATCACTTAATTTCTCTGCTTCTTCCATGTAATGAGTGGTAAGAATGGTTGTTTTGCCTAGTTCTTTAAGATGAAGAATGATATCCCAAATATTTCTTCTGGCCTGGGGATCTAGTCCGGTAGTCGGTTCATCCAGAAAAATGATTTCAGGGTCACTAATCAGCGCCAGTCCAATTGCCAGTCTTTGCCTCTGGCCGCCTGATAATTTTTTTACATGATTTTTGCGGTGCTCAGTAAGATTGACAATTTCCAGGATTTCTTTGGCTGACCGGGCATGGTCATAAAAGGAAGCAAAAAGGTTCAGGTTTTCTTCTGGTGTTAATAAATCAAACATGGCACTTGACTGTGGCTGGACGCCAATTTTCTTTTTAATTGAAACGGCATGCTTATTCCAATCGAGGTCGCCAAAATGGATTTCACCGTTATCGGGTGAAACAAGGCCCTCAATCATTTCCAGTGTAGTCGTTTTGCCAGCTCCGTTTGGACCGATAATAGTGAAGACTTCCCCGGCATTAACCGAGAAACTTATATCCCGGACAGCCTTTATTTGGCCAAAGGATTTTTGCAGATTTCTTACTTCTAACACAGTCATTCGTCTTCCTCGCTTTCATGACAAGTTGGATATTAGCATCATGCAAAATTCTAACCTTTTATTTAATACGTTACTTTTTTTGAAAAAATTCATTTTTTTAGTAAACTTAATAATATCTATACTGATTACATAATATGGGGCAAACCGATGTAGAGAAGATGATTGCCGGGTTTGAAAATGAAGTGTGAAAGGCTTTTTCTATTAGAAGTTAGGGGAGAAGTGTAAATGAGAGGACTTCCAATAGTGGTTGATGAATTATTAAATGAATACATAGATTTAGTAAATGAATATATGCCCAATCAGCTTGAAGGCCTCTATTTGCACGGATCGCTTGCACTGGATGCTTTTGTGGAAGGATCAAGTGATATTGATTTTATTGCGGTTACAAAAAGCGGTTTAACTGTATCAGAATTCAAAAAAGCTGAGGAGATCCATGGGATACTAGCAGAAAAATATCAGTTTCCTGAGATGGATGGGGTATATTTAACTCAAAATGACCTGGGAACGCTTTGTGAATGTTTCTTCTATAATAACGGGACAATGAATTATGGGCATTTTCTGAATCCAGTCACCTGGTGGCTTTTACAAAAGAATGGTATTGTCATTTATGGGGCTGTTCCGGTTATAGAGATAAATGACAATGAATTGGTTTCATACACTTACGAGAACATGAATACATATTGGGCAAGTCGAATCCAGTCATTCGAGGAATCAATTGATGAACTGACACAAATAGCAGACTCTGAGATTGATAAAGAAGTTGAATGGATGGTGCTCGGCTTATTGCGCCAGTTTTACACATTGAGAGAGAAGGATATTATCTCTAAGCAAGGGGCCGGTGAGTACTCCTTAGAGCATTTGCCGGAAAAATGGCACCCAATCATAGTGGATGCCATTAATATTCGCAGAGGTGAGGAAAATAGACATTATACAAGAAAGCGTGATCGAATTAAAGAAACTATTAAACTGTCAAAATATCTTATAAGCCAATCAGCAGCAATCAAAAATAGGTGAGCTCCTCTTGATGTGAAGCTCACTTGACTGAAGGCCGTTACGTTATCCTTATTGGAGTATCCAAGTTATGGGAATCCCGATAAGATCGATAAGAGACAAATCTTTTTCCGTGTGAGGATCCATCCAATTGAAGTATCCGTTCATTAATTGTTTCCATATACAGAAAGTCATCATTCGCATTTAGTCGGTAGAAAGTGTAGGTGTTTCCAAGGAGTTCTTTCTTTGTTATTTGTGTATCGGGGTGCTGCTGGATGAATTCTGACAGCTGCTTAACAGAAACTGAAGGAATCTCTGCCATTTCATAAAGCTTCCCTTTAAGGTTTGCTTTTAGCTTGTTTACGGCACTCATTGCCTTTTCTTTATATTTATTCCTGGACATAAAGTCACTCCCTTAATAATGAGATACTAAGAATAATTTCCATTTGCAGAAAGAATAAACATTACCTGCAGGAAAGTCAAGAACAGTAACAAATAAAAAATATTGCTGAAATGAATCCTGTAATTTGAACGAAAGGAAGTGCCGTGTTTTGCCTAAACAAATTAGTAATTTAATATCCGATTGTGAAAATTGTTTTGGGCTTTGCTGTGTGGCCCTCCCATATGCAAAATCAGCTGACTTTGCTCTTGATAAGGAAGCAGGTAAACCATGCCCTAATCTGCAAGCTGATTTTCGCTGTCAAATACATGCAGACCTCAGGGGAAAAGGCTTCAGGGGATGCACCTCATTTGAATGCTTCGGAGCAGGCCAAAAAGTATCTCAAAACACTTTTATGAATAGAGACTGGCGCAGCCATCCCGGACTGGAGAAAGAGATGTTCGATGTGTTTCCCATTATGCATCAGCTTCATGAAATGCTTTTCTACTTAACAGAAATTCTATATTTGGAAGCCGCTATGCCTATTCATGATGAAGTCAGAGAAATTTTGGACAAAACAGAGGATTTAACTAATATGGAGCCGGATGTGATTATGGGTATTGATGTCCAGGCACATAGGGGTGAAGTTAATAAGCAGCTTCTAAAAGCCAGTGAGCTTGTCAGGAAGAACTCAGGATTGAATCAAAAATCCGCGAAAAAATATAGCGGCCGGAGAGATTTTATCGGAGCCAGATTAATCGGTGAGGTGTTATGCGGAGCGAATTTAAGAGGTTCCTTGTTTATTGCAGCTGACCTGCGCAAAGCTGACTTGAGATATACGGATCTTATTGGTGCAGACTTTAGGGACGCAAATTTATGCGGAGCCAATCTAATGGGAAGTATTTTTCTTACACAGGCTCAGGTTAATTCAGCAAAAGGGGACATGTATACGAAGCTGCCAAATGGTTTACAGAGACCGCAGCATTGGGTGAATTAAAGGAAAGAAGAGATGCCGAATGACACAGAACGAAATCGTGCTTGTTGTCAGCACATCAATTATACAGGAAGGCAAAGTGCTGATGATTAAAGAGAATAAAGCCACTGTAAGGAATAAATGGAATTTCCCGTCCGGCCGTGTTGAAAAAGGGGAAGATATCCTTGCAGCTGCCTGCAGAGAAGTTAAAGAAGAAACGGGCTTGGACGTAAACCTGACCCATACAACTGGTATCTATAACTTTATCAGCAGTACGGACCATCAGGTCATCTTATTCCATTTTATTGCTCAAATAAGAGGGGGCTTTT
Source organism: Cytobacillus sp. BC1816 (assembly GCF_051353635.1). Lineage (NCBI taxonomy): Bacteria > Bacillati > Bacillota > Bacilli > Caryophanales > Bacillaceae > Cytobacillus > Cytobacillus sp. BC1816. Next base: position 3,402,542 of record NZ_CP195611.1, on the reverse strand, counting down.
TAAACCTTCAGGAAGAGGAAATTGCCGATAGCATGTGGTTGAACCTGTCAAACCTTAATCGCTTTAAAGACGAGGAACTTCGCGATGCCAAAGTCATAAGGCAAATCCTGAATGCCGTAAAAGGTGATAAGCTTTATCCCTTGGAGCTGTTTCAAACAAAGTTAAGCTGATAAGGTAAAAGGAATATTCAGGAATTTTGTCGAAAGAATACCTTATCGATAATATTAGGTGGGGTATGAATGGAATTTAAAATTAGGAATGAATATTTTAATAAAGCCATTGGAGAAGTAAGCAGTGCAATTTCTGCTAAGACACCTTTTCCTATTTTAACCGGGATAAAGCTGACTGCATGTGAGGACCATTTAAGACTCACTGGAAGCAACTCAGATATTGTGATTGAAAAAGTCATTCCTGCTGCTGATGAAGGGGATGTGCTGGAAATAGTAAAGACAGGCAGTGTTGTAGTAACATCCAGATACCTGACAGAGCTAATTAAAAAGCTGCCGGGTGACATACATATCAAAGTGAATGAAAAGCATAACGTGACAATCATATCAGATGAAATTATTACATACATAAATGGTTTTCCAGCCGAACAGTATCCGAAACTTCCTGAATTTGATAATTCTCATGGGATCCAAATTTCTTCTGTAAAATTATCAGCAATAATAAAGCAGACCGTGTTTGCAGTTTCGAAGAATGATACAAGGCCAGTGCTCACAGGAGTGCATATGATTGTTAAAGAAAATCACTTTTCGTGTGCGGCAACTGACTCACATCGTTTAGCTTTTCTGGACACAAGGATCGCTTCTGCTTCCAAAGGGTCTTTCATTGTTCCAGGCTCGAGCCTAAAGGAACTTTTAAAGCTATTGGCTCATCAGGAAGAACGCAAAATACAGATCTTCTCATCCGAGAGCTATTTAGTTTTCAAAACAAAATCAATCATGCTCTGTTCACGGCTTATTGAAGGCAAGTATCCTGATGTAACTGGACTCATCCCAAATGAAGCGAAAACAGTTATAAAACTGGACGCAAAGAAACTATTAAAGGGAATTGACCGTGCCTGCCTGTTTGCCCTCGAATGGAAGAATAACAATGTCCTTCTGGAGATAAAAGAAGGAAAATTGAAAATATCTTCAGTTTCCTCTGCCATTGGAAAAATTGAAGAGATACAGCCTCTATTAGAAATCACAGGCGAGCGGGAGCTGTCCATATCACTTGATGGAAGCTTTTTAATGGATGCCCTAAAAGCTATTCAGGAAGAGCATGTTCTTTTAAGCTTCAGCGGCTCAATGAAGCCGGTTATAATCAAGCCTGTCAGTGACGAATCTTATATTCAGCTTGTTTCGCCCGTCCGTTCGTATTGAGAGCAGTCTTCTTACGTGGAGAAATGACATTTCTAAATTACTTTTTGCACCATTTACCAGCTAGACAGCTGGCGGATGGTGCTTTTTTATGACTTACAATTACAAGTCTGTATTTCCATTTCCACCCATTATAAAATAGAAGGGATGTAAACTTAAGAAATGCAGATTCAATCTTAAGAAATTCTTAAGATTTCTATTACATTAATGTTAAGATTTTGCGTTTAGTATAAAAATATGAAAAGAGCACCTTGAAAGCAGGGGGATTATGAATAACTATTATGTACTCGTCGTAGATGATGAAAAAGAGATAAGAGATGCCATTGAAATTTATCTTAAAAATGAAGGCATTACTGTATTGAAAGCAAAAGATGGAATCGAAGCTCTGGAGATATTGAATGAGAACCAGGTGCATCTGATCATTTTGGATGTCATGATGCCTAAGCTCGATGGTATTTCAGCTACATATAAAATTCGTGAAAAGAAAAACATCCCGATTATTATTCTGAGTGCCAAAACAGAGGACACAGATAAAATTCTAGGGCTGCAGGTTGGAGCTGATGATTATGTGACCAAGCCTTTCAATCCCATGGAATTGGTTGCCCGGGTGAAATCACAGCTGAGAAGATATGTGACATTCGGAACATTTGAAGGAGTCAAAAAGGTGATTGATCTGAACGGTCTCATGCTGGATAAGGAAGCAAAAGAAGTGAGTGTTAATGGAGAGCCAGTGAAAATGACTCCGATCGAGTATAAAATTGTGGAACTTTTAATGACTAATGCCGGACGCGTTTTTTCCATTAATGAAATATATGAACGGGTATGGAACGAGCCGTGCTATAACGCAGAAAATACGGTGGCAGTCCATATTCGGAAAATCCGTGAAAAGATTGAAATTGACCCGAAGAATCCGAGATATTTAAAGGTGGTATGGGGAATTGGATACAAGATGGAAAAATAAATTCATCATTGCAATGATAACGGTTTTATTTGCTTTTGGAGCGAGCGGCGTTTTGTCTGTTCTAATAAACGGAAGAGAATATGCGAACCCGGACTATTTTCACACAAGTCAGTTTAGAAGTGATTTGGATCAGTATGCCGGATACCTGGAAATGTTCGAACTGAATAACGTTACCCTCGAAAAAGCTAAGGAGGCAATAGAGGTGTCAGAAGAGGACATCCATGAACATCGCTATCGTTATGGAACTCTGCCTGAACAAATAGATAATATTAGAAGCCAATATGAATATAGAATCCAAGAGGCAAAGGACACTGAAAATAATGAATTTGCCAAGGCTTTAACCGATCAGATGAACAAAAGAATCGAGGATATTACGAAGAACTTTGAGAGTGATGAACACGTACGCCCCAAAGTGATAAAAGAAAAAGAAGAAAAAATAGAAGAGTTTTTTAAGGAAAAGGAACAATTGCGGGATCAGTATGATTTTTATGAGGATTCGTTTACTTATTATTTTGAGGATACTTCCACTGGTGAAGTATTCACCAATTTAACTTTGTCCAAAAATGAGTCTCCGGATGAAGTAATGAAAAAAGAGATGGTTTATCGTACCGATTACACCATGGACAAAAATTATTTCCTTCATTTTATTATGGGGGGGTATGGGGAGTTTGAACAGTCCCTGGTAGAATCGCAATCAGGCTACTTTAAAGGACAAATAGGCCTGGCTAAAAACCTTCCTGATTCAAATATGTTCATTGATCAAAATAATCATTTCAAACAAAAGCAGATTATATTATTAATTTATGGCGGCTCAGCGGTTTTGGCTATTATCGCTGCATTGATTGCTGGCAGAAAGTCAAAGGCCCTGTCTGCTGAAATCAAAAGGTGGGAGCCTTTATATAATAAGCTGCCTATAGATTTAAGAATAACCTTTTTGGGGTTGGCAGTAATAGGCAGCAGTTTGGCCTTATTTCTGATAAATGATTTTCTAATAGACTCCTACAATATCCTTCCGCGAGTTATTGAATTGATTATTGTGCTTCTTGGAGCATCGGTTCTTTGCGGTCTGACAATTGTTCAGCTCAAATATATCGCTGGTGAATTTAAGGACTTGAAAAACGCCAGGGAAGTTTTGAAAAAGAGTCTGGTTTATAGAGCGGCTGGCGGTTTGAAAACCAGCCTTCAGGAAGCCTTTTTAAACCGGAGTATAGGAACTCAGCTGTTTGTTGTTTTATTAATCATCTTTGGAATGGGAATGGGTTCAATTGTCATGTTCTTCCACCCGCTATTTGCCCTGTTTTATGTAATGGTCTTAGCGTTTGCAGGTATTCCGCTAGTTATGGCACTTATCAGGCGTGTAGGCTATTTCAACCGAATTGCCGTGACCGCAAATGAATTGGCAGCGGGTCACATGGGACCGGACTTACCGGTTAAAGGAAAGGGTGTTCTGGCTTCACTAGCAGGAAATATGAATGTATTGAAGCTGGGGGTAAAAACTTCCCTTAGCGAGCAGGCAAAAAGCGAAAGGCTGAAAACGGAGCTGATTACAAATGTCAGTCACGATTTAAGAACACCACTAACTTCAATTATTACGTACACGGAACTGCTGAAGTCAGGTGAAGTTTCTGAGGACGATCGCTCTGCCTACCTTGAGATTATTGACCGTAAGTCTAAACGGCTTAAGGTTTTGATTGATGATTTATTCGAAGTCTCGAAAATGGCGAGCGGCAATATTGAGCTGCGGAAGGAAAGAGTGGACCTTGTCCAGCTGCTGCAGCAGGCTCTCGCGGAGCATAATAACGCTATTAATGAATCCAATCTGCATTTCAGAGTAACCCAACCTGATCATCCGGCAATCGCATTTGTAGATGGCCAAAAGCTCTGGCGAGTCTTTGATAATTTAATTGGCAATATACTGAAATACTCATTGGAACACTCACGGGTCTATATTGCGATAGTGAAAGTGAAGAGTCAGGCAGTCATAACGTTTAAGAATGTTTCTAAATATGAATTGGACGATCAAAGTGAAGAACTGTTCGAGCGTTTTAAACGAGGAGATAAATCAAGGCATACAGATGGTTCAGGCCTTGGCCTTGCCATTGCCAAATCGATTATTGATCTTCATGATGGAAATCTTGAGATAGATACAGATGGTGACTTGTTCAAAGTGAGCATTTCACTGAATATAGAGGAGTAAGGGAAGAGGATGAAGTATGGATATTACCGAGCTGTATACGTGTCATTATAAACGCCTTTATCATATTTGTTTCTCGATGACAAGAGACGCATATCTTGCGGAGGATATCGTTCAAGAAACTTTTATTAAAGCCATGAAGAAAGCGGAAACGATTATCGATGAAGAAAAAGCGGGGGCATGGCTCTCTGTCATTGCCCGAAGGACCGCTCTGGACGTTATTCGGAAAGAAAGGCGGAAGACTGCTGTGCCGATGGAGCAGGACATGCTGGAATGCCTCGGTATAGCTGCAAAACAGAATGTCGAGCAGGAAGTTGAATCCGGCTTTGCTGCTGAGGAAATCACGGGGGCGGTAAAGAAGCTGACAGGCAGCTATAGAGATATTCTTTTGCTGAAAATAGACCGGGGATTAAAGGAAAGAGAAATAGCCGCTATGCTTAATTTAAATCCTTCAACTGTAAAAACCAGAATCTTCAGGGCTCGAAAGCAGCTGAAAATGATGGTGCAATTAGGGGCATAGCAAAAATAAAGAGAGCAATTGGCCAATAAGATTGGGCTTTTGCTCTCTTTTAAATTTATCCTTTCCGGCATGGGCGGCGGAGCAGACTCCGTTCCAATGGACTTGTACTTCTTATCGATATTGGGGCGGTGTATTTATAGACGGGCAATATCAGGTCATTTGTATTCTCTGCTTTTGTATAGCAGACGTCCGAAATAGGGGATAATAATATAAACTTTCGAGAAAGAGATATAATATGGTTTTACTTATAGCTTCCATAATCGCCTTTAATATAGTTGCCTTCAAAATGAATAAAAAAATTACTCCCAGTCACGTTTTGCAAATCTGGACATTTACGATAGCTTTTCAGATGATATTTGATTTAATTGTTGAATTTAAACATCATTTTTATTGGTACTTTACTCCAGCTATTGAATGGGAAGGCTTGCTGCCGAGGTTATTTTTAATTCCGCCGGTGAACATTATTTTTTTGAATGGATACCCTTTTTCAAAAGGCATTCTTAAAAAAATGGTTTATCTGCTTTTCTTTGTTGCGGGAATTATCCTTTATGAAATGGCGGCTCTGCTTCCTGAACCATGGGGTTACTTTAACTATGGTAAATGGAAGATATGGTATTCGGTGATTGTTGACCCATTTCTGCTGCTTGCTCTCGTTTTATTTTATAAGTTGTTGATTTTATTAGAGGAGAAAAGTTTTTTACAAAAGAAGTATTAAAACAATAAAAGTCGGTTCATTGTATTTTAGTGGTTTCCTTATGATTCTTTGGCCGTTAATCTGATATAGGAACTTATTAGAAAGAAATTTTCTTCAGATGGGTTGTCATTGCTTTAGCTAATTTAAATACGGATGAAATGCTAAGTTTATATTTTCGGATTTATGAGCTAAACGCGGGGGAGGGCAGCTGGGAGCCCTTATCATCAACTGACTCTTGGAGCAACATTCGGGATATCTTTTTAAATTTCATCCCAGAAAGCTAGTGCTCTTTTAAATCAGCACGGTTCATTTTTTCACATCTTTTTGAAAAGGCTACAGTCAAGCGGAATTATACAAATTATTTCTCCTGGAAATGGTGGTATTCAGCCCCTATTAATGTAGTTTTTTAATTAGTGTGTGCTTTCATTTGCATTTTGTTAGGTCAAAATTAAAGCTTCCTGCTTATGCCGGAAGCTAATTCCTGTGTTGGAATCTGTTTGGGAGCCTATCTTTATGCCTGCCCATTCTGTTTTCGAACAATTTTTTTGCCTCGTACTTTATTGCACCTAGAAGTGTTCTTAGTATTTTCATGTTTATCACCACTATAAGAATATGCCGCAAAAAACATTCAGTGCCAGTCCGTGTATCTGCTAAGATGAGAAAAAAAGAAAAATAGACTCCTGTTTCAATGATAGGAGGCAGGAGTTTTTTATTTCATTTATGGGGGAATCCTTCAATTTTTAATAAAAAACATATTTTTCCCTGCTGAAAAAAGGATTTTACTATTGATATAATAGATGGGTGTGTACAGCGGAGGTGAAAACAGCATGAATGCATTTATTAATGTGTTTAAAGAATCATTTAATTTCAGCGGAAGATCCAGAAGAAGAGAATATTGGATGTTTATTTTGTTTACATTTGTCATTTCAATTATTTTAACTATTATTGAGATGATTTTGGGATGGGAGATTACAGAGGACATTGGAATCCTTACAACCCTCTTCTCTCTGATTATGTTAATTCCGAGTCTTTCTGTAACTGTCAGAAGGCTGCACGACACCGGGAAAAGCGGCTGGTGGATTTTAATCTCTTTGATTCCATTAATCGGAGGGATTATTATCCTCATCTTTACTTTAATGGACAGTGAACGTGGATCAAATAAATACGGGCCTAACCCTAAATAAAAAAATCTCCAGCCGTCACGGCTGGAATTTTTTTATGAAACTATTTTTGGGAAAATTCGTATTACTTTTAAGTGGTATCTTTACCCGGAAGTGAGGAATTTAGGTGAGGAATAGAGTATTGAAGAGACTTTCATATCTTTGTACCGGAGAAACGACGAGCCTCATAATGTTTGTTTTTATCAGTTATCTGGTGAATTATACATATCCTGATCTGCGTTTATATTCACTATTTTCTTTCTGGTCATCATTTCTGCTGCTGGAGTTTTTACTCCTTCAAGGCTCCATTTATTGGTATGTAAAATGGAAGCGGTTAAAAAGAGAAAATACATCTGCTGCACCGATCAGGCTGGTTAAGCAGTTATGGGCTATAAAAAAATGGAACATTGCCATGATAATCATTATTCCGGCTGCCTTCATAGCAGATTATTATATGTGGCATCCCTCAACACCTCAGGGACTGGGGATTGCCGCCTTTATCTATACCTTTGCCATCCTCGAATATGTTAACTATTTTCATATTCAGTTATCTTATGATAATCGCGCTGATATTAACAGCCTCAAGCAGTCAAAGCACTTTAAACAAGCTAGTTTGAGCAAGGATTTTAAAAGGCTGAAAAATAGTAAAACAGAAAGCAGGAATTTTCGGTAAGCTTACTGAACACATAACATGGAACTAGTAGAATGTGCAGAATAGGCAAAGTATTAATGAATAATGTATAAGGGAGTTGGCCAGATGTGAATGGGATTATATGTTAAATACAAAGGAAGAGATTCCGAACTTCCACGACATAGAGAAAGAATAATGCATTCTATTGAAAAGGATTTGATCCATGATCAAAATGTATTATCTGTATTTTATGGCGGTTCAATAGGAGAGAACAGTACGGATTTATTTTCAGACATTGATCTGCGGATTGTCGTGAATGATAAAGTATTTGAGGAATATAGGCTTAATAAAGAGGGCAGGGCGAAAAAATGGGGAAATGTATTATTCTTCGAAGATAATCCCCGTGCATCACATACTGTTGCACACTATACAAATTTTATTAAAGTAGATGCATTTTATTATCGTTCCCAGCAGCTCCAGCCATCTGTATGGCTTCAAAATATTAAGATCGTTCATGATACGGATGGAGTAATGATTTCTTTATCTGAAAATTCAAAATTCTTAACTTACCAGCCCGCTCTTGAGGAAGTAGAAAGCTGGAGAGATAAATTTTTTGCCTATGTACATGAGGTATACAGAAGAGTGAGCCGGGGGGAGATTTATTATGCTTTGCGCTGCCTGGACAATCTCAGGTTATCCATGATAACTGCATGGCATATGGAAGCAGGGCTCCAGCCAAATACCTTTGGAGACTGGGCCAGACTACAGGGAACAAGGAGCAAACTGGAAACCTGGCAGCTAAAACTTCTGGAGGAATGGTTCAGCAGCCCGGAACCCTCTGAAATTATGAAGGTGATGACAAGCATGTTCCCGGAATTTAAAAGAGTACATGCATGCCTATGTCAAAAGGTGGGGCTGGAAGAAAATAATAGTTTGGCGGAAAAGGTACTGGGAATGGTTAATTAAGACATAGCAGTTAATATATGAAAGCAGGCGATACCAATGGCGAAAGTAATCGGATTTGAATTAAACAGCCAGGATCCGGAAAAAGCAGCTGAGTTTTATTCCAATGTTTTCGGATGGGAGATTGAGGAACCGAATTGGGGATATTGGCAAGTTAAGACAGGAAATGACCAAAATCAAGCCGTAAATGCGGGCATCAGTAAAGGACCACACGATTACCCGCATGGAATCCGTATTCAGATAGAAGTGAAATCGATTGAAGAATCCATTTCATTGGCAAAGGAAAATGGGGCAATGGTGGTAAGGGACAAAATGGAATTTGATGATTTCTATCTTGCCTATCTGGTGGATCCGGTTGGGCTTGGGTATGGGCTTATTCAGAGAAAGGGATAAAAGGGGCGTCCTTCTTGCTTTCTATCATGGTAAAGGAGAACTCTCAGTTGGAATTAATGAATGAAAAAGTTACATTAAGCGAGTAAGATTTTCTGACACTAATCTTAGGGAGGATAAGACTTCCTATTTCTGTAACGTAGATGGCAGTAAAATAAAAAGCAGCAGCTTGAAAAATGTTGAAATTATCGATAGTAACATAAGCGGAAGATCAATGGTTTATCTGTGGAAGACTTATTCCAATCTTATGAGCAGGTAAATATCAAATAAAGGGCGCTGCTTCAGATGCTTCGTGAAGAATAACGATGAAAAAGACGAAGGTCAAAGGAAAATGGTCGTTAATCGAGAAGAATAACGACGAAAAAGACAAAGGTAGAAGGAAAATGGTCGTTAATCGAGATGAATAACGACGAAAAAGACAAAGTTTGAAGAAAAATGGTAGTTAATCGAGATGAATAACGACAAAAAAGACAAGGGTAGAAGGAAAATGGTCGTTAATCAAGAAGAATAACGACGAAAAAGACAAGGGTCGAGGGAAAATGGTCGTTAATCGAGATGAATAACGACAAAAAAGACAAGGGTAGAAGGAAAATGGTAGTTAATCGAGAAGAATAACGACGAAAAAGACAAAGGTAGAAGGAAAATGGTCGTTAATCGAGATGAATAACGACGAAAAAGACAAGGGTAGAAGGAAAATGGTCGTTAATCAAGAAGAATAACGACGAAAAAGAAGAGGGTCAAGGAAAATTGGTAGTTAATCGAGATGAATAACGACAAAAAAGACAAGGGTAGAAGGAAAATGGTCGTTAATCAAGAAGAATAACGACGAAAAAGGCAAGGGTAGAAGGAAAATGGTCGTTAATCAAGAAGAATAACGACGAAAAAGGCAATCGTCAAGGGAAAATGGTAGTTAATCAAGAAGAATAACGACGAAAAAGGCAATCGTCAAGGTAAAAAGGTAGTTAATCGAGATGAATAACGACAAAAAAGACAAGGGTAGAAGGAAAATGGTCGTTAATCAAGAAGAATAACGACGAAAAAGACAAGGGTCGAGGGAAAATGGTAGTTAATCGAGATGAATAACGACAAAAAAGACAAGGGTAGAAGGAAAATGGTAGTTAATCGAGAAGAATAACGACGAAAAAGACAAAGGTAGAAGGAAAATGGTCGTTAATCAAGAAGAATTACGACGAAAAATACAAAGGTTGAAGAAAAATGGTAGTTAATCAAGAAGAATAACGACGAAAAAGACAAGGTTAGAAGGAAAATGGTAGTTAATCCTGAGAATGCATCAAAACGATTTCACAGGTTTAGGTTCTAATGAGTAAAAAGGAGGCCATAACATGAGCTTAGGTGCAAATTATCTAATGATCGTAAAGAAAAGATTCCAGGCAGTGAAGGAATTAGCGGATATAACCATTCGGCGGCTTTCCAATGAGGAATTGAATTGGGCCTGCAATGAAGAGTCCAATAGTACAGCGGTAATTATCAGGCATATGAGCGGCAATATGGTTTCACGGTGGACCGATTTTTTGACATCAGATGGAGAAAAGCCTTATCGAAACAGAGATGAAGAGTTTTCAACAGCCTCAGCCTCAAAGGATGAACTAATATTGATTTGGGAAAAAGGGTGGAAGGTACTGTTTTCCTCTTTAGATAGTTTAAAAGAGCAGGATCTGCTTAAAAATATCGTAATTCGAGGCGAGAGCCATCTAGTAATGGATGCAATAGAAAGGCAGATGGCCCATTATTCTTACCATGTTGGACAGATTGTTTATATCGGCAAGTTAATAAAAAACGGGGAGTGGGAAAGCCTTAGTATTCCGAGAGGGAAATCTGAGGAATTTCTTAAGGAAATGCTCGACAAACACGATGCCGGAAAACAATAGGAAATGTATTATTTGCAATTGGGGATGGAAATCAATGAGTAAACTAAGAACATAGGGTGGCGGCAATATCATTTTAATTTCCCTTTATATGTTAATCAGCCAAAGCTATATTTGTATCCCCTTAAGTTCTTTTCTTTTATGCATGTTAATGCTGGTGATAGGCAGGGAAGAGATGAAGAAAGGAATAGGGGATATGGGTATAGGGATTATGCATCAGAATTTACCTTTTTCGTCGGGCTTCAAACATTATTAGCCTAATGGTATAATTAGGAAAAACCGAAAGAAGTGTTCTTTTTGGATCTAATGACGGGGAAAATCGTGTTTACTTCTTTATTTATTATCCTTATACATAGTATTGAAACACTGGCTTATGCAGTCCGATTATCGGGTGCCAGGGTCAAGCTGATAGCATCAGGGCTTTCTTTGTTCAGTACCATTGTCATTGTTTCTCGAATGGCAAACATGGGTCAGCAGCCTTTGCTTGGCAGTATTATTGATACTGCGCCTGAACAAAACTTTCTCGTTTTTGTGGAGAGTCAATTCAGGGTGTTAATAGGGGCATCCACAATAGGGACCATAATTGGAATTCTATTGCTACCAACGTTCATAGCCATTTTCTCAAGAGCGATAATCCGTCTTGCAGATGAGGAAGGGTCGGTTCCTTCATTAATGAAAATGGGGTTTAATTGGAAATCAGCTAAGAGAATGGTTAAACATTTTAAGATTCCGAGAATTTCCTATTTAAATGGGCTTAAACTAAGTGAAATTCCAAAACGGCTTTTTATTTTTAATATGTTTGTAACAGCCATATATACGATTGGAGTACTTGCGGCCCTATATGCTTCCTTGCTTACAACTGCTAGGTCAAATACGGCTGTTATGGCGTCAGGACTCATAAACGGTGTGGCAACGATCCTTCTATCGATTTTTGTGGACCCGAAAATTTCTGTTATGTCAGATAATGTTGTCCACGGTAAGGCTAAATATTCGAGTTTAAAAGGAATTTCCATTATGATGGTTACCTCCAGATTGATTGGAACAGTCCTTGCACAAATCATGTTTATACCTGGTGCGTATTACATCGCCTGGGCTTCAAAGTTTTTTGTATAAAAGACAAATAGAAAACGGCACTGTCCATCCAGTGCCGTTTCCATTTATATTTAAATGCTTTGACTTTTTTTACGCTTGTTTACATATTTGTAAGTGAACAAAATAATGATTGCTGCAATGATGATCAGGGCTAGAGGCAGGGCATAGCTATTAAAAATTTCCTCTGCTTCTTTGTAGTGAGGTCCCAGTTTATATCCCAAATAAACATAGAAGGCTGTTATTGGGAGCATTGCCAGGAATGTATAGATAGAGAACTTCCACACATTCATTTTGGCCATCCCGCATGGAATGGATATCGCTGTACGGACAACTGGCATAAAACGGGCGAAGAAAGCTACCCCTGCGCCATATTTTTCAAAAAACTTGTCCGAAGCATCAATCTGTTTTTGCGAAACCAAGAAATATTTTCCGTATTTTAAAACCATTGGACGGCCGCCATATCTACCCAATGCATATAACGTCAGCGGTCCAATTGTTCCTCCCACTGTACCTGCTAATACGACTAAATAATAATTAAAGTCTCCCTGGTAGACCCAAAAGCCTGCCAAAGGAAGAACCACTTCTGCCGGGATAAATTCAAAGCATAAGGAAAGCAAAATACCAAAGTAAGAAAACTGTTTTAAAAAATCAATAAAGCTGATGATAATTTCTGACATAGCCACACATCCTGTTGAATTAATAAGAAAAGCGCAAGCGCCTTGCTACCCCCAACAAGCACAAGTCGAGCCTCACGGAAAAACGTTCTTTGCCTTTTTGGGGATTGGCTTGTGACCTCGAGGGGGCAGGCTGCTTACGCTGGACAGTTCACGAAGTTCAAAGATATAAAACGTACATAAGTCAGTCTAACGGGTAAAAGTAAAACAATCAAGTATTTATATAGACATGCCAAAAAGAAACGGCAGCTGCCGAAATCGGAGCTGCCGTTTTTATTAGTCTAATAGGGGCTTGCTTTTAAAAACCTCCAGATAATGCAGCTGGTGTCCATCTTTTTCGTGGACTTTGAATGTGAATCCATCAGCTTCAATCTCTGTTCCTATCTCAGCTTCCATATGCTGTGTCAGGAACCAGCCCCCAATTGTATCAACGTCTTCATGCTCAAAATCTGTACCAAGCAGATTATTGACATCATCTATCAGAAGCTTGGAATCCAGAATATAATGGTTGTCATTTAGCTTTCTAATTTCAGGAATTTCATCTTCATCAAATTCATCACGGATTTCTCCGACAATTTCTTCGAGAATGTCTTCAACAGTCACCAATCCGGAAGTTCCGCCATATTCATCCATTAAAATGGCAATATGGATGCGTTCTTTTTGCATTTTTACAAGCAGGTCATGAATCGGGATGCTTTCAATTACATGGATCACTGGATTAATAAAGGAGTCAAGCTCAAGATTCTCCGGGGTGATCTTGTTTGTGAGACTGGCCGTCAGAAATTCTTTTACATTAATAAATCCGCGAATATTGTCTTTATCTCCATCTTCGACTGGATATCGTGTGTAATTTTCTGTCTGGATGGTATGCATAATATCTTCTATTGTGTCATCAGAAGCAAAGGTAATCATTTCAGTTCGAGGAACCATGATTTCTTTCGCAATTCTTTCATCAAATTCAAAGATATTGTTTACGTACTTCAACTCATTTTTATTGATTTCACCGCTTTTATAACTCTCCGATAAAAGAATTCTCAGTTCTTCTTCTGAATGGGCGATTTCATGCTCGGAAGCTGGTTTTAAACCAAATATGCCAACAAGTACACGAGCAGATCCATTTAAAAACCAAATAAAAGGGAACATCAAACGGTAGAACCAGATAATCGGTGCTGCAAACGCCAATGTAACTGCCTCTGCTTTTTGAATCGCAACGGTTTTCGGTGCAAGTTCACCTACAACCACATGCAGGAAGGTAACTAAAGCAAACGCAATACCAAAGGATAAAATATGGGTAACGGATTCGGCGATCTCAAATCTTGCAAATACCGGATGCAATAGCTTTTCAACCGTAGGCTCACCAAGCCAGCCCAGACCTAATGCGGTAATGGTAATCCCCAACTGACAGGCTGATAAATACTCATCAAGATGAGTGGCGACTCTCTTAGCTGCTATTGCCCTTTTATTTCCCTCAGCGATCAGCTGATCAATTCGGGAAACACGTACTTTTACAATCGCAAACTCAGTTGCTACAAAGAATGCGGTTAATGCTATTAATAGTGCTATCAGTAATAAATTTATGGTTGTCAACGAGCAGTCTTACAAAAAGTAAGACATACACCTCCTAAAAATGGGTATAATCCATTAATAAGTTCACTACTTAAATTGTGCCCAAATAGATATCCATAATGCTCCAAAAACCAAAAAATCGTTTTGGCACAAGATATCAGTTGAGTAATAAAAGCAATGACTGTATTAATGATAAGCTTTCGTGTGAAATATTCTTTTTAACATATTCATATTTTTCGGGATCAGCTTTTTTGAGCTGAGAAAGTGCTTTTGTCACATCTTCCTCCAGATCCTGAATTTTGAGCCTTAGTTCTAGAACATCTACTTCTTCAGAAAACCGGCTGATGACTTTTTTCTTTATTTCCTCCAGCGACAAACCCTCAGCTTTACATTTTTCAATAAAAGCAATACGTTCGATGGCGGAATAATCATAATAGCGATAATTTGAAGGGGAACGTTCTGCTTTTAACAGGCCAAGAGAAGTATAGTAATCAATCGTTCTCTTAGTAACCTTTGCTTTTTCAGCTAATTCTCCTATTCTTAACTTCTCAGTCCCATGAGGATTCCTCCAAACTGTTACGTGATGGTTATGAAACTAATTATACTAAAAATTAATAGAAAATCAATGAATTTGTATAGAGAAACAAGCAGGGTGGAATATATTACCAAAAAAATAGCACCGGATAACCGGTGCTATTTTACATTCAGGCTTTAACGGCCTCTTTCTTTGCTTCTGTTTCAGCGACAATCACTGCACATGCAGCATCACCAGTAATATTGACTGCTGTTCGCGTCATATCAAGCAGACGGTCAATACCAATGATTAATGCGATACCTTCTACAGGAAGATTAACCGAGTTAAGGACCATCGCAAGCATAATCAAACCGACACCAGGCACACCAGCTGTTCCAACGCTGGCAAGAACGGCAGTAAGGACCACTGTGATCAGTTGGGTGAGAGTTAAATCAACATTATATACTTGAGCAATAAAAATGGTGGCAACCCCCTGCATGATGGCTGTTCCGTCCATATTAATGGTTGCGCCGAGCGGCTGGACAAAGCTGCTGATGGATTCAGGAACTTTCAGGTTTTTTTGTGCTGTGCTCATGGAAATCGGCAGTGTTGCATTACTGCTTGATGTACTGAAAGCAACGCCCATGGCAGGTGCAAAGCCCTTAAAGAATGACAATGGATTTCTTTTGGCAATAAGTGCTATAGAGCCGCCATAAGTGACAATGGCATGAATAAGAAGTGCAAGAACTACGACGATCATATATAGCCCCATGGCTTTTATGGCATCAAGACCCTGGCTTCCTACTGCCGAAACAATAAGTCCAAATGTTCCATACGGTGCAAACCGCATAACCAGGTTAACAAGATACATCATGATGTCATTGCCTTGTTCAATTAGATTTAATATGCCTTTTGTTTTATTCCCAAGCATGGTTAATGCAAATCCTACAAAAATAGAAAAGGTGATAATCTGAAGCATGTTGCCTTCTGTGAAAGCTTTTACCGGATTGGTTGGAATAATATTTAATAGTGTCTCTGAGACAGGGGGAGCTTCTTTAGATTCGTACTCCGCGTTTGTTACGTCAAATTCACCAACGTTTCCTGGCTGGAAAATGGCTGCCAAACCAAGACCGATGACGATTGCAATGCTGGTCGTAACCAAGAAGAATAAGATTGTCTTAATCCCAATTCTTCCTAATTTCTTTGGGTCACCAAGACCGGCTGTACCAAGAGTGATGGAAAAGAAGACGATCGGAACAACCAGCATGTTGATGAGATTTAAAAAGATTTTTCCAAGCGGTGTAAATAAAAACTTGTCAAGCTCAGGGAAAATGCCAGGTGCAAATAAATTAATTAAAAGGCCTGTGATTCCACCTGCAATCAGAGCAAGAATAATTTTAGTAGATAATTTCATACACGTTCCTCCAATGAATGATGTAAAAAAATGTAAAATATAAACAAAAAATATTTTGCCTTTCCTATATTACCCCCAAAAAACATAAACCTAACTAAAAAAGGCAACAAAAAAACACAGAGGTAATAACCACTGTGCATTTATGCAGTGTTTCCCTCTCAACACGCTTACGAGGTTAGCTGACGGATTCGGGTCTTGAGAGTACCCTACCTGTAAAAGGATTCACCCCAAGTACTTTTATTAAAAAGTACAGTTGGTTCCCCCGCTCAATTAAGATTAAGCGAAAATTATTAATGTTTTTTTAATATATTAACAATAATCATAAAAGTTGTAAATCATACGATTTTCTTATCTATGATTACTAAGGTTACTATACTTCAAATAGTAATTTAATAGGAAAGGTCAATTTGACTTTTGAGCAATAAGATTAAAAGTTAAGCCAGCTAAAAAGAGGATGTCTTTTTTTGTCCTTCACTTTCAGTTCCTTCTTATTCAGCTTGTCTTCATGTTCGGCCAGCCACTCTTTTAACTCTTCTTTATCCTTGCATTGCGTATAATAAGTTTCGCCGTTTTTCCCAGTGGCACTCACAACATATCTGCATGTATTTCCCATAAAGCACCCTTTTCAAAGTAATTTCTTATAGAATTATAACAAGATTTATGACAATGTCCACCATTATTTTTTAGGATTATGGGTATCTTGGTTATGGGAAAATGGCTGATGAAAATATGCCTGAAAAAATCCAGCTAAGATTTCCGCTGGATTATTTTCGCCACTGATTTTATTCAATTGGTTCGGCAGGATTACTGATTATTGGGAACGTTTTTTCCTGTTGTCAATCCTTGGGGAATAACCTTTCTTATTTGCGCAAAACTTTAATAAAGCCCTCAAGGATATTGTGACTAACAGTAAACCCTTTGCGTGTATTAAATTCAAGGGTCTCTGAATTCCCATTTGACACATAGATAAAATAATCTTCAACATCTTTAAATTGGCTTAACCATTCCACCGACTTATTAAAAAAGACTGATTCCATATTGTCTGCAGCCATCTGTTATAAAGAATTGAGAAAAGCAGCCAACATTGTTTTTTTCGACTGAAGTTTGATCAAAAAAAGTGACGAAATCATTGAGTATGCTTCCTTAGGAGAGACATTGGAATAGACATTGCCTACGATTTCTTCATCGTCCGTAACGAGCACAATATAATTATGTATAGCGGATTTTACGGATGTAATCATTCTTGTTTCAAAATTCATGCTGTCAAAACGCTCAGGTGTGATATGTTCCTTAGATTTCTGAAAAGCCATCAGCCCATTGGATAAATCCCGGTAAGAGCTGATTTTGTCTTCTGTTATCACCTCATAATTTAAATTCATTCTATTCACCTCTTTAGTTATCATTTTAAATTGGAAGGTCTTCATTCGTCCAAAAAAGAGGGAAATTATCTTTGGTAGAGAATTTATTTTTAAAACTAATATAAAAAGAGGGACCATAATGATTAAGGAAATTAATATTAAAGATCGAAAAGCTGCTGAGCAGGTTCTAAGCGTACAGCTTCCCGCTTATAAAATAGAGGCTGAAATCATTGGATGTCCTGATTTACCGCCTTTGAAGGATACTGCTGATGCCTTGCGAATAACCGGGGAGACCTTCTTTGGGTATTTTATTGGTGAAAAATTATGCGGTGTGATTTCTTTTAAAGAAGAAAATAATGTTTTAGATATTCATAGACTGATTGTGCATCCTGAATATTTTAGAAAGGGAATAGCACAAAAGCTGCTGAACTTTATTGAACTGAGGCCGAAGATTGAAAAAATGATTGTCACAACAGGCTCTAAGAATACCCCTGCTGTCGCTTTTTATTTAAAGAATGGTTTTAAAGAGCTAAAGAAAATGGAAATAAATGAATCACTGACTATTACTGCATTTGAGAAATATTTATAAAATACTAAAAGGTTAAGCGGATTTTTCTTATGGAAGAACCGCTCTTTTTAACCGAAATATGGAAATTTGTGATATGTTTTTATAGAGTCCGCTATTACTGTCCCGCAATTGCTTTAGGTCATTGGAATCATACCTTAAAGGGGAATACACATGTTAATTAGGGATTATGATAAAAGGTTAAGTTCTGTAATTAAAAATGTTGGTTTTTCTGGTGTCGTATTTGTTAAAGAAAAGGAGGGTATGATCCTTCAATTAGCAGAGGGGGATGCTGATAGAGCAAATGAAACCCCCAATAATCCAGACACCAGGTTTGGCATCGCCTCCGGATGTAAGATTTTTACGGCGGTTGGCATTTGTCAATTAGTCGAGAATGGATTCATATCATTCGAAACAAGACTTAAAGATATATTGGAGGATGTTTTTCCCTTATTTGATGAGACAATTACCATTCATCACCTGTTAACCCATACATCCGGAGTGCCTGACTATTTTGATGAGTCAGTTATGGATGATTTTGAGGAGCTGTGGAAAGAAAGGCCAATGTATCTATTAAATCATCTTAGAGATTTTCTGCCTATGTTCCAGAATAAAGAGATGATGTTTAAGCCAGGGGAGAAATTTCATTATAATAATGCCGGATATATCCTTTTGGGTTTAATTATAGAGAAGAAGACAGGACTGAGTTTCCATGATTATATCCAATCCCATATTTTTGAACCATGTGGAATGAAGGATTCAGGCTTTTTCCGATTTGACAATCTTCCTGAAAATACAGCAATTGGTTATATAGATAGTGAAGAAGGGACATGGAGAACCAATATTTATTCATTGCCCATCAGAGGCGGTTCTGACGGGGGAGCCTATGTTACTGCTCAGGATATGATCTTATTTTGGGAAGCTTTGTGTAATGATAAGCTCCTGAGCGGGGAGTATACTGAAAAGCTTATGACCCCGCATGCAAAAGCAGATGAGAATGAGTATTACGGCTACGGATTATGGATCAGCAAGAAAAACGAAGCCATCTTCAAATATCACCTCATGGGATATGACCCTGGAGTCAGCTTTCATTCTGCCTATTACCCTGAAAGCGGGATAACCCTTGTGGTGCCATCAAATAAATCTTATGGGCCATTTACTGTAATGGAAGAAATTGAAAAAGACTTTTAGAGAAGCTTAGATACGACGTGTATGTTTGTTTCTGATCATCTGTTTAATAAGGAGCGGTTATATGAATTTTCATTTAAGAGAGGCTATTGAGATTCTTGAACGGACACCCCATACGCTGGATGCATTACTAAGCGGTCTATCTTCGGAATGGCTTAATGGCAATGAAGGGGAAGGCACGTGGAATGCTGCCGAAGTGGTTGATCATTTGATTGATGGCGAGGAGAAAAATTGGATTCCACGGCTGAAATTTATTCTGGGGGAAGGGGAAAGCAAGCCCTTCCCTCCATTTGACCGCTTTGCCCATTTAAATGTGTCAAAGGATCTATCACTTGAAGAAAAACTTGATGCCTTTAAGACCCTTAGAATGAAAAATTTGGCCACACTTAGAGGTATACCTGATCTGGAAATTCATTTCGAAAAGACAGGACTTCATCCAGCATTTGGTCCAGTGAGAGTCAGGGAATTGATTTCCACTTGGGCAGTTCATGACCTTACGCATATTTCACAGATTTCACGAGTATTGGCAAGTAGATACAGGACTGATGTTGGTCCTTGGATTCAGTATCTGGGCATTTTAAAAAAGTAAGCATTGCATCGTAGTTGAGTTTTGTAAATTCTGTGTGAAAAGTAAAGTTTTGGGACCAAAACCTCATGATATGGCCGAAGGTGTTCATTTATACTTGGAGAAGATTGTGGCTTTTCTGATCATTTATAAGTCCTTTCAAAAAAATATGGAGGCGAATGAATGCTGAATCATAAGAAAAAAGGCCTGCTGTTAACTTTTATTCTGGTTACTGTCATTATGATCGTGATGCAGCCCATTCAAAATTCTATCACTAGGGCAGCTGCCGGGGATGGATCCTGGTCATCACCTTATTCGGTTTCACAGGGAATCAATACTCAAAACAACACTTCCAAAACGGTTCAAGGCTATGTGGTTGGACAGCCGACTGCGGCAAATATGGTTATTTCCAGCGGGTTTCCAAATGATTATGCTTTGGCCCTGGCTGATAGTCCATCAGAGACCAGCACAGCCAGGATGCTTTATGTTCAAATTCCTTCCGCGTTTCGCTCAGCTTTTGGCTTAAAATCCAATCCATCTTTGATTGGAGAAAAAATTAAGGTAACCGGAACGCTTACCGCCTATTTTTCTCATCCGGGACTTAAAGATGGGACGGCCTTCGAACAAGCTGGTGATGGAACAGCCGATCCCGGCCCTGAACCAGGAGGATATTATGATGCTGCAAACGGAAAAACAGGGGAGGCTTTAAAAACAGCCCTCCATACTATCATTGATGACCACACGGAAATTTCCTATTCGAATGTATGGGAAGCACTGCGCGAGACCGATGAAGATCCTGGAAATCCCAATAACGTCATTCTTTTGTATACTGGCCGATCTCAGGGGAAATTTACCAATGGTTCTGGCGTCAATGATTGGAACAGGGAGCATGTTTGGGCTAAATCTCACGGGGACTTTGGAACTGTAATGGGTGCAGGAACAGACTTGCATCATTTACGGCCAACAGATGCTTCTGTAAATAGTTCGAGAGGGAATCTTGACTTTGACGATGGGGGCACCCAGCATTCAGAGGCACTGGGAAACTACTATGATTCAGATTCCTGGGAACCCAGGGATGAAGTAAAAGGCGATGTTGCGAGGATGATTTTTTATATGGCCGTCCGTTATGAAGGAGACAGCGGAGAAGTGGATCTGGAGCTCAACAATCTGGTCAATAATGGCTCTGCTCCTTATCATGGCAAAATGTCTGTCCTGCTTGAGTGGCATAAGGAAGATCCGGTAGACGATAACGAGCGGAGAAGAAACGAAATTATCTATTCTGATTACCAGCATAACCGCAATCCATTTATAGATTATCCCGAGTGGGCATCAGCAATTTGGGAATAATCTTTGGGAAAGCACTTTCCGTTACAGGGAGGTGCTTTTTATTTTACATACTATGTTAAAAAAAGATTGACAAGAGATTTCCATGGGAGTAATTTATACTTATTAATTTCATAGTAAACCTTTTTGCTGAATCATTATGAGCGGGGGAACCAATTTTGATAAACCTGGTTTATCTTGGGGTGAATCTTAGCATATTAAAGCTAAGAAGGGATACTCTCAATCCCTAATCCGACAGCTAACTCCGTAAGCCGAATCGAGAGAAGGGTTGATGGAAACCATTGGCCATTCTTTTTAAGAGTGGTTTTTTTGTGTTCATTTTCAAAAAGAAGGGAATTTCTTCAATGAAAAAACAGTATGCTGTATTTGGTTTAGGCCGCTTTGGCGGAAGTCTCGTAAAGGAATTTCATGAATTGGGAGTGGAAGTGCTCGCAATTGATGTCGACCAGGAGAAAGTAAATCAATACGCACAGTTTGTGACATATGCAGTTCAAATCAATGGCATTGATGAAGCTGCTATAAAGCAATCAGGGATTAAGAATATTGATCATGCATTTGTTTCATTTGGTGAAAACATTGAGTCCAGCATATTGACATCCTTGTTATTAAAAGAAATGGGGATTCCAAAGGTGTGGGCAAAGGCACATAATGAGTATCATGCCAGGGTGCTCGATAAAATTGGCGTCGATCGAGTTATCCACCCGGAGCGGGACATGGCTAAGCGGATTGCCCACCATATTGTTTCGGAAAAGATGATTGATTATATTGAGCTGTCTGAAGATTACAGTATGGTTGAGATTGTGGCCACCGATAAAATTGCCAGAAAATCTCTGTCTGAATTGAATATTAGGGCTAAGTATGGCTGTAATATCGTAGGGATTCAGCGCGGGAAGGAAATAATCGTTACTCCTCCAGCTGAAGAGGTCATTTTAAGGGGTGATGTCCTGATTGTAATGGGACACAATAAAGGGATTGGCCGGTTTGAGAGGCATGGAGTGTAAGCTTTTTCAATGATGTTTACCATTTTAATGAAGGAGATTATGGACCATGTACAAAGAAACCAGAAGGAAAAGAAGAATTGAGCGGCCCAGCACATGGATCAGGATGAATCCTGCACAGGCTTTGTCTATTGGCTTTTTAATTCTTATAGCAATTGGCACCCTGCTGCTTATGCTCCCTTTTTCAACTAGTGACAGGCATCATTTATCGTTTATTGATGCCATATTTGAAGCAACTTCTGCTGTATGTGTGACAGGTTTAGTCGTCGTCGATACACAAACAACATTTACTGTTTTTGGCCAGGTGGTTCTTATGGCTCTTATACAAATAGGCGGACTTGGTTTTATGACATTTGGAGTTCTCATTGCCATTATGCTTGGGAAAAATATTGGCTTAAAGGGAAGGCTGATGATACAGGAATCATTAAATCAGCTTACAATTGAAGGGATGGTCCGTCTCGTAAAATTCGTAGTGGCTTTTACTCTGATTGTTGAAGCAATTGGTGCCATAATTTTGGCTGTTCGGTGGGCTGAAGATTTTGGATTTCCGAAATCTTTATATTATGGGGCTTTTCATTCGGTTTCAGCTTTTAATAATGCCGGGTTTGATATTATGGGCGACTTTAGCAGTGTTACCGGTTATGCAGGGGACTTTCCTGTCATTTTGACGTTAAGCTCGCTGTTTATCATCGGAGGAATTGGCTATATCGTGCTGCTTGATTTAAAAGTCAATAAAAGCTTGCGGAAACTTTCTCTTCATACGAAATTGGTTTTGCTGATGACACTGATTCTAAATATATTAGGCACAGTTTTCATATTTCTTTTAGAATTCAATAATCCCGCGACAATTGGTGAATTGGGAATGAAGGAAAAACTTTTAGGATCTTATTTTCATGGAGTCGTTCCAAGAACAGCAGGCTTTAATTCGCTTAACACAGGTGAGCTGACAATGGGCTCTCAGCTTATTACCATGCTTCTAATGTTTATTGGCGGAGGATCAGGCGGAACGGCAGGAGGCATTAAAGTAACAACCTTTGCTTTAATCCTGCTTGCTGTCAGAGCCCTCATCAAAGAAGATGAAGAAGTTAATCTGATGGGCAGAAGAATCCCGAAGGAATTAATTTTTCGGGCTTTTACGATTACAGTATATTCTATGGGATTAATAGCTTTGGTTCTATTTCTTCTTTCTTTGACAGAAAATGCACCGCTGAATATGCTTTTATTTGAAGTTATTTCTGCTTTCGGCACTGTGGGGATGTCTCTTGGATTAACTCCGGAACTGAGTCCATTAGGAAAACAATTAATTGCATTCATGATGTTTGCAGGCAGGGTGGGTCCTTTAACTCTTGCATTCGCACTTGCAAGAAAAAGAGAAAAAGCTAATTTTAAATATGCTGAAGAGAAAATCATGATTGGATAAGTAAAGGAAAGTTATCTGGTGTATATGACAGAATTATTTAAATTCAATAAAATTTTCCACCAATAAAGAGGATAGGGGATATTAAATGAAAACCAGATTTAATGACTATATAAGCATTAAGATCCATCAAATAGACCTTACCTTAACAAGCTATATTAAGGATAAATTAGCCCACTTAAATATTGCCCCGGAGCAGAACCTGATTCTTATGCTTCTCTGGGAAGAAGACGGATTAAGCCAAAACGAAATCGCCAGGCGGCTGGACAAAGATAAATCCAACATTACCAGAATGCTGAGCAGTCTTGAAAAGAAAGGGTTTATCAAAAAAAGCATGAATAAAGAGGACAGCCGATCTCTGAATGTCTATCTAACGGAAAATGGCAAAAATCTCAGTGAGCATGTATATCCCATCACAGAGGAGTTTCACTCGATCGTCACATCGGGCATAACGAAGGAAGAGCTGAGAATTGTTGACGATGTTTTAACGAAAATGAGAAGAAATGTCGAGGGTAATAAGTAAAATGGCCGGTGCAGGATAGAGTGGGATGCTCTATCCTGTTTTTTTGTGAAGGTCATAAGGCCGAAAAGTCGTAGAGTGAGAAGAAAATGGTTGTCATGAATGCATTATGAAGCTGAAAAATCGAGGAGTGAGAAGAAGATGGTCGTCATGAATGCTTCATGAAGCCGAAATGAGAGCAGCGCTGAGAAAACAGTCCTCATGAATCTATAAGAATTTATAATGGCACTCTAAAGAGAATCAGTTTATATAAAATTAGAACTATCAGAATTACCAGGTAAATCGATTCAGTTCCTTCTTTAATAATAGTATAATAAAATACATATATTTCTATATCTGGCCAACGGGTGTTTTCAGTGAGTCATACAGGGGGACGATGATGACGAAGATTATGCAGATATCAGATGAACTGAAGGATTGGATTGTGGGTGCGCTAAAAAGTAATGTGAGTCCGATTGCACTTGCAAACGCTTTGATTAAGAAGGGTTTTGATAACCGGTTTGCATATGAGACTTTATTTAAAATTGTTGGAAATGAAACAATTAAGACGACAGAAGGCCAGCAGATTCGATATAATTATGAAGTCCCCGAAATAGGCAGGAAGGGGAATATCCTGTTTACCAGTGACAAGGACGTAAGAGTGCTTTCCAGAAATGAAAAGCCATTTGTACTCCATTTGGATCAGGTGCTCAGCTCAGAAGAATGTGATGAGCTTATCAGCCTTTCAAGGAGCCGACTGCAGCCATCCCTGGTGGTGGATATGGGTTCTGGGGAAGAACGGGAGGGTTCAGGAAGGACAAGCAAGAGCATGGCTTTCCGAGTTAAAGAAAATGAACTGGTCGAAAGAATCGAAACGAGGATCGCTGAATTGACAGGTTATCCGGCAGAAAATGGCGAAGGCCTTCAGATCTTAAACTATGGATTGGGTGAAGAATATAAGCCTCACTTTGATTTCTTTCCTCCCCACATGGCGGATGCCAGCAAAGGCGGACAGCGGGTTGGCACATTCCTCATCTATTTGAATGATGTGGCTGATGGCGGTGAAACGGTCTTTTCTAAAGCTGGACTTTCATTTGTTCCCAAAAAGGGAGCGGCCATATACTTCCATTATGCCAATGAACAGGGGCAGCTGGACCGATTGTCAGTCCATAGCAGTGTGCCTGTAAGAAAGGGAGAAAAATGGGCGGCTACCAAATGGATTAGGGAAAGAAATATATACTGCCACCAGAGTATTTAAAGAAAAATCAAAAGGAAGTTTGATCAGGTGAAACTCATCAACAAATTATTCTCAAAGCAAAAAACGGCTTCGATTGAATTTTGTCAGCGGAATCTGGATGAATTTTTAAAAGAAGAGAGTTTTGCTGCATTTAATCAATTTCTGAGCCAGAAGAATATTAACTATAAAGAATACGAATGCCAGAGCAGATGCAAAGAATGCAGGCAATCACCTTATGCCATGGTAGACGGTAAGATGATTGCAGCGGAGAATTCGGATGAATTATTGATAAAATTGAAAGAAGAAGTAAAGAAATAAAAGGAATCGGAGCAATCCGATTCCTTTTTTCATACAATATTCAAATAAATGTTTGAATAAGTTTTTAGACGAGGTATAATATATTCAAATAAAAGTTTGAATAATGAGGTGAGATCATGGTGGGCTCTAAAGATACATGCGATATTTACTGTTTTGATGAAGAAAAAGTGAACCGCATTCAAGGGGAACTGGTGAAGGAAGATCTTTCAGGTGCTGCCCAATTATTTAAGGCTCTTGCTGATGAGAACCGGGCAAAGATTTCTTATGCACTATGCAGGGATGAAGAGCTGTGTGTCTGTGATATTGCCAATATCATTGGTGCAACAGTTGCAACGGCATCCCATCATTTGCGGACTCTGCATAAGCAGGGAATTGTTAAGTTTCGGAAAGAAGGCAAATTGGCTTTTTATTCATTGGATGATGATCACATCAGGCAATTAATGATGATTGCGCTTGAACACGGAAATGAGGTGAAAGCCAATGTCTGAACAAGCAGGAATTGCGGAGAAGGAGACGGTAACCTACCGTGTTCAGGGCTTTTCCTGAGCAGGCTGCGCCAAGACGTTCGAAGAGAACGTGAAACGCCTGGATGGCGTTTTAGATGCGAATGTGAATTTTGGAGCTTCCAAAATAACCGTTACAGGGAACGCTTCTATGGAAGCGGTCGAAAAAGCCGGTGCCTTCGAAAATCTGAAGCTGCGTGCCGAGAATGAAAAAGCGGTGGAGCGGGAGCCATTTTGGAAACAGAAAGCTAATCTTAAAGTTTATATTTCAGCAATTATTCTTGTCGTCAGCTGGTTTTTAAGCGAACCGTATGGACAGGATCATTTATACCCAATCGCAGGTTATGCAGCAGCCATCATCATAGGCGGTTATACTTTATTCCTGAAAGGCTTCAAAAACCTTGCTAAATTGAACTTTGATATGAGCACCCTGATGACAATCGCCATTATTGGAGCCGCAATCATTGGCGAATGGGGAGAAGGAGCGATGGTTGTCATCCTCTTTGCCATCAGTGAAGCACTTGAGCGCTTTTCAATGGAAAAAGCACGCCAGTCCATTGAATCCCTGATGGATATAGCTCCTAATGAAGCATTGGTCAGACGGGGACATGAAGAAATGCTCATTCATGTTGATGATATTCAAATTGGTGACGTTATGATTGTTAAGCCAGGTGAGAAATTGGCCATGGATGGAGTGGTCATAAAGGGGACCTCATCCCTGAACCAGGCAGCCATTACAGGAGAAAGCGTGCCTGCAGTAAAGACTGCAGGTGATGAGGTTTTTGCAGGAACTCTGAATGAAGAAGGGCTGCTTGAAGTAAAAGTAACGAAGCGTGCTGAAGATACAACTATTGCCAAAATCATTCATTTAGTGGAAGAAGCACAGGCGGAAAAAGCTCCTTCACAGCAGTTTGTCGATAGGTTTGCCAAATATTACACGCCTGCCATCATTGTTTTAGCCTTTTTAATTGCGGTTGTTCCTCCTCTGTTTGACGGAGAATGGAGTGAGTGGATTTACCAGGGTCTTGCTGCACTGGTTGTCGGCTGTCCATGTGCACTCGTTGTTTCTACGCCAGTAGCGGTCGTAACAGCGATCGGAAATGCGGCAAGAAACGGTGTGTTAATTAAAGGCGGCATCCACCTGGAGGAAACAGGGGCACTTAAAGCGGTTGCATTTGATAAAACAGGCACATTAACAAAGGGGGTGCCTGCGGTTACAGACCTTATCACCATTAGCGGTGAAGAAAAACACCTCCTCCAAATCACGGCAGCCATTGAAAAGGGGTCACAGCATCCCCTTGCTTCAGCAATCATGAAAAAAGCAGAAGAGATGGGCTCTGATTTTAATGGGCTGAATGCGGAGGAATTCACCTCTATTACCGGCAAGGGAGTAAAAGCTGCAGTGAATGGTGTCCTCTATTATGCTGGCAGCCCCAATCTGTTTGAAGAGCTCCATAGCGGCATGGACAGCTTTATTCAGAAGCAAATATCAGATTTGCAGACCCAGGGTAAAACCGTCATGATTCTGGGCACAGAAAGCGAAATTCTGCTTTTAATAGCTGTTGCAGATGAAATGCGGGACCATTCGAAAACTGTGATCAGCAAATTAAATGAAATGGGAATAAAAACGGTCATGCTGACAGGTGACAATAAAAGAACTGCTTTGGAAATCGGAAAGCAAGCTGGTGTTTCAGAGATTAAAGCTGATTTGCTGCCTCAGGATAAACTGGCTTTTATTAAAGAACTGCGTGCCAGCCATCAAAGTGTGGCAATGGTAGGGGATGGTGTCAACGATGCGCCTGCCCTTGCTGCGGCTGCGGTTGGTGTTGCCATGGGCGGAGCGGGAACTGATACAGCACTCGAAACAGCAGATATTGCGTTAATGTCAGATGATTTGAGAAAACTGCCTTATACCATTAAGCTCAGCCAAAAAGCGTTAGGGATCATTAAACAGAACATTACATTCTCACTTGGAATCAAGGCGCTGGCATTATTGCTGGTAGTTCCAGGGTGGCTGACCTTATGGATTGCCATTTTTGCAGACATGGGAGCAACATTGCTGGTAACCTTGAATAGTTTACGGCTGCTCAAAATAAAAAAATGAACATAGTCAGAGTGATGCATTAAGTGCATCGCTCTTTTTTTGAAATACGTACTGAAAGAGCATCTCACCATTCATATAAAAAAGAAGGAGCATTATTGCTCCTTCCCTGCACCAAGATCTTCTGCCAACTCCATAATTGCTTTGTTAATTCTCCAGACGAAATAAAGGTGATGAATTAAATCACGCTGGGATTGCTGCCTTGCAGGTGCCAATCGTTCAATTTGTTCCCTTTCATTTTCAAGACTATAGACAAGCATTCCGTCTCCGCTGTCTTTAATCAGATCCATTAATGTCTCAATATTTAATTCAAGCTTTTCTTCAATCCTTATAAAAACATCGACAAGCTCATCGGGATAGTCGAATCCCTTTCGGTAGGAGGAAGCCACAAGGTGTCTTGCATAGTAATTGATGGCTGAGAATAGTGTAATCCATCTGTTAACGTCGGCATGGCGCGGGGATCCGGGTTTTTTTATCAGGGATTGCGCTTCAACGTTTATAGTTTTAAGTTTTTGATCCAATAAGAACCCTTTGCCTGAAAGTTCCTTAACGTTCACATCTTCCCGGAAGCTTTTCACATACTCAGTGACATACGGCTTCAGTTCTTGTAAGTAGTCATTTAAGGTATCCGCCACTTTTTCCTTCGTTTTCTTTGGGAAAATAAATAAGGAAACTCCGAATGCAATGCCGGCTCCGGCAATAGTATCGATCACCCTTGCGCTGATAAGGGAAAATGAAATACCTCCCAGTAAAAGGTCATACATAAAAGCAACCAGCATCGTAATGAACATGCTCATTAACGTATAGGAGACCTCAAACAAATAAAAGGCGAAAAAAACAGCTGCAAAAATCAGTGTAATCTCAAGGAAAGAATGACCGCTGACCACTCTTGCAAGTGTAAATCCTATTACTGCTCCAATAATCGTTCCAACCGAACGCTGAAAACCTTTCGTATAAATGCGCCCAATCGACTCGGTTCCGAGCAAAACAATAAAAGCGGTTAAAAGGACCCAGTAAGGCTGGTCCGGCGAAAGGATCTCACCGGCAATGATTGAAATGATTGCAGCAGTCAATGCCTGAAAAGCCTTTTTGGTGGAAGGTTTGATGCCCTTATCTTCCTCAGATGGTTCATCTTCATTCTCGCCATCTGCTATCTCTTCGGATAATTTATTCTTATTGTCTTTCACTTTATGAAGTGCCTGCTGTATGGTTATGCCGCCCTCGATGACATGGTTCGCAATGGACTCGATCCGCCTGATCAAAAACAGCCATCCTGCAGGTTTGTCTTCCCGGCTGAACAAATCAATAATAAGCAGGCGAAGTGCCTGTACAGCAAGCTCTGCTTCACGAAGATTTTGTTCTTCATACTGTTGGGCAAGAACTTCAGCATCGCGAAGAGAACGGGTTACCCAAACCAGGAGTTTTCTCAGCTCATCAATTTCAAGGGCATTCGCTTTTTTTAAGCTTCGAATTGAGTCTGTCAGTGTTTCAATCAGCATACCTGCATCAAATATATATAACCTCAGCTGGGAAGAAGTCAGCCCAGGCCATAATTTATGAACATCTTCATCATTTACATATTCCGAAACCATGACAGCATACTCCCTGAGCTTCAGTACATTTCTCCGCAATTCCTCCCTCTGATGGGAAGTCATATTCTCATTCTGCATTCCCTCAATTAAGAGATTGAACGTAAAATTACTTTGGAAATGAAAGGAGCGAATACTTCTTTTCAGGTTTTTCGCGGTGTCCTGAAAAAGGATGAAATTGAACAGGAAAGCATACGCGATTCCAATCCAAATGCCGAAGTAAAAGGATGGAAGCTGACTGCCTGATAATTTTAAAATAGACGAAAAATAAAGTGTCATGAATGCAATCATGCATAGAGAAAAATACCGCACACCAAAGCGGGTCAAATAAAAGCTTAGGAAGATTAACAGAACCATGGCAATATCGACAAAGACCGTACTTTCAGCCAATAGTGAACCGATCGATACTCCTGCCATGGCTGAAAGTCCAAGTAAACCAGTTGTGAGCATCTTACCTTTTTTTGAGTCATCCATCACAATCATGATGCCAAGCATGCCTGCCATCCCGGACACGATCGCCGGAGTGAGAGCGGCATCAGCTCCAGCCAATTGCATGAAGAACAAAGTCGTAAAGACTGAAGCCATTAAACTTAAAGTGGCCCGTCCAGCTTTTTGAAATCGGATAAGCCCGGGATCGGATGCCAGCAAACGCCCGAGCCACCGGTGTTTTATAGGAAACTGCTTCATTGTTTCACCAATCTTTTCAGAGAGTTAAAGATTATTTTACCACTCGTACTTTTATTATCCAAATGAACCAGCTTGAGATTTTATGCTCTACAGGTTTAAAATAAGAACAAGTGTTCTATAATATAGGGTGGAGGGATTTGCTATGCCGCTAAAAGACAGAGGGAAAATAAAATGGCAGCCAGCCCACTTCATGCCGGAACACCGGGCGATGCTAAGAAAATTGGAAACTGAACAAATGGCTCAAAACAAGCCGCTTATTGATGAATATGAATTGGAGGATTATGAAAATAAAATTCACTATGCAATGGAATATGCCTTCTTTCTAAAAGTAAAAGTCTGGCGGGGAGGATTTTTCCACGAATACACAGGGAGGGTAAACAGGCTGGATGGCATCAGCAGAAAAATTTATCTGGAATTGGAAGATGGGTTTCTTGAGAAGGTCATGTTTGATGAAATCGCTTCGGTTGAAGTGAAAGAATAGTGCATCGAGACATAATTCAATTTTGCAGAAAAGTTAATGCTTTGCCATACCCATTATTTGCAATTTTTAGATATAATAGAAAGAAAGCTGTAATCGGAGGTACATATGAGCACGGATTTAGAAAAAGCGATTGTGCTTCGCAATCTCGGAAAATACAAAGATTCCAGCCTTCTGCTTGTAAAATTGGCTGAAGAGTATCCTGTAAACCCAGTCATTCACTATCAGTGTGCTTGGAGTTTTGACGTTCTAGGGGAGGAATCAAAAGCGGTTTCTCATTATGAAAAAGCGATCGAGCTTGGGCTGCCTGAATCTGACCTGCCAGGTGCCATTTTGGGTCTTGGGAGCACATACCGGACACTTGGTGAATATGAAAAGTCAAAGATGGTGTTCGAGAAAGGAATCTCCCAGTTTCCGGCTAATCGTGCAATCCAGGTGTTCTATTCCATGACACTCCATAATTTAGGCAAGCACAGCGAGGCAATGGAAATGCTCCTAAGGTGTGTGGCCGAAACTTCTGATTACCCGGAAGTTATGCAATATAAAAAAGCAATTACCTTTTATGCAGACAAACTTGATGAAATATTTGATAAGGATTAGAAAAAGGATATCTCAAAATACATGATATGCCTGCCCAGCATCTTTTAGTTATAAGCGGTAATTTTAATGAATGCATGGTTAATTGAAATAATAGATGATCTTAAATGGTCAAACGGCGGCCATATCCTTTATCAATTCATTAATGCAGTCTCTTATATATCTGCATGTGCCAAAAGCGGAGGACAAGTTTTATTTTGGAAGATGATCGTAATTTCCTCCAGTTTGATAAGGGGAGGAATATGACCTGATTTCCTGTGTGCTTATGATAACAACAGTACTCTTGGAATTAAAGAATACTTTAATGCGCTGCCATGATGTGCTTATTACAGATAAAAAATATAAATTTTTGCAAAACTAAAGTGTTTGCTATTTTAGGAGAAGCCGATGGAAAAAATCACTTTTAATACTATCCATAAACCGGGACACACAATACTGGAAAATGACCTTTTTATTCACAATCATAACCCTGACATGCTCCTTCAGTATGACAGCAGCTTTATTGCTTTTAAAAGAATGCCTTCTGTTCAGGAGTTTGAGAAGGCTCATCAATATTTAAGAAATTTTCATCAATATTATGGCCAAAAGCATGTAAGATTTTATTTTCCTGATGACGAGGAGCTTTCCGGAGAACTTTTGGCCATCCTTGAGAAGGATGATGATTATACGGTTGGTTATTTAGAGTTATTTGCGATTCATCCAGCTGATTTTCCTGATGTTCAGGAAAAGGAAGAAATTATAGTAGAATATGTTACGGATGAAACCTGGAATGATTATTTGGAATTTCAGCATGAGCAGGATTCGGTTTACGGGATTAATTATGCCGAGAAAAAGAAAGATCAGCATTTAAGGAATTATAATGATGAAAGGATTATGCAGTTCATTGCATTTTATAAAGGGAAAGCTGCCGGGTCGGTAGATGTTATTATAAAGGAATACACAGCTGAAATTGATGGATTGATGGTCCATGAGGATTTTCAGAAAAAGGGCATCGGCAGGAGCCTGCAGAAAGCGGTGATGGATCAGTTTAAGGATAAAACCATCATCCTTGTTGCAGATGGAGATGATACTCCAAAGGAAATGTACCGCAGGCAAAATTATCAGTATCTTGGAAAGCAATATAACCTTTTAAAAATATACGAATGAAGAGAAGCCTGGTTCTAGAGAGCCAGGTCTTTTTGTTTGAATAGAACACTGTTTCGTTGATAGAGTGCATCTTAATTAATTTCATAGTCCAAAACCGGGATGTTGTCGAAAAGTCTCGGAAAAAAATGAATAATACATTATTCTTAACGTAACAGTGTTATGTTACAATGATACCATCAGAAAGGGGTCCTGGAATTGAGCGATGAATTAATCTCAAAAAAAGAAGTCCTTGATTTAACGGGTATTTCTTATGGGCAGCTTTATCGGTGGAAAAGGAAAAGCCTGATACCGGAGGATTGGTTTGTCAGAAAATCAACTTTTACAGGGCAGGAGACATTTTTCCCAAAAGAGAAAATTCTTGAGCGGGTCGATAAAATACAAAAGATGAAGGATAGCCTATCGCTGGATGAGCTGGCAGATTTGTTTTCCTTGAATTCTTCAAATCTGAAGCTGACAAAGGAAAGCCTGATTACAAAAGGAATAGCTTCTGAACCAGTTATGAATATCTTTTTCGAGACACAGGGGGAATTTAACGAATTTAATTACCATGAGACTTTGAAGCTCTATATCCTTTCCATCCTGCTTGAATCGGGAAATATCCATATCGAGGAAGGGAAAATGCTCTTGCAGTTATTGAACGATCATCAAAGCATCCTGCAGCAGCCAAAAGCTGTTATCTGCTTTATTCGCAAACTTGGAATGTCCAGCTGCCTGATTTCGATTAATGGAGAACAGGTCCTGCTTGAAAAAGGAACAAAAGTGGCTGCCACTTTATCGATAGAGCATTGTACAGAGGAATTAAAATCCAAATTGGTATAGGGGGAATTTTGCTGTGAATATGAAAACACTAGGGAACTTAATAATTAATGGGGTTGGATCGTCTAATGGAGGTTCATTTGAAAAGGTTGAATTAAATGGGAAGGGAACGGTAAACAGTGATATTGAATGCGAGAGATTCCATTGCAACGGTACGGGCACTATCCATGGAAACGTAAAAACTGAAAAGGGAAAGATTAGTGGTGCAGCAAAGATCCATGGAGCTGTTAAAGCTGAATCCCTTGTTATCAATGGCTCTGCCGTTATTTCTGAAGCTGTCAGCTGTCAAAAGCTTGAGGTCGCTGGAAGAACTTCTATCGGAAGCTCTGTAAAATGCGATGTAATTGCTGTGAATGGGAAAGTAACAATTGAAGGGGACTGTGAAGCTGAGGTCTTCCGTGCTGAAGGGACATTTTCAGTAGATGGTTTACTGAACGCAGAAACGATTGATATTAAGCTTTTTGGAGACAGCAAAGCGAAAGAGATCGGCGGCAGAAAAATTAAAGTGACACAGCATAGAGAGACCCTATTTAAATTAATCAAATCCATCTTTCCCTTGAAGCTGGAGGCGGATTTAATTGAAGGGGATGACATCGAACTCGAAGGCACAGCAGCTCTTGTCGTAAGAGGGAGAAATGTAAAAATCGGCAAAAATTGCAAGATCGGACTTGTGGAATACTCAGGAGACTATGAATGTGCACCAGATTCAGAAGTAAAAGAATACCGATTAATTTAAGAGTGTAAGCCTAACCAGAATGGTTAGGTTTTTTTTATATCATGGGCAATAATCCAAATTGTACCGGGCACACTAAAAAACAATATCATCTTTCAAAAGGAGATTAACTGTGTTCAGGAAACATCATAGCCATCATAAAAGGGTCAGCAAGAGTGTTCATTTCAATATTCAATACTTAAAAGAGCAGCTTGGCGACAGCTCAGATCTATCTGTTCGGAATTTAACAATAGCTGAGCTTGGACATGCAGCCATCATACATATTCAGGGGATTGTCGACGAGCAGAGCTTGCATGACAATGTTCTGAGTCCAATC
Organism: Cytobacillus sp. BC1816; assembly: GCF_051353635.1. Lineage (NCBI taxonomy): Bacteria > Bacillati > Bacillota > Bacilli > Caryophanales > Bacillaceae > Cytobacillus > Cytobacillus sp. BC1816. The sequence continues at coordinate 3,368,064 of NZ_CP195611.1, read as the reverse complement.
CTGGCCTTTATTCATGAAAAGAGAAATGTCCATTCGGGGAAATTGCCAGAAGAAATAACTCAAATTATTTCAGTGCCTAAGATTAAACTACTGAATGATTGGCCGGAAGTAGTCGACAATCTGCTTGGCGGCGACACAGTAATTTTGATTGAGGGGCACCCAGAAGCAATTATTGCGGGAACGAAAAAAATTCAATCAAGGTCCATTACAGAACCTACCACACAAACCGTGATTAAAGGACCAAAGGATGGCTTTACAGAGAATTTAAGTACGAATATTTCGCTCATCCGTTCCAGAATTCAAAACAATAAATTAAGAATTGAACAAACAAAAGCAGGGACAGTGACCAAAACCAATATTGGCATCTTATATATGGAAGGAATAGCGGATAAAGACATCGTCAGGGAAGTGAAGCTGAGAGTCAGTAAAATCGACATAGACAGTATCCTCGATACCAATTATGTGGAAGAAGCTATAAAGGACAACAGAAAAACTATATTTCCCCTCTTCCAAAGTTCAGAGAGGCCAGATGTGGTGTCCGCTAACCTTTTAGAAGGCAAAATAGCGATTATTATACAGGGAACACCATTTGCCTTAATTCTGCCGGCACTTTTAATACAATTTTTTCAATCTCCAGAAGATTATTATGCTAACTATTTGGTGAGTTCATTTTTAAGAATCATTCGGATTGGCTCTTTTTACGTAAACATGTATGCTTCGGCCATTTACCTGGCGCTAATTACACATCATCATGGTTTAATCCCTACAACTCTAATGGTGACACTTATGGCACAAAGAGAACAGGTTCCTTTTCCAGCTATTGTGGAATTGCTGCTGATGGAACTTGCCTTCGAGGTTTTACGGGAAGCCGGAATACGAATGCCTAGGGCAATTGGTCCAGCTGTTTCCATTGTAGGAGCCCTTATTTTAGGCCAGGCGGCAGTCGAAGCTGGCTTTGTTTCAGCTGCAATAGTGATCATCGTGGCTACGACTGCCATCAGCAGCTTCACATTGCCAAACCCCAATATTGTGAATGCAGCACGCGGATTGCGTTTTATCTTTATTTTTGCAGCTGCTTTTATTGGATTCTATGGAATTATCTTAGTTTCCCTATGCATTATTCTGCACCTTTGCAGTCTTAAGTCAGTAGGAGTCCCATATTTTGCGCCATTCTCACCGGTAAGGTTCAGTGATTTAAAAGACAGTTTAATCCGAATGGGGTCCCCTTCATTATTAAAACGCCCAACTGGGACCAACCGTTCCAACAAAGTCAATTAAAAGAGCAGGGATGAACAAATGAGAAAAGCCATTTCGGTACTGTTGATTATAGGATTACTATCTGGCTGTTCCAATTACAGGGAGTTAAATGAGGTTGGTTTAATTATCGCTATTGGCATTGACCTTCCAAAGGAAAGGGAATCAGGCTATCGGGTCACATATCAAGTTATAAATCCGAGCTACTTCTCCCAAAATGGTTCTGGCAGTCTTCCTGTTATTAATTATACTGTGGAGGCAGAAACGTTTATTGAAGCATATCGCATGGCGTCTGTCATCATTCCAAGGGAGAACAGGGTAACTCACCTCTCCCTGATTATCATAGGAGAGGCTCTTGCGAGAGCTGGGATGGGACTCATATTTGATGTGTTTGAAAGAGGAGAGTCACGTTCCACATTTCCTGTCTTTATAGCAAGAGATTCTACTGCTGAAGAAGTTCTTGGAGTAGTGGAGCCTCTCGAATCCAACCCAACAAAAAGCATTATAAGCACCAGCGAAAATAACCAAAAAATGTACGCCATTTCAGAAGCAATCCCCATTTACAGGGCAATTTCCCTTTTATCGGGCGAAGGCCAAAACCTTATGCTATCAGGCGTGAAATTAAGCCAGCCCTTAAAGTCCGAAAATCAAACAGCCAATCTGCAGAATATAAAGCCTTCCGTTGTTGAGGTAAGCGGTTTGGCGATGTTTAAAAAAGATCAATTGGCAGGCTGGTTTGATGGGAAATTCGCAAGGACAGCCCATTTAATCACATCTGCCGTGGAAAGCACTTCATTCCCGCTGGCTTGTAAAGGAAATAAGAATATTACGATTACAACACAGGGTATAAAGAGTGACATTAAGACAGAGTTAAAACCGGAACCGGCTTTAATTGTCAACGCAAAGATAAGGGGCAATGTTACTGAATTAGAATGTTATTTGGAAATCAGTAATAATGAAGAAATGATAAAGCTTGAAAAGAAGTTTGAAAAGGAGGCAGAAAACCAAATTAGGGAAACGATTACCAAGGCACAGGAACTGGAAGCAGATGTATTTGGTTTTGGTAAAGAGCTATCAAAAGATGATCCAGAGTATTGGAAAAGACACGAAAAAGAATGGAATACTCTTTTCAGCAATGCGGAAATAGACGTAAATGTAGAGGCTAATATATCGAACTCAGGAATGCTGACAGATCCATTTAAACTACAATAATTTGGATGTGAAGAATTATGCCAAAAGAGAAGATCGATGGAATTCAATTATTCTGCCTTATGGTCCTTTTTATGTTTGGCACTGCTATTTTTTTGGATCTCGGCAGCGGCGCAAAGCAGGATGCATGGATTGTTACCATTCTTTCGCCGATTACAGGACTTTTATTATTTGCAGTCTATTACCGTCTTTACAAACAGTATCCGTCGTTGCCATTAACAGAATATGTGAAGAAAATTTTAGGGAAATACCTGGGAAGCATTATTAGCTATTTGTACATCATTTATTTCATTTATATAGCCTCAAGAGTTTTGCGTGATATTGAAGAATTGCTGATCAGTTCTCCTTATGCAAAAACGTCAATTATAACACTGGGTATTTGTATGGTATTTGCTCTGATATACGCAGTGAATTTAGGGCTTGAAGTATTTGCGAGGGCAGGGGTTATATGCTTTGCGATTATCTCAGTTACTTTATTCCTAATCATTATCTTCTATGTGATCAGTGATTTGATTCACGCAGAAAATTTAAGACCTGTCCTTGCAAATGGGTGGAAGCCTATAATCAAAGAGATTTTTCCAGTTAATATGACAGTTCCATATGGCGAACTGGTCCTATTTTCTATGATCTTTCCTTTAATAAAACGGGAAACAAAAATTATGAAGACTGGAAGTATGGCAATTGGGTTTGTTGGCCTTTACTTAACCATTAACACCATTGTATTAATTTGTATTCTTGGTGCAGACCTTCTTGACCGGTCTGCTTTCCCGGCATTGGCTGCTGTAGGCTATATTCAAATTGCTGGTTTTATTCAGCGACTTGATCCACTAATCATATTATTGATTGTCTTTCTTGGATTTATTAAAGTAGGAGTATTCTTCTATAGTGCGGTAATCGGAATGAATAACCTTTTTAAGCTAAAGCCGAATGCTTTTACATCCTATTCTGTCGGGGGAATAATATGTCTTTCTTCCATAATCATTGCACCAAGCTACCAAAGCCATCTGGATGAAGGGCTAAAAATCGTACCGTACACTTTACATATTGCTTTCCAGTTAGTCATTCCTATCCTATTGTTTATAGTGGCTGTAATCCGTCGTAAATGGAAAGAGCATAAAATTTAGCAGCAACTATTTTATCTTTCTAATATGCAGCCAGAATAAAAGGAATAAACCCAAAATAAAAGTAACTAAAAGAAAATAATCTTCCCCTTTTGCAGAAGCGATAACAATTTTTATGCTCTGCCAGGATTCGAATAATGAATGGCCTTGTATATGATCGAGAAATACGATCAGGCCTATTGTGCCGGCCAAGACTGATAAGAGAACGAATAAAGTACGCAATTGCTTCACCTGCAGGATTTAGGATACTTATTAGGGTTAACATGTTTTTTCATTTATATAACCCATTGGGAACGAAGGAAGCAATATCCGAAGAAATGAGATGAAATAGCGGTGATCAGTTGCTCAGTTCTTGTGGGAATATAAAGTATAAAACATTAAGCATAGTGTACAAAACAAGAAAAATATACTTTAGAAAATTAAAAAATATTTTATTAATGTAAGCGCTTTAAAGGGTTGAAGTTTTCAGAAGACTTTGATAAGATTTAAAAAACCGAAAAGGCTATGTGTAACTGGCGAGACGCGGATCACCGCGAGGGAGCACATAGTGTCGAAGCCGTTCGCCTGGGCAGAGGTAAGGGATTCTACCCTTGCCTCTTTCTGTTTTAAAATCTGACAAAGTTAGTTGAAAAGGGGAGAATCCAGTGAGTACCATGACTTTAGACAGAGTGAAGACGATTAAAACCTTGAATGCGATTGCGCCAAGCGGACTTGAGGTGTTTAACAAGGATCAATTTACAATCGATAATGAAAGCGGCAATCCGGATGCGATTGTCCTTCGGAGCTTTAATATGCATTCCATGGAATTGGGTGACCGATTAAAAGCAATTGCCCGTGCAGGGGCGGGTGTAAATAATATCCCGGTTGAGAAATGCACTGAGCAGGGAATTGTTGTTTTTAATACACCTGGTGCCAATGCGAATGCAGTAAAAGAAATGGTGCTTACTTCCTTAATGGCTTCATCCCGCAATCTCTTTGCCGGCATCTCCTGGACCAAAACGCTGAAAGATGAAGGAGACCAAATTCCAAAGCTTGTAGAAGCAGGGAAAAAGCAATTTGTCGGAAAAGAAATTAAGGGGAAAACTCTGGGTGTCATCGGGTTGGGGGCAATCGGGGCACTTGTGGCGAATGATGCACTTGAACTTGATATGGATGTCGTAGGCTTTGATCCATTCATATCGGTTGACACTGCCTGGAACTTGTCCCGCAATGTTCAGCGCGCCATGACCATTGAGCAGGTGTTTGCAGAATCCGACTACATCACTGTACATGTTCCTTTAACTGATGATACAAGGGAAATGTTCAATGAAGATACATTCAGCATGATGAAGAATGGTGTTCATATTCTGAATTTCTCACGCGGAGAGCTTGTGAATGAATCAGATATGGCTGCCGCCCTTGAAAGCGGAAAAGTGGGCAAATATATTTCAGACTTCCCAAATGAAAATATCCTGAAAATGAAAAACACGGTAGCAATTCCGCACCTTGGGGCGTCAACAAAAGAATCTGAGGAAAACTGCGCTGTCATGGCAGCACGACAGGTGAAGCATTTCCTTGAAACAGGCAATGTCAAAAACTCAGTGAACTTTCCAAATGCTGCTCTTCCTTACACAGGCAAGCGGCGTGTCACTGCTTTTCATAAAAACATCCCAAATATGGTCGGCCAAATCACTCTTGCTATTTCAAGCTACCAGCTGAATATCGCGGACATGGTGAACCGCAGCCGCGGTGAATATGCGTATACCATGATTGATATCGATAATAAAGTCAATGGCGATGTGATTCCTGGACTGCTTGAACAGGTTAATCAAATTGAAGGCATTATCACGTCACGAATTATATAAAAATGCAGCCTCAATTCCGCAGGGATTGGGGCTTTTTTTTGACTGCACGCAGGACTGAAATCAAAAAAGGTATATAACCAGTATAAAATCAGCTATCCTTAGAATAAACTGATAAAAAATATGAACCCCCGTATCTTTTTGTTCTCTTATTCCGTTATAGAAGCAGAGATGTATTAAAGGAGTGAACAGGTTTATGAAGCAAGGGAAAGTTCAGGCTAAATCAAGGGATTTCTTAAAGCAGAAGGAAAGCTGTATTGCAGATATCTATCCTTCACTGCAGCGTTATAGCCGGTTTCTTGCACAGAACCGCTGGGACGGGGACGATCTAGCCCATGAGGCAATCATCCGCGCATATAAAAGCTATTCGCCCGAGAAAGTTAATCAGGCTCTTTTGAAGAAGATTGTCTATAATTGCTGGATGGACACTCTTAGAAACAGAAAGCGGGAAAAGCTTCAAGAGGCGCCTGAACGGGAAATGAAGGAGTTCAGCCCTGATGGCGGAGAAGCAATCACCCATCTCCTTAATAGGCTGACATTAAAGCAGGCAGTTGTTTTTACGCTGAAGGAAGGGTTTCAATATCAAACAAAAGAGATTGCTGATATTCTTCGGACCACTGAATTTGCAGTGAAGTCCTCGCTGAACCGAGCACGGAAGCAGCTTCAGCAACCAGTAGAAGATGAGACTGAGGCTTCTTTTGCAAATGAGGAAGAAGAAAAGTTATTTCATCTGCTGCAGCAATCAGTGGCTGCGGAAGACCCGTCCATCCTGATAAAAACAATACCTTTCCTGCGATCCCTTGAAAGCCATGCCCAAAAGCCTGTACTGTCCGTTCCATCTTCTTCTAATACTCTCTGTATGGCGGCATAGATCCGCAATGAACAGGAGGGATACAGGTGACAGCAATACCATATGTCATTGAGCAGTCCAGCAAGGGAGAACGTTCCTATGATATTTACTCACGGCTGTTGAAAGACAGGATTATCATGATAGGAGAAGAGATTAATGATGTGGTTGCCAATAGTGTGATTGCCCAGCTGCTGTTTCTTGCAGCTGAATCTCCTGAAAAGGATATCTCCCTTTATATTAATAGTCCAGGCGGGTCGACAACCGCAGGGTTTGCCATCTTTGACACGATTCAATATATAAAGCCTGATGTGAGAACGATTTGTACGGGAATGGCCGCATCATTTGGTGCGATGCTTCTCCTTGCAGGAAAAAAAGGAAAACGCTACAGCCTTCCGAACAGCGAAATCATGATTCATCAGCCTCTTGGCGGAGCAAGAGGCCAGGCGACCGAAATCGAGATATCTGCAAAACGGATCATAAAACTTAGGGAGCATATTAATGGAATTATTGCAGAACGAACTGGTCAGCCTATAGAAAAAGTAGCGCGGGACACGGACCGCGATTATTTCATGACTGCCGAAGAAGCAAAGGAATACGGGATTATCGATGAAATTATCTATAAAAGCTAGAAAAAAAGAAAAAGCAGCCGATGGAGGCTGCTTTTTCCGTTTGATCATTTTTCCTCGGAGTAGTACTCGTCAATTGCCCGAAGCCAGTTGACGCGTGCAATGTGCCCGGCTTTTTCTCTGTCTTTTTGTTCAAAAGCTTTTAATATATCTTCATGTTCTTCTATAGAGCGTTCTTTCAAAATAATTGTTTTATTGTAGTAAAGCCGCATGACATGAGCCTGAAGCATGGAAGCTGTATTCGAGATATAAGGATTCTGAGCCAGATCTATAATAATATTATGAAACTTCTCATCCTGCTTCAAAGCTGTGAAGGTATCTCCCGCAATTAGAGCTTTAGCGAATTTATGATTAATATCCCTAAGTATATTAATCGTTTCCTGGCTGATAACAGGAGCAGCCAATTCTGCAGCCAGTGCCTGCAATACGCCTAATGGGGGCAGGATTTTACTAATATCTTCAGGATTAACTGAAGTGACCTGCGTTCCAACCCCGGGAAACATTTCGACGAACCCTTGAACATTCAGCAGCTGAAGAGCTTCCCTGATGGGGGTCCGGCTGACACCTAATGCTTTTGCAAGATCGGCATCATTCAATTTTTCTTTCGGCTGGAGTGTGCCGTCAATGATCCACTCCTGGATTTGGGAGAAGGCGCGATCCTTAGCTGACACACGGGTAGGTGATGAATAATTGGAGGGTATCGGCATAGCTGTAACCACCTTTTCATTTCATGCAATTCATCTGTGAAATTAAAGTTATTTCCAGTAGATTATAAATTTAGTATATAGAAGTATCTTGAAAAATTCAATATATCGCATAATTCGACAAAAACTTTTGTGCGATATATTGCATAAGTATTTTGAATATGTTATCTTGAGTTATGCAATATATTACTAGCGTACGAAAATAATAATGTTACAGCGCTATAATTTTTCGGAAAATTTAAATTTTACAAAATAAGATAATCATTTAAGACAGACAGATTAATAGGAGGAATTGAAATGACCAGCAAAATACCATTCTCATATATTGTGACAGTTGGTTTTATGTTATTTGCCTTATTTTTTGGGGCAGGAAACTTAATTTTCCCTGCGATGCTTGGCCAATCGGCAGGAACGAATGTATGGTCAGCGAACGCTGGCTTCATAATCACAGGTGTAGGTTTGCCTCTTCTTGGTATACTGGCTTTGGGCTTCTCGGGAAAAAGTGATCTGCAATCACTGGCGAGCCGTGTCAATCCATTTTTCGGACTGGCCTTCACAGTGGCCCTGTACTTATCAATTGGACCGCTTTTTGCTATTCCGAGAACAGCTACAGTTTCATACGAAATCGGAATTAAGCCTTATCTATCAGAAGGAAGCGGTTCAATCGGATTAATCGTATTTTCAGTTATTTTCTTTGGCATTACCGTTTTTTTCTCTTTAAATTCTTCAAAGATTGTTGATATTGTAGGAAAATATTTAACTCCGATTCTTCTAATTGTAATCGCGGTTTTAATCGGTGCTGCATTCTTCAATCCAATGGGTGCATTCCAGGCTCCGACTGAAGCCTATATGAATGGTGCATTCTTTAAAGGGTTCCAGGAAGGCTATCTGACAATGGATGCACTGGCAGCATTTGTATTCGGTATTATCGTTGTAAATGCTGTGAAGGAAAAAGGCGCAGTAACTAAGAAGGATATCATGGTATCCATTGCGAAGGCAGGTGTGATTGCTTCTGGTCTATTAGCAGTCATTTATACATCGCTGTCCTTTATTGGGGCTTCAAGTGTCAGCGGTCTTGGAGCATTGGATAATGGCGGTGCTGTTCTATCTGGTGCATCTTCCCATTACTTTGGCTCATTTGGTGCACTGCTCTTAAGTGTCATTGTTTTTGGAGCATGTTTGACAACCAGCATTGGCTTAATTACAGCTTGTTCTTCATACTTCAATAAACTGATGCCAAAAGTTTCTTACAAAATGTTCGTGATTGTTTTATCTATATTCAGTGCAATTTTTGCCAACTTTGGCTTAAGCCAGCTTATCGCCATTTCCGTCCCTGTACTGGTGGGAATCTATCCATTGGCAATTGCATTGATGGCTCTTACTTTCCTGCATCCGATTTTTAAAGGCAAGAAAGAAGTTTATCAGGGAAGCATGCTTTTCACCTTTGTGGTAAGTTTGTTTGATGGTTTGAATGCAGCAGGTATTACGTTTGCACCAATCAATGACCTATTCAGTGCAATCCTTCCTTTATATGATGTTGGGTTAGGCTGGATTGTCCCTGCTATTGCAGGTGGTCTGATCGGTCTGGCTGCTGCTGCAATAAAGAATGACAGCCAATCAACTTCTGCTGATGCAAAAAAAGCAGCATAATGATTAGAGCCTCCAGTTTAATACTGGAGGTTTTTTTGATGAATGAATATAGTTTAATTACGAATATTAAATAGTTAATATGAACTAAATGTTCGTATTTGGGTTGAAAATCCACGTGCTAATTGTTATATTTTTATTGTAATCTTATAAATTTCATCACTCGTATATGCTCGGTAATATGGTCTGAGTGTTTCTACCTGGTTCCCAATGAAAGAACCGGACTACGGGTTAAAGTATAGGAATGGCCGCAATCTTTATTGCAGCTGCTTTAACTCTATGGTCTGGAAGGTAGAAATCATTCTGCTTTTACAGGCCTTTTTCTATGGTTAGAACTTCGAGTGTATCAGACATCAAGAAAAGGGGAGAACGTACTATGAAAAAGAAATTAACTTCACTCGCTGCGATTGCAGCACTGTCTGCAGCGATGCTTGCAGGATGCTCTTCGGCTGCAAAATTAGAAACGAAGGCTGAGGGGGCCCAAAAGCCAATTCTTATCCAGGGACCAATGCCGATCGAGGCCGAAAAGTTTGCTGAACGATTAGATAAAGTCAAAGTTGAAAAATCAGGGAACTTTGTCTTTTATAAAGGAAAGCTGGACAAGTACCCGGTTATCGTTGCTAAAACCGGAAAAGGGATGGAAAATACGGCGGCTGCCACAGCAATTGCCATTGAAAAGTATGATCCAGCTGCCATCATCAATCAGGGGACTTCAGGCGGCCATGATCCAAGCCTGAATGTGTATGATATCGTTTTAGGAGAAAGAACAGTCAATATCGGATCATTGAAGACTGGCCATTTGGAAGAAGGGGAAGGGATTGAACCAACCAATTGGATCCCAATGGACCTGATGGCTTCTGAGGGAAGTGCCGGTGAAGACCCTGATGCAGAAAAGATTCGTTATTATGATGGAGATGAAAATCTTCTTGCTGCTGCCAATGCAGTAAAAGATAAGCACAAGAAGGGCAAGGTAGTCGAGGGGACAATCGGTTCAGCGGACCTATGGAATAACGAAGTTGACCGCATCAATTGGTTCCACGAAAACTACGGAACATCGGTAGAAGAAATGGAAGGCGCTGCAGCCGCGCAGATTGCCGGAGCATACGATGTTCCATTCCTGGGAATTCGTATTCTTTCTAATAACAAAACAAACGGGGGCCAATACGATCCCAACACTGCTGCTGCAAACCAGGATTACGTATATGAAGTCGTAAAACAGTATATTTCAGAGATAAAAGGAAAATAAATTGGCTATATAACAGGTGAAGGACGAATCCGAGAGAATGAGTCCGAAGATGGAGCAACTTAGGACAGGGTAATGATAAGTCCGAGGAATTGAGTCCGAAGTCGAGGCACGTTCGGACAGAAGAAGCAAGATTCTGAGAGAATGAGTCCGAAGACGGAGCAACTTCGGACAGAGTAAGGATAAATCCGAGGAAATGAGTCCGAAGTCGAGGCACCTTCAGACAGAAGATTCGAGAATCCAAAAAATGAGTCCGAGCTCGCCAGTCCAAATAGGAATAACCACGATCAAAAGATATAACGCAAAAAAGAGTCTTCCAAAAAGGGAGACTCTTTTTTGATATTCATATATAAATTAAGCCTCTAACCAGTTCTGCGACCATTTTTCTATTTCTTTCATCAGCGGCTCCATGGCAAGGCCTTTTTCTGTCAGGGAATATTCGATTCTTACAGGAGTTTCAGGGTAAACCTCGCGTTTTACGACCCCCTCATTCTCCAGGTCCTTTAACCGGTCTGAAAGAACTTTGCCGCTTATCCCTATAGAGGATTCTATACTGCAGAACCGCTGTGGCCCGTTGAGCAATTGATAAATGATCAATCCGGTCCAGCGCTGGCTCAATATGCCGATGGCTTTTTCAAATCTTGGACAAATTAGCGACTTTTCCATTAGTATCACTCCTTGTTTTTATTATAATCATAAACCGAAAATAATTAAATCACTAAATATAAAATAATTACTTGACGTAACTTTATATTGATAATATACTAACTTACATAAAGTAAGCAACTAACATTAAATTCAAGGAGGAAAACATGAACAAAAACGAATTAGGACATTTCATTCTGCGAGTAATTTTAGGATTTATTTTCTTTATTCATGGATTATCAAAATTTCAGGGAGGCATAAGCAATACTGCCGGTTTCTTCGATAGTATCGGTATTCCTGGTTTTATGGCTTATGCCGTTGGCGTAATCGAGCTGGCAGGAGGCATAGCACTTATTTTGGGAATTGGCACTAAAATGGTTTCAGTACTATTTGCCTTCATCATGCTGGGAGCAATCTTTACTGCTAAGCTGCCCGCTGGCCTGCTGGGGAACGGCCAAATGGCGGGATATGAATTAGATTTAATCCTGCTGGCTGCATCGATCTATTTTGTATTAGCTAAGGAATCATCACTGTCTCTTGGGAGCAAATTAACACAATCAAAGCCAAACTAATGAGAGGGGAAATTTACATGAACTTTCATCAGAAACCGATTACCTTTGTAGCTCAGGTCAACCTGAAGGTACAGGATCTTGAACGGTCACTGGCATTCTATAAAGAAGTAATTGGATTTAAAGTGTTAACAAAAACTGACAGAATTGCCCAGCTTACTGCAGATGGCACTAGCGCCTTACTGACCATCGAACAGCCGGAAAATGTTGAACCTGCAATGGGAAGAACAACAGGTTTGTATCATTTCGCCCTGCTCCTCCCACAGCGTTCTGATCTGGCTAATATAGTGCGGCATTTCATCGGGATTGGTCTGCAGTTTGGTTCGTCAGACCATCTTGTCAGCGAAGCACTCTACCTGTCAGATCCGGATGGCAATGGGATAGAAATCTATACTGACCGTAACCCTTCCGAATGGACATGGAGAAACGGGGAAGTAAATATGACAGTTGATCCCCTGGACTTCCCTGACCTGCTGTCAAATGGGCAGCAGCAGTCCTGGAAAGGCCTGCCCGGCGGTACGGTCATGGGGCATATTCATTTGCATGTGGCAGAACTGGCAAATACCGAGACGTTTTACACAGAGGGGCTGGGATTTGAAGCAGTCTGCCGATATGGCACACAGGCATTGTTCATTTCGAGCGGAAAATATCACCACCATATTGGTTTGAATACATGGAATGGAGTAGGAGCCCCGCAGCCTGCAGCGAATAGTGCTGGGCTACAATCCTTCAAGCTCATTTTTGAAAATGAAGCAGCCAGAGATCAGGCAGTGGAAAATTTGAAAAAGATAGGTGCGGATTCAGCAATTGAGAATAATCAGGTGATTACTAAAGACCCTTCGGGGAATCGAATTGTTTTAGGATTTTAAATTATCATCAGGTGGTGTGAATCATGGGTTTTTTTAATCAATTATTTGGAAGAAAATCTAAGGAGGAACAAACAATGAGCGAGAAATTAAATATTGGGATTATCTTAGGAAGCACACGTCAGGGGAGAGTTAGCCCTCAGGTTGGATCATGGGTAAAAGAAATTGCCGATAAACGGGGGGATGCCAATTATGAGATTGTAGATATCGCTGATTTCAAATTGCCATTCTTAGGAGAAGCTGATTCACCAGGAATTGCTTCATGGAATGAGAAGCTTAACAGTCTGGATGGATTCATATTCATCGTTCAAGAGTACAACCACAGTATTACAGGGGCATTAAAAAATGCACTTGATCTAGCACGTGACCCTTGGAACAATAAAGCAGCAGGAATTGTAAGCTATGGTTCAACTGGCGGTGCGAGAGCTGCTGAACATCTGCGCGGAATCATGGGTGAATTGATGATCGCTGATGTGAGAGTGCATCCAACATTGTCTTTATTTACTGATTTTGAAAATGGTACAGTATTTAAACCTCAAGATCTTCATCTCGATAATGTGAACGCAATGATTGACCAAGTGATATCCTGGAGCGGTGCATTAAAAACTATTAGATAGAGTATAAGCAGAACCCTCGAGGTTCTGCTTTTTTAATCTTATTCTGAATAGTGGTTTTTAGTGTGGATCAAAAGGAAATAACTAAAGTAACAAAACAAAATGGAAGAGGTGAACTTGATGTGGAATGCTGCACTATGGGGAGGGGTCTCTGGATCAGCTGTCCTTTTAGGCGCAATGGCAGCCATGTTTTTGCCCATCCGAAAAAAAATGATCGGTTACATTATGGCATTCGGAACAGGTGTCCTGATTGGTGCAGCCTCATATGAGCTTCTTGGGGAGTCAGTCCATAACGGCGGCTTACTGCCGACAGGCATAGGATTTGTGGCTGGAGCTATTATCTTTACCCTTTTTGATATTATGATTTCAAATAAGGGGGCTAAGAACCGGAAAAGATCCGGCCATAAAGCAGCAGCCAGCAGCGGAATAGTCCTTTTTGCCGGGACCATTATGGATGCCATTCCAGAATCAATCATGATCGGGACAAGCCTGCTTGAAGGAGGAAAGGTGAGTTTTCTATTGGTGACGGCCATTTTTATCAGCAATTTTCCAGAAGGCCTTTCCAGTACCTCGGGAATGAAAAAGAGCGGCTATTCAAAAAAGAAAATTATCCTCCTTTGGAGTTCAGTATTTGTCATTGCGGGAATTGCTTCGATGGCTGGATACATATTTTTGGATGGAGCTTCAAAAGAGGTCCTATCAGGCATTGCAGGATTTGCTGGTGGTGCAATTATTGCCATGGTTGCTTCCACGATGATGCCTGAAGCTTATGAGGACAGTGGTCCGATGACCGGATTCATTGCAGCTATCGGTTTGCTGGCTTCATTGGTGCTTGATCATTTTTCTTGATAATTCCCAGAAAATAACACCCGAATAATGAATGTTTGGCACCTTATGTGGAAAAGACAAAACAGAGGTGTTATTGATGAAGATTAGAAATATTGTAAGGGAACAGCAGGAAAATGTGCATATTGAGATAGGCGACTACGAAATGATTATTGAAAAGCGATATAGGATAGTATCATTAATTAATGATCTGCTCCTGGGTGTTTTATATTTTATCGGAAGTATATTATTTTTAACAGATGTAAGCCAGGCGGTTTCGATATCGTTTTTCCTTGCGGGAAGTATTATGATGATCATCAGGGCAGGCTTGAATATTTTGAAGGACCTTCATGTTAATAAGATAACAGGAACAAAGAGACAGTAAACCCTTTTGAAAATGAATGGGGTTTTGCGGAAGGGCGAAACGGCAATACTATCGACATAGCGAAAACCAGCTAAAAATAAAAGTTTTTAAAGGAGAATGGCCATGGCTGAAGAAACAGAAAAGGTAAGCAAAGGAAAAAAAGCAGATGTCGGCGATACGATCAGCATCTTAAGCGGTTCCGAAAAAGGAAAAAAGGGCAGAGTAATCGTGGTACGGGATAACTCAGTCATTGTTGAGCTGGGGATTGATCCAAAAAAGGATGAGCCCATAAAAACGGTAATCAGCCATAAGCGCTATAAAGTCGTTAAATAAAAAGGGAGGATTAAGGTGAAATCTGAGCCAAAACGAACATCTGCGTCGATACCTTCTGACGTCCGTGCAAAAATTATTCAATCGGACAAGGATGAGAAAGCAAAGCGACAAACAAAACGGCCGCAGTAAAAAATCCATGACAGCCGAACGCGCTGTCATGGATTTTTCTAATGTTTGAAGGGAGCTGCAGGGACAGTGCTGATAGGACATGTTAAAGAGATTGTCCGCTATCCGGTGAAAAGCTTTCACGGGGAAAGTGTGAAAAAAACAAAGGTAATGGAATATGGGTTGTATGGGGATCGCAGCCATGCCTACCTGGATGAATCAAGGCCGGGGAAATATTTGACGATTACTCAGTTTCCGGAAATGGTCAGGTATAAAGCAGCGTTAATGGGAGAAGAAAATGAGAATATGTTTCCTCCAGTAAGAATTACAACTCCGGACGGCAGACGGATTCCCTGGGATGATAAAGAATTGCTAAAAGAAATGGAAAATCAATCCTCAAGGAAGATCACTCCAGTGAAATATAATCCAGCCCATGTACCTGAAGGAGCAATTGAAGAGGAAAATATTCTATTAGTGACAGACGCATCCCTTGAAAAAATGAAGGAGCTGTGTGGAAAGGAGAGGCTGGACTTCCAGCGGTTTCGCCCGAATTTAATCATTTCCCTATTAAAAGATGAACCTTTTATTGAGGAAAGCTGGTTTGGGAAGACAATGAAAATTGGCCGTGCTGAATTTCAAGTTAAGCGTCATTGCGAACGGTGTATGATTATTACAGTAGATCCAGAGAGCGGGGAGAGGGATCCTAGTTTGCATAAAGTGGTTATCAGGGAAAGGGATAATCACTTCGGTGTGTATTCCACAGTCAGGAATACAGGTGAAATTTCGGCAGGGGATGGGGTTTATCTTTTTGATTAAGTACTTGTTTGTACCTTGTCAATAAACAAAGTTATCATTCAATAAAGCTGGCCCAGTTTATGAACTGGGCTCCTGATTATGCACTTTGACTCATTTTCTTACCTTTTTTATGCCTCCCCGCAGAAAAAATCAGGACGATAATGCTTGCAGATATTAATGTCCCATGGAAGATCCAGACCATTTTAGCTAATGAGAATACTTCCAGTACAAGTGGAGCGGCAACAAATCCAAGTGCAAAGCCTAATGATTTTAAGAGCATGCCTACTCCAAAAATTCTGCCTCTGATGTGGTTGTCTGTCTTTTGCAGGATTGTGGCATGCAGAGTTGTGAAACAGGCATCAAAAACCCCAGTTAAAAAGGCAAACGGCAGAATGATCCATAAGCTATGATTGGACAGGAAGGTGATAAATCCTGCGGACATAAGCATGGCTGATACAAAGCATGCAAAATAGAGGCGGTTTTCCCGGAGGCTTTTCAATTTTGGCAGGATCATAGTTGCTAATACCGATCCAATTCCCCATACACCCCAAATTAATCCATAGTAAAAACTTTGTTTGCTGCTGTCTATATTTTCGGCCAGCAGCGGAATCCCCAAATTATGAGAAGCCCCTGCGAAGGCCCCAATAAGAAAGACAATATTGACAAGAAGCAGCATCGGTTTAAATAATATAAACGAATAAACTTCTTTCAAATCCCTGCCAATGCTGGCCAGTTTCTCTTTAAAGCCGCTGCTGACCCTTTTATTCACGGCTGATTCTGACGTTTGCCATTTCATTTTTAATAAAACGAGTGCTGAAATGACGTAGGTTGAGGCATCAATGATTAAAGTTATCTGGTATCCAAGGAAATCAGTTATGACTCCAGCCCCGATAAAACCAAACACCAGGCTGACAGATGTTAATCGGGAAATTAATGCATTCGTCTCCAGTACTTTATCCTCGCCAAAAATCTGAGGAATTTCTGCGCTGTAGCTAACTGCAAAAAAGCTTGATGTCAATCCGATTAAGAAGCAAACAATCAGAATCATGATTGGATTTGGAAAAGGTATTAAGCCTAAAATGATGACTGCACGGAATACATCCGTCCAAATCATAATTTTTCGGCGGTCAAAGCGATCGGCCAGAACTCCTGAGAAAAGACTTGATAAAACGCCCCCAAGTGTCCTGATGGCCATTGTCGCTGCAAGCCAGCCAGAGCTTCCGGTGGCCGCATACATGAGCACATTAATGGCAATCAGGTCCATGAACGTACCCAAATCGGAAAAAGCTTTTACATACAGAAAAATTTTGCGGTTCATGCGTGTCTCCCTGGTTCTCAAAGATGTTTTCTGTTTTATTTTAAAGATTTTGAATTTAATTCGCAATACGAAATTTCAGATTTTTGATTTGCCGATTTTGGCATAAAGGATAATCACATAGGAATGTGGAATAAATGATTGGAGAAACGTTGAAAGCAAGACTGAATGACTGATACAAGCAGCCATTATACAAAGAAGGTAAGAGAATGAGCAATATATTCGGGAACCCCAAAAAAGGACTTGATTATAAAATACGCAAGGGTGCTTACGCTGTTATATTCAACCCGGAAAATGAAAAAGTATTAAGTGTGCAAATTCAGTCTGGCCATTACTTTCTGCCAGGCGGTGGAATAGAAAAAGGTGAAAGTGAAATCGAATGCCTGAAAAGGGAAGTGCTGGAGGAGACCGGCTATGAGATTTCGAATTTCTTCTTTATCGGCAATGCAAAGAGCTATTTGCCGCAGATCAAGAAAAGGCCAATGCTAAGTGACGGGTATTTTTATCTGGCTGATTTGGGGGATAAAATACAAGAGCCGACTGAAGAAGACCATGTAATAAAGTGGATTGAAACGGAAAGAATAGCAGAAGTATTTGTTCATGGGCACCACATATGGGCGGTCCGGGAAGGGATAAGATATAAAAAGCAGGAGGGGGAAGGTGAATGATTGCCTACTACGGTGAACTCTGCACAAAGATGTATGAAAGTGATAAATCAATAGCAGAGGATCCAGAGCTGAGCTTTTACCTATCATATGTAAAAGGCAGGAAAATGAAAGTATTGGAGCCGATGTGCGGAAATGGAAGAATGCTTATACCCTTCATCCAGCATGGCATCGACACTGATGGTTTTGATATTTCAGAAGACATGCTGAAAGTCTGTAAGGAAAAGGCTGGGAAATTAAACTTAAAGCCTAATGTTTTTCAGAAAAAGATAGAAGAGTTTAATAGTGCTAAAAAATACGATTTAATTATGATCCCTTATGGTTCTTTTTCACTTTTGCCTGACTCCCTGGTAAATATAAGCCTTCAAAATCTAAAGAATTCCCTAAATAAAGGCGGTAAAATGCTTCTTACCATTGTAGAAAAAGATAATGAAATAGAAGAAGCTGCAGAATGGACAGAAACGAACAGGAAGGAATTAGAGGGACAGACCATTATAGAAAATAGAAAAATAGCTTATGATGAGGAAACGAAGATCCTGCATATCCAGCTGAAGTATGATGCCGTTGGAGAGGCAATCGCGGAAAGAACAGAACTGATGGATTTTCCCATACGGCTCTATGATCCAGGTGAATTCAATAGAGTGCTCAAAGATATCGGGTTTAGGCAAATCGCCGTTCGTGATGTTAGCGATGGGTACGGAGATGGACAATCTTTTCCTGTTTATGAATGTACGAAATGACAAGCTGTGATCTTGACGGCTTTTTTTTCAGTTTTGCAGGAGGGATAAGGATTTTTTATTAAATTACTAAGTGCCAGCATTCATCGAGAGAGGGTGCTTTATATGGAACTGGAAGAAATAAGTGATTCAAATAAACGTTTGAGGCTGAATAAAAAGATCGTGTGGGGAATAGCGATTATTTTGGTCCCCTTAGCGATGTTTTATTTAGATAAGCAAAAGTTATACAAGGAAGAAAAACCGCCAATGCCCACTGTGCTATATGGAGAGCAGGAGTTATATCCGATCTTAGGCTCTTATACATGGAACGCAGGAGAAATTGAGAAGGAGATAAAAGATCTTACCCAATTGATTGAATATCAGAATGCTGAATTTCGCGAGAATCTTAACATACAATTTCCTAAAAATCAGCAGCCGATCTTCATTGCAAGAGGAAACTACTATAATGGCGAAATTAAAGCAGAGCCATATCAAACACTTTATCGTGAATTTGCATTTTTACGAAACGAATCACGCAAAGAAATATATTCTATAAAAGCCTACTGGAAGGACGGCAAGCGGGCTGAATATATCATACCTGTTAACATTAAAGAGATTAGTCCTGAAAAGAACTATCTGGCAAGGAATAAAGGGTATCATTCACTTCTGATTGTTGGGGATACCGATAAAAATGTGATGGATGAACTCTATTCAGAACCATTTCACTTTCTTTTCGAAACAAGCAGTTCATTAGATCTAAAGGATGCAAATGCTATTTATCCTGAATTACAAGTAAAGGAAGAGCCAAGCTATATTTTATTTGATCATACGAAGGAAGCGTTTCGCACAGCTTCTCTAGAAGAGTTAATGAAATATATGAAGGAAAATACGTATTCTAAAAAAAGTTCAATAGTGGGAAGAGTCACAAAGCTGGATCGTAATCTGGGAGTAATCCAAGTGGATGATAACGTTTTTACTTCAGCAGATATTAGAGATCTTAAAGTTGGACAGAAAATCTCTTTAGAGGTGAAACAGCTAAATAAGGACATCCCTTACTATCGAATAATCGAGGACATCAAGGTGATAAAAGCTGCTGACGCTGTCTTTTCCGCTGCTAAATGGCTTGCGAAAGATGCTGAAAAGGTTTCTATTCTTGCTATTGGACCAACTGCCTTTACTGAGCAGTTTAAATCTCCAAATAAGGAAGACTTCAAGCTGGTGGAAAATATAGAGTTTCAAGAGACACTCACATTAAAAAATGGAGAGGCAGTCACTGGTGCTGCTGTTTATGTATTTAATGATAAGGAATTAGTTTTCCAGACGGATGAATTTGGCGAGCTGCTGAACTATTTATTTGAGTTTGAAATGTTAAT
Organism: Cytobacillus sp. BC1816; assembly: GCF_051353635.1. Taxonomy (NCBI): domain Bacteria; kingdom Bacillati; phylum Bacillota; class Bacilli; order Caryophanales; family Bacillaceae; genus Cytobacillus; species Cytobacillus sp. BC1816. The sequence continues at coordinate 3,348,384 of NZ_CP195611.1, read as the reverse complement.
GCCTGCAAGAAAGGAAAGAAGCGGGCTCTAGGGCAGCGAAAGGAAAATGAAGGTGCTCCTCCAATTATCAATAAAGATAAATTAATTTTAATGAGATTTTATCGCCCAACAAAAACAAGAGAGCAGGCAGAAGATTGGGTCAGCTGGCCCCTGCATAATTATCGTACATATGATGTGGGCCGTTGGAGAAGAATTGCTAATTGTTTGCGAGACGTGAATGGAGAAAAGCCTATGCGACGGAAGCGGCATTAGTCTGTAAAGAATATGAGTTAAAAGCTAAAAAAATAAAAAGCTGGTTTCCATTATAAATATGAACAATCTTGCTGCTATCCTTGTTGCAGAAAAAGGAATAAACATTCCACAGAGCGGAAAATAAGATGTATGAATATTTCATATCAATCGTTTAGGATTTTAGAAGATTTTTTTATAATGTTCATTAAACACCTTAAAAAGCCTTTCATCACCGCCTCGGTCTGGATGGAGGGCTTTTAGAATTTTCTTGAATTCTTTTCGGACTAATTGCATGTCCTCATCAGGCTTCAGGCCCAGAAGCTTTCTAGGCTTGATTTCTTCATCAGCGATCATATTTTGCGCTTGTATCATTTTCTTCAATGATTTAACTTTGGATTCCTCTATTTGGACTCGGGTATTCAGAATCTCTATATGTCCTTTAAGATCTTTAACCTGCAGGAGGATTCCTTCTAGTTTTTGCTGATAAAGCTCTTCATGTTTTTTAATGATGAAATCAGTGAGATCCTTCGTCTTAATTGTGTAGCTGATTTGCCTCCTGGGGCTTCGTTCCGCTTTCATTTTTCCTTCTTCAATCCAGCGCTCAACGTCTGCCCCATTCGCCTTTATTCCAGCTTTAAGTAATTGTGCCACAGCATCAGTAATGTTCATTCTTCATGCTCACTCTCTATAAAATCTAATTTAGCATTCAAAAACATCATATCATTGAACACTTTCAGAAAAATCACAAGCAGATGACATAGTATTAAAGTTTATTTACGCTGGTAACGCCATCATTTCAAAGAACGGGAATTATTAGAAAATTAGGTGGGATCTTGATATAATGTAAAAAACTGGACACGGGAGGATGGGAATTATAATGAAGAAAATGTTCAAATTTGCAGTGTGGGTTGCTGCTTTTCCGTTTATTTTGCTGTGGACGATCTTTTTTGATTCGAGCGGCAACTCTGCCATGTTTGTGAATGATGTATTAAATGATAAGAAATAGGTTGAAGAAATCCTAAAATTAAGATTGATTGTTAGCTGGACCAATCGGACTTGTATGGGCATTTGGACTCCCGTACATCCTCATTCGAAACCTTAGAGTCCAGATGAGGGAGTCTTATGCCCGTTAGACGGCTATAAATTGAAGAATTACTTTATAGGACGCTCGAGAGTCAGGATTTCATCCTCCATAGAAGCATATTGCTGCTCCACTACATGCTTTACATCTGAAATCGCTGCATTGTAAAAATGCGGGGCCAATGATTCTTTAACAAAATCCAGCACCCTTTCTGCACCGAACTCAGATATTTCCTCATCCCTTTCTTCAGAGAAAAAAATCTGGATATCCTCGATCATCTTTTGCTGCTGCTCTTTTGTTATTTTTAAAAACATGCCATGCCTTCCTTTCGGTTTTGGATATATGTTACTATACACGGAAATTTCATCAAAAGGGAGGCTGTTATTTTTAAAAGAAATATGTACAGCAGGAAAACGGAAAGCACCTGCCAGCTACTTATGTGATGTTTCATCGCCATATACATCAAAGAGAAGGCGGTAATAATCTTTTACATAAATGTCTTTGTTTGCAGCCTTCTTTTTCGGATAGAGAGAAATAGGGATAGATGACAAGGCAAGAATCGAACTGCATAATAGAACCAGATATAATATTCCAGATAGAATGTACATTTAGGATACCTCCTTGAGTTGTTAAAAAAAGCTTAAATTATGAAACGCATTTCAGAGCAAGAAAAAAGTGAAAAAATAATTAGGTGGTTTTATGGCAAATATAAAAGACATCGCTAAAAAGGCAGGAGTTTCAGTTACGACCGTATCCAGAGTGCTGAATAATCATCCTTATGTGAGTGAGGATAAAAGGGAAGCTGTTTTGCGGGTGATGGAGGAATTCAATTATCAGCGAAATATTAATGCTGTCCATTTAAGCAAAGGAGAAACACTGCTTATAGGGGTCGTGGTTCCTTTTACCAATCACCCTTATTTCGGCCTGCTGGTAGAAGGGATTGCAAATGAGGCCATGAAAAACAACTATAAGTTAGTTCTTTTTCAAACAAATTACCAGGAAGACAGGGAGATTGAAGCGCTAAAGATGCTGCAGCATAAACAAATCGACTCTTTAATCATTTGTTCCAGAATCTGCGAATGGGATGTCATCAATCAGTTTACTGAGTATGGCTCCATTGTTCTCTGTGAAGATGCAAGGAATCGTAATGTATCATCTACTTTTATCGACCATTACATGAGTTTCTCTAATGCTTTAGAGTATCTGCATAACAAAGGGCATCAGAAAATCGGGTATTGTATCGGAAGAAAGACTGGTGCCAACAGCAGGCAGCGCGGAAAGGCTTATGCTGACTTTTTAAAAAGAATTGACGAACCATATAAGGAAGAATATATCTTCTATGAATGTCTGCATTTTGAGCATGGCGAAGAAGTGGTACGGCGTTTGGCAAGCTTGGATAATCCCCCATCTGCTTTGCTGGTAACAAGTGATTTCGCTGCTGCCGGAATTGTAACTTCCTGCAGGGAAAAAGGCATCCATATTCCGGATGACCTGGCAATCATGGGATTTGATAACCAGCCAATAGCCAAAATCATGCACATTACCACACTTGAAATTCCGCTGGTTCAAATGGGAAGGCAGCTGCTTCTCCAAGCCATTGATGGTAAAAAGCACACACATGAGGAGATATCGGTGAAGCTGATCGAACGGCAAACCGTATAGCAGAAAGAAGGTTAATGCGGCTGTTCTCCCAGCCGTTCTTTTTTTGTTATGAATCTGTGCTACGAAGGCACTAATCGAGTGATGCCAATTCTGACTGGAGAAAATCTATGGAAACAGTCCGTAGCCTGTGTGCATTTCGGCTGGAAGAGGAGAAATCCGAGGTAGAGAGTCCGAACTAGCCTCGCCTTCGGACAGGAGAGACAGAGTTAGAAGAGAGTGAGTCCGAACCTGACAGCTTCCGATATAGAGTATGTATTCTGAAACAACCAGTCTGAACCCGATGCTCCGAACTATAGAATACAGACCAACACTCAAGAGCCAACGAAGGAATATTTGTACTTGTCCAAGCCAATACTAACAAAAAAGTATGGGGCTGAATTTACATGGGATTTGTACTTATAATTTTTCTAGCCTGGCTGGTGCTAATGCTGTTTACATCAATGAATAAAAAGCTGACATTTATTGAAAATACCTTCGTCTATTTGGTGGCGTTAGTCATCAATGTCAATTTTACATGGATTGTGTATGAAGAGTTGAATATGGCGAAAATTTCCCAGCAGATCTTAGATAATTCCGCGTTCTTAATACATAGAAGTATTACTCTTCCGCTCACAGTTGCTATCACACTAAATTTATTCAGGACAGCGCCTTCCTTTGGTTCAAAGTTTTTAAAAACCATCCTGTCAGTGTTGTTCCTTGTTTTGGCAGTGGTGATTGCCCGTTATTTTGACATTGTGGATTATAGAAAGTGGAATATCGGTTATGAAATAATATATTTATTCCTCCTGCATTTAGTGGTTCAATCCCTGCTGAAGTATTTTGGACAGCTTAAAACTAGAGGGGTGAAAGAAGCATGAAATTATGGGAGGATTTCGGCGGCAATGAACTCTTTCTTTTAATAACTGCTGCTGCTGCCTATCTTGTGTATTTTTTACTTTTAAGAAGGCCGGATAAGCTGCCCAAGCAAATCAGAATCCTGAGCCTGCTATGGGGAATGTCCATTGGTATTCTTTATGATTTCACAATAGGCGGAGGGAGGACAGATTTTTATAAGATAAACGATTTAAATAATTATGAAGTGACAGATGTTCTTTATTATTTATTATTCGCCCCATTCGGATATTTCTTTTTTTATTTTTATGAAAAAATGAAAATCGGCAAAAAAACATTCATTATATATGTTTTGGTATGGGCGTTATTAGGTGTTTTCTTTCAATGGGTGTTAACTGCTGCGGGAATCATTACGCTGCAGAAAGGGTATCGGATCGCTCACTCTTTTCCTATCTTTCTGCTGACTCAAACACTGACAGGAGTTTATATCCAGGTGCTCAAATCCAAAGAACAGCTTTCAGCAGCAGAATAGACAAACGAAGGCGGCCACAACAATATGGCCGCAGTTTTTTGCTTTCATGAAACCTTTTGCGGCTTCTGCTCGTATCTACTTAGTATAAGTAGCAGAATGGGGGATTTATAATGAAAGTGGAAAAATGTCCTAAGTGCGGATCGAGTGAATTGGGGAAAGGGAAGCATTCGGGTTATGGAGCCATGTTCCCTGTCAATAAGATGAGCCTCGGTTCTGATATTGAGTATGTTATTTGCACCAGCTGCGGTTTTATCATTGAGGGGTATGTGAAGAAGCCGGAAAAATTTAATAGTACATTGTTTTAAAACGTTTATTAAACGTCTTTTAAATTTATTGAAAAATGCTTACCAGGAAAATTAAAATTCAAAGGTGTATAATAACATTCTAGAGATTCATTTAATCTGATAAGCTATAGGAGCACCAAGATAAGATCATGAAAAAATATAAATTAAAGAATCATTTTAAAGGATTAAAGAAGGGAACACACTTTTACCTGATTGCTGAATCTGAATTTATTGGCATTAAAGAGTATGTTTTGCGTACAAAAGACTTAGAGATCAGGATTTCTATTAATGAAAGCGAGCTGAACAGGCATTTTACTTTAATGCACAGTTATGCTTCCAATGAGGATTAATTCATCCCCTTTATTGTGCTTGTAACATAATAAAAAAAGCCCCATTTAGGCGGCCTTAAATTAGTAGTTTCGATGTTTGACCCCAGCGCATGACAATGGCTCCCCAGCCGAGACCTGCACCATAGCCAGCCAATACAACCACATCCCCGTCTTTTATTTTGCCTTCCTTCACTTCTTCATGAAGCCCAATAGCTATCGTAGGTGCAGAAGAGTTTCCGTAATATTGTATGGTTTTGGTATGAACTTTTTCCATAGGAAAGCCGAGCCGTGCTGTACCTGCTTCAATAATCCGCAAGTTGGATTGGTGAGGGATGATGAAATCCACTTCCTGCAAGCTCAGGCCAGAGAGCTCCAAAACTTTATGAACCGCTTTGGGAAATCTGTCTACTGCAAATTCAAAAACGGCTCTTCCATCCATCTTGATGTGCTTGTTTTCATCTAGATGAAGATATTTCCCCCCGCTTCCATCCATTTGCATATGGATGCCGAGAATACCTTTGCCTTTATCCACCTGACCTAAGACAACAGCGGCAGCTCCATCCGAGAACAGCAGCGCCGTCTTTTTATCCATCGGATTCAAGAGGGATGAGCATTTGTCGACAGCGATGACTAATACGTTTTTATACATTCCTGTCTGAACAAATTGGGCCCCGGTTGCCAGGGCTGTGATAAAGCTGGAACAGCCTGAATGAAGGTCCAGCCCTGCGCATTGCGCAGCGCCGATTCTGTCCTGAACCAGCGCAGCCGTAATGTGGGTGTCATGTGTGTTTGTTCCAATAATGACCATGTCAATATCCTTCGGGTTCACCCCTGCATCTTCTATCGCACGTTTTCCGGCAATTTCGCACATATCTGTAAGTGATGAGTCTGGAGATTCGTAGCGTCTTTCCAGTATGCCTGTTTTTCTGCATATTTCTTCATGTGTAATATCGAAACGTTTGGCAATCATCTCATTCGTTATAATATTTTCTGGAATATTTACACCAATTCCTAAAACACCTGCACTGAACAAAGCACTGACCTCCCGGTATAAGTTAATTTTTACCATTACATTTTATCACATAATTGGACAAATTTTGCAATATTTAAAGTTTTATATTTTTATTAAATTAAAAAATACTCAGAGCATTTCGCCCTGAGCAATTTTCACTTCATAAGTTCTTTTACCAAATGTCACCGCGATCTTTCTTTAGAGCCTTCATTTTTTCAACCCATTCGTCGACTCTCTGTTTGATTTCATCACGTTGTTCATCAGCTGTATTTCGATTTTTTTCATAGAGTTCTGAATAGAGGTCCTTCATTTGCTCGCTTCGTTCATAGCCCCAATCACGAAGTTCTGATCGCTGCTCAGCAGTGATCCAGCCGTTGTCTCCCATGATCGTAACAGCATCAAGGATCCGATGTGCTTCACGCCTGCCGATCGTAAATAATTGGCGGGGATAAACTTCTCCCAGTTTATACTCATCCATCATTTCCCATGGGCTTGGCGACAGAGTAAATGCCCAGGCCAGGTCGCCGGCAGAAGGAAGCCACTCGTATTGGATCGTGCTTTTCAATTCATCCGGGTTATCCGCTTTTAAATATTCCCCATTGCCGGCTTCGGCTACTGCCTTTAATTGGTTCTCGGCTTTCCCATCTACATCAAACCCAATGATATTCACAGTATTGCTTCTGTTGTTTTTCACAAGGTTTTTACTGGCCGAGACGGGGTCGCCATCACATGTTTCGGCACCGTCACTGACAATGTAGATTGTTGTTGACCCATCATAACCGCTGCTCATTTCTGCCGCTTTTTGAATGGCACCGGCAAGCGGTGTCCATCCCTTGCTTTCAAATGAATCAACGGCTTCGTGAAACTCTTTTTTTGAATATTTGCCTATAGGATAGACTTCCTCTACTCCTGAACAGGAAATTTCTTTATCAGCGTCTGCTTCAGAGCCTTTATGGCCATATACAACAAGGGAAACTTCGCTGCTTTGGCCAATTGTCTGGGCGAAACTTTTAACGGCACTCTTAGCAATATCCATTTTTATTTTGCCGCCTGCCTGGAGCAGCATGCTTGAGCTGGCATCAAGAAGAATAATGGCCTGTTCTGATGCCTTTTTTTCTTCCCCAGGCTCTGATTTAGTGGGGTCCTGAAGGTAAGGCTCCTCAAAATCTGGTGTGTAAGCATTGGACTTTTCAATGATTTCTTTATAATTTGGGCTCGCCAGCAGGGAAAGAAGCCCTTTTTTAATTGAGTCTGTATCTTTCGTTTCATTCGTCAGTTCTTCCAGTTTAGGGGTCATCTTGCTTATAAGTTCAGGATCGGTTTCAGGCACATTGAATTCAATGGCCTCAATGTCCTTTTCGTATGTGAGCCCGTCCATTAATGCTCCAGGGGTCAATTTCAGCAGGCTTTCTTCTGAAACCTCTAAATGAATATTCTCAGACTCTGCTAAAATGCTTTCCTGCTTTTTTTCTTTCTTGTCTTCTTGTTTTTGTTCTTCTTTACCTGATGAATCAGCTGCCGCTTTCTCTTTGTCATTGCTGCATGCTGAAAGAATCAATGCGGCAAACAGCAGCCATAAAGCATAACGTTTCACATAAATTCTCCTTTTTATTTAAGTTTTACTAATAATAGAGTCTAACATGGATAAAGCGGGGTTTGAAGTAATTTCCATATTTGATAGGATTTTTTTACAGCATTTTGGTATAGTTGAAGGAAGATATAATGCAGAGGAGGCAATCCATTGGAAACAGTATTTCCGTTCCTTGAAACAGAAAGATTAATTTTAAGAGAAGCAACTGAAGAAGATGCAAAAGATATGTTTGTATACCTGTCAGATCACCTGGTTGTAAAGCATATGGGAATCTCGGCCTGTGAATCTGTCGAAGAGGTGCTGGATGAAATAGAATGGTATAAATCCATTTATAAAAATCGCACAGGAATACGCTGGGGCATCACCCTAAAGGATTCCGGGAAGGTCATAGGGAGCTGCGGTTTCCTAAACAGGAACCCCAGACATTTCCGAAGTGAAGTCGGTTATGAATTAAGCAGAGAGCATTGGGGAAAAGGGATAGCCAATGAAGCTCTTGAGAGAGTTTTAAAATTTGGATTTGAACAGCTTGAACTTGAAAGGATAGAAGCCCTGATTGAACCTAAAAACCTCTCATCCCAAAAGCTGGTTGAGAGACAGGGCTTCACGAGAGAAGGTTTGCTGAGACATTATGAATATACAAATGGAAAGTTTGATGATTTGTATATGTACTCAATTTTAAAAGGGGATTTGTAGAAAGACTGAAGCTTTGGAATACATATTAGGGTCTAGAGTAAAAAACCAGATCCGCTGGGAGGATATTATAATGAACTACAATGGCCGTACCTTTGTTTCCGTGCAAAATACAGATAATGGAGAAGTATCTTCAAAAACTTTTTTCCAGTATAAACAGGAGGGGAACATTATATCTGCTGCTTATGGCGGGGGAGAGATTATTCAGGGGACACTTATTGGAATTGTAAATGAAGATGGCAGTTTAGAATTTAGATATAACCATGTAAATAACAAAAATGAAATCCGGGGTGGAAAGTGTCACTCAAAACCGGAAATATTGCAAGACGGCCGAATAAGGCTTTATGAAAATTGGCAATGGCAGGATGATGAAGGGACCGAGGGTCATTCGATTATAGAGGAAGTAAAAGAATAAAGCGGCCAGGTGGGCAGGGAAGCCGGAGGGGATTACCCCTCCGCATGCAGTTTCAGGTTCTGTCTGCTTCTTTTTGTTTTTTCTTTTGTTAATGTGAAGAAGAAAATAAAGCCGATGAATGATGTTACAAACAAGATGGCTCCCATTGGTACCGCAGTGGTTTCATCAATGCTCACTAAAGGGGAAACAGCTGAACCCAGTACTAAAGGAAGCATTCCGATAACGGCGCTGGCACTGCCTGCACGGCGACCCTGATTTTTCATGGCCAATGTAAATGAGCTGGTGATGATCATCCCCATAGAAGTCATATAAATAAAAATCGGTATGACAAGCATGAACAGCGGCCCTTTAATAATGGTCATGATTAAAAGTAAAGAAGTGGCACTGACGGCAATGCAGACGGCTGTCCGGAGCAGGCTTCTTTCCGGAATGATACCTGCCAGGCGGCCAATTAGGAAACTTCCCGTAATGATGGCCAATCCATTAATGCCAAACAGGATGCTGAACACCTGAGGCGAAACCCCATAAATCCCCTGATAGACAAAAGGTGTCCCCGAAACATAAGCAAAGCTTCCGCCATGTATGAATCCTACGATAAGGGCATACCCAATGAATGATCGGTCTCTGAAAAGGCCCGCCATGCTTTTAATGGAAATACCGATAGAGCTTGGGACCCTTTTTTCTTGAGGAAGGGTTTCTTTTAATCGGAAATAGATAACGATGGTAATAAATAATCCCAAAAAGCTTAGAAAATAAAATATGGTTTCCCAGCTGGCAAAAGGAAGCAGAAGCAGGGCACCGCCTGTCATCGGTGCTATCATCGGAGCTGTTGCATTAATGACCATAAGCAGGGCAAAAAATTTCGTGAGCTCTTTTCCGCTGAACACATCACGGACAACTGCCCGTGAAAGGACGATACCTGCAGATGCGGTTAATCCCTGCAGAAAGCGGGCTGCAATAAAGGCTGTAATATTAGGTGAAATGGCGCATAAAAGGGAAGATAATGCAAAAAGAGAGATCCCGATTAGAAGAGGTTTTCTTCTTCCATGGGAATCACTGAGCGGCCCCACAATAACCTGCCCAGCCGCAAGGCCAATCAAACAGGCTGTTAAACTCATCTGAACAAGTGAAGCTCTGGCACTGAAGTCCTCAGCGATATCTGGAAAGCCTGGCAAATACATATCAATATTGAATGGCCCCAATATTCCAAGCATGCTAAGGAGAAAAGCCAGCGCAAGCCTCTCTTTTCCAGTAGGATTGTGAATCATGTTAAACACCTTTCTTTCTGCGAAGCTGTTAATCTTTTACATAAATATGGCTAGTATACGCCAGGTGCAGGGGGATGTCCAGCGGAGAATACTGTAAATAAAAAAATCCATGGCCAAGCTGCCACAGATTTAATCATTAACAATTGCAGATCATCAATATATTTCCATCCAAGTCCTGAAAGTTGAAATAGGCAAAGTCTCCAATACGCTCTATTTCCTTTACAATTGTGATTCCTAGATCTTTAACAAAAGTGTATGCCTCATCAATATCCTGGACGAAGAAATTAAATAAAACGTGACCGGAAGGATTTAAGGTAAAGGTTGGATCAAAGGTATGATCATCCAGTGTAAGACCGGTTTCAGTGGTGACAGGAAGGTTGTACACCGGGGATTCTACAGTATCCTTATGAAAAGGCAATCCAAGCAGGCTGCTGTACCATTCCGCTGATTTTTTCAGGTCGCTGACATGAATGAATACATTGTTGACTTTGCTTGCTATAGGGGAAGCAATTGATTTCATATACTCACCGCTTTCATTGTTATATTTTTACCTATTCTTCATACGCGGGAAGAATCCTTTAATTCAAGGGTTCAGCTTGTGTATTTCCCTCGCGACAGCTTCCAGAATGTACACAACTGGAACTTGAGTTGTAATATTGGACTGCTCAAACGTTTCCTCTGTTACATAATAGGCGATGTTTAAATCAGAAACTTTCGCAATTGTTGAAAGCCGGCTGTTTGTGATGCTGATGATTTTACTGCCTTCCTGCTTCAGCTGGTTGAGATGGGTGACTGTAAAAGGAGTTTCCCCTGAGACAGATAAGGCAATTGTGACACTGCTGCTGCGGATGCTTGAATGAATCGGGAAATGGGGATCCTTGATATACAGTGAAAACTTGCCAAGACTAGAGAAATATCTGGCTCCGTACTCAGCAAGTATGCCTGAGCTTCCGATCCCTATAAATATAACGTTATCTGCCGTATTTATAAGTTCTGCTGCCTCTCTGATTTTTTCTTCTAAATCACCCCTTAGCGTTCGCTCGAAAAACTCGATAATGGATTGTTTGGAACCTTTTATAGAGGTCTTTTTATTTTCCTGCAAATATAATTTAAACTTTATCTTAAATTCAGTGAAACCCTCACAATTCAGTTTCCTGCAGAACCGCAAGATGGTGGCAGTCGAAACATGGGTTTCATCTGCAAGTTCACGAATCCGCATATAAGGAATCTTTTCTTTGTTTTGACAGATGTAGTGATATATGGATGTTTCTAAATCATTGAAAGATGCGATGATGTCGTTTGAAAACATGATTCAATATTCCTCCGGGGAAAAAATAGTTAGGCTCATTCTATCATAAGGAGAAACAATACGTTACTTTTATGTAACAAGTATCAAAATGCCGTAATACAAAACTTAATTTACTCAAATTATTTACACATCCTTTGACTCGATTTAAGCTTCTTCTATATCCCTTTACGGGTAACATAAAAACTCCATTTAAACAAATATTAAAAAATAGCAGGTATTGGAGGTAATGAAATGAAAAAATACGATTTTCCTAAAGGTTTTTTGTGGGGTGGCGCCACTGCAGCGAACCAAATTGAAGGCGGATATAAGGAAGGAAATAAAGGCTTGAATATTGCGGATGTCCTTCCCGGAGGAAAAGAACGGTACAATATCTTAATGAAGCCCGGGTTTGACTTCGAAATTCATGAGGATCAATTTTATTATCCAAATCACGAAGCGATCGATTTCTATCATCGATATGAAGAAGATATTGCCTTATTTGCCGAAATGGGCTTCAAGGCGTTCCGAATGTCGATAGCCTGGACCCGCATTTTTCCGAATGGTGATGAGACGGAGCCGAATGAGGACGGACTTTCTTTTTATGATCGTGTTTTTGATGAATTGCAGAAATATGGAATTGAACCGGTTGTAACGATTTCCCATTATGAAATGCCTCTTCATTTAGTAAAAGAGTATGGAGGGTGGAGAAACCGCAAAGTCGTCAGTTTTTTTGAGCGGTATGCTAAAGCGATTTTGAGCCGGTACAAAAATAAAGTAAAGTTCTGGATGACTTTTAATGAAATCAATAGCGGATTGGTCATGCCGATTAATGGGCTCGGCTTTTCCTATCAAAGTGAAGAAGATAAATACCAGCCAACATTCCAGGCCTATCACCATCAATTGGTCGCAAGCGCAATCGCAGTAAAGGCATGCCATGAGCTCATTCCTGAGTCAAAAATAGGCTGCATGATTCTATTTGCTCCTGTGTATTCTTATGACAGCAACCCGGAAAATGTCATGTATGCTATGCAGGAAGAGCAGCTTTTCAATTACTTTTGTGGTGATGTACAGGTTCGCGGTGAATATCCGGCTTTTATGAATAGGTACTTTAAGGAACATAATATCAGCCTGGACATACAGGAAGGTGACCTGGATTTGTTAAAGGACGGTACTGTAGATTATATTGGCTTCAGCTATTATATGTCCCGCACCGAAAAGAAGGTTAAGTCAGATGCAGACTCATCGGAAGGGAACATCATTGGCGGGGTTAGGAATCCCTTCTTGGAAACAAGTGACTGGGGGTGGGAAATCGACCCTGAAGGTTTGCGGATCAGCTTGAACAAGTTATATGATCGCTATCAGAAACCGCTTTTTGTGGTAGAAAACGGACTAGGGGCCTATGACAAGGAAGAAGAGGATGGCAGCATCCATGACGACTATCGGATTGACTATCTTCGAGGGCATATTAAAGCAATGGGTGAAGCTTTAGAAGATGGCGTCGGGCTAATGGGATATACAAGCTGGGGCTGCATCGATATGGTCAGCATGTCAACAGGTGAGTTTTCAAAACGCTATGGCTATATTTATGTGGACAAGCATGATGATGGCAGCGGAACATTGAAACGGAAAAAGAAGAAATCTTTTCATTGGTATAAGGATGTGATCGAGTCAAACGGAGAAATACTATAGCAAGCTTAATTGGCTGCCTGAGGGCAGCCTTTATTTGTTTATAAACAGTTGGCTGCGAGAAATTTATTCTTTAAATAATGAAAAAACCATAATGGAGCAAAATATGGACAAGTAACTAAAAAAATTACAGAGGTGCTAATATGGAGGCATTTCCAATTATTCATACTAACTTCTGGGATGCGATAATAGCAGTGCCCTTAGTGGTTCTGCTGACTCAATTAGGCAAAGTGCTGTTTAAAATTCGAAAACCATATATTCCAGGGCTGGCTAATCTGCTTGGATTAATCATATCGGTTTTCTTTGCTCACAGGAATAATCTGTGGGCGGGAATGTTCATGGGCTTTTTTTATGGAAATGCGGCAGCAGGATTATATTCTTCCTTAAAGACACAAATCCTGGCATTCAGGAAGACAGATGAATAGGGGGATGAAGAAAAATGCCAAATCTCGGTTTAATTAAAATATAAGTATACCCCCATAATATAAAGATTCTCCTTCGTATTCTTTGAATATATACAATCACAAGTCTCGAGGGGAAAAATATGAAATCACCAGCTAAAGGGGCCCTTGCCATGGTATTAGCAGGGTCTATAACGTTTTCTGCTGCCAATGGCATGCTGAAAGCTACCAAACTTTTTTCTGAGGAACATTCTTCTGTTTTATCAGGTATTCAACAAAAATCTGAAGTGAACAGACAAATTGACAAAAAGGCGGAAGCAAAAATACTGGCTGTGAAAGAGAATAAGAAACAAAAACCGGTAACTGAAGAAGCTCCAGTTGAAGAATCACAAAAAAAAGAAAAGAAAAGCAATAAGATGATTGTTGCTGTTCAAACGAATACCGAAATTCCCAATCGGAAACCTGCTGTAAATTCAGTTTCGAAAGCTGTATCTGTCTCAAACGAAAAACCCTCCGCACCGGAGCCTGCCTCTGCACCTGCTGGAAACAAGGCAGCAAATGAATCATCGAAACCTGCGACCAGCACAAAAGATCCAAACACACCTGTCTCTGGTATGGGAGGAAGCAGCCCAACAAGTCCTGCTGCAAAAACACTCAGCCATGGCCAGCAGATTTCCCAAGCCGCAAAAGAAAAAGCTGAGAGTAATCAGGTTACCAAAGGTAAAGAAGACAAAGAAAACAATGGGAAAAATCATTAAATCTATCAGGAAGGATCATCAGGAGACGGTGGTCCTTTTTCCTTTAAAGGTATTAGATTATACAGCAAAAGGGCCTCTCCCCAATGGGAAAGGCCCTTAGATTCATTTAATATTCATAATGGAATTATCCTGTGTTACATTGCCTTTTCGTTTTAGTTTATTCCAGCCGACGGTTACTCCTTTTATAGCGGAGAAAATCGATTTTACTACCACATAAGTCATCAGCTGTTTATATAATATTCGCTGCAGGAACAATGAGATCAGTGGTTTAGGGCTTTCTTTCTCCAGCCTGAAAGCATATAGGGAGGCAAAGAAATCCATCAAGTAGAAAAGGACAAAGCCTATGGCTGCTTTTTCAGGCTTTGGGCTGAAAAGGGCAAAGATGAACAAGATATCTGCAATAGGTGAAATGGTTTGATAAACATATTGAAAAAGCCACATGTTAGGCAAGGCTACATACCCTAATGAATGGTGTTTTTTGTTAAATAATGCCGAGCGATGTTTCCAAAGGCATTGGAGAGTGCCATATACCCATCGGTATCGCTGCTTTGCCAGGCTTTTAATATCTTCTGGCACTTCTGTATAAGCATAAGCCTTTTCTTCAAACTCAATTTTCTTACCGTTTCGCAATAGTGCAAGCGTGATATCCGTATCCTCTGCAAGTGTATCCTCTCTAAAGTAACCAGCTTCTTCAACCGCAGACTTTTTCCATGCACCGATGGCACCTGGCACAACGGTAATGCAATTGAGAGCTGCAAAGGCTCTTCTTTCCAGGTTAAAGCCTGTCACATATTCAATATGCTGCCAGTTCGTCAGGAGATTTCCCTTATTGCCAACCTTTACATTACCGGAAACAGCAGCGACTTGATCATCTTTAAAATGGCTCACAAGCAAAGAGATGGCATTTTCAGCAATGAGAGTATCGGCATCTAAAGCAATTACAATTTCCCCCTTAGCTTCCTTAAATCCAAGGTTTACAGCCGAAGATTTTCCGCCATTGGGTTTTTTAATTAACCTGACGCGGGGGTTATCTGCAAATGCTTCTTCAACTGCACGGGCAGTATGATCTTTTGAGCCATCATCGATTATCAGTATCTCAAAATCCGGATAGTCACTGGATAAAATAGAATCTAAAGTTTTGCAAATTACTTTTTCTTCATTATAAGCTGCAATTACTACACTGACATAAGGAGTAAAGCCAGGGTCAATCTGGGTCTCTTTATACCTTTTGACCTGTTTCCTGGACAGGAAAACAAGAAAAATAATACGAAAAATACCTAAAAGAATGGCTGAGTAAAACAAAATGCTAATTCCAGTGTTCCAGCTTTTAATGACCTTAAATACCGCTTTATCATAAACAGAATAAGGGTTTTCCTGATCAGCAAAAGGCATGATTTCAGTATCGCTTTTCCCAATTAAACCAGCAGTCGTCGTAAATGTGTAGCCCCGACCTTTAAGTGTTTCAATAATAACCGGAAGAGCTTCCACTGTTTTGGAGCGGTCTCCGCCAGCATCATGAAGCAAAATGACGTTACCTTCGGACAGCTGATCCAATGTCCGATCTACAAGTTCATCTGCTGAAGATCCTTGCCAATCACCTGAGTCAATGGATTGGCCGACCATGGTATAGCCCAGCTTTTGAGCTTCCATTATAGGAAGCTGCTCCTTTCTTGTGCTCAGTTCCGTATCTGCTATATATGGAGGGCGAAAAAGAGTCGTAGAATGGCCGGTTATGCCTTGAATTAAGCGTTGTGTTGCATTCAACTCCATTCGTAAACGAGATGGTGTGATGGATGTAATATCAGGGTGTGTAAAGGTATGATTTCCGATTTCGTGCCCTTCATCATAAATCCTCTTAACCAGCTGAGGATGCATCATTGCATTTTCTCCAACGATAAAAAAGGTGCCTTTTACCTTATACCTCTTCAATATGTCCAATATTTTTGGTGTGTAGGCTGGATCCGGACCGTCATCAAAAGTAAGGACGATTTCTTTTTTGCTGGAATTACCATGGCGGATTACTTCAAAAGGCTTTGGATATTTGACATAGGATTCCTTTTTTATCATTCCATTGGAATCCATTTCTATCGTCCTTTTTCCTTTTTCAGTTTGTGAAGCGATTTTCAAAACCTCTCCGTTCCCTGTATGAAGTGCTGAGAAAGGACTTTCAATAGTACTTAGCACTGGAGATGGATTAATGTTTTCCTTAGGATTGTTAAGAAATCTCCAGATAGAGGGATCTTCGGAACCGAGACGCCATATGGCTATTCCGGTAGAGCCGTGATTTATTGCAAGGTTCATCTGGTTATAAAATGTAGCAGCATCCAAAAACCAGACAGTATGATTTTTTCCATTTTGTCTGTACCGTAAGTACGGGTTTCCAGCTTCCTTACTCCAATTGATATTGAGGTTAGCCTCGCTCCCCAGCTTCATAATATCTCCAAAAGTCAAGTCAGCTGCGGGCTTACCAGAATCTTCTTCCCAGTCGTAACCGTATGTTCCTAAGCCTGCAACCAATTTTCCGGAGGGAATATCAGCTTGATTCAAGTTCTCCTTTACCCAATTGGTTTGAGCGACAGGACCTGGTGTGCTCCTGGAATAATGCTGGTCATAGAGCATGACAATCACACGGTCAGCGTATTTTGCTAAAGAAGCATAATCGTAGCTTTCATCATTCGGCGGAACATCCAATGTCACCATTAAACCTTCCGTGTGGAAGGCTTTATAAACCTTGCTCATGAACTGAGTAAAATGATCCTTGTCAGCTGGTTTAATTGCTTCAAAGTCAATATTAATACCTTCAAATTCATTTATTTTCACATAAAAAAGCATCTCTTCAATAAAGCGGTCTTCAGCACCTGGAGCCGTGAATAACCGGTGGAGAACATCTGAATCCCATTTGTTGTCTATAAAATTATTCACTAATGGCAGAATTTTGATTTCATGTTTCTTTGCTTCTTTTACAATGGACCAGTCAATTGAAGACTTGAGATATAGATCTGGTGTAACATGCATCCACTCAGGGACTAGAGTGGTTATGGACTCTTTATTTTTATTGAAGGATGTTTTGCTATTCTTGTCCCAATTGACATAGAATCCATACACCTCTTGTTTTTGTGTAGTTTGTGACATGTTTAGCTTTTCTGATTTATCTGCTTCAGAATTTATCTTTTGAATCTGAGATGCCAAAGCTTCTTCACTAAAGGCATTGTTAATCGGATCTATATCTGTACTTGATGGGCTTTGATCCAGATGCAGCTCAGGAAACTTGGGAGTTGTATTCATGCTCTCTATAAAAAATGTAAATATAATAACAATTAATAGAGTGAAGCCCGCACTCATTCGTTTAATGAGGGACCACCGGCTTTTAGCAGGGTCAAGAAATATATATTCCTGTTTCCCCTCATTTTTTTTCAGCCCAAGGTTATAAAACCAGTGGAAGAAAAAATAGCAGACTAGTCCAACTAAACCTCCGAAGATTCCTGATGCAATTGATTCCGAAGTTAATATTTTGCTTTTAAGGGATGAAATTAGCCAGTAATCTTCAAATGGGCCAAAATCCATGTAAGGCAGCTCGTGTATGTATGGTATAAACACAGTAATCAGAGTGCCCAGGAATAAGGCAATAATATTAAGACGCAGCAGCAGTGAACAAATAAACAATAATGGAATTCTAAAACTATCCAAAGGTAAAAATGCCAGAAAAAAACCTAGAGTGCTTGCAATTGCTCCCGCATTTCCGGAGACAGGTGCAAACAAGGATCTGACAATCCACCTGAAAAAACGATCCACATTCATTCCCCCTAAGAAGTAATGTCGAATTATGTATAATAATTAATAGCTTAGGAGTGTAAATCCAATTTACTCCAAACATCCAGCGGATCATGATTTCGACAAAAAATGACCATCAACTAAAAATTTAGGTTGTCATTATATAATTTTGGGGGTGGGATGAAAAAATGTGTTTGTTTTTTTTATGGTAATTAACGCGTTTAAGATGATTCAATGTAAATAGGTGATATTTGTTTCATTCAGGTTAATTTGAACACCACATCTCCTTGTCTGCTCTGTAAGATTTCGAGCAGCTGTTCCGACATATAATTTGAATCATATTTAAATTCATGATTTATCCATTCCGTAATCATTCCCAGTATGGCATGAACATAGAAGCTTGTCTGTAATTCACGATTGATTTTTGGGTTAGGCTGTACACCTTTCAGGTCTTTTAACGTTACCTCTTTCAGTACATCGCACAATTTGCTTTGCAATCCTGATAATGCATTGGATTTTACCATTAGGGAATAGAATTCTTTTTTATGACTGACATGTTCAAAGATTTTAATGGCAGAAGAGGTAAGGGTCATTAACTCAAAGGTTTCTGTGTTCTTATATGGTTCGCGGTAGGAGGAGATTAGATCTGCTATAACATCATCGACAATTTCATCAAGGATATCTTCCTTGTATTCATAATGCTTATAAAAGGTTCCCCTGTTAAGATTGGCTGTCTTCACGATATCTGTTACGGTTATTTTTTTGAATGCTTTCGTCTGCATTAAGGATAATAGGGCATCCATTAAGGCTTGTTTGGATTTTGTTATTCTTCGGTCAATAGGTAGATTTTGCTTATTGGACATAAATGGCCTCCATTGTTGAAATAGAATGAAAAAATAATCAAAATACAATGAATGTGTTCATTAGTAGACAGATTGTCGTTAATTTGCTGATTGAATGGGCGTCTTTATTACCATATTATAAAGATGTAATAGATAATCAACAAGTGTTCATTAAATACATTCAGCCGAACGGAGGAAGTCTATATGAAGCTTCAGGATAAAGTAGCGATTGTAACAGGTGCAGCATCAGGGATGGGAAAAGCGATTGCGGAGTTGTACGCAAGGGAAGGTGCAAGTGTCATTGCAGCTGACTTGAACCTGGAAGGGGCAGTAGCTGCGGCAAAGGAAATTACTGAGAATGGCGGAAAAGCCAAAGCTGTTCAGGTTAATGTTTCAAAACAAGCAGATATTGAAAGAATGATAGATGCAGCAGTACATGAATTTGGAACGCTGGATATCCTGGTGAATAACGCAGGAATTATGGACGGATTTGAACCTGTTGGTGATATTCAGGATGAACGATGGGATTTAATATTTGATATCAATACGATAGGCGTCATGCGCGCCATGCGAAAAGCCATCCCGCTCTTTTTAGATAAGGGGAAAGGGGTAATCATCAATACTGCTTCTACAGGCGGATTGAATGGTGCCCATGCGGGAGCTGCTTATGGGGCTTCAAAGCATGCAGTAATAGGGCTTACGAAAAACACTGCCTATATGTACGCAAACAGCGGCATCCGCTGTAACGCCATTGCACCAGGCGGTGTGGAAACAAATATCGCTTCTTCAATGAAAAACATGAATGAATTTGGATTCGGCCGAACAAAGGCTGTTCAGGGCGTTATGCCAAGGGTCGGAAAGCCGGAGGAAATTGCACAGGTCGCATTATTCCTGGCATCTGATGATTCCAGCTTTGTTAATGGATCCGTGATTGTGGCTGATGGCGGGTGGACCGCAGCATTCTAAAGCAAAATCATATTTAAAAGGTGAGGCATCAAATCGTAATGATTTGGTGCCTTTTTTGCAACCAGTAAACTAACTGGTATTGACCGCAATTGGATTCATGCAAGCTGTGAAAATAAAAGTTAAGTAAAAAGAATCATAATCTGCAGTTGTCCGGCAGTATGATGAAGTAATAACTTTTTGGCAGATCCCCAGGAGGAGAGTAGGAATGGTCTTTTATCGGGATCCACAGTTAAAAGCAGAAGAAATGCTATCCATCATCAGAAAAGGTCTCGGTATTTCCAAAGTCCAGAATTGAATAATCGTTGTCGGAGCCGGTATGTCAGGTCTAGTTGCCGCTGCCCTGCTGAAGGCAGCAGAGCATGATGTGACGGTTTTAGAGGCACACAAAGGGTTGGCGGCAGAATATTTACATTGAGAGAGCCGTTCATGGACGGTATATATCTGGATGTGGGAGCCCTTTTTTGACCCAGTTAAAAGAAGACCTTTATTTCGGTTCTCAAATGACAAAAATAGAACAGGATCATCAGCAGGTTACAATCCATGCCAGACATACATTGAGTCAAAGACCTTTGACGGTCAGTGGTGATCTTGACATCTTAACTATACCTTGTCCTTCGTTGAAATCGTTCACCGGCAAACATTTTCCCCTAATAAGTGGAAGGCTATCAGGGAACTGCATTATGTTTCCTCCACGAAAATGGGGCTGCAGTTTAAACAGCGGTTTTGGGAACGCGAAGGTTTTCAGGGTGGGAAACTGATGACAGATCTGCCCATTCGATTCGCTGCCTATCCGAGCCATCTGATTGGAACTGCAGGTAACGGCATCATTATGGCAAGCTATACATGGAAAGATGATACTTTATCCTGGGATAACCTGAAGGAAGGCGATCGGATTCGGAATGCCCTCGACAATTTAGCTGTCGTTCATGGCAATCAGGTTTACGAGTATTTCTTAACAGGCGCCTCCCATAGCTGATCACAGTATCCGTTTTTTGGGGAGCCTTCACCATGTTCAAACCGAACCAGGAAACCGAGTTATTCCCATTTATTCCTGTTCCGGAGGGAAGAGTCCATTTCGCCGGGGAACACACGTCCACAGCCCCGGGATGGATTGAAGGGGCGATCCAATCAGGAATAAGGGTTGCACGGGATTAGGGGCGGCAAAAGCTAAAATGCGACAGGAATGTCTGTTTTTGACGTTAAAATGTGCCATTGGATAGGCACTTTCTAACGATTTTCCAACAAATTGTACAAGACAGCTGTAAACGCTTTCATTATAATTGAAGTAACAGATAGGAAAGGGGATGCGTTCAGGTGGAACTTTTAATGGGACAATGTGAACATGGCCAGCAGGAAGAACCTTGTGAAGAGTGTGCCCCTAATAAAGAAGGGGAAGAGAATTTTGACACCTCTGATTATGACTATCATAAGAGACTGTGGTTCTAAGAAAATCTGAAGCGCCCTGCCCACCCCCGTTTGTGACGCCGAGGGGGCAGGCGCTGAAGCTGGACAATTGTATGTTAAAAAACACTTGGAGAAAAAATTTTCCCAAGTGTTTTTCTATCTATATTTTCTTTCTCCTCATCCATTGCGTAGCAGCCCATTTATCACCAATGGCAACAGGTGCTCCGCCATGAAGTGTCAGGTCGTTTAAGTTCTGATCATTATAAAAGTATTCAAAATAAACAGCCATGCCTTTTTGGGGAGAAACAGAGAAGTTAAGCTTGGGAAAATACGTTTCCCCGCCCTGTTCCACATCATTCAGGTACATGACAAGCGTGCTGATTCTTGGATTGCTTGCTGCTCTGCTGGTCGAAGAGAAGAAGTCAAAATGAGCTTTATATTCCTGGCCAATTTTATAGTTAAGGATCTGCAGTCCTTCACCATGCTCAACTGGAATGTTCATGATTTGTGATATTCTTTTTTCAATTCTGGCGACAATTTCATTTTCCCCTTCATGAAAAAAAGTGCTGCTGCTGGTTCGCAGTTCATCAGCTTCAAGGGAGTTGGCAACTTTTGAACGCTGCATGCGATCTTTTGATTGCTGAATCAGCTGGTCACATTCTTCATCACTCAGCACATTTCCCAGAATCACGATCAATGGTTCTGCTAATTTGGCAATTATATGAATTTCCCGATCTTCTGTAATAATTTTATTTCCAACATGATCAAAAATCGTTTGTTCTTTAAAAGATGCATCCATTGCCATGTACATCAACCTCTTTTTATTTAGTTTTCTGAAAATTCAATATATTTAAAGGCTGCTTGAAGTATTCCTATTTTTACGTTCCTTCCTCCTATATAAATGGATGTCTGTGTCAGTTTTTCAACTGGCTGAATTTATTTTACACTTTGATATGAAGGAATTCTATCTTTTTTTTACTGGAAAACTATTAATATAGAAAGGAGGCTTCTGCATTTTATTGATTTTCCGGAATATATTTCAATACATAAGCCAATCTGAACAAAAGGAGATGGCCAGTGTATAGAAATAGGGTTCAATACTATTTAAGCCAAAGACGAAAGGACAATTTTTCCACCTTTAAAAATGGGCTGATTATCGTACTCGGAGCAACACTTGTGGCTGTTTCCCTGCAATTATTCCTGGTGAAAAATTATGTTATTGATGGAGGAATTGTTGGATTGAGCATCATCCTTTCACATGTCTTTCATGTTGAAGTGGGTGCCTTGATCCTGCTGTTCAATCTCCCATTTTTAGTGGCAGGCTTTTTCTTTTTAGGGGGAAGATTTTTGGTGTTAAGCCTGTTTGCCAGTTCAGTTCTGGCAGGGGAGACATACATATTGGCCCCATTTGAGGAAGTGACGAACCATCCACTGCTGATCATTATTCTGGGGGGCCTCTTACTCGGAATGGGAGTGGGCCTCATTATCCGGTTTGGAGCCTGCCTGGATGGTACAGAAGTTTTGGCGATTTTATTCAGCGAACGTTTGCCTTTAACCATCGGACAATGCATTCTTATAATGAATACCTTTATCTTTGGAAGTTCTGTTTTTTTATTCGGCATTACTGAAGCCGCCTACTCCCTTGCCACATTTTTTGTTGCTTATAAAACCATAGATACCATTATAATGGAGACTTAAACATTTTCGAATAATTTGATGGGCCAGGTGCATCCTAAGTGGTAAAAAAGCTGAAGGAGATTTCCTGTGAATCGATACGAAATTACCAGCATGATTATTGATGATGAATTTGATGGAGAAGAATATGTCACAACTGAATTTCTCCTGGAGAATGATACTTATAGCATAACATTTAAAAAAGCAGATCTTGAGGTGCTCAATGCCTGGGTATTTAATGATGGCTCGTCGCTTCCAGCGAATTTGTCCGAGGAGATGATAGAGTCAATCAGAAACTCTGTGAAAAACAGAATAGGACGAAAATAGAGGCAGGAAATTAAACCTCTATTTTTTTTTGCATAAAATGAACCCTCTCTCAAACAATACTTGTAAATACAATTGTATCTGCAAGTTAGGGGGATAAGGGGTGAACATTTTATTGAAACAGCAGACATTGCTTGTCATAAGGGCACTATATTTCTGCATGGAAAAGAAGTGGGCGGAGCTTGAAAGAAAGTTTAAGCTGACGCCAGCTCAGCAGCATATTCTGTTTCTGCTTGGCACTCATAACCAAAAACTAAGCCCCACCCAAATTAGTGATTTGGGATGCTGGCATCTATCGACTGTAACCAGGCTTTTAAAGCCGTTAAAGGAAAAGGGTCTGATTGAGATCACAGCCAATAAAGAACAGCTCCGTTATAAATGTGTGACTATTTCTAAAAGCGGAAAGGAAGTATTGGATCAGATTATGGATGAGGTAAAAGAGATGGAACAATTTCCGCTGAATATGAGTCATTTATCGGAAAACGAGCTTTTGTCTTTCCTTGAATATGGCCAGAAGATATTAGGAGTTCAAAAAGGAGATACATTTAGAAAAATGCTGATTGAGGCACGAGTAGAAAACTATGATTATGCATGATTCTTTTAAGATGCTGCGTTTTAGGAGGTTATTCTATGAGTTACAGCGAATATTGGGAGCAAATATATTCACGAAGCGAAAAGATGAATGTCCTCATTTCTTCATACTGGAGAGAATATTCAGGTCTTGGAACCTGGCAATTTTGGGTGGTTTTGGCACTTATGGTGCTGCCTCTTGTTATTGTATATCTATCAGTAGACCGGAGCAGGATATTTGAGATTTTCTTTTTTGGATACACCGTGCATATTCTATGGACTTACGCCGACAGCTTTTTGGAGCGATACAGTTATTTTGTCCACACCTATTTTTTATTGCCCATGTTTCCTTATGCCATGAATATGACAGCCGCTGCGTTGCCGGTCGGTTTCCTGCTGATCTATCAGTACTGCACGAACAAAAAGAAAAGCTTTTTGCTTTACACGATTTTAGCAAGTGCGGTTTTTGCCTTTGGATTCGCCACACTTGAAGGTTGGGCAGGTATGGTGCATTTTAATAAGGGAATGAATCAATTTTACATTTTTCTGATCGATATCGCTATTGCTTATGCAGCTTATTTTTTAACGATATTTGTTAAGAAAATCAGCGGGAATGGCACAGGCTGAAATGCTGGAGAACTAGGTAGCCTCCCATCTGCTTAGAGATGGGAGGCTTTTGTTAAACGTTCTCTTTCCAAAGCTTCATTGGATTGCTTTGGTTCTCATTTAATGGCATTTTCACCATATTTAGTCCCCGGTCTTCTCTTGCGTTTTTCAAATCCTCATAAATCATTTTAGATTTGCCTAGACCTGCATTGAAAGCGTCATCTATTGATTGGCAATAGTACACCTTCTCGATGCCTGCGAAATACATGGCAGTTAAACACATCGGGCAAGGTTCCCCGCTTGCATATATCGTAAAGCCGGCTAAATCATTCGTTTGCAACTGCTCCTGTGCCCGCCGGATTGCAAGCATTTCAGCATGCCCGCTGACATCATGCACTTTATGCAATTCATTCACGCCTTCAGCAATGATGTCCTGATCTTTCACCAGGACTGCACCGAAGGGCTGGCCGCCGTCTTTTACATTATTAATGGCCAGTTCTATAGCCCGTTTCATGAAGTGATCCATTATTAATCATCCTTTTTCAATTAATTGACTTCAATTAAATTAATATCATTTTTCCGTTGGTTCTCCAAATAATCTGCTGAATTTACAACCGATCAATGAAAAATTTTCAAATTCACGCATCAGGATCTGCTGTAAAAGGATGGATATTCATTTAGGTAATCTATATAATTAATTATACATTTTGTATTTATAAACATAATAAGGAGGCATCCATTATGACAGAGTTAGATTCCAAAAGTCCTATTCCGCTTCACATACAACTAAAGAACAGGCTGCAGGAGTTAATAGACAATCGATCTTTCAATGAAAAAATTCCAAGTGAAAGAGAGTTGATGGATACCTATAAAGTGAGCAGAAGCACTGTGAGAGAAGCAGTTTCCCATTTAGTAAACGAAGGTGTGCTAAAGAAAGTTCACGGAAAAGGCACTTTTATTTCAAAGAAACCTATTGAGGAGTGGCTTGGGAATATTACCAGTACAACAGAAGTAATTAAAAAAATGGGGATGAAGCCGGATGCAAAATTATTGGACAATGGCATCGTTGTTCCAGCAAAAGAAATTGTAGAAGCCAGCGGACTTACAGAGGCATACTTTATAAAGCGAATTCGTTATGCAAACGATAAGCCATTGGCTCTTGAAAGTCAATATTACCCTATTGAAATTGGTGAAAATCTCGCCCAATATGATATTGAAAAGGGGACACTGTATGATCTGCTTGAGCAAAGTTTAGACTTAAAGTTTGCAGAAGCCGAACAGATGATTACAAGTACTTATTTATCTAAAGAAGAAGCCGGCCTGCTTGGTGTTCCTTGTTCCTTAAGTGTGCTTCACATTGAACGGTTATTATCAGACATAAATGGTAACTTAATAGAATACTATTCTGCTTATTTTCGTTCGGATATGTACTCATTTCGAATAAAACTTTCAAAGAATTATAGTTAAATTCAGTATTATGCAATTTTGCAATAATACCTATTAATAATTCCGATAATATAAAATTTTTAGAAAATATTGAAAATGAATAATAGTTGTGTTTTAATACAACTGAGGCTAGTCATACAACAACTGGTACGGACGACATGACGTCATGATGTGAAGGATAATGTTTTTATTTTGCAGGATGGAGTGATGACATGATTATTGGTGTGCCAAAGGAAGTAAAGAATAATGAAAACCGTGTTTCCGTTGTACCAGCAAGTGTTTCTGCATTTACAGATGCCGGTCATATGGTCCTGATTGAGAAAGGTGCAGGTGCAGGGTGCGGAATCTCTGACCAGGAATATGAAAAAGCAGGTGCAACAGTTGTTACAAGTGCAGAAGAGGCCTGGTCTGCGGATATGGTTATGAAGGTTAAGGAGCCGCAGCCAGATGAATACCAATATTTTCGAAAAGGTTTGATTCTCTTTACTTATTTGCATCTGGCAGCCGAACCTGAATTGACAAAGGCTTTGGTCGAAAAAGAGGTTACCTCGGTTGCGTATGAAACCATCCAGCTGGATAACAGGTCGTTGCCTCTCCTAACTCCTATGAGCGAAGTTGCGGGAAGGATGTCTGTCCAGCTAGGAGCTCAATTTCTTGAAAAGATTCATGGCGGGAAAGGAGTCCTATTAGGCGGAGTTCCCGGTGTGAAGCCTGGAAAAGTGGTGATTATCGGCGGTGGAGTGGTAGGGACGAATGCCGCAAAAATGGCAGTTGGCCTCGGTGCAGAAGTTAGCATCATTGACATAAGTGCTGAAAGACTCCGCCAGCTGGACGATCTTTTTTCTGGCAGGGTGAGGACGGTCATGTCAAATCCGTTCAATATCTCCCAGGAAGTAAAACTTGCGGATTTAGTGATAGGGGCTGTTCTCATCCCCGGTGCAAAAGCACCTCAGTTAGTAACCGAGGAAATGGTTATGCAAATGGAAAAGAATTCGGTCATTATTGATGTTGCCATTGATCAGGGCGGTTCAATTGAAACCATCGATCATATTACCTCACATGATTCTCCAACATATATAAAGCATGGTGTTGTGCATTATGCGGTTCCAAACATTCCGGGCGCTGTAGCAAGAACTTCCACCTATGCCCTCGCCAATACTACAGCACCATATGCCTTAATGCTCGCTAATACAGGGATTGAAAATTCTATTGTTAAGTATCCTTTTCTTGAAAAAGGGGTCAATACCATGAATGGAAAGGTCACTCATCAGAGAGTTGCAGAGGCGCATAACTACCCTTATACACCCACCCATGAATTAATAAACAAAATTGCAGCCGCAACATGATTCCCTATTAGAAGAGACACAATGCAAACCTGAATCTTTACTAAATAGAAGGAGGAAAGCAATATGTCTACAGTAGAACTGAATGATAGCAAAAAGTTATCTGATCAGGATCAGGAACACTTATGGCATGCGATGAGCCGGCATACAGAAGGAAGCAGTCCGATGATTGCCAAATCAGGTGAAGGCTCATGGTTTACTGATATGGATGGCAATCGATATTTGGATGGCGTATCCGGTCTTTGGTGTCTGAACCTGGGACATGGACGGAAGGAAATTGCAGAGGCGGCAGCAGAACAAATGATGCAGCTGTCGTATTTCCCTCTGACATTAAGCCATGCACCAGCCATTAAGTTATCTGCAAAAATTAGTGAATTACTGGGGGATTCATATAAAACATTTTTCTCCAATAGCGGTTCCGAAGCGAATGAAACCGCATTCAAAATAGCGAGGCAATACCATAATCAGAATGGCAATCCGGGTAAATATAAATTCATTTCGCGCTACCGTGCCTATCATGGTTCAACTTTAGGTGCATTAAGTGCTACTGCCCAGGCCAACAGGAGAGTTAAATACGATCCTGGCATGCCGGGATTCCTGCATGTTCCGCCTCCTTACAGCTATCGCTGTCCATTTGGCGAAGATGTAAAGGATTGCGATAAAGTCGCAGCTGACATGATTGACCAGGTCATCCAATGGGAAGGGGCCGAAACGGTTGCTGCGGTCATAATGGAGCCTTTCATTTCAGGCGGGGGAGTTATTATCCCATCTCCTGAATATCTGCAGAGGGTAGCACAAATCTGTAAAAATCATGATGTCCTCCTGATAATGGATGAGGTTGTATCCGGATTTGGGCGAACGGGCAAAATGTTTGGATTTATGCATTCGGAGGGTGTTCAGCCTGATATCGTAACGATGGCAAAAGGGTTGACCAGCGGCTATCTGCCGCTTGGTGCTACGGCAGTTCATTCCAGAATTTATGAGAAATTTAAAGAGCAAGGTACAGATAACCATTTCCGCCATGTTTCAACCTATGGGGGACATCCGGCAAGCTGTGCGGTTGCATTGAAAAATATCGAAATCATCGAAAGAGAGAATATTGTCAGCAGGGTAGAGGTGCTGGGTGAAAGCATTTTAAGCAGCTTAAAAGATTTGCAGACTCATAAAAATGTAGGTGAAGTCAGAAGTGCCGGTTTCTTGTATGGTATTGAAATGGTTGAAGACAAGGAAACGAAACAGCCAGCTTCAGATCAATTAATGGCAAAGATCATTGCACTATGTAAAGAAAAAGGCTTGATCATTGGCAGAAACGGGGATACAGTGCCTGGTTTCAATAATGTCCTTATTATAGCTCCGCCTCTTTCATCTACAGAGGAAGATTTAAAATTTGTTGTTAAGACGGTCCAAAGGGCATTTAAGGAAATTTAGATAAAAAAGTTAATCTGGGTCAGAGCTCTTTTTTTACAGGGCTCCTATCCATTTAAATATATGGAACATATAAACCGGAAAGGGAGTGCCCGTAATGGCAAAAGCAGAAAAAGAATTAGCAGAAATCAAAACAAAAAAGGTGAAAATGACACCAAGTGAGGCTATTGTAGAAACATTAGTCAAGGAAGGTGTCACACATATTTCCGGGATTTTGGGATCCGCCTTCATGGATCTATTAGACTTGCTTCCAACTGCTGGAATCCGCTTCATCGGCGTACGTCATGAACAAAGCGCAGCCCACATGGAAGATGCCTATACTCGAGTAAGCGGTGTAGCCGGGGTTGTTATTGGCCAGAATGGACCAGGAATCACCAATATGGTAACGTCCGTTGCAGCTGCGAATCAGGCTCACACACCTATGGTCGTCATTTCTCCTTCAGCAGGAACCCCTACAGTCGGATGGGACGGTTTCCAGGAGTGCGACCAGGTTTCAATATTTAAAGCAATTACGAAGGAAACGGTTCGGGTCACACATCCGGGGCGTGTGGCGGATTGCCTGAGGACTGCCTTCAGAATTGCTTACGCGGAGAGAGGTCCAGTGCTCTTTGATATTCCGCGGGACTATTTTTATGGGGAAGTGGAAGATGTAATTCTTGAACCGCATCAGTATCGTGTTGATAATAGGGGCTGCGGATCATTAGAGCAGGTTGACCAGGCCGTGGAATTGCTTGCTTCTGCCAAGAACCCTGTCATCATTTCAGGCAGGGGGGTAGTGGATTCAGGTGGAATAGAGGCAGTGAAGGAAATTGCCGACCACTTAACGATTCCTGTAGCTGTTTCATATATGCATAATGATGCTTTTCCGGCAAATGAACCTTTAGCAGTTGGACCTATTGGCTATATGGGGTCAAAAGCAGCTATGAACACATTAAAGGATGCAGATGTGGTGCTGGCTATCGGTACTAGATTATCTGTATTTGGAACATTGCCATGCTATGACATTGATTATTTTCCGAAAAACGCAAAGATTATCCAAATTGATATCAATCCACGCAATATCGCCAGGACCCATCCAGTAGAAATTGGGATCATTGGAGATGCCAAAGCAGCTTCAGTTGAAATCGCAAAACGCCTAAAAGAAAAAGTACCAAATAAGCAATTCAATTCTGAGAGAATGGCAAGAGTGACAAATGAAAAAGAGCAATGGGAAAAAGAACTTGTCGATTTGGCCATGGTGGAAGGAAATCCAATTAATCCGCGCAGGGCGCTCCTGGAGCTTACGAAGGTCCTTCCGGAAAACGCAATTGTTACGACAGATATCGGGAATGTATCTTCTACCGCAAATGCCTATTTAAAGTTCAATTCCGGCCGCCAGCATGTTGCAGCCTTAACATTTGGGAATACAGGTTTTGCCTATCCGTCAGCATTAGGTGCAAAGCTTGCAAATCCAAATAGCCCTGTAGTAGCTATCGTAGGTGATGGAGCATGGGGAATGAGCCTGCATGAAGTAAGTACGGCTGTTGAGGAGAACATACCAGTAGTAGCATGTGTTTTTAATAATAATGCCTGGTGTGCAGAAAAGAAAAACCAAGTAGATTTTTATAATAATCGCTTTGTAGGAGCAGATATCCAGAACCCTGACTTTGCAGAGGTGGCAAGGTC
Organism: Cytobacillus sp. BC1816; assembly: GCF_051353635.1. Classification (NCBI taxonomy): domain Bacteria; kingdom Bacillati; phylum Bacillota; class Bacilli; order Caryophanales; family Bacillaceae; genus Cytobacillus; species Cytobacillus sp. BC1816. The sequence continues at coordinate 3,318,289 of NZ_CP195611.1, read as the reverse complement.
TATGGGGGCACAGGGAATTAGTGTAGATAAACCTGAGGATGTAGGGCCAGCTATTCTCCAGGCAATAGAATCCAATAAACCGACAGTTATTGATATTCAGGTGGATGGCACGCAATTGGCACCTCCTTTCCGTAAAGATGCGTTAAAGATGCCGACTCGTCTTCTGCCGAAATATGCTCACCTTGATCATAAAAACTGGTAGGTAAAATGGAAGGAGCTTAATAGATTTTTGATTAAGCTCCTTTTTAAAGGAAAGCTTACGAGTTTGAATATATCGTTACTGTGCAGATGTTAGAAAGTTCCTAAGGCACGGACTGACCGATATAGGGGAAAAGTGTCCGATAAAATTGAAAAATAACCTATAAATAGTAAAGTTTACCGATAAATTCGAAATCTGACCTGTAATCATAGGAAAGTGACCGATATAGTGGAATTAAATAGAAGATGTGCAACATATTACTGCCAATAATTTACAGAATATTGAGAAAAAAAAGGGGGCAGTCGATGAGCTGGTATTTTGGATACATTTTGGCTTATTTCATATTCATGTTCGCAATTGGAATCTATTATTTTACAAAAATTAAAACCTCTGACAGTTATTTAATTGCAGGCTGGAATATGGGTTTTTGGAATATTGTCGGCACAATCATCAGCACGAATTGCGGCGCTGCCGTTTTTATTGGCTGGATTGGAATGGGATTCACAATGGGGATATCGGGATTTTTAAAATTTGCTTTACCAGCCATGCTTGTCAGTATGCTCTTGATCTTCTTCTTTAGCCGTCCATTAAGAAGACAGAGGCTGTATACACTAGCGGACCTTTTTAGTGAAAGATTTGGATCAAAAACCGGTATCATTCCATCAGTATTATCTGCTTTCATATACTCAGTTCCCACTACTGCCCTGCAGATTGTAGGGATGAGTACCGTATTCAGCATTGCTTTTAATATGAACGTGAAAACTGGAATTGTGCTGTCTTTCATTTTGATTCTCGGCTTTACGATTTTGGGCGGCTTAGTAGCGACAATTGTAACGGATGCCATTCAAAGCGTAATTCTGATTGCAGGGATTGTTATGCTTGCATATGCCGCCTTGCAATTTGGCGGAGGCATGGAACACATTCTCAGTAACACGCCGAGAGATTTTTTGACTCCGCTTGGTGCCAATGGGCTTGGGGATGTTCTGCTGTTTGCCCTTTCTGTCGCTCCGTTCTACTTAGTTTGGCAATCCACATGGCAGCGGATCTTTGCTTCCAAGACAGAAGATATTGCCATTAAAGCCGGCTTAACCGGTTATGCCATTACTTTATGTATTTCTGTGCTTCCTTATAGTATAGGAATTATGGCAAGGCAATTTGTGCCAGCCGATATTCACCCAGATTTAATTTTCTCCTATGTAACAGTGGAAATGCTTCCTCCGTATATTGGAGGCATTATTCTGATCGGACTCCTATCAGCACTTATGACGGGTGCAGACTCCTTCATTTTACAAGGAAGCTCTAATATTACTCAGGATTTGTATCACCGGCTATTAAATCCCAATGCTACGGAAAAGCAAATGATGTTTGTTTCCCGCTTGAGTGTAGTGATTATATCGGTATTATCATTGTTAGTCGCCTTTGCATTAACAGATATAGTCAGCATGTATCAATGGGCACTCAGACTGTCAGCAACAACTCTTGTGTTTCCGTTTCTGACCATTATGTTTTGGAAAAGGACAACCAACACCGCTGTCATTTCCAGCATGCTTCTTGCCTGCTGCACGACCATTCTGTGGCCTCTTCTTCATACAGGTATAGATCAGACAATACCTGGCTTTATCATATCTTTTTGTTCACTTGTCATAATTAGTCTCTGGACAAAACATTCATCAACAGAAAATGTAAAGGCTGTTTACTGGGAAGACCTTCCTTCAGCAAATAGAAAGATAGACGATATTGATTCAGCAGAAAACAAAGCTGTCTAATAAGGAGGGATAAGGGTGAGTATCCTTATCATAAAAAATGCAAATATCATCACGCTTGATCAACATAATACTAAGGCAAAATCATTGCTTGTCAGAAATGGCATCATCGAAAAAATTTGGGATAAAACCGAACCGGACTATTCGGAAGTTCCAAACAGTCCTGATATTGAGATCAAGGATTTAAAGGGAGCTGCGTTGCTTCCGGGTTTTATTGACACACATAGTCATTTATTAATGTACGGGCAAATGCTGAATTATGTTGATTGCAGATCCCCACGGAATAAAAACATTGGTGATATAAAGGGAGAAATAGCAGAAAGGGCCGGTAAAGCGAAACCTGGGGAATGGATCATGGGGTGGGGTTATGATGATACCCTCCTGGAGGACAAGAGGCATCCGAACAGGTCCGATTTAGACCAAGCAGCCCCGGACAATCCCGTTTTTATCCGGCATATTTCAGGACACTTTGGTGCTGCAAATTCCAAAGCTCTTGAATTGGCTGGAATCGATGAAAGCATTTCAAATCCGCATGGCGGGTACTTTACACGCGATGATAATGGAAGGCTGGATGGTGTCATTCATGAAATTCCTGCCCTGGAATTTATTTTTCCGGTCCTGCCTTCTCCGTCAAGCGATGAACAAATCAAAAATATCGGGAATGCGGCTGAGGTGTACCTTTCTCAGGGGATCACCACATGTACAGATGCCGGTGTGGGTCTTGACAGAGGAATAGAGGAATTAAATGCACATATCGCGGCCATTAATTCAGGAAAGAATCCCATGAATATGCGGCTAATGATCCTGCATCATCTTCTAAGAGAGGGAAGTGCTTTTTCCGGTTATACTGCAGATCAGCTGGATCTTGAATTAAAGAGACGCACTAAAAACAGAGTTTCACTGGATAGTGCCAAATTATTTCAGGATGGATCCATCCAGGGACTTACAGGTGCACTCCGCGAACCTTATCATTGTGATGAATCTGTATATGGTGAGCTGCTGCATGATCAGGGTTCATTTGCAGAAGAAATGCTGGATCTCCATAATAGAGGATTTAGGATTGCGATTCATGGAAATGGAGATCGGGCAATCGGATCCATCCTTGAGGCTTTCGATTATGTTTTGTCAAAAAGTCCGATGGAGGACCACAGGCATCGAATTGAACATGTACAGACTGCAGGCAGTGAAGACCTTGATGCCATGCAAAGATTGGGTGTAGCTGCTTCGTTTTTCATCAATCATGTTTACTTTTGGGGAGATCGGCACCGCAGAATATTCCTGGGTGAGAAGAGAGCGGCTAGAATTAATCCTTTGGCTGATGCGGTTGACCGCAATTTGCTGTTCACACTGCATTCTGATTGTCCTATTACCCCAATTTCGCCCCTGTTTTCCATATGGGCGGCTGTGAACCGCGTCACTTTAGAAGGTGATGTGCTTGGTAAGAATCAAAAAATTGAAGTTCTGGACGCTTTAAAAGCGATGACATCTTACGGGGCAGCTCTAAACTTCGAAGAAGATTCAGCTGGCACCATTGAAGAAGGAAAAAGAGGAGATTTTGTTGTCCTGGATGCCGATCCTCTTACTTGTCCAGCAATGGAATTAAAAGATATTCCCATATTGGCGACCATAATTTCCGGTAAGGTTGTGTGGGAGAATACAGAAAACGCTTATACTCATTCATAGATAACCGCTATTTAATAAATCCTCAATACTGAAGCAAAAGCTGGGGGTCAGTTTTTTGCTCCAGTTTAAGGATAAGGCATTAGCTCAACAAGATAAAGCAGTCCTTAATAGATTTGAGAGAAGCCTTAATAATGGAGGGGAAAACATGGAAGAAAGGGTACAGCTTGAAAAAACGTTTAAGCCGCAATGGGTGTGGGCGATCGCGCTTGGTTCTGCCATTGGCTGGGGAGCCTTTATTCTGCCGGCTGAATGGCTGGGGAAAGCAGGGCCGATTGGTGCGGTGATCGGGTTAATCATTGGTGCTTTATTAATGATGGTGATTGCTGTCAGTTATGGGGTTTTAATTGAAAAGTATCCTGTTTCCGGCGGAGAATTTGCTTATGCATATATCGGGTTTGGGAGGAATCATGCTTTTATTTGCGGATGGTTTCTTACTCTTGGTTATATTTGTATTGTCGCCCTGAATGCATCTGCATTGGCCCTGCTCGGAAAGTTTATGCTTCCCTCGCTGACAAACATCGGTTTGTTATATGAAATAGGCGGCTGGCAGGTTTATCTGGGAGAAGTAGTGATTGCGACTGCAGCACTCCTGATCTTTGCCTATTTTAATATAAAGGGTGCTTCCATTTCTGGCAGTCTCCAATATATATTCTGTATTATCCTTGTTGCCGGTGTGTTTCTGCTCACCTTAAGTATGTTATTAAGTCCATCCTCAGATCTGTCAAATCTTCAGCCTTTTTTTAAGCCCGAGATACCTGCCCTTACTGGAATCATCGCAATCATCGCTATTGCTCCATGGGCATATGTTGGTTTTGATAACATCCCGCAGGCTGCTGAAGAGTTTAATTTTCCTCCTAAGAAGGCATTCATGCTTATCATATATTCCTTAATTGTAGCTTGTATCTTATACTCTTTCATGATTATTGCCACAGCAGTGGCAATGCCATGGCAAAACCTGGTTGCCGGTAAGCCGATTTGGGGAACTGGTGATGTCATCTCTGATACTTTAGGTGCTTTCGGAGTGCTTCTGCTCGCAATCTCCCTTTGTATGGGTGTATTCACCGGGCTTAACGGATTCTATGTATCTTCCAGCCGTTTATTGTTTGCGATGGGGAGAGCTAAAGTAGTTCCTAAAGCATTTTCCAGGCTTCACCCAAAGCATGGCACCCCATATATAGGAGTTTTGTTCACATGTGCCCTGTGCCTGTTTGCTCCATGGTTTGGGCGTCCCGTCCTATTATGGATTGTTGACATGTCAGCAACAGGGGTAACTATTGCCTATTTTTATACTTGTTACACAGCCTATAAGCTATTCAGCTGGACAGAAGCAGCCGATGGAAGAATGGTCTCACCCGGCAAAAAACTGGTTGCTCTGATCGGTGCACTAAGCGGACTTTCATTTCTGGGATTGCTGCTCGTTCCTGCGTCTCCATCAGCACTTGGAGCACCTTCACTGATCGCCTTAATCGTTTGGGCAGTATTAGGATTAGCTTTCTATCTATATAAAAGGAAAGAATACAATCAAATACCTAAAAGCACACTTGATTATTATATTTTAGGCAATACAGAGACAAATGGGACGGAGGATAAGACTGATAGCCAGGTTAGTATAAAAATAGATGCTTAATAGCATACTGACAGCACCTGAGAAGTTCCGATAAAGTATGGAAATACTATTGAACATGGATAAATCTATTAAACTGCTGTATCAAATTAACAGGGAATTGAAGGTTTGGCAAAAAAAGAGCTGGATTTTCAATTCTAGTTCGGGGACGGGGCGGATTTAGACAGGAGAGACCCGGAAAAAGCCAGTTTGTGTCCGAAGACGGGGCAGGTTCAGACAGGGAGACCCGGAAAAAGCCAGTTTGTGTCCGAAGACGGGGCAGGTTCAGACAGGGAGACCCGGAAAAAGCCAGTTTGCGTCGGAGGAAGGGGCGGGTTCAGACAGGAGTACTAAGAATTGGCCTGCTTGTCTGAAGATGGAGCAGCTGAACAGGCAGATCCGCATCAATCCAACTCTTGTCCAATAAATGGGATATTACGAAAAAGCCGCAATTAAATACAAGGCTGATATCTTAATGAACATATAGTTATCATGAAGAATAGGTTTTTCCGCCTGCTGCTCCTCATAGCCCAAAGCTCAATTAATAATAACTTTAACAGGAATAATTAGAGCCCCAATCATTATGTGATTGGGGCTCTTTGTTATTTATAAAGTTTATCACAAAAAACAGCCTGCAGCTCTGTGTCCTACTTCATCTTGCCATCGTCTTTATTGTTTTGATGATATAAATTCCATCAGCTTCCTGCTGGTATGTTTCAGGGCTTCCTCATGATAAATCATGTAAAAGTCCCGCTGCATTGAAATTCCGTCTATATGTAATTGTTTTAAAGTTCCCAGCCGAAGTTCTTTTTTTACAGCGGATTTTGAGATGATGGAAATTCCTAATCCTGCTTCGACACATGTTTTTATGGCTTCGGTGTGCTTCAATTCCATAATGACATTCAATTTGGATGCATCTACATGGCATCTTCTAAAGGAATCCTCCATCACTTGCCGTGTTCCTGATCCTTTTTCACGGATAATAATAGGAACTGACAGGAGCTCCTCGATGGTTATATTGTCCGTCTTAATGAATTTATTTTCAGGGGAGGCTATGATAATTAGCTCATCTTTAGCAAAAGGAACTTGTTTTAAGGCTGGATAAGAGAGCATGGATTCAATGAACCCTAAATTGATTTCATGATTTAACAGCTTCTCAACGATATGCCTGGAGTTATATACATTTAAATGGAGGCTGACTTTTGGATAGAGACTCGAAAAGTCGGCTAATAAAAAGGGGAGGACATGCTCCCCGATAGTTAGGCTGGCTCCGACTTTTAAGTCCCCATGTACACTTCCCTTAAGTTCTTCAAGTTCATTTTCAGTTTCATTCATTAAAGCTATCAGCTTTTTGACTTTATGATAGAGGATTTCGCCTGCAGGAGTCAGAGAAATTTTTTTAGTTGTCCGTTCAAAGAGCTGACAATCCCACTGTTCTTCGAGTTGTTTGATTTGAAGGCTGACACTTGATTGAGAGAGGTGAAGATCCTTTGCAGTCTGGGAAAAACTTTTATTATTTGCGGTGACATAAAATACTTTTAAATAGTCGAGGTTCATACGTATTCTCCTTCAATCCTGTAACTTCCCTCTATCTATTGTAATCGATTAGAGGACATTTAAAAAATTTTATATAGTAAGAGAAGCAGAGGCGTTATGGCAAGAAGGCCCAGAAAGCCTGCAATGGCAACAGCAACAGGTTTAAAGCCAACTTTCACAAAGTCTTTCCATTTAATATTAAGCCCCAGCCCTGCCATACCCATTGCGAGGAGGTAGGTGCTCAGTAACAAAAAGATGCTGATGATGCTGCCGGGTATGGAGAACATAGTATTGATTAGGCTGGTAAGGAGAAATCCGAAAATAAACCATGGGATTGGCAGCTTCCCTATATTGCGGCTCTTACTGCTGTTTTTTCTGCTGTAAACAAAGCTTATGATAAGGGCAACTGGTATCAGCAGCAGCACTCTTCCCAGTTTTACAAGAATGGCAGAGTCACTGCTGACATCTCCGCCCGGAACCCCTGCCGCCACTACATGGGCAAGTTCGTGCAGTGTTGCCCCGGCTAATACACCATATTCCTGATCGCTAATAGGCAGCAAGGGAAATAAAACAATATACAAAATGGCCCCAATGGTCCCTAAAACGGCTATGCATGAAACTGCAACAGCGGTTTGCTCTTCCTTGCTTTTGACAATAGGAGCAATCGCAATAATGGCTGCCGCTCCGCAAATAGCAGTGCCAGCAGCAAGTAAAGCTGACAATTTCTTATTGATTCTAAACGCTTTGCCCAAAAGCAGGATGAAGCTCATGGTAAAGACGATGACCACAACATCGATGATCATGATTGAAAAACCAGCAGATATAATTTCCTGCAAATTTAACCTAAAGCCCAGTAAAATAATCCCTGCCCGAAGCAAAACCTTGCTTGAGAACTGAATTCCTGAATGAGCGTCCGCAGGTACAGATAGCGTATTTCCCCAAATGCCTCCCATCAGAATGGAGAGGATCATGATTCCGAGAATGGAGAAAAAGGGAAGATTGGCAATTTGGCCAGCCAGAACCGCAAGGAGGAGGGTCAGCAATAATCCTTTCGCAAACCCGATAGCCTTTTGTTTTTTTTTAGGTTCTTCTATTACATATTCTTGAATTTTTTGTGCTTCCACAGAAAGTTCCCCTTTCGTTCATTTGATACCTTAACCGTATCATAGGAAAGGGAAACCGCTTCACCGATTGTTTAATAAGGCTTATTGGATTTCTTAATGATTCAAAATGGTATGACTTAAGCCCCTTTTTGCTGCAAAATAATGACTTCCTCTTCTTTTTCTTTCATTGATAGGAATAGTACTCCTGAAATAATCAGAACACCACCGAGCAATTGATAGCTTCCGAAGGTTTCTTTTAGCCACAGGAAGGATATCAAAGCTGCCACAAGCGGCTCAATACTGGATAAAAGACTGGTTTCTGTGGGGGAAAGATACTTCAGACTTCCTATATAGAATAAAAAGGAGAGGGTGCTGATCACAATAATGGCAATTAACATAGATAATGTACCAATATTAAGGGCTCCTGCCATGTCGGCAAAGCTGAATGATGGCATCAGCAAATATAGGACAATTCCGCCGAGCAGCATTCCCCAGCCTATGATAGTCATCGTTCCCCAGGTCTTAATGAGGGAAACAGGCTGCAATGTATAAAAGGCAAATCCAAGCGCCGTTAAAATCCCGATCCATAAAGCCTTATCTGATAAGAGAATTTGGTCCAGAGATCCATTTGTAATTAGCAGAAAAATTCCTGATAGAGCGGTGACAATGGCCAGCAAATGGATCGTGGATGGCCATCTTCTGGACTCAATGGCCACATAAATCGTGATCAGCACCGGACCTGCGAATTGAAACAGGGTTGCTGTAACGGCATTGCTCACCTGAATGGTTTCAATAAAAGCATATTGCCCTCCAAGCATCCCCAAAACAGCAAAAAGAAGAAGCTGTATCCAGTGGCGGGGATGTTTCCATATCGCAAATATATTTACTTTCCGGCATGATAAAAAAATGAGTGTGAAAATGCCTGCCGCAATCAATCTGATAACTAAATAATCGCTTGATGATAAGTGGGTTTCCTGAAAAAACCACTGCAGCATCGGGCCAGATAATCCCCACAAGGAAGCTCCGCTTATAATCATGGCCAGTCCCAGCCTGCGTGAATTGCTCATGTTGTGTGTCTCCTTACTATATTTGTAATTATCAAGTATTATAGATAATAACTGGTGTTGTTAGAAGGGTCAGATTTTTATTATTGAAGGGGGCCAGATTAATGTCCGAGTTAACGCCAAATCTAGACTTTACAAGCGGTGAGCCACTTTATGTGCAATTATATAAATATATTAAAAACGAAATTAAGACAGGCAATCTGGCGGTAATGGCAAAGCTTCCTTCCAAAAGGAAATTTGCCAGATATCTTCAGGTCAGTGAGAACACAATTGAATCTGCATATGAACAGCTTATAGCTGAAGGATACATCGAATCGAAGGCGCGTAAAGGATATTTTGTCTGTGAAGTGGAACAATACCATTTTTCTTCAGAAAATGAAGTGCCTCTCGCCGAAGAAAAGCAGCATTTAGAGGGTAAGTACATGTATCATTTTACTCATTCAGGGGTGGATATCAGGACGTTCCCATTTTCTGTATTTCGGAAATTAACCAATCAAGTCCTGACAAAGGATAATGGCGAGGTTCTTATGCTTGGCCATCCACAAGGCGAGCTGAAATTGCGGAACCAGATCGCGGGGTATCTGTATAAATCCAGGGGGGTAAATTGTTCCCCAAGCCAAATCATTCTTGGTTCAGGAACACAATATCTAATGAAAACGTTATTGCAGCTGCTGGATGGAAGTATTTTTGCTGTCGAAAATCCGGGATATCACCGTAAGCTCGTCATCTTTGAAAAAGGAATGGATAATGTGAGGGACATTCCTCTGGATAAAGATGGACTTGTTTTATCCAAGCTGAAAAAGTCAGGAGCAAACATCGTCTTTGTCACTCCATCACACCAATTCCCTTGCGGAATGATTATGCCTATTGCCAGAAGGATGCAGCTATTAAAATGGGCAAAGGAAAACCCTGGCCGTTATATCATTGAAGATGATTATGACAGTGAATTCCGCTACACGGGCAAGCCGATTCCGGCCCTGCAGGGATTGGATAAGGATGAAAAAGTAATTTATATGGGCACATTCTCGAAAGCCTTGCTTCCCTCTTTAAGGATTAGTTATATGGTCCTCCCAAGACCTTTGCTGAAGATTTATCAGGAAAATTATTTCTTTTATGCGCAAACTGTTTCCCGGACAGATCAGGAGATTTTGATTAAATTTATTCAGGAGGAATACTGGGATAAGCATATCCAGAAAATGAGGGTCGTTTATCGAAAGAAAAGAGATATCCTAATTGCTGCCATATCGAAGTATTTTCCACCAGGTTCTGAAGTAATCGGACAGGACTCAGGTTTGCACATATTGCTTCGGCCGAATAATGCAATGAATGAACAGCAGCTGATCAGGAAAGCCTTAGAGGCAGGAATAAAAATTTATCCTGTATCTCAATTTGGAGAAAATGACGGTCACACCGTATTGCTTGGTTTTGCCTTACTATCTGAAGAAGAGTTATTTGAAGCAATAAGGGAATTGGCCAGGGCATGGTATTGAATGAAATGAATAACCTTGTAAACCTGGGGAGTGGTGATCTAGCATGCGCAGCTAGTCCAGAACCATACTGTGGAGAATATTTGAAGGATTCTAAAGTAGTTATTAATGCTCATTTTACCAAGTAAAGCGAACTGTTTGTCCATTCAGTACGTTTCCATTTATAACAGGCGTTAGCCTGAAAAATTAGATGGAGGTTTTCTGAATGAAAAAGTTTCCTATTCTGATGGTATGTCTATTTTTTTTGGCAGGTGCAGCGGGTTTCACAGCATATTCGAATTCTGGAGAGCAGGCAAATTCTTCAGTTGAAGCCTCACAGCCAGAAGCTGTTCAAGTTTATGGTCCAGGAGGTCCTTTGGGCCCGATAAAGGAGGCTGCAGAAAAGTTTTCAGTGGAAACAGGAATCAGGGTGAACGTTACTGCTGGACCTGAATCCAATTGGATTCAGCAGGCAAAGGAGAATGCGGACATCATTTATGGCGGTTCAGAGTATATGATGCAAAACTTTGTGTTTAACCATCCTGGAATGATAGACGAAAAATCACGAACAGAACTGTATCCTCGTGCTGCTGGTATTCTGGTGAGAAAAGGAAACCCCAAAAAAATAGAGTCGCTTGAGGATTTAGCAAAGCCGGGAGTTAATATAGTGGATGTTAACGGTGCTGGCCAGCTTGGCCTTTGGGAAGACCTGGCAGGAAGTAAGGGGCTGATCGCTGGTTTAAATCAAAACATTGATATTTCAGTCAAAACCAGTGCTGAAGCCATTGACCTTTGGAAAACAAATTCAAAGCTGGATGCATGGATCACATATGAGTCCTGGCATTATCGCTTAAGAGATGAAACGGAATTAATTGAATTGCCTGATGAGGAAAAGATATACAGAGGAACACCCATTGCTATTGTCAAAGCGTCGCAGAAGAAAAAAGAGGCAAAAAAATTTATAAATTATCTGCAAACTGAATCATCCCATAAGATTTTCCAAAAATGGGGATGGAAGTAGGATGCGAATCTTCAATTAAAGATGACTATATTTTTATCGAAAAACAACAGTCTGTGACTTCTTATCCAGTTTGAGGATTCAAAGTAGAGGGAATGAAATGGGCGAGGAGGGTTCAAGTGAAAAAAATACTTCTATATATATCAATAGTAGTGGTCGTTATAATGGCAGCTGGCTGCAATTCAAATGGAGAGAATAAGAAACAGGAAAATTCAAAAGCGAACAACTCAGACGGAGAAATGGCTGATGAGCTTTTAAATGGCAGTGATGAGGTAATGGCAGTTCTGGATGATTTACAAGCTAATTTGGAAAATAAGGAGGAAAACTCGGAACTGATACAAAAAACAGGCAAAGACCTTGAGGAAAACTGGGATGAGATGGAGAAGAAAGTGGAGGAGAATTTTCCCGAAGACTATGAAAGTATTGAAGAAAGCTTATATCCGCTAATTAGTGAATCTCAAAAAGATCAGGGTGACTCAGCAAAAATGAAGGTACTGGTTACCCAAACAAAGGAAAAATTAGAGTCCTTTAATGAGAAATTAGCTAAAGAGTAATGAGTTCAAACCTGCCCTAAATACTTTTGGGCAGGTTTATTTCTTCATGTTAGGTCCCCAGCACTTTTTGCCCTTGCGGCTGAGTGTTAAATGGATTAGGTTCCAATGTAATCCCAATATCTTCAAACGAATATTCTGGAGGCAGGCGGTAGGTGATAAGTCCGCTGCCGTTTTGATCAGGTATCAAAGTGCCAGCACTTTGCCGGTTTCCGTTTTTTAACAGCCATACTTGGTAAACCTCATTACCCTTCGTAATAGGCATATTGTTCAAAGCAATGACTAGACTTGTTTCCGTGCCTTCCTGAAGAAGGTATGCGCTGCCGGTAGCAGAAGCAGCTAAGCTTTGTCCTGTTAAGGAATAAGTCGTAACAATTTGTGTCGGATCAGCAGCTTTATTCTCTAATGACTTAATCGTATCTTTCAATTGAAGGCTGTTCCAATAAAACCCAATTAAACAAATGATTAAAATAGCTGTTACAGCAGTGGATATGGGTGAAAAGTGCCTTTTGGCAACTGTTAAAATTCGTTCTTTAAAGCTAATCGGTTCGGCTTCTATTTTTTCTTCGTGTTTAAGAAATTTATTTTCTTCAAAGACAAAATCCATCACTTGTGACTTCAATGATTCCGGTACTTCTGTTTCTTCTACATCATAAGAAAGCATTTGCCATGTTTCTTGTATAGATTTCAGTTCCTGCTGGCATTTTGCGCATTTTAGCAGATGGTCTTCAAACTGTTTTTTATCATGATTTGTAAGTTCATTTATAATATATAAAGATAAATTATCACATTTATTCCCCATGCCGAACACCTCCTATTTTCCCGTTGAAATTATTCCGCAGTTTTTTTAAGGCCTGATGCAGGCGGCTTTTAATCGTACCCAGCGGCTTTTGTTCAAGTTCTGCAATTTCACTTAAGGAGTAGCCTTCCCAATATAATAAGTTGATCAGGCGCTGCTGAGGTTCAGAGAGATGTCGTTTTGCTTCTTGAATCTGCTGTTTTAGCAGATTTCTTGTAACTTGCTGCTGGACATCATCAGCTTGAAGGCCTTGCATTTGCTGCCATTCTTCAAGCTCCAATTGGACCGTTCCTTTATATTTTTGTTCTTTACGGATGAGATCTATGGAAATGTTTCGAGTTATGGTGAGCAGCCAGTTCACAAACTGTCCTTGGGATGGATTATAGGTGCTTTTTGTCGTCCAAAGCCGAAGGAATACCTGCTGAACAATTTCTTTCGTTTTTTCCTTATCTCCCTTGGTTATTTTTATGGAGAAGCTGTAAATAAGTTTTACATATCGGTCATACAGCTCTTCAAGTGCTGGCCGGTGATTTTGAACAATTAATTCTATTAGTTCTTCATCTGACTTGGACTTCATTGACTGAAATCTCTCCCTTGTTAAACGAAATTATTTAGTATAGATCTTAACATAGATTGGCGGGGAAATTTGATAGGGGAGGAAAAAGAACTGCCGATAAACCAGGCAGTTCCTTCAGTAACAACATGCATTATTGTGTAAATTTCGTTCCGCTGTTTACAATAAACCAAACATCTTTGACGCCTTGTCCTTTTACATCACCAGATGCTCCGTCCTTTACGAAGTAGTAAAGCGGATAGCCCTTGTAGGTCGTTTGTTTCTCACCAGTGTCAGCGCGAGTAATCGTTCCGAAGTCTTCTTTATTAAATCCTTCCGGAACGGCAAGGTCTTCAGTGTAGAAAGCAGGCCAGTTTTCAAGGCAATCACCACTGCAATTTGATGTATTAGGCTGATCTTTTGCAAAGTAGTAAAGTGCCCTGCCTTCAGCATCTGCAAGATAATTGCCAATTTCCTCATTTTCCATCAGCTGAAGTTCTGTATCCGATTCTGCAAGATCTTTTTCTGTCTCGTTGTTTACCGCTGTTGTTGCTTCTTGTGCTTGTTCCTTTGCACCTGTGCTTTCTGGTTTTTCCTGAGAGCTGCATCCTGCAAGAATAATCCCTGCTAAAAGGAATGTGTAAAAATGAACTGTTGTTTTCATAATTAATCCCTCCGTTTTTTTCTTATCAAATACAGGTAACGCAGGGAAGACTTAAAAGGTTTGATATAAATTAAAATTTTTTGAATTTCTTCTAACAGGGGCTGAGTCGACAACCTTCAATTTGAAATTGATAAGCGAAACATTTCATTATTGTTTATATACATTAAGACGGGAATATTGGTTAACTTTAAAAGCCTTATAACTTACTTTTCCTGCCAAAATGGCACAAACAGTTATCTAAATGGATTTATAAAAAACTGAATAATAAAATTATTCTGCCGTTTTGCTGCCCATTGCATTGGGTTTCAAAAATCATTGAGGTTGTATTAATATCAGGCTTAGTCATTGTGATTTTCCAAACCCTAACAGGAGTAGAACTTTTTAAGACTTAGTTCCTATTCATGAGAGCTTTAAAACCATCGGGGATATTACCATTATGCTTGCCGGTGCATTTCCATTGGTCTTCTTTCTGCAGCATGTGCTGAAAATGCCATTTGAGAAAGCAGGCAATAAAATTGGCCTCACGCATCAATCTCTAGTCGGATTATTATCATCATTGGCCTGCCATGTTCCGATGTTCTCAAAGTTCGACCTTTTTGATGCGAGGGGGAAACTCATCAAAACAGCTTTTGCAGTAAGCGTTTCCTTTGTGATGGGGAGTCATGTTCCCGTGATTTTTGGAAAGCTGACTGCTGGAATTTTAGCCGAATTTATATTTTGTTATGAATGATTAGGTTAGGGATAACAGTATTTTACCCCCTAATATACTGACTGAAAGTAAAACAGCAGCCGGTTCTAATGGACCCGGCTGCTGTTTTATGATTTATGCAATTGTCGAAGCTGTCTTCTTCTGTTTATGGTGCTTATCCTGCAGAACAAATTGAGCTCGGCCTGCCCCAATTCCGGAAATAGTAAAGATGGCAGTAATGACCATAAGGAAGATCAGTGGAACGGTCCAGGTGTGGAACAGGTCATAAAGTGAGCCGATGAGTATCGGTCCTGCCGCGGCAAGCAGGTAGCCGACGGATTGTGCCATTCCTGAAAGACTGGCTGCCTGTTTGGCATTTTCAGCACGAAGGCCGATCAGGGTTAAGGAATGACTGATTGCAGCCCCAAGTCCAATCCCGAGGAGAACGATACTGATGTTAGAGATGATGGCATTGACATTCATCAGGAGCCCCGTTATGCCGGTGAAAGTAAAAATGCCGATGCCAAGAGCAATCCCCTTTTGGTTAGGCAGCCGATCGGCAAGAACCGGAATAATAAAATTAACAGGTAGTCCTGAAAACTGGAAAACCGTTACCATCCATCCAGCGGCGGCTATTTCCCGTCCCTGGCTATGAAGAATTTCGGGGAGCCAGGTGGTGGTGCTGAAATAGACCATTGACTGCAATCCCATAAACAGTGTGACCTGCCAGGCGATGGGTGAAGACCAGATAGAACCCTTTGGTGCAGAGCCTTTAGGTACTCCCGTTTTTTTCTTTCGCAATGTGATCTGAGGAAGCCAGACAATAATGGCGATAAGTATTAAGATGGTCCATATGCCAAGAGAAAGCCTCCATCCCAGGCCAAGGTCTTCTGCAATCGGGATACTGAACCCTGGTGCAAGTCCTGCACAGACCCCCATTGAAAATGTATAAATGCCTGTAAGCAGGCCAACCTTCTGCGGAAACTTTTCTTTGACCATTCCAGGAAGAAGCACATTGCAAAGACCTACGCCTAACCCTATTAAAATAGTTCCTATGTACAAAGGCGGAAGCATTCCCAAAGAACGGGCCGCAATGCCGGCTCCCAAAATAGTCAAACCCAAAAGAATGCTCCATTCACTTCCAAGCTTTTGTGCAATCCTCGGAACAAAAGGAGAGAGCAGGGCGAAGGCAACGAGCGGAAGGGTAGTCAGAAGGCCTGCAGCACTATTGGAAATTCCCGTTTCATCCCTGATTGCTCCGATCAATGGCCCAACTGATGTAATCGCAGGGCGTAAATTAAAAGCCACAAAAATTATGCCGGCCATCAGGAAAAAGGTTTTTGAATCAAATTTTGCTGAACTTCTCAACTAAAGACACTCCTTAAAGGTATTTCAAACATCTTTCGCATTACTAAAAGACAATATTCAGAATAGTATAATTGTTTTCAGGCTAAAAGTACATAGCTTTTAAGCAAAATAGCAATATTTTTACAGTTTATTAGAGAGGGTAAACATGAGGAAACAGCCGGATATATAAATATAAAAAGCAAGGGGAGGCCCCCCTTACTTCTATTTTTAAACTGATTCTAATTCATCGAGAATTTTAGTAAGCCAATTCATATAAAACTCATTTAATCCTTTATAATGCTCCTGGATCAGGTTCGGAATGGCGTCTTGGTACTCATGCTTCACTTCACTTTCTGCCTTCAGCTCGGAGATCCAGGATGTAATATGCTCTGCTGCTGCAGGGACTTCGGGTGATTCGATAAATAATAGGGCTGGATAAAGGGAGCGCGGTTCAGGCATCCGCTTTTTAAACACTTCAATGATCTCTTCTGAAAGCTGATTTTTTCCTTCTTCAGTAATTTGGTAGACAGTACGGCTTGGCCGGTTATTCACCTGTTCCTGCTTTTCCGCCTGGATCCATTTATGCTTTTCGAGTTTGCGGATGGCGTGATATAAATTGCCGTCCGTAACTGGGAATAGCTGATCCCATTTGTGTTCTAAAATGACTTTTTTCATTTCATATGGATGATATTCTTTCTCTTTTAAAAGACCGAGAATTACGATTTGCATGGACATAGCAGCAGCTCCTTTTAATAATTACTTTGCGCAAAGTAATGAATGATTTATAATAAAGATGAGGAGGAGATCATATGAATCTAAAGGACAAAGTTGCATTAATTACTGGCGGTGCCGGCGGCATTGGCAAGGGGATAGCCACAGCCATGCTGAAACATGGCGCTAAAGTCGTGATTGCAGATATCAACCGGGAAGCCGGAGAAGCGGCTGTACAGAAATTAAGCCAGTTTGGATCGATTTATTTTATTGAAAAAGACATATCCCGCAAGGAAAATGCCGTAGAGCTTGTGCAGGAGACAATCTCACAGTATGGAAAATTGGACATCCTTGTCAACAACGCCCATGTTTCCAGACAGATGCCATTTGTGAATACGACACTGGAAGACTTTGAATTATCCTTTAATACAGGATTTTACCCTACTGTCCATTTAATGCAAGCCTCATACGAGCAGCTTAAGAAAAATAAAGGATACGTGATTAACTTTGCTTCAGGTGCCGGTATTTCGGGCCAGGTTAACCAGGCTTCCTATGGATCTGCAAAAGAAGCGATTCGTGGTTTGACGCGAACCGTTGCAAATGAGTGGGCTAAGGATCAGATTAATGTAAATTTAATCTCACCAATTGCTTATACTGAAGGCGTGAAAAATTGGAGTGAGAACTTCCCTGATCAATATGAGCAGGTACTCAATGGAATTCCGCTTGGCCGCATGGGAGATCCTGAAAAGGATATTGGGGAAGCGGCGGTATTCTTAAGCAGCGAAAGCAGTTCCTACATTACCGGGCAGACAATAATGGTAGATGGGGGAACGCAAAAGTTAACTTAAACAAAGAAACTGTCCGCTTGGACAGTTTCTTTGTTTAGGATAGGCTTATCTGCTCTGAAAGTTAGATAACTGTCTAGCTTAATGAGCCTTCCGCTTTTCTATTGTGCGGAAAATCCGCCGTCAATAACTAATTCTGCTCCTGTAATATATGAAGAATCATCTGAAGCAAGGAACAATACAGCGCGTGCCACGTCATCAGCTTCCCCAAGTCTTTGGAGCGGAGTGGCCTGAATTAATCTTTGCAGCACTTCACTGGATTCTGACAGGTTTTCTGTCATTGGCGTTTTAATAACACCAGGGAAGACGGCATTAACCCTGATGCCGAAACGGCCATACTGTGTGCTTGCCGCTCTGGATATGGCTCTGACAGCCCCTTTTGAAGCAGTGTACGTGTTTGTCCCCATTCCAACCATGGCTGTGTAGCTAGAAATATTCACAATACCACCGCTTTGCTGTTTGACCATCTGCGGCAATACATGCTTCATTCCTGCAAATGGCCCGAAACCATTAATGCGCATCATGAGATCCCAATCTTCAATGGTCACCTCATCCATATGCTTCTCACTTGAAATGCCGGCATTATTAATAAGAACATCGATTCTTCCATGATCGGCAACGATTTCTTCCACTGCCTTTTTCCAATCATCCTCTGACATGACATTCAGCAATTTGCCTTCCACTGAATCATTTTGGCTGACAACGTCCAGGAGCTCTTTATTAATGTCGGCTGCAATAACATAAGCGCCTTCTTCAACTAAAAGCTCAGTCATTCGTTTTCCCATTCCGGATGCCCCGCCAGTAACCAATACAATTTTATTATCGAATTTACCCATTATATTTCCCCCTTAATTTATCTTTTTATAAATCGTTTACAAATCAAGTATAATCGAAAATATACTTTGTGCAAAGTAATTAGTTTTGGAAAAATACCAAGTTTTAAGGGACTTTTCATTATTCTTGATAGAAAGGGAAAGGATTGGTATAATGAATGACAGTCAGTCACTAATGGGCAAGGAGGCGATATCCATGCAGGATCTGCCAGATGATAAATACAGTAGAATACTGAACGCTGCTATAGAGGTTATTTCTGATAAAGGCCTTGAAAAATCCTCCGTATCAGAGATCGTAAAGAAAGCAGGCATCGCCCAGGGAACGTTCTATTTATATTTTTCTTCAAAAAGTGATTTGGTTCCTGCGATCGCCAATTCACTTCTCACCAAAATACTGGATCGGATGAAGAGGAAGGTGCAGGGAGCTGAAAGCTTCTGGAGTACGTTAGATGCCGTCATTGATGTGACATTTAAGGTTACAGATGATCATAAAGATATCATAGTACTTGTATACTCAGGACTTGCTGTCAACCATTCCCTTGAAAAATGGGAAGAGGTTTACCGGCCATATTACGAATGGCTTGAGATAGAAATCAGCAAGGCAGTTCAAAAAGAAGAAATTTATGCAGACATTAATGTAAAGTGGACCTCAAGGACCATTATTAACCTTATCGAAAATGCTGCTGAAAGATATTATATTGGCGGCGAGCAGGATGAGTCCCTGACTGTTTATAAAGATGAGCTTTTTAAATTTATCAGGAAATCATTAATCACGGACTAAAATTATTGGACCGCTTCCAATAATTTTTCTTTAAAGAAAAAATGACTGACTGTCATTCATGGGAGTTGAGAGAAAATGAAATGGATGTTAGTATTTGCAGCCGGCATCCTGGAAGTGATGTGGGCTTCAGGTTTAAAATATGCAGATTCAATTCTGGATTGGACGATTACCACTGTGCTGATAGCAGCAAGTTTCATGCTATTGATCCGCTCATATAAGGTAATTCCTGTTGCTGCTGCTTATACTGTATTCGTCGGGATTGGAACTGTAGGCACTTATATTTTAGGTGTGATAATGGGGGAGCCTTTTTCGGTAAATCAAGTATTCTTTCTGATGATATTATTGACTGGGATCATTGGCATGAAGACATTTACGAAACAGGAAAACACTGAAGCGAGAGGTGAATCATAATGGCTTGGGGATTATTGGTCCTGGCGGGGATCGAAGAAGTGATCGCTACAATTGCCATGAAATACATGGATGGAACGAGAAAGAAATGGCCAATCGTTGTTATGGTAGTTGGTTTTATTTTCTCTTTTTTCTGTTTATCCATGGCCATGCAAAGGATTCCAGCAGGTGTGGCCTATGCTATTTGGACAGGAGTGGGGAGTATTGGCATTACGCTGGCTGGTTTGTTTTGGTTTAAAGAAAAATTTGGATATAAGCAATTTATATCCCTGGCATTCATCTTAGTTGGAGTTATTGGGCTGGGGATGACGTCTTAAGGACTATTAAACTATGATAATATGGGAAGCAGACTGGAAATATGCTGGTCTGCTTTTTTTGGTAAAAAAATTTAAAAAATAGTTGCAAACTACAAATAAAAAAACTATAATATAACCAAGAGGTGAAAATAATGGAAAATCTTCGCAGTTTGTTTCAAGTAATGACGCGCCGTTTTGGCTTACTCAATAAAAATTGCTGCAGTGTCGGCGGATGCGATATTTCCCTCATTCAAAGCCATATTCTTTATGAGATTGACAATCAGCATAACCCGTCCATGCAGCAGATTGCAGATACGTTAGGGACGGATATTACTACTTTCAGCAGGCAGGTTCAATCTTTGGTGAAGATGAAGTTAGTTAAGAAAACGCCGGATCCTGCTGATAAGAGAATCAGTATCCTTTCGTTGACTGCTGAAGGCAAATACATTGCAGGTTCAATAGATCAGCAGATGAATTCATTTTTACATGAGGTTTTTTCACAAATGAATGAGTTTGAAAAAGAAACAGTCATCCGCTCAATTCATTTGTTAAATAATGCAATGGCAAAGTCCAGTGCATGCTGCAAGCCAATTCAGGGGTAAAACCCCTGGGTATAATACTTGTATTATGCAAGTAAAATCAATCGAATTTTTGAGAAAAGAGGAGAGAGCATGAATAATCAGAATGAACTTTTTATTGCCAAAGGCTGTTGCACGGCTAAGAAAAACTTGTCAGAAAAGGCTTCACAAAGCAAGGATGAAGGAAGAGAGTTGCCTGTGGCTATAATTGGCGCCGGACCGGTTGGACTGGCAGCTGCTGCACACCTGTCAAGCAGGGGGCAGTCATTTATTCTGCTGGAGTCGGGGGAGCAAGCAGGAGCCAATATTAAAAGCTGGGGACATATTCGGTTATTCTCACCATGGAGATACAATATTGATAAAGCGGCTGCCAGGTTATTAAGCGCCAATGGCTGGGTACAGCCGCAGCTGGAAGCTTTGCCTACAGGGGAGGAGCTTGTTGAACACTATCTAAAGCCGCTGTCCAGGTTACCTGAAATAAAGCCTTTTATTCACTTGAATACGAAAGTTTTGTCAGTGGGCAGAAAAGACACCGATAAAATGAAAACTGCAAACCGGGAAAATACTCCCTTTGTTATCCATGCTGAACAGAATGGCGAGTACAAGACATACGAATCAAAAGCAGTCATTGATGCTGCAGGCATCTGGGGAAATCCAAATCCAGCTTCGTCAAGCGGTATTTGGCTGGCTGAAGAACAGCAGCTGAAGGAAAAAATATTTTATGGAATACCCGATATATTAGGGAGTGAGCAGCATCGGTATAGGAATAAACGGATAGCAGTTGTCGGGGGAGGCCATTCAGCCATTAATGCCTTGCTGGATTTAGCCGCATTGAAAGAGTCTTATCCCGAAACAGATATTCTCTGGATTATGAGAAGAAATCAGGTTGAGGATGCCTACGGAGGAGAAGAAAGGGATGCGCTGGAAGCACGCGGCCGCCTCGGAAGCAGAATCCATCAATTGGTTGATAACGGGCAAGTGATGGCCATTACTCCATTTCGTATCCAGCTGGTCAAAAAGTCAGAAACGGGAATTGAGTTAATAGGCAGTCAAAATGGCAAGCATAGCAGCCTGGATGGAATCGATGAAATGATTGTCAATACAGGAAGCCGTCCGGATTTTTCAATCATAAGTGAACTTCGAACTTCCATTGATTCTTCAACTGAAAGCGTAGATGCATTAGCACCATTAATTGATCCTAATATTCATAGCTGCGGTACGGTTCGCCCGCATGGAGAAAAGGAGTTAAGACAGCCTGAGAAGAATTTATATATCGTGGGTTCAAAAAGTTATGGCCGTGCTCCAACCTTCTTAATGGCGACAGGCTATGAGCAGGTTAGGTCAGTGGCAGCTTATTTAAGCGGTGATTTCGCCGCTGCTGAAAAAGTGGAGCTCGATTTGCCGGAAACGGGTGTTTGCAGCGTTAATCTAAAAAGTTCCTGTGATGAACCTGCATCTTCTTGCTGCAATTAATTAAGGGGAGGGTATTTCTTCCCCTCATGACGAATTTATAGGTGATGACAATGACCATCAATCATGCTGGTGTACTTAAAAAAGAATATTTTATCTCATATATGAAACTAATCATGAATGCTTTCGGATGTTCTGTTGAGGAAGCTAAAGATAAAACGTTTGAAAGGCTGTTTCGATTGCGTGAAATTGAAATGGGGCAGGAAACGTATGCACAATTTCTTTTGGCCTATCGGGATTTAATGAAACATTCGAATGATTAATAAAGGAGAGAACGACTTATGGTTGCTATTAAAAATCATTTATCTTCAAAACCTATAATAATAGTCGCCATAGTCACAGCACTAAGTCTCTTAGGTGATTCCATGCTGTATATTGCCTTGCCTATTTATTGGGAAAATACAGGTCTGGAGTCTATCTGGCAAGTGGGTGTGCTTCTATCCATTAACCGTTTCATACGATTGCCCTTTAATCCAATAGCATGCTGGATATATAAACATATTTCATTAAAGGCTGGCCTTATCATTGCTGTTCTTTTAGGCGGATTCACAACGATAGGTTACGGTGTTGTCGAAGGGTTTACGGCATGGGTGATCCTCCGTGCATTATGGGGGATTGCCTGGTCATTTTTTCGAATAGGCGGATTATCGGTTGTGGCCGTATATGCTGATGCCAATAAGCGGGGAAGTTCCATGGGGTTATATAACGGGCTATACCGAACAGGCAGCCTGGTTGGAATGCTGATTGGCGGCTTGCTCGTTCCGATTATAGGCTTGAGCACGGTTTCAATTTCATTTGGGTTATTATCCCTATTGGGGCTTCCTTTAATGCTGAAGTCTAAAATTAATCAGGATGATGAGACTCCTGAAAAGAAAGATAGAATGGCTAAAGAGACGCCTTTCATTGGAAAGGCAGGATATAAAGCCTGGATTATTGTTTCAGGCTTTCTCATTGCCATGTTATATCAAGGAATAGTGACATCCACACTGAGCTCTTTAATTGAACATTTTTACGGAGAGAGTATATCTATATGGAATGTGGTTATCAGTGTTACATTATTATCTGGCATCATCCAAGCGGTAAGATGGTCGTGGGAACCTTTTCTGGGAAGGACAGTGGGGCACTGGTCTGATGGATCACGGGGGAGACTGCCGATTTTTATCGTTTCTCTAATCTCTGCAGGATTTGTCTTTGGAATGGTATCCATTAGACTTCCATTAGGGCTGTGGATAGCCGTTACTCTTCTAGTAATGGCTGGTGCTACCATATTATCTACCATTCTGGACACGATTGCTCTGGACACAGCTAAAACGGTAAACGTGGTTTCTTTCCTTACGGTATACTCGATCTCTCAAGATGTGGGGGCAGCTTTAGGGCCGGCACTTAGTTACATATTAATCCAATTTGAGGCAGGGTTTACATTTTTGTATTGGGGCGGCTCAATAATCCTGCTTATTTTAGCCATAATTTGGTCAGCTTTAGCAAGGAGGTTGAACACATCAATAAAAAAAGAGATCTATGAATTCTACTAGGGGGGAAACTGAAATGTTGAGTGAGATTGTTATTCGTGAAGCCAGAAAAACAGATTTAGAGGATATTCTGGCGATTTATAATCAGGGAATAGAAGATCGCATCGCTACATTGGAAACAGAGGCAAAAGATCTTTCCTTTATAACAAACTGGTTTGAACAGCGTCAAGGCCGATATAGCGTGCTTGCCGCTGAAAAAGGGGATCAAGTGATTGGGTGGGCTTCCTTGAATCCGTATAACAGCCGCTGTGCTTATGATGGAGTGGCAGATCTATCAGTCTATATCTCCAGGGCATTCAGAGGCAAAAGAGCGGGCGGTAAGCTGCTTTCTGCTCTCGAAATGAATGCAAGAGAAAATAAGTTCCATAAGCTGGTTTTGTTTACTTTTCCATTTAATGGCCTTGGACAGGGACTGTACAAGAAAATGGGGTATCGTGAAGTTGGCATATTTCAAAACCAGGGTGTTTTGGATGGAGAATTTGTTGATGTGATGGCTATGGAAAAACTGCTTTAAATTAGGGTGCGGCTATAGTTTAGCCGTTTTTTTGTGAGGTTTTACTTAAAAGTTCGGTGGGGAAAGAGGTTTGTCCGAAGTTGGACAAAGTCCGGACAGGAATTCCTGGATTTCCTTTTTATCAGACCGAAGTTGGAATAAGTTCAGACAGGATCTCTCAGATTTCTTCCTTGCCTGTCCGAAGGAACGGAAAGCTATCTTTAGTCAGCTCTTCATAGACTCATTCGCCAGTTCGAAAAAGCCTTAAGTAGGGCAGCCACACAAATAAAACGTTTCTGTTCCAATAAGCTCATTTGTCAAAACCAGCAAAACAAAATGAATACGGCGAAAATAAAAAAAGCAAACTATAGGTAAAGATTTTGTAAATAAGAAAAAAAGCATTTACTTATATAAGTAAATTATTATATATTAATATGTGCAAAGCGGAGGTGATAAGATCATGAGAGTGTCCTCAGTTGAAATCGACAAAGCAGCATCCATTTTAAAATTATTAGGCGATAAAACACGGCTCACAATGGTCAAACTTTTAAATAACCATGATTGTTGTGTGTGTGAGTTTGTGGAGATTTTTAAAATGAGCCAGCCAGCCATTAGCCAGCATCTCAGGAAACTAAAAGATGCAGGTGTGGTAAGGGAAACCAGGAGAGGTCAGTGGATTATTTATTCATTGAATCAGGATAATGAATACTACCCATTGGTTCGGACTGTGCTCGATCACCTTCCAAGCCAAGATAATTTATTAGAAGAATTAGAAGAACAGGGATTGCGAATTTCCTGTGAGTAAGAGGGGGGAACACATTGACTCAAATAGTTTTAGCATCGGTGATTTT
Source organism: Cytobacillus sp. BC1816 (assembly GCF_051353635.1). NCBI lineage: Bacteria > Bacillati > Bacillota > Bacilli > Caryophanales > Bacillaceae > Cytobacillus > Cytobacillus sp. BC1816. Next base: position 3,293,457 of record NZ_CP195611.1, on the reverse strand, counting down.
CTTGGTCACCCTCATATTAGTCATTTGGCAGCCAAAAGGGCTATCGATCGGCTGGTCAGCATGCGGCGGAGCTATCCTGGCCCTAATTGCTGGTGTGGTGGACTTCAATGATGTCATAGATGTTACGTCCATTGTCTGGAATGCCACATTAACCTTTATTGCCATCATCATTATATCTCTTATTTTAGATGAAATCGGGTTTTTCGAGTGGGCCGCTTTACATATGGCGAGAGCGGCAAAGGGCAGCGGAGTGAAGATGTTCATTTACGTTTCGATTTTGGGAGCGGTTGTTGCAGCATTCTTTGCGAATGATGGAGCGGCACTTATTCTCACGCCAATCGTCCTCGCAATGGTCCGGAACCTTCAATTTGAAGAAAAATTGGTTTTTCCGTTTATCATTGCGAGCGGATTTATTGCAGATACAACGTCCCTGCCATTGGTTGTCAGCAACCTTGTCAATATCGTCTCAGCTGACTTTTTTGGCATTGGCTTTGTGGAATATGCGTCCCGCATGATTATTCCGAATTTCTTTTCACTGGCAGCCAGCATTTTAGTCTTATTCTTGTACTTTAGAAAAAGCATACCAAAAAATTATGATTTATCCCATTTGAAGGAACCGGCTGAAGCAGTTCGTGACAGCAAAATGTTCCGATTGTCATGGCTTGTTCTAGGCATCTTATTAATAGGTTATTTTGCAAGTGAATGGATTGGGGTACCCGTTTCATTCATCGCAGGAATCATAACCATTTTCTTCCTGGTTATGGCACAAAGAAGCCCGGCCGTGAATACACGCACTGTCATCAAGGGTGCTCCGTGGGCTATTGTTTTCTTTTCTATTGGCATGTATGTTGTGGTTTACGGATTAAGAAATGCGGGTCTTACAAATGTATTGGCAGACTTGATTCAAATGACAGCTGACCAGGGACTATTCGCGGCAACGATCGGAATGGGATTCATTGCGGCCATCCTTTCTTCTGTCATGAACAATATGCCAACCGTTATGATTGATGCCCTGGCCATTGCTGATACGAATACTAGCGGAATCATGCGTGAAGCCCTTATTTATGCGAACGTGATTGGATCTGATTTAGGTCCGAAAATCACGCCGATTGGTTCTCTTGCAACCCTGCTATGGCTGCATGTATTGTCCCTAAAAGGAGTAAAAATCTCGTGGGGAACGTACTTTAAAACTGGAATTGTTTTAACCATACCAACTTTATTTATAACATTAGTTGGTCTATATATTTGGTTACAGATACTTTAAAAAATTTACCTAAAAGGAGAAATTCAACATGACTAAAAAAACAATCTACTTCCTATGCACAGGCAACTCATGCCGCAGCCAGATGGCGGAAGGATGGGCAAAGCAGCATTTAGGTGAGGACTGGAAGGTTTATAGTGCAGGCATCGAAGCACATGGCTTAAATCCTAACGCTGTAAAAGCAATGAAAGAAGCAGGCATTGATATTTCAAATCAGACTTCTGATATTATTGACCCGGAAATCCTAAATAATGCTGATTTGGTAGTAACGCTTTGCGGAGACGCAGCTGATAAATGCCCAATGACTCCTCCTCATGTGAAGCGCGAACACTGGGGATTCGATGACCCTGCAAAAGCAGAAGGAACAGAAGATGAAAAATGGGCTTTCTTCCAGCGTGTTCGTGATGAAATTGGCGGACGCATTAAAACATTTGCCGAAACTGGAAAGTAAATAATATACTAAAAAACATCCAAGGGAGGGAACAGACATGATGATTACAGACAATGCGCGTGATGAATTAAGAAAAATGCTGGAAGAACAAAATGCCAGCTGCATCCGCATCTTTTTTGACGGCTATGGCTGAGGACAGCCAAGAATAGGACTGGCTCTGGATGAGCCAGCAGCAGATGATATTATAGTCACAATCAATGAAATCAAAGTAGCAATCGACCCTATTATTGAACCAAACACCGAAGACCTTGTTTTAGAGCGAAGCGGGAACGGGAGCGGGATTTCGATGATCGGGAATACGGGAAGATGCTGTTAGTAAAGGGCCTTTTAGGCCCTTTTTTATTTGATCTAGTCCATGCTCCTAAGTAGATCATTCACATACATTATGGTAACTAGCATTGAGGAGTGATGTAGTTGTATTACTCATATAATCCGTATGTACATTCCTTTAATAACTGCCATGTTAACCATCAAGCTTCGCTAAGCAATCATTTCAAAAGAGCAAGAGTAAGCTTTTCCAAGGAGGAAGCGGCAGCCATTGCATTACTGTCAGGAATCGATTTTACGAAAAGCAAGTTTGATTTGAATGAATTCTGGATGGGCGTAAATGTAGAACTTGAACATGGGAAACAGTCAAGCCGAACAGACGTTACAGGAGATGATCCGCTGCTTACGGGAAAAATTGCATTGGCCCATCTTAACGAGTTTCCTGACTATTATCAGAGGTTGAAAGTTCTGGAAGCAGATGCTAAAGCCTATTGGAACAAATGAAATTGAGCTGCTCGCTGGGCAGCTTAATTCTTTTAGCCCATATTGGATCTGGAGAAGGATAATGCCAGAATCTATAGAATTTAACTGTCAGCAGCAAAATTCCCGAAGGAGCAAATAAACCCATGAATGAAAATGAAATAAAAGCTATAGTTGACTGCATGGCCGCGAGCAAAATGGCATATGAAGTACAGATGGTTCAGACGAGGCATCGCATAAAGCTTGTGGATTTCTGGGATATAAAAGCTGAAAGCCGAATTCTGGAAATCGGATGCGGACAGGGAGATACAACCGCGGTGCTGGCTGCCTATACTGGTGAAAAGGGGCTTGTACAAGGGATTGATTCGGCTTCACCTTCATACGGGAGTCCAGTTTCACTCGGTGAATCAGCTGAATACCTGAACCATTCCAGAGTCGGCAAGCAAATTAAATTAGATTTTAATTTAGATATTTTAGATGAGAATGTGGATTTTCAGGAAAACCTCTATGACTATATCGTATTCTCCCACTGTTCATGGTACACGAAATCTTATGCCGAGCTATTAAGGATCCTCGAAAAGGTGAAAAAATGGGGAAAGCAGCTTTGCTTTGCAGAATGGAGCACCGAAATAAACACAATCGAACAATATCCGCATTTATTATCAATCCTCATTCAGGCACAATATGAAGCCTTTAAACAAGAAAGTGATTCTAATGTGAGAACTCTGCTGACTCCCGGCGATTTGAGGGATATTGCGGGACAAGCAGGATGGCGAATCATAAAGGATTCTAACATAGATTCCCCTGATTTGCAGGACGGCCTTTGGGAAATAGATAAGGTGCTGATGGACTTTAACGATGAAATAAAGGGAGTAAAGAATATGCCGGAAAAAATAACAGATCTTCTGCATTCTGAGGTTTCGATGCTGAGAGCGCTAACAGAATCAAGAGAAGTTAAGCCTCTATCCGTATATAGCTTTATAGCTGAATAGCTGACAAAAAAAGAGCAATGCAGCCTCTAAAACAGGATTGCATTGCTCTTCTAACTTAACGTTCTGATGTTTTTTCAGTCAAAAAGGTAATCGCCACAAACAGTGCAAAGGCTAGCAGCAGCAAGGTTCCGCCCGCGATGAAGAAGATCAGAACAAAGGTATCCCCTAAATTAAACGGATTTAATGTGTACATCCACATTCCGATTGTCAATCCGAGTGCTCCTGCCATTCCAAGTATGCTGTGAATGGAAACGAGCTTTTTATATTTTACACGGTATACTTTATAAAAGATTCCCCATGCAAATACAGAAAGCCATCCTACCAGCAGGATGTGGGCGTGAATAGGCCTTAAAGAATAATCCATCTGCCCGGACATATGCGATCCAAGATAGGTCCCGATAATGCCAAAGATGGCTGCAAATCTTATTAATCTGATGCTCCATTGTTGTTCCATAGTTTTTTATTCCTCCCGTTGTTTCTCCCTGAAAAATGTGATGGTAAAAGAGGTTCCTTTGCCAGCCTGGCTGACTGCCTTTATTTCCCCATAATGCAGTTCAATAATCTGTTTCACAATCGAAAGCCCGAGTCCTGTGCCATCTCTTTTTCTTGCCGAGTCCACCCGGTAAAAACGGTCGAAAATCTGGCTGATTGTATCCTCGGATATTCCAATCCCGGTGTCTTTAAAAACAACTTCAATCGCTGTTTCAGTTTGAGACAAGCTGATTAAAATGCTCCCGCCATGAGAGTTATATTTTATCGCATTCGTCAGCAGATTGTCCCAGATATTCACCATCAGCTCTGGATCCCCCTTGAAAATGACAGGCGCAAGCTTATAGGAAACCTCAATCTCTTTTTCTTCCAGCCGCCATTGATGCCTGCGGATGGTTTCCTTGATCTGATCGTCCAGTTTCACTTCCGAAAGCTTCATCGGATATGATTTCTGGTCAAGGGAAGTCAAAAGCAAAAGCTGTTTGGTCAGGTTGGAGAGCCGCTTGGACTCCTGATCGATGATCTGCACATATTCGAAATGTTCTTCTGCAGACAGTTTCTGTGTCTGCAGAAGTTCTGCATATCCTTGAATATTCATAAGAGGGGACTGAAAGTCATGAGACACATTGTTGATGAATGACTTGCGGGCCTCGTCATTGTGCTGCAGCTGCTCCTGCATGCGGCTAAAGCTTTCTGCCAGCTGTCCAATTTCATCTCTGCGAGCAATATTCAATGGGAAGTTGAAATTTTCCCGTGTGATTTCCCTGGTTGCTTCCGTCAGCTTCGTGATCGGCTTGATAAGGTGCTTGGCGAACCAGATCACTCCGGTGATGCTGACAACAGCAATGGCGACAAAGAACCATGCGAAAATCATATGAATGTCCGAGAAAAGCAGCTTATTATTCGGGCGAAGAAATAGCCCGTAATTCTGGTCGTTCATAGTAAAAGGGACACCGACGGTATTTTCCAGATCGTTTGAAAAATGGCCCATCATCAGAAATTGGCCGGCAAAGCTATCCATACCATGATAAACATCATGATCGGTCAGGACTTTGGCAGCTTCCTCTGGCAATTCTGTCTTATTGAACGGCTGCCCGAAGAATTCCCCTTCACCTGATTCAGTTACGATATAGATCTGATAGCCGAGCTTGCTCATGGAATTTAAGTAAGTTTCATAAGTAGGGCCCGAGGAATGCATATTCTCCAGACCATGAGCGATTTCCTCTGCAATTACAACATTTTGTCTGTCGATTTTCCCCTTTGTTGAAGTCATATAGACCCAATTGGTTAAAATGAAGGAAAGCACGATGCTAATGGCTAAAATCACAAGTGTGGCTGCAATGAATTTCCGGTAGAGGGTTTTCATTTTATTTCCTCAAGCTTATACCCGATTCCGCGAACAGTCTGGATTTCAACGCTTGCGCCATATTTTTTCAAACGGTCGCGAATCCGGTTGATATGGGTATTTAAAGTCTGTTCGCTGCCCTCATAATCCGCTCCCCAAGCCTGTTCGATCAATGCAGCGCGCTGTGTGATTTTATTTTTTCGTGCCGAAAGTAAGCTTAGCAGCTCAAATTCCTTTAATGGAAAAAGGATGGTCTCCTGATCGATTTCCACTTCAAAGCTTTTTCTGTCCATTAACAGGTTTCCGGCTTTGACGACTGTTTCCATTGCCCGCTCAGCTCTTCTTAACACCACGGCTACCCGGAAAAGGAGCTCCTTCACTTCAAACGGCTTTACAATATAATCTTCAGATCCGGCTAAGAATCCCAGTTCTTTATCACACAGCTGTCCCTTCGCCGTTAATAGGATAACAGGGATTCCGAAGTCCTTAGTCAGAAGCCTGGTGAGTTCGAAACCGTCCATACCAGGCATCATGACATCGACAACTGCTAAATCTGCGGTTTGTTCCTCTAAAAGTGCTAGAGCTTCCTGTGCATTGTGTGCGCGCAGGACCTGATAGCCCTCATGATTTAGATGGATTGTGACGAGTTTTTGTATATTTACATCATCGTCTACGACAAGTATCTTCATATCAGGGCCTCCTCACAGGGGAATAGGGAGGTGACCCTCTCCCTATTCCGAAATTTTTTGCCGGGAAGTCTCCTTGTCTTTTTCAAAAAACAGAATTAATGCCGGAAGCAGCATTCCTCTAACAAGGAAGGTGTCAATCAATATTCCCATGGCAACGATGAATCCAAAAACGAATAGGTCCGCTATCGGCATGGTCATCAGGGCAGCAAATGTAGCTGCCAGAATGAGGCCAGCTGAAGAAATGACGCCTCCGGTATTCCGGATGGCAATTTCAAGAGCGTCCTTGATTCTATGTGTCTTCCTTTCCTCGATAAAGCGTGAAACAAGGATGATGTTATAATCAATGCCCAATGCTACAAGGAAAATGAATGAATAAACAGGAACACGCGAACTGATGGATTCAAAGCCGAATAATACATCAACAAGGAATATCCCCAGTCCTAAAGCTGAGACAAATGAAAGCAGAATGGTTGCCATCATATAGATCGGCATCTTTATGGATTTCGTAAGCGCAAATAACAGCGCAAGAATCAGAACCGTCTCCAGCAGAACAATTTTTATTATATCACCGTTGTTGATATCCTGTTCGTCCACTATTTTCGCAGTGACCCCGCTGTAGTAAGATTCAGCTTCCACGCCGGCTTCTTTCAGCAGCTCCGGTGTGTCGTCACGCAATTTTTCCATAAAGGTTATGGCTTCAGCCGAATAGGGATTAATGGATAAAGCGACACTGATTTTAGCAGCCTTGCCGTCTTCTGAATATGCTGAAAGGCGGACAGAGGCTATTTCATCATATCCCTGCAGCTTATCAGATATTGCATTTGCATCGGTTTCTTCCAATTTTTGATCACTGACAATCAGAAGTGTCGAAGGAGCCAGTTCTCCTTTGTCAAATCTGGATTCCACAATTTCATAGCCGACACGGGACGGCAGGTCATCCGGGAATTTTTTTACCATATCAAATTCATAATCTAGGTTAAAGATAATAAGCGCTGTGATGAGCATAAAAATGCCGACCATACCGCCAGAGAGACCAGGCTTATTCACCACAAATCTGGCAAGCGGTCCCCAGACTTTATGTTTAACTTCCGTTTCCGTTCCGTATTGAGGAACTTTCGGCCAAAAAGCCTTACGCCCGAACAGGGTGAATAAAGCAGGAACCAGCGTAACGGACGCGAGCATGATAAAGAACATGGCAGTTCCAAAAATAGGAGCAAAGTTCTGATAATCCCGGAAATCCGCGAAGAACAGAACCAGCATAGCAGCAAGAACGGTTCCGCCCGCAAAGAAAACAGGCTCGCCTGTTGCGCGCATCGCATGCTTCATCGCTATATATTTGTTTTCGTAATGGTTGAGCTCCTCCCGATAACGGGAGAAAACAAATAATGAATAATCAATGACAGCAGCAAACAGCAAAATACTCATGATCGAGGTTGTCTGGTTATTGACCTCAAGTCCGCCAGCACCCATTAAAGCTATGCTCTGGTTTACGACCTGGTAGACAATCGCCGTTGCCAGAAGCGGTATAACTGCAAGCAATGGTGAGCGGTAAATCGCTATAAGCAATACTAGAATGATAAGAACGGTGGCAATCAGCAGAACAAAGTCCGCCTGTTCAAAAAGTTTAACCGTGTCTCCCGCTATACCGGCCGGGCCAGTAATATAAAACGCAGTACTCTCGAGATCCTCTGCAATTTTATTGCCTGTTTCAGAAGCATGGTCGTTAATTTCGGAATACTGGTCATTGCCAAGTCCGTTTTCAAGCTCCATCGGCACAATCATCGTGGACTTGTCTTCAGAAATGAAAGAACCCAAGGCTTGAGGAGGAAGCTTGCTGATATCGATAATCGTCTTGATTCCATCGATGTCCTCCAGCGCGATTCCTTCTAATATCTGTTTAGCTTCTTCGATATTCACCTCGCCATTTTCATTATGGAAAACCAGGATGCCTGGAGTTCCTTGTTTGTTTGGAAAATATTCCTCGGTTTTATTTTCGGCAATAATGGATTTCGCCTCATCAGGAAGTGACTGGAAATTATTTGTTTTATAATCGCCAAGCTTTGGACCTGCACTTAAGCCAATCATCAGCACAAGCCAGGCGATAATGGTAATCCACATTCCCGGTTTGGTGGAAACCCAATCTGTAATCGAATGCAGCAGTTTTTTCACATGAATGCCTCCTAAATTTATTTCAATGCCTATCTTACAAAATGAAAATAAACTTAAGATCAACTTTTGTTTACAGTTGAATGGTGAGGGCACAAGGTAATGATTTTGCATTGAACTAGCATACTGGATAAAGTATGAAAAAAATCTTTTTGCAGAAAATAGCCATAATGATTTTCGCTGTCTTGGGAGGAGAATTATGGCTCTTATATTCAGGAACCAGAAAGAGGCTTCAAAGCTTTCCCATTTAAGTATTTTTGGTACAACACAAATCCATTTGCGGAATCCATATATTATCGCAATGTGGTCAGTGGTGTTTCCAGGTTATGGACATCTGCTATTAAACAAATTTTTGAGGGGGTTTTCCCTGGTTATTTGGGAATTATTTATAAACCAAATGATCCATTTGAATTCAGCAATGGTTTATAGCTTCATAGGGGATATTCAAAAAGCAAAAGAGGTAATAGATATCAGATACATGCACCTGTATATTCCTGTATATATTTTCGCCATCTGGGATAGTTACCGGACGACTGTAGACATGAATAAAATTTTTCTGCTGAACGAAAAAGACGCTAAGGCAATTGAGCGATTAGTGATAAAACCATTTGAAATCAATTACCTGGATAAGAGAGACCCAATATCCGCTGTTCTTTGGTCAATGACCATCCCAAGCGTTGGCCAATTGTACATCCACAGAATTTTCAGCGCTTTTTTTACATTGGTTATGACGGTTGTACTTGTGCATTTTTCTCATTTTATTGAAGCATTCCATTACCTGCTGATAGGGGATCTTAAAAAATCATCTCAAGTGTTAAATGCACAGTGGCTGCTTTATCTGCCTTCATTTTATTTTTTTACAATTTATGATACCTATATGAATGTTGTTGAAAACAATAAATTATACGATACCGAGCAGAAGAAGTTTTTGAGAAAGTATTACCAATCGAATTCATTCCATTTAAAGAAAGGCATGAAGGTGAAGTAAATGCAGGTATTTGCAACATTTGACCATTCACCCTATCTTGAACTTGCAATCAGGAAGCTGGAACAGCAGGGAATAACCGACATATACTCGGTCCCGCTGGATAATCGGACGGAAGAACCAAGGATGATAGACTCGATTCACCAGTCAGATGGAGTATCACTTATAAATAAAGGGATGGTACTGGCGGTAATGTTCTCGGTTGTTGGAGCCAGCAGAGGATTTATATTGGAATGGGGGCCAATTTATTGGGGCATGATTGGGGCTGCGGCCGGATTTCTGCTTGGCTTTGCGATTGATTTCATCCTTTTAAAGCTAAGGACTAGAAATAAGCGGCTGTTAAAAGGAGCAAAGTCAGAGGTTATTCTTATTATTGGCTGCCAGGAAGAAGAAGGGAAACAGGTTGAAGCGATCCTCTGGGAGCATCTTGCAAACGCAGTCGCCAGAGTAAAATAAATAAATATCCTTTTTGGAGGACATGAGATGATTCAATTTGCTAATGCACCAGCATTAATGGTATTAGATATGCAAAAAGGCTTTGATGATCCGTATTGGGGGAAGCGAAACAATCCCCAGGCTGAAAACAATGCGTTCCGCCTGCTGACAGAATGGAGGAAACGGCAGTGGCCCATTTGCTTTTCAAAGCACTTGTCTCTGGACCCGCAATCACCTCTTTTTCATAAAAATGAGCAGGGAATTCAATTTAAAGACCTATTGGCTCCTAAAGCAGGGGAAAAGGTTTTTACAAAGAATGTGAACAGTGCATTCATAGGCACGGAGCTTGAGATCCATCTTCGGCAGAGGGGGATCAAGTCTGTTGTCATCACCGGCCTGTCAACACAGCATTGTGTTTCAACTACAGCCAGAATGAGCGGAAATCTTGGCTTTGTTACCTATTTGGTGTCGGATGCGATTGCCGCTTTTGAAATCACCGATCATCTGGGGACAGTCCATCCCGCGGAAACGGTACAAGAATTGGAGCTGGCTGCTTTGCATAAAGAGTTTGCAGTGATTGTGACAGCCGATGAAGTGATAGGGGAATTGATTTAAAGGGCTCTGGCAGCTGTTCTGAAGGCGCAGGCCCATAATGTGTGGGGTGAATTTTTATGACGGTAAACGAGACGATCCTTCGTGTAACTATCTCATTTCTAGTACTTTTCTTATTAGCCAGACTGATGGGACGCAAGGAAATTGGGCAAATGACCTTTTTCAACTGGGCTACAGCCATTGGAATCGGGTCTATCGCCGGAAATCTTGCTGTGAATGAGAGTACCCGCATTAAAGATGGAGTAATTGCACTGATTGTCTGGACACTTTTTACAATCCTTATGGACATGATTGACCTTAAGTCGAAACAGGGGAGGACAGTCACAACAGGTGAGCCATTAATAGTCATAAAAGCTGGCAGGATAATGGAAAGGGCGCTCAAAATATCGAGGGTGGATCTGGATGAACTGCAGGCGTTATTAAGGCAAAAGGACATATTTTCCCTTAACGATGTCGATTACGCGATCCTGGAAACAAACGGAGAGCTGTCCGTTTTGAAAAAGGAAAGTCAACAGCCTGTTACCAAAAATGATTTAAATATTATGAGTTCAATAAAAGATCTCATTCCTTTACCTACAGAAGTCATAGCAGATGGAAAGGTCAATTCAAAAAATCTTTCTAAATTAAAATTAGACAACAACTGGCTTGACAGGGAACTGCAAAAAGCGAAGATTCACTCATCCGAAGATGTATTTTTTGCACAAGTCCAGCAGGATGGCACTCTTTATATCAATAGAAAAAACAAATAGAGAACAGAAGCGGCTTCTGTCCTCCTTATTTATTCTTGAAGGTTTCCAGCAAACGATGAAAGGGGCATTTAGAGATCGTGGTGTCATCATCCCGCAGAAAATATTGTTTCCATTCGAAGTTGTCATCGGCTCCATAACTGTTCAAATCCGGGTGTATCGTAATGCTGTCATATTTTTGAAGCCGTTTGCGGACCTGACTTTTAATTCGTGATGCTAAGCGTCCTTTTTTCATAAACTCTTGCAGTACCCACCTCGGTGTGATGGCGAGCATCATCGTATCAAAATGCCGGCTCTGCCGATTTTTATGCGCAGGGGTGGCACAATAGACAAAGTACTTTTCTCCGTGAAAGCAAAACTCCCAAAGTGGATCATGCGGGTCAATTGGGATTTCGTTTGGCCACTCAGCATTATCCATCCCAGCTAACCCTGTGAGCTGTTCCCAAAAGAGCTGTTCATATTCCTCCACACTCAATTTATCCATTGTTTTGTAAAAAATGATCAGCGAAGTGTAGCTTCCGAACTCTCTTGAATGTACAGAGAATTCCTTTAGTATGGCTGCGGTTTGCTGAATGGCGGCCGGATCCCTTGGGTCATCTGCAAACCCATAACGGAGCTGGTTATTGGCAAACCCGATAGTTGCAGGTATGCAGGGAAAAGGCCTTTCTTTATCCGTCATCTTTGTCTGAAATCTATCAATAGCAAGCTGCTGCCAATCTTCTAAACTATGCATACCGGAGGAGTTCGCAGTATATAGACTGTTGATCTTAGTCACCCCCTTCTGACTCCTACACTATATTCAAAATGGGATAAGGCAGGTGAGTGTCCATTGTGAAAATGGGCGGACAGAGGTGGTGACGGCATGTGGCGTTGTGGGTTTTGCGGGGGATAGCGACGAGAAATAGGAGTGGGCTGGGAAATCGCAGCCAGGGACACAGCGATAACGACGAATAATCCATAGATCAGGAAAAGTGGTAAAAAATCAGAGCGAATAACGACGAAAAAAGCGGAGTGCTCAACGAAACTGGTAGTTAAACAGGATGAATAACGACGATAATCGGAAAGCTCAGCAAGAATGGTAGTTAATCAGAGCGAATAACACCGAAAAAGCGGAGTCCTCAACGAAACTGGTAGTTAAACAGAGCGAATAACGACGAAAAAGCGAAATGCTCAGCGAAACTGGTAGTTAATCAGAGCAAATAACGACGAAAAAGCGAAATGCTCAGCGAAACTGGTAGTTAAACAGAGCGAATAACGACGAAAAAGCGAAATGCTCAGCGAAACTGGTAGTTAAACAGAGCTAATAACGACGAAAAAGCGGAATGCTCAGCGAAACTGGTAGTTAAACAGAGCGAATAACGACGAAAAAGCGAAATGCCCAGCGAAACTGGTAGTTAAACAGAGTGAATAACGACGAAAAAGCGGAATGCCCAGCGAAACTGGTAGTTAAACAGAGCGAATAACGACGAAAAAACGGAATGCTCAGCTAAAATGGTAGTTAATCGAAATGAATAACGACGATAAGGCCGCGAACCAAAGAAAATTCACAGTTAATCACCACTCTTCCTCACTTAACTCCAATAATTTTAAATTCAGATGTTTATTCAAAAACATGCCCGGGTAAAGAGATATGTTTAGGATGAATCGGACCCATTCTTAATAGATTAAATCAAAGTACTATAGGGGGAGAACATGAGTAATCAGATGCGTCTTTTAGGGGAAAAGATTTTAAGAGAGAAAGATATGATAGCAGAAAAACTGCATAAGGATCGAATGAGCGATGTTGGGATGACGGAAATCGAGAGAATGCAGGCTGACAAAATGGAAGCGCAGATTATTCATATTCGTGCTGAGTTTATTGGATTGTTCGGTGAAGCATTGCTGAACCATGATAATAAAGATAAAATGATGCAAAAGATTGAGAAATGGTGCAAGGAGACAGGAGAGTATTTCTTTAAGCTTGGAATCCCCTTGGATGAAGCGTTAAAGGATGCGGGTTTTTATAGGAAACATATCTGGAAATCTTTAGAGGAATCTATGATGGAGCTTGAGATGCCAGCATCAGAGGTTTTTAAGGTAATCTATTTGATAGATCCCCTGCTGGATCATTCCATCCATTGTTTCAGCATGTCTTATGTTAAATACCATCAGGTAACACTCGAAAATGCAAAGCAGGCTTTTCTTGAGTTATCAGTCCCGGTTGTCCCGCTTTCAAAAGGAGTTGGCATCCTGCCGCTAATTGGCAACATTGATACAGAGAGAGCGCGGCTTCTGATGGAAGAAACGTTAAAGCAGTCTGCGAACCTGAAGCTGTCGCATTTAATTTTAGACATTTCAGGCGTGATGATTGTTGATACGATGGTGGCAGATCAGCTGTTTAAAGTAATTGAAGCACTCGCACTGATTGGGGTAAAAACGATTATTACCGGAATCCGTCCAGAAGTGGCCCAGACGATTGTCTCGCTCGGCATAAAGCTTAATGGCATTCAGGTAAAAGCCAATGTGTATCAGGCTTTTGAAGAACTGCATGGGTGAGGAAAGAAAAATAGCAGAGTAATTCGAAATGAATTTACTCTGCTATTTTTTTGATTTTACAGATTGGGTTTTCTTGCCCAAAAATTGATATAAAGGTTTGAAAGAGTAATCTCAACAGCCTCTTCATTTTCGGGATCAACATCTGAAGCATATAAATAGAAACTGAATTCATCCCCATCCTTGTATTTTAATGGAGCTGAGCCCGCAGGAAATAATTCAAATGTTCTTCCCTGATAAGCTGCAGTAGCTTTTGCCTGCAGGATATCTGTATATCCATTATTTTGTCTGGCGTGTTCAATTCCGGAAACCAAGGTTGCCCCACTGAAATTATAGTTACCGCTGGAGCGAAAAACCACCTGATAATTTGAATTTGTGTCGATAAATACCTCTGAAACGTAAATCTTATTGTTTTCTTCCTCATAAAGAACCTTTCCCTCATTTTTTTCCAAATTGCTTAAACTTATTTTTACAGTGTAATTACCTTCAACAGGATAGGCTTGAGTAAAAATATCCCCAGCATCTTCCGAAACAGCCTTTATTCCATGTATCCAGATTCCGAAGAAGCCGGTTATCCAAAGGAAACCAAGTAAAGCAACGACGTTAATGAACAAAAGAGGAGACTTAAAATTCATTACAATCCCCTTACCCTTTTACTAAAAGATTAACATAATTTTCCTTATTGGCGGGCATAAAATCCGGTTTTTCCGCATATTAACCGTGTTAATTTTCCTCACTGTGAATACAATGAATCAAACAGCACTTCAATGCCTATTGAGGGGTGATGACATCATGTTTTCGGTAACGGGTATGCAGGGGTTTGAAATGTTTTCGGTTATGCACCTGGTTACACTGTTTCTTTTCTTTTTTACCGCCTGGTGGCTTGTATATTACAGGCAGGCGCTAAGGGCCTATCATAAAATTATAAATGGTCGCTGTTTGGTGCACTGCTGGCTTGTGAAGTGACGCATCATATATGGCTGATTCTGACAAATCAGTGGGATGTGGCAGATCTGCCGCTCCAGCTTTGCTCTTTGAGCACTTTCATTGCTCTTTACTTGTTTTTAAAGCCTGCTGAAAAGGCTTTTTGGCTGCTTTATTTTATTGGAACAATACCTCCCATTTTAAGCATGGTGACACCTGATATGGTTTACCAATTTCCTCATTACCGCTACATCAAATACTTTCTTCATCATTCAGCCATTCCGCTTGCCGTATTATATTTTATTCTGTTTGAAGGATACAGGGTGCCTAAAAAAGCAGTGCTGACAGTCTTTTTAACACTCAACGTAATTGCGGTGCCAGTCTTCTTTTTAAATAAGCTGCTTGGTACTAATTTCTTTTATTTGGCCAGCCCGACAGAAACTAAAACGCTACTGTCGTTTTTCGGGAACGGTGTCTGGTACTATGCAGCACTTGAAGCTGCTGCGCTGATTGTCTTTTTTATTACCTATTTACCGATGCATTACATGCAGGCAGCCGAACAAAAAAGGGTCCGGGGAAAATGAAAGCCTTATTCCTGCAGGGATTAAGGCTTTTTTCTTTAAAACATATATAATATAGGTACACGTTTATCAAAGCAGGAGGATTTATGCTGATTAAAGATGAGCTATATGGAGAATACAAGCTTGAACACGTGCTGGAAGAATTAATCAGCAGCAGGCCGGTGCAAAGGTTAATGGGTGTACACCAGGGCGGAGCAGGCTATCTTGTCAATGAAAAATGGAATGTAACAAGGTATGAACATTCATTAGGCGTGATGCTGTTAATAAGGAAACTGGGCGGATCTGTGGAAGAGCAGATTGCCGGTTTGCTTCATGATGTTTCTCATACTGCCTTTTCCCATGTGGTTGATGGGGTTTTGGAAAATGAAGCAGAAGATTATCATGAACATATTTTTGAACGTGTTGTCCTTGAATCTGAGATCCCGGCCATTTTGAAAAGCCATCATCTTGATTATGAAAGGATCCTTTTTGAAGATTCACAATGGACATTATTAGAACAGCCTGCACCCGAACTTTGTGCAGACCGGCTGGACTACACGTTACGGGATATGTACCGATATGGCCATATTTCTTTAGGTGAGGCACACAGATTTCTGAACCATTTGATCGTTGTTGACGGTCAGATATATATTTCTGACCTGCAGGCAGCTGAGTGGTTCGTAAAAACTTACTATAAAGAAGTTATTGATTTCTTCATGGAACCCTTAAATATTTTTGCAAATGACTCTCTTGCAAAGGCCCTAAAAAGATCTCTGGAAAAAGAAATTATTCATTTGGGTGATCTCCTTGGCAAAGATGAAGAGGTATTAATGAAAATGTGGGAATCAGGGGATCAGGAAGTAAGGCGTCCACTTGAAAAAATGGAACATAACGTCAGGGCAGAAGAAAACAAGTTAGACTACGATATTCATTTCAAAGGGAAAATCAGATTGATTGATCCTTCCGTTATGATTAACAGCAAGCTCATCAGAGCATCCAGCCTGTCAGATGATGTTAAAAACAGTGGACAAAAAGCATATGAAAAAGCTAAGGAAGGTGTGTACATAAAAATTCAATAAGGATGGAAGCCTTATCACTGCATTTCGGGCAGGAATAAGGCTTTTCCATTTTATCGTTTATTCTGTTCCTTCTCTTTTTCATACTGCCGCTGCGGAGTCATTTTGGAAATGGCATCTTCCACAATTTCCTGTGCTTTCTTCGCTTCACGATCCTGTTTTTGTGCTTCTTCCTGAATGCGGTTTACATCCTGTGGAGTTTTTTCGCTCATATCATTTGCCTCCCTTTTTCCGTATGTTTTTAATGTTTCCGTTTTAGAAGGAAATAAACAATCCGGATAGAGATGAAACCAAAAGGCAGCTAAAAGGTAAAATGAAAGCGAAGGGGCTGAGATGATGACAGATTTCATATTGATGTTTATCTTATTTATTCCTGTATACGGGGTCTGATCTGGAGTTGTTTTGATCCGGAAGAAAGCCTGCTGTAGGGAAAGCGGTGGATGTATAAGGAAGAGCCCGAGATATCGGAAGGGCCATTCGCTTTACAAAAATGATGTCTTTGGTCAGTATCATCCTTCTAAATGCCATTTTTACATTTGCTTTCATTGGCCTCTTTTAAGAGAACTCTCAGTCACTCCTTCTAACAGCGGCCCGAGAGTTCCGTTTAATTTTATGTATAGACTTTCACCCATTTTAGCCCATTGAACTTGATTTCCTCCTCAGGCCAATTCTGCGGCAAATCCGCATCAGTAATGACAAAATCAATAGCCGAAAAAGGGCTTATATGGAAAAATGCCCTTTGATTCAGTTTTGAGGAATCGGCTGCCACATAAACCTGTTTAGATCTGTTTATCATGATCGAAGAGGCAGCTGCTTCATCAATAGTATAATCGCATATTCCGTCGCGGTTCATTCCTCCACATGAGATAAAGGCCTTGTCAAAATAAAAGTGTTCCAGCATCTGATTAGTTAGTGAACCTGAGGTTGAGCGCTGCAGGGGGTTCAAGGTCCCGCCAATCAGAATGACCCTGCCATTAAACAGTTTATTTTCCATTCTTGTATTTAATATTTCTGCGGCAGCCAGGGAATTGGTTACGATCGTTACATTCTCAACATTTTCTATCGAACCGGCAATATGAAGTGTTGTGGAGCCGACATCCAAAACGATTGTTTCTCCATCGGAAATAAAGCCTGCAGCAGCTTCACCAATTTTCTTTTTGACGGGAAGGCTTATACCAATCCTTTTATTGAATTGCTGCTCCTTCTCTAAGCCAAAATAGCATATCGCTCCTCCATGAATTCTTCGCAATTTGTTTCCCTTCTCAAGCCGTCTCAAGTCACTCCGGATTGTTTCTGGCGTTACACCTAATTTTCTGGAGAGATCCGCTACACTCACTTTATTCTTTATTTCTAATTCCCTGATAATCCTCCTGTGCCTTTCCGCAACGAACCCTTTTTTCATTATTGGTACCCCCGCTTTCATGTTATGGATATTATAGGGCTGAAGTTTTAAAAATTGAGGTCAAAAATATTAATTTATATAAAAGTTTTAAAACAGAAATGAAAACAAAAGAATACAAAGAGAGGATAGTCCCGAATTTCTTTCTTTCTTCCTATTAATCTTAGATGAATAATCGAAAATCATATTTTTGTTTATCTTTTTGCCTTTATTTTCTTTACTAAACAATCTATTGATATTAATACTTCGTTAATAGATTTACTCTAGGATTTTAACCGTAGGGGAAATTTTTTATCAATTCATGGAGGTAAGTCTGATGAAGAAAGAAAATGAAAGCAAAGGAATGGACAGAAGGGCATTTATTAAAGCGGGAGGAGCAGGGACATTAGCTTTAACCATGGCAGCTGCAGGCTTGCCTGGAGAATTATTCGAAAGCAGGGTTCAAGCTGAAGAGATAAGTGAAAAGCTGGATGGGCCAAGGCTTTCCTTCAATTCAGATGGGAAATTTAAAATTGTACAATTTAATGATACGCAGGATGATGAAAGGATCGACAGACGGACTATACAGCTGATGGAAAAGGTGCTTGATTCAGAGAAGCCTGATTTTGTTGTTTTAAATGGTGACAATATAACAGGCGGATGTGATACAGAATTAGAAATGAAGCAAGCCATGAATAATGTCGTCCAGCCAATGGAAAAAAGGGGAATCCGCTGGGCGGCTACATTTGGAAATCATGATGAGGACTCAACTCCAAAGAGCGGCATGGATGAGAGCGGTATGCTCAAGTTCTATATGAAATACAAGCATAATATGAACACCCCTGGACAAGAAGGCCTTTCGGGAACAGGAAATATGAATCTATTGATCAAAAAATCCAAAGGGAATAAGGCAGCATTTAATCTCTGGCTTTTAGACAGCGGCAGATATGCCCCTCAAACAATCGCCGGCCAGGATTTCAAGGGCTATCCAACATGGGATTGGCTGCGATTTAATCAGGTCAATTGGTATTATGAAAGATCCAAAGCAATAGAAAAGCGATATGGCTATAAAGTGCCTTCACTTGTATTCATTCATATTCCTCTATGGGAACACCGTTTTATGTGGTGGGGCAGTGTGGACGGCAGAACACAGGCCGGGCATGATTTGGCTGTGGCCAGGCATCAGATCAATGGAGAGCGCAATGAAGATGAGTGCCCCGGCCCGATCAACAGCGGCTTGTTTACAGCCATGCTGGATAGAGGGGATGTGAAAGGAGTATTCTGCGGCCATGATCATATTAATACATATTGCGGCAGCTACTATGGAATTCTGCTCGGATATGCCGGCAATACCGGCTTTGGCACTTACGGTCTTTCAGGCCCCGACAGAAACAGACTTCGGGGAGCGAGAGTGTTTAATTTAGATGAAAATCATGAAGGTGTTTTAGCAGATACACATATGGTTTTTGCCAAAGACTTCGGTATTGATTTAACAGCCAACGACCAGAGCATTGATCCGCTGCCGCTGGAGAAAAAATAGGCTAAAGCTGGCCTCAGCTTTTAATAGAGGACTGTGTTAAGAGTAGTCTGGAAAAATAGGAGAAGGAGTTTATAAATCATGAAGGATAATCGGACTGGACAAAGAGATGGAAATATATTTAAAAAAGAAATGGATCGTCGTGCTTTTTTGCAGAAAACGACCTTAGCTGCCAGTGCAACAATTGGATTATCTCTTGCTAACTCTCTTAATTTAATTACAGCAAGTGCTGCCTCTTCTGCTTCGATTATGAACTCCGCTGGCAAGAAACCGGATTTAGTTTTCCCGGTTATTAGTGACATTCATATTCATAACAGCAACACTAAAACACTTGAAAAGTTTATAAATACTTTAGAACAGCTGAATAAGATTGTTCCGAAGCAGGATGCTTTTTTGGTTGTAGGAGATTTAACCGATTATGGATATGCATCCGAATTCGATAAGTTTATGTCAGCTTATAATGCCCACAAACAGCCAGGTGCTGTTTCCATGTTTGCTATAGGGAATCATGACTATTGGAATGGCTTATCAGCAGCAGATGCACAAAAGCGATTCCTAGCAAAAACAGGCATGGAATCTATCCGCTATCACAAGGTAATCAAAGGCTACCATTTTATCATTCTGGGAACAGAAGATGGATTGACAGAGGGCACCTTTTCCGCGGAACAGATTAATTGGCTGGGTGAGCAGCTGAAGATTGCGCATGAAGATGATTGGAAAAAGCCAATTTTTGTCTTTCACCATCAGCCGATTAAAGGGACGGTCTATGGGAGCGAATGGGGCTTTACTCAAAATAGAGACCTTTTTTACAACACTTTAAAGGAATATCCGCAAGTCATCTCATTTTCCGGTCATACACACTATCCTCTTGATGACCCGAGAATCATTCACCAGAAGGATTTTACTTCAATTGGAACCTCAACTGGCGCCTATTTGTGGCTGGACGCAGGCAGAATTCAAGGGGAAGTGCCTGAAGGGGCAGATGTCCTGAATCAGGCATTAATTGTAGAGGTTCATAATAATAAGGTACTGATCAGGCGCCGCGATATTCATCATAATGATTGGACAGGAGAGCCATTTGAAATAAACTATCCCGCAAATAAGCGGAAATTTTCTTATACAGAAGACAGAGATAACAAGGCGCCTTTTTTTACCAAAGATGCGATGCTTTCCATTAATCATGAAATGACAACAGCCACTGGCATGGCCATTATGTTTACACAAGCCAAGGATGACCTGCTGGTTCATGACTACAAGGTAGTGGCAAGACATGCAAATTCAGAGGAAGTCGTGAAGGAATTTCTTGCTTTCTCGGAATTCTATAAAGATCCTGTGCCAAACCCTTTAACGTTAACAATTGAAGGATTACAGGCAAATACAGCCTATCAAATTGAGGTGCATGCTCTGGATGCTTATGGGAATGTATGTAAGAAGCCTTTGAGAGCTTTAGGGAAGACGAAAACAATGGCTGCCGCAAATCCCGTTTGATAAAGACGATTAGTAATAATAATCAGCAGGAGGGATGAACATGCTGCAAAATATAGGTATACCTGGATTAATATTAGTATTAGTTATCGCACTTATCATTTTCGGCCCATCGAAGCTGCCGGAAATTGGGCGGGCATTCGGCTCGACTTTGAGGGAATTTAAAAGCTCAACAAAAGAATTGCTGGCAGAGAACCAGGAAGACAGCAGCAAAACTAAATAACAAAACAGAAATGGGCCGGCTTTTTTGGAGTTGGCCCTTTTTCGTGAAGATTTTGAAAAAACTGTCTTCCAAATGGGGATATCGGCCACTTTCGGAAGTTTATCGGTCAGTAATAGCATATATCAGTCACTTTCCTGAAATATTGGTCAATTTTTGACTTATATCGGTCACTTTTCCAACCTATCGGCCAGTTGCTTAAATGCCGGGCTTATAATAAGGCAGTTCCACAAAAAGCCATAATAGGAATTACAAATTCTTAACAGAAATTTACATCCCATTAACCTATCTGGCTTGGCACCAAGTTATTCTAATTAAAAAGGCTATGAATAGGAGGAATGAAAATGAAAGCAGAGCTGCATTGCCATACGAATGTATCTGATTGCCCGCTATCGATTGATGAGGTATTGAATCTGGCCATTGCCAATGAGGTTTCACACTTGGCCATTACGAACCATGACACGACAAAAGGGCTGCAGGAAGCAATTGATCGTGGAAAGAGGTATGGAGTGGAGGTAATCCCCGGTATTGAAATTTCTGCTTTTGACTTTGACAGGGCACGCCGGGTTCACATTCTGGGCTATTTTATCGAACCAGGGCATAAGGCAATAGAAACGCTGTGCCAGCCAATCATTGAGCGGAGGCATAAGCTTTCATTTGAAATGGTTCAAAGGCTGATATCAGCAGGCTACAGCATAACATGGGAACGCTGTCTGGAGCTATCTGAGGGTGGAACCGGAGTTTATAAGCAGCATATCATGGAAGCTCTTATTGAAACTGGATATGCAGATTCTATTTATGGTTCCCAATACAAAAAATTATTTGGCCGCGGTCAAAATGGAGAATCGAAAGGAGTGGCTTTTATCCCGATGGAATATGTGGATGCGAGGCTTGCTGTTGAGGCAATTCTTGAAGCAGGCGGTGTGCCCGTGCTTGCCCATCCTGGCCAATATGGAAATTTTGAAAAAGTGCCTGAGCTGGTTGAAGCCGGCCTGCAGGGGATAGAAGTCTGGCATCCCCTTCATAATGAACAGCATGAAGAAATGGCAAGGAAACAGGCCATACAATATGGATTGACCATGACTGGAGGTTCCGACTTTCATGGGACTTACGGTGAGAAACCGGTTGTGCTGGGCTGCATGTCTCCGGGGGTGGAGAGAGTGCATGAATTAGCTGCAAGAAGGCAGAGACTGAAAAGCCAGCGATTATAGGCAGCACATATAAAGAGGAGTGGGATTTGCACATGTCAATGATTTATAAACCAAAAAAGGATGAAAAGCTCTCCGTTTCACCTGCTGTACATCATTCCAGCTTCATCATTGACAGCTATGCGGGAGAATGGACGTCAATCGGGGAAAGAAATAAAATTATCGAATCAAATTTTGGCGACTACACTTATACGATGGATGATGTAACAGTCAACTATGCAGAAATCGGTAAGTTTTGTTCCATTGCTTCTCATGCATGCATTAATCCCGTTCAGCATCCGATGGACCGGGTGACCCAGCATCATATGACCTATCGGAAAGTCGACTATGGCTTCGGCAATCAGGATGATCATGAATTTTTTGATTGGCGCCGTACAAACCGGGTTAAAATAGGCCATGATGTTTGGATTGGCCACGGTGCCATCATCATGAAGGGTGTTGAAATCGGCACGGGGGCAGTCATCGGCTCCGGGGCTGTTGTTACAAAGGATGTTGAACCCTATACAATTGCAGCGGGCGTGCCCGCTAAACCGTTGAAAAGAAGATTCACTGAAGAAACAGCTGTAAAGCTGTTCGAGATTGCCTGGTGGGATTGGCCAAGAGAAAAGCTGGAAGCCCATTTTGAAGAATTAAATGATACGGAAGCTTTCATCAGGAAATTTGGGAGCTAAACCATAGCCTTACAAGACCCAGTCACTAAAAAGATTGGGTCATTTTCATTTTTTATAAAAACATTACATTCACGTAACTCTCCATATAAACTCTTTTTTTAGACTTAAATTGTTTCTGGATTCCGAAAGGGGCTGACTGTATGAGTGAAAAAATGTTGCTGGTAGACGAGCTGATTACCCAAATAAAGGAAGGGAAGTACAAACCAAATGAAAAACTTCCTTCTGAGAATGAGCTTGCAGATCAATATAGGATTCCAAGGATGGTTGTACGGAAAGCGTATGAACAATTGCAGGATCTGGGATTCATTTTTTCAAAGCAGGGAAGGGGCAGTTATGTCCAAAATAGGAAACAGCAGATTCCGCTGATTTTAACAGGAAATATCAGCTTTAGTGAAAAGATGAATGAGCTTGGGTTTGACTTCAGGTCGCAGAATGTTTGCTTTGAAAAAATCACCTATGAATCTGATATCTATCATTCGTTAAAAGTCAATCTGCAGGATGAAGTATACAGAATTTCCAGATTAAGAATCGTGGACGGCTGCCCGATTGCCTTGCATACATCCTATGCAGCCAAATCAGTCTTTCCGCAAATTGATAGGGATGGACCGGGAATTACCTCTATTTTTCATTATTACAAAACGCAAGGCTATAAAGAATTCACTTCGGGCCAAAGTCAGCTGAGTGTGGTTTTCCCGAATGAATCTGAACGGAAAATCCTGCAATGCTCGAATTTGATTCCGCTTTTGCTCCTGAAGTCCCTTTGTATGGACAAAGAGACGGGAACAGTACTGGAAGTCTCGAGAATCAAATATAGGAGTGATTGCTTTACCTATTTAATTTAATTTAATTTGGCTTTGAGTTAATAAAACTCTTACATAATTTACACTTCTTTAACATCCGCCAGCTTGGCAACAAGATAGATTTAAGATGCAGAACAAAAACAGATGGAGGCCAAAAGGTGAAAAGAAAACAGCGAACAGAAATTTTGATTGAAGGTTCACATGAATTGGCAAAATCTTTAGCGAAAGAAATTGAGCAAAAATATTCAGTTTCTGTTATACAGGAACCGGAAAATGGGCTTGTGATGTTAAAGGTTAGGGAGACTTCCAGGAACAGCCTGTTTTATTTAGGGGAAGTGCTGGTGACAGAATGCAAGGCAAAGGTGGAAGGAAAGATCGGCATAGGGATTGTGAAAGGCGATCATCCAGATCTGGCTTATCATCTTGCCGTGATTGATGCGGCCTTTCTCGGGGATCTTCCCGAAACCAAACCATGGGCCGGGATACTCGAAATTGAAAAGTACTATATAGAACAGAATAGAAAAGCAAAGAATGAAGCTATTTTGAGAACAAAAGTCAGCTTTGAGACGATGGATGTTTAATAGAAGGAGGAACAGGCGTTGAAATTAGATGTTGTTCATGACCTGCAATCTGTATATAGAAAATTAGTCGATTCCACATCAAGGCCAGGGCTGATATCAGACCTGGGCAAGGAAGCTGCATTGCTTGACGGGGGGAATGCTGCTGGCTGCTCCAGATCGCTCTTACTGCTGGCGCTAACGCTGCTTGATCCTGAGGTTACATTTAAAGTGTATGGCAGTGAGGCTGAAGCAGTTGAGGCAGAAATCAATCAATTAACATTCGCAAAAGCGGTGCAAGCGGATCAGGCAGATTATTTATTTCTCCTGAAGGATGCCGGGGCAGGGTATCTGGAACATGCCATTGAAAATGCGAATCCAGGCACGTTCGCAAACCCGCATAAATCCGCAGTGATTATAGCAGAAACTGGTGCGATTACTGAAGGTGACAACCTGCTATTAAGTGGACCCGGCATTCAAACAAAAACAGGAATCAATGTAGAACTGGCAGGGGATTGGATTGAAAAACGCAATGAAAAAAATAGGGAGTATCCAACAGGGGTGGACCTGGTATTCGTGGACCGAAATCATCAGCTATTATCACTGCCAAGAACGACTCAAATAACAGAAAGCAGGGAGGTGGAGAAGGAATGGGTTATGTAGGGGTAAAAGGCGGGACACTGGCCATTGAAGAGTCGATTAAACGATTGAAATATGAAAGGCTGCATAAGGAGCAAGTGCTGGAAACCGGACAGATTGAAGCAGGGATGAGAGGGTTAATCGATCAAGTGATGTCAGAAGGCAGCTTATATAATGAAAAGCTTGCTGCATTAGCGATCAAGCAGGCTGAAGGAAATCCGGAAGAGGCGGTATTCCTGCTCCGCGCATACCGCTCAACCCTGCCGAGAAAGTACTGCTCGAAAATCATTGAAACCGGGGAAATGAAGGTTGAACGCCGGATTTCAGCAAGCTTCAAGGATATTCCCGGCGGCCAGATTTTAGGGGCGACAACTGATTATACTCACCGGCTCCTGGATTTCAATCTGATGAAGGAAACGGAAAAGACGGTAAAAGAATGGCTGTCATCTTATGCTTCAGACAATAACCCACTTGATGAACTGCTGCAGGAGCCTGATCTTATATTACCGAAGGTGCTGGATTATTTGAGGAAAGAAGGCTTGATTCCTCCACTTGAAAACAATGATGCTGAGCCGGATGATGTGACGAGGGAAAGCCTTGACTTTCCATCAAGCCGCAGCCAGCGCCTGCAAATTTTGACAAGGGGAGAAACAGGGGCTGTTACTTCACTGGCATATGCGGTTATCAGAGGCTATGGCGCTCTGCATCCGACTGTTGGTGAGCTAAGAGTTGGAAGCCTGCCAATATACGTGGGCCATCCGAATGAAGAGGGCAACGATGAAGATGACTATTACATTGGTGATATAAAAACAACAGAAGCGGAAATGCTTATGCCTTTTATGACCGAAAAGGAGAAAGGGAAAAAGGAATTGGAGTTTGAAATCGGATACGGATTATGTTTCGGACAGAATGAGACAAAAGCCATCGCTATGGGCATTCTGGATAATTGTCTGGAGCATCCTGATAATAGCTTCCCAAGCCATAATGAGGAATTTGTCCTCTTCCATATTGATTCTGTCGAGTCAACTGGCTTCATATCACATTTGAAAATGCCGCATTATGTAACGTTCCAGTCGAAGCTTGACAGTGTGAGAAAGACAAAAGCGAAAGCAGACGAACGTGAGGAGGTGCAGGCATATGATTAACGCCTATAACTTTGCTTTCTTTGACGAAGGTTCGAAGCGGGAAATTAGAAGAGCCACATTAAAAGCGATTGCAATCCCGGGTTATCAGGTTCCATTTGCTTCAAGGGAAATGCCGATTGGAAGGGGCTGGGGGACAGGAGGCCTGCAGCTGACACTCTCATTGATCGGGAGAGAAGATGTATTGAAGGTGATTGATCAGGGCTCAGATGAATCTGTCAATGCAGTCAGTATTAAAAAGCTTGTATCTGATACAACAGGTGTTCAAATAACGGAACATACTTCTCAGGCGACCATGATTCAATCACGGCACAGAATCCCGGAGGTACCGCTGAAAAAGGAACAAATCCTTGTACTGCAGGTACCGCTTCCTGAACCGCTCCGATATTTTGAATCCAGTGAGCATGAAACGAAAAAGCTTCATGCAGAAAAAGAATACAGCGGTGCCTGGCTCATGCTCTTTGAACAAATCATGAAATACGGAAGCATGACAACAGGTGCAGATCATCCGGTCATGGTTCACGGCCGCTATGTAATGGCACCAAGCCCGATCCCGCGCTTTGATAATCCGAAAATGGATGAAAACGAAGCACTCATATTATTGGGAGCAGGCCGCGAAAAGAAGATATATGCAGTTCCGCCATTTACGAGAATCGTTTCCCTTGATTTTGAAGATTATCCGTTTGAAAAGGAAAGTTTTGATGGGAAATGCTGCAGATTGTGCGGCTCTGAGGGAGTGTTCCTTGACGAACTGATCGATGAGGCAACAGGAGAGGCGTATTATCAATGCAATGATACCAGCTATTGCTATGAAATATTAAACAAAGCTGAAAAGGCAGGAGTGAATTAAATGACTGAATTTGAGGTTCCGGTCTTATCTATAAAAAACTTAAACAAGCAATTCGGTCCCGGCTGCGATCATTGCAGAAACCCTGAGCCTTTGACCCTGATCAAAAATTACTGCAGTGTGTGCGGAACGGTCTATGCGTGCAGGAATGTGTCATTTGATGTCTACCCTGGAGAAGTGCTTGGAATTGTAGGGGAAAGCGGAAGCGGCAAGTCCACCTTAATGCAATGCCTGTACTTTGACCAGGAAACGACCTCAGGTGAGGCGTATATTTCTTCCTACCAGAATGGGCTGAATAATCTTTTTGAGGAATCCTCCCAGCAAAAACGGTATATCCGCAACCACTTAATGGGGAAAGTCTATCAAAACCCTCTATCGGGATTAAGAATCGACTTTTCTTCGATTGGAAATATTGCCGAAAAATTGATTGCAGCCGGCAGCAGGAATGTGGGAATGATGGAAGACAGGGGATCAGAGCTGCTCAGCAAGGTGAATATTCCCGTCCATCGCCGCAAAGAAGCTCCAAAGAATTTTTCCGGGGGAATGCAGCAGCGTGTGCAAATTGCCAAGGCACTTTCTAATCAGCCTCCGATTCTCCTTTTGGATGAGGTTACGACCGGACTGGATCTATCTGTACAGGCAAGTGTTTTGGATTTAATTAAAAGCCTGCAGAGAGAGATGAATATTAGTATTGTGCTGGTTTCGCATGATTTGGGCGTTATCCGGATGCTTGCGGACAGAACATTGGTCATGCTGGAGGGACAGGTCATTGAACAGGGGCTGACAGATCAAATACTCGAAGATCCTCAAGCTCCATTTACTCAAAGCTTGGTTCATTCGCTTCTTTAAGGCTATTCGGAAATATTTCATTTCAAATTAGGGGGAAGCATATTGTACGTCATTACGAACGGAAAACTTATTACAGAGGATACTATTTTGCAAGGCTATGATCTTCTGATTGAGAATGATAAGATCAGCAGAATTGCTCCAAGGGGGGAAATGAAATTTGAAGATTCCATGGAAGTGATCGATGCAGCGGGCGGCTATGTCTCACCTGGATTTATCGATATCCATTCCGACTATATTGAGCATATGGCGGCACCGAGGCCAACCTCATTAATGAACTTTCATTTAAGTCTCAGGGAAGCAGAGAAGGAGCTCATATCCCATGGAATCACAACGATGTTCCACTCCCTTTCCCTATTTAAAGAAACAGAATATGCCTACAAGCCGATTCGGGAACCGGAAAATGTCAGAAAACTCATTGACCTGATAGATGAAACGCACAGTACGAAGCATCTTGTTCGCCATCGCTTCCATGCACGAATGGAAATTGATAATGTGGATGAAATCGAAAACCTCAAAAGTTATATAAGCGAAGATAAGGTGCACCTGATTTCGTTTATGGACCATACACCCGGACAAGGGCAATATCGTCATCTGGAAATTTATCGGAACACGGTTAAAAGCTATAACAGTATGAGCGATGCTGCTATAGACGTTTTAATCCGAAATCACCAAACGAAGGAAAAGCTTTCTGCTGAGGATATGAAGGAGATCGCAGAGCACGCACGGGCACATAATATAGCGGTTGCTTCACATGATGATGACAGTTTCGAAAAACTGGAGCTGGTCAAAAGCTTTGGCACGAACATCAGTGAATTCCCGATTACCCAGGAGGTAGCCTGCAAGGCGAAGGAGCTTGGCATGTATACAGTGGCCGGTGCACCAAATGTTCTGCTTGGAGGCTCCCATAGCGGTAATCTGGGTGCAGCAGATGCAATTCAGAATGAGTCGATTGATATATTGTGCAGCGACTATTATCCGGCTGCCATGCTTCATGCCATTTTTGAACTGGTAAGAAATTATGGGATGGATCTGGCAGACATGATCAGGCTTGTCACCATTAATCCGGCAAAAGCCGTGAACATGGATGAGGAAATCGGTTCAATCGAGGAAGGAAAAAAAGCAGACCTTTTGATCATTGAAAAATTGGCAGACGATTTTCCGGTAATCACGGGCGTATTCGTTGATGGGAAGCTGATTCAAAAAACGAATTACAGAATTTAATACTACTTTGAGAGAAAGCAGGTGGATCGGTGGAAAATCTATTGGAAATCAGGGAACTGTCCAAATCATTTACCCTTCATAATCTCCGGAAGAATATCCATGCAGTGAGCGGCATTGATATCAGATTGGGGGAAGGAGACTTTGTTGGGATTACTGGAAAAAGCGGGAGCGGAAAATCAACAATCCTGAAATGTATTTTTGGAACATACAGACTTCAGCAAGGAAGCATTTGGTACAATTCCAAAAAGTTCGGTCCTCTCAATATTGCAGAGGCAACAAATAGACAAATGATTTATTTGCGCAAGCATGAAATAGGCTATGTATCTCAATTTCTGACTGTTATGCCAAGAACGACTGCCAGACAGCTTGTAAAGCAGGCCATTGTTGAAATGGGACGGGACCAGGTTCATGCTGAGAAAGAGACAGAGCAGATCCTTTCTCATTTCGAGCTGGATCCAGAGCTATGGGACAGCTATCCTGCCATCTTTTCTGGCGGGGAAAAACTCAGGCTCAACATTGCCCGGGCGATGGTCAAGAAGCCAAGGCTGCTTCTTTTGGATGAACCGACGGCAAGCCTGGACTATGAATCTAAAATCAAGGTAAAAATTTTAATAGAACAATTAATGCATGAAGGTACGTCGATGCTGGGAATCTTCCATGATCTCGAATTTATGAACAACTTATGTGACAGGGAATACAACATGCAGAATGGCGTATTTACATTATCTCATTAATTCTTTACCAATGCTTAACCATTTCTCATAGTGCCTTATCAGTAGATTAACATTCTTTCGCTATAGTTAGGTCAATGGTATTATAAAAACTTTTCCAAATAAGAGAGGGGAAAAATCATGAAGAAAATGGCGTTATTTCTGCTTTCTATGGCTATGACAGTGTTATTTACAGGCTGTTCGTTTACTGCAAACTCAGAAAAGGACGATACACTGACGATCGCTTGGCTTCCAAACGAATCAGGTGCTGATTTAACCGAAGCCCGTGACGAAATTGGAAAATTAATAGAAGAGAAAACAGGCAAGACAGTAGAACATCAAACAACGACTGATTATATTGTGGCAATTGAAGCGATTGCAAACGGCAATGCAGATATGGCGTTCCTTGGTGCACAAGGATACATAGAAGCCCATAACAAAAATGAAAAGGTCCTTCCGCTGGTTGTTCCAAGCGGCGAGTCAGGCACTCTGGAGGATGCTGTATATTACAGCTGGCTGGCTGTTCAGAAGGAAAATGCGGATGAATACAAAAATGGCGGGGAGTTTGCCATAGACAATATTCAAGGAAAGAGATTCTCCTTTGTTTCGAACAGTTCCACATCAGGATTCAAGGTTCCATCTACAGGCATTACTGATTATTTCAGCACGAAAGAAGAGTTTAAGAGTTTGACAGCTGAGGATTTACTTGAGGGCGGAGAGGACAAGTTCTTCAGTGAAGTATTATTCGGCGGCTCTCACCAGGGTTCTGCTGTCAATCTATTAAGCGGCAAAGCGGACGTGGCGGCATTCTGTGATACATGTGTGAACAATTATGTAGAACTGGCAGTGGGTGAAGCGAACAAGCAAGGCGCAGTGTATAAAGTGAAAGATGATGCTGCTGAGCCATTGAACACGGTTGCCGGAAAAGAATTCAGCTTAATCTCAGTAACACCTGTTTTAAATGCACCATTTGTTATCAATTCCGGTACTTTGAGCGAAGAAGACCAAACACAGCTGCGAGAAATCATGACTTCCGATGAAGTGGCAAGTAACGAAAAAATCTTCGTTCCGGAGGAATCCGAATTTTCCGGATTATTCAGCAAAAAGTCAGGAAATGAGCGTCTGGTTGAAGTAGAAGATGAGTGGTTCAACCCGATCCGCGAGCTTGCAAAATAAAGGTAAGCATTCATCAGTGGGGGCTTTCATTCCCCGCTGATGACTTTAATTTATTTGCATAGAATAGAAAATTATTTGCGTATAGTCCTAATTTATTTGCGGATAAAATTATAATTTGCTAACAGTCCAGATTTATTTGCAGTTAGAACAGAGTGATGAAATCTTCTGCCCATTAAAGCGGGATAAAACAATTGGATAGGAGGGGTTAACTCATGACAGCATTATTGGAAGTTAATCACCTTACAAAGCAATTTGGCAAAGATTCGAAAGCATTAACTGATGTAAGCTTCTCAGTCCAGGAAGGGGAGTTCGTTTCCATTATCGGCCCATCTGGAGCAGGGAAATCAACTCTCCTCCGCTGCCTCAACCGCATGATTGATGCTACTGGCGGAGAAATCCGCTTCCAGGATCTCCATATAATGGACCTGAAGAAAAAAGAATTAAAGCAGGTCCGCACCAAAATTGGCATGATCTTTCAGCACTATAACTTAGTGAATCGATTATCGGTAATCGAAAACACGCTGCACGGAATATTGGGAACCAAATCAACACTGGCTGGCGTTATTGGATATTACAGCAAAGAGGAAAAGCAGCAGGCAGCCCAGATTTTGAATGTGCTTGGCCTGAACGAAATGATTTATAAGCGCGCAGACCAATTAAGCGGCGGGCAAAAACAGCGGGTTGGCATTGCCCGTGCGCTTATCCAAAATCCGCGGATGCTTTTATGCGACGAGCCCATTGCGTCCCTTGATCCTAATTCGGCAAAAGTGATTATGGACTATTTAAAGAAGGTTACAGCAACAATGGGCATTACCGTTATTGTGAATCTTCATCAGGTAGATGTAGCCATCAAGTATTCGGACAGAATCATCGGCATTAACAAGGGGCAGGTTGTGTATAACGGTTCGGCTAAAGACCTGACTTCAGAAGACATTCAGCGAATATATGGATCGGAAGCAGAAGATTTAATCTTTGACATTGGAGGCATACATGCAGGCTGATATCTTTGCTAAGAAAAAACGAAACACACTTGCCTTCCTATTACTCCTTGGTGCCGTTACGATCCTTGCCATGATCATTACTGAGTACAATGCATTAAAGGGCTTTGCTTCAATCCCGAAAGCCATTCAATGGGGAATGGCAAACTTCTATCCAACCGCAGAATCCTTAGAAAAGCTGCCAGTTATTCTTGAAAAGCTGCAGGAAACACTCCTGGTTTCGATTGCAGCTACGACAGCAGCTGCTGTGTTCGCCCTGTTATTTTCCATTTTCGGTTCGAATACAACAAGGGTAAATGCCTTTTTTGGAGCGATTACAAGAGGAATTGCCACTGTCTTTCGAAACATCGATGTTGCCGCATGGGCGCTGATTTTGCTGTTTTCATTTGGACAGAGCGCGTTAACAGGCTATTTTGCTTTGTTTTTTGGGTCATTTGGATTCTTGACCAGAGCTTTTACCGAAACAATTGATGAAGTGAGCGGGGGTTCTGTGGAGGCTTTAAAAGCGACAGGCGCAGGCTACTTTTCCATCATCTTTCAATCGGTAATTCCATCAAGCATTCCGCAATTAATCAGCTGGATTTTGTTCATGATCGAAACGAATATCCGAAGTGCCACATTAATTGGACTGCTGACAGGATCTGGAATCGGATTTACATTCAACTTATACTATAAAAGTTTGGCTTATGACACAGCAAGTCTGGTTGTTGTTGTCATCATTGCTGCTATCCTTTTGATCGAATATGCATCCAATTATGTAAGGAAGGTGATATTGTAATGGAGGTGAAGGAACAGCTGAGTAATGTAACGGCACCAGCCGGTCATCTGCTTGGCAAAAGAATGCCGGCTAAGCCTTTGAACAAAGCGGCCATAGTAACGAGATTAACCCTCTTTATTCTGGCTGCGCTGACAGTCTATGCATTTTACAGCTTTGATTATAAGGAACTGGACTTTATGGATGCGCTTCTCGGCACATTCGCCAATTTAAAAACCATATTCCTTGAACCGCACTTAAAGCATTTCTCCTTTGGACATGCCCTTTATCAAGTCATGGTCACACTTGGGCTGGCTTTCCTGACAACCTTATTTGGCGCCATAATTGCAGTCCTATTCGGATTGCTGGCCGCTGAGAACCTGTCTTCGAAAAGGGTTTCAATAGTCATTAAAAGCATGGTAGCCTTTATTAGAGCCGTGCCGACCGTC
The DNA here is from genome assembly GCF_051353635.1 of Cytobacillus sp. BC1816. Classification (NCBI taxonomy): domain Bacteria; kingdom Bacillati; phylum Bacillota; class Bacilli; order Caryophanales; family Bacillaceae; genus Cytobacillus; species Cytobacillus sp. BC1816. The sequence goes on along the minus strand of NZ_CP195611.1, from coordinate 3,260,806 downwards.
CTGTGGGTGCTGATCTTCGCGGTTGCAGCCGGTCTTGGAAGTACAGCTGCAGTTATTGGAATGACCTTCCACTCGATCGGTTATCTGATCAAAGCCTATTCGGAGTCCTTTGAAGAATTGGACAGGGGAGTGATTGAAGCCCTGCAGGCCAGCGGAGCCAATTGGTGGCAAATTGTCTTTCAGGCGGTTATCCCATCTTCCATCACTTATATGATTTCCTGGACATTTCTCCGCTTTGAAATTAACTTTGCGGTAGCCGTTGCCATGGGAGCAGCAGCAGGAGCCGGCGGTATCGGATTTGACATGTTCATGGCAAGCAGCTTTTACCTGGATATGAGGGAAATCGGTGCTATTACTTATTTTATTCTGGCCGTTGCGATTACCCTTGAAGTCTTTGCTGCCAGGATTAAGAGAAAGCTGAATACAGCTTAGTGTATAAATAAATAAGGCAGAATCTGACCAGGTGCTGATATACCTGGTCTATTATTTTGTGAGAAGAATTTCTGTGATTATCAAATTTAATGTTTTCAATGGATTTGAGGGAAAGGGACGATTAACCAGGCAACAAGTATGAAATGATAGATCCTAGTGGCAAGTTGACATGATCTTGTTGAAATTAACAGGGGCCAAAAATCTAAAGAACTTGAATTTGGGATATTCTTGCGATATGCTCATTCATCAGGTGACCCAGGGATTGTCAAAAAGAATCAGATATCCTTAAGTTCATATTGGAATCTGATTTAATGCGTTAAATAGGCTCAGAAAGAGCTTTATTTGCAAGGTTAACATCGTTAATAAGTAATTTGTTTAAATTGTAAGAAGGATAAAAGCCTCTTTTATACATATACTGGTAAATTTTCGCGTGTAAATCAATTGCTCCCATAAGATGTTTAGTTAATACAATTCTTACTGAATCCGTTGCTGTTTCGGTAATGGCTATTGCATAATTCCTGACCGAAGTTTTGGACAGGCCTAATAAATCCCCTGAATAAAATGGCAGTTTATCCACTCTATCCCCATCAAATTGATCCGATCTTGGAGCCATGGGATAAAACTGAAGAAGCACGCTGATATTTTTGCTTAGGGCATTAATGGACTGCCTGTATATTTCCTTTAATTCCGGGTCAGTTATTTCCCGGTATGCTTTTTTTAGTTTCATACGTCCAATAGGTTGAAAAGCGACTAATTCATGGATTTCCAATGTTTCGTGCCAAGCGAGATGCTGTGGGGGACGGCTATAGCTTTGTTCCATTTTTTAACCTCCAGAATTGAATTTATATAACTGTATTCAAAAATGGATCTGGGACTTTGTCTATTGGATTTTAATTTCCCGCTTGAATAAGGTCGGTATTTCTCTGCATTGTAACGGAATTAAATAAAAAGAAAGAGTAGAGATACAGTATATAAAAATAAAAAATATAAAATTTTCAGAATTTAATATTGAAATTACGAGATTATCATTCTATAATAAATTTAATTATTTTCATCACTGGAGAAAATAATATGTAAAATAAACTAAAATACGCTAAAATACATATTTTTTTGCATATTTATTAACTTGGTGAAAATAATTATCTGAAGATTTAAGTTGCAGCTTTGTTATCTGGCCTGTTTAGAACCAGCACTTCTTAAATCTTTTGAATGAACTTCCAAGAAAAACAAAAAAACAAAATTGTTCGAGGGGGAAAGCAATTTGAGAAGGGTAAACGTGTGGAAAACGCTATTTGTTGTTTTGATTTCCTTGGTACTGATGGCTGGCTGCTCCAGCAAAGAAAGCGGAACGGATGAGAAGGAAAGCTCCGGAAGCTCTTCAAGCCCGAAAGAAGAGGAATTAGTGATTGCGGTAAATGAAAACTTTATATCCATGGACCCGCATAATACGGGCGATACGAATTCAAATTCCGTTCAGACAGCCATGTTAGAGGGACTGCTGGGATCGGATGAAGAAGGGCAAATCATTCCGCAGTTGGCTGAGGAATACAGTGTCAGTGATAATGCACTGGAATATTCATTCAAACTGCGTCAGGGTGTTACCTTCCATGATGGAGAGCCGTTCAATGCAGAGGCGGTTAAAACCAGCTTTGAAAGGATTATGAAGGATGAAAGCCTCCGATTGAATAGCCGCGGATTTAATCTTATTACCAGCATTGATGTGATTGATGATTATCAGATTAAAGTCACATTAAAAGAACCATATGCAGGGATGCTGACAAGATTTGTCTCCGCTAAAATCCTAAGCCCGAAGCTGATCAATGATTCTTCTAATGATATCGGCAAAACACCAGTTGGCACCGGTCCATTCAAGTTTGTGGAATGGGTTCAGGGGGACCATTTAACAGTTGAAAGATTCGATGATTATTGGAATAAGGCTGATCGTGTGAAAAAGATTACGTACAAACCTGTTCCTGAAAATGGCTCTCGTGTAGCTATGCTTAAAACAGGCGAAGCACATGTGATCTATCCGGCGCCAGTGCAAAACTTGAAGGAATTGGAGAGCAATTCAGACGTAGAAATTCATAAAATTCCTTCCACGATTGCCCGATATGTATCCATCAATACAATGAAAGAGCCGTATGATGACGTCCGCATCCGTCAGGCCATAAACTATGCAGTGAATAAAGAGGCATTTATAAGTGTCGTAAATTCCGGCTACGGCTTGCCGCTGGACTCGATTATTCCAAGCAAAACCCAGTTTTACTCCAAACAGGAAACCTATGATCACAACATTGAGAAAGCAAAAGAATTAATGAAAGAGGCTGGATTTGAAGATGGCTTCAATGCTGAAATTTGGGGTAACACCAATTCCGACACATTGAAGGGAATGCAGTTTATCCAGCAGCAGTTAAAAGAAATTGGCATTACGGTTGAGATTAAATCAATGGAAGAAGGCACATTGTCAGATGAAATTTATGGAGCTCAGACACCAGAAGAGGCAAAGGTGCAAATGTGGTATGTCAGCTGGTCTGCGTATCCATCCGATACCACCAATGCAACGAAGCCATTGTTCAGCAGCAGCTCATTCCCGCCGGATGGAGCCAATACTGCATACTACAAAAATGATGATGTAGATAAGTGGATAACAGAGGTAAATCAAACAGCAGATCCTGACAAGCAGGCAGAGATCTACAGCAATATTCAATCAGCTATCTACAAAGATGCACCTTGGATTTTCCTTGGGGTAGATGAGATTCTGGCTGGTTCAAGGTCCAATGTAGAGGGCGTCTTCATTTCTCCAACAGGCGGAATTAATGTGACAGACGCGAATCTTAAGTAAGAGCAAGGCAATCAGAAGAGGCAAAGGCTGATTATACCCAATGCCTCTTCCTTTCTAAGAAAGGGGTTTTCATTTTGCTTCAATATATCTTGAAGAGAATCCTGGAAATGATCCCAATCCTATTTATTGTTTCAATATTAATCTTTTTCTTCACGCATTTAATCCCTGGAGATCCTGCCAGATTAGTTGCCGGAAAAGATGCAACTCTTGAAGAGGTCAATATCATCAGGGCGGAACTGGGACTCGATCAGCCAATTTGGGATCAATACATTACATACATGAGCAATTTGTTTCAAGGAGATTTGGGGACTTCCTTAAAGACAGGTCTTCCGGTTTCAGAGATGTTTGCAGACCGCTTTATGCCCTCCATCTATTTAACGTTCATGAGTATGGGCTGGGCGTTGGTGCTTGGATTGTTAATTGGCACACTGTCTGCGGTATTCAAAAATAAATGGCCGGATTATTTTGGGATGGTCACGGCTGTATCAGGAATTTCCATGCCGGGATTCTGGCTTGGTTTGATTCTTATCCAGATTTTTTCTGTCCAGCTGGGGTGGTTTCCAACCGGGGGGGCCGAGAGCTGGAAAAGCTATATATTGCCTTCCATCACTTTGGGCGCAGGCATCATGTCCATGCTAGCCAGGTTTACCCGGTCATCATTGCTTGAAACATTAAGAGCAGATTTTATTCGGACGGGAAGAGCGAAAGGACTTAAGGAATCTGTAGTCATTCCAAAGCATGCATTGAGAAACTCTTTAATTCCTGTAGTCACTATTGCCGGGCTGCAGTTTGGATTCCTGCTGGGCGGATCGGTCGTCGTGGAGACTGTTTTTAGCTTTCCGGGGATGGGGCGATTGCTGATTGATTCCATTGCCTTCAGGGACTATCCTGTCATCCAGGCTGAGCTTTTGCTCTTCTCCATTGAATTTATTCTCGTTAATTTAATAGTAGACATCATGTACAGTATGCTGAATCCGAAAATACGCTACGTTACCTAAAGGAGGGGAATCATGGAAATAATAAAAGAAGTAAATGCCTATACCCCAGTGATTCCAAAGAAAAAATACTCACCTGTTAAAGAATTCTTTAAGAATTGGAAAAAGCAAAAACTGGCATTTGGGGCAAGCATTTTTATACTGCTGCTAATCATCGTCGCCATCATTGGGCCCTATATTGCACCCTATGATCCGTATGAGCCCGATTATAATACGACGCTGCAGGGTCCCAGCAATGAACATTGGGCAGGCACAGATGAATACGGACGCGATATTTTCAGCCGGCTTCTCGTGGGTGCGAGAATTTCGCTTGGTGTCAGTTTTCTGGCTGTTTTTTTGGGAGCGGCTGGAGGTATCATTCTTGGACTAATGAGCGGTTATTTTGGCGGCTGGCTGGATCGTCTTATCATGAGGGGCAGTGATGTCATGTTTGCGTTTCCGGATCTGCTGCTGGCAATCGCCATTGTGGCCATTTTAGGACCGGGATTAACGAATGTGGTAATTGCGGTATCCATTTTCAGCATCCCATCTTTTGCAAGACTGGTAAGGGGCTCGACATTGGAGGGAAAGGAAACTGTCTTTGTGGAAGCGGCGAAATCTATGGGAGCCTCGCACCGGAGGATTATGTTCAAGCACATTTTTCCTGAAACTCTTGGAAGCCTAATCGTATTTATTACGATGAGAATTGGAACGGCAATCTTAGCGGCCTCCAGTTTGAGTTTTTTGGGTCTCGGTGCCAGTCCTGAAACACCGGATTGGGGTGCTATGCTCAGCCTTGGCCGTGATTATTTAGGAACTGCTTCCCATGTTGTCATGATGCCGGGATTAGCAATCTTTTTGACAGTGCTTGCTTTCAATCTTGTCGGAGATGGGCTACGGGATGTCCTGGACCCTAAAACGAAGAATGAGTAAGGGAGATTGAAAAAAATGGAGAAGCTATTGCAGGTTAACCAGCTGGAGACGCAATTTACAAAGGATAAGCAAAAGCTGAAAATTTTGCGGGGTGTCAGTTTTCATATCAATAAAGGAGAGGTACTCGGGCTCGTAGGGGAATCCGGCTGCGGCAAAAGTTTAACCTCCCTATCGATCATGAAATTATTTAAAGGCACAAGCGGAGAAATATCAGGCGGAAGCATTTCCTTTAAAGGCGAGGATCTTACTCATAAAACAGAGCGGGAAATGAGAAAGATCCGCGGAAAACAAATGGCCATGATTTTTCAGGAGCCGATGACTTCATTAAATCCCGTAATGAAAATAGGAGAACAGCTGCTTGAGCCCATCCGGCTGCATCTTGCCTTAAACGAAAAACAGGCGAAGGAGCATGTGATTTTTATTTTAAAGAAAGTTGGGATTCCCCGTGCGGAGGAAATCGTTTATGAATTTCCACATCAGCTCTCCGGGGGGATGCGGCAAAGGATTATGATTGCCATGGCCATGTCCTGCAATCCTCAGCTTTTAATAGCCGATGAGCCAACGACTGCATTGGATGTAACCATTCAGGCGCAGATATTGGAATTGATGAAACAGCTGCAGCGGGAGGAAGGCATGTCCGTTCTATTAATTACGCATGATCTCGGTGTAGTGGCGGAAATGTGTGACCGGGTAGCCGTCATGTATGCAGGCCGAGTAGTAGAGGAAGCGAATGTATTCGATTTATTTGAAAGCCCTCAGCATCCTTATACGAAAGGACTGATAGGATCTGTTCCAAAAATCGGGCAGAGAAAGGATAAATTGACATCGATTAAAGGGAATGTGCCCGATCCCGGCAATATGCCAAAGGGCTGCAAATTTGCACCAAGATGCAATGAGGCCATGGCTATTTGTTTAGAGGAAGAGCCGCATGCCACTGATTTGGGTAATGGGAGAATGTGCAGCTGCTGGATGATTGAAGAAGGGAGGAAGAATGTATATGCCTGAGACACTGCTGAAAATAAATGGGCTGAAAAAGTCATTCACGCTTCCGGGTGGCATGTTTTCCAAAAAGAGATCATTAAAGGCAGTTCATGATGTGTCCTTTGGCATCGAGCAAGGAACTACATACAGTCTGGTTGGAGAAAGCGGGTGCGGCAAGTCAACAACAGGACGGCTGATCTCAAGACTGCTGACTCCCAGCCACGGTGAAATCTGGATTGATGGCGAAGAAATTTCACAAAAGAAAGAATCACAGCTGAAATTGGTAAGGAAAAAGGTGCAGATGATCTTTCAGGACCCCTATGCATCTCTCAATCCAAGAATGAAAGTAAGAGAGATTATTGCTGAACCTCTTGTGATTCATACGAAAAGATCAAAAGCTGAGCGAAATCATCTAGTGTCAGAAATGCTCGAAGTTGTAGGACTGACAGAACATCATGCAGACCGGTATGCTCATGAATTCAGCGGCGGCCAGCGCCAGCGGATCGGCATAGCCAGGGCTCTGATTATGAAGCCTAAGCTCATTATAGCTGATGAACCCGTATCCGCTCTTGATGTTTCCATTCAATCTCAAATCCTGAACTTATTAAAGGATTTACAGACTGAATTTAATCTTACCTATCTATTTATTTCTCATGATTTAAGTGTAGTCGAACATATCAGCGATAACATCGGGGTCATGTATCTTGGCACCATCGTCGAATCAGGCCCGAAGGATGTCATCTTCTCAAATCCGCAGCATCCTTATACAAAAGCACTGTTATCTTCTGTTCCAGTCCCGGATCCGAGGCTGAGAAGAGAGCGGATTGTCCTGCAGGGAGACTTGCCGAGTCCGGTTAACCCTCCTTCCGGGTGCCGCTTTCATACGAGGTGTCCTGCCTGCATGGATATTTGCAGAACAGTGGAACCAGAGGTGAAAAAAGGGCTGGCTGATGATCATTTTGTTGCATGTCATTTAATGGATTAGCCAAATGTGCTGATCCAATGAGATTTTTCCAAAGGATTTTTCGCTCTGCAGGATTTTATCGGTCACTTTGCTCTGTTTAACGGTCGACTTCTAATTATAACGTTCAGTTTTCGGAGATATCGGTCAGAATTTAATTTTATCGGTCACATTTTTAATATATCGGTCACTTTGCTTAATATCAGCATTGCTGCAAATTCACTATAAAAATACTGGAAATAGGAGAGGATTTTCATGAAGGTTGGACTTAGCACGTACAGTTTAGTAAGAGAATTAAGAGATGGCAATATGACGGTTCTGGATGTGATTGACTGGATTGCCGAAAATGGCGGGGAGCATATGGAAATTGTCCCTTATGGTTTTTCGGTTGTGGATAATGCAGAGCTGGCACATCAAATTAAGAAGAGAGCAGAAGCTGCAGGGATTGAACTTTCTGCCTACTCCCTTCCGGCCAATTTTGTTCAGCCGACACAGGAAGCATTCGAACAAGAAGTGGAGAGGCTGAAAGAGCATGTGGATATCGTTAATCTCATGGGCATTAAGATTATGCGCCATGATGTAACAGCATTTCAGCTGAAGCCGGAAGAAATGACGATTCACTACTTTGAAGAGCATTTTGATAAGTTAGTAGAAGGAAGCCGTCAAATCGCAGATTATGCAGCGCAGTACGGCATTACGACAACTATTGAAAACCACGGATTCAATGTCCAATCGAGCGACCGTGTACAGCGGGTCATTCATGCGGTGGACCGTCCTAACTTCAAAACAACTCTCGATGTCGGCAACTTCCTTTGCATTGATGAGGATCCGCTCGTTGGGGTAAAAAAGAATCTAAAATACGCAGCAACGGTTCATTTAAAAGATTTCTATATTCGCCCATATTTTGAAAATCCGGGTGATGGAGTATGGTTCAGAACGGTAAATGAAAACTATTTGCGCGGAGCCATCGTGGGCCACGGAGATTTAAATATACGCGAGATTATTAGATTGATAAAAGGCTCCGGTTTTGACGGTTATTTGACAGTGGAATTTGAAGGCATGGAAGATTGCAGGACTGGTTCCAAAATTGGCATGGATAATGTAAGAAGGTTATGGAACGAAGTGCAGGCAGTGAATGATTCTAAGCCGGTTTTGAAAGGGTGAAGAAAGTGGAACCTTTAAGAGTATGTATTATAGGAGCCGGATCCATATCTGATATGCACTTCAAATCCTTTGCCAGCAATTCTGATGCTGTTCTGTACGGAGTTTTTGATTATTCTGCGGAAAGAGCGGAAGCGAAAGCGCTGGAGTATGGAATCAGCCATGTATATAGGAATATAGAAGAAGTGTATAGTGACCCGAATGTCGATGCAGTAAGCATTTGCACCTGGAATAATAGCCATGCCGAAATATCTGTTGGGGCACTAAACGCTGGAAAACATGTTCTGGTAGAAAAGCCTTTGGCCATGAATGTGGAAGAAGCGTTAAAAGTGGAAGCAGCTGAAAGGAATAGCGGGAAAACTCTGCAGGTAGGTTTCGTCCGGAGGTTTGCTACAAATACAAAAGTGCTGAAAGCTTTTGTTGACAACGGAACTTTAGGCGACATTTACTATGCTAAAGCATCATGCCTGCGCCGTCTGGGAAATCCCGGCGGCTGGTTTGCAGACAAGGATCGGTCAGGGGGAGGTCCCTTAATAGACCTTGGTGTCCATGTCATCGATGTGTGCTGGTACCTTATGGGCCGCCCTAAAGTAAAGTCGATTTCCGGAAATGTGTACAGCAAGCTGGGGAACAGAGGGAATGTCGAGAATTTACGTTTTTATAAAGCGGCAGATTATCATAAAGACCGGAATACAGTAGAAGATTTAGCAAATGCCCTTATTACGTTTGAGAACGGTGCCTCTTTATTTGTGGATGTATCCTATACACTTCATGCGAAACAAGATGAAATTGGAGTCAAATTATATGGCACCAAAGGCGGCGCAGAACTGGAGCCTGAATTGGCCATTATTAGTGAAGAAAACAACACTATCCTTAATATTCACCCGCAAATGGATCATTTAACCTTTGATTTTGCCAATGCTTTTCAGAATCAGATCGATTCCTTTGTTTCAAGCTGCATAACAGGAACAAATCCATTAGCGCCTGTTGAAGATGGGGTGGAAATGATGAAAATCCTCGCTGGCATTTATGAAGCGGCTGATAAGAAAAGTGAGGTGACATTTGCTTAAAATGAAGACTGTTAAACTCTCAAATAAAATTGGTGTCATGGTGGATAGTCTGCGGCTGCCTCTTTACGAAGGACTTAAACTCTGCAAGGATATGGGGGCTGATGGTGTACAAATATATGCAGTTGAAGGAGAAATGGCTCCTGAAAATATAGATCAGAATTCCCGTAAAAACCTAAAGGGCTATTTGGATTCCATCGGCCTGGAAATTTCCGCCCTTTGCGGTGACCTTGGGGGGCATGGGTTTCAGGATGCTGTGCAAAATCCAATTAAGATCGAAAAATCAAAACGCATTTTGGATCTCGCTGCAGAGTTGGGGACAAATATTGTGACGACGCATATTGGCATTATTCCTGAAGAGCAGGACAGCCCCATATTTGAAGCGATGCAGGCTGCATGTGAAGAACTCGCTGTTTACGCTAGAAGCATGAATGCCTACTTTGCCATTGAGACAGGTCCTGAACCATCCGCCAGGCTCAAAAACTTTCTGGATACCTTGAGCACTAACGGGGTATCAGTTAATTTTGATCCAGCGAATATGGTGATGGTAACCGGAGATGACCCGGCAGAAGGTGTAAGGCTCCTAAAGGACTATATTGTCCATACACATGTGAAGGATGGAAAGAGGCTGAAGCCTGCTGATCCTCGTGATGTATACGGGTTCCTTGGATATGGCGGCGGCACAGACCATGAAAAAATGGCAGAAATGGTTGCTTCAGGTGAGTATTTTAGGGAGCTGCCGCTCGGAAAGGGAGATGTGGATTTCGAGGCTTATTTCAATGCTTTAAACGAAATTAACTTTCAAGGGTACTTAACCATTGAAAGAGAAGTAAATCAAAATCCAATCAGTGATATTTCGGAAGCGGTAGAATTTATCAAAAGCTTTAGGTAAATGGATTCATACTTTGAACAAAGTGTATAATGAGATAGGGATTTCCAACGTAAGCTTCCAAAAGGGATAAGTGAGATTTCTCTTTTGGAAGCTTACCGAACTTGCACAGAAAAGTGATTAAGTTTTAAAGGATGATGTTGGTTTTTCCAATGAAGGCGAGAGTCAACACGATTCTTTAAATGCACCTTCAGAGTTGGAAGTCTAAATCTGCAGGCATAAAGAAGGTAGGATAATGGAGAAACACGATCAGCTACTAATGAAAAGACAAAATAAAAATCTTGTTCTTGATATTTTAAAGACAAAGTCTCCTATATCAAGGATTGATATTGCAAAAATGACGGGGATGAGCCCGACTTCCATAACACGAATTGTTACTGAGCTTCAGCTGCAGGGCTACCTAAGGGAAACTGAGGCAGTTGCAACAGGAGTAGGGAGAAAAGCAACCCTGCTGGAAGTTCGCGGTGATGTGCTTTATACAGTTGGCATTGAAATTGACAAATCCCTGCTGAAAGTTGGAATTGTCAATTATATTGGAGAAATGGTTTCATTACATAAGAGTAAAAGAAATGAATCAGAGAGTTATAGGGAAACACTTCATAAAATAAATGCTGTGATTCAAAAGATCATGACTGAGAACGAGATTCCTGCCAATAAAATAATGGGCCTGGCAGTCGGTTTACCTGGATATATTGATTATAAAAACGGAATTGTAAAGGTATCGGATCAGTTAAAGTGGAAAGATGCAAGCCTGGCTGAGGATCTTCAAATGCTTACCTCTTTTAATGTCATAGTTGATAATGAATTAAAAATGAAGATTGTGGCAGAGAGCTTTACAGGCAAAGCAAAGGACTCACAAAATTCCATATTAATAGGCATTGGTTCAGGAATTGGCTCTTCTATCATGCTTAATGGAGACATTTACAGAGGGGAAACCAATAATGCAGGGGAAATCGGGCATACCGTGATTGATCCTACAGGCAATGTATGCAATTGCGGCAAAATAGGCTGTCTCGCAACCTATATTTCTGAAGGGGCGATCCTTGCTGACAGCAGGAAAGTGAAGGAAATTTCTTCTATAGAAGATGTGTTCCAATCCTACCGGGACCGGGAGCCCTGGGCTCTAAATATTATGGATAGAGCCTCCACTTATATTGCATTGGCCATCAGCAACCTCCTCTGTCTGTATAATCCTGAAGTCATTATCTTGAGCGGCAATACGATTGAGAAACTGCCTGAAATGAAGCAAGCCATTGAACAAAAATGCGAGTTATATATATGGGAGCCATTGAAGCAATCGGTCAGAATCGTATATTCGGAATTGAGTGATACCGGAGTTGTTCTTGGGGCGGCTATACAGGCCCAAAATCTTATGCTGGAGCTTGAGTAGAAGGAGAGAACTGAATTGAAATTTACTGCATTAGTAGAGGAAGTCAGGGGAGGGATCGTTGAGAATATTCATACCGGGATTATATGCGGTGTGGACGATCAATTAGAATCCTTTTATCAGGTTGGGGATGAAGAGCATTACACATACTTTCGCTCTGCATCTAAGCCAATCCAGGCACTGCCGGTGTTTCTGACTGACATAATTGATAAGTACGGATTAACAGAGCAGGAAGCAGCATTGTTCACAGCTTCCCATCGAGGAGAACCTTACCATATTAAAGCTCTGGAATCCATGTTAGCAAAACTCCCTGTAAAGGAAGAAGAACTTTATTGCCCTGCTTCTTATCCTTTAAATATACAGCCAAGAGAAGAGATGATCAGGCAAGGGATTCAGAAAAGGAAGCTTTATCACAATTGCGCAGGCAAACATATGGGATTTATTACTGTATGCCGTGAATGGGGATTTCCAGTGGAGGGATACTGGAAAGAAGACCATCCTTTGCAAAAGCATATCCTGGATATTCTTTCTCATTTATCGGGTATTCCTGTCTCTAAAATTCATATTGGTGTTGATGGCTGCGGGGCGCCCGTTTTTGCCATTCCTTTAAAGAGGATGTCAGAAGTATACCTGAAGCTGGCTTGTCCCGATCTGATTCAAGATCCTCAGCTGCAGCAGGCAGTTTTTAAAATGACGTCCATTATGAATAACCAGTTTAATATGGTGGCATCACAGCATTTTATCTGTTCGATTTTATTGGAAGACAGTAATATTGTTGCTAAAGGCGGAGCCCAGGGTGTGTATTGCTTCGGACTAAAAAAAGAACGGGCTGGATTTGCCCTAAAAGTGTTAAATGGATCTGAGGACGTCTGGCCAAACATTGTAGCATCTATTCTTGAACAAATACACTATAACAATCAAGAAACCATAAAAAAGCTGAGAAACCTAAGGCCTTCCATTATTCGAAATGATGCTGGAATGGAAGTAGGATCTATACAGGAAATATTCCAGTCCGAGAAATTGCCTTTAAATTAATTAAGTCCAAACTAATGGGAGAGCACGATTAAAGGAGATACATGAACATGTTAATAGAAGTAATCGCAGATACCCTAAGTGATGCGCTAATTGCAGAGGAAGCCGGCGCAGGCAGAATTGAACTGGTAACCGGGCTCGCAGAGGGCGGTCTGACACCAGGCTATGGCGTCATTGAAAGAGTGTGCAAGGAGTTAAAGATTCCCGTGAATGTAATGATCCGTCCGCACAGCCGCGGGTTTTGCTATTCGGAAGAAGACATTGACATTATGATTCAGGATATTAAAATATGCAATAAATTAGGAGCGGCAGGTGTAGTGCTTGGCGTTCTTACACCTGACCAGCAAGTACATAACGATCATTTAAAGATGCTAATCAATGCAGCAGATGGAATGGATATTACTTACCATCGCGCCTTTGATGAGGCCAATGATCAATTTGCAGCTTTGGAAAGTCTAAAGCAGTATCCGCAAATTTCGAGGATCCTTACTTCCGGCGGCAGGAGAAGTGCTGCAGATGCAGCAGAAAGACTAAAGAGCCTGCATGATCTTACAGCAAATAGTCATCTAAAAATCATGGCGGGTGCTGGTCTTTCAATTGAAAATATCAGTGCGTTTTTAGATGAGGTGCCAGTCACTGAAGTTCATTTTGGTACAGGAGTCCGTGTGAAATCCAGCTATGAGCATGCGATTGATCCAGAGAGGGTGCTAAAGGTAAAGAATATAATCGGTGCATAATGTGAAAGGGGCTTTAACGGAATGCAGCCTGCTAAGTAATGCGGTATTGTGTGAGCGAGTTATTATCACATACTAACCTAAGAATATTGCTATTAAAAAAGACAGGTAAATCACCTGTCTTTTTATATTACGAAAATACCTATAAAAATACATTAAATCGCATAAGATTTAAGAAGATAACGTTCAATAAACTCAGCTAATCCATCATTTTCGTGGTGCCCTGTAACAAAATCAGCTGCGGCTTTAACCAGCTCGCCAGCGTTCCCCATTGCCACACCCGTACCGGCATGACGAAGCATTTCTATATCATTGGGTCCGTCTCCAATGGCTGCGACTTCATTTGGGCTGATCCCAAGTTCGTTAAGTAAGCTTTTGATGGCAGCCCATTTGGAAACATCGGGAGCAACCAGCTCAAACCCGTCATTCCAATCGATGACTGCTGCTTCCGTTTTAAACAAAGCGGATGTTTCTTGGCTTGGAGAACCTGTTCGAACACTATATTTAAGAACATCCTGATAAGCTGCCTGTCTTAAATCTCCGATATACTGCGGCGGAATTTGCCCAACTTTAGTCCAATAATCGATTTCTTCATTTGTTTCCTTACAATATAGCCCAGTAGATGTATGGATCATAACATTACATGGACTTTCTGCTGTCAGATGGTGGAAACGTTCCTCGTTCAATCGCACGGTTTTTATTTGCGTAGCTCTTCCTGTCTCCGCATCGTGAATAGAAGCACCATTCAAACAGATCATCGGAGTTTGTAATCCAATTTCTTTATGGTAGGGAGCGGTTACTTCATAGTGCCGGCCAGTGGCTAGAAACACCATGACTCCCTGATCTATGAGCCGATAAATGGCTTCCATGTTTCGGCGGGAAATGCAGTTTGAGGCTTTCAGGAGTGTACCATCCATATCAATAAATACTGCACGCATATTCATTTATATTGCCTCCTCATTTGGTGATAAACCAATCATATACTCTGAATATTAAACCCATGTAAATTCAGAGTATAGATTAGATGTTTTTTTGAAGCAGAAGAGCTTATCCAAATAACAGGGTATTAGTTTAAGAGGAAAATATCGGGCTTTAGATTAAGGTAAGATTTTTATTGTGCCATTAAAGGGCTCTTTCCTGCGCAGAGCGGGAAAGTAGCAGATCCTTATAAATCGAGCAGCTGAAACATCCACAAAGAATAGAGGGGTAGACTATGAATATTATTCGTGCTAATGAAGCAAAAGGAAAGATAAGAAATGAGATGAGTGTCATTTTTGTAGACGGCTTTTATCAATGGCTGAATTATTTTTCAAAGGATAAAGCTAAACTTTACAGGACATTTGCCCATATGTTTAATACTGAGGTCTTTTATACGGCTGCAGCTGACAATCATATTGCGTCTATAGCCGCCTGTACAAACAATACACCTGCAGTAAGATTAAAATATAGTGAATTTAGAAAGCATCTTGGTTTAATCATGGGAAGTATTGCTTATATCATTCTCAAAAAAGAATTTGAGAAAAAGCAATACCCCTTTCAAATATCTGAAAATATGGGTGCAATAGAGTTTGTGGCAACATCGGTTAATTATAGAGGACAGGGTGTGGCGGCAGAACTGCTAAAATCGATAATGGATTCAGCTTCATATGACGAATATGTTCTAGAGGTAGCAGATACCAATACAAATGCCATCAAGCTTTATGAAAAACTGGGCTTTGCAGAGTTTATGCGTATACCTCAAAAGCATAGTGAAAGAAGTGGTGTCAATCATCTTGTCTATATGAAGCATGTGAAGAAGAAAGAAGTTGAGTCGCTGGGACCTATCCTCTGATGTGATGGCTAAATGGATGAGCTGACCCTGATGCTGTATAGTTGATTTGAACCATTTATCTAAAAATAGGTTATTTCCACGAAAAAGAAGCTTAATAGAGGTAAAAGTAGAGACATCCATTGGATGAAATTCGATTAAATATATTTCTAAGAAGGAGATTATCATCAATGGCATCTGTTTCAATGAAGAGAAACTGTATCGGATTCAGATTACTAAACCATGCCAGGTAATAGGCATACTCGATAATGTTTTTGGAGGGTTTTATCCTTTTTTAGATGATATGAAAGCCCAAAACTGGGGGGTGATCCCGGTAGGCTGTGAAGGATGGATAATCAAAAAATGGGGACGAACATACTTTTGGCCTGATGAAAACCAGAATGGAATAGAAAAATTCATACCTGCTTACCAGCCATTTGTGTTAATTCCCTACCATAAAATAAAAGACTCTTACAATAAAATGAGCTAATGGGCGCTAATGCTTAATAGGATCATAAAAAATGAAGGAGCGGCGGTTATAGTGATTAATGGCTGGATTCTTATCCTTATTATCTTGCTGATTATAATCCTTTGTCTTTACTTTATTACCAGACATAAAAAACAAGCGGTTCAGGTATTTACTTTAGAAAGTTTTTTAAATGCACATCACTGGAATGAGAGTGCAGATACAAATAAAAATATACTGGATTCTATTAAAGAATTTTTTGATGAAGCCGATCATGCTGGGAACGGCGATGAGAGTAATCCAGGAGACAGCGATGATGGAGGAGACGATGGGGGAGAATGAGTGCCAGCAGTTTACCCGGAAAAAACTTAGACCATGAGTTCCAAGGTCCCCATTTGTGAAGGGCTTTTGGTCATGCTATTTGAAAAAGCTATGTTATTTTTTCATGAACTTTCTTAAAAGAAGGTTAATGTATGTAAAAAAATGGATTATGACCTTCTATTTCCGTTCGGATTCTTCTATGATTACTACTGTAACAAATATAGCAGCCAAGGAGGAATTGGAAATGAAAAAATGGTTATTAGCTATGATGGCAGCTTTAATGATTACAGGTGTGGCTACAGGCTGCAGCAATGAAGATGATACTGACGAGACTAACACAGAAGAAACTGAAGATACGGGAACAGAAGAAGGTACTGAAGAAGGAACTGAAGAGGAAACTGAGTAAAGATTCAAATTCAAAGAAAGTGCGCCTTTTGGGGAAGGTGCACTTTCTTTTTTTTTAAATACGCAAATATTTCCATATGCAGTTTGACGAGACTGGCAGTTCCGTGCTACATTAATTTCATAATACAAAAAGGTGTGGTGAAGTATGTCGGTAGTAGGTGTCAACTAATTGTTATTAGTTGAATAAGGTGTTTATTTTCTGGTTTTAGCCAGGTTATTAAGAATGCCTTTTTTCAAACATAACTTGTTTGAATACCTACTATAAGACTGCTTCCATTTCTATATTTTCGTGTAGCTTTAGACATTAAGCCTGCTTTAGGGTTTAGTTTGTTTATGCCTGTTCGAAATAGTACGCCCGCGGAAGCTTTCTGCCCAATTCAAATTGGCGGTGGGGAAGGCTTTTGCGGGCTATTTTATTTGGAATGAGGCAGAGAATATGAATAAAATGACTTTTGAAAAATTACAATACCATGAATTGAAGAATAAAGTGAAACAGCATTGCGTCAGCAGTTTAGGGAAAGAATTAATCGACCGGTTACAGCCGAGCACGAATATGAAAGCCGTCCGCAATCGCTTAAATGAAACAAGCGAGGCCAGAAGGCTGCTGGACGCCGAAAAGCATCTGCCATTAACCGGCATTTCCAATATCACAAGCCATATTGAAAAATTGGAAAAAGGCATCATATTAACTCCATCAGAGTTAAATGCTGTATCAGATTTTTTAAGAGGCTGCAGGAAAATCAAAAAGTTTATGGCTGATAAAGAATTTTTTGCGCCAGTCCTGTACACTTATGCGCTATCTATGACTGAATTTAGAAATATTGAAGAAGAGATCTTATATGCGATTAAGGGAAACATGGTTGACTCTGGTGCCAGCAAAGAGCTCAAACGAATCAGAAATCACATGGCGAAAACAGAAGGGAAAATCGAAGAACGATTGAATAAGTTTTTGCGCAGCGGAGCAAATAAGGAGTACATTCAAGAATTCTATATCAGCAAAAAGGATGACCGTTTTACGATTCCGATTAAAGCATCCTTTAAAAATCAGGTAGCCGGAACAGTAATCGAAACATCCTCAAAAGGGTCGACTGTTTTCATAGAGCCTGATGCAGTTTCAAAGCTCAATGTTGAATTGGCAATGCTAAAATCGGAGGAGTCGGTAGAGGAATATCAAATATTAGCCACGCTTTCCGGAGCGATTCTTGAATCCATTCATGAGATCCGAATCAATATTGAATGCATTAGCCAGTACGACATGATTTTTGCGAAAGCGAAGTACAGCAAAAGTACGGACGCCATTGAACCGGAGATTAATAATCATGGATATATCAAATTAGTAAGCAGCAAGCACCCATTATTAGAAGGAAACATTGTCCCGCTGGATTTTGAAATCGGGAAAGATTATAGAAGCTTAGTCATAACAGGCCCAAATGCGGGCGGGAAAACCGTCGTATTAAAGACAATCGGAATCCTTACGCTGGCTGTCATGTCAGGGTTTCATATTATGGCGAAACCGGGAAGTGAAATCGCCATCTTTGATCATGTATATGTTGATATTGGCGATAATCAAAGCATAGAGAACGCCCTAAGCACGTTTTCTTCCCATATGAAGAACATTTCAGAGATCATGAGTGCTTCCACCAATAATACGCTGCTTTTATTCGATGAGATCGGCAGCGGAACAGAGCCGAATGAAGGTGCCGCTTTAGCTATTGCCATTCTAGAAGAGTTTTATCATATGGGATGCATAACGGTTGCCACTACTCACTACGGTGAGATTAAACGTTATTCTGAAATGCATGATGATTTTATGAATGCTGCCATGTTATTCGACAGTTCGGAATTGAAACCGATGTATAAGCTCTTAGTAGGTGAATCAGGAGAGAGCAATGCGCTTTGGATTTCCAGAAAGATGAATATCCGCGAACCTGTCCTGAAGCGTGCACAAATGTATATTGAAAACAAGGATTATAATATGCAAGCAGTAAGAGAGAACAAAATAAAGAAGCCAGTAATTGAAGTGAAGCAGATCATAGAAGAATATCATTTTGAAGTCGGTGACCGGGTAAAATGGATCAGCCAGGATGATTATGCCATTGTCTATGAGCCAATAGATAAATTTAATAACATCAAGCTGTTTTATAAAGATGAAATAGTGGAAGTAAACAGCAAGCGGGTTGAATTAGACATTAAAGCAAGCGAGCTTTATCCAGAAGGCTATGATATGAATACCTTATTTACCGGTTACCATGACCGGAAGCTGCAGCATGATCTGGAGAGAGGATCGAAAAAGGCGCTAAGAAAAGTTCAAAAGGAGATTAGAAATAGAAAGCAGGAATAATTGTATGTAGGCGATCCTCCATTTATGGAGAGATCGCTTTTTCTTCCTTTCTTAACGAATACTGGCCAATAATCTGACCGACTAATTTGGTAATCTGTCGCCGAAAAAACAGAGGTTTCGCTCATGGCTTTGGAATTTCCGATAAAACAGCGAATTCGCTCATAACTTTGGAATTTCGCCGATAAAACTTCGAATTCGCTCATAACTTTGGAATATCGCCGATAAAACTGCCGATTTCGCTCATAACTATGGAATTTCGCCGATAAAACTGCCGGTTTCGCTCATAACTATGGAATATCGCCGATAAAACAGCGAATTCGCTCATAACTATGGAATATCGCCGATAAAACTGCCGAATTCGCTCATAATTTTGGAATATCGCCGATAAAACTGCCGAATTCGCTCATAACTTTGGAATTTCGCCGATAAAACAGCGAATTCGCTCATAACTTTGGAATATCGCCGATAAAACAGCCGGTTTCGCCCATAACTTTGGAATTCCGCCGATAAAACAGCGAATTCATCCATTACTTTGGAATTTGCCGATAAAACGGCTGAATCGCTCATAACTTTTGAATATCGCCGATAAATCAGCGAATTCGCTCATAACTTTGGAATTCAGCCGATAAAACTGCGATTTTGCTTATAACTTTAGAATTTCGCCTATAAAACTTCGAATTCGCTCATAACTTTAAAACTTCGCCGATAAAACCGAAATTTCGCTCATAACTTTGAAACTCTAAGCAGAAGTAGTTTTCTAATCTGCCATTACATCATGTACTAGAAAAATACCTATTAGGCAAATCATTTACCTCATATGCAGCTCGTATACCGGATTCGATTGCCCCTTGAATCCATGTCCGGGTTTTGGATGTATGCTCTCCGGCAAAATGGACACGCCCCTCCGGTGAAACAATATCGGGAAACAATTCGGTTTCCTGTCCGGGCTCAAAGAATGAAAATCCGCCGCTAGAGTAAGGATTCAGTGCCCAGCTGAATGAAGCTCCTGCAGCAAATTGGCTATAAACGATATTACCGTAAATATCCGCCAGGTTTTTAAGTGCATATTGAATACGCTTTTCCTCGGGCTG
The DNA here is from genome assembly GCF_051353635.1 of Cytobacillus sp. BC1816. Taxonomy (NCBI): domain Bacteria; kingdom Bacillati; phylum Bacillota; class Bacilli; order Caryophanales; family Bacillaceae; genus Cytobacillus; species Cytobacillus sp. BC1816. The sequence goes on along the minus strand of NZ_CP195611.1, from coordinate 3,240,982 downwards.
GCTATCCCATGTGTGAGCCTCATCCGCCCAGGTATAGCTGGCAATAAGAATGGCAGGGCCGCTTGTGCCAATCCCATGACTTGGAAGATAGGAAAATCGAATCGGCTGGTCTGTAATGGTTTTGCCGCCCGGCTGACCTGCCATCTCCCAAAACCGGGACTTAAATTCAATGGCAATTTTGGTTGCTGCCATATAATTAAGCTCCCGAATAGCTCTCCGCTTGAAATAGGAAAATGATTGAAAGGGTTCGATATTCACAAATCTCATAACTGAAAAGGGGATTGTGACAATGGCAAGGTCTCCTGTTATGGTGGAATGCTCATTGGTCTGCTGATGGGTTAATTGAATGGATACGCTGTTTGTGTCCTGAATGATTCCAGTCATTTTTTGATGGAGATGAATATCATTTTTCAATTGAGGGAGGAAAGCCTTTGGCAATCGGTCCATTCCGCCTGTTATTTCATAGTAAGTTCCTGGAGAAGTGAAAATGACTAACTCACGTAAAACTTCAGTAAAAGACATTCCCATAAATGCCTCTAAATCCAGCAGTACACCAATCATGTCAATCGCACCAGCTGAAAAATAAAGGTTTAATATATAGCCAAAAGAGTATTTTTTATATTGGCTTTCCAAAATGGCCCAATTTTTTGCAGGGTCTTTGCTGATAAAGTCAATAAAAGGCTGTACCGCTGTCAGCAGAAGCTCTTCAGCCGATTTGCCTCTCTCATTTGGATGAATGGGGAAATTTAATATGCCTGGATAGCGTTCATACACCTCAAGCCGTGTTTTAATGCCATTTGCGTAAAGAAGATCCATTGGAGTACGGTTTATAAAAACATTTATAGGGAGCCTGAATTTTTTGATATAGGACAAGGTCAGCGAATGGATATGAGGTATCCTCATTGGACCAGCGTTAAAGAATAATCCTTTGCTGAAGGGGGAGCGCATGGTATATACTCGTCCGCCTATTCTGTCATTTGCCTCCAGAATGGTGATCTTATGTCCGGATTCCTTTAATAAAGAACCTGCCACCAGACCAGCCATACCTGCACCAATAATGATGATATGCTTTGGCGACTGTGTCTTTCGAAGGCCGTGATGAATCACATTCAGCATTTGATCATTCGTTAATTCCGGCTCTTTCTTCCAAGTCATCTCTCCGCCCCTTTGCAATAGGATTCATTGCAGTATATTCATCTGCATGAATCACTATGTACATAAGAAGAAAAGGGACTGCTGCACACAATCAGAAGTGACGAACTTTTTAGGAAATGAAAAACCCGCTTGCAATGAATAGCCCAGCTGCAATCACGCCGCCAATCGCTGAAACCTTCAATTTATACCGTGCATAATCCACAAGGTCCATATCTAAGATCGATGCAGTGGTAATGGTCGTATCTCCAAGAGGTGAAGTTAACGCTCCGAATGCCCCGCTTGCGAATACGGCTCCAACGGTAAGCGGAATGGAGGCGCCAGTCGAAACCGCCAGGGTAATTCCAAGCGGCATGAATAATCCCCAGGTTCCCCACGAGCTTCCAATAAAGTAGCCCACCACAGAACCGAGCACAAAGATGGCCGCTGGAGTAAGGAAGGCAGGCAGAAAGCTCCCGAGTGAGCTCCCGATAAAGTCGGAGAACCCAAGATCCTCCGCCGCCAGTGTCAGCGCCCAAATCAGGATAAGAAGGCTGATCGCCTCCATCATCTGATTGCCTCCATCATAAAAATGATAAAGAATTTCGTTCATTTTCTCCCGTCTGATTATGTAAAAAATAAAGGTTAAAACGAGGGTAATAAAAACAGCTAGCAGCATCACAAATGTTGCATCTGCCATGGAAAAAGCCTCGAATATTGTATTTGCGCCCTGTGCCAGGCCATCCTGCCATAATAGGAACAAAGAAAAGGCAAGCAATAAAACCACCGGGAAAATCAAATGCCATGGCTGGGCTTTTACAAGTGATAATTCCTTTTTAATTCCCATCCGGTGGAACTCATGCTCTATTTCCTCCAAATCGGTTTGGGTCTCCCCATTTTGCTCTCCCGTCTTTTTCCGTCGCCAAAATGTTTGAATGATTCCAATCAGCAGCATAATGATCGCGTAAAAGTTAAACAAAATACTTAATAAAAAAATCTCATATGCCGACATATCCAGGTTCAGCCCGTTGATCCCGCCTTCAACCAATGACACCATGAAGCCCACAAATGCCGTTGCAACCGGAAGCAGCACGATGACTGATTCGGTTGAAATATCCAAAGTCATGCCCACTTTTTGCTTGGACAGGTTCATCTTTTTGATTAAGGATTTAATAATAGGCCCAATCATCATTATCCGAAACATCGGCATCATGAAGGTGAAAGGGAGGGTGATCCAGATGAACACAAGAAGACCGCGTTCAGACTGGATCCGCCTCCCGGCCCATTCCGAAAACCCCTTAATGCCTCCTGCGATATTCATCATCCCCACAAGGCCGCCAAACAAATATAAAAACCCGACAATCTTGATGTTTGTTTCATCCGAAAGGGTTGTCACGATATAAGCGACTGATTGCTCCGTACCTGTCAGCAAATCAGCTGAAACAATGATGGAACCAAGGAGAATGCCGACTACTAAGCCTGGCAGGATGTTTTTTAGCCAGATGGACATTCCGATTACGATTATAAATGGTATGAGAGATAGCCAGGTGTGATTCAAATTTCTGCCCTCCATTAAGAATGCCATTACTTATTTAGTATTGCCCAGAAATGTTCTATGTAGTGCTATTAATGCCATGAACCTTTTTCCTTTCTGCATGGTTAAATGTAATCCAATAAATCTGGGTGTTTGATTCAGTAACAATACCCCATCCAGGCACATATTTTGATGAGGAGAGTATTAGGAGAATGGATGAATTCAAAAAATTACGATTGATTTCTGCTGTTCTTCATGATTGCCCTTTGCTGCTGACACAGCTTAAAAATATTTACGGAGGTATGAACATGAATGATTTTCAAAGAGATCTTCAAATGTTAAATGTTGGTGATTTCCATGCGAACGAGGCAGTTCCTTGGGATCAAAACCAGATCTATACTGATCAGAGCCGGTTATGCGCTGGTTTTGGTTTTGGCTTTAGCTGCTTTTTCTTTACCTGCTTCAACTGTTTTAACTGTTTTAATTGTTTCCGATGCTCTAACTGTTTCCGATGCTCTAACTGTTTTAGGTGCGGCGGTCGCTGCGGTGGTTAATAACCATGAATCTATAATACAATCCCGGCTGGATAGCAAAAGGAAATCCCCTGCACTTTGCAGGGGATTTTCTCTTGAAGGTCAGACATATGAGACAAATCCCAATACATAGAATGATAGGGAAAGTATGTTTCATAAATAGGCATAGTTTACGGGTAAGGAGGAGCGAAATGAAAAATTTGACCCCTTCTGTGAGGCTGAAGGTAAAAAGGGATACGTTTTTTATCCCTGATCCAGCCAAAGGTGTGTATTTTCGGAATAATGTAAGCTCCTTCCGCATGGAAGGCAGTATGATCGATCAGTGGGTTCAAAAGCTGTTGCCAATGTTTAATGGCGAGCATTCGCTGGAGGTATTGACGGCCGGCTTGCCGGGCCCGCATAGGGATCGGGTGTTTGAAATTGCAGAAGTGCTGTACCGCAATGGCTTTGTACGGGACGTAAGCGAGGACCATCCTCATCAATTGGAAGATCATGTTCTTAAAAAGTATGCTTCTCAAATCGAATTTTTGGAAAGCCTCGGTGATTCGGGTGCATACCGTTTTCAGTCCTACCGGCAGGCAAACGTGCTGGCAGCAGGTTCTGGCCCTTTATTTGTTTCGCTGGTTTCTTCGCTGATTGAGTCCGGATTGCCTAAAGTTCATATGGTCATTACAGACCCTGAATCGACGAATACAAAGCGTCTGAAGGAGATTATTGCACATGCCCGGCAAACAGACCCCGATATTTCTGCAGAGGAGGCAACCCGCGAGAGTGAGGAAGATTGTTCCTGGGAGGAATTGATCCAGCCATATGATTCCATTTTATATGTTTCGGAATCAGGGAATGTAGAGGAACTGCAGGTTATACATGGCGCTTGCCGGAAAAAGAAGAAGATATTTCTTCCTGCTACTATCTACAAACAAGCTGGTATGGCAGGCCCCCTCGTGCATCCGGAATCAGAAGTCTGCTGGGAGTCTGCCTGGCATAGAGTCCATCAATCCGCGTTTTGCGAAGACAAGCAATTGCACACCACCTCCCCCACGGCAGGAGCCATGCTGGCTAATTTGATTGTGTTTGAACTGTTTAAAGAGGTTACCGGATTAATCAGTGCTGAACAGAGAAATCAGTTTTTCCTGCTGAATCTGGAGACGCTTGAAGGAAATTGGCATTCCTGCCTGCCTCATCCGATACTGACTGGAAATACAGCTGTGGGTTGGATAAAAGATGTTGATCAGAGGATGGGACAGAGTTCCGGAATAAACAAGACTGACAGTTTGTTTCTTTTTTTCAGCCAATTAACTTCCAAAGAATCCGGGATTTTTCATACATGGGAGGAAGGGGATTTAAAGCAGCTTCCGTTGGCACAGTGCAGTGTACAGCCAGCAGACCCGTTGTCAAAGGGCCCGGCAGATCTCCTGCCAAATATAATCTGTACAGATTTGAGACATGACGAGGCACGCAGGGAAGCGGGTTTGACCGGAATTGAAGCGTATGTGTCGCGGATGGCTGGCCAGTTTGAACTTCCTCCAAATTGCGAAATAAATGGTAATATCTTAGATTTAAATGATGCTGGAATTGGAGCAGGGGAAACATTTGCAGAGGGTGTTTTACGCGGGCTGGATAAGTGTTTGGAAGAGAAACTGGCTAAGCGTCAAGCGGTTCAGAAAACAATTTCTCCGCTGCATTTGAGTGCAGTAGAAGATGAACGCTGCAGATTCTATTTGGACGCATTGACAACGATGCAGGGAGCACCGAAAATCTGCCAGGGGGAGGAAGTATCCGGCTTCCCTGTGGTCTGGGTCGGCACGAACGATCGCTGGTTTGGCAGTGTTGGCTTTAATATAACATTAGCTCTGAGAAAAGCGCTGCAGCATGCGATAATACAGGTGCAAAACCAAATGGGGGGACATAAGGGAACTGCAGTGGAGGCATCATCGGTGCTTTTGGAAGAAAAGGAGCCTCAAAGTCTAGTCATTCCTCCATGTGAAGAGAAAGAACAATCACAGCTTTTGCTGTCTGCAAGAAGGGTGCTGGAGGAAAACAGCAAGCGGCTCTTAGTCTGTGAATTTTCGTTCGAACCATTTTTGAAAAATAGTCTGGCAGGGGTGTTTGGGGTGTTCATACGAGAGGAGGAACCTTTGTGAGTGCTGTCGTGGTAGTTGTCGGAGAAGGACTGCTGGCGGACAGCGTATGCAGGGAACTGCCCGCTGAATATAAGGTAATTCGTCATATGAATTTTGAGCCTGAACTGCCGGCTGGGACTGACTTGATTCTGGTGGTGCACGATACCTGGATGCCTTCAGTTCATAAAAAGGCGGAGGAGGTGTCACGAACATCAGGCATTCCCTGGCTGAGGGGCTTTGTATCATTTGGAGAGGGTGTAATTGGCCCATTCGTTCACCCGTCTGCGCCGGGATGCTCACAGTGTGCGGACAATCGAAAACTTCTGGCAGGTCGTGACCGGGAGGAAATGTGGGAGCTGCAGCAGAGAGTCGAAGGGAGCAGCGGATTAATGCGTGACGCATGGGCATCGAGCACGGGACTTTTACAGATGTCCTACCTGCTTCTATCAGAGGTGCAGAGGGTTCTGGAGGGCAGCTTAGCAGACCTGGAAGGGCGAATGTATTTGGTCAGCCTGAAAACACTTAAAAGCACTTGCCACTTCATTCTGCCGGATTCAATGTGCCCAGTGTGCAGCTCCCTGCCTGAAGATTCACAGGAAGCTGCAAGAATTACCATTAAGCCAAGTCCGAAAATAAGCGCAGACAGTTATCGCTGCCGCTCATTGGAAGAGTTAGATCAAACGCTCGTCAAAAATTATCTGGATCCGAGGACTGGTTTATTAAATGGTAAAATGTATGATTTTACGCCGCCTTTTGCGGATGTAGTCGTAAACCTTCCAATGTTTAGAGGGGACGAAGGTGTGGCAGGCCGCACTCATTCCTATAAGGTGAGCGAGCTGACAGCCATTTTGGAGGGGCTTGAGCGTTCCTGCGGCATATCGCCCCGTGGTAAGAGGACATCAGTCTATGACAGTTTCCGCAACCTGGAAGATCAGGCTCTTAATCCTGTGAAAGTAGGTGTGCATGCGGATGAGCAATATGCGCGTCCGCACTTTCCTTTTAAAAAATTTAATCCTGATATCCCGATGAATTGGGTATGGGGTTATTCGTTCTTGCAGGAGCGCCCGATTTTGGTTCCTGAGCTGCTTGCTTATTACAGCTTGGGCTGCGGGAATGGATTTGTCTATGAAACATCAAACGGATGCGCACTGGGCGGCAGCCTGGAAGAAGCGATTCTTTACGGTATTTTAGAAGTGGTGGAGCGTGATTCATTCCTGATGACCTGGTACGGGCAGCTGTCCCTTCCGCGTCTTGATCCATATTCCTCCAATGACCCGGAATTACAGCTGATGATTGAACGGGTAAGGACAGTGGCGGGATATGATCTGCATCTGTATAACGCGACCATGGAGCATGGAATTCCAAGTGTTTGGGCGATGGCGAAAAACAGGAGGAAAAAAGGATTGAATATCATTTGTGCCGCCGGAGCCCATCTTGACCCGGTCCGGGCGGTAAAAAGCGCAGTTCATGAGTTAGCTGGAATGATGGGGACACTGGACGAAAAACTCGAAGAAAACAAGGAGGAATTTTTGCGAATGCTGCAGGATTCTTCCCTCGTCGGGAAAATGGATGATCATGGGATGCTTTACGGTTTGCCGCAAGCGGAAAAACGCCTAAAGTTTTTACTGGATGAAAATCGTCCGCTCCAAACGTTTTCCGAGGAGTTCAAGCGGGAGAGGAAACATGAAGATCTGACAGATGATCTGCAGGACCTTCTTCAGGCATTGCACCGGAAAAATCTTGATGTAATAGTGGTGGATCAGACGACACCGGAAATACAGCGGAGCGGATTGCATTGTGTCAAAGTACTTATTCCGGGTATGCTGTCAATGACATTTGGACACCATCTGACACGTGTAACAGGGCTTGAGAGGGTGCTAAAGGTCCCGATGGAACTTGGATATGTAAAAGAACCACTTACAGTTGAACAGCTTAATCCACATCCCCACCCATTTCCATAAGCATGACTGGGAGGTAAAAAGGATGAATCTAGATACCTTTCTGCACAATTTGCATTTTGATATTGACCAAATAAGCCCGTCAGATTGGGAAGTGGATTGGGAAGATGCGCCGCTTGCCTATAAGCTTTACCGGGGCTTGCCAGTTGTTCCCCTGTCACTGGAGGTTCCCCTTTCCTGTAAAGAAATGGAGTCACCTGCAAAGCCTGACCTCAGGAGAATGGGTCATTTTCTTTGGTACACATTCGGCCTTAATCAGTTAAGCCAATCTGTCTCTCCAATTGGTTCCAATGAAGAGGAGGATGGGTTTATGCAGTCGTTTCGGCGGTCTGTACCTTCTGGCGGAGCGCTGTATCCTAACGAACTATACATGTACCTGAAATTGGATGACGTGCCGGAGGGGATCTACCACTATGATGTGCTTCACCACCGCCTGGTTCTGCTGCGCAAGGGTAATTTCGATTCATATATAGATCGCGCTCTAGGCAATCGCTGTGATGTTTCATCTTGTTTTGGGACTGTGTTTGTGACGACCATGTTCTGGAAAAATTACTTTAAATACAATAACTTTGCTTATCGTCTGCAGGGCTTGGACGCGGGTGCTGTGATGGGACAGTTATTGGAGGTTACAAAGAAGTTTGGTTTTGCAGCGGGAGTTTACTTCCAGTTTCTTGATCGTGCCCTTAACCATCTTCTTGGACTGTCTGATCAGGAGGAGAGCGTATATGCCGTTATCCCGCTGTCAGTTGAACCGACCAGCTGGGCTGCGAACAGAAGCTGCAGGGAGGGAATGGCTGCCTCCGAATTGTGCGGGGAAGTAACAGCGATTCAGAATAATTCCTGGGTCAGATCAATCAAAGTGAAAGAATTTCCGATGTTAACCGGCATCAATAAAGCGTCCATGCAGGAATCAGCCAAATCGTTTCGTCAAATCATGCCTTATGAAACCAATTGTGAGGGCCGGCCTCTGGCTCTTCCTCACGTAAAAAGAATATCGTATGATTTGGCGTCAGTCAGCCGGGAGCGATTTTCACCGGACATGGATTTCGTTTTGGGAAAGATTAGCCGGGAGCAGCTTGCTGCACTGCTTCAGGTTGCGGCCGCATCCTGCTTGTATCGAAACGACTTAGATATGGCACTTGATAAGCGCGCGTCACGTGTAACTCTATATATGTGTTTGAATAATGTCGAAGGGATTCCGGATGGAGCTTATTATTACGACAGCGATGCTCATTCACTTAGGGAGCTTAATCCCGGAGACCATCGAATGGCGCTTCAAAACGGAATGCCGGCAGGCAATGTGAATCTGTTTCAAGTCCCGCTCTGCTTTCATGTAGCAGGGGATAAAGATTTCCATAAAACAGCAATGGGCTACAGAGGTTATCGCATCCAGCAGATGGAAGCGGGAATGCTAGTGCAGCGGCTGCTTTTAGCCGCGACAGCTCTTGGGATGGGGGGGCATCCGCTTCTCGGGTTTGATGCGAAAATGTGTGATGAAATTTACAGAATGGAATCACAGGGAAAAACAAGCCTTATCCAAATCCCGATCGGCTTCTACCGGGCCCGTCCATGGCTGAGGGGGAATTTAATTAGCTAGGTGGAGTAATAATTTTATTGATTGTATATTTAATAGATCTTATTGCCGGCTAATAATCAAATATAAGACTATATCGGAAATTCTCTGGCGGGATCAGTTTTTCAACAATAGAATGATTCTATTAGGATGATAAAGAATAGTTACACGTTCCATAAAATTCATATTAAATATAATTAAGGCTGCTGTTTTTGAATGGAAAATTCATTAACAGCAGCCTTATATCATTTTGCTGCACAGAAATTTATTAAAGGGTAACCTTTTAATATATAGAATATTAAATATCATCAGAAATTTACTCGTTTTATAAGGAGGCCCTCATGGACAAAAAGCTTTACAGAAGATTTGATTTTCCGGAAACAGGAATTAATTTGTATGAAAGCAAGCATCTCAGAGGCAAGTTTGTAGCTGAACATTATCATGATCATTTTCAAATTCTCTATGCGCTTGAAGGAGAAGGGGAGATTACCCTTGATGGCAAGGCTTATAATTTTTCTAAAGACAAGGTAGTGCTGATAACTCCAAACTGTGTTCACTCTATAAAAGCGACTACTAAAATGACTGTTTTGGTTCTGGCATTTTCAGTACCTTTGTTGAAAATTACCCTGCAAAATGAATTGCTTTCTTTAGTTCAGAAAAGCGCCCGCCATTTCGAACTTGATTTGTATACGGCAAGTGAAATTCGGCCGTTAATTCGAAAAATGCTGTATGAACAAAAAAATGGGGACTTATTTGGAAAGCTGTCCATGCCTGTGTATCTGATTGAAATCATCATTCACCTCCTGCGTCAGCAGAATTTTTCATTTGTCCAGGATGCGAATGATATTCGATCCATACAAATGAAGGAATACATAGAAAGGCATTATTTCACTAATATCACGGCAGAAAGCTTGTCTGCTGTGTTCGGAATCTCAACAAGATACATGAATGATATTTTTAAAAGGAAGTTTAATGATACCCCCCTGCAATATCTCCAGAAAGTAAGGATTAACCATGCAAAGGAATTGCTGCTCCAATCTGACCAGGATATCGTATCCATTTGCTTTGAGGTTGGATATGAAACATTATCAACCTTTTATCGTACTTTCAGAAATCTGGTGGGGATTTCACCGAATAAATTCCGCTTGTCCTCTCAGTCAGCTTCAGATGTTTCAGATACCGTTTCCTAATGGCCTATCTCCAAAATTAAGAATTTTTCTCTCAATCTCATAAGACAATAGTTGAAAGAAAATTCAAAATAGTAAACAAGAGAGAAAAATATTTTACTTAGGAGGGCCAAAGGGACATGAAAAGAAAATGGGGATTATTTTCAATTTGTATTTTGATGCTTGCTATGATTACAGCTGGCTGTGGAAATTCAGCAGCAACAGAGGGAAGCGGCAAGGCTGAAGAAAAAGAGGAATATGTTATAAAATTTGCACATGTTGTAAGCGCTTCAACAGCAAAGGGCAAAGCTGCCGAGAAGTTTAAAGAGCTATTGGAAGAGCGGACAGACGGCCAAATTAAAGTGGAAGTCTTCCCGGATTCCCAATTGGGAGCTGACCGGGAAATCACAGAGCAAATGCAGTCTGGAACCATTCAAATGAACGCTCCTTTTACTGGCGTGCTGCCTGCCTTTGTTAAACAATTTGAAGTGTTTGACCTGCCCTATTTATTTAAAGATCGTGACCATGTTAAAAGCGCTGTAAATGGAAAAGTAGGTGAAATTTTCAACCAGCACCTGGAGAAACAAGGGCTTCGTGCCTTGGGATATTGGGACGGAGGATTCAAGCATCTGACGAATTCAAAGCATACAATTCAAAAGCCGGATGATCTGGATGGCCTGAAGATGCGTGTTTCCCAAAGCCCGCTCTTAATTTCCCAGTTCCAGGCGATGGGCGCCGGCGGGGTTTCCATTGACTTTGCGGAGTTATATACAGCTCTTCAAACCAAAACGGTTGATGGGCAGGAAAATCCTTTAAGCAATATCGTCAGCAAGAAATTTCATGAAGTCCAGGATTATTTAACGTTAAGCAGTCACGGTTATATGGCTTATCCATTATTAATGAGCGAGCAGTTCTATCAGAAGCTTCCTGCAGATCTTCAGAAAGCTGTTGATGAAGTGTCTGCTGAGGTAACGGATTGGCAATGGGAACAATCTGCTGCGGATGAAGAAGCCTATATGAAAACATTAAAGGAATCAGGGATTGAAATTACCGAACTGACAGAATCAGATAAAGAGGCATTTATTGAGGCTACAAGTGAAGTTTATGAAGACTTTAAGAAAGTGGAAGGCGGGCAGGAAGTACTGGATGCAATTAAAGAAGTGCAATAGCATGTTTAAAAATACATTTAAGGACGGCTGATAGCCGTCTCTTTTTCGAGAAGGAGGGAGTTTTATGCAGAAAATCAACCATATTTTGAACTATTTCGAGGAATATACCGGAGTTGTTTCCCTGATTTTTACTTCCTTGCTTGTGTTCGCTCAGGTGGTGCTAAGATATGTTTTCAATTATTCGCTGTCCTGGTCAGAGGAGGTGGCCAGATACTTAATAGTGTGGTTTGTCTTTATAGGAAGCAGTATTGCCGTCAGGGAAAAAGCGCATGCCACTATGGACGCCCTTGTTACGTATTTGCCTGATAAGGGGAAAAAAATCTTTTCAATGATAGCCAATCTGATTTCCATCGTTTTTTGCATCTTTTTAATTTGGTCGGGAAGCGGGATCGTTTCCAGTGTTATTGAATTCGGCAGTGTGACTCCGTCCACAGGAATGCCGATGTATATCCCATATTTGGCTCTCCCTGTTGGGGCAACCCTGATGATGATTCGTTTTCTTCAGCTGGCAGTTCAGGATGTGAAAAGCTTGCGTTCAGTAAATCAAACCATTATTCCTCCAATAGAGGAGGCACCAAAACTATGATGCTATTAATCATCTTTCTGCTTCTGCTTTTATTGGGGGTCCCCATTGCAATTTCCATTGCGTTAAGTACGATTGTCGTCATCCTTCAAAGCAATGTCGGGATGGATACATTGGCAAGGACCATGTTTTCTGGAGTAGATTCCTTTTCACTGATGGCCATTCCGTTCTTTGTCTTTGCAGGAGATTTAATGCTGGCAGGGGGAACATCCAAAAGATTAATAGATTTCACAAAGAAATGGGTCGGATGGACAACAGGAGGCCTGCCAATTGCAGGGGTGCTATCGTCCATGTTTTTTGCTGCACTATCAGGTTCAAGCCCTGCAACGGTTGCTGCGATTGGTGGCATTATGATTCCTTCCCTAAAGGAGGCGCGTTTTTCTGAAAAGTTCTCGGTTGGCTTGATGTGTGCATCCGGGTCGCTCGGAATCATTATCCCTCCAAGTATAACGTTTTTAGTCTATGGATCTGTTGCCGAGGTTTCAATCGGCAAATTGTTTATAGCCGGAGTCATTCCGGGAATCTTTATCGGACTGGTCCTTATGACTGTCGGTTATATTATTGCTAAAAAACAAGGGCATAAGCCAGATGCACGGCCAACTGGCAAGGAATTATGGAAAACAACGGTTTCTGCCATCTGGGGGATTTTGATGCCAGTTATTGTTCTTGGCGGGATTTACTTTGGTGTATTCACCCCGACAGAAGCCGCAGCGGTCGCGATAGTATACAGTATGATCGTCGGCTTTTTCATCTATAAGGAACTGACTATGAAGGAATTATTTGCTGTTACAAAAAGATCCATTGTGACTTCTGCCATGATTATGCTGGTCATTTCTGCTTCAAAGGTATTCAGCTGGTATTTGACATATGAACAAATTCCATCAGCCGTTGCAGGAACATTAATAGAGTATGCCTCAAATCTTATTGTATTTTTAATTCTGGTCAATATCATCCTGCTGATTGTGGGAATGTTTATGGATTCCAGTGCAGCAGTCCTGATTCTTGTCCCGCTATTCCTGCCTGTGGTTCTTGAAATGGGAATAGATCCAATTCATTTCGGTGTCATTATGATTATCAATTTGGCAATCGGGATGTTAACTCCGCCATTTGGATTGAATCTTTTTGTGGCTTCAGGGGTCAGCAAAATGTCGCTGGCTGGTGTCACACGGGGAACGATGCCGTTTATTTTCGTGCTGATTGCAGCATTAATGGTTATTACGTATGTGCCGCAGCTTTCACTTTATTTAGCAGACTTTGTTTACCAGTAATCTCTTCATTTCCGCCTCTTCCAAAAGGAAGGGGTGTTTTTTTTGTGCCATACATTTAATAGACTTTCCCTCTTATCTCCGATATTGCAAAAAGCCTTCCGATATGGATGAGATAATCCTTTCAAAAATTTTTAGAATAAAAGTAAGCTAAACAACAAATTACTTGGCTCTAAAGTCAAAAGGAGGAAAAGAGTTATGGCAGTTAAAAATATTGGAATTATCATGAACGGTGTGACGGGAAGGATGGGAACCAATCAGCATTTAGTGAGATCCATTGTGGCAATCCGCGAGCAAGGCGGGGTGGAGCTGGCGAATGGTGATGTCATTATGCCGGACCCCATCCTTGTAGGAAGAAACAAAGATAAACTGCAATTGCTTGCTGAAAAGCACAACATAAGCCGATGGAGCACAGACCTTGATGAGTGTCTGGCTGATCCGCATAATGTGATCTATTTTGATTCTCAAACCACCGTCCGAAGGGCAGATGCGATTCGGAAAGCAATAGAAGCCGGAAAGCACATTTACTGTGAAAAACCAACTGCCACAAGCTTAGAAGAATCTATTGAACTTGCCAAGCTGGCTTACGGGGCTGGCGTGAAAAATGGGGTTGTGCAGGATAAATTATTCCTGCCGGGTCTATTAAAATTAAAGAGACTGATAGATTCAGGGTTCTTCGGCAAAATCCTCTCCGTTCAGATGGAATTTGGCTATTGGGTATTTGAAGGCGATTGGCAGGCTGGACAGAGGCCATCCTGGAATTACCGCAAGGAAGATGGCGGCGGGATTATTGTTGATATGTTCGCCCATTGGCGATATGTCCTAGATAACTTATTTGGAAATGTGGAATCTGTTTCCTGCCTGGGTAAAACCCATATTCCCAAAAGGGTCGATGAAAATGGAAATACGTACATGTGCACGGCAGATGATGCAGCATATGCAACATTTGAACTAGAAGGAGGCATTGTTGCACAGGTGAATTCTTCCTGGACTGTCCGAGTTAATCGGGAAGACTTATTAACAATTCAAGTAGATGGCACACATGGGAGCGCTGTAGCTGGTTTAAGAGAATGTAAGATTCAGCATCGCATCAATACACCAAAGCCTGTTTGGAATCCTGACATTGAGAATCCTTTTGCATTTACAGAACAATGGCAAACAGTCCCGGATAACCAGGTTTTTGATAATGGCTTTAAGATCCAGTGGGAGCTGTTCTTGAAACACATTGCAGCCGGCGAACCGTTTCCTTGGGATTTGCTCGAAGGTGCCAAAGGAACTCAGCTGGCTGAACTAGGGCTTAAATCGTGGGAGGAGCGGCGCTGGATTGATGTACCGGAATTAAGCCTGGAGGTGAGAAAGAATGGTGAAGCAGTTAACTCTGCCGGATAAAAACGGCAATTCATATGAATATCACGCTGGGAATCATAAAGCTTTCATCCTGCCGGAAGGCCCTTTCAAAAGCAGGATCGCCTTTTCAGCTGCACATGTGGTTTGTGATCCTCTTGCAGATTCCGATCCCGTTTTAAGGTCAAAGATCGACTGGGAAAACACCTTAGCATACAGAAGACATCTATGGTCTATGGGGCTCTCGGTGGCGGAGGCAATGGATACGGCTCAGCGCGGAATGGGTCTTAATTGGGAGCACGCAAAGGAGCTCATTCGCCGGTCGGCGGCGGAGGCAAAAGCAGCAGGCGGCAGGATAGCATGCGGAGCCGGGACAGATCAGCTGCTCCCTGGTCCTTCCGTCACCTTATCGGATGTTCAGGCTGCCTATGAGGAGCAATGCGAATTTGTGGAACAGCATAACTCGCAGATCATCCTGATGGCAAGCAGGGCCCTGGCAGATTGTGCGCAAGGCCCTGAGGATTATGAGAGGATTTATGCCAATATTCTAAGACAGGTCTCTAAGCCGGTTATCCTTCACTGGCTTGGCGATATGTTCGATCCATCCTTAAAAGGGTACTGGGGCTATAAGAATCTGGATGATGCAATGGAAGTCTGTCTGAATGTCATTTGGGATAACAAAGACAAAGTCGACGGAATTAAAATCTCTCTTCTAGATGCTTCCCGTGAAATTGAAATGCGCAGGCTTCTGCCTCCAGGTGTAAAAATGTATACCGGAGATGATTTCAATTATCCTGAATTGATTAAAGGGGACGAGCACGGATACAGCCATGCTTTGCTGGGGATTTTTGACGCCATCGCTCCAGCGGCAGCTGCAGCCCTGCATGCTCTGGATGATCATGACTATGACTCCTATCATGCATTATTGGAAAATACAGTCCCGCTGTCACGCCATATATTCCAGGCGCCAACTTATTCCTATAAAACCGGGATCGTCTTCATGGCCTATCTGAACGGGCACCAATCCCATTTCCGCATGATTGGCGGGGCTGAGAGTGCAAGGTCCATCGTGCATCTGTCGGAACTGTTTGTATTGGCAGACCAGGCCGGACTGCTGTCAGACCCTGAGCTTGCTGCAGAAAGAATGAAGCTGGTATTGAATGTAGCCGGGATTCGTCAGGAGGAGTATTCTAGTGGAAAATTATGAGCGTCTAAGTCTGAATCAAATTACGACAGAGCAATGGAATTTAAAAGAAGCCATCGAAGGGTGTGCACGGGCGGAGGTTCCCTGGATCGCCCCCTGGAGGCATAAGGTAGAGGAGTTGGGCTTAAGCACAAGCAAGCGGCTGATCAAGGATGCGGGATTAAAGGTTTCCAGTCTATGCCGAGGCGGCATGTTCCCGGCTGGAAATGCATCTGAGCGGCAAAAAAGAATTGACGATAATAAAAGAGCGGTGGAAGAAGCGGCCGAGCTGGGGACGGATGTTCTCGTTCTGGTCTGCGGGCCGTCCCCTGACAGGGACATTGTGTCTGCCCGGCAAATGGTCGAGGAAGGAATCGCCCAGCTGATTCCTTTCGCGGAATCGCATGGGGTGAAATTAGGAATCGAGCCGCTGCACCCTATGTATGCGGCGGAACGGTCGGTGGTCGTTTCAATGGATCTGGCTAACACTCTTGCAGAAGCATACCGGCCTGAACAGGTCGGAGTCGTTGTCGATGTCTTTCATGTTTGGTGGGATCCGGATTTATATAACCAGATCAGCCGGGCCAAAGGCCGAATCCTGGGCTTCCATGTTTCCGATTGGCTGGTTCCTACACCTGATATGCTAAAGGGGCGGGGCATGATGGGTGACGGTGTCATTGAAATCAGCCGCATCCGCAAGGCTGTAGAGAAAACAGGCTACTCCGGGCCCATTGAAGTGGAAATTTTCAATGATCAAATCTGGAGCCAGCCTGCCGATGAAACATTAATTCAAATGAAAGAAAGCTATTTGAAGCATGTGTAGTAAAAAAAGAAGCGACCATATTTGTAGCTTCAGTTTGAAGACCAAAAGGGTTCGGAATAGTCTCATTCCGAATCCTTTTTTGATTTTTTGAGGGGAATTATGCAATAATAGAGAATTGCAGACCTCTACGAGGTTATCATTTAGGAAATTTCTGAACCTTTCCAAGTCGAGTTGGCCATCTTCTTTAAATTCATGGCAGTTCAAAATCGAAACTAAAATATTTCAAATTTGAAATACCATCAGGCGATCAAGTTGAAAAGTCGTCATTTTTCCTGGCTGGTTGTATTGGCACAATTTTTGCAAGATATAAGTGTAACAGGTACAAGGAGGTAATTGAATGAAATTTGAAAAGCCGTTATCTGGGTTGAAGGTGTTAGAGATGGGTCAGTTAATAGCCGGGCCATTCACAACGAGAATGCTTGCTGAGTTCGGTGCAGAGGTCATAAAAGTCGAACCGCCGGGAAAGGGAGATCCCATTAGAAAATGGAGACACATCTATAAAGGAAGCTCACTTTGGTGGAAGGTTCAGTCACGCAATAAAAAATCCATTACAATCAATTTAAAATCTGAAGAGGGCCAGAGAATTATCAAGGAATTAGTGCGCTCATGTGACATCGTCGTAGAGAATTTCAGGCCTGGGGTGGAGAGTGATTACATAAGAACTATTTTAAACCATTGTAACGGGGATAAGGAAACAGCTGCCAAAAAACTAGGAATAAGTAAAACGAAACTTTGGAGGAAATTAAAACAATAGTCCATTTAGTTAACGGGAGAAAAAAAGAGGGTTATCGTTTTTTTAGGGCCATAAACTATTTTCCAATCGTGTTATAAAATTTGTATGAAAAAATTCCCCTTTTTATTAGCACTTTGGACAATTGAATTTTCTGAAATATCGAACTACTATTAGGACAAGGAAATTCTTTTATGGAGGGGAACATGATGCATTCAAGACCTGTAAAGGAAAGAATAGATATTTCCATCCGCGATATTTGGGAGGCAAAGAAACGAATTTCTTCCCTGGTATATAAGACACCATTGATTCAATCGGCTATCCTGTCTGAAAAAATGGGCCGGAGGGTTTTTTTGAAGCTGGAGAATATTCATGAAATTGGCGCCTTTAAAGTCAGAGGGGCAGCGAATAAAATTTTGAGTTTAAGTCCCGAAGCGAGAGAACGGGGAATCGCTACCTATTCAACAGGGAACCATGGTATGGCTGTTGCGTATGTGGCAAAAAAGCTTGGAATTGAGGCAGTTGTATGCTTATCAAACCGTGTCCCGAAAGCTAAGGTCGATTCATTAAAAAGACTGGGAGCCAAAATAAAAATCTACGGTGACAGCCAGGATGCCGCCGGCGAACGATGCTATGAGCTGGAGAGGATGGATGGGCTGACTGTGATTCAGCCGTTCGATGATCCCCACGTGATTGCCGGACAGGGAACGATTGGTTTGGAAATTTTGGAGGAACTTCCGAATGTAACAGATGTGATTGTTCCTCTTTCAGGCGGTGGGCTTCTTTCAGGGATTGGGCTCGCAGTAAAATCAAATGACAGGGGGATTAGGGTTTCAGGTGTTTGTATGGAAAAATCCGCTGTAATGTATGAGAGTTTAAAAGCAGGGAAACCGGTATTGCTTGAAGAGACTGAGACTCTTGCAGACAGCTTGCTGGGTGGAATCGGTCTGGATAACAGCTACACCTTTCGTATGGTTCAAGGATACATGGATAACATTTATCTGATTCCTGAAGAGGAGATTGCATACAGCATGGCTTTTATGATAGATAAGCACAGAATGATTATGGAGGGGGCGGCAGCTACTGGAGTTGCAGCGGTTTTAGGAGGGAAAATTCCCCGGCAGGAGGGGGACGTTGCGGTCATCATCAGCGGACATAATGTGGATCTTTCTGTCATTCATCGGATAATTCAAGATTATGCAATCAGTAATGAAGAGAGTGAATGATAAAACTGCCGAAATGGATGGTATTACATTTATTCAGATGAAGGAGTGACCGAAAGATGAATTTATGAATATAAGTACAGCTGAAGTTCTTCTCAGTTAGGTCCTCAGCAATCAATAAAGCTTAATTAAAGCTTAGGCTATAATACAGTATCGTTCTCGTTAATATGGAAATAAAATGAAATTGTTATATGGATAAAATATAAATTGGAAGAACGTAAAATTAATAGTGGACGTTGCTATCTGAATATGGTTTCCTATAATAAAAGTCTTCTATCTTATTAATCTTAAGGTGTTTAGAGGGGAGCCAACATGAGATTAACAGTTAAAGATGTACTAAAATACAAGATTCTCAATAGTGCCAAGATTGTTACCGGAAAGGAATATGCTGAAAAACGTTATATCCAATGGATTTCAGCCATCGAAATGCCGGTGGAAAACTTTGTCCGAAAAAATGAAGCGGTATTGACGACGGGGATTGGCTGCGGGGAGGATGCTGAAACTTTCCAAAGGTTTGTTCAGGATGTGATCGACTCCGACGCTTCCGCTCTGATGGTCGCTTTGGGAAGATACATTTTCGATATTCCCACTGAGGTCATAGAACTGGCCAAAAAGAATAATTTTATTATTATTGAAATACCATGGGAAATCCGTTTTTCCAGTATTATCGAATCGGTCATGAAAGAGATTAATGACATCGAATATAAAGAGCGTAAAAAATCAGAAAAGGTTCAGCAGGAGCTTCTTCAGCTCATTCTAAAGGATACAGATCTGAAGGAAATCTCAAAATTCGTTGAAAAGCATATCGGGTATCCGATTGTCATTACAGACCGATCCGGCACCCTTCATGAAAAAAGCATCCACACACAATCCTTTATAAAGGAGTGGAAAAAATATATCCTGCAAGGAATTCTTCCATCAAGGGCAGAAAACACTCTCTTAAAAGGGGACCCTATGTTTCAGAAGTTCCAAATGATTAAAATAGAAAACCAGATTGTTTTTCAAATTCCGGTGCTCCAGGTAGCCGACAATCCACAAGGCTATATTTTTGTATTGGTTCCTAGTTCCGAATCAATCGAATCCTTTCTCACTCTCTTTCGGGTTAACGTGTTAGAGCATACTGCCACGACGATTGCTCTTTGGCTTTCAAGGAGAAATGCCATTGAAGAGACAAAAATGCGCCTTCGCAGCGATTTTGTACATGAGCTTTCTAAGGGCGAATTCCTATCACTTGAACAAGCCGATTCACGGGCAAAATTGCTGGGATATAATCTTAAACTCTCATATGTGTGTATTGTCGGGTATCCGGAAAATATGGAAATATTATTCCAAAAGCGCAAGCAGGACTATGATTCCTATGAACATTGGCTTGAAAGCATGATTCAATATATTGAAGAAGAAATCTACTATGCCGCCCAGTCTCTTAAAAAGGACATACTGATGACCTATCAGGGTGACCAGCTTGTCATTTTCCTGGAAACCCCTGGGGTAAAGGAAAATGAAAACGCTACAAATTTCCTTGATCTTGTAGAACGGCGCCTCGGAAATCTGCTTCCTGAAGTGGTCATATCCTGGGGCATCGGCAATGCGTTTGAAGGCATTTCAGGATTTGGGGAAAGCTTCCGTCATGCTGGCACAGCTTTACGCATCGGGCGGCGAAAAAAGGGTTCCGGGCAGCGAATGTTGTATGAGCAAACAAGAGTGGACAGGGTACTATTAAATTTGGCCGACAATAAAGAAATGGAAGAAATCATTATGTCAACAATTGAACCTCTTGTACAATATGACGAGCAGCGGCACATGGATTTGATTGGCACGTTCATCGCCTATAATCAATTTCATGGGAATGTAAGTCAAACAGCGAGATCGCTAAATCTTCACCGGCAGTCCCTTCTGTACCGGCTAAGGAAGATTGAAGCTTTGACTGGTTTATCTCTTATTGATCCGGATGATTTATTCCTTTTGGACTTGAGCATAAAAATTTGGAAAATAGGAGAACATGCCGTTATGGCAGGCCAAGATTAATACTATGAAAGAACAAGAACTGCGGCTAAATCCTTTATGGGTTTTTCCGCAGTTTTTTTCTTTTTAACTTCACAAACCTCGGCCCTGCCCTTCACAGCCTTTCTGCCGCTATTGGTCTCCCTTGGACAGGAGAATCACGAACGATCCGCTCCAATCAATTACAAACCTAAATCATCATCCGTTTTTGATCATCCATCTATTTTAGGAAAATAGTTCTTATTAAGGCTTTAAAGTTATACAATTCTATATTTTTCGATAATTTGACTAAAATAAAGTTTGAATTTTCATACAACTTTGCGGATGATAGATTTCTTACCCTGACACTATAATGAACCTACAAACTAAATTCCTGAAAATTTTATACTGGTTTGGTAGGAGGGAGCGCCAACATGTCATTTGGAACAGCAGAGTATAAAAAGAGAATCTTGAAAACAAAGGAAAGAATGGCAGCAGAAGGGATTGAAGTATTGCTTATTACCGATCCCGCTAATATGAATTATTTATCCGGTTACGACGGATGGTCCTTCTACGTGCATCAAATGCTTGTCATCATCATTGATGAGGAACAGCCGATCTGGATTGGCAGAGGGCAGGATGCAAATGGAGCCAAGGTAACGACATGGCTTTATCATGAAAATATTATTCCCTACCCTGACGATTATGTACAATCTGAAACCAAACATCCAATGGATTTTGTGGCAGAAATCTTAAAGCAAATTGGACAGCAAAATCGTTTCATTGGTGTTGAGATGGATAACTATTATTTCACTGCAAAATGCTATGAGCAGCTGAAAAAAGGACTTCCAAATGCTAGTTTCCGGGATGCATCCCTGCTAGTCAACTGGGTCCGCATTATAAAGTCCGATACAGAGATCGAGTATATGAAGAGAGCAGCCAAAATTGTGGAGAACACAATGGCAGCAGGAATTGAGCTGGTGAATGAAGGTGTACGGGAATGTGATGTGGCAGCGAAAATCTTTCATACACAAATAACAGGCACGGATGAATTCGGGGGGGATTACCCGGCAATCATGCCTCTTCTCCCATCTGGAGAAAGAACTTCCACACCGCACTTAACGTGGACGGACCGGCGTTATAAATCAGGCGAGCTTGTGATCCTGGAGCTGGCCGGATGCTTTAAACGCTACCATTCCCCACTTGCCAGAACTGTTCATATCGGCAAGCCCCCCGAAGAAATCAAAGCACTTTCGGAAGTGGTTGTCGAAGGCTTGAACGCTTGTTTGGATATGATTAAGCCAGGGATTGCCTGCGAGGAAATTGAGGAAGCATGGAAAAAATCGATTGAAAAAAGCGGAATTATAAAGGAATCGCGTCTTGGATATTCCATGGGTCTGAACTATCCTCCAGATTGGGGTGAGCATACAGCGAGCATCCGCAAAGGAGATAAAACCATCCTTCAGCCCAATATGACATTTCATTTGATCCCGGGCATCTGGCTTGATCAATACGGTTTCGAAGCAAGTGAATCATTCAGGGTAACTGAAACGGGATGCGAAACATTCGCACAGCTCCCAAGGGATTTATTTATAAAAGAAGCATCACTTTCAAAAATTTAGGAGGTGAGACGGAAGGATGCTCATTTTTACAGAACAGGAACTTAAACAGTATGTGCAGCTGAATAATGAAGCGATTGCTATTGTGGAAGCTGGATTTACGAAGCTAACAGATAATGAAGCCGTCATGCCGCCGATTATGCGTGTGGACCTGCACGACCAAAATGGGGAGGTGGATGTCAAAACCGCTTATGTAAAAGGGGAAGACATGTTTGCCATCAAAGTATCTTCCGGATTTTTCAATAATTATAAGCTGGGACTTTCAAGCGGCAATGGACTTATGCTCTTGATCAGCACTCAAACAGGAATCCCGCAGGCAATCCTGCTGGATAATGGCTATTTGACCGAGGTACGGACAGCCGCAGCGGGAGCGATTGCTGCAAACTACCTTTCCCGCAAAAACATTGAAACAGCAGGCGTGATAGGAGCAGGAAGCCAGGCGAGGTACCAGGCAAGGGCACTCAAACTCGTACGGGATTTTAAAAGAATCCTGGTCTATTCCAGGTCAGAGGATCGTTCGAGAAAGTATGCCGTGGATATGTCCGCCGAATTGGGGGTTGAGGTCCAAGTGGCTGAAAGTGCCGAAGAATTAGTCCGTAATAGTGATACGGTCATTACGACGACTCCGGCAACAGAACCGGTGATCAAAGCGGAATGGCTTCATCCCGGACTTCATATTACGGCTATGGGATCAGATGCTGAGCATAAGCAGGAGCTTGAAGCAGAAGTCCTTGCCCGGGCGGATAAGCTTATATGCGATACAAAAGCACAGTGTGCCAGGCTTGGAGAATTGCATCACGCACTTGACAAAGGAATATTAACGAATGAATCGCACGTTATTGAACTGGGTCAATTAACATCCGGAAAGCTGAGCGGGCGGGTAAATGATGAGGAGATTACGGTTTGTGATTTAACTGGTACAGGAGTCCAGGATACTGTCATCGCCCTGTTTGCATACAGTGAATTGGTCAAACGGGAAATCGGCTTAAAGGTTGAGAACAAAAAACTGGCATTAAAAAACTGAGAAGGAGTGATCGTATGGTAAAAGAAAATGTTCAGGCAGGTACAAAAGCGGTATGGGCTGGGGAAAAGGATTATTTGGTGCATGGAGCCACCCAGGTGCCGGTCGTACTCAGTGTGGCATATGGCTATGATGATATGGATGAGTGGTATGATGTAGCAATTGGCAAGAAAAAGGGCCATATTTACGGAAGAAATACAAATCCAACCGTACAGTCATTTGAAGATAAAGTGAAAATTCTCGAAGGCGCCGAAGCTGCAACAAGCTTCTCAACAGGCATGGCTGCAATCAGCAATACTTTATCGACGTTTTTGGTGCCAGGAGATCGCATTGTATCGATGAAGGACACTTATGGCGGAACGAACAAGATTTTCACCGAATTCCTGCCGCGCCAGCAAATCGATGTGGTTCTTTGTGAAACGGGGAATCACGAGCAAATCGAGGCAGAAGTGGCAAAGGGGTGTAAAATTCTTTATCTTGAAACACCGACGAATCCAACGGTTAAGATCACTGATATCGAACGAATGGCAAAAGCAGGACACGAAGCCGGGGCGATTGTCATTGTCGATAATACGTTTGCAACACCAATGAATCAGAACCCTATTAAACTTGGTGTGGATCTGGTTATCCACAGTGCAACAAAATTCCTCGGCGGTCATGCTGATGCACTGGGCGGAGTCGTTTGCGGTCCGCATCAACTAGTGGAAAAAATCTATCATTATCGCGAAATCAATGGCGCCACAATGGATCCGATGGCAGCTTACCTGATGATCCGCGGCATGAAAACACTGCACCTTCGTGTCCGCCAGCAATGTAAAAATGCAATGGCGCTTGCCAAATACCTGCAGACAAAAGATATGGTGGAATCTGTTTATTATCCAGGACTTGAAACACATCCAAACCATCATATTGCCAAAAAACAAATGAAGGATTTTGGCGGGATGCTCAGCTTTGCTGTTAAAGGCGGAGTAGATACAGTCCGTGATTTGCTTCCGAAATTGCAATTTGCCAACCGCGCTGCAAACCTCGGAGCTGTTGAAACAACAGTAGGGCCTGCCCGAACAACCAGCCATGTCGAGTGTACGCCTGAGGAGCGTGCAGCTGTTGGCATTCCGGAAGGGTTAATCCGTGTTTCCTGCGGAATTGAAGAAATTGATGACATCATTGCAGACTTTGAACAGGCATTTAGCCATGCTGAAAGTGTTTTGCAGGTAAAGTAGTTTACTAGTTCCGATCGAGGTGAGAGTTGATGTCAAATAATCATCCTATCGTTGAGCAAGCGAATAAATTGGCTGGGCGTCTTGTTGAATGGCGCCGTCATTTTCATAAGCATCCCGAACTTAGCTTTCAGGAGTTCGGGACCTCCCGTTTTGTTGCGGATATGTTAAAGGAAATAGATGGAATAGAAGTAGAAACAGGAGTTGGGCTTGAAACAGGAGTAGTAGGCACTTTGACCTCGGGGGATGGACCAGTTATTGCACTTAGGGCTGATATGGATGCCTTACCGATTACGGAGGAAAATAGAACAGGCTATTCGTCCAAAACTGAAGGTGTAATGCATGCTTGCGGCCATGATGCACACACCTCTATTCTCCTCGGGGCTGCCTCCCTCCTCTCGGACCATTTCAAAAAGGGCGAATTGAAAGGGACGGTTAAATTTATTTTCCAGCCGGCAGAGGAGAGCACCGACGCTAACGGACTTTCAGGTTCATCGTACATGGTCCGTGCAGGGGCTTATGACCAAGCTGAAGCTGCCCTTGCACTCCATGTCTGTCCATGGCTTCCAGTAGGTAAAGTGCAAATCAGCGATGGCTACAGTATGGCTAACGTGGATGTTTTTGAAGTGAAAATCCATGGCTCAGGCGGCCATGGAGCTTATCCGGAGCTTGGCACTGATCCTATTTGGATGCTTGGCCCGGTCATGCAGGCATTATATGGAATTACAGCCAGGAGAGTTTCAGCGCTGGATGCTGCCGTTATCAGTATTGGGCAAATCCATGCTGGTACAGCAAGCAACATCATTCCGACTGAGGCAGTTATTCAGGGCACAATTCGGAGCTATACACCGGAAGTCCGTGATTTTTTGGCAACAGAAATAAAGAAAGCGCTTTCTATCGTGGAGCATTTAGGGGGAACCTTTTCATTGAATATCCAAAGAGGAGAGCCCGCTTTAAAAAATCATCCTGCTGTCAATGAATGGATAACGGACGCCATTGCAAAGACATATCCAGGCATGGGAATTACCAGGCGCCCATTTGGCCTTGGCGGGGAAGACTTCGGCTATGTGACTGAAAAAATACCTGGATCCATGTTTTTTCTAGGATGTGCACCAATAGAGGGGGTCCAGCGTGATCTTCATACCCCGATTTTTGATTTGGATGAAGCCTGTTTGCCGATCGGAACAGCCATCTTGGTACAAACGGCAGGCATGTTTTTAAGAACGAATCCGAAATTACAAATAGACCAAAATTTGGAGGTGGAAATGCTTGGCACATAAATTGGCGTTTATAGGATTTGGGGTTGTTGGCCAGGGATTGGCGGAAATTCTTCGTGATAAGAAAGAAGCACTTAAACAGAACGAAGGATTTGAAGCTGAAATTGTCGCGATTTCCGATTTAATGAAAGGGTCGATCTACCATCCAGGCGGCCTGGATATCAGTACAGTATTGCAAGTATTGAAAGAAACAGGGAGTTTGGAGAATTATCCGGAAACACCGGGGCTAATCAGGGGATGGGATAGCATCAGAACAATCAAGGACACCAATGCAGATACGGTTATTGAGGTTTCCTATACAGATGTCAAAACCGGCCAGCCCGCCATAGACCACTGTAAGGCTGCATTTGAAAAAGGAAAAAATGTGGTGATGACCAATAAAGGCCCTGTTGCCCTCGCGTACCAGGAGCTTTCTGAAATGGCACAAAAGCATAAAGTTTACTGGGGATTTGAGGGGACGGTCATGAGCGGTACACCAGCATTACGGATGCCGGCTGCTGCCTTGGCCGGGAATGACATTACGGAAATCCGCGGCATATTGAACGGGACAACCAACTATATTCTGACCCAAATGGAACAGGAGGGCGCTTCTTATGAAGCGGCTCTTACCGAGGCACAAAAACTCGGCTATGCAGAGGCGGACCCTACAAGCGATGTAGAGGGCCATGATGCAAGGTATAAAATTGTCATTCTCTCCAACCATGTCATGAATGCTCCTTTATCAGTCGGGGAAGTGGAATGCAAGGGCATTACAGGCATCACTTTGGACGATATTGAGAAGGCAAAGGCGGAAGGAAAGTCCTGGAGGTTAATCGCAAAAGCCAAAAAGGAAAACGGCAAGGTTATTGCCTCGATAGCTCCTGAGAAATTGGATGCTGAAGATCCTTTGGCTTCCATCAGAGGCGCTGTCAATGCCATAACGTATCAATGCGATCTTTTGGGCACAGTCACATTAAGCGGTGCAGGGGCAGGGAAAATAGAGACAGGATTCTCCCTTTTGATTGACTTAATTTCCATTAATCGTGAAAGGCAGCTTGTTTCAATCTAAAACGGAAAGGCGGTAATAAGCATGACCACTCAACTAACCGGACAAAGAATGTTTCTCGCAGGCGAATGGACGACAGGCGAAAGATTGATTGAAGTTCGTGATCCGCAGGATAACAGCATCATTGATACTGTACCAGCAGCTTCGAAGGAAGATATGCTTACTTGTATTGAAGAAGCGAAAGAGGGGGCGAAGATTGCTGCTTCCCTTCCTGTCCATCAGCGAATGGCAATTATTAATCGGGCTGCAGACTACATTGAAGCCAAGAAAGAAAAATATGCCAAGACGATTGCAAGGGAAGGAAGCAAAACCATTCGGGAAGCTTCAAAGGAAGTGGAAAGAGCCATTCAGACCTTCCGGATCAGTGCAGAAGAAGCAAGAAGGATTCATGGAGAAACCATTCCGTTTGACCAAATGCCCGGGAGTGAAAACCGCCTGGGATACTACCGCCGCTTCCCTATTGGAATTATAGGCGCCATTACACCCTTTAACGATCCATTAAATCTTGTAGCGCATAAGGTGGGTCCAGCCATTGCTTCCGGGAATGCCATTATCGTAAAACCTGCAACAGTGACTCCTCTCAGCGCCCTTTTAATCGCCGAAGCATTTGAACAAGCCGGATTGCCGACTAAAGTGTTATCGGTCATCACTGGATATGGAAGCGAAATTGGGGATGTTCTTGTTACCCATCCTGCTGTGCGAATGATTACTTTTACTGGAGGCCTGGACGCCGGGGAACAAATTACACGGAAAGCGGGATTGAAAAAGATAAGTATGGAGCTGGGGTCCAATTCTCCTGTTATTGTGCTGGAGGATGCTGATTTGGAAGAGGCTGTTGAATCAACGGTTTCCGGGGCATTTTGGGCAGCAGGGCAAAATTGCCTCGGTGTCCAAAGAGTGTACATCCAGAATTCCGTTTATGAGGCATTTCAACAGGCATTCGTTGCCAGGACAAATCAATACTGCGTAGGGGATAAGCAATCAGAACTGACGGATATGGGGCCGCTTATTACGGAAAAAGAGGCTGTCCGGGTTGAAAACATGGTTAATGAAGCGAAACAAAAAGGAGCAGCCGTATTAACAGGCGGGAAAAGGAATGGGTCTTTTTATTCACCTACTGTTCTCGAAAATGTCCCGGAAGATTGCACCATTGCGAAAGAAGAAATTTTTGGTCCGGTTGTACTTTTGTACCAAGTATCTTGTCTTGATGAAGCAATCAGTAAATCGAATGACATAAATTATGGCTTGCAGGCCGGAATATTTACCAGGGATATCGAAAAAGCACATAAAGCCATTGCCAAAATGGATGTAGGAGGAATAATGATCAATGACAGCAGTGACTACAGGATTGATGCAATGCCATTTGGCGGTGTGAAAAATTCAGGGTTAGGCAGGGAAGGAATCAAATTCTCCATCCAGGAGATGACAGAACCGAAAGTAGTCTGCTTTAAATTATATAACTATTAGAAACTTTTAATTTAATACTGCCAGACAGCCATCAAGCTGCCTGAATATCGTATGAGGAAGAACAATCCGGCTGCTCCGGAGGGTCTTCCTTTCCTTTTAGATAACTGAAGTCATAATTTATGTCATTCAACAACATTCATATACCTATGAAATGCAGACAGGCTTTATATTAAAAACCCTATCAAACTTCCATTGCAGTTTTCCACAAGGCACACAGGTGCTAAATCAATGCTTTGATAGAGCCATATAAAAGAAAGATTAATAAGGAGGATTTTATTTTGAAGAAAAACCGGGACCGCGCTTCATATAACAATCCAGTCTTTAAAATCTCAGCCATAATCGTTGGACTTTTTACCATTTGGGGAGCCTTTTCACCTGATAGTCTCGCTAAAAATGCCTCTATTGTTTTTAACTTTACAAGTAAATCATTTGGATGGCTTTATTTACTCAGTGTAGCTCTTTTTGTTTTCTTCTGTTTATACCTTGCTTTTAGTAAATATGGAAACATAAAACTCGGCCGGGATGGAGAAAAAGCCGAATATTCCTTATTTGCCTGGATCAGTATGCTGTTCAGCGCGGGTTTCGGGGTAGGAATTGTATTCTGGGGTGTAGCAGAACCGCTGTCTCACTTTTCTTCTCCACCGCTTCCTGGCGTAGAGCCGCAATCAGCAGAAGCAGCACGGGTAGCCATGCGATATTCCTTTTTTAACTGGGGCATTCATCAATGGTCAGTCTTTGCCATTGTCGGACTGGCTCTTGCTTATTATCAATACCGTCATAAAAGGAAGGTTCTTGTAGGCGAAGTATTAAGCGCAAATCATCCAGAAAAAAGAAAAAAGCTGAAGTCAGCAGTTAATATACTGGCTGTCATTGCTACGGTAACGGGAATTGCCACCTCGATGGGAATGGGTGTCCTGCAAATTAATGGCGGCTTGAACTATGTCTTCTCAGTTCCAAACAACCCTTGGGTACAAATCGGCATAGTTGGCATCATGCTTGCCCTTTATCTTGTTTCAGCTACAACCGGTATTGATAAAGGGATTAAGATTTTGAGTAATACAAATATGATTTTAGTCCTTGCTTTAATGGTGTTCTTCCTGTTCAGGGGTCCCACGGTATTCATATTTGAAAGCTTCGTCCTTGCCATCGGCGATTATATCCAGCATTTTATGGAAATGAGCTTCTATTTGACCCCATACACAGGTGAAACATGGGTTCAGGATTGGACAGTTTTTTATTGGGCATGGGTGATTGCCTGGTCTCCTTTCGTCGGTTCCTTTGTTGCCCGGATTTCAAAAGGGAGAACGATCAGGGAATTTGTAATAGGTGTAATGGTTGTCCCTCCTGCTATTGGGTTTGTATGGATGGCCATTTTTGGAGGAACGGGATTATACATGGATTTATTCCAGGGTACCGCCATATCCCAAGCTGTTTCGAAAGATGTGACAACTGCCATTTTCGTTCTGTTAAAGGAATTTCCATTATACACATTGTTATCAGTGCTGATGCTGGTCCTAATCGTCATATTCCTTGTAACTTCTGCGGATTCAGCTGTTTTCGTTCTGGGCATGATGACATCAGATGGGGATTTGAATCCATCCAACATGGTAAAAGTGATCTGGGGAGTATTAATGGCCGGGATCACCGCCGTGTTAATTGCCAGCAGCGGATTAAAAGGGCTGCAAACTGCTTCCTTGGTCTCCGCTCTCCCTTTTACAATCATATTGGGCATTATTAGCATTTCGCTCTATAAATCATTATCAAGGGAGAGAAAAGAAGCAAAAGGACAAGCCAAGTCGGTTCCCCTGCAGAAAGCCCAGTAATAATTGATAGAAAAATTCAATTTCTAAAGAGGCTCTTATAACATGCCCATCAAGAGATGAACAAATCATTACCCCGTTAACAAAAATAACGCTATTCTTTCTGTAATAACACGGAAAGGATAGTGTTTTTTAGATTTTAAATGAACTTATTCTGTTTTCTCAGGAATTGCAACCTCTTTGGCTTGGGTTCACTTCCTAAATCCTTTTGCCGATACCTATTCCATTTTTCACATTATAGCTTCACTTATTAAACAAGATCTACGTCCCAGCCTTCATCATGTTTTTGAAAGGCTGTGAAGTTTTTTACTAAAACTATAGGCTGCTTTCGTTCCATAAAAACGGGTAATCATAACAAAGAGGGCTCGCCATTTTGTGGCGAGTTTTCCTTTTTTATATGCCATTTACGTTGTCAAAAGGGCTGACATTTTCGGTAAAAAAAGTATCTCTGAACGGAACCTAGATTTAATAGGCGGCGCCTCTTTTGGCATGAAAAATGTAAAAGACGGCAGGGCTATTTCTTCCTCTGCTGTATATCACTGACCGAACTTCCTATGATAATGAGCCAAAGCCATAAGGGGAAAAATATACCGATAGCTATGATAATGGATGTAGAAGCTTCCTGCCATGGCCTGCCCTTTAGGATAGGCTGTTGTCCAATCCTCTTTATTAATTGAATGGACCAGGTAATAAATTCCTTTCCGAATCTCTTCGGTTGGCTGGTCTTCCGCTGCAATTAAAGCATCCAGCGCCCATGCCGTGTCTGTTATGGTACTTGCATTCAAAGGAACATATGATTTTTCACTGTCGCTCAGGCAGGATTCTCCCCAGCCGCCATCCTCGTTTTGGATACTCTTAAGCCAGTCAGCGGCTTTTTGGATGGAGGGATGTTCTTTTGCCATGCCTGAAGCAATAAGACCTGTTACGGCCGCCCATGTGCCATAAATATAGCAAACACCCCATCTTCCATACCATGATCCATTCTGTTCCTGATTGTTCAACAGCCAGTTAATGGCGTTTTGAACTGCAGGGTCCTGATCAGGCAGATTGGTATAGTTCCCCAAAAACTCCAGAGTCCTTCCGGTCAGGTCGGCAGAGGTTGGGTCTCCAAACATATATTCACCCTTTTCAATCGGCAAGAAGCCGAGCCATGGATTTTCGGTGTTTCTTTCAAAGGAAGGCCAGCCGCCATCCTCATTCTGCATGGATACAAGCCAGCGGACTCCGCGATCCCAGGCATCCTGATGAATTGGACTGCCCTCTGCGCTTCTGGCAATCGATCGCAGCGAAGCCGTTGTATCGTCGACATCAGGGTTTCGGGTATTAACGTCCGAAAATCCCCATCCGCCCGGCAAAGCATTCGGATTATGAATGACCCAATCCCCAAACTGATCATGCTGCCGCTTCAGCAAATAGGTATTTGCTTTCTTTACAGCAGAATCTTCTTGCGAAAGGCCGGCTAATTGGAGAGCGGCATTAATTAGAGAAGTATTCCAGACACTGGCGTTAGCATATTGCATATGGGGGAGACCATCGATATCAGTCCTGAGCGATTTCAGGCCAGCGACCGCATTTTTTATAATTGGATCGTCTTTGGAATAGCCAAGTGACAGGAGCGCAAAGATCATTAAAAAGGTGGAGCTGAAGTAACTATAGAATGTTCCATCCGGTTCAATCCGCTCCAGCATATATTTTTTTGCCCGGTCCATAGCCATCGAGTGAAACTGTTCAGGCAGTTCTAACAGATCTTCAACACCCTCTTTGATGGCTGATAATAAGGACCGGTATTCTGGCTGGATATCCCATGGGGTTTCTCCTGCTCTTGTTAAAAGTAAATCTGATAGGTCAGGGCTGTTTTTCGTTTTGATGCTGAACTTTTTCTCTGCCAGAATCAAAATCGGAGCCAGATTTACACGCCCATACACGGAAAACTGATAAAAGTTAAACGGGAAGGAAAGAGGCAAAAGCATTATCTCCACAGGAATTGGAAAGGATTCAGGCCATTTGTATTGTCCCGTAGACGAAAGCATAATTTTTGTAAAAACATTCACGCTCTCCATTCCGCCATGCTCCAGTATAAATTTCCTTGCGGCTTTCATTCTGGATTCTTCCTTCTGAATATAGCCCGAATACAAGAGCCCGTAATAAGCCTCCAAAGTGGCAGTTGCATTTCCATCCTTTTCATCCTCGAAAATTTTCCAGGCGCCATTTTCCTCTTGCCTGTTTATGATCCTTGCTGCCAGCCCCTGTATTAATTTTTCATCATGTATCTCCAGTGTCCTTAATAAAATGATCATATAAGCATCTGTTGAAATTCCAGTTTCAAATGGATAATTCCAGGAACCATCAGGAGACTGGTCTTTTCTTAATAGGGTGATGAGATCGTTAATGCCGGAAACTGTATCAGTCATTTCATGCACATTCCTCTCAAGTAAAATGGATCCTTTAGATACATATTCATATGGCTGAAAGAGAATTCATGGGGGAGGGGATGCTCATCTTTTTTCAAAGGAAGCAAGGGAAGTCCCCGATGGGCTGGTTAAAGGAAGAATTAAAGAAAAGGACAGGAACGCAAAAATCGATACATCTTTCAGATGAGGAAAAGGGGATCCTCGGCCATATCAAACGGGAGACAATGGGCTGGAATCTGAATAATGTCACCAGGACAAAAGCCTATCTTGATTTCTACCGGCAGCATCCGGAGATCCATTGGGCTTTTTTGGGGCATATGGTCTCCCGTAATGGCGGCTGGAATATGACCGATTTAAAAGGAGAGATTCTGTCCCGATTAGTACCGGATCATGAAAAACATTCCTTTTTTTCCTTTCTGGAAAGAGGGAATTGGCTCATTTTTCAGGATGCCTATCCGCAATTTTTGATTTACCGGGAAAGTCTGAAAAGAAATAAGCCATTATTTTTCCTGTTTCCATTCCTTAATATTTCGGTCTTCATGGAAACGGTCTGGAGCAGCTTTTGGAGAAAGCCCGATCCTTACCTTCTCACCATTGCCCTTATCATCAATGAACAGAGCTATTTAGAAAAAAGGGTGATTCAAAATTCGCTATATAAACAAGAGGTTTTTCATAAGCTTGAATTTAAGCTGCAGGAGCTTCTGTCCTTGAATCACATCCTTTTTCCTTATGAAAAGAATGGCGTTACCCATATGAGGGGCCAGACATTGAATCATTTTGAATCACTTCATGAACGGATCCTATTAGGGAAAAAGCTGTATGATGTCCTGTTTAAGGACAAAGAGGTGCTTGCCCTAACGGAACAATGGGCATATGCTCACCCCCATACTGGCTCAAGGAAGGATTATTGGCCGCATATTTTCAATGATATCCATGAAGGACTGCCAGGCGAGCAATATCAGTTTCAATTAAAATCGTGCCAGCTGCGACCGGGGGGAAGACGGATTTATAGCCCAAGCCTTGAAACGGCCTGGAAAAATGTGAGCCAGGCTGAAGCCGAATCAGGGGATTGGTTTAGAGATTTTCACGTATTGGAGTATTTTCTGGAGTTAGACGATATGATCAATGGGGAGATCCAGCATGCGTACTGTAAAACACTTGAAAGACTTGAGCTCGCAGCCCTTGCCAAAAAAGCCGTCTGGAATTAGAGCCTATTTGCCGGCCATGCTATTGGCATCGTTGTTAGGCACATATTTAGATCTGTATTTCATCGGGAAGGGGATGTACTACTTCCCGATCAGGCCATTCTCGGCCATCTTTTCCATTAATATATTGTTCACCCTGGCAGTGCTTCCTATTTTCATGATTCCTTTATTAAGAATCATGCAAAGCCTGAATGGCTGGTTAAAAGGAATGTTTGCTTTGTCCATCAGTTTAGCAATGGCAGCCCTGGAAAAAATGGCAGAGGACATGGGGCTGTTTGTCCATGCAGATCACTGGCATCATCTTTATACATTCGCGGGATACTGCCTATTTATCGGATTAATCTCTGCGTTTCATGGATGGATTAATAGAAAGTAAAAGGAATGAGTTATTTTTAAAAGCCTATTTCGACGGAAAATAGGCTTTTTTCTGTCTGATTAATTCGCATCAACGAAAATAGAAGACTATCTTTCAGAAATAATACAAAGATTAGATTTATTAAAGAAAGTTAACACTCTATTTACAAATTGGTAAAGGTCCGATTGTTCGACATATTTTTAAAAACTGCTTGATATAATGACATTATTTTAAGAGGAAGGGAGATGAAAACGGCGAAGCACTTGTAGGTTTAATACGATTTGACAATCCTCAGCAGCGAGAATTAACCCATCTATAAAGAAAAATTAACGTCAAAATCATTGGGGGAGGAATCATGACGGAGGTTTTACTTTATGTCGGTACATATATTTCCCTTACTTTTGCCCTCGGCTGGCTGATCACGGTTGCTTTTAATCTGTTTTTAAAATAAACACAACCTCTCACTCCCATAAACTATAGGGGTACTGCGAATTGGGCTCATTCTTCAAGCATCTTTAAAACCGGGGAGGTATTAAGATTTGTGGATTCTAACACTTTTTTTACATGACAGAGTCAAAATGTTTGAGTATGACAATAAAGATGAAGCCAGAACGGAGTTTGAGAAGGCAAATGGATGTAAGATTCTTTCTGAGATCATACATTTCAGGGACTTTGAAAAGAGAGGAAGTTAAAATACCTGGGCAAATGAAGCAGAGTCGTAAATGGAAAAATGCTAGACCTTCTTAACCGAAGGTCTTTTTTATTTGTCTGTTATTGTTATCACTGAATGCACTAACTTTTTGGTTGTTCGTTTGGGAATAAGCAAATATATTATAGGTGCGTTTGTTTTGTGGTTGACTAAAATTAAACTTTGTTTTAATATGTTTATCATAAAGCAAACAAAGTGATAGTTTGTTTATTTTCAAATTGATTAGGATGTGTATGGGTTAATGGAAATATCAACTCTATTCTGGGACGCTTCTTTTGAGGAGCTTAAGCAGGGCTATATCGAAGAAAAGGATTCACTTACATGCCTCTTATGCGGGGACAAGATTGAAAAAGGCATTGTTTACCCGTATAAAGATAGATTTTACGAAGCGGAACGGTATATGCGCATTCATATCGAAACGGCGCATACCTCGGTGTTTGATTATTTGCTGTCCATGGATAAAAAGCTTACAGGCCTTACTGATCATCAAAAAAGTCTTCTGCAGCTTTTTTATCAGGGAAAAAGCGATAAGGACATTCAGAAAGAACTGGACATGGGGAGCACCTCAACCATTCGCCACCACCGCTTTGCTTTAAAGGAAAAGGAACGGCAGGCGAAGACCTTCCTGGCAATCATGGAATTGCTGAAGGAAAAGGATGAGTACGCACCAGCTTTCCTGCCTGTTCATAAAACAGCCACGATGGTGGATGACCGCTACAACATTACAGAAGAAGAACAGGAGAAGATCCTCAAGAAATACTTCCCTGAAGGCACTGATAAACCGCTCTTAAAGTTTCCGCCAAAGGAGAAGCAAAGGCTGATTGTGCTGCGGGAGGTTGCCAGCCAGCTTTTGCCTGAGCACACATATGGCGAGAAAGAGTTAAATCAGGCTTTGAAGGACTTTTATGAGGATTATGCTCTGATCAGAAGATATTTGATCGACTATGGATTTTTGGACCGAAAGCTCGATGGCAGCGAGTATTGGCTTAAAAAATAGAAAAAACGGGGGAATTACCATGGAACGCAAAAGAGAATTAAAGCAGCAGTTTAAAGAAACACCCATTGAAGCAGGAGTTTATCAAATAAAGAATCAAGTGAACAATAAAATCCTCATTGGCAGCACGAATAATTTAAAAAGCTTGAACGGAGTAAAATTTTCACTCGAAACAAACGGCTACATGCCTAACCGGGAGCTGCAGGACGAGTGGAATCAGTACGGGAAAGAGGCTTTTGAAATCGGCATTCTGGAGAAGCTGAAAAAGAAAAATGATCCGTATTTCAATGAGAAGGAAGCCCTGGAGAAGCTGGAAGAAAAGTGGCTGGAGGAGCTGCAGCCATATGGGGAAAAGGGATATAACAAGAAAAAATGACGTGTGGTGACTCCACACGTCATTTCTTTAGGCTTGTTTAGCCAGTAAGGATTCCTTCAGCCAATTCTTCCCCTCAACAAATCGGCTGACCATCATGGCCGAAACCGTGTTGCCGGCTGAATTCAGGAGAGTTGCCGGTGCATCAATGATCGTAGAGATGACCGCAATGATTGGCAGTACTTCAGGCGGAAAGCCGAATACGCTTAAGATCAGCATCTCGCCAATCATGCCGCCGCCAGGGATTGCCCCCATAACAGCGCCAACAAGGAACGAAACGGCAAGGATGGTAAGAATGCTTGTCATGCTCGACATATCTTTCCCATACAGGCTGAACAGGAAAACAATCTTAAACACTCCGCCTAAGACAGAACCATCTTTATGCGTATTAGCACCAAGCGGGATCATCGTCTCCGCAATATCCTGCGGAACGCCCATTTTTCTGACCGCCGCCAGATTTATCGGGATACATGCTGCACTGGAGCATGTAGCAATCGCAGTCACTGAAGGAGTGGTGGCATTTTTCCAGAACACCCTGACCCCATCTTTTCCGCCAGCTGCAAAGGCGTACAGCGTAAAGAATCCAAAGAAGTATATGAGCGTTAATACAAGATAAAGGACAAACACACGTACATATCCGCCTAGAATCTGCGGGCCAAGCTCACCAATGATGGTCGCGAAATAACAGCCAAGACCAATTGGCGCATAGTACATCACAAATCCAACGATCTTCATCATGACAGCTGAACCAGAAGAAAGAAGATTTGCAATCGGCTTTCCTTTTTCCCCTGACATCGCAGTTGCCAGGCCGAATAAAATCGAGAACACAATCAGCTGCAGCATGTTATTTTTAGAGAGCAGCATCTGGAAATCAGGCACCGTGAACGCCTGGACCAGCTGGCCCAGGAACGTGACTTCTTCTGCCTCAGGGTCGATGACCGCGTCCGTCATAATGCTTTTAATGGCAGAGATGTCTGTGTTTTTCAGCGGTTCGACAATGGAAATCCCGATGAAGCCCAGGATAGCGGAAATAACAGCCGTAATGAAAAACACAGTGAAAATTCCGGCCATGATTTTCCCAAGCCTTTTCATCCCGCCCATATTCGCCAGGCTTGAAGCGATGCTAAAGAAGACGAGCGGGACAATGATCATAAACAATAAATTTAAAAATAAATCCCCAAACGGTTTTACGACCGCTGTCTTCGGGCCAAAAACCACTCCGGCAATTCCCCCAATCAGGATGGAAAGGAGCAGGAAGATGGTGAGTTTGTAATTTGAAAGAACCTTTTTCATAATGTCTCAACCTTTCTATATAATACGAAACTCTATTATATAATTAAATTGTGCCTCAAAAGAAGGCTGCTGAAATATTTTTTTTATCTGTCCGATATTTCCAGCATTGGCCAGGCATCAATTGACTTCAGCCATTAAATATCTTACAGTTAAAACATCCAATAGTCGAAAGGGTGAAGAAAAGCACATGATCCTATAATCCTGGCTTTAGAGAAAATCGATATTTCAGCCTCTTTGTTCAGTCCAAAAATGTGTTGGAATGGGCTTTATTTATCGATTGTTTTTCTGAGATAGGATTAATGTGTGTGCTTTTTGACTTGAAAAAGGGCTGAACTAATCGAAAAGCCTATTTAAGTCTATTTATGTGCTGCATTGCCTCCTGTCTCGGGAAAACGAGATAGGAGGCTTTTTGTTTTTGAAAAAGGCCATTTTCTAATCGTTGTTTGTATATGAATTTAGTCCTTTGATTTCCACTGCGGACACTTGCTTTCCGCGGGGAGGAACAGAGCTCCTCGGCTTCGTCTGCGGGGTCTCCCGCTCCCTCTCCTCCCGGAGGAGTCAAGTGCCCTCCGCTCCAATCAAATCAGTAAATTAAACAAGGTTAATATAAAGGAATACAACCTTGAAAAATAATAGCAATTGGAGGGAACAGTATGGCATTTAAATTACAGGAAATAAACCTTGCCAGTAAAAATACAGGCCCATACGGAATCGCTGTTTCAGATCGGGGAGAAGTCTGGTTTACACAGCATAAAGCCAATAGGATAAGCTGCATTGGATTGGATGGGGAACTGACAGAGTACCCGCTGCCGACACCGGATGCAAAAGTCATGTGCGTATTGGTGTCATCAAAAGGAGAGACCTGGTTTACCGAGAATGCAGCCAACAACATTGGGAAAATAACAAAAGAAGGAATTGTTCAAGAATATCCCTTGCCCCATCCAGATTCAGCACCGTATGGGATTACAGAAGGGACGAACGGCGATATCTGGTTTACCGAAATGAATGGAAACCGTATTGGGCGGATTCAGGAAGACGGCTCAATCAATGAATACGACCTTCCAACTCAAGGTTCGTACCCAGCATTTATTACGCTGGGATCTGATGATGCCCTATGGTTCACAGAAAACCAAAATAATGCGATTGGAAGAATTACGGAAAATGGAGATGTGACAGAGTTTCCAATTCCTACTCCAGCATCTGGGCCGGTTGGGATTACGAAAGGTAACGATGGTGCACTATGGTTTGTCGAGATTATCGGCAATAAAATAGGACGGATTACCACCTCAGGAGAAATAACGGAATATGAAATTCCAACCCCGAGCGCCCGCCCGCATGCCATCACAGCTGGGGCAGGCAATGATTTATGGTTCACGGAGTGGGGAGCAAATAAAATTGGAAGAATTGCAGACAATGGGATGATTGAGGAGTATCCAATTGAAACTTCAGACGCTGAACCGCATGGCATTTCAAGCAGCGATGGGAAAACGATTTGGTTTGCATTGGAATGTGATAAGATTGGGAAACTATCTATTATGCATGACTAATCTTATAAATTGAGTATTCAACCCCGTTACTACCAGTATACGGGGTTCTTCTAATTGGATTTTAAACACCAATACTTAATAGCCAGAAAAAAATGTAAAAATTATTGTTGTAATTTTAAGAATATTATTTATAATAAAGTTGAGAGGTGATTCAGGTGTCAGTTAAGAATGTGACTGAGGAAAAAGTACTAACTCCAAGAGGAATTGAAACGCGTGAAAAACTGTTAAAAGCAGCTGAAGAGGTTTTTGGGCAGAAGGGATATTTTGAGACTTCCATCGTCAATATTTCTCAGGAAGCCAAAGTCGCTCAGGGAACCTTTTATAATTACTTTCCTTCCAAGAAAGATATTTATGATGAACTGATCCGCAGCTACAGCCGGGATCTGCGCATTGCGATTAAAGAAGGAATGGCAGGAAGCACTTCATTTGAGGAAGCACAGCGAAATGGCTTTTTCGCTTTCTTCAGCTGGGTCAAAAATCATCCGAATTTGTACAGCATTGTCCAGCAGGCGGTCGTAGTGGATCAGGAGCTGTTCCGCTGGTATTACGGGAAGCTGGCCAACGGATTTTTAAAGAGTCTTTCTCAAGGAATTAAAGCCGGAGAGTTTAAGGACCTTGATCAGGAGACAGTTGCTTACTGTTTAATGTCAATTGGACAGTTCCTCGGCATGAGATGGGTGTATTGGGAAAAGAAAGAAGTTCCTGAAGAAGCATTTGATGCCGCGATGACACTTATCTTCCAGGGGCTAAAAAAGTAAAGAGGGGGAGTTCAATGAAAGGGATTGCCTATTGGATACAAAAATGGGCATATACACATCCAGATCGAACAGCAATCATAACAGATAACGAAAAGGTGTCCTACAGGCAGCTGGATAAAATGATCGATTCAGCTGCTGTGAAAATTCATGAAAAGCTACAGGGAAGAAAAGGGGAGCGCATCGCCATTCTGTCGCACAACCGGATTGAATACATAGTCCTTCTATTTGCTATTGCAAAGGCAGAATGTATAGCCGTCCCTCTCAATATTCGGCTAAGTGCGAAGGAACTAATATTCCAGCTCAACGACAGCGGTTCAAAGCTTATTTTTGCCGAAAAAGAAAATGCAGAGTTTGCAGCCGCCCTTGTTGAACAAAGCGAACTCCAGAGTTTGGAGTTTATGGAGGACTTATGCCAGGGTACTCAAACGAGCCTTTCTAATGAGAATCCAATTGACGAGGAAGCTCCATACATTATCTGCTACACCTCCGGGACAACCGGTAAACCGAAAGGGGCCGTGCTGACACAGAGCAATATGTTCTGGAATGCAGTGAATAACAAGCTTGCGATCGATTTAACGTCAGAGGACCGCTGCATAGTGCTGCTTCCGCTCTTTCATATAGGGGGAATCGGGCTGTTTGCATTTCCGTCCCTGTTTTCAGGTGGAACCATTGTCATCCCTGGCAAGTTTCAGCCGGAAAAAGCGCTCGCTATGATTGAGAAGCATAAGGTGACCATTGTGATGGGAGTTCCGACCATTCATCAGGCACTGCTGACAAGCCCATCATTCCAAACGGCTGATTTGAGCACAGTCCGCTGGTTCTATAATGGAGGAGCACCATGTCCGCATGAGTTAATAGATGCCTATTTTGATAGAGGGTTTCTGTTTGGCCAGGGCTTTGGAATGACGGAGACGTCTCCTACACTATTCATGCTCACAAAAGAGGATGCGTCGCGGAAAAGAGGATCGATCGGCAAGCCGGTGTTATTTTCCGAATACAAGCTGATAGATTCAGAGGGCAGTGAGGCTGCAAAAGGTGAAATTGGCGAGCTTGCGGTGAGAGGGCCAAATATCATGAAGGAATATTGGAACCGGCCTGATGCCACTATGGATGCACTGAAAGATGGATGGCTCCTGACAGGGGATCTAGCCAAAACGGATGAAGAAGGATTCCTATACATTGCAGGCAGGAAGAAAGAAATGATCATTTCAGGCGGGGAAAATATTTACCCCCTTGAAGTAGAGCAAGTGATCAGTCAGTTAAAGGATGTTTCAGAGGTTGCCGTGGTTGGGAATGCCGATCCTCTTTGGGGTGAAGTGCCTGAAGCGTTTATTGTAAAAGAAAATGGAAGCGCTTTAACTGAAGATGATGTTGTTCAACACTGTCATGGGAATCTTGCAAAATATAAGATTCCAAAAAAGGTAACATTTTTAAACGAGCTCCCGAAAAATGCCACGGGAAAAATACAGAAAACACAACTTTTAGTAAGAGGGTGAAAAGGTGATCAGTTATAGTGTCGGCCAGCAGGCTTCCTGCAGCAAAACCATCACAGAAACAGATTTTGTGATGTTTGCAGGATTAAGCGGTGACTTCAATCCGGTCCACATAGACGGCGAATACGCCAAAAAAACGAGGTTCAAACAGCGCATAGCCCATGGTCTCTTAACATCCAGTTTATTATCCCAGCTATTGGGTGTGCATCTCCCAGGAAAAGGATCCATTTATGTAGAACAGACCATCCGGTTTAACTCCCCTGTTTTTATAGGAGATACGGTTACTGCAAAAGGAACCGTTCAGGAAATTGACCAGGAAAGGCGAATACTGACACTCCTGACAGAGTGCTTTAACCAGGAAGGAACACTAGTTTTGACGGGCACAGCCAAGATGATGGTGCCTGAAAATGGAGGGGTAATCTGATGGGAATCGGCATTAAATCAACAGGAGTTTTTTTTCCTCCTGGAATTGAAACGGCAGCCGACCTGGCTGTAAAGACGGGCATACCCGAACAGGTAATTATCGAAAAGTTCGGTTTGGTCCAAAAGCATGTTGCGGATGATGGTCTTCATGCCTCTGACTTGGCCATTGGGGCGGGAAGGGAGGCCCTCAAAGGGATTGACCCGCTGTCCATCGATGTCGTCATCTATTTTGGCAGCCCTCATAAGGATTATTATGTCTGGTCAAGCGCTCCGAAAATACAGCATGAATTAGGGGCGAAAAATGCCTATGCGTTTGAAATCATGAATGTCAGCTCCTGTTTTCCGATTGCGTTGAAGGTGGCAAAAGACATGATCGCTTCAGATCAGTCAATTCAAAATATCCTGCTAGCAGGGGGATGCAAAGAGTCACAAATTATCGATTATGCGAACCCACGGTCACGCTTCATGTTCAACTTTGCAGATGGAGGCACTGCTGCACTGGTCACCAGGGATTCCTCCCAGAGCGAAATTCTCGGAAGTGCCATTCTGACAGATGGTTCCTTCCATGATGATGTCCGAACGCCTGCTGGGGGATCTAAACATTTTGCCAGCCGCGAAACAGTTGAGAAAAACCTCCATTATATTGATGTGAAGGATCCGCAATCTATGAAAGAAAGGCTCGATCCTGTATCGATTGCAAATTTTGATCATGTAGTTCGCGAAGCACTCCATAGAAGCGGTTATACTCCTCAAGATATGAAACTCCTATTGCCACTGCATACAAAACGTTCCATGTTCAAAGAACTCTTACAATCACTTGAACTTCCTGAAGAAAAAGCGATCTACTTAAATCACCATGGCCACATGTCTTCACTTGACCCATGCATTGGGCTGCATTTTGCACAGGAACGGGGACTGTTGAACCCTGGGGATATTGCCGTAGCAGTCAGTGCGGGAACTGGGTATACGTGGGCTGCGACAGTAATTAAATGGAAAGGAAGTGGAAAGATTCATAGGTAGTCAGCGAGACTTTACATGGCCGATAGAAAATGAATATAGGGGGAATGGCTATGGAATTCAAGTTAAACAGTTTTAAATCGCTATTAATGCTGGGCACTGCACTTACTCTTATCGTTACTTCGGGATGTTCCGGAGACACGGCAAGTTCAGAAGAAGAAACAATCAAAATTGGTGTTCTCGCCTCCTTAACCGGTCCGCTCGAGACTTACGGAAAGCAGACGGCTGCGGGATTTGAACTGGGCCTCGATTATGCAACGGAAGGATCGAATGAAGTTGCCGGCAAAAAGGTCGAGTTTATCGTGGAGGACACGGAAACAAAGCCAGATGTCGCAGTCAGAAAAGCGACAAAGCTGCTGGAAGAGGATGAGGTGGATTTCTTAGTGGGTTCATCAAGCTCTGGCGACACATTGGCCGTATTGCCGCTCGCTGAAGAATACGAAAAAATCATGGTGGTGGAGCCTGCGGTTGCAGACAGCATTACAGGACAGAACTGGAACAAATACATCTTCAGGACCGGGAGAAATTCCTCACAGGATGCAGTGGCAGGAGCGGCAGCAATCGCTGAAAAGGATGTGAAAATCGCGACGTTCGCGCAGGATAATGCCTATGGCCGGGAAGGGATCGCGGCATTTAAAGAGGGAGCCGAGAAGCTCGGTGCCACTATTGTAAATGAACAATATGCAGACCCAAATTCCACTGATTTCACAGCGAATATTCAAAGCATCATAAATGAAAAGCCTGATTACCTTTATATCGTCTGGGCAGGATCCAATGCACCATGGAAACAGTTAAAAGATATGCAGCTGGAGGAGCAGGGAATTAAAATTTCCACTGCAGCTCAGGACATTGCTTCACTAAAAACGATGGATTCCTTAATTGGCATGAGCGGTTTTTCCATTTACTATCACACCCTTCCGGATAATAAAGTGAACGACTGGCTGGTGGAAGAGCATAAGAAAAAATTTGATGGAGAAATACCAGATCTCTTTACTGCAGGCGGGA
The DNA here is from genome assembly GCF_051353635.1 of Cytobacillus sp. BC1816. Lineage (NCBI taxonomy): Bacteria > Bacillati > Bacillota > Bacilli > Caryophanales > Bacillaceae > Cytobacillus > Cytobacillus sp. BC1816. Next base: position 3,197,615 of record NZ_CP195611.1, on the reverse strand, counting down.
TGACAGCTGCCATCTCCATTGTGGAGGCTCTTAAGAAAACAGAAGGCGACAAAGATGTGGATGGCTTAATCAGCACAATGGAAAATATGGAGTTCGAGACACCGAAAGGAACAATGAAATTCCGGGCAGAGGACCATCAGGCTCTGCAGTCTCTGTATGCGGTAACCCTTGAGGAACAGGAAGGTGTGGATCATCCGGTTCCGGTCCTGATCAGGGAATTGAATATGGAAGAAACCGAGCCGTCAATCCGGAATGGCGAATAAAATTTCAGAATAAATAGAGTTATAGGAGGGGTCGCCAAGTTGGAAAAAATTCTGGAAACAAAAAGCCTATCGGTTTCCTTTGGCGAGCATGATGTCATAAAAGAAGTGAACCTGGAAATAGAGCGAGGCAAGCTGACTTCGATTATCGGTCCCAATGGGGCAGGCAAGACCACACTCTTTAACCTCCTGAGCGGCCAGATCGCTCCGACAAAGGGAGAGATTTATTTTAAAAACGATAATATAACAAAGCTTTCTGTACCATTACGGGCGAGAAGGGGCATCGGCCGCTCCTTCCAGCTCACCAATATTTTTCCGGAGCTGACGGTTCTGGAAAATATCAGGCTGGCCATCCAGTCATCGAGCAAAGATTACTACTCAATCTTACCAAGGCTTTCTTTCATGAGCCGCCAGCAGGATGAAGCAAAAGCGGCCATGGAGCGGTGCATGCTAAGCGGCAAGGAAGATGTGCTGGCACAGGATCTGGCACATGGGGAAAAAAGAAAACTGGAGCTGGCCATGCTGCTGGCTCTAAAAACAGAACTGCTTCTGCTCGATGAGCCGACAGCAGGTATATCGATTGAAGAGATTCCGGCCATTCTGGAAGTGATTGAGAACATTAAGAAGGAAGGCATGTGTACGATTGTCTTAATCGAACACAAGATGGAGATGGTCATGCATCTTTCCGATACTCTGGTGGTTCTGTTCAATGGAGAGCTCCTGGCAAGCGGCAATCCGAAGGAAATTATCAAAGATCAGAGAGTTCAAACGGCATACTTGGGAGGCTTGCATCGTGAGTCTATTAAAACTGGATAATCTTGAGACCTATTTGGGTCAATATCACATCCTTCAGGGAGTGTCCATGTCCGTAGAAGTGGGAAGCATCACCGTCCTGTTCGGAAGAAACGGAGCAGGCAAAACAACAACACTGCGCTCCATCATGGGGTTCAATCCATCCACCACGGGTTCAGTGCATTATCACAACCAGAAAATCAGCGGAATCCCTACTCACCTGATATCCAGGAAAGGAATCGGGTATGTGCCGGAGAATCAGGGAATATTCAGTGCGCTGACAATAGAAGAAACGCTCAATCTGGCCAGGGCAAAGAGCACTGGAGATTCGGAAGAAAAAATGGAGTGGATGCTGGAACTTTTCCCGGATTTAAAGAAATTCTGGCGCAAGAAAAGCGGTTTGCTCTCCGGCGGACAAAAGCAGATGCTGGCGATTGCCAGGGCGTATATCAATGGAGATGGACTGCTTTTGATTGATGAGCCAAGCAAAGGATTGTCACCGATTATGGTTGAAAAGCTGATGGAATCCATTCTAAAAATGAAAGAAAAAACAACGATACTGCTTGTGGAGCAGAACTTCCTGATGGCAAGTGAAATCGGCGATTACTTTTATATTATGGACGACGGAAAAATAGTCCATGATGGCTGGATGCAGGATCTAAAGGACGACAGGGAAACCTGCCAGAAATACTTGGGCATCGCGTAAGCAGTGAAGGAGGGCTGGAAATGGAAGTCTTTATTAATTTATTGGTCAATGGGGTTTCAACAGGGCTATTGATATTCCTTCTGGCTGCTGGACTTACTTTAATCTTCGGGCTGATGAGTGTCCTGAATTTTGCCCATGGCGGATTATTCGTTTGGGGCGCTTTTTCAGGAGCGTGGATTTTTAAAGAAACAAACAGTTTTCTATTAGCGATTGCGGGAGCCATTGCAATCGGAATGATATTGGGCTGGGTATTGGAGAGATTTCTGATCCGTCCTGTATACGGAAATCATGTCCGTCAGCTGCTGATTACATTAGGCGGCATGCTGGTCTTGTCAGAAAGCATCAAAATCTTCTGGGGACCAAATCCGATACGGGTAAACCTTCCAGCGTGGCTAGAGGGGAGCTATCAGTTTGATGGAATCATCATCATTAAATACCGTGTGTTTGTGATTGTGGTTGGGCTGCTGCTGTATCTGGCATTATGGCTTTTGCTCAGCCGTACACAGATTGGCCTTATGATCCGGGCTGGAGTGCTGGATAAGGAAATGGTACAGGCGCTCGGAATCAATGTAAAGGGTCTATTTACCTTCGTATTCCTGCTCGGTGCCGGATTGGCTGCTTTAGGCGGAGCGCTATTGGCGCCGTATTCTGGAGTCGTTTTTGCGGAAATGGGCATGCAATATGCCATACTGGCTTTCATTGTGGTCATCATTGGGGGGATGGGCAGCCTGCAGGGATCAGCACTGGCTTCCCTGATCGTAGGAGTAGCGGGAGCGTTTATGGCTTATTATATGCCTGATTTGTCACTGGCCTTGAATATGCTCTTATTGGCCATCGTCTTATTGGTGAAACCAACCGGGCTGCTGGGAGAAAAGGGGAGTGCCGTATGAGAGGGGTAGTTCATAAAGTGCCGCTGTATTGGGGGCTTGCGATTCTGCTGTTTATGCTTCTGCTCCCCTTTGTCAACGACTCCCGCAGCACGCTGATTTTACTGACTCAAATTTTCATTTTTGCTATATTTGCGATGAGCTTCGATATTCTGTTAGGATACACGGGAATCGTATCCTTTGGGCATTGTATGTTCTTTGGGATCGGCGCTTATAGTACCGCACTTATTTTTAATCAGCTGGACGCTACTCTGCCAAATTTTATATTAGGTTTAGTTATAGGAATTCTCCTGTCAGCATTGGTTAGCTATATCATCGGATTGTTATCCTTAAGGCTTAAAAGCCACTTTTATGCGATGCTGACATTGGCTGTCTCCCAGCTGTTCCTTGTACTGGCAGAGAAGTGGAGAGGACTTACTCATGGCGGTGACGGATTTACCTTCAGTGTGCCTGACATATTCAAAGACCGTACTTCCTTCTATTACATTACACTCATTAGTGTGGCCATTGTTTTTATCCTGCTGAAGCTATTTACAGAATCGTCCACTGGCAAAGTGTTAAAAGCTATATCACAGAATGAATATCGCGCCGAGGCATTAGGGTATAAGTCGCTTCAATATAAACTCATTGCCAGCGTAACGGCAGGAGTGGCAGCTTCCTTCAGCGGTGCTCTGTATGCTGTATCGTTAAGGTTCATTAATACCAATGTCTTTTCTATTGAAGTTACCCTGGATGCTCTCTTAATGACAATGATCGGAGGACTGGGAACCCTTGCTGGTGCCATAGCAGGAGCGGGGATCATCGAATTCTTAAGACATTATCTTTCAGAGCTGGCGATGATATACCCCATTTTCGAAAGATGGACGATTATCCTTGGGTTCTTATATATAGTGGTGCTGCTGGGATTCCCTTCAGGTTTGGCAGGATTTTTTAAAAAATTCACTTCGAAAAAGAGGAGGAAGGAGAAGAAGAAAAGGGAAGTGGGGAAGGCTGCTTAGTGTGAGATAAGAAGATTCCAGAAACCTTGCCATCATGGGTAAGGTTTTTATTAATTGCAAAAACACTTATAATTTTTTGCCATATTGAACGGGGGTTCAAATCAATACCAAGATCTGTAATGTTGTGAAAAAACATTCTTTAGCTGGTGTGAGAGCTGATAAATCCAACGTGGAGCGGGCTATGGATAGTTATCAATAGACCATAGAAAGATACTCTTTCTCCAAAAAAAGAATAAACCTCTCCATCAAAATCAATGAATTTCAGGAGAGGTTGGCACTATAGATTGCTCTTGGAGAAATATTTCCGGGTATCTTGACGTATTTGATTTGGCAAGACACGATCCAGCTCTTCATTTAACCATGAAAGTTTTTTGCTGCGCAAGAAATCACGCATTTTTTCTTCCGCTGAGAGCATAACTAAATTGATGGTACAGGAGGAGGTACTCGAAGAGCAGATATTTTCTCTATACAAATAACCATTATCTTTAATGTTTTTGCATTGAAAAATCGGCTTGGGACCTTCAACTGCTTCAATTACATCCCAAAAAGAAATTTCTTCTGGAGATTTTGCGAGTTTATACCCACCCTTAACTCCAGGAACTGAACTAACAATACCGCTCTTTGATAATTTACTGAAAATCTTTGAAAGATATGTTTCAGAAATCCCTTGGAAAGTGGAGAGGTCCTTGATTCCAATGGAGGAATCCTCTGTATTATCAATTAAATATACGAGGCAGTGAAGTGCGTACTCAACCCCAATACTATATTGCATTAAAAACACCTCTTTATAAATGAGATTAATTTATCTTAAGAATTTTTTATTTTTTTGTCAAACAGGGCCATTTGGAATCAATTAACATTAAAAGTTGTTTGACATAATAAAGTGTACAATTTATTATAGATAATATCAATCGCTGATTGATGCTGTCCACAATTGAAATTTCAATGCGGTTCAATTATTTGTTGAATCAGCTTATAAGGAGGAATTGATATTGGAACAACGAATTGATTATTACAATTTAGCACCAGAGGCAATGAAAATAATGATGGAAATGGAGAAGTATACGAAAACGACAGGTTTGGACCGTAATCTTCGTGAACTAATAAAAATTCGGGCTTCTCAAATAAACGGCTGTGCCTTTTGCATTAACATGCATACTGCTGATGCGAGAAAAATGGGAGAAACGGAACAGCGTATATATTGCATTAGTGCATGGAGAGAGTGCACATTTTACACCGAAGCAGAAAAAGCAGCTCTTGAGTTAACAGAACACATAACTTTAATCCCGGCAAAACGTGTGCCAGAGGATCTTTATAAGCGAGTGCGCGGACATTACGATGAGAAACAATATATTGACCTTGTACTAATCATCAATCAAATCAACAGCTGGAATAGAATTTCTATTGCAATGGGGAATGTTGCAACTGAAAAATAATCCTCCAACAGTTCCGTGTCTTAATGATTGTCTTTGTATCCTAAGATCGTTTTCTTAAGATAAACTTACCTTCTAGTAAGTAAAAAATAATGACCTTCCAGACGAAAGAGAAGGGCAAAGACTAGCGTTGCAGAAAAAGTCATTGCCGGGCTCATAAAGTTCGCCCTTAATGCAAAAGCTACTTGTGGAAATATTGAAGCAAAAAAAACTAATCCATTATAAAAAGGGGAGTTTTAAAAATGATGAAAATAGAAAAGAAATTATACACGGCTACTGTAAATGTTCAAGGCGGAAGAGATGGGAAAGCGGTATCTGACGATAACAATCTGAATGTAGACTTGAGATATCCAAAGGAATTAGGCGGGGACGGAACTGGAACTAATCCTGAGCAGCTGTTCGCTGCAGGATTTGCCGCATGTTTCCAGGGAGCGATGGGCACTGTTCTTAGGAAAAAGAACATTAAAACAGACGGTATAAATATTGCTTCACAAGTTACGCTTGGCAAGGATGCGAACGATGGCTTTGTGCTGGCCATTACAATGGATATCACAGTAAAGGGGGTAGAAACCAGCGTGGCAGAAGAAGTTGTTGCGGAAGCTCATAAGGTTTGTCCTTATGCCAAAGCAACCCAAGGTAATATCGAAGTAATATCAAACGTTGTTGGTTAATCAGCATCCCGGTTTTTTTTCGTACACCAAGAGTGCCTATCTTTAACAAGATAGGCACTCTTTTTTGCAGTAGGAATTAGATTTTATTTAACCTATTTTTCATAAAATGGTTCTTAATCCATTTTATAATAAGAAGGAGCGGCAGATACACATATACAAAACCAATTCCCGCATTAGAAGTAAAATTGACAAGATAATCAATACTCTTAAATTCCTGAAGGTATACAGAAGCAATTATCTCTGCAATAAGTAAGAATAGCAAAGTCGCTTTAGGAGGAATTGAGAAAGTTCTTTTTACGATTCTTGTACATGCCCACAAAGAAATACATATAGGAGATATAATCACTAACAGCCATATAAATATGAATACATATTCAAATCTTTCCAGGAAAGAGAATTTAACGATCTTAACCATCATTAGAGTCGGCCAAGGTAAATGCTGTAATACCTCTTGATTAAAGTATAAGAATGATATTAACGTTATAATTAGGTACACAATGAGAGTATATATATTGCCAAGATACGCCCATTTTGAAATATCTCTGTTATTTGAACTCCTAAGGAAGGGATAATACATCAGGATCCACTCGAAACCAAGAAAAAGCAGGGCATACTCTTTAGAAGATAAAAATAGCTCTCTGAGGGAATGACTGAAGGCAGGGAGCAGATAAATATAATTCGTATGCTTCAGTGGGAAATAGATTAAAAAGAACAGAAAAGAAGGCAAAATAACTCCCCAGAAACTAAAGCCGGTTAGACTGCGGAAGCCGCTTGAGATAATATAATAAAATGTGAGTCCGAAAACGAAACATAGCTGCCATGTTTTTATGGTAGGATACACCCATATTTGGATGACCTCAATATAAGCACGGAGGACCGTCAAAGAAGCCAGCCAGAAATAAACCAATGCCAGAACAGACATTATGCTGCCAATCGCTTTTCCAAAGCAATACTGATGAACAGCTACTAAATCATTAGTTCCCTCGCCTAATAGCTTAAAAATAATAAAGAGTATGATATGGGTTGTAACCCAAGTTATAATTAAAGAAATCCAGGCGTCCTGCTCAGCATGTTTAATAACCTGGCTTTGAAAATTTAGGATGCCAATTCCGGTTTGTGAAGAGTGAATGAGAAAAAATGTGAAAAAAGCCGAAACTTGAAATTGTTTTTCTACTTTTACGTTCACTATTTTCCCACCCCAGTTTGCCTAACTGTAATTTTGGTATTTACCTCATATGTCATACTAGGATATATCCGATCGTAAAAACTCTGTTCAGAATAATTTCTGTGAGTTGCTTTATACACTCTTCCTAAACCTAAAGGATCTACACCATTTGTTTGAAAATCCTTAAGAAGTAATTCAGCATCACTTGAAATTGATTTTTGTAAGGCGGTTTTAAATAATTTAAGATCCTTTTCATCTTCTAAATTGATCCATTCAGGCAAAGCGTCAAGTTCTACATCTAAGTTTAGGCTTACTCTAACTTGTTCCCTGAGGTTCTCCTTGATATATTTCACCTTGTGTTTTCCATAGTTCGTTCTGACCCCAATATTAGCTTTGTGTCCATGCATGTTGAGATCAAAACTGTAAACTCCCCTTTTATTTTTATCCGTCATTAATTTTAATAAGAGGGTTTCTTTTTCGGAAATCCTAAATGCTAATTTTTCACCTTTAAAAATCCCCATACCATCGACTTTAATTTTCCCTTTAGAATCAACTGTAAGATTTGGAAAGGACATATCAATGCCGCTTCCAAAAAACTGGTCATACATTACATGGGAGTTAGATTCAGGAGTTCCTTCATTTTCAATACTTTTATCAATCAAATTCATTAAGTATAGCGGACTCTCATTAAGTGTTTTACTTAGTATTAAATCTGGAGTTCCATCTGTTATGACAATTCTTACTATTCCAATTTTTGGATCCTTACAGATGGGGTCTAATATGGAAGCTAACCCATCTCTGCTTAGTTCATCCCCAAATATCATTACCCTTACTTGACCAATTTCAAATGGAAATTGAGACTTATGGCTCAGTTCTTCCTGCAGACTGGATGGATTTTTAGCAGCAGCTGTGATTAAAGCAGGATTATCACTCTCGGCATAATTTGGATAAACAACACTTGCCTTTAGCTTCTCATCTTCTTTGTCATATCCTACATTATGCATCAGAGAGACTTCATTAATAATATTGTGAGGTACACAACCAGCTAGAATTAGAGTTAGAACAACAATACCCATTTTAACTAATGTGTTATTCGTCATTAAGATCTTCCTTCTTTTTGTTACTCTCTTTTGGTGAATATTTAATTTTATCTTTAGGTCTCAAAAAATCCGGCCTTTTGTTTAATTTGGTATAAGGCGGCCTAATAATACTATCTGCAAGACTATTGCTGCGGAACGGATGCAAAGGAACCATGTAAGGAGTATCAAATGATTTTAATTTAAACAAATGACATAGCAGCACGGCAAAACCTATCATAATACCCAGCCCGCCCAGGAATGATGACAAGATGATAAAGGGAAATCTTAAAATTCTAATGGTGTTGGACATCACGATAGTTGGTGTTGTGAATGAAGCCAGGGCAGATAAAGCCACGACAATTAATAATATATTACTTGTCAGTGCTGCCATAACAGCTGCCTGACCAATGACAATACCGCCAACAATTCCCAATGTTTGTCCTACTTTAGTAGGCAATCGGGCTCCTGCCTCTCTTAATAATTCAATGGTCATTTCTAAAAAAAGAACCTCCAGCAGCGGCGGAAATGGAACGTTTGCTCTGGACTCTATTAGCGGACCCAGTAAATCCGCGGGCACCACCTCATAATGAAACGACATAACCGCAACATAAATGGAGGAAGAAAAGATTGAAAAGATGATCGCCAGTATTCGAGTAAAACGGAAGAAAGAGCCGATAATCCAGTTATAATAATAATCTTCAGATGAGAGAAAAAAATCGAAAATGGTAGTAGGTCCGGATACTGCGTATGGTGAACCATCACTAAAGATAACGACTTGGCCGGAAGTGAGTGAATAAGAAATTCGATCCAGCCTCTCAGAAGAAAAGTAAAGCGGAAAAGGAGTATAAGAATTTTCCTTAATTAGCTGGATTAACGCAGAAGTATCCCAAATAATATCAAAATCGATCTCAGAGAGCCTATTCTTTACAAATTTTATATGCTGTTCATTTGTAATGCCATCTAAGTAAACAATCATTACTCTTGTTTTTGACAGTGTGCCCAGCACAATCTCTTCAGTAGTTAATAAAGGAGATTTTACCTTAGTTCGAAGTAAAAGAATATTCGTATCAAGGCTCTCAACAAACCCTAATTTTGGACCGATAACATTAAATTCATTCTCAGTTTCGTTAGATTCTCTTATCCCTTTAGATAAATTGCTTACATTCACTAATAGACAATCTTCAGAGGTATTTTCAAATTTAATTAGGACATAGCCCTGGTGAATTTTCTCTTCGATTTCATTTTCTTCCTTTGTTCTGATAACGTCTTCAAGCGGAAGGCTGTTTTTAAATTGAATAATATCAAAAGCCTGTTCAGTCTTTTTTTCGCATTCATTAATATATGGAAGAAATACTTGTTCCATCGTCCTGTGATCGATTAGTGAAGTGAAGTATAAAATGAATACCTGGACGCCTGAAACATTTTTTTTAATCTCTTTAAAATCAGATGACTTTTTAGCTCTTTTCACTATTTCTGCAGTTGTTTGATTTTCTGCAGGATTCAGATTATTTTTTTCCTTTATCATAAACAACTGTACTCCCTAACATTTGTTACTACTTAGTATTATTACTATCAAAAATTGTATGCACTTTAACATTTTTATTCTGGCTGTATTGGTCTTGGCTTGTTCATTGCGAAGAATATAGTGGAGCAGCATAATGGAACCGTTACGGCAGAGAGCAATGTCTGCCAAAGGAAAGTGAACGAAGTAATGAAGATTAGCTGGGATAAAAAAAAAATTTAAAATTTACCCTACTCTTTTTTTAAATAGTTTTTCCTATTCTTTAAGCAAGGAAGAATAAGGAGGAAGCTGAAAAATGAAGAAGTGGGTTTTTTACTAGTAGTTTGCCTGGGGGTAACATTCGTAAATATGGACTCTTTTTTTGAACCAAAAGTAAAAATACAAAATAATGATCAACTTGAAAGTGACATAGAGGATAACAGGACTTCTGAACATAGCCAAAAAGAGATGACAGAAGAACAAATCTATCAGGGAAGTTTGCTTTTGGTTAATAATGAATATCCGGTTCACCCGGAAAGTATTAAATCAGATGTCATCAATCTATCTGATCAGAGTGAACGGACAAAGGGATATGGCATATTAAATAGCGAAACTTATTTGTCTGAGGATGTTGCCCGTGAATTTTCAGAGATGATCGCTGCAGCAGAAAAAGAAGGAGTTCGAAATTTCTCCATTACCAGCGGCTTTCGAGGCTTTGAAGAACAAAGTGTCCTTTATCAGGAGATGGGTTTTTATTATGCCTTGCCGGCTGGTTATAGAAGCATAATTTGGGTTTATATCTTGATGTAGGATTTACTCAAATGAAAATGGCCGATGCACCTGAAGGAAAGTGGATCGAAGAAAATGCCTGGAAATACGGGTTCATCCTGCGCTATCCAAAGGACAAGACAGACGTTTCAGGAATTCAATATGAACCTTGGCATATCCGCTATGTTGGCCTGCTGTATAGTGCGATTATGATGGAAAAAATTTTGTTTAGAGGAATATTAGATTATCTAAAAGAAGAAAAACAAATCTCTGTTGGAATGAATGGGGAAAAATACACGATTACTTATTACCCCATACCTCAAACCAGGACGATTAACGTACCGGACGATAGCTATTTTGAGATTTCAGGCAACAATATGGATGGGGTATTTGTGACCGTCTACGAATGATTTCTTCATAAATAAGAAGCTGAATAAACCCCTACTTATAGTTAGGGGTTTATAATTAGAGATATAAAACTTCAAAACCTTGCTTTTCTAATGTTGAATAGGCGGAAGGTTTTGAAGATTATTTGTGGTTTTAATACTTACATATAGTTCATTCATATCGTTAACAGCTGCATAAAAGACATCCTTTACATCGAAAATATTTTTTCTTTCCAACTCCTCATAAAGCCATGATTCATTTAAATTCCTTGAGTATAGGACTTTTTCATAAATCTCTCCATCAATAACAACTGGTACATCAATTCCCTTATTAAGAACATTCGGTTGAGGAGGAATATGTTCAACTCGTGCAACTTCCTTTTCAGCATACAATTTAACAGATAAATTTCCATTTGCTTCAACTATGGCTAATTCAACATCCTGGACATTAAAAATTTGATGTTCTCTTAACATCTGTAAAATGGTATCAATCGAATACTGTATTTTTTTCATTTTGTTCACTAAAAATTGTCCTTGATAAATGACCATTGTAGGTTCAAATGTTAACAAACGGCCTATCTTACGATTTTTGATTTTCCAGGTTGTAATTAATTTTTGTAGTAAAGCTATTGCAATTATGGCAATCGCTGTAAATATATGATTTATCTTTGGGTCTGCAATATCAGCACCAACTACAGCACCTAAAGTTAAAATGACTAAAAAATCAAATACCGGCAATTCACCTATGGATCGTTTTCCCATATAAAGTGTTGCAAATAATGCTAGCGGCAAAATGGTGACAATTCGTCCTAAAACTTTTAATATTTGAAATGCATATTCCATAATATCACCTCATATAGGGAACTTTACATTTTAATATGACACAGATAATTATTAATTATTTACTTGTCATCAATAATAGGGTGCTATAGTTGAACAAGCACTTAAAGGATCTTTAACTGATTTTCCGAATATGTTAATCATAAGTATTAAATGCCAAAGCTCTGAAGCAAAACAACGAGAAAGAGAGAATTTATTTGACTTTTGACTCTGGATCTCTCATCTTGACACTTACTTATTAGTAAGTTACTATTGGGGCATGGAAAACAGAAAAAAACAAATTGTAGACTTAGCCATTAAATTGATCCAGCAAAAAGGGTATGTAGCCTTCAGCTATGATGACATTTCTAAACAGCTTGGGGTGACCAAAGCAAGCATTCACTATCACTTTGAAAAGAAGGAGGATTTAGGAGTCGCAGTTACAGATCGTATGTTATTGAGACTGCAGGAATCATTAATGTCAATTAAAAATTCGCCGGCTTCTGCTGAAGAGAAGCTAAAGCAGTTTATCCAGCAGCAGGCTCAAAGATTCGAGTGTACTGAAATTTGTCCTATTTCTTCGCTGCAGACGGATTATGAATCTTTGCCATCCATCGTACAAGAGAAGATTGGGGAAGTCAGCAGACTGGAGCTCCGAGTAATGAAAGAATTAGTTGCCGAGGCACAAGCTGAAAATATCTTAAATAGCTCTGATGATGCCCATCAAGTAGCGATAACAATATTATCAAGTGTTAAAGGAGCTTTATTATACAGGCGTGTTCTGGGTGATGATGTATTAGCCGATGTACTAAATCAGTTAAATCGTTTCTTAAAAAAACCGTAGAAACGGTTTTTTTAAAGGAAAAAACTTACCTTCTAGTAAGTAACTTTTATTAAAAGAAAGTGGGGATTACCACAGTGAAAAGAATGCTATTGGTTTCTCTATTGATGTCGTGTGGGGCTACCTTTATTACTCCATTATTCCCTCTATATAGTGAGACTTATCAACTGAACAGTCTGCAAATCACGATCCTGTTTGCTATTTATGCTGCATTTCTATTGCCGACTTTGTTGGTTACTGGAGAAAAAGGCAGCACGTGGGGATTAAAGAAGGTGGTTCGCATCAGTATATGGATATCCATTGCATCTACCTTGTTCTTTCTGGCAGGCAAAAATCCTTGGATGCTTTATGTCGCCAGATCATTGGAAGGAATCGCATACGGATCTTTTACTGGTACAGCTGCTGCTTTGCTAATGAAGCAAACGTCTCCGAGCCAAATAGGTGCAGCTCTCAAATTATCAGGTGTTACGATTCTCATTGGTTTCGGTCTGGGGCCAGCTATCGCAGGCTTGATCCTGCAATATATACATTTCCAGCCACTCCAATTGCCATTTTGGCTTCTGCTCGTCCTGCTTATCATCTCACTAATCGTGCTGGAATCTATTCCTAAAGATGCTGCTTCCAGTGAACAAAAACGCGTAAAGGCTAAGGTATCGCTTGGTGTGCCAAGCAATATCCGTTCTGCTTTCTTCTCAATGGCCGGATTGCCGATCTTCACAGTTTTCACCATCCAAGGTATAGCATTTGCTCTTATTCCTAATTTCGTCAAGAATGTCATTCATACGTCCAACCTTGCTGTCTCCGGATTAATTATTTTCGTGCTTCTCAGTGGAGCAGCAATGGCTCAGTTCATCCCCTGGCCGAGTCATCCCGTTACGCGTATTAGATTGGGCATCCTGCTTCTTGCTATGGGGTCATGGGTTATTGTTTCATCTGGATTAACATCAAGTTTGCCGCTGCTCTGGACAGGCATTTTCATCCAATCTATCGGAGGCGGGTGGACTTTTCAAATTGCCTTACGACTTGCCGGACAGTTACCGGAACCAAAAGAACGGCCAAGAGTCATATCGGCCTTTTACTTGTGTGCGTACTCTGGATTTATTGTTCCCGTTATTGGAGTCGGAATGCTTACTCAATTTTTCAATTTGAACTTTTCGCTGATTATACTAAACCTGTTTGCTGCATTTATTGTTGTATATGTCCTGCTTTATTCCGTAAAATTTAAACGCACTTATCCGAACATATAATTATTAATGCATTATCAACTAATAATGAGATCTTCTAAATCTAATCATATATGCTTTAAAATCCAGCTGCCGGTTCGGCGGCTTTTTTTCTCCTATTAAAAGGGAGTTTAGTTTGAGAAGAGTGCTTACATAATAAAAAGTGTACTGATGAGTAATAGTGAATTGTTATCTTCAAGAGCTGCAGAAAAGGATAATACGGTAAATATATTGCTGCTATTTAAAAGGGGATTATATAAAGAGAATGTGATCACATTGAAATGGTAAGGGGTCAGAATAGAATGGGGACATCTATAGAAAGGCTATTATGGAGTATTGCACTTCCTGGTTTTGGGCAATTTTTAAATGGAAAACTGATAAAGGGAATAGTTATTGTATTTTTAGAGTTCCTTATCAATGTGCAAGCGAATTTTAACGGGGTCATTATTTCAAGTTTTCATGGAGATATTGAAAAGGCAATAGCAGAAACCAATTATTTGTGGCTGATGTTTTACCCTTGTTTGTATTTCTTTGCTATGTGGGATTCCTTTAAAGATGCCGGAGGAGGGAAAAACAGTTATTCTTTTCTTCCGTTTGTGTCTTCAGCATACTTTGTTACGGTGGGATGTATATATTCCTCTACCTTTAAGGTTTTTGGGGTATTATTAGGGCCTATTTGGCTTCCCATATTGTGTGTAATACCAGGTGTCAGTGTGGGATTCTTGTTAATGAAGATAATAAGGAAAATACACATCGAACCATTCTAAACAAGGCAGCATTTTATTGTTAAGCCCTTAGAGGATTGTCACTGTCAGATATTTAAACCTAATACAATTTAATGAATAATTAGCATTTTCAATTACAAACTAAGAAAAGAAAATAAATTGTGGAGGGGCCTTTTAAATGAATTTAAACGAATTAGGCTTTCTTTGGTACTTACATTCAAGTTCAAATATGGTCAATATTTTTTTGGGAAATCTGATTGAGACTGCTGAAGATACTGATTTGAAAGATGTATTAACGGAGATTAAAACACTTTCAACATTTCAGGAACAAGAGGCTTGGCAGTTCTTAGCTGATAATGGATTAAATATTACACCGTTTTTTAGTGAAAATGATTTACATAGCCCTACAGAAAAGTTATTTTCTGATCAATTAATGATAGAAATTCTAAAGCATATAACAAGTAATGGACTGGGTGTACTTTCTTTTCAATATACAGACTTAACCGTCCCAAAGGTTAAGAACTTTTACAAAGAAATACTCAATAAGTTAATTAAAATTGACATTTCTATATTGAATTTGCTGGAGCACAAAGGTTTACTGCAAAACAGGTCTTTTTCATACAAGGATGCTGAAGACAGAGAAAACAAATTATTTAAAGTGGCATCAACCCAGCAGAGGCCGCTTAATGCTGTTGAATTAGCCAGTATGTTTGGTTCATTTCAATGTAATAATGTTGGTTTAGCTCTATGTACTGCTTTTTCGGATGTGGCAAAGGATGAAGATACAAAGAGTTTTTTGCAGGATGGGATCAAATTGTCCTATCATCAAGTGGATGTTTTATCCGAAATATATAGAGAAAACGGAGTCCCGACAACCACCGGATTAGAGTCTCACGTTTATAAGGTGAATAATTCCCCATTTTCAGATAAGCTAATGGCTAACTTAACCATGTTCTTAAATCCCATTGGAATCGGCAATCTGCAAACTGCTGTGATTTCCAGTTATAAAAAAAGTCACGTGAAAACACTAAAGGAATTAATTGAACAGGTGGAAAGCTATTCGGAGCAAGGGTTTAAGCTATTGGTAAGGAAAGACTGGTTTAATGAGCCGCCGGTAACCAACAGGTCAATTGATAGTTAATATTTAGAGTCAAACAATCTAAAACATTCCCTGAAAATCATCAAAATGGGAAGGAGAACAAAAAGCCGATTTGTTGATTATAGAAAAATCGGCTTCTCAAAATTCATCATTTTGTTGTTGGGTATTAGAAGTTCTTATTGAATGAATTCAGTTAATCTTCTATAAGAAAGAACATCCCCATTTGTCATTTGATGAAAGGTCTGGCGGTTTATAATCTCTTCACTGATAGACCGTAAATAAGTTAATGTCGCTCTGAATGGGCTGGAACCACAGCTAAGCCTTTCAATTCCGATCTCAGATAACTCCGATAAAGAAGGCATCTCTGGGTCAACCAATAAGTTAATCGGACAAGAAATTTCCTCCCTAATCCTTTTAATAATCTTCCTATCAGTTAAACCAGGAATGAAAATGCAATCTGCCCCTGCATCTTGATAGGCTTTTGCCCGCATTACAGCTTCTTGTAAACGCGTTGAAGAATCCCCAGCATTTAACCAATATAAATCTGTCCGTGCATTGATAAATAACGGCATATTTCTGGATTCCGATAGTTCTTTGATAGCTGCTATTTTTTCCACTTGGGATGAAATATCAAATATTGGCCGGTTAGGATCACCTGTACCGTCCTCCAGATTTATCCCGATAGCTCCAGCAGCAGCTACTGCTTTTACGGTCTCTAAAACCTCTTCAACCGTATTTCCATAACCTGCCTCAATGTCTGCGCTCACAGGAACATTTACTGATTTGGCGATATTTTCAATCGTTTCAACCATTTTGTTAAGAGGTATACTTTGCCCATCCAAATATCCCAAAGAAGCAGCAATGCCAGCACTTGTTGTCCCGATCGCTTTAAAGCCGCATTCTTCAAACATTTTTGCACTGATTACATCCCATGCGTTTGGCAGAACAAATGTGGACGCTTGCTGATGTAAGTGGTGAAAGGTTTTTGCCTTTAATGATTGTTCTTTGCTACTCATAATATTAGGCTCCTTTTCCTGATTTGGATTTAAGTTTCTTATTGCTTCATTTCTATTATAAGAGCTAAATAATACGATTTTCATCGAAATATGGAATGCATATTGTTTTCTCAAATGAAGTCACAGTGGAAGTCCTCTTAATGACGAGGCTATGGTTCGAAACCCCGGATGGTGTCCTTGGAGGTGCGGGGATCATCGAAATCTTTAGACATTATCTTTTAGAGCTGGCGATTACGAAGCGAAGAGGGCTGCATAGTAAAAGACCTTCCTATTTGAAGGTTTTTTATTTTTTCACCACAATTTTTTTCCGTAAATATGATTCTTTCAAGTTTTTCTTGAATCGAATCATGCTATACAGATTTGTAATAGAGCTATCTATATAGGAATTAAATTTCTTTTTTATCTAATTCTTCCTCATTTGCACTGAACCTCGCACTTTCTAATGAATAGTATATGGGCAGATAGTGTGTGCACATTTAATTCCTCAATGGAAATTTATTCTTTGGGAAGTGAAGATCATGCAAATTTTTTATACAGTACGTTCAGGTGATACGCTGTATGAGATTTCCAGGAGATGGGAAATACCGGCCGATTCCCTTATTGCGGCAAATAATTTGAAGCCCCCTTACACGATTTATATAGGTCAGCAGCTGTCCGTTCCACCTGGTGTTGATGCTGTGCGTGTCAAGCAAGGAGATTCAGTGTATCGAATTTCACAATTTTACAAAGTTCCGCCTTCAGTGATCATAGAGGCGAATCAGCTTCAGCCACCCTATGTCATTCAGCTCGGTCAATTATTAAAAGTTCCGCCAGGTGTTCCATATTATATCGTCCAGCCAGGGGATACACTTTATCAGCTTGCCATTCGTTTTAATGTCATTACGAATGGGGAGCCAAATACTGAGCTTATTCGTTTTGTAAACCAGCTTTCATCCTCACAGCTATTTCCCGGAATGAAATTAAGGATTCCATACGCCCCTCCTGGTGGCCAAGGCCTGATTGCCTATACTGCTGATCGAGGAGGGCAATATGATATTTGGTTATATAATCCCCGGACAGGGGAGAACGTGCAGCTCACCAGTGGATTGGGTGACTCTTTTTCAAGTCCAGAATGGTCACCTAATAGCAGGAGAATTGCGTTTATTGGAAAGAACAGAATTATATATGTTGTGGATGTTGCATCTGGTGCGATCGCTCAAATCGACCAGATGGAAGAAGGTGCTGAATTCAAATTGGATTGGTCGCCTGACAGCAGCCAAATTGCTTATACGAAGCAAGGTCACATTATCATGTACAACGTTCTGTCTCATCAAGCGCAAAGCATTCAACAGCCTGACTCAACAGATGTTCAATGGTTTCCGAGCGGCAGGGAACTGCTTTTTCAGGCACCGGATGAATCAGGAATTAGCCAGCTTTTCCGAATTCAAACCGATGGATCCGGGAAACAGCAAATTACACGTAACACAGGAGGGCGGCTTAATAATGCCCAGCTATCGCCCAACGGAAGCTTTGTTCTTTATACAACACCAGGTGTCAGCATCTCCATCATTCACACCATCGAGCTTTCAACAGGCAATGTGGTTGAAGTAAAAGGCGGGCCCCTTGCAAAAAATTATTATCCGACATGGTCACCTGATTCTTTGAAAATTGCCTATAGCTCTACCGCCTTTGAAGATCGCGGGTATTTTTCACAAATTCGAACAGTGGGGAGGCGAGGAGAAGAGGATCGGATTTGGGCTATTTCTAATTGTTTTGCAACGCCTGTCACATGGTCAACAGACGGAACAAAAATAGCCTATCTTAGTGGATGCAAGGAACAGGAATTTGCAAGTGAAATGTGGGTTATCGACCTCCGTCACCCTGTCCCGATAAGGCTAATTGCAGGAGTTAACATTCAGTCACTTCAATGGTCTCCAACTGCCATATTGGATGGTGCCCAAAAGACCTATACGAACACGACCTACAAGGTTACTTTCCAATATCCGTCAAACTGGCGAAAAGTGAACGAGGAAAGATACGAAAGTGCTGACGGCTTTTTTCAAATATCAGCGATTTCAGCAGGTGAAAACTTAGATGAGGTGTGCCATGGAGAAGCGTTCCATCCATTAATGCCCTATGGATCCATGCCAAGCATCTTGAAGACTCGAATTCAAAACCAGGAAGCCTGCTACATTTTTCCCTCTGCGGACCAGCCAGCAGAAATGCTGAATCAATCCGCTTTAATCGTAAGGTATCCAACTCCCATTACAATCCAAGGTCAAACCTACAATTACTTCATCTTATGGGCAGACCAGCCGCATCTAAAGGAGATAGCTTTAAGTTTAATCTTTTTATAAACATGTGGGCCTGTCCTTCGGTTCGATGAAGTATTAGCCGTACTGTGGAGGCTAGGCTCTTTTTTTGTTCCTATTCAGGGCAGCTGCCCTAAAAGACTTATACCATTTTGAAAGATCGACAATTATCCTCGGGTTCTTATATATAGTGGCGCTGCTTGGATTTTCTTCTGGTTTAACAGAATTTATTAATATGGTCATTTGATAAAAGGGGAGGAAGGAGAAGAAGAAAAGGGAAATAGAAAGGGCTGCTTAGGATAGCCCTTTATCTAGAAACTAAGAAAAACGCCCGGCCATCTCCGAGCGTTTTCCTCATTCCCTTTTAAAGCGGCGGATTAGTGACACCTAAATTAACCCAATCTTCTTTTGGCGGACCATACACCCCAAATGGCTTTAATCCTGCCTGGCGGATGAGAATGGTCAATTGCCCCCGGTGATGCACAATGTGTTTGATTAATCCCATCAAAATTTGGGCATTGGTTTCTTCTCTTCCAAATGCATTCTGTGTCTGGCTCAATGAGTCATCTGTCCATTGCTGTTCAATCGCCAGAGCAGCTTCCTCACTCAACTTTTTAAATGTATCCGCAATTTCTTTTGCCGAAGCGGGGACATTTTCTTCATTGACAGCCTTTTCTATTTTTAACCCGAAATGAGCTAAATAATCTGGAATACTTGCTGTTAAATGCCAGGCAATTCGCCCTAAGGTGCGTCCTTCCGGGTAAACCTGCTGCTTTAAAGAGTCATCTGTTAATCCGTCCAACACCTTTTGCGTCAGCACTGCCTCTCTTTTCCATTCATTAATAAAGTCTGAAATGGTTACATACATTAATCGTTCCTCCATTCGTTGGATATTATAGGTAAATCATAAAACATTTGTTCGTGTTTTTCAAGCTCAAGTAAATATGGGAGAAATTAAAAGA
Organism: Cytobacillus sp. BC1816; assembly: GCF_051353635.1. Taxonomy (NCBI): domain Bacteria; kingdom Bacillati; phylum Bacillota; class Bacilli; order Caryophanales; family Bacillaceae; genus Cytobacillus; species Cytobacillus sp. BC1816. The sequence continues at coordinate 3,177,993 of NZ_CP195611.1, read as the reverse complement.
TCTATGCCACCTATAATGTATGAGATTTGCTACAAAAAATTCATATTTCATTCGACAATATTCGCGCGAAACGGAGGAATGATTTCTATATAGTTGAAAGTGTTCCTGATACAAGATAGATGCGGTGTCAATGCTGGCACCTTTGAATAGAAATGAGGTGTAGGGATGAGGACTTTAAAGATAAAAGACTTAACCCTGGACGAGCTGGAGCTGCTTGAACAGGATCTTCACGAAAACGGGGAAAAAAGCGATTACGGCTTTTACATGCAGCTTGTGATCGTTTATGAAACTATGTATAAAAAACTAAGAAGCTTAGCCAGAAACAGCGGTCCGGAATATGATAATGCACTTCAGTACACGAAGAAACTGCTTGTTTCCCATCTTATCAAATTCGGAGCATATATAAAAATGAATCATTTCAAGGATGACGGTGACGCTGTAGAGTCTCTCATCAAGGCCATCGGTTTAGAGCAAAAACTTCCCATTGCCTATTATCGTCTTGGTTTTCTGGCTTATAAACATGGCAAGTATGGATCAGCTGTACGCTATTTTCAGCAAGCCCTGAATAAGCAGCTTCTGAATGACCCAAGGTACGCCCTTAATCAGCAGCAGGAATTCCATGCACATATGTATCTGGCCAACAGTGCTTTATATGTTGCCAGCCAAACCTATGATACTATGGGAAAACTCCCCTTTTCGCCTGAGGAGCAGCTGCCGAATCCAGAGCTGTCGCCATTATTTGAAACATTGGCATCGAATGAAAAATACTTACAAAACCATGCGTTCTACAAAATAACAAAAAATAAAACCGAAACATGTTCAAAGGAAGCATGTGAAGACCTCTATGAAAACAGTGAATCCAATGAACTAGTCCTGTACTTTAATGACCGCGAAAATATTCTCTTATTTAATGGAGAGGAAGTCATTGTCACCCCAACCCAGGCCAATATGATCAGACACTTCCTGCTCTCCTCCAGCAAGGAAAATCCCTGCACGAGAATCACCATGCGTGATTTCTATGGTAGAACGGGAACCGATGGAGAGGTAAAGAAGAACACCTTTATCAAATCTATTGAAAGACTGAGAGTATCTCTGAGATCAATTGATATACCTGAGGTTATTGATGTTACTCAGTACAGGGGGGAGACTGCTTATTATTTTAATGAGTCGGTACCTTTTACTGTTTTGTTTAGGGTGGATGAGGTTTTTGAGAATGAGTATGTGAGCTGAAATGTACGAATGAGGAGCCTAATCAGCGGTTATTATAACCTGCCGATTAGGCTCCTTTGCATGGAATGCATGTCACAGATCGGTCTTACCTGGAGGGAAATGCAATAAGAATAGCCCCCATATTCATATTAGATAAGGGGCTGGAAGTGTTGAAGGTTATTTAGTAAATTCTTTACTTCCTGACCCAGTGTGGAATGATTCTCAGGGTCCAGCCAGCTTTCTGGAATGATTAGATAAGAGCAGCTGTCGCTGTGTAAATAACGGTAAATAATATGCGCTGCAGCGATTTCATGTCTCCTAATGTCTCCGGCAGCATTTCCTTCATCTTTTTTAAAATAAGCTAAAATGCTCGTTTTTATTTTTTCCTCAATGCCGCCTACTTCTGAATAGTTGTGGCTGAACAGAATCTCCGTCCTTTTCATAAGGAAAAGTTTAATCGTTGAATCTGTTAATCTTTCGATAGCGGCGATATTATGATTTTCTTCGGTGAATTCGATCACTTTTTCTTTTCTTAACAGGGAGCTTACTGCCTGTATATGATCCCGATAGGCGGAGGCCGCTTCAAATTCAAATGCTTCAGAGGCGTCCAGCATCATTTGATTCATGTCCTCCAGAATACTCATGTCAGTGCCTTTCAGAAAACCGATAAACCTGTCCAGGATGTCATTGTACTCTTGTTCCGGTGGCCCGCCAAGACACCGGCCAAGGCAGGAGCCTAAGGAATAATTCAGGCAGGCGGAGTTCGTTCCATTGGGATTGCTGCAATTCAGCTTAAAGCATTCCTTTAAACCCCGGAGAGCTCTTTCCACATTGCTTCTGCTTGTAAAAGGGCCAAAATAAATCTTGCCGTCATTCTCAATGGGATTAAAGGTAATATCAATTTTACGGTGATTGCCAGTAAGGCTGATCGAGATATAAATGAATGACTGCGGACTCTTCATCATTCGATTATATAGCGGCTTAATGCTTTTAATTAATTGGCATTCAAGCATAAAAGCCTCGAATTCAGTATCTGTCAGGATATAGTCGAAATCCCTTAAGTGTTTGACCAGCTTTTTAATCTTTGGTGAATGATTTGTGGAGTCCCGAAAATAAGACTGAACCCGATTCTTTAGATTTTTCGCCTTCCCCACATATAGAATTTGACCTTGGGAATCCTTCATCAAATATACGCCTGGAGTTAAGGGCAGGTTTTTCACCTTGTCAGGGAGATTAATAGGGATTCATTCCTTTACTGGGATATTTATTTAGTATTTTATCATGGGATGGGATTTGGGGGCTATTTCTCTGATTTGGGTGTTGGCATGGATATGTACTGCTTGTGAAGGCATGAATTTGAAAACTTAGTTAGTCAATTGCAACCGGCGGCGGTAAGGCAGGAGAATGGCATACCGGAAAGCAGTATGGCCGAAACATCATCGGCGACTTGAACAATCACCTTGAAGCATGGATTGACTGGAATCTAGTGCTGAATGAAGAAGGCGGACTGAATCATGTAGGGAACTATTGCGATGCGCCAGTGATTGTGGATACGAAGAAGGACGAGGTGCACTATAACAGCTCCTACTATTATATTGGGCATTTCAGCAAGTTCATTAAGCCTGGAGCCAGGCGAATTGGCAGCCAGACATTGAGTAACCGCATATTAGCCACCGCCTTTGAGAATATCAATGGTGAAACGGTGGCGGTTTTGATGAAAGAGCATGACAGAGAAGAAGAAGTGTCTTTATCCTTTGGGGGGAAAATTATGATGGTGGTTCTTCCTGAGCATTCTATTGCGACGGTTTTTATTCATTGATTGAATAGAAGGGCATGACCCCGGCTATTTAAATAAGTTGCAGGTTGGATTTCTATTTTTTCGGGGACCCTTAAGACAATAAACGTTAAAAACACCCTTTTGAAGGGTGTTTTTAACTGTACAGTACAAATATACTATGATTTATTAAAAGTGTTACCGCATTAGCAAAGTAAATTTGTGAACTATTGTACCTATACAAACGGGATCGAGAGTTGATCAACAATAAACAATATTGTTATTGTGGTAAATGATGTCTTTTGTTGTATAAAAAGGATAGATGTATACAGGTGATCATCCTGTTCATTTATCCTTTTTCTTTTACACCTATAAAATGTGTGACTTTCTAATCAAGTATTTAGTTCTAAGGTATCCTAGAGATTTAATATAAGCAGATGATTTAGCTACCTATTTTGTAGGCCATTGAACGACCATTTGCCAACAAAATTCTATAAAGTATAATATGAGGATAGAAAAATACAGCAAAAGGAAGAACTCTTGATTATTTTTAAACAAAAGTCACCAGACTCTTTTATAGTTGAAAAAGATTAAGTTAAATAGTAAGTCGAACTTCTTAACAGGAGGGAAAGATGAAAATTTATGTGGATGCAGATGCTTGTCCGGTGAAAGATATTATTATTGCAGAAGCAAGGGATTTTGAAATTCCGGTTATCCTTGTTACAAGCTTTTCTCATTTTTCTAATGCAGAACAGCCATCAGGAGTGAAAACCATTTATGTTGATTCTGGAGCAGATGCTGCAGATTATCGGATTGTGAAGTTAGTGGAAAAAGGAGATATTATCGTGACGCAAGATTATGGTCTTGCGTCACTAGGTTTAGCAAAAGGAATTATCGTCCTCCACCATAAAGGATTTAGATATACAAATGAAAATATTGACCAATTATTACAAACACGTTATTTAAGTGCAATGGCTAGAAAAAGCGGACAGCGAACGAAGGGACCAAAGCCTTTTACAGCAGAAGACCGGGAGCAATTTAGGGATCTTTTTAAACAGGTTATTTCACGTAAAATTTAAGCTGAACTTAGAGATTCAGAAAGGAGCTAAATATTTTGAAGTATTTAAAATCGCAAATGCAACAACTAATTAAGGAAAATAAAGAACTCCATACACGCTTTAAAGAACTGAAGGCTGAGCATGGTCTTGAGAAAAACAATGCCCTCAAGGCCTTGTACCATTCAGAAGTTGCGGATGGAGGAAAGTATCAGGTAGCTTACCAAGCACTTGATCAGCCCAAAAAGTAGACTCTTATATCTAATTATACTTACTAAAAATTCTGTTATAAATGCTGGATGGTATAAGTGGATTAAGTTAGTGACCAAATTATGAAGTGGGTTGCTACGCAGTACAACGATACTGCGTATTCGAACGACATATAATTGTTCTCTTTGTAGAAGAATGTACTTATTAACGAGGGCTTGAGTTTAATAAATAATAAACTTGAATCACAGAGGGACGGTATTATTCGAAGTACATAGCGGCGATGGAAGAGGAAGGGGTGCCCATCTGGGGAATCACCATTCAGAACGAACCTGAAGCAAAGCAGGTATGGGACTCCTGCCTGTACACAGGTGAAGAAGAACGGGATTTTATCAAAAATCATCTTGGTCCATCCTTTGAGAAACATGGCCATGGTGATGTGAAGATTATCATCTGGGATCATAACCGGGATGTCATTTTCGACAGAGCCCAAGCCGTCCTGTCCGATCCAGAAGCTGCTAAATATGTGTGGGGAACGGGAGTCCATTGGTAAGTGTCTGAGGAAATTTAGAATCTTTCCAGGGTTCACGATGCTTTCCCTGACAAGCACTTAATTTTCACAGAAGGGTGCATAGAAGGCGGTCCTCAGCCAGGCGAATGGCATACCGGAAAGCGGTATGGCCGAAACATCATTGGCGACTTGAACAATCATCTTGAAGCATGGATTGACTGGAATCTCGTTCTGAATGAAGAAGGCGGACCGAATCATGTCGGGAACTATTGCGATGCGCCAGTGATTATGAATACGAAGAAGGATGAGGTTCATTATAACAGCTCCTACTATTATATTGGGCATTTCTGCAAGTTCATTAAGCCAGGAGCCAGACGAATTGGCATCCAGGCATCGGATAATCGCCTATTGGCCACCGCCTTTGAAAATATTAATGGTGAAACGGTGGCGGTTATGATGAATGAGAATGATAGCATAGAAGAAGTGTCTCTATCCCTTGGTGGGGATAGTATGATGCTGGTTCTTCCGGAGCGTTCTATAGCGACGGTTATTATTCATTAATAGGAGAACAGCCCTGATTGGGGGCTGTTTTTTTGTATATTGTGTAAGACTTGTAAGCATGTATCAGGTGCTTTTTCTTAATACAATTTTGTAGGGTGTCTTATCCATTTCTTAACTATTTTATCGATATATTTCTTTCCAAAGAGATATTAAAAAACACTAAGACTTAATGAATATTCAGAATTTTCCAGAGGTTTTTCTCCTTTCGAATCGAATGATATATATTATCCTGCAATTTTGTAATGACTGATAAACTGTCCTGCTAATTATGAGGATTTAATGTACGAGGAGGATGGGAATGGGTAAATCGATCCTTTTTGAAATTCAAGAAGAAGTGAACTTAGTAGCAGAAGCCATTAAATCTGTTCTGTCTTTAGAAGTAATTATTTATGATAAAAATAAAGTTGTTGTTACGGCCACAGGCGGGGGCACGCATGCAGTTGTGGGTGAGCCGGTTCGAGGGCATATCATCGCAGAAGTCTTAAAAACAAATCAGCCTGTTTACAACTTTGAGCCAGGTTTTCATGACGTGTGCAAAAGCTGTATCCTTCATCAAAATTGCCCTGAAAAATCAGATGTTTCATATCCATTAACACATGAGGGTGAAATTGTCGGGGTTATCAGTTTAACGGCGTTCTCTGAAAAACAAAAAAATGAATTTAAAGAGAAGCATCGTATTTTGTCCAATTACCTCGGTAAAATGGCAGATTTAATCAGCAGCAAAATAAATGGAACATCGCTTTTAAAGAAATATTTATCCACCTCTCAAATGCTGCAAGTGACGATTCAATCCATGTACGAGGGAATCATTGCTGTTGATCAGAAAGGGTACATTTTAGAGATGAATCCTTCTGCAGAAAAAATACTAAATATAAGAAAACACAATGTTTTAACTTTGAATATTTCAGAAGTTATTCAAAACCTTCCGATTACAAAAGTATTTTCAACAGGACAAGGATACTTGGATAAAGAATGTTCTCTTATAGTAAATGGAAAACTGATTCAAGTCATTATCAGTGTTAACCCTCTGATCCATAACAGCCAAATTATTGGATGTGCCATTACCCTCAAAGATTTAGCCGAAGTTCAAAAGTTTGCCTATTCTATAACATCTGAGGTAGATGATTCCACATTCGATATTATTGTGGGAAAAAGCCCTGCTATATTGCAGACAAAGGCTGCAGCCAAAAAAGTTGCGGCAACAGATTCTACAGTCATCTTTTTGGGGGAGAGCGGAACAGGGAAGGAGCTTTTTGCCAGAGCACTGCACCAAGAGAGCAAAAGAGTAAATAAACCATTTCGGGCCATTAATTGTGCAGCCATTCCTGAACATTTACTGGAAAGTGAATTGTTTGGATATAGTGAGGGTGCGTTTACGGGTGCAAGGAAAAGTGGAAAGCCCGGAAAATTTGAAATGGCACAAGGAGGTACTATTTTTCTGGATGAAATAGGTGATATGCCATTGCATTTGCAAGTGAAGCTGTTAAGAGTGTTAGAAGAAAGAAAAATTGAACGGATTGGTTCGAATAACTCAATAGATATTGATATCAGAGTCGTTGCAGCAACCCATAAAAACTTAGAAAAAATGGTAGCTGACGGAGAATTTCGGCAGGATTTATTTTTCAGGCTAAGCGTCATTCCGCTTCATATTCCCCCGTTGAGGGAAAGGGATGGGGATATTCTCGTCCTGCTCCAGCATTTTGTGCAGCACTATGACAAAATTACGGGAAAGAAAGTGAGAGGTTTCACTCCTGATGCGGAGAATCGGCTATGTTCGTACAACTGGCCAGGTAATATACGTGAACTTCAAAATGCTGTGGAATATGCCATAAACATGGCAACTGACCACTGGATTAGAGTAGAAAACCTTCCTCCAAGAATCCGTGAACAAAATCACCTGAAAGCTGATAAAGAAAATATTACTCTGGCAGAAATGGAAGAAAGAATGATCATGGACGCATTAAAGAGATATGGTGATACATTGAATGGAAAGAAACAAGCTGCAGATGAACTTGGTATAAATGTAGCAACTCTATACAGGAAAATTAATAAATACGAGCTTAATCGCAAAATGCAATTATAGTTCGCAAATTGCAATTATAGTTCGCAAATTGCGATTACGTTAAAAACATAGCAGATTTGTCTTTTCTTCTTAATTTGGACAGATCTCCTATGTTTTTTTTGCAATTTGCGAACAATGGACCTTAGTGATGTTTTCGATAAAAGAGAAGTTGTCTTGTATATCCCTTATAAACTGGGAGTCTTAAAGAAAAATAAAGAAAAATCATAACTTGGCACGGTACTTGCATTCTAACTAGTTGAAGTAAAAAAACGAGGGGGAGTGCAATGAGAATCATCAATAAAATGTTTATGATGAAGTCCGTTCAGACTTTATTGCAGACATGTCTAAATGTAAAGCCTGGAGAAAACCTATTGATTCTAACGGATACAAATACGACAGAGATTGGAGAGGTTTTCGCACTTGCCGGGGAAGGGATGGGAGCAGAGGTTGTTATGACAATTATGAATCCCACCACAAGGCATGGGGATGAACCGCCAAGAATCATTGCAGAGGCAATGAAAGCAGCTGATGCGATTGTTGCACCAACGACTTTTTCTATTAATCATTCTACTGCGAGAAAAGAAGCAAGTAATGCAGGAGCAAGATTAATATTTATGCCCGATGCGAATGACGAGGTTTTCTTAGATGGTTCACTGGATATCGATTATTTTGCACAAAAGAAAATAATCGATAAGGTATCCGCCATACTTGAAGAAGGAGAACGGTTGAGCATAACAACCCATCTAGGTACAGAGCTTTCTATGTCCATATCAGGACGTCATGCTGTACCTCAAACTGGAATTTGCCATGAACCTGGAAGTATTTCACCCCCGCCTTGCATTGAAACAGCAGTGGCACCAATAGAAGGGACGGCAGAAGGAGTCATGTACATTGATGGGGCCATTGTGCCGGGAAGGGCATGTGAAGATCCGGTTAAAGTCGTCTTTAGAGAAGGAAAAATCATTTCCATTGAAGGAAAAGAAGATGCTGAAATGCTTAAGCAAACGCTGGAAAGTTACAATCATCCCAATGTATATTGCGCAGTGGAAATGGGAATTGGCATGAATCCAAAGGCGAAAATTGGAAGAGGAGGGCAGCTGGAAGACGAGGCAGAGTACGGAACGATGCATATTGGAATTGGCAATGGCATTACATTTGGAAGCAGTATCAGAGCCCCGGGGCATTGTGATTTAGTGATTCGAAAACCGACAATCAAAGTGGATGGGAAAATCCTTATGAAAGATGGAGAACTCTATATAGATTAGGGGGAGGGAGGTTTATTTGGGAGAATTAAGTCTAATTGGCGAATCACTGGCCAGTTTCTTTACAGTTAAAATCATGCTTTTGTTTCTTTTTGGGACAGTTGCCGGAATGGCAGTAGGCGCACTCCCGGGTCTTACCACTACCATGGGAGTATCCTTGCTGATTTCATTTACCTGGGGGATGGAATGGATCGAAGCAATGGTTTTAATTGTGTCGGTTCATATAGGAGGAACCTATGGCGGGTCCACGCCAGCCATCTTCTTAAATATCCCTGGTACGCCTGCATCAGCTGCAACTGCTATGGATGGCTATCCAATGGCCCAGCGGGGGGAAGGAGGACTGGCAAGAGGACTAGCAACCTTTCAATCCTTTTTAGGTACGATTCTGGCAGCTGTTTTATTTCTGATCGGGGCGCCGCTCCTGCTGGATTTAAGTATGAACTTCGGGTCATGGGAGTATTTTCTGCTTGCCATGTTTGGAATTATTCTCAGCGCAAACCTAACGGCAGAATCACTGTCCAAGGGGCTTATTTCCGGGGCCTTAGGGTTAGCGCTAGCCACTGTAGGCGTGGACAAGATCACAGGTGCCCAGCGTTTTACTTTTGGAGAAAGTTCTCTAATGGATGGTTTTAGTCTAATTGCCGTTTTAATTGGAGTATTCGGAATAGCTGAGGTAATCGACTCTATTATGCAGCTGAAGAAGCCTTTAAAAGCGGAGAAATTCCAATCTATAATTCCACCGTGGAAGATGATAGTTAAGTTTTTGCCCGCGGGCGGAAGATCTTCTGTTATAGGAGCAACGATAGGAGCGATACCGGGGGTTGGGGCTGATGTAGCAGCCTGGGTTTCCTACGATGTGGCCCGCCGAAGAAGTAAGAAGCCTGAGACCTTTGGCAAGGGAAATCCAGAAGGAATCGTTGCAGCAGAAACGGCGAATAACGCTTGTGTGCCAGGTACATATATACCGATGTTAATACTTGGTATCCCTGGTGACGCAGTCACAGCTGTTATTATAGGAGGCCTTTTGCTTCACGGATTGCAGCCGGGTCCGCTTTTACTGACACAAAATCCGGATATTTTAAATCAATTTTTTATCATTTTAACGATATCCGCTGCGTTTATGCTTGTGTTTGGATTATTTTTCTCTTATTTGTTTCAGAAAATCCTATCTGTTCCCAGAAGTATAGTTTTGCTGATTGTAACGGTATTTAGTGTGGTAGGGACTTTTGCAGTAAATAACCGGCCATTTGATATTGGAATTATGTTTCTTTTTGGCATCATCGGTTTTCTTATGCGCAAAGTCGGGCTGGCTGCCCCTCCTTTAGTGTTAGGGCTGATCCTTGGTTTAATGGCGGAACAGAATTTCCGAAGAGCGATGGTGAGTGCGGATTATTCATTCGGGCCATTCTTCACACGGCCAATTAGTCTTTTCTTGCTGGTCTGTATTGTATTTCTGCTTTTAAATCAAAATTCATTCCTGACAAAACGCTTAAAGCATTTGTGGGGGAAAATAAAGCCTAAGGGGGCAAACGGATGAAACTAAAAATGATGTATCTGACTCTATTTTCAGGGGTTCTGATATTGAGTGCATGTGCTGGTAACCAATCAAATCAAAAGGCATCTGGAAACAGCAAGGAAGCCGAAAATAATTACCCTTCACAGCCAATTGAAATTATTGTCGGTTTTGGTGAGGGAGGAGGCACTGACACAATGGCCAGGACCCTGCAGCCGATCCTTCAGAAAGAATTGGGAGAATCCATTGCGGTGAGAAACATGCCTGGAGCCTCCAGTGCATTGGCCCTTGAATATGTTAACGAACAGGAGTCGGACGGACACACCATCCTATTCCAAACCGATCTGGTCCGAGTATTTCCAACAATGGGCATGACAGATTTAACATACAAGGATTTCGAGCAAATTGGAATTGGCGCAATGGGGATTGCCAATTTTACAGTTAAAGACAACTCTGACCTGAAAACGTTTGATGATGTGGTTCAGCTATTAAAAGATGGAAATGCGAAGGTTGGTGTGGCAGCGATTGGGGACCCATGGCACCTCACTTTGGAGATTGTGAATAGTGTCGTGGGTGGAGATGCCGAAATTATCACATATGACTCTGGTTCAAATGCTGCCATGGCTGCCATGAAGGGCGAGGTGGATTTCTCAATCAGCGGGGTTAATGAGGTAGTGGATCTGCTTCGGGCAGGGGATTTGCGTTCACTGGCTGTTATGGATAATAAAGCTTTTGAAGTGGATGGCCTTGAATCAATTCCGCCGGTCACTGAATTTGTTTCTGATTTGGAAAAATATGTACCGGAAGGAACCTGGTGGGGGCCAGCTGTGAAGCGCGGAACACCTGAAGAAATCGTAACCAAAATTAGAGACGCATACAACAAAGCGATCAGCAGTGATGAATTTAAGGAATTTACAAAGAAACGGGCAATTGTCCTAACAGATATTGAAGATAGTCAAGAATATACAAAACAAATCACCGAAAAAACAAGCTGGCTGCTTTGGGATATTGGTGTGGGAAAACGGTCACCGGAAGAAGTAGGAATCAGCCGGCCAAAAGAGTGATAGAAAGGAGAAAAGATGCGGATAAATAAAGATTATCTTTTGGCGGGAATTGTTTTCGCGATTGGTCTCTTTTTTGTAATAGGCAGCTATAATTTCCCGCCGGGAGAACATTTTTTAAATTCATCTCGTTCATTTCCCATGCTGCTCGGCTATAGTTTGACAGGTCTATCAATCTGGCAGTTTGCCCAAACGTTCAGAAAGAAAAAAGAGGAGGAAGAGGAAACAGCTTCTGTCTCCATTCAGGAAGTTAAAAGAGGGATACTATATCTGCTTTTAACAGTTGTTTATATCTTTCTGTTAATACCTTTCATAGGGTTTCTGTATTCTACTTTAATCTTTTTACTCATTGGCATGCTGTATTATAAGGAAGTTCGCTGGTATACGGCCACATTAGTATCCATAGGGATGATTGGATTCATATATGTGGTGTTTGAAAAACTCATGTATATTCGATTACCTTAAAAACGAAATTATTATTTACTCTCTTACATGATCCAATGATTCAATGAAAGACGAGGAGACAGGATTTAAAGAATTCGCTGTAAAAGGAAATCAAATAATAGATATGGCGGTGATTTAAATGAGGATAAAGCAAACAATTGAAAGAGTTCCCGGAGGACTGATGGTCATCCCGCTGATGCTTGGCGCTTTATTTAATACGATTGATCAGCTTCACATTCCATTTATAATGAATTTCCTTAAAAGCATAGGGGTATCGCCGGTTGAAGAAGGAATTTATGAGTTTATGAAAATCGGAGGATTCTCGGAAGCACTCTTTAAAACTGGAACGTTAACACTCATTGGCTTGTTCTTATTTTGTGCAGGCAGCCAGATGAATTTGCGGGTAGGCGGAAAGGCTTTAAAGAAAGGAATTCTATTAACAGGAAGCAAGTGTTTGACCGGGATTGCAATCGGAATTTTATTTGGGATGTTTTTTGACCCAATGAATGGTCTGCTTGGATTATCTACCCTGGCTATTATTGCCGCCATGACCAACGGAAATGAAGGAATGTATGCAGTGTTGACAGGGCAATATGGGAATCGGTCAGATGTTGGAGCCATTTCCGTCCTGACTCTGAATGACGGTCCTTTTTTCACCATGCTGGCTTTGGGGATGGTTGGCGTTAATTTTCCTTTAATCGCATTCATAGCTGTCCTGCTTCCAATTGCTTTAGGGATGCTGTTAGGGAATCTGGATGAAGACATTCGGGAGTTTTTAAAGCCTGGAGAAACGCTGCTTGTACCATTCTTTGCTTTCTGTCTTGGTGCAGGGATGAATTTCATGAGTTTCTTTAATCCTGAAGCTGTTTGGGGAGGTTTAGCTCTCGGGTTTGCCACAGTCATTTTTACCGCATTAACCGGAATCCTGGTCTATAGGCTATTTGGAGAAAAAAGTACGATTGGCCCTGTTGCAGAAGCATCGACTGCGGGGAACGCAGTGGGTACACCTGCTGCAATCGCAGCGGCAGCATCAGTGGCAGCGGGTGCCGGTCTGATGACGGTGGAGAAGGCTCAAAGTTTTCAGGAAATTGCCAATTTAGCCACAATACAAATTTCCATTTCTACTATTACTACCTCGATATTATGCCCAATAGCCGTCATTTTATGGGATAAGTATCAAAGAAGCAAAGGCATAGATGGACGTCTGGAGGATATACCCGGAAAAAAAATAAAAATCTCTGCTGAGCTCGAACAGGAATCTTAGAAGGGTGATGAAAAGCTTGGAAAAAATTCATGCTGAAATATCCGATTTTATTTGCACCATTACCATTAAGAACCCGCCAATGAATATCTTGACAAAAGAATTTCGGGAAGAGTTCGTTCCCTATATGGAGAAGCTGAAAACCTCTTCGGATGTCCGGGTTATTATCCTTACGGGAGAAGGGGATCGGGCATTTTGCGCGGGAGCCGATTTAAACGAAGAAGGAGAGCTGACTCCTGAATCTGTCCGGCATTTCTTAGAGGAAGATTGCAGAATTTACGATATTGTCAATGAAATGCCCCAGCCTGTCATTGCCGCAGTTAATGGCTATGCGTTTGGCGGAGGGTTTGAGCTTGCCTTAGCCTGTGATATTCGTATCATGTCGGAACGTGCCAAGCTTTGTGCAGCAGGGGTAAAGGTTGGACTGGTTGTCGGGCCAACTCGTTTAGTAAGGCTGTTGGGTGAAGCATATGCCAAAGAAGTGATTTTGACAGGCAGAACGATAACAGCTGAGGAAGCGTTGCAAAGAGGTTTGGCAAGCAGAGTGGTATCCCATGACAAGTTACTGACAGAAGCGCATGAATGGGCACAGCTGATTGCTTCCCGTGCTCCAATCGCAGTTAGACATGCGAAGAACACGATTCAGAAAACGATGGATTTTGAGTGGCAGGAAGCAATGGAACAGGAACTGGATGCGTTTATAGAATGCCAGGATACATGGGATCACAAGCATGCGATTGAATCGTTCTTTAACAAAAAGCAGCCAGTATTTAAAGGTATATAGTTTTAAACTTTATAAAAATTGATGAATCAGGGAGTTGTTTTAAAAGATGAAAGAAGCACTAATGTACCCGGCCGCTACAGCACTCGTAAAAGTTCTGGCAGGTGTTAAGAGCGGGGAAAAAGTTGTCATCCTGACAGATTTTTTAACGGATGGAATCACAAAAGTTCTGGCATCTGTGGTCTGTTCACTCGACGCTGAGCCCATCACGATCTCAATGCCGCCAAGGAAAGGGCATGGAGATGCATTGCCGGATGCAGTCGCAGCGGCTATGAAGGAAGCCGATGTGATCATCGCACCGACAACCTATAACATTGCCCATACAAAAGCCCGCCATGATGCACAAAGGGCAGGAGCCCGAGTATTAATCTTGCCTGAAGCACATGAAGACATTTTATTAAGCAAGGGGCTGCGTGCTGACTTTGCTGCACTAAGACCTCAAGTTGAGAAACTGGCAGACATATTGACAGCTGGTGAATTTGTCCATATCACGACATCCCTTGGCACAGATTTAAGATTTTCCATCAAAGGGAGGTCAGGTAGAGCTCTAACAGGGTTTGCAAACAGTACGGATGTTTCGGCAGCTCACTGCATCGAATCCAGCATTGCTCCGGTTGAAGGAACCGCTGAAGGAATTTTAGTGGTAGATGGGAGTATTCCAGGGGTGGGTCTAATAGAGACTCCAGTTGAAGTGGTATTTAAGGAAGGAAAGGCGGTTTCGATTACAGGAGGCAGAGAAGCTGAGCAATTCAGGAAAATATTAATGGAGAAGAATGATGAAGAAGGCAATATCTATTTTGCCGGTGAGTTTGGCATAGGCATGAATCCAGAATGTGAATTGGAAAACAGCATGCTAAGTGATGAAGGGGTTTATGGAACCATCCACATTGCTTTAGGTACGAATGCATATATCGGGGGAACTGTGAAGGCCAAAGGGCATTACGATATGGTCGTAAAGGGCCCGCGGGTCGAAATCGACGGCAAACTCATTCTGGACAATCAGGAACTCTATTTATTTGAAGATAAAGCCTTAAATAGACTTTGAGAGAGTGGAATCCATTTTAAAGAAGGAGATGGTTTGAATGAGTGCATTGGAAGGCATTAGAGTAATTGACTTAAGCCAGGTTATGGCAGGTCCTTATTGCGGTATGCTGCTGGCCGATATGGGTGCTGATGTCATTAAAGTTGAACCCCCAAAAGGGGAAAGCACCAGAAGATGGTCCCCGTATAAGGAAGGGGAAAGCGGCGCGTTTATGGCGATAAACCGGAACAAGCGCAGCATAACGCTTGATTTAAAAAGCGCAGAAGATCAGAAAGTATTTTATAAGTTAATTGAAACTGCTGATATTTTGATAGAAAATTTCCGTCCCGGGGTAGTTAAGCGTTTAGGCGTTGATTATGAAACACTCAATCAGATTAATCCGAAACTGATCTACTGCTCTATTTCGGGATTCGGCCAGTATGGCCCATATTCATCCCGCGGCGGTTATGACTTAATCGCACAGGGAATGACCGGAATTATGAGTGTGACAGGTGAACGGAATGGCAACCCGGTAAAATGCGGCCTTCCAATTATCGATTTGGGTTCAGGCCTGTTTTCTGTCTATGGTATTTTATCCGCATTGTATTCCAGGGTTCATTCCAATGAGGGGCAGTATATTGACGCTTCTTTATATGATACGGGACTCGCATTATCGGTCTGGGAAAGCACCCAATATTGGTTTACTGGGGAAACACCTGCACCTACCGGAAGCGGACACCGCTTGTCTGCTCCATATCAGGCATTTCGTGCAAGTGATGGTTATTTTACTGTTGGTGCAGATACACCGCATCATTGGCCAGTATTTTGCCAGATCATCGGCAGGCCGGAATTCTTATCTGATGACCGATTTGCTGATGATGCCTCACGGATTCAGCACTTAGATGAATTTGTCCGATTAATTGAGGAGAAAACGAGTCTGAATCCGAGACATTACTGGCTGGAAAAATTCGAAAAAGCGGGAATTCCTGCTGGCCCGATAAATACCTATCCCGAATCTTTAACAGACCCGCATACACTGTCCAGAAGAATGATAGAAGAGGTTGTGCATCCTGTTGCCGGGAAAATAAAAGCATTAGGGATTCCTGTCAAACTATCAAAAACACCTGGAAAGATCGCGAAATCGGCTCCTGTGTTGGGAGAACACAAGGAAGAGATTCTAAAAGAATTAGGACTCGCAGCTAAATAAGTTGTGATAGATAAATCCTGATACTCATTAAGGAGAAGGATATGCATGATTGAACAATTAAAAGGGCGGGTTCCTTTCATTCATGCCGAAACCATGATACATGGCTCGGCACAAGTGATTGGCGACGTCAGAATAGCCAAAGATGTCAGTGTATGGCCTCAATCAGTTTTAAGAGCAGATGATGATAATTTTATCGAAATTGGTGAAGGAAGTAATATTCAGGACGGCTGTATCTGCCATGTGACACCTGAGGCTCCTTTAAGGATAGGGAAAATGGTAACTGTAGGGCATGGTGCCATTTTACATGCCTGTACGATCGAGGATGGAGCTTTGATTGGCATTGGTTCGATTATTTTAGATGGGGCTGTCATTGAAAAAGGAGCACAAGTTGGAGCGGGTGCGTTAGTTCCTCCAGGGAAAGTGATTCCTAAAGGCAGCTTAGCAATTGGAGTTCCTGCCAAAATCGTGCGGGAACTAACAGAAAATGAAATACATGACCTGGAAAAAAATGCAGAAGAATACATCGAGCTATGGAAACGAGATTATCGTGAAGAGAGTGAGGAGTCATTATGATTAAAGAGAATAAAAGTTTAGCAGAAAGAGGCGACCGTGTTTTGCCCCCGGCTGCCAACAGAGTAACGAGGATAGGTGTAACGAAAGCATTTGGCTCAACCATAGAGGATGAGAACGGAAAAAAATATCTCGATTTTGCCAGTGGTGTAGGAGTAAATAATGTGGGACACTGCCATCCCGAGGTAATTGAAGCGGTTAAGCAGCAGCTGGATACCATGATTCATGTTGGCCATAATGTAGCTTACTATCCATCCTATATTCAATTAGCGGAGGAACTAAATGAATTAACCGGATCACAGAAAATGGTGTACTTTTCAAATAGCGGAGCAGAAGCGAATGAGGGAGCTATCAAATTAGCGAAAAAAGCGACAAAGCGTCCAGCCATCCTATCATTCAAACGTGGATTCCATGGACGGACACTCGCAGCGACATCGATTACTTTCTCAAGCTCAGCTTATCGTCAGGATTATGAAGGCCTTCTTCCAAGTGTATATGCTTGTGAATATCCATATTCTTTTAGAACCGGGCTTAGTTATGAAGAAGAGACGGAACGATGTATTCAAAGCATCAATGAAGTATTCCAGTATCAAGTGGCTCCATCCCAGGTGGCAGCCATCATCCTTGAACCTGTACAGGGAGAGGGCGGGTATATTGTACCTCCGAAAGAATTTTTGAAACAAATAAGAGAAATATGTGATCAGCAAGGGATATTGCTTATTTTTGATGAAGTTCAGACCGGATTCGGAAGAACAGGAAAAATGTTTGCCTATGAACATTTTGGAGTAGAGCCGGACATTCTTACCTTAGGAAAGGGAATTGCTTCAGGCTTCCCTTTAAGTGCCATCATTTCCAAGAGGGAAATTATGGAAAAATGGGAGCCGGGAACACATGGAGGCACTTATGGCGGAAACCCTGTCTCGTGTGCGGCAGCCTTGGCTTCCATTGAAATTCTAAAACGGGAAGGAATAGATAATGCCCAAACTTTAGGGGGATATCTAAAGCAGCAATTATATGATTTACAGTCAGAATATTCTGTAATTGGTGATGTTAGAGGTCTGGGCCTGATGATCGGCATTGAGTTTACGGATGAAAAAGGCCGCCCGGATGCCAGTACAGTAAATTGGCTGAAGAATTTTGCTTTAGAACACGGAGTCATTCTTTTAACCTGCGGCACTGAGAAGAATGTTTTGAGGTTTATCCCGCCAGTAACGGTATCAAAAGAGGAACTTGACCAGGCAGTTTCTGTACTGAAAAAAGGATTGCAGCAGCTCGCAAAAAAGGAGAACGGTCATGCTATATATTAATGGTGAATGGAAATCTTCCAAAAAAAATAAATCGATAACTGTGTATAATCCTGCTACTTTAGAAAAATTCGGTACGGTCGCTTATGGAGGGAAAGAAGAGGCCGAGGAAGCAATCCAGGCAGCATCCGCTGCCTTTCAAGACTGGAAGAAAACAAGCGCAGTTGAGAAATCGCAATATCTTAGAAAAATTGCCGATTGTCTAAGAGACAGAGAAGAAGATCTGGCAGTAACCATTACAAAAGAGATGGGCAAACCCCTGAAAGAATCCCTTGGTGAAGTCAAACTGGCGATTTCCTATATGGATTGGTATGCAGAGGAAGCGAAGCGTATTTATGGAGAGACGATTCCAGCTTCCAGCCGGGATAAGCGCATACTGGTTCTGCAGGAGCCGGTTGGAGTGACTGGCGCGATTACACCATGGAACTTTCCAGCCGCCATGGTTACCCGCAAAATTGCACCAGCGTTAGCTGCCGGGTGTCCTGTCATCCTAAAACCAGCTTCAGCTACTCCTTTAACGGCAGTGAAAATTTTTGAAGCCATTCATCAGGCTGGTCTGCCAAAAGGAGTAGCCAATCTGATTATTGGACCTTCTAATGAGATTGCTCAAACGTTATTAGACAGCAAGCAGGTGCGAAAACTGACTTTCACAGGTTCAACGGCAGTTGGGAAAAAGCTGATGAGGGACGCATCAAATACGGTCAAAAAAGTTTCAATGGAGTTAGGCGGTCATGCCCCCTTTATCGTATTTGAGGATGCTGATTTAGAGAAAGCCGCAGAAGCAGCGGTTGCAAGCAAGTTCAGGAATGCAGGACAAACGTGTGTCTGTACAAACCGGATTTATGTTCAGAAGGAAGTGGCAGAGGAATTTACCCGCTTGTTTGCAGAAAAGGTAAATCGTCTGCAAATCGGGAATGGCATGGATGATGATACAGATATTGGGCCATTAATTAATGAAGAGAGCCTTGAAAAAGTCATTGAACATGTGGAGGATGCCAAAGAAAAAGGCGGTGTGGTGATTTGCGGCGGATCACTGGCAAATATGAATACTAAAGGTGTATTCTATCAGCCTACTGTTATTCAACATGCAAATGAATCGATGAAGATTGCAAGAGAAGAAACATTTGGCCCAGTGGTGCCGATTTTCACCTTCGAAACGGAAGAAGAAGCAATCGAACGGGCCAATCATCCAGAATATGGACTTGCATCCTACTGCTTCACTTCTGATTTAAATCGCGCCTTCCGGGTAATGGAATCTCTCGAATATGGCATTATTGGCATTAATGATTCGATGCCGACAACAGCGCAAGCCCCGTTCGGAGGAATGAAGGAAAGCGGTGTAGGAAGAGAAGGGGGCAAGTACGGAATGATGGAGTATCTGGAAGAGAAGTTTGTGTCGCTCAATATTGGATAACCAAAGGGGCCATCAGAATGGAATTATTAATGGAGGAAATAAGAAGCATAATACCTTCAGACCAAATATTAACGAGTTTGGCTGATCGATATAGTTATAGTTATGATGCTTCATTCGGCAGCTATCTTCCTGAAGTGGTCATCCAGGTGAAAAATAAGGAGGAGATCTCTTCACTTCTGAAGCTGGCCAATACATTTAACATACCGGTATACCCCAGAGGTCAGGGGACTTCCTTAAGCGGAGGTCCTCTCCCTGTTAAGGGGGGAATGGTTTTAGATATGTCCCAATGGAATGGTGATTTGAAAATTTACCCGGATGATTTGGTGGCTGTCGTATCACCAGGTGTACTGACAGCGAACATCAATCAGGAAGCAGAAAAGTTTGGACTCATGTACCCCCCTGATCCAAGCAGTGCCCATGTATCAACGATAGGAGGGAATTTAGCGGAAAACTCCGGCGGACCAAGGGGCTTAAAATATGGGGTAACGAAGGATTATGTTATTGGTTTGGAAGTGGTAACACCTGAGGGAGAAATTATCAAAACAGGTGGAAAGACTATTAAAAATGTAACTGGATATGACTTAACAAAATTGATCGTTGGATCGGAAGGCACGCTTGGCATCATTACGGAAGCAACACTGAAATTAGTGCCAAAGCCACCAGCATCAAAGACCATGATGGCTGTCTTTGATGATCTTGTCCAGTCAGGACAAGCGATTTCGAAAATATTAACTTCCGGAATCCTTCCGGCCAAAATGGAAATAATGGATCAGTCCTCCATAATAGCTGTGGAGAACTATCAGCCGCTGGGGCTCCCTATTGAGGCAGAAGCCATACTCTTAATAGAACTCGATGGCCACCCTCTGGCTATTGAAGAAGAAATGAAAACAATAGAAGAGATTTTTACAGATTTTGAATCTGTGAAAGTGAAAATTGCAGAAAATCAGGAAGAAGCACAGAGTTACTGGAGAGCAAGAAAGCTGGTTTCCCCGGCTATTGTAAAAATAAAACCAACGAAAGTATCTGAAGATGCAACAGTACCCCGCAGCAAGATACCCGATATGTTCCAAAAACTAAAAGAAATCCGGGAGAAATATGATATTCATCTAGTCGTGTTTGGACATGCGGGTGACGGAAACCTTCATCCAAATATAATTTGTGATAAAAGGGATACGGAGGAAATGATACGTGTTGAAAAAGCAGTAGAAGAAATCTTTAGAGCTGCTGTTGAACTGGGAGGGACACTCTCCGGTGAACATGGAATTGGCACATTGAAAGCCCCTTTTATGGAAATGGAATTGGGTGCAGCCGGACTTGATATGATGAAACGAATTAAACAAATATGGGACCCGAATAACATCTTAAATCCCGGTAAAATCTTTCCTGAAGAAGGCCAGAAGCTGGTGCTTAGGGAATGAGTACAGGAGCCGGTCTAAAAGACAGATTACATTATAATGAGACGTTTAATTGTGTCCAATGCGGATATTGCCTGCCGGTTTGCCCCACTTACGAAACGATGAAGAGCGAGGTGCATTCGCCGCGTGGCAGGATTAATCTTGTCAAAATGCTGGCAGAAGACAAAATCAAGGCAGAGGATTTGCGGGAACCCATTGAAAAATGCCTGGGATGCCGAGCCTGCGAAACAGCCTGTCCCACCAGTGTTCAGTATGGGAAGATTTTAGAAGGAGCAAAAGAAGTTCTAGAATTTGCAGAGGAAAAATCGAGAGCGCAAAAAATAAGTGAATCATTGATTTTTGATCAAATGTTTCCATCGAAGCGATGGATGACTACCTTTGGAAATCTTTCATGGTTTTATCAAAAGTCCGGGCTGCAAAAAATGGCACAAAGAACAGGTATAACCCAATATGCCCCTCTTCATCTGGGGAAATTTGAGTCCGTTCTCCCTGACCTTCCATCTCCCGCAGAACGGAAAAACAGGGCTCGCCTCTTCAAAGCCATTGGTTCCAGGAAAGTTACTGTTGGATTTATTACCGGCTGTGTAATGGATGCCATCTTCTATGAGACGAATCGAAACACAATCGACCTGCTGACCAAGGCAGGAGCTGACGTACTTATTCCTGTAAATCAGACGTGCTGTGGAGCACTGCATGCCCATGCCGGAAAAATAGCGGACGCTAAAGTTCTTGCCAAAAGAAATATAGAGACATTTGAAAGCGAAAAAGCAGACTATATCGTTAACAATGCTGGAGGATGCGGCGCGACTCTTTTGGAATATGGTGAACTTTTTAAGGGCGACATCGAGTGGGAAAGCCGTGCACAAGCCTTTTCTTATAAGGTAAGAGATGTTTCACAGGTGCTATCTGAATTAGATGGTTTGAGCTTTACAAAGGAAGTGAATGGAACAATAACCTTTCAGCCATCCTGTCATATGATCAATGTTCAAAAGGTAAAAGATGAGCCATTATCTTTATTAAAGCAAGTAAAAAGCAAAGGGTACCGTGAAATGAAGGACAAGGAACGGTGCTGTGGATCGGCTGGCATCTATAATATTGTTAACTACGAGGATTCGATGGAGATATTGGATATTAAAATGAAAAATGCAAGAAACACAAATGCATCTATAATTGTAACTTCAAATCCGGGCTGCCTGCTGCAAATGAAATTAGGTATTCAAAGGGAAGGGATGGAGAAGAGTGTAAGAGCTGTTCATCTTGTAGATTTGCTGGTTGAGGCTGGGGCGGTTTCTAAATGATCAATAAATTATATAAATGAAGTTGCCTGCAATGGATTCAACAGTCATCCCCATATAAACATCTTTAAACACACGGTTTTCATAAAAAAATGGGGCATCATCCGCACAGTGAGAATACTGCGCGGTTTTTTAATTGAAATTTATTGATTTAATGGTTGTGTGGCAGGCTCCTAGCATCACAAAAATTTTTGTGGGACTTTGTTTTCATGTTATTTAAACAAATCTCTTTGATTTACTATTAAGGCAACCTAAATGCGGAAGTTAGTTAATGAGCAAACTAAACAATAACTATTACTTTTTTATAGATCTAGAGTTAAAAAATAACTACTGTGCAAATATATACTTTTTGTTTTATGATACATATCTTAAGATATAGTTATATAAGCGTGGCTATAGCTGTGTGTGGTATAATATGGTATAAAATTGTGTTATTAAAAAGGAAGATGTAAGTGGATTATTTTACAATAATAAAAGACTATTTAATAGAAGAAATGAAAAATACAGATGCTTTTTCCGGCTTTATCCCCGCTTTAATGACATTGGTAATTACGGTAGTATTAACCATGTTGACTAAAGTAAGGAAGAAAAGAGAAGTAAAAATCAATTTTAAGCGAAACAGCGAAGTAATCCTAGAAAATACTGAGAAATCCACTATGGTCGGTAGGGAAAATCAGGATTCCACTTTTGATGAAATTTCCATACTAGTTGACCGATTTCTTAAAGTCTATACCATTCATGGTATTTCTATTAATCAAATTTACTCTTTTGTTGACAAAGAATTTGACTTGAAGATTTCAGACTTCAAGGATAAGAATTCAATTATTAATGTTTTAAATGCAGAACTTTTGGAATGGACTGCTAAGACTTTTGGTGTTCAAATAGAGTGGATGTACGGAAAGACAGAGAAAATTTTTCCTTCTCGATATTTTTATAAACGGGTAGTGAGCTTCTGCAAACAGGTAATAGCACTGAGAGATAAGGTTGAATTTATTCAAATTATATTCATACGAGAAAGTAATTTAAACTACAAAAGTGCTGACGAACAGCCAGTAGGAATCATTGTGGAATTTTGTAAAGAAGTCAATGGAAGTAATCTTTCATTATATTATCCTATTACTGAATATGGGGATTGGAGTTATTGGAAATCTAGGTATCAGTTAAAATCCATTGTTTATCTATTGGAAAAAGTAGATGAGTTTAACCTTTCTCCTGTTGGAATTAAGTTGAAAAAAGGATCTATTGATCGAATAGTTTCTGGAAAAGAGTTTATTCAAGAAATTTTTAATGTTAATAAAACACTATATACCTGGCATCCTTATGATTATACCTCAAATCCACGGCATTACCATTCATTAGAGGGTGATGAGTATAAAGAACTAATAGACTATATTCAGAATGAAAGATATGTTTATAGATTAAAAGAGGGATTAGTAGTAAAGAGTGGAGAATCTCAATGAGCAAACCTATAAATGAAATTTATCTTTGTGTTGCTGATTGTTTAGTCTATAAATCAAAACTCTGATGCTTAAAAAAGAAATTAATTTAAGAATGTGCGGATCTAGGGTGTGAAAATGAAAAATTGAAACTCGATCTTCACAGTGAAACACTGCAAAGACGTATTTATTGGATTCGGGGAATTTTGTTAAATAATGCCCAAATGACTTTTTCCCTGATGAAAATAATATAAAAAAATAGTTTGATTGCCTTTAGCAGCTATCCGAACTCAATGTCTAAAAATATAGGTGGAGTTAGGTAGCAATACGATAAATAAGGAAAAGAACTAAAAAGGACAATTAACACAAAAATAGGTGATTATTCTTGAAGAATGAAGAACATCAATTATATTATGAAAAGCTATACTCCTATCAACAGGATGCAGTGCAAATAGTTGATAGTTATTTGAAATCAAAATCTCAAAAGCAGTGTTTAATAAAAATGCCTACTGGAACAGGAAAAACAGTAATAATAGGTTATGTATCAAACTTCTACAAAAAATATAAAAATATACTTGTAATCTCCCCTTCGGATGCTGTTACAAGGCAGCTGCACAAAGAATTAAAAACTGACCTTAAGAATAAACTAAATATTAATCAAAAATTTAAAGCGGTTGAAAGACTGTATAAAAGTAATGCTAATGAAAAAAAAGATAAAGAGAATATTATTCTTGTGGCTACAATGAAAGCGATAGATGATATAAAAAAAACTAAAGAAACCTATGAAACGATAAAAAACAAAATTGACCTTATTATTTTTGATGAAGGTCACAGGGAGCCAGCAAGTGGTTGGAGAGAAACTATACGGAATCTAAATAAAAAAGTAATTTTATTTTCTGCTACACCCATTAGAAATGACAACAAAGGTTTTATATTTGATAGAAAATATTTTTATAATTATTCAATTCAAAGCGCAGTTAGAGATAAGCATATTAGAGAAGCTAAGTTTTGTAAGGTGGATTGTTATGATATTGAAAGCTTTATTGATAAATCGCTAGAAAAAATCAAAGTTTTTAGGATTGAAAATGGAAACCCTGATATTAAAGTAATCTTTAGAGTAGAGAAAAGTGATGATATTAAAGAAATAAAAAAAAAACTAATTGAAAAATATTCAGAGGAATCAATTGCTATCCATGATAATTTTAATAAAGAAGAGGACCTCGGTAATTATAAAAATGTTCCTGATTCAGCTGAAATTAATGAAATAATTTGGATACATCAAAACAAGGTAATTGAAGGAATTGATAATAATCAATTTTCAGTTCTCTGTATATACTCCTCTTTTAGGGATGTGAGGTCATTAGTTCAGCAAGTTGGAAGGGTCATTAGGAAAAATGATGATTTATCTGAGAGTTTAGTAATATATAAGGAAGATATCATCGATCAAAAAAAGTTGTATCAAGAATATCTATATTATGAAAAAAGACTAGAGAATAATCCTAGTATAATCGACTTTAATTTCGATGAATATTTCAATAAAGTCATTGAAATTCTTCCTCCAGTAATGCATACTGACAAAAGATTTTTAACAAAAGTTAACTTTCTAAAATCTGAAAACTTAGAAGAGTATATGAATGATTTTAGAATCCCCTTAAAAACTAACGTTTTTGTTAGTAAAGGAAAAATTGAAGATACTTTTTTTAAAAATATTACTGAAATTACAAAGTTAAATTTAATTGAAAACCATGCAGGGAAAATAATATACGAAATATCTGAACCAAAAACTCAGAAACTTGTTTTAGTATATGCTTTATATAAAAATTCTCCAATATTAATGAGAAATTTTTTCTTGGAAACAAAATTAGGTATTACAATAATTAAGCTAGAAGGAGACTATCTTTTTCATTATGATAGTAACAATTTAATTGTAGAGGAAATTTTTTTAAGCTTTAAAAGAATTTCTCCAGAAAATTTAGAAAAACTTTATGATGAAGATAGTATGTTTAAAGAATTAACGATAAAAAATGGTATTATAGCTAACAATAATATTAGAAGGCAAACTATAAACACAGAGGATATAAATGCTATTGCTCCTTCTATAACTGATAAATACAAGTTTTGTACAACTATCCAAGGTACTGCCAAGGGTCATGATAATCATAACAGAACCAGATACGTTGGTTTCAATAATTCACGGGTGTCAGACTCCTCAGAATTATTCTCATTAAGCCAATATTTTAATTGGCTAAAATTTATTAAGGAAAGTTTCATTAATACTAAGCCAAAGTCTCATGTGTTTAAAAGGTTTGCCCCCGTAACAAAAGTTCCAAAAAATAAAAATGCTGTTAGTGTCCTGCTTGATATAGCACCACTTAGAGACTTTTTACATACTCCATCAGGTAAAATACCAATAATACAAAATCTAACATTTAGAGTAAATGAAGAACAAACGTTTAATTTTAATTTTGATGAAAATACTGTCTTGGTAAAGATAGACTTTGATAAAGAAAATAATATTTATAGATTAATTCCAGATGAAAAAGTTAATTTAGATATTCTACATAGGAAAGAAAAGGTTAACTTATTCGAATTTTTAAATAAAACGCAAAAATTTCAAATCATAACACAGGATACTCAATACGTTTACAATCAATTTTACTTTTATCAACTTAATATTGAATTTAATGACCAAAGATTGCAGCCTATATTAATTGAATACACTATGAAGACAGGATCTATAGCTAATGAAAAAGGAGAAGTTGTAAAGAAAAAATTAAGGAATAAAATTGTGAAATATGACTGGGATGATGATTCATTATTTCGCTTAGTATCAAGTCAAGGTCTAACCTTGGATGATGATTGTAAGGAATCTGAATTACTAAAAGAAGAACTCAAGTCTTTAAATTACTTAATTTGTACAGATTTGAATAAAGAAATTGCTGATTTTATTGGGTTAAATGAAAAAGATAACAAGGTATATTTTATTCATTGTAAGGCAGGAGATAGTAAATTATCAGCGTCGGCCTTCCAAGATATCTGTGGTCAGATTACTAAAAACCTTGATTATACCCATCCATTAAGCATAAGGGAACCCAAAGACGTTAATAAATGGGATGGCAAATGGGAAAATGAAAGTTATTGTATATCAAAAGATAGATTAATTATTAATGAAGAAAATTTAACATCTAAACAAATTTGGGATAAAATTAAAGACATTTCTAGAAAACCCGAATCAGAAACATTCGTTTGGGCATTGCTAGGTAATATGTTCTCTATTGAAGAGTATAAGAAAGAGAAGAGTAAAGGAATTAATCAAAAACCAGAGGTAATACAAATAGATTATATATTAATGTCAACCTGGGAAGCTATCCAAGAAACAGGCGCAAAATTTAGAGTGTTTTTTGATAAAAAATAATTTTATTTTAGTAAAATCTATTAATTTAATTCATGTTTTTGGAAGGCAGATCATTAGGGAAATTTAGCAAATTGCTAATAATCTTGCCATTTTTGCATTGTTGTTTAGAATGTCTTCACAAGTTTCACTAAAGGTTAGTATTTAACATCAAAGGTCAATATTCTTTAAGTTCACATTCTACAACTATATAAGCTTCTTAGGAGAATGACTTAAAGGAAAAAGCGCTTCTGAGTTTAGAAGTGGGTAGACCTGATTTTTTTGATCTTAATAGCCTAACTGTACAAATTTAGTAGCCAAGCAAAAACAGTCCTTACAGGTAGGTTGTATCCCATTTTTATAACTTCATTAGCTGGAATTGCATTATCCTTTGAAACAATAACTTCCCAAGGTATATCTAAATGGTAATCATAAGGTAGTTAAAGTCCCATCTTTTAGATTTTAGAAAGGCAGCATATTAAATTAAGGACAGGTTAACTAAATAAGCTATTACCTTAATAGCCATTCTTCTATAAAGGAAGTGTGGCTATTACTATCGTAAGTAAATTGTTATCATAATATGTTGCAAGGAGAGTAATGAATGGAAAATAAAAGGAATATCTGCTACGGAGAACATGAATCTAAATTTGGTATTACGAATGCCTGGGATACTAAGGTTCACTCATTTTTTTAAATAAATGGAGAATAAGGGATGGAAATTTCCATCCCTAAATTTATTGAGAATTATTGAAATAGCTGAAACTATTATTAATGAAACACTTGTTTGTTCTATAGGGAAGCCCAATCAGCGGCATCCCCATTTAAATATATCAAAACCATTTATTTAGCAGCAGCCCCTTATTATATATTAATAAATGCTTCTATCCATTTGATCTACTTAGAATCAACAATTTGAAAAGTATCTATATTTATTCATTTTACCTCCCTCCAAATTAAGTAAAATTTTGTTAATATGAAGATATATTTGAAGTTATCCAGTAAATATTTATTTGAAGTGCGGACTAGTACACATTTTTATAGGAGGAGGGAACCCTATTTTGTTAAATTTAGATTTTACTAAAATAAGAAGTTTTGATGGAAGTCAAGATAACGGATTTGAAGAGCTTATCTGTCAACTTGCACATTTAAAAAAACCTAAAGATGCTAATTATTTTGTTAGAAAAGAGGGAGCTGGAGGAGATGCAGGTGTTGAATGTTATTGGAAGCTCCTCTACGGAACAGAGCATGCATGGCAAGCAAAATATTTTCCAAATAGATTGGAAGATGAGCAATGGAATCAGATTTCTAAATCTGTAGCGACTGCGCTAGAAAAACATCCACAATTAACAAAATACTATGTTTGTCTACCTAGAGATTGGACAGACAGTAGAAAGGTATCAAAGTCTGGAAAACCTGTTCATTCAGCCTGGATGAAGTGGGAAGAACTCGTTAAGAAATGGACACTGTTAGCTGAGTCAAAAGGAATGGCTGTTGAGTTTTTATATTGGTGTAAGCATGATATTAGTCTAATGCTTCAAACCGATGATCCACAATTCGCTGGCAGAGCATTATATTGGTTTAATGAACCTGTTATTCAACCACAGTTACTCAAAAATATTGCCTTAAATTCGAGGACATCCTTAGGAGAGCGATTTACCCCAGAAAATCATTTAGACTTACCCATAGCTGAACAATTTGATGGATTAGGTCTAACTCCAGAGTGGAAAAAGCGATTAAGAGAAAAAAGAATTATAATTGTGAATCAAATTAAAAAACTTGATACAGAGTTCTTTGCAAATAATAATTTTAAGAAAAAAGAAACCTGTTGGACTGATTTATATAAGGAACTAGAAAATTTAAGTAATGAGTTCCTTATTTTAATAGAACACGAGACTCCTTTAAATAACTTTAAAAGTCTCCAAAGTATATATTCCACCATAGAAGTGTTACTGGATACGTGTAATACTACTATCTTGAACATATTGGAAAATGAAACGGATACAAAATTAAAAAAGCAGTGGAGGGACTTTAACAGTACTTTCCGTCAATTAAAGGATAAATTAGATGAAATAAAAACATTCTTATTTGGAAAAGCTGTACAAGCTATGATGAGTAAGGCTGCAGTCCTTCTAGGCGAAGCTGGTATAGGAAAGTCTCATTTGTTGTGTGATATTGCTCTTAAAAGATTGGATGCGTCTTTACCAACACTCTTTTTGCTAGGTCAACGTTACTCTGGAGGTAATCCTCTAAACTTTATATTAGATCAATTAGATATTCGGGGGGTGTCTTATAGCAAAGTTTTGGGTGCACTAGATGCAGCTGGTGAAGCTAAGAATACTAGAACATTAATAATTATAGATGCAATTAATGAAGGTAATTACAGGGATGAATGGATGGATCATATTTCTTCATTTCTATCAGAAATTGCAAATTATCACCATCTATCAATAATATTGAGTTGCCGTAGTACATATGTAGATTACATCCTTCCTGAACTAACAGAAGACATTCTTACCAGTGTTTATCATCCAGGTTTCAGAGGTTTTGAACATAGAGCAGCCATGAAGTATTTGGCTAATCAAGGTATATCAAAGCCAAGTGTCCCAATTACTTCACCTGAATTTAGTAATCCACTATTCTTAAAAACTTGCTGCAAGGCAATAAAATTAAATGGTTACACATCTTTTCCAAAGGGGTTATATGGGCAAAGCAAGCTCTTTGATTTTTATTTAGAGAGTGTAGATAAAATCATAACAAGGAAAAAGAAATATTTACCCGGGCAAAGAGTAGTACAAAATGCATTGAAC
This sequence comes from Cytobacillus sp. BC1816, assembly GCF_051353635.1. NCBI lineage: Bacteria > Bacillati > Bacillota > Bacilli > Caryophanales > Bacillaceae > Cytobacillus > Cytobacillus sp. BC1816. The sequence continues at coordinate 3,148,432 of NZ_CP195611.1, read as the reverse complement.
GAGTTCATCCAATTACTTTATCCTGATAACTTGTTTGGTATAACAGTTCCACAAGCAACTAAGGTAGTAAATGAACATGATACCAATCCTCACCATGGAGACACATTAATCTCGTTGTTAATAGATGAAGGATTACTATCGTTAGATATAATCACAGAACATGATTCAAAGCGTGTAAAAGAAGTAGTGAGGTTTACATACGAAAGATTTAGTGATCATTCCATTGCCCAATATATTATTAGCCAGATCAACCAGGAAGATATCGCAAGTCACTTTAAAGAAGATGGTTCGATTGGTAAATTGATTAACAAGGGGCTTAGTAAGTCAGGTCTAATTGAAGCAATTGGAATAGGATTTCCAGAGAAGTTTAAAATGGAATTCATCGATTTCATTCCAGAAGACTTCACTTACTATAATTGGTTATTTTCTACTTCTTTTACCGACGTTTTACAATGGCGGGCAAAAGAATCATTTACCAAAAGAACTACTGAGCTTCTAAACAAGATAAACAGTAATGGTGCCTATAAAAAGTCTATCGATAAGCTATTATCCTTATCAACAGAACCAGAGCATCCGTGGAATGCAGATTTTCTGGATAGAAATCTTAGGCGTATGAAGTTAGCTGAACGTGATGCATTTTGGTCTACGCATATTGCTGTTAGTGATTGGGAAGAGGACGAGGATCAAGCTGAATCGGCAGTTAGAACTATAATAGACTGGTCTCTATTGGCAAACTTAAATGAGGTAGAGACTGAAAGGTTACGTCTAACAGCTATTACATTATTATGGATGACAACTACCACTAACAGAAGAGTTCGTGATCAATCAACAAAATCCTTGGCAAAGATACTCTCGTTTGCACCACAATTAATACAAAATCTTATAAGAGAGTATAATAATATTGATGATCCCTATTTAGTAGAGAGGTTGTTCGCTGCTATTTTTGGTGGGGTTTGTAATATTGATAATGAAAAAGAAATAAAAGAACTAGCCCAGATTGTTTTTGAGTATGTATTTAGGGATGAAAAACCATATCCACATATTCTAATTCGGGACTACGCAAGAGGTGTGTTGGAACTAGCTTTTTATAAAGGAATGCTTCCTGAAGCAATTAGCACGGAAGATTTTAGACCTCCTTATAACAGTGAGTGGCCAATTAATAATCCATCCCAAGAGGAAATAAGTAACTCAATCGGTGATGATTCCTCTTCTGCAATACTAAGATCAGTCAGTGGGATATTAGGTGACTTTGGAAAGTATGTTATGGGCTGTGTTCATAATTGGTCTCCAACCCCATTAAGTGAAAGAAAGCCTGAAAGTTCTTACGAGATACATCTCAAATTAGCTAATACATTACCTGATGATTTGAAAAGTAGATATATCGCTATAATTAAGAAAAAATCAGATAATTCTAGAACTGAGCACTTTAATATAAGTGATTTTTTAGAAACAATAAAATCCATGGGAGAGAATTATAATGATGATAAGGAAGAAGTAGTAGATGAGTGGGAAGTTCTAAAAGAAGAAGTAAAAGCTACTTTAGACGATAATCAAAAAGAATATTTTAGATGGGTTTGTGGTCAAGGCATCAATGATAAACCAGCAAAGTTCAGTCGAAAGTGGGCTCAAAGGTGGGTTTGTAAAAGAGCCCATGAGTTAGGATGGAAATCATCATTATTTGCATCTTTTGAGAGAATTTATACCCAAAATTATGATAGGTCACCATCCAGGATTGAACGAATAGGAAAGAAATATCAATGGATTGCTTTTCATGAACTGTTAGCATATATGTCTGATAATTTGTACTGGATTGACCGTTGTTATAGTGATATTGATGATTCAGAGTTTAGAGGACCTTGGCAAATCCATCTAAGAGATTTGGATCCAACTTTGTGGCTACGGGAAACAGGAGACTCAGGATGGGATGAATTTGAACATACATGGTGGCAACCTTTTACGTTTCCATTTGTTGAGGATAATTTAGAACACCAGAAATCATGGCTTTGGGATAGAACAATAGTTCCTTCATTTGAAAATTTAATTGAAGTTAAAAACCCATATGACGATAATAAGTGGGTGGTTCTCCGGGGTTTTTCTAAATGGAGTAAGAAACCTGAACAGAACGAAAATATAATACCTACCCAGGACGGTTGGTATAGAATAAATACCTGTATTGTAGATAAAAATGACGTGGATAGTCTTAGAAAGGAGCTTGCAGGGAAAAACCTGTGTGACCCGCATGTTATAAGCCCGAGTTCAACAGGACATCAAAAATTCTTAAAAGAATATCCTTGGCATCCATGTTATGAAGAATTGATCGATTGGATTAATCCAAAGTCCGAAGCTAACTGGCATGACTTAATAAAAGTTAAATATCATATTCCCACAAATACTTATGAATGGGAGTCTGGAAGCACTGATAAGTCATTAAATGAATCAATCTCATTTAACCTACCAAGTAAATATCTAATAAGCGAACTTGGTCTTAGATTAAAACAGTATGAGTATGGAGAATGGGTTGATACAAATGGAACTAATGCATTTTTAGATCCAAGCAATAAAGAAAAAGGACCTTCATATGCACTAGTAAGATCTGAACTATTAATTGAGTGGTTAGAAGAAAATAACCTCAAATTGATATGGCTCATCGGAGGAGAAAAACAACTTTTTACAAGTATGGCTAACAGATTCATTGGTCGACTTGTTTATAGTGGTATCTATACTCTTTCTGATACAGGAATTGAAGGTAATATGTGGTTTATGGAAGAGCAAGGTGAAAATTAGTGTAACATTCTTAATTAGATTTCCAAACTGAAGTTCATAGTTTTCAGACTTGCAGATTCCTTAGCAAGTTCTAAAATTGAGCATATGAATAATTGCTATGAGGAACTATATACGCCTTTCGTGAACAGTAAGGTTATTGATCGAATTGGAGAAGCTTCTTCTCAATATGCTGGCAATGCTATTGAGGATGAACTTAAAATCGTTCCAAATAAAATGCAGCAGGCTGCCTTAGAACAAATTCAAACTTTAAGAGATGAAGGCAAGCACAAAGGATTAATTATATCTGCAACTGGCCCAGGTAAAACATATTTGTCTGCATTTGATGTACGAAGGTTTGCTCCAAAACGAATGCTTTTTATCGTCCATCGTGAACAAATATTAAATAAAGCAAAAGAAGACTTTAGAAGGATCCTTAGTGGTCATGAAGAAGACTTCGGTATTTCTTTCCGGTACAACTCGTCAAAAGAACTCTAGATATTTATTTGCTACAATACAATCTATCTCTAAAGAAGAGCACTTGTCTTCCTTTTCTAAAGAAGTGATGAAGTACTTTACTCTCCCGTTCTTAAATAACTAAACAATAATGGATTTGATTAAGACAGAATTTTTCTGTCTTTTTTTATGCATATATTATCAATATACTTTAACCTTTTACTTTTTTCGAAAGGGTTATTTGATATCCTTTATAAAAAAAGGTCTTTGTTTTAAGTAATTAACATTCTGTAAATATAAGTAAATCCCCATCTCTACCTATTTATATATTAAATTTTTGTTATAATTGTTACAAACCTAGTAATGAAACGGAGTTATTCGAATGGAAACCGTACTGACGAGACCTTCTGCGGCGCCTGTTATTCAAGCGCTTCGTTCGATTGGATATAATGCAAGTACAGCGATTGCTGATTTAGTTGATAATAGCCTGGATGCCAGGGCAGTTAAAATACATATTAATTTTGCCTATGGCGAGAGTGATGGGATGATCACAATTTCTGATAATGGCACTGGCATGGATGAAGAGATGCTCCAGACTGCCATGAATATTGGATCCAAGGATCCGAGAGCAAAAAGGGGAGCAAATGAACTCGGACGTTTTGGTATGGGTTTAAAAACTGCATCTTTTTCGCTGGGGAAACGGTTAAGTGTGCTATCCAAAAAAGATGGAGTTTATAACGAGAGATGCTGGGACCTGGATCATGTATCTGAATGCAATGAGTGGCAGCTGTATACCAAAATTCCTGCAGAAGTCAGGTCTAAAATGGGTGAAATTGAATCCGAAAGCGGAACAATTGTATGCATTGACAAGCTTGACCGCTTTATGGGGTATGGAGGAAAGCGCAAGCTGAAAGAAACCAGTTTCTATAATAAAGTTGCCCGGATTAATAGGCATCTCGAATTCGTATTCCATTCCATCCTTGAAAAGAGCGAAGTTGAGATGTTCATTAACGGAAAGGAAATTCTGCCATGGGATCCTTTCATGCGTTATCACCCAAATACCATGGAAGGCGAAATGCAGATGCTTAGGATTAATGAGAACCGAATTAAAGTACAGTACTTTATTTTGCCGCATGCATCTCATTTAACAGAGCCGGAATACAAAAAGGCTGGCGGTTATAAAGGCTGGCGTGATCACCAGGGGTTGTATATATACAGGGAGAATCGCCTTCTTTATTTTGGCGATTGGATGGGGCTGTTTCCGAAAGATGCAGCTTCACAGCTTGCCAGAGTACGAATAGATCTTCCAAATGCAGCCGACTCAGACTGGCAGGTGGATATCAAAAAGTCGGGCATTAACTTGCCTGAAGATGCAAAAAGAAGGCTTGAGGCCATTTCCTCTATTGCGCGCAAAGTTTCTAGAGATATATTCTATTTCCGGACCCAGCCAGGTCCGAGGAATCCTTCCATAAAAGGCAGCCTGAATACATGGGAACAGTCTGGGAGCGAGGATGGCCCGCAATTTATTTTAAACCGAAATCATCCGATCCTATCTGAACTTCTAAAAAATCTGGATGATGAAAATGCAAAGCTATTAAACTTGTATCTTAAATTTGTTCAGCTTGGGTCTCCAAGCAATATTATAGATTCTCCAAAGGTCCAGGAAGAAGAAGTCCAGGATGTACCGGACAGCCAGAAAGATCTGGTTATCCAATTTGCTTCTTCCATGCTGAAGTTGAATGTGGCTGACAATGAAGAGCAGCTGTTTAACATTCTCTTAACGCAGCCGGCCTTTGACGGCCTAAACCGGGCAACCATAAAAGCAATCACAACGGAGGGGAATTTGATTGTCAGCAATTGATAATAAGAGCCTGTTCGAACAGGCCTTTACGAATAACTATTATATGTTAAAAGCCCACTCTGCAAATTCTGAGGAAGCAGCAGAAAAAGCACTTGAATTAGCGAGAGTACTGGCATCTGGTTTTGGTCCTATTGATGATGCACAATTCCAAAAATGGTCTCTTGAAATGTTCATGAAATACAAAATCGGCTTGGAGGTTCCCAAGGATTATGTCATGAGGAACTCGAAAGAAAAAAGCTGGTTTGAGGCTAAAATGGCTGCAAGCGGATTTTTCTGGACCAGGTACCGCAGATATCTGTCCGAAGCAAAAAATTGGCCGCTTGAGGCAGTTACCGCCATTGATGAAACAACCAATCAGATTATGGCATCGATTGGAAATCCAAAGTCCATGGAGCCATTCGATAAGCGCGGCCTTGTATTGGGTTATGTCCAGTCAGGTAAAACAGCCAACTTTACTGGCTTGATCAATAAAGCTTATGATGTCGGCTATAAGCTGATCATTGTACTGTCAGGTATTCATAATGACTTAAGAGCTCAGACACAGATACGTTTGAATGAAGAGGTAATTGGAAACCGGACAGATAAGGATGGCAATCCAATTGGAGTTGCCCAAATTTATGCGAATACCGCTGAGCATATCATTTCATCATGGACAACAGAAGTAAATGATATCAAGTCCAGCCAAAGAGGAACCAGCAACCTGAACTCGCCAACCCTGATGGTTGTAAAGAAAAACAAAACGGTTCTGGAGTCACTCAGAGATCAATTAATCAATCACCGTGATTTATATAATCTGGATATCCCCGTCTTAATTGTTGATGACGAGGCAGACCAGGCGTCCGTTGACACTTCCAATCCAGATAAAAATGAAGATCCGAAAACGATTAACCGTCTAATCCGGCAGATACTTGAAGTGTTTAATCGAAAAGCATTTGTGGGCTACACGGCAACACCGTTTGCCAATCTTCTGATCAGCAAAGAAGGAAGGACAGACGAGGAAGGGGATGACTTGTATCCGAAAGATTTCCTCGTCGGCCTGCCAAAGCCTAAGGAATATTGCGGTCCTGAAGAATATTTCAATGTGGAAGAGGATGCAGAAGACACTCGCCCTAGTTTGATCCGCCATCTGCGGCAGGAAGATCTTGAAGTATTTACGACGATTAAAAAGAAATCGGATGCAGATAAATTTGAGGAAGTGCCTCCGCAAATGCGTGAAGCCATTCTTGAATTCCTTCTTGTGATTGCCATCCGCAATTTGAGAGGGCAAAGAAAGAAGCATAATTCCATGCTCATTCATACATCACGCTTTAAGGATGTGCAGTCGAGTGTAAAAGATGAAGTTTCACGCACTTTTGATGCCATCTCAAAACAGCTGCAATATAATCCTGAAAGCACTGTGATAGCAGAGCTGCAGGAGCTCTATGAAAATGACATCCTCCCTGTGAGCAGGGATTGGCCTAACGAAAACCACAAGGAATACGGCTGGAATGAAGTATACGAAGAGCTGAGGAAATGCTGCGAGACGATTCAGGTATTTGAAATCAATGGAAACAGCCGGGATGCGCTGGATTACCATCAATATAAAGAAGATGGCCTGAATGTAATAGCCGTAGGCGGAGACAAATTATCCCGTGGTCTAACACTGGAAGGCTTAAGCATTACCTATTACTTCCGGAACACGCTTATGTATGACACACTCATGCAGATGGGGCGCTGGTTTGGTTACAGGAAGGGCTACATGGATTTGTGCCGCATATATACGTCAGTTGAAATTGCTTCGAATTTTGAACATCTGGCAATCGCTATGATTCAGCTGCGCCAGGAATTCGACCGGCTTGCAGCTATGAAAAAAACGCCTTCTGAATTTGCTGTTAGGATGCTGAGCCATCCAACGATGATGCTGACCAGTCCTCTGAAAATGAGAAATGCAGTCACATCTAATGTTATTTACGCAGAAAGTCTTCAGCAGACCAGGCTATTTGATCCAAGCGAAAAGGTACTAAAAGGGAATATGGATACTGCGGTAAAGCTGGCAAACAAGCTTCCCCTAGAAAAGATGGCCTATAGAAAAACAAACTTTTATTCGGCTTCTGGTGTGAAAGCAGACATCATTAAGGAATTTCTATCAGAATATCAGACTGCTGACAGCAACATCGTTAATTCTGTATTAATATCCGATTATATTGACCGTGTGAATAAAGAGGGAGAGCTGACGGATTGGACAGTTGCAGTAGTTGAAGGGGACCCATCAAAAGCTTCTGGACTATCAGAGTATCCTGTTGAATTAGGAAAGATCAATTTGAAATCGGCAGCTGCACTTGGTAATAATGTGACTGTTCCTGAGTGCAAGGATCAAATCAGAGACATTGGGGCAATTGTGTCTCCAAACCACGAATATATGGATCTTGATTATGAAAAAATTAAAGGACTCAAAGAACGTAAAGATATACGAAAGGTACGAGAAAAGGAAAAGGGATTAATGTTAATTTATCCTCTTCATCCAGAAGTGAAGCTTTTTAAAAGTTTGGATGTTGACTTCTCTTCAAAACTAGTGCCGATTGGAATTGCATTCTCTTTTCCTGGAACTGAAATCTACGATAAAAGCGTCTACCAGACTAATAAAACAGTCTGAATAACTTTATTTAAGGAGAGTAGCTGTGTTGAACCTAAAAATAGAGTTTGAACAAATGATTCAAGAGCTTAAAAACCAGGACGATAGTGAGGTATATAAGCTGAATGTCCTGACATACGAGAACCCTGTTATGTTTGCAGGAATCGATCCTGCGAATCATCATCGTCAGCTGTACATTGATCTCGGAACGGAAGCATGGGACGACAGCCAGGAAAGAGCCCTTCCAAAATGGCGGGGCATGTCTGTCAAAGTGGAATACTTTGAAAAGCTTTTTCTCTTAAAAGAACATTACTTCCTTGTAATCCGTCAAGAGGATGAACAAAGCCCGGAAATTTTCGATGTCGTCCTCCAGAACCTTGCTGAACATTTAGTTGCTGAAAAAGAAGAGTCGCTATTTTCTACTGTATATAAGGTGCTTGACAGATGGAGGACTTTCTTTCAGCGAGGCGGATTTAAACGGCTTTCTGAAGAACAGCAGCGTGGGCTATTTGGGGAATTATGGTTTATCAATGAATGGCTGGACAAGCACCCAGGCCAGCCCCCTCTCATTATTGAGCAATGGGAAGGGCCGACCAAGGGGCGGATTGACTTCAAAGGTTCCAGGTGCGGGCTTGAAATCAAAACAGTGATTGATAAATTATCAAAAACCATTAAAATATCAAATGAGAACCAGCTTAAGTTAAGTGAAGCCGTTTCTTCAATTTATCTATATGTCTGCTTTCTTGAACAAAGCCGGACACATGGCATGAGTCTTCAAGAGCTGGCCGGACAGGTCCGTGCCAAGCTTGCAGAACGATCTGAACGAATTGCTCTCATTTACAGCGATTTAATGACTGATCTCGGCTTTAGGGAAGAAGAATATGGCGATACATTGTTTTTTGTGGAAAAAACAGAAGTTTACGAAGCAGGGGAAGATTTTCCACGGCTGTTAAAAGAGCATCTGCCAAAGGGAATTTCTCATGTAAGCTATAATATTGATCTGACTCATTGTACGGAATATGAGAAAGATCCGGAAACCATATATCAAATGTTTAGAGTGGAAGGGTAAAAGATGATAGAAACTAGACAAAGAAAAGAATTTCTCCTCGATTTCATGGAGGAGCTGGAAGAAAAGGCAATAAAAACGGGCAGCTATCAGGTTCCATTCCTGGAGAAAATGATTTCCTTTATGGACAGGCCTGACGATCCGGAAACCCTTATTCCTCCTTATAAAGATACATCAAAAAATATTGCCGTGAACGCCTATTCTTATGATGATGAGAACCAAGTTTTAGACCTGTATGTGGCCGATTACAATTTTGAGCAGAACGAAGAAGATCTGCTTTCTATTAATATGACTGCTGTAACGGAAATTGCCAATCGGGTTAAGCGCTTTGTCACAAATGCAAAGTCTCTTCTTCAGACCATTGACCATTCACTAGAAGCTTATGATCTTGCTAAAGTCATAGATGAAGAGATGGAGAATATTAATGAGATCAATATCTTTGTTGTGACAAACCTGTACTATTCTTCAAATAAGCCGGTAGAGATGACGATTCCAGGCATCGAAACTGTGAATGTCCAGGTTTGGGATATTGACCGGGTGCAGCAGCTGATCACTTCCGAGCAGGCTGTCGAGACCGATTACATTGATTTTGAGAGAGACTACGGTGAAACATTTGAGATGATGTTTGTTCCGGATCCATCTAGCGGAGTAAAGGAATTTGATTGCTATGTTGGCTATATTTCAGCTGAATTGCTTGCTAAAGCCTATGATGAATGGGGTCAAAAGCTGGTCGAGCGAAATGTTCGTTCTTTCCTTCAGGCAAGGGGCGGAACCAACAAAGGCATTCGCGATACGCTAAAAGATCCATTCCAGCGCAGAATGTTTGTGGCCTATAACAACGGCATTTCAACCGTGGCGCGCACAGGTGATTTTGAGCCTGTGGAAGATGGAGTGAATCAATATAAAATCAAAGGTCTCAGCGGCTGGCAAATTGTGAATGGCGGCCAGACAACAGCATCCATTCACAAGGCTTATAAGGACGGAATCAGCCTGAAGGATGTCTACGTCCAGGCAAAACTGACAATCCTTCAAGTTAATGAATTTGTTTCGAAGGATCAGCACCTGCTGGAAGATGAAATGATCTCCCGCATTTCACAATATGCCAATACGCAAAACAAGATCAATAAATCTGATCTATTGGCCAATACACGCTTCATGTCTGATTTGGAGAAATTCTCGCGCAATATCTGGATTCCGGCAAAAGACGGAAGAAGGCCAGAAAGTAAATGGTACTTCGAGCGTGCCAGAGGCCAGTATATGGTGGACATCAACCGCCGCAAGCGAGGAAAAGAGCAGACAGATTTCAAGAAGCAGTACCCGAAAGATAAAGTCCTTACAAAAGTCGATTTGGCTAAATACTTTATGTCTTGGGAAGGCTATCCTCACGTTTCAAGTAAGGGCGGAGAGGAAGCATTCAAGAAGTTCATGGATCTGAACAAGACTTTCTGGAGCGGCAGCACACAGGATAAGATTACTCTATCCGTGTATCAAAAATTAATTGCCAGAGCCATCATTAATCAGCGCGTCAAAGAAATCGTTGATGAAATGAAGCTGAGAGGCTACAAGGCAAATGTCATTTACTATACAGTGGCAATGCTTCATCACCTCTACAGCGAGCAAATTGATTTGGTTGGTGTATGGGAAGAACAGGCACTTTCAGATAAATGGGATGATATCGTACGTACGATTGCAGATAAGACTTTGTTCTATCTGAAAGAATCTGCTGGTGAGCGGAACGTAACGCAATGGGCGAAGCAGGAAGCTTGCTGGATACAGTTTAAAGAAACCTGCTCCCAGGAACTGAAAAACTTAATTTAACAGAAAAACACCCTAATCTTCTGATAAAGATTCAGGGTGTTTTTCCTTTAAAACTGAATGGGTTCTAATAAATTCAGCTAAAGAGTCAACTGCAGCATCGAAGTCCTGTTTGAACTCATGCTCCCAGATGCGCATCACTTTCCAGCCGTTATCCTGATAATACTGATTCACTTCCTGATCCCGGCTGACATTGCGAGCCAGTTTTTTTGTCCAATACTCCTGATTGGATTTTGGCATATTCCCGTGAATCGGGCAGCAATGCCAGAAGCATGAGTCTATAAAGATGACGATTTTATATTTCTTTATGGAGATATCCGGTTTGCCGTACATTTTCGCATTTTTACGGAACCGAAATCCTCGCCTCCAGAGAGCCTTCGTGATGGCATTTTCCAGCATTGACTGCGACTTGATGGCTCTCATGTTATTGGATCGCTGTTCTTTGGTTATTTTTTCAGGCATGGAATCACGTCCGGTTTTGAGTTTATATTGGAATCTTACCCATGAGTGCTGAACATTACACCATTTGACATGAATCGAAGAAAAATAATTATGTTATAATTGAAAAGTTGACTAAAACTACTTTTCGAACGAATGTTCTTATATTAAAATATAGATAGAAAGACTACTTCTAGCAGAAGTGAGGTTTTAAGATGGAGAAACTTAGAGTAATGGATCTTTTTGCAGGGGCAGGCGGTCTCAGCAGCGGCTTTGAACAGACCGGGAAATTCAAAGTGAAAGTTGCTGTCGAAATCAATGAGAACGCAAGAAAAACCTATGAAATGAACCATGAAGACGTTATTTTACATAAAGATATTACAAAGCTTAAGTATGTAAATGACGAGGGAGAAAAGATTGATGAATTCCGAGATATTGATGTGGTAATTGGCGGCCCTCCATGCCAGGGATTTTCAAATGCAAATCGTCAGCAGAATACTCTTATATCTTCGAATAATCAGCTTGTAAAAGAATATCTGCGTGCGATTGAAGAGATTCGTCCGAAGGCTTTTGTGATGGAGAATGTGAGGACGATGGAGTCGGAGAAACATAAGTTCTTTCTAAATGAAAGTGACGAAGCTGAACTCGTTAAGCTGGGAATTGAGCCGGCAGAAGAACATATTAAAATTGGCAAAAGCACATCATACGCTGATAAATTAAGGGAATTCCTTCTGAATGCTTACACAGAGGGAATAGAATTAACACCATTCATGATTAATAAGGACTTAATGTCCAAATTAACTTCACTACTAAAACATTCTAAGAAGCAATCAAACAAAGATCTGCTGAACTTCATACAGAAAGAAACAAACCAAAAATACTTATTAAAGACAGTAAACCAGCAATGGCTTGATCAGCACAGTGAATACTGGGACAGCCTGTATCAATTAGACTGGGTAGATTTAGGCGATATATTAAAGAAATTAATGGACGGAAATGCTCAAGATAACAGTTCATTTAAAGAAAAACTCGAGAATATCATTGAAGCACAAAAAGTCATTTATAAGATTTCAGAGGTTATAGACAACCAAGTTAAACTATTTGATATTCAGGTGAAACAGCATGATCTTGAAATCACCATCAAATCCTTCAATGTGTTTAACTATATAAAAAGGAAGCTGTCTAACTTAGGCTATGTCTTTAATGAAGACAAATATATTTTCAATGCTGCTCAATACGGTGTTGCACAGGAAAGAAGAAGATTAATTCTGATGGGCATCAGAAAAGACTGTTTGAAAGCTGAAGCGGTAGTGACACCAGAGCCATTATTTCAAAGCAGGGACGAGTATAACAAAATTTATGATGCGATTGGTGACTTAGAGAACATTTCGCCAGAAGTTGACGTGAAAAAAGATGAAATGTATAAGGATTCTCATCGTCCATTAATCGGCAGTCCATTAAATGCATACCTTAACAACAGTGATAAAATCTATAATCACGTTAGAACAGAAACGCGTGAGGTAGCTTTAAAAAGATTTCAGTCACTGAAAGAAGGGCAAAACTTTCACGATTTGGATGAGTCGTTAAAAACAACCTATACAGATCATAGCAGAACACAGAATACCATCTATAGAAGACTTGCTTATAATGAACCTTCTGATACAGTACTTAATGCAAGAAAATCGATGTGGGTGCATCCTGCTAAAGACAGAGCTATAAGTATTAGGGAAGCTGCTAGGCTACAATCCTTCCAGGATTCTTATAAATTTTTTGGGTCAAAGGACTCTCAGTATCAGCAAATAGGGAATGCGGTTCCTCCGCTGCTTGCAAGGGCGATTGCTGAGGGGTTACTAGAGTCACTTGGTACTGAGACTGAGCAGAATATGAAGGGAATTTTACGTTTGGAAAAAAAAGTAAATAATATAGAAGTTTTGAGTGGTAATTAGAATAATTATGTGATTAGTTAAGCTGTATCCAATGGATGCAGCTTTTTTATTTATTAACTCTACTTTTTTTTTAGCATGGTTATTTGGTAAAATATTTCCTAAGGATAGCTAAATTTTTGTATACTTAAAAATGTTAAGAATAAATAAATCAGTTCAGTTTAACTGTACCTTGCATCTATTTATTCAATTACTTTTTATATGAAGGAAAATTAAGAAATTTTTTATTGATTTTTAATTCAGGTTTATTTAATGCTGATAATAATATTAATTTATCTAAAAACAGATATAATCTACTTTTAATAAGGATTTTTTTAAAAAAATTTATTAGAGGTTATGCATTAATAAACTTAATTTTTTTATTTTCGGAGATGATCATAAGGAAGTGAAAGTGTCACAAAGACAGACCTGTGTATTTTTATCTTCTATTAAACTCTTAAAAGCTCATACATAAATTTGCATTTTAGGGAAAATAAAAGTGCTACCCTTATCTGTATACATTAGAAAAAATATAAGATTTTACGTGAAAGGAGATATAGAAATGAGAGACCATGAACTACCCCCTTATGCTCCTGCTCTAATGGAGTCAACAAGGGCAATTGGTTACTCAATTGAGACCGCAATTGCAGATATTGTCGATAATAGTATTACAGCTATGGCTAATAAAATAGAAATAAATTTCTTTCCTATTGGATCTCCTTATTTATCAATTTTGGATAATGGTATAGGAATGACAAAATCTGAGTTAATAGAAGCAATGCGTTATGGGAGTAGCAACCCTCTAGATACTAGAGGAGAGGAGGATTTAGGTAGATTTGGATTAGGTTTAAAAACCGCTTCAATGTCCCAATGCAGAAAGCTGACGGTTATTAGTAAAAAAGGGGAAACTTTTTCTGGGGCACAGTGGGATTTAGATCACATAGCTAGAACCACTAAGTGGTCACTATTATTATTAGCAGAAGAGGATTTCAAAGCATTTCCTCATGTTGAACAACTTAAGGAAATGGAATCAGGTACTTTAGTTATCTGGCAAGAACTTGATAAAGTAAAAGAGGGTACTACCAATTTGTCCACAATAATGGGCAGGTACATGGATAATGTCCGAAAGCATTTATCCCTAGTCTTTCATCGATATATTAATGGTGAGGTTGGAATTCAAAGAGTTGCTATCGAGATTAATAAATTGTCAGTTGAAGCTATTGATCCGTTTCTCACGGAAAAAAGCACTCAGGTCATAGACGATGAAATTATTAACATTGATGGACAGAAAGTGATTGTACGACCGTATCTACTTCCTCATATTTCTCAGCTGAATGAATCTGAGATTAGTATGTTAGGGGGAGAAGATGGTATTAGGAAACTTCAGGGTTTTTATGTATATCGTAATAAACGTCTATTAATATGGGGAACTTGGTTTAGGATGATGCGTAAGGGAGATTTGTCAAAATTGGCAAGGGTCCGAATTGACATCCCAAACTCACTGGATTCTCTCTGGACATTAGATATAAAGAAATCAATGGCAATTCCACCGGCTATTGTACAACAGAATGTTGCTAGCATTATAAAAAGACTCGGAGAAGTTAGTAAACGTACATGGACTTTTCGGGGAAGAAAAGAAATTGATGATGATAAGATCCATATTTGGAACCGTCTTAAAACAAGAGATGGGGGGGTCCTATATGAAATCAATAGAGATCATCCTTTAGTTGAAGCGATAAGTTGTAATAATAAAAGAGAGATACACAATTTATTTAAACATATAGAAAGAAGCCTCCCTTTAAATCAGTTATATGTCGATTTAACAAGCGATCATAAAATTGTAAAGGATAGTGAATTATCAGAAGTAGATTTAATTCAGATGATTAAGGGGTTACTTTCTGGTTGTAATAATGCAAAAGAAAGACAAGAAATGATTAATAAGTTATCTATAACAGAACCTTTTGCTCAAAATACAGATTTGCTCGAGAAGATGCTTCAGGAGGCACAATAAATGTTAAGTCAAAACGCACATCTACTTGAACGATTTATTTCTATTTCACTTAATACAAAATATCCTTCGACCCCTCCGGGAGAGGAAGCACTCTTAAATGAGGCAAATTCCCTTCGATCCAATTTTTCAGTTACTAATGAAGAGTTTGAACAAATTATTAAAATTCTAAAAGCATCTATGCAAATCACCATGGATGTTGGATTGTTTATATCCGATCAAACTAGTGACCATCAGTCTTGGCTACCAAGCAGGCGTGCGGAAATAGACTTTTTTTACTGGAATCGATACAAAAGATATCTCGAAGAAGTAGAAGGCTGGAATAGTAGGGTTACAGCAAATTTAGATACAGTATCTACTGAAATAGTGGATTTATTAGGTGATCCACTGAGTAAAAAACAATGGCAACGCCGGGGTTTAGTGTTAGGCGATGTTCAGTCGGGAAAAACTGTCAATTATACGTCCATTTGTAATAAAGCAGCTGATACCGGATATAAAGTGATTATTGTTTTGGCAGGAATGCAGGAAAACTTGCGAGTTCAAACGCAGGAGCGTTTAGACAAGGAATTTGCTGGTAGATTGAGTAAGAATTTGTTAAAACTTAAAGGCAATAAAGAAGTTAGGAATGTTTTTGATGGAGTGGGGAAAATAAATTCGTCCAAACGTATTTCAGCGTTTACCAGTGTCTTATCTGATTTTAATTCAACTATCTTAAGAAGTAACGATTTAACCCTAAGAAATAATAATGAACCTGCTTTGTTTGTTGTAAAGAAACATAAAACTATACTGAAGAATTTGGAGAATTGGTTAGTTTCAAATAATGCAGATTCTAATGGTAAGATTGATTTACCACTGCTGTTGATTGATGATGAGGCAGATAACGCATCTGTAAATACCAAAAAAGAGGAACAAGATCCAACCGCAATCAATTCAGCAATTAGATCTATTCTAGATAAATTTTATCAAGCTTCATATGTTGGTATTACAGCAACTCCCTTTGCAAACATTTTTATAAACCCTGATTCTGAAGATGAAATGGTGGGGGATGATTTATTTCCAAGAGATTTTATTTATGTCCTCCGTCCTCCAAATCACTATATTGGGGCTGATGCCATGTTTGGTGATTCCGCCCGATATAGGGATAGTTTAGTTGAAATTGATACTGATGAAATTGAGCAATTCTTTCCATCTAAGCATAAAAAGGATCTTGAAGTAGATGATTTACCTAACAGTCTATATGAGGCATTAGGATATTTTCTATTAGTAAATGCTATTAGAGATATTAGGGGAGATAATAATAAACATCGCTCAATGCTGGTTAATGTAAGCCGTTTTACTGATGTACAAGTTGAAATAAAAGATCAAATTATAGTATGGCTAGAACAAGTACGTTCTGATGCGAGAAATTATGCTACTCTGAGTGAAAAACAAGCTCTGTTAATAGAATCTCTTAAGTACTTAAAAGGTATATGGGATAAGTACGAATTGGAGAGTAAAGCAGGTATTCCTTGGGAAGAAATGCAGCAAGAATATCTTTATAAAGCTATTGCCCCTGTGGAAGCACGAGCTGTTAACCAAAAAACAGGAGCAAATAGTCTTGATTACTACTCACATAAAGAAAAAGGATTTCGGGTAATTGCTGTGGGTGGTATTAGTCTCTCAAGGGGATTAACTTTAGAGGGATTAATTGTAAGTTATTTTTATAGAAATTCACAAATGTATGACACTCTTCTTCAAATGGGAAGGTGGTTTGGATATAGGCCAAACTATGATGACATTTTTAAAGTATGGATGGCAAAGGATGCAATAGATTGGTATGGCTTTATAACTGAAGCTGCAAACGAACTGAAAAACGAGATAGCTCGAATGAACAGATTGAATTTAACACCAAGGGATTTTGGACTTAAAGTAAGACAAGACCCTAATTCTCTTATAGTAACAGCTCGTAATAAAATGAGATCTGGCACGCAGGTTAGTAGGCCAATTAGAGTTACGGGCAAGCTGCTAGAAACACCTCGTTTAAAATCTAAACCAGAAGTATTAAAATCCAATGAAAGGGCTTTCAAGAGATTTGTTTCAAAATTGGATACTGAAGTTAATAAAGTTAAAAATAGAGTTATTGGGCAATTATGGACTGGTATCAACAAGGATTCTGTAGTTGATTTACTGAGAAGCTTTGATACGCATCCATGGCACTTAGCATTTCAAAGTAGAGCATTAGCTGATTTCATTGATAATAATGGTGATCTAGTTGTATGGGATGTTTTTCTTCCCAATGGATCTGGTTCAGAATATCATCTTGAAGGGGCAAATGGCATAATCACTGTTAATAAGCAACAACGGATATTAAAAGAAAAAGATGGAATGATTAAAGTATCAGGCACAAAGGTAAGGGTAGGTTCTGGTGGTGCAACTCGTGCGGGCTTGTCAGAAGAACAAGTGAAAAAAGTGAAAGAAGCCTTTTTAAAAGCAAACCCTGGTAAAAAAAGTATTCCAGATAGTGCATACTTAATCGAGGAAAGAAATCCTTTATTGTTATTACATGTACTTGAGAATAAAGATGAACCAACCCTAAAAATTCCAGAGACTCTTTTTGCTCTTGCAATTGGTATCCCGGGTGATGGTGAAGTGCAAACAGCAAATTATATAGTAAATCTAGTCGAATTAAGGGATTGGATGGATGTAGACGATGAAGAGGATGAAGACGATGATAACTAATGAATCCTTGCTTCTAAAATGGAATACTCTAACCTTTAATGCAAATGCTTTTGTTAGAATTGATGCCGACCATTTTTTAGAGTGGTATATAGGATACGAAAATATAAATCAGAAAGTTTTGTTACTAGTTACTGAATTTGAACCTGATACTCTACCATCTTCTAAATCTGTTCAAGTTTCTACAGGGAAACGTATTGATGGTAACTGGGCGCTTTCCTTTAAGTTGATTCGTGTTGAACAGGAAGATGTTTTTATTCGTCTATGTTCTGACTTAATCGAATCCTCGCGCAAGCAGCAAAATAACTTATCAGGACTAGAGTGTGTAATTAGTAGATATAATCAGTGGGCGAAATTGATGGAAATCTACAAGACAGGTGTACTAAGTGAATCAATGCAAAAAGGGTTGATAGGGGAACTTTGTTACTTAAAAGAAACCATCAGAGGTGGTATGTCTTTAGGTGTTGCAGTAAATGGCTGGTTAGGACCTGAAAAAGCGGATCAAGACTTTATTTTTTCCGATAGATGGCATGAAATTAAAGTAGTAGGTTTAAGTTCAAGCGTTGTTTCAATTTCCTCTCTTGAACAATTAGACTCTCCGGTCCCTGGTGAATTAGTCATATATTTTTTAGAAAAGACCGCACATAACGATGTATATGGTTTTACACTCGAGAGCTTAATAAGTGAAATTAGGGAATGCTTAATGGAGAGCCTAGAAATAGTAAATATGTTTAATGAAAAACTTTTACAGTATGGGTATATTGATTTACCAGAATATCAAAAGCAATTTTATAGATTGAGAAAAGTCAGTAAGTATAAAGTGAATAGTAAGTTTCCTAAACTTGTTAAAGGTAATGTTCCTATTCAAATTGCAAGCGCAGGTTACCAACTTAGTATCCAGGCCATAGAACCTTGGAAATTGGTTTAGCAGGGGGAGTGTACTATGGATATTAAGGAATTTAGAAAAGAATTAATAGAGGATGTGCGTTCTACAGCTGCTGCTTATGGAGAAGGATCAAATACAGCGTTTGTAAATATTATAGCGGACAACTTAGTTTCGGCTGAGGTGATTCCTGATTTTACAAACGCATTTTATCTGGGGCAGGGAATAAGGAATAGAAAGGTGAGAATTGATGGTTATGCCTTAGATGAGTTTGATAATACTTTAAATCTAATAGTTTCTGATTATAATGCAAGTGAAGAAGGTGCCATTTTAACGCGTAAAGACGCCGAGCAGATATTTCAATGGCCGATCCGCTTTATTGATGAAGTGTATAAGAATAATTTAAGCCAAAGAATTGAAATAAGTACTTCTTCGGCTGATTTAATCGATTTGTTTGTTCGGAATAAAGGTAAAATTAATAAGTATCGAGTATTATTATTTACAGATCGATATATAAGTGGTCGAATTGAGAGCTTTGAATTTGGTGAATATGATGATATCCCTATCGAATATCAAATATGGGATATAGAACGTTTATTTAAGATATTCTTAGCCGAATCAGGTAGGGAAAGCATAGAGATAAATTTCACTAGCTTTTTACCGAATGGCATTCCTTGTTTGGAAGCAAGTAATGAAGGGATAATAGACTATCGCTGTTTTTTATGTATAATTCCTGGAAAGGTTTTAGCAGATATATATGACTTTCATGGAGCCCAATTATTAGAAGGAAATGTTAGATCATTCTTGAGTACCAAAGTAGCAGTCAATAAAAAAATAAGGCAGACAATATTAACTGAACCAAAAATGTTTTTTGCATTTAATAATGGTGTTTCTGCAACAGCAAATTCTGTAACTATAGAAAATAAACCTGAAGGGAAATTTATCACCCATGTTCGAGATTTTCAAATCATTAACGGGGGACAAACTACCGCTTCCCTTTCCAATGCAAGATTCCGAGATAAGGCAGATTTAAGCGATATTACGTTACAAATGAAATTGACAGAAGTTAATGAGGATATTGATGAAACCCAAGGGTTACTTCAAAAAATTTCTCGTTCCTCCAATAGTCAAAATAAAGTAAGTGACGCTGACTTTTTTTCCACACACCCTTTCCATATACGAATGGAACAAATTTCAAGAAGGCTGTTTGCACCAGCAGTTAAAGGCGCACAACATGATACTCATTGGTTTTATGAGAGAGCTAGGGGACAATATCTTCAAGCGCAAATGCGTATGAAAAAGAGAGAAAAGGATAGATTTTTATTGCAAAATCCTAAAAAGCAATTAATATCTAAAACCGATCTAGCAAAAGCTCAAAACTCTTGGCGATGTCTGCCTCATATAGTAAGTAAGGGAGCACAGAAAAATTTTAAAGAATTTGCAGAATGGGTAGACAAAGAATGGTCTTCATCATCAGAAAGTTTTAACGAAAGATATTTTCAAGAATCTGTGGCCCTATACATTTTTTTTAAACATGTTGAAAAGTTAGTTCCCAATCAGACTTGGTATGAGCAAGGTTACAGAGCGAATATTGTAACGTATTCCATTTCCTTATTTGCACACTTACTAAAGAAGCAGTACAATGATTACACTTTAGATTTACAAATAATTTGGAACAAACAAGAGGTACCTGAGGTAATTACTAACCAAATGGCAAAAATAACCAAATCGGTATACGAATCAATTACAGATCCATCTCGAGGGAATGCTAACGTGACACAATGGTGTAAACAGGAGGCTTGTTGGAAACGTGTAACAGATTTAGATATTGTGATCGATAACAAAATAGAATCTATTTTATTGCATAAAAGGGATGTTAAATCAGAAGTAAGACAAGCAGTTAGGGAACAAAAAGTTATAACAGGTATAGAAGCCCAAACTGAGGTTGTAAATAAGGGAGTGGAATATTGGAGCAATTTACATACCTTTATTATTGACAAAAAAATTGCAACCTTTCTCGAAATGCAAGCATTAAAAATAGCTTGCAAATTACCGCTAAAGCTACCAAACTCAGTACAGAGCCAATTATTACTTTCTTTAGTTGAAAAGGCGAAATTAGATGGCTGGAAAGAATAACTTTGTTTTTGAAAACATTTGTATTTAGATGCTATGATCAAATGGAGAAGCAATTCAAATAGTTTAGGAAAACTGGTGGAAACTGCCGCTAGTATAACATTAACATTAACTAACTGGGATCAAGCCCAAGTTCTTAAAAGTAGTTACTTCATTAGAAGATAGCAGCTTGCAGGTAAATGTCAAAAAAGACTTTTGCCTGTAGGCTTTTTATTTATTTTGATGAAGTAGTATTTTTAATAAGCATTTAGGAAAGTGGCTGTTGCCAAAATGGTTAGACACTATAAAACTGTATGAACTGACAAATCTTAGTGAGGCAAAAACTATAAGAGAAAATTTTATTGAGGAGCAGGAGTAATGGGCAAAGAAGATACAATATTAATTAAAATTGGAGTTTCGTTTAAAGAAGGTATGACACCTGAAGAGTTGTATCATGCAACTAGCGTTAGCTGGGTAATTAGTGAGAATAGACTCCGTTCTGGTGATCTGAAATACTTTTGTGCGGTTTATAATAACGAAATTAAAGAGATTTATAATCTAAATGATTATGAAAAGGATAATCATCCTGATAATAAAGGCCGTTTTATTTTGTTTGGCGAAATAGCTGAAGATCCAATTAGGTCAAAACTCCTAGACCTTAATATTCGAGATATACACAAAGGTTCAGGTAATCCAATTAAATATGTAAAAATGGAATGTTTATTATCAAAGGTTAATAACGATGGTCTGAGAGAAACAGAGATACCAGATAACTCAATGAAATCAATTTTTATGTCCATAGCCAAAAATAAATCGGAAATTAGAACTTTAAGTACAAATAAGCCTAACTGGATAACAAATTTTAACGAAGCAGAGATACTTGTTGAAACTGAATCGTCAAGAGAGAGGTTTTCGCGAGGTGAAGAACAAAACCCATATGCTGCTATTACTTACGATTCCCTTTCAACAGCATGGGAAGAGTTTTTAAATGTTAGGATAGCTTCACCAAATGACTTTATTAAGACAAAAGGCAGGTCTGGGTTTATCATGTCATTTTTTCATGAATTGCCTTTTGTTGATAAAGTAGTAAGTGACAACACACAATATATCAAATTGAAAGAGTTTACAACTGACCAGCTACCTGAAGCAAGTTTGGAGCAGACAATGCAGCTCTTAAACGACATTATTAACCAGGATATAGACCCAAAAGAAATATCTCAAAAATATAAAGAAGACTCAATAAAAAGGCTGAAGCTCCGTGCTCGTCAGGGGCTAAAATTATTGGGGTTCTTAAATGGAGAATATCAAATCCAGCAAAGTATTTTAAATGGATATATTGATGCTGTAAATAAGAACGAATATCTTTCAAAACTGATGCTGCACCATCCATACTTTTTGGTGATTTATCAGACACTTTCTTTATTAAAAGGAATAAATAAAACAGATAAGCTTTCATTACTTTCAGAAATTGGGATGATAATTGTCAGAAACTCCAAAGGCTCTAATTTAATGGAACCCTCTGTTTCCCAGTATAGGACAAGAAATATTCTGAATTGGCTTAGAGAAACAGATTTGGTGAATGAGGAGTGGGATGTGTTAGATGATAAGTTAGATGCAAAATATACCTTATCTACAAGTCCATCAATGGTGAGAGAAGATAAGTCTAAAATATTATCTTTCAATGAAATAATCAATCACATTTACTCTTACATAAATAGCAAAGGCTTTTACTACCCAAAAGAAGAAGTCATTAATTTATTCCTATCTCTAAAAACCAAACCCTTTGTGATCCTATCAGGTATCTCAGGAACAGGTAAAACCAAAATGGTGCAATGGTTTGCCGAGAGTATAGGAGCTACTGAGAAAAATGGACAGTTTACATTGATCCCTGTCCGTCCTGACTGGAGTGACGGATCAGATCTATTAGGATATGTAGATATCAAAGGCGATTTTAAAGAAGGACCTTTAACAAAAGCGATTAAAGCAGCAGAAGAGCATCCAGAGTTGCCTTACTTTGTTCTTTTAGATGAGATGAATTTAGCACGAGTGGAATATTACTTTAGTGATATTCTCAGTGTAATGGAGAGTAGAAGATGGGAGGATGGAAAGGTTGTTTCTTCTACTTTATTATCGGAGGAGGTCGCAAAAGGAGAGGTCACACTTCCTAATAATCTTTATGTTATTGGAACCGTTAATATGGATGAAACGACGCACCCTTTTAGTAAAAAGGTGTTAGACCGTGCTAATACAATTGAGTTTAATCGAGTTGAGTTGGATAATTTAATTTTTCTCCAGGATCTTGAGGACAAAGATCCATTAGAAATAGGTCAGAGTCAGCTTGCCTCAAAATATTTGCACTTAAAGGATCTGTACAAGGTAGATACAGAGATTATTGAAAAGGCTACAAGTGAGCTGGTAAGGATTAATAAGAGTCTTCTACTTATTAATGCACATATTGGGTACCGGGTTAGGGATGAGATTTGTTTCTTTCTGGCCTATAACAAAGAAGGTGATCTAATGACCTTTGAGGAAGCATTTGATCATTGCATCCTTCAGAAGATCCTGCCGCGTCTGTCTGGAAGTGACTCAAGAATTGATCAGCTGCTAAGGGAGTTATATCTACTATTTACAAATACTGAGTTTCAGGAGGATGAGAAATCTCAGTTCGATGAACAAAGTGCTATTTATCCTAAGAGCGCTCGAAAAGTGATTGAGATGCTTAGGAGGTTACAAGCGGATGGCTTCACATCCTTCTGGATCTCGTAACGAAGTTGAATTGGTTAAGATTGAAACCGATGATTTCTCTCTTGTGGTGAAAGGAAAACCGTATCATGTGAGATATGAGGGGTTAAAACAGTATCGTGCAATGGATATGCATGATGTCATGCAGTTTTCTGTTCATGGGGATCAGGTAAATCAGGTATTAGTCTATGATATTGAAACACAGCTGCTTCAGGAATCTACTCAATTAAGGCCTATCTTTTTCGAAAATGGAGTTTATCAGGTTATTGTCATACCTAAAACAAGCAGAGACTTATCCTTTTATCATGAGCATCCTGGTTTAAGGCAATCAATATCTAAAGTGGAAATCCCAAACACTTATATGTTAATGGGAAACTTACAATTCCAGAATGAAGTGGGATTTACGACCTTTGAAATTAGAGATGGTAGTAAAAAGCTGTTAGAAGTAACGTTAGAGATTTTTCCAGCAAAGCTTGACTACAAGAATGATTATAAAAAGCTACTAGAAGAAGTTAATGATGAAATTTATAATCTTGCCTTTCATTTTATCCGGAAAACCTATTTAGGAGCTAGAATGAAGCTTGACTGCAAGCCTTCCAGAAGTGAATTTTACCGGTTAATTAGCAAGCATTTTGATCAGTTTCTGCAGGCGATTACCCGTATTGAACGGCAGCCTCATCACCTTCTCCAGAAAACGTATGAAAAGGTAAGGGGAGACCAATTAAATAAGCTGGACACTAGAAGCAGGAGCTATTTGCAAAAAAGACCTCATCTATTTACTGAGGTTTCAAATGGCATCCATATCAATAACAAAACACTCATGCCAACCGAAGGTCTTCGTGTTAAAAAGGAGCTTACCTTTGATACATTAGAGAATCGATATGTGAAATGGATGATGCAGCGGGTTACACATAAGCTTTATGATTTGCTGAAGACATTAAGAAATAGAAACTCCAGGTGGGAAGTAGAACCTGATGCTGATCTTTTAGACAAGATGCTCGAAATGATTAAGCATTTGGAGGGTAAGCTGAAAAGTCCATTTTGGAAGGCAATAAAAAAGCTGGATCGCTCTATCCTAAGCCTGGTTTTGCAAATGGCCCCTGGCTACCGCGATGCTTTTCAGATCTATCTGACGGTTTCTAAAGGGTTAATGCTTCAAGGAAAGCTTTATCAAATGTCTGTTAAAGATGTAGCAACTCTATATGAATATTGGACATTCCTGAAGCTCGGGCAAATCCTTGATAAAAAGTATCAGCTTGTGAGCCAGGATATTATCCAGGTAAACCGTGAGGGACTGTTTGTGAATCTTCAAACCAATCGGTCTGCAACAAGAAAATATAAACATCCCTATACCAAAGAGGAAATTATTCTAACTTACCAAAAGTATGAAAGTGGTTTGCCGACCATTCCTCAAAAGCCCGATACCATGCTCAGCATCGCTAAAAAGGGGAAAGACTTTACCTATAATTATGTATTTGATGCCAAGTATCGAATCGATTACGCCCAGGAAGGAAGTTATTATCAAAACCGATATAAGCAACCCGGACCACTTGAAGATGATATTAACACCATGCACCGTTATCGAGATTCTATCGTTGTCTATAATGATGGGCCATATGAAAGAACCGCTTTTGGAGCCTATGTACTTTTTCCTTGGTCCTATGAAGAGCTTTACCAGGATCATCACTTCTATAAAAGTATTGATAATGTCAATATTGGAGGGCTTCCTTTTCTTCCGAATGCAACGGACCTTGTCGAAATGTTTGTGGAGAGGCTTATTGAAAAAAGCCCTGAGGAAATCCAGCAGGAAGGAATCTTGCCAAGGGGTACATTGGAAAATTGGAACTCCAGCCTGGAAGAGAAGGTTCTTATCGGGCTTGTTAGAGATCGAGAAGAATATATTAGCTATAAACTGACATGCAGCTACCGTATCCCTGTAAATAAACTAAAATCTGGATGGCAAGAGACAAAGTATATAGGTCTTTATGTGAGGAACGGTGTATTAGAGCATAATGGAGTTATTTGCTATGGCATGGTTACGGATATTAGGCCACAAAAATTAGGAATCGATGAATACATGCAATTTAAAGTTGAACATTGGATCAATTGTAATCCTATCATTAAACCTGTTGGATATGGTATCGCTGAATATATGCATACGACATTGAGCAATTTGAAAGAATCTACAGAGCTTCCAGAACTGTTTATGAAATCCAAGGAAGAAAAAACGTTATGGAGAATGCTCAGGAGGGTCTCAGACAGAATATCCCTTGAACTTGACTCAGTTAATCTTGATATGGCTACTAAGGTTGAGGAATATAAGATTAAAAATGTTGCGATAAAAATTAATAAAGAAAATAGAGAAGTTTATTTCATTGGTGAAGGTGATCAAAAAACTGTACTTTTTGATACTTTACAAAGGAATCCTTCTTCCATTTTTAGAGACTTGATTAACCTGTTAGGCGGTAAGCAGTAAGAAAACTAATCATTTTAAGTGAGGGGAATAATGCCTGCATATAACAAGCTAGTCCGTGACCGGATCCCAGAAATCATTGCAGAAACAGGCAAGAACTATTCAACAAGGATTCTTGATCAGTCAGAATTCATTCAAGAACTCAAGAAAAAGAGTATTGAAGAATTAGATGAATATTTAAACGCTAATAATGATGAAGAGGCGATTGAGGAATTATCCGATTTGCTTGAAGTAGTACATGCACTTGCTGAGACTCATGGGGCATCGATTGAGAAGGTGGAGGAATTGAGAAGACATAAGGCTAAAGAACGAGGTGGCTTTAAAGAAAAAATTTTATTAATCGATGTAGAAGATTAAAAATGAGAAAGGAACTATGCAATGTAGTGGTACTTTCAAAATGGGATGTTCAGTATTAAGAATACAGTGAATAGGAATTACACTAATAAGCATAAGCATGAAAACTGGGTAATAATAGTAGTTTAAACGGAAGTACCGATTAGGGAGAAAAAGACAACTGACTTGAACTCGAGTTAGGTACTTTGATTTATTTATGCAAGTTAGTTAATCTCTTAATCAAAAAGGAAAAGTCCTCATAAAAGGATTTTTCCTTTTTAATTTAATTTTTACATTGTTTTTTGCTTTGTACGAGAGACTGCTGCTTTTCTCTTTCTGTTGTGAGCAATGCCAGTTCCTGCAGCAATGACGGCTGAACTGACAATAAAGATATTGATCAAGCCAATGATATTAGCTAAGGCACCTAAAAAAATGGGGGTAACAACTTGGGTTAATCGATTAACAGTCAAGCGTATACCCAATGCTTCAGCTACACGTCCGTTAATAGCATTCTGAATGGTAAGTGATATTGAAAGTGGCTGACCAATACCTAGGCCAATCCCAAGAATAAATGCTATTATTCCTGCAATGAGGATTTGAGAAAAGAAGGGCAAAGCAATATAGGACACACATGTAATAATCATGGAACCTATAAAGACAGAAACAGTTCCGAAACGGTTAGTTAAAGGGTTTAGATAAAAACGAATAATAACACTGGCAATTCCGTTTATCGAAAGTAGAAAGCCAATCGTTAGGTTGCTGTAACCGAACTGCAGACCAAGAAGGGGGAAAAAAGTTAAATATAAATCCTTTGCAAATAATATTAGGGTACTAAAAAGCAATGCCAGTCTTAGACCAGGTATGTTAAGCAAGTCCAAAAAAGACGGGCGTCCGTTCTCTAATACTTCTTCTCCTTTTTTCAACCTGACTGGTTCTTGATTTGGAACAATATGAATTAGAATGCAGCTAAGAAAACCAACAAATGCCATGAAATAAAAGGTAATGGAAAAGCTAAAGTAGTCTGACAGCATTCCGCTCATAAGGGGTCCTATTAATGTTCCAATTGCAACTCCAAAGCTAAACCAAGAGACATATTGATTTCTGTTCCTTTTTGTGGATATCCTGCCTACATAATCTTGGGCAGCTAAAATTAAGATAGTTTGAGCGGAACCAGCAATAAGCTGTGATAATACCAGCCCGAAATAATTAGGAAACAACCCTGGCAAAATAATTCCTATAATGCCAAGGTAACCTCCTGCAAGCAGTGTTTTCTTGGAATTTAATTGGTCTATAAGCCTTCCTAAGAGTATTGCAAATAGGAGAGGAAACAATGAAAACAAACTAGTGATCAACCCAATTAGATTTATGCTTGCTCCCAAATCATGAGCAAAGAGAGAGACAGTCGGTCGAGTGCCCATAATCATCGACATATAGATCCCCGCTATACAAACGATTAAGACGATTTTCATTCTATTTACACCACTTTTTAGGAACTTATTTGGTTAATTGATAGGTTCCTCTATTCTTTAAATACTCTACTAATCCCCCATCTCTAATTATATCTATCATGACAGATGGCATATCTGCCCCCTTATATATTACTGACTTTGTTAGGTTGTTAACTTCTCCGGTACTTAAATTAACATTCAGGATATCTTTATCATTAATCGTGTGGTCCTTGATTTCGACGATTGGCAAACCAATATTAATGGCATTGCGATAAAATATCCGGGCAAATGATCTCGCTATCACGACTGAAACTCCTGCCTTTTTTAAAGCTAATGGAGCTTGCTCCCGTGAAGATCCGCATCCGAAGTTCGTCCCTGCAACCAAAATATCACCCAATTGGAGCTTTGAGCGGAAATCAGAATCCAAATCTTCAAATACATGATCAGCCAGTTCCTGCATATTTAATGTCTTTGTATATTTGCCGGCAATAATTCGATCTGTATCAATGTCATTTCCATAAACATGTGCTGTTCCTTTCAGGTTCATTTGATTGCCTCCTTTATTAGGGTCAGGGGGTTGGTTATTTTTCCATAAAGTGCAGATGCAGCAACAGTGGCAGGCGAACTAAGGTACACATTGGAATTTCTATTTCCCATTCTGCCCCTGAAGTTTCGATTAGTGGATGAGATGATTCCTTCATCATTCCCTGGAACCCCAAGGTGAGTACCTACACATGGACCGCATCCGGATGGAAGAAAAGTTGCTCCTGATCGTGTCAGTATTTCTGCTGTACCGTCTTGAAGCGCTTTTAAATAAACTTCTCTAGAAGCGGCAGCGACCATAAAACGCACCTCCGGATGAATGGTTTTTCCTTTTAAGATACTTGCTGCTTCGTGTAAGTCTTCTAACCTGCCATTTGTGCAGCTTCCTAGAAATGCTTGCTGTATGGTGATTCCTTCAACTTCTGAGATGGATTTTACATTGTCAGGTGAGTGTGGAATGGAAATTTGAGGTTCGAGATCTGATATATCAAAAGTATAGATTTTTTCATAAATGGCGTCATCGTCTGGCTTAATATCGTTAAATTCATAGGAAAGGTTTAATCCTTCGGTATCAACAAATCCAGCTTTTGCTCCCATTTCTATTGCCATATTGGCTACTGTTAGGCGGCTGTCCAGGCTGAAATTGGTTAAAGCTCCACCTGTAAATTCGATGGCTTTGTAAGTTGCCCCGTCAATTCCTAATTGTCCTACCAGAAATAGAATTAGGTCTTTAGCGGATACTCCAGGCTGCAGTTTGCCTGATAGTTCAATTTTAATAGTCGCAGGTACTTTAATCCATGTCTTTCCTGTCAGCAAAACAGCAGCGAGATCAGTAGATCCAACTCCTGTAGCAAAAGCCCCTAATGCTCCATATGTGCATGTATGTGAATCTGCCCCAAGCACCAATTGTCCCGGCTTTACGTGTCCATTCTCTACCATAAGCTGGTGACATATCCCGCTGCCTGCATCATATAGGGTTATTTCTTGTTCTTTTGCAAAATCCCGCATAAAACTATGTAGATTAGCAATCCGTTCATTAGGAGCAGGCGCTGCATGATCAATGACGAAAACCACTTTTGAAGAATCCCAAACTTTTGTTCCGCCCATTTCATGAAAGCCCTTAATGGTTAGAGGGGCAGTGGTGTCTGAGGCCATTACAGCATCCACATCAACAATAGCAATATCATTTTGGAAAGCGGGCTGATCTGCATGTGCTGAGATAATTTTTTCAATTAATGTTTGACCCATTATAAAACCTCCTTATCAAAAATAGAAACAAATCAAACCGTATAATGGATTATAAATTCATTCTACGGGATAGTAAAATGGTTAGTCAACGAATAAATTTAGAGTATTTCAATAATTACGAAAATAATTATTTTTAAAACCCCTTATTTATCAAGTATTTTATCATTTTTTATTTGATTTTTCAGAATTTTTTATTGACAGTCTAAATCAACTCCTTTACCATGAAGTCAAAGCAATTTTGGATTTGTGATCCGTACAGCGGAATGGATATTTCGATTCGTAAATCCCATTTCGTATAATGGATTGAAATCTTAATTACACCCATCCATTTTGGAACATAAGAGGAGAAATAGAAGATGAGTGAAACAGTCCGTTCAGTAGAAAGAGCCATTGACATCCTTACAAGCTTTACAATGGAGAATCCAACTCTAACCGTACCTAACATAAGCCAAAAAACAGGGTTAACAAAATCAACTGTTTTTAGATTATTGGCTTCTTTAGAGGCAAAAGGGATGGTAGAAAAAAACCCGTACACGCATGAATACAGGCTAGGGATTCAATTATTATCACTTGGCAATGTCGTACAAAGTTCTTTGGAGCTGATTGATGTGGCCAAGCCGATTATGAAGGGACTTTCAGAAAAGACGCAGGAAACAGTAAATATTAATATCGTTCATGGTACAAATAGGGTCTGCGTTGACCGGATTGACGGAAATCAGGCTTTAAGAAAAGTATCTGAAGTAGGAAAACTGCTTCCATTACATGTAGGGGCATCAGGAAAGCTGTTATTGGCTTTTTCAGATCCCGAAGTTATCACACATGTATTAAAGGAGCAAAAAGAATTAATGGAAGAATCTGCTTTAAACAGATTAAAGCTAGAGCTTTTTGATATTAGAGAAAAAGGTTATGCAGCAAGCTTTAATGAGCGACTTGAGGGAACTGCCTCTATTTCTGCACCTATAAGAGATTACACTGGAGCAGTTATTGCAGGGATTACGATCTCGGGTCCGCTTGTCAGATTTACAGAAGTAAAGGTAGAACATTTTATCAGTGAAATCCTTGATGCAAGTGATAAGATTTCAAGAGAAATGGGATTTATTAAAGAAAAATTAAAAAATAAATTATTGTAATTTCAAATCTCTGGGGGGGAGTTTATGGAAATAAAGAAGCTAGTTACTGATGTACTCGTGGTAGGAGGAGGCTCTACAGGGTTGATTGCTGCACTTGAAGCTGAAAAACACGGTGCAGATGTCACGATTATTTGCAAACAAAAGGCTGGAAGAAGCGGAAATACAATTGTTTCAGGATCCGCTTTTTCCGTTGTAGTACCAGAAGAAGGCAATCCAGATTCCGAGGAAATTTATTTTAATGATCTAATCCGCTCTGGAAAAGGCATTAATCAAAAAGAACTAACTAGGACATTGGCCTTTAATTCTGGTAAAACAATAGAATGGCTGGAAGATTATGGTATGGAATTTTTTAAAACAAATAACGAGTACGTTAAAAGACAGCCGCCAGGTCATTCCCATCCTCGTTCTGTACCAACTATATGGGATGGATACTCCTATTTAGCAAGAGGCTTGTCATTCATGAAACCTCTTTCGGAAAGTGTGATTAAGAGAAACATAAGAGTTATGGAACAAACAGTCGTTGCTCATTTACTTACAACAAACGGTAAAATTGCCGGAGCAATTGCTATTGATATAAATGAAAGCGAATTCATTGAGATCTCATGTAAGGCCATCATCTTAGCAAATGGCGGAGCTGGAGGAATGTTCTCTCATAATAACAACACGGTGGGGATTACAGGGGATTCTTATGCTCTTGCCTATGAAGCTGGTGCCGTTTTGAAAGATATGGAATTTGTCCAATTCTATCCTACTCAGATGATTAAGCCTTTGAAGATGCCTGCATCCAATCCGCTTTTTGGTGATGGAGCTGTATTAAGAGATAAAGATAAGGAGTTATTTATTCACAGATATGTTGAAGGCGGAGATAAGGCTGCGACGAGGGATAAAATGGCCCAGGCTATATTTCAGGAAGTAGAGAGAGGCTATGGAGTTGAAGGGGGAGTATACTTCGATTGCAGCGGAATTCCAAAAAAGGTTCTAGAATCAAAGTATAGTCACTTCTGTAATCAGCTTAAGAAAAAAGGTGTAGATCCTCATAAAGATATGGTGATCGTCTCTCCGACAACTCATTACTTTTTGGGCGGTGTTAAGATTAATACGAACTGCGAGAGCAGCATACCGGGCCTTTATGCCGCAGGAGAGGCTGCAACAGGGACACATGGTGCTAATAGACTTTCAGGAAGCTCTATTGCTGACACAGTAGTTTTTGGCAAAATTGCAGGTGAGTCGGCAGCTGAATATTCAGCAGTTAACCAGCATGCAAAGATAAACTCGCTGGATTTATCCAACAAACTAGAAAAATTAAAGGTGAATTCTAAAGGTGAAGAATCTCTTGCGGATAAGAAAGAATTAGTGCGAACGGTAATGTGGAGAAGTGCATCAGTTGTGAGGGAGGAATCAATACTTCGTGAAGGGCTTAAGCAGCTTTATGAAGTAGAATCCATCTTGGATAAAATTGCTGTTCGAAATTACAAGGCCATTGTTTCCTTTCATGAATTAGCAAATATGATTACAGTGGGCAAGCTTACCATAAAGGGTGCACTTGAAAGAAAGGAAAGCAGAGGGTCTCATTGGAGAAGGGATTATCCAAATCAGAGTGAAGACTACCTAGGGAATTTTGAATATTCAAAATCATCAGATGGTGACATAATCAATTACCGTCCATTGGATGGTTTATTAATAAATAATTAAATTTAGGAGGTACATATTAATGAAAAAAAGTTCACTTATTGGTCTTGTCCTTGTATTGGTCATGTCACTTTTGCTATCTGCCTGTTCATCTTCTTCTGAAGCGAATGGTTCCGAGGAAAAGTTTTTAAGAATTGGTACTGCTAGTATGGGAGGGAATTTCTTTCCGCTCGGAAGTGCTATTTCAACCATTATTTCTGACCATGTTGATGGGTTTGTTGGAAGCGCACAAGCAACAGGCGGTTCAGCTGAGAATGCAAATTTCTTAGGGACAAAAGAAGTAGAATTAGCCTTAGTCCAATCTGGAACTTTAAGGGAAGCTACTACAGGTACAGGAGCTTTTGAAGGGCGCAAAATAGAAAACATGAGAGGACTTACATCCATTTATTTTAATGAGTTTCATATTCTAGTCAGAAAAGATGCCGGCATTAATAGCATTGAAGATATAAAAGGTAAAAAGGTAGCAGTTGGGCCTGCTGCAAGCGGTATTGAGATTAATACCAATCAGCTGTTAGAACAATATGGTATTACTCCAGATGATTATAAAGCTGTTCATGGTACTAGGCAGGAAGCTACTGATGGTTTACAAACTGGTCAGGTTGACGTTCACATTTATGGGACTGGGGTAGGAAGTGCCCAGGTATCGGAACTCCTTCGTACAGGGGAAGTTAAATTACTGCCTATGAGCCAGGAGGCTATTGACAAAATGATTGAAGAATATCCTGATTTTGGAGCAGCTGTAATTCCTGCAGGTACGTATGAAAATCAGGAAGAAGATATTCCAACAGTTGCAGGATCATCCGTACTTGTTGCCCACGATGAAGTAGATGAAGAGGTAGTTTATAGTGTTATGAAACAATTATATGAAAATAAAGAAGACTTAATCAGTGCCCATCAATATTTTAAGCAGATGAATACTGAAACTGCTACAAACGGAATGGTTGTGGATCTGCATCCAGGAGCTGAGAAATATTTGAAGGAAGTTGGCGCAATAAAGTGATCGGAGGTGCAATAAATGGAAACGGGAAATGCTGAAAAGGTAGTTGAAAAGCTAAATAGCAAAAGAAGGCAATTCACTGGAAAGTGGAAAGTCTCCATCACTATATTGACCATACTGCTGTCTCTCTTTCAGCTTTATACAGCGGCATTTGGCACATTCGCTCCTTTAATCCAACGAAGTATTCACTTGAGTTTTATTCTAACATTAGTCTTCTTATTATTTCCTGCATCTAAGAAATCTCCAAAGAATAAAGTTACCTTCTTTGATTTTACTTTATTAATATTGGCAACAGGCACTACGCTTTATCTCGTTTGGAGATACCCTCAATATATCAGTACGGGCGGGCTGTCTAACCCGCTTGATACTTACGTGGGGATAGTCAATATCCTAATGGTCATTGAAGCTGCCAGAAGGGCAATTGGGAAGGCACTGCCTATTATTGCGTTTATATTTATTGTTTACATCTTTATGGGCCCAATGATACCTGGTCCCTTAAAGCATAGCGGCTTTTCACTTGATCGTATTGTTCAGCACCTTTACTTAACGAGTGAAGGAATCTATGGGCAGATTCTGGGTGTTTCTGCTACCTATATTTTCCTGTTCATCTTATTTGGTGCATTTCTATCAGTTACAGGAATGTCAAAGTTATTCAATGATGTCTCCATGGCGATAGCAGGTCATACAAAAGGCGGTCCCGCTAAGGTATCAGTTATTTCAAGTGCCTTTATGGGAACTATTAGCGGCAGCACCTCCGCCAATGTCGTAACAACAGGTACTTTCACGATCCCTTTGATGAAGAAGATCGGTTTTAAACCTCATTTTGCAGGCGGAGTTGAAGCAGCTGCATCGGCAGGAGGTCAAATCATGCCGCCAATTATGGGGGCAGCCGCTTTCATTATGGCAGATAGCCTTGGAATTCCATTCGTCCATATTCTTGGATACGCATTAATCCCTGCTATCCTTTACTTTTCAGGCATTCTGGTGATTCTTCATTTAAGATCTTCGAAGATGGGCTTAAAGGGACTGGATAAGAGTGAACTTCCGAGATTAAAGGATGTAATGAAAGAACAAGGACATTTGTTATTTCCAATCGCGGGCTTGGTTTATCTTTTAATTGAGGGATATGACGCCTTATATGCTGGTGTATGGGGGATTGTTCTAGCGATCATTTTCAGTTCATTTAGGAAAAGCACCAGAATTAATTTAAAAAAATTGATAGAAGCATTACAATCGGGTGCAATAAATGCTATCCCTGTAGCTGCAGCTTGTGCGGTTATCGGTATTGTTATCGGTGTTTCATCATTATCCGGTGCTATTTTGGCAATGGGAGCAGCAGTCTTAAAAATGAGCGGAGGGTATTTAGTAACCACTTTAATCCTTACTATGATCCTTGCAATATTAATTGGAATGGAGCTTCCTACAACAGCCAATTATATTCTGACTAGTGCCATTGCTGCTCCTGCAATAGTCTCATTGGGAATTGAGCCGATCTATGCACATATGTTTGTCTTCTATTACGGTATTCTTTCTACAGTAACGCCGCCTGTTGCAATTGGAGCGTTTGCTGCTGCTGGAATAGCAGGCAGTGATCCGAATAAAACCGGATTCTCAGCTTTAAAACTAGCGATAGTAGGGTTTATTATTCCTTACATGTTTATTTATTCTCCTAACTTGTTGTGGTCTCCAGATTCCACACTATTAGAACTCTTGCCTTCATTAGTAACGGCATTAATTGGAGTGTTATGTGTAGGATCTGTAATGGAAAAATATTTGTTAATCCGGATGACGATTCTAGAGCAAGTTATTATGGGGATTTCAGCACTTTGCCTTATTAAGAGTGGTCTAGTAACAGATATTATTGGAATCTCTTTATTTGCATTAGTCGTCGTAAATCAATTTAGACTTATAAAAAGCAAAAAAAGAACAAAAATTGATCAGGAAATAATTGTATGAGTGTAATGATGGAGACCAATAGACGCTCGTTACTTTCTATTGGTCTTTCTGATAAATAAAAGACATTATTAAAGGAGTTTTTCTATGAGTATGAACTCAAAAGGTCCGTTAGCTGGTATTAGGATATTAGATCTCTCAACGATGATTGCAGCACCATTTGGGGCCACCTTACTTGGGGATTTTGGTGCCGAAGTTATAAAAGTGGAAATGCCAGAAAAAGGAGATTCTCTTCGGCAAATGGGACCATTTCATGGGGAAGAACCACTTCGCTGGCCTGGACTTGCAAGAAATAAAAAGTCGATTACTTTAGATTTGCACACAGAAGAGGGGCAGCAAATCTTAAAAGAATTGGCAATGAAATCGGATGTAGTCATCGAAAACTTTAGGCCAAATACACTTGAAAAATGGAATTTAGGATATGAGCAGCTTAAAAAGGCAAATCCTGAACTAATCATGATTCGAGTAACAGGATATGGACAGACTGGTCCAAATTCAAGCAAGGCAGGGTTTGGCACACCTGCGACCGCTTATAGTGGATTTACATACCTTCATGGATACCCTGATCGCCCTCCAATCAGCCCTTCATTTTCATTATTAGACTATATTACCGGTATTTACGTAGCTTTTGCTACATCAACAGCTTTGTATTACCGGGATAGCCATGAAAACGGTACGGGGCAATATGTAGATATTGGCCTTTATGAAGCTATGTTTAGAATGATGGAGTTTCTGGTTGCTGACTACGATCAAAATGGGATTGTAAAAGAGAGATCACCTGGATTAAGCGGACATTCAAGTCCTGCGGGAACTTTTCAAACCAAGGATGGTCACTGGGTGGTGCTCGTAACAAGTTCAGACCGTACATTTAATCGTCTCGCTAAAGCAATGGGGCGTGAAGATATGCTTGAAGACGAAAGATATTATACAAATTCAGAGCGTCTTAAAAGATTTGAAGAAACGAATGGCATTGTTGCGGACTGGGTTAAAACGATGACCCGAAAAGAACTTCAGGGACTACTCGATGAATATGGTGTTCCAGTAAGCCCAATTCAATCTATCGAAGATATTTTTAATGATGAGCATGTAAAAGAACGTGAAAATATTATTGAAGTTGCCCATCCGCGTTTGGGGAAGATAAAAATGCCAGGAATTGTTCCTAAGTTTTCTGAGACTCCTGGATCAGTCTATCGGATTGCACCGGATTTAGGCGAGCACACGGAAGAAATCCTTAAGGGGATTCTTGAATTGGATGAAACTAGAGTTCAAGAGCTTAAAGAAAAGAAGGTTATCTAAAATAGAAAAAGGGAGGAGACGCTAAAGCATGTCTTATCCAACTGAAGTGACTATTACAGAGGTGTGTCCTAGAGATGGTTTTCAAAGCTTGCCAGAAGTCATTCCGACAGAAGAAAAAGTTGATTATGTTAATAGATTAATAATGTGCGGTTTTAAGCAAATTGAGGTAACTTCATTTGTACATCCGAAGGCAATACCTCAGCTAAGTGATGCGAGTGCTGTTTTAACTAAAATAAAACGTGTTCAAGGAGTTAAATTCCGAGCCCTCGTCCCAAACTTAAAAGGGCTGGAAAGAGCAATTGAAGCAAATGTTGATAAAGTGAAGTTAATGCTTTCTGCCACAGACTCACATAGTTTAAGCAATGCTAATTCCACAACATTTGAAGCAATGAAGGGTTTTGAGAAGCTCGTAAAAGCTGCTGAAGGCTCACATGTTTACATTGGAGGTTCCATTTCTGTTGCGTTCGGATGTCCTTATGAAGGAAATGTCCCTGTTGAAAGACATATCAAAATATGTGAGCGGTACGAGGAATTGGGAATTAAGGACATCTCATTAGCAGATACTACTGGTATGGCTAATCCAGTAAAAATTAAAACTCTAGTTTCAAGATTAAAGTCTCAGTTTCCTGATTTTAATTTTTCCTTGCACCTGCATAATACTAGAGGCATGGCTTTCGCGAATTCCGTTGCTGGGTTGGAAGCCGGGATAAAAGATTTTGATAGTGCAGTTGCAGGTCTTGGGGGATGTCCCTATGCACCAAATGCAAGCGGAAATATCGCAACTGAAGATCTTGTTCACGGGTTTCAGGAAATGGGAATAAGCACAGGAATTGATCTTGATAATGTAATAAAAATTGGTCATGAATTAAGAAATAGATTTCGAGAACACTCTAACAGTTTTATTCTAAAAGCGGGGAAATGTTCAGATCTTTATAAATCACCGAAGGAACAAGTTAAAATTGGAGAATGAAAATAGGAGCATTTTTATTAGAATGAAACTCAAATTTTTATTCCTGTAATTTATATTTATTGTATTTATCTGTTACCCGATATAATTCAGGAAAAAATATCGGGTAACAAGCTATTTTAATCACTTTGTATGTTATTCGATCTCTTATTTAACCCCCATCATACTACTGTTCATTAATGACCTCAATTTATTAAAACACCAACCAACAATATTAAAAAATCTTTTTAGCATTTTCTTACCCTTAGAAACCTAACGACCATGTTTTAACCCATGACTTGCCCTACATGCACTTATTTTTAATCTGGTTGACATTTGACAAAAATGGGCCTTAACTGAAACCTGTTGTAAATTAGTGAACTAATTAATTAAATCGCGAGTGTCACAAAAAGAAACCCAACATCGTTATATTTATGATCAGGATTAAGGGAGGGTGGTGCAACAAATCAAGGGAGAATGTTAAACAGAAAACGATGACACCTAGAAACATTAAATAAGCTTAAGTTTGAGGTCGTCAAAAAGTTATAGTCTTAGATTACTTGCAACTAAAATTAAATTAAAAAGAAAAGGGGTACAAAAATATGACACAACGTATTAATTACATGCAGCAATCTCCGGAATTTGTTAACAAGATGATGGCACTGAGCAATGCAGAGAAGGAAAGTTCAATTGAGGAAAAAATCCGTCATCTGGTCCACATTAGAGCTTCCCAAATGAATGGATGCGGATTTTGCCTGGATATGCATATCAAGGAGGCAAAAATCCATGGCGAGAGAGAGCTTCGCCTTTATCATATCCCGATTTGGCGCGAATCCACTCTATTTAGCCCACGCGAACGTGCAGCGCTTGAATGGACAGAGATTTTGACTAAGCTGCCGGCACACGGTGTTCCTGATGATATTTATGAAAGTGTTCGTGAGCAGCTATCAGAAAAAGAACTATCAGATCTTACCTTCTCCATCATGGCAATCAATGCCTGGAACCGTATCAGCATAGCTTTCAAAACGGAACCGGGTTCTGCTGACGCAGCTTTTGGATTGACTAAAGCTGGACTATGAGTGGTATAAACCCGTAATTATCATGGGCTTCTATAGTTTAAGCCGTACAAAAAAAGACCGGTAAGATGGAAGTGACCATCTTATCGGTCTCCTTATAAACAGAACACGGATGCAGTCTTTGTTTATATCCCGGTATGCTTCAGTTTGTCTGGGTTTCGGACAATGTATATGTTCCGGATCAAATTTCCCTCTGTATGAATGATTCCCACCGTATGAATGCCCTCATTAGAACGTTGTATAAAAGCAGGTTGTTCGTTAATTTGCCTGATTTCAATTTGCGGAATTCCCTCAATCGTTGATGCTTTGCGTAAAACGCCGAGAAGAAAGCGAACAACGTGATCACTCGTTTTAATTGGAAAAATAGCAGCCTTTGCTTTTCCTCCTCCATCAGAGACCAGTATAACATTAGGATCAAGCATAGAGACCATTCGCTTCATGTTCCCCTGTTTGAGTGCTGCCAGAAAGTCAGTAATCAGTTCATTCGGGGCTGATTCAGTATGAACAAGCTCTTCAGAGGTAATCCCCATTTTTGCACGGGCACGGCTGAACAGTTTACGGCAATTCACCGTACTTTTTTCCATAAGCTCTGCAATTTCCTCATAGTCAAAGCCCAGTGCCTCTCGCAAAACAAAAACAACACGCTCTGCTGGTGTAAGCCGTTCAAGAAGTACGATCATCGCATAAGACAATAAATCACCGCGCTCGACTGATTCTATGGATTCATCATTCGAACCCGATTGAAATAGGGGCTCTGGCAGCCATTCTCCAAAATACTGCTCCCGTTTTTTGCGCGCTGATTTTTGTAAGTCATAACATCGATTTGTGACCATTTTACAAAGATAAGCTTTAGGCTCAGATAGTTTCTCTTTAGGAACATCATATAATTTCAAAAAAACATCATGCACAACATCCTCTGCATCAGAGGCAGATCCTGTCAATTGATAGGCGAGTTTAAACAGCAATCCTTTATATTGCATGTACATTTCCTGCATCATTTCACTTCCAATCTTATTCTGCCAAATGCTGATTCAAAGCAAAAGGCTGCAAAAATAAAACGAGTAAAGGAGTATTTTTGTGACAAAGAGCAGAGGTGCTCCTTAAATTGTACACAACCTACGTGGTACTTATTATGTAATGGCCTAGGAAAAGTTTGTTTTTTAACTATCTATAAACGGCTGTGGAGTTGAAATGCAGCATTCGACCTTTTAATAAAAGGATGTATTACAATAAGACTTGTAATTTTATTTATATAATATCTGAGCCGCGTTGTCTGTAAGAACAAAATATGGTTAATTTGGTTATTAAATGATAAAATTTACAGTTGTAAACCCTAAAGAAATGGGGTCATAATATGAAATCCTACTGGCTATGGATCCTATTAAATGTGGTTGTTTGGCCTTTTGCTATTGCTTATCTTAACCTTCCTATAAACCAATTACCAGTATACATATTTGGAGTATCATTTTACTTCCTGCTTTTTTTTCTCGTTCCTTTAATCGAGAAAAAGCCAATTGTTTTATTGTTCATATTAGGTACTAATACGATTATTGCAGCAGCAACCCTATTTCCCTACAATGATCAATTTAATCCCTTTCTTATTCTCATCCTTTCCCTTCTAATCGCTGAGGGCTTTTATCGCCTTCCGTTTCGATACAGTATTGTGAATGGGGCAATTGGTGCATTCGCATTAGGGTTGACCACTTTACATAGTAATCTGGGCTGGTTCCTTCAGACTTTCATAACTGTATATATCATATTCCTTTTGCTTGCTCTCATCCATTATAAAAAAAACAAGGATCATCTGATGGATTTGGAAGCTCGCCACGAAGCTATTTTCAGTGAATTTCGCGATCTAAAACGGAGAGCTGTCTCTGAGGAGGAGCTTGCCAGGCAAGAGGAGCGGGTCCTGATTGCCCATGAAATCCATGATTCAGTTGGCCATAAGCTGACCGCCCTTATCATGCAGCTGGAAATGTTTCGTCTGCAAACCTCTGAGCACGAACAGAAAAGAGTGGAATCATTAAAGGAACTCGCTAACGAAAGCCTCAACGAAACACGCAGGGCCGTAAAATCTCTAAAGGCAAATGACACCGGCGGGCTACCAGGCATCCTGCGGTTAATTCGAAGGCTCGAATTGGAAAATATGATGCACATTCATTTCTCTGTCAAATACGGTGCCTTTTCTGCCCCGTTGACTGGTGAACAATCCTTTGTGATCTACAGATCAGTCCAGGAAGCATTAACCAATATCATGAAGCATAGTGATGCAAAAGAAGCAGAAATCACCTTCGAAGCACCAGGCGGCAGCATATTTCGATTCGAAATTCGGAACCCATCCACTGGAACGGATGGCTATCACGAAGGCTTCGGACTAAGCCAAATGAGGCAGCGATTAGAGAAGCATAATGGTGGTTTGAAGGTGTACCAAACTGAAGGACATTTCATAGTTAACGGATTCATTAAAATAAGGTAGTTCTCGAAAAGGCTTTTAAGCGCTCATTTAAGTATAATCACTGAGTTGATTGAAGCGGAAGGTGCGAGACTCCTACGGGAGCAGCGGGACAGGTGATACCCCGCAGACGCATAGCGTCGAGGAGGCTCAGCGCCCGCCCCGTGGAAAGCGAGTACCTGCAGCGGAAATCAACGAGCAAGTTTCAAAGACAATCTATAAGAATAGAGGTGATAACCATGATTCGAATACTCCTGGCAGAAGACCAGGTAATGGTAAGACAGGGCTTGAAAATGATGATTGAAACCGAACCTGAGTTCAAAGTCACAGGCGAAACAGATAACGGCAAAGAAGCCATCGCCCTTTGTGAAAAAAGGCAATTTGACATTGTGATCCTTGATATCCGCATGCCTGTTATGGATGGATTAAAAGCGGCGAAAATAATCCAATCCCGCTGGCCACAAACCAAGATTCTAATGCTGACAACCTTCGATGACGATAATTATGTCATGGAGGCGCTTCGAATAGGCGTGAGCGGCTACATCCTAAAAAACGGGGACACGGATTCACTGCTTCGTTCAATCCGAAGTGCACTAAAAGGCGGATTATCCATAGAAGAAGGGGTGGCTGCAAAGGTCGTCCCTCAATTAATGAAACAGCAAGACACCAAGGAACCGGATCCTTCTCTAACACCAAGGGAACGGGCCATCTTAAAGTGTATTGGGGAAGGGCTCAGCAATAACGAAATCGCAGAACGGCTTGCCATTTCCACAGGTACCGTAAAAAATAACACAAGCCAGATTTTGACGAAGCTGGATTTAAGAGACCGGACACAGCTCGCCATCTATGCCATCCGCCATAACCTTGTCTAATTCAGAAAAAATGATAAAAGTAATGGCGAAATACATAACTCGTGACGGGAGACAGTAGTGATGCTGTTTCCTTTTTTATATTTTAAAGGTATAACTCAATAAAGGAGTGTGGAACCATGCTCGAAACAGTAAAACTGACAAAAAGCTTTAAAGATAAAAAAGTGGTGGATGAAATTAACCTATACCTGCATACAGGCGAATCAGTCGGCCTGCTTGGACCAAACGGCGCAGGTAAATCAACAACAATTTCTATGATTGCATCCCTCATTAAGCCGACTTCCGGGGATGTGAAGCTTGACGGGAAAAGCACGATTCAAAACCCTTCTGATCTCAGAAAAGTTCTGGGGGTAGTACCACAGGAAATCGCGTTATACGAGGAGCTATCAGCCTATGAAAATCTGAAGTTCTTCGGAAAAGCCTACCGGGTGGAGAAAGAGAGCCTGGAAGTCCGTATTCAGGAAGTGCTGGATATGGTCGGCTTAAAGGATCGCCAAAAGGAGCTGATTAAAACCTTTTCCGGCGGAATGAAACGAAGAATCAACATCGCTGCTGCGCTGCTGCATAACCCAAAAATCCTCATACTCGATGAACCGACTGTCGGCATTGACCCCCAGTCACGAAACCATATATTAGAAACCGTTCGGGAATTAAATCAGACCCAAGGCACTACCGTCCTGTACACGAGCCATTACATGGAGGAAGTCGAGCAATTATGCAATCGGGTCTACATTATGGATCATGGGCAAATTATCGCAACTGGCAGCAAGGAAGAATTGCTGAGCATCTTATCCAGTGAAGATACCATCGGGGTTCAGCTCAGCAAGAGAAGTGAAGCATTCACGGATAAAATTAAAACACTGCCGGATGTCCTTCAAGTGGAACAAACGAATGAAGGGCTCCGCATTCTGGCGAAAAAGAATCATCATCTTTTAAGCAGCCTCGTGCATGCTGCTGAAAAAGAAGGCATTCAAATCATGAACTATCAAGTAGAAATTCCCAGCCTGGAGGACGTCTTTCTGCACCTGACAGGGAAAACATTGCGGGATTAAGGAGAGGTGAAAAATGGGCGCTTTTATTAAAAAAGATCTTCTCGTTTTCTGGAGAGACCGCAAAGAGATCTTAATGGCTTTAATGCTCCCCATCCTAATCATTGTGATCTTGAATTTTGCCTTTTCAGGCCTTTTTAAGGATGAAAAAGCCATGCAAATAGATATTTCAGTGGTGCAGGAGGATGATGTGAAGAAGGGGAAGGAGCAATTTGCTGCTGCTGTGGAAGCGAAGGGATTATCATCTGAAGAAAAAAGTGCAGTACTTGCAGAAGCAGATAAGCTTGATCCTGTACAGCTTATTCATGATTTTCTGAACAGCTCTGATCTGAAGGAATGGGTGACTGTAAAGGACTTCAGTGAAAAGGAAGCAGCGGAACAAGTGGAAAACGGGGAACTGGATGCGATTATTAAAATTCCAGAAGGGTTTACGTTCGAATCGCTATCACATGTTCTATTAGGGGATACATCTCAAGGATCCGTAACCATTTTAGCGGAGGAGGAATCGGCTGAGGTCAGCACCCTTCAAGAGGTCGTCCATAGCTTTATTAATACGGTAAATACGCAATTTGCCCTTGGGAGTAAAGGAGTCCAGGCCACGGCAGAACCCATTTTGCCGAAGGGTGGAAAGGAAGTGGTTGAAGGGGATGATGGTGCGGATGCGTATACGATTTCCCAATATTTCACGATCGCAATCGGCACCCTTTTTGCCTTATTTATGGCTCAAACGGTTTCGTTAAAAACGATGACAGAAAAGCGGGAGCAGGTGTTCAATCGGATTTTATTAACGAATAGCCATCCGTTGTCCTTCTTAATTGGGAAAACGGTATCCGCTTTTATTCTCGCCATTCTTCAATTCGCCATTACCCTGACGGTTGTTCAATTGCTGTTAAATGTATTCCCTGATAAATCATTCACGTTTTGGGCGGGATTAATGGTTGTCCTGATCGCATTTGCCTTAACGGTAGGGGGACTTTCCGCTTTATTTACGGCTCTAACACTCCATCTAAGCGACACCAACGCAGCAAGTGGTATATCTACCCTGGTCATTATGGGGTTTGGCGTTCTGGGCGGAAGCTTCTTCCCGCTTG
Organism: Cytobacillus sp. BC1816; assembly: GCF_051353635.1. Taxonomy (NCBI): domain Bacteria; kingdom Bacillati; phylum Bacillota; class Bacilli; order Caryophanales; family Bacillaceae; genus Cytobacillus; species Cytobacillus sp. BC1816. The sequence goes on along the minus strand of NZ_CP195611.1, from coordinate 3,104,450 downwards.
AAGGACTTCCGGAGCCCATTCAAAAAATCGGCGAATGGACCCCGAATGGCCTGACACAGACAGCCCTTATTGAATGGGTTCAATATAGCCATTTCAATGACTTGCTATTCCCGATTATTTTTCTAATGGGTGTATTTATCATTTGTTTTGCCATCAGTGTGTCAATCTTTCCAAAAAGGGGGCGAAGCTGATGTATCCAGTGTTTTACGCTCAATTTCTAAAGGACAAACGAAAGCCGCTCCTAATCCTGACATTTATAGGCCTAAGCATTTTAGCTACTCTCATTTTTGGAAACTCAGCCTGGCAGACAAATACCACTGTTGCTGTGTTTGCCACTGGCCCAAATGCAGAGGAGATTGAACAAAAATGGGTAAAGTTATTAAATAAGGATAATGAAAATACCGAATATGTTATTTCAGAAGAAGGGGAAGCACGTGAACAGGTTAGAGAGGGAAAAAGGGATGTTGCGATTCTATTAATGGAACAGGATTATCGCCTAATAACCGCATCTGATATGCCCAATATTCAGCTCATAGAGCAGGAGGTTCATAAAGTATTTACGGAGGAAGCACAGCTTCAGGCGATCGCAGGTTCAGCTGATACAGCAGAATTAAGAGAAGAAATCGACCGCTACCTGGAAAAGCCGCCCTTGACCGTTAAAACCAAAAGCGTGAACAGCGGAGAATTGACCAGCCATAATATGGGGACCCAGCTGCTGTTTGGCTTTACCTTATTTATTGCCATGTTCACTATTGGATTTAAGGTTAATGGCATAAATGCGGATAAAGTCAGCGGGGTATGGAACCGTCTGAACCTTTCGCCTGTAAGTAAAACCAATATGTATACCGGTCATTTACTGTATAGCTTTTTCATTGGATTTTTTCAAATGGCCGCTGTTTTTCTGATATTCGAATATGTGATGAACTATGAAATAGGGCCGCTTTCCCTTATTCTGACGATTGCCGCCGTCTTTACATTAAGCAGCGTAAGCCTGGCTATGCTGGTTGCCGGCTTTACCAAAACGCCGGAAAAGTTCAATATGGTTTATCCATCTGTTATCCCCATTATCCCGATTATCAGCGGTGTGTATGTGCCGCCGGGTGTAATGGATAATCCAGTTTTCACCTTTATTGCGGACCTGTTCCCTATGGGTTATGCACTTGAAGCGATGATGGATGCTGCTCTTTTTGGTGCTGACTGGAGTGAGATCATGCTTCCGGTTTCATTAATGCTGTTAATTGCGGTTATCTATATGGGAATCGGAATAAATCTTGGGGAAAGAAGCAGGAGGTAAGAAACAGGCATGTTTGGATCACAAGATGGTATTTGATAAACCTGCATCGTGGAAGAGAAGAAGAAATTGGGTTCTGATAACGGGGTTCTTATAGAGAAAATATCATTTGCGATGTGTTGGGTACCAAAAAGGTCCCCAACCTCTGCTTTAAATCGTTTATGTCAAGGGTCCCGGCAAGGATACTGCCCTTTTTTAAACTCTTTTGCCCCGTTAGAAATAAGAAAAGCCGCCTGGTTTGGCAGCTGATTTATATCGTGAGTTCAACAGAATTTTCACTTGAAATTATTTATATACGGAGGAGCTTCCATAATCCAATTACGTTCTAACATAAGTTGTTTTAATGGTATTGAAACGGATATATGTTTGAGTAAAAACTTTGAGACCATAAATCCCACGTCTGCGCGTATTGATTCCGTTATTATTCTCATTCCTTGAGTCATGGCAATAAGAAGGTTAAAAGATAATAAATTAGCTATTTCCTGCTCCGTAAACTTTGCCCCATCAGGTATAGACTGATAATCAGCTATTGGCTTAGGTGCACTAGGTTTGGGTAATGGTACACCTTCTTGCAATAGAAATTCATTTAAATCATTTACAATTTCTTTATGAACATGGAAAACACTCGTAATTATCTCTTTAAATTCATTATCTTGAACTGTATTTATCCAAACTTCCTCAAGTCGTAATGTATTTTGACCCATTCCTGCATATAACCATAAATTACTTGCTTCTAATGTATTTAATGGCTTTTTTTCACCATCTAAAAAAGGTTTAATGGTATCAAATAATGTTTCAAAATAATTCATTTAGATCCTCCCGAAAATAGAACATTTTTGAGTTAATTTAACCTTAGATGTCACATTTATACAGATAGGGAATTAGATTACACTAAATTTCCCCATTAGCTAGTGGTCAAATCTTTTTTAACCTACCTGTCCTATTTGACTGACCCGCCCTGTTAATACAATAAGCACTGCTTGGCATTTACGTATAAGTATACGTTTATACAGTTTTTCATTGAGAAATTAGTAAACATACTGCCAAAACCTACATCATTTAAATGTAAGAAAAAATAGAAAACCTTTTAATTGAAACAAAAGTAGACAAATCGAGACACTGTCTTAATTTGTCTACTTTTTTTTGAGCATAAATTACCCTGAAGTGTTGAAATTAGAGCATTGGGTTCATGGCACGGTTCTTGCAATTAAGTTAGATGAAATCTATTTTTCCAAGGAGGCTGAAAAAATGAAAGCATTGTAAAGCAGTAAAGATGTAGCTTTAACGAAGGAAAAAGCCCAGTGGATGTATCAAAAATGGTTGAAATCCGAAATTTTGAGGAAGAGTTCATTAGTTGTTTGCAAAGCGAATCTTACCGGGATTTGTTCATTTATATGCTGTGGAGGAAGCTGTCGCTGTTGGGGTTAGTGCACATTTAAATGACAAGGACAGCATAACTAGCACCCTCGCGGACATGGTCACTGTATTGCAAAAGGCTTTCATGACAAGAAAGTTAAGTATGTCAGGGGTAACAGCAGCAGCAAAATTCCTGGGCATCCCAAGAAGTAGCTTTTATAAAAGGCTGAAGAAGTTTGGAATGTGAGTATAGGAAACGAGGGACGGTTCTTTTGCTTTCGGGAAGAAAGTAAGGGAACCGTTTTTGACATGTATCTGCATGCTGGAAGTTTCCATCACTTGGAGCTGGCTTTCTTTCATCTATAAGTTCCAGCATTACTCCATGTTTACTATCCCATAAACCCAAATAAATAACTTTATAAAAAATAAAAATATGCTTTTAAATCCAAACCAATAAGTCTATTATAGTTATTAAAATTAAAAAAGGAGATTCATATGAATTCATCTATTCAAGATCAACTTCAAGTATTTAGAGAAAGTCAAAAAAACAGGGGGCGGCTGCTTATCAATTGTCCTGATCAACCGGGTATTGTGGCTGCTGTATCCAAGTTTCTGTTCCAGCATGATGCTAATATTATTGAATCGAGTCAATATTCGACAAATCCAGAGGGTGGCACCTTTTTTATACGAATCGAGTTTGAATGTCCTGGTTTACAGTCGAAGGAAGAAGAATTGAAGAGTCAATTTAAGGAAATCGCAGAAACATTTTCAATGGAATGGAAATTAGCATTTGTTTATGAATTGAAGAAGACAGCTATTTTCGTATCAAAAGAACTTCATTGTTTACGTGAGCTGTTATGGGAATGCCAAAGTGGTGATTTGCTTACCGACATCGCTCTTATTGTGAGCAATCACGAGGAAGCAAGACAAATTGCAGAATCCTTGCATATTCCATTCTTTTACCTACCAGCAAGTAAAGAAAATAGAGAGGAAGTTGAAGAAAGACAGCTGCAGCTTTTAAAAGAATTTGATATTGACTTAATCATCTTAGCAAGATATATGCAAATTTTGACGCCAGCCTTTGTTGGGGCTCATCCATTCAAGATCATTAATATTCATCACTCTTTTCTTCCTGCATTTGTTGGTGCGAGGCCATATGATCGAGCCCATCAGCGCGGAGTAAAAATAATTGGGGCAACGTCTCACTATGTTACAAACGATCTTGACGAAGGACCAATCATTGAACAAGATATCAAGCGTGTTGACCACCGGGATCATATAGATGATTTAAAAAAGAGCGGACGTTCTATTGAACGAAGTGTTCTTGCCAGAGCGGTTAAATGGCATTTAGAAGACCGGATTATTGTTCATGAAAACAAAACAATTGTTTTTTAAGGAAAAGGAGCAGTAATGAGTGCCTGTCCCTTAGTTTAGTAATGCATTTTCATGTGATCTGTCCCCTGTCAAGTAGACAGTAGAAATAATAAAAAAGCTTTAGCCGGCTTTAGCTCTATATTCCATAGGGCTAAGGCGGTTTAAGTGTTTTTGGTTTTCTGCTGAAGATTTTACCGAAATGAAATGGCAAGAACTTGTACGACGATTAGACGAGGGATTAGCTAAGCGGCAAAATGAGATTAAGGCAGCCACGGAATCAAAATTGCATGAACAAATCCCCCATTTTCCTGTAGATGTGCTTTGGTGGGGGGCGTTATCAAATTTGTGCACACATAACACTTATCATATTGGACAGATCATCTATATTCGAAAAGTCCAGGGGTTCAAGGCAAAGTAAAGAGTAGAAAGAAAAGAGGAGGATACAATGGAGCGGAAAGAATATGAATTGGTCAAAGAGAATCGAGAAGTGCTTTTGGACTTTTGCAGTAAAATGGATCCAAAAGATTTTACGTGTGAAATGGGATTTGGCTGGCAGAGTATGCGTGACACACTTGTTCATGTAGCGAATTGTTATCATGGCTGGCTAGGATCATTTGTTTTATTAAAAACGAAGAAGCCTATCACGCCTAGAGAAAACATTCCGACAATCGGTATCGAGGAAATCAGGACACTGTTTGAACAAGCAGATGCTTATGTGTATGAAGTTCTTGAGTCATTTTCTCAAAAAATGGATGAGTCAATCGTGCAGCCTATTCCTTGGAGAGAATCAACTGAGGAGATTTCAATGACTCCTCGAAAACTGTTTATGCATACTGTCACTCACGAATACCATCACAAAGGACAGATAATGGCGATGGCCCGCCAGTTAGGGTATGAACCGCCAAATACAGATGTTCTGGGGACGAGAGATTAGATAAGAAAGGATGCCCAATGGTGCTGTACGTAATATCGATGGGCACCCTTTGTCACTTTTAAGACTAAAATTAAAATGATCTTTCTTTTTTAGTTCTTTACTCCAGTATGATGAATAACCCGTTCCATTGCTTGAATATGCCCCAAATGGTTTGCCTCATGAAACAACGCAAATTCGGCTAATTCACCAAAGGTTTCAAGTCCCAAAAATGGTTTATCCAGCTTTTCATTTAACCGTTCAGCTGGAATTTGCTGGATTCGGGCCAATTGATCCTTCAGCAGTATAATGAGCTCATCTGTTTCAGGTATATCACCTTTCCAATCAGCCGGCTTTGTACCGTTTCCAAATAATTCAATATAGTTTGCAGGGATATGGGTCGTTTTGCGGGGAAAGCCGAACATAAACTGTTCACAGACCGTTAATACATGGCCAATATGCCAATGGATCGTGTTGTTAAAACCGTCTGGCTGTATACTTGCTACATCCTTTGATACTGACTCGATCTTTTTAATAAAATAACCTCTTGTCTTCTCAAACTGTTTAAACACTAGTTCATTCATTCTTTTCTCCCCTTCCAAATATTCTCATCTGTTAATATACCAAAAATCCGGAAAGATTAGGAGTGTCAATGGACTGAAAAATTGATTATTGTTTTCTTTTATATACGGCGAGTTTTGTTTGAAATTAATAAACTTACATTTTGTAAATGGCAGGACCTTACATCCACTATAATGTCACTTACTCAACGTTAAGCAAACCCGTAAGCTTTTCTTTCTTTTCACACCCCTGCCACCCGCCTGTATTCAATGATGAAACCACTGAAGAAGCAAGTCGCGACTGCAATGGAGGGATTAAAGCAAGCAGGCTATTTGTAAGGCCATTTGTTATCATTCAATTTGGTGGTTAAAATATCATCGGAATAAAAGTAACCCCAACCACAGCAATCACAAACAAAATAATAAGCGATACTAAACAATATCCCCAAATATCTTTCAAAGATAACCCGGACAAACCTAAAGCAGGGAGAACAAAGAAGGGCTGCAGTAAGTTTGTTACTAGATCTCCTATGGAGACAGTGTTGATTGCTACTGATACAGGGATTCCCATGGTTTGTGCCGCTTCAACCATGATTGGGCCCTGGATTTGCCACTGGCCCCCGGCTGAAGGCACGAAAATATTAACAATAGAAGCAGACAACAGACTAAAAAACGGGAAAGTGAATTCATTTGAAATAGCCACAATGCCGTTTGATATCATTACAATTAAACCAGAGCCGATCATCATCCCCATGATTCCAGCGTAGAAAGGAAATTGCAGGGCGATTCCGCCGGCTGAAGGCATGGCGCTGGTAATCGCGCTAATATAGCTTTTTGGAGAACCATGTAAGGCCAGGCCAAGAATAATAAAGCCAAAGTTCAGAATGTTAAGGTTGAGATTGAACCCACTTTTTGAGAAATACATAAATAGCCAGATCGCACCAATTGCAACAATTAGATAGTTTAAAACTTTACTATTATCCAATCGATCTGCAATAGTTGGAGTTTCTCCAACTGTAACAGGAGATGCTTCCAAGCTGGCGGCGATTTCATCGTTTCTGTAAAATGGAACGACTTCATCCGATTTAGGCATCATTTTTATATAGGCAAAAATGACAGCTGCCAAGCCGACTAATGCCACAAACAGCATGGTCGGGCTTAAGATTGTTTCTGTTAATGGTATTAGTCCGATTTTCTCTTCTAAGGAGTGCTGTGGAGTATTCACTAGGAGAGGTGCAGTCAATGTAATGCTGATTGGGAGTATGGCGATTGTTGCGGTGTAAGCTGCAGCGATGAGAATTCGAAAGTCTGCTGTCTGGACGTTTCTAGCTACTTCCATTGCAAAGAGTGTTCCTAATACGAATCCTAATCCCCAGCTAAGATAACCGCCGAGAGCAGCGACAATCATCGTAATTATAATTGCTGACTTCTGTGTTTTAGGAATGGTCGCTCCTTTTTGAACCCATCTCTGGACAAGCGGTGCTTTAACGAGCGCATATCCAGTTATAATGATCAGGATCATTTGTGTTGTAAAAGCTAGAAAGCCCCAAAAACCGTTGTACCAGTGTTCAACCATGCCAAAGAAGCTTTCACCAGTCATAATCATACCCATTGCCAAAACAATTAGGGTCAGTAGCAGGGCAAAGATGAAGGCATTCGGTAAATACTTTTCAACACCAACTTTAAAACTCTGCGAAATCGTTCTTAACATCTAAATCCTCCTTAAATTTAATCTTCCGCCTATTTTTTGGTAACAGGCTTTTAATAAAGCGCTTACATTTACATAGAAAACAGGTTGACGAAGTATGGATCAATTGAGAATATATAAACTATAGTCTATGAATGTAGTTTTGCAAACCGTAGTCTATTTGTCAAGTTTATATTTAATTTTCTGAAAAGGAATGATAGTCCGGTGAATAAAAGGCAGCTGCAAGCATTGGAGACAAAGAAAAGAATTTTAAAAATTGCATTGGAATTGTTTCAGGAGAAGGGCTTCAGCAATGTGACTGTTGATGAAATCATTGAAAAATCCCAAACGTCCAAAGGCGCATTTTATAATCATTTTAAAAGCAAGCATGATATTTTCTTTGAAAAGTTTCAGGAAGTTGACCAATATTATGTGCAGAAATTAGAACCGGAATTTCATTTATTCAACTCTGCAGAGGAAAAACTCGGATGGTTTTTCTTCAAGCAGATGGAGTATATTGAGTTGAATCTTGGCTGGGATGTTATAAGAACCATATATGAGCACGAGCTTAATGTTGAAGCAGAAAGTTTTTTCTTAATACCTGACAGACCGCTTTATCAAATCCTAGGAAAGTTATGTGACGAAGGAAAACGGAATGGGGAGTTACGTACGGATCTTTCCACAGAGGAAATGGTTGACATTTTTGCCCGCACCATAAGAGGAATTCTTTATGACTGGGGGATCAATAAAGGTGCTTTTTCGCTGCAAAATGAACAGAGGTTTTTATTTGACGCGGTAATCAGAGGGTTAAAAAAGTAAAAGAATAAAAGTAAAAAGGCATCCCAAGAGGGGCCTTTTTATTTTTTAAAATTATAATCTAGAATTCTAAGATTTTGGGACAATGAACATAAATGAGTTGATTTCTGAATATAAAAAATATTGACACATAGACTACAGTCTGTAAAATAGCAATTAAAGACTATAGTCTATATAAAACACTTACTATTTTGAAAGCGTATTCAAAAAAAAGAAAGGTGGATCTATTTTGCTTACGTACGGAAACTTGACATTGCACTCATTACTGAAAAAACAAACAGAAAGATATCCTGATAAGGAATTCATTGTTTTTAAAGATGAATCCATCACCTATCGTGAATTCCTCAATCGAACAGAAAAGATGGCGGGCTGGCTGTTGGATAGAGGAATACGAAAAGGTGATACTGTCGCTGCTTTTCTCTCCAATTCTCCGTTGTTTTACGAGACCTGGTTCAGCTGTGCGGCCATCGGTGCTATTCTGTTGCCGATCAACACAGCTTCGACACCTTCTGAATTGGAGTATTTCTTAAGCCACTCTGATTCAAAGGGATTTATTTATGAAGAGAACCTAGTTAATGAGCAGCATTTGATGGTGGCAGAAGATCTATCTCTCCTTTTTATTCAAAAGGATGAAGAGAATTGGAAAAGAGAGAAGGAGGCAAGCCAGTTCACCCCATCGGATGAACCGATTGACCCTGATGATGTTGCCTGCATCATGTATACCTCCGGAACGACTGCAAAGCCCAAAGGTGTGCTCATTACACATGAAAATTACTTGTTTGCAGGTCATTCATCTGTCCTTTATCAGCAGCTGACTTCAGAAGATCGCTATCTAATCTTTTTGCCGCTATTCCATGCCAACTCACAGTACTATACTTCCATGGCCATGCTTGCTGCTGGTGGAACCATTATCTTACTGGAACGGTTTAAATCTTCAACATTTTGGGATGATGTAAATCGGTATCGCCCAACCGTCTCAAGTCTTGTGGCTACTGTTATTAAAATGCTGCTTGAATGTCCAAACCATCCAGCTGAAAAGGAGCATACCCTTTGCAAAGCTGGGTATGGTTTATTTATCACCCATCATGATTTGGTCAAATTTAAGGAAAGGTTTGGTATTAAGCTCTATCAATGGTATGGCATGACAGAATCGATCACCACTAACATTGTTACACCTCTTCATGAAGAAATGATTACGGACCCTGCTTCCGGGATTGTCCCGATTGGGAAGCCAGGCTTGGGCCATGAAATAAAGATTGTTAGGGAAGATGGCAAAGTGGCGAACCCTGGGGAAGTTGGAGAAATCATTATTAAAAGTCCATCTCTTATGAAAGGTTATTACAAGAATCCAGAGGCTACAGCCAAAACATTGCAGAATGGCTATCTTTATACAGGGGACAAAGGCTATTACAATGAGGAAGGATTTATTTGGTTTGTTGACCGGAACAAAGACATGATTAAACGTGCTGGGGAAAATATTTCTTCCATAGAAGTTGAGAATGTTCTATCAAACCACGATTCCGTGGAAGAGTGCGCCGTGATCGGGGAACCGGATTCATTGCGGGAAGAAGCAGTTATAGCCTATATTAGATGCTCAGAAGGAAAACAGGTTTCATCAGATGAGCTTTATGAATTCTGTAAAGATCGTCTATCCTATTTTAAAGTTCCGCAGGAGTTCCGATTTGTGGATGACTTCCCAAGAACCTCTATAGGGAAAATCCAAAAGAATTTATTAAGAAAATAAAAATAGATTAAGAGATTTTTATTTTAAAAGGGGGAAAAGGAGTGGAATTGTGGAGTGTCTTTACAATCCTGTTATCGTTGGGGCTTTTAATTTTCATGGCCTTGCGCGGATTCAGCATTATCATTATTGCTCCGATTGCGAGTATTATTGTCATCCTGTTAAATGGCATGCCTTTTCTTGAAGGGATGCAGGAAAGTTATATGGCAGGATTCATTAACTTTGCGAAAAACTATTATTTGATATTCCTTTTTGCTGCTCTTTTCGGCAAGTTCATGGAAGACAGCGGTGCAGCGAGAAAAATTGCAGAAGCACTTTTGAGGATAATTGGACGTGAAAGCAAGTTTAAAGTCCTCATCGCCGTAGTGGTTATTAGTGCCATTCTTACTTATGGCGGGATCAATGTTTTTGTGGTAATCTTCGCGATGCTTCCGATCGCAAAGCCATTATTCAAAGAGCTGGAAGTACCGTGGCACTTATTTGTCGGCGCATTCTTTTTTGGTATTGCGACCTTTACGATGACGATGACACCAGGAACCCCCTCCATCCAGAACATCATTCCCACTAAATATTTCGGTACAACGGTTACGGCAGCCCCGCTGCTTGGGATCATTGCTACGATTCTCGTCATTATCATCAATGTGTGGTACTTGCGTTTTGCATTAAAACGTGCAGAAAGTCGTGGAGAAACTTACAGCAATATGAAAAATCCGGATAAGAATCCAAAGCGGGAAATGACAGATCAGTATGCTGATAAAAAACTGCCTCCTTTATTTGTCAGCATCCTTCCACCCGTATTTTTACTTGTTGCTTTGAATGCCTTTAAGCTCGATATCCTTTTAACCCTAATGTTGTCAGTAGCTGTCTGCTTTGTGCTGTTTTGGCCATTTATTGAGAAGAAATTCAAGACTATCAATGTTGGTGCCACGAATACGGTTCTGCCAATCGTTAATACAAGTGCTGATGTGGGGTACGGTAACTGCAGGGTTTGCGGTTGTATCTGATTGGCTAACTAGTATACCGGGGTCTCCGTTAATTTCATTATACCTGGCGACTACATTACTTGCGGGAATTACTGGATCGGCTTCAGGGGGACTTGGCATTGCCATGGAAACGCTCGGAAAAACCTATTTTGATATGGGTCTGGATCCAGAAATTCTCCACCGAATTGCCGCTATGGCGTCGGGCGGATTTGATGCACTTCCGCACAATGGTGCTGTTATTACGATTCTGGCAGTGGTCGGTCTCACTCATAAAGATGCTTATCGTCATATTTTTGCAACCGCCGTTATTGCTCCTGTTATAGCTGCAATCCCGACTATTATTATTGCCTCATTATTCTATTAAGAAAGGATGTAATGACTATGTTTAAACAAATTGCCATTATTGGTGCTGGCACAATGGGATATGGCATTACCTTTCAATTTGCTCAAAACAATCAAAATGTTATTTTAGTTGACCAATCTGAAGATGCACTTGTAAAAGCGAAAGAAAAGATCGAAAAGTACGCGGAAATCTTTCATCGGAAGGATCCAGTGCAATATGCTCGTGCTAATAAAATTATGAAACAGTTGACGTTTACCACTTCCTTAAGAAACGCAGCAGAAGCCGATTTAGTCACAGAATGCGTAGTTGAAAACCTTGAAGTGAAACAGCGTCTTTTTAAAGAAATGGATGAATTATTTCCGGAAGATACGATCTTCGTCTCCAACACATCAAGCTTAAAATTATCAGACATTATTCGCGATGTTCAGAAGCATCGTTCGAGAAGCCTGCTGACACACTGGTTCAATCCTGCCCATATTGTCCCGCTTGTTGAAATGCTTCAGACGGATGAGACCGACCCGGCAGTGTATGCGAAAGTGAAGCAACTTTTAACTCAATGCGGAAAAGTCACGATTGATGTGAAAAAAGAGCTTCCTGGCCTTGTTGCGAACCGAATTCAAATTGCGATGGCCAGAGAAGTTTTGAGTCTTCTTGAAGATGATGTTGCAACAAAAGAGGATATTGACCGGGCTGTAGCCTATGGTCCAGGATTCCGATTGGCACAAAGCGGCCTATTGGAGATTATGGATTTCGGCGGTCTGGATGTTTGGATCAAGGTGATGGAACAGCTTCAGCCTGCCATTGCTTCAGATGTGAAGGAATATCCTACACTTACCAGCAAAGTGGAGGCAGGTAAGTTCGGAGTTAAGAATGGGGAAGGATTCTTTACTTATCCAAATGGAAGCATGGATGATTATATCTTTGAAAGAGATGAGAAACTCATTGACCAGATGCTATTAAAATCAAAGCAGCAAGAAAGAGTGTGAAAGGAAAGAACGGTCGGGCGGTATTTAATAGACATTTAAAGGAGGAAATCTTTATGCAAGGAATCTATATACTTGATGGTGCACGCACACCTTTTACTGAATTCGGAGGATCATTTAAAGACATAACCGATATTGATCTTGCTGTCCACGCAGCAAAAGAAGCGATAAAACGTAGTCAAGTGTCAGAGGAGGATATTAAGGATGTTACGTTTGGAAATGTCATTCATACGAATCAATCATCCTCCTATTTAGCTCGTCATATCGGTCTGAAGAGCGGTATTCCTCAGAGTACCCCCGCATTAACCGTGAACCGGCTTTGCGGTTCAGGGATGCAGGCGATTGTATCGAGTGCCATGACCATCTTACACGGAGATGCGGAGGTGGCACTTGCGGGAGGAACAGAGAATATGAGCCAATCACCGCATGTTCTTCGCCATACACGCTGGGGATCTCCAGGTGGGGCACCTCCAGTTGATGATATGCTTTGGGGAACTTTAACAGATTCCTATATTGGCTATGGGATGGGTGTTACGGCTGAAAATCTCGCTGAGCGCTATTCGACCTCGCGAGAAGAGCAGGACCGGTTTGCAGTGGAATCGCATAGAAAAGCGGCAAAAGCAGCTGAATCTGGACGCTTTGCAAAAGAAATCGTGCCCGTGACAGTTAAGCAAAAAAAGAAAGAAGTTGTGGTAGATCTGGATGAACATATTCGGCCGGATACAAATGTTGAAAAAATGAGCGGTCTAAAAACAGCATTTAAAAAGGATGGAACTGTAACGGCAGGGAATGCGAGCGGAATCAATGATGGAGCGGCTGCTGTTGTTCTGGCTAGTGAATCTTACGTCAAGAAGCACAGCAAAAAGCCGCTGGCTCGGATCGTTTCCTGGGGGATTGCCGGTGTGGATCCTGAAACAATGGGGATTGGTCCTGTCCCTGCTATGCAAATCGCTTTGAAAAAAGCGGGACTGGGCTGGAATGATATTGGATTAATTGAGATCAATGAAGCATTTGCGGCACAGTCATTGGCTGTGATCAAAGAATTGAAATTGGATCAGGAAGTCGTCAATGTGAATGGAGGAGCAGTCGCTCTGGGACATCCGGTTGGAACGAGTGGGGCCCGAATCAGTTATTCACTGGCAGTGGAGATGAATGAAAGGAATGTGAAATATGGGCTTGCGTCACTGTGTATTGGCGGTGGGCAAGGAATTGCTCTATTACTGGAAAAACCTTAGAATACAAACTTTACTGGTCAAATACACAGTATGAGAATGACAAAAGGAAAGCAGCCCCGGGAGGCTGCTTTTCGTGCGATAGAGTTTGTCAATTTAAGATTTCAGTTAAATTTACACCAATCATAGAAATGCTTTTATTCTGCCGGATAAAATAAAATCATATTTACACGTGCCAAAGACTTCCCTGAATTATGATAGGTATGGGGCTTATCCGCTTTGAATCTGATGGAGTCACCGCTTTCTAATGTATATTCATCGTTATTAACCCTTATGGTTATTTCCCCATCAAAGACCACAATCAGCTCCTCGGTTCCCTCGATATGTGGTTCAGCGCTAAGGTATCCTCCTTTGTCAATTTCGACGGTATACACTTCAAAACGCTTATCGTTTTCGGAAGGAAAGTAAGGATATACCCGATACCTGCCATGATCCTCTGATAATGTCTGAATGTCCTTCTTTAAAACAACTTGAGTATCCGGCTGCGGATGATTAATCAATGAGGTAAAAGAGATCTTTAAACCATTTGCAATCTTCCAAATGGTTGTGATGGTCGGGCTTGATTCGCCACGTTCAATTTGGCCGATCATCGTTTTGCTTACTCCCGTTAATTCAGCCACCTTCTCTAAACTTAATTTTTTATTTTCTCGAAATGCTTTTAAATTTTTAGCCAGAATTAAATGAATATCCTCCATAGCTGCATTCCTTTCATCTGTACAATATAACGTCCGTCATATACAATATGTAGTAAATCGTTATATTGTTGTTTTTGTACATTATAACATACATGGAAAGGAGGAAAGCAGCTATGTCTTTATTATCTTTTTTCTTATATGTTTTTGTTACCAGCTTTACACCAGGTCCAAACAATATTATGGCCATGGTATTCGCTAACCGGTTCGGTTTAAGAAAGACGATTCGATTTTGTTTGGGGGTAAGCGCAGGGTTCTTTTTCATAATGATACTTTGCAGTTATTTTAATCTATTGCTTCATCATTTCATTCCAAAGATTGAATTGATCATGACTATCATTGGGGTCATTTATATGCTGTTTTTGGCTTATAAAATCATGACCAGTAAATCGGATGACCAGAACAATAATGATGATAAGCATAATGGCTTTTTAATCGGGATGCTTTTACAATTTATTAATCCAAAGGGGATCTTATATGGGGTTACAGTAATATCAACCTTTATCCTCCCATACCACACCTCACATACGAGCCTGATTTTCTTTTCCATTTTCCTTGCATTTGTTGGTTTCCTGAGCACTTTTTGCTGGAGTGTTTTTGGATCGATTTTTCAATCCTTCCTGGCGAAGTATAGAAGTCAGTTTAATGTGATAATGGCTTTACTGCTGGTGTATAGTGCCGGGTCAATTCTTGTGGGGTATTTTATTCAGTAAAGATCAATCTTAATGATGGGGTACAGCCACAGCTGTACCCCATACATGTTTAAATCACCATTAGGTTTTATCCATTTTATTTAGCAGAAGTTGCCTTTATAATATAAACAAACTATTAGATATACATAACAAATTCATTAATGTTAATGTTTCATCTTTAAAGGGGGGAATATTATGATCACAGTGAAAGAATTTGCTGATGTGTTAGAACAGGATAATATTATGCTGGTAAGCGGCAGGCAAAATATAAATAAAGAGATTGCCTACTTAACAAGTATGGAGCTTACTGAAAAAACATCCCGAATGAAAGAAAAAGGGTTTGTTATGACCACGTTTCATGCTTTCAAAGATGTGAATCAGATGATTAGCCATTTAGAATGGATGCAGGAAATCGGAATTAGTGCTATTGGTTTTCATACAGCAGCTTTGAAAGCGATTCCAAAAGAAGTTGTTGACTACTCCAATACTCATTCCTTTCCGCTTTTTGAAATTCCCCAAGAGGTCCCTTACTATATCATCCACGAAAAATACAATCAGCTAGTAAATCAAAGGGAAAATGAACAGGCTGCGAAAATCCATAAATTAAATGAGAAACTAATGGAAATTGTTCTCCTGGAAAAGGATTTGAATTCAATTGTAAAAGTAATAGGAGAATATATAAACAATGTTGTGTGCGTGTTAGACCCGTATTTTGATTTGATGGCGTATTGGAAAACGAAAGACCACACCAGAAATGAGATTAAGCACCTGATTAATTTAATCATAAACCAGCATAAAGAGAACGTATTAAAAGTGCGCTTCACCAATCGTGAAACAAATATAGCTGTGAAAATGGATCGTGATCCTGATCAGACTTTCAAGGTAGCCCCTTTGTTCTCTAAGATGAACTTTCTTGGCTATCTCATTATTTGTCAAAATGGAGCGACGGATAAGTATTCAGAAGAGGTTATTAAGAATGGCATTCGTGCTTTAAGTTTGGCAGCCTATAATAAAAATACAATGCTTCACTATCAAAAAAGCAAAGATATCGAAATGCTTGAACGTATTTTTCAGGATGAATCCGATGATAAAAATCTATCAGATTTTTATATGGACCTTAAGAAAGTAAGATGTATTATCCAAGTGCAGTCCTCCTCTCCGGAAACACTTCAGTCAAAACTTCAAATGCTTTCTGAGCTTTTAATAGAAAATGAAACAAATTCGCGATTATGGATTTATAACAGAAAAATTGTTGGGGTGATCGATTCAATTTTAGACAGAGAGAGGGTAGCGGACATTCTGACAGACTATCCTGGAATCCGTATCGGTGTAAGTGCGATAGACGAAGTGAACCATTGCAGCAACATTAAGGCTATGTATGACCAGTCATCAATGGGGTTACTGCATGGTCAGATTCATGATGCACAATTGGTGTTTTGGGATGAGATGGGGATAGAGAAAATAGCCTATAATTTACAATCACATCATTTGTTTCAAAACTTCGATGAAGAATTACTGGGTCCTTTGATTGCCTATGATCAGGAAAAAAATGCTTCCTTAACCGAAACACTCTATACATATTTAAAACACTTTTTCAATTTGCAAAAATCGAGCGGCGAATTATTTGTGCATCCTAATACGGTCAAGTACCGATTGCAGAAAATAAGCGAATTACTGCATATGGATATACAAAATCCATCCAATTATTCAATGCTGATGGTGGCATTTTCTATGCACAGCTATAAACAGAAGGCAGTTCGATTTCAATAGAATTGTTTAAAAGAGACAAATTCATGTCTCTTTTTTGTTTGTAGTATACAATGATAAATAATCTTTCTATTGTTATGATTTTGAATAATCAAATAATAGGAGGCTTTAAAATGCCAGCTAACACGAAATGGATATTAAAAAATGGCAGCATTATTGACGGAGTTAATGATAAGGTGATGGAGAATGCGTACATCAAGGTTGAAAACGGGAAAATTTCAGAGGTGCAGCAAGGGGAGCCAAGGGAAACAGAAGGGTTTGAAATCATTGATTGTACCGGAAAACATATCCTTCCCGGCCTGATTGACTGCCATGTACATCTTGTTTGGAATGGAAGTGCAGACCCTCAATCTGTCATAAAAAATGAAGAAAATGACAGAATTGCTTTGGAAGCCTACAAACATGCATTAGATACACTTAAATTAGGAGTCACTACGGTCAGGGATTTGGGTGCACCGGATCGAACCGTGTTGCATGTAAGAAATGTCATTGATTCCGGCTTGCTTGAAGGACCTACCATTATTGCTTCCGGAGCACCTATTTGTATGACAGGGGGACATGTCTATTATTTAGGCTACGAATCGGACGGGCCGGATGAAGTGCGAAAGAATACAAGAAGGGTGCTCAAGGAAGGGGCAGACCTGGTGAAAGTGATGGCAACGGGCGGTATTTATACCAAAGGGGAGGAGCCTGGTTCCGTCCAATTAACAATTGAAGAACTAAGTGCGGCAAAAGAAGAGGCACTGAAGAAAAATAAGAAAGTCTCTGCTCATGCAGATGGAATTGAAGGAATTATGAATTGTTTAGAGGTCGGGATCGATACAATAGAACATGGAATTTACGCAGATCGTCAGGCACTTGAAATCATGAAAAATCAGGGTACTTTCTTAGTGCCGACAATGGCTGTCATGAGACAGCTTATAAGCAGCCCGGACATCCCGGCATTTGCTCTTGAAAAAGCTAAGCAAGTAGTGGGACCGCATTTCTCTATGCTGCAGGAGGCTGTCCAAATCGGAGTGAAGATTGCGACAGGTACTGACTGTGGGTCTCCATTAACCCCGCCCCGCTATTATTATGATGAATTAGCGATTATGCATGAAGCGGGAATGTCGGAAATGGATGTCATCAAAGCATCTACGGCTGTTGCCGCTGAATGTCTGGGGATTGAAGATCAGCGCGGCAGTATTTCACCAGGGAAATTCGCAGATCTTCTGATTGTAGACAGCAATCCTTTAAATGATTTAAATCGTTTGCGGGGAGACAAGCTGGTTATGAAAAACGGTGTTTTGGTCAGCTAACGTACACTAACGACAAATGTTTGGTGTCATGATTTCAGTATGCTGTAACGGAAAAAACAGGGCTCTGCAATTGCGGAGTCCCCCTTGTATACAACGTTCCTAAAGAAAATTAAATAGGAAACAAGGATCCCTGTTCCAGGATAAAATCTGCATTAAGCTTCCACACAGCCTTATATAAAAATAGTAAAAGGAGTGAGCTTATTGAACATTTACTTAGTTGCAGTCATTCTTTATCTGATTCTGATGGCGTTGATAGGTGTGTATTTCGCAAAAAAATCGGTGAAAAACAGTGATGATTTCATGGTTGCAGGACGAAGCTTGCCGCTTTTCGTCGTAATGGGAACTCTTCTGGCAACGTTTGTTGGATCAGGAACTGTGGTCGGCGGAGCGAGCTTTATTTACCAATACGGACCGTTTGCCGCTATTTTTAATCTTTCAGGCGGAATTGTTGGAGCTATCATTTTATACTTTATAGCTTCCAAGATTCGAAAGATTGAAATCTATACAGTACCGGAACTTTTGGAACGGCGTTTTGGAAAAACAGCTCTTTATATATCATCCATTATAATCATCTTTGCATTTGTCGGAATAACAGCCTACCAGTTTACAGGTGGAGCCTATGTGCTGCAATTAACCACCGGTATTCCACTGGAAGTTGGCGCCATCATTATGTGTGCTCTCGTCATCTTCTTAACTGTGAGCGGCGGGCTATTTTCGGTGGCGTATACGGATGCACTTAGTGCCATCTTAATTATCATTGGCTTTCTATTCGGGGTTCCCTTTGCATTGAATGCTGTAGGAGGCTTTGAAGGATTATCTCTATCCTTGCCTGAAATGAATAAGACCTGGAATGGAGGATTAACATTTCCTCAGCTTCTCGGCTTCTTCCTGCCATTGTTTTTACTCGTACTGGGTGATCAAAACATGTATCAGCGATTTTCCGCTGCGAAAGATCCGAACGTAGCCCGGAAATCCACTATCGGCTTTTTTGTTGGCAGTGTGTTTGTCATAAGTTTAACCATCATCTTAGCAACTACCTCCATTGTGCTTTTCCCAGATATAAAACCCGATACAGCCATTTTATCACTTGCGATCGATGGTGTACCCCTTGTAATCGGATTGCTCATTCTCTGCTCAGCCGTTGCTTTTATTATCACAACAGCTACTTCTTACCTGTTATCAGCATCAGGAAATATCGTCAGTGACTTAATCCAGCGTTCAAGCAAAAGGAAGCTGCCTGAAAGTAAACTTCTATGGTACAACCGTGTCATTGTCGTGATATTAGGGGTTCTCGCTTATGTATTAGGACAATTCTTCCCAAGTGTCCTGGCCATCCAAATGTATTCCTATACGATGTATGGCGCGTCCTTAACTCCTGCCATTCTTGCAACCGTATTATGGAAGAATGCAACAAAAGCAGGCGTGATTAGCTCCATGATTGTGGGTGGTTCAGCAACGATGATTTGGGAAATCGGTCTTAATCGGCCATTAGATTGGAATAGTGTCCTGTTTGCCTTGCCATTGTCCGTATTAACACTCATTATTGTCAGTTTGGCAACCAGAAACAAAAATGTCTCAGCAGACCTTACGACAGATCATACAAGCTAAAAAAATTTTTCAAAAAAGGAGCTGGATATCGTGGATTCAATGAAAAGAATCAATCGATTAAAAGAGTATATGAAGGATCACTCCATTTCTGCTGTATTTGTCTTTAATCCTGACCATCAATTTTATTTAACAAATTTTAAAGCACTCATTTACTCTCGGCCTATCATCTTTCATTTGCAGGAAAAGACAGCCATGATTGTTCCTGGCCTTGAAGAAACACATGCACTGGAACATTCACATGCAGATGATGTCTTGGTCTATTATGAGCATCCTGGTGCCGGCAGGGTTGAGACCTCACATATGGAGCATATAAGTACATTGGTAAAGCAAAGTCCTGACTCATCAAAAATTGGTGTGGATTTAGCGTTTATTCCGGGTGAGGCTTTGCTCTATCTTCAGAAATCAGGCTATCAGGTGGTTGACATCGGGCAATTTATTTATCAAATGCGATTTATCAAAGATGAAGAAGAAATTCATATGCTCGAGCAGGCCGGGCAATTAGTGAACCTGGCAGTAAGCAAGTCATTAGCGCAAATTCAAGCGGGAACTACAGAAATGGAAATAGATGCAGCGGGAAATGCGGCACTGTTTGAAGCAACTGCGGCACAATATCCCGACTCAGTGATTGATATTGTGGTTATGTCGCCTTCCGGGTTAAAACGAAGCATCATGCCGCACGTCTTTTCCAATACAAGAAAAATTGAAGCGGGAGATGTCATTATTCACAGCAGACAGGTTGGGCTCAATGGGTATCGAGCTGAGTTAGAGAGAACCGTGATTGTTGGAAAACCAACATCTGAACAGGAAAAGGCGTTTCAAGCTGCAATAGAAGCGCAGCAGCGTGCGATTGATTTTATTAAACCAGGTGTAAAATTTTCAGAGGTAGATAGTGTTGCCCGTCAAGTGTTTGAAAAGGCAGGACTTGAAAAATATGCAATTCACCGAACCGGACATGGAATAGGAGTATCAGCTCATGAGCAGCCATTTTTGCGTTATGACCATCATGATGTGGTAGAGGAAGGAATGGCATTCTCGATTGAACCGGGGATTTATATACCGGGGGTTGGCGGTTTTAGACACTCTGATACTGTTCTTATTACTACTGATGGATGCCGATTAATTACAGAATATCCGCGTGATATGCAGTCCCTGCTTTTTTAACTCATATACCAAACGAGAAAGGGAGAAGTATTGTACTTCTTCCTTTTAAAAGTGATAGGAGGAACATGTGATGGAGCTTGTGATATCAAATGTACAGCTATTATATGGCGAAGAATTGGAATGTAAGAAGGGTTTAGCTCTTTGGATAAAGGACGGTTTGATTAAAGACATTATCCCTGAATCCGAACTGCCAGCCAACGTAAAGGTCATCGATGGAAATCAAGGGTTCCTCGCTCCTGGCTTAATAGATTTACATATTCATATGATGTGGGACGGTTCATTAAATCCAGTTCAAACCTCCGAAACAGAAGGTTATGAGCAGATGCTGATACGGGCTGTTTCTAATTGCCAAACATATCTCAAGCACGGAATAACGACTGTCAGGGACATTGGCTCCATTGATGATATTGCCCTGCATGCAGCAAAAGGGATCAAAAGGGGGCTTATTTCAGGTCCCGATGTCATCGCCAGCGGAAAAACATTAACCATGACAGGAGGGCATGATCCGTTCTGGGCAAGATTTGTCGATGGGAAGGAAGAGGCTTTAAAGGGTGTGCGCGAACAAATCTTTAAGGGTGCTGAAGTGATTAAAGTAAGTGCTACTGGCGGGGTCTATGGAAGAATAGAAGGGGAACAGGTCGGCCATGCAGAGCTAAGCCTGGAAGAGCAGGAAGTCATCTGTAAAGAGGCGCATCGGTTTGGACTCAAAGTTGCGTCACATGCGATTGGGCGTGATGGAATACTTAATTCGATTCTTGCTGGCGTCGATACGATTGAGCACGGTCATTTTCTGGATGATGAACTAGTTGACTTAATGGAAGAACGGAATACCGCCTGGATTCCAACATTGTTCGTCTATAAGCAAATTGCTTCACAGGAAGGGATTCCTTCTTATGCACGAGACAAAGCAGAAGAAATCGTCAGCATTCATCGGAATGCATTTGAATCCTATTTTAACCGGAATATCCTGATTGGTGCCGGTTCAGATGCTGGTTCACCATGCACATCTCACCGGGCGCTGCTGGATGAATTGTATACGATGTATGAGATGATTCCTGATGCAAAAGAGGTGCTAAAGACAGCAACAGTAAATGCCGGGAAAATTTTAGGTCGTGACGTTGGGCAAATTAAAGAGGGCTACAGGGCAAACCTGATTTTGCTAAAAGAAAATCCGCTTGAGTGCCTGAGTAATCTAGAAAGCATAGAAATGGTTGTTGTAAGGGGAGAAATCATTTAATTATCCTAAAGATTAAGAAAAGACATTTCATGTTGGAATGTCTTTTCTTAATGAATAGTGTGAGCTTTTTATTTTATAAAGTTAAAACCAATTTTAGGTAGATGGTTAATGTTGTTTAGAGACGCTTCCGGCAAAATTCTTTTTAAATTTAATTGATATAAGAGGGACTAATTGCATGTTTTTCCAGCCTTAGATACAAACTAAGTTATCATAATTTAGGCGGGAACCTCTAATGAAATTCTTTCGGAAATACAATAATCAGCCCAATTTTACTCAGCAGCATAACCGCAATCTAATCAGCTTAGATTTAATGGAAAATATAGAAGAAATCCAGTCAATCTTTAGTGAAACACCTGATCTTGTTGTGAGGAATTTCGTTATAACACACTCAAATAGTCAAGCAGTACTTGTCTATCTGAGCGGAATAACCGATAGTCAGACGATTAATAACCATGTGTTAAAACCTCTTCTATTTGAGAACGGTAAGGATAATAGTGAAACGGAATTGAGGGTATCACTGAGTCACATAAAAGAAACAAATAAGTGGCAGCAGATTGAAAGTGCGATTTTGAATGGCGAATGTGTCTTATTTGTAGAAAAACGGACAGAGGCTTTTATTTATTTTACTTCTTCTTTTCCTAAAAGATCCATTGAAGACTCGCCAATAGAATCTTCCATACATGGGTCACATGTGGGATTTACAGAGACCGGTGGTGATAATGTAGCGTTAATCCGTAAGCAAATTTACAACCGGGAACTGAAAATAAAGGAAATGACTGTTGGCGAAAGGGGGAAGTCGAAGTTAGCTATCTTGTATCTGGCAGATGTCGCGAATCACGAAGTGCTGAAGGAGATTGAGGAACGAATTCAGAAAGTGAATGTTGATAGCGTAATAAACGCGGGCGTACTTGCTGAATACATTGAGGATAATCCATATTCTCCTTTTCCACAGCTATTATTGACAGAACGTCCTGATTTTGCGGCTTCGGAAATATTACAAGGAAGAATCGCAATAGTGGTAGATCGATCGCCTAATGTCATAATTGGCCCGGCAACATTTGATTCTTTTTTCAAAACTATAGATGATTATAGCTCCCGTTGGATGGTAGCTTCTTTTATTCGTCTAATGAGATATTTTGGTTTTTTAATCGCAATATTTCTGCCATCAATCTACATCGCCATCATTTTCTTTCATTTTGAAGTCATTCCTTTAAAGCTGCTATTATCCATAGGCGAATCAAGAGAACGTGTTCCCTTTCCCCCTTATATTGAGGCATTTATTATGGAGATTACTCTGGAAATGCTGAGGGAAGCGGGTGTTCGGCTTCCGGCAAAAATTGGACAAACAGTTGGTATTGTAGGTGGTATTGTCATTGGACAAGCAGCTGTGGAGGCAGGAATTGTAAGTAATGTAATGGTGATTGTTGTAGCTTTGACAGCCATAGCCTCTTTTATCATTCCAAATTATGAAATGGGTTCAGCCATTCGAATGGTCCGGTTCCCGATGATGATACTTGCTTCTCTTTTCGGATTTGTGGGACTTGCCATTGGATTAATGATCTTGCTTGCACACTTCATTGCGCTTGAATCATTAGGAATGCCTTATGGCAGTCCGATCGCACCATTACGATTTCCAGATTGGAATGATGTATTTATTCGACTTCCGCAGTGGTCTATCAAAAAACGCCCTTTAAGTACAAGTGCCGTTCAAATGAAAAAAGCAGATTCTCATCGTCCAAAGGGTGGCGAACAGTGATGATAAACATAAAAAATCAAATTACGCCGATGCAATTTATTTTATTGATTCATGGTGTGCAGATGGGAGTCGGAGTCTTAACACTGCCAAGGGAATTAGCTCAAAAAGCAGGGACAGATGGTTGGATTGCAATCATCATTTGCTGGTTTTTTTCGACAATGATTAGTTTAATCATTATACAAATTATGAAGAAGTATCCGAATGGAACGATCCTTGATCTGGTAACCCACTATTTTGGGAAATGGATAGGAAGGGCAAGTACCATTATATTTGCATTGTATTTTGCTATATTGACCCATGTTCTTTTTATTAGAGAGGCACTCTTTATTCAAGCGTGGATTTTACCTCATACCAATATCTTGATATTAATTTTGTTGTTATCGATTCCTAGCTATTTAATTGTTCGAAAAAACATCAGTATATTAGCCAGGTATTCTGAATTCGTTTATTTCATGACATTATGGGCAATTCTTATTTATTTAATTCCTATGAAACATGCTGAGTGGCTTCATTTGCTCCCTGTTCTTAAGGAAGGCTGGGTTCCAATTTTTACGGCTGTAAAAACGGCCATTCTTTCTTTTGTAGGTTTTGAAATTGCCTTTTTTCTCTATCCTTACTTACAAAAGAAGGATAAAGCCTCTTTGGGTATTGTAGTTGCTAATACACTTTCACTCCTCATGTACTTGATGATAACCATAGGAGCCTTTGCATTTTTTAGCCCTGACGAAATTACCATATATAATGAACCTACAATAATAATTTTAAAGGTCATTGAATTTGAATTTATCGAACGGCTGGAAATTGTGTTTTTTTCTTTTTATATATTTGTTATTTCTACAACAGTCCTTCCATTAATGTTTATGACAGTATTTTGTACAAGTCAGCTGGCTGGAAGACAAGATCATAGTAGACATATAGCGTGGTTTTTACTGCTTGAATGTATATTTGCTGTGTTGTTTCCCCCAACTTTCGATAATAATTTCCTTCTTCAAAAAATGATCGATCAAGCTGGGCTAATACTTGCGTTTGCTTTTCCTATATGTTTATGGGGATATGTCTGGCTGCACGGATTGTTTAAAAGGAGGGCAAATAAATGAAACGTTGGTTCCTTGTGATTCTTTTCTTTTTTCTTGCTGCAATACTTTCAAGCTGTGGACGAAGTATTCCTATAGAGGATTTAGCGATTTCCTTAATACTTGGTGTTGATCTCGATGAGGAAGATAATCTAATCATTTCTGAATCAAGTCCTGTGTTCAATAGTGAAGCCAAGAAAAAAATTGAAACATATGAATTAAAAGCAAAAACAATACGGGATTCCAGGAGGCATTTTGACGCTTTGACACCAGGTGCGGTCACTGCCGGGAAAATTCAAGTGCTTTTGATAGGAAAACGAGTACTGGAACATGAAGATTGGTTTAATGTCTTAGATACGATATATCGGAATCCCACATTTTCCGTAAATTCAAGAATCATAGTGGTTGATGGTCCTGTATCTGATGTTATTCATTATGAACCGGAAGATAAACCACAATTACCTTTGTTTTTGAAGGAAGTTATTGATAAGAACATTGATAGATCGAGGACTGTATTAGCTACTCCTCAGTCACTCCATAGGCAAATGTACGAGAAGGGCATGACTCCTTTGATATCAGAATTAAAAAAAGGCCAAGATGTTGAAATAGTTGGAGTATCATTGATGGATCAGTATGGAAAGTATGTTGACACTCTGGGTATGCAAGAGACGTCACTCCTAATTATCTTAAAGGATAAACAAACAGAAGAATTAACCATTTCCATTCCACTTCCAGC
This sequence comes from Cytobacillus sp. BC1816, assembly GCF_051353635.1. Lineage (NCBI taxonomy): Bacteria > Bacillati > Bacillota > Bacilli > Caryophanales > Bacillaceae > Cytobacillus > Cytobacillus sp. BC1816. The sequence goes on along the minus strand of NZ_CP195611.1, from coordinate 3,079,154 downwards.
GTTAGGGGATGAGGGAGGAATCTTTAATAAGAACGAATTAAGTATAGATCTTAGCAGGATTAAATCTAAAGTAAAGACTACATATAACCAGGATAAATTTCATTTCAACTATAAGATTCATATGACCGCAAGTGTTGTGGAACAGCTATTTACTTCAGGTAATGTAAAAGAAAATGAACTTGAGAAGATGATTGAGCAAGAATTGAAATCCCGATTTGAAGGTCTTATTAAGAAAATCCAGAAAAACAAAATTGATCCAATCGGGCTCGGTATTTATGCTAGAGCCTATCAATATGAACAATATAAAAAAGTTGAAGGACATTGGGGCGAAGCTCTAGCGGATTCAAACATTGATGTTTCCGTAGACGTCACGATAAAATCAACGGGTGCTATAAGGTAATAAAGGAAAATTCTCAGAGGTTTTACCCTCTTGTAATTATCTCTTGCAATTATCATTCAAATAATATCTTAAAAAGCCTAATTTTTTCACTTTCAGCACCAAGAATTAGGCTTTTTAAAAAGAATTGATTATGCGTGTGGCTAATGGCTCATCTTGAAATCTATCCATACATCTTAATTGCATTAAATGCTTCAGCAGCTTTTTGCGCAAACGATAAAGGAGGTTCAACTGATTGAAAATGAATATAAAGGATATGGGGCTTAGCGAACAGCCAGTGGTTGTGCAGGGCACTGATGCTGACTCCATTTCTGACTAATACTTGTGTGAAAAGAGGAATTTCTTCTTCCAGAAGAACTGTTTCACCAAGGTTAAGTGCAATTCCTTGATGGTCCAAAGACTCAAACGAAAGCTCAGCACCTACTTCCCCTTTGCTGGGCCGTCCCTGAATGGAAACGTCCAGGTTCCGTTTTATTTCCACAGAGCATACTCCATCTTCAAGCTTCATGCTTCCCTTTAATATATGGGCGTATTGATGGCATAATGTTAGGTATCCGTTCACGCTGAATGACCACCTTATCTATCTTTTTATATAGAAGCTATGAATATACTCTTTTTTTTATGACATAAAAGATAATGGGAATCGCTGAAAGATCCTGCTTTACTTCAAGAATCAGGAATGAACAGTTCTGTTTTTAGTATTGATTCTAAATGAGAACTTGAAATATATCATTTAACTGCTAATAGATTTTTAATATAAACACTTTACAGATAGTATTATCTATGATAAATTCTATTTATCTAATGATTCTGAAATTTCAAAAAGATGGTGTGGGTAAATGAGTTGGACTGCTGGCCCATTTAAACAGGAGCTTATTAAGGACTATAATAATATCAACCTTATATTGTTTAACATTGGTGTCAAAAGTCAAAGAATCGACTTTTTGGGGGATAAGATATTAATTTTCGCCTATCATAAGAGAATTCCATCTCTTAAACATTTGGACGAGATTAATCGCTTTGTAACCCGAATGACTGACATTGCCATCATAGATAGTTATAAGGAACATTTAAGGAATGTCCTGGAAGAAAAATATGGGATGAAGGTACTTTCTATTTTAAAGGACTATGATCCCGTTACTGAGCTTTCAGGTACTATTATTACCCTGGATCGGGATACGAGTGCCTATATTTCCAGGTAACTAAATATTGGTGACTGGTCCATTGAACTCTTAAGAGTGCATAAAAACCGTCAGTACAAGCTTTCAGACTAGCGTCTGTTTGTTTTGTGCTGACGGTTTTTTTTATAAAAAAAAGGAGGCAACATTATGAAAACAGTAGAAGATGTATTGATTGCGCTGGATGACCTTACAGGAGGAAGAGTGATTAAATCACTAAATGATATTACAAGTGGTGAGCATCCCTTTGTCATCATGAAGTCTTCCAACCTTCCAGGAAAAGAAATCATAGAAACTCCTGGTCTTGTTTATGGTGAAATGAAAAAAGAAGTAAAAAAAGTAGCCGTTGCTATGACCATGACAGAAGGATGTATTGAACTTGCCGGCGCTACTGGTGTCGATGCCATTGTTGCTCATCACCCGATAGCTGAAGCGGCTAATTCAGGTGGTGTTATTTTGAAAAACTATCTGGATTTATATGATGTTGCTGCATTTGAATTACATGAAGCTTTCCATGGATTGCATCCTGGCATCCCTTTTTTGCACGGCCATCAGGTATACAGGACAGAGGTTTCTTATGGAGGAGTACATGGAAATATTTTATATGTAGGAAAAGCACTCCCGGAGGTGAAAACGCTAGGAGATATTTTAACTCGGCTGGACAATTTTATGGGTCTAAAAGATGAAGATGATCTATTACATACCGAAAAGGAAATACGCAATGCTTCATCTCTGACTGAAACAAGTACAGTGACACGCGGGCGGATTGTCTGTGGAGAAGAAACCAGCACCGTGAACAATATTGTGCACATTTTCCCGCATACGGGATTTTCCCCTGACCATTTGCGTCAAGTCATCCAAGAACACCCTGAAGCTGACACTGTTCTCGCTTCCATTAGCCGGGTTTATGATGGACATCCACTTATTGAAACGGCTAAGGAGTTAGGGCTTAATTTTATTATTGGCAACTGCCATGTGTTAGAAATACTGGAAAATGGTTTACCTTTAGCTTATGCCTTAGATATACTGCTTCCTGATGTAGAAGTCGTTGTTTTCCGGGAACGTGTGACAAGCATGTCCATAAATGAAATGGGCTCTCCGCATTTAAAGAAATATGCAGAAGAAATGGCTACTGGTTATCTATTGAAAAAAACGGCTGTCCATACACTATAAAAAAGGAGTGCAGGTAGATGAGCGAGGTTAAATCTTTAGTACAAAAAGATGTAGAAATAGAAGAGACTAGTGCCCCGATTCCTTTAACTAGAAAATGGACACAAATCGAAGTAGTAGGTCTTGGTTTAGTCATTATCTCACTGTTAGTATTGTTAATCACTCCAGGAACATTAGCCGGGTTATTTACTTCCATTGTCGATCAAGTTTTCCCGGTTATCGTAGAGATATTTTTAACCGGCACAGTAGGCGTTTCCATTATTGTTAGTGTCATTATTGGAAGGTTTCTGGAAAGGTTAGGCTTTACTGATGCGTTAATTCGGATATTTATTCCTGTTACAAAGCTGATGAAAGTGAATTCAGCTGTTATCATTCCAAGTATATATAATATTCTTGGTGATATAAATGCGGCTGGAAAAATTGCCGGACCGATTTTAATCCGTTCGGGAGCAACAAAAGCAGAGCAAAAAATAGCGGTAGCAACCATGGTTCAATCGCAGCAATCCTTTGCTACATTTATGTTAGGCATGGTCGCTTTAACGGCTGTAGGGGCCAATGCTTTTGTAGTCGTTGTGTTAGCTGTATTCATGCCTGTCATTATTGTCCCGTTTCTACTATCTAAAACCATTTACCGGGATACAAGAGCTGTCCAAATAGCAAAACTGCCTCAATTTACTCCCAAAACTGGTTTTTTGCCCACTCTATTTAATGCAGCCAGGGAGGGAGCAGAGCTTTTATTCCTTCTCATTATACCAGCTGCAGCTGTCGTGTTTGCTGTTATTGGTGTTTTGGACTATATCGGAATTTGGGCAAAATTTGAATCCGGCTTGTCAACCGTATTGTTAGCTCTGAATATTCATCCTGAGACAGGCATTCTTTCCATATTGGCCAGCCCGGCTCTGGCCATGGCCCAGTTGTCAGAAGTTGCGGGTACTTTGGATCCGCGTTTGGTGATTGGATCCTTCGTGCTGGCGTCATCTGGTTTGCCTTTGTCTACTATCTTTGGTCAGGTTCCGGTTATATGGGCAGCTAATTCTGACCTTAGTGAAAAGGAGGCCATGGGAGCAGCTGTATTAGGAATCGGTATGCGTATTTTGACAGCCTTTTTAATTGTTTATTTCTTAACGCCGATATTAGTTTAATGCTCGGTGTGTAGATGAAAAAATGGCATTAAGGATTGTTTATAAGTTCTAAATTTTACCCAGTAAAAAAGATAGATCGATAGAATATTGAACTGGAGGGTTCCATTCAATAGATTGGGGATCCAGGTGGAGCTCTGTATTGCTTAAAAGCTGTTTTTCCTCGCTCCATAAGCAAAGAACGGCCGTTTGATGAATGGGTTCCATAATACCTTTATTCGGCGCAAGAAGTTCAATTTTAAGGTCATCCAGAGGAATTTCCGGCCGGCAAATAAGGTAACAAGGCGCTGTTTGTAAAGGTTCATAGTGATTTATTGTATTTTCAGACAGATGGTGAATCCTCCCTGTAGCTGCAATTCTTTTATCAGGGAGAATCAGTCCAGGTTCATGATAGATGTCTCTTCCAATCGATGAAGGGATCTTTTTTTTGTTCCATAGAATGGACATTGAAAAAGTGTGGCCAGGCAAAATCGTCCATGCTCTCTTGGCTATCAGTTCAAATCCGATAAAGGACATGGCTATCCCTCTTTTCTATTACTCCATACTGATGTTTATGCTCTAAAAAGCCAAAATATCTGATATGTTTCCATCAACGTAAAACTTACTATTTAGGAACATAGGTATTATTAACGATCCATTCCGATTTTTTTAAGATGTATATATACCAACTAACTGGTATTCAACATGAGATATTCAATAACAGGGGAAGTTTGCGAAAAGGGCTAGAGTAATATGAAGTAAGGTTCTGGTTTAGGATACGGGGACTGGCGAAGCATTTGAAAAATTATTTATCCGATTCGATTAAAGAGACAGTCTTAAAACACCAATGAAAATTAATCAGACCATCATTTTTTTTAAAAAGTATTTCATGAAAATAAAGTTAAGAAAGCCAAGGGTTATGAAATTTCATCCCATTCTAATTTCTGAAATACTGTATGTTGTCGTAGCTGTCTAAGCAACACTAGATTATTAAGCTGAAAAAATGATAAAAAGGGGCATTCTTCGTTTCAGTCTGAAGTATGGCCATCGGTCCTTGAAAGGCACCAGTTGAGGTATGTAACTCTGCAAACAAGAAAAAAGCGTATCGCCGATATACGCTTTTTTCATCCATGAAAAAGTTTTGTCTTTCTATTGGAGAAGAAAGATGTGATTACTCACGTTACCACTATATGGGTTTTATTCCAGAGTGTATAGGCTAATAGCGGATATTTTACAGAAAAGTTTAGGCTAATGTTTTTCTGAGTTTATTAACTGGTTTGCTTTATTAGGGAGCGTGCATTGCCATTTATACAATTAGTACTTATCTTTCAGTAGTGGCACTGGAAAAATTTATGGGGATTAGCGAAGAATAGACAATTGCGGATATTATGGTCATTTTAGGTGTTTGTCCAGACCTATTTACAAGCTTTTCATATTGTATAGTGAGCTGAAAAATACAGCATTTAAAAATGGAGTTGGAGGTGACATTCTATGTGCTGGGGATTTAATGGCTGCGGATACGGCGGAGCTGGCTATGGCGGCGGATACGGCGGTGGAAACCGCGGGTTTGCTTTAATCGTTGTATTGTTTATTTTGCTGATTATTGTGGGTGCTGCAATTTTGAAATAATTGTTCAGCTACCACATATGAAGTAATTACTCCTTTTAGGAGGTGGAATAGAATGTCTGGAAATAGCAATGCTTTTGCTTTGATTGTTGTGCTTTTTGTTCTTTTGATTATCGTAGGCTGCTCTTGCACAGGAATCTACTAATTGATTGTTTGAAATCTAAATCATTGAAAGGAAGCAGGGTGAATTCATGCTCTGTTTCTTTTTTGTTTTCTTTCAGAAAATACCTAAATTATTAAATGTTTATATAATTCAACAGCCTATACCATATTATGCAAAAAGAATATGATGATATTAATCTCATGGAGGAGGGCGATATCAGTGTCAAAGGAAAAAAAAGAAAAAATCCTGCGTGTCCAAAATTTGGTTATCCATGCCGATAATGTTGAAATTATCCAGGAAAGGGATAGAAAGCATAAAGATCACCATGACCATATCGGACATGAACAACATAAGGAGCATGAACATATAAATTCAAGGAGAGACGTTTGGAGTTCTTTCTGGGGGAGACCTAGAATAAGCGGGAACGATGACAAAAAAGAGAATGAATAATCATGAAGGGGCAGAATTTCTGCACCCTGAATGTATGTTCTTTCCTTCTGATTTTACTGTACATTTAAGTTTTAGATTCTTTTATTTGGAGAAGGTGCCCATAAATGGATTGGGCACCTTCTTAGGAGGTGGTAGCCAGGAACTTGTCCTGGCGGAGCTGGTCTGAAAGGTTGTTCACCCTTCAATTTAATATATGCAGAAGCAACTAGAGTGATTGGACAATAGTATAAAACAAAAAAAATTTACATTTATTTTTTATTTGGCTTTTCAAAAATACCATATTCTGTTCTTACCTTTTAAAGGAGATAGGAGGAAAACTACTTGTCAGAAAAAGATAATCAACAAACAGAACCATTTACTAAACAAATTGATCCCTTTACAAGTCTAATGTTTGGTAAAGGACATGACGATGAATCCTACGGAGATCGTGAAACAAAGCAGAATATAGCAGCAGATAAGACCAGCCACTTTGATAATTGGATATTTGGCCCAAAACCCAAAGAGAAAAACTCAGAGAAAAGCACAGCCCAAAATCAGATAGAGGACTTTTTAAATGAAATAGATTTTATTTTATTAATGGAAACTATCGACAGCATTCGCAACTCATCAAAACAACTAAAGCCATTGGTGAAAAAGCTGATCCCTTATTTAGAAAAATTTAAATCAACATAATATATAACGGAATTTCTTTAACCCGGCTGTAAATAGCTATGATTTGTTTGTAAGGTTAGTCATTAGATTATATCTGTCACACGCTCTCTCAAATGCCAGTATTTAATTTTGTCTAGAGATGCTTTGGGCAATACTTTTTTGCGCTTTTCTAAAAACTTATTTCCATCATCAAAGCATAATCATAAAGACAAGCATGCAATAGATTTAAAGCAAAAAGTCTCTTAGATAAGTTTTCTGCTGAACATAGAAACGATACTCAAAGGGATAGCAGACACGGAAGCCAGAAATGCTAGCAGGATAATGACTTCAAGCTTGTTATCTAACCTTTCGACTGATGTTCTTGATAATATAATTATAGATAAGTGTATGATAATAATGGGAGCCAGGGCGATATAGAATGAAACCGCTGTAAAAATTTTTAGATCTATTCTTCCCAAAATCTTTACCTCTCCCAAAAAATTTTAATTACAAATCTGAACGCTTTCAGTTTGTGTTCTGGGATTAGTTGATTTTAATAGATAATAGCTGTAAATCAAGGCGGGAAATACTCCATGAGTTCTGTACATTGAACGTACTTATTTTTTTATAATAATTAACCGCTTCATCACTCTGCCATACGATGACAAATTCATTTTCATTGTCTTTGACCCATTTATTAATGGTACTTAATAGTTTGCTTCCAATGCCCGCTATTTTTAAATTCCGGAATGGTATAGACATTGGTCATATAGACAAATTAGTGTGTTATTCTGCCAGGGCGGGGCACTTTTTATAGTATCTCCATGTAGATGTGTGAATTAATTTCCCCTTGATCCTCTGCAATCCAAATATACCATTGGCTGCTATTTAGGGTATTCTATAGAAATGTTCGACATTCTATTTCAAATTCGTTATAAGTGGCGTCTTTTTTGGCTCTCATCAAATTCAATGGTATTATCCCATCTCATGTTTATTAACTTATCGATGTCTTTTGCCTCAGCAGGCCTGATATCACTTAGGTGCACCTCGTTTATCATTATTACTTATTTTACATATATTCCCTTTTAATAGGTTCTACTCTACTGCTCTGCTTTTTGAATATTATTTTGTTATTTAACAGAGAAAACAACCGTTCACCCTTCCGATTTTTTGAGAACCCTCCCTGATAAGCTATGAATATACCAACTAACAGGTATTTAACAAGAGAATTTATTAACAGGGGGAAAAAATTATGAGAAACAAGCATTTATTACGCCTAGTGTTGCTGTCATCATTTTTAATGATGGCAGGATGCAGCAGTGAAAAAGCAAAGGAAACAGGGACTGAAGCGGAACAAACGATAAAAGAAGAAGATCAGAACAATGCAGAAGGAAATGAGGCTGTCAAAGTTGATAAAGGTCTTTTAAATGTAGAGGTAACGCTGCCAGCTTCCATGTTCGAAGGGGAAGATATGGATAGCTCCATTGCAGAGGCTGAAAAGGAAGGCATTAAAGTCACCAGGTATGATGATGGCTCTGTCACTTATAAAATGTCTAAGAGTAAGCATAAGGAAATGATGAAGGAGATGGAAACTGAGCTGCAAAAAACCATTGCGGATACAAAGAATGGCGAAGATTATCCATCTGTAAAAGAAGTTTCTCACAACAAGGATTACTCTGAGTTTACCTTAGAGGTGGAAAGAGAAGCTTACGAAAATAGCTTTGATGGTTTTGCTGTGTTTGGACTTGGACTATCCGGAATGTTTTATCAGCTATTCAATGGGGTGGATCCGAAGGAATACGAAGTAAAGATCTTGGTTAAGGATACCGCAACCGGCGAAGTATTCGATGAAATCATTTATCCGGATGCGATGGAAGAGACAGGGGAAGAATCTTAAAATATAAATGAAGTTGGCGTGCCTTTGAAAAGATAAGGTACGCTTTTTTGATATCATAAATCAATAATCCGGACCATCTGCAGGCACATTCCAAACTCAGCTTGCCTCATGAATGATTGTCACAAAATATTCGAAATTAGAAAATAAATTTTCTTTGTTTGCTCCTGATTTTTCAGATAATAGCTAAAAAGAGGGAGGGGGCGAGTTATTTGTGACATAAATCACAAACAGAACACATATTTTAGGCCCTTTAATTTAAAGCATATATTATAATTATTCTTCCCTAACCTGTCAATAGTTTGGAAACAGTGTGAGTAAACAAAATCGATTCAAAGGCAATAACAATATCTTGGTATATTTAAAAAATAATTTACAATAATCAGACAAAATGCCTATAATAGACCTCGGGAAGGAGGTATTACAAATATTGGTGTATATTCCAGGACTATGGGATTATTTCGGTTTGGTGAAAGGTGCCAGCCACTCAGCTGTCCAATGTTATTTTGAAAGCGCTTTTTTATATGGAGAAAGCATAGGAAGTGGCGGAGATTTCAAGGAACTGTTGATTGGGAATTACTTTTACCTGGAGAAAAGCAAAGGAATATTAATTGAGATTTCGTATTGGTTTGAGGATCAAAGGAGGTGAGTCATTTGTAAACCTAATAAAAACCCTCAGGCAGGTCCTGGCAGACGATAGCCTGAGAGTCTCACTGAGATGGAGTATACCAGCTCATAAGTTAGTATACTCCTTAAATATCATTTTTTAAATAGTTAAATTAAAAGGAGGGTTTTGCTAACAATGAAAGCAAAACAAATAGTCAGTTATATTATTGTTCCCGAAACGAAATCGATTAGAGCGGAGTTTAATGATAATGGGGAATGCCACAGTCTCGTTTTGGAAAGTGACTATACGTTTAAGGTAGATATGAAACCTGCTGAGATCATTGATGAAAGCCTCAAGTATTATGGATTTGACTTGAATGGTGCCATCAGCGGTTCGAGAGCCATTCTTGGCCAATGCAAGGCTGTCCCTGTACGAATTCCAGGAGAGATTAACATGTATTGGTTTCCTCATACTTCGCCGGGGCAGGAGGAGTGCGTGTGGTTTGCTCTGCATCATGTTGAAGCTATCCTGGCTGAAGATCATGGCCTTTCAAACGTTTATGTGAGTGGCGGACATTGCTTTAAGCTGAACGCTGCTGAAAAGGATCTTACTTATAAATATGATCGGACAGAGAAGCTGGAATCAAGAATATCCAAACGCACGGTGAACACCTTCAGCTTTATTATGGAACGAACAACGAAAACCTACACAGTTGAAAAAGGGAAGAGGAATTACATTATCACAAGGAAAAAAGATAAGTAGAAGCTGGAGCCTGTTCCGATAAACTGGGGGCAGGCGCCCATTACAGCAGAAAAAAGCGGCACAATGCCGCTTTTACTGATTTAATGTATTTAGCCGAACACAGCTTTTGTCATTAAAAATAAAACAGAAGGTGCCATCAGACAGCCCAGTCCGGTGTAAAAGGTTGCTGTAACCGCTCCATAGGGCACCAGCTTTGGATCGGTAGCAGCCAATCCGCCGGCTACTCCGCTTGTCGTTCCCATAAGTCCTCCGTAAACCATTGCTGTGCGGGGGTTGTTAAGGCCGATATACTTTGCGACAAAAGGTGTTCCGATCATCGTAAGAATGGATTTTACTAAACCTGCTGCGATACTGAGAGTAATGACTTCTGAGCTTGCTCCAATCGCCGTTCCTGTTACGGGCCCAACTATGTACGTTGCAGTACCGGCACCAATTGTTGTAAGGCTGACCGCGTCTGTATATCCAAATGCCAGGGCAATTCCGACTCCGACCACAAAGGAGAGGACAACACCCAAAAAGAGGGAGACAACGCCATTTACACCAGCCTTTTTGATTTCACTGAAGTTGGCGCCGAAGGCAGTTGCCACAATGGCAAAGTCACGGAGCATGCCTCCTCCCATCAATCCGATTCCAGCGAAAATGCCGATATCCGATAGGCCTTTTTCTCCGCCGGTTACCATTCCGCCTATATAGGCGAGCACTAACCCCAGAGCTATGGCAATGGCTGAACCATGTATCCTTCCTTTTGTTAGTTTATCAGAGAGGTAATAAGAAACTAGCATTGTCAGCCCAACGACAGTAAAAGCAACGATAAGACCATTGTCCGTAAGAGCATTACCTAATGTTTCTAACACGCTGATCCCCTCCAGTCATTTCACTTTCAAGCGTTTCGTTTGCGTTGCCGCCCTTGCTTAAAAGAGGTACAATAGCCCAGCTGATGACGACTGCAGCTACTCCCGCTGTGAGGGCAAGAGGTCCTCCGTCCAGAGCTGCAGCCACATTTTGCTGTGCTGACATGGCAATAACGATGGGAATATACATGGCACTCCAGAACGATAGCCCTTCCTGGGTCGGAGCCTTTAATTTATCTTTTTTCTTCAAGTATTCAGCCAGAAGAATTAACATCAGCATGGCGATGCCTACACCGCCTACATTTGCGTCGATTCCAAGAATGTTTCCAAGAAGATCTCCCAAAAATACACCCGTTAATAAGCAAATAGATAACAAAGCAACCCCGTAAATAACCATCTCATCTCTCCTTTAATATTTTTGCTTTGGGCTAAGGAATAGAGAAGCAAAGAATCTAGTATTCTGACTGAACATAGGGGCCGGTAATAAATTTTGAAAAAAAGAAAGCGTTTGCATTTTTTTAAATCTACAGTCGACTGTATTCCTAGAACTCATCATAAAACGAATGAAAAGACGAAGTCAATTAATTTTTAAAATTTTCTCAAAATATTGAATTATCCAAAAGGCAACGTTATAATTAAAATCGACAGTCGACCAAATATTTTTAGACTGAAGGAGACAGTGTCATGAAAGCAGATAAATTTAATCAAAATGCATTATCAAATCATATAGCAGAGCATATCACCGAACAAATCATTAAGGGAGAGCTGGTTCCAGGGGATAAATTGATTGAGCATATTTATGCCGAAGAGTATGGAACAAGCCGTGCACCAGTAAGAGAGGCCATTTACTTGCTTTCGATTGAAGGACTTGTGGAAAGGATACCCCGAAAAGGAGCCGTCGTTAAGGATTATACAGAAAATGAAATTTATGATTTGCTGGAAATTCGCATCATGCTTGAGTCAATGGCTATGGATAGAATCAGCAGAAACGGAATCGATGAGCATGAGCTGAAAAAAATGAAAGAGCTCCTGGACAAGATGAACGATGTTACGGATGTTCATCAGTACACACTGTTGAACCACTCTTTTCATACTGCGCTTGTGGAAATGAGCAAAAGTGAAACGATCAAGACCATGTATTCCCGGCTTGGATGGCCATTGCTGAGAATACAGAGTCTTTCTTTTGCCAGCCAGGGAAATATTGAAAAGTCAGTGCGTGAACATGAACTGTTAATTGGCCTTTTAAAAGATGGGAAATTAGACGAGGCAGCAGAGTTGCTGACAAGGCATAATCAGGATGTAATAGCCAGCATGAAAAGAAAGATGGGCAAGCGGGAGGGTATGCAATGAAGCTTGCATTCGTATTTCCCGGCCAGGGCTCCCAAAAAAATGGCATGCTGCACAGCCTGCCGGACCACCCAGCGGTTCTTGAGGTTCTGCAGGAAGCAAGAGAAGTAATGGGGGAAAATGTCTTTACTCTTGATACTGACAAAGCCTTAAAGTCCACTGTTTCTGTTCAATTGTCTTTGCTTATTGCTTCAGTGGCTGTATCAAAAGCATTTAAAGCAGAAGGGGTGATGCCGGATTTTGCTGCAGGCCATTCAGCCGGAGCCTTTGGAGCTGCCGTTATGTGCGGGGCGGTGGATTTTACCGATGCTTTGGAGATTGTAAAGCTGAGAGGAGAGCTGATGGAGCAGGCTTTTCCATCGGGCTATGGGATGGGGGTGATTACTGGTTTTGATGCCAGGACTGTAAACGAAATCGCTGCAGCCATTTCTTCGGAAGAGTATCCGGTATATCCCTCGAATATTAATGCAGCTGATCAAGTAACCATTTCCGGCTCCATTCCAGGCATCAAAAAGGTTCTTGATCAAGCCGGTCAACGCGGTGCAAGAACAGCCGAGCTTTTGAATGTAAGTGTGCCATCCCATTGTCCTTTGCTGAAATCAGTCGGTGATTCCTTATATGACAAGCTTGCTTCTGTCAATGTCCGTGTCCCGGCTATTCCATATGCCGGCAATCGGACAGCCAGGCTATTAAGAGATTCGGAGCAAATTCGAGAAGACCTCGCTTTTAATGTTTCGCATCCAGTCCGCTGGTATGAAATCAGCTCTTTGCTTTGTGAGTATGGCACAAGGCTTTTGATCGAGATGCCTCCAGGGAATGTCCTGACCACTTTAAATAAAAGAACACTGCCTGGTGCCCGATCTGTCTCTGTGGATGAAAACGGGTTAGATAATTGCCTTTTCCTGGCAAAGAAATTTTGTTCTTAAAAAATATTTTAATAGAAAGGGGATTTTATCATGCAGGCTGCCAAACAGCGATCATGGAATACACGTCTTGAAGCCAAGCAAAAACGATTAGAGAAAATGAAGGGCATCACCAGCAATCGAATTATTCCAACACGCCAAATTGTCGAGGCTCTAGAAACACTGATTATGCCGGGGGATCGGGTGGTGCTTGAAGGAAATAATCAAAAACAGGCATCCTTTCTTTCAGCTGCTCTAGCTCAGGCTGACCCGAAAAAATTATTCGATTTGCACATGATCATGTCCAGCATTTCCCGTCCTGAACACCTGGATGTGTTTGAGTACGGCATTGCCAGCAAGGTGGACTTCTCATATGCTGGCCCGCAAAGTCTCAGGATGGCGCAAATGCTTGAAGATGGGAAGCTGACAATGGGAGAGATTCATACATATGTAGAGTTATATGGAAGGCTCTTCATTGATTTGATTCCTTCAGTGGCTTTAGTGGCTGCGGATAAAGCTGATTCAGAAGGCAACTTATATACAGGTCCTAATACGGAGGAAACACCAACTCTGGTTGAAGCAGCAGGCTTCAGCAGCGGAATTGTCATTGCACAGGTGAATGAACTGACTGACGAATTGCCTCGCGTAGACATTCCCGGCTCCTGGATTGATTTTGTTGTTGTTGCTGACAAGCCCTATCAGCTTGAGCCGCTATTTACACGTGATCCACGCCATATTACAGATATTCAGATTCTGCAGGCCATGATGGTCATAAGGGGAATCTATGAAAAACACGGAGTAAAATCACTGAATCACGGGATAGGCTATAATACTGCCGCGATTGAACTGCTTCTCCCTACCTACGGTGAATCTTTAGGCTTGAAGGGGAAAATTTGCAGGCACTGGGCTTTGAATCCTCATCCTACTCTCATCCCGGCCATTGAAAGCGGATGGGTAGAGAGTGTGCATTGTTTTGGCGGAGAAGTCGGAATGGAAAAATACGTCGCTGCCCGGCGTGATGTGTTTTTTACCGGCCATGATGGAAGCTTGCGCTCAAACCGGACCCTTTGCCAGCTTGCAGGACAATATGCAGTTGATCTATTTGTGGGCTCCAGCCTGCAGATTGACGAAGCAGGGAATTCTTCAACCGTAACGAGGGGGCGCCTTGCCGGTTTCGGGGGAGCGCCGAATATGGGACATGATCCGGGAGGGAGGCGCCATTCCTCTCAAGCTTGGCTTGACATGATGACGGACACGGACCCGCTTGCGCGCGGAAGAAAATTGGTTGTTCAGGTAGCTGAAACCTTCCAAAACGGAAATAAACCTGTATTTGTTGAATCGCTGGATGCTGTAGGCGCTAAAGCAGATATTGGTCTTGAAACAGCACCTGTCATGATTTATGGGCAGGATGTGACACATATAGTCACCGAGGAGGGCATTGCCTATCTATATAAAACGGACAGCATGGAAGAGCGGAGGCAGGCCATCGCAGCCATTGCCGGTGTGACTCCAATTGGCCTGAAGCATGATGTAAGGGCGACGGAAAAATTAAGAAGAGAAGGATTAATCGCTCTGCCGGAGGATCTCGGAATTAGAAGGACCGATGCAAAGCGATCCCTGCTGGCTGCCAAAAATGTTGAGGAGCTTGTGGAATGGTCGGATGGGTTATATGAACCGCCTGCCAAATTTAGAAGCTGGTAAAGGGGGCTAAATGGAAACAATGAAAGACGTAGAATCTTACAGCCTATATCTTGGGAAGCTGGCAGTACAATCACTCATTGAAGAGGCAGAGCTGACGCCAAAACCAGGACTGGTCGATAAGAAAAGCTCCGGCTCGCATAGGGATATGTCTTTAAACACAATGATACGGTCAGCTTATGCACTTGAAGATACTTTCAGGGAAATAGCTGAAATAAGCTTTAACAGGACTCCTTCTCGGGAGCTGCGCGAAGAGATTGCGATGATTGGCAGGCGGGGTGAACAGGAAATGTTCCAGTCTACAGGTGGCGTAAATACCCATAAGGGAGCGATATGGGCATTAGGCCTGCTCGTTTCAAGTGCTGCAATGGACCTGGGAAAAAGCCCAGGCAAAGTGGTAGCGGTTCAGGCAGGGAAGCTTGCCCGTTATGAAGATCGAAACATGCCTGCTGATAAAACAAATGGCAGCCGGGTGAAAGCAAGATTTGGAGTGGGCGGAGCAAGGGGAGAGGCCGAGCAAGGCTTTCCCCATATCAGACAGATAGCGCTGCCAGCTTTAGCTGAATCAAGAGGAAGAGGTCTGAAGGAGGATTTTTGCAGGCTAAATGTACTTATCGCACTGATGGCAGAGCTAAATGATACATGTATTTTGCATAGGGGAGGTGCGGAAGCCCTCGAAATTACTAAGTCTGATGCAAAGGAAATAGTAATGGCAGGAGGAGTTTCTGCCGACAAAGGATGGCAGTTATTAGAACAATTGGATCAATTGTTATGCAGCATGAATGTATCACCGGGCGGAAGCGCTGATTTGCTTGCGGCTGCCATTTTCCTGGATTATCTGGATCAGAATGTGCAAAGCGAGTTTAAGAGATTAGAGGCCTTACAAATTTAGCAGAAGGAGAGCTGCCGAATGGAAAAATTAAACTTTCGCTTTCCTGCAACTCAAATGCTTGAATCAAATGCCCATGTGGGAGTTGTAGGATCAGGCGACCTGGAGATTTTAATGGAGCCATCCGACCAAGGGTATGCAGATGTAACAGTCCGTACAGGTACCACGGGCTTTAATCAAATATGGGAAAAGGTATTAGAACGATTTTTCAGCCAGCATGCTATTTCAGCAAACATTAAAATCAATGATTTTGGGGCAACCCCGGGCGTTGTATCATTGAGGCTTTCACAGGCATTGGAGGTGGGCAAAAATGCTGGATACATTAAAAAATAGCTTTGTAGAGTGCGGAGGCAGAGAGCGTGCAAGAGTGCTTATGGATGAAGGCACATTCAGGGAGCTGTTAGGACCATTTGAAGGCCTTGAATCCCCACACCTGGAACCGCAGGGCATTGTTCCCCAAAGTGATGATGGGGTTGTGATTGCTAAAGGAACGATCGAAGGAAGGCCGGCAGTCGTCATCTCCATAGAAGGCAGCTTTCAGGGAGGCGGTATTGGAGAAGTTTCCGGTTCGAAGATAGCTGGTGCTTTAGAGATGGCACTTGATGAAAATAAGTCAGGCCATATCATCATTCCCATTTTCATCTTTGATACAGGGGGTGTCAGACTCCAGGAAGCCAACTATGGCCTCTTATCCATTGCCGAAATAGGCGCAGCGATCGTGGCTTTAAGGAAATACGTGCCTGTTATAGGAGTCATTCCCGGGAAAATTGGCGCTTTTGGCGGGATGTCCATTAATGCAGGCTTATGCAGTACGTTAATCATTACCCGTGAAGGACGGCTTGGATTAAATGGGCCAGAGGTAATCGAGCAGGAAGCGGGGATACAGGAGTTTGATTCAACTGACCGTAAGCGTATATGGAACACGATTGGAGGCAGACAAAGGGTGGCTGCCGGTTTCGCCGATATTGAGGCTGAGGATGACATCGCCTCTTTCAGAAAGGCCATATTGTCTGCCATCCTGCAGGGACCTGTGGAAAAGCCAAGAAGCTCACAGGTTGAAAGATATCTTGCTTTTCTTGGCTCTATAAATACTTCAGCCGTGCTCACTCCTCAGAAAGTACAAGATTTGTGGGCAGAAACTGACTATTATTATTCAGAAGAGTACGATAGCGCTAATAAAAATAATGTTGTAAAAATCAAAAGCAGGGGGCATAGATGGTTTAACCTTTTGTCAGCCGGCAGCAAAAATATCAGTGCAGTTCCTTCGGTTTTATGCTCCGATTCAAATATCGGCAATGAATCTGTTCGTTTCCTGGCAGTTGTCCCCGATCAATCAAGCCGGTTCCCTCGAGCCCGTTCTGGTGAATTTGGCCTGGAGCAGGGATGGATGATCGCCAAGCATGTTCGTGATGCGATCGAAGAAGATAAATATAAGGAAGATAAACGCGCAATTGTAGCGGTCGTTGATGTTCCTAGCCAGGCTTATGGGTACCGTGAAGAGCTTTTGGGAATCCATCAGGCATGTGCTGCAGCCGCAGATGCCTATGCAACAGCTAGATTGGCAGGCCATCCGGTCATTGCTTTTATTCCAGGAAAGGCTATTTCAGGGGCTTTTTTATCCCATGGATTGCAGGCGAACCGATTAATTGCCTTGGATGATGAAGGCGTCAATGTCCATGTGATGTCCAAAAAATCAGCTGCAAGAATCACGCAGAGAACTATTGAAGAACTTGAAGAAGCTGCAAAAAAAGTGCCGTCAATGGCTTATGATATCCGGTCATTTGAAAAATTGGGTGCGCTCCATGAACTGATTTCCGATCTAAATGCCGATGCTCCAGGGGAAACTGACCGTGACGTCATCTTTAACAGCATCCAGGCAGCAATCAAAGATATCCAAAATAGCCCGAGTGATTTGAGCAGCAGGCTGTCCTCAGATTTTGCCAAAGAAGAAGGAAGATCCGCTTCCATTTTAGTCAGAAAGATGCTGGCGGACCAATGGTAATCGAGCCGCATGACTTATTGAAGATTGACGCAAAACATCTCATAAGCCATTCACCAATTCCGGACTGGGCAATTCAAGCACTGAACATAGCACCCTATGTGGTTGTCCGGAGGGCACATGCTCCGAAAGGGCAGATCTCCGTAGGGATTAGGGGGAAGGCAAGGAATGAAAGATTCGGTGCATTTCTGCCAGCTGATTCGTTCATTTGCCAAATCAAGCCTGAGGATTTAACTGAAAGCACTCTTTTTGAAAATAAGCCATCACCTGTATTCTTATCTCTTAAATTAGCAAGTGAGATATTGGTGAAACATAAGCTGGTATGGGGGCCAGGAGGGAGTGCCGGATTTGAATTGGCCACCGGAATTGTATCTGTAACAGCGGAGAGCGATCTTGATATTGTACTCCGTGCCCCGAAGCCAATCCCTATTCATATAGCAGCAGAGATCATCCATGCAATGAAGAGCTGCCCTGCAAGAGTCGATATACAGGCTGAAACGCCAGCAGGTTCGTTTTCTTTATTGGAGTATGCCAATGGTTCAGCCACAATGCTGGTAAAAACGAAATTTGGACCAATACTCTGTGAAAACCCTTGGAAAAGTGAAATGAATAAATCAATGGAACTGTTGAAAAACCCTTCTTAGTAAATTAAGAGGGGTTTTTTGAGCTTTAGCAGTCTTTCAATCTCTTTAACTGCCGGATGGAAGTCCCAATTTTACAGTTTTAAAAGGATGTGAGAAAAAGTGTCGAATTAAAGAAAAGTAAAAATTTAACATTGTAAGGGGTTTAAACAGATTATGAAAAGAAATTGGCTGATTATTTTCGCTATTCTCATCACTCTTTTTATTGCAGACAGATTTATAAGGCCAGGAATGGAATCTGCAGGAGTGGAAAGGTGAAGGAAGAAACCAAGATTAACAGGGAAGAGCTTAAGGTTGAAGATTACGAGAAGATATATTTAAGGGCAATTAAGAAAGCGGAGAGTTATGACATAAAAGACAGGGAAGTTTTAAGATGGATAGTAAAAGGAATAGCAAGCAGGGAATTGGATCATAAGCCGGAATTAACGAAAAAGGCACTGATCAGGAATGCCAGGGAAAAAATTCAACTGGAAAATGCCAATATCCAATATGCGGAAGTAAAATATGACATTAGAGCGACTGAACAAGAGATGGAAGCATTGGCGCATGAACAATTAAGACACCTCTTGTCAGATATTTCTTTAGATGGATATCTCAGAGCATTTGCAAAGACTTATAATTTAAGTCCAAAGGAAGTGCTGCTGGAGATCGAAAAAAGTTCCCTTATGGTAATGGTTACGAACGAAAAGCTGTACCCAAAATTAGCGGAAGCATATAATTCGGATGACCGTGCAGAAGTAAGCAGAAAATATGGAAGTGAAGTAAAAAGCTTTATGGCGGGTGTAGATCCGGAGATTGATGCATAGTTTTGGATAATTCTGCCCATAGGGAACCTCACCATCCAATTAAAATTATGAATACTATCCTTTACTGCTTCCATCTAAATAATACTCCCCAAAGTAAGCACCTGACCTACAAGTACCGTACAGGACAAAAAGGGCAGGTGTTTTAGTTTTCCTGATCCACCCAGCTGAAAATTTAATAGGCTTGCAATTTATACCATTTTCACAGTCTCAGCGACTAGAACTAATCTGCTGGTGAATTCTGCAGATGACCGAATTGAACCGCAAGCCGGCTGGAGCATTTCGGCTGAAAATCCGGAAGATATTATTCATGGCTTCTCTCAATTAAAGATAAAGAAAGAATACAAGTTAAGAGGATATCAATATTTCAGCGGAGGAAACGGCAATGGAATTGTGTGGGCGATTCCAGCTTCAGAGGAACTTCTTCATCCTGACATCTGTGACCGTTTAGATGAAATGTTTCTTAGCCCGCCCAAGCCTGAAATTGCCCTGGATGATTTTATGGGTGCGATTGATGGTGACAAATCTCCATTATCTTATCTGCAGGCGGCGATTGCATGGCATGAGCTTCATGAATTTGGGGCTATGTGGCATGGCTGTTCATGGGGGCAGGATCGGATATTGCCGTTTACGGATGATTACAAAGAAGAAATGCTTTCTGAAATCGACGATCCAGATGAAGATTCAAGCATAGCAGATTACTTGAATTTCATTCACCCATGGGATGAACTCAAAGAAATTCCCGATATCCTGAATCCTCATTTCTTCTATCAAAATGGAAAACCGACAGTCGTTTTCTATACGATCAACGATATTGGCTATTATAAATTAAGCAGGTACACCCATACCTTTGAAAAAGAAACTTATATTCAGAAAGTAGAACGTGAAGAAATTGGAGCAGGAGACGGCGGTATTATTTTTTAGAGTCCTTATCCAGTAAAGTGATACAAAGCTGTCACGATTATAAGCCCCTTTTCAATGTGAACAATGGTAGAATGGACAAAGAGAACTATGCACCTGAGCAAGGTTCTCTTTTCAATTTGACATTTGCATTTCAGCATAGTGATTTTTCAGAAATCATTAAGTGGCAACACCTGTTATAATAAGTGTATACTGTTTATCTAATTAGTATTTTTTTAGATAGAGAAGAGAGATAATCAATAAAAGGGGAATAGATCGATCATGAAAGAGGAAGCAACCCTGAAAATGCAGGGACGGCCTTTATCAAAGATCCTCGCACTGACAGTCAAGACAGGGATTATAAAATCAAACCTGATCCCGATGTTTGCAGGATTAACATTGGCCTTATATACCTATGACTTCGGCCTTTTGGAGAAGCTGCCTGAAATTTTACTGGCCTTTATTGGCTCAAGCCTGGTAATGGGGGCAGCCGGGGCTTTTAATAACTTATATGACCGTGACATCGACTCGATTATGAAGCGGACTCAAAGCAGACCAACTGTTACAGGGGAAATTAAGCCACAGCAGGTTTTATGGCTTGGTTCCCTCATGTCTGTTTTTGGAATCCTCGCTCTTGCCTTCACGACTCCTTTGGCGGGCTTCCTTGGGTTTTTGGGGCTGTTTTTTTATGTGGTTCCTTATACGATGTGGAGCAAGAGAAGAACCATTTACAATACGGAAATCGGAAGCATTTCCGGTGCGATGCCGCCGCTCATTGGCTGGGCTGCCATCCATCCAGATATCACGCATCCTGCGATCCTTGGTTTGTTTATCATCACGGTCATTTGGCAAATGCCGCACTTCTATGCGATTGCCATTCGGAAGCATGATGAATATAAAGCGGCAAACGTTCCGATGCTGCCCGTAGTAAAAGGGGTCAGAAGAACGTATATCCAGACGAATATTTATTTGATCGTTTTGATCGGGATCAGTTTTCTGTTAGGCTCCTTAAGCCTTGGCCTTATGCTTGTTGCCCTGCTGTTGGGGATTATTTGGCTGGGCATAAGTGTATATGGCTATAAGCGTATGGATCCGGAGAAATGGGCGAAATCCCTGTTTATTTTTTCGCTTGTTCACATGACAGTCCTGTTTTCGACGGTTATTATATACTCGATTATGGGGATTATATTTGATTTGTAAAAAGGAAATCATCAAGCCTCCAGATGTAATAAAATTTAAATTGTAGTTAAGTTATCTAAAAAATTTGATACAGCATTCCGTTTCAGGGTGCTTTATTGATAAATGGCATAAAAAATGACGTGTGAATGGCACACGTCATTTTCCTTATTTATTAAGGTTTTTAAGTCTCCTTCATCGTTTTTGACATAGTAATTGACATTATATTTTATATTGGACAATAAGTAATGTACGATTAAAATGTAGTGCCAAAATAGTGTCAATTTCAATGCCACTTGGGCTGCCGGCATTATCTTTTTTTTCTTATTCAACTAACGGGGCTGCTTAGTTGAACAATATAGGTGGAGAAAGCTTTAATACGATATATTCTACATTATTAAAAAAGGTAAACTTTACTGCAATAAGACTTATAACGAAATTAAGTTCTTGATATATCCCGTCAAGGACATATTATGAAACAGTGCTCTTATAAAGGAGTTGTATAAAATGGATGAAAAAAAAGGCACAAAAATAAAACGCTCTTCAAAAGCAGAAAACATTCTAACTCAGATCAATAGTAAAACTAAGCTAGGCGACTTACGAAAAATCGCGAAGGACATTAAAAAAGATCATGAACTAGCTATGGAATTTTGGTCAACCGAAGAGTTTTTGCCCAGACTATTAGCAATCTTAATTATGGACAAAAAACTTCTTTCACAAGATGTGCTAAATAAGCTTGATAAGGATATGCAGACTCACACTTTTGATGAGCGAAATAACTTAATGGATTGGTTGATGGCTAATCAGCTCACCAAAGACAAGAAGAAAATTGCATTGATGGAGTCATGGGAAAATAGTCCTTCTGCTCTTCAAAGGCGAGCTTTCTGGTATTATCAAGGGCGATTGAGATGGACTGGACAAACACCGCCTGATAACACCACAGACCTGCTATCTGCATTAGAAGCTAATATTATGCAGGAAGAACCGGAAGTTCAATGGGCTATGAATTTCACCGCAGGCTGGATAGGCGTTTATGATGAAAAGAATCGTGCACGTTGTATTAAACTTGGTGAGAAAACGGGTCTTTACAAAGATGAAATAGTAGCAAAAGGATGTACTCCCAGCTATTTGCCGGAGTTCATTACGATTGAAGTTAACAAACGGACATAAAAATTAGTTACCTCTGAAAAATTTATTAGGGTTTAATTCAAATAAAGGAATTCAAAGCCTGAATATGAAAATTGTAATAGTCTTGGACCGAAAAATAAAGAGAACATCGCGTTAATAGCAGCTAGTCAGTGACCTATGCAAGGAAGATGTAAAGGATTAACTTACTATCTCTTTTTGATCTGTAGGGCGCTTATCTTTAAGAAGATCAACTTTCCAGCTGCACAGTACAAGGATACTGTTCAGTAGGAAATAAAAAAGGACGATAGCCATAAAATTGGTAATGGTCCTTCTTCAACTAAACCAGCTAATAGTTTGTCAACATTTTTCAATGAAATTGAATTTTATATTATGGTATGCTAAAAATAAGCATGTCAAATAACCTTCCTAACCTGGATGTTTGGAAGGTTTTGCTTTTATTAGTCCATTTGGGTAACTAAGCTAGATCTTGGAAAGTCGTTCTGCTTTCAAAAGGGCATAAATCCATTGTAAAAGCTTATTGGCACAGGCTATTATTGCTACTTTAAAGGGTTTTCCTTCTTCCCTTTTTTTTCATAGAATTCTCTCAACCTTTTATTGCGAGGGATTAGTTCCTCCGTCGTTTTGCTTTTCCTGGAATCCCGAATAGCACACCTAACGGCCATATACAGTGTATGCCTAAGTCGGCTTGAACCTCTTTTGGTAATCCTGTTTACGGTTCCTCTGAATTTACCTGATTCAAAGATACTCGGGTCAATACCAGCAAATGCGACAAGCTTTTTAGGGTGATCAAACCGTTCAATCTCGCCAATTTCGGAAATGATCGTTGCAGCGATCTTTTCCCCTATCCCAGGGATTGATTGGATGATTTTATATTCTTCAATATCTTTTGCCAAGGCATCTATCTCTTCTTCAAATTTGGATAGATGCTTTCGGTATTCCAGAAGCATTTTTATATACATTTCCACGCTTAAAATGTGGCTTTGGTAGAGATTTTCCCTAAAGGGATTTTGCCTTGCGGCAGCTAAAAGGGCTATTGCTTTTGTCTTAGCCCACTTGATGGAGCGCCTTGGACATAACTTTTTTATTGTGTTAGTAACTGTCTCTTCGCCTGCTTCTAAGATACTTTGAGATGTTGGAAATTCAAGTAAGGTGAGTAGAGAGACAACAAAATATAAGTCCCCAAAAACTCCTCTATATACTGGAAACACCTGATCCAAGACGGCTTGGAATTGCAGTTTTGTTTGCACATAAATCCCCGTAATATTTTCGTGCTGTCTAGTCAGGTTTCGAAGTTCAAGAGCTGGATACTGCGTTTTTTATAAGGCTCCAAATCCTCTTTGTAATACATCTCGCAGAGATGATTGGCATCAATTATATCTGTCTTTACCTTTCTTAAACTTGAACTCTTTGCCCGATATGAGACTAAAGGGTTAACAATAATGATCAAGTATCCTTTTTCCTCAAAATAATGGACTACCGGAGTATGATAGTGACCGGTTGACTCCATGACTAATGGAGGATTTTATCCCAGTTATTCTCTCAACATCTGAGAGAAAGGAATGCAGTTTTTCCAGACCTTCAAGAGTGTGTTCAACTTTAAAGCTTTTTTGATAAGGTTTTTTCTTATCCAGGAAAGCTTGTATCTGGCTTTCACCTTTGGCTACATCCAGTCCAACCACTGGATTCATTGGCTTCTCCTCCTAAATCATATTTGCCGGTACCCCTAATCCTTCTTGCAGTATCATAGCTTCGCTTGTTATACGAGATCAACGTCCCAACCAGCCTCAATCATGTTTCTACAAGTAGGGGGCGAACGGTTTAGTTGACGGGATAAAGTCCCACGGGTGCTTACGTTCTACCCCGGCTACGGTTATCATATATCGATATAAAAAATGGTCAATCAGAAATATTTTCATTTCTAGTTGACCTTATAATACGAACGGGTGCTTTTCTTAAATAAAAATTGTTTATTCATTTCCATAAGTCTATTAAAATGCCAAAAATCCCTGCTTTTTGATTGATATCAGGGATTTTTTCTATGTTTAATCATTATGGTTTATTTTGAAAACACTACACTACATTTAATTTGCAATTATTTTGCGGTAATGAAATTAAATATCAAAAATAAAGGAAATATCTTCTTGACAGTCGAATATTAGCCTAGAATCATCATTAACTATTCCGATGAGGAGGATTCTTGTGCGTCCACGACCATTATTTATTGAAAATCCAGAGCATGATAGATATGTTAGTCTTGTGCCAGATGGAGATATTGAAGAAATACTTAGTAAGCAACGAACTAAGACCATTACCCTCTTAAGCAGCGTATCAGAGGAGTCAGCAAGGAAGGCGTACGCACCAGGGAAATGGACTTTAAAAGAAGTGATTGGGCATATGACCGACTCGGAACGTGTGATGTCGTATCGAATGCTTGCCATTGCACGAAATGAAAGTGCACCACTCCCAGCAATGGATCAGGATCAATACGTTTCTGCGGCAAACTTCAACAAATTATCCTGGAAGCAGTTATTAGCTGGTTTAGACACGGTACGCTCCAACACGTTAAGCCTTATTTCAACCATTGATGATGCAGCGTGGGTTCGTAATGGAACTGTAATGAACAGCCCAGTTTCGATAGGTACCATTGCATATGGCATTGCCGGGCACGAGTTACACCATATGAAAGTGATTAGTGATAAATACTTATAAGTCTTTTTCTATTAATGAAAAAACCTAATTTCTCATTTAATGCTGAAAAATTAGGTTTTTTAATATTGAAACTTCCTTAACGTTGTAAATCTGTTTTTTCCTGACGCTACCCCTTATAGCGAATTTACTATACTTTCAATCAGAACTAAGGAGATAATTTATGTTGGATTTTTAAAAACAAAAGAAAAAATCATTGCCTTAGATGAATCAGATGCTAAAAACCATTGAAATGATGACCGCCGCTTATTTGGAAATGGCAAAAGACGGAAAAGGTGACTTTACAAGCGATAAATGTGTAGATGAACTAATAAAGATAGTAAATAATATCCCTGGACCAGATGTACTAAAAGAGATGTATAAGAAAAAGCAACAAGAGAATTAAATAAAACTACTTCTTCAACAAACGGATGCTTTAATTTAAGATGGGCCGGAATTTATAACAAAGAAAACTCGCCAAATTTTAGGGCGAGTTTTGTTTTTTTTATATTTCATTTGAAATGCCAAATGGACTGATAATTCGGTGCATTTTTTTTAGAAAAGCACCTCCTATCGGAATCCTTTACAAATTTGAGAGGGGCTTATTTTATTACTTAGAGAGTTAATCTTTTTGCGGTCGCCATGAAGAAAAATGTTTCTCTAATAATCCAACTAATCCAGAAAGGATAAGACCAGTTATCGTAATAACAAATATCCCAACGAACATTCTAGCTGTTTGCAAATTCTGGCCATCAATGGTTAATTGAAAACCAATACCTGCAGATGAAGCAAATAATTCACCGACTACTACCCCGATCAAGCCCTGTCCAATACCCAAACGGATGCCTGCTAATAAAAACGGAACAGTCGAAGGCAAGGCAATCGTTTTAAAAACTTGAAACTCGCTAGCTGTAAAGGTGCGAGCGGCTTTTATCAAGTTTTGATCTAGTGTCTGCATTGCTTTTTGTGCATTTAAAACAATTGGGAAAAATGCCATCAAAAAGACAATCAGCATTTTGGATTCAACCCCAATTCCTAATGCAATAACGATTACAGGTAATAAAGCTACTTTTGGTGTAACATATAATCCGGAAATAAAAGGGTTCACAATGGCATTAAAGATTTTATTCCAGCCCGAAAGTACACCAATAGGTATCCCGATAAGGACTGCGAAAACAAAGCCTATTGCAAACTCATACCCGCTTACGCCCATATTGCTCCAAAATGCAGGTTCCTGCACCATTACAACAGCTGCTTGAAATATCTCGGAAGGCGAACTAACAAACAGTGGGTCAATCCATTCTTTTTTAGAAACTAATTCCCACCCTAAAATAAATAAAGCAACCGAGAAGACACTTATAACGATAGTAAAGTCTTTTTGTCTTAAAACTTTTGGCTTTTCCTTTATGAGCTTCCTTGTTTCCTGAGTAATTTCAGTGTTTGCCATGGCCCGCTCCTTTCCCTTTAATGAAAACCTTGTTTAGTAGATTCTTTTTCTATCAAAGACCAAATATAATCTATCTGTTTTAAAAATTCAGGATCCCGTTTTATATTTAAATCCCGTGGTCTTGGAATTGTAACATCCACTATATCGACAACCCTGCCTGGTCTTGCTCCAAATACGAATACCCGATCAGCCAAATATACTGCTTCATCTATTTGGTGGGTAATAAATAAGCTTGTTTTCTTAGTTTCATTCCAGATTCGAAGTAACTCTTTCTGCATAAATTCCCGTGTTTGAGCATCAAGCGCGGAGAATGGTTCATCCAGTAATAAAAGAGAAGGCTCTACTGTTAATGCTCTTGCAAGATTAACACGCTGCTGCATACCTCCGGATAATTCATGAGGATAATGATTTTCGAATCCTTTCAGCCCAACCATCTCAATATACTCTTTCGCCTTTATCTTAGTTTCCCTGGACACTCGTTTTTGAATCTCAACGCCATATAGCACGTTCTGAATAACAGTACGCCAAGGAAAGAGACTTGGAGTTTGAAAGACAACAGATCGATCAATGCCAGGTCCATTTATTTTTTTTCCATCGAGTAAAATGTAACCGCTGCTTGGTTTTATTAGACCGGCAACTGTATTTAAAAAGGTTGTTTTACCACATCCACTGGGTCCAACGATACAGATAAATTCGCCTTCCTTTATATTTAAATTAATATCTTGAAGCGCAATGACTTCTGTACCCGTTTTATTGTTCACATAAGTTACGTCAAGATCATTTGATGATAGTTTATAGGTTTGTTCAATCGCTGCTCCACTCACTATATTCACCCCATTTCATTTAGAATTATTCAGGAAATGCTTCCTCTATATATTCATTTGTCCAAATACTCCCAGGTTCTGTATCCTGTTCCTTCGTAATTCCAGTTAAATCTCCAAATTCAACCAAAGGAACTTGAGCATTGTCCCATGATTCTTTAGTCATTTCTCCATATCCCTGGAACGTATCTTTTAAATCTATTAATGAATTTTCTAAAACCTTGCGGTCAGTTCCTTCGAAATAAGAAGCAATGGACTCTGCAGCTTCCTTTGGATTTTCACGAGTAAATTCGATTCCTTTTCCAATAGCCCGAACCACTTTAGCAGCTATGTCAGGGTTCTCTTTAAGATATTCCCGATCTGCAAATACAACCTCCCAAACCATGTTCGCATATGTGGGCTCTTCACTCGCTTTAATCACAAGTTCTCCTACGCCTTCATCCTTGACTTGTGTGGCAAATGGAGGTGAACTGATACCACCTGAAACCACGCCTTCCTTCATACCGCCAATTTTAGGTCCGGTGCCAGCTAATTTCACCATTTTAACTGTCGATGGATCTATGCCATGTAATTGCATTAAATATCTTGTATAAATGTCCCCTGAATCTCCGACTACATTTGTCCCGATGCTTGCGCCTTCTAAGGCAGCAACACGGTCTTTAAGGGGATCATCTATATTGATATTCTTTTCTTCCATGTATTCATTCGATAAGGCAATCTCAAAGGTGAGCGCAGAATTTAGAGATTGAATAGCTACAAGATCTTCACCTTTTTCCAGTGGTACAAACATACTTCTGGGTCCAGAAATCGCAAACTGAGCTTGTCCTGATAATAAGGAAGCAATCACTTGTGAACCGCCGCCCCCAGAGGCAATTTCAGCTTTAATTCCTTCTTCTTCCAAGAAACCTTTTTCAACGGCTGCATAAAAAGGTGCCAAAGAGAGAATTCTAGCTGGTTCAGAAAAAGTAATCTTGGTCAATTTCTTCCCGTCTTTACCAGTTTCGTTTGTTGTTTGATTGTTTCCACCACCAGAACATCCTGCTAAAACTAAAGCTAAAACTAATAGGAGCACGGCTCCACTTTTCTTAATAAGCATATAATCCCTCCTAAAAATTATTGTGTGTTTTATATTTAAAACACTGTTTTGTATACATTAGCAATTATAGCATTATTTTTTGAAAATTAAAATATTTCGGAGTTAGAAAACGCAGATTATTGATGCCTGAATTCCAGGGTGCTTTCCTTAAGAAGCAATATCCCTCTTTATATTGTCAACTCGATCGGCAACAATAAAATTTAACATTATTACAATAAACGTGTGCATATTTGCCAAAGAATGAAGGGGATAGGGAATAGTTTAAATAATGAGCTAAGAAGCAAAGTCAGGATTATAAACATCAGAGTTAATTTATGTTTTAACTTTTCCGAAAAAAAATCAGGCTCCATCATTTTATTTTAAATTTTCTTTTAATTTTAAATATTTTATGATATTATACTTTTTAATTACAGTATTACTAAAACTTAATTACACTCATACTGTATTTTTTCAGTTCTGCTTCAAAGGAGTTCATTATGGAAGAAATTTATAAGAAAATAAAAGATTTAAGACTTCAGCATGGCTATACCTTAAAAGAATTAAGTGAACGTACTGATTTGTCAATCAGCTTTCTTTCTCAAGTGGAGAGAGGGGCAACTTCATTAGCTATTACCTCTTTAAAAAAAATAGCGGATGCATTAAATGTTAAAATTTCTGAGTTTTTCGAAGATGAGAAACCAAATCAGAATTTTATGGTGAAGGCAAGTGAGCACAAGCCGTTTAATATCAAGGGATCGGAATTTACTTATGTTCGAGTAAATGGTGAATTTCCAGGCAGAAGCCTTGAACCTCTCTTGGTTACATTAGCCCCTAACCAAAAACAGATACAGCAATTTGGACATCCGGGTGAGGAATATTATTACGTATTAAAGGGATTTGTTATTTTTCATGTAGATGGGAAGGAATATGTTGTCAGGGAAGGTGATTCCATTCACTTTCCATCCGCTTACCCGCACACGATGGAAAATCCTATTAATGAAGAATCAAGATTACTCTGTGTTTTAACGCCAGTTATTTTTTAATTGGCTGATAATAAATATCTCATTTTATGAAAGGTGGAGTATCATGCGTGTAGCTACAGATATTGGCGGGACTTTCACTGACCTGGTTTATGTGAATGATGAAGGTGAAATTGGGGTTGCTAAAAGCCATACCACACCTCCCCATTTTGAAAAGGGAGTGATCGATGTTATTGAGAAAAGTGAAATCGATCAGACAGCCATCAAGACTTTTATCCATGGTACCACGGTAATTATCAATGCACTTACTGAACGTAAAGGGGTCAAGACAGGTTTAATTACAACCAAAGGTTTCCGTGATGTGCTTGAAATTGCCAGAGGAAATCGCCCGGATCTTTTTAATGTCCGATACGAAAAGCCGGTGCCTTTTGTCGAGCGCTATTTACGCCAGGAAGTAGAGGAGCGCTTGAATTATAAAGGTGAGGTGCTTGCTCCGTTAAACAAGGAACAGTTAACGTCTGTTATTAACTATTTCAAGGAACAAAAAGTAGAAGCTATTGCTGTCGCTTATTTACACTCTTATGTTAATCCAGTACATGAAATTGAGACTGTGGAATTAATAAAAAAGCTATGGCCTGAAGCAGCCGTTACAGCATCATATGAAGTGACAAAGGAATGGCGGGAATATGAGCGGACAAGTACCACGGTTCTTAATTCATATGTTAAGCCGATTGCTGCTACCTATGTAAACCGTCTGCATAATAAATTAGTAGAAAACAAGACTGAAAGCCAGAATTACATAATGCAGTCAAACGGCGGAACAACAACCTTTAATAGTGCAAAACAAACCCCTATTAATATGGTAGAGTCCGGACCTGTTGCGGGGATTTATGGTGCGGCAGTACTTGGTGAGATCTTGAATGAAAAAAATATTATTGCTTTTGATATTGGCGGAACTACTGCAAAATGTTCATTGATTAATCAGGGAGAAGTAAAGGTTTCAACTGATTATTTTATCGAAAAAAATGAACGAAGTGCTGGTTATCCAATAAAAGTGCCAGTTGTTGATATCGTTGAAATTGGCAATGGAGGAGGTTCAATCGCATGGATAGATGGTGCGGGTTCTTTAAAGGTTGGTCCTCAATCTGCAGGCGCATTACCTGGTCCAGTGGCATATGGACAAGGAGGTACAGAACCAACAACTACTGATGCGAACCTTGTAACGGGAAGGCTTTCTCCGAAAAACTTCGATTATGAAGTAGATTTAGATAAAGTAAAGTCTGCCATTAAAGAGAAAGTTGCCGATCATTTTGAAATGACGGTTGAAGAAGCTGCATTAGGGATTATTCGAATTGCAAACTCCAATATGCTGAATGCGTTAAAGCTTATATCAGTAAGAAAAGGACATAATCCCCGTGAATTTTCATTGGTCGCTTTTGGCGGCGGAGGATCTATGCATGCACCTGCATTGGCTAAAGAGCTGGGTGTGAAAAAAGTGATTGTTCCAGTAGCCTCTTCCGTGTTTTCTGCATGGGGAATGCTCATGACTGACTTAAGGCATGACTACATCCAGACATATATCAGAAGAATAAATGAACTCGATCCTGCTGAGCTGAATAAAGAATGGAATTCAATTGAAACACAAGCACTTAAACAATATCAGGAAGAGGGCGTTTCGGAGGAAAAGGTCTTATTTGCGAGATTTGCAGATATTCGATATCTTGGGCAGGAGCATACTGTAAAGGTTCCTGTTCCGAACGGGGAATGGTCTGATGAAACCCTTAAAGAAGTGGTAAAGCGCTTTGGCGATCTTCATGAACAGCACTATACTTTTAAGCTTGAAGGTACACCAGCAGAAATTGTTAATCTGCATTTAACAGCTTTTGGGAAGGTACTAAAACCTCAGTTGAAAAAAATTAGTTCTAGAAGCAGCAATATACAAGAAGCATACAAAGAAACACGGCCGGTCTATTTTGAAGAGGAGGGCTGGGTTGAAACAAAGGTATATCACCGCAGTTTATTTGGTGAGGGCATGGAAATTTCCGGGCCAGCCATTGTAGAGGAACAGTCTGCTTCTACGGTTATTTATCCAGGTCAGTCCTTGACTGTAGATGAATACGGAAATCTAATCATTGAAACAGGGGTGGAATAAATGACGCAAATTGTTCGCAGTAAAGTAGATCCATTTACACTTGAGATTGTGAAAGATTCACTAGTTGCCATCGGAGATGAGATGTTTATTGCCCTTGCCAAAACATCAATGAGCCCCATTATTTATGAAGTCCTGGATTATGCGAGCGGTCTTACGGATGCGAAAGGGCAGCTTTTGACTCAAGGGAATGGTGTTACAGGATTTATTGGGATGCTTTCAGATATGGTAAAGCAAACACTTAAGAAATTCGGGGATGGAAAGCTAAAAGAGGGCGATATTATCATCATTAATGATTCATATGGCGGCGGCGGTTCCCATCTTTCTGATGTTGGACTGGTGATGCCGATATTTTATAAAGGAGAAATTGTTGCTTTCTCTGCCAATAAGGCCCATTGGACTGAGGTGGGAGGAAAAGATCCAGGTTCCTTCAGCAACGATGCTACAGATATATTTCAGGAAGGCTTGCAGTTTCCAAGTGTAAAGCTCTTCAATGAAGGCGAAATCAATCAGGCTATTGTCGATATCATCGAAGCGAATGTCCGATTCCCGGAATTGTCGCTGGGAGATATGTGGGCTCAGGTTGCAGCCCTTAAAACAGGTGAAAAACGGGTTAAGGAATTATGCGAAAAGCACGGGAAGCAATTATTTTTATCATCAGTTGATTATCTGCTTGACCACGGAGAACAGCTTGCGCGTCAGGAATTAACCAAGCTTCCAAAGGGTACTTTTCATGCAGAAGGATTTATTGATGATGATGGCTTTGGAAATGGCCCTTTTCAAATCAAAGTCAAAGTAACCATCTCCGATGAAAAATTCGTTGCTGATTTCAGGGGCAGCCATCCTCAGGTTCCGGGACCTGTTAACTGTTCTTATACTGCACTTGTCTCGGCAGTTAGAACGATTTTCCTTGCCATTACGAACCCATCGCAAGATGCGAACGATGGAGTGTTTCGCCCATTGGAGGTTATTACGGATAAAGGTTCAGTTCTTTCAGCAGAAAGGCCAGCTCCTGTTTCAATCTATTGGGAGAGCATGCTTGCAGGAGCTGATTTGATCTGGAAGGCTCTTGCTCCTGTAATTCCACATAGGCTTAATGCCGGTCACCTTTTATCTGTTTGTTCGGTCGTCTTATCAGGATTGCATCAGGATACAGATGAACCCTTTTTAATTGTTGAACCTTCAGTTGGCGGCTGGGGTGCATCTGAAGGCCAGGATGGTGCGAGAGGGCAATTCTGCATTGGTGATGGGGAAACATATAATGTCCCAGTTGAAGTGGCTGAAACAAGGTATGGAATTATGGTTGATGAGTACAGCTTGCATACGGATGGAGCCGGAGCAGGAGAGTTTATTGGCGGTTCAGGTGTTATTCGCTCTTATAAAGCCCTGACTGACAACCAAATGGTTTCCGTAACTTTTGGACGGAATAAGTTTGTTCCATGGGGAATGAATGAGGGCAAGGAAGGTTCAGCTAACCAAGTTTATATTGAAAAAGCAAATGGTGAAGTCGATGGTCCATTTGGGATCTATCCTAGGTACCCGCTGAATAAAGGTGATGTCGTAAAATTAGTCACTGCCACAGGCGGCGGATACGGAGAGTCTTACAAGCGTCCTGCAGAAATGGTAGCCAAAGATGTGAAAAATGGCTATATCACTGTGGCGCAGGCAGAAGCTGACTTTGGGGTAAAAGTAAATGAGAAAACATATGCTGTCGAAGGTTTAACAGAAGAACGTCAGAGGAGAGGTGAATAAAGTGGATGTATTAAATATAGAAGATATCCAGATTGATTCGAATGCCGCAGTTCCTCTTAAAACTGTATTCTCACAAAAAGCATTAGCTGGAGATTTGAAAGTTGGAACGGTTGTCATTCCTCCAGGAAAGAGAGTCCCTTTAACAGGAGTTTCGAATCACAAAGAAAATGAATATTCGATTATAGTAAAAGGTTCAATTGTCACCGAAACGAAGGGAAGAACCTATCGGGTTTCAAGCGGAGATGCAACCTTTATCCCTGCAGGGCAAGAACATATTGCCTACAATGACAGTGATGAGGATTGTGAAATTGTGTGGGTTTTGGTTGGTTAACATTTTCATAATAAAGGCCTTGCATGGGCAAGGTCTTTATTATAAGAAAATTTTACAGAATATTCCGATATAAAATAAAAAGGAGCTGGACAGGGATGGAGGATGTGTCTTTAAGGAAAACCGGAGGAAAAGATGAAGCTCTTGCTTCTGTGCCAATAAATGAAAGGCAGCACTGGATATCACCTGCCATAATTTTTGGGGGACTTGAATTTACAATTCCAGTTTTAATGGTAGGTGCAACATTGACAGCAAGCTTTGGTCTCGGGAAGTTGTTCTGGATCTTGGCAGCAGCTTTGTTTATTTTCCAATGGATCGGTAATGCCCTTGCAGGATACATCGGTGCAAAAACTGGCCGCTCATCGTCAGTGATTGCCAGAACAAGTTTTGGGTCCAATCAGGCACGATTTATTGTAGGATTGACTATATTTATCGTTTCAATGGGGTGGTGGGCACTCCAGACAGCTGTGGCAGGAAATGCCATAGCAGCGATGTTTGGAATAGATTATCAGACTGAGTGGTTCCTTTGGGCTATTGTAACTATCATTGCCGGCCTTCTATTTGCCCTTCCATCCATTATTGGATACTCATCCATGAAGTGGACAGATTATTTAGCTGTCCCAGCTGGATTATTATTAATTGCAGGCGGTATTTTCTATGCTTTAAAAAATATTGGCTGGGAAAAGATAGCATCCTGGAACCCTGAACCACAAATGACTTTTCTTGCTGCCGTCAGTTTAGTTATTGGCATAAACGTTTCACAATGGGTTATTGCTTCAGATTATACACGCTATGCAAAGCCATCTGTAAAAGACAATGTACTAATACCCTTGGGTATAATCGCTGTTGGTTTCCCGCTATTCTATGTAGGCGCCATCATGTCCATAGGGGTTGGCGATGCGGATATTGTAAATGTCATGATGAACTTAGGATTTCCGGTATGGGGATTCCTCATCTTATGGTTAGCCACTTGGACCAGTCAATTAGTAAATAACTATAGTATGGGCCTGGCATTGGCTAATATGCTGAATGTTAACTCTAATAAAGGGAGAGCCTTGCTGACTTTGGCTGGTACGATCATTTCCATTGTCGTTGCTTTAGCAGGTATACTGGATTATTTTATGGATTTTCTTTATATGACTGCTTTAATTTATCCAGCCATTGGCGGTGTTATGATGGCAGATTTCTTTTTTATCAGAAAACAGCAATGGACCGATAATAAAGGATGGAATTGGATGGCGACCATTGCATTAGCAGCAGGAACTTTTGTTGGCTATTATACTCAATATGTACATTCTTTTGGCCTCCCAGCTGTCCAGTCCATAATTGCTTCAGCAGTTGTTTATATCATTGCCATGAAAATCAAAGCAAGAGTGGCACCTGATCACTTTACCGAGATTAGCAGCCAGCCAGACTTATATTCTTCTGATAATGTTAAAATTCTATAATCTATTCAATAAAGCCTGTTCTCTATTTTTTGAGAACAGGCTTTATGATTTTAAACTTCACATTATTGAATTCTTGATTTGCGTATCCCATCAAAGATACTCATTCCAGCATAAAAGATAAATACAATCATAATGCCGCCAAGCAGCCAGTTTTTAAATTGAGCGGCTGAAATCGAGAATAAATCGCTCATGTAGGCTGTGAATTTAGGCTGGAGCAAATTCGGATTCAGCAGGATGAAGATGAACACGATGGTGGCGAACAGTTCAAGGATGGTGTTGAAGATCGCCATTCTTTTGGTCCATTGGCCAATGATTAATTTGTAGAGTGCCAACCCCACTTCGAGCGCAATGATGACCACAACAATTGGCCAGTACCCGAGCAGAACCTCCTGGTTAACTGCGGCAATCTGGAACTCCAGTCCTTCACCGCCGCCTCTATAGATTCCCATTAGCCGGTCTGCATAAAAGTAAAGGGTTGCCCAAATGGCAGTCCACATCAAGCTTCCGAAAACCTCGAACTTGGAAATGGCTTTCTTCTTCGGAATATAGGTGATGCTTTTCAAGTCTTCCGGAGTCCACGGTTTTAAGCTTGGAGACAACGGGTGCTGCTCTTTTCCTTTATCCATCCGCTCAATAACGGCGAACACAATCGTCAGCCAGAAGAATACCTGGACCGCCACTTCAATCAGTCTCCAGATTCCATAGCCCATGAAACCGAGCACCGCATTAATGATGGTATCATCGCGGTTAAAATCGAAAATGAACTCGGCAGCAACGGAAATCAATGCAATCGCTGCGGCAATCGGCAGGATCATTTTTAATAGAGACACATAAACATCAAAATAGCGCGGTCCAATGAGATGCATCGGCTGGTCCCGGTATCCGGCCGCTAAAGCGGCAGGGCTTCCGAGTTTACCGAGGACCTCCTTAACATCCTCCTCAGTGTAATCATCCGGAAGCATATCCCCAATCGTTGACTTCAGCTCGAGAGCGATATCCGCACGGCTCTTTTCAGGCAGCCTCCGGGTCACTTCCTGTATATATACCTCAATTAAATTCATCTTCCTCATCCCCTTTCAACAGCCCGAACAGCTGTTTTGAATTCTTGATCCATTCCTCTTTTAACTGCAGAAAGGTCTCCAGCCCCAGTTCGCTCAAAACATAATACTTGCGCGGCCGGCTTTCGGTATGATCCCAGCTGCTTGTCACTAGCTCCTGTTTTTCCAGACGCCGCAGCAATGGATATAACGTGCTCTGATCAATATTTATGCCGGAGTCCTCCAATAATTGAACTAGCGAATACCCATATTGCGGTGTCCGCAGCTGGCTTAGAACAGCCAGCGTCAGTGTTCCTCTCCGAAGTTCTGTTGTTAACGAATTCAGCAGCGTACTCATTTACTCACCTCGCTTGATATACTATATGTCATACACTATATGGTTTATACTATGTATCATACAGTATGGACGTGACAATAATCAACTGCTTCTTTTCAGTTTTTTATCTGGCACTGCTAGGATAAGCCGTTAGTTGTGCAGGGAAAAGCTCCTTTTGTAATACAGTTTCAGGTGGGCAATGTATTCATTTTTATAACATCGGGAGAATGGTCTGTCCAAATGAATTTTCAGAAATATGATGGTTCTAAAGGAGGTGATAGTATGCTTGGTTTAGGAAAATGCTGGTGGTGTGAACTGCTGCCATCAGCTTGTGAGGGATGTGCCTGCAGCATTCTCAGGAATGCGCGGAAGGGTCAGGA
Source organism: Cytobacillus sp. BC1816 (assembly GCF_051353635.1). NCBI lineage: Bacteria > Bacillati > Bacillota > Bacilli > Caryophanales > Bacillaceae > Cytobacillus > Cytobacillus sp. BC1816. The sequence continues at coordinate 3,042,425 of NZ_CP195611.1, read as the reverse complement.
GTTTTTGCTTATGCTGAAAGGAACTGCGGAATTTTAGCTTTAGGTCCTGGTTAAAACCCTCAGCCTACAGAGTTTTCTTTTGTCCGATTTAAAGAAGAGACGTGCTGCGCAATTTTTACTTTCTCCCAGCAGCCAGGAGCAGTTCCGGCAGAAAGGGAATTTATCATTGATTGCCGAAGCATTGCTGCTCTTTCACCATTACCTTTTCCTCTCTAAATTGAATACTGGCTTAACGTGGGAGTAAAAAAAACATTGGGGTTATCCAATGTTTTTTTACAATCTAATGCTGTTTATCCAAGGCGAGCTTTAATCCAAATCCAATTAGCACAAGGCCTGTTGCTTTATCCATAACCCTTTGAACTTTCGGGGACATTAGCCATTCCCGCATATAATTAATGAAAAAGACATAGATGAAAAACCAGGAGATGCTCAGCAGTGTGTATATAATTCCCATGATGATCAGCTGCTGTGTTGCGTTTTCGCCTGTCTTCACAAATTGCGGCAGAAAGGTTAAGAAGAACATCGCAACCTTTGGATTCAGCACGTTCGAAAGCAGTCCTTGTTTAAAAGCAGACTTTTTCATATTGGATTTAACCTCAGGTTCTATACCAGCATCTTTCTTCTTTTTCATCGAGATGAACGAAGATAACCCGAGATATATCAAATAGACAGCCCCGGCATATTTTATGATTTCGAATGCAGCAGCAGACTGCATTAAGATGGCTGATAGGCCGAAAGCAGCCGCAAGGGTATGCACTAAAGAACCGGCTGTAATCCCAAGTCCCATTTTATAGCCATCTGCTCTTCCGTCTGCAATCGTCCTTTTTGTAATAAGGGCAGTATCGATTCCTGGACTCATGACCACAAACAAAGAAAGAACCAAAAACGTAAAGAAATCATTCATTTTCTTCACTCCTTGCTGATGTGTTAAAATACAATTTAACAAACGTTAAATATAATTTAACACATGATGATCATATTTTGTTAAATATTAAAAAAAATTAAGGGGCGGGGTTATGGAAAATATAGATATAGGCAAAAAAGTGGAGAAATTCAGGAAGGAGAAGGGCTATAGCAGCAGAGAATTAGCCAGAATAGCTGACATTACTCCTTCCATGTTAAGCCAGATTGAACGGGGGATCGCGAATCCTTCGATTCAGACCTTGAAGGTTTTAGCAAAGGCCCTTGATGTTCCTACCTTTAGCTTTTTACTCGAAGAGACGAATACAGAAGATTTAGTTGTACGATTCAATGAACGTAAAAATATGGTTGTTGAAAATATATCCTATGAATTATTATCGCCTGATTTTACAGGGACACTGTCAACTGCAATCATGAATATCCCTCCGGCGACCTCCTCATCGGAGAAGCTTTTGGAGCATAAAGGGGAAGAGGTTGCTTATGTATTGGAAGGAAAAATCAAGGTGTACCTGGATGAAGCTGAATACATATTAGAAGCTGGTGACAGTGTCAAAATACCAGCTTATATGAAGCATAAGTGGGAAAATAATTTTGATGGAAAAGCTGCTATCCTTTTCTCTGTGACTCCGCCATCCTTTTAATCTGGGACCCGCTTCCAATGGGTGTGGGCATTGAACCGGAGTCAGTTACTGGGGAAGGGGCGGATCTAAGATGATCCATAAATAAAAGAAGAATGCTGATAAAAGCTAAAACCCATGCAGCCCATGTCTTTCATTTTGGGGGAGATGACTGCCTATTTCGGTTTAACCTTCTCCTTCTCCTCCCCCACACTGAACACACAAAGAATCTTAACCTCTAGGAAGCTTCTGCAATTGTAATGATTACTTTTCCTTGAGCGTGCCCTTCTTCAAAGTATCTGAAAGCTTTGTCCACTTCACTAAATTTAAACAATCGATCAATGACCGGCTTTACTTTGCCGGTTTCAAGAAGTTCGCTCATAAAAAACAGGTCTTTTTGATTTTGCCTCTGCAGCATGCTGCTCATTTTTTTGTTTCCGGTTAAAGAAATCCACGGGCCCATGACCATTGCCTGTGTAAATTGTGCTCCTGAACCACCGGCAAGCACATAAGTTCCATCAGGCCTTAAAGCCCGCTTATAAACTGAAATCGGCTGATACCCGTTAACAGCCAGAATCAGGTCATACTTCTCTGTCCTTTTGGTGAAATCCTCCTTTTGATAATCGATGGCATGGTCCGCTCCGAGAGTACGCAAAATGTCTAAATTTCTTGTACTGCATACGCCGGTAACTTCAGCACCAAATGATTTGGCAATTTGTACGGCGAAAGTTCCTACACCGCCTGAGGCCCCATAAATCAAGACCTTCTGGCCTGCCTGAATATTTCCTTTATCTCTTAAGGCCTGGAGTGCCGTGACTCCCGCCATGGGCACTGCGGCCGCCTCCCCGAAGGAAATATTGGCTGGTTTTAATGCCAGGGCCTTTTCAGGGACAGATACAAATTCAGCATAACCGCCCCACCCGAAGCCTGAGAGATCTCCGAACACATTATCGCCTGGCTGAAACTGCGTGACTTTTTTGCCGACTGCTTCCACCTGACCGGCTATGTCACCTCCTGGTATCGTGTGTTTTGGTTTTAGAAGACCGTAAACAAAGCGTGCCAGGTATGGTTTTCCTTTTAAGAGGAGAAGATTCCCATAATTCACAGATGCTGCGTGAACCTTTACAAGTACCTCATGATCCTTTGGAACTGGTTTATCTAGATATGTCAATTTAAGATTATCTGGCGAACCGTATTTTCGATACACGATTGCTTTCAGAAAAAATCCCTCCTAATTTTCCAGGTAATACATGAATTCGTTTAAAATGACATCTATTAATACTATTCGAGGAAGAAATATTCAAGACTATATTCCTTCTTTGACTGATGAAGAGGGCCCTAAAGGGTCAATGTAGCCTATTTTTCAAATTATTTATAATATTCCTTTACAGGAATATTCCTTATGATGTATATTGTTATTAAGGAAAGTTAAACTAAGGAAGCGGGGGTGGGATCGACAATAGAAATAGAAAAAGAGAACACAATTACACTGGGAGATGATTCAACATGAACGGGCAAATTTTCAGTGCCCTGGCTGAGCCCAACCGCCTGGATATCATTGACCTGCTGCTGGAAGGAGCACTTCCGGTGGGGGATATTGCAAAAAAGCTTGATTTAAACCAGCCTCAAACCTCCAAGCATCTTCGCGTTCTTTGTGACGCTGGCCTCGTGGAGGTTCAGCCGATCGCCAACCGCCGGATTTATAAAATCAGGCCTGAACCGTTTCAAGAACTGGATAGGTGGCTTGATTCCTATCGTCGATTATGGGAAGGCAGGATGGATAGATTGGATGATTACCTTAATGTATTGCAGGGCAAAAAACCTTTGAATTGATGGAAGAAAAATAGACGAAGGCTAAACAAGATCTGTCCCTTGAGCTACAGACGGCTTTACAAATACAGCTTCTAATGGAGGAGTAACAATGTCAAATAATGCAATGCTTTCAAGAGTTGAAGATGAACGAGTGCTTGTATTGGAGCGCGTATTCGATGCACCGCGCGAGCTTGTCTTTAAAATGTTTAAAGAGCCGGAACACCTGAAACATTGGTGGGGCCCGAGAGGCTGGGAGCTCCCAGTTTGCAGTGTTGACTTCAGACCTGGCGGAGTATGGCATTATTGCATGAAGTGTGTTGATCGGAATCAGGGCCAATTCTATGGCATGGAATCTTGGGGCAAGGGGATATACAAGGAAATTAGCGAACCGGAGAGCATCAGCTATACGGACTATTTTTCCGATGCTGAAGGGACTATTAACGAGGAAATGCCTTCTACTGAAGTGACTCTGGAATTTGTGGATGTGGACGGCAAAACAAAATTAATTAACCGTGGAGAATATGTATCCGCAGAGGCGCTTCAGTCCGTAATGGAAATGGGTATGCTGCAAGGTATTACAGATACTTGGAATCGTCTGGAAGAGCATTTGAACGAGGTCAAATAACGAAATTTAACATAAGGCAAGAATTGCTGCAAATATATTATTTAACATGGCGTTGATCCAAGAGGGGATTAACGCTTATTTTATGAAATAACTTTTATTTGCGAAACTTTAATTTCTAAAAAAGCTAAATTTACAGGAAATCTCAGTTTTACTCTATAGTACATAGAAATCTATTTTAAGTAACAATTTGTAATTTGGGCCAGGTGTCATAATGGATTTATAAAACTAAGGCAGTTTCAAGCCAATTAAAAAACCGTTTTCCTAACTTACTAGGAAAACGGCTGAATAATTAATGATAACAATCTTCTGTTTTAATTTATACCACACATCTAAATTTTAAAATGACCTTATATTTAAAGGTTTTCTTTATAGAAAGCTTCTAGTTTTTTAACAGCCTGACTAACTGGTTCTGGTTGGTGGTATAAATCATAGTGAGATGCACCTTCAACAATAAACAAATCCTTTTTATCGGAAGCTGCTCTATTATAAAGTTCATGACCATCTTTATAGGAACCGAATGCACCTTGTACGTTACCAACAATAATCTGTAACGGTTGCGTTAGTAGCTCTTCGACTAAATGGAAAGCATCAAAACCTATCAACGAAGCCTGCTTGCGTGTCTATAAAAATAAAGGTGCAAATCAAATGGTTAGATGGGAGCTTATTAGATCTCTCGCTTAAAATTAAACAATCGGACTAATTTAGGAATTCTGATAGATAATCAAACTGATATTTTTAATTGGATATAGATAAAGACACTACGGTAATACTTCTGTACTATAAAAATACCCCTTAAGATGAATAGCTTTAGGCAACTTAATTTGAAATAATAAATTCAACAAAACCTTGAATAGGTTTTGCCCAGCATTGGTTAGTGGTTTCGCCATTAGACTAGTGTCTGGGTTTTTTATATTTTTTGAGGTCTCATAATTCTAAACTCATGGGGAGTTTAAGTATCTACTTCCCTCTAATCTGAGTGTATTGACTGCAAAGGTTCTTAACCCATTCTTTACGAAAGAAAAGTTTATACTTCTCCTCGCTTATTATCAGATCTACACTATTTCTTTTTGTTGTATTTTAATAGTTATAAAGATAAAATCAAATAACAGAATATTCTTAATCAAAGGAGGTGGAAGAGGTTGGAAAAATACCTTTTTAAAAAAAGAGAAGAGTATTCCAAATATTTTCTTTGGATTATTTCCATGATAGGATGGACAGTTATTTTACTTTCAGGTTTCCATATTGAAAAAGTAGATGATTTTTTGATTTTCATACTTTTAGTTGTATTTTTATTTATTAGTGAGTATTATCCAATGCCAATATGGAAAGGTTTTACATCCGTATCCTTTCCCCTTGTATATATACTCTATCTTGCCTACGGTTTTCCCGCTATGTCTATTACATATGCATTTGTTATCCTTTTAGTCTACATATTTAGACGCCGTCCTTTGCGAATAATTCTTTTCAACCCCGCCCAATTGGTCTTGAGTTTTTTTGCCAGCTTATACATGCTGCAGCTCTTTCATCCGATGATAGAGAGATTAATCGAAATCTCGACTGTAAGAGGAATCACAGAGTACCTCTTTCTACTCTGCTTCTTTAGTATTTTTAATAATGCAATCGTGGATATTTTGCACCTCATACGACCGCAATTATACTCAGTTAAGATGTGGAAGCAAAAAACACTTACGGAATTAAGCAGTGCAGCTGTATCGCTTGTATATGGAATTCTCCTTTACCTTCTAGGAGGTCTAGACCGAGGCGAAGTCGATATTTTTTCATACTTTTCCTTTTTTTCACCGTTAGTGGGATTCTCCCTTATAAGCTCAACCATTACGAGACTTAAAAGGGAGAAAAAAAGAATGAAAGCACTTTTTTCAATGACGACAGAATTAAATCAAATGCTTCCAACAAAAGAATGGCTGTCTACTCTTAAGAAAAGCTTTAATGAGTTAATTAAAGTAGAGGCAAGCATCTTATGGATTAAGGAAGAGGGAGAGTGGAGGCTGCGTTTTCAAGATGGGAGGACAGTTCCAGGATTCAGTGTAAGAACGGTAACATTAGAGGGCTTTGAAGAAATAAGAAAGCCAACTTTATACACTTATGGAAAAAAAGAAGATGGAATTGCTACAGAATGTTTTGAAAAGGATTTAAAAACATTCGTTTACTCGCCTCTCGTTGTTGAAAATGAAGCAGTAGGAATGTTCATTGTGGCAAGAAGCCTGACCAAAAGCTTTGAAGATCATGAGGTACAATCCATTGCTACACTTGCCAATCAGCTTGCTGTAAACATTAAAACGAGAATGCTAATTACGGAAAAGGAAAAGCGTATTATTTTAGAAGAAAGAAATCGGATTGCTAGGGACATTCATGACGGAATCGCTCAAACTTTAGCAGGTGCAGTTATGAAGCTTGAAACGGCAGAGAAAAAATTCAGTAAACATCCTATTGAAACGAAAAAATTAATAGAGGAAAGTATTAAAGGACTACGGGAAAGCTTGAAGGAAGTTCGTGAATCTATTTATGCATTACGCCCGTACCCAACGGAAAGAGTAGGTTTAACAACTGCTATTTCTAACAAAATTGAAGATTTACGCCAGGAATATAATCAAGCTATTTATTTTGTAATTAGAGGAAACGAGATTCAGCTTAGTCCTATGGCAGAAAAAGTATTATTTGACACTTTTCAAGAAAGCATTCATAACAGCATAAAACATTCAATGGCATCAAAAATAGATATCTTATTATGCTATCAAACCGAAAATATTTTATTGAAAATCAAAGATAACGGAAAAGGTTTTTCACTTTTTCAGGCCATGCTTAAAGCTCGTAATCAGCCACACTTTGGCATACTGCAAATGAATGATGCTGCTGATAAGATCAATGCTTCGTTGCAAATAGACAGTAAGGAAGGAGCTGGAACAATAGTGACGATGAATATACCGAAAATGGGATTAGAAGGGGGAGACATAGTTGATCAAGCTTATGCTAGTAGATGACCATGCAGTTCTTAGAGATGGATTAAGGAATATTTTAGAGATGGAAGAAGATGTTCAAGTAGTTGGGGAAGCGGTATCAGGGGAAGATGCTCTTATAAAAGTAAACGAATGCAAACCAGATATCATATTAATGGATATCAATATGCCTGCTAGAAGCGGTGTAGAAGTTACGGGTATTTTAAAAAAACAGTTCCCTGGCATAAAAATACTTGTGCTCACCATGCATAGCCATGAAGAGTTTTTTATGTCAGCGATTCGCGAAGGAGCAGATGGTTATCTATTAAAGGACGCCCCTTCCTATCAGGTAGTAGAGGCTATTCGAACAGTTGCACGTGGCGAGTCCGTGATACACCCTTCGATGACCAAAAAGCTGCTTTCATTCCATCAACAAAAGAATATTGAAAATGAAGACACTGCATTAACCGATCGAGAAAAGGAAGTTCTCTTTTGCCTAGTTGAAGGTTTAAGCAATAAGGAAATAGCAGGCCGCCTATTTATAAGTGATAAAACCGTAAAGATACATGTTAGCAAAATCTTTAAGAAATTAAATGTAAAAAGCAGATCGCAAGTTGTGATTTTTGCGGTGCAAAATAAGCTAGTACCGATTCACATAGGTTCCTGAAATAGGAACTTTTTTTATGCATTTATTAAAAGATCTTCTCATTCCCTCTGAAGTTATTCCCGGCGTCTACTAATACTTAAGTAGTAGAGAAGATAGTACGCTAGCAAGAGCATTTTACCCCTTATGCATAATTCTTGTTTTGATCAAATCATGAGAGAATACCAAAAAAGGCAAGGAGATGAAAATGGATGAAGTTTAAAGTGTTGTTATAAGTTTAGGAAAATTTGAAATGACCATCCAACGGTTATTAAGCCAACAAAGGAGGTCATTGAGAAACGGGGAAATTGTTTTTCAGTATCGATAGACTTTTTATTTAGTAGATAAAAAGTTTTTCGAGGTTAACATTTTGAGGGGAGGAAGAATGTTGAATAGAAAACAAAAACAGGTTAGAGCATTCAGTATGATAGCAACTTTCCTAATGATCTTTTCACTTATTGCACCTGGACTTGCAGGGGCAGAAACAAGTGGTAATAACTCGGCGAGCGCCGAGCGTGGTGCCGTCGAAGTGACAACAGCGGCTAGCGGCTCGACGGACCAAGCCCGCACCAAAGCCCGTAAGAAGGGGACATATCTCATCCAGATGGCTCTGGACCCGGTCGTTACCTATGAAGGTGGCGTGAAGGGCTTGAAACCGACGCGCCCCCACAAAGGCAGCAAGATGAACCCTGCTGCGCAAGAGGTGGAGGACTATGCCGAACATCTGAGAGGTCGCCAACGAGCAGCGCTGACGAAGGTTAACGGAGGCAGCCCAATCTACAACTATGTCTATACGTACAACGGCTTCACAGCGCAGCTAACTGGCGACCAGGCCACCAAGCTGGCCGAGCAGCCTGAGGTCTTAGCAGTGCACGAGGATGTGCTGCACGAGATCAACACCGCCTCGACGCCAAGCTTCCTCGGATTGGATGACGAAGACGGCCTCTGGGAACATCTCGGCGGGCCGAACGGAGGCAGGAAAGTTCCAGGAGCCGGTGAGGACATCGTGATCGGCGTAATCGACAGCGGGATCTGGCCGGAAGCAAGCAGCTTCTCCGATCGCGATGAAAACGGCAAGCGCACCTATTTGGGCAGGCCGAAGGACTCCCGAGGCACCTGTGCCTCGGCCGAGACGGTCGGGGACGACTCTTGGGACGCGAACCTGTGCAATAGCAAGCTAGTGACTGCCCAGTACTTCAACGCCGGGTGGGGCGGAAACGACGTGTTGAAGGAGACACGTCCGTGGGAGTTCCTCTCACCGCGTGACTACAACGGACACGGCACCCACACTGCCTCAACGGCAGCAGGTAACCACGGAGTTGACGTAACCGGGCCGGCGGAGGTATTCGGTGAAATCAGCGGCATCGCTCCACGCGCGCGGATCGCCGCGTATAAGGCGCTCTGGTCCACTGAGGACGGATCGACTGCCAACGGCTACACCTCTGACCTGTTAGCCGCGATTGAAAGTGCGGTTGCTGACGGTGTCGACGTTATCAACTACTCTGTCTCCGGCACCAGCACGGACTTCCTCGATCCCGTCGAGGTCGCCTTCCTTAACGCCGCGAACGTCGGCGTGTTCGTCTCAGCCTCCGCGGGGAACTCTGGACCGTCCACTTCGACGGTGGCCCACCCGAGTCCCTGGGTGACGACAGTCGCAGCTGGAACCCACAACCGGGTTACCACAGGCACAGTCACACTGGGCAACGGCAAGAGCTACACGGGCGCCTCGGCAGCTGCTTCAGCCGTCGGCCCTGTGCCGCTCATCTCAGGCAGAGACGCAGCGTTGGACGGAGCCAACAAGAATTTGGCGGCACGTTGCTACGCCGACATCGACAATGGTGGAAAACCGGTGCTTGACCCAGCTAAGGTCGAGGGTAACATCGTCCTGTGTGAACGTGGCGGATCGACGGCCCGGATCAACAAGAGCCTCGCAGTCGCAGACGCTGGGGGTGTCGGCATGATCCTTGTCAACGCGTACGAGAACACTCTGAACTCTGACTTCCATGCAGTTCCTACGTTGCATTTGGCCGACTCGGCCCTTGCCGAATTGAAGGCATACGCTGCCACGAACGGTGCGACCGCCACCATCTCCGCGGCGCGTATTGAAGACGGCGCCGAGGCTCCTTACATCGCTGAGTTCTCCTCCCGAGGCCCACTCGTGGCTGGTGGCGGAGATGTACTGAAGCCGGACCTCATCGCTCCGGGTCAGGACATCCTAGCCGCGGTTGCGCCCCCGGGTCAGGGTGGCATGGAGTATAACCTGATGAGCGGTACCTCTATGTCGGCGCCGCACGTGGCCGGTCTCGCAGCCCTGCTGCGCGACCTTCACCCGGACTGGTCGCCTATGATGATCAAGTCCGCGCTGATGACTACCGGGTCTAACGTCCTCGACGGCGATGCCAACGATCCATCGGTGACCTTCGGCCAGGGCGCCGGGCATGTGCAGCCTAACGACGCTACCGACCCCGGCCTGGTCTACGAGAGCAACGCCGAGGACTGGCTTGCCTTCCTGTGCGGGTCCACACAGGGTGTCGATGAGGCGGTGTGCGATAATCTAAAACAATCGGGCCACTCCTTAGACCCGAGCGACATGAACACGCCATCGATAGCGATCGGGCTGCTTGACGGCACCCAGACGGTCACCCGCACGGTCACCAACGTCGGGGAAACGAAGGCCACTTACACTGCGTCCGTCACTGGCCTCAAGGGTGTCGACGTCAAAGTTGAGCCGAGTACTCTCACCATTGAACCGGGGAAGAGCGCATCGTTCTCTGTCACCTTCACGCTGACCGACGCCGAGGAGTTCACCTATAACGGTGGGCAGCTGAGCTGGGCAGATGGCACGCATACTGTACGCTCGCCTATCGTACTTCGGGCACGTCAGGCCGGTGACGAGGAATGGGCCGCACGCTACGACGGCGAGCGGGGCCAATTCGGCACCTCAAAAGACTCTGGAGAAGAGCTCCTGTTGCACCCGGAGGGAAAGAGGGTGTACATGAATGGGACGAGCGCACCGCCAGTGGCGGGTGGATTAGTCACAGACATCCTCACTGCCGCCTACGACCCTGACTCCGGTGAGGAGCTGTGGTCAGTTCAGTGGGACGGCTCAGAGGGCGGATCTGACGAACCGGGCGGCTTCGGGATGAGCCCGGACGGAGAGACATTGTACATTGCAGGCACTAGCGGTGGGGACGCCGTCTTAATGGCCCTCAACGGTGCGACCGGCGAAGAGCTGTGGCAGGTGAGGCAGGATGGTCCCGGCGCCGCATCGGACGTGCTGAAGGACATAGTGGTTAGCCCGGACGGGTCGACATTGTATGTGACCGGGTACTCCAACATGGGAGGGACCCAGTTGGACTACGCCACAGCCGCCTATGACGCTGCGACCGGCGCTCAACGCTGGTTGTCCTACTACGATGACGAGGTGGAAGGCACCGACGACGCCCGTGCCATTGCGGTGAGCGCGGACGGCGGGACGGTCGTCATTACTGGGCAAAGTGCCGGCGAGGGCACTGGCCTTACCGACTGGGGCACCGTGGCCTATGACGCTGCCACGGGCAAGCAAATCTGGGATGTCCTGCACAATGGCTCCCAGGGCAGAATCGATGTTGCCGACTCGGTCGCGATCGTCGGTGACACCGTGATCGTCGCGGGTGCTGTCAGCAACCTCAACGCACAAACCGACTGGCATACTGTCGGATACGACCTCGCCACGGGCGAACAACGTTGGGTCTCAGAGTATGGAGGCTCGGGGACCGACGTTCCGCGCGCTGTGGCTCCGACGCCTGACGCCAGCACGGTCGTCGTGACCGGAAACGTCGACGGTACCAACATGGACTACGCCACGATAGCCTATGACGTCGCAACCGGTGAGGAGTTGTGGGTCTCGGTACACAACGGTACGGCTAACGGCTTGGACATTGCTTGGGACGTTACCGTCACCGAGGACGGCACTCGGGCAGTCGTGACAGGAGAATCCACTGATACGGCGACACGGAGCGACTACTTCACATCGCTTACGACCTAGAGAACGGTGAGAAGGTGTGGTCGGCCGCCTATGATGCAACAGCCGCGCCGGATGGTGCAAGTGCAGTCGCAGTCGACGCCAGAAAACGAGTATTCGTCACCGGCTCGAGCAACAGCTCTTTAGATAAGGAGTTCGGACTGGACTCTAACTTCGACGCTGCGACCGTGGCCTACCTCGAACCGCTTGAGTAGATCACCAAGGTCTGTAACCATATCAGCCTCCCTTTTGTAAAATTTGAGTATTAATAGAATAGAAAAGACGAGTCTGCGATAAGTGAAGAGACCCAGTTAAATGAGACATGGAAAAAACACCCCCTGAGTCGTATAAATAAATACGATATTAAGAGGGTGTTTTTCTTATGGGAAGAAAGAAGAACTTTTATTCAGAAGAAACAAAAATGAAAGCCATTGAAATGAAATTGTCAGGACAATATCCGAAATCATGAAATTATGGAGGAGTTAGGGATCATTAATCATTCACAGAGTAATTAGGATGATGCTTTAACATCGGCTTTTGCCGCCTGAGGCTATCATGCCCGCCACTCCATATAAAGCATGCGGACAATTAGAGTTTAGTGACTAAGCTACACCTCTAATATAGTTTTCTAACTCTTGAGGGGTTTTGTAGCCTATACTTCCGTGAATTCTCTTAGTACCAGCCTTCAAATAAAGCTATTTTCGCCGATTGATAATCGATATATGTGACATGATGGATCTCTTCTTTTGTCAAAATGGCTTGAATGACACCATGCAAGCATTATCGTATGGCATCCTTTATTACTGATTGATTGTCTGATTCCTTTTGATTGACACCTTTTCAAACTCGTCACTGGTATATTGAGATCCTAGATCCGTATGAAGAATCTGCCCTATATCGGGTTTTTGCGTTTCATACGCATTATTGTACGCTTTAATGACTAGATCCGTAGTCATTGTTCGTGAAAATGAATAACCAATAATTTTTTTGAATGTAAATCCATGACAAAAGCCAAGTAGCACCAACCATCCCTAAGTGTCTTGATATAGGTGATGTCTCCAGCCCATTTTTCATTAATGGTTTCGGTGGTGAAATCCTGTTCAAGCAGATTTTCACGTTTTTCCACTGTGTGTTTACTGGAAGAAGTGCGATATTTTTTCTGTGTGATCGAACGAATCCCGGCCTTTTTCATTTCCCCTCTGAAGTTATTCCCGACGTCTTACTAAAACTTAAGTAGTAGAGAAGATAGTACGCTAGCAAGAGCATTTTACCCCTTATGCATAATTCTTGTTTTGATCAAATCATGAGAGAATACCAAAAAAGGCAAGGTGATGAAAATGGATGAAGTTTAAAGTATTGTTATAAGTTTAGGAAAATTTGATATGACCATCCAACAACCGTTTACGACATTTGCGAATGAAACATTCAAAGATGATAAAGAAGGTATGAAGATAGCAAAACATCCTACTCTTGTACATTCACTAAAGCTAAGGAATCTACTTCTTTTATTTTAGTCAGTGATCTTAGTGTTATCTTACCCACTAAGATGGTAGATTTAAACGGTTATTAAGCCAACAAAGGAGGTCATTGAGAAACAGGGAAATTGTTTTTCAGTATCGATAGACTTTTTGATTAAGAGTTTTTCATGGTTTAAATTATTAAAGTTCTATTTTAATTGAGAATGGAGGAATAATTTTGGGAAAGGAAGTATCATCGAAGCTTTCAAAGGGGCTGTCGACTTTTGCGTTAGCAGGTGCTTTGGTCATGAGTGGGTTGCCTTTGGCACAGCCACATTCTGTCGTAGCAAAGACGGAGTCTGTTGTGACATATAAAGAAGTATTGAACAATATAACTCCAGAACAAAGACGGGTCATAAAAGTGATTACGAGCGCGTCTGCAGATGTAGGTATCCAGCTTCCTTCTACGATTGATCTATCAAGTGATAAAGAAATTTCAGTCATCGTAGAGTTTAAAGGAAATGCACCTATGACAAATGTATTGCTTGAAGAGTTGAAAGGTAATAAGCTTTCGATTAACGATGCGAAAGCTCAGGTAGAGAAAGAACATAAGAATTTTAAAGAAGATCTTAAGAAGTTAAAGGTAAAAGGAAAGATTACAAGTTCTTTCCAGGAATCCTATAATGGGGTATCAATGTCACTGCCTGCATCTCAAGTTAGCAAACTAGCAGAATCCAAACATGTAAAGAACATTTGGGAAAATCAAAAGGTAGAGCTAATACAACCGGTTAGTAATGAAGCTGAGCAAAGCAGTATATATATAGGGAAGCATCCGCATGAAATGTCACAGGTGGATAAGCTTTATGAGAAGGGTTTGACGGGGAAAGGAGTCAAAGTAGCTGTTCTTGATTCGGGAATTGATTATAATCATCCGGATCTGATGGATGCCTATAAAGGCGGATATGATTTCGTAGATGAGGATAACGATCCGATGGAAGCGACCTACGAAGAGTGGAAGGAATCAGGACAACCGTTATACAATCCAACGCTGTATTACACGTCTCATGGCACTCATGTGTCCGGGATCCTTGCAGGTCAAGGGGATGGCAAATCGCCATTATCGGTAAAAGGAGTGGCACCTGACGCAGATTTATATGTTTATCGCGTCTTAGGGCCTTATGGATCAGGGACAATCGAAGATGTTCTTCAGGGAATTGAACAATCCTTAAAAGACAAGATGGATGTGATTAACCTTTCGCTTGGAGATGTTCTGAATGATCCGCTCTCGCCATTATCGGCTTCCATTAACAATGCCGCTCTTGCTGGTGTCACGCCTGTTCTGGCCGCAGGAAATGAAGGCCCGGGACTTTATTCCGTTGGATCACCGGCCACATCTGCGCTTGGCATTACAGTTGGATCAACGGATACAAAGGTAAGCTATCCCAATTTCACGGGAACACTTCAATCTAGCCAGTTGCAAGGAAATATTGAACTTCGTTATTCAACGTCTGAATTAGGAGTCAATCCTCGTGATTTAAAAGGAAAAACACTTCCAATAGTAGATGTTGGTCAAGGGACTGAGACAGAGTATGAAGGAAAAGATGTAAGGGGCAAAATTGTATTAATTCAAACGGGGGGCACCGAACGACTAAATGTCGCATTTTCCATTGCAAAAGAAAAAGGCGCGGCTGTAGCCATTGGCTATTCCAAATACGGAGGATTTATTTCCGATTCGTTCCCAGAAGACCCACATTTGCTTCCGGCTTTCACGATGGAAGGCAGTTTAGCAAAGGAATTATCGAATGCACTGAAAACAGAAGAAGTGACGGTAACATTTGATGAAATTAAAGAAAGAGAAATAGAAAGGGATGATTATATTTCTTTCTTTAGTTCAAGTGGTCCTGCAAGACTTACGTATGATATAAAACCGGAAGTGGTCGCACCGGGCGGGAATATTTTATCTACAGTGCCAAAGTACTACTATCAAGTGGATGATTACAAACAATCCTATGCAAAGTTCTCTGGCACATCTATGGCAGCACCTCATGTGGCTGGAATCGCAGCCCTGCTTCTTCAAGCAAATCCAAAGAGCGCCCCCGATGACATTAAGGGTATGCTCATGAATACAGCAGATGATTTAGAGCCGAACTACAGTGTTTTTGACTTGGGTGCTGGGAAAGTGGATGCGCTTGAAGCAGCTGAAGCATCGCTCCTTATTCAAGTAAAGGATACGGCTCCTCATATGAAAAATGGTAAATTTAAGACCGTAAAAGACTTAACAGGTGCTTTAAGCTTTGGCACCAAGTTTGTAACGGGTTCTGATATTGTAGACTCCCGAGAGATTTCTCTGCAAAATCGTTCGGATCAAGATCAAGAATACTCAGTTGATATAAGCTTTAATGTGAATGCGAGAGGCTCTTTAGACGGACAGAAGCAAGGGGTAGAGCTGAAGACTGCTGAAACCGTTGCCTTGAAAGCAAACGGGAAAAAAGAGATATCAGTTAACCTGCTCATACCAGAAGCAGCAGAAATAGGGATTTACGAAGGGTATGTGACGTTTACCAATGTAAATCAGGAAGGTGAGGTCTATCAGCTTCCATTTGCAGTACGAAAAGTGAAAGAGGGTGTAGATTATGTTGAATCTTCTAACTTTTTATCTACAGTACGAGAAAATGGCTATTCAAGTTCTCCAAGCTTAAATGGAAGTTTTTCACTGAACTCTCACATGAAGAACATAGACATTTTCCTTGTGGATACAGAAACTAATAAGGAAATTGGCTTCCTTGGAAGCATGGATGGAAGGTTTATTCAAGAGAATACACATGTTAACCTTTATGGTTATTTTAACGGCAGTTATTACCCATTAACGAATGATCCCCGTCAGCCGATTGCTTATGAAACCAAAGAAGCTATTCAAGGGACTTTTAAAACAAAATTTGTATTTACAGCTGATGATGGTAAACAAACGATTATCGAAAAGCCGTTCGTCCTGGATAATGAGATGCCAACCCTTCACACAGAACTCAAAGAGAGAATCATTGAAGTGGATTCTGATGCTTCCTTCATCATACCAGGGGCGATTCAAGATCCGCAAATCGACCTTGCTAAGGGAGCGGGAATAGAAGTGAATCAAGGGAATAATCGTGTGACATACCTAGCCAGCGACAGGGGGTATGATCAGTATGCTACTGTTAATGAAGCAGGAAACTTCCAAATTAACGGTTATTTGCCTAGTTACAGAAAGGTAGTTTCCTATACGGTAAAAGGAATGGACAGGGCGGGAGTTAATTCCCTTCAAAAAGAATATTTCTACGTAAGAAAGGGAACTCCTTATCTCGCTACTGTACCTGACAAGGAAGAAGTGAAGACAGGAGAAAACATTCACTATTCTGTTTCAGCTCATAACCACGTGGCATGGAAACAATTAACTAATACTTATACATTTAATAAAACGAATTTAAGTATAGATACTGTTGAAGTGGTAGATGAATTGAAAGACAAGGTGATATTGGAAACAGCGGAAACGCCTCAAGGAATGTCCATTACATTAACATCAAAAACAGGCGAAGCCATCGATGCTTCTGAAAGCGGGATATTATTGAACATTGAAGTAAACTTGAAGAATAATACATTTTACAGCAGCTATCTTCCATTAACATCAAGCGGAATTAAACTGACGAAAACAGATAATACCACTATTGCTTTAGAAGGAATTTCTCCTTCTGTCAAAGTATGGTCCAGCCTTTCTGAACTAACAAGCGAGATGAATGGTGAAGCAGTATTCCTTCGTGATAAGTATGGAAAACTTTTAACCACAGATATTGACTATAAGCAACTTGGCGCAGTCATTAAAGCTGTAGATCAGGCAGGCAATGAATATCAAGGTGAAGTGATTAATGATGGCAAATTCAAGATACTGCTGCCGTCCACACAAGAAAACATGACACTTATATTTGAAGCACCAGGCCATTTTAAAGTAGTAAAAGAATTCCAGATCGGCCGTGAAGCAGGATATGGGGAGCAACAATTTATCCAATTCTTCCCGGCAGTTGCAGGAGATGCCAATAATGACCAAATCGTGGATATCAAAGATGCTGTCTATCTAGAAGAACATTGGAGAACAGCTGATCGCCAGGCAGACTTCAATTTTGACGGCAAGGTTGATATGGAAGATATGAAATATATCCAGAACAATTTCTTAAAGGTGAATCCGATGGTGAAAGTGAAGGATAAACCTAAAGAAAAGTTAGCCGGAAGAAACCTTGAGGATATTGTGAATGGGTTGAAGTGATGAATATGAAAGCTATATAGAGATTGAGATATTTGTTTAATCAAGTTTGTGCCTGTCCGTAAAAGGCTAATGTGGGAACAGGCACTTTTTTACCCTTTGCTTAATCAGTTCACCCGTCAGCACGGTGGAAGGGATCGTTTCCCTAATTTTGGTGCCTGCCCCCCAATGTGCTAAAGCTTTAGCGTAGCGTGTTCCTAAAGGTTTAAGTGAGAAATATATTAATAAATAACATCGTTGGATTATAGACAAATTTCAAACAACAAGACCACAGAATACAATAAAATGAAGTAAAATAAACGTCCAATTTAAGCCCACCCGTTCCCCAGGGTGGGTTTAACATTTTTTATGCTTGGTATTCCTTATTCTCAATATTTACAATCGATTTGTTTGATTCCTTCGCAATCCTCTTTGTCTCATTCACTAATTGTGTGATATTCCCACAACACTTTTGTGCACCATTTACAAGAAGAGGGACTCCAATAACATCAACTCCTAATCCTCGGGAGAAGAAGCCTCCTAAAGTCATTGCAAAAGGTACAACAGGAGAGGTATTTGAGAGGACAACTTTCTCTTCCATCAGTTTATTGCTGTTTAACATTTCACAAAAGTTATGTAGAGATTTAACAGCAATTTTTGAAGATCGCCTGCCAAGTGTGTAAACCTGATTTCCTTCGTCATCTTCCCCATGAAAAATAAACTTTCCGGCGTCTTTCTTTTTTAACTTGTTAAAGTAAGGAACATCAAGTATTTCATCTTTGCTAGGTACAGTATTTGATTCACTTAAAATGTTAAGGTGATAGGCAGCAGCTAAAGAAGTAGTATGTGTGCCGCCAAAATCATGATAAATGTAAATCAAAATTTTCACTCCCAATGACTTTATGTACTTGTATAAGAAAGGAATATCTATTCGAAAGAAAGTTTAGGCAAGATACCTTCAAATAATTATTTGAAGGTAACAGACACTAAGAAAGGAACTTGAATAAATCGCTTCTTTTAGTATTTTGTTCTTTGGATACCTTTAAAATTCATTTTTGAAGATTTAATATTACATGTTTGTGTAAAGTGTATTCATTATAAAATTTAATTACCATACATACTTGTAATAAATTTGTCCAACATATACTTGAAAATAATTTTAGGAGTGATAATTGTGAAAAAGGTTACATATTTGGCATTAGCTTTTTTACCAATTCCTTTATTATTTGGTTGTGCAGCCAACCAAAACAACGAAGCGGTGGATAATGGTGATAACAATGGAGTTAGAAACGTTCAATACAGACAGAATGATATGAACATTTTAGATACTCGAAACGGTGTTGACCGTAATAATGATAACAAAATGAAGGTGGCAAATGAGGCGGCTGATAGAATTTCAGAACTCAAAGAAGTAGAAACAGCAAATGTTATTGTTACCAATAGAAATGCCTATGTTGCAGTTGTTTTGCGTGATGGGGCAAAAGGAGACGTAACAGATCGTTTAGAAAATAAGATAGCAGACAAAGTAAGGGGCACAGATAAAGATATTCAAAATGTATTTGTATCATCAAATCCAGACTTTGTAGAGCGAATGAAGGATTATGGAAACCGAATTAATGAAGGGGATCCGATAGAAGGTTTATTCGAAGAATTTACTGAAACAGTTCGAAGAGTATTTCCAAATGCTCGTTAATTAAGAATAATAAAAAGCTCTTCGCTTCTCAATCGAGAGGAGCTTTTTATTATTCAAGGGAAAATTTTTTACTAAATAAGAGAAGGATTATTCCTTTTTTCAAAAAGGTATTGAAATCCATATAATATGGGTGCTTTATAAAAAATATAAAGGAAAAATTGCCAATGATTTAATCGATCTAATGTAGCAACTTTTAATTTTTTCATTAAACTTAAATGTGGAAATGCAAAGAAAAAATCTATAATAGCATTAAGCAATATAAAACGTTTAAAATTTCCATAAGTCAATTTTAATATCCACATGGAACCAACTAAATGCGGCCCGATGTTGAAAGGGAGTTCTCCTGAAACGTATGATTTTGGGTTGTTATAAAAAAACCACCACTTATACTTTTTACCAAATTGAACATTTATTCCCTCTAAAATCACTATAAGGATTGAAGCAGGTAAAAACCTTTTAACATTCCTAATCCCTAGAAAAGGTATTGTCGACCATGCAAGTAAGATCATTATTATATTAATGGTCCATTGCTTCTTTAAAGACATATTATTTTGTCCCCCCTTATCCTTCTTAGAATGCTCCCGACTATTTTAAAGTATCCAAGCTTATGACAGGAAAAAATCATAAAAGATCTAGAGAAGCATCTTTATTTTCGATAAAACAGCCGGTACCTATTTATAAAGTAAAAATGCTTATGATATTTTGCACAATGAGAGCTGCTTACTTTTTGGTGAAATACTCCTTATTAGATACCTAATTTTAAAGGAGAAGATGTTAATGAAACGAACTGACCTGCTATTAAGAATGCTCGATACTATGTACGATAATGAGAGTTGGTATGCGCCTATCAAACCTGCAATAGAAGAGCTCACCGCAGAACAAGCTAGGTGGAGACCAACAGGAGACACAACAAAATCAATTTGGGAAAATGTTAATCATTTTATTTACTATAAAGAAAGACTTGCAGCAAATTTAGAAGGCCGTGAATTGCCACTAAATCTCGATGGTGATGAAACTTTCTAGCTAACGATACAATCAAATAATGAGAAAGAATGGATTGGAGTCGTTGAACGCGCGGAAATGGTTCAACGCAACCTACGCCCTAAAAGGTCAAATCATTGCTCTATAACAGGGCGAGGAGATGGAGTTTTTTCAGAGAAAAAGAACGGCTGCTGATTCAGAAGAATAACAAGTTCAAAGGCGTTTGTAATTATCAGGGATCAGGCTTTTCTGGCGTTGCTTTTCATCTGAATGAAAAAGGTCGATTTGGCGGATTAGATATCTTTGTAGCAAGTAAAGACCGGTGGCAGGATGCTGGGGCTTGAATGAAAGAAAAGAGAAACAAAAAAGGCCATTAATGGGCCGAAGAGTGTGCTGAAGAAGAATCACTCTTAATAAGGAGTTAATACATCTATATGCTTGACCTAATTAATAGGTGAATGTTTATGAGCCTGCTTATAAATAATCAAAAGTCCCCTGAAAGGGAACTAGTTGGAGTGAAACCTACAAGAGCTTATACACTATATGTATATCTAAGAATAAGGTTTAAATTTTTAAGTTAACAAATGAGCAAAGGAGTGAAATAGATGGTATTCATAGATGTGAGAATGCTAAAAATATCCAAATTTTGTCTTAAAAGGAGAAATAAGTGTTTGCGATAAATGATGCATAGAAACTAAATAAGCAGCCAGTTTCATTTTCCTTTTTTTTCGGCTCTAAAAGTCCAAGCAACTACTAAGAGCCAAAAAGCTGTTAATATACTTGGAACACCAAGTGTTGCGAAAAATACATTTTTTAAAGTGTATTGATCAATCCAATTGAGCATGGTATCACCTTCTTCAGTAAGTGAGCAAGGGCCTAATTGAGGTGATGGAAAATTAGTGGATTGACCTTGCTCGTGCAGATAGTATGTCCAGGTAAAAATGCTTTATACACTCCTGACACGAAATAAGATTTAGAGGGTGGGGAAATGTAACATCAATTATCTAATTTCCAAACCGTATAAGAGTGGAATATGAGAAAGAAATATTCAAAAGGCATCAAAGTGGAGGAATACTAACAAAGGAAAACTTTAAATATGTATTACGGACCATCGAAAGATGATGGAGCTTGAAATGCACTTAAATACTGAAACTGACTTCTTCTATACATGAATTTCATTGAGAATGAATGGGGAATTGACAAAAATTCATTGACTACTTAATTAAAGACAATCTCGCATCTGCAACTGGTTTTTTATTAAATCCAAGTTTTTTAATGTATAGTTGGATAATTAGTACGAAACAAAATGATAGAGGAGTTAAGAAATAAAAAAATCCCCTAATCGGGGTCAAAAATATGAGTTCTTTAAATGTTATTACTTACATTTGGATTGGAACCTAAAAATTAGTTCGTCCAACATCTGACTATTTTTTATAGTCTCAGGATGTTTCAATCCTTTTTTGATACCAGTTTCAATGAGTACTTTTCTTAAAAATTGAATCTTTTTATTAAGCTCTCGGCAGAAATTACACATTAATTCGCTCCTTTAATTGATAAAAGTCCAGGAACAATTATTACAGATGAATGGGAATTTATGAATCTTTTCGACAAAACTTGTCTCAAATCGACAAGAAATTAATAAAAAAAGTGGAATCAGTAAATTAAAAAAGAGTAACAACCGTTACTCCTAAATGAAGAATTCATAAAAATTCAAATAAAAAATTAAATAAATCAAAATAGCAAGACCGATAAAACAAAAGAATCCGATTAATTTATTGGTAAAATTCTTTGATATACCGATTCGATTTAAGAGTGTGGAACTAGGCAAAAAACTAACATTGTTACAAACAATGAGGCAATCGCAAGTGCTAAGCCATTTATTATGCTGTTGTTCGCTTTATACATTAAAAAACCCTTTTTTATAAAAGGTTTAAAATCTTCCACGAGGATGCATAAAATATGAGTGAAACGATTGAGATTTCGGACATTACCGTTGAACTTGATGAAAGCGGAGACAGAAGAGCTTATATTGGTGATTTTAAAGAGCCAGTATATTACGGTATGCGGCCGGAGCATGATCTTCAGCAGCCGCAATTCCTCCATTATCGTAAACAGAATTGATTATGCGATGTAATTCTTCCCCCCCATGACCTCCAACAATTAATACAACATCATACATAGCATTCGACTGGTTACTTTAGGCATTTAGTAAATGTGCTGATTCGATAAAGAAGCGCTCAAAGATAATAACTTAAAGCTCACCATTTTGGCGAGCTTTAAGTTATTTCGCTGAATTGATTTTTACTGTATCTTTTTCAAAAGTTGTTTTCATGTAATCTTTGCCCCATTCGTACATAGCGTCAAGGATTGGCATTAAGCTTAATCCCTGCTCTGTCAGGGAATATTCCACTTTTGGAGGAACAACAGGATATACTTTACGGGAAATAATTTTGTCTTCTTCCAGTTCACGTAATTGGTTCACTAACATTCTCTGCGTGATCCCTGGAATGAGCGCCTTTAATTCACCGAAGCGCTTTGTTCCTTCTTTACCTAAATGCCATAAGATAATCATTTTCCACTTTCCGCCGATTACAGATAGGGTCAATTCCTTTTCACAATTAAACATTTTACCATCCAAACGGGACAATCTAATCACCTCATCCCCAATTATACCTCATGGTATACTTTTTGGCACTATGTAAATAAATTGTGCGTACTTACATAAATTTGTTATAACTACTATAATATTTTCTACACAGTGACCTTTATTCTATTTGCCTAACATTAACATGCAAAAAATCAAATGAAATAGAGATTTTTAAACTGTGCATCAATTTTTATTATAGAGGAGTGGCATAATGGAATTACAACTAGCATTAGACCTAGTTAACATCCCGGAAGCAATAGAACTAATCACAGAGGTTGAAGAACACATCGATGTTGTAGAAATCGGCACACCCGTTGTGATCAATGAAGGACTTCGCGCTGTAAAAGAAATCAAAGAAGCCTTCCCTAATTTAAAGGTACTTGCAGATCTTAAAATTATGGATGCTGCTGGATATGAAGTTATGAAAGCATCAGAAGCTGGTGCAGATATTATAACGATTTTAGGCGCTGCTGAAGACGAGTCCATTAAGGGTGCTGTAAAAGAGGCGAAAAAGCAAGGAAAAAAAATCCTGGTAGATATGATTGCAGTAAAAGACATCGAAGGAAGAGCTAAAGAATTGGATGCCCTTGGTGTTGACTTTATATGCGTTCATACAGGCTACGATTTACAGGCTGTCGGCCAGAACTCTTTTGAAGATCTAAGAGCCATTAAAAGCGTAGTTAGAAATGCAAAAACAGCTATTGCTGGCGGCATTAAGCTAGAAACACTTCCAGAAGTGGTAAAAGCAGCCCCTGACCTTATTATTGTTGGTGGGGGCATTACAGGACAAGCTGATAAAAAAACTACTACTGCAAAAATGCAGGAAATGATACATCAAGGATAAAGACAATGCAAACAACGAATTTTATGGAAACAATCCTTGACGAGCTCCAAATGGCAGCTGGCTATATATCGAATCAAGAGGCGGAAGAGCTAGTCAATAAGATTCTTGAATCTAAAAAAATATTTGTGGCAGGTGCTGGCAGATCAGGGCTTATGGCAAGATCTTTTGTGATGCGACTGATGCATGTGGGTCTTGAAGCTTATGTTGTCGGCGAAACGGTAACACCCAATTTTGAAAACAAAGACACCCTGATTATCTGTTCTGGATCAGGGGAAACAAAAAGCCTTGTTTCCATTGCTGAAAAAGCAAAGAATATTGGTGGAACAATCTTAGTTATTACAACGTCTCCTGAATCAAGGATTGGACAGTTGGCAGATCGGACCATCAAAATGCCTGGATCTCCAAAGGACCAAGCAAAGGGTGACTACAGGACGATTCAACCGATGGGTTCATTGTTTGAACAAACACTGCTATTGTTCTACGATGCAACGATTTTACGAATCATGGATAAAAAAGAACTGGATACAACTAAAATGTATGGCAAACATGCCAATCTTGAATAAAAGTTACTTTATCTGAGATGGGAAGACTAAAGAAGGCTGAGAGGTGACGAGTAAAAGCTCTTTTCAGTCTTCTTTTTCTTTATGGTTAAGCCAAATATATACTTTACGAAGGGCATGGAGAATGCAATCTGTTAGTCTGGAAAATAGGATTGGTCAACCAGAAATATTTTCATTTCTAGTTGACCTTATAATACGAACGGGCGCTATAGTTGAATACGGTCTTTATGGTCAGCGTTTGCGGTAGTATAAATGACCCTTCTCGAAGGAAGGGCACTTATTTTTTACTTTTCTACAGAAAGAATGATGACCAGGAAACGTAAAAAAGAGTGGATTGTGCTTTTTACATGAGAGTGTGCGTAGCAACTGAATGTTTATCACTAGAGGAGAAAATCCAGTTTGCTTTTGTGAATTCTAAAATGGCATTATGGTGGTAGCCGTACACTGTTTATATAATAAAACAATTTAAAGAGCAAATGACTAACGGCTGTAAAAAAACGGTATGAATATTCGAATAATACAAATTAACGCTTTTATAAACCTGATTAAAAAAGTGCCCAACCCCTTGGTATACATGGTGTTGGGCATTTTTAAAATTATATCATATTTAACGTTAAGAAGGATTAACGTTTATTTTGTGAAAGGCAATCTGACTAATACAGAAAAATTTATGATTGAATCAAGTGAAGGTCATCAGATGGTTTATGAGGCAAGGACAACATTAGTAAAAAGAATCGATGAAGATTCGGCTGAAGTGAAGAAGTTGGAGAATTAGTCCAGGCGAAGCTTGTCAGCTTTAATGTGGATATCAATATAGCTATGGATACTGCCATGACTGTTTTTATTTTTGACAAAGAAATTAAAGTTTATTAAAAATAATGGCAACAAATTATCGTGATTAGAATGAATAAAGGATACTTTAATGGAGAGTAAGTATAGGCAAGAGGATTAGAAAATAGCTGTCTTTTTGGAGGCTTTTTCTTAAGATATTTTAACTCTTGAATATGATATATATTTCAATACGCAAGAGTCGTACAGTGGATCAAACAGTATCTTTGTCAGAGTGTACGAGTGCTGAAAATGCATAGGGGGCTGAATTCTTTTTGTCAGTCCATTTAACGCTGGAGGGGGAAACGGGTATGAAGATTATGTTTATCCAGGAGTTTGGGCACCAACTACAACATATCAAAACAATATCCATGCAGAGGTGAATCAACGCTTATTAGTATTTCTCTCTCTCTCTGTTATCTTTATGGGGAATATTAGTATTTTAATAACAATTTAATGCATCATTTAATTTAGCTGCAACAGATGATCAAAGTTCCCTTTTGAGTAAGGGTGGTGAAAGAATCGTCTTAACTATTATTCAACAATCGGGCTATATTAAAGGAGAAAAAAATAAGTTAAAGGTTTTATATTTAACCAAATGGTTTAATGTGAATATTATATCTGCTATATTTAACTACATGGTTAACCATAATAATGATAATTTAAATAAAATATTTCATGCTTTAGCTGATTCAACAAGAAGAGAAATGGTTCATATGATGGCGCAAAAAGAAAGGACAGTGTCTGAATTAGCAGAGCCTTTTGATATGTCCCTTGCTGGGATTTCAAAGCATATTAAGGTTCTTGAGGGAGCAAATTTAGTAGAAAGGAGTATAAATGGAAGAACTCACATTTGCCGCTTAAATACTGAATCATTATCCCAAGCAACGGAATGGCTCCTTTTTTATGAGAAATATTGGAGCAATCGTCTTAATCTTCTGGAAAGTGAGTTATTGAAAGCTAAAATGAAAGAACACTAAAATTAAAGGAAGGGGAATTTTATGAATAAAATCTCAACTAAAACTTTAACTATGAGAAGAGAATTTAATGTAAAACCTGAAAGATTTTTTGACGCATGGTTGAATCCTCTAATGATGAAAAAATGGTTTTTTACCTTAGAAGGGACGAACAAGGTCGCACAGAATGACCCCAAAGTAGGAGGGGGTTGGGAGATCGTGGATCATAGAGAGGGTAATGACAATCGAGCAGTAGGAGAGTATCTTGAAATTGATCCTCCAAAAAAATTGGTATTTACTTTTAAGATGCCTCAATTTAGTGATTTAGAAGATATAGTTACTGTCGAGATAAAAGAAATTTCTACAGGTTGAGAAATGACTTTTACCCAGCTCATACACGTTGCTCGAGAAGAAAGCTGGACAAAAGCAGACATTGAAAGGGCTCTAGGGGAGTATCATGATCAGTCTGAACATGGTTGGAACTTAATGTTTATGGGACTTAAAGAACTAGTTGAAAGTGGATATATCAGCTATAAAGGTTGATCAGGGCGGATAAAACTGACAAGAATTACAATATTCTGATAAGACTAAGCAGATAACGGTTGAGAAACAAAGTAAAGAGGATGTTCAGGAAGCTAGATTAACGATACTTATTAAACTGGCAACATTCCAACTTCGGTTGGGATGTTGCTTATTTATTTTAGTGGATATTATTAGTGACTTTTAGCAAGACAACTATTTATTGATAACTCAATTGAATTGGATCCGTCCCTTAATAATTGCTTGTTTAATAATTAGAAAATTTAATTTATTAGATTGACATACTAATTTATTTGTCTTACAATTTTAAAAAAAGACAATACTTTTTGAAAGGAGTGGGTAAGCGTGGATGAGAAAGCAAGTAAATTAAAAATGCAATCAGTTAAAAGAAAATCATTATCCAATCAGGTAATCGATCAAATTATTGATTTACTTATGTCTGGGAAGCTGCACCCCGGGGATAAACTCCCTACGGAGATGGAATTAATGGAGATGTTGTTTGTAAGCAGACCTGTTTTAAGAGAGGCGCTTAGTTCGCTTGAAACAATCGGGATTATCCACCGTAAAACGAGGGAAGGGACATTCCTATCAGATAAAATTGGAAGCCAGCCGTATCGCATTATGTTAGCGCTTGCAGCCGGGGATATAAAAGCCATTTTAGAAACACGGCTTTCGCAAGAACTGGGACTGGTCACGTTAGCTGCAGAGAAAATTTCTGAGCTGGAGTTAAAGAAATTAAAAGAGACCATTCTCATTATGGAGGATTCAGAGGGTGATTATACCGAGGCAGATCGTGAATTCCATCGAATCATCGCCCGCAGTGCCAGTAATTATATGCTGGAAGGTTTAATTGACCCTTTGCTGAATATGTATGACAAAATTTTGGAAAACATCTCATATGAAAATCGAAACAAAGAAATCACTGTTCAACAGCACAAAGATATTTATGCTGCTCTAGAAAAAAGAGATCCAGTTGAATCGTATTTAAGTATGTACCGTCACCTTGATTATGTAAGGAAAAAAACTTTAAAAAGTATAGAAGAATAGAAACCGACAATAAAATGGAGAGGAAGAGATAGCATGGAGAAGACTAGAAAGGCTCCAAAGGGAATACTGGGTTTTCCTGTTACACCATTTAAAGAAAATGGAAGCATCGATGAAAAAGGTTTGGCTCGAAACATTCATTTTTTACTTGAGGAAGGATTGGAAGCCATCTTTGTCTCATGTGGTGCTGGGGAATATAACTCCCTCAGCTCTAAAGAATTTGAATCCACAGTTGAATTAGCGGCATCAGAAGTGAAAGGCAAGGTTCCGGTTTATACCGGAGTCGGCGGTAATTTATCAGAATCATTAGAAAAGGCTGAAATATCTGCTAGATGTAATGCTGATGGATACCTCATTTTACCTCCATATTTAATAGAAGGAGAACAAGAAGGTATTTATGAATACTATAAAACTATTGTTCGCAGCACAGATCTAGATGCTATAGTCTATCAGCGGGCGAATGCCGTTCTGCAGCTGGAACATTTACAAAAGCTGGTCGAATTCCCTCAGGTAGTAGGGGTAAAAGATGGCATTGGAAATATGGATCTGAATGTCGAACTAACACAAACAATTGGTGATAAAATTGGCTGGTTAAACGGAATGCCGATGGCCGAAGTAACCCACCCTGCCTATTTGCCTTTAGGATTTGATTCTTACTCATCTGCTATATCAAATTATATTCCGCATATTTCAAGAATGTTTTACGAGGCGCTTCTAGACAATAACCAGCAACTTGTTCAAGAACTCTATCAAGATGTGATTCTGCCAATCAATCGAATTCGAAAACAAAGAAAAGGCTATGCTGTTGCACTGATTAAGGCAGGAATGGAAATTGCAGGATTACCTGTTTCCAAATCAGTTAGACCACCTGTGACTCCTGTGGAAAAAGAACACTTCAGGCAACTGGAAAAAATTATAAAGAATGCTCTTGAAAAATATCCAAGAAACACAAAAACATTAGCATAATAGGGACGGTTCAGGCCCAGAAATTAGGAATGACAAATAGGAGGGATTTGAAATGGCAGTTCAAACAGAACAGAAGCATTATTTGAATTACATAAATGGAAAGTGGAAATCTTCTAGCAAAAATGAAGTAATCAAAATAAGCAACCCTGCCAATGTAGATGATGTGGTCGGTTATGTTCAAAGCTCTACCTCAGAAGATCTGAATCATGCAGTTGCTGCCGCTAAATTAGCCCAAAAGAAATGGAAGAAACTATCTGGGGATCAACGTGGAAAGTATCTTTATAAAGCAGCCGATATTCTTGAGACCAGATTGGATGAAGTGGCAGAATGTATGACCAGAGAGATGGGGAAAACATTACCGGAAGCTAAAGGTGAAACAGCACGAGGAGTTGCGATTCTACGTTACTATGCAGGAGAGGGGATGAGAAAGGTAGGAGATGTGATTCCTTCTACAGACAGTGGGGCGCTTATGTTTACAACTAGAGTGCCATTGGGAGTTGTAGGGGTCATTACTCCTTGGAACTTCCCTGTAGCGATCCCAATCTGGAAGATGGCACCTGCCTTAATATATGGAAATTCTGTTGTCATCAAGCCTGCAACTGAAACAGCCGTTACCTGTGCTAAAATCATTGAATGCTTTGCCGAGGCAGAAATTCCTGAAGGCGTTATCAACTTGGTAACAGGGTCTGGTTCAGTCATTGGTCAAGGGTTGGCGGATCATCCTGATGTAAACGGTGTAACCTTTACGGGATCTAACGGAGTAGGTAAGAAAATTGGTCAGGCAGTCTTATCCCGCGGCGGGAAATATCAACTCGAGATGGGTGGGAAAAATCCTGTCATCGTAGCAGCTGATGCAGATCTTGACCTGGCTGTTGAAGCAACCATAAGTGGAGGATTGCGATCTACTGGCCAAAAGTGTACTGCCACGAGCCGAGTGATTGTTCAAAGTGACATTTATGATGTGTTCAAAGAAAAACTTCTTGCCAAGGTAAAGGAAATCACTGTCGGTGATGGACGAGAAGATGGAAATTGGATGGGCCCAAGTGCGAGTGAAGGACAATTACAGACGGTCCTTTCTTACATTCAAAAGGGGAAAGAAGAAGGAGCAGCCTTACTTTATGGCGGTGAAAGGTTGACTGGTCCCGAGTATGACAAGGGATATTTTGTACAGCCAACCGTTTTTGACGCCGTGACTTCAGAAATGACCATTGCTCAAGAAGAAATATTCGGCCCTGTATTAGCCTTAATGAAGGCAGATTCACTTGACGAAGCGCTAAAACTTGCAAACGATGTACAGTATGGATTAAGTGCGTCCATATTTACAACGAATATACAAAAAATGCTTACCTTTATTGAAGAAATGGATGCTGGACTTGTCAGAATAAACGCGGAAAGCGCGGGTGTCGAGCTGCAAGCACCATTTGGAGGCATGAAGCAATCCAGCTCTCATTCGCGTGAACAGGGGCAGGCCGCAATCGAATTCTTTACTTCTATTAAAACTGTTTTTGTTAAGTAATCAAATGGAGGGGGAGCATAGACTCCCCTCTCTCAAAACATCGGATTTGTAAGCGCTTTAGAAGACCTTCTATGGCAGATCATTGTGGGTAAATGCTGACAAAAAATAAGTTGAGGGGTGTGTTTATGAAAAAATTTTTATCTGTCCTGGTTGTCGCCTTTCTATTAATGATAACAGCTGCATGTGGGAACCAAACGGGTGGAACAGAAGCAGAAGCCAGTAAAGAAGGAGCAGTTGATTTATCCAGAGTAAGGGTGCTGATTGGATCCACTTCAAATGGCGGAGATACCTACCAGATTGCAGACCTGATTAGCAGGAATATAGAAAAAACGTTAGATACGAATATGAAAGTAGATGCAGTGGGAAGCGAAAGAGCTTTTAATGAATTAACGAAGTCAAAAAATGACGGAAGCGAAGTGATGTTCTTCCATGATATGGCGTATTTAGGAGTAGAATACGGCAGCTTTGGAGATGAACATGAATTAGAGAATTGGACAATTGGACCAGTGGTTGCAACCAACCCGGGAAATGCGTTCTTAGCGAAAGCAGATGCCCCCTTCAACACAATGGCGGATTCAGCTGAATGGTTAAAGGATAATCCATATGAGACGGTTACCGTTGCCATTGAAGCTGGGGGAGTATCGCAAATTGGCTTTGACGGATATTATTTATGGGTGAAGGAAGAGTATGGCCAGGAAGTTGCGGATCGTATTAAAGTTTACGTGACTGGTTCACAGAAGGATAAGGATCAAGCACTATGGGATGGGAATGTTGATATTATTCATGGTTCAATCGGTTCCAACAATGAGTACACAAAGGAAGGCGTAGAAGACAAGATTAAGATGAAGTTTTTAGGGCTGACAGCTGGAGAAAGAGTAGAAGGTTATGATATCCCTACTTTTGCGGAACAGGGAATTAAGGTAAATGGGAAAGAATTTGTATTCGATAAAGAATTCTTCTTTATCCTGCCGAAGGATATTGATCCCAATTTTGTAGATGCTTTGGATAAAGCTGTTGCGGAAGCAGTGGAAAATGAAGATTATCAAAGCGATTTATTGAAAAGTGCATATTTAGCAAATTACGTCCCAGCCGATCAATCAGAAGATTATCTGTTGGAAAAGAGAGAAACATTGCGTTATATCATAAGTAATGCACCAAGCTTGGATGATATAGCAAAATAACTTCACTTTACCGTAAGGCTGTCTAAACAAGGCAGCCTTGCTGTTCTAAATATCCACTAAAGAAGGAAGGTGGCAGTATTGAAAGACCTGCTAACGATTGAAATGACCTATAGTGAATACCATCTCATCTTTCCAAGACTGGTGTTTAAGATTCTTATCTTTCTGATAATCGTGATGTTTCTCCTTCATCTTGGGAAGCGGATAAAGACTGGGAATTTTACATTTAAACCAAAATTCTTTAAGGGAAATTATGATAAACAAAAGTTTTTTGGAACGATTCTTTTACTCATAGGTTATGTCTTTTTACTTGAGATTATTGGGTTTTTAGCTTCAAGTATCTTATTTATGTTTGTAATCATGCTATTATTTGTTGGAAATTTAAAAAGGAAATCAATCATTGTCTCTGTCTTAAACTCTGTTGTGACTTCCTTTGCGATTTGGTATTTGTTTGGGACAGTTTTTAATATTACTTTACCGTAGAGGCAGGTGAATTTATATGGATATCTTAGAATTATTTACACCCGTGACCATTCTGTTCTGTTTTGCAGGTGTCTTTGTCGGAATCATCTTCGGAGCGATTCCGGGAATGACAGCCACGATGGCAATCGCAATTTTTCTGCCAATTACTTATACGTTAGATATGATTGATTCGATTGCTTTATTGCTCGGTTTATATGTTGGCGGAATTAGCGGTGGATTAGTACCGGCAATTCTATTGAATATTCCAGGTACTCCCTCTTCGCTTTGTACCACCTTTGATGGCTACCCGATGACACAGAAAGGGGAAGGGGAGAAAGCTTTAAAAATAGGAATTACAGCTTCATTAATAGGCGGGATTATCAGTTTACTCATTTTATATTTCTTTACACCAGTTCTGGCCTCTTTCGCCATTAAATTTTCATCCGTTGAAAAATTCTTAATTATTGTTTTTGCCCTAACCGTGATAGCATCCATTTCCAAAGGAAGCTTGCTTGGCGGAATCTTCAGCGGTTTCTTTGGAGTATATATCAGCTTAATTGGAACGTTCCCTGATAATCATGAATTGCGGCTTGTTCCACCAGGCTTGGAAGAAGATTTACTTTACGGTTTCTCCCTTCTGCCGGCCTTAATTGGATTATTTGCGATTACGCAAATATTAGAAGAAGCGGAAAGCGGAATGAAGGTTTCTGCTCATCAAAAGTTTAAATTTCAAAAAGACAATGAAAAGAAGTTTTCTTTTAAAGTTTTTAATAGTCAAAAAATGAATACGATTAGATCCTCAATCATTGGTACTTTCATAGGGATTCTTCCGGGTGTTGGAGGAAGTGCCGCTTCTATTACAGCTTATTCACAGGCGAAGAACTTCTCGAAAAACCCTGAAAAGCTGGGAAAGGGAGAGGCGGAGGGACTCATTGCCAGTGAGGCATCCAACAATGGATTAACTGGCGGTGCATTAATTCCATTATTATCGATGGGGATTCCCGGAGACAGTACAACCGCTGTCTTAGTTGGAGCATTTTTATTGCAAGGGATTCAAGTAGGCCCTTTATTCATAAGTTCCAATCCAGATTTGTGGAATGGAATCATATACGGATTGCTCATTGCAAATGTGTTTATGTTTCTTCTTATGTTTTTCACTATCAAATATTTTTCGAAAATTGTATATATTCCAAAATCAGTTATCTATCCAATCATCATAGTAATGTGTGTGGTTGGCTCATATGCCATCAATAATGGTGTTTTGTTTGATGTTTGGACACTATTATTGTTCGGATTGGCAGGATATATATTTGTGAAAATTGGGATTCAGGTGATTCCATTTTTAATTGGCTTTATCTTAGGAAAAGACCTGGAAAAGTATTTTATAGATAGCTTAAAGAGCAGCAGCGGTGACCTCATGATTTTCTTTACAAAAGGGCCGATTGCTCTTGTCATTTGGGGCCTTATTGTGGCGTCTCTTATCTATGCATTCTTGGATTACCGTAAAACGAAAAGGGCAGACGCTGATGATTCTGTCACGTTATCAAACTAAGCTGATAGTTTAATAGAACAGGAGAGTGTACAAATGGTAACCGCTTTGAAAACAAAATATAATACTCCAGTCATCGTAGATTTGTCCGTGATTCCAATTGCAGGTCATGATAGTATGCTTTTAAATTTAAGCGGGGCGCATGGTCCCTATTTTACAAGAAATGTAGTGATTATAAAGGATAGCAGCGGAAACGTTGGAGTCGGGGAAGTTCCTGGCGGAGAAGGAATACGGAAAACATTAGAAGATTCTAAAGCGTTATTAATGGGTGCATCAATTGGGAACTATAATAATCTCTTAAATAAGGTGAGAAAGACGTTTGGAGAAAAGGATTCCGGCGGCCGCGGCCAGCAAACCTTTGATATGAGAATTACGATTCATGCGGTAACCGCATTAGAGGCTGCCTTACTGGATTTATTAGGTCAATATTTAGGCGTCCCTGTTGCTGCATTGCTTGGTGAGGGACAGCAAAGAACAGAAGTTGAGATGCTGGGGTATTTATTTTATATCGGCGATCGCAATAGAACAGATTTGCCGTATCTAAGTGATCCTGATGCAGATAATGACTGGTTTCGTCTGCGCCATGAAGAGGCTCTTACACCAGAGGCAATCGTCAGGCTGGCTGAAGCAGCATATGAGCGGTATGGATTTCGCGATTTTAAATTGAAGGGCGGCGTTTTAAGCGGGGATGAAGAGATTGAGGCAGTGACAGCTCTGGCCGAACGTTTTCCGCAAGCTCGGATCACTTTAGATCCAAACGGAGCTTGGTCATTAGAAGAGGCCATTAGAATTTGCAGGGATAAACATGATGTTCTAGCTTATGCTGAAGATCCTTGTGGAGCTGAGGATGGATATTCAGCCCGAGAGGTGATGGCTGAATTTAGAAGGGCAACCGGATTGCAAACCGCTACAAATATGATTGCCACTGATTGGCGGCAGATGGGGCATACTATTCAATTACAAGCAGTTGATATTCCTTTAGCCGATCCTCATTTTTGGACTATGCAAGGTTCGGTCCGTGTTGCTCAGATGTGTGCGGAATGGGGATTAACATGGGGTTCTCATTCTAATAATCATTTTGATATTTCATTGGCGATGTTTACCCATGTTGCGGCTGCTGCACCTGGAAACATTACTGCCATTGATACTCATTGGATTTGGCAGGATGGCCAGCAGCTGACAAAAGAGCCTTTCCAAATTGTTGAAGGTAAAATTACCGTTCCAAAAAAGCCTGGTTTAGGAATTGAAATCGATATGGATAAAATTGAACATGCACATGAGGTATATAAAAAGAAAGGGCTTGGGGCAAGGGATGACTCCGCTGCAATGCAATATTTGATACCTGGATGGAAATTTGATAATAAACGGCCATGCTTAGTTCGCTGAGAAAAAATAAGAGGATGGGGATTGCTTGTATTTAGGCAGTAAATAAAAATAATTGCGTTCTTGCAGATTGCAGGGGCGCTTTCCTTTATTACAGGATAGTGGAAGAAAGCGAAGGAAGGAAAGTTGTGTATACAGTATGATCATTACAAGTGAATGGATTAAATCGAAGCCGTACGGATGAAAAAAATGGGAAATAGTCAGATAAAAGGTTTTTTATATAAAAGAATTTAATCTATACTGAACGGGAAGAAGGAATCATATGAAATCAAAGGTCATCGTCTATCAGAAAACATTTGAACAAGTATTAGAGATGCTTCACGACAAGTATGAAGTGGTTTATTTTGAAGGCGTCAATTCTGCTAATCAATCTGAATTTTATTTTCATTTAAAAGATGCGCAGGCATTATTAGGGGCAGGGATGAAAATTGATAAGGAGCTATTGGATCATGCCCCCAACTTAAAAGTTGTCAGTAATATCTCCGTTGGGTATGACAATTTAAATATTCCGGAGCTAACGAAAAGAAAAATCATGGCGACTAATACCCCAGGAGTCCTTAATGATACGGTTGCCGATGCAATATTTGGATTAATGCTAACAGCAGCACGAAGAATTTCGGAATTAGATCAGTTTGTCAAAAGCGGAGAATGGAAAGCCAAAATAAAAGAAGAGTATTTTGGTGTGGATGTTCATCATAAAACACTAGGAATTATCGGAATGGGTGGGATTGGTTCAGTAATTGCCCAGAGGGCCCACAATGGATTTGATATGAAAGTTTTATATCATACCCGATCCCGTAAAGGTGAAGCAGAGGATTTATATAATGCTGAATACCGAACTTTAGAGGAACTGTTAAAGGAATCTGATTTTGTATGTAACATGGCACCTCTCACCACACACACTGAAAAATTAATTGGGGAAAGAGAATTCGGCTTGATGAAAAAGACTGCAATCTTTGTAAATGGGTCCCGTGGTGCAGTGATTGATGAGAAAGCTTTATACAATTCTCTGAAAGAAAAACGCATTTTAGCAGCTGGCTTGGATGTTTATCAACATGAACCGATTAATCTGGATCATCCGCTTTTGAAACTGCCTAATGTGGTTACCTTGCCGCATATAGGATCTGCCACTGTTGAGACTCGCCTCAAAATGGGTCTGCTAGCGGCGAATTCTCTTATTGAAAGATTAAATGGAAAGCGTCCTGCTACCTTAATCAACGAAATGGTTAAGGGGACAACACTTCATTCTAACGAGTATAAACTTTGTAGCGAATACGTATAGAATATATTGATATTGTAATTTGGGGATAACTGAAAAGGTCAATAGTCTTAGAGGAATATGGGTTCCCTAGTAAGGTTTAATTGAATAAGCATTAGAGGGAACGAATTTTTTTATTTAAATAAATGGCATGATTGTTAATAAGGAGGTACATTATAATGACAAAACAAATGAAGCGTTTTGAAAACAAGGTGGCGCTCGTTACAGGCGGGCGTTCGGGGATTGGCCGGGCCATCGCCCGCCGGCTGCGCGACGAAGGAGCAATTGTGATCACCGCACAGCGCGGCGAGGACGATGAACTTGATTGGATTGCGGCAGATTTCTCCGATCCGCATACACCGGAGCAGATCATTAAAGAGGTCATCACGCGTACTGGGCGGCTCGATGTACTGATCAACAACGCGGGCATGATGCTTGAATCCTCAATCGAAGATATGAGTCTTGAAGATTGGCAACGCAACCTCAACGTGAACTTGACTGCCCCCTTCCTGCTGATCCGTGCGGCGCTACCTTACCTCCGCAAGACGCGAGGCAGCATCGTTAATACCGGATCGATTGAGGGATTGGCCGCCAACCCCGGTCATGCGGCCTACTGTGCCTCGAAGGCCGGGCTTCACGGGCTGACCCGTTCGGTGGCAATTGACCATGGCCATGAAGGCATACGCTGCAATGCGGTGGCGCCCGGCTGGATCGACACAGATCTAAACCTCGACTTCATCGAAAGCTCACCTGATTCAGAAGCATTCAGACGCAACATTGGGCGCATACACCCCGTAGCTCGCGCGGGCTCACCCGAAGAAGTGGCAGCGCTCGTGGCCTTTCTCGCAGCTGATGAGGCAGGATTTATTACTGGGCAGGTCTATACAGTGGATGGGGGTAGGATGGCCAAGTTAAGCCTTCCTTAAACAATGGTTTCATATCGCATTGCCTGCCCTGGATTCTATAAATTTTAATATAAAGATAAAATAAACAAAGATTGTGAAGAACTATTTAAACAAAAGGGGCTTTCCTCAAATAGGGAAGCTCTTTTTCATATGAAACAAAAGCCTTTCGAAAGACTGAGAATTCGTTCCTATAATTAATGATTATGTAAAAAAATTTGTATTCAGTATTCATGTGATGTGATAAAAGGAAAGTAATGAATGTGTTACTGCGAAATCAAATGGACATAACTGCTTATCAACATAAATATTTTCGTTTATCTTGTTCGCCAACACTTGGGAATACCTCCAGCCTTATTATGACAAAACTTACGACCAAATCCAGGTGCATGCAGAATTAATTAAAACCCCTGAAGATACTCTTTTTAACTATTTTAGTATTTTGCGTGAAGCCTCTAGTATTGGAGGGCAAAGCTGCGGATCTATTGATCATGACCGAATTCCGGTTCCACTTGCCAATAGAGCCTTAAATCCTGGGGAGTTTGAAAGTTTTGCAGTTATAACAATAATTAAAACAGTTTGTTGAATTTAAGTTAATCCATCTCTTTTAGGGTTTATCTATCAGCCTTTTGGATGAGAAAAGTCCACACTAATGAAGGATTACTGTATTCCATCAATAATATAAAGTAATAGATAACAATTTTTGTACGCCCTCTATCCTTATTTAGAGGGTCCATTGAAATTTCATTTTTGGGAGTGATATCATTGTCAGAATTGATTTATGCGG
This sequence comes from Cytobacillus sp. BC1816, assembly GCF_051353635.1. Taxonomy (NCBI): domain Bacteria; kingdom Bacillati; phylum Bacillota; class Bacilli; order Caryophanales; family Bacillaceae; genus Cytobacillus; species Cytobacillus sp. BC1816. Next base: position 3,005,032 of record NZ_CP195611.1, on the reverse strand, counting down.
GTTCATTAAAGACGCTTGAAGATGAAGGTGCAAAGGTAATTAAAGGTGGAAGTCATGCAATTGCAGTATTTGTTTACGAAAAACAAGTCTATGCGGTGGATAACCGTTGTCCGCATATGGGCTTTCCCCTAAATACAGGAAGCCTATGTGATGGGATTTTGACGTGTCACTGGCATCATGCTCGCTTTGATATAAAAAGCGGTGGAACCTTGGATCCATGGGCAGATGATGTCCCTACTTATCCTGTCGAGATTAAGGAAAAAGAGGTTTGGGTTTACCCGGTTCCTTTTAATAAGGTGACAATCGGAAAATTGAGGCAGCGATTACGTGACGGCCTAGAGCAAAATATTAGTCTTGTCATAGCAAAATCGGTTGTCGGATTGATGGAAGCTGGTTTTCCAGCGACTGAGATTGCAAAGATCGGCGTCGACTTCGGAACTGCACATCGGAGGCTCGGATGGGGATCGGGATTAACCATTTTAACAGCCATGACAAATGTATTGCCTAAATTGGATAAAACCGGACAGGTTTTAGCGCTGTTCCAAGGCCTGGTTCATGTTGCACGGGAAAGTTCTGGAATGGGAACACGCTTTTTACTTGGATCTCTTCCTGTATCAAATGAAAAGAATACCCAATCATTCGAACAATTATCAGAATGGTATCGTCATTGTGTGGAGGTGCGTGATTCACAGGGAGCTGAGCGGGTCCTATTGACAGGGATAGAATTGGGATTCTCGAACGAGCAGCTTGCTGACATGATGATGACAGCGGTCACGGATCATTTTTATGTAAATACAGGTCATACTCTTGATTTTCATAATAAAGCATTCGAGATTTTAAATCAGATTGGTTTTAAGCATCGGCCCTATGTATTGTCATCATTGTTACCTGGTATCGGTGATGTATCCCGCAGTGAGGAATCCCATAGCTGGCAATCACCTGTGAACTTGGTCAAACCATTAATGGAGGCGTTCCCGAAATTACCTGATATCCTTGCTAATGTTTCATCACGAGGCGACGCTGATATAGATGAAGCAGTATTGGTTGAACAAATTTTAGCAGATGACCCTATAAAAACGGTAAATATGATGGTGGATGCACTAAAAAACGGCGTCACTCCTTCCCGTTTGGCCCAGATCGTAACTTTAGCGGCTGCTGACCGGATTTCCCGTTTCCATGTACAAAATGATTTCAGGGATTGGATTACTGTGCTTCATACTTTTACTCACGCACATGCAGTACATGAATCGTTACGCCGCTCTACTACACCAGAATTGACCCGGGCTGTTTTCCATGGAGCAATGAGTGTGTATCTTGATCGTTTTCTCAATACACCATCTGCAAGAAGGCCAGAACCAAAGGACGTGGAAACTGAACCGCAGAATCCTTCAGAATTATTGGAGATGATGAATCAACAACAACAGGTTGCAGAATCAGCAAGATGGGTAGTGAATTACCTGGCACGCGGCGGCGACAAAAGTGAACTCTTCAATACACTCGGGCACGCTTTATTAAGAGAGGATGCAGAGTTTCATTCATTTCAAATGTATGAAGCAGCAATGATCGAACATGATCATTGGGAAAAAGAGGATTCCGAGCTTGCCAGATATGCACAGGAAACATTGATCCTCGCAGTAACACGTTATCTAGCAGGCCATGCCCCAACTGCTAGAGAAATGCCACATACAGCACAAATTGCAATGCGCCTCCACCGGGGAGAAAAATTATTTGAAGATGATTGATCGATCGAGGACTATTCCTGCTTTACAGCAAAAAATAAGCTGCGGACAAGGCACAGAATTGCAAGCAGGCAATAAGCCGGCAAGCCCGCCCAGGCGATGATCAAGATTTTAAACAGACTATAATTGTTATTTTATATAATAAAGAAAAAAGCCGATTTTCCTTTTTCTAAATAAGATAATCGGCTTTTTTTATGAAGGAATTTACTTACAGTTAGCATTAATATATTGCAGTTCGAAGGATTGGATGCAAAAATAGATAGTCTGCTTGATGAAATACCTGTGTACCGCAAATGTTTGCGATAAAAGGTGTGGGCAGGGATACTATTGCCGGCTTCTTTGCGAAAGTAGGGATTTAAGCGATTACACCATCTCCGGGAAATTATTAAGCTTGCCGGTTTAAGCTTAATAGAAAATACATCCGGCAAGCAGCAGAACCACATTAAGATAAACCTTTTCATTTCTTTATCACCTTCTTTTTTACCCTCTTGGCAATCATGACGGCGGTAAAGAGCAAGGGGATATAAATGAATGTAAAGCCAAATCCTACTTTCCCAAAGAAGTCATTAACCATACTAATCCTTTCGCGCGTATTAATAAAGTTAATTACTATTAATAAAGCACTGACAACAAAAAACACTCCGATCTTTTGTCTAATATTAAAGATCCTCTTGATAAGTCTAGAAGAAATCCAAATGGCAATACACACATTTGGAAGCATAATCAAGTTCCAGTTTGCAATTCCAATATATTCGAAACGTTCCACAAAAGGCATTTCAACAATTTTCCACATAGTCAAAGTGGGCCAGACCTGTTTAGCAAGCAGATCTTCCGAATAATAGGCAAACGTAATGACTGCTAAAATTGTATATATCAAGGTAGTGGTAAAAACAGCAAGGTGGGCCCACTTTTTGGATTTCTTTGGTTCTTTTATAAAAGGATAAATGAACGGAATAATCTCAAAACCGATGAAGGTAAGCGACATATTGTAGGAACCGATGAGAAGTTCCTTTACTGAATGATCCCAAATAGGGAGGAGATTATAGAAATTTGAGAATTTAATGGCCCAGCCAAATGTCAAAAGGAGATAAGCCGGCAATACCAGGCCGAAAAAGGCTATACCGACTACCGTTCTGAATCCTCCAAAAATGATATAAGTACAGAGCATCATGAATCCAAAGGAGAACCAGAAAGTGCTAAGCTCCGGAAACATCCACACTTGAATGACCTCGATAAATGTTCGTACTATAGCTAAGACGTACAAAAAAAAGTAGCCTGTGAAAATGGAGCTGATTGCTTTGCCGATCAAATTGCCTGTAAGGTACTTATGGGCTGTCACAAAATCTCCATCAACCGTTTCAGCAATTTTATAAATCATCCAAATGATGATATGTATGCATCCCCCGGCAAATAAGATGGAAATCCATGCATCATAGCCTGCAGCCTTTGCGATGACTCTCTGATAGCCAAGAACCCCAATGCCAATTTGCATGGACATTATTAAATAAAACACTAGAAATGGAGATATCTTCAATCTGTCTGGTATTGGCTGCTCCTGTATCTGGTTCACCTCCGTTTCATGATTGGTAAATTGACTGCTGTAAAACCGGGTTCCCGTTCCCGCGTTATTCATTTCCTTTTTCTCTTGTGCTTTTTCTTGCTAAAGGAGATAGGAATTTTAGTTCGCAAAAGAGTGGCCCCTTGGATTACATTTGAAACGGAAGCCAGATAATTGCATCTTTCCTATCTGTAGCCTTTGGCGGATATAGATGCTTAAGTTCTGGTTCAATCGTCGACATGACGTAGCCAATTAAAATTTTTTGTTCGATTAATGAAGGGTCATCACGTGCACATCTGTAACAGGTACAGCTGTTTAATGTTCGCGATTTCCCGGAATTCCTCTTCCAGAAGATATACCATACTGGATCATATTTTCAACAATTAAAGTGGTTAAGAAAGTGAGTCCAACGCACATTTGTTTATTTGTTGTAGTAAAAATTTTTGGGATTAAAATAGGATTTTTCCCATACCTCATGCTGGACATCCTCTTTCACCTTTTATTAACCAATTCCTCATAAGTAAACCACCATTATTTTCTGCATTACTCTTAATGTTGCCGGTTTTGGAAAACTTATGAATGGAAGGCAGTAAAAAAAGGAATGTGTGGCGGTAAGGCAGTTATATAGGAGAAATAATCTGGGCAAATAAAAAAGGAAGTTGGTATAGTTTCCTTTAGCATGTTAACTCAACTGGAGATTCTGTATCTTTGTGGGTGGAACGGGATTCTAATTCCTCAGCTTCTTATGAAATTATTAATACATAGCAATAAAAATAATGCTAAAACCAATGATAAATCCAACTGCACGCAAATAAAGTTTCTTCAGATCCACTTGCATTAGAGTCTTATCGATTCTTCCTCCAGTCAGGTGGGTATCATAAGCGGGCAGCATCGGTAACAAGCAAGGGGAGAAAAAAGACAGCACTCTGGCTGCAAATGCAAAAAACATTCCAATATCATTGATAATGATTCACTCCTTCCTTTACCTCCATAGTGATCGGTTATTGTTGAGATTTTATCAAGAAATAGATTTTTTAAGTCAGGGGTTCCTGCTTTTATAATGAAAAAGCTATCGTGTAATACTCATAAAAACAGTTTTTTCAATAAACCTCCACAAATTCTCGATATCTAATTGCTATTGTTACCTTTAGTGATAGAAATAGAGGGAGGAAACAAAATGAAATCTAAATTTTGGATTTTTTCATTATTAATAAGCACGGTTATGATTGGTGGATGCAGTGCGGGGGATGCACAGCCGGAAAATGAATCTGAAAAAAATCAAGCCATGGACCATACAAAAATGAAACCTGAACAGAAAATGGGGGATATGGAGGAAATGGAAGGGCACATGAACCATGTAAATCCTCCAGCACTTAATGATTCGACAGAGGAAAATGAGCTGGCGGTACCTCCTTTGCTTGAACCCAAGGATGGAAGTTATCCTATTACTGCACAACAGGGAACAACGGAAATATTCGAAGGCATTCAAACAGAAACGTATGGATATAATGGTTCATTCCTGGGTCCAGTGATTCGAATAAAAAGAGGGGATGCCGTCACATTTAAAACAAGGAATGGGTTAACTGAGCCAACAACCTTTCATTGGCATGGATTGGATATTCCGGGTAAAGGAGATGGAGGACCACATCAAATAATCGAACCTGGTGAAACAAAATATGTAAAATTCACTGTCAATCAGGAGGCATCTACCTTATGGTTCCATCCCCATCAAAAAGGCATTACAGCTGAACAAGTGTATAAGGGTTTGGCAGGCCTCATTTATGTGGAAGATGAAAATTCTCAAAAACTTGGTTTGCCAGATCATTATGGAGTAAATGACTTTCCATTAGTTTTTCAGGATCGTCAATTTGATGATAAAAACCAATTAAATTTCAAAGCAGTGCATAATGATGATGGAACAATTGGCAATACATTATTGGTTAATGGCACACTGAATCCTAAATTAACAGTAGGAGCGGAAAAAGTCCGGTTGCGTTTATTAAATGGATCGAACGCCCGTAATTATACGTTTAAATTAAATACTGGTGACTCATTTCAGCAGATTGCAACGGATGGCGGATTCTTAAATGAACCGTTAGAAATGAGTGAAATTACTCTGACACCTGGCGAAAGGGCCGAAATAATCGTTGATTTTTCAAGGCAAAAATCAGACAGCGATATTGCACTACTAAATGAAGAAGACACCATTTTGTTACCGTTTAAAGTCAAAAAAGAACAAACAAACTCGGCTGAACTTCCAGAGAGTCTGAATGACTATAAAGTAACAGATGAAGAAAGGAGCTTGTCGGTATCTAAAAGACTAGAACTGTTTGGAATGGGGAAGCATGTAACCATTAATAAAAAACAATTTGATATGAATCGAATTGATTTTACCCAAAAACAAGGGGAAACTGAGATTTGGGAAGTGTATAATAAGCCAGATCCGATGGGTGGAATGATCCATCCATTCCATATTCATGGAACACAATTTAAAATTGTTTCAATTGACGGAGAAGATCCTCCTGAAATCCTCCAGGGATGGAAGGATACTGTCGCAATTGAACCCGGTCAAACAGTAAAGCTGGCAGTAAAGTTTAAAAATAAAGGAATTTATATGTACCACTGTCATTTACTGGAGCATGAAGATAATGGAATGATGGGGCAAGTAGAAGTAAACTAATAGGAAATAATAGGAATGAAATCTTTCTTATTTACTTAGAACCCTAGGCCTAGCCCAAGGGTTTTCTTATAGATGAAACAAAGGGCAGTACCAACAAGATTTCTTGCTGGTACTGTCTATCACGAAGCAGCTTTGGTTTGTATAGACACGGATTCTTTTTTATCTTTTGGTTTTAAATTGCCGGCCACAATTCCAATTAATATGATGATAACTCCTAGCCATTGTGAAAAACTTACAAATTCACCTAAGATAAGGGCAGATAATGTTACAGCTACTGGAAGCTCCGAAGCAGTTAAGATCGTGCCAAGCCCTGGTCCGACATGGGGCATTCCAATTGAAAATAAAAGAGGAGGTAAAGCAACACCAAACAAGCCGAGTAATAAACCATAAGGCGCCACCCCCATTAAGACGGGTAAATCAAATAGAAACGTTGGTGGATATACTAAAAGTACGACAATTAATCCACCGGTAGATAAGAAAGCACTTTTCAGGACAGGTGGAGTATCTTTTCCGACAGAACTGCTGAGAAATATAAAAGTTGTAAACGTCAAAGCCGAAAGCAGACCCCATGCAGACCCATGAAAGGATAGAGCAGCTTCACTTTTAGCAAGTAAACCGGCAGCTAGTATTGAGCCGATAATAAGAATACCAATTGAGGTGATTTTCCCTTTCGATGGTTTTTTCTTATTAAAGACCCACTCAAAAAGCGTACCAATCCATACAAATTGAAATAAAAAAATGATTGCTAGGGAAGCATTTAGCGTCTGTAGCGCTTGATAATAAAACACACCAGTCAAACCAAACGGAATTCCGGATAATAGTAGTTTGAGAGTTTGATTTACAGTTGTTTTTTGCTTTTTTGTAAACATAACCAGCATCCAGGTAAGTAATGCCCCAAATAAATATTGGCCACCAGTTACCTCTGTTACCGAATAACCTGCTGAATAAGCAAGCTTAACAAATGTAGACAACACCCCATAGCAGCACCCGCCTAAAAAAACAATTAGTGCATATTGCCAAGTTTTCATTTATTCTACCCCTTTCTTCACATAAAAAAGCCACACAATTGTCAGTTGACAGTTGTGTGGCGAAAATAGAGCTGGCTCTAGAAAAATCCACGTCCTTAATAGGTTTTATTATTCAAGTCAATTAGAAGTATAAGATTTACAATGCCAATTGTCAACGAACTATTCTCGTATTCTACTAACGAGCGCCTTCTTAAAGATCCGCCGGCCAATCCAGGCTGCATAAGAGAATAAGCAGTATTGCTTTTGTTTCCTTAGTATTTCATAGTTATTTACCTTAGGTAAATATTCTTATTATAAAGGATATATTTGGATATATCGAGGGGTTTTTATTGAGGGAGATTTATAAGCTAGGATGAATCCAATATTGTATTCATGCTCTTGTTAATAACTAATTGATAAGGATTCTACTAGTTTCCTGTGTAGTCTTATAAGTCAGAGTGACTTCCGAAAGATTAATTTAAATATACCGTAAAGAACTCCCAATGCGGGTGGTAACGGTAAACAAGTGGAGTTCATATGTTTTGGGAGTTTAGAAATAGCCCATATATTTAACATCAAAACAAAATACTCCCTTTTGAAAAGAAAATTGACTAAAAGGGAGTGACTTCTATAAAATCATTAAAAAGAAAAAATGGAAAGTAAGGACATATTATTCTCTGAGTTTGACAACTTATCTGATTTTTAATATTATTTTTCCTTTCGCCCTTCCTGACTCCGCATATTCCATCGCTTTTTGAGCATCTTCAAAAGGAAAAACTCTATCAATTATAGGTTTAATTTTACCAGTCTCAATAAAGTTTGCAATTATACGTAATTGCTCTCCACTTGGCTTCATAAACAAAAACGTATATTGAACATTATGCTTTTTTTCAAGCGCAGTAAGTTTATGGCTTGCTGCTGAAAACAACAACGTTTTAAAAAATCCGGAACCATATTCTTTACCAAAACGAGCATTCGGTAATCCCGAAACGGAAACAATTTTCCCTCCTCTTTTTATCACTTCGAATGATTTTTCGAGTATCTCGCCTCCAATAGTATCAAATACGGCATCATAGTTTTTCAGTATCTCTTCAAATTTTTCTGTCTTGTAGTTTATAATTTCATCTGCACCAAGAGATTTCACTAAATTCACACCAGCAACACTTGCAGTCGTTGCAACAGTGGCGCCCATTAATTTGGCCAGTTGAATAGCAAAGGTACCGACACCACCAGCCCCAGCTTGAATCAAAATCTTTTGCCCCTTTTGTAATTGCAAAATGTCAGTTAGGGCTTGATAGGAGGTTAACCCAACAAGCGGGATCGCTGCTGCTTCTTCAAAGCTCAAATTTTTAGGTTTTAAGGCGATGTCATCTTCATGAATAGCGATATATTCAGCAAAAGTACCGATTTTACTCTTACGTGGACGTGCATATATTTCGTCACCAACTTTAAACCGAGTCACTTTTGCGCCAACCTTTGCAACGACACCAGAAAAGTCATTCCCTAAGATAAGAGGCATTTTATATCTAACTAACAATTTCACTTTCCCATCGCGTATCTTAAAATCAACAGGATTAATACTAGCCGCATGAATTTCTGCGAGTACCTCATATTCACCAATTTCAGGTGTTGGCATTTCTGCCAAGCGCATTGGAACCTTCCCATACCTATCAACAACCATTGCTTTCATAGCCTATACCTCCAAATACTGTGTGTTTAAATTCCATCATTTTAATAAAAGTTCTTCATGAACTTATCAATATCCAACATAAGTGTTCTTAATAAACCTAATTCTGTACGTACATTAATATAATAAAAATTCTTTGTTCCTTCTTTACGCATTAAAATAACACCGGCGTCTCGTAAAACCTTAAGATGATGAGACACAGCGGGTCGAGAAAGATGTGTTTGTTCTGTGATTTCACCCACACGTAATCCTGTTTGACAATCAGTCCCCATTAGAACTAACAAGATCGATTGACGTGTTTCATCACCAATTGCCAATAGTACTTTTTGACAATTAATAAAATCCTCTTTGATTATATCTAGTTGGTCCTGTTTATTCATTAGAGTAAAATACCTCCATTAATCGGTTTAATGGTTTAAGTTGATAAACCATATATACAACAATATCCTATTGTTATGTTAGGGGCAATATTGAGAAAGCAAATCGAGACGAATACATCTTAGAGAGGAAGCATCATTAACTTTTAATGTTCAGAAACTTAAAAAGGGGACTAAGAAATAAAGCAGCTTTAGTATTCCACTTGATCGGTTATTTAAAATAAACACTAAATAAGTAATCTTGAATTTTAGAGCAATAGTAAAATTGTGATTAGTTTATTGAGGGAGTTAATTTAAATTAGCGATACCCTAATAGCTGCTCTCTATAAAGGAAGTGTGGCTTTTTTTATCGAAGTAAATAGTTATTAAAAATACGCTGCAAGGGGAGTAATAAATGGTGAATAAAAGTAAGTTCTATTATGGAGAACATGAATCTCAATTTGGTGTATTACGAATGCCTGAGAATTCAAACTCATGTCCAGTAATAGTATTAATTCACGGAGGCTTTTGGCAAGCAAGATATAACTTAGAGGAGAATAACCCAATTGCTGATGATTTAACCCATAAAGGTTATGCAACGTGGAATATCGAATATCGACGAGTGGGGGAAGAAGGGGGAGGATGGACTGGAACGTTTAATGATGTTATTAATGCTGTAAATCATCTATTAAAGCTAAATGAGTCATATCCTATAGATCTTTCAAGAGTTGTTGTTATTGGTCATTCTGCTGGTGGACATTTAGCACTTTGGTTAGCTTCAAGAATAAAATCAATTACAAATGATAGTCCCTTTAATCAACTTAGTGTTTCTATTCAAAAGGTGATTAGCTTAGCAGGAGTTACAGACTTAGTAAAGATGTGGAATATACATGATCATAAGAAAATAAAGAGTCACACAGCTGCACTATTAGAGGGTTCCCCTGAAGAAGTTCCTGAGCGTTATAAATTATCTTCTCCAGCTGAATTATTGCCAATGAATGTTGAACAAGTATTAATACATGGTGAATTGGATCATCATGTTCCTGTAAATTTAAGCAAGGAGTATTACAAATGTGCTGTAGAAAAGGGGGGAAATATAAAGATAGTTATTCTCCCAGATATAGACCACTTTAAAATTATTGAACCGGCTTCTTCTGCATGGAACTCGGTTATTAACTCAATTTAGTTGCTTTATTGAACTGTAGGGACAGCAATCCTGTAATAAATGAAGTACGAAAAAATCTTTGTGAAGAAATACTTTAACTAAAGGGGCGGGTTAGTGGGACAAGACTTTGCAGGAGAATAAGGGATTTTAATTGAATAAGTATTAAAACCTGGAGGTGCTGCCGTGCACAGTTTTGTATATCACATGGTCCAAATAGAGATAAGGGGATACAAGCTATTTCCTCTGTGACAGCTGCCCATTGCTTAAAATATGATTGAGAGTAATAAAATAAGTTTCTGGAGGTCTTATGGATAGAAACAGATATTCAGCAATAGCCCATCAAAGTCACACTTTTTATAATCCAATGAATCCATCAAAGATAGAAAAAGTTATTGAAATACTTGATTTAAAAGATAATGACAAAGTAATTGATATCGGTGCTGGGAAAGGTGAGATTCTTTTTCGGATCATTGAAAGATACAGTGCTAAATGTGTTGCTATCGAAAAATATGTTGGTTTCACAGAACAACTTCAAGTAAATGCTGAAAATAGAGGGGTTTTAAATAATATTGAAATCATTACAAAAGATGCTAAAGTAGCAATGAAGACAATGAATGAACTGTTTGAAGTAGCGATTTGTATTGGTTCAACTCACGCATTAGGTGGATTACATGAAACTTTGAATACGCTGAGGAAGTGTGTAAAAAAGGGTGGATATGTGCTCATCGGTGAAGGCTACTGGAAGCAGCAGCCAAGTAAAGAATATTTAGATGCGCTGGGGGGAGCTGAAGAATCCGAATTACTAAGCCACTTCGAGAATGTGAGGGCAGGCGAAAAACTTGGCCTAATTCCACTATGGTCATACACTGCTAACGAAGATGAATGGGATGATTATGAGTGGCTTTATGCTATGTCCATTGAGAATTATTGCTGCGAACATCCTGATGATCCAGATCGAGATGCGATGTTACAAAAGATCCGGACTTGGAGAAGTACATATCTGAAATGGGGCAGAGATACCCTTGGATTTGGGATATATCTTTTTAGGAATATGTAAAATTCAATTTAAGGGCGATTGTTGATAATCATAGGTAGAAAATGATCAAACTTTGTTATAAAAACCACTATAACTGCTGAAAAGGAATCCATTTTGATTAATTTTTTTCAAATGGACTCTTCCTATTACTCGTAAAAAATGGTTGAGATTGTTGAAATGGAATTGATTCAAAGCATTCCAAACATTGACGTAAAGTCCTATCCTGTTCCTCACTTTGAATTTTGTAATCCTGAGGTAAGAGAATGAGTTATTGCAGACCAAATAGCATTTCATAAAAAAGTGCTTCCCTGCTTGATGAGAATGTATGGAAACCATTCAGAGGAATCCATAGAAAGAATTATTAACGAATTTTACAATTAGTTTAAGTTTGTCTAGGAAAAAACAACTTTCGCAAATATAGATTGTGTAAAGTTTTCATACTCATTTATGTATATCGCATATTCCTTGATGGGGGAGTGTTATTTTTGTTTTGTTTGGCATGGGGTAAATGAATAACACCCTCCACCTCACCAGGTAAAAATTAAGCAATTCTTAAAACAGAGCTTTTCCTCGATTCGCTTTGCTTCGGTATTAAGCCCTTGAACTCCTGGTCCTAGTGCCTGCAAAATGCGCACCTGTTTGAAGACCTTTTGTCATTGTGACTTTCGAAAGATTAATTTTGCCATACCGTAAAGAACTCCCAATGCCAGTGGGAGCGGTAAAAACCATACTAGAAATTTATCTATAAAAGGACTCACTGCCACCAAAGGATTCACCGTCATCACTCCTAAAGTAATATTGGTTACAGTTTTCCCCTATAGTTAATTCTAATTCAAATTGTCTGTGTTGCTGAGGGCAAATCTAATCAAATTACCTTTAGTTAACTAATACTTAACTATCTTATATGTCTTTAGGGTTTTGGGAATTAAGAAATAGCAAAGCAGCGAAGTATAAGATCAGCTGCCTTATTTAATGAAACAAACATTGTGTGCGACAAATGGAATTGTCCTTTGATTTGGTAAACTCCCCAAACTGTTAAGGACAATTAATTTTATAGAAGCTTAAAGGTTCTTTATTATACTTAACCCTTCTGATTCCTTCTTAAAGGTTCAATAAATAATGATTGATATAAGTAGTTAAGTACTGCTACTGCAATGCTTAAAAGAAAAAGCTGCTTTCGGTTCATTCTTATCATTTTATATATGCGTAATTTCTCTGCTATTGTTGTTAATGGAAAGGCAAATAAGTAGTCAGCAAAAATATTGGTCAATAAATATAACCAAAATTTATTAAATGTCAGTTTAAAAATCCAAAAATTAATGATGGTAAAAGGCCCAAAAACAAAAGAGACATCTGTCGCTAAATTAGGGAATAAAGGATTTCTTACTTTCCACCATTTTAACTTTTGAGATAGCTCACTTATTAATGCAATAACTAAGTCACTAAAAATAATAGTTGGCAGAAAGCGGAGTAAGGTGTTTTTTCCAAGTTTTTCTACAGTTAACCAAGGCAGAACTAATAACAAATACATTTTCCAATTCCCTCTCATATACAGCCTCCCTTAGTATGGAAATATATTATATTGAATTATAAATCATTGGTATTCTTACCTAATAAATTTTTATTATTCCATTTGTTAATACTTGGGAAATGTGCTGTATAAGGCAGATTTTTTTATTATGCTAAAGGGAAAGGTTAGATGAGTAATGGTAAAAAGTTTACACTTAGCGAATATATATTTTATATAATTTGAGGAAAGGACTTTTTCCCATGAAGCCAGAATTAAATAAACCTTCTCCGAGTAGCTCCTTTCTTAACATTGCAGGAAAAACTACACTTTTTATATTAATTGTCATAATCGGATATTTTCTTCGTGGCATTAAAATATCAGAGCAATTTATATTCATTACCGATACGTTGCCAGAGGGTTCATTTAGTTTTCAGCTGCAAAATAGAGTTTTATTAATGCTATTTTTGATTATAGTATTTTTTATATTGGGCAAAAAATACAACTATCTATTTAGCGTATCGCCTCTTAAAAAGAAAGTTACCTACTTTTGGATATTTGGGGTAATGGCATTGGTTATTTTACTGATGCACCAGCCATTATCTTTTCATTTGCTGCCTTTACAATTCGACGAATATATCCAGTTTCTTATAATTGTCTGCATTATTGTCCCTTTTGAAGAAGAATTCTTTTACAGGGGTATGCTCCTTTTAATCCCATACAGAAAATTGCAATATGTAATGTTAATCATTTCCTCTCTTTTGTTTGCTTTGATCCATTCTGCGGTTTTTAGTACGCTACTGTTAGGTCTTGCTCTTGGGACTCTTGCTATTCGGTTTAGAAATTTATGGGTTCCAATCCTGGCACACTCTCTTTGGAATGCGTTCTCGATGTTTTTCTAATTTATTTCTAAAAAAACTAAGTTTGTGAAAAATGCAATTAAACTAACGTGTACAAGAGTTGAAGCTCCCGTGTGGATCGGCAACTCTTTTTTATTCGTCTAACGGGGCAGGTTTGTAGAAGGTATTTGTAATCGAAAATTGAATAATTAGTTACATATATATAAAATGTAAAAGTTTTAGACTTATGTTAATCATAATAAAGGAGGAATTAATTTGGGCGAACTTAAACTAATTAAGACTTACAAAAACGAGCTTCAAAAATACTCTTTGGAACAGCTGAGACATAAATCTGAAGAAACGGTTTGGTCTATTGGGCAAATGTATGACCATTTAATCCTTGTTGCCCATGAGTATCTAGATAATATGGATAGATGTTCCACCTTAAATGAAGAACAGCCCCTTGGTAAAACGGAGTTTGGTGAGCATTTATATAAGATTGGAGGGTTTCCGCCAATAAAAATTAAATTACCGGATGAACTAAATACTCCACCTAATAATTCAGATAGCAAGGAACATCTTATCAGCAGAATGGATCAAGTAATTCTAAGGTTAAGCCAATGGGAATCAAAAGTGGATAATATAAATCCAAATTATAAAGTCGAGCATGGAGGTTTCGGATGGCTGAATGCAAGGGAATGGTATGATTTGGTTGGTATGCATTTCCGTCATCACTTGCGCCAAAAAGAGGAGTTAGAACAAAGGCTTGTTAAGTGACGGATGTGTAAGTTTGGGATAGGATTGTTTTGGCGAGCCTGTTATCTAGTAACGAGTAGCAGCAACCCGTACTGGTAAATTGTTAAACACTCACCGATAGTAAAACATGCAGTGGATTATGATATATATCTGATATAGAATTGGCCTTAGCAAATAATGATGCAGTCATTATTGAGTTTGCAGGTTCAGTCGGGGTTGCAAAGTCTACTGCAAATATTATTCAGGCTAAGAAAAAACAAAATATAAAACGTCTTGAGCTTTTAATAGCATTTGAACAAGTCCTGTAGCACGTAAACAATCAGGTGTTCTTATAAGTTTAGCACTTATACCTTTTAATCCCTGGTTTGGCGATATGCCATAACAAATTTCGACCAGGTGGCATCATTCCCATTCACGGTGTAAAATCAAAAACAAAGCGGTACCAAATTTTTATGGTGAATTGAGACCATTTAATCGGTTAGTCATTATGTCCAGCTATGTCATTTCTTCAGAGGAACTGGGGAAAGCGATGATAAAAGCTGCAAGAGACGGTTATTCAAAATCGATTATTGAGAGTAGCGAACTTAAAAAGGTTTAGTGTCAGCATATAAAGGAAGGAATCATGAAAAAATAATGAGCTATTTATTCATCTTTTTACTTGCTATTTGTGTTGTCGTGACATTGTTTATAAACTTGCATCCTGTATTTGGCAGGAATCCAAATAGCGGGCAGAAAGAACGATACAGTAAGTTTGGTAATTACGATAATGGGAAGTTTGTCAACCAGGTGCCGACCAAAATGGACATGAATGCATTTGATTACTTCTCTATGATTAAGGATTCTATTTCAGGCGCCAAAGACCGTAATCCTGCCGGTCAATTGCCTGTTTCCAAAATTGATTGGAACAAAATCAAAAGTGAGGAAGATAATTTAACTTGGTTTGGTCATTCTGCATTTTTACTAAGTATCGATAATAAAAAGATACTTGTAGACCCCATGCTAGGTCCAACTGCTTCACCTGTTTCTTTCGTGGGAAGCAAACGTTACAGTGAAGATATGCTGCATCTTATTGATGAAATGCCGACAATTGATGCTGTTTTTATTACTCATGATCATTACGACCACTTAGATTATCCATCGATTAAAAAATTAAAGAACAAGGTCAATCACTTCTTCGTTCCTCTTGGTGTAAGTGCGCACTTGATTGGTTGGGGAGTTAAAAAAGAAAAAATAACAGAACTAAATTGGTGGGATGAAACAGAGTTCCAAGGCTTAACTGTAGCATTCACTCCTTCAAAACACTTTTCTGGCAGAGGACCATTAAATAGAAATTCCACCCTTTGGGGCGGTTGGGTCATTCTTGGAGACAAGACACGTTTCTATACAAGCGGAGATGGTGGCTATGACACACATTTTAAGGAAATTGGGAAGAAATACGGACCTTTTGACCTTACTTTAATGGAAGGCGGACAATATGACCGGCGTTGGTCTTGGGTTCATATGACACCTGAAGAATCTGTTCAGGCTCATTTAGATGTAAATGGTAAGAATATGATGTTAATTCATTGGGGAGCCTTTACCCTTGCTTATCATGGTTGGACAGAACCTATAGAAAGAGCATTTAATGCGTCTGAAAAATCTGGAGTATCTATGATAGCTCCTGCAATTGGCGAAACAGTTCCATTAGATGGGGAGTTTTCCATTCCTGCTTCATTTTGGTGGAAATAATTAGTCTGAATTAGATTTTTTAATTCGAGACTCAATAAGCACTCTTTCAACGAGTATTTTTTTTTCAAGAAGGTTGATAACATTTGGCTTTACCAATTTCTTATTGAACTAATCTGTTCCTTTAGCTTTGTAATAAAGGTTTTTTATCAACTTTTAAGAAGGTAGAGCTGGAAATTCTGAATTATGTAATTAAGCTTCTGCGTTTATGCTCCTTTTTTATACCCGTTGGTACAGGACGCTACTTCTTTTTTTTGAAAAGTGCTTTATGGTCGGTCGCCTTTGGTGGTTCTTCTAAATATGCATGTTTAATCATTATGTTCGCTCCATCTTCCGCATACAAAGCAATTTCTGCAGAAAGTCTTGTATAAGTGGCACTTAAGTCCATTCGTTGGCAAGTTCCTGCGGCCGTACCGTAATTTCCTATTCCTACAGCAATTAATGTAGTTGTATGAAACATCATTAACTTATCGGAAAATGGGGAAACCGTACTATCCGTTACGTGAGAATCCCAGCTTATTGGTGCGGGAATATCTTCATTAGTTAAGATTGAACCAAACTTCTTAATATGCTTATTTGAAATCCCCTTACCTTCTACAAAGAAATGCCTGATATCTTCATTCTTACAAACTTGTGCAAATGCCATCATCATTGCTTTACCCATTGCATTTGTTTGAATATTAATAAAAAGATGTGTGATTTCAATAGCTGTTAAGGGGCGTTTATGAGAACCTAAAAAATCAAAAAGAAAACTTTGTTTGTCTATAAAATCAACCTTATCAGGACTAGGTATTTGCGCTGATCGGACATATACACCTTTCGATAACATGACTTTTCTTGACTTATCGTGTAATTCAGAAACGGAAGTAAGTAAATTTCTAAAAAAGTTACTTACATCAGAACGTGCTGAAACACCAATGGCTACTCCAATACTCGCCATTGCAATGATCTCCAATTTTTGTATATACATAAGGATAAATATGTCGGAAAATAACCTTGGTGCATTCAGATTCACATCTTCATCCGTAAAGCCGATTGGTATCGGATGGTTTTCTTTTGTAAAAATCTCTGTAATAATTTTGATGTCATTTTCTGCTATACTTAATGAATTTTCTATTAAGGGAAGGATTTCTTTATCTTCACATATGCTTTTAAAATACTTCATTACACAAACAGCTAAGCTATCGTTTATATATTGCGACCAAAGAGTGCCCATTTCTGAAGCAGAAAGCGGAATGTTATGTTCTGTCAATACTTTTTCATCTTTATTGGTATTTGTCATTCTATCCCTGTCCTCCTTAATATTTCCTTAACCCTTCCATCTTTTTATGATGTTATTTAAACCCAAACATTATTCATTTTTACACTAATTCCTCAATGCTTTTTTAACAGTCTATTTCCGCCATTATCGACTTAACTCTTTTCCCAATATAATAACCAAAAGAACGTTACCCTTTGTAAAACTAAAAATATCTATCATTTGATAGGCAAACCAATTATTATTGGACTTTAGGTTACTTATTGCACTAATGGGGGCTTTCCTTGGATAAAGGGAAGCCTTTTTGTTATGTTGCTAAAGGGGCAGCATTCCTGTAATAACTGAAAATCTTCTAGAGTTTGTTAAATATAGTACCTAAACCAATCCTTGTGTTGTCTCGCATATAAGGGCGGCCTTTACAGTAAATTACGTTATTTTTGTATTCGTTCAATAAACCTTAGGCTTAATTTCAATCTAAAGTTGCAGGGAACTTCATTCCATTTGTCGATTCCTGAATCTTTTTTAAACACTACAATAGAGTGGAAGAAGCAAGAATTCTAAATCAAGCTTGTAAAACAGTTTAGAAAAGTTATGCTAAGAAAAGGAAGTGTACCCTATGAAACTAAACCATATCAATCTTACGGTCACTGACGTTAAAGCTGCTCGAGAGTTCTTGGAGAAATATTTCTACTTGAAAACCAAGAGTGTAAATAGCGATTCATTTGCTGTTATGACTGACGATGACGGATTGTTACTAGCTTTGATGAAAGATACTCGGGCCAACTACCCTAAGTCCTTTCATATTGGCTTCTCTCAAGAAAGTGATGAACGAGTAAACGAGATCAATCAACGATTGAAGGATGATGGATTTGATGTGAAACCGCCTAAAATGGCTCATCGATGGACATTCTATGTTAAAGCCCCAGGAGGTTTTACAGTGGAGGTACTTAGTTGAGCAAGATATATTCGAAACATGGGTTACCTAATGTTCCAAAGAACCAGAAATACTTCAGCTGCTAATCCGGCAGCTTTTTTTTCTTGTTAAACTACCATGAATATAAATTTCCTCAAGATTAGATAAATGACAATACTATGAAGACACTGCTCAATCGTTTTAAA
Source organism: Cytobacillus sp. BC1816 (assembly GCF_051353635.1). NCBI lineage: Bacteria > Bacillati > Bacillota > Bacilli > Caryophanales > Bacillaceae > Cytobacillus > Cytobacillus sp. BC1816. The sequence goes on along the minus strand of NZ_CP195611.1, from coordinate 2,986,600 downwards.
AAAGGAGGAGTGCGTTGATACGGTTGACTGAATTATGGTCAGTATTGGCATTTCCTATCCATTCTCATTCTCTGGTGAAGTGCTGATTTTTGCGCTTCATGGATCGCTAAAGGGCAGGTAGTTGAATGGCTGCAAAACAAAAATCGTAATGATTACTATTTACAAATCGTAATCATTACGATAAAATATTCCCTAAGTAAAGGGGGAGTAAAAATGTTAAAAAAATTTGTAGGCTTTCTTAGTTTATGTATTGTCATCTTCACGCTAGCTGCGTGTGGAGGAAAAGCTACAAACAGCAGTGAAAGTGAAAAGGAACCAAAAGGAGCCAGCAAAGAGTTGAAGATTTATACAACTGTATATCCTCTTCAGTTTTTTGCTGAACAAATTGCAGGGGATCAAGCATCTGTGGAGTCTATTTTGCCACCGGGATCAGACTCGCATACATATGAACCAACCACCAGCGATATGATAAAAATATCTGAATCCGATGCTTTTATTTATAATGGGGCAGGTTTAGAATCATATGCAAATAAAATCTCGAAAACTATTCAATCTGATGACGTTAAGATACTTGAAGCATCAAAAGGAATTGACTTGGAAAATCATGTACATAACCATGAAGAAGGGGATGGCGGCCATGAGAGTGACCACACTCATGAAGAAGAAGGCAGTCATGAGGACGAACATGCTGGACATAATCATGGGGATCAGGATCCTCACGTTTGGCTGGATCCTATTCGTTCAATTCAGCTGGCAGAGCATATAAAAGATGTATTAGTTGAATTAAAACCTGGGCAAGAAGAGATTTTTAACCAAAACTTTGAGGAGTTGAAAGGAAAGCTCGAAAACTTAGACCAAGACTTCCGTGCACACCTTGAAAATTTACCTGAAAATAAAATTATTGTATCTCATGCAGCTTATGGCTATTGGGAGAAAACCTATGGGATAGAGCAAATTGCAGTTTCTGGCTTGAGCCCTACTAACGAGCCCTCACATAAAGAGGTGCAAAACATCATTGGGACTGCCGAAAAGCATGGTTTGAAGCATGTATTTTTTGAACAGAATATAACTCCTAAAGTAGCAGACATAGTAAGGAAGGAAATTGATGCAGAGACTTTACGTATACACAATTTATCGGTTTTAACAGAAGAAGATATAAAGAATAATGAGGACTACTTCACTCTCATGCAGCACAATTTAGAGGAACTGACAAAAGCTTTATCTGAACCTTCATCGGTGGGAGCTTCAGGGACAAATGAGCAGGGTGAACACGACCACGGCCATACTCATCAACATAATGAAGAAACAGCAAAAATATACGAAGGATATTTTGAAAACAGCCAAGTGAAGGATCGATCCTTATCCGACTGGGAAGGAGACTGGCAGTCTGTATACCCATATCTTCAAGATGGTACGCTTGACGAAGTATTTACTTATAAAGCAGAACAAGAGGGGAAGATGACAGCTAAAGAATATAAGGAATATTATAATGAAGGATACCAAACAAATGTTGGACGAATTCAGATACAGGGCAACAAGGTAACGTTTTTCAAAAATGGAGAAGAATATTCTGGGGAGTATATCTACGATGGGTATGAAATTTTAACTTATAATGCGGGAAATAGAGGGGTTAGATATGTATTTAAACTAGAAGCAGAAGCTGAAGGTCTTCCACAATATATTCAGTTTAGTGATCATAGTATCTATCCGACAGAGGCTGCTCACTATCATCTGTATTGGGGTGACGACCGAGAAAAATTGTTGGATGAAGTAACCCATTGGCCTACTTACTATCCATCAGATATGGATGGCCATGACATTGCCCATGAAATGATGGAGCATTAAACTAAAAGTTGTAGGGGAGTATAACTTCAGACTCCAGGGGTGCTAATGGTAAAAGGCTGCTAATAAGGCAGCTTTTTCCTTTTAACACCAGGGGAGGGTTTATGGAAGGAGGATTTATCATACAATTCAATGTTAGGAGTAATTAGAGGTTGAACTATAGTAGAGCATATCTGAACGATACGAAAAAATGGTTCAACAAAAAAATAACCATTAGTTGATGAGGGGTTAAAACCAAGTATTGATAAGTTATCGTAATAGTCTAGATAGCAGGCAATGGCCAATAAGCTTTGCTTCTTCTTATTCGATAAAAGGGCAGGTTTGTTTAATAAGAATATATTCTGTTATGTCACATTAAATAAATATCTTGTAACCAGTTGTAACTCCATCGAAAAAAAAAACAGCCTATACTTTTACAAGTATAGGCCAGGCGATTTAATCAGTTATTAACAATGAATAAAGATTGAGATCTATAAAGCGTCCTTTTGATCTTTCCACTTTTCTCATTTTTCCTTCAAAAAGGAAATTTAATTTCCGCAGGACTTTAATTGAGTTCAAATTTTCAGGCTCAACTTTTGCTTCTATTCTATTAAGTTTTAAATCGTTAAAAGCATACCTTATCAAACAAGTAACAGCTTCAGGAGCATATCCTTTGCCCCAATAATCTTTATTAATTTCGTAACCAATTTCAGTTTTTGCATTTTCATAATCTATAATGTTAAAACCGCAAGAACCAATAATTTTATTTGATTCTAATTCAATTATTGAGTAGCGAATTGCAGTGTTTTCCTGTGACAGCTTATCAAATAGTAAAATGATTTCTTTTGCTTGTTTTTTATCAGTGAACCTATCAATATTCATAAATCTTGTTACTTCTGGATTTGACCAAATTTGAAACAAGCTTTCTGAATCTGAAACCTGCATTTTTCTTAAAATTAATCTTTTTGTGCTAAGATCTCTAATCAATATTTTTACCTCCATTATTGTTTTTATCTGGGGTTAAGATATTGATATCTGCGCATAGTTCAGTCCTTTCATATATAGATAATAATATTATACTAGCTTTCTGGTATATTTTGAATATTTATTAGACACTGTGGTACAGTTCGAGAATAGGCGTCAAATTGGTGTTTTTTTATGCCGAGGATAAGCGGGCTGTTCGGAGCCTATAAGTAGTTCACCACTATTAGTCCAGGCTGTCGTTGCGGCAGCTTTTCTTATTGTGTTAACGAGGCAGATTAGCATTCCTGTAGATCGTTATTTTTGAGCTTTGAAAAAAATAGGGCTCCTCAGTAAGATATGAGTAAGACACGACTCTAACTCAAACTTAGGAGGAACCCTTATTATGAAGTTTAAAATGCAGGACAAACAAAATCAACTAATAGAAAGAATTACTGATAAACATCTTGTGGTTGGTGTGGATATTGCACAACAATTTCACGTAGCCAGAGCAGTGAATTTCCGTGGGATTGTAGTAGGAGATCCAATCACTTTTCCAAACAACGAAGAGGGATTTTCGTCCCTGTTAATCTGGATTAATAGCATTAAAAGATTACATAAACTTGAGGCTGCCATAGTTGGTATGGAACCTACCGGTCATTATTGGATTAACCTTTCTAAATGGCTGATGAAACAAGATATTGAGGTAGTGACAGTTAACCCTCATTTGGTGAAAAGAAATAAAGAAAACCGTGATAATACCCAATCAAAGAGTGATAAAAAAGACGCTCTTGTAATAGCCGATATGGTGAAGAACGGTTACTATGCCTTTGTAAGGGATACTTCTGAGTCGTTTGAAAAGCTCAGGGTACTCATGTCGAATCGGGATGTCATTGTTAAGAGGCTTGTAAGCTCGATTAATCAATTGAATCGCTGGGTGGATATTGTCTTCCCCGAGCTTAGACAAGTATTTAAAGACATCACTGCTAAAGGGGCCATCGCAACACTTCGGCTTTTCCCATCTCCGATGGAACTGGGTTCCATGAAGCCTGAAGAGATCGTGGCCGGGTGGAAGTTACTGATGAAGCGACAGCCTGGATTAAAGAAAGCCTATTTACTCCTCAATGTAGCCAGGAAATCAGTTGGTACAAGGCAAGCATTAGAAGCTTATAAATTTCATCTTGAACAATTACTCGAAGAGTATGACCTTGCGATTCAACAACTTGAAAGAGTTGAGCTGGCAATCAAGGATGAACTACCTAAAATTCCTTTCGCGAATAAGTTACTTATGATTAAGGGAATTAGTGAAATTTCGTTAGCTGGTATTTTAGGGGAAGCAGGAGATTTAAGTGGTTTTTCACACGGCAACTCTTTACTTCGCCATGCAGGACTCCATCTAGCCGAAGCCAGTTCAGGGAAGTGGAAAGGGCAAATAATCATTTCAAAGCGTGGAAGATCAAGGTTAAGACGTTTCCTCTATTTAGCTACTATGAGCCTGGTAATGAACAACCCAGAATTTAAAGCCCTCCACTCGAATAATGTTAAGGTCAAGAAAATGAAAAAAATGAAATCTATAATGAAGCTGATCGGGAAGTTAGCTAGGATCTTTGTAGGGATAGCGCGAAAAAACGAAGCTTATTGTGCCAAGAAGGTCCAGCCGTTAACTGAGTTGGCAGCGTAGTTCAATTCACTTTTTCTCGAAGTGAATCATTTACCCCTTATATTTTTAAAGATCGAGTGTTGGCTTATTCGCAGGATTTCAAATATGTACGGAGTACCAGGTTTGTTCAACAAAAGGGCACTGACCCATCAGGTTAGCATAACTGGCCTCCACCCCTTGGATAGGCATGACGAAGGAATGAGAGGGCAATTGACCCGTTGAGACATGGGAGGGAAAGCCTCCAAGGGCTGGCGTGGAGAAGTACATCATATGGTAGAATTTGGAGTATAATCCTACTCCTCTATTTAACTATGTCTTCACGTAGCCATTTGTCCAGAATCTACTCTTTTCAATTTAGAAATATATATCCATGGAGGATGAAATCCTGCGAATAAGCGAGCATTCGTGAGTAAATCGTATTAAACTGAGGGAGTTAAACAGACTTGATTATTACCTATTGAGTACTCATTTTCAAATTGGTCTGGACCTCTGAAAAAATAAAATGTGTGACAGTACGGGCATACGGACTTACATTTTCAATAAACTCTTCTGCCTTTCTAAAAGTGTCGAATTGTATTTTAAGCATATAACAGGCATTTCCTGCAATCCGATAACAGAATTCTACATTTGATAACCCCTCAATATATTTTTTAAAAGAGTTATAGTCCCCATTTTTAACAGTTGCTTCAATGATGCATTGGATTGGAAGCCCTAATTTCTCATAATCTACTTCCAATGTGTATTTTTTAATTATTCCAAATGATTCCATTCTCCTGACACGATCTGTAACAGATGGAGAAGATAAATTGATTCTTCTTCCAAGCGCACTCATTGATAATCGGCTATCTTCGCTTAATACATCTATTATTTTCTTATCAATATCATCCATTTTCATGTTAAATCTATTTTCCCTCATTTTCGTTAAATTTTAAAAGAATTATTGAATACTGCACTTCAAATTTAATGTGAAGAAACGAAATATTTCGATATGATAAATAATACAAGGAGGCATAAATTATGGCAAGAATTAAGGAATCACATTACGGAGCAACCCCGTTTCAAAGACTTTTGGGATATAACAAGGAAATAATGATTATGTGGAGCCGGCTGGGAAGTGAGCTGGAGAAAGACGGGAAGCTTACTGCTCAATTAAAAGAACAAGTGAGAAGAACTCTTGCGCAAAGTAATGGTTGTGCTTATTGCAAAGCTAAAGGAAAACCAGAACCTCATTTGTTCGATGAAAAGATTTCAATTGCAGTAGGATTTACGGAGGTATTTATTAAGCAAAAAGGGGATGTCTCAGATGCAACTTTTAATGTGTTAAAAGAGTACATGTCTGATGATGAAATTAGCGAACTTTGTGCGTTTATCACTTTTACAACTGCATCACAATTTTTTGGTGCCATTATGAAATTAGAAGCAGCAGGCACCTGATCTATAACTCATATTAAAGAAGATATTAAAGTCCCAAACTGGAAACCGTTATGTGTAATATATCGATAAAATGATTAATATTTGTTGAACAAAAAAGGGTTAAGAATGGAGGTAACTGCAGTACCTCCTTTTCTAATTCCAAAATTGTTTTATGAAGGGCTGTACTAAAACTCAAGGGTGCCTATGTTCAAGATCAGCTGCTAACCAGGCGGCTTTTTTTCAAGGGTGAAAGAAGCTAAATTCCCGCATGATTTCAGAAATGCTATAGGGTCGTGGTTGTTGATATACCGCTCATACCATTAATATGTTCAAAGAAATGAGGAAACCGTTGCGTTTTTTACATCTCAGGCCTTAGCTAAAAATATATCCCAGGTCCATTAAGAGAAAATTCATTTGCATTGTAAGATAGAAATATAAAGAAGGAAGTAGTCGAAATGGACATAAATGAAAAGCTTAATTTTAGATTATTTTCATAATTGCGAGGAGCGTGAATAAGGAAAACCAATGACCTTTTTGGCGACCGCTTTTGAATTTTCTGCTTTTAGGCAGTTTTTAAAACTAATGGGTTTCATTTCTTAAATGAGAAGGGAGAATGTCTTTTGAGCTTAAGATATGAGAAACATAGGATATCAGAAATAACTGATAAACCTTTTTTGACTAAAAAATGGGGCTATATTGCAGCTCTTGCTCTGTTGCCGTATGCGTTTTTAAAATCGCTTTGGGCATCGGGATTAACGGCAGGACTTACAACAAAACAAGCTATACAAGATGTGGCAGGGTTTGGTGATACATTAAAGGAAGGCCCTGCTTTTCTTTATACGTTGTATACCAACGGAATAGACTTCACAGCGATCTTGGCGATACTGGCATCTTTATTTGCTTTAGCACTCGTGACTTCCTGGGGAGAGAAACTGCCAAAATGGCTATTAATTATATCAGGATGGTCAGTTGGGATAGTGACAGTTCTAATTAGTTTTATGACAGCTCTTCAATTTTTTGGAGTTTTTCCAAAAGGATACTCCGAGGGGTTAGCCATTTGGGTGTATGTGGTAACGTACGGAGGATTATTCTTATGGGGAATAACTATATTTATAGCGACTCTGTCGTTTCAGCATCGGATTAAAAGCAAACAATCTTCCAAATAAGCAATAATCTACTTCGAGGGATCAGCCTTTAACAAGGAAATGTATTGGCAATTGTAGAATATTTATATGTAGTCCATAGTATCGTTTCTTCAATCTATGTGCTATATGTTAGGAGTGACTACGATTGTGTTTTGAAAATGAGAAAATATACCCTAATTGTTCAGTTATTACCAGAAAAATAGAAGTTGGTGGACTCACGAAATCGGAGCTTATCCAGAAATTGCAGCAATGCTCTATCTTGATGAATGCGTATGGAGAAAAACTATTAGCAGATGATAAATTTACTACCTCTGATACGAAGTACACTCTTCAGACCGTGGAACTAACGGTAGGCGATCTTGGCTTCCCTGATGGTGCTGCTACGGCTCAAATCTTTAAAAAAGCGAGCGAAATAGGTTTGGAATTGTGTCCGCTTGAACTGGGGCCTTATTTAAGACTGGAATATCTGGATCAGCCTGAGGATTATTCCGGAAATCCTTTACAGCGGAATCAAGCTCCATCCGGCTCCATCACAATAGCCTCGGAGATACTATGTGAAGACGATGATTTTCCAAAAGGTTTTTATCTTAGACGAATTAATGGCGTGTTGTGGCTGCGGGGATACATTGCAGATTATCTGCACGTTTGGAATCCTAATGATCATTTTATCTTTTGTCAAACTGAGATCTAAGAGGGATCTTTTTTGGATTAACGGGCAGTATACCTTGGTGCTTTTGTTCAAGATCAGCTGATATTCAGGCAGCTTTTACTTGGATTATTCAATAAGAATGCCGCCTTTTCCTTATTCAACGGGTGCTAATGATTAAAAAAGGGGATCGCTGCAGCGATCCCTATTCTTATATTAAGGAAATAAAGCGATTCTTCTTAATTAAAGATAGACTCCAATTTGGAATAAGAAATAGAAATGAAGTAAGAATCCTTTAGTACTCTGCTCAGATCCTTTTTACAAAAATGATGTACTTTCTTTAGGAAAACTTGTTATTTTTTCAAGATTTGCAGGGCTATCGGGACTGATCTCTTTTCTAGGAAGTTCTTATTGCAGTTCAGGCGCTTTTCGATGGTTAGTTCCTTCTTGATAAGCATAGGCTAGTTTAATCAATGTGGGCTCGTCGAATTCTTTTCCTAGCAGCTCGAGCCCGACTGGAAGGCCGTTGTCACTGAAGCCGGCAGGAACCGAGATTGCAGGGAATCCTGAATAAGGACTTAAGCGATTAGCGTTCCCAGCACCTTGACTTTTGCCCACCTGTGCGGGTAAAGCACTCGAAGTTGGATAGAGTAGTGCATCAAGGTCATGTTCATTAAACGTTACCATTAAGCTTTCCCTTGCCATTTTAGGACGATTGGTAATAATGTCTTGGTATTCCTCATCATTTTCTAATGATTCTCTTTCATTACGTGATTTTAATCCACTTTCCAAACTTGGATGGAATTTCCCGCTTTCAATAATATCTGATAACGATCTTACAGGTGCATCCGGCCCAAGGCTAGCCAAATAATCATTTAATTGAAATTTAAATTCGTATCCGCTTAAGCTTGGATAAGAAAGAATTGGACTTAGATTGGGAACGGTTACTTCGAACACTTCTGCTCCAAGCGCTTCCATGTCCGCAATCACTTGATCCATCACTTTATTGACACTAGGATCATTCCCAAACAGGTCGCGAATGACGCCTATCCGAGCTTTCTTTAATCCGTTTTTCTTAAGATAATGAGTATAAGTTTTTGGGACTGCTCCGATACTGGCTTCAGTAACTGGATCTGCCGGGTCATAGCCAGCTATTGCATCGAGCACGATAGCCACATCTTCAACCGTACGACCCATCGGTCCGCCGACATCCTGTGATAGTGCAAGTGGAATGATTCCATTACGGCTGGCAAGTCCCATAGTAGGGCGAAGTCCAACCAGGTTATTAAAGGACGAAGGTATTCGGATGGACCCACCAGTGTCTGTCCCTAATCCGACGGCGGCAAAGTTGGAAGCAACCGCTGCTGCCGTACCACCGCTTGAACCACCAGGGTATCTTGTTAAATCATATGGATTATAGGTTTGTCCACCAAGGGAACTAATTGTTTGGAATCCGAAAGCAAATTCATGCAGGTTCGCTTTCCCTATGATGATAGCACCTTGATCTCTTAATCTTTTTGTTTGATAGGCATCCTTTAGAGGGATGGAACCTTCAAGTGACAGGGATCCTGCAGTAGTTTGCATATCGAATGTATCATAGTTGTCTTTTAATATAACCGGAATTCCATGCAGGGGACCGCGAACTTTTCCCGCTTCGCGCTCTTTATCTAGTTGTTCCGCTTCTTCTAATACATTTTCGTCAACCGTAATGATGGAGTTAATGCTGTCATCGTACTCCTCAATTCGATTAAGGTAGAATTGAACCAATTCCTCAGAGGTTAACCGCCCCCCCTGCATCGCATGCTGCAATTCAAGTATCGTCGCTTCCTCAATCTCAACAGATAAAACTCTTTCAGCTGCGGGGCTCGCTAAATTAGAAACAGCCCCTGCTGGAACTGCGTACAGCCCCAAAGCCATTACTAGAGCAGTGAAGAAAACTATAAATTTGTTATACCATTTTTCCATTTAGAACCCCTTTCGTTTTTCGGAATAATTAGAATATACCAATCTATTTTTATACTGTATATAAGAGGAAGGTCATGAAAGAAAAGGTTATATGGGAAGTATTAACCAATTATAAGGATTCATTTTATTCCACTTGAACAGGCAGTAAAAAGTACGGTGCCTGTAACCGCCTTAAGTTTAGGTCCTAAATGATACAAGTTGAAATAATAGGTAGAATGAGAGGATTCATCATTAAATTGACAAAATATTCACAGCTAGCGGATTGGATTCAACAAAACGGTGATCAAGCAGAGCACGAGTGTGGAAGCCTTTTTTGAATTTACCTGGAGCAGAGGATATCTTCCCTTTTCGCTGAAATCCTTATTTAGCAAAAGGTTAGTTATAGAAGGTATTAATAAAGATTGAGCGAAATATATATAAAAAATTGCTGATTAGGGAGGAGTAAAATGAAAACATGTTTGGAGGCAGTGGCTAAAAATCTATATGCTTTTTTAGTATGGGATGAATCTTGGAACTCTTATAATAACTGCTATTTGTTGCTCGAGAACAATAATGTTATTCTTATTGATTCAGGAAAGAAAGAACATTCACACTTGCTGTTTTCCGCACTAAAAAAGAAAGGAATTTCCAAAAACGATATAACTCATTTTATTGCCACACATGGTCACAAAGACCATATTGGATCAGTTCAATTTTTTGGTAATATTGAAGGCTATATACATAATCAGGATTTAGAGTTGATTCCAGGAAATGTTAGAAACAAATTAAATATGAAACTTCCAGATAACGGTCCAACTGTAAGTAATTTAGAATGTGTTCTCCTTGGACACCATACTAAAGGTTCTGTTTTACTATATCAGCGTGTTAGCAAAGTATTATTTTGCGGAGATCATATCTGTTTTTTTGGAGAACAATTGAGCGGTAATGTTGTCGATACAGGTGTTGGGGAGAGGGAGAAATATAAACAGTTTGTTTCTGAATGGTCTCAAAACGAGGAAATGAGAGAACAGCACAATTTTAGTTTATTTATCGAAGGGTTAAAAAAAATTTCCAAATATGATGTTGAGTATTTATGTACGGGGCACGGAGTAGTTTTAAAAGATAAAGTAAATGAATTTATTTCTGATTTGCTTGAGTTTGAATAGCCTTTTCTTATATAAGAAAACGGGTCAGGTTTATGGTATGGAGAAACTTTTTCCTTTTGAATTCGTATGTAAAGTTAATTATTCGCAGGATATTCTAATTATAATAAGGGAGCTTCAAAATGCCAGTCATTTTAATCAGTATATTTTCAGCTATAATTATTTTTATTACTGTTTTTTCCTTGATTAAAGTCATAAGTATCGCTTATAAAAGAGAAGAAATTTCAGTTCTTAAATATAGAGTTTTAGCAGCATCTTTTATAGTAATAGGAATATTAGTTGCTTTAGTTTTGCCCTTTGGCTATCAAAGAATATTCGATATAATCCTTTAATCTCTTATATAGGTAATGATTGAATTTAATTTGTAAATAAATGTAATTATTTTCTGATCAAGATCAGCTGCTAAATTAGTAGCTTTTCTTAAACTAAAAGGTAGGGTTACTTGAAGAAGATTGAGGTGGCTTATAATGAAAACTTGCACAGTTGAGGATTTACCGAATAATAAAATAATAGAATTTTTTAAGTTGCATTGGGGAAGCCCTGAAATGGTTACTTCCAGTGGAATTTATGATTGTAGTGCATTAGATGGCATTACGGTTGTAAGTGATGAAGACATAATTATTGGCTTAATTACTTACATAATTAAAGATAAGGAATGCGAAATTATATCATTAGATAGTATGGAAGAAGGTAAGGGGATAGGTACTTTGTTAGTTCAAGAAGTAGAAAATCTTGCTATTAAGAAAAATTGTAAAATCCTTAAGCTTATAACAACAAACGATAATTTATCAGCTTTAAAATTTTATCAGAAACGAGGATTTATCCTGTCCAAAATTATTAATAATGCGGTTGAGAAAGCGAGAAAGTTAAAACCCGAGATACCCTTAATTGGGAATGATGGTATTCCAATCAGAGATGAAATTGAACTGGTAAAGGTATTGAACTAATGGGTTATATTCAAAATCAGCTGTAAATCAGGAAGCTTTTTTCTTTTTAACTAAAGGGGGAGGTTTGTTGTACTAAGAAATGGACATAAATCGATTCAATCGAAACCTTATTTTTACTATTGTTTATCAAACGTTCCAACCCATCCTCTATATTTGGAAGAGAAGCAGGCAAATAGGGTTTCGCCGATAATGTTCAGTTCTATATTACCAACATTTCCTAGGTGGATTAATATTCGTTCTGTTAATACATTTTCAGCAACAGCATATGGCCGGAGGGGGAGAATTAAGACCCATACCGACCAATGCTCTCGCCATTAAACTAATCAAACGTACATACTTTGCTTATCATAAGTTGTTAGCAACGCAGATAAATATGCTGAGCAGAAATTTGCATTGTATACATAACACCCATAATGGGATTTGTCACCGGAATCTATTAGAAGTTCAATTACATTTGGCCAATTAGAGTAGCTGTCCACCTGATGCCTCGAGACGAGTTGCATTTACCCAGCCCATCTCATCCGTGCACAAGGACGCAACAACCCCTCCGATATCGTCTGCTTCACCGACCCTCCCTAATGCTGTATTTGTGGCCACAAATTCATTCATTTGAGAATCGTCCCTTACTTTACCACCTCCGAAATCAGTGGCGATAGCTCCTGGGGCGACTACATTGACACGAATACCTCTTGATCCCCATTCTTTGGCCATGTATTTTGTCAAGATTTCAATCGCACCTTTCATTGCAGAATAGGCTCCGAAGCCCTCAATTACAAATCGAGTCAAACCAGTTGAAATATTAATGATCCTTCCATTGTCAGCAATTCTTGAAATCAGCTTTTGAGTTAGGAAAAAAACACCTTTGAACTGTACGTTCATTAATCTGTCGAATTGCTCCTCAGTAGTTTCGTCTATTGAAGCGTGTATTCCGAATCCAGCATTATTGACCAAAATGTCGAAATGTTCCCGATTCCAGTTTTCTTTAAGTATGTCTGACAGTCGAGAGGAAAAATCTTCAAACGAAGATACAACACCTGTATCCAGCTGCAACGCCACTGCTTTTTGGCCGTTATCTATAATTTCATTAACGACCGCTTCCGCTTCTTCCTTCCGGCTATGGTACGTAACGATAACATCAATTCCTTTTCTGGACAACGCGATGGCAGAATTTCGTCCTAATCCGCGGCTTCCTCCTGTTATAAGTGCAATTTTTTGAGTTGAATCCATGATTTTTGTCCTCCTTTTATATTTAAGAACAACCACTTGCAATTTTTATTTGTGGTCAATAATGAGCATATACCCTCGTGTTAACTCAAGGTCAAGGGGAAAGAAAAAAAATACTGATTGTATTCAAAATTTTTTCTCCTCTGATTATAAAAATCAACTACTTGATAAGTCTTAATTAGTGGACCATAATGAGGATGAAATCTCGAGTTAACTCCAGATCGAGAGGAAAGGTGAGAAGAAGAATGAAATATTCCATTAATGAGGTCTCGAAGAAATTTGGCCTGTCCATACATACGTTGCGTTACTATGATAAAGAGGGGCTAATGCCTTTCCTTGAGAGGGATAGAACTGGCAACCGTGTTTTCAGTGAAACGGATCTCAACTGGATTTCCATGATCTGCTGTCTGAAAAATACTGGAATGCCCATCAAAGAAATCAAACAGTACGCCGATTGGTGCACACAGGGGATGCAAACGATTAACGAAAGGAAAGTGATGCTCACCAATCACCGCAAGAAAGTCTTAATGCAGCTTGAAGATTTGAAAAAAGACCTTAATCTTATTGATTCAAAGATAGAGGTCTATGATAACCCAGAGCTGGCACAAAAGATGTACGGTGGTCTCGAAAAGCAATAGGGAAAAGCAGCTGGTTAATTGGCGATTCTTATAGAACCTCTTTTTAATGTTTTCAGACCCAACATTATTCCTTATTAAAAAACAAAATTATTGGGTTGACGAAAAAATTTTTTAAATGTATCATTCAATTAATCAATTGATTAATAAATCCTTATTAATTATCATAAAAAAGGAGGTTAATTCTATGGGAGCAATAGCACTGACAAAAGAGTCATTTCAAAACCACGTTCAATCTGGCCTAACATTGGTTGATTTCTGGGCTCCTTGGTGCGGGCCTTGTAAAGTTCAACTTCCAATCGTAGAAGAATTAAGCGATGAAATGAAAGGACAAGCGACAATTGCCAAAGTCAATGTGGATGATGAACCTGAATTAGCTTCACAATTTGGAATCAGTAGTATCCCTGCATTGATTCTTTTTAAAGATGGCAAGGTGGCAGACACAATGAGGGGTTTAAACCAAAAGCATGAATTAAAAGATAAAATCTTAGAATTAAATAGTAATTAAAGAAGAGAAAGTCGGCAAATACCCCTTATGGTAATTGTCGATTTTTTTGGTAAATTAAATAAGTTAAGTTGAGAAACATATTATTATAGAAATGAGAGACCATTGATAGTAAAAGGCGAAAGGCCTGACGGACATTTAACGTCTGAAGATACTGGTTTCAGCTAATGTAGACATGTGTGAGATTATAATAAAAAGGGGGATATTATGATTCCAGGTTCTTGGAGAGCATTAATATGGATTGGATTATCAGAATTATGTGCATTAAGCTTATGGTTTAGTGCATCTGTTATTGCGCCAGAACTAATTATTATTTGGAACCTTAGTTCAAACTCGGAGGGTTGGCTGTCTGCTTCTGTTCCAATTGGTTTTGTCATTGGCTCTTTATTTATTTCATATTTTGGGATTGCAGATCGTTATAATTCTCGGAAGGTTTTTGCAGCTTCAGCGTTTCTAGGAGCAATTTTGAATAGCTTGCTTATACTAGCCGATCAAGCCTTTTTAGGTATCCTGCTTAGGATTTTTACGGGAATAACTCTCGCAGGGGTATACCCAATCGCTGTAAAAATTTTATCACAATGGTTTCCGATAAAACGAGGCCTGGCTATCGGAATCTTAATCGCCGCATTAACCATAGGATCATCTTTACCCCACTTTTTAGTGATGTTTTTTTCTGAGTTTAATTGGAAGATAGTGATTATTTTTAGTTCATTTCTAGCTTTAATAGCAGCAATGATTGTCCAATGGCTCTTAGAAGATGCCCCAGAAACATCGAAAAACTTGACGCCTTTTTCTTTTAAATTAATTAAAAAAGTAATTACGAATAAACCAGTAATGCTTGCTAACTTCGGCTATTTTGGCCATATGTGGGAATTGTATGCAATGTGGACTTGGCTTCCTGCTTTTTTGACCGCTAGCTTTACAAGTTATTCATCAGAAATTCCCATTAAGTTCATTGCATTTTCTTCGTTTATTTCAATAGGAATTGCAGGGGCAATTGGTTGTGTAGTAGGCGGGATAATCTCGGATAAAATCGGAAGATCTAATCTTACCATTATCTCTATGTTTATAAGCGCTATATGTTCCGTTTTTATTGGGTTTACATTTGGTCAATCTATTTGGTTAACTTTAATACTTTCTATAATTTGGGGGATGTCTGTCATATCAGATTCTGCCCAATTTTCTGCAGCAGTTTCAGAAGTTGCGGAAATTGAATATGTCGGGACAGCTCTTACTTTTCAAATGTGCATTGGGTTTCTGATAACCATATTTTCTATAAACTTAATCCCTATTATTCAGAGCTTTGTTGGTTGGGGATGGGTCTTTTCCTTATTAGCGATTGGACCTATTTTAGGTATAGTGTCTATGGTCAAATATAAGAATTTCGAATTAGATAAGGCATAAATTTTATAAAAAACAGGGTTGCTTCAGCAATCCTGTTTTTTTTGGTGCGAAGTTGAGGCTTCAAAAGAAATCAAATTTATTACTTGACGTAAATCATTATCAGATTTAAAATACAATTATTCAATTGATTGATTGAACATTTTAATTAAATCTACTATTGGTAGGCGGTTGTTATTAGTAGAGATGAAATTAAAAAGGACTAATAGTGGTTGATGTAACCACTGAAAACCAAATTATAAGACATGGAGATGAATATAATGAGATTTGAAAACAAAACTGTAATCGTAACTGGTGGAGGTACTGGAATTGGAAAAGCCACTGCCAAAAGATTCTTTGAAGAAGGAGCAAATGTAATTATTAATGGACGCAGAGAAAATGTGTTAAAGGAAACAGCTTTAGAAATTGACCCAACTGGCAAAAAAGTGTTATATGTAGCTGGTGACATCAGCAAAAAGGAAACGTCGGAGAATTTGGTTAACAAAGCAGTAGAAATGTTTGATGGTGTAGATGTATTAGTTAATAATACAGGGAAATTTAATCCAACACCGTTCCTTGACCATACAGAGAATGATCTACAATCCTATTTAGATACTATCGTTAAAGGAACATTCTATCCTTCACAAGCCGTTATCCCTGAAATGAAAAAACGCGGAGGAGGAGCAATCGTAAATACTGGTTCCATGTGGGCAATTCAAGCAGTGGAAGCAACGCCTTCATCTGCATACTCTGCAGCAATGGCCGGCAGACATGCATTAACAAGAAATTTAGCCGTAGAATTCGCTGGGGATAACATACGAGTAAATGCAGTAGCACCTGCGGTTGTTGAAACACCCATTTATAATACTTTTATGACAGAAGAACAAGTAGCAGAAGTATTGCCAACCTTTAATGCGTTTCACCCTCTAGGACGCAACGGTACTCCAGATGATGTGGCAAATGCAGTGTTATTCCTAGCGGATGCTTCATCATCATGGATTACAGGCATTATCATGCCGCTTGATGGTGGGGTCACAGCTCGATTAAGATAAAAATTAAAAAAGGAGCAATCATAAAAAATGGTTGTTCCTTTTTCTATAATCGAAGATAGTGAGATAGATTAATAGCATCTTTTTCTATTAAGGGAAAGTTGGATGGATGAATACTTAATTGAAGGGAAGGGTTTTTTTTTGAAAATCAGTCACCATAGTTCAAAACTACAGAGAATCATGGATGTCGGTAAAGAAACTTGTCCAAGAACGAGGATATAATTAGGTTAGTTTTGCAGATATAGGCGAAGCTGCAGGAATTCGTATGAAACCTAAAAAGGTTGCTTGTGCTAAGTCCTGCTTGGTGGAAAAATAGAATGAAAATTGAAGGAGCTATACATTGTAAACGGTGATATGTTAATTTCCAGCTAACCAGAAAAAAACCTCTGTAATCTTCTTCACTTGAGCATATGAAATCATAACTTGTTATTCTCACTTCAACTATAGTATTATCAACAATGTAATCAATTGAATAATAAAGGATGATTAGTATGGAAGAGCTCTTTTTATCTGCAAAAAATTATACAGATGAACTATATAAACAATTATCAAGAGTCGGAAAAAGTTTATCCAGCGATAAGCGCCTTGAGATATTAAATTTATTAAGCCAGGGTCCAAAAACAGTAGAAAAGATAGCGAAGGATTCAGGTATGAGTGTTGCAAATGTTTCTCGTCATCTTCAAATTTTGAATGACTCAAGATTAGTTAAATTTACTAAAAAGGGAACGTATGCTTTTTATACATTAGCTGATCCATCTGTTGCAGACTTTTTGTTTGCCCTTTGGAAAATTGGGGAGACTCAACTTTCAGAAATCAATCGGATTAAAGATGATTTTTTAGGTGGCCTAGGAGACTTCTATACACTAACGATGGATGAAGTATACGAGAAGATGAGCAACGGGAATATTACGCTTATAGACTTGCGTCCAAAAGATGAATATGAAGCTGCACATATAGAAGGAGCGGTCTCTATTCCTATGGAAGACTTGGATTCATATCTTCAAGAATTACCGAGAGAGAAAGAAGTTAT
Source organism: Cytobacillus sp. BC1816 (assembly GCF_051353635.1). NCBI lineage: Bacteria > Bacillati > Bacillota > Bacilli > Caryophanales > Bacillaceae > Cytobacillus > Cytobacillus sp. BC1816. The sequence continues at coordinate 2,969,078 of NZ_CP195611.1, read as the reverse complement.
AGCCTATTGCAGAGGTAAATTCTGTGCTTTTTCAGCTATAGCTGCTCAAAAATTGAAGGATCAAGGGTTTACTGCCTACCGTATGGCGGAAAGTATTCTTGAATGGCAGAAGTATCTGGAACAAAAAAATTAATATATCTATCATGACTATAGAATATGAACGTTTATATGATTTCTATTTGATTGTTTTTACAAAGAACAATGTGAATTGAAAGCATTCCTTGGCTAATGCCATACACTATTAAATCTACAGGGTTGTTTTTATAGCAATAAAAATGTTCTTTAATAATGTCAGTAAGAATGGAATAAGAGAGTAAATAATGTTTTTATTTTTGTACTTATTGGGAAAGACAAATTTTATAACACATTCTTTCATCGGTGTGATTTTCATAATTTATGCTTCCTTTCTTACTGACATACATTTTTCACTAATGCATTCTTGAAGATTATATGAAAACCTTTTAAACCATTGATGCTCTCATATTTTTCCGAATATTTTGATAAATAGAGAGGGAAAAATAATGAATAATGATAGTCTATATAAAAAATCTAATATAAATCGTTTAGGAGAATTTAGCAAATTGTCTCCTGATGTATTTAATGCATTTGCGGCTTTTGACAAGAAGGCATTGGAAGCTGGTAAATAAGCTCCAAAATAAAAAAGTTGCAATAGCTGCAGCCCTTACAACAGGGTGTCCTTATTGTATAGAACTCCATGTTAAGCAATGAGACCTGAAGAACTTAGTGTTAAGGAAAAAGAGCTGATCGCAATTGCCGTAGCCGATACAACAGGGTGTCCATATTGCATCGACATTCACACTAAAGGAGCAAAAAAAGCCAAAGCGACAAAGGAAGAAGTAGCTGAATCTATTTGGTTGCTACAGCATTAAAATCAGGAACTGCCCTTGCATATGGAGTAAATGGATTAATTGCATTTGTTGAGTCCATTTAACTTTTTATCCTTCTCTAACCAAATTTAAAAAATGCTATATATTCAGGAGTGTTAAAGCGGTTAAAGATAAGAGAGCTTATCAGCTGCAAGCACACCAATAATTGGTTTCAAAAGGTAGAAGGCCAGTATAACTTTACAGATTTTTTCTTTCTGCCGGATGTGGGGGTTTGTGAATTTTATTATCTAAAAAACAAATTCCCTCCATGCATCCTTTAACAAGCAAAAACGTAGATGAGAGAACTGCAAATGTAATATAGCCATTCCATCCCTTATGATATTTGACTAAATTTGTATTCTTTTCAAGCCAATTCTCAAATAGCGTCATGGGTCCGCTAAAAAGGATAACACTTAAGATTGTTTTTATTGGCTTCATTTTATAGGTAAATTGATTATACATAACACATGATAAAGGAAACAGTATGTATAAAAACACAATGTTTGAATCAAAAAATTTAGGTAGATAGCGATGTGGATATTCCAAATATTTTGTTTTTATTACTGGTCCATCAAATACAGTAGAGACTAAAGTTTTAATAAAGTAAATTAGAAACCAGTCCTTTAAATCTCCTTTTTTTCGCGTTAAAAAAAATATGCTTCCGCCAATTCCAAACATGGTCAATAAATTCAATATTGTTCTGTCCTTCATAAATACACCTCCTAAAAATAATTTATCCATTGCAAAATGTATTATTAGCTGAAAAACAAATTATTAGTTTCACCAACAAGAAACTGGTTATTTTATACTAACGCTCATTTATCAAGTTTAATTAATGTAAATTATCTATTTTCGCCCGCGGAATAAACAACTGGGCTTTATGAAAATTTATTGACTCAGATGAGTATCGCGTGTAATTACAGAATTAAATTTGTCTGCCACCTGGGATAAAGAAGAGAAATAGGGGGATTCTGGTTCAAACATACTTAATCCTACTGATGATGAGAAAGAGACTTTCCTCTTGACTAAAGAAGTCACACCTCATATAATTCAATTATTCAATTTATGAATTGAATAATGTCTTTTTGAAAATGTTATACACAAAAATCTGCAGCAATTTCTAACCAGCCAATACTGTTCTAATAATTGGAGGTATTCATGAAGATTGATGTTTGTTCGAATAAAATAGATATCACATTTTGTTACATGGGGAAAGTTTACTTTGATGAGGCAAATACTAAAAAGAAAAGCTCTTTCTCACGCATATGTAGAAAGCCTGCACACACGATGGGAAGGAGGAATGAATTTTGGGCAATCCTATAGTTATAGTGGGAGCTGGTTTAAGCGGCCTTCGTGCAGCGTCTCTGCTTTCTGAACTGGGCATAAAATGCAGGGTTCTGGAGGCTAGAGATAGGGTTGGAGGAAGGGTGTTGAGTACTCCACATCCAAACAGATCTAACGCGGGTAAGTTTGACCTCGGGCCGACATGGTTCTGGCCACAGCATGAGAAGACTATGGCTAATTTAGTCAAGGAACTGAATTTAGAAACCTTTGACCAGTACACTAAAGGAGCAATGCTTTCAGAGCGATACCATAACGCATTACCTGAGCGTTATGTACTGCCAGAAAATTCTCTTGAAAGATCGGTGCGATTTACAGGAGGAGTTCAATCCCTTATTGAAGCTATTGAAAATACAATTCCGCCTGGCATAGTTGAGTTAGAAACGAGAGTAACAGCAATTCGACTAGATAAAACCGGTGCAATCACACTTGACGCTGAGCATGCAAATGGAAGTAAAGAAGAAGTCTATGCCATTGCTGTTATCTTAGCGTTGCCGCCTCGAATTGTGGCGAGTCATATTGAATTCTCTCCTTCACTCCCTAAAAACCTTATGACTGATCTTGTAAATAAACCTACCTGGATGGCAGGGCAGGCGAAGGCAGTTGCAATTTATGATCATCCTTTTTGGAGGGAATCAGGGCTCTCTGGCTTCGCAGCGAGCTGGGTTGGACCTCTGCAAGAAATCCATGACGCTTCTCCTAATACAGGCTCTGGTGCCTTATTTGGTTTCTTCGGGATGCCAGCAAAAATGCGAAGAGAACTCGGGGAGGATGAAATATTAAAATTGGTCATTGACCAATTGGTTCGGCTATTTGGACCTGACGCCAATAAAGTGAGTTCTATACTTTACAAAGATTGGTCCGGAGATTTCGAAACGGCTGTTGAGGAAGACAGCAATCCCCTTAGGGACTTTCCTGTATATGGTAAACCGCCGCAAGGAGGAGTATGGGAAAATAAAATCATTTTCGCTGGTACAGAGACTAATTCACAATATGGAGGACATCTTGAAGGTGCACTTCAGTCAGCTGAACAGGCAGTATTTGAAATCACTAATCTAAAAAACAAAACCTTATTAAGATAACTTAATACAATTAAACAATTTATTATGATATTTTTTTCTCTTATCCTCAAAAATTCCATTCACAGCAGCAGGAGGCCGTATGTGATGAAAATGATGAAAGCTATTTCATCTCTGATAAATGGCCTTGGTTCAGACAGTGAGCTTATAATCGCAGCTGGCTCTGGTGAGCAGCTGGAATTGTCAGCAATGGACTTTTTAAAAGGATCAAATACGGTTAGAGGTTCATTTACTGTCCAAGCAAAGGAAATCCAAGAAGCCGTTAAATTCAGTGTTTCCACTGATGTACGCCCAATGATTGAAACTTTACCATTAGAACGTGCTAGTGAAGCATACGATAAAATGATGGCTGTTTCGACTGGATTTCGTGCTGTACTAAAAATCTCTGAGTAATTTTTATCAGTGGTTTTACCTTTCACAATGTCATAAAATAACAGTTAATAGGGATATAAAAGTTAAATCGACATTTAAATCTCGGGAATAACCTTATTGAGGAGGAAGAATGGTGGAGGAAAGAATTGAAAAAGCAATTCAAGATATTTACCCTGATGACTTTGCCTGGTGTTATGGATGTGGAAGATTGAATAAGGATGGTCATCATCTTCGAACGGGCTGGCAAGGGGACAAGACCGTTACAATTTTTAAACCCGATTCAAAGTACATGGGTATCCCAGGCTTTCTTTATGGTGGACTTATGGCATCATTAATAGATTGTCATGGATCCGGCTCAGCTGCACTTGCTTTACATTATAAAAACGGAAACGAAATCGGTGATGGGACCGAACCGCCTCGATTTGTTACGGCTTCTCTTAATGTGGAATTCCTAAAACCTACTCCACAAGACGTTCCGCTAAAAGCTATTGGAACTGTAGAGGAAATTCATCCAAAAAGATGGAAAGTCCATACAGAAGTATATGCCGATGATAAATTATGTGCTCGTGGAGAAGTAACTCTTGTCGTAATGCCAAGTACTTTTATAAATAAATAGATTGATAAAAATGTTTTATCAGGAAAAGTTAATTTTTATATTAATAAATTATTTCTATATCACTCAAATCCTATAACTTTTTTTCCACCCAAACATTTTCAATAGTGTTCATAGATTACAATTAACACTTTCATAAAAAATGCCCAACTCCTTGGTATATACGGGATTGGGCATTTTAAAATTTACTTCATATTTAATGTTAAGAAGGATTAACGCTTATTTGCTTGGTTCGACTAAAAAATTTCAATTAATAAATGTTTTAAGATTGCTGCATTGGTTTAATATGGCTTTCAGTACCTTCAAGATAAAATATTAGAGAAAAAGTAAAATAGTAATTTAAGCTACTTCAATAAGATTTGATTAATTACCTTCAATATTCGTGCTTTTCTGATTCAAAAATACGCGTTCTCTTTATTGTTTTAGGTACTGATGGGAGATAATGCATTATAAACGCATGGCAAATTTCAACCTTGCGTTTTTTTTATGGACAATTTTCTTCCTAATAGTTGTTAAAATGAATCTTTGTTAAATACCTCAGTATTTACTTCCTAATTTATTGGAGATTCGCAAGCCGTATTCGATTACTTTTTCGATTAAGCCGTTTTGTCTTTCTTCTGTGATATTGAAATTAACATATCCGATGCTTATGGCTCCAAGGAGTTCATTTGCATGATCGAAAATAGGTGCAGCGACAGAAGAGGTTCCAGGCGTTTGTTCACCATGACTCTCCCCATAACCCTGCCTTCTAACTTTGCTTAATAGTTTTATAAACGAATCTCTTTCCTCGGAGGGGACTAATGAATTAATAACTTTGACAGTCTCGGAGTTTGGCATATTAGCTAACAGCACTTTGTTGGCTGCCCCAATATTCAACGGAATTCGAATCCCGAGCTGATCATTGATGCGAATAGGATTGTTGAGACAATCAATTCTTTCAACTACTAGTGATTCTAATCCAATTGGCTTGCTGAAATACACACTTTCCTCCACCTCATGCATTAATTTTTCCATCTCTGGGCGAATCAGTCCAACAAAATCAAAGGTGTCATACATTTTAAGTCCATATTCCAACCAGGTGTTACCCATAGAATATAATTTCAAATCTGGGTCCTGCTGAATAAGCCCGTGCTGCTTCATGGATTGAAGGAGGCGATGAAGTGTACTGACAGGCAAGTCGCATTCCTTTGATAGATCTGTAATGGAAATCCACATTCTTGTATCATTTTTAGACAAAACCTTGATTACCTGCATGGCACGATCGATTGTCTGCATCTTTTATCCTTCCATTCCTTTTAATTTACATTATTGTATTGAAATAAATTATTCAGTAAATTCAAAATATATTGACATGAAGAATCTATCACTATAATATCATATTATAAGTTTTCCTGTCAGAGGAAACTAATTCCGATATGCGGAAAAAGGAGGTTGAGCCAATTAGTGACTTCAATGTACAAAAAGCTAAACACTGTCATTTTAAAGCATCCAAAAGAAGCATTTATCAGTCAGGAGCATTTAAGGAGTGAGTGGAAAAAGTTTAACTATATCAACGAGCCGGATTATATGAAAGCCCAGCAGGAATACGAACAGTTTCTAGCCATTATTAAGAAACATGTCACCCATATTAAATTTCTGCCTGTTTCAGAAAAGGTGGGGCTTGATTCGCTTTATGCTCATGATCCCGTTAAATTTACGAAAAAAGGCGCAATAATTTTAAAATCAGGGAAAACATTACGCCAGCCTGAAGCAGAAATTTATAAAGAATTTTTACAAGAAAAAAATATCCCGATTCTGGGAGAGTTATCTAATGATGCTGTGGCTGACGGGGGAGATCTTGTTTGGTTAGATGACCGCACATTATTAATTGGACGCGGTTATCGAACAAACGATGAGGCGATTCGCCAAATTAAAGAAATGACAAAAGATATAGTTGATGAATGTATAGTTGTCCAACTCCCTCATGATCAAGGGGAAGAGGAGTGTCTTCACCTTATGTCTTTTATAAGCATCGTAGATGAAAACCTTGCAGTAGTGTATTCACGGCTTATGCCGGTATTTCTAAGACAGATGCTTCTGCAACGCGGCTTCCAGCTGGTTGAAGTACCGGATGATGAATACCGGAGGCTCGGCTGTAATGTGCTCGCTGTTGCACCGCGCATTTGTGTCATTGTTTCCGGAAATCCTCAAACCAAACAGGGGCTGTTGGATGCAGGGGCGACTGTCTATGAATATGAAGGTAATGAAATTTCATATTTAGGCACTGGAGGACCAACATGCCTCACATGCCCTGTGGAACGTGTTTAACCAAAGTCTACTAATCTGAAAAATGATGGAGGAATCATACATGTTAAGAGAATCAACAACAAAATCAACACAAGCTGCCAAAATATTTCATAACACAATTGTAAAAAAACCCGGCTCAACTTTTATCAATGGATTAACAACATCTGACCTTGGAACACCTATTTTAGAAAAAGCATTAGAGCAGCATGATGCCTATATTGAAGCACTTAGAATGTGCGGTACAGAGGTAACAGTTCTTCCAAGCAGTGATCAATATCCGGATTCTACGTTTGTAGAAGATACAGCTGTTTTAACACCAGAGTTCGCAGTCATTTCCAACCCTGGTGCGGAAAAAAGAAATGGAGAGATTCACGAAATAGAGCCGGCAGTCAAATCCTTCTTTGATAAAATTTATTATATTAAAGCGCCTGGCACACTTGACGGCGGCGATATTTTACAAATCGAAGATCACTTTTACATCGGAATCTCTACACGGACGAACCAGGAAGGCGCCGAGCAGCTTAAACAAATTTTGGAATCCGAAAACTATAAGGCAACCATCATTCCGTTACAAAAGTTCTTCCACTTGAAAACTGGAATAGCTTATATAGGCAATCAAACGATTGTTGTTGCTGGAGAATTTATCAACCACTCACATTTCAGTTCCTATCAACAAATTGTGGTGCCGCCGGAAGAGGAATATGCCGCAAACTGTATTCGCGTCAATGACTATATCATCATCCCTTCCGGCTACCCGCAAACAAAGCAAAAAATTAATGAAGCTGGATTCCAAACGATTGAACTTGATACATCTGAATTCCGTAAACTTGATGGCGGTTTAAGCTGTTTGTCACTGCGTTTTTAAAAATTTGTTAAAAAAGGTTCGTTTTAATTCGCATAGAAGGAGCGTTAAGTTATGACACAGCTAAGGTGGGGAACCCCAGACGCATTGCGTAGGTTATTGTGTGAAGTAGTAAGCTGGAAAAGTATGACACTTACGGAGGGAGAGCGTAAATTTTCTTTTAAAGTGACAGCGAAGCTCAAGGAGTTAACCTATTTTCGAGAAAATCCTGATTACTTGAGGCTCCATGATACCGATTTCGGCCGGTGCTTTGTAACCGCTTTATATAAGCACCCTGATGCCACAGAAACGATTGTGTTAATCAGCCATTTTGATACAGTAAATACAGAAGAATATGGTGATCTTCAGGAGTATGCCCATCTCCCGGAGGAATTGACGAAATTGCTTCATTCCAGAGCAGATGAGCTGCCAGAAGAGGCCAGGCAGGATCTTCTCTCGGGAGAGTTCTTATTTGGCAGGGGTACGATGGATATGAAAATGGGCCTTGTCATGCATATGGGATTAATAGAAAAAGCAACTGTTGAACATTGGCCAATTAATCTTATCCTGCTGACGGTTCCAGATGAAGAAGTGAACTCATCCGGAATGCGGGCAGCTGTTCAGAAACTTATAGAATTGAAGGAAAAACATCAGCTCACCTATAAGCTTTTCCTGAACGGAGAACCGGTATTTACACAAGAGCCGGGTGACAGAAACTATTATGTGTATTCAGGCTCTATTGGTAAAATCATGCCTGCCGCACTTTTTTATGGAAAAGAAACGCATGTGGGGGAACCGCTTAGCGGTATAACAGCACCTTATATTGCCTCGTTTTTAACACAAAGAATGGAGTGGAGTATGGCGCTGCAGGAAACAGATAAGGGAGAGGAAACTCCGCTGCCGGTGACACTGCAGCAAAAGGATCTTCGTCTGGAGTATTCAGCTCAAACACCGTATCGTTCATCGGCTTTGTACAATGTATTCTTAATGAAACGGAATGCAGAGGAAATCATGAATATATTCGAAAAGGTAGCGCAAAGTGCAGCTCACGCCTGCAACAAAGCCTATAAAGAAATTTGTAAGGAACGGAATGTATCTCCCGTAGGTGAGGTCCGTGTGCTGCGCTATGAAGAACTTGAAAAGCATGCTATTCGAAAATTTGGTGCAGATTTTGTTGCGGGTATCAAAGACTTGGTACAGAAAAAAGTGGAATGGGATGACCGGGAGAAATCTATCCGGATTACTGATTCGTTAATTATTAATTGTCAAGAGCTGACACCGGCAATCGTTCTGCTTTATGCACCGCCTTATTATCCGGCAGTCAATTCTTCTGAGGATAAGCTGGTCGCAGAGTGCATTGAATATGTAAAACAACAAGGCTTTGAAAAGTTTGGACTGCCTGTTAACCAAGTACATTATTTTAATGGAATTAGCGATTTAAGCTATGTCAATTATCAGGATGCTGGTGACGGCTGGATCGTATTTAAAGAAAACACGCCGGTTTGGGGCAGCAGCTACAGCATTCCATTCGATGAAATGACACAGCTCCAGGCACCGGTACTAAACGTTGGCCCATTCGGAAAAGACGCTCACAAACGAACCGAACGCCTCCACATCAAAAGCGCCTTCGAAGAAGTACCCGCCCTTGTAGAAGGGATGGTCAAAATGCTGGCAAAAAAGCACCTAATGGTATCAGGCGCAACTAGGTGACAATATGATGATTTTGTCCATTCAGGTGGACAATTCGCGCAGGCTGATACCAATTTAAATAAGGGATGTGATCTAGATGGTAGAGCAAGAGGGTCAGAAGAATCAATTAAACCGGTCAATGAAGCGTCGTCATTTATTTATGCTTTCTTTGGGTGGAGTAATAGGGACCGGATTGTTTTTAAATGCCGGCTACACGATCAATCAAGCAGGGGCAGGAGGGGCTTTAATCGGGTATTTATTCGGTGGTGTAATTCTGTATCTTGTCATGGTTTGCCTGGGTGAGCTTGCTGTGTACATGCCTGTTACGGGATCGTTCCAGACTTATGCCAGTAAATTCATTAGTCCTTCGGCTGGTTTTTCATTAGGCTGGATGTATTTCATTGGCTCAGCCACAACAGCTGGTGTAGAATTTACGGCTGCCGGAATTTTGATGAAACGCTGGTTTCCGGATATTTCAGTATGGGTATGGTGTGCAATATTCATCCTTCTTTTATTTACACTCAATGCCTTAACAACAAGGGGATTTGCTGAGGCGGAATATTGGTTTTCCGGAATTAAAGTTGTAGCTGTGATCTTCTTTATTATTATAGGCTTCAGTGCCATCTTGGGCATCATACCACTGGCGGACAGGCCGGCGCCATATATGGAACATTTAGCTCCTAAAGGCCTTTTTCCTGCTGGAATTGCCATCGTGTTTGTAACGATGATGAATGTCATCTTTTCCTATCAGGGATCAGAATTAATCGGAATTGCCGCCGGTGAAAGCGAGGAGCCTCAAAAGAATATTCCGCGTGCGATTCGAAATGTCCTATTTAGAATCATTATCTTTTATATTGCTTCTATAATTATACTATCTGCTATTTTCCCAACAAAAGAGCTCGGGATACTAGAAAGCCCGTTTGTAACCCTGATGGACTTGGCTGGAATTCCATTTGCACCTGATATCATGAATTTTGTTATTTTAACAGCTATTTTATCTGTAGGAAACTCTTGTATTTATGCTTCGACCCGCTTACTTTGGGCGATGGCTCATGATGGAATGGCACCAAGAGTTTTTGGAAAACTCTCAAAACGGAAGGTTCCGTTCACTGCTCTCGTATTCACCATGATATTTTCACTTTTATCATTGCTCACAAGCGTGTTTGCAGCTGAAACCGTGTTTGTACTATTAATGTCTATTGCTGGTATTTCTGTCACTATATCATGGATGGGAATTGCTCTCTCTCAATTCATGTTCCGACGTAAGTATATACAAGCAGGTGGAAAGGTAGAGGATCTGAAATATAAAGTCCCATTCTACCCAGTCATCCCGCTAATTTGTATCATATTCTGTGTCTCTATTCTGGTATTCCTGGCTTTTGACCCAACTCAGCTGGCAGGACTGCTTATCGGAATAGGATTCCTGCTTGTCAGTTATATTTTCTATTACTTCAAAAATAGAAAGACAGATAAAGTGAGTTCAAATAATGAGATTGGTGCATGAGAGTAATTATCCTGGCTACCATAAAAACTAAATAGGATTGCACCCATTGGGAACTTTTATTAAGTTCCCTTTTTTCATGTTTAACCCCTGCTAAATTAAAAGGTGTTTATGGTCAATTTCAGCTGCTGAATCAGGCTGTTTTATCTTATCAGTATGAGAGAGTTCTGAACCCGGGAAGCGAAAAGGACATACTCAAATACCAGGGGACTTTAACTTCCAATTGAAAATATTCTAATCCATGGTGCAAGAAGGAATTTTCCGGGAATTTACTAGAGTTAACAATTAGAAATGCCATTGACGGGTTCACCATTGAATTAATGAGAAAGCCACATTTAGATGTTCAGGCATATACTGGGGAACTGGTTACAATCTTTGAAAAATCCACTCAAAAGTAATATGTCACTTAGAAGGATCACTATGAATTACTATGAGGTACTTTGTTATAATGCAAAAAACATTCAGAGTATACGAAGGTTCACTAATATATATATAATTTAAGGAAAATAAGACAAAGATTTTTTGCTGCGAAGATTGTAGTTTTAAAATATACATTAATGTAATAAAAAACTTCTTTCGATAGTTTTTGAGGAGAGTCCATAAATTGTGAAGCAGCAAAAGCTGTCTATCTAATAGAAGAGGAAGAGAAGGGAGTGTTTCTCCGAGGAAAAGAATATCTTCTAAATTTAAATGGCGGAAAATGCGAATGCAGCAATTTTGTCAGCGCTCATATGCCAAACATTAAGCCTGACTTAAATGCCAGACTTAATGTTTAAAAAAAATGGAACAGATTTAAATATGATGGAGCGGCTTCCTAATTATTAACTTCCTCTTTGGCTAATATTTTCATCGGTTGAACATATTCATAGCCAAGATCCTTTGCTACTGCTTTATAGGTGACTTCACCATTCATTGTGTTCAGTCCTGCTGCAAGAGCTGGATTTTCAGTCAATGCAATCTTTACACCCTTATTGGCAATTTGCAGCGCGTATGGAACTGTTACATTTGTAAGGGCTATAGTAGAAGTTTGCGGAACAGCTCCCGGCATGTTTGCCACAGCATAATGGATAACACCGTGCTTAATATAAGTTGGGTTATCATGAGTAGTGACTCTGTCAGCTGTCTCAATAATACCTCCCTGGTCAACTGCGACATCAACAACTACAGATCCTGCTTCCATCGATTTTATCATTTCTTCCGTCACTAGTCTCGGTGCCTTTGAGCCTGGGATGAGCACAGCTCCGATCACTAAATCGGAATCTGCAACCGCCTTGGCAATGTTAAAAGGATTAGACATAAGTGTTTGGATTTGGTTGCCGAAAATATCATCGATTTGGCGCAATCGCTCTGGGCTTAAATCGATGATTGTTACTTCAGCACCCAGACCCATTGCAATTTTCGCAGCATTTGTTCCTGCAACTCCACCGCCTATGACAGTAACCTTTCCTCTCTTAACGCCTGGTACACCTGCAAGAAGAATTCCTTTCCCGCCTTTTGTTTTCTCCAGAAGCTGTGCACCAATTTGGGCGGACATTCTTCCAGCTACTTCACTCATTGGAGTAAGCAGGGGCAGCGTATTTCCAGCTTGAACTGTTTCATATGCAATAGCTGTTACTTCATTTTCCACCAGTGCTCTTGTCAGTTCAGGTTCTGCTGCTAAATGCAGGTAAGTAAATAAAATAAGGCCTTTTCGGAAATACATGTATTCACATGAAATGGGCTCCTTGACCTTCATAATCATATCTGCATTTGCCCAAACATTCTCTGCGGCAGATTCAATAGTGGCTCCAACCTCTTGATAGGACTCGTCCCTAAATCCACTCCCAAGTCCCGCTCCAGTCTCGATAACTACCAAATGACCAGCATTAATAAGGCTCATAGCACCGGCTGGGGTTAGAGCTACCCGATTCTCATTATTTTTAATTTCCTTCGGTACTCCAATAATCATTTATAAAACCTCCATTAATCATTATTATTAAAGATTACTAGCTTTAGCTCAGTCATTTCCTGGATGGCATATTTAATCCCTTCACGTCCTATGCCGCTTTCTTTTACACCGCCATACGGCATGTGGTCAACACGGAAGGTGGGTATATCATTAATAAGGACCCCGCCAACATGCATTCTCTTTGATGCCTGTAATGCAGTGTGAATATTATCTGTATAAATGCCAGCCTGCAGCCCATAACGGGAATCATTAACAAAATCAATCGCTTCCTCAATAGAGTTGACTTTGTTTATTAAAACAATTGGAGCGAAAACCTCCTGACATGACACCTTAGATGCTGGATCCACTCCTAATAAAACAGTAGGAAGGAGGATATTGCCTTCACTGGCTCCTCCTGCAGCAACGATTGCTCCATTTTGTTTTGCCTCTGAAATCCATTCAAGAGTTCGTTCCACGTCCTTAGGATTAATTAAAGCAGAAACATCTGTGTCAGGATTTAAAGGATCGCCAGCTTTCAGTTGTTGTGTTGCTTTAACAAATTTTTCAACGAAGTTGGTGTAGCTATCCTTATGGACATAAATTCTCTGAAGGGAAATGCAAACCTGCCCCTGATAACTAAAGGCACCTTCAACACAGCGCTTAATGATTTTGTCGATATCAATATTTTTATCAACAATGAGTGCAGCGTTAGATCCCAGCTCAAGGGTGACATGTTTTAATCCAGCTTTATTCCGGATGCCAATTCCAACCTCTGGGCTGCCGGTAAATGTAATTTTCTTCACTCGCTCATCTGATATCAGTTTTTCACCAATGACCGCACCACTTCCCGTTACCACATTAAAAGCACCTGGCGGCAGCCCGGCTTTTTGCATAAGCTCAGCAAGAAAATAGGCCGAAATGGGCGTCTGCCCTGCTGGCTTTAATACAACTGTATTTCCTGCAGCAATGGCAGGTCCAACCTTATGGGCAACTAGATTCATCGGAAAGTTAAAAGGGGTAATGGCTCCGATAACCCCAAGTGGTTCTTTCACAGTGTATGCTAATCTTCCTTCACCGCCTGGAGCTGCATCCAGCGGGATTGTTTCTCCGCTAATTCTTTTCGCTTCCTCAGCAGCAAATTTGTAAGTTTGAATAGTTCTTGCCACTTCTCCTTTAGCGGTATTTAGCGGCTTCGCCGCCTCTAAAGAAAGAATTTCAGCAGCTTGATCAAAGTTCGCTTCGAATAGGCCAGCGAGGTTTTCAAGGATTGCTGAACGTTGATGGCTTGGCATTTCAGACATAATCGTTCTCGCCTTGTATGCAGATTCTATAGCTGAATTGACTTCTTCCACTGTTGCACTTGGGATTTCTGCGATCTTTTCTCTGCTATAAGGAGAGAATAGGGGAATATACTGTTTTGCTACTGTCCACTCTCCATTGATAAACAAGTGATATTTTTTCATTAGCATATAACCTCCAAATTGAACCAGTTTAAATTCTTTTTAAAAAAAGTCTTGGTTGAAATAAAAGTCTACAATTTTTGCTCTATTTTATAGATGGCATCATGGATAATTTCTATTAAACAATCAATCTCCTGCTTATTAATTGAAAGGGGAGGGGCAAATACAAGTATATCCATCCCATCGAATACAACCGATCGGCAAATGAGTCCCTGTTTGGCTGCCTCATTTACAATCAGAGGGGCGAGAGGTCCTGCTGCTGGTTGTTGGCTATTTATTTCAATAGCTCCCATAAGACCTAAGGCCCTAACATTTGTAACAATCTCTCTCTCTCCCTGGATCCATCTAAAGCCCTTGAGCATTTCTGCACCCATATGTTTGGCGTTCTCAACTAAGTTTTCATTTTCAATGATTTCAATATTCTTCAGGGCTACAGCACATGCCATTGGATGACCGCTATAAGTATAGCCATGCAGGAGTGTGCCAGTTGATAATCGTTTAAAATCTTCATATATCTTTTCCGAGAGGACAACACCGCCAAGCTGTGCATATCCACTAGTGACTCCTTTGGCAAAACACATTAGATCGGGGGCAACACCGTAATGCTCAATTCCAAAGTATTTTCCTGTCCGGCCAAATCCGGTAATGACTTCATCAGTGATAAATAGAATATTGTATTTATCACAAATATCTCTCACATTTATAAAATACTCCCTAGGAGCAATATGAACTCCTCCAGCTCCTTGTATAGGCTCTGCAATAAAGGCAGCAATTGTATCAGGTCCTTCAGATATAATTGCATCTTCAAACGCTTTTGCCGAAAAATTATCCGTATGATAAAAATCCGGTGCTAAGGAATTTGTGAAATCCCTGAAAGGCTTTAGTCCTGTTGCGCTAGTTGCTCCCATTGCAACTCCATGGTAGGACTTTATTCGGGAGATTATTTTCTTCTTCTGAGGCTGCCCTTTTAAAATCCAATAATGCCTTGCTAACTTATAGGCCGTATCATTGGCCTCTGACCCCCCGGAAGTAAAAAAGGTCGTATTTAAATCCCCAGGAGTAATTTCCGCTATTTTAGCAGCTAATCGAATAGCTGGTTCATTGCTAAATGTGGCGAAGCAGGAGCTAAAAGCCAGCTTATTCATTTGTTCCATTGCAGCAAGACCCGGCTCTTTTCGCCCATGGCCAATATTTACATTCCAAAGAGAGGACATTCCGTCAATAACCTTTTTCCCATGAACATCTTCGAGATATACACCGTCTCCTTTTGCAAAAATATAGGCAGGACCATGTTCCTGCTGTTGTTGAATAGGGGATGTCGGATGCATGAAATGCTTTTTGTCCAATTCCGCCAATTCTTGATAAGTAAGTTCATTTGCGTTCATTATCATTCTCACCTCATACTTTAAATTTAAGTTTCAGAAACCTATTTTTAAAAAATACTTTTCATTAATTACAATGCAAGGATTGTGCCAAATATTATATGTAAGCCATTTTTTCGGGGGAACACACAAAAAAAGAGCTGAATAATAATCAGCTCGAGTTTTTTATAATTAAGAGTATAAGTTTTCATGAGTTTTAAAAAATGAGTAGCTCTGGGACGGTTTCGCATTTCTTATGGCCACGGCTGCTGCTGAGTGATACAATGGATATTTCCTCCGCCAACCGACACCTCGCGAGTGTTAACCGTAACAATTTGGCGGTCTGGGAACATTCTTTGAAAAGCGGCAACAGCATGCTCATCCTGGGGATCATTGAACGTTGGCAAGATAACTCCTCCGTTACATAAATAACAATTAATATAAGTAGAAATAAAGGTCACGTGTGTTGATCGTTCGTAACTATGTCTGGAGTAATCAATTTCAAAACTTTCAGCTTCGCTTAATGTTATTTGTTTCGGCATTTGTATTTTGTGTATTTTTAGTTTTCTGCCTTTTGCATCTGTTGTATCCTTTAGCCGTTCGTATGCATTCTGAAGCACTTTAAACTGCGGATGAATGGGGTCATCTGTCCAGCTCATGGCAATTTCACCAGGCTTAACAAAAAATAATATCTCGTCCACATGCCCATCTGTTTCATCTCCGACCAGACCATCCTTTAACCAGATGATCTTTTCTACATTCAGGAATTCAGAAAGTCTTTCTTCTACCTCTTCTTTTGTTAAATTTTTATTTCGGTTTTTATTTAAAACACATTGTTCGGTAGTAATAAGGGTGCCTTCACCATCCACGGTTATGGCACCGCCTTCTAAAACAAATTCTGTTGCATCGTACCGGCTTATATGCTCGATTTCTAATACTTTTCTTTTTACCTGAAGATCTAAATCCCAAGGGAAATATAAACCCTCTTCAATTCCTCCCCAGGCATTAAACCCCCAGTCAATCCCGCGCACCTCACCTTGATCATTTTTCACAAAGGTTGGACCAATATCTCTCATCCAGGCATCATTAGAGGAAATTTCAATTACGCGGATATGTTCAGGTAAAAGGGCACGGGCATTTTCGAATTGTTCCGGTCTTACACACATGGTAACAGGTTCAAATTGTGCAATCGCTTTTGCAACCTCAACATATACCCTTTGAGCCGGCTTGGCACCAGCTCTCCAGGTATCCGTTCTAACTGGCCAAAGCATCCAGGTCCCCTTATGTTTTTCAAATTCGCCCGGCATTCTAAAACCGTCTTTTTTTGGTGTGCCATTCATTGTTAATACCATGTTTTATCCCCCTAAACTCAGTAATTCACTGTAATTATTGACAGAGCTTTTAAATGAAGAAAGCAGCGGTGCTTTAAAAAAACTCCCTCCTTAAACTGTATTTACTAAGTTTCTGTTGCAAGTTCCATGCCAAGAAAAAGAAGAGATTAGTAAATACATATATACAATTTTTTGCGTTTTCTAATCCTTTAGTAAAGCTGCCTTTCAAATAAATGAACCGATATCGAATCAATTCATGTTTCAGCTTCATTAAAACTTATAAATTGTATTTTTGCAGTCTTCTTATCAAGGAGGATTGTGTTATTCCAAGTGCTTTGGCCGCTTTCCTTGTAGAGTTATGTTCTTTTTGGGCATCAATAATTAGCTTCTTTTCAATTTCCTCTATATAACCAGGAAGACTTTGGCCATTTAGTTTGGGAGGAAACTCACTTTCGTTCTTCTGCACCTCTCTTAACACTTTTTCCGATAAGTCACTTTTATCAATTATGTCTGACTTTGCAGTGACAACTAAACGTTCAATCATGTTCTCTAATTCACGAATATTTCCCGGCCAGCTATAATGTTGCAGATAATCAACCAGCTCTTTTCCTAAGACAGTGGACTTTCGATATTTTGTTTTGAATAGTTCAAGGTAATGAAAAACAAGGGGAATAATATCATCCTTTCTTTCTCTTAGCGCCGGGATTTGAATTGAAACAACGTTCAATCTATAATATAAATCCTCCCTAAACCGCTTTTCCTGGACCATTTCCAGAAGACTTTGATGAGTAGCAGTAATAATCCGTACATCTACCTGTTTTAATTCGGTGGAACCAATAGGAAAAAATGACTTTTCCTGAACTAATTGAAGAAGCTTGGGCTGCAGCGTTAAAGGCAGTTCTCCGATTTCGTCAAGAAAAAGGGTACCTCCATTTGCCTTCTCAACTAATCCAATTTTCCCGCTGCTGTTTGCTCCAGTGAATGCTCCTTTTTTGTATCCAAATAATTCTGATTCCAGCAGAGTTTCAGGAATTGCTCCACAATTTATTTGGATAAATGGTTTATCAGTTCGATTGCTCCTTCGATGAATCATTGATGCAATCATGCTTTTCCCGACCCCAGTCTCTCCTGTTAAGAGGATGGTTACATCTAATGATGCAATTCTCCCGATTAAATCCAAAATTTCCTCATGTTTTTTGCTATTGCCAATAATGATTTGATTGTTTTTCTTTTCTGATTCCTTGACCTTCATTTCCTGGAGCTCATCCCAATATTTTTGGAGTAATATTTCAGCTTTTTCTAATTGAAGGGAGGACCTGACAGTATCGGTTATATCCTTTACATTAACCAGGACATACTGGGTCTTATCTTCTTTAATTTCAACAAAATAACCAGTTGCTAAGTATTGTCGCCCTTTAGAGGTTTGAACCTTTGTCACAGTCTCTCTTTTTTCTAACACAATATTTGTAATGGATGGGGTGAATAAGCCATCTTTTTCAAGATCAGATACACTTCTTCCGATAACTTTAGAGCGCGGTGCTCCCATTTGCTTTGAACTTGTGTCATTAATCCATAGGGCAATGCCATTATGGTCGGCAATAAATATCCCATCTTTTAAATAATTGAACATATGATGAAAATGTTTATCTTCAAAAAACTTTTTGCTCATATTATGCCCCCAAAGTATTATTGATTCAGTTTGATTCATTTTCGATTCAAAACGAACCGGAATTGGTTCGAAATAATAACTATATTATAAATTTTCAGATTAATAGTCAAATATATATTGATATTTAGGGTCATTTGCAAGTTGGCATAAAAATTGCATTGAATATAGTTGAGGAGGTAAGTAAATGGAAACTACGAAACTCATGGTTAATAGAAAACGCCTGCTTGATACGATTAATGTAAGTTCTTCCATTGGATCCTTAGAGAATGGAGGATTAAATCGACTAGCTTTAACAGAAGAAGATAAAAAGATGAGAAATATATTTGTTAAATGGCTGCGAGAAGAGAAGCTAGAGGTGCGAGTTGACGACCTTGGAAATATTTACGGAAGGAGAAAAGGAACGTTTAATGATAGTCCAGCTGTTGCAATCGGATCTCATTTAGATACACAGCCCTGCGGCGGACGGTTTGACGGAATCCTGGGTGTTTTAACGGCCTTGGAGGTCGTCCGTACATTAAATGAAAATAATATTGAAACTGATTATCCAATTGAAATTGTTAACTTTACTAATGAAGAAGGTGCCCGTTTTGAGCCTCCGATGCTTGGGTCAGGCGGTGTTGCAGGTGAATTTACAAAAGATTTTATCTATAACACAAAGGATAATGAGAACATTTCATTCCAGGAGGCATTAATAAATATTCAATACATGGGGGACGAAAAGCACAGATTAAGAGATATAAAATACTTTATCGAGCTCCATGTGGAACAAGGTCCCATTCTTGAAAATAATAACAAGTTAATTGGAATTGTCGAAGGAATTCAAGGAATAAGCTGGCTGAATGTAAAGGTAGTAGGAGAGACCAATCACGCCGGGCCTACTCCAATGGAAAACCGAAAAGATGCCTTAGCACCTACCGCCAAAATGGTTACCAAAGTATATGAAATAACAAATGAAATTGAAGGTTTGAAAACGACAGTAGGCAAACTTAATGTCAAACCGAATATTACGAACGTTATACCTGGTGAAGTAGAGTTTATGATTGACGTTCGGCACAAGGATGATGAGATTAGAGCTGTTACAATTGATAGACTAAGAGAGCAGTTAGGTACAATTGCGGTAATGAATAATGTTGAAGTTACGATTTCAACAGATTGGAATTCGGATGCTGTGCTATTTTCCTCCAAAGTTATGGATGCAATTAGTGAAGCTGCAGGCGTATTGGGATATTCAACCTTAAGATTATTTAGCGGTCCAGGACATGATGCTAAATATATTAGTAAAATGGCCGACACCGGGATGATTTTTTTACCCAGTATTAACGGGATAAGCCATAATGAAAAAGAATTGACTTTAGAGGCCGACATTGAGAAGGGCGCAAATGTCCTTCTGAACACTATTCTAAAACTTGCAAGGGCTCAATAACTTCTATTTATTTAATTGGCTTTTCAAAATTATTTTAACTGGAGGCATGTTTGAAAATGAACCAAAATCAAACAATTATGAATGGAAAAAACGAATCGTTGGCAATTGAACTTTCCGCGTTAGATCGCAGGCATCTCCTTCACCCATCCACGAATCCAAAATTACAGGCGGAAACAGGCCCAAAGCTTATTTTTACAGGTGCAGAGGGAATATATCTCCATGACATGAGCGGCCAGAAATATATTGATGGAGTTTCCATGCTTTGGAATGTAAATTTAGGGCATGGAAATAAGGAATTGGCTAAAGCTGCCTATGATCAGATGGTAAATGTTGCGTATGCTTCGTCATTTTATGGCTATGCAAATGAGCCAACTGTTCGCCTGGCCGAAAAAATTGCTTCATTAACACCGGGAGATTTAAATACAGTTTTCTTCACTTCCGGAGGATCGGAGTCAAATGATACTGCATTTAAATTATCCAGGTTTTATTGGCAATTGCAGGGATACACCGAAAAAAGGACGATTATTTCATTAAAGAGAGGGTATCACGGTGTAACAGTTTCTGCACAAAGGGCAACTGGCATAGAGGTTTACCGTGAATTCTCGGGATCTACTGACCCGGATATCGTGAATGCGAAAGCTCATTTAACAGAGTGTGAACTTGGTGACAGAAGCCATCCAGAATATGAGGGATGTATTAGAAGCATCATTGAAAAACTTGGAAAGGATAAGATTGCAGCTGTTATTGTAGAGCCAATCCAAGGAGCTGGCGGTGTTCATATTCCTCCTGAAGGCTATCTTCAGGCTGTTAGAAAATTATGTGATGAGTTTAATATCCACCTTATAGCAGACGAGGTTATCTGTGGTTTTGGACGGACAGGAAAAATGTTCGGGGTAGATCATTGGGATGTTGTTCCGGACTTTATGTCTATCGCAAAGGGGATAACCAGCGGGTATATTCAACTTGGCGGTGTGGTAATGAGAGAAAAAATCAGAGATGCTTTTACATCATATGATGGCATGCTTGCGCATGGATTCACTTATAGCGGGCATCCAGCAGCGTGTGCAGTAGGATTAAAAAATATTGAAATTTTAGAACGGGATGGTCTTATTGAGAAAGCCAGGAAATTGGGAGAACAATTAGAAAAGGGGCTTCTTTATTTAGAAGACAAATATGAATTTGTATCAGGGTCAAGAGTGAAGGGTTTATTGGCTGGTTTTGATTTAATGAAGGATTCGGATAAAAATATTCCTTTTGATGAATCTGTAAAAGCATCAGTTAGTGTTGTAGATGAAGCTTATCAAAGGGGCTTATTGATTAGGCCATTTGATTTTGAACCAGGCATGAACATTGTTGCAATTGCTCCTCCTTTTATCACTGCTGATAATGAGTTGGAACGAATTATTAATATTGTAGATGATTCTTTAGCTGCCTTTTCAAAAAAGGTTATGAATTAAATGTTCGTAAGAAAGGAGGAAGATCTAGATGGTTGGCAATACGGTGGAATTGCACCCGAAAGTGATAGAATTTTTAAAAGAACCCAAAAAATTATTTATAAATGGAGAATGGGTAGAATCCATTGAGGAAGACACAATTCACACGATAAATCCTGCTACAGGAGAAGAGTTAGCTATTGTATATGCTGCATCAGAAAAGGATGTTCATTTAGCTGCCGAAGCTGCTTCAAGGGCATTTGAAGAGGGACCCTGGCCGAATATTTCCTCTGCAGAAAGATCTAAACTCATGCATAAACTGGCTGATTTAATGGAGCGGGACATGCAGGTGCTTGCCGAGCTTGATACATTAGACAATGGCAAGCCTATTAAAGAAATGTTAACAGGCGATCTCCCTAATGCAATCGAACAGCTTAGATATTTTGCAGGCTGGACGACAAAAATGACTGGACAGACCATTCCTATTTCAACAACTCATTTAAACTATACCCACCACGAGCCAGTCGGTGTGGTTGGACAGATTATTCCGTGGAATTTTCCAATTATGATGGCCTTATGGAAAATAGCTCCGGCTCTTGCAACAGGCTGTACGATTATATTAAAACCTGCAGAACAAACACCTTTATCAGCTTTATATTTAGCTAAGCTAATAGAGGAAGCAGGATTCCCCAAAGGGGTTGTCAACATTCTTAATGGCTATGGAAAAATAGCCGGAAATGCGCTTGTTAAACATCCAAAAGTAAATAAAATTGCTTTCACTGGTTCAACACCTGTTGGCCGAGCCATTATGAAAGAAGCTGCAAACACAATGAAACGAGTAACGTTGGAGCTTGGAGGCAAATCACCAAATATTATTTTGCCTGATGCGGATCTGGATAAAGCGATACCAGGTGTATTTTCCGGGATTATGGCAAATCAAGGCCAAGTATGCTGCGCGGGCTCAAGGGTGTTTATACCAGATCATCTTTATAACCAGGTAATTGATAGACTGGTAGATTATGCAGGAAAGGTAAAACTAGGGAATGGTTTGGATGAATCAACAGAAATGGGTCCACTCGTCTCTAAAAGACAGCAGGAAATTGTAGCAGCCTATATAGAAAAGGGGATAAAAGAAGGAGCAAATCTATTAATAGGCGGAAAAAGCTCAGACAAAGGTTATTTTGTTAAACCAGCCGTATTTGCTGATGTAGAAGATGAAATGTCTATAGCCAGAGAAGAGATTTTCGGTCCAGTTGCAGCTGCGATGCCTTATAAGAGTATTGATGAAGTTGTAAAACGTGCCAACTGCAGCCCATACGGATTGGCAGCAGGTTTGTGGACAGAAAATTTAAAAAATGCCCATACTATTTCAAGAAAATTAAAGGCAGGGACTGTGTGGGTTAATTGCTATAATATCACCAACGCAGCTGCTCCTTTTGGAGGATATAAAGAATCCGGATTTGGCCGCGAGATGGGGTCTTATGCATTAAATAGCTACACGGAAGTGAAAAGTGTATGGGTTAACTTAGAGTAATTAGCCTTACTTAATAGCCTTCAATAAATAGAATGGGAAACGAAGGCTGTTAGGTAAAATTCATTTCGAAATGAAAGCGGATTCAATAAGAGAATAATCATTCTCTATATTAATGACTAGAGGAAAAGGGTGTTTATATGGATGATACGAATCAACTTCAGCGAAGGTTGAAATTAAAGCATGTTGTCGCAATTGGAATTGCTTATATGTCTCCTTTTGCTGTATTTGATACTTTTGGAATTGCTTCGGATGTATCCTCAGGGCATGTGCCGGCAGCATATATTATCGTTTTTACAGCAATCCTTTTTACTGCTTTGAGTTATGGAAAGTTAGTTAAGAAGTATCCCGCGGCAGGTTCAGTTTATACTTATACAAAAAATATTTTGAATCCATATTTGGGAATAATCGCTGGCTGGATCACTTTTCTTGCTTATTTAGCTTTGCCAATGATCAATGCCTTATTGGCCAAAATCTATTTATCTGCAGCCTTACCAGAGGTTCCTGATTGGATTTGGATTGTAGGGTTAATTCTTGTCATTAGTATTTTAAATATTTTTGGGGTCAAACTAGCAGCTTCATTAAACATGTTACTGGTTGCTTTCCAATTTATTGTCGGGGTTATCTTTATTTACCTTAATGTACGTTCAATTATAAAAGGCCCTGAATCTTTTATTTCTCTTAGCGAATTATTTCCGTCTGGTATGGGATTTTCCGGTCTTTTTGCGGGTGCTGCACTTTTAGCTTTATCCTTCATCGGATTTGATGCCATTACTACACTTTCGGAGGAGACAATTGAACCGAAAAAGACAATCCCTAGGGCAATCATTTTAGTAGCTTCAATAGGGGGAATCTTTTTCTTTATGGTCACTTTCTTCATGCAGTCCCTTTTTCCTGATGTATCTGTGTTTAATGATATCGAAGGAGCTTCTCCAGAGATCGCCTATACGATTGGAGGAAACCTTTTCTTATCTATTTTCACAGCTGGGGCTCTATTTTCAGTATTTGCTTCCGGCTTAGCAGCTCAAGTAAGTGCATCAAGGCTGTTATATGCTATGGGCAGAGATAACGTATTGCCTAAAGGGTTCTTTGGATATCTTCATCCTAGATTAAATACACCAGTTCCAAATATTCTATTTATTGGGCTTCTGGCGCTTTCCTCCCTTTTTCTGGATTTAACAATGGCAACATCACTTATAAATGTAGGTGCATTTACTGCATTTAGTTTTGTTAATATTTGTGTAATCGCAAATTACCTTAAAACCAAAACAAAACGTACTATTGGATTCACCTTTGGAAATTTGATCTTTCCGCTGGTTGGACTTGGTTTCATTATATACCTATGGAGCAGCCTTGATTTTATGTCCATTATTGCTGGATTAATATGGGCTTTACTAGGTGTCGTTTATTTACTTATATCAACCGGATTCTTTAGTAAAGAGCCCCCAAAGATCGACTTTGAGGAGTTAGAGATGTAGTACGAAAGTTTCTATTTTTAAATATTAGCGTGTCTGGAGCATCCCTAAACAATAAGGAGTGAAATGTCGATGAATAATATATTGCGTAACAAGTTGAGTTTTTTGATTTTCATCCTTATTCCATTCGTACTTATACTAAGTGCCTGTACAGAAAAATCAGATGTAACCGCTAAAAAGGATACAAATTCTACTGATAAAAAGGACGTGGAGGTATCCCATGATCAAGCCACACTTGTACTTAAAAATGGAAAGGTTTACACCATGGAGGAAGATCAGCCGCTTGCTGAAGCAGTTGTTATAAAAGATGGAGAAATCCAGTTTGTAGGAAGCAGTTCTGACGTGGAAAACTATGTGGGGGAGGATACCGAGGTAATTGATCTGGAAGGAAAAATGGTATCTCCTGGTTTTATGGATGGTCATACTCACCCGCCAGGTTTATGGACCTCCAAACTTTTTGAAGTATATCTTGCAGAGCTTGAGAGCCACGAAGAATATGTACAGGCGGTCGCTAATTTTAGGGAGAAAAACCCCAATGCTAAAGTCATTACTGGGGATGGATGGGTGAACGGTCCCTATGAACAGGCGGATGGTACGAACCCAGGCCCTAAGAAAGAGGATTTGGATGCCGTCGTTTCAGATATACCTGTTATGCTTTACTCTATCGATGGACACTCGGTTTGGGTCAATTCAAAAGCGCTGGAGATTGCCGGAATTACCAAGGATACAGCGGTTCCTAAAGGTGGTATGATCGAGCGTAATCCTGACGGTTCTCCCCGTGGTGTATTGCGAGAAGGAGCAATGGATCTGCTCGCAGATGTCCAAGCGCTGTCTAACTTAACGGATGAACAATATAAAGAGGCAATTCTGGAATTTCAAAAAGAAATGCATAGCTTTGGTATGACGGGTGTCATGAATATGTCAGGCGGTGATAGAAGTTTAAAAGTATTGAATGAATTAGAAAAAGAGGGTAAGTTGACCATGCGGGTTGCCAATGCAATTGTATTTGGACCAGAAACTCAACCGGAAGAAGCGGTTGCGAAAATAGAAGAGGCTGGTAAAAAGTATAATTCAGATTGGCTTTCAGTGAACACCGTAAAATTATTTGCTGATGGTGTAACTGAAGGGAAAACAGCTCTCTTTGTTGAACCATATACCAAGAATGCCGGAATGGGATCCCACCACCACGGTGATGCGAATTGGAAAGAGGATACTTTCAATAGGATGGTCTCAAAACTAGATAAGGAAGATATACAAGTACACATTCACGCAATCGGCGATGGAGCAGTTAAAATGGGCCTTGATGCCCTGGAATTGGCAAAGAAAGAAAATGAAGAGCACAATTCCCGCCACACTATTACTCATATCAGTGCTATTCAGGATAGTGACATCTCCCGTATGGCGAATTTAGGTGTTATTGCGAGCCTGCAGCCCTTTTGGTTTTACAAAGATCAGTATTATGACTTAGAGAAGGCAATGATAGGAGAGGAACGTGCATTAGCCATGTATCCAGCAAGAGAAATGTGGGAAGCTGGAGTAACGATTGCCAGCAGCAGCGATTATCCGCCCACCCCTGATTATCGACCATTGAACGCGGTAGAAACTGGAGTTACAAGAAACAGTCCTTATCCAGAAGAGCAGGATTCTGATTTGGTTCGAAATATTGATCAAGCACTTACTTTAAAGGAAATGATACAGTCATACACAAAGAATGTTGCTTATCAAATATATCGTGAAAATGACTTAGGTTCACTTAAAGCCGGGAAGAAAGCGGATATGGTTGTTCTTGGAGAGGATCTTACCAATATTGAACCAAAAAATATATCTGAAACCTCTATTGTTTACACGATTGTTGATGGGAAGATAGTTTTTAAAGGAGAATAAAATCGAGGTTCAAATTTTAATATAGCTGCCAAACCAGGTGGCTTTTTTCTTTTTACTCTTATAACTTATTGAGGTGGTTTGTTGTTATTGTTTTTACAAACCAAAGAAGAGTTGCATCACTGATCTAATCATTATAAATTTATTTTAACTTTATGAAAGACTAATGCACATTTTGTTATATCGCAGCGAAATTAACTCCTGAACAGCAGAAGTAAGCTTTTTACCAAATCCTATATCAAAAGAGCAAAGGCATTATCATAGCATTAGAAAAATTATGAAAAAAATAATATGTCAAATTTGGTCATTATATGTTATATTAGTAAAAAATTAATATATCAATTTGAATAAGTGCTCACTTTTGGTGAGGTAAAAGGGAATCCAGTGAAAATCTGGTACAGCCCCCGCTACTGTAATAGCTGATGAAATTACAATGCCACTGAGAAATCGGGAAGGTGTAAGAGTAAAAAGAAGCTTAAGTCAGGAAACCTGCTTATTTAAACGACACTTGCTTTTCGGAGGGAGAAGTATAGGCGGGACAATTATGATCAATTGTTTTTGAGTTTCAGTATGCTTATTCTTATACTGTCATTTCATATGCCTGTATTCCTTTGAAAAGGAGTGCAGGCATTTTTTATTTGGCAAGAAGCATTGTACTTTGAGAATGGTCTTGCGCAGGGGCCTGCTCGAGCAGCATGGGAGCAGGCAAGGCGCATGTGCTTTTCTTAATTGGAGGTTAGTCTATGAAGAAGGGAAAAATCTTTGTTGTCGGCTTTGGTCCGGGTGATCGTGAGCATATAACCAAACGGGCTGTGGATGCGCTGCAGCAGAGTGATTGCATTATTGGCTACAAAACATACGTAGAGCTGATCATGCCATTCGTAACAGCAAGTTCCATTGTCAGCACAGGGATGACTGAGGAGGTATCCCGTGCGCAGGATGCAGTGAAAAGAGCGGAAGCTGGTCATATTGTTTCCGTAATATCGAGCGGTGACTCGGGCGTATACGGCATGGCCGGCTTAGTGTATGAAGTGCTGATTGAAATGGGATGGACGGAAGAAGAAGGAATCGAAGTGGAAATTGTTCCTGGCATCTCGGCAATAAATTCATGTGCGAGTTTACTGGGTGCACCTGTCATGCATGACTCCTGCACCATCAGTCTGAGTGATCATTTAACACCCTGGACTGTGATCGAGAAGCGCATTGAAGCAGCCGGAATGGCGGATTTTGTCATTGCGTTATATAACCCGAAAAGCGGCAGGAGGACACGGCAGATTGTCGAGGCACAAAGGATTCTATTAAAATATCGTTCTCCTGATACACCAGTGGGGCTTGTGAAAAGTGCTTACCGCGAAAATCAAAATGTCATTCTGACTACACTGGCGGAAATGCTTGAACACGATATAGGTATGCTGACAACAGTTGTGATCGGGAATTCCTCCACTTTCTTTTATGACAACAAGATCATTACGCCTCGCGGATATCAGAGAAAGTATACGCTTGGCGAAGAGAAGCAAAGCTTAAAGCCGCATCAGCGTTTAAAAAAGGAAGCGGAGCCATGGGCATTAAATCAGGAAACCGGGGAAGCGCAAGCCGGCTACGAGCAGATTGAAAGCAAAAAACAAGAAGCCAGCTCACTGGATATGGCTTTTAAGGCTTTATCGATGGTGACGAAATCGGAGGTTGACCAAACACATTTGGTGCAGCAGCCAATCGAGGATATTTTTGAATTTGCGGTTTCGCCTGGTGTTGCCAATAAATTTATTACGCCGGACCAAATGCGCGTATTGGCAGAAGCTGTTGGCGAGAAGGGCACCATGGAATATACACCGGATCACCGATTTTTAATCAAGATTCCAACCGGACGGCCTCAGTCAATTGTGGAAAAACTCGAACAAAACCATCTGACAGTCATGCCAGCAGGCGATGTTCTAAATCTAAAAGCCTGCGATTTTTGCTACGGGGAGAAAGCAGAATCCATTCCATATGCAGAGGAAATTGCAGATGAACTGGGGGGCTTAAAGCTTCCAAAGGAATTACATATTGGCTTTAATGGCTGCGGCATGGCCTGTTATCGGGCCGTATTTGATGATATCGGCATTGTTTACCGCAAGAAGAAGTTTGATTTATTTATCGGGGCAAAGCCGGTTGGCCGTACAGCCCATGCTGCCCAGCCGGTGGCAGAGGGGATTGAGCCCGATCAGCTGGTGCCGTTATTAAAGGAGATTATAGAAGAATACAAAGAAAATGCGCATCCAAATGAACGGCTTTTTAAATATTTTAAGCGCGTGAAAAAAATTCAGTATTTTACCTATCAGGATATGAGCTCTAAGATCGAAGTCGAGCCGGCACCATGCGGGGATTAGGAGGATTTCATGATTTTATTTTTAGCAGGCACAAGTGATGCGAGAGCATTAGCCATTCAATTGAAAAATCAAGGTTATCCCTTATTGGCAACCGTTGTCACAGAATCGGCAGCTGATAGTTTGAAAGCTGAAGGCATTTCTTATAAAGTGGGGCGTCTGTCAGAAAATGACATGATCGAACTAATTCAGATGCAAGAGATGACCACTGTGATTGATGCCAGTCATCCCTATGCGGAAGAAGCTTCAAAAACAGCAATGGCAGCAGCCAAAGCATGCAGCATTCCTTACATACGTTACGAAAGGCCAAATGAACAGTTTACCTCACCGCTCATAACAGAAACAGAAAGTTATGAGGAAGCTGCAAAATTGGCTCAATCGCATAAAGGAACGATCATGCTGACAACCGGCAGCAAAACGCTGGAAATCTTCACAAAATATTTAATGCGAGATGATATCCGGCTTGTATGCAGGATGCTTCCCAACATGGGAAACATGGAAAAATGTCATAAGCTCGGTGTTAAACAAAAGGACATTATTGCGATCCAGGGACCATTTTCTGAATCATTAAATAAAGCTCTTTGTGAGCAATATGAAGTGACTCTGATGATTACTAAAGAAAGCGGCAAAGTGGGATCGGTGGATGAAAAAATGACCGCTGCTCTGGATTTGGGGATTCCTGTTATTTTAATCAAGCGGCCGCCGCTCGTATATGAAAACTTCTGCACTTCTTTCGAAGAAGTGACTCAAAGATTGGGAGGTCTTTACACATGGCAAACATGAACTTTAACACCACATTTGTACCGGTAACGGTAGATCCGGATAAAATTTACGATCACAGCTTCGCGATTATTAAAGAGGAGATGGGTGAACATCCATTTACAGATGAGCAGTGGCTGGTGGTTCGGCGTGTCATCCATGCCTCGGCAGATTTCGAGCTGGGCAGAAGCATGATTTTTACACCTGATGCCATTGAAGCAGGGGTTCAATCCATTCTAGCGGGCCGTCATGTCGTGGCAGATGTACAGATGATTGAAAGCGGGTCAGGGCGCAGGCGATTCCAAAAGCATGGCGGGGACCTGCATTGTTATATTGCGGATGAAGATGTTGCAAAGGAAGCGAAGGCCCAGGGAACGACACGTGCCATTATTTCCATGCAAAAAGCTACGAGTCTGCATGAAGGAGGAATCTACGCCATCGGCAATGCGCCAACCGCGCTGCTGGAATTGATTCGTTTAGTGAAAGATGGGCTCGCAAAACCCGATTTGATTATTGGCATGCCAGTCGGCTTTGTATCAGCGGCAGAGTCTAAAGCCGAGCTGGCCGTGCTTGAAGGAATCCCATTTATTACGAATGCAGGGAGAAAGGGTGGCAGTACAGTGACGGTCGCTGCGCTGAATGCCATTTCCATTATGGCGGATGAACGGGCAAAAGCAGCGAAATAAAAAAGATCCATCCCAAATGCGGCACGGCTATACGACAGGTGCCTGTGCCGCAGCCATGACAAAGGCAGCACTGCAGGCACTTGTGACCGGAGAGGTGCCAAATGAAGTTACAATTTATCTGCCGGTTGGCCAGTATGCCACTTTTAAAGTGACAGCTTTTGATATGTCAGATGGCCGGGTCATGTGCGAAACGATCAAAGATGCAGGGGACGACCCGGATGCCACACATCAGGCACGAATTCAAAGTACGGTTACATATGCCAAAAAAGAAGGCATCCATTTAGATGGCGGGATCGGTGTAGGACGAGTCACGAAAGCAGGGCTTCCAGTAGCGGTAGGGCAAGCAGCGATCAACCCTGTGCCGCGTAAAATGATCCATGGTGTCGTCCAGGAAGCAATGGACAAATATAAAGTAAATCGCGGCATTGAAGTGGTCATTTCGGTTCCGGACGGTGTAGAAATAGCTGAAAAAACATTGAATGGCCGATTAGGCATTATCGGAGGAATCTCGATTTTAGGTACACGGGGAACGGTGGTGCCATTTTCCAGTTCCGCCTATATGGCGAGTATCGCTCAGGCAATCAATGTCGCAAAAGAAGCAGGATGTGAGCATTTAGTCATTACAACAGGCGGACGAAGTGAAAAATTTGCCATGAAGCAGTATCCGCATTTGCCGGAAGAAGCCTTCATCGAAATGGGCGACTTTGTCGGTTTTACTTTAAAGAATATAGCAAGGAAGAAGATTCCCAAAGTTTCTCTTGTTGGGATGATGGGGAAATTCTCAAAGGTTGCACAGGGCGTTATGATGGTGCACTCGAAAAGTGCACCAGTCAGTTTCGAGTTTTTAGCAGGCATGGCCAATAAAGTGGGAGTCAGTGAGGAAATCCAGCAGGACATTTTACAGGCAAATACGGCTTCACAGGTTGGTGAAATCCTTCATGGAAACCAGGAATTCTTTGAAGCCCTTTGCCGAAATTGCTGCTATTATGCACTGAATCATATGAACGCAAACGTCAAAGTATCGACGACTCTGTACGCCATGAAGGGAAGCTGTCTAGGAAAGGCTGAGAATATTGACAAATTGGATGAAGATGATTGGTATCGGGGATAATGGCGCAGATGGATTGCTCTCCCCCTACATAGACTGGATTCATGAATGTGATGTCCTGGTCGGCGGGGAGCGTCATTTGCAATTTTTCCCGGAATTTACTGGAGAGAAAAAAGTAATCAAAGGCGGCTTGTCGGCCTTAACGGCTGACCTGCAGCAGGAAACACGAAATACAGTTATTTTGGTATCAGGTGATCCGCTGTTTTACGGGCTTGGCAGTGTATTGGCGAAAAAACTTCCATTGGAGATTTATCCTTATACAAGCTCTGTTCAGCTCGCTTTTTCGAAAATGCAGGATAGCTGGCAGGATGCGTATATTGTCAGCCTGCACGGCCGTTCTATTAAAGGCTTTGCCCAAAGAATCGACGGGCGGAAAAAGATTGCTATTTTAACAGACCAAATAAATTCTCCGCAGGTCATTGCGACGTATTTAAAGAAGTTTGGCATGACGGAGTATGATGCCTTTGTTGCTGAAAATCTGCAGGGGGAAGATGAGCGATGCCGCTTCTTCAACTTGGACGAAATGGAGCAATCGTCTTTTTTTCCATTGAATGTGGTGATTTTAAGGCAGCGTGTGGCAGTGGAGCGTGCCTCACTGGGAATTCCGGATGACAGGTTCATTCAGAGAAAGCCGGATAAAGGCTTGATAACGAAAAAGGAGATCAGAACTCTTTGTATCCAGGAGCTGGAGCTAAAGGAAAACAGCATTGTCTGGGATATTGGAACCTGCACAGGCTCAGTGGCGATTGAAGCAGCGAAAATAGCCCGGGAAGGTGCTGTGTATGCGATTGAAAAGAATGAGGGCGATCTGGAAAACTGCCTGGAAAATCAATTAAAACATCGGACAGATTTCACGGCAGTCCTTGGAAAGGCGCCTGAAGGGCTGGATGAATTTCCTGATCCGCATGCGATTTTTATTGGTGGCAATGGCGGCAATATGGAGCTTTTATTGCAGTCATGCCTTTCACGGCTGCAGCCAAATGGCCGGCTCGTGATGAATATTGCCACGATCGAAAATCTCGCAGAAGCGATGCAGCATTTGAAAAATTTGGGCTGCGAAGTGTCCGTATTGCAGGCACAAATTTCAAAAAGCAAGCCAATCCTGCATTTAACACGCTTCGAGCCGCTAAATCCTATTTTTATTGTGACTGCAAAGAAAGGAAAGAACTAAATGAGAATCGGTACTTTATATGGATTAGGAGTCGGGCCGGGAGATCCGGAATTAATCACGGTAAAAGCATTCCGCAAATTGCAGGAAAGCCCGGTCATTGCTTATCCCAAAAAATTAAGAGGCAGTAAATCCTACGCCCATCGCATTGTAGACATGTATATAAATCCCGATGAAAAAGAGATGCTTGGTTTGGTTTTTCCTATGACAAAAGATGAAGATACACTAAGGGCTGAGTGGACAAAATCCGCAAAAGCTATTTATGGCTTTCTGTCTCAGGGAAAAGATGTGGCATTCGTGACGGAAGGGGATCCGATGCTGTTCAGCACATTTATCCATTTAATGAAGCTGATGCAGACCATGCATCCAGATGTTCCGATTGAAACGGTAGCTGGCATCTCGTCCTTTAATGGATCTGTTAATCGCTTAGGGATTGCCCTGGCTGATGGCGATGACCATGTCGCGATGATTCCGGCAACCGAGGATATGAAGGAAATGCGGCGGGTGATTGAAACTCATGATGCAATTGTCTTCATTAAAGTAGCGAAAGTAATGGACGATATGCTGAATCTATTGGAGGAAATGGATTTATTGGACAAAACACATGTTGTAACAAAGGTTACATCTGACGAAGAGGTCATATGGAATGTCCATGAGCTCCGGGGAGCTGAATTAAATTACTTGTCATGTATGGTGGTGCGCAAATGAAAAAAATTTGGATTATCGGAGCAGGACCTGGAGATCCCGATTTAATTACGGTAAAAGGCTTAAAGCTATTAAATAAGGCTGATGTTGTCATGTATACCGACTCCCTTGTCAGCGAGACATTAGTGGCGGAAGCAAAAGAGTCGGCAGAGATTATCCGCACAGCCGGGATGCATCTCGAAGAAATGGTGGATTGCATTGCTGATCGAGTTCATGCTGGCAAAACGGTTGTACGTTTACATACAGGCGACCCGGCCATGTACGGGGCAACGATGGAGCAAGTGGCACTATTAAAACAGCACGATATCAGCTGTGAAGTTGTACCAGGCGTCAGTTCTGTTTTTGCTTCCGCAGCCGCAGTAGGGGCAGAGCTGACGATTCCGGATTTAACGCAAACGCTTATATTAACAAGGGCTGAGGGGCGGACACCAGTGCCGGAGCGTGAAAAATTACAGGCATTGGCGAGCCATCACTGTACCATTGCGATGTTTCTAAGTGCAACGTTAACAAAGAAAATCACAAAAGAACTGCAGGCAGCCGGATGGGCAGACAATACACCTGTTGCGGTTGTGCAGCGTGCTTCATGGCCGGACCAGAAAATTGTCCGCACTACACTGACTGAGCTGGACGAGGCAATGCGTGTTAACGGCATCCGCAAGCATGCGATGATTCTGGCAGGCTGGGCATTGGACCCGCATATACATGAAAAAGAATACCGCTCGAAGCTATATGACAAAACGTTCACACATGGCTTCCGCAAAGGCGTGACGGCAAATGATTAGCTTACGCGAAGGTGAAATGCCATTCATTAAAAAGCGCAAACCCTATGCCCTTGTGGCCATTACAAAGCATGGGGTGGCCCATGCAAGAAGCTATGCGGAAAAATTCCCATATGCAGACCTGTATTATATGAAAAAATTCGAGCAGGGCGATGAAGAAGCGCGCCAGATCCAATTATTTGATGGCACGGTCCGCCTATTATTGCCTGCATTGTTCCAGCAGTATAAAGGAATTATCTGCATTATTTCTCTCGGTGCTGTCGTTCGCATGATTGCCCCGCTTTTAATCGATAAAAAGAAAGACCCTGCAGTGTTAGTGGTTGATGACAAAGGCCAGTATGTGATCAGTGTATTATCCGGTCATATTGGCGGTGCTAACGCCTTAACCCATGAATTTGCCCATGCGATTGGGGCGGTGCCCATTGTGACCACCGCATCAGATGTTCAAAAAACAATTCCCGTCGATTTATTTGGAGCCCAATTTGGCTGGATGTGGGATAGCGAAGAAAAATTAACACCTGTCAGTGCATCGGTTGTCAATGAAGAGCTTGTGGCGATCGTGCAGGAAACCGGGGAAAAGAACTGGTGGACGTACGATCGGGAATTGCCGGAAAATCTAAAGATTTATCCATCAATAGAGGAAGCCATCAAGGCAAAGCCGCAAGCTGCACTGCTTATTACAGATCGCATTATGGAACCGCATGAAGAGGCGCTGCTTGAAAACGGGGTCTTGTACCGTCCAAAATCCATTGTACTAGGGATTGGCTGTAATCGCGGAACCTCAATGGCAGAGATTGAGCAGGTCATCGATGAAACATTAGAGGAGCTGCAATTGAGCAAAAAAAGTGTCAAGGGTGTAGCATCTATTAATTTGAAGAAAGACGAGGCAGGCCTGCTGGAGTTAACGTCTAAGTATAACTGGCCGTTTGTTACATACACACCTGAAGAGCTGAATGAGATTCCGATGCAGAATCCGTCGGACACCGTCTTTAAATATACAGGGGCGTATGGGGTCAGTGAACCGGCGGCCATGAGGTATGCAAATGCAAAAGAATTGCTGCTGGAGAAAAAGAAAAGCGGGAATGTGACTATCAGCATTGCACGAGTCCACTTTGAGGAGGGAAGAGGATGAATCGATTTGTTCTGGCCGGAACAGGAAGCGGTGTCGGAAAAACAACCTTCACAATCGGCATTATGCGTGCGCTGATGAAGCGCGGGTTAACCGTACAGGGCTTTAAATGCGGCCCTGATTACATTGACCCAGCGTATCATACAGCTGTCACCACACGCGCTTCCCGAAATATTGATAGCTTCATGATGTCCCATGATACCGTGAAGGCAATTGTCGCAAGGGCGAGCCGCGATACAGACGTATCAGTAATTGAGGGAGTGATGGGCTTTTATGACGGCAAATCACCACTATCCAATGAAGGATCTGCTGCTCATATTAGCGGGATTACAAAAAGTCCTGTCATTTTAATTGTCAATGCGGCAAGTATGGCAAGAAGTGCAGCTGCGATTGTTAAAGGTTTTCAAATGCTTGATGACAGCTCCCATATCGTTGGTGTCCTTGCTAATCAATTAGGAAGCAAAAGCCACTTTGACATTGTCAAATCAGCGATTGAACAAGAATGCGGAATTCCTGTCATTGGATATCTCCCAAAAGGAGCTGTAGCCAGCATGCCAAGCCGTCATTTGGGGCTGGTGCCGGCCATAGAACGCGGTGATTTAGATTCCTATTTTGAAAGTTTGGCAGAAGCGATTGAAAAAACAGTAGATATTGATCAGCTTCTGGAACTAACGAAAGCCCAAGTCCTGGAGGTCACCTCTTCGATTTTTGATGAACAGCCAGAAAGACAGGAAGTACATATTGCGGTTGCCAGAGATGCGGCCTTTAATTTTTACTATGAAGAAAACTTGGAATTGCTGCGTGCCCATGGAGCCATATTGCATTTCTTCTCTCCATTGCAAAATGAAGAGGTTCCCGAAAAAGTGCAAGGGCTCTATATAGGCGGCGGTTTTCCTGAAGAGTTTGCTGAAGCTTTGGCAAAAAATGAAGCAGCGAAGCTTTCCATCACGGCCGCGCTGGAGCGGGGTCTGCCGACATTGGCAGAATGCGGCGGATTTATGTATTTAACAGAAGAAATCGTGGATCGAAAGGGACAGGCTTTCCCGATGATCGGTGTGATTCCGGGCCGGGTGAGGATGCAGGATAAATTGGCTGCGCTCGGGTATCGGGAAATTACAGGTGTTCCGGGCAACTTTCTAATGAATGAAGGAGAGCTGGCAAAAGGGCATGAATTCCATTACTCGGCATATGAAGGGGGTCATCCTTCACCCGCCTATTTCAGCAAGGGCCGTTTCCGCTCTCAGAAGGAAGGCTATTTAACTGATAATCTTGTAGCCGGCTATACACACTTTCATTTTGCATCGAATCCACAGCTCGTGAAAAATTGGCTGGCAGCTTGTTTGGAGGCAGAACATGAATTATTTCCCGTTATTAATGAATCTTGACTATAAAAAGGTGGTCATTGTTGGCGGTGGCCATGTGGCACGCCAGAAGGCAGAAGCACTCCTGCCAACGAAAGCGCAAGTTACTGTGATCAGCCCGGAGGTTACTGGAAAATTACAGCAGTATATCCATGGAGGACTTGTGACTTGGAAAGAAAAATCCTTTGAACCGGCTGATTTAGATGACGCGGCCCTGATTTTTGCCGTAACAAATGACGAAGAAGTAAACAATGCAGTGGAAGAAGCCGCACAGCATTGGCAATTGCTCAGCCGTGCAGATGCAAAGGGCCGTGTTGATTTCATTAATCCCGCAGTTGTCCGCCGCGGTGAATTCGTCTTGACCGTATCTACATCTGGCGCCAGCCCGGGCCTGACACGCAGCGTAAAGTCAGAATTAGCAGAGCAATATGGAGAGCATTACGCGCAGTATGTATCTTTTTTAAAGGAAGCCCGTCAGCGAATCTTAGTGAAGTTCACGGGGAATGAGAAAAAGCAGCTATTGGCAGACCTTTTGGATCCTCAAGTTTTGGAGTGGATGCAGCAAGGCGATAAGCAAAAATGTGAAGCCTGGCTGCTTAAGTGTTTAGGAGAAAACCAATGAGCGGATTTGTCTATATTGTTGGAGCTGGACCAGGTGACCCTAAACTGCTGACGATTCGCGGATTGGAGTGCATTCAGCAGGCTGATGTGATTTTATATGACCGTCTTGTGAATGCGGAAATTTTAACACATGCAAAAGCAGATGCAGAGCTGATATATTGCGGAAAAGAGCCGGGCAGACATGGACTGATTCAGGATGAAATTCATCGGGTGCTGGTGGAACAGGCAAAGCTTGGCTGGAAGGTACTGCGTTTAAAGGGCGGCGATCCTTTTGTCTTTGGACGGGGAGCTGAAGAAGCGGCAATTTTGCGGGAAGCGGGTATTCCCTTTGAAATCGTACCTGGTATAACCGCCGGTATTGCTGCGCCTGCATATGCAGGGATTCCTGTGACACACCGTGATCATGCGGCAAGCTTTGCCATTGTGACAGGCCATGGCCGCGCTGAAAAGGAGCAGGACTTTTTAAAGTGGTCTGCGCTTGCTCAAATTGACACGGTCGCCTTTTATATGAGCATTGGCAATATTGCTCACATTACGAAAAGCTTAATAGCCAATGGCAAAAGCGGAAAAACCCCTGCCGCTGTAATTGAATGGGGCACAACTGCCAATCAGCGGACGATTACAGGGACACTTGAAACGATTGCAGAGGATATCCAGAACCATGGCATCTCAAATCCATCGATGATCTTGGTTGGAGATGTGGTAGGAGTGCGGGATCAAATTGCCTGGTTTATAGAAAAGGAGCATGAATTATGTTAGAAGCCTTGAAAAAACGCCGTGCGATTCGAAACTTTGAATCCCGCGAAGTAGAACGAGACAAAATCGAGACATTATTAGCAGCAGCCACATATGCACCAAATGACCGCATGCGTGAGCCATGGCATTTCTATGTATTGCAGGGAGAAAGCTTAAAACGCTACGAACAGGTGGCACTTGATTACTTGCAAAAACGTTTTCCCACAAAGCCGAATTTAGTGGAGAGTTCCATGAAAGCTATTACGAACACACCCCTGATCATAGTCGTAACATCTGCCATTGTGGAAGGAGATGAAGGGGCGACAAAAGATAATGTCTTTGCCGTAAGCAGTGCCATCATGTCGATGTGGCTGATGGCGGAACAGCTGGGGTTAGGCATGGTATGGCGTACAAGAGGCGTTGGCCTTGTGCATGATACCGCACTGCATGATTTTATCGGTGCATCTGAGCAGGAGCAATTAGTGGGAACACTATGCATCGGCTACCCGGCAGAAGAAATTGCTTCCGAGAAAAAGCGTACACACTTTGCTGAAAAGACAACCTGGCTTTAAGGAGGAATGTTCTATGGCACAAGAAGGGATGCTGTTAGTTTATACAGGCGATGGCAAAGGAAAAACAACCGCTTCGCTTGGTGTCGCATTAAGAGCAATTGGCCGCGGCATGAAGGTGAAATACTTTCAGTTTATTAAATCACCGGAACGTACATATGGTGAACAGCTGGCACTAAGGAAACTTGGTGTTGAAACTGTTCAATTAGGAATCGGGTTTACATGGACAAAAACACCGGAGGAGCATCGCGAAGCACTTGCAATCGCCTGGCAGACGGTAAAAGAAGAATTAAAAGATGAAACAACAGATGTATTAGTGCTGGACGAACTGAATAATGCCCTGGCCATTACACGGTTTTCAATTGACGATGTGCTGCCGTTATCTGAGGTGTTAGAAGCCATTCAAAACCGTCCAAAAAGAATGCATCTGGTTATAACAGGGCGTTCTGCACATCCTGCCATTCTCGATTTAGCCGATTTAGTGTCAACCATCGATGCTACCAAGCATTATTATGCCGAGCAGGATGTTAAAGCCATGAAGGGGCTGGAGTTTTAAGCAGCCGGACAGTATATTTAGGACCTTGTCCAGTTAGGTTTTGGGAATTGAGGAGAAATTCAATGATAAAAGAATCCCCTATGCAATACGACTTTGAGAAGCTCTGGAAGGAAGGCATGCTGGATTGGCATGGCAGGATGCCGGAGCGAATGGTTGATGATGAGCTCGAAGAAGCTTTTTGGATGCAGTCCATGAAGAAAAAAAAATACAAGCAAACAGATGAGTATGCCAAAGCCATCTACGAAAAAATGAAGCCTCATATCCCGGAAGACTCAAGCTGTATTGAATTCGGTCCGGGATGGGGCAACTATACCTTTCCGCTCAGCCAGGATGTCAGAAGTTTAACGCTGGTTGATGGTTCAAAGAGTGTGCTCGCTTATTTAAAGCAGTACTTTGAAGAGGATGCCCCTGTCCAGTTTGTCCACAGCAAATGGGAAGAAGCACACTTGGAGCCGCATGATGTCGTGGTGGGGGTGAACTGCTTTTATCGGATGTATGAAATGAATGAAGCGCTGAAGAAAATGAACAGGCTGGCAGCAAAGCGTGCCATAATCGGCTTAACGACTGGCCCTATTCAGCCGCATTACGTTCTATTGGATGAGCAGTTTGGCTATGACATTAAATACCCGCGCAGGGATTATATCATGATCGTCAATATGCTGTACCAGTTAGGCATTTATGCAGATTGTGAAATGATTAAGCTTGAGCGTGAGCATCGTTTTGATTCATGGCAGCAGTTAGTTGAAGCCCAAAGCAAGAAAATTTTATCTCCCCAATTTGATCAAGCACATGTGGAAGCCGCACTTGAACAATATATTTCCAAAGAGAATGGCCAATATGTATACCGGTATCCTTTCCATGCGGCAATCATCAGCTGGGAGCCTGTGAAGCTTATATGACCAGGCCGCGGTTTGCATTGCTGATGGCTGTTCTGGCCGCGGGGCTGCTTGCATCCATGACTTTTGCGGTGATGGTAGGATCTGTGGACATTACCCCGCGCCTTATTTGGGAAGTGATCTTCTCCAAGCTGGGGATATTCATAGCAACAGATGCTTCTAAGGCACAGACGGTTATTATTTGGGATATACGATTCCCACGTATTCTGCTTGCGGCCATAGCAGGTGCTGCACTGGCCATATGCGGGGCGGCCATTCAAGCATTAGTGAAAAACTCGATAGCAGATCCTTACATTCTCGGAGTATCTTCCGGAGCATCCGTTGGAGCTGCATCTGTCATTTTACTCGGAGCATTCAGCGTTTTAGGGGTCTATGCCATTTCCCTTGCCGCATTCTTAGGGGCCATCTTTGCGGTGATGATCGTGTTTATTTTAGCACGTGTCAATGGCCGCTTATCGGTCATCCGTCTGCTTTTGGCAGGGATTGCAGTTTCGATGGTGTTATCCGCCATTACCAATTTTATGCTGATGATGTCCAAGCAGCAGGGCGGCATTCAAGCGGTCATGCATTGGATGCTCGGCAGTCTCGCAGGCGCGAAATGGTCCAATCTTGGCATCCCATTTTTTTCGCTTCTGCTGGTTTTTATTTTGCTGATCATGAATTATCGGCAGCTTAATGCTTTATTGATTGGAGAGGAAACGGCCGCGACACTTGGCGTTAATCTGGACCTGTTTCGCATTTTTATCATTCTCTTTGTATCCCTTCTGACCGGTGTGGTCGTCGCCGTCAGCGGAAGCATTGGCTTTGTGGGACTGATTATTCCTCACATCGTGCGAATGATGGTGGGGTCTAATTACAAAGTGGTTCTCCCGATAAGCGCCCTGATGGGTGCCATTTTCTTAGTTTGGGCTGATATGGCTGCACGTATAGTAATGGCGCCTGAAGAAATGCCAATCGGGATCATTACCGCTATTTGCGGAAGCCCATTCTTTATCTGGATGCTTAGGCGAAAGCGATATTCTTTTGGGGACGGTGAATAAGGATGATCCAGGTCAAAAATATGTCCTTTTCAGTGTCGGACAAGCAAATCTTAAATAATATCACTTTTTCGGTGGAACAGGGGAAATTCGTTGGCATCATTGGACCGAATGGCAGCGGAAAATCTACGATGCTAAAAATCATTTATCGTCATTTAAAACAAACGAGCGGTTTAGTGACGTTATATGAAAAAGATATTCTCGATATTTCTCAGAAAAAGCTTGCTCAGGAGTTAGCTGTTGTAAGTCAGGAAACACCGGTGCTCTTTGATTTTACGGTAAAAGATTTAGTCATGATGGGGCGAACGCCATACAAAAAATGGCTTGCCGCAGATAACCAGGAGGACTTTGCCATTGTGGAAGAAAGCATGATGCTCGCAAATGTGCTCCACTTGAAAAACCGCACGTTTAGCCAATTATCCGGAGGCGAGAAAAAGAGGGTGATGCTCGCACGCGCCCTTGCACAGCAGGCAAACATATTAATTCTGGATGAACCAACCAATCACCTGGATATTGAACATCAATATCAGTTAATGGATTTAGTGAAGGAGCTGCCGATCACGATTGTGGCAGCCCTCCATGATTTAAACCTGGCAGCCGGGTATTGCGATGAACTCCTTGTCATGAACCATGGAGCTCTATATACGGCGGGGACACCGGAGCAAGTCCTGACAGAAGAGACATTAAGAGAAGTATTCCGTATGCTGGCAGGTGTTTCGAAAAACCCATTTACAAAAAAGCTTCATTTGTTTTTTTACACAAACGATTAAAATCGAATCGAGGGACCAATGGAACATGAAAAATAGCAGAATTTGGGCATTTCTGGTCTTAGCGGCCGCATTAATATTGGCCGCATGCTCAGCAGAAGAGGTAAACACAGCAAAGGTGAAAAGTGAACAAGCGGAGCAAACGGAGAAAGTGGTTATTGAAAATGAAGGGTTTGTGAATGAATACGAAGAAGCGCCAAAGCGTGCTGTATCATTAAATCAGCATGTGACTGAAATCATGCTGGCACTTGGTTTAGAAGATTCAATGGCCGGTACTGCATTTCTGGATAACGAGATTTATGAGCCATTACAGGAGGCATACGACAAAGTGCCAGTATTAGCTGAGCAGTACCCTTCAAAAGAGCAAGTCATATCAGAAGAAGCAGACTTTCTATATGGGGGATGGGAAAGTGCCTTCAATGAGAAAAACATTGGAACACGTGAAGAACTGAAAGAATTAGGCATTAACAGCTACTTACAATCATCATCTGTGAAAGCAGCTCCAACCATAGAAGATATTTATTCAGACATTCGTAATATCGCAAAAATTTTCAGGGTAGAAGAACGCGGTGAAGAACTAATTGGTCAAATGAATCAAGAGATTGAAGCCATTACATCCGAATTACCTGAAGTAAAAGAGCAGCTGGATGTCCTGGTTTACGACAGCGGTGAAACAGATGTATTCACAGCGACACAAAACTTCATGAATACACTTGTAACTATGGCAGGCGGACACAACGTCTTCGGGGATGTAAAAGGAAATTGGGCCACCGTCTCAAAAGAAGATGCAGTAGAACGCCAGCCTGATGTCATTGTAGTGATTGATTATGGTTCAACAACTGCAGAACAAAAAATAGATTTCCTTAAAAAGGATCCGGCTTTAAGCCAGACACCTGCTGTACAAAACGAACGCTTTGTCATCCTGCCTTTATCAGCAGCATCTGAAGGAGTTCGTGTTGGGGAAGCCCTTGAGGTTTTGGCAAAAGGTTTTTATCCGGAGGCTTTTAAAAACTAGGTTGATTTTTTACATTTTGTTGGAGTAGAACCTAAGTTTAACCGCTGAGTTGATTGGAGCGGAGGGCACTTGACTCCTGTGGGAGCAGCGGGACAGGTGAGAGACCCCGCAGGGGAAGCCGAGGAGGCTCACCGCACGCCCCACGGAAAGCAAGTGCCCCGTGCTGAAATCGGGCATCATTTTTAAGCAAAAAATTATTGAAGGAGGGCACCTAATGACAACCTGGAACCTAACCCAAATGCAGCGTCACTTGCTCATCTGCAACGGCGCAACCTGTATGGGTGCAGGCGCAGAAAAAGTCACACAGCAAATTCGGGATGAAATCCGGAAAAACCGTTTAGACGAGCATATTCATACATCCCGTACACGCTGCAACGGCCGCTGCAAAGATAAATGCGTCGTCATTGATTACCCGAAAGGAACCTGGTATTCGGTCCAGCAGGAAGAAACAGCCCGGGACATTGTTCATGAAGCAGTGAAAGATGATTCAATCATTTACTCCATGGAACACGGCGAACGCAAACGCAATGAAAACCGCATTAAAGGAATCGATAAATACAAGAAAGGAAAAGGAACAATGAAAAAAGCTGTCTTATTTGTCGGACATGGCAGCAGGATGGAAGCTGGGAATGAAGAAGTCCGTCAATTCGTCGATCAAATGAGAGACTCCATAGACCCAGCCCTGTTGGTTGAGACCTGTTTCCTGGAATTTGCATCTCCAAATATTGAAGATGGAATTCAGCTTTGTGTTGAAAAAGGTGCAGATGAAATCCATGTCATTCCCATCATCCTATTGCATGCCGGCCACTCCAAACTGCACATTCCAGCAGAAATTGAACATGCCAAAGAGCATTTCCCGGATATTCAGTTTACATACGGCCAGACAATAGGGGTCCATGAGGAGGTCCTTGAAATATTAAAAACAAGACTAGCTGAAACCGGCTTAGATGTGAAAAAACGGCATGATGATACGGCCATTTTATTAATCGGTCGCGGCGGCAGCGATCCATATGCAAATGCTGATTTTTATAAGATCAGCAGATTACTGTGGGAAAAGGTGAATGTATCAGCCGTTGAATGTGCCTTCATGGGTGTCACGACGCCGACTGTGCAGGATGGGATAGAGCGCTGCATCAAACTGGGCGCAAAAAGAATCATCATGCTGCCATATTTCTTGTTTACCGGCATTTTAATGGAGAGAATGAACAAAATGGCCGAACAGTTTAATGAAAACTATCCTCATATCTCCATAGATATTGCTGAATATTTTGGGTATCATCCAAAGTTAAGAACAGTCCTGCTCGAGCGTATGAACCAAGCACTGGACGGCACTTCGACAGGAATGCAGGACTTGGAAAATTTCCGTAAGTATGCGGAAGAACACGGGTATGAACACCATCACCATCACCATCATCATTAATTGTATATTTGGGTCAAGCTGCCAGAGGGCAGCTTTATTTTTTATCATGGATGAGTGAAGAAAACCTTGAGTGAGATTGAAGATGAACAGGTTCAGAGAATAAATATGATCTAAAAGGGTGAATTTAGTATTATCTGCAATAGGAAAGGCTGATCTTAATGGAGAAAAAATTATTGAACCTGCTTCTCGGATTGTGCATTTTTTCGGTTCCATTTTTGTTTAAGGGTAAAAAAATGAGGGAGACATTAGTTATTTTTTTCTCGAAAGGCGTCCTTGCCACTCTGGTTGACGCTTATGTTGTGGGAACGAAAAGAGTTGAATACCCGGTACGCCCCTTTTCAAGAATTTTTAAAACCAACCTGATTTATGATATTTTGTTTTTCCCGCTTTTAAGTGTGATTTGGGTTAAAATGTCTTACCATGACAAATTAAGAAATATATTCCTCAAAAGTTTGATATTCAGTGTCCCAATGAGCATCGCCCAATGGTACTTTGAGAAAAACACCAGACTATTCAAGTGGAGGAAATGGTCCATTTTCCATACCTTTAGCAGTGTTAATTTTACCTTATTCACTATTAGAGGTTTTGTTGGGTTTATCAAAATATTGGATCGACTAAAGAATAATCGGAACTTAAATGAGTTGGAAGGTTAATCAAGTTTTGCAAACTTGCCTTGCTATCTCGCACAATAAAGTCATGCTGCCATTACGGCGGCATGACTTTATTTTTATTGTTGATGTAAATCTGACTCTGTGCCAGTCTCAAAAAGGCAGCGGATATTAGTACACAACTGGAATGTTTTATAAATAAAAGAACACCATGAAATAAATCATCCACATTTAATTTGAATGATTATGGTTATTAAATTTACTCTCTGTCCATAAAAAAACGTTCGTAATCACCTTAGCTAATATAATTACGATTAGGTAACATACAAAAAGAAAAAAATTATTCGTGCGCCCGTATAGCCTGAATAGACCGAGACCTATAAGAAGGGGCTTAAAAACAAATGCTAACACGCCAGCAGTCAGAACAGTATAGACATAGTAATTTTTTTTATGATTTAAAGTCCATTGATAAACAAGCATAAATGTGACAGGAACGAAACTGGAGTCAAGAGATAAACCTGGAACCATTGGAATCATAGGAAAAGGGTAATTCAGCAGCCC
Source organism: Cytobacillus sp. BC1816 (assembly GCF_051353635.1). Lineage (NCBI taxonomy): Bacteria > Bacillati > Bacillota > Bacilli > Caryophanales > Bacillaceae > Cytobacillus > Cytobacillus sp. BC1816. Next base: position 2,924,135 of record NZ_CP195611.1, on the reverse strand, counting down.
GGAATTTTTATTGTACAAGTCGATATAGCCAAATAGCATATGAATGCTATAACCATAAAATCCCATGAAAAATATTTTTCTTTTATCAATTTTGAAAAATAACACAATTAAAGGAATAATAAATAGCATAACCATAAACCAATATTCAAAGGAAGTGTAAATGCTGTATTCCACCCAGTAATGATTTAAAGCTTTTTGTCCCTCTTTACCCATTTTGACAATATGATCGAATTCTTTTATCCGGTTTTCCTCCACGGCAAATGTACCCCTTTTAACTGCGTGTTAGTTATGTCTATGTTTCCTAATTACTTATTTTTATATGTGTGATTTTATAAGTTTTCAGGAAGCATTAATCATTATTTTTAACTTATCGTTTATAAACAATGGTGAACATAATGGACTGGAGTGAAGGACTAATTAATTTTTTATGGAATAAATAAGTAAAAGGAGTCTAAAGAATAGGAAGGCTGTGTGGAATAAATGCAGGATGGAATAGAGAAATATTCACTTGTGGGTACAGTCATAGCGGTAAGCATAAGCAAAAGGCACACTTTCAGTAAAAAAAATCAAAATATCATAAAACTGGTGAAGGGTTTGGGGATTGAAGGGGATGCCCATTTTGGTTGAACGATTAAACACCGGTCAAGGGTGGCACAAAACCCTGACCAGCCGAATCTAAGGCAGGTTCATCTAATCCACAGTGAGTTATTTGAGGAGTTAGCAGAAAGGTTCCATATTGAACCTGGCCAAATGGGTGAAAATATTACAACCGCGGGAATCAATCTTCTTGAACTGCCTGCTGACAGTATTTTATTTATTGGGATATCTGCCGCTATTAAGGTAACTGGATTACGCAATCCTTGTGCTCAGATTGATCATTTTCAGCCTGGTCTTTTAAAGGCTGTTATTGACCAGGATAGAGACGGAAACCTAATAAGGAAAGCTGGAATAATGGGTGTTGTTTTGGAGAGCGGAGAAGTAAAACCAGATGATGAAATACGTGTTCAATTACCGCCAAAACCCCATAGAAAGCTGAAACGGGTTTAGGTGTTTGTAATGACTCCTAATAAAATAAAGTGTTATCTTTGAGAGATAGGGATGTGGATTTATTTTGAAAAATTGGCAGATTTCTATTTTAATAGGACTAATGTCTATTTTGTATATTTTCATTATTCCGCATGAGCCCCTGGAATTGAAGATTGTCTTCAAGCTGATTCCAATGGCACTAATTATTATTTATGCATTCCGTAAGCTCCCTGCCAGCCCTTCGCCGGCATTGCGTTTAGTCATTATGGGCTTATTTTTCTGCATGCTCGGGGATGGATTCATTGCGGTGTCATTTGTTGCCGGACTTGGGGCTTTCCTGGTTGGCCATCTTTTCTATTTGACTGGATTCCTGAAAATGGCGCAAATCACTAAGCTGCGGCTGGCTGCCATAATCCCGATTGGTTTATATTCCTGGCTTGTTGGCCGCCAGCTGATTTCATCCTTGGCTGCTGAGGGAAATGATACGCTGGTGATGCCTGTTATTGCCTACATGCTGGTCATTTCAATAATGGCGTTATCAGCCATCCTGACCGGAAGTAAATGGGCCATTGCCGGGAGCCTTTTGTTTGTTATCTCGGACTCCATTCTGTCTTGGAATATGTTTGTTTCAAGCGTTGTTCATTCAGATGTTTTCATCATGACAACTTACTACGCTGCCCAATTCCTGATTGCCTTCAGCCTTTCTTCAATTGGGAAAAGAGAAGGGATGATCACAGCAAAATCGGAAGTGATACGGCAATTGTAGATTGATTTTACTATAGGCTGTTAAAGGTACACTTTAGATGTAAAAAAGACTTTCCGAAATTAAGAAAGTCTTTTATTTTTTCCATTTTACTCGCCTTACGATTTTATCTTATCCAGTCCCTGTAAACTTTCCATTTTCGTTATCCAATATCCGGCATAGTAAAGTGTGAGGAAAATGACGAAATCATATAAAGTAGACCAGCTTTTTGGATTATAAAAATCGATGGCATTAAAGAAATTCATCCCTCCAAAAGCTGCAATGGCAGAGAAAAGGATTCCTTTTAACAAGCTATTCATTTGAGGCTTTATCTGGAGAGCAAACATTATTCCGACTGGTGCTAAGGAAAAGTGATATGGCAAAAATAGAAATGGTGCCAGAGGAATAATGATCATAGGATAGGACCATAACCCCAAAGATAATGCTGCCAGATCTATTGTAAGGGATAAAATTATACTTAATAAGCCAGCTAAGAGAAGACGCCCAGTGCTGTCCTTTTTCCTGTACTTAAACCATACCATCCAGGGAATGATAAACAAAGCCAGTCCAAACCACCATTGCCATGTTGTAATAAAATCGTTCTTAACGATATCCGCGAATGCAGCGCTTATCTCTGTAAACTGTTCATATGCTTTTTCAGACTTTGCCAGTCCCTCTTCAAACGCCATATAATTCACCCTATCTTTTTCTAATTATTTTCAAATGGAAATTAATATAACCAGTGCATCTAAATCTTTGTATTTTCTTTCTGCCTCTACACAACATATATAATGAGGAGGTAAGAAGATGTCTAACGCGTTGGAAGCAATTTTTAATATGCTCAGAATTTCATTTGATAATACAAATGAACCTAAATCTCTCTTACATGTGATAGAAGTTGGAGACCTATGGAAGTATGTAACTTTAATCGAAGAATTTATCAGGTACGAAGAAATGGGATTGAACACAACAGCGGATGATGAAGTGCGGGAAATGCTGACAGATGTAGTAAAGGTATGTGAGACACAGGTAAAAAGGGTAAGCAATTTTATGAAAAACGAAGGAATTCCTTTGCCTGACGTAACTTCTTCAAAGCCTAATTCAAGCCCGAAAGATGTTCCTTTAGGTGTCAAGTTAACAGATGATGAAATTGCAAATGGGGTCGCATTTAAATTAGTAACCTGTTCACAAGCATGTGCTAAAGGACAGGTAGACTCTATCCGCAGTGATTTAGGCCTCATGTGGACTCAATTTTTTTTAGAATGGACTGCTATAGGAGCAACTGTAAAAACATTGATGAGGAAAAGAGGATGGCTAAAAGTGCCGCCATATTACTATACCCCCGGTTCTCCACAAAGATAAAGAATCCAGCTCAAATGGTTTTAGTTGGATTCTTTATCTTTTATCATGAAGTGTTTTTTTGAGGAGGCAATAGTTAACCTGGGTAAAAGATTTTGACAAAGCATTGTGAGAGGAAAAATGAAGAAAAGAAGGGCCTATTCTGTCCTTGTATTTAGGCTTAAAATCTCTAATCTTATTTACATTCAATAGCTTTATCATCTATAGTAATTGAATCCACTAATGCATTATTTCAGCAGAAATTATATATTTCAACTCCATTTCTGGATGAGGGCTATTCCCTTAGTCTTCTGCAGAAATAGGCAAATATTTTTCAGTACATCCAGGTTTGTATGGATACTATTAATGATTTAGACTAAAATTATGGAAGATATTTGTTATAGAAACATATTTTTTCATTCAATACTAATTAGCAGGTATGGTTTAGGCTCTAAATTGAAAAATATAGATTCACTTTAACCAGAGAACTGCTTTTAAAAAACGAGGTGTAGATAATGGAGCTGGAAAAGTATAAAGTTCTATTATTTGAAAAAATAAAAAGGCAGATTGCATCCTGGTTTGATGGCAATCTATGTGAATCTATCAGTAATGAAGAAGTATACAGGTTCCTCCATTCCATAAAAGGTACTGCTGGTACTATACAGCTTACTGGTCTTCATCAGCTGGCAGACAGATTAATGGCGGATATTGAAAGAAAGGAAATGAAAGAATGGGATAAAAAAGACCTGAGAAATTATTTATTCGATTTAATCGAAAAAATGAGCTATGAATATGAACATTTCCAAACGGTCAAGCAGCAGAACCCCATACGGGTTGAAAACGCCCCTCTAATTCAGCTGATTGATGATGATATCTCCATGCTGATCCTCCTCAAAGATGCTTTGGAAAGAAAGGGCTGGATGGTCATTGCCAGTACCGAGCTGGATGTTGCTAAAGAACAATATTATGACCATCGTCCAGATTGTTTAATAATAGATATAAATCTGGATGGAGAGAGTGGTTTTCAGTTATTAGAAGATATACAAAATCATACTCGAAACAAGTATATTCCGAAGATCATGATCAGTGTAAAAGCAGATCGTGAAACCAGGATAAAGTCATATAAAATGGGTGCGGATGATTTCATATCCAAGCCGATTGACCTTGAGGAATTTCTTGTAAAAATTGAACGGCATATGGACAATAAAAAATTATTTGATCAGTCATCTATGATTGATGAATTAACACGGGTATATAATAGAAGGTTTTTTCATGATAGTTTACTAATATTTATGAATGAGTTATCAAGGAATCAACGCCTGTTCTCTCTGGCTATGCTGGATATTGACTTTTTTAAAAAAGTTAATGATGCATATGGCCATCAAACAGGAGATAAGGTCCTTGTTGAATTTGCAAAGTATTTAAAGGAAAATGTACGCCAAACAGATTATGTATTCCGTTATGGCGGCGAGGAATTTATCATTTTATTCTCTGGTGCCAACGGGAACGAAAGCAAAATAGCCCTTGAAAAGATATTAAAAGGGTTTTCGGAAAAACGATTTGCAGAGGGAGAGAATGCATTCAGCGTTACTTTTTCTGCTGGGGTATTTATGGTTGATGAGCCAGAAATGGAGAGAGACATCATTATTAGAGCAGCAGACCAGGCCCTTTATGAAGCCAAGCAAAAGGGAAGAGCCCGGGTGGAATGCTGTAAACTCGATTCTTTTGCGCAAAATAAGAAAAAGCTTCATGTATCTGTTATTGACGATGATCCGATTATAAGAATGATGTTAACAAAGGTTCTAAGCAATATGGAGCTTAATCATGCAGAACTTGATATAAAGGTTTTTGAAGACGGCCGGAAATTTCTTAATTCCAATCGAATAGAGGAGAAAGGCCCTCATTTTCTTATTCTTGATGGGATTATGCCTGTCATGGATGGTCTTGAGGTGATGCAGGAAGTGAAAAAGTCAAAAAGAGCAAAGGATGTTCATGTCCTTATGCTGACCGGACGAAAAAGTGAGCATGATATCGCCCGTGCATTGAAACTGGGTGCTGAGGATTATGTGACAAAGCCATTTAGCCTGACAGAACTGGAAGCAAGAATTCAGCGCTTAATAAAGAGGTTAACTTAGATGCTGAAGAATGAAATATATCTTCTTGGCGTATCAGCTGCTGTAATTTTAGGATTATTAATGCTTATTCTCCTGTACCTGGTCATAAGAAAATGGATGGAGCATAGAATTCGAAGGAAAATTAATGAGAGCATTCAAATGCTGAGTCCGCAGATATTTGAATATATTTCAGAAGGAAAAATAAGCCGGCATCTCCATTTGGATAGTGATATAAAAAAGAAGGCTGCTGAAGAGCTCCTCTCAAAGTTCGCAGCTTATTTAACAGGAGAAAATGAAACGGAGAAACTTCGGGAGTTTGCTGATAGCCATCTGCGAAATTACTTTCAACGGCAATTAAAAAGCAGAAGATGGAGCATTAGAATGAATGCACTATTCCATATCGAGGATCTCCATCTAACAGAATTGCAGTCTCATGTTCTGGAGACAGCTATGAAAGAGAGAATATCGCACGATGAAAGAGTGCAATCCTTGAGAATACTTGCGGTATTTCAGTATGAAGGGATCTTTGATCTTCTCCTTTCTAATAGTGATAATCTTTCGGATGGTGAATTAAGAAATATTATTCTGCGGCTGAATGATCATAAGTTCTGCGAGTTTATTTTAGGTTTTCATCAGGCAGGAAAACAATTGAAATATGCTGTTGTCGATGCTGCTGGAATCAGAAAAGATTTAAAATATGTAAATTTTATTGAATCGGTTTATGCAAGCTATCATGGAGAGGCACGATTGCGAGCTGTGAAGGCCCTCTCCTCTTTAGGTGTGGTTAAGGACCTATCCCCCTATCTGAAACTGCGTCATTCCGGCGATTGGAAAGAGAGAATGATGGCCGCGAAGCTGTTTGGATCCCTAAAAGAGCCGGAACTGCTGCCATATTTATTGGAACTTCTCCATGATGCATCCTGGTGGGTGCGATCTCAGGCTGGACAGTCCATTATGCTTTTTCCGAACGGAAGGGAAAAACTGCAGCTTGTGCTGGAAACCTCAAATGATGCTTATGCAAAGGATATGGCTTGGGAATGGATGAATAAAGGAGATTTCGTTTAATCATGGCTTTGATTTGGGGAAATATAATAGTAGGGTTCGCAATGTTTATAGCAGCCTATATGGTGCTTGTCATCAGCTTCTATTCAATCATTTTATTAATCTCTGTATTTCAGTTAAGAAAAGAATATATGCTGGACCGGAATCAGACACTTGACGAATATATGAATGAAACCTTCGCAAAGCCGGTTTCCATCATTGTTCCAGCATATAATGAAGAAGCCGGCATTGTTGCCAGTGTCCGTTCCCTTCTGAGTATTGACTATCCTTCATTTGAGATTATTGTGGTTAATGACGGTTCTAAAGATGCTACCATGGACAAGCTGATTGAGAATTATGATATGAGAGAAATTAATCCAGCAGTCAGAAAGATGGTTGAGACAGAAACTGTAAAAAAAATATATCAGTCCGCTTCCCTTCCGCATCTATATTTGATAGATAAAGAGAATGGCGGAAAAGCAGATGCGTTGAATGCGGGGATTAATTTTTCCCATTATCCTTATTTTTGTTCATTGGATGGCGATTCTGTACTGGAAAGAGATGCCTTCTTAAAGGTAATGAAGCCTATCATGGATTCAAATGGGGAAGTCATTGCTTCAAGCGGAAGCATTCGGATTGCAAATGGGTGTGAAATACAGGACGGAAATATCTTAAAGGTCGGCTTAGCCAGTGAGCCTTTGGTGGTTATGCAGATAATTGAATATTTAAGGGCCTTTTTAATGGGAAGGATCGGGTTAAGCCGCCATAATCTACTGCTGATCGTTTCCGGAGCTTTCGGTGTTTTTTCCAAGCAATGGGTCATTGAAGCAGGCGGCTATAAAACCAATACGGTTGGTGAGGATATGGAACTTGTCGTAAGGCTTCACAGGCTTATCAGGGATAAAAAGCAAAAAAAGAAAATTGTCTATGTGCCTGACCCTGTTTGCTGGACAGAAGTTCCTGAAAGCATGACTTATCTTAGAAGGCAAAGGCGCCGATGGCATCGCGGTTTATTTGAAAGTTTGTGGACACACAGAAAGATGACGTTCAACGCAAGATATGGTCTGATAGGCTTTGTTTCATTCCCTTACTTTTGGATTGTAGAATTTATAGGACCGATTGTAGAATTATTGGGGTATTTATATGTTATTGTATCCTTATTCTTAGGAGGCATCTATCTGGAGTTCGCCATCCTGATTTTCCTGCTTTCTTGTTTATACGGCTCACTTTTCTCAATGGCTGCTGTGCTGCTTGAAGAATGGAGCTTACGAAAATTCCCGAAAATCTCCGACTTAATGAAACTGTTTTTCTATTCAATGACGGAAACCTTGTGGTATCGGCCATTAACGGTTTTTTGGAGATGTGAAGGGATTTGGCAGCTGATCAAAGGTGATACAAGCTGGGGAGAAATGAAAAGAAAAGGTGTTTCCGGATGAGAATATTTACCAAAGGGCAAGCTATCGTTTTTTTGATTGTTTTTGGAGTTTTGGCTGTTATTGCAAGTCCTTTCTGGACATGGTGGCTGAAGCAGGATCAAGAGCTCAATGTGTTCATCTTAAATAAGACCGTGCCGGATGACTCATACCGGGAGCATAAGGGGCTCGTATGGATTTTAAATAATGAAAAATATATTAAAGCAAATGGGGACCGATATAGTATTGAAGATGATTACAGCGGCTTTAAGCCAGGCAGGAAAAGTGAGTATTCCATTAAGCCATTCCCTGATAATCTCGAAAAATATCAAGTGCTTTACCTCGCCGATACGTATGGGGTTTATGAGGAAGAGTTTAATGGAAGCAATCCCCTGGGAGAACGGTCTTCAAGTCTTTATGGCGGTCTTCAGGAAGAGGAAGTCATTCAGCTGGAAGATACACTGCTATCATCCAAAGGGAAAACACTGATTGCTGAATTCAATACCTTTGCGAGTCCATCCTCAAATGAGGCACGGCACCGGCTGACGAATTTATTGAACATCAGCTGGAGCGGATGGATAGGCAGATATTTCCCGGATTTATCAAGCAGCGAGGTTCCGGTTTGGATTAAGGATAACTATGATGAGGGCAGCTGGGGTTTTAAAGGCCCCGGCCTGGTGTTTGTGAACTCGCAGGATTATGTGGTGGTGGTTGATGAAAGTGAACTGAATGGTGAAGGGGTTGATTTCACGTTCACTGAAAAGGGAGAGGGTTACTTCGGGAAGAAAGCGCACGCTCCTTATCTGTATTGGTTTGATGTGATCGAGGCAAGAAATCAGGATGAAATATTAGCAGACTATTCATTGCCTCTTACAAAAGCAGGAAAAAGCAAACTGCAGAACGCTGGAATTCCTGACACCTTCCCAGCTGTGATACAGCACAAAAACACAGCTTATTCTTCCTTTTATTTTGCAGGTGATTATGCAGACGAAGCAGAAGTTCCTGGTATTTATCAGACCAGGGGATTGTCGAAGTGGAAGGAATACTTTAGTGCGAACGATTCATTTTACTGGGAAGCTTACGTTCCAATGATGAAAAAAATGCTGCAGGACAAGCCGGGAAGCGCGGATAGTCAGAATGCGCCCGAAACAGCCAGCAACACTGGAATACAAGCGAACAGCAAGACTGGTGAAGAATATATACAAATTCTAAAAGATGGCACCTGGGAGGATCTATTGGTAAAAGGGGTGAATATGGGGATTGCTAAGCCTGGCTCCTTTCCTGGTGAAACAGGAATAACAGAAGCAGAATATTTCCGGTGGTTCAAAACGATTGGAGATATGAATGCCAATGCCATCAGAATATATACATTGCACCCGCCTGCGTTTTATGAGGCCTTTTATAAATACAACCAGATTGCGGAAAAGCCATTATTTTTATTCCATGGTGTCTGGGTTAATGAAGAAACACTGGTTAAAGAGCAAGACGCTTATTCAGATGCTGTTACAGCAGATTTCAAAAATGAAATGAAGCAAATGGTCGATATCATTCATGGTAGTGCTGTTATTGACGAGAAGCCAGGTCATGCTTCAGGTAAATATACTTATGATATCTCGCCTTATGTGCTGGGCTTTATGATTGGAATAGAATGGGATCCAGAGGCGGTCGCAGGCACAAACGAGAAACATAATGGCCTGCAGCAATTTTCAGGAACCTATTTCCAAACGGAAAATGCAAATCCTTTTGAAATCTGGCTTGCTGAAATGATGGAATATGCCGTGAAATATGAAACGGATCACTACCAATGGCAGCACACCATGAGCTTTACAAATTGGGTAACAACAGATCTGCTGACCCATCCATCAGAGCCTTCGATTAAGGAGGATATGGTCTCAGTGAACCCTAATCATATTAAGAAGACGGATAAGCTGCATGCCGGACTGTTCGCATCCTACCATGTGTACCCTTATTATCCTGACTTCCTCAACTATGAAGAAAAGTATGTGAATTTTATCGATTCCGAAGGGGACAAGAATAATTATGCCGGCTATCTTCATGATTTAATAGCTGTCCATGAGATGCCTGTTCTAGTGGCGGAATTCGGCGTTCCTTCTTCAAGGGGCAAGACGCATGAAAACGCTGGAGGAATGAATCAGGGCTTTCATTCCGAAGAAGAGCAAGGAAGAATAAACAGCCGGCTGTTTGAATCGATCGTTTCGGAAGGGTATGCAGGCGGACTGGTGTTTTCCTGGCAGGATGAATGGTTCAAACGCACCTGGAATACGATGGATTATGATAATCCTGACCGGCGGCCATATTGGTCAAACAGGCAAACAAATGAACAGCATTTTGGCCTTTTAAGCTTTGAAACTGGGAAAGATGAAGCCGGTATTTATGCGGATGGCAATACAGGTGATTGGAAAAGGCTGAATGCGAAACCTGTTTACAGCTCTGATGATGAGAATTCTTACTTGAAGGATATGTATGTTGCTTCTGATGAGGAGCATTTGTATATACGAATAGATTATAACCATCCCATTGACTCAAAGAATGAGAAGACTTATTTACTGATCGATACAATTGCAGGACAAGGCCAGACCTCCATTCCCATTAGTCAAACGGACAAGGTCAAAACGGACTTCGGAGTTGACTTTTTGGCGGAAATAGGCGGACAGGATCATTCCAGGCTTTTAATCGACAGCTACTATGATTCTTTTTATTATCATTATGGCCATATGCTGAACATGATACCGAATGAAAGCTATGCAAACAAAAAGGATAATGGAGTTTTTCATCCTATCAGATTAGCACTGAATAAGGAATTAACGATTCCTTCAACTGGGGAAACGAAACCATTCAAGTCTTATGAGACCGGCAAACTACTGTTTGGGAATGCAAACCCCGGATCTGAAAACTTCAATTCTTTAACCGATATTAGTATCAGCAGGAATAAAAAAGTAATGGAGATCAGACTCCCATGGGCATTGCTTAATATGAAGGACCCCAGTCAAAAGGAGATAATGGGGGATTTATGGAGAGCAGGCCTTACCGGCAGCCTGAATATTGAAGGATTATGGATTAGTGCAGTGTCGGCTGACAGCTATGGCATCAAGGATTCTTTTCCAAAGATGCAAAAAGGCGCGATACATGAAAAAGAATCAGCCTTTTATTCCTGGGATGTGTGGGAGCAGCCAGATTACCATGAAAGACTTAAAAAATCTTATTTTATTTTGAAAAAATCATTTGACTCCATACAACCGGGAGAGAAGTAAATGAAAAAGATATTGATAGCTGAAGATGAAGAAATTCTGCGCATGCTTATTTCTGATACTCTGGAAGATGGGGATTTTTCTGTAGATGAAGCTGAAGATGGAGAAGAAGCTTTGCAGCTTATGGAAAAAAAGCAATATGATTTGGTCATCCTGGATTATATGATGCCAGTCCTTACCGGTCTGGATGTCATAAGGAAAGTACGAAGCGGAATGAATCAAAACAAAGATGTGAAAATATTAATGTTATCTGCCAAAAGCCAGCAAAATGAACAGGAAGAGGTTTTAAACGCAGGTGCAGATTATTTCATGGTTAAACCGTTCAGCCCTCTTCAATTATTGGAGAAGGTCGGAGAAATAGCAGATGAAGTTTAATCATTTTATAAAAAAGAGCCTTACCAGACAGATTATCGCCCTTATGGGAGTGTTCACTCTTCTCTTCCTGGCGGGGACTATTATTCTGACTTTGCTGCAGGAGCATGTGAACAGCTCTTATTACAAGGAACGTGAAAAGCTTGTCAAAAAAGAAGAAATTGTTCAGCAAATCGATCATGACTTTAATCTGGTCTTTTTCAATGTCAGAGGCTATTTTGCCTATAACAATTCTGAATTGAAAAACCAGGCTGCTTCCTTAAGGCCCGGGATCAGAAAACTTATAAGTGAATACAACCGTATCGCTGCAACGCCTGAGGACAAGGCATTTGGAAAGGAAATGGATGAATTTGCAGATTTTTATTTCATTGAAAGGCTTCCCGCATCAATAGAATATTTTGAAGCAGGCCGTATGGATGAAGTTATCAAATTGGCAGATTCCGGCGCAACTGCAAGGATAAATTCCTTTCAGGATGATACACACGACTATCTGCAAAACCTCCATAAGGAGCTTAATGACAGAGTTCAGAACCTAATCATCAAACAATCCTACATACAAACAGGGTTTTTTCTCTTTCTTGTTGTCATTCTGGTTATCTTGTTCAGAATGATCCGGATTATGTTCAAGAAAATTGGGCAGCCGCTCACTCAGTTTGCCAATGCCGCTGAGGAAATTGCAAGGGGAGGAAAGGCGGAATTGCATGTAGGACAGGAGCGAATGGATGAATTGGCTGTTTTGTCTACTGCTTTTAGTAAAATGGTGAGAACGCTGCAGGAAAAAGAGCAGGATTTGCTTGCTCAAAATGAGGAACTGCTTGCGCAGCAGGACGAGCTCCAAGCACAGAGAGAAGAATTGGAGGAAGTATTGGGAACTATGCGTTCAAATGAGAGAAAGCTTGAACGCCGGAACGAGTTGATCAATGGAATCTCCAATTCGCTGCAGAAACAGGAAGTGCTGGAGAGTATCGTAAACAATATGTGCTATGTCATTGAGGCAGATTGCGGATTAATTGTCATGCTGCAAAATGGCGAGTCTGCTTCGTTTGGCATTTCAGCTTTGGGTGTTGAGCAGTTTAATAATCATTTGGCAAGTGGCTTTATTGACAGGCTGAAGCAGACAAAGGAAGGATTTACAGTTAAGAGGCAATTGCTTCAGGAAGAAAAAGGATACCATGAAAGAACAGTTTTCGGCTATGACTTGTACCTGCCGATTATCTCTTCAAATCAAGAGGTGACCGCTGTCATGGTCTTCACCAGATTTGGTTTTCCTTTTATACAGACACATATGGATGAATACTCAGCATTATCCAAACAGATTGGATTGTCGCTTGATAAGATCAGCTCATATGAAAACTCTGAAGCTGACCGAAAATTAAACCAGGATATCCTGAACACGGTAAAGGAAGGCATGCAGTATGTCGACAGGGACGGCTGCATATTGCAGGTCAACAAACAGCTTTGCGAAATGTTCCACTGCCAGGATGGCTTTGCAGGGATTGTTGGTCAGACCTGGGATAAGTGGAGTGTTCTTTTAAAGAAGCAGGTAGTGGATGAAGATGGCTTTACCGAATTCATCTGGCGCGCTTTTAATGGTGAAACATCCAGCGGGGAAACGTTTGTATATAAAACCAAGGATAGAGGACATGTATGCCAGATGTACTGTGAAGGTCTTTATCAGAATAATGAGCGAGTAGGAACTGTATTTGTCCACAGGGATATTACAAAGGAATTTAAAGTGGATGAAATGAAATCGGAGTTTGTCAGCACCGTCAGTCATGAATTGAGAACACCGCTTGCCAGCATTTTAGGTTTCTCAGAGCTGCTTTTAAACCGTGAACTCAAGCCGGAGAAGCAGAAGAAGTATTTGATGACAATATTAAATGAGGCCAAGAGGCTTACCTCCCTGATCAATGATTTTCTTGATGTCCAGCGGATGGAATCCGGTAAACAAACGTACGAAAAAAAATATATTGAGCTTCTCCCTATTATTGAGAAGGTAATAGATAACCAGCAGGTGCAGACGGATGTTCACAGGATTATTTTGGAATCATTTGATGGAAATGATCTTATTCTCGGAGATTCCAGCAAGATTGAACAGGTATGTACCAATTTGATTAGCAACGCCATTAAGTATTCTCCATCTGGAGGCCCAGTCTATTTAAGGTTATACGAGGAAAACAGCCTGCTTCATATAGAAGTGGAAGACCATGGACTGGGAATTCCGGAAAATGCAGCTGCGGATATTTTTAACAAGTTTTACAGAGTGGATAATTCAGATCGGCGTCGAATTGGCGGAACTGGGCTTGGGCTGTCCATTGTTCAGGAAATCGTAAGGGCTCATGATGGGTATGTAAGCTTCAAATCAAAATACGGGGAAGGAAGTACCTTCATTGTTTCCATTCCAGGTGTCTATAAGCCTTCCCATGGACTGGATGAGAACATTCATCAAAGCGGCACACGCTATGAAGTGCTGGTCATTGAAGATGATCAAAGCCTGGCAGAACTGATTATTCAGGAGCTTACTGAAAACAATTTGCATGCGAAGCACTTCAATACCGGAAGGGATGCCCTGGCGTACTTGGAAAATCACCTTCCTGATGCGATTGTTTTGGACATCATGCTTGATGAAGGGCTTGATGGATGGAGCATTATGAAGATATTAAAGCGAAATGAAGTTCTAAGTCATATTCCAATTATTATATCAACTGCATTGGATGAAAAAGAGAAAGGCCTGTCATTGGGAGCTCATGATTACTTCATAAAGCCATATCAGACAGGCAGCTTATCTTTGGCCATTTTGCAGACATTGCTTAAAGTTGGAAAGGCAGGCCAAATATTAATTCCAGAGAATTCACCCGGTGATTGATTTGTACATGCACTATATTAGATTTTCCTGGGGAAAGCTTTCTGCATTGAATACAGACCTGGCAGCAGCACCTTGAGCTATAGAGATTCTAAGTTCAGATAAAAGATTCATTTATAACAGGCACACGGTTCTAAAGTCATTAAAATGACTTTAGAACCGTTGCCTCTTTTTGTATATTTAAGCTATTTCCAGTGGGTTTCAAGAAATAATAGGCATTAAAAATAAATACAGTTCTTTTTTATGAATAAGATATGGCTGGTAGCCCTTTAGGAGGGATTCTATGGATTACGGTAGATACCAGGCATATGGCAAGGGACACTGAGATCAATTATGGTTCCTGGCGAGGAACTCTGGATGTCCATTCGGGAAGCTGGCTTCACATTAGGCAGGGAATGAAAAGCGATAGCTGCCAAGGAGACAATGAAAATGATCTTTAATCTCCATATTTATTAGAAAACTCTTTTCATTACGTCCAATTCGATCAATGCCTTAAGGGAAATAAACATACAATAATCTTTGATAATTGAGGGATCTAAATTTTCAAGACTAAGATGATTATAGTTACCATCTGCAAACTGGAATTTTGAAAAAGCCTCATCTGTATGCCAGCAGTGAATATGGGGGTGGCTTTCAATTCGATCATCAGAGGTGCTGTCAAAATCCAGCTTATCTGGTTCAATCAGCAAGTGGTCAATTAAATGGTTTATGGCAATTTCACTGCTGTACATCGAAGTCACGCCTCTATACCATCCTGGCCAGCTTCCTTCAGATTCATAAAATTCTGCAGCAAGTATATACTCTGATATTAGCAGTGAAAGTTCGCAGACCTTTTTTATTTGCTTTGTTTTTCCGTAATGGGAGGTTCCGATATTATGGATACCGCGATGGTTAAGTCCGAAAAGGCGGGAAAGCTCCATGAGTTTGCTTTGGACCTCGGAATCAAAAGCATATTTTCCTATGCCTGCTGTAAAATGTTCTGGGTAAAATGAATTCCAGGCCGGTGTCAAAAAAGTATCTGCATCGGTCCGCAGGATATATTCATAATCTTTCAAAATGGAATCAGACTCACTGCTGGCAATACAGCTAATGGAATTTAGATATGGATAGTCATGGTATGGCGAATCGTACTCTATTTTAATGCAGTCGTCCGGCAATAATTCAAGCGTCTGTTTTGGACCGAAAATAACCAAATCTGTATCCTTGCTTTGAATAGAGCGGTAAGAAGTGTATAAGCAGCCAAACTGTAAAAGTAACTCTCTTTTTCCTTCCAAGTAAACAACAATTGCTCTCTTCATTTTGCACCTCTAAAAATTGATGCCAAAAAGATTCATAAACCAATCGTCGTCATGAACTCTTTTTTGGAAGTAGCGTTCTCGCTGCAACATAACATCACTTTTCAATACTCTGTCGATAACGAAATCTGGGTCAGTAAACTTAATTAGTTTCTTACACTTTTCCACTCTTTTCTCATTAAAATGGCTGTAAGCCATACGCAACAGGTTATAATTAACGTCCTCCCACGTAATAAGAAATGGAGGAGATTCCGTACGGAAGACATGGAAAACAGTGCATTTTGGTTCTGCAAAGCATCTATAACCCATCAGCCATAATTTTAGTGAAATCTCTTCATCTTCTCTTCCCCAAACTTTAAAGCCATTTTCAAATCCATTGATATACTGAAAAACCTCTTTAGATATGGCAAGACATCCCCCAGCTAAAAGAGGAACTTTTGATAATTTCTTTATATCTGTTTTCCACTTAGGCTCCAATTGTTCATTCCAGGTATATCCGTATCCTTTTTTCTCAGGGTTCATAAAATCAGCAATTCCGGGATTCACAGCATCTGCAATGCCATTTTCAATAGGGGCGACTAAGGAATCTATAAAGTAGTCTTTGAAAAACATATGTGCATCACAAAATATGAAATATTTCCCCGAAGCATGCTCTGCTCCTATATTTCTAGCCTTTGCAGCACCTGCACTGTTCGTTTTTATGAGTTTTATTTTTTCTTGTGCCTCTTCTAAAAAATGACAGCATTGGTCCTCAGATCCGTCATCAACCACGATAATTTCATAAGAATGGTTCGTTTTGGTTTTAAGTATGGAGAGAATGGTGTTTTTTATGTGTATTCCTTCATTTTTGACAGGCAGAATAAGGGACGTTTTTACTAATTTTTCAGGTCTCACCTTTCCCCCTCCATGATGAAAAAGTTGAAAAGTCACAAATTAATTCTTTCATCCAGCACACTCTTATAAGACAAGCATATTGTAGCATTATGCTTTGGATGTTTTTTAGAAATGAAAGGATGAAGAAAATGGGCATTCAAACCCAGTTATTAGGAATAGGCAATAATGATGAAATCGTAACTTTGATTGGTCACATTGACATATCCGAAGATGGTAAAATGGCACTTCTCACCTTTGAAAATAAAAGCCCTTTACCTCCTTCCGGCCCGGAATCAAAATTAATTAGTTTAACATTAAACAAGGATTCATTAAAAGAAGGGGAAGCCAGAATTCTCGATGTAGAGCCAGCTGCTTGGAAATTTGCTCCATACGAAACGGCAAAAAGTAAAATGCAAGTGGTTTTACATCCTGAACAGCCAAATTTAGGACTTGCCCAAAATGAGAAATTGGTTATAACACTCCTGAATATGAAGACAAATGGTAAGTTTAAAGAGGAAGACTTCCTTGGGTATGGGTCAGAGAATCAGCTGCAGGTCATCGCTTCCTTTAACAGACAGGATTCAAGTGAACTTGTTACGATTGAAGGATACTTTTTTAAAGCCCCGGATCTAAAACCACAGCATCCTGGTGAAGTGAATAATTTTCACCCAAGTGTAACAACAACATCACTAGCACCTTACGTAACGACAACACCGCCGCCAAATGTAACAACAACTCCACCGTCACCCGAAAGTATGGAACCCTGCAATAATAAACAAGCCAATCCTTATGAAGAGGCACTTTCAATTTTAAGGCTGACTTCGAAAGCAATAATAAAATCGATTCTTAAAAGTCATCCAAATGATCCAGGCTTCAATTTCAAATTTAGTTTGTTTGGGATTGCCAATATAGAAGTATCAAGCAATTTTTCGTTTCAAATCCCAATAATAAACAAGTTATGTGTTGAATTGATAAAAGGTGTCAGCAAGGTATAACGAATGAAAATACTATATAAAGCAAAACTTTCTTTTACCATGCAAAGGAAGGTGCTGTGAGTACCATGCGAAAGGTTTCTGTTATTATCCCCATAAAGAATGAAGAAGAGAAATTAGAAATGATTTTAAACGAAGTTAAGAAGTTGAATCCGCTTGAAATCATTACTGTCATAAACGGATCGATTGATAAATCAGAAGAAATCGCTCAAGCAATGGAATGTAAAGTTATTGTTTATGAGGATGCTTTAGGACATGACATTGGAAGGGCAATTGGGGCTTTTTATGCAAAGGGGGACATCTTACTTTTTTTAGATGGTGATATTCTTATTTCAAATAAAAATCTATATCCGTTTATTGATGCGATAGAGCAAGGCCATGATATTGCCCTAAATAACCTGGAGTTAATTATGAACACCAAGGAGCGGCCGCATTCTGTATCGGTTGTCAAAAAGGCGCTGAACGAACTGTTTGGTTATGATGAATTAACGATTAACTCCATGGTTGCTGTGCCGCATGCAATCAGCAGGCATGCATTGCAGGAAGTTAACTGGCGAAGTCTTGCCAATCCGCCTTTAGCCCAGGCAATAGCCATGAGCAAGAAGCTGTCGATTGTTGCGCCTGAATATGTTGATGTAATAAGCAGAAATAAAATCAGGCCGGATATTCATATTGAAAAATCCAGTGAATCCCCCTATAACTGGATCGAGGATGTAATCTTTGGAGATCATTTGTCAGCAGTACATTACCTTATTACAGAAAAAGGAAAGAGAGGAGGCCACCCTGATAAAAGATACCGAACTATGCTGCAAAATATTAAACGGTTAAATGCTGGCAAAACAGTACTGCGAAGTGCTGTCATCTGTGACGAAGGTAAACTGAGCCTTGAGCAGTTGACTGAAGTGATCAGGACTTTAAAAGAATCGCAAATTGATGAAATCCTGTTTATCTCAAGCAGACAGGAAAAGATAAAAATGGATAGATTACGGGATTTAAATGTAATGGTAATTCCTTTGTTTATTAAAGGCGATATATTTTTAAATAGAGCTATTGGAGCAGTTTTCGCTTCAGGGGAGAGCGTACTTTTCCTCGACGAAAGGAGTATTTTGCCAGCCGAAGATTGGGAAAAGCTGTTCAAAGAAGCAGAAAATGGGGCAGATTTGGTTCTTTTAAATGAAGTCAATTATTTAGATGAAAGTCATCCCCTTGAACTAATAAATAGCATGAAGTATTTTCTTAATTTAGCAGCAAAGAGACCTGATCTCTGGAATAATGGCTTGGCCTTTCAGCCCCATGTTATCAGCAGGAAAGCACTGCAGCTAGTTGGTAATTCATCTATTATGATTCCTCCAGTGGCCTATCTTAAGATAATGGAACATAGTCTGCCTGTTTCAGTTGTCCAGGTCAGCACAAAGCTCCCTTACATGGATGACGCCATAAAGAAAGAGGAACTGATTGGAGATTGCATTGAAGGGCTATCTTATTTTTTTTCGAAAACGAATGAAAGAGGCGGCTTTTCTGATGGAAACAGGAAAAGAAGGATTCTAGATGAATTAAACGAAAACGGCAGAGAAATTTTTTAAGAGATTCAATTTTTTTTAAAATGAATGGAGGACAAAATGATGTCTATGTATTCAGAGAAGGATTGGGATAGATTAAAAAACTTCGGATACTTAGAAGACCTCACATATGAAGCGTACTTCCGCGGCGGAGAACAGCATGTGGAAGAGCTGGTTGGAGCTGACTATATTCTCCCATATTCTGTGGAAGAAATATTGGAAGCAGGGATAGCCAGCTTATCAAATAAATTAATCAAGCTTAAAACACCTCATGAGGTTCAACAGGAAATAAAGCAGGCTATGGGTAATAATAAAGGATACTCCCTGATCAGAATTGGGGATGGGGAGCTTTTGACTCTTGGACATGACATTCTTTTTTCAGCGGAAGAGATAGAAAGCATCCCAAGACTAAATTTCTTATCATATGCCGGTGTAAATTTGCCCGATCACAGCATCAGGGACTTATTAGCAAGAAATATGATGGAAGCCGATATGGTTGGCATTCCATTCCTGAGGAGACCTACCTTTCAGCAATTGTTTAACAAGCTGGCAAAGGTTCACAAATGGCCTATGAAAAGCATGAATTTAACCAGATCCGTAATAAATTATGAACTCCATCTGCAGACAACGCTATTTCAGGACCTTCTGAACAATAAAAGAGTATTATTAATAGGAAATCGGATGATGGAGGGAGAAACCGTTCTGCGTAATGCCGGGTTTAATAACATTGCGGGTTCGATTCCTGTTGAGAATATTAACTCGGTTCCGCATGTGCTTTCCGAGGCGCAAAAATATGACTTCGATGTGGCCCTCGTGTCTGCAGGCATTCCAGCAAATTTAATTTGTGTCGAATTGGCCAAACGCAATAAAATTGCCATTGATTTTGGTCATTTAATTGATGAACTGATTAACAATACGAAGGTGATTGTTAAATAAAAGCTATCATTCAGCAAAACTGTATTCCTGCAAACATTGTTAAGGCACTAGTTATATCAACTATGCATATGACATATTTTACTAAGCAATTAATAATTTAATAGCTTTAAGTTAAATAGAGCATTTCACTGCCATGAGAAATGCTCTATTTCTTTGTTAAAGTATCAAGAATGGGTTTTGATTCAATAAAAATATAATATAAAACGCTAATTATTTATTGCAAAACGATAAATTCTGTATTAAAATCAAACTGAAAATAAGAAGTGAGGTGTTTTTTTTGGAAAAAGTAACAACATTGTTTTTAAAAATAGCTGTTTTTCTTTTGGGTGTCCCTATTTTGGTTCTGTGCATTTTTTTGGTGCCTGAGCTGGGGAAAGCTGCAGGAGAAATGCTGCCGAAGTTTGCTTTCCTTAAATATTTGGTTTACATCGTGTTTTATGCTTCGACGATTCCTTTTTACTTTGCGCTGTATCAGGCTTTCAAGCTTTTGCGCTATATTGACAAAAATAAAGCTTTCTCAGATTTATCGGTCATAGCTTTAAAGAAAATTAAATATTGTGCCATCACTATCGCAGGATTGCATGTGCTGGTACTGCCGGTCTTCTATATTTTTGCAGAAATAGACGATGCCCCTGGTGTCATTTTCGTTGGCTTGCTGGTTCCTTTTGCATCAATGGTTATCGCAGTCTTTGCGGCAGTTCTGCAGAAGCTTTTACAAGAGGCAATTGATATAAAATCAGAAAACGATTTAACGGTCTGAGGTGAGAACATGGCAATTATTATAAATGTTGATGTGATGCTGGCAAAAAGGAAAATGAGTGTAACAGAGCTCTCAGAGAAGGTAGGAATCACAATGGCAAACCTCTCTATTTTGAAAAATGGCAAGGCGAAGGCGATAAGGTTTTCAACCCTGGAGGCCATTTGTAAAGCATTAGACTGCCAGCCTGGGGATATCCTGGAATACCGAAATGATGAGGAAGATTAATGATACAGGTGGGGGATAAAAGATGCATTTGACTATTCGAAAAGAGGAACCGCGATCGATAAGGTCAATTAAGCAGCTCTTTCGTTTTGGCTGGGAGCAGGCTTTGTCCTGTTTGTTTCCTGTTGTTATTTTTGCTTCTTTAGCTTTAACCAAATTCCTGCCGATGCCCATTCTGCCGCGGTATGACTGGATGCTGATCATTTGTCTCCTGATGCAGTGGGTCATGGTGCGCTCGGGGCTTGAAACGAAGGATGAATTGAAGGTTATCACATTATTCCACCTTATTGGCCTTGCACTTGAACTATTCAAGGTCCATATGGGCTCATGGGCTTATCCCGAGGATGGTTATTCCAAAGTGTTTGGGGTTCCTTTGTACAGCGGTTTCATGTATGCCAGTGTAGCAAGTTACCTGTGCCAGGCATGGAGGAGGCTGAAGGTTGACCTGGTTAAGTGGCCGCCATTCCTGGCGGTAGTTCCTCTTGCAGCTGCGATTTATTTGAATTTTTTCACCCACCATTATTGGATTGACGTCCGATGGTGGTTATCTGGAATGGTTATGGTTGTTTTCTGGCAATCATGGGTCACCTACGAGGTTGGCGGGATCCGTTACCGTATGCCGATTGCATTTTCTTTTGTGCTGATTGGATTCTTTATATGGATAGCAGAAAATATCGCAACGTTCTTTGGGGCTTGGGAATATCCCAATCAGGCTGATGCCTGGAGCCTGGTTCATTTAGGGAAGGTGAGTTCCTGGCTCTTATTAGTCATTGTCAGCTTTCTTATAGTGGCTACGCTAAAGCGGGTGAAAGGAAACAGTTCCGCTGGTTCAGCTTCTGGTCAAACTTTATAACTGTAAGGATTAAGTTCAATTGGCTGATTAAAGGTAATCAAACACAAATAAATAAAGGGCTGCAATTGGAACTGATAGAATTAATGCCCGCAGTTTATGGACATAGTGTAAACGGATCATAGGAAACATAATGACGACAAATAAAAAAGACCACCAAATATTCCATCCATTATGATAGCTTATGAAACTAAAACGGGATGCCAGCCATTCAGCTGCCCAAAATAAGACACTCCATTTTGCATAATAGTACATTTGCTTTTTAAATTTGCCGGGAAAATGGGATAAGAACACGAATCCCATTAAAGGATTGATAATGATATTGTGCAGCAGATGAACTCCCATCAGATTCAAAAGGCCTTTTTCAAGTTCCCATAAATGAAAATGGCTGTGTGAAATAAATTCATAAATAAAAGATGCCACGGAGATATAGAGCATGGTAGGATAATAACTTTCCCAATTCTTCCAGTCTCCTCTAAAATAAGCAAAGATAATGACCAGTATAACAAGGATGCAATGCATATATTCACCTCATTTTTCTGGTAATTAGTATTGACGACATCTAAAATTAAATACCAATAAATGTAAAAATGGATAAATTATCCTAATAGTATTAACTGCAAATTAGATTAAGATGCTGATTTCAGGGACTCTTACCTTATTGCCTATTTGACTGTTGTTATAGATGCTTTTTGGGAGTTTAAAGGACGGTAATGAAGAATATTTACTTTATAAAATATAGGTATTTTTTAAACTTTTAGAGATAATAAACCTACAAATACATTGTGGGGGAGTCATTGTGGAATCCAGGAAAAAGAAAGTAAATATTGAACTGTCTTGCACAGAAATTGGAGGCCTTTGGGGTGTTTATTTACAAGAAAGCATGAGTTCCTGTTTTCTCAAGTATTTTTTACACCATCTTCAAGATGAGGAAATCATTCCATTAGCAAAAGAGTCATTGCAAATTTCGCAAGGAAGGTTAGAAAAGATCAAAAAAATTTTCCTCTCAGAAAATTTTCCGGTGCCTGCTGCCTTTTCCGAAGGGGATGTCAATTTGTCAGCCCCTCCATTATTCAATGATGTGTTCACTTTAAGCTATATTTATATGATGAATCGATTGGGCATGATTAACTTCAGCTATACTGCATCAAATAATGTTCGGCTGGATGTCCTGGATTTTTTTACAGAATGTATACATACCTCTACAGAAATGTTTGGTAAAGCAGTAAAGCTGATGCTGGCTAAGGGCATTTATGATCGGCCGCCAAAAATGAACTATCCAAAAGAAATTGAATTTGTCCAGAAAGAATCTTTTCTTTCTGGAATTATAGGCACTAAACGTCCCTTGAATGCAATTGAACTATCGGAAATATTTTTCAACATCGAGCGAAATTACTTTTCAGTTCTCATCATGCTTGCGTTTGCTCAAGTGGTAAAAGACAAAAACCTAAAGAAACATATCTTGAAAGGAAAGACGATCAGCGAAAAACAGATATCTTTTTTCAATAATTTATTAATGGAAGAAGAACTTCTTGGAACCGTTACCGTCGGAATGGAAGTAACAGAAACCATTGTATCACCTTTCTCAGACAAACTTATTTTTTCTATGATCAATGTTTTGAATTCCGTAGACATTAGCTTAATTTCACATGCCATGTCAGTGTCCATGAGAACCGACCTAACAACTCAATACAGTAAAATTATTGCAGAAGTCATGCTTTATGCAAAGGATACCTTTGATATAGTGGTAAAGGAAAAATGGCTTGAACAGCCTCCGCTTGTGACTAATAGGAAGTTGCTGATACATAAAAAGCAATAAGATACAGGCAATAGAAATAAGGATGAATCATTTAGTTGACTGCAGCCTCTCAAAAGGGCTGTAGTCAAAGCTATTCAGTCGTATCGGATGTATTTCCTCTTTTCACTAAATACATGGCGGTAATCCACGACGTGATGGGGATCACCATTGTTACCCCAATTCCTGCACAGAAAATCGTGATCATCTCGCCGCTGAAAATCTTTGAATTGATAATTTCACCTGGTGAATAGGACAGGTCTTTAAACCATATCAGCAGTGCTAAATATCCGCCAAAGAAGGCGAAAAATAATGTGTTGGTGCTTGTTCCGAGAATATCCTTACCGATGCTGATGCCAGCTTGGAACAAGTCTTTTCTGCTAATGTCCGGGTGATGATAATGAATTTCCCTCATTGGGGAAGAAATGGCCATGGCAGCATCGGTTATGGCGCCGATTGTACTCATAATGATGACAGACGCAGCCACTTTAACAAAATCAACCCCAATATAAAGGGAAAATATGCTCAATTCTTCTATTTCCTCTTCACCAAATCCCTGAATCATTGACTTTTCTGCAATAATGACAATGAACACAATGAGAACGACCGTAGTAATGATAGAAGCCAGAAATGCGGTTTTCGTCTTAATGTTCACTTCATTTATAAAAAATAGATTGATACAGCCAATGAATGCACAGGCGAATAATGTAACGATAATTGGATTGATATTAGGATCGTTCATAAAGAAAAGGACGAAAATAATCACTCCGAAGTTGAGGAAGATCGCAAAAAATGATCTGGCTCCTTTTTTTCCGCCTATAAGGGTCATCAGAATAAATAAAATGACTGCCAGCAATAGGATTGCGTTCATCTTTGTGCCCTCTTTCTATTAATGAAGTATATCGTGGTATACAGCCCAATCGGAATCGTGATCACAATCCCAATTCCTCCGGCAAGTGCCCGGGCTAACTCCAGCGAAAGGTTCATGGATAGGCTGAATCCGAGCGGTGAGTCATTTTTTATATACAGAATAAGCATCGGAATCGAACCGCTGATATAGGCGAAAAACAAGATATTCGTCATGGTGCCCATAATGTCTTTGCCCACTTCCATACCAGAGCGTTTAAGAGCCTGCACGGGAATGCTGTTATTTTTTTCATATAAGCTAAACAATGAGGATGACATGGTAATGGCCACATCCATAACCGCACCTAAAGAGCCGATAAATAAACCGGCTAAGAATACCATCTGATAGGGCCTGGTTATAAACTGGAGCTCTTCATATCTTAAGCCCTTCCCGCCAGTTAACCGAATGACTAGATAAGTGATTAATAATGATAAAAAAGTCGCCGCAAGAGTAGCAATAATCGCTGCATATGTTTTTTCATTAAAGCCGTTTACGAGCAGAAGGGAGGTAACGGTAAATAAGATGACTGCCGCACTGCATATCAGCAGCAGGCTTATTTCCGGATTCTTCAGATATACATCCAATGCATAAGAAAGCAGCACGGCATTAACTGCCAGGCTGATGATGGAAAAGAGACCTTGCTTTTTCCCGACAAAAAGCAGTATCAGGATAAAGATCCATCCTGTCAATAGTATGTAATGGTCGCGCTTTAGATCAAGGATATCTCCGCTTAATTCTCCAGCACCTTCTTTTTTCTCCTCTATGGATACGAATAACTTTTGTCCTGTTTGAATTTCATAATCGTATGCTTTGGATTTAGAATACTGATTGGATAACTGGATTTGCTGCCCTTTTTCTTCGCCATTCGTTATTTCTGCCACGATACGCTGTTCATATAGGCGATCTTCATTATCATAAATATCCTTTACTTCTTCAGAATGATGAGTTTGAACCTCTTTAACTTCAGCAATTGTTCGTTCATAGAATGAGTCATTGTTTTGAACAAATAGAGCAGAGGAAGCAATGCAAGATGCCAATATGATATATAAATAGAATTTTTTTAAAGGGATGTTTTTCAAAATGAACCTCCAGAGAATATAAAGACAGTTTTTAGTATAAATAAGCGGTTTTTCCGCTGAAGCCCATAATGATGCCATGCAGCTGCCCGCTTCAACGCAATAAGAATAACAGTAATTTTTTCAGATAGTCAAGCGTATCAAAGTGTGTGTGCAATGTCCAATTGTTTTGGCCTCTAAGCATCATGGGCTGCAGATAAGGTCAAAGAGAAATGCCTGCAAGGTTTAACACCTGGCAGGCATTTGTAATGGCAAAAGTATAAGGAATATCAAGGGATCATTGGTCAGGGAGATCCCTAGATCGAACAATATAACTTGTATGAGAACTGCAAAGGAAGTGATTTTAACATGCTGAAAGGTAAAGAACCGCGGACAGTTGAGGAGTTAGCCGCAAGACACAAAAATTGTCATCTCCAACCTGTATCGTGCTTATTGAATTATCAGATTTTAAATAAACCACATGCTCACTTTGCTTATTTAATATTTGATGAACAGGATTCATGCTTCTCATCCAGCTTGTCCCGTACTATACTCTCATATTTGCCCGCATTCATTTATGGATTCAAATTACTCAAAAAAAAATCATCCAGAAGGATGAAAGAGAATGACTGCTGAGCCATGCTGTTATTTTTTTTTCTGCAAAATGGAGCTTTCAGTTTGCTGTTTCTCTTGTTTCTGTCTTTCTGCGTCCTTCTTGAATGCCTCCATTGCTTTATAGAAAAGCAAAGTCACCTCTATCACCTCCATATAAAATGTATCCCCCCTGAATCATTAGATAAAACTTAGAATACGAATTTTTATAAAAAAACATTGACCAAAGTGGTCATTTTTTGTTATGTTGAAAATGACCATATTGGTCATTTTAGTGAAAGGAGTGCAATATAATTAATACTACTTTTTACAGCTTGAAACCCGAAAAACAGGAACGAATTATCAATGCAGCCATGAAAGAATTTGTGAAGAGCGGTTATGAAAAGGCATCAACAAATGAAATGGTAAAGGATGCACAAATAAGCAAAGGCTCATTGTTCAACTATTTCAGCAATAAAAAGGATTTGTATTTCTTTTTGATTCAGAATGCAGTAAACATCATAGAACAAATCTATGTTGAAATAGACATGAATGAAAGGGACATTTTTGAAAGAATCAGCCAGGTAGGGTTCATTAAATTAAACATTCAAAAGAAGTATCCCCTTGTATTTGATTTCTTAAAATCACTGCTTGAAGAAGATGCTCAGGATGTAAAATCGGATATAAATCTACTGCTGGCAAACATTCAAAAAGATGGCTTCAAAAGAATCTACGAAAACATCGACTGGTCAAAGCTTCGGGAGGATATAGAGCCTGAAAAGGCGATGAATATCCTTAATTGGACCATGACTGGTTTCGCGGAACTGCAAATAGCGAAAATCACGTCATTTGAGGATATCGGTATCGAGCTGTTTAACGAATGGGACAGTTATAAGGAAATTTTAAAGCGCTGTTTTTATAAAAATGGGGAGGAATGAGCATGAGCCTTTTAAAAGTAACCAACCTAACAAAGAAATTCGGCAAGTTTACAGCACTGAATGGGGTAAATCTCGAGTTAAATGCAGGTGAAGTACTGGGGTTCATCGGCCCAAATGGGGCAGGAAAGTCCACCACCATTCGGGTGTTATTGGGGATATTAAAGGCAACAGGCGGAGAAGTAAAGCTTTTTAACAAGGACGCCTGGCAGGATGCTGTCGACATTCATAAGAGGGTGGCATATGTGCCAGGTGACGTGAATCTCTGGCCAAACTTAACAGGGGGGGAGGTTATTGATTTATTTATAAAATTAAATGGCACTGCGAATAAGGCAAAACGTGAGGAGTTAATAGAGAAATTTGATTTGGATCCATCCAAGAAGTGCAGAACCTACTCTAAAGGCAACAGGCAAAAGGTTGCTCTGGTTGCGGCCTTTTCCTCTGATGCTGACTTGTTCATTCTGGATGAGCCGACATCAGGCCTGGATCCATTGATGGAAAAGGTTTTTCAGGAATGTGTGATGGAAGTTAAAAGACAAGGAAAGAGTGTTCTCTTGTCCAGCCATATTTTATCAGAGGTAGAAAAGCTGTGCGACCGGGTAAGCATTATCCGTCAAGGCAAAATTATTGAGTCGGGAACCTTAAATGAGCTGCGCCACCTTACACGGACACAAATGCTCGTTGGCACCAGCATGCCGATTACAGGATTACTTGATATGCCAGGCATTCATGAGGTTCAGGAAAGTGAACATGGGATGTCGTTTCAGGTTGATACGATGCAAATGGATGCAGTCATCAGGCATATAAGTCAATTTGGCATCATCAGGCTGGAAAGTGCCCCGCCAACATTAGAGGATTTATTTATGCGTCATTATGAAGGGGCAAAGGATACTGGAGGTGTCCGCTGATGGCAGGCAACCATTTAGCAAAAACTGCTTTCCTTTCAAAATTTATATTCCGGCTGGACCGTTTGCGGATCCCAATATGGGTGCTGGCACTTACCTTTTTCACGATAATCGTTCCAACAGCCTTTAAGGGATTATATAATTCTCAGCAGGAAAGAGATGCAATGGCACAAACGATGGCAAACCCGGCGATGACTGCCATGACTGGTCCCGCGGATTTAAGCAACTATACGATTGGTGTCATGACGGCCCATCAAATGCTTTTAATGACTGCTGCTGTGACTGGTTTAATGAGCATCCTGCTGGTTACGCGGCATACCAGGGCTGATGAAGAGGATGGACGACTGGAATTGCTCCGTTCGCTGCCTGTAGGGCGTCTATCCTATTTAAATGCATCACTGCTTGTAGTATCGGCAGCATGCATTGTATTGGCCTTAATTAATGGATTCGGCCTTTATGCCCTTGGAATTGAAAGCATGGATCTGGAAGGGTCATTGCTATATGGTGCTGCATTAGGGGCGACGGGTCTATTTTTCGCAGGTGTAACAGCTGTATTTGCTCAAGCTTCAGATAGTTCACGCGGAACAATCGGTTATTCGATAGCCATTCTTCTTATTTCTTACCTTTTTAGAGCAATTACAGACATCAGCAATGAATCATTATCCTGGCTTTCGCCGCTCGCATGGGTAACCAAAGCAGAAGTCTATGATTCTAATAATTGGTGGCCTATTGTCTTAATGATTGCTGCAGCCATGGTTCTTTTTGCCGTCGCGAATTATTTGAATGCAATTCGAGATCTGGATCGCGGATTTTTACCATCCAGACCCGGAAAAAAATATGCATCACGCTTTTTGCAGAGTCCAACCGGCCTTGCGTTAAGATTGCAGCGTACCGGAATCATTTCATGGGCAATAGGCATGTTTGTGCTGGGGGCTTCTTACGGTTCAGTTTTAGGTGATCTGGAATCATTTTTCTCTGATAATGAGGCCATGAAGCAGCTCCTTAAACCAACAGAAGGGGTAACATTGGTGGAACAATTCATTCCCATGCTGATGATTGTCATTTCACTGATGGCAACCATTCCTCCGGTTATGGCCATGAATAAGCTCCGCGGCGAGGAGAAAAAGGAACGAATTGTTCACCTGTTAAGCAGGGCCGTTTCACGGACAAAACTGTTAGGCAGCTATTATGTCATTTCCGTCATTAATGGATTTGTCATGATCTCACTTGCAGCACTCGGCCTTTGGTCTGCCGGAACTGCTGTGGTTGAAGGCGGGTTATCCTTTGGAATGATCTTTGGAGCTGCATTGTCCTATTATCCAGCCATGCTGGTCATGATCAGCCTGGCCGTATTTCTAATTGGCTTCCTGCCAAAATTATCCGGTTTTATTTGGTTCTATGTTTTATATTCTTTTATTGTGCTGTATTTAGGAGGTTTATTCCAATTTTCTGACTGGATCGGCAGTATTTCTCCTTTTGGCCATGTTCCGCAGGCACCGATTGAGGAATTTTCAATTATCCCGCTGCTTCTATTGTGTTTAATTGCTGGGGGACTGGCGTTAGCAGGGTTTATAGGGTTTAATAAGCGGGATATCGAGCAATGAAAATAGAAATTAAGAAACGCAATCTATATGGGGATTGCGTTTTTTATTCATACTAATAACAGTCAAAAGGAAATTCTGAAGTTACATGTGTTGCAATATCAA
This sequence comes from Cytobacillus sp. BC1816, assembly GCF_051353635.1. Classification (NCBI taxonomy): domain Bacteria; kingdom Bacillati; phylum Bacillota; class Bacilli; order Caryophanales; family Bacillaceae; genus Cytobacillus; species Cytobacillus sp. BC1816. Next base: position 2,894,577 of record NZ_CP195611.1, on the reverse strand, counting down.
AGTCTTTGTGATTAAATAACATTATTCAAATCGTAATAATTACGATTTTCACCAGGAAGGAGTGACTTACCTTGGCAAAAAAATCAAAGGTAGCAAAGGAAATCAAACGCCAGGAGCTTGTATTAAAGTATGCAGAAATACGTAAGGAACTAAAAGAAAAAGGGGATTATGAGGCTTTAAGGAAACTGCCAAGAGACTCATCACCAACACGGCTGAAAAACCGCTGCCAGGTGACGGGCAGACCAAGGGGATATCTCCGCAAATTTAAAATGTCCCGAATCGCTTTTCGGGAATATGCGCACAAAGGGCAAGTTCCGGGAGTAAAGAAATCCAGCTGGTAAAAACAAAAGCATCAAGCGCCTTGCTCACCCCCCGACAAGCACAAGTCGAGCCGATCGGAAAGGTGCTCTTTACGTTTCTGGGCGGATTGGCTTGTGACCTCGAGGGGGTAGGCGCTGGAGCTGGACGTGGATAACTTTTTCATAAAATTATAAACAAATGGCGATTTAAAAATAAAATGTGGAGGTAATGAAAATGAAGGAAAGTATTCATCCGGAATATCATAAAGTAGTATTCATGGATATGAACAGCGGCTTTAAATTTTTGACAGGATCAACAAAGACTGCAAATGAAACAATCGAGTGGGAAGATGGAAACACATACCCATTGATTAAAGTTGAAGTAAGCTCAGATACACATCCGTTTTATACTGGAGTTCAGAAGTTCACGGATCGCGGCGGACGTGCTGAACGATTTATGAAGAGATATAACATGAAGAACAAGTAAGGTTTCTTCACTTGGCAAGGTGAGGTGAAAGATATGAATTCACATCTTATGGAAATTTTCTCAAGAGAGATTGTAAAGTCTCTCCCTCCTAAGCAAAAGGAGATTTATGAATATGTCGTTGATCTGGAAGAAGAATTGGCTCAAAAGGCTTCGACTTCAGAAGAATTTATGGCTCTACTTGTGAAGCACTCACCTCATAGGCAGGCGGCAGAACATTTTAACCTTTCATTTGGACAGCTGATGATGATCATGCATGAAATTGAAGACATTATTAGCAGGGAGCTTGAGAATAAATTGAACCAAGTAACATGGGTCGAAATAACAGATAGTGTCCGGGCAAGAAAGAAAGGGAATAAAGTTAAATATTTTTATTTCTCCTTAAATGAAAGTAAACCGTAGAAAAATCCGTTGTTTAAATCGTAATGATTTCGTATTAAACTCTGCACCAGGAGGGTCATATGGTTTATGATTGGATCGTTGTAGGAGGCGGCATTCAGGGCAGTACCATTGCAGCCTTCTTAGTAAAGAATAATAAGGTATCAACTGATAAGCTGCGCATTATTGATCCACATGTAAGGCCATTATTTAAGTGGACTGCAAGTACGGATCGGATTGGCATGAAGTTTCTGCGCTCACCTTTTGTACATCACCTTGATGTCGATCCATTCAGCCTAAGAAGCTACGCAGCAAGGCACCAATGGAAGAAAAGTGAGTTTTATGGGGTCTATAAGAGGCCATCCCTGGAAATGTTTAATGAGCACAGTCAGACTCTTCTCCATGATCTTGGGTTAGGGACCAGCTGGCATCAGGGATATGTAAATGGTCTCGATAGGGAAGACAATTATTGGATTGTAAGCACAGCCCGAGGAGAAAGTCTAAAATCCAAAAAAGTCGTACTGGCATTAAGCATAAACGATCAGCTTCATGTACCGGAATGGGCAGATTCTATTAAGCAAGGCAGTCATCAGCTGTATCACATCTTTGATGAAACTGCAGATTTTTCAAAATTGAGGCCGCCAGTTGCCGTAATTGGAGGAGGCATTACAGCCGCCCATACAGCTATCAAGCTTTCGACATTATATCCAGGTCAAGTCAATTTAATAAAAAGGCATCCCTTTAAAGTTTGTGATTTTGACAGTGATCCGGGATGGCTTGGACCAAAATATCAAAAACACTACCAGCGAATCACGGATTATTCCGAACGCAGAGAAATAATTAAAAAGGCGAGAAACCGGGGATCGCTGCCCTCAGAATTATTCCATAAGCTTAGGAAGCTTGAAAATGATCGAACGATAAAGGTGGAAGACGGAGAGGTTACTTCCGTGAAGGAAGGAGAAAACAAGGAACTGCTTCTTTTCGTGGACACACAGGAAGTCAAGGTACATTCGATTGTTTTTGCAACCGGGTTCAGGCCATCCAGGCCTGGCGGAAGCTGGCTCGAGAAAGCCATTGAAACGTTTGGCCTTCCATGTGCAAAGTGCGGATACCCGATTGTCAGTCAATCTCTTGAATGGTGCCCGCAACTATATGTAACAGGGCCCCTGGCAGAACTGGAAATTGGGCCGATAGCCCGAAATATTTCAGGGGCGCGCCAGGCTGCAGAAAGAATTGTTCAAAGCATTTAAGAAGTTAATAAGGAGGAAATCATTATGAGAGTAAAGATTACATTAGCTTGTACAGAGACAGGGGACAGGAATTATATTACAACCAAAAATAAGCGGAACAATCCTGACCGGATCGAATTAATGAAATATTCTCCTCGTTTAAAGAAGCATACGTTGCACCGTGAAACGAAGTAAGACCTGAAAATTCAGCACGGTATTTGAAAATCGTGCTGAATTTTCATTTTAATTATTCGACAATGCAAACTCCAGTCCCTTTTCTGTCACATTGGTGCCTGATCTCCCCTGGCGGATGATGACAAATCCCAGCTGTTCTAATTCCTTGAGTCTGAGTCTTGCCTGCTGTTCCGTGAGGGGGAAGTTTGTATTCTGGGTAAGAGCTGACAATTTCTTTCGGCTTGCTGGTATTCCTTTCTCATTTAACTCGGCAATAAATGTAAGCAGAATCTTGTGTTCAGCTTTTAAGTTTGTTAGAGTCTTTGGCGTTAATTGGACCCTTGCCGGGGCTAGGTCTGCCGGCAAATCAGAAACTTTCAGAACATTATCATCCGAAACGGCAAGCATGTACTGTACTACATTCTTCAATTCTCTTATATTTCCCTTCCATTCCATCTGGGACAATAATTCTAAAGTATCCTCTGTTATGTCAGCAGCAGGTTTCTGGCTCTGTCTTATGAAGGACTTAATTAAAATTGGAATATCTGTTCTTCTCTGCCTTAGGGAAGGAATGGACAAGGACAGAACCTTTAAACGATGATATAGATCTTCACGGAACCTTCCTTCTTCGATCATGTGCTTTAAGTTCCGATTAGTCGCCGCAATGATCCTGACATTAATAGGAATAATCTTGTTTCCTCCTATTCTGCGGATTTCCCATTCTTCGAGAACGCGTAATAGCCTGGCCTGCAGTTTCATACTGATATCCCCAATCTCATCCAAAAACAAAGTCCCTTGGTCAGCCTGTTCAAAAAGTCCTTTTTTTCCGCCTTTTCTTGCCCCGGTGAATGCCCCATCTTCATATCCGAATAATTCACTTTCAAGCAATTCTTCTGGAAGGGCGTTACAATTTATTCCTAAAAAAGGTGCATTTTTTCTGCTCGATTCCGAATGGATGGCTCCGGTGAACAGTTCTTTTCCAGTGCCGCTTTCCCCCTGAACCAAGATAGGTAGGTCGGATAATGAAAGTTTCTTGGCAATCCGAATGGTTTCCTGAAGGGTCTGACTCTCACCCAAAATGCTTTGGAATGTATATTTAGATACAAAACCCTTTTTCTGAAGCTCCAGTTTTACTCTTCTTTCCATTTCGATCGTTTCATCCATATTTTTAAATGTGGCAACAATCGTGTTATCATTTTTCATTGGAAATCGGTGCACCAACAAGTTTGTTTGTCTTACCGTAAAGGCTTCCTGATCACCAGCTTCATCATTTAACAAGAAATCCAGCAGTTCGTTGTTTCTGAATACCTGGCCGATTTTCTTCTTAAGCGCATACTCAGGTGATATTCCTATCATTCTCTCAAGCTCTTTGTTAAAGACTGAAATCGAACCGGAACTGTCAAATGCCAAAATCCCATCATTTACTCCATCTACGACCCTTTTTAAATATTGATTGAGTTTATCGGCTTCCTGTTTCAAGGATGATAGTTTCTTGCTCAGTTCAATTATTTTTCCGGTGTACTTATCGGTGATGTTTATTCTGAGGGCTTCCGGCAGTTCAAAGTAATCAATAATAGCCATAATCGTGTGAATATCAATAAGCCGGACACCGAGATTAAGTTTTGTTGGGATAGAAGAAGGGATTAATTCCATTTCTCCTGGAGTAACGGCAACCTCAATCGAATCTGGAACTTCTCTGCCAGGTGAATAGGGAATATATCGGAGATGTCTGATTCCGAGTCTGTCCAGAGTTTCAATAGAGTCTATGGTGCTCTGTGGAAAGTCATTTACAAAAAGGACATTTGTGTCATTTGGTATTTCAAATAGGTAATCGATATATTGATAATTTACGGTTCTGTGAGCTGTGATCACTTCACAGGAAGGAGCAATAACATGCTTTACTTCATCATGAATCAGGTAAGAAGAATACACAATTAAGGCATCCTCTATTAAGGGGGGCAGATATTCTTCTGAAGCAAAGCTCTTTATTCGTATATACTGTCCGAGAATTCCTTTTAGCTGTTCTGTGAGTTCTTTACAGGTTTCCCTGGTTCCGGCAAGCAGCACTAATTCATTTTTCATGGTAAACTCCTTTATTGGTTGATTAATGGTTATTATTATACCAGTTAAATAACCCATTAATAAACCAGTTTTCAATCTTTTATCCATTTATTCTGAATTTTCAACTTGGCACACAAATTGCATTAAATATTTACATCTAGAGATAAAGGGGGAAATAGAATGAAAGAAAAAAACAAAGCCTGGAAAGTGCCGCACACGTTTGTCATCGTTTTCTTTGTAGTCCTTCTGGCTGCCATTGTTACGTATTTGGTTCCCGTTGGACAATTCCAGACGGAAGAAGTAACTTATACGCAAAACGGGGAAGAGTCAACCAAGACCGTATTGATTCCCGACAGCTTCGAAATAGTGAAGGATGAAGAAGGAAATCCTGTCCGCCAGGGTACAAGCCTTTTTGAATCTGGGGGAGAAGCTGGGTTTTTAAATTATGTTTTTGAAGGACTCGTATCAGGAGATAAATGGGGATCCGCAGTTGGCGTAGTAGCATTCATATTGATCATTGGCGGAGCATTTGGAATTATAATGAAAACTCGTGCTATTGAAGAAGGCATTTTAAGTGTGATTGACAAGACAAAAGGCAGAGAAATCTTAATCATACCGATTATGTTTTTCCTGTTTTCGCTTGGAGGAGCTGTTTTTGGCATGGGAGAGGAGGCCATTGCGTTTGCGATGATTCTTGTTCCTCTTATGGTTGCACTTGGCTATGATGCGATAACAGGTGTGATGATCACCTATGTTGCAACACAAATTGGGTTTGCCACCTCCTGGATGAACCCTTTCAGTGTGGCCATTGCACAGGGTGTATCGGGAGTTCCCGTTATGTCTGGCGCACCTTTTCGAATAGGCATGTGGGCTGTTTTCACATTAATAGGCATTATCTATACATGGAGATATGCAGCTGGAATTAAAAAGGATCCTTTAAAATCAGTAAGCTATGAATCAGACAGTTATTTCAGGAAAGAAATGAAAACGGGGGAGCTAAAGGTCCGATTTACTCTTGGACACGGCCTTGTTCTGTTAACCATAGCAGCCGGAATTGCCTGGATTGTATGGGGTGTTGTGGAACATGCATACTATATCCCGGAAATAGCTTCGCAATTTTTTACGATCGGATTGGCATCGGGGCTTATTGCCGTCTTCTTTAAGCTTAATAGTATGAAGATAGATGATATTGCTGAAGGATTCATTGAAGGGGCAAAAGATCTTTTGCCGGCAGCATTGGTTGTAGGCATGGCAAAAGGCATTGTCATCATCTTAGGCGGAGACAGTCCGGATGCACCATCTGTATTAAATACAATGCTCTTCGGTGCCGGACAGGTAATTGGGGATTTCCCTGCAGCCCTGTCTGCGTGGTTTATGTATCTTTTTCAATCCGGATTCAATTTCTTTGTTGTTTCAGGATCAGGCCAGGCAGCCCTTACGATGCCGCTGATGGCGCCGCTGGCTGATATTGCCGGAGTATCCAGGCAGGTTGCCGTGCTTGCTTTCCAGCTCGGCGATGGTTTGACAAATATTTTTGTTCCTACTTCTGCAGCCCTTCTGGGAGCTCTTGGAGCAGCAAGACTTGACTGGGGAACATGGGCAAAATTTATCATCAAATTTTTGCTGCTCCTTATGGGGATTTCTTCATTATTTGTGATTGGCGCAGTACTAATCGGTCTTTAACTAGACATCATAAGTTAGACAGAAAGGGGTTTATCCTTGTTAAATCTTATAAAGAACGCAGAAATCTATTCTCCGCAGTATCTTGGGAAAAAGGATTTATTACTTGTTCATAATAAAATAGGCTATATCCGCGATTCGATTGAAATACCTGATCTTTCATTTGCGGATATTGAAGTCATTGATGCCGAAGGGAAAATTGCCGTTCCAGGTTTTATCGATTCGCACGTTCATATTATCGGCGGCGGCGGTGAGGGAAGCTATAAAACGCGGACACCGGAAATCCAGCTGACAGATGCTACACTGTCTGGCATTACTACCCTGGTAGGTGTCATTGGCACAGACGGAACAACACGGACCATGGCTAGTCTTATTGCTAAAGCCCGGGGGCTTGAGGAAGAAGGAATTACCTGTTTTGTCCAGACGGGTTCATATCAAGTGCCAGTAAAAACACTGACTGGAAAAATTGAAGATGATCTCATTCTGATTGACAAGATTATCGGTGTCGGAGAAATTGCGATCGCCGACCACCGCTCTTCTCAGCCGACAGTTGAGGAGATGGCTAAAATCGCTTCAGCCGCACGTGTAGGTGGCATGCTTTCGGGTAAAGCGGGAATTGTAAATGTCCATGTGGGTGATAGTTATGATCATTTAAAACTCTTGGAAGACGTTGTGGAGAAAACGGATATACCAATTAAACAATTTTACCCGACACATATTAATCGTAATCCTCATTTATTTGAAGCTGGCATACGTTATGCCAAAAAAGGCGGCTATGTCGATTTCACGACAAGCTCCATACCAAAGTTTCTCGAAGAAGGGGAAGTAAAGTGCAGCAAGGCTCTGAGATTCATGCTGGACGAAGGGATTCCTGCTGGACAAATTACGTTTACTTCAGACGGCCAGGCCAGCCTGCCTGATTTCAATGAGCAGGGAGAACTGATTGGCCTGCAAATTGGCAAAGTTTCCACACTCTTTTCCGAAGTGCGGGATGCGATCCTTCAAGAAGGGGTCTCTATAGAAAAGGCACTTTCTGTCATTACAGAAAATCCAGCTTCTATCCTCAAGCTTTACCAAAAAGGAAGGATAGAGGAAGGTAAAGATGCAGACCTTGTGCTTTTGAAAAAAGAAACACTGGCAATCGAAACCGTTTTTTCCCTTGGCAGAAAAATGGTTGAAGACGGTAAGGCTGTTGTGAAAGGAACCTTTGAATAATAAATGAGAATGAAACCAGGCAGCTCTTAAAAAATAGGGGCTGCTCTTTTGTTGCCAATCATACCCGAAAATTAAATATACGAACATCCTTAGCATGTTACGGGTAAATCCATGCAGATTTTATTAATAAAAAGGAATTACTTAACTATTGACTGAAATGGACTCTTTAAATTACGATATGTTTAAACGCTTAAACACTTAAACATTAAACTAATTTACTTTGAATGGTATAAGAGGAGGAAATATTATGAGAAAAACGGCACTGATCACAGGGGCAACTAGCGGATTGGGTTATGAATTTGTAAAGCTGTTTGCTGCTGATGGCTATAATTTAGTTCTGGTTGCAAGAAATAAAGAGAAGCTGGAAGAAATAAAAATGGCTTTTGCTGAAACAGAGGTAACGATCATTGCCAAGGATTTAAGTATCCAGGGGGCTCCAAAGGAAGTTTTTGAAGAAACTGCAAAACTTAATATTAATATTGATGTTTTGGTAAACAATGCGGGTTTCGGTTTAATGGGAAAATTTGATGGATTGGATTTGCAAAAACAAAGAAATATGATTCAATTAAATATAACTGCTTTGACAGAGCTAACTTATTATTTTCTTCCTTTTATGAAGGAAAGAAATAATGGGAAGATCTTAAATGTTGCAAGTACGGCTGCTTTTCAGCCTGGTCCGCTTATGGCTGTCTATTATGCATCAAAAGCGTATGTCCTGTCTTTTTCAGAAGCTTTGGCAGAAGAACTGCAGGAGTATTCCATTTCAATCACCACCCTTTGCCCAGGTGCAACGAAAACGAACTTTGGCTCCGCTGCAAGCGTAGAAGGAACCAAAATGTTCAGCCGGGCCATGCTGCCTGATGATGTAGCAAAGAAAGGATATGAAGGGTTGATGAATGGGAAACGCGTCCTCATAACAGGTGGACTTAATAAATTCGGTGCGATTAGTGCAAAATTCTTGCCAAGAAGTTTAGCAGCTAAGATCGCCAAGTATGCAGCTGGAGAAAAATAACAACCCTATGTGGTAAGGGGGAGTCTTATGTCACAGAAAGCCATAGATGTGTTTAGAGCGTGTATTCCATTATTTCATGCATTAAGTGACCCTGCGAGGCAGGATATAATCATTTTGCTGGCAGAAAATGACGCATTAAGTGTAAATGAAATAGCCCAGCAGTCTAATCTTTCCCGGCCTGCTATATCCCATCACTTAAAAGTCATGCGTGACAATGATCTGGTTTTAATTGAACAAAAAGGGACTCAGCGTTTCTATACTCTTTCTATAGAACAGGGAGTAGAACAATTAAAAAAGCTGATTCAAATAGTCGAAAGTGAATGTATTTTATAACTTGGTTAGAATGAAAGGAAAAGAGCGCAGGGATTGCGCTTTTTCTTTTTAGCTGTTTAAGGCTTTATTTATTGTCTCGATATCTTCTTAATAATTAATCGTTTTCCTCAGCATGCTTGGGTTCCTCATCACCATGATCATGATCATGTGTGCCCTCCAGAAGGTTTATCCCTTCATCAGCTTCTTTAATCATTATATTCTCATTATTAAAGGTTTTAACTGGTTTATCAGCGAACCCTCCCACACTGCTCCTAATTAAAATGAACAAATCAGCATCACCTATTTTTGTCAGGGATTTTTTAGTCGGTTCATAAGTTTCTAGGTCAATATTTACCGATTAGATACTTTTTACTCCTGCTTTGATACTCGAGAATTTTTCATTAGAGAATATATCTGTACTCGGTTTTTAATTAGATGAATCATGATTTGAACCAAGTTGATAATAGACTCCTGATATTTGTAGCATGTGAATGATGAAATGCTTATCCATTGATAGCTGCATTTCATAGTTTTCACCAATTGCAAGCATGCATAATAAAAGAATAATTATGATCGCACGGCAGCATACTAAAACTATGATTTGTTAAGTTTTGGAGGAGTGCCCGGTGGGTTTTTTTAAATCGAAATTAAAAAGGTTTAATAGGGACAATAAACAAAAGAAGAATGAAAATAGTGAGCATGAATTGCGGATTGATGAACTCCTTCATCGCTGTAAAGAATCTACAGATTTTGTTTCCTATAGATATTCAGAATCCAGCCCATTTTATATTCATTATTACCAGACAATTGTAGAAATAAATATTTTGCATCAATATGTCCTGCCTTATATCAATGAAAATGAGAGCAATACCCTTTTTGATCTTCAGCAGGCTATTCCTATTGATAATACTGAAATTATAGATAATGTTCATGAAATAAGGGATAAATTGCTGACAGGCTGTATTGTTATTGAAGTAAAAGGTTCTATTCAAGAGGCTTTGGTCATATCTGCTGTTTCGCTTGAGAAGAGACCCGTCAGTATGCCGGAAGTAGAGTACAGTGTTGTGGGGCCAAAGGAAGCTTTTGTCGAATCAATTGATGCTAATATCAATCTGGTCAGGAAGAGACTGCCTATACCTGATCTCATCGTGGAAGAAGTAAAGATTGGAAGCCTGACAAAAACAAGGGTGGCTGTTCTTTATATAAAAGGAGTTACGGACAAAGAAAATGTGAATACGATTCTGCAGCGTCTGAAAGAGATTCATTTTGATCAAATTGTGGACAGCTCCTTTATTAACCAAATCATTTCCGATAACCATAATTCTCCCTTTCCTCATTTAATTGATACGGAAAGGCCTGATAGGGTGGCGAGTGTGCTCTCGGAAGGGAAAATAACGATTATTGTAGATGGCTCACCGCATGCTCTAACTGGTCCTACAACTCTCGTAGAGTTTTTTTCAGCTTTTGAAGATTATTTTCTATCTTGGCATATTGCCTCCATTTTTCGGCTTGTCCGGTTGTTTGCTGTATTCTTTTCCGTTTTGTCGACTTCTCTTTATGTCGCAGTGCTAACCTATCATTACGAAATGATTCCTGAGAACCTGCTTAATCCGCTTATTGCTTCAAGGAGCGGGATCCCGTTCCCGCCGATTCTGGAAGCGATTATTCTGGAATTGACCATTGAGCTATTGCGTGAGGCTGGAGCAAGGCTGCCGACAAAAATCGGACAGACGATTGGTATCGTAGGCGGTATTGTCATCGGGACTGCGGCTGTACAGGCTGGGCTGACCAGTAATGTGCTGCTGATCATCGTGGCGCTTGCTGCCCTGGCGTCCTTTACAACGCCTGTCTATCAAATGGGCAATACGATCCGCTTAATCCGCTTTCCTTTTTTATTCTTTGCCCAGTTATGGGGACTTCTGGGAGTAACCTTTTGTTTCTCATACATTTTGTGCCATTTGCTAAAAATGACTTCTCTGGGACGCCCATATCTGGCACCAGTCTATCCATTAAGGCTGGATGATTTAAGGGACTCCCTTTTCCGACTTCCGTTTTTCATGCAAACGAAGCGGCCGATGCAGGTCAGATCTCCTGTACGGACTCGTTTTAAGCCCAAAAAGCACGAGAAACCGAAAAGAGATATAGAAGATTAATGGGAATAAATCTGTTCTGATAAAGGAGGCTAGTTGATGTTTCCATTGCCTAAAGAAGATAAAATGGTATCTCCCTTTTTTGTATTTTACTTAATACATGCTATGCAAGTAGGTGTAGGAATTCTAGGCTTCGAAAGAGTTATTGTCCAGTCGGCCGGCTATAGCGCCTGGATCGCAATCTTAGCATCCGGCGCCTCCATTATCGGATTGATATGGATTTCCTATCGCATTTTAAACAAGGGAAACAACGACATCGTAGCCATACACGCTAATATTATGGGAAAGTGGATCGGCGGTTTTTTCAGCTTTCTATTTTCGTTATATTTCTTATCTTTTGCTTTGGTGGTTCTCAGGTCTTATGTAGAGGTCATACAGGTTTGGGTATTTCCCGAAGTCTCACAATGGATATTCGTACTCATTATTATTTTTTTAGCCTATTCCTATGTCACAGGAGGTTTTCGGGTTGTCACAGGGGTAAGTTATTTAGGGATTTTATACGGCTTGCCATTATTATTGGTGAAGTTTTATCCTTTGCAGTATGCCGATTATGGCAATCTTCTGCCAATCTTTAATGCCTCTCCTGCAGATTTATTTAAAGCATCAAAAGAAATGACTCTTAATTTTCTAGGGTTTGAGACCTTATTTATGTTTTATCCTTTTATAAAAGATGGGCCGAAATCTGAAAAATGGGCCTATTTCGGTGTGCTGTTCAGCATATTTATTTACCTCCTGACTGCTTTTGTTACGTTTGTCTACTTCAACCAGGAACAGTTGAAAGGCACCATTTGGGCTACACTCACACTATGGAAAATCGTGGACTTAATCATTGTAGAGAGGTTCGAATATATAGGAATTTCCGTATGGTTCTTTACTATTCTGCCGAATATTTGCATCGGCCTCTGGTGTGCAAGCCGGGGAATGAACCGGCTGTTTCCTGTTTCTCAAAGAAATGCATTAAAGATGTTTTGTCTATTGCTGTTTATGATTAGCGTCTTATTGACAGATAGACAGCAAATCGATGTCCTTCAGAAAGTTATTTCCCAAATAGGACTTTATACAATTTACTTTTATTTACCATTCTTGCTGGTTTTACAATATATCATCATGAAGGTGAAAAAAGGATGAAATCAAAAAACTTTTTGTGGTGTATAACACTTCCGTTAATCCTGACAGGGTGTATTCCAAGTCCAAAAGTATTGGAGGATATCCAATTAGTGCAGACAATAGGCTATGATTATGTCAATGATGAGGAATTCGAAGGAACGGCAGGCTCTTCTAATATACCTCCAGGTGAACAGTCAATACCGGTAAATGAGGTTTTTTCTGCAACAGCCAAGACAAGTAAACGGATCAGGCAAAAGATTCAGGCAGAAGCTGCAAGGCCCATAGTTGTTGGCAGGGTAGGATTAGTCATTTTCAACAAGGAACTCGCAGAGCATGGCATTGAAAAACAAATAGACAGTCTGCAGAGAAACCCCAGTATTGGCAGGAAATTGCTGCTTGTTGTATCGAAAGAGAAGGCGAAAGACATCATTGATTCTAATTACTCGCAAAGTGATTCTGTATCACAATATTTAATCGATGTGGTGGAACAGAATCTGGAGCAGACTATTCCTAAGATTAATTTACACCGTTTTCTTGTTCACTATTACAGCAAAGATGCCGACCCTTTTTTACCTTTAATCGAGAAACAGGGTAAGCATTTGAAGGTAAGCGGACTGGGGATTTTTAAAGAAGATAAGCTAGTTGATACAATCAGCTTTGGTGACGCCTATATCTTTAAAATACTTTATGAAAAATTCCGGCGGGGACAATTTGAAGTAGAACTTAGCGGTGGAGAAGATGTTAGTCTCGAAAACCTGTCATCAAAACCTAAAATAGTGGTGGATAAGAGAAATGGGAAATATATAGCCACTTTTAAGGTGAAAGTAAACGGCAGAGCCATGGAAGGGGTTAATTTAGATCTAACAGACAAGAAAACGATTGAGAGAATTGAAAAAGCAGTGGAAAAAGAAATAACTGGGAGAGCAGAGAAAATGATCAAGAGATTTCAGGAACTGGAAACAGACCCTCTTCGGATTGGGGAAAAGGCCAGGCAGCGCTCCGATTTTAATCGAAAGGAATGGAGGGAGCAGTATAGTCAAATGGAAATTAAGATTGAGGCAAAAGTGAATGCTGTTCAATCAGGGATTATAGAATAAATATGTGTATGATAAGAGAAATTGGCATCCGATATGGATGTCATTTTTAATTATAAAATTTTCAGAATTATTATTGTTTTCCAAAGAAATATATGATAGTTTAGTTAAAACGAAGTTAAGACTTCAAAAAAATTAAAAATACAGCTTAAACTTCATAATTTTAAGGTGAGTCTAAATGATATTAAAAGAAGCGATCGAAAAAGAGTTTAAAAACCTCTCCAAAGGGCAGCGGAAGGCCGCTAAATATTTACTGGATCACCCTAAGGAGTTTGCCGTGAAATCAGCGGGTGAGATTGGCAAGAGAATTGGGGTAAGCGAAACGACAGTCATCCGATTCTGCTATTCGATTCAGCTTTCCGGCTATTCGGAACTGCAGAAGATGGTAAGGGAACAGCTATTGAAGGCGAATAGCACGTTGGGGCAGTATTTTTCGAGCAAGGTGGAACTGGCCGAAAAACCGGAGTTCCTGGCAAGTGTGATGGAGAAGGATTGTCACCATATCAGGGAAACGATTCAGAATATAAGTCAGGATGATTTTGATGTTTTAGTGAAACGTTTGATAAAAACAAAAAAAGTCTATGTTACAGGATTGCGGTCTTCCTTTGCGGCAGCAAGCTGGCTTTCTTTTACCCTTGGGGTTGTAAGGGGGAATGCGAAGCTGATCCGGCCGGATACGGATGATCTGCTGCTGACGATCACTGAAATGGATGAAGAAGCGACATTCATTGCCATTTCATTCGACCGATACATGAAAGATACGATTAAAATGGCGGAACTGGCGAAAAAGCAGGGAGCATTTGTAATCGGCATTACGGATTCAGCAATCGCACCGATTAAAGAGCATGCTGACTTGCTCTTTCGAATCCATTCATCGGAAAAATCGACAATTGATGCGGCGCCAGCACTCTTTTCCTTTCTGAATGCGGTGATTGCGGGTGTGTCGATTCAAGATTGTGACCGATTTCAAACAAGGAAAGAGCAATATGAAAAGCTGGAAAGTGAACATTTTTTTATTCAGCCGGGAGGGAAGATGGTTTGAAGGTAATTATTGAAGAGATTAAACCTGTAATGGATACGGTTTTTAATCATTTGCACGAAAACCCGGAAGTGAGCTGGAGGGAATATAAAACCACTGAGTACTTGCAAGAATTCCTGGAATGCCGGGGATTCCAGGTTCAGCTGTTTGGGGATTGCACTGGTTTAGTTGTTGAAGTGGGTGAAGGGAGTCCATGCGTCGCGCTGAGAGCGGATATGGACGCACTTTGGCAGGAAGTGGACGGCAAGTTTCAGGCTAATCATTCGTGCGGACATGATGCCCACATGACAATGGGGGTTGGGGCCATGCTGCTGCTTCAAAAGGCAGGCCACCCTAAAAAAGGAAAACTGAAATTCATCTTCCAGCCGGCTGAAGAAAAGGGCACTGGTGCCTTGAAAATGATTGAGCATGGCGTGCTGGATGATGTGGATTATCTGTACGGTGTACATCTGAGGCCAATCCAGGAAATAAGGGATGGAGAAGCGTCTGCAGCCATATATCATGGAGCAGCAAGATTTGTGACCGGAGAAATTATCGGGGAAGATGCCCATGGCGCCCGCCCGCACCTTGGGCAGAATGCCATCGAGATCGGTGCTTCTTTCATCCATGAAATCAAAAATATTCATTTGGATCCGATGGTCCCGCACACGGCTAAGATGACCAAATTCCATGCCGGCAGTGACTCAGGCAATATCATTCCGGGAAAAGCTTCCTTTAGCCTGGATCTGAGGGCACAAACAAATGAAGTCATAAATGCACTGGGAGAAAAGATTGAAACGATCACAGAGTATTTATCCAAGCTGTATGGAGTCAAGATCAGCCTTGAGACGAAAGCGAATGTGGCAGCAGCTGAAGTGGATGATGAAGCTCAGCACTTTCTGGAGAAGGCTATAGTTGATGTCCTGGGTGCTGGCCGATTAAAGGAGCCAATCGTGACTTCGGGCGGGGAGGACTTCCATTTTTATACTCTCAAGAAGCCGAATATAAAGGCCACAATGCTCGGATTAGGCTGTGATTTAAAGCCTGGACTGCATCATCCGGACATGACGTTCAATCGGGAAGCAATTTACTCGGGAATGGAAATACTGGCCAAAGCCGTCATGGCCACTTTGGAAAAGGAGGAGTGAATATGGCTGCTGTGACAATGGATTTACGCATATTAAAGACAGCATCCGATATGGATCTTATTCAAAAGCTGGAGAAGACAATCTGGAATATGGCTCCCCTGCCGGTTCATCAAACCATCACAGCTGCCCAGAACGGAGGGCTGCTGCTCGGTGCATTTATAGAAGATAATCTTGTGGGATTCAGCTACGGATTTCCCGGTTTTCACAAGGGAAAAGGCTATTTATGCTCCCATATGCTGGGTATTCACCCTGACCACCAGGATAAGGGGATGGGGGCATTATTGAAGCAGAAGCAAAAAGAACTGGCTTCCGGTATGGGCTATGACCTGATCACCTGGACTTTTGATCCGCTTGAAAGCCGGAATGCTTACTTGAATCTTTCCAAGCTGAATGCGATTTGCTCCACTTATGTGGAGAATTGCTACGGAGATATGGATGACAGCCTGAATCATGGGCTGCCTACAGACCGTTTAAAGGCAGAATGGTGGATTACTAGTTCACATGTGGAGGAGCCATTGGGCATTGAAACAGCGACCGCACAGAATCCCTACGATTGGGGAATATCAGAGGACGACTTTCCTGTTTTATTAAATACTGAATGGGATGCTGCTGAAGGTCCAGTGTTTGTTCCGATTCCGGCAAACTTCCAGATGATTAAGAATAAGAATTTCGAGCTTGCGATCGATTGGCGCTTTAAAACAAGAAGGATTTTTCAGGAGTTATTTTCTAAAGGGTACGCTATGGCAGGATTTCAAAAAGGGCTGGATGGCCCTGTGCACTACTATGTATTAGTCCAGAGGAATCAGCTTAAACTCAACTAACAGGAAAAGGCGGGAATGAACATGAAAGTAACAGAAGTCGTATTGCGGCACATGAAGATGAGAATGAAAGCTCCATTTACAACAAGCTTCGGCACGTTTCAGGATAAAGAGTTTCTCTTGCTGGAAGCCAAGGACGAAAATGGTGTGAGCGGCTGGGGAGAATCTGTTGCCTTTCATTCACCATGGTATAACGAAGAAACGCTGAAAACGAACTGGCATATGCTTGAGGATTTCATCATTCCGAATCTATTAAACAAAGAAATGCAGCATCCTGATGAAGTTTCGGAAACTCTTTCCTACATACGGAAAAACAATATGGCGAAATCAGCATTTGAAGGGGCGGTTTGGGAGTTATATGCCAAGCGGAAGGGAATCCCGCTTGCAAAGGCCCTCGGCGGAACAGCGAATGAGATTGAGGTTGGCATCAGCATCGGGATTCAGGATAGTGTTAATGATCTGGTGAACCTTATTAGTGAATATGTAGAGGAAGGCTATAAGCGCATCAAAGTGAAAATCAAGCCAGGCTGGGATGTTGAGGTCATGAGGGAAGTGAGAAATCATTTCCCGAGCATAGCACTTATGGCTGATGCAAATTCAGCATACACCCTTGAAGATATCGAACTATTAAAACAGCTGGATGAATTCGGGTTAATGATGATCGAGCAGCCGCTTGCATCTGATGATATTATCGATCATGCAGTACTTCAGAGAGAACTCAGAACGCCTGTCTGCCTCGATGAAAGCATTCATTCCTATGAAGATGCCCGCAAGGCGATTGAGCTGGGAAGCTGCAAAATTATTAATATCAAAATCGGCCGGGTCGGCGGGCTGACAGAATCCAGGAAAATTCATGATCTCTGCCAGGAACGGGGCATCCCGGTATGGTGCGGAGGCATGCTGGAATCGGGAATCGGAAGGGCACACAATATTGCCTTAACTACACTATCAAACTTCATTATGCCAGGGGACACAGCCGCATCATCCCGATACTGGGAGAAGGATCTGATAGACCCTGAAGTAACTGTTGAAGATGGAATGATCAAGGTTCCTGGAAAACCAGGTCTGGGATATGGACCAAATTATGAAACCCTTAAACAGTTTACTGTTTTTGAAAAAAGCTTTTCTTAAGGGAGAAAGAATTCTCTCTTTCCCTTTTAAGAAAAGTTGTCAAAAAATTCAAATATCTAAAGGGGGATCATAATGAAAAAGAGTATTCAGATTGCTGGTGCTTTTATCGGGGTCATAGTCGGAGCGGGCTTTGCTTCGGGCCAGGAAATTTTGCAGTTTTTTACCGGCTTTGGCTGGATGGGGATAGGCGGTGCCATTCTGGCGACCATTTTCTTTGCTTTTCTGGGGATGAACTTAACACAGCTTGGAAGCCGTCTGCAGACAGATTCCCATAAAGATGTCATTTACCATATTTGCGGCAGATATCTTGGCATGGCGGTTGACTTCATCATTACCTTCTTCCTTTTTGGAGTGGCCGCTGTCATGCTTGCCGGATCGGGATCCATTTTTGAAGAGCAATTCGGGATTCCAAGCATGGCCGGCAATGTCATTATGGCTATATTAACGATCCTGACCGTTTGCCTGAATATCCAGAAAGTGATTTCGATTATCAGCCTGGTCACTCCATTTCTTTTAGTAATGGTAATTATCATTGGCGGTTATGCCCTAAGCACGATGGGGGTGGATTTATCAGAGGTACAGAAACTGGCGGAAAGCCAGACCCCTGCTGCTTCCAACTGGTTCATGGGCGGACTATTATATGTTTCCTACAATATTGCGGCTGGTGCTGCGATGCTGGCTGTCATGGGCGGAACCACTACAGATGAAAAGCAGGCAGGAATGGGAGGCATCCTTGGCGGTGCCGGTTTGGGAATTCTTATCTTAATTATCAATGCAGCTATGCTTGTAAAAATGGATATTGTGGGTGGCTCTGAGATGCCGATTCTTGCACTTGCCAATGAAATTTCACCGGTGTTTGGGTTATTGATGTTCGTTGTACTTCTTGGTATGATCTATAACACCGCTGTTGGTATGCTGTATGCCTTCACGGCCAGGATCGTGAAAAGGGAAAATCCTAAATTCAATCTATTTGCTGTATTATTTGGTGCAGCAGCGTTTGGAGCCAGTTTCGCAGGCTTCATTACGCTGGTAGGAACGGTTTATCCTTTGATGGGCTATTTAGGATTTACGCTTATTGCGGCGATTGTGCTTGCATGGCTGAGGGGGAAGCGGAAGGCTGCTGGGAGTATGGGTAATAGAGTTGCTTTTAAACAGTAGAAACTTTACTGATTCTTTAGAAAGCTCAGTTCTCCTGAGCTTTCTATACATTCTCACCTCATGGTTGTCTTACTGGATGGCATCCTATTCCTTAATAAAGATTGTATTCTCCACTCTCCGGTCCGCTTCCAGCTGAAGGAAAAGATACCCCCATCCCACGCAAAGCTTCTTTAGCTTGTGTCAGGTAATTTTCTGCCTGGTCCTGCCATCTGATGATCAAGCTCATAAACGCCTTATACTCAGGACCTGCATTTTCCTCCATGGTTTTTAGTCCTTCACGCACCTTTTTATCCTGATTTTCCGCATTCACGATGCAAGCTGCCAGTGTAGCGATAATCGTTTGCCTCTGCTCACCGTTCACAAGTCTATGGGCACATCCGACAGTGGTTACGCGGTGATACGAAGCCGGAACGAGGTGATTGTGCATTTCTGCATTTCCTTTTAAATCTTTGGTCTCAGGAATATGAAAAAGCTCAGAACTCATGGAACAAACCATTTCTTCAGCATATAAACTTTGCTGCAGCAGCGTTAAAATATCTCCCCAGCCAGTTGCCCGATAATATGGATAATAATAAGGATTCAATCGAACCATCTCCTTTTATGGATATTGGAACCCCATCATTATAGATATGTTTGTTAAGCGGTTGTCATGTCATCCTGGGAGGTGGCGGCCAGTCCAAATTAAGTTTATCTTTTAGAGATAAGAAGGGGCTAACGCACGAATCCCGTCCCCGATCTTCTTCACTCCAACTGCAATTTTCCGGTCCTCCACCTGAGAGACACTTAATCGAATTCTATTTTCCTTTAGATATTCTGGAAGATACATGGGTGCAGCATCCTGAACGAATACATTTTTCTTTTGGAGATGCTTCACAAGATGCTTTGCTTTCATTCTGCCCGGGAGGACAACTGTCGAATAGAATCCCGAATCCCCGCCAGTAAATGAAGTATTGGGAGGCAAATGCTCCAGGTATGCCTTTTTGAGGATGGTACCTTTCTTTTTGTATTGCCGCCGGAGTTTTTCAATATGGGCTTTAAACATACCGCTGCTCAAGTAAATCTCAAGTGCCCCCTGTGTGAGGACAGGTGTGTGGACATCCGCTGCAAATTTGGCCTGTGTAAAGCTTTTCATTAAGGCTTCTGGAAGAACTGCCAATCCTAATCGCAGGCCTGGCAGCAAAACTTTCGAAAAGCTTTTTGTGTAAATGACTCTTCCGGAAGAATCATAGGCAAACATTGGATGTGCCTTTTTTCTTGTATCAAGATCTCCCATATAGTCAT
Source organism: Cytobacillus sp. BC1816 (assembly GCF_051353635.1). Taxonomy (NCBI): domain Bacteria; kingdom Bacillati; phylum Bacillota; class Bacilli; order Caryophanales; family Bacillaceae; genus Cytobacillus; species Cytobacillus sp. BC1816. The sequence goes on along the minus strand of NZ_CP195611.1, from coordinate 2,874,828 downwards.
CCTCCACTATGTAGACATCATATTTCTGAGCAAGATCGACCATATCCTTTTTTTCCTGGTTGGAGTAGCTGCAGCCTGTAGGATTTTGAAATCTGGAAACAGTGTAGAAAAACTTGATGTTTCTCACTCTGAATACCTTTTCTAAGTAATTGAGATCAATGCCTTTTTGGGTCACCTCGATGCCAATAGGCTTCAAGCCCCGGGATGTAATGGAATCTATGAAACTGAAGTGGGTTGGCTGTTCAACACAGATCCCGTTTTTATTATTGGGAAAAGGCAGTGAGACCAGGAGATCCAGAGCCTGCTGGGAACCTGATACAACAGCAATTCTTTCAGCTGGAGCAAAAACCTGCAGATCCTGAAGCTGAGCTGAAAGCTGTTGCCGAAGGCTGGGTAAACCAAGGGGATGGGAATACTGAAACATTTCCTCTTTATAAAGCTCAATTGCCTGATTCATACAATGCTGGTAATCACGGTATGGCATTTTGCTTTTATCCGGTCCTGCTGAGACAAAGTCAATGATCATAGGTTTTTGTTTTTTGGGCATATAAGTACCTACCGCAAAATAGCCGCTTTTTGGCACAGAGTAAATGAGGTGTGCCTTTTCCAATTCACTGTAAGCTTTCATTACTGTGTTAATGCTGCAGTTGAACTCTTTGGCAAACCTGCGGATGGAAGGGAGCTTTCCTCCGGCTTTCAAGCGTTTATCATCTAATCTGGATTGGATTTCTACTATGATTTCATTATATTTATTGCCCATGAATACACTCCTCTCGTGGATTTGTATGGGTACAGATGGACAAAACTGTTCTTTTCTGTATCCATCATGCTGTTTATAGTATAAGGGACAAATACAAGAGCTGACATCATGACTGAAATCCTATTTTATGAAGGGGGAAAAGAAGATGAAGTGGATGAGAAGAGCGGGTATTGCGGCCATTTCCATGTTATTGCTGCTGACGGGTACTGGTGCTGAGGCATTAGGCGGAAAGGAAAACACAAGGCATCTGCCCATTGAAGAAGCTTTTGCGGGAACAGAGGGCACTATGGTTCTCAAAAATCTTAAGAATGACAAGGTTTATGTCTACAACAAGGAGAGGAGCAAAGAGAGGATGACGCCTGAATCAACCTTTAAAGTCGCCAATGCCCTAATCGGACTGGAGACTGCCGCTGTAAGAGATGAATATGAAGTGAAAAGATGGGATGGAGTCGAGCGGGAATTCGACAGCTGGAACCGGGACCATTCGCTGGCTTCTGCCATGAGGGAATCAGCTATATGGTTTTACCAGGACCTGGCGAGAACGATTGGTGAAAAGAATATGCAGGAATACGTTTCAAAAATTCAGTACGGAAACCAGGACATATCAGGAGGAATTGATGCCTTTTGGCTGGACAGCAGCCTGAAAATTTCCGCAGAAGAGCAAGCTGATTTTATCGAAAAACTGGTTGAAGAAGACTTGCCTTTTTCACAAAAGAACCAAAAGACAGTCAAACGTATGATGATTCAGGATGAACAGGATCAGTTCATCCTGCATGGCAAAACAGGGACAAGGCTGTCTGACATGGGACTGGGCTGGTACGTTGGCTTTATTGAAACAGAGAAAGGCTCATGGGTGTTTTCGGTTAATATTGATGGAACAGGTACCGAGGCAAAAAATATTGCTGTGGAAGTGCTGAAGGAGAAAAAAATCATGAAAGACTGATGTTAGCGGATCCAGTGAAGGAAGGCATGTTCATTGTTTCCCTCACTGGACTTCAGCTGCAAATGTAAAAGAGGCTTTCCCATTTGGCCATTCTGCTAAGACTTCATAAATATAATTGCCTTTACTTGAAGGTACAGTGATTTGATGATCCTCCAGCTTGATTTCTTTTTCTTTCCCTGTTTCATTCCATAAGTACACTTTAATAACCGGTTCATCTTCAATCTTAATCCTAACTTTTTGGCCTGGTTTTATCATAATAGGTGTTATATGATCTGCCATCTGATTCGGTGATGCGTGATCTGTTGTCACAGTTTCCGTTTCCAGCCCTTTTTTTCTGACCCACTGTTCATTTCCTTTTTCCATTTGATAATCTGTTCCGTCCACTTCGGCAACCGCATTCATCGATGGAGGGAATTCAGCTTCTTCCCCAGCGTTAGTTGAGCATCCAATCATTATTATAAAAAGGGAATAAGTTAAACTCGCTTTTAACAATCGTTTTAAGCCCAAATTGCCACCCGCCTTTTTAGAGAACCTTATTAAAAACAGTTTAACCGAAAGAGGAAAAATTGCATATATGCGGAATTAATATAGGTACTGTCAATAGAAAGGAATCCTGAAATGACCCAAAATATATCCTTAATCCGTTCATCGAAATTACCGTCAGTTGATTATGCTTATGCATCCTATGTTCCTTCCGAAATGGACCTGTTTTTTATGGCGGGAGCATGCCCCCTTGATGCAACTGGCAGAGTGCCTGAGCAAAGCGGATATGAAGAACAGGCCAAGCTTTGTGTCGATAACTTGAAGTCAGCATTAAAGGAATGCGGTGCAGAATTAAAGGATGTGGCTTATACAAGAGTCCTCGTTGCATCCTCAGACCAGTCAGATTTGGTGACAGCCTGGCAGGCAGTTAGAGAAGAATTCGGCTCACATGATGTTCCAAGTACATTGTCCGGTGTAACCGTTTTGGGATATAGCGGTCAAGTAGTTGAGATAGAAGCGGTTGCGGCTTTATCCAAAGAATAAAAAAACTCTATTATGCCGAAAAAAATGCTCTAAGAGCTGTTCTTAGAGCATTTTTTTGGTATAAGTTCTGGAATTGAACATTCTTTAATTATTAGGGTTGTTTCTATTCACAGATTGCGGCTGTTGTTCAAGCCATCTATGCTTAACCTAAATTTTATAGCAAAGGGCACCTGCTTGGAATATTTAGTACCAATCTATCTAAATAAGAAACTTCTATATTTTAATTCAAGCCATCTTTTTCCATTATAAAACCTCACTTCCTATTTGTTTATACCGATCAGAATATCTGCATCTAACGTTACATGACTGCTGTTCCTGCTAATAAAAGAGTGAATGGCAGCCTGATTGGAATCCCAGGAAAGGGGAGACATCCGGGCTAAATACGGAAGTTTGCTTTCGTCCATTTTTCTTTCATCCGTCACATGAATCGTGTCGGTTAGGGTAAAATGCTTTCTAAAAAGGGAAACGATCTCATCATTTTTATATAAATTTTTTTCATTGCTTCCATAAAGGGAATTCCGCATTTCCTTTAAATGCCCTGTGCGCGGAACCGCCTTTATGATGAGCCCTTTTGAGGACAAAATTCTCTTAAATTCCTTGTAATTTGAAGGAGAGAAGAGATTCAGAATCATATTGAAGGACTGATCTGCTAAAGGAGATCTCGCCAGATCCCCTACAAGCCATATTTCATCTTTGTAATTTTTCGCAGCCTGTTCAATCCCGGCTTTCGAAATATCCACACCGACACCTGTCATCGTTCCAACCCTGGAATTCTCTAATATCTTTTTCAGATGCGAACCTTCACCGCATCCTGCATCAAGCATTAAGGATGGGGTGCTGGAATTTGCGAAATAGTCATGAATCACGGTTGAAATTTTATCATGAAGGGGATCAAAAAGTTCACTTTCCATGATAATTTTCTCTCTGGCTTTATATAAGGTTTTGCTGTAGCGGCTCTTGGCAGAATGATTAAGCATGTTCACATATCCATGCTTTGAAATATCATAGGTATGCCTGTTCGAACATAGGAGGCTTTTATATTGAACAAGCTTCAATGATTCTTTACAGAGAGGGCATCTTAGAGAATTACTGAACGTCCTAAACTTTGCAGCGATTGTTTGATTTACCATGTTTTCTCTTCCTTTCAACAAAAAAATCACAGGCATCTGCCTGTGATTCAGAGTAAAGGGAAGAAGCCCCATCCTAATTCGGCTGGGCTAATCAGAGCCGTCAGCTAATAAACCTTCCTGTTTCATGGAAGAGTTTAAGAGATATAAAAAAAGAAAGGCAAAAACCATGCCTTTCTCAATTTGCCAATTTCATTTGGCAGAATATGAAATAACATATTGACGCTATTCCATATAAATTGAAGATTATTAAAAAAGGACAGACTAATCCCATTTACTCTGCATACACAAACAGAGCCTTTGAACGTATTAAATTATTGGTTCAAAGCTGGGAATCGAAGTCTTATTGCGTATGTCATTTTTTAATAATCCTCCTTAAAGATAAAATACAGTTGTATTATAGTTGCTATTCTAAGATAAGTAAAGGTCCTATACAGAATTTTATAAAAGAGGGGAGGGAAGACTTAGCTTGAAATGGAGGAAAACCTATGAAAAAAAACTTTTACTGACGATTTTCATGGCACTTTCTATATCTCAGAGTAATGCATATGCACAATCCCTCTCATATCCCTGCAGCATTGTACTGAAGCCTGTAAATAAAATTCCCAATATTAGCGGCACAGCTTTAATAACAAAGGTAAAGAAACCGTATACGGAACAGCCTGGCAGCCCTGTAAGAGAACGAACCGGTGTTGGTATATACGCTGATTGGATGCCTCAGCCTTCTAACTTTGGAGATTATGATCAATATGAAGGGTTTGCCCAAATCCCAGGTGAAATAAGCTGGAGATTTAAAATGTATCCCGTTAAGGAAGATCAGCCCAGCTGGTTTGGCGGTTCGCCATGGGTGGGGAAATTTGATGAAATCTCAGCAGAACTATCTCCTGAAACGATCGTAAGCTTGAGGCTGTCCAATTCAAGGACCAATCGTCTGGGGCCGGCCGTTTTACAATTCACATTAAAGAGATGTGCAGAGTAAGAAGGATATTGTATAAAGAGTATTTAATACTTAGTGGGGGTGAAAAAACAAAAGACTATGAGGGAGAAGCGAATGATAGCAGAATTAGCAGAATTAAATCAATATGATATTCCCGGTCTAATAGATTTATCGGCATCGGTTGGATGGGATTATGATGAAAATGAAGTTAGAACACTTTTGGAATCGGGGAGAGTTTTCGGTCATAAGAATTCTGCAGGGAGAATTGTTTCTAGTTCAGCAATAATCCCCTATGACACTAAACTGGCGTCGATTGGCATGGTTATTGTCCATGAAGAATTCAGAGGATTAGGGCTGGCAATGGAAGCAGTCCGGAAATGTGCTGGAAGTATTACTGCGGATATGGCGGTAATGCTAATTGCAACGAAGGAAGGAAAGCCCCTTTATGAAAAAATGGGCTTCACAGCAGTGGATTATATAAGCAAATTTCTTTGTGATAAATTCGTCCCTGAAAATTTACAGGATCATGATGGTGTTTACATAGAAGACTTCAAGCAGTCTGATTTAGCCAAACTTGTTGATTTGGACGGGACTGCCGTTGGAGATAAGCGAAGCGTTTTTCTCCGCAATCGAATCAGCCAGTCCAAACAATGTCTTGTTGTTAAAAATAATAATGGAGAAATCATAGGATATGGATTATCCATACAAGGGCCAGTAAATTTAATACTCGGACCCATTGCAGCTCCAGATTCAGAAACAGCTGCTTTAATCGTAGAAAATTTGGCTTTACATCATAAAGGGAAGCTGCGTATTGATGTTCCAAAGGGAAGAACCGATTTTATGTCTTATTTGGATCGGTGCGGTTTTGTTAAAGCAAATACTCCCCCAGTCATGGTGAAAAATTCAGCAGCTATGCCGCAGAGGAACAATTCCTTATATGCTATTGCTTCGCAGGCTTTTGGATAGAGAAATGACGAAATTGGCTATGCGCAAATAAATATTTTTATCCGCAGATAAAATTGGGCTATGTGCAAGTAAAATATTTTATCCGCATGTAAATTTGGTCTATCCGCACGTCAATGTCAATAGCAGGTCAATAATGCTTATATAGTTTCTGAAAAGCGGCTGGGGAAAGCACAGTCTCCATGCAAAATCATAAAAAAACGGCTTAATCTCAGGATTAAAGCCGGTTTTTTATGTATTTATCTTTAATTATCGCCTAGATTATCAGCAGAGCCGTCCCTATAGTAATCAAAATGGCGCCTGCAATTGTATTCATCGCCGGTTTTTCTTTTAATATGATAAAGCTTAAAATCATTGTAAGCACAACACTGAACTTATCAATGGGATTGACAACACTAACCTTGCCGATGGCGAGAGCGCCGAAATAGCACAGCCAGGATAATCCGGTTGCGGCTCCGGAGAGGAAAAGAAATAGATAAGCCTTTTTGGATATTTTTTTTAGTTCCTTAAAGGTCCCTTGAAAAAACACAATTCCCCAGGCGAAAATAATGATGACCACAGTCCGGATGAAAGTAGCCACATTGGAGTCGACGTCTTCAATTCCTAACTTTGCTAAAATATTGGTGGCTGCAGCAAATACTGCAGACAATACCGCCAGGAAAATATACGATTTTGTATTGAATACTTTCCTTTTTGAAGTCTTCTTTCTGTCTTTGCCGATTAACACAAAGGTTCCAATGGAGATAATGACTCCCCCTGAAACAACTAAAGCTGTAGCGGGTTCTCTTAGAATAATAAATGATAACAGGATGGTTAAGACAACGCTCGACTTATCAATGGGCACTACTTTTGACACGTCGCCGATTTGAATGGCTTTAAAGAAACAAATCCATGATAAGCCGGTTGTCAGGCCTGAAAGAATGAGAAATATGTACGATTTAACAGAAATAGTCAAGATGCTTTCCGTTTCTCCCGTAATAACAACCATAAGATAGGCCATGATGACCACCACAATCGTCCGGACTGCAGTAGCTAAGTTGGAATCAACCTTTTCAATGCCAATTTTTGCGAGGATGGCTGTGAAGGATGCAAATACCGCGGCAAGCAGAGCTAAAATGATGCTCATAGACATGATCTCCATTTCTTCAATGGGTTTATTATATTTTATTTTGCTGAAGTGAATATAGAATATTCTCTGATTCCTTTAGTATACATTTAAAAAATTCTGTTTTTTTGCTGAGTATTCTATATTATAGTTTGATTAAGCAAGGAGGCAGGAAATGGATCAAATTGATAAAAGGAATCGCTTGAACGATGAACCATTTAGTTTTCGGCTAAATAAGAATAACACAGTATTTCTTGATTATAATGGAAAACAGGTGAAAATTCTAAAAGGGAAAGAGGCAGAGAAATTTCTAAAAAAAATGAATGATGCTGAAGAAGAAAAGAGCAGGCAATTAATCATGGCGAAGATAACGGGGAACTTTAAACGGGGAAATGAACGGTAATTGTTATGAGCTAAAACAGCAGTGTCAATTGGCACTGCTGTTTCTATTATTACGTAAACTCTACCTATGCTGGTCGAAAAGTATGGCGTTGCCATCCGGATCTTCGAGTGTAAAACTTGCAGGACCAGCGCCTGACTCATCTGCTTCGTTAATGATATGAACCCCTTGTTCCTTCAGCTGCTTTTGAAGATTCCGAATGTCAGTGAATCCCTCTAAATTTTCTGCATTTTGGTTCCAGCCAGGGTTAAATGTAAGAATGTTTTTCTCGAACATCCCTTGGAATAGACCTATTACACAGCTTGCATTCTTTAAGATCAGCCAATTTTGAGAGATATCCCCGCCTAATGCTTCAAAACCAAGTTTTTCGTAAAATTCTTTTGACTTCTTAATGTCTTTAACAGTTAAACTTACTGAAAATGCTCCTAGTTTCATAGTTCCTCCAAGGGTTTAATTTTTATATAATTCAGACAATACAATTTGAGTTTAATCGAAGCCATTTTATAAAGCAATAGAGTTGCCATTAAAAAAGCGGCTGGGACCGCTTTTTAATAAAGTCTTCTTCTCCGAAACCGGCTGCAGGTAAAATCGGTTTGGATTTTCATATAAATATAAATAATCGCCGCAATTGTTCCTTCTTCGCCGTGCCTGTTTGTCTTTGGCTTCAGACATCTCAGGAATTCCCGGTCACAGCTGCATTTCGATCTACCGTTTGCCCAGCATTTATCATGTGCCATGCAGCAGGCATCCACGCCGTTAATAGGGGCATCTGGTCCGCTGCATCCGGGACCGCACCATCTGTAGCCGGGGAACAGGCAAGGAATCTGTTTTTTTCTCCTCAATAGTATCCCCCTTTTTATATCAATTTAATTATAGATATGGCAGAACCCTGCTAGAGGTGTGGTTACTTATCTACTAAATGAAGATTGTTTTCTGATTAAGGGCAGGGGCCCATACCCCATAGGCACCTGACGCATATCCTTAACTGTAGACAAATACAGAGGAGGAGTTCCGTTTGGATTATCAATATCAGCACATGCCAGTGGCACAGGAGTATGTTCCTCACAATGGCATGTATTTCACTGACCAACGAGTTCGGCCCCGATTTGGATTCGGGAGACCAGGATTTGGGTTTGGCCGGCCGGGATTCGGATTTGGAGGACCTGGATTTGGACTGGGGCTTGGATTTTTAGGGGGCCTGGCGACAGGAGCCTTGCTGGCACCTGGGCCAGGATTTGGATATCCTTACTATCCTTACTATCCTTACCCGCCATACCCGTATCCGCCATACCCTTACTATTACTAAAGGAAGAGAGCTTTGTCCTGGGGCAGGGCTCTCTTTTTAATTGATTTAATTTTCAGAATTGTATAATATGAAATAACGATAGGAGTGTGAAAGTATGATTAAACAAGTTGGACAAATAATGCTATACGTAAACAATCAGGATGAAGCAGTGAAATTTTGGACTGAAAAAGCCGGATTTCACGTAAAAGACGAAGAAGATAATGGCCAGGGAATGAGATGGATCGAAGTGGCACCATCGAAGGAGGCGGAAACTAGCATCATACTGCACAACAAGGAATGGGTAGAGAAGATGTCGCCGGGATTAAATCTGGGCACCCCTTCATTGATGTTCTTCACGGAAAATATTGAGCAGCTGTATAGCGACTTTTCAAACAAGAATATTACCGTTGGAGAAATGGTAGACATGCCTTCCGGCCGGGTTTTTAACTTTGCGGATGGAGAAGAAAATTACTATGCTGTGATGGAGAAAAAGTGAGAAAGGGATTGAAAGTAAATTAAGAGGTATATAGTTGAAACAAATTATTGCTCTTGGAGGCGGAGGGTTTTCTATGGAGCCCGCCAATCCATTTTTAGATGAGTATATACTGAGACAGTCTGGCAAACCGAATCCCAGGATCTGTTTTGTTCCTACAGCAAGTGGGGATTCCGACCAATATACAAACAGATTCTATCATTCTTTTGAAAAAATGCCCTGTCAGCCATCCCATTTATCTTTATTTAAACCGGCAAGGCTTTATTCTGAAGAAAGATATTATTTATGCTGGCGGAGGCAGCACGAGAAATCTCGTATCTTTATGGAAGGAATGGGGATTAGATGCTGTGCTTAAGAAAGCATGGAATCAAGGGATTATTCTGGCTGGCATAAGCGCCGGCTCTTTATGCTGGTTTGAAGAAGGCGTTACAAATTCCTTTGGGGATGAAAAGCTGGATCCGTTAAAATGTTTAGGATTTTTAAAAGGCAGTAATTGTCCTTATTATGATGGTGAATTAAATAGAAGGCCTTCCTATCATCGATTATTGTCTGAGAACAATATCAAAGCTGGTATAGCGGCAGATGATGGAGCTGTCATTCACTTCATAGACCAGGATATTCTGAAGATTGTCAGCTAAAGGCCTGATGCAAGGGCATATAGAGTTTATTTTGATGGAGAGGTAAAAGAGGAAGTGCTTGTAGCTGAATTCTTAGGATAACAACTTACGGGAATAGCGTACAAAAAATCGTCAGGACCACTAATCTGAACAGTTTCTCAAGCATTCCGCCAGCTCCTTTCGATTGGTAAGCATAGTTTTATTATACGTGTCCTTTATTAATAGAATATAATTGGCCTGTAAAGTTTTTGTTAAGTGTAATTTAGGGGTGCGCCGGCATCCCTTTTCCTATGTTTCTGAAGCATCTCTATTTCCTCTATTTTCATGGTTTTGATATTCTTAAGGCAAAGGGGGAAGAGGAATGAACAAAGTCTATCTCGATTACAATGCAAGCACACCTTTGGCATCGGAAGTTGTAGATGTCATGAATCCGCTGCTGACGGACTTTTATGGAAATCCTTCCGCTCTGCACTGGGCTGGGCAACCAGTAAAAGAGAAGCTGGTGAATGCAAGAAAACAGGTAGCTGGCTTGTTGTCATGTTTGCCGGAAGAGGTTATTTTTACAAGCGGCGGAAGTGAAGCGAATAATTTGGCATTAAAGGGTTATTATTTCAAGCACCAGCAAAAAGGCAAACATATTATTACGTCTAAAATCGAGCATCCTGCCATCGTGGAGCCCCTGAAATTTCTGGAGCGCCTGGGTGCTGAAATCACCATGGTGGATGTGGATGCATATGGGCTGGTTTCTACTGAGGCTATTGAAGATGCCATTCGGGAAGATACAATCCTGATCACCATGATGCATTCAAACAATGAAGTGGGGACCCTTCAGCCGATCGAAGAAATAGGGGAAATCGCCAGAAGACACAGGATCACTTTTCATACCGATGCGTCTCAATCTATGGGCAAGGTAACTGTTGATGTTAATCAACTGAATGTGGATATGCTCACAATAGCGGGCCATAAATTGTATGCCCCAAAAGGAATTGGCGCCTTATATATCAGAAAAGGCATTGAGCTGGAGCCGCTGATTCATGGGGCTGGGCACGAGTTTGGATTGCGTGCAGGAACAGAGAACACTCTGCTTGCAGCCGGGCTCGGAAAAGCATGTGAGCTGGCTCAGGAACAGGTCTGGGACCGGAAGATTGCAGACTTAACGAATTATTTTTGGGGTCAATTGAAGGAGGCATTTGGTGATGGAGTTGTCCTTAACGGCCATGAAGAAAAACGGCTTCCGAATACTCTGAATGTCAGTTTTATCAATCGGGTTGGACAGGACATTTTATCCGCCATTCCACAGCTTGCTGCCTCTACAGGGTCAGCCTGCCATTCAGGCAAAGTGGAATTGTCCCCTGTTTTAAAAGAAATGAAGATTCCTGAAAAGGTTGGAATGGGTGCTGTCAGATTCAGTCTAGGAAGATATACGGTAAAAGAGGAACTCGATCAGGTGATTTCCTGGCTGAAAGAAAAGATCTAGGCTGCCGTTTATTCCGCTGAAAAGACACCGGCAATTTGCAGAAGATCATCCGAAAAAATGCAATACATATCCGTATCGCCGGCTTCAATGGCCATTTTCCGTACGGCAATCCCATCGTAGCCTTTCTTTACAAGACTTTTGCGAAATTCGGCATTGGCTTCATCTTTATTTAGTAAGATCGCCTTATCTTTCCAGGTAAGGTGTCTTTTTTTTGTGCTTGCATAGTCACAATAGGGGTCCCGCTCATTCATGAAATGCTCATAGGAATCGTAGTCCTTTAAAATCGGTTCATCTATATATACTTTATAAACAAATCCCGGGACTTGTTTGTCATATTCAACCACTTTCGGCAAACCATCTTCCCAAAACTCAGTGTCCGATTTTTCGATAACGGTTTCTGTCCCGAAGGCAAAGGACTTAGCAGATTCAAAATCTGATGAAAGCCAAATGCCAATCGTATCGAACTCTTTCATTGATTTTTGAATAGCGTGCTCTTTATGAAAGTGATCAAATTTCCTAATTGAACCGTGATAAACGATCAAATGAAACACCTCCCATTAATAGGATGTCCGATATTTGATCTGTTATGAATGATGAAACATGAACCCCTGTTTTAATAAAAAATTTCTTTTTTATTTCAGCACTTTGGAAATAATAAAATAAAAAGAGGGACGTGGAGCCAATGAGTGATAATCAAAATACGGAATTAACGGCAGCTGAAATAGCGCAATTATGGTCGGCTTATTTGAACAGCAGCATGTGTAATTGTATTTTCACATACTTTTTAAATGTTATTGAAGACCGGGAACTACAGTCCATGCTTGAGGATAGTATTCAACTGACTGACAAACATTTACAGAGACTGACGGGCTTTTTTGAAAACGAAGGGTTATCCGTGCCCCATGGATTTAAACCTGAAGAGGATATAAGAGAAAATGCTCCACAGTTGTTTTCGGAAAATTTTTCCCTGCATTTCTTTTACAATATTGCCATGTTTGCTGTCAATTTTTATGCGCTGTCCAAAACACTTTCCGTCCGATCTGATATCGAGGAATACTTTAATAATTGTTTGATGGAAATTAATGAATATGAAACAAAGCTAAAAAAAATGCTGTTGAACAGAGGCTTATATATGAGATCCCCTCATGTCATTCCAGTGAAAGAAACCAGCTTTGTTGAAAGCAAAAAATTCATGGGTGGCTTGTTTGGTGATAAAAGGCCGCCGAATGTTATTGAAATTACAAATATTTATATGAATTTAAAAAGGAATGCCATGGGAAAAACGATTATGGTGGGATTTAGCCAGGTCGCCCAATCGAAGGAAGTTGGCCAATTCATGGCAAGGGGCAGGGATATAGCAGCAAAGCATACAAAAGTATTTGCCGGGTTGCTCGAAGAAAGTTATTTGCCTGTTAGTATGTCTTGGGATATGGAAGTAACAGATTCCACTGTCCCACCCTTTTCAGATAAGCTAATGATGTTTATGACGACATCCCTCATTGCTCTTAGTGCAGGGATTTATGCCACAAGTGCAGCTTCAAGTGCACGAAAGGATATTTCGGTTAATTACATTCGCTTGGCCGCTGAAATTGCTAATTTTGCTGAAGATGGAGCAAACATTCTGATCAAAAATGGCTGGTTCGAGGAGCCGCCGCATCCGGCAGATCATGATGAACTGGCAAATATATAATCGCTGAAGGCTGGGGAAGGGACTTAACCTTTTCCAGCCTTTTTTGATTTCTTTAGTAATTGTAATTCCACTTGCTTGAAGATTTAAAAAAGTCTGCAGGGCGGTGAAAACCAGCAATTTGTATTCTGTTTTTTTCTGCTGACAAAAGATAATTTAGCCGGCAGAACTAGTTGCCCTTGGCGTGTTGAATAACATCAATGGAAGGTTTTGCAACACTAAGCTGGCGTTCAACGCACATGCGAATCATCGGAAATTAGTATGTCAGCTGATACCGGTTTGAGATGGATCTCAAGAGTAAAAGGTGAATAAACACGAAAAGGGCAGAGTACCGGAAGAAATGGTAACCTCGTAATGAATAACGACGAAAATAGGAGAGCGCCGTAAGAAAAGGTAGTTAATCGTAATGAATAAAGACGAAAAAGGCAGAGTGCCGTAAGAAATGGTAGTTAATCAGAAGGAATAACGACGAAAAGGGCAGAGCGCCGTAAGAAAAGGTAGTTAATCAGAAGGAATAACGACGAAAAAGGCAGAGCACCGTAAGAAATGGTAGTTAATCAGAAGGAATAACGACGAAAAGGGCAGAGCGCCGTAAGAAATGGTAGTTAATCGTAATGAATAACGACGAAAAAAGCAGAGTGCCGTAAGAAATGGTAGTTAATCAGAAGGAATAACGACGAAAAGAGGAGAGCATCGTAAGAAATGGCAGTTAATCGTAATGAATAACGACGAAAAAGGCAGAGTGCCGTAAGAAATGGTAGTTAATCAGAAGGAATAACGACAAAAAGGGCAGAGCGCCGTAAGAAATGGCAGTTAATCATAAGGAATAACGACGAAAAAGGCAGAGTGCCGTAAGAAATGGTAGTTAATCAGAAGGAATAACGACTAAAAGAGGAGAGCATCGAAAGAAATGGTAGTAAATCATAAGGAATAACAACGAAAACGGCAGAGCACCGTAAGAAATGGCAGTTAATCGTAATGAGTAACGACGAAAAAGGCAGAGTGCCGTAAGAAATGGTAGTTAATCAGAAGGAATAACGACGAAAAAGGCAGAGTGCCGTAAGAAATGGTAGTTAATCAGAAGGAATAACGACGAAAAGAGGAGAGCGCCGTAAGAAATGGTAGTTAATCGTAATGAATAACGACGAAAAAGGCAGAGCGCCGTAAGAAATGGTAGTTAATTGTAATGAACGACAAAAAGGGCAATGCGCCGGAAGAAGTGGTAGTTAATCAGAAGAAATAACGACAAAAAGGGCAGAGCACCGGAAAAAATGGTAGTAAATCGTAAGGAATAACGACGAAAAGGGCAGAATGCCGTAAGAAATGGTAGTTAATCAGAAGAAATAATGACGAAAAGAGGAGAGCGCCGCAACAAATGGTAGTGAATCGCAATAAATTATCACGAAAAGGCAGTTAAACATAATCAACAGCGACCAACAATGTACAATTTAATACGGGTGTTAATCCCACCAAATCGACCCTTAAGCTTTTTCCGTGTAAAATAAAACGCCACCTACTATACTAAAGAGGAATATACTGTATTGGAGGAATATTATATGCATATTGAAATGTGGACTGACTTCGCTTGACCGTTTTGCTATATTGGCAAAAGGCATCTGGAAGATGCCATTAAACAGATTAATCATCCAATTGAAGTCACTTATCGCTGCTTTGAGCTGGACCCGACAGCTGAACGGGATATAAAGGATAATATGTATGAAAAGTTATCCAAGAAATACGGGATGACGATTGAACAGGCGAAAGCCAACACCCAAAACATGGTGCAGATGGCGAGAAATGCCGGGCTTGAATTCAACATTGATACCGTCGTTCTCACTAACACGTTTGATGCTCACCGTCTGACGATGTTTGCCAAAACGAAAGGGCTTATGAAAGAAATGACTGACCGGCTGCTCCAGGCTTATTTTACAGATTCCATTCATATAGGGAATCATGCCGCTTTAGCAGAATTAGCCGAAGAAGTCGGCCTGAACCGTGAGGAAGCTGAAAAAATGCTTGCCGGCAATGAGTTTGCAGATGAAGTCCGTGCAGATGAGCAACTGGCACAGCAATACCGCATCACCGGGGTTCCATTCTTCCTTATTAATAAAAAGTATGCACTTAGCGGAGCGCAGCCAACTGAGATGTTTGTTCAGGCGTTGCAGAAGATTATTGCAGAGGATGAAATTACTGTTTTAAATGATAATGACGGTATGATCTGTGATGATGACGGATGTGAAATTCCTAAGAAATAATTAGATGAATCAAAAAGAACCAGTCTAACAGTCCTTTAAAAAGGACAAGACTGGTTCTTTTTGATTCATCCATAAAGCGTACATAAGCCCAACTTGAGAAATTAACGTACCTTCTTTTTTTATAGGCATATGATGTGTTGATAAATCTGTGAAGGGAATGACATGTATTGTATCATCCTAATGCGTATTCCTATCCATATTACCCTTTTGTAAATGCACCTGTATTTCATACTGACAACATGTTAAGAAGCAATCAGGATCATTTTCAGCAGCTTTGTGAAACGGTCCTTGAAGGAGTCAAAAGGGAAGCTTCGGTACTTGAGCTATATTCTCAGCTCGCAGAACAAGCCCCTAATGAAGAGCATAAACAAAATATTATTCAGGCTATTGAAGGAAAGAAAGTTCATTTAACCCATTTCTGCAACCTTTATTACAATTTAACGGGAACCCAGCCGGAGTATCAGATTGGCGATGTATCCATTCCTCATTATCGTGATGGCTTGCATAGGGCTTATCAATTGGAAATGGAGGGTTTCCAGGAGTATCAGCGAGGGTCCGCACTTTCACAGCTTCCGCAAGTTCAAAATGTGTTTATTTGGGCTATGACAGGGGAACAGGAAAATGCAGCGCGGCTTGTTTCACTGAATGACCGGATTACCGATTATGGCCCACAGCCATTTGTCGTTGATATAGAAGAAGCGACAAAACAGAATAACACATTCCGGACGGCGATATGGACAGGTCAGCATATGCAGCTGACATTGATGAGCATAAATCCAGGAGAGGATATCGGCCTGGAAATTCATCCTGAACTCGATCAATTCATAAGAATTGAAGAGGGGGAAGGAATCGTTCAGATGGGGGACAGCAAGGATCGGTTGGACTTTCAGCGGAAAGTTGCCGATGACTTCGCAATTGTAATCCCTGCAGGTAAATATCATAACGTCATCAATACAGGCAGTAAACCACTCAAGCTATACTCCATTTATGCACCGCCCCAGCATCCATTTGGAACGGTGCATCAAACGAAGGCAGATGCCATGGCAGCTGAGGAAGAGCATCAGCACGGAAATTAAATGAAAAGGGATGAATCAAAAGCGATCATGCGACATTCGCTTTCGTTTCATCCCTCTTTAATTTGCATTACATAAATTACTCTTGTCTGGTAAGGATACTTAATAAAACTAATAGTTGGAGAAAGTTATGCAAAATTTAGTTAAAGTCCTAATACCCAGACAACTGTTTCTATTGCTCATCCTGTCCACAGGCTTGCTTAACCATGTCATTTTGATTCCGAATTTATTGACCGCTGCCGGAAGAGACAGCTGGCTGAGTGTGATTGCCGCTTATCCAATCTCGCTTTTTTTCATGTGGCTTATTTACTACATACTTAAAAACTCATCTGATGAAGGATTCTTTTCCATGCTGAGACAGCGTCTCGGAAGGACGATTTCCGTACTTTTATCGGTTCCCGTTATTGTTTTTTTAATTACGAGCTCTTATATAACTTTCAGAGACTTAATGATTTGGTTAAATGCGTTTTTCCTGGCAGATACCTCTGTATTAATGATTAACATTATGTTAATAATTGTTTGTTTCATAATGACGCTTGCCGGTGTGAAATATATGGCTATATCAAGCGGAGTACTGCTGCCGTTAGTGATGCTTTTCGGAGTATTTATTTCTATTACAAACACCAGATTGAAGGACCCCAGCCTGTTGTTTCCCTTATTTGCTGATGGTATAGAACCTTTCATTAGCGGTATTATCTATACTCTTTCGGGCTTGCTTGAGGTTTATATCATACTCTTACTGCAGCCATATTCACAGAACCCATTTAAATTCAAGCATTTAGTTTTCTTTTTAACGCTTTTGACAGGATTAACGCTGGGGCCGCTTACAGCCTCGATCATGGAATTTGGCCCTGTGGAAGCGACGAAATTTCTTTACCCTGCCCATGAGCAATGGAGGGTCTTAAGCATTGGAGAGTACATCTCTCATCTGGACTTTCTCGCCTTATATCAGTGGCTGAGCGGTGCATTGATCAGAATTGGCTTATTTATGTATTTAATAGGTGCATTTTTTCAAGTCAAAAAGAAACATTATCGATTGAATCCCAAATTGGTCCTTACTTTATACGTAGTTTTGTTTGGAATGATGAGCGTTAAAATCGAAACCCACACTTTTTATCAATTTATCTATAAGTATTATCTTCCTGTAAGTATGGTGTTTTTTCTGTCCTATATCCTTTTGTCTGCCCTGATTGTATTAGTTTTGAAGAAAAGGGATGAGAAACATGGCAAGAACAAGAATTCTAAAGTCCAATCCTCAACCTAAAGTGAAAAAGGCTGAAGAGTTAAAACAGCAATTTTGCAAAAACGGAGATTTTGTGAGCAAAGCTCATGTTACAGAGAAAGATCAGTTTGAAATATTATATTTTGATACCTTGGTGGATACTCAATATTTGGATCAATATATCCTGCCGATGATGGCAGCCGAGAAGGAGGGCCTAACAAAAGATAAGCTCAGGACTTTATTTCAAGCTGACCTTGTAACGGATAAGTCAATTGATGACTTGTCTCAAATGCTTTTTGAGGGGAATTTTCTGTTCCTGGCTGATAAGGACCTATTAAGTATTAGGGCAGTAAATCTTCCAAAAAGGCAGCCTGAAGAATCTGCACTTGAGACTTCCATTAGAGGCCCAAAGGATGGATTTGTAGAAGATCTGCAGACCAATATTTCTTTAATCCGCAGGAGGCTCAATACCAGCTCTTTATGTGTAGAAAAATATACATTCGGAAAAAGAAGCAAAACAAAAGTGGCTCTTATGTATATTGAGGACATTATTGATAAGTGTGTTCTTGAAGAGATTCATAAAAGGCTAGGGAAGGTTGAGCTTGACATCTTGACGAGCATCCATGAACTCGACTCCTTAATCCGGGATCGGCCCTATTCGATTTTTCCCAGTCTTGATTATACCGGGCGTCCGGATTTTATCGTTCAGGCACTGAATCAGGGGCGGTTCGCCATATTGGTGGATGGAAATCCAACTGTAACCTATGCCCCAGTCAATTTATTATTGCAGACTAAATCACCTGAAGACTATTACATGAATTATGCATTTGTCAGTATGGAGAGAATTATTAGAATGATTGGGATAACGGTGTCGGGCTTTCTTCCGGGAGTATGGATCGCTTTTTCCGCCTTCAATATCGAACAGATTCCATACCTGCTGGTTGCCACCATTTCAGTGTCGCGATTTGGCCTGCCATTGAGTGCGCCAATTGAAATGTTCATCATACTCCTTTTGTTTGAGCTTTTTAATGAAGCAGGAATCAGACTGCCGAGAGCCATTGGACAGACAGTGGCCGTATTGGGAGGTTTAATTGTCGGGGATGCCGCTATTAGAGCAGGATTAACCTCTCCAACGATGCTGGTTGTTGCGGCGATTACGTATATTTCATCTTTTACCCTTGTGAGTCAGTCCCTTAGTTCTGCCATAACCATTGTTAGATTCTTCGTCATCATCATGAGTACTTTTTTAGGCTTGTTTGGGGTCATCCTATGCTATATTATCACTGTTTTATATTTTTCGACGCTCTCATCCTTTGGAGTTCCATACCTCTCAGCTGTAGCACCAATCAGCTGGAGAGAAAGCATAAAGGCCTTTCTGATGATGCCTGTACAATTTTATAAAACCCGATCCACGACCACCAGCCCTGATGATCCCACGAGAGGGGAGAAATAATGGCCAGAAGTGTGATTCTGATGATTGCCGTATGCGTTCTAATGCTTTCAGGATGTTCGGGCATCAAGAATATACAGGATTTAACCTATATTGTTTCAATCGGCATGGATTATGATGACGAAAAAGATGAATATACAGTATATCTCCAGGGTTTAAATTTCTTAAATGTTGCTAAGCAGGAAGGCGGAAAATCGGCAGAGCCAGTCCCTATTTTTGTGGCTTCGGCAAAGGGAGAAACGTTAAATTTAGCTGTGCGAAAGCTGTATAAAGTATCTGAACCTCCCTTATATTTTGGCCATGTAAAGACTCTTGTCATCACAAATCGGATTGTACAGCACAAATTTCAGGAAGTAGTGGAGGAGATTGGAAAGAACCGTTCTATTCGCCCTACGCTTCATGTCGTAACAACAGACGAAGGAATTGAGGAGGTTCTAAATACTAATGCCTTGTTTAATTATCCAGCGGTATACACCGTTTTATTTAAAAAGGATGCTTATGAGGTTGCGCAAAATGAAATTAGGCCGGTAGCATTAATGAATTTTCTGCGGGAATATTATGAGCCGATGAATGCAGCGAAACTGCCCTCCGTTAAAATTGATAAAACAAGCTGGAAGGCAGACAAGGACTATCCGGTATTATATTTTGATGGCTATTCAGTTTTTCAAAACAGAAAATATATGAAGGAACTAGCTTTTGAGGATTCCTTATTTCTCAATTGGCTGATGGAAAAGTATATTGCTGTAGATGAAAGAGTAGATGTAGAGGATAAATTGGCTGCTGCAGTAAAGCTGGAAAGCCCGAAGCTTAAAATCAAATATGAAGAAGGTTCCTCCAGCCCTAAATTTTCAATTGATTTATCCATTCGAGCTGATTTACTGGAAAAAGTACAGGACATTTCCATGGACCGATTAACCAGTCTGGTAGAAGAGGAAATAAAAACGAAACTTAGAACACTATATTTGGATGGAGTGAAAAATAAGATTGATTATCTGAATGCCGGTGAGAATTGGTTTAGAATGCATCCCGAGAAATTTGCGGAATTACAAAAAACAGGCCGCTTCTATTTGGAAGAGGACTCCCTTACTGATATCCAGGTAAAGGTTCAGATTTTTAACTTCAACAGCTATAAATATAATCAATGAGGCTGGGAAGAGGCGGAATGTCTCTTCCTATAATTATTGATCATTATTGATAGGAATAATTCCCCTTCATTTTGGGCACTAATCGAAATATGAATGTTTTCGGAGGGTGCCTTTATGAAAAAGAAAAATAAAAACCTATTTATAGCTGGTTTAATCCTTGGGTTAGGTCTTATTGGGGCGATTGATGGCATCGTATTTCATCAGCTGCTTCAATGGCATCATATGATTATGAGCCCAAATATCCAGCTGGAAATTTTTACAGATGGCTTATTCACTTCTCTATTTTCTGCCAAGCTGCTTTGGGGAGGAATGAAAATTTTTCAGGATGCCCGGAATAATGAATTGGGCACAAGCTGGAAGATATTTGTTGGCGGTATTTTTATTGGGGGAGGCATATTTAACCTTGTCGAAGGAATTGTGGACCATCACATTCTCCAGGTTCATCGTGTCAGACCATTAGCCGAAAATCCATTATTCTATGATTTAGCCTTTTTAGCCATTGGATTATTGCTTGTCATCATTGGGCTTATGATCAAGCGGTCGGAGAAGGAAGCATGATGAAAAGAGCAGGAAGCTTTATCAGTTTTTTCATCATCTTTTTAGGTTTCTTTTATTTTTACACAAGTCAGAATCCCCACAGCCAGACGGGGGCAGACCAGCATATGGGTCATGGCTATGTGGAAATCCCAAAAGATCATGAAATTCCCGCTGTCAGTATAAGTGTTGCCCCGGACGGACCAAATACATGGCTTTTAAGGCTGGAGCTGCTTCATTTTTCTTTTGCGCCTGAAAAAGTTGGTGAGACCCATCCAAGCTATAATGAGGGCCATGCACATTTATACATAAATGGAGAGAAAATCAGCCGTTTATACGGAGAGTATTACCATATAGGCAAACTGAAGGAGGGAAAAAATGAAATTACCGTGTCACTTAATTCGAACAATCACGGAGCTTTAATGTCCCGCGGCAAACCCGTGAAGGCCAGTATAACTATAGATGTGGACCGGTAAGCGAAGAGGGTGGAACCAAGAACAGTCAGCTGCTAAATAAGAAACCGCAGTTTTGTCATCCGCGGCGCGACAAAGTTAGGTTTCTCCTTTGTTGAGTATAGCCCGTTTGTACATTACCATTAATAATAAAGTACTATATTTTGAAAGGATGAGTGTACATGGCTCAATCTAATCTAAAAGTAGCTGTACAGAAGTTCGGTAATTTTCTGAGCTCAATGGTTATGCCGAATATCTCTGCTTTTATAGCATGGGGTCTTATTACAGCTTTATTTATACCTACTGGCTTCTTCCCAAATGAAAGCCTTGCCAAAATGGTCGATCCAATGGTTAAATACTTGCTTCCTCTTCTTATTGGTTATACAGGAGGTAAGCTTGTACATGATCAGCGCGGTGCCGTTGTTGGCGCCATCGCGACTATGGGGGTCATCGCAGGCGCGGAAATTCCTATGTTCCTTGGCGCCATGGTTATTGGTCCTCTGGGCGGCTATGTGATTAAGAAATTTGACCAAATGATTGAAGGCAGAGTCCGTGCAGGATTCGAAATGCTCGTGAACAATTTCTCAGCAGGAATTCTTGGTGCGTTCATTGCAATCCTAGCGTTCAAGGGAGTTGGTCCGGCAGTTGATGTCTTCACCGGGTGGCTTGTAGCCGGTGTTGACTGGCTGATTGGCACAGGGCTGCTTCCGCTTACAAGTATACTGATTGAACCGGCAAAAGTATTATTCCTGAACAATGCCATCAACCATGGTGTTCTTTCGCCAATCGGCGTTGAACAGGTAAAAGAAACAGGACAGTCCATTCTGTTCCTGCTTGAAGCAAACCCTGGACCTGGTATCGGTGTCCTGCTTGCTTACATGTTCTTTGGAAAAGGCAATGCAAAGAAATCCGCACCAGGTGCCGGAATCATTCACTTCTTCGGCGGGATTCATGAAATTTATTTCCCGTATATCTTAATGCGTCCGATGCTTATTATTGCTGTCATCCTTGGCGGTATGAGCGGCGTGTTCACACTGGTTCTTTTAGGCGGCGGATTATTCGCTCCGTCATCACCGGGCAGCATTATCGCCATTACGGCTGTAACGCCTCATCATGCAAGTGCGTATATTGCAAACTTCGCAGGTGTGCTTGTGGCTGCTGCTGTTTCATTCATCGTGTCTGCATTTATAATGAAAACAGGCAAGCAGGGTGAAGAAGATATTGAAGAAGCTGCGAAAAAGATGCAGGAAATGAAGGGCAAGAAAAGCTCTGTATCCAACGTGTTTGAAGGCGGTCAGGCTGCAATGCCTGATAATGTATCCAAAATCTATTTTGCCTGTGATGCAGGAATGGGCTCAAGTGCCATGGGTGCATCACTTCTCCGCAAAAAGGTAAAGGAAACGGGCATGGACATTGCTGTTACGAATACAGCAATCTCTAATTTGCCAGCAGATGCCGAAATCGTCATTACCCAGGAAGAACTGACGCCAAGGGCACGCCAAAAAGTGCCGAATGCATTCCATGTATCGGTTGATAACTTCCTATCAAGCCCGGAGTATGATAAGCTGATCAGCGCACTTCAGTTCCCGGCTAACTCAGAACTTCACGAAATCGTTGAAGATGCTGAAGATAATGTTCCTGATATCCAGGACGAAGAGATGGCTCATGATGACGATTTATTGCGTCCGGAAAATATATTCCTGAACAAAGAGTTTGCTGATAAGGATGAAGCGATCCGCTTTGCAGGAAGAGTGCTTGTGGATGCAGGCTATGTGGAAGAAAGCTATATTGAAGCGATGATTGAACGTGATAATATCACTTCCACTTATATGGGGAATGACGTTGCGATCCCGCACGGAACCGAAGAAGCCAAAAAGGCTGTGATCAAATCCGGCTTTACCGTTATCCAGGTGCCAAATGGTGTTGATTTCGATGGCCAAAAGGTCCGTCTGATCTTCGGAATTGCAGGCAAAGACGGTACACATCTTGAAATACTATCAGGGATCGCGGTAACATGTTCTGACATGGATAATATCGAAAAATTGGCTGCGGCTGAATCTGTACAGACCATTATGGATATTATCGGCAAAAAATAATACTAAAGCTATTTCCGAATAGAAAAGCGTCATTCTGCGCTTTTCTATTCAGTGTTTTTGTCACTAATTTTAGAAATGAGCTGATCTCATGTATATTACATCGAGGGAAAAAGCCATTATTGAATTGATTATAAAAACATCGGGTAAACACACGGCATTGTCGATTGCATCTTCGTTAAATGTCAGTGCGAGAACGATTCAGAGGGATTTAAAGGCAGTTGAGAAAATTGTCAGTGAGTTCGAATTGAAGTTAACCCGGAATTTAAATCAGGGCCTTGCTATTGAAGGGAAAAATGAGCAGATTTTCCGGCTGATCCAGCATTTGACCAGCAGTGAACCGATCGACCAGCCTCCTCAGGAAAAGAAACTGCGCCTTCTAATAGCTATTCTGGAAGAAGACTTATACAAGACTCAGGTTCTGGCAAGCTACCTCGGCATCAGTACGGCTACCCTGTCAGCCTATCTGGATGAACTTGGTGAATGGCTATCCGTTTTCCAGGTCCAGCCTACGAGAAAACGGGGAGTCGGTGTAGAGCTTCACGGATCAGAAGCAAATAAACGAAGAGCACTAGCACATTTTTTCCTTCAATATTTTCATGAAGAATTAATTGAGAAACTATTTTTGCTGGAAAAAAGGAAGCTTGGTGAAGAAAGGGTCCTTCATTACTTTGAACCGGATTATCTTTTTCAGGTGAACAGTATTGTACAGACTGTTTTTTCTGGTGCACCTGCCCGGTTTGCTGATAGTGGTTATCTGGAGGTTGTGCTGCATGTATGCATTTCACTGCAGAGGACTCAAAAACAGCTTTTTGTGGATCAGAATGATACCCTTCCTGAAAAGGAAGTTATAGTGGAATACGGATTGATGCAGCAGATAACAAGCAAGCTGGAACGAAAATTTAACTGCATTTTTTCAGAAGGGGATGTCCTATACCTCGCACGAATACTTAAAGGGACCAAATTGAGCGGAGCCGAGGCTTTTCCATATGACAGCCTTGTGCTCGCCCAAATGATCAAGAATGTGATTAAATCTGTTTCGGAACAGCTGCATGTGGATTTAACCAAGGATTTTTCTTTATTTCAGGGACTGCTGGCCCACATGGAGCCATCCATATTCCGCATAAAACAGAATATGGAATCTTATAACCCGCTAAAAGAAGAAATTATGCGCAAATATCCGGTTCTGTTCATGGCTGTGAAAAATAGTCTTGTAGAGGAATTTACTGATATTGATCAATTTTCCGATGACGAGATCGCCTTCATCGTTCTTCACTTTGGCTCAGCCCTGGTCATGCAGGAAGAGAATCTTTCCATTAAGGCGCTTGTGATTTGTCCGACAGGCATCGGCACATCCAAGATGCTAAAGAGCAGGCTGAAAAAAGAAGCAGCTGAAATTGATGTGATCGAAATCAAGTCGATGAAGGAAATTTCAGAGGGTGTTGATCTAAAAGATTATGATTTAATCCTTTCTACAGTCAGACTTCCTTTTATAAATGCTGAGTACATATTGGTGAATCCGCTCTTAAGCGATGAAAATATTCTTACCATAAAAAGCTACTTGCAGAACAATATTGAAAGCCTGACAAAGGGAAAAGAATATCAGCCGGGGGATGGGTTCAAACAGGCTGAACAGAAGAACCTTTCTTTATCCGCAATGCTTGAGGAAGTAAGAGAAATCCAGGAGAGCATCGAGTCTCTTATTCATAACTTCCGTTTTTACCGGATGGATGGAGGAGAAAGCCAGGAGCAGATTCTTAGGAAAATGCTTGTGAATGCCGAAGGAGATAATTTGCTGACGAATGCTGAAGATGTCCTGCAGTCATTAAGGGAGCGGGAACAAAAAGGCGGGCTTGGCATACCTGAAACCAATATGGCTCTCTTTCATGCCCGCAGTAAAAATGTCCGTGAACTTATTTTTCAGATTGCCCACCTGCCTGAGCCATGCATGGTAAAGGGGATGGACGGGAGAGATGTTATTCTGAAAAACCTTCTGCTCATGCTGGCACCGTTCGATCTAAGCAGTAGAGAGCAGGAGATATTAAGCTTAATCAGCACAAATATCATTGAGACAGAGGAAGCGATTCTAATTTTTTCTTCAGCCAATGAAGACATGATTTACAAGAAGCTAGAATCAATTTTTACAGAATACCTGCAGTCTCATTTTAAAATAAATCAGTAAAGGAATGATTCGATGAAACAAGCAGTCCATTTTGGAGCAGGGAACATAGGAAGAGGATTTATTGGAGCCCTATTTTCACAGTCAGGCTACCATGTAACTTTTGTTGATATTGCCGACGAAATCATTAATCAGCTGAACGAAGAAAAACAATACCAAGTGCTGCTGGCTGCAGATATACAGGAATCCATGACAATTGAAAATGTTTCAGGATTGAATAATATGAAACAGGAGAATGAAGTGATAGAGGCCATTAAGCAGGCAGACTTCTTAACAACAGCGATTGGCCCTAACATCCTTCCGCGGATTGCCCCATTAATTGCAAAAGGCCTGGCTGCAAGAGCAGAGGCAGGAATTAAACAGAAGCTTTATGTCATTGCATGTGAAAATCAGATTTCTGCGACTGATCTTTTAAAAGGCTATATTATGGAGCATCTTGACAGCGATGTAAATCTGACGGGTGTATCCTTCCTAAACTCCGCAGTAGACCGAATTGTCCCAATCCAGAACAACCAGGGATCACTGGATGTTCTTGTTGAACCGTACCATGAATGGGTTGTGGAAACGACTGAGGACATTCCGCATATCGAAGGAATGAAAATTGTTCCGGAGCTTGCGCCATTTATCGAAAGAAAGCTGTTCACGGTTAACACAGGACATGCCGTTATTGCTTATTTCGGATACCTGGGAGGAAAAGAAACCATCGACCAGACACTTGCGGATGAAGAAATTTATAATCAGGTTCAGGCAACACTCCGTGAAACAGGTGCCTATTTGATTAATCGATATGATCTGAATCCGAGCGAGCATCAGAAATATATTGATAAAATTATCGGCCGTTTCCAAAATGCCCACTTAAATGATGGTGTAACAAGAGTCGGACGTTCGCCGATAAGGAAGCTTGGCCCTGAAGACAGACTGGTTCGCCCGGCACTCCAGGCACAAAAAGCAGGCTTATCATACACAAACCTGGCTAAAGCCATTGCTGCGGCACTAATGTTTGATAACAGGGAAGACGAAGAAGCAGTAAAGCTCCAGGACATGATTCAAGAAAACGGAGTAGCTTACGTGCTGAAGGAAGTATGCGGACTTGAAGAATCAAGCGAGCTTGCTAAAGAAATACTGAAACAGTATGAAGCATTGGAAAAATAAAAAGGATCTAAGGCTGCTGAAATGTTCGGCAGTCTTATTTTTTGGGGGTTTTTCGGTGGGTGGAAAATAGAACTTATGGAGGGCTTATGAAGCTAAAAAAGGTGGAGATCCGTGGAAATGGTCGTCATGGACGGCCCATGAGGCCCAAAATAGGTGGAGAGCCGGGGGGGATGGCCGCCATGGAGAGCTCATGAAGCATAAAAAGGATGAGGTGCCGAAAAATGGTCGCTATGGAGGAGTCATGAAACCCAAAATGGTTGGAGAGGTAGGAAATGGTCGCCATGGAGGGCTCATGAAGTCCAAAATAGATGGAGATCCGAAGAAATAGTCGGCACGGAGGGTTCATGAGGCCAAAATAGGAGGAGAGAAGATGAAATAGTCGCCATGAAGGGCTCATGAGGCCCAAAATTCATAAAAGCTATAAATTTCTTCTTCATAAGGGGGCAAGGGAGAATTGATCTCTGGTAATTAATTCGAAGTCCCAGAGCCAGCCAACAAAATGGGAGTTAATCAAAGGGTAACGATGAAAACTCGGACCCGGCAGTCAAACTGGGGGTTAATCAAAGGGAATAACGACGAAAACTCGGAGCCGGCAGTCAAACTGGGGTTAATCAAAGGGAATAACGACGAAAACTCGGAGCCAGTCAAGAAAATGGGAGTTAATCAAAGAGAATAACGACGAAATCCCAGAGCCAACCGACAAAACGGGAGTTAATCAAAGGGTATAACGACGAAAACTCGGACCCGGCAGTCAAGATGGGGGTTAATCAAAGGGAATAACGACGAAAACGCAGACCCGGCTGTCAAACTGGGAGTTAATCAAAGGGAATAACGACGAAAACGCAGACCCGGCTGTCAAACTGGGGGTTAATCAAAGGGAATAACGACGAAAACTCGGACCCGGCAGTCAAAATGGGGGTTAATCAAAGGGATTAACGACGAAAACTCGGAGCCAGCAGTCAAAATGGGGGTTAATCAAAGGGAATAACGACGAAAACTCGGAGCCGGCAGTCAAAATGGGGGTTAATCAAAGGGAATAACGACGAAAACTCGGGCCCGGCAGTCAAACTGGGGGTTAATCAAAGGGAATAACGACGAAATCCCAGAGCCAACCGACAAAACGGGAGTTAATCAAAGGGAATAACGACGAAAACTCGGGCCCGGCTGTCAAACTGGGAGTTAATCAAAGGGAATAACGACGAAAACTCGGAGCCAGCAGTCAAAATGGAGGTTAATCAAAGGGAATTACGATGAAATCCCAAAGCGAGGCAACAAACTGGGAGTTAATCAAAGAGAATAACGACGAAATCCCAGATCCAACCGACAAGATGGGAGTTAATCAAAAGGCGTAAAGAGGAAATCCCGAAGCCAGCCATCAGAAGGGGCCTTAAACAGGAGCAGCAGCCTAGAAAGGAGAAACTGGTGTTTAGTCAGTTCCGATGGTAATGCGCATAACAATGCTGTTTAAATGAAGTACTCATGCTAAATATTAAATTTTCAAAAAATATTGACAACTATTCAAAAAACAGATAAATTATAAAATAATATAAAGTTATAACATTATATTCTTTCAAGGGAGATACATAAATGCAGATAGATAAGAGTTTACATATACCTCTTTATAGACAAGTAGAGCAGATTTTGGAAGATAAAATCATTTCAGGCCAATGGGAGGTGGGGAGTCAGCTGCCGACTGAGCAGGAGCTGTCCGATCGATTCGATGTAAGTACCATTACTGTTAAAAGAGCTGTGATTGAGCTTGTGAATAAAGGTTATCTCTTCAGACAGCGAGGCAAGGGAACCTTTGTATCTGGAGCTGCAAAAGAGCAGGACCTCAATTCCATTATTTCGCTTTCCACCGGTGCGGAACAGGAACATCCGCATGAAATGATCAGCTTTAAATATGAGACAGCAGGTTCTGAAATTGCCCAGAAGTTAAGGATTGATCCTGAGGATGAGGTGATCAAAATTGAGAGATTAAAAGTGGAAAATAATGATCCTCTCGCATTGGAATATACCTATCTTCCGGCAGATAAATGTCAGGGGCTTACACCTGAAATGATCAATAACGACTTAATTTTTAACATCCTAAAAAATAGATTCCATATAGCACTAAAACGAGCCAGGGTATTTATCCGGCCATATATTCTTCCTGATCATCAGGCTAAGCTGCTTCATGTGGAACCGGGAACCCCGGTGTTTGAGTGGGAGCGTACTACATACACAAAGCAGGAAGACATCATTGAGTTCTCTAAATTCTATATCCGCAGTGATAAAGAGGTTTATTATACAGAGGTTCAATTGTAAAAAAAAAGCTGAAATATCAAAGGGCGTTTTATAAATACAAAAGATATAAAGTTATAATATTATATCTTTATATTTTATATATAAATCAATCTCTTTAAATAGATTGATCCAAATTATAAAGGGGGTATCGCTTTTATCAAGTCTTCATCTTAGAACAGCTCCTTAAGTTCACAAAAGCAAAAATAAACGAGGGGGAAATGAGTTGAAAAAGAAAGCTTATTTAATTGTATTGCTTTGTTTATTGCTTGTCACAGCTGCAGGATGCAGCGGCCAAACAGGAAGCTCTGCAGATGAAGGATCAGGAAAAAGTGATGAAAAGACACTTGTTTTAGCGGCATATGGAGGAAGCTATGAGCAAAAGATGAAGGAGAAGTTGATCCCAAAGTTTGAGAAAGAGCATGGCGTAAAGGTGAAATATATTACTGGAAGCTCTGTTGATACCTTATCCAAGCTTCAGGCTCAAAAGGATAATCCTCAAATTGATGTAGCTTTCCTTGATGATGGTCCGCAGGCACAGGCAAAGGCGTTTGGATTGCTGGCGCCAATGGATGAGAGTGTTGTTACGAATCTGGCAAATGTCTATGATATTGCAAAAGATAAAGATAATGTCGGCGTTGGATTCGGAATCATCTCAACCGGCTTGGCTTATAACAAGGATGTCTTTGAACAGAATGGCTGGGAACCGCCGACATCCTGGAATGATTTGGCCGATCCGAAGTTTAAAGGAAAACTCGTACTCCCTTCCATTGCCAATACGTATGGAGTTCATTTTCTGCTCATGACTGCGATTGCCAATGGCGGAGATGAAGAAAACATTGAACCAGGCTTTGAAAAAATGAAGGAAATTGCCAAAAACGCGATCACTTTTGATAAAACAGCTGACGTATCAAACTACTTCCTGCAAGGGCAGACAGTTGCAAGTGCATGGGGAAGCAGCCGGGTATTTACCCTTCAGGATAGCGGATTCCCGATTGAGTATGTCATTCCCGAAGAAGGGGCTCCAGCGCTGATGGCAACTGTCAGTGTGGTGAAGGACGCTCCAAATGGGGATCTTGCACAGGAATTTGTCAATTTTGTTCTGGATGAAGAAGCTCAGCTTCTATTTGCCAACTCCTTGTTTGACGGTCCGGTTAATATGAATGTGAAGCTTGAAGGAGACATCGTCGATAAAGTGGCATATGGGGAAGAGGAGATTGCCAAATTGATCAAAGTCGACTGGGAAGCTGTAAATGCAAAACGAGCAGAGTGGACAGAACGGGCCAATAAAGAAATCGAAGTAGCCCATTAAAAGAGAGGGGAAACGAATGAGTTACTTAAGCCTGGAAAACGTGGTCAAGACCTTTAATAAAACAGAGGTAGTTAAAAAGCTCAGCCTTGACATCCAAAAAGGGGAACTGGTCTCCTTTTTGGGGCCTTCGGGCTGCGGAAAAACGACAACACTGAATATGATAGCAGGATTTCTGGAGGTGGATGGCGGGAAGATTGAGGTGGACGGCAAACCCGTTCACCTGCTTCCTCCCAATAAAAGAGAAATGGGCATGGTGTTCCAAAATTATGCTTTATTTCCTCACATGACGGTTTTTGATAATGTCGCCTATGGACTTAAGCTGCGTAAAGTGCCAAAAAATGAAATAAACAAAAGGGTTCTGGAAGCATTGGAAATGGTACGTTTAGCTGGCTATGAAAAACGCTATCCAAAGGAACTATCCGGGGGACAGCAGCAGCGTGTTTCACTGGCGAGGGCATTGGTCATTAAACCGAAGGTGCTTCTCCTTGATGAACCACTGAGCAATCTTGATGCAAAGCTGCGCCAGGAAATGCGCGAAGAAATTGTCGATATTCAAAAGCAAGTGGGGATTACAACGATATTTGTCACACATGACCAGGAGGAAGCATTGGCCATTTCGGACCGGATCGCGGTCATGTACGAGGGTCGGATTGAACAGGTAGATGATCCGGCATCCATATATAACCATCCAAAGACTGATTTCGTATCTCAGTTCATAGGGGAAGTCAACCACATTCAGGGGAAAGTTCTGGAAACCTATGAAAATAAGAAATGCAAACTGCACTTTTTTGGGAATGAACAGATCGTTTCAGTTCCATCCGTGAAGAATTCCGAAGTTCACTTTTTCATAAGGCCGGAAAAAATCCAGATCGCCTTAGCCGAATCGAATGAAAGAAATGAGGCTTTTCAAACCAAGGTGGAAAGGAAAATGTTTCTTGGAGCCAAGACAAGATACATTTTGAAGGTACATGACCGGCATCTTATTGCAGATATTTCCAATACCGTATTAAATCCCACCGAAATTAAAGAAGGAAACAGTGTCTACACTTATTGGAACCCTGAAGACCTGCTGCCTTCCAGAATGGCGAGGTGACTCACATGCAAGCCGGAATCGGAACGGAACATGACTTATTGCTTCAGCAAAAGAAAAAGAATTTGAATAAAAAACGGCTTGATACGTGGCTGCTTTTACTTCCGACGCTGGGGATCTTCATTTTCTTCTTTCTTCTGCCATTGTTTTTCTTATTTATTACAAGCTTTAAAAATTTTGATGCCAGCACGGGAGTGGGAAATGAGTGGACACTCCAGAACTACATCAAATTCATGTCAGATCCTTTTTATCTTGGGGTAGTCTGGCGCACTGTGAAAATTGCTCTTCTAACAACATTGATTACCATCATGATTTCTTATCCCGTAGCTTTTCAGATTTCCAGATCAAAAGGAAGAACCAGGAATTATTTAACCCTTCTGGTCCTTTCCCCGCTACTGATCAGCATGGTTATACGCTGTTACGGCTGGGTGATTCTTTTATCCAACAATGGTGTTGTCAACAATACACTATTAAAGCTGGGCTGGATTGATCAGCCTTTAACCCTCTTATACACCGAATTGAGTGTGGTCATCGGGATGGTGCATGTTCTTTTCCCGTACATGGTGCTGAGCATCATGGGCTCACTCGAAAAAATAGACCCTTCTGTCATCAGAGCCTCGCAGAATCTTGGGGCCAGCTCCTTCAGAACTTTCTTTTCCATTTTGCTACCGTTAACCTTGCCAGGTGTTTTCGCCGGATCGGTTATGGTGTTCAGCTTAAGCGTCAGCTCATTTGTTACACCGGCCATTCTTGGCGGTCCGCAGGTGAAGGTTATGTCCTATTTAACGTATGAACAGGTAGCTGTCATGCTGAATTGGCCGTATGGAGGCGCAATTGGCTTCCTCCTTATCCTGATTGCCACCATTACAATCATCGCATACAGCAAAATCCTTGCTAGATCTGAGAAGGGAGTGGCCATACAATGAGCAGGAAGCTGTCCAAGTATTTCTTTAACTTTGTCTGTTTACTGGTTTATATTTTCCTGCTGGCGCCAATCGTGGTTATATTGCTTTCTTCCTTAACAACTACCGAATACATTGTATTCCCGCCAGAAGGCCTTACCCTCAGATGGTACACAGAATTAATTGAACATCCGGAATTTATGCAGTCCTTTACACTGAGCATTATTGTGGCGTTCGGAACCGCCATTATTTCCACTGCCATTGGCACATTGGCTTCACTTGCGGTCGTCCGGCGCCAATTTAAAGGGAAGACAGCGATTGTTCAATTAGTAGGTTCGCCTCTGTTGATTCCATCTGTTGTATTTGGTGTCGCTCTCTTGCAGTTTTACTCCTGGATTGGCTTAGCTGCGAGCCCGCTTGCATTGATTTTGGGTCACATCATCTTAACGGTTCCATTTGTGATGCGTCTAGTTGTTGCCAGCTTAGTAGGTTTTGACCGTTCCATCGAACAAGCTGCCCTGAACCTTGGTGCAGGACCGATGAAAGTTTTCTTTCAAATTACTCTGCCTATTATTAAATCAGGCGTGATAGCAGGCGCCATTTTCGCCTTTATTACTTCATTTGATGATTTAACAGTTGCCTTATTCATTGTCAGTACCGACGTTGTGACACTCCCAGTGCGAATTTACACATACATGCAATACCAATATGATCCGATTATTACATCCGTATCAAGCATCATGATTCTTTTCACTGTTGTATTAATGCTTGTAATTGAAAGAGTGCTTGGTGTAGGAAAAGTGTTTTCCTCGAAAAATTAGATAGGAGAGGTCTTTATGCACATTGAGAAACATCCCGTTCTAGGCAGGCAGCTTCTCAAGCCTGTAACCATTTATTTCAATGATCAGCCATATCAGGCCTATTCGCAGCAATCAGTCGCTGCCGCCTTAATGGCAAATGGAATTAAGAAATTGGGTGTCAGCCGAAAGCTGGTCCAATCCAGAGGATTATTCTGCTCGCGCGGGAGATGCTGCAGCTGCTATATGACGATTGACGGTGAGGATCATGTACGGAGCTGCATGACAGTGGTTAAAGATGGCATGCGAATATACCCGAATATGGAAGACCCCGAGGTAAGGAGGGAGATTGATGAAGACTGATGTACTTATTATCGGAGGTGGTCCTGCAGGTCTATCAGCAGCAATTGAGACGGCATCAAGGGGACTGGATGTAACAATTGTTGATGAAGCTTCTCAACTTGGCGGGCAGCTAAACCAGCAGACTCAAACGCTGCGTCCGCTTCCTTCTGTATATGAACCCATGCGTGGCTTTGAATTGGCAAATAAACTAATTGAGCAGATTAAGGGTTTTAGTGTAAAGCCGCTCCTGAACCACCGTGTGGTTGGATTTTACGCTGATGGAAGTGCCGGAATTACCGATGAAGAAAATGTATTCCCGGTAAAAGCAAAAAAGATTATTGTGGCTTCCGGAGCGGCTGAAAAGGCCGTCGCTTTTCCAAAATGGACAATGCCGGGGATTATGACAATCGGTGCTGCACAGACATTGATCAATCGTGATTTTGTGATGGCTGGGAGAGAAGCTGTTATTGTGGGCTCCAGTGATTTTGCCATGGAAACGGCAATGCAGCTGATGGCTGTGGGCACTCGGGTGAAAGCAATCATAGAAAAACAAAGTGAAGCTTCAGCAATAGAGCAGGAAAAAGTGAGTGAACTATCAAGGAATGGAATTCCTTTTTATTTTAATAGTTTTATAAAAGAAGCAAGAGGAAATGGGCAGGTGGAACAAATTGATATTGAACTGCCTGATGAAGTCATTACCCTGAATGTGGACCTCGTTTGCATGGATGGAGGCAGGATGCCCATACTGGATGTTTTTTACCAGCTGGGCTGTTCCTTTGGATTTCATGAGGAGCTGGGCGGCTGGGTCCCGCAATATAGTAATACATTCCAAACCGACAGGGAGGATGTATTTATAGCTGGGAATGCGGCAGGCATCAGCACTCAGGGGCCGTTGCTTCTGACAGGAATGATTGCCGGCATTAGTGTATGTGAAGAATTACAGGCAATCCGCTCGGCAGAGGCAAATGAGATGAGAGAGACACTTTGGAAAGAACTCGGATTATTGGAGTACAAAGAAGTGTACAGCGGAAGAGTCAAACATCTCGAGAACTTTACAAGCCCAATACTGAAAGATCAATTTATCTCCTAGATAGGAAAAGAGAGAAGAAGGTGAATTAGTTGGATAAAACGACGATCATCTGCAGATGTGAAGAAATCAGCTGTGAAGAAGTGGAAGAAGTTATCAGCAATGGCGGAAGGACCTTTGATGATGTTAAGAGGATTACCCGCTGCGGAATGGGTCCTTGCCAGGCTAAAATCTGCACCAGCATGGTGGCAGAAATTATTCACCAGCAGACTGGGCTGTCACTTTCAGAGATTCCGCTGCCGAGGATGAGGATGCCGCTATCCCCCATTAAGCTTGAAACACTGGCAACGAACAGTACATCCTTTAGTGCGGTCAAATCTGTCCTTGATGAGGTGGAAATTTAAGAAGGGAAGGTGAGGTAATTGGAAACAAACTATGAAACAATTGTTATTGGAGGAGGTGTAGTGGGCAGCGGAATTGCTTACCATCTTTCTGAGCGATACAAAGAAGGCGTGCTTGTGCTTGATAAAAAATACCCCATGTCAGGCACCTCCGGATCCACCCAGGCCTGGGTATGGGTACATAATAAAACTCCTTCCTGGTATGCGGAATTTAGTATGTACAGTGCGGAACTCTATCCTTATCTGTCTAAAAAGATTGGGGACGTAGAATACAAACGTACAGGGGGGCTATCACCATTTTTCAATGAAAGTGATCGTGAAAAGGCAGAGAAGCTCGCGGAATCTTATCGAAAAATCGGCATCAAAATCAAAGTCTTATCCAGGGAAGAAGTTCTCGAAAAAGAGCCCTATATGAATCCAGAAGTAGCCGGGGCTACCTACAGCTCCATTGATGGCAATGTCAATCCATTCCGCCTCATTGATATGTATATGAGAGCAGCTAAAAGAAATGGCGTCCGCTATTCTACCTATAATAAGGTAACTGAGATTAAAAAGCACGATGGAAAATATGCAGTTGTATCAGATAATGGGGCGTATGAATGTAGAAACCTTATTCTTGCTGGCGGAACCTGGTCAAGAGAAATCGGTGACATGCTTGGAATTAAGATTCCTGTTAATCAATTAAGAGGGCAGATCCTAGTGTCTGAACCATTAAAGCCTTTCTTAAATTTTACAATCAGCGGATTAAGGCAGGCTAACAATGGTGAAGTACTGATGGGGTATTCAATGGAAGAAGCTGGCTTTAATCGGGCTACAACGCTTGATGTGATTCAGGAAACAGCCAATATGGCAGTCCAATATGTACCCGGATTAAGAAAAGCCAAAATTGTCCGTGCTTTTTCCGGAATCCGGGCAATGCCTGAGGATGGTTTTCCGATTCTTGGTAAAGTGCCAGGCCATGAAAACCTTTATGTAGCCGCCACCCATAGTGGAGTTACACTATCTCCTTTAATTGGTACCCTTATAACAGAGTTAATCATGGATGGGGAAACTTCGATTCCGATCGACAGGTATTCTTTAAGCAGGTTTGGCTAGAGTGAATCATATTAAGTTATAATATTATAACTTTTTTAAAAGGTAGTCAGGAAAAATATTATGTAAACAAAATTGGAGGAAATAAGATGCCGCATTTGTTTATAAGGGGAATATCAGTGGATCAGACTAAAGAGATCAGTACACAGCTGGTTAAAGACCTGGCTCGGCTTTGTGACTGCGGAGAAGATAACTTCACATTGGAAGTTTTGAATTCAACATTTGTGTTTGATAAAAAAGAGGTTTCAGCATATCCATTTATAGAAGTAAAGTGGTTTGACAGGGGCAAAGCAGTTCAAAACCAATTTGCCGGGATTGTTTCGAACCATGTTCAGTCGCTTGGGGTGCCGGAGATAGAAGTCGCATTTTCAGCTTTTTTAGAGGCGGATTATTATTTGAATGGGAAGAGTTTTGCGGAAGATTAAGCAAAGCAATGAAGCAAAAATTATAATGTTATATTTTTATAATTTTGAATCCTGAAGTGTTAGCGGAAGGGGAAACTTGATAATGAATAAAGTTTATCAATTTATTGAGGAAAACTCAGATATGTATATCGAATGGCTGATTGAAGCATGCAATCAGCCTAGTGTTTCAGCTCAAAGTCGAGGGATGCTTGAGATGAAGGAACTAGTAAAAGCTTTTTTGCAAAGAGTGGATGCAAGTGTAGAAGAGATTGAAACTGATGGTTTTCCAATTATTTATGCACATCTTGATAGTGAAAAGGAAAAGACATTAACCTTCTACAATCACTATGATGTGCAGCCTGAGGACCCTATTGAGCAATGGCTTAGTGATCCCTTCAAGGCAGATATAAGAAATGGCCAAATCTTTGTACGAGGTGTTGCGGATAACAAGGGTAATCTTATAGCCCGAATTTGCGCAGTACATGCATACCAGCAAGTGTATGGCAAACTGCCGATAAATATCAAATTTATATTTGAGGGAGAGGAAGAAGTAGGAAGCCCTCATTTGGAATACTTTGCAAACCAATTCCCTGATAAGCTGGAAACTGATGGAATTATCTGGGAAGGGGGAACTCGAGGGGTAAAGGATCGGAGACCACACGTAGGTTTAGGAGTTAAGGGAATTTGCTATGTTGAGTTAATATGCAAAGGAGCCAAATTTGATCTTCATTCCTCTGAGGCTGCAATAATAGAGAACCCAGCATGGAGATTAATCTGGGCGTTAAACTCACTAAAAGATGAACAGGAAAACATTTTAATTGATGGTTTTTATGACGATGTGATTTCACTTAGTCAAAAAGATAGAACCTTCATTCAATCGATGGATTTCAATGAGGAAGAAATAAAGAATTTATATGGCATAAAAAGCTTTCTAAAAAATGTTACTGGAAATGAATTAAAGGAAACTCTAACCGCTGAACCAACCTGTACTATTTGCGGTATAAATTCGGGATATACAGGTGAAGGCTCAAAAACAGTCCTGCCATCGACTGCAATGGT
Source organism: Cytobacillus sp. BC1816 (assembly GCF_051353635.1). NCBI lineage: Bacteria > Bacillati > Bacillota > Bacilli > Caryophanales > Bacillaceae > Cytobacillus > Cytobacillus sp. BC1816. Next base: position 2,837,744 of record NZ_CP195611.1, on the reverse strand, counting down.
TAAACTTGATTTTCGTTTAGTACCAAACCAGACACCTGAGAAAATAGCAGATTTATTAAGGAAACATTTAGATAAGAACGGGTTTCATGATATAGAGATAAGGCAATCTCACGGGATTCATCCGTTTAACACTGATCCATCTAACCGTTTCGTTGAAGTTGTGCTTGAAAGTGTAGAGCAAGTTTATGTTGAAGCGCCTGTTATTCTGCGAAACTTAGCAGGTTCAAGCCCGATGTATAAAATGCTGAAAAATACCGGCATTCCTGCGGTGCAAATTGGCGTAGCCAATTTGCAGTCAAACTACCACGCTCCAAATGAGAATATTTTTATCGATGACTTTATTCAAGGCATTAAAGTGACTGCAGCAGTGATGAAGAATTTCAGTCAATAGTTAGTTATCTGAAATTTCTAATTAAATAATTAACAGGGGGAAGATGTATATGAAAAAAACATTAAATTATCTAATTGTTTTTTTTCTTATTTCAGCAATTGTTGTTTCTGGCTGCAGCAGTAACACAGAATCCACTGGTGGTAATGATAATGGAAAAGAAGGCAGTGATAAAACAAATCTGGTAATTGCGCAAAGTGCTGATATTACTACTTTAGATCCCCAGAATTCATTAAGCACCAATGGAGATCGTGTTTTCAGAAATATGTTCAGCAGATTGTTTAATCGTGATAGTAAAATGGAGATTCAACAAGAACTTGTTGAAAAATATGAAACTATCGATGATGTTACCTGGCAATTTAAGTTAAAAGAAGGTGTTACTTTCCATAATGGAGACCCATTAACAGCCGAAGATGTTAAGTTTAGCCTTGAAAGAGTAATGAATGATGAGTCTTTAAAGGAGTATCCTTATTTCACTCAAATTAAGGAAGTAAATTCCATTGATGAATTAACTGTTGAAATTGTGACAGATGGACCTATGCCAACTTTATTAAGGTTATTGGCAAAAAGCGGTGCGGATGTAATACCCAAAAAGTACTTCGAGGAAGTGGGACTTGAGGAATTTCAAAAAAATCCAATTGGTTCAGGACCATACAAATATGTGGATTGGAAACGGGATGATAGAGTCATCCTCGAAGCGTATGATGATTATTTTGGTGATAAACCAAAATGGAAAGAAGTTGTAGTCAGGGCAATACCTGAGAGCTCTACCCGTGTAGGTGAATTGCTGACTGGAGGTGTAGATATTGCAACCGATATTCCTCCTAATGAGTGGGATCGGGTGAATGGAGAGAGCGGGATATCACTCATAAATGGGGATACAACACGTGTCATGCTTTTAATGCTTCGCCATACAGAGGGTACTGTTACCGCAGACCCAAAAGTTCGGGAAGCAATTGATCTTGCTATTAATGAGAAGGCTATTGTTGATTCTGTTTTAAAGGGAACTGCTGTTCCAGTTCAATCCAGAGTTCCAGAAGGCGTATTAGGTTCAAATCCAGATTTATATGATTCATATGTGTATGATTTAGAAAAAGCGAAGAGCCTGTTAGCAGAGGCAGGGTATAAAGATGGGCTGGAACTAACATTTACAGCTCCTAAGGGCAGATATCCGCTGGATGGTGAAGTAGCACAATTGGTTGCGAGCATGCTTGGAGAAGCAGGGATTAAAGTGAATTTACAACTGCTTGAGTCTAGCGCCTTCCTGGATGTATATAACTCCAAATCTAACAAAGAATTAATCATGATAGGATTGGCAGATGGCCTCCTCGATGCATCTTACTCATTAGTTCATTACACAAAAGAACGTGCAGCCGGGCAAACAGATTATTATAACGAGGAAGTTGAGAAGCTTTTCCATGATGCAGGCCGTAATCTTAATGAAGATGAGAGGGTAAAACAATATCAGAAAATACAAGAGATTGTAGCCGAAGAAAGACCTCACATTTTTCTTTTCCAGCAAGGAGCCAATTATGGAGTTAGTGATAATGTTCAATTTGAACCGAGATTGGATGAAGTCATAAACTTCTCAGATATCACTATTAAATAATACTATTTGCGGGGCTGGAAAGTTGAAGGTCCAGTCCCGATTTATATTATAGGAGGTCTGGCTTTGAAAAAGTATCTTTTAAGAAGATTTCTGCAAATTATACCAGTCCTATTCATAATCACCTTTGTTGTATTTGTATTGGTATATTTGGCAGGCGACCCAGTCTCTTTAATGCTGCCTGAAGATGCGTCTGAAGCAGATAGAGAGGCTTTGAGAGAAGCCTTAGGGTTAAATGAGCCTTTTGTTTACCAGTATTTCCATTTTATTGGAGATTTGATCACTGGAAATTTTGGGACATCCTTCAGATATAATCAGGAGGCATTGCCCTTGGTTTTAGAGAGGCTTCCAGCAACATTTGAATTAGCTGCAGCTTCGATGCTGGTAGCTATTATTATCGCAATACCCTTAGGAATATATTCAGCAAAAAAGAGAAATAGCTTCATAGATTTATTTATTACCGGGGGATCTGTGCTGGGAAAAGCCATGCCGAATTTCTGGCTTGGAATCATGCTGATATTATTATTGTCCGTAAATTATCAGCTATTCCCCGTTTCCGGCAGAGGATCGGTTATGCATATGGTTTTACCCGCGATAACCCTGGGAACAGGTATCGCTGCAGAAATGACAAGATTAATTCGATCAAGTATGCTAGAAATTTTAAATCAAGATTATATTCGTACAGCTAAAAGTAAAGGTGCAAGTGAAATGAGCGTAGTCTTTAAGCATGCCTTCCGGAATTCATTAATCCCAGTAGTAACAATAATGGGGCTGCAAGTGTCACATCTTGTCAGTGGAGCACTAATAACTGAAACTGTCTTTTCGTGGCCAGGGTTAGGTCTGCTTTTGGTTCAAGCAGTTAATGGAAGAGATATGGCTGTCGTCCAGGCTGCCGTTTTTGTGATTGCCATATTGGTTATTGTTGTTAACCTGATTACTGATATCGTTTATCGTGTTTTGGACCCAAGAATTAATTATTCATAGGAGGTGTATCACATGGAAGCAGAAGTTAAAATGAGTTCCGAAACTACCATAAGCACCGTCCAGAGAAGAAAACCATGGGTAAGATGGGTAAAGCTGCTGCTTCAAAGTAAAACGGGAACTGTGGGGTTCCTCATTGTTTCTTTAGTAATATTTGTTGCAATATTCGCTGACATTTTGGCTCCACATGATCCGGCATCGAATAATTTGGGTGATATGCTAAAGCCCCCTGTGTGGCTAGATGGCGGTTCACAAAATTATATCCTAGGAACAGATAATTTAGGAAGAGATATATTGAGCCGTATTATTTATGGCTCGCGTGTTTCCTTGCTTGTTGGGGTTTTTTCCGTTATTTTAGCCGGTTTCATAGGCATAATAATCGGACTAATAGCAGGCTATTATGGTGGAGTTATAGATAACTTATTAATGAGAATTGTAGATTCATTCCTGGCGATTCCCAGCATTCTTTTTATCCTGGTCGTTCTTGCCGTCTTTGATCCTAGTATTTTGGTTCTGATTATTGTAATTGGATTAACTAATTGGGTTACATATGCCAGAGTTGTCAGGGGAGAGGTCTTAAGTATTAAAGAAAGGGAGTTTGTAAAGGCTTCAAAATCAATAGGTACAAATAGTTTAACCATTATGCTGCAGCATATCCTTCCTAACATCCTTTCTTCATTTATTGTGATATCAACATTAAGCGTTGCTACGACAATAGTTTTAGAAGCATCGCTAAGTTTCCTTGGATTGGGGATTCAACCTCCAGATGTTTCTTGGGGCGGAATGTTAACAGATGGAAGAAACTATCTAGCAACTAATTGGTGGCTTGCTACCTTTCCTGGCATTGCCATAACAATTACAGTTCTTGGGATTATCTTTTTGGGGGACTGGCTGCGAGATGTACTTGATCCGCGAACACAGGTGAAAAAATAGGAGGGATGATCTCTTGAGTGAAACTGATACGTTATTAGAAGTGAAGGATTTGAAAACTCACTTTTTTACAGAGGACGGTGTAATTCCCTCGGTAAATGGAGTTTCTTTTACCGTAAAGAAAGGGGAAACGATTGGCATAGTAGGTGAATCTGGGTGCGGGAAAAGTGTCACTTCACTGTCAATTCTTCAATTGGTAAGTAAGCCAGGAAGAATTGTAGGAGGACAAATATTATTAAATGGAACTGACTTAATGAAAAATTCAAATAAACAAATGAGGAAGATCAGAGGAAATAAAATTTCGATGATTTTTCAAGAACCACTGACATCCCTAAACCCAGTCTTTACGATTGGCAGTCAAATATCAGAATCAATTAGACTTCACCAAAAGATTGATAGAAGAAAAGCGAAAGAACTGGCAATTGATATGCTCTCAAAGGTGGGTATATCAAATGGAGATAATTTGTACAACTCTTTTCCTCATCAATTGAGTGGGGGAATGAGACAGAGGGTAATGATTGCAATGGCTTTATCCTGCAGACCTCAATTATTGATTGCTGATGAACCTACAACTGCTTTAGATGTTACGATTCAGGCACAAATACTTAAACTCATGAAAAATCTAAGGGAAGAATATAATACCTCTATCATAATGATCACTCATGATTTAGGAGTAGTGGCAGAAATGGCAGATCGTGTGATTGTTATGTACGCTGGACAAATTGTAGAACAAAACAATGTATTTGAACTTTTCAAGCATCCAAAACACCCATATACCCAGGGACTTTTGAACAGTACCCCAAAAATTCATCAGTTAAAGGACCAATTAGAATCAATAGAAGGGAACGTTCCCACTCCATCCAACTTGCCAAAAGGCTGCAAATTCCATCCTAGATGTCCGTTTTCAATGGAAAAGTGCAGTCAGCAAGAACCCCCTTTACTTCAAGTGGATTCAGAATCTTTAGTAAGATGCTGGATTCATGAAGGTAAAGAGGTGATAGGACTATGAATAGCATACTAGATGAAAATAGTGTTAATCAGGAGAGCTTATTAAAAATCGAAGGGCTGAAAAAGTATTATGAAACTTCTTCTGATTTTTTTGGCAGAAAAAAGAATTACGTAAAGGCTGTTGATGATATTAGCCTATATGTCAATAAGGGCGAGACATTAGGCATAGTTGGGGAATCAGGCTGCGGCAAATCTACAACCGGCACTACTATCTTAAGAATGCAGGAGCCCACAGACGGAAAAATTTATTTTGAGGGAACAGAATTAACATCGCTGAATCACAATGAGATGAAAAAAATTAGAAAAGACATACAAATGGTCTTTCAAGATCCATATTCATCATTAAATCCAAGAATGAGAGTCTTTGATATTATCGCTGAGCCCCTAAGAACCCATAAAGCTGCTAAAGGGAAAGAGCTTGAAAACATTATATTTGACCTTATGGAAACTGTAGGCCTAGATCGCTCCTTCTCCAAGAGGTATCCACATGAATTTAGTGGAGGACAGCGGCAGCGTATCGGCATTGCCAGAGCCCTTGCTCTAAAACCAAAATTAATTATTTGCGATGAGCCGGTATCTGCACTTGACGTTTCAATTCAGGCGCAAATATTAAATTTGCTAATAGATTTACAGAGGAAATTCAATCTAACGTACGTTTTTATTGCGCATGGAATTCCTGCTGTTAAATATATTAGCGACCGAATTGCGGTCATGTATATGGGTGAAATTGTGGAAATGGCTTTAAAAGAAGATTTATTTAATGAGACCATGCATCCATATACAAAAGGATTAATTTCTGCTGTTCCGGTACCAGATCCAACTTTAAGGGACAGAAAGGACAAATATTATATTCATGGTGACGATCTTCCAAAACAGGCGGAGGATGCAACAGGATGCAAATTTTACTCAAGATGTCCATTCAAGCAGCAAGTATGTAAAGTCGAAAGACCCAAATTAAAACAAGTAAAACATGATCATTTTGTTTCCTGTCATTTTCCATTACAGTAAAAAATTTTTACTAGAAAGGAATGTTTAATCTATGAAAATAGCAGTCATAGGCTCAGGAATTGCAGGTTCAAGTGCAGCCTATCACCTCTCAAGAGAAGGTGCAGAGGTAGTCATTATTGATAAGGCACATCAGGGGCAGGCAACGGCAGCAGGCGCAGGAATCATTTGCCCGTGGATTTCCAGAGTAAATCACAAAGACTGGTACACCATTGCAAAACGAGGCGCTCTTTACTATCCATCTTTAATAGCGAACCTTAAACAAGATGGAGAAGAGGATTTTGGATATAGAATGGTAGGAGCTCTGGCAGTCAGCAGCAGTTCTGATGAGCTGGATGCGATCGAGCAAAGTGTTCGGCAAAAAAGAGCTGAAACCCCTGAGGTTGGGGAGATTACGAGATTATCAGCAGTGGAAGCCCGGGAACTTTATCCTCCGCTCCGCGAGGATCTGCAGGCTGTCCATGTTACAGGTGGAGCCAGGCTGGATGGAAGGCTGTTAAGAGACGCTATGCTAAATGGTGCAAAAAAACATGGTGCAGCAATAATTGAAGGTGAAGGTGACCTTGTATTTCAAAATAATAAGGTTACAGGAGTAAAAGTGAACGGGGAGGTCATTGCGGCCGATGCAGTTATCGTTACAGCCGGTGCCTGGGCTAAAGACTTACTTGCCCCGTTAGGCATTGATCTGAAAATCGAGCCGCAGCGCGGGCAAATTGCCCATCTGGAAATCGACAGTATGGACACCTCCAGTTGGCCGGTTGTACTTCCGCAAAGCTCTCACTATCTAGTGGCTTTCGACCATTCCAAAGTAGTAGTTGGAGCTACCAGGGAAACGGGCTCCGGGTTTGACTATAGACTAACGGCGGCAGGTGTGAAAGAAGTGCTGGATGAGGCATTAGCGGTGGCACCTGGATTAGCTGAAAGCACGCTAAAAGAAGTAAGGATTGGCTTCCGTCCGGCTGGACCTGATATTTTGCCGCTGATGGGTACGGTTCCTGCTGCAGAGGGGCTGGTTATCGCAACAGGATTAGGAGCATCAGGGCTTACGATGGGACCTTACGTGGGTACATTGGCTGCAGATCTTGCTTTGAAAAGAGAGATGGAAATAGATCTATCACCTTATGATCCATTAAGAAAAGGCTTGGAAGCAGAAATAAAATGAAACTAAGAGTTAGGTAAAAAGGAGCTGCCATACTGTTTTAATGGCAGCTTAATTGTTTTTCCTACTCCTTCAATCGATCCGGCAATCCCTGAATGGAAGACACCACAACATCAAGTTTCGCTTCGATCCGGTTCAGCAGAAAAAACGTGACAACGATTGGGAAGCCGAGTTCGCTGATCAATGTAACCATCTGTTCCATACCAGTTGCTCCTTTCTCATGAATTACCTTTACCTGCATTAAAAATGGCCGGGTTTCAAAGAATCCGGCCACTGCACCTTACATTAATTCATAATCAGTTACATTACGCTCAACCAGCCGGACACTATCCGCTGTAATCAAGTCACCGCCATTGCCGATAAAAGCATTGGCAGCAATGATTTGTTCCATAGCTGCTTTCACAGCTTCAGGATCAATCGGCTCGATGGGGTTATCGACGGATAATTTCGTTGGCTTGCCCAGTTCGGACAAAAAAGTCATCTCTAATGATTTAGCCATTTTAATTCCCTCCTTAAAATTTTAGTTTTTTAATAGAATGAATTAGCCCAGGATTTCGAAGCTGTCATTTCTATTCATTTCAGCCAGTGGATAGCTGCATAGTCCAGAGATCGCTTGTCCCACTGAGAAAAGCTGGTCTGCTGTTGCCGATTGCTTTACGCGACTGTAGGTTTTGGACTTGTGGATTGGTTTGCCCTGCGTATTAAGGCCTGTTTCAAACACTAAACGAAGTTTGGAATCAGTGATAATTGCTTGCGCCATCTTTGTTCACCCCCTTTCATGCTCTATATACGAATTATGGGGAGATAAGGACAGGGTAAAATTGATTAATCTTCCAAAAAGCGATTATTTTCCATTATATTTTTCAGCTTCTCACGGGCACCATGCCGCCAGTTTTTGACTGCTGACAGGCTGACTTGTTCTTTTTCAGCTATTTCCTTGACAGACATCTGATCACATAATGTATACTGCAGCCATTTCATTTGATTGGCAGTTAATAGCCCGCATCTTGTTAGCAGCTCGTGTGTATGATCTGTGGCGGGGAATGGGGAGGGGCCTTCAATAAGTTCCCAGAATTCATCTTTCGGATAGAAATATTGTTGGCTTTGTTTATTCTGTCTTGTTAATTCGTTCATGATTTTCCCTTTTACCATACTGTAAGAATAGGAAAAAAAAGTCCCTTTTTCAGCGTCATGATTTTTCCACGCCTGCCAAAGTGAAATTAATCCCAGCTGGTAAAATTCCTCCTTGTTGTTAAAGATGTTCAGGCTATGCATGATTTTATGGATCATTGGATCATATTGGGCTGCTAACTGTTCAAAACTCTCCATGAATATTATCCCTTCAAGGAAAGCGCGCTCTCTATGTATTCCCGGGTAGCTCAAACATAGCGTGTAAAAAATATTTTGGCGAATCAAGAAAAAGTCCCAGTTCAGTGAGTTAACCCCCCTAAGTCCGGAGTTAAGGGGTCCAAGTCCGGACTTAAGGGGTCTAACTCACGAAAAACGGGTAGTTAGCCTGTTTTTTTATTTTTTGTAAAAAAAATTCATGAAGAAGCCATTATCTTCAGCTAAAAACCCCATTTTAAACAAATCCTCAAAGTACATTTCTTCAAATTTCTTAGTCAAAATTCCATAGAAATAAGCGACAGGATTATTAATGGCGCGGGTTTTCATCTTACCGATCAGCTGCTTAAATGAATGGATGGCCGCTGCCAAAACAGCGTTCAAATTTTGTTCACAATTGTTTTTATATGCTGCAATGGATGCCATTTTCCAAAACTCCTCAATTTGCTTTGCTTTCGGAAAAAAGTATTTTACAGTGCTTGTGAATGATTGTGGTACACGATCACTAGTGTAGGTGTGATCAAGGACGGTATCGTTACGTTTATTAATCTTTTGACTTTTATTAGCTTTAGAAAGATTGATAGTTTTATTAGGGTGGTCCAATTTTTCTTTCTTAGGTGGCTCACTCTTGGGAAAACGATTAAAAACATACAAATTACTGGACTGGGACCCGTTTTTTCTCTCTGTTTCAAGTACAGTGATAATCCCTATCTCTAAAGCTTTGGCAATCATCCTTTTAAAAGTGGATCGGGAAATGCCATTTCCGTTATATTCTTCGTGGATGGCTTTTAAAATGGTGCCAATTTTAGCATTGGAGACTCCAGGAATTTTCGCAGCAAAACGAACCAGCCTCTTTAAACCAGCTAGTTCACCTTTTGAGAACTTTTCCTTATGCAGCGAAAGCCACATCTCCACATGCGCATTAAACTCCTGAAGATTCTTAAATTGGGAATATCCTTCAAATTGCTCAATTCTGCCTGATTTTAAATTCATACATATGCACCGCCCTTTCACCTCCTAAATACAAATGAAGGGTGGGGGAAGGACAGGGGGTTTTTGGGTACATTGTGACGAAATCGTGAACGGGGGTGTTTTTTGGAACTAGCTGTTGAAGCGTGGCGACAAAGAATAAAGCTTCATAGGCCATAAAAGATTTATGTAGACTGAGTTTCGCAGGTTCAAAGTAAAACGCACGCCATTTGAAATTCATGTCTACAAAAATTCGAAGGTACAAGTAAAAACGGTCGCCAAGCTAAATAATTATGACCTGCCCTAATATCTTGACAATGATAATCATTTTCATTTAAAATAAACTTTATCAATGATAATCATTATCAATCAATTTAGTTTACATCAAAATAATCTAAACTGAGGGAGGGATATAAGTCGATTAAACATCACATTTGCGGCTGGTGCGGTTATATGGCGGATACTGAATCTGATGAAAATAACGAAGCCCAATGCCCTTGCTGCGGTTTGGATCGTATCGAGGCAGCTGATTATGAAATGTAGGAGAGTTGAAAAATGAGTGAACTTTATATCGCAATAGATCATTTTGATCATCAAATCGATTGCTTTTGCCCGGATGCTGATCATGTGAATATACTGCATTTTCAAAAGGGGGATTTAATTGAGGTCACTCCTGAACGTAAATCTACAATGCTGGGATGGTATGCGCTAGTGGTGATTAATGGACAGCAGGCATTTTTCATGGCTATAGAGGATATTGAGAGATATTTCATGAGTGAATGCATATCATCACAGTTAGATATAGACCTGAAAATCAATTATCTGCAATATAAAATTGATCAGGATCTTGAAGCGGGGGACAAGGACTCTTTTGAAGAGAATAGCAGAAAGCTGAGCGAAACCTGCAGACTGAAAGAGGAATTAGAATATTACATAGCCAAAGCCATCTAAAAGGTGTAAACAGGAATAAAGTTAACGTATCTGAGCGTTAGCTTTATTCCTGTTTATTCCATTTATGTATCCCAATATAGAAAATTTCCACGCATGAAATCTGGCCGCCTGTAAAATACCTTTTTCCTTTTGGATGCAAGGATGTGATTCCTTTTACCAAACCTTTTCACCCTCTCCATATTAGTTACTGGTATTGCAGCAAATTTGCTGTACCGTTTAAAAAAGTGTCAGTCAAATTGTCACAACCCGCCAGTTTTTATGTAGTAGGGACGATGATAAGGATTGGAGGGAATTGCTTGACTTCAAACTCTGAGGTGCCGAAATTAGATCTGATAGATTTAATCAGCGAGCGGCTTAGTCTTATCCCAAAGATGAGGTAGATGAAATAATGAATAATCCATTAGTAATAAGAAGAGAGCCTTTATTTAGATTTTCGCATTATTTTTTTATAAATTACTTACATTACACCTTATTTTAGGGTTTGCTATGGATGGAATTTTTGGTTAATGCTAATTAGTGTTCTAATTAAAAAAGCAATCCTTTTGCTTCAAATCTTCTATTATTTACCCACTAAAAAAGTAAAGAAATACTTCAAATTTTTATATGTATCTATCTATTAATCCTAATGGATTAGGGTAACCCAAATAGAACGTGAAGGTTACAAGTTTACTTTTTGCAACAATTGATAAGACCTTGAAAGACATTTAAAATAATAAGCACAGACCCAATATAGGTCTGTGCTTATTATTTTTTTAAATACCAAAGGAACCCCTTACTACTCTTGCGGTGCAGAAGGAGTTGAAATACTTTGTAATGCCTGTTCTGCCTCATTTGCATATTGGTTCTGTACGGCTAGATCTCCTAGAGCTACCATTCCGACTATTTGTCCATTTTCCACTACAGGCAATCGTCTAATTTGCTGCTGTGCCATTAAATTTGATGCTTGATGAACATCCATATCAGGGGTCCCTTGTACAATTTTCTGTGCAGTCATAACTTGCGAGATTGGTGTTTGAACATTTTCTCCTTGAGCGGTGGTACGAAGTGTTATATCACGATCTGTTACAATGCCAACGATATGCCTGGCGTTATTAACTACAGGGATAGCTCCGATATTATATTGGCTCATTAATGCCGCAGCTTCCTGTACCGTCTGTGTTTCGTTAACTGTAACAACATTTGATGTCATGATATCTTTTAATTGTGCCATAGTAATACCTCCAAATTTTTTTGTTCTTTAGATAGGATGTGGAAAATTGGTGATATTATTTATGATTATTTATCCTATTTTTTTATAAGGCAGCCACTTTCCTATTTTGATTAAAAGAATCACTTGGTATAGTTCTTTCACTGGTAGTTTTACCAATGCTGTTAATAACAAATTTAGAAAAAATCTTGCTTGTCTTTATACTTACTGAGGATCAAAAAGTAAATAGATATTTTTCTATAGGCAGCATTTTTGTTATTTAAATAATCAGAATACAAAAGGCTATGGAGGTACAAGTTGAGTTTAAAAAATGATATTTAAAAAGACATTATGAAGGACAAGTAGAAGGCACTTGTAATTTAATAACAATAAAAAAAGCCTTCTTTCTATAAGAAGAAAAAAGGCTCTTAATTACAGTATACCTTCATTATTATTTTCAAACTGTAATCGGCAGCTCTAAAATCACAATTTAAAAGGGACCCCAATTCATCCACACGCCGATTACAAGGAAAACTGATCCAAGGATGATCCAAATCATAAGTAATGGAAAAATGAACCGGATCCATTTTATCCATGATACACCTGCAATTGCTAAATTCGCCATCAATATCCCAGATGTAGGTGTAATTACATTTGTAAAACCATCTCCCATTTTGTATGCTTGTACGGCAACTTGTCTAGGAATTTCCATAATATCTGCCAACGGAGTCATAATTGGCATTACTATAACGGCCTGGCCACTTCCAGAAGAAACTAAGATATTAAATAATAGGTTGGCAATAAACATTACCAATGCACCCATAACACTGGTAAAAGGTGTCATAAGATTTGCCATTCCCTGAACAATTGTATCTAAGATCTTCCCATCTTCTAAAACTACTACGATGGAACGAGCCATCCCAATAATCATTGCTCCATACACTAATCCCTTAGCACCCTTAAAGAATTCTAATACAAGTTTGTTTGGTGTTATCTTTGCAATGATTGCAGTTCCCACTGCAATTATTAGAAATATTGCAGCCATCTCATTTAGAGACCAATTGTATTGAAAAACCCCAAATACATAGATCCCAATTCCGATTACAAGCCAAAATAACACAAGTTTATGTACACCTGTAAGAACAATTTGTTTATTTAACTGATTTTTCTCTTCAATTTTCGGAAAAGGGGTATTTCCTAATACACTTTTTGCAGGATCATTTTTTATTTTATTGGCATAATAAGCAATGTAGGCAATTGTTGTAATTAGTATTGTGATGTATATGATAATTCGATACCCGATGCCAGAAAACAAAGGCAGCTGGGCAATTTGCTGTGCAGTACCTGTTGTTAGCGGGTCAAGGAAAGCGGTATTAAATCCTGCGTAGGCGCCAAGATATATAATTGAGATTCCCACTATAGCATCCATCTTCATTGAACGGGCCAAGATGATACCAATAGGTATAAATGCAATTACAGCATTAACGATAATCCCTAGGGCTCCAAAAATTGAAAAGAGTATACATACGACCGTTATCAGCAGTAATTCTTTATTTTTTGTTTTTTCAATCGTTTTTAAAATCATAGCATCAATTGCACCAGTCGATTCAATGACGGCAAAAGATCCTCCAATAATCAATACTAGGAAAATCAAAGGAGCAGAACTAATCATCCCTTCTTGAATGGCAAGAAATATATCTATGAGACTTGCAGTTGAGGAATCTATCTGTTTATAGCTATCTGGTACGACCATTGTTATACCTTCGACTTCTTCTCTAGAGAATTCACCAGCTGGGATAAGATAAGTCATAACCGCCATAAGGACTAAAATTCCAAATAAAATAACATACGCATCAGGTATACCCCATTTTAACCCCTTCTTTTCTTTAGTTTTCTCCATTGCAAACACCTCCGTTTGAATTTTCTTAATATTCATTGACTTTTATTATGATAAAGCATAAACTTTATTTTAACAACAATAAATTAAATACTTTATTCTGGAGTTGAAACATGTCTTATATTGAAAAAACAAACAAACACTATGATTCGTTAACGAAAGGATTAAAAAAAGTAGCCGAATCATTACTCTCCAATCCGGTTTTATTTGCCACACACCCAGCTAAAAAAGTAGCTTCTTTAATTGATGTCAGCGAGACAATGGTTATCCGCTTTTGTAAAGCTATAGGGTACATTGGCTTTGCAGAATTACAAAAAGATGTTCAATACAGATTGTTAACGATTCAGCCACCAGGTAAAGAAGTTTCACTTAATACATCTGATTCATTTGAAAGTGTAATGAGTATTGATGAAGGCATCATCCATCAGGTTGCTAAAAATATTGACTGGGATATTGCTAGAAATATTGTTGACCAGATTGTTGGTTCTCGTTCAGTAAAAATAGTGGGGTATTACCAATCTTTTGCTTATGCACACTGGTTTTCATACGTTTTAAATAATCTTCTGGATAACACCACTTTATATCGACCTGAAACTGATGTTGGAATCACTAAAGATGGTAAAGAACATACGGTTTTAATTTTTTCCTATTATCGATATGCTTTGGAATCAATTAGATTAGCAAAAGAGGCAAAATCAAATGGGAATAATATTATCGTCATAACTGATTCACAGATTTCACCAATTGTGGAGTATGGAGATCTCGTTTTAACAATTAACACATCTCAAAAGTCTTTATTGGAAAAAGGTCCTGTAACCTTTTCTGTTTTAAACGCACTTCTGCTCCATATAGCCCAAAAGGTTGGAAAGCTTGATTTTGTGAATCCCACAAATCGATACTATATTCAATGAAAGGTGATAAAAATGGTAGCTTATCTAAGAGAAAAGATTTATGAAACATTTGATTATTTACATTCCCACCCAGAACTAAGCTGGAAAGAAACTAGTACGACAGAATATATTAAAAAGCGTTTGGAACAGGCAGGATGTTCAGTCAGAACGTTTGAGGATTGTACAGGAGTAGTAGGGGATTATGGAAACTTCTCAGGAGATGTGCCAATTGTTGCAATTCGTGCAGACATGGATGCCCTCTGGCAAGAGGTAAACGGTGAATTACAGGCTAATCATTCATGCGGACACGATGCCCATATGACTATGGTTTTGGGCGTTCTCTGGCAAATACAAGAGCAAAAGGGTCTTAAAGACAAAGTCGGTGTAAGGTTTATTTTCCAGCCTGCAGAAGAAGTTGGTGCAGGAGCACTAAAACTAGTAGATAAAGGAATCGTTGATAATGTCGATTATCTATATGGGATTCATCTAAGACCAGTCCAAGAAACACCAGATGGCTATGCTACTCCCGCTATTATGCATGGTGCAACAGGTTCTATGGAATTTGAAATCAGAGGAGATGATGCACATGGTGCTCGTCCTCATTTAACTCATAATGCAATTGAAATCGGAAACTCTATTCTAAATTCCTTTAATACAATTCATCTAGATCCAAATGTGGCTCACACAATAAAAGCTACTCGATTTATTTCAGGAGGAAAAAATACTAATATCATCCCTGGCAGTGCTTCTTTGGCTATTGATTTACGTGCACAGACAAATGAAATTATGGAAAAGCTAAGGCAGAGAGTACTCGAAATTTTACAATCCTCCAGTGAACTTTTTAATACAGATATCGTATTGACGAATGATTATGGAATTGCGGCAGCTGAAGTCAGCAATGAAGCATTAGAAATGGCAGAGCAAGCAATTATTAATTGTTTAGGTGAAGAAAAGCTGGCGGCGCCCCTTATTACACCTGGTGGAGATGATTTTCATTTTTATACGATTAAAAAGCCTCATCTAAAAGCAACTATGGTTGGACTAGGATGTGACCTAAAACCTGGCCTTCATCATCCGAATATGACTTTTAATAGAGATTCCTTACTCAATGGAATAAATATTTTATCTGAAATTATCATTCTACATAGTAAAAAGGAGTGTTGATATGAAAGGAATTTATATAAAAGAGGTGGTACTACATCATACTAGGGTATCTTTGAAAGCCCCATTTACTACAAGTTTTGGCACTATCCAATCTAAAGATGTTTGTATCGTTGAAGTAATTGACGAATCTGGTATCTCAGGTTGGGGAGAAACGGTTACCAGCAATGAACCATATTATAACGAGGAAACAACTTATACCGCAGTTTATATGTTAAAAGATTTCCTTGTTCCTAGAATTCTTCAAAAAAAAATCTCCCATCCTAAAGTAATCCATAACATGCTCTCTTTTGTACGCAGAAACCAAATAGCTAAAGCTGCCCTTGAAACGGCCATGTGGGATGTTTTTGCGAAGAAAAATGGAAATTCATTGTCAGAGGTTCTTGGAGGGATAAAGAAAGAGATAGCCGTTGGAAAAAGCATTGGTATTCAAGAAACACCTGATCAATTAGTTGAAAAGGTAGGGATGTATGTTAAGGAGGGATTTAAAAAAATAAAAGTGAAAATTGCCCCAGGAGCTGACATTGAATATATCGGTGCTGTTCGCAAGAAATATCCCGATGTCCCCCTTATGGCTGATGCTAATTCCGCTTATACCTTAGAGAATATTGAACACCTCAAAAAGTTGGACAAATATAACCTCATGATGATAGAACAGCCTTTGGCCCATGATGATATTATTGATCATGCTATTTTACAGAAAAACATCTCTACACCAATCTGTCTTGATGAAAGTATTCATAGTTATGAAGATGCACGAAAGGCAATTGAACTTGGCAGCTGCAAGATCATAAATATAAAAATCGGCCGTGTTGGAGGGCTCCAGGAATCTATTAGAATCCATGATTTATGTAAAGTACATAATATTCCTGTATGGTGCGGAGGAATGCTAGAGACTGGAATAGCAAGAGCCCATAATATTCATATGACTGCACTATCTAATTTCTCGATGCCTGGAGATACGGCTCCTTCTTCCCATTATTGGAAAGATGATATAGTAAAGCCCGAAATCACAATGGAAAATGGATACATCCAGGTTCCAGAAGAATTGGGAATAGGTTATGAAATTGATCGAGAGAAATTGAAGAAAATATTGACTCATTCCGAAAGAATCTATTCAATTGAATCTACCCACCCAATCCCAGGATAGTTAAAAAAAGATATTTTTTAGAGGAATAATTCATATATCGCTAGGAGTTACAAGGGGTAAAACATCCTTCATAAAATTAGAAGAATTGATTAAACCAAGTCTTTAATAATACAATCGGGTGCTTATGTTCAAAATTAGCTGCTAATCAGGCAGCTTTTTCTTATTCAACAAACGGGGCAGGTTTGTTGAATAAGAGCTTTCTTATAATGAAAGCATTTATAATAATGAGTGTAAATTTAAACTTAAAAATGGAGTGGATAGGGTGTCGGCTTCTATTTTCTAAGGGGGAAGAAAATTAAAAAAGTGGCATTTTTTTATATGGATTTTAATGATAATTGCAACTGTATTAGGTGTGTTCGGACAATCTTTAGCCTATTTTATGGATGAACAAATGGCTAATACATATCCTACGGTATATTATTTAAGAATTTTTAAGGTTATTAGTGTTTTCATTTACTCAGTTAGCCCTTAATTAACATATTTGATTATAAAATTTAAAATATTCATATGAAATTTACTAATATATACATATTGGGCTTTGGAATGCCAGGTACATGTGTATCTATATGGTCACTATTTGTTTGTGCGATGTGGTGGGGTTAGATTATCTAATACTGTATTATTTATATTACTCACAAAACAAATACTTAGTGTTGAATTACGGAGTGATAACTAAAAGTTTGAAAAAAGCTTAGGCTGCTATGCCCTCTTATTCTTCTTTGTTAGTTACGTAACATTGTAAAGGAATTAGAGGATTTGATGGAGAATTCATAGTATTAATCCTTTATTTAGTTAGGCGCAATTATCAAGTGTTTTAGGAGGAAAAGCAGATGGATTTGAAATACCCAATTGGTCAATTTCAATTTGATGGTGAAATTACTAACAATGTTACGAGCATTTGGATAAATGAGATTGAAGATTTACCAAGATTATTACGAGATGCTGTAAGGGACTTAGATAATATAAAGCTAGATACAGCCTATCGTACAGGAGGGTGGACTGTTCGACAAGTAATACATCATCTTGCGGATAGTCATATGAATGCCTATGTTCGCTTTAAATTGGCTCTTACGAAAGAAACCCCTGTAATTAAGCCATATGATGAAACAAGTTGGGCGGAACTATCTGATTATAAATTGTCGATTGATATTTCACTTTCACTTCTCGAAGTATTGCACAAACGCTGGACCTGCCTATTACGTAGTCTAAGTCCAGCTGATATGGAAAAAACATTTATTCACCCTGATTCAGGAGAAGTTTCAATAGGTGAAAATATCGGAATCTACGCTTGGCATGGTAAACATCATCTTGCGCATATTACTTCTTTATGTAATCGTATGGGCTGGTAAGTGTTTAGTTGAATTAATACAATTAAATTACTATAAAATCTGGCTGCCAAAACAGGCGGCTTTTTTCTTTTTGAAATAAAGGGGCAGATTTGACTAATTTTATCATTAAGGAATTTATCCAAGAAGATCTGTATAATCATGATGATAGTATAGAGTCCTTCAATAAGATTCTACACAATATAGGTTCATACTATTTTATTGAAGAATTTGAGGAGAAAAATTGGATGTATTTATCCCAAGATTAATAAATGTAAAATGCAACAAAAGAATTGTCATAAATCAAATTATTTCACTGTTAACAATCTACGAAGCATAAGTTGAGCACCTATGCTTCTTTTGACCTTTTAACTTTCTTCCATTGTGAATACATCTCAAACACTGAAATAAATAAGACGAACCATAAAAACCCATTGTCAAAGGCTATACCAGAAGATGATTGGCCACCTAAAATTGTAAATATCCCCATTAAAATAAGGATATAGATGGTCGAAAAAATTTGCCATTTTAGTATTTCTTTATTGTTTGTGTTTCGGTATTTTTTGAACATCAGACTAAACAAGAAAAGTCCTAAAACAAGTGCAATAAGAACAACTTTTGGAATTGCGTTAGCAAGTGGAATGTTAGGGAAATAGTCATAAACAAATAAGAGGGTAAAAGCCAAAATAACAATAAAATCTAATGGTTTTAGAAATTTAATAAGACTACCCCCTTTTTCTAAATTATACCATATCCCTAATGGTATTCATTTAATAAAAAGCAGCAAAGTTTACGAAAATAGCCTTATTAAAAGATCCCTGGAAACAATTTTTGACGAGAAAAATACATTTGATAAAAGAGCGTTGCGTTGATCTTTATAAGAAAGATTGGAGCTATTTTATATTAAATTCCCTTTAAACTAACGGGGCAGGTTTGTTGAAGAAGGTGAAAGAAAAAAAGCAGCGAATTAATTAAGTATTCTATTAATGCGAGGTCAGGATATGTTACCACCAAAACATATTGTTTCAGCAGCAACTATTGTACTTAATGAGCAAAAAGAGATTTTATTAATTAAAGGTCCTCGTAGAGGATGGGAAATGCCTGGGGGACAGGTTGAAGAAGGAGAATCATTAAAGGACGCTGCAATCAGGGAAACAAAAGAAGAAACTGGTATAGATATTGAAGTTTTAAAATTTTGTGGAGTATATCAAAATGTAAGTGATTCTATATGTAACACATTGTTTTTGGGAAAACCAATCGGAGGAGAACTGACAACATCTCCAGAGAGTTTAGAGGTAGGATTCTTTCCAGTTAAAAAAGCCTTGGAAATGGTCACTTGGAAAAATTTTAGGCAAAGAATTGAGTTTAGTTTAAACGAAAAACTTCATCCTTTTTATATCGAATTTTGATTTAAGATACATTTAGCTAACGGGTGCTTATGTTCAAGATTAGCTGCCAAACCAGGCGGCTTTTTGTTTAATTAAAGGGGCAGGTTAGTTCACAAGTAGTATGATATCATGGAATAAATTAACTGTTTTCATGCAATTTTATGGAAGAACATAAATGAAAATATTTGCACTTAGTGATGTAGAACCGCATTTTTTTAGTTTGCTTTGTTCGTAACGCTCTTTTTCTGTGTCTATGATTATATAGTTTCAATAATCTCAACCTCTCGGAAACAAAATACACTGCTCCAAAAACCCTAAGAAATGCAAAAAACACCAACTATTTTTCTCGATATAATACAGTTAATGGAGTACAAAACAAGGAATAGATTCTGGTACTTACATCTAAGTCCCGTCTGATAATGGTAGTTTTTATATATGAGGTGTCAGTATGATAAATAGAAATCAGCGGATTATTTTATATATTTTTATTGCATTATTTTTGGGTATTTCATGGATAGGAATTTATAAAGAAGTTGGGAATGAAATGCAAAACAGTTATGCATTTTATACGATGATTGTTCCTTGTTTTTCAATTCTTACAGGATTATTTACACTATTAATCGGGAGAAGAATAAATTATTCGGTATCAATAAGTTGGGTAGTCATGACATTGGCGAATATTTTTTTGATTTTCATTGGAATGATAAATTTTAAAAGTGATTTGAGCTATGACACGTTTTTTCTTTTCTGGATTTTAGGTAGTTGGGTTTTACTTACTTTAATTGGAATTGTCAGTGTTAAAGGAGGAAATAAGGAAAACTTAATGCGGAGCATTTACATTACAACAGGCATAGGTTTCATCAGTTTTTATTCACTTTCTTATTTAAATGAAAGACTAACGTCATTAAGTTATATTCATTTTCTAGAAAATATATCAGGTGTTACTATGTTCATTTTCATCTCTTATGCAAAAGTTGTCTTTTTTGCTCTACTAATTATTATAGTTCTTTTTGATGTATATAAAGATGATTTATTAAAAGTTGATTAATCATTGATTTTGAAGGGGTGAGAAAAATCAGTGGGAAACGGTAATAAAAATATTAATCAAAAGCAAGGTAAAGTTCAAAGCATATATAGAATGATAAAAAATCAAAATACAAAAAAGAGTGATGATAATAAATTCGGGGCATTTGGGGTAGTAATTGTTATTATATGGATTATTCTTCTTTCTTTAAATGCAATCTTTGATATATAGATTCGCTACATTCCTAAAAAGGAAAAGAGCTATGAAAATGAGTCCTTGAAGTAATTAAAGCCCCTCTCGGATGAGAAGGGCTTTTGATTTCTTATAAAACTAAAGGGGCAGGTTAGTTTAATAAGAATTACAGAGCTGCAAATTTAGTCTTAGATAAAAAAAATCAGCCCGAATAAGGGCTGATTTATTGTAATATCATAAAGTTAATTCAAACTGACGGGAATATAGGTTGGAATAAACTCCATCGCTTTCAAGTAAAGAATTGTGAGTACCTTGTTCCACAATACCATCCTCAGTTAAGACAATGATCCTTTGAGCATTACGGATAGTTGAAAGGCGATGGGCAATAACAATAGTTGTACGCCCTTTCGCCAGCTTTTCGAGTGATTCCTTGATAATGCTTTCACTCTCGTTATCTAATGAACTAGTTGCCTCATCTAATATGAGAATAGGCGGATTCTTAAGAAATACACGGGCTATACTTACTCTCTGTTTTTGCCCTCCAGAAAGTCTAACTCCTCGTTGACCAATAATGGTGTGGTATCCGTTTGGCAAGTTCATGATAAAATCGTGAGCGTTTGCATCCTTAGCTGCATTTATTATTTCCTCATCGCTGGCTGATGAATTTCCGTAACGAATATTTTCCAATATTGTTCCCCCAAATAGGTAAACATCCTGCTGTACAATTCCTATAGCTTTTCTTAAAGACTGAAGGTCAATAGAGCGGACGTTTTTCCCATCCAGTAATACCTCGCCATTTGTTACTTCATAAAAGCGGGGTATTAGCGAGCAAAATGTTGTTTTTCCAGCACCTGATGGACCAACTAAGGCTATATATTCTCCGGTTCGGATATGAAGAGACAAATTTTCCAAGACATAGCCAGAATTATCTTCATAACGGAAGAAAACATTATTGAACTCTATTTCACCCAGTACTTCTTCCATAGGCAGAGGCACGGCATTCGGTTGGTTTTCGATTGAAGGCTTAAGGTTCATAATTTCCATAAATCGCTGGAAGCCAGTGATTCCTTCCTGAAATTGAGTACTCATATGAGTCAGTTTTTGAATTGGCTCAATCATATAGTTGATATAGAGTAAAAATGTGATTAAATCGGCCAAATCAAATGAGTTGTTTACAATACTGGCACTCCCGATAATAATTACTGTGATTGTAATCAGCTGGATAATTGTTTGAACACTATTGTAAAACTTGGCTTCGACGTTGTAAAACTCTTTTCTGCTCTCAAGGAAACGATTGTTTTCCCGGCTGAACTTCTCAATTTCATAGTGCTCGTTGCCAAATGATTTTACTGCTCGGATTCCTGATAGACTATCCTCTACCTGTGCGTTTACGTCTCCAATCCTTTCTTTGTTTCTTCTTAATGCCTTGTTTTCAATCTTATTAAAATATAAGGAAAGGGCACCTAACAAAGGAAGAAAACAGAAAGCAACAATTGTTAATTGGGAGTTAATAAAGAATAAAATAACAAAGGCTCCAATAAAACGGACTAGGTATTTGAGATAGTCTTCCGGGCCATGATGATACAACTCGGAAAGCAGCAGCAGATCATTAGTAATCCTTGACATAAGTTGACCTGTTTTTTCTTTATCGAAAAAACTGAAGGAAAGCTTTTGCATATGAGCGAACAGTTCATTACGCATATCACTTTCCATTCGAGCCCCAACTTCATGTCCTTTGAAGTCCAAAAAATAGTTTGCTATATTTTGGATTGCTACTAAAACAAGCATTAGCGCGCCAATCCAATAAACTTTAGGTAAGGCGATCGATAAATCTCCTTCCAAAACATTTTTCGTTATATACCTAACAAGTAGCGGAAGTACCAAAGTCACACCTGAGACAATTACTGCACAGGCCAATACTGTTAGATACAACTTTACATATGGTCTGTAATACGAGAGAAATTTTTTCATTGGAAAATCCATAAGTTACCCCTTTTTGTGTTATTTAAATAAACACATATTAGGGGGTACACCGTAAACAATTAAGAGAGTGTTACACCCCAATATGTTTCAACGGATGTGTTAATCATTTTTCGCATGGAAAATTCCTCCTTGACAATTGATATATCAATTATATGTGAGTACTCCAATAAAGTACAGAATATTTAATTAATTGTCATTGCTAATAAAAATAAATGTTTTATGGTTTTGTATTTATACTAACGGCTCAATGATCTGGAAGTAATAATGTACTTATTGCTAAACTTTTTGGTATGCTAAAGGGCGCGTTGTTCCCAGAAGGATTAACGCTTGAGTTCGGTCTGGACTCCAACTTCGACGCTGCGACCGTGGCCTGCCTCGAACCGCTTGAGTAATCCGCCGAGGAGCTATCCGCTTCTTCCGCGGTGACCTCCAAGCAGACTGAAATTGCGATGAAAGTGGTAACATGCAGCTTCCTTGACGTTTTCTTTTTATGAGTCGGAAACACACTTCGGGGTCTAAAAAACTAACGAAGATAGTAAATATCGAGGATGCCGTATATGAATCTAGCTCATTCTAATCTGAAGTAATCTTTCATTTAGAAGAAAACTATATGGAGTTTGACCCTCTCCCTTGAGTCATCCTTACTAATTGTATTTGATGGACCAGTTATAAAGACAAAATATTTGCAATATCCACATCGCTTTCCACCAAAAATATTCGATTCAAATATTGTGTTTCTTTACATACTATGTCCTCTAACATGTGTCATGTACAATCAATTCACCTATAAAATGAAACCATTAAAAAATGTTTTAAGCGTGGTCCTTTTTAGCGGCCCTATGACTCTTTTTGAGAATTGGCTAGAAAAAAACACAAAAGGGGGAGGTTTGTTGAATAAGAAATTTTAATAATTTTACAAATATATACCCATTTCAATAAGAAGGCAACAATGGGGACTATTCATATTGAAAAGTAAAACCAGTGAGGTACTTCCTTACTGGTTTTTTTACTTCAAGTTGGAGTGGGAAATTAATTAATTTGGATAGTATAAAGTTTCAGACTAAACGCTTTAACCAATTCCAAAATACCATTTTGGAATCCAACCCACGAGATATCCACGATTGGTACGTTATTGTCCAATAAATCCTCTGGTTCTCTGGCTAATACAAAAGTCACAGAAAGGTAAAGGCTCCTCATTTTTGGACAAAAAAAAACCAAGATTCAAGATTAGTTTTGAATCTCCATATTTTCTACAAAACTTCCTATTAAAATATGTTGGTGTGAATAGATAGAAAAGGGGAGTTTTATGTATTCGTTTTTCAGTCAAATCAGTAACATTTTCACGCAGCCAATTATAAGTTTAGCCCGAAACTTCGAAACGATGCCTATGCTGTTTGCTTTTCTACTTGGAATTGTCGGCGCCATGGCTCCCTGTCAGTTTTCCGGCAATATCGGAGCCATTACTCTTTATGGAAATAAGTCCTTACAAAGAGGTATAGCTTGGACTGAAGTGATTTTCTTTACTTTGGGTAAAATTGCTGTTTTCTCTGGGCTGGGTCTATTGGTTTGGATGTTAGGGAAAGAGTTTCAGAGAGAGCTGGTTCTTTTTTTTCCCTGGTTTCGCAAAATAATCGGACCAATGTTTGTGCTGGTGGGAATATTTATGCTTGGGCATATAAATTTAAAGGGGACGTGGACCATCTTGGAGATTCCCGAAAGGTTTTTTAAAAACGGGAAACTAGGTTCTTTTTTTATGGGGGTCAGTTTTTCCCTTGGGTTTTGTCCAACCATGTTCGTATTATTTTTTCTATCATTAATGCCAATCGTTCTCTCTACTTCCTATGGGGCTGTCCTTCCCAGTCTTTTCGCTGTTGGAACGTCGCTGCCGCTATTTATAGCCATCTTCTTAATTTGGTATTATGGTGCTGGAGGCTCTGTTCTAAAGAAGGGCAGAAAAATTGGTTCGTATGTACAAAAAGGTGCTGGAGCTATTATGGTTCTTATAGGGATGCTCGATACATTGACCTACTGGACGATTTGAAAAATTTTTAATTCGAGGTAACAATATGGAGAAACTAACATTAACTGGCTTATTTTTGTTGACGACTTTTAGTCCAGTAGGAAGGGCATTCGCCCAAAACGGGGTGGAGAGTCAAATAGGGGGACGTGGGCAGTCTTACAGAAGCATCAGTAACTAGGAGGTATTCCTTGATGAACAAAGACACAGTATTAATTGTTGATGACGAATGGAATATGAGGCAGTTGCTGAAAATTCACTTATCTCCCCATTTTCATATCAAACAGGCAGGGAGCGGCAAAGAGGCTCTATCCTGTTTGGAAAGGGAAGAAGTCGATTTAATTATTCTTGATATCATGATGCCCGAAATGAACGGCTGGGAAGTGTGTGAAAAAGTCAGGGCAAGAAGCGAGGTTCCAATCCTTATGTTAACGGCTCGCGGGGATGTAAAGGATAAGGTGCAGGGCTTAAGCATCGGAGCAGATGATTACCTTGTAAAGCCTTACATCCCGGAGGAACTAGTAGCAAGGTCAAAAGCCTTGATCAGGAGATCCTTGCAGTCCTCTTCCGGTAATACGGAGGAAGAAACAATTGAAATATCTGACCTTAAAGTAAATCGGAGTGAAAGACAAATTTTCGTTGATGATTCCGAAGTGGAGGTAACACCAAAGGAGTTTGATTTACTGGAACTTCTTGCGTTAAATCCAAAAACCATCTTCACCCGAGATATGTTACTAGACCAAATATGGGGGATCAACGGAATTCGTGATATTCGTACAATCGACACCCATGTCAAAAACCTTAGGGAAAAAATAAGGAAAAAAGGACTTTCTTTTAATCCGATAAGAACCGTTTGGGGGAGGGGCTATAAGTTTCAGGCTCCGGATGAAAATGAATGAATAGGAATAGCATTGTTGTCAAGATAGGGACTAGCATTTTATTGATTGTATTGGCAGTTCTCCTGCCATTGGGTTTTATAATGAATCAATTATTTACTGGTTTTTATTTTAATAAAACGCAAGAGCGTATTAATGACTTGTCTGACAGATATGCGGCATCTATCTCATCGCTCAAGCAGGAAGAATTCCTCGATATGTTCGAAACATTGGGAGGCTTAACAGGTCAGCAAATCGTGATTGTGGATGACCAGGGTACGGTGATTGCAAATTCTGGTCTTCCTAGCCTGGCTGAAGGGCAAAGGATAGACGAATCAGCTTTTGCGCTTTTAAAGTCAGGTTCCACTGTACAGGAGATGTACGCTGATCAAAAAATAGGGGAACGTTTTC
Source organism: Cytobacillus sp. BC1816 (assembly GCF_051353635.1). NCBI lineage: Bacteria > Bacillati > Bacillota > Bacilli > Caryophanales > Bacillaceae > Cytobacillus > Cytobacillus sp. BC1816. The sequence goes on along the minus strand of NZ_CP195611.1, from coordinate 2,811,904 downwards.
TTAGCGTCGGCAAGCCTATTTTTTCTAACGACCGATTTATTGGCGCAATCTTTGTTCTGGAACCGGTCGAAGACATGTACCAGTCGGTTGATATGGTTGAAAAAGCAATGGTATTAGCGGGAATTGGTGCGCTTTTTCTAGCCATTGGCTTTATCTTTATTGTGTCAAGAAAATTATCCAATCCTCTGTTGGAAATGGAAAAAGCGACCCGAAACATGGCAGAAGGGGACTTACAGATTCGGTTGGATGCTTCAACAAAGGATGAAATTGGATCCCTGGCTGTAGCCATAAATGATCTTGCGGTAGAGCTTGATCGGTTCCGGTCAAACAGGAGAGAGTTTTTCGCCAATATTTCTCATGAGTTACGCACACCCATTACGTATTTAGAGGGATACGCAAATGTGCTTGAAAATGAACTTTACCAAAACGAAGAGGAAAGACAGCAGTATCTTCAGATTATCCAACAAGAGGTACGACGGATGTCCAAACTCGTTGAAGACTTGTTTGAGCTATCAAAGTTGGAAGAAGGACGGCTGGCTCTCGATTGCGAAGAAGTGGATGTAATGGAGGTCGTAGAAAGTGCTGTAGTAAAAACTCGAATGAAAGCCGAGGAAAAGGGGTTGAAATTAGAATTTCACAAAGAGAACGATCTGCCAAGCCTGTATGCAGATGGCTTAAGAATGGAACAAATTCTGATTAATTTAATCGATAATGCCATCCGATACACTGAATTCGGAAAAATTAGAGTCCGTTTAACAAAGGAATCAAATAATATCATGATATCCGTTATTGATAGCGGTATGGGAATCCCCGAAGAGGATCTTCCATTTTTATTTGAACGATTTTATCGTGTGGAAAAATCCAGATCCCGGGAACTGGGCGGAACAGGTCTTGGTCTCGCCATCGTGAAACAGCTGGTTAAGCTTCAAAGAGGGAGGATAGAAGTAACAAGTGAGGTTGGAAAAGGGACTGCCTTCCACCTGACTTTCCCGGTAGAAAAGAGGGATGAAAATGAAGAAGATTGAAGTATTATTATCTGTTCTTTTAATCGTCACTGGACTTGTTTGCTTGACGATGTCCGGAACGATGATGATTAGGCAGGATATAACGGCGTATTTTAAAACATTTCTACAAACCTGTGCCTGGATGGGTGTTCCCATAATTCTGGCAGGGATTGTTTATTTGATCATTGTAAAGAAAAGGGGATAACAAGGTGAAACTAAAAGGAATTTTATTTTCAATTTTTATGTTTTTATACTCAAGTCCAATCGGTGTCTTGGCACATGGGACGGAAGAAGAGCACCAACAGGAAGTGGCATCTAATACGTTTGCTACCAATGGGCTGCTGGTTTCCGCTGCTATTCTTGTTACGGGCATCATTTCGATTTTTGTAATGAATAGGCGGATGAAAACCCTCAATGTTAAAAAACAAAAAGAGAAAGGAAAACGAGACAGCCTGCAAAAGGGAGTTAAAATTGGGCAATGGGTCTCTATTGTGTCTTTGGTTGGGGTCATTTCATTTGGTATTTTTTCTTTTATTAATACGAAAGCGAAGGATATTGAGAACTCGGTAGAATTAATGCATGTTCACGGCTTAGGTATTACGAATGATGGAGAAGAAATCTATGTACCTGCGCATGACGGCTTGAAAGTTTTCGAGGCTGGAGAATGGAGAAGTGCAAAGGGGGACAAGCACGATTATATGGGATTCTCCATGGTTGATGATGGTTTTTACAGCAGTGGACATCCTGAACCTGGTTCTAGCATGAAAAACCCTTTTGGCGTGGTTAAGAGCAACGATATGGGAGAAAACCTGGAGATTCTGGATTTGTACGGAGAAATTGATTTTCATGGAATGTCTGTTGGCTATAATTCTCATACAATATATGTTTTCAACCCTCAAGCTAACTCCCGAATGGATGATGTTGGACTACACTACTCCATGGATGATACGAAAACATGGGTAAAAGCTGAGCTAAAGGGAATTTCAGGCAAGCTTTCAGCGATTGCTGCACATCCAACAGAAGAAAAGACGGTTGCTCTTGGAACAACAGAAGGAGTATTTGTTTCGCATGACGGGGGGCAAACGGTAAATCAAATCTCGAATCTACCTGTTTCTGGACTTGCCTTCTCTCGTCAAGGAGATTTGTTTGCAGGTTTTGCATCAGATAAAATGGCTATATCCAAGATCAATCTTGAGACAAAGGAACAAACAGCATATGAAATTCCATCGTTAGGCGAGGGAAATGCCATCAATTATATAGCCGTAAATCCAAATGATGAAAATAATATTGTGTTTGCCACGGGTCAAAAGGATCTTTATTTGACCATTAATAATGGAGAAGAATGGGAGAAAATTGCGGATAAAGGAACGGGAATTGCAAGCCATTCATTAACAGGAGAAGGTGAACATGAAGACAATGGGGAGTGAGGTTTTTACCGAATAAAAGAAAGGAGAAGAACAATCATGATGGGATTAGGAATGATGCTGAGCATGCTTTTCTGGATCATTGTCATTGGATTTGCGATTTATGGGTTCATAATGCTTATTGCAAAGCCTTTTGAAAATAGGAACAATAAACCTGAATCGCTATTGAAAGAACGTTTTGCACGCGGAGAAATCAGCGAGGATGAGTACAAGGAAAAAAGACGTGTCTTAAGGGAATAGAATAAACGGAATGTAAAAAAGGGGCTGTTTAAAGGCAGTCCCTTTCCGCTTTTACTGGAAAAATAAAAAGATTTATAAAGTCCATATTTCCTTCAAACTTTATCTTTATCATTAGATTTAGAAAACAAAGGAGGGATTGGAAATGAAAAAGAAAATAGTATTGGTTTTATCTTTTGCCCTTTCATCTATACTGGTCGTTGGTCAGTTCGCTCTTGCGGATAAGCCAGATAGTATGATGAGTGGGAATGGCAATGGGATGATGAATATGATGGAAGCGATGGATTCTCCTGAAGGTCAAAAAATGATTAAAGCTTGTGGAAACTTTATGGATTCTTACAATAGTAAAGAGTAAAAAGTAAAAAGTAAAGGACCTAAGTTTAGGTCCTTTACTGAAAAAGGAGTTTTTATTTGGAATGGTTTTTATACCTGCCGTGTCCTCTTATCAAGCTGCTTTGTATGGAAGGAATGTATTCAGGCGAAAAAACAGAATGCATGCCATAGAAAGATTCAAATGAACCAGCCGACGTAAAAGCACTACAACTCCAAATGAAAAGCTGCAACAGTAAATTGGAAAGCTGATGGAGGAAATAACCAACCGCAAAGGACAGCCTAACGGTTGTCTTTTTTATGGGCTTGATTTAACTGTTGGGTTGGGACAAAATTTAAAATGTAGATTAAATAGGGTCTTTGATAGATCTAAAATGTTTTTGGGAGGCTTTTTGTTTGTTGCACTGTTTTCGATTTTTTATTTTATTTATGGCGTTTGCCCTGCAGCTTATGATTCCAAGCAATAGCAATATAGCTTTTGCTCATTCTGAATTGGAAAAAACCTATCCGCAGGAAGAGAAGACGATATCTGAAGGACCTGAAACTTTTGAGGTTTGGTTTCAGGATCCGGTCGTGACCCATTCGGATTCCATCCAAGTTTTCAATTCAGACGGGGAGCTTCAGGAAACTGGAGCAGTTTCGGTTGACCCGGAGGATAAAACCCACATCCTGACAACATTTAAAGGTGATTTGCCGAATGGAAATTATCTCGCAAGGATTAAAGTTATTGCTTTGGATGGGTATATTTTGAATGAAGAGATACGCTTTACGGTTAAAGAACAAGAGGAGATTTCGGTAGAGGAAGCTTTAGAAATTGTTGATTTTTCCCCAGCGGACGGCGAAATTCTGGATGCCTCTCCTCAGAAAATTGATTTATGGTTCAACCAGCCGGCTGAGATTACAGCTATTGGGTTATTCGATGACCGTCAACAGTCTATTAAGTTAAAAAAACCTTACGCTGACTCAAGTGATCCAACACATTTTATTGTGGAGATAGACGAGAAACTGACACCTGGAACGTACCAGGTTACATGGTATGCCCGTCAAATGGATCCTAAATCTCAGCCTGATAGATTAGATGTCTTTTATTTTGCTGTAGATCAATTTACTCCTATTACGCAAGAGAACACAGGAGAACCCGCCTCCTCTGTTTGGTTTACTAACTTAGGGTTAAAGCAAGTTGGATATTGGCTATTTTTTATCGGAATTACAATCTTGTTCGGAGGGGCTTTTTTCAACGCCTTCATACTGAAAAAAACATGTGATAGGAGATGGAACAAAATATCTCTGCTTATTCTTCTCTTCGTCCTTGTTGGCTGTACTTTTATAATCTCTGTTCAGCAGAAAGAGTTACAATCGCTCACTATCGATCAATTTCTCTCAATAAAATTCGTGTGGATACCAATTGTACAACTCATTTTGCTTGTGACAGGATTTTTCTTTCATAAAATAAAACTTCTTTTCTATTTTGCAGCACTTATTCTTTCCGTATTTATTATTGGTCACGCTCCGTATCCCCGGTATGGAGGATATATAACGATGGCAGTTAATGCTCTACATTTAACGGCGGCTTCTGTCTGGGTTGGTGGGTTGTTTGCGCTTATTTTGATACCTCAAAAAGAAAGAATGAAAGAATGGCTTAAAGATGTTCTCCCGCGGTTTTCAAAATGGGCATTGATTAGCCTTTTTGCCATTATCATAACTGGTTTGGTAATGGTTACTCAATATGTTCCATCTTTTACTCTGGAGAGTTTCATGAAAAGCGAATGGGGGAAATCCATTTTACTAAAAGCTGGTCTTACATTAATCGTTTTACTCATTGGGATTTTTCAGTGGAATACAGTAAAAAAACTGGCTGCTAAGACGATTAATGTTGTGATTACACGGGCGAAAGTTGAAATGATTTACAGCGTCCTGATTTTATTTTTTGCGTCCCTGCTGGTGGTTTCGACACCTAGTGCAGCAGAGCAGGGAGTTTATCCATCTTCAATAAAAAAAGAGGAAGTTGGATTAAGTGTTGAGATCTCTCCGTTATATCCAGGTCTTAACGAGCTTACATTACAGTTTGATAAAGAAAATATAAAACAAGTAGAAGTAACCTTGAGCATGCCGCCAGAATATAATGTCACTTATAACGCCTTTCACGTTGGAAGGGGAGAATTTAAGGTAACCGGAAATTTACTACATGCAGCCGGGACCATGAAATTGAAGGTAAAGGCCACTTTGGATAATGGAACTACAGTAAAATTTCCTTTCAAAATTGTAGTTCCGGGAGAAATGAGTTTAAACGAATAATTTTTAACATTAGGACTTTCATTTCTTTTTCGAAACTGTAAAAAGTCTTGTTAGAACAAATTAAACCTGGTCAAAAAGGAAATGGTGCAGAGCAGTGAAGCGATTTAACTGCCTTTTAGGAAATTACGAGAGTAATCTTTAGAAAATATAGGATTTTGGAATATTCAATTTTATATTTATGATTTGGGTACTATCATTTCACCACATACCTTAATCCATACATTTGCTGCTAATTTAGCTCGGTAGGGGATGCCATTAGCCTGTATACAGGTTCTATTAGGGCATTATGGCCCGCACCGAACACAGCTGTATGCTCATTTATATCATGAAGCAAGAAAAGAACTGTATGATCAGTGAATGTAAAATAAGGGAATGAATGTTCGTGTAATACAAATTAACGCATTCATAAACCTTGTTAAAAAAGTGTCCTATCCCTTGGTATATAAGGGATGGGGCATTTTTAAAATTATATCCTATTTAACGTTAAGAAGGATTAACGCCTTTTTTGTGGGATTTCTATTGAACAAACGGGGCAGGTTTGTGGAAGAAGAAATTGTTTTATAGCAGCTGTTGTGACATTCATAAAGACGGTTTCCCCGTCTATTTGTTTTGTTTATCAAGCTTATCTGTATGAAAGTAGTATAAGAATATTATTAGTAGGCGATACCTACACGTGATTTTATATAATCGCTTGTTTTTATCTGGCTAAATGTAAATTCTGCTGTATCCGGTACGGATATTTCAACTCCATCCTCCGGCAAAAAACTTCGCTCTATACGATATTTGCCTATCCTTTCTCCATCCGGCAAGTAGGTAGGACAGACAATCGTCCATTCGAGGGTTGATTGTTTGAGTATATCATAAACTTTATGATGTTCTTTCGCTGCCCGAGTTGTCTTACGCTTTGATTCACTTGATTGATAACGCAGAGAATTTGGCGTGGTCCTACTTTGCAGGATACCTGCGGTTCCTATAGTTATTATTCGTTTTATACCTTCATTTTCCATTGCTTCTATAATAAGTGGCATACTTTCTGATAGAGTGGTGGTGCCATCAGTATTTAGCGCACTAATAACTATATCAATCCCATGCATAGCACGTACGATATCATCATTATTTAAAACATTCCCTCGAATAATGGTTAAATTTTCATTATTTAATTGAATCTTCTCGGGAGTACGAACTAATACAGTAACATTATGTCTGTCATGAAGGGCATAAGTAACTATTTGCCTTCCAACTCGTCCAGTTGCACCCAAAATTAAAATATTCATAAGAATGAGCTCCTTTTGCAAATACTAATATTTTACTATATAAGTTACTTTATTGTCTTTTTAAACTAACGAGGGCTAAAGTTGAAGATCAAGGTTTGCTTCGGCAGCTTTTTCTTATACGAATAACGGGGCAGGTTTGTTGAATAGCACTAACTTGCGTCCAGTATGGTTATCAAGGGAAATCTATTGGTTTTATTTAGTAAGAATTGTTACCATTAAGGAGCAATCAAGTTAATTTAGAGGTGAGCTTTTGCGAAATAAAAAAGTAATTCTTCCACTTTTAGTTATTGTAATAATTGGGTTCATCATAATATTGAACAATTTATTAACAACAAGCTCTACAACAGCTATCGTTACAGTTTTAGAAAAAAAATATTCAGAAGCAAATGAAGAAGCATTTGTTGTAGTAGTTCCTCCCAATATGAAAATATCTGAAGGTTATCATGAGGAAGCTAAAACTAAAATATTTATTAAAGAACCGATGGTATGGAATTTAATTAAAGAAAATAAAACCTACCTTGTAAACTATAATAATAAACAGAATGGTGTGAGCATACTAGACCACATTCAAAATATTGATGATAATAATGCTATTGATTTAAACCAAACTAAGAATTACTTCAACTAGCAGATGGCAATAGTTGAAGATCCAGGCTGTCCCTATGACAGCTTTTTCTTATTATACTTACTGGGCAGGTTAACGGAAGTTAGGTTTAAGGGGAAAGATTCAAGTAAATGTAAAAATATAAGATTAGAGAAAATATTATTTTAAATAAAAGGTGGGATTTTTTGATTTGGTTTTTATTGGGGTTTTTATTTGTGATATACGTAATTTTTAGTCTTTCAACAATAAAATATCAGTTAAGATCGATTATTAAACACCTTAACATTAATGAAGAACCCTCTAAAGTACCTGATGAGGAAATTGAAAGAGAATTAGAAGAAGACAAAAAGGGGTAGTTTAAAACGTTAAGATTGTGAAGAAATGTACTTAAACAAACGAGGGCGTTAGTTCATCAAGGAACATAAAAAGGATCAAACCTTGATTTATAGCTACAGCATAAACGGAGAAAACCCCTTGGCCACCAAGGGGTTTTCTTTTTGATGGTTCCTTAAAGAGTGTTTGTGCCAACTAGTTTTTTATTCATCGAAGGTTCGATTGTTCCAGCTTTGTACATTGGGCCATTTCAGGCAGAGGTAAATATTCAAAATCAGGGGGAGCATTTATAAGCTTATCCCGTCTTTTTAATTAAGTAAAAAATATTCGGAAACCGTTAAGTAACAATAAAGTCGTTTAAAAAATTATAAGCTTTAAAAAAAGCCGGTCACAAAAAAATACAAACGAGCGCTTTTCTGTAACAAGGAAAGTGCTTCATTACATATTAGGACCATTAGCGGAATATCAGGTGCATAATTAACTTGTCTAAGGGTCGAACGTTATTGTGGTTAAATAATCTAGGGGCTATTTTCCTCGTATAAACGAACTGTTTTATTGAAAATTCGGAAAATAAATTTACTTTAAGTACCTTCCTAAAGATAATAGACATAACCAATTGAATAGGAGGGAAACATTTTGCCAAAAAAAGTATTTATCGTTTTTGCTCTTTTTGCATTATTGATTACCGGAGGGACAAGCCTGTCGCTAGCTGACAGCCAAACCGAGCAGCTTGAGTTAAACGGAAAGACGTTAAGCACGGTTACAGTAAATGGAAATCCTTATGTATCAGTGAAACAGGTAGCCCAGGCTGCAGGAGGGGATGTACATAAAAAGGCCAATACATACGTCATTGGTTCAAGGCTCGACCATATTTTAAAGAAAGGTGTGATTCGGGTAGGTACAACTGGTGACTATAAGCCATTTACGTACTTTAATCCGAAAACAAAAGAGTATGAAGGCTATGATATCGAAGCGGCTAAATTAATGGCAGAAGACCTTGGGGTGAAGATCACATTTGTTAAAACTTCCTGGCCAACCTTAATGGAGGACCTCAATAAAAATAAGTTTGATATAGCGGTTGGCGGGATCAGCCGCAATACCGATCGGCAAAAAACAGCACACTTAACGCATCCTTATATTAATGACGGAAAGGCTCCTTTAATCCGACAGGAAGATAAGGAGAAATATACAAGCTTGGAAGCGATTGACCAGCCAGATGTCACCATCGGCGTAAACCCAGGGGGAACCAACCAAAAATTCGTAAATGCCAACATTACACAGGCAAAGGTTGTCGTAATCGAAAACAATTTGGATATTCCGAATATGGTTGCTGAAGAAAAAGTAGACGTGATGATTACCGACAGCATTGAGGCCATCTACTATGCAAGCCAGGATTCCAGGCTTTATGCAGCTCTGACGGACAATACGTTCACGAAGAGCCAGAAAGGCTATCTTATGCATCGCGGGGATGCAGTATTCCAGAACTGGGTCAATCTCTGGATGGAGGAGATGGAGCTCAATGGAGAATTTGACCGATTAAAAGAAAAATGGATTTACAACAAGGGAGTATAGTAGAAAAGAATAGGCCAGACATCCATATCCTTTGCTATTCTATTAGAAAAAAGAGATGACAGAATAAAATGGGTGGTTTTGCAGCGTATATTATGGAACGAATCTGCAAAAAAAGCCAGCCATATCGCATGTGACAATGAATGTTGAGATTTCAAGACAGGCGAAACTAAAAGGTTTTATAAGGAAAAGCTGCTATCACCTGGCAGCTTTTCTTTTTGACTAAAATCAGCCCATTTCATTAAAAATGGGAACGTCCTTTATGGCTATTTTCCCGTTTTCGCAAGATAAACCATGTGATTAGGCTCAGAACTAGCAGTAAGCTCTCCAAAGAGAAGATATACCATGGATAGGGACCCAATATGTCAAAGAAACTTGGAGTTTCAGGTTTATGACGCAAAAACCAATAATTCCCATTCGTTTGATGGTTAATGAGAAGGATTGCCGGCAAGAGTACATTGATAAATACAATTAGCTTTATGACCGATTGGAATGATGGATAATAATTTCTAGCCCACAAAAAATATAAGGCTGACCATACAACCATCATGTGTGCATAGAAAAAGTGAAAAAAGCGAAAGTGAGGAAAATCGTATGTTAACGCTGGAGTAAATATTGCTTGAGTAGCACCCAATATCGCAATAAAAAACAATAGTTCAAAAATAAATTTTTTTCTAGTCATGAGTAAAAGGATACATAATATAACTCCAATATTACACAATTCCAATGGCATGGACCTGCCAAATTTCCAGACTCCATTCACTAACATCCATACGTGATTTAATATCTCGACCAAAATTAAAGAAATGGCTGATCCAACTTCAAACCTTCTCCATCCATCCCCATTCAGCTTTTTCCGGTAAAGAAAAATAGCAGATGATACAAAAAAAAACACTGCCAATGTAACAAGATGACTGGCTGAAAACATCTCAAAATGGAAATACTTATGACTTTTGCCAAACCACTCCATCTATGCACACCCCAAGTCTTATTAAATAATCAGACATAAGTTGTGCATCTCCTCTATTTTTTATACAGCATTTCGGCTCCACGACGTTCAAGCTTACTCATATCTGCTCAGTTGACTTATGCAACACATATTTCCTCCCTTTGCTTTTTATCACATCACTCAGGAAAAAGGTCACAAAATTAAAAATTTCATTGACACTGATAATCATTATCATTTATTATCAATTTAATAGTAATTGAAAATTATTATCAATTAGGAGGCGAAAAATGAAGGCTTTCATTGGATATTTAAGTATGTCAGGAAATACAGAAGATATGGCATCCATTATGAAAAAAGTTCTTGTCTCTAAAGGGTGTGAAGTGGATATGGAAAGCCTGGAATTGACAGAAATTCATAGTATTCTTGCCTATGACTGTATTTTCATTGGTGCTTATACATGGGGGGATGGCGACCTTCCTTATGAAGCTGAGGATTTTTTTGATGAATTGAATGATCACGATTTAACAGGAATAGATGCTGCGTGCTTTGGTTCTGGTGATCATGCCTATCCAAAATTTTGTGCAGCAGTGGACACGCTTGCTGACAAATTGAGTGAAAGAGGAGCCAATGTTTTTCAGCAAAGGTTAAAAATAGAACTCAACCCTGATACAGATGAGCAAATTCTTGAGTGTAAGCAATTTGCCGAATCTGCCTATGAATGGGCAGTGAAAAATGGGGAGATGGAACATGTTTAATAAGGGCTCCACTGCAGTGCTATCAACCCCAGATCTTCCCTTCATAGTAGCAGTAAAGCAGGCAGGCATTTATTCCTTTGAGGATGGAGACTGGTTCCTTCAGTATGGGTTAACACAAAATATATACAAACTTGTCCAATTAGGTCATTTCATATTCGGCATCGGAGACAATGGCACAATTATCCGGTACGATCTTCAGCGGAAAAAATGGAATCAGACCTCATTCCCAACCGCCCAGCGGCTGTGGGATATTACTGGAAACCAGAGGGGATATATCGTAACACATGGCGGCAGCTGCTTATACATATCAGCTAATTTCGGTTCGGATTGGTCTGTATTAAGTCCATTTCAACATATGTCCCAAAAGCCCCTTATACGATCTCTGTTATACCATCAGGGGAGCATTTATATTGGGACACAAATCAACTCCCAGAATGGAGGGTTATGGAGATATGATGTCAGAAGCGGGGAATTACAGCTTATAAAAAAAGAAAAGCATTCAATGATATCCTCCATTTATAGAGATGAAAATGACCTTCTTATCATTGCAAAGGGAAACGCCCGTTCCGGGATGGGAACAATTGAGATGCTGAATCCTTTTACGAATAGATGGGGTGTATGCCAGCAGCAAATATCAGAAAGAGCTTTCCTGGATATTTTTGAGGCGAATGAAAAAGTATATGCGACGACGAGTCAGGATGAAGATGGTTTTTCAAGAATCTACGAAGTCCATAAGAGTAGAATGTACCTGATTCCCATTGAGACCGTAGCTGGACATGGATTCAGGGGTGCGGGCTTTGATGACCAGCTTTTTATCTGTTCACATAGAGAAAGTAAATGGATCAGCCACAGATATAACACAACAGCATTAATTCATTGATAGGAGTGACGAGGAATGAAAATTGGCGTATTTTATGCAAGTATGTCGGGGAACACAGAAGCAATTGCGGACCTAATCTCGGGGGAGCTGAAGAATCAAAATCATAATGTGGATTTAGAAGATTTTATGAGTGTTCAAAGTGCTTCTGAACTACTAAACTATGAACTTACTTTTATTGGATTGTATACATGGGGTGATGGGGATTATCCTGATGAATGTCTCGATATGATTGAAGAAATCGAACAGCTGGACCTTGAGAATCATCCCTTTGCCATCTTTGGATCAGGAGATACCTCCTACCCTGAATTTTGCGGCGCCCTAGACCACCTTCAAAGACTTATAGAAGAACGGGGGGGAACAGTTGTCGGGAAACCCCTGAGAATAGAATTCAATCCGGAACCGGAGGACGAAGAGGAAATAAAAAAGTTTGTCTCTGAAGCTTTGATGTTAAAGGAAACCTGCTGAGTATGGCAGCGAGTTTAGAAAGGATGGCCTTAATGAAAAAGAAAACATTTCATAAACTCGTAGAAGAAAACATGAAAAATATCCTAAAAGATAAAGATCAATTGGAAGAAATATATCGAAGGATTGATGAAAATATTTTGATGGAGACAGAAAAAACAAGAGAAAATCAATAGAAATATTAAGGCTGGAAAAGGAAAGAAATATGCGTTTCTGCAATATGCAGGGACGCATATTTTAATGTCAGCAGTCCGTTGTTTTCCAGTTGGAGAGAACTGCTTCTGTTTTAAATTTCAAAAAAAATCCCCCCATAGGGAATGAAAGAGTAACTCATTATTTTGATTTTTTCTCATTCGACTTTTCCTTTTGAAGCTTTTCTTTTTCAAGACGCTCTGCATCCTTCTTATATGCTTCCATAGCTTTGTAATAGAGGAAAGTCATTGGTTTTCACCTCCTTACCTGTTTACTTCGTTATCTGAATTCTTTATACCTTCTTCTATTTTTTGTAAATAAAATTTTTGACTGCAGGAAACACCTTTTAAGTAATTTCAGCAGTCTTTGAGTAAAAGGAATACTTAGTTAAAGTCAGGTGGAATAAAGTGACAAAATTGTCACATCCCCATGAGGATTGTTAGGTATTACGATGGTGATTGTATGCTTTTATTCATAAGGTAAGAGTAGGTTGGATTTTTTATTGGAGGGAAGAGATATGCTGGAATGGGCACAAGATGCACCTATATACATACAATATGCCGTATTATTTTTGCTTGCGGCAGCACCCTGGATGGATGTATCAATTGTTGTACCTCTTGGGATTCTTTGGGGACTATCGCCGATCGGAGTCAGTCTTATTGCATTTACGGGAAATCTTCTGTTAATTCTTTTGCTGGGTGCCTTCTTTAAACAGGTTGAAAACTGGCGGCAGGCAAGGAAATTAAGAAAGGGCATTACAGAACCATCAAGAAAAGAAAGACGTTCAAAGGAAATTTGGCAAAAATACGGGATCCCGGGATTAGCATTATTAGCGCCAATATTTGTCGGAACCGATATTGCGGCCATTATTGCTCTGGCATTTGGGGCATCAAAATCGGGAGTGATAAGATGAATGACCATAAGTTTGGCACTCTGGACTATCATTTTTGCTGCAGGTGCAGTGTATGGGTTCAGCTTTTTAAATCTTTTATAAATAAAGTGGCAGGAATTTTGTATTTTGGGTTGAATGTATTTTGGGTTGAATATGAAGTGAAGTTCCAAAGCTGTAAAAAGGGTTTGAAAAGGAGTGATTATTTGATAAATACAACAAACTTTACGGATAGGATAAAAAGAATCATAAAAAATGCCGAACGGGAAGCCAGCTTTTCAGAAAAAAAAGTGCTCCATCCAGTTCATCTGCTTATCGCATGCCTGGAAGAAAAGACAGGGGCACTGGGTGAAATTTCTTTGAAAATCAATTTCAATAAATTTTCTTTAAGTAATTTGGCTGGGAATATAAATGGCAAAATGCAAAGCGAACTTTTTAGCATTACTGTTACAAAAGAAGTGGTGCAGATTTTTGAATCTGCCTTAAATTATATGAAAATGTATAATCAGGTTTATGTTAACGAAGGTCATCTTCTTAAAGCTTTGTTAACAGACTCCTCCTTAAAACACCATTTATCTGAAGAAGATAAGAATACCATTTTAACCCTCGGTACAACCTCAAGAGACATGATCGCTCACCTTGGCAGCTATACCTTCCCCAGGATAAACTCCCAGACTATTCGCAAAGCAAGAAGATATGATGAAATCATGCTGGTAAACTTTGTTAAGGAGAATTTCTCCAAGGAATGGTCTCATACCATTCGCAGCGGATTCCAGAAAGAGAAGCTTTCCATTTATATTGCGCTTAATCAAAATGATGAAATAAATGGATTCGCAGCATTTGATGTCTACCGGAACAAAAAGGGATATTTCGGCCCTATGGGTGTCGTAAAAACCAGCAGGGTTAAAGGCGTAGGAAATGCATTGCTTCATCACTGCTTAAGAGATATGAAAGAAATAGGATATGAATATGCAATTATTGGAGGAGCAGGGCCAATTGAGTTTTATGAGAAAGCTTGCAGGGCTGTTGTTATTCCTTCTATATAATCTTCAATCACAGGAAGAGTCGTTTTTCTCATAAATTTAAAAATAATTAAAGAATATTGTTGCAATTTGATTTTCATTATTGGTATGATGGTTCTCCGCGCATATTTCATACATAAGAAAAGTGATTTTAAAAGGAGCTGATTGTGTGAAGCAGGAATTCATCGAAATTTTCAATGCCAGAGTAAACAACCTGAAACATATTGATCTGCAGATTCCAAAAGGAAAGATCACGATTTTTACAGGTGTCTCCGGTTCAGGCAAATCATCTATTGTTTTTGATACGATTGCCCAGGAAGCAGGCCGGCAGTTAAATGAGACTTACAGCAGTTTTCAGAGGCTTTTTCTTCCGAAATATAGCCGTCCGGAAGCAGATGAAATCAACAATCTTTCTACTGCCGTTGTAGTCGATCAAAAACGGCTCGGCGGAAATGCCCGATCCACACTTGGAACCGCTACAGATATTAATCCTCTTCTTCGCCTGTTATTCTCTCGGTTTGCAGAACCTCATATAGGTTACAGCAACGCATATTCATTCAATGATCCCAGCGGCATGTGCCCGGAATGTGAGGGGATTGGGAGAATTATCACCCTAAACCTTGATGCTGCTCTTGATAAGGAAAAAACCTTAAATGAAGGAGCTATTCTGCTTCCGGGATTTGGACCCGGAACTTGGCAATGGAAGGCGTATGCGGAGTCTGGATTCTTCGATATCGATAAAAAGATTAAAGATTATTCAGAAGAAGAATTTAATAGGCTTGTCTATGCGGAGCCGCAAAAAGTAACAGTCAGTTATATGAATAATGATATGAATGCAACCTATGAAGGCCTGGCAGTCAAATTTATGCGGCAGCATGTGAAGAGGGACAAAGAGACTTCAAAATCAGGCGAGAAGCTCCTGAAAAACTTTAGCACCATGACGAAATGCCCTTCCTGCGAAGGAAAACGGTACAATAATAAGGTGCTTTCATCCACAATCAATGGCTATTCCATTTTTGACCTGACGTCCATGCAATTGGATCAGCTAATTAAAACTCTCCCAAAGATTACATCACCGGAAGCTAAACCAATTGCTGACGGGATCATGGAACGATTGGAAAACCTTTGTGATATTGGGCTGGGCTATATGGATTTAACAAGGGAAACGCCAACACTATCGGGCGGTGAATCCCAAAGGGTGAAAATGGTCAAATATTTATCCAGTAACCTAACCGGCCTCATGTACATATTTGATGAACCCAGCACCGGCCTTCATCCGCGGGATGTCTACCGGTTAAATGAATTGCTGGTTCGGCTGCGTGACAGGGGCAATACCGTACTAGTTGTGGAGCATGATCCGGACGTCATCCAGATAGCCGATCATATCGTTGATGTCGGGCCTCAAGCCGGAACACACGGCGGAGAGATTATGTTTACCGGCAGTTATCAGGATTTCTTATCTTCTGACACTTTGACTGCCAATTATTTAAACCGAAGTGCAGAGATCAACGCCAATCCGAGACCGGTTTCCGAGTTTATGGAAAGCAGGAAAAGCACCCTTCACAATTTGAAGAATGTGAGTCTTTCAGTTCCAAAAGGGGTTTTTACTGTCATTACCGGAGTAGCGGGTTCTGGGAAAAGCACACTTGTGAACGAAGTGTTTGCAAAAGATTTTCCTGAGTCAATCCGTATTGATCAAAGCCCGGTCCACGCCAACATACGGTCCAACCCGGCAACTTTCACTGGCATTATGAATTCGATCCGTAAATCTTTTTCAGATGCCAATGGAGTGGAGAGCGGATTATTCAGCTATAATTCTACCGGGGGCTGTCCGTCGTGCGGAGGCACTGGGACGGTTGAGATCAATTTATCTTTTATGGATACAATGGAAGTCGAATGCAGCGAATGTCATGGAAGCCGTTTTAGGCAGGACGTGCTCCACTACTTATATAAAGGCAAAAGTATTGTTGAAATCATGGAGATGTCTGTAGCGGATGCTGTGGAGTTCTTTGATGCCAAAGATATTCAGAAAAAACTCAAAGCTCTAGAGACTGTCGGTCTTGGCTATTTGTCATTGGGCCAGCCCCTGACCACCTTGTCAGGAGGCGAATGTCAAAGGCTTAAGCTTGCAAAGGAACTGAATACTAAAGGAAACATTTATATACTTGATGAACCAACAACTGGATTGCATATGTCCGATGTCGCTAATATTCTGGACATCATTAATAAATTGGTGGAAAAGGGCAATACCGTTATAGTCATTGAACATAATCTGGATGTTATCCGAAAAAGTGATTGGATCGTTGATTTAGGTCCGGATGGAGGTGCTGGAGGCGGTGAAATCCTGTATGAAGGACCGCCGGCACGAATTTTGGAATATGAGCGTTCGGTTACTGCCCAGCATCTGTAATGGAATAAGTATAAAAGATCAAATGGCCATGGAATTTTTTCAATGGCCATTTTCTTATCACTTATGTGGAGGTGATTACAATGGATGAACTATTAAAAGACCTGAAAGCAGGGGGTGTACATAGTATAAAAAGTGATTCCGTGATTATTTTGGAAATCTTTCAAGATGAACGAATAAGTCCTAATAAAGTAGATTATTTAATAAATAGGCTTCTTACCTTGGATGAGAGCAGCATTGAAAAAGTTAAGCTTGAGTGCCCTCAAGGAATTTTGGATAAATTAATGGTCACGCGAGGAAAAATGAAAGTGATTGGTGAGAGAGTTATATTTAAAAAGCGGTTTGCAGAATGTGAGAATGAAAAAGTCCCTCCTTTTGAAGTTTGGCCGCTCCTTAATAAAAGTTCCATTGCTTTTTTATCTGAAGTTATGAATTTTACTTATGAACAAACTGAGACCTTTTTAAAGACCATGAAGTCAGAGCTTCCTGAACAAGCAGAAAAAATGTTTACGGTTTATACAGTTAATTCTGAACCGGCTGGAGCCGTTTTTCCTCATTTGGAACCAGACCGGGAATGTGAAGGAAGGATTTTTTGGATTGGCATCCACCCTGATTATAAGGGTAAAGGGTATGGTAAGAACCTGCATTTAATTGGGCTCCATAGATTGCAGTATGATTTTAAAGCTGAAAAATATCTCGGGGCAACCCGTGCCGATAATGCAGCCATGAAAAAAGTTATGGCAGCAAATGGATGTATTCAGGAGAGCAATTCTGTTTTTTCCTTAGAGTATTCTTTTTCTGAATAATCAAGAATGATGTATAAAAAACACGGTTGGAGAGAAGCGAAACAATGAAAAGGGTAATAGGCATTTTATTCATATTAGTATTGTTGTTGCTTTGGTTTATGGGAAATTTAAGTCAGCGGTCACAAGTTAATGAAGGAACTGCCACTATGGAAGGAACGATCGTTTTGAATGGAACTATCATCCTCCTGGTTGAAGATAAAGGATTTACGAAGGCAGATGCTTAAAACCAATCAATTAATGAAATAATAGGAGATTATAAATCTGTTTATAAATTGAATAATGCTGTTTTGAGTGGAATAAAGAGTGGAGATAAGGTGAGAATCTGGTTCTCAGAAATACTGGAATCCTTCCCGGCACAAGTGAAGGTGTTAAAAATAGAGAAATTGTAAGAGGAAGAACGTTTTTCATAAAGTTAGAGGTGGGGCAAGTCCGTTAGATATCTTTAAAGATAACCCGCTATTACAAAACCAGCAGAGGTTATTGAGGAAACTATATATAGGATGGAACTCCAGTTGAAGTTGAGTTATATTGTCACCCTATTAAGATAGGGGATACAAGGGCCATCGAAACTTATGTAAAAGACATTATGGAGAGAAAAAAACAAGATAAAGCACAATAGGAAATGAATATACAAATAAATGAGTTTGTTTTATTCGATAAAAATTTTAATAGATCATACAGAGAGTCGTTAATAGTATTCGATAGGGCTAAAGAGGCCATTGTACATAAATTAAACACATATGAATTTTTTCTTTGAGGTGTTACCTGGACATTAATGCTAGGCATCCCCTTAAAAACTTAGAAGGTGATAGGTCTCTATATGGTGTTTACGAATTGAAGAATTAGCTGGTTAAGTTCATTTGCACTCTTTGTCGGGATACGGTGGTCAACATTCTCGATAAAATGCAATTCGTTTTGGGGCAATTTCTCATGTAATTGCCTTGCATATGAATGAAAAGGCTTATCCTTTTGACCATAAACCAATAAGATAGGCAGAATGATCTCATTTAGCTGATTTACACAATTATATTTTAGACTATAACGGTAATATTGCTCGATGTTGCGGTAATCCCCTTTTTTTGCTTCTGAATACATGTGTTTAAACAGTTTTATATTATTTGAATTCTTCCAGGAGATGGACCAGGCTAATAAGCTAATCGCTCCTTTACCTGAAAGCTTTATTCCTAAAGAAATCTTCTTTCTCAAGAAATCATCGTTTACATTGGGCATTGCTCCAATCGAAATTCCCCCTAAAGCTCTTTCAGGAAATGTCAGCATGAATTCTAAAACAATAGAACCGCCCGTAGAATATCCACATAAAAACGCTTTATTTATATGAAGGTGGTCCAATAGCCGAATGATATCCTTACAAATCAGCGGATAGGTTATTGGTTCGGAGGAGTATGGGCTTTTTCCGTGACCGCGTATATCAAAAGTAATTATCTGAAAACTCTTTGAGAGTTCCTCTAATTGATATTTAAAATTTACTGAAGTCAATACAGGCGGGTGGATAAAGACAATCGGAGTTCCGCTTCCTTTTACAGTATAATACAGGCTGGCGCTGTTCATATTCAGCATTGGCATGGATCTGTCACCTCAATTACATATTTTCTTTAACCATTTTGCCGGATAGAAAGGGTGGCAAAGATCATCAATCCATATGGAAATACATGCATGGATTCCCTGCTGCCAGCGACAAAGACTTTCTCTTTACCTGCACAGATGATCTAATAGCCTAATGGGACGCTAAACGATATAAGATAGATTAATTACAAAGAGAGGTCACACGAAAATTCATTCTTGACCGAATTCATTGTCGTTATTTATTGCAGGTGTTTTGGTACATCAGGTGAATTTTTCGTTACAGTTTCAATGAAAATGTTGTCGTAAAGCGGTTTTTGACTGCTTAGATTCACGGGTTGGCCAGTTTGGATCAGCTGAATAAGATTTTGAATATCTTCCTTTGTGGCAGGTTGTTTTTGCGGTTTTAAAATGTATCCCATTTGTCCGCTGGATTCTATAGTTGCGAATTCAACGTCACCGATAGATGAAATTCCTGACTGACGAAGCCGAGCCTCTAATTTATCTACAGGCAGGCGTAACTTTTGCAAGTTCTTTTCATTTAAAGTTCCGTTTTCAATCACGGGAACTGCTTTACCGGAAATAATGGTTTCACCGCCATCAAACTTTAATTGGATGTATTCGATCACAATTAGGCTTAAGATTAGGATCAGAGCAACACCAAAGGTCGCCCAAAGCCCCTTTCCGGTGACAGGTTGAATAAGAAGTGTCCCGATTCCAATCATAATAACTGTTTGAGGTATAGTCATTTGTGAGATCGATCTCCTCCCACTAATTCTTAAGAGGATATTACCAACCAAAAAAATAAGAAGGGTTTGCCATATAAGATTTAAATCCATATTTTTCACCTCGATTTATAATTAGAACTATTGTCTGCAGAATTACATTCTTATATTCAACTAAGATCCTGTTGCAAATTTAAATAAAAGACACAATTTCAATATTTATTAATTTAAGACTCTAATGAAGGTTATGCGTATACAAGAAGCTCATTAATTGTGGCGTCAAATGCTAGTGTATTGTCGTTTTATGCTAGTTACAGAAACGGATTATAAAAGTAAAATGAAATAACTATCCCCTTAACAAACATAGCTACGATCATTTTCTAATAACGTTAATGTGTTGATAGATGAGAGGTGTAATATATGACTTCACATAATCGTATTAAAATTCCGGATGGATTTTGGGCAGGGCTGTACAGACTTGGAATTACAGCTCAAGATGTGGTTAGGAAAGCAAAAATGCCACTTACCGTAATCGCTGAATCTGTTGTTACTACTGATCAATATTTCGCTATATGGCAAGCATATTCCGATATAATCGGTGATATGGAGGATGGGATAATTAAGCTTCCGACAGTATTTGCAGAATCTCAATATCCACCTTCTGTAATGGCAGCTTACCATGCTCGTGACTATCGGGATGCTCTAAAGAGAATGGCTCGTTACAAAGAAATGTGTCCTCCTGAAAATATTCGAATTGAGGAGGAAGGCGGCAGTTGTACAATCGAAGTGGAATGGGTAGATACGGATAAATCTGGTCCACCGTTGCTTGTTGGAACAACACTTGCATTTTTACTGGAGATAGGGCGACGAGGTACTGGTTTGCCTTTAAAAGCGAGCTTAGTAGAATTTAAACATACAATGAATCAAGTACAAGGGATAGAAGCTTACTTTGGCTGCCCTGTTCAGATTGGTGCAAAATGTAACAGATTGACATTGCATAGAGGAGATTTGGATCGCCCATTTGCGTCTTATAATGCTGAATTACTGGAGGTATTAACTCCTGTATTGGACCAAACATTGGAAGAGCAGCAGCGCCGTCATTCTATAACGGAGATAGTTAAGTGGATAGTAAAACGCAGTATAACAGGAGAGCGACCAGAAATACAAGATGCAGCAAGAGAGTTGGGTATGAGCGAACGCACCTTACAGCGCAGGCTAACTGACGAACAAACAAGCTTCAAACAGCTATTGAGAGAAGCCCGGCATGAACAGGCAAAAGAGTACTTGGCAAACCCTTCTTTAGATATAAAAGAAGTGGCTTTTCTTGTAGGGTATAAAGATCAGAGCTCGTTCTATCGAGCCTTTCGCTGCTGGGAAGGTACTACCCCTTTGAATTGGCGTAATAAATATGCAAGTATTTCAATAAACTGAAACCCTCTTAAATGAAAAATTAAAAGGAGAAATATATGATGGAAATGGGATTAAACAATAAAACAGCCTTAGTTACAGGTTCCACCAAAGGAATAGGTAAAGCAATTGCCAAAGAACTTGCCAAAGAAGGAGTTAACGTCCTTATAAATGGACGTCATTATCAAGAGGCAGAACAAACTGTAAAGGAAATTAAATCAGCTTTTCCAGCCACTTCTCCTCAAAATGCTACAGCTGATCTTGTTGATGCCCTACAAAGAGAAGCATTATTTAAAAAATTTCCCAATGTCGATATTTTAATTAACAACATCGGAAAATATGAAATTATGCAATATGCAGATGTTACAGATGAGATATGGGAAGAATACTTCCGTACTAACGTATTAGCCGCAAATGGATTATCCAAATATTATTTAACTAAAATGCTGGAAAATAATGATGGCCGAATTATCTTTATTGCAAGTGAAGAAGCAGTAATGCCTTCTGGACAGATGCCTCAGTATTGTATGACAAAGTCCATGCTTTTATCATTATCAAAAAGCCTATCTAAGTTAACAAAAGGAACGGAAGTTACAATCAATACGATTATGCCTGGACCAACGCTTTCTGAAAATGTACAACAAATTATTGAGGATATTTACAATAATGAAAAAATGCCTTTTTCAGAAAAAGAAAGACAATTTATGATTAATAATCTGCCTCAATCTGAAATACAGCGATTTATTAAACCGCTGGAAATAGGGAGACTAGCTACATTTTTATGCAGTCCATATGCTTCTGCATTTAAGGGATCTCCAATCCGTATGGATGGAGGAATGGTTCCAACCATTTATTAATGGAACTGTAAATGAACATAAGTTTGAATACAATTAAACAATAAGGTTGTTTTATGTTCAAGATTAACTGCAAAATAAGGGGCAGGTTGATTGAGGAAGAAAAAAGGATAGTTATTCACCTGTAAAATAAGTGGAGACGCATTTTCTCATAGAGATGAGAAAAAGGAGACAAATATTTTTTGAGTTAATGGGTGCTATCCTTGATTGGGATAGTGCTTTTTTAGATAAAGGCCAATTTGTTGAGTATAGGAGGAATTGATAAAACGTAAATCTAACCCCAAAATGATGAAGGTAATGGGCAGCTTAGCGGAGGAGAAATGATGATTGTTTATTCTTAGAATACCTTAGATAAAACTTAATACAATGTATTAACATGTTTACCCAGCTTTCAGGCATTACCGTATTAACGTGAGGAGTGAAGTCAATGGAAATTCAAGAAATACTGGAATGGGCTTTTCAGAGGCATCTAAATCCGTTAAGCTGGTATATTCGCCCTGTCTTTTTAATCGTATTGGTTTATTTTGCATATAAACGCAGCTTGAAAGGTGTTATCATAACGTTTGTTTTAATGATGAGCAGTATGGTCTGGTTTCCAGCACCAGAGACGATTAATCAGCAAATGCAGGCAGTTTTGGAATACGAGCAAATGCTCTTAAGTAACCCTATTTCCGCTAGTTTTACGATTGCTTTAATGATGGTTTTTGTGGTTTTAATCTTAATGTCTTTTTGGAAGCATTCCCTTATACTTGGTTTGATCATATTGAATGTTACACTTGTTGGAAAGGTTGGCCTGTCATTACTATTTACAGGCGAGAATGGCTGGGCACCTCTAGGAAACACGATTTTTGGGCTGATTTTGATAAATGGTACCGGTGCGTTCATAATGTATAGAAAACGAAAAAATAAATTAGTAAAGGAATAAACTTTTTCATAAAAAAGCGGCAATTTTTCTTTTAAACTACCATGAAAAGCCCTACTAAATAGACGCAGTTCAATCAGTTTAGAATGCCTGGTCAGTAATTTATTTTTTTGGAAGGAGGCTTCCGAAATGGTTTCCAGTATATCCTAAGTTCTTGAGTCTTCGAACTGAATGCCGAATATTGGACACCGGCCTTTGCTTGTCAAAGTAATCTGCACCTAAATCAACATACATTTCTTTTCTGGTAAGCAGATAATATGCAATACGCACTTTCGGAGAGGTAAAGCCTAAAACCGGTAGTATAAATTAATGCCCTTCTCTCAAGAAGGGCATTAATTTTTCTTTTTCCATCTATTCCGTTTGTTTTTATTGGTGCGATGTTCCCGTGAACCATCCCATTAAATTTTAAGGGTGTTCGATTTCGCCAAATACCTTACAACATCCGCTGGCTGCCCATTTATCACGGAAGGGCTTGCCATAAACATATATGGTGATTAGGGGCAGGTATAAATTGAAACAGTTATAGTCTTCGCAGCCCACGGCTCCGTTCATAGCCAGTACACTGCTATCACATCATTTCTTGCTTTAAACAAGCCTCGTGTTCCCACTGCAGATCCATTACCTGTACAATTCAATCTCACTGCCAATAGTGCTAACCATCCACTATACTAATCTATTAAACCGGTGAATCACGCACCGAAAGAATGTCCCGTATTTATCTGGGACATTCTTTTTATTTCGGCCGATCAATTGGTCTATTTATTCAGGTTTTCCTGCAGATCCGAGTTCAGAAAATTTTCAGTTGCATAAGCGGAGGCTCCAAGTGCTGTGGAGTAGATCGATAAATCTGCAAATGTAATGTTCAGGTTTTTTTGATTAAATTTTAAGGAATGGGAGTCGACAACTTCCATAATTGAATCTTTCAATAATTCTCTGGCAATTGCTAAGCGATTTCCTATAATGATTTGCTCGGGGTTGAATGTATTGATGATATTGTTGATGCCAATGCCGAGGCATCTGCCAATTTGACGGAACAGATCTTTCACTTCCTCATCTTCTTCCGCCATTTCAACTAATGACTCCAGGTTCAGATCATCCCGTTTTAAGGATGATTGAATATTCTTTGCCTGGGTTAGTAGTGCCTGTTCAGAAGCGTACAATTCCCAGCATCCTTTGCTGCCGCATCTGCATTCTTTTCCATCTATATCAATCACCATGTGGCCCATTTCACCGGAGAAGCCTTCAGCGCCCCGATATAGGCTGTTTTGTAAAATAAAGCCGACTCCTATTCCAATACCAGCACTTACATAAATAAGGTTTTCAAACTCTTTCCCGGCACCGAAACGCTTTTCCCCGTATGCTCCGGCGTTTGCTTCGTTGTCGATAATAACGGGAAGGTGAAACTCTGTTTCGATTTCTGCCTTTAAATTGATATCTGTCCAGCCCAGATTAGGTGCCAGCAGGATATTGCTGCCTTCCTTATTGACGATTCCTGGAACACCAATACCGATTCCGATCACACCATACGGGCTCTCAGGGGTAGAGTCCAATAAAGATTGGATAACTTCTTTTATGACAAGTATGGTTTCTTCATATCTCATACTTTTCATATGCTTCAAATTCTCGCTCACAATATTGCCAGATAAATCAGTTATGACACCTAAGATATAATTAACCCCTAAATCAATTCCAATTGCATATCCTGCTCGTTCATTAAAGAGCAGCATAACAGGGCGTCGTCCGCCGCTCGATTTGCCTGGTCCTGTTTCGGAACAGATTTTTTCTTCTATCAGCTCATTGACTAATGAGGAAACAGTTCCTTTAGTCAGTCCCAAATGCTGTGAGATATCAGCCCGTGAGATAGGGGATTGGTCGATGATCGTCTGCAGAACGCGCGATTTGTTTTTCATTTTTACCAGCTGCTGATTCCAAGTCATTATCTTTCTCCTCAAATCCTCAATTTCTTTGTCTATTACAATCATATTCCATTTATACCATAATTAAAAATAAAAATAAAACTTAGTTCATCCAATAGACAAACTAAGTTTATGGTGGTAAAATCGATTTGTAATCAAATGAAAGCGATAACAAATCAAAAAAAAAGATGGAGGAATGAAAATGAACTACTTTAATAATGTAAATGGAGTAAAATACGAAGGTCCAGATTCTAATAATCCATTGGCTTTTAAATATTATAATCCTGAAGAAATCATCAACGGCAGAAAAATGGAAGACATTCTCCGCTTTGCAGTGTCTTACTGGCATACCTTCACTGCGGAAGGCACAGATCCTTTCGGAGATGGAACGATGATCCGTTCATATGACAGATTTTCCGGAATGGATTTGGCCAAGGCGCGTGTAGAAGCATCCTTTGAATTCTATGAAAAACTGAATGTTCCATTTTTCTGTTTCCATGACGCTGATATTGCGCCTGAAGGGAATACATTAAGCGAAACTTTTAAGAACTTAGATGAAATTACGGCCATGATGAAGGAATACATGAAATCCAGCAAAACAAAGTTATTATGGAATACCGCTAATATGTTTTCACATCCGCGCTGGCTTCACGGAGCCGCGACGGCACCTAACGCTGATGTTTTTGCCTATGCAGCAGCAAAAGTGAAAAAGGGACTTGAGATTGGCAAGGAGCTGGGTGCTGAGAACTATGTATTCTGGGGCGGCCGAGAGGGATACGAAACATTGCTGAATACGAATATGAAGCTTGAATTAGATAATCTTGCGCGCTTCTTCCATATGGCAATCGATTATGCAAAGGAAATTGGGTTTGATGCACAATTCCTGATCGAGCCGAAGCCGAAGGAGCCTACTAAACATCAATATGATTTTGATGTGGCAACCAGTTTATCATTCTTGCAATCTTATGGCTTAAAAGACTACTTTAAATTCAATATTGAAGCAAACCACGCGACCCTTGCCGGCCATACATTTGAGCATGAACTGCACACTGCGCGCATAAATGGAATGCTTGGTTCTGTAGATGCAAACCAGGGAGATACCCTGCTGGGATGGGATACTGACGAATTCCCGACAGACATCTATTCAACTGCACTGGCAATGGTAGAAATTCTTAAAAATGACGGCCTTGGAACAGGCGGCCTTAACTTTGATGCGAAAGTACGAAGAGGATCATTTGACCCTGAGGACCTGTTCTATGCTCATATAGCAGGAATGGATACATTTGCGGTTGGCGCAAAAGTTGCACAGCGTTTAATTGAAGATAAAGTATTAGACAACTTTATTGCTGACAGATATAGCAGCTATACAGAAGGCATCGGCCTTGAAATCGTTGAAGGAAGGGCAGACTTCCGCAAGCTTGAAAAGCATGCCCTTCACCTTGAAAAGATTGAAAACAAGTCGGGAAGACAGGAACAGTTAAAAGCTGTCCTAAATAAATACATTCTCGAAGCCTATGCGAGTGTAAAAGCGTAAGAGATTAAGATAAAAAGATTAAATGTACTGGGAATGCAATAGTGCCCCAGTACATTTTTAAAAGTAAAGATTAGCATACATTTCATTAACTAAAGGATGATCAATCATGAAATATGTAATCGGGATTGACCTTGGCACCAGCTCGGTAAAAGTTTTATTAATGAATCAAATGGGAGAAGTATGCAGCGAAGTTTCCAGGTCTTATCCGCTCATTCATGAAAAGTCGGGTTATAGTGAACAGGACCCCGGTGAATGGATTGATAAAACAGCGGCTGCTCTTAATGAACTTACAGAGCAGTTTGATGGAAGTGCGGAAGACATTCAAGGAATCAGTTTTTCAGGCCAAATGCACGGCCTGGTCCTTCTGGATGAAGAGTATAAGGTTCTGCGCAATGCAATCCTCTGGAATGATACCCGAACGACAGAGCAGTGTAAACAGCTCTATGAAATGGCTGGTGAGAAGCGTCTGCTTGAAATCACAAAGAATCCGGCATTGGAAGGATTTACTTTACCAAAGCTGCTTTGGGTGAAGCAGTATGAGCCGGAAGTTTTTGAAAAAGCGGCTGTATTTATGCTCCCTAAAGATTATCTTCGCTTTAAACTGACTGGAAGGATTCATAGTGAATATAGTGATGCAGCGGGTACTTTGCTTCTGAATTCCGGCCGGAAAATGTGGAGTGAAGAGATATGCGGGCTAACCGGGATTGATGTGAATATCTGTCCGCCTTTAGTTGAATCCCATGAATGTGTAGGGACGTTAAAGGATGAGATTGCTGAGAAGACGGGATTATCTCCTTTAACGAAGGTATTTGCAGGAGGAGCTGACAATGCATGCGGTGCGATCGGTTCAG
Organism: Cytobacillus sp. BC1816; assembly: GCF_051353635.1. Taxonomy (NCBI): domain Bacteria; kingdom Bacillati; phylum Bacillota; class Bacilli; order Caryophanales; family Bacillaceae; genus Cytobacillus; species Cytobacillus sp. BC1816. Next base: position 2,784,682 of record NZ_CP195611.1, on the reverse strand, counting down.
GTATTCTGTCAGATGGCAAAACATTATGCAGCATTGGCACATCCGGAGTCGTTTTATCCTATGAAGAACAGAATAACAAGGATTTTAAAGGGAAAGTCCATTACTTTAATCATGGTGAAGAAAATGCCTATTACACAATGGGCGTAACCCTGGCAGCGGGACATAGTTTGAGCTGGTTTAAAGATACGTTTGCAGAAATGGAATCATTCGACTCCCTGCTGGCTGAAATGAGTGAGGTTCCGATTGGATCGAACGGTCTTTTGTTTACGCCATATTTAGCCGGTGAGCGTACGCCATATGCAGATTCGCAAATTCGCGGAAGCTTTATCGGCATGGACTCCTCACATAATCGAAATGACTTTGTAAGATCGGTCATTGAAGGAATTACCTTTTCTTTAAATGAATCGATTGAAATATTCAGGGAAAGCGGCAAGCTGGTCGATACAATCATTTCAATAGGCGGAGGCGCCAAAAGTGATGCCTGGCTGCAAATCCAGGCCGATATCTTCAATAGCAAAATTGTAAAGCTTTCAAGTGAACAAGGACCTGCTGTAGGTGCGGCTATGCTAGCGGCTTACGGATGCAAATGGTATGAATCTCTGGAAGCCTGTGCTGATGATTTCATAACATACGAAAAGACGTATACGCCAATCCCTGAAAACGTTAAGAAATATCAGGAGCTTTTCCAGATATACAAAGAAGTTTATGCGCAAACCAGGAAGCTGAATGAGGGTTTGTCCGGTTTTAGGAAAAAGTAAGCTGACTTAAGGGAGATCGACATGAACATAACTGAAAGTATCTTTGGCGAATGGAATGGACACAAGATTAAATCCTATACAATCAGCAATGATCATGGAATGAAGGTATCGTGTATCGAATACGGAGGAATCATTACCGGGATATCTGTCCCTGACAGTAAAGGAAATATAGAGAATGTGGTCATGGGGTTTGACACACTTGAAGAGTATATAAATCATTCACCATTCTTCGGCGCTATTATCGGAAGGGTGGCCGGAAGGATAGCAGGCTCGGCTTTCACTCTTGATGGAACTGCTTACCAGCTGCAAAAAAATGATGGGGAACACCATCTGCATGGAGGTGCAGGCGGTTTTCATCATGTGATTTGGGACTCGGACGCCGAAAAGGGTATGAATGAGGCGAATATCAGGTTCTCCTATGTAAGCCCGGATGGGGAAGGAGGGTATCCTGGGACACTTGAGGTAACGGTAAACTATACACTGAACAATGAGAATGAACTGGTTATTAGTTATGAAGCAATATCTGATGAAAAAACGATCATCAATCTGACAAACCATACTTATTTTAACCTTAGCGGGGACTTAAAGAGGGACATTCTTGAGCATGAGGTGACCATGCAAAGTGATCAGTTTCTGGAGCTTGATGAAACATTGATTCCTACTGGGGAATTCATACATGTTGAAAATACACCGTTTGATTTCAGAGCAGGGAAGAAAATCAAAGAAGGCGTAAAGTCCGTCCATCATCAGAACATCCTAGCAGGCGGCGGGTATGATCATCCATTTCTATTAAATACTGGTGAAATGACGGTAGTGGATTCTGCAAGCGGACGAAAGCTGACAGTGGAAACGGATAGGCCGAGTGTTGTTTTATATACAGCTAACATGCTCGGAAATGATTTTCAAATTAAAGGTGTTCAGTCAAAAAGGCATTTGGGGCTGTGTCTCGAAACTCAATGTCCGCCTGATGCCATTCACCATGAAAACTTTCCTTCTATTGTCCTGGAGAAAAATGAGGTCTTCAAAACAAAAACCAGTTTCAAGTTTCTCGTTGTTTAATCATTTCTAATAGAAAGGAGTAAAGATAGATTTGAATTATATTAATGCAAAATTGTAAGCGCTCTATTTTAGTTCAAATCTGTCTTTTACAAACTATGAAACAGAATCGGAACTCTCTATATATTGGTTCACTTACATTGGTTGCTGCGATAGGCGGTTTGCTTTTCGGATATGATACGGCGGTTATTTCCGGAGCTGAAAAGTCACTGGAAATCTATTTGATCAATAGTTTGGGATTAGGGTCGCTCGCTCACGGGGCGACAACCTCGAGTGCTTTAATTGGCTGTATCATCGGCGGTTTAATATCCGGTTATTTTGCGTCGAAGTTTGGGCGGAAAAAATCGCTGATAGCGGCGGCTGTTCTTTTTTTCCTATCCGCCTTAGGCTCCGCTTTTCCTGAATTTTTATTTTTCACTAAAGGGGAACCAACCATCTCGTTATTATTGACTTTTAATCTTTATCGCATTATTGGCGGAATTGGGGTTGGCCTTGCGTCAGCCATTGTTCCCATGTACATCGGCGAAATCGCACCTGCCGAAATCCGCGGACGCTTAGTTTCATTCAATCAGTTTATGATTATTTTCGGGATGCTTGTCGTGTACTTTGTAAACTGGGGGATTGCCAGCGGGCGTCCTTTGGAATGGATCAATGAAGTGGGCTGGAGATATATGTTTGCTTCAGAAGCCATTCCGGCCCTTGTCTTTGGTCTTCTGCTGCTCCTGGTTCCGGAAACACCCCGATACCTGGCCATTAAAAATCATGATGATAAAGCTTTAGCAGTCCTTACGAAAATTAATGGTTCTTCAGAAGCGAAAGCGATCTTGGGTGAAATCAGAAAATCGGTAGCAGCCTCAGCAAATGTTCCGGCAGAAAAGCTGCTTGCATACGGAAAATTAGTGATTGTGATAGGAATTCTGCTGTCTGTATTCCAGCAATTTGTCGGAATAAACGTTGCTTTGTATTATGCACCGCGAATTTTTGAAAGCATGGGAGCAGCAAAGGATGCCTCGATGCTGCAGACAATTGTTATGGGTATCATAAATGTCATCTTTACAGTTGTGGCCATTTTAACTGTAGATAAATGGGGGCGCAAGCCATTATTGATTACAGGTTCCATTGGCATGGCGATCGGAATGTTTGGTGTGGCAGGAATGGCTTTTTCCAATATAATCGGCATGGGCACGTTAATTTTTATTATCATCTACACAGCGTCTTTCATGATGTCATGGGGACCAATATGCTGGGTGTTAATCTCGGAAATTTTCCCAAACAAAATCCGAGGACAGGCAGTTGCAGTAGCTGTTGCTGCACAATGGGCCGCAAACTATTTTATTTCATCGACTTATCCGATGATGATGGAGTTCAGCGGCGGCTTAACTTACGGCTTCTATGGACTGATGAGTGTTCTTTCAGCCATATTTGTATGGAAGTTTGTACCTGAAACGAAAGGGAAGACTCTTGAGAACATGGAGAATATTTGGAAAAGAACTGCCTGATTAATTCCATTAGCTTTTATAATCGTGAAAAAAGAATGTCCCGATGATTATCACATTCGGAAGGGACATTCTTCTTTCTGTTATCTGCTGCTTATACCATTTTCTTTACTAGGGCAAAAAAAACTGCTGAATATTCATGGAACATACCAAGCGTTTTTCTTATTATCTTCTATAAAGCTCTTAATTTTAAAAACAACATCCGTTCCGATATGCATTTCAACTTCACTAACTTTCATCCGGATCAGTTTCTCTTCAACCCCAATTAGTTGAAAAAACTCCATTAAAACCTGATGATCCTGGTAGAGTTTTTGGCCAATCTCCAATCCAGCTTTTGTCAAAGTAACTGTTCCATAGGGCTGAAAGTGAATGTAACCTTCTGTTTTAAGCTTACCGGCCATTTTAGAGGCAGCTGAGACGGTGACTTTCAATACCTTTGCAATGCCGGATATGGTCGCATGCCCATGTGCTTCCTGTAATAGATAAATCTCGAGAATATATCTCTTTGAACTAATGGGGATCACATGTTTCACCTGCTTGCTGGAATAGTGCCCTATACTACTGGGTCAAGCCTTCTTTAATGGTTTTAATATTCCATTCCATCATCGAGATGTACGTATCGCCATCCTCACCCGGCTTTGCCAGAGAGTCTGTAAACACTTTTCCCATGATCGGAACATTGGTTTCATCGGATACGGCTTCCATGCTTCTTGCGTCAATGCTGGTTTCCAGGAAAAGTCCTGTAATTTCTTTTTCATTAATAATATCCACAATTCTTGTAATTTGCTCTGGTGTTCCCTGGTTTTCCTGATTGATTTCCCAGATGTATTCTGCCTGGAATCCGTAGGCTTCGCTGAAATATTTAAAAGCACCTTCACTTGTAACGAGTACCCGTTCGTTTTCTGGAATTTCATTAAATTGTTCGACTGCCTCATCATGCAGCTCTTGCAGCTTTGCGATGTATTCTTCCGCGTTTTTTTCGTAAACCTCTTTGTTGTCTGGATCTGCCTTGATAAGTCCATCTCTGGCATTTTCCGCGTACTTGATTCCATTTCGGATGTCCAGCCAAGCATGGGGGTCTTCTTCACTTTCTTTGCCTTTTGTGGTTAAGTGCATCGCATCAACGCCTTTGCTCATAAGGAAGACTGGCGCATCTTTACCGTCTTTTCCGGCAGTTTCCATCAATTTATTGAACCATGAGTTGCCGGCTTCCAGATTCAGGCCGTTGTAAAATACAGCATCTGCATCGGTTGTTTTTTGCACATCCTCAGGAAGCGGGTCATATTCGTGGGGATTGGAGCCAATAGGTGCTAAACTATGAATCTCAACCAAATCCCCGCCTACATTTTTGACAATGTCATACACAATCGAATAGGTAGTCACAACCTGGATTTTCCCATCTTCATTGGATGATGTGCTGCTTGTTCCGCTGCTGCAGGCTGACAGGAATAACACAGAAAGAAGGGGTGCTGCTAATAAAAGAAAGCCTTTTTTAATCATAGTCTTACCTCCAGAGAATTTGATTTTATTAAAATTAAACTAATGAAGCTCTCTTCTTCTTTACTTTCAGCGTTTTCCATATTAACCCATGCTTAGGTGAGAATAAGAAAACGAGAATAAAAATAGCAGTGGATGATATAACTATCGTTGCTCCTGAAGCTAAGTTGTAGGTAAAGCTAAAGTAAAGTCCCACGATGGATGAAATCACACCAATGCCAGACGCAAGGAAAATCATCATCCACAGCCGCTCGGTTAACAGATAAGCTGCCGCTGCAGGGGTTATCAGCATGGCAACAACAAGGACAATCCCAACTGTCTGGAGAGATGCAACGGTTACCATCGTCAAGAGAGTCATTAGGAAATAATGAATGAAACGCACTGGCAGTCCGTAAGCTGCTCCCATCGTTTCGTCAAACGAGGTGACCAATAATTCTTTGTAAAAGAGGTATACAGCTGCCAATACAATCAGGCTGATGCCCAGTGTGATCCACATGTCTGATAATCTTACAGCCAGTACATTACCAAATAATATATGGTATAGATCTGTACTGCTTTTAAGCATGGTAATAATAATGATTCCTGAAGCAAATGCCGCTGTAAACATAATTCCAATTGAGGTATCATGCTTTATCCGGCTGTTTTGGGATACAAAACCAATGGCGATAGCTGTAATTACTCCGCTTATGACTGCGCCAAAGAAGAAGTTGACTCCCAGCATATATGAAATAGCGACGCCTGGAAGGACGGCATGTGATATGGCATCTCCCATGAGAGCCATTCCTCTGAGGATGATAAAGCACCCAATGACTCCGCAGATAATTCCTACCATAACCGAGGTTAATAACGCTTTTTGCAGGAAACCATATTGCATGACCGCTTCAATAAAAGCCATTATAGCGACACCCCAATCTCATTCATAAAAGCAAATTGCCCCTTGTATGCTTTTGCAATAACTTCAGGTTTAAACACTTCTTCAACCGTCCCATAACTGATCAATTCCTTATTTAGCAGAATTAACTGATTGAAATAATCATTTGCTTTACTTAAATCATGGTGTACCACAATAACGGTTTTTCCTTGTCTGCAGAGCTCCTTCAAAATTTGCACTATGGTTTCCTCACTGGATACATCAACTCCAACAAAGGGCTCATCCAGAAAGAACAAATCCGCTTTTTGAGCAAGTGCCCGCGCGAGAAAAACTCTCTGCTGCTGGCCGCCTGACAGTTCCCCAATCTGCCTTTTGCTGAACTCCTGCATGCCAACTCGCTGAAGACATTCCATGGCCCATTCTTTATCCTTTTTCTTTGGACGGCGGAACAGTTTTAAATGGGGGTAGGTCCCAATAAGAATCGCATCAAGTACAGTGATTGGGAAATCCCAGTCAATGTCATTCCGCTGGGGCACATAGGCGATACTCTTGCGCACTTCTGCAATGGGTTTCCCCATCACTCTTACAGCACCTTTATCCTTTGGTATAAGATTTAACATCGCTTTTAAAAAAGTCGATTTGCCTGCGCCGTTCGGTCCGATAATTCCTACCAGATTACCAGTATTAACAGAAAGGCTAACTCCTGTCACCGCTTCATTTCCAAAATAGGAAACATGCAAATCCTCTATGCTTATTGCTGGATCCTTCATCATTTTAGCCCCCTTTATTTTCCAAATTTAAATTAATTCAAATTAATTGTTTTTGCACAATTATAAGTCACGCGGACAAGATTTATGGATTCATTAAAAAGTTTTGCCTTAATGCAAATTATATGCAATTACTAAACAATGTCAACACAAAATAATTATTTTTACAGAAAGTTTAATCTTGGCATTAAAATAGGGGAATTATGAAATCAGGCTCTGGCAATCAATTTGTTTAATGGTAAAATTAGGGGTGTTATACTATCTTTATCAGTTAATAGATTGTAATTTTGTAAATATATGAAACTTTTTACCCTTTTTGATCGTTTAAATAGTATAAGGCGGGATATGTGCTTATGATCGATGATGTGTGGACTGCCCTGATGGTTATGATCTTTTCTTACACATTAGGGAGCGTAACCGGGGCTTATTATGTAGTTAAATACATAGCAAAAGAGGATATAAGAATAAAGGGGAGCGGGAATGTAGGGGCTACCAATGCAGGCAGAGCAATCGGCAAGAAGGGGTTCTTGCTGACAATAGCCATTGATGCTGTAAAGGCATGGGCAGCTTTATATGTTACTGGACTTATATTTCAAGGTGATGGTTTATTCATTCTTAGTGCTTTTTGTGTACTTATTGGCCATTTGTTTCCCATTCAGCTGGGTTTTCATGGTGGAAAAGGAGTGGTTGTCTACTTGGCTTCTGCCTTGTTTTTGGAACCGGTGACAATAGCGATAATGGCTATCACGATGGGAATTGCCTATGCGGTTCTCCGGAAGTATACACTATCAGGTTTTATCGCCATGGCTTCCATTCCCATAACAGCCTGGGTGATTGGTGATTCATTCATCATTTCTGCAGGCCTTCTGCTGCTGCTTTTGATTGTTTTAATTTCCCATACCCATTTCATCATGCCTAAACATAGGAGGTAAACTGTGAATATAATCTGTAAAATCGCAACCGAACCTAATGAATTTGAACAGATTCATCAGCTGAACTACCAGACATTTGTGGAAGAAATTCCTCAGCATAAGCAAAATGAAGATCAGCATTTAATTGATAAATTTCATAAAGAAAATACATATGTCATTGCCAAGTTTGGCGAGGAAGTTGCAGGAATGATCGCGATCCGTGCCAAAAGGCCATTTTCGCTTGATTATAAGCTTCCTAATCTCGAAGAATACTTGCCTGTAAAGGGAGAATTTTGTGAGGTCCGTTTGCTGTCAGTCAAAAAAGAGTTTCGCAGCACCCGTGTATTTTATCAGCTTTGTGAAAAGCTTGTAGAGCTTTGCCTCGAAAAAAATTATACGATGGCGCTGATTTCGGGCACGGTCAGACAGCTGAAATTGTATAAGCGGATGGGGTTTCTGCCTTTTGGCCCTCTGACAGGTGAGGATGGAGCCCAGTTTCAGCCCATGTATTTAACAAAAGAGAATTTCGAACGTTCAACGAAAGCCTTTGAGCGCTTAATGGCCAGAAATTCGGTACCCGCCGATCAGCATTCATTTTTGCCGGGTCCTGTGCCCATTCATCCAAAAGTGAAAAGGGCTTTTTCAAAAGAAGCCGTATCTCATCGCAATCATGATTTTATCAGCGGTTTGCAAGACTTGCGTTCTCAATTATGCAAGATGACAGATGCCAAATATGCTGAAATTGTTGTTGGCACGGGAACGCTTTCCAATGATCTTGTGGCAGCACAGCTGAAAAACATCGGAGGGGATGGGCTGATCCTGGCCAATGGTGAATTTGGCTTTCGTCTCATTGATCATGCAAGAAGGTTTCAATTATCTTTTCATACAATTGAAAGAGATTGGAATGAGCCTATTGCCCACGAGGAAATAGCTTGCATGCTGAAAGAAAACCCCTCTATAAAATGGGTGTGGACTGTGCATTGTGAAACTTCAACTGGGTATGTATTCGATATCAGAGGCATTCAGGAGCTATGCGAGGAGCATGGTGCCGAGCTGTGCGTGGATGCATGCAGCACGGCCGGAATTTTGCCGTTGAATCTTAAGAATATTTATTTTGCATCGACCGTCAGCGGAAAGGGATTTGGTTCCTATCCGGGTCTGGCAATCGTATTCCATCGTGACAAGATTAAAGGGAACAGTGCAGTTCCAAGATACTTGGACTTAAAGATGTACGAAGAAAACCAAAGCATTCCATACACCCATTCTTCCAATCTGGTCAGCGCATTAAAAGAGAGTATAAAGCTGATAGATTATGAGAAATTAAATCTTTTGGCTGGAAAAGCAAGGATGAGGCTGAAAGACAGCGGATTTTCCGTTCTAGGGGACGATGATTATTCCCCTGGCATCCTGACCATCAGTTTGCCGCAGAGCATTTCCAGCAGGGGATTTGGCGACGCATGCAAACAGAAAGGAATTCTTTTAAGCTATGAAAGCGGGTACCTCCTTGAAAGAAATTGGGTTCAGGTGGCTCTAATGGGGGCACAGGAAGAGCAGAAGGTCATGGCATCCCTCGAAATGATGGCAGGTATTTTAGAAAAACAATATGAAAAGCGGTATGATTATGAAGTTATTTAAAAGGTTTTCACCCATTTGGTTTGCCGTCCTTTTAATCTGGATTAAAACGGTCATTGTATCCTTTATCGGATTTAATCTGCATCCGGAGAACTGGACTGATATTTTATTTATGATTTTAAGCCCGATCGGGGCCATAATGGTCATTCTTGGAGTTAATATTTATTTTAAGCGAAAAGTGAAACCGGCAGCCATTTTTATAACAATGGTTATTTTGACGGGCATTCTTTTTGGGGATTTGCTTTATTATCGTTTTTATACTGATTTTGTAACCGTTCCGATCCTTTTTCAGTTTAAAAATGTCGGAGGGATTGGACCGAGTACACTTGAATTGATTAGCCCGTGGGATCTTCTGTTATTTGCTGATCTGGCCGTTTTTTGGCTTTTCTATATAAAAAGAAAGTCAGTACATGAACAAATCACTGCTAAGTCAAAAAGAGTATACACGGCTGTCAGTGTGTTATTTATATTCATGACCATCATTCTCGGCATGGTGAAAGTGCCTCATTTATTTTCGGAATCCTATAATCGCCAGCAGCTTGTTAAGCATATAGGTTTGTATCAGTATCATCTCTATGATATTGGCATCGCCGCATCATACCCGCTCAATCGCGCTTTTGCCAGTCCATCTGACGCAGAAGCCTCAGCGGAGTATGTCCAATCCCAAGAAGATAAGCCATCAGATTATTTTGGTGCGGCAAAAGGAATGAATGTCGTTCTGATTAGTATGGAGTCCACACAGAATTTTGTTATCAATCAGAAGGTGAATGGCCAGGAAATAACCCCATTCCTTAATTCACTGATTGAAGACAGCTTTTATTTCAGCCAGGTATATGATCAGACAGCACAGGGGAAAACGTCTGACTCGGAATTCATGATCGATACAGGCCTTTATCCATTATCCAGCGGATCTGCGTTTGTCAGAAAAACGGAGAATGCTTATCGAAGTCTGCCGCATATTCTATCTGATGAGAAGTATTACTCAGCTGTTTTCCATGGGAATGACGCTTCGTTCTGGAATCGGGAGGCCATGTATGATTCTCTGGGGTATAATCGTTATTTTTCTAAAGCCGATTATTTGGTCACTGAAGAAAACTCAGTGAACTACGGCATTAAGGATATCCCATTCTTCCAGCAGTCCATTCAGCATCTGGAGAAACTGCAAAAGCCTTTCTATGCCAGATTTATTACATTGACAAACCATTTCCCATTCTTGCTGGAGGAGGAAGATCAGTTCATTCCTGAGGCCAGCACGAGTGAAATGGTCGTCAACCGCTATGTGACAACCGTTAGATATCAGGATGAAGCCATTAAAACATTCTTCCAGGATTTAAAAACAAGAGGACTCTATGAAAATACGATGTTTGTATTGTACGGCGACCATTATGGCATCTCGGACAAATACGAACATGGCGTTCTGGAGCTGCTGGGACAGGAAGATACCATAGTTAATCGCATGCAGCTGCAGAGTGTGCCGCTGATTATTCATGTGCCAGGTGTGGAAGGCAAAACGTTTTCGAACATTGGCGGGGAAATTGATATCAGGGCAACGATCCTTCATCTGCTCGGCATTAGTGCTGAGGATAACTTCAGCTTCGGGCATAACCTTTTTACAAGGGATCCCAATCATCCAGTTATTTTCCGGGATGGAAGCTTTATGGCTAAAGACTATTTTTACAAATCCGGTAAATGCTTCAAAAGCGAATCGGAAGAAGAAACAGATATCGCCAGCTGTGAACCGTTAATGGATATCTCAAGAAAAGAGCTAGGGCTATCTGATGACATTGTGCATGGAGATCTGATGAGGTTTATGGAATAATTGTTGGAGGAAAAGCATGCATGGAAGTGTTTGGGTTTATATTTTTGTGGGGAATCCCATTGCTGCTGATTTGGAGCTTTGTCCTAACGCTTGTCGAAGTTAAGAGAGCAGGCAGCGAAGGACAGTTCCTGGGCAGGACGCTGACATTTATTGGCGGAATTTATCATTATACCATTTCTTCATTTGCAGCATGGATTGGTTTGATTGCCATCGCATTTGGTATTGCAGCCCTGGTAGAGGGGGCCATTTTCGGAGCATTATTTTTTGGTTTATTTGGTGTTTTTATGGTTTATAACTTTTTTCCGAGATTGAATATGCCGGAATGAGATGGAGGTATGTCCTTTTGGGCATGCCTTTTATTTTGGCTGTTTTCATAAAATTGATCAGCCCTTACGCTATGCTCATGTAAACATGAGAAACAGATACCTGAGTAAAGGGCCTGCACATTTCGGACTCGATAAGAAGAAATTTTAGGGTAAGAGTCCGTCTTCGGACAGAAAAAGTGAAAATAAGAGGGAAGGAATCCGAAGTTGGTGCGACTTCGGACAGGAGAAGAGGAAACAGGAGGTAGAGAGTCCGAAGATGGTGCGACTTCGGACAGAAGAAAAGGAAACAAGAGGGAAAGTGTCTGAACCTGTTGCAACTTTGGACCGAAAGTTAGCAAGCAAGTCAGAACCCGTTTCCTGGAATATTCTAAAACGACAGACCCTCTTTATTAAATTCTCTGCCCCAGTTTTAAAACTGTTTTGCAATAGAACGATAAATCTGCTTAATCGTTTCCATGTGCAGCGCTTCATGATAAAAGCCGAACAAAAAAGCTTCCCCGGTTGTGTAGAATGTAATGCCGCCGCGGTTTGTGAAGGGACTTGGCAGTTTGTGTTCCATACGCCCATGAAGAAATGTCTTTATTCTGGATTTTTGTTCGGTTAAGACAGATGCAATTTCGTCGAAAGTAGGCGGTGGTTCGGTCCAATCGGCAGGCTTAGTCCCAGCGCCAAATAACTGTTCATAGTTCTTCGGGACGTTCATTTCTTCACCTGATATTCCAAAGACAAGCTTTTCCTGCACAAATGCAATATGCCCGAAGTTCCAGCGGATGCTATTGTTAAATCCATCTGGAATGATATCGGCCATTTCTTCAGGAATCCGTTTGATCGATTTTTCAGTAATGCCCCGCACTGTTTCCATATGTTCAAAAATAGTCTGTTCCAATACACTCACCCTCCATAATCATACTCATTGCATAATGTTCTAGGAATTCACTTCATTTTCCTACATCTATATTTATTTTTATCTAAAAGAGCTATGAATGAAAATTAATAACCTTAAGTCTCAAGTCCTATAAGCATATACAGCGCAGGCTTCTTAATCTAGAGACCGTGTTTCTTTATTATAAAAATATAAACATATTTTTGATAAGGAGATACGTTATGTCTAATCAAAAAATCTATATACTCCTTACGGATACCGGAACGTTATTTACCCGGCTTATTAAGCTTTACACAAAAAAGCCGTACAATCATGCTTCTATCTCACTTGATCCTGAATTAAAAGAAGTGTACAGCTTTGGCAGAAAAACAGCGAAAAATCCATTCATAGGCGGCTTTGTTAAAGAAAATATACGAGGAGAATTTTTTAGCAACTCTAGATGTACAGTCATTAGCTGTTCTGTTACAGACGCACAGCAGAACAAGCTTAAAGCATTCATAAATAAGATAGAATCTGAGAAAGACGATTACGGATATAATCTGCTGGGGCTATTTGCGATCATGTTTAATAAACAACTCTCAAGAAATAATGCTTTTTTCTGCTCTCAATTTGTAGCAACTGTCCTACAGAGGTGTGAGATTGTCCATTTTACTAAACCGCCATCGCTGGTTATACCGCATGAGTTTATGGAAATGGAAGCTTTCCATGTTGTTTTTAAAGGAAATCTGAAAGAGTATTTTTTGAATTTAGACAGCCGGACTATAGATATAAACACATACATTTCATCCCCCGACCAGGAACAGTTCGGACAATCAATGGCCATTTCCTAAGGTGACTGCAATGAATTCCGATTCTTTTTATACGCTAAAGGTGTCATATTCATAGACTTTCGGAATTTTTCAATAAAGTAACTGCTGCTGTTGAATCCTACTTTAAAGGCAACTTCTGTTACATTGGAGTCTCTTTCTTGAAGCAGAGTGAGACTTTTTTGTATGCGATAATGAATCAGGTAGTTAATGGGTGTCGTCTTTAAGATTTTTTTAAAATATCTGCAGCATTCAGAATTGCTCAGTCTGCCGGCTTTGGCAATATCGGCAAGAGAGACTTTTTCAGCGAAATGCTGATGGATCCAATTCAGCATTTCCTTCATCCGAACATGCTTTTCAACTTCAGCCTGGCTGTATTCCAATTGGAATCCGTTCCTGATTAACTGCTGCCAGATGACCGTCAGCAGACTGGTTATGTTAATCTCATAAAATGGAGAGTTTTCATTAATTAGTTTTTTGATTTCTATGATGCTGTTTAATATGTTTTTCCCCCATTCCTCGCTGTGTTTCAGGATTATGTAAGGAAGATTTGTTGCTGATATGTACGGATATACATAGCTGCTGAATAACTCCTGCGGGAGAAGGAAGTGAGGGGAGACATTTAAACAAATATAAACGCAATCTCCGCTAACATCCTCGGCTGAATGAAGACACCCGCTATTGATGAAAATACCGTCTCCTTCTTTTACCAATAATTTTTCTTCATTGATTTGGACCATAGCTTCCCCTTTTACAGTATGGATAAATTGAATTTCCTCATGCCAGTGCAAAGGGATTTTGCCATGGATATTATCTGCAATCTTCGTTTCGTAGCTGGCCACCGGCAACACCACCGTCCTGTGGCTCGTCAATTCTTTCAGGCTTTTATCCACTTTAAAATCTTTAATCTGCAAAAGAGCCACCTCAATATAGTTATATTTTTTTATTATATTCAGCTATATTTATCACAGGATTTGGATTATTATAACACTATTATTATATTTAAGGTGGAATATAACATGAATGGACGTTCAAGGAGCACGGGTTTATTGCTTGTTATTTTTGGAGCTTCATTTTGGGGTATTGGCGGAACAGTTGCCCAAAAGCTTTTTCAGGAATTTGGAATCTCTGTTGATTGGCTTGTCACTGCCCGGCTTCTGACAGCAGGCATTCTTCTGTTAGCCGTACAATTTTTAATGAAAGACCGCTCACAGGTATTTGGAGTATGGAAGAATAAGACGGCAGCCATCATGCTCTTAATCTTTGGCCTCGCAGGCATGCTGGCTGTGCAGTATACCTATATGGCTTCAATTCATCATGGCAATGCGGCTGTTGCCACATTGCTTCAATATCTTGCACCGGCTATGATTATCATTTACCTGGTTCTGCGGAAACAATCCGTATTTTCGAGACAGGATTTTGTAACAGTTTCTCTTGCTTTAGCGGGATGTTTTTTTCTATTGACTAACGGTTCCGTCTCTCAGCTTTCCGTACCGGCACCTGCTGTTGTGTGGGGAGTTCTATCTGGTGTGGCACTCGCGTTTTATACTTTGTACGCCATCCCGCTGCTGAAGGAATATGATTCCCTTGTCGTGGTTGGATGGGCGATGGTCATTGGCGGATCTGCATTGAGTTTAATCCATCCCCCATGGCAAATGGATTTTGGCAGCTTAACAGCTGAAGCTGGACTGTACTTGTTTTTTGTCATTATTTTTGGAACGATGCTCGCATTCTGGTTTTATATTGAAAGTCTCCAAACCCTTTCTCCAACAGAAACCAGCCTGTTAAGCAGCCTGGAGCCCCTCGCGGCAGTATTTACTACTGTTATCTGGCTGAATGAACCTTTCGGCATGTTCCAGTGGGCGGGAACAGCCTGTATCTTTGGCATGATTCTGCTGCTGGCTTTAAATAAACAGAAACCTGCAAAGAACAGTCATTGTTCTGAAAATGAGGAACCGTTAAGAGTGAGCTGAAAGCCAGTCCCTTTAGAAGGGGGCTGGTTTTTTCTTACTTGGGCTTGGAGCGGAGGTTGGACAACAAAATGATTTCGCTCATAAATCCAAGAAATTCGCTCATAAAAAAGGATTTTCGCCCATAAACCGAAGAAAATCGCTCATAAAAAAGGATTTTCGCTTATAAACCGAAGAAAATCGCTCATAAAAAAGGGTATCTCTTATAAACCGAAGAAAATCGCTCATAAAAAAGGATTTTCGCTCATAATCCAAAGAAAATCGCCCATAAAAAAGGATATACGCTCATAATCCAAAAAAATCGCTCATAAAATAAAAGTTTCGCCCATAAGAAACAAAAATCGCTTATAACAAAATATTTCCGCTTAAAACCTCTAAAATCTAAAATCTTAATAAATTCTCTTCTATAATTTTGCTCACACTAAGCATTATATTTTGCTAAATTTATTTCGGTTGTTAAAATAAAATCAATTCTTCATGAAGGAGATTATAAAATGACTAATATACAAATACCTGTTTCTGTTTTGAATCTTGCCCCAATACGAGAGGGGAAGGACAGCAGGCAGGCAATCGAGGATCTAGCCGATCTGGCTCAGGCAACAGAGGAGATGGGCTACAAACGCTATTGGATAGCAGAGCATCATAATACTCCAACACTGGTCAGTTCTGCCACTGCTATTTTAATAAAACATGCATTGGAACATACAAAAACCATTCGCATTGGTTCAGGCGGGATCATGCTGCCGAACCATGCACCATTAGTTGTTGCCGAGCAGTTCGGAACGATGGCGACGATTTATCCGGATCGTGTTGATCTTGGTCTTGGAAGGGCACCTGGAACGGATATGATGACAGCTAATGCGCTTCGCCGCTCGAAAAATGATTCTGTTTATACATTCCCGGACGATGTTAAGCAGCTGCTGACATACTTTGGTCCATTAGAGGAGCAAAGTTATGTTAAAGCACATCCGGGAGTGGAAACGAACATTCCAATTTATATTCTTGGCTCTTCGACAGATTCTGCCTATTTGGCTGCAGAGCTGGGGCTTCCTTATGTATTTGCCTCACACTTTGCTCCAAGATGGATGGAGGATGCCATCCGGATCTACCGTGCCAACTTTAAGCCTTCGAAGTATCTTGATAAACCATATATGATGGTATGCTTAAATGTCATTGCAGCGGAAACGGATGAGGAAGCCGAATTCTTATCAACCACGATGAAGCAGTTCTTCTTGAATGTTGTCAGAGGAACTTCCATGAAATTGAGCCCGCCAGTCGATGACTTGGATTCGATCTGGAACCCAATGGAGAAGGAAGCGGCAGAGGGAATGTCAAGCGTGACCTTTATGGGGAGCAAAGAAACAGTCAAGGGGCAGCTGGAGCAATTCCAGGATATGTACAATGTCGATGAAATCATGGCGGTTTCTTATATCTATGATGAAGAAAAACAAAAACGTTCATATGAAATATTTAAGGAAATTACAGACGGCAAATGAGCGGGGAAATAATCCCCGCTCTTTTTTTATAGATTTAAAAGGTTTTGAACTTCTTTAGAAGTCCAGTTCAAACCATACATGCGATGTCACAAGACGAGCCTTCAAAAAGGGGAAGAACCCCTTTCTTTCGAGGCTCGTCTTGTGCTTGTGGTCTTGACAATGAAGGCTGCGCCAGAATAATCAGTACAAAGCCAAAAGCAGCAGCTTTAGGGAGTATTTGGTCATGAAGACATTGCCGCGGGTTGTGGCTTATTTAATCTGCGTACCCTTAGAGGGCAAGGAGCTTCCGTTTATCATATTTCTCGGGAAAGCGCAGGATTAGACTTTTCTTGCGCTGAAAGGTCGGATAATGGCCCTTTGTGGCGAAATCGTTGCGCTTACATGAAAAAATAAAAGACTGCATTGGGAACTCTATAAAAATTTTTTAAACATGGTATTTAAATGGATGTTTATATGCAAGAAGTGGAAGCCTAATCACATTAGAAAAATTCCTGTATGGAGAACATGATTTTAGCTATTTAAAGGGTGAATAAAATGTGGAAAGCCATCGTTTCCCATCTGCCTGATTGGGAAGTTTTTTTGCAGAGTTTTGCTGTGATCATTGTACCGATAGGGATTTCAAGGTTTTTTCACAAAATCGGACCTTCAAAGGAGGGTTCTTGAATAATGAAAATGTCCCAAATAAAGAAAAAACCTATTAAAAGCAGTACCATGAAACATGAAAAGAAGAATGAGGATGAAGGCCCTTATGAACTAACGGGTGAAATTCAAAGAGATCTTCAACTATTTAAAAAGGAAATCGGACATAATTCGGACGTTCATTTTCGTGAATTTAATATTGGGCTAACGAGTATACGGGCAGTCCTAATCTATGTTGATGGCCTTTCCGATAAAGAACTGATTGATAAACATATCATGAAGTCGTTAATGCAGGATTTTACAGATGCAAAGGGTGATGCAAGGCACGAGGCAAAAGAGAAATTTACAGTCGATTATATAAAAAGTCATATTCTGTCCCTTGGTGAAATCTCTGCTGCCTCCAAGATAAAAGATACAGTGCCGCAAATTTTAAAGGGATCAGCTGTACTACTCCTCGACGGAGCCTTTGAAATGCTTATATTGGGTATTGCAAATGGGAAAACAAGGAATATTGAAGAGCCTGTTTCCGAGCAAGCTGTCAGAGGACCGCGTGAAGGCTTTACAGAAAATCTCAGCGATAATACAGCTCTCTTAAGGAGAAACGGCGGTACAGAAAAACTGATATTTTCAAAGTTTATAGTTGGAAAGCGCTCCAATAAAGATCTTATTGTTGCTTATATTGAAGATATTGCTAATCCAGCAATAGTTGAGGAAGTAAAGTCCAGAATTCAGCAAATTGACATCGATAATGTGATGGAATCTGGATATGTCGAACAGCTTATCGAGGATAATTTTATGAGTCCTTTTCCCCAAGCGCAGAATACTGAACGTCCAGATAGAGTGAATGCTGCTTTAATGGAAGGGCGGGTAGCGATCCTCCTTGATGGCACTCCTTTTGCACTTCTTGTTCCCGTAACATTCAGCATGATGCTGCAAGCATCTGAGGATTATTATGAACGGTGGATTTCCGGCTCACTTATTCGATTATTGCGTTTTGTGGCCATCTTTATTTCACTTTTTGGGCCGGCACTTTACATCTCTTTCGTTTCGTTTCATCAGGGTTTGATCCCGACTAAATTAGCGATGTCCATAATTGGCACCAGGGACGGGGTACCTTTTCCTTCTATAATAGAAGCTCTGATTATGGAAGTGGCAATTGAAATTCTTCGTGAGGCCGGGCTGAGGCTGCCAAAGCCAATTGGTCCTGCGATCGGCATTGTCGGGGCCTTAATTATTGGGGAGGCTGCAGTTTCAGCTGGAATTGTCAGCCCGATTATGGTCATAGTAGTTGCGGTTACAGCTATTTCATCTTTTGCTATTCCTGAATATAGCTTGGGGATTTCTCTGCGTTATCTTCGTTTTGTCTGCATGTTTTTTGCTGCTGTTTTTGGTTTATATGGGGTTATTTTGTTTTTCCTTTTTATCAGCAGTCATTTAGTCAAGCTCAAGAGTTTTGGGGTACCCTATATCAGTCTGGCAGTTCCTTACCGGCTGAGTGACTGGAAGGACTTTATCGTACGGTTCCCGTTAAAAGTTTTGAAAGAAAGGCCAAGTATGCTTCACCCAAAGGACCCCACCCGGAAAGGATAGACTATTTCACAGGAGGTTATCCGCTTGAAAATTGGTTCAAAGGAAAAGCTTTCAAGTCCTCAAGCTGCTGTCATCCTGGTTAATTATATTCTTGCTGCAGGCATACTTACTTTACCGCGATCTTCTGCAGAAAAATTGGAATCGCCTGATATCTGGATGACAGTAATTCTCGGCGGTCTATTTGCAATGGGAGCTGGGATAATAATCGTAAAGCTTAGCCAAAGGTATCCTGGCAGGACTATTTATAAATATAGTCAGGAAATTGCAGGCAAATGGGCAGGCAGTTTCCTCGGCTTAATTATTATCATTTATTTCTTTAGCCTCGCTGCCTATGAAATAAGGGTTCTTTCAGAAGTAACAAGTCTATTTCTGCTGGAAGGCACCCCTATTTGGGCGATCATTATGCCATTTATGTGGATAGGCCTTTATCTGATCGGCGGCGGTATCGATCCAATTGCCCGTTTATTTGAACTCATTCTTCCGATTACCGTAATCATTTTTCTAATTGTCATAAGCATGAGTATGGGAATCTTTGAACTAGATAATCTCCGTCCTGTTCTAGGTTCGGGAATTACTCCTATAATAAAAGGCGTGAGTACAACAGTTGTCGCTTTTTTAGGAATCGAGATTATGCTTATTATTGTTGCTTTTATGGATAAGCCTGCCCAGGCAGTGAAAGTAGTTTTGATTGGCACAGGAACTTCGATGTTCTTTTATTTGATTACAGTGGTGATGGTTATAGGCGGGCTGTCTGTGGATGGCGTTTTAACCAAAACCTGGCCCACGATTGATCTGATCAGGAGCTTTGAAATTCAAGGGCTTATTTTTGAAAGATTTGAGTCTTTATTGCTGACAATTTGGATAATGCAAATCTTTACAACCTATACAATCACCTTTTATGCAGCTTCGCTGGGCCTTTCTCAAATCTTTAAAAAGAAGATCGGCCCATTTCAGTTTGGCCTGCTGCCTGTTATCTACCTGATAGGCATGATTCCAGCAAATATGAATGAGGTGTTTGCAATGGGGGACATGATCGGCTATTCAGCATTAATTCTATTTGGTGTTCTGCCCCTGGCCTTGCTTATCATTTCAAAAATAAAGGGTGATAAAGCATGAAAATGACTCAGAAAGTCCTGATTTTTATACTGGCGGTTATATCTTTATCGGGCTGCTGGAGCAGCAAAGAAATCGAGGAACTTGGACTGATAATAGGAACGGCAATTGACTTGGACAATGAAGGGGAATTTGAGGATCGGCAAAGCGGGATTGACAATGGTAATGTTTTTAAATTAACGAATCAGCTTATTACGGCAGAGACAGCCAATAATGCAACGAATGGCGGGCAATCACAGGTGAGGGCCTATAAAAATATTACAGAAACAGGAGAAGCGGTTCTCCCTGCGTTAAGAAATATGATTCTGCGAATTGACAAACGTGCTTTTGGAGAACATGCAAAAGTCATTATTATTGGGGAGGAAATTGCCCGCGGCTATAATCTTGAACAGGTGCTGGATTTTTTCCGCAGGGAACAGGAGATGCGGTCAAGTACGCTAATTGTTATTGCCAAAGGCAGTGCAAGTAAAACCCTGGAATCTGCCGAGCCAACTGTTATTCCTGCAATCCAGCTTGTCGAAATGATACAAGGTAAGGAACGAAGCACGAAAATCCTTACTCCCATGCCAATCGCTAAAATGGAAGGACAGCTGAATTCAGGAAATAGCTTTCTAATACAGACAGTTTCGACAGAAAATAACGATAGAAAGCTTACCGGTGCTGCAATGATTGACGGTAATACAAAAACACTCCGGGCATTCTTGAATGATACGGAAACTGAAGGAGTAACCTGGATAAAAGGGAAAGGGAAAGGCGGGCTTGTAAGGAGCTACGATGAAGAAGACAGTCAGCCAATTGTATATGAGAGTTTGTCGATGAAAAGTAAAATAAAACCTTCTGTAAAAGGAGATTCGATTTCTTTCACGGTTAAAATTGAAACAGAAGGGCGTATAGGCGAGCATTGGGATATAAGTGGAAAAGCATTTGACAGCAAATACATGAAAAAGGCGGAAAAAGCTACAGAAAAGGAAATTGAGCGTTTGGTAAAAAATGTACTGGAGAAAACGCAGGAAGAATATAAAATGGATGTGCTGGGATTTGGAAGAAGCCTTCAAATCAGCCATCCCCAGGTGTGGAAAAAGGTTAAAAATAATTGGGATGAAACCTTTAGCGATATACCCGTCGAATTCAGCATTAACGTCTCAATCAAAGAAATGGGTACATCTGGCTAATTAAAGGGCGGCTGCCATTCATTGCAGCTGCCCTTTTATGGTTCAATATATTCTTCTTTATAAAGGGCAGGATTGGCTGCAGTATTCAAACTCTGTGCAGATGCCCACAAATTCGCAAGGAAACGCGGCATCATCTGCTGTGAAGGAAGAGTGCCATATCTGGAAAAGTAAACAAACAGTTTTAAATAAGTTCTTGCATTATGGGGCAGGTGAATTTCCCTTGCGTAGTATTCATTTTCAGTGATGGTCGCAAAAGAACGAGTTTCAAAGCCTGAAATAAACCGTGTGTTTTTTCCTTTGTATTCATTTTGAATGTAATGGATTTTTTTTATAATCGCGGGATCATCAGTGCCATCATAATTGGCCAGTCTTGCCTGCCGAAATGCGGGAACAGAAGACAGGTTTTCTGATAGAGCCAAAGCGTGCCCATATGCTTTATCATGTCCTTCATATAAGGGCTTGAGATTTACATTCTCCATGTTATCCACCAGTGGAAGTTCCTCATTTTTCAAATAGGGCGGCCTGAAAATTTGTCTGGATAGCTTTAGCTCATCATGTGAATCACAAACAAATGAAGTAAAAAAATACCACTGCCCATTGTCATCCATGCTGAGATCATAATCCTGTCCTTCTTTTTCAATCCGGTAATCAATAAAGCGGTCTTCACGGTCGAAAGTAAAATCTGATTGCTCTTTTTCTGCTGGCCTGAATCCAAAAGGAATCTGAATCGGTATACAAACCTCAGAGAAATATTGATTTTTCATGCTGATACACACCTTACATGTTTTTTTTTAGTTTTCCCTGCTATAGAAAATACCCTGCAGAATTCTTAGTCATGCCAAAAAGTAAGGATAAATTCCTTTAGTTATATAAAAATAATAAAAACGGATGGAAAGGACATCGAGAATGAAAAAATGCATTTTTCTAGTCTTCAGTCTTGCATTAATCTGGCAATTCAATTGGACCTCTGTACAGGCCGAAAACAATCCCCGCAATATTTATGAGGTAAAGAAGGGAGATACCCTTACATTGATCGCAAAAAAATATGGATCAACAGCAGGGAACTTAAAGCAATATAACGGCCTGCAGTCAGACAGACTTTTAATAGGACAAAAGCTCCGAGTTCCAATCATGTACAAAGTTGCTCCCGGAGATACACTCTGGAAGCTGGCGGAAAAATTTGATTCCTCCGTGCAGGCGATTAAAGCAGCTAATGGGCTCTCTGCCAATGGTTTGAATGCAGGGCAAAAATTAAAGATAGTTCCTAAGAAATTAGCCATGGACGGAAAGTTCGTCCTGATGACGAGAGAGGAATTCCGCGATTGGATTTTCAATCAGAATTTTACGAGAAAAGTGGCTAAGGTTCAGCAGCATCATACCTATCAGCCATCTTACAGACAGTTCAATGGCTCAAATCATTTTGCTTTAATGAAGGGAATGGAGGAGTATCATGTGAGCGGGATGAAGTGGAGGATGATCAGCCAGCAGCTGACCACTTTCCCGGATGGAAAGGTGGCTGTGGGGCGGCCGTTCGATATTGCACCGGAAGGATCATTCGGACTGCAGAATAAAGAAGTCATGCACAAGATCGAAGCGGATGCGATAGCCATTGAAAATCTCGGCAATTTTGATGGTAATCATATGACTGCTGAACAAAAAGAAACGATCGTGACAGTCACAGCTCTTCTGATGATGAAATATGGCCTGGCACCATCCATTGACAGCATCACCTATCATCATTGGTGGGATATTAACTCCGGTGAACGGGTGCTGGATAGCAGTCATGGTCATGCAGTGAAAACCTGTCCAGGCACTGATTTTTTTGGCGGGAATTCGACTGCAAGCGCTAAGAATAACTTTTATCCTCTAGTCAGGAAAAAAATGCAGGAAATCAGGGGAACATTGCACTAATGAGAAAAACCCGCAGCTGGTGCGGGTTTTTCTCATCGCTTTTTCTTTTTCTTTTTATCATCTTCTGCTGCAAGCTTCGCTTTATTTACACTTTCAAGCTCTACCTGCACATGGATTTTCCTTTCATCTGCAGCCGTTACGCTGGTCACTATGCCTTTTCTTCCTTTGATCTTAACCTCTTCGCCTTGATTTGGAACACTTTTGCGAAGCTGATTTAATAAAACATTTCTCCCATCAAGATAATATACCGTAAACATTCTCATCACGCCTTTTTTCTATGGAATGTGGTACAAGTTATTGCACCTTTCCTATAAAATATAGGCTTAGTGATAAAAATAGACCGATTATATTTATTTTTTTAAATAACAGTTGCGAACGTACGTTCTTTGTAGTAAAATCGATTTTGTATCAAATGTTAAGAAAAGTGAAAAAATTAGGGGAGCTGATTAAAATGACAGTTAAAGTGATTCCTTATTTAGTGATGGACGGAAATGCAAATGAAGCAATTGAATTTTACAGAGATGCATTAGAAGCGGAAGTTTTGTATAAGCAAACATTTGAGGAAGGTCCGGAAAACCCTGAATATCCACTTCCTGAAGAAGCAAAGAACCGCATTATGCATGCAACTGTTAAGGTTGGGGAGAATGAAATTATGTTTAGCGATACATTCCCTGGCCAGAGTCATCAAATAGGCAATCAGGTGACCATTTGCCTCTCTGCATCTGATTCTCAAAAATCGAAGAAATTTTTTGAAGCACTGCAGCAGGGCGGGCAAGTAACGATGCCTCTTCAGGAAACATTTTTCAGCCCTGCATATGGAAGCGTAATCGATAAATTCGGAGTGAATTTTCAAATTTACACGGAGGGCGAGCATTAATACGTTCAGAAATAAAGAACCCACAAGAGATAGATTATGAGCATCGTTAATTATCTTGGATGTAGTGTTATATTGCCAATTAGTGATCCAGAAAGTGATGATGAAATCATCATAGGTGATTTCTTCTTTGATGAAGAAATTCAGAGGAGAGGTACATAAACATCTATCAGCAAAATATATCTACGAAGTAACCTCTAATCAGCACGGCAGTATTTGGTTTAATAAATAATACAAACAGGATTATCCAAAAAGGGCATGAAGAAGGGCAGCGAATATTTAAATCATTATGTGCTATTTTAGATCAGCACCTTTCATCAGGAGATTATTGTGAATTGTATACCTGGGTTGGCGACGAATGGGAGGAACCCGAATACAAGGACAGCATAAACCTTCATGACTTTGATATCAATAAGATTGAAGTGTACGAAAAATCCATGCTTGTCTTAAAAAAATAACTGTCTGATTGAGCCCATTCCTTTATGGAGGAGGAATAGGCTCTTTTTTTAATGAACTTGTTTATTTTGGCATACTCATAGTTCATGAAAGGAATATCTTTCAAGAGAAAGAGAGAGAATTTTTATGATAATAAAATCAAAAGAATACATAGTTAAAAATTTGACCTATATTATTAGATCTGCTACCGAGGAAGATGGAAAGGAACTTTCTAAAGTAAGGGTGCAGATTGATGGAGAAACAGAGAATATGGACCGGGAAGCAGGCGAAGCATACATAGATGAAGCAGGTTTTAAAGAGTTAGTTACTAAGGATTCCATCAGCGGCCGGAGTATATTCCTTGTTGCTGAAGTGAATGGGAAAATTGCAGGCTTCTCCAGATGTGAAGGCAGCGAACTGAAAAGAAGCGGACATAAGGTGGAATTTGGTGTATGTGTGCTCAAGGAATTCTGGGGCTTTGCTATTGGAAAAAACCTTTTAGCACAGTCTATTAAATGGGCGGACTCTAATCATATTAAGAAGATTACTTTAAATGTTCTTGAAACAAACAAGAAAGCGATTAAAATATATGAGCAAAACGGCTTTGAAATTGAAGGAATATTAAAAATGGATAAGCAATTGTCTGATGGCAGCTATTACAGCACCATTGCAATGGGCAGGATTAATGATAAAAGATGAATATTTTTGCTCTAACTCTTGTAGCGAACACATGAAGAGCTATAGCATAAAACATGGCTGAGCCGGCCACCAAAGCACTTAGGTTCGCTGTTTATTGGATATCAAATCCCGGTTTTTATATTCGGACCCCGGAAATAGCTTTCGTCATTTCCGAAACTCCGTACCCCTTATTTATTTAATGAATATAATTTAACATACGCCAGCTAAGGAGTATGTTATGGACAATCAACTAAAAGAGATCGTCGGAGCCACTTTAGCTGCGATCGGAACGATCATTACTGCTATCTCAACCATACCCGCAAAGTCAAAAAAAATGGAAAAACTCTTTGATGGCCTTGATATAGTGGGAAACAGCCTCCAAGGAACAGGTAACGCTCTTGAGGCGGATGGGCAAAGCGGACCATCACTTGAAAAGGTCGGCAATGAGATACAGGCAATCGGAAACAGTATTGTTATTGCCGGATTAACTTTAGACTTAGAGGATGAAAATGAAGAGAAATTAGTGATTGCAGGAAACTGGCTTCAGGCTCTTGGCGGAGCGGCAGCACTTGGAGATGAATTTGAAGATCCAACTGCGGCGGGCCAGATTTTTAATATAAATGGCAATCTGCTTCAATCGATTGGCAATTCACTTCAGGCATATGGAGGCACGATAAATCTCAAGGAAAAAGAGAGGGGTGGATCAGAAGAAAGTGCGAATAATATTATAGCAGTTGGAAGCTGGATTCAGGCAGTCGGATCTGTCTTATCCCTAATCGGCACGATTCAGGAGGAGAATCAGGAGATTTCTTCTGAGAGCAGTGAAGAAAACAATGAACCTGACTCAAAATCTTCTGTATGGCTAAATGAAGAACTTCTTTAGAGAGGGGTAATCATGTATCTAGAAGGAGATGATCTATTAACTATCGGAGCTTATTTTTTGGTTGCGGGTACATTTATTTCAGCAATTGGTGAAACTATGAAGCCAGATCAAAATAATATCAGCAAAAAATTAATCCGGGACGGAAACGGAGTCCAGGCGGTTGGCAATAGCCTGCAGGGATTTGGAAGAATAAGCGCAGCTGAAGGGAATGAAGAAGCAGCAAATTTATATGGAATAATTGGGAGCTTTACGCAGGCAGGCGGCAATTCCATCAACACTGCCGCAAACAATATCGAAATTCAAAATCCATCAGTTTCTGTGTCAGGCTTTAATTCACTGGGCAGTACCATTCAATCGATGGGTGCAGCATTGGAAGCTGCGGGAGTTGCAAACGTAGAAAACAATATGCTCAGCAATCTCGAAACTCTGGGTTACTCATTAATTTCCGTATCGGCCATCCTCGACGCTGTAGGAATTCTTATAGAAGATGAAGAGAGCATACAAAAAAGACTGATTCTGGCTGCAGGGGGATGGCTGGAATTTATAGGTGCCTCTCTTGGCGCTTATGTAATAATCCAGGCACCTGAGGAAACAGTATGATTTCGCATTAATAGAGAAAATAAATGGTTATCATGATGATATCAGTTGATATATGTCGAATATCGATATGCTAGCAGGTGCTATCTTTGTGCGAATGTGTCGAATTTGCGGTGAATGTATGAAAAACCTGGAATAAACCTACTCCAGGCAAACTTACACTTTTATTATACCCCTTCAAACAAAACGGCAACTCCGACGCCTCCTCCGCTTCCAATGGCAGCTAATACATATTTGGAAGGAGGTCTTCTTTGGACTTCATAAAATAATTTTGTAATCATCACAGCACCTGAAGCTCCATAAGGGTGGCCAATCGTTAGAGCACCCCCATTAACATTCAGTTTTTCATATGGGATGGAAAGCTCATTGGCGCATGCTGCGATTTTTGAAGCGAATGCTTCATTAATTTCGATTAAATCAATATCGTCGATTGTTAAATAATTTCTTTCCAGGATAGCTTGTATGGCTGGGACTGGCGCAGATCCCGGATAGTTGGGGTGTACACCAGCTACTGCACTATCGGCAAAACGCAGAATGGGCCTGTATCCATTTTTTTCTGCTGTTTCTTCCTCCATTAGCAGCACAGCAGATGCTCCATCATGGATACCGCAGCTATTGGCTGCTGTTACAGTGCCATCCTTTTTAAATGTAGGCTTTGCACGTTTAAGGAGAGTCTCCATTTTTCTTTTTCTAAAAAACTCTTCATCATGCAGATGGCTTCCAATTGGGATCATTTCTTCGGCCAGCACTCCCTTTTCAAAAGCTTTCCAGCTCCGTTCATAGCTCAATTGTGCATATGTATCCTGACTTTCCCTTGAAATGTTGTATTTCTCGGCTACATTTTCCGCTGCTGCACCCATATCGGGGTCTCCGATTTGGTCCGGGGAGAAGCGGGCTCTTTTGGAAAAGGGGGAGGTGCTGGCACTTTCCGTACCACCCGCTATATAACAAGTCCCGGCACCTCCCTGGATGTAATAGCATGCCAATCGAATGGCTTCAAGACCCGCACTGCATTGCCTGTCCAGGGTTAGGCCCGGAACAGAAAGAGGAAGTCCAGCTTCCAATGCTGACAAGCGGGCGACATTCCCGCCAGGTCCTACGACATTGCCCAAAATGACGTCATCAATTTTTTCTTCCATACCTTCAGCCAGATATTTCAGAAGCGGGGCAGCAAGTTCATGAGGCTCATAGTCCTTAAGCATCCCATTTACTTTTCCAATAGGTGTTCTTTTTGCCTGTACAATCACTGCTTTCTTAATGGCTAATCACCTTTCTTTCGATGGCTTCCTTCAGCTGGGCACGGGCAATTTTTCCGCCGGCTGTGTAGGGCATTTCTTCTGTGAAAATCCATCTGCGCGGAACCTTATAAGAGGCTAAATGTTTTTTACATAGGCGCTTTAACTCAAGTGCATCTGTTTTGCCTTTGATGACTGCAGCTGCAATTTGCCCCCAATATTGATCCTCCAGTCCAATCACAGCAGCCTCCTCGACATCCGGGTGCAAACTGATTACTTTTTCAATTTCTTCAGGAAAGATATTAATAGCTCCATATAATATCATGTTTTTTTCACGGCCGCTGATGTATAAATATCCTTTATCATCAACATAGCCCATATCATCAACGGTGGCCCATCCATCCTGATCCTGTATGGACTGGATTGTTTCATTTGAAAGGTATCCATCGAAAATAAGTTCGCTTCTGACAAATATTTTGCCAATTTCATAAGGAGCGAGCTTCTTGCCTTCTGTTCCTCTAATTTCGATTTCAACACCATAGCAGGGCTTTCCGACTGATCCTGCTATATTTTCATCCGCAAGAAATGTTACATAGCTCAATTCACTGGCTCCATAGAATTCAATCATTGAGAGCTGGTGGAATATTTTGCTGATTTCCAGCTTCGAAGTTTCATCCCATTTCGCACCTGAGGAAAAGATTTTTATCGGTTTCTCTATGATTCTTTTTTCTTTTAAAATAGCTGAAACCATCGTCGGAACTGTATAAAGTGTGCTGATGGGCTGGTCCTCGATACATGAGAGAACCTGGGGTGCACTGAATTTTTCGAGCAGGTGAACTGTTCCGCCCGTACAAAGCGTACTTACAGCTCCATACAAAAAGTGAGAGTGGATAAGTGCGCCTGGAATTAAGACGTTTTCCTGCTTATCCATTTTGAAATCATGCTGATTAACCTTAAAGCTGGCCGCCCAGGATCTATGGGAACGGATAAAGGCTTTAGGGCTGCCGGTCGTGCCTGAAGTAAATCCCATATAAAACGGGCTGTTAGTTTCTGAATCGATGTGAAACGAAGCGCTCTGACGGCGAATTTCCTCCAGGGCATCCTCCCAGATAAGCACGAAAGGGTGCAGGCGGGCAATCTGATCATAGTATTCTTTACCTGTGATCACGATAGAAGGGTTGGATATTTCGATCCGCTGGCTAAGTTCTTCGGCCTTCCATTTTAAGTCAAAAGGTACAGCAGTCCATCCAGCCATGGAGGCACCTGTGAATAATTGCAGAAAAGGAATTCCATTTGGCAGCAGGATTGCTGCAGATTTATTGGTTACAGATAAAGAATTAAGCCAGTTAGCAGTTTTGCAGAGATGAGAGCTCCATTCTTTATAGTTTAAAGTTTGGCTTTTCGAAATGATTGCTGCTTTATATGGAGAATCATCGGCTATTTTTTTTATATTTGCTGTGATATTTGTCAACGGGTTGTTCCTCTCCTTA
Organism: Cytobacillus sp. BC1816; assembly: GCF_051353635.1. Lineage (NCBI taxonomy): Bacteria > Bacillati > Bacillota > Bacilli > Caryophanales > Bacillaceae > Cytobacillus > Cytobacillus sp. BC1816. The sequence goes on along the minus strand of NZ_CP195611.1, from coordinate 2,755,777 downwards.
TGGAAAAGGAGACACCTTATAGTGTCTCCAGAGATTTAGAAAATTGCTTATTTATAATCGGATGCTTGAGCAGTCTGAATACCAGGAATGATGCGAGAGTCGCTTTCAATACATCTCCCGGGATATAAACCAGACTTAATTTGATAGCTTCTGCTAGAGGTATATTCATCATAAAGGCCTGTACCGGAATTCCAAAAAGATAGATAAGGAATATGCCGACAGTCAGGTTTATGAGCAGGATATTCTTTAATTTTAACGTTTTGAAGCGTGAGAGTAAATACCCGATAAAAAATGCTGTAAGCGGATAGGAAATCAAATACCCTGCACTAGGCCCGAAGAATACACCAATGCCGCCGCGGCCTCCTGATAATAATGGTGCACCCGCAGCAACCAACAGTAAAAACACTGCCATGCTGATTCCGCCAAGTCTGGCGCCTAAAATACCGCCGGCCAAAAGGACACCAAGTGTCTGCAGGGTAATCGGAACGGGTGTAAAAGATAGCATGATTGGGGGAACAAGACCAAGTGCTCCCATTACTGCAGCAAATAAAGCCACATAAGTCATCTCTTTAACTTTCATAATACCTCTCCAATTCAGATTAATAGGTTAACTGTTTTCATTTTATGGTTAACATAAAAGTTTGTCAACCTGAAAAAAACGAAGTTTACAATTGAGAGAAAGTCAGTTGGTGTAATGCTTGTAAGTCCACCAGTTTATGTTTACTGAATAGCTGCAGCTATTAAATATTAATGTTTATTTTATCTAAAATAAATCAAACTAAGCGGGTATCAAAATATTTTATAGGGGGTTATTTAAAGTGTCCAGAAAAAACAATACACCATCTGATCAAGTTGACCAAAAGGAATTATTGGACGATAAAGTGAAAGATGCCAGAAAAAACAACTTTGAAGAGGACCACGTACGCAGGGTTACATCAAATGGTGCACAAGGTCAATAAGTAACACTTAAAAGCCGAGTTGCAAAATTAAAAACCCGTTCTTATGATCGGGTTTTTATTATTGGTTCAGGAAACGTGTTAACCAAAGGCTGGGGCAATGATATAAGAGATAAGATATTTTTTGACTATTCAGTTGACTATTCCAGAATATGATTTATGATAAGGATAACCGAAACGATGTTTTACTTACAAAACAAACATGTGTGGAGGTTATAAAATGCCATTTATTGATGTGAATGATTTAACGATTCATTATGAAATAGAAGGAAATGGTGAGCCGCTTGTTATTCTTCATGGGCTGGGCAACAATTCACAATCCTGGAAAAAGCAGCTGGAAGGGCTGAGTAAGGAATTTACTGTTATCGCCTGGGATGCGCCAGGCTATGGCAAGAGCTCTGATCCTAGGGAGGAATTTACACAATTCAGCCAATTTGCTGATGTTTTAAAGGGCTTTATTGACGGTTTGCATTATAAAACTGTTAATCTTTTAGGTCATTCAATGGGTTCAGCCATTGCTCTTGATTTCTGCAGCCGTTATCCTGGAATGGTGACCAGACTGATTATTGCCGATGCCACCCGTGGTGCCGCGGGGCAGAGTCATGAAGAAAACGAAAGAAAGCTGAAGAATCGCTTACATAATATTAACACAATGGATCCAAAGGAATTGGCCCAATTAAGGGTCAAAGAACTTCTTGCGCCAAACCCGGATCCAGAAGTTAAGAAGGAAGCAATACGAATCATGTCCCAGGTGAGGCCGATGGGCTATCGCTCTGTGGCCTTCTCACTTTCAAATTTAAATCAAATGGATATTTTACCTTCCATTCTTGTTCCTGTCCTTGTTATTTGCGGGGCATTGGATAAGGTGACTCCTGTAAGCGAATCAGAAATTTTCCATCAGTATATCCCTAATACAATTCTAAAAACCATTCCGAAAACAGGGCATTTATGCTATCAGGAGAATCCGGACTATTTTAATGCCCTTATTTTGAATTTTCTGCAGGGAGCATACAAAAAAGAAGAATTAGCAGAAAGGTAGTCATAGAGAAATATTTCCTTTTTCTATCCTGGTTTTGTTAATATGTTAGTAAAAATGTAAACAGGGGGTGACTTGTATGGCAAAAGAGGAGAAAGAGCGGTATAATGCCAATGCTCTTGTTAGGGGATTGGAAATCTTAAAGCTCTTTAATGAAGAGCGTCCAACTCTGTCACTGGTTGAAATTGCAAAAGAATTGAATGTTAGCCGAACAGTCCCGTATCGATTATTGTATACTCTCCAGTCGCTTGGTTATCTTGACCAGGACGAAAACTCAAAAAGATATAGTTTAACGCCCCAGGTACTAGAATTGGGCTTTTCCTACTTAAGTACGCTAAAACTTCCGGAAATTGCCCAGCCTTATTTGGAAACATTAAGAGATGAAACAGGGGCTTCCTGCCATTTATCTATTCTGGATGGAAATGAAGTGGTGTATGTTGGCAGTGCTCCTGTCAGAGGGGTATCTGCTATTAATGTCAATATCGGACTGAGGCTTCCAGCTCATGCAACAGCAAATGGAAAATTGCTGCTTGCCTATCAGCCGCAGGAAAAGCTGAAACAGCTTTTTTATGAATCCGAATTGAAGCCGTATACGGATCGGACAAAAACATCTCTGGCTGATTTTCAAAATGAAATTGAAATAATCAGGGAAAATGGATACTCCATTACAAAAGGAGAACTTCACCATGGTATTCAATCAGTAGCCGCACCAATATTCGATAAAACTGGCAGTATTATGGCTGCTATTAATGTTGTAGCAACAGAGACAACATTCCATGATGAGTTTATTGAACAAGTAGCGCTTCCTAAAGTGCTTGAGATTTCAAAAAAGTTATCAGGCTATATGGGATATCATCTATAAGAATAGAATTATGGTTAAAAAGCTTGCAGCTGCTGCAAGCTTTTTTGTTTTGTATATAAAACATTTTTTAGTAAATAAAACAAATTGAAATTTCTTATTGACTCAATTTTCGAAAAACTTTACACTATTGATAAGTGGTAAACATTGTTTTGTATATAAAACAAAAAAATCACTGAAAGGAGGGCAAAAAATACCACCCAAAAAAAATTTTTTTATGAAGTATAATATTTGAGAATCGAACGTAATTGAAAGCGGTTGCAAAAATGAATATGTTTCTTGAAAGGGGATCACAAATGCTGAAAGGGAACAAAAGATGGCTCTATATTGCAGTGCCTATATTCTTTTTCTGGTTTTTTGGACAAATTGATAAACTGGGAATCTCGGTTATTCAAACGGATCCTGGCTTCCTAAGTGATCTGGGGCTAACAGGGGCAGACAAAAATGCCAAAATTGGCTTAATAACATTTATCTTTACAATTTCTTACGCCGTTTCAAATATATTTTGGGGCTTTGTTATTGATAAAGCAGGTCCGCGGAAAACGGCAGTATTCGGGCTGTTCATTTGGACTGCGACTATGATTGCAGGCGGTTTGGCATCTTCTTATGAGATGTTTTTAATCAGCAGGGTAATTCTTGGATTTGGTGAAGGGATGATGATTCCTGTTTGCGGAAAATTCATTTCAAATTGGTTTAACCAGCGGGAACTTGGCCGGGCACAATCAACCTGGCTCGCGGGCAATTATTTCGGACCTGCCTGTGGAGCTGTTATTTTGACTTTAGTGCTTGCTACTTTCCATTGGGAAGCTGCGTTTTTCTTCCTGGCTGCTTTTAATCTATTTATTGTTATTCCAATGTTTTGGTTCCTTACTAGGGATACACCTGAAGAACATTATGCAATTGATAAGGAAGAGCTTGCGTATATCCGCAAGTCTGATGGCACTGAAAAACCCAAGAAAAGCTTTGCACAGGACTACCGCTATTGGATCGTCTGGTTTGGCATGTTAATGTCATCGTTTTTGTTTTTCGGAATCAGCATTTGGCTCCCTACTTATCTCGTTGAGGCGAAAAGTTTCTCAAGAGAAGCAATGACGGGGATTACCTCATTATCCTGGCTATTTGCTCTGGGCTTTGTATTATCCTGCGGATTTTTGGCAGACAAAACAAGACGTCCAAGCTTGCTGGCCACGATTCTGTTCAGTTTAACGGCAGTCTTCTTAACGGCAGCTATTTTTGCACCACATCCGGTTCTGGCTGGTATTTGTATGGGACTTGCAATGGGAACTCAAGGCGGGGTCTTTCATTTAAGCAATTTATTTATCGTAAAATTTTCGACCCCGGAAACAGCAGGGCGTGCTGCAGGTCTTATGGGATTCACAAATATTTTAGGCGGTTTTTCAAGCTATATCATGGGATGGATGAGAGACCTTGCAGGCGGGGATTTTGGCCCATCTATCGTTATGCTTATTATTGCAGCAAGCTTAGGCTTTATCGCATATATATTCACAATCAAAAAAGAGGCAGCGGAACTTCGGATGGAGCAATTTCCTCCAAATAGAAAGGTAATTGTGTAAAAGTTTTATATTTGAAACGAAGTTTTAATAATTTAATTTTTCTCAATATTTTTAATTGACATATTAAATATTGGGATTTATTATTATCCTGTAAGTAAAACATTGTTTTATATATAAAACATTAAAAGGATTAGGAGTGATATTAAATGTCAGCAGAAAAATTTGATGTGCAAGCTTTCGAAAAAAAATATGTAGCACGGCTGGAAGACCGGTCACTGGACTGGAATGTTCTTAAATTTCAAGAAGAAATTGATCCAAAATACAAAAGGGCGCAAATGAGATATATTGGCCGCGGAGCTACAGCGAATAATGATTCAAATGTAATTGCAGCGGAACATTTTACACTCAGCACGATGGTGCTTCCAGCTGGATGTGTTGGACCTCTGCATCTTCACGATGATGTGGAAGAAGTATTTTTTATTCTTAAAGGGAGTGTAAAGGCTCTTATTCAGGAACAAGGCAAGGATGAAGTTCATGAAATTCGTTTAAATGAGCGTGACTGCATCAGTTCTCCTCCGGGAGTGTACCGCGGAATTCATAATGATGGCGATGAAGAAGCGTTAATGCTGGTAATGCTTGGAGCAGTAAAACCAAATCTTCCTACATATCCGAAAGGGAGTGCTCTTGAAGAGCTGCGCATTCAGCGTGCGAAAGAGAGAGAAGCTATCATCAACGGAAAATAATAGTTTCTGAAAAACTTGGATTCTAATGAATACAACCGGGATGGTCCGCTAATTTAACTCTGCCGGGTCTTCCCGGTTCCTTTAATAAAAAATGTTTCCTCGGCAGCCAATGATCGGAGGATTGTAAATCTATTATTTTGGAGGTGCATGGGATGTTAGGTATAACTCACTTGAGGCATATAAGTCTCATTACTCCAGTTCTTGAGGAGCAGGCTGAGTTTTACGAGAAAATTTGGGGTCTTGATAAGGTATCCGAAGATGGGGATTCTGTCAATTTCAGGGGTGCTGGTTCAGAGAATCATATTTTAAATTTGAAGCGGGGAGAGAAAGCAGGGCTTCACCATATTGCATTTGGAATGGTTGATAAGAACGCTGTTGACAGGGCTGCGGAGATTCTCGCTTCCAAAGGTATCCCGATTATTTCACCACCGGGCTATTTAAATGAAGAAGGCAAAGGGTACGGCCTTCGCTTTGCTGATCCGGAAAACCGCTGCATTGAACTTTCAGCATGGGTGGAAATGCACACGACAATTTGGAATAAGAAGACTGTTGATCCGGTCAAGCTGAATCATGTGGTCATGAATACGGCAGACCTGGATATGATTACAGACTTTTATACAAATATATTAGGATTCAAGGTTACTGATTGGAGTGAACACCAAATGTCTTTCCTGCGCTGCAACAGGAAGCATCACTCAATTGCCTTCAATCAGGACCAGCATGCATCTGTCAATCATATTGCCTATGAGGTAGACACAGTGGACGAAGTCATGCGGGGGATTTCAAACGTCAGAAAAGCAGGTTATCAGGAGCTTTGGGGGCCTGGACGCCATGGACCGGGAAATAACATATTCTGTTACTTTCAGGATCCTGCCAAATTTGTCATGGAATACACTTGTTATCTAGAAACCATTGAAGATGAGGAAGAATGGGTGGCTCGAGTATGGAAAAGGGTTCCACACCTGATGGATCAATGGGGAATAGCCGGTCCTCCCAAACCGGAAGCACGTGCAGCGATGGGCGGAAAGCCTGATCCAGGCTGGGTTAACGTGAATGCATTAACCTAAAGATATTTGAAAGGGGTATGGTGATGGACTTTGGTTTAAAAGGAAAAACAGCAGTCATAATGGGCGGGACTTCGGGAGTTGGCCTCAAAACAGCAGAAATGTTCCTTCAGGAAGGTGCCAATGTGGCGGTATGCGGCAGAAATGCAGAGAGGAAGGATAAAGCCTTTGACCATTTATTGCTATACGGATCCAGGGAGTCAATCCTTGCTGCCTCTTGTGATGTAACAAATAAAGAGGATGTTATTCGTTTTGTCGATTCGGCAGCATCCCGATTTCAGGGAATTGATATTTTAGTTAATGCAGCCGGACAAAGTGTTATGGGCCATTTCTTCGATATTACAGACGAGCAATGGCAGGAACAGATTCAATTAAAATATTTTGCCATTATCCACGCGGTACGTGCTGTTCATCCTTATTTAGTGAAGCGCGGAGGCGGAAGGATCATCAATATTAATGCAACGCTTGCAAAGGAGCCTGAAAGACATATGGTTGCCACAGCCGCAACAAGGGCAGGTCTTTTAAACTTAAGTAAAACGCTTTCCCAAGAGCTTGCATCAGACAATATCCTGGTCAACTCCGTAAGTCTTGGCCTAATCCGTACCGACCAGTGGGAACGCAGACGATTGAAAAATGCACCTGATATGGATCCCGAAGAATATTACAAAGATCTTGCAGCAAAGCGGGAGATTCCGCTGGGCAGGGTTGGAGAAGCAGAAGAAGTAGCCAGTGTCATTCTCTTTTTAGCCTCAAAGCAGGCAAGTTATGTTTCAGGATCAACCATTGAAACAGCTGGAGCGCTGGGGAAAGCGCTTTAATTTCAAGCAAAGGCAGGAATGTAATGATGAGCCAACAGGAACAATTGGAAATTGCACCGGTAAACGCAAATGAGCAAATGGAATTTACTGCAGCAGATGCAGTTGTGAAGGAACTCGTCCGGGCTGGTGTTGAGGTGGCTTTTGGGATTGTAAGCATTCATAATATGCCGATTTATGATGCCATCCTCCGTGATGGAAGTATACATCTGGTATGCTCGCGCGGGGAGAGCGGTGCGGCAAATATGGCAGATGGGTATGCCCGTGCGACAGGAAAATTGGGGGTGGTCATTACCAGTACGGGAACTGGCTCAGGAAACGCAGCTGGTTCACTGATTGAATCATGGGCAGCCGGCGTTCCGGTCCTTCATTTAACAGGTGAGGTTGCATCCCCCTATCTGGGAACTGGCAGAGGCTATATTCACGAGTGTAAAGACCAGCTGTCTATTATGGAGGGCTCGTGCAAAAAAGCAATGCGGCTACGAAGGCCTGAACAGGCAGCAGCGGTTATCAGGCAAGCGATTAAGGAAGCTGCTGCAGCCCCATCAGGGCCTGTTTCAGTTGAAATCCCGATCGATTATCAATCTGCGATTATTCCGGATTATTCATTGGAAGAAGTGATGGTTTCAGTTCAGGGAAACAGCACATTAACGTATCTTCCAAAAGAGGCGATAACCAAAATCAGCCAAGCCCGCCGCCCGGTTATTTGGGCAGGAGGGGGCGTCATTAGCGCCGGGGCTGCTAAAGAAGTGCAGGAGCTTGCGGAAAGGATCGGGGCCGCCGTTATTACGAGCCAATCAGGGAAGGGCAGCATTCCGGAGGATCATCCTCAATGTATTGGCCACTTTGCCTCCTTTGAATTAACAAAAGATTTAGTGAAGAAATCCGATCTCCTGATTAGCATTGGAGTCAGATTTAGAGGGAATGAGACCTCCAACTGGAAAATAGAAGTTCCTGAAAATCATATCAGCATTGATGCTGATCTGCAGGCAATGAACAGAAATTATGCCGCCGCCATTGGGCTGGCAGGCGATGCTAAGCTTATTTTGAGTAAACTAAATGAAGATTTGGCTAAGGAAGCATCAGCTCCTTCCTCTGAATATTTGGAAGAAGTGCTTTCAGTAAGGAAAGAACTGCGTCTTCAGTTGAGAGCAACGCTTGGACCCTATGAAAAAATAGCTGATTCTATGCGGAATATGCTCCCGCGGGATACTGTATTGGTGCGTGACGTTACGGTACAGGCAAATGTCTGGGGCAGCCGATTATTTGAAATATACGAACCGCGTACATCCATTCATGCTTCAGGAGGAGGGATTGGGCAAGGTTTGCCGACTGCAATCGGAGCCCAAATGGGATGTAAGGATAGACAAGTTGTTTTATTAGCTGGAGATGGCGGCTTCATGGTTAATGTGGGTGAAATGGCTACTGCTGTACAGGAAAATCTTCCGTTAATCGTCATCCTGTTTGATGATGCAGGATATGGTGTTCTCCGAAATATTCAGGATGCCGCCTATGGACGTCAGGTAGCGGTTGATTTAGTTAGCCCTGATTTCGTTTTGCTGGCTCAGTCCATGGGATTTGCATCAGCGCAAATCGGTTCTCCGGAAGAATTCGCGTCCGAGCTGGATAAGGCAATGAACAGGAGAAAACCCTCCATGATCGTAGTGGATATGGAAGCAGTCGGGCCAATGGCGAAACCATTTGGAGGGCCCCCTGGTGCGGCCGAGGCTTTCAAACCGAAAAAGTTGTAAGGGAGTGATTTGTGGTGATTTCGACCTATCCATTTGTTTCAGGAAAATATTTAATAGCTGGAGATTGGATCCAGGCAGAAAATACAGCCCCTGTTCTTAATCCGGCTGATCATCAGGAAGTTGTGGGCGAAGTGGCTTTGTGTACAGAAGAACAGGTTGAATTAGCCATTTCTGCTGCAGCAAAGGCTTTTGGAACCTGGTCTGGAAGTGAGATTGAGGACCGGGCAAACCGGATGAAGCTGGCTGCAGACGAGATTAAAGCAAGTGTCGAAGAGAACGTTACTTTGCTGATTCGAGAAAATGGAAAAGTATTGGTGGAAGCGAAAAAAGACCTTTTGCGCTGTGTCGATATAATGAAGGAAGCTGCCGAGGAACTGCTGGAATGGTGGAAACCTGAATCCATTCCCGGATCCCAGAAGGTCCAAATCCGCAAGCGTCCACGTGGGGTAACGGCGGTAATCTCTCCATGGAACTCACCGATGATCCTTACGTTTAAGCGGGTGATCCCGGCTGTTCTTGCCGGAAACACAGTCGTTGTAAAGCCGGCGACGAGCTGTCCGCTGACGATCATGTCTTTCCTCAAGACAGTAGCTTCTTATTTCCCTGAAGGAGTCATTAATGTTGTAACTGGTTCAGGAGGGGTTATTGGCAACAAGCTTTGCTCTGATCCGCGTATCCGAACCATTGCATTTGTCGGCAGTACTGAGACGGGGAAAGAAATTATGCGAGCTGCTTCAGGCACAGTTAAAAATGTCTACATGGAGCTTGGCGGGAATGATGCGGCTATTATTCTCGAAGATGCCAATCTGGAAGAAAGCGCTATTAAGCGCCTGCGTTTCGGTGTTCTTCGGGCAGCAGGCCAGGTGTGCTCAGCCATAAAAAGGATCTATGTCCATGAATCAAGATACGGGGAGCTGGTAGAAAAGCTTAGAAAAGAATTTCAGCATATTAAGGTTGGAAACGGCATTCAGCCTGATGCTGAGATGGGGCCATTGAACAATAGGTCTCAGTACGAATATGTGAATGGCCTGATCGAACGCGCCAGAAAATCCGGAGCCACAGTCCTCACAGGAGGGATTCAGCATGATCCAGAGTCCTGGGATAAAGGCTATTACATACTGCCAACAATCATTACAGATGTTGATCAAAGTAGTGAAATTGTTCATGCAGAACAATTTGGACCGGTAATTCCGATTCTCACATTTGAAAATAATGAAGAAGCAATCAGCCTTGCAAATGACAGTGAATTTGGTTTAAGGGCTTCTGTTTGGACAGAAGATGAATCCAAAGCAATTGAATTTGCAGACCGGTTAGAGGCCGGTGCCGTTTTCCATAATAACCATACCGTTTTTCAGGATCTCCATCTGGACTTCCCGGGACTAAAGGAAAGCGGACTTTCACGTGAAACGCGGCATTGCGGCCTGGAGTTTTTTGCAGATTCCTATGGTTTTGCCAATTAGGGGGATACCGATATGAAATTAGCCTTAATAGGAGGCGGGAATATAGGCAGGTTCCTTCTCCAAAGCATTAATAAAGACTGCTTAATACCAAATGCGAAAATTATTGGCCTTCATACTCGCCGCCAGGAACAGGCAAAGGAACTATCTCGGGAATTTCATGCGGAAATCTTTGCAGACGTGGAATCCCTTTTAAAATCCGAGGCCGACCTGGTTATTGAAGCCGCAACTGTTGAAGCTGTAGAAGAGTATGCTGCCTCCATTTTGCTGTCTGGTAAAGATCTGGTCGTAAGCAGTGTTGGAGCATTGGCAGACCAGGAATTTTATCATTGTCTTGAAGAAATTTGCGTTTTAAATAATACGAAAATTCATTTGCCATCAGGGGCAATCGGCGGATTGGATGTTCTAAAAGCAGCTAAAGCGATTGGTGAGCTGGATTCTGTCGCCATTATCACCAGGAAGCCTCCTCAGGCACTTCCTGGTGCCCCGCTTGATGGGGAAAAGGTGCTTTTTGAGGGATCTGCCGCCGAAGCCATTAAATTATTCCCTAAGAATATCAATGTTTCCATTATCTTGTCTCTCGCGGGATTAGGTGCCGAGAATACCGGAGTTAAAATCATATCCGACCCAGCAGTAAGGAAAAATAGCCATACGATTGAGGCAGCAGGTTCTTTCGGAAAGCTATCGCTTCAAGTAGAAAATGACCCGATGCCTAATAATCCAAAGACAAGCTACCTGGCAGCTCTAAGCATCCTGGCTTCATTGAAGAATAGGGATGAAATAATCCGGGTTGGTTGAGATGAGTTTGGTGCTATAGCAGGAAGAGAATAGTTTATTCTTTTCCTCGCTCCTTGGAGAAGCTTATTTTAAGACGAAGGGGGAATTTACATATGATTAAAACGACAACTAAGAATTTAGAAGAAATGACCCAAAAAGAAACAATCGGCTACTTAAACGAAACAGTCCAGCCTGAGGCTGGATCCATTCCTGCTTTTATCCTCGCAGATCCTAAGATTTACGATATTGAGCATAAAAAGGTGTTTATGAAAACCTGGCTTTTTATTGGCCATGAATCAGAAATCCCAAATAAAAATGATTATATGTTAAGAGATTTAGCAGGGTACTCGATTATTATTACAAGAGATTCAGAGAATGAAATCCGCGGCTTTTACAATATGTGCACACACCGCGGTATGAAATTATGCCGTGCTGACAAAGGCAATAAATCCTCATTTGTATGTCCTTATCATGGATTTAATTTTAAAAACAATGGTGATCTTATTGGAGTACCTCTGCAGAAGGATATTTATGGAACTGACCTGGATAAGTCCAAATTGGGGCTGCACAAAATAAGGATTGAATCGTATAAAGGCCTTATTTTTGGAACCTGGAATGAAGAAGCCGAGTCTCTTTCAGATTTTCTGGGAGATTTCAAATGGTATTTGGACATTTTAGCCGGACGTGCTGAAATGGAAGTCCTCGGCCCTCCGCAAAGATTTATCATCCATTCAAACTGGAAGGTAGGAGCAGATAACTTTGTCGGCGATTCCTACCACACAATGGTCACGCATGGATCCATTGCAAAATTGGGCATGGTGCCCAGTGCAACCTATTCCAAAAAGGGATACCAAATTCACACAATGAACGGGCATGGTTTAAATCTGGGCACTCCTAATCCTGACTTCGCTTTCCCTGAGGAGCTAAAATCGGAATATCAATCCAATTTAACAAATAAACAATATGATGTGCTGGCCAATTTGAAAAATATGATCGGAAACATCTTTCCAAACCTGAGCTTCCTCATTTCGCATACAAAAGTGAAAGGGCAGCTGATTTCGAATACAACCGTTCGGATGTGGAGGCCAATTGGGCCTGATAAAATGGAAGTGATCGCCTGGTTCCTGGTAGAGAAAAATGCTGCAGACGACTGGAAAAAACGTTCAAGGGATTCCTTCATTTTAACGTTCAGCCCTTCAGGCATTTTTGAGCAGGATGATACGGAAGTTTTTACTGACATAACCGCTGCCGCATCAGGTCCAATGCCTGTTATGAAAGAACTTGTCTACAATTATACGATGGGCATGCACCGGGAACCGGTCAGCGATTTCACCGGTCCGGGTGTTGTCTACGATGATAAGTTTACTGAAGCAAACCAAAGGAACTTCTACCGCTACTGGCTTGATCTCATGAACGAGTAAATAAACTGGAACGATGCCTGAAATGGGGGAATACGGAATGAGTTTAGAGAAAATGCTCGCAACCTATGAATTTGAACAATGGCTCTACAAAGAAGCTGAGCTGCTTGATCATATTGATTTTGATGGCTGGTTTAGCCTTATGCATCCATCCCTGATTTATCAAATGCCTGTACGTGTCAATAAGGAAGGCACCGAAAGGCCAGATTATGCGGAAGATATGTTCTCTTTTAATGATGATATAGATTTGCTTAGCCTGAGAGTTGAACGGTTGAAAACGGATTATGCTTGGGCGGAAATTCCGCCTTCCCGCACCCGCCGCTATGTAAGCAATGTGAAACTGGCAGACTATGTCCCTAATGAAAAAGCATCAGTAAATAGTTATCTTCTAATCTATCGCAGTCGCAGTACAGACATCCATCATGACCTGATCTCAGGGGAGCGCCGTGATGAATTTCTATATGAAGATGGCGTCTGGAAATTGTCCAAAAGGGTTTTCATTGTCGATCAGACTACACTCAATACCAGAAATCTTGCTATTTTTGTTTAAGGAGGAACATCAAGTATGGAACTGCTTAGCGGAAAATCAGTCTATTTGACCGGGGGCGCTTCAGGCATTGGCAAGGCTGTTACAGAGACTTTTATACAGGAAGGAGCCTTTGTAACTGTGCTGGATAAGTCAGCAGCTGGCCTCGGGCAATTGAAGCAGGAATTCGGGGATCGTGTTCTATGCATAGAAGGCGACGTTACTGTATATGAGGATCATGTTCACGCCGTTGAAGCTGCTGTGGAAGCAACGGGAAAACTGGATGTGTTCGTGGCCAATGCCGGAGTATTTGATGGATTTGCCAAATTTAGTGAAGTAACACCAGAGGCCATGTCTGATGCCTATGACCTGTTATTTACTATTAATGTCAAAGGCTATTTTAATGGTGCAAAAGCTTCTGCGGAAGAATTAAAAAAAACGAATGGAAATATGATTTTCACGGTTTCCGGAGCAGGCTTTTACCCGGACGGGGGCGGAGTCTGGTATACAGCAAGCAAGCACGCGCAAATCGGCTTAATGCGCCAGCTTGCCTTTGAATTAGCCCCGGATATCAGGGTAAACGCAGTTGGCCCCGGCGGCACATTGACGGCACTCAATGTCATTGGCCCCCTTAAGCCGTTTGTGAAAGCAGTCGATCCGGATACGAAAGCGAAAAGCATTAAATCCCGGAATCCCCTTCGCATAGCCATGACCAGTGAAGATCATGTAGGAGCGTATCTGCTGCTTGCTTCTGATCAATCCCGTGCCATTACAGGCGAAGTAATTTCGAGTGATGGAGGACTTGCTGTACGGGGATTATCCTGAAGGAGAAGCGTCATTTAGAAGGAGTGTTTTTATGGCTGAAAGCAAAACCACTAAAGCGCCATTAGCAGGAAATCAGGCAATAAACCAGCTGGCATTTGTTGTCCGGGATATTGAAGAGGCATGTGAGGCTTTTTCAAGTTTACTGGGAGTTCCCAAACCTGAGTGGTTTTTAACAGGTGATCAGGAAGTATCAAAGGTAATTTACCGTGGAAAGCCTACTGCATCAATAAGCAAATTAGCTTTTCTAAATACGCCAACTGTTCAATTTGAACTGATTGAACCAAATGAAGAACCAGGCACGATGCGGGAGTTTTTGGATCGGGCTGGAGAAGGCATACACCATATTGCCTTTGATGTGGAATCCATCAGAGAACGAATGCCGTTTTTTGAGGAGAGCGGGTATTCAACACTGCAAAGTGGAGAATTTACATCCAGTGAAGGCAGATATGTTTATGCAGATACCTTGGAAGACTGCAAAATATTGGTTGAACTCCTGGAAAGCTCTGTGGCGAGAAATACTGCAGCTGCCCCTGAGTCACTAAGACCTTTGCTTGGAACAAATAAAGTCGAACAGCTGGCAATCGTGGTAAAAGATCTGGATTTAGCTGCCGATGCTTACTGTAAGCTTCTCGGTGCCGATAAGCCACCCATTATACAATCAGGCCCAAGTGAAACGACACAGGTCATGTTCAGAGGTCAGCCCACAGAAGCTAAATCAAAATATATGTTCATCAATACACCCTTCATTCAAATTGAATTAATCGAACCAGGTGATTCACCAAGTACTTGGCAGGAACATCTGGAGAAATATGGGGAAGGTGTCCATCATATTTCGTTCGTTGTCGATAACCTGGATGAAAAAATCAGATTGCTGGAAGGAATGGGATATCCAGTCATACAAACTGGCAATTTTTTTAATGGGAAAGGCAAATACGCCTATATGGACACAACCTCAACGTTCAAAGTGATTATCGAATTACTAGAGAGGTATTAAATAATATCCGAACGGCTGCACATAAAGTGCAGCCGTTTTTTTAAGGTGGCTTCAATAGCTGATTAATTGTAAAATAATACTATTATAGAAATTATTAGGGGGATATATGTACACTTACGAATCTTTTGTAACAGATGGAGCCTTTACACTATTGAGGCCAGTGATTTCCAGTTTCCTATTAATAACTGTCGTTCTATTCATTCTTGTATGGCTTCCTAAAGTCATGCAGGGTTTCTTGAACGGATTTACGGTTATGGCAATTACAATGATTTCAATCATAGTATCTGGCCAGGTACTATTTTTTGAAGCCATTCTTGCTGATGAGTTAGGGCTGGGAGGAGGAAGCGGATTTTGGATGTTCCTTGTCATTGTCATTCTGGGAATCGTGAGCCCTATTATTTATTTCATAAGACATAGGGAGGCGGGATCGTGACTACTTCTGAAATTAAGAAACTAAGAATCAGGCAGCTCCTGTTCTTAAATGGCAACCTCCTTTTTTTCTTAACCGCTACGTACATTTTACAAAGTTTCATAGATATTACATTTTCACAAATGTTTATTTTCCTTGGCATGATAACTCTGATTCAATCCATTCTGGGATGGGCAAAACGTAATTCCACCAAATCTATTTTTCCTGTTATCGAAAAAGTTGCCATCTATGAAAAAGAAAAAATGGGCAATGAATGGAGTAAGCAGCGCACAGTGGGGAGTATTTGGACTTTGCTTGTCAGCAGCATACTATTTTTCAATGCTTACTTTCATTTTGATTCCGGTGAAATTCTGAGTATTGAGCCGGTATTTTTATTTTTTCTGACAATCGCGATTCTAGTCCTGACCAATATCAGTATGGTCATTCACTCCAGAAAGGTGGATGGTGCTCAATCACTTGCAGACTTCAAAGGGTACACTCGAAACTCTAATGTAAGGGCTATTATCTTTGGTGTATGTTACGTCTTCCTTATCTTTGTATTAATACTTTCTTTAGTCTAACCGCTCCAAATATGATTTGGACGGTCTTTTTTGTTTAAATACAAGTTGACAGGTCGGAATAGTTGGTTATATAATGTGATTAATGAATTCTGAGGGAGGAACAGATTATGAATGAACGTTATCCTGTTTTGGACGGTGCAGAATCCTTCTACTATGAAGGGAATGAGATCGGGATTCTGATCACACATGGTTTTCTTGGAACTCCCCAGAGCGTCCGGTTTTTGGGGGAGTCATTTGCCAAGCTTGGCTATACCGTCTTTGCTCCAAGGCTTAGAGGCCACGGCACACATTATAAAGATATGGAAAAAACCTCTCATGAGGATTGGTTTGCTGAAGCTGAAAAGGGTTATCAATTTCTAAAAGACAGATGCACATCTGTTTATGCTGCAGGTCAATCGATGGGTGGTGCATTGACACTTTGGCTGGCTAATAAATATCCTGAAATTGCAGGTATTGTGTTAATAAATGCCGCTCTTCGGGTTCCGTCTTATGAATATTTAAAGGGGAAAACAAATCCCAGGTACATTGATGAAGGTGCACCTGATATAAAAAAAGAGGATGTAGAGGAAATTACGTACGGGAAGGTTCCGGTCCCCTCCATCTTCGAATTGCAGAAGATCATGGAAAGAACACCAGACTTACTTCCATTCATTAAAACACCTGTATTAGGCTTTAAGTCGATAGAAGATCATGTTGTACCTGCAGAGTGTACAGATTTTATTTTGAAGAAGATTGGCTCAGCTAAAAAGAAAGCTATATCGCTTTATAACTCCTATCATGTGGCATCCATGGACCATGATAAAGAGAAGATTGTTGACATAACTCATCAGTATATTCAGCAGCATCAAGCAGGCAGCTTGTCCTTAGTGTAAGGACAGGCTGTTTTTTATGTTATGAAACTTTTTTAACATGATACCGTATAAAAAGAAAAGGCTATTCAGCCTGTATTGCAGAATCAGACAGTATACTTTACTTGGGAAGAAGAGGATGGAAATGAAGGCGAGAAGCAAATGGCTCCGCATGTACAAAATAATATCTTTGGCACTTTTCATTATATTTCAAATTTACTGGTATAAATGGACCCGCAAATCAGAAGCAGAATGGGGCAATTTATGGTCTGGCATCGGGAAAAGACTCCGGACAACACTTTTTGAATTGGAAGGACTCCTGATTAAGATTGGTCAGTTCATCAGTATTCGTTCTGATTTGCTTCCAAATGCTTTCATCAAGGAGCTGCAAGACCTGACCGATAAGGTACCGCCATCGGAATGGCGTGAAATCAAGAGGATTTTAAACGAAGAGTGGGGCAGCGAGGTCTCTAAAAAGGTGGTAGCGATTGAAAAAGAAGCCATAGCATCAGCTTCGATTGGAGAGGTATATAAAGGCGCTCTGGAGGACGGCTCAATTGTCGCTATTAAAGTGCAGCGTCCAGATATTCAATCAATCGTACATACAGACTTCCGGACCCTAAGGATTCTTGTCTGGTTTGCGGATCGGTTTGTCCCTATTCCTAAGGGATTCATTAATTTAAATGTCCTATTTCAGGAGTTAAAGCAGGTTATTGAGCGGGAGCTTGACTTTACAAAGGAAAAGAATACCCTGCTTTATTTTAAGGAGCGATTTAAAGATAGTGAGATGGTTAAAATTCCCGGCGTGCATCAGGAGCTTTGCACCTCAAAAGTGCTTGTCATGGAATGGGTGGAGGGAACAAGGCTCAATGATTCAGCAGCGATTGAAAAGCTTGAGATATCCCGTCAGGATCTGGCACGCCGTTTGATGAAGATCTTCCTGCCGCAATGGCTGGAACCTGGGATGTTTCATGCGGATCCTCATCCAGGAAATGTGCTGTTTACAAGGGAGGGGCGGATTATTCTTCTCGATTTCGGCATGGCCGGTGAAATTTCAAAAAAAGATGCAGTCTCTTTTCAGAATTTAATTGAATCCATTCTGGCTAAAAACTACAGTAAAGCAGTCGAATGTCTGTCACAGCTGGGATTTTTGCTGCCGGAAGCTAATGCTGGAACAATGGAGAAGCTGCTGTCAGAATGGATGGGATTTGACCTTTCCCAGGTAAAGGATATGGATTTAGTGGCTCTTAAGCTTGAACTAAATGATCTGATCGCTGCTCTTCCGATCCAGGTGCCAACCCGCTTTGTTTTTCTGGGCAGGTCATTTATGACAATAGAAGGGATTGTTCGCCATCTGGCACCAGAAGATGATCTTATTGGCCTTGGCAAACCAGTTTTTACAGAGTGGCTAAGCTCTCAGGGGAATAAATGGTCATTTATTTGGAGCATTATTCAATCCCAGCCGCTCTTTAAAATTTTTCATTCAGCAGCGGAATTCCTGGAAACACCGCGTAAATTGGAAAAAATGAAAGAGGCCGGGCAAAGAAGGGAGTTTCAGTTTACGATCTATGAAAATCGGAAAAAGCAGCTTTTTCAGTTATTCATGCTAGGTTTAACTGGGTCAGGCTTTGGCATTTATTTAGAAGAAATGCTGATCATGCAGTTATCCGCAGGCATCGCAGCCATTGCGCTTGCAGGGTTTGGAGTGAACAGCTGGAGACTGGGAAAATGGCTGAAATATATGCCGGAGAAACGGAGATAATCAAAAGAGCCGTTTTTTGGCTCTTTTTCATTATTTTGATATATAACCAGCCAGTTTATGATAAAATAATTAGTTAGGTAAACAATTATTCGGAAAAGGAGAGTACTCAGTGTGCTAATTCAAATCAATAAACAGCTGGAGAAAATGATGCCATTGATTACTCCAATAAGCGTGGTTCTAGGTGTTATGCTCGCTGGTTATATCAAGGACCTTGCCTTTATCATCCCTTGGGTTTTTGCGTTTATGACGTTTTCAGGCAGTCTGAACTCCAGCTTTAGCAGTTTAAAAGAAATCGTTCATCATCCAAAGCCGCTTTTCCTCATTTTGTTTTTGCTTCATATTTTGATGCCTCTCTTTGCATGGAGCACCGGTAAACTTGCGTTCGGTGATGATTCATTAACCATTACCGGGCTGGTATTGGCTATGGCCATTCCCACCGGCATATCGAGCTTCATCTGGGTTTCCATTTATCGCGGCAATATTCCGCTGACATTGTCCATCATTCTGGTTGATACCTTTCTGTCACCATTTATTGTACCGCTGACATTGTCGGTATTTTTCCAGAAGTCTGTACAGATCGATGCTGTGCCGATGATGGCTGGATTATTTGGCATGATTGTTCTGCCTTCTTTTCTTGGCATGCTTTTCAATCAATTTGCAGAAAAAAGCGCTGCAGCCTTAAGCAGCCGTCTCTCTCCTTTTTCTAAGCTTGGAATGGCCATTGTGGTTATGCTGAATGGAGCAGTCGTCGCCCCGTATCTGAAGGAGGTAAATCTTAAATTGGTCCTCATCGGGCTTGCTGTATTTTGTGTGGCGTTTATGGGCTATCTTATCTCTTTCATCATCGCCAATTTACTGAAATACGATCAGGGCACGACTGTGGCTGTTACGTTTAATGGCGGGATGAGGAATATCAGCGTAGGCTCTGTCCTGGCAGTCACATACTTTCCCGCTCCTGTTGCTGTTCCTGTAGTCATCGGCATGCTCTTTCAGCAGGTATTGGCATCCCTGTATGGGATTATAATGAAGCGTCATTTCAGCAGGAAGGTTCTTCAGGAAGGTCATACTATGTAGGGTTTAAGCTCCTGTTTCAGGAGCTTTTTGTTTGCCATTAAAGGTGCAATTAAGTATTTGTCTAAATTAACCTTCCGCACATAAAATCTAGCTATCCGCACATAAAAAAGCGTTATGTGCACATAAAAATTTTTATCTGCACATAAAAACGCTGCATCTGCACATAAAAATTTTTTTCTATATAAAAGAGTGCCATCCGCATAGAAAATGAGTTAATTTACAGGTATAATAAGCAATTAAATATTTAAATTTGAACAAAAAATATGATTTATTCTTAATTTTAACGGGTAGAATATCGTGAGGATATCGCCGGCGTTGAAATTATCTTAAAAAAAAGTTATAATAAGACGTTGTTAACACTACCGAGGGGGAAGTTTTTTTGTCAATCGAAATTGGAAGTAAGGTACAAGGAAAAGTAACAGGTATTACAAATTTCGGAGCTTTCGTCGAGCTGCCAGGCGGTACGACAGGTCTTGTTCACATTAGTGAGGTAGCTGACAGCTATGTTAAAGATGTGAATGAGCATTTAAAAGTTGGCGATGAGGTAACTGTTAAAGTGCTTAGTGAGAAGGAAGGCAAAATTGCCCTATCCATCAAAAAAGCGGTGGACAGACCGGAAGGCCAATCTTCTTATTCTCAGCGCCCGCCGCGCCAGGGAAGAGATGATCGCCGCGGCGGTTCCAGAGATTTCCGTTCTAAAGGAAACTTTAAGCCGAAGGAAAGCTTTGAAGACAAAATGGCAAAATTCTTAAAATCAAGTGAAGAAAATATTTCTTCATTAAAGCGCAATACTGAAGGTAAGCGGGGCGGCCGAGGCGGACGCCGTGGATAAGCAGCCCTTTAGATAGAGTGAAACTTCAATCAGCGGGTGGTTTCCCCGCTGATTGTTAAGTGAGGCCCAAAGGAAAAGGAACTCTTCGTCAGCATTAGCATCGCACGACCAAAAGCGGACTTTTGGGTTACAAAGTCGTCGCCACAGAACGTGGCGTTCTTAGTCTTTGTTCTGCTTTGGAGCCTATTCGGTCAGTTAGACCGCCACTGATCCACCAAAGATTCCTCTGAATCAAAGGTGGGGGGTCTTACTGTCCGTTAAACTGCGATAAAGGCAAGCCGATTACGGCTTGCCTCTTTTCGTTTAAATTTCAATTATAATCGGCAGGATCATTGGTTTGCGCTTTGTCTTTTCAAATAAATACTGCCCAAGTGATTTCTTAATGCTCTGCTTGATGACATTCCACTGGCTTTTGTCCTGTTCTGGAAGATCATTGACGGTTTTCTCCGCAATCCGGTTTATTTCCCTCAGCAAATCCTCGGATTCCCTTGCGTAGACGAAACCACGGGATATCGTATCAGGTCTTGATATCATTTTGCGCTCACTCTTGCTCATAGTCAGCACGATCACAATCATGCCATCCTCGGACAGCTGCTTTCTGTCGCGGAGCACGATGCTGCCAATATCACCAACACCCACTCCATCAACATAAGTATCCCCGGCAGGTACCCGCCTGGTCTGGCGTGCTTTCCCATTCTCAATATCAACAACCTCCCCATTTTTAATGATAAATGTATGCCCATTTTCAACACCGATGGATTCAGCAAGCAATTTATGATGATGAAGCATTCTGTATTCACCGTGAATCGGGATAAAATATTTGGGCTTCATCAATGTGAGCATAAGCTTTAGATCTTCCTGGTAGCCGTGGCCAGACACATGCATTCCTGTTGAGCTTCCTGAACCGTATATCACGCGGGCTCCCAGCTTGAACAGGTTGTCAATGATTTTTGAGACATCGCGCTCGTTTCCAGGGATTGGGGATGCTGCTAGAATCACGGTATCCTCAGGATGAATCTCTGCATCCCGATAATTTCCGGCAGAGAGTCGTGAAAGGGCAGCCATCGGCTCACCCTGGCTGCCGGTACATAGGATGCACACCTTTTCTGGGGCAAGATTCATCGCTTCTCTTGGATTCACGATCATTCCCTCGGGAACTGTCAGGTATCCGCGTTCAATCGCTACATTCACGACATTTACCATACTTCGTCCAAGCAGGACCAGCTTTCGATTTGTTTTTATCGCAGCGGCCACAACCTGTTGAACACGGCTAACATTGGAAGCGAAAGTTGAGATGATGATCTTGCGTGGTGCTTTCATAAATGCTTCCTCAATGTTTTCCCCGACAATATGTTCAGTTGGCGAAAAGCCAGTCCGCTCAGCGTTTGTGCTTTCTGAAAGAAGGGCGAGCACTCCACTGCGTCCAATCTCAGCCATCCTATGGATATCAGCATGCTCCTGATTTACAGGGGTTAAGTCAAATTTGAAATCTCCCGTATGGACAACATTGCCGCCGGGCGTCTTGAAAACAATTCCAAGACAGTCGGGTATGCTGTGATTCACCTTGAAAAAGCTAACGCCAATTTCCCCGAAATCAAGGCGGGAGTCAGAATCAATATTTATAAGCTCTGAATCACCAAGCAGGCGATGCTCTGCTAATTTTAATTCAATCAGGCCAAGAGTAAATCGCGTGGCATAAACCGGCATATTAATTTTTTTGAGAAGGTAGGCAACCCCGCCAATATGATCCTCATGTCCATGAGTTACAATCAGCCCGCGGATTTTATCCCGGTTCTCTTCAAGGTAAGTGATGTCCGGAATGATCAAGTCGATCCCCAATAAGGTCTCGTCAGGGAATTTCCCTCCAGCATCAATCACGACAATATCGTCATCATATTGGATCACATACATGTTCTTTCCAATTTCATTGATGCCGCCCAGAGAAAATATGGATAGTTGCTTTCCGTTTGACTCCATATGTAAATCCTCCCGCTTTTAGGTTTTTCTTAGCATACCCATTTGGTTGTCTGAAATGTAGAGCAGTGTAAAAAAATTAGTGCCGAATCGGTGACAAAAGACTTAATATGCCGGGTGAAAGTCAATACCGCTTAAA
The DNA here is from genome assembly GCF_051353635.1 of Cytobacillus sp. BC1816. Lineage (NCBI taxonomy): Bacteria > Bacillati > Bacillota > Bacilli > Caryophanales > Bacillaceae > Cytobacillus > Cytobacillus sp. BC1816. The sequence continues at coordinate 2,733,423 of NZ_CP195611.1, read as the reverse complement.
ATGGGTCCCAGTATAGAAATTTACCGCGAATATTAATGCGTCATTATCCAACGGAAGACCTGAATTAAAAATAAAAATTTCAAACAGGAAAGTAAATTAGGGAAGAACTCCTATTGACGATGATAATCATTATCATTTAAAGTAATCTCGTAATCAATAATGAGAATCATTTTCAACAATAACAAAGGAGGAACCACTATTTATGAGCATTTTGCAAATAGAGAAAACAAATGATTTTTACTTAAAGCAGCAGGAAATGCGCGAATCGAACGCGCGGAGCTATCCAAGGAGGATCCCGATTGCGATTGAGGAGGCAGAAGGTATTTATGTGAAGGATGCAGACGGAAAAAGGTATATCGATTGCCTTGCGGGTGCTGGAACGCTGGCTCTGGGCCACAATCATCCGGTGGTTACGGAGGCTATTGGGAAGGTTCTGCATGATAAGCGGCCATTACATACGCTGGATCTAACCACACCTGTAAAAGAAGAATTTGTAAGTGAAGTGTTTAATAGTCTTCCTGAGAAGCTTGCTGAAAGGGCAAAGATTCAATTCTGCGGCCCAACCGGAGGAGATGCGATCGAAGCGGCAATCAAACTGGTTAAAACGGCAACAGGCAGAAGGAGCATCCTGTCTTTCCATGGAGGATATCACGGAGCCACACATGGGACAATGGCCCTTTCCGGAAATCTTTCTCCAAAGGAAAAAGTCCAGGGACTGATGCCTGATGTCCACTTTATGCCCTATCCATATGAGTACCGCTGTCCTTTCGGTGTTGGCGGGGAAGAGACACATAAACTCAGCAGCCGCTATATTGAGAATCTTCTTGATGATCCGGAAAGCGGGATACTGCCGCCTGCTGCCATCATTCTTGAAGTGGTTCAGGGTGAAGGCGGTTCAATCCCGGCACCTGTCGAATGGCTAAAAGAAATTCGCCGAATTACAAACGAACGGGATATCCCGCTCATTATCGATGAAGTGCAGACTGGGATTGGGAGAACCGGTAAGCTTTTCGCTTTTGAACATGCAGGCATTGTCCCTGATGTCGTTGTCCTTTCAAAGGCAATTGGCGGAAGCCTGCCATTATCCGTTGTAATCTATGACCAGGCGCTTGATCAGTGGGCTCCGGGTGCGCACATTGGAACATTCAGAGGAAATCAGATGGCAATGGCGGCCGGAACAGCCACACTTCGATATATAAAAGAAAATAAATTAGCCGAAAAAGCTGGCGTTTTGGGCGAGAAATTGATTGCGTCGCTAAAGGAACTGCAGGAGGAATATCCTGAAATTGGGGATGTCCGCGGCAGAGGGTTAATGGTAGGAGCCGAAATTGTAGATCCTTCCGAGCCTTTCAGCCGAAAAGGAGCATGCAAAGCAGATCCGGGCCTTGCAAGCCGCATTCAAAGAGAGTGCTTCATCCGCGGCTTAATCCTGGAAGTTGGCGGCAGACATGGCAGTGTCGTCCGCTTTCTTCCGCCGCTTATCATTACAGAAGCACAACTGGACGAAGTCATTAACATTTTTACAGAAGCTGTAAAGGAAGCAGTGAAATGAATCAATTTAAGGATTATTTTTTATCTCAACACGCTGAAAGCCAGAACAGCTTTCAGCGGATCCTCTCAGAAACGCAGAATTTACTGAGCGAATTTTACCGGCAGCAGCCTAAGGTATTCAATGGCAAAAAGGCAGAAGAGATTGAAAAGGAAATCGCCCTATTAACAAACAGTTCAATAAATGGGGAGTCTCCGTCTTTGGTACTTAAAGAAATTATGGAAAAAGTCGTCAGCAACAGCATCCATGTCACGCACCCTGGCAGCATGGCCCATCTGCATTGTCCCACCCTGATTCCTGCCATCGCGGCTGAATTGATCATCGCTGTACTGAATCAGTCGATGGATTCGTGGGATCAAAGCACTGCGGCTACCTATCTGGAAGAAAAATTGGTGAAATGGCTGGCTGAAAAGCTTTTATTAGCCGATAGTGCGGATGGCACTTTCACAAGCGGGGGGACGCAATCCAATTACATGGGATTGCTGCTCGCTCGGGATCATTTTTGCCAGTCACAGTGGAATTGGGATGTAAAAAAGCTGGGACTGCCTGCTGAAGCACACAAGCTGCGAATTCTTTGTTCAGAAAAAGCCCATTTTACTGTAAGCAAATCAGCTTCCCAGCTGGGACTCGGTGAACAGGCTGTGGTAAAAATCAAGACTGACGCACACATGAGAATGTGTGACTCCACATTAAAAAAAGAGATCCAGCGCCTAAAGTCCAGCGGATATTATCCTATGTGCATCGCAGCCACGTGTGGAACCACCGATTTTGGCAGCATTGATGCACTCGGGGAATTAACAGAAGCCGCCAGTGAAAATGGAATGTGGCTGCATGTTGATGCTGCATACGGTGGAGCTCTGGTTCTGAGCAAAAAACATTGTGGCAAATTGGCTGGAATCAATCTGGCGGACTCAGTGACCATCGACTTTCACAAAATGTTTTATCAGCCGATCAGCTGCGGAGCCTTCTTTGTTAAAAATAAATCCAGCTTTCAGTATCTGTCTTACCACGCAGATTATTTAAATCCCGAAGAAGAAGACCTCGATCATCTGGTAAATAAATCGGTTCAGACTACCAGGCGGTTTGATGCGCTTAAACTCTATATGTCACTGCGGATAGTAGGGGAAAGAGACTTTTCCTGCATGATTGACCATACGATTGAGCTGGCAAAACAAACGGCTCTATGGCTGAAGGAAACGTCTGGGATTGAAGTAATAAATACCGAGCCGGAATTAAATGCCATTGTGTTCCGGTTTACTGATGAAACGGATGCTGATGGACTTAATCTGCACATATATAAAAAACTCCTTCACAGCGGAGAGGGACTGATCGCTAAAACAAAAATAAATGGTTCTCAGTATTTGAAATTTACACTTTTAAACCCGCAGACAACCATGACGGAAGTGAAATTGGCTGTTGAGTCCCTCAGTCAATCTGCGAAAGAGTACAAACAGAAGGAGGAAGCCCTTTGACAAATCATACGGAAATGGCACAGCAGGCAAGCATGCAAAGCTTTTTGAATTGTTACTTAAGAGAAACACAGCATTTTCTGGTGACTGAAAATTGGAAGCCTGACTGGGAGGTAGAGATTTCCTCCAAATGTCTGGAAATTAAACTGGCACATTTGGATATTGTTATTTATGCTGCTGTCAGGCACTGGTCTCTGACTGGCAGGCATACCTTTCATTTTCCGCTCTTAATGAGTGTAAATGGCAAAGAGGTTCCGCTGGATTATGTCACACTTGTATCTTTAATCAGCAAAGAGCTGCTGGCATCGACAGAAAGAGAAGGAGCGGAAGATGAGCTGATGCTGCGGGCGATTCTAAGCTGCCGCAATATTCAGCGCTATTTACAGGAGCGTGAAGGGGATTCAGACAGTCTGCAGAAGACCGACTTTACCTATATTGAAGCAGAGCAGTCGCTTTTATTCGGCCACTTGCTTCATCCCACGCCGAAAAGCAAACAGGGAATGACCTTTGAAGCGGAGTCTTCCTATTCTCCGGAATTAAAGGGAAGCTTCCAGCTTCACTTTTTTAAAGCGGACCGGGCGATTGTTTCTCAAGACTCAGCTGATCAGGCCAGCGCGGAAGAGATCATTATGGAGCTGCTGCAGAGAGATGAAAGATTTAAAGGGAAATTCGGCGGGGATCGGAAATCTGTCTTCATCCCTGTACATCCTCTCCAGGTGCCAGTTTTATTGAAAGACACGGAAGTGCAGGCATTGATTCAGTCAGGGAAACTGCTTTACATAGGTCCTTACGGATTGCCATTTGAAGCGACGTCATCCATGCGTACAGTTTATAGTCCGGATTTCCACTATATGTTTAAGTTTTCCGTCCCGGTGAAAATTACGAATTCGCTTCGGGTGAATTTAGAAAAAGAACTATACAGAGGGGTTGAAGTGACACGGCTGATGCAATCCCAGTTGGGAATTAAATTCCAGGACCTGTATCCTGCTTTCCGTATCATACAGGATCCGGCTTTCATGAACATTCCGCTTAATAAAGAAACATCTGGATTTGAAGTGGTGATCCGTGAGAATCCTTTTTATGAGAATGATAGAAATGCCAGTTTAATAGCAGGCCTTGTTCAGGATCATGCTTTCGGCGGGCGCACTCGACTGGAGGCGATTATCCATGAAATCGCAGAAAAAGAGAATCGGATGGCTTGGGAAGTTAGCCGGGATTGGTTTGAAAAATATTTATCCATTACCCTCGATCCTTTGATTTGGCTCTATGAAACTTATGGGGTTGCCCTTGAAGCTCATCAGCAAAATTCGATTGTCCAGCTGGAAAACGGCTACCCGTCCGCATTCTATTACCGGGATAATCAGGGTTATTATTTTAGTGAATCAAAAGCTGAGCTGCTTGCCGGGATCATTCCGGATGTGAGCCGAAAAAGTTCTACACTCTGCAGTGATGATGTTGCAATCGAGCGCTTCCGCTATTACTTTTTTATGAACCATCTGTTTGGGCTCATTAATGGTTTTGGGACCGCGGGACTCGCTGATGAAGAAGCTCTCCTGGCCATTTTGAAGAAAAAGCTCTTGAACCATTATGAAAAGTCAGGGCGGGAATCTGATTTGCTTAAAAGCTTGCTGGAAATGAAGGAGCTCCCATGCAAAGCCAACCTGCTCACACGTTTTTATGATCTGGATGAACTGGTTGGCTCACTGGAGACCCAATCTGTTTATACAAAAATACCTAATCCGCTGAAGAAGGTGCTGATTGCTGATGAAGCCGGAGTTTAGTATTTATGATCAGGAAGTGAATCAAACCATATCCTTTGTAAAAGTCGAGCTGGAAAGAGATGCAGAGATCCTGCATAAATGGCACCAGGAGCCGCATGTCAGTCCATTCTGGAATTTGAACATTCCTTTTGAAAAATACAGGACCCATTTGGAAGGTTTTTTGGCTGATACACACCAAAAGCTATTTTTAGGCCTGCTGGATGGGGTCCCGATAAGCTATTGGGAAGCGTATTGGGTTAAAGGGGATGTGGTTGAGAGCTGTTATGATCCTCAACCTGAAGACCAGGGAATCCATCTCCTGATTGGTGAACCTGACTATTTGGGGAAAGGATATGCTCTTCCGCTGCTGCGGGCCATGGTTCTTTTTCAATTTTTACACCAGGGGACAGATAAAATCATCGCAGAGCCGGATATTCGCAATAAAAAAATGATTCATATTTTTGAACAATGCGGATTTAAAAAAATGAAGCCCATTGAGCTTCCGGATAAGACGGGCATGCTGATGTTCTGCGAAAGAAAACAATTTGAAAGGAGATGGAGAGATGTCTTTGCAGCAGCAGAAAGTGTATGACCTTATTGGCGTCGGCATCGGTCCCTTCAATCTCGGGCTTGCTGCCATGTTGGAGGAAACAGGAGGGAAGGAGGCCCTGTTTTTTGAACAAAGAACAGAATTCAATTGGCATAAGGGAATGCTGATTGAAGGAACAACCCTTCAGGTTCCATTTTTCGCTGATTTAATCAGCATGGCCAATGTACAGAGCAGATTTACATATTTAAATTATTTACAAACGCATAACAGGCTGTACCATTTTTATTTTCTGGAGAAATTTCATATCCCCCGAAAAGAATACAATGACTATTGCCGATGGGTAGCCGGCCAGCTTACATCCTGCAGATTTGGCTTCCAGGTAGAGAAAATCAGCTCAATAAATGAACTATATGAAGTTGTCGTCAGAAATGTGCAAACAGGTGAAGCCGAATCTTATCTAACAAAACATGTGGCAGTCGGAATTGGAACAAGTCCGTCAGTACCTTCACATCTGGAAAAGCATCTGGGACCGAACGTCATGCATTCTTCTGAGTATATGGAGCGAAAAAGTGAGCTTAAGCAGGCAGGTTCGATCACAGTGATCGGCTCAGGCCAGAGCGCAGCCGAGATATTCTATGATTTGCTGCAGGGGAAGGATGATGGTGCCTATGAATTAAACTGGTTCACCCGATCAAAAGGTTTCTTTCCGATGGAATACAGCAAATTAGGCCTGGAATTTTTTTCGCCGGATTATATCGATTTCTTTTACCGGCTTTCACAGGACAAGAAGGATTCTCTGCTTTCAAATCAGGATCTTCTTTACAAGGGAATCAGCATGAATACGATCGCTGATATTTATGACCTTTTATATGATAAAACAGCATGCGGTGAGAAGCCTCCGATTCATTTGCTCGCCATGACTGAACTTGAAGGGATTGAACTAAGGAATGGCACTCATTTGCTGACATTAAAACATTGTGTTTCTGAAGAATTATTTCAGCTGGAGTCAGATTTCGTCATTTTAGGGACTGGTTATGCACCGTCCATGCCGCATTTTCTTCTCCAGATGCAGGATGAAGTCAATTGGGATGGTCACAATCGCTTCAAGGTCACGCGCGATTATGCTTTGGAGACTAAAACCATGAAAGAAAATAAGATATTCATTCAAAATGGGGAACTTCATACACATGGTGTCGGCGCACCTGACCTTGGACTGGGGGCTTACCGGAACGCTGTCATCATGAAACAGGTATACGGCCGGGAAATTTATCCGGTAAACAAAAAGAATGTGTTTCAGTCGTTTGAAGCGGATGAATCCTGGAATACTGCCGCAATCAGATAAAGGAGGAATAGTATGTTATATATCAATGAAACTGAAGGGATTTTGCAAAAAGAAGTCTGGGAAAACGTGAATCAAAATCTGCTGGCCAAAATGCTTTCAGAGTTTATGTATGAAGATATGATTCATCCCGAGTTAGAAGGTGATGTTTATTTATTACAGACATCCACAGGCCGCAAATACCGATTTAAGGGAGAAAAACGATTATTTGACAGTTTTGACGTAAAAGCGGACTCTATTGAAGCCTGTGAAAAAGACACATGGCATCCAGCCGTCAATGCGATTCAATTTCTCTCTGATATCCAGGAGAGTATTGGCATGTCATCCGAAACAGCAGGGCATCTGATCAGGGAATTGAATCATACCCTGATTGCCGATGCAAATATGAAGGTTCATCACAGAATATCAGCGGATGAACTGACGGAACTTGATTATGCGGAATTGGAAGGCAAAATGACCGGCCACCCTTGGATCACCTATAACAAAGGACGGATCGGTTTTGGCATGGATGATTATTTAAACTTCTCTCCGGAAATGCAGCAAGAAACGAAGCTGTTCTGGATAGCGATCCACAGGGAGCGTTCCCAATTCCAGTCTATTACTGGGCTGAACTATGAAAAGCTGATCGCGAATGAACTTGGTGCTGAGATGACCAGGAGTTTTTCAGACATCATCAGAAAGTATGGATTGGATCCTGCAGATTACTATTTTATGCCGGTGCATGAATGGCAGTGGAAAAACGTTCTGATTCAAAACTTCCCGGAAGATTTGGCGAATAAAAAAATGATCCCTCTTGAAGAAGGAACGGACCATTATCTGCCCCAGCAGTCCATTCGGACATTTGTGAATGTAAGTGAGAAGAGGAAACACCATGTGAAGCTTCCAATGAGCATTTTAAATACACTGGTCTACCGCGGGCTTCCTTCTGAACGGACGGTAATTGCCCCCCAGGTTACTGAATTTATTAAAGGAATTTACGAGAATGACCAGTTCTTAAAGGAAGATTGCGAAGTGGTGCTTCCAGGGGAAATCGCAAGCATCAATGTCGATCATCCTTATTACCATTCTTTAAATGGAGCACCTTACCAGTACAATGAAATGCTGGGTGCTATTTGGAGGGAAAGCATCTATGGGTATTTGAAGGAAGGGGAAAAACCGATTACTCTTGCAGCTCTTCATCATGTAGATGCCAATGGAAAACCGTTTGTTCAGAGTCTGATAGAGAAGTCGGGATTAAGTGTGAATGAGTGGATGAAGCAGTTTTTCAATGTCATCATGCCGCCCCTTCTGCATTTCCTTTATCAGTATGGAACCGTATTTTCCCCTCATGGGCAAAATACGATTCTTATTTTAAAAGATTCACAGCCCGTGAGATTGGCAGTTAAAGATTATGTGGATGACGTTAATATTTCAGACCAGCCATTCCCCGAACTTTTAGGACTGGATGAGAATCTGAAAGCTGTGCTTCGCAGTGAACCGCCTGAAGGTCTGACGCAATTCATTTTTACCGGTCTGTTCATCTGTCACCTCCGTTATTTATCAAACGTGCTGATCAATCATCAATTGATAGAGGAAAAGACATTCTGGTCTTATCTGGCAGAAGCCATTCAAGATTATCAGGCAAAATTCCCGCACCTTGAAGAACGGTTTAAACTGTTTGATTTCTTCAAACCCGAGCTTACTAAACTTTGCCTGAACCGAAACCGAATGGTGGACTATGGCTACGGGGATGGGGAGGACCGCCCGCATGCGTCTGAATTTGGAAAAGTGCACAATGCTTTACATGATATTCAGGATGAAAAGGTGATGGTGTAAAATTTTGTTTCAGTAGATTTTACTCCTTTAAATCAGCGAATTAATTATTGACATAAAATACCGAAGGATGCATAATAATTCTAATTATAAAAAGAAACAACAGCCATGACAGGGAACCAGTAAGTAGAACTCAGGCAAGAAGAGAGCGGGATTCACCGGCTGAAAGATCCTGCAGCCTGCAAAGCTATTGAACCTAGCCCTTGAGCTGCCAGGAAAACCTGGCCGAATTTCCTGCGTTAATGGATTTTCAAAGCGGGCGCTTGCTGTGTGAAGTGCCAATGAAGGTGGTACCGCGAAAGACTAAGCTCTTCCGTCCTTTTTAAAGGGATGGGAGGGCTTTTTTTGCAATTTAAGAAAATATTTTGAATTTCGAGAACTGTATAGCTCCAGCGCCTGCCCCCTCAATGTCACAAGCATGCCTTGTTTCGGCTCCTGGGGACTGGGGTCCTAAGCCGTTTCCTTTCAGATCATACAGGAACAGTCTTATGCCTGTCGTCCCTGGGCCAGTCCCTTCACATTTCGGGGTATCCTCCCAAAAAGGCAAAGGACGCTTTTCCGGGAGGCCCGACTAGTGATTGTCGGGGGCGGGCAAGGCGCTTGCGCTTTTCTCATAGGTGGTGAAGCATGTGAAAAGGGAACGAATTGTTGTAAAAATCGGAAGCAGTTCGCTGACAAATATGAATGGCGGACTTTGTATTGAAAAGCTGGAGGAACATGCGGCTGCCCTCTCCTTGCTGAAAGAGAAGGGGCATGAAGTAATCTTAATTTCATCAGGTGCTGTTGCAGCAGGGTTTGCGGATCTTGGCTATCCTTCACGCCCTGTGACGATCGCCGGAAAACAGGCTGCCGCCGCAGTTGGTCAAGGGCTATTAATGCAGGGATATACGGAAGAATTCAAAAAGCATGGCATCGTTGCGGCGCAATTGCTGCTGACAAGGCAAAACTTCCTGCATAAAGAGCAATACCAAAATGCACATGCAACATTGTCCGAATTATTGAAACGGAATGTAATTCCAATCATTAATGAAAATGACTCAGTATCGATTGAAGAGCTGGCCTTTGGCGATAATGATATGCTGTCCGCGCTTGTAAGCGGCCTGATCCAGGCACAGCGCCTCATTATACTGACGGATGTGAACGGGATATACGATTCAAATCCCCGTACGTGTCCTAATGCAAAAAAGTTCAATTATATTAAAGAAATAACCGATGACTTAATGACTGCTGCTGCAGGAACGTCCTCAAAAGTGGGAACCGGCGGAATGGTAACGAAGCTCGGGGCTGCCAGGACAGCGTTGTCACTGGGTGTGCAAGTTTTCATAGGTGTGGGGAACGGTGCGGAAAAGCTGATTGAGATCCTCGATGGCAAAGGGGATGGGACTTATATTGGTGCCAGCTCCCAGCCGAGTGTCAAAACCTCCAAGCAGTGGCTTGCGCTGCATTCTGTTCCGAATGGGAAAATTGAAGTGGATCACGGTGCTGCACAGGCCATTTTAACTCAGGGAAAAAGCCTGCTGCCTGCAGGTGTCACCGCCATTACCGGTTATTTTCACGTTCATGATGTCGTGGAAGTGATTGGACCTAAAGGAGATTTGATCGGCAAGGGGCAGGTTAATTTTTCATCCGATGAGCTTCGGGCCATAAAAGGGTTATCCAGTTCGGAAGCAATGCAGATTGCTGGAAGCGACCGCCGTGTTGTCATTCATCGTGACCATTGGGTAAGCCAAAAAAGAAAGGAGAAAAGCTCATGGAATTAAATTTAAAAGGGAAAAAAGCAAAAAAGGCAGCGGCAGAGCTGACGAAAATGACTGCGAAACAAAAGAATCGTGCGCTTGAACTGATCTCAGGTCAGCTGATGCACGAGAAGGAGTTTATTTTAGCAGAAAATGAAATGGATCTGGACGCAGGAAAAGAAAATGGAATGAGTGATGCTTTGTTAGATCGTCTTCGTTTGACTGAAGCCCGCCTTCAGGAAATGGCGGACGCATTAATCCAGCTTACTCACCTGGACGATCCGGTTGGGGAGGTTTTAACCTCATGGGAACGTCCGAACGGACTCGCCATTACACAAGTACGTGTCCCGCTTGGCGTTGTCGGCATGATCTATGAAGCGCGTCCAAATGTCACGGTCGATGCATCCAGCTTATGTCTGAAGACAGGGAATGCTGTTATGCTTCGCGGAAGTTCTACTGCCATTCATTCCAATAAAGCAATTGTGAAGGTGATTCATCATGCATTGGAAAAGAGCGACTTGCCGCCTGATGCGGTACAGCTTATTGAGGATACGAGCCGGGAAACTGCTTCGGGGATGTTCAAGCTGAACGAATATCTGGATGTCCTGATACCGCGGGGAGGGGCAAAGCTAATTAAGACAGTTGTTGAAAATTCTACAGTCCCAGTACTTGAGACAGGTGCAGGCAATTGTCATGTCTATATTGATGAAAGTGCTGATAAGGAAATGGCGATAAACATTGCCATCAATGCGAAAACACAGCGTCCTTCCGTTTGCAATGCATGTGAAACGATCATTGTGCACAGAGAGTGGGATGGCCTGAATGATCTTGTACTTGCACTAAAGGAAAAAGGGGTTGCCATTCACGGTGATGAAGGTGTATGCGGGGAAAGAATCATCCCTGCCGTGGAAGAAGATTGGTCCACTGAATATTTAGGCTTAGAAGTCGCGTTGAAATTGGTGAAAAGCGTGGAGGAGGCAATTATTCATATTAACCGCTACGGCACTAAACATTCTGAGGCAATTGTTTCTTCAAACCCTGATAATTTGGAAAAATTCCTGAATGAAGTCGATGCCGCGGCAGTTTACCAGAATGCTTCCACACGCTTCACGGATGGATTTGAGTTTGGGTTCGGCGCTGAAATCGGGATCAGCACCCAAAAGCTCCATGCCCGTGGCCCGATGGGACTGCCGGCTCTGACTTCGACGAAATATATTGTGAAAGGGAATGGGCAGATAAAGGGTTAATCTGCCAAATCCTTTTAAAAAGAAGGATTGACCTATTTTCCTATTTATTGGTGTCCCTTAGAAATGAATGGTAAGATACATTTAGGTGAATGTGATGAAAATAAAGACATTATTTATTGCCCCTTATCCTGCTATGCTTCCATTAATTGAGGAATGCAGGAAAGAGGAAAAAGATTTGGACATTAAAATAGCAACTGGAAATCTGGGTCAGGCACTCCCGTATGTGAAAAATGCCGGGTCTGAAGGAATTGATATGATCATCAGCAGGGGCGGAACAGCAAAGCTGGTCCAACAGGAAACAAATATCCCTGTTATTGATATTCAGGTATCCGGGTATGATATGCTTCGGGTGTTAACCCTTGCCAATGATTTTCCAGGGAAGAAAGCAATTGTAGGCTTTTCCAACATAACGCTAGGCGCCAAAACGATTACTGACATATTGGATATTGGTATAGAGGTTTTTACGATTCAAAGGGAAGAGGAAGTAGAAGCCCTTGTTCATGAACTAAGGGTCAAGGGTTTTGAATTGATCATGGGGGATGTTGTAACTGTTGAAGCTGCTGCTAAAGCAGGGCTCGAGGGAATCCTGATACAATCCGGCCGTGAAGCCATCTTTGATGCGTTCCAAAAAGTGAAATCGGTATATTTTTCTTTTAGCAGAAAACAGCAGGAAAACGACCTTCTCAGAGCAATTATTAAGGAGAATACTGACAATATAATACTTTTTGACAGTAATGCTGAATGTGTATTTGAACAATGGAATTCTTTTTCTTCTCCTCCGATACTCGTAAGTGATTTACAGAGTCTTGTACACCGGCATGGAAAGGCAGAATCCGTTGCAATAATTGAAGGAATTAAGGGAGATATGCTTAAAGTTCAGGTTTCAAGCCTTGAAATTGCCGATGAAATCTATACTCAATTTATTATTACAGAGCTTAACAATATGAAGAGTTCTTCAGAAAATCTTAACGTCGAATCAGTGTCTCAGCTGCCGATGATCATCCAGGAAAGTGAAGCAATGAAAGATTGTCTGGCGGCTATATCTGCAGGAACAAACCGAAATTTATGGCTCTTAATTGGAGCTGCCGGCACGGGAAAAGGATTATTAGCACGCTATATCCATTACTTAAAGCATCAGGGGACTGGTTTGTTGCTTTCTATACATGCAAAGGAAACGAGAAGAGGATTGCCCTTTGATGAAGACATTCGATCCATATATGTTTATGGTGCTGAGGACATTTCAGCAGAAGAGAAACCCCAATTGTTTAAGCAGTATCAGAAATGGGCAGAATCGGGGAAAGAAGTGATTCTCTCCCTATCCAGCGAAAATCCAGAGTTTCATTCCCTTCTTTTTAACGAAGAAACTGTTCGCATCTATATCCCCTCTTTAATAGAACGCAAGGATGATATAAGAGCTTTAACAGCTTATTTTATTGCCCATTTTCATCAGCAGTATGGAACCTCTGCAGTAAAAATCAGAGAGGATGCAATGGAACTGCTGGAAAAATACAAGTGGCCTGGAAATACGGCTGAGCTGAAAGCATTCCTCTTTGATGTCTTGGCAGCTGAGAAAGGCTATACCATCAGTAAGGAAACTGTTTCAAGACAGCTGAATCGCAAGCAGCGTCCTGTCCATATTGAAGATAGTCTGTTATCCGGAACACTCGATCAAATTGAGAAACGAATTATCGAAGCAATTATGAAGGAAGAAAACCAAAATCAAACAAAGGTGTCAAAACGGTTAGGCATTAATCGGTCGACATTGTGGAGGAAGCTGAAGCAGTAATATTCAGCTTCTTTTTTATTTTAATATGTGTTTAAAAATGCAACAATTAAAACAAACCTAGAAAATACCAAACTATTTTTCTGCAAAAAGTGTTGAATTTTGCATTGAAAGCGTTTAATATGAAACTGTAATCGTTTTCACTTATTGTTTAAAATTGAAACATATATAAAGGGGATGTTAAAATTATGAAGATCAAAGCAACTCTTGAGCGTATTCCAGGCGGGATGATGGTAGTTCCGTTGCTAATTGCAGCAATACTTAACACTTTTGCACCTGATTTGCTCCGTATCGGAAATTTTACTCAGGCATTGTTTGTTGACGGTGCATCAGCTTTAATCGCTTTATTCCTATTATGTACAGGTGCTCAAATTAACGTAAAATCATTTGGTGTTTCAATAGGAAAAGGGGCCACCCTTTTAGCAACCAAGTGGGCAGTTGGTGCGGCATTCGGGTTAATCGCTTACATGTTTGCAGGTGAAAATGGTCTTTGGCTGGGTTTAGCTCCAATTGCAATTATTGCAGCTATGACTAACAGTAATGGCGGACTATTCGTCGCACTTGTCGGTCAGTATGGAAGCAAGGAAGACCGTGCAGCTTATTCATTGCTGGCTCTAAATGACGGTCCGTTTTTAACAATGTTAGCCCTATCAATCTTTGGTGCTATGGGCTTTGTTGATGGCATGTTCTCATTGCAATCATTCATTGCCGTACTGCTTCCAATCCTGGTAGGTATGGTATTGGGTAACCTGGATGAAGAAATGCGTTCATTCCTTGATAGTGGAAGCTCCATGCTCATACCATTTTTCGCGTTCGCCCTTGGAATGGGAATTGACTTCAGTGCAATTGTAGACGGAGGTCTATCAGGTATTATCCTTGGACTGTTAACAGTATTCGTAACGGGTACAGCTGGATATCTGGTGTTTAAAGCGTTTAAGTGGAATCCAATTGTAGGTGCTGCTGAAGGCTCAACTGCCGGAAATGCTGTAGCAACTCCAGCTGCCATTGCAGCAGCAAGTGCAGGGTTCGCGCAGTATGCTGAATTGGCTACAGTTCAGGTCGCGGCATCTACTGTGACAACCGCAATCCTGCTTCCGCTGTATATAGCGTTTTTGGTTAAGCGCTTAGAGAGAAAAGGATATGAGTTTAAAGAAGGAAACCTGACGAAAGTTAACGGCTAAAGGATGTGGTTCTTGTGTTTGAAAAATTTGGCATTATTGCGGATGATTTGACTGGTGCTAATGATTCAGGAGTGCAGCTGGCGAAAAAAGGGCTGACTGCCACTGTTATGATGGATTATACCGGGAAAAAGGTTCAATCTGACCCTGATGTCTTAATTGTTGATACTGACAGCCGGGCAAAAACACAAGAAGAAGCATATGAAGCAGTGGAAAAAGCTGCTTCTCTTCTTTTTGAAAAAGGCTATGCTCATGTCTATAAAAAAGTAGATTCAACTTTAAGAGGAAATATATCTGTTGAACTGGCAGCGCTTGAAAAAGTATATCGCCCGGAAATCGTTGTTATTGCCCCTGCATTTCCAAAAATGAATCGTACAACGGTGTCTGGACATCATTATGTAAATGGCAAACTGATTACAGAAACAGAGTTTGGAAGGGATCCAAAGACACCTGTAACGGAAAGCTTTCTTCCTCACATGTTAAAAAAGGATGCAGGAAAGGATATTGCATTGCTTAATCTGGAATTGATCCGCGGAGACAAGGCAGATATTCTTGAATTCATTGAAAGAACTGTTGCGGCGGGGAAAACCTGGATTGTTTGCGACAGTGAAAGGGAAGAGGATCTGCAGGTAATTGCTGAGATTTTCACAAGCCTTCAGAAAAAAACGATTTGGACTGGCTCTGGTGCCCTAGTAGAATATTTACCAGATGCACTAAAGCTAAAATCTCATAAAGAGAATGTTTATGAGGAGAACAATATCAGGAAAACACTCACAGTTTCAGGGAGTCTTTCACAGGTTACAAAAAAACAGCTTGCCCGGATTAGAGAACTTGAGCAATCTTATTTTGCAGAAATCAATCCTGTCCAATTGGTGAATCAGTCAATTGATCTCGAAGAAGTCATTGGAGTAATTGGCCAAAACCAGGCTAATAGCCATTTTGTTGTTTATGTGGATTCTTCCGTTCAGAACCGGGAAGCAGCCCGTATAGCGGGAGAAGCAATAGGATTATCAGGAAAACAGGTTGGTGAAAGGATTGCCATGGGACTGGGGCAAATTGCAAACAAACTTGTAAATAAGTTCCCGGAACTTGACGGCTTGATTTTAACAGGCGGAGACATAGCGAAAGCTGCTTGTTCAGAATTGGGTATTCAGGAAATGGAGCTCCACAAAGAAATAGAACCGGGACTTCCTTTTGGACGGCTCCGGAGCAGGGAAAAAAACTATTGGGCTGTTACAAAAGCGGGGGGATTCGGTAATGAGCAATCCCTGGTTAACGCAATACATTATATGACAAGAAAGGTTGAGTGCAATGAGTCAAACTAAACCAGTAGTAGGCATTACAA
This sequence comes from Cytobacillus sp. BC1816, assembly GCF_051353635.1. NCBI lineage: Bacteria > Bacillati > Bacillota > Bacilli > Caryophanales > Bacillaceae > Cytobacillus > Cytobacillus sp. BC1816. Next base: position 2,717,655 of record NZ_CP195611.1, on the reverse strand, counting down.
TGGGGGATGCAGCGGGCGTAGGGCCGGAAATTATTTTAAAAAGCCTGGCAGAATCTGAAATGTATGAAATAAGCAACCCGCTTGTCATTGGTGATAGAAAAATTTTAGAGCGGGCAAAATCATTTGTTGAAAGCGGGCTTGTTATTGAAGCAGTAAAGGCAGATCAGTTAAATGAGATCCCTTATAAGCATGGGGTAGTACATTGCCTTGATTTGGACCTTTTGCCGGAAGACCTCCCTATTGGCCAGGTTTCACCTGCAGCTGGAGACGCAGCATTTCAATATTTGGCTAAAGCGATCGAAATGGCAAAAGAAAATTCGATTGATGCGATCTGTACTGCACCTTTAAACAAGGAAGCATTGCAAAAGGGCGGCCATATGTATCCAGGTCATACAGAAATTTTAGCAGATTTGACCAATACGAAAGATTATTCCATGATGCTATCTGCACCAAACTTACGGGTTATCCATGTGACAACGCATGTCGGAATTATTGATGCAGTTAAAATGATCAATCCTGAAAGAGTGTATCACGTGCTGAAGCTTGCCCATGACACATTGAAAAAAGCCGGGATTGAATCACCTAAAATAGCTGTTTGCGGAATCAATCCTCATGCCGGCGAAAATGGATTATTCGGGTATGGCGAAGAGGAAGAAAAAGTCATTCCTGGAGTGGAAAAAGCACAGGCAGAAGGAATTAATGCTGTTGGGCCGCTGCCGGCTGACACATTATTTTTCAGAGCTGTCCGCGGCGATTTTGATATTGTCGTAGCCATGTATCATGATCAGGGGCATGGGCCAGTTAAAGTATTAGGGCTGGATGCCGGGGTTAATATCACAGTCGGTCTTCCCATCATTCGTACAAGCGTTGATCACGGTACAGCCTTCGATATTGCCGGAAAAGGCATAGCTGACGAGAAAAGCTTAATGGAAGCCATGCGCCAGGCAGTAGAGCTTGCACCAAAGAAGAAATAAGCTTATTTTAACCTGCTCGGGGATTATCAGCACCCCGGGCGGGTTATTTTATAGAATTTAATAGATAAATTTTTTTGAAAATGATATCGTTAACCTCACAATTGATGCTAAAATAATAGAAAAAACACAAAAAGAGGACTATATGAGTAAACGGACAGGTCAAATTTCACTTGTGCTTATTTCAGTTTTATTTACCTCTTATCAATCCATTTTCTCACATGAAGCGTTTTTTACTTTTGATTTTTTTCTATTTACAAGTATTGCCTGGTTTGTCGGCTGGCAGTTTGACAAAAGCAGGTACTTCGCAGAAAAAGCGCGGGCCAGCGAGAAGAGCCACAAATTGCTTCTGGAATCACTGCCAGTTTCCGTGCTCATACATAAGGACTTTGAAATTTTGTATGCAAACTCCGCTGCAGTCGCCGAATTGTCGGCATCAGATAAAGGTGCATTAATTGGCAGGTCGCTTCTTGACTTTATAGAGATGGACTATATGGGCCGTTTGCAGGAGCGTTATCAGTACATTAAGTCAGAGAAGCAGCTTTTAAACAATATAGAATATAAAATAAAACGGTTTGATGGAACCACTAGATTTTTTGAAGTTTCGTCACTTTATGTTGATTTTGAAGGCAAAGAGGCCATACTCTCTATTGGAACTGATATTTCTGATAAAAAAGAGGAGCAGGAAAAGCTCCTGCAAAAATCAGAAAAGCTGGCACTTCTGGGCCAAATGGCTGCTGGAATCGCCCATGAAATCCGTAACCCTCTTACTTCAATTAAAGGGTTTGTTCAGCTCTTCAAGTCAAATAGCCAGAAAGATGAATACTTTGACATTGTACTTTCAGAATTGGATCGCATAAATGGAATCGTTGGTGAATTTTTAGTGCTTGCAAAGCCGACTGCAGACATTTTCGAAAAGCAGGATCTTACTAAATTAATCAACGAAGTGATTCTTTTGAGCAGCACCCAATCCATTTTAAACAATGTCGAAATAGCAGTAGAAAATAATCTCCGCGCTCCAATGATTCATTGTGAAAAGAATCAGCTGAAACAAGTATTCCTTAACGTTATTAAAAATGCCATTGAAGCAATGCCAGGCGGTGGAGAGTTAAACATTAAAGTTCTTAAAAAGACCAGCAACACTATTTCCATTCAGTTCATCGATCAGGGTGTTGGCATATCAGAAGACAGGATATCAAGTCTGGGAGAACCTTTTTATACGACAAAGGAAAAAGGAACCGGGCTGGGACTGATGATTTGCTACAAAATTATCGAAAACCATAGTGGGCGCTTAATAGTCGAAAGTAAAGTTGGGGAAGGCACGAAGATTGAGATAGAACTCCCTTATGAAGGGGATTCGTTACATTCAGAACGTGATCAAAACGGAAACATCCTTTTCATATAGATGGCTGAGCGGGAGCTGACAGTGCATGAAAATGCGCTGTTTTTTTATTATCCGCCGCGAAAGGGTCACTTGCATAAGATGTTATAATTAAAATAAATACATTAAAATGGTGATTATAGTGTTTTATTTCAGTTTACTTGGCCTTCTGTTTATAGGAGCTGTTTTCGTTATTATTCGTAAAAAATTAAATATCAATACTGCTGCAATGGCGGCTGTGATGGCGCTTGGCATTGTGACACAGGGTGTTTTGCTGAATTTCTTCGGTTTGTCCTTCTATTTGGGGAGCGTCGGCAAGATTATGAGCATAGCAGATTTAGCCTTATGGATGGCCATTCTTGTATCGATTGGCATGACCATTTATAAAGGAGAGTTTAAGAAGCTGCATTACGATAATCCAATTAACCGTTTTGGCATTGGAACCTGGGTGGCCGGCACATCGATTTGCGGAATCATGTTCTTCAAGCAATTTGGAGCAGGTGCAGAAGCACAGGCGCTGGCCATTCTGAATGGGGGATTGTGGATTATTTATATTGGGATTAGTTTAATGGGCTTCAAGGAACTCAAGGAAACATCTTTTGGACAGCAGGCACATGGAGTTTTGCTGCTGACGACGGTCAGCACACAATCTCTTGTTCTCCTTTTCAATACTGTCTTTGCAGATGTACCTGGCGTTCTGAATGCTGCTCTTATTTTTTTCGGGCTGCTTTTTTATTCCATCAGTGCGTGGTTTATTCTTAAACGTTATGCCGTTAGCGGCTGGAACTATGCGAAAGATTGGAATAATACCAATTGTATTTTTCACGGTGCCCTGTCCATCAGCGGACTCGCCATGTTTAAATCCGGCCTTGTAACTCATCAGCCGGCTGCCTGGTTTTGGCTTGCCGTTTTCCTGGTTTTCATTGTGATAGAAGTTATAGAAATAGCAAGGCTGGTATGGCGCATTCGAATATATGGCTTGAAGGAAGGCATCTTCACATACGATGTGACACAGTGGAGCCGAATCTTCACTTTTGCGATGTTCTTTACGTTTACCTTTTTCATAGAAACCCCGGTGCAATCAGTAGTCTTGAATACAGGCGTCTGGATCATTTTAATGTTATTGATCATTGAATTATATCTAAGTGTTGACTCTTTAATAAAAAAACATGTTCGGATTCCGTTGACATTCAGAAAAGAAAGATCGGTATAAAAGCAAAGCGCACATAAATTTTTCTATCCGCAAATAAAAATTGCTTATCCGCACATAAATTTGCCTATGCGCATCTAAATTCAAGGTATGTGCAAATAAGTCTGTTCCTTGAATGAATAGTGCATTAAATTAAGGCAATTTTCGAGGCAAGCATTAGTAAATAGCGCTTTTTCACAAAAAAGAGCCAGTCACATGCAATTCTGCAATGCGGCTGGCTCTTTTTAGGCCTTTTGGACGGATTTTCAAATGGGCACTTATCCTGAGTATAGGACAAGTTTGGTTCCGGGAAGGCTGAAGATAAGGAGGCGATGTATAAATGGGTACCTTTGAAGTGTTGTCTTTGATGATCAGTTTCGGTATGTTTGTTATCGCCATGCTCCAGTTCACAAATAGAGACAGGGATTCATGAACACGCTTATCAAGCGTGTTTTTTTCGTCTTTATTTGGAAAGTCCCTCATATTCTTTCTTGATATCTTCTGCTGTTTTATTGATTTCTTCTCCCCAATGGTCATTGACCTTGTTGAACACAATATTGCCTTTTGTATCCATTAAAGCATAGCCTCTATAGGCTGAGTCGCCATTTTTCATATCTGCCCTTTCAATGAGCTTCATTTCAGGGTCTGACACAAATGGGAGGCTGTGCCCCATTTTTTCTTCAAGAGCATTGTACAGCTCAAGCTGCTGCTCAGGCTGATCATTGCTGACGATGTACATGTTGACGTCCATGCCTTCTAATTTATCCATATTCTGATGCAACTCGACCAGTTGCTGCTGACAGAGTCCTCAGGTGTATGTAGTGATAAAAAAGAAAACACTTGGCTTGTCCTGCGGGAAGGTCACTTCATTGCTGGTTTGGTCCTTTAGGGTGATCGCTTCCTGTGCCTGATCTTTACCGCAGGCTGTCAGAACAAGAAGGACGATGGCCAATAAAATCATGAATTTTTTCTTCATAAGATCTCCAATTCCTTGTAGTTGTTATCCTCTCATTATGGCTATATATTTAGTTTTTCTCAATAAAAATGCTTAAGTATACGGATGTTTTTCTCACAGTTATTCCTGAGGAACCATAAAGCCTCCATACGATTAAGCGCTCAATCATAAAACAAACACACCCTTTTTATAAGAGTGTGCGTTTTATGGAATATTTATTACTTTTGAGGTAATAACCGGGGATGCTCTAAAGGATGAATTTGCTTCGCTGCACTTTATAGATGAGCTTATCGAGCTCCTCTGAGTACATGAGCGTTTCAGGGTGTGACAATCCCTTTCTTTTTCCAACAGAAATCATCTTTTTGCGCAGTGCATCGATGTCATGATGAAGTTTTTTTATAGCAGTCGAAGGTGTGGTCATTGATTCGGCTCCTAGTCAGGGGATGAAATACTATATTCTATTATCGACAAATTAAACCGCAAATAAACAGATTCGACAAAACTTATAAAAAGATTACAAGTTTCTACAATAGGGATTTTCTAGTGAATGAGACCTATTCCGAAATGCTTGTATTAATATTCCTGTAAACTATAATTCTTCCAGATTTTACATAGACTTATCACAGGGTTAATATTTCATCCCTATTCTTAATGTGTAAACCATTATAGACAGGGGATGGAGACTTTGAAGAAGAAAATGATTTCAGTTATTGGTGCGGCAGTTATTGGGTTAAATGTATTTGGAGGAGGTGCAGCGTTGGCACAAGATATGCATAAGGACATTGTAAATGTGTCACATCGCGGTGCTTCTGCATATGCACCTGAGCATACAATTGCTTCATATGACATGGGAGAGAAAATGCATGGGGATTATATTGAAATTGATCTGCAGATGACAAAGGATGGACATCTCATTGCGATGCATGACGTGACGCTTGACCGGACGACTAATGGAACAGGGTCCGTAAAGGATTACACTTTAAACGAAATTAAGCAGCTAGATGCAGGCAGCTGGTTTAACGAAAAGTACCCGTATGCATCAAAAGCGGAATACGAAGGCTTAAAGGTGCCGACACTTGAAGAGGTTTTCAAGAAATTTGGAAAAAACAACAGCTACTACATTGAAACAAAATCACCGGATGTTTATCCTGGCATGGAAAAAGAACTGCTTCGACTCATTGATGAGTATAAGATTAATAAAGAGAAACTGCTTGTCCAATCATTCAGCCCTCAAAGTCTTAAAGTGATGAATGAATTGGATCCCTCCATTAAACTGGTTCAATTAATCTCTTATAAAGCAAATGCAGAAATTACCGATGCAGAGATTAAGGAAATCAGGCAGTATGCAATGGGCATCGGACCTAATCATACGTATTTAAATGAGGAATATGTACAAAGGGTTGTGACCAGCGGCCTTGAACTGCACCCGTATACTGTCAATGACAAGGAAAGAATGAAGCAGCTGATTAATTGGGGAGTAACAGGCATGTTCACAAACCATCCGGATTTGCTGCATGATGTGAAAAAAGGGAGATAACTAGACAGAACTCCGGGTATTATTGCCGGAGTTCTTTTTGAATAAAAACCAACACCACTATAGTGAAAAATTGCTAAAAAGGGCTTGAACATGTTATTTCAAAGTGATATGATTTTTAATAGTTCAAAAATCTGTCACATTTTGATTTGAGATAGCGAACCTGTCGTCGGTTAAAATGTCATCAGATTCCTTAATGATTAACAGTTGGTTTTTTAAGCAGCGAATCCTGCTTGATACTAACCGTCAATCCTTCTTCAGCATGCCCAAATTTGGGAATGCGGGAGAGATTGGCGGTTTTTTTATTTCAAGAAACAATCCTGTAACCGCTTTAAAAAGCAGGATACGAGCATTATGAGGGGGAAAAAGAGTGAAAAAGACAAAAAATCGGTGGCTGATTGCCGCCTCGGCCGTAGGGATTCATATCTCAATCGGTTCGGTTTATGCCTGGAGCAACTTTACCAATCCATTGATTGAGCAGTTTGGGTGGACATCAAAGGAGGTACAGCTGACTTTCAGTTTGGCGATTCTATTTTTAGGGTTGTCAGCCGCATTCCTTGGCCACTTTGTTGAAAAGCATGGACCTAAAAAGGCTGGCCTTCTGGCAGCAGGGTTCTTTGGAGCCGGCATGCTTGGAGCCGGTTTGGCAGTAAATATGGGATCATTGCCATTTTTGTACATATCCTACGGTGTTCTTGGGGGAATTGGTTTGGGAGTCGGCTATATTGCACCGGTCTCCACACTGGTAAAATGGTTCCCGGACCGCCGCGGATTTGCAACCGGACTCGCCATCATGGGATTTGGCTTCGCTGCAGCGATAGCGAGCCCAGTCATGGATGGACTGATTAAATCTGTTGGTACAGCAAACACGTTCTTTATTTTAGGTGCAGCTTACTTAATCATCATGACATTATCATCTTTATATTTAGAAAGACCGCCAGCAGATTGGGCACCTGAAGGCATGAAAGAAAAAGCTGCAGCCGGAAAAATCAAAATCAAACAGGATTTGGCACAGTTGACGGCGAATGAAGCAGTAAAGACATCACGATTCTATTATTTATGGATCATGCTGTTCATTAATGTAACTTGCGGAATTGCGATTTTGTCAGCTGCAAAGCCGCTGGCACAGGAAAGTATAGGCCTGACTACAGGAGAAGCAGCAACGCTTGTCGGCGTACTCGGCATCTTTAATGGACTTGGCCGTCTTGCATGGGCATCCATTTCTGATTATATCGGCCGCCCGAACACGTATACGATTTTCTTCGTATCACAGATCGCCCTATTCCTGCTGTTGCCGATAACAAAGGAAGCCATTCTTTTCCAGATTATGCTGGCCATTGTATACACCATGTATGGCGGCGGATTCTCATCCATTCCGGCATTTATCGGTGACGTTTTCGGAACAAAGCAGCTTGGCGCTATTCACGGCTACATTCTTACAGCATGGGCTGCCGCAGGACTTGCAGGTCCCATGTTTGCAGCGTGGATGAAGGATTCAACAGGAAGCTATGCTTCAAGTCTGACAAGCTTCGCAGGACTTTTTGTGGTGGCACTCATTGTGTCAATTCTGATCCGTTTTGATATTAAAAAATTGCGCAAGCAAAATGAAGCAAATGAGCGTATGGCAGGTTAAATTTAATATAAACAGCATTAAAGATATATAGTGTCTAGCTCCAGCGCCTAGCGCCTCGGGTCATAAGCCAAATCACTCCAGAAATCAGGACAAGGAACGCTTCGTCAGCGATTCATCGCTCGACCAAAGCTTGCTTTGGGAGGTTTCCTGCGTGATTCGTCTTATGCCTGCAGGACTTGCACAGGAAGTGCTGGCTTCAACGTTCGCAACAGGACGTGCGGATTTTAGTTGAAGTTCATCTCAGCAAGGCGCTTCCGCTTTTCTTATGGTATGGCACTTGGCAGCGAACCTGCTAAAGACTAACCGCCGCAGAAATCAGCATCTATTAGTTAGCGGCTTTTTGCGGTGGTTTTTTATGAAAAAAAGGGCAAATTTATTCCATTTACCCATATACAATAATAAATGCTATTTAAACATTGGAAATTAAGAGATTCAGGATCTCTATTAAATAGAAAAAATCAAGGGAGTGTTTCAGGTGGGAAAAACAAAACATCCAGGACCTCAGAATAAAAAGGCAATGCCGGATCCGAAGCATTGGGTAAGCCCAATTCCATTTGGGCTTGGCAAAATAAAGCCGAAGCATATGAGGGATACAGCAAAAATCCTATGGGAAAACAAAGATAATATTGGGTATGCTGCAAATATTTTAACGAAAGGTGTGTGTGACGGGTGTGCTCTTGGCGTTTCCGGTCTTTATGACCAGACACTTAAGGGGCCGCACGTATGTACAACAAGGTTGAATGTCCTTCGTTTGAATACTGCCGGTGCGATCAAACCGGAAATTCTGCATGCCGATATCGATGAGCTGCGCAAATATGACAGCACCGAGCTTCGTAAATTGGGGCGCATTCCTTATCCGATGATCCGCAGAAAGGGAGAGCGCTCATTCTCCAGGATCACTTGGGATGATGCCATGAACATGATTGCTGAAAAAATGAAAGTGCTCGATCCTAAACAGTATGCGTTCTACCTGACTAGCCGCGGAATTACGAATGAATCTTATTATGTGGCCGGCAAAGTTGCCCGCTTTCTTGGAACGAATCACATCGATAATGCGAGCCGCATTTGCCATTCACCTTCTAAAACTGCTTTAAAGCGTTCCATTGGAGTAGGAGCTTCGACAGCCAACTACCTTGACTGGATTGGAACGGATGTCCTGTTATTCTGGGGCAGTGTGGCATCAAACAGCTCGCCTGTATCATCTAAATACATGCTTGAAGCGAAGAAGAACGGCACAAAAATTATTGTCGTCAATCCATATAAAGAGCCGGCAATGGACAAATACTGGATTCCGTCAAATCCTGAATCTGCTTTGTTCGGCACCAAAATTGCAGATGATTTTTATCAGGTAAATATCGGCGGCGATATTGCCTTTATGCACGGGATCATGAAACACTGGTTTGAAATGGAGAGAGCGGAGCGCGGTTCTGCCGTCAATCATAAGTTTGTGAACGAGCATGTAAATGGGTACGAAGATTTGAAAAAGAAAGTAAATGAGCAGTCATGGGAAGAGATTATTAAATCTTCCGGTGTAAGCAAAGAGCGTATCATCGAGCTTGCGGAATTGCTGGCGAACAGCAAAAATGCAGTCTATGCCTGGGCTCTTGGCCTGACCATGCATTCTTTTGCGACTGATAATATTTCACAGGTTGCGAATCTTGCTCTGCTTCGCGGTCATCTGGGCCGAAAGCATAATGGGCTTATGCCATTCCGCGGACATTCATCTGTGCAGGGAAGCGGTGAAATGGGAGCAGATCCATTCGTATTGCCTGGCGGTGACTTTTACGGTGATAATTTTACCCGCATTCAAAATCTTTGGGGCTTCGATCTTGAGAAATGGCAGGGTGATATCGTCGGGGTGACACTCGAGAATATCCTGCTCCCAGAGGACCATGAACGGAAAATAAAGCTTTACTATCTTTCAGGCGGTAACTTCCTTGAAACAATGCCAGATCCTGATTTTATCGAAAAAGCTCTTTCAGAACTGGATATTCGTGTTCACCAGGATATTATTTTAAATACGTCTACACTGGTTGATGCGAAAGAAGCAGTCATTGTGCTTCCGGCTAAAACCAGATATGAACAGGAGGGCGGGGGTACTTCCACATCAACAGAACGCATGGTGTACTTCAGCCCGGAAATTGAAGGGAATAAGAATAAAATTGAAGAAGCACGCGAGGAATGGAAAATCTACATTGATCTTGCCAAACGTGTAAAGCCTGAAACTGCTCATCTCGTTGAATTTAAAAATGCACAGGAAATCCGTGATGAAATTGCAGTGGCTAATCCTAGTTATGATGGCATCCAGCACCTGAAAAAAGCAGGTGATGTCTTCCAGTGGGGCGGAGCATGGCTATGCGAGGACGGCGTCTGCCCGACTCCTGACGGAAAAGGCACACTTATTACTGTGGATATTCCCGACCTTGGAAAGAAAGAAGGGCAATTCATTGTAACCTCACGCCGCGGGAAGCAGTTTAATTCCATGGTCTATAAAGAAGTGGACCCGCTGAATGGTGCCGGACGATATGATGTATTAATGAACGCAGAAGATGGAAAGGATTTAAGCATTGCAGAGGGTGAAGGCATCGTTCTTTACAATGGATTCGGTGTATTCCAGGGAAGAGCCAAATTCGTGGACATCGCCCGAGGCAACGTCGAAGTCCACTTCCCGGAAGGAAACTTCCTATTGCCAAGGGGCCGCTACGAAAAATTCGCTGGTATCCCTGACTACAACATCACGGTTACCCTTGAGAAAGCTGACCGCTACAATGCACGCAAAGACGTGGAATATAACGAAAAACATATTGCTGAAGATGAAATTGATGCACCAGCATAAAAGGGAGAGAGATGGCTTAAGGCCATCTCTTTTCTGTGTATTGAGAGGAAATTGCGATTAACGACCAAATTGAATATGATTCACTGAAAATGGCAGTTAAACCGGAAGAATAAAGCCGAAAAGAGAGGTGTCTTAGGGAAAATGGTAGTTAATGTGAGTGAATAAAGCCGAAAAGAGAGCTGTCTTAGGAAAATGGCAGTTAATCATAGTGAATAACGACCAAAAAAGAGAGGCCTAAGGAAAAATGGTAGTTAATCCGAATGAATAACACCGAAAAGAGAGGTGTCTTAGGGAAAATGGTAGTTAATCATAGTGAATAAAGCCGAAAAGAGAGCTGTCTTAGGGAAAATGGTAGTTAATCAGAGTGAATAACGACCAAAAAAGAGAGGCCTAAGGAAAAATGGTAGTTAATCCGAATGAATAACACCGAAAAGAGAACGGCCTAAGGAAAAATGGTAGTTAATCATAGTGAATAAAGCCGAAAAGAGAGCTGTCTTAGGAAAATGGTAGTTAATCCGAGTGAATAAAGCCGAAAAGAGAGCTGTCTTAGGGAAAATGGTAGTTAATCCGAGTGAATAAAGCCGAAAAGAGAGCTGCCTTAGGGAAAATGGTAGTTAATCATAGTGAATAAAGCCGAAAAGAGAGCTGTCTTAGGAAAATGGTAGTTAATCCTGAAGAATAAAGCCGAAAGAGAGCTGTCTTAGGAAAATGGCAGTTAATCCTGAAGAATAAAGCCGAAAAGAGCTGCCTGAAGAAAAATGGCAGTTAATCCGAGTAAATAACGCCAAAAAAATGCAGGAAAACTATATCCACCGCTTTTGCCCAATTTCAAAATAGGCTCGTCCCTCTGCGACATCCATTATTTCCCTTCGTCATATATAGTGAGGTGAAAATAATGAAAAAAATCAAACAGGCAATAGCAGCGGGATTCATTTCTCTGGCGGTTATTTTTTCAGGGGGAGCAGTTTTGGCGGACCACGGCGGAGATAAAGAAATAGCTGTGGTGAATAAAGGGGATACACTATATTCCCTGGCTAAGAAGCATCATATGAGTGTGGCGCAGATTACGGATCTGAATCATTTAACAGGTACGACAATCTATCCGGGGCAGCGCCTCATTCTTTCCGGTAAGGAGGCTGGATATCATAAGATTATTGCCGGATCTTTCAGCAAAAAAGAGAATGCGGAAAAGCGGGCAGCACTATTAAAGAAAAAAGAGATCGCTGCCGCAATTAGTACTGCTGTCATTGATGGCAAAGCCTATTACCGTGTGCAGGCAGGTGCTTTTAAAGATAAAAAGAATGCCGTGAAGCAACTAGAGGCAGTCAAAAAGGCAGGAATTAAAGATGCCTTCATTCTTTCCAAAGAAGCTCTTCATATTTTTGGCTTAAAGCCAGGAGATTCTTATGATGAGATAGCATCCAGAATGGGCAAGCCAAAAAAGACTGAAACCCAGCTCAATATTAAAAGCCTTTACTATCAGGGTGATGGAGCAGGGCTAAGGATAACCTTAAATAAGAAGGATGGTACAATAGGCAGTCTAGCTGTATATCCTGAATATTTAAGCCCGCGTATGTTTCCTGCTCTTCCCTTTACCAGGGATGAAGTAGTAAAAATATACGGTGATGCTAACAAGACAAGAACGGTAACTTGTTATGAATCTGCCAAGTGTGAAGAGTTAACCTACCAGCTGGATCACTTGGAGCTCAAAGCCCGGATTGACAGGGATCAAGCCACTGTTCAGTTTCTTGAATTAACCGATCTCACTGATCGATAATCCAATTGGAGGCCTCCTTTAGCCTCCTTTTTTTAAAGAAATATTCTTCCTTTTGGAGAACTCTTATATATCTGGGTATTTTTCACCGATTCAGAAGGGAAGGTAATGGAGCAAAGCCATTAAAGGAAATTGACGGATCAAATACGCTGGTGTGGGGCGATAAGCCGGAAGTGCTGCCTGAACAGGCAATATCACCCTGACAAGAGGGAAGGATTAAATTTTATTCAATTGTTTATTAGTCAGGTGCTGACATAATTGGTAATGAATCAGATGGGAAAAGCACCGGGTTTTATCTATGCCGAACTAAATGGCGAAATAAAGAAAAGGAAGGGGAATGGGGAGAAAATGACCGTATGGGGCGGAAAGCAGATGCCGAACTTATGAAATCACAATACACATGCTTTTGCGATCAAATTTTTCACATGGATAATCCATCGGAATAACACCAAAAACTACTATCTTACATACTCTGCAAATGAGTCAATCCCTTCCGTCGCTGAGGTGAAAGATATCTTAAAACAGTATGACAGTTTTTATGATAAAGGAGTTCTTGCCAGGAATGCTTCACCACCCAACTTTGGGGAAGATAAGAAGTCTTTAGTGAAAAAATAAAAAACACCAGTTCCCGATTATTATGAAGCTGGTGTTTGTTGGTTTTCCGAAGATTTACGAATTAAACCCATCATTCCGCGTGTCAATAAAAAAGTTGCCATAATGGATATAAAGCTATAGTATGAGTTCCATGATTTTTTATATTTGATTAACTGAGTATATTTTTCAAGAAAATGTTCAGCCATTGCTGAAGGTGCACTGAAGATCAGGGACTTTAACAAAATCCCCTTAAGTCCATTCTTCCTGGTCAGCTGATTAAAATAAACACACGTTACCGGGAATATTATATAGCTGAATAGCACGCTGACATCAAAAGTTTTAAACAGATTTACCGGGTATTTTAGATAGCCTTTACGCACTAACAGATTATCTAAAAAGGTGGCAATATAGCTTTTTAAAAAGAATATGATAAGCCATTCCTTCAATGGGGGCTTTCTAATCAAATTAAAGAAAGACATAATTCCAAATATAAATAACAAACGCAATAGATTTCTTTCGAATTTTCTTCCCAATTGTTAAACCCCCTTTATACACAACCTAAATAGTCTTTCTTTATTATTGTTAAGTTGTTTAACCTGCATTATACGATATTTTCAGAGGTTTCGATTGTAAAAAATACCATTATTTTCGTATAGAGCAGTGTTGGCAGGGGTTTTAAGGAGCAGGAAAACATTTCTATTGAAATCATCACTTTATTATTTTATTATAATAAAACAAGCTGCATTGTACGTAATCATACTAAAGTTTTAACCTTTAAGCTGAAATAGGGAGTTTAACATCGGAACAGGAATGACAAGCCTCTGTCTATATGACAAGGAGGACATGAAGGAATGTTTCTGCGGACACCCACTTTGAGGAGTGGTGGTTTAAAACTTTCTTATAACAGTTACGGCAAGAGCGGCTCCATACTTATATTATCAAACCAGTTTCCAATCGGGGGCTGGTTTTTTTATTATATAGAAATTATAATTACCCTGAAACTATTGCTGTCAGGAGGATATATGAAAAAACTGCTAAAAATCAGTATTTCTATCATTCTGTTTATGGGGATTTGCTTTTTGCTGTTTGAAATTTCCAAGTCAAGGAACTTTCAGTTTTTCGGCGGCCTTGTAAATAAAGCAGAAACAGAGGAAAAAGTGGCAGCACTAACATTTGATGATGGACCAGGCGTCAATACGGAGGAAGTATTGGAAATTCTGCGGGAAGAAGAAATTAAGGCCACTTTTTACCTGACAGGGCATGAGATTGAGCAACATATGAACGATGCCAAAAGGATTGCGGGAGAAGGGCATGAAATTGGCAATCATTCATATTCTCATACACGGATGGTTTTAAAATCTCCCTCTTTTATTAAAGATGAAATTGAGAAAACAGATGATTTGATCAGGCAGACAGGTTATGAGGGAGAAATTCATTTTCGGCCTCCATACGGAAAAAAACTATTTTTTCTTCCTTACTACCTATATAAACAGGAGCGCAAGACGATTTTATGGAACATTGAGCCTGAAAGTCATCCGGAAATAGAAGGGGATGCCGATAAAATCACGGAGCTTGTGGCTGAGAACATAGAACCAGGCTCCATCATTCTTCTTCATGTCATGTATGAGAGCCGAGAAGAGTCTTTGGAATCTGTTAAGAAAATTATTTCTTCATTAAAAGAGCAGGGTTACCATATGACTACGGTTTCGGAATTGCTGAAACATCAGAAGTAGAGCTGTCCTTACAGCTCTTGTTCTTATTGGATTAGTTGCCTTTTACCCCATAAAGAATGCAGCCAACTCCGCAAAGTACCCATAATATCTTGCTTAGTGAAACTTTATCTGCCATTCCAGTTAATCCGATCACTGTCGTCAACAGAAGCACAGGCGGTCCAATCAGGGCAAGTGAACTATTCACAACCAGTGCTTTTTCGATATCATTCATTTTTATAATCAATAGTGCAACAAAAATTTCTATGCCTCCAGAAATAATCCGCAGAATCGCCATCCCAAGAATCGCTTTATCAAGAAAAATAAACATCATGTACCTCCTATACCTTCTTGTCAGTCATTATATGTGAGCTACTCTAAATGAAGGACAAGTTTTAAGAAGAAATTATTTCAGAAATGTTACGAATATGACGAAGCAGTATAGGGGGAAAATCGGCAAATGTGCATAGGGAGCATTTCCGGGCGTTTTCTTATGTTAAAAGACTTTAAGTATTTATTAGACTATTTTTTTGAAAATACCCCCTTACAGAATCTCTAATTGGAAAAATAATGAAGGGTCAGCAGATCATTTTTGCATAAATAATTTATTTTTAACGGAGCTGTAATCCTTGATTATGTTGGTTTTAGTAAAATAAAGGAAAGGGGGGCATTGCCATGGAGAAAGCGATTTTACATTACGATGATTTACTGGAAATGCTGGATGGATTGTTAAGAGAACCAAAAGCCTTCTGGGAAAATTTTTATGAAGACCGGGACAAAGAGATTCCATTTTTCATAGCGAAGGGGCCAGATGAAAACCTTTATGAATATGTTCAAAATGGCTTAAGGCCGGAAAAAACCCTTGAGATTGGCTGCGGTCCAGGGAGGAATGCCATTTTTCTGGCGAAAAATGGAGCGCAGGTGGATGCCATTGATTTTTCCGAAAAGGCGATCAAATGGGCCGCTGAAAGAGCAAAAGAAGCACAAGCCGATATAAATTTTAAACATGTATCTCTTTTTGATTTCCATTTTGAACCTCACACCTATGATTTTATTTATGACAGCGGCATGTTTCATCATCTTCCCCCGCATAGAAGGCTGACATATTTGGAAATAATCAAAGCTGCACTGAAGCCCGGCGGAAAGTTCGGACTTGTTAGCTTTAATACGGATGGCGCGCTTCCTACTCCGGACTGGGAGGTATATCAACACGGCAGCTTAATGGGAGGCATTGGGTATACAGAAGAACGCTTGAAAGTGATCTTTCAAAATGACTTTCATTTCATGGAGATTAGAAAAATGAAAAAGATTCAGCAGCCTAGTAATCTATTTGGAGAAGATTTTTTATGGGCCTGTTTGATGAGGCTAAAGTAGAAGTTTTCAAGTTAGGAGGAAACCATGACAAGGAAAGTGGCAGTTACTCTATATAATCCCGATTGGCCATCCTTATTTAAAAGCGAGGCAGCGCTCCTCAAGAAAATTTTTAAAAGAGAGATTCTAGATATTCATCATATAGGAAGCACGTCCATTCCTGGTCTGGCAGCAAAGCCGGTCATCGATATAATGCCTATCGTAAGCGATATTGAGATGGTTGATCGCTTTAATGAACAAATGATTTCTCTTGGGTATGAACCACGTGGAGAAAACGGTCTGCCTGGCCGGCGGTACTTTCAGAAAGGAGGCAATCAGCGGACCCATCATGTCCATATCTACGGAAAAGGGAGTCCTGATATTACCCGGTATCTTGCTTTTCGTGATTATTTAAGATTGAACGTAAATGAAGCAAAACAATATGGAGCTTTAAAAATGGAGTTAGCGAAGCAGTACCCCTTAGACATTGAGGCATACATAAAGGGGAAGGAAGCTCTGGTGCGGAAAATGGAGATGAAGGCAATAAAGTGGTATGAGTCATTATGCTAAACTAATCCATTATTAGTCTATCAAATAAAAAAAAGTGAGGATACTTATAAAACTTTTTATATGCTGTTCGGGCAGCAAAAGCCTAAGCGCTGTTCGTGCTGTCCGAATTAGACCTGCATTTGAACAGTAATGGCCAAACTGCTGTTCCCGCTGTTCGAACCAGACACACATTCGGACAGTAAAGTCCAAATTGCTGTAGATGTAGTCCGAACCAGACACACATTCGGACAGCAAAGTCCAAATTGCTTAGATGTTGTCCGAATTAGACCCGCATCCGGACAGTATAGGCGAAATTGCTGTTCACGCTGTCCAAACCAGGCCGGCATTCGGCCGCCAACAAGAGACTTCCCGCATTTACAGTATCCTCCGCCAAACTTTTATTCATAATTCCGTTCAATAATAAAATGCGCATAGTCCCCGCGGAACATCGTTTTGGAGTATTCGATTAAGCTTCCATCTTCAATATGGGCATAGGTTTCAAGAACGAAGCATGGTGTTTCAGATTTGATTTTTAACAGACCGCTAATGTCCTCTTCCGGGAATGCGATTTCTAAATGCTCGACTGTCTTTTTGATTTTTAAGTTGTATTGAGTCTGCAGCAAATTGTATAAGGATTTTTCACAGGCCTGCCGGTTCAAGCTGGGGGTCTTTTTCCATGGCAGAAAGGCTTTTTCATATTGAAGCGGCTCGTCATCCGCATATCTGATCCGTTCGAGTACATTGACCGGATCGCCTTCTGACAGCTCAAAGACATCTGCTAGAAAGGGATCGGCAGGGATGACTTCGAGATTTATTACTTTTATAAGCGGGTTTTTTCCCTGCATGGCCATTTGCTTTGAAAAGTTTTCGACTGTAGAAGTCAGCCGCTGCTTAACTTTATTGCTTGATACAAATGTGCCTCTGCCTTGCTGGCGATAAATATGGCCCTCGGAGCTCAGCTGCTGGAGTGCTGTTCTAATGGTCGTCCGGCTGACTCCATATTTTTCACAAAACTCCGCTTCTGTCGGCAATTTTGTATCCGGTTTGTATTCTCCATTTCCAATAAGTTCAAGAATGCTTTCTTTAACCTTCAAGTGAAGGGCACTATCCTCGGTGAAACCGTCTTTCATACCCGTTCCTCCTACTCTGTTCTTCTTTCTATTATTCCATAAAACTTATTGTCATATCAATTATAAATTAACTTGTAATAACAAATTTTAAAAATGTATTGAAAAATTAAATATTTGTCATTACAATTAATTTCAAGCATAGGATATTGATGGGAGGTGAATGACTTCAAAAAGGGAATATTTTTCTTCTTAGTTGACTGAATAATCTGTTTTATCGATGGTACTATTAGGATAAGCAATCATTCTATTATTTTGAAATCGTTTACAAAGTAAAGGGGGTCAATCATGAATATTTTGTTATGCTGTTCGGCTGGAATGTCTACTAGTCTTCTAGTGACAAAAATGCAGGCAAGCGCTGAAAGCCAGGGGATCGACTGTAAAATTTGGGCTGTCGGCAACGGAGAGGTTAGAAGCCATATTGATTCAGCAGATGTACTGCTGCTGGGACCGCAGATTCGGTTTATGACCGAGCAATTGAAGAAGGAGGCAGGCGGCAGGATTCCTGTAGCTCCCATAAACCCAATGCATTATGGTTTATGCAATGGGGAGGAAGTATTAAAGCAAGCTATGTCATTAATAAAGGGTGAATAGTGATGATGACGTTTATTGAGAAATATATCATGCCTTATGCTATGAAATTCGGCAACAACAGGCATTTGCTTGCTATCCGGGATGCATTGATTGGGATGATCGCCATCACGATGGTGGGATCATTTGCTGTCCTGTTTAATAATCTGGGGGAAATCATTAAGCCATACGGCAGGCTCATGGAAAGTATTTTCGGTGAGTCCTGGAAAACACTTGGCGGGGATATCTGGTGGGGCACGTTTGCTTTCTTGACTATATTCGCCGTGTTTGGCATATCCCACAGGCTTGCCAAATCCTATGGGGATGATGGATTCGAGGCCATGCTGGTTGCTGCAGCCTGCTTCTTCCTCTTAGTCCCTCAGGTTGGCCAGGTGCCGGATACGGAAGGCGTCTGGGGGTTCATTGGCTATGGATACTTTAATGCTACAGCTTTATTTACAGGTATTGTGGTGGCACTTCTTGCAACAGAAGTATTTATACGTCTGACCAGGGTAAAAGCCTTTATTATCAGACTGCCGGATGGAGTACCTCCTGCCGTTGCAGGGGCATTTGCAAAATTGGTGCCGGGCATGCTGACGATTTTCATATTTGGAGTAGCAGGCCTTCTATTCAGAAAAATGACAAATGGGGAATTCTTGAATGACTGGCTTAACGCAACCCTTGTCGCACCTTTGACAAATGCAGCTGATTCACTGCCATTTGCGATCCTAATTGTCTTTCTTGTTCATGGCTTCTGGGCGGTTGGCCTTCATGGGCCTAATATTCTTGGAGGAGTTACAACGCCTTTATTCACATCTCTCGGGACTAAAAATACAGATTTGTATGCCCAAGGTGTAGCAGATCTTGATAAGTATGCCATTCTGGCAGGTCCATTCCTGGATGCCTTCGTCTATCTCGGCGGCTCCGGAGCAACTCTTGGCCTCATCATTGCCATGTTTATTGCTGGACGAAAGAGGCACAAGCAAATGCTGGCATTGGGAACACCGCCTGGAATCTTCCAAATCAATGAACCATTATTATTCGGCCTTCCGATCGTGTTAAATCCAATCTGGTTAATCCCGTTTATTTCTGCACCGGTCATCATGACTGTAGTGGCCTATCTGGCTATTAAATGGGGCCTTGTTTATCCGGTCGTTGTGGCAAGTATTCCCTGGGTGACGCCTGCAGGTATTGGCGGCTATCTTGCTACAGGAGGGCATATCTCCGGTGCAGTGCTGGCACTTGTGAATTTAGCGATTTCCATTGCCATTTATCTTCCATTCGTATATGTAACAGGAAAACTAGATGAAAAGAAACTGAAACGGCAGCAGACAGAACAAACACCAACAACTCAAGGTTAGGCGGGTTAAAGAATGGATAAAGAAAAGCTTTATCAAATCTCATTTCAGCTTATTTTGCACAGCGGGAATGCCAGAAGTCTGGCAATGGAATCCATCCAGAAAGCAAAGGCCGGAAAGTTCGAAGCAGCGGAAGCAAAAATCCGGGAAGCCGAGGAGGAGTTCGTGCTGGCACACAGACATCAAACTGAGTTAATTCAGGGGGAGGCTTCCGGGGCTCAGTTCGATCTGCCCATCATTCTTGTCCATGCCCAGGATCATTTGATGAATGCACTGACTGTTAAAGATATGGCACAGGAATTTATCGACTTATACAAGAAACTTGACTAAGAGAGGTAAACGAATGGCACAGCAACCAGATAGTTTAAAAATAGCCGTAATAGGCGGAGGTTCAAGCTATACACCGGAATTAATTGAAGGCTTTATCAAAAGACATCAGGAATTGCCTGTCAGGGAAATTTGGCTTGTGGATGTGGAGGAAGGCAGAAATAAGCTCGAGATTGTCGGCCAATTGGCAAAGCGGATGGTTGAAAAAGCCGGGGTTCCCATACAGATTCAGCTTACTTTAGATAGGAAAAAAGCGCTTAAGAGTGCCGATTTTGTTACAACTCAATTCCGTGTCGGGCTTTTGGAGGCAAGAGCAAAAGACGAGAGAATTCCTCTGAAATATGGAGTGCTGGGCCAGGAAACCAATGGCCCGGGAGGATTTTTCAAAGCACTCAGAACCATTCCGGTCATTATGGAGATCTGCCGTGAAATGGAAGAATTTTGCCCTGACGCATGGCTCATCAATTTTACCAATCCGGCAGGTATGATTACAGAAGCAGTCCTGCGATACAGCAATATCAAAAAAGTGGTTGGTTTATGCAATGTGCCCATTGGGATGGAGATGGGTGCAGCTCAGTTAATGAATGTGGATCACAGCAGAGTAAGAATTGACTTTGCGGGACTCAACCACCTCGTATACGGGCTCGATGTCTATGTCGATGGTGTGAGCGTCAAGGAAGAGCTGCTGAAAAAGCTTACGGACAAAGAACATTCGATCACGATGAAAAATATCCATGCGATGGGATGGGAACCGGAGTTTCTCCAGGCATTGAACGTGCTTCCTTGTCCTTACCATAATTATTACTATAAAACACGTGAAATGGTGGAAGAAGAAGTCAAGGCAGCATCAGAAGGCGGAACTCGGGCTGAAGTGGTTAAAAAGCTGGAGGAAGAGCTGTTCCAGTTATATCAAAATCCAGATCTTGCTGAAAAGCCGCCTCAGCTGGAAAAAAGGGGAGGGGCCTACTACAGTGATGCAGCATGCAGGCTGATTCATTCCATCTATACTGATAAAAGAGATATACAGCCGGTCAACACCCGAAATAATGGTGCCATTGCAGGCATTCCTTCTGAATCAGCTGTTGAAGTCAGCTGCATGATAACGAAAGACGGGCCCAAGCCGTTAACGGTCGGAGAACTCCCAGTTTCAGTCAGGGGACTGGTTCAATCTATTAAATCCTTTGAAAGGGTGACCATTGAAGCGGCCCTGACTGGTGATTATAATACTGCTCTACTGGCGCTGACAATCAATCCGCTGGTGGGTTCCGACAAGACAGCTAAAAAGATACTGGATGAAATGCTCGAAGCCCATCGTAGCTATTTGCCGCAATTTCAATAAATCACAACGCAATCAGGTCCAGAGAGAGTAAAAGCAAGGTTCAGACGCAAATGACTTATATATGGCGCAATAAAGAAACAGAACAGTGCAATTAGAGTAAATCAAGACAAAATCAGCTCCCGAAAGCGTAAAAAAGCAAGTGGAAGACTTAAAAAAAGGCGCAATAAAAAAAGAACAGAGCAATTAAAGTAAAAATTGGCAGGGCAGCAGATCATTCATGCTGCCTTGCAGCTATGTAACCGGAGGAAAATAACCATGATTAAGCTCATTGTTAATGCTGATGATTTCGGCTATAGTCCCGGAGTTAACTATGGAATTTTGCACAGCCACCTATTTGGAATTGTCAATTCCGCCACCATGATAATGAACATGCCCGGAACCGCACAAGCCCTGGCAATGGCCAGACAATACCCAGGTTTACGAACTGGCGTCCATTTAGTCCTGACATGCGGGAAGCCGCTATTATCCCATTTAAAAACGTTAACGAATAAAGATGGATACTTCAGATCACAGGCAGATTTGGACGAAGTATCAGCAGAAGAGCTCGAGCTTGAGTGGACTGCACAGATTGACCGTTTTATCGGGGCTGGTCTTGCGCCTTCCCATTTGGATAGCCATCATCACGTTCACACACGCGAAGAGTTTCTCCCAGTGGTACAAAGCCTGTCCAATAAATACGATCTCCCTTTCAGAGTTAATGGCGCCTTTCCGATTGAAGGGGTCAAAAGCTATTCTAACAGATGCTTATTCGATTTTTACGGAGATGGCATACAGGAAGATTATTTCAGCATGCTGGCAGAAAAGGCGGAGGACGGGGAAACAGTGGAAGTTATGTGCCATCCGGCATTCGCAGATCAATTGCTAATGGAAGGGTCCTCTTATAATTTAAAGCGTTTAAAAGAGCTGGAAATACTGTGCTCCACAAAGCTTCCTCCTGAAATAAAACTGCTATAAGAAAAACAGTGTCCGGAAGAGGACACTGTTTTTTAGTCATTACTTCTTTATTTTCTTCATTTCATCTGCGACAAACTCCACATCTGTTCCAACAATGATCTGAAGGTTTGTCTTGCTTAATTTCATGATTCCTTTTGCACCATGTGCCTTCAGAGCACTTTCCTTAACCTTTTCCATATCAGCAATATTTAAGCGCAGGCGTGTTGCGCAGTTATCAATGGAAGTGATGTTGTCAGCACCGCCAATATCTTTGATAAAATGGCTGGCCATAACTTCATACTTATTATTGCCCTGACTGGCAGGTGCATCTTCTTCTTCTTCAACTACGTCTGTTTCATCTTCACGGCCAGGTGTTTTCAGGTTAAACGCTTTTATTAAGGCATAGAAGATAACGAAGTAAAGAATCGCATAGATAACGCCAATTCCCAATAGCAGCAGCGGCTTTTCAGCGATATTAAAGTTAAGCGCAAAATCGAGTGCGCCTGCTGAGAATGTGAAACCATCGCGGATGCCCAATAGAGAGGT
Organism: Cytobacillus sp. BC1816; assembly: GCF_051353635.1. Classification (NCBI taxonomy): domain Bacteria; kingdom Bacillati; phylum Bacillota; class Bacilli; order Caryophanales; family Bacillaceae; genus Cytobacillus; species Cytobacillus sp. BC1816. The sequence continues at coordinate 2,694,980 of NZ_CP195611.1, read as the reverse complement.
AACCCACATGGAAACACCGGTTAAGATGGCATGCACTCCATATAGAAGCGGTGCGATAAACATAAATGAGAACTCGATTGGCTCCGTAATACCAGTCAGGAATGAAGTTAGGGCAAGACCAATGAACATTCCTGATACTGCTTTTCTTTTTTCAGGCTTAGCTGCTGCAATGATCGCAAATGCTGCAGCTGGAAGACCGAACATCATAACAGGGAAGAATCCAGTCATGTACGCGCCTGCTGACGGGTCTCCGGCGAAGAAGCGGGCAATATCTCCATTAACTCCTTCAAATTCGCCGAATTGGAACCAGAATAAACTGTTTAATACGTGATGAAGACCTAAAGGAATAAGCAGGCGGTTTAAGAATCCAAATAGCCCTGATCCCAAAGCGCCGAGACCAATAATCCAGTTGCCCAATGAATCGATTGCGCCCTGGATTGGAGGCCAGGCAAAACCTGCGATGGCAGCCAGCAGAATCATGGTTACGGAAGTAATAATCGGAACGAAGCGGCGGCCGCTGAAGAATCCGAGCCAATCCGGAAGTTTGATATCATGGAAGCGGTTATATAATAATCCAGCAATAATACCGGCAATAATACCGCCCAGTACTCCCATATTTATATTTTCATCGATGGCAATTGCCCCTTCTGTTAATACAAGAAAACCGATGGCGCCTGAAAGGGCAGCTGCTCCATTGCTGTCTTTCGCGAATCCCATGGCAACCCCGATAGCAAAAATAAGTGCCAGGTTGTCGAAAATGGCATTGCCGGCATTAGCGATAAACGGAATGCCCAATAAATCATCTTGTCCAAAGCGGAGCAGAAGACCTGCGGCAGGCAGGACGGCAATCGGAAGCATTAATGCTTTACCAATTCTTTGTAAGAATCCTAACATATAGATCTCTCCTTAATAAAAAATAATGAATAAGAAAGCGTTTTACTAAACTGTCGTAATCATACCAAAATATAAATATAGTTGTCTATACCATTTTAAAAGAAAAAATTCTAAAGAGCAGGATTTTCGTTCTTATGTTAAGACTTTTCTAACAATGCAATTGGTATAGACAACTATACTTTAAGGTGATACGATATTTAATATAAATGGGTTTATTTAATTACTATATTTTGCATTTAAAAGTGCAAATATATTCTTATTCAGCTTTTTAAGCAAGGAGGAAACTCATGATGGAGATTATTAAAGTAACCAGCTATGAAGAAATGAGTAAAACCGCAGCAGATTATATCATCAGAAAGGTCCGCCAGCATCGTGATGCAACACTGGGATTGGCAACCGGAAGCACTCCTGTGGGAACCTATAAAAGGTTGATTGAAGATCACCGGTGCAATAAAACATCATATAAAAACGTGACAACTTTTAATCTGGATGAATACATCGGTCTTTCTGGGGAAAATCCGCAAAGCTACCGTTATTTTATGGATTCAGTATTGTTTAATCATCTGGACATACAGAAGGAAAATACTTTTGTCCCCAATGGGACGCTTGAGGATTTAAGAGAAGAATGCCGTAATTACGAAAGTAAACTGAAAAACCATGGCGGCATTGATCTGCAAATTTTGGGTATCGGCAATAATGGACATATTGGCTTTAATGAGCCTGGCACGCCTTTTTCATCTATAACTCACATTGTTGATTTAGCCGATTCAACGATTAAAGCCAATGCCAGATTTTTTAATACAATTGAAGAGGTGCCGACACAAGCCATTACAATGGGAATTTCAACGATCATGCAGAGCAGGGAGATCCTTCTTCTCGCTTCAGGTGAAGCAAAAGCGGATGCCATTCAAAAGCTTCTTGGAAATGGTGTTAATGAACATTTCCCGGCATCCATCTTAAAAAATCATCCAAACGTGAAAGTGATTGCCGATGAAGCGGCTCTTAGCGCATCAAAAGTCTCTGTATAAATGGGGTAGTAGCAATGCTTGAGAAATATCTGAATGAAGTAAAAGAATTATTGACCCTTGTAGAAAAAGAAGAAGGTCAAAAAATGAAAAATGCCGCCCGTGCTTTGGCTGAGTGTATTCAAAACAATGGAATTGTCCATGTATTTGGATGCGGACACTCTCATATGCTCGGAGAAGAGCTGTTTTACCGGGCAGGCGGGCTGGCCCCGATTAAGCCTATTTTTGTAGAGGATTTAATGCTTCATAAGGGTGCGGTCCGTTCCTCTTTAATGGAAAAACAAAATGATCTTGCGGGAAGCTTTATGGAAAATGCTGATATCCGGCCTGGTGATGTCGTCATCGCAGCATCAACATCAGGACGGAATCCAGTCCCGATTGATGTAGCTGAAATATCAAAAGAGAGTGGAGCATTTGTTATTGGAATCACATCCCCGCGTTACGCGAATACTCAATCCTCCCGGCACAAAAACGGAAAATACCTATATTCATCTGTGGATTTGACGATCGACAACCATATAGAACCAGGGGACGCATTGATGGAGCATTCGGCTTTGGGGATCCGGTTTGGGTCCGCCTCATCAATTATTGGCTTTGCGATTGTAAACAGCCTGATGGCGGAAGCTGTGGAAGTGATGATTGCAAACGGGTTCGAGCCGCCAATCTTTAAAAGCGGCAATGTAGACGGAGCAGAACAGCATAACCGCGAGCTGGTTAAAAAGTATAAATCCCGAATTCCGCTTCTGGAAGGATAAGAAATGGAATTGATAAAGGCAATTGAACAGACCAGGCAAGCTATGATTGATTGCATTTATTCAAGGGGACTATCTGATGAAATGACCTTGAAATTAAGCAGGGAACTGGATAAGTTAATTGTTGAATCGCAGCTAATGAAAAATGAGACAAGTTGCAAATAGTTGCGAAGAAATTGCAAACAAATCCGCAAAATTAGCAAATAAACTGAGAAAACCTGCAAAAAAACACTGGGAACTGACAAACAAGCTCTGGAAAACTGCAAATATAACCGACTAAAACGAAAAACCGCTCAGGCCTGAATACCTGAGCGGTTTTTCTATTTTATAGTGCATCTTTTATCACTTTTTTCGAATAGATCACAGACAAAATTCCGAAAATCGAATAAAGCACTGTGTAAAGCACCATAACAAGGATCATCGGCATCCAAAGCTCGCTTCCGAAGAAGAACCAGCCGGATTGTACGGCAAAGTAGCTGTGCAGAAGGCCGACGATAAGCGGAATTCCAAAGTTGAAAGCCATTTTGGATTGAATTCCGCTCAGCAGGTCTCCCTGTGTAAAGCCAAGTTTCCGCAGGATTGTATAGTTTGGTTTTTCATCCTCACTCTGATCCATTTGTTTGAAATATAGAATACAGCCTGAAGTGACCAAAAAGGTTAAACCGAGAAAACCGACAATAAACATGATCAGTCCCATGTTCATTTTTTGCCTTGTGCTCATCTCTTGCTGGGAATCGGCTCTGCCGCTGAATTCCATCTCTTTGAAGAGTGTATTGGCTTTTTCAATATCGCTTTCATTCTTTATATCCACTCCGATGAAAATCGAATCTTCATCCTGAATTTCAGGATTAAGGTCAGCTTTCAGCTCTTCATATACCTTCTCATCCACAATAGCAACCGGCAGCCCGCCTGATGTAAAATAAAACGGGAGAACAAAATCTTTTTTTAACCCTAAATATTTTTGTTTAATCGTGTTTGTTTTTCCCATGAACTCGAGTTCTCCTGAGTCCTTGAGCGTCATGAATTTCTGAAGGGCATCATTATATCCTGTCAGCACGGTTTCTTTTGGAGAAAGTTTAATGCCAGCTATGGATGTTTCGCTTACAACCGGCAAGATCATGTTTGGTGAATCAAAATTCATTTCTTCCAGATTGACATCTAGAATGTCCTCCATATCAACATCCACATGCAATAACTCAATACTTTTTTCCATATACTCTAATCCTTCTTTATGAAGTCTCCCTGTAAACTTCCCTGCATCTTCCTTATCAGTAAACGAAAAGTGGGAGGGGAGGCTATCCTGGGCTGATTTTTCCGCTGAGTAGTAAGAAATATAGCTTAAGGACAGCAGCCCAATCGCAAGAGCGGAGACAGTTGTAATAATCGTTAAAAGCAGTGCACTCGACTTCATGCGGAACATGATGGAGGACAATGAAAGCACTTCGTTAACATTCAGGTACCCATCTTTCCTTTTGCGGATCAGGCTGGCGATAAAGCTTACCGATCCTTTGTAGAAAAGATAGGTTCCGATGATAACGGAAGCCAGGATGACCACCATCGCAAGGAACAGCTCGTTCATGGATGTGAAATCCCCGCCAAATAAAAGGGAAGAGATATAATAGCCGGTTATGATCAGGACTAAACCAAGCACGCCCAATATCATTTCCAGCATGGACAGCTTTTTGACTTTTCCTTCTGCAATTGAAACCACCCTGAATAAAGATAGAATGGTTTGCCTTTTGATAAAAACAAAGTTCATCAGCATAATGAAAATATAAATAACCGTAAAGACGATGACAGTCTGCAAAAGCGCCTCACTTGAAAGGTGCAATGATGCAATTCCTTCAACCCCTGTCAACTTAAAAAGGACCATCAGTATTAATTTCGAAACCGAAAAACCGATAAAGATTCCAATGATCAAGGAACCAAAATACAGCATAAGATTTTCCAGGCTAAGAAGCCTGAAAATTTCATTTTTTGTCATTCCTATCAGCTGAAAAAGCCCGATTTCTTTGCTTCGTCTTTTGATAAAAATAGTGTTTGCGTACAGAAGAAAGATGGAAACAATCGCCACGAGCAGGATAGAGGCTGTTTTGATTGCTGCTGCACCTTTTATCGATCCTTTTGCTTCAGACATCGATGGGTCATATTGAAGGGTGACAAAGGCGAAATAGAGCGCGACACTGAAAATGAGTGCGAACACATAGAGATAATAATTTTTCAGATTCTTTTTCAGGCTGCGGAGGATGATGGTATTAATGCTCATGCTGCACACCGCCCAAAACGCCTTGTGTTTTCATAATATCCTTGAAAAAAGACTGTCTTGATTGATCTCCCTTATTCAGCTGAGTATAGATCTGGCCATCCTTGATGAAAATAACCCGGCTGCAGAAGCTTGCCGCCACAGGATCATGGGTGACCATGATAATCGTTGCTTTCCTTTTCTGATTTAAATCACTTAACTTATTCAATAAGTCTGATGCTGATTTCGAATCCAGCGCACCTGTCGGCTCATCCGCGAAAATGATGCTTGGTTCATGTATGAAAGCACGAGCTGCGGAAGTCCGCTGCTTTTGCCCGCCGGAAATTTCATTAGGGTATTTATCCTTTAACTCGAATATTCCGAGCTCACCCGCAACTGCTGCAAACTTTTCATCGGCTTCTTTTTTTGGTGTTTTGCTTACGGAAAGGGGGAGAAGGATATTTTCCTTCACTGTCAATGTATCCAGGAGATTATATTCCTGAAAAATAAACCCGAGATGCTTTTTGCGGAACTGGGCGAGCTGCTTTTCCTTCAGTCTTGTCATTTCCTTTTCTTCAATCTTGATTTCTCCGCCGCTTACACTGTCAATAGACGAGAGTACATTGAGAAGAGTGGTCTTCCCTGAACCTGAAGCGCCCATAATGCTTACAAATTCACCCGTTTCAATTTTCAGATCAATTCCTTTTAATACTTCCTGCCTATTAAATTTATTGCCGTAGCTTTTATGAATTTTTTTGGCTTCTAGTACAAACATGTGTAACCATCCTTTCTTTGATAGCTTTATCGCAGTCTAATGGGCAGTAAGACTCCCCCTTCAAGATTCAGAATGATTCCAAGGAGGATATGAGGTAGTCAAACTGTCCGTAAAGGCCCGACTGGTTCAACTGACAATCAGTGGGGAAAAGAAACCACCACTGATTGAAGTTTCACCTTATTATAGAAGTTTACGTTTATGTAATTCCTTCGATTGAACGAACAAACAGCAAAAGCATGTGACATTTTTGTCACATGCCTGTTATGCTGACGAAATCATTTCGTGTAGGGAAGGTAAGTGTCACGATTGTGCCTTTGCCTAAACAAGACTCCACATGGATTTTTATTTTTAGCTGGTCTGCGGCTTTTTTGGCTAAATACAACCCCATGCCTGTTGCTGCGTTTTCATGGTGATTTGCAGTAGATGTGAACCCTTTCTCAAAGATTCGCGGCAAATCCCTCTGATCGATGCCTCTGCCAAAATCCTGGATCCTCAAGGATATTTTACCGTCAAGTTGGGAACTCGAAATCCAAATATCTGATTCCTCACTATACTTCACAGCATTGGTTAAAAGCTGGCGCATGATAAAACTGAACCACTTTGCGTCGCTCAGAGCTTCTGTTTCTACCAATTCCATTTCAAAGCCAATGCCTTTTTGCATGCACCAGGACTGCAGAGATTTGATTTCACTGAATAGAATGTCTTCAAGATGAATCATTTCAATATACAAGTCATTTTCCATAGAAGGAATCCGCTTTTGATGCAGCTGCTGATCAAGAAGAAGGTGGATGCGCATCCATTCATACGTCAGGGCGGATTTAAGAGTTTGTTCCCCAATCCGGTCTATCATGAGATGCATGGCAGTTAAGGGTGTTTTTACTTCATGAATCCAGGACAGCAGTTCATCCTTTTCCTGCTCGAGAAGTGTCCAGTTCCGGCTGAACTCCTGTTTAAACCGTTCAGTTTGGCTAACCAGGCCCGACTCTATTATTTTTTCAAAAGGGCTGTCAGACTCTGGTATGCTCGATATATCTAAATTATCTTCCCTCTCTGCTACTTCTCTGTAAAATCGTGTTTCTTTTTGATAACGGAGAAAGATGAACCCTGTGAAAATAATTGCAGATAAAAAAGTGTAATATAGGAAGGGCTTAAGGGATATGGCTGAGTCGATATATACTACAAAGGCAGCAAGCACCTGAAGGAAAGCGTACAGCAGGATCCAGCTTAACCTTTCCCTGATATAATTCCTAAACATGTGAGGCGTCCTCTTCAATTGCCATATATCCCTGGCCGACCTTTGTTTCGATTCTGGCGCCAAGCCCGATTTCATCAAGCTTCTTCCTTAGTCTATTAATATTGACCGTTAGAGTATTGTCACTAATGAATCGTTTATCATCCCATAGGCTATTAATGATATCATCCCTGCTGACAATTTGATTTTTTCTTTCAATCAGAAGCTTTAATATGTAAATTTCATTTTTCGTTAATTCAATGCAGCCGCTCTCATTAGTAACGGTATTCTTTTCGAAATCAACCGCCGCACCGCACCAGGTCTTGAAGTTATTCTGAATGGCACTATAGTTATAGACACGTCTGAGAATTGCCTGTATTTTGGCGATCAGGACTTCGAAGTGGAAGGGCTTTTGGACAAAATCGTCAGCCCCAAGCTGCATGGACATGACCATATCGGTTGGGTGATCCCGGGATGACAGGAAAATAATCGGCACATTCGAATGTGAACGAATCATCCGGCACCAATGAAACCCGTCGAATTTCGGAAGCTGGATATCGATAATGACCAAATCAGGCTGTATGCCGGCAAACTCCTTCATGACTCCACTGAAGTCCTGAATTCCATGGACTTCATAAGACCATTGGGAGAGCCGGTCTTTGATTTCTGTAAACAGGGAGGCATCATCCTCAATTAAAAGCACTTTAAACAATCAATTCACCACACTTTTGCATATTCCTTCCATTATTGTATAGGAAAAGCTCAAGGTGTGCCAGATTGTTTCCGCGCTGTGTTAAAATAGGGTAAAAAGCAGGTTTTGTGCATGGAAATCTTTCTTTTCATCCTTATTATTTTAATTGCGTCCATTTTACAGACAAGCACGGGCTTTGGTTTCTCAATCCTGGCCACACCGTTTTTGCTGCTTCTTTTTGAACCTAGAGAAGCTATTCAAATTAATCTAATTTTATCTTTATTGATTTCAGCAGCATTATTTTCTAAAATCAAGAAGGATACAGACTTTGGTGTTTTGAAAAGATTTGCAATTGGAAGTGCAGCCGGGCTGCCGATCGGTATAGCTATTTTTTTATTTTTGGACATTTCCTGGCTGAAGTTAGCTGTCAGTTTCATTATTTTGCTTTTAACGATGCTTTTGATGGCGAATTTCCGTGTGAAAGAAACAAGCCGCAGGGATTATTCAGTAGGCGGCTTGTCAGGAATAATGACATCCAGCATTGGCATGCCCGGCCCACCGCTCCTGTTATATTTTTCAGGAACTGATACCCAAAAAGAGCGGCTTAGGGGAACTACTTTGGCTTATTACTTGTTTATCTACTCGGCCAGTCTGGTATTTCAGGTAATCTTTGCAGGGACCAATAAGACGATTTGGCTTTCAAGCCTGTATGCTTTGCCGCTGGTGCTGCTGGGTCTATACCTGGGGCAAATTTTATTTGCTAAAATTAATCAGCGTTTTTTCAAGGTTTTTACATACATTATATTGATTTTCACAGGGCTTTACCTGCTGGCTGAGAGTTTGAGGTAGATGCCGACTTGAAAGGTGCGGAGCTAATAAAATAGGGCTGATTAGACTTAGGCAAATCACGAAAAGGGGACTGCTCTTGAATAAAAAACTTATCTTTTGGGTTCTGTGCTTCCTGTTTTCATTCTTTGGTTTTTACCTGATAGAACACCTTTTTACGGTAAAGCCGCAAGTGATTTCCGGCAATGGAAATTTAGGCATCCTCGTAATCCTTCTTTTTACACCTGTCTTTATTTCCAGTTGGGTCTATACTTTTAAGCTGGTAAAAGCAAAGATTGTAAAAGATAGTAAAATGACTATAGCAATTTTAGTTTTTTCACTTGCCTGCTGTGTTTTGCTGATGATTGAAATGAACGATTACACAGGTGAGCTGATCACTGCTCTTGGAGGGACACCGGATAACCCGGAATCAAGAATTTACCGTTTTGGCTGGTTCAATCAATACACAAATAGTCTTTACTTTAATGTTTATACCTTTTTTTTATCCCATATCATAACCGTAATTTTAGGCATTCTTTCAGCTATGAGGAGGAAAAAAATACATTAAAAAACTCGCCGCAGCGTGGCGAGTTTCTTTTTGTTTTAAAGGATAAACTTAGTTAACACCAACCGCATCATATGCGGCAATGACAGCCTTTACCTCAGCTGAAGGCTGTCCGTTTTGATCAGGATGCAGGTCTTTTGCTGCCTGGATGGCAGCCTGGCGCATTTGGCTGAAGTCGGAGCTTGCTGCCAGGTAATGGGTAAGTGCTCTATAGAAAATCTTCTCGGCTTTCGTTTTTCCAATGCCTGTTACCGAAACACCGTAATGAGTGCCTCCATCTGTGATCAGGTGGGCAGCTTTGTTGTTGATGCTGCTGTTGATATGGACACCGCCTTTATCAAGCTCCCCCACATAACGTTTGCTGTAGTGATCAGGGTAGTAGCCTGATTCTGTATAGCCTCCAATATAGACAGAAGCCGGGTCACTCATCGAACGAAGACCGTCGCCTGGTGTATTTGGCGTCCAAATATCTTCTCCTAATAACCAAAGATCTTCGCCTGTTTTATTTTCAGCGAAAGCCCCTAAAATATCAGCAATGGATTCATTGATCGCACCGGATTCATTTTCATAAATTAAATCGGCTGTATTGGTGATCACTCCATGTGTCATTTCATGTCCGATTACATCCAGGCCGCCGGACAGGGAAATCATCCTGGTTCCGTCTCCATCTCCGTATAGCATCTGCTTGCCATTCCATGCAGCATTATTCCACTTCGAACCGATATGGACAGTTGAGACTAATTTCATCCCTTCGCCATCAAGGGAATCCCGGCCGTGAACCTTATTATAATAGTCATAAACTTTTCCTGCGTTCACATGGGCAGACACCGCAGAAGGATCATAGAAGAAGTTGTTTCTGCTCTCCACCTCGAATCCGGTCATTCCAAGCAGAGCTGAAAGGATTATAAACGCGTTTTCAGGCATGCGGTTCGCTTTAAATGTATGGACACCTTCAGATCTTGTCCCATCGAATAAATAGTGCGTTCCTGTTTCCGGGTCTTTAACTGCCTGGAATGATTGAAGTGTCCCGAAAATATCCATACCTCTTGCTTGGACAGGTTCTGAAACTGTCGGAAGTGCTTTCGGTGCAGGCTGGAAAGAATCAGTCTGCTGTGCCTCAGGCTGTTCAGGTGAAGATGGTGTCAGTTCCGCGATGGAATTATAGCTATGAATGATGTTTCCAGTTGCGGCATCTACAAAATAATGCCAATAACCCGGGGCCGGCGCTGAAGTGGAAGCTGTTACATAATAAGCCAGATGCTTTTGCCCATTATGCGGATAAATAACAAGTTCTCCATCTATACCATCATAGCTCTTCACTTCTCCAATTTTATCTTCAATGCTGTCCTTTACCTTTTCTAATGCTTCATCTTCGCCCAGTTTCGCATCTGTAGGAATAATGGAACGTGCCAGATTTGGTGTAACTTTGCCAAAGAAGGCTGTCACATTGTTCTTGTCGTCCAAAGCAATGGTCTGCTGTGAACCGTATACAGGAATACCGTTATATTGCTCTACAGTTCTGAAATGGTGTGTGTTTGTTTCCTTATCATTAAATTGATCAATGATTTTGAATTGATCCTTGGCCTCGTAGCCGGCATTTTTGAATAAGTTCGCCTTTGATTGTAGGAACGCATATACAGCTTCTTCCTTGCTCAGTCCTTCAGGAGCTTGCCAGGTCCCAATTATGTAGGAAGGCGTCTTTAATTCCTGATGATACTTAACGATTTCTTCATTTGCCAGCACATTTTTGGCAGGCAGTGATAGTCCCGAAATGGCAAACGAAGCTGCCAGAACTGCAGGGAGGACTCTCTTTTTTAGCTGCTTTCTTTTCAAACTGATCACCTCTTAGTTTGGAATGGTATTTCAAGGTCAATTATTCTGAAAATTACACAAATGGTCAATTGGGTTATAGGGATCTGCGATATGCCTGCCATTCATGAATTCGGAAATCAAAATAGCATGTATTTTGCTTCGGAATACCGCAAAATAACCCAATTTACTTTGCGCATGACCTCTCGTATGCTTGTTCCACGGACACCTTTTCGAGAGGAGAACGGGGGATGAAGAAGGGATTGAATAAACTCATTTTGCCGTGTCTTTGCTGCCTGAGTTTTTATACGGGCACTCAGCTTGTCGGGAAAACAGAAGCTGCCTTTACAAGCCAGGCAGAGGCAAAGCCTATTATAATCTCCACTGCTTTTGTTTTCCCATCCTATATTCACGGGCTTGAGGAGAAAGCCAGGATAAGAAGTGAACAACTAGTAAAAGAGCATGCAGGTTTAGAAACATTTGTGAAGAACGGACTGTTAAATGGGAACGCAGATCCGTCATCCGAATTTTTGAGAAAAAAAGAACAGATAACAGCCAGCTTAGAGGAACTTCATAGAATAAGAGCAGAACTGGAAAAACTGCATCTAAAAGCAGAAAAAAAGGAAGGATATGAGTTTGTAAGTAAAGGTTTTCTTAAAGTAGACAAGCTCCTTCTGCGAATGAATGATTCTCTTACCCTTCAGGACCTGGAACAGCTTTTTTATCAAAAATTGCAGGAGCAAAAGAAGAAGCAGCAGGGAGAGGGCATAAGGACAAAAGAATTGGAAACGGATGAAAAAATAGAAATGCCTATCAGGGAGCAGGAAAATCAGATAATTGAACACAAAAAGCCTGTTGAGGAACAAGCGAATCCAGTGGAAGAACAGAATGTCAGCATGGACAATTCACAGAAGGATGCAGAGGAGGAAATAGCCAATGAAGAAAGCCATGAAAATACTGAGTAAATGTATCAGTGCAGCAGGATTGATGCTCCTGTGCCTGCTTGCTATTTGGGTGATATCCTCAAAAGCATCCGGAGGAGAACCGTCCCTTATAGGGTATCAGGCAAAAGCTGTTTTATCGGGATCCATGGAACCGACTTTCATGACAGGATCCATTATTGTAGTGAAACAGCCGGACAGAAATTTAAAAACGGAAGATATTATTACATTTAAATCAGGAGATAAATTAATTACCCATAGAATTATCGAAGTGAAGAAAACGAAAGCCGGGGTTTTATATCAAACGAAAGGCGACAACAATGACGCTCCGGATATGGAATATGTGCAGCCTGAAAATATAACAGGCAAATATGTGGGTTTTACCATCCCATATGCAGGTTATGCGGCTGAGTTTGCAGCATCCAAAGAAGGGTCCGCACTCCTGTTGTTTATCCCGGGACTGCTTCTGATGCTCTCTGCTGCGAGGACTATTTTTCTGGCTCTTAAAGAATACGAAACTAAAAACGCTTAATACGTCGGTTATGCCTCTTATCTGCCACAGGTAAATAAGAGTTAAATAAATTTATAGTATCCAAAGGAGGAAGTAACACATGGGATTTGCAAAAAAGGTAAGTAAAGGGCTTTTGACAGCTGCTTTAGGTTTTTCATTAATGGGTGGGGGTACATACGCTTACTTCAGCGATACGGAGGTTACGAATAACACGTTTGCAGCAGGTACCCTGGATTTGGCGGTAAACCCTGAAACAATTGTCAATATTGGGGATTTAAAACCAGGTGATGAAGTTTCACGTGAGTTTACCATCACAAATAGCGGCACTCTAGATATCTCTAAGATCTTGCTGCATACAAACTACCAGGTGGAGGATGCAAAGTTAAATGGAGCTGCAAATGCAGATGATTTCGGAAAGCACATAAAAGTCACCATCCTATATAATCAGGCTAACGCAACCGTACAGGTTGCAGAAACTACTTTGCATGAACTGCAATCACAAACTCCGGATTTAACAGCCATTGATAACTTTGTAGGCGGGGGAACAGTTCCGGATGGCCTGGCCCCTGGGGAAACCGATAAAATTATTGTGCTGTTCGAATTTGTGGATAACGGAGGGGATCAAAACGAATTCCAGGGAGATGCGCTGCAGGTGGAATGGAAATTCAATGCAGAACAGGCTGAAGGAACAGTAAAATAGAAAATGGACGGAAAATCCCTTGAAAGAAAATTCAAGGGATTTTTTTACACATTAATTAATTCATTGCCTTCAAGCTGACTGTTCAGATGAATGGCTTTTTCATGATTACCTGTCTCGATGTAATATTCATACAGCTTTTTGCCAAACCTGCGCATAAGAATCATATGTTTAATTTTAACAAATTCAGGGAAAGCCTTTTCTTCCAAATACTTAAAATATTTCTCACGCTGATGAAAAAGCTGATACTTAGAAAGTTTAAATAACGATAAGTATAAAGTGCTTTTAAGCTCCTTTGAAACCTGAATTCCTTCGCATGCTTTTTTAAGGAGAGCTGTTTTGCCGGATAATTTGCCTTCTATACAGGAATTAAGGTACGAGTATAATCGCTGAAGATAAATGATTGTATTCCTGTCAGCTAAACGCAAAGCCTGTTTATAGCATTCCTTTGCCTTAGCATATTGTTCCCTATTAAAATACTCAAATCCTAAATTATTGTAAAGCAGCCCTTTATAGTCATGAAATCCAATTCGTTCGCAGTCCCAGATTAAATGATGATAACGTTCTGCCAGTTTATCCATGTCGGTTAAGATATCACTGCTGATCTGCAGGAGGATAATGGATTCCGCTTTTATCGCCATGGTGTAGTTGTTCGTGTTTTTGAAGTGCTGTAAGGATTTTTCTGCAAACATGTAAGCCATGATTTTTGAATCAATATAATGATAGGCGATTGCCAGGTGATAAAAGTATTCTTCATTGCCATATTCATTAATATTGATATTTTTTAAGACCTGAAGTGCCTTTTGCTGATCCGCGCAATCTGGCTTTATTGCTTGATTAATATAATACATCCCTTGAACATGGTAAAATAAATTTCTCTCAAAAAGGGGGAGGCTAGGAAACACATTGCTAACTTGCTTAATAATCCGGGATGCTTCCTCTAACTCCTGATGCAGCAAATGATATCTTGCCTTTAAAAGCAGATAATGGGCCGCATATTTAGAAGATTGAATAAATGGGGAGCTTTCCAGTTCATTCTTGATTTCCTCAGCCCTGGCTATTCTATACATGATGATGGCCTTATGCCAATCCTGCAAGCGCTTGTCCAGATCCCGGAAGTATTCAATCTCCGTTTGAATGTCAATATTTAAAACGGCAGAGAAAAGTGAAATAATTTCCGGTGAATAAGCAGTTTTCCCTCTTTCAATTTTGCTTACATGGGTAGGAGTACAAATCCCTTCACCTAACATAGCTTGTGTAAGACCAGACTTTTCCCGGTAGAATTTAATAATTTCCCCTTCCAGCATGTGATCCTCTCCTTATCTATTAATAATAGGTGAATAGGCCAGGCGGTTGTCTCTTAAATACTTAATTATCTTTTATCTAAGATTTTCCTTTTTGGGGGAATTTTTAGGGTCAGAAGACATAGATCCTTTGGGGGTGAGTAAACAGCAATAAATCCAAAAGGCTGATTGGGAAGGGTAGAAAAATAGCACAAAAGGAAAAATCTTCTATGGGATATAGAAGATTTTTCTCACGCAATCATGTTTAATGAATTTCGGGTTCAAAGTATTTGGCTGCAAGCCCGCTTGCTTTTTCATGCTGTGACGACTTCCTGTAATAATGAAACAGTTCTTTTTCATATAGAGTGATTAATGTGCTATTCCCTAATTCATGCAGGTGGGGAAGGAATGTGTTTTCTAAAAAGAGATAGTAATCATTAATGTCTTTATCTTCTAGAAGGATATCGAGCATATAAAAAACATATTGATAGGTTTCATTTTGAAATTGTTCAGCTAGCCGGCGGCCATCGTCCAGCAAGGGTCTGAGATCTTGTTTCTTATAATAATCCAGATTAAGGCAGCTATGAACATAGCCTCTAATTGCGCTTAATTTTAAAGGCGGGTTCGGATTAACCTCGGATTGTTCCAATAGCTTTTTGTAAACTTCACTCGCTTCTGAATAAAAGCCTTTTGCAAAGTATTCAACGGCTAGATTATGCCAAAGGTTCATTTCCCTGGCTTCTTCTTTATGAGCCCGGCAGGATTTGATTAATGTATGATACTGCTTGACAGTTTCTTCAAATTGGCAAAGGTCGTATGTGCCCATTTGGATCAGTAAAACGGTTTCTGTATCAAGAATTCTTTTGAAATTATTGGTTTCCCGAAAATAGGACAGTGCAAGAGTGCCATAGTGATAGGCTTTAACTTTATCATTCATCAAATGAGAAGAGGTTGCGAGGTGAAAATAAAATTCATGATTATTATATTCTTTAGGATTAATATTTTTTAAATGGGCAATGGCTTCTTTGCAATTCTGTAAGTTTAGAAAATAAATGCTCCATGTATGTTCGAGAAGATTCCGTTCAAAACGATCAAGTGTGTTCCAAGCATTTTGGCAGCTGTCTAAAAGCGATTTCCCCTTTTCTTGCTCACCTTGCATCAGGTGGTATCGAGCCAAAAGGATTGAATGAAAATATTTTGTTTCCGAAAAATGAAGGTAAGGATTTTGGGCTAATTCCTCTTTAATTAATTCTATATCTTCTTTTTGCTGTTTAACCATGGCATCCAGCCATTCATGGAGTTTAGTCTCAAGCATAT
Organism: Cytobacillus sp. BC1816; assembly: GCF_051353635.1. NCBI lineage: Bacteria > Bacillati > Bacillota > Bacilli > Caryophanales > Bacillaceae > Cytobacillus > Cytobacillus sp. BC1816. The sequence continues at coordinate 2,679,422 of NZ_CP195611.1, read as the reverse complement.
CAAACTTTTCAAGCTCTTTTATAAGATCTATGTTCAGCCGTTTACAGATCAGATGTGTGATTTCGGACGAATATTGTGTATGTCCCCGCTCTATTTTACTGATATGAGTCACAGAACAAATCCCTTCGCCCAGCTGTGTTTGGGTCAATCCAGCCCGTTCCCGGTAATATTTTATAATTAAGCCTTCCTTCAAAACAGCATCCCCCCTGTGGTTCTGAATATGATCGTAGCATACCTTATCAGCAAGAAACAGATATCCAGGTATTGTCAGATGTCTGTTTTTTCCAAGAGGTCGTGGGAAATTATTCCTAAGAGATTTTTAAAGGTTTCAATTTGGGGTAATTCAAAAAGTCTTTTTAACCAGGAAGTGAGAAAGTTAATAGAAAATTGATAAGGAAATCTGTCTTTTATACTATTTAAACAGGAAGAGTTCTTTCAAAGTGGATATAAAGTCCTGAATTTAAACGGATCCATCCTTTTAGATTCCCCCAATTTACTTCTCTCAGAGCCGGCAATACAATTAATTTTAAGAAAAGTTAAAAAATATTGAATCTTTCTAGAGGAGAGGGCGGAGAGAAATGAAATTGAAAAAAGGGGTACCCTATAAAGTGCTGGCTTCTGCATTGGCAGCAGCAATGCTATTCGGGGGAACAGTCTCGGCACAAGGAGCTCAGGATGACCAAATCGAGGCACCAAGTGTTGAAGACATTGTTAAGCAGGGGCAGAAAATATTTTTGGAACAGCAATATCAGGCTGATGCCAAGGCAGTGGACAAGCTGGGATATAAGAACCTGACAGAAAAAGGGTTAACGAAACCATATAAGCCAAATGAAATATTACGTGTCATTGTTGAGGTCGAGCAGCCGGCAGGTACTGAAAAAACGAAACAAAGCAAAAAAAGTAAAATGAAGGCAAAACAAGACGAGGTTATATCAGCGCTTTCCAAGAAAAAATCTTTCAAGAAAGTGAAGCATCGCTTTTTTGAGGGGTTTAATGGTTTCAGTCTGGAAACCGAGTTTCGTAATGTAAAAGAAATTCAGGAATTCCCAGGTGTCACAAACGTACATATTGCCAGAACATTTCAGCCATCCATGGGTGCCAGCAAGGAATTAGTGCAGGCACAGAAGGTTTGGGAGGCGCATGGCTATGAAGGTGAAGGGCTGCTTGTTGCTGTAGTTGACTCCGGATTGGACTATACACACCAGGATATGACATTGACTGATGAAGGGAAAGAAAAGCAGAAGTGGTCTGAGGGAGGAATCAACGCAAAACTCGCTGAAACGGCTATTAATGACGTCTGGTATAGTGACAAAGTACCGACAGGATATGACTGGGCAGATGAAGATACAGATGTCATTCCCCGCGGACAATATGGAAGTCCGCATGGTATGCACGTGGCGGGTACTGTAGGCGCTAATGGGGATGAAGAAAGCGATGGGGTAAAGGGGATTGCTCCGGGTGTACAGTTATTAGCTGAAAAAGTATTTTCTGATAATGGCGGAGGAGCTTATGAAGATGATATTATTGCTGGAATTGAACACGCTGTGGCAATGGGGGCTGACGTCATTAACATGAGTCTTGGATCAGATGCAGGCTTTGTTGGAGAAGAAAATGATCCAATCCAAAAGTCAATCCGGGAAGCAACTGAACAGGGCACCCTCGTGGTAGCAGCTGGAGGCAACTCATCCTATAGCACAAATAATAATATTATGGATGCCTCTGCCAAGCCGTATGCAGAAAATCCGGATATTGGAACAGTAGGAGAACCTTCTGTAAGTCCATTTGCGCTATCCGTATCATCCTATGAAAATACTAAATTGCATATGAATGCACTTACTGATGAAAACGGTTTGCAGCTTCCATACCAGGATCAGACCCATGTAAACTTCAAGCTATCAAAAATTCTAACATCAGGAGAAAGCTATGAAATGGTCTATGTAGGGGAAGGGAAGACGGCTGATTTTGCCGGAAAAGATGTTGCCGGCAAAATAGTTGTAGCAAAACCAAATCAGAAATATGGTTTATATTCATATGTACAATCTGAAGCCAGAAAAAATGGTGCCAAGGCGGTTATCCTTGTACCGCCACATGACGAAGCTGATTATCCTTTCTTGTTTTTTAGCCCGTACTTAACTCCTGCAGCAACAACCAGCAAGAAGGATGGGAATGCTTTAATTTCGCAGCTGTCCAAGGGACAAACAGTGAAGATGCAGATGAGCAAAGGTGTTTGGTTGGATAATGCTGATAAAGATAACATGTCAGACTTTTCATCTTTTGGAACGCCGCACACACTTGACTTCAAGCCTGAGTTATCAGCTCCAGGCGGAGGGATTTATTCAACTGTTCCGGGCAATGAATATGAAATAATGAGCGGGACCTCCATGGCAGCACCTCATGTCGCAGGCGGATCAGCTTTGCTGCTTCAGGCTTTATATGAAAAAGGATTGCCGCAATCCAAAGAAACGGCATTAAAAGCGAAAATCGCCTTAATGAATACGTCAAAAATCATTCAGGATCCGCGGGCAAACAGCCAGGTCCCTTACTCACCACGCGTACAGGGAAGCGGATTAATGCAAATACAAAATGCGATCAAAACACCTGTACTTGTCACAAATAAAAATGCTCCTTTGGAACAGGCAGGAGCGGTTGCTCTTAAGGAGATTAATGAGAAAGCACACTTCAAACTGAATGTCGAAGCACTTCGGAATGCTGATGTGAAAGAACTGGAATATAAAGTGTTCGTTGATGTTTTAACAGACGAAACTGAAACAAAAGAGTATGACTTGGATAATGATGGCAAATTAGATGCCAAGGAATATTTAACAATGACCAGCAAGCGGATGTCAGGGGCTTCTGCCATCGTAAATGGAGAAAAAGTGACCAATGAAAAAGGAAAAACATTAAAAGTTAAGCCAGGACAAAACAAAAGTCTGGATGTACAGATTCAATTGCCGGATAGCCTAAAAAAGGGCACATTTGTCGAAGGATATGTCCGTCTTGTACCAACAGGTGAAAACAGTGATGCCGCTGTGCCGCTAACAGTTCCATATATGGGATACTTTGGACAATGGGACAAGCCGCAAAACCTCGACCCAGCTGCCTGGGAAAAAGAAGCTTTCTTAGGGTATACAGTCCTATGGAACGATGAAGGAGCACAGTTTCCGATGGGATATGATCCGTATACTGGTACATTTAATATGGATCGTATTGTGATTTCGCCAAATGCAGTTTTGCCAGGTGTTTTCCCAACTTTTACAGCTCTCCGCAATTTACAAAAGACAGAAATGTACGTGGAGAATGATAAAGGGGAAATGATCAACTATTTAGGCGACTTCAGTGAATATACAGGCAAGCCTTGGAAGTTCCGCAAAAATATCATGGCCTTCCGTGACTATATGATTAACGGCTATTTATGGGACGTTAAGGATCAAAACGGGAATACCGTTAAAGATGGCTCTTATCAATATGTAATCAAAACAACACTTGATTACAAAGATGCCAAACCTCAGGAAGTAAGGCTTCCGGTTCACGTAGACTCAGTTGCACCAATCGTCTCGGATATTCAAGTACAGCCAAAGGACGGCCAATATGAGATTTCCTTTAAATCAGAAGATAACGAAGGGGGAAGCGGCTATAATGGTGCAATCATCTGGTATAACGGGAAGTATATGCCGCTCGAACCTGGTAAAACTTCAGCCCTTGTAAAAGAAGAACCGAAGAGCGTTGTCGTAATGGGTGTCGACCATGCATTTAACCAGAGCTTTGCTGTATGGGGGGATCCTTCCTATATTAATGAAGAAATGCTGGTGAGCTACTTCAGTGTTTATCCTAATAAAAATGTGAATGCAAATACGCCTGCCGGCATCAATGCATTTGCAAACAACCGCGTAAACTGGACAGTGAACATTAAAGATGAAGCAGGAAAAACCGTTGACACTATCAGTGTGGAAAACGAACATGAAATTCACTTGAAGTGGACTCCAGATGCAGATCTTCCAAATGGGACTTACACCATTAATGCGGATGTCTCAAGTAAGCAGGGCTTTAAAGTGACCACGAATCCTAAAACGGTTACAGTATTTCAGAACTAAAATATCAAGAGCCATGGACGGTAAAAGTCCATGGCTCTTGATATTTTGAAATGATTTAGAATCAAGCTGAAACAGATGTGTTCAATTTTTTTAAGGCGGCAGCTTCTTTCTTCCCATGAAGGAAATAATACAAAATGGCTGATAATAAAACAAAGACTGCCATCATTCCATAGAGTTTGCCATATCCTGTAATTGGAATAATGAATCCCAGCAAATAGGGACCAAATCCCAAGCCTGCATCAAGAAAGATAAAAAATGTTGACGTCGCCAATCCCATCCGATGTGCAGGTGTCAGCTTGACGGCCACTGCCTGGGTGCAGGACTGCATATTACCAAAGCCCAGCCCAATTAGCGCTCCAGCCAAAAGCAAGGTAAAACTGCTGTTCGCTGTACTAAGCACAAACATGCCTGCCGCAAATAAAATAAAAGCGGGGTACATAACATAGTTTGCTCCTTTAAGATCCATCAGACGCCCGGTAAATGGCCGTGAAACCAAGACAGCGGCCGAGTAAATGAGAAAGAAAAAGCTCGCGGCCTTGACTAAGCCGACTTCTATCGCAAAAAAATTGATAAAAGAGAGGACCCCGGAATAACCGAATGCGATTGCCAGTGTGATGAATGCAATCGGGACTGCTTTTGGCTCGATAAAGCTGGAAATTTGGAAGCCCTGCTTTTTCACACCTGAGGCTTCTATTGCAGGAACGTATAAAAAGAAGGATGTTATCAGAGCAATGATGCCAATGGCCAGACAGAAGACAAAAATCATTTGGAAAGAAACTTTTTGCATCATCAATAAACCAATAAATGGCCCAACAGCTGTGGCCAGAGTTGTGCTCATGCTGAAGTAGCCAATTCCTTCCCCTTTGCGTGCTGCCGGAATAATTTGTGCAGCGATGGTCCCAGTCGCCGTACTCGCCACGCCTAAAGCAATGCCGTGTATAAACCTGGTAACCAGCAGGAAACCAATACCAATGTTGACGAAATATAAAAGAGTCGTAAGCGTAAAAAAGATCAATCCGATAAAAAGTGTTTTCTTACGTCCGATGTTATCAATGGCTCGCCCGATATATAGCCTGCCAATGAGCGTTCCAATAATAAAGATGCCCGTTACAAGCCCGGCCTGGCTAGTTGAGGCGCTATAGTAATCCACTGCAAAGACAGCAATGGTTACCATCAGCAAATAGAAAATCAATGTTAAGAAAAAATTAACGGATGAAACGATTATAAAATCCTTTGTCCAAAGCTTCGGTCTAGGCTGATTCAATTTATAACTCTCCCTGCATTAAATTTTTGCGGATTTCGCTCATAAGACGAATCCCTTCCAACTGTTCCTCCTCTGAAATTCCTCTTAGAATTTCCTGTTCAAATTCATCAATAGCTGCGCGGACTTCCTGATAAACCTTCCTGCCAGTATCGGTCAGCTGCATTCTTTTTTCCCGTTTGTCTTTAGTCGGAACAGGTTCTAAAAACCCCATTTCCTCCAATTTTGCAATCGTCCTTGTCACCGTTGGTTTTTCAACGCCAAGGTAATGTGAAAGCTCCACCAATGTAACTGAGGCATCATTATTCAAGTAATACATAATGGACCATTGAGCCCGATATAATTGATGCTTGCTTAACGCATTGTTCAGCCTATTCTCAAATGGGCGATACAACAGCACAAGTTGATGAAAAAACCTCTGAAATGTTTCGATCTGAAAAACCTCCCAATTTAGTTACTTTGAGTAATAGTTATCGAGAGTAACTAATTATATATTATACAGCTCTAATCGTTGACATGTAAATAGGCAATACCTTTGATTCTAAAACAGCCCCATAAATCAAAAAAAGGCAAATTTGTGACACAATGTCATACTGTGTTGACGTGTGACACGATGTCATATACAATTCAATTGTAAGGATGACACAGTGTCACATCGAGGTGAAAGCTTTGTCCAAAATTCAAATGATTATTTCTAATTTGCAGAAACAGGGAGTAAATGCTGCAATCTGCAAAAAGCCATCCAGTTTTATGCCGCCAAAAAAACAAGGCAAAAATTCAAAGGAGTCCATATGGCCACAAATACGCCTGAACAAATTACATTGAAGGAACTAAGGACAGATTTAGTGCGTTTTATGATGTCCCACAAGTTCGCATTGGAAGAAATAAACACGAGAATAAATATCCTGAAAGAAGAATTTCAGTATGTGCATGACTATAATCCGATCGAGCATGTAAAATCACGAATTAAATCTCCAGAAAGTATATTTAAAAAGCTGCAAAGAAAAAAATTGGAGATCTCCTTAGAATCCATTAAGCAAAATATTAGGGATATTGCGGGCGTCCGCATTACATGTTCCTTTATATCAGACATTTATAAAATCAAAGCCATGCTTGAAGGCCAGAAAGATATAACGGTGCTCGAATGCAGGGATTATATTCAGCATCCAAAGCCAAATGGCTACCAGAGCCTTCATCTGATTATCCAGCTCCCCATTTTTATGTCTGACAGGGAAGAGATGGTTCCTGTAGAGATTCAAATCAGGACGATTGCCATGGACTTCTGGGCGAGCCTCGAGCACAAGATTTACTACAAGTACAATAAAGAAGTTCCGCAAAGAATAGTGAATGAACTGAAAGAGGCAGCTGACACGGCTTCACGCCTCGATCGGAAAATGGAAAACATCCATGAGGAAATGATTGGTCTGAAACAGCTGGAAGATGATGAAGCCATGATTTTTTCGCCTGAAAGCCTGCAATTCCTGCTGGCCAATAAAGGGATAAAAACTTAAAGGAGACGAAATAGATGCAAGTATGGACAGATATGCCGAATTTCGTAAAAAGAGAACTGGAGCAGCTTGAAGAAAAAGTATCTCCCATTATGAAAAAAGCATCCAGATATATTTTTTGGTCAACACCCTTGATTATTCTGTCATTAATCAATCTCATGACCTTGTTTTTCACCGTTCAGGATGAGAAAACATCACCGTTAGCCATCCTGATTTACGCCATAATTGGTGCGCTCGGATTTGCCCTTTCTAAAGAAGGGAAACATCTGCAGCTGGAAATTCAAAAACTGAGCTCACAGTACATTAGAGAACGGATTACTAAAAGCCAATGGGCTACTGATCATGTTAAAACGAGATATCAAGCATTAATCAATGAGAATCCCAGAAAGGCAGTCCCTTATTTTATCCAATTCTTAAAGGAGGAAAAAAGAGACTGGCAGTAAGGAGGAACCGGACTTGCCAAAAATTACTTTTTTCAATTTGCCTGAAGACAAACGGGAAAACTTAGTCCATGCAGCCAAAAAGGAATTTGCCCGCGTCCCGCTTTATCAGGCATCTATATCCAATATCATAAAAGATGCCAAAATCCCCCGCGGCAGCTTTTATCAGTATTTTGACGATAAAGAAGATGCCTTTTTCTACTTATTGAATAGCCATGTTTCTTCCTATAAGCAGCACTTTCTGGAAACACTGCGCAAAAATAATGGCGATATTTTTGATGCGATGATCGACTTTTATACAACCATCATTACGGAGGTAAAAGAAAATCTGCAGTTTCTGAGGAATTTATTTCTAAATATGACGCATCGAATCGAAAATGTTATGGCGAGAAGCTTCGGTGAAAATGACCTGAATGAGGATTTTAAGAAAATCAGCAATCTGATAAATAAGGAGCGGCTGAATATACAGGACGAGGATGAACTTTTTCATATGATGCAGATCATTTCCTCTGTCACATTCCACAATATCGTGAAAAAATTTGCGGGGGAACTGCCATTCGAAGAAGCTTTGAATAATTACAGAACAGAAATCTATTTATTAAAAAAAGGGTTTGTATCAGGGTAAATTTCGGAAAGCCTGTCTCTAAAAGGATTAGAGACAGGCTTTTTTGGGAAGGTAAAAAATAGCATGGAGCTTATTCCTTATTAGGGGAATAAATAAAACAATATTCAGGAAAGGGGTTAGTTATGGCGAACAAGAATAGATGGCTGATTGCCCTTTCAGCTGTCGCCATTCATTTATCAATAGGTTCGGTGTATGCTTACAGCGTTTATCAAAACCCATTAAAAGAAACGCTTGGCTGGGAAAAAACCGACGTCTCACTGGCATTTACCATTGCGATTTTTATCCTTGGGATTGCGGCAGCCTTTTTTGGCCGGTTTGTAGAAAAGCGGGGACCAAGAGTTTCAGCCATGATTGCCGCAGTCTTCTTTGGAATCGGTATTATTGGGTCCGGATTTGCCATACAGTTGGAGAACTATGTCCTATTCCTGATTTTCTTCGGTGTCATTGGGGGACTGGGTCTCGGCTTCGGCTATATTGCACCTGTCTCCACATTGGTTAAGTGGTTTCCTGACAGAAGGGGACTTGCCACAGGAATGGCAGTTATGGGATTCGGTGCAGGGGCACTGATCACAAGCCCCATTGCAAGCAGATTAATGATCGCAACTTCGATTCCGACAACCTTCTATGTCCTGGGAATCAGTTATTTTATTCTGATGATTTTGGGAGCGCTTTATATCGCAAAGCCGCCTGAAGGATGGGCACCTGAAGGAATGGAGGAGAACAGGGAAGAGCGGCCTGTTAAGGCAGATCTGGCACAGCTGAATGCCAATGAAGCGATTAAAACCAAGCGTTTCTGGCTTCTATGGATCATGATGTTTATCAATATTTCTGCAGGTATCATGATTCTCTCAGTTGCAGCACCAATGGCCCAGGAAATCACTGGGGCAAGCGCCATCACGGCTGCAGGCATTGTCGGCATTATGGGCCTCTTTAATGGAGGCGGAAGAATAGGCTGGGCATCCGCATCAGATTACCTTGGAAGAGGAAATACATATATGACCTTCTTCCTGATCCAGGTTGCTGCATTCTTCATTCTTCCATTTATTTCAAACTCATTGATCTTTTCTGTATTCCTCTATATCATTGTTTCATGCTATGGAGGTGGATTTGCATCGCTTCCGGCCTTTATTGGAGACCTGTTTGGAACCAAACAGCTTGGCGCGATTCATGGTTATCTGCTTACCTCTTGGTCCATCGCCGGAGTGGTCGGCCCTATGCTCGTATCCAGCATATATGAAAATACGCAAAGCTATACGATTACTTTCTATGTATTTGGCACCATGCTTGCCATTGGCTTCATCGTCTCACTCTTGATGAAGCGCGATATCAAGAAAATCAGAACTGCAAAGAAGGAAAAACGGGCAAGCGGGCAGCTTGTTACTGAATAAACCGAAAAGCAGAAGCGCCTTGCCCATCCCCCGACCAGCACAAGACGAGCCGCGCGGTGCCTTTTTGAGAGGATTGATTTTTGATCTCGAGTGGGCAGGCTGCTTGCGCTGGATTGTTCTCGAAGTTCAAAATGCCAGAGAAAAACTCCTGCCGGATTAGCTGGCAGGAGTCTTTATTCATTATCAAATGAAAATGGATGAACACGGTCATTGGAGCAATCCGGGCAAATGATCAGCATATCAAAGCTGTATTTATCTTCCTCCGTTTCCTCCCTGTGCCCGCAGATTTCACAGACATTTGCCAAAGAAACACCCCCTTATTCATCGTTTGACAGAATGTTATATCCGCAGTCTTTGATTGCCTGTTCAAAATCCATGAAGGAAGCAGCATCTTCATCAAATGAAATGACTGCTTCACCATTCCTGGAATTCAGCTTAATCTTCCGGACACCCCAGACATCATTCAGAGCTTTGCTTAGTTTTTCTTCATCTGCCTGATCCATGTTTTCGATGGATACTGTCCGAGTAATCATTCAAAATCACTCTCCTGTTTTATAATGACTGTGCTCTTTTCCCATTTCCCTGCCCATTCCTTTAAGAAATCCAAGCATAGAATTGATGGCCAGATTAATATCAGGATCGCGCAAGGCTTTCATAAGCCCGAGCACTCCGGTTTTTTCATTCCTTTTCATCACTTCTGCAGATTCACCAAGTCCTTTAGTAACAGCACTCATCATGATATTCATCTGCTGGGGATCGAGGGAGCCAAGAAAATCGACGGTATTAAAACCGTTGCGGATGATATTGTGCATGTTCGGCTGGTTTACCTGGTCAATCGCAATGGAAGCTACTTTTTCTTTCGAATGCAGTAATCCTTGAATAATATCAAGTATTCCAGATTTTTGCAGCTGTCCCATGATATCAATGGCCTTTGTGATGGCCTCCCGATTCTGGCTAAGCTGCGTTAAAAGACCAGCTATATCCTGAGCTTGTTCTTCCTGGGCTGAAGGCTGAACCAGCTCAATTTGCTTGATCGCTTTCGCCATCGTAGATACCCTCCTTTTTCAGCAATTCCGGAATGGAGATAAAATCTTCCCGGCTCCATTTTTTTTCTGTTTCTACCCCAATATGCGGCTGAGGGTTCCCAAACCTGAAATTGTGATGAGGAAGCGGTGGGTCGCCGTCCCGTTCCAGCACTTCCATTTTCACCTGCATTTCCTTGTAGTTGGGCGTATGTGTAATTTTGTCATGATAGCTGCTGGTCAGCTTGTTGACTGCTCCCATTCCTTCAGTTGTATGCATTGGCAAATACAGTTCTTTACCCTTTACCTGATCTGTCACCCAAACTTTAACTTTGACATGGCCGTAAGGGGAGGTGAGGCGTACTAGACTGCCTGATTTGATATTCCGTTCGTCTGCCAGCTCAGGAGAAACTTCCAGCCATAGCTCCGGCACCTTATAGGAAATGCCTTCGGATTGATAGGTCATATTGCCTTCATGGAAATGCTCCAGAATTCTTCCATTATTCAAGTGAAGGTCGTACTCCTCTCCGGCTTCAAAAGGAGGAGTCCAATCCACTGTGATTAAGCGGGCTTTTCCATCCGGAAAATGGAACTTTTCCTTATAAAGCAATGGTGTATCCGTTCCATCTGGAGCAACAGGCCAAACAAGGCTTTCCCAGTTTTCAAGGCGCTTGTAGCTGACACCGGCAAATACAGGCGAAAGCTTAGCGGCTTCATCCATGATTTCACTTGGATCTTTATAAGTCCAGTCTGCTCCGAGCTTATTCGCAAGTTCCTGAAAAATGAACCAATCAGGTTTGCTGTCCCCTAGCGGTTCGAAAACTTTATTAAATTTTTGGATCCGCCGCTCTGTATTCGTGAAGGTTCCATCTTTTTCAAGGCTTGGCGCTGCCGGCAGAATCACATCCGCAAATTGGGCCGTCTTCGAAAAGAAAATATCCTGCACGACAAAGAAATCCAGTTTTTCAAACGCTTCGTGTACATAATTGATATTCGAATCCACAAGGCCCATTTCTTCCCCAAAGAGATACATAGCTTTTACTTTGCCAGCCTGGATGGCTTCTACAATCTGATGATTGTTGAGACCAGGGTTTTTAGGGAGTTCAGTGCCCCAGGCTTGTTCAAAGCGGTTGCGGATTTCATCATTTTCTATTGGCTGATATCCCGGAAGCCAGGTAGGCATTGTGCCAAAATCACTCGCTCCTTGGACATTATTGTGGCCGCGAAGCGGGTAAGCTCCTGCGCCTGGTTTGCCAAAATTGCCTGTAACTAAAAGAAGGTTACTGATCGCGGTGCTTGTATCTGTGCCGCCTAAGTGCTGCGTAACACCCATTGCCCATAAAATGCAGGTACCGTTTGCATCATGAATCATTTCAGCAATCCTGATTAATGTTTTCTTTGAAATACCGGTTACTTCCTCTGCATAATCAAGCGTGAATTTTTCAAGGGATTGAATGTATTCATCCGCATGGTTGACACGGGTGTTAAGGAATTCGCGGTCTTCCCACCCCTGGTCGATAAAGTATTTAGTGACAGCAGAGAGCCAGACAAGATCGGTTCCCGGTTTTGGATGAATATGCAAATCAGCCCGCTCTGCCAAATCATTTTTCCGGAGGTCGGCTACAATCAGCTTTTGGTCCGCCAATTTATGCGCCCGTTTAATCCGTGTTGCCAGAACAGGGTGTGATTCTGCCGGGTTCGCACCGACAACAATGATTAAATCCGAGCTTGCAATATCCTTCATCGTTCCGGAGTCACCGCCAATGCCGACTGTACGGATAAGACCCATGGAAGCGGGTGTCTGACAGTATCTAGAACAGTTATCAATATTGTTCGTTTTAAAAATGGCCCTGGCAAGCTTTTGAAACAGATAATTTTCCTCGTTGGAACATTTGGAAGATGCGATAAAACCGAGGGCATCCGGTCCATTTTCTTCTTTGATGTCAGTGAATTTTTCCGCAATCAGAGAGAGGGCCTCATCCCATGTGGCTTCAAAGAATTTTTCGCCTTTTCTGATTAGAGGCTTGGTGAGGCGTTCTTTGCTGTTCACAAAGCTCCAGCCGAACTTTCCTTTCACACAAGTCGAAATTCCATTAACAGGAGCTTCAGGGGACGGCTGAATTTTGAGAATTTCCCGGTCTTTCGTCCAAACCTCGAAGCTGCAGCCGACCCCGCAATAAGTACAGACTGTCTTTGTCCGCTTAATACGGGATTCCCGCATCGCTGCCTCTACATTGGAAATTGCAAAAATCTCTTTATAGCCAGGCTCAACTTCTTTCGTTAAATCAATCATCGGCTCAAGAAGAGGCTTTGGAATATTCGTGAGATAGCCGGCTTTGCCGAGCATTGATTTCTCCATTAATGCATTGCAGGGGCAAACTGTCACACAATGCCCGCAGGATACGCAGGAGGATTCATTTATGGGCACATCCTGATCCCAAATCACGCGCGGCTGCTCCCGGTCCCAGGCGATGCTCAGAACCTCGCTCACCTGCACATCCTGGCATGCCTCCACACAAAGCCCGCATAGAATGCACTGATCCGGCTCATACCGGTAAAAGGGATTCGAAGCATCCTGAGGGTAGGGCTTTGGCTTAAATTCATACTTCTGATGCTCAATCTTAAAATGCTCCGCTGTATTATGCACTACACAATTTCCATTATTGTTATCGCAAACCGTGCAATATAGCTCATGATTTTTCAAGATGCGGGACATACCCTCAAGCTGGGCTTCCTTAGCCAGCTCCGAAACAGAACTTACCCTCAGATTCGGCTCAGCCTTCGTCCCACAAGACCGTTTTAGCTCTCCATCAATTTCTACGTAGCATGTATCGCAAGTCTGAATGACGCCAACTCCTAAATCCGGCTGGGAAGAACAAATCCCCGGGAGAAAATAATTATGATCCCGCGCTGCCTCAAAAATCGACTGTCCCGGTTTTGCTTCAATTTCCTTTTCATCCAGGTAAAAAGTGAATTTTCCTCCGTTCATACAGCACCACCACCTATTCATTCATCCTATTTAAAAAGTATTTGTTAAAAGTGGGAAATGTATTACAAAATGGCCGGAATTGGCAGGGGTTGAAAATAGAAAGTGGGCGCTATGGGTCAAAAGATGAAGACTGTCGCCATAGGTGGTTTATAAAAGTCCAGAAATGGAGAGATGAATAGAAAATGATCGCCATAAGGAGTCTTGGAGCCCAAAAATGGAGAGCGGAGGAGAAAATGGTCGCTATAGAGGGGGGATGAAGCCCAAAAATGGAGAGGCGGGAAGAAAACGGTCGCCATAAAGGCGTCATGAAGCCCAAAATTCAGAGAGAGCGGAGAAAACGCTCGCCATAGAGGAATCATGAAGCCCAAAATTCAGAGAGAGCGGAGAAAACGCTCGCCATAGAGGAATCATGAAGCCAAATAATAAGAGAGAGCGAAGAAAATGGTCGCTATAGAGGGTTGATGGAGCCCAAAAACAGAGGCGAGAAGAAAATGGTCGTCATAGAGGTGTTATGAAGCCCAAAAATGGAGTAGCAAGGAGCAAACGTCCGCCGTAAGGAATCCATGATACCCAAAGAAGAACAAAACCATAACAGTGAAGTTTCATGTCATATCTGCTTTTTAGTTATTAATTATTAGTTATTAGTTATTAGTTCATTCAGGGTTTGGGTATTTTCTTTGTCTAAGGTTCCTAATGAATTTTTTTCTCTGTGAAAAATCGCTGCAGATCCATCTTTCTTGCTGAACCATATTGAGTACTCAGTCAATCTCTCTGGCATATTTTTATCATAAGTAAAGAATAAAGTGGCTATCACATCTTCTTTTTCAGCCATTTGGGGCTTTATGTCTGCCTCCCATTCAATGCTTGAGAATATTTCTCTTAAGGATTTAATCTTTTCTTTTTCAGTTATAATGAATTATTTTTCACTTTTTTCTTGTGAGATATCAACTCTAGTCAGCTGGTCCAGGTCCAATTCATTTGAGGCATCCTTTGAACATCCAATTAAAAGCAAGAAGATAATAATAGATAAAATAATAGGGCTTTTTTTCATTTAAATTCCTCCGGCTGGTTCATTAGTGTAAAATATATTCAACACTAATTGCTCAACCCCTTTTTAAATGTTGTTTTTTTCGTACAATAAAAAGGCTGAGCATGCCTATTGAAAAATCCGCCAGCATCCGTTAATATATAAATACAAGCTGCATTGTTCGTAATCATAATAAAGTTTTAACCTTTAAGCTGTAACAGGGAGTTTTACATTGAAACGGGAATGACAGGCCTTCGTCTATATGACAAGGAGGACAGGCAGGAATGTTTCTGCGAACACCCACTTTGAGGAGTGGTGGTTTAAAACTTTCTTATCCTTATTTACGGCAATGGCGGCTGTACATACGTAAATTAAACCAGTTCCCAAGGGGAGCTGGTTTTTTGCGTTTAGAAATCAAATTTCTGGTTAAACCAAGATAAACGACACATTAACAGGAGATGTAATATATGAAAGAGATTACGGAAAAAAGATATTGCGAAGTCTGCGGAAAAGAAACTGTACACATCGCCAGGGAAGATGCACTTGAAATTGAATACATCTGCAAGGAATGCCATCATGAGGAAGACATCATTAAATCCTTTTTCTAAAGCCACCGATTATTGACACCATTAGTAAGCCATGATAAAGTAAAATTATCTCGAATTAAAGATATTTTATTTTAAGATAAATAACAACGGGGAGGAAGTCCACTTGAATCATTTAAAAGGTATTCACCATGTTACAGCTATTACAAGCAGTGCGGAAAAAAATTATGAGTTTTTCACTTATACATTAGGGATGCGTTTAGTAAAGAAGACAGTAAATCAAGATGACATCCAGACGTATCACTTATTTTTTGCCGATGATGCAGGAAGTCCTGGAACGGATATGACATTTTTTGATTTTCCTGGTATTCCACAGGGATCTCACGGAACGGATGAAATATCGAAAACTTCATTCCGGGTTCCGACAGATGAAGCACTCGAATATTGGGTAAAGCGGTTTGACCGCTTAGAGGTTCCACATTCCGGGATCAAAGAGCAGTTCGGCAAAAACACCCTGTCATTCACGGATTTTGATGACCAAAAATACCAATTGATCTCTGATGAAGACAATAAAGGAGTACCCTCAGGCACACCTTGGCAGAATGGACCTATTCCGCTCGAATATGCGATCACTGGTCTGGGGCCGCTTTTTGTAAGGGTAGCTCAATTTGATTATTTTAAAGAAATGATGGAAAAGGTGCTTCATTTTAAGGAAATTGCTCAAGAAGGAGATTTCCATTTATTCGAAGTGGGTGAAGGGGGAAATGGGGCACAGGTGGTAGTGGAATATAACCCGTCTCTTCCTCAGGCACGCCAGGGGTATGGAACAGTCCATCACGCAGCATTCCGTGTGGAAGATAAGTCTGTTCTCGAGGAATGGGATCAGCATTTGAGAGGCTTTGGCTTCCAGACTTCTGGATTTGTAGATCGCTTCTTCTTCGGTTCTTTATATTCCCGGGTTGCACCGCAGATTTTATTTGAATTCGCGACCGATGGCCCTGGATTTATGGGTGACGAGCCATATGAAACACTTGGGGAAAAACTTTCCCTGCCGCCATTCCTGGAGCCGAAAAGGGACCAAATCGAAAGCTATGTCCGTCCAATCGATACAGTAAGAAGCACGAAGAATTTTGAAAAAGAATAACGAGGCCAAAGGCACCTGTCATTCCACTGCTTTAACGCAGTGGAGGACAGTTGCCTTTTTTTAGCGTATAATGGAGGGTATTCTTTAGAAAATAGGAGCAGAGGGCAGTGGAGAAACATAACAGCAAATACAGGTGGCTTGTCTTTGGCGCGGTTTTATTTACATACTTTTTAATCGTGAGCCAAAGAACAGCACCTGGTTTAATTACTGATCAATTAATGAAGGAATTCGGGGTGACAGCTGCGGCCATTGGGCTCCTGACGAGCATCCAATTTTTCGCCTATGCCAGCCTGCAGGTTCCCATTGGAATATTATCCGACCGTTTTGGCCCTAATGTATTTTTAATCGCCGGGACTCTTTTAAACGGAATCGGCACTTTATTATTCAGTTTTGCTGCGAATGAATACATCCTTTTCGCGGCAAGAATGCTAGTCGGAATAGGTGATGCGACGATCTGGATAAATGTTGTCATCATTTTAGGGAGATGGTTTAAGGTAAATGAATTTGTAAAATTGCTTGGTTTTGCGGGCATGTCCGGGAGCTTTGGATTTTTGCTCGCGACTGTGCCATTTTCCATTTGGATTTCCATATGGGGCTGGCGCATTCCTTTTTTGGCAGTGGGCATTATTTTGACCATCCTCGCCTTATTGCTGTATTTCATTTTAATTATGCAGCCTTCCCGGATGGGCATAGAACCTAAGAAAACAAAAGGTAAGAAGGAGCCAGCAGAGAAAACAGCAAACATCTTAAAGAGAATTTTTTCTGACCGTCAGGCATGGGCTACATTTTTGTGTCACTTTGGCGTGGTTGGCACTTATGTTGGCTTCATCGGTTCATGGGCAGTGCCATATGGAATGGAAATGTATGATTTGACCCGTTCCGAATCCAGCCAGCTAGTCATGATAGGACTGATTGGGGCAATTATTGGTGCTCCGTTAATGAGCTTCATATCAGGACGGATGGGCAGCATCAAACGCCCTTATCTTTTTGCCCACATAATCGTCGTTCTCGGTTGGGCAGTTTTTCTCGTATTCCAAGGCAAACCTCCATATCCGCTCCTGATTGCACTTTTTCTGGTCATGGGTTATGGGAATGGGGCTAGTACGCTGACATTTGCGATTGTCAGAAAATCATTTGACATAAGGGATGTGGGTGTCGTTTCAGGTTTTGCCAACACCGGCGGCTTTCTGAGTGCAGTTTTGCTGCCATTTATTTTCGGAAAAGTTTTGGATACATTTGAAGCAGGATACCAGTATGGATTTATTATTCCGGTCATCTTTTCTTTGATTGGACTGATGGGTGCAGGGTTAATAAAGGAAAAAGGACGCCAATTGGTTAAAGGTTAAATTTATGCTGTATTTTGAGGACAAATATGCAAAAAGGAGACGAGAATATGAAAGCTTTATTAAAAAAAGAACCAAATGGCTATACTGCTGTCTTTGAAAGAAAGCTGAAACATCCCAGGGAAGATATCTGGGCGATGCTTACTGACAATAATCAGCTGAAAAAATGGTTTCCTGAGCTGCAGGCTGAGGATTTAAAGAATGGTGGAAAATTCAAATTTGATATGGGTGATGGCAGCTTTGAGGAAATGGAAATCCTCGGGTTTGAAAAGCCAGCGATCCTTGAATACACATGGGGCGATGATATTGTCCGCTTTGAACTGAATGAATTAAAGGGCGGGACAGAGTTGATTTTGATTGAAAAAATCAGTGAAATAACAGATCATACACCACGGGATCTTGCAGGCTGGCATGTATGTCTTAATGTAATTGGACGTCTGCTTGATGGAGTAAAAGGAGGCAGCCGGAAAGAAGAATGGGAAAATTGGTATGAAGAATATAAAGCAGCAACTGAGACCCTAAAGCAATAATATAGAAAAAGGCTGACAAATTGTACTTAGTAGTTCAGATAATGTGGAGAAAATCCGAAAACACAGGGTAATTAACATTTGTATAAAAAAAGGTGGGGTCAAAATTAAAGGAAACCCCATCCTTTTTTTAATTTTAATGTGTAATATTCGAAAAAACACTTCATTAAATAAAATAATCATCCATTTTAATCGTTAACTTTTTTCTTTACTGCCATCCAAATCTCACTATACACATTTTCCGGTGTACCGTTGTACTTTGTAAAAGAAATACCAGGTAGTTCTACCAGTTCATAATCTGATGAAGGCAGCCATTCAGAATAAATTTTTGCGGTAGTTTCTTGAAGTGTAGAAGGAAATGGTCCTTGGTTAGGGAAAATGGCCCATAAACTTTCTTCAATAGTAATTTGCTCTAAATTATCGAATGGATTTTCTTTTGTAGTTGCAAAACCTATCATGTGTGTTAAATACCCTTTTTCTTCTAAGAAACTTTCATCAAAATCATACGATACATTTAACACTTGATGAGGATATAAATCCGCTAATTGATGCATTTGATTTCTTTGCTGTTCTGTAATTGTCTTGGCCAGTTCTATGATGGCATTATTTTCACCTTCAAATTGAATTGGCACCCTTTTCGATACACCAACTATATTAAACATCTCTTTCTTTTCAATCTTAAATTCCATTGAAATTCCTCCTCTTATATCAATAAAGAATGAATATTTGGGAAATGATTTTTGAATTTTGTTTTTAATCACTTCTGAAGGCAAAAATCCACTCCATTCACGAAAGGCTCTTGAAAATCCTTCGATGGATTGATAACCATATTTGTAGGCAATATCGGTCACTTTTGCACCGTTAATCAGTTCAACATTTGCAACTGATAATCTCCTATTTTTGATGTACTCATTTAATGACATTCCAGCCATATACGAAAACATTCTTTTGAAATGATAATCAGATAATCCTACAATTTTTGATATCTCCTTTCCAGAGATTTCTTCCGTCAAATGTGTTTCAATATAATCCATTAAATGATTGAATTCCTGTAACATTCATTTCCCCCCTTCACAAATACATAATAACGATAAAAATCATAATTCACTCGATATTTTATATACGGAATTTATCGGAACGCATTTCAATTAATTATAGTCATTGTCATTTGGCATTAAGCCTTTTTTAATAGGCTTTGTTAAATAGTATTGTTGTTTTTCAGGCAAAAAAAATGGGAACGACTGATTGGTACGTTCCCGTTCTTATTCCTTTAAAGCACCCGTTAATGAAATAAGGTAATTTATTTATTATAATCTTACCAGTGTACTTGAAGTTTATTGCCATTTGGGTCATAAAAGTGGAAAAAGGCATGACCATTATCTTCTTTTATATCCTCGACCTTAACTTGATTATCAATTAAGTGTTGATGAAATTTAGATAATTCTGGACTTGTAAAGCCAATGCTAAATTCTTGTTCATTATCAATTGTAAAATGTGCAAACGTTTCATCTTCTGTAGGAACTAAGATTAGTAAGAAAGGTCCTTCATTTACTTTTAAAATTGCTAGTTCCTCAGTATTGTTTAGTAACTGGAGCCCTAATACATCTCTATACCATTGTGCAGACATTTCTAAATCTTTTACAGGAATTCTAATATAATGTACTTGTTCAATAAATGATTTACTCATAGCCTTCACTCCTTTATTTAATCAGGTATATCAAATAGTTCCCTTTCTATATACCTTTTTCTTCCGATTATTGAATTAACCTGCCCTTTAGCGGAACAATAAACCTCCTATTATTCGGAAAATTCCGATAACCTAGTTTATCATAAGTAATGTTAACTGAGAAAGAACAACTGTCTAAAACTATTTTGGTTATCGTAAAGTTATCTTTTATATGTTTGATGGCGTATAAGAATTGGAAACAGCTCAAATAATGGTCTAGATATTTAGTCGCTACATCATCAAAACTCACTCGCTCTCGGTAATTTTTGCCCACTCATTATAGAATAAACGTTCGATAAAAACAAATAACAACATTATTCTTTAACAAAGGCTTTTGATAAATAGCACGATCTTATTTGCTTATTCTTTGTGAAAAATAATGCCGGTATTTCACTGCCTTCTTATATGTTCCGATTGTTTTAACAGACAGGTAAGCACTTTTAGCTTCGAGTGTTGTATGTAAGACATCATTTCTTCTTGAGAATTAAATCCATCACCGTCCCTTAACAAGGCAGGAGTCTTGTCTTTCACTTCGATTTCAGGAAATAGGTGTCTTACTTGTTCAGGCTGGGTGTAGGATTTCCCGTAATAGGGAGTTTCTCCCTGAACGGGGGGAACAGCCAATAAAGCAGCAGACAGGAGTACAGCGTTTTTTACTAGTTTTTGCATCGGCTAAGTTCCTACTCTATTTATTTCAAATCAATAATAGATGAAAAATGTTTTAAGTCTTAATTTTGAATAGTATAGATTGAGGTGGTTAGTGGTTGAATTACTTAAAAAGAAGTAAACGTAGGGTTTTAGTTCTAATATAATTCGAGGAACTAAAGTAGAATTGTTTGTAACTAGAAAAAATTTGGCTTTCTTTCCTAAGAAAAACAGGAGTGAAAAACTTAAAATTTATAAATTTTCTGAAAATAAGTTGAATTTTTTCTGATATTGTTTATACTAAACTTGTAACATACCGACCGGTCAGTTAGTAAAGGAGGGATGGAATTTGGATTTTTCCTACTCATCAAAAGTACAGGATCTCATTAGGAAATTGAATGTGTTTATGGAAGAAAACGTTTATCTGAACGAAACATTGTATGAACAGCAATTGAATGAACAGGACAGCCGCTGGAGTGCTATTCCGCCTATTATGGAAGAGCTGAAACTCAAGGCGAAAGACGCTGGGTTATGGAACTTATTTTTACCGGAAAGCGACTATGGCGCAGGACTCACGAACGTGGAATATGCTCCACTTTGCGAAATTATGGGACGATCGATGATTGCACCGGAGATTTTCAATTGCAATGCACCTGATACCGGCAACATGGAAGTGCTCGCAAGATATGGCACCGATCAGCAAAAGAGTGATTGGCTGCAGCCTCTATTAGAAGGGGAAATACGATCTTGTTTTTCAATGACAGAGCCGGATGTTGCCTCTTCTGATGCTGCAAATATTGAAGCCCGGATTGAAAGGCAAGGTACGGAGTTTGTCATTAATGGACGGAAGTGGTGGTCCTCAGGTGCGGGAGATCCGAGATGCAGAATAGCGATCGTCATGGGTAAAACCGATCCAGCAGCCAGCCGTTATGAACAGCAATCTATGATTCTTGTTCCTTTGGATACGCCAGGAGTAAAAATAGAGAGGATGCTTCCGGTGTTTGGCTATGATCATGCTCCCCATGGTCATGCTGAAATTACATACGAAAATGTCAGAGTTCCCGCTGAAAATATGATTTGGGGTGAAGGGAAGGGGTTTGCCATTGCACAGGGAAGGCTTGGTCCAGGACGCATCCATCATTGCATGAGGCTAATAGGGGCAGCAGAGCGTGCTCTTGAAGAATTATGTAAGCGTGTACAAAATCGCATCGCGTTTGGAAAACCGCTCTCTAATCAGGGAGTCATCCAGGAATGGATTGCGGATTCCCGAATTGAAATTGAACAGGCAAGACTATTAACACTTAAAGCGGCCCATATGATGGATACAGCCGGGAATAAAGCGGCGAAAACGGAGATTGCTATGATCAAAGTTGTGGCCCCATCCATGGCTCTTAAGGTAATTGACCGTGCGATTCAGGCTTTTGGCGCTGCAGGAGTCTCTGAGGATGTTCCGCTTGCGGCCTTGTGGGCAAATGCCAGAACACTGAGACTGGCAGACGGGCCAGATGAGGTCCATCGGGCACAGATTGCTAAGCTTGAGTTGAAAAAATACCATTAGGAGAAAGCAGGGAGCCATATGAACGTGATGGATTTATTTGACCTAACCGGGAAAACGGCACTGATTACTGGAGGAGGGCGAGGGCTTGGTGCCCAGATTGCGGAAGGCTTTGCCGAGGCAGGGGCGAATATCGTTCTTTGTTCAAGAAAGGTGGAGGCATGTCAGGAAACAGCTGATCGCCTCGCGATTCTTGGAGTGAAAACTTTAGCTCTATCCTGTGACATAAGTAAACCCGAGGACGTCCATAAAGTGGTCGAAGAAACGGTTAAGGAATTTGGAAGCATTGATATTCTTGTCAATAACAGCGGTGCCACCTGGGGAGCACCTGCCGAAGAAATGCCGCTTGAAGCCTGGCATAAAGTTATCAATGTGAATGTGACAGGGACGTTTTTAATGAGCCAGGCTGCAGGTAAGATCATGATTGAGCAAAAGTCCGGAAAAATCATTAACATTGCCTCTGTTGCCGGCCTTGGCGGCACTGATCCCAGGGTGATGGATACGATCGGCTATAACACAAGCAAAGGCGCTGTTATTACAATGACAAAGGATCTGGCTGTAAAATGGGGCAGGCATGGCATCAATGTGAATGCGATTGCGCCAGGGTTTTTTCCTACTAAAATGTCAGCTGCGATTATTGAGCAGGGGAAAAATCCAATTCTGGAGGCGACGCCTCTCAGACGCTTAGGATCTGAAGACGATCTGAAAGGGGCCGCTTTGTTCCTGGCTTCCCATGCTTCAAATTATGTAACAGGGGACGTATTAATCGTTGATGGCGGAACACATGCAATGTAAATACCGCAAATTTAGGAGGAATTTAGTATGAGCGAGAGGAAAACCTGGCATGCCCGCTATCCTGAATCAATTGCAGCCGATGTAACCATTCCGAGCAAGTCAATGCCTGAGATGCTGCAGGAAGTTACAGCGATGTATCCGCAGAATACAGCTTTATCTTTTTATGGCCGAAAAATGATTTATGCGGAACTTCAAAAAGCCGTCTATGGATTTGCTGCATCACTGCAGAAAAATGGGGTTCAAAAAGGCAGTCGTGTTGCCATCATGCTTCCCAATTGCCCGCAATATGTGATTGCGTATTATGGCACACTTGCAGCAGGCGCGATCGTTACTCAAGTAAACCCGATGCTCGTTGAGCGCGAGATTGAGTATATCATGAATGATTCCGGTGCTGAAACCCTTGTCGTTTTTGATGCTTTATATCCACGCGTAAAGGGGGTACAGAGCAAAACGAAATTAAGAAATGTAATTGTTGTCAGCCTCCAGCAATCAGAAGCAGATTTTTCTCCTGATAAAACGTTTGAAGGTTTTTTACATGAAGGAAAAGGGCAATTCAACCCGGTAAACATTGAGCCTGAACATGATATAGCCGTCCTTCAATATACGGGCGGTACAACCGGACGATCCAAAGGAGCGATGCTGACACATTACAATGTACTCGCCAATGTCGTTCAGTCATATGAATTTTTTAAAGAAAGGACGAAAATAGGCGGGGAAAAATTCTTAACCGTCATTCCGCTTTTCCATGTTTTTGGAATGACTGCCTGTATGAACTTTGCCATTTATACTGCCAATGAATCTATTTTGCTGCCTCGCTTTGAATTGGAGGAAGTGATTAATACGATTAAAAATGAGCAGCCATCTGTATTTCCGGGTGTTCCAACCATGTATGTGGCAATCACCAATCATCCTCGTGCAGAGGAATATGGCATTGACAGCATTGAAACCTGCAATAGCGGAAGCGCGCCAATGCCTGTCGAACTGCTCCGCGATTTTGAAAGAAAAACAGGAGCAAAAATACTCGAAGGCTATGGCTTATCCGAAGCTTCTCCAGTAACCCACTGCAACCCGCCTTTTTCAGAACGGAAGCCAGGAAGTGTCGGAATCGGTTTTCCTTCAACTGATTATAAAGTAGTCGATTTGGCCACAGGAACAGAAGAAGTTCCCAATGGAGAACTCGGTGAGGTCATCATCAAGGGCCCGCAGATCATGAAAGGATATTGGAATATGCCTGATGAGACGGCCGTCACATTACGGGATGGATGGCTCTACACAGGTGATATTGCAAGATTGGATGATGACGGCTTCCTTTATATTGTCGATCGTAAGAAAGACCTGATTATTGCAAGTGGATATAATATTTATCCTCGCGATATCGAGGAGGTGCTCTATGAACATCCTGCAGTTCAGGAGGCCGTAGTCATTGGTGTCCCGGATGCATACCGGGGTGAAACAGTAAAAGCTTTCATCGTGCTGAAAGCTGGCAAAACGATGGCCGAAGAAGATATCATTTCATACTGCAAGCAGAACCTGGCTGCCTATAAAATCCCGTCTGCAGTAGAATTCCGCCATGAGCTTCCAAAGACAAATGTCGGAAAAATCCTTCGCCGGGCTTTACGGGATGAGGTCCGGAGCCACTGATTTTATGTTATAATTCTGTCGATATTTTCTAACAGAAGCGGGGACTAACATTGAAAGAAAAAATTACTGAAAAGAGCATCCGGCTATTTGATCAGAAAGGCTTCAGCGAGACATCGATTCAGGATATTGTCGATAGCATTGGTGTAACGAAAGGGACATTCTATTACTATTTTTCCAGCAAAGAAGAACTTTTGATGGATATCCATCTTCGCTACATTGATGACATGCTGGCCAATCAGCACGAAATCCTCGCGGATGCTTCCAAATCCTGCAAAGACAAACTCTTTGCGATTGTTCAAATGCTGCTCAGGAATATAAAAACACAGGGAGCAAGCGCCAAAGTCTTTTTTAGGGAAATGCGTAACCTCAGTGACGAAAGCTTATCGGAAATCATTCCGAAAAGAGATGAGTTCAGGCTGAATATCGAAAAATTAATAGAAGATGGCAAACAGAACGGAGAGTTCCGTACGAATCTCAACTCCCCGATTATTGCCTTTGGCATCCTAGGTGTCACCAACTGGAGCTATCAGTGGTTCAATCCTGATGGGTCAATATCTGATCAGGAAGTGGCCGAGATATTTACGGAAATGATTTTAAAAGGGATCGAGATTTAGCTATCCGCGAAATTTTGATTTTATCAGCGATAGACAGTAAGAGAGGTAGTCTTACAGCCTCTCTTACTCCTGACATACCAACTGGTCAGTATAAAGGAGGAGAAAAGATGAATGCAAATGATGTTAAGCAAATTACCGTTATCGGTGCAGGGCAGATGGGCCACCAGATCGGAATGCTTTGTGCGCTGGGAGGGTTTGAAACGATTATTCAGGATTTGAACGGAAACGCATTGCAGGATGCTGAGGCAAAGCTTCAAACGATTATGTCTAAATGGGTCTCAAGGGGGAAACTTGCCGAAGATGCAAAAGCCTCTGCATTTAATAGGCTGCGCTTTTCTGCAAGCCTTGAAGAAAGTGTAAGGAACGCCGACTTGATTATTGAAGCAGTAACCGAAAAGCTTGATGTAAAGAAAGAGGTTTTCAGCAAGCTGGAGCAGTATGCCCCTCCCAATGCCATTTTTGCGACAAATAGTTCAACAATCGTTAATAGTTTAATAGCTGGTGAAACGGAGCGGTCAGAAAAAGTCGTCAATATGCATTTCTTCTTCCCGCCTCTCGTTATGGATTGTGTGGAAGTAGTAATGAGTGAACAGACATCGGAAGAA
The DNA here is from genome assembly GCF_051353635.1 of Cytobacillus sp. BC1816. Taxonomy (NCBI): domain Bacteria; kingdom Bacillati; phylum Bacillota; class Bacilli; order Caryophanales; family Bacillaceae; genus Cytobacillus; species Cytobacillus sp. BC1816. Next base: position 2,653,931 of record NZ_CP195611.1, on the reverse strand, counting down.
ACCGCACAAATAGCTATGGAAGTCTGTAAAAAAATCAACAGGACAGCCGTCCTTTTGAAAAAGGAAATTTCCGGGTTCGTAGCAAACCGCATTCTCGGTTCGCTCCAAAAAGAGGCAGTGGCTTTGTATGAACAGGGAATTGCAGACTATAAAGACATCGATATCATCTGCCGGAAAGCATTGAATCACCCAATTGGCCCTTTCGAGCTTATGGATTTATCCGGACTCGATGTGGCCTATTATGTAATGGAGCAGCGGTATCGTGAGACGGGAGATCCAGCCGATAAACCGTTTGCCTGTGTTGCTGAAAAAGTGGAAAAGGGCGAATTGGGCAGAAAGACAGGCAAGGGGTGGTACGAGTATCATTCAAATAAGATTAAAAGTTAAGGGGTGGCGCCATGCATGAAATGCAGGTAACAGTGAGATTTTGCGAGACTGATGCACTTGGCCATGTCAATAATACCAGTTATTTTATATATCTTGAAGAAGCGCGTGTAAAGTATTTCGAGACGCTTGGCTACAGCATGGATGTGAAAAAATGGAGCTTTATCCTGGCATCCGCTGCATGCGATTTTTTAAGCCAGGGGTATTTTAACCAGGCCCTTACGGTAAAAACGTGGGTTTCAAGAATCGGCAGGAAAAGCTTTAAGCTGAACCATGAAATTGTCTGTACCCACACAGGCGATCTCATTGCCAAAGGGAGCGCCATCATCGTATATTTTGATTTCGGCAAACAGGAGAGTGCAGTTATACCTGATCTGCTTCGCGAAGGCCTTAACCAAAGTATAAGGGAAACATAAATCAAAAAATCTGAATTTTCATTCAAAAGGGAGGAGTCACATGCCTCAGCAAATGAGCCAGGATACCATTCCTATGAGAAAGGGGGAGCAATTGAATACAGCTGCACTGGAAAAATTCCTGCGGAGCGAGATTGGGAACCTTCCAAATGAGCCACTAGAGATTCTGCAGTTTTCCGCAGGGCACTCCAACCTGACATATCAGCTCAAAATGGGAGAATGGGAAGCTGTGCTCCGCAGACCACCGCTTGGACCTGTTGCACTGAAAGCTCACGACATGGAGAGGGAATTCAGAGTGATTTCTCAGATCCATCCCTTTTTCAAGGCAGCTCCGAAGCCGCTCCTTTTCACAGATAATAAAGAAATTGCCGGAGCAGCATTTTTCATTATGGAAAGAAGGCATGGAATTGTTTTAGATACCTCTTTTCCTGAAGGAGTTGCACAAGACGAGGGAGTTTGCAGAGGATTGTCTCAAATTATGGTTGATAAACTTGCCGAACTCCATTCCATTAACTATAAAAGGACAGGTTTAGCTGAAATCAGCAATCCTGATGGATTTATGGAAAGGCAGGTGCATGGCTGGATTGGCCGGTACGAGCGAGCCAAGACAGATGAAGTTTCTGAAGCGGATACACTGAAAAAGTGGCTGATTAATCATATTCCAGTTAGTCCAGAACCTTCCATCATCCATTATGATTACAAACTGAACAATGCTATGTTCAATAAGGATTTGACAGAAATGGCCGGTCTTTTTGACTGGGAAATGTCCACGGTAGGTGATCCGCTGGCAGACCTTGGTGCAGCGATGAGCTATTGGATTCAGAGCGATGATCCCGATTTGCTCAAGTTTGGCTTAGGTAAACCGCCAGTAACTGTTCTAAACGGCTTTTACACCCGCTGGGAATTTATGGAGGCATATGCTAAAAAGACTGGCCGGGATCTCAGCAGCATGAATTTTTATTTAACATTTGCCTACTTCAAGCTCGCCGTTATTTGCCAGCAAATCTATTACCGCTATAAGAAAGGCCAAACAGGCGATGCTCGTTTTTCACAATTCCATACATTCGTTAAAGTGCTCCTGAGACATGCTGTACAGGCTGCAAACGAGAAAAACTGAAATGAAGAAAGTACATGTGATTGTCAGGAAAGAGGATATTTCAGAAGAGAAATTAAGAGAAGGCAGTAAAGTGGCCGTCGTTTTGGATATTCTTCTCGCGACCACGACGATTACTTCAGCTCTTTCAGAAGGAGCTGCGGAAGTCATCCCTGTATTGGATGTTGCGGAAGGGATGAATGCTGCTGCAGGCATGGAGCCGGAGACTTTTGTTCTTGCCGGCGAGACTCACGGGAAACCGATTGATGGATTTGTGTATCCCATTCCAAGCCGCCTCCGTGAAATGGTAAACGGCAAGAAACTGATCCTGTCAACAACAAATGGAACGGTAGCTTTAAGAAAATCAGCCTGTGCCTCAAAAGTCTATATCAGTTCACTATTAAATAATCGGGCTGTTGCTGAGTCCATAAAGGGAGAAGCTGAGACAGTCATCGTTGTATGCTCAGGAAATTCGGGAGAACTCAGTTTGGAGGACTTTTACGGTGCAGGGCACTTTATCGATTGCTTAACCGATTATGAACAATGGGAAATGACCGATTCTGCAAAAGCTGCATTGGATTTTTACCGGGGTGCATCAGGGAGCGCTTTTGATATCCTCTCATCATCCAGGGTAGGCATGCTTTTTGCCCGTCACGGGATGGCAGAAGAATTAGAATTCGCTTCACAGACTGATATGGCAGTAATTGTACCCATTCTGAAAAATGGCAGAGCGGCCATCCTTCAGACCGCTATAAAAGGAGAGTGAATCCATAAATGGAAGAAGTAAAAACTGCTAATCCCGGAGCGAGTTTTTTGTTCACAAAGCTTAATCCTGAAACACTTTTCACACCGGAGGATTTTACGGAAGAGCATATCTTAATCGGAAGAACGGCTAAACAATTTGCTGAAAAAATGGTTCACCCTGAAAAGGAACGGATTGAAAACCAGGAATTTGAGGTGGTAACGGATTTGCTGAAGAAGGCGGGCGGACTTGGCCTCCTGGCACACAGCATCCCCGAAAAATACGGCGGTCTTGGTTTGGATAAAATCAGCAAGGGAATAGTCGGTGAAAACATTGCCTCATCAGGAGGATATGGGGTAGCCCACTCCAATCATACTTGCATTGCGACCCTCCCTATTACTTACTTTGGAACACCAGCGCAAAAAGAAAAATATTTGCCGAAGCTTGCCTCAGGGGAGTACATCGGGGCTTACTGCCTGACAGAACCGAACGCAGGTTCAGATGCCCTATCTTCCCAGACAACGGCTGTTCTGAATCAAGAAGGAACACATTATATCTTGAATGGCACCAAAATTTATATTACTAACGCTGTATTTTCAGATACGTTTATTGTTTACGCTAAGGTGGATGGCCAGCATTTTACCGCGTTTATCGTTGAGCGGGATACACCTGGGCTTTCTCTTGGACCGGAGGAAAATAAGATGGGCATCAAAGGATCTTCAACTAGATCGGTCATTTTTGAAGATTGTCCAGTGCCAGCTGATCATTTGCTGGGCGAAGTGGGCAAAGGCCATATTATTGCTCTGAACGTCCTAAATCTTGGCCGATTCAATTTGGGTTCTGCCTGCATGGGGGCATCTAAAACCGGATTGAAGAAAGCTCTACAATTCACAGTGGAAAGAAAGCAATTTGGAAAATCCATCTTTGATTTTCCGGCTACCAAGGAAAAAGTCGCAAAGATGGCAGGGAGAATTTACGCAGCAGAATCGCTGCAGTATCGTACAGCAAACCTGCTGGAAGAATCGTTAGGAGATTTATATGATTCATCTAATTTAAAGCTTATTGGAAAAAGAATGAGCGAATATGCCACAGAATGTGCGATCTGCAAAGTGTTTGGCTCGGAAACACTCGACTATGCGGCAGATGAAGCACTGCAGCTTCATGGCGGAGCAGGATTTATCAAGGAATACGGAGTGGAACAAATGTATCGTGATTCCCGCATTAACCGTATTTTTGAGGGAACAAATGAGATTAATAGATTGCTGATTCCTACACACCTTTTCCGTAAAGCATTGAAGGGTGATATCGATTTAGCCGCAAGAGTGGAGGAGGCTGTTTTTCAGTTGAGCAAACCTGAACCAATCGGCCAGGCCATTTTTGAAAAAGAAAGAGCAGCAGTTGATACGGTGAGAAACTTATTCCTGTTAAACGCCGGACTCGCTTACGAAGCATTTGGCAGCTCACTTGTTCATGAACAGGAAGCACTTATGAAGCTCGCCGATCTGGCCATTGCCCTGTATGCTTCAGAATCGGCTGTCTATCGTACTTATAAAGCTATTCAAGAAAGGGGTGAAGAAAAAGAAGAATTGAAGATTCTTCTGACAAGGACGTTTATCGAAGGTGCGATATGGGATGCAGAAAGGCTATCCCGTCAGCTTGTATCAGAATTGGCTTCTGAAGGGAAAAGAGGTCAATTGATCGGATTAGTTATTCGTGAATGCGGCAGGTTCAGTTCCTTTGGGAAGGAAAGTGCGAGAAACAGAAGGATTGCTGAGCTTGTATATGATAAAGGCGATTATTGCTGCTAGATATATAGAGAAGGAGTGTTTTAAAATGAAAGCCATCCAATTCAAAGAGTATGGAGGACCTGAAGTCCTTACCTTAATCAACCTTGACCGGCCTCAGCCGACAGGGCGTGAAGTATTAATCGAGGTGCATGCCATTGGAGTGAACTATGCAGATACGGCAAGAAGAGAAGGGCAATACGTTGTGCCGACTCCTCTCCCATTCATTCCTGGTGCGGAAGTAGCAGGTGTTGTCGCTGCAGCAGGTGAAGATGCGAAAATTCCTCTTGGTACAAGAGTGGTTACGTTAATTGAATCAGGCGGATACTCGGAGTATGTAACAGCAGATGAAAGAGGGCTGATTCCCCTGCCGGAAGGATTGGATTTTAAACTGGCTGCGGCTCTGCCCCTGCAGGGATTGAGTGCCTATCATATTCTAAAAACGATGGGCAAGCTTGAAGCGGGTGAAAGCGTCCTTGTCCATGCAGCAGCAGGGGGAGTAGGCACACTTGCTGTTCAGCTCGCAAAATTATTCGGTGCAGGAACCGTCATCGCCACAGCCAGTACAGAGGAAAAACTTCAGCTTGCGAAAGAAATGGGTGCAGATGTTCTCGTAAACTATACAAAAGAAGGCTGGGAGAATGATGTACTCGAAGCAACTGGCGGAAAAGGTGTGGATATTGCACTCGAAATGGCTGGCGGGGAAATTTTTAATAAAACCCTGAAATGCCTTGCAGCCTTTGGCCGCCTTGTCATTTATGGTGTGGCAAGCGGGGAGCAAAGCCGGTTTTATCCTTCTTCTTTAATGGGACGGAACCAATCAGTCATCGGGTTTTTCCTGCCGCAGATTATGAGAAAGCCTGAACTTCTGCAGCCGAGCATGAAGGAATTATTGACATATGCAGCTGAAGGAAAGCTGAAGCTGACAATTGGCGAAATCCATCCTCTTGAGGATGCTGCCAAGGTGCATCAGCGAATGCAGTCGAGACAAACAAAAGGAAAGCTTATTCTTGAACCTGCAAGATAATTGGAAGCCTGCCATTTAACCAGTGGCAGGCTCTTTTTCTATTAAACTGACAGGAATATAAGGATTTGTATAGAACATAAATAGTAGTGCTGATCCATTTTTGTTGAGGGTGATTTATATGGAAAAGGAAGAGGTAAAGAAAAAGGTACAAAACACATTCGGTAAAAATGCAGAAAAATATGTGACAAGCAAAATTCATGGAGATGCGGCTGAGCTTAACCAGCTCGTTCAAACTCTGAATCCGCATAAAGATTGGGTTGTGTTGGATATCGCCACAGGAGGCGGGCATGTGGCCAAAAGTCTGGCACCTTTTGTTTCCCAGGTCTTTGCTGCTGATTTGACAAAAGAAATGCTGGCCAATACCGCACGCCATCTGGAAAGCTATAAAAATATCTGGTATGTCCTCGCGGATGCTGAAGCTTTGCCATTTCTGGATAAGTACTTTGATGCGGTAACCTGCCGGATAGCCCCCCATCATTTTCCCAATCCCGAAAGGTTCATTACTGAAGCTGGAAGGGTTTTAAAACCAGGCGGCCATTTCCTGATGATCGATAACATATCACCTGAAGAAAAAGAGCTGGCTGGTTTTATGAACACTGTTGAGAAATTGCGGGATGACAGTCATTGCCGGTGTTTGTCGACAGGAGAGTGGAGAAAGTTATTTGCTGCTTCCGGGCTGCATGAAACCAACACGAAGAGCAGGAAGAAAACATTTGAATTCCCGTCCTGGGTAAGGCGGACAGCTGAAAGTGACGAACAGATTAGGGCAGTCGAAGATTATATTTTGCAGGCTGATCAAGCAGCGGCGGATTACTTTCAAATCGAATTTCATGACGGCAGGGTGCAATCCTTTAAAGTGGATGAATGGATGGCACTTTGCGTGAAACATTAGGAGGAAATTGTGATGGACTTAAACCTGAAAAATAAAAAAGCGCTAGTGGTGGCTTCAAGCCAGGGACTGGGTAAAGCAATTGCAGCACAGCTTGCACAGGAAGGCGCGAAAGTGATGATCACAAGCAGGGATGAAGCAAAACTGCAAGCTGTTCAAAAGGAATTCCGTGACCACTATAATGTTGAAGTTGAATATCACCGTGCAGATGTGACCAATCCGGAAGATATTAAACAGTTAGTCAAATATACAGCTGAAATACTTGGCGGAATCGATATCTTGATCAATAATGCCGGAGGACCTCCCGGGGGAACGTTTGAATCCCTAACAGATGAAGATTGGGAAAAAGCGTTTCAATTAAATCTATTAAGCCATGTAAGGCTGATCCGAGACGCACTTCCCGAATTAAAGAAAAATGGAGGAAGGATCATTAATATTGCCTCTTCAAGCATTAAGCAGCCGATACCAGGCCTTCTGCTATCCAATACATTCCGTTTGGGCATTGTCGGAATGACCAAAACACTCTCAGAGGAATTGGCAGCTTATAATATCTTAATCAATACAGTAGCTCCGGGAAGGATTTCGACGGATAGGGTTGATTATCTGGATCAGCATAACGCGGACCGGCAAAACATCTCCAAAGAAGAAGTTGCTGAAAGAGCCAAAAGCAATATCCCGCTGCGCAGATATGGAACCCCGGAAGAATTCGCTAACGTTGTCACTTTCCTGGCTTCCGACGCAAGCAGCTATGTGACAGGAAGCTCCATTTTGGTCGATGGCGGGATGGTGAAAGCATTATAGGAGGCTATATTTGTTTGGACAGCTAGTGTGCGAGTCCGAACCCGGGCCAACTTCGGACAGAAAAGTCGAAAACTCCGGTGCGAGCCCGAACCTGGGCTAACTTCGGACAGAAAAGTCAAAAACTCCGGTGAGAGTCCGAACCTGGGCTAACTTCGGACAGAAAAGTCGAAACCCCCGGTGAGAGTCCGAACCTGGACTAACTTCGGACAGAAAAGTCAAAACCCCCGGTATTAGAGTCCAAACCCAGTGCAACATCGGACAGAGAAGACGAAAACCCCGGTGTGAGAGTCCGAACCCAGATCAACTTCGAACAGAAAAGTCAAAACCCCGGTGTGAGAGTCCGAACCCCGCGCACCTACTGGAAAACTCAGCATAAAAAAAGACGATTTTCCGCATTTCCTAGGAAAATCGTCTTTCTCGTTAACCTCGTTTTGTAATCAGGATCCAAATATATAATAGTATGGAGATCACTACCGAACCGGCTGATGCCATATAAATGCTGCTGTAGCCGAACAAATGGGCGATTTGGCCAAAGACCATTGCACCTATCCCAACTCCGAGATCAAAGAAGGAGAAGAACGTTGCGTTAGCCATCCCGCGCCGATTGGCAGGCGCTTCTTTTACAGACCAGGCCTGAAGGGCAGGCTGGACTGATCCGAATCCCAGACCATAAAGAATGGCCGCTATATACATAATCATGCTGTTAGGCAGCCATGCCAGCAGGAACATGGCTGCTAAAATCAGCACCGCACCAGGTAAAAACACCGCCTTATGTCCCCGTTGATCATATAATCTGCCGGCAAAAGTCCGGGAAATCATTAAGGCGATCGCGAACAGCAGGAAATACCAGTGTATTCCGCCTATGCCTTTTTGAGCAGTGTATATTGGAAGAAACGAAGCGATGCCGCCGAAGGTAACGGTAATGAAAAATAAAAGAAATGAAGGCCTTAAGGCACTTTTTTCATAGATATCCCACCGCTTCAAGGGAACACTTTGTCTTTCAGCCTGCTTGTATCTGATTCTCGAAGATAATACCAGCGCGGCTAATCCCAGCAGGGCACAAATTAAAAATAAGAGCTTGAAAGATATAACTCCGGCAAGCGCCAGTCCAAGGGTGGGGCCGAAAGCCAGGGCTATGTTCCCGGAAAGACCGAAGTAGCCCATCCCTTCCCCGCGCCGATTAGCAGGTATCAAATCGGTAGCAATAGTTCCGGAGGCTGTAGTTGAAAAACCCCAGCCAAATCCTTGGACAATCCGTAGGACAAATAAGAAGATTAAACTATTAACAAATCCAAATGAACCAACCGAAAGAACGAAAATCGCAAGGCCCGTTAAATAGACAAACCGCCTTCCCTTTGTCTCCAGCGTATGTCCTGCATAAGGACGCAATAGCAGAGCAGAGAATGTAAAGATGCCGACTACAATACCGATCAGCTGGTCATTCCCACCCAACTTTTCTACAAAAAGAGGGATCGTGGGCAATGTCATTTGAAATCCGAGAAAAATAAAAAAGTTGGACATCAATATGAGCACAAAATCTCTGGACCAAATCTTCTCAGAGCCTGCGTTCTGTTTTTTTGCTATAGTATGAGCCATATAAATCCTCCCAAAAACGATGTAAAATGATTAGGTAATCTAAATATTTTTCTATTATAAATGAAAACAAATGGAAATTCTAATGAATGCCACTTTAAGGAGGAGTCAAATGAAGATTAGAGAAAGAGGAGTAGCGATTGGAAAAGTTGAGCCTGGAAAAAAGAACTGCATTACAGATGTAGAAGGGGTCATGGTAGGCCAAGTCACTCTGGACTATCCTCTCAATGATAATGACCAATATGTCTGTACTGGTGTAACCGCAGTTTTGCCTCATGGCGGAAATTTATTCCGTGAAAAGGTCCCGGCAGCAAGCTATGTCATCAATGGCTTTGGAAAAACGACGGGTCTGGTACAGGTTGAAGAATTAGGACTGATTGAATCTCCCATTATGCTGACAAACACATTTGGAGTTCCAGCGGTTGCACAGGGAACTCTGGAATACTTGTTACGAACCACTCCTGAAATTGGAGACACAACTGGAACGGTCAATATCGTCGTGGGAGAATGCAATGATGGGTATCTAAATTCCATTCGGACACTTCCTGTGAAGCCGGAACATGCATTAACAGCCATTGAAAATGCCAATTCGGAAATAGTGGAGGAAGGTGCGGTCGGAGCAGGAAAAGGCATGGTGTGTTTCGGGTATAAGGGCGGAGTAGGAGCGTCATCGAGACTCATCGGTGAAGAACAAAGCTCAAAGGACTACATAATCGGGTGCCTGGTGGTCACCAATTTTGGCAATAAAGATGAATTTCCATTCAGCAAATATGGCCTGTCAGAAATTCCGCTGGAAACCAAGGAAACGCCAGATGGGTCGATTATGATCATCCTGGCCACGGACGCACCCTTCAGTGAAAGGCAGCTGAAAAGGCTTGCCAAGAGATGCGGCATTGGCCTCGGCCGGACAGGCAGTCATTACAGCAACGGCAGCGGGGATATAGTCATTGCTTTTTCAACTGCCAGAACCATTTCTCACCAGAGCACTGGACACGTTGAAGTTGCCCATTTGATCAGAGACGACCATCCGCTTATGAACAAGCTTTTCCAGGGTGCTGCCGAAGCCGTGGAGGAAGCAATTCTCAATTCCTTGTCCCAGGCAGAAACGACACAAGGGCGGCAGGGAAGAGTGGTGGAGGGGATGTTTTCATAAGACACTTATCTACATCTTAAAAAGTCTATCTTTTCAGTTAATTACTTGATATAATAATGTACAAGTGAAAATACCAGGTGAGGGCGCCTTAATAGGTAAGCTGTTTTATGGCTTATTCTGTTAAGGCGCCTTTTTGTATGGAGCAGATTGTAACCGCTTACTGTAATAATTAGATTTGGTGCAGACCGCGCCCTATACTCGAAGGGAGGCAATTTATGTTTACATGTACATTAAAGAATGAAACCTATCAATTCCATTCAATTGCAGATGTTTTGGCAAAAGCCAGTGAGGAAAAATCAGGGGATAAAATGGCAGGCATTGCTGCCAGATCTTCTCTTGAACGAATGGCAGCCAAAGTGGTGTTAAGTGAAATAACACTAAAGGAAATATATGAAAATCCGGTTATTGCATATGAAACGGATGAAGTAACCCGCATCATATATGATGATCTTAATCTTTTTATTTATAAAGATATCGCAAACTGGTCTGTTGGAGAATTAAGGAATTATATTTTGTCCCACGGTACCAGTACCTCGGATTTGTTCAGAATAAGCAGGGGTCTGACAAGCGAAATGATCTCCGCTGCAGCAAAGCTGATGTCGAGCATTGACCTTGTAATGGCTTCACAGAAAATCAGGCCAACGGCCCACTGCAACACAACGATTGGCGAGCCTGGACGCCTGGCATTCCGCTGCCAGCCAAATCACCCCATTGATAATCCGGAGGGTATTCTTGCATCCATGAAAGAAGGCCTGTCCTATGGTTCAGGTGATGCCGTCATAGGCGTGAACCCCAACAATGACTCTGTTGAATCAGTCTCGAGGATTTTACATATGACACATGATTTTATTCAAAAGTGGGATATTCCAACGCAGAACTGTGTTCTTGCCCATATTACAACCCAAATACAAGCCCTCAAAAAAGGTGCCCCTATCGCTCTTATGTTCCAAAGCCTTGCGGGTACACAGGCGGCAAATGATGATTTTGGAGTTTCAAAGGAAATTCTGGATGAAGCCTTTCAGCTGATGGCCACACAAGGCACATCAACTGGCCCGAATCAGCTATACTTCGAAACTGGCCAGGGATCAGAAGTATCGCTTGATGCCCATCTTGGCATAGATATGCAGACACTCGAAGCACGCACCTATGGATACGCCCGGCATTGGAAGCCGTTCATGGTTAATAATGTATCAGGTTTTATCGGGCCTGAGACAATTTATGACGGCAAACAGGTGATTCGTGCAGATCTCGAGGATCTTTTTATGGGGAAAATGCATGGACTTCCGATGGGGATAGCCCCTACATATACCAACCATATGCAGGCAGATCAAAATGATCAGGAAATTGCAGGGATGCTGACTGCTCTTGCCGGAGCGAATTTTTATATGGGCGTGCCTGGGGGGGACGACGTTATGCTGAGCTATCAGGATACTAGCTATCATGATGATGCAAGCTTAAGAGAAATGCTTGGGCTCCGTCCCCTTCGCGAATTCGAGATATGGCTTGTGAATATGGGAATTATGGAAAATGGCAAACTAACCGAACGTGCCGGAGATCTATCAATTTTTAAGTAGGAAGGGGGAATAGTAATGGATATTCAGACAATCGTGAATCAGGTAATGGAAGAGCTCCAGAAAGAAGGGCAAATTAGAAATAGTCCTATTGTAAAAGAATCTGCCGAAACAAAGGAATCAAAGGTCCGCAATATAAATTATGAAAAGATTAACCAAGTAGGTGTAGAACAGCCAGCCAATCGTGAAGAGATTGAGAAGGTGCAATCCATTACTCCTGCCAGGATTGGGATTGGACATACTGGAACACGTATGAAAACAAAGAATTACCTGGAATTCAGGATAGACCACGCAGCAGCCCAGGACGCAGTGTTTAAGGACGTTTCTGATGATTTGCTGAAAGAATTAAAGCTGCCTGTACTGTTTTCAAAATCTGAAACAATGGACCAATACTTAATGGACCTGGACAGCGGGAGACAACTCAATGAAACATCCAGAAAATGGGCTGCAGAAAATCTTCCGAAAAACAAACAGGTTCAAATCATTGTATCAGATGGACTGAGTTCAACGGGTGTTGAGGCAAATATAAAAGATCTGCTGCCAGCGCTTGTCCAGGGTTTAACATCGAAAAATATTACTATTGGAGATCCTGTTTTTATAAAGCGGAGCAGAGTTTGGATTCAGGATGATTTAGCTTCTATTGTCAATTGTGATTGCGTTATTTCACTCATAGGAGAGAGGCCTGGATTGGCAACCGCTAAAAGCATTAGTGCCTACCTGATATACCAGCCCAATGAGGATACTGTCGAAGCAGATCGCACTGTTATCAGCAATATTCATGAAGGAGGGGTCCCCCCTGTTGAGGCGGGTGCTCATCTGGCCGATTTAATAGAAGTGATATTAAAGCATAAAGCCAGCGGTGTAAAATTAGCACAGCTTAAATAGTATAGGAAGGCAGCAGGATTCCAATTTTTTCAGCTGCCTTTTCCATTCTCCAGGAGAATTCCATAACTGTACCAAATTTCCTATTAAACAATCGAAAACGATGTTGACATTCTTCGGCATTCCCTTTAATATTTTTATATATTCTGACACTTTTAAAAAATTATTGGGAGATCTCCGCCTATGCCAAACTTCTCAGTCGAAGAGTTATGCACTCTTCATACAAGTCTTTCAAATATGGATGTTGAAAGGATTAAAGAGGTCTCTGCCAATCTTTCATTAATTGCCGATCTGAACCAGGCAAACGTTTTTGTTGATTGCCCTACTAAAGAAGGCAAACATGCGATAGTAGTAGCTGAAGCTGCCCCAAATACTGCTAAATCCGTTTATCAGAAGCCTGTCGCAGGCAAGTTCGCCTATGAAGCTTTTGAACCCGCCGTTTTATATACCCTGAGGACAGGAAAGAATATGTTTCTCAATCGCGCCTTGACACAGGAGGGCAAGACGGTGGAGCAAAGCGTGGTGCCGATTAAAGGATCAGAGGACCGTGTCATCGGGGCACTGATTATGGAGAAGGATATAAGTGAGAAGCTTCAGCGGCAGCTCAAATTGGAAGCGTTATCAGAAGCCACTGAAACCCTGAGCGGCATACTGATCGGAATGGCAGAAGATCGGCCGATCATCCCTGAGGTAATCGAGGAATCACTATTCTTTATTGACCATGAAAATAAGGTTGTCTATAACAATCCATCAGCAACTAATCTGATTCACGAAATTGGAAAGGAAGATTGCAGGCCCGGCGTTCCGCTGATTGATTGTTTTCCCTGTATTCAAGAAATTCTTAACGAGCCGGAAGAGCTTCTTGTAAAAGAAATGAAAATGATGAATAAGGTATTCCGTGTTAAGAAAATAAGTCTTGATCTTGCCGGTAAGTCGAATGGAACCTTCATCATACTTAAAGATCTGACAGAGCTCAGGGAAAAGGAGCGCGAGATTGCTGTTAAATCTGTGGCCATACGGGAAATCCATCACCGTGTCAAAAATAACCTGCAGACTGTTGCCAGCCTTTTGAGGCTTCAGATGAGAAGGGGTGTGCCGGAAGAAAGCAAGGTGCATTTCGTGGAAAGTCTGAACCGCATTTCAAGTATTGCTTCGGTGTATGAAATTATTCTCTCGAGCTCAGGTGTGGATGAAGTAGATATTTACAGCTTAATAGAGAAAGTTGGCAATATGCTGGTCCATGAAGCAAAACACGAGCAGAAAAAGATACATATTCAGTACAGGGGACCAAAGCTTTTAATCGACTCTGAAAAAGCTGTTTCCCTGTCTCTCGTCATTAATGAACTTATACAGAATTGTGTAAAGCACGCATTTAAACATATGCATAAAGGGATAGTCGATGTCTGTTTCGAATATTCCAATGATGAAATTAAGGTTAAAGTCATTGATAACGGTGAAGGGTATTCCCCGGAAGCAAAACCTTCTCTAGGCTTAGATATTGTGAAAATGATGATCGAGCATGATCTATCCGGTCATTTTTTAATCGAACGGGCTGAAACAGGGACCATTGCAGCTGTGCAATTTCCCTTTGAAAGGAAGGCGGAATAGCTGTGAAAAAAAGAATTATGGTTGTGGAGGATGAATCGATTGTCCGTATGGACTTAAGCTTAATGCTCCAGGACGCTGGCTATGAAGTTGTAGCTGAGGCTGGCGATGGTGAAAGGGCGGTCGAGCTTGCTTTTTCATTAAAGCCTGATTTAATCCTGATGGATATCAAGATGCCAAATCTGAATGGACTAAAAGCAAGTGAAATCATTTCCAACAAAATTAACACACCCATCCTGATCCTTACAGCATACAGTCAGCGGGAATATATAGATAAGGCCAAACAAGCAAATATACTCGGCTACCTTGTTAAGCCTGTTAATGAAGCCAGTCTGATTCCTGCGGTTGAAATTGCGCTCAGGCAGGCAGAAAATGCAAATGCATTCCGGGAACAAGTGGAATCCATGAATCAAAAGTTAAATGAAAGAAAAATAGTTGAGAAAGCAAAAGGCATTTTAATGCAAAAGTTTAACATGCCTGAAGAAGATGCTTTTAGGAAAATGCGAAAGATCAGCATGAACAAACAGGTTACACTGGAAAATGTGGCAAAGCGTATCATAGTAAAATATAACGCTTAATATCTTTTACAAGTGGATAGAACAGGCAAAGGTGCCATGCGTCTGCAAAAGCTGACGTACGGCACCTTTTTGTCTTTTTACCTATTTTTTTTTACTATCAAACTGATATTTTATCCTATTTTCTTGTAAAGAAGCTGCAGGATTCCGTTAACATACAAAAACTTTTTAGGGAGGGATTTATGATGGAAATGGTAGGCAAAATTGTTATTTACATTATCATGGCTTGTGCAGTAGCTGGAGCATTTGCAGCCATCCGCAACAGTGATGAGGGGTTAGGCAAGCAATTTATGGAGGGGCTTCATGCCGTTGGCCACATTTTTGTTCCGGCTGCAGGGATCATGGCTTCCATTCCATATTTATCGTGGTTTATCGATAAGGTCTGCGGTCCATTTTTTGCTGCAATCGGGGCAGATCCTGCAATAGCTGCAACTGCCATATTGGCAACCGATATGGGCGGCTACCAGTTAGCTGAAGTGTTAAAGCAAACACAGGAAGGCTGGATTATGGCGATGATCGTCGGTTTTATGGCGGGTGCAACCATTGTTTTCTCCATACCGATGGGCCTGGCCATGCTTGATAAGAGAGACCATAAATATATGGCTCTTGGTGTGATGTCAGGCGTTCTGACCATTCCAATCGGTGCTTTCATTTCGAGTGTGATTATTGCCGTTTCCAGTTCAAGTTTCAGGGATTTCATTTCCACATCCGGCGAGGCAAAATATCAGTTCGCGCTCGGTTTGGGACAAATCCTATTGAATTTAAGTCCGCTTTTAATCTTTGTTGTCATGATTGCACTGGGGTTATATTTCCTGCCGGATTTAATGATCAACGGGTTCATGTGGTTTGGACGTATTTTAGATGCGGGAATTAAGCTGGTTTTGGTATTTTCCATCGTGGAAATTTTTACTGGATTATTCTCAACTGTATTTGGAGGATGGGGCTTCCACCCAATTATGGCAGACTCGGAGGATCAGTTCCGGGCGCTTGAGACTGCCGGCTATATTGGGATCATGCTTGCCGGTGCATTTCCGATGGTTTATCTTCTTCAAAAGTATGCCGGCGGCCCTCTGGAGGCTCTTGGCAGTAAAGTGGGATTAAGCAAGGAAGGCAGTGCAGGGATAGTTGCCACAATCGCGAACATCCTTGCGATGTTTAAATTGGTCAGAACAATGCCGCCTAAAGATAAAGTCATAAATATTTCCTTTGCAGTCTGTGCGGCCTTTTTGCTTGGTGACCATTTATCCTTTACAGCAAATTTCCAGCCAACATTAATCCTTCCGATTATAGCCGGTAAAATTTCTGCTGGAATCATCGGAATTGGGTTAGCGTACTGGCTATCTGTACCAAAAGCTCTGGAATTGGAGAAAAAAGACCGTGAAGCTGGCATTATCGGAAAAGATGAATATTTAACAAAGGAAGAAAAAGTAAAAAAAGCAATATAAGCAGCAGTCACCTGGGAGGGCCTAAGCAATGAATGAAGAAAAAAAACGATTTATTCAAGAATTTGTGCCGGGAAAACAAGTAACACTCAGCCATTTAATCGCAAATCCCGATCCGGATATGTTTGAAAAACTGGGAATCCAGCAGGCAGGAGCGTTAGGGATTTTAACACTGACACCAAGTGAAACGGTTATCATTGCAGGAGATCTGGCGACCAAAGCTGCAGACGTGCAGATCGGGTTCCTGGACAGATTCACAGGCAGTCTTGTAATTGTAGGAACCGTATCAGCTGTGCAAATGGCCCTGGAGGAAATCAACCGCTTTTTATCTGAAACACTGAGGTACACTCCTTCGGAAATAACTAAATCATAAGGAGCTGTATATAATGTCCAAAATAAACAGAGCGATGCTGATCGGTTCAATCGGGGCGGGAAAGTCGACTTTAACAAATGCTCTTCTTGGCCGCAAAGCGGAAGCAGTTAAAACACAGGCACTGAACTATTATGACTGGATTGTGGATACGCCGGGGGAATATACTGAAAACCCATTTTTCTATAAAAATATCATGGCTACGGCACTCGAAGTGACCCATATATTATATTTGCAGGATTCTACAAAGCGGAAAACCATTTTTCCGCCGGGTTTTAGCAATGGGTTTAATAAACTGCCAATTGGAGTCGTGACAAAAAGTGATTCTGATCAAGCGGATGTAAACTCAGCAATCAGCAAGCTTAGAAATGCGGTTCCAAAAGGGCCTATTGTCATTACCTCCTCTATTACCGGAAAAGGAATAGAAGAAATACGCTTCCTGGTGAAATGCCATTCATTTCAAGAAATGAAGGATTATGCAGATTCATTGCCGGATGATGTCGTAATTTTCAGATGAAACCCTTTACAAAATGAAGATAATAGAATATATTTTAACTATACAAAAAAATATATCAGGCAAAGGCGCCTTGTATGAACAACCAATTAATGGTTGCTCATATGGGGTGCCTTTTTTTATTTTCCTGCATAATAGTTAATTCGTTGCAGTAAGGCGGGGATCATGTTGAAGCGTTACGATGCACAAAAAGAGAATATTATCAGCGCAGGAATCGACATTGGAACGAGTACCACCAAACTCGTCATCAGCAGATTTTCTCTCATGAATATGGCTGGCGGAACCCATATGCCGCGAATCGAAATTATCGAAAAGGAAGTGCTCTACCGGAGCACGATTTACCGGACTCCTCTTCTGACTCCTTCATCAATTGATATTCAAGCTGTAGAGAGGCTTGTCAGAGAGGAGTATATTACTGCGGGAATCGAGCCGGCAGATATTAAAACAGGCGCTGTCATTATTACAGGAGAAACGGCAACAAAACATAATGCCGAAGAAATGGTCCATTCCTTATCTGACCAAGCAGGAGATTTCCTTGTCGCCACTGCCGGTCCCGATTTAGAAGGTATCATTGCTGCAAAAGGTTCAGGAGCTTATGAATTATCCAAAAAGACTGGAAAAACTGTGGCTAATATCGATATTGGCGGTGGCACTGCCAATGCTGCAGTTTATCGTTCAGGCAGGCTTTGCGGGACATGCACGCTGCATATCGGCGGCAGACTGATTGAATTTTCAGACGGCAAAATAATAAGCATTTCTCCTCCTGTTCAACAAATCCTTCGGCAATGGGGGGCTGATTTAGAAAGAGGAGACAGCAGAAATCACCCTATCATCGGAAAGCTGACAGACTACATGGCAGAAGTAATTGGCCGAATGCTGAGGAAGGATCTTCATCGGGAAGATATGCCTCTGCTTCTGGGACATGATCCAAATTGGACAGAGGAGATAGATTACATCATGTTTTCAGGAGGGATCAGTGAATGCTTGTACCACTTTGAAAACGCTGAATCCTCTCCTGCCCAGTATGACGATATTGGAAAAATGCTTGCGCAGTCTTTACGAAATTGCCGTGAGCTGGCCGCCTTTAAATGGGTGGAACCGGATGAGACGGTCAGGGCAACAGTTCTCGGAGCAGGAACTCAAACCACAGAAATCAGCGGGGCAACCATCCATGCTGAAGGCCATGAACTGCCAATTCGCAATTTGCCCGTCTATCAGATCCGGTTTGATAACAATCTGGAAAAAGGTCTCCACCAGATTCCAGAAGCAGTAAAACAGGCGGTAGAAATTTATGATCCTCAGCAGGAGGGACAAAATTTTGCCCTGTATTTAACCGCGCTGCCATATTTGGGTTTTCGTGATATTCAGGAGTTATCTTCTGTCCTGCTGAAATCCTTACAAGCAAAGCCGATGCCAGAACAGCCGCTTGTTGTCGTATTAGAAAGCGACCACGCTAAAGTCCTTGGCCAGACGATTAAAGTTCAGGAAACAAAGCAAAGTATCGTATGCATCGACCAGATTAAGGTAGAGCATGGCGATTACATAGATATCGGCCACCTGCTTCAAACCAATGTAGTACCTGTTGTCACTAAAACATTGACATTCCATCGGAAAGAAAGGAGGGATTATTTATGAAGCTGCAAACCAGTCATTTAGGAAATGTGTATCAGTTCGAAAATTTAAAGGATCTATTTGCCAAAGCAAATGAAGAAAAATCAGGGGACCGCCTCGCGGGTATCGCAGCGGAAACCGTCCAGGAACGAATTGCCGCCAAATTGGTTCTAAGTCATTTAACCCTTTCTGATATCCGCGAAAATCCTATGCTTTCTCCTGAAGAGGATGAGGTTTCGAGAATTATAGAAAGCGGGATTAATGAACCCGTCTATCAGAGCATAAAAAATTGGTCAGTTGCTGAACTTCGTGAATATATCCTGAGTGATGACACGACAGGGGAAAATATAAAACGGATCAGCAGGGGTTTGAACAGTGAAATGATTGCCGCAGCCGCAAAAATCATGTCTAATCTTGATCTTGTTCATGCGGCAAACAAAATCGAAATACTAACCAAATGCAATATAACGATTGGATATAAAGGAACACTGGCTTCCCGCCTGCAGCCTAATCATCCAACTGATAATGTGGATGGAATGATCGCATCCCTCAAAGAAGGTTTATCCTACGGCATTGGGGATGCAGTGATTGGAATTAATCCGGTGGATGATTCGGTTGAGAGTGTAAAGAGATTGCTTCATGCCACACATGCTTTTATCAAGGACTGGGAAATACCAACACAAAACTGTGTGCTTGCTCATGTAACAGCTCAAATGAAGGCAATTGAACAGGGAGCTCCTGCTGATATGATTTTCCAAAGCATCGCCGGAACAGAGGCTGCCAACCGATCATTCGGAATTACTGCTTCCCTTCTTGAGGAAGCAAATGATATGGCAAGAACTCTCGGCACCGGCACCGGGCCTCAGCGTTTGTATTTTGAAACGGGCCAGGGTTCAGAGCTTTCCGCTGAAGCCCATTTCGGAATTGATCAAATGACACTGGAATCGAGAAATTACGGTTTTGCCCGTCACTATGATCCCTACATCGTAAACACAGTAGTGGGCTTTATTGGTCCGGAGTATTTGTACAATAACAAACAGGTCATTAGGGCCGGGCTCGAAGATCATTTTATGGGAAAAATGCATGGCATCCCTATGGGTGTTGATATTTGCTACACGAATCATATCAAGGCTGACCAGAATGATATTGAAGACCTTGGTGTTCTGCTGACAGCAGCTGGAGTGAATTTTATTATTGCTGCCCCAATGGGAGATGATTGTATGCTCAATTACCAATCCATGAGCTATCATGACGTTGCCACCCTCAGGCAGACGATGAATAAGCAGCCATCTCCAATATTCAGGGATTGGCTTGAGAAAATGGGAATCTTCGAAAATGGAAAGCTGAGCAAAATCGCAGGCGATCCAACCATTTTTTCACGATAGGAGTTGAAAAGAATGAATCCTGAACTGATTGAAAAAGTAACACGCCTTGTTGTGGAAAAACTTCAAGCGCAGGAAACCTCGGATGTGAACGGGCAAAAAAGCAGCGCAGCAGTAAAATTTTGGAGACATACATCATCCCCCGGCACACAGCCATCCAGGATGTCAGAGGAGGTTATCGAGGCTGGAAAACAAGATACAGACGGTCTAATAAAAATTAAAAGCTATCAGAATTCAAATGCTTTTAAAATAACCCCAACAGATAAAGCGAGTCATGATAAGACCGAAAGTTATTCAGGAAAGACAGGCATTGATAATCCCGCAGATCCAGTTGAGCTGGAAGCACTCAAGAGCAAAACACCTGCAAGAATCGGGGTGGGAAGAGCAGGTTCAAGACCGAAGACAGACACATGGCTTAAATTCCGCTTTGACCATGCAGCCGCAGTCGATGCTGTCTATGGAGATGTAAATGACGAGCTTATAAACCGTCTTGGACTCTTTAAAGTCAATACGATGGTGAATGAAAAAGAAGTGTACATCCGCAGGCCCGATTATGGCAGAAAGCTATCAGAAGAAGCCAAAAAAATCATTCTTGCTAAATGCCAAAAGGGACCGGCTGTTCAAATCATTCTGTCTGACGGACTGAGCTCAAGTGCCATTGAAGAAAATGCAGAGGATGTCTATTTATCCCTTCAGCAATCCCTAAAAAGTTTAGGCCTCGATATGGGGACGCCTTTTTATATCGAAAAAGGCAGGGTGGCTGTTATGGATGAAGTAGGAGAACTCCTGAAGCCCAAAGTAGTTGTGTTATTAATTGGCGAACGTCCTGGTCTGGTCAGTGCAGAATCACTGAGTGCCTACCTTTGCTATGAACCCCGAAAAGGAACGATCGAAGCTGACCGGATGGTAATTTCCAATATACATAAAGGAGGAATTCCTCCTGCAGAGGCGGGCGCCTATCTCGGGACGGTCATCCAAAAGGTTATAAAGTATGAAGCAAGTGGTGTATCGCTCGTTAAAAAGGAAGGGTAGGAGGCAGAAAAAATGGGATTAGAACGCATTCATGCTGATATATTGGCTGTTCGGGTGATACCTAATGTGGACTCGGAGCTTGCAAAGCACTTTCAGCTTCAGCCCCATCACCGAAGCCTGGCGATTTTCACCTCTACAGTCGATGACGTAGGCTATACCGCACTCGATGAAGCTACTAAAAGAGCAGATGTCGAAGTGGTTTATGCCAGATCCTTCTATGCAGGTGCTGCTCATGCTTCCGGGCCATTATCAGGTGAAATGATTGGAATTATGGCAGGGCCGTCTCCTGATGAAGTCAAAAGCGGGATGGAGGCTGTCCTGCAGACAGCTGAATCCGATGCATATTTTGAAGCGCTTGATCAGGAAAAAGCGCATGCCATTTATGCACATGTTGTTTCCAGAACAGGGTCCTATCTGTCAAAGGAAGCAGGCATCAAAATCGGAGAGCCTATAGCGTATCTAATAGCCCCGCCATTGGAAGCTGTTTATGGGCTTGACGCTGCTTTAAAGGCAGCGGATGTAGAAATGGTTAAATTTTTCGGGCCGCCTTCGGAAACCAACTTTGGCGGAGGGCTGCTGACCGGCTCCCAATCAGCCTGTCAGGCTGCAGCTGATGCTTTCCGGGATGCCATTTTAGAAATTTCTCAAAATCCTATCAAGTATTAAAAGTTATGAACAATCCCGAAAGGAGTGTGGGGAACCTTGCAATTTGATCATGATCTTCAATCCATGCAGGAAATGAGGGATGCTGTAAAGCGGGCTAAAGAAGCCCAATTAAAGTATTTGGCCTTTACACAGCAGCAAGTGGACGAAATTGTCAAAAAAGCCGCTGATGCTGCATATGCCAAATCACTTGCCCTTGCCCAAATGGCAGTTGAGGAAACAGGGATGGGCATAGTCGAGCACAAAAAAATAAAAAACGAAGTCGGTTCCAAGGCTGTTTATGAATCCATCAAAGATGAAAAGACAGTAGGCATCATACATGAGGACCGTGTGAATAAAGTGACGGAAATTGCCTATCCATACGGTATCATTGCCGGCATTATTCCAACAACTAATCCTACTTCAACTGCCATTTTTAAAGCACTTATTGCTTTGAAAACAAGAAATGCTATTGTTGTGAGCCCTCATCCAAGGGCAGTGAAATGCACAGTTGAAGCGCTAAAAATCGTCAATGAAGCAGCCATACTTGCTGGTGCACCTGAAGGATTGATTGGCTGGATCTCAAAGCCTTCAATGGGTGCAACAAACGAATTAATAAAGCATCGCGATATCAATCTCATTTTAGCAACAGGCGGCGGCGGACTGGTCAGGGCTGCGTATAGCTCAGGCAAGCCTGCATATGGAGTAGGGCCTGGAAATGTACCTTGCTATATTGAAAAAACCGCTAAAGTGGCACAGTCGGTGAAGATGATTGTTGACAGCAAATCCTTTGATAATGGAACGATTTGCGCTACAGAACAATCTATAGTTGTCGATCGCAACATCAAAGAAATGACAATGAGAGAACTCAGAAATAATGGGGCTTATCTCTTGGATAATCAAGAAAAGGCCGCTTTAGAAAAAGTCATTTCGCCTTCAACGGGAAAGCTGAATCCGGATATCGTCGGACAATGTGCTGTTAAAATCGCCTCCATGGCGGGAATCCAAGTCCCTGAAGATACTAGAGTTTTAATTGCTGAAGAAACTGGAGTAGGCAAAGACATACCATTTTCAATTGAAAAACTATCTCCGGTTTTTGCCCTTTATACAGCGGAAAGCTACCAGGAGGCAAAAGAAATCTGCCTGCAGCTCCTTAATTTGGGCGGAAGGGGGCATAGCCTCTCCATTCATACGAATGATGATGCAGTGGCTAAGGATTTTGCACTTGAAATGCCTGTTTCAAGAATGATGGTCAACACGCTGTCCTCGATTGGTGCTGTTGGGGCGACAACCGGATTGATGCCTTCTCTGACTCTGGGATGCGGTTCATTCGGCGGCAACATTACCTCTGACAATGTGACAGCACGTCACCTGATCAATATTAAAAGAATGGCTTATGGTACGAAAGAAGTTACCATCCCCAAACCGGCATCATCATCTTCTATAGCTGAAAAAGAACAAGCCGGCAGCCGGGATGTTGATCATATTGTTAATCAGGTTCTTCAGCAAGTATCGCCAAATGGCGAAGTGGATGCAAAGATGATTGCCGACATGGTCAATCAAGTGATGAAAAAATATCAAATTAACTAATTAGGAGGAAATAAAAATGGCTAGAGAATTAACTGCATTAGGAATGATTGAAACGAAAGGGCTGGTTGCTTCAGTGGAAGCTGCTGACGCTATGGTGAAGGCTGCGAATGTTCATTTAGTTGGAAAGGTGCATGTAGGAGGCGGTATTGTAACAGTCCTTGTGCGTGGTGATGTAGGTGCTGTTAAAGCGGCAACTGATGCGGGAGCTGCAGCAGCACAGCGTGTTGGAGAATTGAAATCTGTTCATGTCATTCCTCGTCCTCATAACGAATTGGAGAGCATTCTTCCAAAAATTGATGCAGAGCTTTAAAACAAGATTACTAAGTTAGGAGCTTAAATCATGAACGAGCAAGCCATTCAATCGATTGTAGAGGAAATAGTCACAAGGCTAACTGGTTCCTCAGGAAAAGATCATTCAATTCCAATGGCTGTCTCTGCCCGGCACTGTCATTTAAGTCAAAGAGATTTGGAGATTCTTTTTGGAACAGGCTATCAGCTTACCAAAAAAGCCGATTTATCTCAGCCTGGCCAATTTGCTGCTAACGAAACGATAACCATCGCTGGACCAAGAGGAAGCCTTGAAAAAGTGCGCATTCTTGGTCCTGCCCGCAATATAACCCAGGTAGAGGTCAGCCGTACAGATTCGATCAAACTGGGGTTGAAACCCCCGCTTCGCGAATCCGGGAATATAGAAGGATCTTCTCCTGTTACTCTGATAGGACCCAAGGGCAGCATTTATAAAAAAGAAGGTCTTATTATTGCACAGGCACACATTCATATGGCTCCGGAAGATGCTGAAACCTTTGGTGTGAAAAATGGGGAATACGTCAAAGTTGAGGCAGTGGGAGAACGTCCCATATCCTTTGGAAATGTGTTAATTAGAATCTCACCCCGGTTTAGACTTGAAATGCATATTGATACTGATGAAGCCAATGCAGGATTGATTACCGGAAAAACAGCAGGCAGGTTAGTAAGGCAAGAGGAAAGCATATGATTGACAGGCATGTAATTGAGCAAATAGTTGAAGAAGTAGTGAAAAATCTATTAGGTGCCAAATCTGCCTCAAATTCTAAAGCAAAACATAATATCCTCGCAGTCGGAGATTTAGGGAAAGTCGATAAAAATCTATTAGAAGTGTTAGAGGAAAACTGGAATGTCCTTCCTTATGACTTTAGGGAAGAAGCTGAGCTGCATACTGTAATGAGGGTTATTTTTCTTGATGCTTCCCAGGACTTGTTTGTGAAAGGGGCACTGGGCATTTGTGATACACCGGAAAGCGAGCTTCTTTCAGCCTGTATTATTGATTATGTCCCTGTTACCTTAATTCCGAAAACGAAACTTTATAAAATTCTGAATGGAGAGAAAAAAACAAACGGGGAGTATTTTTCAAGTTTAATGGAGTATAAGGAAAAGCTGTTAAAGTTTGGGGTTGAAATCAATAGCCTGGAGGATTTTGCAGTGCCAAAGCCTATCAAGGCAGATCAGCCAGACTCAAAGAAGCTGATTACCCAAAGAGATGTTCAAGAATGCAAAATGAATGAAATCCTCGCTGATAAACAGACCATTATAACACCTTTAGCACGTGATACAGCACGGGAATTGGGAAAAAGCATCATTGTAATGGATACAAAAGGGGCTGAAAACACATGGAAATGGGAACGGTAATCGGCAATGTATGGGCCACTAGAAAAGAGGATGATTTAACTGGCCTGAAATTTTTGGTTGTCGAGCCTCATGGTCTTTCAGCAGAAAAATCATTCGTCGCGGTTGACCGTATTGGGGCAGGGGTCGGTGATCAAGTTCTCGTTACGCGTGGAAGTTCGGCTTCTAATATGTCCGGGGATATAAGATTGCCAATTGATGCTTTGATTATTGGAATTATCGATTCTGTTGACGTTGAAAAGAAAGAGGTGAAATAGAATGGCAAGAGCACTTGGCATGATTGAAACAAGAGGGCTGATAGGGTCCATTGAAGCAGCAGATGCCATGCTGAAAGCTGCCGATGTTACACTGTTGAAGCAGGAAAAAGTGGACGCCGCCTTAGTAACGGTATTGGTTCAGGGGGATGTAAGTGCTGTTCAGGCTGCTGTTGATGCAGGTAAGGAAGCAGCAGCCAGAGTGGGTGAACTCGTGTCAGCTCATGTTATACCTCATCCTGATGAAGATATCAAGAAAGCTTTATTAGATGACAGGAAACCAAAGGAAATTAAAAAAGAAGCAGCTCCTGAAGCACCCTCCGTAAAAAAGGGAGGAAGCAAAAAGAAACTGGTATCTTCGGCGGAGCTGGATCACGTTGAAGATAAATAGAGTACTCCACTAGTATGATGAAATGGAGGAACAGCCATGACTTTTAAGAGAAGAAAGATTGCCGTAATAGGGTCAGGCTTTACTGGTGCGACAGCAGCACTTATGCTGGCCCAAAAAGAATTGGGAGACATAATTTTAGTAGACATACCTTCACAGACGAACCCAACAAAAGGCAAGGCCCTTGATATGCTTGAAGCTGGACCGGTTCAGCGCTTCAATGCCAGCATAACCGGCACTTCAAGTTATGAAGACATACAAGATGCAGATTTAGTATTGATTACGGCAGGAATGCCAAGAAAACCCGGAATGAGCAGGGACGATCTAGTCGCTGTAAATGAGAAGATTATGATAGAAGTTTCTCAAAATATAAAAACATACGCCCCGGAAAGCTATATCATTGTATTAAGTAATCCTGTCGATGCAATGACCTATGTCTGCTATAAAACAACTGGTTTTCCGAAAAATAGGGTAATCGGCCAATCGGGTGTATTGGATACAGCCCGATTTAATACGTTTGTGGCTCAAGAGCTGGGAGTCTCCATTGAAGATATTTCAGGTTTTGTGCTGGGCGGTCATGGAGATGATATGGTTCCGCTTGTCAGATATTCATATGCTGGCGGCATTCCGCTGGAGAAAATTCTCCCTGCCGACCGAATCGAAGCGATTGTGGAAAGAACCAGAAAAGGCGGAGGAGAAATTGTAAATCTGCTTGGCCAGGGAAGTGCCTATTATGCTCCAGCAGCTTCAATGGTTGAAATGGCTGAATCGATTCTGAAAGATAAAAAACGAATCCTGCCTTCAATTGCCTATTTAGAAGGTGAGTATGGATACAGTAACATCTATCTGGGAGTGCCTGCAATCCTGGGCGGAAATGGAATAGAAAGTGTCATTGAAATTCCATTGACTGCCGATGAGAAAAAAGCACTGGATCAATCTGTTAAGTCTGTACAAAATGTAATGAGCATACTTGAAACAGCCAAAGCGTAAAAGGCAATCGGGAAAGCTGACCTGTGAGGGAATTAATTCTTCTCATGAGTCAGCTTTTTTGTATTTTGTTTAAACTGTTCACTAACCGGGTACATTGTATTTAACAAGCTTAGCAGCTGCTGACAAAATTTCCAGTAAATAATGATTTGAATAATCTGAAAAATTCTGTTACAATAGAAAAAAGGTCAAGGGGTTGATTTTAAATGGAAAAACGTCTACTTAACTCGCCGCAACAGTCTGAGGAAAACGTCTCATTGTTAGCAGAACAAGTCCTGAATCAAGCTCTGATGGAATACCGAAAAGAAAAGCTTCGCGAAAAAATTGATGAAGCTCTCACTAGCCGAAACAAAGAAGAATTCATCCGCCTAACAGATGAATTAAAGAAGATTTCTTAGAAAGCATAATTCATAATGTAAAAAAGGCAGCCTGTTCGAAAGAATGGGGCTGCCTTTTGTTGTTTAATATATTTTTATGAAAATAGCAAATGATTGCGAAAGTCCAAATTTAAATAATGAAATGCTTCAGCATAATTGCTTACAAAATCCAGACAGGAAGGAAACAATTGCAGTCAAAAACAGTAACTAACGCTGAAAATGGTAGTTAATCGCATGGATTAACAACGAAATCGAGGCCAGTAAGGCGAAAATGGTAGTTAATCTGATGGATTAACGACGAAATCGAGGGCAGTAAAGCGAAAATGGTAGTTAATCTGATGGATTAACGACGAAATCGAGTGCAGAAAGGCGAAAATGGTAGTTAATCTGATGGATTAACGACGAAATTGAGGGCAGAAAGGCGAAAATGGTAGTTAATCTGATGGATTAACGACGAAATCGAGTGCAGAAAGGCGAAAATGGTAGTTAATCGCATGGATTATCGACGAAATTGAGGGCAGAAAGGCGAAAATGGTAGTTAATCGCATGAATTAACAACGAAATGGAGGGCAGTAAAGCGAAAATGGTAGTTAATCGCATGGATTAACGACGAAATCGAGGGCAGAAAGGCGAAAATGGTAGTTAATCGCATGGATTAACAACGAAATCGAGGGCAGTAAGACGAAAATGGTAGTTAATCGCATGGATTAACAACGAAATCGAGGGCAGTAAGACGAAAATGGTAGTTAATCGCATGGATTAACAACGAAATTGAGGGCAGAAAGGCGAAAATGGTAGTTAATCAACACCTAAATAGAATACAGATAAAAATCCCGTCTTTATAACCGCTGTCAATCATCCGAAAATCAGGAATCCTCAAAAAAACCATCGTCATAACGGTATCACCATCCCAAAAGAAGAACCCAATTCATTACATGAAAATTTTTTCACACCACCAGCTGTTTCACCAAACTGTTCCAAATCGTTCCAAAACGAAACACTGAAACACTCATCTAACAAACAAACCTCTATACAAAAGGCATTCAACCTTGGCACGGAAATTGCATCATAACTCATTAGCACGATATATATCAGAAACGATAGGGGAGGAAGCAATGTTTGAAGAAAAATTGGATTTAAGATTACCGGGGCCAGTTCAGGTTCCGAAAGAAATACAGCGTGCCATGCTAAGAAGTTTCGATCATCCTATGATGGATTACCGGAATCCAGCCTTCCAGGATGTACTTCAGGAAACGACTGAAAAGTCCAAAATGATATTCCAGACTGAAAACCTGGTGATCCCTCTTACCTCAAGCGGAGCCTCCGCTCTTGAAACAGCTATTATTAATACGGTTGGTCCCAATGATACGATCATCCTTTGCGTAGTCGGCTATTTTGGTGAGTACCTTCAGGGAATTACAGACCATATCGGCTGCAAAACCGTCCGGGTTGATGCGGAATGGGGAAAGATTGCAGATCCTGAAGATGTGAGAAAAGCATTAAAGGAAAATCCTGAGGCAAAAGCTGTTTTTGCGACACATTGTGAAACATCCACCTCTGCAATCAACAACATAAAAGAGATTGCAGCAGTTGTAAAAGAAACAGATGCCATATTCCTTGTTGATGCGGTCAGCTCGATTGTCGGAACACCCCTGTATATGGATGAATGGGGTATTGATATAGTTGCAACTGGAGGACAGAAAGCATTAATGCTGCCTCCCGGACTTGCATTGATAACCTTGAGTGAAAAAGCCTGGAATGCTGTAAATAATCATCAGTGTCCATCCTTTTATTTTGACCTTAAACTTTATAAAAAAGGACTGGAATCAGGAACTGGAACACCTTATACGCCAAATATATCACTTGTATGCGGACTGCTTGAGGCCTGCAATTTGATAGAAAAAAGCGGAGGAATAGAAGCTGAATACAAAAGACATGCTGCACTTCGGGATATGACAAGGGCAGGGGTGAGGGCATTGGGTCTTGATTTGATGGTGGATGACTCGGCTGCCAGTCCAACCCTGACAGCCGTAAAATTAAATAATGCCGATGAATTCAGAAAGATGATGCGGGAAGAATTCCATATCGCATTGGGAGGCGGTCTTGGAAAGGTGAAGAATCAGATTTTGCGTCTCGGCCATATGGGGTATACGGATGCGGCAGATATGCTGAAGATGTTTGCTGCAATGGAGCTTGCTTTAAAAAAGAGCGGATACGAAGTAGAGTTAGGTGCAGGAGTTTCCGCCGCACAGCGGCATTGGCTCGAAAATCCATTCTGCTAAATTTCTGGTCCTAAGGAGACGTGAGCCGGGTGAATATATTTGAAAAACGACTCGCCGAACTGGCAAATCTCCCTTCAGTTATTCCAGGGGATCAGATCCAGGTGACACCAGATTTCCTATTCGTCAGCGGCCAAAATTCACTTAATGTTATCAAAGCATTTAACAGACAAGGTTACAAAAACGCAAAAAATCCAGCCAAGATTCTGTTTTCTCTTGGAGATGCAGAAAATGAAGCCATCCGTAAGTTCTGTATAGGAAAAGGAATAAGACTAATAGATTGCGGTTTGTCCCAATATTACCGTTCAGAGAATATTCCGATGAATGGAATGGTCATTGCAGGAATAGATGAGGATATTAAGGGTCTGGGAGGAAGGGGGGCCATTCCCATTGTTATTTCTCCGGATTCAATGGCGGCTTGCCTGGCAGCCGGATCATTTAGTATGTTCATACCTGAAACGACTTATATTGAAATCAACGGAGCTTTAACCGGAGAAGGAAACGGAAAATGGCTCTGCACACATCTGCTGGACATTTTTGAAGACAGTTTAATAGGAAATGCAGTGATTATAGGAGGTACGGTTTTTGAACAGCTGAATGATGAGGACCTAAAGGATCTATCCTCTTTTTTTCAGCTCTCCGGCACAGCAGCGGGGATGTGTTCACCAGTGGGCCCGCTTGGCCAGGTTGAAAGCGTGATTAAAATAAAGGCAGAAACTATTCGGATCTAATTTATCAAACAAATAAACTGATTATTATGAAAACTTACCGAAATTTTCCTTGGCATCTGATAAGATTAACTTAATATAATAATAAAACTTGTCCAAGAGAAAAAGGAAAATGAGGTGAAGTGATGTCCGAAATTGCCATTTTAACCCCCATTGACGCGCTGATACAGGTTTCAAAGGAAGCTGCGAAAAAAACAGGAGAAGATGTCGCGATAAGAAAAGTGAGCTTCCGAAATGCAATTGCAGCTGCTAAAGAATTTGAAAAATCCGGCACAGAAGTAATCATCAGCAGAGGAACCCTGGGATTAAAGCTTATTGAGTCCGACCTTGGCATTCCCGTCGTGCAGATTCCCATAACTGGATATGACCTGCTCCGAACTATTAAAGAAGCACAAAAACTCGGACAGAAGATTGGAATAGCCGACACCCGGGATGTTTTGCAGGGGATCCAAACAATTGAATCTGTGCTGGGTTTTTCGATTGAAAAGCATAGCGTAATTGTGCCTGAGGAAGCTGAAGCAGCCGTCGAGGCTCTCAGCAAAAAAGAGATAGATGTCCTCATTGGCAAGAGTATTTTTACAAACAAAGTCAAAAATGATTCGATAAAAACAGTGATATTAACGTCTGGAGAGGAATCGGTCATCCAGGCCATTCTTGAAGCAAGAAGCCTGATTGAAGTAAGGCGCACAGAATTGAAACGAACCAAGGAACTCCAGGCCATTCTTGATTTTATTGCTGATGGGGTAATAGCTGTGGATGAACAAGGGATTATTACAGTATGCAATCCATCCGTTTACAGCATCCTAAACCTTCCCTATGATTCGGTTATCGGCAAGTCGATTGATGATATACTCGTTAATTCACAAATGAAAAAAGTTCTTTCGACTGGTAAGGAAGAACTGAACCGCATCCAGGATGCCAATGGTGTAAAAGTAGTTGCAAATCGAATACCTATCAGGCACGAGCAAAAGGTATTTGGGGCTGTCTGTACATTTCAGGAGGTTCATAGACTTCAGCAGCAGGAGCAGGAAATCCGCAAAAAGCTCCTTCATCGCGGTCATGTCACGAAATACAGTCTAAATAATATTGTCGGGAAAAGCGAGATGTATCAAAAAGCGATCGAAAAGGTGAAGAAATACTCACAGGTGGATTCTACTGTTCTCCTAACGGGTGAAACGGGTGTGGGAAAAGAAGTATTCGCCCATTTAATCCATAGCTTCAGCAAGCGGACGGAAGGGCCATTCGTAGCAGTGAATTGTGCGGCCATCCCTGAAAACCTGCTGGAAAGCGAATTGTTCGGCTACGTCGAAGGAGCCTTTACGGGAGCGAAAAAGGGAGGAAAAACAGGATTATTTGAATTGGCTCATCAGGGAACCATCTTCCTTGATGAAATTGGCGAACTCGCTGAATCCTTACAGGCCCAGCTCCTTAGGGTTTTGCAGGAAGGGGAAGTGATGCGGATTGGGGATGAAAGAGTGATCCCCATTAATATTCGGGTCATCGCTGCCTCGAACCGTGACTTTGAGAAGATGGTGGAAGATGGGAGCTTCCGGGCTGATTTGTATTATCGCCTTAATATCCTTGACATCCCAATTCCGTCTTTGCGTGAAAGGATACCTGATATTCCATTGTTATGCGATTTTTTCATAAAAGAATTGGAACCAGGCATTCGGAGAAATATTAAGGGCTTCACTGCCGAAGCTATGAAAATTATGCAAAGCTATCATTGGCCGGGGAATATACGCCAGCTAAGGAACATTGTCGAAAGAGCGATGATTCTTTCCCCTGAGAATTTGATTGATTCAGAAACTGTTTTAGCTGCAGGCGGGAAAGACTTTTCCAAATTACATGTTATAAAACAACACAGCATTAATGTAGAAATAGATGAAGAAACAAAGCTTCAAAACTATGAGAAAGAGTATATTCTGAACGTGCTGAAGCAAGTTAACGGCAATAAAACAGAAGCCGCAAAAATTCTTGGGATCGGCAGGACGACCCTCTGGCGAAAAATAAATAGTTTATAAGGAGGAGAAAGAATGAATGAAACAATGACACCGCCTCCGCTGGATGATAATGTGATAACCCGATTAAGAAATATCTTCGGAGACGACCGGCTATTAACCAATTGCACTGATATGATGACCTACTCCTATGATGCATCCTTTGAAACTCAACTCCGTCCGAAACTGCCTCAAGTGGCCGTTATTGCGCTGTCAACTGAAGAGGTCAGTGAATGTGTCCGGCTGGCCAACGAATTTAAAATCCCATTATACCCGAGAGGGGCAGCCACCGGGCAAACAGGAGGAGCCGTCCCGGTTAAAGGCGGTATTATGCTGGATTTATCGAAAATGAATCGAATACTGGAGATTGATCACAGGAATATGCAGGCAGTGATTGAGCCGGGAGTCATCCAAAATGATTTAAATGAGGCTTTAAAGCCTTATGGACTAAGGTTTCCTCCTGACCCAGGAAGCGCAAATATGTGCACTGTCGGAGGAATGGTTTCCAACAATTCAAGCGGACTGAGGGCAGTCAAATACGGTGTTACCCGCCATTATGTCCTGGGAATGGAAGTCGTACTCCCCACTGGTGACATCATTGTGACTGGCGGGGCAAAATCGAAGGCGCTTAAATCGGTTTCCGGCTACGACCTTGCACATTTAATGATCGGTTCAGAAGGCACTCTTGGAATTGTAACGCGCCTTCGTCTAAAATTATTGCCGCTCCCTGTCACAAGAGGTATTGTACTATGCTCATTTGAAAGATTGGAAGATGCAGGAGAGGCGGTTAACGCTGTTTTTTCTTCAGGCCTGCAGCCTTCAGCCATCGAAATCATGGACTTTAATTGTACGAAGGCTGTCAACATGATGAAGCCTGAGCTGAATCTTCCTCTGGATAATGAAGCTATTCTTGTTTTTGAAGTGGATGGTGCCAAAGAGGAGGTAAGCTCCCAGGTGAACCGCCTCAGGAAAGTAGTTGAAAAATTCACGAATTATATAAAGTTCAGCGATGAGCCGGATGAGTGTGAAAAGCTCTGGCAGGCAAGGAAGCTTGTTGGTGCTGCTGTTGGACTATTGAAGCCTGGCGGTTTCCGGGTGTATGGCGGCGAAGACATCTGTGTGCCAATTTCAAGACTCCCTGAAACACTGCGGGAGATTC
Source organism: Cytobacillus sp. BC1816 (assembly GCF_051353635.1). Taxonomy (NCBI): domain Bacteria; kingdom Bacillati; phylum Bacillota; class Bacilli; order Caryophanales; family Bacillaceae; genus Cytobacillus; species Cytobacillus sp. BC1816. The sequence goes on along the minus strand of NZ_CP195611.1, from coordinate 2,621,002 downwards.
ATAATATCTCAGAACGATATGGCATCATCTGCGGAATATACGGCCATGTTGGTGATGGAAATATGCATACCGGACCGGTAGTGAACATGAATAATGAAATGGAAATGGAAAATGTGCAGAAAATGATCGACGATATTCATGAACTGGCAATTAAAATGGAGGGAACGACGACTGCTGAGCATGGAGTTGGAATTGTCCGTGCCAAATATATGGATGTAGAGCATGGCCCAGCCATGGAAGTGATGCGAGCTATTAAAAGGACGCTCGATCCAAATAATATTTTAAATCCAGGCAAGATGGCATTGCCTAACTAGGCAGGAGGTGAATGAAATGAAATTGCTGACGGCGGAAGAATCCATGCAAACATGTGTGCGCTGCGGTGCCTGCCGCAATGTTTGTCCTACATTAAATATCACAGGCAGGGAAGCTGATGGTCCCAGGGGCAGAGTATTGATGGCAAGAAGTCTGATCGAGGGCACTATCCCCGTAAATCAGGAAATCAAAGATCAGCTCGATCGCTGCCTGCTTTGCTCAGCCTGTGTGGATGCTTGCCCTATTGATGTACAGGTTCCTGATATCGTCATGCTCGCCAAGGAGCGAATAGCAGCAGCGGCTGAAGCACCTGTACAAACGGATATTAAAAAAACTGCATATCCGGCAAGGCCTTTTAAAGATTACTTCTTTGACCATGTTCTTGCCAACCAAAAAAGGCTTAATACTGTTGGCAATCTTCTGTGGTTTTATCAAAAAAGCGGGCTTCAATATGTAACTAGAGGACTGGGCATTTTGAAATTCTTCCCAGAACAGATGAGGCAGATGGAAAGAATCACGCCTTCCATTTTGCCGCCTTCAGGGAGGAAACATCATCCTGAGTTTACTCCGAGGGCTGATGAAGAAAAGGCAGCAAGGGGCCGGGTAGCCTTTTTCCATGGCTGCATTATGGATGTCATGTTCAGGGAAACAAACGATAATTCCATTAAATTGCTGTCAAAGACTGGATTTGATGTGGTAACCCCTAAAGCGCAGATGTGCTGTGGAGCACTCCACCATCATAGCGGAAAAAAAGACAGGGCCATTGAATTGGCCAAAGCGAATATACAGGCTTTTGAAGAAGCAAATGTGGATTATATTATTACCAATGCCGGAGGTTGCGGTGCTGCACTTGCGGAATATGCGGATTTATTCCGGGGGGATTACCATTGGCTGGAGAGGGCGAACGCATTCTCTGCTAAAATAAGGGATATCAGTGAGATCATATATGAAAAAGGAGAAATGCCTGTTACTGCCGGCAGAGGTGAAAGAGTGACCTATCAGCCTTCCTGCCATCTGCAATATGTAATGAAGGTGAAGGATGCTCCGGCTAAATTAGTGAAGGGAATTCCAAACTCGGAATATGTGGATCTTCCTGAAAAGAAATATTGCTGCGGGTCTGCAGGAATTTATAATTTATTGCAGCCAAATCTTGCTAATGAAATATTGGATAAGAAAATGTCCAGAGTCAAAGAAACTGAATCAGCTGTTCTAATAACAGCCAATCCAGGGTGTTTCCTCCAAATGAAACTGGGGGTTTATCGTGAAGGAATGGAGGATCAGATAGAAACAAAGCATGTTGCCGACTATCTGATGGAGTCAATTGAAAGGGCAGAATCTGCAGGAAACCAATAAAAGTTTCGAATTGAAACATATGCGTGGACAATTTGTTTCAAAAGAGAACAAGCACAACTAATAAGTGTATTGGAAGGAACTAAGAAATGAAATGCATTAAAAGTCAGAATGTCCGATTAGATTTGAAAACGCTTACGATTTTGATGCCCGTCAAAAAAAATTAATCAAGTTTTTTGCTTTTCGGCACAAAAATTGCATTGAAGTTAAATGAAACTATCCATAAACAGGGAGGTGACGAAACTGTCTGGGGAATAGGTCCATTATAAATGCTATTCATTATAAGTTGTTTTAAAGAAATAACTACGCATTGAATTTACAGAAATTTAAAACTTTTCTTAATTTGGGGGAAAATTAACATGAAATTAAAGAGGATTTCGATTTTGTCTCTTGCAATTGCATTGGTATTCTTTTTGCAGGCATGTAATTCTTCACCTCAGGAAGCAAGCTCGGAGGAAAAGAAAAGCACAGGCAATTATCCCGAGCGGCAGATTGAAATTATTGTTGGCTTTGGTGCGGGCGGCGGGAGTGACAATTTTGCAAGGGCCATTGCAAAAGAACTTAAAGATATTCTTGGTGTAAACATAAATGTTGTGAATATGCCTGGTGCGGCGGGGATCAATTCAGCTGACCATGTGGCTAGGCAGCCGGCTGATGGCTATACCATCTGGTCGGCAACATCCAATCATCCCGTAAATATTGCAGCAGGTGTGGAAAAAAATGATTTGACCAAATTAACCTCTGTCGGAAGGGTGCAAAATGATACCATGACCCTCCAAGTAAAAAGCGATGGCAAGTTCAAGGATATTGATGATCTTATAGCAAAGGCTAAGGAAAAACCTGGTGAGATCACGATAGGCGGTACAGGTTCAGCCGGATTTGATGAACTGGTAGTCAGACAGTTTGAAAAATCTACTGGAACAAAGTTTAATTATATCTCATTTGAAGGTTCTGGAGAGATGACAGCAGCACTGCTCGGGGGACATATCGATGTCATTGCAGAGGAGCCAGGCCCATCGATTGCCCAGCTGGAAAGCGGAGATATTAAGATGCTGATTGCCTTTACTGAAGAGAAAATGGAAGGCTTTGATGACGTCCCGATTTCAACTGAAATGGGGATAGATGTAACAGACGGCCAGGGCAGAGGCTTCATGGTCCACGCAGATACACCGCCTGAAATCATTTCAGCGCTTGAAAAAGCCCTTGAGGAAGCGAAAGATCGCCCGGACTATAAAGAGTATGAAAAAGCCAATTACCTGCACCTTCGGGATGGCTGGCTAAATTCAGAAGAATATAATGCCGAATTTGAAAAACTAATCGACACTTACGGCTCTCTATTAAAAGAATGATTGAATTAAATAGGCGAAAGGCAGAAAATCTGCCTTTTTGCCTCCTGCAAGCTTCATGATAGATTTTCATAGGTTTGCTCGATAGGCTGCTGGAGAATTTTGTCGAAGGAAAACTAGTTTTATATATTCTTAAGAGCTTTTGTTCAGGTTATTGACTGCCATTCAGACTGGCAGATATGATCGCCCTAGAAGCTGTATCCAGGATACAGCACACAGTATACAGAAACAGGAAGAGATAATCATTTCTTCTGAAAAGGAGGATAGGCAAAAATGGTGCAAGGCCTGAAATTTACGCAGCCGCTTTATCAGCAAATCTATGACATTATAAAAAGATCCATTTTGTCAGGTCAATTAAAGCCTGGTGAGAAGGTCAATGTTTCCCATATTGCGGAAAAATATAATATAAGCCGGACCCCGTTAAGAGAAGCGTTGCGCCAGCTGCAAATAGAGGGACTGCTGGTTCAGGATCAGCTGGGGCTTGCTATTGTAAAACTGGATGAAACTGATTTTAAGGATTTATACGAAACTCGCATTATGCTGGAGCCTCAAATAATAGGAATTGTTTTGAAAACGATTACAAAAGAGCAGCTGAATAGCATTGAAGAAATTCTTGAAAAAGCTGAAGATGCCTTTTTGGAAGGAAACCATCTACATTTACTTGAATGGAATGCTAAGTTTCATGATCGGCTCTTGGAAGCAAGCCCAAACAAGCGGGCAGTGCACTTGCTGCAGCAAGTACGTTCATTTCTTTTGCTATACCGGGCCAATATCCTAAAAAACAATGAGCATAATAGAGAAATTCTTAAGGAACATAGCCAAATCCTTCATGCTCTTAAAGCCCGGGACGAGATAGCTGTCTATCAATCCGCAGAAAATCATCTGCGCAACGATCTGGAGCGCGGAATGAATATGATCCGTGAATAAAAAAGGAGCATCTCCATCCGCCAAAATAGAAATGCTCCATCCTCATGAAAATCGAATTTATTATAACATGCACAGATTAGGAATGTATAGAAATGAACAGCTGCCGGTCATTTCGGGCTCACTTCCGAGACAATATTTTCAAAATGGGGTGTTCTGATTGGGACCATTACAAGGAATGAAAATCCTTGATGCATCGCAAATCATGGCTGGTCCGTATTGCACTATGGTCCTTGCAGATCTCGGTGCGGAAGTCATGAAAGTAGAGAAAGTGAACGGCGGAGACGATTCCCGCCAAATGGGCCCATATGTAAATGGGGAATCTACTTGCTTTTTTCAAATAAACCGAAATAAAAAAAGCATAGCATTAAACCTTAAAACCAAAGAAGGAAAAGAAATCTTCTATCAATTGGCTAAAGAAGCAGATGTTGTGGTTGAAAATTACCGACCGGGAGTAACAAAATCACTTGGCATAGACTATGAAAGCCTAAAGAAGATTAATCCTGGGTTAGTCTATTGTTCTATCTCAGGTTATGGCCAGACTGGCCCTTATTCTCATAAGGGCGGGTTCGATCTGGTAGCCCAGGGAATGACAGGGCTTATGAGCATGACAGGAGAAAAAGGAATGCGGCCGATGAAATCCGGCATTGCCGTTTACGATATCGGGGCAGGCATAACTGCAGCCTACTCGGTTTTGGCAGCTTTTATCCATAAGATGAAAACAGGGGAAGGACAGCATGTGGATATTGCCCTGGCTGAGATTGGACTTCCATGGTTTACGTGGGAGGCAGGGGCCTATTTTGCCGAAGGAACGATACCGGAAGCAACCGGCTGGAGGCACCGTGTGTCTGCTCCTTACCAGGCTGTTAAAACAAAATCGGGTTATATGATGCTTGGATGTGCCAATCAAAGGACCTGGGAAAGATTTTGCGAGGACGTTGCCGGAAAGCCTGAATGGCTGGCGGATCCGCGCTATAAAACCAATTTATTGAGAAACAAACATGTGAGTGAGCTGGAAGAAGATATTGAGGCTGTATTAATGCATCAAGATACCCGGCATTGGATTGATCTCTGTGAAAAAGCAGGAGTACCTGCGGGACCAATCAACAACTTTGCAGAGGCGGTTCAGGATCCGCATTATGAAGCCAGAGGCATGATTCAGGAAGTGGAGCATCCATTAATAGGAAAAATGAAGATGATTGGCATTCCTGCAAAATTTTCAAAAACTCCAGGTGAGGTGAAAACCCCCTCTCCTCTCTTCGGACAGGACACGATTGAAGTGTTGAATGGTTTGGGGTATGACGAAGATTCCATAAGAAATTTAACAAAGTCCGGGACTGTGAAGACCATGGATGAAAGGCCCATCCTGAATAAAAAATAGCAGAAAGGTCGTTAGCGATATGTCTAAGAATTTGGAAGCATTCAGCGGGGATAAGACGTACAGTGAACCGGTTTATCTTCAGGTTGAAGGAGAAATTGCATTCATATGCTTCAACCGGCCGGATAAAAGGAATGCCCTCAGTTATGAAATCTGGTTAAGGATTCCGCAGCTTATCGAGGAATGCGAAAATGATGCCAATGTAAAAGTAATCATTTTTAAAGGGACTGGATCTGCTGCTTTTTCGGCAGGCGCAGATATCAGCGAATTTAAGACGTTAAGGTATACCGCAGAAGGTGCTGAAAAGTATAACAAGGCAACGATGATAGCAGAAAAATCAATCATGGATGCATCAAAGCCAACGATTGCGATGATACAGGGTTTTTGTGTTGGCGGAGGATGTGAAATTGCGGTTGCCTGTGATTTTAGATTCTCTGATGAACAGGGCAAGTTCGGAATTACTCCAGCAAAGCTTGGCCTAGTATACAATACACCGGGAACCAAAAATGTTGTAGATCTTGTCGGCCCGGCGAAAGCCAAAGATATTCTTTACACAGGAAGGCTTCTGGATGCCGGGGAAGCGTATCAGATCGGTCTTATCGATCGTATATATCCTGCAAGAGCCATTAAAGAAGAAACGGTCAGATATGCAGAGTTAATTTGCAGAAATGCCCAGCTGTCAGTCAGGGGTTCAAAAAAAATCATTAATGAAGTGCTTGCCGGGGCCATTGAAGATTCACCTGAAACAGCCGAGCTTGTCATTGACTCGTTTCTTTCAGAGGATTATCGGGAAGGGGTGCGTTCATTTTTGGAAAAACGGAAGCCTGACTTTAAATATTCTTAAGTGGATGGGTAATGAATTGTGATTTAAATGGAAGGGAGGCTAACAGCCTCCTCCAATTTACTTATTAAATTTTTTGGGGGGATAAGAGATGCAGCTGGAACGAAATCTTTCAATAATCATGATAGTCTTTTCGTCTTTTTTTCTGGTTTTGTCACTCCAGGTGGAAAATAGGACAGGGAATTTCATTTCTGCAGGAACATGGCCAGCAGCTTTAATGATCCTGATGCTAATTCTATCGGTTATCCTGCTGATGAGGGCTCTAAAGATGAAGAATGTTCAGAATATAAAGGGAGATGACAATGATTCAGCAGATGCAGATAATGAAGATAAGCTCGTTCATCCGAAAAAGTTCTTCCTCTTGTTTGCTGTTCTTGCAATCTATATCTTTATTCTAGGTTATGTTGGTTTTATTGCTGCGACGATTCTGGGGATTTTTGTAATGGCGCTTTTGTTTGGAATGAAAAGCTATATTCGAGCTCTGCTGACAGGTACTCTGGCAACTGCCGGTTCTATCGTGCTGTTTCCTATTTTATTGAATTTGCCTTTCCCGCGGGGAACCGGGATTTTTTATTCACTTAGCTTGCTGTTTTATTAATAGCCAACTTTAATAAAAGAGGTGAACTTAATGATAGAAGGACTTTTAGGCGGTTTTGGCAATCTTTTTCAGCCTTTTAATTTTTTCATTCTTATGGTCGGTGTCCTGCTTGGTTTCATTGGAGGAGGGATTCCGGGTATAAGCGGAACCATGCTGGTCATTATTCTTCTTCCTGTCAGTTATGCAATGGATCCGGCTGCAGCCTTTTTGCTGCTGACCTCCATTTATGCCACATCTGTTTTTTCAGGGTCCATAAGCGCTATTCTGTTTAGAACCCCAGGCACACCGGAAGCGGTGGCAACCGTTTTCGACGGGTATCCCATGGCCAAGAAGGGTGAAGGGGGGAAAGCCCTCGGAATTTCCATCTTCAGTTCTGCCACAGGGGGTGTCTTTGGAACGCTGGTATTAATCTTTTTGACGCCGCTGCTCGCCTCTTTTGCTCTAAGATTTTCGTCCCCGGAGTATTTTGCATTGGCACTAATGGGACTGACTGTAGTGGCTTCCTTGAGTGCAGGCAATCTGGTTAAGGGATTCATCGGTGTTTCCTTCGGATTGTTTATTGCCACTATTGGCATCGATACAATGACCGGTGTGCCAAGATTCACCTTCGGATCAGGCCAGTTAATGTCGGGCATTGACTTCATCCCTGTTCTGATTGGATTATTCGCTATATCAGAGGTGCTGAGAAGAGTCCAGCAGGTCCACAAGGTGAATGCAAAGCAAAAAGTGAGTTCCGAACTTCCAAACTGGAATGTCATGAAACGGATATCTGGCGTCATTGGACGTTCTTCCTTATTAGGTGTGTTTATTGGAATCCTTCCGGGAATAGGTGCAACTACTGCTGCCATGCTCAGCTACAGTGAAGCTGCACGGTGGTCAAAAAGATCAAAAGAATTTGGAACTGGAATTCCAGAAGGGGTTGCTGCACCCGAATCTGCCAATAATGCCGCCGCAATGGGTGCCATGGTTCCTTTGCTTTCCCTGGGAATTCCGGGAAGCGCGACAACTGCCATATTGCTCGGCGCCTTTATACTTCATGGAATCCAGCCGGGACCTTTGATGTTTTCAACACAGGGTTCACTTATCTATACCATCCTGATTGGGCTGCTTGTTGCAAACTTGCTGATCTTACTCATTGCCAAACCGTTTATTTCGGTATTCTCTAAGATTTTGCAAGTGCCCTATACGATCATTGGACCACTCATCGTTCTCTTTTGTATTGTTGGCACATTCGCAGTCAGGAATTCGATTTTTGATGTGGCAATGATGCTGGTATTCGGGATTATCGGCTACTATCTGGAAAACGCCAAATTCCCGCTGGCCCCCATCGTGCTTGGCGTTGTGCTCGGTCCCATTGCTGAAGACCAGTTCAGAAGGGCTATGCAAATGTCAAACAATGATATTTCCATCTTCTTCACACGGCCGATTGCCTTAACCTTCATCATTCTATCAATCATCAGTATTTTGTATCCGCTGATTAATAAGTGGATTAAGAAGCGTAAAAACGATGCGAGCGGTACAGATCAAACTGTGGCTTCATAAGAAGGAGGCGTTCCGGAAATGATCTTTGATTTTGAAGGACTGAAGCCAGACGTTCATGAAACCGTCTATTTGGCACCTAACACCTATATCATCGGCAATGTAAAACTGGAAGCTAATGTATCCATTTGGTTCAATTCTGTGCTGCGCGGGGACAATGATTCCATCAGAATCGGAAGGGGCACCAATATACAGGAGGGAACGATGATTCATGTTGATGAAGGTTACCCTGTCAGCATTGGACAGAATGTCACAATCGGACATAATTGTGTGATTCATGGCTGTACCATTGAAGATGGTGCCCTGATCGGCATGGGAGCGATTATACTTAACGGTGCCATCATTAAGAATGGTGCAGTGATTGCGGCAGGAGCAGTAGTAGGGGAAAACAAAGTGATTGAGAAAAGCATCCTTGCTGCCGGCGTACCTGCAAAAGCGTTAAAGCCGGTAAAGGAAGAACTGCAGGAGCGTATCCTGGCAGGTGCAGAGTTTTATCAAAAAAACGCTGTAAAGTTTCGCCGGGCTGGTATTGCTTCAGGGATGATTGATGCAGAAAATAAGTAATTTTTAAAAGGATGAGCTGAGACACAGGATTTCCAGCAGGTGCTATGGAAGTCTTTACTGTCATCAGCTCTATTTATTTTAAATTGTTCCGTTATAAAAAGATCGAAGGAGGATAAGAATGAGTCACGTGAATAGCAGCAGTATTATTTCACTGGATGAGATAAGCTGGAAAAGAAATGGAAAGAAGATACTGAACAACGTTTCATGGAACGTCAGAAAAGGAGAACATTGGGCCTTATTAGGCTTGAATGGATCAGGGAAAACAACGATTCTGCAGATGATTACAGGCTATCTGTGGCCTAATGGCGGGCAAGTTTCAGTATTAGGCAATCTTTATGGCAAGACGAATATACCAGAGCTTAGAAAATCCATTGGCTGGGTAAGCACATCCCTGGATGATAAATTTCAATTCCGTCCATCGGAAACCGCCCTTGAAATTGTCTTAAGCGGGAGATTTGCCTCTATCGGCCTTTATCAAGAAATAACACAGCAGGAATTGGAAAAAGCAAAGGATTTAATGCTGGAGTTCAATATTAGCCATGTCCAGAATCAAAATCTCACATCCCTCTCACAGGGTGAAAAACGAAAAGTGATGATTGCAAGATCCTTAATGGCTTCACCAAGGCTGCTTATTCTCGATGAACCATGCAATGGGCTAGATATCTATTCGCAGGAAGAATTGCTTCGCTCGATTGAAAAAATGGCTGCTCATCCCGATGGTCCCACGATTATTTATGTTACCCATCATATTGAGGAAATTGTTCCTTCGATAACCCATGCCATGCTGCTGAAGGAAGGAAACGTCATTTCACAAGGCATAAAAAGAGAAACTTTGACAGATTCGCTCCTTGAAGAAACATTCCGTGTACCAATAACAGTAGATTGGGAAAATGGGCGTCCTTGGGTACGGGTAAAAGATGTATCTCAGTTTACCGAGGCTGGATACTGATGAAACCTATTTGCCTGGCAGAATGGCAAACGGTTGATTTTTGCCAAATTGTCCTTCATTATATGAAGGTATCTTATACATAAAAAATGGAGGAATAGAATTGGTTCGTTTCGGTATAGTTGGCACTAATTGGATTACAGAAAGATTTTTAAAAGCGGCTCTGCAGGTTGAAGATTTTCAGCTGACAGCTGTTTATTCGCGAACAGAAGAAAAAGCAAAAGAATTTGCAGGCAAATATGGTGTGGAGAGGACCTTTACTGATTTAAAGGAGATGGCCGCAAGCGGCGAAATCGACGCAGTCTATATTGCGAGCCCGAATTCCCTGCATGCTGAGCAGGCCACCCTTTTTATGAATAATAATGTTCATGTTTTATGCGAAAAGCCGATTGCTTCGAATACAAAGGAACTTAAATCTTTGATAGCTGCGGCAAGGAAAAACAATGTTCTTCTAATGGAAGCCTTAAAGTCAACCTTTATGCCTAATTTTTTGGCTGTAAAAGAAAATCTTCATAAAATCGGACAGGTGCGCAGGTATTTTGCAAGCTACTGCCAATACTCTTCCCGTTATGATGCATACAGGCAGGGAACCGTGCTGAATGCATTCAATCCGGATTTTTCGAATGGTTCACTAATGGATATCGGGATTTACTGTGTGTATCCGCTTGTGGCTTTATTCGGTAAACCAGAGGAGATTAAAGCAGCAGGCTATATGCTGGAATCCGGAGTCGATGGAGAAGGAAGCATGGTCCTTAAATACCCTGACATGGATGCGGTTATCATGTACAGTAAAATAGCCGATTCCAGTCTGCCCTCAGAAATTCAAGGGGAAGAGGGAAATATCGTTATAGATAGAATAAGTGCACCTGAAAAAGTTGAATTGCATTATCGGAGCGGAGAGAGGGAAGACCTCACTCAGGACCAATTAAGTGATTCTATGTATTACGAAGCCAAAGAATTCATCCATTTGGTTCAGGCTGGAAAGACTGAATCTGATATCAACTCCTACGCTAACTCGATGATAACAATGGAGATCATTGAAGAAGCTCGGAGGCAAATTGGTGTAGTCTACCCGGCAGATCGAAATTAATAGCAAGGACCGGACATTCTATTGTTCGGTTTTTTTTAGTTCTTTTTACTCAGAACAAAAAGGGATTTTTTGGGAACTACACTCTCAACTGGTAAAATTAGATCAAATTTACACATTATTTCGTCATTAAACTACTCTTTTTATACTTATTTCGCTATTCGAAATTTGTCAAAAGAATAGGCATCATACTCTATTATCACTATTACATTTGTTTACTAGAATTAGAGGTGAAAGAAAAACTATTAATGTGGGGGGATGAATTTTATGACGATTAAAAAGAAAGTTCTATCTGTATCATTATCTGGTTTAATGGCTTTGGGTGCAGTTACCGCTGTGGGCATGCCTGCAGGTGCTGTTGGGAATGGGCCGAGTACGGGAAATGGGTCCATTCAGACTTCAATTCTGCATACCTACGATAGTTTAACAGAATATTTAAAAACGCAGGATGCCAAGCAGGAAGCCATGCAGCTTGAAGTGATTGGGCAGACTGTAAAAGGCCGTGATATTTACATGGCAAAATACATATCCAATCCTGAAAATCCGACCATTCTTTTTCTGACTCAGCAGCACGGGAATGAGCAGCTGACAACCGAAGGTGCGCTGGAGTTTATTAAGCACCTGGGCACCGGCAAGACAAGCGGGGTTCTTAAAGACGTCAATATACTTGTGATACCTATGCTTAACGCGGATGGAGCAATGGGAGATGTGAACTTCTCACTTGACGATTATCTTGCCGATGGCGATCGCCATTTAACCCGCTATAATGCAAACCGTGTGGATTTGAATCGTGAACATGATAAAGAAACAGTCCAAATGGAGCCGGAGGCCCGTGCTCTTCATGAAAATGTATTCCAAAAATACAATATCGATTATATGATCGATCTTCATCATCAGGGTACTTTAAGTGAAACAGAAGGAAAGCTGGTATCGGGATCCATTCTTTATCCAACCAACAGCAATGTAAAGCCTGAGGTACTTGAAAAGTCCAAAAAACTGGGTTCAGTTGTGTTTAATGCACTTCACCATACAGGCTGGGGCCATATTGGAAAATATGTCGGCGGAACAGGTGAAAACATTGGCCGAAACGGCGCTGCTGTCCGTTACGACATTTCTACCCTGCTTTTTGAAATGCGCGGAATGTCCGACCACAACTATGAGCCTTATGCTCTTGGACAAAAGAGCAACGGTTATCTTATCAAGCAAACCATCACGACACTCGATGCGACAGTAAAAGCCATAGCAGACGGTTCAATCAATTCTGCTGACACAAGCTTCTGGGATACTTTACCTGAACAGACAACAAGACAAAACGAAGAAGCTGATGAGTAAAAAATGATGCACCCCCGGCCATTGCCGGGGGTGTTTTTTTGTTGTAATAAGTGAAGAAAAGCCCATTTATCAGATTTTTAAAATTTTATTTAAATAAGTTGTTGACAATTCCTATGGGTATGGTAGGATTAATCTCAACATCACTAAAAATAAACTAATAAACTTATAATTTACTAGGCTAAAAAAAGGAGGCGAGCCTCACTGAAACAGGCTGACTGGGAAGAGTTATCTGCTCACTTGAAGCAGATGCTCGGAAGCATTAAATTCGGATCGATCACATTGGTCGTCCAGGATGGCAAAGTCATACAACTTGAGAAGAACGAAAAGGTTCGTCTTCAACCAAATAAGCGCGCTGACTAGACAAACTAGAGGCGGTTTTTCCACCTGAAGGATTTTTTCAGGAGGGAAGACTGCCTTTTTTGGTTGAGAAAAAATTTTCAAGAAAGTGAAAGGAGTACTGCAAGATGAGCACTGCAGTGACATATGAAAATTGGAATCAAATCTCTGATGCATTCCCATTTGATGATAAATTAAAAGGCGCCCGCGATGTATTGGAATGGGCCTATACAAATTACCCTGACGACAAGATTGTCTATGCATCGAGTTTCGGGGCGGAAGCCATTGTGCTGATTGACTTAATCCAGGAAATCAAACCTGATGCGCATATTGTCTTTTTGGACACCGGGCTTCACTTCCTTGAAACCTATGAAGTGATTGATAAAATCGAGGCTCGTTTCCCTTCGCTTCAGATTGAACGGAAAGAGCCGAAGCTGACACTGGACCAGCAGGCTGCAGAATATGGTTCGGCACTTTGGAAAAGGGAGCCCAATTCATGCTGCCAGATCCGCAAAGTGATTCCATTAAGAGAAGCATTAACACCAAAGCAGGCCTGGATTTCTGGTCTTCGGCGGGAGCAATCGCCGACAAGAGTGAATACTCAATTCCTTAACAGGGATGAAAAGTTCAAGAATATCAAAATCTGCCCGCTGATTCACTGGACATGGGATGAAGTTTGGGCCTATATCAGGGAGAAAGACCTGCCATACAACACCCTGCATGACAATGGATATCCAAGCATCGGCTGTTTTCCCTGTACACAGGCAGTCGATGAAAATGGCGATTCCCGTGCCGGACGATGGTCTGGGATTGGCAAAACGGAATGTGGCCTTCACACCAGCTAGAGGGAGGATGATACCATGCTTACGATTATAGCGGTCACAGTCGGTTTATTTTTCGCCATGAATATCGGGGCAAGCGGAGCAGCAGCATCCATGGGGATCGCGTATGGTTCCGGTGTCCTAAAAAACCGCATATTAGCTCTTGTTCTTTGCGGATTGGCCGTTTTCTTCGGAGCATGGCTTGGCGGAGGAGAAGTGGTAAAAACAATGGGAAGCGGTATTGTTCCGAAAGAGACCTTTACAGTTGCCATCGCGCTGATTGTGATTGCATCTGCCGCATTATCGCTGTTTCTGGCAAATGTTTTCGGCATTCCGCTGTCTACCAGTGAGGTAACCGTCGGTTCTGTTGTCGGTGCCGGAATCGTCTACCAATCCGTATTTGCCGGTAAGCTTATCTGGATCGTCATGTTCTGGCTGATTACTCCATTTGCCGCCTTTTTAATTGCTATAGCGGCAGCCGCTTTTTTAAAGAGAAACTTTATACAGAACCTGATAAAAAAGCCTAAGGCTGCTCCGATTTTAGCCATACTCGTCATTTTTATGGGCGTGTTTGAAGCATTCTCTGCAGGGATGAATAATGTTGCAAATGCAGTCGGTCCGCTAGTTGGTGCAGGCATTATGAGCACAGGCAGCGGAATCTTCTGGGGCGGGCTGTTTGTCGCTTTAGGAGCCATTCTACTGGGGAAAAATGTCCTTGAAACGAATGGCAAAAAGATTACAAAAATCCGTCTTGAAGAAGGCTGTGTCATTTCAGGAACAGGAGCAGGAATTGTTACAATCGCTTCCGTTTTTGGAATACCTGTCCCTTTAACGCAAATCACCACTTCCTCCATCATCGGAATCGGATTTGTAAAGCAGGGACGATCAGTTTTCAAGAAGGACATCGTTGTTCAGCTATTAGTCGTATGGGTTGTTTCGCCAGTATTATCAATGGTCCTATCCTATACGCTCATCCAGCTGCTCATTGAACAAAATGTATATCCGGTGATCGCAATGGCCGGTGTGCTAATCTCCGTATTTGGAGTGAAATTCTTAATGAATCAGGCACCAGCTGCTGCAAGGCCGATAACTGAAAAAAAGTAAATCCGAAAAAGAAAGGTTGATGAAAAATGGCTCTGCCGAAACCTCATGGAGGAAAATTAATTCAAAGCTATAATCCAAATTATGACCTGACAGGAATTGAAAAAGAAATTTTAATAGATGCCATAGCACTGAGTGATCTGGAGCTTATAGGTGTTGGCTTATTCAGTCCTCTGACAGGTTTCCTTGGAAAAGCAGACTATGAATCTGTTGTTGAAAAAATGAGATTAGCAGACGGAACCATTTGGTCCATTCCGGTTACATTGCCGGTTTCAGCTGAGAAAGCCAGAGAGCTTACGGCCGGAGAAAAGTTTAAGCTGGTTAACGAAGGTGAAGTGTACGGAATCATCACTGTATCAGAATGGTATGAGCCTGATTTAAGCAGGGAAGCTAGCGAAGTCTATAAGACCGAAGAGCTGGCACACCCAGGAGTGAAAAGGCTTTTTGAACGCGGTCCGGTTTATGCTGCCGGCGAGGTAACGCTGATTAAAAAACCTGGTAAAGGCGTGGCAAAGGATGTATGGTTTGAGCCTAAAGAAACAAGGGCGCTGTTTGAAGAAAAAGGCTGGAAAACAGTGGTTGGCTTCCAGACAAGGAACCCTGTACACCGGGCACACGAATACATTCAAAAAGCTGCTTTGGAAACGGTGGATGGGCTGTTTTTGAACCCGCTTGTGGGTGAAACAAAATCAGATGATATCCCTGCTGATGTCCGTCTGAAAAGCTACCGCGTTCTTCTGGAAAATTACTATCCAAAAGAGCGTACACAGCTGGCTGTCTATCCGGCAGCAATGAGATATGCAGGGCCGCGTGAAGCAATCTTCCATGCCATTGCAAGGAAAAACTTCGGCTGCACACACTTCATCGTAGGAAGAGACCATGCAGGTGTCGGCAATTATTATGGCACATATGATGCGCAGCATATTTTCAGCCATTTTACAGAAGAAGAGCTTGGCATCAAACCGCTGTTCTTTGAGCACAGCTTTTACTGCAATAAGTGCGAAGGCATGGCATCTGATAAAACTTGCCCTCACAGCAAAGAAGACCGCGTCATTCTATCCGGCACAAAGGTAAGGGAAATGCTCCGGAACGGGGAGCTGCCGCCTTCCACTTTCAGCCGCAAAGAGGTAGTCGAAGTGTTAATTGAAGGCATGAGAGAAAAAGAAACGGTTTAAGGGGCGGTTATAATGACAAAGGCAACAAATATCACCTGGCATGACGCTGCAATTACAAAGGAAGACAGACGGGCACAGAACGGCCATGGAAGTGTGGTCCTTTGGTTTACCGGCCTATCAGGCTCAGGCAAATCAACCATTGCAAATGCTGTATCCCACGAACTGTTTCGCCAGGGCATCAATGAATATGTACTGGACGGCGACAATGTCAGACACGGATTAAATAAAGATCTTGGCTTTTCAGAAGCAGACAGAAATGAAAATATCAGGCGCATTGGGGAAGTTGCAAAGCTGTTTGTGGACAGCGGGAAGATTGTCACAACTGCCTTTATCTCTCCATTCCGGTCGGACAGAGAAACGGTTAGGGCGCTGTTTGAAGAAGGAGAATTTATTGAAGTCTTCATCGACTGTCCGCTCGAAGAATGTGAACGGCGGGATCCAAAGAAATTATATGCCAAAGCCCGGCGCGGGGAAATTAAAGATTTTACAGGAATCGATTCCCCGTATGAAGCACCAGAAAACCCAGAAATCACGGTTCGATCTGACCAGTATACAGTAGATGAAGCAGTCGGGCAGATATTAACACATTTGCGTGAAAAGAATATCCTATAAAAAACCGGGAGTCTCTTTTTAATAGGAGACTCCTTTTCTGAAAAAATAATTCCTACTATTTCACCCTGAAAAATGGTATTATAGAAAACAATTAGATTATTAGCTTAGGAAAAGCGTTAAAATGCATATATTAAAAGGCATTACAGAAAGGCGGTCATGAGAATGACGGGAAAAGTTTTTTTAGTAGGTGCCGGCCCGGGAGATCCGGAACTTATGACTGTTAAAGGAATGCGCTGCCTGCAGGAGGCAGATGTCGTTCTATATGATCGTCTCGTGAACCGGGAACTGTTAAATCATGCAAAAAAAGAAGCACAGCTGGTGTATTGCGGCAAGCTTCCCAATCATCACGTCATGAAGCAGGAAACCATTAATCATTTGCTTGTGAAATATGCAAAAAAAGGTTTGCAGGTTTGCCGGCTAAAAGGCGGCGATCCATTTGTTTTCGGCAGGGGCGGGGAAGAGGCAGAGGAGTGTGCCAATAATGATGTGCCATTTGAAATAGTGCCTGGAGTCACTGCAGGAATCGCGGCATCTGCTTATGCTGGGATCCCTGTAACACACCGTACCTTAAGCAAAAGCTTTGCTTTTGTCACCGGACATCAAGCCGGAAACCAAGAAGCCGAACACCAGTGGGCCCACCTTGCACATGCAGTTGACACGATTTGTGTGTATATGGGTGTTTCCCACTTGCCTAATATTGTGAAAAATCTCATTCATAATGGAAAATCCACTCAAACACCAATCGCTCTCATACACTGGGGAACTCTTTCAGAACAGCGGACAGTTACGGGCACGCTTGCTAATATTGAGAACAAAGTGAAAGAAGCTAAAATTTCGAATCCAAGCATGATTGTCATTGGGGAAGTTGTAAAAATGCATCACAAAATTAACTGGTTCGAAGAGGAAATTGCGCCTCATCTGCCTGTGGTGCATGGTTAGATTACAATTAAGCAGAATGAAGGAAGTCCATCAAGGAAAGGAGCCGCCAAATGAAAGCTGTCCTATACATCTGCCATGGCACACGTTCTAAAAAAGGCGCTGCCGAAGCAACTCTTTTTATACGGAGTGTCATGAAAAAGGTAGACGCTCCTATACAAAAGCTTTGTTTCCTTGAATTAACAGAGCCAGACATTGAGACTGGATTTGAATACTGTGTTCATGAGGGAGCAGCAGAAATTGTGATTGTTCCTCTATTTTTGCTGGCAGCGGGTCATATAAAGGAGGATATCCCTGAAGCGGTTGCCCCTTTAATAAAAAAGTATCCTGCCATACCTGTAAGGATGGCGGATCCGTTTGGAGTCCAGGACAGCATTCTTGACGCAATTGCAGAGCTTGCGGCAAATGAAGCACAGCCAATCTCTTCAACTGATTCGCTTTTAATTGTGGGAAGAGGAAGCAGTGACCCTTCAATTCTTAAATCCTTTGACTCAATCAAAGGGGGAATCAGCCGGCGGCTTGGTATAAGGAATGTGCAAGTCTGCTATTTGGCAGCTGCTGCGCCGTCCTTCAGGGCTGGACTTGATTCCATTTGCAATGAGGCCAGCGGGAGGGTCATCGTAATTCCTTATCTATTATTCTCGGGGCTTTTACTAAGTGAGGTAGTAAGAGAGGTCAATAAGAAAATAAAAGCAGGATTCTCTGTGAACCTAACTGATACATTAGGAAAACATGTGGCCATCCAGAATCTAGTCGCTGAAAAAGCGAATGGAGAGGTGAATGTGAATGCAGCCGTTATTCATTAATTTAACTAACAAGAAGATCGTTATTGCAGGCGGCGGCAGAATTGCCTTTCGAAAAGCAAAAACCCTTGATGGAGAACAGGCCCATATCACTTTGATTGCTCCTGATTTTACTGACGATATCATTCGTCTTGCCCATCAAAGAGGATATGAGCTCATTCAGCGGGAAGCACAGCCTGAGGATTTTAAAGATGCTTTTTTATCGATTCTGGCCACAAATATTCGTGAAACCAACCAGCAGCTGGCGAAGTCGCTTGATTTATATCAGCTTGTCTGTGTTGTCGATGAAGCAGGAGAAGGAAATGCAATCTTTCCGGCAGCTGTAAGGCGCGGACCGCTGCAAATCGCTGTCACCTCGAATGGCGCAAGCCCCAAGCTGACGCGAATGCTAAAAAAACAGCTGGATGAACAGTTTGATGAAAGCTGGACGGGATATTCAGAATTTCTGGCAAAATGCCGTGAATATATTAAAAAACTTTCTATCCATTCAGCTGAGAAAAATGAGCTACTAGCCGAATTGCTGGATGACCGCTATCGCCTGTCTGAGGATGAGCGGGAAAGTAAATGGGCATATTTGTCCTCGTTAAAATAATCAACTCCTTCAGCCGTGTCCTGGCACACGGTTTTTTATTTTGTTTATTTATTGTGCAAATCTACTATGGTACATTGATAGTAACGAAGCAGGAAGGCGGCGGGGAATGTGCATTTTTTATCTTATGAACTCGCTCAGGGAATAGTGGAGCGGACAATGAAAATCCTGAACAAAAACATAAATGTTATGAACGAAGAAGGCGTTATTATCGGTTCAGGTGAAAAGGAAAGGATCAATCAGGTTCATGATGGAGCTCTGCTGGTCCTTAAAAAAGGTGAAAGTGTGGAGATTGATGAAAGAAGTGCCGCAGAGCTTAAAGGGGCCAAGCCTGGAATCAATCTGCCCATCCGTTTTCATAATCAAATTATTGGTGTAGTAGGTATAACGGGGGAACCCGGGCAAATCAGGAATTTCGCAGAGCTTGTTAAAATGGCAGCAGAACTGGTTTTGGAGCAATCGTTTCTTTTGGAGAGAGTACAATGGAAGCAGCGGCTCCAAAGTGAGATAGTGAATCTCTTAATTTCTGAAGAACCAATAAATGAAGCATGGTTAGAAGAGAGGGCCGGCTTCCTGGGGTATGACATGAAAATCCCGAGAACTGTGATTGTGGTCAAGCTGCACGAAGACCTCGGAACCAAGAATCAAAAACTTATCAATGACATCCACTTTGAATTGGGAAAACAGGATTTAACAGGGGTTACGTTCAATAATGAAATTGTCATATTAAAAGCAGGAGAGCCCACAGAACAAATCGCTGCATTAAAAAGGATTGCCGGCCTTTCAAAGAGGCAAGCGGCAGTTGCTATTGGAAAGAGATCGGAGAACATAAGCGGCTTGAACTCCTCCTATCGGCATGCGCAGCAGCTGACTGTCCTTGGCCCAAAGATTCATCGTGACGCAGATTATTACAGTTATGAAACGTACTGGCTGGAAATTATGCTATCCATGCTCGCCCAAAAGGAAGAACTTACATTTTCTTTCTATGACCGGCTCCTTGTTCAGGATAAAAAAGGGGAACTGGCACATACGCTTGATGTTTTCATAAATGAAGGGGGAGATCTTGGCAAAATAGCGGATCACCTATTTATCCACCGCAATACCCTTAGATACCGACTGGATAAGATAACAGAACTTACTGGAAAAGATCCCCGTAATGTGAAGATGCTATTCGAACTTTACGTGGCAAAATTAGTAAACGACTTACAGTAATTGTGCAATTGCACAATTAACAGAGAGATCTATTCGTTTTTTTCATCATCATTCACGATGTAATATGAAAGGCAAACGCTTACAATAGATTCATAATTAAATCATCTTGGGAGGGCTAAATGTGGATGTA
Source organism: Cytobacillus sp. BC1816 (assembly GCF_051353635.1). Classification (NCBI taxonomy): domain Bacteria; kingdom Bacillati; phylum Bacillota; class Bacilli; order Caryophanales; family Bacillaceae; genus Cytobacillus; species Cytobacillus sp. BC1816. The sequence continues at coordinate 2,601,070 of NZ_CP195611.1, read as the reverse complement.
ACTGTAAGCGCTTTAGGAGCAATAACAGCCTTAGTCATTGCCATATTATTAATCTTGAAAAAAGTTCCGCCGGCTTATGGAATGGTAGCAGGTGCCTTAATAGGCGGCTTAGTCGGAGGAGCAGATATTGCAAGCACTGTTAATTTAATGATGGAGGGAGCCAAAGGCATCATACCGGCGGTGCTTAGAATTCTGGCTGCCGGCATATTGGCAGGTGTCCTGATTGAATCTGGCGCAGCTTCCTCGATTGCTGAAACAATAGTAAAAAAACTGGGAGAAACCCGGGCGCTTCTAGCATTAGCTGTGGCAACAATGATCCTGACAACGGTCGGTGTATTTGTTGATGTGGCAGTCATTACCGTATCACCTATTGCCTTAGCTATCGCGAAACGGGCAAAACTTTCCAAAACTGCTATTTTGCTGGCGATGATTGGCGGAGGGAAAGCAGGGAATATCATGTCACCTAATCCAAATGCCATTGCAGCATCTGACGCATTCGGTGTTCCGCTTACTTCAGTTATGGCTGCTGGAGTCATCCCGGCCTTATTCGGACTTGCTGTTACGTATTTCATAGCAAAGAAACTTGTAAATAAGGGTTCAGCTATCTCAGATGGCGAACTGGAAGTGAACAGCCATACAAAGCTTCCATTATTTATAACTGCTATGATTGCGCCGCTGTTTACCATTATTTTATTGGCGCTTCGCCCATTATTTGATATTAATATTGATCCGATGGTGGCACTTCCAGCCGGGGGAATTATCGGGGCCGTCGCGATGAAGAAGACAAGGAAAATCAATGAGTATGCTATTTCCGGCTTAAATAAAATGTCAGGCGTTGCCATTATGCTTCTTGGAACAGGAACCCTGGCTGGAATCATAGCAAACTCAAGCTTAAAAGATGTGATCATTAATGGATTAACCTCATCAGGTCTTCCAGCCTATCTGCTTGCCCCTGTCTCTGGTATTTTTATGTCAGCTGCTACAGCATCCACAACTGCAGGCACAGCAGTGGCAAGCGGTGTGTTTGGCAGTACAATTTTAGGATTGGGAGTATCAGCGCTTGCAGGCGCTGCCATGATCCATGCCGGAGCAACCGTACTGGATCATTTGCCGCACGGAAGCTTTTTCCACGCAACGGCAGGAAGTGTCAATATGGATATTAAAGAACGCTTGAAGCTGATGCCATATGAATCGCTTATCGGTTTAACTCTTGCAGTCATTTCTACACTTATATTTGGAGTCTTTAAGCTTTTTGGCTAATAGAAAGGGAGAGGATCAAATATGAAAATTGTGATTGCCCCGGATTCATTTAAGGAAAGTTTATCAGCACTTGAGGCTGCGAATGCCATTGAAAGAGGTTTTAAATGTATTTTCCCCGAAGCAGATTATAAAAAAATGCCGATGGCTGACGGCGGAGAGGGAACAGTTCAATCGCTTGTGGATGCAACGGAAGGCTCGATCATAGGGCGAACTGTTACAGGACCGCTCGGGGAACCAGTTATGGCATTCTTTGGATTAATGGGGGATGGAAAGACAGCAGTCATTGAAATGGCAGCTGCTTCAGGCTTGCATTTGGTTCCTTCAGAAAAACGAAACCCCTTAATCACTTCAACCAGGGGAACAGGAGAGTTAATCGCAGCCGCATTGGACATAGGAGTCCAGCACATTATTATTGGAATTGGCGGAAGTGCTACAAATGATGCAGGAGCAGGGATGATTCAAGCCTTAGGCGGTAAACTTCTTGACAAAACCGGCAGTGAAATCGGACAAGGCGGAGGGTCGCTTGCGCAGCTGGCAGCAATAGACATGTCAGGTCTTGATTCAAGACTTGGAAATGTTCACATTGAAGTCGCCTGTGACGTTGATAACCCATTGACCGGTCCAAAAGGAGCCTCCGCGATCTTTGGCCCTCAAAAAGGAGCGACACCAGAAATGGTACAGCTGCTGGATCAGAATTTAGGGCATTTCGCAGATGTGGTCGAAAACGCCCTCGGCATACCGTTCCGCCATATTGAGGGGGCAGGCGCTGCCGGAGGAATAGGCGGAAGTCTCCTTGCCCTTTTAAATGCCGACTTAAAAAAAGGGATTGAAATCGTCCTTCATGCCGTAGACTTTGAAAATGAGGTAAAGGATGCGGACCTTGTCATTACTGGAGAAGGAAAAATTGACAGCCAAACCATATATGGAAAAACGCCAATTGGTGTGGCTAGAGCAGCTAAGAAACATGGGATACCGGTAATCGGTCTTGCAGGTTCTTTATCAGACGACAGCGATATTGTGCATGAACACGGTATTGATGCTCTATTCAGCATTGTCCCAGGTGTTGTAACTCTACCGGAAGCTTTGGGGAAGGCAGCAATATATATGGAAAGAACAGCGAGGAACATTGCTGCCAGTATGAAAATGAGTGGGTCAATATAATGAGAGGCTGCATTATGCGGCTTCTTTTTTATAGCTTTAATTCGAGTTGTCATCCATAGCAAAAAGAGGCTTATCCGCCCCAAATATCGAATATGGTAAAGGATTACTTAAATGGAGGCCAATCAAATGAAAGCAATTGCAGTAACACAATACGGTAACCCGGACGTATTGACTTACACAGAAATGGAAATTCCAAAAATAAAGCAGGATCAAGTATTAATTAAAGTGGAAAAAGCAAGCGTCAATTTTGCGGATGTGAAAGCGAGAATTGGACAGGGAGGAACTGGCCTATTTCCGTTTATTCCCGGTCTTGATGCAGCAGGAGTAGTAGTGGAAATTGGGAGTGAAATTACAAATTTTAATATTGGTGATCGCGTTGCAGCGTTCCCTTCTGAAGGATCTTATGGTGAGTACGCTGCAGCCGATGAAAACCTGACATTTGCAGTGCCGGGGGAAGTTGAGTTGGATATAGCTGCAGCATCCCTGACTGTTTCTTTTTTATCTTATAAATTGCTTGCAGATATTGGAGGAATCCAAAATGGGGAAACCGTTCTGGTTCATTCAGCAGCTGGCGGGGTAGGCACTACTGCAGTCCAAATGGCAAAGATATTAGGAGCAGGTCTTGTTATTGGAACTGTTGGCAGTGAAATGAAAGTCCCTGCTGCTTTGGAAGCAGGTTCTGATCATGTCATTGTATACGAGCAGAATGATTTTATAGAAAAGGTAGCTGAAATAACCGGCGGAAAAGGTGCGGATATTATCCTGGATTCCCTTGCCGGAAGCATAACGCAGAAAAGTTTCCGTTGTCTGGCTGACTATGGCCGGCTAATCCAATTCGGCAATTCGAGCGGTGAACCCGGAATCATTAAATCGAATGACCTGCATAAGAGCTGCCGTTCGGCTTTAGGCTACAGTCTCAGCACAACAAGAAAGAAGCGTCCGGAATCACTCAGGGAAACAGCACAAAAAGTCATGCAGTTCTTAAAAGAAAAGAAACTGAACATTAGAATAGGGCACAGGTTTCCTTTGGTAGAAGCAGCAGAAGCTCATAAGCTGATCGAAAGCAGGATGAGTACCGGGAAAATATTATTGGATATACGTTAATAATATTATGTTAATAAAATTGAAAGGAAATTGAAAAGGGCCTCAAACCCCTTTCAATTTCCCGTTACCAAAATCAGCACAAAATATCCAATCATCGTGATTAACCCAAAAGGAACACCGAATACTGCCCACTCTTTACTCGTAATCTGCAGTTTACCCGCAGCAATAATATTGGGAATATTCCCTGGAATAAGCATACCTCCGCTAATCAGCAGTCCAAGGAGGATGGATTGAACCGTAAAATGGTCCATTGATGGGCTTATTTCTGCAGCTGCAAGTGTTGCATTGTCCAGTACAGCAGAAATCATATTAATCCAATATAATAAAAGTGGATTTAACCCTATTAAAAAGTGGTTGATTAACGGTTCAAAACCGGCCCCAAGCATCGTCAGGCCCATGACAAAGAAATATATTTTCAAAGCCCTGACAAAAATTTCTTCATAGTTTTCACTGTCAGGTTTTTTAGTAAAGGATGCTTTCCCGGAAACAGGAGGCTTAACAGCAAGTGCGGCCATTATTCCGAAAAATAGCAGGGCAATGGTGATTTGCGGTCCAACCAGTTCCATCAAAAAGAAGAAGTCTTCTTTCATTTTACTGATTGCAATGGTGGAAAGCGGCTCGCCAATCGGCGTCAATGCTGCACCCAGTCCAATCGAAAAACAGGCTAGTACTGTCAGCCTGATTTCAGAGCTTCTGTCCAGCCGAAGGGCACTGACGACCAATACAAGAACTAACGCAGCGATAATAGCTGTAATCACACTTGAAATTAACCCAAGAAAAATGACAATCAAAGCTGCAAATAAACGAAAAGGCATAATCCGGCTTACGGATAGGATGCTTCTTTCCAAATTTGCCTGAAACCATTTAAACAGCAGTCCAGCAAAAAAGACAGCAAGAGTAATTTTTACAGGTTCCTGTGCTGCTTTTACAAAAAGTCCGCCATTCAGAACTCCGCTTGCCAGTGCAGCTGAAAGCCCCATTACAAATAAAAACATCTCCAGATTTTTTTCTACGAACTCGGAAAGAAAAGGCATGACAAGAACAATAATGAAAATAACCACTAACAAATAAATCATAAATCCTGCTCCATTTGGTTATTTTCCAAGTTAAACACAAGGAATACTACATGCTTATGCTGTGAATCGGACAAACTTGCCATAAAAAATCCCTGCAGGAGACCCGCAGGGATTGTCATTTAATTATAGTCATTTAATACTGTTCCAGAAAGATCAAATTCAGGTTCATTGCTTTTTATGGCATTTGTGTCAGCAGGAGTTGTACCGGCAGGCTGTATTTCGTCAACAGCAGGTGATGTTAGAGGGGATAAACTGCACTCTTTCTTTGCTTGATTGTCCAACAAATGAATCAACTCCTTTATAGTATTTGTTATTTACATTCCTATTTAATTGTTATATTCAAACATGTAATTTATGGAAGTTGTTTTAGTAAGGTATTTTTATGTTATCCCTAAAAAGAAAATATATTTACAAAGCAGCATTTATTATTTTTCGATTATTCTATCCTTTGAGCTTAATCTATTTGGTATGTTAAGATGTTATTTTATAAAAATTTTAAAGAACAGCTTGATACTAGAGAGGAAGTTCAGCTTGGATAAACGCATCTATTTATTAGCAATCATATCGTTTGTTGTTGGAATGGTGGAATTGATTATAGGCGGGCTGCTGGATCTTGTAGCTTCAGATCTTGGTGTCAGTTTGGGGCAGGCAGGTCTGTTAATTACAGTTTTCTCGCTCGCCTTTGCTATTGCCGCGCCCGTCCTGCTTACGCTTACGGTTAAAATGGAACGCAGCCGTTTAATGATGATATCATTGGCTGTATTTTTGGCCGGTAATATTGTTGCCGTATTTAGCCCGCTTTACAGTGTATTATTAGTTGGCAGAGTTTTAGCGGCAGCAAGCGGCTCGCTGCTTATCGCATTATGTATGACAATGGCATCCTACATCGTCACGGAAGAATATCGTGCACGTGCCATCGGCATCGTCTTTATGGGGATCAGTGCCTCCCTTGTGCTGGGTGTGCCCATTGGATTAATGCTTGGAAATGTTTTTGGCTGGCGCGCTCCGTTTGTACTCATATCTGTACTGACAGTCATATCAATAGCAGGCGTTTATTTCTTTATGGGAAAAGTTTCTCCAAAGCCCGCTGTTCCTATAGGCATCCAGCTAAAAACCCTGAAAAGCCGCAAAATTGCTCTAACACAGATAACATCGTTCCTGTTAATGACTGGCCATTTAACTTTTTACGGTTATCTTACTCCATTCCTCAAGATTAAAATGGGGCTTGACGGCAGCTGGGTCAGCATTGTTTACCTGATTTTCGGAATTGCAGCTGTCATCGGAGGAGGAATCGGCGGTCTCCTGGCTGACCGTTTTGGTGCAAAATCTGTCATTTTGACTCTTCTTGCCATGTTTGGGATTACCCTTGTCTCATTGCCGTTCGCCGCTTTTTCTCTGCCCGTTTTCCTGATCACCGTAGTCATTTGGAGTATGCTCAGCTGGGCGGTCACACCAGCCATACACAGCTATTTAATTGAAGTGACACCGGAAACTTCTGATATCCAGCAAACATTGAACAATTCAGCAGTTCACATGGGAATGGCATTTGGCAGCATGATCGGCGGCATCATGATCGAGACCACCTCAGTAGAATATAATGCACCAGCAGGGAGTGTTTTTATTATTATTGCTTTTGGCACTGCAGTTTTGTCCATGGCTAAAAAAGAGAGAAGGACTGCTGCAGCTGAATAGATTTTTAATGCCAGCTTCTTGGAAGGCTGGCATTTCTATTTGCCGAAAGATGACAAACTATTTAAATTATTTTAAAAATAATCCTACGAAATATATTGATATATTTTCCTTTAATCCACTATAATCAAATTGTCAGGTGGTAAAAGAAGATATTTGAGGAGGAATTTGTAAATTGATTTTTTATAATAATAAATGATAGAAAAAGGGGTTCCGTCTCATGAGTCAACTTAGCTATATGCTCCGTACTTTAATTGTCATTATCCCTACTGTATTGATCATAAGCGTTGCAGTTTGCGTTGGTAACGGATTGAAAGGAAGTGCGTTTTGGATCACCATTGCTTTTATTGTGATTCTCGGTTCGCTTGCCGGAATATTATCAGCATTTATGAACTACCGAAAGTTTATTGCACCCATCGGCAAAATTAATGCCTTTATCGATGAACTCGCAGATGGAAATATGTCCACAAGACTTGACGAAAAATCAGTAGGACAGCTGGGTTCAATTGCTTCAGCTCTGAATCATACTGCATCTGCCTGGCAGGAAGTTCTGAATAAAGTGGTTTTGGCTTCGAACGAAGTCACACAATATGCACAGCAGCTGTCATCAGGTGCCCAGCAGACAAATATGGCAACAAGCCACATTGCTGACGTCATTGAAGAAGTAGCAGCAGGTGCCGATAATCAGGTCAAGGGAGTCGGAACTGCCTCCAATGTCATTATGCAGATGTCCGAAAGCCTGACACAGGCTGCGGCAAACTCAGAACAGGTTACAGAGCAAATCAACGATTCACTGGAAAAAGCAAATCATGGTTCTGCATCCATTTCAACAGCAGGATGCCAAATGAACTCTATTCATGTGAATGTGCAGGATTTATCCAAAGTGGTAAAAGGTCTTGGCCAGCGTTCGCAGGAGATCGGAAAGATTATCGAAGTAATTACAGGCATTGCCGCTCAAACAAATCTTCTGGCATTAAATGCTGCCATTGAAGCGGCCCGAGCAGGAGAGCAGGGAAAAGGCTTTGCCGTTGTAGCAAACGAGGTTAGAAACCTCGCTGAAAAATCTGCAGAATCCACCCTGCAAATCAGCCAGCTGATATCAAAAATCCAGGAAGAAACCACTCAGGTTGTCCAGACAATGGATACGGTTAATCATGAAGTAACCGAAGGAATGGAAGTTATGAAGGATGCAGGCGAATCTTTCAAACAAATCCAGCAGTCTGTCAGCACAGTGACGAATCAAATGGAGGAAGTCGCTTCAGCCATTCAGCAAATGTCTGTCGGTTCGCAGCAAATGGTTCAATCCATGGACGAGATATCCCATGTGGCAAATGAATCTGCCATGGGTACACAAAGTGTACTGGCTTCAACGGAAGAACAGGCTGCATCAATGGAGGAAATATCACTCTCTGCTGACCAGCTTACGAGCATGGCAGAGGATTTGAAAGGGTTAATCAGCAGATTTAAACTGTAGTAAAAAGAGTTCAGGTGAAAACCTGAACTCTTTTTAAAATAAAAGGAGAGAAGTGATTTAGTTTGATAAAAAAAGAACGAAAGGTATCCGATTTCATAACAAAGCTGGAAGCCTTAATAAGGCGCATGCCTGAAATGGAGCCGGGGAGGGACAGGGCAGTATCTGAATTGAACAAACGCAGAGCCGGATATTTAGGGGAACAAAAGCTGGATTATTATTTGAGTTTTTTGGACGAAAAGGAGTGTTGTATTTACCATTGCCTCCGGCTTTCAAATGGAAGTCAATTTTTCCAGATAGATACCTTGCTCCTAACGAAATCATTCGCCATGATCCTTGAGGTGAAAAACTGGAACGGAACCATCATCTTTGAACCCGAATTCCACCAGGTTATACGAATCCATAACGATAAGGAGGAAGCTTTCCACGACCCGATTTCCCAGGCTGAACACCAAAGCCGGCAATTAAAAAAGTGGCTGGCTGCAAATGGTTTCCCGGATATCCCCATAGAATTTGCCGTCATTATCAGCAGTCATTCCACCATCATCAAATCTCCATCTAAACAAACCTCAAAAAAAGTTATGCATGCCCACCGATTATTAAGTAACCTTAATTCCATTAAAAAATATAATTCTATTAAAAGATTAAATGAAAAACAAATAAAAAAAATAAGTCATACACTTTTGAAAAAACATGTCGAGCATGAAATTGATGTAATGAAATATTTAAAAATTAATCCAGATACATTACTTACTGGTGTACATTGTCCCAAATGTGGTTCACTGCCAATGATTTACCATTGGGGACAGTGGAGATGTCCAGTATGTAAAACCACTTCTGATACGGCACATCATCAAGCCGTAGTGGATTATTTTTATCTGATTAAACCGTCTATTACAAATGCTGAATTTCGCAGGTTTACCCATTTAGCATCTGTTTTTTCTGCCTCAAGATTACTTGGCCAGATGAATCTTCAGCAAGGTGGTGAAAAGAAGAATAGGTATTATATAAAACCTTGATACTAATTGTGAACTTTGAAAATAAAAACATTAAACTTGCAAATAAATATAAAAATTTGCAAATAAAAACACCAAACTAGCAAACAAATCTAAAATTCAGCAAACAAATCAGTAAAACCAGCAAATAAATTTTTACGACGACCATTTACGGCCGCTACAGCACAAAAAAAGCCACCTCCCTAGATGGCTTTTCCCGCAATTAAGCTATTCCAGCCTTCATCAACATTCCATCCAGCGGCCGTTCCATCACTGTTTCCATCCACTTTGCTGTTTCCAGTACAGCAGGAAGGTCTGTCCCCGTATTCACACCCATGCCGTGGAACATATTGATCATATCTTCTGTACAAACATTTCCGACTGCTTTCGGAGCAAATGGACAACCGCCAAGTCCGGCGATGGAGGAATCAAAACGGCGGACACCCGCCTGATATCCCGCCAAAACATTTGCCAGTCCCAAACCGCGTGTGTTATGGAAATGGAGGCCAAGCGAAAGTTCCTTTCCAAAGGCATCAAAAAATGACTCTACTATTTTTTGGACCTGAGTGGGATTGGCCATACCCGTTGTATCAGCCAGGGTGATTTCCGAACAGCCGGCTTCCATAAATCGCTCTGCCACTTTAAGCACGTTTTCGAAAGGAACATTACCTTCAAAAGGGCAGCCGAATGCAGTTCCTAGTACCCCAGCCACACCTTTTCCTGATGCAGCTCCTTCTTTAATCACTAAAGTGAGCTCACCAACAGCCTGCTCAACAGTCCTTTTTACATTCCGTAAATTGAATGAATCACTTGTTGTTGTAACTACATGAAGAAAATCCACATCGGTCTTGAGTGCGCGATCAAGACCAGAGCGGCTTAAAACCAGTCCGCCGAACCGGACGCCATTTCTTTTAGGAAGCGATTTCAAAACTTGCTCTGCATCAGCCATGGGAGGAACAACCTTTGGATTGACAAAAGATACAGCTTCTATATTGCGGATGCCGGAGTCAATTAATCTAGTAATCAATTCAACTTTTGTTTCGGTTTGAACAATTTTAGACTCATTTTGCAAACCATCACGCGGACCAACTTCACAAATTTCAATCATTTTACTTCCTCCTTCAGCAGATGAATATTTTTAATTTGCTCCAGGTGTTTCAAAACATGATCACGGCCTTGATAAATATGCTCATGCATAGCAATGCGGGCTCGTTCTGGCTCACGATTTTTAATAGCTTCCAAAATGGTTTTATGTACCTCAAGGGATTGTTTAAGCTGAAAGCTGTTATACCAATAGAAGGACCTGAACACGATTGGAACTACGACAACCTTTGATATGTGGAAATGAATATGCTCATTTTTTGAAGCATTCACTATCGTTTCATGAAACTTCTGGTTTACCTGAACAATATCTTTCAGGCTTTCCATATCAGATTCCACATACCTGCTAATGGCTTCTTCATATAAAATATTGGCTTTTTCCATTTCCAGCAGGTCATTTTCTGACCTGTGGATCGCCGCCTGACTGGCAGCGTACCCTTCCAGAAGAGTTCGCAGGTCATAGATTTGCCTTATATCATCTTTTGTAAAATGCCTTACGCTGACACCGCGCTTTAATGGAATAACGAGGCCTTCTGCTTCAAGCTGTTTAATTGCCTCTCTAATAGGAGTGCGGCTAAGATTCATCTCTTTAGCTAATGATTCCTCAGCAAGCCGCATGCCAGGGACAAATTTCCCTTCAATAATCGCATCTCTAATAAATTCGTATGCATCCATAACAACACCTCAACTGTATTGTATACAAACAGTAATAATATTACAACAAATATTCTGAATATTTATAACATGACATGATCGCATAAGGGTTTCTTATGAAATTTCAGAAAAATTATGAAATTTACATTGACTTATTGTATACAAACAATTAAATTTGTATACAAGATTAAGAAAATTAAAATTTAACAACGCATTCAAGAAATTACAGGAGGGAAATCCATGTCAGAAAAACAGCTTCCACTGGAAGATATCAGAGTCATCGAGCTTGGCACGCTTCTAGCGGGCCCATTCTCCGGACGGCTTTTAGGCGACTTTGGTGCGGAAATCATTAAGGTCGAGCCTCCGGGTAAATCCGACCCCATGAGAAATTGGGGGAAATCAAAAGATGGGATAGGGCTTTGGTGGCCTATTCAATCGCGGAATAAAAAATCGATTTCATTAAACCTTAGGGAGGAGGAAGGACAGCAGGTTTTAAGGGAGCTTATTAAAGAAGCAGATGTTGTCATTGAGAATTTCCGCCCAGGTACAATGGAAAAATGGAATTTGTCCTATGAAGCACTTTCCGAAATCAACCCTAAATTAATCATGGTGCGGACTTCGGGCTATGGCCAGACTGGACCTTATAAGCATCGTGCAGGATTCGGAAGCGTTGGTGAAGCAATGGGCGGGCTTAGAAATGTAACCGGTTTCCCCGACAGACCGCCATCAAGAATTGGTGTATCAATGGGTGATACTTTAGCTGCACTTTTTGCTACAATTGGCTGCCTGGTTGCATTACACGAGAGGGAGCGTTCCGGAAAGGGACAGGTTGTCGATACGGCTCTCTATGAATCTGTTTTCTCCGTGATGGAAAGCATTATTCCGGATTATCTCTTAGCCGGATACATAAGGGAAAGGATGGGCAATATCCTGCCAGGTGTAGCACCATCCAACATTTACTTCACACAGGACAAAACTTACATCGTTATAGGAGCCAATGCAGATGGAGTATTCCGCAGGTTATGCGAGGCCATGGAACAGCCGGAATTGGCAGATGACTCAAGGTTCGCGACTCACCATGCAAGAGGAGAAAACATGAAGCTTCTTGACTCCATGATTGAAGAATGGACAAAGACTCTCCCCGCTAAAGAAGCGCTTAAAATTCTGGAAGATAAGGGGGTTCCATCAGGGCTCATTTATACGGCTAAAGATATTCTGGAAGATCCTCATTATAAGGAACGTGACATGATTATTAAAGTAGATCATCCGCAGCTGGGAGAATTCCCGATGCCTGGCATTGTGCCAAAATTAAGCAGGACACCAGGGGAAGTGAAGCATGCCGGCCCGGAAGAAATGGGCAAGCATAATCATGAAGTATACACAGGCCTTCTTGGGTTCAATGAAGAGAGATTAGAAGAATTGAAGAAAAATAATATCATTTAGGAGGGCTTCAGAATGGGGCGGACCTTATATGAGAAAATCTGGGAAAAACATGCAGTCGTGGAGGTACAGAATCAGCCTTCCCTTTTGTATATTGATCTTCATTTAGTACATGAGGTCACATCACCACAGGCATTTGAAGGCTTAAGAATCAAGAATCGCAAAGTGAGAAGGCCGGAACTGACTGTGGCTACCATGGATCACAGCATTCCAACAACCGACCGTTCTCTTCCTTTTAAAGACCAAGTAGCCAAAAAGCAAGTTGACGCTCTGGCAAAAAACTGCAGGGAGTTTGGCATACAGCTTTTTGACCTGGATAGCCGAAATCAGGGAATTGTACACGTCATTGCCCCGGAGCTTGGGTTAACACAGCCCGGGATGACCATCGTCTGCGGTGACAGCCATACCTCTACACATGGAGCTTTCGGGGCACTTGCCTTTGGCATTGGCACAAGTGAAGTAGAACATGTCCTTGCCACTCAGACATTAAAGCAATTTAAATCCAAAACATTAGCGATTAATATACACGGCACTTTGCCGCAAGGAACTACTGCCAAAGATCTGATACTTTCAATCATTGGAAAGTATGGCCATGATTTTGCTACTGGTTTTGTTGTGGAGTATCGTGGTGAAGCGATTCGTAATTTAACAATGGAAGAGCGAATGACCATATGTAATATGAGCATTGAAATGGGAGCAAGGGCAGGACTGATTCAGCCAGACGAAAAAACCTTCAATTATTTGAAAGGGAAACAAGCAGTACCTGATGGAATGGAGTGGGAAGAGGCTCTTGCAGAATGGAAGAAATATTATACTGACGAAGATGCCGAATTTGATCTGACTGCTGACTTTAATGCAGCTGAAATAATCCCGCAGGTTACCTGGGGGACAAATCCGGGCCAAGTAGCAGGTATTACAGAAGTTATACCGCTAATGGAAGATTTGCCTGCAAGTCAAATAGGACCAGCTAAAAAAGCATTAAAGTACATGGGCCTTCAGCCAGGAGCACCCATCACAGAAATAGGTATCAATAAAGTGTTTATCGGCTCCTGTACAAACAGCCGAATAGAAGATCTTAGAAAAGCGGCAAAAATCGTAAACGGTTACAAAGTTGCAGAACATGTGGAAGCTCTCGTAGTTCCTGGTTCACAGCTTGTAAAAATGCTGGCAGAAGCTGAAGGTCTTGACCAAATTTTTATCAGCGCCGGTTTTCAATGGAGAGAAGCAGGATGCAGCATGTGCCTCGGTATGAATGAGGATTTGGTTCTTCCGGAAGAACGCTGTGCATCAACCTCCAACAGGAATTTTGAAGGCAGGCAGGGAAGAAATGCGAGAACCCATTTGGTCAGTCCTGAAATGGCAGCCGCAGCAGCGATTGCCGGCCGTTTTATAGATGTAAGGGAGTGGCCTGTTAAGTATAACAAGGAGGTCGGTGTACAATGAAGTCTCTTACCGGATTTACAGGCATAGTTGCTCCGCTTGATGCAGCAAATGTCGACACAGATGCCATCATTCCAAAACAGTTTTTAAAAAGAATTGAAAGGACTGGATTTGGCGAATTCCTCTTCTACGAATGGCGATACGAAAATGGGGTGGAAAAACCAGATTTCATTCTAAATCGAGAGCCCTACCGGAATGCACCCATTTTGCTGGCAAGGAAAAACTTTGGCTGCGGTTCATCCAGAGAGCATGCACCCTGGGCGCTTGGAGAATATGGGATTAAAGTGATCCTGGCACCCTCATTCGCTGATATTTTCTATAATAATTGTTTTAAAAATGGCATCATGCCAGTTGTCTTGCCTGAAAAGGATATTGAAGTTTTATTTCAACAAAGCAATGAATCACCTGGTTATCAGATGAGGGTAGATTTAGAGAATCAAAGAATTGAAGACTCTTTCGGATATATGGCCGAATTCGATATCGTTTCTTATCGAAAAGACCAGCTGTTAAAAGGGCTGGACGAAATCGGAGCAACCCTTCAATCAGCTGAATTAATAGACTCCTTTGAATCGGCACATAAGATTTTCTATAAGCTGGAGATGTGAATTTCAGTAAAAGGGAGGAAGCCATATGGAAAACAGAACGATAAAAGAACCTATTCGAAAAAAATGGATTTGGATAATCCTCGCCATCATAACACTTGGCGTTGTACCCTGGTATTTCCCGGATGCAGCATCAGAGCCCTATATTCTCGGGTTTCCGTTATGGGCATTTATCTCGGCAGTTTTTTCCATTATCATGTGCGGATATTTAAGCTGGCTTTGTGTGAATGAGTGGAATATCGTGGAGGACCAGGAAGAAGCCGAAAAAGCAAAGGGGGATAAATCATGAATGATTTAGCATTTGCAGGCACAGATGGGATCATTATTTTATCAGCCTTTGCCGTAATCATGCTGTTAATCGGATACTTTTCGGGCAGAGGTGAGAAAAACCTTCATCACACTCTTTCAGGGTACTACCTTGCCGGAAGGAATCTCGGTTTTATCGCACTCTTTTTCACCCTATATGCGACTCAATATAGCGGGAATACCATTGTCGGATATGCACCAACAGCATATAGAACAGGTTTCTCCTGGATTCAGTCCATTTCATTTATGACAATCATTATCGGAATCTATTTACTTTTTGCACCAAGGTTATATGTCATTGCAAAGAAAAGAAACTTTGTTACACCTACTGACTGGATCGATCACCGCTTTAAATCGAAAGCAGTCACACTGCTTAGCATTTTTCTTATGCTTTGGGGGCTTGGAAACTATCTTTTAGAACAGCTTGTCGCAATCGGCCAGGCTGTATCAGGGATGACAGGCGGCACGATCCCATACCAAATAGCTGTTATCGTCTTTGTAGCTGTTATGCTTGCCTATGAGTGGATGGGCGGTATGAAGGCAGTTGCTTTTACGGATGTTATGCAAGGCATTGTTCTCATGATTGGAATTATTGTCTTCCTCATCGGCGGCTTGTATCTTGTCGGAGGGAATTTCTCTGATGTTACAAGGTATGTAGCAGAACTGGAGCCCGCTAAAACGGCAGTTCCTCCAATGGAAGTGAATATCAATTGGCTGAGTATGCTCCTGCTTGTTGGACTGGGAGCAAGTATTTATCCGCACGCTGTTCAAAGAATATATTCTGCGCAAAGCGAAAAAACACTGAAAAAGTCCTTTGCCCGCATGGCATGGATGCCGCCAATTACAACAGGGCTTGTATTTATGGTGGGCATTATTGGAATTATGCTTTTTCCGGGACTGGATAAGACGGGTTCTGAACAGCTCGTCGGTCTGATGGCCAATGAGATTGCAGCTATTAATCCATTTTATTACTGGATTATGATCATCTTCTTTGGCGGGATTGTTGCTGCCATTATATCTACAGCCGACTCCGTTCTGCTTAGCTTTTCATCTATGCTTTCAAATGACGTATATGGAAAATTCATCAATCCAAAGGCATCTGAACATAAGAAGGTCATGGTTGGGAAAATATGCGGAATCATTGCCATCATCATTCTCCTGTGGATTGCCTGGAACCCTCCGGGAACGCTTTATGAAATTTTCGTCTTGAAATTCGAATTGCTTGTTCAGGTATTCCCTGCTTTTGTACTGGGTTTATATTGGAAGAGCTTATCAGGAAAGGCTGTCTTCTGGGGGATGCTTGCAGGCGCTATATTAGCAGGAGTGCTTACGCTTACAGGCTATAAAACCATCTATGGAATTCACGGCGGAGTCATGGGGTTAGGACTGAACTTCTTTATCTGTATTGCAGGATCTCTATTAGCTCCAGCTGTTTCAAAGAGCAAAGGTCTGGAGGAAGATTTGACTGCAATCAATTTAAAGGCATAAAAGCCAAAAAAAGAGATGATTAATTATGAGTAATTCACTGGCAGAAAAGCAATTTGCCATCAATGAAAATCCATGGAAAATGCTATTATTTCTTCTGCTGGCACAGCTGATGGTAGCATTTGTTGGCAGAAGCATTGGACCGCTGGGAGTATTAATCGGGGAGGATCTTTCTTTGACCAAGTCGCAAATCGGCATGCTCCCCGCGGCTCTCTTTTTGGGCCAGGCTATCATTTCAGTTCCAGCCGGATTTATGACTGACCTTGCAGGATCCCGTAAATTATTGGTTCTGGCGTCGGCTTTAATGGGGCTAGGCTTTCTGTTCATGACTTTGCTTCATGATTTCTGGCTTGTCCTGTTATTGATTGTTATCGGCGGAATTGGGTATGGATCCATGCACCCGATCACAAATAGAGGCATCATTTATTGGTTCCCGCTCAAACAGCGGGGAACCGCAATGGGAATAAAACAAACCGGCATCACAGCAGGATCTGCTCTGGCCAGTTTGATACTGCTTCCGCTTAGTGTAACTTTTGGCTGGAGATTTGTACTTCTTACGGCTTGCCTTCTTTTATTGGCGGGGGGATTTGTTTCGTATCATTTTTACCGGGATCCGCCTGAACTGGAACATGCGAAGGGCAGCAGAATGAGTCTGCTCCAATTTTATAGATCGATGTTTAAAATGTTTAAAAATAAAGCTTTGATGCTGATAAGCTTTAGTGCTCTTGGTTTAAATGGTACACAAATGTGCTTAAATACGTATATTGTTTTATTTGCCTATGAACAGTTGAATATTTCAATCTTTTTATCAGGTATTCTCCTGGTTATATCTGAAATATCCGGAACCATTGGCAGGGTTGCCTGGGGAATCATAAGCGACAGGCTTTTTGAAGGAAAGCGTGTTGTAATTCTTATGATTATTACCATTATTACTGCATTGGCCAGTACCTCAGCTGCTGTCATTACTTCAGCCCCATTTTGGGTAATGGCTCCCATTACAGCTCTGTTTGGATTTGCAGCTTCAGGCTTCAATGGCATCTGGATGAATCTTGCAAGTGAACTGGTGCCGAAAGAACAAGCTGGCATCTCAAGCGGGATCAGTATCACACTGGGATCAGCTGGAGCCATTATCATTCCGCCCTTGTTCGGTTTAATCGTGGATAAGACTGGTCAATTTTCTTCCGGGTGGTTTTTAATCACAGGCATGATGTTTATTGTTTTTACTTTACTGACAACATTATCGATTATGAATAAAAAGAATAACTTTGTTATTTAAACGTGGAAGGAGTGATCCGTTTGGAATTTAATCCCTCGGAACTTGGAGAAAAAGAAGTGTACAAGTTATTAACCGGATCTGTCGTCCCAAGGCCGATTGCCTGGGTTTCCACGGTATCTGAGGAAGGCGGCCAGAATCTCGCACCTTTCAGTTTTTTCACTGTTGTTTCAAGGAATCCTCCCATGCTCTGTATTTCAATTGGACCTGGGGTTGGCGACAGGGAAGGAACAGAAAAAGATACATTGGTCAATATTCGGGAGACAAAAGAGTTTGTCATCAATGTGGTTCCTGCCCCATTGGGAAACCAAATGCAAAAAAGTGCAGAGAATCTCCCTAGTGAGGCTGATGAGTTTAAAGCGGCAGGGCTTTCCGCTGCTGAAAGTCGTATGGTTGCCCCGAAGAGGGTAAAAGAAGCACCAATCCATATGGAATGCAAGCTGGAACAAATTATTAATCTAGGAAGCGATCATCTTATTATTGGGAGAATGGTACATTATCATATTGACGATGATTACTACCTCGGTAATTATAAAGTGAACTTAGAAAAACTGCAGCCGCTCGGAAGGCTGGCAGGAAACTATAGTGAAAGCAGTGAATTCTTTAAGCTGCCAAGATAATTATTCAAATGCCGGACCTTATGGCCGGCATTTTCTTTGCAATGAGAGTAGACCTATTGATGTATTTCCGCCAGCCAAGATGATAATATAACCTTAAAACCTTGTCCCATCTGGAGGTATTCCATGGAAAACTACGCAGATCTCATTCAAAAACAAAGAAATTTCTTCACCCAGGGTAAAACAAAGGATGTCTCATTCCGAACGGAAGCGCTCGGCAAGCTGCGTTCGGTCATTAAGGAGCATGAGCAGGAATTGATGGATGCGTTAAGGGCAGATCTCAATAAAAGTGAGTTCGATGCGTACTTGACGGAGATTGGAATACTCCTGGAGGAAATCCGTTTTACCTTGAAGCATTTAAAAAAATGGGCCAAACCCAGAAAAGTGAAGTCTTCCATAGCACAATTCGGTTCGAAAAGCTGGATATACCCTGAACCATATGGAGTTGCGCTAATCATAGCGCCATGGAATTATCCATTCCAGCTGGCGATTGCACCGCTGATCGGAGCGATAGCCGCAGGGAATTGCGCAATCCTGAAGCCATCGGAATTAACGCCGCAGACTTCGGCATTACTTTCAAAAATGATCAGCAAACATTTCCCACAAGAATATATTTCAGTTGTTGAAGGCGATGCAGAAACAAGCACAGCCCTATTAAATGAAAAGGCCGATTATATTTTCTTCACAGGCAGTGTCCCTGTTGGAAAAATCATCATGGAAGCAGCATCCAGGCACCTTACTCCCGTTACCCTTGAATTAGGAGGGAAGAGCCCTTGCATCGTGCATGATGATGCAAATTTGAAGCTTGCTGCGAAGAGAATTGCCTGGGGAAAATATATTAATGCCGGCCAAACTTGTGTGGCTCCAGATTATATTTATGTTCACTGCAGGATTAAAGATGAATTCCTGAAAGAATTAAAACAGGCAATTCAGGAGCTTTATGGAGAAAACCCGATTGCATCCGGCCAATTCACGCGAATCGTCAGTGAGAAACACTTCAGCCGTCTCACCAAATTTTTAACCAATGGGACTACTGTTCACGGGGGAAGGCATGATTTGAGCTCTCTCACCATAGAACCAACTGTACTTGGTAATATTAAATGGGCTGATGAAGTCATGCAGGATGAAATATTTGGACCAATTCTGCCAGTGCTGGAATTTGATGACTTGTCCGGGATGATTGCAGAGGTTACAGCACGGCCGAAGCCTTTAGCGCTATATATCTTCACAGAAAGTGAGGGTGTCCAAACCCATATTCTAAGCAGCATTTCCTTTGGAGGAGGATGCATTAATGATACAGTTTATCATCTTAGTTCACCGTATCTGCCCTTCGGGGGAGTAGGGGAGAGCGGAATTGGAGCTTACCATGGCAAGGGAAGCTTTGATGTGTTTTCACATGAAAAAAGCATACTGAAGCAAACCACCAGATTCGATTTGCCATTCCGATATCCTACTACAAAAGATGCATTGAAAAAAGTGAAGCTTTTTATAAAATAACCGTCTTCTTGCAAGGCGGTTTTTCTATGCATTATTTTTCGGAGGTTTGAGCCCCTTGTTTAAATCCTGTATGGCTGCCTCTGTTTTTTTTGACAGGTTTTTGGTATATGGTGATACCGAGAATGTGGGGAAGTTAATATTTTTCACTTTCTTGGTCAGTTTTTTCATTGAAATCAGCCCTTTTTATCTTTATTATATGTCCCCTTCAATTGAACATGAATAGGGCGCGGAAGAAATTTCCTCCCACGCCATATAGTATGCTCAAGCCTTTGTATTGGTATAAACGCTTATTAATCTTTTGTTCTTTTTTAATATCCTTTCAGTGTGGGGACTTACTTCAAATCCCGGCAGGCTGATCCGGGATTTTTTTTTGAGCGTTTTCATGGTGTTTTTAGATTGTATCTCATGTAACTTTGTTTTTTTATCCGCTGGATCCTTCATGTTCTTCGTCCTCCTGTTCGGCAGGGAGCATTAGATCGTATATTGAAATGAGAGAAGTGAAAAGCAAATAGTCGAATTCTGTAACAAATTGATCGGAGGTAAGTTTAATTACATAGTCATCTTCAAGAATGGAAAAAGGTATCAGCGCCAGCTTTTCTTCAGCATCGTAATAAACATCCCTGCGGTCCAGACGGCTATGAATTAAAGCTTTATCGGTGTAGTGCTCAAGGAGATAGTCCTTTTCCTCCTCTGTTGTGTATTTGCATAAGGATACCTTCATATCCACTTTTTCCGCAAAGTCTGCCAGAAGTTTTTCAATGCCGGCAAGATACGCTTCCTTGTTTCCATAATAAATGTCTATGGGCTCATTTTTCAATAAATACTGAAACGATTTAAGCTTATTCATGTGTGAGTTCAGCAAATCACTGTTTTCTTCGAGCAATTCCCTTGTGTCTGTTGCCAATTCATTATTACCAACTCTTTTAAGATAGGATCCGAGGAAAACAAAGGCATCCACCAGGGCAAATATAATCGCGACAATGAGGTAGTTCTGCCAGTCAGTAAAAATGGATTCTGGTTTGTTGGTCCAATATATAACTGCACCGAGCACAAAAAGGATATACCAGGTTTTCCTAATGACAGGCATTCTTTCTTTTACTTTCTTTTCCCACAGCCAGACAGAAATAACATAAAAACCGAGACAAGCGACAATGAACCACACTGCAACCTTGAAGAATATCAGCAAAAAAATCGCCTCGTCCACCAGAATATTTAGTTTGAATATTTGCTTAATTTATAAATTTATTATAACAGAAAATATGACAATAATTTGAAGATTTTTGAAGCTGAAGGAAAATATGAGGAAATACCTACATTTGGATTCAATGAGCCAATAAGTGCAATATCCTTCACCGCAGCTGCTATTTTTTTGCAAAGAATGAAAAATTGATTAATTGTCCTACTATACTTGTCCATTCAAAGTCATCACTCTCAACATATATAAATAGTAAGTCAAAAGAAAGCAAGCTAATGGTATAAGAAGCTTGTTTGACTCTGGCTGAATAATATTTTATAAGGAGTGCAAAATATGAGAAAAAACAACGGTTGCGGCTGCGGAAAAGGGCATTCTTCCGGAAAATGTCCAGCTATGCCAGCTTGCGATACAGCAAAATCACATGATCATTTTTGTGAAGTTACAGGTCCTGTTGTAAGGGGTACTGAAGTTGAAACAGTTATCGGACAAGTACCTATCCAAGCTCTTACTGAATCCGAAATTCATCTTCCAGATTATGCATCAGATATTAAAGTGATCAGAAAAAATATCTTTCTTACTCAATGTGAAGCGGTTCCTTTCCGCCCAGCAACAGGCACTACTACTAATATTGTAAAAGTGTTTGTAGAAGGATTTATTCATAAAAATATTCAATATGTTGAGGATTGCGATGGTTATGTTAAAGACTATATGGTAAACGTTCCATTCAAGTGCTTTACACGTGTTACTTTGCCAGCTCCCATTCCAGTACCTGCCTTAAGCTCCAAGAATAGCGATAACCGCGAGATCAGGGAATTGGCTAAAGACGGAATGGGTGCTGACCGCTGCACCTTTGGGTCCAATACTTTTGAAAACTTGAATGAGCCTATTCACTGTAAATTAGTCAGCTGGAATTTAACAGAAGCTAACTTCTTGAAGAACTTTGATAAATGGGGCAGATTCAACAAGTTAACTGAAAAAGATGACATTAACCTTGTTATCAGATTAACACAGACTCAATTTACTCCAGCTACCGGATTGCTTCCAGAAGAAGAGTAATAATTCATGCTGTAAAAAAGGTGCCGTTCCGGTGCCTTTTTTTCATATGTCCTGAAATCAGCAGTGCTGATCATTAATAATTTTTTAAAAAATAATATTTAAAAGGTTATCCAAAGAAAAAACAGGAGGGGCACTTTTGAAGCTGCCCTCCTTTAAATCTGTACATATTGCTCCTGCAGAAAATCAATGGATAAAACTGCTTTCCCCTGTATTTCCAAACCTTCATTCTCCATTACGGTGCTATACCAGAGAACATGGATCGAATTAAGTTTGCAGGTGATTTCCTCCGAAAATTGCTGAGAGTATTCGAAATGTTGATCCAGGGCATTTTCATTCAGGAACATAAACTCATTTTTACATGATGATTGCGGCAAATCAGGCGGACATACCCATTCAAGTTCAACTGATTTTTCTATTGAGATCGGAATCCTTACGTTTTTCAACTGCTGATCAGCAGTGAACATCGTATCAGCTATGAGCACTCCTTTAACAAATACGGAAGGTGATGGAAAAAGAGCCTTACAGCTTAGTGAATCCACTTGCCATTCCACTTTAGTTATGTGCATAGCCTTACAGTTTATTGGAAAGCAATCAAAGATTTGAATCGCCATATCTGTTTTGCCTACTAAAACAGGCAGTTTTACTATTGGTCCATTGCTTCGGGACTCCCTATAACATAGTGTTTGCTGTTCGTTGACTAAAATACAGCTGCTGGAAGAGGATTCCTCTAATTGATGATCAAACTTCATATCACTAGACGTTTCTTCCGATATGGATTCGGATATACTTTCAATTTCGGTTGTTAGAGAGGGGGGCTCTTCCGATTCAGAATTTGGAGCTTCATTGAATGTAATATCTTGAAGCATCGCCGAAAAGTGTTCAAGCAATGAAGATACTTTATCATATTTCTCTTCATCATCATCTGCAGATTCGGAGCTTTCACTTTCACTGGCTAAGAAAAACTCATCATCTGATACTTCAAAGAACAAATGATTGCTGTCTGATGATTCTTCCATCAAAGCCAAAAATTTCTCCTGCAGCGGGATGGTGTCTTCGGCCTGCATATCGAGCAAGCTGCATGCTTCTTTCAAAAGACGGGAGAATTCTCCTTCATAACTGGATGATTCTTCACTTAAGTTTGACTGCCATTCCTTCATGGGTCTATCACACGATGATTCCTCTAATGGATGTGCTTCATCTGGTTCGGATGACTCAGCTTCACAGTTTACGCTAACATATCTTGTATGATGATAGGAGGAAGATTCACTTCGGTTATTAGAGGAATCTAACAGGAGTGCAAATACTTCGTCCTGGTGATAGAGATAGTTAGCAGACTCATCATCTGAAGAAGAAGACTCCTCCAGCATTCCTGCAAATTCTTCCTCTAATGAATTCGCAGATTCCAAAAACAATGAAGATTTCATGGCAGGGGTGTTGTCTTCCGCTCCATCCTCATCATTGAACACTTCTGCTTCCGACACAATTGAGTAATCACTTTGGGATTCTGCAGTTTGGATGGTCTTGGATGTATCTGCAATATCGTGGTTCTCAAGCAAGCGTATAAATTCCTCTGTCAGATCCAGTTCTTCTTCAAAAGTTATCGCTTTAATCGAATTTTCATTATCTAAAGATGGTCCAATTTCCTTGTCAATCTGAACCATTTCATGTGAAAGGTCATCAGCTGGAATAGTCTCGGCAAGTAAAAGGTGTTTATCTTCTCTCATACTGGATTTACTTTCGCTTAACAAGATCCTATTGTTAGAATATTTGCTGGGTAATGAAGGGGACCAGCTCAGCATAGGAGAAAAGGGCGTCAGCATTTCTTTCAGGTTTTTTGGCAATACTATGCTATTTGACTTGGACGTATGGGAATTATCTTTAGCAGGCACAACATTCTCCTCAGGAGTCTCCTTATCAGCTGCTTTTTCAGGCTGTACACTCGTTTTAATTATTTGACGCGCTTCCACTGCTGGAGGCGGTAAAATTAATGGAAATGATTTAGTTTTTTTTCCGGAAATAGACCTGCCAGTATCTTTTTGATTTTCTTCTGAGTCCAATTTATTATCTGGTTCTGCTGATTTTGGGCTTTTTGAATCATTCCCCGTATAAAAGAATAATTGCTGCTGTTCCATTGGATTATCTGAGTCTTTACCGATACGATAAATCCGGTTATAGGCACTTCTCATATCACTCATATGCTTAGGAAGGTGCTGCCATTCTAGAGCATCCTCACCGGTCCCCTCCTTACATTAAATCTTAAAAGCTA
The DNA here is from genome assembly GCF_051353635.1 of Cytobacillus sp. BC1816. Taxonomy (NCBI): domain Bacteria; kingdom Bacillati; phylum Bacillota; class Bacilli; order Caryophanales; family Bacillaceae; genus Cytobacillus; species Cytobacillus sp. BC1816. The sequence goes on along the minus strand of NZ_CP195611.1, from coordinate 2,577,382 downwards.
TTTCTATAAATGGTATAGCTTTTCACATAAATAAAACTGAAGGCTTTTGACGACACACTATTTAATTATTAATTTGGTGCAAATTGGAGGTCTATTCACAGTCAAAGCAATCTTCGTGATCATTTGTAGTAGAAGATACACGAATCTGCTGTTTTTGCAGGACTTTAATGACCAGGTCTAAAACCATTTTTTCCTCCACTTTTGTAAAGACGCCTTCCCCAATCGGTGACCGGTTAGGCAGTGGACGGCGGTCAATTGCTTCATCCCATTCTATTATTCTGCTGGAAATCAGTTCACAAAAGGGCAATTCATTATAGTGCTGTACGCTTTTCTGATGAAATTGTGAAAGATCACTCGACTGCATTTCATCTTTCTCAGGATATCCGCGAGGCATTGGTTTTGATACAAGAAAATCAAATTCGTGGCGGTGGTTGGTTTCCGGCATTACCGGACAAGTCAGGAATTTTTTAATTTCAGTCACACATTGAAAAGGTACATCAACTGTATAGGAATGAATATCTGAAGCAATACTTTTATCGGTATGCTTCTCGATATCAGGGCAAGGACTGGCGTATTGAATATTCTTGCGGATAAACCCTTTAACAAATAATTGGTCAGTGGGCAATAGAAGCCTGCACTGTGTTAATTTCACAGTTTTTTTAATGTCCTTAATCTCAAGGACAGGTTCGGGAAATGTAATCAAGGCATTCACATGAACTTTAAGTGAGAGTTCTGCCAAAACTACAGGAACCTTTGCAGTAATCTTTCCAATGCTTACATGCGGATGGTGGAAGGTGCTCTCACACTCACAGTTTTGAGCTGAAATCTGGCATTCTGCTTGATCTCGATCTTTATGTTCTTCTGACATATGGGCTCCTCCTGAAATCATGATAATCACATCATATGCATGATAAACGACTATGTTTGGGCGTATACCTATTAAATGACAGAGACTCAAAAACAAAAATAGGCAAGGGAATATTGTAGGTGAATGTCATTTTATTGAACTGTGAATATCATGCTAATATGGAAATCCTCATAAAAAAAACAGGACCTATTCCCATGAGAAAATAGGTCCTGCTCTTTCATTCAATTATAGAGCTGCCACTCGAACTTGCTGTTTTTGAAGAACTTTTACTGTAAATTGAAGGAACATTTTTTCGGAGATACTTTCAAATGTTCCTTCTCCCCAATTGGCGTGGTGGTCGAACGGCTTTCGGTCAAGAGCCTCGTCCCATTCCGTGATATTGCTTGAAATCAGCTCGCAAAATGGCATCTCATTATAGAACTGGCTGCTATTCTGGTGGAATTGGGAAAGGTCGCTGGATAGGAAATGGTCTTTTTCTGGGAAGCCACGTCCAAGCTCCTGCTGTCTGAAGAAATCAAATTCTGCACGCGCGTTCAAGAAAGGAAGCTGTGGTGTTCTGTCAAAATCAGCTTCTGCAATTTCCACTACACATTCAAAAGGTACATCAGTTGTCAATGAACGCATTTCAGAGTTCACACATACTCCTGAATTATAGCAAGGAGCTGCGTATTGAATATTCTTGCGTACAAACCCTTTTATGAAAAGATGGTAAGAGCCTGCCACAAATGGATCGCTGCCTGCAGCAACCCCTGGAAGAAGAAGTTTACATTGGACAATTTGTACTCTTTTCTTAATATCTTTGATTTCTAATACCGGCTCTGGGAATGTGATTTTGGCAGCCAGGTTTGTCCTGACATTCAAAACGGCAAGTTCTACAGGTACTTTAATAATAGCTTCGCCTGCCGGAGCAATTGGCGCAGCTCCTGGGGAGTAGTTACACTCTCCAACATTAGCAGACACGTTAATATCTACGCATTTATTTTCTTTTTTCAATGTTGTTCCTCCTTATTAATAATTACTTCAAGATATATTATGCATATGAGCAGTTGAATGCATTGGACAAACATGGAAATTTCTCTGGATGATACAATGGCGGATAAAGCGCAGCTGCAAGCAGCTGGGTTTTTCTTTATTTCCGCTGATAGTCGAAGGCTGAGATAAAATTTAAATATGTACGGGCACAATTGGACTTCTATCACGCATAAGATTCAAAAGGAGGAGTGAGGAGAAATGGATAGACACAATTTTCTTGCTGTAGATATCGGAAACAGCTGGTATAAGGCATTAGCTTCTGAAAATGGTATTCTGTCAGAATATCAGATTCCAAATGCTATTGCTCTTTTTGATGCAGAATTTTACGAAAAGCCATACGATGATGATGATATAGTGTTTGAAGATAATTTAATTGTGGAGGTAAAGAGCCAGGCCGTTGTGGATAGAAGGGAAATATTCTATATCGGAAAAGGAGCGGCTAAACAGCGGGACGTAAGCCTGACTGCATTTAATAACCAGAAAGTTGATGAAGACAGAACTTATTTGCTGCTGTTTGGCCTGGCAGGCTATCATTCAGTACTTCAGCATCCGGAAGAAACAGAAATCACTTATTCCATTGATCAATTAGCTGTTTCTCTTCCGACAACACAGTATAAAGAAAGAAAAACTCGCCTAAAAGACAAACTGGCTGGAACACATACGATCATCTTTCATAAAGTTCCCGGCCTTTCCGAGCCAAAAGAGTTAACCGTTAAAGTCATAATCAATGATGTCATTGTAGGTGCAGAAGGTGCTTGTGCCTATTTGGGGTTAACAAGAGATCAGGAAACCTTGGGCATCAAGGATGAAGAACTTGTAAAAGAATCACAAAAAGGGATTATCATCGGCGACCTTGGGGGAGACTCAGTCGACTTTGTCGGAATAAAAAATAATAAGCCTGTCGCATCTGTAGAGGGCGAGCCTTTCGGGATCAATCAGTTTCTTGATCACATCATTCAAAGGGTGAGTAAAAAGGAAATGTACCGATTTGACTCCCGTGCCGAACTGGAGGAAAAGTTGGCAGAAGGACCCTCAGGGTGGTATGTCGAGCCTTTCGCAGGGGTCAGAAAGGATATCAGCAAATACATTTTGCCTCAGCTGAAGTCAATGGCAATTAAATACCTGGAGCATTTTGATCGGGTGAGGAGCAGTTCATCAGAGATTAAAGGAGCTGTCCGTTATATTGCTGTTGGAGGAGCAGCCAAACTCGCCCAAAAGCAAATTCAGGAAGCTGCAGCAAAATGGTCGGATAGAGGAAGGCCAATTGAATTAACGTTTCCTGAAAATATGGAGAAATTAAATGTCCTTGGTCTTATGATTCTGGCAAAAATGAATCAGCTTAAAAGAGATAAAGGAAGTAATCATATTATGACAACCAAAGGTTAAGGATGATGGAAATGTTCAGAACCTATACCGACTATGTTAATAAGACCGCATTAACAATCCCAGATCAGTTCATTGATGTCAAAACTGGGGCATCTGTAAAAGTCTCAAAGAAGATAGAGGAACAAGTCGACTATCATTCCAATAATAATACGCTGATCCATTTAGTTCTATCAGCTTTAAACAGCTATCTCCATCCCCAAAATATGAACAGCGATATCATACTTGCAGAAATTCATGAAATTAAGAAAATGATGCAATCAGGCTATGTTCCAGTCCAGGCGCCAGCATTTAAAGAGAAGAAGCTTCTTCATGAGGCAATTCCAGATGAGGTTGATATAAAAGACGTAGAGGATGTGCTGGAGGCTTTTGGAGGCTAATCTGCTAATAATGCAAAAAAGGTGCACCATGCCAGAATGGTGCACCTTTTTTACTTGGCTATTCATAATGTTTAAAATCGGCGAATCATTTAGCAAAGCCCATAATACAATCAGGAATAGTAAAATTCTATAAGCGGACGGCAGGCAGACAGGTTACAGCACAAAAACAGGAAAGATCCACATTTATGCATATACCTGTAGGAATGAGATCCTCTACGTTTTCACAATCGATTTGGCTGCAAGGTGAACAACAATCTTTTGTATGTGTTTTAAATGGGTCTTTAGAAGATTTACATTGCTTGAAAGTCAACAATTCCAATACAGCGCATTTGCCGTCAAATTCTTTTATTCTAAAAATGAATGATGTTATACAAGCAAATTTCTTTTCCTTGGAATGATGAGTGAATGTGGTCACACCTGTGGCTTTAAATGGTTCACAGCTTCCGCAATATAAAAGGAAAGGAATTGTATTTTTTTTTGGTTTCTTATGTCCTCCCATTAGATCATCAATGGATTCCCGGCACGAACTCCTGCATTCATCTTCTGAACCTGCTTTTTTCTGTGCTCTAAAAATAGCCTCCAAAACCTCTTCAACACAATTTTCATAGAAGTTTTTCCGGTGTTTACCTTCTTCACAGTCTGGTTTTATCTGGCATTCACAGTCGCAATCATGCTCATGGCAAAAATCATGCCTCTCAAACTCTTTATTGTTTTTCTTCCCGCACAAACCCATGATTTTTCACTCCCCAAAAATTAGTTCCACCATTAGCATACGGCTGCACCTAAGTTTTTGAATGAGAATGTCGCCTATTAAAATACAATTTTTTTAGATTCCAGTTACGGAAAGCATTATTGCTTGGTCATATGTACAAGCCATTTCTGCTGTTAAACATACAATATTACAAGCAAGTACTTGCTGTGTTAAATTGATTTATAATGAACTGGGAAGCTCCAAACTTTGAAATATAAGACTTAAATAATAAAGGAGTGAGGACCATGAAGCTATATTTAGACCCTGGACACGGAGGTACTGATCCAGGCGCTCAGGGAAACGGAATAAGAGAGAAAGATATTGCGCTTGATATTGCAAAAAATATAAAAAATATCCTATTGGCCAGCTATCAGAATATAGAAGTTAAAATGAGCCGTGAAAATGATACGACTAAAAGTTTGAGCCAAAGAACATCTGAAGCCAATAGCTGGGCGGCTGATTTTTACCTCTCCATACACTGTAATGCCGCGAATGGCGCAGCGAGGGGATATGAAGATTTTATTCATAACAGCCTTGGCAGCACTTCCCAAACAGCCAGCTATCAGAATATTATCCATGCTGAAGTCACTAAACTGAATCAGCTCATCGATAGAGGTAAGAAGAAAGCTGACTTTCATGTACTGCGTGAATCAGCCATGCCAGCCCTATTAACAGAAAATGGCTTTATTGATAATTCAGCAGATGCCGCTTTAATGAAAGATCCGCTGTGGAGACAAAGAGTGGCACAGGGACATGTTAATGGAATTGCTAAAGCCTTTAGCCTTAAAGCGAAACCGGCTGTACCGCCGCAGCCGCCAAAACCAGTCGACCCCAGTAATCTATACAGAGTGATTGCCGGTTCTTTTACAAATAGAAAAAATGCGGAGGAAAGGGCTGCCGCTCTAAAAAATAAAAGCATTGAATCGGTTATAGCCACTGCTGAAATTTCAGGCACGGTCTGGTACAGGGTACAGGCCGGTGCTTTCAGTACGAAGGAAAATGCAGAAAAACAATTGGAAATTGTGAAGAAAGCAGGAATAACAGATGCCTATATACTGTCAGACGCTCCGCCGACAGTGCCTTCTGAACCCAAAGGTTATTCCATTCTGGGAGTAACCCATTTGTCACCAGAGCATATGAATCAATATGCAAAACAGGTAAACCCGAATGCTGCCAATTTAGGATCATTCTATTCTGCTATCGGTGAATATTATGGCATCAGAGGGGATATCGCTTTTGCACAGGCCATGCATGAAACCAACTTTCTCCGATTTACTGGTGATGTTAAACCTGGCCAGAATAATTTTGCAGGAATCGGCGCAACAGGGAATGGTGCGGCAGGAGCAAGCTTTTCCACACAGGAGGAAGGCGTTTTGGCACATATTCAGCATTTATATGCCTATTCTTCCACACAGCCGCTGCCTGCTAAATATCCACTGGCGGATCCGCGTTTCAGCCTAGTGAAAAGAGGTTCGGCAAAGCTATGGAAGGAACTGAATGGCAAATGGGCTGTACCTGGAACTAATTATGCTGAATCTATCATGAACATCTACAAAAACATGGTCAGATTTTCTGAACGGAAACTACAAGCTGTTTTGAAGGATGTAGAAAGCAGCTAATGAAAAAAAAGCGGACATGAGGGTGTCCGCTTTTTTAACTATCTATCAAATCACATACATGAACACACAAAGAAAGTGTGCCATGCTTCCCATCATAATGAAAATATGAAAAATCTCATGAAAACCCAAATGTTTGAACTCCAGGAATTTTGGTTTAATCGCATAAATCACTCCGCCAATTGTGTATAGGATGCCCCCAAGCAAAAGAAGCATTACACCAGAGTAACTTAGAGACTCAGAAAGAGGCGAAAAAGCGAAAACAATAATCCATCCCATTGCAATATATAAGGCTGTTGATAGCCAGCGCGGGCAGCTGAACCAGATCATTTTAAACAGAATCCCAGATAAAGCAACACCAGAAACAATGGAAAATAGAACCCATCCGGTCACACCGTTTAAAGTAATAAGGCAAAAAGGTGTATAGGAACCTGCAATCAATACATAAATCATGGAATGATCAAGCTTTCTTAAAAAGGCAATGACTTTATCTTTAGCTATCACCATATGATAGGCAGCTGATGCAGAATAGAGCAGCATCAAACTAATTCCAAAAATAGCAACAGCAGTAATGGCAAGCGGTGAAGATGTCGTCAGTGAGGCTTTGATAACCATGGCAAGCAATCCGGCAAAGGATAAAATGGCTCCTGCTAAATGGGTCAGTCCATTTATGGGCTCTCGGATGTATGAATTCATAATATCTCCTCCTAATACTCTCTTATGTAGTTTTAATAACTACTTAATATAATATATACAAAACGTCATCTAGTCAATATTTACAACTTACGTTTTTTTAAGTAGAATTTATGTAATAACAGGGGAGGATCTGATGAATAAATATGGAAATGGAAAAACTCATTGCGGATAATCAACTTAAATTGGAAGATATGCCGCAGATCGATTTATATATGGATCAGGTGATCCAGCTATTTGAAAATACTTTTGGCAGCACGACCAGAAACGAAGAGGAAAAAGTGCTGACTAAGACAATGATAAATAACTATGCAAAAGGGAAATTGTTTTTTCCTGTCAAAAATAAAAAATATTCAAAGGAGCACCTTATTTTAATTGCTTTCATTTATCAGCTTAAAGGAGCTCTCTCCATAAACGATATTAAAAGCCTATTAAATGGCGTCAACTCCCGAACAGCAGAAGGAAATATGGATCTGGACCATTTTTATCAGCTATACCTCGATTTAACTAAACTTAATGTCGATGCTTTTATGACTGATCTGGAAAATCAGGCAGCCAGGGCAGCAGAGGAAGCAAAAGAGCTTAATGAAGATCAGCCAGCTGAGCTTGAAAAAGTCCTGCTGGCTACTTCACTGGTTCACATGAGCAACTTATACCGAAAAGCAGCTGAACGTATTGTAGACGATGTAAAAAATGGAGCGGATCAAAAATAGGAAGGCGGGAAAATCCATCAAGAATAGAGAGAAACGAAAACCAGGGCTGCTGCGTGAGCTTTTGAATGAATTCCTGGATTCCATTGTGATCTCATTACTTATTCGGATCGTACTGTGGATTCCGAGGGTAATTTTCATCTTCTTTAAAAATTTGTTTTAATAATAAGCAATTGGTTCGGACAGGAGAAAACGACATGACGCCCATAGAGTCCGAACCAGTTTCGTCTTCGAACAGAAAAAGGAGATACTCCCGTGCCAGAGTCCGAACCTGACACCACTTTGGACAATAAACCAAAACAAAACCTGGGCTGCAAAGGCCCAGGTTCATTTTTTAAAGAAATATGAAATATATAACCCCTGCAAGTACAATTCTGTAAATGGCAAAAGGAATAAGTTTAACTTTATTGATCATCTTCAAAAAGAAGCGGATCGAAATCAAGGCAAAAACAAATGCACTGATGAAGCCTGCAATAAAGAAAGGCAGTGCATCGACTGAAAAGTACTCGAGATTTTTTATTAAGGATAGAAAACTCGCGCCAGCCATGATGGGTACAGCCATGATAAAAGTAAAATCAGCTGCAGCACGGTGTGACAGGCCAAGCAGCACGCCGCCTGAAATGGTTGAACCTGAACGTGAGAACCCGGGCCAAAGTGAGAAGCACTGAATCAATCCAATAGATAAAGCCTGTTTATAGGTGATTTGATCAACTGAAACTGTTTTCGGGTCTTTGCCTCCAAAAATATCAGCAAAAATCATCAGAAATGCACCAATAACCAAACCAATCAGTACCGTCTCAGTTGAAAACAGGTGTTCATCAATATAATCCTCAAATAAAACACCAAGAATCCCGGCAGGAATTAACCCGACAATCACTTGAGACAATTTCAGACGGCTCTGTTTTTCTTCTGAGTTTTTATTCCTCCCTCCAAGACCGAGCATTTCAATGAACCGTTCCTTAAAAATGATCACAACCGCTAAGATGGAACCGAGCTGAATGACAACTTTAAAGGTATTAGCTTCATATTTTGACAAAAACTCTTTTGTATTGAGCCACATATCATCCACAATAATCATATGTCCAGTAGACGACACTGGAGCAAACTCCGTCATTCCTTCTACAAATCCCAGAATAATCGCTTTTAAAATCATAATAAAATCCATCTTTTAATTAATTCTCCTTTTATAGCATCTGATTCAACTAAACTACATTTAATGATTATAAACCATTTAAGATAGATAGGAACAATTTTTTACAAAGTAATATAGATGTAAAGTGTCCATTAATTAGCACTAACGCACTAATGGAACCGGCATGATTGAAAGACCAGGCGATTATAGCATAATAATCGCCTTTCAAAGTAATAACTCTTCTATCCTTTTTAACATAAAAATGTGATCACTAATTCACAAACTCTTCACAGAATTTCAAAGTCTTGTGAGAAAAATCACCAAATTCAGTCCATATTTACCATATGATAAAAGCAGATAAACCAATCGATTATAAGGAGGAAATCAAGATGAAAAAAGGAGTAAAATATCTGCTTACTTCGGCTATAGGCATAGGGTTAATAACGGGATGCAGCCAGGGGGCAGCACCGGAAAGTTCCCTTCAGCCTGAGGAAAAGGTCCTGGCTGCAGAAACAACAAAGCCTGAGGCAATCGCTCCGCATAAAGACTTAAATCAGGAACCCATTCCATTGAAAATTGATAGAGTCGGGCCGAATGAAGTAAATGTGGAAATGACTTCCCAAATCACGGATATTGAAATCGACAAAGGAAAATTCTATAAAGCATGGACGTTTAATGGTGAAGCGCCAGGCCCTGTAGTTGTCGTCAATGAAGGGGACACAATCAATTTCACCTTAAAAAACATGGATCCGGCAATACCGCACAGCATGGACTTTCACGCTGTACACGCAGCTCCTTCAAAAGACTTCTCCAACGTTCAGCCAGATGAAACGGGAACATTCAGTTATCCTGCAAATAAACCAGGCGTGTTCATGTATCATTGCGGAACTTCACCGGTATTATCACATATAGCAAATGGTATGCACGGAACTATAATTGTAAAGCCAAAAGACGGCTATCCGACTGATAAAGAGATTGATAGAGAATTTACAATTATACAAAACGAGTGGTATAAGTACAACGATCTGGAGGATTTTTCAAACGGCGTACCCAGTCATGTGGTTTTCTCCACAAAAGCTTTAAAAGAAGGAGACCCTAATACTAATGGGGATACGTTCACACTTAAGGATAATCCGCTTCTGGCTAAAGTAGGGGATAAGGTGAGGATATATGTAAATAATGTAGGGCCAAATGAAGTAAGCTCGTTCCATGTGGTGGGTACTGTGTTTGATGACGTATACATTGATGGCAACCCCTATAACCGCTATAAAGGTCTCCAAACGGTTATGCTCCCGGCAAGCGGCGGGGCAGTAGTGGAGTTTACAGTTACCAAAGAAGGCAGCTATCCAATTGTTACTCATCAGTTTAACCATGCACAAAAAGGAGCCGTCGCCATCCTGAAGGTAACTGAGACAGGTGAAGACGACGGTAAGGCTACAATGAGCCATTAAATATAAATAAAAACTCAACTTAAAATAAATTATACAAGATAAGAATTGAAAATGGAATTCTTTTTCAGGAGGCCTATTTAGAATTGATAGGTTGCCAGAATGCATATTTCCGGGCAGGTGAGCGCTGAGTGTATAAAAAAATCGGATGGTTCCTAGTATTTTTCAGTTTGGTCCTGGCCGGAAAAGCTTCTGCTCAGGAAATGACAGCAGTCTCATCAAAAGAGCTGAGAGAGGCCTTGTCTGACCCCGAGGTATCAGTCATAAAATTACAATCCGGAATATATGAAGGGAACTTCCTTATAGATAGAAAGGTTCACATTATAGGAGATAAAGGAACAAGAATAATGGGAACAGAAAAAGGCCATGTGCTGACAATTGCTGCAGATGATGTGATTGTGGAAAATCTGGAGGTGGAGGGAAGCGGTTCACAGAATGCCGGAATATATGTGAAAGGAGACCGCGCTTTTCTACATCATATTGCCCTTAGAAATGTATTTCACGGCATCTATGCAAGGAATTCCTATGGACACAGGTTTGAAAATAACCTCATTACCAGTTTCCATGGCATGAATCAGCACAAAGGCTTTGGCATTTATTTAATTGAAGCACCCAATACTGCAGTGAAGGAGAATTACTTCTATCACACACAGGATGGTGTTTATGTGTCCTATTCAGATTTTTGTGAAGTCACGGGGAACCTCATGTTTAAAGCACGGTATGGCGTGCATACGATGGATTCGCGCAATGTATTAATAGCTGACAATCAGGTAACCGAAAGCATTAACGGCCTTATGATCATGCAAAGCTATGAAATTTTTATACTTGAAAACTACTTCTTTAAAAATACAGCGATTGACGGAGCAGGAATCTTTATTTATGACACATTCGATTCCAAAATATCTTCAAACATAGTAATAGGCAATTTCAGAGGGATTATTCTTGAAAATGCAAAAAGGAACAGACTGGAATTTAACAATATTCTGCAAAATGATACCGGCATTGAAATTGGGAAGAATTCAAATGATAACACCATTTATTTAAATAATTTTTCAGGGAATACAAGACAGGTTATCTCGGAAAAAGATAACAGGAATCTATTCAGTAAAGACAATTATGGAAACTATTTTGATGATCATCATTTATTAAATTTGGATCATGACCATAAAGTGGACTTTGCCTATAAAAGCGGAGATGTTTTTTATCAGATGGCAGATGATGAGCCTTTATTGCAGATCTTTTATCAAAGTCCAGCCGTAGAGCTATGGAATATGATAGAACAATACACCCCGATTCCATCAGAAGCATTTATCATAGATGAGTCGCCGCTTGCTGAACCTGCGCCTGTGAAACAGAAAACATTCATTTCAGAAAAAAATCATATCGGTCATAGCGGCGAATATCCTTTAATCTTATTTTTTTTCCTGATCACTTCGGCAAGTGTGCTTATATTTAAGTTTGGGAGGAAGCACAATGAAATATAGATATATTCTTCTAATGGCTGTTCTGGTGATATTTTTAAGTGGCTGCTCATCATCAGCTTCGGAACCGGCAGTGATTAAACAGAATCGTGATAGCTGCGATAACTGCAATATGGGTATCATAGAGCTGGAATCGGCGGCACAGCTCATTTTGAAAAGCGGGAAGCCTGTTCTGTTCGATGATATTGGCTGCATGATTCAATATATACAGACTGAGAATCCTGAATATGATGCTGCCTTTGTACATGATTACCTCAGCAGTGAATGGATATCGTTTGAATCAAGCTCTTTTATACAGAACGGTCATATTGAAAGTCCCATGAGCTATGGAATTGCAGCTTTTGAATCATTGGAAAAAGCCGAAGAATATCAGAAAAAACACGGAGGTATAGTGTTGTTGAAAGAAGATCTTTTAAAAGCAGATATTAAGAGCTTTAAAGGAGAAGGAATGAAACACAGCCATTAAAGCTTAAATTTCCCTCAGCATGAGGAGGAAACGATATGAATCCCAAACTATTGTATTCTATGACTAAATATGAGCTTAGGCTGCTGTTAAGAAGCAGGTGGCTTTTAAATTTTATGGTTCTTTTTTTCTTTCTGGCAGGACTTCTTTACTTATATGGTCTTCAATCTGTCAAATCAGACCCCGCTGAAATTTCCTATGGACTGGAAGGTGTGATTGCCAATATCGAAACCATGGGTGTTAACCCGGAATATTACGGACTCAAAGAAATAAAGCCGGAAGAGGGGGAAACAGCCGGTTTTAGCCAGTCTGCCTACAATCGTTCGATTGCCATGCTGATGAATCTTTCTCTATGGATGCTGCCCATCATATGTATGATCCTTGGCAGCAGTTCCATAATTGCCGATAAAGAAAATGGAAGATTATCCTTATACAGAACCTATCATGATTCTTCAGGATATTACCTGATCAGCAAATTCCTGTCTTTGGTTATCTCATTATTCTTTGTCATAGGGCTATCATATGGTCTCTTCGGCTTCTTTCTCTCTTTGGCGGGCAGTTCCATTGCAGCACATATTTTTCAAGTGTTTTTACTGATTAATATGCTTCTAATCCTTGTATTCTCAGCAGCATCTTTACTGATTGGAGCTTTTTCCAAATCAAGGATGCAAGGACTGTCAGCAGCAATCATTTTCTGGATCATTATTGTGTTTGTATATGAATTTATCATCTTTTCAGTCACCGGGTGGATTCCTTATTCATTGAAGCAAATCAGTCTATTCTTTTTAATCCTTCTAAATCCTGTGGAATCCGTTCGCGTCTGGTCGATATCAAAACTGAATTCCGAATATGTATTTGGTCCGGAATACTTAATGATCGAGAAGTGGGGGGCAAATGGTTCTCTCACACTTGCCCTGACACTATCCATTATCCTCATTATTCTTATAACATTCATTACATCAGCCCGGGTTTTATCTAAGAGAGGTGTGTAAGATGATTTTGGAATTGAAGGATTTATCCAAAGTATATAAAAAAAAGACAGCATTGGAACGGTTGAATCTCCACATTGAAAAGGGGGATTGTATTGTCTTGTGCGGAGGGAACGGAGCCGGAAAAAGTACGATGATTAAAATGCTTACTGGCGTTGAAAGTCCCACAACAGGAAGTGTGGCATTCCATTCGAAACAGCAAAAGCCATTTGCTTACATGCCTGACCAAATGATTTTCCCATCAGAACTTACACCTTATGAAATCCTTGATTATTACAGGCAATTTCTAAATAAAAACAAGGAATCGGTGAAATGGGTATTAGAAAAAACAGGCTTGTGGAGCGAGCGGAACCAAAAAGCTGGAGGATTCTCAAAAGGGATGTCCCAGCGGCTTAATCTTGCTCAGTGTATGCTTGCAGACACGGACATCTATATCCTCGATGAACCAACAGACGGATTGGACCCCTATTGGGTAATTCAGCTAAAGAAAATAATAAAGGAACTGAAAGAGGAGAATAAAACGATCATTGTAAGCAGTCATATTATGAGAGACGCCATTGAGATCGCAGACAAGTTAATCATTTTATTTAATGGGAAAATAAAGTTTTTTGGAACACTTAATCAGGTATATAAGGAATACAGATGCATTTCATTGGAGGAAGTATTCCTTTCAATTCACAAAAATGAACAGCAAACGGGATAAGGCCAAAAGGCGATTCCAATTAGGAACCGCTTTTTGGTCAGCTTTTTATTTTACATAAAATGAATATTGTTCAACATCCTTTGCCCACACCTTTGCATTTTTACCATTGAGATCGGCAATCCATATATCCCCTTTTTGCTGGGCAAGCTTTTTTCTGATCCATGTTAATTTATGGGCATTCTTTATATATAGAGGTTCATAATCTCCAATTGATTTTTTGGGATAGGTGATCCTCGTTTGCTGGATCTTGTTTAGCTGAATCAAACAAAGTGTTGGTTCGGGCCGCCTCTGCGGATCATTTGACCATTCACTTTCATCCACCCGTGATGCAACCAGTCTCTCATTATCCACCCAGGTAAAGCCCATTTCCGCAAATTTTGCAGGTGTAAGGTTCATGGTTTTATAAGCAGGCAATTCAGTCACCTTCAATTTTTTGTTTTTAAAGCCCAACACAATCCTGCCCCCGCCAGCGATATATCCCAATAAATTTCTGCCGGGTGCCCATTTAGGGACATCCAAATGAAGGATCATCTCATCAAGAACTTCAAAATTTTTTCCATCTGCAGAGATGACACAGACCATATCACTGTCCATGGACCATGATGCAGTTGGATTAACAATGAATGAGATCCATTTTCCATCTGGTGAGAATTCAAATGTCGTTGCATTAATGGACTTAATGGAAGCTTTGCCATTGCCTATTTCCTTAGGAATCGTGAAGAAAGGTTCAACATATTCGGTCAAATTAAGCTTTTCAAGATCATTCGGCAGCTGAACCTTATATAGGATGGGACTTGTCCAGCCATCAGGCCTTAAGACAGCGCTTGAAGAGACAATAAAGGCTGTTCCGTCAGGATACCAATTAAAATCATCTACTCCTAAAGCAACATTATGGAATTCCTTCAAATCTGAGATGTTTAAAACACTGTTGCTGGTAAAAGCAATCTTATTATCGGAAGGTGCCCATTTGGCATTCCCGCCACCTTGAAAGATCTTTTTATGCATCTTTGCCTGTACATTGTATACCCATATCTCTGTGCTGTTTTCCATATTAGAAGAATGTGTTTCAGTCGTTTCCTTTTCATATAAAAGCCATTGGCCGTCATAGGACCATGTTGGCGTATTATTGAATTTTGCAGGTTCAGCTGTAATCTGTTCTTCGACATTTCCTGTTTTCAACCACAAATAGCCACTTCTTATAAAAGCTGCCTGCATATTATTTTCTCCCGTATCTCCCCATGCCTCTGACGGGATAATAAGCAGGAAGCACCAAAAAAGCAAAAAAAGCTTGCGCATATCTTATCCTTCTTCCTTCTAGTAATTGGCTTAAAGTTTATTATGGGCAAAGAGAGTAATTTTATTGAAAAAGGTTCAGCTCTTTGAAAATGCTTATTATTTTCGATAAGCTTTCATTTACTTTATAATGAATGGATAATTATTCAAATTTGCAGGGCACAGTTTTTGCGTGTGCAGTTTGGGTAAAAAACAATTACAAATGTATATATATAAATGGAGGAAACCAAATTTGTTTATTGCTATTTTGTTTTTTATGTTTATGTCCTTTTTCCTATCGGGAAGTGAAACGGCATTGACTGCCGTTAACAAAATGAAATTAAAATCCAGAGCTGATAACAATGATAAGAAATCGCAAAGAATATTAGAGGTTGTTTCGAAACCTGATGAGATGATTACTTCTATTTTAATCGGCAATAATATTGCAAATATCATGCTGCCGACACTGGTTACCATCATTGCGCTTGATTATGGCTTTAACGTGGGTGTGGCAACAGGTATTTTGACAGTAGCACTTATCTTATTTGCAGAAGTTCTGCCAAAATCAGTTGCTGCAAGCTTTGCCGACAAAATTGCCTATCTTGTGTTTCCGGTAATTCGAGTTCTCATGATTATCTTAAAGCCGGTCACTTTTTTAATATCTAAATTCACGAGAGGGCTCATTAAATTCCTTTCTAAAAATGAAGCAGATTCTGTATCTGTATCCAAAGAAGAGCTCATTACCATGGTTGATATTGCTACAAGCGAAGGGACCTTCCATGAAGAAGAAACACAACGAATTAAAGGGATCATTGATTTTTATAACTTAGATGTCAGTGACGCACTGAAAACCCCTAGAATGGAAATTGAAGGGATTCCTTATGACGCGACAATAGAAGAGGCAAAGGATATTGTAATGAATAACCGTTTTACAAGGTATCCGGTATATAAAGACAATATGGATAATATTGTCGGAGTGTTTCATTCAAAAGTACTGCTCGCCTGGTCCAGTCGGCCTGAGAAAACCTTAAAAGATTTTACTGACCTGGAGCCTTTGTTTGTATATGAATTTCACAGCATAGACAAAGTCTTTAAAATGATGATGAAGGAAAGGAAGCACCTTGCCATTGTTCTTGATGAATATGGCGGAACAAAAGGAATCATCACACATGAAGATATACTTGAAGCCATGCTGGGGCAGGAAATTGAGGATGAAACGGATGAAGGCAGCGAAATCCTTATTGATGAATTAACAGAAAACCATATTATTGTACACGCGAAACTCTCAATCCGCAGAATTAATGAAGCTTTTAAAACAAAAATACCTGAAGATGAGGATATCCTTGCCGGATTCTTATTGAGAGAAATAGGCCATTTTCCTGCAGAAGGGGAAACACTGGATTATCATCACCTGCATTTTGAAATAAAATCAATTGAAGATAACAGGCTTAAACTTGTGGAAATTAAGAAAAAGACGCCCTGATGAAAAATTTGAGCATTATTTCCTTCTGGAAATAATGTTTTTTTTTAGAAATCAGAATAAATATGGATGTTCAACGGGAAAATAGGAGCAGGAAAATAAAAATATAATTTTTTTATTTTTCTGACAAAATAGGTCCTTTTCAGTATATAATAAATTAAAACAAACTATTAGGAGTGACCTTCGCATGGAAAATAAACCATTCCATTATGATGGAAGTGTTCAAATGAACTATGAAAAAGATGACAGAGCAAGTTCAAGCATTCCTTTTGAACTGACAGACGAAATGAGAAAAAATATCGGAACGAATCCATACTCAACTGAAGAACAAGAATAGAAGACCCGTATTGGGTCTTTTTTTATTTTTGTTTCTTAAAGCTATTGTTTTTATCTGCATACTAACTAAAACTTGCTGAGTTGATTGAAACGGAGGAAATTTGATCCTCAAAAATACAATCACATTTTCTTCGCGCGGTGTCGATTCAAGGAAGATTATTCAATATCCTGCGGGAGGGGAGGGAGCGGGAAAACCCCGCAGGCGAAGCTGAGGAGGCACTGTTCCTCCCTGCATAAAGCAAGTGACAGCAGTGGTAATCAGCGGTTACAATAAAAGTTAAATTATGATAAGATGAGATATATTCTGTTCAGAAGCAGGTTATTCATAAATTAATTTGGGTAATAAAAAAAGGCGTGAGCAGATCATTTGAATTTCTTTTTTATTTTGAATATGATTATCTCGGATTAAGAATAAAAATGTTCATACTGCAGATGAATACATACTTTATTTCTGATTCAAACTAAAAATGTCAACTCAAAATGGAAAGGTGATTGAATTATGGCTCAAGTTTTGTATATTACAGCACACCCGCATGACGATAAGGTGTCATATAGTATGGCAGCAGGAAAGGCTTTTATTGATTCCTACAAGGAAGCCAATCCAAATGATGAAGTAGTTCATATTGATTTATACAAGGAAAATATCCCGCAAATTGATGTGGATGTATTCAGCGGATGGGGTAAACTTCAGTCCGGAAAAGGTTTTGAGGAACTATCCGAAGATGAAAAGGCGAAAGTAGGCCGCTTATCCGAATTAAGCGAACAATTCGTTGCAGCCGATAAATATGTATTCGTTACACCGCTTTGGAACTTCTCGTTCCCTCCAGTAATGAAAGCGTATCTTGATTCTGTGGCAGTAGCCGGCAAAACTTTTAAGTATACGGCAGAAGGTCCAATTGGATTAATGACTGATAAAAAAGCAATTCACATCCAGGCTCGCGGAGGCATCTATTCCGAAGGACCTGCAGCAGAGATGGAAATGGGTCACCGCTATTTGACAGTATTAATGCAATTCTTCGGTGTTCCTTCATTCGATGGTCTTTTTGTGGAAGGGCACAACGCAATGCCTGATAAAGCAGAAGAAATCAAAGCAGATGCTATTGCACGTGCAAAAGACAAAGCGAAAACATTCTAAACCAAAAGCAGCGGATTCCGCTGCTTTTTATTTTTTTCTAGGCATGTATAGGAAGAGCTCTTGTCCGTGATGAATAGTATAATAAAGGCAAATATTAGCTAGGGCGAAAGGGGGGAGATTTGTGAAAATCTCAGAATTCAGCCCCAGTCATTTAAGTGAAGATGATATATTCAAACTTCTGTACAATGGCATTGAGGATAATCTTCAAAAAGGGGATTTGATCTTTGTGCCAGGAAGCAGCAAGGCAGCAGAATATCGTCTTCCTGAAGCCATCAGACTTTATCAAAAAGGCAGGGCTAATAAATTGCTTTTCTCCGGCGGTGTAAAGTGGCCTGGCCATGAATTGGCTGAAGCAGAAATGCTAATGAAAAAAGCAATAGGGGACGGAATTCCTCCAAAAGACCTTTTCCTTGAGAATATCTCTCTTCATACGAAAGAAAACGTGCTTGCCTCGATGCTGGTTATGGATCGGATGTGCGGGCTGGAGAATATCTCCAATATCATCATTGTGACGGCTCCTTTTCACATGCGAAGGCTGCACATGACATTATTGACGTATATGCCGAAGTGGATTCACTATTCTCTTGTATGTTCTGATGACGGTGCAACCGGGAAGGAGCAATGGATGCAGAATCCTTATGGGAGAAAAAGAGCGTTTGATGAAGCCGTGAAAATAATTGACTACGTGAAAAAGGGCATTCTGATCGATCTGGAAATATAATCTTTATGAAAAATCCCTGCCAAATTCAAGTGGCAGGGGATTCTTTTAAAGGTACGAATAAAATTTTGTACTTCGATAACTCAAGCAGTCTGCCCCCTCGAGGTGATGCCCCCAGGATAGGGGTCATGCAGTCGTTGCCACAGGACGTGGCATTCTTAGTCTGCGTTCCTTCGTGGGCAAGGCGCTTCCGCTTTTCTTAAAAAGTATTGTAAATGTTCTCGCATTCTTCCGCTGTTGGCTCATAAAAGCAATGAAGCTTGAATCTTCCTACTAAAGGCTGATTATACCATGTAGCTGGACAATCCCCAGGAGGCCTGAAATACCATAGAGCAAATTTGGCTGGCCAAATCCGTTCCCCTCTTACAGCCCTCCGTGCGAGTCTTCTTTCCACTTCTCTTGGCCTCTGATAAAAATAGCCTTTCTGGACAGCTTCAAAAGCATGCGGCTGATAAATCATTTCCGGTATGGTCCGAATTCCAATAAAATCTGAACAATTGCCCCTGACTCTGTTAATTCCCACATTCCCCACCATTAGCATGCCCTGCTGGCCTTCCCCTTCTGCCTCAGCCCGAAGGAGGCGGGCAAGCAAATCTATATCTTGTTCACGTGCCTTCACAACTGCCATCTGTATCACCCTCGTCTCGCTAATTTATATAGGCTGATATATGGTATGCACTGCAGGGGGGAAAGGTTAAATGCGGGGTTTTGCCGATTGGCTGAGGAACATAATAATTAAAGGGAATAATTATAACAGGTGCGAAAAAAAGCTCCTGCAGAAGCGGGAGCTTTTATTTGGCATAAAAGTTTTCCGTATAATAAGGCTGTGACTTTGAATTAAAAGCAACTCCAACACCTAAAAATGTATAATCGGCACGCAAAATATTTTTGCGGTGGCCAAGTGAGTTCATTAACCCTTCATGAGCAAAGATACTGCTGAATTGACCGGAAGCCAGGTTTTCCCCGGCGACCATAAATGAAACTTCATCCGCCTGCATTCTGTCAAAAGGGGATAGGCCCTGCAGGTTGGTATGATCAAAATAATTGTTTTCCGCCATGTCGCTGCTGTGCTTTCGCGCCGTTTCCTTAACAGTATCATCCCACTCCAGAACAGGAACTCCGTGATTTACTCTCTCGGCATTTGTTATATCGAAAAGCTGCCATTCAAATCCTTCCTTTAGAGAGCTGCTGGCATTGGCATAAAAGGAATCTTTTTGCTCTTCAAGTGATTTACTGATTATTTGTATTGAAGTTACCGTATTGTCACGATGCTTATCATAGAATAAGGTTACATAATTTCCATCCAATTCGTATAGGTCATAATCCCGATTCTCTTCGAGCTGATAGATTACAAAGCCCTTTCTCATCTTGTCCAGCGGTTCTCCAAGCTGCTGCAAAACTGAAGACTTTGGCGTTCCATAGGCAATCTCTTCTGATGAAGAAATCAAATCCTGATTTGTATAGATGCCAGCAGCTTTCTCCTGGTTGTCATAAGCGACCATTACAAAATTTTGATATTGATCATGATAAGCATGCCAGTCGGTTCCAAATTCATTTGCGGAGGAACGTTTCGAGGAGCCGAGCCTGCTCTCGATTTCAGACCTGTCATCGCCAATTTCTATATTATGAATAGAAAAGGTTTGCTCTTCAGGGGCTTCTAAAACCGGCTTTTCGGCTTCATCCTCTGGTGTTTGATTTTTATCGCCGGTATATTGCCTGACTGTAAGAAGGAATTCATCCGCCCAGTTTTGAGCCTCTTCCATCACACCATTTATAATAGCCAGCACCTCTTCATTGTCTTTAAAAAGCTGAAAATCAGATTTTATATTATCGATTACCGTTCCTGAATTAGATTCATCTGCCAATTTCCCATCAGGCTGTGAAAAGGCGAAACCGATAAATAACAGGATAAAAATAAATAAAAACTTCCTCAATAAATCTCCTCCCATATACCTTTCAACCCATATCAAAGGTATGCCCATTCATTATAAGATTTAAAAATGCGGAAATGCAAAACATTGATGCCTTCCTTATTTTTCTACCCAGTTTGCCATATTCTCTAACACTTTTGACTGTGCGATTAGATATTTTCCGTTTTTAAAAGGATAGTTTGGGTAACATAATTATAAAAATGAACAGATGCATAGCTGCTGCAAAGGGGGAAGCATATTGAAATTAACACCGGAACAAAGAATTGAACTTCATGGTTTTAATAATTTGACGAAATCACTCAGCTTTAATATGTATGATGTCTGTTATACAAAGACTAGGGAAGAGCGTGAAGCCTATATAGATTATATTGATGAGCAATACAGTGCGGAGCGGCTTACAAAAATATTAAAGAATGTATCCGACATTATTGGTGCCCATGTCTTAAATGTGGCACAGCAGGATTATGTGCCACAAGGTGCAAGTGTGACCGTCCTGGTATCTGAAGGACCGGTAGTGGAAGTCCCGGATGAATCATATAATGAATCTCCTGGCCCGCTGCCAGATAATGTAGTCATGCAGCTGGATAAAAGCCATATTACCGTCCATACCTATCCTGAATATCATCCGGACGAAGGAATCAGCACGTTCAGGGCTGATATTGATGTATCCACATGCGGAGAAATCTCCCCGCTAAAAGCCCTTAATTACCTCATTCATTCCTTTGATACGGACATCATGACAATCGACTACAGAGTCAGGGGATTTACACGGGATACTGACGGAAGAAAACTCTATATCGACCATGACATCAGTTCTATCCAAAATTATATTCCTGAAGAGGTAAAAGAAGATTTTGATATGATCGATGTGAATATTTATCAGGCTCACACCTTTCACACCAAATGTAAAATAAGGGATTTTGACTTAGATAATTATTTATTTGGATACACGAAGGAAAAACTTGATCCCGAGGAAGCTGAAGAGATCACGGAGCGGCTTACTACGGAGATGGACGAAATTTTTTACGGAAAAAATATTAACCCCGGTTCTATAGCAGAGTGAATCTTAAAGCACTCAGTAAATGGGACTCTATTAAACCTAAACCTAATAGGACTCAGATGGAGAGGAAAATTAAAACCAGGAGAAGAACCTATTCTCCTGGTTCTTTTAATGAATGTACATAAATTAACAGGCACAACCTAAAAAATAATTACATAATCTATTTCCAGAACTCCCACCATTTTTTCTCGGGTTCCTGTGCAGCAGCCGCGCTTCGGAAGGAGACGATCATATCCTGAAAAACCTCTTCCCGCTGCTTTACCTCATGCCAGTATTGTTCCCGTTCTTTATTAATGGTATCGATATAGATTTCTCTGTCTGTGTTTAACGTTTCAATCAGCGAGCTGATTTCGGTGCTGGTCACCTCAGCGGAAGATGAGATGTAATGAATCATGGTTTTGAACTCTTCAGAAGACGCTTCAGAAGATTCTGCCAGCTTGTTTGTCAAATGATGAATTTGATCAGAAGTACGCTTCGTACTTTTCGCCACCCTTTTCGAAAGGGTTCCGAACGCTTCGGAAGTATTTTCAGAAGACTGCTCAATCCTTGAGCCAAGTGATTCAATTTCCGCTTTTGTTTTTTCTCCAGATTTATAGATGGAATCCGACAGGCTTTTAACAGTATGCAATGATCCTTTGCTAATTTCTTTCTTCACTTCGTCTAAAACTTCCTTTCGAACGCCGCTGCGAATTTCATTTCTGACATCTGCAATTAAACTGTCCCTGAAACTATCCATCAATGCCATGAACATTTCGGTGTCCATGACAGCCTGATGCTCTGTATGTAATGCTGTTTCCTGATTCACTGCCGCCAAGGATGTTTCATTTGCTTCTGAGCCGGTTCCAGAAGCAAAGTCCATATGTTTTTGCATTAATTCGCGGATCATATCCTTGCTTAGATTTTTATCCCGCATCTGCTTTACCTTTTCAAGCAATGCGATTTCATGGTCTGTATAAAATCGGGCTCCCTGTTTTGAACGGGGAATAAGCAGAAGTCCGTTTAAATCCTTTTCCCATTGCCTTAGTGTTCCAGGAGGCACATTCAGCATTTTCGAAACCTCTTTAATTGTATAAGCTTTCATATATTGCGTTTCCATTTTACTCAGCCCTTTCATAAAGAATAGATTCTGAAACATTCGGATGCCAGTTCCGAAACAACTTCTTACTAACTATTCAGCATGATATCCCGTGTTTTCCTGCCGCTTGACAAAAGCTTTCAAAAGAAGACGATATTCATCAGAAAAAAGCAAAAAGGATCCATTTTGACAAAAAAACATGAAGAATTTGACAGTCAGCAAGTTATTTGTCATATACGGACTGGTATGTCACAATGAAATTTATGTTGACAAACTAGAATATAGAAAAACTGCAAGTATTTAAAGGGAGTAGGTAAATTGGGTAATAGAATTATCGCTGTGTCTGTTGCTGCCGGGGTTGGTTTGACGCTGACCTTTGGAAGTATAAAGATGGGGAGCAGTGAACCTTCAAAACAAAATAAAATTCACTATAGTGCAGTTCCGCATGCGGAGGCATACCATGTACCGATTGTGAAGCAGGAAATTCAGAAGAAATCCGTTCTCCTGGATGTCCCATTGTACAATCAAATGGATAATCCCCGTCTGTATAATGGATGTGAGATTACTAGTTTAGCAATGATTATAAGTTATGAAGGCATTCAAGTTTCTAAAAATAAATTAGCACAGGAAATTAACCGGGTGCCGCTTAGATACAGCGGAGGTGAATACGGGAATCCAAATGAAGGCTTTGTCGGCAACATGGAGGATGGACCAGGATTAGGCGTTTACCAGGGGCCGATTTTCGAACTGGCTAAAAAGTATTTTCCTGAACGTGCTGAGAATCTGACTGGCAAGCCCTTTAATGTGCTGCTTGAAAAAATTGCAGAAGGTTCGCCGGTCTGGATTATAACAACTGCAAGCCTAACTCCCGCAGCATCCTTCGAAACCTGGGATACATCGGGCGGGCCAGTTGATGTGACATTCCAGATGCATAGTGTTGCAATTACCGGATATGACGAGGAATATATCTATATTAACGACCCGTATGGCACAAAAAATAAAAAGGTGCCCAAACAGCAATTTATCGAAGCCTGGGAGCTGATGGGTTCACAGGCCATAGTCATTAACTAGAATAATAGCAAAAGAAGGGACTGCAGCCTGCAGTCCCTTCTTGTTAGCTTGAGGGTGCCAATTTCTTAAACTTTACAAAGATCCATTTTAAAAATGGAGGTACTACAAAGAAGATAAAAAACAGCCGAAATAGCTGATAGCCTGTTACTATGGCTAAGTCTGCTCCTGTTTCATGGGCGATTATGGCCATTTGGTCCATGCCTCCGGGGGCAAGGCTTAAAAAGCTGGTAGCAGGGGAAAGGTGAAAAAAGTGCATAATCATAAAACTAAGCAGCACCGAACCCGTAATGAGAAGCAGGCCGCTTAAGGCAGCCAATGAAATGGTTTTAAATTTATTGGCCAGCTTTTCAGGTTTCATCATTAAGCCGATGTGAGCCCCTATTAATAGCTGGGATAAATCCAAAACAGCTGGCGGGAGTTCAGGTCCGTTTATACCGGAAATAACAAGGACTGCTGTTCCCATGATCGGACCGAGAAGGTACGGAGTAGGGAGCTTCAGTCGTTTGCTTAGGATAATGCCGGCAAAAGAAACGAAGACAAAGAGTATAATGCCAGGGAATAAATCACCCCATAAAGGTTCTGCAGCTTCAAAACCGGGACCACTGGAGACATTCAGCCAAGGTCCGAATACTAGTATAGGGACGATAAATATGATCATGGTCAGCCGTGCGACCTGCATAAAGGTAACAACTGTAATATCGATTCCTTTGACTTCCTCTGCCAGAAGAATCATTTGAGACAGGCCTCCGGGAATACTGCCGATCAAAACTGTGGGATAGTCGATGCCCATTAATTTCGCAATGAGAAGTGCAGAAAGGGCGCTAAACAGAACCATGCAAACGGTAACGAGCAAAATAAAAGGGAGCTTCTGCAGGATAAGCAGGACCGCTTCCTGTGTAAAAGAAAGGCCGATGCTGTATCCGACGATGATAATCCCGGAATCGCGAAATCCGGCTGGCCAATAAAACGGAATCCTGCTGAGCCGGCTTCCAATCATAACCGCAGTCAATGCACCAAGCAAAAAGGCAACCGGAATATGCAATAAAGAAAATGATACTGCACCTAATAAAGCAGTAAGAAAGGTGATCAATAAATTCTTATTCACAAAACAACCTTCTTTTTATTTAGTATACCTAAAGATATTTATACCATATAAAAACAATGAATGAATTACAAGTTTTATATAATCAAATGTTTTCATACAATTTATTATAGAGAAAATCATTTTATAGAAGGGGGACTAACCATGCCGGAAAAATTAAGCCATTTTGTTTTCATCTTATCGTTTATATGTCTCGGTTTATTTTTACTGCTGGGTTTTTCGCCTCTGTATGATATTTATCTGAATAAAATCGGCCATCGTCCATTTTCGCTCCTCCTGCTCCTGACAGTCCTTGTCTTCCTCGTAAGTGTTTTTGTCTTAAAGAAAGTCCAAAACTGGCAGGCAGGCTTTCATGTATTATTTTCCATTATCCTCACCCTGTTTCTTTCATCCGTCTTAGCGATCATCGTGTTCTTTGGCGGCCTATTTAGGTAAGCGAAAAGAGCCTGCACCATCAGGGGTACAAGCTCAGCGGGTTTATTGGATTGGCATCCAGTTCACTTTCCATATTCCGTCATTATTTTTGCTGAGGCCGAAGCCAAACCCTTCTTCTTCAGTTATGGAAATATAAGCTGAAGATTCATCGATAATGACTTCTTCTAAATCGGCGTTCTTCACTCGATGCAATAATGTCTGTTCTTCTGGGATAGATGGTGACTCACTTTTAGCTTTTAGGTAATCATTCAGGGCAGGGAAGGGTTTTTCAATATCTGGATCATGGTTAAACAATGCATATTGAGTATAGTAATCCTCAGTTTCCTCTGCAAACAAGAAGAGCTGAAATACATCTGCCGGGCTTAATCCTCTTAAGATCTCATCCGTCCCTCTTAATGAAAATTCTTTATACACATGGTTTAATGGCTCAAGGAGGACCAGTTCCTTAGTATTATTTACAGCCATATGGAAAGGAACAGCTTCCAATTGAGGTTCTTTGGGCATTACCACCTCCAGGATTTCAGCCTGATGTACAATGCCTTCCGCAGCGCGATATCCACCAATTATTAAAGAAACACTCTCTTCTTTAATAGGTTCAGTTATACCAAACACCTTTTTTAACATCTCCTGATCTGTCTCATTAAAAGTTATTTTTATGTTCTGCCCATCCATGAGCGGCAGTAATTTTAAGGAATCATGATCAGGCAGAAAGTATACTGTTTCTTCCCGGAAATCCAGAGTTCCTGTGACCTTTGCTTTGCCTGTAAAAGCAGCCGATAAGTGGCCATATGAATCCTTCTCGAAATTATTCAGCTTCCAGTTATTTAGCATAGCACCATCTGCAAGGCCGGGATAAAAATCTTTATCTGCAATGGCGGCCTCCTGTCCATTTTGCTTGTTAAAGACATCTGTCTGAATACCGGCAATTCCTCCAATCAATACGATAAACCCAACAGCTGCAGCTGCAGAAAGAAGTTTTGGAACATAATCTTTTTTCCTGCCTTTAACAGCAGAAGTGCCGATTCGGTTTCTGACTCTCTGTTTTTCCTCTTCAGTGAAAACAGAATCTTTCGTCCATGCAGCATTCAATACTTTCTTCACATCCTGATTCAGATCAGCCATGCTGTTCACCTCTTTCTGAAGCAGATAGTAACTTCTTCACTTTTTCCTGTCCTCTGTACAGCCTTGTTTTAACAGTGGAAAGAGGAATATTAAGGGTCTCACTTATTTCAGCCAGACTGAGATCCTGGTAATAATGGAGAAGAAATACTTCCCGGTATTTTACAGTGAGGGACTCTATCGTTTTTAGCAATTCTTGATGTTCATCCCGTTCAAGAAATGATGCTTCCGGATCTTTTTCTCTAGCCTTTTTCAGGAAAAAAACCTTTTCATTCATGACCATATTGCGGTAATGCCAGCTTTTAAGATAGTCCTTGCTTTTATTAATAGCAATTGTGAAAATCCACGTTTTAAAGGAAGATCTTTGCTGGAAACTTTCCAGCTTTTCGTAAACAGTAATAAAGGTATCCTGTGTTAAATCGCTGGCCGCATTCCAATCATTCACATAGCTGTATATCAATCTCTTCAAAACGGTTCCATACTCATTCATGATTATTTCAAGAACGAGTGCACGGTCTACTTGATCAGCAATTGACCGTTTTACATAATCATCAGGGCTCACATGACTGCCTCCTTGCTTAAATGCAGCTGCCGATTCCGGCTGCCTTTTGTTTGACTGACAGTTAGACGACAGATGCAAGAAAATCGCTTCAACTTTTTGGCATTTATTAAGATTATACTAAAAAAGCGCAAACCATTTAGTCTCCTCCTGATTATTTATTCACTTTAATCCTGATTAATTAAAACCACGTCAATGAATAGGTTAAGAACAGAAGGAGCAAAAATAATATGGGAGGCATTCATCATCACATCACTTGTTCTTATGAGTAATTCCAGCCTATACTTTTAGATTGGGAATAATAATCCCTATATTGAAAAAATGATTCTGTCCAAGTGCTTTGTTTTTGATGGGAGGATTGTTTATTTATATAATGGCTATATTGTGCAAGAAAGAAGGGAGATTATTATGTCACAATCAAATATTGCTCCACAGATCAAATTAATCGCTCTTGATATGGATGGAACCTTGTTGAATTCCAGAGGGGAAATTCCTGAAGAAAACCGTAAGGCCATACGAGAGGCAAAGGAAAAAGGGATTGAAGTTATTTTGAGCACTGGGAGATCCAGGCTTACGGCAGGCGACCATGCCGATTCTTTGGAATTGAACTCCTACTTGATCACAGTCAACGGCAGTGAAATATTTGGCCCTGATGGTGAATCAATCTCAAGGACTCCTGTTGATTCAAAAATAATGGAGTGGATGTGGAATCTATCCCAGTCCCATAAGACCAATTTCTGGGCGACCAGCTGCGAACAGGTTTGGACGAATGAAATGCCTGAAAATATTCATGACCATGAATGGCTTAAATTCGGATTTGATATATCAGATGATGAAATCAGGGAACTCATTCAAAAAGAGCTTCAAACAAAAGGGGATCTGGAGATTACAAATTCCAGCTTAACTAATATTGAGGTAAATGCTCTGGGCATCAATAAAGCCAGAGGGATCCAGAAGGTAACAGAGCTTCTGGGCATTTCGATGGAAAATGTAATGGCAATGGGTGACAGCTTGAATGACATTGCCATGATCGAGGAATCAGGCTGGGGAGTAGCAATGGGAAATGCGCAGGATATTGTGAAAGAAACAGCCAATGCTGTGACGGGAACTAATGATGAAGCTGGTGTTGCTCAGGCAATCCGAAAGTGGGCTATTTAAAGAATAAAAACCGGCAGTCATGCCGGTTTTTGGTTTATTTCGAAGTTTCTTTGGCATTTAGGATAGTTTCTTCCAATTCTACTTCTACATTTCCTTTAATCGCCCTGGAAATCATACAGGACGCTTCAGCTTTTTGCGCCAGCTTTCGCGCCAGTGAATGATCCCTTTCTGTCGCTCCTGCCTTTAACAAGATAACAGGTCGATGAATTATTTTCTTATAAGTGATTACTCCTTTGGTTACATCCACAATTCCAATTGATTCCATCGTAAGGTTTTCTTTTTCGAGTTTGCTTCGTTCCATCATAGCGGCGAGGGTAATAATATAACAAGTTGCAGCCGCTCCCAGCAGCATTTCATCCGGATTTGTCCCGATTCCGGGTCCTTCCATTTCTGGCGGAATGGAGACCTTTGTTTTCAGCTGGCCTATTTCAATTTCTCCAACATCATTCCGAAGTCCAGGCCAATATGCTTTTAAATGGAATTGGTGTTCAGCCATTCTTTTATTCCTCCAAGTTATGTATTTCTAATTACACCTTAAAGAGGAACAGGCAGAATTGCAAGACTTTACAGATTCAACGTTTCAGGCTAAGATGAAAACAGCCAACTTAATAGTTTTACTGCTAGGGGTGCCCGATGCGCGGGCTGAGAAAGAAACCGGACTGTTTTTTACCCTTCGGACCTGATCTGGATCATACCAGCGTAGGAAAGTAGTAATTGCGGGGAACGTGTTCATTCTCTTAGATTATTCAGCCAGGTCCAATTGCGGATCTGGTTTTTATTTTGTTCTCAAAAACAGATGAATTGGCTATCAATAAGGAGGATTTTCTATGAATCTTAACGAGCAGATTGTCATTATTACAGGCAGCAGCAGAGGGTTGGGCAAAGAAACAGCAAAAGCATTCGCGAGGGAAGGGGCGAAAGTTGTCATTAACTATTTCAATAGCGAGGAAAAAGCCCATGATCTGCAGAAGGAAATTGGCGAAAAAGCCATTGCCATTCGTGCTGATATTCGGGACAAGGTACAAGTGAAATCCATGTTTCAAGAGACGAAGGAACGCTTTGGAGGTCCCATTACAACCATAGTCAATAATGCACTGGTGAACTTTCAATTTGACCCTATTTCTAAAAAAGATGCAGGAACAATTCAATGGGACGATTACAAAAACCAGCTGGAAGGTGCAATTCTGGGAGCATTGAACACAGTTCAGGCAGGTCTTGAAGATATGAAAAAACAGGAGTTTGGCAGAATCATTTCGGTTGGCACCAATCTATTCCAGCATCCAGTGGTACCCTATCATGACTATACGACCAGCAAAGCTGCTTTATTAGGCTTTACCAGAAATATGGCGAATGAGCTGGGCCAATATGGAATTACTGCAAATATGGTATCGGGCGGTTTGTTAAAAATGACAGACGCCAGTGCTTCGACATCCAAAGAAGTCTTTAAAATTATTGAAAACTCCACTCCATTACGGAAAATCACAGATCCTGCAGAAGTCGCTGATGCGATTGTCTTCTTCGCTTCTCCATGGGCAAGGGCAGTTACAGGACAAAATCTGGTTGTGGATGGCGGACTAGTTATGAATTAAAGGAGGATTTTAGATGAAGATTCAGGAGTTTAGCAGTCTATTGGAAAAAGTAAGAGAGTCAAACCCTCTTGTACATAATATTACTAATGTGGTGGTAACCAACTTTACTGCAAATGGCCTCCTGGCAATAGGGGCATCACCAGTGATGGCATATGCACATGAAGAGGCAGCTGACATGGCTAAAATAGCTGGTGCACTGGTTCTCAATATGGGAACACTGACTGAAAAAGAAGTAAAAAGTATGCTCATAGCGGGTAAATCAGCAAATCAGCATGGGGTGCCAGTCATTTTTGACCCGGTTGGTGTCGGCGCCACGGCCTATCGCACAGAAACAGCTAAAAGAATATTAGAAGAATTAGATATTGCCATCATAAGAGGGAATGCTGCAGAAATTGCCAACGCGGCAGGACAGAATTGGAGTATTAAGGGCGTAGATGCAGTTGAAGCAGCAGGGAACACTTCAGAGCTTGCTGAGTCGGCAGCAAAAGAACTTGGTGCAGTCACTGTTATTACAGGTAAACAGGATATCGTTTCAGATGGAAGATCTATTTATGCCATTAACAATGGCCATCCTCTTCTAACGAAAGTAACGGGTGCCGGATGTCTTCTTACTTCAATAATTGGCGCTTTCTCTGCTGTTGAAAAGGATCCTGTAAAAGCGGCAGTAACTTCATTGGTCGTTTATGGCTCTGCCGCAGAAATTGCAGCAGAAAAAACGGGTGGCAAAGGCCCAGGCACTTTCCAAATAGAGTTTTTGAATAGCTTATATAACCTTTCTGCTGCAGATGTTGAATCATATGGCTCTTTTGAAAAAATGATCGGATAGGAGGCATTATAAATGAAAGTGAACAAAGCTTTAACCATAGCGGGTTCGGATAGCGGCGGCGGCGCGGGCATTCAAGCAGACATAAAAACATTTCAGGAACTCGGTGTTTTCGGCATGTCTGCTTTGACTGCGGTAACAGCACAAAACACTAAGGGCGTTCAGGGAGTTTATCCAATGACAGCAGAGGCAGTTTCTGCTCAAATTCAGTCGATAGGTGAAGACCTCAGACCTGACGCTGTGAAGACAGGAATGCTTTTTAGTGCAGATATAATCGAGAGTGTTTCCAATGAAATTGTGAAATACGGCTGGAAAAATGTCGTCATAGATCCAGTGATGATTGCAAAGGGAGGAGCAAGTCTTCTTCAGAATGAAGCGATAGCAGCAATGAAAAAGCACCTTTTACCTCTCTCTATGGTGATTACCCCGAATATTCCAGAGGCAGAGGTTTTAACGGGCATAAGGATTCGTTCATTAGAGGACAAAAGAGAAGCAGCAAAAAAACTGCAGCAGCTTGGAGCGAAAAACGTCATCATAAAAGGCGGTCATGAAGAAGCAAAAGACATTGCAGCAGACCTTCTTTTTGACGGAGAAAGTTTTTCGGAATTTCGGAGCAGCAGAATACAAACAGCCAACACACATGGAACAGGCTGCACGTTTTCGGCTGCCATCACCGCTGGCCTCGCTGACGGTCATACCGTGCCAGAGGCTGTTGATCGGGCAAAAAAATTCATTCAGGCAGCAATTGAAAATGACTTAGGAATTGGCAGCGGTCATGGACCTACCAATCACTGGGCGTTCAATAGAAGGAAGAAGGAGACTGAGGTATATGGCTGTTAATCCGCAGGCAATGAAAAACTTATTAAAAGTATACTTCATAATGGGCAGCACAAATTGCCATCAAAATCCTGAAAAAGTCCTTCAAGCAGCCATCCAAGGAGGCGTTACATTATTTCAATTCCGTGAAAAAGGAGCAGGATGCCTTCATGGTAAAGAAAAGGAATCGCTCGCAAAAAAACTTCAGGCAATCTGCAAAGAGAGCCGTATTCCTTTTATTGTCAATGATGATATCGAATTGGCACTTAAAATAAATGCAGATGGCGTCCATATAGGCCAGGACGATGAAACAGCCGATACGGTCCGCAGGAAAATTGGCAGCAAAATCCTGGGAGTCTCAGTGCACAGCATGAAGGAAGCGGAAACAGCGATCCGTCAAGGCGCAGATTACCTTGGCATTGGGCCTATTTATTCGACATCCACAAAGGCTGATGCCAAAGCCGTTCAGGGACTTTCCTTTTTGACAGAATTAAGATCTGCTGACATCAAAATTCCGGTTGTAGGAATAGGCGGAATTACTTCTGAAAATGCATCTCCTCTTATTGAGGCAGGAGCAGACGGTGTATCTGTCATTTCTGCAATCAGCCAGGCGGATTCGCCTGAAAAAGCAGCCGAGAAGTTATATGATGCAGTAAATAAAATAATGAGAAATGCCCATTAATTTGGGCATTTTTTATTGTATTGACGTTTGAAATACCAAGGTTTATCCCACTCTATTGAGGGTAGCTCACTAACATACAATAGAAACAGAGGGATGAACAATTGAAAAAGTGGATGGAATCAGGCCTCTATATTCAAGTGGCAGCCGTCATGCTGGTGGTCTATTATGGCTTCATTTCAGGACTTGTGGCTGCGGAAACTAAAATTGCTGAATTCGAAGGGGAAATAGAGGAAAAATATCGGCAGACTTCGGTTGATAATTACTTGAGCAACTTCAGCACGCATGAAGAATATTGGATTCGGCTAGATAATGGCAAATCCTTTGAGCTGACCGCATCATTATATGAAAGTATTAATCGGGGTGAAAAGGTCAAATTAGTGCAAATGAATGCCGGTACCATGATATTCAGGCAATAGAGCACCGCTTATGAAAGTATGCTGCATTTGCCCTTATTTTTGCTGATTGCCGTTCACGTTACAGTACTTTAACTGTGCAAGTATTGAAAATCCATGATAATGTTGTAATCAGACAGATTTTTAACATAAGGAGATATAATAGCAATGAAACTCGTTTCATGGAATGTGAATGGCATTAGGGCTTGTGTGAAAAAAGGATTTATGGATTACTTCAAAGAAGTGGATGCAGATATCTTTTGCATTCAGGAATCCAAACTGCAGGAAGGACAGATCGAGCTCATACTTGAAGGCTATCACCAATACTGGAATTATGCGATAAAAAAAGGATATTCCGGTACAGCTGTATTTACAAAAAAAGAGCCGCTCTCTGTTCGCTATGGATTGGGCGATGAGGAAACAGAAGCAGAAGGCAGGATTCTCACGCTTGAGTATGATGGCTTTTATCTTGTTAATGTCTATACTCCGAATTCACAGCGTGACCTGGCCCGCCTTCCATACCGTCTTGAGTGGGAAGAGCGGATTCGGGAGTATTTACTCGGCCTGGATCAGATTAAGCCTGTGATCATGTGCGGGGACTTAAACGTAGCTCATTTTGAAATAGATTTAAAAAATGCAAAATCCAACAGGGGCAACTCAGGTTTTACTGATGAAGAACGAGAAAAAATGACCAGATTGCTGGGATCCGGGTTTATTGATGCATTCCGGTATAAATATCCTGAAGCTGAAGGAGCATATACATGGTGGTCGTATATGGCCAAAGTAAGAGAGCGGAATATCGGATGGCGGATTGATTATTTTATTGTGTCCGAAAAGCTAAAAGAAAGAATACTAGATTCACAGATCCACTGCGATATTATGGGCAGCGATCATTGCCCGGTAGCACTTGAATTGGAAATGTAAAGCGAACCCCCTGCCAAGATACAGGGGTATTGTTTTAGTAAAACAGGCAATAATTGAAATAACATAATAATAAAGGATTGGTTAAATGAACAAAACAGAGTTGCTGAAGCTTTTTGTTCTAATTGAAAGAATATATCCGCCTTTTCGGATCAAAAACGAAATCGTACATTATTATTTTAATTATTGCCGGGATTTCGACTATGAGATGGCTTTAACCTATATTAAAGGCCATATTAGGAGAAGTCCTTATCCGCCATCAATCAGTCATATTGCTTCCGTGTGCTCACTGCATTCTTTAACAGCTGAATTACCAGACAGCAGGATTTGGGAAAAAGAATATGTCCTTGCTAATCATGTGTCTTGATATCTATTCCCATTCATTATGATGGAAAAGCTACTTTTATTTTGTTATAATGCCAGTAAATCTAATAAAAAGGTTTTCTAGGGTTCCGCAGCACCTGCTGGCCTGGTCCGAGAGAAAACTCATAGCTATAAAAGCTATGCCACGGAAGGATAAAAGCCTGGGAGATACTGTTCATCAGATATCTTCCGGGCTTTTTTCTTTTTTCCGGGAATAATATTCGTTAAAAAGGGGCTGATTTCATGCAGTGGCTAAAGGTATTTATAGCCGCATTTTTTGAAGTGTTTTGGGTGATTGGGTTAAAGCATGCGGATGATCCATTATCATGGGCAGGGACCATTCTATGCATAGCAGTCAGTTTTTATTTGATGATAATGGCTGGCAAAGTCCTGCCTGTGGGAACGGTTTATGCTGTCTTTGTGGGCTTGGGCACTGCTGGTACAGTTTTATCTGAAATTATATTTTTCGGAGAGCCTTTGAAATTATCTAAAATAATTCTTGTTCTAATTTTATTATTAGGTGTTCTGGGCTTAAAGCTAGTGACAAATGAAGATAAAGGAGCTGAAAGTTCATGAGCTGGGTGTTTCTAATTTTGGCTGGGCTTTTTGAAATGACAGGTGTCACCATGATAAACAGCTGGCACAAAAAACGGAATTGGCAATCATTATTCCTCCTGATCGGCGGTTTTGGCGCCAGCTTCTTGTTCCTTGCCCTGGCCATGAAAGAACTTCCGATGGGTACAGCTTATGCGGTCTGGACTGGAATTGGTGCCGCTGGAGGAGCCATTCTTGGCATGATACTGTACGGAGAGCCCAAAGATGCCAAACGGATATTTTTTATTGCAATGGTATTAAGTGCTGCAATCGGACTTAAACTTGTATCTTAGATATATAATGGAATTAAAAATGATTTAGGCAGGTAGGAAATGAAAAAAAATACAATCGTTTTTACAGGGGGCGGCTCTGCCGGGCATGTGACTCCAAATATCGCCATAATAAATGAACTTTCCCAAGGAGAATGGGATATTCACTATATCGGATCTATAAAGGGAATCGAAAAAGAATTGATTTCTGAAGTGGACATACCTTATTACGGAATCAGCAGCGGAAAACTTCGCCGCTACATGGATAAAGAAAATGCAATAGATCTTTTTCGAGTGTTAAGAGGGATTATTGAAGCACGAAAGCTGCTTAAAAGGCTGAAGCCCAAGCTTGTATTTTCTAAAGGCGGATTTGTATCGGTCCCTGTTATTATTGCGGCAAGCTCATTAAACATACCAATTTATATACATGAAAGTGACCTGACTCCAGGACTTGCAAACAAAATTTCTCAGCGGTTTGCAGACAGGATTTTTACTTCATTCGATGAAGCTGCATCACATTTTCCTGCGAGAAAGACTACGGCCATAGGATCTCCGATCAGAAGGGAAATCTTCTCAGGTGATAAGGAGAGAGGAAGGGAGTTTCTTGGATTTACGGATGAAAGGCCAATTTTGACTGTAATGGGAGGCAGCCTGGGGGCTAAGAAAATTAATGAAACGATCAGGGAAGCACTTCAGGAGCTGACTTCTATATACCAAATTGTTCATCTATGCGGCAAAGGACAGAAGGATGAGAGTTTAATAAACATTAAAGGCTACAGACAATTTGAATACATTAGCAATGAGCTTGCTGATATTCTCGCCGCTACAGATACAGTCGTCACCAGGGGAGGATCCAATGCCATTTTTGAATTCCTTGCTTTGAAGCTTCCTATGCTCATCATCCCGCTAACCAAAAAACAAAGCAGGGGGGACCAAATACTAAATGCAGAATCTTTCTTAAAAAAAGGATTCTCCCTTACATTGGAAGAAGAAAACTTAACAGGAGACAGCCTGCTTGAATCCCTGGACAAACTTGAAAAAAGACGGGGACAAATCATCAATAACATGCAAGCCTCGCCAATGAGCGATGCACTAACTGTTTTGATAAAGGAAATTAACATACGCCGCAGATAATCTTGAGTGGCGGCTTTTATATGGCCATGGAGAGGAAAATTCAGTGGCTCATTACCGAAGGGCCGCCCTGGAGTTTTCATGAAGACGTAAATTCAGTGGCGCACCAAAAAATAGTCGCCATAGAGCCTTCATATAGAAGAAACTCCACCTTTGAAAACTAAAAGATAAAAAGTTTGGAGTAATCTGGACTTTTGATATAAAAGAAAAGCTTGAAGAAAAAGGCCATCATCTGTAAGAAGAATTTAAGCTGCTTGAAGTGAGGCAGAGTGGTATTGAAAGAAGATCTTTGGATATTGTAAAATCGTAGGATATAAGCAAAACGGCAAAACGAAGATAGGGTTGCCAAGGCCACGCGCGTTAATAAGCTTGATTGATAATCAGAACCTAAAAGAAATGGCTTTAGATATCAAGCAGCGCCTGATTGCCTGCCTGAATAAATCTGTTTAATACTTTTCCGGCACTAAAATAACCTCTTCAAACCGGCAAGCAGTTAATAATGCTGTTTGTTTTTCTTTTTATGCATTACAATAATATGCGAATTCTAAATATTGCGAAGGTGATTCGATGGATACAAAATTAATTTTAATCGAGGGTTTACCTGGTTCAGGCAAATCTACTACTGCAAGATTGGTTCAGGAGGTTTTGATGCAAAACGTTATCGAATCAGAACTATTCTGCGAGGGTGATCTGAATCACCCGGCAGATTACGAGAGCGTTGCCTATTATGAGAATGACCAGTGGCATCGATTGCTGGAAGATTACAGTGCATTTAGAGACCAAATTTTCGAAAATTGCATTCCGGAAGGTAATGGCTATTTATTGCGGTATAAAAAGCTTGGACCTGATATTCCAGACATATTTTATGAGAAGGTATATAAAAATGATATCTATGAGCTTCCTTTGGATCAAAATATGAAACTTATAATCAATAATTGGGAACGATTTTCCAAGCGGGCTGCCAGCGGAAAAAAAGTACATATTTTTGAATGCTGTTTTATACAGAATCCTGTTACAGTAGGTATGATTAAATATGGAGCTCCGCTAACAAAGGTTCGGAATTATGTACTGGCATTGGAAAAATCCGTGAAAAACCTGAATCCGATCTTAATTTATATCAGTCAGGATAACCTTGACTTCTCTTTCAAGAAAGCGATAATAGAACGGCCGCAATCCTGGTCTGATGGTTTTATCCATTATTATACCGATCAGGGATATGGAAAGAAAAATCTTTTAAGCGGGGCAGAAGGCACTTTAAAGGTTCTTAAAGCAAGGAGGCAGGCTGAAGAGGAAATCTTGAAGGAGCTGTCCATCCGAAAGGCTGTAATCAATAACTCTGCTTTTGATGCGAATTCACATAAAGCCGCTTTGGAGAAGTTGCTGATAAATCACCCTGAAAAGAAAGGAAAAAATTAAATGCCGTATCAGGATCATTGTCCTTTTTGCAGTCCGCACCAGGATCCTCATCAAAATATCATTTTTGAAAACAGCACTTGTTATTTTCTTCAGCACGATAAAGAACAGGACGTATTGGAGGGCTGCGGGGTCATAGTGCCAAAAGCTCACCATTCCGATGCCTTTCAGCTGACAGCTGAAGAGTGGAATGATACATATGAACTTCTGCAAAAAGCTAAGGATTATTTAGATAAAAAACATGCACCAGATGGATATACGCTTGGCTGGAATGTGGGCGATGCTTCCAATCAATCCATTCTTCACAGCCATCTGCACGTCATTCCCAGATATAATGATGAACCACACGCAGGTAAAGGGCTCAGGCATTGGCTGAAGCAGGCCGATAATAAAAGAGCGATTCTGAAAAGATAAAAAAAACACACAGCGGGACTGTGTGTTTTTAAATTACTGAATTTTCGGCGGATTGCTCTTGACTTCAAGAACATCCAGCATGAATACAAACACTGGTATACCGACGATTAATCCCCAAACACCGAAGAAATGTTCAGAGAAAATCAAGACTATAAAAGTATAAAAGACAGGTAAATCCGTTTTGGATGACATAAGCTTCGGATTTAAAATATACGCTTCAATGGCGTGGATCACCATAATGACAAGTACGATATAAAATACTTGGATGAATCCGCCGAGAGAATAGGCGATTGTACATAGCGGGACAAGCGAAATAATGACACCTGCTACAGGAATTAATCCCAGCAGGAAAATAAGAATTGACAATCCCATTAGCTGAGGAAAGTCCATGATCCATAATGCAAGTGTTGTCAGGGTGCAATTCACTGTGGCAATGACGAACTGCGCCTCGATTACTTTCCCGAATGTTTGCACAAATTTACTTCCGAAATACTCGATTTCATTATAAAAGTCAGAGATTTTGCTGTGTTTAAATTTCAAGGTGAATTCGATAAGTTTCGGTTTTTCGAGCAGGAAAAACAAACTAAGGATTAGAGACAGCAATACCTGGATCGCAATATGACTAATATCGGAAAAATATTGAAGCAGGAACGCAAAGCCCTGTTCAAGATATTTCGTAATTTCATTTGTTTCGAGCATTTGAACAATATATGTAATTACTATATTGTCATGTTTTTGGGTGTAAAAGCTTTCAACCTGTTTAAACAGCTGTGATATTTCAGATACAATTAGAGGGAGATACTTGATAATTCCTATAGAAAGCAGACCGATAATTCCCATATAAAGGGTTACGACCGTCAGTTTTCTATTCAGTTTAAATCTCGATAGGACAAGCTTCACAAGCCTATCCATCAAAAATGAAAATATAAATGTAATCAGAATTAAATTAATCATGCTCCTCAGCAGATAAAGAGCCAGGACAATAATTCCAAAAATAATAAATCGTTTGATGCCGTTATTATTTAAAAATGATTTAATCGTTTCCAACTTCATTCCTCCACACTTTTTTAAGTTTCTTTAAAATTTAATGAAATGCGGAGATAATTACTCTGGAACATATAAGGGGTCATGTATTCATTACTTCTGTGAATTGCACAGGAATTTAGCGCCTGAAAATAGATCCGGTATTCTTTATAATAGGTTAGCTTCGCAGTTAATTTTACTGCAGCTGCTAATGTGCTGCTAAATGCAGGGCTTTTTAGGGCAGGTGAATCAATAACAATGGCATTTCCCTTCAGATGTACATTGAAATCAATCGGCTCCTGGCTTTGCTGCACAGATGAAGACAAACCGGATACAAGCAGGAAAATGCTGAAAAATATGTGTGCCACCTTGTTCATCCTCTTATTATCAATATATTTACTATTTTATAATACTTTTTCATTTAATTATATATCTATTTACAGGCGATATGGAAAAATTCATTACTAAGAAAGGATGATGATAGTTGGATAGGAAAAATGCTGCTATTACAGGCTGTTCCAGCGGGTTTGGAACCTTGATGGCCATTGAACTGGCTAAGAATAATTTTCAAGTTATTGCCACAATGAGAAACACGAATAAAAGCAAAATATTAATGGAGAAAGCTAGACGAGAGGGAGTTCATGAACAAATTTCCATTCATGAATTAGATATCACCTCATCCTCATCCATTGAAAGTTTTAAAAACCTGATCCTTCAATTGCCTTCAATTGATGTTTTAATCAACAATGCCGGCTATGCAGGGGCAGGATTTGCGGAAGAAATACCGCTGGAGGATTATAAAAATCAGTTTGAGACAAATGTTTTTGGAACGTTTGCAATAACACAGGCGGTTCTGCCATTTATGCGGAAACAAAGAACAGGAACCATCTTAAATGTGAGTTCCATCAGCGGGAGAATCGGGTTTCCAGGCTTATCGCCATATGCCGCATCAAAATTTGCTGTAGAAGGGTGGAGTGAATCACTTAGACTTGAAATGAAACCGTTTGGCGTAAATGTTGTGCTGATTGAGCCAGGATCATTCAGGACAGGCATCTGGACAACAGGGAAAAAGATTGCGGAACCATCCTTGAAAAAAGACTCACCTTATTATCCATATATGTCAAAAATTCAAAATTACCTTGATCAAGGCGAGCCCATTTATGAAGATCCGCTAATCGTAGCGAAAAAAGCAGTAAGCATTCTCAGGGAAAAAGAACCTGCACTCAGGTACCCGGTAGGAAAGGGGGTACGAACAAGAATATGCCTGAAAAACGTGCTGAACTGGAAAAGCTGGGAGAAAATCATATTAAAAACTCTCTACAAAAAATAGTAGTTACTTTCAAAGTCAACTAGTTTAAAACACCAAACTTTATTTTACTGCTGGGCTGATTGGAGCGGAGGATACTTGACTCCGGCGGGAGGAGGATCTCATGCCTCCCGCGGAAAGCATATTAAATAATAAACAAATACGCAGTAATAATTATTCCAACAATAAAAAAAGCAAAAGTCCCTGCTAGAAACGGATTGATATTAATGAAAAAATCCGCTCTTTCTTCTTCGTTCATATGAGTCATCATATTTAGCTTTGAATCAGCAATCACATTATTTGTCCAGGCATCACCCTGTGAAAAAGCAAATAGGCTTAATGCAAAAAGAATAAAGCTGCTGTAGGCCATGGTATCAAGCAGAGGCAAGTGAAAAAAAAGTGAAACACCCGCTGCTAAAATTGATTCTAAAATAAAGAACAACAATGCCCAAACCCAGAATTTTTTTTGTTTAACCATGCAGGACCTCCATTTTCATTTTCTTTTATAACGAATAAAACGATAAAAAGTTTCAAAATTTTCCTTTTTTTCTTCTTTTTTCATAAGCCCCCAATCTCTGATTAATTTTCTTGCATCGAGAGAAAATAAGAGAACTTATCTTTGATCATCTGGGGGAGATGGAATGAAAAAGGGAATGAAAAAATACTTAATCACGCTGTTATTATTCATAGCCCTGCTGATTGTCTGGAACCAGACGGAAGCTGAAGTATCCGGACCGCCAACCATCCATCTGCGCCTGATGGAAACCACTGATTTGCATGGAAACATGATTGGTTATGATTACGAAGACCGCAAGAAAACAGTGGAGTTTGGGCTTTCAAGAACGGCCAGCTTGATTAAACAGGCAAGAAATGAGTCTCCTAACTCCCTTCTATTTGATAATGGGGACATTCTTGAAGGAAACGGACTCGATGAGTATGCCTATAGAAGCCATCCGCTTGACATGGCTAATGTCCATCCTGTCTTTAAAGCCATGAATACCTTGCTTTATGATGCTGCGACGGTGGGAAATCATGAATTTAATTACGGAATTGATTTTATGGAAGAAAGCCTCAGGGGAGCTAACTTTCCTTATGTCAATGCCAATATATATGTTGAAGACAGCAATCAGCTCGATGAGGATGATTTGAATTATTTTAATCCCTATACCATCATAGAGAAAGAAGTAACAGATACATCAGGGGAGAAGCATAAGCTGAAAGTTGGTGTCATTGGCTTTATCACACCGATTGTTGCAGAATGGAATAAAGAGTATTTTCACGGAAACCTTAAAGTGAAAAATATAAAGGAAACTGCCGAGCATTTTATCCCTATTATGAAAAGTAAAG
This sequence comes from Cytobacillus sp. BC1816, assembly GCF_051353635.1. Classification (NCBI taxonomy): domain Bacteria; kingdom Bacillati; phylum Bacillota; class Bacilli; order Caryophanales; family Bacillaceae; genus Cytobacillus; species Cytobacillus sp. BC1816. The sequence continues at coordinate 2,536,199 of NZ_CP195611.1, read as the reverse complement.
GGGCAGATATCATTGTGGCTCTTGCGCATACCGGTCTCCAATCCGATAAAGGACTAGATGAAAAAAAGGGCAATTCAGTTCATGCCCTCAGCAAAGTTAAGGGATTAGATGCCATTCTATTCGGTCACAGCCATTCTGTTTTTCCTGTTAAAGATGAACTGCAAAAGCTGCCTGGCATTGACTTAGAGACTGGTACCATTAACGGAACGGCTGCTGTCCAGGCTGGATATTGGGGCAATCATCTTGGTCTCATCGATTTGAAAATTGTATTCCAGGATAGCGAATGGAAGGTGAAAAGCAGTCTTTCGTCGATTAGGCCCGTTTACCGGACAATTAATAAAAAAAGCAGGGAAGTCATTCCCGCAGACCCAATAATTGAACAGATTATGAAAAAGGATCATCATGATGCCCTGAATTATTTGAAAAACAAAAAGTAAAAGGCGCCCACTGGACGCCTTTTTCCTATAAAACCGAAAACTCCTCATTTTTCAAATCAGTAATAAACATATGTCCCGGAGCATGTGTAATTATAATCTCCGGCTTCACATGCATGGCAACTGCCTGAGGTGTGACCCCGCAGGCCCAAAAAACCGGTACCTCTCCATCTTTAATGGTCACAGCGTCTCCAAAATCAGGGCGTTGAACATTGTTAATGCCGATTGCTTCAGGATTTCCAATATGGACAGGGGCCCCATGGACAGATGGGAAGCGGCTTGTCACCTGTACAGCTCTAATGGCTTCCTTCTCTGTCATCGGACGCATACTCACTACCATTGGTCCTTCAAACCGGCCTGCACCCACACATCCAACATTGGTTATATACATCGGGACATTCCGATTTTCCTCAATATGGCGTATAGGGATATTATTTTTGAGCAAGGCGTCTTCGAACGTAAAGCTGCATCCGATCAGAAATGCTACCATATCATCATTCCAATAAGATGTTATGTCTGAAAGTTCCTCAGCGAGCTCTCCGTTTTTATATACCCTGTATTTTGGCAGGTCGGTTCTAATATCAGCATTGGGAGCTGACAGCATTGGCACGGGTGAACCTGGTTCAGTCACATCAATGATTGGACAGGATTTAGGATTACGCTGGCAGAAAAGCAGAAATTCAAAGGCCAGTTCTTTTGGCAATATAGCCAGATTAGCTTGAATAAAGCCATTAGCCATTCCTGCAGTTGGATTATTCCAATCCTGGACACGTATCAATTTGCGCGCTTCATCGGGATTCAATTGAGAAGGGGAGTTCATATGAAAATCTCCTTTCATGCTTATTTAAATAGCTCGGGGATACCATTGATTAATGAATAAATCCCCATGTAAGACATAGCAATCACGATAATAAGTCCGAAAATCGTCATCCAAAGAGGATGTTTATAATCGCCGACAATTTTGGTTTTATAGGCAGCAATCAGCATTACACCTAATGCAATTGGCAGGATAAGACCGTTTAATGAACCAACTAAAACTAATATTTTTACCGGTTTTCCAATCAAAACAAAAACAAATGTAGAAATGGCGATAAAGCCGACAATGACCCATTTATGATATTTCTCGACAGCAGGGCTCAATGTCCGAATGAATGAGACCGATGTATAAGCTGCACCGACAACAGAAGTAATGGCAGCTGCCCACATAACTACTCCAAATATCTTATAACCAATATTGCCCGCTGCCAGCTGGAAGACAGAAGCAGGGGGGTTGGATGGATCGAGTGCAAGGCCCTGTGAAACCACACCCAGTGCAGCAAGAAACAGGAAAATGCGCATAATGGAAGCGATCCCGATTGCACTGACTGAGCTCTTTGTGACTTCCGGCAGAGCTTCTTTTCCTTTGATTCCAGCATCAATTAAACGATGGCCGCCAGCGAAGGTAATATAACCCCCAACCGTTCCGCCGACAAGTGTAATAATGGCCAGGATATCAATTTTATCCGGCGCAAACGTTTTGACAACTGCCTCACCGACAGGAGGCTGTGCAGTAAACATTACATAAAGAGTTAATCCAATCATGACAAATCCTAAAATCTGTGTGAAACGGTCCATTAATCTGCCCGCTTCTTTTACAAGAAAGATGCCGATTGCCAAAATTCCGCTTAAAAGAGCGCCCATTTCAGGGGATATCCCGAAAATAACATTTGTTCCTAAACCGGCACCAGCAATATTCCCAATATTAAAAGCAAGTCCGCCCATGACAATCAGGGCAGCAAGGAAATATCCCAGTCCCGGAAGGACATCGTTGGCAATATCCTGTGCGCGTTTTTCAGAAACGGCAATGATTCGCCAGATATTCATCTGTGCCCCAATATCGATAATAATAGAAATTAAAATGACAAACCCAAAACTCGCAAGCAGGGTTTCTGTAAAAACTGTTGTTTGTGTCAGAAAGCCTGGGCCAATGGCAGAAGTGGCCATAAGGAAAGCGGCACCAAGCAATAGACTGGCATTAGATTGCTTTTTCATTCTTTTTCCCCCAATAATTCTTTTTGTGGTTATCTTTCGTGCTTCTTTTACCTTGCAGCAGCACTTTTAGTAATGATTCAGTGCCAATCGCGCTTAATTATAGGGCTTCAACGGCACTATTCCAGCTGATGAGTGCCATTCAAGCTTTATCATTCGACTTCAACGGCACTATTCCCCCCTATCAGTGCCATTCGCGCTTAATTATTCGACTTCAACAGAACTATACCCGACAGCCGCCCGAAAAACCTACACACTATCTTATAAAACCTCATTTGCACTATTACAAGCAGATGAGAACCATTGAAACCTATGCAGTATCAATTATTCTTGTTTTATGCGGTCATCCATAAAGGAACACCAATTTTTCATTATTTCAACGAATACCGATATTATTTCAAAAAATCGCTGATTTTTGCTACTTGGATGCCTGCTTCATTCAGAGCTTTCGGAATATATTGGGCAAATTCAAGTGCACTTTCCCCGTCACCATGGATGCATATCGTATTTGCCTCAATGGAAACATCTGTACCCTGGACAGAATGAACTTTTCCATCCTTGACCATGCGGATTACCTGATTTACAGCGTCGCTATGATCTGTAATAAGTGCATTGTTTTCCCTTCTTGAAGTAAGAGATCCATCCTCCTGGTACGTGCGGTCTGAGAACACTTCATTTGCAGAGCGGAGTCCGATTTTCCTGCCGGCTTTTACTAATTCGCTTCCAGAGAGCCCGAAAAGAATCAGTTCAGGATCGACTTTATAAACCGCTTCTGCGATTGCTTCTGATAATGGTGCGCTTTTTGAGGCCATGTTGAATAATGCACCGTGCGGTTTTACATGCTGAAGCTTTCCGCCTTCTGATTTAACAAATGCATACAAAGCGCCAATTTGATAGACCACTAAGTCATAAGCTTCCTGAGGGGTTATGTTGATATCCCTCCGGCCGAATCCATGGAGATCCTGGAGTCCCGGATGGACTCCCAGACCAACATTCTTCTCAAGTGCCATCTTAACTGTTTTTCGCATGGTCGCTGGGTCGCCGGCATGAAATCCGCATGCAATATTGGCAGAAGTTATATGATCAAGAATTTCCTCATCTCGCCCCATCTTGTATAAGCCAAAGCTTTCTCCCATATCACAATTAATGTCTACAATGTGCATCTTAATTGCCTCCTCTTGTTTTTAAAAATATACCTTGCTTTAATTCCTTTAATTTCATTTCTCTCTTAATTAATAACTGCTGCGCCTGTTCATTTGAAATTTCTGCAAAACTTAAGGAGTCTCCAGGTTTGGCCTGCGCCAGAAGGGGAAGATCGACAGCAGCAGCCTGTCCAATTTTGGGGTAACCCCCCGTTGTTTGCCTGTCAGCCAGCAATACAATCGGATTTCCATCCGGAGGAACTTGTATGGAGCCAAAATTTACAGCTTCAGATATTTGCTCAGCATGTTCTGATAGCGCAAGGGCAGGGCCTTTCAGTCTGTAACCCATTCTGTCCGATTGTGAGGTCACTTCAAAGGCATGTTTAAAAAGCTGAACCTTGCTTGCTTCAGAAAATAAATCAAATTGGCGGCCCCTGGTTATTCTGATTTCTGGATTTGCCGCTGTGTCCGGTATGAGTTCTGATGCAATACCCCAGTCGTTTTCAACAAAGGTTCTATCAAGAATCTGTTTTGTCAAATACTCCGTTATTTTCAATGACTGGAGAGAAGGTTTGCCGGTTTCCAGCAGGTCTCCTGACTTTAATGCTCTGCCTTTATAACCGCCAAGGCCTGCGCGGAGGTATGTGGATTTGCTGTTCATGACTTCAGGTACCGAAAATCCGCCCGCAACAGCCAGATAGGCTCGGCACCCTTTACGGCACTGGCCGAATTTAAGTTCACTGCCTTTTTTCACTAAAACGGATCTCCATGTCCGAACAGGCTGGCCATTGATGGAAGGGGATAGGTCCCCTCCGCAAATTGAAATGAGTGTATCCTCTTTAAATGTTAGCATTGGACCCATCATCGTTATTTCTAAAACAGGATCATTTTCTTTGTTTCCAGCCAGGAGATTGGCCATCCGGTGTGAAAAAGGGTCCATTGCCCCGCTGGAAATCACGCCATACTTTTGGTACCCGGTTCTCCCCAGGTCCTGAATGCTTGAAAGAAGTCCGGGCTTTAAAACGTTAATCATTGTTCCGTCTCCTCCCAATGATGGTATTCTTCCAGACTGATTGGCTTGAATTTGATATGGTCGCCTGCTTTCAGGAGAGTAGGGGATTCATCCATCGGCCGAAACAATTTAACAGGAGTACGCCCAATCAGCTGCCAGCCGCCTGGCGTCTCAATGGGGTAAATCCCTGTCTGCATACCGGCAATCCCTACCGTTCTTTCCGGTATCTTTAGACGTGGCGTATCCCGTCTTGGTGCGGCAATTTGCTCTGACATTCCGCCAATAAAAGGGAATCCCGGTGCAAATCCAATCATATAGACCAAGTAACTGCCTGAAGAGTGAACTTCAATAACTTCTTCAGGTGTAATCCCATTATGCTCTGCCACAAAATCAAGATCCGGCCCAAATTCTCCTCCATAGCATACCGGTATTTCAACGATTTGAGGTTCCTGCATATCATTTTCCGTCAGTTCTTCAATAAGCGGTGTTATCAGTGAACACACGAAATCAAACGGGAGCTGGCCATTTGAAAGCTGATAGGCTTCAAATGGATTATAAAAAATGGTTACAGTTGTGTAAGCAGGTATGTATTCAATCATCCATTCGGGTGGGTGCTTTTCGAGAAAGGCAGTCAGCGATTGAACTTTCCGATGTGTTTCCTTGCTGATTTCTTTCCCAAGCTCAACAAGAACAGCATCTTCCCCCAAAGGGTGTAAAGTGTATCTCATCATTTCACCAGCTTTCGCAGAAATTTGTTGTGCGGAGGAATGAAATATTATTTAGATATAATAAATATTCATTTTCGTTATAAAGAAATGCATTCATTATTCTTTCCTTTGAAAAGGTATAGTCATATCGTTTAACGGTAGAACGAAAAAAATTATTAGTAAAGTTATATATTTATGCAAAGTCCTCAGCTGAAGAATATAATATTCTATAATAGACTGAAAATTCTTTTTGTGCAAATTATTCTGCCAGTATTCATACCATTATCTTCAAAGTTTAGTTTGTCCATCATTTTGGGAATAGAGGAGGGATATTACCAATTTAGGGAGAGATCATATTGGAAGCAGACATAGAAATGAACTTATCAGAAAGATTTGAGGCTGCCTTTAACCGTATTCACAAAGCCTTAAAACAATCTGCTAAAAACGCCAGAACAGATAGATTTTATAAACTTATAGAAATACAGAAAAACCATTCGCTGATTCGATTATATGAAGATGATTTGCACCAGTTTGCCAAACTGCGAAATGCCATTGTCCATGAAAAAATAGACCTTGATTATTATATTGCGGAGCCCCATCGGGAGACGGTAGAAAAGATTGAAAGAATTGCAGGCCATTTTGAAAAGCCAAAAACAGCACTCTCCATAGCTGCAACTCCCGTATTTTATTTTTATGAAGATGGCAAGCTAGCAGATGTACTTGCCATAATCAACAAATTTTCGCACTCCCAATTCCCGATTTACTCGAGAAAAGAGGAATATTCATGGCTATTAACTTCGGCAGATATCGTGAAATGGATGGCAGAGCACTTTACAGAAGAAACAATCCAGTTGAAAAAGGTGAAAATTAAAGAGCTTTTCAACAAGAAATCGAAGCATCAAATCTCGTTTGCCGGCAAAGATACATCAATATTTGAATTAGAGGATATGTTTGAGTACTCCCGAAATAAAAGTGAAAAGCTGGAAGGGATTATTGTTACCGAGAATGGAAAGCCGACTGAAAAACCAAAAGGCATCATTACAGCGTGGGACCTCCTGGAAGCCGATTTCGAAAATTAAAATGCAAAAAAGGTGCCAGGCAACAGCTGCACCTTTTTTGCCGGTTCCGATTATTGCAGCAGTCCCAGACGTATCATAGTGGTCCTATCCTGGATATTCATTCCTGCAGACCTTCTTGCAAATGTCCCTTTTTTTGCAATGCCAAAGGAATAGCGTGAAGTCGATGTAAACCGGATCATGGCTTCAGTCCCTCCTTCAGAAATTGGCGCTGCATTATTACTTTCCCGCGATTTTGAATAATAAAACTTTTTTGCTGTATAAATTAAAGCCTTCTAAAAAATCATTAAAGATGATAATATAAACTGATAGTTCAATAACAAATCCGTGTACACGGTAGAGGTTCTAGCTACCCTCTTTAAAAAACTAAGGAAAACAGGTCTGCTTTCTTAGTGGTCCTGTTTTTCTATTTAAAGGAGAATTTTTATATGAAAAATGACAAAGCACTCGTTGTGTTCAGCGGTGGTCAGGATAGTACAACTTGCTTATTCTGGGCAAAGGAACGTTTTGCAGAAGTGGAAGCAGTCACTTTTAATTATAATCAGCGTCATAAGCTGGAGATCGAATGTGCACAGCAAATAGCAAAAGAGCTGGGAATCAGGCACCACATTCTGGATATGTCCCTATTGAATCAGCTGGCACCAAATGCACTTACCCGTGATGAGATTGAAGTTAAGGATGGGGAGGAAGGCGAGCTCCCATCCACATTTGTGCCTGGGAGAAACCTTTTATTCCTGTCATTTGCCGGTGTGCTGGCCAGTCAGATCAACGCAAAGCATATTATAACCGGGGTGTGTGAGACAGATTTCAGCGGCTACCCTGACTGCAGAGATATTTTTATTAAATCATTAAATGTTACACTTAATCTATCAATGGATCACCAGTTTGTGATCCATACACCTTTAATGTGGCTTAACAAAGCAGAGACATGGAAGCTGGCAGATGAATTAAATGCCCTCGATTATGTGCGTGAGAAGACACTGACATGCTATAACGGAATTCCGGCTGATGGCTGCGGTGAGTGTCCTGCATGCCATTTAAGGAAAAATGGCCTTGAAGAATACCTCAAGGAAAAGGAGGAGCTTTAAGCCATGTACGGTTTCAGGATTGTTGATAAACTGCAGAAAATTAATGAGGATATTAAACCCGATCAGCTGAAATACCACCAAAAGCGTGTATTGGTCAGCAAGGAATTCACTTTTGATTCAGCCCACCATCTGCATTGCTATGAAGGCAAATGCAAAAACCTGCATGGGCACACCTACAAGGTGGTTTTTGGCCTAAGCGGATTTGTGGATGACAGAGGGTTAATGATAGATTTTGGCGACATTAAAGAAATTTGGAAAAACGAAATTGAAATATTTCTGGACCACAAGTATCTGAATGAGACACTGCCGCCAATGAATACGACAGCAGAGAATATGGTTGTCTGGATTTATGAAAAAATGGCAGACAGCCTTCAAAACAGAAAAGAGCAATATATTGGGGCAAGAGTAGAATTTGTGCGCCTTTTTGAAACTCCTACAAGCTATGCTGAAGCAAGAAGGGAGTGGATGGAGGTTGAGTAAGATTCCTGTTCTTGAAATATTTGGGCCAACCATTCAGGGTGAAGGGATGGTGATCGGCCAGAAAACGATGTTCGTCCGTACAGCAGGATGTGATTATTCCTGCAGCTGGTGTGATTCATCCTTTACCTGGGATGGAAGCGCAAAAGACAGCATCCGCCAAATGGAACCGGAGGATATTTGGAACGAGCTTAAAGAGCTTGGCGGGGATGGATTCTCCTTTGTAACGATATCCGGCGGTAATCCAGCCCTTCTAAAAAATTTGAGTGATCTTATTTCATTGCTCAAAGCAGAAAAAATTAAGATCTGTCTGGAAACACAGGGGAGCTGCTGGCAGGATTGGTTTTATGAAATTGATGAACTGACCCTATCCCCAAAACCGCCGAGCTCAGGCATGAATACAGACTTCGATGTGCTCAATTATATTGTGAATAATCTTCAGACCCAAAGTAAGGCTGACCAGCAGTTCTCACTGAAGGTTGTTGTTTTTGATGATAAGGATTATGAATATGCAAAAAACGTTCATAAGCGCTATCCCGGTGTTCCGTTTTATCTGCAGGTGGGAAATGATGACACTGTTACAGCTGACGACCGAAACTTATTGCAGAGACTGCTTGACAAATATGATTGGCTCATTGAAAAAACGATACATGACAGTGATTTGACAGATGTTAAAGTACTTCCGCAGCTGCATACATATGTATGGGGCAATAAGCGGGGAGTGTAGTATCTGAATATCCCGCACCAATGGCTGCGGGATATTTTTGTTAAGGATGTTCACCAATATATGACAGATTCCGAGAAATTTATGATATTATACGTTTGAACTTAACAATACATAAGTGCTGTAATTTCTATAGATAGGGAGAGTTAGATGACAGATAACACCATTATTCGATTTAATTCCGTTACAAAAAGATATGATAATGATCCGCCGGTTTTAAAAGATGTCAGCTTTGAAATTGAACGCGGGAAGTTCTATACCCTTTTAGGGCCATCGGGCTGCGGGAAAACAACCATATTGCGATTGATTGCCGGCTTTACTGAACCTTCCGAAGGGGACATTTATTTTAATGGGCGAATAATAAATAATGTTCCAGCAAACAAAAGGCAGGTAAACACTGTTTTTCAGGATTACGCTCTATTTCCGCATCTGAATGTGTATGAGAATATTGCATTCGGTTTAAAAATCAAAAAATTAAAGAATGCAGATATTGATAGGAAAGTAAAAGAAGCGCTAAGATTTGTGAACCTTGAAGGCTACGAAAATCGGGAAATTAAAGAAATGTCAGGTGGACAGCGCCAGCGTGTGGCCATCGCGCGTGCCATTGTCAATGAACCAGAGGTTATTCTCCTGGATGAGCCTTTATCCGCACTTGATTTAAAGCTGCGGACCGAAATGCAATATGAGCTGAGGGAACTGCAGAGGAATCTGGGCATTACATTTATTTTCGTCACACATGACCAGGAAGAAGCATTAGCCATGTCAGATGAAATTTTCGTGCTTAACAGTGGAAGCATCGAACAAAGTGGAACTCCTACTGATATTTATGATGAGCCGATCAATCGTTTTGTGGCAGATTTTATTGGGGAATCAAATATTGTTGCTGGAACGATGATCCAAGATTATCAGGTAAAGTTTGCCGGAAAATTATTTGAGTGTGTTGATGGGGGCTTTGAGCCAAATGAAGATGTAGAGATCGTCATCCGGCCTGAAGACCTGGCTATTACTGCACCGGAAGACGGGAAACTGAAGGTACATGTTGACTCCCAGCTTTTTAGGGGCGTCCATTATGAAATCAGCTGCTATGACAGCGATGGCAATGAATGGCTGGTCCATTCAACCAAAAAGGCGACAGTCGGGGATCAAATTGGCCTTTATTTCGATCCCGAAGCAATACACGTCATGAGGCATGGGGAAACAGAAGAGGAATTTGATAAGCGTCTTGAAGCTTATGAAGAGGAAAGCCATGAGAACTAACTCCCGCAACTTTTATTTAATTCCTTATGTCCTTTGGATTGCCCTCTTTGTTGTAGCGCCATTGCTTCTTGTTCTGTATTATTCGTTTTTCGATATTGAAGGGCACTTCACTTTGGAGAATTATAGAAAGTTCTTTACACCCGTTTATTTAAAAATGACCCTGAGCTCCTTTTGGTATGCCTTTTTAATTACGTTATTTTCATTGCTGATCGCTTATCCGACAGCCTTTTTGCTTACTAAGACGAAACATAAGCAGCTTTGGCTCTTATTAATTATCCTGCCATCGTGGATTAATTTGCTTTTGAAAGCCTATGCTTTTCTGGGCATCTTTGGAACATATGGGGCAGCGAATAGCTTTTTGGATGTCATGGGAATAGGGGGAAGGCAAATTCTGTTCACTGATTTCAGCTTTATCTTTGTGTCGGTATACATTTTTCTTCCTTTCATGATTTTGCCAATATTTAATTCTTTAGATGAACTCAATCCAACCCTTCTTGATGCCAGCAATGATTTAGGCGGGTCTTCCTGGGTAACATTTAAACGCGTTATTTTTCCTTTGACACTTGACGGGGTGAAAGCAGGATGCCAGATTGTCTTTATCCCTGCACTTTCTCTATTCATGCTGACAAGGCTGATTGCAGGAAACCGTGTCATTACTCTGGGAACAGCCATTGAACAGCATTTTCTAGTGACACAGGACTGGGGAATGGGCTCGACCATTGCCGTATTCCTGATTATCGCAATGGTGTTCATTATGGTGCTGACAGGCAGAAGAAAGCGGGGGATTCTATAATGAAAAAGAACAGGAGATGGCCGGCGATTTATTTGGCTCTTATCTTTATCATCCTGTACGCCCCGATCTTTTACTTGATATTTTATTCATTCAACAGCGGAGGAACCATGTATCAATTCGAAGGTTTCACCCTGGATTGGTATCGGGAGCTGTTTGCTGATACCCGCTTGCTCATCATTGTCCTTAACACTATTATTATTGCCCTATTGTCTGCCGCGATTTCGACTATAATTGGAGTGGCTGGAGCACTTGCCATTGCCTATGCGAGAAAACGAAGAGTGAAAAACACGCTCTTGTCACTGAATAATGTGCTGATTGTCAGTCCGGATGTCATTATAGGCGCCTCGTTTTTGATTCTGTTTACAATGATCGGACTTAAGCTTGGATTTGTATCTGTTTTGCTTGCACACATTGCCTTTAGTGTTCCGATTGTTGTGCTGATGGTTTTGCCTAAAATAGAAGAAATGAGCACGTCCATGATTTATGCAGCCATGGATCTTGGGGCAAGCAGGTTTGATGTGCTGACTAAAGTCATTCTCCCTTATATTACTCCAGGAATTTTCGCTGGCTTTTTTATGGCCCTGACGTATTCCCTGGATGATTTTGCGGTAACTTTCTTTGTTACAGGCAACGGCTTTACCACATTGTCTGTCGAGATTTACTCACTGGCAAGACGGGGAGTTTCTTTAAATATTAATGCTTTATCTGCTTTGCTTTTCCTATTTACAATCATTCTGGTAATAGGCTATTACTTTATTACAAAACGAAATGATAAGCCGAATGGAATGGGGGTGAGGCAATGAAGAAGCTTGTTCAGGCGCTCGCCGCCGTACTAATTGTTTCATTTGCCTTGTTGTACATCGTTTCAGGGCTGAATTCCTCTCAGGGCTATACAAGCGGCAATACTTTGACCATTTTTAACTGGGGCGACTATATTGATGCAGACTTGGTGGACAAGTTCGAACAGGAAACAGGCATAAAAGTCATCTATGAGACGTTCGATTCCAATGAAGCCATGATGACCAAAATTGAACAGGGCGGCACAGCCTATGATATTGCCGTTCCATCTGAATATGCAATTGAAAAAATGAAAGAGGAAGACCTGCTTTTGCCGGTTGACCATTCGAAAATTCCGAATCTGAAATATATTGATCAGCGTTTTATGAACCTGCCTTTTGATCCCGGGAATGAATATTCGATTCCATATTTCTGGGGAACAGTCGGGATTCTTTATAACACCGATATTTTAGGAGATAAAAAAATCAAAAGCTGGCATGATTTATGGGACCCTGAATTAAAGAACCAGATCCTGCTGATTGATGGGGCACGGGAAGTAATGGGCATGGGGCTCAACAGTCTGCATTATTCTCTGAATGACAAAAATAAAGACCATTTGATCGAAGCAAAAGAAAAGCTCGATAGTCTTACTCCTAACATTAAAGCCATTGTCGGTGATGAAATCAGAATGCTGATGGAAAATGATGAAGCCGGCATTGGGGTGGTCTGGTCCGGCACGGCACAGGAGCTCATGTGGGAGAAGGATAATCTGGAATATGTACTTCCGGAAGAAGGCTCCAATCTTTGGTTTGATAATATGGTCATCCCTAAGACTGCCAAAAACCCGGAAGCGGCCCACCAGTTCATGAATTTCATCCTTGACCCGGAAAATGCGGCACAAAATACAGAATACGTTGGATATTCAACGCCGAATAAAGAAGCGATGAAATATATGGACGAAGAAACAATCTCAGATGAACGATTCTATCCCGATGAAGAAATGACAGCTCGGCTGGAGGTTTATGAGAACCTGGGAAAAAGGATGCTTGCTTATTATAATGAGCTTTTCCTTGAGTTTAAAATGCATAAAAAATAAAGTGCTGCCAGGATCAATTCCTGGCAGTTTTTGCATTGGAACTGTTTTAAAGATTCAGGGAATGCTAGCCCAAAGGAGGATGGAAAATGAAAATATTCATCAGTATATTTTTATTGATTTTTTCATTCGCAAGTATGGGGACTTCCATAAGTGCTGCCCCGCTAAAACCTGAATTGGCGATTGTCATTGACGATCTGGGAAACAACATGAAGGGAACAGCAGAAATGATGGAGCTCCCGGTGACCTTAACGGTTGCCATCATGCCTTTTATGCCAACGACAAAAGAAGATGCAGAACTGGCAAGTGAAAATGGACATGAAGTGATCGTTCATATGCCGATGGAGCCGAAAAGAGGAAAGAGGAGCTGGCTAGGTCCAGGGGCAATCACAACTGATTTAACCGATGAAGAAATCCGCAGCAGGGTGAAGAGTGCCATTAAAGAAGTGCCGCATGCCGTCGGGATGAATCATCATATGGGTTCAAGAGCCACTGAAAATGAGCGGGTCATGAGAATAGTCCTTAAAGTATGCAAAGAACAAGGATTATTTTATCTCGACAGCAAAACAACCGGCAAAAGCGTCGTTGGCAAATTGGCAAAAGAAATAGGTGTACCCTATGTAGAAAACAATATTTTCTTCGATGACATATACACCACTGCCCATATTACAAAACAGGCTGACAGACTTGCTGAAAAACTGGTGAAAAATGAACGAATTATCGCAATCGGCCATGTCGGCATCACAGGAACAAAGATGGTTAATGTGCTTAAAGAGTATATACCTGTTTATAAAGAGAAAGCAGAGATAGTGCCGCTGTCAGAACTGATTCCAGGCTATGAACTTATTGACGAAGGACCATAAATAAAATAAAAGCTGCAAGCCTGGTGTGGTTTGCAGCTTTATTCATGGTGTGTAATAAAACGGTGATGGTGAATACGGTTTGAATCCTAAAAGGTGGCCGCCCACATTCCGGTCTGGTTAGTCCCGCAACGAAGCGATGTTAGAAGAGGTGGGCGACCGTGAATATAGTATATGCAGTGATGCAAAAAGGATGCAGCAAAACCTCCCTGAATACAGGAAGGTTTTGTATGATTTTATTGATCTTGTATGGCATGGGTGTGCGGCACCTTTTTAAACGCGAGATACATCATCGGAACAATGATCAGGGTCAGGATGACCGAGAATAAAATGCCTGAGATAATGGTGATGGCAAGCGGCGTGAAGAGTGCGTCGCCGCTTACTGCAACAGGTATTAAAGCAACGATTGATGTTAATGCAGTCAGGATAATGGGCCTGAATCTGACACGACCAGCTTCTACTACTGCTTCTTGAATGGTCATTCCTGTTTTTAATCCCTGTTCCATAAATTCGATTAAAACAACAGAGTTGCGGACTACTATGCCGGTCAATGAAACCATGCCCATAACAGCAAGGAAACTGATTGGCGTTTGTGTAACGAACAAGCCTAGAATCGCACCGGCAATCGCCAGGTAAACGGCAACTAACACAAGGAATGGCAGGCCAAGGGAATTAAATTGAAATGCGATCAGCAAATAGACAAGGAAGATCACAATAATAAACAATACCGTTATTTCGGCAAAGAAATCATTTTGTGCCTGGTTTTCCCCGCCTATTGAAATACTGTAATTTTGATCATTCAATTTTTCACGTTCGTCTTCTACTAGATTTTGCACGGTTTCCTTAAAGGTTTTCTCATCCTTCGGGAAAGCCCTGATTGTAATGGCCCTTTCTCCATTTTGGTGAGGGATCCGCTGAATTTCTTCCGTTCTTTCTTCCTCAACAAGCGTATCTGCGGAAATCATTGCTGGAGGTCCACCCTGAGTACTTTCCGCTGGTATTTCCAGCTTGGATAGGTCAAGTTCTGCACCTTTTTCTCCAAGAAGGATACTCATATCTCTTTTGACAACACCATTATCAAAAGCTTTAAGCGGGATCCCTTCTGTAACCAGCCGAATCTGCTCACTGATCTCGTTTACCGTTATCCCATATTCCTCAAGAAGCTCTCTCTTCGGTACGTATTTTAAAGTTGGTTCCATACTGCCAATGTTATCGACTACAAAGTCGGCTCCTGCTTCATTCATTTCTCTGGAGAGATTATCGCGGAGTTCCAGCAGTTTTTCTAACTCAGGCCCTTTGACTGTTACCGTCACAGGTGCACCAGCAGGAGGCCCCTGCTGTATCGTTTCCATGAATATTTCTGAATCGGGATATTTCTCTCTCAAAATGGGCGACCAGTCATCGATTAACCCCTGTGCCGTCTGGCTCTCACGGTCCACCCGGGCAACAATCTGACCTGTATTGGAACCAGTCACATTAAGGGAGCTATTGAACAAGTTAGGCAAACCAGTCCCGGCAAAGACACTTGTTTCCTTCACACCCTTGTCGCTTAAAAGCATCTTTTCAATGTTCTCAAGTTCTTCAGCAGTCTCTTCAAGTGTTGTACCGATCGGCAATGACACATCTATAGTGACTTCTTCACGATCCGCAGCAGGGAAGAACTCAAAGGGCGTTAACAAAGCAAGGCCTAGGATAGCTGTAGTAACTATCAATCCTAAGAAAGAAACAAGCTTAGGTTTTTTGGAAATAGACTTTAAAAGCTTGTCAGCATATAGATCTGCTGATTTATTCAGCGGTTTTCCCAAAAGACCGGGTGCATCCGGAACTTTCCTGCTCGTTCTGCTGTACATCATGTAGCGCATCATTGGTACAAATATCAGTGCAACCAAAGTTGAAGCCAAAATGGTTGTAATCAGCACTGTTGGCAGCGCACGGATAAATGCTCCATTCCCTCCAGACAGAAAGATAAGCGGCAGGAAGGTAAAAACAATCGCCAGGGAGGACGTAACAATCGAAACCCAGATTTCTTTTGTCCCATTTATGGCTCCTTTTAATGCATTGTCCCCGAGCTTATACCTTCTCTGGATATTATCATTAACAACTATGGAGTCATCAACCAAAATCCCTAATGCGATTATGGCACCAATCACCGAGATCTGATTTAAATCAACCCCGGAAACCGGCAGGGGAATAAGCCCGATTAATACTGAAATAGGTATAGCCAGTGCAACAACAAATGCGCCTGAAACAGTAAGGCCAAGTGCTGTTGTTAATATAACCGCAATGACTGAGATGGCAAGGGATAGGAAAAGCCCGTCAAAAATCTCAGTGACAAGATGAGCCTGAGAATAATAATTCTCAATACCCACATTCTCAGGCAGGGATTTACTGAGTTCCTCCATTTTTTCGCTTACGCTTTCATCAACTGACGGAATATCCTGTCCTGCTTCCACAAAAGCTGTAAATGAAATCGAAGGTTTGCCTTTAAATGTAACAATATCTCCTTTTTCCTTCTGGACAATTTCTACATTGGCAATATCACCGAGAACGACTGATTCACCCTGGGGAGTCTTGCCTGCAAATACATTCTCAAGCTCATCCTCAGTTGTAAAATGATCGACGGTCAATTGAACGATTTCTGAATTTATTTCTTGTTTTCCTATTGGCGCAGGGTAGTATTCTTCATTTATTGCCTCGATCACATCAGGCAGAATGATGCCCTTTTCTTTTAGTGATTCTGGGTCAAGCTGGATGGCGATTTCTTCTTCAGCTAAACCTTTAATAGTTACACCTTCAACTCCTTTTAACGATTCAACTTCTTCCTTCCATCGCGCCAGTTCATCCTGTAAAGGAAGAAGGTTATCTATACTGTCACTTGTAAGATGGTAAGAAACGATTGGCATTTTTACATTCGATTCATTAATTTCAGGCTCAAAGGCTTCCTCAGGAAATCCGGCGGCTGCATCTGAAACAGCCTGCCGGATATTGCTGAACACTTCTTTTTTGTCTTCTCCGTCAGATACGGTTACGATAATAGCAGAGAAACCGGCTGCTGATGAAGAACTGATTTCTTCAATCCCATCAATGGACTGCAATTTTGTCTCAATGGGATTCGTAATATTTCTCTCCACACTGTCAACAGTCGCTCCGGGATAAACCGTATTCACCGTCCCGATATTAATGGCTGTTTCAGGAATTTCCCTTTGAGGGAGCTGTAAAAATGTAAAGGCTCCTACGATAACAAACAATAAAAATAAGATTAATATGATTTTGGATCGCTTTAGAATCCATTCAAGCATAAATTCTCCTCCTAAAAAAATGACTTTCGGGTCAAAATGAAAATAAATCACTTTTAATGTATTGAAAAATAAAGGTTTTCACCCCGACTTAATAGTCATTTTGAAGTGTTTTGTTAATGGAGTCAAGAATGGATGTGCTGAGGGACGAAAACTTATGTATGAGGTGTTTAGGATATGAATAAACGGGAAGCAATTTTAGAAACTGCAGTAAGCCTATTTGCAGAGAAAGGGTACAATCAGACCTCCATGCAGGAAATCGCAGATGGGGTCGGGATTTCCAAAGGATCCCTGTATTCTTTTTTTACTTCAAAAGAAGAGTTGATGATATCCATATATGAACATTATCAGCAGCTTGTATTTGAGAGGGTATTTATCATCGGTCTGGATGAAGATCTGCCGCCGCTTCAAAAGCTTGAGAAACAATTCACTGTTCAGTTTGAAGGAATATTGGAATATAAAGCATATATGAAGATGCATATGAGGGGAGAAGCTGCCACAAATAGTAAAAAAATTTCCGCTATGGAACACAGAATGAGAGGACGGTTATTTTCCTGGCTGGAAAAGAGTCTAGTCAGTCTTTATGGCGAAGAACTCTCAGCATATAAATGGGATATGCTGTTTATGATTCAATCCATATATCGGACCTATATGATGCTCATGGTTTCTGGAAAGGCGAAAATTTCACCTGCAAAAATTGGAAAGCATATCGTCAGACAACTTGAAGCAATGGCAATTGACTTTATCAGGGGAAACAGCCATCCGATTCTAGATGAAGAGATGATGAAGGATTTTGTTGTTGAAATGGACAAAGAAGGTGCATTCATTTCTTTTGAGAAAAGGGAGCAGGCATGGAAAACGTTTTATACCAAGCTTAAGGATTTGGAAAAAAGTGAAGCATCCTCATTAAAAGAAATTGCCAATCGCATATCAGAAGAAACAAGAAAATCCAGACCTGAAATGGTGGTAATCAAAGGACTATTCGCTTTATTAAAAGAGAACGGAGAAATAGCGGCTGCCGCAAAAGTGCTGGAAAATGAAATACTTTCTGAATAAAAATATCCATCCATTGCAAAACATAACATTGTCAGAACTGTAAAAAGTGCGGCAATGTTTTTTTTGTATTTTTCATTTACTCATGAATTAGTCCCCATTGTTAGGGGTATGTAAATAATAGATCAACAGGAAGGGGTGAATTGCATGCTTTGGACTTTAGCAGGTATTCTGCTTGTATTATGGATACTCGGATTAATATTTAAAGTAGCAGGGGGCATCATTCATATACTGCTGGTAATAGCAGCGATCATCATTGTTGTAAACTTTATAAGAGGCCGTGCATCCGGTAGGGGATAAATGAAAAAAGCCTTCAGTTTTGGAGGCTTTTTTCATTGGTACTTTAAAGTTAATGTATTTGATCCATCCCGTTTAAAGCTATCCCGTGCTGCCAGCATTTATTTTTCGAATTAACTCTCATTAATACGCTGACCTTCAGACCTGTTTTCGAAAGGAGGCAGCCGAACCTCTTCAGGCGAGTAATATAACGGCAGCGAAATAGTAAAATTGGTTCCTTTATTCTGTGTGCTTTCTATTAAATATTTCCCTTTCAAACGACTGATGATGTCAAAAGATATCATTAATCCTAAGCCGGTTCCTTTTGTTTTAGTTGAGTAATAGGGCTGACCGAGCATTTGAAGTTTTTCTTTTGACATTCCAACACCTTCATCTTTAATTTGTATTTCTGCTGCAGTATTTCTTTTGAATGCTTTAACCTCTAGAATACCGCCATCAGGCATGGCTTCTATACTATTTTTCATTACGTTTATAAATAATTGCTTCATTTCATTTGGATTACCCATGATAAAAATCCCTTCAAAAATACTTGTCCTTATTTCAACCTTTGTCATCAGTCCATAAGGCCTCATAAAATCTGCCGCTTCCAATAGTACTCCGGAAAGAGAAACTTTACTGGCACCAGGAGTTTCCGGTCGTGCAAGTGAAAGGAAATCACTAATAATATGATTGGTTCTGTCCAGCTCTTCCAAAGAAACTTTAATAAAGGACTTTTGATCTGCAGTCAGGTTTTTTTCATTTTTAAGCATTTGCAAAAACCCTCTTACAGTAGTCATTGGATTCCTAATTTCATGGGCAACAGACGCAGCGAGCTGACTGATCGCATTGATTTTTTCAGCATCTCTCAGTTTTTGCATCATCTTTTCCTGAAGCAGATTCATTTCAATCAAATAGATAATCATAGAAAGAGTCACAATGGAAACTGCTGAAAACAATAGTAAGTATGGAGCGTCTTCTTTTATATCCTTTTGAAGGAGAATAACATACCTGGTTATCGTAATGGGAAGATAAAATAACACAGCTATACTGAGTTTTTGTCTAAATGTACATTTTTTATAGAATTTTGAAGCATAGAAAAAGAGCAAAGAAATAAATGTGTAATTTACGAGCGCAATCCAAATATCTCCTGGTGAAAAAAAGCCCTTAAAAGAAATCAATACAAAAATAGTCAGGAAACCCGCAACAGGGTTAATGTAAAAATAGGCGACAAAAACAGGAATAAATTTCAAGTCAAAAAACTGACCGCCTGCAATTTCCACCGGGAAAGTCATAGTAAGGAAAAGGGCTAAAAAAAGACCAGAAAAAAGCGGGGCCGAAGTCTTCAAGCGATCCCCCTGATGGGAAGAGATTTTATGGATAAAAGGGATCATCATCATAATCAGAAAGTGAAAAATCAAGTCAGCTGTAAAATCATACAAAAGAACCATTCCTTCAACATGTAGGTATATTAGTAATTAAACAAAAGAGAGGAAGAATCCTTTATATGGGAACAATTATATTAATTCTGTTTATTTGAAGGACCATTTGTTTACATAACATTATTATGGAATAAATTTGATTATTTACTTATGACCCGCAGTTTCCATTATAAAAACCGGCCCCCAGGGGCCGGTTACTTATCATGCTATTACCATTTCAGTCTTCAATTCTCCAACAATATTCTGGACTTCACTGCCTTCAAGAGTTTCTTTTTCAAGAAGGGCATCTACGAGAGTTTCAAATTGACGCTGATGATTTGCGATGATCAATTCGCATCTTTCCAGTGCTTTCTGGAAAAGATCCTGCATTTTTGCTTCTTTTTGACCTTTGTTAAAAGTAAGCTCAAAGCCGTTATCCAGTAACCCGGTGTCAACCATTTGCTCAATGATATGCTTGGCTTGTTTAACATCACCGCTTACTCCAATGCTATGCTCGCCAAGAATCATTCGTTCTGATACACCGCCAGCGAGAATCATGGCAACCTGATCAAGCAATTCACTTGTTGTCGATAAGTGTAGCTCTTTTTGAATAGGAGCTACGTAACCAAGTGCTTCACCCCGGGGAATGATGGTTGCTTTTCGGACGGATCCTGGTTTTGTTAAAGCAGCCACTAAAGCATGGCCAGCTTCGTGTATGGCAACCCGCTGCTTCGTACCGGGATCCTGCAATGCCCGGGTGGTTGTTCCCAGTATGGTCCGGTCCAGCGCATAATCCAAATCATCCTTTGAGATAATTTCCTGGCCGTTTCGGACAGCTCTGCGGCTTGCCGTTTCAAAAAGGGAATGAAGATCTGCTCCCGAGAATCCAGAAGTGCTTTCAGCTAAATCGCCAAGTGTTGTCATGACATCCTCAGCAAGTAATCTATTTTTCGTGTGAATATTGATAATCTCTCTTCGGCCCTTTGTATCCGGAAGAGGGACATTGAAGGAGAAGTCAATACGTCCCGGACGGAGGAATGCTTCATCGAGCATATCCTTCCTGTTTGTCGCTGCAATAAATAGTATTCCATCATTGGAATGTCCGCCGTCCAGCTGGACTAACAGCTCAGTTAAAGTTTTTTCGCTTTCTTCTCCGCCATGTTGCTTTCTTCTGCCCGCCAATGCATCTACTTCGTCAATGAAGACGACAGCAGGAGCATGCTTTCTGGCATTTTGGAAAAGATTTCTTACTCGGGATGCTCCCACACCAACGAACAATTCATTAAAACCGGAACCGCTGGTTGAGAAAAACGTTGCTCCAAGTTCTTTAGCGATTGCCTGAGCCAGCAATGTTTTTCCCGTTCCAGGAGGCCCGTATAATAGAATTCCCTTCGGCGGCTTAATCCCCATCTTCAGTGAGCGCTCGGGTTCTTTTAATATTGAAAGTGTCTGCATGATTTCCTCTTTCATTTCTTCCTGAATTCCGCCAACATCTTCAAGTGAAATGGAAGGAAGAGCCTTTGGCTTAGATACACTTTGCTTCATTGTATTTGTAGCACCCATTCCGCCTTTTCCTGACTTAAACAGGTAAATGCCAATGGCTATAAACAAAAGGACTACACCGCCCAGAATCCAAGGGGTGTAAGGTCCTGTGGTTGCGAATGTATATTGTATATTATAGGTTTCTACTAATTTATCAACCATCTCACTGTTGGGAGGCACATGGGAGATGTACTCGCCATCAGGGGCTGTGATCAGCAGTTTCCCATTTTTATATTCCTGTACTGCAACAGTCTTTCCATCCTGGGAGGCAATAATTTTTTCCACAGAAGAAAATGGGACTGTCACATCCTTTTTTCCTGCTTGTACGGTCCAAATAACCGCCGCCAAAATCACCGTGATCACCAATGCAATAGAAACAATCGTCGAAGGCTTCTTAAGACGTGATTTCAACTATTTCCCTCCTCATTAAACATACCTACATTATAAGGAAAAAGAATTGTTAATTACAGGGTTTTACGCTTTTTAAACGTTGTAAATTATGGAAAAATAATAGTTTTTTAGAGAGATTGTGCTATAACAGCATTTCAGGTGCATCTATTTGTGATAAAAATGTGACAGCGGTGAAGAAAATAAAATCATAAAACTTAATCAAAATCAAAACCATAAAATTGGAAACAGAATGTGAAATAGGGAATAATGGAACTGTGAAAAATATAAGGAAAAAAGGTGTTAAGATGGCTCAGCAGGATTTTACAAAAGGAAATATATTCAAACAGCTCCTGGTGTTCTCAACTCCAATCATGCTTACTAATTTCCTGCAGGTTTCTTATCAATTTATTGATAGTCTATGGGTTGGGAATCTGCTAGGGGCTGACGCATTGGGAGCTGTCGCGGTGTCAGGAACTGTAATCTTTACAGTTCTTTCTTTTATCATTGGAATAAACAATGCGGCGTTAACGATCTTATCCCAGCAAAAAGGCGGAGATCATGAAGAGGGGCTGAAACGATATTTGAATGCCTTTACCGTCATTCAGACAATTATGTCAGTTGCTCTAGGAATAGCTGGATTCCTGCTTGCAGAAAGAATTTTGGCCTTTATGGGTACACCTGCGGGAATGGCAGAAGGTGCAGCATCCTATTTACAGATTAACTTCATTGGAATTCTGTTTTTATTTGGATACAACTTTATAGGAACTGTACTTAGAGCGCTCGGAGACAGCATAAGTCCTCTGTACTTTGTCCTGATAGCAGTCGTATTAAATGCAATCCTGGATCCTCTTTTTATATCTGTATACCAGCTTGGTATTGATGGGGCAGCTTATGCAACAATCCTTTCACAGGGGTTCGCATTTATGATCGGAATGATATTCATACTCCGCAAAAAGCTGGCACCGTTCTCTGTCCCTTCTTGGCCGCATAAAGAGGAGGCAGCATTAATTTTTAAGCTTGGCATCCCTTCAGGACTCCAAATGACTGTTATATCGGCTGGTGTTATGGCTATTATGTCTGTTGTCACCTCCTTTGGCGGTGACGTGGTTGCGGGATTTGGTGCAGCACAGCGCATTGACAGCATCATTATGCTTCCGGCTATGGCATTGGGGACTGCAGTCAACAGTATGGCTGGTCAAAATATAGGGAAAAATCAATGGGAAAGAGTTCATCAAATTGCCTTGTACGGAGTAGTTTACAATCTTGGAATCATGTTCATCATCGCCTTTGGGACGGTCCTATTTGCCGAACACGGGGTGCGCCTGTTTATTCAGGATAAGGAATCAGTTAAGTATGGCACTGACTATTTAAAGATCATTGCATTTTTTTATCCGCTCCTGGGCATTAATTTTATATTGAATGGTGTGGTAAGAGCATCTGGTGCGATGTTTCAAGTGCTGGTACTGAATATTATTTCATTCTGGATCCTGCGCTATCCTTTAACATTTATATTTTCAAAGCTTATGGGTGATAAAGGTATAGCTGCAGGCATGGGGATCAGCTTTGCCATAAGCAGTGTCATTGCCTTTATGTATTACCGAATCGGAAAGTGGGATAAACAGATTATATTTGGCGAGGAAAAATAAATCCTTTTCACTTTCAATTTTTTCATTTATACTAAAATCGGATAATACAATAACGTGCCACAAGGGGAGCATTTTGCTGAGAGTGAACAGTTCGCTGTTCTGACCCTTTGAACCTGTTAGATAATGCTAGCGCAGGAATGTGGAATAAAAGGCGGAAGGGGTTTTTCTGCCTGCTTGTTCTCCCTTGGGGTATCGTCATACGATTAAAGGGGGATTTTTTTTATGAAAAAATTAAGCCTGACGGCGATGATTGAAGCTTCATTTTTTGCAGCATTTGCTATTATTTTGGATTTCCTTCCATCTTTAAAGCTGTCGCCTTCCATTTCGATTTCTGCTGCGATGATACCAATATTCATTTTGGCATTCAGATGGGGCTTTAAGGTGAGCTTCATTTCCGGTCTATTATGGGGAATATTGCAGATTGCCATGGGTGATGCCTGGATTGCGACTCCGCTTCAGGCATTTATCGAATACTTTATTGCATTTGCCTGTATTGGTTTAGCTGGTTTGTTTTTCCGCCCAATTCAAAATCAGCTGCGCAGCGGAAACAAGAAAAAGGCATTGGGCTGGGTAGTTTTAGCTGTGTTTGCCGGAAGCCTTGCCCGGTATTTCTGGCATTTCATAGCAGGTGTCCTTTTCTTTGGAAGCTATGCGCCAGAAGGGATGTCACCGGTTCTTTTTTCCTTCCTGGCAAACGGTGCAACCATGCTCGGAGCAGCTATTCTCTGCTCGATTTTAGCTGTATTAATTATATCTTCGGCTCCAAGATTAATCATAAGAAAGACAGATGAAATGATTCAATCTCAAAAAAGTGTATCCTAATAAAATCAGCCTCTTTGAAAATTTTCAAAGAGGTTTTTTCTTATTATAGGAAACTGCTCCTGAAAAATGGGTATATTACTCAAAAAGGGGAGTGATAGTTTGTCACACACATTGCAGGGCAACATCATAACAGGTGTATATGATGCAGAAACCAGTGCTTTTGAGATCCAAAAGGTTAAAAATTTCAGTACCCAGTCGGTCCTCAACAAAAATCAATGTGAAAATTTGTATAACTATTTATCCCTTCATGAAGAGGATGAGGGAGGACAGATTATTACACTTTACGATCAAATGCCATTAATGCTGACCAGGCAGGAAATAGGCAATTTAAAGAAAGATTTGGAGAACATTAAAAAGCTGTATCAGTAGTAAATTTTGCTTTGCACCTTTGCAAGGCTTTTTTTTTGCATAAATAATTTTGACGAATTTGTGACAAAAAGTTTGACAAATTTGTGAACATAGTTAGAATATTAAATAAAAGGGGATGAAAAAATGACTTTAAAACAGCAAAAGGTGCTGCACTTTTTTAGAAATGTGACTGCGGCCGGTATTTTACTAGGATTAATTGTCTTTATTTCAAGCTTTTTTGTAAGCGGTCTCACAGGTGAATATATATTATCAATTGGCTTAAGTATCATGGTATCATCCATGCTGATATTTGGTTTTGGTTTTTTTATCAACGTAATGGAAGAAATGACAAAGGGAAGCAAGGGTATCAGACAATACAAATAAAACCGGCCTCCAAATGGGAGACCGGTTTTTTGTTTTGTCCTAGCTCCAGCGGGGAGAAAAGGCGATGGAGCTTTTCTTGATTTAATGAGCTGCGTGCCCAGAGGTTAAGACCCAAATAGAACCTACTACAATAACAATAACCATAAATACGGCATAAATCATATTTACTAAGTTCGTTTTGCCGTCTTCGCCTTCTCTTAAGTGCATGAACATGAACAGCTGCATGCCTGCCTGTATGACAGCCAGTGAGCCGATGATCCACATGATCACTTTAAAAGAGAGGTTCGTTTTTAAGGCAATTCCTGCTGCTCCAAATGTCAGCACAAGAGAAACAACAAATCCAATGACATGGCTTATAGGGAAGCTTTTTGATTGATGATGTTCCATTTAAGCCACCAGTCCCTTCAAATACACGAATGTGAAAATAAAGATCCAGACTACATCAAGGAAGTGCCAGTAAAGGCCGATAATAAACGTTTTTCTTGCTGTAGTAGGGGTAAGGCCTCTTTTTAAAAGCTGAATAATGACCATAGTTGCCCAGCCAATACCCAAAGTAACGTGGGCTCCGTGTGTGCCCAGCAAGACAAATAAGCTGGAAAGGAACGCACTTGTCTGCATCGTTGCGCCTTCATGGGCATAATGGATAAATTCATTAATCTCCATGAATAGGAATCCTGCGCCAAGAGCAAGGGTAATCACCAGCCAGGTGATTAGCCCTTTCAGGTTATGGCGGCGCATTTCAAAAATGGCGATGCCCATTGTAAAGCTGCTTGTTAAAAGGAGGACTGTCTGAATCATGACATCCTTGATAACAAAGATATCTTTATGTGTTGGTCCTCCTGCATAGCGTTCATATAATACGCCATATACTCCGAACAGAGTGGCAAATAGAACGATTTCAGCGCCAAGGAAAACCCAGAAGCCAAGAATATTCATCCGGTCCTGTTCAGTTTGATATTCAAGGGGCAAAGAAGTATCCACTTTAGCTGACATGATCGTGCACCTCTCCTTCTGTTTTTCTCCAGGCATTTTCAATTCTGTGAATTTCATCTTTCTTAACATGGAAGCCTTCATTGTAATCGAATGAACGAATGATCAATCCAGCAAAAATGCCGATGGCAGCTACAGCTGCAGCGATGTGCCATTCAAATACAAGGAGGAAGCCTGCAATCCCAAAGATGACACCCATATAAATCGGAAGCCAGGAATTGCTTGGCATATGAATCTCTTCGATTTCACTGTCAAATAACGTTAAGCCTTCATTCTTTTTCTTCATGTGCCAGAAAGGATCAAGGGATTTAACTTCCGGCAGTTTTGCAAAGTTATAGAATTGAACAGGTGAAGCAGTAGACCATTCCAATGTCCTTGCATCCCATGGGTCGCTTGAGATGTTTCTGTCGGCATAGCGGATGCTCCAGTAAATGTTGTAGCAGAATACAGCAAATCCGGCTGCCAGAATGATGGACCCAATTGCCGAAAGCATGAAGAGTGGTGCAAATCCAGACTCGGCGGAGTATGTGTATGCACGTCTTACAGCTCCGTTTAATCCAAGGAAGAACATAGGCATGAATGTTACGTTAAAGCCGATAACAAAAAGCCAGAAATGCCATTTCCCGATTTTTTCATTAAGAATGAAACCGAACATTTTTGGCCACCAGTAGTAAAGACCTGCAAATACCGCAAATACTACACCTGGAATTAATACATAGTGGAAGTGGGCAACCAGGAATAATGTATTGTGATACTGATAATCCGCTGCACCCATTGCAAGCATTACGCCGGTAACCCCGCCAATCACGAAGCATGGCACGAATGCAAGTGCCCATAGCATGGCGGAAGTAATTTTTATGCGGCCTTTACGCATCGTAAACAGCCAGTTAAACATCTTAACCCCAGTCGGTATGGCTATCGCCATTGTCGTGATGGAGAAGAAAGAGTTAACCGCAGGGCCTGATCCCATTGTATAGAAATGGTGGACCCATACAACCATACTTAAAAGCGCAATTCCAAGGATGGAAAATACCATTGACTTATATCCAAACAATGATTTTCTTGAGAAAGTTGCAATAACTTCTGAGAAAATACCGAATGCAGGAAGGGCAACAATGTAAACCTCGGGATGTCCCCAAAGCCAGAACAGGTTAGCCCAAAGCATATCCATTCCTCCGCCTGATACTGTAAAGAAGTGTGTTCCATACAGACGGTCGAATGTCATCAATGCCAATGCAACTGTGAAAATAGGGAAAGCAGCCACAATCAGAATGGATGTTACAAAGGTAGTCCAAGTGAACATTGGCATTTTCATCAGTGTCATGCCTTTTGTTCTCATTTTCAAAATCGTAACGATGAAGTTTATACCTGTCATTAGTGTCCCGATACCAGCAATTTGCAGCGCGACTGCATAAAAGTTATTGCCGATTCCCGGGCTGAATTCCTTGCCTGCAAGAGGGAAGTAAGATGTCCATCCTGCATCAGGCGATCCCCCAATGACAAATGAAATATTAAATAGCATAGCTCCGCTGAAGAACAGCCAGAAGCTAAGTGCATTCAGCTGCGGAAAGGCAACGTCACGCGCACCGATTTGAAGCGGAATAACAACGTTCATTAATCCAATCAAGAATGGCATCGCCATGAAAAGAATCATAATAACGCCGTGTGTTGTAAAGATTTCATTATAGTGCTGGGAATTCAGAAATTCCATTTCAGGGCGTGCTGTCTGAGCTTTCATCAGCAAACCGTCCATCCCGCCGCGGAAGAACATCAATACTGCGGAGATGATATACATGATACCGATTTTTTTATGATCAACTGTAGTCAGCCATTCTGTCCAGAGGTATTTCCACTTTTTTAAATAAGTGATGGCAGCTACTGCACCAATCATCGTTAATAAAATAGCAATCTGTGAACCTAGTATAAGGGGGTCCCCAGTAATAAAAAACTCATCCCATTTAATGCCCATGATGGTCACCTCCATGGTTTTCTTGACTATCATGGCTATCTTCTTCGCCATGACCTTCAATTACGTTTGGATTCTCATTTTTATAATTGTCATCTTCTTCGAAGGTTTTACCTTGATATCCATGGCCTCTGTAGAGCTCAGGATTTGTATAAGCTTTCGAATTTGGATCAGCATGGTTAACCCATTCTAAATGAGTATTGGAATATGTCAGCCTTCCTAAATGTGTAGGCTTCAGCAGCCCTTCGTATTCTTTCTCAGTCAGTTTAGGTGCTGTATCTTTAACGTCGTCAACCCATTGGTCAAAATCTTCCTGTGTTTGAGCAAGGACTTCAAACTTCATATCCGCATATCCGCGGCCGTTAAAGTTGGTGTTCTGTCCTTCATATGATCCAGGGTTATCTGCGACAAGATACAGTTCCGTTTCCATTTTGGGCATCGTATATTTCTGTCCGCCTAGTGCAGGCACCCAGAAAGATTGCATGGTGCTGGCAGATGTCATTTTAAAGAGAACCGGCCTATCTTCTGGAATATTGACATAGTTCACTGTTTCAATGCCTTCTTCAGGATAGCTGAAGATCCATTTCCAGTCAGCAGATGTTACATGTATTGTAATAGGTTCTTTTTCTTCATAGCCTTTAGGTGTTTCTTCCAGCGCATAAAGTGTTTTTACTGTCGGGATTGTTAAGGCGATGACAATTAAAATCGGAATCCCGGTCCAGATAATTTCAAGAAGTGTACTTCCATGCTCCTCAGGGGGTTCATAATCTTTATTCTCAGGTCGTTCACGGTATTTCCACACAATGTAGCCGAATAATCCAAACACGACTGCAACGACAAGAAGCATCCAGATCAGGGACCAGTTAATTAATTCGGTAATGCTTCTTGCAACGGGGCCCTGAGGTTCAAACACAACCATATTGCAGCCGCTTAGAACCATTAAGGGCAATAGAGCTGTTAAAGAAAGCAGCATTTTCTTCATCTGATGTTTCATCTCCTTTTGACAAAAAACTATTGTTAAATAATTCACAAATAATGTGCGGGTTTTCACAAAGATGCCAAAAAAATATATAGCTGGTAAACATAAACATCCTTAAAACCCTAATTTAACTTAGTTATCACTGTGTAAATGATATTAACATAAGCAAATATGAAAAGTTGTGACAAAAGTTAGAAGGAAATAAATGTAAGATATTTGGACAGCTGATAATTTTGTGCAAATAGCATTATTACAGGGTTTTGGTCATCAAAACAACTTTTGAACAAATTTTGAACTTTAATGCAACACCCAAATTATTATATGTTACTTCTATATTCAAACAAAAAACCGCCAATAAGAATCTCCATACATTAATTAAATGGATTCTCTCTTTATTGAAAAATACTGAATAGTACAGTAACATGGACTAAAAATAGAGAAGGACAGGGTGAGGAAATGATTGATTTAAGAAGTGATACGGTTACAAAACCAACTGAAGAAATGAGGAAAGCGGCTTATGAAGCAGAAGTTGGGGATGACGTATATGGAGAGGATCCATCAATAAATAAATTGGAAGAGACCGCTGCTGAGGTGCTTGGTAAGGAGGCAGCTCTGTTTGTAACGAGCGGCACGCAGGGAAATCAGATTGCCATCTTAACACATTGCCGTCCGGGCAATGAAATTATTCTCGAAGCAGAAAGCCATATTTTTTATTATGAAAGCGGCGCTTCATCTGCCTTTGCCGGGGTCCAGACAAGGACGCTGAAAGGGACAAGAGGTGCAATGAATCCCTCAGAAGTGGAGTATGCCATTAGGGGAGAAGATCAGCATTATCCGGAAACAGGATTGATTTGTCTCGAAAATACTCATAATAGAGCTGGCGGTGCCGTAATACCTATTGATAATATGAAAGAAATATACAGCATTGCCAAAACGAATAATATTCCCGTACATATTGATGGGGCAAGACTGTTTAATGCAGCCGCAGCCTTAAACCTGCCGGCTGCTGAATTGGCCAATCATTGCGACACTGTGCAAGTATGCCTCTCAAAGGGGCTCGGAGCACCTGTTGGTTCCATTCTTGCGGGCAGCAGAGAATTTATTGCTGCAGCAAGAAAATGGCGCAAAAGATTGGGCGGTGGACTCCGCCAGGCTGGGATCATAGCAGCTCCGGGAATTGTTGCATTAACAAATATGAGAGAGCGTTTAGCCGAGGATCACGAAAATGCTCAATACCTTGCACAGCAGCTTGGACAAATCAGAGGGATTGAAATCGTAAATCAAGTGGATACAAATATCATTGTGGCTGATGTAAAAAACCTTAAAATGAACTCATCGGAATTTGTTGAAAAGTTAAAAGCTGAGGGCGTGCTTTCAGGCACTTTCGGACCTTCTTATGTCCGTTTTGTCACTCACTATGATGTTACTAAAAACCAGCTTGAAGATGCAATCAAAGCCATACACAGAACAGCTGGTCAAATGATCTAACTGCAAAAAAACGCATGTTTTCTGCCGCATGCGTTTTTCCAATAGCACACAAATGGTTATAGCTAAAAAAGGAAATCGGCGCATTAGCCGATTTCCTTTTTGTTGATTAGAGGTTCAAGCTGATTTTTTATATCATCAAGCAATTCATGAATGGTCACTTCATCATCTGTTTGCCCTTTATCAAGAGCTGATTCCAATAGCTTTGCAAAATCATTAAAGTTAGTTTTCATAATAGACACCTTCAAATTGCAATGTATTTTATGACTCTATTCCCTGTTAAGATTTTTTAAAACTCATTATATATTATTAATTTCCCCGCTGAGGCGTGACGAAAAGTGAACATCCATTCAACTTGTTCTTTGTATGGATGTTTAGATCCAAAGAAATCCGGGTAATAAATACTGATTAAATTTCTCAGCTGCCCCCATACCTGTCTAATACAAAGCGAATAGTATAGCAGGAAAGAGATTTTAGATTCTTTTATTAAAACAGGAGGTCTGGTTATGAGATTGGTGCAAATGGATATTGATCAGCTATTGGAATCTACATCGGAAATTGCCGAAGAAGACCTTGGCTATATGATCAGACATGTAGAAATTGACCATTTATTAGAACGAACCCAGGATTGGTAATATATATGGAAACTCCCCGCAGCGAGGAACTGAGGGGAGTTTTTTATGCTGAAGACTTATTTTCTTGAACATGATTCTTGAATCGAAGAGATTTTTTAGAAGATATTACTACCCCCAAGGTGACAATTCCTCCTCCAATTATCTGATACAAATACAATTTTTCCTCCGTAAAACACAATGCGAATATGATAGCGAAAACAGGAAGAAGATTCAGGAAAACCCCTGCTTTGGCTGCTCCAATTAAGGAAACTCCAAAATTCCAGGATAGGAAAGCCATAACTGAAGCCAGGAAACCCACATACAGCAAGATTCCTGCGGAAGGTAATGTGAAGACAGGGCTTCTTTCCAGCACTAAATATTCAATAAAGCTTAAAGGCGCCAATAGTAAAATGCCGATAAATGCGGATGCATAAAAAGAAGTTAGCATCGGCAAAACGTCTGAATATTTTTTGCCAATTACCGAATACAATGCCCACATAATGACTGCT
The DNA here is from genome assembly GCF_051353635.1 of Cytobacillus sp. BC1816. Lineage (NCBI taxonomy): Bacteria > Bacillati > Bacillota > Bacilli > Caryophanales > Bacillaceae > Cytobacillus > Cytobacillus sp. BC1816. The sequence goes on along the minus strand of NZ_CP195611.1, from coordinate 2,505,013 downwards.
GCCAAGACGTATAGATCTCCGGCATTTATTTTCCATGAAAGAAACATTTCTATCGATCCTTTTGAAATAATATATAAAATGCCAAAGACTGAGAGGAGAATTCCTGCTGCCTGTCGGGCTAAAAGCTTTTCTCTTAATATAAATATGGCTAGAATGGCGATAAAAAGGGGTGTAGTACTATTTACCACAGATGCATTAATAGAAGGGGTGTCTTGCAGCGCAAAATAAATGATTGTATTGTAGCCGGCTACACCTGTCACCGCCAATAGCAAAAGTATCCGTTTATGGTGCCAAATAATGTTCCAATCTTTTTTTAGCTGCTTGACCATAAAAGGAGTTAAAAGCAAGAATGCTATAATCCATCGCAAAAGGGAAAAGAGGAGCGGCGGAAAATAATCGACACCAATTCTCCCAATTACAAAATTACCTCCCCAAATCATGTTAGCTAAAATCAGCAATAAAAAACCATACTTTTTGTTTGTCTCATCCAGCATTTGAGAAAACCTTCTTCCTGCACTGTAATAAATTAAATTTTACCTTTATCGCCAGGAAAATTCATTAATTTCAGAAATTTTATAAATTTTAATTTGTAACTATTGGAAGAATTAACCCGTCAACTTACTTAAAAAGGGGTGTCTTTCATGAAGAAAAAATGGTTTTTTCTTGCCGGAATCACACTGATCATTATTTTATTGGCGTCTGTCTCGTTTCTTAACAGATTAAAAATTGTCAGTAGTCTGCCAGAAAATAATGAAGAAGTTACAGTTCTGAATAATAAAGTGTGGGAAGTTGCGTTTTCAAAAGAACTTAATTCAAATAGTGTTAACAGCAGGTCGGTTTATATTTTGAATGAGAAGGGAGAAAAAGAGCAGGTAAAAATCTCACTGGAAAATAATAATAAATCCATTGAAATTCAGCCGCCTAATGAAGGATATAATCTAAATTCTCCATACTATACATTGGTTCTTACTAAAGAAATCAAGACAAAGGGCGGACATAACCTAAATCAATCAGTAAAGACTGCTTTCAAAGTTATAAATACCCTGCCGGCAATCGGCTCAAGAAATAACTTGAACAATTACTTTTCAAAAATGCTAAATGAAGAAAGGACTTTCCTTGCTGGAAGGGATATGGCAGTGAGTGAGGAGAGCAGCAGTGAAAAGAGCTCAGCAGATTCTGCAGGAGCAGACTTTTCCGCGACAAATGTTCAAGTAGCCGGTATAGATGAAGCTGATCTGATAAAAACGGATGGTACGCATATTTACAAAATTACTGATAATAAAGTCCAGATTATTAAGGCCTTGCCGGCTGACAAAATGAAGATGGAATCTATATTAACATTTAATCAAGAGTTCTCTCCCTATCAGCTATTTATAGAGGGCAATCAATTAATTGTTATGGGCCACAGCTATAAAGATGCTCCTGATCACATAGGAAAACCGGCTTCAAAAAAAATGATTGCACCTGCATTTCATTCCACAAAAACAATTGTTTTTAATATCGAAAATAAACAAAAACCAGCACAAATCAGAGAGGCGGAGATCGAAGGCAGTTTGCTCGCTTCCAGGCTAATGGATGGAAGAGTATATTTGATTACAAGTTATTATCCCGAATATTGGATTTTAGAAAGAAATAAAAATGCAGATCTGCGCCCTCGTTATTTTGATACTGCCGAGAGCAGGGAGCCGCAGATCGTTGATTATAATGAGATAAAATATTTTCCCGGTTCCCAAAACGCAAACTATATTAATATAGGTGTATTGAATTTAAGAGCCGACAAAGAGCCACTATCAGTCACAAGCTACTTAGGCAGCGGAAATGAATTCTATATGTCCAATAATAATCTATACTTATCAGCCGCCAATTACAGTAATGAAACAATCGCAGACAGACAGATGCCCCATCCGGATACGAGCATCTATAAGTTCAATATAAAAGACGGAAAAGTAGAGTTCCAGACATCAGCTGTAATAAAAGGCACCGTTTTAAATCAGTTTTCAATGGATGAATATAATGAAAACTTCAGAGTGGTAACAACCAAGGGAGAGGCCTGGGACGAGAGAACTCCTTCATCCAACAGCCTTTATATTTTGGATAAGAATTTAAAACAGATTGGACAGCTTGAAGACCTGGCTAGAGGGGAACGGATTTATTCTGCAAGGTTTATGAATGACCGTATTTATATGGTTACTTTTAAGGAAACGGACCCGCTCTTTGTTATTGATGGGTCAAATCCGGAAAAACCGTCTGTACTGGGTGAATTAAAAATTCCCGGCTTCAGCAATTACCTGCACCCATTAGACGAAAACCACCTCATAGGCTTTGGACATGATACGAAGATAACAGGAGGCAAAGGACCAGGCAGTCAGCCTGTTATTACAACGGACGGTGTTAAAATATCTTTATTCGATGTTAGTAATACCAATAAGCCCGTGGAAAAAGATACAGAAATAATAGGAGGACGCGGAACATATTCACCTTTAAATCACGATCACAAAGCTCTGTTCATCCATAAAAAGAAAAATCTATATGGATTTCCGGTTTCGATCTATCAAAATAAAGAAGGAAGCCAGTTTGAATCAAATTTCGACTACCAGGGTGCGTTATTATACAAAATTACTGCCCAAAATGGAATCGAGCTTCAAAGTCAAATTACCCATCAGACAGAAAATGCAATTTATGAAGAATGGGAAGATGCAATCGAAAGGCTTATCTATATCGAAGACCACATATATAGCATTTCCCCTAAAAAAGTGGAGGCCTACCATATAGATGGATTCAAAAAAGCAGGAGAACTTGAGTTAAATTAATTGAAGGACCAGCCATTTTCTGGCTGGTTCTTTTTTTATGCGTGCGCAAAAAAACGATAATGGCAATGAATCACCATATATTTGAATGAAAATGTTGAATGAAGGATAATATAATGCTGATAGTCTATAAATATAATTTTCCTAAACGGCTGGCGAGAATATGAAAGGCAGCAGGATTCCTAAATTGATATCGTCCTAATTGGCCATGCTGTGGAATACATATATGGCAGATACTGCAGCAGTCTGCTGCATAAGCACTATATAAAAACAAATGAAGATCCAAATGTCCTGCGGGTTTTGAAATACGCGCTATCCATCGCCAAGGATCACATAGACGACATTTCCTCACTCTTTAAAAAAGAAGAATTTCTCATACCTGATGGATTTAATGAAAAAGACCTGCACAATGACACACCCAAATTATGTTCAGATGTAACCTATTTAAGATTCATGCATCATTTGGGAAGAACCGGATTGAATGCCTATTCTCTTGCTAAATCAGTTTCTGCAAGAAAAGACGTTCGAAGCATGTTTAAAAAATACTATGAACAAACAGAGAAACTTTTTGATATGGCTGCTGAAGTCATGCAAGAAAAGGGAATTTTCATTCGATCACCATATATTGAATATCCTAAGAAAGTAAGTTATGTATCAGATTATCGTTTTCTGGGCGGAATTATCGGCAAAAGACGGCAGCTGCTGGCCATCGAAATCGCCCATCTGGGTACGAATATCGAACTATCCATTATTGCTAAAACCATGCTTTTGGCATTCAGCCAGGCAGCCGGACAAAAAAATATACGCGATTATTTTAAAAGGGGCTATGAAATGAGCCTGGAGCATGTCGAATATTTTCTCAATGTCTTAAAAATGACGAGGTGGCATATCCAAGCACGTGGGATGGTTCCATTACAGACTCAACCATCTCACCTTTTTCGGATAAATTAATGATGTTTCTAATCGCCAGCATAACTGCGGCCGGCGTAATGGACTTTGGAATAGCCATCGGTGCAAGCGTTAGAAAAGACCTGGCTATTCAGTATGGTAAAATGATGATCAAAGTCGGTGATTTTGCAGATGAAGGAGCAAAAATTATGATAGACAACGACTGGCTGGAAAAGCCGCCTCAATCACTTGATAGAGAAAAACTCAGGAATAAATAGCTGAAGCACCTTTTTACAGGTGCTTTATTTTTTTATTATGAATGCAAATCAAAATTTGGGGTAATAGATTACTAGCTTAGGAGAATTAAAAAAGGAGATGATCAGATATGCGTAAATGGATGCTTGCTTTTACCGCCTGCATTCTGATGACAGCATGCAGTGCAGAGGAAGAAAATAGTGGAGAAGCAAAGAATGATTCAACTAATAGCCAGGAATATAATGAAGCTACTAATACAGAAGGTGAAGAAAAGCCTCTCTCAGTTGCTGAATTGGAAGATCGTATTAATGAGGGAATGAATATTGATACTTACTCGGCCGAAGTTCAATCATGGGCGGAAAAAGGACAGCTTGAAATGGAAGAAACAGTTATCGTCGAAGAGGAAAACACATCATCTGCTGATATCCTGCAGCTTGCTGATGGATTTCTCGGAGTAGCTTATGATGAAAAAGAGGTGACAGAAGTTAAAATGTTCCAGTCAGCAGAACATGCCAAAGAATATTTTGAATCTCTATAACTGGAAAAGTGCTGGAGTTTGCCTGTCTGAATTTTAAATATTCTAATCCAACTGATAGTAGACCTTCCGGATGGAAGGTCTTATCTCATTCTGGGCTATTTACCATAATGGCCGCCACCTGCATTAGTCGATCATAGAACAGAGCCGATGCAGGGTTTTGATCCAGCCCCGATTCCTTAAAGGCCTCTTTCATGCAGGCAAGCCATCTTTGTGCTCTCAAAGGTGTAATCTCAAATGGCAGATGCCTTTGCTTCATGGCCGGCGGTCCAAACTCCTGGCTGTAAAGAGGCGGTCCTCCAAGAAATTGTGTAAGAAACATCCTCTGTTTTCGCTTAATTTCCTCTATATCTCCTTCAAAAAGGGGACTTAATACCGGATCTTCATAAACACGGGGATAAAACGCCTCCACTAGCTTTTCAATGGTTTCAGTTCCGCCTATTTCATCAAAAAGCGTTTTAAAATCCTTCACGATTCTTCACCTGCTTGAATTAAATTTTAATTCATTATATAGAAGTTATACTAACTTAAATGTGATTTAAATCACAGTATGATAATTGGCGAAACTTTTTTTATCTGTGAACGTACATTAAAGAAAGAAATCGGAAGGGTGAGAAGATGGATAAAAAAGGCTGTATTAAATGCGGCAGCAATGATGCCGGTCAAAAAGAAGTTGCTATGACTGGTACAGGACTTTCCAAAATGTTTGATATTCAGCATAACCGCTTTCTGGTAGTTTACTGTAAAAACTGTGGATACTCAGAATTCTATAATAAAAACTCTTCCAATGCAGGAAATGTTTTGGACTTTTTCTTCGGCGGATAAAAGTAAATGTTCATGCATTGCCCAACATGCGGCAATGTTTTTCTTTTTTAGGCAAAAAATTTTGTTAGCTGAAAGGAATGTGAGAAAATTATCCAGTATCCTAATTAATAAAAAGAGGTGAAAGAATGGAAAATTTACAATCTGCTGCACCATTACATAACGGTGTCAAAATGCCGTGGCTGGGACTGGGTGTTTTTAAGGTTAAGGATGGAGACGAAGTTGTCCAGTCAGTGAAATCAGCCATTAAAGCAGGATATAAAAGCATTGATACGGCAGCAGTCTATCAGAATGAAGAAGGTGTAGGCCAGGCAATCAAGGAAGCAGGCGTACCTCGTGAAGAACTTTTTATTACCACAAAAGTTTGGAATTCTGACCAGGGCTATGATTCCACAATCAATGCATTTGAAACCAGCCTTAAAAAGCTGGGTCTCGATTATATCGACCTTTACCTGATTCATTGGCCTGTGAAGGGGAAATATAAAGAAACATGGAAAGCCCTTGAAACTCTTTATAAAGAGAAAAGAGTAAAGGCAATTGGTGTGAGCAACTTCCAGATCCATCACCTTGAAGATCTGATGCAGGAGGCTGAAATAAACCCTATGGTTAACCAGGTTGAGCTTCATCCTTTGCTGAACCAGGCTGAGCTAAGGGACTTCTGCAAGAAACAGGACATTCAAATAGAAGCATGGTCACCACTGGCACAGGGGGAGCTTCTTGAAAACGCAGTATTGAAGGAAATTTCCCAAAAGTACAGCAAATCGGTTGCACAAGTTATCTTAAGATGGGATCTTCAGAACGAAATTGTTACAATACCCAAGTCAGTAAAAGAACATCGCATCATTGAAAATGCTGATGTATTTGACTTTGAGCTTTCTTCAGAAGATATGGACAAAATCAGCGGCTTAAATGAAAATAGACGAGTAGGTCCGGACCCTGATAACTTCGATTTCTAAATAATACAGCAAACCGGCAGGCAAAAGGCCTGCCGGTTTCATTTTATTCCTCAAAATATTCCCTAAATTCTTCTGTATCCGTTTCGGCTTTATTCTTAAAGTAAGGATTATCTTCAGTCGAATTTTCTGGATCTAGATTTGTCTTTATCACAAGTGTTGGCCCCGAAGTATGCCCGGCAATCATCCGATCATTCAGTTCTTCGAAATCCGGCAGCTTTTTGCTTCCTGGTTTTATTGGATCCACGGCTGCACCTCCCAATCAATAGCGTGCAATGAGCAGGCGGATTTTATTCACTCATATTCCTTGATAACTAAATAATGTTTGCACAGGAGGAAAAAAGGATATTAGGGAAGAAAACATTCTTTGGTATTTACATCACCCTGTTTTGATGGAGGAAGAAACAATGAGTATTTTCGAGAATATTTTGGATATCCTGGAGAAAAAGGGAGCTATATCAATTCCTTCCTTGCTTGACGAAATGAATAGACTAAGCAACTTTCAGAATTCCAACCAGAAACCGCTTGAATTATCACATGTAAAATCTGTCATCAGCAGAAAAAGAGAAATTTTCCATATAAAAAATAATATTGTCACGATTGACCCTGATAAAGACCCCATCCTATTGAGTGTCAGCCTCGGCGGTTATCCCGGGCCGTGGTACAAAATTGAAGTAGATTTTATCAATGGACGATTTGTCTATTTTGAATGGCATTTAAGTTCATTCTCACCTCGAAATGCTCTCCCTGCAGCATCAGGCAGCATTGAGGAATTTAAGAAGGAATTATATAGGCTTAAATTTTGGAAGTGGCAAAAGGAATACCAAAACCCAGGAATCATACTAGATAGTGTGACATGGTCCATAAAGCTGATTACAAAGGAGAATATATTTGAGAGTCAGGGCATACAGGCATTCCCTAAGGGCTGGGAAAAGTTTTGCAAGGCACTTTCAAAGCTGACAGGAAAATATATCTGCTGAAAAGCTGCTGCTAAGGAACTAGCTGCAGCTTTCTTAGTGTTCTGAAATTATCTTAAGGACAAAACTCTTATCCTCCTCATCAATGAAAAGGCAATATTCTTCTTTCTCCGTTATGTCAAGAAGAAGCTGAAGTTCTTTTGGAATATGAATAGAACCATTTTCAGATACAAGTCTTTTATTATGGGTTGATTCCAAATCGGCCTTCTCAATAATAATTTGATCCTGGTCGAAGCGAAGATCAGCCAGTTTTCCCGGCAAAAGCCCAAATTGGCTGCGCCACTTGCCTGGGAGCAGGATTTTACCAGTTTTATTGAAATTTTTGCATTTATACATTGTTAACATACTGATCAGCTCCTTCTATGCTTGTTAATCTATTACACATATTGGAATGTTCAAAACACATATTTAAAAGGAAAGTTAAAAATGTCTGCCCTTCATGCGGAAAGAGTGAATAAATTTCCTATAAATACAAAACCTTTAAAAAAAGGTGGGGTAAGATGAAAAAGAAGCTATATTTGGTGCTTATAATTCTCCTTTCCTGGCTGACCGTTCCGTTCATAGGCAAAAGGGATTTTAAACGTTTTTATCCAGCAGCCATTTTTATGTGCCTTTATGTTTTGATAGAAGGATTTATCGCTGAAAAAAACAAATGGTGGACTATTAAGGAAAGACTTCTTCCAAAGCTCAGTGGTGAATTGCCAATGATATTAGGGCCGTTTTTTGCGGGATCTATATGGATATTAAAATTAACTTATGGCAGGCCCTTGCTGTATATCCTTTTGAATACAGTTGTTGACGCCTTTTTCGCCTACCCTTTTTATAATTGGTTCAAAAAGATCGGGATTTGGAAGCTTCTCCGTTTTTCACAGCTGAAGCTATTTATGCTGTTCTTGATGAAATCCATATTTATGTATGTTTTTCATATGGCATTTGTGGATAAAAAAATGTTATCGGCGGCAGTTGGCGGATTAAGAAATTACTTTAATATATCCCGAATGAATAAGAGAGAGGAGAGAGGATAATGGAAAAAAAGGACACGTCCTGTACAGATGATAAAGATATTCTTCATCATCTAATGGAAGAACAAATTGCTTATATCTGTGTAGAGGAGGAAGAAGAAAGGATGAAGGAAGAAAGCATGGATAACGGGAATAACGATTAAGATTTTTTACTGAAAGAGGTATAAAATGAAAAAAATAATTATCAGCCTTATGGTTTTGTTCGCTTTATCAGAATACATTCCCATTCGGGCATTGTACGTAGAAGCGCATACTGAAAGACCAGAGCCAGCCTATGCTAAATGGGGAAGACTTGCAATGGAAACAGCAAAAAAGAAATACCCAAAAGCTAAAATTCTTGACTACTTGCATATCGGCAGAGAAAAAAGACAAACGACAGACATCGAAAAGTTCAAGCTATGGATAGAGGATGAGGGCAAGGAATTCGGTTTATACATTGATATTGAATTTGATTCAAAAACTGACAGAGTAATCAGGATCAATACGCGAAGATCAGTTAATTAACTTGATCGGAATAAACCAGGGACTTTATCAAATTGAAGTCCCTGGTTCCTTATTTCTCAAATTCAAATTTTGAATAACAATCAATCGTGAAATCTGCATAGGGGTTAGGGTTGCGGAATGAACAGGTGCTGATGCCGATCTGTCTGGCAGGCATTAAATCTGTATCCTGGTCGCCAATGGCCAAATCAATATGATAGCGCCGATGAAGATATTCATAGGATTCGGGATCCGGCTTTAAGGAGAAACCATCAAATTCAGGACAGATAACTTCTTCAAAATAGGAAGTGAGTTTCCAATACTCGAGCAGCTCCTCAGTAGATTGCCGATTCCGATGGGTTACCAGCACGTTTAAATTATTTTGTTCTAATATTTGTCTGACATATGGAAATAATGGCTTCTCATCATGCTTAAAAGTTGCTTCCATTTGACGAAAATCAGCAATTTTTTCCGGAGAAACATTAAATTTCTGATATGCTGTCCCGTTTTTAAGAGGCATAAGAACTTCACGAGGATTCAGCTCTTTGCCGGATATGCGAATAAAAGCCTGAACCAATGTGGGCCATGTATCTAGAATAGTGCCATCTAAATCCCAGAGAACATTCATAAAAATCTCCCCTCCTTGGAATATAACCATTGTAAAGGTTTTAAAAGGGGAAAGGCAAATACCCGGCAAATTATTTGCCGGGTATTATACTATCTTAATACATTAAAATATCTTGCTTCGGGATGGGCAAAGACCATTGCAGATACAGAGGCTTCCGGTTCCATCATGCATTCTTCTGTTAGCTTAATACCAATATCCTCAGGCTGTATAAGCCTAAATAGCTTTTTCTGGTCCTCCAGATCAGGGCACGCAGGATATCCATAAGAAAAGCGCTGTCCCTGGTACTTCGCCGCAAAACGGTCTTTCATAGTCATTTCAACTGGATCAGGGAATCCCCAGCGATCCCGTATCTGACGATGGATCAGCTCGGCAAGCCCTTCAGCTGTCTCCAAAGCCAGCGACTGCAGGGCATGACTTTCCAGGAATCTGCCTGCGGCTTTTAAACGGTCTGCTATACCGCGTATACCCTTCCCGGCTGTTACAGTAAAGAAGGCAGCATAATCCATTTGACCGCTTTCTTTTGATTTAAGGAAGTCTGCCAGACATAGGAATGGCTCCGTTTCCTGGCGCGGGAACTCAAACGTTTCAATGACCGTTTTTTCATCTTCATCATAGATATACACCTTATCGCCATCTGACTGGGCAGGGAAGAATTGATAAACTGCTTTTGGTTCAATCCAGTTTTTCTCTTTTGCTTCAGCAATCAGTTCATCCACCATTGTGTTAATCTTTATCGCTTTTTCATCTTTTTCTGCAAGCAGCTTTTGCAGGTTTCCTTTTAAGCCAAGGTGATGGCCAATCAGCATTTGCTTATTAATATACGGCTCGACATGTGAGAGGGAATATGTTTTCAGCAAATGCCGCTTTAAGTCTTTTGGAACAAAAACTGGCACTTTAGTGCTGACTGTTGGTTTAGGCTTTACTGCAACTGCAACCGATCCGCGGTCAAAAGGGACTGCATTCAGCACGGCTGCCTGTTTTTCTGCCTGCTGAATCCTCAGTTTCTCAGCTTCTTCGGGCTCCTGAAGCTGATTGGCTAGAGCTAGTCCATTCATGGCATCCTTGGCATATAGTACAAGTCCATCATATTCCTTTGAGATCTTAGTATCTGTAAACTTTCTTGACAGAGCAGCGCCGCCTACTAATATCGGAATATCGATTCCTGCCTGTTTCATGTCATGCGCCGTAATGACCATCTGCTGTGCGGATTTAACAAGCAGACCTGAAAGGCCGACCATATCCGGATCCTCACGCCTGATTTTTTCAATCAGTTCAGCAGGGGAGACCTTGATTCCCAGGTCTATCACTTCATATCCATTATTGCTTAAAATAATATCCACAAGGTTTTTCCCTATATCATGGACATCCCCCTTAACGGTTGCAAGGATGATTTTCCCCTTGGATGAAGATTGTGCAGCATCTTTTTCCATATAAGGTTCCAGGTATGCAACAGATGCTTTCATAACCTCCGCACTTTGAAGGACTTCTGCAACAATCAGCTGGTTATCATTGAACAATCTTCCTACTTCTTTCATTCCATTCATTAATGGTCCATTAATGATGTCAAGCGGAGCAGGGTAAGCTTGCAGGGCCAGATCAAGATCAGGCAGCAGCCCTTCTTTTGTTCCCTCCAGAATATAATAGGCGAGGCGTTCCTCAAGGGTCATATCCGGGAGAACACTTTTGCTTTCTTTCTTCTTATCCCGGTAAAAATCAGTGAAAATGGCAAGTGATTCATCAGTAGTTTCGAAAAGGAGCTTTTCAGCCATTAAAACCTCTTCCTTTGAAATGGAGGCAAATCTTTCAAGTTTTTCCGTATTCACTATCGCATAGTCGAGTCCTGCTTGAGTACAGTGATACAGGAATACTGAATTTAATATCTCCCTGCCGACAGGAGGGAGGCCAAATGAAACATTACTGATTCCTAATATGGTTTGAACCTCCGGGAAAGCCTCTTTAATAAGTCTTATCCCATCTACCGTTGCCTTTGCAGACCCGATGTATTGCTCATCCCCTGTGCCGACGGGGAAGACGAGGGGGTCAAAAATAAGATCCTCAGGTGGAATTTGATACTTATTTACAAGTAAATCATACGAACGCTTTGCAATTTCAAGTTTTCTTTCCGCCGCAACACCCATTCCGACTTCATCAATTGTACCTACTACCACAGCTGCACCATATCGATGGATCAGTGGAGCAATAGCTTCGAATCTTTCTTCGCCATCCTCCAGATTAATGGAATTTATGATGGCTTTACCCTGTGAATAAGTGAGGGCCTTCTCGATAACCGTTTCGTCAGTTGAATCAATGACCAGCGGAACCTTAATTTTTTTTACTAACTCCTTGATAAAATTTTCAACATCCTGCATTTCTTCACGGTCAGGATCTGCAAGGCAAATATCAATAACGTGGGCTCCGCCTTTTACCTGTGCCCGGCCTATTTCAGCAGCTTCCTCGAACTTTCCTTCAGCAATCAGCCTTTTAAACTTGCGAGAGCCAATTACATTTGTACGCTCGCCGACCATAATAGGCCTTAATGTCGGGTCATCATAAATCAGAGGTTCAATTCCAGAAACTTTATGGAGTGAATTCCCCTCATAATTCCTGGGTTTATATTCTTTAACCGACTCAGCAATCGCCTGGATATGTTCAGGGGTGGTTCCGCAGCAGCCGCCTACGATATTCAGCCAGCCTTCCTTGGCAAAGCCCTCAAGCTTGCTCGCCAGTGATTCCGGAGTTTCATGGTACTGTCCTTCCTCATCAGGCAATCCTGCATTGGGATAGCAGCTGACTGCAGTAGATGCCAATCCTGACAAAGAACGGATATGGTCCTGCATGAATTCGGGCCCTGTCGCACAGTTGAGTCCGACTGCCAGTGGTTTCATGTGTTCCAGCGAAATATAAAATGCTTCAATCGATTGGCCTGCCAGAGTCGTGCCCATCGGTTCAATCGTTCCCGAAACGATGAGCGGAAGTTTAATTCCCGTCTTTTTTGATGCATTTTCAATGCCGATAAAACCAGCCTTCACATTCAGCATGTCCTGGCTGGTTTCCAGGAGGAGAAGATCGGCTCCACCGTCAATTAACCCTCTGGCTTGTTCTTCATAAGCCTCTATCATTTCTTCAAATGTAGACCCGCCTGTTACACTCAGCGTCTTCGTCGTAGGTCCCATGGCACCAGCCACATACCTCGGCCATTCAGGAGTTGAAATGCGGTCTGCAGCTTCTCTGGCAATTTCAACAGCAATTTTATTTAGATCATAAGCTTTTTCTTCCAGGTCGTAATCTGCCAGAACAATGCTGGTTGCGCCAAAAGTATTGGTTTCAATAATATCTGCGCCGGCTTTTAAATATTCAAGGTGAATATGTTCTATCACCGAAGGAGCTGTTATATTTAAATTCTCGTTGCAGCCTTCATATTCTTCACCGCCAAAGTCATCCGCGGTAAGATTGGCCCTCTGCAGCATGGTGCCCATTGCTCCATCCATGATCAGGATTTTCTTTTTTAGCTGCTCCTGCAGTGATGGTTTATGCATGTTGTTTCCTCCTTGAAAGCCGCTCGGTTGTCTCACGGGCATAGTTTGATAGTTCAACAGTCATTTCATAGCGCATAAATGGAGTGATGAGGTAAATGCCATTAAACAGCTCTGCCGCGGCATCGATCAGCGACTTGGCAATGGCTATGCCTTCAGCTCCAGCCTGTGCAGGATCATCCTTTAATGAAGCCATACGGTTTCTAATGCTGTCCGAAATTTTGATTCCAGGAACTTCATTATGCAGAAACTCAGCATTCCGGCTTCCGGTAAGAGGCATTAGGCCTATATAAACAGGTGCTTTTAAATCTTTCACAGCCTCATGAACTTCCAGCAGCTTCTCTTCAGAAAAAACAGGCTGCGAGATGAAATAATCCGCACCATGTTCAATTTTCTTTTCAAGCCGTCCAACAGCTTTTTCCAATGAGCGGACATTGGGGTTAAAAGCGCCTGCAACTGAAAAGGCAGCTTTCTGGCCGAGATCTTTCCCTGAAAAAGATAACCCTTCATTTAACTGCTTGATCATACTGATCAATTCAAATGATGAGACATCATATACAGAAGATGCTCCTGGAAAATCACCGACACGTGCAGGATCACCTGTTACGGCTAGAATATCATTTAATCCAAGTGCGTGCAGACCCATTAAATGGGATTGCAGTCCAATTATATTCCTATCCCTGCAGGTCACATGAACAAGCGGGCGCAATCCAGTCTGCTGCTTGACGAGATAGCCAAGCGCAGAGTTGCAAACCCGGGGGGAAGCAAGGGAGTTATCTGCAAGTGTAATCGAATCTATTCCGGCTTCCTTCAATGCTTTTGCACCTTCAAAAAAGCGTGAAGTATCAAGCTTCCTTGGGGGATCCAATTCAACAATGACGGAAGGCCTTTCCCTGACAATATCATGAAGGGGAGGGAGCTCTCTTGATGATGACGGCTTTTCGGAAACAATGACTTTATTGATTGCCCTTGTCTCTTTTTCCTCGATTGGCGCAAGCCCTTTTAATTCGTCAGAAAACGCCTTAATATGGTCAGGTGTTGTTCCACAGCAGCCTCCAAGCAGGCGGACACCCTGATTTCGGAATTCAATCGCTGACTGCCGGAAATATTCTGCATCTCCTTCATAATGAAATTTGCCGTCCGTATAGGCTGGAATACTGGCGTTCGGATAAGCAGATAGATAGGCATGCTTTGGCAAAGGTACACTTTCCAGAGTTTTCAGCATATGATGCGGACCAAGCCTGCAGTTGAGTCCCACAACATCCGCACCAATTCCTTCAAGCTTTGTTAAAGCATCACCGATAGAGGTCTGGTTCTGAAGAACTCCTGCTTCCTGAAGAGACACCTGTGCGATAATCGGCAAATCAGTTTCCTTTCTGGCTATGGCAAGGACCGTCTCAAGTTCTTCCAGATCATAATAGGTTTCAAGCAAAATACCATCTACATTCTCAAGCAGCAGGCAATATAGCTGCTCTCTGAAGCTTCTTTTTATTTCTTCAAGTGTAATCATGTTGGGCTTGAATCCTCTAATCCCGCCGATTGTACCAGCAACATATGCGCGGCCCTTGGCAGCTTTTTTGGCAATCCTTGCTGCAGCACTGTTAATCTCCTTAACGGAGTCCTCCAGTCCATAACGCTGCAGCTTCAGATAATTCGCCGCATACGTATTTGTTTGGATTAATTCAGCCCCTGCGCCTATGTAAGCTTCATGGATGTGCTGGATCTGTTCAGATTGTGATAGATTTAATTCCTCAAAACAGCTGTCGGTACCATAGGAGTACAGAAGAGTTCCCATCGCGCCATCTGCTATGATGATTTCATTCTTTAATTTTTTTAGGAAACTCAAAAGATCACCCCCGCTGTAAAATCGAATGTTTTGTTTGTCCGGCAGCAGATAAAGCTGCCTTGAAATCTTCTATAATATCATCTGCGCTCTCCAGGCCAACAGATAGACGAAGAAGACTGTCCGTTATTCCGCGCTGATCCCGTTCGGATGCAGGCATGGCTGCATGTGACATTTTTGCAGGGTAGGAGAGGATGGATTCAACAGCTCCCAGACTTACGGCAAAAACAGGTATTTTGGCATTCTCAACAAATGTTCTCATCGATAGCTCATCTTCAAGCTCAAAAGATAGGACAGCACCTGCGTTCACAGCCTGCTTTTTCTGGATTTCATATCCGGGATGATCTGCAAAACCTGGATAATGCACCTTCTTAACAGATGGGTGATCATTAAGAAAGCCGGCAATTTTCTCAGCTGATTTGACAGACTGATCAAGCCTTACCTGCAGCGTTTTAATGCCTCTCAGCACAAGCCAGGCATCCTGAACACCCAGAACAGCTCCAAAGGAATTCTGGAGAAAAGCAAGCCTTGCACCCAATTCCGGATCTTTCACAACCGCCAGGCCAGCAACGACGTCGCTGTGTCCGGATAAAAATTTGGTTGCACTGTGCAGCACTATATCTGCACCTAACGAGAGCGGTTTTTGAAGGGCAGGGGTCAGGAATGTATTATCCACAAATGTCAGGGCTCCATGCTGTCTTGCAAGTGAACTGATGGCCTGTATATCAGTCACTTTCAGCAGCGGGTTGGAAGGAGTCTCTACATAGAAAACTTTCGTGCTGGGACGAATTGCTTCTTTTACTTCCTCAAGATTTGTCATATCAACAAATGTGTGCTCAATTCCAAAACGGGACAGGACTTCTGTTGTCATACGATAGGTTCCGCCATATACGTCTTCTGTAATGACAACATGATCTCCCTGTGATAAGAGGAGGAATGCTGTAGAAATCGCAGCCATTCCAGAAGAAAAGGCAAACCCTCTAATACCTTCTTCAAGCTCCGCTATGACTTCTTCAAGTGCTTCCCTTGTTGGATTCAGGCTGCGGCTGTAATCATATTTTCCGAACGCATCAATATCTTTTTGATGAAAAGTGGAGGCATGCTGGATCGGTACACTGACAGCTCCTGTTTCCGGGTCGAATTTTTGATTATTGTGAAGTAATTTGGTTTGGAATGTGTAATTCGAACTCATCGTACTGCCTCCTTAACAACCCTTGCAAAAGCATGTTCAAGATCCGCCTTCAAATCTTCTGCACTTTCTATTCCAACCGAGAAACGCAGAAGCCTATTACAGACACCGGTTTCAATGCGGATTTCTTCAGGAATGTCGGCATGTGTCTGGGTTGCTGGATAAGTTATGAAACTCTCGACTCCGCCAAGGCTTTCTGCAAAGGAGATAAGGGAGAGGCTCTGCAGAAATGGGTTCACCCAGGATTCATCCTTGATTCGGAAAGATATCATGCCTCCTTTGCCGGGATATAGGACATCCGTTACTGCATCGTGGCCCGATAAAAATTCTGCTAATACCTTCGCATTTTCTCCATGCCGTTCCATGCGGAGAGAGAGTGTCTTCATCCCTCTGATCAGCAGCCATGAATCAAAAGGGCTAAGGACAGCACCTGCGGCATTGTGGTTCATAGCCAGTGCATCACATAACTCTTTGCCTTTTGCAGCAATTAATCCGGCAAGGACATCATTATGTCCGCCAAGATACTTTGTTGCACTATGGATGACAATATCAGCTCCAAGCTTTAACGGCTGCTGAAGGAGAGGGGTATAAAACGTGTTATCAACGATAAGGAGGATATTATGCTTTTGGGCAATGTCTGCTATCAATTGAATGTCAGTCTGTTCCATCAGCGGATTAGTTGGTGTCTCCAGAAATATTGCCTTGGTCTTTTCCGTGATTAAAATTTCAACATCTTCGGGATTGCTGGTATTTACATATTTGCACTGAAGTCCCCACTTCTTGAAGCCCTGTTCAAGCAGACGATATGTACCGCCATATAAATCCTTGGATACAATCCATTCATCTCCGGATTTAAAAAGAGAAAGTATGGTAAGAATTGCGGCCATTCCAGAACTGCATGCATAGCCTTGGTCGCCTTCTTCCAGATCGGCGATCGCCTTTTCAAGCAGCTGGCGGGTGGGGTTGCCTGTTCTGCTATAGTCAAATCCAGTTGACTGCCCAATACCTTCATGGCGATATGCCGTGGAAAAATATACAGGCGGATTGACAGCACCTGTTGCTGACTCGCTCCTGTTTCCGATTTGCGCTAATCTTGTGTCAATATTATACATGCTTGTAACCACTCCTTAGTAAAAATAAAAAAAGCCTTCTATAAGAAGAAGACTTTTTAATGTGATCAGCCATTCTTCTTATCTTTCAAGTTTTTAGAAACTTGCAGGAATTAGCACCTTTTCAATCAAAAAAATGATTGCTGGTTGCTGAGGCGTCATCGGGCCTTACCCTCGACCTCTCTGGATAAGAAATCAAATATTAAATTTTCTCTAAACTTTACTACAGTAAACCGTTAATCGTCAACACTTTTTTGAATATTTTATGTTATAAAAAATATCCGATAAGGTGTTTTCAGTCCTTTTAACCTAAGTGTCCGTTTTCAATGGGGAATGAGGAAGATTATGAACAAAAAAACTTCCCATCACATACTGGGAAGTTTTTAAGGGTATTCATTCTTCAATCAATTCGTTAACCGGCACATCCATTTCTTTTTCAGAATCTGCTTTTGTGTAAATACGTGCTGTCTTAGTCTGTTCATCTACATGCTGAATGATGATCTGGATGCCATTGAAAGTAACACTGTGCATTTCAGCAGACTCGGCAATCTCTTTTGCTCTGCCAATATTCATGGAAAAACCTCCTGATTTTGAATAATTTTAATGTGTCTTAAATATACACTAATTATTCTTTTGAAAAAAACCTGGCATAAAATGTTAGAAGTGGATCACTTCAAAGTTCAGAATATTTGTTTTATAATGAAGGCAAATGAAATTTTTCTTGGAGGGAAGCTAATATGCGTGAACATAGCCACTGCCGCCACCGGTTTTCGGAATCCGAAGGACCAGCAGTATTCCAGACCATGGATGGCATTGAAGTAAATGTTTCTGGTTCCATGTTCGAAAAATGTACAACTTGCGGCCATTTTGATTTTCCTGTGGAAACGAGAGAAGCAATTGAATCTTCCCTAAAAGAAAACAGAAAAAATTCGAATGCAGCGAAACAAATCTATATTAACTTAGTTGAGACTTTTTAAAGCCGAACAGCATTTCGGCTTTTTATTTTTGCCTCTTCTAAAAACCACCCAGTTATTTCTTATTTATAATTGTTTAACATTTAACAAAACATTTTATTAGAATAAGTAATTACTAAAAAAATTTTTTTAATAGTTTTCCACTATATTCATGTTTTTATCTTTGTACAACTAGATTTTCCGTGTTAGAATAACTGTGGAAACGTTTTATCCTCTGAAAAATATTATTATTCGTAAAAATAAAACGTTAATGCATCTTATAGACGGGTATTGTATTTTCAGGGGAGAAAAATGCATTTGAATTATTTACTTAAAAACAGTTATGGAGGTAATTTTCCATGAAAAAGCCATCGAATGGTGAGGGACCTTTTGAACAAGGATTTCATGGCCCCAACCTTGGCTACGTTATTGAACTATATGAAAGATACTTAGAGGATCCATCTTCTATCGATCCTGAAATGAAAGACTACTTTGAAAGAAATGGTTCCCCTCTAGCGAGTGAAGGAACTCCGCAAATGGCTTCATCAGCAAATCAGCCAATGAATGCCGGACAGCTTGAAAAAACACTTGCTGCAATTCGCCTTGCTGATAATATCCGCACATATGGCCACTTGGCTGCAGATATTTATCCGCTGGGTAACCATAAATCTGAAAGTGCATTATTCGAACTGAGCAAATATGGCTTATCTGAAAATGATTTAAAAGAGATTCCTGCCGGTGTGATTACTAAAGACGCCACGTATCCTTTACGCAACGGACTCGAAGCAATTGAATTCCTGAAAAGCGCTTATATGGGACCAATTGCGTTTGAATTCCAGCATATATTTGATGAAAACGAAAAAGACTGGCTTCGCCGTAAAATAGGGGCCAACAGCCACAAACTGTCAATGCAGAAGGCGGAAAAACTGAAAGTTTTAAGAAGACTGACTGAAGTTGAGGAATTTGAAAAGTTCCTTCATAAAACATTCGTTGGACAGAAAAGATTCTCAATTGAGGGTCTAGATACAATGGTTCCATTACTGGATGAAATTGTTTCTGAATCCGTTTCTGATGGTGCCAAAACGATTAACATCGGAATGGCCCACCGCGGAAGGTTAAATGTTCTCGCTCATGTGCTAGGAAAGCCGTATGAAATGATCTTCGCGGAATTCCAGCATGCTCCAAATAAAGAACTGGTTCCTTCCGAAGGATCTATCGGAATCAATTACGGATGGACAGGCGACGTTAAATATCACCTAGGCCTTGATAAACAGATCAAAGATGAGAATACGACCATAGCCAGACTGACATTAGCTAACAATCCGAGCCATCTTGAATTTGTAGGTTCACTGGTTGAGGGCTACACAAGAGCTTCACAGGATAATAGAACAAAGGCCGGATATCCTGAAGTGGATCCAAAAGCTGCTTTAGCCATTATCATTCATGGAGACGCAGCATTCCCAGGACAGGGAATTGTAGCAGAAACACTGAACCTCGGACAGCTGACTGGCTATAATACGGGCGGATCGATCCATATCATCGCCAATAATACAATTGGCTTCACAACAGAATCACATGATTCACGTTCTACCAGATATGCAAGTGATCTTGCCAAAGGTTATGAAATGCCAATTCTGCATGTTAATGCAGATGAACCTGAAGCAGTAGTTGCAGCGGCAAGAATTGCGTGTGAATATCGTGCAAAATTCCAAAAGGATATCCTTATCGACTTAATCGGATACCGCAGATTTGGGCACAACGAGATGGACGAGCCTATGACGACTAATCCACTTATGTATAATATTATTCGCAAGCGTCCAACCGTGAAAGCGCTGTATGCTGATAAGCTTTTAAATGAAAAGATCATTTCAAAAGAGGAAGCAGAAGGCATTCACCATGATGTACTGGAAAAAATGAAGGCTGCCTATGAAAAAGTGCCAAAAGAAAAGAAAGAGGCGGAGTTAACCGATCCCCCTGAAACAGTTGAAAAGGGTCTGCCAAATATTAAAACAGCTGTGTCTGTCGATAAATTAAAGCAAATTAACGAAGAATTATTAAAATGGCCAGAGAATTTCAACGTGTTTGATAAACTCGGCAAAATCTTGCAGCGCAGATTGGAAGCGCTTGAAGGAGACGGCAAGATTGATTGGGGACTTGCCGAAACACTTGCTTTTGCAACCATTTTATCTGATGGCACCCCTGTCAGACTGACTGGCCAGGATTCTGAGAGAGGTACATTTGCACAAAGAAACGTTGTTCTGCACGATCATACAACTGGAAAAGCGTATTCACCTTTGCACAAGCTTTCAACAGCCAAAGCATCTTTCGATGTCCATAACAGCCCATTATCTGAGGCTGCTGTAGTAGGCTTTGAATATGGATATAATGTATTCGCTCCGGAAACGCTTGTTCTATGGGAAGCTCAGTATGGTGATTTTGCCAATGCGGCACAGGTAATGTTTGACCAGTTTATTGCTGCTGGCCGTGCGAAATGGGGCCAAAAATCAGGTCTTGTCATGCTTCTTCCACATGGCTATGAAGGACAGGGACCTGAACATTCAAGTGCCCGCCTGGAAAGATTCCTGACTCTTGCGGCAGAAAACAACTGGACAGTAGCCAATCTATCTTCTTCAGCACAGTACTTCCATATCTTAAGAAGACAGGCTGCCATCCTCGGAAAAGAGGAAGTTCGCCCGTTAGTGATCATGTCACCTAAGAGTCTGCTGCGCAATCCAAATGTCGCTTCAAATGGACGGGAATTGAGCGAAGGAGAATTCAAGTCTGTTATTGAACAGCCTGGTTTAGGCCAAAATCACAAAAAAGTGAAACGCATAATTCTTGGAACAGGTAAGATCACAATTGATTTATCCGAAAACCTGAAAAACTACCAGGATCAGGATTGGTTCCATATTTTACGAGTGGAAGAAATCTATCCGTTCCCAATGAATCAAATTAAAGAAATTTTAACCCGCTATCCTAATGTAGAAGAAATCGTCTGGATTCAGGAAGAACCAAAAAATATGGGTGCATGGAATTTCGTTGAACCTAGACTGAAAGAAATCGCAGGAAGCGATATCGATGTCAGCTACATTGGAAGAAGACGCCGTTCAAGCCCTGCTGAAGGTGACCCGACTGTTCATAAGAAAGAACAAGCACGGATAATAGATGAGACCCTATCGCAGTCTCACGGGCAGTAAGCCTCGCGCATTAAGACTCAGATAGATGAATTGAAACAGAATTAGCGGGAGTCAAACTCCCCGTAGAGGCCCGATTGGTGCAACTAACAATCAGCAGGAAAAATCCCCCGCTGATTGAAGTTTCACTTTAACACGCAAGCAAGAAGGAGGAAATTAAGGTGGCAGAAATCAAAGTTCCAGAATTGGCGGAATCCATTACAGAAGGTACGGTAGCACAGTGGCTAAAACAGCCTGGTGACACAGTAAATAAAGGTGATTATGTAGTAGAACTTGAAACAGATAAAGTAAATGTTGAAATCATTTCTGAACATAGCGGTGTTTTACAGGAAATTAAAGCACAGGAAGGCGACACGGTTAATGTAGGTGAAACCATTGCTATCGTTAATGAAAGCGGACAAGCTGCACCTGCTCCGGAAAAAACGGAAGAAAAACCTGAGGCTCCTAAAGCTGAACAGCCTAATACAGAGGCTCAGCCCGAACAGCCAGCGGCTGATGAAAAGACTGGCGGACAGCGTCCGATCGCTTCTCCGGCAGCACGCAAGCTGGCAAGAGAAAAAGGGATTGACCTAAGCCAGGTGCCGACAGCTGATCCACTGGGCAGAATCAGAACCCAGGATGTTGAATCCTTCAATCCAAATCAGGCAAAACAGCAAGCTCAGACACCAAAACCGGCAGCAGCTTCTAAACCTGCTGAACAGCCAGCCGGCGGAAAAGAAGTCGAACGAATCAAAATGTCACGCCGCCGCCAGACCATTGCAAACCGCCTTGTAGAAGTTCAGCAAACAGCTGCGATGCTGACAACATTCAATGAAGTGGACATGACAAATGTGATGAACCTTCGTAAGAACCGCAAAGATAAATTCTTTGAAGAAAATGATGTTAAGCTTGGCTTCATGTCATTTTTCACAAAAGCGGTAGTAGCAGCCCTTAAGAAAAACCCTTATTTAAATGCGGAAATTCAAGGTAATGAAATTGTTCTTAAAAAATTCTATGACATTGGTATTGCCGTGTCAGCTCCAGAAGGTCTTGTCGTTCCGGTTGTACGTGATGCAGACCGCAAAAACTTTGCTGAAATCGAAAAGGATATCATGGACCTTGCGGTTAAGGCCAGAGACAACAAACTTGCCTTATCAGATCTTCAGGGTGGAAGCTTCACTATCACAAATGGCGGTGTATTTGGCTCCATGATGTCTACGCCAATCCTGAACGGACCACAGGTTGGTATTCTTGGAATGCATTCTATCCAATTGCGTCCGGTTGCAATTGATGCTGAAAAAATGGAAAACCGCCCAATGATGTATATCGCACTTTCCTATGACCACCGAATTGTTGACGGTAAAGAAGCTGTCACATTCCTGAAACGCGTCAAGGAACTGATCGAGGATCCTGAAAGCCTGCTTTTTGAAGCATAATAAAATTAGAAACCAGAGCGGAATTCGCTCTGGTTTTATTTTTTTCTTTATTGAAAATTATTTGCATTAAGGAAACATTGTACTTGTTATTCATATTATATTAAAAAGCAGGTGATGAGCTTGAGAAGAAGACAAATGAAGATACTGCAATACAGTACGGTTTTAAAGAAACTCGGTGTTCTCAGTGAACAGGAATATGAAAATATTAAAAAGGCAAATAAACTTTCAGCATACTTGAGGAAATATTAAAAAAAGCGGGAGTATCTCCCGCTCTACATATCCACTAAGTATTTGGCAAATTAATATTAAGTTGAAACTTAATCTTTAAACGGCTTCAGTCCCCGTTTTTGAATTTCAGTTTTTAATATCCTAATCCATTCCTTTTCAGACCCTGACTTCAATGCATCACGATACGAGACGACCAGCTGTTCATTACTCATAATTTTCATTATGCATACCTCCTGGTTAAATGGATTGAATATTCTATTTTTAATTATTGTAAAGGTTTTTTAAGTTTTTGTGAACCCTTTATAAAGAAAAGATTTATTTCATTATGATGACATTTTTTGTGGGGGCTTTTCAGCAGCTGATAGTGGACTCGAATACAAACCGAAGGTAAGATTTATATAAATAGATTGCAAAAAGGAGGAAGCCGCTAATGAATCTGGCACTAGACCACCTCGTCCACTTTATTAAAGCTGAACCATCTGAAGCAGTGGAGAAATGGGAGAATGCAGGATATAAAGCAGTAATGGGAGGAAGCCACGAAAACTGGGGTACCTATAACAGCCTTCTATATATTGGACAGTCATACATTGAATTCTTATCAATTGAATCAAATCATATTGCCTCTGCTGCTCAAAACCCGCTCATTAAACAGCTGACAGAGGAACTCCCGTTAGGAGAAGGCATCGGGCAGTTCTGCTTCCGAACCAGTAATATTGAAGGTCTAAAGTCTGAATTAAAGAGGAAAGGCTTTGAAACCCTTCCAATTTTTGAAGGAAGCAGAAGGAGGCAGGATGGAAGTATGCTTTCGTGGAAAATGCTGTTCTTTAAAGAAAACCCCGATTATAAATATCCTTTCTTTATTGACTGGGGGGTGGAAGACGATAGAAGATTTGAAGAACTGCGACATCTTGGCTTTATGGATGAAAACCTTGAAAATAAAAAAATGGAAGAAATCTTTATAGCCTCCATTGACTGTGAAAAATCTGCAGATTCATGGCAGGCGATTATGCCGATTTCCATGGCTGATGTTTACATAAGCAGTGACGGAAAGGAGAAGAGAGCATCCATTGGAATTGGCTCAGTAAAACTCACCTTTTGCCAGCCATTGCAGGATGAAGGAAGAGCTTTGGAAGTTCTGAAAAAAAGAGGAGAAAAGCCCTTTTCTGTTCAGTTTTCGCCTGGTCTTGAAAAAGAATTAATCCTATTTGAAGCTGTTTATTTTTAAAGGAGGGTGCCCATTGTTAAGGAAATTCACTGTAAACACTTCTGAACGAGACCAGTTTCTCGAAATAACTTCAGAAGTACAGGCATACATTAACCAGTGTGGAATCGCTGAAGGAGCAGCAATTGTCTATTGCCCGCATACAACTGCCGGCATCACCATAAATGAGAATGCAGATCCGGATGTTAAGACTGATATGATCCGACGATTCGATGAAGTATATCCGTGGGATCAGCAAGCAGACCTTCATATGGAAGGGAATACCGCAGCGCATATGAAAGCGGGCACTGTCGGTTCCTCACAGCATATCATCATAACAGAAGGACAGCTGCTGCTGGGCACCTGGCAGGGTATTTACTTCTGTGAATTTGATGGACCAAGGACGAGAACATTTTATGTGAAAGTTTTAGAATGAACAAAGGAAGCTGCTCTTATATTAAAGGGCAGTTTTTTTATTATGAAAGAGTACACATTTGATGAATCTATCCTTAAGATAATGAAGCCAGAAAATAAGCTATCAATATATGAAAATATTGAATATTCAGCAATATATGATAACATAAAATGTAAGCGTTTTATATCAGCATCTTAGAGAACTCTTTACACAATGATTAGATCATCACATACCGAGGAGGATTTCTGGATGACGGAATTATTGAATCTAACAGTAGGGAAGCTCCTGGAGGAGAAAGCCGGCCTTCACCCTAATCACGAAGCTGTAGTTTACGCAGATCGCGGGCTCCGAATGAGTTATAAGGAGTTTAATGAATATTGCAGGCTTGCTGCCAAAGGGTTTATGAAGCTGGGTCTTGAAAAAGGAGAGCATATTGCGGCATGGTCAACCAATACGCCCGAATGGCTTACATGCCAGTTCTCAACAGGCAAAATGGGTGCTGTCCTTGTAACCGTTAATACAAACTATCAAGCCGCTGAGCTTGAATATCTATTAAAGCAATCTGACAGTACAACTATTGTTCTGATGGAAAAGTTCAGAGAAACCTCATACATAGAAATGCTATACAGTATTGTCCCGGAACTTAAGGATTCTGAGCCAGGTCAGCTGAAAAGCAAAAGACTTCCTTTCTTAAAAAATGTTATCGTGATGGGAGAGAAACGTTTTCCCGGAACTTACAGCTGGGAAGATATAATCAAGATGGGCGAATCAGTCACTGATGCAGAACTCAATGATCGTATGGGGAGCCTGGACCCGGACGATGCCATCAATATGCAATATACATCAGGGACGACAGGCTTTCCAAAAGGGGTTATGCTCACACATAACAACATAGTTAACAATGGCTATAATATTGCAAATTGCATGCGTTTAACAAAAGATGACCGGTTATGTATTCCTGTTCCGTTTTTCCATTGTTTCGGGTGCGTGCTGGGAACGATGGCATGCATATCCGTCGGCGCAACCATTGTGCCGGTGCAGGAGTTCAGTCCTAAAGCTGTTCTGCAGACGGTCCAGGATGAGAAATGTACAGGCCTGCATGGGGTGCCGACAATGTTTATTGCAGAGCTGAATGATCCCGACTTCTCAAAGTATGATCTATCGACTCTCCGTACTGGCATAATGGCTGGATCCAATTGCCCTATTGAAGTCATGAAAGGCGTTATTGAAAGAATGGGTGCAAGTGAAATAACCATTGCTTACGGACAAACAGAATCCTCTCCAGTCATTACGCAGACACGGACGGATGATCCGGTTGAGCTGAGAGTGGAATCTGTGGGAAGAGCACTGCCTAATGTGGAAGTGAAAATTGTGGAACCAGGCACCAATAACGAAGTACCGTCTGGAAAACAAGGGGAATTGTGTACAAGGGGCTATCATGTCATGAAGGGATATTATAAAAATCCGGATGCTACGAAAGAAGCCATTGATGAAGAAGGCTGGCTCCATACAGGTGATCTCGCTGTAATGGATGAGAACGGGTACTGTAAAATCACTGGAAGACTGAAGGATATGATCATTCGCGGAGGAGAGAATATATATCCCCGCGAAATCGAAGAATTTCTTTATACTCATCCAGCGATCCTGGACGTTCAGGTGGTTGGAGTCCCAGATGCCGTCTATGGTGAGGAAGTGGTCGCCTGGATAATCCTTAAAGAAGACACTGAATTAACACCAGCCAACCTTCGGGAATACTGCAAAGGGAAAATCTCACGCCATAAAATCCCTCGCTATATTGAGTTTACTAAGGAGTATCCAATGACAGCTTCTGGAAAAATCCAGAAATTCAAATTGCGGGAACAGGCTAAAGAAGTCATTGAAAAAGCAAATACTTTAAAATAAAGTACATGTAACCTGTTGGGACTTTTCCAGCAGGTTTTTTATGGAACTCAGCCTTCCTTCATTCATTAGTCTTAATAAATCTCAATCTCCCAACCAATGTTTTACTGCGTGAAAGTATATAAAATGAGATTAAAGATAAATGGAAGGGAGAAATAGAAAATGTACGAGGACATTTATGTCATAGAAGTTTTAAATAAAGCTAAGCTTAAGGAACTAGCAGAAAAAAGCCAGATTAATCCGTATCAAGAAAATACAAAGGAAAAATTGTGCTGCAAGCTGCCTATAGTAAAAAAGTTCACAGTATGCCAATGCAGCTAGGATGGAGAATATTCTCCATCCTATTTTTTTGAAAAGAATCTTCAGAAAATGATAGTATAATAAACAAAAGAGAACAAAAAGGGGAGCAAGTGCTAATGACAATACAAAAGCTGTTTGTTTATGGAACCTTAAGAAAACATGAGTCAAATCACTTTGTTTTAAAAGGCAGTCCCTGCATTGCAGAGCAGGCATGGGTATATGGGGAGTTATATGATACAGGACTCGGCTACCCCTCTATGAAACCATCACTTGACCAAAAAGTGTACGGAGAACTTTATGAAGTGCACTTAGATCATTTCACTGACCTGGATGAGCTTGAGGATTATATCCCGGGCAGAAAAGATAATTTATATGACCGGGTGGAACAGACTGTTCATACGGATACTGGAGAAGTAAAGGCACTGGTATATGTCTCCTGCCGGGATGATCTTTTAGCCGAACCCATTCTTCATGGAGATTGGAAGCTTTACCGTTTAATGAAGGATAAGCCGGAAAAGACCTTTTATTTTGCTTACGGTTCCTGCATGGATGATGAGCGGTTTTGTGTGGCAAAGGTAGATCATCATTTTAAAACCATTGTCGGTGGGGGAACGCTGGCCGGTTATTCGATGCAATACCTATTTTCCAGAGATGATGGAGGAAGGGCAGACATTATTGAAAATGGCGGCGTCACGGAAGGAGTTCTATATGAACTTCCTTATGAAGGAGTTGAATACCTGTTCCATAGAGAAGGGTTTTATGGTCAATGGTATCGTCCTGCCTTTGTGAATGTCAAGGTTGGAGAAAAGTTTTATGAAGACGTCCTGACTTTTCATGTTTATAATAAAAAAGGCGAGCTTCCCCCGCCTGACCATTACGCCCTTGAAATTCTCCGGGGAGCAAGAGGGAGAGTAAGTGACGATTATTACAGAAAGCTTGAACAGCAGCTGGAAAAACTGGGTGTTCAAATTAGATTGGATGCATAGCAGCATAAGACTTAAGGATGAGCAAAAGTTCATCCTTTTTTCTATATTGTATGGTCCTGATTCTTCTGTGATAAAGCAGTTAATATGGAATAGGAGGACCATACAATCCATGAAGCAAAATTATATGAAGCACATCTTGATTCAGCCAATTTTGAAAGAAGCATTGAGTTTTATGGAAACCTTGGCTTTAAAGCAGCGTACACAATAGAAGACAGGAAAGCAGCATTATTCTTTCTGGGGGAAAATACATGCTGGGCATCTGGGAAACAAAAGTCACCCCGATTTATAGAAGTCATTGCATTTTCCGTTTCGGCAGACAAGCTGCGGGGAATTATGCCTTTTTTAATGGAAAAGGAATCGGGGTGAGGGAAAGCTTTGGCTTGTCCATACTTGGATGCCAGCTGCTTCGGTATATTTTTTATGAGCCAGACGGCCATTCATTAGAGTATAAAGCTGTCTTAGAGGATGAAGCAAGACCTTACTTGAATCTAATGTACTTAAGTTAATGGGAAGGAATAAAATAATGCAAAATTTTTAATTGGTGGTTTGAAACAGGCTAAGCGGGTGGTATATTACCTTTGCCATCATCTTAGAAAGAAGGTCATCAAAATGAAAATTATAGCAGATAATGGCTTTTATGAAGTGGAATATGAAAACGAACATTATGATCATTTAGAGTT
The DNA here is from genome assembly GCF_051353635.1 of Cytobacillus sp. BC1816. Classification (NCBI taxonomy): domain Bacteria; kingdom Bacillati; phylum Bacillota; class Bacilli; order Caryophanales; family Bacillaceae; genus Cytobacillus; species Cytobacillus sp. BC1816. Next base: position 2,476,701 of record NZ_CP195611.1, on the reverse strand, counting down.
TATACGAATAGACCAAATCTGTGAAATTACGTATGTAACAATGAAAAACACACTAACTGGAGAAGTCTATACATTTGAAGCGGATAAAATCAGGAGATTCCGCAAAATAATGAAGTTAATTCCAGCAGTTAAAGAGAATCTAGTTGCAGACAGCAGATCGTATTCTTTATAATAATTACTAACCATATAAAGTTTGCAGACTGTGAAGGAGTGGCAATTTTGATTCATTTAAAATGGCATGAACGAGAAACATTGAAAAAAGTAAAATGCGTGCATACAGATGCAGCAAAATACATTGTTGACCGGGCATTGACGGCAGGGAATATCTATGATGTAAAAAATGAAACTGAAGAATTCTATTTTATCCTAGACAATTCCGGAAAAGTAAGCGGATTTTATAAAGACTATTTCCAGGATGCTTAGTTCATTAAAGAAAACGGCTATTTGATAGCCGTTTTCTTTTTTTTACCTCTGTGTTGGGAAAATTCTGCGGACAGTTTCTGTAAATTCATCAAAAAATCCTTCGATTGGCTGACCAGCTCGAATGTCCTCTGTATATCCTGTCATTCGATCATAAAAGTCCGGGTTAACAGAAACATATACATTATCAATATCCTGATCGACCGCTTTGACCTGATCTGAAATCTTCCCCTCGACATCCTTAGTCAATTCTCCATTTCCATCACTCAAGCGTGCGGCAACATAGGCATTATTGTCTGTTACGATTACATTCGCAGACTCAACCTCTGGAATAGAGGTAATTTTATCTACAGCTTTATCAGCAACCTCCATTCGCGGGGATTCATTGCGATTCTCATTGTTCGTTCCCGTGCGGGTAAGATCAATCCCCGGTTCAGTGGTGCGTCCATTTTCGCCATAGTTGCTGTCGTTCACTTTTGTAGGCTCTGTCAAGTCTCTGTTTCTTTGAGCTGTCTCATTCATATCAGCGTTATTCATAGCACATCCTGCAAGCAACGCAGCTGAAAGAGCCCCTGCCATAAATAATTTACCTTTGATCATTCACTTTCCTCCTTCCGTTTTTCCCCCTTATCTTTCCAAGAATAGGCGCTGTTATTCCAATTTCTTTTATCTGTAAACAAAAAAAAGGAGCATGGCATTTAGCCTGCTCCCCATGTGATTATGACTCTGACATGAACTGCACGGTATCAGATTTATCTTTTGTATATAACCTTCTGCTAAGCCATGATTGAAAAACTAAAAATATTCCGCCCGCAGTCCAATATAGCGGCAAAGCGGCAGGGGCATTTAAAGAAACCAGCATAATCATTACAGGAGACAATAAACCAATCAATTTCATTTGCTTTGGCGTTTGCGCAGTCATATTGGTTAAAGTGAACCGGTACTGAAGATAGTACACAATTCCTGCAATTATAGTGATCCAAATATCAGAATGACCAAGATTGAACCAGAGAAACGAATGTGCAGCAATTTCCTGATTCCCTCTTATGGCATAATAGAACCCCATCAGAATGGGCATTTGAATAAAGATTGGCAGACATCCCGCAGCATTCAAAGGATTTACTCCATGAGATTGATACAAACCGAACATTTCCTGCTGCAGCTTTTGCTGCTCCTGCGGTTTTTTCGCTGTTTTCAGCTTTTGCTGGATTTTATCAAGTTCAGGTTTTAACTTATCCATTTTTTCCTTCATTAAGCTTTGATTTTTATATTGTTTCAGCATTAATGGCATCAGTATCAGCCTTATCATTAAGGTAATGAAGATAATGGCCAAGCCGAAATTGCCATGAAAGAAAACGGCGGTTCCGTGAATTGCCCATGCAAACGGATCGACAAAATAATGGTGGAAAAAGCCTGTTCCTTGACCTCCTTGAGCCTGACAGGCGGTTAAGAATATTGGCATTACAGTAATTATGATAATGGTTAATAACAGTTTAATTTTTCTCATATAGGTCAAACCTCCCGCTTTATTTTTTCTTCAAATAGGGGAGAGACCTTCAGGCTCATCACTTTGTTCGCCTTTTTTTAGTATAAGTTTGGCAATCCAGGACTGAATCGAATCGCAAATAAAGCCCCGATCCATGCGGAACCCTGAAAGGCTTTCATATTCTCTTTGTTCTTTCTCAATATATCTGGTACTGTATAAAGTCGTCTCTATTTTCCAAATGATTAACAGCTTTGCAGCTAAACCAATGATATATGTTAAATAAAGAGTATATTCTGATGAAATAAAAGACGATTCAGTTATTAATTCAAAGATATTATTTCACCTCTATTCACAGATTTAAGTATAATTGAATGCCGCATTGAAAACAATTGCAGATGTAAACCAATTGCAAAAAAGTTATCGTTTGTTCATTCTATTGTACCTATGCAGGAATATAATAGGAGAAAGTATATATTATATCGACTTTAGTATGATACACTCTATCAGGGAGATTAATTAATCATTATCTCTAGTTCAATACATGAATGGTGGGGTATTTTGTCTTTGTTAAAACAAAAACCAATTATAACGCTTGCCAAACTCCTAGTACCCTTATTCATTTTGCTGTTTGTCATGGTGGAGGCAAAAGGGATATTCAATGATTTTAATTGGGCTCTCCTTGAGCTTTATGTTGACCGGCTAACCTTCCGAAGGCTATTTTTTATCCTTTTATTGGGACTGGCTGCACTTTTTCCAATGTATTTTTATGATGAAATACTCCAAAGGCTTTTCAGAATTAGAGTGCCTAAAAAAAAGCTGTTATTTTATTCTTTATCTGCCAACGCATTCTCTAACTTCATCGGATTTGGGGGCGTGGCCGGAGCTACACTCAGGTCCTATTTTTATAAGGATTACCTGACTGGCAATACTCCGTATATCAAAGTAATTGCCAAGCTGTCGCTATTTTACCTAACAGGCTTGTCCATATTGTCATGGATCGTCCTTTTTACAGATTTACATTTATACGATGATGTTAAACTTATAAAGATTGCAGTCTGGGCCGTTGCGGCTTATACACCTCTGCTGCTGGGCCTTTACTTTTTTAAGTCGTCTTTTTGGAATACGAAACACATCAAAAAAGGATTTGCAGGGGAATTGCTGGCTGTTTCTTTATCGGAGTGGCTATTTATTATTATATGTATCTGGGGAATAGCCCGGGCCCTTGATGTATCGATTTCATTTTTTGTTCTGTTTCCCATTGTCATCATTTCAGCTTGCGCTGGCATTGCGAGTATGATCCCTGGAGGCATTGGATCCTTTGATTTTGTATTTTTAATCGGACTGGAATCACAAGGTGTTCCCACCGAATTGGGGCTCTTGATTCTAATGTTCTACCGTCTCAGCTATTATGTAGTTCCTGTGTTTATCGGCACGCCGTTTGTCATGAACCAGTTATGGAATAACAGAATACCGAAAAACAGCTTCAAAATATAAAAGAGCCTTTGCGGGCTCTTTATTCTTGCTGTCTAGCTCCAGCGCCTATCCCCTCGGGGTCATAAGCCGTTTCCTTACAGAAGGAAAAAAGCCTTCTATACAGTAACCGTCTTATGCCTGTCGTTCCTTGGCAGTCGCCTCCACATTTCGAGCAATCCTCCCAAAAAGGCAAAGGAAGCCTTTCCGTTAGGCTCGTCTCGTGCTTGAGACCCCCAGGACAAGGGAGGCTCCGTCAGCATAATCTTCGCATGACCAAAAGCAGCAGTTTTTAGGAGGATGGGGGACATGCTGATGTTGCCGCAGAACCTGGCGTTCTTAATCTCCGATCATTCGCGGGCATGGCGCTTCCGCGTTTCTTACTCACCAAAGGACATCAAGTATATCTTTATTGAATAAATTTGTATCAATATTGCATGCCTTCGCGTCAATTCCATACTGCCAGCCTGCAATCAATGAATTTGCAGGAGCTTCAGGTTTATATCCAGGCGCCTGTTCCTGCTCAGTAATTCCTGCATTTGGCGCAGCTGTCCATATGAATGTGTTTTCAAGAAGGGAAGAATCTTTGGCTGCTGCTTGACTGAAAGATTTAGTCAGGGCCTGTTCCTTATCAAAAATTCCATATATGCCAGGATGATAGGGTGACTCTTCCATTGCTTGATACCAGCCTTCAATAAAGGAAGAATCAACAGGATAATTTGGCTCAATATCCGCAAAAATCGCTACACCCTCCGGTATTCCCAGATCCTGTGCCAATTGGATAGCCGCTTTCGCCTCACTCTGTCCATTTTCTATGCCTGTTGCCTCATTAAATCGATTCCAAATCACGAGTAATTTAATATCATTGCTTTGCAGAAATTCAGCCTCTTGAGGTGTAATGCCTGCTGATACACCTTCTTTATCACCTAAATAGCGTCCCCACACTTTAGGCGACCCGAAGTTTTCCTGTACGCAAGAAAGCAAGTCGCTTGTGGTGAGACTTGCAGAGTCTACACCCCAAACGACTTCATCATCCTCTGATTTTCCACCCTGGTCATTTTTCGCACCTTTGTCTCCGCTGCTGTCTTCGGTGCCGCTGTTTTCATTTTCATTTCCATTTCCTGTTTGACCGGAGTCCTGATTTTTATCAGCCTTATTTTTGATTGTATTTGATACATTAACATCCACATTTACCTCAATATCATTCGTAACATTATTGTCAATTCGGCTATCTTCATCATTATTCAAATTGTTGTCGATTGAGTTATTAACTTTAGCTTTATTTCCTTTTATATTATTTTTTACTTGATTAGTGATATCACTGTCATTGCTTTTGCTTTGGCCATCTGGAATGGTCTGGGTTTTTGGAGCGTCATCCTTTGAATCCATCAGGGAGAATGCAAAGAGCGAAATCACTACAGCAAAAAATGCGGTCACAACGAAAGGCAAAAGGCCCCGTCTTTCCATATCTCACAACCCTCCTTGTCAATTCATGACATCCTATGCGGAGGGCAGAAAGTTGGTGATTGCCGTAATAGGGAAGTGCATCCCGAGGGAATATTCAGGCTTCTTATCGCAATATAATATCACAGCATGTGATATTCGGGAAATAATTTTAAAGTATTATAACAGCATAATACCGCTGTTCAACATAACGAACAATCACAAAGGAATGTGTAAAAAAATCCTTAACGGGTAAATACCCGTATGGCTGTAGGTTGAAAAATTTGATAAAGGCGATAAACTTCACTACTATTAAAAATAATAGCCAAATATTTCATCTATTTAAGATGATAAAAACTGGAATGGGGGATAATAGCAGATAACAGATTTTTAAAAGGAATTGTAATATTTGTCAAAGGAGGTTGCGATAATGCAGAGGGAATTTACGGATGATAGTATAGCTTTACATACTGATTTGTACCAAATAAATATGGCTCAGACTTACTGGGAAGACAACATACATAATAAAAAGGCGGTCTTTGAAGTGTTCTTCAGGAAACTGCCTTTTGGCAACGGCTATGGAATTTTTGCCGGCCTGGAAAGAGTTATTGAATATATTGAAAACTTCAGATTTACAGACAGTGATCTGCAGTACTTAAAAAACGAATTGAATTATAAAGAAGGTTTCCTCGAATACTTGAAAAACATGAGGTTTTCAGGGACCATCAAATCAATGGAAGAAGGTGAGCTTGTATTCGGCAATGAGCCAATTTTGCGTGTAGAAGCTCCGCTGGCTGAAGCCCAGATTATTGAAACAGCTATTTTGAATATCATTAACTACCAGACATTGATTGCTACAAAAGCAACTCGAATCAGAGAAGTAATTGGCGATGGAACAGCCATGGAATTTGGTTCAAGAAGAGCCCATGAAATGGACGCAGCTATCTGGGGTACCAGAGCTGCCTATATCGGCGGCTTTGATGCCACTTCCAACGTTAGAGCAGGCAAGAAGTTTGGCATTCCGGTTGCAGGGACACATGCCCATTCATTTGTACAGGCTTACCGGGACGAGTATAAAGCTTTTAAGAAATATGCCCAGACCCATAAGGACTGTGTTTTTCTCGTCGATACGTATGACACTCTTAAATCCGGAGTACCGAATGCAATTAAAGTGGCGAAGGAAATGCGGGGTCAAATTAACTTTAAAGGGATAAGGCTTGATAGCGGGGACTTGGCTTACCTTTCTAAAAAGGCAAGAAAAATGCTGGATGATGCAGGTTTTCCTGAAGCAAAGATTATTGCTTCCAATGATCTGGATGAATACACCATCATAAACCTGAAAGCTCAAGGAGCCAAAATCGATATTTGGGGCATTGGCACAAAACTCATTACGGCGTACGAACAGGCTGCATTAGGGGCTGTTTATAAACTCGTTTCAATAGAAGATGAAAATGGAAAAATGGCTGACACTATAAAAATAAGCGGCAACCCGGAAAAAGTGACAACTCCCGGATTAAAGAGGGTATATCGGATTATTAACAGAGATAACCATAAATCAGAAGGGGACTATATTGCTCTGGATCATGAAAATCCTCAAGCTGAACCAAAGCTTAAGATGTTCCACCCTGTTCACACGTTTATAAGCAAGTTCGTTACAAATTTCGAAGCCAGAGAACTTCATAAAGTGATATTTCAGGAAGGCAAGCTTACCTATAAAGTTCCATCTTTAAAAGAGATGCAAAGCTTTGCAAAGGATAATCTCAATGTATTATGGGATGAGTACCGCCGTTCTCTAAATCCAGAGGAATACCCAGTCGACCTTAGCCAGAAGTGCTGGGATAATAAGATGAAAATGATCAGCCAGGTGAAAGAAAATATAAAAGGCTGATGCTTTAATACGAGGGAGGAACCTGCAATGAATCTGCAAAAAGAAATTATGGAAAGTTTAAATGTAAATCCGAATATCAATCCGAAGGAAGAAATAAAGAAGAGAATTGAGTTTCTAAAGGATTATCTTGTTAAAACAAATTCAAAAGGCTATGTACTGGGCATAAGCGGCGGCCAGGATTCCACTCTTGCAGGAAGACTTGCGCAGCTTGCGGTTGAAGAGCTTCGAAAAGAGGGGAAGGATGCAACATTTATAGCAGTCCGCCTTCCGTACGGCGTTCAGCAGGATGAGAAGGATGCACAGCTTGCCCTATCCTTTATTCAGGCCGACAAAGAAGTGGTCTTTAATATTAAAAATGCAGTCGATGAAGTGAAAACCGAGTATGATCGTATAATTCCGGAGGAACCTCTGAAGGATTATCATAAAGGCAATGTTAAAGCCCGCTTAAGAATGATTGCCCAATATGCGATTGGAGGCCAATACGGCTTGCTGGTCATCGGCACGGATCATGCTGCAGAAGCAGTGACTGGATTCTTCACAAAATATGGCGATGGCGGTGCAGATGTCCTGCCGCTGTCCGGACTGACAAAAAGACAGGGAAAAGCACTTCTTAAAGAGCTTGGGGCAGAAGAAAGACTATACTTAAAAGTGCCTACAGCAGATCTTCTTGACCAGAAACCCGGACAGGCTGATGAAACTGAATTAGGTATCTCATACGATGAATTGGATGACTACCTTGAAGGGAAATCAGTCAATCCGGATGCTGCAGAGAAAATCGAAAAACGCTACCTGGTTTCTGAACACAAGCGCCAGCTGCCTGCATCAATGCACGATAACTGGTGGAAATAAGCCTGCTTGAAAAGGAAAATCCATTAAGGGATTTTCCTTTTATTTTTGGTTCAGCCTCATAAGCATTTCCTCGTAAGACCGTTCTGGTTCATCCACATTCAGCAGATGCGGCTGGCCTTTCTTTTTAAGCCATACATTTATTCATAAACCAGGGGATCTTTTAGCAGAATTTCGAACATCGGCTTTTTTATGAATTAAATCAGGCACCCTGGCATCAAATTTCTTTTAATATTTTTCAATGGAAGGTACATCCTTTTTGAGAATTCGGACTGCAGCAGCAAGTGAGATTCCGTAACACAAAAGGTGTTAAGCGGGTGGCGTTTTTCTCGGCCAGAAAGTACAATGCACCAGAAACATTTGCTATTAATACGATATATGCAGCAACAGCATTCCATGAATGAAGCCAATAATGCAGTCCGATTGATTCAATGGCAATCGCATGGATCATCAAAATATATACAGCATTTATACTTGTTTTTTGATGGTAGGTAAAAGCATCGCCATGAGTTATCGAAGTTTGCTTTTCCATGAAAACAGGGCGTAATTAAACATTGCGAGTTCAGCCACAAAAAAAGACCCTATTTTATGATTGGGGAAATGCTTATCCGCCGATCTCTTAGCATTAAAGAGAAAAAGCGAATTGATTTCATTCAGCCTGCGGTATTCTCTCAAAAGTCCTGGCAAATTAGTAAGATCTTATAGGCAATAAACAGCTCCAGCCCAATAAAAAACATTTCGGAAAAACGTTTAAATAGGGAAAATAGGAAAAATGCGGGAAATCCCTGACAGGAATACTAAATTAAGCAGCACGGTTTCCTGCTAAAATGACTGCACCAAAATACTTCAGCGAATATCTCTAGCGCAGTATAAGGAATACACCAATAGCGGTACAACGACCATAAAATCAAGCAGGGAGCCAACCGCCTCTTCGTGTGGAACCGGATCAAAAAGGGTGGTTCTATATAGAGTATAGTTGGAAAGCAGGATCAAGCATGTTAGTAAACCAAACCAAAGCCATTTAGGCCTCTTTAAAGAATTTGTTAAATTTATCCACCACTTTTTCAGTATCTTACACAGGTAACAAATCACACTAAAAAGTCAGTTCCAGCAACCGGAACTGACTTTTTATTATTCTCCAGTAAGAATTTGATAAGCCCATTCTGCCGCTTCCTCACTTGGCGGCTCAATCTCCTTCAGCGGATATTCCAATCCGAGAGCTTCCCATTTATATACACCAAGCTTGTGGTAGGGAAGGACCTCAATCTTTTTTACATTTTTCAACTCTCTAATGAAACGCCCCATCTGTTCCAGATCACTTACATCATCAGATATTGTAGGGACAAGTACGTGGCGGATCCATACAGGCACCTGATTATCAGATAGATGCTGGGCAAATTGAAGTATATGTTCATTTGTAAGACCTGTCAGTTTTTTATGCTTTTCCCTATCAATATGCTTTAAATCCAGCAGCACCAGGTCCGTATAGTCCAGGAGCTCTTTCAGCTGGGTTTGAAAAAACGGTGAGGTGGAATAGCAGCCTCCCGATGAATCTATTGCCGTGTGAATGCCAAGTTTCTTGCATTCTTTAAAAAGTTCTATAAGAAAAGGAATCTGAAGCAAAGGTTCACCGCCGCTTACTGTAATGCCGCCTCCGGAAGCCGACAAAAAAGGGAGATAGGATTGCAGATCATTCATGATTTCTGTAACGGACATTTGTTTTCCTGACCCAATCTCCCAAGTGTCTGCATTATGGCAAAATTGACAGCGAAGTAGGCACCCCTGTGTAAAAATGACATAACGAATGCCAGGCCCATCTACTGTACCGAATGTCTCAATTGAATGAATGTTGCCGTCCATCATCATCTTCCTTTCCAAAAGCAGCCGGCGCCGGCGGAGCCGCATCACTTTTGCTCAAGCTTTTTTGAGGAGGGGGCCACTTCTAAGGGCCCGCCATCCTATTGGTTACATTGATTCATGGAATGTTCTATTGATAACATCAAGCTGCTGCTCTTTAGTCAGTTTAATGAAGTTCACAGCATAGCCTGATACCCTAATGGTTAACTGTGGATATTCCTCCGGGTGTTCCATGGCATCCAGAAGCGTTTCTTTATTGAATACATTTACATTTAGGTGATGTCCTGACTTTATGGCATATCCATCCAGTATAGATACAAGATTGCGAATTCGGCTATCAGCATTCTTTCCGAGTGCTTTAGGGACAATGGAGAAGGTGTTGCTGATGCCATCCAGCGCATATTTGTAGGGTAATTTTGCAACAGAAGACAGGGAAGCAAGCGTTCCTTTCGAATCTCTCCCGTGCATCGGATTGGCTCCTGGGGCGAATGGCTCGCCGGCACGCCGTCCATCAGGCGTATTGCCGGTTTTCTTGCCATATACCACATTGGATGTAATGGTTAATATAGACATCGTATGCATAGAGTTTCTGTATGTCGGATGCTTGCGGAGCTTTTTCATAAACCTTTCAACCAGGTCTATAGCTATGCTGTCAACGCGATCATCATTATTGCCGTATTTCGGGAAATCTCCTTCTGTAATAAAATCAATCACTAGCCCTTTCTCATCACGGATTGCCTTAACAGTTGCATATTTGATCGCACTTAGTGAATCGGCCGCTACACTTAAACCCGCAATGCCAGTGGCCATTGTTCTGAGAATTCCGGAGTCATGCAGAGCCATTTCGATCCGTTCGTAGCTATATTTATCATGCATGTAATGAATGATATTCAGCGTATTAATATAGAGATCTGCCAGCCATTCCATCATTAAATCAAACTTCTCCATCACTTCTTCATATTGAAGGATGTCTGAGGAAATTGGGGCATAGGAAGGGCCGACCTGGACGCTGAGTTTTTCATCCTTGCCGCCATTAATGCTATATAACAGGGCCTTTGCAAGGTTTGCTCTTGCACCGAAAAATTGCATTTGTTTCCCAATCTCCATAGCAGAAACACAGCAGGCAATTCCATAATCATCCCCATATTCAGGAAGCATGATATCATCGTTTTCATATTGAATTGAACTTGTTTCTATTGACATCCTTGCACAATATTTTTTGAAATTCTCCGGAAGCTTGCTGGACCATAATACTGTTAAATTCGGTTCAGGTGCCGGACCCAGATTATTCAAAGTATGAAGGAACCGATAAGAATTTTTCGTGACTAGCGGGCGTCCATCATGCGCCATCCCGCCAATGGACTCTGTAACCCATGTCGGATCGCCGCTGAATAATTCATTATAGTCAGGCGTTCTCGAAAATTTAACTAGGCGAAGCTTCATTACAAAGTGATCGACCAGTTCCTGGGCTTCCTTCTCGGTAAGCACGCCCTTCTGGATGTCTCTTTCTATGAAAATATCAAGGAAAGTCGAAACACGGCCAAGGCTCATAGCTGCTCCATTTTGTTCTTTGATGGCAGCAAGATAGGCGAAGTACAGCCATTGGAAAGCCTCAAGAGCATTTCCAGCAGGCATTGAAATATCAAAACCATAGCTGTTTGCCAGCTGCTTCAGTTCATTCAGAGACCTGATCTGTTCTGAAATCTCTTCTCTAAGGCGAATATTGTCTTCCGTCATCACACTTGAAGTTGATTTCAAATCTGCCTTTTTGGCTTCAATCAAGCGGTCAACTCCATAAAGAGCAACCCTGCGGTAATCACCGATAATCCTGCCTCGGCCATATGCATCTGGCAGGCCAGTAATAATGCCGGCTTTGCGGGCAAGTTTCATTTCATCGGTATAGGCATCAAACACGCCTTGGTTATGTGTTTTGCGGTAGTCTGTAAATATCTTTTCCATCTCTTTGCTGGCTTCATAGCCGTATGCTTCACAGGCTGCCACAGCCATTCTGACTCCGCCAAACGGCTGAAGAGAGCGCTTAAACGGAAGGTCAGTCTGAACACCCACAATTTTTTCTTTTATTTGGTCCAGGTATCCAGGTCCATGTGAGGTAATGGCTGAGACGATTTCTGTGTCCATATCTAGCACGCCGCCATTATCACGTTCCTTTTTCGTGAGCTCCATTACTTGTTCCCATAATGAAGAAGTAGCTTCTGTTGGACCCTCCAAAAACAATTCATCCCCGAAAAATGGTGAGTAATTCTTCAATATAAAGTCTCTAACATCAATTTCACGTATCCAAATGCCTTTTTTAAAGCCCTTCCAACTTTCCATATTAGTTCACCTCATATAATTAATGTGTATAACAGTTATTACAACTTAACTATACATTCAATATAACAGATTAAATGTGAAATAAATCACAAACATTTTGAACGTAATGTGAAATATAGTAAATCCGTATTTAATAACGCTTATGTGTACTATAAAACCTATCGTACTTTTGAACTGTTATATAGAGATTGAAAATCAAACTAAAAGAAAAGGGAAGAGGAGGTCATGAAATTCTTTCAATCAGCGCCAACAATTACCTGTTTAATAGAATAAGAGATTTTGATTAAATATAAATATGAAAACATTATCAAAAATTTCATTCATTCTGATGTTGTCTGTCGCACTTGTCTTTGGATTCAATTTCGATGCAAAAGCATCAACAGTACATACCGTTCAGCCAGGGGATACAATGTGGAAGATCGCCCTGAAGTATCAGGTGGGAGTTCCTGAAATCATTAATGCCAACGGGCAGATTTCAAATCCGAACTTCATTTATCCTGGGCAAAAGGTGAATATCCCTGCTTTATCAAAAGCTACCACAAGTGTGGAAGAGCAGGTAGTTCAGCTCGTAAACCAGGAAAGGGCAAAGTATGGATTAAAGCCCTTAAAATCAAATTGGGAGCTTGCGAGAGTGGCAAGATACAAATCTCAGGATATGATCAATAAGAAGTATTTCGATCACAACTCTCCTACATACGGAAGCCCGTTTGATATGATGAAGAGCTTTGGAATCACTTACAGAACCGCTGGAGAAAACATTGCTGCAGGTCAAAAAACACCTCAGGAAGTTGTAACAGCATGGATGAACAGTGAGGGTCACCGCAAGAACATCCTATCAGCCAATTTCACAGAAATCGGTGTTGGATATGCACAGGGCGGTTATTATGGCCATTACTGGACACAGATGTTTATTGGGAGATAAGAAAAAAGGCGGAAGCGCCTTGCCCACGAAGGAAAGCAGACTAAGAACGCCACGTCATGTGGCAACGTCTGCATGGCCCCCATCCTGGGGGCCTCGTTTCGAGGGGATAGGCTGCTTGCGCTAAACAGTTTTCAAAGTAAAAGTTTTCTATTTATTTAAGAAAAGCACCGGATTATCCGGTGCTTTTGCTTTTCCCATTAGTCTACTACAATATAAGCAATCATTGGTCCGCTATTATCCTTATCCGGGTGAGTAAGACACACTAGACGGTAAACGCCTTCTTTATCAAATTGAAGTGGGACAACCGTCTCTTCTGCTTTTTTAACCACACCTTTAATATCAGTCCCTTCTATGATGTATGGATGTTCCATTCCATTTACTCCCCAAATCTTCAGATTTACCTTTTCACCTTTTTCCAGAAAAATAGTTCCAGGATCCCAGCGATAAGCTTCAATTTCTTTGCCATCAGGCAGCTTAGCCTTAAATTCTCCTGTAACCATATGAATTTCCCGGACTTTTTCGCCCTCCTTCTGGTTGAATACTGTCACACTATCAGATTTTGAAAAAAACCATACTGATGCAGAAACGATTACTGAAAATATGATGACAAATGCAATGATGCTGCGTTTCTTTAATACAAGAAAAGGCATGCTCATACTCCTTCCAAATTGGTTGTCCCTATATAGATATGCAGGAAGGGCATCATTACTTGTCTAATATTTCTGAGATTTTTACGATAATTTCTTTACATCTGCCAAAATATTATTTCATAATAGAATTAAAAAAGGATGTGGCAGCATGTACAAAGTACTTGTGGCCAATCGGGATGAGTACGATACGAAAGGCATAGAGTGGCTTCTTAAATCTTCTATGAACGCATGGCAGGTAGAGTCTGCCCAAAATGAATCAGGACTTATTAAGAAGCTTGAAACTTTTCAGCCAGACCTATTGATTTTTGAACTTGATCTGATAAATGAAGAAAGTTATGATTCATTTTTAAAAACCACTCAGATCATAGGGCCGGATTTGATTGCCTTAACAATGGAAGCGACCTTCTCACAAGCAAAAAGAGCAATCGACATGGGTGTATCCGATTTAATACTTAAGCCGATTTCAGCAGATATTTTATTGAAATCAGCGCGAAAGATTCATAGGCGCAATCAGATGATTAGTCGGACTGCTGAACAAAACTTCAGTAAAGAAGCGGAAAAAGACTTCAATTACCAGGATTTATTTATAGAAGAATCTGATTCGGCTCAACCTCTTGTATCTATCGGAATTAAGACCAAAAACCCGCTGGAGCTTCCTGAGCTTTTTAAATTTCTTGAAAGCTTTACTTTCCAAAAAGCAGTTCACTATTTTATTTTGAGTGATATGATTTTGATTATTGCAGAAAAATCTGATGTGGCCTGGAAAGAGGAGAGCCTCAGGTTTATGAGAGACTGGCAGGAAACGTCAGCAGAACAAATTGCCATCAGCATTTATACGGGTAAGGAGGACAGCGGAACCGTCAGAAGCCACTATCTTGCCAACAGGAAACTGATGGAGGTAACGTTTTACAGGGGATTTAATCAGGTAATTGAGGACAGCTCATTGCCTAAATGGCTATCAATTGATCCATTCTTAACCCCTGAGGAACAGAGCAGGTGGATTGATTTCCTGAATCAGTCTGATTTAGAAGCGCTGAAGTCATGGTTTTACGAGGAGTTTCTTATTTTGGCAGACCCTTATCCGGAACCGGGACTCATCAGAATTCGGCTGACCAGTATTCTTGCGCAAATTCGCAGGCATATGAAGACTTTCCGGCTGGCAGACGGTGAGATGGAGAAAGAATATCTTCGTTTATTCCAGACTATCCTTTATTCCCCTTTGATCTACCGGGTCATTAACGAAATGATTAGCTTCATTTCCTATATTTTTGAAACCATACGCTCTGATAAAAAGCTGAAGCTGGAACCTACTGACCGAGTCCTATTCTTTATAGAGACGAATTACTGGGACCCTAAGGTTACTCTTGAAAGGGCAGCTGAATATGCAGACCGAAACCCGAATTATATCAGCTCCATGCTCGCAAAAAAATGCGGCAAGTCGTTCCGGGAGCTGCTTAATGAAACGAGGATTAGGCAATCTGCCAAGCTTTTGATCGAATCAGAAATAAGCATTAAGGAAATCGCGTCTGTCTGCGGTTTTCGCAATCAGCAATATTTCAATAAAGTTTTCAGTAAGATTAAAGGAATGCCGCCAAATCAATTTAGAAAGAGCATGCATAAAACCTCCGTGTAACCGGGGGTTTATTTTTTTACTCTAATTATAAAAATACTTATATTTATATAAAATTTACAGAAAAACACTATTAAAATCTAATAAAATTATAAAAAATCAAACGTAATTATTATACTTTTCAGATAGTTATTATTATAAAATCTAAATATGAGATAACATTGGAGGGATAACAATGAAAGCGGAAACAAAAAGAGAAATAAAAAACTATCAAGGCAGTGAGCTTCATGCTAAAGGCTGGATTCAGGAAGCAGCACTCCGCATGCTTATGAATAACTTAGATAAAGAAGTTGCAGAAATCCCTGAAGAGCTGGTTGTTTACGGCGGGATTGGGAAGGCAGCACGAAATTGGGACTGCTATGACGCAATTGTCAAAACATTGCTTGAATTAGAAGACGATGAAACACTTCTTGTTCAATCAGGAAAGCCGGTTGCGGTCTTTAAATCACATAAAGATGCACCGAAGGTATTGATCGCCAACTCGAATCTTGTGCCAGCCTGGGCAAATTGGGATACCTTCCATGAGCTTGATAAGAAAGGCCTGATGATGTATGGCCAAATGACAGCTGGAAGCTGGATTTACATCGGCAGTCAGGGAATCGTACAAGGTACCTACGAAACATTTGCCGAGCTTGGCAGACAGCACTTCTCCGGCTCACTGAAACAGACCATTACTTTAACCGCAGGCCTTGGCGGAATGGGGGGCGCTCAGCCGCTTGCTGTAACAATGAATGATGGTGTCTGCATTGCTATTGATGTAGATGAACACCGCATTGACCGCAGACTTGAAACCAAATATCTGGATACAAAAGTTTATTCAATTGAAGAGGCTATTAAATTAGCAGCTGAGGCAAAACATGAAGGCCGCCCGCTTTCTATCGGTCTTTTAGGCAATGCAGCTGAAATTCTGCCAAAAATGCTGGAAATGAACTTCATCCCTGATGTCCTGACTGACCAGACTTCTGCACATGATCCTTTAAATGGCTATGTTCCGATCGGCTATTCTTTAGAAAAAGCAGCTGTTCTGCGAGAGGAAAATGCTGCTGAATATGTTCAGAAATCAAAGGCCAGCATGGCTGTCCATGTTCAGGCTATGCTGGACATGCAAAAGAAAGGTGCAGTCACATTTGATTACGGAAACAATATCCGTCAGGTGGCAAAAGATGAAGGTGTTGAGAAGGCTTTTGATTTCCCTGGATTCGTGCCTGCCTACATCCGGCCGCAATTCTGTGAAGGAAAGGGACCTTTCCGCTGGGTAGCACTATCAGGAGATCCTGAAGATATCTATAAAACAGATGAAGTGATTCTGCGCGAATTTGCTGATAATGAACACCTTTGCAAATGGATCAAGATGGCACAGGAGAAAATTCAATTCCAGGGACTGCCTTCAAGAATTTGCTGGCTTGGATATGGGGAGCGCGCCAAATTTGGAAAAATAATTAATGACATGGTGGCAAAAGGTGAATTGAAAGCACCGATTGTTATCGGCCGCGACCATCTCGATTCTGGTTCCGTTGCATCACCAAACCGTGAGACAGAAAGCATGAAGGACGGCAGCGATGCAGTGGCAGACTGGCCGATCCTGAATGCACTGATCAATGCGGTCGGCGGTGCGAGCTGGGTATCCGTCCACCATGGAGGCGGCGTAGGAATGGGCTACTCACTTCATGCAGGAATGGTTATCGTGGCAGACGGCACAAAGGAAGCAGAACAGCGCCTTGAACGGGTACTTACATCTGATCCGGGCATGGGAATTGTGCGCCATGTTGATGCAGGCTATGATCTTGCTATCAAAACTGCAAAAGAAAAAGGCGTAAACATTCCGATGATGAAATAAAGATTTTCTATTGTATTTTATGAACTTTGCAAATAATGGCGGAAAACAAGCAAAGAAAACACCAAATCAGCAAAAAACCAAGCCAATTTGCAAAGAAGCCAGTTTAATTCTGCAAAAAAACTCTTAAACTGGCAAATAACCTTTTATATTTTTTAATAGGAAGCACTCCAATTCATGATTATTATGGATTGGAACTTCCATTTTTTAAGGAGGAGCACATTATGCACTCAAAACCTATTTTTATCAAACATGCAAATCAAATGATTACATTAAAGGGCAGCTCCGTACAGCCGCTGACAAAAGAAAAAATGAGCGAACTTCACATCATAGAAGACGGGGCGGTATGGATTGAAGAAGACATTATCAAATCAGCAGGTACAACAGCGGAACTTGAAGCTGACTATAAAAGCCGGCTTCATGATGCTGAAATCATTGATGCCTCAGGGAAAATTCTCCTTCCAGGACTTGTTGACCCGCATACACATCTAGTTTATGCAGGCAGCAGGGAAGAGGAATTCAATATGCGTCTGAACGGGGCGACGTATATGGAAATTATGAACAATGGCGGCGGAATTCACGCCACCACTTCAATGACCAGAAAAGCATCTGAAGAGGAATTGGTAGAAGCGAGCCTTGTCCGTCTTGATCGCTTTCTTAAACACGGTGTAACCACAATAGAGGCAAAAAGCGGATATGGCCTGGATTGGGAAACGGAGCGCAAGCAGCTGACTGCAGCCCGGAAAGCGGACGAACTGCATCCGGTGGATGTTGTTCGCACCTTTATGGGTGCACATGCGGTTCCCGCAGAATACAAAGAGAATCCAGACGCTTTTGTTGATTTGGTCATTGAAGAAATGCTTCCGATAGTAGCAGAAGAAAAGCTTGCTGAATTCAACGATATTTTCTGTGAAAGGGGCGTATTCACTCCAGAACAGTCCAGAAAGCTGCTCGAAGCAGGGAAGAAGCTTGGCCTGATTCCGAAAATCCATGCTGATGAGATCGAACCATATGAGGGGGCGGAACTTGCCGCTGAAGTCGGTGCTATCTCTGCAGATCATTTGCTTAGAGCATCTGATAAAGGAATGGAGATGATGGCTGAAAAGGGAGTAATAGGTGTGCTTCTTCCAGGCACAGCTTTCTTCTTGATGGCTGAAGCCGCCAGGGGCCGCCGGATGATCGATAAAGGTGTGCCGGTTGCTTTATCAACGGATTGCAACCCCGGCTCTTCGCCAACCTGCTCCATGCCTTTTATGATGAATCTTGCTTGTATGCACATGGGTTTAACACCGGCAGAAGCCATTACTGCCGCTACAATTAATGCAGCACATGCCATCAATCGGGCAAAAGAAGTGGGGAGTATTGAAGCCGGGAAAAAGGCTGATCTGCTTCTGCTCAATGTTCCAAACTACATGCAAATGCAATATCACTACGGAATGAACCATACAGACACAGTGATTAAAAATGGGAAAGTGGTCGTTAAAGGAGGAAGCTTATGCTGCCAACAATAAATCCTCCCGGGTTCTTTTGGCCGCAAGCCGAATTAGGAACTGACATAAAGGTGAGTGAATGGATTCGTCAAATCCAAAGGGAAGAGGATCTGAAAAAAGAAAAATGGGATGTCGTGCTATTCGGTGTCCCCCTTTCCCGCTCATCCATAAGCGCATCAGGAGCATCTGAATTCCCTGAATCATTCAGGAGATCCTGGAAAGGCTTTTCCACGTACAATCTGGATTTTGAAAGTGATCTTCAAAAGATGAAGGTTGCAGATCTTGGCGATGTAAAAATGCATTTCACGGATATTCCGCAATGCCATTCCAATATTAAACAGACAATGAAAGATGTAAGAAAACAATTTCCTCATTCATTTCCAATTGCGATTGGGGGAGACCACTCCATTACAGCCATGCTCGTCAGCGGCCTGAAAGAACTGGAGCCAGAAAAAGAAATCGGCATACTCCAGCTGGATACTCACCTTGATCTCAGAAGCCTTGAAGACCACGGGCCGACTAATGGGACACCAATCCGCAACCTGATACAGAACAGCATGATTAAAGGGGAAAATGTCTATAATATTGGCCTTCATGGCTTTTTTAACAGCCAGTCACTTATCAGGTATGCAAAAGAGCACAAACTCAATTATATTACGCTTAAAGAAGCCAGGAGACGGGGAATTGAAGAAACGGTTCAAGAAGCACTTTTGCAGCTGGAGTCAAAAGTGGATAAAATTTATGTCACGATTGACATGGACGTACTTGATATCGGCTTTGCTCCTGGGGTTCCTGCATCCACACCAGGCGGCATGAGCACAGAAGAATTATTCAATGCGGTATATGCGGCAGGACTTTCTTCCAAAACGGCAGCCATGGATATAGTTTGCCTCGATCCAACAAGAGATCACAAGGCACAGCCAACGGTAAAAGCAGGTACGTACACTTTTCTGACCTTTTTGACAGCATTAATGAACAGAAGGTAAGGGGCTGACTTTGCTCCTTACCTCTAAATTACTAGGGGGAATGAGAATGGAAAAAGAAACTGCAGTGAATCAATCTCACCAGCTTGAGCTCAAGAATCCAAATGCAGCTTTGAAAAATAAGGTTAAATTTTTTCTTTTCAGCGCAATTGGCATATTTATGTTTTTTGTTCCTGTCACCGTTAATGAGAAATCCTCCATCATGCTTGACCATATTGTCACAGCCATTCAGACTTCCATACCTGCAGCTGTCCCTTATTATGCCTTACTCATCATCATGCTTGGCGCCATTTATCCTTTCTATACAAAATCCTGGAACAAGAACAAAGTAAATATTGTATTCTCCATTTTTAAAGTGATTGGGTTATTTGTCGCCATAATGATCGTCTCCGGCTATGGCCCTGACTGGCTATTCAACCCGAGTATGGGACCGTTTTTGTTTGACAAACTCGTCGTGCCAGTCGGGCTGCTTGTTCCAATCGGCTCCGTTTTTCTGGCACTGCTGGTTGGATATGGCCTCCTTGAATTTTTCGGTGTCATAATGCAGCCGATTATGAAGCCGATCTGGAAGACACCCGGGAAATCTGCAATCGATGCGGTGGCATCCTTTGTAGGAAGCTATTCAATCGGGCTGCTCATTACAAACAGGGTATTCAAAGAAGGGAAATACAGTATTAAGGAAGCCGCCATTATTGCTACCGGATTCTCAACCGTCTCCGCAACTTTTATGATTGTTGTTGCCAAAACACTTGGATTGATGGAAATCTGGAACACATATTTTTGGACGACCTTTGCTGTAACCTTCATCGTAACGGCTATTACAGTAAGAATCTGGCCTCTTAGATCAATGAGCGAAGAATATTACAATGGACAGCAGCCTCCAATGGAAAGCTTTTCAGGGAGCCGTCTGCAGGAAGCCTGGAAAGAAGCGATGGATACAGCCGCACAGTCCCCGGTTTTATGGAAAAACATCAGAGATAATTTAAAAGATGGGATTGTCATGACGATGTCCATTTTGCCATCCATTATGTCTGTAGGCTTATTAGGATTGGTTCTAGCAGAATTCACTCCTGTTTTCGACTGGCTTGGATATATCTTTTATCCATTTACTGCTCTGGTGCAGCTGCCTGAGCCATTATTAGCAGCAAAAGCAAGTGCAGTGGGGATAGCTGAAATGTTTTTGCCGGCATTGCTTGCAGCAGAGGCAGCACTGGCCACTAAATTTGTTATCGGAGTCGTTTCAGTATCAGCTATCATATTCTTTTCTGCACTTGTCCCGTGTATTTTATCAACAGAGATCCCGATCACCATTCCGCAGCTGCTGGTCATCTGGGCAGAAAGAACCATTTTAACGATACTGATTGCTGCGCCTCTGGCCTATATATTGCTTTAACCGGAAAATCCCCGTTGATTGCAGCGGGGATTTTCCGCATAGAATTTTCCTGCACATCCAAACTAGTAGAGGAATGAGTCTAAGAATAGCAGGTGATTGAAATTGTACAGGCTGTATACACATAATGACCTTGATGGCGTCGGATGCGGCATCATTGCAAAGATTGCTTTTGGAAAAGATGTCGAGGTACGCTATAACTCTGTAATGGGACTTGATCATCAGATTGAAAAATTGTTCGAAAATGAAAAAAATTTGAAGGATGACTTTTTAATTATCACGGATTTATCTGTTAATGATGAAAACTTGATTAGGCTTGATGATCTGGAAAAAAGCGGCGGCAAAGTCAGATTAATTGACCATCACAAAACAGCCCTGCACTTTAATGATTACAGCTGGGGCAGAGTGAAGGTTCAATATGATGATGGCAGGCTCACCGCTGCAACCTCTTTGCTGTATGAGTATCTCCTGGAACATAAACTGATTAAATCATCCCTGGCTCTGGACGAATTCGTAGAACTTGTCCGCCAGTATGATACTTGGGAATGGGATCAAAATGAGAATATTAAAGCAAAGAATCTGAATGATCTATTCTTTATGGTTTCCATTGAAGAATTCGAAGAAAAAATGACGGAAAGAATTATAAACTCAGACCATTTCGAATTTGATGATTTTGAACAAAAATTACTGGAAATGGAAGAGGAAAAGATTGAGCGTTATGTTAGACGGAAGAAGCGGGAAATTGTCCAAACTTTCATTGGTGAATTTTGTGCTGGCATCGTCCATGCTGAATCCTATCATTCTGAATTAGGTAATGAACTTGGCAAAGATTTTCCCCATTTGGATTATATCGCTATCTTAAACCTGGGGGGCAAAAAAATCAGTTTCAGGACCATTCATGACCACGTTGATGTATCTGCCGTCGCCGGAAAGTTTGGAGGAGGAGGACATGCAAAAGCCTCAGGCTGTTCCATGGGAAAAGATGCTTATAAACTATTCGTTCAGGATATTTTTCCTCTGGATCCCATGAGGCAGGATGCATTCAGGAACAAATACAATAATAAAAGTTCTATGCAGGGATCACTTTACGAAAATAAGAAAGGAGACAAATTTTTTATTTTTGCTGCAGGCGAGAACGATTGGATTCTGGAAATGAACGGAAAGCCAATCCGCGAACCCTATCAGAACTTTCAGCAGGCAGAAAATTTTATTAAAAGAAAATACCAGGCATGGCTTGTTCATGATGATATTTATGTAGAATTTTTAAAGCGTTTTTATATAAAGACAAAAAATTAGCAATGCCGCCTTATTAGGCGGTTTTTTTTTCAAACCCACCCTGCTAAATATTGTAAATTTCATATATAATTGAAACATATATAGATTGGGGGAGGTTCTATGGAAATATTTTTGTTTATTTTTGGTGTGATTTTCGCTGCCATATTCATTAAAGTTCTAATTACTGGTTCAAAAAGAGATCCCTTTATTAAAGATGAGCCACTTCCTGAACATCTGGGAATGCAGTCAGACGACTATCTTCCACTGATTCAAAAATTAGAAAAATTTTTGCCTGAAGGGTACAGGGAGAATATAAAAAATCGTGTACTGAGAGAGCACCCGAAATGGAAAGACTACGCATATGATTGGACATTTTTTGAGCTGAAAAGATATTTTGTGATGAATGCCATACTGAAAACAGTGCCTATGTTCAGCAGTAAAGCGGATGAAATATGGCATGAAATGCTCATGTTTACCCGTGATTATGATCAGTTTTCAAAAAACTTCTTTGGGGAATACCTGCACCATTCCCCAAATATGGACAGCAACCCCATCCCAGGGGAAAGGGCTTTTTTTGACTGGGTGTACTTAAGTCTTTTTGAAGCAGGCCATAATAGCAGAAGAATTTGGGGAAGGTTTTTGCAAAATCCGATTAAAAAGGAAATACTTGAGGATTTCAGAAGCATGAATGAGACTGAACTGTTAAATAAGTATTTCAGGGCAGGAACTGATTGGCTTGAATTGAAAAAGAGAATGATAGAAAAACTGAAGCATGAAATATCTGAATCAGAATCAATGAAGCTTGGGAAAAAGCCGCTTGAATTTTCGGAGCCCGCATCTGTAAGCCAGTATTCCTCACTGTTGTTTCCAGCCGTGTATTTTTCGGTTTATGACCCAGATGGGTTCGAGGACCATATGAATGAACTTCTTCCCCCGGAACTCGCAAAAGACAGTGCTGCAGGAATGGTTTACTGCACCGGGTTCTCTTGCAGCAGCCATGGTGATCATGATTCCGGAGGTGGACATGATTCAGGCGGCTCCAGCTGTTCGAGCTGTGGAGGAGGATGCTCCAGATAAAAAGCAGTCCAATTGGATTGCTTTTTTGTTTTTCAAAATTTTAAGTTCTTGCGGTTTTGGAAAAGATAGAAACAGGGCATTACCTTTCATTATCATTCTTCACAAAATACGGCATTAAATTTTCAATTATGTAACAATTTATAAATATCATATAAGCATGCTTGAATTGTCTGGTACAATCAGTAATGATTATCGGTTTGAATTGGATGTGTATTCATGAAGAAATTGCTTGCTTTCATCCTGCTTTTATTCAGTTTTCCGACTGCATATGCAGCAGCTGAAAAAACAAAAGACCCTGAAATTATCAGTGAAGCCGCAATCGTAACAGATTCTGAATCAGGTGCAGTTCTGTATGCAAAAAATGCGGATAAAAAGATGTACCCTGCCAGTTTGACAAAAATAGCAACAGCCATATATGCCATTGAAAATGGAGACTTAAAGGACATAGCAACTATAAGCAAGAAAGCATCAGAGGTTGAAGGAACACGAGTTTATTTGGAGGAAGGAGAAAAAGTGCCTTTAATAAAACTCATACAGGGAATGCTGATTAATTCAGGAAATGATGCCGCCTGGAGCATTGCTGAGCATCTGGACGGCAATACGAAAGCATTCTCTGAGAATCTTAATCGCTATCTGGAAGAGAGTGCAGGATTAAAAAATACTCACTTTGTTAATCCTCATGGTTTGTATGATGAAAACCACTATACAACGGCAGGGGACCTTGCAAAATTAACTAATTACGCCCTGAAAAATGAGACCTTTAGGGAAATCTATGGAACAAAGGAAATGAAGTGGGCAGGAAAGTCATGGGACACCACCATCTTTACTCATCACAGGATGCTTAAAGGTGAGGTTCCATTCAAAGGAGTGACAGGGGGAAAAACCGGTTTCGTTGATGAAGCGAAGCAGACCCTCGCCACTTCTGCCGAAAACGATTCAATAAAGTTAACGGCCATTGTATTAAAAGCTGAATTTAAGCGGGATATTTATAATGATACAAAAAACCTTTTGAACTATGGGTTCAGCAACTTTGAAACTTCTACACTGAGCAGCACTGACGTTTTTCCTTCCGATGGAAAAACCTATACAACTGGCGGTGAAAATGTAGCCATAACATTACCAAAAGGAATCTACGAAGAAGACATTACAGCAAAAGGAAAGCTGCAGATTAAGAATGAAAACGGAAGGATCATTCAATCTGTTAAGCTTCTGGAAGACAAACAAGATGAAGTGGCTTCCAGCCAGCTGAAAACAGATAAGGAGCCTGAGAAAGAGACAACTGGATACTATGGCAGAGTCGGGTTAACGATATTTTTATTTGGGATCTTTATGCTAATATTGAGGAAAAATCTAAAGGAAAAAGCCAGAAGAAGAAGAAGACGGGTTTAATGTTTAATGCCCGTCTATTTTTTTTTGAAAAAAGACTAAAGAATTTCTCTTTAGTCTTTGGACAGTCTTTTATTGCATTCTTTGCTCCACCTGACGGCATACCTCATCCGCAGATAGGCCGCTTGCTTCAATGACAGAAGCCTTTGTAGAAACATCCTGCATACCCATCACATTTGAATCAACACCGCTCACTACACAGCAGGAGCAGTTCTCAGCATCATGCGCCGACTTCATATCAACCACTTCATATCCTTTTTGGCGAAGCGCTTCCGAAACATTTGTTAAGGATTGTTCAACCGCTACTCTTTTCGTCAATGTTAACACCTCCTCCGTTTGTTAGATTGGCTTTTGTTCTCCATTTTTATTCCATGGATAAAAATAGCCTTAACACGAAACAGTAAGAAAGGAGGTGTTTAATAATGAGCAAACGCAAAAAAGACCCTTCAAAGGCTGGACTAAGTTCCCCAAACATCGAAGGGCAAGGTACAACCAATATGGAAACGGGCAGCAGGACGGCTTCTTCTGCACGACATAAAAAGAAAAAACAAGATTTTTAACAAAACTAAAAGCAGGAGGTTATTTCCTCCTGCTTTTACTGTCTACTGATACATTTCAGCAACTTGTTTTTGAATGGATGAATCTTCTAAATACTCATCATATGTCATTTGCTTATCGACGATGCCAGCCGGTGTAATTTCAATAATTCGGTTGGCAATGGTTTGAATGAACTGATGGTCATGTGATGCAAAGACCAAAGACCCTTTGAAATTAATAAGCCCATTGTTCAATGCTGTAATGGATTCCAAATCAAGGTGGTTGGTTGGCTCATCCAGCATAAGTACATTTGCACCGCTCAGCATCATTTTGGAAAGCATGCAGCGGACTTTTTCTCCACCTGAGAGAACGCTTGCTTTCTTTAGAACTTCCTCACCAGAGAATAGCATTCTTCCAAGGAAACCTCTCAGGAAACTTTCACTGTCATCAGCGGGTGAGAATTGGCGCAGCCAGTCCACAAGATTCAAATCAGAGTTTTCGAAGAACTCCGAGTTATCTTTCGGAAAGTAGGATTGAGATGTTGTAACACCCCACTTATACGTTCCCTCATCCGGCTCCATTTCACCAGTCAATATTTTAAATAATGTAGTCTTCGCCAATTCGTTTGTGCCAACTAACGCAATTTTATCATCTTTGTTCATAATAAAGCTGACATTATTCAGAACTTTAACGCCATCTATTGTTTTGCTGATGCCGTCTACCCTTAGCAAATCATTCCCGATTTCACGGTCAGGGGAAAATCCGACATACGGATATTTTCTGGAGGACGGTTTAATGTCATCCAAAGAAATCTTGTCAAGAAGCTTTTTGCGTGAAGTTGCCTGCTTGGATTTTGATGCGTTTGCACTAAAGCGGGCAATAAAGCTTTGCAGTTCCTTGATTTTTTCTTCCTTTTTCTTATTAGCATCCTGAGCCATTCTTTGGGCAAGCTGGCTCGACTCATACCAGAAGTCATAGTTCCCAACGTAAATCTGAATTTTACCAAAGTCAAGGTCGGCAATATGAGTACATACTTTGTTTAAAAAGTGACGGTCATGGGATACAACAATAACAGTATTTTCAAAGTTGATCAGGAATTCTTCAAGCCATTGAATGGCTTTGATATCCAAGTGGTTGGTCGGCTCATCCAGCAAAAGAACATCCGGCTTGCCGAAAAGGGCTTGCGCAAGAAGAACTTTCACTTTTTCGGAACCAGAAAGGTCAGCCATTTTTTTGTCATGAAGTTCTTCTTCGATGCCCAGCCCCTTCAGCAAAATAGCTGCTTCAGATTCTGCTTCCCATCCGTTCAGTTCTGCAAATTCACCTTCAAGTTCAGCAGCCTTCATGCCATCTTCATCAGTGAAATCGGCCTTCATATAAATCGCATCTTTTTCCTGCATCACTTCATACAGGCGGGCATGTCCCATGATGACTACTTTTAATGCTTCAACCTCTTCGTATTCAAAATGATTCTGTTTCAGGACAGCAAGACGCTCGCCTGGACCTAAATGAACACTTCCCGATTGTGCCTCGATTTCACCGGATAAAATCTTTAGAAAAGTTGATTTACCGGCACCATTTGCTCCAATCAAACCATAGCAATTGCCAGGTGTAAATTTAATATTAACATCTTCGAATAGTTTGCGGTCGCCGTACCGAAGACCTACATTACTGACAGTTATCATATTATTTTTATTCCTCCAAATACATAATCCTTAAAAGTATACCACTTTTAGCACGTAATCGCGAATTCTTCATAATACAATCTGCCGGCTTCATAAAAGTTAAGAAAATTAAAAGGAAGCGGCAGGTAAAAGTCGAATACATAAAGATTATAAACATAATGAGAGGAAGTGCTTTTTGTAATGGAATCTCTTTTAAAAGAAGATGTAAAACTAAAACCTTTCAGCTTCACAATTGAGAGGGGAAAAATCAGGGAATTTGCTATGGCAATCGGAGACAGGAATCCTATTTATTATGATGCGGACATTGCGAGAAAAGAGGGGTACCGGGACATCCCCATTCCGCCCACATTTCCGACGGCCATAGAGATGTGGGGAGGATTGGATTTCGAAACCCTAATAAGCCTATTCGGCCTTGACCCCCTTAAGGTTCTTCACGGAGGTCAGGAATATCGCTATTTAGGGGAATTATGTGCTGGCGATACAATAACTGCCGGTCCTCAGTTAATCTCAGCATTTGAAAAGAGGAATCTCCGTTTTATCACTATAGGAATTCATTACAAAAACAGTGAAGGAATCAAGGTTCTATATTCGGAATCTACCATTATCGAAAGAAGGGGAACAGAATAATGAGCGATTTAACAGCAATTCACAAACCCGAAATCACACATACACAGCTGGTCAAATATGCAGGAGCATCCGGTGATTTTAATCCAATTCATACAGTAGTACCGGTTGGGGAAAAAGCGGGATTGGACGGTGTGATCGCCCATGGGATGCTCATTATGGGAATGGCAGGCGAAGCACTGGCTGATTGGTTTCCGAGAAAAAACCTGAGAAAGTTCAAAGTGCGCTTCAGCAAAATGACGCGTCCTGGCGAGAAACTGACAATAGAAGGAAAAGTGACAGGGGAGAGAATGGAAGAAGATGAGAAGAGACTGACAGGAGAAGTTTCAGTTAAAAATGAAGCTGGTCAATTAAAGCTCTCCGGACAGTTCGAAGTAAAAATATAATATAAAGGAAGGATTTCTATGGGAGGTCATATTGGAGTCCAGCTCAAGCCAAAATCAAAGTGGAAGAAATACTCACTATGGAGCTTTGCAATCCTATTAGTGTTATTGGCTGCGGCATTTTTCGTTATGTTTGGTTATTTATCGCGCTCAATCCCTAAAACAGAAGGAGAGGTCAAAATTGGATCCATAACTGCGGATGTTAGGGTAAATCGCGACGGCAATGGCATTCCCCACATACTTGCGGATAATGAACGAGACCTCTTTATTGCACAGGGATATGTGCAAGCTCAGGATCGCCTTTTTCAAATGGATTTAAGCAGGCGGCAGGCATCTGGGAGATTAAGTGAAGTGATCGGGGAAGGAGCCGTTGAAAATGATAAATACTTTAGGACACTTGGGCTGAGAAGGGCTGCAGAAGCATCCTATGAAGCCTACTCCCCGGAAGCAAAGCAGATTTTAGGCTGGTTTGCAGAAGGAGTAAATCTATATATTAAAGAGGTCAAAGAAAATGGAAAATGGCCGCCTGAATTTTCCATACTTGGCTATAAGCCTGAAGAATGGACTCCCGTGGATTCACTTACTATAGGCAAATATATGGCATATGATCTTGGAGGACACTGGGAAAGCCAGGCATTCCGCTATTATCTCCTTCAGCATTTTCCGGAAGAAAAAGCGTATGAATTATTCCCCTCATATCCGGAAGAAGCCCCATACATAATAGGAAAACACGACTTAAATATTGAAGAAAGCTTTGCAAATGCAATCACTCCACCGGAATTTAACGGAAGCAATAACTGGGTTGCAGCCGGCAGCAAAACGGCATCCGGAAAGCCAATTCTTGCAGATGATCCGCATTTATCACTCAGCACACCTTCCATATGGTATCAGATGCATTTGCAATCCCCGGAAATGAACGTCAGCGGAGTCATTTTTGCAGGTATTCCGGGCATTATTCTCGGTCACAATGAGAACATTGCATGGGGAGTAACCAATACAGGACCAGATGTCCAGGATTTGTATATTGAAAAAAGGAATCCTTCCAATAAAAATGAGTTTCTATTCAATGGAAAATGGGAAAAGGCAGAAGTAATTGAAGAACCAATTAAGGTAAAAGACAAGGAGACAATTAGCTATCAAGTAACGATTACACGCCACGGACCTGTAATTTCGGAATTTGCTGCAGACAGCGGCAAAGATACCGTTCTTTCTTTGCAATGGACTGCCCTTGAACCTTCAAAAGAACTGGAAGCCATTCTAAAAATGAATAAATCATCGGACTGGAATCAATTTGAAGAAGCATTGGAGTTATTTCATACACCCGCACAGAACTTTGTATTTGCCTCGCCAGATGGAACAATAGCCTATAAAGCAAACGGGAAAATCCCCATCAGAAAGAAAGGAGACGGATTACTGCCAGTACCTGGCTGGTCGGATGAATACGGCTGGGAGGGCTATATACCTTATGATCATCTGCCAAAAGCGATTAATCCAAAAGAAGGATACATCTCAACTGCAAACAATAAGGTTATGGATGACAGCTATCCTTACCATATAAGTCATGATTGGGCACAGCCCTATAGGCAAATGCGCATTCAGGAGTTCCTGAAAAGCAAGAATGATCTTACAGCAGAAGACATGATGACCCTGCAGATGGATCAGAAGAACCTGCAGGCAGAGGAATTTATACCCGTTTTCCTGTCTGAAATTAGAAAGCCAACTTCCAATCTTGAAAAGGAAGCTTTATCTGCCTTGAGTAAATGGGATTATAACGACAGTAAGGATGGAGCAGCCCCTCTCATTTTCAATCTTTGGATGAAAAACATTTCCGATGTTCTTTTTGAGGATGAGATATCAGCAGAAATGAGGAAGCTTTTTAAAGGGCAAAAGCAGGCAGTGGATGAATTATTGAGAAATGCAGCAAAAGGCAGGGAAAGCCGCTGGATAGAAGAAAAGGGGGGACTGGAGGAAGTCCTTTCTCGATCATTGAGTTCAGCAGTAAAGAAAGCTGCAGAACTTCAAGGAAATAATCTGTCTGAATGGAAATGGGGAGACTATCACCAATTAGCCTTTTCCCATCCGCTTTCAAGTGTAAAACCTTTAAACTTCTTGTTTAATAGAGAAGGGCAGATTCCTGTTGGCGGAAGTTCAGTCACTGTTCAGGCCGCAGCTAATAAAGAAGATGGTACAGTAAATCATGGGGGCTCGTGGAGATTTGTGGTGGATACGCAAAACATGAATACTGCCTATCATCTTGTTGGACCGGGACAATCCGGACATCCTCTAAGCCCATGGTATCATGACCAGATGAGCAGCTGGGCAGAAGGGAACTATCATAAGACAGCTCTCAATGAAGAGAGGACCAAGCATACACTTTTATTAAAACCTTAAAAATGCTTCCAAAAATCATAAAATGTTTCTTTTTGTTCATAGTTTTTTCATATTTTTCATGTAAAATATTAATCATACAGGCAGGGAAAAAGGAGTTTTTCAAATGGCTAAAAAGCAGCTGGTTGATTTGGTAAACAGATTAAAAAAATCCGGTATTAAAGTAAGCTTTTCAAAGCCAAGATCAAAAACTTTAATACTCATTAACCAAAACAAAAATTTATCTTCTTCTGCGAATTAGGTTAAAAAAAGTGGCGGATCCAGAATCCGCCACTTTTTATTATATTTGCTTCATAATCTTATTGAAAACATCATTCTTATCAAAGTCTTCTCCCATGGGGAACTTCTTAATAAACTTGTTATTCTCGTCAAGCAAATAGACAAAGGTGCTATGAACGTAAAAACCATCACCGGGATCACGGTATTGAAATTGAAACGTGTTAGCTAGATCCTGAATTTCAGACTGATCTTTTTTCAGTTTATCAGGCTCTGCAGTAAGAAAGACCCAATTGCCATCATTTTCGATTTCAAAGGTATTTCTATATTTTCGAAGGACCTCTGCGGTGTCTCTATAGGGGTCGATCGTTACAGTAATGAATTGCACCTTCTCCCCAAAAACACCTTCCTTGCTAAGATCACCTTTCAGCAGATTCATCCTTTGTGTAGTAGTCGGACAAATATCCGGACAGTGCGTATAAATAAATTCAACAAGCTTCAGTTTTTTATCCGACTCTGCAAAGTCATATACCTTCTCATCATCTGTTAAAAGTGTAATATGATCAGGTATCTTGGCAGTCATATCACGAATAATAAAAAAAGAAATGCCGGCTGCTATGCCTAATATTACGATAATAGCGGATATAATATAAACTTTTTTCATTATTTCCCCTCCCAATATAAGGATAAATAATATCCATCAAAAATCCTATGGATAATCTGTGAACTTATTCTTAATACAGGGGAAATTAAAGTGAAGCAATAAGAAAAGCATCCGATTTACGTCATGCTTACAACCTTTCCTCCTAAGATCGAAAGGTTATTTTAATAAATGAAGGAGAAAAATAGGAAAAAGCTAGTTTGAAAAGGGGAGTCGTATGAAAGCAACCGATTTACTTGTTCAATGCTTAGAAAATGAGGGCGTAGAGTATATTTTTGGTATTGTGGGGAAGGAAACCCTTGATCTGATTGATTCATTGTCAAAATCGAAACAAATTCAGTTTGTAAATGTTCGTCATGAACAAGGAGCAGCTTTTATGGCGGATGTTTACAGCAGATTATCAAAAAAGGCTGGTGTGTGCACAGCGACATTAGGACCTGGTGCCACAAACCTTTTGACTGGAATTTCGAGTGCAAATTTGGACCATTCTTCAGTTGTAGCCATAACAGGACAAGCTGGCTTTAATAGGCAGCACCAGGAATCCCATCAATATTTGGATATAGTCAAAATATTTGAACCTGTAACAAAGTGGAGTGTTCAAATAAAAGATTCAAGTACCATTCCAATGATCATTCGCAAGGCCTTTAGATTAGCTAAAATGGAAAAACCTGGTGCTGTTTTAATTGAATTTCCAGAGAATCTTTCTTCACAGATGATTTCTAATCACACATTATCTGTGACACCTATTCCAAGAAGTACACCAAGTTCACAAGCTTTAGAGAGTGCATGTACTATATTAGGTCAATACCAGAAACCACTTGTCATAGCAGGCAACGGTATAATAAGACAAGAAGCTGTTTCGGAACTCATCACATTTGTGGAGAAGCTAAAATCACCTGTTATCCATAGTTTTATGGCGAAAGGGGTGTTACCTAAAGACAATCCCCTTAATTTTTATACATTTGGATTTAATGAAAAGGATGAAGTTTTACCAATCATAGAGGAAGCTGATTTGTTAATCGTCGTAGGGTATGATTTTGTTGAAAAGCCTCCTAAGGATTGGAATAAAAAGCAGCGTCCTATTTTACATATTGATCCTATTCCAGCCGAAATGGATGAACACTATCCTTTAAAGGGAGAATTGGTAGGTGATTTAAATCAGACCTTACAGGCACTTAATCAACTGGAACTTCCATTTAAACCATGGGTTCCGATGGGGAATTTAAGAGAAAGGGTTAAATTGGCTTACCAAATCGATACAGATTCAAAAAAAGATCAATCATTGACGATAGAAAATGTCTTAAAGGTGATTGAAACAATCACACCAGAAAACACCATCATCATTTCTGATGTAGGTGCCCACAAGGTATCCATTGCCCGCACCTACCAACCAAATCAAGCCGGTCGACTCATTATATCAAATGGCTTAGCCTCAATGGGGATTGCCTTGCCAGGTTCCATTGGTGCCAAAATAGCTTGTCCAGATGCTCCGGTTATTTGTATCACCGGAGACGGAGGGGCTTTAATGAATATATCTGAATTAGAAACGGCTCAACGATTAGGCCTATCGTTTATCATCATTGTTTTAAATAATGCAGCATTAAAATTAGAGGAACAAATGATGCAGGAAAAATTCAATAGCAGCTTTGGAACTGCTTTTGGCAACCCTGACTTTGTGCAATTAGCCAACAGTTTTGGAGTAAAAGGTGTAAGACCTCATCAATTGAATGAATTTGAACAGACATTAAAGGAAGCTTTGAAGCTGGCCGATGAAATGACCTTGATAGATGTTCAGATGGGGGATGAGAGATAAAATTGTCAAAAGAGACAAGCGGACGTCAGTCCCCTTAAATAGAATCTAAATAATTATAAATCAAGGAACAAATGCGAAAATATTACCACAGTACCATGGTTATTCCAAGGTCGTTCTTTACCTTTTTGGGAGGATTGCTTGGAATGTGGAGGCGACTTCCCAGGGACGACAGGCATAAGACGTGCCCTGTAAGAAGGTGTTCTTTCCTTCTGGAAGGGATTTACTTATGACCCCGAGTCCCTAGGAGCCGCAACTAGACAAGCTTGTGACCTCGAGCGGGCAGGCGCTGAAGCTAGACAGGGCTCAGAAATCCAAGATAGAATTTCTGATAAATAAAAAAGGAACCCCGCAAGGTTCCTTTTTTGGTTCGGCTATTACTTCATTGAAATCCAAACACTCTTAACTTCTGTATAGTTATCCAGAGCGTATGATCCCATTTCACGGCCGATTCCGGATTGCTTGTAGCCGCCAAATGGAGATGCTGCGTCAAATGCGTTGTAGCAGTTCACCCAAACTGTACCTGCACGGAGTTTGTTGGCCACATAGTGTGCATTTGCCACATCCCGAGTCCAAACACCCGCAGCTAAACCATATTCACTGTTATTAGCCCGGTTAATTAATTCGTCTAAGTCATCATAAGGCATGGCCGAAATAACAGGTCCGAATATTTCTTCCTTTGCAATCGTCATTTCATCACGAACATCAGCAAAAATAGTAGGGGAGACGAAGTAACCTTGCTCTTGCGGCTTTTCGCCTCCTGCTACAAGCTGGGCACCTTCGCTCAGTCCTTTTTCAATGTAACCAAGAACGCGGTTTTGCTGCTCAGCAGAAACAAGCGGGCCAATTTCTGTGTCAGCATGAATGCCGGCACCTTGTTTAATTTTTTTGGCATGTGAAGCCATATCAGCTACAACATTATCAAACTGCTTTTTTTGTATGAAAACACGGGAGCCGGCACAGCACACCTGACCCTGGTTGAACATAACACCGTTCAGAGCTCCTGGAATAGCTTTTGATAAATCAGCGTCTGGCAGAATGATATTTGGAGACTTACCGCCAAGCTCAAGCGTTACGCGCTTTAACGTTTTTGAAGCATTCGACATAATCAGTTTGCCTACTTCAGTAGAACCAGTAAACGCAATTTTATCTACTAATGGATGATCGACAAGCGGCTGGCCAGCTGTTTCTCCGAAACCTGGAACAATATTGACAACCCCTGGAGGGAAGCCGGCTTCATCCATCAGCTCAGCAAGATATAATGCAGAAAGAGGTGTTTGCTCCGCTGGCTTAAGTACAACCGTACATCCTGTTGCAAGAGCAGCACCCAGCTTCCACATTGCCATAAGAAGAGGGAAGTTCCAAGGGATGATTTGGCCCACCACACCAACTGCCTCATGGCGAGTATAGTTGAAGAATGGCCCGCTGACAGGAATAGTCTGGCCGACAATCTTTGTAGACCAGCCTGCATAGTATCGCATATGTTCAACAGCCAGAGGAATATCGGCATTAGTTGTTTCACGGATTGGCTTACCATTATCCAATGTCTCAAGCTGTGCTAATTCTTCACTGTTTTCTTCCATAAGATCAGCAAGCTTATACATCAGGCGGCTGCGCTTAGAGGCGCTCATTTTTGACCATTTGCCTTCATCAAAAGCCTTTCGGGCTGCTTTTACTGCCAGATCAATATCTTCTGCACCGGCTTCGAAAACAGAAGCAAGAACTTCTCCTGTAGCCGGGTTATACGTATCAAACGTTTTCTGTGATTTGCTTTCAACAAATTCACCATTGATATATAATTTTTTCTTTCCGCTTAAAAACTTTTCCACCTTTTCTTTTAAACCTGCAGTTAGCTGACTCATATAATTCCTCCTTAAAATAGTAGTCTATGTATTTCCATGGTGCAAAACTTTTAGAAGAATACTTATGGTAACGCTTACAATCATACTTTAACATTAACAAAAATATAAAATCAACTCTGAATTAAAATAATTTTCAGATAATATTCGACAATTCTCGCCTGTTCCCGAATTTACATCAAAAAAAAGCATACCGGATTAATCCAGTATGCTATAAAACTATTAAATTAACATTCCTGCAATTGCTGCACTTAAAAGAGAAGCAAGTGCTCCAGCTATTACAGCTCGAATCCCAAGCTTGGCTATATCGTTCCTGCGTTCAGGAGCAAGGTTGCCCAGTCCGCCCAGGAGAATGGCCATTGAGGAAATGTTGGCAAATCCGCAAAGCGCGAAACTTACTACTGCAACAGTCTTTGGAGACAGGCTGCTGATTTCTGGAGCGAAAGCTGAATAAGCAACAAATTCATTCAATACAAGCTTTTGGCCAATATATCCGCCAGCCTGTACAGCTTCAGCCCAAGGAACACCTACTGCAAATGCAAGAGGGGCAAAAACAAAACCAAGAATGGTTTCCAGTGTAAGATTTTCAAATCCGAAAAGCCCGCCTGCAAATCCGATAATTCCATTGATAAGAGCGACCAGAGCGATAAAAGCAAGAAGCATAGCACCGATGTTTAATGCAAGCTGAAGTCCGACACTTGCACCGCGTGCCGCAGCGTCTACCACATTTACAGAATCAGTATCTTTTTCAATAGTTATGTCGTCTGTTGTCTCTGATACTTCTGTTTCAGGTATCATAATTTTAGCGAGGACAAGACCGGCAGGTGCAGCCATGAAGCTTGCAGCAAGCAAGTATTCCAATGGTACCCCAAGAAGGGAGTATCCTATAAGAACTGAACCGGCTACTGATGCAAGGCCTCCGGTCATAACAGCAAACAGTTCAGATTTCGTCATTTTGTTCAGGAAAGGGCGGACAATTAATGGAGCTTCCGTTTGTCCGACAAAAATATTGGCTGCTGCAGACATGGACTCTGCCTTGCTTGTTCCAAGCAGCTTGGACAAACCTCCGCCAATGACCTTTATAATTATTTGCATAATCCCGGTATAATAAAGAACAGAGATAAGGGAAGAAAAGAAGATAACTGTAGTCAGCACTTGGAAGGCAAATACCATTCCTACTCCTGAACCTTCCTGGAACAAGCCTCCGAATAAAAAATTTATTCCTTCATTGGCAAATCCGACAATATTATTTACTGCAAATGTCATTTTTTCTAATACTTTTTTTCCAAGTTCCCATTTGAGAACTGCAAAGGCAAATACAAACTGGATAGCCAGCCCGCCTAAAATTGTACGGAGATTGATTGCCTTTCGATTTGATGAAAGGAGTAAAGCAATCCCCAATACAGCAGCAACTCCTAATAAACCCCATATAAAACTCATGTTGACACCTCATTTGTTGAATTTAGAATAATGAAAACGTTTTTACGAAACGCCAAAAATATAGACCTCTCATCAAAGAGGTTTGTGAATAGACGTCAGACATCTAACTTGATTACATGTCCATTTTACCATGAATCCGTTTGCAGTAAAGAGTTTTTTTCCTGCCAATTAAAATTTGTTGAATAATCTCCTATTTTTATTCACATTTTAAATGAGTTAATCTCTTCCAAGGGGGCAATAACTGAAAAACATCTTATACAGCCAGCTTATAATAAATGAATCTTTGATTTTATTTTCATCCCGCCTTATAATTGCCCATTCGGGACAAACATCATTTTCATACACTGTCACTAGATGTCAGGAGGTGTTGGAATGGGTGCAGGCGCAGGGTATGGCGGCGGTTTTGCTTTAATCGTTGTCCTGTTTATACTTCTAATCATTGTTGGTGCTGCTTTCGTTGGCGGAGGCTACTAATTATCTAAAAAAATGACAGCGCAAAAAATCTGCCCGTGTTTGGGCAGATTTTTTGTTTTTGCCCTTCCTGTTTGAAATGGAACAGTATGATAATGAGTAAAATGTCCAAAATAAAGATAGTTCTAAATTAGAAGGAGGGATTCCATATGAATAAAAAAGACAAAAATGAGGGAACAGATATTGCAGGCAGATATTATGAGACTGAAGATTATAAGAGGAATGATCAGCTTTCATCAGGCCTGGCGACAACACATGAACAAGTGAGTGACGCATATATGGAAGGACAGGCGGATGCAGTAATTGAAGACGTTGTCGGTGTGGATATTTCCATTCCGCGCAAAGGGTATGATGAATAACACAATAGTAAGGAGGCAATTCAATGGCACCAAAAGATGCTCAAGATGATCTGGGCCAGTATAAAATGCCAGAAGTTCTCAGAAAAAAGAGGACTTCATCCTATCGGGTGGGATACCAGGCTACAACAGGCAACCAGACACCTGGTGAACCTGAAGCAGGTAAGAGAACAGATCAAGAAAATTAAAATCTGTTCATGCATGGATTGCTGATTTAGATTGCAGTGGTGATAAAATCTATAATGAAAAAGAGAGGATGTTTTGGACATCTTCTCTTTTGTTTATGAGTAAATAAGGAAAATAGGAACATTGCACATGAAAAGTGTTATTCCACTTGAATTTTTATTTTTTGCACAGCATTATATCCATATCCTTTTCTGTTCCAGTAAGGCTTTATTGGCTGCATATTGCCCTCTGAATCACTGGCCCTCACAAGAATGGTATGCTCACCCTTGTATGCCTCCCAATCAAAATGCCACTTTACCCAGGAAAATTTTTCGTTTTCCCTGTATTTAAGCGTGGCCTTCCTCCATGTATCCCCATGATCAATGCTAATTGCCACCTCATTAATTGTTCCCGTGCCAGTCCAGGCAATTCCTCTAATAGTCTGAAGTCCTTCTTGAATAATGGAATAATTCAAAGGCTCCTGGATTGTGCTATTAACATTTATGGCTGTAACAGGCTTTTTATCCAGATCGCTGTCTTTAAAAGGATAATAAACATAATCTTTTGTTTGAAAAGGACCATTAAATTCATGTCGAATAATAAAAATATTCATAAGCCATTTGACGGAGGACATTGCATACCATTGAGGCACGATTAGCCTGAATGGATACCCATGCTTATAAGGTATGGGCTTGCCGTTATACTCATAAGCTACAATCGTATCTTCGTGGAGTGCCTTTTCAATTGGCAGGCTTCTGGCAAAGTAAAAGGATTCATTCAAATCTTTTCGTTCACCAAAATCCATTCCGGCAAACACAGCTTCTTTACTTCCATCCAAAAGTCCGGCTTGATCCAGCAGTTCCTTTAAAGGCACCCCTTTCCATTTCCCCTGACTGACTGCTCCTTCTTCCCATTGCTCACCAAAAACCTTTGGTTTAAATTTGGCTCTGTTATTGCCAGCGCACTCCAGAGGGACCAGAATGGTTTTGGAAGGAAAGCGGGAAAGTTCACTTAAAGATATTTCCACCGGTTTATTCACGTTGCCGCTAATGGACAAAAATAAATTCTGAGGGTTTATTAGCGGGTAGGAAAAATGGTTTCTTAAATAAAAATAATCCTGCGGTGTTTTCCAGTGCTTCAAAAAATGAATGGGAGACTCCTGATTTTCAGGAGACAGACTTAGCGTTTTCAGATAAGGTGCAGAAAACTGACTATTCATGAACCATCACCTCCATTCATAAATACAGTGTAATGCCCAAGGTTAGAACTATTCATTTATGCCAGCTAAGTTTAATACCGGTATTAGGAGGAATAATCATTTATATAACATGTGGAAGGGCGGTAAGGGAATGAAAGAAGAATTGAAGATAACAGGACACAGGCCTTTTCCGCTGCCTGATAAACCCTGGGTTATGGAACAAATATGGAATGATGTATTATTTGCTCATTGGCCAGTGCCTGCGGAAATAATGGAAAAACACATCCCCTCAAAGTTAACATTAGATACATACAACGGTACAGCATGGGTTGGAGCAGTACCTTTCTGGATCAGTAAAATGAGGGTGCGCGGCTTGCCGACATTGCCAATTATGAAATCAATGAATGAATTGAATGTAAGGACTTATGTGGAATATGCGGGCATTAAAGGCGTATATTTTTTTAGTCTGGATGCAGACAACTTTTTAGCCGTAACAGGAGCCAGAATGCTGTATTTCCTTCCGTATATGAATGCCAAAATGCAAGTCAGTAAGTCTGAAGGACAAATTAATTATGAAAGCAGGCGAACACAAAGTCCTTCAGAGAACGGCCAATTCAAAGCAGATTATAAGCCAATATCAAGCCCATTCAATTCAAAACCCGGAACACTTGATGAATGGCTGACTGAAAGGTATTGCTTATGGGTAACAAAAGGTGAAAAGGTTTATCGCGGGGATATCCATCATACAAAATGGCAGCTGCATGAAGCTTCTTGCACGATACATCAAAACACTTTAGCTTCATTTTTGCCCCGAAAGCACTTTAAAGGTGAACCGATAGTACACTACTCTCCGGAAAAACATGCTTATTTCTGGCCTTTAATAAAGGTTTCTTCACCATAACAACTAAAGATTGATCCTACTAATGAAAGGAACATATTCACTGCTTCATTTTTTATAGTAAATTTCTGCGAGCCGTTTTTTTGCTTCGTTATATGATAGCCCGGATTGACTGTTCAGCCTTTTTACTTCATCAATATCCGTTCCTGCTATAGTAAGGTTTCTCTTTTTCTGCCGGCGGTCCATTGCATCACCTCCTATTCAAAATTTGTTCAAAACATTTTCTATAATTTTCCCCTTTCTTGTCCATACTAAGAAAAAAAGGGGGCGTTTCCTATTTTTTTCAATAAAAAAGGCCAAGATGACAAGCCGGAAGTTGTAATGCTGGACACAGAGGTGTATTCCTGCAATAGCTGCAATGGCTGGATGAGAAAAGATTTTGCCTCTTCAGATTTAAAATGCCCATTATGCGGTGATGAAACAACTGCCGAAATGAGGGAATTGCCGCAAATTTTGTGATAATTAATTTTTGAAAGACTGTTGTCACAAGATAACAGTCTTTCTTATTAATGATTTAAAAGTCTCCATACAATTCTTGAAAGGCCTGTTCTGCATCATGTTCAGATGAAAACAAAGCATCGTCTTCTTCTATTAAATGGAAGGATTCATTAAGGAAGAGGGCCACTGCATTAGGGTCTTTAGGATGCGGTACAATTTCTGCCGGCCTTACGTTTGCAACACTTGGAGTATGAGGGTTATGATAAATAACAAAAACCTCATCACCTGATTTCACTTTTTTAGGATCGATTGTCTCCATTCCATTCACTCCTTTAATTATAGGTTTTCGTTTTGCTGTCCAATTTCTTTAGCACCTATAATAGCATTTGCCGTTTCCTGCTGTTCATGTTCATCAACTGAATCCCCAGCTGCATGTTTTAAATTTGGAGATTTGCCACCCGTTTCAATGGTGACCATCTCTTCTTTTGGTGCATATGTCAGGTACTTTTCATCGTTTTCTTTCATTATAAAACTCCTTCTGATTTAGATATTGGACACCTTTCTTTAAAGTTTTCTCTCCGCATTGGTCTTATATTCA
Organism: Cytobacillus sp. BC1816; assembly: GCF_051353635.1. NCBI lineage: Bacteria > Bacillati > Bacillota > Bacilli > Caryophanales > Bacillaceae > Cytobacillus > Cytobacillus sp. BC1816. The sequence goes on along the minus strand of NZ_CP195611.1, from coordinate 2,436,593 downwards.
ACCATATTAATCCTAATTCAAATGGGCAGAGTAACTATATAGGTTTTAAATGGGGTGATAAAAATCGAAGAAAATAAAGACTTGATATCAAATATTCAGAATGAAGCATTCTCTTTCAGCGATTCATCTGGGCTCGACCGAATTATTCAAGCTGCCGGGAAAGCGAAATTTGTTTTATTGGGGGAAGCTTCTCATGGTACATCAGAATTTTATACAGTAAGAGCAGAAATATCAAAAAGACTAATTGAACAAAAAGGGTTCAACTGTATCGCTGTAGAAGGAGACTGGCCTTCCTGCTTTACCATTAACAGATATGTTAAAGGTTATGTACCTCTGGATCCCCTTGAAGCACTCAAAAATTTTAACAGGTGGCCGACATGGATGTGGGCAAATGAGGAAAATAAAGATCTAATAACCTGGCTTTATAATCACAATCAGCTAATAGATGAACACAGCCGAAAGGCGGGTTTCTATGGCATCGATATATATAGCTTATGGGAATCCATGGATGAAATAATAAACCTTCTGGAGACAAAGGAAGCTGCAGAGCTGGAAGCTGCTAAAAAAGCATTTGCCTGCTTTGAGCCTTTTCATCGGACACCTGAAAATTATGCAGTTTCTGCGGCCTTATATGGGGAAGGATGTGAAAAAGAAGTAGCCGATCTTTTACTTAAAATAAAAAATAAGTGGGAGCCTACCAGGAACTGCGAAGAAGAATCACTAAACCTTATGCTGAATAGCCTTGTTGCCGTAAATGCAGAAAACTATTATCGAGCAATGGTAAAAGGCGGGCCTGATGACTGGAATATTAGGGATCATCACATGGTAAGTGCCATAGAGGCGGTCTCCAAATATTACGGAGAAAATGCCAAGGTAATCGTATGGGAACACAATACTCATATTGGAGATGCAAGAGCAACAGATATGAAAGAAGAGGGGCTAGTTAACGTTGGGCAAATCCTTCGCGAGAAATATGGGGAAGATCAGATTTTCGCACTCGGGTTTGGCACTCACTCAGGTACCGTTATAGCTTCGGAACAATGGGGGGATGAGATGCAGGTTATGGAGGTGCCTCCAGCACAGGCAGGGAGCTGGGAGGATGCACTTCAAAAGGCAGGCCCGGGTGATAAGATTTTGTTGTTCACTGATGATAACAGGGAATTATTTAATGAATCTATCGGTCAGCGAGCCATCGGAGTCGTATATAACCCTGAATATGAACAGTACGGGAATTATGTGCCTACAAAAGTCTCACTCAGATATGACGGTTTCATTTATATAGAGAAGACCCGTGCCTTGAAGCCAATTAATATACCTGTAACGTTATCATAACATTGGCAATTACAAACAAAAAGATCCGCTATCAAGTATTCACCTCCATAAATTTTGGGATTTGCTTAGAGGTTACTGATCATCATATAATTTGGTTATTTCTATAAAGCCAGAGATCAAATGAATGATAATGAGTAGTATATTTAACCTAAAAAGCCCCTCCGGTAAACGGAGGGGCTTTTTTGCTACAAGTAGCTGTTTTCCAATTCATCCACCAACATCCCCACATAGCTTACGGCTTTGCGGATTGGATCTGGCTTAGACATATCAATGCCTGCACTCTTGAGGAGATCGAGCGGCTTTTTCGTTCCACCAGCTTTTAAAACATCAAGCCAGCGGTCAATGGCAGGCTGGCCTTCCTCTTGAATGCTCTGTGCCATAGCAGTGGAAGCAGTCAAACCAGCTGAATAAGTATATGGATAGAGTCCCATGTAATAATGAGGCTGTCTCATCCAGGTTAAAGCCGCCTTATCATCCAGTTCAACCGTATCACCCCAGAATTCAGCAAGTGTTTCCATCTTTTGATCTGAAAGTGTTTTTGCCGTTAACGGAATCCCTCGATCAGCAAGATTATATATTCTTCGCTGATATTCTCCCTCGAGAAGGTGTGTGACAAAGTTGTGATAATAAGTTCCAAGCAGCTGAAGAATTACCCAGCGCTTCATTCTCTTATCCTCAGTGCCTGCCATTAAATGCTGTCCGAGCAGCAATTCGTTAAGCGTTGATGGAGCTTCTACAAAGTAGGTTGAAGGGCGGGTATTCATTATACGCTGATATTTATTAGCCAAATAGAAATGACCCGCATGCCCAAGCTCATGAGCAAGAACAAAAGCACCGCGCATTGTGTCTGTCCATGTAATCAGGATGAAAGGATGTGATCCATATGGACTTGAACAAAATGCACCTGTAGATTTCCCTACATTGTCAGCCAAATCAACCCAGCGTTCAGTCAAGCCTTTCTTCATTATATCCGTATACTCTGGTCCCATTACTTTGAGAGCCTCTAATATGACTTTTGATGCTTCTTCAAAGGTTGTTTCAGGATTGAACTCCGGATCAAGAGGCGCCTTCAGGTCACAAAAAAGCATCTTATCCAATCCAAGAACTTTTCTCTTTAACTGAGCATATCTGCGCATATGGGGGGCAAGCTCTTTTTGGATAATATTCAGCTGATTGTTGTACATTTCCTCTGTAACATGCTGGGAATCCAGGAGCATTTGTGTGACTGAACTGTATTTTCTCAGCTTTGCAAATGTTACCTGCTTTTTCACCTCGGCAGAATAGGCAGAGGCAAATGTATTCTTATAGTTTTCCAGTGAATCTGTAAATGAGGCATAGGCATTCCTTCTAATGGCAGTGTCTGACGAAAACTCATAACGATCTTCGTAAAGAGCAAAAGAGTTTGGCAAATCGTTTCCTTCACTGTCATTAAAAGAGGAAAATGGCATGTCAGCAAGTTTTGCGGCCTGATACATATTATACGGAGCTCCAAGTACTTCGCCCAATGCTGCCAGGGCTTCTTCCGTCTCTGGAGAAAGCCTGTGCTTCTTTGATTCAAGAAGATCTGTCAGCTGTTTTCTGAAAGGCTCCAGGCCGCTTTCATCGTCTATGTATGTTTCAATCGTGCCTTCAGGTAAGGACATTAACTCAGAATCAATAAACGAAAGAGCGGAGGCTGCTTTTGCTCTTAAAGATGCAAGTATGGATGAATTTGCCTGATTGTCCGGATTCGTTCCATCCTCCGACTGACGCAAGCTAGCATACGTTCCAGCTTGAACCAAACGGATGGAGAGCTTTTCCTGAGCAGAAAGGCAGCCCAGTAATATTTGCGGGCCTTCATGGAGCTTTCCCCTGTACTGCTCAAAAACAGCAAGATCTTCATCTATACTTCTCATTTCTTTATGCCAATCTTCCTCTAAAGCAAATAAATCCTCCACTTTCCATGTTCGATCTTCCGGTACCTCAACACGCCTTAATCGGGTTACTGCTGTTTGAACCATTTAACGATCCCTCCTATTTCGATTCTCTAAATATAGAGATTATGGGACAATTATACAGGAAGGCCTAATAAATTTATAGACTTTTCAAACATTTTAAATTTACTGTACTGTAACAGCTGAAGGTACCTTTTTAGTGGAAATGGTGACATATAGGAGTAAATAAAAAGCGGAGGGCCTGACGCCTTCCGCTGGATGTACTATTCCATTTTTTTTGAAAGACACCGATCACATTCCATTAGATAAGATTCGGCCTGTTCCTTGACTGTTTGGCCGCACTCCGGGCAAACCTTTTTGGGAAGAGTTCTAAAAAATTCAACTGGACTTTTGATCATGAATTTTCCTCCTTTTTATAATACAGTTTATTTTGTTTCCATCTGTTGTAGTACAGTATATACCAAACAAAATGAAATGTGAAGAGTTTGGATTAAATTTTTTAAAAATTTTATCTATTATATTTATTGGTGCTAAATAGGAATTTGGTTTGCATTAGGATAGAGGGGAATGAAGGAAGGAGTCCGAAGTCGCACCCATTTGGACAGGACAAGGGGATATCCATTGGAGGGAGTCGGATGCATGCGGTAAAATCTAATAATTTCTAGCTAATACGGCAAAAGCTCTATCTGTTCTAATCAACTTCTGATTTTATTTCGCCGAGCCCCTTCCAAGGCTGCAATGATTCCATTACAATCATATTTAAAGTAATAATGAGGAGGCTAAATGCCTGCGATGACTGAAATAAGTGTATCTTTTAATCCAATATTAATATTTGTAGCGGTTTTACTGACCATTATGGCTTCCTATACAGCATTAGATTTATTTACATTGATTAAATCATCTGACAGAAACCAGAAATTCTTGTTCTTAGGCGGAACTTTTTCCCTTGGAATCGGGATTTGGATTATGAACTTTATTGGCATGGTCGCCATCAACATAAATGCTTCAGGAAGTTATAATATTCCGCTCACCTTATTGTCCATGATTTTTGGCATATCGTTTACCGGTATGGCATTTAATACAGTAATCGAACGCGAGCTAAAGACAGGCAATCTAATTGCGCGAAGCTTCTTTTTAACTATGGCAGTCCTATCTACCCATGTAACAGGAATGTTTGCTGTGGGGATGAATGTGCAGTTTGGCCCTATCATATTTCTCATTTCAGCACTAATCATTTTTGTTTCTTTTTTATTTTCACTATGGATGCTCTTTTATTCGAAAAGTCTTTCGTACTCCAGACCTATCTGGATCAAGCCCTTAAGTGCACTCATTTTCACCGGGGCCATTGTGGAGGGTTATTTTCTGCTGATCCGATCGTCATCATTCTATTCAAAAGGCGAAATTAGCAAGGGAAGCTCGCCGGAAACTTCTCTAATTTATCTAGTATTTTTTGCAGGGATTTTTATCCTGGGGGGGCTCATTGCTTCAAGCACTTTAATCAGCAAGCGGCTTGAAGCAAGTGATACCCATTTACATGATATTAAGGCTGCACTTGATGAATCATCTATAGTGGCTATTACAGATCCAAAGGGCATTATCACTTATGTGAATGACAAATTTGTTGAGATATCTAAATATGAAGAACATGAACTGATTGGCAAAAATCACAATATCTTAAATTCGGGTTTTCATCCGCCGGAATTTTTTCAAAATCTATGGAAAACAATTAAATCAGGGGAAATATGGAAGGGGGAAATACGCAATAAAGCAAAAGACGGAAGCATTTATTGGGTTGAAACTACAATTGTCCCCTTTCTCAATAAAAAGAATAAACCCTATCAGTATGTTTCCATCCGAACAGATATATCGGCATTGAAATCAGCTGAAGCCAGCCTTAAACATTCCCTGAAAGAGGTAAACGATGTTAAATTTGCGCTTAATCAGTCTTCCATTATTGCCTTTACAGATGAAAAAGGAACAATAACCAATGTAAATGAGAAGTTTTGTGAAATCTCCCAGTACAGCAGGGAAGAACTGATAGGACAGAATCACTCCATCTTAAATTCAGGACTTCATTCAAAGGAATTCTTTAAGAACCTATGGAAAGCAATTGCCCAGGGAGAAGTCTGGAAGGGGGAAATACGCAATAAAGCAAAAGACGGATCTTATTACTGGGTTCATACTACGATTGTGCCGTTCCTGAACGCAAACGGAAAACCTTATCAATACTTATCAATAAGAAGCGATATAACAGAGAGGAAAAAAACTGAAGAAGTTTTGCATCAGCAGGATAAACTGGCAGCAGTGGGCCAGCTTGCTGCAGGGGTTGCCCATGAAATCCGCAATCCGCTCACAACCATGAAAGGATATACAGAATTCCTGCAGCTGGATGAGACACATGAAGAGCGGCAGGAGTACTTAAGCATCATTTTGGATGAAATTGACCGGGTAAATAATATAGTTGAAGATTTTATGGTTCTCGCTAAGCCGAAAGCCGCAGAACTGGAAGAAAGAGATATCATACCTATTATTAAAAATGTGGTTTCTTTTTTGGAATTTGAAGCCCGAAAAAGAGACGTGAAAATTGGTTTCGAATACGAACAGGATATCATTCAAATTGAATGTGACGAAAATCGGTTAAAACAAGTCTTTCTTAATTTTATCAAAAATGGAATTGAAGCGATGCCTGATGGAGGGGACATCACCGTTAGAGCTAGTATTATAAATAACCAGGTTCAAATTGCTATACAGGATACAGGGATAGGAATCCCGCAGGAAAAACTGAAAAAAATCGGAGAACCTTTTTTTACAACTAAAAAGAATGGAAACGGCTTAGGCCTGATGGTCAGCTTTAAAATTATCGAAAGCCATAACGGAAAAGTGTTTATCGAGAGTGAATTAAATAAAGGTACCACATTCAATATTGTTCTGCCTGCGAAATCTGCATAGCCAATCCCAAAAGAATTGGCTTTTAGGTTAGAAATTAATTCCTGTCCTGTTTAATAATTGATTTTCCAATATATAGGAAAAACATCATAACATTGGAGAGATTCCCATGATATCAAGGAAAAACATGAATTTGGCTTAATTATGCCTTCACCTCTGAAATGTGTTTGTTATCGTTCTGTTATATGCGTAACGGGATTATTATCTGTTTGTTCTTTTTTAGTAAAGATTCCATGTTATTATTAACCCCGTTAGCTAAAAACAAGCTATACGGGAGGTTTTAACAACATGAAAAAATCAATTTTATCTTTTGTAGCTGCTGCGGCAATTACCGGAACAGCAGGTGCTAATGTACAAGCAGAAGAAGTGACAGTAAAAAAAGGCGATACTCTCTGGGATTTTTCCCAAACATATAATACACCAGTTGAGATGATAAAAGAATGGAATGGGTTGTCTTCTCATATCATTCATCCAGATGATGTACTTAATGTATATCCGGAAAAGAAATACATAGTATCAAAAGGCGATACTCTTTGGGATATAGCAAGAGAACATAACGTCACAGCAGAGGCAATCAAAGAATGGAACAACTTAAGCTCTGATTTAATTCTGCCGGACAAGGAATTAATCCTTTATCCGAATGCTAAAGCTGTTAATGCAGCAGTTGCTGCGGTTAAGGCTTCTCCAGCAAAATCAGAAAAGCCTGCAGAGACAGTTTCAGCTCCTGTGCAAAATTCTGAACAGCCAGCAGCAAAAGAAACACAGCCGGCACCAGAAGCAAAACCAGCAAAGTCAAATCCAGAACCAGAGCCAGCCAAACCTGCGGCGGAAACAAAACCTGCACCTGAGCCAGTCAAGCCTGAAGCGGAAGCACAGCCTGCTGCCCAGGCTGAAACACCCGCGGAAACTGCAAATAATGAAACAGCTCAAAATGTGCTTAATATGGAAGCAACAGCCTATACAGCCGATTGTGAAGGATGCTCAGGAGTCACTGCTACAGGGATCAATTTAAAAGAGAATCCGAATCAAAAAGTAATCTCTGTGGATCCCAATGTGATACCACTGGGAACTAAAGTCCATGTTGAAGGTTATGGTAATGCTGTAGCGGGTGATACTGGAGGAGCCATTAAAGGCAACAAGATTGATATCTTCATGCCTTCTCAGGAAGACGCAATCAATTTCGGCAGAAAAACAGTTAAAGTGACGATTCTAGATTAATACTAGAAAGAAGGCACCTTTCCAGGTGCCTTCTTTTCTTTACTCTTTGTCATTATTTCCTCTTGCTTTTTCCTCCTGATGTACAAAGAAACTATGGACTGGTTTCGCCAGCTGTTTAAAGCTTTTTTCAAAGCGTTCAGAGAGGTGGGAGGCCCGCTCGTAAACAACCGACTTAAGATTGTCTAATTGCCTGCTGATTTTTTCTGTGATTGCTTCCTGCCGGTTTAAGCGTTCCATTATCGACTTACTGGCCTGTTCCTGTACACCAAGCTTCATGTTTAATTCTTCTTTCATTTGCTCCTGTGTAATTAATTTTTTCTCAGCTTCCTCTGAAAATGCTGCAAACTGCTGCTCTAAACGTTCCATAACCTTTTTATGATAAACTTCCTGTAAACTAAAGTTTTTATTTATTTCTTCTTTCATTTGCTCCTGTATTCCATAATTCTCTGCCTTTTCCTCCGAAAATGCAGAGAACTGCTGCTCTATACGTTCCATTACGGTATTATGAAAAACTTCCTGAACATCAAGCTTCTTGCTTAATTCTGTTTTCATTTCTTCCTGGGCTTTAAAATTTGAAACAGCTTCCTCAGTAAAAGCGTCAAATTTATCAAACTTCCGGCAAAGTGCCTGAGTTGCCGCTTCCTGGAAAGATACTTGTTCAAGTATCTTCTGATTTACCGGCTCTTCATTTTCAAGAGTTTCCATAATTGCTTTATTTATTTCCTCCAATGCAGCCAGCCTTTTATTCAAAGTATCATTTTCCTTCTCGCGCTGGTTCATCATTTCCAGGAAACTCATCATATACGCATCCTGCTTTTCAAGCTTAGCTGTCAAATGCTCAATATGATTATTTTGTTTACCAGCTGCTTTTTTTACAAGTTTACTCATGTCGGAAAAGGAATCATCGAGCTGACTTTTCATATTTTCATATGTTTCGGAAATACGGGTATTAACAGTTTGCTGTTCTTTCAAAACTTCCTGGAGAAAGTTCAGACGATAAGTACCCTGATTGGAAACAGTGTCTGAATGGCTTAGGTAAAGCTTAGGGTTTCCATCCCCATTTGATTGTTTGGCCATAGGAACACTCCTCAGTTTTCACTTTTTATAACAGCCTATGCCAGCCCTTTTTGAGAGGGATGGGCACTATCCTATAAAAGCCTAAACATTTCAAATTTGATACTGAAAGCATCGTTAGGATGATGCTCTGGATCATAGAAATTTCGTAAATCGTAATAAAAGTGTTGCAAAAAATTGAAAAAATAGGTAAATTATTAATTGTCAGTAAATTGGCAGGCAATGTCAAGGATCTGACTACATAGGGAGTCAACCAAAACTACCTCTAAAACAAAAAGAAGGAGAGGACCATCACATGAAGAAATTATCTTTCTTGCTTTCAGCAGCTGTACTGACACTAATACTTGGAGCATGCTCAAACGAAGAGGCTTCTAAAGGGGAAGAAAAGGAAGAGTCCGCAGCTGAGACGACTGAGGCCGCCGATGAAGGGAAAGAAATGCGCTCCGCTCTGCTAAGCTATCAGGGAGAAGTGACAAAAGTAATTCGAAACACAGATGCAAACTTGACCGCTGAAGGTCAGGATCCAGCTGAAGCAGCTGCAGCTTTTGAAAAGGAAGCGAATGCCGTGTCTGTACCAGAAGAATTAACAGACTACACTAAGGATATAGAGGCAGCGGTTGATAGCCTTTCTCAATACTATGCTAAAAAAGCTGAACTTGTAAAAGCAGGGTCCGAGGATATGGCGGAAGCAGAGCCATTTAAAGAGGAATATATCAATTCAATGACTAAAGTTTTTGAAGAAGTGGAACTATCTGCTCCTGCTTTCAACAGCGTTTTCCAATAAATGCGCAGCAAACAGCCCTATTTGATTTGGAATAGGGCTGTTTGTATATACTAGGGCACATCATGCCCCATTGAACTTTGAAGAATTTCAAACCACTGGTCCCTGTTAAGTTTGTAGGTTAATGAACCGGCTGCACGTTCAATTCTTTCAATCTTGCCGGAACCGACAATTGGCATGATTCGGGCAGGATGATTTAAGAGCCAGGCAAATAATACTTCATCAATATCACTTGCTCCGATTTCCTCTGCAACTTTTTGTAATGCTGCTTTGAGGCGTGCCGATTTTTCTTCAGTACCGCTGAAAATTTTGCCTCCAGCTAATGGGGACCAGGCCATCGGAGCAATTCTTTTTTCCATGCACAGATTTAGTGTGCCATCCTCATAGTTCTCCAGATGATAGGCAGAAAGTTCAATTTGATTTGTAATCAGATCCAAATCAAGGTATGACTGAAGCATCGTAAACTGATGGCTTTTAAAATTGGAGACTCCAAAATGCCTTACCTTGCCGGCAGCCTTTAAACCTGAGAATGCCTCAGCAACTTCTTCCGGATCCATAAAAGGATCAGGACGATGAATGAGCAAGGTATCTATGTAATCTGTTTTCAGACTTTGCAAAGACTTCTCAACCGAAGCAATAATATGTTTTTTTCCGGTATTGTAATGATGGGATTTATGCTCAGGGCGGTCTGGTGACTGGAGTACAATCCCGCATTTCGTTACAATCTCCATTTTTCCGCGGAGCTCAGGCTTTTTCTCAAGAGCCCTTCCAAACAGGCTTTCACATGTATAGCTTCCATATATATCGGCATGATCAAATGTCGTTATTCCCAGTTCCAAACACCTTTCTATTAAGGTGATTAATTCTTCATCAGAAAATTTCCAGTCAGATAGTCTCCATAGACCATGTACGATTCTTGAAAACGACAGATCCTCTGCCATCTGCACTCTATCCATAAGTATCATCTCCTAATTTTTTTCGCACTGTTATTATCTCTGAAAATGCGAAGAATACCAAGCTAAACGTTCTTCAGCATTGCAAAGGCTGCTGGATCATTATAAATTGGAGACATAAAAATAAGAGGCAACTGTTTTGTCACCTCATTTTTATCCGCATATTTTCAGCAGCGGTTCAACCATTTGTTCATGCAAAATCATAATTTTTGATGTGTAGGAACAATGATCTTTATAAGCTGTTTGAAGTTCCTGATAAAAAATGGTTAATTCGTGAACGTTGGAGATCAATTCTTCATCAAAAATGCCTGAACGGCTTAGAAGGATATTCTCATATTTTTCAACAAGCTTTTTAGTTTTCTTTATCAATTTCCAAGCATCTTTCATACGAAAAGCATCATTTAATTGGGAATAGAATTCTATCAAGTCTTTTTGGAAAATATTCTTAAGTTCCTTGTTGAGCCTTTCAATAGGAGGAAGTTCAGCTTCCTGAAATATAAACTGCTGCAGCATAATAAAATCGGTCTTTACATTTTGTTCTTCAAATGACTGATATATCCGTAAAGTATTAAAGGCGTCGTACATGGGATGATGGGGTTCTCCGATAAAAGAAAGCTCATAGAAAGACAATGCTTTTTCAACTGAAGCTGCAGTCCGTGAAGCTCTTTTTGTGAAAATAGCCTGAAAATCGACATATCTTTTGGTAATCTTATCGATTGTAGCTTGGGGGAGATTATGCCTTAAAGCATCGGCTTTTAATCTTAAGAGATCACTGGTCGACCAGGAATAGAATCTTGCTTTTTTAACTCCGCCGACCCAAAAGAGAAAATCTTTAAACACCTCAGAAAAGTCATCCGCTGTTTTTAAATCAGAGTCGGATATCCCCGTCAATTCTTTGCAGAATGGACTTAGCGGCGAGTCCTGCTGCGGACGAATGAACCTGTCAAATCCAGTAACCATACCTGTTTCAAGTTCAACTTTTACAGCACCGAGGCGAATGGCCTCCATATCTTCAAAAAGTATACCTTTTTTGCTGCATAGCATTTCAAAATCAAAGAAAATCAGCTGTTTTAGTTCGGCCATACGCCTTCTCCCCCTTTCTAATACCAGCTATCCAACAAGATATTATAAAGAATGACAGGCAAAAAGGGAAGGGACAGAATTATCCATCAGGATATTAGGCAGGAATGAAACTTTTTTCCCAGCACAATGGCAAATCGGTTTACGATTTCTTTTGAAACGTTTACACTTAAAGGGTACATAGTTTTTAGTCGCAAATATGCGATACCTCTCTTAAAATTATTGAACTTGAAAGGATGGATGAAGTTGGGTATTTCTTTATCGAAAGGGCAAAAAATTGATTTAACCAAAACTAACCCCGGGTTGTCTAAAGTAATAGTAGGACTCGGCTGGGATACAAATAAATATGATGGAGGCTTGGATTTCGACCTTGATGCCAGTGTGTTTTTATTAGATGCAAATGGCAAATGTGCCTCTGATAAAGATTTTATTTTCTACAACCAGCTTGAAGGCGGCGATGGGTCAGTCCTGCATACAGGTGATAACAGAACAGGTGAGGGCGATGGCGATGACGAGCAGGTAAAAGTTAACCTTAGTGCTGTTCCTGCCTCCATTGAGAAGATTTCTTTTGTCATTACGATCCATGATGGGGAAGGCCGCGGCCAAAACTTTGGCCAGGTCTCAAATGCATTTGCAAGAATCATTAATGAAGAAACAAATGAAGAATTAATCCGTTATGATTTAGGAGAAGATTTCTCCATTGAAACTGCCATTGTTGTAGGTGAATTATACCGTCATAATGGCGAATGGAAATTCTCTGCCGTTGGTTCAGGCTATCAGGGAGGACTTGCCCGTATTGCGACTGACTTCGGTTTGCAGGTAGGTTAACTACCATTATTGCCAGGCAGAGCAGCCGCTTTTCCCTGGCTTTCTCTTTAGGGTGTATTCCCCTCATATCGATGATCTGCCTAAAAAAAGGACCTGTGTTATGAAGGAGTGATTCTCTTGGGTATTCAATTATCAAAAGGTCAAAGAATTGATCTGACTAAAACAAATCCTGGCCTGACTAAAGCCATTATCGGGCTGGGCTGGGACACGAACAAATATAGCGGCGGTCATGACTTCGACCTTGACGCTTCTGCATTTCTTGCAGATGAAACCAGTAAATGTGTAAATGATCATGATTTTATTTTCTATAATAACCTGCAGCATCCAAGCGGAGCAGTTATACATACAGGAGACAACCGTACAGGTGAAGGAGACGGCGACGATGAGCAGCTTGTTGTCGACTTTACCAAAATACCTTTACATGTTCATCGTATTGGCATAACTGTTACTATTCATGATGCAGAATTAAGGCAGCAAAATTTCGGGCAGGTTTCCAATGCATTCGTAAGATTAGTGGATGAATCCAATAATCAGGAGCTGCTTCGTTTTGATCTTGGAGAAGATTTTTCAATTGAAACAGCAGTGGTTTTCTGTGAATTATACCGTCATGGGAATGACTGGAAGTTCAATGCCATTGGCAGCGGTTTCTCAGGCGGCTTGGCAGCTCTTTGCCGAAACTATGGATTGCAGGTTTAATTTTTCTTATGGCACCCAAATGGTTTGGGTGCCTATTTTGTTTGTCAAGTGAAACCTTCAGCCTATGCCAATGGGTATTAATCCCATACTTAAAAAATGGCGAATGGGCAAAATAGGTGTGTGAAAAACCTTGAGAGGAAGGGATGCAGTATGTCACTTGAATGGTTTGACAGGGTAAGCGGAGAATTGCAGGACCATCTTGAATCAATTTGCAGTAAATATGATCAGATTGGCCAATTGTCGATTGACCGGGGTGCCAAGCATCCCAGAATGGAGTTTTTTATTGAAACCAGTGATAATGATAGAGAGTATTTTTGCACTCTTTTCTTTGATCCGCATAATGAAGAGTTCTATGTAGAGGACTTTGATTTTGAGCTGGGACATACTTCTAAAACAATGCTTTTTGATATTGAAGACATCATCGATACAGTCCACGAAAGTCTTCACGATTACATGAATGGCGAAGATGAGGATCATTTTGCATTTGAAGATGATGAAGAAATATATGTTTCAGAAGAGGAAGATTTCGACATTGCTGAAGAATATGATTTTGGAGGCGAAGGTGATATCTTTGAAGAAGTAGATGTAGAGTGGGAAACTCCTGAGGTAACTGCCTTTTTCAAGGAAGACGAAGTGGAGGTATCCTATCAGTTTGGAGTGGTACATGAAACCGGTGATGGAGTTCTCCGCAGGATTAATCGCATTTGGACAGATGACGAAGAAATGATCAAAGATGAAGATCACTTTATCTTCAGCAAAGAAGAGGCAAGCACAATCATTGCCATGATTGCCAGCCACATGGATTCCCTGAGCGGGCATGAAGCTGATTATCAGTAATAATTCAAAGTGAAATGAGAAAGTGGCTATCAAGAATTCTTGAAGCCGCTTTTTTGTGCATCAGCAGAAAAAGAAATGACTCGTTCACACAGCATACAGCACCGAATCACCCCTCGAATAACAACCTTATAAAATTTTACATTTGGCCGCATTTCTCTGATGGTACTATTCAGGCTTGACTCCCCCATAAACTGATTAAAAGCAGGTGAAAAGAGGTGCATTATGGGAATTCATATCGTACAGGCAGGCGATAGCCTTTGGGCCATTTCTCAAAAGTATAAGGTTCCTATCCAGGATATAAGAACGGCTAATGGCCTTGAGAATGGACCTGGCATCATTCCTGGTTTAGCGCTATACATTCCGGAAAGCGGACCTGTTATCAGGTCTTATCTGGTAAAGCCGGGAGATACATTATGGAGCATTTCCCAGCTTTATCAAACTACAATTAATCTCATCCTGTCAGCAAACCCGGAGATAAGGCCGGAGGGGCTATATATCGGACAGAAGATAAATATTCCTTCACCAAGCAGATTAGTCATGGAAACATTAGGGTTCATAGTTCCGTATTCTCCTGATACTTTTTTACCCTCTTTCAGGGAAACAGCAAAGTACTTAACCTACATTGCCATTTCTGCCTATTCTTTAACAAGGGAAGGTTACGCATATATTGAACTTGACGATACAGCCATATTGGCAGAAAGCCGCCGTCTGAATGTCATTCCACTGCTGATGATCAGAAACCTTGCACAAGGTGAATTTAATGCAGAATTGATTGGCGGGGTGCTTGAGAATCCTGCAAATAGGAGGAACTTAATCTTAAGCCTAATGAATTTTGTCGCTCAAAAAGGATATGGGGGCATCAGCCTGGATTTTGAATTTATCCCGCCGCCAAGGCGCCAGGATTTCAATTCATTCATTAGAGAATTAAAAAATGCCTTAGGGCCAAAAATTCTTCATGTCAATGTACATGCTAAGACAGAAGATCTCCCGGCAAACCGGATAATAGGGGCATATGATTATAAAGCAATTGGGGAGGGGGCCGATATTGTTGCAGTCATGACCATGGACTATGGTTATCCCACTGGTTCTCCTAATCCCGTCGCTCCACTATGGTGGGTTGAAGAGGTCATTAAATATTCGATCACCCAGATTGACCCGAAAAAACTGCAAATAGCTTTGCCGTTATATGGATATGACTGGAGAACAGCGGATAATCTAACCCGCTCATTTTCCATGCAAGCCATTCAGAATTTAGCTTTAAGCAGAGGAGCAGTCATTCAATTCGATGCTTATGCGGCATCCCCATGGTTCCGATATTGGAACGGAGAAGAAGAACATGTGGTTTGGTTTGAAGATATCCGCAGCATTACAGAGAAATATAAATTAATTGACCAGTATAATCTTTTAGGAATGACATACTGGCAATTAAGCTTGCGTTTTCCGCAGAACTGGGCATTTGCGGATAAAAACTTTACAATTCTATAGCCCTTTTCTAAAGAAGCTCTTTCATTTCTTCTTCAAAATAGAACATTTTTGGTTTTTCTTTTATTGTATATGTGTATTTCTTCATTTTCGCCACATAACAGGTTTTGTTGATCGTAACTTTCTCTCCCGTGTCAATCAGAATAACAATATCATTATGCTCAAACTTATTTCTGCGCTTCACACTGATCCCTCTTTCTTTACACATATAAAGTGTTATTAACACATTATCTCATACTTCTGTGGAATTAACCCTATTGATCTTAATGGAATTATTCAGGTTCCATTATTTTTTGCATATCCGCAAGTAAATGATATATTAGTCTAATTGAATACCATAGTGAACAAAGGAAGATACAAAATGACATCAACACTTGGCTTAATAAGAGACTGGCAAAAAGCCATCCAGGCTGAGATCTTACATTTAAAAAAATATGGGAGCTCCCGCTATTTAATGTTAAATGGGCAGCTGCTTTCAAAAACAGATGCATATACCTATTTTTTTGATACACCTTCTTCCATTAAAATTCCCACTGGATCCTCCATAAAAATCGAATGGGGAAGAAAGAGAGTGGAAGGAAGAGTCCTTTCTGCGGAAGGAAATAATGTCATAGTGGCATTAGAAGAGGATATTGGAATCGAACTATCGGAAGCTTATTTGCTTCATGATCCCTGGGAGCTATTGGATCAGCTTTTTCAGCGCTTAGAGGACATAAAAGAAAGTAAAAGAAAAAGAAATAGAATAAAAAAATTGATGGATCCTTCCATGCCACCTCAACACCCTGCCGATAAGGTAAAGACTGGTGCCCATGAATTGATTTTGCGTTCTAAGTACAATCCAGTCACTTATGTCTGGGGACCCCCAGGCACAGGGAAAACCTATACACTGGCACGTGTGGCCGCCAACAAATATTTTAAAGGACAAAGTGTTCTTATTCTGGCCCACTCAAATCAAGCAATAGATGTCCTTATGGCAGAGATTTCATCCTTTGCATCATGCAAACGAAAAATTCCTGATGGGGATCTCCTTCGTTACGGGTCACAAATCGGTCCAGCACTATTCGATCATCTTTCATTAACAGCCGAATATCTTTTAAATAAGCAGCATACAAATCTCTCGGAGCAAAAAGCTGCCCTATTTGAGGAACGCCGCCTGCTTAAACAGGATTTATCCCGATCCTTCAGCAAGAGAGATTCCGATCATCTTATTGAAATAGAAAAGAAGCTATCTGGAGTAATTGAAAAGATCAGGCAAAAAGAAATAGAATTTGTAAAAAATGCTTCTATTATTGGCACAACACTGGCAAAAGCTGCAAGTGATCCGTCAATTTACGGGAAAAATTTTGATTTAGTCATCATCGATGAAGCCAGCATGGCTTATGTTCCACAAGCTGCCTTTGCAGCTTCACTTGGCAAAAGAGTCATCATTTGCGGTGATTTTAAGCAGCTTCCTCCTATTGCTGCCTCAAGACATAAATTGTCGGAAAAATGGCTAAGAGAAGATATTTTTCATCACTCTGGCGTGTCAGACGCAGTCAAGGATGGACACTTGCATCCGCATCTTTTTCTATTAAAAGAGCAGCGCCGTATGCACCCGGACATTTCAGCATTTTCGAATAAACATATCTATCATTCACTTGTTGGTGACCATCCGGATGTTCTGGCTGCAAGATCTGATATCGCTGCCTGTACGCCTTTTCCCGGCAGAGCTTCGATCCTGCTCAATACAGCCGGATCTGGTGAATATGGCATGAAAGATGGCAGCTCAAATTCAAGAATCAATTTATGGGATCTTTTGCTGGGATTTCAGCTAATACATGAAGCATATACAGGAGGAAGCAGGTCCATAGGCTATGTCACTCCGTATCGGGCACAGGCATTATTAATGGAACAGCTTCTGGGTGAGCTATATGAGCAGGAAAGATCTGCAGCTGATATTATTGCTGCAACAGTTCACCGTTTTCAGGGAAGTGAACGGGATGTCATGATTTTTGACTCTGTCGATGCTCAGCCCCATGACAGAGCTGGAATGCTATTAATCGGGAAAGAAAGCGAAAGATTATTGAATGTTGCCATAACTAGAACCAAGGGAAAATTTATTCATATTTCAGATTTGGAATTTTTACACAATAACGTATTTAAAAACAAAACATGGCGGAAGCTGGCAGAACACCAGCTGCACAATGGACAGGCCATTCATCCTGATCAGATTGGCAGATGGATCAAAAATCAGCATCCAAGCCTACAATGGCTGCATGCAAGAAAGCTGGAAAATGTGTTTGAGGATATTTCTAAAGCTAAAAAGGAGATTATTCTCTCCCTGCCTGTTGGCAAGGAACTGGGGAATGAATGGGGAAAGGCACTTTCAGGGAGGCCTTCGCAAACGAAACTTACCATGCTTGCCAAGCATTCAATCCCTTTCGCTGCACCGGATGAAATTTTGCCAAGCGGCTTTCCGTTTCCCTGCATCATAATTGACGGACATATTTTGTGGCTGGGCATTCCTGCAGAGGCCCATAAAAACGCACGGCCCCCATATGTAGCAGCAAGGCTTCAGTCAGCGGCTGCATGCTCGTATCTTACATCTCAATTAAAATAAGAAAAGCGCAAGCGCCATGCTTACAAAGGAACATAGACTAAGAACGCCACTTCCTTTGGCAACGTCTGCATGGCCCCTATCCTGGGGGCCTCAAGCACAAGACGAGCCTCCCGGAAAGGCGTTCTTTGCCTTTTTGGGAAGATTGCCCGAAATGTGGAGGCGACTGCCCAGGGATGACAGGCAAAAGACAGTTCCAGTAAGAAGGCGTTTTTCCTTCTGAAAGGAAACGGCTTAGACCTGAGAGTCCCTAGGAGCCACAACTAGACGAGCTTGTGACCTCGAAAGAGCAGGCGCTCCCCCTAAAAGCTAACGCTTTTAGTCGTGGGATGCTGTCGTTAAGTATTCCTTGTGAAGCCGGACAGTTATTAACTCCAGAATTTATACATTCTTATCCATTAAAAAAGACGCCCCAGAGAGGCGTCTTTTTATACGTATTGCGGCGACCCGACTGCACTCCACATAGTGCATTGCCAGTTAGGCTTGTCTGTCGTCTTATGCAATTAGCTCATCGCTTTATTAATATAGCATTATTCTATAAAAGAAACAAGAGTTTTTTGTGCTCTTCCGTTGCATTCCTTTCATTGTTCAATCAAAATATACCTATAATACATTGATTAGGGTTGTGATTATATGAATATGAAACCATTAAAAGGTCAGCATCATGTCTCTGCCATAACAGCCAATGCTCAGAAGAACTACGAATTTTACACCAGAATCCTTGGAATGCGGCTTGTTAAGAAGACAGTAAACCAGGATGATACCACGATGTATCATTTATTTTATGCAGATGAAAGGGGTAACCCTGGAACTGACCTAACGTTTTTTGAAATCAAAAATGCTGGCCGCACATACAGGGGGACGGACAGTATAACTTGTACATTTCTGCGTGTGCCATCTGATGAATCGCTTCTTTATTGGAAAAAGAGACTGGCAGAACAAGATGTTTTGCATGAAGAAATAAGAGAAGCAAACGGAAAGAAGATACTGTTCTTTGAAGATTTCGAAGGGCAGAAATTGGCCCTGGTTTCCGATCAAAATAATAAAGGAGTAAAAGGCGGGAGGCCATGGGATAGAGCTGCCGTGCCACCAAGCCATGGAATAATCGGGCTTGGACCCGTAATGCTCACCGTCTCCGACCTCGGATCCACCGCAAATCTGCTTATAGAAGGAATGCAATATCGAAGAAGAGGAGAATATTCTTTGGATGGAGATACTGTAGTTGTATTTGAAACCGGTGAAGGAGGAAACGGGGCAGAAATCCATATTAAAGAACGCCATGACTTGCCAAAGCAGCGTCCAGGCCGGGGAAGTGTCCACCATGTTGCTTTTCGGGTGGAAAATGAAGATGAATTAAGAAAATGGGTACGAAAACTGAAAGAATTGCGGATTGCCAGCTCTGGTTTTGTAGAGAGGTATTATTTCAAATCTTTATATTTCCGGGAACCGAACGGCATTCTTTTTGAACTGGCAACAGACGGACCTGGATTTGAGGCAGATGAACCTTTCGAGCAATTGGGAGAAAAGCTGGCACTTCCTCCATATATTGAAGACAGGCGGGAGGAAATCGAGGCAAAGATAAAGCCTCTGGACACGACAAATGAATAGAATAGTGTTTAGGGATGAACAAAAGTGTTCGTCCCTTACTTTTGAAATTGAAACTTTTTATGAAGTTTGTTCGTTTAATATATAATAAGGAGATATAATAATGGAACTTAATGAATAGAGAAGGAGTCATCATGGAAAAATTTCAGCGTTTCAAGGAAGCTTTTTCTGGGTTTTGGCGAAAAAAACACCTGACACAAATTCTGCTTCTTTTAACACTAACTATAGTACTTTTAACCATTCTATTTTTTGCGTTTTTGGCAGCTGCAGCAAACGTGGAAACCTTAAAAGAAGGTTTAAGGCAGTCAACTGTTATTTACGATAAAGATGGTGATGCTGCTGCAGGACTTGCGGAGAATAGGGCAGAGGGTGCAAAGATTGAAGAATTGCCTGAACATGTGGGCAATGCCGTTATTGCGATTGAAGATGAACGCTTTTATAAGCATAACGGTTTCGATATCAAAGGCATTGCCAGAGCCTTTTTTGGCAATTTATTTGCAGGCAGCATAACCGGGGGAGGGAGTACGATTACTCAGCAGCTGGCCAAAAATGCATTGCTCTCCCCTGAACAGACGTATAAGCGAAAAGCTGAAGAGCTGTTCCTGGCCGTAGAAATCGAAAAAAATTATAAAAAAGATGAAATCCTGCAAATGTATTTAAATCAGGTATACTTCGGAAGCGGTTCATGGGGAATTGAACAGGCATCCAATAAATATTTCAGCAAAACCCCAAAGGAACTGAGCATAAGCGAAAGTGCACTGCTTGCAGGGCTTCTCCAATCGCCTTCTGCTCTCGATCCTTACAATCATTATGAACGGGCGATGAAAAGAAGAAATGTTGTTCTTGGAAAGATGAAAGAGCATAAAATGATTTCAGCCGAAGAGTATGAGAACGCTGTAAATGAGAAGATCCAATTAAAGGAAGGAACACGAAGCAAGCAAGAAAGAAAATACCCCTACTATGTTGATGCCGTACTGGATGAAGCTATAAATAAGTATGGATTAACTCAGGAGGAGATTTTTACAAGAGGATACAAAATATATACGGAAATGGATCAAAATCTGCAATCAAGCCTGGAAAATGTTTATGAAAAGGACTCAATCTTCCCTCCAGGGATGAACGGAGAAATCGTCCAGAGTGGTGCTGTCCTTCTTGATCCTGCTTCAGGGGGTGTCAGAGGGCTTGTTGGAGGCAGAGGTGAACATGTGTTCAGAGGATTCAACAGGGCCACACACATTAAAGCCCAGCCTGGATCAACACTTAAGCCATTAGCTGTTTACACACCCGCACTAGAAGAAGGCTACTCACCAACATCCATGCTAAAAGATGAAAAAGTGACATATGGAGATTACACTCCAGCTAATGCTTCCGGACAATATGCTGGCGAAGTGTCCATGTATAAAGCTGTGGAAGACTCTATCAATGTTCCAGCCGTTTGGCTTCTTAATGAAATTGGACTTGATAAAGGTCTGGATGCGCTTGAGAGGTTCGGCATACCGCTTGAAAAAGAAGATGAATATTTAGGGATTGCCTTAGGCGGAATGAGGAAAGGGGTCTCACCCTTAAAGATGGCAGAAGCATATGCGGCATTTCCAAATGGCGGAAAGCGGCAAGATGCCCATTTAATTACGAAGATAGTAGGCCCAACAGGCAGCATCATTGCCGAACGCGACAAAGAAACAGTTAAGGTTACGACGAAAACGGTATCGAATCAAATGACTTCCATGCTGCTGAATGTGGTGGAGACGGGCACTGGAAGCGCAACAAAGATAGAAGGAGTTCAAATTGCCGGAAAAACTGGATCAACCCAGCTCCCTTATAAGGACATTAACGGAACGAAAGATCAGTGGTTTGTTGGCTATACTCCGAATTTGGTTGGCGCCGTTTGGCTGGGGTATGACCAGACTGACAGGGAACATTATCTGTCAAAAAGCAGCTCTGAAACAGCTGTACCTGTTTTTAGAGCGATTATGGAATCAAGCCTGCCATATATGCAGGAAGAGGAATTTACTACTAAATCGGTAAATGAAAAGCTGGAAAAAACGGAATTAACAGAAGAAATTGGACAAACCATTAAAGAACAGACAGAAAAATTTGAAGGCAAATTGAGGGAAGATCTTCCCATCTGGAAGGAAAAATTGAGAGAAGGCAAGCAGGAACTTGAGGAATTCAGCAGATTCCTCAAGGAGAAATGGGATCAATTCAGCAATTAAAAGGAATGAGAGAATGGAAAAAATAACCATTCTCTTTTTTTTGCCTCAGGTAAACTTTATACTGGAATAATTCAGCAAAACAGTGTAATCTAAATATTTATAGCACACACTAACAAAACGACAGCATGTGCTAGCGAATTGCTAGCTCTAAGATATTAATGGCTAGGAGGATTCAAATGAGTGGAGAAACCCGTATTCAGCTTAACGTCCGCATAACAAAAGAGACTTCAAATATGCTCGATGAAATTGTTGATTATTATCAGGAAAACACGAAACTCGGCAGGATTTATAAAGGTGATGTTTTAACAGATATTATTGAAAAATCATACGAAGTAATGAATAAGCAAAAAAAGCTCAATAAGAAATTTTAATCCTGATTGGAGGGGGATTACATGAGAGATGTAAAACTAACCGACATATATCAGCATCGGATCGCACAGAAATATATTACACGCTCCGGCATCGCTCATGCTATTGCAGTTGCCTACCATGCTTTCCAGCTCGCACATGAATCCGGAGAGGATGTTGATTCCGCAGCTAAAGCAGGTTTCATGCATGACATCGGCCATTATACCTGGTATAAAAATGGAAAGTGGGATTACGACCTTTACCGGCTGAATGACATTCATGCCATTAAAGGTGCTGAGCGGGCACACAAACTCCTGATCAGGCTTGGAGAAAACCCGATTAAAGCAAAAGAAGTAGCCTTAGCCATCCTATTTCACACGGATTCATTTCTGCCTGGCGGTGAGGTTGTAAGAACTCCCCTGCAATCCATAGTCAAATTGGCAGATGAAAAAGATGAAGAACCTGGAGGAGCGCATCATTATCGTGAACTTGATTTTGAGCGGGCCATGAAAAGCCTCGAAATACTCGATAATAAGATTGATGATTATCTTAAGAAAAAAGAAGAATAACCTTAATTTCTGTCATGTTATGCGCTTCCCCAGGAAATCCGTTACTTATAAACTGCTATTTTTTGAAGGGAAGCGCCTATTTCATGAAGAAATATAATGTATGGAAATGATCCGATTATCAATATTATGATGACCAGGGATGGTGTTGCGGCAGTGAGGGCAAGGACTCGAAGACAACAGTCATTTAATGTGGAAGAAGTCAAATTTAAATTAACAACTGTATTTCTGCATCTCTCATTTTATGCATTTATCATATTTATCCTTCTATTATTTTTGGAGTTATTTGGTTAAAGTACATACAAACGTTCCAGGGCAAGTTAAGCGGCTTTGCCCTGGAATAAAGATTATTTTTTTGGCAGCATGCCTTTTTCCTTTAAATAAACTTCCACTTCACTAAATTCTTCTACCGGCACAAAAGATATGTCTTTTTTCCAAAGAAGATCCTGAAGTCCATTTTTGGCAAAAGTAATGTCAGCATACTCTGCCGGGTGTGAATCCGGTTCACTGTCCCCAATAAAAAACACTGTTTCATATTCCTTCTTTAAGTCCTGAATGACCTTCGATTTATCAATGCCATACCTTTCAGAGTAATGCTGATGATCCTTATCTATTTTCATGTGCACATTCTTCTCATGATAATACCCTTCATTCGAAAAAACCTTCACATGTTCCACTCCAAATTTTTTTAATAGGTGGTAAATATAATAGTCTGTGCCGGCACTTAAAATATAAAAATCTCCGCCGTTCTGCTGAATCTTTTCGATAAAGTCAGGTACATATTCATCTATTTCTATTGAATTAATATCGCTGATAATTTGATCTTCTTCCTGATTGATGGAGGTAAATACCTTATTTAAAAAATCGATATCCTTCATCTCTCCAGCCTTCCATTTGGACATCAAATCCCGGCCCTCCGGAAAATATTTATCCATCAAAATTAAATAGAAGTCCCTTTTTGAAATCGTTCCGTCAAAGTCTGAGACAAAAGCCCACTTTTTCATTCTATAAACCTCCAATAAGCCATTTCTTCTTTTTATATTACTATGCTACCTTAGCATTACCCTTTATTTTTTATGTTCAATCAGCGAAAAAGCGCCTTTTAATTTTATTCCTGGCGAGATTAATGGTATTATTAATTTGATTTTTACATAAGGAGATGATTAGTATGGCAGAAAAAGGATACATATTAATGAAAAACGGTGAAAAGGTTGAATTTGAACTATATCCGGAAGCAGCACCAGGGACAGTTGAAAATTTCATAAAGCTGGCTAACGAAGGCTTTTATAATGGTTTGAATTTCCATCGTGTAATCCCTGGTTTTGTAAGTCAAGGGGGCTGCCCGAATGGAACAGGCACTGGCGGTCCGGGATATACAATCAAATGCGAAACAGAAGGAAACCCTCATAAGCACGAAGCAGGTTCTCTTTCAATGGCACATGCTGGCCGTGACACAGGTGGAAGCCAGTTCTTTATTGTTCATGAGCCTCAGCCGCATTTAAATGGCGTTCACACAGTGTTCGGAAAAGTAACATCCGGCATGGAAACTGTAAAAGCTATGAGAAATGGCGATGTTATGGAGAAAGTTGAAATACTTGAAGGTTAATTCGCTTCAGTAAAAAAGAGCCTTAATGGCTCTTTTTTTGTTTTGCCATAAATACCTGGCTGAAAAGTCCTTATACTAAGAAAAACTAACTGTATTGGAGTTGATGTTGAGTGGGTGCCATTGAAAGAAACGGCTACCGGTTTGAGCCTGAATTTAGCGTCATCAGCCAGAACGGTGCCATACATGTTTTTCATAATGGAAAATTTGTAGACGAACTTAAATTCGAATTTTCCGGAAAATTCCCCGAAAACGACCAAATAGAAGACATGGTTGCTCAGTATTGCATTAGGCATGGATTATAGAAATTCCTCTATGTTTGGCGTTCCTGCTGAATAGAGCAGGGCGTCTGCCCTTTTTTTCCGCTTAAGAGTTTCTGTTTTAAACGCAAGTGGATTTTATGTAAAATAACTATACCTTGCTATTAAGAAAGGATGGTTGCATGAAGCCTATTAGAGACCATTTGAAACAAAATCTTGATTTACTGTTTGTCGGCTTCAATCCAAGTATTCGATCAGGAGAGACAGGTCATCATTTTGCAAATCCAAACAACCGATTTTGGAAAATCCTATATGAATCAGGGCTGACTCCCCGCAAATTTGATGCATTTGAAGACTACAAGTTATTGAAATTGGGATATGGCATGACAAATATTGTACCCAGACCTACTAAAGCAGCAGATGAAATTACAAAAGAAGAATATAAAGAAGGAAGAGAAGAACTGATTAAAAAGATTAGTGACCTCAAGCCAAAAATCATTTGCTTTGTCGGAAAGGGAGTTTACCAGGAATACAGCGGGAGAAAGAAGCTTCCATGGGGCATCCAGGAAGACTCCGTGGTACCTGGCACCCTTGACTTTGTCGCTCCATCTTCGTCTGGGCTGGTAAGGATGAAAATAGATGAAATCATTCAAATTTATGCCGAAATCCCAAAGCTTTTAAGATCAATAAGATGAATATGAAGCAAGCTTTATTCTTCAATTTTTAGACCTTTACTGAGTTATGCAGTTATTTGACATAATTACCTGCCAACTTCCGTTCCATGTACGAGTATGCTTTATCATTTCACTCGTTTAATTTCCATGACCTCATTCATTGACCTTGCTGCCAGGCAGTAAATTGACTGTTTTCTCCATTCGATTTACTGCATTCCTCCTCAGTTCACCTATGAAATTGAATTATATCACTATCATTCTCAATCATTCATTATAGGGCAAATAGCACAAATACTTCCTATTTATCTTCATAATTCATGGAAATTCCCTACGAACGATACTGTTGTAAAGTATTCAGAATTGTTAAAATAAAAACAACAGCAAGAACCAGCTTCAATTTAATCTCTTAAGGAGGGAAAGAAATGGAGCAATATGTTCGCATTATTCCTTATAAGGTGATTCAGCAGGAAGAGGAAGTTAAGGAAGTTCCAAAGGGTGTGGAATTGATTCAGGCTCCAAAGATATGGAACGAGACAAAAGGAAAAGGAATTAAGATTGCTGTATTGGACACAGGATGTGATGTAAATCACCCAGACCTGAAGGATCGGATAATTGGCGGACGCAATTTTACAGACGATGATGCCAGCAGCCCGGATATTTATTCAGATTACAACGGACACGGCACTCATGTAGCAGGAACCATTGCAGCGAATGAAAATGACGCTGGTGTTATCGGGGTAGCTCCTGAAGCAGAACTCCTGATTGTGAAAGTCTTAAACAAAGATGGCTCGGGACAATATGAATGGATCATTAATGGCCTGCATTATGCCATCGAACAAAATGCGGATATCATTTCCATGTCACTTGGGGGACCCGCTGATGTTCCTGAGCTGCATGATGCGATTAAAGCGGCTGTTAAAAAGAATATCCTTGTGGTCTGCGCAGCAGGAAATGAAGGAGATGGCGACGATTCAACCGATGAGTTTGCTTATCCTGGCTGCTACAACGAGGTGATTAGTGTAGGGGCAATAAACCTTGAAAGAAATTCTTCCGAATTTACAAACTCTCATAATGAAATAGATTTGGTAGCGCCTGGGGAAGGGATATTATCTACCTTTCTAAATGGAAAGTACGCAACCCTGAGCGGCACTTCAATGGCTGCGCCACATGTTTCAGGTGCGTTGGCCCTGATCAAAGATTTTGCCAACAGGCATTTTGAAAGAAAACTTTCTGAGCCTGAACTTTATGCACAATTAATCAGAAGGACTGTCCCGTTAGGCAATTCGCCTAAACTTGAGGGAAATGGACTTGTGTATTTAACCGTTCCTGAGCATTTAACTGGCATCTTCGACCAAAAGTTCAAATCCATAGTTGTTAATGCTATATGATTAAAGTCAACAGTATTTCATTGGCATGGGCCGAAGCTCAGTCAAAGTATATTGAAAGGGTTCAAAATGAACCCTATTACGACTCACAGAAGGATTTCCTTAATCAAGAGAATTACTACAGCACCCTTGAATTTGATAAGGAAAACATTCCGGAACAAATTCAAGCTCTGCTGGTTCGTACCCATACCCATCAATTGGATTATTCACCTCATCAATTTGTTTATCCATGGGTGGATCTGCAGGAAAACCTCAAGCTAAAGAGTTTATATTCCGGTACCGGCATTGACCCTCTTAAAGCGATTGACCAGGATTTAAAGCTGCTTCAGTCGATTCAAAGAGGGTTCAGCAGCAATGAGAGAATTATTTTTAATACCGAGCATGTCGTTCCGCAATCATGGTTTGAAGAAAAACAGCCAATGAAAGGGGATTTGCATCATCTCTTTGCCTGTGAACCCGCATGCAACAGCATGAGAAGCAACTTCCCATACTATGATTTTGAAGACTATGTACCAGAAATCCAGATAGAGAGTGTCAGGAACGGCTGCGGAATGGCAGACCAGGAAAAGTTTGAGCCTGAATATGGTAAGGGTATTGCTGCAAGAGCCGTATTCTATTTTTCAGTTAGATATAAAAAAGTAATTGATATTGCAGAAAAGATGGATATGAAGGTTTTGAAGAGGTGGCATGAAGAAAATCCCGTGACTCTATATGAGAAGCATAGAAACGCTGCCATTCAAGAACTCCAGGGAAACCGCAACCCGTTTATTGATTTTCCGGAACACGCAAAGGAAATGTTAGGATAATAGGAGAGCCCGCCTGAAACTCAGGCGGGTTTGTTTTATAATAAAAGATAAAAAAGGAGCAATCATGTGCAGCCATTTACAGAAAAAGTTATAAAAATCATTAAAAACATCCCAAGAGGAAAAGTCATGACTTATGGGCAAATCGCAAGGCTGGCCGGGAGCCCCAGAGGAGCAAGACAGGTGGTCCGGATTCTTCATACCCAAAGTGAAAAGCATCAGCTTCCGTGGCATCGGGTTGTGAATGGGAAAGGGGAAATTGGGTTTAAAGAAGGAGATTTGCATGACATTCAGAGAGAACTTTTAGAAAATGAGGGGATTCACTTTAATATAAATAAAAGAATTGATTTGCAGGAATTTGCCCATGAATCATCCCAGCAAATATAAAGAAGCGTGCATCCAATTGGAAGTCACGCTTCTTTATAATCATAAGTACCTATTTTGTCCTTGATGCATATTCCTCAATCATTTCATTTGTTACATACTTTCTTGCAGGTATAATTCCCTGTTTAGAAAGTTCATTGATATCAGCAGTTACTTCATTTATCTTATCCGCGGAAAATGGAAGTCCCCGCCTGCATAGATCCAATGCTTGCTCAATATAGTGTTCGCGTTGCTGTTCCAAGGCAGCAAATTTCGTTATTATCTTATTCTGCTTTCCTACATGTTCTGATATTGCTTTATGTACACTCATTCTTTCCACTCCTTATAAAATTCACATGTTTTTATCATACCATTTTCTAATAGCATTTTAAGAATAAATATCCTTACTAGCATAATATTTATTTTAGAAGAAAATAGGAAATAATAGCCAGTCCTCATAACTTTTAAAGTGGAGAATAAAATAGTTAAGTAAATTAAAAATTGATTCCTTTTCCTCATTATGGAAATAAAGGGAACACACCTTTCTAAGAAGAAAAGGTTAAGAAACAAAAATGGAAGGTGGCTTATACATATGAAAAAGAGTGTAAAAATAAATATCAGTTTATTGCTGGTATTTATGCTGGCACTTGTTCCTTTTGCTCAGCCCGAATCACCTCAAGTCCAAGCAACGGAAGAAGGCGGCGAACTTGTACAGCAGTTAAACCAAATGCTTAATAATGATCCAATTCTTCAGGGAGGACTTGCAGGAGTCAGTATCCGCAATGCAGAAACTGGCGAGCTGGTATACGACCATATCGGGGATATACGTTTAAGACCTGCTTCTAATATGAAGCTCCTAACAGCAGCTGCGGCTCTAGAAACATTGGGAGAAAATTATCAGTTCACAACAGAACTTCTTCACACAGGTTCAATAAAGGGAAAGACACTTCAAGGTGACTTGGTCTTAAAAGGAAAAGGTGATCCAACCCTTTTAAAGAAGGATTTTGATTCATTTGCTGTTAAAGTAAAAGAAGCTGGCATCAAAGTTATTCAAGGCAGCCTGATCGGTGATGACACGTGGTATGATGATGTACGCTATTCAACCGACCTTTCATGGAGCGATGAATCATGGTATTATGGCGGACAAGTCTCAGCACTTACTGCCTCCCCAAACGAGGACTATGACGCGGGTACAGTAATTGTAGAGGTTTATCCCGGAGAAAAAGCCGGGCAGGAACCGATTGTCAAAATGGTGCCGGAAACAGATTACATTAAGATCGTCAATAAGGCTAAAACCGTCTCTAAAGACGAAAAAAAGAATATCCATATTGAAAGAGATCACGGAACGAACACAGTTACAATTGAAGGAGAAATTCCAGTTGAAGGCAGCCGTTCAAGGGAATGGATTGCTGTATGGGAGCCTACTGGCTATGCATTGGATCTATTGAAGCGTTCTCTCGCTGAACAAGGCATTAAAATCAAAGGGAAAACAGAAGCTGGCACTTCCCCAGAAGGCGCAAAACTATTTGCTGAGCATAAATCCATGCCTATCAAAGATTTGCTCATACCATTTATGAAATTAAGCAATAATGGCCATGCTGAAACATTAATCAAGGAAATAGGAAAAGTTGCCAAAGGGGAAGGCAGCTGGGAAAAAGGGCTTGAAGTATTGGAAGAACAAGCAGCAGCCCTTGGAATGAATAAGGAAACTCTCGTGCTCCGGGACGGTTCCGGAATCTCACATGTAAACTTAATTCCAGCAAATGAAATCTCAAAACTTCTTTTCGAAGTACAGGACGAAGAATGGTTCAACTCCTATTTGAACTCATTGCCGATTGCCGGCAATACAGACAGGATGGTGGGAGGGACTCTTAGAAATCGCATGAAAAATACCAATGCCGACGGGAATGTCAAAGCAAAAACAGGTTCTATCTCAACAGTCAGTTCATTATCAGGATATGTTAAGACGGCCAGCGGGGAAGAGCTTATCTTTTCTGTTATTCTGAATAACTTGACTGACGGCGGTCAAGGTAAGGTTATTGAAGACAAAATTGCCACGTTATTAGCCGATCAATAAAATGAATAGATAAACCGAAGCAACCCGCCTATCGGCCTATGACCTCCAGTTCTTAGGAGCCGAAACTAGACACGCTTAGACCCGAGAGCCGAGACAGTTATCTAACTTCAGAATTTGTACATTCTTAACTATTAAGAAAAGGGCAGGATACCGTTTCACCGGTATACCTGCCCTTTTTCTGTCTTATTCTGCTTTTGCTGCCTGTATCTGCAGGTCAATTTTCACTTTATCTCCAACAAGAACTCCCCCTGTTTCAAGGGCTGAATTCCAAGTTAAGCCATAGTCGCTTCGTTTGATTGCTCCTGCAGCAGTAAAGCCGACTTTTTCATTGCCCCATGGATCTTTTCCTGATCCTTCATATGTCACAGTAAAGGTTTCTGTTTTTGTTGCACCATGAATAGTAAGATCGCCGGTAACATCATATTCATCATCACCCTTGCTTACAATGCTTGTTGATTTAAAGGCCATTTTCGGATGGTTCTCAACATCAAAGAAGTCCGCAGAACGCAGGTGGTTGTCACGATCTTCATTGCGTGTATCAACACTTGAAAGTGAAACATTGAATGTAATATCAGCAGTTGTTAAATCTGCAGGATCTGCAGTTATTTCTGCATCAAAGCTATTAAAGCTGCCTTTAACGTTTGCAATCATCATATGCTTGATTGAAAAATCCACACTGCTGTGCGCAGGATCAACTGCCCATTTTGTTTTAACCACATTTTTCTCCTCCAATAGTTCGAATTCATTTGTTTTGAATTCAAGATATTTTAATTCTAGATAAATTATATGCCGGTTTAAGTTTTATGTCAATGATATTTTTTCAAAAGATGGTAAAATGAAGACTACTTAATTTATCAATATCATACATAACCTAAGTCATAATTATTACATTACAGTTTAATGATGTTTAAAGGGGAACGGACCATGAATCAGCTTGAACAGATATACAATAATGCTGCAGAGCATACAAAAATAAAAATCCTGGAGGATGCCGACCGCTATCTGGGCAGTAAAGAGTCGATGCCCTCGTATAAGGAATATCTTTCTGAAAGATTTCATTATATCGACCAAATCTGGGTAAATGTGTGGCTGAATAAAATCACAGCCAAAATATCCAAGCATGAAAAAAAGAAATATCTAAGTGAAAAAGGATACGACACAGAAAATGTTGACAGGAAAATAATCAATCACCTGTTCCGGACTGAAATGAGGGATTATCAGCCTTTTAATAGTTTGGACTGGCTTAATGACCTATTTGAAAGCAATAAGGAAGCTTGGGCTGAGCGCTATGAAAGTGCACGGGCTCATTTTCTGCAGAAAACAGAAGAGGAGCGGCTTCAGAGAAAGAAGTATCGTATCCGCGAAGATATTGAAAAGAATATTGATGAAATTATAGAAAGAGATTATAGCCTTCTTTATCTTCATGTCAGGCATATGGCTTCAAAGCAGCTGGTTTCCGATCTTAGAAACAAGATAAGATATCAAAAAGTGGATACCTTTGCTCTAGAGGAAAAACTTGAGGAGACAGGCAGATTTGATGCAAGTGATTATACTGTAACGGGGGAATTCTTTGAGGAGCTGACAGGAAATATTCATAAAGCATTGTATGGGGGCAAAGGCTACTTTGAATATGAAGCCTATTACTATGTCTATAAGAACCATATTTCGGGATTTCTGTCCGATTCCCTGCAATCGCTCGTCCTGCAGAACCTTCCACATCATTTATTCGAGGAATATGAAGACACCTATCAGAAACCCCTGACCGGTAAGTCGGTGAAGAAGTTAATGGCCCATACCCTTCAGGATCTTGATGAAAGCTTTTTTGAAAGCATTCAGGAGGAATATATTGAAGATTTGCTGAGGCTTGCAGATATACCGTTTGACCCTGAAGTCCATAAAGATCTGCTCGAGAAGGACATTGCTGACCGGGAGAGAAAAATAGCAGAAGAATTAGCTGAGCAGCAGCGGAAGAAAGAAGAAGAGGAACGCATGCTCGAATATATATTCGGGCAGGAATACAGCCCCTCTGTGGAACGGGCCAAAAGGTATGTACTTCATATTGGTGAAACTAATACAGGGAAGACACACCATGCCCTTGAAGGAATGAAATCAGCCCAAAGCGGCATGTATCTGGCGCCTTTAAGGCTATTGGCACTCGAGGTATATGATAAACTGAACCGCGAAGGTATACCCTGTTCTTTGAAAACCGGTGAAGAGGAAAAAGCAGTTGCCGGTTCTGAGCATCTTTCCAGCACGGTTGAAATGTTCTACGAAAAGGACTATTACGACGTCATTGTAATTGATGAAGCCCAAATGATCACGGATAAAGACAGAGGCTTTTCCTGGTATAAAGCAATTACCAAGGCAAATGCCAATGAAGTCCATATCATTGGCAGCCGCAGCGCTAAAAGCATGATGCTTCAGCTTCTTGGCGAAGCAGATATTGAACTGAATGAATACAGCCGGGATATTCCTCTTGAAGTCGAAGCAAAGGAATTCAAATTCAGCCATGTAAAAAAAGGCGATGCACTCATCTGTTTTTCAAGAAAGAGAGTACTTGAAACTGCCTCAAGACTTCAGCAGGAAGGGCACTCAGTAAGCATGATTTATGGAGCGATGCCTCCTGAAACCAGAAAAAAACAAGTCCAGCGTTTTATAAAGGGAGAAACTTCAGTCATTGTTTCCACTGATGCCATTGGGATGGGACTTAACCTGCCTATCCGGAGAATTGTTTTTTTGGAAAACGATAAGTTTGACGGAACGAAAAGGAGAACCCTTACTTCACAGGAAGTAAAGCAAATTGCAGGAAGGGCAGGAAGAAAAGGGCTTTACAACATTGGAAAAGTGGCTTTTACAAAAGATATCAAAAGAATGAAGGCCTTGCTTGAAATGGTGGATGCCCCGGTCCACAGTTTTGCAATAGCCCCAACAAATACAGTATTTGAAAGATTCCAAAGGTATTACCGCGATCTCGGATCATTCTTTGAGCTTTGGGATAAGTTCGAGAGCCCCAGAGGAACCAAAAAAGCAGCACTATCAGAGGAGAGAGATCTATATGAAAGGATACGCGGAACAGAAATTGAAGCAAAGCTTGGCCTAATGGACCTGTATGGTTTTCTCCATCTGCCATTCTCAAAAAAAGAACATGATCTTGTCCGTCAGTGGGAAGAAACCATGTATGCCATTATTGATGGCGAGGAACTTCCTGAGCCCAGAATCAAGAACCGGAATCTGGAAGAGCTGGAATTGACTTATAAAGCAATTGGCCTCCATTTGCTGTTCCTGTATCGTCTTGAGCAAAGAACAGAAGCGTTATACTGGGAAAGATTAAGGGAAGAAATCAGCGACCATGTTCACGAAAGACTAAAAACCGATATTAAAGAGCTCTCAAGAAAATGCCGAAAGTGCGGCAAAAAGCTGTCCTGGGAACATGAATATCAAATCTGTGATGAATGTCATTCTTCACGCTCAAGGAGAAGATATTATTATAGAAGGTAACGAATGGATGGGATCAGGATGTTATTTGGCTGTCACGTAAGCATAAGGGAAGGATATTTAGGAGCTGCAAAAGCTGCAAGGGCCAGGAATGCTTCTGCCTTTCAGTACTTTCCAAAGAATCCAAGAAGCTTGAGCGTAAAGGATTTTAATCGGGAGGATGCTGCTCTTTGCAGAGCATTTTGCAAAGAGCATGAAATCTTCTCGATTGCACATACTCCTTACCCAACCAGCCTCACACCTCACCCGGAGAAACAAGAGCTGACGATTAATTCTTTGCTGAATGACCTGGAAATAGCCAGTGCCTGTGGCTCGGCAGGAGTGGTTGTACATTTTGGAAACCCAATCAGCAACAAGGATTCGCTTGCAGGGTATCAATTAATGATTGAAATTCTTAATCAAATCCTCTCCTGCCGGGAAGACCATTGCTTAATCCTGCTTGAAAACACTGCTGGCCACCCTGGGTCAATGGGTACAACAATTGAGGAGCTTGTTCAGGTTCGGAGCCTGTGTGAACACCGGGATCAGATTGGTTTTTGCCTGGATACCTGCCATGCCTTTGCCAGCAATCTCTGGAATGGAGAGAATCTAAATGAATTTCTTAAAAAAGGGGAAGAGCTGGGCTATTTCGATCATCTTAAAGCCATTCACTTTAATAACTCCAAATATCCGGCAGGCTCAGGCAAGGACAGACACGCCAATATATTTAACAAAGGTCATATAACTGAGAAACAATTTGATCAGCTTATCAAAGCTGAACCACTTCGAGGATTGCCATTAATTCTTGAAACACCTTCTGGTGAAGGAATTGAACATCATGAAGAAATTGAGCTTCTAATTAAAAGATGGGGAAACAGCCATGACAAAAAGCCTGCTGTATTATAGCAGGCTTTTTAGGTCATGCCGATTAAGGTTTTAAAACTACCTTGATGCAGTTGTCTTCATGTCCATTGAAAATTTTATAGCCATGACTCGCCTCTTCCAAGTTAATCTTATGGGTAATAATGTCTTTCGGATCAAATTCTTTATTAACGATTTTCTCATAGAGCATTGGCATAAATGGTATAACAGGTGCCTGTCCCATCTTAAGTGTAATGTTTCTGGTGAAGAAGGCACCGAGAGGGAACATATTATAGTTTGCTCCATAGACACCCGTTATTTGAACTGTTCCGGTTTTTCTTACAGCCTTTGTCGCAATTTGAATGGGACCCAGGGTGCCGCCTTGGAGCTTTAATTTTTGCTCTATAAACTCAAGGGGCGACTTTTTCCCGTCCATGCCTACACAATCGATTACTACATCGGCGCCTCCCCGGGTAATTTCCTTTAAATGCTCTCCCATATCAGGATACTTGGTGAACTCGAAGACTTCCACTTTGTTTGCTGTCTTTGCGTGAATGATCCGATAATCAAGGTAATCAACTGCAATAACACGTTCCGCGCCTTCCATCCATGCAAATTTCTGCGCCATTAATCCAACCGGGCCACAGCCAAGGACAATAACTGTATCTCCCTTTTTAACACCGGCGTTAACAACGCTCCAATAAGCCGTCGGAAGTACATCTGACAAAAATAATAGAGATTCATCTTCCAATTCACAGGATTCCGGAACCAGAAACGGCGTGTAATTGCCAAAAGGGACTTTTAAATATTCTGCCTGCCCGCCTGGATGATTCCCGAATTTCTCTGTGTATCCGAAGTATCCCCCTGAATCATAATGCGGGTTGGAATTATCACATTGGCTGGTTTGATCCTGCTGGCAATAAATGCACTGGCCGCAGGATACATTGAATGGGATTACGACTCTGTCCCCTTTTTTTACTTTTGTTACATCTGGTCCAGTCTCTTCCACAATACCCATTGGTTCATGGCCAATAATATAACCCTCTGGGAGGGGCATGTTGCCCTGGTATAAGTGCAGGTCAGAACCGCAGATAGCTGTGGATGTAATTTTAACGATAATATCATCTTTCTTTTCAAGCTTAGGGTCATCCACACTTGTTACAGCTACGCGATTTGGCCCCTGATAGGTTACCGCCTTCATATACAACACTCCATAAATTAAGATTTTTATCAGTATAAAATATCAATAAAACGGTAAACAAAAATTGGTTTGTTATACTTTTTACAGATTCATCTTAGAGGCAATAATATAAGTTTCGCTCATCTGTATTTTATTATTCGTTTTACATTTTAAAATGGTGGAAGACACTCGAGCTTTTAGGAAGCCAGTACATTTGAAAGAGGGGATTAACCTTGAAAATAAGCATTTTGGATCAGGCTCCCATTTCATCGGGATATTCAGCCAAGGAAGCACTGGAAGCTTCAGCACAGCTGGCTCAGTCAGCAGAGAGGCTCGGCTACACAAGATATTGGATTGCAGAACATCATGATTTATCCGGCTTTGCCTGTTCAGCTCCAGAAATCATGTTGAGTTATATCGGTGCAAAAACAAAAAAAATACGGATTGGTGCAGGTGCTATACTGCTGCCGCATTATAAACCATACAAAATTGCGGAATCGTTCAATATGCTTGCTACATTGTTTCCTGGCAGAGTAGATCTGGGAATCGGAAGGGCACCAGGAGGATCGGCAGAAGCGTCTATTGCGCTTTCCGATAATTTCCTTGAAGGTGTCCGCAAAATGCCTGATAAGGTGATGGAACTTCTTCAATTTTTAAATAATGATTTTTCAGAGGATCACATGTTTGCTAAAATATCCGCTTCACCTCTGCCAGAAATCAGCCCGGAACCATGGTTATTGGGGACAAGCAGGAAAAGTTCTTTAATGGCTGCTGAGTCTGGAACTGCTTATGCATTTGGTCAATTCATGAGTGAAAAAGATGGAGAAGACATCATAAAACAATATAGGGAAAATTTTATTGAAAGGGGACTTATACAGAAACCAAAAGTTATTTTAACAGTTTCGGCTATATGCGCTGATTCAACATATGAGGCTAAAGAGCTGGCACTCAGCAGTATGCTTTGGAAGATAAAAGCAGAAAACAGGGAAGGCAATGACGGGATTCCTTCCATTAAAGAAGCAAAAAACTATTTTAGCAGCCTGGATGTGGAGCCATTTAACAATAGACACCGCGTTATTATTGGAAATCCGAAAGAAGTTGCCGAGCAGCTGAAGGATATGAAGCAGCTGTACCAAGCAGATGAGATTATGATTGTTACCATCGTTCACCGTTATGAAGACCGTTTGCGCTCATATGAATTGATCGCCAAAGAAATGATCAAATAAATATAAAATTAATGAATCTTGCCCTATTAATTTGAATACATATTCATGGAAACCAACTATGGAATTTTTCAAAAGGGGCGGTAAATATGGCAAGCTGCACACATCAGGCAGAAGTGAACGTGCCAATAACGGCAATATGGAATTTTGTCAGTAACATTGGAAACTGGGCTCCCTTAGTACCCGGTTACATTACACATGAGGTACTAAGTGAAAAAGAGTCTACCTGGAGCTTTAAAAGCGATATGGGGATCATTAAGAAAAAAATCGAATTGAAGGTGGATATAACAAGCTGGCAGGAACCAACCAAGGTAACCTTTCAATTAACAGGGCTTAATGAGAAATTTACTGGACATGGGTATTTTCTTGCTTCCAAAGGAAGGAAGAATAATAACTTGATGACAGGCGCTCTTCAAATTACCGCTGAGGGTATGATGGCTAAAGTGGCCAATTCATTGCTTAATACATCTCTTCCGGAAATTACTGCTGAGCTTACTGAAGCTGTTGCTTTGAAGCTGGAACAGAATTATAAAGAACATGCAGGCGTATAGTTTTTAGTGCAACGCAAAGAACTCATTAACTTGAGTTCTTTTTTAATCCCTTATTTCGTATATCGATTGGCATAGCTGGATGCAACGAATGCTTCCGGCTTGATTTTTGGCTCGAGCCCGATCGATTCTATCCTTGATACCATTTCACTAACAAATTCCCTGGTCTTATTCCTTTTCCCAGATCCGATATCCATATGCCCTTCCATTGAGAAGGACCCGCCTTTATAAAGAAATGGAAGTACGATATCAAACATTTTATCTTTGCATTCCTCAGTAAATAAGGAGACGACTTCTTCCGTCAGCGAGGTTTCAAATGAGATTCTCTCATGCAGGTGCACCATTTTCCTTGGAATAATTGTCTTTCTAATACATGCCCAGGCACCTTTCCGTTCATTTTGAATAACAATTCCGGTTATGAACACTGTTCGATTGCAATGAACCTGTGAATCAGTCCCAATCATCAAGCGGAAGTTCCCATCAGGATTTCGCCTCATGAAAAGTAAAATACGATTGAATACCTGCTCAAACGTCAAATTCCGCTCCTGGAGATTTTGAAATTTATATTCAGCACTCACCTATTATCACCACATTAAGTAATTTGTCTGGGAGCAACACTCTTCCACAACCTTTAACTTAAGATGTTAGACTTTTACTACCATTATATTGAGAGGCTCCGAACAAGTTGTTTATTTTTTGAAAAAATTATATTTAGCATTGTTTAAAGGCTGGATGAATGGGAATGCGCAGATTGATCAAAACTATGGGCAAAGGAGGAACACATATGAATAAAACATTAATTGTTGTACTTAAATTTGTATCAAGCATGATTGCTTTTGCCATAGCACTTGATTTATTTTTCGATGCAACATTTGCCGATATTGTTTCTTTCAGCCTACTGGTAACGGTTATGTCCTATATGCTTGGTGATCGGATAATTCTCCCCCGCCTGGGAAACCGGAATGCCCTCATTGCTGACTTTTTCCTTGTTTATGCATCTGTATGGGTTTTTGGGAGTGTATTGCTTAACAGTTACTTGCAAATAGCGTGGGGAAGTGTCATTGCAGCTGGAATTATCACTCTTTCCGAAGTCTTTGTGCACCGCTATCTCCAGAAAGGGGCCGACGTTAGCCAGGAGGAAAATCGCAAAGAAGCGGCCTTAAATCCGCGGCTGGCGTATGGAATGGAAATGGCCGAAGAAAAAGAGCCAACAAAGGACTGGGATTGACTGAATAGTAAGCAACTAAACCCAATGCAGACTTATCGGTCGGTATTGGGTTTTTTAAATCAGAATAAGAATACCTTGCTATTTTGCCATCAAACATCCAATATTAATAAGGGTGAAATTTCTTTAAATCTTCACCTGAGCCTCTAATAAAGAAAGTAAAGAAAGCAGGGACTTATTTGCAGGATTTTTTAACATTAGGTATTTCAACTAAACTCACCAATATATTGCTGAGCCATGGCATTGGAAAACCCACTCCCATTCAGGAGCAGGCAATACCCGCTGTGATGGAGGGCAGGGATATTATTGCACAGGCACAGACTGGAACTGGCAAAACATTCGCCTTTATTCTGCCGATTCTTGAGAAGCTTGACCCGAATGCTGTCCATATTCAAGCTCTGATTGTGACACCGACAAGGGAATTAGCTCTGCAGATTACAGAAGAAGTTCAAAAACTGATTGCAGGCGATGATGATTTAGAGGTATTAGCCGTTTATGGGGGGCAAGATGTGGACAAGCAGCTCAACAAGCTGAAGAAAAAGGTCCAAATTGTCGTTGGTACGCCTGGCCGGCTTCTCGATCATATTAAGAGGAAAACGATTGATTTATCACAAGCAGATTTTTTAGTATTGGATGAAGCCGATCAAATGCTCCATATTGGCTTCCTGGATGAAGTGGAAGATATTATTAAAGAAACACCAGTCAAAAGACAGACCATGTTATTTTCTGCAACAATACCAGCAGAAATCAGGAATCTCGCCAGGAAACATATGAAAGAACCAGAGTATATGCAAATCGAAAAAACACAAGGACCAGCACAATCAGTCAAGCAAATCGCCATACATACGATCGACCGTGCCAAGCAGGCCACACTCATGCAATTAATTCAAACTCACAGACCTTATTTAGCAGTCATCTTTTGCCGGACCAAACGCAGGGTTAGCAAGCTTAATGATGTACTAAAATCAAATGGCTTCGAATGTGATGAGCTTCACGGAGATTTATCTCAGTCCAAACGGGAACAAGTGATGAAACGATTCAGGGACGCAGAATTACAGCTATTAATAGCAACTGATGTAGCTGCAAGGGGACTTGATGTGGAAGGTGTCACACATGTATTTAATTATGATATTCCACTGGATCCGGAAAGCTATGTTCACCGCATCGGAAGAACGGGAAGGGCTGGCATGAAGGGGATGGCAATCACTTTTTATTCATCCGCAGATAAACCGCTTCTTGAAGCAATTGAAAAAGGGCTGAACATTACAATTTCCAAGCAGAACCTTGGCAATAGCCAGGAAAGGCAAAAGCCTTCCAGGCCATCAGAAAAAAACTCTCAAGCGCGAAAAAGCCCAGCTTCACCTGGAAGAAAGAAAAATGATAATCGGGAAGATACAGACAGAAAAAAGAATGAAGGCAAAACTTCCCCGGCAAAGAGCAGAAAAGGGCAAAGGAAAAATTCAAAACCATCGAATTCAGCTGGTAATGTAAACCGCAGCAAATCACAATCAAAAAAGAAGACTTCAGCGCCTAAATCTGTGAGTAACATGTCAAAAAGACGCGGAAGGTAGCCATAATTAAAGGAGGAGCGAAATGTTAAAAGAACGGATTGAAAATCAACTCAAGGAACAAGGAAACGAAATATACAAAGAAGAAAAAGAATTTGCTGAAAAGCATCAGCTATTATCCAATGCTGAATCGTTAATTATAAAAAATCCTAAAACCCGCTTTGCAAATGCTTATATAGAGAGAGGAAACAAGGAAACAGAAGAAGTCCTCTCACAGGAGACGCCCGATTTTCTAAACCAGCCTATCGATTATTTTGTGAAAAATATTAAAGAGTTTATGTACCTTGAATCTGAATGGTTTGTGATTATTGGTGCAGACGCCATCTCATTTGAATTCGATGACCTTTTCCGAACCTATGATGTCATGCTTGGACTAAAATTGCCTAAAAAGAAAGCAGAAACAATAAGGTCATATTTAAAAAGAACATTACAAGGTGATTCAGCAACATTTGATTTAATGTTTAACCAGCAAGATGGGTTATGGGAACTCAATTTTGCATTGGATGACTTGGAAGGCTTTGAAGAAGATATGACCATAAATGATGCTTACAATCTAATTTACAGATATCTATTCTTATTGGCAGAAACAATTGAGGAAGTGAACTAAAAAAGCGGTTCAATCGAGCTGCTTTTTTTATTTATTTTTTTACCATACCACGGATATTTCTATATAAAATTCTGCATGATAAAGATTGTTAATAAAAAAGGAGGAATCTAATTGGAAAATCAGCCTAACCAAATGCATCAAAATATGCATACAGGAAATATACCTCAGCAGCTCAACCATGGAGCACATGAAGTTCTTGATGTTCATGAGGTTTTATCAGGTACAGTCGGCACCTTAAACACATACTCACTATTACGTCAGCACGTACAAGATCAGGAACTGGCAAGTATAATGGACCGCCAGTATCAATTTGTGCAGGAGGAATACAATACTACACTGGAATGTTTCCAGACAGGTAAAGATCCTTCTATACCAACACAGAGCTATAAAATGAACCAGGATAATGATTTTATTTATGGTTTAAAGCCTTCTCAGCCAAAAAAGCCAATCCAATCTGTCACCGAAATGAATGAAGAAACAGTTTCCGGCTGCCTTCTGGGAGCATTAAAATCGGCCGCTTCCATGAAAACCATGGCTGCACTCGAAACAACAAATCCAGTTGTTCGGAGAGTACTGGCTGATTCAGTCCCAAATTGCATTGAGATGGCTTATGAACTTTCAATTTATCAAAACAAACATCATTATTACCAGGTACCTCAGTTTGCACAGCAGGATATGCAGCAAATGTTAAATGCATATGCACCTGCACAGGGGCATATGCAAAACCCTGCTCAAGGGCAAATGCCAAACCCTAACATTCCTCATTAAAAGAGAGCCCCTTGGTAATATGCCAAGGGGCTTTTACAGTCTTTTGCTTATGTGGTTATTTAAAGGTCTCATTTGATAATGGAGAGCCAGCAGCTGTATGCTGATTCATCCAATCAAGAGACACTCTGGAAACTGTCTGCCAATCCGGAATCTTATCTTTATTTTTCTCAATCCAGCTCATTGCGAATTGGGAATCAATTCCTTTTTTCTCACATTGGCTTAAAAAATCCAGTACGGCTGATTGATTGAATTGATCCCAGCCTCCGCACACATTCTGCCAAATCTGCTCAATTGAAGCTTGTATGGGTGAATCGATTTCTGTATTGCCGAGTTGATTATGGTTGCGCATGCAAAACTCTCCTTTATATTTAATGTCAATTTCATTATGTCCTACGTAATTAGAAGTCATGTGTGAGGCAAAATAATCCTGAAAAATAAAAATTTTTTTTAGGGAAGCTTAAAAAATATAGCCTGTTTATAGGATCTCATCTTAATTTTTCAGCAAACCATGACATTTATCATGGTTTGGACATGACACTCATGTCTACAAAACCGTTTGAAAACCCTTTATCATAAGGTTAACGTCATGAAGAAGGGAATTAAAAAATGACTTCTAAACAAAAACAACTCAACTTAAAAAAACAAATGGCACCATATGAAAAATCAGATTTAACACGCAGCATCATGCAGCTGGTCAATACTCTGGGACCTTTTTTCCTGCTGTGGTTCCTTGCTTACAAGAGCCTGAGCTTTTCTTACCTGCTGACGCTTGGCATATCTGTCATTGCAGCTGGCTTTCTGGTCAGGATCTTCATCATTTTCCATGATTGCTGCCACCATTCCTTTTTCAAAAATCGCAAAGCAAACAAAATCGTTGGCACAATCACAGGGATACTTACCATTTTCCCCTATCACCAATGGCAGCATGACCACAATGTTCACCATGCAACCAGCGGTAATCTGGACAAGCGTGGTACAGGTGATATCTGGACACTGACAGTAAAAGAATACCAAGATGCGTCATGGTCGACACGTGCAGCCTATCGTATCTACCGCAATCCGTTCGTCATGTTAGGTATTGGCCCGATTTATGTATTTTTGTTAAAAAACCGATTTAACAGAAAAGGGGCCAGAAAGAATGAACGCATCAATACTTATCTAACAAACGCAGCTATCGCTGGTTTGTATGCGTTCATGTGCTGGGCTATCGGGTGGGAAGCGTTCCTGATGGTGCAAGGTCCAATCTTTTTGATTTCCGGAGCAGCGGGGATTTGGCTTTTCTATGTACAGCATACATTTGAAGACTCCTATTTTGAAGAAGATGATAAGTGGGAGTATGTAAAAGCGGCTGTAGAGGGAAGCTCCTTTTACAAGCTTCCAAAAGTATTTCAGTGGCTGACCGGAAACATCGGGTTCCATCATATTCATCACTTAAGCCCGCGTGTGCCTAACTATAATCTCGAAAGCGCACATTATAATACAGCTGAGCTTCAGAATGTACCGACCATTACTCTTTCAACCAGTCTGAAG
Organism: Cytobacillus sp. BC1816; assembly: GCF_051353635.1. Classification (NCBI taxonomy): domain Bacteria; kingdom Bacillati; phylum Bacillota; class Bacilli; order Caryophanales; family Bacillaceae; genus Cytobacillus; species Cytobacillus sp. BC1816. Next base: position 2,393,955 of record NZ_CP195611.1, on the reverse strand, counting down.
TCACTTCGATTCCGCTTATGGGACGAAGAAGCCCAGGACTTCACTGGATATGGAGCAGCAAGGCAGTCTGCCCTCAGCAAAAAACAGAGCAGAGCGAAAACGGCATCTGTGAAGCCATAAACTAAGTCTATAGTCTACTGAAGAACAGCTCCTTTGTGATATGATAGCAAAGGAGCTGTTTCATTATTTCACGATAAAAAGAGGGTACCTCACATGTTTAAAAAGTATTTCACCACTTTGAAAAGTTCAGGCATTTCTCCTTATATATGGAGTGTATTCAGCATTTTGCCGTTTTATTTCATCTTCAGATCCACCTCTAAAATCGCCATAGCTGTCGGAATTATCCTGACCATTTTATTTTTTATATCTTTGCGTTTTGCCTTTATATCCCGGAAGTGGCCTGTCTATCTATGGACAGGCATCTTAATCAGCATATCGATTACGATGACCATTCTGTTTTCGTTTATTTATTTTGCTTTTTATATAGCTTATTACAATGGCCATATCAAAAACAGGATTGCATTTTTAACGTTATATGTCATCCATCTGGTCGCAACTACCATCTCAATAAATATAAATTTTGTCACACAAAAGCCATTATTTCTCGAGCAGATACCTTTTATCATTATCATCTGGATCAGTGTAATTTTGCTTCCATTTAACATTCACAATAAGAAAAAGCAGGAAATGCTTGAAGAACAGCTCGAAGATGCCAACAAAAGGATCGCGGAGCTCGTCAAACAGGAGGAAAGGCAGCGGATTGCCCGCGATCTTCATGATACACTCGGACAAAAGCTGTCTCTGATCGGATTAAAAAGCGATCTGGCCAGGAAGCTCATCAGCAAGGATCCTGACCAGGCAAGGGAAGAGCTTATAGACGTTCAGCAAACAGCCAGAACAGCATTAAACGAAGTAAGAAAAATGGTTTCCCAGATGAGAGGAATCAGGCTGAAGGAAGAAATTATACTTGTTAAGCAAATTTTAAAGGCCGCCTCTATCGAATTCATCGGGGAAGAAGATATCAAATTAAAGAACGTGTCAGTATTCCTTGAGAATATTCTAAGCATGTGCATGAAAGAAGCTGTGACAAATGTAGTAAAACACAGTAATGCTACAGAATGCCGCATCAGCATTGAACAAACCTGGAATGAAGTTAGCATTAGTGTCCAGGATAACGGGGTCGGCATGAATCCCGCAACAGATGTCGGCAAGGGGTCAGGACTGCTTGGATTAGGAGAGCGGCTTGACTTTGTCAATGGAAGTCTTGATATCGTGTCTGAAAATGGAACAACGATTATAATGAAGGTGCCAACAGTCGTAAAGGAAACAAATAAGGAGGAAAAGGCATGATTAAAATCGTCATAGCTGAAGACCAGCGGATGGTGCTTGGTGCTTTAGGATCCCTGTTAAATCTCGAAGAAGATATGGAGGTCATTGGCAAAGCATCAAATGGCAAGGAAGCCATATCTCTTGTCCAAACCCTCAAACCGGATGTATGCATCATGGATATTGAAATGCCGGAAAAGAGCGGCTTGGAGGCGGCAGAAGAATTGAAAGGCATGGGATGCAAAGTTATTATTCTGACAACCTTTGCAAGGTCAGGCTATTTTCAGCGTGCCCTTAAGGCCGGTGTAAGGGGATACTTATTAAAAGACAGCCCAAGTGAAGAGCTCGCCAGCTCAATCAGAAACGTCGTGGAAGGAAAGCGCATCTATGCACCTGAATTAATGGATGATGTATATGGAGAAGAAAACCCGCTGACCGATCGTGAAAAAGAGGTGCTTGAGCTGATTGCCGACGGCAAAAACACCAGGGAAATTGCCGATCAGCTCAGCATTAAAACAGGAACCGTCCGAAACTATATATCTGCTATTCTTGACAAGCTCGAAGTTACGAACAGGATTGAAGCCATTACCCAGTCCAAAGAGAAGGGCTGGTTTAAATAATAGTGTTTCTTGCGAAAAAGGGCAGCAGCCAACCCAGGCTTAGCTGCCCTTTTTCATTTTCTTTAATTCTTCCATTACGACGAAGGCCAAATCATCATTTCCGAACATTGATAGAACACCAAGCAAAGTCTCATCAGGCACATCACCAGCTTCTTCTTTAGGAACTGTCAGCTCCAGGGCTTCCTGCAGTGAAATATTTTTCCTTTGATCTGGGTATGCCTTTAAATAGATTTCCTCGGGATCTAAATTATGATTAATGCACCACTGGGCAAAAACGAGAATCATCATTTTTTCTTCGCCCTGATAGTTTTGAATAATTCTTTCTTCAAGCTCTTTACTGTTCATCATCATAAATCTCCTTATGTATTTATATATTGATTATAGATTTAAATCCATGATTTTTCATCATAATTGACAGTTCTTTTGCAAATAGAATTTTCAGTGATCCGAATTAATTCTAAATTTATTGTTAATTCATATTGACAATTAAATAGGAGAATATCATAATATTAGAAAAACTTATAAAAACTTTAACAAATAACTGCACTACTGCCTTGAAGTAGAAAAGAGCGAAAGGCAACCTTTTCAAAAACAGCATATGAGTCTTATTACAATATATAAGCAGCTGTTAAACATCCTTATAGGTTGTTGCCGGGAAGCAAGCCCTTTCGTCCACGCTCGGAGGATGACTGGGCGTTTTTATTTATCCTCTAATAAGAGCAGCAGCAAAAGCAGGCATGAGGTTTTTAAATCATCTACAGATAGGGAGTTTTGACAATGACTGAATTTAAAATTGAAATCAATCGCACACCTGAGAAAAAACAAAAACCTGCATTTGATAATCTGGAGTTTGGCAAAAATTTTACCGATCATATGTTTGAAATGGATTATACTGCCGGCCGGGGATGGCATGATCCAAGAATTGTACCTTACCAGCCGCTTTCACTTGATCCCGCTGCAATGATTTTCCATTATGGGCAAAGTGTCTTCGAAGGGTTAAAAGCATATCTTACAATCGATAAAGAGGTGCTGCTTTTCAGGCCTGAAAAGAATATGGAGAGATTGAATAAATCCAACTCCAGGTTATGTATTCCTGAAATTGATGAAGAGCTTGCTCTGTATGCCTTAAAAGAATTAATATCACTCGATCGTGACTGGATTCCCAATGTTGAAGGAACTTCACTGTACATCCGTCCATTTGTCATTTCAACTGAGCCATACCTTGGAGTGGCACCATCAAAGAGATACAAATTCATCATTATCCTTTCTCCAGTAGGCGCCTACTACAAGGAAGGCATCAACCCTGTTAAAATTGCTGTTCAAAACGAATATGTCCGTGCCGTAAAAGGGGGAACAGGCACCGCTAAAACCGGAGGAAACTATGCAGCGAGTCTGAAAGCACAGGAGCTTGCCAGCTTAACTGGTTATTCACAGGTACTATGGCTGGACGGCAAAGAAAATAAATATATTGAAGAAGTGGGAAGCATGAACATTTTCTTCAAAATTAACGGTGAAGTTGTAACACCTGAGCTTAATGGAAGCATCTTAGAAGGAATCACCAGAAACTCTGTACTCGAGTTACTGAAGTACTGGGATATTCCAGTGGCTGAGCGCAGAATCTCTATTGAAGAAATCTACCAGGCACATGCGGACGGACAGCTTGAAGAAGCATTCGGAACAGGCACTGCTGCTGTTATCTCTCCAATTGGCGAATTTTTCTGGGACAATAAGAAAATTGAAATCAGCGGTGGCATCACCGGGGAATTATCCAAGAAAATCTATGATACTTTGACTGGAATCCAAAAAGGTACCGCGCCAGACCCGTTTGGATGGAGTGTAAAAGTGGAAAAAAAAGAGGCAGCAGGCATTAAGTAATCCTCAATGCAGGCATGGATCGGCATCATAAAGCCGATCCTTTTTTTATTTTAGGCATGAAAATCTGCTAAAACGGGAAAATATAGAAAGAACCTACTATGGAGAGGAGATAAAAAATGGACAAAATAGAAGTTGGAGAAGTATTTACAATCAGTGATGAAAATGATCAGGAAATGGAAGTGGAGGTTCTCGCTTCTGCAGAGGTAGATGGCCATCAATATGCTGCTGTCAGCTTCGTAGAAGATCTTGAAGAAGACACAGAAGAAGATATCGACGTGTTCTTTTTAAAACTGGATGAAGACGGCGATTTTACACCCATTGAAAGCGACGAAGAATTTAACAAAGTCTCTGCCGTATTCGAGGAAATGATAAACGAGGAATAGAAGAGAAGGAATGGTTCCTTCTCTTCTTTTACATAGGAAAAGGCTTAAGCTCCTAATCTTCGGAGAACGTAATTTCCCCCCTTATTAAAGGGAAATCTACAATAGGAATGACATAGCAGGTGATCCAATGAAAATATTATGCATCGATGGCGGTGGAATACGCGGTGTCTTTGCTGTCAGCATTTTAAAAGCTCTCGAAGAGGAACTGAATCTGCAAGCAGGTGACTATTTCGATATGATTGCTGGCACAAGCACCGGGTCGATAATTGCCGCTTCACTGATCCTGAAGAAAGATATGAGCGAGGTCTTGAAAGGATACGAGTCATTCGGGAAAAAGATTTTTGTAAAACAGGCAAAGGTTGGTCTCTTTAAAAGTGTATACAGTGATAAGTACCTGCGGCGTTTTATCCGAAAAGCTTTTGGAGAAACGGAGCTTTCCGATATTAATAAGCCGCTTTTAATTCCTGCTGTCGATGTGACCCATGGCAAGCCATTTATTCACCGTTCCAATTACGGCAGTACTGGAAATGAAAGTCTATCAATGAAGCTTTGGGACGCAGTACTATCCTCCTGTTCAGCACCTGTTTATTTCCCTCCGAATAACATCAGCAACAGTTATTTATCGATAGACGGAGGGCTTTGGGCGAATAATCCATCACTCGTTTGCATTACGGAGGCTATGCATCACTTCAAGGAGGAACTGCAAAATATAAAAATTCTTTCCCTTGGAACCGGTCTTCAAAAAATCGACTTTACGATTGACCAAAATAAATACTGGGGTGTAAAACATTGGCTGCCTTTCCAGCTCCCGTCCATGAAGGTTACGCCGAAGCTATTGGACCTGGCCCTTCATTTATCTTCCGAATCTGTTACCTACCATAGCAAACATCTGCTTGGAGAAAATTACTTGCGCATAAATGAAGAACTGGGGGAAGAAATGCCATTTGATGAAATAAAGTTTGTGGAGGAACTGGTTATGCTTGGAGAGAAGGTCTATCAGGACCGGCGGGAAGAGATAAAGCAGTTTATACTATCGTGATTTGAAATCCCTAAAAAAGAGCAAGGGTGTTGCCCATGCTCTTTTTTCTCATTTTGTATTTTTCAAGGAATAATACTTCACGGGTTCTTCTGTATTTTGGAGAGCTTCAGCAATCGTTCCCATAAGGCTGAATGGCCCTTTGGCGTCATGGCCCACTTCCCAGATCATCATTCCGCCGAATCCGTGATTGAGAGCCAGGGCTGTTTTCTTTTTCATCATATTGGCACCATTATAGTAGTACTCAGTGCCATTTAGGCTGATCTTATCCTTTGCTGCGTTTTCGGGATTAGCGCTTATGACTGCATTATATGATACGGGCTTTATGGCAGGATCTGCTGGCTGAGCATAAAGCGGAACCCCCAGAACCAGCTTATCTTTTGGAATCCCCTGTGAATCAAATAGTTGTCCCCAATAGTTTGCAATATTCTCTGTAAAGGAGTACGGAGAAAGATTGCGAGCATTGTAACCGCCATCCCACTGGCCGTCATAAGCCATTATATTTACATAATCAACCTTCATGAACATAGCAGGCTCATATACAACATAGCCCATCTCTGTCCCAGTGACACTATGAATTTTGGCATGGACCGCAACAGACAGCACTTTGCCGTTTGCATGAAGCACTTCGCTTAGCTTATTGATAAAGACAGCCAGGTATTTTGCATCCTCTTTGGAACGCGGATGCTCAAAATCAATGTCAATGCCATCAAGATTTTCGTTTTGAGCCAGCCCCGCCAATTCTTTTACAAGCCTGTCTCTCGAAGAGCCATCAGCTATGGCTTGTTTAAAATAATCATATGATTCCCCGCCATTGATATGAAACCATCCCCCTACGGCAAGTATGGCCTTTACATCTTGACGGTGTGCATTTCTTACCACACTTCTCAGATTTTTCAGGGCTGAATCACCATTTAAAGAAATGCTTCCGTCCTTCTCGGGATGAGCGAAAGAAAAAAGGATATGAGACAGGTTTGAATAATCGATCGATTTGGGGTCACGGTAATCCTGGACATAACCCATCAGCACTTTTTCAGGAACCTCAGAAAGCTTCGGGATTCCTTTTTTGACCGGAAGTTTGCTGGATTGTGAAACCGGCATAGGCTGTTTTAAAGGCTGGATCTGTTCCGTGTTGTTTGTATAGTAAATGCCTGCAGCAAATCCGCTGGAAAATATAAGAACAATCAAAATCATCATTCGGTGTATTCTTTTCACAAATAGTAAACCTCCATCATTCAATCCTTTAAAAGTGTATCAAAAAAGAGAACAAGGAGGGGGTGGTAATTTATTGCTTGCATTCCATTCTTAAATAAAACCATAAACTTTCAATAAAATATGATTCTCATCACATCCCAAACTTTTCCCCCATGGTACATTCCTTATAAGCAATATATACAGCCTTGAAAAGAGGAGGAAATATACAGTGAGCGAATTGATTAATAACCGTGAACAGAAGGACCATCATAACAGTCCAGTTCAGAACACCGGAGGCGAAACTGCTCATCTGAAGCCGGAAGAACAGCCCGGACACCCCGTACATACATTCATCCGGGAGAATAGGGCAATTGATAAGCATTTGAGGGAAAGGGTAAAAGTCCATCTCGAGGCGTTCATCCAGGAGGATAACGGGGAAAATGCTTATAAACTATTAGAAGATTGCATCCTGCTGCTCGATCTTGATAAGCATTACAGCCGGAAGGAAAATCTGCTTTTCCCATACTTGGAGAAGTACGGAATCTATGGTCCAACAAATAATATGTGGAGCATCGATGACTTTATCAGGGATGGAATCAAGGATGCCAGGAATCTGCTCAGCCAATACGATGGGGATAAGCAAAAGGTCACCAATGCCGTGCGTTTCATATTCAATGAAATAAGCGCCATGATTTACAGGGAGGAAAATATCCTTTTCCCCATGGCTTTAAAGAATCTTACAGAAGATGAATGGGTTAAGATTGACCATGAGAGCGACGAGATTGGCTTCTGTCTGACTGGCCCGGAGGGAGAATGGAAGCCCGAACGCAAAGGGATTGACGGGAATGCAATATCAGAAGGCTATATCAAAATGGAAACTGGCATTTTATCATTGAAACAGCTGGAACTATTATTCAATCACTTGCCTGTTGATATCACATTTATTGATCATGAAGACGTAGTCCGCTATTTCTCTCATGGAAAGGAAAGAATCTTTGCCAGAACCAAAGCCGTGATAGGGCGAACCGTGCAGAATTGCCATCCTCCCCGCAGTGTCCATGCTGTGGAAGAATTGCTGAAGGATTTTAAGGCTGGCCGAAAGGACTCTGAAGATTTCTGGATAAAATTCAGAGATAAATATGTTTATATCCGTTATTTTGCCGTAAGGGATGAAAACGGAAGCTATGCAGGAACACTTGAATTCACACAAAATATCAGTCCCATCCAGAGTATCGAGGGAGAAAAAAGAATTCTTTCATAATCGTAAAAAAGCTAAGAGCGTCCACTCTTAGCTTTTTTTGATTTTTGAAGGATTATTAATCTTATATGTCACTGTTTCTTCTACAATGAATTCCTTGTCACAATCTTTGCCTTTAGGCAGTTTCTTTTTAACAATTTTCCCATCAAATTCAAGGCTTTCCCCTGGCTGAAGTTCAAATTTCTTTAGAGTTTTTGAGTGGGAGCACCAGCCAAGTCCCACTTCAATCGGTTCATTCTCTTGAATGACAACATCTTCTAAGACGATGACTTCATCATTATCTTCATTGAAATGGTTCCAGCTTAAGGCAAATTGTTTTACTTTAGCGGTAAAATGGACTTTTTCTGCTGGCAGTTCCAATGCAGGCTGTTTTTCCTTCTTGGCTTTTTTTGCTGAAGGCTTTGTCTTATTGCTGTTTTCAGCCGGATTCTTAGTAACGTCTTCATGCTTCTCATTTTCTTTTTTGGGAGCATCCTTTTCAGAAGGAGGAGCAGAGGAGGTATCCGCAAAATCAGCAGCCATTGCCTTTCCAAAGCTCGGGGACTGCATCTCTTTAAGATAAGCAGGGTGTATGCAGCTCAGATTTCCGTCCTGAAATTCAATTATAATTGTATAATAATCACCAGATTCACCGTATACCTGATAACCTTTCACGGTTACAAGGCGCTGCTGTGATTTTTCTTTATACCAAAATTCCTTCTTAACTTCCCTTGTAGTTGATAATCCCCATTCCCTGACTTTTTCTTCATAATGGGCATCGTCCTGAAAAGTTTCAAAATTCCCCACTGGAGGAAAATATGCCGTATTGTTTGGGTCTTCAATATGAGGCAGCGTTATTGCCAATCCGTCCACATCCTTTCAAGATTATTTTAATGGCCGTTCGTGATAAAATCAAAAATGAGGGAGGGTTTTTCCGATAACTTTTGAATATAGTTAATAAATGAATGACAGTTTTGCTGTAAAGGAGTCTATAAGATGAAGACATTCAACAACAGAAATGACGTTCCGCAAAATGAAAAATGGAATCTGGAAGACATTTATTCAAGTTTGGAAAAATGGGAGGAAGATTACCAGAGGATTGGACAATTAGCTGATAAGCTGAAGACCTATGATGGCAAGATTCAAGATGGTTATTCCCTGTATCAATATCTTGAGCACAAAGAAAAACTATCTTACATATTTAATAAGCTATATGCTTATGCGATGCTAAAAACAGATGAAGACACACGGATGTCTGATTCGCAGGCATTGGTGGACAGAGCAAAGCAATTAAGCGTAAAAATCAGTTCATGCACTTCTTTTTTTATGCCTTTTCTTTTAAGCCTGGATGAAGGAACCCTAAAAAGCTATATTGCTGAGGAAAAGGCCTTGAAATACTTTGAGGAAGACCTGCTCGAATCTTTCCGCTATAAGCCTCATGTCCTTAATAAAGACAAGGAAGAAATTCTGTCCCGCCTTGGCGAAGCACTTTCGGTTCCCAGTCATACATTTGGAATGATGAATAACGCTGATATAAAGTTTGGAGATATAACAAAAGACGATGGCGAAAAGATTGAACTGACACGCGGGATGTATGCAAAAATTATGGAAGAGGAAGACCGGGAAAAGAGAAAGGAAGCGTATAAGGCCTATTACCAGCCGTATATGCAGCTAAAGAATTCCATTTCTTCCACCCTTTCTGCTGCGATAAAAAACAATGTGAGCATGGCCAGTATCCGGAATTATCCTTCAGCCCTTGAAAAAGGATTATTTGGTGATAAGGTACCAAAGGAAGTATATGTAAATCTTATTGAGACAACTAAAAAAAATATCGGGGCAATGCATCAATATACCAGGATCCGCAAGAAACATTTAGGCCTTGACGAGCTGCGGCAATATGATTTGAGTGTTCCATTAGCAGAGGGTGTAAAACCTGATATATCTTACGAAGAAGCTTATGAAACGATGTGTAAAGCATTGGAGCCTCTTGGAGAGGATTATATTAATATTCTCAAGGAGTTTAAGTCGGGGCGCTATATTGATGTGCGGGAAACTCCAGGGAAGCGGTCAGGGGCGTATAACTTGGGCATCTATGGCGTTCATCCCTATATCCTCCTGAATCACCGTGATGATCTGGACAGCCTTTTTACACTTGCTCATGAATGCGGACATGGTGTCCACAGTAAGCTGAGCTCACAGCACCAGCCGCAGATTACCGCCCGTTACAGCATCTTTGTAGCGGAAGTGGCTTCAACAGTGAACGAAGTGCTTCTGATTAACTATTTGCTGAACAGAGAAAAGGATAAACAAGTCCGCAGGCATCTCCTTAATCATTTTATTGATCAGTTTAAAGGAACCTTCTTCACCCAAGTCATGTTTGCTGAGTTTGAGATGAAAACTCACGAATTAGCGGAAAAGGGAGAGCCGCTTAACGCTGAAGTTTTCAGCGGAATCTATGAACGCTTATTCCGCGAATATAATGGGGATGAGATTGTCTTTGATGAAGAGGTGAAATTCGGCTGGGCAAGGATCCCTCATTTTTACCGTCCATTTTATGTTTATAAGTACGCTACCGGATTTGCGTCTGCCATTCATTTGGCAGCGAAATTTCTTGAAGGGGACAAAGAAACGCTGCAAAGCTATCTTGAGTTCTTAAAAAGCGGTAGTTCCGATTATCCCCTTGAGCTGTTAAAGAAAACAGGAGTGGATCTGACTTCCCCATATCCAATTGAAAACTCACTTCGAAAATTCAAAGATCTTGTAGAAGAATTCGGAAACCAATAAAAATCTTGCCTGTTTCTTGACTTAGAAACAGGCTTTTTTACTGTCATAGTTAAAAGAACAGCTTGCTGAAATATAATTAATGGACAGGATGAAATATTCCTGCAATAATTGATGCAAACTTTAATTAAAACGAAGATAGTGCAAATATAATTGTGAAGGATGAAAGGATGAAAGTAATACTGGCAAGCCCAAATTTTCACCAGGCAAGAGGAAATACGGTTACCGTTCAGCGTATTTCTGATGGACTTAATAAGCTGGGCATCGAGACTAAAATCATTAATATCACAGACGATTACGAATTCACTTGCCTGCCAAAGGCTGATATTGTGCATGGCTTTAACGCTTACAGGTTTGGCGAATTTATTAAAGGACTTGGTAAAAGGCCTGAAAGATATGTCGTAACCATGACAGGCACAGACTTAAATATCGATCTTTATGATCCTGTAAAAAAAGCAGTGGTTATGGAAACCATCCTCCATGCCGAAGCCATACACGTATTTGATGAAGAAGCCAAGCTGGTACTGGCAAAAGAACTACCGGAAGCAAGAGATAAAATCAGCGTTATCCATCAGGGCACTGTAATATTTCCTGAACCTGGAGGCGATTATAAGAAAGAACCTGGCACTTTTTTATTTTTACTGCCGGCAGGGATCCGCAAGGTGAAAAATATTCCTTTTGCCATAGAAAAGCTTAAATTGATTTACGAAAAAAATCCTGAGATGCGATTTTGGCTGGCGGGCCCTATTATTGAAGAAGAAGAGGGGTATATTGTAAAATCCCTTGCAGAAGAGAATAAAGAGTGGATTCAATATCTTGGGCAAATCCCCCATCATCATATGGGGGAGCTATATAGGCAAGCTGATGCCGTACTGAATACATCCCATTCTGAAGGCCAGCCTGCTGCTATTTTGGAAGCAATGGAATATTGCCTTCCTGTACTTGCTGCCAATAACCTGGGCAACCGAAATATTATTGACCATCAGAAAACCGGTTTAATCTATACTAATACGGTCGAATTTCTTGATTATGCAGACAAACTAGTGAATAATTACGAGTTGAGGATAAAATTGGGGCGGGCTGCCAAATTTTATGTTGAGTGCAGCCATTCTTCAGAATATGAAGCTAAAATACTTCAAAAAATTTACAAAGCCATTTTAGAAAAGTCCCCAAGTAAATAATGAATAGGCAAGGAGAGAGAAATATGTCGAGAGAAGAAATCATAAAACTAACTTCTTTATCTACAAAAGGCGGCTGAGGATGCAAAATTGGTCCTGAAGACCTGGCGCAGGTTCTGCGTCATTTGCCAAAGTCTGTACCTGACCCCAACCTCTTAGTAGGACTGGATACATCTGATGATGCAGGCGTATATAAAATAAATGATGAAACTGCCCTGGTGCAGTCACTTGATTTCTTTACTCCTATCGTGGATGACCCGTATATGTTCGGGCAGATTGCCGCAGCCAATTCACTTAGCGATATTTACGCTATGGGCGGAAAGCCAATAACCGTTATGAATATTGTAGGTTTTCCAATCACAAAATTGGATAAAAGCATCCTTGCAGATATTCTTGCTGGGGCATCCGATAAAGTTAGAGAATCCGGTGCTGTTTTAGTTGGCGGGCACTCCATTGACGACCAGGAGCCAAAATTCGGTTTATCTGTGACTGGAACAGTACATCCTGAACGAGTTAGAACAAATGCAGGAGCCAAGCCTGGCGACAAACTGATTTTAACCAAGCCAATTGGCGTGGGCATTCTTACTCAAGCGATAAAAAGGGCTATGCTGGATCAGGAAGGAATCGACCGAGTAATGGAAGTCATGGCTGCCTTAAATAAAGACGCAGCGGAAGCTATGGATAACTACCAGGTCAATGCCTGCACAGACATTACCGGTTTTGGCCTTCTAGGCCACGCAATGGAGATTGCGGAAGGAAGCGGCACGGGCATTGCCATTGAAAGCAAAGCCGTTCCAATTCTTCCAAAAACAAGAGAGCTTGCTGAACAGAATATTATTCCAGGAGGCTCCAAAAAAAATCATAAATGGCTGTCCGGCCGGATTCAATATGAAAATATTGATGATGTGGACCAAGTGATACTATGTGATGCCATCACATCTGGGGGACTTTTAATAACCATCCCTGAAACAGAAGCTGAATTGCTCCTTAATGACCTTAAGGAAAAAGGAGTAGAATGGGCTTCCATCATTGGGACTGTCACAGATCAGAATCCTGGAAAGATTACTGTTATCTAAAAAAAAGGACTCGAAAAGAGTCCTTTTTTACCTTTACTAAATACGAAAAAAGGAAGTGCAAACATGAAAAAATTTTTAATGCTCATGACTATCTTTTCACTGCTGCTTTTGTCAGCATGCAGCGAAAATGAAGCAGATAACAAAGACGGAAACGGAAAAGAACAATCTAAAGAAACGTTCACCATTGGGGTCATCCCAGTTCAAACAGAGGGTTCCATGGAAGCTGCAATGGAGAAACTGCAGTCCACATTATCTGAAAAACTCGATAGGGATGTAGCTGTCGAAGTATATCCGGATTATAACGGGGTAGTGGAAGCCATGAACTACGATAAAATTGATATGGCTTATTTCGGCCCGTTAACATATGTTGTTGCACATGAGAAGAGCGGCGCAAAAGCCATCATTACACAGCTGATCGACGGAGAGCCATTCTATTATTCATATATCATTACCCATAAAGACCACCCATGGAATTCACTAGAAGATTTACTGAAAAACAGCAGTGAAGCTGACTTTGCCTTCGGTGATATCAATTCAACTTCAGGATCTCTTATCCCATCCATTGAATTGAAGGACCGCGAAGTCTACAAATCAGAGGATGAACACAGCTTTAAGTCCGTCAGATTTACCGGCTCGCATGATGCTACTGCATTGGCAGTTCAAAATAAGCAGGTTGATGCAGGTGCGATCGACAGCGCCATTTACAATCAATTAGTGGATTCAGGAAAAGTAGATGGAGATCAGATTAAAACGATCTGGAAATCAGAAAAGCTTTTTCAGTACCCTTGGGCTGTACATGAAAATACCGATGAAGAAACAATTAAAACATTAAAAGAAGCATTTCTAGCGATTAAAGATCCGGAAATTCTGGATGCTTTCGGGGCAAGCGGATTTACAGAGGCAAGCAATAAAGATTATGAAAGCATCCGCCAGGCTGCCCTAAAAGAGGGACTCATTAAAGAATAGGGCTGATAAGATTGTGGTTTAAAAAACACAGCATATTAACATATTTCGTGTTAGCTTTATTCGTTTATCTAAGCATGAGGCTAACGGAATTCGATTTATCGAAATTCAAAGACTTCCGCAATATGATTGACTTTCTGTCCCATTGGTTCCCGATGGATTTTTCTCTTCTTCCAAAGATACTTGAAGACAGTCTGGAAACATTGGCCATGGCTTTTTTGGGAAGCTTTTTCGGGCTTATTATCGGACTCCCTTTAAGCTTTATGGCCGCCAAAAACACGTCCGGCTCTAAACTTATTTACCATTTAACCAGAGTCGGCCTCAGCTTTGTCCGTTCCATCCCTGAAATTGTTTTCGGTCTAATTCTTCTTACGGCTCTTGGACTTGGTCCTTTTCCTGCTGTCCTGGCCATTATGTTTCATAACATTGGGGTTCTGGGAAAACTGATCTCAGAACTCATTGAAGCATCCGATCCCGGCCCGCAGGAGGCCATGAAAGCAGTAGGTGCTAAAAGCTGGTTTGCTTCCCTGTTCAGCATCCTGCCTCAAATATGGCCAAATGTATTGTCGAATTACTTCTACCGGTTTGAGGTTGCCATTCGAACTTCTCTTATATTGGGGTTTATTGGAGGTGGAGGAATTGGCCAGAGACTTTTTAATGATTTTAAAACCTTCCAATACAGTTCAGTTTCACTCGATGTACTGATCATAATGATCATTGTTATTCTTGTGGATCTTTTCGGAAGCTATGTTAGGAACCGAGTGATATAAAGGAGGCCTGAAATGCTTGAGATTCGAAATATAACAGTCCGTTATGCCGGCATGAAGCATAATGCCCTGAATTCCATAAACCTGACGATCCATCCTGGTGATTTTGTTTGTGTGTTAGGTAAAAGCGGTGCTGGAAAATCCACTTTAATCCGCTGTTTAAACGGTTTGCAGACACCATCATCTGGGGAAATCATCTGGGATGGCCTATCCTTTTCTGCACTGAGTGATGAACAGCTTCGAAAAATCCGCAGGGAGATGGGAATGATCTTTCAGCATTTTAATTTAATTCCCCGATTGACTGTCCTGCAAAATGTTCTGACAGGCATGTTCGGCTACAGGAACAGCTTCAAAAATCTTATTGGATGGTTCACAGATGAAGAAAAAGCTCAGGCTGCACAAGTCATTGCAGAGGTGGGCTTAGCCGATTTTGCCAATCGCAGGGTCGAGCATCTTAGTGGCGGGCAGAAACAGAGAGTCGGCATTGCAAGGGCTCTCCTTCAAAAGCCAAGTTTCCTTCTAGGCGACGAGCCTGTTGCGAGCCTGGATCCGGGAACTTCAGACCGCATATTCAGCTTGCTTCAGGAGATGCATGAGCGTCATAGGCTTCAAACCATTATAAATGTCCATGATGTTCAGTTAGCTAAACGATATGCAACCCGCATTATCGCTTTAAAAGATGGGGAAGTCGTTTTTGATGATAAACCAGAGCAGTTTACAGACGATATGTATGCATTTACATATGATGCTGAAAGTTATGGCGAAAAGTCATATATCCGTTCGACTTAGTAAAGGAGGAAGAGGAAATGGCCAATTGTCCATGAGTAGTGGATAGCTCGAACGTCGTGTACGTTTCGAATGACCCTGATATCAAACTATTTAATGAAGGCCATACATCGAAGAAAACAGTGGTATTGACCTTTGATGATGGACCAGGAAGAGTTCTTCCGGAAATATTGGATATCTTGAAGGAAGAGAATGTTCCAGCTGTATTCTTCTGGCAATCCAGGCTTTTATACCCTCAGCGTCCGTGGGGAAGAGTCATGGAAGAAGGTCATCAGATAGGTACCCACTCTTCAAAGCATTCCAACTATGTTAACCTGACTCCACATGAACAAATCCAGGATCTCCACAACAGCAAAACTAAGATTGAGTCCATCATCGGCCAGGAAGTGAAGCTATTCCGGCCCCCATATGGGCAGTACAATGAACACACTATAGCTGCAGCCAAACAGCTTGGGCTATCAACCATCATGTGGAGAATATCGTCAATGGACTGGGAGCTCAAAGAACAGCCTGAACAAATTATCGCAAACGTCATAGAGAACCTGGAAGAGGGAGCGATCATTCTTTTGCATGAATTAGCCCAGACTGTTGAAGCTCTTCCTGCTTTAATTGCTGAGATCCGAAATAAAGGCTATGAATTCAGTTTGCTCTAAAAAGTATCCTTGTGCAGGATACTTTTTTTGTGCAGTGAAAAAAGCAGTATTTTTTTAAAAGCAGATTGATATATATTGTGGAGATAGGATGCAATTAAGGGGGAGCGCCAGCTTGTTTACTAATATTGTGACTTCAAACGGGACTCTAAATGACCGTTTCATTTTAAGAAGAGAGAACTTATATCAGGGAGCGAACGGCCGGTTTGTAGAGCGTTTTTTTATTGATGCGTCAAAAAGCTATATTTTCAAACCTCTGACAAACAATACTCAGCTGGGAAAAGAAGTGTGGATTTTCGAGAATGTCCTGGCAGAACTCCCGCTAAAGTTTCCAAAAATCCTGTCGTACTCCGTTCAAAACAAACTAAGCAATAATTGGATTATTTTAGAAGACCTTGGCACCATTACACATACTTTTGATCCCAATATTGCACTGGAAATAACTGCATTAATGGCCAAATGGCACTCTTTGCCCGCTGAGCGGTTTTCCCATGCACAGCTGAAAGGTCCAAAACCGCCTATTGAGGAGATGGCAGACCATATTCTGCAGAACAAAGAGAAAGTTTTTACTATTCTTAGGTTACATAATGTTTCAGAGCATTTAGGCAATATCATTTTCAGCGCATTTACCAGTAAACCCTTTTCCGCTGTGAAGGTTCTTTGCCATGGGGATTTGCACCAGGGGAATTTTGGGTATGCGGGCGATAAGACAGTGGTTCTGGACTGGGAACATTGCCACTTGAACACACCTTTATGGGATTTGTTCCATTTAATCGATATTTCACATCCGGATTTCCCAAAGCCTAATAACCATACTTTGCGAAATATGATTCTGGACTGTTATTGTGAAGAAATTCAGATTTCTGCTCCTGACAGGAAAAAATTCAAACAGGAATATTATTTGTTTTCAGCTGTTTATTCGGTTTGGATGATGTTGCTAATACAATCAGATTTAGACAATCAAAGAGAGAAATGGACTCCAGAACAGCTTTCGAGGCAATTAAAAGAGACAATACGCAATCTTGTTGAATGTGCGGAAGAAATCATTTAGAACGAAAGTCAGTTCATGCTGATTGACACAATTTAACTAATATGATATTTAAATATTGTTTGGCACTCTTAAGACTTGAGTGCTAAAGTAAGGAATATTTGAAAGGGGAGAGACTAACATGGAAACAAAACAGTTTCAGGCAGAATCCAAGAGATTATTGGAAATGATGATCAACTCCATTTACTCTCAAAGAGAGGTGTTTCTGAGGGAGCTTATTTCCAACAGCAGCGATGCGATCGATAAGATCTACTATAAAGCACTTACAGACGATTCCTTAACGTTTGACAAAGAGAGTTACTACATAAAGGTCGTTCCTGATAAGGGAAACAGAACATTAACAATCAAAGATACAGGCATTGGAATGACAAAGGAAGAGCTGGAAAACAACCTTGGCATCATTGCTAAAAGCGGTTCTCTGGCTTTTAAGAAAGAACAGGAGATTAAAGATGGCCATGATATTATTGGCCAATTCGGCGTAGGATTTTATGCGGCATTCATGGTCGCTGATGTTGTAACTGTGATCAGCAAAGCCCTTGGCAGTGAACAGGCGTACAAATGGGAATCCCATGGGGCGGAAGGATATACGATTACGCCATGTGAAAAAGAGGCAGTCGGAACTGATATTATCCTTAAGATAAAAGAAAATACGGAAGATGAAAGCTTTGATGAATACCTCGAAGAGTACCGCTTAAAATCGATCATAAAGAAATACTCAGACTTCATCCGCTATCCAATTAAGATGGATGCAGCAATCAAAGAACCAAAAGAAGACGCTGAGAATGAGAATATAGGAAGCACCGAAGAGCAGACCATCAATAGCATGGTTCCAATTTGGCGGAAAAATAAGAGTGAACTGACAGACGAAGATTATGAAAAATTTTATCAGGAAAAGCATTATGGCTTCGACAAGCCTGTAAAGCATATCCATATTAATGTGGATGGCACAATCCGCTATAATGCAATTTTATATCTTCCTGAGAATATTCCATTTGATTATTATTCAAAGGAATATGAAAAAGGCCTCGAGCTATATTCCAATGGCGTATTAATTATGAATAAGTGCGGAGACCTTCTGCCTGATTATTTCAGCTTTGTAAAGGGTATGGTGGACTCTGAAGATTTATCACTTAACATTTCAAGGGAAATGCTTCAGCATGATCGGCAGCTGAAGCTCATTGCGAAAAACATCAGCAAAAAGATTAGAAACGAACTTCAAAGTCTGATGAAAAATGAGCGGGAAAAATATGAACTATTTTATAAATCGTTTGGAAGACAATTAAAATATGGTGTATACAGCGATTTCGGAACTCATAAAGAAATGCTCCAGGATTTATTGTTGTTCTATTCTTCAAAAGAAAAGAATTTAGCATCACTTGATGAATATATATCAAGGATGAAGGATGACCAGAAATATATTTATTACGCAGCTGGTGAGTCACATGAAAGAATAGAAAAGCTCCCGCAAACTGAACTTTTGGCTGATAAGGGTTATGAAATACTGTACTTTACAGAAGATATTGACGAGTTTGCCATTAAGATGCTTATGACCTATAAAGAGAAGGAATTCAAGTCTGTCTCAAGCGGAGATCTCGGCATAGAGAATGAGGAAGAAAAGGTATCCGAATCAGAAGAAAAAGAACATAAGGAATTGTTCAGCAGCATGAAAGAAATTTTGTCAGGAAAAGTGACTGATGTACGAATTTCCAAAAGGCTTAAAAGCCACCCGGTTTGCCTGACAGCTGATGGAGAAGTCACCATTGAGATGGAAAAAGTCCTTAGCAGCATGCCGGATAATCAAGACGTAAAAGCAAATAAGGTTTTGGAAATCAATTCAAACCATGAAGTCTTCCAAGTCTTAAAAAATGCTTTGGAAAATGATAAAGAAAAATTATATCTGTATACAAACCTCCTATATAACCAGGCGCTGCTGATTGAAGGCCTTCCTATCAGTGATCCTGTGGAGTTTACGAATGATATTTGCAAAGTAATGGTTTAACAAAACGTTTTAACAGCCCGAATCAATCGGGCTGCTTTTTTTTGTACTCAATTATTGCTGGCGGAAAGAACCTGCATAATTGAATGGCGAACCAGTCTGAAATTGACTCTGGTTATTAAAAGGCTGCTGCATTGCTGAAAGACTTCCTCCAGCCATCTCTTGTCCAGTAAGCTGTCCCTGCATTTGAATGCAAATGTGTACGACTTCCTGGCATCGCTGATTGGCTAAATCATGGCTTTGCAGGCTTTGTTCAATTAATTGGGCAGCCTGCTTTTCACGTAGGAGGCTGTTAATATGCATACAACTCAACATGGAATACTGCAGGCAAGTCAAGCCAGGCAGCTTGCTCAGCAGCTGATTCAGCAGACACAGCAGGGAAGCCAGCAATATCGTATGATGCTTCAGCAGGAACAGGAGAACATTCAAATGCTTGAGCAGATAATGTTTTGGGACAATTGCCCCTTTGATATATTTCTCATTGCTCAACACCAGCACACTAGAAAAATAAATCAATAAAAGGAATCATTTTCTTACGCCAAGTAACTTAATTCAAGTGCAGCTATATATGGAATAATTTTTGTGCTAATAACCAGACTAACAACTAAAGGAGGGAGATTATGCAGCATTCCAAGGCATTGGCTCTAAAATTTCCCGCAAGTTTTGTTCTCTTATATATCATTCTCGGAGTATTCTTTGGAATGAGCTTTGTAAATGTATTTATTATAACAGCCATTCTGGGCATTACAGCTTATATTCTTGGTGATATGCTCATACTCCCAGGGAGCAGCAATGTAATTGCAACGGCAGCCGACTTTGGATTGGCTTTTTTGCTCATCTGGTTTTTGAGTTCAATTTTAACCAATGGTTACAATCTTATTGCAATGTCAATAGCCGCAGCTCTTGGAGTCGCATTATTTAAATATCTATTCCACTTATTTTTGCTCAGAAATATGACAGAAGCAAGTAATGAAAAAGGCACTATTAACCAAGGAAATCTCCGCTTTAATACTGAAGTTTCCGAGGACTTAACACCTGTTAGACCGGATGTAAGAAGCGAAGAGGATAAATAACACATTCTGAAAGCTCTTGGAAAGGGGATTATTATGTCAGTTTTCGTTTACCAGACATTTGAAGTAAAGCAGGACAGTTTTGTTGAAGCTTTAAAAAACATGAGAATGATCCAAAGCTACCGAAACGAGAATTATCAGCATGAGGTTGAGCTATTATCCCCCATTTCAGGAAAAGACCATACTTATGCTTTTCTTTTCAAATATGAAGGTCTCGCTGAAATGGAGCTTCAAAACAGAAAGATGTTTGAGGATGAAGAATATAAAAAGCTAATCGAACAATTCTTCCTACAAGATATTGTCCAGGGCAGCATGAACACACAGATGTTCAGATCTGTTACAGGGTTAAAAAGCGACAGTTCAGAACAAAAGAAATAAATGCTTTGGCATCATCCTTTACAGATTTGAACGGAAGCCGATCACCAAAAGGAATCGGCTTATTTATTTGAATTGAAAACAAAAGAACGATTAACAGCCTTAGAAGCTAAACAGGAGGTACACCATGGACTTCTTTCTTCCCAGCGGAAATTCCTCAAAAAAAAGTGATTCCGGTGACCTAAAATGGTGGCAATTATCATTAATAGGTGTTGGCTGTACGATTGGGACCGGTTTCTTTCTCGGTTCCGCCATTGGCATTAAGATCACCGGACCATCCATTGTATTTTCATTTATATTAGCGGCACTTGGAACCTATATCGTCTATAATCTTTTGGCTAAAATGACAGCTGAAGACCCTCAGGAAGGATCTTTTTGCTATTACGCTAATAAAGCCTATGGAAAGTGGGCAGGTTTTAGCTGCGGCTGGAATTACTGGTGCTCAAATATACTTATCATGGGAAGCCAATTAACCGCGCTCTCCATTTTGACAAGATTTTGGTTTCCTCATGTGCCCCTTTGGGTCTTTGCAGCCGGTTATGCCATCCTCTCCATTATAGTGGTATTAACAGGCAACAAAGGTTTTGACAAGGTGGAGGACCTGTTTGCAGTTATTAAAACAGCAGCCATTATTATGTTTATCATCCTCGCAGCCGCTGCTTTGTCCGGAGTGATTGATGGAGATGCCAGGCATCCCGGATTCCCCGGTTCTTCAGGGGATTGGTTTCCTGAAGGCTTTAAGGGCTTCTGGTCATCCTTGATTTATGCTTTTTATGCATACGGAGGAATTGAAGTTATCGGGCTAATGGCAACAAGGTTAAAAAAGAAGGAGGATGCACCCAAGGCGGGCATCATTATGCTGATCGTCCTTGTCATCATCTATGTCATTTCTCTTGGCTTAGCCGTGTATATGGCTTCACATGGTGCTTTTAATGAAAAAGAGAGTCCTTTTGTAACTGCAATGGATAAGTATAATCTGGCCTTCTTCCCGCACGTTTTTAATGCTGCAATCATTATTGCCGGCTTCTCTACGATGACCGCTTCACTGTTTGGAGTAACAGCCTTACTGGTTACTATGGCTAATGATGGCGATGCTCCAGCGGTATTTTCAAAAAAGATAACGAAGTGGAAGGACCTTCCTTTACCTTCGCTGGGATTGGCTACAGCCGGTTTAATTGCATCCATCGTAACCGCCTTATTGCTGCCAGGCAAAATATATGAGTATATCACTACTGCTGCTGGTATATTAATTTTATTCAATTGGTCATTCATCATCATTTCAGCTCTTCGGATTCTGGAAAATAAAGTGTTCGGAAAGATAATGGCTGCGGCGGGATTGCTTCTGATCCTGGCTGCGGTAAGCGGCACATTAATTGAAAAGTCAATAAGGTTTGGATTTTTTGTCAGTTTAATATTTGTGGCATTAATAGCGATCGTGGCCTTAATTATGCAAAAAAAAGTATGGAAAAAAGAGGGCGGGAGCAGCTGTTAACAATAAGAAACAAACACCAGTTTTCATTCTGGTGTTTGTTCAGTTTTTAGACACTGGCAGCCGTTTTATATAAATATCTGCAAGAAATAACCGAAAAGGGTTGTTAAAGGAATTCACTAAAATATCATTGCAGAATTTTAAATATAGGAAGAGGGCGGACTCTGTTTTTCAAGTCCTCTTGATGGACAAGCTTACTTTAAATATGGGGATAATTTCTGAATGATTTGATTCAGCTTAAGAGTATTTTTTTCATACATTTGTTGTGCCTTCTTGGAATCAGTCTGCAGGGAAAACACTTCGAGGTCAGCTGCACACTTTTTTATCATTGCCATAAGCAGAGGACGCTGTTGTGGTGCAGGAACCTTTAGTGAATCATCAAAAATATCTACAGTCAGTTCTCCATAAGAATTAATTTGACCCAAAAAAATGTTATCAATGGTCAAACCCAGTTTTTCTATCTCCATGTAAAGCCATTTTCTCGTTTTCCCTGACTCAGCAAGGGGATCGTTTAGAATTTTCCCATCCATAATAACCGTTTGCGGCTCTTTTTCCTGAGGCAAATTCAATTGAAGATCCTTTGGGGTAAGCGGCTGGTTTTCTTTCTTCAGCATGATGCTAAGGTCTCCGCGCGGCTCTAAAACAGCAAACTCCACATCTGCTGTTTTAAAAACATTTTTTTGGCGAAGCAGGGAGGATAAATCATCAATCGAATATCTTTCTTTTTTTAAATTATCTTCTAATATTTTTCCATCTTTAATAAAGATTGTACCTTTTCCTTCAAAGAAATCACGGAAGCTTTTACTCTTAAGCGAGAGAATATCAGCAAATAATGTAACCAGACCAAAAATCAAAATAGAAAAGATTCCGCTGGCCCAGTGGTTATCCAGCCCCATAATAATTTCACCGGCTATACTTCCTATTGTAATTCCTGATACATATTCAAAAAATGAAAGCTCTGATATTTGTTTTTTTCCTATCAGTTTGGTTATAGCAAATAAAACACCTGCGAATAAAATAGAACGTGCACCAATAAGCAGCCATTCTGGCATATTTTCATCTCCAAGTTCAGTTAGTTTGGTTTATATTGCGGTTCCTCAAACTCTATAACCTTTTTTCGGTGTTCAAGATCAGTTTTTATCTCGCTAATTTCCAGCATTGATTCATGGAATAGGCGCTTTGCTTCTTCATCCATTGAGGTTAAAGCCAGGTTTGATAACTGTGCTTCTATAGAACGTATGGCTGCAAGACATTGATTTACATTCGAAGCAATTGTCATTGGGATCACACCATTCAAGATAGAATTAATAATTGAAATAGGGCCGGCATATGCCAGCCTGTTTGTCTACTGATTATATTGTGGTTCCTCTTGCTGAATCTCTTGAAGCCTTGGTTCAAGGCTGTCAATAATCGATTGTGTTTGCTGTGCGGCATTCTGATACAGCTGCTTAGCATTTTGGTTTTCCGTAGCCAGTGCAAACGTTTCAAAGCTGGCCTGTGCGCTCTTCAAGCCAACAATTGCTTGCTTTACTTGAGTTCCAACTGTCATCTTTAATTCCTTCTTTCAAATGAGAAATAAACTACACAATATATTATTACTTTTTATTGAATGCTTATGTAATAAACTTCATACCAAATTCAGTAAGCTTATCATATAGGGCGATCTGGATCTCCCTTGGAAGACCTGGCTGCAAGCTGCCATATTAAAAAGGCACTATATCCGTTCATTTCCATAATTAAAATTACCATTAGATTAACATCCTATTTACTATAGCTTATGAAGGAGGGGGACCTAAATAAATCATGTTCCGTAATATTTTATTATCAATATGGATATTCCTGGATCCTTTTTATTATCCTTTTACCCGGTTACAGCATCTTACAGCAGATCCGGAAAAAGGAGGAGTTTTTCGCGTGAGGCTAACAAAATATAAAGGGAATGACATTCAATTATCTGACGGTGCTATCATAAGAAAAAATGATCTTTTACTTAAAATTCATCTGCATAATGTCAGGCTGTTAAATGATTTTAACTATATGACAAATGAATTATTAAAAGGAAGAGCCATCTATAAACGTGTTAAGGATTCTATGCCGCTTTTGACTGCATTTATCCTCAACCATCCGGAAGAAACGAAAATAAAAGGGGTTATTGGCATCACCCTTATAAACAAGGGATTCAGTGCGCTTGGGTTTGAATGCATACCTCCAAAAAATAAACTTTACTGCTGGTTTAAAAAAACATTTCAATTGCCTATATATTTTTTGTCGTGTTCAAAAATTTCTGCTGCAAATATTAAAAAGCATCGCACTGTTTACTTATTGATGTCTAAAGAAAACCTGATTAATAAATATAAATAAAAGATGCAGACTGTTTCCTCTAACTCCCACTAGGACTGTCCCCTCAATCCCCTTATACTTTGAAGGAGGGAGGGGATATGAAAATGGCATTATTTTTCACTTTAATTTTGTTCTCCGTTTTCTGTTATATTATTTACAAAGCCAATAAGAACACAAAGAATGTAACGATAAATTCAATTTCCGTTTCCCGTCCTAATATCTCAGTTTCGGGAGATAACATAAAAATTCTTCATATATCTGATATGCACCTAGAAAATATATCTGTCAGTCCGGATGAATTATTTAAGATGATCTCAAAACAGCCAGTGGATCTAATTGCTCTTACAGGCGATTTTCTTGACCGCAAACGAAGTATTCCTAAACTTGCGGGCTATCTCCATGCACTGAACAAGACAAATCCAAAGCATGGCATGTATGCAGTCTTTGGTAATCATGATTATGTTTTAAAAGGCCATAACTTTGAAACATTGAAAAACACACTAGAAGAAAATGGCTGTAAAACACTTCAAAATGAGCATGTGTCGATACAAGTTAATGGGGAAAAATTAAACATCATTGGAATTGATAATTACAGTACCAGACACAGTGATGTAAAAAAGGCCTACGAAGGCGTATTTGAAGGCTGTAATCTAGTTTTGACACATGATCCCAATATTGTATTAGAGATGGAAAATATTCCTTTTGATTATTTATTATCAGGGCACTTTCACGGTGGACAAATTCATTGGCCAAAGCCGTATCATTTGATAAAAATGGGTAAGCTTGTCCGCATGAAAATGGTTAAAGGTCTTCATTATCATAGCGGAAAGCCTTTTTATATAAGTGAGGGACTGGGCCAGACAGGGGTCAATATCCGTATCGGCAGCCGTCCTGAAATCACTTATCATGAAATATCTTAATGCATTTCTAAACCTTGCCCAATAGGCAAGGTTTTTTAGGCGTATAATAAACATGTACAATCAGTAATTTACAAAAAAAAAATTTTATGATATGCACAAATATTATTTACAAACCCATTAAAATTTTTGCCAGCATATTAAAATCCCTAAAAGTAAAAATTATAATGGGAGGGACGTATGATGGTTCCTTCTTATTACTTAAAGGGGAGTGCTTAAACTTGAATAACTGGATAAATGCGATTTTTAATATGGGCAGAATGCAGCCATTTTTAAATATGTTTGGAAGAAAGAGAAGAAGGAACAGAGGAATGCTATGGGGATCTTTAATTAGCCTTGGTTTAAGTGCAGCTGCATATGGCTTTACGAGAAATCGAGGCAGAAATATGGCTCGTCCGTTTCAAAACTTAATGAAAAATACAGCCCAAATGACAAATTTCCAGAAGCCAAATATGGCGGGGCTAACTGAGTTTGCAGAGGAATTTACATCGAATAAGAACCCGATAAACAACAAATTCAATAATACTGCCCAAACGACAAATTTTCAGAAGCCAAATACGGCGGGATCAACTGAGTTTGCAGAGGAATTAACATCGAATAAGAACCCGATAAACAACTAATAAAGAATAGCATAGCAGCCCACGTATTTTGTGGGCTTTTTTTCATTTATATAATTTTACTTCAATATTGGATCATCTTTTTGATTGATCCAGCTTGTTATGGAACCATAATTTATAACAAAGGAACAAGCAGAGAAGAAATAATAGATACCAAATTACTCCCAGCAAAAAATTATGAAGTGATAAAAACAATTGCTCGCCGCTGTATGCAAGCATAAACATAGGAGGCAGCATTCCGATTGCAGTAGCTATAAAAAAATGCCTAAATGGAATATCAGCTATTCCACAATAGATATTAAACACCAGAGGAGGGATAATAATTATCATTCGTCCAAACAAAATAGCCATAAATGCATTTTTTTCAAACAGGTACTGAAATTTATTAATTGCTTTATACTTTCCTAAGTAGGCAGTGAAATAATTCCTGAAATAGTATCTTGATAAAAAAAAGTAAATTGCCGAAGTCAAAAGAATGCCAAACCAATTGATCAGCAGACCAACCATCGCACCAAATTTAACTCCCATTAATCCTGCAAATAGAGTAAATGGCAAGAAAGGAATAGAGGCAATCATGACAGAAAATAAAAACATTAAGGGAAGCCAAGATGGGTCACTGGTTCGCATCCATTCTAAAAAGTAATCTTTATTGGTCATTCCAACGATCAATAAAATGACATATGCTAATACAATCCACCATCTGCGCATCAAATTTGCTCCTTAATTATATCCCTAAATCTAATCATTCCCGGCTTCCTTAATTTCAGTATGCTTATTTTATTGAAAAGAAATGTATTCACCTGGACAAAAAACATTTCTTAAAACCCATCATAAAATAACATCAAGTAAAAAATGGGGGAGGCAGTTAATAAAATGCACTATTTTCAAAATATGAATTATGGTTCCTATATTCCATACAGAGATATAAAAAACGAGACCTTAATGATTGTAAAACCATTTGTAAATTATGGCTTAACAGAAGCAAAATTTACTTCAGTTTCTCATGCAATGACTGAGGTTGCAGCCATTGCGTACTTGCTTGGAAAAGGCTATAATCCGCAAACAGCTTATAAATTGGTGGAATCCTGGGAGGTTAATGAATCATTCTAAATTTAGCATACGAAACTTTTAGAAAAACCTGAATTTAACATTGCCTGTGATTTATAACTAAACATAAACCTTCGCTCATTTGCTGAGAGCAGGTTTATGTTTTTCAATAATTCAAACATCCATTATCAATTCCAAAATTCCAATATCCATTTTTTCAAATCTACAATCCGCAGCTGCTCGATACTTTTATCTGTTCCTGTAACAATGATGGGGATTAGTGAATCATCTTTATGCATGGAGCCATGGGCACCGCCACCGGAATGTTCAGGTGAACTTTCTCCAATAAATTCATATCCGGGTTTTGCGTCAACGACAAGAAATTCTCCTTCCTGAGAATTCATAGCTCCATGTAACCTTGCTAATCCATCAGGATAATCCCCATAATGAATATTCTTGTTCTTTAAGGTTAAATCGAGAATGGAAGTATTTCCTTTTATAGACCAGCCTTGATTATAAACATCACGATAGGTTCCACCTGGCTTAAATTCGAAGGATCCTTCATGATCCCCGGATATCACATGTATTAATTCTTTTTCCTTCCATGCAATCCAGGCAATCCTCTGATCTGTTTTCAATCTTCCGGCAATGTCTTTAACTGAAACACTTTCGTTAATTTTATAGACATATGCCATTCGTTCATTTGCTGTAATGACAATTTCATCGTCTTTTGCAGCAGGCTTGCCGAGCTTTAAAATTCTATATTCAGAAAGGGTTTCTTGTAAATCGATTAAAGCTTCTTTTTTCGATTCAATGACAGGTGACTGTTTACTGTCTCCAATGATTATCCAGTTATAATTTTTAAGGGCATCTTCCCATTCCGGAAAACTATTCAAGACCTCCTGAAGATACTTATCAAGTTTTTCAATTCCTTTTATTGTATTTGGCCCTTTCCTATGTACAGTAAAGTCATTTCCTGAAATATACAGGATTGTAAATTCAGGAATAATATTTTTTTCCAAAAGGTATTTTAATTCTTGAACCGCGAAGGCATCATTAAGTCCTAAACGGTTCACGATGTGATTTTTCTTTTTGTCCTGTTGAATAAATGCACCTAAAGACAGCATTTTCGGCCCAGCGGTTTCATATTCCGAAGGTAAATTACTCACTTTTGTTATCAGCTTTGGTACTTTAAGGGTATGACGATAATTTCCCCGATAAATAAATGCGTTAATGGATGCTGATTCCTTTTTAATCGTGTTCAGGTCCTCATGGATAGTGCTTACATTTGCACTGAGGTCAACGTTATTATATTGATGCATGATACTTTCAGCAAATTGGGAAACCCCAATCTTCATGATTTCAAATAAACCATTTCCATAAGTGATGATTTGCTTCTCATCTTTATTAAACCAAACGAGCCCAGGAATCTTACTCTTATCAGGGTAAGCTCCAGTTATTAAAGAACTGTCGATTGTAACCGACATGGTTGGATAGGAACTTACTACATTTTTACTATATTGTCCGTGTTCTAAAAAGAAGGCCAGAGCAGGAGCTTTTTTCTCTTGAATAGCTTTTTTTAAAGGCTCATCCATCAAGGAATCGATAACAAGAAGTATAACTTTAGGTGAAGACTGACTTTCGGTTTGAATAGCAGCTGATTTCTTATCCTGTTCATTTGAATTTTGACCACTGCTGGCGCAACCGATTAAGAGAATAGAAATAGCTATACAAGGAAGCAAACGAATCAACAAATTTCACCTGCGCTTTGAAATATAGTTTATATTAACTTTATGCAAGAATTAAATGGAGGCGGCAGCATTTGATTTTCAATTGCTATACAAAGTAATGGGATTTCTGATGACCTGTATTGTTTTTTATCAACTGAAGAGGGTTATTAGTGATCAAATGTCCTAATATACGTTCAATAATTGATTTTTTCGTAAACTTTTATTGAAGCAGTGAAATAATGCTTGAAGTTATAATGAGACAAAAAGGAAATAACAGAGGAGAGGGAGGCAAGGTTATTAATCATCAAACCAGCCAACGAACCATATTTCATTCCCATTATTAAATCAAAACTTAAGCTCAAATTTTTGGATATAATACCAACAGAAACTTTACTATCAGTATGCTTATTTTTTTGTAATTAATGTATTAATTATAGACAAAACATACTTTTTTGAAATGCATCATTATTATCGAGTACACAGGATATTAGATTAAAGGGTTAAAACATTATGGGATTGTTCCAAGAATTTGTTGCTAGCATGGAGGAGAGTAATGCCCAATAAAGATTATTAAGAGGGGTTAAGGTGGGACAATATTTTTTCTAGTTTACATAATATATATTATAGGAAGTAATAAGCTAAAACAGAATTTCTGTCTCATTATCAAAGTATACTTAAGATAATGAGACAGTATGAAAATTTTCTGTCTGATATTAATTAAATGATTTAATCTGCAACGTTAGTAATTTTGTTATTTTTCAGTTTTAATTTTTTAAAACAGTTTCGTTTTCCGATGATTCTGCTGAAGCTGTGGTCCAATATTCTGATGGTCCGTTAACAATTAACTAAATCGATATTACGCAGAAATTCAACAATCCCTCTTAACTAATACTTTTTTCGCCATCTAGTTTACATAACATTACTATGCGCAACCTTTTGTTTATATCCCTTTAATTTATTCACTATCCTGTGTAGTATTAAAAAACATTTCTTCTTGTTCTTTATTATCCTTATTGTTTTTGGTTTTTTCCCCCATCTCTCCATCCGATTCATAGCTCAATCCAAATGCTTTCTCCTGTTCTTTCTTCATTCTAAACGCTCCTTTGTTTATTTGTTTAATACAGCTGCTTTTGCCTCGTTCTGTTTTTCACAAACCGAACATACATTCCTTTATCCATTCATACTGGCTGCAATGCTGAACTTAAATATTTTCTCGGAGTCCCGTAATAAAGCAGTTTGCTGAACTCCGGGTATACGGATTCAAAATATATAAAGATTGGCGAATCAAGCAGCCAGGGATAATTGGTATAAAAACATCTGTCACCATAAACCACGGCTTTTAGCGCCAGATCCAATTCTTTTTGGAAGATAAGAAACCTTATTTTTGAGTATTGCTGATCGAATTCTCCGCCGCTGATATACACCCTTCCGCTCAGCACATACTGCCCCATTTGTGGTATCCATTCAGCAAATACTTCATCACGGAATTTAGGATTGACTGCATTAAAATCATAGCATCCGCCTATCGCCAAAGATAATTCACCTGTTGCATCTGAGTGTGTAAGTGTATATTTCCTGCTGTCTACGGGTCTGAATTCCGTCGCAGGAGGCAAATATTTAACCGACAGCTTAGATGGATCAAAATTGCTCATATTAAGCGCCCCCAAATACAAATTTCCTTATGGCCAGTATATGTGGCGCTTAATGAAACGTGACAAATGCCCATTTTATTAAGGTTTGCGCGAATTCATTTTCATTACTTTGGTGTCTTTTAACATCCATTTCCCTTCCTCATACAGCCAGAAAGATTCTACAAAGGCGATTGTATCTGCATTATAGGCACCGCTTATTCTTTGAACTCCCAATAATCCGTTTTGCCCTTCAACAGGAATGATCTTCAGCGTGCTATAAGGATTTACCATTAGCTCGGTAGGTTCACTTAGTTTTCCGTTTAAATATAGACCAAGCCGTTCATATTCCTCGCTCCGATCCCTTAAATCAAACGTATAGGATTGTTTGGTGTCTTGAATCCGAATATTAGCTTTGTAGCCATTTTCAAATTGGCTATTGATTACTAAAGGACTTGGAACAGCCAATTCTGTCAACGTAAAGTCCTTTAACGTATATAAATAAAAATTCGACAGACCGCCGCTTCCCCCTGTTGGTATACTTATAAACATATCTTTAATGGAGTCATGATTTAAATCCTCAAACTGTATTTGAGGTTCATAGCCACCTGCAAGCTCTGCTTTATATGTATTACCGTCTGAAGCCTTTATTTCGAGTGATATTTCCTTTAAAAATGATGCGCCTTCCTCATAATAAACACCCTTAATATAGACGGTATCCGCCTTAGTATCACCGGTAACATCCACTTTGTTTTTTGACACCGTCACAGCTTTATGATCTTCCTCGCCGGCATATACCCCTGTTATGGCGGATAGAGACATAAAAAAGAAAGCCGCAAACGCAAAAAGCAATTCTTTTTTCATTTACGAATCCTCCCTATTTTTCTAATAGCTTATCCAGATATGGTAATAACATGTAAAAACACATAAAAAAACCTCCTATCTTATAGATAAGAGGTTTCCATCGGTAATTATTCAGCTTTCTTTTTCAAGGCATTTTCTTTCGTTTCCCATGATTCAATTCCTTCTAATCCTGGAATGGAGTCTGCATAAAACACAGGGTCTTTCCCTTCTTTTCTCTGTGCCTTGTAGTCCTTAAGTGCAGCGAATGCAATTTTCCCGAGCATGGTAATGGCAACCAGGTTTATTAAAGCCATAATACCCATAAATAAATCTGCAAGGCCCCAAACTGTTGCCAGGTCGACTAAAGCCCCAAAGATGACCATGCCGATTACGCCAATACGATAAATGAATATTGCGAGTGGGCTTTCCTTAATGAACTCAATGTTCGTTTCCCCATAATAGTAATTGCCGATAACAGAACTAAATGCAAAGAGAAAGATTGACACAGCCACGAAAACAGGAGCCCATGTGCCAATATGAGATGATAATGCTGTTTGAGTTAATTGTATACCTGATAGATCAGGTGATGTATAGGCTCCTGAAAGGATAATCATAAATCCAGTCGCGGAACAAATTAAAATCGTATCTACGAATACACCTAAAGTTTGAATTAACCCCTGTTTAACTGGGTGAGTAACAGCAGCCGTTGCAGCTGCATTAGGTGCACTTCCCATTCCGGCTTCATTCGAGAATAGGCCCCTTTTAATACCCATCATGACAGCAGCGCCCATTGCCCCTCCAAAGGCCTGATCCATTCCAAATGCGCCTTTAACGATCGTTGCAATAAGATTTGGCACTTCAGTAATATTCATCATTACAATTACAATGGCAACAATTAAGTAAATGACTGCCATAATCGGAACTATAACTTGTGATACATAGGCTATTCTCTTAATTCCTCCAAAGATGATTACAGCAGTTAAGGCAGCAAGAATCAATCCAATTGTTAATCGGCTTGTCCCAAATGCTTCATTGAAGGCTAATGAAATTGTGTTGGACTGGACTGAGTTGAATACAAGTCCAAAACAGAAAGTGATGATAACAGCAAACAAAATGCCCATCCAGCGTTTATTAAGTCCTTTTTCCATATAGTAAGCAGGACCGCCGCGAAAACCGTCTTTATCTTTGACCTTATAGATTTGTGCTAAAGTACTCTCCACAAAACTTGAAGCGGCACCTAAAAAGGCAATGACCCACATCCAAAATACCGCACCTGGTCCGCCTGCTGCTATTGCTGTTGCAACGCCAGCCATGTTGCCGGTCCCTATCCTTGAAGCAGCACTGATTGTGAATGCCTGGAAAGATGAAATTCCCCTTTTGCCTTCAGCCGATACCATGCTTTTATCTCCAAGTATCCGCACCAT
This sequence comes from Cytobacillus sp. BC1816, assembly GCF_051353635.1. Lineage (NCBI taxonomy): Bacteria > Bacillati > Bacillota > Bacilli > Caryophanales > Bacillaceae > Cytobacillus > Cytobacillus sp. BC1816. The sequence continues at coordinate 2,361,559 of NZ_CP195611.1, read as the reverse complement.
TTCTCCAAAATAACGGAATTGTACAAATTTGCTTTTTAGACTGAAATAAAGACCTAAAATGATAAGTACTGCGATTAGAATATAAGTCCAGACAATATCATTCAAAAAGCCGACTGCCGAATTTAAACCTTCTAAAAATAAATTCATTCATTTTCCCCCTGTTTTTTAAATTACGGTTATTATTATCTCACAAAAATAACACCTATTCTAATCTATCAAAAGAATTTTTAATAGACAAGACGAATATTCATTCCAATGCCTTATAAACACAATAAAATTGCGTTTTAAAAGAAAAATCACCAAAATTTATATTCCCTTGTGAACGGTTCTACAAACGCTTTCAAATAATATTTTATTCGATTTTTATACAAAAAATATTAAATGAACCCCTCTGTCTTTTACAAAGGGGTTCACAAAGTTTATTCAGCCGGGGCATCTGAATCATTTTTAGGTTCTTCAACCTTCCAAATACATTTTGCCCTGCCGCTCTCGGAATCATCAATAATGAACGATCCGTTAGAGTATCTGTCATTAAAGCGGATGGATGAAGCATTAACTGCTTCTATATGGCCTTTTTCCGTTTCAATGTATAAATCATCTTTGCTGCGTACAATCACACACCCTACAATGCGATGAGGGTTTGATTTCAATTCACGAAGCATCACTACACCGCGCTTGGCACGGGAAGTCCGTTCGAATTCGCTCAGTTTCATTTTTTTAACAGAACCTCGCTGTGTAACAATCACGACAGCCTGCTCTTTCTGATCCTCAATAAGCTGAGCACCTGCGACAAAATCGCCGTCTTTCAGGTTAATTCCTTTGACTCCGGCAGCCCGGGCACCAACGATACTGACTTCTTCTTCATGGAACCAGAGGCCGAATCCCTGATGCGTGGCAAGGAATATTTCCTTCGTGCCATCTGTTAAATAAACGTCGAGAACTTCATCATTGCCTTTTACATTAACTGCCACAAGCGGCTTAGAATATCTTTGGGCCTTATAAGCCTTAAGCTCCGTTTTCTTTACCATTCCATTTTTCGTCATAAAGAGCAAGTATTCTTCTGTTTCAAAATCTTTAACTGGAATAGCCCGGACTATTGATTCATTCCGGTCGATCGGTATGATATTGGCAATATGCTGTCCAAGGTCCTTCCAGCGGATATCCGGCAGCTGGTGTACTGGACAGTATAGATAGTTTCCTTTATTCGTAAATACAAGAAGCACATCGGTCGTATTCATATCAAGCTTTGCAATCAGCCTGTCTGAATCCTTCATCCCGAAATCCTGTCCGTTTGAGGCGGCAAACGACCTCTGGCTTGTGCGCTTGACATAGCCTTCCTTTGTTACCGTTACAATCACATCTTCGCTGGCTACCAGAACTTCAAGATTAATCTTGATTTCCTCAATCTCCGCTTCAATTCTGGTCCGGCGATCATCGGCAAAACGCTTCTTGACATCCCTTAGCTCTTTTTTAACGACAGAGAATAGTTTCTTCTCGCTTTCCAAAATAGCTTTAAGCTCGCCGATTAGCTTAGCAAGCTCATCATCTTCTGCTCTTAAGGCTGTAATGTCTGTATTAGTTAAGCGATAAAGCTGGAGGGAAACAATTGCTTCGGCCTGAGGTTCAGTGAACTCAAACTCAGCAATCAGATTATCTTTTGCATCCCGTTTATCTTTAGATGCCCGGATCGTTGCAATCACTTCATCCAGTATGGAAAGAGCCTTCATTAGGCCTTCAACGATATGCTGACGAGCCTCAGCCTTTTGCAGCTCAAACTGAGATCTGCGTGTAACAACTTCTTTACGATGGCCGATATAGGCATCCAGCAGCTCTCTTAACCCCATTAATTTCGGATGACGGTTATGGATGGCCACCATATTGAAGTTATAAGGAATCTGCAAATCACTGTTTTTATACAGATAATGAAGGACGCCTTCAGGATCCGCATCCTTTTTTAACTCAATCACAATTCGAAGGCCTGTCCGGTCCGTTTCATCACGGACTTCGGCGATGCCTTCGACTTTCCGGTCCAGGCGGAATTCATCAATTTTCTTTACCAGATTTGCTTTATTCACTTCATAAGGAATTTCTGTAATGACAATTTGCTTTTTGCCTCCGCGCAAATCTTCGAATTCTGCCTTTCCGCGGACAATGATTTTGCCTCTTCCTGTTTCATAAGCTTTTTTTATTCCATCGACTCCCTGAATGATGCCTCCAGTAGGGAAGTCAGGCCCTTTAATATGCTCCATCAGATCATCGATAGAACAATCCGGCTTGTCTATCCGTAAAATAACTCCATCGATAATCTCATTTAAATGGTGCGGCGGAATATCAGTTGCATATCCAGCAGAAATACCTGTTGAGCCATTGACAAGCAAATTTGGATAGACAGCGGGCAAAACGGTTGGCTCACTGGAAGTATCATCAAAGTTTGGGATAAATTCAACGGTTCTTTTCTCAATATCTCTCAGCAATTCGGAAGAAAGGGCCGATAATCGTGCCTCTGTATAACGCATGGCGGCTGGAGGATCTCCATCGATGCTCCCATTATTTCCGTGCATTTCAACAAGAAGATTTCGAACCTTCCAATCCTGGCTCATCCGCACCATGGCGTCATATACAGAAGTATCGCCATGCGGATGATAATTGCCGATTACGTTTCCGACTGTTTTAGCAGACTTTCTAAAGCCCTTTTCGTGTGTGTTTCCTTCTACATGCATGGCATAAAGGATCCGTCTTTGAACAGGCTTTAACCCATCACGTGCATCAGGAAGGGCACGATCCTGAATAATATATTTACTATAACGCCCAAAACGGTCGCCTAATACATCTTCAAGAGGAAGGTCCCGGAATTTTTCAGCTGAACTCATGATTCAATACCCTCCTCCTCTAGTACTGAAATATTCTCATTTTCAAGTATGCTTCCATCTTCTTCAAGGCCGAATGCCACGTTGGACTCGATCCACTTGCGGCGCGGTTCAACCTTATCACCCATCAATGTGGTCACACGGCGTTCAGCTCTTGCGGCATCATCAATCTTTACGCGGATCAGTGTGCGCGACTCTGGATCCATAGTCGTTTCCCATAGCTGATCGGCGTTCATTTCGCCAAGTCCTTTATAACGCTGGAGCATATAGCCCTTACCTACTTTTTTAATGGTATCCTGAAGATCATCATCACTCCATGCATACTCGATCACTTCTTTTTTGCCTGAACCTTTGCTGACTTTGTACAAAGGAGGCAGTGCAATGAATACCTTGCCCGCTTCAAGCAGCGGCTTCATATACCTGTAAAAGAAAGTGAGCAAAAGCACCTGGATATGTGCTCCATCGGTATCGGCATCTGTCATGATGATTACCTTATCATAGTTAACATCATCCAGATTAAAATCTGCGCCGACGCCTGCCCCGACTGCATGGATAATTGTATTGATTTCTTCATTTTTAAAGATATCCTGGAGCTTTGCTTTTTCCGTATTGATTACTTTACCTCTAAGCGGGAGCACAGCCTGGAAGCGCCTGTCTCTCCCCTGCTTGGCAGATCCCCCGGCAGAATCACCCTCAACCAGGTATAATTCGTTTCTTTGCGGGTTGCGGGACTGTGCTGGTGTAAGTTTTCCTGAAAGCATGGCTTCAGATTTTTTCCGCTTCTTCCCGCTTCTTGCTTCCTCACGTGCTTTGCGTGCCGCTTCTCTCGCCTGGAAAGCTTTAATTGCTTTTTTAATTAATAGAGAGCTTGTCTCTGGGTTTTCTTCAAGGAAATAAGACAAATGCTCGGAAACAACTGAATCAACTGCGGAACGTGCTTCACTGGTTCCCAGTTTGCCTTTTGTCTGGCCCTCAAACTGCAAAAGTTCCTCAGGTACACGAACAGAGACTATAGCCGTGAATCCTTCCCGCAGATCCGCTCCATCCAGGTTTTTATCTTTCTCCTTCAGAAGATTCACTTTGCGGGCATATTCATTAAAAGCCCTTGTCATCGCTGTTTTAGACCCAGCCTCATGCGTACCGCCGTCTTTTGTGCGGACGTTGTTGACGAATGAAAGGACATTTTCCGAGTATCCATCATTGAATTGAAAAGCAAGGTCCACTTCAATTCCATTGCTCTCACCTTCAAAGCTTACTACAGGGTGAAGAACATCTTTTTCTTCATTTAAATATTCAACAAATGCTTCTATGCCATTTTCATAATGAAAAACGTCATGAAAGTCATTACGTTCATCTATGATTTCTATTTTCATTCCTTTTAGTAGGAATGCAGACTCACGAAGCCGCTCGCAGAGTGTTTCGTAATTATACGTGGTAGTCGAAAAAATTGACGGATCTGGCTTAAAGTGGATGGTAGTCCCTGATTGATTTGTTTTGCCCACCTTTTCAAGCGTTGTAACCGGCTTTCCGCCCAGCTCGAAACGCTGTTCATACACAAAGCCATCACGTTTAATTTTCACAACAAGCCACTCGGAGAGGGCGTTGACTACGGACGCACCAACACCATGCAGCCCGCCGCTTGTCTTGTAGCCTCCCTGGCCAAACTTTCCCCCAGCATGAAGGACAGTTAATATGACTTCTGGAGTCGGCTTGCCCATTCTGTGCATACCTGTAGGCATACCGCGTCCTTTATCTTGAACACTAATTGAATTATCTTTATGTATTTTGACAATGATATGATCCCCGTAACCTGCCAGCGCTTCATCGACAGCGTTATCGACAATCTCATATACAAGATGGTGCAAACCCCTTGCATCCGTACTTCCAATGTACATCCCAGGGCGTTTTCTAACAGCTTCAAGCCCTTCGAGTACCTGTATGGCATCATCATTGTAGTCAAAAGCTTCCTGATTTCTTGCCACGAACATACCCCTTTCATTTCCTGCAAAAACACTTGCCGTCAAAATCTCGGCAATAAGAACACCCAGTAAGAGAATTCGGCTTTTTAGCCCATTTTCCTTTGATACCTCAAGGATAGAACAGATGTTCTCTATTCATATTTTACCATATAATTTAGGATGGTCTATGCTTTATTTTATCTATTTATTTGGTTTTGGCAAATAAGATCTTGGGATTTTAAAGATTTATCCTGATTATTTCCGTTAGGCAAACCCTTTATTTATAGGGATTCTATAAAAAATAAAAAACATGAGATCTTAAGCAGACCTCATGCTGAATTTACTTCGTTAGTGCATGTTCAACTTTAATGCAGCGGTCCATGATGACAGTGAAGCCTTTTTCTTTTAGAAAATCATATGCTTCCTGGTTCGCCACTCCTAGCTGAGCCCAGAAGATATCAGCATCCATTTCAGCAAACTCACGCGCAATTTCCGGAAGAAACTCAGAGCGCCTGAATACATTGACGATATCTACATGTCCCTCGATCTCTTTAAGACTTCCTACAGCCTTTACACCAAGTACCTCATCAATAGCCGGATTAACCGGTATAATTTCATAACCGGCTTTCTGCATCGCCTCTGACACCATATAGGATGTACGTTCAGGATTTCCGCTTAACCCCACAACAGCAATCCGCTTTGCCTTTTTTAACAGTACACCGATTTCGTCCCTGCTTGGATTTTCAATAGCCATTTTGTTCCCTCCAATTTTTCTGGTTAATTATATTTTACCTAAAAACGTAAAAGCGCACTAACTTATTGCTCTTATTCCCAAATATTCAACTTATAAAAACTCAATGCCCTTTCAACTTTAAATCCTGCTTTTTTATAAAGAAAAAGGGCTTTCTCGTTTGTTGTTCCCACACAAAGCTTAATGCTTGCGGCTCCAGCATTCACAAAAAGATCATGAACCGCCATATCAAGCAATTTCCGTCCAATGCCCTTATTGCGTTTACTGGAGTTCACACCAATGAATTCAATGCTTCCTTCTTTTTCTTCACGATTGTATTCTGCATATAAATAGCCATTTAATCCATCCGCATCACCAGATGCATAAACTTTGTGATCATCATTCACTCTTCCGATAATCTCTTTTCCTGAATAATATGTATGGGGAAACACGGTATCATGCAAATGGATAAACTCACTATGGCAGCGAGGAGGCAATAAACTGACATCTATTAAATCAATACTGGGATATCCTTTCAGTTCCATGAATGTATGAGCAGATTGCAGCTTGAACCCGTTCCTTGAAGCAAATTCGGCAGCAGTATGGTTGGCTGTATCCGCAAACAGAAAATAAGAATGCAGATTTCCTTCAAAGTAATGAAGGGCTTTTTCCCATAAAAGTCTCATAATTTCATTTTCCTGAACAAAAGGACCCCATAATTCTGCTGTCCCTTTATTAAGATCCGCATCTACTCCCAAAAAACCTGCAATCGCACCATCCTCCCAGACAATAAATGCAGCTGATTCGGCATCACTATTCATTTCTTCCAGACTATGAAGAATATCATCTTGGCTGGTCCCCAAATACCCTATATGGCACTGGGGCAAAGAGTTCAATCTTGCAATAAACTCGGATGCCTGCACTAGATTTGCATGATTCAAATTGCCGGCTTTCACATCATCACATCCCTTTCAATATTTTACCATAATAAAACGGCTGATTAGCTCTCAGCCGTTTTAGAAGATTAATAAACGGCTGTCTCTAATCTTTTGAGCAGCCTCTTTATGCTGATGTTCGCTTCTCTTAACACCATTTCTTTATCAACCGTTTTTAGCTTCCTATTTTCCATGACGATTTTCCCGTTTACAATGGTTGTTTCTACGTCTGCGCGAGTGGCTGAATAGACAATCCTGGAGATGGTGTCGATACCAAATGACGGATACACATGAAAATCATTCAGATTAAGAATAGCAAGGTCTGCCTTCTTGCCGGGCTCAAGGCTTCCAATTTCCTTCTCCATTCCAACTGCTTTAGCTCCGCCGATCGTAGCCATTCTGAAGACTGTTCTGGCATCCATTGCTGTTGGTCCATGTACAGGCTTCTGAATGATTGCAGCCAATCTCATTTCATTGAACATATCCAGATTGTTATTGCATGGAGCACCATCAGCACCCAGGCTGACAAAAGCCTGCTGATCCAATAAGGAAGGAATTTCTGCTACACCTGATGCCAGCTTTAAATTGGATCCCGGACAATGGCTGACCTTTACACCACGCTCTTTGATGATCTTTCTTTCTTCTTCATCAAGCCAAACACAATGCGCAAGAATCAGCCTTTCATTGGCAAGCCCAATGCTGTCCAGGTAAACGACATTCCGCATGCCTAATTCTCTTTCGACAAGCAGAATTTCATTTGCATTTTCCGATGCGTGCGTATGGACCCTTACATTGTACTGTGCAGAAAGATCCCTGACATTTGTCAGCAATTCCTCTGTGCAGGAAACGACAAAACGGGGACAGAAGGCATATTGTATTCGTCCATTATCGTGATTATGCCATTTTTCAAGCAGATCTACGCTTTGCTGGATGGACTTTAAGGTATTTTCTCTTAACGGAACCGGCACCTCTTCCCCCTTATCCATCATGACCTTTCCGGCAAGTGCCCGTATGCCGCTTTCGGAAATTGCCTGAAATGCAAATTCGGTATGATTGACTGTCTCCATGTCCACCACAGTTGTTGTTCCGCTTTGCAGCAATTCGCCAATCCCCAGCATGGCAGAATAGTAGATGGATTCTTCATCATGAGAGGCCTCCAGCGGCCAGATTTTCTGCTTCAGCCAATCAAGCAGTTCAAGATCATCAGCCTGCCCTCGGAATAAGGTCTGGCATAGATGAATATGTGTCTGGATAAATCCGGGTATAATTGTTTTTCCTGATGCATCCACTACTTTATCAGCTTTATGTGCTAAGTTTTGGCCAATTTCAGCGATGCGGTCATCCACAATATAAAGGTCGCCGAAGAAGATTTCTTCAGCTGTGTTCATCGTGATGATTTCAGCATTTTTTATCAGAATACTGCTCAATTTTCCCCTCTCCCTTGCACAGAACTTGGTTCTCCGGGCTCAAGCTTTCCATAGGTCATGATAAGCTGCCTGTAAAATTGAATGGAGCGCTGATAAGCCTCCAGACTAACCCACTCGTTTGGCTGATGGGCAAGCTTTTCGTCACCCGGGCCGTAAATCAAGGTAGGAATTTCACTCCTTGGATTAAGAACAGCACCATCTGTGTAGTAGGACACCCCGTAATGGTTTGCTGCCGATTCGCCCCTGATCATTTGCGCTATTTGAATAATGTCCTCAGCAGGATCCGTTAAAATAGATGGACGATCAAGAATGGTTTCAATACTGTATTTATAAATTTCTCCTTGATCCATCAGCAGATCAAGCTTGGATTTTAGCATGTTTTTAAAACTGGAATGGGATTGAGGAGGGACGGTTCTTATATCTGCTCTGATGCTGCATTTATCTGGAATGACATTGGTCTGCACACCGCCTTCAATCATGGTAACAGCCAGACTGCTTTGTCCGAGGGGCTCCTTTTCTGTTTTCCATTCAATTTTCATTTCATCCAATAGCCGGACTATTTTAATCATATGATCTACTGCATTTATTCCCTGTTCCGGCATCGAACCGTGAGATGTTTTTCCATACGCTGTTATTTCAAGCCAAAGTGCCCCCTTATGGCCAATCACAATTTTTTCATTTGTTGGTTCTGCAATGATTAATGCATCGATTTTTCTGCAGTCATTCTCTTTTATAAAAGCCCTTGCCCCGCAGCTGTCGACTTCCTCCCCGGCTGTTGCCAAAAATGTAACGCCAGCAGGGGGTACAGTACTCGTGAGATAAAGCTCTTCCAAAGCGAGGAACATCGCTGCAAGACCGCTTTTCATATCAGAAGCTCCTCTGCCATATATGCGTCCACATGCGATTTCTCCTGAAAATGGAGAGTAAATCCATTCTCCCGTTCCAGGAGAAACGGTATCCATATGGCCGCATAAGACGAGCTGTTTACCGCTTTTTCCCGGAAGCGTAACTTCAAAATTGCTTCGAGTCTCATCAAGCATTGTCACTTTAAACGGCAGACCATTTTGTTTGCATCTGTTAATAAATGCTTCAGTCACTAAATGTTCGTTTCCGGGCGGATTAGAGCTGTCGATTTGAAGCAGCTGCTGAAGAAACTGAATATCATTCATTAATCCGCCTCCACAATTTGCATTTTAATAGGGGTCACTTTAAACCCATTAACCGGTGCCATGTCCTGGGAACAGGTTGTACAGGCAATTACAACATCGCACAATGCTTTCAGCCTTATGTAATCACCAGGCTTGGAAAGAGGCTCGGTAATGACATAATCACCGGCATCATCAAGGACATTATTCATAAATATATTGATGGGATCCGGAATGACAGGAGGGTGAATATCATACTTTTTCAAAGCAGCCGCAATATTATCATGGCAATTGGGGTGATCCTCCTTGCCAAAATCAACTTTATAGCGGTAATAATCACAAGCAGGAAAGAAAAAATCATGTTTTCCAACAGTGTCTTCCACCACCTGCATCAGCGGGCGGCGGCGGTTGCTGTAAAGCCAATCTCCCGTTTTAAGCCGAATGCTGCTTAATGAGGCACGCATATGAACAGGTGAAACATGTTCCTCAGGATCTTTATAGTTAAAACAGACAAAATCCCCCACTTGTTTTCCTTCCATATCAATAATAATGAGCTCTTCTCCTTTGTGAATCAGAGCACTTCTTCCTTCATAAGGGGGGATAATAATTTCGTCCCTGATCTTCCCCCTGTTAAAAACCTCTTTCATTTGATCACCAACCTTTGTTGTTATTCAATGAAAACGGCAACAGCACGCACTGGAGATCCCGTTCCCTTTCGAATCCTGAGCGGCAGTCCGAAATATAGAAATCGCATTCCTGCAATTTGATCGAGATTACAGAGATTTTCCGTATTGGTTATCCCATACTCCCTGCAAATGAGGTGCCCGGAGTATTTGGGATCATCCGGATGGTCAATGGCCGGGGCATCGATGCCTATATTGACCGCACCTTTTTCAGCCAGCCATTTTGCTGCTTGATAATTCAGGCCCGTATAGGTTGTGAGCCATTTCTCTGTACCATAAGAGCGATTATAGTGGCCGGTATAGAGGAGAACGATATCGCCTTTTTCAATAAATTGTTGTGATTTCCGCAATGCCGTCTCGAGATCACGGTCTGTAATATATCGATCAGGCTGGATGTGGGACACATCCAGGCAAACTGCGGGCCCGTAAAAATATTCAAGCGGCATTTCATCGATGTATTTGCCGCTTGGATCATATTCATAGGTTGCATCGCTATGGGTTGGCCCATGTTCATTGATTAATAGATTATTGGTTGCAAACATAAATCCTACTTGCTTTTCACTTTCTTCGTGAGAGATATTTGGGAAAATCATTGTTTTTTGATGAAGGGGAAAAACAGGCATCCCCTGATAAATTTCCTGTGTTAAATCGACTAATTTAACTCCCATGGTGTTCCTCCTTGCCTGCAAATTCTTTTACTATATGAAAAGCGGCAGGGAACGCCGCTTTTAGTTCAATTAATAATGGTCGGAATGACCTCAAACTTATCTACATCGATTAGGCCCATATCTGTAATTTTCCACTTAGGGCTTGTTACCAGTGACCAGAATGATAAATGCATAAACGGAACTTCCATGCCGCAGCCAAGAACATCTTTGGCAAGCTGCGATAATTCGTCTACCTTTTCACTCATTTCTTTTCCGGTTAATTCGTCTGTCATTAAACCGCCAATCCTTAATGGCAGGTCACCGACTACTTTGCTATCCTTTATCATCGCTATACCGCCATCCATTGCAATTACACGGTTCACCGCAGTTACCATATCTTCGTAGTTTGTCCCAGTTACGATGATATTGTGTGTATCATGGGCGACGCTTTCTGCAATGGCACCGCTTTTCAAATCAAAGCCATGCAGGAAAGTCTTGCCGATTTTTCCTGTTCTGCCGTGGCGTTCTACAACCAGTAGCGGCAGCACGTCCTGCTTAAGGCAAGGCAGCACAATTCCGTCTTTGACATTCAGAGTGAACTCACTTCCGCCAGTTAAGTTCTGAAAAGGTATAGCTTCAATTGCCCTTACTTTTGCTCGGCTGCCTGATGCCTCAATACCCAGCTCCTTTAGTGTTACAGGTTTTCTCTTCACTGACTTTTTCACACTTTCCGGATATATGTAAGGAGCAATATCTATGGTTAATTCGCCTTTTTCTGCTGCTTTTTTTCCTGCAAGATATACCTGGTCAACGGTCATATTATTCAGATCGCTGATTACGACAACATCAGCCCGTTTGCCTGGTGCAATTACCCCTACATCTTTAAAGCCAAAATGGGAAGCCGGATTTATGGTCGCCATTTGGATGGCTTCTACAGGATCAATGCCTACAGCAATAGTTCTGCGGACAATATCATTCATATGTCCGTAATTTAACAGATCAGCAGGCACCATATCGTCTGATACAAGGATTGCACGGCGGGAATCGAGTCCATCCTCTGTTATGGCACGAATACAGTCTGCCATATTTCTTTGGGAGGAGCCTTCACGCATGAACACACTTACACCATTCCGCAGCTTTTCGACTGTTTCTTCTTTCGTCGTAGTCTCATGGCAGGACACATGGTTCCCGCCACTGATAATATGGGCTGCAAGCTCTTTGCCAAACAAGCCTGGTGCATTCCCTTCAACCGTTTTTCCTATGCTGTTAGCATAGGAAACTGCGGCAACAAGGTCGTCTATTAATTCCGGGGCATGCTCATATACCGGCCTGATATTGCTGAAGCTTTGGATCTCGCCAATTCCCTGCACATTTGGGTCAGCCAATAGCTCTTTCATATCCTTGGAGGTCACATCAAATCCGGAGGTTTCAAGTCCGGGAGCATCAGGCACCGCGCAGGGAACTGTGAAAAGAATCCGGTTAGGAAGTGTCTTTGCTTCTTCAATCATCGCCTGCATCCCGTGAACCCCCAAGACATTCCCAATTTCATGCGGATCTCCGATCAGAGTGGTGGTTCCAGTCGGAATGGAAAGCTTGGAGAATTCCGTACATGTCAGCATTGCACTTTCAAAATGCATATGAGAATCAATAAACCCGGGACATACGAATTTCCCTTGTATGTCTTCCACTTTCGTTTTTGGCCCGATTAAGTCTTTTGCATCTCCAGCCATTAAAATATATTCGCCTTTCATCGCGACATCTGCTTTATAAATCTCCCGGGTGATGACATTGATGAAGTATCCGCCTTTTAGGACTACATCAGCAAACTGGCTGGAATCAAGCAGCACGTCAATAAGCTTGCGGTATTGCACTGCCTTTTTTATGTCTTTTGCATCCATTTATTAACCCCCTGTCTCTCCTTCTATACTGTCAATAATTCCGATAATGGCTGCATCTATAGGAGCATCTTTATTTTGGACGGCTCTTGATGCCATGCTTCCAGTCACATATATGACCTTTTCTCCTATTCCGGCACCAACAGTATCAACGGTTATAATGGGGTTCGGTAACAGCGATCCATCCAATCCTAAAGGCTGGGTAATTAATAATTTTGTGCCAACCAGATTATCATCTTTTCTAGTGGCAGTTACACGACCAACCACTATTCCCATTTGCATAAAGATCTTCCCCTTAAAGTAAAATGATTTCGATCTTCAGTTCCTTTGCTGTATCTCTTGCAAGAGGGGTAATGATAGCCCCTTTTGGAACAGCTATTTCATCAAGCATATTCAAATGGGCAAACCGGACTGATTCATCGGTAATAACCGTTTTCTTCAAATGCTGAACAGCAAAGTCTGCTTGTTCATTGAAATCTATTAATCTGATTCCGAGCATCTTCAGCTCTGCCATATGCTGACCGAGCTTTCTTTTTAACAAGTCCGGGCCTTTATCCATTCCTTTCAGTTTCCAATATTGGCTGAAAGGATCACCTCCAGACTTTAAAGCCGTGACCCGTTTTCCCTTTAATAAGCCCTTAAGGATGATCTGCACCAATGGTCTTTTTTCGTTAAGGGACAATATGTCTGTTATTAAAGAAAAAGATAGTATAGGCAAAAAGATTTCATCGAAATGATCAATTGACTGGTCATGAACCGCTGCAGGAGAGATCCAATCGTCATTTCCAGTCAGAAAAACTAACTCCTGAAGCGGAAATTGTTTAAGCATTTCTTTCTCAGCAGCCATTCTTAGTGTAATATCTTCCTTTGTTAACTTTTTCAAGTAAGAAAATCCTGGTTCCATTCCTATCATATGAGAGGTCAAAAGAGCCAGGATGTGAGGTTTTCTGTCTCTGCAGCTGTAATTTCGCAGGTAAAGCTCCTGCAGAGTGTTTTTTGCCATAACACTCTGCTTTTTGCTGCTCATGCTTATTCACCGATATTTTTTGATAATAGTGCTCTTTCAACTTCGCTGTGCGGCCTTGGAATGACATGTACCGAAATGAGTTCTCCTACTCTGCTGGCCGCTTCCGCTCCTGCATCGGTGGCAGCTTTAACCGCTCCGACGTCCCCTCTGACCATGACCGTTACAAGACCAAATCCCACTTTTTCATATCCGCAGATCTCCACATTAGCTGCTTTAACCATTGCATCCGCTGCCTCTACTGCGCCTACCAGACCTTTTGTCTCGATTAATCCCAATGCTTCACCCATTGTGTTTTTCCTCCTTAAATTTACTGTACTGATGGTTTATCTGTATCGTTATCCTTAAGGTTATTGCTTTCTTTCTTTTGCTTTTTTCTTTTCGGCTCCGCTTCAAGTTTCTTATCCCCCTCAGCCTCAGTACCAGGATGTATATCTTCCAGTTTAAAATTCGGAAGCAGTTTTCCCGCTAATTCACTGTGTGCACGAGGGATAACATGAGCAGAAATTACTTTTCCAATTCTCTCTGCAGCACTCACACCAGCATCGACAGCAGACTTCACAGCCGCTACATCCCCGTTGAAATGGATGGTCACGCCCAGAAAGCCCTCCACTCCTATTACTTTTTCAATTCCTACAATTTCTACGTCTGCTGCTTTTACGGCTGCATCTGCTGCAGAAACTGCTGTTGAATAACCAACGGTTTCAATCAAACCTAATGCTTGCAACTGAAAAATCCTCCTCCTGTAAAATTGACAAAGCTTCTCTCCGTGCCTATAAGATGCTTTCGGGATGAATAGTGCTGATCTGTGACAGCGATTCTGGCTGACATCTATTTAATTCTGCCGAATTCCTTATGAAGCCGATCAGAAATGCGAGATACCTCATCATAGTTTCCATGAAGCAGCAAATATTTCTTCTCTATTAAAAAATTGAATTGTTCAGAAGTGCTTTTTTTCATGTAACGGTCAAGGAGCAAAATAGCCGAATAGTAGTCGATTCCCTCAATGACAGCTACACCGCCTATTGAAGAGTTCAGCCCCAATTGCTTTGTAAGCCATGGACTGGGGGATTTTTCTCTATAGATTTGAGCAGTTTTAAAGGATTTTTGGGAAAGTTTTTTAAAGAAGCTCTTTAAAGCGCTTAATAGTGATCTATGATCCTTTTCATATAGCTCCAGCGAAAAGGATTGCCCGCTGTTTTTGTCCCATGTCAGGCAATATCTTAATGAAGGAAACTCTCTTAAAAGGTCATTCAGCATAAATAACTGGCCGGGCGTGCATTTTTCTGAAGTGATTACGCCGATTGAGGGTGTTTTTAATTCCCGCTGAAAAGAGCTTTCAAGAGCAGGATGAAGGTCTGAGAAAAGCCAGACTTTTACACCCTCCGGCGTTTGTCCGATAAGCTGGCTTTCTCTTGCATTTCGATCAGGTCTTATATCAGCAAAGCCAGTCTTAGAAGAAACCGGCTGTTTCCCCTGTACCAGGGATAGGGTTTGAAGCTGTGCAATTTTTTCCTTAGCTGAAGCCTTGGGAGAAGCAAGAGAATCGGTTTGCCTACTAAGGTTTGGATGTAAATCGCCAGTCTTAACCGGTACGGCATGATGCACTGAAATTCTTTTATTCATTTTTTCCTTCTGGTAATTAGGCCGGCTAATGCCTTGTATAGTCCTCTTCGTTTCCTGCTGACTGCTTGGAGGGGACTGATTGGAAACTCTATTAATGGGGTTTACCTTTGACTTGCCGTAAGGCTTCATCACTTCTTCTACAACACTTTTAATAAAGTCAGACACACATTATGCACCTCCATTAAAGAATTTTGCGAAGTTCTGAATGAGGGCGTGGAATAACATTAGCCGAAACCAGTTCTCCTCCAGTCATTGTGTGAGCAGTCTTCCCAACCTCAACAGCTGCGGCCACTGCTGCGACATCACCCTCGATAATGACGGTGACAAGGCCGGATCCGACCCTCTTTAAATCAACTAAACTGACATTTGCTGCTTTTGCCATTGAGTCCAGCGCTTCAATAGCCGCTGTCAACCCTCTTGTTTCAATCAAGCCGATTGCCTTCATTTTTGACCTCCTTTACTGCAGAAGCTTAAAGATAGTCTTCCAGATTCACTTCAATGGGGATTGAAGTCCTTTTAAATAACTCTTCTTTTCCAAGCGGATAGGTTGCATCGATGCCCATCTTATCACTGACTCCTTTTAAATGATGGGAAGACTCAAGCGGCGATCCCTTTGCACCTTGTACGATAAATATGTCATCACCTGCCTGCACTCTTGTAGCTATGGCCCATTCAACATCGTCCGAATCAAAAATATCGACATCATCATTCACAACAACCACATGCTTTAAATCCTTATCGCTTGCAAAAGCTGCGAGTGCTGCCTGTTTGCCGTCACCATCATGCTTCTTCTCAATTTGAATGACTGCATGATAACGAGCCACCCCGCCCATCGGGATATGTACAGCTTTTATATTTGGAACCACTTGCCGGACGGTGCTTAAAAGTGTGGCTTCCCTTACAAGCGCCATTGGCAGCCTTTCTTCATAGCTTGATGGAAAAATAGTCTGTGAGATAGCTTGATCACGGTAAGTAACCGCTGAAAACTCTACAACCGGCTGAGGCGTCCTGGTGCCATAATAACCTGCCAGTTCGCCAAACGGCCCTTCCAGTTCTCTTTCATATGGAAGCATTCTGCCTTCCAAAACGATTTCCGCCTCAGCCAGTACTTCCAGATCGACCGTTTTGCATTGAACAACATCAAGGGACTGGCCAAGCAGTGCACCTGCTACATCCAATTTGTCGGTATGATACAAATGTGTACTAATCTGAGAACTTAATACAACAGCCGGTACCACGCCAAACATAACAGCCACTTCCATCGGTTCGCCCATGCTTTCATAATGGGCATATTGCTCCATCAGCTCAGGGGAGGTTATGAGAATATTCGTTCGATTCTCGCCAAGATATTGCATTCTGCGTATGGAGGTATATCTTTTCCTCCCAGATAAATCTTTAACTACCAATATTCCTGAAACATAATAAGCACCTGAGTCTTCCGCATGATAGGTTGGAATAGGAAACAAGTCTGCAAGATCGAATTCCCCGGTCACCAGATTCTCCTGAACAGGGCCAGTTTGCCTTAACGTGGTTGGAATGGGGTTAACAATTGAGTTGATGATTCTAGGAATAAGTTCGGCAGATTGGATTCCCATGCTGTCAGCCATCAGCTCTCTGTCACCTCCCAAACCGGCTGCCATGGAAGATTGATAGCCTTTAATTTTTTCAAATAAAAAAGGCTCTCTTCCATGTTTGGCATTTATCACTGCCCCCAGCTCGTGCATAGGATCCACCTCTTTTTTCACCCGATGAAGAAGTCCCCTGCTCTCCCATCTATCCAGCAATGCCCTCATTGTTACAGGGTTCATGCCTTTTCCCCCCATCTCTCCAGCAGCTCATGGTCAATATCCATCATGTCCAAGATCCTTGCCACCATAAAGTTGGCCAGCTCCCATATTTCCGTAGGCTTATGATAAAAGCCTGGTGATGCAGGCATTATACATGCTCCACTCTCAGCAAGAAGTGTCATATTGCGCAGATGAATCAAATTAAAAGGTGCTTCCCGAGGAACAATAATGAACTTTCGATTCTCCTTCAAGACAACACTGGCAGCCCTGCTTAATAGCGTATCGCCGACCCCATTCGCAATAGCTCCCAATGTATTCATTGAACATGGCACGATAACCATTCCGTCTGTCTTAAAGGATCCGCTGGCAACCGCAGCGAAAAGATTCCGGTTGCTGTGGATAGTGGCATACCCCTTCAGCTCGTCCATCTTGACCCCGCATTCAAATTGCATTACTTTTTCTCCCATTTCCGTAGCAATTAAATGCGTTTCGATCTCTAATTGATGAAGAGCGCGGATCAATGTATAAGCATACAATGATCCGCTTGCTCCGGTAATGCCCACTAAAATACGCTTTTTCCTTTCCGCAGAGGAGTTAGACAACCGATTCGTCTTGGGAGAATTTCTTTTTAGCCAGCTTTTTGTAACTTTCTGTTGATAATATATCTCCGAAGATATCCATGTCTCTTAAACCTGATACATGCATATCGTCATCCTGAGAAGCGGTGGCATCTGAAATGCAAATGACATTGTAGCCATGATACAAAGCATCAGAAGCAGTGCTGCGAACACATACATTGGTCCAGACTCCAGTCAGTACGACGGTATCAATTTCTTCTTCTCTCAAGAAGAGATCAAAATCGGTGTAGCTGAATGCACTATGCCGCCTCTTCTGGACCACATAATCCCCTTTGGTCTCATCAGGCTGAAGCTCTGGAATGAATTCCGAACCCCAGGTTCCCTTAACTGCATGGACAGGCCTCACGCGAAAATCCCTGTCATTTTTTCTGTGAGCTTCCTGAACATGTACAACCTGGATTTTGTGCTCATGAGCGAATTGAATAAGCTCTTGAATTTTAGGAACTATTTTTTCGCCATTTTCACACCTTAATGCTGCTTTTTCGCCGATAAAGTCGTTTAACATATCAATAATGACCACACAGTGCTTTTTTCCCCTAAGTTCCAATCCGGTCAGCCTCCCTCTATTAAGTATTTATTGCTGTGCTACTGGGTCTTTTGTTTTTGCTTTTACCGCTTCGTATTTTTCATACTTCAATGTTCTCTCAAGCCTCTGGATGCTTTGGCGCGGAACATACTCACCATATCCTGCTTCTCCTACGATGCCTTTGTCTTCATCGTAAATCACGTTTCCGCGAATGATCGTTTGGACTGGCTTTCCTTTAAGCTTCATGCCATGCAGAGGGTTATATTTAGCCATTGATTCTGTTTTCTGCTCGTCTATTACGTATTCTTTCTCAAGATCGATAACAGTGAAATCAGCATCACTGCCAATTTCCATTGATCCCTTTTTAGGATAAATGCCATAATGAATGGCGGCATTGCGGCTCGTTACCTCGACAAATCTTGATAAGGATAAACGGCCTTTATTTAAACCTTCACTGACAAGGATCGGCACCATTGTTTCTACACCAGGTATGCCAGGGAAGGTGTTCCAGATCGTTGCCCCTGGATAATCCTTTTCTGTTGCAATTTCATATGGAGCATGGTCCGTACCGACAAAATCGATTGTTCCGTCAGCCAGAGCCTGCCAGTGTGATTCGTTGTCCTCCTTTCCTCGTAAAGGAGGAGCAATCTTTGCATAGGAGCCTCGCTCTGACATGGAGTCCTTTGCATTGAGAACAAGATAGTGAGGACAGGTTTCTGCTGTAACCTTAACACCACGCTTCTTTGCTGCTTTAACCAGCTCGACGCCTTCTTTTGTGCTCATATGTACCACATGTACACGTGCGTCTGTAGCTTCTGCAAAGCTGAGAATCAGTTCAATGGCCACCTTCTCAGCGAGGCTTGAACGCGCTTCAGCCCATGCTGGTCCGTCAAGGCGCCCTTCTTTTTCAAGTTTCTTGGAATAAAATGTGCAGATATCATAGTTTTCAGCATGAACACCAATTGGGAGACCGGTTTTTGCAACATTACTGAAGATTTCCAGCATCTCTGCGTCCGATACTTTAGGGAAGGTAGGTACAGAAGGAGTCATGTAAACTTTAAAGGCAACAACCCCCTGGTCAATCTGCGGATAAATATTATCAATCCAGCCTTCACGTGCATCCTCTCCAGTCATGCCGCCCCAGAAACAGTAATCAATATAAGCCTGATCCCTGATTGGTCCGATTTTTTTATTGAAACTCTCCCCATCTCGAACGGATGGCTTGCTGCAGCATGGCATATCTATAATGGTTGTTAAGCCTCCGGCTGCTGCAGAACGGCTGCCAGTTGCAAAAGTTTCTCTATGAGTGAAGCCTGGATCCATAAAATGAGTATGCGGATCAATACAGCCTGGAACGACTAATTTTCCTTTAATATCAATCACCCTGGCTGCATTTAGAAAAGAAATGTCATTCGTGTAGCCAACAATTTTTCCCTTGTTTACTAGAATATTTGTTAAAACCTGACGATCTCCCTGGGGAATGTTTGCATTTTTCAAAATTAAATCCATTTCTCCTGCTCCTATCTATTATTTGGATTTCTGCCTACCGAAGAAGAGGCAGATGATTTCAGCAATTGCATTTAAATCGCTTCAGCTGAATGATCTCCTTTCAGCTGTTCGATTCTTTCACTTTCACTTATATTTAAATCTTTATAATTAAATACCAAATTTAATAAAATTGCTGTGATGCTTCCCAGCACGATTCCATTTTCAACCAGCAAGCGTGCGCTAGTTGGAAGACTTTCAAAAATTTGCGGGACAACTGCCGAACCAAGTCCGATTCCTATGGAACAGGCAACGATAAGCAAGTTTTCATTTTGGCTGAAATCAACAACAGAAAGCATTCTGATTCCGGATGAAATAACCATTCCAAACATTGGAATCATTGCTCCGCCAAGAACAGCCATAGGGATAATCGTGGTCAGAGCTGCCACTTTAGGCAAAAGCCCCAAAACCATTAATATAACGCCAGCTGCGATAACTACATTTCTCGTTTTTACTTTAGTTAGCGCTACAAGTCCCACATTCTGTGAAAAGGATGTATAAGGAAATGCATTAAAGATTCCTCCTATTACAACAGCCAGCCCCTCTGCACGCAGCCCTTTTTTTATGTCTTTGGAGTCCAGCTTTCTCTCGCAGACATCTCCGAGAGCCAGAAATACCCCAGTAGATTCAATCATGCTCACAATGGCTACTAAAGTCATTGTAAGTATGGCCGAGGCATTGAATGTCGGAAATCCGAAATAGAATGGCTGAACGACATGAAACCAGGAAGCCTGGCTGACTTCAGCAAAGCTGACGAGCCCCATAAAGTAAGCAGTGATCGTTCCGGCCGCCAATGAAAGCAGCACAGATATAGCTCTCATATAGCCTTTAAAGAACCTGTTCATTAAAATAATCAGAACCAGTGTAAATGCAGCCAGGAATAAATTCTGGGCACTCCCATATTCTGGGGAACCAAGCCCTCCTGCAGCATTATTCATTGCAACAGGGATCAAGGAAACCCCAATAATAGCTACCACTGAACCGGTTACGACCGGCGGGAAAAATCTCATTATTTTACTCATAAATTGAGATAAGATCATGACGATGATTCCCGAAGCTATAATGGCCCCGTAGATGGCTGTAATGCCCTGCAAATTCCCGATGGCAATCATGGGTCCGACTGCTGTAAAAGTACATCCAAGAATCACCGGGAGCCTTATGCCAAAATGCCTCCCCCCTATTACTTGAAGCAATGTAGCAATCCCGCAAGTAAATAAATCAATTGAAATTAAATAAGCAAGCTGCTGGGCCGTGAGCCCTATTGCCGGTCCAACAATCAGTGGAACAATAACAGCACCTGCATACATGGCCAGCACATGCTGAAATCCCAAAGTCCCTACTTTCCAAGGATTTAGCTTTTCCAAAGACTTCCCCTCCAGGTATAATTCTTTGTTATGCCTCAGCCTGACTCCAGCGGATAAAAACAGGCATCACCTCCCAAAAGAAAAAAGAGTATAAAAAAAACCGCAGCAATAGATAACATCAAAGTACACATAGATGTTCTATTACTGCGGTTTCATTCAGCTTCCGTTAAACAAAAGGCAAAGGAACCGCTCCGATATTCAGGTTTAAGAAAAACTGCGGCATGCACAGCTTCCCCAAACATATTATAAAACTGCTATTCTTCAAAATAAATAACTGTGCATGCTTCTTCGGTATCAGGATCGTAATCTTTTAAAATCGTTTTGACTTTCAAATGGAGAGAATCTTCAATCAGACCCTTTAAAAGCGATTTAAATTCAACAATCAATGCTGAATCAACCGATATTGTCAGGTGATGAAAGTTCTGGCTTAGCATATGCAGTGCCTGTACACGCTTATGCTGTGCAAATATGATGACTCTATCATCAAAAGTTTCAAGACGCTGTTTCTTGACGCCTGTACCGTAGATCTCCTGATTGACACGATTATAAAGAAAAGCGAGATCTTTTTTTAATGATTGATGAAATTTTGAGGTTATTACAGTCATGTAGTCCTCCTGTTATTCACTATATTAAACAAGGCAGTTTTATAAGTCAATACAATTTATCAGAAAATTCTTACTTGACAAAATATTAACTTAACTATTACACTACAAATCAACTCCCCCTCTATTTCTATAATTGTCTTGATAATACCTTCCTCCAGCACACTGAAAAATCAAATAGAATTTTTCGTATAACCTCAATAATCGGTTTGAGGGTTTCTACTAGGAACCGGAATTCCTATCTACGAAAGGCATTTTCCTGTGGACAGCAGCCAGGAACCTTTTGTGCAGGAATTTTTTTGTGCTTATTAGTCTATTTAGAAGAATATGCATAATATCATAATTTAAATACCTCAGCTTGCTCGCCAGGCTATAATCCCTTAATACTCACACTATTTCTCATTGTCATTTTTAAGTTTCAAAGTTCTATGAGGAGGCGAAGATTTGAAAAGTATTCAGTTTATTGTTAACGGAAAGGAACGTACGGTCGTTTGCCCGCCTGCTAAAACGCTCCTGGATGTCTTGAGGGAAGATTTAGGATTGACTGCCAGCAAGGAATGCTGCGGAAAGGGAGAGTGCGGATCATGCTCTGTACTAATCAATAAAGAGGTTGTATGCTCCTGTCTAGTCCTCGCTGGTCAGGCGCAAAACCAGGTGATCACAACTTGTGAAGGAGTCGGCCTATCGCCAAATCTGGATGTAATTCAGGAATCATTTATTGCTGAAGGGGCAACACAGTGCGGTTACTGTACCCCGGGAATCATCGTATCAGCTAAAGCATTTTTAGATGAAGTTGACACGATCCCATCTGCAGAGGAAATTAAAACAGCTTTAGGCGGCAATCTATGCCGCTGTACAGGCTATACAAAAATTATCAAGGCAGTTCAGACCGCTGCTTCAAAAAAAATATCCGAACCGGAAACAGCCAGATAGTCCATGACACATACAGCTATTGTTCTTGCTGCAGGCCGATCCAGCAGAATGGGCACTTTAAAAGGACTGCTGCCGTGGCAAGGAACGACATTATTCGAGCATCAGCTGCAAAACCTCAGGGAATCTGTATTTTCTGACATTGTTGTCGTTTTGGGTTACAAAGCCGAAGAATTTATTCCAATCGCAAATAAATACCCGATCAAAATCATAATGAATGAACAATTCCATAAAGGAAAATGCTCGTCAATCATTTCCGGAGTTAAAACCGCAGGCAAGTCAGCAGAAACGATTCTTATTACAACTGTTGACCAGCCGCTTCAATCTCTCACCATTAACAGGCTTGCAGAAACTCTTGTGAAAAGCGGCTGCCTGATTGCAGTTCCTAGCCATCAAGGCAAAAGAGGTCACCCTATCCTCTTTTCCGCCCAATTGAGGAATGATCTTTTATCTATCAAGGAAGAAAGAATGGGCTTGAGATATGTAATTCAAGAGCATGAAAAATTTCTTCTTGAGGTGCCCGTGGAAAATGATCAGATTCATCTCAACCTGAATAATCAGGCAGATTATACAAATGCCCTAAAAAAATGACCTGGGAGGTAAATCAATGCTCGTATCACAAATTGACATGATTACCCCTTCCTCTCTATCCGAATGTCTGAACCAGCTATCAAAGGCAGGCAGGAAACATAAATTAATAGCTGGCGGTACAGATGCAGCAGTCCGGATGAAGGAGGGCAAATGGCGGCCAGAGATATGGATTAATATTAAAAACTTAAAAGAGCTGCGGTATATCGAAGAAAGGGAAGATTTTATCCATATTGGCCCCTTGACCACACATACCGATATGATTCAATCACAGCTACTGCAGAGAAAAGCGGATGTTCTCGTGGAAGCAGCCCGTGAAGTCGGGGCCACCCAAATGCAGAATATGGGAACAATCGGGGGAAATATTGGTACTGCTTCCCCTGCAGGCGATACCCTTCCGGCTTTGTATGTTCTCGGTGCAATACTCGAACTCACCTCCCTGACGAATAAACGAACCCTTCCAATCGAAGAGTTTTTCACTGGTCCCGGCAGGACCGTTTTAAAAGAAAATGAAATGATTACAAAAATCTTAATAAAACCGCAAAAACCAAATGGTTTAGGCATTTTCCAAAAGCTCGGCCCCCGAAAAGCACAATCCATTTCCATTGTAAATGTAGCCATTTCACTCACAATGGACAATGACCGCAAATGCGCGGAAGGAAAAATCGCCTTCGGTTCTGTGGCGCCGACTATTATCCGTGCACGCAAGTGCGAATCAATGCTTACCCTGGGGCAGCTTAACGAGGAATTAATCCAGAATATCGCCAAAATAGCCTGGAAAGAGGTCATGCCCATTTCAGATGGAAGAGCAACTGCTACATATAGAAGAGATATGGCAAGCGCTTTACTGGAAAGAGGATTATACCGTCTAATCAGGAGGTGGGAAAACCAGTGAACACCAAATGGGTTGGAAAAAGAGTACAAAGAATTGATGGCCCGGAAAAGGTAACCGGGGAATTAAAATATATGACAGATTACCATTTTGACAATATGGTTTGGGGCAAGGTCCTGCGATCTGAATATCCGCATGCCAAAATAAAATCCATTGACATTGAAGCAGCTAAAAACCTCCCAGGTGTTATTTGTGTACTTACCCATAAAGATATTCCCGGCTTTAATGGATTCGGGATTGTAGTTCCCGATCAGCCTGTTCTGTGCTCAGATGTCGTTCGGTGCACGGGGGATGCTGTAGCACTGGCTGCAGCAGAAACACTGGAAATTGCCGAACAGGCACTGACCTTAATCAAAGTGGATTATGAGCCTTTGGAAGTTGTTGCAGATGCTGAATATGCCTTAACCGATTCTGCTCCAAAGCTCCATCCCGATGGCAATTTGCATAGCCATGTAAAAATAAAAAACGGAAATATTGAAGAAGCCTTCGAAGAAGCTGACATCATTGTTGAGAATACCTACTTCTCCCCCCGCCAAATGCATGCATTTATCGAAACAGAAGGCGGCTGGGGAGTTATGGATGAAGAAGGATTCCTCACAATTCGCTGCCCTGGCCAATACGCCTACCGCGATCGAATGCAGATTGCAAGGTCCCTGGCTTATAACCCTGAAAGAATCAGAGTCATTTCAAGTCCTATTGGCGGAGCATTCGGCGGGAAAGATGAGATTACGGTTCAAATTTATCTGGCCCTCCTTGCCATGCATACAAACGGGCGGCCTGTAAAAATTCATTTAAGTCGTGAAGAGTCTGTCATTGCCGGCATAAAAAGGCATCCTTTTAAAGTGAAAATGAAAACAGCTGCCAAAAAAGACGGCACATTGCTCGCTAACCAGGTAACTGCTATTGGAGATACCGGTGCCTATGCTTCACTCGGAGGGGCAGTCATCGCTCTGGCTATCGAACATTCATGCGGCCCTTATAAAATTCCAAATGTGGATCTCGAAGGCTTCTGTGTTTATACCAATAATGGCATTGCCGGTGCCTTCAGAGGCTTTGGAGTGAACCAGGTATGTATGGGAATTGAAACCCATATGGATATGATTGCAGAAAAACTGGGAATGAATCCAATTGAACTGCGCAAAAAAAATGTCTATCATCAGGGCGAAGTTTCAAGTGTCGGCCACATTGTCAAATCCAGTGTGGGCACCTATAAAACGCTTGAAACCGCAGAAAATTGCGATCTATGGAAGAACCGTGAAAAGTATAAATCCGAAGTGAGTGAGCCATGGAAAAAACGGGGAGTGTCTCTCGCAACTTCCTTTCATGGCATTGGAATGGGCATTGGCCTGCCTGATTATGGAGCCGCCTCTATCGAACTTCTGCCCGACGGAAAATTCCTTGTAGGTGTCGGATGCGAGGAAATCGGCGGAGGCAATAGCACTGTGTATGCCCAAATTGCGGCTGAGATGCTGAACTGTGATATCAGCAATATCATGATCGTTCAAGGAGATACACAGAGGACACTTGATGGCGGTACTGTAACTGCCTCCCGGTCCACCTATACCGGCGGAAGAGCTGTTGCCGCAGCAGCACCCAAGATGACTGAGCTTCTTATTCAAACAGCTGCAGAAATGCTGAATTTACAAGCATCAAGGATTGACATAAGACCAAACTATATTGCAGCCGATGGACAAATCATACCCTATAAGTCTATCCATAAGTACCTTTATGATCATCATCAGTCTGCCAGAGTAGAAGGACACTTCTACCTTCCAAAAGAAAAGGAAGAAATCAAAGGCTCAGGCGGTGCTCCCCATCATTTATACGGATATTTAACCCATGTAGTGATGGTTGAAGTAGATACTTTAACTGGTGAAACGGATGTTTTGCGGGTTGTTTCCATCCCTGATGCAGGAAAAGTCATGAATCCCCAGGGGCTGGAGGGCCAGGCTGAAGGCGGAGCAGTAATGGGGATCGGCTATACTCTTTTTGAAGATGTACTGATAGAAAATGGTTATCATAAGACACGGAATTTCACTGATTATATCATCCCTACTATTCGCGAGACACCATTGATTGAGACCTTCCCTGTTGAAGAGCCCGAACAATCAGGGCCTTTTGGGGCAAAGGGAATTGGAGAGGTTGTAATGATTCCGATTATTGCTGCTATCATGTCAGCCATATGTGATGCAACAGGGGCTAGAATCTTCCACCTGCCTGCTACTCCTGAAAGAGTTTTTAATGCATTAAAAGATCTCAAAAAACAAAAAGTCCAATCTGCAAGGTGATGCAATTGATGAGCCGCAATTTATTTGCCCAATTAGAAAAGTCCATCAACAACAGAAAAGACACTTTTCTTCTTACCATTACAGACTATCCTGATAACAAGATCCTCGGAGCCAAAGCGTTATTATGGCCAGATGGAGGCTTCTGTACTGATGACTCACTGCTGCCACAGGATGTGAAGGATCTATTAATAGCACAATGCAGTAAACTAGTCGCCAAAAGACGGTCCGGCGCAGTGAAATTTGTGTGGAAGGACAGCAAAATTGAATGTTTTGCAGAATACTTCCCGGCTCCGCTCCATTTGATAGTGGCCGGGGCGGGCCATGTGTGTGAACCAGTGGCAGAAATGGGGCGTATGCTGGGATTTTTCGTCACAGTAATAGACGATCGGGAAGAGTTCGCAAACAGGGAACGTTTTCCATTTGCCAGTGAAGTGGTTTGCCAATCCTACCTGCATTATTTCAGAAATGTGGATATTTCGGAAAAAACCTATATTCTCCTTCTTACAAGAGGACATAAATATGACGTACTCAGTTTGAATGAACTTTTAAAAAGGAACAGCCATGCAGGATATATAGGCATGATAGGCAGCAGAAGGCGCATTTCAGGTGTTTTTAAAGAACTTCAGCAGGATTTTCCGGATGAAAGCTTTGACAATCTATATACCCCTGTGGGACTCGATATCGGAGCAGAAACACCTGCAGAGATAGCAGTCAGTATCATGGCAGAAATTCTGAAAGTAAAAAATCAAAAATCTGGAAACTCTTTAAATACACAGATTAAAAAGTATGCAAAGATGGGTTTCCATGAGGGGGCCGGCAAATGGACCAAATGCAGCTCATAAAGCGAGCCATGGAAGTCAGGAAAGGAGGTGAGAAAGCAGCGATCGCCACAATTATTCGCACTAAAGGGTCCACTCCGAGAAAAACTGGAAGCCGGATGATTGTGTTTCCCTGCGGAAGAATTGAAGGTACTATCGGCGGGGGCTGCGGTGAAGCAGAAGTGATTGAGAAGGCCTTAGAAGTCATCCAATCCAATACTCCAAGTCAAAAGCGTGTTGATTTAACGAAAGGGCTATTTTTTGAAGATGGAGGAATCTGCGGCGGAATTATGGATGTCTTTATTGAACCTATTTAGCCAAAATAATGTATAACTCCCGCCTATTCCATGGTCAAGTCAGTTTGTATTGCAGAATGGACATTTACCATGAAGAAGGAGTGACTTTTCATGTCGATAATCGAAAAGGATCTTGGGTCGGGCCTCCCGCCTGCCTCTGATGCGAACCTCTTAGAACGGCTCTTTAAGCTATCCGCACGAAACACCAACGTAAAAACAGAACTTCTTGCGGGCGTTACTTCGTTTATGACAATGAGTTATATAATCTTTGTCAACCCGATTATCTTAGCTGACGCAGGAATACCAAAAGAAGCCGCACTGGCTGCAACCATTTACGCAAGTGTCTTCTGTACTCTTCTAATGGCGCTGTGGGCAAATTTCCCTGTAGCGGTTGCCCCTGGCATGGGGCTGAATGCCTTTTTTGCCTATACAGTGGTCCTTGGTCAGGGTCTTTCCTGGCAAACAGCCCTTGGAGCTGTATTTATATCGGGAATTGTATTTTTAATTTTGACAGTTACAGGAGTCCGCCAAAAGATCGTTGATGGTGTTCCGGATGTTTTAAAGTCAGCTATAGGTGTTGGGATTGGTTTATTTATTGCTTTTATTGGCTTAAAAAATGCAGAGCTTGTGGTTGCAAATGAATCCACATTTGTCGGCTTAGGAAGCATAACAAGCCAAGGTCCGCTTCTTGCACTTTTTGGATTAATTATTGCCGCCCTCCTCATGGCGAAAAAAATAAAAGGCGCCTTGCTGATTAGTATTTTGGGTACAAGTGCGCTGGCCATGATTGTTGGCTTTATTGCCTATCCAAAGGCTGTAACTGATATTGTATCCCTCAGTCTTCCAAGCATGTCTGATACGTTTTTAGCTATGGATATTATGGGCGCAGTAAAATATGGCATCATCTCAGTCATTTTCTCCTTTACTATTGTAGAATTATTTGACAACTTAGCTACCCTCATCGGATTATCAAAAAAAGCTGGCCTCACTGATGATAATGGAAAAATTGAAAATCTGGATCGTGCACTTCAGGCAGATGCAGTTGGCACGATGGCAAGTGCAGCATTTGGAAGCACCGCCTTAAACGCTTATGTGGAAAACGCAACCGGGATCTCGGAAGGCGGACGCACTGGCTTAACTGCTTTAACTGTAGCTGTTCTATTTTTTCTGTCACTCATTTTTGCTCCGCTCATTTATTTCATACCGTCTGTAGCCACAGCACCTATTCTTATCCTTGTTGGTGCCTTAATGCTTAGTGAAATAAAACATATAAGCTTCGATGACTTCACTGATGTCATACCTGTTTTTTTAACAATTGTTCTGATGCCTTTAACTTTCAGCATCGCCCAGGGGCTGGCATTCGGCTTTATCTCTTACACACTGCTTAAGCTTCTTACAGGCAAGCATCATCAGATTCACTGGATCATGTATTTTGTCAGTGCAGCCTTTATCATTAATTTCATTATGGGCGGACACTAATCGGATGTTTGTCATTTTCAAAAAAAGCGAGGAGTTTACATGAAGCTAACCATAGAAAATTTACGAAAAAGAATTGACGTGGCAGCCAAAAGGACTCCTGCCGATCTGGTTATAAAAAACGGGAAGGTAATAAATGTATTTACACGTGAAATCATCGAGGAAGACATAGCAATTGCCGATGGATTCATAGCTGGCTTAGGAAGCTATGAAGGGAAGGAAATTATTGATGCTGGGGGCAGCTATATAGCCCCCGGGTTCATTGATGGGCATGTCCATATTGAGTCAGCGATGGTTACCCCCCCTGAATTCAGCAATGTTGTCCTCCCGCATGGAGTAACGACTGTTATTGCAGACCCTCACGAAATAGCCAATGTCAGCGGAACAAAAGGCATTGATTTCATGCTGGAATCTTCAGAAAAGATCCCGCTCGATGTATTTTTCATGCTTCCATCCTGTGTGCCTGCAACTCCATTTGAAAATGCCGGCGCTTCCCTCAGTTACAAGGATCTTGAAAAATATTACGGTCACCCGAGAGTGCTCGGTCTTGGTGAAGTAATGGATTACCCTGCTGTTATGAACAATGAACCAGAAATGCTAAAAAAACTGGAAGACGCTCATAGCAAAGGAAAATGCATCGATGGGCATGCAGCAGGGCTTAATGCAGATGAAATTAATATATACATGTCTGCCGGCATTAGAACAGACCATGAATGCATAAACCCTGAAGAAGCGCTGGACCGAATGCGCAAAGGGATGTATGTTATGCTGAGGGAAGGATCGGCGGCCAGGGACTTATTAGCACTTCTCAAATCTGTCAGCGAAAAAAACGCACGGCGCTGTTTATTCGTGACGGATGATAAGCATCTGGATGACCTAATCAATGAAGGCAGCATTGACCATAATGTCAGAATGGCCATTAAGGAAGGGATGGATCCTATCCTTGCCGTTCAAATCGCCACGCTGAATGCATCAGAATGCTTCGGCCTGAAAAATAAAGGGGCTATTGCCCCAGGTTATGAAGCCGACCTGATTTTTCTTAGTGATCTTAGGGATGTAAAGATTGAGAAAGTAATGAAGAGCGGAATACTTGCTGCAGAAAATGGGGTCATTAATGATCCAGTTACGGACAGCGCCGAACCTCCACCTGCCATTTTGGACAGTGTCAAAATCGGCAGCCTAAACGGTGAGGATTTAAGCATAAATATTGGAACTGGGAATGCCAATATTATTGGCATTATACCGAACAGCATTGTGACCAGACATCTGGTGGAAAAGGCCGATTCGCTTAATGGCTATTTCCAGTCTAATTCTGATAAAGATTATTTAAAATTGGCTGTGGTGGAGCGGCATCATCTTACCGGAAGCATCGGGCTTGGCATAATTAAGGGACTAGGAATTACAAGGGGAGGGATTGCCTCAACGGTCGCCCATGATTCCCATAATATTGTGGCAGCTGGCACCTCTGATGAAGATTTACTGGCGGCCATTAAGCATACGGCAGCAATGAAAGGCGGCCTGGCTGTTGTCCAGGATGGAAAAATCCTTGCTGAACTGCCCCTGCCTATTGCCGGGCTCATGAGTGGCCGGGATTCTTCATTTATTTTCGGACGTTTGTCTGAGTTGAATCATGCTCTTAGAACAGTCGGATGCAGCATGGAATTCAACCCGTTTTTGACGCTTTCATTTTTAGCGCTTCCAGTAATACCTGAGCTCAAGTTAACTGATAAAGGATTATTTTCCGTCAGCTCCTTTAGCCACATTAAAGCAGAAGTATAGAAAAGCGGAAGGGCCGGGGTTTCTCCGGCCTTATTTCATTTCTTAGTGACTTCCTTATTATTTAATGTTAATGCTGCCCAAGCTGTTTCATCTGCAAAGTACCTGCTCCAGCTTGCCACACCGGCCAAATTATATTTCTTTGCCAATTCAGCCCGTTTGGTTAATGATATTTCATCTTCAAGCCACACTTTATATGTGATTTTATCTTTTTCTGAAAAATGCTCAGCATAATTTTGCCCGCTTTCCGAATCATATACTGGGGTAACGTTGTTTTGACTGAGCCACTCTTTTACTTTACTCATAGAAAGTGCTTTAGAAGAAACATCCCCGTTTGATTTTTGTTCCCATAGTCTCGTATATAGCGGCACTCCCAATATTAATTTTTCATTAGGGACAATCTCCAGCAGATGTTTCAGGTTTTCTTCAACCCACGGCAGGCTCGCTACGCTTCCTGCAACCTGTGAGCTTCCCCAATGCTCATCATAAGCCATGACAACTAAATAATCTGCTATTCCGGCAAGTTTATCCCTTTCATAAAAAGCCGACCAATTACCGCTCGATGAAATGAATGTGATATCCAGAGACACGACTAAACCTGCTTCATGAAAGTACGGAGTTGCTTCCCTCACAAACTGTGTAATTAATGGCCCATCCTCCGAGTTAACATTTTCAATGTCTAGATTCACCCCATTCAATTCATACATTTGACTGAAATGCAGAAGCTGCCGAATCATATTCTGCCTTGTTTCAAAAGAACCAAATGCTTCATGTGTTAAATCAGGGTCAAATGCATTTGAAAACAAGCCCCATATTTGGTATCCCTGTTTTCGTGCCCACATTGAATAATCTTTCGAACCCAGGTTTTTGATGGAACCTTTTCCGTCCGCAAGCTCAAACCATGTTGGGGAAATGACATTGATGCCCGGCATCTTCGGGATTTTTGCAGTATTAGGGTTTTTTGTATAAACAGCTTCCCAGGTCAGCTGTATAGGGCCTTCAAGTTCTGGCACTGTATACACAGATTCTTCAAGGGAAATAGCCATCTGTTTGCTCTCACCCTTTTTTATGTATTTTTTCTTCAAATAACCAGCTGTACCGTCTTCTTTTCTAATAAAATAGTAGTCTCCTTTTTCTTGTTCTATTAAAACATTTTCCTTTGGAGATACTGAAGCCGTGTACGGAGATTCCAGACTGTCTTCCGTCCGCAGCCGAAGCAATTCTTCATGAATATCATTTTCCTTCACCTTGCCGGAAACCATTGACTCCCCATTTTTGTGAACCCATATTGCCCCTGTATCAGAGAGAATTGAATAAGTAATTGGATAGAAAGCCAAAAGGGGCTCGATTGCCAAATATTTGTCATTTCCTATCTGTTTAGCAGCTGTAAAATCCAGTTTCCTAGGCTTATCATTCACATAATAGCTCAAAGATTCAGACGGCATCTGCACTACTTTATTTTTTGTGGCGATTATGATGGATTGTGAGTCTTCATCAAAAATTATGCCTTCATCGACAAATTCCTGCAAAAACGATAATGGCAGGTAGATCGATTCACCTTCTATATAAGCATTACCGGCTTGTTTGCCCATAAACAATATCGGATGATTTCCTTTAAAGTAAGATACCTTTTCCTTTGAAGCAAAAGGATATAAAATCATGAGTACGGTTGAAGTTATCAGTGTAAAAGCAAACAAAAGCCCCGCAAAAATAAGTTTTTTAGCGAAAGGCTTTTGTGGACTTGTTTCAATTTTATACATTCCTTTTCCTCCCTTACATCCATCGTATCGGAATAAACAGAAATTGGGAAGAAAATTTAGAATGTCTTCAACTTATTTCCACCCCTCCTATATAAACGGAATGAATATAGGAAAGGTTTCAAGTTTTTATCAGTATGTTGTAAAGTGAGTAAGATTCTGCAGTCTGTAAGTAAAATATTTTACCAACGGCATTTTTTCATTGGAAGGATAGTTCTTCGTATAAATTGCACCGTTATTATTCCAAAGCATATTAAAATAGCTGTCGACATCCTTCATAACCTGGGATTGGTCAGAAGCGCTGATTTTTAAATTTGTCTCCAGGTTTAAATCATCCAGATTTCTTTTTGTAAAATTTGCTGAACCAGCTATAATTGTACTATTTTCTTTGCCGGTTACATACATGATTTTCGAATGGTATTGCTCAAAGCCCGTATTGTACCATCTGATTTTTATGTTTTCATGGCCTAATTTCTCTAATTCAGCAGCGACAGGTATATTGGGAAGCCCAATTTTCTCAGAGCCGAAAGCGTTCTGATTTGGATCCAGGATCATTTTTACTTTAACTCCCCGATCAGCTGCATTCTTTAGAGAATCAACCACTTTCCGGTCAGCAAGATAGAACATGCCAAGCCAGATGGTTTCATCTCTGTCGACTTTATTGATTTCTTTAATAATGTGTTTATAGATTTTCCCTTCAGTCAGCACCTGGGCCTTAACAGTCCCGGTTTTTTTGCTGTCTTTAGGATTAAAATCTGTCAATTTGCCTGTTGCTGAATAATCGACCACCGCCTGCTCGGTTTTTACGAGATCAGCCAGGATTGGCCCTTTTACTTCAAACGCGATATTTGAATGATATCCGCTGGCATTGTGGGGATTTCCGGATGATACAATCCCTGTTTTCTCAGTTACAAAAACCTTCCGGTGATTTGCTTTAATATTCATGAGATCGAGATATGACCGAAATGTCACATCAGGAGCATTTTCTGCGAGCGGATTGGGAAGCCAGCCTTTACCTCCCTGTCCAAGCCACTGTATAAATACACGCCAAAATGCCGAATAAATTGGATTAGAATCTCTCAAAGGAACTAATGAAGTATAAACTACATTTATTCCATTCTCCTTCAGCTTCTTGAATTCGGGTACATTATGTGATCCATATGTGCTGTTAATCCGATCTGTAATCACTGTAATATCCATACTGGGGTGGCTTTGTTTTTGTTCAATGAGCTTATCAGTTATTCTACCGCTAATATCCGGATAATCTTTATCCCCATCATTAAAACCATTGAATAAGAACATATCCATCACTATAAAATCCTCCGCCTCACCAATGGCTTCTAATATCCGCTTAAAGATCTGCTGATCGCTTTCTCTTCTGCCGTTATCTTTTTCAAAATTTAAATCGTATAAAAACTTAATATCTTCTACAGTGTAAACTTCCCCTTCAAAAGAAAGGCCTTTTGGCAATGGTTTATTGGACTGATAGATGATGGTTGCTGCCAATACCAGCACAAGGCTCAAAATAGGTATCCATACCGTTTTTCTATTTAACTTTCCCAGAACCTTTTTCACCAGGACTCCCCCTACCCTTTAGACTGCGATAACTATATATAGACCATTTTTGACTATAGTAAACTCATCTATTCGCCTTCACACAATTAAAAGACGAAGGCCTGTGCCTTCGCCTTTAAAGATATATATTTTAACCTACAAGCTTTACCAGCATATGAGATAGTTTATGCTTTTCTTCTTCAGTTCCTACCTTCCACAGTTCCTGCAGAAGCTTTTCTTCCCGGTTTCTTGGATCTTCTTTGGAAGCCAGATAATCGCCTACCTTTTGAGCTGTGTTCGCGAGCTGTTCCTCATCCATGCCCATTTTCTGGCCCAGGGAGACCTTTCCGCTTAAATATTCTTTAAACCCGTCAAAGCTTGAAAGAATTTCATCTTTCTTTTCGCTTTCCATATTACTTAGCTTTTCCTCTACATTGCCTGCTTGTCCATTTACGTTATTCATATTCTGTTCCATGCTTGAATCTCTCCTTTAAATGGATTTGATTACTGTGACAATCTACTAATACCCGCTGTTAATCATATCAAACACAAGCCGGAGAGTTTGAAAAGCCTCGCTGAAATAAATTGGACAACTTTTTATTTGCACATGGTATGCAGGTTTGCTCACATGGTACAATATACTAACATAGAAAGTATGAAGGAGAGTTTTTATGATTTATGGAATTATCATTATTTTAGCTTACTTACTTGGCTCCATTCCTTCTGGTTTAATTGTAGGAAAACTTTTTTATGGAGTGGATATCCGTGAGCACGGCAGCGGAAATTTAGGCGGTACCAATACTTTCCGGACCCTTGGAGTTAAGGCCGGCATGATTGTGACCATAGCTGATATCTTAAAAGGCACCCTTGCTGCATCGCTGCCCTTTTTCTTTGGATCGGACATGCATCATCTTGCTGCAGGCGTCTTTGCAGTTATTGGGCACATGTATCCGCTGTTTGCCGGCTTTCGCGGTGGAAAAGCAGTCGCTACATCAGGGGGAGTGCTGTTAGCCTATGTACCCTTAATGTTTCTTATCATATTGGGTGTTTTCTTTCTAAGCCTTTACATAACAAAATACGTGTCCTTGTCCTCTATTCTGGCAGCACTGGCATCCATCATTTACGCACTAATTATATGGGACATTCCACTAATTATAGTAGTATCTATACTTGGCATCTTTGTTACTTACAGACATAGGGAAAATATTAAACGAATCAGGGATAAAACCGAGCCCAAAATAAAATGGCTTGGCTGAAAACCAGCCAGCAAAACCATGCAGCAGACTAGATCTGCTGTATTTTTTTTATCTTATTTTCTATGTTTGAATTATTTTCTGATATTTCAGTCTAGTTTATTTGAATAAAGTATTAAAGTAAGATTATACTAATTACAAAGGCCTAGAGACTAAGACCATAAAGGTTTATAAGGTCAATTTTTATACATAAAGAAACATAAATTGATATCTTTCGCCATACATTAGTTTAGGCTGAAATTTCAGCCAAAAACGTTAAAGTTAGGATGAATAATTAAATGGATAAAACTCAGGCGCTGCTGGAAAACGTTTCCTTCCCATACTTTTTCATTGATCATAACTTACGAATACTCACTTCATCATTAATAAGTGCTGAAGGTGTGTTTACTGAATTACTGGCATCAGAAGATATCAGCAGATTCAACAATCTATTAAAGAAAAACGAGTCTGGCATTTTTAAACTTATAATAGGTAATAGCATACTTTCATATAGAATTTATCTGGAAAAAGATGAAGCTGCTCACTATCATCTTTTTTGTTTTCCCCTCTCTTCAGAAGAGGAAAAACTAAGAAAGATGGCAGAGCACATGCAAAAGAAGCTGCACCGCGTTAATCACCAATTAAAAGAAAAAAAGAAACACTTAAATACCGTGAAAGAGATTAAAGAATCTGTTTTGATATCTGATTATTCAGCTGATGCTGGACAGCTGGCAGGTATTGCACATGAGATCCGGAATCCGCTAACAACTGTAAAAGGATTTTTACAGCTTTTGAAGCCTTATTTGTTGGAAATTGGAAAAGAACAGTACGCTGAGATTGCAATTGAAGAACTTAATCGGGCAAATGATATCATATATGAATTCTTAAATGCATCAAAACCTCCTCAAAACATAAGAAATGAAATAGAAGTCAACCGATTAATTAAGGAAATGGAAATATTTTTCGAAAGCGAGGCGCACATAAGAAATATTAGCCTTTCTGTATGCCTCTGCCCTAATAATCCCATTTTCTATGGTGATGTGAAGCAGATAAAGCAGGTCCTGATCAATATTATTAGAAATGCAATGGAAGCCTGTGAAAGTATTCCTGCTTCAGAAGGAAAAATAGAACTTAAAGCAAAAGCCCTTAACCAAAAAGTATACATCACCATCCATGATAATGGATCGGGAATGACAGAAAGAACAATAAGCGAATTGTTTGTACCATTTTATACAACAAAAGAAAAAGGAACCGGCATAGGTCTATCCATATGCCAAAAAATAATTGAAGGGCATGATGGCAAGATTAATGTCCATTCGAAAATGTCACAGGGCACTGTCTTTGAAATTGAACTCCCGATGATTATCAATAATAGTTATTAAATATATTTGTAAACAAATATCAACGCAAATCGAATTATGACATTTAAAATAAAAAATAGCAAAAAAATGATGAAAATTGCAAAATTTCATATTAAAATTAGACTATTAATATATCTTGATACTCTATATTAAGGGGTTAATTTTTATGAAATTCAGTAAAGCCTTCTTTCTATCCACAGCCATCTGTACAATGTTATTTATTAGTTCGGCCTTATTCATCTATCAATTGCACACCGAGAATAAAGCGGAGGCAGCTGAAGCAAAACCTGCTCAATTGCATATGGTAAACAGAGAAACCACAGCGGTTAATAAAATGCTTACAGAGAAGGCTACATTGGGAGCAATTGGCGACATACTTATTCATGACCGGGTATATAATGTTGCAAAAACAAAAACAGGCTATGATTTCAAGCCAATGTTTGAACATGCAAAAACGCTATTAAAAACGCCCGACATCCTGCTTGCCAACCAAGAGACTATATTGGGAGGTCCGGAAATAGGAATTTCCAGTTACCCCATGTTCAATAGTCCTCAGGAGGTTGGAGACGCCCTCATTGAGGCTGGTGTTGACATTGTTTCAACTGCCAATAACCATTCACTCGATAAGGGAGAAAAAGGATTGAAAACATCCTTGGATTATTTGGATCAGATAGGGCTGCCACATGTGGGAACGAACAGAACACCCAGTGAACAGCAAACCTTGAAAGTAATAAACAAAAACGGAATTAAAGTTGCTTATCTTTCTTACACATATGGTACAAACGGAATTCCCGTTCCGGCAGGAAAAGATTATCTCGTAAACCTCATTGATAGAGCAGCAATGAAAGAGGAAATTAACCGGGCAAAAGATGCAGCTGACGTAGTTGTTATGAGCATGCATTGGGGAAATGAATACGAGCTTCAGCCCACAAAGGAACAAAAGGAACTGGCAGAGGTCCTCGCAAATGATGGTGTAGACATTATTTTCGGACACCATCCACATGTACTGCAGCCAATGGAATGGATTGACAGGAAAGACGGACGGAAATCTCTTGTTGTATACTCTCTAGGCAATTTTTTATCCGGCCAGATTAATGATTACAAAGACATAGGCGGTATTGCAACTGTGGAGATTACGAAATATATTGATCAAAACGGGGTCGATATTGAACTTTCCAATCCGGGGTTCATCCCGACATACGTAAGTACTATACAGCAAAAAAAATATCGGGTAGTACCGTTGAAGGATGCTGGCGGCTATGGCCTTCCCAATGCAGAGTCCAAATACAACGAAATTATGACACATATGCTCGATCATGTTCAATAAAGCGCTTTTTGGCGCTTTTTTTTGTGTAAAAATGGTAAAATATTTTGTAGATAGAGGAGGTTTAATCATGAAAACCGCTTATGTTACTAAGTCTTTTCCTTATTTGCAATTATGTATTTTCATAGCAGCAATATTGCTATTTCAATACAAACTTTTTGCTTTCGCTTTCATGCTTTCTTTTGGGCTTATCATTTTTTTACTATTCATTTCAAAGCGGGAGCGTGTTTTTTCCTGGATCATTGCAGGGTATTTAACAGGGAGTCTACTATTTCTTTATGGCGATAAATTGCTTGATGCACTGCCGTTTCAACACTCCATATTAATGATTTTCAATCGGATTCTACTGTTGATCCCTATCATTCTTCTTGTTTATATCTCAAAAAAATATAATAAAACTGCCATCCCTTTTTGGCGGAAGCCGGATTGGAATTCCCATATATTTTTTCCATTCATATGGAGCGGCTTTCATTCATTAAAAATAAAATACTTTCTTCTGATTGCTATCATGATTAATTTTGCTTCATTTGCCTATTCAATTTTTTCAGCGGAAAACTCCTTAACCAGGGACTTTCTCATATTCCTGATTGGCTTCTCCATCATTAATGGAATGATGGAAGAGCTTCTGTGGAGGGGAATCATTTTATCTAGAATGTTGGAGCTTTCCGGAGAAAAGGCAGCTGTACTTTTTTCTGGGCTGGCGTTTGGTTTTTCGCATATAATGCTGGGCTACTCTTTTATCTCATGTCTGCTGTTTGCATTTGGAGGAGTTTTTTATGCTGCCATTACAGTTAAATCCCGAAGCATTTTTCCAGCTGTCATATGGCATATTGCCATGAATCTTTTTATGATTCTAAGCGGATTCATCCCTTTTTCAGGTTAAAAGAAGGACTGCTGACAGCAGCAAGTCCTTTTTTATGTGTTGGATTTAATATGCATAGATGGATAAACATCATACTTTGCCAAATTATTAATGTCCTCCTCCAAATACCAGCTCCTGAAGAAAAATCATGCCAACAGAAAGCAAAACCAAAACGGCCACCAGGGGGACGAAAAGATTTTTGCTTTTATGAAAGATAAATGTAAGGGCAAAATACAAAAAAGCTGATACAGTTAAAAAAAGCCCTGATTCAGTTAATTTTTTAGCACCATCGGCTTGAATGAACACCTGGAGGGCTATGCCTGTAAACAGAACGGCACCTAAGATATTAAAAAAACGAAATGAATTCACCTTATCACCCCATCAATTCATTTTACGAAAACATTTTATTCGCGCATAAAGTAAAACTGGCCTATAATATGACTATCACCCAGGAGGAGGAATTTCATATGAACATACATATTGAAGATCAGGCTGCCCAATGGTATCAGGAAGAAATGCTCTTGAATAAGGGTGACTTCGTCCGCTTTTTTGCAAGATATGGCGGCTGCAGTACTGTCCAGCAAGGATTCTCATTAGGAGTCTCTAATGAACACCCACATAATGCAGGAGTCCAGATTGAAAAAAACGGAATTACTTACTTTATTGAAGAAAAGGACATATGGTACTTTGATAATCATGATTTATTCGTGACATTTAATGAGAAAGCACAGGAACCTGAATTCAAATATAACAATGGGTAAAAGAAGCAGATCCGGCCTGCTTCTTTTTTTTCAAAAGATAAGAATAAATTCTGAAGTTAGATAACTGTCCAGCTCCGGGCGCCTTCCGCTTTTCTTATAGCAGCCGTTCCAGCTGCTCCCAGAGCTTCTCCTTTT
This sequence comes from Cytobacillus sp. BC1816, assembly GCF_051353635.1. NCBI lineage: Bacteria > Bacillati > Bacillota > Bacilli > Caryophanales > Bacillaceae > Cytobacillus > Cytobacillus sp. BC1816. The sequence continues at coordinate 2,322,110 of NZ_CP195611.1, read as the reverse complement.
GAAGGATTTCTTTCTGCCTGGCACCAATCAAATCATAGTGCGAGTACCCATCATTACGATAGTCAATCCACTCAGGCTTCAGGCCATGTGCTTCTCCCCATTCTATCAATTTCTTCAGATCCGAACACCCGACCTTTGTGACTGTTTTACAGCCCGGGAAGCGATCATCTATCCAATAATGGGTTAAAAAAGCAATTTCTCCACGATCTATTTTCATCTTCCATTCTTGAAGATCTTTTCTGCGAAGACCGAATGCCATATATTTTCTCCATCCTTTAAGCAGTAAGCAAAATTATTTGACAGCACTCTCAGGCTGCTTTTTAGCTTCTTCGTATGCTTCATGCCAATCAGGATATTTCTTTTTAATTGAAATCGGCCGGAAATTATCCTTTTTGACACAAACATGCTTGGACAAGCCTGTTACCGCAAGATCTCCTTCATCATTGTAAATCTTATATCCATAGCTGACGCGGAACCCGTCATACTCTTCAATCCAGGTTTTTATTGTCGCGGTTTGACCATAGCGCAATGGTTTTTTGTAGGAAGCCAGGATATCCAGAACAGGCGAAATGATGCCATCCTTCTCCATTTCAGCATAACTGAACCCCAGATCTTTTATGATCTGTGTCCGGCCAAGCTCCATCCATACCAGATAATTGGCGTGATACACGACTCCCATTTGATCTGTTTCTGCATATCTTACTTCTATTTCTTTTGTTGAAATGAGCATCCCTATTCCCCTTTGCTTATCTTATTTAAAGCGATTTCGAAATCTTCTTTTTCCAAAATGCTAACCTGCTCAATATCCTCTTCACTTGCTGATATAATTCTCATTGCCTGTGCCTGAATTGCCTCATCCGCAAGGTTGGCGGCAAAGCGTCCATTCCCATTTACTTCCACCTTTGATAAGGTGCGGTTAAGGTAGTCCCCCGCTTCTTCCGTAAGCTTATATTCATATTGTCCAGCATACGAAATGATAATTTCCAAAAGCTCTGCCGTTGAATAATCCTTAAAATGAAAGAACTTTTTAAATCGGGACTTTAACCCGGGATTGCTTGACATTAGCTTCTCCATCTCATTTGGGTAACCCGCTAAAACAACGACAAGATTTTCGTTATGTCTTGTCATTTCATCCACTAATGTATCGATGACTTCTTTTCCGAAATCTCCTGATGTCTGTGAAAGTAGTGAATAGGCCTCATCGATGAATAGGACGCCGCCTAACGCCTCTCTTATCTTTTTCTTTGTTTTGATGGCGGTTTGGCCTACATAGCCAGCTACAAAATCAGCACGGCTCGCAACCATCAAATGTCCTCGTTTAAGAAAACCGCATTCCTTCAGCAATTCTGCATAAATCTTGGCTACAGTGGTTTTCCCTGTCCCCGGATTACCGGTAAATACTGAATGCAGCTGGATAGGGACTACAGGCAGCCCTCTTTCACGGCGCAGCTGCTGCATCTTTACAAATGACACTAAGTTATGAACTTCTGTTTTGACTGTTTCAAGTCCGATTAACTGGGCAAGCTGCTCTTGTGGATTCATCAGCTTTTCTTCTTCTTCACTTTCAAAATCTTCTTTCTCCAGGAGTGTATATGACATGATGTTTTCGTTCTTTTCAGCTTGGGATCCTTTTCTAAAAATGGCATCAAGGACAATGTTTCTGACAGTCCTGGCATTTCCGAACGTATCATCAACCCGCTCTTTTTCAATTCGTTTGCCCAGTTCCTGCATTGCTCCTTTTGTCAGGACATAATCATTATCCGCGGACAGCTTTTCAGCAATCTGGAGAAGCTCCTTATTAGAATAATCAGGCAGTGCAATAAAATTCGACTCTGGGAAACGGCTCCGAAGGCCAGGATTGCTGTCCAGAAATTGTCTCATCTCTTCTGGATAACCGGCCATGATAACCGCAAACTTTCCACCATATTCAGTCCCGGTCATTAGCGATACAAGAGTATCAATGGCTGTTTGTCCATAATCGCTGCCGGTCTGTCCCTCGCGCTTTAAGCTGTACGCCTCATCAATGAACAGGACTCCACCGATTGCCTTTTCAACAGCCGCCCTGACATTTTCCTCTGTTTGCCCGACAAATCCGCCAACCAGCTGTGACCGATCTGCTTCGATTACTTCTTCCCGCGGCAATACACCCAGGCTATGATAAATCTTTGCCAAAAGCCGGGCGATAGTTGTTTTGCCTGTACCTGGATTGCCAGTTAGAATCATATTGAGGCTGAGTTCATCTTTCGTTTGAAAACCAAGTGACTTACGTTCGTTTTGATATTTTAAAAAACGGTAAAAATCATGAACTCTGCTTTTGACCGAGTGAAGGCCAACCATTTCATTAAGTTCATCCAGGGGATCTTTTGGTAAAACAGACTCATCTTCCTCCGCATCAAATATCTCTTTCCATTCATTTTTCAATCTATTAATGGCATTCAAGTGCTTTTTCATATCGGTGTAGTAGGTTGAAGTATGAAAAACACCAGATATAGATTGCTCATATTCTTCAGATGCTTTTAAAAGAAAAGCTGTTTCTTCAATAGCTTTTTCAAGTATTTCAGTCAGCTTCCTATATTCAACATCCTCATAGGCATGCTGCTTTTTCTGCAGATCTTCTAACTCATCATCTGATTTATTGATAAAGCTTCTGCAAATTTCTATAAATTGCTCAGCTGTCTTTTTTTTTGCTGCCCTGTTATCGGTCTCCCGAATCGGCGGGAAGGTCAGGGTTTCAAGAAGATTGCTTTTATTTTTCCACTCCGATTTTCCTAATTGGGCAGCCGCCATACTATTGCCGCTGTCCAGTTCAACAGCTTTCTGCAGCCATGCACTGGCAAGAGTATCATCAGTATACCTGCTTAACCGGGAAATAGCGGCAATGGTCAGTAATTCCGAAAGCAGCACGGGATCTGCCTTTTCATTGATGTTTTTAATAACATTAAGCAATTCTGCTTCATTTTGTATGTATCCGTATTGATCAAGCTCATTTTTCCAATGATAAGCCTGACCCTCTGCAGGTTTTGCCTGTCTTTTCTGCTGTGTCATCGATTATCACTTCTTCTTCTTAGTTTCCACAACTTATCTTACCATATTTCTATAATTATCTATAAGTATGCGCTTCTAATCATGATCTTCCAACAGAAAAAGACCTAATCACATTGGATCAGGTCTTTATAGGATGTTAATAATTATTGTTCCCGTTATTGCCGTTCTGCTGTGCCTGATATTCGTCCTTTATTTCTGAACGGAATGAAGCCAGGCTTTCCCTGCGGCGTTCATTTTTTGCTTCAATCCTTGCTAGATCCTCAGCATTTGCATACTTCATTGATTCTTCAGCTTCGTCCATATTCTCGATAGTATGAACGATCATGGATTGAAGCTTTTCGACGTTATCGCTGCGGTCATCTGGATTTGGTCTGTTATGTGCCATGGTTTGTTCCTCCCTTTATTAGGTGATGGTACAAATTTAGTTTGTGAAAGAACAAGAAAAATATTGGCGGAAATGTGTGGGCAGCTTGCCTGAAGGTATGCCTGACCTTTTAAAACAAAAACCTGCCAAAAGAATGGCAGGTTACTTACAATTATTCGCCTTTAGTTTGAATTACTTGAGCATGCTGTCCGGATTTGTCCTGCATTTTTTTGCCTTTATTGCCGCCAAATCCGCGTGATTGTGTACCAATATGGTTCGGAGCAAAATGATTAGGGTGTCTTTTTTGATTACTCATTGATATCCCTCCTCATTTTAAGTATGGTCAAATGCAGAGGGTTTCATGATTGGCAAGTAATTCTATTCGGCCTTATTAAGACGTTTAAGCTCGAGGCGTTCTTCGATTTTTTCCATTGCATCTTGATCTTTAAGCAGCTGGCGTTTATTTTCTGACACTAATTCAGCAAAGGAGCGTTTTCTAGGCTTTCTCATAAATCTTTCACCTTCCTTTAATACCATTGTAACAGTCATTATCTCCAGAAACTCTTTAAATTATTACAACTTTTTGAAAATTTAATCCGCACATACTCAGAATACGTGAAAAAAGTACATAAGGTTCGCTGTTAATTGTAAAATATTCAGAAAAATTATTCTCCCAATTTAATTTCCTTTTTTTTCAGCGGCCTAAACCCCTAAAAAAAAACATCTGCTCTCTGCAGATGTTTTTTTACATTTCATCTATATACTGATTCATAATCTCCAGGGACATCACACTTAAGTATTTATTCCGTATAATTCCTTCTTCATCAATAAAAAAAGTGGTAGGAATCGTTATTATTTGATAGGCATTAGAGGCTTTTTCACCCTCATCGAGCAGTATTGGAAAATTCACGCGCATTTCTTCTGCAAAGCCGGCAACATCAGATTGAGGATCGATGTTCACTGCTAAGATAGCCACTTGATTTCCCTTTTGATTATAGAATTTTTGAATATCAGGCATTTCAGCTTTACAAGGAGGACACCAAGTTGCCCAAAAGTTGAGCATGACTTTCTTTCCTTTATAATCTGAGAGCTTTACTGTTTCGCCCTGAAGGTTTTTCAATTCAAAATCTGGGGCTTTCAAGCCAATTCCTAAACCAGTTTGATTTACAGGATGACTCACGACTTCATCTTTTTCAACTGCCTGCACCACAATTATTGCAGTAGTAATTATTAATAACACAGCAGCCGCAAACATTCTTTTGAACATGCTATTTTCCCTCCCGGCTATTAAAACCATTTGCTTCCTTGATTGTATTTTAACCTAGAAAAGCAAAATTAATAAGGTTCTGAACAGCCAATAAGACAGCATAAATGTGACAGATCCGTAAACAATTCCATACATCCATTTTTTGAGCGGATAGTTGTATTTCTTAATTTCCATTACTATATAGATAAATGCCAATATAGTCCCTAAAATGGCTCCTTTCCTTCCACCTGAGAAATATAAAATTCCTATAGGGCTGGTTAGAATATTTTCTGTTTGAAAGAGAATGGAACTAAACTTAAAAGTAAAAAAGCCAATGAGCATTGAATTAATCATGACATTCAGAAAGATTTTTTTAAATTCCCCGTGGTCTCTTAATGCATTTGCTATAGTAAAATAAGCTACTATACCTGAGAGCAGGACTAAAAGCCATTCATACTTCACTAATAAAGGTCCAATCAAAAAAGCACCCAATTTCAGCCCCTCCAAAGTTAATATACATTTAAGATACCTAAGCCCGTATATTTTGTAAATAAAAAACCGCTATGTGAACGAGCACATAGCGGCAGTTTAAATTAATTTGCCAATTTATCACGAAGAACCATTTGCAGGATTCCGCCGTGACGGTAGTAATCAATTTCAACTTCAGAGTCGAAACGTACAAGAACTTCAAAAGTAGTCTGATTCCCGTTTTCATCTGTAGCTGTAACCTTAACAAAGTCACGCGGTCTAACATTTTCATCGATTTGAACATCGATCGTTTCTTTTCCTGACAAGCCAAGAGTTTCTGCACTTTCGCCTGCCTTGAACTGAAGAGGAAGAACACCCATTAGAACAAGGTTTGAGCGGTGGATACGCTCATAGCTTTCAGCAATAACTGTTTTAATACCAAGCAAGTTCGTACCTTTTGCAGCCCAGTCACGGGAAGATCCCATTCCATAGTCTTTGCCGGCAAGAACTACTAATCCAGTTCCATCTTCCTTGTATTTCATGCAAGCATCATAGATGGAAGTTACTTCGCCAGTTGGCCAGTAAGTTGTGAAGCCGCCTTCTGTGCCTGGTGCGATCTGGTTGCGGATACGGATGTTTGCAAATGTACCGCGCATCATCACTTCATGGTTACCGCGGCGGGATCCATAAGAGTTAAAGTCGCGTGGTTCAACGCCATTCTCGCGAAGGTATTTTCCAGCTGGTGTATCTTTGCCGATCGCACCTGCCGGAGAAATATGGTCAGTTGTGACAGAATCACCGAACTTGCCGACAACACGCAATCCTGATAAAGGTTTAACTTCATCAGCATTAGGAGTTAAGCCTTCAAAGAACGGAGGATTCTGGATATATGTTGAATTATCATCAAATGAATATAACGGCTCATTGCTTGTTTGGATTTGGTTCCAGCGGGCATTATCATCAAATACATGCTCATATTCTTTACGGAACAATTCAGGTGTAACAGTCTGCTTAACCACTTTATTAACTTCAGCAGTAGATGGCCAAATGTCGCTAAAGAAGACATCGTTGCCATTCTTGTCTTTTCCGATTGGCTCGTTTTGAAGATCGATATCGACCGTACCAGCCAGTGCATAAGCGACTACTAATGGCGGAGAAGCCAGGTAGTTAGCTTTCACAAGCGGATGGATACGCCCTTCAAAGTTACGGTTACCGGAAAGAACAGATGTTACAAGAAGATCGCTTTCAGCTACAGCCTTTTCGATTTCTTCTCTTAATGGGCCGGAGTTACCAATACATGTTGTACAGCCATAACCTACAAGATTGAATCCAAGCTGTTCCATGTATGGAAGAAGTCCTGAATCACGCAGGTATCCAGTAACAACCTTAGATCCCGGAGCCAAAGAAGTTTTTACGAACTTAGGAACTTCCATTCCAAGTTCAACTGCTTTTTTCGCCACTAAACCTGCTCCAACTAAAACATAAGGGTTTGAAGTATTTGTACAGCTAGTAATTGCCGCAATAGCAACAGCACCCGTTTTCATCTTGGTTGAATCGCCATTTGCAAATTCAACAGTGATTTCTTTGTCGATTTCTTTCTTATCCAAGCCGAAGCCCTGGTTGCCTTGAGGAGCTGTAATAGCGTCATTGAATTCCTTTTTCATAGCAGAAAGCGGAATTAAGTCCTGTGGACGTTTAGGACCTGAAAGGTTCGCTTCGATTTCGGAAAGATTGATTTCAACTACATTCGTATATACTGGCTCTAGAGATGGATCAAAGAACATTCCATTTTCTTTGCAGTATTTTTCTACAATTTTGATTTGCTCTTCTGGACGTCCAGTCAGGCGCATGTAATCCAGGGCTTCCGCATCAACTGGGAAGAATCCGCAAGTAGCTCCGTATTCTGGTGCCATGTTAGCAATTGTAGCACGGTCAGCCAATGGAAGCTGTGTTACCCCAGGGCCGAAGAATTCTACAAACTTGCCAACCACTCCCTGGCTGCGCAGTACTTGAGTTACCTTTAATGCAAGGTCAGTAGCAGTTGTTCCGTTAGGAAGCTCGCCAGTAAGCTTAACCCCTACAACTTCAGGCACAGGGAAATATGAAGGCTGTCCCAGCATGCCTGCTTCAGCTTCAATACCTCCTACACCCCATCCAAGAACGCCGATACCGTTGATCATAGTTGTATGGGAATCAGTACCTACAAGAGTATCAGGGAAAGTTTCGAAATCGCCTTCCGTTGTTTCAAGAGCATGAACAACATTCGCAAGGAACTCAAGGTTTACCTGGTGAACAATACCAGTTGCAGGCGGAACTGCACGATAGTTGTCAAATGCTTTTTGTGCCCAGCTCAAGAACTGGTAACGCTCAGCATTGCGCTCGAATTCAAGCTCCATGTTGGCTTCAAGAGAATCAGGTGTACCATACTTATCTACCTGTACAGAGTGGTCAATAACTAGATCAACCGGTTTCTCAGGATTGATTTTGTCAGGGTCCCCGCCCATGTCAGCCATTGCCTTACGCAATGAAGCCAGGTCAACCACTGCCGGAACTCCAGTGAAGTCCTGCAGAATTACACGTGATGGTTTGAAAGGAACATCTACTTCTTTTACTTCAGAAGTTCCCCATTTTGCCAGGTTTTCAACATGCTCTTTTGTAATTACACGGCCGTCATATTGACGAAGTACTGATTCCAATAATACCTTAATAGAATAAGGCAATTTGGTAACATTACCTACTCCAGCTTCTTCCAGAGCGCCTAAATGATAGTAATGATAGCGCTTCCCGTCCAGATCAAAGGATTTGCGGGAATTGAACACATCATTCTTTGCCAAATGTATTACCCCCTCTTTCAATAAACATCATATACCAAGTGTTAGGTAATTGTCGAAAAGTTTGAATTTTCATCCATCCTTACTTTTCTCACAATTCCTATATTAATACAACCTGTTATATAAGTAAATAACAAGAAAGTTATTGTTTTTGATAAGTTTTTCTTATCATAATTTCTTATTTACTTCATTTAGCCTTTTAAATGCCGTAATTGATAGCGTTTTTCAATTAGAAGATAAAACCTGTTCTTGCTTGGTTATTATACTGATAAAACGAAAAAGAGGAATCTCATGTCTAAAAAACAACATAAATTGACATCATCCATGGAAAAATACAAGTACGGAGGTGATTCGCTATGGCTAAAAGAAAGTCTAATCATATTATAGAGGGTATGAATGCTGCAACAGGGCAGGGCATGGGCACCGGATACAATGAGGAATTTGCCAATGAACCCCTGACAGAAGCGCAAAAGCAAAATAATAAAAAGAGAAAAAAGCATCAGTAAATAAGAAAAACGGAAGCGCCTTGCCCACCTTCGACTCGGGGAGGCAGGCTGCTTGCGCCAGAGAGTTATGAAAATCCACAATATTGTTACAGTAAATTACCCGGCTGGTCGCAGCCGGGTTTATAGGTATTTATATTTATAACATTCTAATATTGGTTGACATCATCAACCATGGATCGCAAGTCCTGCTGGAATCTCTCCAATTGTGCCCGCTGATGATCGGATGCAACCTCAAGTGCATTCTCAATTTGAGCGTACGCTTCATTTACCTCCTGCTTAAGATGTTTAAGCTGATGGCCGTAACTGGCAGAATCTTTTACAATTTCAGCATAAAGCTCCTGTGCATCTTCCATTCCCTGCTGTGCTGCCTGAAATGCCTGCTGTTTATCTTTATGATATGGCATGCTTTTTTCACTCCTAATAAAATTTGTACCATTAAATTGCGCAATAGAACCATAAAATATTCCGCGAAATCACTCAGGTGGAAATCTTGAATTTCAGCCACAATTTGCAAGGCAATTTCCCATGAAAAAGAGCCACACTAACACATGAGATGATGGTGAGTTCCACCTTCTATCTTATTTACCCAGAGCTTTAAGACGGCAGCACAGTATGGCCGCTGCCTGGAGCGGAAGTCAGCATTCTATATTATGAGGAGGGCATCAAATGAATAAAAACAACGGCAAAGACATGCGAAAAAATGCACCCAAAGGGCATAATAACGATGGACAGCCTGAACCATTAAGCGGCTCAAAGAAAGTGAAAAACCGTAACCATACCAGACAAAAACATAATTCCCACCATGATATGTAGTGTTTAATCAAAAGCAGCTGCCTTTAAATCAGGCAGCTGCTAGAATTAAATAGCAGTTAATGCTTTTATTATGATGTCCTCTTCATTTGCAGTTACCGCCCGCAGATCAATCAATATTTCTTCTTTATGTATCCTCACTATTATGGAAGGAGTACAATCAATCCTTAACTGGCGGCCAATATGTTCCGCTGAATAACGCCGGTGCTTTAAAACGGCAATCCAGGATGGCAGTTCAACATCGGGCATTGTGCCTCCCCCAACTTGCCCTGTGCTTTCTCTCATAGAGCATTCATAATCCTTCGCTGCTGCTTTTAGTCTGTGAAGAAATTGTGCTGTTCTCGTTTCGAGTTCACCACTGGTCGTCAATACATCATGGACTACCGGAATATTATTAAGCCCCGCCTCCCCTTTTAAGTAATCAATAAGCGTGCCTTCGAGCGCTGCAATTGTCATTTTATCAACTCGAAGAACCCGGGCAAGCTGGTGTTTTTTTAGTTTCTCGATTAAGTCCTTTCTCCCGGCAATAATCCCTGCCTGCGGACCGCCTAAAAGCTTGTCCCCGCTAAAAGAAACGATATCTGCCCCCATTTTTATCACATCGCTTACGGCTGGCTCATTTCCGATTCCTTTGCTTTTAAAATCAAACAGTGCACCGCTGCCCAAATCTTCATAGAATATGATGTTTTTTTCTTTGGATAACTGGGCAAGTTCGTCAGTTCTAACTTCTTTGGTGAAACCAATTATTTTAAAATTACTCGTATGTACCTTCATAATCATGGCTGTATCTTCATTGACCACTTGTTTATAATCTTCTAAGTGGGTTTTATTCGTTGTTCCTACTTCAACAAGCTTCGCACCGCTCTCTTCCATTATGCTTGATACCCTGAAGGAGCCTCCGATTTCAACAAGCTGACCGCGGGAAACTATTACTTCTTTTTCTTCAGCAAGAGCTTTTAGGATGATATAAACGGCAGCAGCATTATTGTTAACTGCCATCGCTGCTTCTGCTCCTGTCAGCTCTTTGACCAGGCTTTCCAGGTGACTATGCCTGGATCCCCTTGCTCCTTCACCCAAGTTATATTCCAAATTGGAATAGTTCATGGCAATTTCAAGCATATGTTCGGCTGCTGATTTGCTTAAACGTGCCCTGCCAAGATTAGTGTGAAGAATAGTGCCAGTGGCATTGATAACCCTTTTTAGTGTATATCCATACCGAACAGTGATTGCCTCTTCGGCTTTTTTAAATATAGCTTCCGTAAACTTTTCCGTACCTGGCTCCTCACCCGTCCAATTCCCGCCAAGAATGTTATTCCTGATTTCAGAAATAACCTCTTTTAAAATATTCGTTGTATGTATAAAGTCAAGTCCATACTGTTTCATTAAATAAGTAAAACGCCGGTCTTTTTGCAGTTCATGAACCGGTAAAATATTTCTGACTGTACTTTTCATAAAGATCCCTCCAGCACTTGCCTGATTATTATATCATTTTTCACTATTTTGCATGAAATGAATACTATAGATTGAAACAAGGGGGTTTTGAAATTGAACAAAAAGGAAGATTTCCATCCGTTTAATTTGGATGAATTGGAAAAATGGATGGAGGATTATTACCTGGACCCGCTTTCATCGTATTTGGATCAAATTACTTTTCGCATCGACTTATATGATACGGAAGCGGAAATTATCGTTGAGGCGCTTTTAACAGGATGCGTTTCAAAAGATGTAACCGTTTCCTTAAAAGAAAACACTGTGATCATTAAAGCGGTTAAAATAGATGAAACTGACCCAATTCGCTGCGGCCAGCCATGTATGCGGAAGGTAAAGCTGCCTTTTTCAGTTATTAAAAACAAGGTAAGTGCAGATTTTTCCAATGAGATATTAGAGATTTTTATAAATAAAAATGAAGCTGGGCCAGGATGCGATAGAGATATCAGCATCAGTTGAAAAACTGAGATAGAGGTAGCCTTTTTGCCCTTTGTTTACATAAAGTGAAACTTCAATCAGTGGGGTTCTATCACCCGCTGATTGTTAGTTGAACCAATCGGGCCTTTACGGGCAGTTTGACCCCCGATTATCCTCCTTTGATTCCTCTGAGTCTTAAAAAAGCGGGAGTCTTACTGCCCGTTAGACTGCGATAAAATTGATATGGATCAGTAAAAAACCTCCTCCCTAGGGAGAAGGTTTGGCAGTTTATCCCTGCATCTTTTCAATAATTTCTTTGGTTTTAGGAAAAATGCCAGTATCGAGCTTAGAATAAAGCTTTTCTCCATTTACTGTCACTTCAAAAGCTCCGCCTTTACTTGGAACCAGTTCCATTTTTGAAATCTCAGAGCGAAAATGTGTAAAAAGTTCTTCCGCGAAACTCGCGGCTTTTGGTGCGTAGTTTCACATCATGCAAAATTCAACAGTTACTTCATATGCCATGTTTAAACCCCCGTGTGTAATTTGCTAAAATGTAAATATAATGACATTTTAGTATAACTATTTCATTACTGCAAATTGATTTGTTTTTCCTTCTTAATCGCTAAAAAAGAAAAAAATTCATGGAGTGATCTTATGGATGCACAGAAATACTTAAAACGGATTGAAGTATCGGCTGAACGTAATCTGGATCTTGAATATCTGAAAGAACTCCAGAGCAGCCATATGCACAAAATCCCTTTTGAGAACTTGGATGTAACAAGAAAAATTCCCATTCAGCTGGACACAGATGCGTTTTCTGAAAAAATTCTTGAGAGAAGCCGGGGAGGCTTTTGCTATGAATTAAACGGTCTTTTTCAACACCTGCTGTCAGAACTGGGATTTCAATCCCACTTAATTTCCTGCACCGTCAAAAAGCCGGATGGATGGGTCAGAGAAGATTCACATGCAGCCATACTGGTTTTTTTAAATCAAATTCCTTATTTGGTGGATGTAGGATTTGGTGATTCCGTCAGGCAGCCTTTGCCTTTAACAGGTGAGGAAAAAACAGATGTAAGCGGATCTTACAGGATAAGAGAGTCGGGTAAAGGAATATATGATCTTCAAAGACTTGAGGATGGTGAATGGAGAATTCTTTACCGTTTTTCTGATAAGCGAAAGCAGCTGGATGACTTTTATGATGCATGTTTGTTCAATCAGACTTCTCCTGAATCCCATTTTACACATGGCGACCTGGCCACTATCGCGACAAAGAACGGCCGTGTTACACTCTCAGGATTGACTGTCACTAAGTCTGAAGAAGGCACAAAAGAAAAATATGAACTAACCGAAGAGGAAAAAAAGGAATTTCTCTGCGAGCAATTCAAAATAAAACTATAAAAGGGACAGCCATACGGCGTCCCTTTTGCTTTATCATAATTTTGTTCTTAGTTTATCAAGCATATCAGCAGTCATCTTGGCTAAATCGAAGTCTGCTTTGAATCCCCACTCTTCTTTTGCTGCTCTTGCATCAATCGAATTCGGCCAGCTGTCGGCAATCGCCTGGCGCACAGGATCAACCTCATAGGAAATTTCAAACCCGGGAATATGCTTTCTGATCTCTGCCGCAATCTGTTCAGGTTCAAAACTCATTGCAGTTACATTGAAGGAGTTGCGGTGAATGAGTTTATCTGCATCGGCTTCCATTAAATCAACGATGGCATTTAATGCATCCGGCATATACATCATATCCATATATGTGCCCTGGTCGATATAAGAAGTATAGCGGCCATTTTTAATCGCTTCATAGTAGATCTCAACAGCGTAATCAGTCGTTCCGCCCCCGGGAGGAGTAACGTAAGAGATTAAACCTGGGAATCTCAAGCCTCTAGTATCAACACCAAACTTGTAATAGTAGTAATCAGACAGTAATTCGCCAGCAACCTTGTTCACGCCATACATAGTAGTTGGGCGGTGAATGGTATCCTGCGGAGTGTTGTCTTTTGGCGTAGACGGACCAAATGCGCCAATGGAGCTTGGCGTAAAGAATTGTGCGCTGCACTCTCTAGCCGTTTCAAGTGCATTCATAAGCCCTCCCATATTTAAATTCCATGCAAACACGGGGTTGGCTTCAGCTGTTGCTGATAACAGGGCTGCCATATGGATAACTGTATCCACATTATATTTTTTGGCTGTATCCAGCATTGATTTTGCATCAGTAACATCAACCATTTCAAACGGTCCTGAATGGGCAGCTTCAGACTCATTTTTTCTGATGTCTGTTGCAATAACATTATCTGTTCCATAGATTTCTCTTAATTTCAAGGTTAGTTCAGAGCCGATTTGACCTAAAGCTCCAGTAATCATAATTCGTTTCATCTTATTCCTCCAACATTTCCTCTTTGCCTTATAGATTTTTCTTTAAATAATCAAACTTAAATAATTCCCATTTCTTTGCCGACTTTTTCATAAATGGCAATAGCCTGATCCAGCATTTCTTTCGTATGTGCTGCAGAAGGCATATTTCTTACACGTCCCGTTCCCCTCGGGACAGTCGGGAAGACGATTGATTTCGCATAAACGCCTTCTTCATTGAGTTTTTTGCTGAATTCCTGTGTTTTTACTTCATCTCCAACAATACAAGGAGTAATTGGTGTTTCACTGTAGCCAATATCAAATCCTAATTTTTCCAGGCCATCCTTGAGGTAATTGGCATTTTCCCATAATTTTTCATTCAGCTCTGTGCTTTCCATCAGCAGCTCAATGGCTTTCGTGCTTGCTGCTACATCAGCAGGTGTTAATGATGTTGAAAAAAGGAATGGTCTGCTGCGGACTTTCAGCCAATCAATCAAGTCCTTTTTGCCGGCCACATATCCACCAACAACACCTATTGCCTTAGAAAGTGTTCCGATCTGGAAATCGATTTTATCGGAAAGGCCGAAGTGTTTAACAGTCCCTGCTCCTTTTCCAAGTACTCCTGAACCATGTGCATCATCCACATATGTGATCAGATCGAATTCTTCGGCGATCTCCACGATCTCAGGAAGCTTTGCGATGTCCCCATCCATTGAGAAAACGCCGTCAGTAATGACCATGATTTTGTTGTACTGTCCAGATTCTTTTGCTTCCTTCGCTTTTGCCCGTAAATCTTCCATATCAGAATGATTTACGCGAATAATCTTAGCTTTCGAGAGACGGCATCCATCAATAATGGACGCATGGTTTAATTCATCAGACAGAATGGCATCATTTTTATCCATAACAGCTGAAATAGCTGCCATGTTACAATTAAAACCAGACTGGTATGCGATGGCTGCTTCTGTATGTTTGAACTCAGCAAGCTTTTCTTCAAGTTTTGTGTGAAGTTCAAGCGTTCCATTTATAGTGCGGACAGCACCTGCTCCAACCCCATATTTCTCAATTGCTTCGAAGGCGGATTTTTTAAGTCTTTCATCAGTTGCCAAACCTAAATAGTTATTGGATGAAAGATTGATTAGTTCTCTTCCATTGATTTTGATTATAGGGCCATTTGGGCTTTCAAGAGGGTCGATTACGTTGTAAAGTCCTCTATCCTTTAAATCCTCCAGGTTTTCCTGTAAAAAAGCATCTAAAATTTTGCTGGTCATCTCAGTATCCCCCAGTACATTTTTATTGAATGTCGTCAACTCATACACAACTGTATTTTCAGAGCGGACATTATTTCATTAAACAAATAAAGCTATGTAAAGGTTTTTCAATTTATACTTTAACACATTTTTTCAATTTGTACACTTATGAAGGACAGATTTTCTATCAGTTTCTTTAATACTGCCTGATAGGTAGTTTGCCCTTTTAATTTCAAAAAAATTTACCCGGAACATTTTAGCTCTGTTGAATAAACATGCACACAAATGATCTGTTTACTCTATGAAAACACAGGGAACCAATCAAACATAGAACAATAGGTCAGGCATTAAGCCTTTGGAGGTATTTAATATGAAACATCCGCTAAATGTAACTTCGGAAATAGGAGAATTAAAGACGGTCCTTCTGCATAGGCCGGGTAAGGAAATTGAAAATCTCACACCTCAATATTTGAAAAGACTTTTATTCGATGATATTCCCTTTTTGCCCGCCATTCAAAAAGAACA
The DNA here is from genome assembly GCF_051353635.1 of Cytobacillus sp. BC1816. Lineage (NCBI taxonomy): Bacteria > Bacillati > Bacillota > Bacilli > Caryophanales > Bacillaceae > Cytobacillus > Cytobacillus sp. BC1816. The sequence continues at coordinate 2,306,808 of NZ_CP195611.1, read as the reverse complement.
TGATTATTTCGCCAATATACTAAGCAATCGGGGAATTGAGGTCTTATATCTCGATAAATTGATGACAGAAGCCATACAGCAAGACGAGACTAGAATCTCTTTTATTGAAAAAGTCTTATGGGAAAGTCAATCGAATATAAATGGTTCCTACGAAACAGTAAAAGACTATCTCTTATCTCTTCCGCCTGATGAGCTGGTAAAGAAAGTGATGTCAGGTGTCGTAAAATCGGATATTGATCAGGATAAGAAAATTCATCTTCATGAACTGATGCCGGATCATTATCCTTTTTATCTGGACCCAATGCCCAACCTTTATTTTACCCGGGATCCTGCTGCGGTTATAGGTGAAGGCATTACCATTAATCGAATGCATGAACCTGCAAGGAGACGGGAGTCCATTTTTATGGACTACATCATGAATCAACATCCCCGTTTTAATAAACATGAAATCCCTGCTTACTTTAAACGTGATGATCTCTACTCACTGGAAGGCGGAGATGAACTGATATTGAGCGATGAAGTGGTCGCCATTGGCGTCAGCGCAAGAACTTCTGCACAAGGGATAGAAAAACTTGCAAGGGAACTATTCACCCGCCAGAAATCCATTAGAAAAGTTGTGGCAGTTGAAATCCCCAAAATCCGGGCATTCATGCACCTGGATACTGTATTTACGATGATTGATTACGATAAATTCACGTACCATCCTGCTATTGAAGATAGAGACGGCAGTATGAAGATTTACATACTGGAACAGGATGAGAATTCCGATCTTCTTAAAATTACAGAGAAAAACTCTTTGAAAGAAACATTAAAAGAAGTTCTTTATCTTGATGAATTAGTGTTAATCCCTTGTGGAGGAGGCTGCCCAATTGCATCGGCACGCGAACAATGGAATGATGGATCGAATACACTCGCAATTGCTCCCGGTGTAGTTGTAACTTATGACCGGAATTATGTCTCAAACGACATCCTCCGTCAAAATGGGGTAGAGGTTATTGAAATTCTCAGCTCAGAACTCTCAAGAGGACGGGGTGGCCCAAGATGCATGAGCATGCCGATAATAAGAGAAAATATTAACTAGTAATTCGGGCGGTTCCGGAACCGTCCGATTTTTTATGAGTACTATTTTATTCCAGAGATCCCTCCTTCTCCTTCCCTCCATCAAAAAAACAAGTTCTTTTAGAAAAAATCGGAAATATAAATATACTAATGTCCTTTTCAAACAAGCATTCGCCTGCTCTTTTTGTAGAATGTTTTTCTTAATAATTTATATTTATTTATAATAATTATAAAAAAGTATTGATTTTACTTTGAGAAGTGTTATCATTACAAATATAAGCAAGTTATTAAACTATTATGAGGTGATTATAGAATGACAAAAAAGAATAATCTTACGACAAGCTGGGGCGCCCCAGTTGGCGACAACCAAAATTCAATGACTGCCGGCTCAAGAGGGCCAACATTAATACAGGATGTACACTTGCTGGAAAAACTCGCCCATTTTAACAGAGAACGTGTGCCTGAGCGTGTTGTTCATGCAAAAGGTGCCGGTGCACATGGCTATTTTGAAGTTACAAATGACCTCACTAAATATACAAAAGCCGCATTTCTTTCTGAAGTAGGCAAAAGAACGCCTTTATTCGTCCGCTTTTCAACTGTTGCGGGTGAATTGGGCTCAGCTGATACTGTACGCGACCCACGCGGCTTTGCGGTTAAGTTTTATACAGAAGAAGGCAACTACGACCTTGTAGGGAACAATACGCCTGTATTCTTTATCCGGGATGCAATTAAATTCCCTGACTTCATTCATACACAAAAGCGTGATCCAAAGACACATTTAAAAAATCCGACAGCAGTTTGGGACTTCTGGTCCTTATCCCCTGAATCGCTGCACCAGGTAACCATCTTAATGTCAGACCGCGGCATACCTGCAACCCTTAGACATATGCATGGATTCGGCAGCCATACATTTAAATGGGTAAATGAACAAGGTGAAGGTGTCTGGGTTAAGTATCACTTTAAAACTGAACAGGGCATTAAAAATCTTAGCGTGGACGCTGCAGCGAAAATGGCTGGAGAAAACCCTGATTACCATACAGAGGATTTATTTAATGCAATTGAAAATGGCGATTTCCCATCATGGAAACTATGCGTGCAAATCATGCCGCTGGAAGATGCGAATACTTACCGCTTCGATCCATTCGATGTAACAAAGGTATGGTCACAGAAAGACTATCCATTAATTGAAGTAGGACGCATGGTACTGAATAAAAACCCTGAAAACTACTTTGCTGAAGTTGAGCAGGCTACTTTCTCTCCTGGAACGCTCGTGCCGGGGATTGATGTTTCACCTGACAAAATGCTCCAGGGACGTCTGTTCGCCTACCATGATGCACATCGCTACCGCGTAGGTGCGAACCATCAGATGCTGCCAATCAACCGCCCTAAGAACGAAGTCCAAAACTATCAGCGTGACGGTCAGATGCGCTTCGACAACAATGGCGGAGGTTCTGTTTATTACGAGCCGAACAGCTTTGGAGGACCTGCTGAGGCACCGGAGCACAAGCAGGCTGCATACCCTGTTTCCGGTTTAGCCGAAAGTGTTGCCTATGATCATAACGATCATTACACACAAGCCGGTGATCTATACCGCTTAATGAGTGAAGAGGAACGCTCCCGTCTTACGGCAAACATTGTTGCTGCCATGAAGCCTGTAAAAAAAGAAGAAATTAAGCATCGCCAGATTCACCATTTCTTTAAAGCGGATCCTGATTATGGTACACGTATTGCTAAAGGTCTTGGCCTGGCAGTTCCACAGGGAGTTAAGTGAACCAATAGAAATAGCGAAAGGTGCCAATAACCTGATTGGCACCTTTTTTCCGGGTGAAGTGTTAGTGTGACCCCCTATTTGCTGATCCCCCAACATTACTTCCGCGTCATGGCCATCCTGATTAATCCTTTGTCTTCCTTGTGCAAGGTTGGCTTCATGTCCATCTTAAGAAGCTTCCTGGTCCCCCCTGCCCATTCAAGCAAGAGGAGGAACTAAACGAAGCAACAGACAAAATGGCAGATGCCACCCCTGAAGAGCATAAGGAGCATCTTGAAAAAATGGTCAAATCCGGGACCATCTTAATGATGGCGGCTTTTTATTCTCTGGATATTAAAATTGAGAAAGCAGCGCGGGTGGCCTCTCTTTGGAAATGGTCATTCAAGGTTATCTTGGGAATTGGAAAAATCCGCTCATTTGCAGGGAATTATGTGATTCCCTGATTTAGCAGGATTCTTTCCGCCTATTTTTCAATCCCATAAAATCAACATCCAGCTTTAATAGAGCCTTTAATTAAGAAAAAGGCAGACTTCAATTTACCCCTATAATCGAATTACATTTTTCACAAGAAATAACTTTAGATAGAAAAAACAGTCTAAATCTAGTAAGATATCCACATGGAATATTAGAGAAGGGGTAAAAAAATGAGCGTATTAAATGTACAAAATTTAAGTCACGGTTTCGGTGATCGTGCGATTTTCAATGATGTGTCTTTTCGACTTTTAAAAGGTGAACACGTTGGACTAGTTGGGGCAAATGGTGAGGGTAAGTCTACTTTCATGAATATTGTTACCGGGAAGTTACAACCCGACGAGGGGAAAGTTGAGTGGTCACGAAAAGTTCGTGTTGGTTACTTAGATCAGCATGCTGTACTAAAAAAAGGCACTACGATGCGTGACGCTTTGAGTACTGCTTTTCAATATCTTTTTGATGCTGAATCAGAGATCAATGAACTTTATGCAAAAATGGGTGATGAAGGTGCTGATATCGATGCATTACTTGCAGAAGTTGGCGAGCTACAAGAAACTTTAGATAGTAATGATTTCTATCAAATTAATTCAAAAGTTGAGGAAGTTGCTCGCGGCCTGGGATTAGACGATGTTGGACTTGATCGTGATATAGATGATCTTAGCGGTGGGCAACGTACGAAAGTTTTACTAGCTAAGCTTTTGCTGGAAAAGCCTGAAATCCTATTACTGGACGAGCCTACAAACTATTTGGATGAACAGCATATCGAATGGTTGAAGCGTTATTTACAGGAATATGAGAATGCATTTATCTTGATTTCGCATGATATTCCATTCTTGAACAATGTTGTTAACTTGATCTATCACATGGAAAACCAAGAGTTGAATCGCTATGTTGGTGACTATGATAACTTCTTAAAAATATATGAAATGAAAAAGCAGCAGCTAGAGGCTGCATTTAAGCGTCAACAACAAGAAATTGCAGATTTAAAGGATTTCGTTGCTCGCAACAAGGCAAGTGTTGCGACTCGTAATATGGCGATGTCTCGTCAAAAGAAGCTCGACAAAATGGAAATTATTGAATTGGGGAGAGAGAAGCCGAAACCAGAGTTTATTTTCAAAGAAGCTCGTGCAGCCAGTCGTTGGATTTTCACGACTGAAGATCTTGTTATTGGTTACAATGAACCACTTTCTCGCCCTCTGAATTTGAAAATGGAACGCGGACAAAAAATTGCATTCGTGGGTGCTAACGGTATTGGTAAGTCTACTCTTTTAAAAAGTATTCTTGGATTGATCAGTCCCATTTCGGGTAAAGTGGAACGCGGTGAGTATCAATCCATCGGTTACTTCGAGCAGGAAGTTAAACAGTCCAACTACAACACTTGTATTGAAGAGATTTGGAGCGAGTTCCCAAGTATGAATCAGGCTGAAGTTCGTGCTGCTCTTGCAAAATGCGGATTAACGACGAAACATATTGAAAGTAAAATCGAAGTCCTTTCTGGTGGCGAAAAAGCCAAAGTTCGATTGTGTAAAATTTTAAACACAGAAACGAATTTATTAATTCTAGACGAACCTACCAATCACTTGGATGTGGATGCAAAAGAAGAATTAAAGCGTGCTTTAAAGGCATATCGCGGAAGTATCTTAATGGTATCCCACGAACCAGATTTCTATCGTGAAATTGCGACCGATATTTGGAATTGTGAGGATTGGACTACGAAAGTTTTTTAATTTCAGTAAACAAGTTTAAATGGTATTAGGTCAATAAGTAGACACAATCACACTCCCCTGCCGCGCAGGGGATTTTTCATTTCAGGCGCCATTTTTATCAGGTTCAAACATTGTTCACAAAAGATTCTTATTTACCTTTAAGTGCTCCATATAAACATTCTACTAAGATACTCAGGCCATTTCCTATATATGGATCACTCAAAAGCAATACAGGTACTGATTTCTTCGTGTATAATAAGGGAAGTTTTCAATAATGGAAGCGGTTAATAAATAATTGGCAAAGGACTTATAACATCCATGACAAAAAAGAAGATTGCCTGGATTACAGACAGCACTGCTTATATTTCTAAGGAGCTGCTCGAACACCCTGATGTTTATATTGTGCCTCTATCAATAACATTCGGTGAGGAGTCATTTGAAGATGGTATTGATTTAAACACAGACCAGCTGTACAGCCGTATCCGGACTGAAAAAGAAGTTCCTAAAACTTCACAGCCTTCTGCCGGGAGATTTGCTGAACTATTTGAAACATTGAAGATTGAATATGATGCTGCGGTTGCTGTACATGTTTCCAGCAAATTAAGCGGTACGATGAACAGCTGCCTGGCTGGATCAGAGCTGGCAGGGTTCCGTGTTTCCGCAGTTGATTCAAAATGTATGTCTTATGCCATTACGTCTTTAATATACAAAGGATTAAAGCTTGCTGAGAATGATGTGCCAGCACAAAAGATTGCTGAAATCCTGCAAAGTGAGGCAGATAAATCTGAGAATTATATTTTGCTTGGCAGCCTTGAGCAATTTTATAAAGGCGGCAGAATGTCAGGAACACAATACCTGCTGGGAAGCATATTAAAAATAAAGCCAATAATCCGCATTAACCGGAACGGGGAATTTGAATTGTTTGATAAAGTCCGTTCGGATAAAAAAGCAATTAAAAGACTGATAGAATTGCTCGGGGATGCATACGAAAACCACACCATTCCCCAGGTTCAAATCATGCACGGAAATGTGCTCGGCAAAGCGGAGGAATTGGCGGAGGAAATCAAATCACACTTTCCCCGCCTTGATATTATCATTGGTGAAATTAGCTCAACCATTGCTGCCCATGCAGGGGAAGGAACAATTGCCATCATTTGGCAGAATGAGAAATAGAAAAAGCACTCTCCCTAAGGAAAAAGGGAAAGTGCTTTTTTCTATTCAATCCATGTATACATATACTTTTCATCTTCTATTAACTTAGCTTTTTTCACCAATTTTAATGGCCTGAATGTATCAATCATAACAGCAAGCTCAAGAGTTTCCTTTTTGCCAATGCTTGCTTCTGTCTTCCCAGGGTGAGGACCATGGGGAATCCCGCTCGGATGAAGAGTGATGGAGCCTTCCCTGATACCCTTTCTGCTCATAAAGTTGCCTTCTACATAGTAAAGCAGTTCATCACTATTGACATTGCTGTGATAGTAAGGGGCAGGGATGGCCTCTGGATGGTAATCATATAATCTAGGAACAAAAGAACACACAACAAAGTTATGCCCTTCAAATGTCTGATGTACTGGCGGAGGCTGATGAACCCTTCCTGTAATCGGTTCAAAGTCTTCAATATTAAATATCCACGGATAGAGATAGCCGTCCCAGCCTTCCACATCAAGCGGATGATGATTCAGAATATGAGAATGTAAATATCCCCTTGTTTTCGTAATAACTTCATGTTCCCCTTTTTGATCATATGTTTCTAAGGTCTCCGGTCCCCGAATATCTCTTTCACAGAATGGACTATGTTCTAGCATCTGCCCATATTCATTCCTGTATCTTCTTGGTGTTGTAATTTGGCTGAATGACTCTACCAGGAGCACTTTAGTCAATTGCTCTTTGTCAGGAATTACCCGGTAAATAGTGCCAATTGGAATAATGACGTAGTCACCCGGATGATAGGTTAATGTTCCGAACATGGTCTGAATTTTCCCTGTGCCATAGTGAATGTAGAGCATCTCATCCCCATCACCATTACGGTAGAAGCTCTTCATCGGCTCTGTAATATTTATAGTGCCTATTAATAGATCATCATTCCCAAGCAGATATTCCCTGGCTGAAAGTGCATTTCCTTTCTTTTCGATTTGATCTGTAAACAAATGGCGATGCTTCAAGCTTTCCTGCTCCTCATACTCGGGGACATATTTTCCTATCAGCTCAGTACGTGCTACTTCTGTCGGCATGTAGTGATGATAAAGAATGGATTGGGTGCCGGAAAAACCCTTTGTCCCCATAACCTGTTCCCTGAAAAGGGTTCCATCCGATTTTTTGAAAGTCGTATGCCGTTTGTGCGGGATTCTTCCCATTTGACGATAAAACATATTTCCACCTCACTTGTTTGCAATTCGATTTTTTAAGACTCCAAGACTTGCAATCTCAAGCTCAACTTCATCTCCATGTTCAAGCCAGCGGTGTATATCTGTACCTAGCTCAAGGATGCAGCCGCTGCCAACAGTCCCAGAGCCTATCAATTCACCAGGGCAAAGGGTCACACCCTCAGAAGCACGCTCAATCATTTCGTAAAAAGAATAGTAGAGATCCTGCATATTCCCATCTGATAGAAGAGTTCCGTTTACTTTTGCTGTCATCGGCAAATCATAGCCATTTTCAACACGGAAATGCTCCAGCTCATCTTTTGTAACGATATATGGCCCTGCAGAAGTGGCAAAATCCTTCCCTTTTGCAGGGCCAAGACCTACCTTCATTTCTTTGCGCTGAATGTCTCTTGCACTCCAGTCATTTAAGATGCAATAACCGAAAATATAATCATCCGCTTCAGAAGCTTTGATATCCTTTCCTTCTTTTCCAATGATGCAGGCAATTTCCAGCTCATAATCAAGCCATTCGCATTGGCTGGGGCATGAAATTTCTTCATTTGGCCCCTTGATGCTTAAATGATTTGAGAAATAAAAAACTGGTATGTCATACCATTCGGGTATCATATCAAGTCCGCGGTTAGCTCTTGCCGTTTTTACGTGTTCCTCGAAAGCATAGAAATCCCGGAAGCTTTTGGGATTTGGAAGTGGAGCTTTTAAGGTGACTTCTGATAAAGGATATACCCCTCTATCAGTGTCCTTCAGTTTTTTGCTGGAAGATAAGTATTCCATAAAAAACTCATGATTCTCCAGGAATGCCAGCATTGTTTTGGGCAGAACACCATTGGTCGCTTCATGCATATCAACGGCATACTCCTCATTCTTCAGCCAGCCAGCTCTAATGGATCCATCTGATTTTTGAAAGGTTATGAATTTCATAGCATCACCTTGGGTCTGTTTTTCGGATTAATTCAAATACATCCGTCATCGGCCTGGTATAAATATGTCCTGCCATTCGGCCAACTGGCTTCAGTTTCTCAGAATTAATCCTTCCATTTTCATATAGCCCTTCAGCAACATGCACATGCTCCACTTTTCCAATCACCAGGCTTCCTGAACCAGGTTGTTCTCCAAAATGAAGTACCTGATGGAGACTGCATTCCAAGTGGACTTTTGATTCTTTCACCCGTGGAGGATTCACAGCAGCACTTTTTTCCTTAGTAAGCCCAGCAGCGACTAGTTCGTCTGTACCTGCCGGATAATCCGCTGCACAAATATTCATCTTTTCGGTAAAGTCTTCACTGACGATGTTAATAACGAATTCCCTTGTCGCTTCGATATTGGCAAGCGTGTCTTTCTTAGAGCCATCTGTCCCTTTTCGCATCGGTGAAAAGCAAATCAGCATCGGATCTGCACATATGGCAGTAAAAAAACTAAATGGAGCTGCATTTACATTTCCATCCGCATCCAAAGTGGTAACAAATGCAATAGGACGCGGGAGGATAGAACCAACCAGCAGCTTATAAGCGTCATTCCATTCCAGACTGGCAGGATTTAATTCCATACACCTTACACCGCCTTTTCATTTAGAAGTTTGTTTATCACATCGATGGCTGCTTCATTATCCTCCCTTGTACCTAAAGTCATCCGAAAAGCATCAAGATATCCCTCAAGCTTCAATTGCCGGACAACTAATCCATTTGCAATCAAGTTCTCCGCTATAGGATACTGACTGAAAATATAAATAAAGTTAGTTTGGGAAGGAAAAAAGCCAACCTGTAAATCATTTAACTTCTGGCTCACAAATTCCATCTCTTTAGCATTTTTTTCAGCACATTCCCTTATAAAGCCCTGATCATGTAATGCCGCTTCAGCGGCTGCCTGTGCCAGATGATTGACATTAAAAACATCTTTCACCTTATGAAGTTCATTCACTATCTCGGAATCCATGATTCCATAGCCGACACGGAGTCCGGCAAGACCGTAAATTTTGGAAAAAGTTCTTAGAATGATCAAGTTCGGCTTCTTCTCCAAAAGTGAAATAGATTCAAGGTAATCTGCAGATTGCACATATTCATAGTAAGCTTCATCCAGAATAATCAAGATATTCGAAGGAACTGTTTTGATGAATTGCAGAAGTTCTGTTTTACCGACTATGGTTCCTGTAGGATTGTTGGGATTGCAGATAAATATCATTTTTGTTTTTTTGTTGATCTGTGCATACATGGCATTTAGATTATGTGTGCCATTTTGCAGCGGGACAGTTATAGCACTGCCTCCTTCAATCAGGACGTTGGTTTCATAGCGAGGAAAGGTAATCTGTGCCATAATAGCTTCGTCTCCAGGACTTATGTATGCTCTAGTCAATAAACGGATGATTTCTTCTGAACCATTGCTAACAAGAAATTTATCTTGATTTATATTATAGAAACCTGCCAGTTTGCGCTTGAGCAGGGAAACAGTTCCGTCCGGATAAAAATAAAGGCTATTCATCGCTTTGCTGATGCTGTTCTCCACTTCGGGTGAACAGCCATACACATTTTCATTATCAGACATTTTCCGGACAGCCATTAAATTGAACTTTTCCTTAAGCTCTTCCGGCGAGCTGCCAAGCGGGTAAGAAACAATCTTCTCCACGGAGCTTTTTGTCTGGATTCTGGCCATCTTCGCTGCCTCCTCCTTTAATTATTAAAAAAGGGAGAAAGCATCTCCCCCTCAAAAAACAAAGAGTATTAATTCTGAAATTCAATTACGTCTAGCTGCAGTTCCTGCCCCTCGAGGTGTCGGGGGCGGCCAAGGCGCTTCAGCTTTTCTATTTATAAATTCCCTCTTCTTTCCTGCTCACGTTCTATTGATTCGAAGAGTGCTTTAAAGTTGCCTTCGCCAAACCCACGTGCACCTTTACGCTGAATAACTTCAATGAATAGGGTCGGACGGTCTACAATCGGCTTAGTGAAAATTTGAAGCAAATACCCTTCGTCGTCACGGTCAACGAGAATGTTTAATTCTTTCAATTTATCAATCTCTTCATCAATCTTTCCTACACGCTCAGAAAGCATTTCATAGTAAGAATCAGGTGTGTTTAAAAACTCCACCCCATTCTTGCGGAGAATGCTGACAGTGCTGACGATATCCTCAGTCAGGATGGCGAGATGCTGCACACCTGGCCCGTTGTAGTATTCCAGATATTCCTCAATCTGGGATTTGCGTTTCCCTTCTGCAGGCTCATTAATAGGGAACTTTATCCTGCCGCCATTATGCATAACCTTGGACATCAGTGCGGAATATTCTGTTGTAATGTCTTTATCTGTAAAGTGCTTCATTTCCTTGAAGCCCATTACATTTGCATAATAATTCACCCATTCCTCCATTCTCTCTACATTTCCAACAACATGGTCGATTCCGATAAAACCGGCATCTTCAAATGGAACTTCAGTTTGATAAGGCTCAAAGCCAGGCATGAATACCCCTTTATAGTTATTTCGTTCGACTAGTGTGTGAATTGTATCCCCATATGTACCAATAACTGCTTTTTTTACTGTGCCATGCTCATCCTTTATCTCAAAAGGCGGCTGTATTTCAATTGCGCCTCTTTCGACTGCAGCATTGTAGGCCGTTTCAACATCATCGACGGCTAAAGCAATATCCTTTACGCCATCCCCATGCTTTTTAATAAAATTCGATACTCTGGAACTGTCATTTAAAGTTCCGGTGATCACGAGACGGATCTTTCTTTGCTGAAGAACATAAGACACCGTTTCCCTATTGCCTGTTTCCAGACCAGAATAAGCAACTGGCTTAAAGCCGAAAGCCGTGCAGAAATAATGGCACGACTGTTTCGCATTCCCTGAGTAGATTTCTAAATAATCTACCTCCTTCACAGGAAAGAAATCGGCTTTTTTTTGTTCCCTTAACATTTTTTCATCTTGCATACTAACGCCTCCATTTCAAATATTATCAATATTTTGAATTTATCATAAATGAAATCTGCAAACGTTCTCAAGAGTTCAAGTTAAAGCTATAATGCACTTCTGCATTAAAGTAAGTCACACTTTTAATTTTTGCTCATTTTTGCTTTTGGGCGGGATGTGAATAGCCTGATTCCTTAAAGCTTCTACAGCTTCAAGCAGGCCTTCGTTTATACTGGGATGGGGATAGTTCGGGAAAATTAGATCTTCATCCCTGGCTGCCATTTCCAATGCCGTAATGCCGGCTGAAATTAGCTCAATAGCCCCAGTGCCTACCATGTGGATTCCCAGAAGAACTTGTTTTTCCTTGCAGCTGATCACTTTTATAAATCCTTCTTTTTTTCCGGCCAAAGTGCTAAATCCGTTGGCAGACATAGAAAATTGGCCAATTTCAATATCGTTGCCCATGTTAATTGCTTCCTTTTCCGTTAACCCGGCACTCGCAATCGGAGGCTGTGTATGAGCTACAATCGGAATGAAATGGAAATCGGATTGAGATTGAATCCCTGCAATCGCTTCTGCTGCTGTTTTTCCTTGTTTAATTGCTTTAACAGCAAGTGCAGGGCCTTCTGTGACATCGCCAACAGCAAAGATATGTTTCTGTGTTGTCCGGCTTTGAGCATCCACCTTTATAAACCCGGCAGCACATTGTTCAACCCCTATTCGGGATAGTCCCAGCTGATTGGTGTTTGGTCTGATTGTAGTAGAAACAAATAAATGTGTGCCTGAAATTGTTTCTATTTTTCCCTTCAATTCAAAAGTTACTGTAAACATGTCTTCCTTATGCTGTAATTCCAATACTTCCGAATTTTTTACAATGTCTATTTTTTTCTTTTTTAAAACTCTCTTCAGTTCCCGGCAAATGGATTGATCGAAATCAAAATCCTCTTTCCCATCATCAAGTATCATAGTTACTTTAGATCCCAGAGCCTGAAAAGCCATGCCAATTTCAAGCGCAATATAGTCACTGCCATAGATTAATAGTTTTTCGGGTATTTCACTCAAATCTGAAATGGAATGCTGATCTAATACCAGTTGACTTAACTCTCTGGTCCAAGGTGGTTTTTCAGGTGTTCCGCCGGTCGCAATGACTGCATTCCTGAATCTGAAAACATCAAATTTGTCTCCTTTTTCAACGCCAACCTTATCCTCAGACAGAAAAAAAGCTGAACCACTAAGTATTTCAATTTTATTGGCCTGACAGAGCGCTTCAACTCCTGCACGGAGCTGTTCAATTTTCTGCTGTTTGTATTTCTGAAGCTTATTTAAATTAAACGATATACCTCCTCCTTCCAGCCCCCATTTTTCCCCCTCTTGAAATGAAGTGAATTTTTCTGCAGACTGTGTAAGGATCTTTGAAGGAATGCAGCCTTTATTTAAACAAATCCCGCCAAGCTGGTCCTGTTCAACCAAGGTAACACTGCGTCCGAGCTGTGCAGCACGGATCGCAGCATGATACCCTCCGGGGCCGCCGCCGATAATGATGACATCGCACTCATGTGCCAGTTCTCCAACTACCATTTATACCATCTCCAGAACAAGCATTTTCGGATTTTGAATCAATTCGGCAAACCGGTTTGTAAAACGTACAGCTGTCGCCCCGTCTGCAACTCTATGATCAAAAGACATAGATATATTCATCATTGACCGGATCACAATCTGATCATCGCCTGTGACAACTGGCATCTTTTTTGTTTTATGAAAAGATACCAGTGCGGTTTGCGGATGCTGAATAATCGGTGTTGCTCCAAAGCTTCCGCCGAGCGGTCCCACATTGCTGATCGTAAATGTCCCGCCAGATATTTCTTTTACAGAAAGCTTATTTCCCACCGCTTTTTCCGTGAGCTGTTTCATTTCAGCATGAATTTCTCTGATTGTCTTATTCTCAACATGCTTAATGACCGGAACGATGAGCCCCTCATCCGTATCAACCGCAATACCGATATGGTGTTCACTTGCCAAATGTATTTCTTCCTTTTCTTCATGCAGGACTGCATTGAACACAGGAAATTCTTTCAGGCAAATTGACAATGCCTTCAGGAAAAAGGCTGTTGCAGATATATTTTGGTTCAGAATTTTAAGATCTTTTCTGAAAGTGATCAGCCCGGTTACATCGATTTCTTCAAAATGGGTACAATGTGGAATGATAGAGAGGGACTGTGCCATTTTCCTGGCGATCTGTTTCCTTCTGCCCCTAAATGGAATGATTTCCTTGTCAGCAGGAGGGTTTATTATAGTTTCCGTCAAAACCGCTTGCTTCTGCTTAACTGGGTCAGGCTTACTCTGTGAGGATGCTAAGTATTGATAGATGTCTTCATCCAAAATACGGCCAGCAGGACCTGTCCCTGTAATATTCTCAATGTCTATCGAATTTTCCCTTGCTATTTTTCTCGTAAATGGAGAAGCAAGCACCCGTTTTCCTTTGAATGCGGCAAAAGATTCCAATGGCTCATGCAGCTTAGGAGAGTTTGCAGGATGAGAAGTGACCTTCACTTTCTCGATGCCATCATGTCCCGCCGCCTCTAAAATTAAAATGGTCGTCCCCACTGTAATCGTATCGCCAGGCTCCACTTTAAATTCCTTAATAATTCCCGCTCTGGGAGCAGGTATTTCAGCAGTCATTTTATCAGTCTGTACTTCAACTAGCGGATCATCGGCTTTGACTGCATCCCCTGGTTTAACTAAAAAGCAATTGATATCTGCTTCTGTCATGCCTTCTCCAATATCGTGAAGTTTCACTTCCACGGCTTCTCCTCCTAAAACTTCATAACTTTTTCTATTGCTTGCTGGATCCTTGCCGGAGTTGGCAGGTAATGGTCCTCAAAACCGAAATATGGCACTGGTGCATCAAATCCAGTAACCCGTTCAACAGGTGCTTTCTGATATAAAAACGATGTATCATTAATGATGGCAAGTACATCATTTCCTACTCCACCGGTAGCATGAGCTTCATGGACAATGACTGTTCTCCCTGTCTTTTGGACAGATTCTGCGATCATATCTTTATCCAGAGGGAAAAGGGTCCTTAAATCAATAACATCACAATGAGTGTTCTTTTCTTTCATCAGCTTTGCCGCTTTTATAGTCTCAGGCACCATGGCTCCCCACGTAATGACCGTCACATCATCACCCTCCATGAGCTTATTGCCTTTTCCAATTTCAATGCTATACTTCCCTTCAGGAACTTCCTCCTTGGCCGAACGATAACAGCGCATCGGCTCAAGAAACAGAACTGGATCCGGGTCTTCAATGGCAGCAATCAGCAGCCCTTTCGCGTCATAAGGACTGGATGGGCAGACTACCTTAATGCCAGGCATATGAGTAAAAATGGCTTCCGTTGAATCACAATGAATTTCCGGAGCTCTAACACCAGCACCATAAGGAGCCCTTATAACCATCGGAACAGTAAAATGTCCCATCGTTCTCATTCGGATCCTCGACGCATGAGTCATGATTTGTTCATATGCAGGATAGATAAAACCCAGAAATTGAATTTCAATTACCGTTAAAAATCCATTTACAGCCAAGCCAATTCCCGCTCCGACAAAACCCGCTTCACTTAAAGGAGTATCAATAACACGGCCTTCGCCATACTTAGCTTGAAGACCATCAGTTGCACGAAAAACACCACCGTTCTTTCCGATATCTTCGCCCAGCAGCAAAACCTCTTCCTTTTCATTCAGCATGGTATCTAGTGCATCGGTAATGGCTTGAACTAATGTCATGGTCTTTGCTCCAACTGCCGTTTTCATTATCGGCCACCTCCCATCTGCTTCAGGTACTCCTCTTTCTGCTGCCTGATTTGCCAAGTCGGCTCTGCAAAGACATGGTCAAAAATAACTGCTGGATCGGCAGGGGGAAAATCTTCCATTTCGGCTATAGCCTGATCTATTTCAGCTGCTGCTTTCTCTTCAATGGTCTGCACCCATTTCTCATCAAATCTACCCATGTTCTTCAACCAGCGCTCAAGTCTTAAAATGGGGTCAGCCTCTTGTCTTCTATTGCTGCTTTCGGATTGGTTACGGTACTTAGATGGATCATCTGCAGTGGTATGTGCCCCATATCGCCACGTAACTGCTTCGATTAGTGTCGGCCCTTCACCTTTACGGGCCCTTTCTAATGCATTTAAGGTTTCAAAATAAACCATGAAAACATCATTGCCATCGATTCTGACTCCCGGTATATCATAAGCCAGGGCTTTTTGGGCGATTGTTTTTGTATTCATCTGCTTGTTAAACGGAACAGATATGGCGTATTGATTGTTTTGATTAAAAAAGACAACCGGCGCTTTAAAAACGCTGGCGAAATTCACCCCTTCATGAAAATCCCCTTCGGAAGTTGCACCGTCTCCAAAATAAGCAATAGCAGCATTTACTGTGCCTTTTTTCCTTTCTGCGAATGCAGCTCCTGCCGCATGAGGAATTTGTGTCGCAATCGGGATGGCCGGTGGAAAAATTTTCTTTCCGTCAGGCGGCACACACCCTTCATTTCTACCGTTCCAAAACAACAGGATATTTCGCAGTGAGTGGCCAAAGGTCATAGCTGCTCCGTGGTCGCGATAGGTAGGAAACATCCAATCGTTCTCCCTCAGGGCAGCAGCAGATCCGACCTGGGAAGCCTCCTGTCCTTCGTAAGGTGCATATGTGCCTATCCTGCCCTGGCGCTGGAGTGAAATAGCCTTGCGGTCAAAAATACGGATTCTTACCATATGTCTATAAAACTCTTTTACAAGTTTTTCAGTTATTTTTTCTTCATAATCGGAATTGATGATGTGTCCATTTTCGTCCATTATCCGCCTGATCGGAAAGTGATTTTCCATCTTCTCACCCTTTGGCTAGTTAATTATTTTCAGCACTTTTATACAGTATATATGTTGTTATCAGACCAAAAAAAATTAGGTTCTTACTGCCCACTTCGGGCGTTTCATATGGGAGAAAAAGCTATTTCTGCGTGTGCGCGCTTCAATACGGCTCTCGCAGAATTGGTTGGATGCTTCCACCGTTGTTATTCCATTTGCGTCAGCATGTTCGTAGATGTTCAGAAGAGAGTTATAAATAGCTTTTGTTTTGCGGAGTACCCTTTCTTTATTCGGTGTGTATAATTCGTCTGCAACCTGGATTAATCCCCCTGCATTCACAATATAATCGGGTGCATATAATATGCCCTTATCTTTAAGGATTTGACCATGGCGCATATCCTTAAGCTGGTTATTGGCAGACCCTACGATTGCTTTTACTTTAAGCAGGCCGATTGTGTCATCATTAATGATCCCGCCCATTGCACATGGAACAAAAAAGTCCGCCTGTGCCTCATATATTTCATTGCTGGAAAGTACCTTCACCCCGGCACCAAGTTCTTTCGCTTTGCTGAGAAGCTGGTCGATTGCCTGCCGGCTGATATCTGTAACAAATAAATCTGCCCCTTCCTCCAGCAGTCTTTCTGCCACTTTATATCCAACTTTTCCAAGTCCCTGAATGGCATAACTTTTGCCTGAAAGGTCGTCTGCTCCAGTCAGTGCTTTATTGGTTGCCTGCAGGCCATAAATAACACCATGTGCGGTTGGTACCGAAGAATCGCCGCTTCCTCCATAAACCTCATCAACCCCTACAATGCAATTCGTTTCCTTTAGGGCATGAACAAAATCTTCTGTAGAAGTCCCCATGTCCGTTCCTGTATAGAAGCGCCCGTTCAATGATTCAACAAATTGGCCAAAGGCGCGGAATAGTTCGGGTGTTTTATCTTTTAATGGATCCCCGATAATGACAGCCTTCCCGCCTCCGAAGTCACAATCTGCAGCTGCACATTTATAGGTCATGCCTTTTGATAATCGGAGGACATCTTCAAGGGCATCATCCACACTGTTGTATGGAAACATACGGCAGCCTCCCAATGCCGGCCCCAATCTGGTGCTGTGGATTGCAATGATTGCCTTCAACCCGGTAGATTCATCGTTGCAGAAAACGACTTGTTCATGATCTTTAATTTTCTGAAACATATCTGTCATTTCATTCTCCCCTTTATTTATGATAGCGCTTACAATAAAATTAAATTAAAATGCCTTTTTTGTTTAGGCTCAGCTGCTTCTAATCTTTTAATCTCTCTTTAACATTTCTGCAATCCTGCTTTTCTTCAGAATTACCTGTTTGACTTCACCTTCGCCAGCCAGTATTTTTCCATTATGGACGGTAATAGTTGAGTAAACTGAATTTCCATCCAGCTTGGATACGGTTGCCGTTATAATAATGGATGATCCTTCAGGTGAAGGAGATAAATGCCTGGCAGAAACTGCTCCCCCCATCCCTTCTTCTTCCTCATCCAAGTAGGGGATAATCAGCAGGCGGGATGCCCATTCCATATGATAGATCATCGTTACGGTTGAATAGGCAGGATGAATGACCTCCCCTTCAAACTGTGCGAACATCTCAGGGGAAACCACCGCATGGACAACTGCCTGGTTCCCAATTTGCAGCCCAGGTTTCATACCATCCCTCCCTGTTATACATGAAATATGTATGACGTTTATTTAACGATATGATACCATTACGTTAAATAAATAGTCAATAAATTGTAAAAACTTTAAAAATTCTTTTGATTCCCTTCCATGCAAAAAGGACTAACCAGCAAAATTGGCTAATCCTTTTTTTATTCTAAGAAAGCAAAGCACGATCACTTGCCATTTTTGTTCCGCGAATCCGCTGAAATTCGTTTAGCAGCTGTTCAATTGTCAGATGCTGTTTCTGTCCATCATCCACTTCAAGAATAATCTGGCCTTTATCCATCATAATCAGCCTATTTCCTAAATCCAGCGCCTGCTGCATATTATGAGTGACCATTAAAGTGGTTAAATTGTACTTCTTAACAATTTCCTTGGTCAGATTCGTTATAAGCTCTGCACGAGCCGGATCAAGAGCAGCAGTATGTTCATCGAGCAAAAGAATGGATGGCTCTGTGAAGGTAGCCATTAATAATGAAAGTGCCTGCCGTTCGCCTCCTGATAATAATCCAACCTTTGCATTTAGACGGTTTTCAAGGCCGAGATGGAGGGTTTCCAGAACTTCGCGAAAATAGTCTTTGCGCTTTTTCGTAACTCCTTTTTTTAAGGTTCTTGTTTTATTCCTTGAATATGCCATGGCGAGATTTTCTTCAATTGTCATGGACGGAGCGGTACCAGCCATCGGATCCTGAAAAACCCGGCCTATGAGCTTTGCCCGATTATATTCAGACATGCCCGTGACATTTTGGCCATCGATATAAACGGAGCCGACATCAGGAATCATGACACCGGAGATAATATTCATTAAAGTGGACTTTCCTGCCCCATTACTTCCGATTACGGTTACAAAGTCCCCCTCATTCAATGTGAGATTGATCGTATCCAGTGCAATCTTTTCATCTGGAGTCCCTTCATTAAAGACTTTATGAATCTGATTTAATTGCAGCACCAGTCTCACCCTTTCCGCCTGATGGCAATTCACTTATGTTCATGCTTCCTGCAAGCCTTTTGGCTTTCCGTTTCTTCTCCTTTGTGCGGTCAATAATCTTCGGCATTATTAAAGCAAGGATTACAATTGTTGCTGTAATCAGCTTCATATCACCAGGTTCCAGGAACTCTACCCTCAGTGCCATGGTCACTACAATGCGGTAAATTATTGCTCCGCCAATAACCGCGAGAGTAGTCCTGGCAATCGTTTTTGTGCCAAATAGCGCTTCACCGATGATGACTGAAGCCAGCCCGATAATAATCATTCCGATCCCCATACCAACATCGGCGAATCCTCCTTGCTGGGCAATCAATGCACCGGAGAAAGCAACCATTGCATTTGACAGGCCAAGCCCTAAAATCACCATCATATTGGTGTTGGCAGAAAGACTGCGGATCATCCTCTTGTTATCACCTGTAGCCCTTAAAGCTAAACCAATCTCCGTCTGAAGAAACCGATCTGTCAAAAATTTTATTGCCAATGTTACAACTAACATAAATAGGATAATGCCCCATGTTCTTGGGAGGCTGCCGCCAAGTCCCGCCATGGTCAAAATACTGTTGAAAAAAGAATCAATTCCTGTTTTATCCCAAAAATCCCTGACATGTGTAATAGCAGTTTCTGTGTTCAAGAGCGGAACATTTGATTTACCCATGATACGAAGGTTTATTGAATACAGAGCAATCATCATAAGGATTCCTGATAACAGCGCATTGATTTTTCCGAAAGTATGAATAATACCAGTAAGGCAGCCGGCAATAAAACCTGCAAATAAGGCAGTGATCGTTGCCAGAAAAGGATTAGCACCGCTGACAATCATGGTTGCGGCTACCGCCGCTCCAGTCACAAAACTTCCATCGACCGTTAAATCAGGAAAGTCCAAGACCCTGAAAGATAAATAAACTCCAAGTGCCATAATTGCGTAAATAATGCCTGACTCGAACGCACCGAATATGGCTGTAAACACGAAGAATCACACCCTTTATAAATTAAATTAGAATTAAAATGCATTTAACGCCGATAACTGTCAAGATTCACAGGGAATTACCGACACCTCAATAAACATACGGTTAAAAGCATTAGCTTTTTGGAGAAGCGCCTCCCCCTCGAGGTGCTGGGAGCGGGTAAGGCGCTCTTGGCTTATAGCTTAAAATTCAGCCGGCTGGATATTGCACTGCCAGAGGGCGGATTTACACTTACTCTTCATGGAACTCAGCGAAATCTGTCCATTCTTCTTTTACTTCCAGTCCTTGTGCTTCAGCTGCTTTTTTATTGATAACCAGTTTGAGGCTTCCGGGAAGCTCAACCGGAATTTCAGATGGTTTTTTATTTCCTTTTAAGATCTCAGCGGCCATTTTGCCTGTCTGATAACCAAGATCAAAATAGTTGAATCCGCTGGCTGCAATAGCCCCGCGTTTCATGGAATCCAGTTCACCCACGAATAAAGGAATTTTTTTGCTGTCAGCGACAGAAATAACCGATTCAAGCGCAGACACAACCGTGTTATCTGTAGGGATATAAATGGCATCTACTCTTCCAACAAGAGAGTCGGCTGCCTGCTTTACTTCAGCAGAGGTTGAAACAGATGCTTCAACAATTTTTGCTCCTTTTGGTTCAGCAAGTTCTTTTACCTGTTTAACCTGAACCTCGGAATTTTGCTCTCCAGAATTATAAATGATGCCAATATTTTTAACACCCGCTTCATCAATCATAAAATCAATTGTTTTTGAAGTTCCTTCCGGATGGTTATCAGTAGTACCTGTGATATTATCTCCGGGCTGATCAAAGGATTCAACAAGGCCGGCTCCAACCGGGTCTGTAACAGATGTGAAGAGAATTGGAATGTCCTTCGTCGCATTTAGAGCACTCACGGCACTCGGAGTAGCATTTGCAAAAATCATATCCACTTTATCGCCGACAAAATTATTTGCAATCGACTGCGTATTATTCATATCGGCCTGAGCATTTTGAAAATCGAATTTTACATTATCGCCTTCTTTAAAGCCTTCATCTTCCAATGCTTTTTTAAATCCTTCTGTCGCAGCATCTAAAGATGGATGTTCAACAAATTGTGTGATGCCAATTGTGTATTGCTTCTTCTCATCTCCTCCAGAAGAAGAACCACTACCACTGGATTTTTCCTCTCCACAGCCGCTCAAAACAAGCATCCCTGCAGCCATTAATAAAGAAAGAGTTTTTAACGATTTTTTCATTATATGACCCCCTATTCAAATTTATTAACTATCAGAATGCTGATAGTTTAGACCCCTTATGTATGCGCTTACATATCGAAGTGGAATCAGTACGCAAATTGGTTTTCACTATTTATATGATATTTACTTTCAATATCGTAAATACAACGTTATATTATCACCCAAAGTATCGGAGTGTCAATAATATTCTAAAAATTTAATATATTTTAATAAGTTATGATTACATAAAAAAGCAAGCAGGAATATTACTGCCTGCTTGCTAGTTTAATAGCTTTTTAGCCATATGAAGCTGAGTGTTAGCCTCCTCTATCATATTATCCAAAAGCTCCTTTACGCTTGGAAGATCAGCAATCAGGCCAGCTACCTGCCCGCTGTTCATGAACCCTTCATCACCGTCTCCTTTTATCGCTCCAATTTTATGATAGTCTTCTGAAGTGAGTTTATTAAACTCATCAAGACTGATGCCCTTTTTTTCGTAATCCAGCAATTTATTGGCATAACCGGTGGAAAGGACTCTTCGTATTCTGCCAACTGAACGCCCCACTATAAGGGTTTCATGATCGGATGCTTCAATAATTTTCTGTTTATACTGCGGATGGAATGGTGCTTCTTGGGTTGCTATGAATCTAGTGCCCATTTGCACACCGCTTGCCCCGAGTGCTAGCATGGCAGCAAGCCCTTTGCCATCACCGATTCCCCCGGCAGCCACGACAGGAACTGACACCACGCCTGTAATTTGAGGGATCAATACGAGTGTCGTGGTTTCAAGAGAACTATTGATTCCTGCTGCCTCATACCCTTCAGCAGCAATAATATCCGCGCCGGCTGTCTCTGCCTTCAGCGCCTGTCTTACCGAAGCAGCTACAGTTATAACTTTCACACCATTTTCATGCAGCTTAGGGATAAAAGGAGCCGGGTTTCCAGCCGAAAGGGATACGGCTGGAATCTTATGTTTAATTATAAGGGTAAGAATTTCCTTTACATATGGGGAGACACTTAATGCAACATTAACAGCAAATGGCTTATTTGTTAAACTTCTTGTTTCCTCAATTATCTTCTCAACTTCCTCAGGAGGCATTGTTCCTGCTCCAATGGTGCCGAGCCCTCCAGCTTCCGAGACCGCCGCTGTTAAAATGGCATTGCTAATATTCCCCATGCCGCCCTGAATAATTGGATATTTAATATTTAAAATGTCCGTTAATATATTCAACCAAATTCCTCCTCCGTCAAAATAATGTTATACTAATTTCAATAGTTTGACAATTAGAAACGCATATACTTAACAATGAAGGATGAGGTCAATGACTCAGGTAAAATACCCGTTTCAATCACATCGCCATTTTGCAGACAGGCCTCTATTCAGGCCCTTTTTCCATTTTTAGTGAAATTTTATAAAACATTATTTGCAGGGTCTGAACAAATGCATATATAGGGAAAGACCAGGCCATCTGATAGCCCTTTTCATAATGAAATATGCCGAGCTTAACAGAGAACCATTCAATCACAACAGCCAAAATAGACCAGAGGGTGACATACAGGATATTCATATATCCCTTTAGATTTAATTTCACATATAAATAAACGAAAAAGTAACTGTATGGCCCGTACATAATATAGCTCAAAAAATCAATGAATTGATATTTCGATGTATCATTCACATCATAAAAATCCCATGGCCCGACACTAATGGTGTGATCGAAGAACATCCCGATAAATATGCCGATGGTGATATGAACCGCCATTTCCAAGCCAGATAACTTTTTGGGCAGCTTCCATATAAGAATTAGCGATACCAGTAAATTGGCCAAAACAAACCATTCATTTGCGTCAAAAGCACTTTCATAAACCTTTACCATAATTAGTAGGCTCCTGCATTAGATACCTTATCCCCCTGGACAATCCGAGGCCGGCAATCAAGAAAGCCGTATTTCCTATGCCAGCTTTGAGTAAATTCCAGTTTAAATAGGTAATTACTCCGGACGCGAAGCTGAAAAGATCCATACCAAGAAGACAGATTAAGAAAATGGCGAAGACAGTTATCCTTTTTACACCAGATTGAGTTTTCCAATAAATATTTATAAACATAAGAACTAGAAAGGGTCCAATAATTTCACGATGAATCAAGAACACAATAAATAAAATAGAATCATCTGTAATATGAATCCACTTTAATTGCAGAGCAAGTATGGTTGTGTAATTTCGGGCTGCAATTGAAATTAGCATAAGAACCAGAGAGTTTTGCAAAAAGGAAAGCTTTTTTTCTATAACAAAAAAGAAACATAGTGTATAAAATGCAATTACAAGGGCTGCAGGCAGAACCATTAAATCACCTTAAGAGGCTTATTTTTAAATATCATCATACATATAATATTGTTTTGGTAAGATGCATTTATTCATTAATCCTAAGATTGTATAAATGAAAGAGCCATCCTGCCTGCAAGATGGCTCTTTCTCACTCAACCATATAGGGATGATTTAATGCGTCATAATCGGCATCCCTGTTTTTAAGTTCATTTCCTTCCTTAAAAACACTTTCAAAAAATCTTGATGCCGGTTCTGCCAGTTCTTTATAATATTCACTAAACAAAGCAGCAGCATGACTGCCGAGCCATTTATCCGGAAGAAGTTCTTCCGGAAGCCCCGGATCCACAAAGAGGAATTTCCGGTATTCATGCACAAGCTTTGTTCTTTCCACAAAACATTCTGCATTAGTCATATTCCCCTTCTGGATTTTATTTTTATCAATGATATATTTCTGGCTGTATTCGGAAATAAACTCCTGGTATCTTTCATTGATCTCTGTCAGGTTCCAGCTTTTTTCAACAATTTCGATATTTTTATGCGGACCTGCATACCTGGCAATAAAGAAATCAACATAGTCGGCAATTTCATATTTCTCAATCAAATCAAAAACTTGTTTCTCAAGATTATTAGCTGAGATCCAGCAGCTGCTGGACATGGAGCCAAAACCGCTCCAAACAAGTTCCTTCCGCAATTCATCCCGTACATTGCGGATTTCCTCCGGAATAGTATACATGAGTATGCGCCACTTGCCATCCCACTCTTCAGGTTTTAATTTAAAAATGCGCTTAGCCGCTTCCTCAATTCTTTTTTGCCCTCTTGGCGTTAGGGAGTAATAGCTTTTATTGCCGATCTTTTCTGCGCTCACCCATCCCTGCTTATTCATTCTTGAAATAGCTGCTCTGACAGACTGATCATTATGACCAAATTCGCTTAAAAGCTTTATTAGGCTTCCAATCCAAATTTTGCTTCCATAATGTGAAATATAATCGCCATAAAGTGTGAAAATCATTGACCTTGTATTCAACTTGCTTTCATCCTCATTTCATCATGTAGGTTGAACGGAAAAAATTCGTTATATACAATTGTACTAAAATTAGATAGTTTTGAACAATACTTTTTCGGCATACTAAATAATTTGACTGCCTCTGCCTTTATACATCATCGCTTTAAAGTCTTTATTAACCCTAAAAACCATAGAGTAAAAAGTCTCTATGGTAAGCGCTCGACGATTGTAGAAATCCCCTGGCCAACTCCCACACACATCGTTGCCAGGCCGTATTTTGAATTCCTGCGCTTCATCTCATGTAATAAAGTTGTCAGAATACGGGCACCGCTCGCTCCAAGCGGATGGCCAAATGCAATCGCTCCACCATTTACATTTACCCGCTCCGGATCTGCACCAAGTTCTTTTATGCAGGCTAGGGATTGAGAGGCAAAAGCTTCATTTAATTCGGTTAAGTCTATATCATTCATCGAAAGACCAGCCCTCTTCAAAGCTTTCTGAGTGGAATAAATAGGACCTGCCCCCATAATCGAAGGCTCAAGCCCTGCTGTTGCCGATACAATATAAGTTCCAAGGGGCTGTAATCCAAGTTCACTCGCTTTTTCCTCTGACATCAGCAGCAGTACAGACGCACCGTCGTTAACACCCGAAGCATTGCCCGCCGTTACAGTTCCGCTCTGAAAAATAGGTTTTAAGCTTGAGAGCTTTTCAAAAGTAGTTTCCGGACGGGGATGCTCATCACGCGAAATCGTTATCTCATTCCCTTTTTTATCCATATATGTAACAGGAATGATTTCATCGTCGAATTTTCTTTTTTCAATGGCTGATTTTGCTCTCTTCTGGCTTTCCATAGCAAACAGATCCTGTTCTTCACGAGATATGCCATACTTATCTGCAACATTTTCTGCTGTCTTGGGCATGCTTTCAGCACCGTACATTTCCTCAAGCCTGCGGTTTGTAAATCGCCATCCGATGGTTGTGTCATACATCTCCATATTCCCTCTTGGAAACTCGCTGCTTGGCTTTGCCATGACAAATGGTGCACGTGTCATGCTTTCCGTACCGCCTGCAATAAAAATATTTCCTTCTCCGGCTAAAATGGCCCGTGCAGCATAATTAACAGCGTCCAAACCGGACCCGCAAAGCCGGTTAACTGTTGAAGCAGCCACTTCGACAGGCAAACCGGCAAGCAAAGCTGCCATCCTGGCCACATTGCGGTTATCTTCTCCTGCCTGATTGGCATTTCCCAGTATGACCTCTTCAATTTCTGCAGGATTCACCATCGGATTTCTATCCAGCAGCGCCCTAATGACGATAGCTCCCAAATCATCCGGCCGGATATCCTTTAACCCGCCTTTATATCTTCCGATCGGAGTCCTGACAGCATCCACAATTACTGCTTTTCTCATTGCTTAACTCCCTCTCTGGCAATGTAATCATAGACACCCCTGCCCGTTTTGCGCCCAAGCCTTCCAGCTTTGACATATTGCTCAAGGAGCGGTGCCGGCCGGTATTTTTCTCCCAGCTTGCTGTGAAGGTATTTTAAATTATTCAGGCGCGTATCGAGGCCGACAAGATCGCCAAGTTCGAATGGCCCCATCGGATAATTCAGCCCAAGCTTAATTGCCTTATCAATTTCTTCAGGTGTGCCGAGACCTTCCTGAAGCATATAAAATGCCTCATTTCCAACGAGCGCACTTATTCTGCTTGTTACAAATCCTGGAAACTCATTAATGACTACTGTTTCTTTTCCCATCTGCCCGGCAGCACGTTTAATTGACTGCGCTGTTTCTTCGCTTGTTTCAAGCCCTTTAATAATTTCAACAAGCGGCATTTTATGGACGGGATTAAAGAAATGCATGGCAATCACTTTGTCCGGACGTTTTGTAAAGGATCCAATCTCGGTTGGACTCATGGTAGAGGTGTTTGTTGCAAAACAGCAGTGCTCAGGTGCGTGCTGATCAATGACCTCAAAAATATTTCTCTTAATATCCATCACTTCAGGGACTGCCTCAATAACAAGATCAGCTGCACTTACATGCTGAGCCAGACTGACAGAATAGGAAAGGCGATTTTTGCCTGCTTCCATATCAGCGGCTGTTATTTTATTCCTGGCGATTCCTTTTTCAAAGATACTATCAATCTCTCTTTCCGCTTGGGTTAATTGTTCCCGGCTGATATCTACAAGAGTGGTATAAAATCCTCCGACAGCACTGACATACGCAATCCCGCGTCCCATTACGCCTGAACCGATTACGACTATATTTTTCATGGTGTAATCCTCCTCTCAATTTAAAAAAAGACGAGCACCCGAAACGAGATGCTCGCAAGAAGAACAAAACGGGCAAATATTTTAATAGTTTCTAAATTTTAATCCAGCAATGGTCTATTTCCCTTGAAACACAGGCTTTCGCTTTTGCATAAATGCGGCTACACCTTCTTTATGGTCAAGAGTAAGGCCAGCCATCCGCTGTCCCTGTGCGTCTCTCTCCAAACATTCCTCTAAAGTGGATTCCCAGCTCGCTTTCAGGTTTTTCTTTATTATTGCAATGGCCGCTGTCGGCATGCCGGCAAGCCTTTCTGCAAAAGCAGTTATTTCATCCTGCCATTTCTCCATAGGAATTACCTTAGTAGCCAGGCCTAGCTCTTTGGCTTCCTGTGCATTAACCTTTTCACCAAGCACGGCAAGCTCCATGGCTTTCGCATGACCGACCAGCTTTGGCAGAAAGTAGAGGTTCCCGGCATCAGGCACCAGCCCAACATGGATAAAAGCTTCTAAAAAACTGGCTTTATCAGATAGGAGCCTGAAATCGCATGCTAATGCGAGACTCATGCCTGCACCTGCTGCCACCCCATTGACCGCAGCGATAACCGGCTTCTTGCATTTATGAAGCTCCAATACCATTGGATTATAGAATCGGCGGAGTACTTCGCCGTGATTCATATCCTCATTTACCCCCTGAAGGTCCTGGCCAGAGCAAAAAGCACGTCCTTCACCTGTAATAACAAGACATCGGACTTCGTTATCCCGGCTTGCCAGTTTTATGGCCTGCTGAACCTCTTTATTAAGCTGTTCTGTGAATGCATTCAGTTTATCCGGGCGGTTTAATGAAATCCAAGCAACACCGTTTGCGACCTCATAATTCACCGTTTCAAACATTTGCTATGTACACCCCCTTTACTTCCCTTTGAATTGCGGCTTGCGTTTTTCAATAAAGGCATTCATTCCTTCTTTTTGATCTTCTGTCGAAAATAATAAATAAAAATTCTTCCGTTCAAATTCCATTCCCTCATTTAAAGAAGTATCTACTGCTTTAAGGACTGCTTCCTTTATGAGGCGTATAGCAATTGGCGCCTGATTGGCAATTTGTTCAGCCGCCTTCATCGTTTCTTCCAAAAGAAGCTCCTCTGATATAAGCTGGTTGACGATGCCATGTTGAAACGCTTCTTTGGCATTGATTCTTTTGCCGGTAAAAAGCCATTCCATTGCTTTCGTTTTTCCGACAAGCTTAGTAAGCCTCTGCGTTCCGCCTGCACCTGGCATTACTCCCAGGTTTACCTCCGGAAAGCCAAATTCCGCGTTATCAGCTGCATAAAGCAAATCACAGCATAAAGCAAGCTCAAAGCCCCCGCCAAGGGCAAAACCATGAACCGCCCCGATAATCGGTTTCTTGATCATGGCAAGGCGATCCCAATCCTTAAATTGATTGCGAAGCTCAAAATCTATTGCCTGGTCGTTTGCCATCTCATCAATATCTGCTCCGGCTGCAAAGGCTCTGCCATTTCCGCTTAATACGATAGCCTTAATGCTCCTGTCAGCCTCAAACCCTTCCATCGCATCCAGAATCTCTGAAACCATGGGGCGGTTGATTGCATTTAAGACTTTTGGCCGGTTTAATGCAATTAAACCAAGCTTTCCATGCTGTGAAACTTCAATAGCTTCATAGCTTTTACTCATCTGCTTCCTCACCAATCATAAGTGTGATAATATCACCTGCAAATTTCATGGCGTCTTTTCCTGATGCCTTGCCTTCATCTGTTCTCATAGCCTCCTGTAAAGCTTCATGGCTGTCATAGTACATTTCGCACATCAAATAGTACTTCCCTTCGCCCCCCATAGGACTGCCAACAATTTTTGTAACCTCCATTTTGCGGAGACCCGGAATTTTGGCTGTAAGCGGCGCGTGCGCATTAAAATAATGGTCATCAAATGCCTCCTTATTTTCAGGGTGCTTATAAAGAGCGATTAATTTTACCATTTGTCAACTTCCTTTCAGGTTTAGTGGATTTGATTCATTTAATAGTATTCCCGGAGCCGGATTCATATGTTATTTGTGTTATCCAGGAATTTTTCATGGAAGGATTAACAGTTTTCCAGCATCTTAAAAATAGCATTAGACACATTGACCGGCTTTTATAACAGATTAGAAAGTCCTTATAGCTGCATCATCGTTGATACAGGCTTCATAGCTTCAAAGGGGTTCCTGCAGGATTTGCAGTATAAAATGCTGCGGCAGGCCGTAGGGCCAAACAGGTTATCCATTGTCGTATATGTGGACCCGCAAAATGGGCAATCCACATGCCATTCACCTGTTTCACTTATTAATTGTGGAGGCGGCGCAATCCCGAATTCCTTTAGCTTTAACCTTCCTGTTTCTGTTACCCGGTCAGAAGTCCAGGGCGGATGATAGATAAACCGGACTTCTATTTTTTCAAATTTCCCTGCCTTGAGTATTTCGGTTTCCACGTTTTTTCGAATGATATCCAGTGCCGGGCATCCCATAAAGGTAGGCAGGAGTTTAACCACTGCTGAATTGCTTTCCACCTCAATCTGCTCCAGCATTCCTAAATCAACGATGGAAATGGTATCTATTTCAGGGTCCTTAACATTATGAAGCGCTTCCAACGCGTTTTTTATCAACTTTTGATTCTGCTCCATTTACATCACCCTTTAAAAAACTTACCAGCTTGCAGCTGGATTTATGTTATACACCTCGCTCAAAGTAGCTAATGCAGCATCAAGGTCGGCTGTATGCTCTCCTATACGGCCATTTCCATTTTTCATTGCAAGGTCTGCCTCTGAGACTGCCAGATTGATAGATTCAAAAACAGGCTTCATGATAAGCAGCCATCGCTGCTTTAACACTTCTTCCGGTTCAATGAGACCATGGCCCGCCATATCTTTTGCCAGCGGTCCCAATGTTAAGACTCCTTCAAAATCGGCTAAAACCTTCCCAATGGCTGCTTCCATCCTCGTTCTGGCTTCCCCGCCAGCCTGCATCAGCTGCATAAACCATGTTTTCCAGTGAAGGAGATGATAATAAAGCTCCATATTAACCTTTAATGCCAACTCGGCTAAAGGCTGATAAGAAGAATTTTTTAGAGAGTCCAATCTGATTTTCTTTGATTGGATATAAAAATAATTTCTTGCTACCGCGAATGCCCAGTCATATTGTGCTGCAGACAAGTAATGACCTGGACCATTTACCGCTTCCAAAAGGACCGCATTTCTCCTTTCGGCCGCTTTTCTTGCATGGGCAAGACTGTCTACTTTGCCTTCTCCAAGATCCTCAAGCAGCTGATAAAACATGGCAGCATGGCCCATGGTATCCTGGCTGATGGATGAAAAGGCGACATCCTCCTCTATATGAGGCGCCAGTCCAAGCCACTCAGAACCCCGGTAAGCAAGAATGAAGTCATCGTCAGCCAGCTGATATAATAATGATGTCAGTGCCGGCTTAACTTTAGCATCGATTGGCATTTTATTAACTGGCTCAGTCACCTTTCTTCATCCCTCCCCATGATAGAATTTCCTTTTCATCAAGCATTTCCTGCTCGTAGTGGCGCCACTTTTTCTTCAAATATCCGTATCCTTTTGTCGTGCGGTAATCTTTGTTGTCCAGACGCTGAAGTGATTGCTTTTCTTCTCGTGTCAGCTTCCGGATATCAGATCGTTTGACGATCCAGATATCAGCAACCGGTTCTCTCCTCATAAAATTTTCCTGTGCCATGACGAGTGCGAGCTCGCGATTTGGTGCCAGCAGGGAAAATTGATATTGCAGAGGCGAGGTATCGGTTCTTTGACTAAAGACTTCGAATTCCTGATAAAATCCTTCGTTTCCCAAAGGAGACCCCTCCCATCTGAACGGTTTAGTTTGCAGTATTGAGAGCTTCGTGCACCCATTTGTTAGTCTCATAAGCTTTGCGGCGGAGTCCGAGTCGCTCCTGAGATTTTGGCCCATTATTTTTAATAATGTCCTTGAACTTATTCCAGTCAGGCTGCCTATAGACCCAAAGCTCCTGATCCTGGTCAAAATGCATTGTCTCATCCGGCAGTTTGAGGCCAAGTGAGAGAACGCGGGGAATATACTTTGTAAAAAAGTCCTGTCTTAAGTCTTCGTTCGTCTTTGTCCGGATTCTATATTTTATCGTTGTATCCTGTTTGGAAGTGCCGGTAGTAGAGGCATCACCGGGACCAAAGAACATTAACAGCGCTTCCCACCAGCGGTTAACCGCTTCCTGAACCATCACTTTCTGCTCCTCGGTTCCTTCTGCCAGCGCCATAATGATTGCTTCACCATGCTGGGCATGAAAAACCTCTTCCGCGCAAATCCGTTTAAGCGCTCTTGCATAGGGCCCATATGAAGCATTAAGCATATTGGTTTGGGTAATGATAGCAGCACCGTCAACCAGCCAGCCGATGAGCCCGGCATCCCCCCAGGTTGGAGCCTCCATATGAAAAACATTGTGGAATTTCAGTCTTCCGCTGAATAAATCCTGCATAATATCTTCTCTTGTTTTGCCGAGAGGCTTCATTAAATCTTCTGCTACACGGAGCAGCAGCTGTCCATGTCCCATCTCATCCTGCACCTTTGCCATGATTCCAAGCTTGCGTTTTAAGGAAGGAGCTTTTGGCACCCACTCCTTTTCAGGAAGTGCTCCCATAATTTCACTGATGCCATGCATCGAAATCAATTTGATTAATGTCATTCGGTAATCTTCGGGCATCCAATCATCCGCTTCAATTTTTTCTCCTGCATTTATTCGTTTCATGAACTGCTCGTATTTTTGTTCTTCTGTCATCTCTTGAAAGAAAAGAGCTTCTGACATGTGATTCACCCCCAGTGAGTTAAAAATTATTCCTTCAGGTTACTGCATTTTTCTCTGCCGGATTTACAATTCTGGTAGCTTTCCCTTCCGATCTTGGCAGCGTTTTCGGCGGATGGAGAACAAGTCCAATGGTAATAAAGCAATTTTGCTTCACTGCTTCCTTGATCTTCTTTTTCACATGTTCTGCTTCTCCCATATCTCTATAAAACTCTTCGCTCCATTCAGCATGAAGCTCCAAAACTTTTAAACTTCCCTTGTTATACACTTGGATATGGTAGTGGGGAGAAAGCTCAGGCATCTGAAGAATGCACCGTTCAATTTCGGAAGGAAAGACGTTTACACCATTCACATTAAGCATATCGTCTATGCGGCCTTTCACACGGCTCATGCGAAGCGTAGTTCTCCCGCAAACACACTTCTCTTTAGAAAGGGAGGCGATATCACCCGTTCGGTAGCGAATTACCGGAAAAGCTTCCTTCGTTAAACTTGTAAAAACAAGCTCGCCTTCCTGTCCGTTTGGAAGCGGTGTCATTTTTTCCGGATCGATCACCTCTGCATAAAAATGATCCTCTGCAATGTGCAGGCCATCCTGCGATTCATGGCATTCCATGGCTACACCTGGTCCAAGAACTTCACTCAGTCCATAAATATCGCATGCTTTAATCCCAAGCTTAGCTTCTAGTGTTTTCCTCATTTCTTCAGACCAGGGCTCTGCCCCAAGAATCCCATACTTTAATGATGTATCGGCCGGGTCTATTCCCCTCTCTTCCATCTTCTCTGCTAAATTGAGGATGTAGGAAGGAGTTCCGCAAATAACTTCTGGCTTAAAGTCTTGTATCAGCATAATTTGTCTGTCAGTATTTCCTCCAGAAACAGGTACGGTAGCCATGCCAAGCTGTTCGCTGCCATAATGCAGTCCCAATCCACCTGTAAAGAGACCGTATCCGTAAGCATTATGCAGTGTCTGACCAGGTTCGCCTCCTCCGATTGAGATTGCCCTGGCTATCAGATTGCTCCACATTTTGATGTCGTTTCGTGTGTAGCCCACTACAGTCGGCTTTCAGCTCGTTCCCGATGAAGCGTGCAGACGGACAATTTCTTTTCTATCCACAGCAAAAAGCCCGAATGGGTAATGTTTCCGCAAATCTGCTTTAACAGTAAAGGGGAGCTTTTGAATATCATTCAGGCTATTAACGTCTTCAGGTGTATTATTACTTTCCAAAAACTTTTTCCGATAAAAAGGCACATGATTAAATACTCTTTCCACTGTCTGCTTGAGCCGGTCCAACTGCAATTGTTCTATAAAATCGCGGCTTTCCGTTTCGATATCATGCAGAATCAAGACATGACCTCCCAGATTAACATCATATTAGGATAATAATTTTGTATAACGTAAAAATATCGTAATATGAAATATGTGTTATATATTTAACACAAAGATACCGTGTAAACAGGAAAAAGTCAACTTATTTTCTGAAAATTTACTCATTTATTTTAAAAGCGGAAGCGCCTTGCCCACAAAAGGAACGCAGACTAAGAACGCCACGTCCTGTGGCAACGTCTGCATGACCCCCTTCCTGTGGGCCTCAAGCACAAGTCGAGCCTTCCGGAAAGGCGTTCTTTGCCTTTTTGGGAGGATTGGCTTGTGACCTCGAGGGGGTAGGCGCTGGAGCTAGACCGTTAACTACGTACAAATTTATACAATCTGATTTAATAAAAAAAACCAGCCCGAGGGCTAGGTTAACTTTCTATGACCATTCTTTTAATTTATTCATTATGCTATTTTTCCATTTAGATATTAAAGGCTCCTCACCTTTAGCTGTCTTTTGCTTCTGCCATTCATTATAGCTTGCTGCAGAAATGAGAATAGAGCCTGCAATTAAAAGATACGCCCACCAAGGAAGATTTCCCCAATAAGGTCTTGATTGAAGCAGTACATTCAGGAGCAGAACCCCAGAGCCAACAAAGAAATAGGACTTTATTCTCCAGAAGGTGCCAGCCAGCATCGAAATCAGGGAGAGTGTGCCAACTATGAGCGCATCATAAACCGTATTGCTTGCAAGGCCATCCTGTACAAGCAGCAGGGAAACCGTTATTAGGACTGCCCACTGAATTTTGTTTGTTTGTGCTGCGTATTGCCCTTTCAGTACTTTCCTGACAAAAATAATCAGGATGATCCATGGGAGCACGTATGCCTCCCTTATAAAAAGGCCAGGCAGCTCAATATTCTTTAGTAAACTATAATAAGGCTCCATCAATAACGCTCCCGACAGCAACCCAGGCAGCCATACGTATTTGGATGCCATTCTGCCCCTCTGTAAAAATAAAAGTGCGCTGATAAGGAGTCCGGGGAGAACTTCCGCCCATAGGGAAACTTCCGGAAAAAGATAGGCGGTAAGGAAAAATACCAGCGAGATAATAGTGTAGCTATCGGCTTTTTTGTTCATTATAATTTTGGCATATAGCATTTTGCCGATGATCGCCGAAGCCAGGCCGGAACCAGCCACAACCAGAATTTTCATATC
Organism: Cytobacillus sp. BC1816; assembly: GCF_051353635.1. Lineage (NCBI taxonomy): Bacteria > Bacillati > Bacillota > Bacilli > Caryophanales > Bacillaceae > Cytobacillus > Cytobacillus sp. BC1816. The sequence goes on along the minus strand of NZ_CP195611.1, from coordinate 2,272,837 downwards.
TGGAGCGATTCCGTTAATGAACAGAAATTTGAGTACTGCCGCATACAGTAATACCAATGGAACAGCAGCCAATAGATCAAGTTTAGTTCTATGCAAATATACGATCAATCCTGCAGAATAGATAATTGAAACGAAAAACGGCACATACCCAAAGGGATATGAAGTTAAAAACGACAGGATCCCAATCACAGACCAGGGTACAAGAAAGTAACCACTTCTCATTTTATCTTGAGTTTTTCCGGTTAGCCAGAATAAGAATACAGCACAGCTGACTAAAAGAACGGCATACTCACTGAAGTTCTCTTCCCATATATGATCCACGCCCGTCAAGATTACCATGAATAAAGTTAAGAATGAGCTGTAAAGGAATATCTTTACCTTCCACTCTTTAGCAGAAACCCTGAAACTGACCCAATAGACCGCCAGTGTGACCAGGAATGGCCAAATACTATTATCCCTATAGATAAAAAATGTCAGGATCATGGCAAACGGCATGTAAATATGGCCAATCCAGCTGAACCCTCTTGCCAGGACAAGGTCCTTATTAGAAATATAGAAAGCCGCGCCAAGCAAAATCCATGCGCCTAGCGGCAATTGCACCCAATTAATAAAAGGAAAGTTAAATGGTAAACCAATCAAGATCATAAAGTAAGCAAAAAGTGAAATCGATGCTGACACAAACGGAATCCAGCTTTGTTTATGGAATCGATAAAGGGCAAGATACATAATAATGCCCCCTATAAATACTGCGGGTCTCATCCAGACTTCATTGATTGACAAAGCAGCTGCTGTAAATAGTGAGATTGTATAAAATCCCAATGAGATTAAAAACACATTTCCGGCTTGAACTTTGTGCCCTTTCTTCGAAAGAACGCCATAAAGTATAAGCAGGGCAATACTTGCCATTATGGTATTCATGGCCATACCTAACTCATTCTGATAAAAGCTTGACCAGCTTCGCAGATGTTCACCATAAAACATAAAGGCAAACCCGATTGACAAAGGAATGGCCCAGGGAATCGCTTCTGTATAAAAAATCCGATTCTCAGCCGTGTTCATAAGGTACATGACAAAGCTAAAGATTAATAGCATGGAGCCTGCAGCGAGCCAATCAAGAAAACCTACTGCAGTCACAACTGAAAATAACATAATACTAACTGCCACATCCCGTGAGCTTGATTCCACCATTTTTAAGAGCGGATACTTAAGCAGATACCCGAGACTTATAAAAAGCACAAAGCCAATGAAGAAAACAGGTAAAGATAGATTATTGAACTCAAAGCCTTTATCCAATATTAGTACTATTTCAAATAGAGCAGAGGCTAAAAATACGGGTGCCAGGTAAGCAAATAGCCCGTTCCCCATAACATTAGCCAAATATATAAACTGCACCGCTAGAATAATATAAGCCAGCAGCAGTGCTGCAGATGGTTCGCCGGCCATTAACAGGATACCTTCCAATGAAATATATAGAAAAGAAAGTATGGAAACCGCTGCACTGGTCAGTCTAAAAATCTTATCCCAGGAATATTGCTTATCCATAACCTTAGGAACAAACAGAAAACTAATCCCTACAAACGCAAATAAAACTGGTCCTGCCGAATTTAAAATGGTATTTTCAATCAGCTGATAGGCACCATAGACAATCAGTAAGCTGAAGACGAAATGAAACTCCTTCCTGCCTGTTACATATACCATTGATAAGTAAACGGCTGCTGTCAGCAGAATATTCACACTGTATAAAACATGGCTATTGAAAAATAAAAGCATCAATAATGTAGAGATCACTAAATTGATTTGAGCAAAGTAAATCAATTCTCCCGAAAACAGTTTAAGGGAAGCTTGTTTTTTCAGGCGGTGATAAGCTGCGGACAGCAGAGCATTGAAGATCATCAATCCAAGAAAGAAACTGTCATTTTCAAGCTTCAATGCTGCCAAGGTATAACCAGCCCCGGCAGACAGGGCAATATAAGCAAACCATACAAAAAGACGTGAGCCCAGCTTCTGTGCAAATATACTGTATACTGGAACGACCAGTAAACTGCCAGCAGCCCCGAGCACAAAGCGTCCTTCCCCATAAAAAGAAAGATAAGGTCCAAGCAATTGAAACCAGCCTATGGACAAAATAAATATTGGCAAGAATAAACTCCCAAGAACAATAAAAGCAAACGACGTTCTTTCTATCTTTAATACCTTACCCGAAATAAAGGCAAAGCCATAGAAAATAAGTGAAACAACTGCAATAGATGCACTTTTCATGAAATTTGACATTGTATCCCAATTGCTTGTTGCCACAAAAAGTCCGCCAATAAGGAGCAGGATGACTCCTACATTCAGCAGCCAGGAAATATTTCTTTCACGGACTTCTTCCTGAGATACTTTCTTTTTCACCGTTTTTTTTGCCGGCTGAATGGGCTTTTGTCTGATTTCTTCTGCAGCTTTTGCTGCCTTAACCTGCACTTGCTGCAGCTCTTCAAAGTCCTGATAGTACTGATGGTGGGCTTTCAAGGTGATTTCATAATGTTCAGATGATATATAATCCTTGTCTTTCAATTTCGTGAGTTCAACTTGAAATATGTTCTGATGATATTTTTCTGTTTCGATCTTCAAGGATCCACCTCTTTTAAATCGAATTATATTCGATTGTTTCTATTAGTGTAATTTTACACATTATAAACTAATTAATCAATCCCGGTTTTGGCATTTTTCACCTCTCAAGGATGTTTATATAAATATTATTTAATTACAGGAAGAAATGGTATTTTGAGGAACTTCCCGCACGCTTCTGGCCCAAACTCTCCCACCCCATTTATGGAACCCCTTGATTAACCTGCATTTAACCCGTACCTTGCTGCTGCAAAAAAATCCAAATATTATATCTAATAAAATATTAAATAACAATTCTATCCGGAAAATTTTTTTTCCATTATATTATTCTAGAAATTATTACATTTGGAGGAACCATCATTGAAAAGACTAAGTATAATTATTGCGTCCATCTTATTGTTAAGCTTGTTTCCGGCTGTCAGCCTTGCAGCACCAAGTAAAGATGAAGTGGCTGAGTTTGTGAAGGAAACTAATTGGTCTGAAGAAGGATTAATTGACCACCTGGAATATTTTTGGGATATGAATATCGAAGATTTTGATACGTTGGAGGAAATGATCGAATACCTGGGTGAGCCTATTACGGAAGAAAATCTTCAGCAGCTCTTAGCTGAATATGATTTTGAAACTGAGGAAGAGTTAGCGGCTCTTCTTGCGGAGAATGGAGAAATGGAAACGAGTGACGATGTTCGGGATGTTTTCCGATATATTGATGCTTTGGATTCCACTGTTTCTTTTTTAACATATACAGGCACTGAAATTAACGACGAAACTCTTAATCAGCTATTAAATGATTACGGGCTTACAAAAGAAGAGCTCATTTCCCTGCTTAAGGAGAACGATGACTCCCTTGAAAACTACGAATATATTGAGGACCTTGATATCATGGTTTCCATTTATCTGGGTGGAGATGAATGGCCTGGTGAAGACGAAATGAACCAAATACTCGCAGATATAGATCTTACCGATGAAGAACTTGAAGCATTATTTGCACATTTTATGACTTTAGATTTCGAGAACCCTGACTTGCTTGATAAAATGATGGACCTTGAAAGCCGTTTAATGGCATTTGGCGAGTTTGATAGTGCCGGGGATTTAACAGAAGCAGAAATAGCTGAACTTATCCGCATTATGCAGGAAATGATGGATCTGTTCCAGCTTGATGCCGAGTTTTATCTTATGAAAGATGGCGGAAAAACCCATTTAACAACAGCTGAAATGGTTGCTTTGGAAGAAACAAATGGCCATGACCTGCTTATTGAACTTTATAATACTGAAGGCCAGTTCCTGGCAGATATGATTATTACAGCTGAGATGTTCAGTTCAGAGCTAATTGAAGACACAGTGACTGATTTGAATCAGGCTGAAACTGTTATTAAAAAGCAGGATCATGCTAAAGTCAAACCTGTTTCAAAACACTCAAAAACTGTAAAAGGCGGAAAGCTGCCAAACACAGCAGGCAACTATATAGAAGGAGTATTAGCAGGCATCGGCCTGGCCCTTATAGGATTTGCCATTTTACACAGACGGAAAGTAAGAGCTGCGTGAAAAGGAAATTTACATTAAAAGGAGCTATTGGTCTAATTTTTATTTTGGGTGGAATTTGGATTGCCGCTTCAAATCTTATGCCATATGTGAATAGCCAGAAAACTTCAGCCCATATAGATCCCTCCATCACTGTAAAAACAGATGTGAAGACTGAACAAAAAACGGAACAGCATAGCCTATACACTGTTCGTCCTAAAATGGGAGAAGATATGGGCGTTCTATCAATACCTAGGATATCGGCCCAACTTCCAATCTTCCATGGTACGGACGAAGATGAGTTAGAAAAGGGAGTTGGCCATTATGCCGGCAGCGTCCTTCCAGGAGAAGAAGACAATTCAGTCCTTTCCGGCCACCGGGATACAGTCTTTCGCAAACTTGGAGAAGTAGAGATTGGCGATTTGCTTGTCGTGAACACTTCTGCTGGTGAATTTACCTATAAAGTTCGTAAAATAAGAATCGTCGATGCAGACGACAGAACCGTAATTGTTCCTAAGCCAAGAGCAACCCTTACTGTCACAACCTGCTATCCTTTTGACTTTATTGGAGATGCACCACAGAGGTATATCCTCATTGGGGATCTTGTAAGAAAATAAAAAACCCGCTAACCAGGCGGGTTTTTAGAGGGAGGCCGTATTTGGCCTTCCATTTATTCTGTAATTGTGACTAACTTTACATCTGTAAAATCAAATCGATGGTAGTGACCTTCAGTACAGGTTAGTTCTACAAATCCTTCAAGGTCTTTAATGCTTCCAATTACTTCGGATTTATTTTCTGCTTCAACCTCTTCTGTTACGGTAACACCTTTTTCAAAAGTATAAATAACCTTAAACGTATTCATGTGTGCTAAACTCTCCTTTCCCCATTCATGTTCCCGTGTACACAGTGTTTAAACAAAGAAATTTCTATTGCAGTTATTTTCCATTAGTCAGATATAGCTCCACTGTATCTCTCGATGGGAAGTTAAGGACAATACTTACATTCGGCAAGGAGATAGCGTTTGATAGCAAAATGATATTCGACAGATATCGGCTGATATCACCAAAACCACATATATTTCAGCAGTTTTTCAAAAGAGAGATTCAGAATTTCTTTTCTTCCATATGCATAATACTTTAAATCTGGTTTTATTAGTTTACATAATAAAATTATTTTGCAAAAAAAGAAGTCCAGCAATTAAGTGGACTTCTCTTCCCGGTTATTCACCTAGGTCTGCATTATGATAAACTCGCTGGACATCTTCCAGATCCTCAAGAGCGTCAATCAGCTTTTCAAATTGCGCCTGTGCATCAGCCTCAAGGGTGACTTCATTTTGCGGAAGCATTGTTAATTCAGCAACTGCAAACTCATTGATGCCTGCTGACTTAAATGCTTCCTGAACTGCATGAAACTGATCGGGTTCTGCATATACGATTACCGTATCATCTTCTTCCAGAATATCACGTGCATCTACGTCTGCCTCCATCAGGATTTCCAGGACTTCTTCCTCCGTTTTGCCTTCAATGCCGATAACAGCAGTTGAGTCGAACATATAGGATACAGATCCGCTCACGCCCATATTCCCGCCATTTTTTCCGAATGCAGCACGTACGTTAGAAGCTGTGCGATTTACGTTATTTGTCAATGCATCGACTATTATCATGGATCCGCTAGGCCCGAATCCTTCATAGCGTAGCTCATCATAGTTTTCTTCCGCTCCGCCTTTTGCTTTTTCAATTGCACGATCAATGATATTTCTTGGCACGTTATATGTTTTTGCACGTTCGAGCACAAATTTTAAAGCCTGGTTTGCTTCCGGATCAGGCTCCCCTTGCTTGGCAACCACATATATTTCAAGTGCAAACTTGGAATAAACACGGCTCGTATTTGCGTCTTTTGATGCTTTCTTTTCTTTAATATTGTTCCATTTACGGCCCATATGTCCCACTCTCTTTCAACTTTGGATCTATGAAATTTATGATTAGAAATAGAGTCTTCTTTACTCGGAAGAACTCTCACCTGATTATTATACATTAAAACACCTGATTTTTTCGAGTATTGTTTCATAAGAAGAAGCATGGGATTGCATCGAGTATTGATAAATAAAAAAAGAGACACAAATGTGCCTCTAATTAGCTGCTTAATAGGATTTTTTCAAGCACCTTCTGCACCTGATACCCTTCTTTAAAGGAAACCAATATTGCATGATCTCCTCTTATTGCTTTGAGGAGTTCCGCTGGCAGACTGTTTTCAGGCTCATCAAGCCTTAATCTTTCTCCGCCGTTTTCAGACGTACTCTGTACAAGAACACTCCAGTTCTGCATATCCAATGTGCCCTTATCACCAAAAACCTTAAAAGACAGATGTTCTTTTTGCCCAATTCCCGCAATTCCGTTTAATAGAACAGGAATGCCGCCTGGAAGCTTCAATGATGCGGTAAAGCTGGTTTCACATTGATGTTCATTATCCGGATATTCCACAAAAGAACGGATATTGAGCAGCTCTCCAAAGGTATCCTGTATCATATGAATAAAGTGAGGAGCTACTTCCCGGATAAAGCCTCCCTGTTCCCTGCTGGAAATCCAATCGTTCTGCTGCCATTCACGCGGCCATTGTGTAAATTGCAGGTGCAGTTCTACCTTCTTAATCTCGCCCAGTTCACCATTCTGTATCTTTTTCCTAAACTCTTTAAAGGCTGGGCTGTATGCCATTGGAAAATTCATGGCATGGATGATTCCTGCATTTTCAGAAGCTTCAAACATTTCCTTCGCCTCTTCAATGGAATTGGCCAGAGGCTTTTCGCAAAGAAGATGCTTGCCGCTCTTTATAATTTCCATACTAATTGAATGATGCCATTTGGGCGGAACACCTAAATAGATGAGTTTGATGGTTTCGTCCCTGAGCAGATCGGAATGATTTGTATGTATCACCGCATCTGGCAGCTCAGTTTTAAATTTATCTAATCGTTCGGCTTTTCGATCACAAAGCGCTGCAATCTCAAACTCCTCATGCTGCCGAAATTGACGCAGTATCCTTTCCCCTACAGCACCCATTCCAATTAATCCAACTTTAATCTTTTCCTTCAACATACTTCACCTGCTTGTTTAATTTCATAGTTCTCAATTGAATTATACAGTTTATTATAAAAATTCTAAAGTTGTAAATTCTCTAATAAGTTAATAAACAAAAGCTGGCCAATAATTGGATAGAAAAACAATGAATGGGGATATTAAAAATAATTAACTAATTAGGAGGTGTCATCGTTGAACCTTGATAAGGATATGCAGTTTGAAATCAAAAGTACTTTCGCCCCGAATCTTAACCGTTCCCAAACACTTAGAATTCTGGAGGTGACACAGAACAGCGTTGTCATCCAGATGGACAGGTCAAATGGACGCGGAGTTTTCCCGGCAGATAATTTTCATTATTGGATTAAACGAGGTTCCCTTATTAAATTGAATGACTATCATAAAAGAACCTCTTAGAACACTGGGCAGGAGCCAGTGTTCTTTATTTTTTGGATTCATCTATTTTAGCTTTATGATGCAACTCTTTCCTTTCTGCCTCAATCAGGCAGATCCCAGCGCCTGCAGAATAACCAGTTATTATTTTCCCTGCAGCCGAATCTATCTTATCCCTCCTGTATTACATATTTAATATTGTAATCATGGACCCTGAACAGGTTTAAAGAAATGAAATTAAGTAAATAGCCTAAAAGAATGGATTAGTACAATTTAGATAAGGAGCATTGATAGATGAATAACCGTAACATCCCTCATGACAAAAATCTTGATAACAGCCTTACCTTATTACAGGAAGCGTATCTATTCATTAAAAATAGAACAGAAAAGTACCACTCTGATCTGTGAAGCACGCCTGCTCGGCGAAAAGGTTCTTTGCATAAGCGGAGAAGAAGCTGCAAACGTATTTTATGATAACAGCCTGTTTCAGCGTAAAGGTGCTGCGCCCAAAAGGATACAGAAGTCACTTTTTGGGGAAAATGCTATTCAGTCGATGGATGGCGAAGCACATATTCACAGAAAGCTTCTGTTCATGTCACTAATGACTCCTCCACATCAAAAAAGGCTCGCCCAGCTTGCCATACAGGAATGGGAAGCATTAATCCCAAAATGGGAAGGAGCAAGACATGTCGTTCTTTTTGATGAGGCGAAAAAGCTATTAACCCGTATTGCCTGCAAGTGGGCAGGAGTCCCCCTTAAGGAATCGGAATTAGAGGAGCGTGCTGAAGATTTTTATGCGATCCAGTTCAAAATTTAAGCTTCAGCCTGGCACGAATGCCTTCATTGCCAGAAAGCGGATTTGTCATGGATAATATAAGAAGGAAATAAAAATAGAGGCATCCTGCTTATTAAAATGACAGGATGCCCCTTAATATGGTTATTTCGCTATTAAGCGGTTGAACTTAAATATAAGTTGCAGGTTATTAGCGTTCGCACGCATAATTGTCCTTGTCTCTATCATGTTTTGAGTCATAGGCAGGATGTGTAGAAGGCACACCATTTGGATATACCTTCCTTAACTCTGTACAGTTTTGGTAGGACTCATTGCTGCCTTCTGCAGAAGCAGAATTGCTGGCTGTACCACTGCTGTCATTCGACCCGCTGCCGCCGGCATTCCCCGAACTTGATGAAGAGATGCTGGCTGCTGCAGAATCCAGGTCCCCTTTTGTTGTTCCCTCATCCCCGAGAGCCCATAACCCTTTATTGGCTTCCCTTGCTTCCCTTCCAAATTCCCTGAAGTATTCGCTGTATTTTACATCCGGATTGTAGGTGGATGGCTCGGCATAACCATTCAGAACCAAGTGTGCATTGAACATTTTTTCACGTATTTCATTTTCGTCCATATCATCTGTTGGGATGTCCACCCAAATGATTCTTAGCAGGCGCCCATACCGGTCTGTATCAGAGACATCTTTTTGCATCCAGATTTTCTTGCCAGTCAGCTCAGATGTGGTAAATTGGCTCGCTTCTTTTCCGTATTCCTCTACTCTTGTTGTTGATTCGGGAGTGTTCACTCCAATCAGGCGGACTTTCCTCCCGTCTGATGTCTCAATTGTGTCACCGTCTACTACTCTGCCAACGGTAACTAGTTCCAGGCCCAGGCCCTCTGCAGCCTGATTTTGATCCTGTTCCTGTTTTTGCTTTTCAGCCTCTTTTTGTTTCTGTTTTTCTTCCTGTTCTGCTTCCAGCTGTGCCTGATCCTCTGCCTGCTTTTTGGCTTCCTCTTCTTCAGCCTTCTCTTCAGCAAGCTTTTCTTCTTCAGCCTTCTTATCTGCTTCATCCTGATCTGTCTCTATTTGTTCTTTCTCAGGCACATGTACAGTTTCTGTTGCATCTGAATCTCCAGTTGCTAAAAAAATGGATAACACAAAGCCAGCAGCCATAATCCAGCCGGATCTTTTGAAATTTATCTTATATTTCCGGTACTGATTATTTAAATATAATCCAATTAAAAAAATAGCTAACCCAATAAATGCGGCAGGAGCTGCAATTCCCAGTAATAGCATAAACACAATAGCAATAGTGAAAATAGTCCATCTTATAACTTTCAAACTCTTTTTTCTCTCCCCTTTTTAAAAAATTATCCTAAATTAGCATAACTTTTTTCTGCATAAATATAAACACCAATTCACTAAAGAATTGGTGTAATAAGCCAATAAACTAAATTACTGTTTTTTCCCAAAAATCTCTTCCTGCAGTCTTCTTCCTGTTGGCGTTGCAGCCAGTCCTCCCTCAGCTGTTTCTCTGAGTGCTGAAGGCATGGATTGCCCGATAAGATACATTGCGTTGATGACTTCATCACATGGAATTCTGCTCGTAATTCCGGCGAGGGCCATGTCTGCTGCTGTCATGGCGTTGGAGGCTCCCATGGCATTTCGCTTAACACATGGAACTTCTACTAGTCCGGCAACTGGATCACAAACAAGGCCCAGCATGTTTTTAAGTGTTATTGCCATAGCTTCAGCAGCCTGTTTTGGTGTCCCGCCTGCCATTTCTACAATAGATGCTGCCGCCATGCCGCTTGCAGACCCTACCTCAGCCTGACATCCTCCTGCTGCACCGGATATGGAGGCATTGTTTGCCACCACAAAACCAAATGCTGCTGAAGTAAACAGAAATTCTATCATTTCCATTCGTGTTGGATTGAGAACTTCTTTTACAGCGAACAATGTACCCGGCACTACTCCAGCCGAACCTGCTGTAGGGGTGGCACAGATTGTACCCATGGCTGCATTCACTTCATTGGTTGCAACCGCTTTGCTGACAGCATCCAATAAAATATTTCCTGATAAAGCCTTTCCGCTCTGAATGTACTTTTGCAGAAGGACTGCATCACCGCCAGTCAAACCCGTAACAGACGTAACACCTTTCAGTCCCCTCTCGACAGCCTGTTCCATCACAGTCAGATTGCGGTCCATTTTAGCGATAATATCGTCACGAGTTAAACCAGTTACTTCTATCTCCTGCTGAATCATGATTTCAGCAATTTTTACACCTTTATTTTCAGCGAGCTCAACAAGCTCAGCAACATTTCTAAACAACATTAGACTTTCCCTCCTGATGACCAGCTAACTATTAGTCAACCATTCTGATAATTTGCGTGATATTCGGAAGCCCTTCAAGCTCTGTCATCACATCATGGCCGATTTTCTGATCCACTTCAATGACCATAATTGCCATTTTTCCTTTTTCCTTACGTGAAACTTCCATATGTCCTATATTAATCTGGTGCTTTGATAAAATATTTGTAACAGCGGAGATAACTCCAAACTGATCGTTATGAACAACTAAAATGGCAGGATGTTCACCAGATAACTTAAGTTCAAAGGAATTCAGTTCGGTTATTTCAATTGTTCCGCCGCCAATGGATATTCCTACAAGTTCAAGATCACGATCTCCTTCGGTAAGCTTGACTCTTACAGTATTAGGATGGTCTGTAACGGTATCTTCAACTGTAAAAATGACTTCAATCCCTGCTTCTTCAGCTAATTGAAGGGCAGAAGGAATCCGCTCGTCAAAAGTATCAAAGTCGAGGATTCCGCCAATAATGGCAACATCCGTACCATGTCCTTTATAGGTTTTTGCAAAAGAACCATATAAAGAAATCTCGGCTTTGGACGGCTGTTTTCCGAAAAGAGTCCGGGCAACACGCCCAATGCGTGCAGCTCCGGCTGTATGTGAACTTGATGGTCCGATCATAACCGGACCAATAATATCAAACGCAGATCTGTATTTCATTTTTTATGCCCCTTTACGTTTAAGGTCTTTAAATTCAGATAGCTGCAATGAAAATTACAGCAGCAAGCTTTTTATTTATGCTCCACAGCTTCGGGCTGCAGCTCATTAATCGTTCTGATTTTCTGCAGGTAATTATAAATGGTGAATTTGGAAACTCCAAGCACAGTTGCAACATAATCAGTTGCCCCTTTAATGAGAAATGTCCCTTTATCTTCAAGCTGGCGGACACATTCAACTTTTTCTTCTAGCGTCATCAATGAAGGTGCCTTCCTAAAACCTTGAAGTACCTGATCCACCATCTCGTGAATAACATCCTGGACGGAATTAAAAAAGGTCTCCGATTTAGAAGAATGTTCATCAAAGCTTATAAACTCTTCAATTTCTCCTCCAAAATGCATGAGCAGACTAATATCATAATTAAGACATAATGCACCAATTACTTTATTTTCATCATCACGGAGAAAAATCGTGGATGATTTCATGACATTCCCTTTTTTGGATTGTGTTTTATAATTGGCTATATCATTAACTTCGTTTTTATGTTTGGCTAATTCATTCAAAACAAGATCTGTGATGGGTGAGCCGATTTTCCTGTCCGTTATATCTCCTGCAATATGAATAAGCGATTTTTTTAAGTCGCTGAAATCGTGCACTGCCACTTCACAGCGGGAACCAAACATTCGAACTAGCATATCTGCTGTCCGGATTGCCAGGTCAAAAACAGGTCTATGGCATTCCTTCAACTTTGTCACTCCCTTTTGTGAAATCGCTTTCATTATTATACTGCTCTATATTTCTATAATTTCATATTAACATAAAAACATAGATTGTTAAAATAAAATTTTAATAGCTACAAAAAAATTGTAAGTTACATAAAAAAATTGCCGCAGCAAAATCAGATGCGGCAATTCTATATTATACATTTTTTAATACAAGATAAAGCCTGTTGACTCTCTCAGTTCGTTCCTCCTCAGAAGCAAGATCAAATTTTTTCAGCAAATGGAATACCTCATTTAAAATATCCTGTGTATGTTCCTCCTGAAAAAAAGATTGAAACAAAGAACTCATATCGTCCGGCAGAAAATCTTTCTGCTGTTCAAACTTATTTTGTACATCTTCCGGTGTGTGATCCAATTTACATTCACTCATAAAAAAACCTCCTGTATGACTGTTACTTGCTTTTTTCATTATGATAAATCATTATTCTATTTTACCTTCTACAGTCCTATTAAAACATATACCTCTTCTGCATAGTTTCTTCAAACATTTCAACTATAATAGAAGTAATTGATTTGAAATGAGTGAGTTCTTTGAGTAAACTTTCCATGAAGCTTGGCCTGCTGTTCTTTCTGATCCTTTTCGGGCTTGAAACAATTATGTTTTTCTTTTTACATAGTACCCTTGTTGAATCTCGTGTGGAGGAAGAGCTTATAGCTCTGCAGACACGCGGCAATTCACACCGTGCTATTCTTGAAAAGCACTTTGATGAAAATACGATTTCACACGTGGCTCTGATGGAATCTGAAGCAAATACAGATGTAGTCATTACAAATTCGAATAAAGAGATCCTTGGTGCTTCTGTTGATAGCAGTTTGATCCAAAGGTACATAGAAAGGCCGATTACATCTTCAATAAGGAAAGGCAAAACCATTGAGGACAATTGGAAAAAAGAAGAATATATCTCAACAGTCAGCCCGATCGAACAGGATGGAGTGCTGATTGGCCATGTATATATGTTTCAGGATACAGCCTGGATTCAGTCGTTAATTTCACGATTAAATAAACAATTTTTAATCGCCGGGTTCATTGCTGTCATTTTCACCATTACTATCATCATCTTTTTATCAAAGGCACTGGCAAAACCACTGATTAAAATGAAGGAAGCCACCTCACAAATAAGCAGCGGTGATTTTTCAGTTTCCCTTCCTAAAACCGGTGACGATGAACTTGGGGATTTAGCACGGTCCATTCAGTTATTGGCGGGTGACCTGAATTACCTCAGAGAAGAACGAAATGAATTTTTATCCAGCATATCGCACGAACTTCGCACTCCTCTTACTTATATAAAGGGCTATGCTGATATAGTTCAGAAGCGGGACCTGAGCCCGGAAGAAAGAAGTCAGTATTTATCAATAATCCTGGAGGAAACCAACCGGCTTTCAGATATGGTTAAAAATCTTTTCGATTTGGCTAGAATCGATAAAAATACCTTTGACATAAAAAAAAGACCTATTGATCTGAAGGAATTTATGAAAAAAATTGAAACAAAATTCTCACCGGCTTTCACCGAAAAAGGCATGCTGCTGTCTGTTAATTGTCTTGAATCAATTACCATATCTGCGGATGCATCAAGGCTGGAACAGATCATATTTAATCTTTTGGATAACGCCATTAAGTATTCCTCACCTGGAGATAAAACAACAATTAATATAAGCAGGACCAAGAAACATGTCATCATTAATATAAATGATACCGGAAGAGGGATCTCTGAGGAGGAACTGCCCTTTATTTTTAATCGATTTTACCGAGTGGATAAATCACGGGCAAGAGCTCTTGGAGGAACAGGTCTTGGACTCGCCATTGTTAAGGAACTTGTCCATGCTCATGGAGGGACTATATCTGTCTGCAGCAGAGAAGGTGACGGAACAGAATTTGAAATTGTTTTTAAGGGAGAAACGGAATGTGAAAACAATACTTTTGGTTGACGATGAAACGAGAATGCTTGATCTAATTTCTTTATACTTAACGCCACGCGGCTACAATTGCATTAAATTGGCTTCAGGTTCAGATGCCTTGCTTTACTTAGAAACCCGTTCTGCAGATCTCGTTCTTTTGGATGTTATGATGCCTGAAATGGATGGATGGAAAGTATGCGAGGAAATAAAAAAATATTGGGATATTCCCATCATCATGCTTACTGCCAAAAGCGAAAAGCCTGACATTGTAAAGGGATTGAACATCGGAGCAGATGATTATATTTTAAAGCCATTCGATGAAGAGGAATTATCCGCAAGGATTGAAGCAGTTCTGAGAAGAAGCAAAAAAGATGGAAAAACCAAAACCTTTAAAGGGCTGGAACTCAAAGAAGATTCTTATGAGCTTTCCTATAAAAATAAGGAAATCCTTTTGACTCCCAAAGAGTTTTCAATGTTAAGCCTGTTCCTCTCAAACCTGAACAGAGTTTTTTCACGTGAGCATTTAATAGGCTCAGTATGGGGCTATGGAGTGTCAATCGAAGACCGCACCATCGATTCTCATGTCAGAAATTTACGGGAAAAATTAAGAAAAGCCGGGTTTCCTGCAGATGAGTATCTGACGACTGTCTGGGGTTTGGGCTATAAATGGGCCGGAAAGGATTAATGGATGTTTACTAATATCATCGGATGGCTTTCAGATGTACCGATATTGGCAGCTTTTTTTAGCATATCTATGAACATTGCTGCGGCGATAACGGGGTTCCTCCCTAGTGCATTTATTACTGCGGGCACAGTTGCCGCTTTTGATCTGAAATTGGGGCTAATCCTATTAATCATCGGAGAAGCTGCCGGAGCAATTATAAGTTTCATTCTTTATCGCAAAGGACTCACCAAGCTTACCTCCTCTTTTCCTCAGCTTAAGAATAACAAATTATTTTTTAAGCTGAGGAATATGGAAGGGCCAGCTGCCTATTTCATGGTAGTTTTGCTGAGAGTCCTGCCGTTTGTCCCATCAGGCGCAGTCACACTGGCAGCAGCATACAGCAAAATGAGGCTTCTGCCCTTTGGCATTGCCAGCACCATAGGAAAAATACCTGCTTTGTTTATTGAAGCCTTTGCGGTTTCACATGCACTAAAATTTAATATGGAGCTGCAAATAGCCATATTCCTTTTAGCTGCTTTCTTCTTTTTGGTTTACTATTTATATAAAAGTTATAAATTAAGTTAAAGAGCTTATCTTAGGCAGATAAGCTCTTTCATTTTCTATTTATTTAGAAGGAGAAAGCTCGTTTTCTGTTACCCACATGTGGTTTTTTACTTCCTGCCCGTCAGCTGTAGTAAAGTCAACCATATAGACAGTTGTTTCCTGCACAGAATCGATTTCGGCAGCTGCTCCTTCCATCCCCTTCATGTGACTTGCATTTAATGTTACCTCGTCGCCTTCTTTAAATGGCTCCTCTCCTGCATCTGCAATCTCTTCATGAACTACCCATTTATGATTTTCAACTTTTTCACCTCCGGTAGTTGGTGTATAAGAGACCGTATATACGTTTGTATCGTATGCACCTGAAATTATTGCTTCGGCTCCCTCCATCCCTTCCATATGTCCTGCTGTAATGAAGGCCTTGCTTCCAACTTCATATTTAGGGTTCTCTGCTTCCTTTATACCTTCAGGGACTTCTCCGGAGCCGGAATGGTCCATGCCTGAATGGGCTCCTGAATGGCTGTTGCTTTCATTTTTCGTTGTGCTCTCTTCCTTGCTGGCACCTTCCTGTTCAGTGTCCCCGTCATTTCCGCCGCATGCAGTTAAAGTTAATACTGCAGCCAAAGAAACAAACCAGATGGCGAATTTTTTTCTTGTCAGCATATCTATTCCTCCTTTTCTTCATGTTGTTAGTATGGCAATAAATTGTGCAGAAATTATGGAACAGGCTTACAAAAGGCTTATTTAATTTCCCTTTACTAATTGAAAATATGTACATTTATTCTGAGCCAATTTTGGCAAATAAAAATGGTAAACAGACACCCTGCTGGATGTCTGTTTAGTCAGTTTAATTAAGCAGCCATTTTACGGCATTCTTCCGCACATTTAAAGCATGCTTCAGCACAGCGCTGACAGTGGCCATGGTCGTGTTTATTGCACTCGTTTCCACATGCTTCACAAATCTCTGCACATAGGGTGCAAATTTGCTTGGCAAAAGGGCTGTTTGACTGCATCGCCTTTGCTGCAAAGGCACAGATTTCTGCACACTCCCTGTCCAGGCGGATACAATCCGCCATCATTTTAACATCCTCTTCAGCTAAGCATTCATCAAAGCATACATTACAGGCTTTCATGCATTCTAAACAAGCCTGGATGCATTCTTCAAAAGATTGGCTATACATTTTATCATCCTTCCTTTTATCTCTTTACAAATATACTCTACCCCTGCATTTTTTTAGTAAACTGCATATTTTCTGCATATATTCCGCATGCAAAAAAGAGAGCAGAGAGTTATTCTCTGCTCCTAAATATTACTTCTGTATACCCGGCCCACTTCTTTCCTCTTTATATGGCACCTCTTTTTTTACATATGAGTAATCATTTCGGTTGACTGGAATAAATCCTTCCGGCTTATAAAAGCGCAGCAGGTCTTTGTAAACAATGTTATCTGACATCTCAAGCTCTTTTTTTGCCTGCTCGGAAAACGGCTTACAGGCATTAGCTTCAGCTATTTCGCCGGTTTCAGTAAAATAACAGGTCTCTTCAATCTGTGTATATTCAGGGGAAATAAAGTTGCCGTTTCGGAACGGGACTACTTCACGGTGCTTATCTGATAATAGATCTGATCCCATTTCCAGGTGATTTTTTGTATCAATGCCCAGCAGGTGAAGTAATGTCGGACGCACATCCACCTGTCCGCCAACATTATGGACAATGCCGCCATCCACTCCTGGTACATGGATGAATACTGGCACTCTTTGAAGCTTGGCATATTCAAATGGTGTAATTTCTTTTCCGATTACTTCCGCCATAGCTTCATTGTGGTTTTCGGAAATTCCGTAGTGATCGCCATACAGAACAACGACTGTTTGATCATACAGCCCGGACTCCTTTAAATCATTAAAGAACTGCTGGAGTGCCTGGTCCATATAATTCGCCGACTGGAAATAGTGGTTAACCACATCATTATCCGTTTCGCCAGTAGGAAAATCAGTATCCCACTCATCCATTTTAAAGGGGAAGTGATTAGATAGAGTGATGAATTTTGTATAAAAAGGCTGTGGAAGACCGGTCAGCATCGACATGGATTCCTTGAAAAACGGTTTATCCTTCAACCCGTAGTTCTTAGTATTTTCATCGCTCATATTGTAATACTCAGCATCAAAAAACTTGTCATAGCCCATGGTTTTATACATTTCGTTACGGTTCCAGAATGTCTTGTAGTTTCCATGGAAAGCTGCTGAAGTATAGCCTTGAGACTTTAAGATAGCAGGTGTGCCATGGAAGGTATTTTGCGCTTTTGTTACATATACCGCTCCCTGTGACATTGGATATAGCGATGTATCCATGATGAACTCCGCGTCAGAGGTCTTTCCCTGTCCGGTTTGATTCACAATATTGTCAAAATAAAATGTCTTGCCGCTGTGTGCAAGTGAGTTCAGGAATGGAGTAACTTCTTTTCCATTCAGCTTGTAGTCAATAATAAAGGTCTGCAGAGATTCCATGGATACATAAATAACATTCATGCCCTTAGCTTTTCCGAAGTATTCAGGGTTCGGAGGTGAATACTTGGCTTTCACATAGTTCTCCACTTCAGTTACATCATTATTATCCGCCAGAGCCCTTTGGCTGGCAGACTTGGCATTTTGTACAATATCATATACGGTGAAATTGTATGCTCCAAGGTATTTCACCAAGTAATTGCGGTCAAAGGAACGTGTAAGCAAGTCCGGACGGTCATTCTCGGCTATCTCAAGATTAATGAAGAATACTATGATTCCTGCAGCGATAACAGCCAGTGCAGGTTTACGGCTAATTTTCTTTCCTGGTTTGTACCATTTCCTGACTGCCAGGAAAAGAAGCAGAAGTGTATCAGTAAAATAAAAAATATCCCATGGAGACATTAAAGAAAGAGCACTGTCCCCCAGCTGCCCCCCATTTACTTTTGCCTGCATTAGTACGGGAACTGTAATAAAGTCGTTGAAGAATCTATAATAAACGACATTTGCATAAAGCAGGAAAGATAAAAATAAATTCAGGCCAATAAGCATGCCCGATTGCCATTTTCCTTTGAAAAACAAAGCAAATCCCAGGAATACCAATGTAGAACTTAATGGATTCAAAAACAGCAGAAATCGCTGTATGTCATTATTGATCCCTAAATTAAATTCGATGCGGTAGGCTATATACGTTTTTAGCCAAAAAAGGATAACTGTCAGAAAGAACACAGCAAGGCTGCTTTTCGCCACTTTCCCAGGCGATTTAAATAACTTTCCCATAAGTGTGGTTTCACCTCTTAAATTGTAAACATGCGAAAAACTTAGCAGCGGCTAAGTTTTTATATGTAAAAAATATGTAAAGCCAGCATTACTAAATGGTGAATGAATGTAAAATAATATAGCACAGTTTCAGATGAATGAAAACTGATATCTTCTTAATATCTTTCGCCTTTTTCCTGCAAAATCCAACAACTTTTTATAATAATTTTCTGTTAACCCAATCAATATGATGATAAAATGAATTTTCCCTTCATAATTTCAGTGCTGCAGGAGTATTGATCTTAAAAAGGGCCAAGCTAATAATTAAACATAGATGATTGGAGAATCTTCATGAAAGAACGTTTCTTATTTTTTATTATCGGGATGCTGATACTGACTATGGGTGTAGCCCTAATTATCAGGTCAAACCTTGGAGCTTCTGCATGGGATGCCCTGGCTGTAGGTGAATCTCAAATGTTTCACTTAACAGTTGGCACCTTTGTTTTTATTAATGGAGTCGCACTCATTTTTATAAATGCTTATTTAATGAAAAAAAAGCCTGAAGTCCTTGCAGCCATTTCCATCTTGATTATCGGCGCACTAATTGACTTTTGGCTTCTCGTTATTTTTGGTGACCTTTCCCCGCAAACATTGGCGGGTCAGTCATCCATATTGCTTTTTGGCATCCTTTCGATGGGAATGGGAGTGGCCATCTATTTGCAGGCCAAATTCCCGGCTAGTCCGATGGATACATTGATGGTGGCCATTCACACTAGATTTGGATTGAATTTAAGAAATTCAAGGATTATCAGCGAAAGCTTTGCCCTGCTGCTTGCATTCTTATTCAAAGGTGCAATCGGTGTAGGAACGATAGTTGTCACATTAACACTTGGTCTGGTTGTACAATTCTTTTACCCGGTTTTCGAAAGAACGCTCGAAAAAATGCAGGTGCCCAAAGGCCCGCTTATTACCAAATGATTACCCCCATCCTGCTCTTACCGGGCAGGATGTTTTAACTTCTTAAACAAAATGGAATCCTTCCATTCATCAGGCAGCAGGGCCTGATACTTTGCCTGTACATACCTGTCATCCATTAAGACAATCATTCCTGTATCGTTTTCAGAACGAATTAGCCTGCCCCCTGCCTGAAGAACTTTGTTCATTCCAGGATAAGTATAGGCATAATCATAGCCGTTTTTCCCTTGCTGCTGGAAATAAGCTTTCATCATATCACGTTCAAACCCGATCTGGGGAAGACCCACACCAACCACAAAAACACCATTCAGCCTATCTCCTTGCAAATCAATTCCTTCTGAAAAAACCCCGCCCATGACGGCAAATCCCAATAGAGTTCCGGAAGCATTTGGCTGAAATGCATCCAGAAACTCCTCCCTTTCTTCTTCATCCATTCCCGTTTTTTGAATGATTGTATGTACGTGCATTTCCTCATGGGAGAACCTTTCATAAACATTCTCCATATATTGATAGGATGGAAAGAAGATCAAGTAATTCCCCTTCTGTCCCTTTAGCATGTCCTTAATCGTGCTGACAATCGGTTCGATAGATCCTTCCCGGTCACGGTATCTGGTAGAAAGCGGCTGAATGTAGACCTTGGCCTGATCTTTGGAGAATGGGGAAGGAACGGAAACAATATAATCTTCCTCTTGAAAGCCAAGCATGTCCAGATAATAGTTAAGAGGCATTAAAGTAGCGGAAAAAAAGATAGCCGACTTATAACCTTTTCTGGCCTTACGCAGAAGATTCGATGGATCCAGGCAAAATAACTTGATGATCAGGTCATTCCTCTGCTTTTGAATATAAGTTACAAACCTTTCATCATACAGTTTGCCTATTCTGATGAAGTTCTGAGCAGCAAAGAATACCTCCAGCAATTCTTCATCCGTATTGCTTCTGTTTTGCCCCAAATAGTTTTCGGCATTTTGAACAAATTCCTCAAGAACCTCAAAAAGCTCTTCAGGGGGATCTTTTTCTGCGACTTCCTGATTTTCACCACATTTCTTTTTTAATGCAATAAAAATTCCATTAACCTGTTTTGCGCTAGTATGAATCCCTTTGTCCCTCCCCTTAAAGCTTCTGCTCAATTGAAGAAATGCTGATTTTTCCAGGGAACTTGAATACATTTCTCTTCCCCGGTCCACAAGGTTATGCGCTTCATCGATCAGAAGCGCCGTTTTCTTTTTCTCCTCTTCAAGCAGTCGCTTAAGTGAGACCCTCGGATCGAAAATATAGTTATAATCACCGATAATGGCATCAGCGGCATATGCAGCGTCCAGTGAAAATTCAAAAGGGCAGACTTTATGCTTCATAGCATAATTTTCAATTGTTTTTCTGGTTATCATGTTCTCCTTCTTCAGGAGGTCAAGTACGGCATGGTTGATCCGGTCGTAATATCCATTGGCAAACTCACAGCTGTCTTTTTGGCAATTGGTCTCTTCCTTAAAGCAAATTTTGTCCTTGGCCGTAATTGTGACCGATTTAAGATTCAATCCGCCATCCCCCATAATGGCAACGGCCCCTTCAGCAGCCTGACGGGTAATGGTTTTAGCTGTGGCATAAATGATTCTCTGAATATGGCCTTCTCCAATGGCTTTTAATGCTGGAAAAAGAGTAGAAATTGTTTTTCCAATGCCTGTAGGTGCGTTGGCAAATAAGTTTTTCTCCTCTGCAATGGTTTTGTAAACTGCCCCGGCAAATTTCCTCTGGCCATTTCGGTAGGCAGGAAAAGGAAAAGCCAATTCTTGTATGCTCTTTGTTAATTCCTGTTGATGCTGAACCCTCAAGTCAGCATATGGAAAATAGGATTCCAGAAGGTAAAGTATAAATTCTTCAAGTTCACGAAAAGAATAGCTTTGCTGAAATCTTTTCACTTCATCTGTTTTAGATTGTACATAGGTTATTTGAACCCTCATCTCTGGAAGATTATGATCTTTTGCATACATGAAAGCATAGCATTTAGCCTGAGCCCAATGGACAGGATAAGCAAATTCATCAATTTCAGATAGCGGGAGGGAAACAGACTTAATTTCATCGATAATGTGTTCTTCATTTCTGATGAGAAGCCCGTCACACCTGCCCTCAAGCTGAAAGTCGAGGTGATAGAAAGTTAAGGCTTCTTGCAGGTACACTTCTTTTTGATCTTCTTCCCCATAAAGTTTTTGGATTCTCTGATGAATCCTGGTTCCTTCTGAAAGCGGCACTGCAGAACGGAAGCCTGTTTCAATGCTGCCGCTTTTATAAACATATTCAACTAACGATCTAACCGATATTTTTATCTTATTATCCATTGAAACGGCTCCTTAGTTTATTATTTCTACATTATAGCACATACGTTCTATTGATAAGAAAGATTTGCAATATAAAGAAATGACCCTTTACAATTTAAGGAGAGAAAAAATGGGAGGAGTGTGAGCGGATCTGTTCGTTGCCTGAACAGGCCATAAAAGTTGAAAAAAATTATTTTTTGGACAATAACCGGAGGGTCTTTTATATTATTGGGATTCCTAATCTATTTTGCTTCAATGGATCTGATATCAAATAAAGTAATGACAGAGGTTGCCGGCAGCATCACTGATGATGATCTGGAGATGCTTGCTGCTGATCCAAATGTAGAGGCCCTCCTCGGAAGCAGCCCAGAGGATTTAACAACAGTAAATCTTGAAAAGACATCGTTGCCGATCAAGACAAAAGACGAGGCAGTGAAGAAGATTTCAGAGAGCTTTTCGATGAAGGAAATCCAGCAGAGTGTCTCAAAAGTAAAAGGCGGACTGACTTCTGAAGAGCAGAATGAATTATACAGTCTTTTAACAGAAAGGTTATCAGAGGAAGAATTAACTGCCCTGAAAATCATTGCTATACAGGAAGTAAAGAAGAGTGATTAACACCAGATAATTCCAAAGAACTGTTTTTGTGTTATTCCGAAGATTCGGGATATTAGACCAAGCAAAATTCCTTCCTTTTCATACCTTAGTATGGAAGGGAGGGATCTATAATGTATCAATTGGCATTATTATATCTTGCTTGCATGCTTGCAGGCTACGGATTGACAATGGTACCTGTTTCTGCAGTTATTACTTCAGGCATTGCCAGCTTTTTCACCATTGTCGGCAGTCTGGCTATGATCATCTTTGGTCTTGCCATCCTTTATCTTGGCGTGAAAGCTTTGTTAGGGAAATAGGTTACATTTTAGGAAACACCAGCACTGAGCGGCTGGTGTTTTCGTTTTATCTCCCTTTAACTGAACCCGTCATTCACCTGGCAGCAGCTGTGCTGAGGCAAGCTCGATCCCATTTTTATAAAACCTCTCAGCAATTACATGTCTTAACCGGCTTTCAAATTTCTGTTTGGCTTCAAAGTTTGCAACAGGGACTTCTATTAGAAAGTCCATGGCCTTATTGCGGAAATCCACAAAACGGATATCAGGTGCAGGTGCCGATAAAACCCCTTCTGTATTGGGCATTTCCATGTCGACTGCTTCTCTGAGAAGCTTTTCAACTTTATCTGTATCAGTACCATACGCTACGCTGATTAGAACCTGGGCAAGCATTTCTGAGCCTGTCCGGTTCTTAATGATTTGTTCGATGAAGTATTGGTTTGGGACGATGAGTGTTCCCTCTTTAGCAGTGCGGACGATAGTGGATCTGAGACGGATGCTTTCTATTCTACCGATCTTATTATTGATCTCGATCACTTCCCCAATTTCAATCGGCCGTTCAAAAAGGATAATGATGCCTGAAATAAAGTTACCGGCAATATTGCGCATGCCGAACCCTATACCAATGCCGAGAACCCCCAGTAGGGCAGCAGCCGCTGTTAAATCAAGGCCAACCGTTGTCAGGCTGATGGCGAGCGCTGCAATCATAACGGTATAATAGATCATTCTGTTGAATGAATAACCGAGCCCCCTGTCAACTCCATAGAATTCATAAACAGATGTTAATACATATTTGGTGAATACTTTTACGATCCGATTTGCAAGCGAGACTGTCAAAAAAGCTACAATTATTAAATATAGCGTCACATCCACATCCCCTGCTGTGAACAGGGTATAAAAAAGCCATTTCTCCCTTGAAAAATAAAACAAGAATAGAATGATAATTCCATAAAAAGCTGCCCAATTCACGAGTGAAGAAATTCCCTGCATGATCCGGTCGTTTTGTACTGACTTGCCCTTCCTCTTTTTTACGAGTAAGTTAACTGTCCATTTGGCAGCCAATATCACTCCTGCAAACAATAAAAACAGCATTGCTTCCTTAATGGTTACATTTTTTATAAACAGCATCGTTATACTCCTTCACCTGTGCGTTCTTATGTTTTACCTATTCCTCTTACATCGATTCTTAAACGGCTGTGTTTAATACTGATTGAAAAAAGGAAAGGTTATTACTAAATACATATAACAAGGTTGGGGTATTTGGATGTGGATCAATAAACCATTTTTTAAATATGCAGCAGGCACTATTTTCGTATTAATCATTATTTTTCTGCTTGGGAAGATTGATTACTTCCTATGGCCAATTCGGGCTTTGGTTGCCACTATTTTCTTTCCGGTATTGATCGCCGGGATACTTTACTACATATTGAGGCCACTGGTTAGATTGGTTTCCAGGCCTTTACCCAAAACAGCCAGTATTATCGTCATTTTTGCTGTGGTGCTAGGTGCAGGGTATTTAGGATTTAACGCAATCGGCAATTTGATTGGCGGCCAGGTTACTGAACTAAGCGAAAACCTGCCGGCAAAGATGGAAGATTTATCGGATGAAACGGAGAAAGTGGTTGAAAAAAACAATATGGGCATGTTTTCTTATGACCAAGTCAAAAACAAAGCCTTGAACTTTTTAGAGACCATTTTATCTGGCGCTGGCGAGAACGTGATGAAAGTCTTCTCTACCATTACAAGCATTGTCACTGTCTTGGTTGTGGTGCCCTTTATTCTTTTCTACTTCCTAAAGGATGACCACAAGCTTCGGCCTTTTCTGTTAAAATATCTGCCGGATAAACACGAGGAAGAAGGAAATAAAATTCTCGGAGATATTGATAAGACCTTGTTTTCCTATGTTACGGGCCAGTTTATAGTGGCTGTCGTCGATGGTGTATTAATGTATATCGGCTATATGATTATAGGCTTGGACTACGCATTAACTTTGGCATTTTTTGCGATGTTCCTTACTGTCGTGCCATTTCTTGGTCCGGTACTTGGCATCATACCCGCCATTTTCATCGGTTTACTGCAAGGTCCCGGAATGGTATTAAAAATAGTACTGGTGCTTATCGCTGTTCAGCTGCTTGAAAGTCATCTCGTTTCCCCTCATGTGATGGGCAAAAGGCTTAACCTCCATCCGCTTACAGTCATCATTATCTTAATGGCTGCAGGATCAATTTATGGTTTTATCGGAATCCTCATTGCCATACCGTTCTACTCCGTCGTTAAGGTACTTGTAAAAGACTTTAGAAGATTTTACCGTTTAAGAACAAGGAAAAGCTTGCTCTCAGAAGAAATATAAAGAGGCCGACTGCCGTTCTGGCAGTTTTTTATTTATAGGGCATGCTTATCCCAAGAAATAACAGTATAATAAGAATTGCGTGTGAATAATTTGAGAGGAGATTTTCTAAATGGCATACCCAAATACAAAAGAAACCATTAACTTACTAAAAGAAATCGTTTCTATTCCAAGTCCATCCGGAAATACCAATGAAGTGATTACATATGTGGAAAAGTTTTTGAATGAGCTTAATGTTGAAACAAAACGCAACCGCAAAGGAGGGCTAATTGCTTCCCTCCCCGGTAAAGACCAAAATCGTCACCGGATGCTGACTGCCCATGTTGATACCCTGGGAGCAATTGTGAAAGAAATTAAGCCTAGCGGACGCCTGAAGATTGACCTGATCGGAGGATTTAAATATAACTCGATTGAAGGCGAATATTGTGAAATCGAAACATCTTCAGGCAATAAATTCACCGGCACCATTCTTATGCATCAAACATCTGTTCATGTATACAAAGATGCCGGGAAAGCTGAAAGAAACCAGGAAAACATGGAAGTGCGCATTGATGAAAAAGTACATAATGAAGAGGACGTCCGTGCACTGGGCATTGAAGTTGGAGACTTTGTTTCCTTTGATCCGCGTGTGAAGACGACACCGGCAGGATTCATTAAGTCACGCCATCTTGACGACAAGGCAAGTGTCGCGATTCTTCTTCAGCTGATTAAACAGCTGAAAACTGAGAACATTGAACTGCCGTACACAACCCATTTCCTTATCTCAAATAATGAAGAAATCGGCTATGGCGGCAATTCCAATATCACACCGGAGACTGTAGAATATCTGGCTGTTGATATGGGTGCTATGGGAGACGGGCAATCGACTGATGAGTATACCGTTTCCATCTGTGTGAAGGATGCAAGCGGCCCTTATCACTACGAACTAAGAAAGCGGCTGGTTCAGCTTGCCAAGGATAATGGAATTGGGTATAAGCTTGATATCTATCCTTTTTACGGATCTGATGCTTCTGCAGCCATCCGTGCCGGACACGATATTGTCCACGGCTTAATCGGACCGGGAATTGATTCTTCCCATGCATTCGAACGTACACATGAGGATTCAATTGAGAATACAGCTAAGCTTCTGTATCACTATGTACAATCGGAGATGGTGCTTTAACAAAAAATAAGAAACTGCACATCATGAGTGCAGTTTCTTTTATTTATTCAGTTTCAGGCGGTCTTTTTCCTCTTTGCAGTTCCCATATGGAAAGTCCAAAGTCCATTTGGAGATGGGGATAGTCTTTGAACTGTGTCCAATCCCCTCCCCATTCAAATCCAAGCCCCTTTGCGATTTCCACGACCTCCATCCAATCTGCTTTACTGTTGCCGTTGCCGTCATAATTCATATCCCAGATAACCTGGCCGTTTATAGACATCAGGGCAAAATCAATCGCCAGTCCGAAATTATGGTAGGACTCTCCCCCTTTTGCATGAGTAACAATATTCCCCTCAGCAGTGCGGCCTTTTTCATATAAAGCATCCTGTTCCTCTATGCTTCTGAAATCCTGGGTGATAACAACGTTTATGCCTATGTCGGCAGCCTTAGAGATCAGCTGGTCCTTTTTTTCTGCAACTGCAGGGTGAAGCTCGGTCGGGAGAGAAGTTTCCTCCAAATTTGGTGGTCCTATATAATATCTGCTATATTCATAAACTATTAACCCAATGGTGGATAATATGAGCAGAAAAACAACTAGTTTTAACAGTGATTTTACTGGCAAGATTTCAATTTCCTTTCTCATCGGTATTCCCTATATGTATATTAAATCATAAAAAGCCTCGGATTTCCCGTATCCGAGGCTTATATGACGATCTACACAACACACCTGTTAAATTAGAAAGGATAAAATTATCTTATAACTTCAAATTTCACTTGAAAAGCCTTATGGTCAATTATCTTAAAACACTTTATACTAGTCTTCCTATTTGCGAATGAAATAATAAAATAGGCTGCTGCGGGATCATGAAAGTTTCTGATGTCATCTCTTGAAGGCAATGGGGCTGCGGAAGGATGTGAATGGTACATGCCTGTCATAGTTTGAGAGAATTTTTTCATTTCAGTTAAGGCAGCTGAGACCTGTTTCATATCCATTGCAAAAGAAGTTGGACTTTTTTCCGTACTCCTAATTTTCCACATCATCTCGTTTCGGCCATGTTGACCGGAAAGAAGCCCACATGCTTCATAAGGAAGCTCTTCTCTGCAATGATTAATCATTTCATTCAAAACCGAACGATTTATATAAACAACATTTTTGTTGTAAAAGTCAAATTTATGGTTAACGGCCGCAGCAGCTCCTGCGTCTGGGTTGAGTGGCACTCGCAGTTCCCGAAACATAGATTTTTTTCTTGCCATTGCTCGATGTTTGTTTTAATTCTTGATTTTTCCCTTTTAAAAGCCCTGATGCTTTCTTGGCTTTATTACCAGCTGGGAATTTTCTCGCTTTTTTAAAACTTTCATAAAATTTTTTCGGTGTTTCCACTTCAACCACTCCCGTTAGTTTTTTATTTTTAGTATTTAAAAGGATTAAAAACACTGCTCTGCGATCGAGCTTGAGGGTAGAATTTCTGGATTAAATCCAGTTTGTTCTGAGCTCGCTGCTGACTTGGATTCATTTGTCTTGGCTGATTATTCATATTCCTTTGCATTCCATTTGCATTAGGGGTCCTGGACCTCCTAATGGAGCTTTGTTTTTGTTCAATTTGTCTCATTTCTGTTCTTTGGCTGCGTTGACCATTTGCATTTTGCTGCTTCATCTTTTTCGATATTTTTTCCTTCTTCTGCATTTTCTGCGGAGGTAATGAAGATTGGTTATTCATATTTTCATATTCTTTTAACTGCTGCGATTTTGCATCCAGCTCTTCTTTCAGAAGATCCAATTCTGAAATCTTTTTTTCAAGACTAATATTTTTCTGCTTATATTCCTGAATCTCATCTTTGAGTTGCTGGATTTCATATAAATACTCATCTTCACTGCCAGCTATGGCCTGCAGATTTTCCTTTAAGTCAACCATTTCCTGCAGATAAAGTTCTTCATTTTTTTCATACTGGTCAAATTGCTTACTAAGCTTTTCCAGAACTTCTTCATATGAACTAACCGTAGCTTTTAATTCATTGATGGTACTTTGTAATTCTGCTGTTTTTTCCAAATACTGAGTTTGTTTATCTCCATTAAGCCAATTCCAAGCCAACTCTAACCAACTCCCTCTCTTTATGTTATTCATGTCCATTTCATGATGAATAGGCATAATAATCCCTTTTACTGCCCAATTTTCATGGAATACCTGATAATCACTGCCCAACTTCTGTATCCTCAGATAGTCCTTTTTCTTTAAGTCGGATAATTCGTTAAGCTTTCTTTCAATCAGTTTAATGCTCTGCTTTTTATCTGGTCCCATTTGAGTTACAGGGTATGAAGCCCCTGGGGCTAACTGATTATTGAGGTTATTGTATTTCCTTTTTGCTTCATGTTTTAACTGGTGATGCATTTTATTATTTCCGTTTCCATTTTTCCGCTGTAGTGCGTTCTTGTAAAACTGAGTTCTCTTTTCGTGTATTGCAGCCAAATGTTTATAATCGGATATTTCCCTTTTCATTTGTTTTTTCTGTAAAACAAACTCTTTAATCATTAAGTCTTTTTTCTTTTTATCTTTTCTCCATTTTCCCTCCTCGAGGCGAAGATGTTTTAAATAATGCCTGATTTCTCCAATGATCATTTCTGTTTGGAGGAGAGCATCGTGCGGGTTATTAAATTTCTCCTTATGGACTGAAAAGCTGAGAGTCTTTTGATTTGTTATCCCTTTATTCTTATTCAAGGAAATCTTATTATCTTGGTCATTTTGTAAACTTTTTCTGTTTGGCTGTATATCATGTTTGGAGGAAAAAAGTCTGTCTTGAAGATTTTTCATCTCACACGAGTATCGTTGCCAATTGCCGTTCCTCACTAATACAACTTTGGCCCTTTTCAACATTTCACTCTCCTCCCTCTGCACAGATTCTTGATATATCTATATGTATTTATTTTTGTCACGTTACAAGCTTAAAGAACATTAAGTTATTACTACTTATGAGAATATTAATACAGAGGTGTTAACCATGGAAAAGATTTATCTTCTAGATGAGTTTTTAACTGTTCCGTATTTGGAGGAACTCGTGAAAAGCAATGGTTTGAAAATGGTAAATCCCCCGCCACAAGAGCTTGAAGAGACCCTAAAATATTATAAACAGTGTTTAAGAGGCTCACTTGACGAGCCATACATCATGACTGATCACCAAAAAGCTAAAGTGAGAATTCCGCTAAACCAAGACGAGTACTATTGCATGGAATGGAACATGACGAAGCTGAAGTATCTTATAAAACGAGAACAAATAAAAAAAGTGGAAGTCACAGAAAAGATCATTGCTTCTTCTCTCCCGGCTCAATGCGAAGGCAATAAAGATGATAATTTGACACTGCTATCCTTCCCTCCAATCACAAGCAAATATATCCTTGCTGAAGGAAATAAGGAAAACATAAGCACCGAAAAAAAAATATGGGATGCCTATCTGATCCAGCCTCAAATACACCTTCAGGCAGTGACCCGTTCCATTTATAGGAATTTATTTGCTATCCATTTTAATTATTCCCTTATATGCAGTTATGTCGCCGGGCAGCTTACCCTTAAAGAAGTGGAAGCGAGAATACTTCCAGTTATATAACATTAAAGGAGTGATATAAATTTGCTTGCTTCCATTATCTTTCCTGTTAAAAACGAAGGAAACAACGTAAAAAACACTCTTGAATCTTTTTTCTCTGCGGAGATTAACTTTCCATATGAAATTATTATTGTAAATGACCAATCTGATGATCATTGCTGTGATTTTCTTCAGGATCAGTTTTTGGATAAAAACATCACAGTGGTGAATACACCAGGTGTAGGAGCAGCAAATGCAAGAAATGCAGGAGCAGAAAAAGCAAATGGGAACATTCTTGTATTTTGTGATGCACACCTGGAATTTGAAGATTTGTGGCTCGACAGGCTGCTTGAATCAATTCTTGATGGGACCTGCGATTCCATTACCCCCGCCATTGGTGCTATAGGCAATCCCAATTTTATCGGGTATGGCCAAACACTATGGGTAAATGAAAGATCTAATAAATTCAGGACCCACTGGAATACCAAAAGGGATCATCTATTTGAAACAGCCATTTTGCCAGGAGGGTGCTTTGCGATCAGAAGAGATGTATTTGAGGATGTGGAAGGATTTGAAACAGGGTTTCCGACTTGGGGTCATGAAGATGTGGAACTTTCTATTAAGCTCTGGTTATTCGGCTACAATTGTTATGTTCAGCCGGAAACGAAAGTACTGCATTTATTTAGGAAAGTACAGCCCTATAAAATCGAAATGGAAGATTACTACTATAACCTATTAAGACTTGCCTATCTGCATTTTAACCCCAGCCGCATTCAAAAAATCCGTAAAATGATGGTAAAGCATACAAAGTCAAAAACCGTGGAAAATAGAGTGATTCAGTATGGGGCGATGGAGAAGAAACAGGTTTATTTGAAGAAAAGGAAATTTGATGATGATTGGTATTTTCGGAGGTTTGGGATTGCGTTTTGATAGCATTTTTAAGAATTTAAGCAAACAAGGAACCACCCATCAGCATTAATTAACCGACTCCCAGGATGATTCCTCAAATGAACTCTATATGCTAGACGTTATTGCTAAATCCCTTCCTTAAAATATCCGCTACTTCGGGCCTTGTGATTTCAGGTGGAAGCTGCTCTCCATTTCTAAGCATCTCCCTAACTCTGGTGCCGCTTAAAAAGAAGCGATCCTCTTCTAAGTGGGGACATGTTTTAGCGGATGCCATATTCATGCATTTTTTACAAAAAAAACTATGTTCAAAAAATATCAGTTTAATTCCAATTTTGTCCGGGTCAAAATTGGAAAATATTTTTTGAGCATCATAAGTTCCATAATAATTTCCGACACCTGCATGATCTCTTCCGACAATGAAGTGTGTACACCCATAATTTTTGCGGATAATGGCATGATGCACAGCTTCCCTCGGGCCTGCATAGCGCATAGCTCCCGGATAGATTACCAACCTAACCCGATCATTCGGATAATAATTATCCAGCAATACACTGTAGCTTTCCATTCTGATATCTGCTGGTATATCATCCCCTTTTGTTTCTCCAACCAGCGGATGAAGTAAAAGGCCATCTACAATCTCCAAGGCACACTTTTGCAGGTATTCATGAGCCCGATGTACTGGATTACGTGTCTGGAAGCCAACGATTGTTCTCCATTTTAAGTCATTGAACATTTTTCTTGTTTCAGCTGGTTCTTTTAGATAGTCTTCAAATGGTGCGTGTGAAGGCTGATTAAGTGCATAAACTGGACCTGCAACATAAATATCCCCTTGGGTATTTAATTTCTTCACACCAGGATGATGTTGATCGTTTGTGCCGTAAACCTTCAATGCCTCATATTCTTTGTTGTAACTATATATCTCCTCTATTTTAATAACTCCGTAGGTTATATCGTCTTTCCCTCTTAGGAGGACTTCATCTCCTATTTCAAGTTGTTCAGCCTCCTTTTTATCAAGGGGAAGTGTGATGGGTATTGTCCAGGGAAGACCGCTTGTGAGATGCATGTTTTCCAATACACTGAGGTATTCCTTTTGATTCATAAACCCGCAAAGTGGACTGTAACCGCCATTCGTAATTAGTTCAATATCAGATATAGTCCAATTCGAAATTGAAATATAAGGCATGGAATCTTGTTTTAATAAATATTTTTTCCTCTCCCCTTTAGATAACCTCCCGTTTACTAAAGTACCTCCATGAGGTTCTATATTTGAATTCATTTTTTCCCTCCTTAACTATTTACAGCAATCTTTTTAGATACTCATAAAGAGATTCAGTACACTCTTTTATTGAATTTTTCGAAGTCTCTAGGATGATTTCTGGATTCTCAGGCACTTCGTAAGGCGAAGAAATCCCTGTAAACTCTTTGATTTCCCCTTTTTTTGCCCTTTGGTATAAGCCCTTTGGATCTCTTTTTTCGCACTCTTCCAGGGAGCAATTGACATACACTTCAATAAACTCGTCCTTATCAACCATATCTCTGACCAGTTTACGCTCTGAAGCGAATGGTGATATAAAGGTAACCAGCACCACAATTCCGCTCTCGACAAATAACTTTGCTACCTCTCCGATTCTCCGAATATTTTCTTTTCGATCTTCCTGACTGAATCCTAAATCGCTATTTAGTCCCTGCCGGATATTATCTCCATCTAAAATAAGGGTGGATATCCCTTTTGAATGAAGGGTTTCTTCAAGTTCATTTGCAATTGTTGTTTTACCTGATCCTGATAAACCAGTAAACCAAATGATCATGTTATTATGACCATGAAGAGCTCTTCGTTTTTCCTTTGTTACTTTAAATATGGGAGAATATAAATTCTTTTCATTTTCCATGCCTTTCCTCCTTCTTGTAAAACAGAACCTGTATTAGCTCTTATTCTTTTTAATAGTAAAAACAATGGCTATTATCCAAAGTATAAAAAGACAGGGATATATAAAGTAAGATAATGTAATCCCTATATCAGATAGATTAATAATGGTATGCAAGTTGGTTATAATTATCACTCCACCTACTGCGACTCCAAGAAGGTATGAAGGAAGTTTCCTTACCAGCCACGCTGCAATAGGAGCGGCAAACAATCCACCTAACATTAAAGCAAGAACCCAAAACCAATCGAATTCCTTCCAGCCTAAAGAGATAAGAAATCCTGCCGTTGCTGATAATGCTATTACAAATTCACTCGTATCAACAGTTCCAATCACTTTTCTTGGAACTGTGTCTTTTTGCGAGAGAAGTACAGGTGTAGTAATGGGACCCCATCCCCCTCCGCCAGTAGCGTCAGCGAACCCACCTAATAGACCAAGGATTGCAGCTTTCCTGTTAGATAGCTGGATTCCCTTATCCTCATTTGGGATACTATTAAGAAACAAAAAGCGGAATAAGATATAAACTCCCAATAACAATAAAAAAACAGAAATAAAAGGCCTGACAGCTTCTCCTGGCATGCTGCTTAAAAAGCATGCTCCAATAAATGCCCCTACACCACCAGGTAGAATTAACTTCATTACTGTCCCTCTATCTACATTTCCAAACTTAAAGTGAAAGAATCCTGAAGCGGCAGTCGTAACCACTTCTGAAATATGAATACTGGCAGATGCAACCGCAGGAGCCATACCAAGCATTAAAAGCAAAGAGGAGGATGTAACTCCGTAAGCCATCCCTAGTGATCCGTCAATTAATTGGGCAATGAATCCAACAATTGTAACAGTAAGTAATTTTCTCAATTCTTCTGCTCCAATCTGTTTTATTTTCTATTCAAAGGCATACTATATTAAATTCATATCTCTTTAACTTGAAACGGCTAATGCACCAGGTGAGGAGTGAAAAAACAACAAGTCATGAAATATACAACTTACGAAGAATTTGAAATTATTGAGGGAACAAAAAAACAGCTTACCTAATGCCCTAAACCTTTAGGGAGACATATTTGAAGGGTTGAAAAAAAGGTTTAAACACCGAGTTTAAAGTAAGGCCAGTATAGCTGTGCTTATTTTAAGTAGGAATATAGGAGGGCTGAGAGAAAGAAAATTACTTCAAAATAGATTAGATAAACTAAAAACACCATAAAACTGTGAGTAATATATTAAAAACAAAAAAATGACTTCGTTAAAAAAATATTGTTAATTAGATAGTTTTTAGAAATTTGAAGAATTAAGCCATCCCGATTTTTTTCAAAGTATAAATAAAAATGATCCCTAAAAAATGCTGGGATCATTAATTGGACACTTTAGATTCATTACATTTCAATAAACTAGAGGAGGTTAAACAAAGCTTTCCCCAATGTTTATGATTTAATTATGTTTATGAAATTTGTAGCAAAAAAGGCAACACGTGGATCCTTTTTTAATTCTTCAAGTTGGTTAATTAGTTTGGTTTTTTTATTTAATGGTAAATTAGATAAAAAGTTTATTAGCTTTTCTCCATTCCAAAGTTTATTAGCTATATCCTGCAGCATCTGGTTAAATATTATTAAAATGTATGAATATTTATTACCATAAACCTCTAAAAATCTCAAATATGATTCATAAATTAAATGTAAATTAGGAACGGATATTCTTAGGAAGTTTAAAGCGAAAATACGCAATTGTATTTCAGGATATTTATTAAAAACTCTAACAAAATTTTTATTTGCTTCTTTAGGATTTGACTTTGCAATAGGATGTTCTTGGTGATATGCTTCTAAACCAATATGGTTGAGGAATGTATATCCCTTTTTAAACAATCGGTACCCCAGTTCATGATCATCCCACCCATAGCCTGGATACTCTTCGAATAGTCCTACTTCTTTTATCGCTTCCGCTTTAATTGATACATTACCAGTACAAAAAAGAATCCAAGGAAAGTGAAATCCCTTTAAATCATTACCATAATTATCAAAAAGTGTTTGTTTATAAACTTTTACGAATGGCTTCTCAAATGAGATATGATGATATGATTCATTATAGATTTCTTTTTCAGTTATAAGCCTTACTTTTCTTCCCTTTCTAATGGATTCTAAAGTATTAGTAGGATAAGGAAGGGTATTTTTCATTAACATTTCCATATGTGATTTTTGATTATTATTAAACTCGGGATGAAAAGTAGTATATAATCCCCTTAGAACCATACTGCCACATACCACTATGTTTTTTTTCTCCATATGAGCTCTATAATGTTGAGAAATAAAGTCAGATTTTACTATTATTTCTGCATCCAGAAAAACAATAATTTCTCCACTAGCGTTCTGAATCCCGAGATTTCTGACACTTGGCCTGCCAATATTTTTATTGGAGCGTATATATTTAAAATTCAAGGAAAATAAATTGTGATTTATTATAAATGGAGTTTGATCTGTCGACCCATCATCAACAACTATTACCTCGAAGTTTTCCTTATTAAAAAGCTGACAATCTAACGACGTAAGTGTTAATATAATATCTTGATATTTATTAAAAGTAGGCAATATAACACTAACTTTAATGTCTAATTTCTTTCCTTTTCTATAGAAAGTTTTTTTAAGAAAGTCATAACCCCATTCGATATGTTCATCAAGTTTATTATCTTTTAATAATCGAATATTCGCTTGGTTTAATCCTTTTTTAAAAAACTTTATCGATTGGATTTTTCCATAGAAACACTGCCCTTTTTCATTACCGCCAATTTTTAGTGAAGGGAATATATTTGGATATTTAGATTTTTTTCCAGTAGCAAGTATTTTTTCATTTATATAAACTGTTGGTACTTTATCTATATAAACAAGTACAATTTTAATCCACTCTTTATTGTTAAATGGTATACTTAAAATTTTCTCAGTTTCATTCCTATACTTTTCTATAATACTAATTATATTGTTTTCGAAAAGTATACCCACAACAGCGCCATTGCCTTCAGTATTCACTTCTGGAGAAACTAAATAAGCTTTAAATTTTTTCTCCGCGATATAATGGGGTGAAATAATAAATTCGTAAGTAAAATTATTGGCACACTGACCAGGGTTAATTGGTGCAGTAATATATTCATTTCCCTTGAAATTAAATGGAGAGTTAAGCATAGTCCTCTCCCTTCTTCTCAGAAAGAATCTTATTAATTTTATCCTTATAAATTTCTCGAACTTTATAAAACTCTTGCATTTGTTCTCTATTATGCCGTACTGAGCCCATTGATTCATGAACACGATAGTTAGTTAATGCACAATGGTAGTAATTAAGAGGGAAATTAAGAGCAGCCCTAATCCAAAAATCATAATCCTGAGCGTATTTTAGGTCTTCATTAAAAAATCCTATTGTTTCAATAACCTCTTTAGACATCATAACTGTACAACCATTTATAGGGTTGGAATCGAGAAACGTTTGTATAATTTCTAAATCGTTCTTAAAATTCATTCCAACATTGTGTTTTGTAATAGTATTGTTTTTATCAATAATGTTAAAGTTGGTAAAACTAAACAAAGAATTTTTCACTTTC
This sequence comes from Cytobacillus sp. BC1816, assembly GCF_051353635.1. Taxonomy (NCBI): domain Bacteria; kingdom Bacillati; phylum Bacillota; class Bacilli; order Caryophanales; family Bacillaceae; genus Cytobacillus; species Cytobacillus sp. BC1816. The sequence continues at coordinate 2,236,653 of NZ_CP195611.1, read as the reverse complement.
ATAAATTCAAGCTGAAATTGAATTTTATTTATTCCAAATAAATCATCAGAGCTTAACCAAACTAAATATTCGCCTTTTGCTTTTTTTAATCCTCGATTAAGAGCTGCTGCTACTCCACTGTTTTTTTGCTCTAAATAAATTATATTTGATAAAAAGGGAGTTATTAGATCGTTATACTTACTAGATCCATCATTTATTAATATTACTTCGATATTTTTGTAAGTTTGACAAAATACACTTTTGATTGCTTGGTCGACATATCGGCAATTATAAAAGGGTATCAAAACGCTTACTAGAGGCAGTTCTTTATTCAAATTATTCACTCCTAAATAAATTTTCTTAAGGTAATTTATTTGTTTTTTTTCGATGGATCATACTTTTTTCCATCTGCTGCTACAAGTTAAAAAATGCTATAGCATTCAAGTAAGAAATTGTCTTGAATCTAGGAGGTGATGTCTCTGAGCGTTTTATAATTATGTTAAATCCTATAATATTGTTTCATTAGAGATATTATCAGTTAAGAAGGGTCTAGAAACATCATCTATTAATTGAGGTGTGTGTTTTACTGAGCGATTGAGAGGAAATATAAAATTATAAGAATATTTTATAGAATATTTAGTAATACTTAAATAGCACTAATCTTTTCCCTTACAAAAAGATTGCTATAAAATATTCCAATCATTAGAGACCTACAGAACCTTAATATTCCCAATTTTCACCAATCAAGGTGGCTTTCGTACCCTATTTGAATGATAAAATCTCCTGTTACTTTCTTAAAATTAATTATGTTTCGATCTGTGAATTCTTCACGCCAACTGCCAACTTTACCTTTACGAAATGTCCAAGTTTTTTGGGGGGCAATATTATTTTTCATTCTCCTTAACAATTCTTTTTTACTGATGCCTAACGTTTTTAAGTCCTCCCATAAAAAATTGATTATTTTCATTATTTCATAGTCAGCTGATTTAACATTTACTAAATCCTCATAACGTAAACTGCAAACCGAGGGATCGATACGCCATTCGTAAATTTTCTTAAATGACTCATAGACTCCTGGGTATCTATTTTTAATCCCCCACTTATTTAGATTTTCTTCACCAATTAAATCTACACCTAAAATTACAGCATCTAATTGATCTTCGAATAAAACAATTCTTTCTTTAAAAACTTGGTGAAGAGGATGATCATAAAATTTATCATTTATAAAATGAACCATGGATACAGCTACATCTCTCAAGTCTCGGTAAATAAATATTTGCTTTATTGACCTACTTTGTAATGTATTTGAAAATTCATTATAATAAGGAATGTGACTATATACCAATTCACCATTCTTTATATTTAGAACATCATTCTTACCGCCTGCCCAATATGAATTTCCATCATAAACTTCAGATATACCCCTTATTAATTGAATTAATAAATTCGTTGCACTTTTTGGAACAGAATTAATAAAAATTTTAGGTAGGTCCAGATTCTTCTTTTCCATATTTTCACTTCCTTAAATAAATTAATCACTAATACGATTATCACTCACAAACTAGCTATTTTTAGATACCAATAAATATATAGAGGCTAATTATTTCAATTTTAGAAATAGTTATACTCTCCGTTTGAAGTTAAGATAATTTGATATGATTCTTTAAGTTTTTTACTTTAACTATCGTTCAAAATAAAGCAAATATATCATTGAATTTTCAATAAATCTTGGATTAACAAACTAAAATTATTTACTATCCTGATATATGTCTTGCATGAGGTAGAAAGTTCAAATGGAAAGGTTAGATATTAATACTTAAATTCATTTTCTGAAAGAACATTTTAAAAACCGGTATACTCTTACCTTTCATAATAAGTTATGTTTTAATTCATATCCTTGCTATAGGCTAGTTTTATAGATATATTGTTTTTGTATAAAATCATCTAAAGCCTAATACTTGAAAGCATCCTTACTTAACCTTATATCGGTAAATGTAAATTGAAGAATAAATGATCGTCATAGATACTATCGGAAACGGATTATAAACCAGGCGTAACGATAATCCTTAATAAATTGACAAAATGAGAGTATTTTTTGATTTTTTCAATTTTTCCGAAATGAATCGAAGTATTACTAAATACATTCATTAAAAAGAATACAAAGAGGTAATAAACCCCATGATAAGTAGAATTTTTGGGAAGATTTAATTCTTATTGAGGATTAATAGACGATTAATATCCTTAACTTAGGCAGACTGTTTTAGAACAACGATGACTTGCAATAACCTATTGATCTTTTGAATTTTCATTTAGTAAATCTTGATACTGTAGTTTTACTTTCGCTGATTCCTTTAGTACATCATTATTATGAAGCTTTGTCCCCATCTCCCTATGGACTCTATAAAGAGTGAGCGCATTATTTAAGTGACAAATTTGATATTTAAGATATACTCTAATCCAATAATCATAATCATTTGCATAAATTAGTGATTCATTAAATAAACCAACACTCTTCACTACCTCTCTCCGCATCATAATTGTCGAACCATTTATTGGACAACCATTGCTTAAACTAAATAGCAGTTCTTCATTCGAAATATTTGAAGGGCCGAGAGCCTGAGAGATTATCCTATCCTTATTATCAATACAAAAGTAATTGGTATATGAGAACTTACAATCCCTTTCCTTCATGAATTTTATTTGCAATTCAATTTTTGTATTAAGGAATAAATCGTCTGAACTCAGCCAAGCAATATAATCACCATTAGAAATCTTTATTCCTTCATTCAAAGCAGAAGCTGTACCTCCATTTTTTTTCTTAATATAACGAATTTTTTTCTTTATATGTTTTAATGCAGCTAAATGTTTAGTGGATCCATCATCCACTACAATAATTTCTATATTTTGATAAGTTTGATTAAGTGCGCTGGAAATTGCTCTAGAAACGTACTGACAGTTATAAAATGGAATAATTATTGAAACCAGAGGGTATTTACTGGATTCCACTTTAAAGTTCCCCCCTAATAAGCCTAATTAAATTTACAATTTTACTGGTTTATTTCTTACAAAACAGATTTTACAAATAAACCTCTGTAAAATACCTTTATACCTCTAAAGCTTTTTTGTTTTATTTATCGAATAAATAAAAAGATATACAAAATGGTACAGATAAATCACCTTTATCTATTATATCTATAAAGAAAAAACTCTATAGGTGCTCTCAATTATTTGTACCATTATTAAAGCTTCATCTACCTTTAGAATAATGCTTTGTTAATATTTAACTTTATATATTTTTTATTCAATTTTGAGTCAGAGAGCTATATTTTAAGGAGGGTGTTTATAAGGTGTTTATAAAGGTGTTCAATGTCGCTACTTCTATTATGAAGGACATCTTCTAAAATAATTTAGACTTTCCTCAAGTGATGTTCTAAAAGAGAATATTGGTTCCCATCCTAGTTGGTTCATTTTTTCAGAAGAAATCCTAACTTTATCTTCTCTATTGCTCTTTTCAAATGATTTAATTTTAAAGTTTATAGGTGTCATATTTTTGTATATTTTTGCAACTTCTCCTAATGATTGGCTTTTTCCAGATGAAATTGGATAGATTTCTTTACTTATCCCTTTCCTAAAAAGGATTTCATATGCTCTGACGGCATCTCGAACATCAAGGAAATCACGCTGTGCATATAGGTTGTTCACTTCAAGAATTTGTTCAGCATTATGATTTTCCATTTCAGCAATCCTGTTAGCAAAAACAGAGCATACCCCGTTCGATTTTCCTGGTCCAATTAAATTCGTTGGTTGGGCAATAACAATCGAAAGGCCATAAAGTTCTGCCCAAGCTCTGGCAGCGAGTACTTGAAATGTTTTACTGAGACTATAAGGATGGGGAATTGCAGAGATATTTGAAGGGTCGATTTGAAGAGCTGATCCTATTATGACAGATTTTGATTCAGGGCATTCCTTATGAAGAGCATCCAGTATAAATACAGTTGATAGCAGATTGGTTTCTAACGTTCCTGTTGGATCAGACCATGATTGACCTACATGGTTTTGACCGGCCAAATGCAATAAAAATTGCGGTTTTACTCTTTTTATTAAATTTAGCACCGATTCTTTGATATTAAGATCACATTGTTCTACCTTAACACCATCGATAGATATATCCCTTCTTGTGACAGCAATTACGTTATATCCAGCAGATGCAAAATACCTGCAGGCATGGAGCCCGGTAAATCCGGATGCACCAGTAATTAATATTTTGGGCCCGCCGCTCATTTGTCATTCATCCACTCTTTAAGTTCCAAAATCATTTCTTCATAAGTGGGAACTTGATACTTATATTGACTCCTTGTATTTATTATGGTTCTATCCTGTTTTATTTCACTATCAGACTGAATGACAACGTCATCTTTATTAAATATGTGTTTGATCAAAGTCAGTAATTCATACTTTGATATCTTTTTATCGGAAGATAAATGATATAATCCCGTAATATTCTGCTGGATCATCTCATCAATTGCCTTTGCTAATTCGAGAGTTGTTACACCATTCCAATAAACTTCTTTATATCCCTTAATTGTCCCTTTTTGCTTCATAAACCACAAAAATAACCCGATTCCACTATCTTTTAATTCAGGGCCTATTATAGAGGTACGAATGGTTAAATGTACATCGCTAACGATTTCTCCAAGCTGTTTTGATTCAGCATAAACTGAAGTCCCATCTGGTATATCATTTTCAGAATAATTCCCTTTCGTTCCTAAAAATACACAATCAGTACTAATATGAATTACCTTCCCATTATATCTCTCGGCAAATTTGACTAACTGATGCGGAAGCAAACTATTAACCTGAAAGGCTAGCTTTTGGTTCTTTTCTGCAAATTCATTCAATATTCCAATGCAATTAATTATTACCTCTGGTTTTTGATTATTAATTACTTCTTCAAGCTTTAAAGAATCTGTGATATCTAGAAAAATTCCATCTTCATCTTCTTTGTTCCTTGAAGTATAGATGACGTTATATTGTGGCTGCCTTCGAAGGTAATCAACTATCATATGGCCAGCCATCCCTTTTCCTCCAAGGACTAATACCTTCATCTATATAAACCTGCCTTTCCTTAAAATTCCCCTGATTTCATCCTTGCTCATTAGGTCTTTGCTGGAATTATAGTTTAAAAGATTAACCGGTTTATAATTAGCATATTTTTCTTTTAAGCCATCAATATGAATACTTGGCAAAATGACAAAATACTCTTCATCATATGCAATTGTTGTTTCACTTTCATATTCTGAAAGGAGAAGTTCATGTATCTTCTCTCCAGGCCTGACACCCAGAATGTCAACCTCTATTCCTTTTTTTCCCATATCCTCTGATAAAACATGAGCAAGATCTAGAATTTTACATGCCGGCATCTTCATAACAAAAATCTCCCCGCCCATACTCTCAAAAGTGGCTTTGAATACCAGCTTGATAGCTTCTTCAATTGTTAAGAAAAATCTTGTCATTGCAGGATCAGTAATACCAATCCTTCCTTTTTCCTGTATTTGTTTCTTAAAGACATGGATTACACTTCCATTTGTTCCAAGAACATTTCCACCTCTTATGCAAACAAATTTAGTGTCTGTGTTAAGAGTATTGGCGTGGATGATCAGCCTTTCCCCCATTGCTTTAGATAATCCATAAAAATTGGAGGGATTTGCCGCTTTATCAGTTGAAATATAGACAACTCTTTTTACCTTGTTTTCAATGGCTGCTTCAATAACATTTTGTGTTCCGTGAACATTAGTTTTCAATGCTTCTAGTGGCTGATACTCACATACTGGTACATGCTTCAGGGCAGCAAGGTGAAAAACATAATCAACGCCCTCAGATGCTTCCATGATAATTTCTTTTTCTTTAATATCTCCGATTACAAAATGAAGCAGCGGGTTATTGTCAAATTCTTGCTTCATCAAAAATTGGTTAGATTCGTTCCTGGAAAAAATTCTTATCTCCTTAGGATTATAATCCAAAAGCTGCCTAACAAGTTCATAACCCCAAGAACCCGTTCCTCCAGTAATTAAAATTGTCTGGTTCTTAAACAACTTCCATGCCTCCCATCAATAATTTCACCACTTTATCAGAAACACCAGTCTCGCCATATCCCTCAGGCAAAGGCCAGTCTCTCTCTCCATTCAGCATTACATTTACACAATTTAATATCTTTCCAGAGTCAATACCTGATAGAACATTGCTTCCGCAATCAATTGTTTCAGGCCTTTCAGTTGTCCGACGTACTGTAACCGTGGGGACACGAAAAATACAGCACTCCTCCTGGACAGTTCCACTATCAGTTAAAACACATAACGCCTTTTGCTCCAATTGAACAAAATCAAAGAAACCAAAAGGTTCATGAAATTCAACAAAGGTATTTAGCCTAAATGATTCAAGCTTTTGAAGCTTGGATTTGGTTCGGGGGTGTATACTGCAGATGATTCTTTTCCGGTAAACCTCTGCCACCCTGTTGATTCCATTCATGATTTCTCTTAGGTGGCTTATATTATCTACATTCTCAGCCCTGTGAATTGTTGCCAAAAAGTATTCCTCTTCCTTTAGACCAAGTGACTTAATTATTTGACTCTGCTCAATACTGGTTTTATAAGCACTTAATACTTCTTTTATTGGGTTTCCAGAAAGGATGATTCTATTTTTTGGAAATCCTTCTCTCATTAAATTTTCTTTGCTTTGTGGTGTATAAGGCATATTAAAACTGGCAATAGCATCGATTATTTTTCGGTTCTTTTCTTCCGGAACATCCAGATCGAAACACCGATTCCCCGCTTCCATATGAATAACCGGGATTCCCATTCTCTCTGCCAGGATGGCACTTAATCCGCTATTTGTATCTCCAAGCACCAAAACCTTATCCGGCTTTTCTTTTAGAAGGATATTTTCTAATTGATTAAACATATTTCCAAGCTGCCCACCTAAAGTGGCCTGTTTTTTCGATAAGAAATAATCTGGTTCCCTGATCTTTAATTCCCGAAAAAACAGGTCGCTTAATGACTCAGTAAAGTTTTGGCCCGTATGGACAAGTATGTGTTTCGAGGCAAGCAAATCAAGTTTTTTAATAATAAGGCTAAGACGAATTATTTCTGGTCTTGTCCCCAAAATTGTCATAATCCTCACTTTGTGCACTCCTTTCAGCTAAAATCATTATTTCAATTCGTCCCTATTAACCTATTCATATATCTTTGATTTGAATAGGTTTGTATCATCTATTTAAGTTAATTTTTTTGCTGTCAAAATAGATTCTTTGAAAAAAAAAGAAGGGTTGCCCCTTCTTCACATAGTTATTTGTTTATTCATAGAATTAATCATCTAGTAAATTAGGGAAAGTAACACAATCCTGTACAACCAGATCTTCATCCGGTACAAATCCTAATCCTGCTGCAGCAAATGTCACCAATGGTAATCCCGCAAGATCAGTAAGAACAATGGCATAAGCATCTGGGGCAGCACCGATGTTTTCAATCAGTGTCAATGTGAACAATACAGTACGATCAGCTACACCAGGATCTGCAAAGCTTACAGTACCTGAACCTTCGACAGTCATAGTTGTAATTCCTAAAACTTCTGTACATTCCGGCATTCCAATTTCTGCAGCAGTAAACGTGAAGCTTTGATCCACAGTTCCTGTTCCTGTTCCTGTTGGAACTACGAAATCTTCTACAATCCACGAAATGGTGCTTCCACTCAATTGACAGTTGTCGCAAATTTCGGCGTTTAGTTCAGTAGTAAATGACCCTGCAACTAATGGTGCATCAAAAAGAATTCCTGCGAAGGTAATATCAACAGGACCAGTCAATGGATCAGTATCCACAAACGCCTGGCAATCACAGTTGTCACGAGGGAAGAAGTCACATTGTGCAGGCCATTCGAATTCCGGACATACGCCATTAGTAGGAAGTTCAATGTCATTTGGACGCGGGAAGCAGAATTTAGCAAGTACTTCTAGTTTTACGTCTGCTTCTACTTGAATCTCGAAACAGATATCCAGCATAACCTGAAGGCCAAGGTCTGGATCTCCAGTTTCGATGAAGTTAGTGTCACAGTCTAGTGAAATTAAACGGCAGAACACGTTATCAGCTGTAAACGGTTCTGGAGCACATACAACTAGACGGCGGGATTCACTGATAGTCGGACGGAATTGGCAGATGATAGCGCCTGTGCTATCAAAAATAGTAATGAGTGGTCTGATAGTGAAGATGACTTTTACAATGGCCACTTCTACTAATCTTCCACCAAGAGTAATTTCACGTCTTTCGATTCTGGAAGATACTGTGCACAATGCGTTTCCATCCGTATCTGGAGGAGTCAGCGGGAAGAATCCTCCTACATCCGGAACCTCACATGTTACATCCAGAGGTGTTCTTCCATCAGCAACCGCTGCAGCGACTGCAGCTGCGCAATCATCCGGCAAGGTTATTCCTGTGTCTGTAGAGATAGCATCAAAAACCCAGTCATAAACCTTGGATACCCGAATACATTCTTCTTGAACGTTATTAGGAGTCAATTGGGATCCTCTAATAGGTTTCAAGCAAATCATCCTTTCTAATAGGTTGTGTTTTCACTTCATAGTATGGATATATTTAGAATTGTGTTCTAATCAAATAGCCTGTTTTTGTTGATTCTCACGAATTCGGTCTCTTCTTCATATATATAGGTGTTACAAATGCAATTGATAAAAGGAGACTGTACACATGACCTATTCTGTTTTTATTGATGGCGAACTTTTAGGCAAAGCTCTCTATCAGTCAGCAGTTAGCCTGGCATTATTTTGTGAGCAACAGGGATTTGAAGCAGTTATTGATCAAAACAAAGAAACCATTAATATTGAAACCGGAAGAAAGCAGCACCCTATCTCAATTTCATCTCGTTCAAAGAACCAGCCGAGCAAGGACGCTGTTCTAAAATTGAATGATATTCTTAAAGCTGAGGGTTTGGATCTTTTGAAAGAACCAAGTATCACAATATTTTTGGATAGCATTGACCAGCAGTATTCTGATCAGCAATTGATCATTGAACATAATGTTCTTCTTGATGAAAGGCTAAAAAATCTTCTAATTATAGAGTTCAATAAAGCAAAAATACCTTTTGTATTAAATGAAAAGAAAAATTTAGCTGCTGATGGGAAACAGCAATTAGCCTTCAGATCTCAATTTAACGAAAATGATCGACTAATAGTAAGCATATCTCGTGCGTTTATCAGGTACTGCAGCGTTAAACCAACTGCAAATAATTCGGCAATAGTACCAATGCCACTTATAAAGTCCTGGATAAGCTCCTTGTTAGATCAAACATCACTGACTAAAACACAAGAAAAGAAAGCAGCACCAAAGGTTCCTGAAAAAACCATTAAACCCGAAAAGAATAAAAATATCTCAGCAGTCAACAGTCAAGACCTACGATTAAAGAAAGCAAATGCTGAAGTTTTCCTAAATTACACAATGCTCATTCCAAGACCGGATGATGAACAAAAAGAGTATATGGTGAACGGTTCAATCATAATGAAAAACACTGGAGATCTCGATTTAAAAAATCCTGTCATCTGCATAAAAGTACCCACTGATTCAGGGGTCTCTTTACAGGGGCAGATTCTGCCGCCGAAACTTGTTGCAGGTCTCGCCATGAAGGGCAGTGATGGAGAAAAAGGCTGGAAATATGTATATGATGACTGGAGAGAAAGAGTGAAAACCAAAGGAGAATATTGGATAACTTCCATTCAGGATTTAACCATTCCACCCGGAGGTTCTGAGGCATTTAACGGATTAAAGGTCCTCATAAGAGAGCCTAAAAATTCCTCGGTCGGTATCCATGCATTTGTATATTTTAATGAAGGGAAACAACAATACGCTTCCAACAACACCATCTCACTTTCATTTTAAGCCTGTGTTAAACAGGCTTTTTTATTTTGCAACAAACAGCCTATCATCACATAGTATATTACTGAATGCTCTAATTGTAAGGTCAGGAGGGCACATACATGTTGAATGCACCTTTCATTAAAGAAAATGGGAAACAAGACAATAGAAATCTTCAGCAAAAGGTTATTTACCTTACTGCTGAAATCTCAAAATATAAAAATAAGATTAAGGATTACCAGGAAAATTATCATTACAGTCAATTGGAAACCTTGAAAAATGAAAATCAATACTTAAAGGAACAAATACAAAAAAAACAGCAGGATGAATTAGATATTAAAGAAGAACTTAGTTCTGCAATCGCCCACTATAAAAAGAACCTGAAAGAACTTTCTTCTAAAGAAGCAGATTACCTCGTTAAGATTGAAACACTAGATGAACAGATCCGGAAAAGTGAGAAGGTCATTTTAACCCTGCAGGAAAATAACACCTCTATACGTCAGGAAATTGAAGAGTTCCAAAAAAATAGACTCTACCTGCATAAACAACTTTCAGAAAAAGATTCTGAACTGATCAAGCTGAAAAATGAGAATGAACAACTCCAATCAAAGAATAATGAATTTAAAGACTTAATTGTTTACATGAGAGATGAATTGAACAATTACTCAAATCAATTAGCGACAATCGAAAAAAAGGATCAGCTTATTATAGACGACCTGCAATATAACTTATCCATACAAAAAGAGGAAAATGAAAAGCTTCTTCTTGAAATACTGGAATACCGTACCTTAATTAGCGAATATGAAGATAAAATAATGACAAATGAAGCGTATATAGAAGAATTAAAAATAAAAGAAGATACAAACCTTCAGCTTCAACAGCAAAATGAGCAGCTGCAAGCATCAAACAGGGATTTATATGATGAAAATGTGTTGATGGAGCAAATACAAAAAGAAATAATTGCTCAATTACTATTAATTAGAGATGAAATCAAGGAATATCCAAACTCCCCTTTTAGATCGGTTGTTGTATCTAACAGTAAACTTTGAGGCAATGCTAAAAAATAAAGTTATGTGCAGAAAAGTTAGAAAATATCAGAAAGGAGAATGAACATGCTCCGCAATCATACCCCCAATTTGGATAGCCAGATACAGCAGAAAATCACTGAACTAAAATCAGAATTAGCCAAATATCAATCCATGCTCAGCCCCTCTTTTAAAAGAGATGACTCAACAGAAGGCAAAAATAACATAAAGCAAATTAATGAATTGATCAATAAAAATGATATTTTGAGAAAGAAATTGGCTTCATTATCTGAAGAAAATAAAAAACAAAGTTCCTATTTGCATATATTACAGAAGTCAGTTTATGAGCTTCATAATAAAGAATTAACTGAAGAACTTTTTATAAAAGAAGATAAAGACTTGATTTACAAATTAGAAAGCCGAATATATGAGCTTGAATTAGCGTTTTGGGAAATGCATTGTAAAATTGAGAATTTGGAAAGGGAAAATGAAAGACTGATTAAATTACCTGAAAATGAAAATACACTTCACTTATTCCATAAATCAGATTCTGGTGACACCAGCAGTGAGATCATTGTATTAAAGGAAGAAAAGAGACTTGAACAGTTAGTAAGTATAGAAACGAACACAGTAACAGCCTTCAGCAATCCAACGCTTCAAAAAAAATTTTATGATGAAGCTGAAATTATTAACCCTTTAACTGACCGCAATATAGAGCTTGAATGGGCTATAAAACTATTAGAGGGAAAAATTTTATCATTAGAGAATAAAATGAATCATCAAGAATAACACGCCTTTGAATGGGTCGTGTTTATTTTCTTTCCTTCTCCAATAACCGTTCAGTTTGTTTTAAAATGCTGATTTTGGGTAAATAAGAAGCAAGCAAACACAAGGAGGAGATACTTATGAACAAAGACCAGACAAATGGCAATGTGGACCAATTAAAAGGCGAATTTAAAAAGCAATACGGCAAACTGACCAATAATGAATCCAAAGAAACTGAAGGAAATATGGATAAAGTAAAAGGACAGGCACAGGAAAAATGGGGAGATGCAAAGGAAGCACTGTCAAAGACTTTTAGTGATCGCAGAGATTAAAAAAAAGTACTCAACGCTGCATTTGAGCGTTGAGTACTTTTTCATGATCAGAATGATTAAAAAGTCGTTTTCGCACCTAAATAACGAGGTTTCCAATATGAATTATTCATATCGCTGATTTCTACACCGCGTGAAGAACCAGCATGAATGAACTTGTAATTGCCAAGATAGATTCCAGCATGTGATGGACCGGACTTGTATGTTTCAAAGAAAACCAAATCGCCCACTCTCGGTGCTGCAACATGTTTTGTCGCACTCCAAATGGATGCTACAGTACGAGGAATAGAGATTCCCACTTTACCATATACGTAGTTCAGGTAGCCGCTGCAGTCGAATCCGGCAGGTGTGCTTCCTGCCCATTCATAAGGAGAACCAATGTATTTCTTTGCTTCATCGATCAATTCATTCACCTTTGATGTCGTTTGGCCTGCTACCTGTGATTCTGCCGGCTTGCTTGATGCCGTACCAATTACTTTTAGAGTCTGACCGGCATAAATCAAGTCAGAAGAAAGGTTGTTCATTGCCTTTAGTTGTGAAACCGATAAGTTATGGCGAGATGCAATACCTGAAAGAGTGTCGCCTCTTTTGATGGTATAAGATCCAGTGCTTGCAGGAGCAGGAGCAGAAGGTGCAGCAGTGTTAGCCGAACCTTTTACTATTAGCTTTTGACCTGGATATATCGTGTCACTGCTGATTCCGTTTAAACTTTTTAGTGTACTGACGGAAAGGCCATGTGTTTTTGCAATTCCCCATAAAGTATCGCCTGATTTCACTGTGTAGCTGACAGTACTGCTGGAAGACCCGACTGCTGAAGCGTCATGGCTGTGCGGTGCCAGCAGAGTCAGAGCTTGTCCTTTATAAATTATCGATCCTGATATATTATTCCATGTCTTTAACTCTTCAATTGAAAGATTGTTAGAGCGGGAGATTCCCCATAAGGTGTCGCCAGACTGAACTATATATTTATTTTCATGAGCACTTGCTTCTCCATTGAACGGTGTAATCAAAAAACCAGCTGTCGCAGCCATTGTAAGTAGTTGTTTCTTCAAGTTGTACACTCCTTAAATTTCATTGACAACCTAATATTAGTAATAATTCTAGTAAAATCCTATCTGAAAATAATGGACTAATAGGCAGAAAAAACCATAATTTCATAGTATTCCCTCGAGTTGTAAATTTGTAGTAAATTTATCCTGCATTTATTGGTGGTAATTTCCAAGATATCAGAAGAAATCGGGTCGTTTATCGTCATATTTCAGATTATTCTAATTAAACTTTTTTCTTCCTAAACAAAAAAATAGATCAGCATTCTTAAGCTGATCTATTTACAGAAAACTCATTAAATCCATATTCTTTTATTTTCTGCTCTGCGTGTAATACCCAAAGAATCAAGCTTTTCGAGAAAAGGAATCATATACTTTCTGGAAAGCCCCAAAACTTCCTTTGCAAGGCCCACTTCAAATTCAGCATCTGTGCTCTTTTTCAGTTCTTCAACCGCTTCTCTAAAATGATCACCATGCCAATAGTTTTGTGCATCCAGCGGTACGACGATTTCCTGGTCTTCTAAATATCGTTTTAAATCGCCTTTGAGATTCTCAGGAATCCCGGCGGAAGCATAATAATCATCAAAAGGCTTTACTTTATATCCATCTTTTTTTAATTCCGCAAGAAGATTGTCAGTGCGTTTTTGCCAGCTTTTCGGCACATGAGGATAAAAATCTTTATTCTGCAAAAACTGTCCTGTTCTTTGAAATGCACTTTTTTCAATCCCTGAATTTAAAACAAATTCAACCAGCATTTTAGGATATTGATTCTGCATTGCCTGCAGCAATTCTGCTTTATTGGCCCCTTGCTTCATTGGATTTTCCAGGTGGAACTCATTCAGGCGGTCAGCTATTTCTTCTTCTATTGCCTCTTTGATGGCTAATAAAGTGAATTCCTTGCTGTTAACTCTCAGGAAATCTTCTTCATGAAGTATTTCCTTAACCGTCAATTCATCCAGCGAGGTTTTTGCTGTAATCTCCGAAAGCGAAAGCACCTTATTTTCTGACAAAGCCGCTTTTATGCGATCTTTCGGTGTCCCTTCTTTTTTCCTGCTTAAGTCCTCAATGGTTTTTTGGCCGAACCGGTATTTTTCACCGTTCGGATCAATCACCCAGCCCCCGCCAATGGTCTCCTGGGGACTCGGCCGTCTTAAAATGAACCTGTCTCCCCTTTTGGCGACGACTTCCTCTTCTAAACGCAGCTGGCAGAGAATTTCTCCTTCTGAATTGGATAATTCATTACGGTCAAAAAAGACGATTTTCCCCATGACCTCAGCTGTACCAATATGGCATTTGATCGGCATTCTCTGTTTGACGATATACTCTAAATCTCCCACCATTTTTACCGCTACATCAATGGTTTTCGTGACGCTGAAATGCTCAGATGATACAAGGACCTCGCCCCGCTCAATATCCTCCTTCGAAACACCCGAAAGGTTAATGGCTGCCCTTTGCCCTGCAAATGCCGATTTTGCAGGCTGATGATGTACCTGCAGCTGGCGTGCCCTGGTCTCAATACCATTTGGCATGATTTTCAGAAGCTGTCCTTCTTCGACTTTTCCTTCATAAACAGTGCCTCTGACTACAGTTCCCTGTCCTTTCACCGTAAAGACCTGATCGATTGGAAGGCGGAATGCACCTTTTGCATCCCGTGTGTCCTGTTCTTTCAGCGTATGAATAATCAGCTCCTTTAACTCTTCAATCCCTTTGCCTGACAGACTATCTGTTAAAATAAAGGGAACATCTTCAAAAACAGTGCCTTTCAGTTCCTCAAGAATTTCTTCTTTTACAAGGCCGGTGAACTCTTCGTCCACACGGTCAATTTTTGTTATGGCGACAATGCCATTCCGGATCCCCAGAAAATCGAGAATTTCCAGATGTTCTTTTGTTTGCGGCATAACACCCTCATCTGCTGCGACAGCCAGAATGACTAAGTCTATTCCAGCAACACCTGCAATCATTTGCCTGATAAAACGTTCATGACCCGGTACATCCACGACTGAAATTTGAATTTCCTCATCTTCGTGTAAAGGGGCAAATCCCAGTTCTATGGATATTTGCCTTTCTTTTTCTTCTTTAAGCCTATCTGTATCCACATTTGTTAATGCTTTTGTCAATGTAGTTTTTCCATGATCGATATGGCCGGCCATACCGATTGTAAAATATCTTTTCATCAAATCTGCCACCTGCTTCTTTTTGCATTCTTTTTCCACTGTATCCTGAAAAAAAGAATCTTTCAATCATCTGATTTTATAAAGACAGCATCGCACCTATAGCTCCACAATACGCCCCATTTTGAATAAAGACAGGATTCTTGCCAAGCATGGAGGTATACTTCTTTAAAAGGTGCTTTAACGGTTCATTATACTGAACCGTGCTTCCTATATAAATAATATCGCTAACCTGGTGCTGAACTGAAGCCTGAGTGCTTAGGAGCACAATTGTTTCTGCAATCATGTTTGTTAAACTGGCAGCTTTGTCTTCCTTGCTTACATGATCATCTTTAATTTTCCCAAAATTGCTGGCAGTCAGGCTGCCATCTATCGGTGAGTTGAATGGTGCGTAAATATCTTTAACCATTAAATCTGCATTTTCGGCTTTCCCGCTGCATGCCAGCGAAACAAACGCGGAAAAATCTTTTTCACCTGTCAGCAATCTCCCCAGGCCCATCAATGTGCCACCGCCGATTCCGCTCCCGGACACTCTTGAGATTCTCCCGCCGCTGTTCAGGCAAATTGAAGTTCCTGTGCCTATACTTATTAAGAGAAATTTTTCATAAGATAAACCATCTTTCTTCATAAAATAGGATGCACCCATACCGCTTGACTCAAATTCAGGAACAATCCGGGAATTTTGAAAAAACTCATTTTTAAGGTATTCAGCCTTCCCTCCTGTCAAGGCAATTGGCGCATCAGCAGCAGTCATTTTCAGCCAATTCATAGAACTGTACAACTCATCAATCGAATAGCTTTTGTAATGAATTTGACCTTGTTCTTCAAAAGCCATTTTCAGCAGAGAACCTCCAGCATCAATTCCTATTTTTGCAGGTTTCATGCAGATTCCGCCTTTCCTTTCCAGCTTTATCTTTTCCAATCATTTTGAATGGCAGCAGCAATAATAAAAACAGGAATAGTGCCGCTATTTCCAGTGTTATTATGTAATAAGGGTGAGGTCCAAAGTAATCTATTAATGATGGATTTACCGGCTTACGGGAAAGGAACATATAATTTCCTCCTGTTAGCTTGTTTGCGAAAAATGCCGCTGCTGCACAGAAATTCAGGAAGATAAAAGCTTGGAACAAGCCCTTTCCTGTTGGCCTGAATTGATGAACAAACACGAAATAAAGGCAGGTCCAAACGATTAGATTATGGGTAATAAAAAATTGAAAATAGCGAAAATGAGGAAAGCCTAGAAACATCTCAGGAGTTAGAATCGCCATTAATGCCCCTGTGACTCCAATGTAATAGACAATCTGGAAGACAGTCTTAGATTTCGATGCCAATAATAACAGGCAAAGAACTAAGCTTATGGAGCAAAGCTGAAGCGGCAGGGTGAAGGAAAGGTCCCACTTCCCTCCATGATAAAGCCAGAGATGGTAAAACAGTTCCAATGTGAAAAGCAGAAGAAACATATACAGCCTGAATTTATGATCAAGCCGGTATAACCCTTTTCTGAATATGAATAAAAGTACAGCTGCTGCTGCAAACAAAACGACCATGGCAATATGAGATGCGGAAAAAACCATAAAAGGGAAAGCTTTATAATCATGAGAAAATACTCCGGACAAACTATTCTCTCCCTTCCGGGCTGGAGACTGCTCTCCAGGCCAGGGAAAGAATCAGTCTCCAATTAAATTATTTATTGAACCAAAGGGGATCATCATTATCAGCTTCCCCATTATAATTAATCAATACCTCTTCACCTGCTTTAATGTCCCTATAGGCGAAAAAGTCAAAGGTATGATTATCAAAATTGATATCATATACTGCATTTGGCTTGTAGGAATGGTTAAAAAGCATCCCATAGCCTAATAAAATAGCGCTGTGATTTTTCCCGTATTCAAACGCATAATCAGCCAGAGCGGTTTTTTCAATATGCTGATGCTCTATGTTTGGATAAGGAAGAACCGGAGCCTCATGAATCAGTTCACCCTTCTTGATATCACGAGTAGCAAAGACTCCTCTATTATGTTCGCCATCGCTTACTGCTGATGTCTTAATTTCGATCATTTCATTACCTGCACATTCTCGTCAATGACGTATTTTTTATTTTTCAGCGAGCCTAAATTCACCAAATTCCAATTTCTTTGTGGTCTCAAGCTGAATCACTTCAGGAGAGTACAGCTCTATGCTATTAGAAAATAGCGGACCGTCATATACAAATGTATGATACTCACCTGATTCACCCATCGGACAAACAAGCTTATCTTCAATTTCACTTACAAAGTCATGATTAAGTTCTTTGCCCAGCCAGGAATTGTCCAATACCTCTTCCCGAACCCTTATGACTTTGGCTTTATACCCTGATTCCACAAAGGCCTTTAAAGCCTTAAGACTATCCTTCTCCTCCATCCATAGAGGATATACCGCATCCAATCCTGCTTCGGCCGCTGTTTTTTCTCCCCATTCGCGGTGCCCATCCAAGTAGAGATCTCCATATGCAATGCCTGTAATCCCATATGTATCTTTTATTTTTCTTAAATCACTTACGAAACGCTCTGAGTAATCTTCAAAGGTACAATAAATAAACTCTGCAGGTATGGATAAACTTTTAGCCTGAAGCTGGATTAATTCCTTTTTTTCACCATGCCCAAAGGTTCTGCCAATTTCCTGCGGAACCGTTGTCAGAAGGCATACAACCTCGTACCCCTGTTTTATCAGCACATCTAGAGCCAGACAGCTGTCTTTGCCGCCGCTCCATGATAAAACTACTTTCTTCCCCAACAGTCATCACCAACTTTAATAGTATGGGAAAAAGGATAGAAGGTCTATCCTTTTTCCCCTGAATCCTAATTTAAAAATTGAAACTGTGTACGGCTTCCTGTCTGGCTTGCAGTTACCTCAAGACGTGCATCAATTCTTTCCTTCAGCTCAGGAACATGAGAGATGATGCCTACAAGCCTTCCGCTGCTTTGAATTTCGATCAATGCTTCTATTGCCTGGTCTAATGATTCGGGATCAAGTGTCCCAAATCCTTCATCAATGAACATCGTCTCAAGGGAAACGCCTCCTGCGTATTGCTGCACCACGTCTGCCAGACCAAGAGCAAGTGCAAGCGCTGCTTTAAAGCTTTCCCCGCCAGATAAAGTTTTAACATGCCTTTCCTGCCCAGTGTATTGATCGAACACAAGTAATTCCAGGCCGCTTTGTGCGTTGCCCTTTGACCGGTCAGTTTTTCGAAGCAGCATATATCTACCGCTGGTCATCTTTGATAAACGTCCGTTAGCTTCCCTCAGTATATCATCTAAAAATGCCGCCAGGACAAATCGTTCAAAAGTAATTCGGTAAGTATTCTGCCCTTTTGAAATTTCATACAAGTGCCCAATTACTTTGTACCTTTCCTCAAGGGCTTTCATATTTTGATTTATTTCTTTGATTTTTTGCATAGTCTCTTCATTTTGTTTTTTCTTCATAAACAGATTTGTATATTGATCCTGCAGCAGTTTCAATTGATCATCTGTTTCTTGCAATAATAGCTGCAAGCTTTCCAGGTCAGGTTTTTCAATCCCTTCCAAGAGCTGTATTAGCTCAGCGTACCGATCATGAACAGAACGGACTTCTTCCCGATATTCCCTTACTTCAACTTCAAGCTGCCTGATTTGATCTTCTGATTTTTTGGCATCCCGGTATTCTCCGTAGATTTCAAAGCCCTGGTCTTTCATGCGCTGCACAAAATTCTGCCTTTCGGCTGCAAGCTTTTCCTCAATTTTAACAGCCTGCTTTTGAAGTGTCTCCATCTTTGCCTGTTCAGCCATATGGACCGACTTTGCATCTTGATAATCCTGCTGGGCTGTTTCCAGCTGCCTTTGCATTATTTCAAGTTTCTCAGCAGCCGTTCTCAAACTCGACTCGTAAGCTTCAATAGACCGCAGGTTTTCAGGAATCGTGTCCATCATCCTCGCCAAGTTGCTTCTTTTTTCCGCATGTAAAATGGCTGCGTCATTTAGTTGGTCTTGCAGCCGGTCAATTTCTGCAGCTAGTGCTTCTTTCCTCTGCTGTGTTTTTTCCAACTCAGCAGTACAGTTTTCCAGCATGGAAGATTTTTTCTTCAGCTCAGCATGTAGTGTCAAAAGATCCTTTTTTTGATCGGCAAGTGTATTTTTCATTACAAGCAAACTTTCTTGTTTAAAGTCAGGACGGTGTTTTTGTATTTGGGCAGTCAGTTCAGCCAATCCACTCTCGCTGGAATTCATGCGGGACTGGGCTTCATAAAAAGCAGACTCCGCTTTCGCTTTCTCGGCTTCAATTTGAACTGCCTGTTTTTTTGCTTCCTTCAGGTCTTGCTCATCCGGTATATCATGTGGAGATACAGCCGGATTGGGATGGTGGTCTGAGCCGCAGACCGGACATGCCTCCCCGTTTTGGAGCCTGTCTGCTAAGATTGCTGCCTGTCCATGAAGCCACTTGCCCTCCAGTTGCTCCACAAGCAGTTTGGCATCAGTCAGCCTGGACGATGTCTGATCAAAATAATCTCTCTTATTGCTGAAGGCATTCATTGATAATTGATGCTCTTTATGCAGCTCTTCATATTTATGAAGCCGTTCTATTTCGTCTGCTAGTTTCTCCAGGTTTCGTTCATTCTCCATCTGTGCAAGCTTGCTCTTTTCAATGTCCTGCTTTTCTTCAGTCAGTGTTTTTATTTGCTGATCAGCTTTTTGATGGGCTTCATCTTTCTGTCTTTTTTGAAGCCTGAGGTTTTCAAGATTTTTTTCAAGAGAACAGACCAGTTTTTCCACTTTTGCATAAGAAAGAATGTCCTCTTTCATACTTTGCAGGTGATTAACCTGTTCGGCAGCCTGTTTTCTTTCTGCCTCGCGGTTCTTTTCAGTTTCCCATTTATCTTGCTTTTCTTTTAATAGTGCTTCAAGAGTGCCTAAATTTTTCTGAAGCTCATGAAGATCGGCATGTGCTGCATCCAGATCTTTCTTCAGTTCATGACAGAGCTGCTCCTGCTGATTGAGCAGGGCTGCTTTCTGGGCAAGAGCTATGGCATTCTCTTTTGCAGTGTATTGATCCATTAGCCCTTCCAGCTCTTCTTTCCTTTGCTTTAGCTCTTCTTTCGCCATCAGCTGTTTGAGCACCATTTCAGCTTCATAGAGCTTTTGCTGAAGATGATCTCTCTCTTCCTTTTTTTTCCTGCCTGCTTCTGTCAGCTCAGCAAGGCCTGCTGCCATCTCCTTAACTTCCTCTGCAAGAAGCGGCATGAGCAGGGTGTCATTGACACTTCCTGCTTCGAGGTAAGATTTCAGCTCCTCGCTGTATAAAGCCTGCACCTGATTAAAATACTGATCTCTCAGTTTTATCTGTTCTTCTACCGTTCTTTTTAATTCAGTTGCATCTTCTTTAAGTTTTTCTTCTATGCGCTTGTATATTTGAGTATGGAATAACCGCTGAAGAATGACTTCTTTATCCTTGCTTTCAGAAGTTAGGAGCTTTCGGAACTCTCCCTGGGGAATCATCAGAATTTGCCTGAACTGATTGCTGTCAATGATCATAATTTCTTTTATCTTTTCATCAACATCCCTGACATTTGAAGCAAGGAGCTTTTGCTCTCCATTTTCACCATACATATAAAGTTCTGCTTTGGCGCTTACTGTCGTCGTGCCATCGCCGCGCTCTTTTTTCTTTTCCTGCTGAGGAGATCTTGTAATGTAATACCTTTTATTTCTTAAAATGAATTCGAGGGAAATCTCGGTTAATGTATGATTTTTCGCAAACTGGCTTCGAAGTTCAGCCCCATTCCGATCCTCCCCGCTTGCCTTTCCATAAATCGCGTAGCTGATGCCGTCAAAAATAGTGGTTTTGCCTGAACCCGTCTTGCCGGAGATGACAAACATGGTTCGATTTCCAAGTTCCGTAAAATCAATGCTCTCACTGTCTGCGTAGGGTCCAAACGCCTGCATCGTTAATATTAATGGCTTCATTTCAGCGCCTCCTCCCTCAGCACTTTTTCGATCACATCAGTCATAACCTGCTGTTTATCTTTTGTAAATTCGGAAGTGGTCATTTGTTCATAGAATTGTTTAAACAGATCAAGCTCTGACTTTTTCTCTTCCTTTATCGATAGGAAAGAGCTTTTTTTCTTCATATCTGTAACGGCTATCCTTCTTTCAAGGTGAAGAACATTCGGGTAGACCTGTCTCAGCTTATTAATTGGATCAAGCAATGCGCCTTCATCAAAAAGGGTGATTTTCAGATAGTCATCAAGGTTCTGTTTTTCATAGAAAGCTGGATCCATCAGTTCATCAAGATGCCCTTCTATCTCTCTCAAGTCTTTTTTGGGCTTAAGTGAACGGGTACGCAAGGCAAATTCGCCATTTTCCTTCATTTCTACAATAGAAACGGATTTCTCCTGTTTAGCTTCGGAAAAAGAATATTTTAATAGGGAGCCTGAATAGCGGATCTTGTCATGCTTTATGGCATCAGGACTATGCAAATGTCCAAGTGCCGTATAGGAGAAAGGATCAAAGCAGCTAGAATGGACACAGCCTGATCCTCCGACAGAGAGTGTCCTCTCCGAGTCACTGGTAGCTCCGCCCAGAACAAAAGCATGTCCGACAAGAACGTTCGGTTCATTTGGGTTCAGGTACTGTTCAATTCTGTTCACAATTGCCTTCATTGCATCATCATGGGAGTGCACACGGTCATCATCAAGCAAATGCCTGACCATTCCGGGTTCAGCATACGGTACCAGATAAAAGTTCACACCATTAATATGTATGGGCTTAAAATCATTTACCAGTTTTCCAGACAAGTAGAACTTGCTTTGTTTATACCAGGAGCTTCCAAAGGATAGCCTTTCAGCGCTGTCATGGTTTCCGCCTATGGCAACCACAGGTGTATTGAGCTCTACATTTATTTTAAAAAGAATTTCATTCAGCAATTCTACAGCATCAGTCGGAGGTACGGACCGGTCATATAAGTCTCCTGCAATAACGACTGCATCCGGCTTTTCTTCCTCTACCACGTCAATAAATTGATGCAAAAAATGACGCTGATCTTCGGTCATATATACACCATGGACCAGCTTGCCCAAATGCCAATCAGCGGTATGGATAAATTTCATATCTAACACCCTCTTTTCCTTGCCTGAGATTCTTTCTGCAATGTTACCATTATACCAAATCAAAAAACGGTAGAGGCTAAGCAAAATTTAACAGAACATTCGTTCTAATTATATCAGAGGTTTTTTCCAAAACATAGCATTGTTCGAAAACAAAAAGAGCCCAGCATAGGCTCTTTCATCTATTGCTTTTTTAGTTTAGGGAAGTTGATCAAAATGGCAATAATACCACAAATGCCTATTAATATCGGATAAAAGGAATATGCCATAATGCTCACCGGCGAAATGGCAGCGAGTCCGGATGCAGCCAGCATCTGTGCTCCATATGGGATAGTCCCTTGTACAAAACAGGCAAATATATCAAGAATACTTGCTGATTTACGCGGGTCAATCTCATATTGATCTGCAATTTTTTTGGCAAGCGGCCCTGCAATAATAATGGCAATTGTGTTATTGGCTGTAGATAAATTTGTCAGGGATACAAGTGACGCAATACCAAATTCAGCTCCCCTGCGGGATTTTATTTTGCTTGTAGCCATGTGAAGCAAGTAATCAATTCCGCCATTAAATCGGATGATCTCAACCAATCCGCCAATGAGGATGGCAATTATCGCAAGGTTCTGCATACCAGCCATTCCCTCAGAAATCATTTGCAGGAATGAAACAAAAGTATAGCTGCCGTCTGCAATTCCGATAAGGCCAGCAAGAAGGATACCCCCGCTAAGCACAAGAATAACATTCATGCCAAGCAAAGCAGCAGCCAATACGCCAAGATAAGGGACTACTTTCAAAAAGCTGTAATCCCCGCTGGTTACCACGCTTTCCTGACCTGCTGTTAAAATCCCTAGAATCAAAGCTGTAAGCAAAGCAGCAGGCAGGACGATTAAGAAATTCACACGGAATTTATCCGTCATTCTCGTTCCTTGAGTCCTGACAGCAGCAATGGTCGTATCTGAAATGACGGACAGATTATCCCCAAACATGGCACCCCCTATTATTGCTGCAATCGCCAATGCTGTAGAAACATCTGTCTCCGCTGAAAGGGCTACACCAATTGGAGCAAGAGCTACAATTGTTCCCATGGATGTTCCCATCGATAACGAAATAAAGCATGCAATGATAAAAATTCCGACCATAAGCAGATTCTGCGGGATAAAAGAGAGTGCAAGGTTCACCGTCGAATCAACTGCCCCCATTCCCTTAGCCGTACCAGAAAAAGCCCCTGCCAGGATAAAAATGATGGACATTAATATGATATCAGGATGTCCGGCCCCTTTCGTGAATATCTCTACTTTTTCCATGAATGGCTTTTTTCTGTTCATTGCCAGTGCTATTCCGGCTGTAGCGGAAACAATGACAATGATTGGAATACTATTAAAATCTCCTGTTGCAATGCCGCTTCCTATAAAAATTAGAAGGAAAGCCAAAAGCGGCAATAATGCCCAGGGATTCCCCTTGTTTTTCATAAAAAATCTCCTCTCCGAATGGAATTTCCTGCAAAATAAAAAGACCTCTTCAAGCAAGAAGAGATCTAACAAATCAATCGTTCTCTTCTTATCTGCCAAGCACCTCTGCTTGCTGGATTTGGCACAGCGCTCTATAGAGCCCGCTGCCGAGACATCTTAGGGCCAGTCCCTCAGTCTCTCTTGATAAGCGATTCATATGAAATTATTCTGAAATAACTCACGTTTGAAAATTATACAGGAAACTCGCGAAACTTCAAGCACTTTTTTGTTATGGACTAAGAATCTGAATAATACTTTAAAGAGTGAAAATAGAGATTGGGATTAAAAAAAGCCGCAATGCGGCTTAAAACTAGTGCAGATCTTTGGGATTTGGCGGGGTATGACCCTTTTTCAGCTCCTGAAAGATATCCTCTGATGCTTGAGGTGCAGGCTGAACAGGCGACTGCAAAATCATTTCTCCCATCAGCCTTTTAAATTCTCCAACAGTCAAAGGCTTGGCATCATTCATTAACTCATACCCAAGCTGTCCATTCGGTTCAAGAGTGGCCATTTTGACATCTGAAATTTTTGTGATTCCGCTGGTTCTGAGCCTCATTTCCAGCTGATCAGCTGTAAAGCGCAATTTCCTCATATTTGCTGTTTTTAGTTTTCCATTCTCAATCACAATTTTAGATTTGCCTGTTATAAATTTTTCAATAAAATTAAACTTAACCTGAAGATATTCCATTAATATTAATGACCCAACTAAGATAGCTGCTGCAGCAATCGTTTTCCAAACACTAGTCTCAACGATCGGCTGAATAATGATGGTACCTATTGAAATCATCACAACTGTTTGGGCTAGTGTCATTTGTGAGATGGATTTTCTTCCGGCCACACGCAAAAGCAGCACCCCTGAAAAAATTAAAAGGACTGATTCCCATATAAAGTTCATCCTATAGCCACCTCCCTTTTTCTCATAGGTTATGGCATAGCAGGTACTTATATACAATCGGTAATAAATAAAACAGCCTGACCATGTGGCCAGGCTGTTTTTGTATGGGTCTGTCGATTATAGTTTAGTTACGTTAGCTGCTTGAGGTCCGCGTGCACCTTCAACAACTTCGAAAGATACTTCTTGGCCTTCTTCTAAAGATTTGAAACCTTCAGATTGGATAGCAGAGTAATGTACGAATACGTCGTTTCCGTCTTCACCTTCGATGAATCCGAAACCTTTTTCAGCATTGAACCATTTTACTTTACCGTTTTTCATGAAAAAAATCCTCCTATTGGCTAGAAAAAGCCATGTGTAAATTCACCATATACACGCTTATAACTTTACATTCATTACTCATCCAGACCATTGCCTAACGGTTGAAAAAGCAGCTAGCAAAATATAACACGATGCATAACGGCTGATTCAAATTTAGCACTTATAGGAAGGAATGTCAACTATACCACCCGTTTACAGGAGTAATTTTCAAACTATTCCGCCTTCTTTACCTTCCAATATGTGTAAATCTATCATGTTAATATATACCATTTTAGAGACAAGCAGACAAACAAATTATATGATGCATTCATAAAATATAGAAAACAGGATCAGGAGGTGAGTGGATTGAACTTACTGGATTTTTTAAACCAGAATTATTACATGCTGGTCCCGGCCCTATGGGTAATTGGGTATGCATTGAAACAAACACCAAAAATTCCTGATTGGTCTATCATATGGATTCTTGTAATTATTTCTGTTTCCGCAGGCAGCCTTGCATTTGGCTTTTCTTTTGAAGGGCTCCTTAACGGAATCGTTGCAGCAGGCGTTGCGGTGCTCGGGCATCAAATGATGAAACAGACTATAGAAGGTGCATACAGCAATAAAAGAAATAGGTGATATCAAAAAAGGTTCATCCCAATTGGGATGAACCTTTTATTTACTCTATTATTTTAAGCCCGCCAGGACATTTACAATATCTTCTCCAGTCATTTCCTGTGCTTTGCAAAACTGTATACATGATTCGATGCCCAGTAATCATAAAGCCTGGCAAGATCATTTCGGTCATATACTTTATTGGCAAACGTGCTAAAAAAATAAACGATCAGGACATTTACGACATTTGCCGGCAGCTGTTTTCTGTTTGCAAGCGTGCCCAAAGTTATTTTTTCCAATCCTCTAATATTACCGCCTGTTAAGTATTCAACCATCTCAAGCGGGGAAGAAGTTTCACACTTTTGCACAAAATCAGGGTCATTTAATAAATTTAACATAGGTCTCTCCCCTCTATAACTTCTATTTATACACATTTGGAGGAGATCAATAAACCCTTTTGGGTATTTTGTATCGAAAATGATATAAATAGCTGAGATTTGTTAAATAAATGTCACTTGCTCTTAGGTTAACCGCGAATGAACCCTCCCTCGGAATGAATCACCTGTCCTGTTATCCACTTTGACTCTTCACTTGCCAGAAATGCTGCAAGATTGGCTGAGTCTTCAGGCTGGCCGATTCTGCCGGCTGGAAATTTAGGCAAAAGGTGACTTCTAATGCTTTCATCCATCCATGTAGAATCAGTGGGACCAGGGTTAATCGCATTGACGGTTATTCCTAAATGAGCAATTTCTGCTGACAGAGATCTGGTAAATGCCGTGATGGCTGCTTTAGTAGAAGCATAGGCCAATTCACCGGGCATTGGTCCCAGTTCTTGTCCGGAAGTCATATTAATGATTCGTCCGTAAGGCAAATTCCAATCCGGAAATCTTTTGGCGAATTCTGTGCATAGAAGAAATACGGCTCTCATATTAACCGCATAGTGTGCGTCCAGTGTTTTTGCATTAAGTTCCAGATATCCATCTCTTGTTGAATGAGCTGCATTATTAACAAGTATCATCGGCTTTCCAACTGTCAAAGCAGCAGATTCAAGCACCTTTTCTGCTGATTGAACATCCGATAAGTCTGCTTCAAGACCTTTGCATGCAACCCCGATTTCCGATATCTCCTTGCTGAATACTTTTTCCCAATGGGGCTCGGCATCCCAATAAGTAAAGAATATGTTAAAATTTCGGATAGCCAGCTTTCGGCAAATAGCAGCACCTATGCCTTTATGGCTGCTGACACCTGTAACAATAACGGTCTTATTCTGTTGATTCATTCAGCTTTCCCTCCAATTTGGGCCTGCTGCGACTAGCCAGGAGATAAAGATTCCAATAAAAAAGCAGATACACAACAAGGTATCTGCCAGCTTATGGTTTGAGATTCCACAGCAAGGCATTCCTCGTTTTCATCATTTTTAAAAATAGAGAGGCCTTTGCAACATAATGAGAAAGCTGCCCTATTTTAGCTTAAAATGATTACAAGTTCTGCCACATTATAGAATCTCAATTCCCCTTCCGTATATCTCCTAATTTGAGCATATCTGCAAGAACGGGAAAAAGCAACAAAATTTTTCAGATTGCTCTGTTAGTTTACGTCAGCATTCATCCAGACATTAAAAGAGAACGATTACGTTATTTTGTTTCCCTGTGCAGGGTGTGTTTTTTTAGCTTTGGAGAGTATTTCATTAATTCAATTCTATCAGGATTATTTCTTTTATTTTTAGTTGTAATATAGTTGCGATCCCCTGTTTCAGTGCATGCCAAAGTAATTTTCACTCTCATATGATTTCCTCCATTATAGCAGAATTAAAAGCTGGCAGCCTGTCAGCCAGCATGCTCCAATCTGAACTCATTTCTTTGTCGGTTAGTAAACACCTATCCAGACTTAATGCAATTTCTTCTTGTTTCATATCCATGCCAATGAAAACAAGCTCTGTCATTCTGTCTCCAAATTCCTTATCCCATTTATCAAGCAGTTCTGATTCATTTTTTAACATTTCGTTTATTTCCACTTCTGGAAGAGCTGCTATCCATTCCCCAGCACCTTGCAGTGTTATGGATGACCCTGCCTGAGACAGGAGCCCAGCCATGTCATTTCGGGAAGCCAGCCAGAAAAAGCCTTTGGCTCTCACAATATCTGCAGGGAAATCCTCTAGCCATTGCATGAATCTTTCTGGATGGAACGGCCTTTTCCTTCTATATACAAAGGATGAAATTCCATATTCTTCAGTTTCCGGCGTATGTTCCTCATTAAGCTCCTTAATCCAGCCTGCTCCCTGGCTCGCCGTTTCAAAATCAAAAAGGCTAGTATTAAGGATCTCTTCCGGTTCAATCCCTGAATTTACGGCTTTAATAATTTTCGCTTCAGGATTTAACTTTTCTAATACAGCCTTAAGTTCATCAGCCCTTTCCGGATCAACCAAATCCATTTTGTTCAGCACCAGGACATTCGCAAATTCTATTTGGTCAATTAATAGGTCAACAACTTCCCTGACGTCACTTTCATCTGTGCCCTGTTTGCGGTCCAGAAGAGTTTCTCCGGATGCAAAGTCATGCCAAAAACGATTTGCATCTACAACTGTAACCATGGTGTCAAGCCTGCACCTTCTTGAAAGATTAATTCCTAAACTTTCATCGATATAAGTAAAAGTCTGGGCAACCGGAATAGGTTCTGATATTCCTGAGGATTCAATCAGGATATAGTCAATATCCCCATCTTTAACCAGCCTTTCGACTTCTATCATTAAGTCTTCTCTCAGAGTACAGCAGATGCAGCCGTTTTGAAGCTCTACCAGTTTTTCATCAGCCCTGGAAAAACCACCTTTTTTTACCATGGATGCGTCTATATTGATTTCACTCATATCATTTACAATCACTGCAATTTTCTGATTGCTGCGATTATGTAAAATGTGGTTGAGCAGAGTGGTCTTTCCTGCTCCTAAATAGCCGCTCAGTACGATGACGGGTATCTTCTGTGTCATGATTTTCTCCTTTTCAATATAAATAGTACTCATTCCGATTTACAGCAGATTAGTGCCCACTAATCCGATTAGATATAGTGCTGGCTCGAAAATATTGGCTGGTTTTTATCAAATCGTAATCGTTACGTTTTAAATCATATTAAAATTTTCTATCGATTGCAAGGATAAACATTATATTTTTTTATCCTCCAATTCTCCTATCCTTTCAAAATGCTCATAATCCCATTTACAATCTCATAAAATTAATATAGAGTATAAAACGAAATCATTACGATTTTAAAATGCAGGAGGATACTATGAATCGAGTTTTTCGCAGCCATATTATTGATATAACGGGCATAATTTTGATAGCCATTCTGGTATATTTAATATCTTTCAGCTCTGGCTTAGGGGTATCTTTTGATATTCCCCCTTCTCTGTTAAATTTGAATGTTATCTTTATCAGCATCCTGATAGAAGCATTGCCATTTGTCCTGATAGGTGTGCTGATTGCAGGGTTTATCCAAATTTTCATTACAGAAGATCATATAAAAAGGTGGATTCCGAAAAATAGAACAGCTGCTGTTGTAATGAGCTGTGTGGCGGGCGCCCTTTTTCCAGCGTGTGAATGCGGAATTGTCCCTATCATACGCCGTCTTATGTCCAAGGGTGTTCCAGTATATGCAGCGATTGGTTTTATGCTGACTGGGCCCTTGATTAATCCCATCGTCATTGCTTCTACATACATGGCTTTTGGAAACGATTTTGAAATAGCGGGCTTACGAATGGGAATGGGATTTCTAATTGCCATTATAGTTGCCTTTAGTGTGAGCATCTTCTTTAAGTCCGGGCAATTGAAGAAAACTCTCCATTTACCCCATAGCAGTGAAAACAATCGTTCTTTCCTGGATCGGATTTGGTCGATGCTGACTCATTCAATCGATGAATTTTTTGATATGGCCAAATATTTAATAATTGGTGCTTTATTAGCTTCCATTGTACAAGTCTATATGCCGGCAAAAACATTTTTGCAAAATGCTGATAATCCGGTAGTATCTTTGCTAATCATGATGGGCTTTGCTTATATTTTGTCACTATGCTCAGAGGCCGACGCTTTTATTGGTGCCTCATTCAGCAGCATATTTCCTAAGTCTTCCGTACTCGGATTCCTCATCTTTGGTCCAATGATCGATTTTAAAAATACTATCATGATGCTTAGTGTGTTTCGGATGAAGTTTGTTCTTGGGGTATTAGCGCTGACTGCTTCCGTTGTCTTTTTCACGCTGCTTCTTGTACAGAATTTCATTTAGGAGGATTGCTATGAAAATCCATTTTCAGCAGGCATTAAGGGCGCTTATTCTATTGGCTTTTTGCGGACTGATTTTTCAGCTTCATTATACAGGTGATATAACCAAATATATTAATCCGAAGTATGTCCGCTTAAGTCAATCCGCTTCCATACTTTTTTTATTTTTATTTTTTATTCAGATTACCAGGATTTGGACTTCCACAAAAGAAGAAGTGGATCACGAACATCATCACGGCGAGGATTGCTGCCACCATGACGATCATAACTGTTCTCATCATCATGACCATGGTGATACACCGTTTACAGGTAAAAAGCTGCTGTCCTATTCCATTATATTATTTCCGCTATTAACAGGATTCTTATTGCCTGCAAAGACTCTTGATGCTTCAATTGCTGAAAAGAAAGGCGGGCTGGCCATACTTGGTAATCAAAAAAAAGAGGTGAATACGTCGGCAGGTTCTGAGCAATCAGACTTTGACCTTGAAGACTATTCTTTTGAAGAAGAGCTGGGAGAAGCCGAGGAACTGGAGCATGACCTATCTGTAAATGAAGAAGTAGAGGAAATATCCAATGAAGAATTTGGGCAATTAAAAAAGGACCTGTATTCGTCTCCTGCTATTAAGATGGATGATAAAGTTTTTAGCTTGTATTATGAGGAAATCGGTAAGGATATTGATAAATTCATTGGCAGGGAAATTGAATTTCAGGGATTTATATATAAAGAAGAAGGACTTGCTTCCAATCAGCTTGTCATTTCCAGGTTTTTGATTACGCATTGTGTAGCAGATGCAAGTATGATTGGCTTTCTTTCAGAAATGGAGGAAGCTCCGAAACTCTATGATAATATGTGGGTCAAGGTTAGCGGAGTAATAGACAAGGCAGTCTATAATGGAACAGAGCTTCCTTTGATTAAAATTAAGGATTGGAAAGAAATTGAGGAGCCGTTTATTCCATATCTGTATCCATTAACCATTAAAATCTTATAGTGTAAAGTAAAAGGGACTCAGGCTGAGTCCCTTTTATAATTTAAATCTCGACACAACTTCCTGCAATTCTTCAGCAAGCTTTGCAAGTGACCCGGCTGATGATGATACTTCTTCCATTGTGGCAAGCTGTTCCTCTGTTGCTGCAGAAGTTTCCTGTGAAGCTGCTGCATTTTTTTCTGAAATATCCTGCACATTTGTCATGACATCAATGATCTGGCTGGTTAAGGCCGTCAGTTCCTCAACTGAGGATGAAACTTCCTCGACTTTATATGTTACATCGCCCATTGAATGGGCAATTTCGGCAAAAGCCGCACTTGCTTCCATCGTATCTTCAAGGCCCTCTTTCACCTGTTCATTCCCTTTCTCCATTGCCTGAACGGCCTGCTTTGTTTCTTCCTGAACAAGACCAATCATTTGCTGGATCTGAACAGCAGATTGTTTGGAACCCTCTGCCAGTTTGCGGACTTCATCGGCTACAACCGAAAATCCCCTGCCATGCTCACCAGCCCTTGCAGCTTCAATGGCTGCATTGAGTGCAAGCAAATTGGTCTGCTCGGCGATAGTGGTAATCAGCTCCACGATATTGCTGATTTCTTTTGATCGGGATTCGAGCGTATAAATATACTGTGTGGCATCACCTACTGAAGTATTTATTTCATTCATCTGCCTTACAACATTTCCGACCGATTTAGTGCCTTTTTTAGTTAAATAATCAGTTTTTTCTGCTGCTTCAAGCATCAGCTCGCTGCTTGAAGAAATCTGCTGCATTCCGGAAGCAATCTCCTCCATTGAAGAAGATACCTCTCTAAAACGGTAAAGCTGCTGTTCGGTGCCAAGGGCATTTTTTTGTGAAATAGCTGCAACCTGTTCAGAAGCCAATGAACTTTCCTCTGCACTCGCAGCCAGTTCCTCACTGCTTGATGCAACTTGTTCTGAAGTGTTTCTTACCTGGCTGACAACAGATCTTAAATCTTTTACCATCTTATTTAAAGATAAAATAAACGCTCCTATTTCATCCCTGTTTTTTACTTTAATGGAGCTCTGGCTTAAATCCCCTCCAGCCACCTTGTCTATCGTAGCTGCAGCCAGATTTATCGGCCTTGAGATCATTCTGCTTATAAAATATGCGATCGCCATCGCAGCCAGAATGGCTGCAATCGTAATGATAAAAGTAATGACCTGAGCAGATTTTACGCTGGATACTGTTTCATTTATCCCAGCATCTAATTGGGTTTCATAAAATTTTACAAGTTCATCCGCTTTTTTGTTAAAATCCTGGCTGACCTGTTTATCGGAGGTTTCAACTAATGACATGTATGCATTATTATCTTCCAGCTTAAACTTAATTTCTTTATCAATAATGCTCTGGTAGCGATCATGGAGCACTTTCAGCTCTTTCGCCAACACCTTTTCTTCATTATTGGCGGTTAATTTATTCAGTTCATTAATATGATGTTCCATTCTCTTGCGGGAACTTTCATAGTCACTGAGATATGTAGAGTCGCCTGTCAGGAGATAGCCTCGGATTCCCCCTGCTTCATTCATAAGCTCTGCCTTCAGTGTTTTTACAAGCATCACCTCAGAGACATTTTCATCTAGTAAGCTTTGATAATTTCTGTTAACGTTACCTAGTTCATAATTCGATAAACCGGCAACAAGACCAAATAATAAAAGAACAGACAAAAACCCGAGGAACAGTTTTTTTGCCACAGATAATTTCATGACTTTTCCTCTTTTCCGGATAAAATAGGATATTCTACTTATAATTTAACATGAACACACCTGGTAAGTCAGGTTCTTTTTTCCTATCAGCTCATATATTTACAGAAAATTCTCTTCCTTTCGCAATTATTTGCACAAAAAACAAAGAAAATGCCGCTAATCCGGCTGGCAGATTAGCGGCGACTATGCAGACCAAAGATCCTTAGGGAGGAGATCTTCTATATTATTGTATTAAGAGGGACTGAAAAGGTGTGGACAAACCCCTCCGCTTTTTGCTTATTTTTTCAGCAAGTTATTCAGCGCTTTTCCAATTGTTTTTAAAACAGGTCAGACACCTATACTGCTTTCTTCAGTAATCCTTCATATTTTTTTGCCGTTCTGATTTCGATAGTTAAAACACCATTTCCAAAGTTTGCTTTCACAAGAAGTGGGATGCCCGTAGTATTTTCAAATCTGAAGTCTTTGCCTCCATAGGACACGGTTGCATCCCTGCCCTTAGGGACATAGCCCACCGTCACGGAATGGTGGTGTTTTTCGACATAGCTGACCCTGACTTTATCGACGGCATTGAAAAGTGTGGAGGATGTTTGGCAAATTCCGCCGCCAATGCCCATCACGAGCTTGCCATTAATGGCTTCTTCGGCAGGCTGATATCCATGAGCTTCATCACTGGGACCCACGGTTGTATTAAAAGAAAAATGATCTCCGACACCTAGAATAATATTATTGATGGCTTCTGCAGAGAGTTCAATATTTTTTGTCCTGCCTGCCACGCTGCTATTAAAATGGGTCGTATATGACGCAACGACCACTTCACCCAGGTAGGGTACATCTGCAGGGTCATATCCGCTTTCAGATACATAGAGCGGCAATTCGACATCACCTCCGCTTACAGACGTATCAATAATCCTCTGCACCAATTCACTTTCTTCAAGGATAATTTCAGGCTGCCCCTTTATAATTTTCCCATCAGGACCTAATTTATCAAGTGTCATTCTTTGATCATACCCTTGCTTTGCATCCGTGCCCCGCGCTATTTCTTTAGCCCACTGGGCCAGTTCAGCTTTATATTCTCCATCATCTCCAAAGCCCATTTCAGCAGGGCTGAAGGTTTTAAGAACTGCTTTTGTATTGGGATCGATCACATTGACCACAACCGGTTTTACTTCTTCCTCTTTGGCCTGCTCCTCTTCCTTCGTCTCCTTTATGGCCTTTTCTTCATCTTTTTTAGCCTTTTCTTCCGCTGTCTTTTGCTTCGGCTCATTATCGCCGGCAGCTTTCCCTGAACACCCGGCTAATCCTATGAAACAGACAATCAACAAAAGTGATATTCCCCATTTTCGCCTACTCATTTTTTCCCCCAGCTTTTTAAATATTAGCTTCCTCTCTCTATTTAGGAAGCTGTTTCCATTTTCTAATTGTATTCACCGGCGAAATGAGGTATTCCTGCCTTGATGCAAGTTAAGTTGTACCTTTTTGCCTATTTTATAGTCCTCCGCAGCCAGACGGATTTTCCCGTTCTTTTTCAACAGAATTAACTTCACTTTTTGAAACAGATTCTAAACCATAGCCTGTTGAACTGATTTCAAGCACTTCTTCAGCCGCTTCACCTGTTGATTTTCCATTTTTATCTTTTTCCCATTTCAAACTAAAACCTCCCTCTTTCTTACTAACCTTTTATCCCATGAAGCCATTCACTATAACATTCTTTGCAGAGTATTTCTTCCCGTTCATTATCTGCCATATCAAACGAAATCAAATGCATTTGTTTGTCCGTGATCTCACTCGTACAATAAAAACACGTTTCTTTCATGAATGATCCTCCCTATTTGAAAGTGTTTTTATTTTGGGATCAGCGGTGATTATTTATTAGTGAAATGTGCCAGGCACCATTTTATGAGAAGTTTGGTGCTGCAGGATTTTCGGTTTTAGGAGATTTTTTTGCCTTATCTTCAAAAATCGGGCTTGATGCAGGCTTTGTGATAAGGGAGATTCCAACTAATGATAAGGTGGAGATGATCATAGCAATCGCCCCTGTATCAAGTGCCGGAACATAAATTCCTTTTACTTTCAGAATGTATAGACCAAGGCTGGAAATGAACCCTAAAGCAGATGAACAAATAGCAGCAGTCTTCGTAGCGCGCTTCCACAATAGGCCGATGCTTAATACAGGCAGCAATGATGCTGAGAAGATTCCCCATGAAGCATTGCCCAGCCAGCCAACGAGATCGGGGGGATTTAGGGAAAGCAGGAATGTGACAGCAATAATCACAAGAGTGAACCATCTGGATAGCGCCAATTCCTTTTTCTCAGGCAATTTTTCACCTTTCTTAATGATCTGCTGGTAGATGTCCCTTACAATCGAAGAACTCGCGACGAGAAGAAATGCTTCGCTGGTTGACATGATCGCTGCCATAACAGCAGCAAATATGATCCCTGCCACAACAGGCGGGAAAAAGTTTTCAATAAACATCGGCGCCACCATATCAGGAGTTGCCGGAGCTGCCATTTCTCCGCGATTTACCATTACTCTTGTATAAAGGCCAACAAACCACAATAAAGCTGTTATCGCGTAAGTGGAGGCCGCAATAATACAAGCCCACTTTAGCATGGAAACTTTTCTGATCATGTAGAATTTGGTTACAACATGCGGCTGACCCTGATGGCCGATTACATAAATAAAGAAATAAGAAATAAATGCAAAAATTCCGATTGGTCCTGTAGTATGGAACGCCTGCACCATATCAGGATTAATAGATGTCAGCTCAGCATTCATTTGGGACATGCCGCCAACCATTCTCATCCCGCCTATAAAAACAACTAAAGCGCCCGCAATCATGACAATCATTTGAATAAAGTCTGTCCAGACTGCACTGATCATTCCTCCGCCAACTACATAAACCGTTAATATGGCCACTCCTATAAATAAAGCAAGCTTATAATCAACCCCCAATACGGTTTCAAGCATATTGCCCAATGCCTTATATTGAGCCATCTGATAGCCAATTGCCCCGCCAAGGATGGCTAGTGCAGTAATGGCCCGCACAGTTTTGCTGTTATAGCGGATTTCCAATAAATCCGGAATGGTCAGAGCGCCAAATTTGTGTGTAATTCTCCTCATCGGCTTGGCTAATATCAAGAAGCTTACAAAGATCCCGGCAGTCGCAAAAATACCGATCATAAAAATGGCATAGCCATGCTCATATACCAGTCCCGTCAGTCCAATAAAACCGTATCCGGACATGGTTGTGGAAGAGACAGCCAAAGCGACCAGCCACGGGCCAAATCTCCTGCCCCCGGTATAGAAGGTGTCCATGTCTTTTTGGTGTCTCATGGACAATAACCCGATAACGAGTATGACAAGGAGATAGATAATTCCGATGGCCAATATCATAAAGCATCCTCCTCTTCCCCTGAATTTTTAAATGCCAATATTCCCCATATACCTGCAGCTGCCAATGACATCGGCCAAAAACCAAATAACATAAAAGTCATTAATGGCGATAATCCAAACATACCAATTCCTCCTATTCTTTTAACTACTGATCAGTAAATTTAGGATCCCTTTTTTGAATAAAAGCCCCGACACCTTCTTTAACATCCTTAGTTTGAAATACATGTCCAAAATATTCAGCCTCGGTCATTAGTGCATTCTCAAGTTTTTGCTCATAACCTTTATCGATTGATCGTTTGGCAAAAGTAAGTGCAGGCAAAGAATGAGCATTGATTGATTCCGCAAGATCCAGAGCCATTTCAAGCGACTTTCCTTTTTGGGCAATTCGGTTAATTAACCCTATCCTCCAGGCCTCCTGTGCAGATAACGGCTCACCAGTAAAGATCATCTCTTTGGCTTTTGATTTACCAACAAGACGTGAAAGCCGCTGAGTTCCTCCCGCACCTGGAAATAAGCCAAGCTTAATTTCAGGCAGCCCAATTTCTATGTGCTCCTCTGCTATCCGGATGTCACAACTTAAAGCCAATTCACAACCGCCCCCTAAAGCAAACCCATTGATGGCTGCAATTGTTGGCTGCGGCAGCCTTTCAAGTTTATTTAAGGGTTCCTGCAGCCAAAGAGACTTTTCTTTGGCCAATTCAATCCCTTTTCCCATCCAATCCGGAAAGCCTTTAATGTCCCCGCCGGCGACAAAAGCCCTTTCTCCAGCCCCAGTTATGACAACAGTCTTAATTTTGGAATTGCTTTCAATTTCATCTGCTGTAAGTGACAATAACTCAATTACTTCAGCACTCAGAACATTTAATGGCGGATTAGCAATCTTAATAATGGCAATATTACTTAGAACTGACCAGGAAACAGCTTTTGTTTTTTCCAAATCTGTCCCTCCTTCATGAGCTATATTGATCTCTGAGCATGAACTTTTGAACTTTACCGGAGGGGGTGCGAGGCAGTTTTTCTGTAAAGATGACTTTCCTCGGTTTTTTGTAGCTAGCGAGATATTTTTTGCAGTGGTCGATGACCTCTTCTTCTGTAAGGGTACAGTCTTCCTTTCTGACTATGACTGCACAAACAGCTTCAATATATTTCGGATCTGGGACACCGATAATGGATACTTCTTTCACTCCCTCTAGCCGGTACAGAACATCCTCAATTTCTGCAGCGTACACATTTTCTCCACCGCTTCGGATCATATCTTTTTTCCTTCCGGCAATGGATAAATATCCTTCCTCATCCATCACTCCTAAATCACCTGTTCTGCACCATCCACCAGTAAATGTCTCTTTGGTGGCTTCTGGCTTTCGCCAATAGCCAGCTGACACTGCAGGGCTTTTGATCATAATCTCTCCAATTTCCCCTGGAGGAAGAGGCATCCTATTTTGATCAATAATCTGGATTTCAGTCAATGGCAATGGCCTCCCTACTGTCTCACCTTTTTTACAGGCATCTTCTGGATCCAGACAGACCGCAATCGGCGTTCCTTCTGTAAGACCATAAACCTGAACCACTCCGATATGAGGAAAATTCTCTTTTAATTTTTCAAGAGCCCAAGGCATTAAAGGGTCTCCGCCTGTATAAATAGTTTTTAAACGCGTAAATTTAAAATCGGATAATGAAGACATGTTAAGCATTTCATAAATCATAAACGGAAAGAGAAAACAGTCAGTGACAGATTCCATTTCAATCACTTCCAGTATCCTGCTTATTTCAAAGCCTTTGCTGCCAGTAATCACTACAGTACCGCCCATCATTAAAATAGGAAGCGCAATATCTTCCATTGCTCCCACATGATAGAGCGGCCCTGTTGTCATTCCAATTTCCTTCCCATTAAAATTCCATTTAAGCGCCTGCATAGCAGAAAACCAATAAGTGGTTTCGTGTGTCCAGATAGCTCCTTTGGGTCTTCCCGTAGTCCCAGATGTGTACATTAGCATTACGGGATCGCTTAACCGTATGGAATCTGTATTGATTTCATCTCCGGCTGCCCCCTTCAGTAAATTCCAGCTTTGAGCCCATGCAGGCATTGATTCATCCCTATCCGCTAGGCAAATATACCTTTCCACTCCTACTTGTTTGCGAATGTCTTCAAGCTGAGAAGTAAACTTTGAATGAAAACATAGTATTTTTGTACCAGAATCATTTAAGGCATACTCAAATTCATTGCTGGTTAGCCGGAAGTTCAGACGGACAGCAATAGCCCCGATTTTCGCAGCTGCAAAATACAGCGCGAAATATTCAAGACAGTTATAAAGCAGTATACCTACACGGTCGCCTTTTTTGACACCAAGTTCCTTAAGCTTATTTGCATAAGAGTTTGATGTGCGATGAAGGCAGTCGTATGTCCATTCCCTGCCTGTTTCTTCTTTAATTGCTACTTTGATAGAATCTTCACAATTGAAATTAAGTGCCATTCTCCGTGTAAAATGTCCGAGATCCAAGAAATCCTCCTCCTTTAGTTATGTAAGCGTATACATTTTATATAAAGACCTTTCTTCTAAAAACCTATTGCAAGTATTGTGCCAGTTTAAAAATACTTGAGATAATAGTTTTCAGGCTAGTTACACAGATTATTTTTCTGATTTATCAGAAAAATAATTTCCTATGCTTGTATTCAACTATGTAATGTTAATAGGAAGAAAGCAAAAATCCGGGATTTCGGATTGTATTCCGAGTTCCCGGATTTTTGGCATTATGAGGTAATGTTATATTTTTTTATTTTATCGTAAATAGTAGAATTGCCTATTCCCAATGATTCGGCCGCTTTATTTTTGTCCTGGCTGTATTTTTTTAAGGCTGTTTCGATTGCATTCTTTTCCGTTTCTTCCAGTAGAAGTTTTAAATTTTTAATTACTGATTTATTTTCCCCTCCTTTTAAGTAATCAGGAAGTTCTTCCAATCCAATTGTTTCGCTATCCGTTAAATGGACACTTGCTTCCAGGACATTCTCTAATTCACGGATATTCCCCGGCCAGTCATATTGTTTAATCAGTGCGGCTGCTTCTGAACTTGTTCCTGTCACCCTTTTGCCTATCCGTTTTGTTGCTTTCCTTAAAAAGTGTTCAGTCAGGAGCGGCAAATCCGATCTTCTCGATCTTAAAGGCGGTATAAATAACTGAACTGCATTAATCCTGTAGAACAAGTCTTCCCGGAATAAATGATCATGGATCATTTTTTCAAGCGGACGATTTGTTGCGGCAATAACACGCACATTTACTTTTTTAGGCTGGAGGGCTCCTATAGGCTCAAATTCCTTTTCCTGGAGAACCCGTAAAAGTTTTACCTGCATATGCAAAGGCATGTCCCCTACTTCGTCAAGAAAAATGGTTCCCCCATCAGCTAAATGGAATTTTCCTATCTTCCCGCCTTTTCTTGCGCCTGTGAATGCACCATCCTCATAACCGAACAGCTCAGATTCCAATAAATGCTCAGGTATGGAACCGCAATTTACTTTCACAAAAGGTTTGTCGCTTCTTTCACTCAGCTGATGGATGCTTTGTGCCAGGATCTCCTTTCCTGTACCGCTCTCACCCCTCAATAGTATGGAAATATCACCTCTTGCAATGCGCCTAACCCTATCCTTCAGATCTATAACCTCCTCTGTTTCCCCTATCAAATCATGAAGAGAATATCTTAATCCATTTGATTCATTCCACTCGCTTCTATAATAATTAAGCTCGGATAATACCCCTTTTATATGACTGTTCAATTTCTTCCATTCATCCAAATCACGAAAAATAATCGTCCCGACTGCTCCAATAATTTGATTATTTTCGATAATTGGAATACGGTTGGCGATAACAAAATCACCCTGCAGAAATTGCAGATCAGCAAAATCCTGCTTTCCTGTTTGTGCAACCAGGTGCATTTTGGTATTTTCAATTACCTCTGTGGCATGTCTGCCAATTACTTCGTCTCTATGAACACCGAGAAAATCACAATAATTATTGCTCATATACTGGATGATTCCTTCAGTGTCCACAATCACAATCCCATAATATGTGCTTTCAAAAATTAAGTCCAGCAAATGATTATTTATGAAAAGTGCAGTATTTTTCATAATAAATCTCCTTTATATGTACTCATTAGGAATAGTTTAGCATAAAAGGAGAACTAAAGGCTGAAAATTCTAATAATTAAAAAATCGGATTGTTATTATGATCTTTTTAATCCCTACTTGACTAATCGGATAAATATGAATTAAAATAAAACTAACAAAAGGGAGGGTTCATTACATGCCATTAAACAGAGAAACATTAATCAGCAAATTATTATCTCTATCTAAATTCAAGCATAATCATAGCTTGTTTAATTTAAGTGATCGAAAGCTGGAAGCTCTGTATCTGGATCATATTCTTTTTTCACCTCACCCTCACAGCGGACATCAATCAATCAAATTAGTTGGAAAAAATAGATAATAAGAAAGCCTGCTAGTGCTCAGAATGCATTGCAGGCTTTTTCATTTATAACTATAAAAAAAGAGGGAATCTTATGATTCCCCCTCTGCTAACTAACTGTTTGCCAATTTAGGCGCCATATTCTCCTGCTTTGGCTCCTCAACGGAGTCTTCCATTGGTGTTGCACGTTTAATGAAGAAGGCCAGAACCAGTGCAGCTGCAGCGATAAAGGTTGCGACGAAGAAAGCATCGTTGATTCCCTCAAGCATGGCTTTCATTAAAACTTGCTGCTGCATTTCCGCCACAGCGGCTTCGGTCATCTGGCCGCCATTAGCCATAGCCCCGCCTTTCATCGCTTCTTTCGCTATTTCCGCAGCATGTGTTTCCGTTCTTGTTGACATAACTGTTACCAATAAGGCTGTACCAATGGCTCCTGCCACCTGGTTCAGCGTGTTGTTCATTGCTGTTCCATGAGGATAAAGTCTTCTTGGCAGCTGGTTCAAGCCATTCGTAGAAACTGGCATCATGACCATAGACATCCCGAACATTCTGATTGAGTTCAGAATAATCAGCTGTGTATAAGTTGTTTCCAGAGTCAGCCTGCTGAATACATAAGTAGTTCCCACTGTAATGGCTAACCCAATGATCGCCAGTATCCGACCGCCGATTTTATCGAACAGCTTTCCGGTTAATGGCGACATCACGGCCATAACAATGGCACCTGGAAGCATCATCAATCCTGCATCCAGCGGTGAAATTCCCCTTAATGTCTGAACATAAATCGGAATCAGAATCATCCCGGAGAACAGCGCCATATTTACCGTCATGCTGATGGCTGATGACAAGGCAAACATCGGGTACTTATATACGCCAAAGTTGAGCATTGGACGATCAGATTTCGATTGTTTTAGGATAAACCATACTAAACTGATGACACCTACAGCAATTGTCAAATACACATGAGGGCTATCCCAGCCTTTGTTCCCTGCAGAACTGAATCCATAAAGTATTCCGCCAAACCCTACACTTGATAGAATTAGGGAAAACAGATCCAGACGAATATTCACCTTTTCCTTTTTGTCTTTCAGCATGACGGCGCCAAGCACTAGTATGACACCGGCAATCGGTGAAAGGAAGTGGAATAGCATTCTCCAATCATAATGTTCAATAATCCAACCGGAAAGAGTTGGCCCAATAGCAGGGGCAAACATTAAGATCAGGCCAAATACACCCATGGCTGCTCCGCGTTTTTCCACCGGGAAACTGATCAGCATAACATTCATTAATAAAGGCATCATGATAGCCGATCCTGATGCCTGCAGCATTCTGCCTGCCAGCAATACCGGGAATGCATGAGCAACACCCGCTACAAGAGTACCAATTGTAAATAGCCCCATTGCCACAATAAATAACCTGCGGACTGTATATTTTTCAATTAAAAAGGCAGTAGCCGGGATCAAAATACCATTTACCAGCATAAAGCCAGTAGTCAGCCACTGCACGGTTGCCGCTTCAATTTCTAAATCTGCCATAATAGATGGCAAGGCAATATTTAATAATGTATTATTCAAAAAGGCGATAAATGCCCCAATCATCAAAACAGCCAGAATCCCATAGGGCGGTCGGTCTGTTTTATTATTTATTGCTTGTTCCATTACATTTCCTCCTGTACTATCAGTTCATTCTTTTATACTTGCGTTACACACAAACCATATAATATACCATGAGTACAATTTTTGCAACAAAAAAATCCTTGTTAAATAGAGGGTTTGTGAAAAATCTTAGAATGATGTACTATTAATTTATACACACAGTTCAAATAAAATGACAGGTGATAATAAATGAATGACAGGAAACTGCAAGTAATAAAAAAAGCACATCAATTATTCCTGGATAAAGGTTTTCAAGCTACCTCCATTCAGGATATTTTAGAATACAGCGGGATCTCTAAAGGAACCTTCTATAATTATTTTTCCTCAAAAAATGAGCTGCTTATGTCTATTTTTAAAACATTGCATAAAAAAATGGAAGATGAACGGAATAAGCTCCTTATTGGCCAGGACCCAAGCAGCTTAGAAGTATTCACACAGCAGATAGAATTACAAATGAATATGAATCGGACGAATAAATTGGTTGCCCTTTTTGAAGAAGTACTTGTTTCAAATGACCCTGAACTCAAGCAGTTCATTAAGGAAGGCCAGCTGAGAATGGTGGATTGGATTTTCAACAGGTTTATTGAAATTTTTGGTGAAGACAGGAAACCCTATTTGCTGGACTGCGCCGTGATGTTCCTTGGAATCCTCCATCATAACGTAAAATACTATACAAAATTCTTTGAGTTCTCTTCAAGCA
This sequence comes from Cytobacillus sp. BC1816, assembly GCF_051353635.1. NCBI lineage: Bacteria > Bacillati > Bacillota > Bacilli > Caryophanales > Bacillaceae > Cytobacillus > Cytobacillus sp. BC1816. Next base: position 2,193,825 of record NZ_CP195611.1, on the reverse strand, counting down.
TTAATCCTGTGGTCCGTTATAGTGTAGAAAGAATCAGGAAGGTGGTAGAAGAGGTCAGTTCTGCCGATGAATACCTGCTGAAGCCTGAACTGATTGAAAACAGATTTAAGCAGACAGATCATAGAAATGTGCATATTCTCTGCAAATCCATTTTGACTTTAAAAAAGTCCATAAAGCAGGAAGGTCAGAACAATTGCATGGATCTACTGGACTTTATTCAGGAAGAAATGGTCCATTCGAAAAAGCCAAGAAAATTTCTCGTTGATAGCGCACTGAATACTTTGCGCAGCTGCATTTCCTTTTTGGATGCTAATGAGTTTGACAACCTAGAAATTCTTGTTTCTGCCTGTTTTAAACAGCCTGAAGAAGAACCCGTTTAATTAACAAGGCCTTCCTCCTTTTATAGGGAGGCTTTTTTCAGCTATTCCCCGTCTATTCATTCATAATCCTTCCAAAAACGGTAACACTAACACATAATGCCGAAACAAACTGGTGATTTGTGTATGAAAAAAGAGTTAAAAAAGAAGAAAAGTATATCCGAGATTGAATTTGACGAGCTGGAAAGGTCCTTTTCACGATCTCATGATTTTCAAAAAGTAAAATATAGCAATAGACAAACAGGCCTCTGCTTTTCTTTTATTTATTTCAAAACACTGACTGACCAAAAAATGATCACCAAGAATTTGCTCCCTCAGCTTCTTCAGGGTGAGTTCAACAAGATCGATGATTTGAAAAAGCTTTTGCCATCGGCAAGCATACAAATTTGTGAGGATCTTTCAAAAGCAGAACATTTGCTTTTGAATGGATATGTGATGGTAACAGTAGAAGCCGAAAAACAAAAAGCAGCTTTTATGGCTGCTAAATGTTCATATGTAAGAGAGCTGACGCATCCGGAAGTCGAGCAAACCGTTATTGGACCGAAAGAAGCCTTTGTCGAGTCTTTAGGCAATAATTTGAATTTAATCCGCAAACGGCTGCCCATCTCTGAACTGATCATTGAGGAATATATAATCGGAAGCATATCCAGAACAGTGGTGGCCGTTCTCTATATTGAGGGAATCACGAGTACAGATTATGTAAGCATGGTTAAAGAAAGAATCGAAAATATCGATTTTGATGAAATCACTGACAGTTCTTATATTGGACAGCTCATTTCAGATAATAAGAACTCTCCTTTCCCTCAGCTTCTGGATACAGAAAGACCGGACAGGGCTGCCGCTGTCCTTGCTGAAGGAAAAATCGTGATCGCCATAGATGGGTCACCGCATGTGCTGATTACCCCTACAACGTTTTCAGAATTCTTCAGCTCCTTTGAAGATTATTTTTTAAATTGGACTATCGCTTCTTTTGCAAGAATATTGCGGGCCTTTTCTGTTATTTTTTCCATACAGATCACGTCCATTTATGTTGCAACACTTACTTATCACATGGAGCTCATCCCCACGGATTTGTTAGGTACACTTGTGACTTCAAGACAGCATATTCCTCTGCCGCCTTTCTATGAAGCTTTAATGCTTGAACTGGTAATTGAGCTCTTAAGAGAAGCTGGAGCCAGATTGCCCACCAAAATCGGACAGACAATCGGTATCGTAGGAGGGATTGTCATTGGGACTGCTTCTGTGCAGGCAGGGCTGACAAGTAATGTCCTGTTAATCATTATTGCATTGGCAGCTCTTGCCTCTTTTACAACACCTGTTTACAAAATGAATAATACGATTCGATTTCTAAGATTTCCGTTTTTATTTTTTGCCAATTTATGGGGTTTTGTAGGTGTTTTATTCTGTTCCTGCATCTTGTTGACACATATGATCAGGCTTACCTCTCTCGGAAGGCCGTTTTTGGAGCCGTTTTACCCGCCAAGATACCGGGATTTGAAAGATTCATTTCTCAGATTTCCGTTTCAGCCTTTAAGGCCGTTGTATTTAAGAACGCAAAATCCGCATCGGTTTCAACCCCAGCCAAAATCAAAAGTTAAGAGAGACATTGATGAATAACAGCCTGGCTCCATGCGCCATGCTGTTATTCTGTTTTCTTTGATTTGTCTTCCCAAGGTTCAAAGGAAAATGGAATCCCGATCATTTTCGCCGTCATCTCATCATAGGACACAAGATCTTTCTTGGACAATTCTTTTAAAGTCTTTTTCCCCATGGCTCGCAAAGCCATTTTGATTTCCTCCGTGCTCGCGGTTAAAAACTTTTCTGCAGATTTTGTCCCATCTTCGATTTTAAAGGTATCCTTAAATTTACCTTCGTTCCAGACAGCTTGTGTTGGCGGTTCAAAAGGCAGTGAATTCAAAGTTTGCTTATGGGAGACAGTAAACAGCATAACAGATCCAAGGTAGACAGCATCCGCACCAAGCGCGAGGACTTTTAAAAAATGACCTGGTGTGAAGAGGCCGCCTGATACAATTAAGCTGATTTCCCCCTTCTTTTTGCGTTTTTCAAGGTGATTGGATGCTCGGATGAGAGCATGTAAAGTTGGAATTCCAAAATCGTCTGCCAATAAAGGCGGCGCACCGACAGATGCTCCCTGTCCCCCATCAACTGCTATAAAATCAACGCCCATTTCGATTAAATGGTCAATGTCTTCTTCTATTTTTCCTCCTGCCCCTATTTTTGCACCAATTGGAACACCTCCGGTTATACTGCGGAGTTCATCCACCAGTTCCTTTAAATCCTTCAATGTCTGTTTTTCAAAAAAGTGTTCCATTATATGGGCAGTTTCATTTTCCTTCAGCCCCATTACTTCCCTTGCACGGCCGGTTAAATTTTCAGGAGATATGTTTCCTCCCATCCCCATTACAGCTCCCTGCCCCAGCTTAATTTCAATCATGTCGGCACGTTTGATGGTTTTTTCTTCCTTCCCCCACTCGGTTTTGGAGAACTGAAGGATATACTTTCCTGCACTTTCAAGCTCTTCGGGAAGGATTCCTCCTTCACCGGAATTGATGGCGGTACCTGTATTCTTGGCAGCTGTTGCCAGCGCAATTTTCACTTGCTCACTCAATGCGATTCCATAGGCCATTCCGCTGATCATCAGGGGGATTTTGATTTTCATTGGTTTTTTCGCTTTTGGCCCGATTGTCACCTTCACATCAACATCTTCATCCCCGTCAATAGCAAAGGGAGAAGTCTGTGCAGGAATAAAAGTAATTTCATCAAAATGAGGCCATTTTTTCGAAGAGCCAAATGGGCGGTGCAGGACATCACCCGTTTCTGCACGCAGGTTATTTTCCAGTGCATTTTGAATGCCCATATGCTTGAAACCAGGGATCAGCTCTATGAGATTTTCCTGGTAGCTGTCTGTCATAATTATCTTCCCTGCCTGCTTAACGAGCCGCTTCATAATCCAGCGCCAGCCGATCAGGATTAAAACAAAAAAGATAAATAATATAAAAATCATAGCTAGAGTTGCAATCAACAATATATTTGTCATACGTTTTCTCCAAAAGATCTTTTAGCATCCATTATTTCCATTGACAGGGAATTTAACCTATGACATCTCGGTTTTTGGAATAAACATGAAGCAGGAAGTAAATTCTATGAAAAATATATTAAAATGAGGTGAAGTGATGGACAAACGCGAGCATATTCAGCAGGATAGTATGGATGAACAGAATCAAGTTAAAGGAAGTCTTCTTGAATCTATGATGGAGCCTATGGACCAGATTTCCAAGATTCCTCCTGAAAAGACAGACCGGAGAACCAGTGATGAAGAGATTAATTAACCAATATAGAAAGCCGGCATGATTGGATGCCGGCTTTCATTTATGATAAGGAGTATCTTGTTAGCAGTAGTTAGGCGTTTTTACTTCATTGTTATACTGTTTATGAAAATTTGAGTAGCTGCAGGGGATACTGGCGGGATCAGACAGGTCCAGTCACCGGTCAGTTCCCTGGCCCTTTTCGTTTTCTTCAAATTTTTTGAATTGCTGTGCTGCAGTTATGATGGTCTACTATGCAGACACCTTCTTTTTTAAATGAATGCAATACAGCTGTATTCAATTCCACCATTGCCCGATCCTTCAAAGCGAAGATGTGACCTGGTATCCAGCCCCATTAATGAGGCAATCTGCGGGAACACATCATAACGAAAATCGTCTGCCGGGCTTTTTGATTAACTTCCATTTTTAAAACTGGGTTTCTTTATCGTCGTAATTCATTTTAATTAACTCTCATCCTTCGAGTAAAGGTTCCGTATTGAGGTGCTTTTCAAAAAACTGCACCGAAATGACAGCCTTTTGACAATGCATATGTCATATAAAAAATTAAAACTCCTCCCAAAATAGCGAGTTTTCTTTGTTATAAAATTACCCTTACTTATTGAACTAAACACAAGTTAGTTTAAGTACAAGACTTCAAAAATTTTTTTTTAATATTAGTAAGAGGCTGTTAGTCACTTTAACAGCCTCTTGATCTGTAAAAATCTATCTTATATTTTCACTTTAATAAATTTACGTTTTCCTACCTGTACAATTAAACCGTCAGTGACATTAATGGTTACTTGCGGATTGTCCACTTGTTTCCCGTTAACTTTTACGCCTCTGTTTTCAATCATCCTTCTTGCTTCGCTCTTAGATGATAACATTTCCAAACCAACCAGCAGCTCAACAATTGATGTCTCCTTATTTCCTTTCCACTCTATTACAGGAATATCATCTGGCATTGAGCCTTTCTGGAAGACAGAAATAAAATTATGTTCTGCCTGCTCTGCAGCATCAATGCCGTGGTACATTCTAACAATTGTCTTAGCAAGCAGCATTTTAGCATCCCTGGGGTGAAGTTTCCCTGTTTCTAACTGTTTCTGAGTGGTCTGAATTTGTTCAGGTGAAAAATCTGTTATTAACTCAAAGTATTTTGTCATTAACTTATCAGGAATGGACATTGCTTTCCCGTACATTTCCTGCGGGCTCTCATCAATACCAATGTAGTTTTTCTTTGATTTAGACATCTTCTCGACACCATCAAGTCCTTCCAGTAATGGCATCAGCAATGCAACTTGCTTTTCCTTTCCAAACTTTTCTTGGAAGTGTCTTCCCATCAGGATATTAAAATGCTGGTCAGTTCCACCAAGCTCAATATCAGATTCCAGTACAACAGAATCGAATCCCTGCATCAAGGGGTAGAAAAATTCGTGTAGAGAAATTGGTTTCCCTAATGCGATGCGTTCTTCAAAATCATCCCTTTCTAATATCCTTGCCACGGTGATCTTGCCAGCCAATTGAATTACATCCTCAAACTTTAGCTCAGACAACCATTTAGAGTTGTAATGCAATTCGACTTTCTCCATATTAATAACCTTTGCAAATTGCTCGAAGTATGTTTTGGCATTGTGTTTCACTTCTTGATCTGTCAATTGTTTTCTAGCAACCGATTTGCCTGTCGGATCTCCAATTTTTCCTGTAAAGTCCCCAATAATTAGTTGGATGATATGTCCGTTCTCTTGAAACTGCCTCATTTTGTTAAGAACCACTGTATGTCCAAGATGAACATCTGGAGCTGAAGGATCTAAACCAAGTTTTATTTTTAATGGTTTGTTTTGCAGAACTGACTTGGCAACTTTTGCTTCTAAATCTTCAAGAGGAATAATGTCCTGTACCCCTTGTGTGTATATGCTCATTTGTCTTTTTACTTCATTCAACTGTTCAGTATTTAGTTGATTCATAACCTGGTTCATTTGTTATTCCTCCCAAATATTAATTAAAAATAAAAAACCACGCCCCCAAAAAAGGGACGTGGTTTTGCACGCGGTACCACCCTTGTTGAAGGAATTAATCCTTCCACTCAATGAATAACGGCTCGCCGTTCTTTGCTAAAACAATCTGGCAAAGAAAGCTCCAGGAATGTAATTCACTGTTATCTGTGTATCGATTTGCACCAACCATCGACTCTCTGGGTACAGGGAGATAGCAACTACTGGGTTTCCCATCAACGCTTTTTAATATTTAGTTGTTTTCAAAAGTTATTATCCATTATTACTTTTCTTAGGGCTCTGGATAAATTTTTCTGTTCATCGGCGGATAAACCTAAAACTATCTGGACCTCGCCACTATGGAACTTTGGATAAAGGTCCTCCATTACATGTTTTCCCTTATTAGTTAGAGAAACGTAAGTAATTCTTCTATCCCTGTTATCCGTCTTCCTAAAACATAACTCTTTCTTTTCAAGAGTTTTGGTTATATTACTAATTGTGGCTTTTGAGACTCCAGCTGACTCAGCTAATTTTTTTGTTTCAATTGATTCCCAGATCCACAAATCGTAAAGCATTGAAAACGCTGTCCATGATAAGCCGTATTGCGATAAGACTTCTTGTTCCATCTTATTTCTTAATCCTTGTGCGACGCGATAAATATTGGTGACGACTGAAATCGCATCTAGATTTAGGGAACTAATTGGAATTTTAGTTAAGCGATTAATTGTATCTACTTCTTCAGGGAGCAACTCTCCATCCTCATTAAACGAATGAATAATATCCCTCCTAAATTTCTGAATCGTTAGCTATGATACGATGCTAACAAAAAAAGAAAGTGAGTGCAACACCAAGTTTTGGTTATTAAACTAACAAAGCGTTAATCCTTTCAGGATCAACGCTAATAATAACGTCATATCTTAGATTTATCTGTTCTGTGAAACTTGATAATTATTCTTTCCGTTCTGTTTTGCTTGATACATAGCTCCATCAGCATATTTCAGCAAATTCCTGACATCCATATTGAAATCATCGCAAAAAGCAATTCCGATACTAGGAGTTATTGAGATAACAACATCCTGTACCGATACTTTATTAGATAGAGTGTCAATGATCCGTTCGGCAACATGTTTTGCATTGTCGATTGTCGTTTCCGGAAGTAAAATCGTGAACTCATCACCCGCAAGCCTGGCTACAGAATCCTTACTTCCCATACAAGCTGTAAGCCTGCTGGCGACTTCTTTTAACAAAAAGTCTCCTAAGTCATGACCAAAGGTATCATTTATTTGCTTAAACCCATCTAAATCAAGATACAGTACTGCGACTAGCCCTTTATTGAAATTAGCTGATTCAATTGCATGATTAAGTCGTTCTTCAAATAATCTCCGATTTGGCAATTGGGTTAGAAAGTCATAATGAGCCATTTGTTTCAATATTCTTTCTGAGTTTTTACGATCGGTTATATCTTGTATTTGAGAAATAAGGAATAATGGCTTGTTCCCTTCCCGCACTATGGATACAGATAATAACACCCATACAATCTTCCCGCTTTTATGGACATACCTTTTTTCCATCTCAAAAGAGTCTCTTTTTCCTTCCACTAATTCTTGTGTGTAAGATAAATCTGTATCTAAGTCCTTTGGATAGGTTAAGGCTTGAAAGTTCGTGGTAAGGAGCTCATCCTCTGTATAACCAGTAATTTTAGTTAAAGCATGATTTACCTTAATCCATTTTCCCTCTAATGAGACTATCGACATCCCAATCGGAGCAAAAAAAAAGGCCTGATTAAATAAATCTATATTTTTAAACATATTTATATCCTTTTTATAGAAAGTTGAAATGCATTCCCAATTTTTTATTTTATCTCATACTAAACTGGCAAGCAATAAATTTCACCTTTCTTGGTTAGCTTAACAGACAGAAATGGAGTAAAGGAGAACAGAGCAGCAAAAACAGCATGAGTATTACACACCATTATATAAACCTGCCCCGTTTGTTCAATGAGAGTAAGATATTGCAGGCAGCCCAAGTGACATTGAAATTGACAGCTGTCTTTGCACTGCATTTTGATGGTACAATACTTATTGTCCATTATAAATTATAAGGTCAATTGCTATCTCAAAAACGATAAAATAAGCAAAAAACCTTATAGGAAAATGACGTGTGCTGATTCACACGTCATTTTTTATGTCCTTTATCAGTAAAGCACCCGAAAACGGACCCTTTATCCTTAGAGTGGAGGCTTCTTTTTCGTCGTTATTCATTCAAATTCTCTTGTCTCCAGGTCTATTTTCTTTTACTGCCGATTTTCTGCCAAGTATCTGTCAAATCAGCCGCTGGGCTTACTTCCTTCATGCTCAGCTTCAATTATCCAGGATATAATGGTCGTACTGTCCCGGACATCCCTATCTTTTATTAACTTCAATAGCTCACGGACCCCACCCTCATTCCCGAACATGCTAAAGAGATTAAATATTTCTTTTGGTTCAGCAAAGTTGGTGTGGGGACATTCTGTCAAGCCATCTGTTGTTAGAAAAATATGATTCCTGCCTCTTCTGAGCTCCTTTGTACCCGAGCTATAACAGGGAACCGGCAAATCAAACGTATTGACATTACCCACCCATTCATAAAAACTTCGGTGGTTTTGCTGATATTCGTTAAATGCAGCCAGTTCGGGGTGGAATAAATGCAGAATACAATCCCCGATTGATAGCCACCAAAGAAATGAGCCTTTTCTGATCACACATAGGAAAGCTGTTTCACCTTTAATCTTTTTGCATTCCGCCTTGAAATCCTGGCTTTTAAATTGTTTAAGCAGTAATCCGCCAACCTGTTCAAACACCTCTCCAGGCGGCAGCACTAATAAAGCAATGATTTCCGTTTTCAGTGATTTGACCGTTTGAATAACTAACTCAGCGCTTTCAGCTGTAGTATGGGCATCAAGTAAAACAGTAAACTCCCAATCTTCGTTATTACCTATCCATAAAAGGCAGCCGTCTTCATTTTTATTTTGCCCAGCATTCCTGTTTCCGCCGAAACGCCCTAATACCATTCTTCCGATATGCTGAATGCTTATTTCATCCAGGTAAGGCTCCTCACTGCCAACCCAGGAGTATTCTAATATATTCATCGAAATGGCCCCCTCCATGATTTAACATAATAATATTGTTTAGAAAAAATTTGTCAACAAAAAAAAGAACCTCAATGGTTCTCTAATTAATTAACTCATAAATTCTCGCTTCATGCGGTTGCAATACTTCTTCATTTTCCACCCTATCACTCTTATAAATAAAGAGAACAGCTTCCGGCTTGTAAATCCATCAAAGGTAAATGTCTGTTTATCATTAAGCAATAGATCCTTATAATCTCCGTAAACCATTACCTCGTTTTGTTTTCTTCGTGCAATCAGCTTTTTACAGAAATAAAAAAACGGAGCCTTTATCTAATAAACTGCTGCTTTTATTCATCATTATATATATAAGGGATACCTCGTTTCATCATTTCTTCATTAAAAAAAGGACCTAAACAGGCCCTATCTTTATATCATCAAACGATACACTCTTGCTTCATAAGGCTTGAGTGGCAGGTTTTCAATTTCTTCATTTTCATTTGCATTCAGGTTGGAAATCAGCAGTTCCTTAGATGAATACCGGACATGGTCTGGCAGCTTAAAGTCAGGAGTTTCTTCACTGAAGTTGCAGATCACAAGCAGCTGTTCATTACCAAGAGTTCTTGTATAGGCGAAGATCTGCTCATTTTCCACCATGATTAAATCGAATGTGCCATAAACAATTACTTCATTTTGCTTTCTAAGCTGAATGAGCTTTTTATAAAAATGGAAGATGGAATCTTCATCTTTTAACACGGCTTCTGCGTTAATCCACTCATAATTAGGATTAACATTGATCCAAGGGGTTCCGTCGGTAAAGCCTGAATTCGGACTGGCATCCCACTGAACAGGCGTTCTCGCATTATCCCGGCCTCTCTTATGAATGCCTTTAAAGATTTCATCATGTGTTAAAAAATCCGGTGTAAGATCACGGTATGCATTTAACGTTTCGATATCACGGTAATCATTGATATCAGTAAACTTGACGTTTGTCATGCCAATTTCCTCACCTTGGTAAATATATGGTGTCCCCTGCATCATATGCAGGCATGCCGCAATCATCTTACCAGAAATAACGCGGTATTCCTCTGAGTCATTTCCCCACCGGGAAATGGCGCGAGGCTGGTCATGGTTGCTCCAGTATAAGCTGTTCCAGCCATCTTCCTCCAGACCCTTTTGCCACTTGCTGAAAATCTCTTTCAGTTCAGTCAGTTTCCAAGGACGCGGATCCCATTTGCCGTATTGACCGTCGCCAAGCCCGACATGTTCAAAATGGAATACCATATTCAATTCATTTCTGTCCTTGCCTGTATAGAGCTTGCCTTCTTCAACTGTTACACCGGGCATCTCGCCAACCGTAATGGTATCATAAGGGCTAAGGGCTTCTTTGTTCATTTCCTGCAGAAATTCATGAATTCTTGGTCCATTCATATAATACTTGCTGCCGTCCCCATAATTGTGTCCTTCACGAATCTCCCCCTGTGGATAGCTGGTATCTTTTGAAATAAAATTGACGACATCCATGCGGAATCCATCTATCCCTTTGTCCAGCCAGAAGCGCATCATTTCATACACTTCATTTCTTAATACAGGGTTTTCCCAATTCAGGTCAGGCTGCTTCTTACTGAAAAGGTGCAGGTAATATTCGCCTGTTTGTTCATCATATTCCCATACACTTCCGCCAAACGCAGCTCCCCAATTCGTAGGAGGTTCGCCGTTGTCTGTTTTCTTCCAGATATAATAATCTCTGTAGGAACTATCTTTGGATTTTCGTGATTCCCGGAACCACTGGTGTTCATCGCTTGAGTGGTTGACAACGAGATCCATCATAATTTTGATGCCGTACTCATGGGCTTTGACCAGCATTCTGTCAAAGTCTTCCATAGTTCCGAACTCATCCATGATATTGCGGTAATCTGAGATGTCATAGCCATTATCATCATTAGGCGATTGGTAAACGGGGGATAGCCAGATCACATCGATCCCCAGTTCGCTTAAGTAAGGAATTTTTCCAGTAATTCCGTTGATATCTCCAATCCCATCCCCATTAGAATCGTTAAAGCTTCTTGGGTAAATTTGATAAATGACACATTCTTTCCACCATGTTTTGTTCACTTTTATACAACTCCAATCTAAGAATTTTATAGAACCTTTCATTACACCGCTTATAACCCATTTCTGGGCAAAGGTGTACACAATAATCATTTGTGCAAGTGCCATTAGCAGGAGGCAAAAGTTAGATTATGGTCTGTGCTGAATTGGCCATGGAAAATATACTGATCGAGCGGCAGAATAAAGTCATTCCATGCACCAAGACTTGTGATGATGGCAAAAGTAGCATTCATTGGCACAAACAGCGGGAAAATGACTTCCCAGAAAACACCCTTGTAGTTGCACCGTCCATAATGGCCGCTTCTTCCAATTCCACAGCAACAGCAAGTATATAGCCAATACATAAAGGAAAGGTGAATATGATATACAAAATGATTAATCCAGCCTGCATACCCCAGGCACTGGTCTGCTTGGCAAGCGGCAGCATGATGATTGGGAAAGGAATGAATATGGCAATTAAAAAAAATAGAAGTATAGAAACTGATTTTTGTGTTTTCAGTTCAATGACGTAAACGTTTACGTCATTGAACTGAGAAAAAGAGAGTTATTCTTTCCTCTCTTTCACACTCATTCTTTCAATGATTTTATGCGGCATAATCCGGCTTTCCGGAGTTTCGCCAGTTTCCATTATAGTAAAAAGCATTTCTGCAGCAGCCTCTCCCATTTTTGCGAGAGGCTGTCCCACTGTTGTCAGCGGCGGAATGGACATCTCAGCAAGGTTCAAATTATCGTACCCTATAACAGATATCTCCTCCGGGACCTTAATTCCCAATTGATAAGCTGCTGATAAGGTCCCTATAGCCATTTCATCACTTGCTGCAAAAATCGCTGTAACATCCGGGAACTGTCCGATAAGCTTTTTCAAGCCCTCCACCCCATCAGGGAAATTAAATCCCCTGCTGAACACAATATTATCGGGACTCAGTGATATGCCATGATCTGAGAGAGCTTTTTTAAAGCCTTCAATCCTAGGAACCCCCGCGATAATATCATCCTTTTTTCCGCTTATCATTCCAATGTTGGTATGCCCTTTGTCGATTAAATGCTTGGCTGCAGCATATGCTGCATGATAATCGTTGACCTTTACAAAAGGTACGGGGTACGCATAGGACTCGGTCGAAAGCAAAATCATCGGCACCTTGGCTTTCGTTACAAATTGATAATACTCATCCTTCAATATTTCACTGGCAAAAATAATACCGTCTACCCTTTTTTCGATAAGCAGCTGGAGATATTTCATCGTTTTTTCGCCATTTGATTCTGTATGGCAGACGATCACACTTGAACCGTTGTCATTGGCAGCCTTTTCAATGCCATCCAGCAGATCGGTAACGAGAGAACTGGATAGCTTCGGGAAAAGCACACCAATCGTATGTGTTCTTTTGTTAATTAATCCTCTTGCCACTGCGTTTGGCTGGTATCCCAATTCTTCAATCACTTTTAGAACCCTGAATTTTGTTTTTTCCGAATAGCCTCCCTGGGCATTCAAAATCCTGGAAACTGTTGCAATGGAGACATTTGCTATTTTGGCAACATCTTTGATGGTATTAGTCATATCCCACCTGCTTAAAATTGCTGTATTATTTTAGTTACGAAAACGTTTACGTTGCAATATTATCATTTTGTGTAAGCCTTTTCAATACTTTTTATGACTATTTTGAAATTAGTATATCCATGAAATTAATAAAAAGGAGCCTAAAGGGCCCCCTTTTAAGAAAATATTCTGCGCTTTACCAGCTTATTTGTTTTTATAAATTAGTCATTAAATGCCTTTTTCATTATTATAAAAATGGGCTAATTCAATAACCGCACTCCCGATCCTCTCGACTTCCGGAAAAATGACTCTTGCAATTCCTTCTTCATGTAAAGCTTGTGCAGTTACTTTTCCAACCGATAAAGCCACAACCTGTTCTGATAAACAACTTTTTAATTGCGCATCTGCCTTCTTTTTCCGGGCGAAGGTGAATAAATTCCTTACTTGAGGTGTGCTGGTGAAAAATACTGAATCAAGCTTTCCGTCAAGGAGTTCGGACAGCAGCTGATTCATTACTTTTTCCTCAGGAGGAATATGGGTATATGGCAGAATTTCTTCAAAGTCCGCATGGTTTTCTTCCAGCCACTGTTTAAGGCGTGGTGCCGGATCCCCGTGAAGCTGCAGGGCTACTTTCCGGCCTGTTAGGGAATGAGCTGAGAGCTCCCGGATTAAGCCTGCAGTACTTCCGTCATCATCCCGCACTGAAGGTGTGATATCAAGTTTTTTCAAAGAATTAACGGTTTTATATCCCCTTGCTGCAATATTTGCTTTTTGCAGGCTGTTGATAAGGGAGTCACCCTCATTCATATCAAGAGCAGTTTGATATATGGTTTCGACTCCGATTCCGGTAGTAAAAATAATCCATTCAAAGCTTTCCTTTATTATCAGTCTTACGTGATCATGAAGTTTACCGTCTTTGAGCAGTGTTGTCCCCTGGGCTGGCCTGCTGAGGGCAATTCCTCCCTGATTCTCCACCAATTTGCCGATTTCTTCTATTTTCCGGGAACCTAAAAGTGCAATCCTTTTGCCCGCAAGCTTTTTCATCTTACTCCCCCTAGTTATGTATCTTTTTATTTTTAATTATAAAGGTTGAATGGTTATTTATCACATAATAATAGGGCTTGAACCAGATTTAACTAATGCATAATGGTATTCCACACTGAATCAAATGTAAACATACCTGCTTTATAAAAATATTGAGTTTGGGATGTGACTTATTTATATTCGTATAGAGGGATTATATTTTCGCTTTATCCTGCAACAAAAAAACTGCCTGCAGGATCTCCCGCAGGCAGTTTTTGAATTATTTATCAGCTGGTTCTTCTTCAGCCGATTCATCAGTTACTTCGTTCTTCTTGTTAACCCCATTACTTTCTGCTTTATAATCGTACTTTGAACGATCAACCGGTTCGAAGTTTTCAGGTGTGTAGAAGCGGAGAAGATCTCCGTTCACGACTTTATCAGATAGCGCCAATTTCTGCTCGGCACTTTCCTGAAGTTTTTTCGCCTCTTCAAAACGGCTTTCATCCAGCAGTTCACCAGTTGTAGAGTCATAAAACTTTCCGTCAACAGATGAGATGGTTGGACTCATGAAATCTCCGTTACGGAAAGGAACAAGATCATCATGCTGTTCTGATAATAAGTCTGTACCGAATTGCAGATACTGTTTAGTATCAATTCCAAGCAAATGCATCAATGTTGGCATCAGATCAATCTGACCGCCAAATTCATGGTTTACTCCGCCTTCCATGCCAGGTACGCGGATGAATAGAGGCACACGCTGCAGACCGGCACTATCGAACGCTGAAATTTCCTTGCCAAGCACTTGTTCCATTGCTTTATTATGGTTCTTGGAAATACCATAATGGTCACCATACATGACAATCACTGAGTTCTCATAAAGGCCGGAAGCTTTAAGCTGCTCAAAGAACTGTTTAAGTGCTTCATCAGCATAACGGGCTGTCTGGAAGTAATTATCGACTGATTTGTCCCCGGTAGTATGAGGCTCAATTGTCGCCAGTTCCTGATCCATATGATAAGGATAGTGATGGGACACAGTAATGAATTTAGAATAGAACGGCTGTTTAAGCGACTTAAGGTACGGCATGGATTGTTCAAAGAACGGCTTATCCATTAGACCATAGTCAGCCATATTTTCTGGTTTTAAATCATAGTATCCTGCATCGAAAAAGTTGTCATAGCCAAAGGATTTGTAAATTTCGTTACGGTTCCAGAAACTTCCGGAGTTGCCGTGGAAAACTGCAGAAGTATATCCTTTATCCTTAAGAATTGCTGGTGCTGCATTGTACGTATTCATACCCTTTGTTGTAAAGGCAGAACCCTGCGGCAATCCATATAGGGAGTTTTCAAGGATAAACTCAGCATCTGCTGTTTTCCCTTGTGCAGTCTGATGGAAGAAGTTATCAAAATACGTTGTATTTTCTTCTTCAATCAGTGAGTTCAAGAATGGTGTTACTTCTTCACCGTGCAGTTCATAGTTCATTAAGAATGTCTGAATGGATTCCAGGTGAAGGTAGATCACATTCATCCCTTCTGCTTTTCCGAAGTACTTCGGGTTCGGTTCAGCATAATTCGATTTTGTAAAGTTAATGACTTCGGTTGTATCACTGCTATCCGCCATAACTCTTTGCGCGGATGCCTTCGTGCTTTGTACTGCATCATAAATCGTATAATTGTACATGCCTAAATACTTAACAATGTAATTACGGTCAAAACCTCTTGTCAAAAGTTCAGGGCGGTCTGTTTCAGCCAATCCCAGGTTTGCAAAGGAAATGGCCAGAGAAGCATAAATTAATGCTGCTGATCTGCGGCGCGTCAAGTCCTTTGTTTCCACTTTTACGACTTTAAATACAAGCAAGCCGGCAAGCACGATGAAATCAAGGAAGAAAAGGATATCAGTCGGCTGTAATAATGAACTGATGCTTCCGCTGACGTCACCAAAGTTCTGTGTCTGCGTCAAAGTCGGCAATGTAATAAAATCATTAAAGAAACGATAGTACACTGCGTTCGCAAACAGCAGGAAGGAAAGCAAGAAATACATTACCATCAAGGCGATATATTTTCTTTTGCCTTTAAAAAAGAATGCAAATCCTAAAAAAAGCAATGAAGACCCCAGCGGGTTAATGAATAAAAGGAACTGCTGCAAGGCACTTTCAATGCCTAAGTTAAATTGTGTCATTTGAGTAATATACGTTTTCATCCAGAGCAGAAATACTGCTAAAAAGAAAAAGCCAATATATTTATTTAATATATCCTGACTTTTATGAAGTAAAGTATTCAAATTCATACACCTGCCTTCTAGCACATTATTCTAACATACTTCGCTAGTAATTTAAAAATCTTATGTTGGCAATCAGCCCAATAATTATTAGTTTACGTGATAAATATTAATAATCTATGAACATGCAAAAAAGCACTGCACAAGAATATAACTATACTCGCATTTAATAAAATGTCAAGCATGTCCAGATAAAATGCTCTTTAATGACTATTAAACAGAGTAAGTGCCCAGTACACAGCCTAAGCTGGGTGTTGCCCATTAATAAATGCTGCACGTCTATATAGACGAATGAAAAGCAATTTGGTTTCACTTTTTATGTAAAAACTTATAAATCTTTAATTTTCAAGGAAGAAGAAAAATCAGACAACAGCCAATATATATGAAGAATGTAGACGAATTATACATAAAGGCGGAAATTCACATGGACCAAAAACACCAAATTAACGAGTATATGGACATTCTAGCTGCAGGCAATTATTTTAATGGATGTGACCTTGCCGCCCATAAGGGAAAAGTCATTCTGAATGAAGGATATGGACTATCAAGCTATCAATATGCCACTAAAAACAATCCTATTACAAATTCCGCATTGGCTCTTTTACAAAATCTTTTGCGGCAGCAGCTGTTCTTCTGCTTCACCAGCAAACTTAGTTGAATTTGTTCGATATTTATATTAAAGACTTTCCTTCTGAAAAGGGTATGACCTTTCATCACTTATTTAGCCATTCATCAGACGCAGCCGATTTTTACTTTTCTCCTGAATACTGGGAAAAATTTATGCGTCTGCCCTCCAGCCTGGTTAGGACATGCAATACAGCAATTAAGAATTTTTACTTCTAACTGCTTTAATGGAAAACGTTTCAGATTTATCCTATGTATAATTCCTCCTGGAGAATATTTTTAAACCTTTTCAATAAAAAAATGCAGGAATTGATAAAGGCCGTTGGATTGTAAAGGACTTGCCTTCCGAGCATTCGGTCTGGGAACAGGTCATTCACCCAAAGTATGTCGAAATGAGCATTCCTCAGGGAGCATATGAATGTACAGAACTGCAGAGGATTTAATAAATGGACAGAAGCTTTGCGGAATGGTGTACTGCCAAACAAATGCATAGACCTCCTGGAGGCTATGGGTATGGCTGTTTTATTAACGGCGAACAAAGGATAGCGAGACACTCTGGGGATATTAATGGATTTACAAATGAACTTTTGAAGAACTTTAAAGAGGATCTGACCATAGTCATCTTGAGTACTATGAATATCACACCAGCAGACAAAATCTGTGAGGATCTATCCTGCATCATTTAAAAAGAAAAGGTGTGAATGCCACAAAGGTTAGCATCCTCAAGCGAGCCTGTTCCCGCGAGAATGCAGACAGGAGAGTACCGAGCGCAAGAATTATATGCTGAGGTCCATTGGGGGAAAAATAAACTATTGTGACTAAGCCAAAGAAATATGGTGCGTTATATATGTAATAAAACCCATTACCATTGCAGATGAAAAAATATTTTTCAAATCGGATATTATGAAGTTTTCATTTTCGAATTGAAAGGTTAATGCCTCGAGTTAGTGGATATAGATGGGCAAAAGCAGACGCTGAAAAAACTAACCGCACTTCTTGGCTGAGTGCGGTTTTAGTTTACCATAATATTTTTATGTTTTGTTTTACCATACTGATTTAAATTCTCCGGATTTTCCTGTGTTACTTGCTGTAAGAATCTCAATATTTTTTGTTACCTTTGTTGTATAAGTGAAATCCCCATAACAGTATGGATAGCGGAAATTATTCTTGTCGCCTCCGCAATTATAAATTTCCGGATTTTGTTCGGCCTGTTTGAGTGAGAATTCTTTTGCGATTTCTTCACTGTGTTTTCCACCCTGATCAGCAACAAAGTCAATATATCCGATTCCCATATTGTAGGCCTGGATAACCGCAGGGAAGTCTACATTTTTTTGACTGCCATAATTTAATGCTTTCTGAAAGTGTTTAACACCCTGCTTAATGCTTTGTTCCGGATCCTGAATGGAATTCGGGGGCAATCCTGCTGATTCCGAAGCCTGCATCGGATCACCGCCCTTTCCTTTGCTTTCCTGCTGCATGATCGCGGCCAATACGAGAGTATATTCTTCAAGGTTAACTTCCTTCAATTCCTTCTGAAGGATCGGGGTATAATTCTGAACGTCCCTTGACACAGTATTAGGCAGTAAGGAAACAGCTGTTTCCTTAATATTAAGCTGCTTGAATTGGTCAAATAGGACAAAAATCAGAACCAAAAAAAATAACAGGAATGCTACATTCGATCTGCGTTTTGTACGCTTTTTGCTTTTTTTACGTTTCATTGCTGCTCTCCCGGTTTCTCTATTAATATTTCAGGTTATTATTATAGCAGAAAATACTGATATTTTAATAGGAATAGGTCCTTTAAGAAGTCCGGAAGAAGGTTATCGGAAAAGTTCGGTTTTTCTCGTTGGATTTTATCTGCCTGTATTTTGGTTTATCCCAGCATTTTAAATATATTGGTCAGTTTTTTTATACTGGCTTTCTGCTATACATACCAAATGAATGCTAATAACCGAGCATTCCTGTCTCCGCTGATTACTTTTTCCTCTTCACAATAATGCCTGCGTCTTCCTCCAGAGGTTTTATTACTGCCGACATATCCTGTTCGCTATGACCTTGCTCAGCGGCTGTCTGGAATGCTTTTTCAGCCAGTTGCCCGGTAAACTGGTTTAGGCCGGCCTCCTGTAAAAGCTGGTTGGCAAGCCGGACATCTTTATGGACATATTTCACTGCCCCTCCTGGTGTGAAGTGGCGATTGAATACGTATTGTTCCATATGCCTGCGCAGAATTCTGCTGTCACCATAGCTTGTCTTCAGCACTTTCAAGAGCTGTTCGGAATCCAGACCATAAGCAGATCCGGCTACCATAGCCTCTGATGCAGCCAGAGAGTGAACAGCAACAAGATACTGATTAATCAGTTTGGCAATGCTGCCTGAGCCCGAAGGTCCCAGATATTCTATGGTGTCACCGAGCACCTCCAGTACCTGCTTAACTTTATGAAATGCCACTTCCTCGCCGCCTGCCATGATTGTTAATGTCCCGCTTTCTGCTCCTTCAGGACCGCCGCTAACCGGACAGTCAAGATAACTGATCTTTTTTGCATCTGTCATCTCAAAGATTGTTTTACTCGTGTCGGCCCCTACCGATGTAAAGTCAATGCATATCGTTCCGGGCCGGGCAGTATGTATGATCCCCTCTTTACCTGTATAGACGTTCAGCACATCGTCCGGCATAGAAAGACATGTACACACGACTTGACATTGGCTGACCAGGCTGCTGATCGTTTCCGAATAAAAGGCACCCAGCTCAATAAGGGGCTGTGCTTTTTCAATTGTCCGATTATGAACCATGAGGTGAAAACCATTGCCCAGGAGGCGCTTGGCCATCCTCGATCCCATTACTCCTGTACCAATAAATCCAACCTTCATGATATCACCCCTTTCAGCCAAGCAAAACTCTCTTCACTTCTGCCTTGCGGATTATATTCAAGACCAATTAAACCTCGATAGTGTTTACTCAAATATTGAAGAATATCGGTATAATTCATTTCACCTGTCCCTGGCTCCTGTCTGCCCGGATGGTCAGCAATTTGCACATGCGAAACCAGCTCAGCGTATTTTTGATACATGGAAAGAGAATGGCCATGAATTTTTTCGATATGGTAAAAGTCGAATTGAAGCCTCACATTCGGCAAAGCGACACGAAGGATTATGTCTGCTGCCTGCTGGATATCATTTAAGAAATAGCCAGGCATATCGAATGGATTGATAGGCTCAACTAATAGGGTTATCTCATGCTTAGACATTGCAGTGCCCGCAAAAAGGAGATTTTCTATAAAAACTTCCAGATTATTATCTGGGTGTATCCCCGCCATACAATGTATCATTTTAACTCCAAGGCCATTAGCATAACGGATCCCCTTTTCAACTGATCTTTTAAATTCTTCTATGCGCTCTGGGTCTGCTGCCAGGCCACGGTCCCCTTTTTCCCATTGACCTGGCGGCAGGTTAATTAAGTCCATCGATAACTGGTTTTGCTTAAGCTCTTTTTTGATTTCTTCTATTGTATATGTATATGGAAACTGGCACTCCACATAAACAAAACCAGCTTCACGGGCTTTTTTGAACCGCTCCAAAAAAGGAACCTCTGTAAAAACGGTTGAAAGATTAACAGAATATCTATTCATGGCAGCCTCCCTTAAAAAGGATTTTTTACTTTCAAATTAAACTGCAGAAGTTTTTTGCAGTTCATAGCCATTTACAAAGTACTGCATCGTTTCTTGCTCATTATCATTCAGTTCACGATTGACATAGGATTTATAGGCATTCTTCATTTCTTCCATCTGTCCTTCGAATTCTTCTGTTAGACGTGCTGCCATCCTGAGCATGGCCGCTTCCTCCTGGTACTCTGCCTTTGAGATGGCCGTCCCGTGGGACAAGATATATGTATCTGCATCAAACTGATCCAATGCATCCATTAGCTGAAGCACGCGGCTTGCCGTGTAATTCCATTTACTTGCGTAAAGATTCGCGTAAATCGCATCACCCAGAAATAATATTTTTTCTTCTTTTATATATACCACCACCGAATCTGGAGAATGGTCACCGCCGACTTGCTGCAGTTGGCAAGCCACACCGCCAAGATCTATTTCTAGTTTTTTCTCGAACGTGATATCTGGAAGTTTAATCTTAATTCTTCGATCATTACCATACTCTTTCTTAATGGCGCTCGCGCAAAATTCTATTTCGACTCCACTTTCCACACGCTCATCCAATGCATCATCTGTCCATTGAAAAGGGATTAGTTTTTCTATTTCAGCTTTGGTGAGTCTGGAAGCAATAGATGGAATATCAAGCGCAGACAGGCCGAAAATATGATCCCAGTGCCAATGAGTCAGCACCACCATCCTTGGTGAAGGTATACCCTGTTTCTCCAGTTCGCTTAAAAATAATTGGGCATGAGCTTTTGAATTGCCTGAATCAATCATCAAAGTCATTCGATCCCCGACCACTGCCCCTAAAATAGGACGGTCAGTTTCTGAAACAGGAGTTTGATACCAAAACCTGTGCCTAATTTTTACTAAAGTTTGCATAAAATCCTCCCTGCGATCTTTTGTACATTAATTCGTTAAAAGTGAAGAGAATCCTTTTTCTCTATTATATAGAAAAAAACTGCTCAATACCTGAGCAGCCCATTTTATCATTAAGATTCGCCTTTATAAACAAAGTAATCAAAATCGGCAAATTGATTTTGGCCGGAAGTGTCCTGACATTGCATGCCGACGAATGCACCTGTAAAAAACCCGCCGCCCTTTATGTAATCATCCGATAATTTATGGGATTGGAAAGGAACTGCAAGTTCTATCCAGTTCTCACCATCGAATGAATAAGAATAATTATACTCATGGTTATGGACATTTACACGAAGGTAAACATATTTCACGTCTGCCGGAATTTCAATTTCATTCCCTTTTAACGGCTGTGAGAATGTAAGATTATCGCATGACACCAATTCAAGGATTCGTCCTTTATCTTCATTCCAGCTGACCTGGCATGACGTCCAGTTTTCAGTATTATAATAATTGACGAGTCCGGCAGATTGCTGGAAGGTTTTGGGCTCAAACGCCACCTTTGTTTCAGCAGTAAAGGAAAAATGCTGCCATCTCCTAGCTATGAAGGCCTGTGTAAATTTGGATGTTAAGCTTTCTTTCCCATATAATCGAAGATGGCCTGGGTTTTCCTTCAATGATACAATATGGTCCCCAAGCGGAATCCTTAAATTCTGGAAATGCAGGTTTAGGGTTTCACTATCAAAATCGTCTTTTTCCGGAAAATCTCTTCCCCACTTTGCTTCCTTAATCTTTGGCCCTTCTATTTCAACGGAAGGCTCGTTCCCGCAAGTCACATAAGGCCAGTCATCCTTCCATTCCAGCCTTTGTATGGCAGTCTCCCTTCCAAGAGGACAATAACCGCGCGGGTCAAGTAAGGGATGTCCCTCTCTTGTTAAGGGGCGTCCTGTTAGATGGACAAGAAACCATTCATCTGTATGGGTTTGTACCATTGAGGCGTGTCCGGCCTTTTGCAGTGGGTTCCTCGGTGACCCAAAAGATGAAATGAGCGGATTTTCAGGGTGTACATCA
The DNA here is from genome assembly GCF_051353635.1 of Cytobacillus sp. BC1816. NCBI lineage: Bacteria > Bacillati > Bacillota > Bacilli > Caryophanales > Bacillaceae > Cytobacillus > Cytobacillus sp. BC1816. The sequence goes on along the minus strand of NZ_CP195611.1, from coordinate 2,171,881 downwards.
TATGGCCCCCTAATATTCTTTGATCTCGCAATAGTGGCCTGATGATCATATTTAGTCCCGCCTTCAGCAGTCAGCAAATAATAATAACCATTGATTTTATACAAATGCGGAGCTTCTGTCAGTTTGATATCGGTCCCCTTGAAAATGACCTCCGCTTTCCCTGTCAGCTTTTGCTTCTGTACATCATATTCCTGCAAAGCAATTCCGTAAAAATTGTGATGGCCGGCACGGTGATCCCACACCATATTGACCAAATATTTTTTTCCGTCCTCATCATGAAACATAGAAGGGTCAAATCCTGAACTATTTAAATACACAGGATCAGACCATTCCCCTTCAACGTTTTCACATACTGAAAGATAATTATGGCAATCCTTCCACTGGCCATCCACCACTTTTACATCCGTATAAATAAGCCAGAACTGGCCATCATGATAGGATAAAGCAGGTGCCCAAACCCCGCCTGAATCCGGATTTCCTGTCATATTAAGCTGGCTTATCCGGTTTAATGGCCTTGCAGCCAGACGCCAATTTTTCAGATCCTTAGAATGATAGATTCCAACACCGGGAAACCACTCAAAAGTGGAAACAGCAATATAATAATCTTCTCCCACCCGGCAAATGCTCGGATCAGGATTAAATCCTGTTAAAATCGGATTGCGTATGAGTGCCATTTGACCACACCTTTCATTTTCTTAAATATGTCTGCTTAAGCCGGATTGCCTGAACGGTTCTCGCTGCCGGTGCTTTTCCCTCGCTTCAATTTTCCTAAAACTGTACATTCCCCCGCACATCAGAATCCATGTAATGGAAACAGCGCTAAAGAAGGGAATAAATGCAGGACTGTACAACAGCATAATAATGATGGATCCGGCAGAGCCTGCTAAAATTAGGGTAAGATGCAGGTTCAGGATCCCAAGCAGACATGAATTTTTTAGATATTCAGTTACTCTTAAATCGTAATGTACATAAACCGGAAAAAGATACATCAGAGTAATGAAATAGAGAGCAGATATAATCAGCAGCGGTACGAAAAATAGCAGCTGCTGAACCCCTTCTAGGCCATTAACAAAATGTAAATCCAAAAGAATGAACCCCGCGCAGATGACAAGTATGAAACCAAGCAAATTAGATTTAAAGAATTCCTTTTTATAGATTGATAGGAAAGTATCCCAAAGAGGCACTTCTGTATGTTTCATCTGCCATTTGCGGACGATAGTGAAGAGGGATACGGTTGCCGGCATGAAGCCAAATACGATTAGCCCCGCCACCGTAAATAAAAACCAGAGCAAGTTAACATAAGCAAGCTTCATAATCCATTCACATATTGTAAATAGCTTGCCCAGCGTATTTTGCATGTTTGTCACCTCCTCTGCTTTGAATCATTAGCCTTTAACCGAACCGGATGCTATCCCCTCAATGATGCGATTGCTTAATATCAGAAAGGCGATTAATATTGGCAGGATGCTGATGACCAGTGTGGCACCGATAGCCCCCCAATCCGTAGTATACTGGCCAATGAAATTCTGGATCCCAACGGTGAGTGTTTTAAAGCTATCCGAACTGATAAATGTATTCACAAATACAAATTCATTCCAGTTGTAGATCATATTAATAATCGCAGCAGTTGCCATTACCGGCATCGTCATAGGCAGTGTTATTTTAAAGAAAATATGATGTATGGATGCGCCATCCATGACTGCTGCTTCCTCAACCTCCCGTGGCAAAGCTTCATAGAAGCCCAGCAAAATCATAATAGTGATTGGAAGGTTAAAAGCTGTGTAAGTTAGAATAATGGATAACGGATTATCAATCAGATTGATATTGGTAAAAGTGCTGAATAAAGGGATCAATGTTGAATGGACCGGTATCATTAAACCTACCATAAACAGTCCCAGCACCAGCCTGCTGCCTTTCCAATGCATTCGCGTAATGGCAAAAGTAACCATGCTGGCTAAAACAACAGTCAGAATGACGGCTGCAAGGGTGTACGTTACACTATTTATAAAATAGAGGCTAATGTTTCCTTCCGTCCAAACCTTTGCGTAATTTTCCCATTTAGGGTTTGCAGGCAATGAGAATGGAGACATATTGAAGACTTCCTGGTTGTTTTTCAAGGAAAAAAGAAATAACCAGATAATCGGGAAAATCTGAAACACGGCGACCAGAACCAGGAACACATACATGATGCCATATGCTATACGGTTCATGATCGGTTTTGAGACAAGCTTTGTGTCCAGTCCATTTCCTATGCGTGGAGTGCCATCAGGTTTTACTGTTTCCATACATTTTCCTCCCTTCCATTAATAGATATCTTCATTAGCAGCTGTAAATCTGCGGATGATGTAGGTAACAACAAGACAAATGACCAGCAGAAAAAATCCGATGGCACTTGCATATCCAAAGTCAAAACCTTTAAATGCTTTTTGATACATATACGACGCCATTACTTCGCTCGCTCCATTCGGACCGCCTCCGGTCATGACATAAATCAGGTCAAAGTATTTCAGCGAGCCTACGACTGCAAGAACAATTGTTACTTTAATTACATTCATTATCAAAGGAAGCTTTATTTTTAGGGCAATCTGCCATGGAGAAGCCCCATCAATTCTTGCTGCTTCAACAAGTGATTCGGGAATATTTTTTAATGCTGCATAATAAATGAGAATGTAAAAACCTGCGTATTGCCATATAATTGGTATAATGATGGCATAAAGTGCGAGATTGGCATCCGCAAGCCATGCAGGCGGATCTTCAATGCCGCTAGCCATTAACACTGTGTTCAGCATGCCATTTGAAGGGTGGTATATTTTCATCCAAAGCTGTGCAATTGCGACTGATGCCAGCAGCATGGGGATCAGGTATATCTTCCTTAATAAATCTGCACCTTTGATTTTACCGGCGAGGATAATGGAAATGAACAAGTAACCGATTAGACTTATTGCTGAAAACAGGGCCAGCAAAAAGGAATGCAATGCACTTCTCCAAAAGAGTGCATCTTTCATCAGTACCTTGTAATTCTTTAAGCCGATGAAATCCATTTCTCCAATGCCATTCCATTTCATTAAACCATAGTAGCCTGTCTGCACAATCGGTATATAGATCAGCGCAAGGACCAGGAAAAGGGCAGGTGTGATGTACAGTGCAAGGACTTTTTTATTGGAAAGCACTTTATTCATTTCATTTCAGCTCCTTCCTGTTAGAATTGGAAAGGATATACCCCGCCAGCAGATATATCCTTTTCCGGGAATGCTGTTAATTCCCTTCCTCAGCCTTAAGAGCCTCTTCATGCTGTTTGGCATAATCAGATGGTTTTACTTCATTGCCGAACAGTGATTGTATAAGGTTTAAATGTGTTTCTGCAACCGAAGCACTCATTTGGACATCAGCAAATAAGGTTAAGCTGCTGGCTTTATTTAACTCGTTTAAGACATCAATATACAGGTCTGGAAGATCCACTTTACCGGTATCAACCTTCGTGGCAGGAATTACACCCGCTTTTTCAACAGATTGCTCTCCCCACTTTTCAACAAAAAACTTTACAAATTCTTTTGATTCATCTTTAACCTTTGAATTCTCAGCAACGAATAACCCTACTCCCGGGCCGCCCACCCAGCTGTCGATATTTCCTTTGCCGCCGTCAACGGTCGGGAATTTAAAGAACCCAACGCTATCCCTGAAATCCTGCGGGATTTCTTCATTCGTCGTAAAATTAGGGAGCTCCCAGGTTCCCATAAGATACATTGCCGCATTTCCGTTCAGGAACTCAGCCTTTCCTTCATCATTTGAAAGTCCATTATAGCCTTTATTAAATGCGTTCTCTTTGACAAGTTTTTGAATTTCTTCAGCAGCCGATACCAGTGCCGGATCTTCGAACGAACCGGAGCGGTCAATGGCTTTATTAAGAACTTCAGCCCCGCCAATTCGGTCTGCCAGGTACATGTACCACAAGGATCCTGTCCAGCGGTCTTTATTTCCAAGTGCAATCGGAGCAACACCGTTGTCTGTCAATGTCTTAACAGCATTTTCTAACTCGCTGTAAGTTTGGGGTACATCAAGATTATATTTCTCAAAAATTTCTTTATTGTAGTAAATAGGTGCAATGTTCAGCTCAAGAGGCAGACCATAGGTTTTTCCATCGAGAGCATAGGCTTCCGTAGTCCCGCTGACAAAAGACTCCTTCAAACCATCATTTAATACATCATCCAGCTCGGCAAATAGACTGCCCTTCACAAATGGAGTCATATATCCCGCTGCCCAGGTAAACCCTACATCCGGCAATTCATTAGAAGATGAAAGAACCTTGATTTTATTTTTGTACTGTTCATTTTCCAGAACTTCGACTTCAATTTTCACATCTTCATGCTCGGCTTCATATTGTTCAATAATATCTGTAACAATCTGATTTTGCTGCTTGGAACTTCCTGCCGGCCATAAATGCATGAATTTAATGGTTTTTTTAGAACCGTTTTCACCACTGGCCGTATCCGTATTTCCGCTGCATCCTGCTAGCGCTGCTACTAGGATCATCACTGCAATAAGTAAAAATGAATGCGCTTTCTTAGGCATTTCTAAACCCCCTATTTCTTAATTATTCTAACAATTCTAATGATAACACCACTAAAAAATCGCGGTAAGGTAACCGCGATTGGGAAAAATTCCACTATTTTTAGATTGGAGTTTCATCAAGTTCGGTCAGCTTCCGGTATTTGCTGGGGGTCACACCTTCCGAGTCTTTAAAAAGCTTAATAAAGTACTTGGCTGTTTGATAACCGGCCTGCCGGGCCACTTCATCTATTGGCAAATCCGTGGTTATGAGCAGCTTTTTCGCCAATTGCAGCCTTTTTCTTGTCAAATATTCACTAAATGTAATGCTGGTCTGCTCTTTAAACATCGCACTAAAATAACTGGCATTCAAATGCACTGCATCAGCGACTTCCTTGAGAGAAATCTGTTCCGGAATGTTTTTGTTCACATAAGCAATAGCTTGTTTGACAGATGAATTTACATACTCTTTTTTTGCTTCCAGCTCTAACAGGCCCTGATCTGCAACTTTCTCCAAATAATCTGCCCTGATCATATGTTCTTCCGTATCAAGGGCCTCTTCAATAGCCTTTATAAGACTTTCCTTCCGCAGTGGTTTGACCAGATAGTTGAGAACACCGAGCCGGATGGCTTCCTGGGCATATTCAAAATCAGGATAGCCTGAAACAATCATGACAGCCGGCTTGTATCCTTGGTTTCTAATGTTTTTCAGCAGTGCCAATCCAGTCATTTCTGGCATGCATATATCTGTAATAAGCAGGTTCACTCTGGTTCTCTTGAATAATTCTAAAGCTTCATGTCCATCAGCTGCGCTTAGAATCTCAAATCTCCCTGCTGACCATCCTTCCAGTGTCTTTTTCAGCCCCTGTCTTGTGGTTTCTTCATCATCCACTATTAAGATTATCTTTGTATTCACCTTTAATTCCCTCCCCCGCAGGTATTACGAACACAACTTTAGTGCCTGAACCCAACTCACTTTCCAGATGAAGACCGCCAAGGGAATAGGCATCATAATAAAGGCTGAGCCTTTTGTTAACGTTTGTCAGCGCCATCCCAATCCCTTTAAATGAAGAAACATTCTCTTTTTTTATCTCCTCGTTTAACTGATGGAGCTCCTTATGATCAATACCTGGCCCGTTATCCTGCACCGTGATTTTGATCGAGTCCCCACCGGCTGATTCATCTAATTGGATAAGGACAGTTCCTTGTATTCTCTTATTTTCAATTCCATGCTGTATAGCATTTTCAACTAATGGCTGTATAATCAGTTTTGGTATTTTCACACCAAGGAGCTTGGGTGGTGCAGCAATTTTCCATAACAGTCTTTCGCCAAGCCGCATTTTCATTAGGCCCATATACCGTTCAATATGATCAAGTTCATCATGTATGGTAACCCATTCAGAGGAGCTTCGATTCCCGATTGTATATCGGAAAAGTTCAGACATTGAAATGACAATCTCAGCCAATTCCTCTTCCTCTTTCTCCTCCAGGGACCAGTACAGTGCATTTAGAGTGTTGTAAAGAAAATGCGGATCAATTTGGGCCTGCAGTGCCTTCAGTTCAGTTCGTGACCGGAGCAATTCTTTTTCATAAACAACTTGGATTAAGTGGTTGGTCCTTTCAACCATTTTATTGTAGGTGTTATTTAATTCAATAAATTCAAGTGAGGAATTACTCTCAGGATTCAGTTTTAATTCATCCATTTTGGCATTTTTCATCGTATTAGTCAGTTTCTTAATCGGTCTGGTGATCATGGTAGCGAGCACTATGGACGAAATGACAAATAAAAAGAAACCAAGGGAAACAGCTAAAACTATTACAGCACGAACTTTCGAAACGCCCTGAAGCAGAAAACTCATCGGCTTCAGGATGACAAAAGTCCAGCCTGTCAGAGCTGACTTTTCGGTAACAGCCATATATTCCTGACCATGGATCATAATCGATTTTTCCTCTTGCTGGATAATGCTTTTTATGTCAATTCCGTAATCATAAGTAATGGGCGTTAAGTCGCGATCGAGAAGCATCATATAATCATTTTGTCCGTTTTCTTGATTATTGCCCTGAACCTGAAAATAACTGTTGGAAATACGGACGACAAGATAACCGCCATTCGTGAACCAGCGATCCATCAGACTGACTCTCCGTATGGCAGCAGAATAGCTGCTGTTCCCATGATCCTTCCCTGTCCAAACAAGCTTACCCTTTTCCTTGTCAGCGGCTTTTACCCACTTTGAATCGACAACTTTAAAAATATTTTTCCCATCGAATGGAAAAATCCTTTTGCCTTCTGTATTATACAGTTCAATTGAAGATATTCCATCTGAGTATGCATATGTATTATTGATGATTTTTATCAGGGATTCCAATTTTCCATAATCCATTTTTTCCCCTTCAAGCATCTTTAGCAGCATTTGCTGAACATTACTATTGGTCATGAGCTGATTAGTCAGAGTATCAATTTGTTTATAAAGTGTTTCCATTCTTCCGTTGGCTTCTGCAGCGGTTTGCTGAATCTGGCGTTCTGCATTTTGCCTGAAAAAGCCGCCTAATTGGTCGTAAACAACGAGTGAAACAAATGCCAGGACAAAAAGCATGACGCTTAAAAACACTGCTAAAATCTGGTTCCGCAGTGTATTGAATTTTCTTAAAGAAGAAAGAAAGCTCTCCATATGAATCACCTATTCTCAGGTTATCTAATATATTTATTTAAATATAGCAGATTTAAAGTTGGATAACATGAAAACCCTTACATTATTTTATTTGGGCTTTCACCCTCCTTTATTCTTTTTGAAAGCATACGGCATTTTATTTATGGAGCATAAATAGAAAAACTGCTCAATACCTGAGCAGCCCTTGTTTGAAAGTTATTCTATTTCAACGATCATTTCAATTTCTACAGGGGCTCCGCCTGGAAGGGAGGCAAGCCCCACAGCTTTGCGGGCATGTCCATTTTCCTTGCCGAAAATGTCATGAAGCAAATCTGATGCAGCGTTAATGACTATAGGATGATTTTTAAAGCTGCTTGTTGAGGCAACGTATCCATCCATTTTGATGATTCTTTTTACTTTATTTAAATCTCCAATGATCTCTTTAAGGGCTGCCAGCAAATTCAGCGTACAAATTCTTGCTGCATCCTTTGCTTCCTCGATAGAGATATCTTCCCCGACAATACCTGCATATTTTTGTGCACCATTTACCCTGGGTGTTTGTCCGGATAAAAAGACTGTATTGCCTGAGATAACACCCGGTTCGAAAGGCATTCGGATATCAGCCAATACTGGGAGCTGGATATTCAGCTCTTCCAGTCTTTCTTCAATCCCCTTTTTTATCCCTTTCATCGCTATGCCTCCTGGGAAACACTTTGTTTTAATGAAGAATATAGTTGTTTAGTGAATTTAAATGAGCGGTGAGTATAATAGACTTTGGCGAAAGCATGATTTTCACAAAGTGAGCATTTGATTTCATATGGAGCTTTTCGAATATGAGGAGTTTTTAATATTTGCATGGCTTCTTTTAAATGTGTGCTGCAAACCCACATAATGTCACCTTCTTCTATTTTATTGGGATTCTATATACTATTACATTCTGTAATGGGCAAATGCTGTTGGTTTCATCCATTACAGAATGCAGTATTCGTAATCTCATTTTCCTGTTGTAACGGTTTGCTTTAATTTATCCGGCTTTCTCTTTTTTACCTGATCCGTAACTTCATCGTCCCATGAAATGGTGATATCCCCGTCTGTAACAAATGTCTGGCAGCCTAAACGATACCCTTTCTCCAGCCAATCTTCTCCCAGCTTCCTTCTTTCCTGGATTTTTACGTTGTCCAGGTATTCTGCTCCTTCTTCGGTTTTAAAAACACAAGTGCCGCAAATTCCACCGCCGCAGCGATTTGGCAGATCTCCATCATAGCGGAGCGACATTCTTAATATATTAGAATCCTCAGGCACTTCCAGAGTTTTGTTGCTGTTGACAAAATGGATGTTTGGCATGATTGAATTCCTCCCTGTGAGTTCGTTTCTTGGTTCTTGGTATACAATATACCATATAAATAATATTCAGACAATACTAAACTTTTAAATATTTTATCTTAGAATCCCGTAACTGCAGCAGTGCCTTGCCCTGTGACCCTTGTGCATTCTATAGTCGATATTCTTGGCACATATTCCCACTGGTTTCTTCTCCCTCTAAGGCCAGTTCGGACTGATTTCTTCCTCTCCTGTCCGAAGGAACTTTCATTATTTTCTTTTACAGTCATTCATAAACATTTTGCTGTTGAAATTTTAGCAGGTCCCTTTTTTTAATGCTGTTCATATACGCCATGTAAGCTTTCTTCGAATTTTCAATATGAATCCTCATCAGGTATTCAGCTATTTCGGCATCTTTATCGCGCAGTGCCTTCATTATATCGATATGTTCTTTTAATGAGACCTTCCTTCGTCCTGGTGTTTCATATCCCATATTGGCCGCCATATGAATAAAATCGATCAAGCCTGATAGGATTTCATATAGTTTTGGACTTTTGGATGCTTTATTAATCAGCCTGTTCATTTGAATATGTTCGAAATTGAAGTTTTCTTCATCCTGTTCACTTAGCTCCATTAGTTCCTTAATTTTGAGATCCAGTTCTTTTTGTGTGCCTGTATCCATTCTTTGTGCTGCCAGTTTTACAGCCAGCACTTCCAGAGAAGAGAGAATCGTAAATACCTCCAATACTTCATCCTCTGAGATATTGGAGATGACGACCCCTTTTCTGGGAACTGTTTTCACGAAACCTTGAGATTCCAGCCTGAACAGAGCCTCCCGAATCGGAGTGCGGCTAATGTTGAGCCTGGCTGCGAGCTCCCTTTCTACCAGTCTGTCTCCAGCCTGGTATTCTCCTTCTAAAATGAGTTTTTTCAGATACAAATACGCATGTTCGCGTATGGATATTAAGTTATTTTCCTCCCATGTTCTATCCATTTTATCACCGCCTATTTTTATTAAGATAAAAAGATCCCTCCATAAAATAAAGCTCCAAATATAACAAGCGAAGGATGAACCTTGAATTTGATTAATGTTAAATAGCTAACTGCTGCAAGAAGTATAAGATGCAGCATTCCGCTGTTTTCAAAGGCTGTCAAAAAGAACTGGTAGGCCATGACAGCCAGGAGGACAGCAATGATAGGCTGCACGGATTTGGTCATTAGCTTCACTTTAGGGGAATCTTTGAATAAATTAACAAACTTAAACAGGACGATGACTGCCAGCGCTGATGGCAGGATGGTAGCTGCTAAAGCAACTGCCGCCCCTAAAACCCCGCCTAATTCATAGCCGATGAATCCGGCCATTTTCGTTGCTATGGGACCCGGCAGCGCATTGGCAATGGCGAGAACATCCCCAAATTCAGATAGCTTCATCCAGCCATTGTTGTTCACTACTTCAATTTGAATGAGGGGAATCGTTGCGGGACCCCCTCCGTATCCTAGTAGATTCGCTACAAAAAATGCCCAAAAGATCTCCCAATATATCATGAACTTTTCTCCCTTACTGGCAAGTACTCTTCAATTGCCTTTTTATTCGCCTGCTCCTTCCGATGGGCAATATAAAATGCTGTGCTTAAGACTATCGCAATTAAAATACCGGGATGCCATTCCATAAACTGAACAAATACCAGTGATACACCAGCCAGCATAAGGTTTTTCGGAAGCCCTAAGCCCTGGCTTCCTTTCTGATAAAAACGGTAGGCCATCTCTGCCAGCATAAAACCGATGACAGGTGTCACTCCCTGCACCATTCCGCTTACAATTGGGGACTGGCGGAAAGAGTATAAAACGCCAAGCAAAGCTAGCATGGCAATAATGGAAGGTAGGATATGTGTAAGGATGGCTACAGCGGCACCCATGCTGCCTTTTACTTTGTAGCCGATATAGGCAGCCATTTTCGTTGCAATCGGTCCTGGCAGCGTATTGGCTAATGCCAGAATCTCCCCGAATTCCTCCTCCGTCATCCATTTATATTTCTTAACTGCTTCAAATTCTATCAGCGGTATTGTCGAAGGACCTCCTCCATACCCTGTCACACCGGTGCGTGCAAATCCAATCGTCAATTCAAGATAAGGCTTCATGCGATCCTCCCCTTATTTAGGTGTTTTTGACTGAAGAAGGACCTCATTCCGCTATCTATTAACAACGAATGAGGTCCCTTTCTATTATTTTTTAATATCTGCTTCGGTTACGACTTCATAGCCGTCTTTTTCCAAATAAGATTGAAGGGCTTTTAATGCAGCCGTCCCAACAGCCGTATCCTGCTCGCCATTTCCTCCGCTGATGCCGATTCCGCCAACGACTTCACCATTAACCACAATTGGGAACCCTCCCACAAACACAGCAAATTTGCCATTTAGCATATGCTGGATGCCAAATGCCTCATTGCCTGGAAGGGCAGGCCCGTTCGGTTCTTTATTGAATAGATGGGTGGAGCGTTTATGGCCGGCAGCAGTGTAAGCCTTTGCAATCGCAATTTCAGGCCCGGTGATTCTTGCTCCATTCATGCGTTCGAGTGCAATCACACTTCCGCCGTCATCGACAATTGCAATGGTTTCAAACACATTGATTTCCGCTGATTTTTCTTTTGCTGCTTCAATCATCAATTTTGCTTCTTCCAATTCAAGCTTTATAGCAGTTTTCATCTTCATTCTCCTTCTGATTTAATAACCAATATAAACGGTTTTTACTTGAGTGAAAAATTCCAGGCCGACTCTTCCTGACTCCCGGAACGTAGCCGTGCTGGACTGCTTTAATCCGCCAAACGGTGCATTGATTAAGTTGCCGGTTGTAGTCCGGTTCACTTTTACCGTGCCTGCCTGAATGTCTTTAGTAAATTGGCTGGCTGTTTTTAAATTATTTGTCACAATGGAAGCAGACAGCCCATAGTCCACGTCATTGGCAATCGCAATGGCTTCTTCATATGTATCTGCCTCGATCACGGCAATGACAGGGCCAAAGATTTCTTCCTTGGCAATCCGGTGATCTGGTTTAACATTAGTAAAAATGGCAGGCTGCACAAAATATCCTTTTTCATATTCACCTGATGTGAGACGCTTACCGCCAAATACTAGATTCGCACCGTCTTCTTTCCCAAACTCAATATACTTTAGGACATTTTTCAGCTGCTTTTCATTTGCCAGCGGACCGATCTTAACTCCTTCTTCAAAACCGCTGCCAATTCTAAGTGCGCTTGTTTTTTCAATTAATTTCTCCACAAATGCTTCTTTTACTTCCTTCATCACAATCACTCTGCTTGTTCCTGTACATGCCTGCCCGGTCAAAGAAAACCCGCCATTAACTGTTAATGTGGCCGCAAGATCAATGTCAGCATCTTCCATAACTAAAAGCGGATTTTTTCCGCCAAGTTCCATTTGAGTTCTGGTAGTGAAAGAGCATTTGCTGTGGATGTCCTCTCCTGCAGCTGTTGAGCCAGTGAAGGTGACAGCCTTGACAGCAGGATGCGTGACTAATAAATCACCTACATCAGATGCCTTCCCAGTAACAAAGTTTAAAACACCTTTTGGTATACCGGCCTCGTGCAGCGCTTCAACAAGCCGAACGGCAATCAGAGGGGTATCTGAAGAAGGTTTGAAAACCACTGTGTTTCCAGTAATTAATGCCGGAGCAATTTTTCTCGCAGCAATGGAGATGGGAAAGTTCCATGGCGTGATCACACTTACCACTCCAAGCGGTTCTCTTTCCGTCGAAACTCTCATATTTGGATCATCATTCGGGAAGGTTTCACCTGTGAAGCTTTGTCCCTCGACCGCATAATAGCGAAGTGTTTGTGCAGAGCGCAGCACTTCATTTTTCGCATCATTGACATGCTTTCCTTCTTCCCTTGTCAGTTCTTCAGCATATGTGGCCGCATTTACTTCGAGTATTGCTGCTGCTTTGTTCAAAATGGCTGCACGCTTGGATGGAGCTGTCTTTGCCCAGCCAGGGTATGCTTTACTGGCGGCTTCAATTGCCTCTTTTACATCGGTTTCATTGGATGCCTGAAAAACGCCGACGACATCTTCCGTATTTGCAGGGTTCACACTATAAAACTTCTTTTGGCTCGCAGATTCCTGCCACTCACCATTAATATAGTTATTGAATGTTTCTACCTTTGTCGTAATCAAACTTATCACCTTACTCTCTGTTAGTTTCTCCCTTTCCTGCACCAACTTCTCCTAGTATAGAAATGGCCGCCACATAGACCTCGATGGACAAGATTTAGTGTGACGGCCTGGATAATACCTATTATTTTGCTTCTACTAAAGATCCAAGATCTTGTTCAAGATATTCTCTCCATAGGCCATCCATGTACATGCGGCGCATTTTCGCACCTGTGCGGACTACTTCAAGGCAGCGCTGCTGTAATTCAGGAGTATCAGCATGGTCCAAAACAATCTTGTAGCCGCGTTCTCCATGGATTTCGTCAGATACAATGTGCAGATCGAAGAATTCGATTTCTTCATCTGTGAATCCGTATTGTGCACGGAGAGCTGGAGTCTGCTTTCGATAAATGTCCGGAACCTGGGACTCGAGGCCGACAACTAGAGCAGCCGTTGCTACAACGAAGTTTTCACGGGCTGCCACTGCATAGCACCAGCTTTGCAGGCCTAAAGTTGTTGGAGCCATGTTTTCTGGATCAATCACTCGTTCGCGGGTTGTTCCACATGCTTCAGCAAAGCGAATCAGTAAGTCTGTATGACGGTCGGCCGCAATTTCTTCTTCATACATATTTTGAAGTGTGAAATCTTTTGCTGCTTCAAATTTCGGATCGGTTGGAGTGTTGTGATAGATGTACGCTAAGTAGTCAGCAAAAGGTCCAACATAGTGGTAATGGTTTTCTGCCCATCTGGCAAAATGCTTTCTTTCCAGTTTTCCTTCAGCCCAAGCTACAGTGAATGGAGCTTTCTGGCTATGGTTTCCTTTAATGGCTTCCTCTAGTTCTTTGCGAAATTCATCTTTCGATAATAATTCTGGCATGTGTAAACTCCTCCTCGAAATTTATGTAACCTATTGGCACTTGATATTTTGTATACCAAAACTTTTAAAAAAATAATAGGTTGTTAATTTACAACCATATTTAATCTTGTTTTTTGGTCTTTGGTATACCTTAATGAAATCATAACCTATTCTTTTTGAATTGTAAACATAATTTTAAGAATTTTTTAAAGATTATTTTTTCTTTAGTGATAGATTGTAAGAATTTAATAAAGCAGCTCTTCTTTCAGATCAAGCAGCTCGGAAAGTTCTTCAGCCAGATTATCCAGGGCTTCTTCAACGATTTGCTCTCCGATTTCCCTGCTCCCTTGCCGGCCATCACCTATACATCCGTTTTCAGTCATTTCTTCATAGAAATAAAATCCCTGTACAGCTTTCCCCGGCCGGAGTCTTTCCCATTTTCCGCCTTCCTTGATATCTCCTTTTTCCAAGAGGTCCACTCTTACCAATTCAGGAGCAAGATACAGGGCTTCAGACACTTCACGTTCGCAGCTGTGGCCAAATAAAGGAGATTTTACATATTTCCCGATAGATTCCTTTGCAGATGAAGTGGTTTTTGCATAGTAGACTTCTACTTCCAATTCCTTTGTGATAGTCATGGCGGCCAGACTCAGGGTAGATTGGTTTCCGCCATGTGAATTCAAAAATAAAAACTTCTTGATGCCATGCTGTTTCAGTGAGGAAACCATGTCTGTAAGTACGGCAATCAAAGTAGATGGCTGAAGTGTAATTGTTCCGGGAAAATGGATATGATGCTCGGAAACTCCCATATTAACAGACGGTGTCACAATAGTATATGGGAACATTCTCTTCCCCAGTTTATTAGCCATTCTCTCCGCTAGCACCGCATCACAGCTTTCTGCCATATGTGGGCCATGCTGTTCATGTGCTCCAACAGGAATAATGGCAAACTCTACTGTTTCCAGTGATTTCTCGACTTCCTTCCATGTCATTTTAGTAAGATTATAACAATTCATTTTCTTGATACCTCGCTTATCTTAGGTATTTTGTATACCATTAATAAAAAAATAAAAAACTATTTAGTAATGGCTGCAGTTGTCTTCTTGGGAGGCTTTACAGAGATGTTTTCCTGGGATATTTCAATATCGTTTTGGATTGTCATTTGACAGGTTAACCGGTACCCTTCTTTCACTCTGTCGCCAAGCATTTTTTCTTCCTTCCAATTTGGCGGTGCGAGATCATCTCCCCCATTTAATACTATGCACGTACATTTTGTACATCTTCCCATGCCGCAACCATATTTTAATTCCGGAAACTGGCGGATCCCTGCCAGGACAACCAAATTAGCATTATCCTTTACCTGCTTTTCCACAATCTCCCCATCTACATGAAGCGTAACCTTCGGCATAATATTACCCCTTTCAGTTTATTCTAAAAATTTTGATACTTTTTTTCAAAGTATACAACCTTTCGGGAAGATTAGCAAACTCGTTTTTTATTTTTCTGTGTGGTAGATGTCTTTAACTGGATTAACTACCATTTCCAATGGGTGCGATTAATTTCGTCGTTATTCAGCGAGATTGGCAACCATTTTTCTTTGGGTCCAATTATTTTCGTCGTTATACGACTACATTAAATGCCATTTTAATTAAGCTTAATTTTTTTGGTCATTAATCTGCAGATTGGCTCCTGCCTGTTTCCTCTTTAATGATCAAAAGGTATCCTTTTCGCTGAATTATTAAAAAATTTAGAATATATTATTGAATATTTCAAAATCTTAGTATAAAATAAACTTAACAGAAATGGTATACAATATTCCAAACTAAAGGAGGTATGCTCTCGAGCTACATATGAGCAATTCTGCATTTGTAACTAAGTTCAAATAAAACTAAAGGAGTGTTTTAATTGGGTAAATATATTGTATTAACAAACAAAGATACTTTCCAGACCATTCTAGAAAACGAAGGTTTAAAGCCTGTTGAGACATATCATTTTTATTTTTTCGATAAGCTGAAGGCTAAGTATACAATCGCGGAAGTTTTGGATGAGAATATGAAAATCCAGCTTTATGAAAAGTATGAAGGAAAAGAGTATGTAAATCATATAGGTGTAAAATTCTTTGAGCGGTTTGAAACGCTCGAAGCAGCCAGAGAAGAACTGGATGAAATAGTAAAAGCATCCGGCAATAGTGAAGACTCCATTCATTCCAAACTGATAAAATCTGATGAAGTAGCAGTATAAATGTTATTACGAAACCCGGAAGAAGCCGCTCTTCTTCCGGGTTTGCTGTTCATAAGAAAACGGAAGGGCTTGCCAGGGGGAGGCTGCTTGCGCTGACAGTTTTCTGGGTTCAAAATTCTAACTTTCTTATTCTATAGAAAAAACCGCCAAAGAAAGGCGGTTTTACTAGAATTTTAAAGTTCTTCTCAAACGGGCTAATTTTCTTTCTGTTTTCTCAATTGCATATTTGGATCCAAATAGAAAATGGAACATCGGGGTGTCCTCCTTTTTTCTCTAACCTGTTATCATTATTATATTATGAATTTTTGAGATTTACAACAAAATTGTATACCAAATACCAAAATAACGATAGAAATGTGGCTGATTTTTGAATAAATAAAGAAAATGCGTGATTATGGTATACAATTTCATTTACTATTTACTTTATTAAAGATCGCGAGGGTGTCTGATATGCTGAGAGTTTTATTTTTGACCGTGATTGGTTTGTATTTGCTGTCCACTTTGCTTCCGCATTGGAATATCGATCCCCTCCTCTCTATCCTGTGTTTTATCATCGTGGTTTTAACATTCAGGCTTGCGAAGAAATTCGTACAGATCCTCGGGGGTGTATTCCTGGCTTTTGGTTCTGTGCTGCTTTGGACAAGCGGCTCAGACTGGCAGCAATATATTCTTGCCTTTGGTCCAATGCTTGATCTGCTTACCATGTTTACGTTAATACCGATCCTCGGGATTCCGATTAAACTTGGGCGATACGGGGAAGGCATCCAGGCTATCATCCAAAAACGGATAAAAACATCTGGTCATTTATATATGATGACTTCAGGGATCTCTTACTTTTTTAGCATTTTTATGAATCTTGCCACTCTTCCCATGACGTATTATTCAATTAGGCCGGCACTCGGGAGCTTTCCGGTACGGAACAAGGAACGATTTATGAGCAGAGCGATTTCCAGGGGATTTGCAATGCCTTTAATTTGGGCGCCTGTAACGCCGATTGTGGGAATAGTGATTACAATGACGGGAGTCAGCTGGGTATCCATCCTCCCCTATGTCATTCCGCTGAGCATATTGGGTTTAGCAATGGATTGGTTTATTGGTTCCCGTCAGTCCCAGCCTATGAAACTCCCACAGCCAGGCGAAGTATCTGTGCATGAAACAGCAGCAGCCCTGGAAGCAGGTTATCCCGCTCGTGCTGGCAGAGTTTTTCAAATCCTGATAGCCATCGCAATTTTTAATGTTCTTGTATCTCTTGCTGAGACGCAGTTATCTTTGCCTTTCTTAATTCTTGTTTCTCTAATCGTTATTCCATTTGCATTCAGCTGGTCCCTTATATTAAAAAAAGGGAAAGAATTTGGAGAACAGCTTGCTGACCATTTCAATTCCTTCGCCTTAAGCATGAAGGATCAATTTTTCATTTTTTTATCAACAGGCTTTTTTATATCAGCCATGAACTTGTCGAATGCAAATGAAGTGCTTTATGAATGGATTGCAGCTTTTATAAATGTGGCAGGGGTCGAAATTTTCCTGATTATCTTGCCTTTGATCCCTTTAGGGCTGGCCTTTCTGGGCCTTCATCCAGCCGTGTCACTTGCATTGATGATTGAAGGCGTTAACCCGGCAGCCATCGGAATTTCACCGCACATTCTGACCGTTGCGATGCTGTCTGGGGCTGTTTCCGCCTTCTTAGTGGGCCCATATAATGCCACTCTTGGCCTCATGTCCAACATTATCAAAGTCGATTCCTATAAAGTCTCCAACTGGAATATGCCATTCGCGGCAGTTTATGTTGCTTGTGTGATGTTTTATTTGTTTTTACTGGAAAAATTACTCTAATAAAAAAAGCTGCTGATCAAATAGTTCTAATCAGCAGCTTTTTTGGTGGATTCCTTTAGTTCTTTCACAATCTCCTGTGCAAAATGCCCCAAGGTGCCTTCACTGTAAGAGCGGATGACTTCAGGTGCCAGGGAGGAGAGAGCTCTCTTAATATAAGCTGGCGGATAGTCTTTGCTGATGAAATCTTTCTCGATTTCCACGGCTGTCTTTAAGGCAAAGAATGTAGCCAGTTTGTTTACTTCTACTAATCTTTCTTCACTGTCCTTTACAATTTCCCCCAATGGCTTGATAAGGTCCACTATCGGACCTGGCAATTTGTCCTCTGAAATAAACAGCCCTTTTCCATTCTCCATTAAATCTCTCGAATGCCCCATATACTTCAATCCGTATACCTTACAGGAAGGGATTCTCTCTAAAATACTTTTCGTTGGAAGTGCAGTCGCCATGTTGATGAAAGCAACAGAAGACTCCACAGGAAAAATGCTTTCCATAAATGAAATCACTTTTCCGGCCGGCAAAGCGAGCAGAATGATATCCATTTGTTTAAGTTCGTCATCGGTTAAAGGGCGTCCGTTAGGGAACCTTTCAGCAAATTGTTCTGCCTTTGATCTGTCGGGATGATAGATGCCGATTGGAAGGTTTGATTTATGCCAGTGAGTCATCATGGCAGTCCCCAATTTTCCAATCCCAGCTAAACCTATTTTCATCATGTGCCTCCTATTCTCTCTGAAAAAAAAGACTATCCTCTAAGTTAGTTTATTCTAACTTTGCAGGATAGCCTTTTATTTTTCAAGATTACTGTTTTACCAGATTAAAATAGCAATTAATGTGGCGATAAAAAGGCTGGCGACAACAGGGAGAAAGTTTTTCCTGGCCAGTTCCAGCGGTGAAAGCTGAAGGAATCCTGCTACTGCCACAAGGGAAGACCAGGCCACAATTGTTCCTCCTCCCCAGATGGCACCCATCTGCCCGATCGCTGCCAATGTGGAAGGATCGATATGGCTTCCATTTGCCAAAGCACCCGATAAGGCACCTGTTAACGGCAGCCCAGAAAAGCCTGAACCATCCAAGCCAGTGATCAGACCGACTATTAAAAGACCAAAACCGGCAATAAAGGCATTTTCCGGAATATATGCCTGGCCTGCCTGTATCATATCAAACAGAAATGCAGGCTTGGCAGCGCTTTCATCTAGAGAAAGTATCGTGCCGGTGAAGTCTGAGCTTCCCATAAAGAAGAAACCTGCTATGGGAATAACCGGGGCCATCGCTCTAAAGGCGAAAACAAACCCTTCCGTTAAATGCTCGCTTATTTTATCCAAAGCATGGATGCGATTAAAAGCCACGGTGGCAAGCACTAATAGAAGTGTCGCTACACCGCCGATAAAGGCAGCGCCATCTGTCCCTTCAAATCCGGATCCGCCTGTTAACTTTGTTGAGAACATATACAGCATAACAGCCAGCATGGATAAAGGCACTAATACGGCAAAGACCTTACCCCATGTATTTTTTCTCTGGATGGTTTCAGCACTTTCTTCAGCTGTGGCCGCAAGTTCATTGGCTACACCAAAAAATGCTGAATTTTCAGGGTTTAACGAGGAGTCATGGTGGCCTTTTTTGACAATTGATTTTCTATGCGCCAAATAAATATAGGCTAATGCACTTACTCCTGTAATGACAGAAAGAACTAATGTCTTATCAGCAACCAGTGCCTTATCAATTCCAGCTGCTTTGGCGCTTAGCATCGGTGCTACCTGCATGATATAATCAGAAGAAAGCGCCATTCCCTGGCCCGCAATGACAATGACCATGGCAGCCGTCATCACAGGCAGACCAGCCCTGACTGCTGCCGGGACCAGCAATGCACAGATAAGCGGGACAGCAGGTGTTGGCCAGAAAAAGAGTGAAATTACATAGGTAGTAACCATTAATACTAAATAGGAAACATGCCCATTGATCATTACCTTCTCAATCGGGCCGATAAGCCTTTTATCAGCTCCCAGGTCTTTCAATGAATTAAGAAGTGCGATCATTAGGGAAATGATTAAGAATATACTGAACAACTCTTTTGCTGCGAGGAGATTAGCGTTAAATACCGCCTGAAAGCCAGCGATAAGACTTCCTTTATAGATGACTGCCACAAAGAAAGTTCCAACGATAACCGGCAAGACAACGCCTCTTCTGAAAAGCATCGTTGCAATTACAGACACAGTAACAATTGCATAGACCCAATGAGCAAATGTTAACTCCATATATTCCCCTCCGTTTTTCGTTATAAAAAAAATCTCTTTATAAATAGATTGCAAAAGACAGATTGCAGGAGGCATGATCTGTTTATCTAAAGCTGACTATGTAATACCTCGACACTTGGCTTATTCAGGAGGTTTTGAAACATTTTCCAAAAAGCATACTGCATTTGGTGGATTGTATACCAAACTAAACAAAAAACAAAAAAGCGATACTCTTCGATGTGTTCGTGTTATGCGTGTTCGCCAGCCGAATCATCCAATACTATTTACTTATGATCCTACAGAAATACAGTTCTAAAGATCAGCCTTTCTTCCTCTGGTTGACCACCTCCCTTTTTCACTATTTTAAACTTGTATACTATAATAACACTAAAAATAAATATTGTGCAAATAATTTTGAAAATTTAGATGTTTTAATATTTTCTATAAAATATATTGCTCTCTTTATGGATTTAAGGTAAAATCTAGAATAAAATTGCACAAAGTATATCGTATACCAAATTATATATTCCTATTTTTAGGGGTGATCCCAAGAAGGAGTGATAAATATGCTTAAAGCTGGAATTATCGGTTATGGAACGCTGGGGAAAACCATTGCGGAATTAATTGAAGCCGGCTATGCTGGCGACGTGGAGTTAAAGTCTGTGCTGGTTAGAAGAAAAAAGGGGGCACAGCATGCTGACAAACAGACATTTGCTCTAACATCAGATGAAGCAGGATTTTTTAATGGGGATTTAGATATTATCATAGAGGCAGCGGGTCATCAGGCTTTACAAATGTTCGGGGAGCAAGTGCTGGCAAATGGAAGCCATCTTGTAGTGCTTTCCGTTGGAGCATTGGGAGACCCCGATTTTTATGATAAACTTCAGATTGCGGCTAAGCAGCATAACCGGCAGATCTATATCCCGTCTGCAGCTATCGCAGGCCTGGATCGGATTGCTGCAGGTGCAATGGGAAAAATTGAAAATATCACTTTAATTACAAGGAAGCATCCCCGCAGCTGGAAAGGTACGATAGCGGAAGAAAAAGTGGATTTACATACGCTGACAGAACCATTTTGTATTTATGAAGGGAATGCACGGGAGTCATCCAAGCTGTTTCCGCAAAGCGTGAATGTATCAGCGGCCCTCAGCCTTGCAGGAATCGGCTTTGAAGAAACAAAAGTAAAAGTCTATGCTGATCCAACTATCCAATCGAACACACATACCATCAAGGCAAAGGGTTTTTTTGGCGAGGTGGAGATATCCGTATCGAATATTCCTTATGAAGAAAATCCAAAATCCAGTCCAATCGTCGCCATGAGTGTGGCAAAGGTTTTAAAAAATTTAACTTCGCCAATTGTGATTGGAGTGTAAAAAAATTAAGAAAGGGCTTCTGCTCTTTCTTAATTTTTCTTTTCACTCTGCTGCACCGCTTCAATATATGCTTTTTTTGAGTTTTCAATATGTATTTTGGTCAGATATTCAGCCATTTCCATTTCTTTATTGACGATGGCTTCCATGATTTTTAAATGTTCCTCCATTGACTTCTTTGCCCTGCCCGGATTTTTATGCCCGATTTTGGCAAATGCGCGAATGTAATCGGATAATCCGCTCAGCATCTCATAAAGCTTCACATTTTTTGCAGAGCTGTATAGAAGATGATTGAGCTCTCTATGTAATTCAGAAGCATCCTCTTCAGGATTGTTTAGGTATTCCTCGACCTTTTTTATGCTGGCTGTGAACTTGCTTTCCATTTCATTATCCAGTTTTTGAACAGCCAATTTTGCTGCCAGTACTTCAAGTGATGATAAAATGGTAAACACTTCGATAATTTCTTTTTCGGAGATATCCGCTACAATTACGCCTTTTCTTGGGACTGTCTTAACAAACCCCTGGGATTCCAGGCGGAACAGCGCTTCCCGAATTGGTGTCCTGCTGATGTTTAATCTCTCAGCAAGTTCTCGTTCCACCAGACGGTCTCCCGCTTTAAATTCTCCATCCAAAATAAGATCCTTAATATGCAGATAAACCCTCTCGCGTATCGAGATCAGATTATCTTCCGTCCAGTTATTCCCCATCCCTTTCCCTCTTTCTCTTTAGTTTACGCTCATTATAACTTACCTATCGGGGTACAGCAATTTTTTGGCTGATTTACCCAATTCATGTTTAAGGAACATTCATTTTTTCAATTACTCCTCTGGAAGTATTGTCATTTGCCGCTACACGTGAAATGATTTCCGCAATGATTTCAGCCAGTTTTAAAACCATGTATAATCTCGTGCTGTTTAAGGAATGTACAGGTGATAATGGATCCAGCGTATTGACAATCGCCTTCAAATGAAAATCACCCACACTCGGAAGAGCCCGATTCACTGCATTTCCAGGAATAAACGACCCTTCCCTTATTAAAATATAACCGATTTGCCGCTCGTCTCCTAGGCAGGCATCTATGCCAAATATAAATGGATCATCATAGGTTTCTTTGATTTCTTTAAGCACCTTTTTGATATTCAATGCGTGAACAGGCTCCTGTAAAGTCCCATATACTGGATATGGAATATTTTTTTCCTTGAGGATCTTTCCTGCCAATGGCCCAAGAGAGTCTCCTGTTGAGCGGTCAGAACCAATGCACAAAATAACGATTTCCCTGGATGTGCTGTAAAAAATCTGTTCCAGCTTGGTTACCATCTTTTCGATTTCTGCTTCTTCCGTCGTTTCTTTAATGGAAATATAACTCGCTGCATCGACAACATTTTTGTTCTGTTTGCTGGATGAAAATGGCCACATCTTAGTCCCTCTCTTTCCGGTAATCGTTATTTATATTCCAAATCGTCTTTTTTTAATAACTTAATTGATAATCATTCTTAGTGTATACAATGAATGCAGCAATTGTAAATTTTTATTACCAATATATTTTGTCCTACCCAGACTATTGGCGATATATCCCCGATATTTAATATCTTTCTACAATCATACTAGAAGCCCAAGCTTTCGTTCATCTTCTTTTTAGTTCCTTTGCAGAATATTTTATTTGCTTATACAAAAAATATTTTTCACAGAGGTGATCAGAATGAAAAAGGATATTAATAAAGAAATTGAAAATCAAACCAGCACTTCCCAGGATATTTTGATGGATCGGGTAAATCAGGCTTTTAATAAAGTGGCGGAGGATGTAAGAGGGATGGTTGCAGAGAGTATAGTGAAGAAGAACAGCAGATAAAAAGAAGCTGGCTCCATGACCAGCTTCTTCTATATTAACTTAAAATCCTGATGATTCCGCAGGAACAATCCCATTATAATCTGTCCAATAACCTGCTAAGGGATAAGACGGGATTCTATTCCAACTCTCAGGATCCACATCATTTACTTCTCCTGTAACATAGCCATATATCAAGGATTTTAAAGCTAAATAGTTTTGTTTTGTTAAATATCCATTCGATTTCTGCCCCAGGCTGCCATCGCTTGAATTGCCTTTCGTTTCAAAAAATACTGCTGGATGGCTGTGATTTTCCGGGTTTAAACCATTAAAATTCAATCCCATCATCATAGCTGATACGACTCCGCCTTTAATGTCGATATCGTAGCCTACTTGTTTTTCACTATCAACAATCTGGTAGCGGTCAATATGAGTATAGCCGTATCCGTTCATTTCATCATAGACATATGCCAACATCTGTCTTGTTACATCATTGTAGTTTTTGTATGCAGGCAATGTTGGTCCATTCGGCGCAAGGGAAATACCGAGTGAAAATGAAGTTGCTTCATTTGTTCCATAAATCTGTTTTAATCCTTGATGATGCAAATCGATCGCAAAGTCAGGTTTCAATTCTGCCCAATAGGAATAAACAACTTTAGACTCATTGGCTTTAAAGCCGCCTTCAGCTGCCCAATCCCGATTCAAATCCAGTAATTGTCCAGTCTCCATAACCTTTGTACCGCGAGTATTCATTTCTGCTCCATCCGGATTGTACATTGGAATGAAGTATAGTGTGGACTCTTCCAGAACGGTCTGTACCTCTTTGGAAGAGTTGCTCGCATAAGTTTTTAACAGCTGAAGCGCTGCCTCAGTAACCAGCTTTTCATTACCATGGATTTGAGCCTGAATCCAGATTTTCTTTTCCCCGGTTCCAACCTTGGCGACATAAATGCTTCTGCCCTGCTCAGATTTGCCGAAGCGGTCGAGTGTAAAAACTTCCACTTTCCCCTTGCTTGTCTGTTCAATGCTTTTAAGCGTTTTCACGACATCTTCGTAGGAGAGCATGCTGTTAATACTTGTGTTTCCATTTGTAGATGGCCCTCCTGGTACGTTTGCCGCAAAGGAAAGTGTGGAGAACAGCATAACAAGAAATGCTGTCAGCAATGCGATTTTCCCTGCCGATTTCCTCATATGTATTTCATCCTTTCTATTTAGCCCCTTTCTTCGGGACTCTAAAGAAATGATAAGGGATGGGCTTGTCCCTTGACAGAGAAAAAAGAATGAATTTTCCGCTAATTCAAGAGATCATTTTTTTAATTTTGGCAAAGTGATTGGGAATAAGGAACTGTTTTACACTTTAAATCGATAAAATATGACAAAACCCAACATATTCCCCACTTTCTTTTTTCCTAAAGTTAAAATTGACAAATCTTTAATAAAAATTAACTATTTCGCCTTCCGAAAAAGGTGTTATAATACTATTTATAAAATTTTACAGAAATGAAGGCGAGTCGTTTGAAAAAGAGATTATGGCTTATTTATGGAATGCTGACTTTGGCTACTGCTACATGGGGCAGCGCTTTTATTGCCGGCAAGTTTGCTGTTCAAAGCTTTGAACCTGCAACAGTTGCTTTTTTGCGGTTTTTGGGAGCTGCCATCCTGCTTTTTCCGCTCATGTGGATCATGGAAAAAGACCGGAAACGACCGAATATGAGAGATCATGGATTGTTTGCTCTTTTGGGCCTGACCGGAATTGCCTTATATAATATTTGTTTTTTCCTGGCCACAAAGCATGCGCCCGTGATTAAAAGTTCATTATTTATTGCTTCAAACCCGGTGCTGATTGTCCTTTTATCAGGGTTATTTCTAAAAGAGAAGATAACAAAAAATCATATCATTGGAATGGCCGTTGCTTTGACAGGTGTAGTGTTTATTATTACAGATGGCCATTTACTTACTCTTTTCCAATATGGCTTTGAACCCATTGACTTCGTATTGCTAGGAGCTGTGGTCAGCTGGGCCATCTATAGTGTTGTGGGGAAAGTGGTTTTGAAAAAATTCAGCTCAGTGGAATCCACCACTTATGCAGTTGCCTATGGAACCTTATTTCTATTGCCATTCGCTTCTGCTGAAACATCTTGGATGGATATCCAGCAAGCCAGCATTATGACATGGATTGCTATTGCCCATATGAGCATTTTTGTTACCGTGGTTTCATTTGTCATGTATTATAACGGAATTAAAGAGGTCGGTGCGGCCAAGGCCTCCATTTTTATTAATGTGATGCCTGTTTCCGCCGTTATCATGGCTACGGTCTTTTTGGGTGAAACATTCACTATGGCTCATGGAATAGGGGCAGCATTTGTTCTGACAGGTGTTTATATAGGAACAAATGCGAAAATGTTTCAGAGAAGGATGCATAAACAGTCAATGAAAAATGAGACAGCATAACAATGCAGTCTCATTTTTTTCAGCTCGAAAAAAGTCTACTGGTGATCATAATAGCTTTTCTGTTTATGTATAAAAGAACGTGCGAGCTCAATTGCTTTTAGAGCCTCGCCTTTTTCTGAGTAAAAGTGGAAAAGCTTTTTCTCATAATGGTCGATTAAAATGCCATAGCCAATTTTTTTAAAGTACGGCAAGGCTGTTTCCTCAATAAATTGATAGTATTGCTGTTCTTCTTTTTTCAATAGATGAAGATGAAGCTGAAAATAAATCCAGGTATATGAATCAGCTGCTTTTGCCCTCTCCATGCCTTCTTCAGCTAATTTTATCAGCTCACTGCCGGCCTGAAGTTTTCCTTTATAACATGTATGGATGTATCCATCTAAAGCAGTTAAATAGTGAGGAGCATTTTCGGCCGTAAGCTTAAGCGCTTCTTCATAAAGGCCTGCAGATTCCCTGTATTTCTTTCGGCGAAAATATTCGAATCCCAAATTATGATAAAGCTTGGATTTCCGGTCACCTGAATTACATGCATCACATAACTTAATTAATTGTTCATATTTTTCCTTTGTTTCATTAAAATCATGTAGTTCTTTGGCATTTAGCTGAACAATCAGCAGCATTTCTGTGTCGATAATGCGGAGAATGTTTAAGGTTCTTTGAAAATATTGAAGAGCCTTTTTCCCATAATAATAGGCTGTTATATTTGAATGGATGGAATGGTAAGCAATCGCTAAGTGGTAATAGTATTCTTCATAGGTATACTGATCTCTGTCAATGGAAGTTAAACAGCTGATACAGTCACGGTATTGGCCTGTAAGAAAGTAATAAATGCCCTGGATATGCTTCAACAGATTCGCGTCATGAGGCGAAAAGGCAGCGGAAGTTTTATTAAACTCCGAGATCAATTTTGATGCTGACTCCAATTCACTCACAGATAAATAGTACCTGGCTGACAGCAGGCCGTATAGAGTCTGAAAATCAGGCATATGAATCAGTTTTTCAGACTGCAGTTCCTTTTTTATCTGTTCAGATTCCTGTATTCGCTGCATAATCATGCTCTCATGCCATTCATCCAGCCTCTTTGCAAGCTGATGATATCGAAGTATTTCCTCCTCGGGATTAATGCCGAGCCTCCTGGCCAGGAGGTGTGTAATTTCCCCGGAGTATTCGGTAATTCCCCGTTCAATTTTACTCAAATGGGTTACTGAACAAATCCCTTCTCCCAGCTGACCCTGAGTTAGACCCTCTCTTTCCCTGTAAAACTTAATTATTTTCCCAATGATCATGCTGCACCTCGGTATTAAATTTTCTATTATTATAGTGAAATTACCAGTGATTTTCTATAGGTTAATAGAAACAGGCAGGAGAACGTGTCTCCTGCCTTCTGTGCAATTCTTATTTTTCTTTTGGCTCCAATCCAATCATTTTAAGGAAATCCTCAAGGCGTTTTTTCCCGATTGTTTCTTTCGGCTGATTTCCTTTTCCTGCTAATGAGCCTTTCGTTAAGAAATTCTTTTCAATCCATCTGACATCTGTTTCATCGACCACCCCATCCTGGTTAATATCGAGATGTGGATTTTTAGGGGCTTTCTTGCCATAATTATCAACTGCTTCTTTCAGATCCCGGATATCGACAATCTGATCCTGGGTAACATCCCCTGCAAGGTTATCTTCGGGGTTAATTCTTACATACAGGCCTTGCTGCTCTCCCTCTTTTTCAATGCTTGCCATTACATTCTTATATTCAGCCATATGGCCAGGCACCTCGACATAGACGGTATAAGCTTTTTTATCTGCTGGTACAATCACTTCAAAGAGGCCCTTGCTGTCCAATGTTCCCTCATATATCTTTCCATTTGCAGCTTTGGCGAAGACCTTTGCCTTAAGCTTGGTAAAATCGTATTTGTTATCAATCCAGCCTCCAGAGGTTAAGAAAGCTTCCGGAGCTATATTACCGGTTATTCTTGAATGTGAGGAATTGAATTCAAAATGGTTCAAGCTATATGCAGGAATTTTTGTTTCTCCACTTTCTCCCTGTTTTTTATAAGATAACTCCTTTAAACCAATGGAAGAGTATCTTGCATAATTTGTATCATCTGCTACCTTAAAGGTAACATCAAGGAATGGCATATCCCCGCTAATGCCCTCGAAATCAGCTTTTGAAAGCGATGCTCCGACCTTTACTCCTGATTGGGTAACAACAGGTTCATCCAATTCAATAGAAATTCCTTCTTCATCTGCAAATTTTTGAAGCTTTGGATTCACCTTAACTTTCTCGAATTCAAAGAAATTGAGGAAAGGCTGCACCTCAAATGAACCTGAAATAAATTTATTCACATTATTTAAATCAAGGGTCATGGTAATCTCATCATTCAGCGCTACACTGCTCTTATCAAATCGGCTGGTCGCATGTTCGGTGCCTTCCTTCATGAACACATATTGAGGACTTGAAAATGTGTTCACCGCTGTGCCCATATCCCAAGGGAATAGCTTTAACTGATAAGGTCTGGCTTCATATTCTACCGGCAGCACACCAAATTTTGAAGTGCCATCATCTTCAAGCTTCAGGAATCCGCTAATAAATGGGCTGCCATTTTCATAGTAAGCAGCTGTATTGGTTTTTTGAGTAAAATCCATTCCTTTTGACTGCAGCAGGTCAACTGTTTTATCTGTAATATTTCCATGTACCCAGAATGCGTGATGGCCGTCTTCATCGGTTAACATGCCATCATTTATTTCGATGACTCCCGGTTCAATATCCAGATCCACTTCCGGCGGGGTATTATCTACGATACCAACACTCTCGTAGTGATAACTTTTCCCTTCTGAATCCCGGCTAATCAGATCAAGTACATAATCTCCCTCTGGCAGTTTTTGAATGTAATCAGCTATTGGCTGCTTCTTATTCCCGGTGAATGGATAAACAAGTCCCCTGTGTCCAAAAAAGATCAGGTATTCCTTATCAGGGGCTGCCTGGCTGCCGTCATAGCTTCCTACGAGCCCAATAGCTTCGCCTGTTTTGGCATCTTTGATAATCAGGTCAAACGTTTCCATCGGGCTTTTAAACTTAAAGACAAAGTGAGAACCTGGTGCATAATATTGATGGAATGGCGTATCTGTTGTAACAGAAGGTGAAAGCGGCTCGGCATAGGCAATTCCTTTGTCTGTCACTCTTATGGCAAAAGGAATTTGATAGCGGTCATTTGGATTTGCCTGATTAACCACATGAATATAGCCTTCATAGCGGCCGATTTCAGCCGATTTTGGAATGACAATTCCAGCCTTAATTTGTTCTGTTTTTCCTGCTTCGATTGTCAGCGATTCAGGGACATTGACTTTAATTTCATTTTTAATTCCGTCCTGTACACCTTCCCGGGCTGCATGATATTCCACTTCTACTCTCAATGATTGATCCTGTTTACTATTATTCGCCACTTGAATGCTTCGGCTGTCCTCGATATCCTCATTGTTAAAGTAATGGGTGCCGTAGCTGATGGAACCAGTAATCTCATCTACTTGGATATATTCTCCGTTTTCTATATGATCGGTTTGATCCATTACTTTGAAAGATATGTCCGAATGAACAGCCTGATAGGCATCTACCCGGCCAGCCCCCACTTCATATACTGAGTAATCGCTTTTCAAGTCATCAGATGTGTTCATCATAGCCGTTTTAACAGCGAATGGATCCAAGTCTGGATTTTGCTGAAGCATAAGTGCCGCCACACCCGCTATGTGAGGAGTCGCCATAGAGGTTCCGTTCAGCCTCGCGTAGGCAGAGCTATAATCCTGTCCCTCTTCCGGGTGATTCATGAATTCCGGATAAGTGGAGAATATGGAGACCCCTGGGGCCACTAGATCCGGCTTTATATCATAATTGCTGTTAACGGGCCCTCTTGAGCTGAAGTCTGCAAGAGAATCTCCTTCCGTTTTAACTTCAGCAAGCTGATTAAAGGTGAGAGATACTTCAGGATTCTCTTTTAAATAGTCTCCATCTCCCTTTGTAAGCTGGAACGTTGGGATATATTTGGTGTTTTCTCCTATGTAGGCAGGGATTTCACCTTCAGTGTTATTAAAAATGATGACAGCTGCCGCGCCTGCATTTTTTGCATTTTTCACTTTTTCCTCAAATGTCAGCTCTCCGCGTTCAATTAATGCAATTCTGCCAGCTAACTCTTTCCCTGTAAAATCTCCTGGTTTACCCAATCCAGTAAACACAACAGGATACGATTTGCCTTCCAGCATTTTCAAGTCATCAGAAAAATTCTTGGCAAGTAATTTCATAGATTTAAAAACCTTGTCACCTGCACTGGCTTTAAAAGCCGGAATGGAAATGGCTGCATCACTCGCACCTACCGTAATCCCAAACGCACTCGTACCTGGCGATCCAAGCGTCTTTTCGCTTGGGCCCGCATTTCCTGCTGCTACAACGGAAACCACACCTGAGAGCATCGCGTTATTAATCGCCACTGAAGTAGGATATAAAGGGTCATTTACACTAGCACCTAGGGATAAATTAATTACGTCCATGCCATCCTCAACAGCTTTATCAATGCCTGCCAGCACTCCATCTGTTGTACCTGAGCCATACGGACCGAGAACTCTGTAAGCAAATAAATCTACATCAGGCGCCACTCCTTTAACAGCATAATCAACTGCATTGTCTTTTTGCGCAGCAATTGTGCCGGAGACATGCGTACCATGGGAAGTATAATAAGCAGAACCATTTAGAAACTCAGGCCTGTTCGCCGCTTTCCATTCATCATAGGTCGCTTCCATTGGGTCTGCATCATTATTGATAAAATCCCAGCCTTTCACAGAGGCAGGATCGAATGCTTTCGGATCTTGTCCGTTTTCCGCCCGGTACCCTTTATAAGAATCTGTTAAGTCAGGGTGCGAATAATCAATTCCTGTGTCCAGAACTCCCACCTTGATTCCTTTTCCGGTAACCCCTTCATCGTGAAGCTTATCAACACCGATTTGCGGAATGCTGTCTGCCATCTTCGGCTTTATTTTAGATTGCTCTACTGAAGGAAGATCCAGCTGGACCTGTGCATTGCTCCAAATTCGTTTTACTGCGCCAGATTGCAGGAGTTCTTCCACTGCTATACCTGGGAGAGTCATAGAAACACCATTGAAGGCATTCCTGTATTCTCGTTTTACTTCAATTTTACCGGCATCATACAATGAACTGCTTTTATTAGCCTTCAGCTTGCCAACATGTGCTTTGAATTCACTGTGGGATTTCTCTACTTTTTCTTTAGCTGAAGAAAGAGAAAGTTTTTTGTTCTTTAAAGCTTCTTTCTTTACCTCCACCTTTGCAGGAGCCTGGTTAAACTCCACAATGACTTCGAACAGCTCAGGAGTGGTGGTATTTACTTCAGGGGAAATAATGAATCCCGGCCCTATCTCAAGCTGTTCTAGAGCATCTCTTTGTTCTTTCGAGAGGCCATTTAAGATTTTTTCCGCTTCGTCCACCGTGATCTCCGGCTTCTGTGCAAGCACATTAAATGGAATGGAAGCAGTGAATAATAAACTTGCAGCTATAGCCCCTTTTAATAGATTATTGCGTGACTTCATATTTTTCCTCCTGCTCTTTAATTGATAGAAAAGTAAGAATACTCACTATACTCATCTTAAAGGGCAGAGATGTGAGCAGTAAATTGGGGTAATAAAAGAGGTACATTACTACTAAATTTCTTACTTTCTGGTGGTATTTATCTTGAAAATAGGATAAAGAGCATCTTGATAGGCAGGAGAAAAGTATAAATTTGGAAGAATGGGATATTGATTACCCCAAATGGGCGATGGGGGCGAGTTATTGGGTGAAACTTTTTTCTTGGGCTTTATGGCGACCATTTCTTTTCCTTACTTTTTTTATTTTTGTCATGTGCGATCCATGGCGACCGTTTTCTTTTACTAGCTTGCATTTTCGTCGTTATAAATGATCCATGGCGACCATTTTCTTTTCCTCCCTTCCGTTTTCGTCTTTATGAATGCTCCATGGCGTCCGCATTCTTTCCCTCGACATGAACTCTTCAGAAAATCTATCAAGTAATTAATTGACAAAACTAACACAAAAAAAAGGACACTCCTTCAATTAGAAGTGTCCTATCTGCAAATATTATTTCGAAGCGACACTCCCTTGGAACACACGCTTTAAGGCATCTGCCGCCTGCTCAATCGATTTTCTTCCCTGCTCCAGCACACCTGGCATCCAGAAGAAGCCATGGATCATGCCGTCATATCGTTTGGCTTCAACCGGGACGCCTGCTTCTTTTAAGCGTTCAGCGTAGGCTTCCCCTTCGTCTCGCAGCGGGTCAAACTCACCCGTTAACACTAATGCAGGCGGCAGTCCGCTTAGGTCTTTTGCCTGCAGTGGAGAGGCATATGGATTTTTCCCATCCTCTTCATTCCGCAAATAATGATTCCAGAACCATTCCATGCTGTCTTTCGTTAACAGATAGCCGTCTGCATTTTCAGTATAGGATTCTGTTGCATAGGAATGGTTGGTTACAGGGTAAATCAGCATCTGATAGGCAATTGAGATTTCGCCCTTGTCTCTTGCCATGAGGGCAGCAACTGCTGCAAGGTTTCCGCCTGCACTGTCGCCGCCGACGGCAATGCGGCTTGGATCCACTCCAATGGATGCTGCATTTTCAGCCACCCATTTGACTGCAGCATACGAATCATCCGCAGCCGCAGGAAATTTATGTTCCGGAGCCAATCTGTAATCCACAGAAACGACCACGCAATTCGCCAGGTTCGTTAAAAGCCGGCAAGGAACCTCTACTGTCTCCAGGTCACCGATTACCCAGCCGCCGCCGTGATAGTAGACGAGTGCGGGAAATAGGCCTTCTCCTTTAGGAGTATAAATTCGGACAGGTATCTCTCCTCCTGGTCCCGCAATATTTCTATTTTCAATCTTTCCTACTTCCTCAGGTTCTCCAGCCAGAGCTCTGAAATCTGTAGTGAGCCTGGCTTCCTCTGGTGATAGCTGGCTCATCGGCGGAGCTCCTGCTGCTTCCATTTGTTCCAATAAAAATTTTGCCTGCGGATCTAATGCCATTATTATTTTCCCCCTATTAATATATTATAGACAGGGCAGGTGTAATGCCTGCCCTTATCAACATCCACTTAATTCACAGCACTTTTTTCAGAGGCTTTGAGGATAAAACCTTCATAGCCTTTTTCGGCGACTTCATCACAAATCTTTCGGTAGGTTCCTACACCGCCAAGATAGATTTGGAAGCCGCGGGCTTTTCCTTCAATGTTGGCTCCCATATACCAGGAATCTGTTTTCGTAAATAGGGTCTGGTCGGCGATTTCACGGCAGTGCTTGCTCCATGTATTTTCCGACTCTTCCTTTACTTCAATGACAGCCTGGTTCTGGTCGCGCATATAGCTAATGCAATCAGACACCCATTCCACATGCTGCTCAATCGAAACCATCATATTGCTCAGTACGGACGGACTCTCAGGTCCAGTCAGCATGAACATATTTGGGAAACCTGCTGTGCCAAGGCCAAGATAGGTTCGAGTATGGGAGCCGCCTGCCCATTTCTCTTTCAGGGAGACGCCGTCTTTTCCGCGGATATCCATCTTAAACAGCGGTCCGGTCATCGCATCAAATCCTGTAGCAAACACGATCATGTCAAGTTCATAGTCAGCATCTGCAGTCTTAACGCCGGTTGCGGTGATCTCTTGAATCGGTGCTTCCTTTACATCCACCAGCGATACGTTATCCCGGTTATAGGTCTCGAAATAATCTGTATCAATGATGGTCCGTTTAGTGCCATAAAAGAATCTCGGAAGGAGTTTATCCGCCACTTCAGGCTTTTTGACTGTTTCGCGGATTTTAGAGCGAATGAACTCTGCTACGATTTCATTGGCTTCCGGAGTAATGGACAAGTCATTATATGTGTAAGTAAGATTTAACAGACCTCCTTTTTTCCAGGCTTCTTCAAAAACCTTTTGCCGCTCTTCAGGAGATTCATCAAACACAGAAATGTTTCTTGGCTCCTCAGGGATGCCCGTAATGGAATGGCGCATTTTTGCTCTGATTTCCCTGTAATTTTTCCGTATATTTTTCAGGTATTCTGGATCATTCGGAGTATTCCTGGCTGGACTGCTATATTGCGGGGTCCGCTGGAATACGGTCAGGTGCCTGGCTTCTTTTGCAATGACTGGGATTGCCTGGATACCGCTGGAACCTGTGCCGATGATGCCAACGCGCTTGCCCTGGAAATCCACTCCTTCATGCGGCCAGTGCCCTGTATGATGCCATTCGCCCTTAAAGTCTTCCAGCCCTTTAAATTTAGGTACATTGGACGCTGACAAGCACCCTACAGCTGTAATAAAATATTGGGCAGAAACCTTTTCACCATTATTTAAATGAACGTTCCACCTATTTTTCTTTTCGTCAAATTGCGCGGATTGCACCCTTGTATTGAACTGCACATTACGCCGCAGATCAAACTTATCCGCTACATAATTTATGTAGCTTAGAATTTCTGGCTGTTCGGCGTATTTAGCAGACCAGTTCCATTCCTTCAGCAGTTCCTCAGAAAAAGTGTAATTATAGTAGATGCTTTCAACATCGCATCTTGCGCCGGGATACCGATTCCAATACCATGTCCCACCGACATTATCGCCTGCTTCAAATACCCGGGTGGAAAAACCAGCCTCCCGCAAACGATGCAGCATATACAGTCCAGAAAAACCAGCCCCTACGACAACAGCATCAAAATCCGTGTGAGAGTTCGATTTTTGAATAGATGACATACTTTCTTCCTCCTCAAGATAATTAAATATTGAAAGCGATTACATTTTTTCTTTTTAAAAATGCCTCCTCTCCGGCAGGACTTAAATTTTACTCTAACTTAAGCTTACTATCATTAAGTTGTATTGAATATTCACAATTTTCTATATATAATATCCCTATAAGGAAGGTGTTTATATGGGAATAGGATCTACCATTTTGGATAATATCCAGAATTTAGAAGATATCGAGAGTCATGAGGAAAAGCTGTATAAAATTCTAGAGGTTTATATGAACGTTTTTCCTGTAAAGAACGCCTATTTATTCCGGTATTCACCTTTAGGTTTTATTGGTGAAGGAATCATCGCATTAACGTGCCACGGATTAATTCATATCAGGGATATCAGGGATGATATTCGTTCATTGCCGCTCATTTACTCCGCCCTTTATGAAAGAAAAGCAAAATATTGTTCTGGGATCGAGTACCTTAAGCAAATAAACATCAAATACATAACAACTTCCAATGTCAACTCCTTCCTGGCTACCCCGATCTGCTTTGGTGCCGTTCCCATCGGCTATATTTGCACAAACGAATTTGATGAGCATGGAAAAATTTCTGATCAGCAGCTTTCTTCTTATACCCAATTTGGTCAACACGTAGGAAAAACCCTTGAAAAAACAGAAGGTAAAGAAGATGCCCGGCTATTAAGCAGAAGAGAAATGGAGGTCATGAAAAGGATTTCCTGGGGAGAAAGCATCAAAGAAATGGCTGATTCCATGTTGATCAGTGAAGTCACCATCAACCAGTATATTAAAACAGCTATAAGGAAACTGGGGGCTCAAAACCGGACACAGGCAATTGCGGAGATGTTTCGACGAGGGATGATTTCGTAATTAGCGCACCAAAAAGGCCCTTTTCTTACAAAGAGGGCCTTCTTTTCGATTATTTCTCCATCATCAATTTTAAAATCAGCTCATCCGTATGACGGGTTCCTTCATTTCCTAATTTACAGAAACTCTCGATGCTCTTTTCAACGTCATCGTGAATAAATCCATCGGTTGATTTGATTTCCTGATCGTTGAGCGCAAGGAGGGCAGACTGCACAGCTACATTGGAGCAGGTAGATACTTTCATGGCACAGCCGGCTTTTGCTCCGTCACAGATCATTCCGGAAACATTCCCTATTGTGTTTTGAATGGCTGCTTTAATTTGCTGAAGCTGTCCATCCAGCAAATATACGATGGCTGCACTTGCCCCCATTCCTGCAGCAGTTACACCGCATAGTGCTGAAAGCCGGCCAAATTTAGATTTAATATGAATGGTTATCAAATGACTGAGTGCCACTGCCCGAATCATTTTTTCCTCAGAAACCTTTAGCCTTTCTGCAGCTGCAACAACTGGAAGAGTGACTGCGATTCCCTGGTTGCCGCTTCCTGTATTCGCCATTACAGGCAGTGTAGAGCCCGCCATTCTCGCATCTGATCCAGCTGCTGCCAAAGACATTGCCGCAGTGGCAATATCATCAGACAAGATGCCCATTTTCACATTTTTCTTTATCGTTTTCCCTACCTTTAGGCCATATTCGCCAGATAGGCCCTCCATTCCAATGACCCGATTGAGCTCGATACTCTTTTTAACAAGTGATAAGGAACTGATTTCTGAATTAAGCACCCATTCATATATCTCATCAATGGAGAGTGCAATTAATTCATCTTCTTCCGATTGAATTCCTATATTTTCACATCCGCCCTTGTAGATAGCCTTGCCATCAACCTCTATTAAAGTAATATTGCTGTGATTATCAGAGATTACCACTCTGGCAGTCTGCATATCTGTTTTTAAGACCGCTTCGATATAGAGCCTTTTTGGCGTCTCTGCCTGGAGGGAAATTACTTTTCCTTCTTCAATAAGTTTTAGCGCCAAAAGTTCATCTTCTGGCCCCACTCCCTCTAATACTTCCAGCTTTCTTGCAGGGTCCCCTGCCACAGCGCCGATTGCCGCTGCGAAATCAAGACCATAGGAATTCATGCCGGGTATTCCGACTGACTTAGCATTTTTAATGATATTTCCGCTCGCTTTTAAGCAAAGCTCCTTTATTTCCCCTTTTGCATGGCTCTTTGCCGTGGCTGCAGCAAGTGCAATAGCAACAGGTTCCGTACATCCGAGGGCAACCACTAATTCTTTTTCCAGAATTTTTAAGATCTTGTGCTTTTCCATTTTTCATACCCCTAATTGTTTAAAGTAAAAGAATAAACTTTAACTATTATAATCCAAATAGTGAAAAATTAAGAGAGGCAATATTTCCTTCCACACTAAAACTCCTCGGAATCAGAAAAATAGGATCAGCTTTGTCTCTTTAATCTTTGCTGAATAATGAACTGAGATTCTTCAATGAATATAATCTTCCAGTCACCATAAACAGGCTGTTATAGTTTCTATGTACATATTCATCAATAATGGTGAGCCCTTTTACAAACCGGTCCACCAAATAATTTGTGTACTTTGGGTCCCAGACAAAGCGATTGATTCTGTACAGCTCATCTGCGAGGATATGGAACTTAAAGTCTGCAGCAATCAATTTGATTTGATGTAATTTGTCAGTGTCCATATAAAAGATATTTCTTTCAAGATTTTTATCGAGAAAGGCAAGAAAGTCCTTAATATTTTCAGCGAGCAGGTTTGCTTTTTCCATCTCATATTGCATGCCAACATCTCCTTAAGCACAAGTTCGATTAAGAAATGTGTATGATAATTGGGCATAATTTAAAACAGTTCTCCATGCAAAAACCGCCCGGATTCTCTCCAGACGGTTTTCGAGTACTACTTCAGAAGCTCCTCCTTCTCCAAATACTCCCGGGCAGTTTCTTCAGCACTTGCCCCTTCAACATTGACTTTATAATTCATTTCACGCATTTCATCGTCACTGATTTTACCGCTCAGTTTGTTTAAGGCTCTAATCAATTCGGGGTGTTCCTCTACTGTTTCTGCTCTTAGCAATGGTGCACCCTGATACGGAGGGAACAGATTCTTGTCATCCTCCAGGACAGTGAGGTTATATCTTGCGATTTCACTATCTGTAGAATAAGCATCCACCAGGTTGATTTCTCCTTTTTCGATTGCTCCATAACGCAGCTTAGGCTCCATGGTTAAAACAGTTGGAAAATCTAGGCCATATAGCTCCTGAATGCCCCGATAGCCATCTTTCCGATCCGAGAATTCAAGGGTGAAGCCAGCTTTTATGTCTTGCTCGACTGCTTTTAGATCTGAAATGGATTGCAGGCTAAATTCCTCGGCCAATTGCTTAGGAACTGCCAAAGCATAGGTATTATTGTATGCCATCGGTTCTAACAGCTCCATGCCGTATTGTTCCTTCATTCCTTTTCTGGCCTGCTCATAAACCTCTCCACGGTCGGTGCTTACCGCTGTCTCTTTTAAAAATTCGGCAATGGCTGTACCGGTAAACTCAGGGTACACATCGATGCTTCCTGATTTCAGCGCATTGAAGACAAACGACGTCTTTCCTAATCCAGGCTGTAACTCAACTTTAAGGTCGGTTTCATTTTCAATCAGTAATTTGTACATATTAATAAGTATTTCCGGTTCTGAACCAAGCTTCCCGCCAATGACAAGGTTCTCTTCTGTTTTATTTGTCAGTAAAGGGATTGTCATAACCAGTATCATCGAACAAATGAATAGCACCAGCGCTGTAAGCGATCTTTTAAATGACATATGCTCGAAGCGGCGCAGCAGCATGTCAAAAAGAATTGCCAATATGGCTGCAGGTATAGCCCCAATAACGATCAGTGCCGTATTATTCCGGTCGATTCCAAGGAGTATCAGGTCTCCCAGTCCTCCTGCTCCAATTAATGCTGCAAGTGTAGCCGTTCCGACAATTAAAACCATAGCTGTCCGGATTCCGGCCATTATCACCGGCATGGCGAGAGGAAGCTCTACCTTCAAGAGCCTTTTCCTCCTGTTCATTCCCATTGCCCTTGCCGCTTCGATAATAGAATCATCCACTTCCTTTATGCCTGTATATGTATTTCTTAGAATGGGCAGAAGTGCATATACGACTAGTGCGATAATAGCCGGGATTTTCCCAATGCCGAAAAAGGGAATTAAAAGACCAAGCAAAGCTAATGAGGGAACAGTCTGCAATACTGCCGTCACTCCAATGATCCCCTCTGCTATTTTTTGTTTGTTAGCCAGATAAATTCCAAGCGGGATCGCAATTAGGACGGCAAAAAACAAAGCAATTAGCGAAATCTGTATATGCTCTATAAGTACACTTAATAATTGCCCTTTCCTCTCATTAAGAACAGAGCTGAAGGTATTCATGACCTCACCTCTTTCTTCATGCTGCCAGCCAGATTACGTATAAAAGCCTGCCTGTTAACTATTCCAATGATGTTTCCTCCCTCTTCCACAGCAAGTTCATCATGAGCGGCCAATAAACGAAGCGTTTCTTCCAGTGAAGCTGAGACGGAAATAACTGCCCCCTTCTGTTCGGTTTCTGAAATCGGAAGCAGGATATCTTCAAGGCTGAATCCCTCCATGTACGGTCCCCGCTCTTTCCCGACAAACTGCCGGACAAATTCATCCTCCGGGTTAGCAAGAAGCTCCTCTGGAGTGCCAACTTGCACGATATTCCCGTCCTTCATGACACAAATGCGGTCACCGAGCTTTAAAGCTTCCTTCATGTCATGTGTGACAAAGACGATTGTCTTCTCTATTTTTTTCTGAAGATGGATTAGGTCGTCCTGTAGCTTTTCCCTGCTTATGGGATCCAGCGCACTAAAAGGCTCGTCCATCAGGATGATGGGCGGATTGGCGGCCAGGGCTCTTGTTACTCCGACTCTTTGCTGCTGTCCCCCTGAGAGTTCATGCGGCCTTCTGCTGCGGTATATGTCAGGCTCCAATCCGACCATTTCCAATAACTCATGAATCCGTTCTTTGATTTTTCCCTGTTCCCAGTTCTTTAGCTCGGGTACAATTGCAATGTTCTCCGCAATTGTCATATGAGGAAAAAGAGCAATCTGCTGGAGGACATAGCCGATATCCCAACGGAGCTCATGAATGTCATAATCACTTATCCGTTTGCCTTTGATGGATATCGTTCCTGATGTCAAAGGAATCAATCTATTAATCATCTTCAGAACGGTTGTTTTTCCAGAACCGCTCGGACCGATAATAACGAAGAACTCGCCTTCTTTTATATGTAAATTAATTGAATCAACTGCCTTGGTTCCATTCCCATACTGTTTTGACACATTGTCAAATTGAATCATTGCTCCACCCCTCTAATAAGTTCTCATCTGGATTATTCCCTATTTTTCACGGAAAAACTGCCGTGCAGAAGTTTTCTTTTTACTGTTATACCATCATACAGATAGATAAGTTATTTTTCCATTATGGGGTTTTATAAAAAAGGACAGCCTCCATCAAATAGAGGCTGCCTGTTATTATGCCGGAGACCTGTTCAGTTTCTTAAAGAGGTCCGGAAAGTCATTTCTAATTGTTTCGCGGATATCTCCAGATGCAAGGTGGCGAATGGGATAGGCTTTTACTTTTTTTAGGGTGGAGTGCGGGTTTCCTTTAAAAACATTAACTGTCTCTTCTAAAAATCTTTCCTGCTGAAACAGATGATTGTTTCGATTTTCAAAAACTTTGTTTTCTGTTTGCTCATAAATAATATAATAGTCTTCAATGATTTCACCACGGAACATCTCCTGCGTCTCGATTACTTCGTATACTTTCATCGGTATCAATCTCCTTTTTAAAATTAATTTGCTCTTTTCTAAAGATAGGTAATTTTAAGGTTGTCCGTTGATTTCAGCACGGGACACTTGCTTTCCGCGGGGAGGGACGAGAGCCTTCTCGGCAACGCCTGCGGGGTCTCCCGCTCCCTCTCCTCCCGCAGGAGAAGTGTCCTCCTCTTCAATCAACTCAGCAGTTAAACTTAGTTAACCACTTAGAAACATAGAACCTTAAGAAAACAGCCATTAATTCAGAGTGACGAAAGTGATAAAATAAATCCATTGGCAAAACCAGCAGCTTGATACTTTGGATATTATGATTTACTTCGCTTGAACATGCCTCCGTATACAAATTTCAGTCTATTGGCTTATCGTCTCGCTCTTTAAGATTTCGATCCGGGCAGCACCGGTTTCCTGGGCGGCTTTTACTACTGCATCCTTTACAGCCGGGACAACTCTGCTGTCGAGCGGTCCTGGGATAACATAATCTGGTGATAAGTCTGCAGCGTCGATTAATCCGGCGATGGCTTCGACAGCTGCCATCTTCATTTCTTCATTAATTTCAGTAGCCCTTACGTCCAAAGCTCCTCTGAAAATCCCCGGGAATGCGAGGACATTGTTCACCTGGTTAGGCAAATCAGATCGTCCTGTTCCTACCACTATAGCCCCTGCCTCCTTCGCCTCTTCCGGCATGATTTCAGGAACCGGATTTGCCATGGCGAAAATAATGGAATCCTGACTCATTGTCTGGACCATTTCCTTTGTTAAAGCTCCTGCAGATGAAACCCCGATGAACACATCAGCTCCAATTATAACCTCTTCAAGCGGTCCCTGGCGTTTATCCTGATTGGTGATTTTCGCCACAGACTCTTTCACAGGGTTCATTCGCTCCTGCCTTCCTTCATAAATCGCTCCCTTTGTATCGCACATGATGATATCTTTAACACCCATATTGAGGAGCAGTTTGATAATCGCGATTCCTGCGGCACCTGCCCCATTGATAACAATTTTTATTTTATCCATTTGTTTATCAACAAGCTTTAAAGCGTTTTTTAAACCGGCAGCCGTTACGATTGCTGTTCCATGCTGGTCATCATGAAAGACGGGAATATTCATTTCCTGCTTAAGGCGTTCTTCAATGTAAAAGCAATTAGGTGCCGCGATATCTTCCAGGTTGATGCCGCCAAAGGAAGGCTGCAGCAGCTTGACTGTATTAATAATATCTTCGGGATCCTTCGTATCAAGGCAAATCGGAACGGCATCAATTCCTGCAAAAGCTTTAAATAGTGCAGCCTTCCCCTCCATGACGGGCATAGAGGCTTCAGGGCCAATATCGCCAAGCCCCAGCACCGATGTTCCGTCAGAGACAACGGCGATTAAATTGCCTTTTATTGTATAATCATAGACTTTCTCAGGCTTGTCATGAATTTTTCGGCACGGCTCTGCTACTCCTGGGGAATAGGCTAAACTTAAATCCTTCATGCTGTTCAGCGGCATTTTCACATCAATTGATAACTTCCCTTGAAACTTCTCATGAAGCAATAAAGATTCTTTCTGCAGATCCATCTTAACCATCTCCCCAAATTGAATATTGTCAATTTTCAGTATTATATTGTTGTAGATTATTATATAATGAGTGGTATCCATAAATGAAATACATATAAACTATAATCATTATGCCTTTTGGTTATATGAAGGGGTGATATCTTTGGATATACGGCATTTGGAATATTTTGCTGAAGTAGCTCACCACTTAAGCTTCACAAAAGCATCCCAGACCCTGCATGTCACCCAGCCGTCCATCAGCAAAGCCATAAAAAACCTCGAAGGCGAACTGGGAGTGCCGCTTTTTTACCGGTCATCGAAGCAGCTTGAATTAACGGATGCGGGAAAAGCGGTGCTGATCAATGCAAAGAAAGTGCTGGAGGCATTTAAAAACCTGACTTTGGAGTTAACAGATGTTACGGAGCTGAAGAGCGGTGAAATCAAAATTGGCATCCCTCCTATTGTAGGAGCAGCTTTTTTTTCAAAGCTCATCAGCCAATATAAAGAAAAATTCCCATTGATCGAAATTAAATTAACAGAGGTTGGCACAAAGAAAATAAAAAAGGGAGTAGACGATGGAACATTGGATATTGGTCTTATTTGCACAGTGCCTGCACAAGGCAGCAGCTTTGAAATTATTA
The DNA here is from genome assembly GCF_051353635.1 of Cytobacillus sp. BC1816. NCBI lineage: Bacteria > Bacillati > Bacillota > Bacilli > Caryophanales > Bacillaceae > Cytobacillus > Cytobacillus sp. BC1816. The sequence goes on along the minus strand of NZ_CP195611.1, from coordinate 2,129,703 downwards.
ATGTTTTAAAGGACCCTTTAATGCTCATTGTTCACCGAGAACATCCGCTGGCATCAAAAAGTGAGGTGCACTTTTCACATTTGGCAAATGAGCCCTTTATACTCTACCGGAAAGATTTCACCCTTTACGACCTGATCATTGAGGAATGCTCGAAAAGCGGATTTCAGCCCAATATCGTCTGTGAAAGCTCACAAAAGGACTTCCTGCTGGGGATGGTTGAAGGAAAACTGGGGATCACTATGCTGCCAAGTAAAATCTGTCAGAATATAAACTGCCAGGACCTCGTTGTTCTGCCTATCTCTGAATCTGCTGTAAATTTGGAGCTCGGGATGATCTGGAAAAAGGATAAGTACTTATCGTTTGCAGTGCGGGAGTTTATCGGCGGTGCGGAGAATTTTTTAGAGAAAGGAATATAAAAAGGGCCGTCGCAAAAATGGTAAATTCGACGGTTTTTACCTTTTGGTTTTATTGACTGCAAGCCTTTATAAATGCCTCAAAAATAGCTATGGATGGGTCATCATTCTTTTGTGTCATGCATTCAGGGTGCCACTGTACCCCTAGTACAAAGCTATGATTATTACTCTCAAATGCCTCAATGACTCCATCATTTGCTTCGGCACAGACTTCAAAGTTTTCGGGCATCTTGCGGACAGCCTGATGATGATAGCTGTTTACTTTAAAACTTTGCGCACCAGTGGCTCTGTGCAGAAGAGAATTTCTTTTTACATTCACAAAGTGGGACGCATGCCACCTGGGTGCTTTTTGGGCATGCTGCAAAAGAGGGACTCCCATCTGGGAGTAGATGTCCTGATACATATCACCTCCAGCAGCAATACTGAGGATTTGGCAGCCCCTGCATATGGCTAAAATCGGTTTATCAAGAACCAGCATTTTTTGAATAATGCGAATTTCAAACGTGTCTCTTTCCGGACAGATGCTTCCCAGATTTTGATGGGGTTCTTCACCAAATAGGGTGGGATCGATGTCCCCTCCACCCGTAAGAAGCAGCCCATCCAGCTTTTCAGCTAATTTTTCAATTTTGTCATCTTCCAGAAGATTAGGCACAACAACCGGAACGGCCCCAGCGTTTAATAATGAATGGATATTATCAATTGAAACGGAAAGCTGCAAGTCATCTAAATTTGATGTAACCCCTATGATTGGTTTCATTCGGCACCTCTGGCTATATAGTTTAGGAGATTATTCTACAAAACCAGGAAGAAATCCTACCTGCCTGCAATTAAAAATGGTAAAAAACGAAGTCAAAAAAAGCTGCCCATCTTCTGGACAGCTCTAGCTTCATATTAATATGGATCCGTTTCGCGGCTTTTCTCAACAGCTTCCTTTGCTGCCTGGTTCTCAGCGATCGAACCCTGGCCATATTTTGATCTTCCAGCGTCTCGGCCAGGCACTTGCTCTTCCCCGCTCATTGCCAGCAATTCTTTCATTACTTTCTCGGTTCCTTCCTTCACGCGGCGGCCATAATCTTCATCAGCCTGTGTGAAATGCTCAAACATAGCATCCTGGATACGTTTGTCACATACCGCGAGTGCTTCAGATAGGTTTTTGATTAATTCATCGCGCTCCCAATCTTCAAAGCTCCGGTAGGTATGGCCTGCCTGACCATAATTATTTGGACGATCGATAGGTGCGCTCATGGCTGCAGCATTATAGGTTGGCCGATGCGGTGTGCGCCCTTCTTCAGGTGCTTCCTTGAAGCCGCCCTTCATCGATGGCTCATAGTTAATATGCGGATTTTCTCCCGATTCTTTAGGGTCACGTGTATCCATTTGGCCGCGCTGCTGGTTTGTGCGCACAGGTCCTTTTGGCGCGTTTACCGGCAATTTCAGATAGTTTGCCCCTACGCGATAGCGCTGTGTATCGGAATAAGAGAAAGTCCGGCCCTGCAGCATCTTATCATCGGAAAAATCCATTCCGTCAACAAGTACCCCTGTTCCAAATGCAGCCTGCTCAATATCTGCATGGTAATCCACTGGATTGCGATCTAGCACCATTCGTCCAACAGGCAGCCAAGGAAACTTATCTTCCGGCCATAGCTTCGTATCATCAAGGGGATCAAAATCAAGTTCTGGATGATAATCATCCTCCATAATCTGCACAAAAAGCTCCCATTCCGGATAATCTCCCAGTTTAATCGACTCAAATAAATCCTGTGTGGCATGACCGACATTTTTCGCCTGAATTTCGTTTGCCTCTTCCTGTGTCAGATTGCGGATGCCCTGTTTCGGCTCCCAGTGATATTTCACCAGTACCGCTTCCCCTTTTTCATTCACCCATTTATACGTATTGACTCCGGAGCCTTGCATATGACGGTAAGTAGCGGGAATTCCCCAAGGTGAAAACAGGAATGTAATCATATGTGTGGCCTCAGGTGTCCGGGACACAAAGTCAAACATCCTCTCAGGATTTGACACATTTGAAACAGGATCTGGCTTGAATGCGTGAATCATATCAGGGAATTTCATAGCATCCCGAATAAAGAAAATTTTCAGGTTATTCCCCACTAAATCCCAGTTTCCATCCTCGGTGTACATTTTTACCGCAAAGCCGCGCGGATCACGGGCAGTTTCGGGTGAATCTTTTGCTCCTGCTACAGTAGAAAAGCGTACCATCAATGGCGTCTTCTTTCCTGCACCGGAAAAAACCTTTGCGCGTGTATACTTTTCGACCGGTTCATCCCCAACTTTTCCGTATGTCTCAAAGTAACCGAATGCCCCTGCGCCTCTTGCGTGCACCACACGCTCCGGTACCTCTTCCCTGTCAAAATGGGAGATCTTCTCAATGAAATGGTAATTCTCCAAGGTCGCTGGTCCCCGATTGCCTATCGTGCGGATGTTTTGGTTATCAGTTACAGGGTGCCCCTGCCGAGTCGTCAAGGTCTCACGCTTTACATCTTGATCATTTTCTGGATTCATATCTTTGTTCTCTGCCACATTCAAACCTCCTTAAAGTGAATGACCATATTTTTCCTCTTTTCCAGAAAAATATTCCCGATTTTACCATGAGTGTTATGTATTGGAGATGTTTCCAAAATACAAATACTGCCGATGTTATCGTACCCTGTAAAATGGAAATGAAACCATTATCCCTAAAAGCTCTTCTTTGAATTCGTTCGAATAATGTTCACCCCTTTGTTTAAAAATACTCATGTCCAAAGGGAGGTGTAGACGTGCCGAACCTAAATGATAACAAGTTCAAGAAAATTCAATCGGAAAGCCAGAAGCAGGGTAAAACATATGAAGAATATGCTGCAGAACTGGAAGCGAACAAAATGAAGGCTCAGAAAAGAAAATAGAAAAGAAGACCCGCGCTTTTCCCTTCAGTTTTTAAGGGAACGGGCGCTTTTTATTTTCAGCCCTTTCTTTATCAACATATTAAAAGTCTTTAATGAATATTTTTGTATAAGCAAATAAGGGAGGGGTTCAATTGGTAAAGAGAAACAGAAAAAAGATTTTATTATTTTGTGACCCTGGAATTGACGATTCCTTAGCGATCATTTATACATTGCTGGATCCATATCTTGAACTGGTCGGACTTGTTACAAGCTATGGGAATGTAACTGAGGACCAGGCTACAGCCAATGCTTATTATCTGCTTGATCTGGCTGGACAAAAAAATGTTCCTATTATTCCTGGTGCTGCTCAACCTGTTCAGCAGGAAAAAGTCACGTACTACCCGGATATCCATGGAGCCGAAGGCCTTGGGCCTATCCAGCCCCCATCAGATATGAAATATCAAACCTATCCATTTGATACAATACGTATCCTTATTGAAAAGTATCAAAAAGATTTGATTATTGTTGATACCGGAAGATCAACCAGCTTGGCGACAGCCTTTATACTCTTTGACGAACAGATTAAACAAGTGGGGGCTTTTTATATCATGGGCGGTGCTTTCTTTGTTCCCGGGAACGTTACACCCCTTGCAGAAGCAAACTTTTATGGTGATCCTGCTTCTTCCAATTACGTCTGTAAATTTGCCAATAACCTAACGATTACCCCTTTAAATGTAACAGGATTCGCCTTATTGACCATGGAAACAGTGGAATATGTAACAAATACTGTTGCGAACCCTTTCACTTCGTTATTAAAACCTATATTCGAGTACTATTATAAGGCTTATCAGAAGCTGGTTCCCGGCATTCAAGGAGCACCTATTCACGATCTGCTTACCATCATGATCATCAATAATCCTGCTATAGCAGAATACATTTATTACGACGTAAGTGTCATAGATGGAACTGTAGAGGGAAAGGGTCTATCATACATTGATATCCGGCCAGGAAGTCAGAAGGGAAAGACAAGAATAGCCGTTAAACTTGACTATGAAGGCTTTATCAACGAGTTTATCAGTGTTATGCTTGCTTAAAATTAATGATAGTCTACCGCCGCTTGTCCAGCTGATTGCCTTAGCTGATTTGTATGTCCCTCCTGCAGGTCCGGATCCCTCAGGTATTGAATAGATAAACTCCAGAATTATTGGTAAACCCAATTTCTGCTGCCAGGATTTTGTCCAGCATGATTGTACCCTCATTTAATAATTTGACAATCACTATTCCCCTCTCTGATCTACCATACAATGTAAATGATTTAAAATGGCTCTTTCACCTATATATCGACAGGGGATATTTAATAATTTGTCCGCACCCCGTTCATAGTTTGTTAACATTTAAGTATTACAATAAATTTGTACCGAAACATCATACAGCCCTTTTTCTTTACCCCTTCAGGTCCGGCCCTTATTGAGAGGCCGGATTTTTTTATTTATATCTTTCACCCTCCCAAAAATTTGAGCACTCTCCATGCTACTATTTCCCTTGTAGAGATCAAAATAACTAACTGGAGGAATCAATATGAAACATAGGAAATTGGTAAAATTGGCTGTGGCAGGTTTGGTGTCTGTATTGTTTCTAACTGCGTGCGGTGAAACCGAAAATGTATCAACCAAAAGCAAAACAGAGGAAAATGGCGAGGAGCAAAGTGCGAAGCCTGAGGAGAAGAAAGATGATTCCAAGATCGGCTCCCGCTCCAATCCTATAAAAATAAATGAGATAGCTACGATTGAAACGGTCACCTACGATGATTCATCAAATGAATATAAAACAATAATCGAGCTGTCAGTGGAAGAGGTCCTACGCGGACAGGATGCGCAGCAAAAACTGAAGAAAATGAATGAGTTTAACGAGAATGCACCGGAAGGGTATGAATGGGTTCTTGTAAAAAGCAAAGTAAAGGTTGCCGACTCTGAAACAGAAGACCATCCATTCACCATCGATGGAATCATGAACTTTAAATTTGTCAGTGAGAACGGCGACGTATACAGCGGCGATACTGTCGCTACAGCAGAACCTGATTTTTCTTTTGAAATGTATAAAGGAAACGAGAAGGAAGGGTATATAGCAGGTTTAGTAAAAACAGGCGAGGATGCCAAAATGGAGTATGATTCCTGGGTAGGAAATACAGTGTTTTTTGATTTGAAATAAAACTTCAAAGCCCCTCTCATTATTGAGAAGGGCTTTTTTCCATCATCCTTTTCCCGCCTGGAATCCGGGATATTGTGTCATGCCCCCGTCAGCGTATAATGTCAATCCTGTAACATAGCTAGCTTCTTTGGAAGCCAGCCACACTGCACAAGCTGCGATTTCTTCGGGCTTGCCGATGTAGCCCATAGGAATGAGCTCAAGGACACCTTTTTTCAATTCAGGATCTGAGAATTTTTCATCATTAATCGGTGTATCAATAGCACCAGGGGCAATGCAGTTCACCCTGATCCCGTGCGGAGCAAATTCAAGAGCAAGAGTCTCAGTCATCAATTTGACCCCGCCTTTGCTTGCTGCATAGTGAACAAAATGGGGCCAGGGAATTTCCTGATGAACAGATGACATATTAATGATCGAGCCTTTTATTTTGTTTTCCAGCATATAATCAATAGCTTCCCTGCAGCCTAGAAATTGTCCAGTCAAATTCGTTGAAATAACTTTATTCCAATCCTCCAGGGTGAGTTCTTCAGATGGGACTTCATTTTCGATTCCCGCGTTATTGATCATAACATCGAGAGAATCAAACGTTTTAATTGCATGGGCTATTATTCCTTTAATATCCTCTTCCGTTGTAACATCCCCCTGGATGGCAGAGGCTCTTCCGCCTGCTTTTTCAATTGTTTCTATGATACCCTGTACCTCCTGTTCCTCATTGAAATAATTGATGACTACTTTCGCTTTTTCAGCACCGAATCGCTCCGCCATTGCCTTCCCGAGCCCGGTCGCTCCGCCGGTAATAAGAACAACTTTCCCTTCAAGACTTGGATACATAAGATCCGCTCCCTTATTTTTATTTTTTCGTAAAGCCCAGCAAAACTCCCCCTGCGATAATAAACAAACAGCCCAGGAGAACCATAAACACCTGTTTTTTGCTTTTGCGTTCATTTAAAAAGAAAAGCCCGCCAATGGTCGATATTACAATTCCGGTCTGGGAGAGTGAAAAGCTGGTGGCAACGCCGATTTTCGGCAGTGAAAGCAGCAATCCCAGATTCCCAGTGCTCCAAATCAGGCCCGTAATGATATTCCTTATAGCAAATTTGTTATATGGCTTGCGGCGCAGAGTTATGAGGAATGCTCCTGTTACCATTCCAATTGCCTGCGGCAGAATCGCAGACCAGCCGTCAACATTAAACCAGCGGATTAAAACGACATAGCCCACAAAACCTGCCGTCGATAAAAGCAGTACAAGCAATCCTTTCTTGAGACTTTTTCCCCGTTCCTTGTCATCCCCCTGTTTCAGAGAAGTCAGAACGGCACCGGCAATAATGCAGACCAAAGAGGTAACCCCGATGATAATGCTCATCCTTGTTTCCCATTCTTTAAAAATGAATACCCCAAAGAAAGTTGTTCCAATAAGCTGCAGACCTGTGGACATCGGAGCTGTCTTGGCAACCCCTAAATAGCGGACTGCCCCAAACTGATTTTTCTGCCCGATCGACCAGAACAACCCAGAAATAAAGCCGACTGCCCATACGATATTGGACAAATCCGGCCTCTTGAAAAGATAGACAGCGATGGCAAATATCAGGGCTCCTATTGTCGTACCAAGTGTCTGGCTGTCCTCGTCCCCACCAAGCTTGTTGCTGACAAATACAATGCTGCCCCAGGAAACTGCTGCTATGAGGGCTAGTAGAATTCCTGTCATGGTGTGTACCTCATCTTTCAATTTTATGTACAATTTTAGATTGCGGCTATAGAAAGACTCTTATTCCACAAGCGAAAAAAGTATTGAATTATTTATTATCTTTCCACAAAAATAAACCAGTGAAACCAATAGCATCAGCAATCTATCTTTATAAAAGCTGTTTGACAGATATTTCAATATAATAATTTATCGCACAATTTATAATATTTGTGTTAAACTAACAAATATCACTGTCAAATAACAGTGAAAAGCAATTATTCTCTTTTATATAATAATCACTTCGGAGGGAATTCTATGAAAAACGCAATCAGCAAGTGGAACCAAATAAGCCTGGTCAAAAGAATTCTGCTGGGCATTATCGCAGGTGTCGCCCTGGCTTTGACCATCCCTAAAGCAGCGGGATGGATCACTATCTTCGGCACGCTTTTTGTAGGCGCATTAAAAGCTGTAGCGCCGGTATTGGTATTTTTCCTGGTAATGCACGCCATTTCCAAGCATAGAAGCGGCCATAAGACGAATATGAAATCTATTATCGCCCTTTATGGCTTAAGTACTTTTCTTGCTGGATTTGTCGCAGTAGTTGCTAGCTTTATTTTTCCGGTTACCCTGTCACTTGCTCCCGGAGCTCAGGATGTAACACCTCCTGGAGGGATAGCAGAAGTTCTTAAAACTCTCCTGACTAACGTAGTGGACAACCCGGTCAATGCACTGATCAATGGCAACTATATCGGTATTCTGACTTGGGCGATCCTCCTCGGCATTGCTTTAAGAAAAGCTGCTGATACAACAAAAAACATGCTCGCAAACTTCTCAGATGCCATCTCGACTCTAGTGAAATGGGTGATTAGCTTCGCCCCAATCGGAATCATGGGTCTCGTGTTTGATGCGATAGTCACCAATGGTCTTTCAGCATTGCTTGATTACGGAAAACTGCTTGCAATCCTGCTGGGTTCCATGTTCTTTATTGCTCTTGTTGTGAATCCGCTTATCGTATTCTTAAATATTCGCAGGAACCCATATCCTCTAGTATTTAAATGCCTGAGAGAAAGCGGAATTACAGCATTCTTTACGCGAAGCTCGGCAGCGAACATCCCTGTAAATATGAGCTTATGCGAAAAGCTTGGGCTGGATGAAGATACTTATTCCGTATCCATCCCATTGGGCGCAACGGTTAACATGGCAGGTGCAGCTGTTACGATTTCTATTCTGACTCTTGCAGCTGTCCATACACTTGGCATTCAAGTGGACTTTGCAACTGCCCTTATCCTTAGCTTATTAGCAGCAGTTTCTGCAGCAGGTGCTTCTGGTGTTGCAGGCGGTTCCCTTCTTCTCATCCCTTTAGCAGCCAGCTTATTCGGAATACCGAATGACATCGCGATGCAGGTTGTAGGTGTAGGATTCATCATAGGGGTTCTTCAGGATTCTTGTGAAACGGCCCTTAACTCGTCATCAGATGTTCTATTTACCGCAACTGCTGAATATGCAAAGAAACGCAAAGAAGGAAAAATTGTGAAAATCAGTGCCTGATAACAAAATAAAGGAGTCAGTCCTTTGACTGGCTCCTCAACAAAAAAGCCCTCTCGATGGAGAAGGCTTTTTTCAATTATGTATTTTTCCATTTGATGCTATAAGTTTAGATAGACTTACTTGGCATTTGCATCCGGCTGGTGAATTCCGAAAATATTCCCTTCTGTATCCTTATAGTAACCCTGCCAAGCCATTCCAGGAAGAGCATACTTCGGCAATGCGACAGTGCCGCCATTCTCAATGATTCTGGCTTCAGCTGCATCATAGTCCTCCACACCCATCGTGCAGGCATATCCGTTTAACGCTTGATTAGCTTCTGGAGGAGGTCCCTGCCTTTGCATCAGAGCTCCGTTAATGCCCAGCTCTTCTTCATTTCCAGTCACTGCTCCATAATAAGGCATTCCGGCATACTCACTCCAATCCTGAAATGACCATCCGAATACTTCGCCATAAAACTTCTTGGCGCGCTCCATGTCGTCCACATGAACTTCAAAATGCACTAATCTGCCCATAGTCTCCTCCTTCGAATTACGTAATCGCTTACAAATCTATTATAATGCTTATGGAAAAAAGTACAAGGCGCCTTCTTATCCTCCTATTTCTCTTGCTGAATTCCTTTTTTCTGAAAATAAACAAAAAGATCCGTTTACCAAAATTAATACGGGTGATTCAGAGATATAGGTTAGATACAAGTGAAAATAGACGGTTCCTATTGGCAGGATAAACAATTCAAATAGGAAAAAGGCATACGCTAGAAACATAGCAATCAAAATTTATTTTTAAACACCATTGGCATAAAATCAAATACAGCACCGGAACTAAAGCAAGTAACGCTCTCTGATGGTATCAGTTCAGGTGATTTTTTCCTCTCCTGTATAAACCCGACACGATTACAAGTTGATAATAAGAAGCGAACCGAACCAAAATCTCATACGCTGCTCCTCCTTGGGTCTATACTGCCCCGCCAAAGAGAGGAGAAGAAGAAAATTCACAGCTTCCTCTTCCACATTTTTAGTTAATAATCATATAGAGGGCATCTGTTAAAAAGAGCTTTCTTGATACATTCAGCCCTGCTAGTTTAATTGCTTCTTCCATTTGACATGAAGCAATTTAGGATTTCAGTCAATATAGACTCATCCCCGTCCACTGCCAATAAGTACAATAGAAAATAACAGCAATGGCAATGTACAGCGGCATTAGGATAGCACTTAACCTGGCTAAAATACCTGCATCATAACTTAATTCATCATCTTCATAAAAAAGGAGCAGTGCCTTAGAACTTACTGGAAAAGTGATGCAATAGTTCATGCCTATTAAACTGATAAAGACGGCTGCGTGCGGATTCATTCCCATTGACTGGCTAAACAGAATGATACCTGGAACCAAAACAATGGCCCTTGTTGTATGGGATGTAATGTATAAATGGCTGGTGACGGTGATGATAAGAATCACTGCTGCCATAATCCAATCCGGAGCATCAGTGAAGATTTGAAGGAAGCCTGTAATCTTTCCTTCCATCCAATCGACCACACCATTTACAACAAGAATTTTTCCTAGTGCGGCAGCGGCTGCAACAAAAAGAATCAAATTCCAAGAAACTGCTTTAACCCCCTGTTTCCAGGTAATTACCCCAATTTTCGGCATGGTCAGCGCAATTGCCCCAATCATGGAAACAAATGCAAGATCATATCCATGGAAACTATCAGTCATCCATCCTATGATCAGAAGAGAAACCATTATTAGAGTTTTAATTTCCGCTCCTGTAAGCATTCGAGCTCGCGTATCCTGTATATTATGTATAACAGGTGATTCTTCCAAATCCTTATCGCCCCTCATCATCCGCTTAACGGTTATTGAGCTCACGATTGTCATAATCAATGCAAAAGGCAGTCCCCACATTAGCCACTGCAAATAGGAGATGGATTGGCCAGCCGCAGTTTCCAAAAGCCCAACACCAATAACATGGGAACCAGCACCAATAAGTGCTGCCGATGTACTCATTAAAATGACGATTGGCATTGTGATTGTAAGAATTTTTTTCTCTTTTGCTGTCAGCCTGCTTGCCAGATGAATGATGAGCGGCCTTGCCATGGCAGCTCGGGCGGATGTTGAAGGAATAATAAAAACAGAAGCGAAAAGAAAGGATATCATACCCCTTCTCAGCTTTGCCGGCGTCCGGCTTTTTCCTAGGGTAAACTGAATAAACCGTTCGGTTAAACCTGATTGTTCAACAGCCTCCCCAATGATAAATGCCCCGACCATCAGCCATACCACTTCCTCCGAAAGGGACAGGTATAATAGCTCCTGGCTCGCTCCTTTCATTAAAATGATGAATACTACACTGGCAAGTGCAATGAATCCAGCAGGGAGTTTTGTTGAAACCCATAGTGTCACAGCGGAGAGAAAAATGAAAATCGATAACTTTGCTTTATAATCAACCCCATCAACGAAGGCAATTAACAGAAAAAAGATGACATGGGCGCTGATTATGGCCAGGCTTCTCCCGGAAATACGGTCTATAAGCATAAATGATGGATGGCCGGATTGCCCATGCTTTTCCATTCTAGTCTGCATATTAGACAGCCCCTTCATTGACCCGGCTTCTGGAGGCCATTTTATAGCCAATGTCCACTTGCCGCATGACTGATTCTGTACTGTCCTCAATCCACTGAGGAGCATACAGAATTGCTTTTTCCAGAGATGTCGGCTTTGGAATAATGCTTAAAAAAGCATCAATGCCGGCATCATAATTCAATGATGCCCCTTTTCCAACCGTACCTGTGATGGCTATGACGGGTATATCGTATTTTTTGGCAATTCGGGCGACCTCAGTCGGTATTTTTCCATTTGGAGTCTGGAAATCGATGCTCCCTTCCGCTGTCAGCACGATGTCAGCGGTAGCAATTTTTTCCTCTATTTTTATGTATTTTCTTATAAGGCTGAAACGTGGATGAAGCACTGCGCCAGCAAATGCAGCCAAACCTGCCCCGAGCCCCCCTGAGGCACCGCTTCCCTCGAGGTATCTGACATCAAACCTATAACTTTCTTCTATAAGATTCGCATAGTGCTCCATTGCTTCAGATAATATTATTACCTGCTCTTTGGTTGCACCCTTTTGCGGGCCAAATATCCTCGCTACTCCATTGTCCCCGCATAAAACATTTTTCCAATTGCAGGCCACGTCAATTTCTATTTGTCTGACTCGCTTGTCCATGCCTGAGTCATCGATTTGCATTATTCTTAATAAATCAGCACCTCCCTTTATTTCGGCCACATTCCCATCACCATCCAAAAATCGGACACCAAGTGCCTGAGCCATCCCTGCCCCCCCATCTGAAGTGCCGGAGTCGCCGCAGCCGATCAAAATACGGTCAGCTCCAAAATCCAAAGCAGCAAGTATCAGTTCCCCTACCCCATAAGTAGTCGTCAGTAAAGGATTGCGCTCCTGCAGCGGAACATGCTTCAGACCTGCCACTGCAGCCATCTCGATAACAGCAGTCTTTTCACCATTCTCTGCAAAAATGCCGAAATGGGCATTTACCTTTTTGCCGACAGGACCGGTCGCATCCACGTAAATCAAATGTCCGCCTTTTAATCTCGTAATGGTTTTAGCAAACCCTTCTCCGCCATCAATCATAGGAATTATTTCAATGTCGGCTGCCCCGTTATAACGCTGCGCTCCCCTTTCCATCGCCAATGCCACATCCTCCGCATCCAGGCACTCTTTAAAACCTGACGGTACAATCACAATCTTCATTTTGTCTTCCTCCTAAATAAGTTAGTAATTGTAATGTACCTTCCAAAAACTAGAATTCTTTTAAAATATCATTAAAAAATGATGAGAATGGTGCTGCCCTTATCTGCTAAAAGGAGCATCTCCTATAAATTCAGTTTTATAAAAAAGGGGAACATAACCAAAATAAGCCGCCCTAAATAGGGCGGCTTATTTTGGTTTGATAGGGATTGGACGGTTTAATAATTGCTAATTGAATAATGAGGCATTAGTGTCGCCATACGCATACTTTAAGGTGAAAACTGCGGCTTATTAATAAGGTGCCTAGCACTTTAAACAGCCTTTTTAAAGCTGCATAGGGCATACACCTTATGTAAACTCACAGAAAAACCTTCCTGCCGGATGGATGATAAAAATTATTTTTCAAGTATGGCTTTGATTTTTTTCAAATCCTTCATATTTGCTCTTCTTATCATCGGTTCCATCAATGGAGACATGACCTTATTAAAGCCTTTTGGGTTTCCTTTATTTCTTAATGTCATGCGGGTATGGTTCTCTTCGATCGCTTGCCATGTATAGATAGTCTCCATTGGAAATGGGCCATTTGCAGTTTTCATTACCAATATTTCATCTGGAATATAATCAGTAATTTCGTAAACATAAGCAAGTTCCCGGCCAAGAAACTTCGCTCTAAAAGCAATCTGTGATCCTAGTTGAAGCGGTTTTGGTGTCTTCCACTCAACAGCATGAATATTGACATACCATTCAGGAGCATGATCGGGATTTGAAGCATACTCTGACACTTGTGAAACAGGACAATTAATTGTTATTTCTGTGATTACATCTACCATCTTGTCCTCCAGAATTAGTTAGATTCTACGTATTTTTTTAGCAGGGTTCCAAGCAGGTATTCCCATCCCTTGGAATGCTCCTCTTCCCATTGCTCCTGAATAACACCAGACGCTGTATGGGAAAGCTGCAGCAGCGTCACTTCTTCTTTCTCAAGAAGACGATACGTATAGGCACTATTTACCGCTCCATGCATGCCAAGATGGCCGTGCAGCCTTATTTCTTCAGGAGCATTCACATAGTATACATTCCCCCAGACTGCGCCTTCTTTTTCACCCCATTTTTCGGTAAATTGTCCGCCTGGAACAGGCTCAAACGTAAAGTGGGATGTTACTCCTTTTGGAGCTATGCGAAACTCCCACCACTCTTCCACCTTTTCGGTTAATGCCCTAAATACCTCATCTCGTGGTGCATCAAGAAATATCTCCTGTTCAATGCGAAACTCCTTTGCTGAATCCATCGGTTTGTCTCCTCCTTTATCTTGAACGGCCCTCCGTAAATTCAACAGCGAGCTGGCTGCGGATTGCATGTATTTACCTACCCAGCGCTCATGCATTTCCTGAAGGGGCACTGCATTAAGAAAATGCCTTTTATATTTTCCTTCTCTCCGCACCAAAACTAAATGGCCTTCCTCTAAAATTTTTAGATGCTTCATAATGGCATACCTTGTGACTTCAGGAAAATGCTCGTTTAGTTCTCCGGTCGTTCTTGGCGATATTTTAAGAATATCGAGAATTTCCCTGCGGATTGGATGTCCCAGTGCCTTAAAAACGGTGGATAGCTCGTCGCTCATTACATCGGCCCTTTCGTTATGAATGAAAGTTTAACATGTGACCAAATGGTAACACATCTTACATGTTACCACATGGTAACATATCGGCTGTCACTGGTCAAGGATTGGTTTATGATGATCAACTAATTTTCTAATCCAATTAAAAGAGATGCTCTGTATTAGAACATCTCTTCAAACTTACTCATTATTTTAATTACATAAGTGCTAAAGGCCCCGCTGCTTTTGCACGGATTTTTGTGGCATTCCCTGGCAGATAGGCAAGAGGAACATCTTCAAAGTCTACAATGAATAACTTTTCCGGGTCTGCACCTGCTATTATCGCTTCTTGACGCGCCATTTCCTTGGCTGCTTCAAGTGTTTTCTCTCTTCCTAGCTCATCGACAGAGAAGACTTTTTCAATTTGCCCGCTGACTTGAGCTATTGCAGATCCTATGGCATTAGCGACACCGGAATTTTGAGGCTTAATGACTTCTGAAGCCCCGTTCAGTTCTCCAGGCAATAGGACGCTCCCACCCCCAACCAGAATGACGGGCACAGGTTCGTTACTGGTTTTCATCTTATCAATGGTTTCTTCAACCATTCCAACCATTCTTTCATAAATTCTCTTTAGTAAACTTTGTTCTAAATGAGCGACATGCTTCACATCTCCTATTTTTGCTTTACCCAAAGCAACGGCAATATCTGTTGCCGTTAACGTATCCCCGCCAAAAACAAGACTTTTCTCCCGAAGCAGATATCCAACACTATCTGGCCCAATTTGGAACTTCCCATCTTCCTGAAGCCGGATAATCGTACCGCCTCCAAGCCCAATCGATACGATATCCGGCATACGGAAGTTTGTTCTCACTCCCCCAAGCTCCACCGCTAATGAGGATTGACGCGGGAAGAAGTCGACCAGTACCCCAACATCTGTGGTTGTTCCACCAACGTCCACCACAATAGAATCTGCTCGATCTGTTAGGTATGAAGCCCCCCGCAGACTATTCGTAGGCCCGCAAGCAATCGTTAAAATTGGGTATTTCACCGTATATTCTACTGACATTAACGTTCCATCATTTTGTCCAAAGAAAACTTTAGCGTGAATCCCCTCTTTTTCCAGTGCATTTACAAATCCTTGAGCCGTTGTCCTGGCTACGTCTACAATGGCTGCATTGAGTATGGTTGCATTTTCCCTTTCCAGTAACCCGACACTGCCAATTTCATGAGATAAAGAGAGAGGGACATCTTCACCAACAACCTCACGAAGAATAGAGGATGCTCTTTTTTCATGTTCACTAGATACGGGTGAAAATACAGATGTGATCGCAATGGAGTCCACTTTTCCTCTGAGATCTTTTCCAATATCGTATATGTGCTGTTCATCTAATTCTACAATTTCACGACCATCGAACTCATGACCCCCTCGAACCATAAACACATGCTTGCCCAGTATTTCTCGAAGATCATCTGGTACACCTACTAATGGTTTTATCGCTAAAGTTGCTGGTGCACCTATACGGATGACGGCTACTTTATTTAGCCGTTTTCTTTCTACAATCGCATTCGTACAATGAGTGGTACCTAACATCGCATACTTAATATTTTCAACAGGTACCTTAGATACTTCCACAACTTCCCTCATGGCCTGATAAATTCCACTGCTCACATCATCTGTTGTAGGTGATTTTACTTCAGCAACTACTCTAAAGTGTTCATCCAGGAGAACTGCATCTGTATGAGTACCGCCTACGTCAATTCCAATACGATAATTCATTATTTTCGTACCTCCTTACCCATCAGCTGCTCAATAGGATTAAAATCCAAGTCATAACCAAAATAACGGGGACCGGCAACTTCTATTCCTTTTTTCGTGCGCCATTTTTGGTCACATGGTATGCCAATAATCACACAGCGAGCCCCATATCGTAACCCTTCTGTCGTAATCGGCAACCCGGTTTCTGAATCAAGTACGGCTATTAAGTCTGGTGTAACGCAGAGAATCTCTTCATCTGTTTTTGCAAGAAGATGTTCGTTTTGAAAATGAAGGAAGCATTCATTAGACTTATAATCACCTAACCCTTCAATGGTCGCCTTCCCCTTCGCAAACCCTTCCTGTGTCCTGCGATTAATGTCCGAAACCTTCCCGTTGAATAATTTATAGCCTTTTGTTATTTTAAGAACTTCATCAATGGGGTTCAGGTTATTAATCTTTGCATTACGAATGGTTCTTCCAATTTCCTCTTCGTATGTTAATGAATGATGAATGGCTGATTGCTTGACCGTTTTCCCGTCCATCGGATATATGGCTAACATGACCGATCCACCCATTTCAATCGTAGCAGACCGCGCAATTCTCTCTGCCCAAACACTATTTATAGTGTTTAGAAGAATATCATTTCCTTTTTCGTCTGACAGAACCATCGGAGTTGCCGAGACACCATCCAGATAGAACGTTACCATTTGCAGCTCAGGGAAAGCGCGTCCCATACCGTCCGCATCAACAACAGGCAAACCTAATCTTGCAGCTAAAGCAAGAGGCAGCAGAGAGTTTACCCCTCCTGCTTCAATTGGCATGGTGGCATATACATCTTTCCCCATGTATTCTCTAATTGTTTCAAAAGAAGAAAGGGCCTCTTCTCCACTTGGCACTTTTTCAACCATTACAGTTGGTGCACCCATCATAGCTGATGGGACTACAAGAGCATCATCCGGTATCTCATCTGGACTTAATAGTTTAATAGGACCATATTCTTCAATTGCCTGAAGGGCCATTAATTTCCCAATATAAGGGTCCCCTCCTCCGCCAGTACCTAAGAGGGCAGCTCCGATCGCAATGTTTTCGATTTCTTCTTTACCGATATATCTCATCCTAGAATCCTCCTTTGAGTATCTTCCTGGTGTTCTTTCTCCTTATTTTTTTTAACACTGCTTGCCAATAATTGAAGAACAAACGCCACTAGAAAAGCATCCAATCCTGAAGCGCCAGTTATCGAGAATAGCCCGAACCCATTCGGGCTTGGTGTTGTTATAAAAGCAGCTAATGAGGCAATTAGCCAGATTATGATTGAAATTGGGTTTACATTTGGTACATTTGCTAAATTTTCATAGTTAAATTTTTTGCTGTTTAATAAGAAACTCCCGACATATATTCCGCCTATTGGTGGGATGAGTGCGCTTAAAAAGACTAGAAAAGGAATGAAACTATCATATATCCCTGCTACAGCCATCAAAGTCCCAATAAAACCGGCAGTTATGGTTAACACATATTTAGGCACCTTTTTAAAAACAACTGAAAAACCCAATGCTGAGGAGTATAGATTGTTATCATTTGTTGTCCATTGGGCTAAGATCAGAATTAACATGGCAGAGGTGCCCCATCCCAAACCTAGCATGATTGCAACAATATCCACTTCTGCTGTCGCTTTTGCCAGAATCGCTGCAATGATCAGGACTACACTAAACCCGCCAAAAAAGCCAACAAATGAAGAAATCACAGCATCCTTTACAGAACGGGCATACCGGGATATATCAGGACCAATAATTGCTCCAGTTGCCAGAGATCCAATAATAAGAGAAATGGAGAGTCCGATTGTCAAAGGTTCACCTATAATAGAAGTCTCTAAAACTTCTTTAAGTGACCTTTCATTAATAACTTTAATGAGTGAAGCCACTAACAAAATTCCCAGTAATGGAACTGATACAATACTTAACTTTTCGATAGCCTTGTAACCGATAAACGCAGTAGACGTCATTAGTATCCCGCCAACAACAATAAGGATTTTAGGATGGACACTAACGCTGAAGACATCTCTAATCACGTTATGTAAAGTTGAACCAAATAAATCAAGCTGGACCCCGAACCACCCAAACAAAGCAATCGCAATTATGATGGAGACAGCATAGGAGCCATACCTTCCTAAAGCAAACATAGAAACTAAAGGTGTCGATAAACCAGTCTTTGCCCCTACCACACTGCAAAGAGCACTTAATATTGCAAGCAGAAAACACCCAATGAAGGAGGCGATAATTGCTTCATTAAATGGCAGCCCAGAACCAAGCGCTCCACCAAGAGCGGTTGCTGATAATGCAATGATACCTCCTAGCCACACCAAGGATAATCGTCCCCATCCTTTCCGCTGATCCTGCGGTACTGGTTCACGTTCATAATCTTTTACTAAAGGCTGCTTATTCCTATCACTCAATTTCCATACTCCCCCTTTTCCAAAAGCACACTATTAAGAACTTTCAGAGTACCTTTGATCCAGCTGCTCTAATATAGACATCATTAATTCCTCAGCTAATTCAACTTGCTCTTTAAAATCCTCACCTTCATATAAGTTGATTCCCCAAAAAACGCCATTTCCAAGAAGAACATATTTTTTTACTGTCCTCTCAATATCAATTTGGGTAATAGATGGATAACTAGCTTTTAGGGCTTGTTCAAGGGATTTTGATAACCAAGCATTAAATTGGAGCATATGCTTGGTTAGATAAGTATGAATTTCTGGGATCGGCGATGTAACCAATGAAATGTAAGCGTTTGTTCCTTCTTTATCTCCCTTATGATGGTCTACAATTCCATGTAGCAGTGCTGTAAAGATCTCGCTATCATGCTTGCCCATGTTTTCATTTATAATGTCTTTCATTTTGGTGAAGTGATTTTCCAGCAATTGCTGAAAAGCAGCTATAAACAATTCATTTTTATTTTTATAAAAGAAATAAATGGAAGCCGGTTTGATTCCCACCTCATTTGCGATTTTTCTCATCGTTGCTCCGTCATAACCATGTAAAGAGTATTGAACAAGAGCAGCATCAATTAACTTCTGTTTCATTTTCTCACCACCTAACGATTGTTAGGTTGATTATAAAAGGGTTATTGACCACTGTCAATTAATTTTTAGAAAATTACACTAAATTAAAATAATTAATTAATTCAAAAGCCTAGACATTCTATTTCTCATAGTGATACCTCTCTCATAAACTATACCTACCTATTCTGTATATTTTTCCACAGAACATAAAAAAGAGCTAATCCGAAAAAGGAAGAGCTCTTTTTAACATTCCGTACTAATATTTAAAATCCCTCAAAATCCGGCGCAATAAATTTGATTTCTATTAAATCTTAGTTAGTATTTTCTATTAGATAAACTATATTATTTTCCCACCTTAAAGATAGAATTAAAAAAGCTGAATAAAGCATCCCCCGCAATAAAACCTGCAGCTAAAATGGTCATAGGCAGTTCTGCTTCCTTGCCCTTCCACTTTAAAACTAAAAATCTTATTAGAATACCCGCTAACACAGCCCACCCTGCAATAGGGTTAACTAACAATAAGCCAGTGGAAAATAAAATCCCCATCTGCCTTTTTGAACCGCCTAATAATTGTAAGAGTGCCCCCGGAATAGCCCATAGGAAAAGCTGAGCAGCTATATCACCGGATACACCTGATTCAATAGTTGCTGCATACACGTGATTAACTGGAGGAATTAAGCCCTGTGAAAAATAATTTTCATAGGTTAATAACACGACGATGGAAGCAACAGAAAAAGCCAGCAATCCTGCATATAGCTGCTGCTGTCTTCCTTTTCTTTCAAATTCAAGATCTTTACCATTTCCTCGAAGTATATAACCAGTTTTCAAATCATATCCCATATCGGCAAATGCAACTCCAGTTGAAGCACTAAATCCTGCTAAAAGGGCAAGTGCTGGTGCTGGAAAGCCAATGATAATTCCAATAATCAAAGTGATCAATGCAACAGCGAATGCAGGGAACCAGCCGGCATGCATAGCTGCAATCCCAACAATCAGCTCATGGGCGAAAGCTGAAATGGCTGCAAACAGTAAAAAGCCAATCATCATACCAGGGGACATGTCAGTTAAAAGCCCACCCATTAAAGCTAGAAAAAGGGCAATTGCAAGGTAGGCTATAAATCCATATCCGAATGCTTGCTTAATATCTTTTACATTTCTTGAAAAAGGAATTTCTTCTAAAGCAGCTGCTATCTCATTTTTGCTTTTCCCAATAGGTATATTTGAATTTTTCTTTTGAAAGATAAGGACTATAACTTGAAATAGTGCAACTATTCCGGCACCTATCATAAACCCGTGGGGAATATAATATTCACTAAGCTCAATACCAAATAATGCTGTAGAATAACCGCTTAGTAACAACCCGATTCCAAACATCGTCAAAGCCCAAATATTACCTATAAAAGCTACACCAAACGCTGACATAGGAATTTTTATAATTGAGCCTGCAATTCCAATAACAATTCCAATGCTTAATAGCTTAGCCCGCTTTCCGCCTTCATCTCCAGCCTTGATGGACTCAGCTGTGGCAATACCTGGCGGCCATGCTTCTTTTGCCGGGAAAACTTTTGTATCAAAAAATTTATACAATAGAATAGCGTCTACAAACATCGCTAAAGTAACACCAATAAATAGGGGAATAATTAAATCTGTCATTCCTAAAACATATGGAATTCCAATTGGCAGAATTAAACTGCTGGCTGCTCCAAATGTGGCTGCTGAAATAGAAGTTTGAACTAAATTTTGCCTGTGTACGGATTTAAACTTTAAGAACATTTTAATAGGAATTCTCGCTATCAGCATGGCAAAGATAGCACCAATTATTGAAGTATTGGCTGATATGCCTAGAGATGTAATTAGCTGAACTCCAATAATAGCACCTATTACTGCAGTTGCCAGTATCATTGATAAAATAATAGGATCAAAGATCGTTGGATGCTCCCTATTTTCTGTTTTATTAATATCCATAAACATCCTCCTCATTTATTATTAGCAAGATGCCTACTCTGGGTGATTTTATTTATAATGACTATTATATTGCTTCAAGTATTGCTGTATTTTTTCAGCTTCCCTTTGCAAAATGGCCAATGAACTTTCGAGGTCCTTTTCAGGAAGACGATATTCTGGACCAGAAATTGTCAAAGAAGCAATAATATCATTTTCTCTGTTGAAAAGAGGAACCCCTAAACCAAAAACTGATTCAGAAAATTCTCCAACAGAATATCCCCAACCCTTAGCTTTTATTTCGTCCAAATCATTGAACAGCTTTTCCTCGTCTAAAATGGTGTTCTTTGTAAAAGCCGTAAGTCCGTTACTAATAATCTCTTTTTGCTTTTCTCTAGGAAGATAAGCCATGATAACTTTACAGGATGCCCCTACATACAAGGGGGTTCTTGTTCCCATTGAGACCTCGTATTTAATTTTGTGAGAGCTTTCTGCTATCTCTACAGTTACACCATCCGTTCTATCCAGCCACGTTAAGAAAACAGATTCCTCTACCTTTTCAGCAAGTCTCTTCATAATTGGATAGACAAAATCGGATAGACGCAAATTTTCTTTCACAATCTGACCAAATTCTATAAAACGAAATCCTAGTTCATACTTTTTAGAAATAGGGTCTTGCACTAAAAACCCATACTTTTCAAAGGATGATAAAATTCGGTAAACAATGGAATGGCTAATGCCTACCTCTTTTGCAAGCTCTCTTACTCCCCATGATGGGTTTTCTCTGGTAAAGTATTGTAAGAGTTCTAATGAGTTATCTAACGTTTTAAGTGACATAAATAATTTCTCTCCTTATTGTCTCTTTTTCAGAAACAGTGTTTCTTTTGCGTAGTTATTATACAATAAGGATTTTGATTCTAACAATAAGGAATTTTTAGAAAAATAAGTAAATCTTTTTAGAAGGATCCGGTTTACCGGATCCGGGCTCGTTATTGATTAGCACTTAATCTACCGAGTGTTAAACCCTGGATATTAAAAGTATCCGGATCGATTAAGACACCAAATTTCTCCTTGGCTTGCTGAATAGAAATATAGCCATTCTTTACATCCCTGGCTACTTTTTCTGCAGGACGCTTTAAAGGATTCCCATAGCCTCCGCCTGTCGCAGTTACCAGTTTTACAATATCTCCTTTATTAATCGGATACCTTGCTGATACTCCAAAAGGACCTACAGATTCACTATCCTGTGTAATAACTTCAACATAGTTTGAAGAGCCTTCCTCTCCATCATTCATTCCCCATGGAGCAAATTTATGCCGGCCAAAACTTACAGAAAGCTTTTGATTATCACTTAATGACTGGTAAGAACGTACAACTCCTGATCCTCCAATATATTCTCCAGCTCCTGCTCCATCACAGCGGAGGCTATATTCATTGACAAGAACACCATATCTGTTTTCAGCAACCTCGATGGGGATATTATAGGTTTCACCATCTCCCATACAAAACTGCCCTCGCTGGCCATCTTGTCCCGCTCCTGCTCCCCATCCCCCAACCGAAGGTTCAACAATGAGAAATGGAGTGTTAGTTTCCGGATGATTGCCTGATAAAACCACTGAGCACACGGATAATAAATGCCCCGCTGTTAATCGATCTGGCAGATGTGGCGCAAGTGCCTTCCAAATCAGGTCTGCACCCCCAATACGCCCTTCAAAATTCATAGATACTGGCGCTGGACGTTCTGCTGAAACAATAGAACCTCGATCGGTTATTATTCTTAATGGGTTAAATACACCTTCATTAATATTTTGCTTGGGTCTGATTATTGCCAAATACATCACTCTTACACTTGCAAGTAAACCAAAATATGAACAATTGACAGGATTATTTACCTGAGGATGACTTCCCCGAAAATCACATATAAACTCATTTTCAGTAATCATTATTTTCACATTTATGGGATATGGACCGCCTTTTGAGCTATCTCCTTCAATAAAATCTTCAGCAAAAAATTCTCCCTTTGGAAGAGATTCCAATTCTTTTTTTGCCAGCAGCTCCCCTTGCTTTAATAGATCATCAATAGCTGAAATCACCAATTGTTTATTATGTTTATTACATAGTTCCTCAAAACGTTTTGCTCCTGTCCGCAAGGCAGCTACTTGGGCCCACATATCACCCAGAGATAATTCTGGAAGCCGGACGTTTGATGAAATGATATCCACTACTGCTTGATTAACTGTACCTTCTTCAAAAAGTTTAATTCCCGGAAGCTGCAGACCTTCTTGATAAATCTCTGTTGAATCACTGGTAAATGAACCGGCATCCTTTCCGCCAACTTCTGTCCAATGCCCCTTATTAGCGGCAAATCCTACTATTTCACCTTGATAAAATATAGGCATTACCAGCCCTACATCAGATAGATGTGATCCTCCCCCAACATATGGATCATTGATAATTACGATATCCCCTTCTTTTAGATCCTTGCCATTATTGAATCTATGAATAACATGCTGAACCATTGGACTTAACATTCCGATAAAGCTAGTAACACCGTTTCCTTGGCTTATTAATTGTCCTTTCGCATTTGTAAGACCACAGGCGTAATCTAGTACTTCATAAATAATGGGGCTCATTGAAGTTCTCGCAAGAGCAAGAAACATTTCATCCCCAATGGACATAAGTGAATCTTTTATAACCTCTAGTGTAAAAGGGTTCACTTTGGTTTTTTCTGATGACAACATTTATTTCACCCCTGTATCAATAATCAAGTTTCCGTAAGAGTCCATTTCAATGGACTGGCCAGAATAGATTAGCGTTGTTGCAGACTGTTCCTCGATGATTGCTGGTCCTTCAATTCTCATCCCTGGTTCCATATCCTTCCGATAAAATACAGCTGTCGATGTCCAGCCTGAATCTCTAAAGAAAACAGGTCTATTTTCTTTTAAAGCCGAATTAACCGTTTTACCTTCTATTTTTAATGTTGGGAGAACAGGTTTATCCACTTTTCCAAATCCCGTGAGATGTAAATTAACTATTTCAGCAGGAGTTTCAGGCAGTTTAAAAGTGTAATTCTGTTCATGAAGATCATGAAAACGTTCGATTATTTCAGTTATGCTTTCTTCAGTCCAATCCATGTTGGTGACTGGCACTTTTACTGTATGCTCCTGCCCTAAATAACGCATGTCCACAAAACGGCTAAAGACGATCTGGTCTTCTTTCATTCCTTCTTCTATAAATTGGCTATAAGCGTGATTTGTGACTTTATCCCATCGCAGATTGATATCTTCTAAATTGATTCCATCTAACTGTTTGATATGCGTTTGGATATAATCATGGCGCAAATCTGTCATTAACATTCCCCAGGCAGAAAAAACAGACGAAGCAACGGGAACAATGACCTTCTTTACACCTAACTCTTTTGCCAGAGCGGCAGCATGCATAGAACCGCCACCGCCAAAAGCAATCATGGTAAAGTCCTTCGGATCATGTCCTTTTCGGATTGAAATTAATTTCAATGCATTAAGCATATTCGAATTTGCAATATCAATAATTCCCATAGCTCCTTCTACGTATGAAAGATCATAGTGTGAGGAAACCTTTTTCTCAATTGCTTTCTTTACTTTTTCAACGTCTACTTCATAATCAAAGTTATCTTTTGAGAGACGCCCGGTAATTAAATTGGCATCTGTGGTCGTTGGATCCTCTCCTCCCTTTCCATACGCCACAGGCCCTGGAGAAGCACCAGCAGATTTCGGACCTACTTTTAATGAACCGGCAGAATCGATCCAAGCTATAGAACCGCCGCCATTACCAATTTCAACAATATCAACTACAGGCACCTTAACAGGATATCCTGCTGTTTTTTCGTTTTTTTCAATATAATAATCAGTTGTAATTTTTACATTTCCATTGGTAATTAAAGAGCATTTAGCTGTAGTACCTCCAATATCAAAGGCTATAATGTTTTCCTCTCCCAATATTTCGCCAAGAACCGCAGCCCCATAAATACCTGCTACAGGACCGGATTCCACCATATTTATTGGCGTTTCCTTTGCTCTTTCAAAAGTTGTGACCCCACCGTTTGATTGCATAATATAAGGCCTGCTGTTTACGCCATAATTCATCATTTTTTTATTAAGCTGATCAATATATGAGGCTGCTATCGGTTTAACATATGAGTTCAACACTGTTGTGTTTGTTCTTTCATATTCACGCCATTCTTTTGTAATTTCGTATGATGCCGTAACCGATACTTCAGGCCATAAATGCTTAATTAAGTCTACTGTCTTCTCCTCATGTACGGGATTGATGTATGAGTGCAAATAGCAAACAGCAATAGCTTCCACTTTCTCCTTTTTGAAATACTCAATAATTGATGGAATTTGTGTTTCATTTAATGGGTATATAATTTCTCCCCTAAAATTTAATCTCTCCTCAACCTCCATCCGGAGATACCTTTCCACAAACGGTGCCGGCTTCTGATACCGGAAGTTATATAAATCCGGTCTATTTCCTCTGGCGATTTCAAGAACATCTCTAGTTCCTTGGGTAGAGATCAGGCCAACCTTGACACCTTTCCGCTCTGTCAAAGCATTTATGATGACTGTTGACCCATGTATAAACATTTCAATGCTTTCAGGATTGATCATACTTTTTTGAAGTACATTCATGACCCCCTCTTCGAATTTAGAAGGGGTTGTATGTGCTTTTGCCATACCGAAGTTACCATTATTATCTGCGTAGACAAGGTCCGTAAAAGTTCCCCCAATATCTGTCGCAACCCTCATGTAAAATCCACCTTTCATTCAATATGAAATCATTTTGTCTCTATATTAGAACCATCGGTTCTAATCTTATTAAAATTATAGTTAATTTACAGAAAATTATCAATATACACACAAAAAAATATTTAAAAAAGCTGACCGTAAATAACGATCAGCTAAAAAATATGACTATTCATTGGTGTAGTTTCCATGAAAAGACATAACATTTAATATTAAACCATTACCTTTTTTTAGATTCAGCGCAGTTCCTGCCAGGAAAACATTATCTATAAATCTACAGTTGTGAACTTATTTTTACAGGGCAAGCTCTGCAAATTAGAAAGCCATGGCTGTAATATCCATGGCTTTTCATATACCTAAATTCTATTCCACTTAATACGAGCTGTTCTTCATCCAAAATTGCAGTTCAGCAATAGATAGCATTAAAGGTCCACTATGAGATTCTTCAAATATAACTTTGACTTTAACCATTTTTTTGCCTGATGGAATTTGAGTATGTTCAGCTAAATCGTAGGTTACAGATTTATCGCTTGACCCGACTTCCTTTCTGCCCAAATCATACTCATTCCCCTCTTCATCATAAGCTTTTGCAAGGAGAACTTTGATTTTCCCATTGGTATAAAGCGGTCTGTTAAATACTTCAAATCTGGTAAGTTCTGCAGGACTTTTAAAGCTGAAATCAACCTCTAATGGAAGAGAAATACCATCAGCTTCCGTAATGCTCCACTTTAGCTCCGCCAGGGAAGATTCACTTATTTCACCGTCAATTAACCGCAGGAAGGCTTCGGCCCCGTCCTGCATTTTATCTGCTTCACCAGAAACGGCGATATCCCGTGCGGTCAAAAGCAGTTCCTTCGGCTCTTCCGGCTGTTCGACTTCACCAGGCTCTTCTCCAGGCTTTAAAACCTGACCAATTTCATCGATGGTATCAAAGCTTGTATTCACAAGCAATGATCTCGTAATCGGTATATCAAACTCTAAATCTTTCTTCGCTTTTAGCTTAATGGCTGCCAGAGTTGATGTGCCTTCTAACGTTTCAAGAGAGCCTTTGTTTGAAAAAGCAGCCATAATTCGTTGCTTATCATTGCCTATTCCAGCAAGAATTGAATAATTCAGCATATTTTCGGTAGAGTTAGAGGAGTTGGCAATTCTCCCGCCACAATCAGATCCTTCTAAACACTCTTTTACAACTTCATACTTATTTGGATCAATTTCAAGTTCAAGATTGAAAGCATTAATATCCTTCATCCCTGCACCTATTATCTCTACTGTAAACTCTTCCCCTGCTTTTAATTGCTGCTTATCAGGCCGAATGCTCAGCAGTCCTGCTGCAGGACGCTTAGTCGGCTGGAGCTCTGTCTCACCAAGCTGTCCTGCTACATACATTAAATCATATGAATCAATCACGCCATTATAGTTAATATCAACTTTGGACACCTGATCCCAAGAAGTATCTGTGGTGTCCACACCCATATAACTGGCAAAGAAAAGCAGATCCTCTTCGTCGATGGCACCATTAGGTATGTTTTCACCGACTACAATTCCTTCAGTTTTATCCTTTTTGTAAGGCCTGAATTCCTGTGCAGATCCGAATTTCCCCGCAGCATCCTTAATCGTTAATTTGATATACCGTGCAGTTACCTCTTCGTTGAATTGAATCGTTTTTGTCTCATTGCTCCTAATAAAAGTCCCATC
Source organism: Cytobacillus sp. BC1816 (assembly GCF_051353635.1). Classification (NCBI taxonomy): domain Bacteria; kingdom Bacillati; phylum Bacillota; class Bacilli; order Caryophanales; family Bacillaceae; genus Cytobacillus; species Cytobacillus sp. BC1816. Next base: position 2,102,386 of record NZ_CP195611.1, on the reverse strand, counting down.
GCTAATAACATTTTTGTATGTCTTACCATCAAGGCTGACATCCAGGTCATACTTAAGAATTGTTCCGTTCCCTGCATCCGGTCTAGGTACATACTCCAGCTTATCTAATTGATAGGCAAGCTTCATATCAATCTCAAACGTATGAGGAAGAACGTTTCCTGACCCCCAAGCTGTATGCCATTGTGTTTTCTCATCTCCGTCTACTGCTCTTGATGCCTCGCTCCCAGGCTGATTGCTCGAGGCACTGGCTGTCATATTCTTCGGAACGTTCCTGAATCGATCAAGCTTAGTTTTTACAGTTATTTCATCACTCCAGTCTGATGCACCCTTTGTATTTACTGCCCGTATACTATACCTGTATTCTGTGTCAAAATTTAGATCATCGTGCTCGAAAAACGGGTTCTCATTTTCTTTTTCCAAATAAACATTTTTGTATATCATTCCATTTATTTTAAGGTCATAGGAAAGATTCTCACCTTCAACTTTAGTCCAGTTAAGTTTTATGCTTTTATCTGTAATATTTTCATCTGCGGCTCTGAGTCCAGAAGGCACATCAGGTACTTCTATATCTTTTACTTCTTTCTCTTGCGTGTTGTTAAATCCATTTACCGTAAGCATCACTTTATTCTTGGTTATATCTGTTTTCGCAATCTTTACAAATAACTTTGGTGCAGTAGTTACCTTTGTTTTGGCGAACTCAGAGTTTTCCGTTGAATATTTATTAAGATCCGGACTTTCATTGTAGAAATAAACATTTTCCGAGCGCCTGTATTCTTCCTCTGTTAAAGCTTTTCGCAATTTAATATTTTTGCCGCCAACCTTTACAGTTACAGATTCAGGCTGCTTTCGAGTATTAACGAGGACCTCGGTTCCTCTTTCCTTGACCATTCCTTTGTAGCCTTTTCCTTTAGCTTTGTGAACGGTAATTTTCACTTTATCATTTGCTGCGACAGATGAAATCTTGGTTTTTGAATTCTTCCCAGATTTGTAGTCAGTTGTTTTACCATCATCCTCATAAAGAGTAAATTCAGATTTCCCTGCTGGATATATATCAAAAATTCGATTCTCAGATCCATCCAGCTCATTAATCGAGTTGTTTTCAGGAGCCAATGGGATGATTGCTCCATTTTTCACGAAGACCGGTGTCTTCCACAATGGGGCGTCAAAGTTATTTAAAACTGCTCCGCCCTGATACTGCTCACCCGTAAAATAATCAATCCAAACCTGTTCAGAATCCGGTAAGTAGATCCCGTTTCTTACGCCAGCCGCATGATCCTTTTCATTGTAGACAGGCGCTATCAGCAAATTAGGCCCCCACATATATTGATACTGTGTATCAGTGCTATACGTAAATGGATCTTCCGGATACTCCAGCATCATTCCCCGGACAGAAGGCATAGAAGTGGAAGTGGATTCTTCTGCAATTGTATAAATGTAAGGCATCATTTGGGCTTTTAGCTTCAGATACATGCGGTTTATGGAAGTATAAGGTTCTCCATAATTCCACGGATTTTTGGATTTGCTGTAATCGTTTCCGGATGACGCCCATCCATCCATATCAATTTGAATTGGCGAGAAAGCCTTCCATTGAAAGTCTCTTGTCTGGATGACCGGATCTCCTCCGAAAATACCATCCATATCCGATCCAACATTCGGATTGCCGGATAATCCCGCTCCAATGTATGTTGGGATATGCATGCGAATGTATTCCCACTCCCCTCCATACTGGTCACCAGACCAAAGGGTAGCATAACGCTGGGTGCCTGCCCATCCATCGAGACTAATCACAAACGGGCGCGCTCCGCCTGAGTTTTCCTGCTTTTCAATTCCTTCAGCAGCCTGGCGTGTTGCGTTAAGTGCCATGGAATAGCCCTGTCCTACCCATGCAACATCCGTTTTAACAGCTCTTACTCCAGCCTTCACTTCACCATCAAGATCCCTGCGCAATGGGCTATCCTCAGGCAGGCTTGGGTCTGGGTATAAATTGCTTTGTGTCCAGAGGCCAACTTCAACCTCTTTCTCATTTGCTTCATCCGCAAATTTCTCTAAATTCTCTAATCCACCATAGCCGCAGCCATAACCGTCATTCGGCAAAAACCAGCCGAGAGGCATATCCTTCGCCACATATTGATTTAATGTATCTAAGCCTTTGCCAAGGAGGGTTCTCTGGTCTTTATGGCCGTTGTGAGTGCCATTAAAGCAATCTGCGTGCCCTAAATAAAACGCATATTCCGGCATTAATGCTGCTTCTCCAGTCAGCTCGGTATATTCGTTAATAATTTCCGGAATGGAGTCTTCAACAAAATAATAGGCGTCAAATCTATTTTCCTCATGTGAAAAAGTTGCATTTTTAGAAAAGTCATAGACACCTGGCTTAAACGTATTTCTCATCACTCCATATCCTTCAGTGCTCAAGTAGAACGGAACAGGGCTTGATGCTGCACCTGCATCCCATCCACCTCCGATGGAGATATTAATTTTATTATTTTTGTGAGAGTAGTAGCCGTTTTGCTGTCCTCCACCGTAAAAGTATTCATCATCTTTTGTATTAAGTGTCTGAACTGCTCTATTCGCTTCAAGAGAAAGCGGCTCCTTCTCACTCCAGATAACCTTGTTATTATGTTTATTAATCAGGTTCATTTTGGAGTCCGTTTTGGAGATTTTTAGTTCCAATATCTTTGTATATATCCTATAAAAATCGGAATCTTCTTTTACCTTTACGTTTACAGTTCCATATTCTTTTTGGTAGTCGTTTTTATCTTTATCCACGATTTTAGTCACATGGTCAGGCTTGTTAGGTGTTGGGTATTCAGGATATTCACTGCTCGGATCCAGGTGAAGCCTGAAAACATTGTCTTTTAGAAAGCTTAATTTAATTCCTTGTCCAGAAGAGAAATCAAGATAAATATCACTGCCTTCTTTTTGTATCCCGCTAACTTTGCCGATGGAAGAAGTATCTGAATTTTCTTCAGCATTAGCTGCACTGACTGGAATAAGCGATATGACCAGTAGGAATGAAAGAAATATTGAGGCAAATCTTTTCAGTTTATTTCGCTTTCTTAACAATATCCGGCACCTCCGCGATCTTTTGAAAAATTTTATAAACTGCCTGACCAAGTTGAGTTTATTGAAATTTGTTCAATCAACGTATTCAAATTTTGGAGATTTATATATCCAGTCCTCTCTTCCATTGCGTTTGCTGAGCCGCAAGCAGAAGCCAGGATCAGGGTATCCTTCACTGTATATCCTTTTGAAAGTCCAGCGGCAAAACCTGCAATAAATGAATCTCCGGACCCCACAGCGCTAACTGTCCGAATTTCTGCAGTTGCAGCTTTCATCCGTTCGCCTTTATAATGAACGAATGATCCCCTTTCACCGTCTGAAACAATCACAACCTCTATACCATTCTCAGCTAGCTTCTTCATCGATTTCCAGATTTCTGCTTCTTCCCGGCAGGGATGGCCAAGAAGCCCTTCAAGTTCCTCACGATTAGGTTTGATTAAATAAGGTCCATAGGGCAGAGATTCGGCTAGTGCCTCCCCGCTGGTATCCAGAAGAACTTTAACTCCATGATTTTTAGCTTCTTTTATCATCCATTGATAGAGGCTGTACGATACTCCAAGGGGCAGTGAACCACTTACTATAAGGATTTGAGCTTCAGGTATTAGGATGCGCAGGCGCTGCCTTAATTCTTCCTGCTCCAAACCGGAAATAAAAGGCCCTTCCTCAAGAATTTCTGTCTGGTTGTTTCTGCTGTCAATTATGGCCAGACATTGCCTTGTTTCACCAGCAATCTGAACAAATTCATCACGCACACCCAGCTTTGCCAATTCATTCCGAATAAAGTTTCCGTTACTTCCGCCTAAAAAACCGGTTGCCGTCACACGTTCTCCAAGAATGCTCAACACCCTTGTAACGTTCAGTCCTTTTCCTCCTGCAGTTTTAAGGGGACTTTTCGTACGTGTGCTTCCTCCGGTCTTTAGGTACTTTAGGCGGTAGAAAGTATCTAAAGCGGGGTTAAGGGTAACGGTTAAAATGCTAGGCTTTTCCATTGCTGCCACACATAAGTATTTTTTCCTCGACTACCTTCTTCATGGCTTCTTTGCCTGGAGTCATATATTTTCGGGGATCATTTGCATCTGGATTCTCGGTAAAGTATTGTTTGACCGCATTAGAAAATGGGATTTTTAGGTCTGTTGCAATATTTACCTTGCAAATACCAAGTTCTATTGTTCGCTTCACCATTGTATCCGGAATATCGGAAGCCCCATGAAGGACGAGAGGAATAGAAACCATGGAGCGGATCTCATCCAGCCTATCAAAATCAATTTTAGGCTCACCCTTGTATAATCCATGTGCAGTTCCAATAGCAACTGCCAAAGAGTCAATTCCGGTTAACTCCACAAATTTTCCAGCCTGCTCCGGATTGGTAAACTTAGCGTCCTTTTCATCCACAACGAGGTCGTCTTCTACTCCCCCTAGGCGGCCTAATTCAGCCTCAACAGAGACCCCATATTCATGGGCATAATCGACAACTTCCTTTACAATCTTGACATTTTCTTCGAAGGGATGATGGGAGGCATCGATCATCACAGACTTAAAACCAAATTCAATATATTTCTTGATTTCTTCAAAACTCTCAAAATGGTCAAGGTGGAGTGCAATCGGAATCTCATATCTTTTTGCTGCAGCATTTCCAATTGACACCAAATAGTCACCGCCGGAATAAGAAATGGTACCTGGTGTGGAAGCCAGTATGACAGGTGAGTTCAATTCCGCTGCAGTATCCACCACCACTTGGAATGTTTCAAGGTTGTGGATATTGAAGGCAGGAATCGCATATTCTTCTTGCTGCGCTTTTCGGAACATATCAATGGTGTTTACAATGTTTTTTTTACTCAATTTATTTTCTCCTCCATAAAAGCAACTTTTCCATTAACAAAGGTGGCTATTACATTGAATGCATCGTCTATCACAGCTGCATTTAACTTTTTTCCAATTTCAATGGTGCCGATCTCATGATCAACACCCAGCAATTTAGCTTGATTTAAAGTAGCCATCGGCAAAATGGATTCAAGCGGCATTCCTAGAACCTCCTTTGTGTTTCTTAAGCAGCTCATTAAATTTGCAGTACTGCCTGCCAGGGATCCAGTTTCCATTGTTCTGGCTATTCCGTCTTTTACTCTGACAGTTATACTTCCAAGCTTATACTTCCCATCCGGCAAATCCCCTGCGACCATACTGTCGCTAATTAATAGAATCCGGTCTGCACCTTTTGCATTGTGAAGCAGTTGAATACCTGCTGGATGCACGTGTTCCAGATCAGCTATCAACTCGCAAAAAATATGGTCATTTGTCAGGAAGGCTCCAAGACATCCCGGATCACGATGGGTGAATCCACGCATTCCGTTAAAGGTATGAACCGATATACTAGCCCCACTTTCTATTGCAAGATTGGCAGTTTCATAGTCTGCATTGGTATGTCCCAGTGAGACAAGAATTCCCAAATTTTTCAGATAGGGAATAACCTCTAAAGCCATCTTCTTTTCCGGTGCCAACGCTAGAATTTTAATCGTATTTTGGGATGCTTTAATTAACTCATCAATATCTGTCATGGATATTTCTCGCATGTAATTCACAGGATGCGCGCCTCTGTGCTCAGCGGTTAAGTAAGGTCCTTCAACATACGAACCGAGGATTTCGGCTCCGGCTGTCTTTCCTATTTGTCTGCCAATCTCGCTAACGGCAGCCTTTATTTTCTCAAAATCGTGGGTAAGAGTAGTAGGCAAAAAGGAAGTCACCCCATGCCTTGCAAGTGATATAGAAATCGCCTGCAAAGCTTCCGGCGCTGCATCCATCGTGTCATTCCCTGAAATGCCATGGATATGAATATCAATAAGGCCTGGGATAACGGAAAATCCCGAGAAATCATGTATTTGGCAGTCTGGTTTCACTTCCGTAATATCCATTATTAATCCATTCTCATAAACCACAAATCCTGAATGTATCCGTTTGTTAGGGCAATAGATTGTACTTGCATAAATAGCCTCCATTAAATACCTGCTCCATCTCTCTTGAGGCGATCAGATTTCTGGAAACATTTTATCGCTTCTCTTCCAGAAGTAATGGCCATTTCTTTTAGTTCGTCAAAGGATAAATTATTTTTCATGATTGCAGTTTCAATGATCATTGCAAGATTTGCACCGCCAATAACAGCAGCATCCTGTTGCTTATTTGTTAGAGAAACAGCGGATTTAAAGGGAGAGCCTCCCACAAGATCGCACAGAACAAGTACTCCATTGCAGCCCTCTAAGTTTGATAAAGCTGCTTTAAGCTTGATTTCCAGATCTGATGTAGAATCTGATTCCAAGAAATCAACATACTCTATATTGGGCTGGTCCCCTGCAATCAATTTAACTGAAGAGTGAAGACCCGAAGCAAAGGAGCCATGGCCCGAAACAATTATTCCATTCATTTTTTTCCTCCTCACTCCTGTTTAAAGAATAGTGCCAAATGGGAATGGTATCTTGCCAATTATGCCAATTACGACTGTAATCAGTATTAAAATGACCGGGGACAAGCCTCTTTTCAGTAAGTAATACATTAATAAGGTATAGCCTAACGGGAGTATGTTTGGCATGATTTTATCAAGTAAGTCTTCCTGCAGGGCAATTTCAGCTTTTCCTGCATGAATGACAAGATTTGCTTTTATCTGCACAAAAGAGGCAATCAGCCCCCCAACCACTGTCAATCCCACTATTGAGGCAGCATGAGAAACTTTCTTCGTGTTTTCTTTTAATGAGCTGATAGCATTTGTCCCGGCATAATAGCCATATCGCATTAAACCAAAGCGGAGACCAAAATGGACGACATTGAAGATAACAAGGAACACAAGTGCTCCTACCGGATTTCCATCTGCCCCCAGTGAAGCACCTATACCAACACAAATGGGCAGAAGCGTAAGCCAAAACAGTGCATCCCCGATGCCGCCCAGCGGACCCATCATGGCAACACGTATAGCCCGGATGGTGTTCCGATTCTGCTTCTTTTCTTCCATTGCGAGAACAATCCCCATAATGATGTTAACTAGAAAGGGATGGGTATTAAAGAATTCCATATGGCTTTTCATAGACTCACTTAGGTCCTGCTTATTTTTGTGAATCTTCTTTAGTCCTGGAAGGATAGAGTATAGCCAGCCTGCAGCCTGCATTCTTTCATAGTTGAAAGATGCCTGAAGTAATAATGAGCGCCATACCAGTTTGTTTAGATCTCTCTTTGTAATCACCTGTTCGGTTGAAGGATCTTCATAAATTTCAGGATTGTTTACCTGAGCAGATATTTTCGGTTCAATGGCTGCATTTTCAGATGCCACGGCCTCTCGCTCCCCTCATAGCAGCCCCCTGGCCGCCAGATGTTTTATAAAAGTCATACATAGCAATTGCCAGACCGATTAGCGCGACAGCAATAATAGGCATTTGCAAATAGGTAACAAGAATGAATCCGACGATAAGATAGGCAATATACTGTTTCTTCAGCATAATTTTTAAAAGCATGGCAAAACCAATGGCTGCCATCATCCCGCCAGCCGTACCAAGACCTGCAATGAGCCAAGCTGGAAGTGATTCGACTACATTCTTGGCTGCCTCAGCTCCAAAGTAGATTGGAAGGAATGCAACCACAAAATAGAAAACGAATAAAGTTGCTATTCCCAGGTAATTAATCCTATCGATGCCTTTTGTATTTGCTTCTTCTGCATATTTATCTGCTTTATGCATGACAGGTGAAAAGGCTGTAAACATTAATGTGATGCACGCCTGGACTGCAACGGCAAATGGAACAGCAACTCCGATTGCAACTTGAGGATCTTGCCCAGTCAAAATTGCAAATGCTGTACCAATTATTCCGCCAATAACTACATTTGGAGGTTGAGCTCCTGCAAGCGGTACCATTCCAGCCCATACTAATTCAATTGCAGCCCCGGTCATCACACCAGTAGGCAAATCGCCTAGAATTAACCCAACGATGACTCCAGTTACAATAGGGCGGTGAATGTGTAACAAACCATTAAACAAGTCGATGCCGGCAATGCCAGCCCATATGGCAATCAACAATGCCTGAAGCAATATTTCCTGATCCATCCTTCACACCATCCTTTCCCTTAAAGGAATTTATAAATGTCATCTGGCCTTTCATCAGGAACACGGCGCACTTCGAGTTTCACACCATGTTCTTTTAGTTTGCGGAATGCTTCTTTGTCAGCTTCATCAACAGAAACGGTGGAGTAAATTTGTGTCTTCCCTTCAGAATAGTGCATATTTCCAATATTCACTTTTTCGATCGGAACACCTCCTTCGACAAGCCTCAGGACATCCTGAGGAGTTTTAACTACTAAGAAAATATATTGGTCTTCAGATGCATCATGAATAATGTCTGCAGTTGTCTGAATCGAGAAAAAGCGGACACCGATTGCATCAGGGACTACCATTTCCATCAAGTCTTGCTGTATTTCATCTTCAGCTACCTCATCATCAGCTACAACAATGAGGTTAGCCCCAAGGTGATTAACCCAGGTAACACCTACCTGACCATGGACAAGCCGGTTATCAATTCGAGTCAATAAGATGTTTGGCACTTTGTATTCCCCCTCTTTTTTAAAAGTTATATATGTTAACTCCTTTAACAACCCTATTAACCATTCCGGTTGGGCTAGGATTATCAGGTGTCACCCCCAGGCGGATGGAGTTAAACAACGCAAATAACTGTGCGATGATTAAGTAATTCAACGCAATCAAGTGGTCTTCCAGGTGAATATTCTCCTGCTCCGGAAGAATAAAAGCGCAGTCACATAATTCATTAATATCTTCATCACTGGTATTTGCAATTGCTACCACTGTTTTACTGCCGCCATCATTCTTTAACTCTTGCAATAAATCAATCTCGTATTTTCTTGTATAAGGATCATTGGAAATAAAAACGAAAATCAGGGTTTCGTCATCCACCAGTGACTTCGGGCCATGTCTAAACCCAAGTACCGATTCGTGAAATGTTGGTATCTTCCCGGAAGTAAGCTCCAGATGCTTTAAGCTCGCCTCCTGCGACAAGCCTTTTAGAGTTGACGAACCAAGATACACAACTCTTTTCTTATTGAGGCTGACAATACTTTTTAAGGTTTCATATTTCGTGGTTAAAATGCTCTCAGCGTTTTTGGAAACAGCTTCTGCTTTTTTCTTTAACAATTCGAATCGATCTAACTGGAAAATAAGGAGAGCAGAAAGGTACATACAGCTAAAAGAGCTTGTCATCGCAAACCCCTTGTCATTTGCCTTTTCCGGCATTAAAAGGAGCAAAGAATTTTCGTCATTTCCAGCTTCCTTTGCAAGCTGCCCATCTGGATTGCATGTGATGATTATTTGGCTAACATTGTTGATCAGCTTTTTAGCCAAGCTGTAAGTAGCAATTGATTCAGGGCTGTTTCCACTTCTGGCAAAAGAGACTAAAACAGTGGGAACTTCTGGCTTCAAATAATTCAGAGGGTTTGTAACAATATCCGTGGTCGAAATTGAGTCAATTTGATAAGAGAGTTCTTTTCTTAAATGAGGTGTTAAAGTATCCCCAACATATGCTGATGTACCTGCTCCAGTAAAAATAATCCGTGCCTGTTTGGCAATTAGCTTTTGACTGATAAAATCCTTAATGACTGCTTTTTGATTTTCGATAATACTAACTGTCTGAAGCCAGAGTTCCGGCTGTTGAAGAATTTCTTGTACAGTGTGCTGCGCGCCTTTTAGTTCTTCTATGTGTAAATTCTTTACTGATCCCATAGGAATTCACTCCATTCTTGTTATCTATTAACTTTCTTATAAAGGACTGTCTCCCATCCTTTTTACCGAAGTTCGATACAGACAGCCAAATAATCCGGCATCCGCTTTTAACTTGCTTAAATGCACCCTTTTTTCAATCCCCTCCTGAAGCGGGTTTTGCACTAGATTTTTAAGTTCCTGTTTTATAAGGCCAAAGAATTCAGGCTGGTTAATAATAACCCCTCCACCAACTACGACTAAATGTGGATCGACTATGGTAAAGAGCTGATGTAATCCCCTAGCAATACACCTTGCAGCACTATAAATAATCTCAGACGCCTGAAGGTCTTCACGATGATATAGGTCCATAGCGTCAGCAACGGTAAATCTCGGGTTAAACATTTTCTTCGCTTTTACTCCAATGGCAGTTCCTGAAGCAAGATTCTCTAAGCTTATGAGTTCATCACCATTCTCCAATAGAGTGAGTCCGATCTCTCCAGCAATTCCTGCTCCACGCAGAAATTTACCTTCAGATAGCAGACATGAGGAAATACCCGTACTAATCGTTACATAGGCAAAAGTCTCCTTTGCCATTTTCCATTCAGTCCACTCACCATAAGCTGCCATATAAACATCGTTATCCATCACTATTTCTGCATTAGGAAAAAATATCTTGAGCTTTTCTCTAAGAGGAAAATTCCTCCATGGAAGATTATTTTGATAAACAGCAAGCCCATAAACTGAATCCACTTTTCCTGGAATCCCCAATCCAATAAAGCTGATTTCTTCAGGTTTTAGTTTTTCAGCTTCCATTATTCGGAAAAACAGGGCAAGTATACAATCAAATAACCCATTTGCATCAAGTGATACACTAGCAGCCTGTACTCGTTGTTTTAATGTCTTTTCCTTATCAGAAACAAAGGCAGCTGCGATTTTTGTACCGCCGATGTCAGCTACTAATACTGTCATATTTCTACTCCTATCTGGATGTTTTTAATAATCGTCTTACAACCCATCTACGGGAAGATGGGTTGTTGGTACAAGTTAGCGGAAAATTTAACTCATAGCCTTGACACTATGAGTCTTTAAAAACCTTTTAAGTCAGTTCAGTATAGAAACGGCATCGGTCACCGCGGACAATAGATCGGCAAAACTCTACAGGCTTTCCTTCTTTATCAAATGCTGTCCTTTCTAATAGTAATGCAGGAAGACCTTCCTTGGTCTGAAGAAACTTGCTCTCATCTGCCCGGATTAGAACTGGTTCAAAAGCTTCTTTTGCTCGCGTAACGACAACATTAAATTGCTGATCGAGCAAATCATATAGTGATATCGAACCAATTTCATTTAACTTGGTCATATCAGGTACCGTCTCTTTTGTAAAAAACGATGATTCCAGAATAAAGGGTTCGTCATTCGCACATCTCAAGCGTTTTAATTCAATAACATTGCTGTCATTTTTCATTTGCAGCCCTTCTTTAATTTTGGCACCAGGCTTAACTTCCCGAATATCTATAATAATGTCTTTAGGATTCATTCCATGCTCTTTAAGGACTTTGCTAAAACTATAAAAACCCATTAATGGCTGCTGAAACTTCGGCTTTGAAACAAAAGTGCCTTTGCCTTGGATTCTATACAAAACCCCATCCTGAACAAGCTCTTCGATCGCTTTTTTTACTGTATTCCTGCTTACCCCATACTCTTCCATTAATTGATTTTCAGAAGGAACTTTGTCTCCAGTATTCCAATTACCATTGTCAACCGAATCCTTTAATATCTCTTTAAGCTGATGGTAAAGCGGGATAATACTATCGTGCTGCAATTGTTTCATTGAATCCATTTCCTCCAGTTTGTTCTTTAGCAACAATAATTATTTGAAAATTTAATTAAATTATACCATTTAAAGTTACCCTGTCAACCCAACAACCCATTACATATGTTATCAATTAATGGGCATTTTCGACAAAAGACTGAAATTAGCTATTTGTATCATAATCCAATGCCCACCCCCAATAAACACTCCTCAATGATCGGTTGTTGGGTTAAGGTTGATTCAAATAAAACTTATTGACAAACAACAGAGGAGTTTTGAATCCGAAAAAATATTTTCTTTTTACTTTCCTCCAGTAACAGCAATCCCTTCAATAAACTGCTTCTGCAGGAAGATAAACAAGATCAGCATTGGCAGGATGGCTAAGAAAGATCCAGCCATTAGAATTGGGTAATTGGTCAAAAATTGCCCCTGAAGTGAGGATAGTCCCACTGATAGAGTCATAGACTCAGGAGAACTATTGACAATCATCGGCCACATCAATTCATTCCAGCTCCAGAGTGTTGTAAAGATCCCAAGAGCGATTAAACCCGGCTTTGCAAGCGGAAGCATCACCCTCCAATAAATTTGGAAATGGTTGCAGCCATCAAGTCGGGCTGCCTCCTCCAATTCTTTAGGCAGTCCCATAAAAAACTGCCGCAATAGAAAAGTGCCAAACGCGCTGAATAATCCCGGTACAATGACTGCTTGAAGAGAATTGAGCCAGCCTAATTTCACCATAATCATATATTGCGGCAATAGGAAAACTTGCCCAGGCACCATTAACACAGTAAGCGCTAACAAAAATAGAATGTTCCTGCCCGGAAATTCAATTCTGGCAAATGCATATGCAGCTAATGAACATAAGAACAATTGGCCGGCTGTTCGAAGAACTGTAATAATTACCGTATTGTACATAAATTTGAAAAAGGGCAGGAGACCAAATACCTCTTTATAATTTCCCCATTGAAAATCTTCGGGAATCAAAACCGGGGGTACTTGAATCGACTCAGCATACGTCTTTAACGAGGTAAGGATCATCCATAAAAAAGGCAGAACCATTGCTGCAGCCCCAATAATCAGGATGAAATGAAAAAGGAATGTTTTACTTTTAAAAAGCTTAAGTGACCTGTCCATCGACACCACTCCCTTTAATCATAATGAACCCACTTTTTCTGAAGAACCATCTGGATGGCTGTAATAATTAAAATGACCGCTAATAAGAGAACCGCAATAGCCGCAGCATATCCTTTATCGTTTAATACAAATGCATGCTGATAAAACAAATAGACTATAGACTGTGTACTTTCAAGCGCAGTGCTGCTTTTCCCAATCATCATGAAAATCAAATCGAATACTTGAAAAGCACCAATCAGTGACATAATGGACACAAAGAAAATAACCGGTGAAAGCAGAGGCAGTGTAATTTTAAAAAATACAGTGACAGGACCTGCCCCATCAATTTCTGCTGCCTCATAATACATCTTTGGAATACCTTGCAGCCCTGAAAGAAAAATGACCATATTGTAGCCAATACCGCTCCAAATCGCTACCGCGATAATCGAATATAAAGCTATATTGGGATCACTTACCCACTGTGGCCCTTCAATTCCGACCAAGGATAATAAATAATTAAACATACCGTAGTCTGCGTTATACAGCCATTTCCAGACCATCGCAATGGCAGCTGGCATAGTGATGACTGGTAAAAAGTATAAAGTACGGTAAATAGATTTACCTTTGATATTCTGATTTAAAAGAACAGCCACAATAATGGACAGGAAAATTCCAATTGGCACGGTAAAAATGATATAGATGCTTGTGTTTTTAAATGCTTGCAGAAGTGTTGCATCCTCAAGCAATCTCTTATAATTGTCTAACCCTGTCCACTCATACTGTCCAAATGCCCCCCATTCGGTGAAGCTAAAGTAAAAATTCTGAACAATGGGCCAGAGATAAAAAATAAACAGTCCCAGCATTGTAGGTGCAATCATAAGATAAGCCCAAAAATAGTCTGAACGCTTCCTTGTTTTGGCGAGGCTCGAAACCTTTATCCTATTGGCTGATTTTACTTCTGTCTGAAGAGGCACTTCCTTCAAAGTCATCCCTCCTTATATAGATGGAAGAGAAGAATAGCAAAATCCTTCTCTTCAATAGTAATTACTTGGATAATGCCTCATTTGCTTTTTTTGTCAGCTCTTCTGCTGCTTCTTCAATACTTATTTCCTCACTCCACGCCTTTTTAAGTACATCTGTTTCGTACTGCCAGATTTCCCCCGTGTTTTCCACACTTGGCAGAGGCACTGAATATTCTGCTCCATCAATAAATGCCTGGAGGTTTAAATTAGGGACTGATTCTTTCCATGCATCCTGTGTACCATTAAATGCCGGAATAACGGTTCCCGTTTTGGCAAAGACTTCTGCTGCTTCTTTGGAACCAAGAAATTGAACAAACTTCCAAGCTTCTTCTTTATGTTTTGTATTCGAAGATATTACATTGGAAAGCCCGTGAATAGAAACGGCACGTTTTTTCCCTTGTGGAACCACCGCTACATCCAAATCGGGATTTTTCTTATATTCAGGAACCATCCAAGGACCATCAAACATCATCGCTATCTTTCCAGATGAGAATAATTCAGAAGCAGCCGTTTCGGTCATCTGGGCTTGAGTAGGAGAGAGTCCTTCTTTAATAAAACTGACATTGTATTCTAATGCCTCGATTGCTTCAGGCTGGTCGAACCCTACAGACTTATTATCCTCAGAAATGATATAGCCGCCATTCTGCCAAATGAAATCATAATATCCGCCTTGATTCCCCATCAATGCCGCATAGCCCCAAATTCCTTTTTCTTTGTCAGTCAGCTGTTTCGCAGCTTCCTTCAATTTCTTCCAATCCCATGTTTCATCCGGGTAGGATACTCCAGCTTCATCGAAGATTTTCTTGTTATACCACAGTCCAGTTGTATCGTAATCTTTTGGGATCCCATAAACCTCTCCATCTACCGTGTACAGATCAATTAATGATTCCGGATAATTATCTAAGCTATAGTCGTCCTTTTCCGCCATTTCACTCAATGGAAGAATGACCTTCCCTTCTGCATACTGAACAACATGTGCACCATTCATCCATAAAACATCTGGCAAAGCACCTCCCGTTGCCGCTGTTTCGAGCTTTTGAAAGTATTGGCCATAAGGAGTGATTTCTGTTTTCACTTTAATGTCCGGATATTTTTCATTAAATAACTTAATAATTTCCTCAATCGCAGGAACCTGCTTTTTATCCCAGAAACCATACGTAATCTCAGCCTTGCCATCTTTTTCTCCGCCGGATGCTGCATCACTATCACTGCAGCCTGATAAGCCAATCAAACCTAATACAACGGTTACTAGCATGATGATCCATTTCTTCATCCCATTTCCCTTCTTTCCTAAAGTTTTTAGTTTGCCTAACTCAAAACATAAGGGGTATATCTCTAGATGAATCAAAATGTTGTGGACGATATGATTTCTATAACGTTTACCACCTCCTTGGATAACGTTTTCCATAGACCCATTTTTCTGCATTAAGACTAATCTTAACTGGTCAAATATATTGCAACACTGCTTAAAGAGCTGTGTTCACAAACTTTTAAACTTGAATATTCCCAATTAAACCAAGATAATATTCATCTATATTGATAGATTGCCCCTGGTTTAACCGTGACTCTTCCGCCGCGAATGCCATTAGATGACTTCTTACAGATGCGGAAACAGAAGAAACACTGTCCTCTTTATTACCGTTCCGGATCTCTTCCAGGAAAAGTCTCATAATTCCGCGGTCTCCACCGCCATGCCCGCCTGCCGGCTGGTCAAAATGAATCACAGTTTCCTGCCTGGTTAGGAAATTAAAAATTGAGATTTTATTTTCTTCCATGTTCCCGCGGATTTCACCTTTGGTTCCCATTATTTGAACGATTCGAGTTTGTTCTCTTGTAAAACCGCACATATTGAAGGTTGCAGTTGCTCCTCCCTCAAATTCCATATTAACAACCTGGTGGTCAACTACATTATTATCTGAACGATATACACATTTTCCATAAGGGGTTTTACTCAATGCTTCAATTATGCCTTCATTTGTATAGTCTTCTGTGAATTTTTTTGCCCATCCTCTTCCTTCACCAAGGTAATACCTTCCTGCATGGAATGGACACTCCGGCTCGGCAGGACATCCATCCAAGCATCGCAATGGGGCTCCTTCCGGGGCATTTTCCGCTTTAAAATGCATCAAGGATCCATACGAACTAAGTCGTTTACACGGTTTTCCCATTACATATGAAATGATATCCATGTCGTGACAGGACTTCTGGAGGATCATCGGACTTGATTTTTCTTTGTTATTCCAATTGCCTCTTACAAAGCTGTGTGACATATGCATAACTTCAACATTTTCATTTAATTGAAGAGATGCAACTTCACCGATCTCCCCTCTGGAAATTACCTTTTTAATAGCTTTCCAAAAGTCGGTATACCTGAGCACATGGCAGATAGTCAGCTGCCGGTCATATTTTTTAGCTTGCTGTTCCATTAATATACATTCCACCGGGTCTGGTGACATTGGTTTTTCCAAGAGGACATGATACCCTTGCTCTAAAGCTCTCATGGTAACTTTGAAGTGGTTTCTATCCAGGGTGCAGATAATGGCAATATCGGCAATTCGTTTGTCCAGCTGTGAGATCTCTTCCCATGATTCATAGCAATTTTCATTTGGAATTTGATGTTCTTGCTGGATTCTCCCTCTCCTTTCTTTCTTAGGTTCTGCAACAGCAACAATATTTAATTCATGCGGATAATTGAGGGCATATGGTGCATATGCTCTCGCACCTCTGTCTCCAGCTCCGATAAGGAGCGCTGTCATTGTCTTCATTTAAATTTCTCCTCTCTATTGAGCAAATAAATGTGGAAAATTTCCGTGTTTTATCCAAACGTTTTCCAAACTTTTTTAAAAAAAGAACCGATTAGGTCCGTTTTTTAGAAGATGATTCACGAATAACTAACTCAAATGGCAGAATAATTTTGATTGGCAATACTACTTTTTCCTCTACCATTTCCATAATCGTTTTCGCGGCCATTTTTCCCATTTCATATTTGGGGATTTCTACTGTTGAAAGCGGCGGTGATGAATATTTCCCCATTTCAATATTATCCACTCCAAAGAAAGCAATATCTTCGGGTATTCTTAACTTATTTTCTATAACTGCTCTCATTGCAGCCAGTGCCATTAAATCACTTGCACAAACCATAGCTGTCGGCAATTCTCCCGGACTGCTTTTAAGAAGCTGATTCATTCCCTCATAACTGTTTTCCATTTTCCATCTGGTATTGATAACCCATTCATCTCGAATAGGAAGGCCTGCTTCTTTCATAGCAGATTGATAACCTTTAAATCGTAATTCTTCATTTAAGTCCTGGAAGGCTTCATTAATTCCACCGCCGATAAACCCAATATCACAATGACCCAGACTCACTAAATTCTGTACAACTTTTTCCAACGCGGCCACACGGTTATAATCTATAATGGCAATATCTTTATCGGAATAGTAGAAGTCAAGTCCCACAACAGGAATCGTTTGCTGTATGTAATCAATTAAGCTCTCATCAATACTGTCGATCAGCAGCAGTCCTTCAATACCAAGATCATGAATGGTCTTAAGAAGAAGTGCTTCATTTTCAATCTCATCCTTCGTAATACTTATTAATGTATAATCATTTTCTGTTAAAGTATCACGAATACCAGTATAGATATTAGAAAAGTATGGATTTATTTCAGCCTGTATGGGATTTGCAACCCATCCAATTTTCATTGTCCTGGCATCACTTTTATTTTGTCTGTTGCTAACCAGATTTCTTGCATGCTGATTGGGTGTATATCCCAGCTCTTTGACAGCCTGCCAAATTTTATTTCTCGTTTCCTGGTTAACATTCCGTGTCTGGTCATTCTGAATAACTCTGGAAACAGTAGAAATAGAAACGCCAACATACTCCGCAATATCCTTTAATCTAACCACAAAACACACCTCTAGGCTGTAACTTCCTGCAGTAATCGCCGGAATTTTTTGAATTTAAATAGACTATAGCACCTGAATTTATTTTAATCAATAGCTTTTAACATTTATTTATTTTTAATGAACTCCTTCCAGGCTGAAATCCCACCCACTAAAACAGCAGCATTAAATTCTTTTTCAGAAAGGACAGCTGCACACCGAGCTGCTGAATTTCCTGTTGTGCATGCAACGATTATTTCTTTCCCCTGTGGCAAAGAGTTAATTTTGCCATCAAAAGTGTGATTTAAGATGTGTGTTTTTGGTATATTTAAACTTTCGATATTAGAATCTTCTAAATGATACGCTTTGTATTTTTCCTCTGCTCTTACATCTAATAAGGTGACATTCTCTTGCTTCATTTTTTCATATAATTCTTTTGGAGTAATTTTGTTATGTGTCAATGTGATCTGCTCCTTCAAAATAACTTTAATTTATTTTACGACAAATAGGAGAATTTCTCACGATTCATAGAATTAAGATAGGCCGTCCATACTGCACAAAACTATTTACAGTATGGACAGATACCTTTTATTTTTTATTTTTTATTTTTTATTTTTAATGTTTATTATTCCCCGCTTACACCTAACACCTGTCTTGCCATCTCCACATATTCCTCCTGCCCAGATACTATAGCAAACTCTGCTATGGCAACTGGAAATGCCGCTTCCAATTCAATGATGTGCTCTTTCATCTTAGGCCATGTGTATCCCCCTGCTTCCCGATATGCTTTAATCAGGGATTGGAGCCCATCTTCACCGAATGCTTTGTATTGAAATACAAAGTCATTTGACACATCTGAGACCTTTGCTTCAGTCCAATCAATTAACCCTGTCACATTTGCGTCTTCATCTATTAAGGTATGGCCTGCATGTACATCACCATGAATAAAGCCTGTTTCCCCCGGCCACAGCTCATCATCGTTTAACCAATCCTGCCATCTTTTCCACAGCGATTCATCTACTCCAAATTTTGCCTTTACCGCGCCCATTCGCTCTCTCATTGATTGCCTTAGCTCTTCTGATGAGTGAACCACCAATCCAGCCTCGGCCGCATGCTCCTTTGGGATGCTATGAATATCAGCCAGAGCCTTTCCTAGGGTCACATGAAAGCTTTTCGGCACATTATTGATATCCATTTCCCATACATAGTTTTGAATTTCGTGATCGATTGTCCCAGCCGGTATTCCGTTTAACTTCTTATATGCAATCAATTCATTCGTATAAATGGACCAGTCTGGTGCCTGGTAATTCATTATGTTCTTATTCACCAAATCTAATGCTTTCTTCTCATCCATCGTCCTTGGCATAACATCATCACGCCTGGGAAAGCGAAGCACCCATTCATTTTTTTCCTGATCTACTGCGAATACTACCCGAAAGTCCATTCCTGATTCATTAAATACTACCGAATCCTCCTTAAGCATAAGCCCATGACGATCTGCAATTTCTATCACTTTATCCCTCGTATTTGTCATTTTTTCACAACCTATCTTTAATTTCGCATACAGGTTATTAAGGTTCTCTTGTAAGTTCATATGCTGCAGCATTGAAAAGAATTTCTTGAACTTCAGGATAAATTTCCTCACCTAGATCTTTTTTATGAATAACCATTGCTAGACATGCCCGTATGACACCCGCGATCACTTCTACATCTTTATTTATGATTTTGTTTAGTTCCTTATTCTCCTTTATAAATTCCATAAGGGGAACAATACTTCTTAAAGTCTTCGTTGCTGGATATTCGTGATTTATCTTTCTAGAAACCAGGTTGTATTCTTCCAGATTGGTGATTAGTCTCTGTGTTAATACATTTGCTTCCAGTGCAGAAGACATTTCATGAAGATAAACTTTTATGGCTCTGCCTGTATCCTTTTCCTGTTTCACTTTTGGCCATACCTGTCTTTCAACACTTTCCCCTTCTAAAGTTAATAACTCAAGATAAAGCTTTTCCTTTGATTCAAAAAATACATAAAAGCTGCTTTTTGCTATAGATACAGAAGATGTGATTTCTTCTATAGATGTATTTTTCAGCCCCTTAGCTATAAAAAGCTGGTGGGCATTCCCAAGCATATCCAACCTGATTCTTGCCTTTTCTGCTTCGGAGAATTTTGGCATTTTATATTCCACCCCTGGCTTAAGGAATTATATAAACATAAAAACGTTTAGATTATTTGTTTTTATAATATGTAAACTTAATAAAAATGTCAAATATAATATAGGATTACAAGCCTATTTTTAATCTTAAAAGCTGTATTTGTTCTTTCGCTAAAAGATTCTTTCCGTTCGTTTGAGTTTAACCAAGGTAAAGTCTTACACATTAATATTTTGAAAACCTAGGGCAATAGCTCAATGATTAAAACCGCACGGATAATCATAACCGTGCGGTTTTTAGATTTATTACTAATGCTTTAACTCAGGCAGGTATCCCTGTATTCATTCCAGTTCCACAAAGAATAGACGATCCCCATCTGTTCATTAGGATAATCTTTTATAGAAATAAGGAATCTAAATGAGCCATTCGCATTTGCTTAGTATTTATATGATTGTCCGCCATCAATTGGAATAACTGTTGCATTGATAAAGTCAGCTTGTTCAGATAGCAGGAAAGCTACCAAATAACCCACTTCTTCTGGTTTACCGAAACGTTTCATCGGGTTTGGCTCGACAAACTGTTTCCCTACCTCTTCCCAGTTTTCCGGATCGATTTGTTTTAATGAACCTTCGACCATCGGTGTCATAATGGCTCCTGGTGCAATAGCTTTGATGCTAATTCCGTATTGGCCATATTCAATTCCGGAGTTTCTTGTTAATCCAACAACACCATGTTTACTGGCTGCATACCCAGATTGGCTGCCTACCCCGCGAATACCTCCAACAGAAGCAGTGTTAACAATAGAACCAAAGCCTTGTTCTCTCATCACCTTTAATACATGTTTCAAACCGTAAAAAACACCATTTAGATTGACGCTTACTACCTTTTGGAATTCATCAATACCAAAATCCTCTGTCAGGTTTTGCTTTCCTTCGATTCCTGCGTTGTTGAAGAAGCCATCAATCTTACCGAAATATTTCACTGTTTCATTCACATAATTTTCTACAGCTTTTTCATCTGCCACATTTGCTGTGATCAGGATCATTTCAGTTTTTGGTGCAACTTCCAGCACTTTATTTTTGGTTTCTTCTAATGAAGCCCCATTTAAATCTACCAGTGAAAGTTTTGCACCTTCTTTTGCTACTTGTATGGCAGAGGCTTGACCCAAACCTGATCCTGCACCAGTTATCAAAATTACTTTGCTGCCAAATCGATTGTCCATAGTAAATATCCTCCTCGTTTTGTTGAAACATTTTTGGGCACTTTTAATCTCTTCATTTACTTTCAATTAAAATATATTTAATTAAGGATATTTAATCTTAATGTTCCTTCTATCAGAAGTACACTGTGTGTTTTATAAAATCAACCAGTGTAAGAACTGTTCATGATTTATTGAGCCGTATAGCCGCCATCTACAGTTAAGCTGCTTCCTGTCATGAATGAAGAATCATCAGAAGCCAAGAATAATACTGCTTTTGCCATTTCGTCTGCTTTGCCAAGGCGCTTTACTGGAGTAGCAGCAACCAAAGCTTGCTTGCTTTCTTCCGGAATAATGGGAGTATCAATAAATCCAGGGCATAGAGCGTTGATGCGAATATTTTGTTCTGCGTATTCGAGTGCAAGTGAGCGGGTTAAGTTAATAACGCCACCTTTTGCAGCATTATAGGCGGCTGAACCTGGAGATCCTACGAAACCATACATCGATGCAGTATTCACAATTGTACCGCCGCCTGTTTTCAGCATTTCGCGAATCGATTCACGTGCTACTAAGAAGACACCATCCAAATCAACATTTACGGTTTTGCGCCATTCGGAGTAATCTAAATCATGGGAAGGATGAACACGTCCTATACCCGCATTGTTAAAGACAATATCCACTTTTCCAAATGATTCGGCCGTTTGCTTAAAGATATTTTCTACTTCTTCTTCATTAGTAATGTTGGCTTTAATAAATAGAGCAGTGACGTTAAGCGCTTTCAATTCTGCTTCAAAAGCCTTACCTTTATCCTCATTAAGATCAACTACAACCACTTTGGCACCTTCTGAGGCAAATAAACGTGCTGTAGCTGCTCCTATTCCGGATGCTCCGCCGGTTATTACAGCGACTTTGTCTTGTAATTTTGCCATTTTACATCCTCCTAAATGTTAAGAAATTAAGCCAGACACAACGATAATTTTGTCTGTTATTGCTTACAATTTAATTGTACTCCTTTGTACACTTTTAACAATCAATAAGATATCATTAAGTGTCTAGTAGATAGACATTTATGTACTATCTGTCTATTTTGGGGAGGTTTTTTATGGATACTGAGCAAAGTACAACATCTGATAGACAAAACCGAACAAAGGAACATTTAAAGCAAGCTTTAATTGATCTCATAAAAGAAAAAGGCTACCATCCCGTTACAGTAAAAAACATTGTTGATTATGCTTCCTATAATCGCAGTACTTTTTACATCCATTATCAGGATAAAATTGATTTAGCTGAAGATCTTAGAAATTCGATGCTTCAAGGGCTGCAAACTTCGGTGGGCGAACCATATATACCAGGAAACAAAGTCTATACATCCAAGCTTAATGCGCCATCTTTTAATATCGTTTCATTTATATACAAAAATCGGAACTTTTTTGAACTCATAAATTATGAAGACACTTTACCAGGATTACACACACACTTTCCACAAGCAATTCTAAAAATCTATAAGGAACAATTTGTATTTGAGACAATTAACAATATCCCGGTCAATATGGACTACTTTAAACGTTATACCGCTTATGGATTTTACGGACTTCTTCAGAATTGGATTCAACAGGGATTTATAGTGTCTCAGGAGGAATTTATCCAAGAAGTCATTAATTTAACAAAAACGCATATATACTCTCTTAAGTATATTGGAAAGAAAGTATGAGCTCAGGGCCTTAATTCAAAGCAGAGTAAAAAAAGGCATTACTCAATTGAGAAATGCCTTACTCCCTAAATATTTACTTAGTAAATTCCCACCGCATCAAATCCAGCATTAACTGCAGATTCTTCCCCGCTGCCTTCCCCATAAAGATCAATGGCAGATTGAACAATAGCCTGACGCGCATCGCTAAAATCAGAATTAGAGGTTAAATAAACAGTTAAAGCACGGTAATAAATTTTTCCCAGCTTCTCCCTGCCAAGTTCCTGTCCAATTAGGTATGCTGCATGGTTTGTTATGGAAGAATTCACATGGACTCCGCCATTATCGACATTTAAAGGCATGTCGTAATATTCATCCATATGAGCCGGATAGACTCCGCTGCCATAAGCTGCTCTTTGCGGATTACTTACGACAACACTGTTAGGATCACTTAAGCTGCGCAATCTCGTTACACCATCAGCTTTAGCAGCAGGTGCCATAATGTCCTCGCCCATTTCCCAATCTCCATCGTCAACAAGTACACCAAAAACATCAGCAAATGATTCGTTTAGAGCTCCAGATTGATTTCGGTATGCAAGGTTAGCAGTATGAGTGATTACACCATGAGTCATTTCGTGGGCAGCAACATCAAGGCCGGCTGATAATGAGATAAAAAACTCACCATCCCCATCGCCATAAGCCATATATCGGCCGTTCCAAAAAGCATTATTGTAATCTGTACCCATGTGAACATAAGAATTGATAGCCATTCCTTCCCCATCCAGAGAATTGCGGCCATGCTCATTTAAGAAATACTCATACACCCTTTCGGAATTATAATGTGCATCTACTGCTGCTCGATCATAATCCCCTATAAATGCTGCGGAATTCCCGGCATATATTGCATCATTATTTGAATCCCAATCATTTTTAGAATCAAATGTAAAGATTCCATCAAGATTTTCATGAGAATAATCCGCTAACGCAAACTTTGTTCCTGATCCCTCTTCCTTCACTCGGGATATATGGAGCTCCCTATGGTCTCCATGAACACCTTTACCAAAACCTTTTTGTGTTTTATTTTCTTCAGCATGCATTATGCCATTGTATTTATCAATAATATTACCTGTCTTTGCATCTACAAACACAAACCAGTTTCCAGGCTCATCCCCCATGAAGTTTACATTTACTTTATAAGCAGTATGATTTTCCCCTTCAAATGGATAGACAACAAGCTCCGATTCTGGCTCATATGTAAGTTCTGGTGGCGCGATTACAGCAGACAGCGCTTCTTTGATTGCAGCATCACTGCTTATGGAAACTGAGGTGTTCACAGCATCATCGGCAATGGCCTGATTTACTCTTCCATTAACGATTACTACTTCATTATGCTTATTATAATGAACAATTACCTCGGATCCTTCAACGGCCAGACCGTTGATTGTCTGATTAAAACGAACGTGTGTCATACCGAGGTCATCCTTTTGTACATCTTTCACTTTCAGATTTTTATCAGGGTTTTTGATGCCTGTTTTATCCTGGTGCTTCTTTAAATAAGTTAATGCATTGGAAGGAGAACTGGAAGAGAATTTCTCAGCAAATCGCTCTTTCACAAATAAAGGAACATTTGCTTTTTCATTCCACTCCTTGGAAGCTTGTATGTGATGGATCTTTCCCGACTCTGCGGGCTGGGCAAAAACATTAACCGGGATAGAACCCGCCAATAAGGCGGATGAAAGCAATAAGGGGGCTAGCAGCTTTTTTTTCAATCTTTGGACCTCCTATTATTTAGATACTCTAAATTATAGAATAGAAGGATCAAATCCGAATGAATAATAAGAATTATTTGTATATTAAAAAAACTGTCGAATTGATAGTAAATAATTACCAGATTTATTCCTTGAACAGGAGCCTATGAAAATTCAATTCATTTCTACTAAATTTTAATAGTCACAAAGCTATTTTGCCCATTCTGTGTTGACAAAGCTTTATGGTGTGAAAGTTTGAGCAACAATGGTAAAAACGGAACGAAGTGAATAGCATTATAAAACAACAACAAAAAGGAAGATCGTAAAACCTATGAAAGGACCTCCAATGAAGCGGTCTTACAATTCCTTTTTTCAATTAAAAAGATTTAATATGGTATGTACCTTATAATAGTATTAGGCATGTAATTACTTCGAAAGGTGAATGATATATGGGAAACATACATAATACGTTTGGTATAAACAAATTCAAAACGATGAAGGAAACACCCAAAGCTGTTGAATTTAAAAATATCGTAAACAATGAAGTTATTTATTTACTTCCAAACAAAGAAATTACGATCATTTTAAATCCAAAAACAGTTGAAAGAAAAAAGGAACTGATAGAAATATCCACAGGTCTGCGACATAGCACGGCTCTCCGGGAATTCCCAAAACGGGAACATACGGGCAATGAACCGATCTGCTATGGGTATGCATATAAATTTACTTCTGATGATGAATTAGATGTATTTCTAGGTGAGTTAAATAATTTATAGTTTAAAAAAGGTTCCTGCCCCCTAATTACTAAAGTAACCTGGGGAAGGAACCATATTATTTCTTCTTCTGCCTAAACAAATCAACGGATTTATACCCTTGTGATAATATATCGACCATTTGTGCTTCGCGTTTCTCACGGGTTTTCTGCTGCTTAACAGAAAAGATGTAGCGAGCCCAATCCTTTTGATAACCTGGTGTCAGTTCCAGATAAAATTTCAATTCATTGGGGTACTCTGCTAAAATCTTTTCAATATCGCTCACGTTATCTTTGTAATCAGCCACACATTGACTAGGAGCGGATGGTTTTTTCTCCTTCTTCTTTTCTCGCTTCAATCCAACTACCGTAAAGACATCATCCACACTTACCATCCGCGAGAATTTCACATCGCTATTTTCCACATACCCATCTTCTCCCACTTTCATCGCCGGAAATATATCATCTCTATGAACATATGTATCATACCGTTTATTCCCCTTTTTTGGATAAGCGAAAAATAAATATCCTTTTTCGAGCAGCAGCTCCTCTTTGATAACTCTTTGAGTATGCTTCACCATTTCATCAACCAATTCTACAAAAATGAAAATAGCGTCATGCCCGCCTGATAATTCCGTTTTAAATCCATTAAAGATATCATAATCACTTGGCTGATTTAGCACTGCCATATTGTTGTATTTGCTCAGCTTTAATTTATCTATGATTGCCATAATTTTCTCCTTTTATATTTAAGCTTTAGACCGAGCACTATATCGCAAAACAGTATTCAATTTTGCCCGACTATTAGAATTTCCTTTCCCCTTTATCATAAAAACTTTTGATCCGGCTCGGAAATTAAATTCAGGTTTTTTTTAAAATAAATACAATTATACAATTGCTTCTCTTTCTCCATTCATTCTTCATTTTCTGCTGCCATCACTTCTCTAAATAGCTTTTCAAGGAATCCAAATCTTTCGCACAGGCTTTCTTAAAAGCACCAGCCATCAGTTTTCCAAACAGCTTTGACAAACCAGTAAGTCCCTTAATTTCACCACCTAAAGTAACTTCAGAAGCACCACCTGCTGAATCTATTATGTATGTAAAAATAAATTCTCCTTTGCCTGTTGTTCCTTTGGTTCCGTCACAGCGAAGCACAATTTTATTAGGCTCATCCAGACCGATAACTTCAAAATGTTCTGCAGCTTCTTTTCCAAACATTTTCCTTTTCTCTTTCCACTGACTCCCTACTTTCAATGGCCCGCTATCGAACCGCTGTATTCCAACCAGACCTTGCATCCAGTCCTTTGCCGAATCAAGGTCAATTAAACCGTTGTAGGTCTTTTGTGCAGATACCTGAATGGTTCTTTTCACTTCAAAACGAATACTCAAGTTAACTGCCCCCTCTCAATAACTAATAAGAATGTCCATTTCACACTAATATTTTATTATATAATTGTCATTACTTTTACTATATTTTATACTTCTATTAAATTAAAAAATTCCTGCGATATGAAAGGATGATTAAAATGAGTGCGGAGCAGCAAACGACTTCAAGTCTATCACTGAAAGAGAAAGCAGTATCCTTCCTGCAGCTCGTAGCATCAGGCCAAGTCCGTGAAGCCTACAAGCGTTACATCGGTCCGGATTTTACTCACCATAATCCCTATTTCAAAGGCGATGCAGATTCACTCATGCACGCGATGGAAGAGAATGCAGCACAAAACCCTAACAAAATTCTTGAAGTCAGACTCGCAATCCAGGAGAATGAAACCGTTGCGGTTCATTCCCATGTGAAGCAAAATTCAGAGGATCTTGGGGGAGCAGTTGTCCATATCTTCCGGTTTCAAGATGGCCAGGTGGCTGAACTATGGGATGTTGGACAGCCTGTGCCTGAGGACTCACCTAATGAAAATGGCATGTTTTAATCAAATTTTGTGTATTACCATGATTATTTATGAGCCCAACAAAAGTGATGCTCTTTAAAACCCAAGGCTAATCATGTCTATACCTGAGCTTGGTATTTTAATACATTATCACTTTTATGCGTTTTCACTTTAATTAGTTGAAATTACATTCAGAATTGTATAAAATTAAATTGGTCGAACCCTCACAATTCGACCCCCTATTATCCATTGGGCTTAGGAATTTTCTAAGCTCTTTTTTAATGTTGCTTCCATAGCTGCTTGTATAAGATCGATTGAAACTGAAAAACCTATCCTTGCAATGAACGTGCGTATCAGCTTGGTTTTCAATAGGAGGATTACAATGGAAAACGTATTCGATTATGAAGATATTCAATTAATTCCCGCAAAAAGTATCGTCAATAGCCGATCTGAATGTGATACAACGGTATTCCTAGGGGGACGTGCGTTTAAGCTTCCAGTGGTGCCTGCCAATATGCAGACGATTGTAGATGAGAAAATTGCCATATATTTAGCAGAGAACGGGTATTTCTATATCATGCATCGATTCGAACCGGAGAAAAGAATTTCTTTTATAAAAGATATGAAGGCACGTGGACTATACTCATCGATCAGTGTTGGGGTCAAAGAAGGCGAATATGGGTTTATACAGCAAATTGCCGATGAAAAGCTTTCACCCGAATACATTACCATTGATATAGCTCATGGCCATTCCAATGCTGTCATCCAGATGATCCAGCATATTAAGGAATACCTTCCTCAAAGCTTTGTGATTGCAGGCAATGTCGGAACCCCCGAAGCCGTCAGAGAACTGGAGAATGCTGGTGCTGATGCTTCAAAAGTTGGTATTGGACCTGGCAAGGTATGCATCACAAAGATTAAGACTGGATTTGGAACGGGCGGCTGGCAGTTAGCTGCACTTCGCTGGTGTGCAAAGGCAGCAAGCAAGCCGATCATAGCAGATGGAGGTCTTCGCACTCATGGTGACATCGCTAAATCGATTCGATTCGGTGCAACAATGGTGATGATTGGTTCCTTATTTGCAGGACATGAGGAATCTCCTGGAAAAACCATCGAGAATGAGAAAGACGGAAAACTCTATAAAGAATACTTTGGCTCAGCCTCTGAATTTCAAAAAGGCGAAAAGAAAAATGTTGAAGGCAAAAGAATTTTAGTAGAACACAAAGGATTTTTAGCAGATACGCTGAAAGAAATGGAACAGGATCTCCAGTCCTCTATTTCTTATGCAGGCGGCAACAAGCTGGATGCCATCCGCCATGTCGATTACGTAATTGTTAAAAATTCAATCTTTAATGGTGACAGGGCTTTTTAACCCCCTAATTTATAAAACCACAGAAGATGCCTTCCTTTTCCCATAAGGAAGGCATCTTCTGTGGTTTCAGCATTTCCTTTTAAATTGGACAAACACATATGAAAACACTTCAAAAAGCAGATATGTTATGTACCCTTTTTTAGGTTAAGATCCTATAGACTGCTCTACTGCATTTTCCCAGCTCGGAAAATAATACAATGCATTTTTCATTAACTCTGGATTTGATTTTTTTACTTGCTTCTTTCGGGGCGGCTCCCCTTCTTTTTCCAACAGTTCAGAGATCCCGGTCAATACTTCTTCAACACTCATGCTTGTTTCCACATTATTCCTCCTTTTTGAATTCAACTATATAATTTCCATATGATGAAAAATTATTCAGCATTCCTTCAAAATGATTCTTCAGTATTTAGCTAGTATTCTATCTTACAAAAAAATAGCGACTAAATAAGGTATAAAGGTTTCGGATTAAAAGATTAGTTTCATCCCTTCATGACTCGCCATAAACCCCAGCTTATTATAAAAACGATGTGCATCATCACGCTGCTTGTCAGTCGTCAATTGAACAAGACCACACTCCTCAGACTTTGCTATGGCAATCGCTTCTTTAAACAAGGCTTCCCCTATCCCTTTACCACGGCAGCGCTGATCGACACGCACCCCTTCAATTTGTGCTCGTTTCATCCCTTGCCGTGCTAACCCAGGAATAATTGTTAATTGAAGGCAGCCAATCACAGCCTGACCGTCTATCGCCAAAATAATCTGATTTCCGGCCTGTGCTACTATTGCCTTAAATGCTTTATAATAACATTCCGGCAGAGGTTCTTCATACCTCTCACGCTTTGCTCCTAATTCATCATCGGCAAGCAAGCGGACAATAGCTTGTAAATCTTCTTCAATTGCTTTTCGAAAATGCATTGACAATCGCTCCTTCAGCACGAAAATATTTAAATACATCACAGATTACTTTCTATTAATATTTTATTTTCCCTTCTATTCTGCTCTTTTCCCGAAACTTCTGCTTTCACCTAAAAATCAATAAAATTAAACACACACTTAAAAATATTAATTTTTTTCATCAATAAATTCCATTATTGTTATTTATATTTTTGTTTTAATGTTATATAATCATATCAAATAAAAGGAAGGAATTTTATTATGGCTTATAAATTAATCACAGATTGCCCTGTATGCAGTAAAACATTGAAAATTACAAAACTGCAGTGCTCTCATTGTCATACAACGATTGAAAATGAGTTTGAATTATCTAAGCTGGCATCATTATCAAAGGATCAGCTTCATTTTGTGGAAGTATTTTTAACATGCAGAGGGAATATCAAAGAAGTTGAAAAGGAACTTGGGATTTCATATCCAACGGTTCGAGGCAAGCTAACAGACATCATTTCATCCCTCGGATATGTGCAGAAGAAGAAAAATGAAGCAGATGAGAAAAAAGTTGTCACCATGTTGGAAAATGGCGATATCACACCAGAAGAAGCCATTAAGCTATTAAAAGAGGAATAGGGAGGATTTATCATGAAGGAAGAAATTATAAGAGTGTTAACAATGGTTCAAGAAGGGAAAATTGATGCAGATAAAGGATCTGAACTAATCCAAGTATTAAAAGAGAAAGCAGAAACAGGTAATAAGCCAGCAGTAAACACGACTAAATATTTAGATAAAACTCTAAAAATCCGTGTTGTATCCGCCGAAAATGATAACGTCACGGTCAATTTGCCAATAAAACTTGTTAAGGCAGTATTAATGGCTGGACACAGCATCGCGGCGAGTATCCCCCAATCAGAAAAATACGTTAAAGATATAGACATAAGCCTTATTATAGAAGCAATCGAAAACGAATTAGATGGCCAAATTGTTGATATTAAATCGGCAAACGGAGATACCGTTTCGGTCATCATCGATTAGTGTAATGCTTATGCTGTATGTAAAAGTGAAAGCAAAAGACATTCGGTTAACCATCCCAATTCCATATGCTATTTTAAACCTTGCTATTTCAATTTTTTGTTCAAAATTGTTTCATAAAAACGTAAATAAATGGACAAAAGAGCACTTCGAAAGAAAAAAACTGGATTTTACCTTTCCATTAATTGATAAAGAAGCGCTAAAGCCTATTGTCAAGGAACTGAAAAATCAAAAGGGGATCGTGATAGTAGATGTCAAGGCTAAGGACGGTTCTGAGGTTCAGGTAAGACTATAATTTATTTTTACATCTATCCCTGACGCATTTTTAAAAAAAGCCTAATTTCTGGCTTAAAATACCAAGATAATTAGGCTTTTTTTACTTTATTCCTCTTCATTTTTGAAAGTTCCATAGAATATTTTCATTTAAAGATAGGCCTCTGCGACTTTTCCCAGCCTGCGAATACCCTCTGTTATTTCCTTCTCATCCGCATAACTGAAGGAAAGGCGCAGAAATTCCGTTCCCGCTGCCTGATCTATGTAAAAGTACTTGCCAGGAATAAAAGATACCCCCTCTGCCAGGGCATGTGTCAGCAGTTCCGATGTATCGGCACCGGGAATTTTCATCCACAGGAAGTACCCCCCTTCGGGCACATACCAGGAAGCTGATTCAGGAAAGTACTGTTCCAGTGCGGAGGTCAGAACATCTCTTTTAGACCGGTATGTATCTCTCAAGGTTACCAGTTTATTATTAAGATTCGTGTTTGCTAAATAAACTGCCATCGCAGCTTGAGCAAACGGATGGTTCAAATCTTTTTTAAACCAGGCGCATGCATGGATTATTTCGCTTGCTCCCGCTATCCATCCTATACGCATGCCCGGGGCCACTATCTTGGATAACGAACCGACATGCAGAACTCGAGAGTATTGATCCATTGCTTTTAGAGTGGGGTAACATTTATTAAATGATAATTCCCCATAAGCATCATCCTCAACTATTAGGAAATTATATTTTTTGGCAAGCTCCAATACATGCTGCCGGCGCTCTACTGACATCGTCGTGCCTGTAGGATTTTGAAAGGTTGGGATCGTATAAAGAAAACGCGGCAGAGTGAGCCCTTTTTGCCTCCTTTCCTCTAGAATCTCTTCCAATACACCTGTTTGAAGTCCGTGCTTGTCTACAGGAATACTAATTATATGTCTGGTGTAATTTTGGAAAATTTCTAAAGCCTCCATATAAGTAGGTGATTCTATTGCCACGATTGACTCCTCATTAAGGAGAATGCGGGCAATCAAATCGATCGCCTGACATGCACCTGAAGTGATCAAAAGCTCTTTTTCTGCAACAGATATACCCCGCTCTTTCAATCTCTTTAAAACTTGTTCCTTGAGTTTTATTATTTTGGGACTCCCTATATAATGGAGCGGCAAATCATGTTCTTCCTCTAATAGACTGGTAACAGCTGCCTTTACCTCCTCATCAGGCATAAGGGCAGGAGCTGGATAGCCGCAATGCAGGCGTATACACTCATCTGGAATTTCCGGAATCCACTCCCCAGGGGGAGTATTCTGAAGCGCCTTTTTGATATTATCAGGAAAAAAAGAACCAGCATTCACTTGAATCTACATCCTTCCGGCAGTTTTATTATTCATTATAAACTTATTGCCTGTGATGCTCCACCAAACCTATAAAAGCAAGTGATCCTCGAAATGTTTCTTTACTTTTCCCCACTCTTCCTTTATGACACTATACAGGACAGTATGACGAATGGTCCCTTCTTTTCGTATCATATGATTCCGAAGAAGGCCTTCTTTTACGGCACCGATTCGTTCTATCGCTTTCTGTGATCGGATGTTTTCATGTCCGGTTTTGATTTGGACGCGATTAAGTGAAAGTTCTTCAAAACAGTATTGTAATAATAAATATTTACAGTTTGTATTAAGATCCGTGCGCCAATAAATAGGGTTCATCCAAGTGGAGCCGATTTCAAGATGTTTATGCTGGGCTGAAATATCGAGAAACCAAGTAGCACCGATGATCGTCCCTGTTTTTTTATGGACAATGACAAAAGCAAAATCGGTACCTCGCTCCCGTTTTTGTATGGCATCATTGACATAATGAATGACCCGGCATTTCTCAGTTAAATCAACAGACATATGCTCCCATATTCGTTTATCCTGAGCTGCTTCACAAATTCCTTCAACATGCTCAAGTTCCATAGGAATTAATTGCACAACATTGTTTTCTAATTTCTGCATGCTATCACTCTCCTTGAATCAATTAAAACCGAATTCTGGTATGATAAAAATAACCAAAAATGAATTTTAATATAATACCAGGGAATGATTCGATGGAAATTCAAATTTTGCTTTCGGAAAATGGAATAAAGTATAAAGAAATCTATGAACAAATTCGGCTGGCGATTCTGGAAAAAAAATTGACAGCTCATGCAAGACTTCCTGCAAAGCGGCGGCTGGCTGAACAATTAAACGTAAGCATTATAACTGTTCAGTTGGCTTATGAACAATTGCAGAGTGAAGGGTACTGTTATTCAGCAGAACGCCGGGGCTATTTTGTTTCTGAAATTCAGGATGAAATGCACTATAGTCAGATTAATGCATTGGACCTGGAGAAAAGAAATCAGCATGAGTTTCTCATTAATTTTAAAAATGGGCAGATTGATGCCTCTGCCTTCCCCTACAAACAATGGAATAGACTTTATCGAAAAGAGCTTAAGGAATCCAATGCCAGCAATGCCCCGTGGCAGGGTGAATATTCTTTGCGTTTTCAAATTGCGCAATACCTGCAGCAAGCTAGAGGGCTGGCCTGCCAGCCGGAGCAAGTGTATATATTCAGCGGATTTCAGCAGCAGCTGCTAAATGTCTGTTTGTTTTTTAAGCGGAAAGCCATCGGAATAGAAGATCCAGGTTTTATTCGGGCAAGATCTGTTTTTGATCAATTACAGCTGCCTTGTTATCCGATTTCTGTGGATGTAGAAGGATGCTGTGTGCCTGATGCTGATGAGCCAATAAAATTATTGTATACGACACCAGCTCATCAATACCCTACCGGTACAATTATGTCTATTGCCAGAAGGATTGAGCTGT
Source organism: Cytobacillus sp. BC1816 (assembly GCF_051353635.1). Lineage (NCBI taxonomy): Bacteria > Bacillati > Bacillota > Bacilli > Caryophanales > Bacillaceae > Cytobacillus > Cytobacillus sp. BC1816. The sequence goes on along the minus strand of NZ_CP195611.1, from coordinate 2,068,944 downwards.
TAAATTGGGCAATTAAACAGGACGCTTATATTATCGAGGATGACTATGATTCTGAATTTCGCTACAAAGGTGCACCAATCCCAGCATTGTCCCATTTGGATTCAACCGGGCGGGTACTGTACTTTGGCACCTTTTCAAAAACATTGCTGCCATCACTTCGGATCAGCTATCTGATTATGCCAGCAGCACTGCAGCAGGACTTTGAAAAATTTAATGCTTACCAAAAGTCGAATGTTTCTAGAATTGATCAGCAAACTGCTTCAAAATTTATAGAAGAAGGACTTTATACATCTCATATAGCAAAAATGAGAACGTTATATCGAGCCAAGCGGAGCTGTTTGATAGAAAGCCTATCAAAACACTTAGGAGACCACTTTGACATAATTGGTGATACAGCGGGCTTGCATATCATCGTGACATTACCCGAAGGATTAAAAGAAGCAATGGCCATTGAACTGGCGAAGTCCTGCGGTGTGGAAATGGATGCCGTCTCACCTATGTATCAGCTTCAAAAGCCAAATCATCAAGTGATGATTGGATATGGTGCCCCCTCAATGGACGAGATTCAGAAAGGGGTCCAGTTAATCGCTAAAGCATGGAAAAGTCATCTGAGCAAATAAGTTAAGCCATATATTCCCACTATTTAAAAGAGCGCTTATCCTACGGGATAACGCTCTTTTGCCGAAGCAGCAAACATGCACATCTTTTCCTTAACCGCTGCCATAAAATCAAACATATTCATCCCCTGGATTTGCTGGAATTTATACAAGTCCTGGTTATAATACATATGAATATGCTTGCCGGTGATTCCCCTTTTTTCTTCAATGGAAGTTATATTGATATACGCAAATTCTTCAACTAATTCCTTGGTTGTCCCTGATGCAGGAATTCCATAAAACAGCAGTCTTTTGTTCGTTGCTGCAAAGAAGCCTGGATGAGGTGCTAAACAGAAATGAGCCACTAATGAACAGCTTAAACATTCAATAATGTTTTCATCTTCATGCAATACATGTTTAACCTGATTTATATCACTCTTCATGGAACGCCCCCCTCATATTTCACTATCAAACCGCAGTCTTCACTGCCAATATCAGTCCAGTAGACCAATCCAATTCTGTAATGTCAAGGTCAGGTCTGTCCTGCAGAGTTTTCAGAAGCTTAGTGGCTTTGATCCTAAATTCCTCAGGCAATTTCTGCTGCGGAAACACATCATGAATCACATAAAAACCGCCGATATTTAATTGATCCAGGGTTTTGTCCAGAAGCTCGAATTTCCCTGGCCACGTATCTGCAAAAATAAAATCGAAGCTTTCTGATAGGTTTCTAATAAAAGCTGCACCGTCCTCACAGCAAAATGTGATTCTGCTGTCATACCCGAGGTTTTTTTTCGCGATGGATTGCACTGTTGAATCTATGTCAACCGTCGTTAGCTTACTGCATTCATCCATCCCATCAATGATCCAGGAAGCAGACGCCCCCGTACCTGTGCCCAGCTCCAAAAAGCTTCCTCCTGGTTTTGAGGCAGCCAGCCCCTTTAGTAAAAACCCTGTTTTCCGATCACATGATTGCCCGAAACCCAGCAAATCAGAGTCCTGTAATATCCTCGAATATGCTTCCGGTACCTGTATAACGCCGTTTTCCATTTTGCCATTCCTCCTCTTTCTTCGTTATTATTTAAACCAAGCTCAAACTAAAAATACATCAAAAAAAGGCCTCTTTATAAGAGGCCTTTACTATCAAAAAAACGACCTCTTATCTCCCAGAGCTTCAACTCTGTTGGAATTAGCACCTTCCTGACATAATCAGGGGTTGCTGAGGCTTCGCAGGGCCAGTCCCTCCACCTCTCTGGATAAGAATTTGTATAAAATATATATTTTCAACCAAGTATTGCATATTTTTTGCAAGATGGCAATACTTTAATTCTTTTAATCTAATGAACTGCTTCCTCTCCCTGATAAATTCGAAACGCCGGAACAATCGTATCCGACACAATCTCTTTCCCTTTTTCCCGGATGAAATCCAATTTATAATACGCATCGAACCTCTGGCTGATCTCTGTTTTCACCAATTCAGGCGGAGTAACGACGATGAATTGGAACTTCAGCTTATCAGCTACAGCAAAAATCGGATCAAGCACATGTGCAGAAGCCGCTTGGCCGAACGGATTATCACAGACTAATGGAACCCAGCTTTGATCGGTTTCACTCTTAACCGAAAGAAGCATCATCATCATGACCATGCGGGCAGATAGCTTTTGGCCGCCGCTGCCATCGGATTTAGTCTTTGAACCCTGGTTGATCGTCTGCCAGGTTGAATAATGCTCACGCAGCGGTTTTCCGTACATGAAGGCATTATCAGTACGCATATTATATACCAGCAGCTCCGGGTAACGATTCCTGAGGGAGACAAATAAAATCTGCTCATCACTGATGAGCTGTTTGATTTCCTGATCCAGCTCCAGATTATTGTCATCAATCATCTCGAATCGTTTCGTAATTTTGTTAATGGCCGAAACAAAATGCTGTTTCAGTAAAGCTTCAATATCTTCCGCCTTTTTAGGCAGGATGTCTTCTTTGAGCTGGACGAGCGGGAAAGAACCCCGTTCATTCTTAAGCTTCATTTTTGCAATCATCGAGCGAATCGCTTCCGAAATACTCAGCACCTTCATGCTCGCACGACTGGCCCAGAAGTTTTGCGCTTTCTCCGCCCGTTCTTTATCGCGTTCCAACTGTTCTAAGCCGCTCTGTGAAAAGCGCTTCATGTTTTGAACCACACTTTGAATATGTGCATAATGCCTTGTATCCATATGATCAAGCGTAGTTAAGACTTCATTCTTAAAGCGGATTTCCCAATCCTTGCCTTCAATATTGAGCTTTAAATTGCGCAGGGATTGTTCAATTTTTGCGTGCTTCTCCTGGCCTTCATCCTGGATATCCTGATGTTTTTCACTCCAGGAAATGATGCTTTGCTTTCCTTGACTCTTTATTTTTTCAATATCTTCATCCGTAAAAGCTGCTGCTTCCTCTTTAAGGATTACGGATAGATGTAATTGATTGTTTTCAAACTCAGCAATGTTTTGCTCCGTCTCTTTTTTGCGCTCTTCCGTTTTCTTTATTTCTGCATTCGTCTGTTTGGTCTGGTCAGTAATCTCAACCGTCTTCATCTCCAGATCAAGTTCTTCCCATTCTTCTGGCTGTTTATCATGCTTGGCCACTTTTTTAACAGTCTTATCGCGCTGCGCCTTCGCATGCTTTAAAGTAGTATCAGAAACTGTTACAGCTGTTCCCTGCTCACGCTCTTCTTTCTCTGCTGCCTTTGATTCCTTTGCAGCTGTCTGAACCATCTTTTCCAAAATACTCATGGGTTCATCCGGTATAGGTGCATCCTTCCACTCTTCGTTAAGAGCATGAAGTTTTTTCTCCAGCTTCTTTTGCTGTTTTTGCTCCGATTCTCTTGTCGCCTGGATCGCCAGCAATTCACTGGCTTGTTCTTCTTTTGATTTTTGCAGCTGTTTAAGCTCCTCAATGCTTCCAATGATTTCTTCCAGCATATGTGATGATAATCGCGGAACCTCCTCAGAAGCTTCTGCTTTCCCAGCGGCTGGAAACACCGCACCATCTATAAAGAAGCTAATCTCCTTAATATTTTGCTCGGCTGATAGTTTCCATTCCAAGTACGTTTGGCTCCACTTTTCCTGCAGATCAACGATGATTTGATGCTCGTTTGCAAGCTCTTTCTGTACACTTTCGAAAGCTACCTTTTGTTTCTCTTTTTCCTGCTTTACCCGTTTATTTTCATGATGCAGCGACTTTTCACGATTAAAGTTTTCCAGGGACTCCACATCTTTAGATAGATTTTCAATCTTTTCCTTCGTCTTTTCAAGCTGATCTCTAAGTCCCAGCTGCCGTTCTTTTTCTTTTTCCTCCTGCACGATGATGGCCTGCAATTCCGTTTTCTTGGAAAGCAGGGCTTCTTTTTCCTGAAGCAGCGTTCTTTCGATATCACCCGCAAGGTCATTGGAAAGGAAACGGTCGATTTCTTTTAAAATACGACGGAGAGAACTCTCTGTTTTTTCCATTTCTATAAGTGTATCTTTTTTTTCTTCTATTTGTTTGGCAATCTTAATTTTCCAGTTCGTGAACTGATTTTTATCTGTCAGAAGTTCCTTCTCCGCACCGGTGATCATCACAAAGGTATCTTGCTGATTTTTGCCCGCCATTTCTTCCCTCATAAAAATCGGGACAGGGCTCTTAAACATTCTTCCTGCAAGGACCTGTTTATTCATTTTTTCCCATTGAGGTCTGCTGACCACTAAGCCATAGGGAAGCAGCGGATGAGAAAGCATGTGGCTCGCCATTTCATCCGGTTTTAAAGATTGGAGAAATTGTGAGCCGTAAAAAACATCTATCCCTGTTTTCTCATCAATCCATTCCTTCAGTTCCTTCACATCATTATTCGCAATCCAGAAATGCTCATCATTCAAAGCATAATCCAGCTGCGTTTCCCAGAGCTCTTTCTTCATTTCTTCCACTTGCTCACGATTTTGAACGAGGAGATCTTCCACCTGCAGGGCATATTTGGATAAAAGAGCGTTCGTGAACTGTCCTGAGACATCATTCAGCACACCTTGCAGCTTGTCGTACAGCTTCGCTTCTTTTCGTTGCTGCTCTTCACTTTTCATCTTTAACTCTTCACACTTTTCTTCAGAAAACTGAATGGATTGAGCGAGCGTACCATGCGCAGATGCAAGCTGATTTTGCTTTTCATTCGATTGTTTCTCTTTTGCCTGTAAATCCTCGAGAGCTGCTTTTTTGGTCTCTATCTGCTTGTTAAGATTCTCGATAAAGCCCTTTAAATCATAGGTTAAGCGATCACCGAATTCTTTGATAAGATGTTCTTCTTTTGATTCAAATTCATGAATTTGAATATAAAGAAAATCAATTTCCGTACTAAGCTGGGCAATCTCCTGGGTCTTTTGCTTATCCTGCTTAGACAGGTCGTTTGTTTTTTTCTTTAATAACTTCTGATATCCGGAATAATGCTGAACAGCTTCCCTAATAGCCGCGGAGGATTTTTCCCACTGCTGTGCAGCTTCTTTTTTGATTTCATCCATTCTTTGATTCACTTGCTCTAGGCCGCTGTTCTGCTCTAGCTTCATAATCTGCTGGGAAAGCGCGCGAATGCTCTGTTCCCCTTCATTCCATTCTTTCAATAACAGATGAAAAGCCAGCTCATCTTTTCGCTCCTGCTTTTCTTTCACCGTTTCCTGCAGACTTATATGCTTCTTCTGCTCTTCCCCTAGTTTCTTCTCCCAATCCAGCACTTCCCGGTGAGCCTTTGCGTACTCAAGGTTATCTTTCTGAAAGCGCAGTTCCACTTGCTTGCCCGTTAGTTTTTCGATTTCCTTTTCCAGCCCAATGAGTGTTTCTTCTTCCGTTTTCTTCAAATGCTCCAAAGCACCAAGCAGCTGTCTCCCGACCATTATGCTGTCCTCAACAATTTCTTTATGCCCGATGCCCTTTGCCAGACTCTCTTCAAAAGGAAGAATATCTTCCAGAAACTCTTTATGAGCCTGCTCTCTTTTCAGCAAAACAGGCAGGTCCTTTGCAATGCTTGCCTGACTCTTAAAAATCTCCACCAGATCGTTCTTCTGATGCTCCGTCCGGTGCAGGACCTGACTGACTGTAGGAATAATCCGCTTTTGGAACAGGGAGTGATCATCTTCAGCACCTTCAAAGAATTTTCCGACGCCGCCTTCATCCTTGTTAATGTCTTTCATAATATCCCAGTCTTTGCGGTTAATGCCGTATGTATCAAGGATGCGGTAGTGCTTCTTTGTATCGCGGTAGACATCATAGCCATTCCATTTTAAATAATCCTTCAGGCCTTCTGTATCAGCCAGTTCACCATCTTCATAGAGCGGAATATGTTCAAGGGATGCTTCTTCTTTCCGTTCAAACTCCCTTGTATAAAACGTAATATTCGGGACAATTTTCGCTTCCTGTTCAAGCGTTTTGCTTTCTCCGCCTTCTTCGTTCATGGAAATCCGCTGTTCTGCTGAAAACATTCCGCCCGTCACCAAATGCCTGCTGTCAGCCCCGTCGAGTTCCCATTGCATAAGTACATGAAAGGTATAAGGAATGAATTGCTCTTTATTATTAAAAAAGAATTGCTGATAATAGCGGTTGTTCTGCTTTCCCCAAGATGTTCCTGGCTTAAGAATCTGGAAAATGGTCTGCAGGAAAACCCCTTTCCCGCCTCCATTCATCATGGAAATAAGGCCATTTGTGGAGGTCTCCTCATTATGGAAGTTAAATGTTGTATCTTTGTATTGCTTTTGCATGCCATCATATTTCAGGCCGGCAATTCTAATTCGATGGATTTTCGGCATGCTGATCCTCCTCTGTCTTCATTAATTCCTTGAACATTTCATAACGGTCATAATCATGATACAGATATTCAATCCGCTCAAATAATTCCTGTTTCGGAATCGCCTTTGGAATATCCTCCCGATCGAGAATGACAATAAGTCCTTCTGTCTCCAAAAGACGCATGCTGCTTGCAATCAAACCGATACGCGTCCTGCGATTGGCCTTCTTAGATCCATAATCATCCGTGTCGACCTCCATGTATTTCCATGTTGTCACGACGTCCTTCATATCAATTTTTTCATCTTCTCCGAAATCAGGTTTTGATTTAAGAATGCTGTCCCAATTCATAATGACATCATTTACTTGCCGTTCAAGAGTATAGAAGCTAATCCCTTCCCGCTTGGTACGGATTTTAGCCGCCTGGCTGCGGTCGATGCTTGCCAGGAATGCCATAATAACTACGCTCATCAGGTGAAAGTGTTTCTTAGTTTCAACCTGCTTATGCCTATCCTTCATATGAGTAAAATTTGTAGCAAAAACAGAACCAGTCGGCTGCACGACGAGCTGAATCCGTTTTGGCGATTCAATGATAAAGGTACCGGATTCGTCTGCCAATAAAAGAACCGTCTGTCTTACATCAGGATCGAAATACGCCTGAAAGTGCTCGCTGTTTTCGTCGATGACTTTGTCTTTTAATAGAGTAAAATAAACCGCTGATGCTTTCTTGATACTTTCTGCACTCATCATTTCTCCTCCTGTACACAAATTTTAAACGGAGTGATTTTCATTTGATACCAGAGGAAGGGTTCCGCCCGATGATCAAACTCGGTATATATTTTCAAGCCTTCAAACACCTGGAATTGAGGATATTCCTGCATCAGTTTATAGAGGAGAATCTCCCGTTCATCACTTAACGACTCTTCTTTCCGATGCAGCACCTGAACCTTCAGCGGCTTTTTATCAAACATCATCCATAAATCAATCGTTTCCGATTCTTCAAACCATAAATCCTGGACTTCGAGCGGTAATGTCGTTAAATCAGCCAAAGAAAACTCTCCGTATGTCTGCAAATATTGAAACACATAGCTCCAGGCCTTGATGACAGAATCCCAGTTCGTTACCCTCTGATGGGTAATGCTTTCCTCTTGCACTTCTTCCTCCATTACCTCTGTCAGCTGCTTTTCATCAAATTCCTGCTCTCCCCAAATCCAGTCCAAAGGCAAGATAAATTCATTCTTTGGCGAAAATAAAGGACCTAATACTTTTTCAACTCTATCAAATGAAGAAAACCCTTCTTTCATGAACCAGTTCTCATAAATATGCTCCCTGAATGACACAAGGCTCGTTTCCCAAAACAGGGACGGGCTTTCCGCTTTCAGCTTCATTTCATAGGAGATATTTTGAATCACAAGCTTGGCGAAACGGTCATGCAATTGCCTAGTATGACCGATCTTTTCCTGGAGAAGGATCAATTCTTTTTGAATAAGATCATCTTCCTCATTTCTTCGTTTCGTTTTCTCAATCATGCTGCTGATCGTGCGGAAGTGATTCTTCTCTTCTTCGAACTGCTTTTCAATTTCCGAACGGTTATCAGCCCTTTGCATTTCTTCTTCCATCAATAAGATTTTGGGATTGTTGATCATTTCTTTTTGAAAGGAAAATTCTTTTGCCATTAAGCGGTTGACCCGTGAAATGAGGTGATCGAGGTTTCGAGTAGCTTTGCGGAAATTACCGTTTTTTATCAGCTGCATACTATAAAGCTGTTCAATAGTGATTGAGAATTCCTCTGCCATTTCCCTGCTCATGAAAATCATCTCCTGTGAGACATCGGTGAGCTTGTAGACAATGGATCCGCCCATCTCCAGGTTCGTATATAATTCATCCATTGTCACATAGCGGAAAACCTGAGTCTCCCATGATTGCCTGATTTCATCGTAATATAGGGCTTCAAAAGGTCTGCTGTACTCCTCTTTCCCCTGATACAGAAGCCCGCTTGTGATCCGTTCAGCCTGTTTCTCATCGGCCAAAAGCTTCATTTGCTTAATTGTATCTTCGACCATATACTTAATATCCGATTTTCTCCGATTATCATCATCATTCAATTCCCGATAAAAAATGGTAAGGAGCACCTGCATCAGAATCGTTTGGATATGAGGCTTCAGCTCTCCGACTTCCATTCCTCTCCCGAGCTCAAACAGCGGGTTCAATCGCTGCATCCGCTGAGCGAATCCTTCCCATGATTCGTTCACATCCATCTCCTCCATGTTTCAATTGTTAAGACTTCCTGAGGAATCCGTTTATTTTCCTGCCATAAGTGCATTAATAGTTCCCGTTCTTCCTCGGTAAACCACTGAAAGAATGCATCTCGGTATTTAAGGTATTGAAGCTGGCCTGATTTCTGTCCATTACTTTGATCTATACATTCGAGCATTTTACGGTAAATCTTTAATGCAGGCTGAATACAGCAATCCGGATATTTTTCAATCAGCCTGGTCATGATCCCGTACCCTGCCGCATCAAGATCTCCTGCATAATAAAATAGATACGATTTAGCCGGGAAAATTTTAAAGAAAAACGAAAAGCTCCGTTCAATTTTAGTTCCTTCCCCATAAATGATGAGTTCAGGCTCATAATCAAGCAAATCACTTTCCAATAATTGAATGGAAGTATGAAAGAATGATAGATTCTCGACAATCAGCACTCTCTGAATATCTTTGATTTCTTTTCCCTGCTTCATCCAAAATACAAAAGGCTCCCCGTATTTCACCACATTGAGCTGTTCTTCCGATATTCCAATTCGCTCTAAAAAGCCTTTTCCATCAGGAAAACTGATCCCGTCCTGCAGGAATTTTTCATGGCCGAACAGCTCCAGGCTTCTCTCCTCGAGTGAAACGGTTTCCCGTTCACCGCTGGATTGGAGAAAAGCATATAAATTCTGGATTCGGCTCCACTCTTCTTTCGTCTGCCATTCCGGGTGCCGTTCATAAAATGAAAAATCGAACAGATCACTCAGTTTCATCATCCCGAGCCGGTCCCATTTGTCGGCTTGAGCTTTCACATTAACCCAGTAATATAAAGGCAAAGACGGTGTTTTCCCATTGTATTGATTATTATGTATAGGGGTCAGCTGCCCATCCATTTGCAATGATTGAATAGCCTCATAAAAAAGCGAATAACCATCCATTTCGTAATAATCATCCAGCAATTTTCGCAGCTGAAATTCTAAATCGTTTATGTTTAACTTCTTCTTTTGCTTCGGGTGCTGAATATCTTGAATGAAACTTCTTACCCTTGTTTCGATGATGTTGATTTTGTTCACCTTCTTAAACATCTTGGGGTCAGTAGAGACCATTATTATTCATGAGGACATCATTTTTATTATAAACTAGTTGAGGAAATGATGGTAATTGGATTTTTTAATCTCAGGCTGTAGCTTGCCCCTCATTGTCTTTAGAGTATTATTTTTCGTATAATACAATTTTAGCGAATTGTAGTTTACATAATTAGATTAATTTCAACTAGATCAGTGCAAAATTGTTTTTTGTATTTTGAAGACTCCTATAGCATTCCTGTAGAGCGTTATTTTTGAGCTTTGATAAAAACAGGGTTCCTCAGTAAGATATGAGTAAGACTCGACTCTAACTCAACCTTAGGAGGAACCCTTACTATGAAGTTTAAAATGCTAGACAAACAAAATCAACTAATCTAAAGAATTTGGACAAACATCTTGTCGTTGGAGCAGATATTGCCCAACGATTCCACGTATCCAGGGCTGTCAATTTCCGTGGAATCGTTGTAGGAGATCCAATTACTTTCCAAAAGGACGAAGGCGGGTTTTCGTCCCTAGTAAACTGGATTCAAATTCTTTAAAGATTACATAAATTAGAGGATACCATTGCCGGGATGGAGCCTACAAGCCATTACTGGATACCCTTTCATAATTGCTGATAATGCGTGACATTAAGGTAGTAACAGTCCATCCTCATCTGGTTAAAAGGAATGAAGAAAATCGAGATAACACGCAATCAAAGAGTGAAAAGAAAGATGCACTGGTCATAGCCGATATGGTGAAGAATGGCTACTATACATTTCTCAGGCATGCTTCTGAGCCGTTTGAATAACTAAGGGTTCCATGTCAAATCGAGATGTCTTTGTTAAAGGCTTGTAAGCTCTGTTAATCAATTAAATCGTTGGGTAGACATTGTTTTTCCCGAACTCAGGCAAGTCTTTAATGTCATTACTGCCTAAGGGGCAATCGCCACACTCCGTCTATTCCCAACCTCGGTGGAACTGGATTTGAAAAGGCAGCCTGGGTTATAGATAGCCTATACTTCTCAATGTAGCCAGGAACTCTGTAGGTACCAGGCAAACAATTCAGGCTCATAAATTCCATCTGGAACAGTTACTCGAAGGTATTACCTTGCGGTTCACCAACTCTAAAGAATCGAGCTGGCAATAAAGGAAGAACTCCCTAAAATACCTTTCGCTGATAAGCTATTTAAGATCAAGGGAAATTAGTGAAATTTCGTTTGCCAGTATTTTAGGGGAAGCAGGAGAATAAAGTGGATTTTCACACGGTAATGCTTTACTCCGCCATGCGGGACTCCACCTCTCTGAAGCTAGTTCTGGGAAGTGGAAAGGACAAATTGTCATATCAAAACGCGGAAGGTCATGACTAAGGCGTTTCCTTTATCTAGCCACTATGAGCTTGGTAGTGAACAAAGCATAGTTTGTGAACAAAGCATAGTTTAAGGCTATTCACTCTAACAAAGTGAAAGTCAAGAAAATGAAAAAGATGAACTCGATAATGAAACTGATTGGTAAATTGTCCAGGGTTTCTGTAGTAATAGCACGAAATAACGAATCGTATTGTCTAAAGAAAGTTCAACCCTTAACGGAGTTGGCAGCTTAATTTAATATTTTTGTTCTCAAAAAAAGCTAGATCGAGTGTTGGCCTATTCGCAGGATTTGAAAATATGTTCGGAGTTCCCTCCCATGTCTCAACGGGTCATTTTCCCTTTCATTCCTTCATCATGCCTATCCTAGGGGTGGAGGCCAGTCTCTGGTAGCCTCCAAGGGCGGCGTGGAGAAGTGCAAATCATGGTAAAATATGGAGTATTCTCCTGCTCCTCTCTTTAACTATGCCCTCACGTGGCCAATTGTCCAGAATCTACTCCTTTCAAGCAAGTAAGTATAATCCGAGGGGTATGAAATCCTGCGAATAAGCGAACTTTCGTGAAAAAAGCGTATTTAACTGAGGGAGCTTTAAGTGTTTTTTTTCAGTTCAAACAGCCCTAAAGTACAACCACTGTACTTGAAATCTGCATATAAAGTTTCATCGACATCCCACCATACATCAAAACCTGAATCATCTCATAAAACAAAAAACATTCTTCATAATTATCTGCTAATAAACGTGTATGTGTAAGCTCCAAACGAATTTAATCCATTTCGTCACTTAGACTACCCAAATATTTTTTCAAGTTTCTTTCCCCCTTCATTAACTTGAAAAATTAAGGTGAATATGTACCTATCCTCCCCCATAATAAAGCCTTTGCAATCTTCTATATGTTATCGCCAGTTGGATTAGCTATTGAACAATTTATAAATGAGATACTATTAATTCAGCACCTCCGTCAAGTTGATATTCACCAAAACCCGAAGGTAACATGAAATGATCTCCCTTTTGAAAGGTGTATTTTGCATCTCCTTTGGCCAGTAAACCTGATCCCCCAATGACGCTAATAAGTTGGAAAGAATGGTAATGCATCATTTTAGCAAACCCGTATAACTCCCATTTATTCACAGTGAAGTAAGGACTCTCAACAAATCTAGTAATCTTCATCTGCCCTGTAGTCTCAACCACAGACTTAATATCCACCTCAACTGAAGGAATTATGGTAACTACAATAGACTGCTCAATATGCAACTCACGTAAGTTACCCATTATCTCTTCTGTCATAATCGTAAACTCTATAGGTTGTATCCGAATTTTGCTGTGTTTCAAGGATAACGATTCCTTTTCCAATAGCATGGACCGTTCCGGATGGACAAAGAAGAAGTCACCTGGCTTAACCGCTACCCTGTGAAGAAGTTCATCCCATTTTCCTTCACGAATCAGCGCTTCAAATTCGTCCCTTGTCTGGGCTTTATGCCCGTATATTATCTCTGCTTCCGCATCACAATCTATAATATACATAATATACCAGCACTCTGTCTTACCCAGGTCACCTTCATGTTTAAGACTATATTCATCATCAGGGTGGACTTGGACAGACAAGTCCTGGGCAGCATCGAGGATTTTTGTTAAAAGCGGAAAACGCTCTCCTTCAAAATTCCCGAACAACCGGCGGTGTTGATCCCATAATTCGCCTAACGACATTCCCTTTAACTCACCATTCTTAACAATACACTGGCCATTTCTATGAGCAGCAAATGCCCAGCATTCACCGATCTGATTGGAAGGAAGTACGATTTCAGCTGCTCGCCTCCCCAAAGTCGTTCTTTAAAAACAGGCTCAAAAAATAATGGATATAACGAAATCTTATAGAACCTCACTTGTTAATATTACTAATATTCAGACTTTATATTATATTCCTCTTCTGATACTTATTTCTCTCTCATACTGAGAAAATGATAAAGAGCACCTACTTGACCAGCGGAATTTCCAAATTTACACACTTCAATCTCAGTAATGGATAAAAGGCCGGGACAAATAAGATCGAGGCGGTCCCGTATATGATTCGCAAAATTAGGCTGTGCACTTATTCCGCCTCCGAATAGGATCTTATCCGGAGATAGTGTATGAATGAGATTGGCACTGCCGACTGCAAGCGTTTCAAAGAACTTGTCTACTATTTCCGAAATACGATGGTCATTAAGATAATAGCGTTTAAAAAGCTCTTCTCCAGTTATTCTTTCACCAGTTTTGAGAAACACCCGATGAAGGAGGTTCCAGGTGGAGCCCAGCCTGCTAAATGTAGTATTCTCTATTGGCTGTGAAGCGTCCATAAACATTCTCCCGACTTCACCAGCCAATCCCTTTTTTCCACGATATAGATCACCGTTTAAATAAATGCCTCCACCTATCCCTGTTCCAATCGTCAAGCAGACAAAGTTGCTGCAGTTCTGTGCATTTCCTTTCCATTTTTCTGCTAACGCAGCGCAATTTGCATCATTTTCAATTTCAATTGGAATTCCAAGTTCTGCAAGCTCATTTTTAATATTCTTTCCTATCAAATCGGTTATTTGTCCTGCATAATGGACATAGCCGCTTTTCTCGTCAACTGCTGCAGGAACACTAAGGGCCAACCCGCTAAGTGTATGCTTTTTCTGATAAGATTTTGCTGTTTCAATAAGCAGCTGAAATATCGATCCATTCCGTTCAACCGGTGTTTGGAATGAAGCTCTCTCTATAACATTTGAGTGTTCATCCATTATGGATAATTTCACGGAGGTACCGCCGATATCATATACTAAAAATTGGTACACCCCTCTCCCTCCTTCACTAAAATCCATTATTTTTGGCAAGTTCTCTATACCAATACCCACTTTTTTTAGTAGTTCTTTTATAGTTTTCCTTCAAGTCAACTGAGACAAGCCCATACCGATTTTTATAAGCATTTAGCCATGACCAGTTATCTAAAAAGGTCCATACATGATACCCTTTCACATTTGAACCTTCCTGAAGCGCTTTATGTATCCATTTTAAATGGTTCATATAAAAGGAAATCCGATAATCATCCTGGATGATTCCCTCCTTATCCTTAAACCTTTCTTCATTTTCAACACCAATACCATTCTCTGATATAAAGCACTCAATGTTTCCATAGTTATCTTGAATATTTTTCAAAATATCATAGATTCCCTTTTCATAAATTTCCCATCCGCGATAAGGATTCACCTTTTTACCTGGCATATCATATAAATCAAAATAAAATTCTGGCATAAATGGAGCATTTCGATTCGGCAGGTGTTCCTTTGCCTTAACTCTTCTTGGCTGGTAATAATTAATTCCCAGAATATCCACAGTGTTATCACGAATAGTTATTAAATCACTTCGTTCATAGCTTGGGAGGAAATCTTCTTCCTTCAGCATTTCTATTAATTTAGCAGGGAACTTTCCTTTAATAGAAGGATCTAAAAATGATCGATTGAATAATAAATCAGCTCGTTCTGCTGCATCTAAATCGGCTGGATGTCCGCTCCTTGGATAGGAAGGAGTGACATTTAGTATGATGCCTATCATTCCTGCAAAATCAAGATTATGATACTTTTCTATCGCCTTTGCTGAGGCTAAAATGGAATGAAAGGCAACCTGTACCGCCTTTTTAAAATCTGTGACTGCGGGATAATGATGGCCATATAAATAACCACATTCCACGGGAACTATCGGCTCGTTATGTGTAAACCATTTCTGAACACGATCACCAAATAGAGTAAAGCAAGCAGTCGCATATTCTACATATGCTTCAACTACTAAGCGGCTTTCCCATCCGCCTTCGTTTTGTAATGATAGCGGCATATCAAAATGATAGAGATTAATAAACGGTTCAACCTCATATGAGAGTAATGTCTCTATGACCTGATTGTAGAAGTTAACAGCCCTCTCATTTAACTCTCCTCTCCCCTCTGGAAACATCCGTGACCAGGAGATTGAAAAGCGAAAACTATTATGACCTGTTTCTTTTATCAGTTTAATATCTTCCTTATATTTAGAATAAAATTGGGAAGCCTGATTGGGCCCAATACCATTAAAGAAACGATCTGGTTCTGTTTCATGCCAGTAGTCCCAAATATTAACTCCTTTTCCGTCTGCCTTTGCATCCCCCTCCATTTGTGTAGCAGAAGAAGCAGAACCCCACCAAAAATCATTTGGAAAGACATACTTCAATTCAGATCTAGCCATTTAACATACCGCCCTTCTAAATAACCAAAAGCAAGCCGGAAAATGGAATCGCCGGCTCCGCTTTATATATCATAATTACTTAATATTCTTTTTCCATTCGTCATATTGCTTTTGAATTTCTTTTAGAACTTTATCTAAACCAGCTTCCTTAAGCTTTTGATTGGCTTTTGGCAAAAATTCCTCTGGATCAACACTGCCTGTTAACAATGCTGGAGCAAATTCCTGTGAAACGTTTGCAATTGCAGCGATTTCGGTTCTAACAGGAGTTGTATCAAAATAGAATCCTAGAGTTGGTGCCGGACTGGAAGCGTCATTAAATGATTTGAATTGCTCCCATTTATCTTCAGGGTCATTTTCATATAACTTAAGTATGAAATGGTTTCCTAGAGAATAACTTGGCATGTTATAGTTTTCTACACGTGCAGGAAGGTCTTTAATTTTTCCATTATCAACCTCTTCGTAATGGATATCTTTAATCCCCTTATCAACTAAGTTACGAAGATACGGATCTGTGTTTAATAAATTCAGGAACATCATTGCGCGCTCTGGATTTTTTGAAGTAGCAGAAATTGCTTGGATTGCACCTGTTACTGAGTTATTGAAAGTAATTGGGTCGTGCATTGGCTGTACCAATACATCATAACCTGCTGAACGAGACCAAAGTAATTCTGCTGTCGGCTGATACATTTCCTTACGTACAAACCAGTTCTCAACCTCTAGCGGCCACGGATCTGTACTTGTAGCAGCATCTGCTTTTATATAGCCAGCCTTGTAGTATTCATGCATGGTCTTTAATGTTTCCATCATGATATCAGATTCATAGATATTCACGACTTTATCCGTTTCCCCATCTATAGGGAACGCAAACGGCATCTCATCCTCTAACACATAATCAAATGGCAGATATGGCTTAAATGTTGCAATTGGTGTGAAATTAGGCTCGTTTTCCTTTACTGTTTTTAACAATGGTTTTAAATCCTGCAAAGATTTAACACTTGTTACATCCATATTGTATTTATCTACCAGGTTCTTATTAAATACGTAAACACTTTGCTGGCCAACTTCTTTATTGGATGGAATTCCATAAAGCTCTCCATCAATTTTAGCTCCTTCTAAAAACGCTGGATCAAGTGCTGCTTTTAATTCCTTTCCATGGGAATCCAGTAGTTGATTCAGGCCCTTGAAGGCACCTTTTTGTGCATTTAATACGTAGTTTCCACCTGCAGTGTAAGCAATATCAAAAGATTCACCTGAAGCAATCATCACTTGCATTTTTTGGTCGTAATCGCCCCAGTCAATTTGCTTAAGCTTCACTGTAGTGTTGATCTTTTCCTTTGTATACTTACTAACCTCTTCAAATACTTTGTCTACATCTTTTTGCGGAGTTCCAATTGTATACCATGTGATCTCATACGCCTCCAGCTCTCCATCCTTTTCATTACTTGATGCCTTTTCATTACTCTTGCATGCTGTGAGCAGTGTTGCTGCAGTAAGCAGCACGATTAGAAAAATTGCAAACTTCTTTTTCATTCTTCAATCCTCCCTTTTTATTTTGTTATTCTTTTACTCCGCCAATGGTAAGTCCCTTCACAAAGTACTTTTGGAAGAACGGATATCCAATTGCAATTGGCAGGGTTGAAATGACAACCATAGCCATTTTGGCTGCATCCTGAGGAATGGACTTCATTACTTCATTTTGCATACCACCTGTTAGTGCATTTTGTCGTAAAAATTCAATATTGTTCTCTATTTTCATCAGCAATGACTGAAGAGGCACCAAATGAGGTTCATCAATAAACAAAAGGGCATTAAACCAATCATTCCAATAGCCCAAAGTACTGAAAAGGGCGATTGTTGCAATCCCAGGCAAAGAAAGGGGCATCACGATTTGGACAAAAATCCGCAATTCACTTGCTCCATCCATCCGTGCAGATTCAAGGATTGACTCTGGAACAGACCTTTGGAAAAAGGTTCTCATAATGATAATGTAAAAAGCATTCATAGCAAGGGGTAGGATTAATGCCCAAATCGAATTGCGCAATTGCAGAAATTGTGTAGCCACTATATAGAACGGCACTAATCCGCCGCTAAAAAGCATCGTAAAGAAAGCAAAAAATGTAAAAATTTTTCTAAACTTAAATTGTTTTCTGGATATAGCATAAGCGTAAAGTGAAATCATAAGCACACTGATAATCGTTCCAAGTACAGTGATTAAAATGGTAATTGTATAGGACTGAAACAATTGATCCTTCATCTGCCAAAGATATTTATAAGCTTCCAGACTCCAATTCTCCGGAATAAGCTGATATCCATTTCGAGCTAGAGATTCTTCGTCACTCAGGGAGATGATAACAACATAAATGAATGGAAAGATACACATTAAAGCAAATGAGCCTATTAAGATATTCATCAATAGATTGGGAATCCCACTTAACCCGTGTATGGAATATTTCTTCTTTTTTTGATTTGGCTTTGTTTCCTGCTTTATAACAGTCCCAGTTTCTATCCCAGGTTGGGAGCTATTCAAATTTGTTGTCATGATTTATTGCCACGAGTTCGCGGCTCCCCTCCCTTTATTAGAATAGTGCATATTCTTTGTCAATCTTCTGAACTAGATAGTTTGTAAGTAAAACTAGGATAAATCCAACAAATGATTGATAAAGGCCTGCAGCGGTACTCATACTAATATCTCCCATTGTTGTTAATCCTCGATATACATACGTATCAATTACATTTGTTACTGAATATAATGGGCCTGAGTCTCTGGGAACCTGATAAAATAAACCAAAGTCAGCACTGAAAATTCTGCCGATATTTAAAATGGTTAGGATAACCATAAGGGGTGTAATCAAAGGAATCGTAATGCTTTTTATCTGTTGCCACTTGCTAGCCCCATCAATCATTGCCGCCTCATAGTAGGTACGGTCAATTCCTACAATGGCAGCTAGATATACGATACTTCCATACCCAACACCCTTCCAAATACTTGTCAGAATAATAATGGCTGGCCAGAACTTGGGTTCGTTGTACCAAGAGATAGCATCAATTCCTAACCAGCCTAGCATATTATTGAGTAAACCACGGTCAACACTCAGAAAGGTAAATACAAAATAACTTACAACTACCCATGATAAAAAGTGCGGAAACAGCATACCTGTTTGATAGATTTTACTTAGCCGCTTGTTGGCAAGTTCACTCAAAACTATTGCTACAAATACCGCTAACACAAGACCCAGGACAATAAATACTAAATTATAGAGTACTGTGTTTCTTGTGATAATCCATGCGTCATTTGTATTAAATAGGAATTTAAAATTTTCAAAGCCTACCCATTCGCTATTTTGAACACTTGCGAAAAATCCATTTGGATCGAAGCGGAAATTTTTAAAGGCTATCACTGTTCCAAACATTGGCAGATAGGAAAAAAGTAAAAACCATATTGTTCCTGGCAATACCATGAGGAGCCAAACTCGGTTTTTGTAAACATCTTGAAAAAAGTTTTTAATATGACTCACAAAGCGCCTCCTCTCTTCAATTGAAAACCCTTACATGATAATCATAAAAAAAAGTGGCAAACACTTAAAGTTAACAATATTTAGATTTACTGTACTTATTAAACATTCGGAAAAAATGCATGTAAATAAGGGGGCATTGGTAAATAAGAAACGGGCAAGAATGTTTAGGATTCCGGTTAGCTTTCATTTCAAAATGAACAATATATGAAACAGAGCCAAATAAAAAAATCCTGCTAGACAGGATTTTTTGGTCGTTCATTCATTGTTCTCCAGGCAGATGGCGTAATACCCACTACCTTTTTGAATTGCTTATAAAAATAGGCAGAATCTGAGTAGCCAACCATTTTCCCAATTTGACCTGCCTTTTCATGAGTATCTCTTAATAGCTGCTTTGCTTTTTCTAATCGAATATGATTAATATATTCAGAGAATACAAGTCCTGTTTCTTTTTGAAAAAGCTGGCCCAAATAAATGGAATTAATATGAAATTTATAACTTAAAGTTTTTAATGACAGCTCCTCATTATAGCATTCGTGAATATGCCTTATAACACTTTGTATAACAGGACTATGATGCCCTGCCTTGGCCTCAATTTTTTCAAAAACAGTTCTTATATATTCTGTTAGAATCGAACCAAGCTGATTAAGCGAATGTGACTCTAAAATGCTTTTTACAATCGCAACTTTTTGATTAGCAGCACGATCATTCACCTCTTTTTGGACGGAGGTAATGATATCAATCGCAAAGCCTCGAATGCTTATTGGAGACACCTTTTTTGAAGATTGTGCGATTTGTTCAAATGCACCCTCTATCCAGCGAAATGCCATCTCCCTTTCCAGACTTACAATATATCTCTTCAGATCATTAATTTCATAGGTGGTCGAAATAGTGGTATCAGAGTATTGCTTCGTATAATCATCAGTGATTATATGACTCTCTTTAAGCACTAGGCGATAGCCCGCAAGTTCTTTTGCACGATCATAGCTTGTATGAATGTCTTTTATTGAATGAACAAGTGATCCAACACTACTAAAATACATACATGGAACAGTGATAGCTAACAGCCTGTGCAGCTGATCCGCTTTTTCTTTTATATCATCTTCATTCTTTGCCCAGGCAAGAAGGATTAACTCACCATCAGGATTTATAATGCAAACTGACTGAAATTTTCTTTCAACTTCAAAACGGACCTTTGCCAAGAAAGAATTGTCGAGATTATTGGAGAATTGAATCAAAACAATTGCTAAATTTGTACATTCAAATTCCAGATTATAAAGTTTAATTCTATCTCGCCATTCCTTTTCATCGATTTCCTGGTTCAGTCCTCGCCAAATCGTATTATCTCGCAAGATTGTATATGCTTCTTCATGATTCGTTGATTTTCCAAGCTTTTCTACACAATTTAGCAACGTAAAATGAAGCTCCTGTTCATTAACTGGCTTAAGTAAATAATTTTCAATGCCTAGCTCCATACCTTTTTTCACATAGTTAAATTCTTGGTATCCAGATAGGATAATACACTTTATATTTGGATTACGTTCCTTAATTTTACTGATTAACTGCAGCCCGTCCATTACAGGCATCATAATATCTGTTAGTAAAATATCAACCTGTATACACTCTATTTTTCCCAGTGCCTCTCTTCCATTCGAAGCATCTCCAACAACGTGCAGTCCATAATCCTCCCATTGTACTAAAGCCTTCATGCCTTCGATAATAAAAGGCTCATCATCTACAATAAAGACATTATACATTTGCATTCCTCCTTCTAGCGGCTGGAATTTTAATGAAGACTGTCGTTCCTTTCCCTTCAACACTATGAATTGTAAGGCCATAATCTATTCCATATTTTAATTGAAGCCTTTGGTGCACGTTGCTTAATCCAATAGAATCCTCTGTCGTGGTGGTACCTTCTCTTAATTTTGCTTGAATATAAGTAAGCCTTTGAGGGGAAATCCCTCTGCCATTATCATGTATCATTATCTCAATGTCCTGGTTTTTACTTTTTACTTGAATCAATAATTCATTTTCTTCGGTTTCTTTTCGAAAACCATGAATAATATAGTTTTCCACAAGAGGCTGCAGGGTGAATTTTAATACCTTTTCATCTAGAAAGGTTCCAGGAATGTCATAGGATACCTTTAACCGATTGTGATATCGTATTTGGATAAGTCCCACATATTCCTTTACATGTTCAATTTCATCTGAAATCTCCACAATTTCCTTGCCGCTTAATGAGTAGCGAAACATTTGCCCTAAGCTATAGATCATATTACTTGTTGTTTTGGATCCATCTGCAATGGCCTTCATCCGGATGGCCTCAAGTGTGTTATATAAAAAATGAGGCTGTATTTGCGACTGAAGCGCTTTCATTTCTGCGTCTCTTTGTTTTAGATTTAGAACATATACATCCTTAATATATTTATTGAGGTCATCCAGCATTTCGTTAAAGCTCTCGGATATTGTAGTCAATTCATCCTTTTGCTTGCTTTGTGGAATTCGAATAAGCAGGTTCCCGCTTCGAACCTCGTGTATGGCTGAATCGATTGCACTAATTCTTCTGGAATAAGACCTCATGATAAAATAAGTAACTCCTATAGCAATGCTCGAAAGCAGCATGGTTGCGAGCAGCATATATTGCTTTACATTTGTTACTTTCTTCATCTCTTTCTCAGGGATTAATCCGACATATAAAAACCCCATTTGCTCATCTGCTAAAGTATTTACATAATATTTTTTACCTTCCCATTTTACTTCAGAAAAAGCAGTGATGAACGGAAGACTCCGCAGCTGATCAGGATTTACTGGTTGATTCGAGCTAAAAAGACTGGTGCCATCCTTACTGATAATATGTACGGATCCTTTGTATTGGGATTTTCGCAGCCGCAGCATGTCTTGAATGCCTGCTGTATCATAATATACGGTTAGATCCCCGATTGTTTTAAGGGTAACCGGGTCATTAATGAAACGGGAAATTTGAATTGTATTGTAGCCCTCTTTTTTTGGCTCCCATTTAACCAGCTGCAGCTCCCCGTCTCCATTTCCTAATTTAAGATTCCTGGATGTCTCTTGCGCTAACTTGCTGTTCTCTAAAAAAAGATTCCATCTATGATGATTATTTATATAAATATATTCAGTTCCATAGTCTGCACTTTTTAAACTAACAGCATTGATATCAAGGTCTTGTGTAAAATACGCCTGAAAAAACGTATCAAGATTATTGGGTACAAATGAAGAGCTTTCACTGTATTTATCCAATCGATAAGACAAATAGGTACTATAATCATTTTGCAGGGCGAATGCAATATCATAAAGAATAAGGTCTTTTTTCAAATACAATTCTTTTATTGCATTCTGAACAAACTCTTGTTTTCGATTAATACTCAGTTCAATTTGTTCCAGTGTTTGCGTGCTCGCATCTTTCTCCCTTTGAATAATTACTTCTGTGTAATACCTTGATAAAAAAAACAATAGTAAAAACATAGTTAATAAGGTTGTTGCTGAAAAAAAGAATAGAATTTTGCTAAATACTTTATTTTTCAGATGCTTCTCCATTGCAAGACACACCCCTAATACGATTCTATCGGAAAGCTTGGCTTTCCGATAGATTGTAATCTACTCCTATTTTATCAAGAAAAATAGACAAGAAGTGTTTTAATTTCATATGGGTTAATCGTCATTTTAATTTCCCCGGTATTCTCTGCTCCCTCTGCTTGTTCCATTAAATTCGTTTCCACCCATTTTTCAACGTGAAATGGGAAGTCTAAATTGATTGTTCCGCGCCTGCCCTCAAATTCATGAAGACGAATAATTACAGCATCTTCATCTTCTTTTTTCTTAATGGCATCCATGATGACATGATTATTATCGACTTTCACAAACGACTTTTCCTTCGGAGCAAATCCGCCTTTAACAGCATTTAATGGATGATTCAAGTACCAAGCTTGTTTTACAGTTTGCCCTTCTCTCCAATCCCCCAAATGAGGAAGCAAAGAATAGGTAAATTCATGCTCCCCTTGATCCGCTGTTGGATCTGGATATATAGCAGCCTTTATTAGAGAAAGGCGCATGGTATTTTCCTTGATGTCATATCCATACTTGCAATTGTTCAATAGGCTTACACCATATCCGGCTTCAGATAAATCTGCCCACTGATGGCCTACAGTTTCAAAGCGCGCCATATCCCAGCTCGTATTCCAATGTGTCGGCCTCTTCACATTTCCAAACTGAATATCAAACATTGCATCCGTCGTCCGTATATCAACAGGAAATGCTACCTTCATCAGCTTACGTTGCTGATGCCAATTCACTTTTGTTTTGAAGTCGATCCTGCGATTGTCAGCATAGAAAATCATGTCCTGTTCAATCCGTGAATTTTGATATTTCCATATAGTCCGAATCACAATTCGTACTGGACCGTTTTCAGCAACCTCAGTGGATACAATTTCATGGACCTCCTCTACCTTTTCCTGATAATACAAGTCGATATCCCATGCATCATGGGCTAAAGGTTTATCTTCGAAAATTTGGAGTACATTTCCATTTTGATCGGCTTTTAATACATTACGCGCTGCTTCCTTATCGTAGAGTGATGCTATTTGCATGGATTCATTCCATTTTATTGAATAATTAGGTGTTTCTAATGATTGTTCATTGTACATAAAGGGACTCTCAGTATTAAAAGTCTCTCCTTGATGGTATTCCACCTCTATAGCTCCAAAGGATGCTGGTTTCCCGATTTCAACTAACCATCCATTTTCGGTACGCTGACTTCCTTGCGTTACACCCTGTTTTGTTGTCCAATAACCATTTCCTTGATTTGTTTCATCATGAGGAATGCATACAAACTGTTTGTCCTGCCATTGTGCTGCATTAAGGACAGTGTAGGTCTTGGAATTTGTTTCAACTAATCTCTCAATCTGTTTTAGCCTGATTTGGTTTTGAATATTCTCTGCCTGGGCATATTCCAGCTTCGCATCTTCATATACCTCTTTGATTGAAGAGCCTGGAATAATATCGTGAAATTGATTTCGCAAGATAATCTTCCAGCCCTCATCCAGCTGCTCCTTCGGGTACATTTTCCATGTGGAAAGTAAAGAGCTCCATACAGAAAGCCATTCTATTTCTCTGTAGCCTAACTCTAGTTTTCGGTTCATACGTTTTGTGTAAGCTTGGCTTGTGTAGGTCCCCCTATGATACTCAAGATAGAGCTCTCCATCCCATGTATGCACATATTCATTTGTATTCTTAATCGTATCGTGCAGCTTTTTGAAGTATTCACCCGCTCTTGCTGTTTTTACTTTCGGGAGACCAGGCATATTCTCGAACCTGCGGCGCAGCTCAAGCATTTCCCGATTTACACCGCCTCCTCCGTCCCCATAACCGTATGAAAGGAGTAAATCCTGGTTAATATCCTTGTTCCGATAGCTCTTCCATGCTCCAATTATTGTTTTGGCGGTTAATAAACCGTTATATGTGTAAAACCATGAATCAGGTGAGTTCCACGGTTCTGGAGTCGTAATGAAATGCGTTAAAATTTCTGAGCCATCAATTCCCCTCCATTTAAACGTATCATGCGGCATCCTATTGTATTGGTTCCAGCTAATCTTTGTTGTCATAAATGTATGAATGCCTGATTTTTTCAAAATTTGCGGGAGTGCCCAGCTATATCCAAACACATCTGGAAGCCATAAATACTCACAATTCACCCCAAATTCTTGATTAAAAAATGCTTTCCCATATAAAATCTGTCTGACAAGTGATTCGCCACTTGGAATATTGCAATCCGCTTCAAGCCACATAGCACCTTCCGTTTCCCAAAGACCTTCTTTCACACGATCTTTAATCATTTCATAGATTTCCGGGTAATCATTTTTTATATATTCGTATAACTGTGGCTGGGAT
The DNA here is from genome assembly GCF_051353635.1 of Cytobacillus sp. BC1816. NCBI lineage: Bacteria > Bacillati > Bacillota > Bacilli > Caryophanales > Bacillaceae > Cytobacillus > Cytobacillus sp. BC1816. The sequence continues at coordinate 2,044,246 of NZ_CP195611.1, read as the reverse complement.
TGAAGGAAATAGTATTCAGGGAATTGTTCCATTAAGCGAAGTGCTGTAGAAAAAGATCGAGCCGCTTTTTCACGAGTATGCTTGAGCCGCCATAGCCATGCAACATCAATATGAGTGTGTCCCACAGAATGAATGGTGATTGGGCTATGCTTTTCAATCTCCCGTAAACTGCTCTGTAATACCTCTCTTGCTTGCCCGCAGCTTTTGTAAAATATATCGTCTCCTGGCTTACTCCAATCAAGAACGGCAAAGGCCCGGTTTAAAGCCTTTATAATATCATGCTTCTCAGTCCTCTCATCACCTAACTCCTTAATCGTTTGCCATGCAGCCAAAGAGGTATAGTAAAGGTCATCAACTGCTTCATCTAACCAGCAGATTTGTGATGTCTCCAGTGTATAGATTTGCTCTCTGGGTTCTCCGCCGCCCTCCAGACCTGACCACAATCGAAAATGCAGCTCAACAGCTTTTCCGGTCTCTTCCTCTTTGAAGAATACCTCTTGATGATTCGAGTCCACGCCTTGATAGGGCTTGTGATTGACAAATAACAAAGACTCAAAGCCAGAGTTATTTCCTCCGCCTGTACGTCCAAAGTCAAACAAACCAACTACTTTTTTTCTTTGCCATTCAGCAGGAATCTTACAGAATGTATGCAGCCAAAGATATCGATCTCTCCCCCTCCATTGATCTCCTTGCTTTAAGATATACCCTTCCATTTTTTTTGGTGGATAAGTCCCTATAGCTCCTTCATCCTCCACAGCTTGAAACTGGTGAAGCTGGATGGCATCCCGATATCTGAAACCCGATAACTCTTGTATTCTTGCCTCTAATTTTCTTTCAGTTAAAAACATATTCATACCTCATTTTTTCTGTAGTTTATGGTTTCATCTTCACGGATACCGACATCAATTTGGTTTGTACTGTTTTTCAAGCGAATGAAACCGATTTATACTTACATTCATGATCCAATAAGCTGGTAAAACACCTAGTAAAAAGGGGATTAGTCCTGGCATATTCACCAGTAAATAACCAATAAAGAATAGGCCAATCGCTATTAAAAAGGTTGAAGTGGGACTAATTAGAGAAATAATAAAGGATTGTTTGATATACTCCTTTACGGAATAATGATAATGGACATAGAGAGGGAAAAAGTGAATTACTGTATTCACGAATAACAGAATGATAAAGCCTATAAACACATAAAGCACCACTGAAATAGTTCCCTGCATCCCTTCTGCAATTTTCAAATCAAGATAAAGCAGCACACCAATAATAGCGAAGATCATACCAGTTACATTAGAGCGGACAAATTCTTTTTTATAGGTATTTATAAAAAGCTTCCGAATTGAAAAATCAAATTCTTTCAGCTTCCATTTCCTCGTAACTGTAAATAAGGCCACTGTTGCTGGCATAATGCCAAAGACACCTGCTCCAACTGCCGTAAAAGCAATCCAGAGAAAATTAGACCAGGCTAATCTGACAATCCACTCACTTGCTTCTTGAAACATTCTCCCCATGATTTTCATCCCCTAGGTAGTTTGGTTAATTTTGATTCTGCTAAAAAGCCTGCTAACGTTTTAAAAAGAGGAAAGGAGAAGAATTCCCCTTTCCAAACTTGTGCTTATTTAAAAACCGTATGCTTCGAATTCAAATATTCTCGTTGCTTGGTCTCCACCTTGAGTTGGCTGCTGAACCGCAAGACGAAGATATCGGCCTTCGGTCAATTGAATAGAATGCTCTGAAATCGCAGCCGTATTATTATTTACTGTTACAGCATTCGTCCAATTCTCTCCATCCAGGCTTACCTCAATCGTAAATGCTCTTGTATTAAATGCAGCTGGCTCTCCACCTGCTTCTGCATGCTTAATAACAAAACTTGATAAGTTATATACCTCGCCTAAATCCACCATTAACCAATGGTTTGCACCAATTGCACACCATTTGCTGTTGTTTGTAACACTTCCATCCACTGCGTATTTTGCTGCTTCTGAAGGTGCACATTGTCCGCTCGCTGCTGCCATTTTGTTTAACGCCACATTGCTAATATTTTTGACTTCCTCTGAAATCGTAATGAACGCTTCTTTTAGAAGCACGTCCTCTCCCTCGCTGTTTTTTGCTTTTAAGGTTACAGAGTACACCCCTTCTTCCTGGTAGGTAACAATAGGAGTGTTATCTTTACTTACCTCTGGAGATCCGCCTTCAAAATGCCACTCTACCTCTTCTGTTGCCTCAGAGGATTTATTGAAAAATTGAATTTCTTCCCCAGGCGCTGCAATTGTTTGGCTTACACTAAAGTCTGCTTTAGGTGTTGGATATGGCGGCCACTCGAAACTTACAGTTGCTGCTTCACTTCGAACATATTCTGGTGTAACCGCAATAATTTCTAGAGTTGTGGCAGCTTCCTTACCGCTTCTTCTTAACTCAGAAAGATAGAATGCATGATTAGGTACAGCGCCAACAAGCACTTTTTCCCCATTCGGAAGCTTTCTGTAGATTTCATAATGAAGAATCTGCCCTTTAACCGGTTCCCAAGCTACTTCTGCGTCTGCATATAAGCCATCTGTGAACACAGCATTTTCAACTTTTAAATTGTTTGGTACATCAGGCACTTCTTTGTCGTTATGTTTATTTTTTACCTTTAACTCACCAATATTCATCTGGTAATTCTCGATCGTATCCTCGCTATCAAAGAAAAGAGAGATAGTTGCTATGTCCTTGCCTTTGTATTGGTTAAGCTTAATTGTCTCTTCAGTCCAGTTATTATGACTTTGTTTCTTTACGTCAAAATAAACAAATTTCTCCGGCTGTTCAGCAAAGCTTATTCCAATCTTCATGTTTGGTTTTTTCACAACTGTTTTGTAGGTTACCGAAAGCTCAGTATCCTTCTCGATTGGAAGATTTGTTTTATAGAGCTTTACATGTGTTGCATTTTCCTTTGAAAGGTTTCCCGAAACCTCTAGAGAACTGCCACCGTAAAATGCTGTATTCCAATCAAAATCCACATCTAGCGCTTGACCTTTACTTTCTCTAATCCAGCGCCATGTTGGCAAAATATCTTGCAAACTACGATTATTCCATTGAGAGTCTCCAAGAACAACACCATCTACAGCAAAGAACTTCCCGCTTCCAGTATTAAAATGAGTCACAAAAGGAAGTTCTTGTATAACTGTTTTCGCAGTAAAATAGTGAGCTATACCCTTCCAGCTGCCATTTTCACTTGTCTTACGAGGATCCCCGGCCATTCCAGTCCAGAATTCTTGCTCCTTTTGATAAAAAGATTCCATTGTATCAGTTGTTTTAAATGCCCAATCTGGACGATAGATGCCTAATGAAGTCAGTGGAGCCTGCCCCTCTGGAAAAATTCCATTCCAACGAATATTTGTTTGTGTTCCATTTGCTTCTACATCAATTCCAGTGAATAGATCATAAGGGCTTCTTCCAATTTCTAATGCTTTGTTATGAGAGGATTGCTGATTCGTCCACCAGAAATTTAAAAACATGCTATCTGATATTCGATCAGTACCATCCTGCAGGAACATTTTATTCTGATCTGTAAGATGATTTTGCCAGCTAATCGAACCATTTTCAACCATGGAGTCGTACCACATAATATGCATGCCTTCAGGCTTATTATCCTGCAAATACTTCAGGAAATCCCTCGTCTTTTGGGCTGTTTCTACTGTACCGCCTTCTGTTTCCTGATTAATAAACCAGCCATCAAAGCCGTAATATTCAGCTGCCTCGATCAGCTTATCTCCTGCAGGAAATGAGCCATCCTCACGCTGAGAAAGCATTTGATCTACCCACTGCTCCTGTCCCCCATATACCTTAGGCGGAAAGAACACATTTCCTAAAATCGGAACACCATTTTTATGAGAGGCATCGATTACATCTGCGCTAGGCGGAACGATAATGCCTTCTCCTGCAGATCCAGCCCAGTACACCATTAAATCAACGTATTGCCAATAGCTAAATGTGTTTGCGAAAAAACCTTTTCCACCTTGTGATGGGACACCGCTCGTATTTGGATTCAATGCCGATAAAGCAACTAGCTTCGCCTCGGATTGAGCCGTTTCATTCACATTAAACTTTGTCTCACGCTCGGCTAATGGAACGGAACTTTTATTATAAACCGCATTAGGATCCGCTTCAGGACTCCAATCTAATAGAGTCTCCGGATACCAATAGGATGATTCAGGCGTCTTCGCAAAGCCTGTTCCCGGTAAAGTACACACTAAAAGCAACCCCAAGAGAATTGTGATGAAACTCCATTTTCCCTTTAACATTAATCCACCCCTGTTCGTTAGATACTTTCGTTCTCTTTCATAACTAGCTTGAGTGTATGTTTCTGCTTAAGATGTTGTGGCCTTCCAATTACTCTTCGATGCTGCTAATCTTTTAAAGCTGTCACTGCTTTTTGCCATCCTGCAAGCTCATATGAAGCGGACTTCCCTTTACCGCATATCCACAAAGACTTAACACAAACTCACTAAACATCGAATTCGCCCATGAGAACCACTCTCTAGTAAATTCTTGAGGCCGGTCCGCGTCAAAGCCTTCATGCATGAAGCCCGTTCCGCCATCTGTATGTTTCATCACCTCCAGTATTCTGTTTTTATCAGAAGCATCATTTGATGTCATTCCTTCAATCGCTAATGCAATATGCCAAATATAATGATCTGGAGTATGCGGACTTCCAATTCCTTTTGCCGCCTTCCCTTCATAATAATATGGATTATCTCTGCTCAACAAAAAACGGCGTGTATTTAAATATGTGGTATCTTGAAAGGAACAGAAGCCTAAATAAGGTGCAGCCAATAAGCTAGGGACATTCGCGTCATCCATTAAATTGTATTGACCCATTCCATCTGTTTCATAGACAAACATGTCACCGTATATCGGATGATGTAAAACCGCAAATTCATCAATTCCTGCTTCTATTTCAGATGACAGCTGTTCACATTCGCAAGCAAGTACCTCATCTTGAAGGACTTTTCTGCATATCTCGGACGCATATCCTAATACAACAACTGCAAACATGTTAGCTGGAACCAAATATCCATATAAACAAGCGTCATCGCTTGGTCTAAAACCACTCCAGGTCATTCCCGTTCTTTTTATTTTAGATCCTTTCCCTGCTCTATGTAATGTGTCTGATTGTCTGCAATTGTTTCTCTCAAAAAGATAAGGTGAATCATCCTCGTGATTTTGCTCTACTCTCCATACTTGCAGAATGTTGTGCAAAACTTGAACGAATGCATCGTTAAGATGAGTTGTCTTCCCGGTTGATTTCCAAAGCAGGTATGCAAGCTGAATCGGATAACATAGTGAGTCAATTTCATACTTTCTTTCCCAAACCATTTGTGACATATCTGTGTTATCTTCCTGGTGTCCTTTTCCATTTTCTGTCTCATTAAATGCATTCGCATATGGGTCGTGCAGAATATATTTAAACTGCCTGCGAACAACCCCCTCAATAAGGTCTGCTATCTTTTTGTCCTCTTCTGCGGCAATTAAATAAGGGCGAACTTGAGCAGCTGAGTCACGCAGCCACATTGCTGGAATATCACCAGTGATGACGAATGTGGTTCCATCCTCTTGTGGCTTTAATGTTGTCTCATACGTATTTACGAAGCATTTTTCAAACATTTGCTGAAGCTTGCTGTCATTTGGAAAATGTTCCTTTACCTTTTCGATTATCTTTGCAAGTGATGCTGGTATAGCTTTTTCCTTTTTCATCCCTTCACTCCTTCACTTTCCAGCCAAAACTTAAAATTTCAAATGGTTTAATTTTAGTTAGAACATGTGCACCTTTCATAGGCTCTGCTAATGTTTCAATAATTGTACTTTTGTATGAAGCTGACCCGTTCATGATAGCAGCGCTGAGGAATTCCTCCTGTTCTGATGTATTAAACCATCGAACTATGACATCATCTCTTTCTTCTGCTAGCTTCATAGAGGAAAAGGCGGCCGCTTTTCCTTCCCATGAGAAAAATGTATGTTCAGCCGGAAGCTCCCCATCATGCACATTTGTTTGAACTGAAAGTACGGGCACTTGGAAATCATAAGCTTCTTTGTATGCCTCTGAACTAACGACAGTCCCCTTATGTGGAATGATCATCCATTCCGCATAATGTGTTCCAGGACATTGGGCCTCTGGAGTTGGGAAGAGGCCCCAATCACCTAACTCTGATGTTGCTCTGAGAATCGTAACAGCAATGGTTTGCATTTCTTCCAATACTTCATATTCATGTAACCCTTTGTTTGCAATAGTTAATCCATAATCCCCGTCCGAGATACTTACAAATGCTTGCTGATGAAGATCAAAGCTGGGATTCTCCCATTCCCGTTCTGGGGTATTTGAACGTTTAACCACTTCAAAAATACTGTCAGCATAATGCTCAGTTGTTTTTAAGCTTGTTGGGAACAGAATACGCAGCCGGTGATCCTTGGCATTGTTTTCTATCTTTACCTTAACCTTTGGACCTTTTGCTTTTTGATCTAAGTGTATTTGCGTTACTAAGCGTAGAGTTGCCATTTCATTCGACCTGCCAGATGTGCGGTCTTTATGCCAAACTAACTTTTCCTTTTCCAACGCAAGCTGTTCATCAGCTTCTTTCGGTATTTCCCACTCATGCACCACTTCGATAATGGATCGAATGGCATTGTTTTCGATAACTTTAATCTCAGCTTTCTGGCCTTCTGTTGTAAGCGGCTCTTCTCCGTCTGGCCTTCTAAACATATACTCATTGCCAATATCACCGCTGTTTTCATAGATGCCCAGATTTTCATACACTTTATTTGTTTTCTTATCTGTAAGCGTAAATGAGCCATTCTCGTGAATCCCGATATGTACATATTCATTCTCGAGGAAGTAACCATTTGAAACTGGGAGTTGGTCTGGTTTTTCTTGCCAAGTTTTTGGTTTGAGATAAAATGTCTTATACCCAAACCCCGGAAGTGCTTCAGCTATGAATGTTATTCGCAGCATTCTTGAATAGTACGGCTGCCGGAAGCCATCGTTTGGAAGATCATAATGAAATCTAACTCCAAGGTCATTTACGATACACTCATGCTCTCTTCCATCAGCATCAATTACCGCTAAATCAGGGATTTCCTTAGCACGTAACGTACCTGGTATCTCTGAAAAATCCATCTCCGAAAAATAGATTTTCTCTAACTCTATCTCCTTTTCAACGACTGCATTTCTTGTGTTACCTGATGTGTTAAGAACCACAACAGGTATGGCGTTAGCTCCCATTTGGTTCGTTTCTATATAGGATACAATTTCTTTTGCTTTTTCATCGATAATCATGGACGCCGTTTGTTTTACTTTTTCAAATCTAGTCACCATTTCACGATGAACTTCATCTACACTGCAGCCACAAATACTGTCATGCGGATGATTTTCCATCAAAGTTTTCCATGCATAGCGTAAATATTCTCGAGGATAATCCTGACCTATCAAATATGAAAAAACAGCAATTGGTTCTGCTGCTTTTTCAAGCATTATTTGGCATTCTTGATTCATCTGTTTTAAGTAAATTCGTGCTGATGCTGTATTTACAAGTGTGGACCAGCCATCTGTACGCTGATTACGGAGCTCACCTGTAATAGTTTGAAGATTCAGTGTAAGTGATTTTGTAAGGGCTTCTATATAATCATCAAAATTTGAATGTGTAAATGTAATGTCTGGATATATCTCTCTTGCAACCTTAATCGCTTCACCCATATCTGTTTGTACAGGCTGATGGTCACATCCATTCATAAATAAAAGATGTGTTGTGGAGGAATAACGTTTTGCATCTGAAAGCTTTTTTTCCCAATATTTCTTGGCTTGCTCTCTGTCCACCGGGACTTCATTTCCATTTGAATACCAATTCGCAAACAAAATCCCTAATACCTCTGATCCATCCGGGGATTTCCAGGTTAGCTCAGAATAAGGAGACTCAAAGGTTTTTGCATCACTCACCATATTATTAAAACCAGTTGGTTTAACTCCTCTTCCAAAAGCAGCTGTATGAATACCTGCCTGCTGAAGCAATTGGGGTGCCTGACCATAAATACCAAATGTATCTGGAAAATACCCTAATTTCGAAACAGCACCATATTCCTTCGCATCCTGAAGCCCATAAAGCAAATTTCGCACATTTGCCTCTGAGCTTGTTAAAAATGCATCCTGTAAAACGTACCATGGCCCGATATGAAGCTTCTTTGCTTGAATTAATTTTTTGAGAGTCTCTTTCTTTGCCGGTCTAATTTGCAGATAATCCTCTAAAATAATGGTTTGCCCATCCAGGTGAAAGCTTTGAAAGTCTTCTCCATTTTCAAACATTTCTATGAGGGTATCTATCAGTTTGACTAGATAATAGCGATGCTTTTCAAAAGGCATATACCATTCCCGATCCCAATGTGAATGTGAAATAATATGAGCGGTAGTTTTCGATTCCATGCTGTTCCTCCTATTTAGTATTCTCTAATATGGAAGCAGCTGCTCCTTTTACACCTGCCATTGTCCCATGACTTGCTCTTTCTATTTGCAGGGTAAGTTTGTGCTGGTCAAAAAGAAAGTCAGGCAGCTTATTCTTAACCTTTTCGTAAAACTCTTGCTGACCGATCATAACCCCGCCGCCAAGAATCAGCAGTTCGGGATTTAAGGTTTGAATGGCTTGGCTTAGCCCAAGAGCAAGATAGGAGGAGGCCTCCTCAATAACCTCTTTTGCGAGCGCATCCCCCGCGGCAGCTTGAGCAAAAAGCTCTTTTCCATTCCAGGTCGGTTCTGCAGAAATTCCCTCATTAACAAGTCTTATCTTCCAAATGCTCATAAGCGCAGTTCCTGAAGCTAAAACTTCTAAACATCCTCTCTTCCCACAGCCGCACAGCGGACCATCTGGCTGTATTACACTATGACCTACTTCACCTGCTCCAGATGCTGCACCTTCATATAACTGGCCATTTATAATAATTCCGCCACCAATTCCAGTGCTAACAGTTACATAAAGGACGTGCTTATGTGTTTTTCGAAACGTATAAAAATACTCTCCCAACGCAGCTGCATCAGCATCATTTAGCAGCCTTGCCGGCATTTGGAAAGCGCTCTCAATTTTATGCATAAGCGGATAACCATGCCAGGTTTTCAAATTGGGTGGATTGCCTATAATTCCTTTCTTCTTATCAATAGGTCCCGGACACCCAATCCCTATTCCCACAATCCCTTGGTGGTTCTCCCTCATTTCTGATACGTATGAAATTATTTGATTTATTGCATAATCAGGGCCTGCATCCACCTTAGTTGGGAATTGCGTATTCGAAATAATATGGCCATTCTCTTCTACAACTCCAATTGCAATTTTCGTTCCCCCAATGTCAATGCCAATTGCTTTCCTCATAAACTTCCCCTTCTTCCGCTTTTCCTCACCATAAACATATGTTCAAGTAAATCGAGAGTCAACACATCCAGGTAAACTGATAAAGTTATTCCATCTAATCTAAAATTTATCCATTTTCAAAGTTAGTATCCTATTTATTTAATCTCCCTTTCTATGGACCATTAATTTTTTTTGTCCTGTTCATTCAGCCATAAGAAAACTGCACCTCCGCTACTGGTCGTTCAAACGGAACGGGGGTGCAGTTTAAAAAGAGTACTTTTTATTTGCTTTACTTCCATTGCAGCTTCCACTTCTTCAACGCTCAGTTGATGTCCACTATTCTCCCATTTGCCAGAGCCTATTAAACCGTTTTTATAATGTTAAAATTCACCCAGCTTAACTTATCTTGATTTCGAGATATTATAAAAAATAACCTTAAACTGGCCCTTTTATCTTTTTAAAATGATGAACCAGGGGATCTGCCTCATCAGAATTTAATTAATCAAACATATCTTCAACTAATACATGATATTTAGGCATGACTTCGCACATCAATTCCTCTCTATCATTCGTTTTAATAACATGTATCATACTCCGATCATCTAATCCATAACAGGAATGGTTGGTTATTCAATTTTTTTGTCAATCGCTTAAATATATCTTTATTTTTTTGGTACGATAACAAAATTCAATATATCATATGCAAAGGGAATACGAGTCAAGGTTACAAAATGGCTTTCTAATACCTCAAGTAATATAAAAATGGATCTAAAAAGGATATTCTAATCGAAGAAAGTAAATACCTGCCGGGGCAGCCGTGATATAGGAAACAGAAGGTCTATTATATTTTGTGTTCAGTGAAATAAATAACTGCCTAAGAAATTACTTAACTTCCTATAATAGGATAAAGGACTTAATTGACACTATAGATTGTGCTTCTGTTTAGATATCATTGTAATATTCATTTAGCTTACTCCCAACTCTTTAAAGCGAATCCTATTAAAGACTCACATAAATATAAGCTGCCTTGTTGGCAGCTACTTTATCCTCTTGTTAATAAGCACTCCCCCAAATTTCGGCTTTTTCTCAAGGACCTCATGCATCATTTGTGGTTATACTTTATTGAAAATCCAGTTAATAATATCAGGCTATACGCCCAGAGCAGCCAGGAAGCGAATAAAGGAAGAGAAACATCAGTTAAATTTGGAAAAACTTTTGCAAAATAAATAATGCTTAATATATCCAGCAGCATTCCTGGAAGAGCGATTTGCACAGCTGCCTTTAACCGCTCTGTTTCTGGAATATTCCTAAAATAATAGTAAGGATAGGTTGCAATTGTAATTAAAGGAATTGCCAGAATAAAAATCGCAAGCACAAAAAATACCTGTTCCGGAATTAAAAAAATCTGCCCAAATAAACGGAATAATATTGTTGCTGACATCCATAATAAAACGCCCCATGCAATGTTAAGCATAAAATACACCTCCTGCAAAGATGTGCTTTATTATTCGCTGGAAATCGTTTACCTCCTGCTAATAATTGGTGAATTTTATGTAAAGATTCTTCAGGTGTTACACTGCATCAGGATATTCATTTTCTGACTGGTACATATAAATCAACCTTACATTTCCCCTCTTCATCTTCAGCGGGATTATTCAAATTAAACTCAAGGTTGTGCCGATCATAATCCGGTTCATAATCGCTATTTGGCAGCCATTCCCCAAACATGTATTGATAGGCACCATTCAATTTATCAGGTATATCATAGAAATGATACAGAGCATAATCTCCGCCAGGCAGCTTTCTAAATTTCACTTTTTGATGTTTTTCTTTATCAAAACCCTCAGGAATGGTAACGCAGGCATCGTGGCGGCAATCCTTGCTTTCCACCAGTTCAGGATTATCCAATGAAATGCCGATAAAAGATTGCTTTGGCGGCAACAGCCCATAGGTGTTTGCCCAGCTAATCAAATCTCCCCAATGATCCTGCAGTTCAAAATAACTTCCGGTACGCCTGATATATGCAACTTCAGTTTGGGGTAATTCCATTACAATGATATTCATTTTCACATCTCCTTTATGGAAGTATTTACCTCAAACAAATTTCGGCACCTTTTTTAAATTTCCTCCTCCCTTTGCTTTTTTCCAATAAAAAAAGCGCGCAGCTTTTATAACTGTACGCGCTTTTATATAGCAAATGCATGATTGCCGATTTTTTTCACAACTTCACGTGAAAAGATCCACTGGCTTGTAGCTGTTTCAGGATTATAAAAATATAGGAGCTCTTCGTTTTGCTCCTTATCCACAAGAGCTGTCTCAACGGCCTGAACTGCTTCATTACTTGCCGGTTCATTGATGGAACCATTTTGAACAGGTTCAAAAGCATTCTTTTGATAAATAACATCCTTGACTGTATCCGGGAATTGTTCATGCTCGACTCGATTCAGCACCACGTCAGCAACCGCAACTTTCCCTTCAAACGGCTCCCCTTCTGCTTCAGCCTGTACAAGTCGGGCGAGCAGCTTTTTTTCTTCCTCTTGGATAAATCGATGATCCGTTGATGATGACTCCTTCGCGTCAACCTCAACTTTTTTATATGTCAGTGTTTCTGCACCTTTCTGATCAACTGTCTCAGCATCGAAATGATCAGCAGGAAACACGCTATATGAACCCATAATGAGTGAAATGGCAGCAACAAACGTTACTAAATTTTTCATTTGTAAACCTCCTGTTTGTAGTTTTTTAGGCAAAAACAGGCCACTTACAAGGCTAACAGGTTTACACTGATAACTCATTAGTGAATCTATGGGAGAATTACCAGTCAAGAAATAAGAAAATTCAATTTGCTCTAATAATAAACTAAGTTGTATATTTGTTATAGCATGCCTTGAAAAATACATAATTAAACATAATGGTTAACAGCCTGGAAAATAAATGAGGTGTTAAATTAAATGAAAGTACTTGAAACAGATCGATTAATTCTTCGCTGGTTAACTCCAGATGATGCAGTATTCATTCTCGAACTTTTAAATGAACCTGCATGGATTCGTTTTATTGGCGATAAAGGTGTACGTACCCTTGAGGATGCTAAAAATTATATTGTGACCGGCCCCATGAAAATGTACTCGCAGATGGGCTTTGGCCTTTATATGGCAGAACTCAAGGAAGGAAGCACTCCTATTGGAATGTGCGGTTTGATAAAAAGAGATTCTTTAGAAGATGTGGATATAGGCTTTGCTTTTTTATCCAAATATCAAAATAAAGGTTATGGTTACGAGTCAGCCTCTGCTACACTGAGATATGGACATGAACAACTCGCTCTAAAGCGGATCCTGGCTATCACATCCCTGGACAATCATGCTTCCTCCAGGCTGCTTGAAAAGATTGGCATGGACTATGAAGGAACGATTTATTTGGATATGGAAGAACTTAAATTGTTTGCATCTAAATAATGAATTATTGAAGTATATTTTCTATCTTGAAAAAAGGAACCTGTCCTTTAGCTCATAACATATTTACTCAGCCAGGATCAGGCACCTTTCTTACATGAATAACGATCCTGCCCCTTTTAATAGGATCTTTCCAAAAAATGGTCAGGACCACACCAAGACGTTTGCTAATAGGTAAGCAAACAGGACCAATCCCTCTCAGATTGGTCCTGTTTGTTTAATTTTTTCCCAAAATCTGTTTGATAAGTTTTTTGTTCCCTTTGGTTAATATGTTCTCATAGTCAATGTATTCGTAAATATCGTCTGTTATGCTGCTGCTAAACTGTGCTAGCTCTTCGACCGTTAAGTCTTCAATCGCCATCTTTTGCTCTTCACAATAGATAATGAGCTTGCCGACGATTTCGTGAGCATCTCTAAATGCAGTCCCTTTGCTCACTAAATAATCTGCAACTTCGGTTGCGTTCAAGAAACCTGCTTTAATGGCAGCTTTCATGTTTTCTTCCTTTACCAGGAGCGTATCAATCATTTTTGACATAATTTCAATGCAGTCTATCACAGTATCGACTGCATCAAAAAACTGTTCTTTATCTTCCTGCATGTCTTTGTTGTATGTGAGCGGCAATCCTTTCAGTGTCGTAAGCAACGAAAAGAGAGAACCATATACTCTGCCTGTCTTGCCTCTAATAAGTTCAGCTCCATCCGGGTTTTTCTTTTGAGGCATGATGCTGCTTCCCGTTGAATAGGCATCATCCATTTCGATAAATTTGAATTCCTGGCTGCTCCAGAGAATGAGTTCTTCACTTAAGCGGCTTAAGTGCATCATTATAATTGAAAAACTTGACATGAGTTCTAGTAAGTAATCCCGATCGCTTACCCCGTCTAAAAAATTGTCTACCGGTTTAGCGAACCCCAAAAGGTCTGTGGTTATTTGACGGTCGATGTTGTGTGTTGTACCTGCCAATGCACCACATCCAAGCGGGTTTTCATCCAAAATGTCAATGGCATTCTGGATTCTCTTTTTGTCACGGCTAAACATTTGTACGTATGCACCCAAATGATGGCCAAATGTTATGACCTGTGCCCTTTGCAAATGTGTGTATCCAGGCATAATGACGTTATTATTTGCTGCTTTCTCATTTAACGAATTGATAAGTTGCTGAAGGACAGTCACCACTTCTCCGGCTTTATTTTTTGCATAAAGTCTCATGTCAATCGCCACTTGGTCATTCCTGCTTCTTGCAGTATGAAGTTTCTTTCCTATGTCACCAATTCTCTTTGTCAGATTCATTTCAACAAAAGAATGGATATCTTCATATTCGCCTTCCACTTTCAATGCACCAGACTCTATATCGCTTCTGACCGATTCCAGCCCATTAATAAGTAAATCACCTTCAGACTCTGTAAGTAATTTACATTTTACAAGCATTTTTACGTGGGCAATGCTTCCCGTTATATCCTCATGATACAGCCTATTATCAACAGGTAATGATGTATTGAATTTCTCCATGATTTCATCTTCACGTTTAGTGAATCGTCCGCCCCAAAGTTTCACTTATAATTCAACCCTTTCACTATGCTTTCTTGTGTGTATTTTGGATAATACAAAAACAGCTGCTATAAGCAGTACTATCGTCAAGATTAAAGTGAATGCACTTCCTGTGATCCCGGCAACGACAAATCCGATTAATGCAATCGATCCATTAATGAGTGCATATGGAAACTGCGTTTTTACGTGATCGATATGATCCGCGCCTGCCCCTGTTGACGATAAGATCGTCGTATCGGAAATTGGTGAACAGTGATCTCCGAAGATACCACCTGACAAAACAGCTCCTATACAAACTAACAAATGCGCATCCAGACCTACAGCCATGGGAATAGCTATTGGGAGCATAATCGCAAATGTCCCCCATGACGTCCCGGATGCAAGAGACATCCCCGCTCCGACTAAGAATAAGATTGCAGGTATGATGAACGATGGAACATTTCCTTTCATCGCCTCAACTATAAACCCTGCAGTCCCCATTTCATTAATTACTTTCCCAAGCGACCAAGCAAGGACAAGTGTAACTGCAACGTAAACCATTTTCTGCATTCCAGTTGTATAAATATCAATAATCTCGCCGAACTTTTTCACTTTATACATAATCATTAAGACGACAATCGATAACGCCGCAAATAGGTACGCAGCACTTAAAGAGACCCTGAATTCATTTCCTGGTACCGGCTCAAACGGGAAGCCGAATGAAATCAACAATCCAAAAAGGGTGATGAATAATACCAATAGCGGCAGCCAAATTAATACGGCATGTCCATTTTTTGTAATCTCCTCCACACCTTCTGGTTTTCTAAGAGGTCTCGACTCAGGCCAATACAGATTGCCTGTTTGCTGCACTCTATTTTCCGCCTTTGCCATCGGTCCAAAGTCCAATTTTGTCAACGCCACTAGAGGCACCATTGAAACGGTCAATAGTGCATAAAACTGAAATGGAATGACTTGAATAAGCGTACTGAATTCAGATGTGTTTATGTTCAGCAATTCAAATTCTTTTTTTATAAGCCCCATTATATATACGCCCCATCCGATGAATGGGATCAATACTGCGACGGGAGATGACGTTGAATCGATGATCCATGCAAGCTTCTCCCTTGAGATTTTGGCTTTATCGAAAATCTTTTCAAAAACTGGTCCAACGATTAGTGGTGTTCCCAAATCGGAAAAGAAAATTATAATTCCTCCAAACCACGCAGAGATTTGCGCTTTTGCTCGTGTGTTAATGTACTTTAGGGCACCTGAAGCAAGTGCTGCCCCTCCACCCGACTTCTCCATAAGTGCTACAAACCCGCCAATGAAAAATAATAAAACTAAGACTGCTGCATTGTAACTATCCGCTACTTGCGGAAATATAAAATTTCCGATTACTTCCATTGTCGCTTCGAAAGGACGGCCTCCCACAAGAATCAGGACTCCAATATACACTCCGGAGAACAGGGATACGATAACATTCTTTGTAAGTATTGCAAGAATTACAGCAATAATCGGTGGTATTAAAGACACCAGACCCATGTGATCCATAAACAAAATCTCCCCTTAAACTAAGTAATGTCGCGCTTTTTTTATACATCCTTTTACATAAGGGTAAATGTTTAATAATTACCCTAAATTAAATTATATTTAACGCTTCTATTAAACGCAATAACAATTTAAAATTTTTAGATAATTTTTCAGTTCCAATATAAAAAGACTGTTGAGGTGATTATTCCCAACAGTCTTAAACAATTTTATTTGGCGAGTTTGTCAGTTTGTAGACTCGTCTCGGTCTTCCCCTCGCCGGGTATTCTTCCACCCCGGTATATTCAGCTAAACCCGCATCACATAAACTTTCTATGAAACGTCTTGTATTTCTTTCATCCTTAGATAGTTGAATTGAAATCTCTTTGACTGTGAATTCCTTTATTCCTGCATTCCTTATTAAAGCAAATAGTTCGATATAATGTTTAACATTGATTTTCTCGTTTTTAAGTTTAGTCATAAAGTTTTTATCATTAAAAAATGGGAAATCAATCTTTTCTATGTTTTCACTATCTACTTCAACGACTTCACCATTTTCGTGAACAATAATAATAGAACCAAATCTCTCTTTGGATTGTTTTAGTGCATTGTTTGCATTCAGTTCCGCTGAAAATATAGTTTCGCCGAATCCTATGCCTACCCCCACCTTTAACCCAGACTCCAATATCAATTTGTTTACTGTCTCTTCAATCTTTCCTATTTCCCGTTCACTATCACCGCGAGAACTAAATATTAAATAGCGGCCCAGCCCTTTTTCAATTAGTGATCCATTCAAGTGTTCACTTAGGTTTATTAAAATCTCTTTTAATTTCAATTCCATATACTGGAGCTGATATGTTTGTTTTGAACTTTTGAAGTGATTTTCCAAATGTCCCATTTCAAATAGCTGAACAGCAACTTGGGACTCCATAAAGTAAAAAGTCTTTATTTTTTCAGAAAGTATGTTTAATGTATGGCGGATTTCAATATCACTTGTTGAAATTCGGAATGCAGGAATACTCATTTCTTTTAGTTGTAAATATACTTCTTCAAAGCAAGTGATTGCTCCCTTTGTCTCACCATTTTCCCATAAATGTCTGTGGAAACCTATTAATTCTTCTGTCGATGTTTTTTCGGAAAAAGTTTTCACATAAATCTTTTCGGGTTTAATATTGAGTTGGTTAAAAGCAGTCTCTAAATGACTTTTTGAAATCTCATCTATGCTAAATTGATCTAAAAAAGAACCCGTTTTGTATGCGAACTCCAAAAGCCCTTTGAAAATTCCAGCTTCAGTGTGGTCGATATAAATTTGTTTTTCAGTATTTCCTGCCACTTCACATGCAATGGTATAAGAAATTTTCCCTGAAAAAATCCATAAATCAACATTGTTATTATTATTTTTTATTATCTCTTCAGTTTCCCGCACTTCTTTATACGGATACGTTAAATAAATTACATCTAGCTTTAAACCTTGTGCGATATGTATGATTCTTTCTACTGAGGATTGTGGACCGACGACCCCCACCCTAAACATGAACAAGCACTCCTTTAATAATAGCGATACAATCTTCTTTCCAGTTTAATGATACACATTATTCTGTAAATAATTAAGTTTGATTTTTATTTTTTATACTTCACTTCTATTCCTTAATCTAAATTTGCCAAAAGCAGATGGACAGTTAAACAATAAAAACAAAGGTATGTTAGATGAACAGGTCAGAAAAACAAAAAGATCAGACAAGCTTTAAAGGTGCCTGCCCCGATATTCATTCATGTCCAACAAATTATCACGGCGTGAGTCAGGCACCTTTAATTGCACAAGTTGTTTTTCTCTTTTATTAGGCAATATTAACTTTAAATGTCCAGCAGATATTTCCTCAGTATTCCTTTTATCTTTTCATCCGCAAAAGAAGCATCCACACTATTCATATATATATGTTTATAATCCTCAGCACTCATAGCAAATTCATTTGAGACTATATCACATTCCTTTGCCATCGTTGTATCTGATACCGTTCTGTTGTCCGTATTAACTGTTACTTTTATGCCATCCTTATGGAAGTCGTAAATTGGATGATCGCTGAATTGGTTAACAGCTTTGGTTTGAACATTACTGGTTGGGCACATCTCAAGTACCACTTGTTTTTCCTTCACAATTTGGTATGCCTCTTCACAGTCTTTAATAAATACACCGTGTCCAATTCTTTCAGCTCCTAGCCATTCAACGGCCTCCAGCACATTTTTACCGATTCCCGTTTCACCGGCGTGGATGGTGACTTTGTATCCATATTCTCTGGCCAGCGCGATCGGTTCAATGAATTTTCCGCAGAAGCCTTCCTCTTCGGATGCACATAAATCGATGGCAACAACCCCTTTTCCCAGAAATGCCTTTCCTTTTTCGACGACCTCAAATGCACTTTCCACACTCATAGTTCGCATGCATGACAAAATGATATTTCCTTTAATGTCAAATTCCTCTTCTGCTTCTCTCATCCCTTCAATCACACTTTGGATGATTGCTGCTACGGATAATCCCTTTCGCGTATGAAGTAATGGGGCAAAGCGTACCTCCATGTATTTCACATTTTCCTTTGCTGCATCTTCAAAGAGCTCAAAGGAAATTCTTTTTAAATTTTTCTTTGACTGCATGACTAAGTTAGGAATGGAGAATCTTTTTAAATATTCATCCAAGGATTCGCAATCCAACGGGGCAATTAGTTCTTCTTTGATTTTTTCTTTATCAAAAGAAGGCAGGCTGATGCCCTCTCTCTTCGCGATATCTATGATGGTTTCTGGCCTGACACTCCCGTCCAAATGACAGTGAAGTTCAATTTTAGGCATAATAACAAAATTCATAGCTGGACCTCCTAGATTTTTTTACAAAAAAAAATTCCTGATTACGAAGAAAATACAGCACATGTATCTTCTTCGTAATCAGGAATTATTGGTTCCTGGTAGAGACCTCCAAACCATATTATTGGAGTTATACGAATGAAAGTATTTCATTAGGTTTTTTAAAAGGATAAATAATATTATCTTTTTTGTCAATCACTTATTTAAAATTTTAGCAGCTCTTCAATATGCCCTATTGCACTAAGAAGCCGTTCCTTATAATCTCCGCTCAGAGTTTTGTAATCAACCTTATGATTGTTCAGCAGTGTTTTTAGAGCATCGTTGTTTTGGAGCCTTACCTCGTGCTCTCCATGAACACGAAGTCCATCATCTACCCATTTCACATCAGGTTCAAGGTATAGCCACAGGTCATAATCCTGGAGGCTCGCTATTTCATCCAGCACTGTTTGATGCTCATTGTTGTATAGATTTGAGTAAAATTGAGTCACAATTGCCTCTGTGTCGATAAAAACAACCCTGTTCGCTCTTTCAATCGCTTTAATTTCTTCAAGCTTATGGCCATAAGCAATTTTGTGGTAATCTTCCTTAACTATTATACCTTCACAGCCGCCTAGTTCTTCGCATACAATTCGGCCATATTCCTCAACATAGGAAGTATTATAGACTTTAGCAAGATTTCTTGTCAGGGTAGATTTCCCGCAGCTTTCAGTTCCCACGACAACAACCTTTTTTACAAAATAAGGTTTAACAAAGTCAGGAATGTACCCCCAATGATGAAAGACGCCTTCATTACGGATCGCTGTTGCCGATATATTCACATGTCCCCGATTTGGATCAATCAATTCGTGTTTCGCATCAGGATAAAGTTCATTAAAGATATCGCTATACTCATACTCTGAACTAAATACATAATCAATGCGCTTTCCAATTGCCTTTTTAATTTCCCTGGCACCTTCAGCCCAATTGTAATCTTCATTCCCCTGATCGTCTTTAATGGAAATGACCTTCACATGCGGCATATCTTTTGTTAATTGACTCAGCCAGCGCAAACGGATATGAGGCAGAATATAATCCATTTTAGAATGCTGGCACAATTGCCTGTCACGCATTTCGCTATGGGACAGAACAACGTACAGTTCGTCAACGATGGATGAGGCCTGCACGATGGCATAGACGTGGCCAAGATGCAGCGGGAGAAACTTGCCCCCAATAAACCCGACTGTCATTTAAACCGCCTCCTTATTCTGTTTCACATATAATTTCCGCCAGTTGATATAACCATAAATGCTGTTGACCAGGAAAGCAGTCCACATGACTAGCATCGAAAAGTCATTGCCGCCCTGTGTGATGAGAGCACCCGCCCAAAGAATAATCGATAATACATTAACCGAAATCCACAAGAGCCATTGCTCAGCAAATCTCTTTAGCATTAATATTTGCGCTGTTATTGAAAGGACATTTGTAGCTGAATCCGTCCAGACAAAATTGCCCTCTAAATATCTAAGGAAAAACCCGTATCCAATTGTAAGGACGACAATGGATACTAATGTATAAAGCCAGCCCTTTTTTGTCAGACTTTTAACTTTCACATCTTCCCCTCTAACATCCCGATTTGTTTTATGCTGTCTCCACAGATAAATACCGATAAATTGCACCGGAAAATAAAACAGGGCATTAAGCATGGCTTCACCATAAAGCCCATAACCGTAAGCAATATAAGCATAAGTTAAGGTCTGCACGATGCCAAAGTAATAGTTTGCAATCTTCCCCTTTGCCACCAGCACCACACATAACATGCCGCTTATGGATGATATCAGGCCAAGCAGTGAATCCGACCAGGCAAAGAAAAGATAAATGTTAACCAATGTAAAAGTGATCAGCCATATCATTTCAAACCGCGTCCAGTTCTTAAAAATCCCCATGTGAATCTCTCCCCTTATATGATTTCCTTTCAACCTTGCAGCTTATTTCTATACACGGACACAATCGGCTGGAAGTCATTAAATCGATAAAGCTGAGCCGGCGTCTTGGAATATCGGTTCGATTTCTTAGGCTTTCCTTCTTCCAATACCGCTTCAATAAAAGGCAGTGTCGGTGCTTTTCTGAAAAAGGCAGCATCAGTCGAGATCGAAGGATCATCCAAAACTGTCAATAAGACGCCCTGAAGTTCAGAAAGCACAAATTCCTCAGGAAGAAAATGCTTAGCAAGTGTTGTGAGCGCCATATCTTTTTTAATAAACCAGAGTGCATCATCCATAATGGTCCGATGATCGAATGCAAGATCAAGTTCAAGTGCTTCTTCAAGAGTAAACAGCCCAATTTCAGAAGCATCATAAGTCTTTTTCCGGCTGCTTAATGCCGCTTCATTTGCAGTGACATAATGTGCATTAGAAATAATCCATCCCCGCAGATCCCGCCCGGGAGAATCATAGACACCAAAATGCTTTATTTTCAATCCTTCCACTCCGGTTTCCTCCGCTAACCTTCGTTCCGCCGCCTGAAAAGCTGTCTCTTCGGGACGGACAAATCCTCCCGGGAGTGCCCACTTCCCTGCTTCCATGTTCGAATTTCCTTCATGGTCCAGCTCACTTCTTTTAATCAGCATGATTTTCAGCTCTTTTTTTGGAGGTTTATACTCTCCAACTTGTTCAGATGTGATTGTAAAAACGGCAATATCACTTGTATAACCGTCTGGGGTAATAAATTGATTATTCAAATTGGTTCACCTCTTTTTTAATTAACATTTTGTTAATTGTTAATTAAAATATATTCCATTATTTTCTGTAAGTCAAGATAATTTTACAAAGAGGATTTCTTTTAAGAAAAAGATTCCTATTCCCTCATTCATTTACCTTTTACCGCAGATTTGAGTAAAAAAAAGAAAGTGCCTAATCATTAGACACTTTCTTTTTTATCTTAATGTTGGTTTTTAACTACTTCTTGACCACGGACATTCCACGTTACAGCGAAGATTATGGCTGCAAGGACACAAGATGCTGTTAATAGCATAAATCCTGCATCCCATCCAGATGCATCTACAATGACACCCATTAACGCATTAGCTGTTACAGTACCTCCGAGGTAACCAAACAATCCAGTTAATCCTGCTGCAGTTCCGGCTGCCTTTTTAGGAACAAAATCAAGTGCTTGAAGGCCGATTAACATTACCGGTCCATAAATAAGAAAACCGATCGCAATCAAACAAATCATGTCGATCGTTGGATTTCCTGCCGGATTAAACCAGTAAACAAGAACAGCGATCAATACTCCCAGCATAAACACAAATCCTGCAGGACCGCGGCGCCCTTTGAAAAATTTATCTGAGATCCAGCCGCATAATAGTGTTCCCGGTATACCCGCCCACTCATATAGAAAATAGGCTACGCTGGACTTGCTCATATCGAAGCCTTTTTCTTCGCTCAAATAAGTTGGTGCCCAGTCCAGTACACCATATCGGACGAAATAAACGAAAATGTTGGCAATAGCAATGGCCCAAACCCATTTATTATTTAACACATACTTGAAAAGAATTTCTTTTGTTGTTAATTCTGTTTCAAAGGTTTTCTTGGTTTTACTTGGATAATCATTGCGATATTCTTCAATGGATGGCAGCCCAACCGATTGAGGAGTATCACGAATGAGGAAGTAGGCAATGAATGCAACAATAATGGCTACAAGTGCAGGTAATATAAATACACCTTCATAGCCTGAAGAAGAGCTTCCTGCTATACCTGCGAACATCGCTGCACCCGCCACGGCAAGAGGTGCCATTAGCCCCCCGCCGACATTATGGGCTACATTCCAAACGGCTGTTTTGTTTCCTCTTTCATTGATGCTGAACCAGTGTACAAGAACACGGCCAGATGGCGGCCAGCCCATACCCTGGAACCAGCCATTTAAGAAAAGCATAATAAACATAATAGCAACAGATGAAGTAAAGAAAGGTATAAACCCCATTAATAAAGAAAGAATAGCAGAAAGAATTAACCCTGCAGGCAAGAACATCCTTGGATTACTCCGGTCTGAAAAGGTCCCCATGACAAATTTACTGATGCCATAGGAAATAGAAATAGCAGATAGTGCAAAGCCAAGTTCAGTTTTGGAAAAACCTTCTTCAATAAAGTACGGCATGGCCAGTGAAAAGTTTTTCCGGATTAAATAATACGCTGCATAACCAATGAAAATTCCCAGAAATACTTGAAATCTAAGTTTTTTATACTCAGAATCAATTTGTTCTTCAGGCAATCTTTCAATTGGGGGAGCAGGCTTAAACAGTTTGAACATTCAGGTTCCCCCTAAGATAGATTTGACAACAATATTAACTGCTAAAAAAACAAAACCCATACTTTAATAACACTTCCAGGAATGAAAGTGCCAAAAAGCATGGGTTCTCCGTTTCTCCACCATAGTTAACTTGTTATGTCAAAATTCTAGTATTATTTGTAAACGATGTCAATAGCTTATAAGACTATTTAGATTGTTTTCGAGAGGTACAAAAAAGGTGCCTGCCCTCTTTTAAGGTCCAGACACCTAAATACATATCTACAGCTTCACTTCAACTGGCTTAACTGCCGTTTTTACTTCACTTTTTACAGCAGGTTTCTTCGACCAATAAGTTGCAAGAATTGGCCCTGAAATGTTATGCCAGGCAGCTGCCAGCACACTTGGAAGTGCTGCCAATGGACCAAAGTGTGCAGTTGCAAGTGCAACACCTAAACCGGAGTTCTGCATTCCAACTTCAATAGCAATCGCTCTTCGGTTTACTTCATCCTGACCAAGTACTTTTCCTGCAAAATAGCCAAGCAGGAGTCCGAATCCATTGTGGAGCATAACGGCTGTAAAAATCAGAAGCCCAGAAGCCGCAATGGTTGCTGAATTGCCTGAAACGACTGCAGCCACAATCGTGATAATAGCAGCTACCGAAATAAGCGGTAATACAGCTAAACTTTTTTCTACTCCCACAGGGAAGAATTTCTTAATGGCCAAACCCAGAACAATCGGAACAATGATCACTTGGACAATGGATTTAAACATGGCTACAGCATCAACCGGCATCCATTGGCCGGCAAGCAAAAGGAGAATCAGCGGTGTCATGATCGGCGCCAATAGAGTTGAGACGGAAGTCATAGCGATGGATAACGGTACATTTCCCTTTGCCAGATACACCATAACGTTAGAAGCCGTTCCCCCAGGTACGCAGCCAAGCAAAACTAGTCCTGCTGCCAATTCTGCCGGCAAATTCAACAGTTTCGCAATGACGAAAGCGACCAGCGGCATGATGATGAACTGTGCACAAACTCCGATTAACACAGGCAGTGGTTTGGTAAAGATGATTTTAAAATCGACTGCCTTCAGTGTAAGTCCCATTCCAAACATGACGACGCCGAGAAGGATGGTAATATAGCCTCCTAACCCCAAAAATGGGTCTGGAAACATAAAGGCAATAACCGATGTTAAGATAACCCACACAGCAAAATATTTTCCTGCAATGGTACTGACCGCTTCTAATACCTTCATATCATCACGCTCCTTCTTTTGTCTTTAAGATTTTATTGGGATTAAAAAGGTTATCTGGATCCAGAGCCTGTTTGATTTTTTCCATCACCTGAAGAGCCTGGCCATGTTCTTTTTGCTGATATTTCTGCTTCCCTACCCCTACACCATGTTCACCCGTGCATGTTCCGCCGCGTTCCAGGGAATAAAGGACAATTTGTTCATTGAACTTTTCAGCCTTAGCCACCTCTTCCGGGTTGCTCATATCAATCATTAGAAGTGTATGATAATTTCCATCCCCCACATGACCGACGATGCCTCCAGGAAGTCCCAAAGAATCTACCGCTTCCCTTGCATGGCTTATAGCGCCAGAAAGTTCTGAAATCGGAAGGCATACATCCGTCACCATCATTTTCTTTCCGGGATGGCCGTGGATATAAGCATAAGCAAGGTTATGCCGGGCCTCCCACAAACGATTTCTTGCGGCATTATCGGTTTCAAATTCAATATCAAGACAGTGATGGTCTTCGACTATTTCTCTTGTGAACGCGATATCCTGCTTCAAACCGGCTTCATTGCCGTGAAATTCCAAAAAGAGTGTTGGACTTTCGTTATAGTTTGTTTCACTGAACAGGTTCACCTGCTTCATGGATGGTTCATCAACAAGCTCTACCCTGGCAATTGGAACACCTGCCTGTAATATGGATACAACCGCTTCAACCGCATCGTTCAAGGATGGAAATGAGGCTCTTGCCGCCATCACATGCTCCGGAATTCCATATACTCTTAATGTCAATTCCGTAAAGCAGCCAAGCGTCCCCTCTGAACCAACGAATAAGCCATTCAAATGGTATCCCGAAGAGGATTTAGCAGCTAAATTTCCTGTATGTATGATCGCCCCATCAGCCAGAACCACTTCCAAATCACGCACCTGATCACGCATGACTCCATATTTCACCGATGTTGTTCCGCTGGCATTAGTTGCCGCCATTCCTCCAAGCGTAGCATCCGCTCCCGGATCCACAGAGAAAAACAGTCCATATTTTTTTAATTCCTTGTTAAGCTGCGTGCGGGTCACACCAGGCTGTACCCGGACAAGGAAATCATTTTCACGCACTTCGAGGATTTTATTCATTAAGGAAAAATCAACCGTAATTCCATGTTCGTAAGGTATGACGTGCCCCTCGAGACTGGACCCCAGACCAAAAGGAACGATTGGAACTTTATATTGGTTTGCCAGCTTTACAACTTCACTAACCTGCTGGGCTGTTTCAGGAAAAACCACAATATCGGGAAGGCTCTCCTTGTGGTATGATTCATCCCTTCCATGCAATTCTCTTACTGTCTGATTTTCTGTTACCTGCTGCTCAGAAAGAACCTCCTTTAAAGCATGCACGAGGCTCATACTAGCTGTTTCCATCCTATATTCCTTCTTTCTTCTGCTGAAAATTTGGTCAAACCAATGCTATAATTGGTCCAACAAGTTAAGTCAATTATACTAACTTATCAGAAAAATTCAATTATTAATTTAATTATTTTTTCAGTATTGATTAATAGATTTTAGGTCTGTTACATTTAGAAAAGTGAATGAGGCCTATTCTGAAAAGAGGTTACGGGGAATGTCGGAGAAAAAAAAGACCTATCTTGTTTTAGTAGATAAAATTATAGAACGCTATTTAGGAGGTAATCTCAAACCGGGTGAAAGGCTGCCTTCAGAAAGAGAATTGGCAGGCCAGTTCAATGTCAGCCGGACAACCATCAGAGAAGCCCTGAGAACCATGGAACTGAACGGGCTCATCGATATCCGCCAGGGAGGCGGAAGCTACGTTAAAGTCTCTGAGGTCATCTCAAGAAAAGAAGAAATCATCACAGCTGTCAAAGCAGAAAATCCGCTAGTTTATGAAATGCTGGAGCTCAGGCGTGCACTGGAAGTTGAATCAGCCTTCCTTGCAGCCAAAAGAGCCACTTCAGCAGACCTGGAGAAGCTGCGTATAGCTCTGAATCATATGGCTCTGTCCAAACAAGACCCTGAGTTAGGGTTAAAAGCTGACCTTGACTTTCACATTGGAATTGCCGAGGCCACCCATAATTCGATTTTCATTGAATTGATACATACCCTTAGGGGGCATATGAAAGATACGATTAAGGCTACACAGAGCCATCGCTTTAAGGACCCGTCCCGTTACGAGGATACGATGGAAGAACATAAGGAAATTTATCTGGCTATTGCTTCTGGAAATGGAGACAGAGCGAAGGAATTGATGGAGGGTCATATTACGAAGATTCGGGAGGAATTGGTAGTGTCGATGGTGTTTGGTTTAGGAAAAGAAATTTAATTATTCTACTTTCTATTTGGCAGGGGGTTGGTGAGTTTAATGTGTAAGACATCGATCGCCAACGCATCATCAATCCCAGTATCAACATCAAATATAATCGGCTTCAAATTCAAACACCTCTAAATGGCCATGCGTACTTCTACCCATTAATCCTCCCATATTTGAATGGGAGGATTTTATGAATAAACTTTTTTAAATTGTTATATTTTTAAGTTCAACCTATTTATAACTCCATCTAAAGAAGGCATGCCACTTTGAGCCCCTTTTTTCTCAACTGCTATAGAAGCACTTGCATTTGCAAATCTTACTGCTTCTTCTATATTTTTTCCTTCTGTTAATGCAACAGCCAAGCTTCCATTAAAAGTATCACCAGCACCTGTTGTATCAACAGGATTCGTTTGAAAACCTTTAATGAATACATGCTTTTTACCATTATAAAAACGGGCACCTTTTTCACCTAAAGTGACAATTAATTTATTAGGATACCTTTCTAATGATTGTTCAATATTTTCACCAAAAATACTCCTACATTCAGATTCATTTGGTGTTATATAAGTTGCCAAATCAATAAATTCATGTTGAAAATGATTGACCGGTGCTGGATTCAATACCACAGGAATATTTTGTTCCTTACATATTTTCAATGCTGTATGAACTGTGTTTGATGGTATTTCCAACTGCATGACCACCATTTCACTCTTCATAATTTCTTTTTTAACAAGTTCTATTTCTTTGGAAGTCAATGAATTATTTGCCCCAGGAACGACAATAATTCTATTATCAGCATTAGATACGATGATTGTAGCAATACCTGTTGTTTCATCAGGCAATAAAAACACATGATTTGTTTTTATGCTTTCTTCTTTCAGTGAAGTCAACGCCATCTTGCCATAATCATCAGCACCACAAGCACCAATCATTTGAACTTCCTTCCCTAATCTCGCTATCGAAACTGCTTGATTTGCTCCTTTTCCGCCAAAAAATGTTGAAAAAGAGGTTCCTAACGTCGTTTCTCCGTTTTTAGGTACGTGATTTGTTTCAACAACTAAATCTATATTTATGCTTCCAATTACGGTAATCATACAATCACCTCACTTTTACTTTTCCGCACCCAGCTTTTTTTCATCCAACTCACTTACGATATTCGATATTAGTATTTTTTTAGAGCTTCAATCATGAGTTGCCAGAAACCTTCGACATCGAGCTCCATGCCGAACTTGGCATTGATTTTCCTGCCCGTGACGCCATGCAGGTCGACTAATGTTGTTCCTGCAGTGAACTCGCCTTTTGTCTCCACGGCAATATTGACAGCTTTCATCTTAAACAGTTCTGGGGCAACAAGATAGGCTACCGCCAACACGTCGTGTACTGGTGCTCCATCGAAATCGAACATTTCTTTATAGGTGGAAGCAAAAAATACTAATAATTCACCGACGATTTTAGCGACTTTATTATCGATCTGGTTCACTTGATGGATCACGTCTTTTGTTGCTAATGCCTGGTGGGTTATATCCAAGCCCATGACAGCGATTGGCAGGCCGCTGTCAAAAACTTTTTTCGCTGCCTCTGGATCAGCCCAAATATTAAATTCAGCCGATGGCGTCCAGTTACCAATGGTTCCTCCGCCCATTAGGACGATTTCTTCAATATTATCCTTAATTTCCGGTGCTTTTGTTAAAGCAAGTCCAATATTGGTAAGCGGTCCTGTCGGAACAAGGGTTACCGGTTCTTTTGATTCTTTTACGAGCCTGATGATTGTATCGACCCCGTGTTCGTCGCTCCAGCTGCGGGATGGTTCTGGCAGCTCCGGGCCATCCAAGCCTGACTCTCCATGGATGCCTGGCGCGTTTTCTCGAAGGCGGACAATCGGCTCACTCGCTCCTTTAGAAACAATGACATCGTGTAAGGAAATTAAATCGCAAATTTTTAACGCATTATCCGTTGTTTTTTCAATTTCGGCATTTCCAGAAACTGTTGTAATTCCTAAAATTTCTAATTCTCGCCGTGCAGCGGCTAAAATAATCGCAATGGCATCATCATGACGTGGATCACAATCTAAAATAATTTTTCTTTGACTCATTCCGATTCACCTCTATTATACTATTACATTACAATCCCCATTATTGTCCCTGAAATGACAGATGCTAATGTTGCACCTAACAATAATTTCAAAGAATATTTGGCAACATAACTTCCTTGTTTTTCACTGATTGATTTAATTGAACCAGCGACAATACCCACTGTTCCAAAATTAGCAAAACTAACCAAGTAAACAGATACGATTGCAACTGTTTTATCAGAAAGACCATATACAATATCACCAAAACTCAACATGGCAACGAATTCATTTGTTACAAGCTTTGTAGCCATAATTCCGCCTGCTTGTACAGCTTCTGCCCAAGGGATGCCTATTATGAAAGCGATTGGGGCAAAAATATAACCGATAACCGTTTGGAAAGAAACATCAAATACGCCTAGGAAAATGACATTAACCAATTCCATTAAGGAAATAAATCCTAATAGCATAGCAGCGACAACGATCACAATTTTAAAACCGTCCATGACGCTATCCCCAACCATTTGGAAGAAAGGAACTCTTTCATTTTCTTCCACTTGAATTAGATCCTCATTTTCTTCTAAATCATATGGGTTAATAATATTCGCAACGATAAGTGCACTAAAGATATTCAATACGACAGCGGTTACAACATATTTTGGCTCTAACATGGTCATATACGCCCCGACCATTGCCATACTGACTGCACTCATTGCTGAGGTACAAATGGTGTAAAGTCTTTGTTGGGATAAAAGGGGAATTTGTTTAATTATCGTCAAGAACACTTCAGGTTGTCCAAGTGCAGCAGTAGATACAGCAAAATAGCTTTCTAATCTACCCATTCCTGTTATTTTACTTAAAATTAAACCTATATATTTGATAATGAATGGAATTCACTTTAATGTAATTAAGGATTCCTATTAATACCGACATGAAAACAAGAGGCAGTAACGCCACAAAGAAAAACGTTGTTGCACCTTCATTTACCATGCCGCCAAAGACAAATTGAATTCCTGCATCAGCAATCTTCATTAAACTTTCAAAAAAAGCGCCCACTTTGGTAAGAACATTAAGACCTATACTCGTATTCATCATGAAGAACACTAATATTATTTGCACGGCCAACATGATAAGGATTCGTTTATACTTAATTTGTTTTCTATCATTACTAACTAAAAATCCAACCACAAAAACAAGTAAAATTCCTGTTATTAAGAAAATAAAATTCATGTACAGCCTCTCCCTTAATATGGCAACGCTTTCAAATTTTCAAAAAAAAACTTCTATAAAGTTTGATTGTTATCGATTATTGTAAACAATAGTCTGATTAGTTAACTTTATAGAAGTTAAATTTATCCTATCTGCGAATATATTTATAAATTATTTAGTTTTGTTATTGAAGCTAACAGCAATTTGGGTTCCTACTTTAGCATTGTGTTTTACTAATTCAATATTGGCATCAAGGCTTTTGCCGCCAGTTATTTCTTTAATTTTACCCAGCAAGAATGGTGTGCTATCTTTACCAACAATATGTTTTTCTTCTGCTTCTTTGATTGCCTGATCGATAATTCCATTGATATAATCTTCATCCATCGCATGTACTTCAGGAATCGGATTTGCGATTACCGCTCCGCCTTTAAGGTCTAATTCCCATTTCACTTTCAATGTATCTGCAATCACTTCGATTGAATCTGTAGAGAAATTTAATTTATGTTCACTTTTTCTTGTATAGAAAGCAGGCAGGACTTCTGTCTCATATCCAATGACAGGAACTCCTTTTGTTTCTAAATACTCAAGAGTCAGACCTAAATCAAGGATTGATTTAGCGCCTGCGCAAATGACAGCCACATCTGTTTGTGCTAACTCTTCAAGGTCAGCTGAAATATCCATAGTCGTTTCTGCACCTTTATGAACCCCGCCAATACCACCTGTTACAAAGATTTTTATATCAGCTAAATTGGCACAAATCATGGTTGTTGCAACAGTCGTTGCACCTAGTTGTTTCGTAGCAATAATTTGCGCTAGATCACGCCTTGATACTTTAGCAACACCCGAACTTTTTCCAAATAACTCTAATTCATCATCTGTTAAACCGATTTTAATTTTTCCATCAATGATCGCAATGGTAGCTGGAACGGCACCGTTGTCACGAACAATTTGTTCGACTTCACGAGCCATTTGTACGTTTTGTGGATAAGGCATACCATGAGAAATAATCGTAGATTCTAATGCTACAATGGCTTTCCCTTCTGTTTTTGCTTGCTGTACCTCTGCAGATAGTTCAATATATTGTTTCATTTACATTTCCTCCATATCTAATATAAATTGTTTTTGAGATAATTCTTGCCTAACTGTATACTTTGACATAATGGTTTTATGTGCATTGACCAAACCAGATTTGATAATGTGGTCCAATTCTTTCTTTTGCAGCCAGGAATAAATAACTCCTGAACAAAATGAATCTCCTGCACCTGTCACATCAACTACCTTTGGTGTTTCGATAGCTGGGAAATAATAAATCTCTCCATTCTCAACCCCCGCCATTACACCTTTAGATCCATTAGTCACAATCACATTTTTCACACCAAGCTTCAACCACTTTTTAACAGCTTCTTCCCAATCTTTCTTATCATTCATGATCATGTTCATGTAGGTCTCGGTTTCATCTTTGTTTACTATGAGCCAGCTCACTGCATTCAACGATTTTGGAAGCCTGTTCATTTTAGGCACTGACACTGGGATAATTGCTAATGGAATATGATGTTTGGAAGTAAAGGAACAGAGAAAATCAATCGTTTCACTCGGGCAATTCAAATCAGCAATGACACATTTAGCTTTTCTGAGTATATGGCTGTTTTTGATCAGCAGCTCAGGTGTAATGTTTTCATATATATCCATGTCAGCTACTGCGATTGATAGATCGCCATTTTTATCTAATACTGCCGTATAGGAACCTGTAGACGAATGTTCAAAGGCAGCAACATGCTCCAGATTCATAAATGGAGATGATAAATCATAAATCTCTTTCCATTCTGAATCGTTCCCTCTGGCTGATAATAAGATGACTTCCTCACCAAGCCTTCCCAGGTTTTCCGCAATATTTCTTGCCACTCCTCCTACCGATGTAGAAGATTTAACTGGATTAGATGTTTCATGAGTGATCACATGTTTTGCATAAAATTTTCGATCAACATTCGCTCCGCCAATACAAATTATAGGATTTGTTTCATTTAACACATAAGCTTTGCCTAATATATATTCCTTCTTGATTAACCCGGAAATAATATTGGCAATGGAGGACATGGATAAACCAACTGCTTCTGATAATTCCTGCTGAGAGATAAATGGATTTTCTCTGATCAAGTCTGCGATTAATTTTTCATTTTCGCTCATTTCAATAGTCATGGTATCCCCCCTCTCTCTCAATCTCTCCAAACAAAAGTTTATTCGATAAACACATGTTCAGTATACGCTTTCATTTTGAATTGTCAATAGTGCTGTGAAAAACAGAACTCATACTTTATCATTTTTTTAAGACTTTGTTAAAACACGGATGCTGTTTCCCATGCAAGAAAGCCCGCTCTTTCAAGGGAAAACGGCGGGCGAAAAATTTTTTTCGAATTACTGAAAATGTAAACATCAACTGCTATGTTTTTTCAAATCCTTTAACACTGCAGGCAGCTTTTTTGTTTTTAAACTTTTCATATTAATTGTTAATCCGTTTCTGCTTAGCAGGACTGGCAGCCCCATTCCTAGAATAATGGTTACGATCCCAACTATTTGAAGTGCAGTAACTGTTTCACTTAATAAAATAACAGATACCATTACGGCAATAGGCAATTCAATCGCACTCAATATCGATGACGTTCCTAAACCAACTTTAGGAACGGCTATTGTGAACAGGAAAACCGGTATGATCATTCCAAATAACCCCAACGCTAAACCATAAAGCCAAAGACCTCCGTTAAACAAAGTCCCATTCCAAATAATTTCCGGCGATTGAAATACTGCAGTTGTCATAAAAGCAAAGAAGGAAACCCATACTAACCGATTAGAAGTTGTCATAGATGCATTTGCCCTTCCATTGGCAAATAAAAATAGTGAATAACAAAGAGCTGCTGCTAACCCCCATAACCACCCTTGAAATGGTATCTGAGATAAATCAACATCGATTAAACCAGCTGCGGGTATTGTTCCTGCTACCAATATGATTAAAGAGAGTGATTCAATTCGACTTGGAAATTGACGTTTTGTAATACAAGAGATTAACATACCTATCCATGTAAATTGAAACAGCAGGACAACTGCCAAAGAAGCTGGCAAATAGTTCAAGGAATGTCCATATACAATATTTGTTAAACCAGTTAAAACGCCAGCAATAATAAGAATTTTTATTCCATTAAAGCTAAATTTTCTTCTGTTTGAAAGCAAGAATATGCCTGAAGCGAGGCAAAAGCCAATAAAAAATTGACTTGTAACTGCTTCTGAAACCGAAAAACCACTCCTCATTGCTAGTTTTATAATCGTAGAAACAACACCATAACTGCTTGCCGCTATCACTACCAGCAGGGGATACAGATAGATTCTCATGATATATTCCTCCTCATACATGTTTTTGAATGGACTTTAACTATGATTTTAAAAATTCCAAAAAAAATCATAATCTCCAATATAAATCACAGATTGACTTTTTTGCAATGTATTTTTTGGTTATAATGGATTGATTAATTAATCCGATCAGTCCATTTAAAATCAGGTTATTATGTATTGCCAGGTACAAATATGGTTGTCTGGCAGATGCATTCATCAAACTTTTAAGAAAGTGAAATGTGTGAGAATGGGTCCTTAATTTAATAAGTTACAAACTATTGATTGAGGAGAAATGAGGTTGTTTCATGGATAAAGAGAAACAAATTTTAGATTACATAAAAATGAATCCTTTTATTTCACAGCAAGAATTATCAAGTAAAGTAGGCTTATCACGACCTGCCGTTGCTAATTATATTGCTAACCTGACGAGACGGGGTGAAATCAAAGGCCGCGGCTATATTCTGCGAGATGAATCGCAGATTGTCTGTATTGGAGGAGCCAACACAGACCGGAAAGCACGGACAGATCATAAAGTGCGTCTGTATTCATCAAATCCGGTAAAAATAACGGAGGCTTGCGGCGGTGTAGCACGTAATTTTGCCGAAAATTTAAGTCGGCTGGGCGTAAACACTTCTCTGATTGCTTGTGTGGGAAATGATAGAGAGGGCAACTGGATCCTAAATGAAACGAAAAGCCATGGGGTTGATGTTAGTCAAGTATGGGTGCTGCCTGCAGAACGGACCGGGACATTTACAACCTTGTTAGATATTGATGGCGAAAGCATTGTCTCTATGGCCGATATGAATATTTACGAAAAAATAACAACTTCCATGTTTGAGGAAAAATGGTCCCATATTGCTGCCTCGCAAGCTGTTTTTCTCGATACGAATCTTCCTAAGGAATGTATAAATTATGTGATTAAACGCTGCAGAGATGTAAACATTCCATTGTATATTGACCCTGTGTCTTCAGCCAAGGCACAAAAACTTCCTTTGCGTCTTGACGGTGTTGAACTGCTGCTCCCTAACCGGGAAGAAGCAGAAAT
Organism: Cytobacillus sp. BC1816; assembly: GCF_051353635.1. Taxonomy (NCBI): domain Bacteria; kingdom Bacillati; phylum Bacillota; class Bacilli; order Caryophanales; family Bacillaceae; genus Cytobacillus; species Cytobacillus sp. BC1816. Next base: position 2,010,007 of record NZ_CP195611.1, on the reverse strand, counting down.
CCTTGCTGAAACAAAAATTGACTCAATCAGCGACTGCCAAATTGCCTGTGAAAAAATTAGAAAGCGTGGCGTTGAAAACGTTATTATAAAGCTTGGTGATCAGGGGATTTATTATTTCTCTGATGAGGAATCCGGGCATTTGTCTCCTGTCAAAACGGATGTTGTTGATGTCACTGGGGCTGGTGAAGCTTTTGCTTCATGTGTCATAAATGGACTCATGAACGAAGAATCGTTGTTTAGTGCTTGCCAGTTAGGACTGGCTGGTGCTGCTCTTACCATTCAAACTGATGAATCTATATCATCATTTTTAAAACCTGAAAAACTTGATGAAATAGTAAGGAATTTTATGGATGAAAATCCAAAGGTTTAAGCTGCAATTATCGATCCTTGATAAAAGAGGGTGACTCAAAAGATCGTTATATGACGATCTCTTGGGTCACCCTCTTCGTTGTTGCCTGCTTATAAGATTGGCTCTTTCAATCCTGCATTAAATCCAGATGCAAAACAATAGTATAGCAGAATACGTACATTAACCTAATATGCCAATTATATACGGGTTTGGAGCCTTTCTGAGATAAAAGCAGTCTATGACGTCTAGAAGTGCTATAAATGTGAAATATAACAGAATATGTTGAATTGTCACGTTTGAGTACAATTTATTATTATTGATACTATATTATTATTGGAAAATAATAATGAATTAACTTATTTGCAGAGTATCCTTGTGAAAAACATCACGAAAGGGAGTTGATACTGTAGAGATTTGATACCTCTAAAGGTAACAATCGAAACGAAGAGTTAAGTGATGATTACTCATTGGATAGAGTACCTCTTAACAAAAGAAACATGGGCTGGTTAAGTTCTACTAACATCACATTTGGAATTACAACGGCTATCTTCTATTCCCAAATTTGGTGCAATCAATGCCATCATTTCAGCTCTATACGCCATTTTTGTTGCCGGGATCCTTGGAACATTCATTGCCTATTTATCTGCATAATCGGGAATGAATGTGAACTTATTATCAAGGGGCGGTGGATTTGGCTATATTGGCGCATCATTAACCTCTATTATTTATGCTACTAATTTTATAATGTACTTTGCGCTTGAAGGGTTAATTCTAGTAGCAGCTGTACACGAATTCCTTCCCGCTATCCCAAAATGGGCTTTAGTTCTTTTCTTCGGTACGATTGTCATTCCGTTAAATTGGTTTGGGATCAAGCAATTGGACAAATTGCAAAAATGGTTATTGCCTCTATTCGGTATTTTTTTAATTGCTGCAATTGTTGTGGCGCTCTCAATCCTTCCAGTTATGATAGGAGTTTTTGGACCTATATGCCAGAAAATGTCAAATTGGAGGGACCGCCTTATTGCTATGTATTGGAATGCAGCACGAATTCTGGGTTTAACACCACTGCTTACTTCTGATTATGCTCGTTTCTTGAAACCAAAGGATACAAAAATTGGAATATCCGCAATCGGATTTGTTCCGCAGATTTTTTGTTTTGGTGTGATGGGCGGTATTGGAATTTGGTTCGGTGTTCGACTCGGAGAGCCAAATCCTGGAGTATATATTGTCCTGCTGCTTGGTATCTGGGGAGCTCTATTTACAATGATCACTCAAATAAGAATTAATGTGACAAATATCTATAGTGGTTCATTGTCACTATCCAACTTTTTCGAAAATGTTTTTAAGTTTAAACCAGGCAGGCGCTTTTGGGTAGTGGTTCCAGGAATATCCGCAATTATCCTGATGCTTGGAGATATTGTGAATCATCTTGAAACTGTACTGACTTTCCAGGGAGTTTTCCTATTATCCTGGGCGGCTATTTTAGTTACAGATGCTGTTTACATTAAGAAAATTTTAAGAATCGGGCCTGGCTATTATGAGGCCAGACAACAGAATTTATATAAATGGAATCCTGTTGGTGTCGGCTCACTACTGATTGCAACCAGCCTAGGAACGGTTGCTGCACTAGGACTTATGGGAACATTCCTGCAAAGTACTGCAGCATTTTTTGCGGCTCTGCTCGCATCAATCATAACAATTATATTAGCTGTTGCAACCAAAGGAAAATACTATATTAAGCAAGAAGCCAATGATAATGAAAAAAATGAATATATTGCATAGATTTTTTAACTCTCTACTTATAAGATAACCTTGTTAATCAAAGTTTCTATCAAGGATTTTATTTATTTTATTTTGGATAGTTAGAGCTAATTTTTGTTCTTTGGTTCCTGAGCGAAAGATATTATATCTCAGGAGTAATACCGTGAATCTTGCATCTCTTTGTTAAGCGTAATTAAAGTTAAGTCTGATAGAAAACCAATTTTCCTCCTCCGAAATTTAAATAAACACAGCAGGAATCCTCTGTTATGACCTGCTGCTTCTTTAAAAACTATCTGCAAGAAACACTCGAATAGTACAATATGCGGGAACACATCCTAAATATGCTTTTACTCCTGAAGAAATTAAAAAGATACACAAAAAACCGCACAGCATGTTCACTTTACGGCATTAATATGTATTTTTTTGAAAAATATTCAATTCTACTATGCTAATATTGAGGGAATGGAGATGATTACTCAACTGCGGTTAAGAATAGTATTGGTATTTATCACCTTTACCTTATTCTAAAAAAGAAAAGAAGCAGGCAATCCTTATCGGGTTCCTGCTTTATCTCTTAATATCAGCTCCGTCTTAATCTCTACCTCTATTGAATATATGAGACAACACAATGGTATGGGTTAGTCATAAAACTCTATTAACCTTATCTTCTTGGAACCACTGTTATCGACCTCTGCCCCACACCTAATCCAACGAAATCCTCACTTTATCATCCAAATATTTCGTTTTGCTATATCCAGTAATATTCAGACTTTGAGGGATCACTTTATCGCCATGTAACTTCAAGCTTTGAACCGTAAAGAAGTGACGGGGCTGTTCCATTTCTTCGTATATTTTTGGTGTGACTTTATTCATATCATATTCTTTCCCATTTTTATCAACAATCACTCCTTCATAGTCTCCCTCCATTGAATTTTCACCTTGCTCAGTCTCAATAAAGTAATGAAGCGATTCATACGCTCGATTCTTAATTTCATGATTGCTGAAGATAACGGTGGACGGCTGACCAATTTCCACCTTATCAATGGAGATGGTGCTGCCTGCATATTTAAAGGTTTGAGGGTATTCCTTGGAAGCATCAAGTTTAATTGTTTTATGATCTTCAATTGATAAATACACACTGCCAAATTGAACCTTAACCTCATTTGTTTCTTTTTCAAAAAGAGGTTCAAAATTCGCCTGAAAAATACTCCAACTTATATCTGGCTGATTATGCACATAAGAATTTCCATATTGATCAGCTTTCAAAAATTGATTGTTAACTTCAAGATCATTAAAATTAATCATTTCTATTCGCTTCGCTGACTGTTCATTATTAATGCCATATTGCAAAATTGTCGCTGACGGAGCAAGGATTAGTTTATCCAGCCGAACCGGAACTCCCTCAATTTCTATATTTTCATCCAATGCATACTCGGTAGAAGGCTGTTTTGTTAAAGGAATTTCAAAGTTCCACTCTCCTGGTTTCTGCTCCATACTCATATAAGAATCAGAGGTCTTACGTATTATTTTCATTACATTATTAATTTTGAGCTTAATTGTACCTTTATCCTCTTTTAGCGGCGGCAGACTAATCTTCCCATGATAAGTGTTCTTTTTCTTATTGTTGAGCTCCGATTCAAAGTCAGGAGGATAGTACCTTTGATGAGTATAATCATTCATGATCTTTCGTTTGTCCTCAATATAAACGCTATCATCATAATTTATCAAAAATTGATTGTTTCCATTTGTATCTTCTATTTCATAAAATATAAGGGTCTGAACATCATCAGCAATCGCACTCTTAATCTTTATTTTCACCCCATCACTTTCTGCTTCCAGGTTCAGCCTTTCACCCACATCCTCCTGCAGAAAGGCCCGCAGCTCCTGGTTTTCCTCTGTCCAGGTGTAATAAAGTTTTGAAAAGACACCTGTAATTCCCCCTGCTAAAATGGCTAAAACGAATATACTTGCCGCAATAACCCCATTTCTTTTACGTTTACTCTTCTTTTGCTGAATGAGACTTTCCCTTTGTGCAACTCTTTCTTTGATATTTCCCATAAAACCTTCGGGTACACCGAATTTCTCAATGGCTTCAGTAAAGCTCACCATAACTTCCTGTAAGGCAGCTAAATCCTCCTGGCAGTCCTGGCAATGATAGATATGCTTTTCAAAATCAATTTTTGCAGGCCGTTCCAGGTTTTTCTCCAGATAATCAATGTAAATCTTTTGATACTCGATACAGCCGTGATAGTGCTCTCCATATCCCATTCCGTTTCTGAGTGACTGGAGTCCTGAGAATAAAAGCTCCTTAACCTGTTCGGCTGAAACCTGGAGAAGCTGTGCTGTTTCGTCCTTTGTGAGACCCTTTATGTATGTTAAAACCAGTACTTCTCTTTCCTTCTCTTTTAACTGATGGAGTGCATGAAATAACTCTTGATAGGAATCACTTTCCTCCGAAGCTTGTAAACTTTTATTATGAGAAAGCTCCCGGCAGATACGGATAAAAATGGATAAAACCCACATTTCGAAAAATGTGCGGCTTTTAAACCTTGGCAGCTCCTTATGCACCTGTAAAATGGCCCGATAAAAAAGCTCCTCAATCTTGCGCTGGTTCCCAAGATAAGACCAGCCAATTGCATAAAAGGATTGCTGATGCTGTTCAAACCAGCTAACAATGGATTCTATGTCTTTTACTCTAATCGTCACTGGTAAAATGGGATTATTCTTTACTGGGATGATCAAGACCATTCTCCCCTCTATGTATAACTACTTAATTTATATACCTGGTTTTATTATAACGATTAAAGTGATATTGTTCACCAAAATTTGGATATAAAAGTCAGGCTCCCTTAGGCAAATTAAAAAACTCCTTTTGCAGGAGTTCTGCAAAGGAGTTTTTCCAATAAAAAGCTATCTATATCCCTCAGCATTGGCCGGTTTCCCCGCCTCCTGAACCTCAACCAAATATCGGAAAGCATCAGGCTGCGAACCGTCCAGATCATGAAAATTGTACATTTTGGCCAGCTGGCCACTAGAATAGGACCCGCCATTCAACCGTTTATTATCAGGATCTTTTGCTATAGCACTAATTGCACGGCCTATATACCTTGGTGTTTCTGAGATCACGAAATGAGGTTCCTTTTCGGCTGCGTCTTTCCAGTTCTCTTCTGTTACCCCAAACACCTCGAGCATGATTTCAGAACGCATCCAGCCAGGTGAAACAGCAACCGCTGTGCAATCATAAGGAGCAAGTTCATGTGCCAGCGCTTTAGCCATGCGGATAACCGAGCTTTTAGCCAAATCATAAAATAGAGAAAGACGGTAACGATTTTGATTGTACTCCTCTGTTCCGTCTGTGATTTCGGCAACTAATCCGCCTTTGTTTTTGATCAGGAGCGGAAGGGCATAATGACTTGTGATAATATGCGTATCAATCGCCAGACGAAGCATTCTCATCCCCTTCTCCAGGGAATGCTCCCAAACAGGTATATCCCATTCCATCAAATTTTCGCTTCCCCATATATCATTGACGAGGATATCCAGCCTTCCCTGTTCCCTCTCTATTCTTTCAATCAATGACTGCACCTGTTCAGGTATCAGATGATCCACTTGGACAGCAATACCATTACCACCCAGTTCGTTGACTAATTCAGCTGTTTCTTCAATGGTTTCCTTACGGCCATATTCCGACATCTGATTTCGTGTCGTACGACCTGTAACATACACTGTAGCTCCTGCAGCCCCCAGTTCCATGGCGATGCCGCGGCCAGCTCCCCGTGTTCCTCCGGCTACCAATGCAATTTTTCCTTTTAATGCCGTCATTCCTATCTGCCCCCTTTTGTGTTATATCTATACTATAATCATTAATGTTGACATCCAATGTCATATTTAACATTTTTATTGTCCAGGAGTGAAATGAATGCGGGCTGACAGACTCATTTCTATATTATTATTGCTTCAAAATAACGAAAGAATGACCACAAGGGAATTAGCAAAAGAATTGGAGGTAACAGAACGCACCATACACCGGGATATGGAAGCCTTAAGCGCTGCAGGCATTCCAGTCCTCGCTGAACGCGGAAAATTTGGCGGATGGAGACTGCTTGAGAAATACAGAACAAATCTTACCGGGTTAAAAGCAGATGAAATTAAAACACTGCTTCTCTCCCCTTCTTTCCAGCACCTTGCGGATCTAGGAATAAGCGATGATTGGAAAGAAGCACGCCAGAAACTCCTTGCAGCGATTCCCGCTCCAATGAAAGATGATGTTAAAGACATTTCCAACCGGATTCATATTGACACCGGCACTTGGAGACAAACACCACGGGAAATGAAGTCATTTGGAATAGTACAGCAGGCCGTTTGGGAGGAGAGAATGCTTCAGATTCAATATGAAAAGGCTGATAAACAAACGAGCGATCGAATCGTAGAGCCATTAGGACTGGTCGCTAAAGGGAATACCTGGTATCTCATAGCTGCTTCTGATGAAAAGATAAAAAGCTATCGTGTTTCAAGAATAGTGGATGCAGAACTTATGAATGAGAATTTCAGCAGGCCCAGCGACTTTGATCTAGCAGACTATTGGTTGAAATCAAAGCAGACATTTATTAGCACCCTGCCTAAGTTTGAGGTGGATGTTGAGATGTCTCCGACCATTATTCAGCGGATTAATTTTACTGGGCGATTCGTACAGGTGATACACATGGATAATCCTAAGGATAATGGATGGATTCCGGCAAGTCTTTGCTTTGATACTGAACAAGAGGCTAGAGAGTATATACTTGGGTTTGGGAATCAAATTAAGATTGTAAGGCCTGTTTCGCTTAGGAAAAGTGTTAGGGGGATGGCTGAAGGTGTGGTTAATTTATATAGTGAAAATGAGAGATAAGCAGAAAAAGTATTCTTGAGATCAGTAGTGCCTTTCTTAATCATTGACTTACTAACTCTAGGTCAACTCAACTCCTTCCATTCTGCACTCTACTGTATTCTATATATGTCACAATACATAAGATTTGGTGAGTTTACTCCTTAATTGCTGTTTAACTAAAAAAACCTTAAAGGGAAAGATTTCACTCTATAATTGTCAAATCATATCTTTATATTCCTTATAAACTACGATAGTTTGCAGTTATTTTATTCTTGCCCTGGATGAATAAATTAATTAACGATACGTTAATCACCCACTGCAAAAGTAACTAACCAGTTCAAATTTATGCTATAATATAGAATATTCAGACTATTGAAGGAGCATAGCAGATGAAACAAAATATTATTGACATTGTCCAATCACAAGTGATTGCATCAATCAAGGAAGAAGACGACCTTGAAAAGGCAGTCCGGTCAAAAGCCAACATCGTCTTCATCCTTACTGGAAATTTGATTACGATGAATGGATACCTGAAAAAACTAAAACAAGCCGGCAAAACTACCTTCATCCATATTGATTTCATCGATGGACTGTCCAACACAAAGAGTGCCATTAAATACATAGCAGAAATCTGGAAGCCAGCCGGCATCATCACAACGAAGAGCAACCTGATTAAATATGCAAAGGAAGAAGGCCTAATGACGATCCAGCGCCTTTTTCTTATTGATCGCAATGCTCTTGTCAAGGGTATCGATATCGCACATAATTGTAGGCCGGATGCAATCGAAGTTCTTCCTGGTCTTATGCCATCTGTTATTGATAAACTGACGACAATGACAGCGCTGCCGATCATCGCTGGCGGCCTGATCAGTCATAAGGAAGACATTCTGAATGGATTAGGGGCCGGTGCACTCGCCATTTCCTCTGGTGATCCAAAGCTCTGGAACCTGGATCTTTAACCAAATAGAGCTCAATTCACAAGAGTTGAGCTCTATCTCTTTTCAAGTTCCAACCTCTTCCTGATTTTCTTCTTCTGTCTTTCTTTTTTTCTTAAACCTTGGAAAACGCACTCTCGTAATCTCCCTCTCTTCAAAGTAGTTTCCTATCTTTGTAATGGTGAATGTAACCAACGTTGCGAAGATGACGATGGTATAAAATCCTGCTCCAATTCCAATCCCGACTCCCCCAGCGTAAAAGATCATCGCAGCTGAAGTCAGCCCCTTTACTCTCAACCCGTCTTTCAAGATCACACCTGCACCAAGGAAACCCAGACCTGATACAATCTGAGCTGCCAGACGCATAGGATCCATCACTTTTCCGCTATCCGGCTGACTTAGCAGCTCCGCGCTTTCGATCGAAACAATCGTAATCAGTGTACATGCCACCGACACATACGTATACGTTTTTAAACCAGCCGGCTTATTTTTCGATGTCCTGTCCCATCCGATTAAAAATCCTAATACAGCACTGACCACAATCCGAAAATAAGTCTCATAATGCCAGAAGAATTCAGTCATATACTCCATGTAAACCGCCATCCAACCAACTCCCTTCACGATAAAAAGAGACCACGCCATGAAACGAATGCTAAATCTCCCCACTAAAAGTGGGGAAATCATAGTGTTCGCTTCATAGGTGATCTCTTTTGCTCTTCCTACAAGCCGGGTATATTTTCGTTACTTTTAATTATAAAGCATTTGCTGCTCCACATCAAGTATTATTCTAATAATTCAGAATATACTTAAATATCCTGCCGAATATGCATTGTCACACCAAAGCCCCCATATGATTAAATTAGGAAATAAAATAGTGGGTGGAGATGAAGAGAGCCCTGTGCCAATTGTGTGTACGATGATCGTACATTCTGTTGGCATGGGGTTCTTTTCATTTTTACATAAAAAACATTTTTAAAAGGAGGAAGTTGGTTGAAAATTAAATCAATTAGCTGGCTAGCTGCTTTTATTCTCATTTTAGGAATCGGAATGTTATTAATTCCAGCACAAAACGCCAAGGCAGAAGATGCAAGCATACCCAACCTGTTGATCACGGAATTGATTCCTAATACCGATAACTACGCAGGTTATGATGCATTTGAATACTTTGAGCTTTATAACAATAGCCCGGATCCAATCGACCTGAAAGGATATCGATTCGCTTCCCGTAATTGGGACGAAGAAATCGAGGAAGCATACATTTTGAAGCCTTGGGAAACAGTAGTGGTCTGGACAAGAACCGCATCAATCAGCCCTATTTTACTGGATGCATTTAACTATAACTATTTCTTTTCCTACAAAAGTAAGTATTTAAAAGAAGAGGATACAATCATCCTTGGCAACATCGGCGGACTAGTCAATGGTGGTAACACACTGACCGTTTATGACCCCGATGGCCATGAAGTCGTCAGAGCGGATTATGCAGCAGAGGACGTTTCTCTAAAGAAAACAATCACCTTTACCTATCCTAAGGGCAATACACGGAAAATGGAAAAATTATCAATAAACCAAAACCCGACTCCGGGATGGCTGGTAGAAGATCAAGCCCCAGCTCGTCCAGTAATAGATAAAGAAGCACCGCATCCACCGGTCAACCTGGAGGCGGCTGCTGGCAGTGGAAATGCTACATTGACCTGGGATGCATCTTCTGAAACAGATCTATTCCGTTATCATATTTACAAAGATGGCCATTTCGAATATTCAGTAGATGCATCACAAACAGAATTTCCCCTTTATATGTTGATCGGCAACCAAACGTACTCATTACAAGTAAGCGCAGAGGATACATCAGGGAATGTATCGGAAAAATCGGCCCCTGTACAAGTAATACCAGAACACCAAATCATTACTCAGCTTGAACGATGGAAACATCAAAAAGATCCTGCCTATCAAAGTCTATGGGATATCAGTTCGGAAGGACCGGTGATTGCTGGCCTAGCGCAAGGACTGGTCCCCCAAGGATTAACCTATTATAAGAAAAAAGACTGGCTGCTTACCATAAGCTATGTCGATGATGGAATTCGGCCTGGTACCATTACCGTAACAGATCGCACGACAGGCAAACTGTTAAAATCCGTTGTCCTTTACAACACAGATGGCACACCGTATACTGGTCACGCTGGCGGCGTTACCGTCAGTCGCGATCATGGCTGGGTAGCTTCCGAGAATTACTTGTTCAGCTTCAATTTAAGTGATCTGGAAGAAGCGGAAAATAACGGAGAAATCCAGTTCACAAAACAAATACCATTACCGGTCGAGGCGGCTTACACAGTTTATGATGAGGGCATTCTCTGGGTCGGAGAATTCTATGAGGCAAGCTCCTATCCGACCGATCCATCTCACCATATTGAAAACAGGGATGGAGAAATGCACTACGCCTGGATGATCGGCTTCAATTTGGAACGAAACAACGACTTGCTTGCTGGAGCCCATTGGGATGGCTCACCTGAGCACAATGCTGTGCCGGATTACGTCCTTTCAACAACTGGAAAAGTCCAAGGCGCCATTATACAAAAAGCAGCAAGGAATGGCATCAAGCTAAGTACATCCTACGGAAGAGCAAACGACAGTGTACTATATCGTTATGAATACCCATTAAAAGAAGACCCTCATTCCTATGCCACTGTTGAAGGAAAAGAAGTACCCCTATGGTTCCTTGATGGGCACTCTGCTAAACCACGCCAAAGTATCGAAGCAATACCAATGCCAGAAGGAATCGTAGAAGTACAAAAAGAACTCTACGTCGTGTTTGAGTCCGGAGCAGATAAATACCGCTATACGACCACCTATCCGATGGACAGGATGCTCAAAATTGATATGAAGAAATTGATGATGGATGATAAAGAAATCGAATAACACAAAAAAGGGAGCGGGATTCTATTACCGCTTCCTTTTTTAATATCATTTTAACGATAGCAATCCACTCACCGAGGGTAAGACATAATCTGGCTTCCACGGAGAAACCCTCAAGTCCTCCTTGGTAGTAATCCCACTAAGTACAAGTACTGTTTTCATTCCAGCTTCGATTCCCATCCGGATATCCGTTTCGAGGCGATCACCGATCATCACACATTCATCCGGCTTAAGCTGCAAAATTCCCAATGCTGTTTCAATCGTTAGAATGGATGGCTTTCCGATCTGTACATCAATCGTTTTCCCGGCAACGGCTTCCACCGCACCGATCATTCCGGCACAGTCCGGAACATCGCCGACCTCCATGGGACAGGTTCTGTCAGGATTGGTTGCAATCATCTTTGCACCAAGCTTTACGGACTGATAGGCAAAATTCAAATGATCGTAGTGAAAATCTCGATCCCATGACAGCACAACGACGTCGATCTCTGCTGGTGTCAGCCCTTCCCGAAATCCGGCAAGTGCCAGTTCATCTTTGATTGGCTGCTCTCCAATCACATACAATGCGGCATTAGGATGATGTTCCCGCAAATATTCAATCAAGGTAAGTGTCGGATTCAAAATGTTCTCCAGTCTCGCATTGATCTTGAAGCGGCGCAACTTTTCCACATAACGCTGACGCGATTCAATCGTCTTGTTTGTAAGGAATAGCACTTTCTTCCCCTCATTGAAAAGGGAATTCACCACTGTATCTGCTCCTTCAATCAATTGCTTCCCAAGATATACGGTGCCATCCAAGTCAAAAATATATCCTTTCAAGTTTCTCATTGGTCTCCTCCATCCAATAAAGTGAAACTTCGATCAGTTGGTGTCTTACTGCACGTTAGACTAATAAAAAATTCCTTGAGCATGACGATTCCTCCAATTTAATAATTGGATGCCGCCTAACCCAAGGAATCTCCTCATCTCTATCCTTGTTTCTATTTACCTATACTGTTTTCGTCATCATGTCTTCACCGATGAAGACCTTCAAGTTGTTAAGCTTTGCCACCTCTTCTTCATATGGTTCTTTATCTGACAAGTGGACTAACACAATCTCACCGATTTTATCCAAATCATACTTCACTACAACTTCAAAAAGACTGCTGTGGTTACCGGCCACTTTACGAGCAGATGTCGCCTCATGAATTAACATATCTATATGGTCATACTGTCCGATTAGTGCGTTGATTTCCGTATCACTTGAATAAACGACTACTCGACCCGGGCATCGTACCTCCAGCCCAACAGTAGGAACAGAATGAAGCGCTTTAAAACAGGAAAACGTCATCTCCCCGCCTGACAGCAGCTCCTCTTCCTGATCACCATCAAATGTTTCCACCTCAATGGGAAAGGCGATCGGCCACTTGTCAGCCTCCATTGTCGCCAGCCATTCGTGAAGCTTTTTCTCATTACGGTAATCGCAAAAAATCCGTAAAGGCTTTTTCCTGTCTTCCAGCCACATCCCCCACAGCAAAGATGGCAACCCATATATATGGTCGATATGAAAATGGGTGAACACCACTGCATCGAGCTCACTTAAGTCTATCTGCATCTGCTTCAGTTTCCTGCAAGGATTGCCGCTGACATCGACCAGGACATGATAACCGTCATTCGAAAAGCAAATTGAAGTATTATCGCGATTGGAACCGGGATAGGCACTTCCCGTTCCCAAAAAATGAATATCCATTTAACCACCACCTATTTGATTCCTGAATGCATGAAGCTTGATACGAATTGTTTTTGGAAAATGAAGAAAGCAACTACCAATGGCATGATGACCATTACCGTACCTGCAGCGACCATTCCCCATTGTGCTCCCGTTTCATACGATTGCGCAAACAAGGCAAGTCCGACGGTCAACGGCCGGGACTCGACAGAATCCGTAATAATCAACGGCCACATGAAGTTGCTCCAATGGTGACTGACGGACACGAGCGCAAACGCAATATATGTCGGTTTTGCTGATGGAATGTATACATGCCACAGCGTTTGATACCATTTACAGCCGTCTATTCTCGACGCTTCATCGAGATCATACGGGACCTGCTTAAAAGTCTGGCGCAGCAGGAATACCCCGAATGCTGATGCCCAATACGGCATCATGACGGCCAGCTTCGTATTAACGAGCCCAAGCTGGCTAATAACCTGGTAGTTCGGGAACAACAGAATTTCAGGCTGAATCATCAGCTGGAGCAAAAACAAGATGAACAGTACATTTTTTCCTTTGAAGTTCACCCGCGCAAAAGCAAAAGCTGCAAGCGTAATCGTGAACAACTGGACTATCAGCACGCCAAATACGATGACGAACGTATTGATGTAGTATTGGATAAATGGTGCAGTCTCCCACGCTTTCACATAGTTTTCAACTGTTGGGTTTGAGACCCAGAACGGAAAACCTCCATTGATCACTTGATTCCCGGGAGAGAAAGAAGTGATGATTACCCAAAGCAGCGGGATAAACGAAATGATCCCAAGAACAATAATGATGCCATAGTTCAGTTTTTTCATCTATTCTCACCCTCCTTAATAATGGATTTTCCGATCAAGGTACAAATAGTTGAATGCTGTGATCCCCAGCATGATGACAATCAAAATCACGGTCAGAACGGCAGCTTTGCCAAGATCCCAGTTCGTAAATGCCGCTTCATAGATATGATAGAGCAGCAGATTGCTGGCATTATCCGGTCCACCCTTAGTCATAATGTACAAGTGGTCGACGTTCTTGAATGAATTCGTAATCGCCACGATCATGACGAACAGCGTCGTCGGCATCAGTAGCGGGAACGTGATATGACGGAACATCTGGAGCGGTTTCGCCCCTTCGATCTCAGCCGCTTCATAGACATCTCTCGGTAAATTTTGCAAACCAGCTAAATAAAAAATCATATAAAAACCAGCATCTTTCCAAATGATCATGACAATCATTACAATCATTACTGTATTGGGATTCCCCAGCCAGTTCGTGTCCCCTGCCCCGAACAAATGAAGGAAGTTATCGAGCAGTCCGTACTGAGGGGTGTAAATGAAAAGCCAAATATTCGCTACCGCAATTAACGGAATGATTGTCGGGTAGAAAAACGATGTCCTAAGCAAGGAGCTTCCGGCCATTTTTTTATTCAGCCAGATGGCAAGATACATCGCCAGGAACAAACTCGTTGGCACTGTCCCAATCATGAAGATGATGTTATTCAGGATGACCTTCCTGAATATCTCATCAGCTAAAACTTCTTTATACTGATCCAATCCGGAAAACTGCAGCCGGGTCATCGGACCACTGTAGAAGCTTAACTGGATCGACTTGAGAGTTGGGTAAAACGTAAACATAGTTAAAAAAATGAAAGAAGGAAACAGTAATCCGTAAGCGAACAGATTGTGCCTCGTTCCGGAACTGAATTTTCTTCGCTTCGTTGTCATCAGATCTAACCCACCTTTCTTGTGAATAAAGGGAGCCCAAGTCAGCATATTTTCACTTGAGCTCCACTCCATTCACTCCACTGCTGCAGCTTTTATTACTGAAAAGGCTTCAGCACTTCTTCTGCTTTCTCCTGAGCTTTTTCCAATCCTTCGTCAACTGAGCTTTGGCCAGTCAAGATCGATTGAATATGATCATTGAAAATTTTCTGCACCTCACCATTTTGGTAAGTTGCCAATTCGCTATCCGCATATTCCAATTGCTCGCGGGCAACAAGTGCAGGCGGGAATTCCTCTACATACTTTTTCAACAAGTCCGTTTCATAAGCAGATTCTCTAGTGGCGACATATCCTGTATCGATAGACCACTGTGCTACACGCTCAGGTTCCGTAAGAAATTTCATGAACTTGACCGCAGCTTCTTTGTTAGCTTCGGGAAGATCTTTGAACAAGTAGATGTTTCCTCCTCCAGTCGGGGATCCATACTGATTATTTGCCGGCAGGAATGATACACCGAAATCAAAGTCTGCATTGTTCTTCACATTTGTCAGATTACCTGTCGTGTGGTACATCATTGCTGTTTTTCCGCTCAAGAAGTCAGAAGGAACTGTCGCCCATTCAATGACACCCTCCGGCATGATCTTATGCTCTTTTCCAAGGGACAACCAGTAATCCATCGCTCCTTTTGCGTAAGGTGCGTTGAAATACACTTTCTTTCCATCTTCAGACATGATGTTGTCTTCAGTCTGAAGTGCTAAAGCCTGGAACATCCAGTACTGATATCCAGTACTCGGGATTTCAAGACCCCATTGGTCCTTACCGCCATTTTTCGTCAGCTTCTTACCGTATTCCACCAGCTGATCCCAGTTTTCAGGTGGAGCTTCCGGATCCAGTCCGGCCTCTTTGAATGCGTCCTTGTTGTAGTATAGGACAATTGTGCTGCGCTGGAATGGCAAGCTGTATACCTTATCCCCGATAGAAGAATTCGCCATGAATCCATCGTAAAAATCATTTAAGTACTCTTCGTCAAACAAAGGTGTCACTTCCTCGATCAGGTCGTTCTCAAGTAAGGTGAAAAGATCGATTGAGAATAAAACAGCAAGTTCAGGCGGATTCCCTCCTTGTGCTGACGCCATCACCTGAGTCATAGTTTCAGCATAACTGCCGCCATATTTCGCATTGACCTTGATATCAGGATTTTCTTTCTCGAATTCTTCTACAATTCCATCAACAATGTTCGCTACATCCCCGCCAACCGCAACCGGGAACCAGAAATCAATCTCAGCCGTTTCTTCCACTTTAGTGTCACTGCTGCATCCGGCAAGGACAACCAGTAAAACTAAAACGAATGTTAAAAACTTAACCTTCATGCCATTTCCCCCTTAATATCCATTTTTTCATAAAAAAACCCATGAACAATAACTGCATCACAAAGAAGTGTCATGCAATTTATTGATCACAGGGAATCTCCGCATCTCTACCCTAGACAATAACCTGTCTAATATATATGTCTTATTACTCACAATAATAACCAATCCTTTGCAATAAAATTTTGAAGGTTTTATCATAGAATTTTTATCTTACTAAAACAATTGAAATCATGAAAAAAGGTGCCTGCCCCCTTAGGCATTAACGTTTTAACGCAGCCGGGGTCAGACACCAATAATCCAAATACGAGCCTCCTCAATCAATTTTGAGGCTCGTTTTTAGGGCAGGAGTACATTTATGTGACTCCTGAAGATAAATTAATTTCATGAACTATTTCACTTTTTAATGAACTCAGACAGCTTTGCTTTATAGGCTATTTATATGTTTTTACACGAATTCTTTTCTTCCTTATCCCCTATATTTAATCGCTAGTCCTTTTAAGAAGTTTCTGGAAAAATTGTCTAAGCATACTTTATAATTTTTATGTCCTTCTTTTCTTAAAAAAGCTCCGAGTTCTCCTTTTGATACGTTTAATCCAGCTTTTTTGAATACATCTATCATGTCCTCTGTTGTTAAGGACA
The DNA here is from genome assembly GCF_051353635.1 of Cytobacillus sp. BC1816. Classification (NCBI taxonomy): domain Bacteria; kingdom Bacillati; phylum Bacillota; class Bacilli; order Caryophanales; family Bacillaceae; genus Cytobacillus; species Cytobacillus sp. BC1816. The sequence goes on along the minus strand of NZ_CP195611.1, from coordinate 1,993,723 downwards.
AGGCGATTTTGGTTTTCTTTAAAAGAATATTGTTTACATTTGTATTATTTTCTATGGATGGTTCTGGCGTATTATTTTGACCTGGTTTTGGCTCTTGTTTACCTCTTTTATAAATTATGAAGCCATTCAAAAATGAATTTAACATACTATTTGTTAATTTTATTTGGCTGTCATTCTCTTCTTCATCATCTGTCTTTTTGAGGATCTTTACCACCTCTGGTACGGACACCTCTATTCCTCCAAGTTTAAAGATCTCTGCCATTTCACTATTTTTGATTTCTAACGCATATCTCAATCGAATTAATATATCATTATTATCCATCAGCTTACTTCCTCCTATTTTTCACTGCTCTTTATTACAACAGTATCCATTTAAATATCTTAAGTCTATCATAGCCGAACCCTCACAATGAGAAGAATTCGGAAACAATTAATTTAATATGCTTTAGCACCCAAAGAGAGTATATGGATGAAATAAAAAATCGCACAGCATTCCACTGTGCGGCACTAATATGTATATTTGGCGGGACCGCCTGGGAATCAAACGCAGCTGAGCTGGCACGCACCAGAACCCCGCAGAGATGAAGCAGGGAGTTGATAAAATGGATAAAACGCAAAGTGGCAAGAAAATCGTATCTGTCAACCCTCACACTAAAAAAGTGGGAGATAAAACTGTTAAGGTTCCTGGCCATCGTCGTTCTACACCAAATTATCCTCTTAAGCCTTCAAACTCTCCAAAGTTCGCAGGATTCACATTTTTTTTTGGGACATAAATAAGCAGGGAATGGCATATCATGGATTAACTAAGGGTGGCATCTTTCCTCCCCTTAGTTCTGGTGATTTCAACCAGAAATGCGACAATAGGTAAATCTTGGTGTATGGGTGGATAGTCTTAAATCCACCCTTTTTTATGTAGATAATTTGCTTCTTTGTATGTATATAATTCTAATAAAACTTTAAAAATTGCCTCTAATACATTTACTACAATACTGTTACCGGCTAATTTGTATAAGGTGGAGTTTTTATAATTTCTTCTACCTGGATACTATTTTAGTACCTCATCGAAATCATCATCAGTAAAACCCATTAGCCTCCAACATTCACGTTCACTTAGTTATCAATAATGCCCATCCTCAATTTAATAATCCCTGCATATGGACACCTATCTTGTCTTGTTGAGATAGTCCAACATCGTTTACAGCAAGCCTAAAACAGTCTTTAGATAAACTGCTCGAATACCGTTAGAGCATATTATTATTTTTATTAAGTATTATTTTCATATATGTATATTTGGCGGGACCGCCTGGGAATCGAACCCAGCTGACCTGGCACGCAGGTCACAAGCGGTTTTGAAGACCGTGGAGGGCACCAGCACCCCAATCAGCCCCGTAAAGACTCTTCCTATTATAAGGGCAAATGGTGCTGTTTTCAAGACTAATGCTTCCTTTCTTGTCGTATCGCGGCACAAGGCTTATAATAAGGACAGGAAAATATGTGTGTAGGTGAAGGAAATGCTAGAAGGCTGGTTTATGTATTTTATATTGTTTTGGGTTGTTGTTTTGATTTCTTTCTTCGCGATCGGCGGCTTTTTTATGTTCCGCAAATTCTTAAAGCGCATGCCGAAAGAAGATGGCAAATCGGATTTGGATTGGGAAGAGCATTACGTTAATGAAACGCGCCATCTATGGCAGCAGAAGGAAAAGGATCTGCTTGAGGATCTGGTAAGTCCAGTTCCTGAACTGTTCAGAGATGTAGCAAGAATGAAGATAGCCGGCAAAATCGGTGAACTTGCCCTAAAGGAAAAGGCAGCGCAAATTAATCAGGACCTCCTGATTCGAGGCTACATTCTAGCCACTCCAAAAAGGGATCATAAATTCCTGCGCAAGAAATTGACAGAAAAACAGATAAATATGACTCCATACGAGCACTTATTTTAGGCCATTTCGGATCACCGGAATGGTTTTTATTATTCAGAGTTTATAAGAGCCAAACATCGATTCAGCACGTGTGGATAGAGTGGAGGGCGCAAGATCCTCGAAAATGCTGCCGCATTTCCTTCGTGCGGTGTATGTTCGGGGAAGTTTATTCATCGTCCTGCGGGAGTAGTGAACCAGGGGAGACCCCGCAGGTGTCACGCCGAGGAGGCTCCCGGTAGCCCCGCGGAAAGCGAGTGCGTGCAGCGGAAATACACACACCAAAATTCCAGCATCAAACTGAATTTTTAAAGGATACTCTCCAACTTTGTTGAATAGAAATGAAGAGTACTCTATCCAAAAAGGAGAAATCCAATGTCCACAAAAGAAGTCTTACTAAAACAACTATCCGCCTGCCTCGACCAGCCCAATTGGTTTGTCCCTTTATCAGCAGCCATCGAAGGACTATCAGCAAAAGAAGCATCATTCAAGTCTGGAACCGCCAATTCGGTCTGGCAGATCGTCAGCCACCTCACCTTCTGGAATGATCGCTATCTAACAAGATTCAAAGAATTGCCGCTCGCTCAAACCCATATCGCCAATGACGAAACATTCAGCACCAATGAATCCGTTACTGAAGAGGATTGGCAATCTGCCATAAAGGCTCTTCAAACCGTATTATCTGAGTGGATCAAATCCCTGGAAGAAAGCAGTGAAGAAAAGCTTCTCTTATCCGCCTATAAGGAACCAATTGAATCCTGGTCGTCTGTCATTTCCAATCTAACCATACACAACGCTTATCATATCGGACAAATTGTCGAAATACGGAAAATGTATGGACTTTGGGACCCTAAGAATGGGGTCCATTAATCGCAAACGCAAAAAGCCGCCGAGCGCAATGCCCGGCGGCTTTCATTCTATCAAGTTGTTTTCGGATTCCCTGATCCGTGCAGCTCCTGATGAAGCTTCCGATAATTCATATACATCGCTATCCTCCACGGTAAGATCATTGAAAACGCGAGAATCCAGAACATGCCGCTCAGCTGACCATAATCAATCGTTGAGCTGAGGACCATTTTTCCAATGATCCGGATAACAAGCAATCCTATCAATATAAAAGCGAAAGCTTTGGAACGCTTCAGATAAATGTCGCTGTCTCTGATTTCAAATGAAGAAGTTTTAATTAAAAGGATGGAAAACAGCAAACCAACTGTGGCTGCTTCTAAAATCTCCATTGGAGTTACGCGAAAATAAGGCACGACAAACATAAGAGCACCTGTGCTCATAAAAATCGGCGGCAAGATGATTTTCTTGGCGGAAGCCGGCTTTTTTGCAGCCTTCATGCGGATGAACATCACGAAGATTGCCATAAAAACGGCACCGATTGATGAAATTAATACATAGTCCATTCGATTTCATCCTCTATTTCATTTGATTACTAACCATATTATATCTTAATAGGCTTGATTTAGGTACTCAGAAGGATAAAAGTCATTAAAAAAAGCCACTCCAGCTGATACCCGGACACATCCGTATGTCCAGGGTACCCTGAGTCAGCTCCTAGCTTAATACCCGATTCACTGCTTCTAATACACGGCCTTCATCAAATGGTTTTATGATAAAATCTTTCGCGCCAGCTTCAATGGATTCGACCACTACCTTCTGCTGGCCCATGGCTGAACACATGATTACTTTCGCATTTGGGTTGTCCCTCTTAATTTCCCTGACAGCCTCAAGTCCGCTCATTTCAGGCATTGTGATATCCATCATCACCAGATCAGGCTTCAGATTTTCAAAAAGGTGCACGGCTTCTTTTCCGTTTTCCCCTTCTCCTACAATTTCGTGGTCTGCTTTTTTCAAAATGCTGCCAAGGGTAACCCTCATAAACTTTGCATCATCTACTATTAATATTCTCGCCACCGCTGTTTCCCCCTTGTAGTGCATTGGAAGCTATATCTCTATTATACTATAATCATAGTAAAAAATACCCATAATTACAAATTAATAAACATCTTGGGGAATAAATTCATTTCCTTTTGTGAAAAACACTCTTCCACGCTCAAAGAACACATATTAGAATATATCTAAGTATCAGATAAATAGCAATTGAAAGAATATGACAAATTTCGACCAGATCGCATAGCCCTTTTTACTTATAGCAAAAAAAGCACATTCCATAATTGAATGTGCTCTTGCTTTTAAAAACCAGTAAATCCGCCAAAAAACGGCGAAAGGAATATGATTATTTTTGTCATCCAGTCAAAGAATAAGACAACACCCATAATCATCATTAAAACACCGCCGATTTTCATGATCTTGGCGCTGTTTCGCCTGATCCATTGCATTTTTCCTATAAAGAAGGAGAGAACAAAGAATGGAATAGCAAAGCCAAGAATATACGCAAACATGTAAACCATGGCCGAATTAGGATTTGTGACAGCTAATGACCACACTGCCCCTAATATTGGGCCCGTACATGGAGTCCAGCCTGCTGCGAATGCCATTCCGATCAAAACTGAGCCAAAAAGGCCGGATGGACGGTTTTTAAATTCAAAACGCCTTTCCTTCATAAGAAATTCCGGTTTAATAATACCTACGATCAATAATCCAAAGATGAATACAAAGATAGCACCAATTTGCCTGATTAAATCCTGGTACTGCTGAAAGAATTGGCCAAGCAAAGTCGTGCCGAAACCAATTGCGATAAAAATGGCCGAAAATCCGATCAGGAAGAATAGCGTATGAAGCATGCTCCTTCTCTGCAGCATTGCATTCTCTTCTTTAATCTCCCCTACAGACATTCCGGTAATATACGATAAAAACGCCGGATATAATGGCAGGCAGCAAGGCGATACAAAGCTTAAAAACCCTGCCCCTAATGCAATAAATACATTCAAATCTGTCATAGTCACAACTCCTGATACTCATTCATTCCCTTTTCATTCTAACAAATCCCATATAGAAAAGATAATGGATAGAATGTGAACATTTTGTGTCCCGAATATTTCACACATTTCTGAGTAAACCACCTGCTATTATATTAATTCATATTAAATTTCAACCTAAAACATGTATTTTTAATGTAAATGTTAATAAAGTTTAAAACAAGTTTCTTTTGAATTAATTACCATTATTCGATATACTAGGATAGGACTTAACAAATTCTGTTATTATCTCTCAGCTTTTGACATGGAATCGAATTGGCAGAGTAAAACCTACATATAGGAAATTATCAGAGAGGAACTATTGGCCATGTGTAAACAGGAACTGCTTACATTGATTGAACAAAAAAGAACAGAGTTAATTCAAGTGGCCATGAAAAGCGGCTTAAGCTCTGCCGCAGCAATCCGGTACAGCCAGGAACTGGATGCCCTATTAAATGAATATAACCGAACCTTTATAAAAAAAGTGCAGACACATTAAGAAACAGCCATGCAACCAATGCAGGCTGTTTTTTAAATTTCATCCCTCTGGTCTAAGCAGTTATTTATTAATAACAATCGATAATTTATAATTTGCATGCTTGTTTAAATCGGTTAAAAATTGATCTAACCGCTCATTGGACGGAAATTTGCATTCAAGTAGATAACAGCCATCCCCGCTGATTTTATAATTATGTATGATTTCCTGCTGTGTTTTTACGAAGGTCAGAAACGGCTGATGATTCATACTTTGAGTAATAACTGTAATAAAAGCATGGATCGAATATCCTAATTTCTCCTGGTTCATTTTGATTGTATATCCCTCAATTACGCCCTGATCCTCTAATTTTGCCACTCTTGATGCGGCCGCCTGGCCAGTTAAATGGACTTTTTCCCCCAGCTCTTTCATGGTGATCCGGCTATTTTTGGAGAGTTCCTCCAACATACGCTGATCCGTGTGATCCAGCATTTTTTCAACTCCTTTCACTTTTCAAGTTAAACGGCAAAAAGACTTGATTTTATCTATGTAAGCACCAATGGGTCTTAGTATAAACTATACGTAAATCAAAGAAAAGGAGTACATTTATATGAATATACAGCAAATCCGCAACGCTACATTAGTTGTCAATTATGCAGGGAAAAAGTTTTTAATTGATCCCTTTTTAGCCGAAAAAGGGACTTACCCGCCTTTTCCAAATTCATTAAGACAGGATCAAAACAATCCTTTAACAGAGCTTCCGGTTTCCATTGATGAAATTATTCAAAATGTGGATGCAGTGATTGTTACCCACCTGCATTTAGACCACTTTGATGATGCAGCCAAACAGGCATTGCCAAAGGACATTAAAATGTTTGTGCAAAATGAAGAAGATGCTGCTGAAGTGAAAAATGCTGGTTTTAACAATATTGAAGTTCTCCATGAAGATACTGTTTTTGAAGATATCCAACTAATAAAAACAAAGGGCGAACATGGCAGGGGCGAAATTTTAAAACTGGCCGGTCTGGTTTGTGGAGTGGTCTTCAAACATTACAGTGAAAAAACGCTTTATGTAGCTGGAGATACAGTTTGGTATGATGCTGTTCAGGAAGTCATTGAAACACATAGCCCTGAAGTCATTGTTGTAAATGGCGGAGATAACCAGTTTCTTGAAGGCGGCTCGCTTGTTATGGGGAAAGAGGATATTTATGAAGTTTCCAAAGCTGCCCCAGATGCCAGGATTATTTCAGTCCATATGGAGGCAGTCAACCATTGGACTCTATCGAAGGAAGAGTTAAAAAGCTATAGTAAAGACAAAGGCTTTTCCGATCAACTTTTAGTGCCTGAAGATGGAGAATCCTGCTCCTTTTAGAGACGAAAAGACGTGTGGCATTCACACGTCTTTTCTATTAACCTACTGCATCCTCCACTTTTTCAGCAGACCCATTCTGAAGCAGATACATTTTGTGATATAAGCCTCGCTTTGCAAGCAATTCCTGATGTGTTCCTCTTTCTACTATTTCCCCCTGATGAAGAACGAGAATCAATTCTGCATCCTGAATCGTAGACAATCGATGAGCAATGGCAATGGTCGTGCGGCCCTTCCGCATTTTTTCCAGTGCAGTTTGAATCGCTTCCTCTGTTTCTGTATCAATATTTGCTGTTGCTTCATCCAGCACAAGAATTTTCGGATTGGCAGCAATCGTTCTTGCAAAGGCAATAAGCTGTCTTTGTCCGCTTGAAAAAGTCGATCCACGCTCAACCACCGCATGATCATATCCGTCTTCCAGCTTATCTATGAATGTATGGGCCTGAACAAACTGAGCCGCAGCTTTAATCTCTTCATCTGTCAATTCCTCATTATGAAGTCTGATGTTATCCTTAATCGTCCCATAAAATAGGAAAGGATCCTGAAGGACGAGCCCCATCTTTGTGCGCAATTCTTCCGCTGGATAAGACTTAATGCTTTTTCCGTCAATGAAAATATCGCCGCGCTCATATTCATAGAATCGCATCATTAAATTAATAATTGAGCTCTTGCCGCTGCCGGTATGGCCAACCAGGGCAACGGTTTCACCCGGCTTGGCTGTAAAAGAAATATTTTTCAATACATCCCTTTTGCCGTCATAGGAGAAGCTGAGGTTCCTGAATTCAATCTCTCCCTTCATAATTCTATCAGACAGTTTATCCTCCTGTGCCGGAGCAAGTTCCTTTTCGTCCAGCAGCGCAAAAGCCCTTGAAGCGGCAATGATTGCCTGCTGATACATGGAAAGTCTCATCATGATCTGATTTACAGGCTCAAAAAAGCGGTCCAGATAGCTGATAAAGGCATACAGCACACCAATTTCGATCGGACTGTTAAAAGAAGAAATGCCAAAGAAGCTCAATACAATAATAAGTGCCAGAATATACACAAGGTCAATGGCTGGCCTTAACAGGAGCCCATCCATTTTGATGTTGCGCATACCTGCCTGGTAATGCTGTTCATTAATATCGCCAAATTCCTTCCGCAGTCTTCTTTCCTGCCTGAATACCTGGATGATGGACATCCCCTGCAGTGATTCACTCAGCTTTGCATTCAGCTGGCTCAGCCTTTCCCTTAAGTCCTTATAAAATACCGAACTGTATTTTCGGTACGTACGAATGATCATAAAAAGAATCGGGAGAATCACCAGGCAGAATAGAGCCAGCTTCACATTCAGGATAAACATCGCCACAAAGATCCCCGTCAGCAGGAAGGCACCCTGAATGAAGGTAACCAGGACACTGACAAACATATCTTTAATCGCCTCAGTATCATTGGTAACCCTTGATACAATGCTTCCGGCAGGCGTTTTATCAAAGTATTTCAAGCCCAGTGACTGAACTTTTGAAAAGACATCCACACGCAGCTGCTGAATGATTTTAAGCGCAATTTCCTGAAATTTCAGCAGCTGAAAATAGGATACCAGCACATTCATAATTTGAATGCCCAGATATGCTGCACCAAGGGCAAATAACGGCTCAAAAACCAGATTCCTTGGTGTTAAATAATCATCGATAAAAATTTTGACAAGAATTGGCCCCAGTATGTCTCCAATCGTTGTTAACAGAAGCAGACTGAAGGCAAGAATGATTGTTTTCTTATGCGGTTTTGTATAGGAAAGCAACCGGAAAAGGACCTTCCGCTGCTCTTTCCCCTTCATAATCGGTGTCTTTTCCATCGTCTTATCCCCCATGCTCCACAAGCTCTTCCAGCTGCTGGCGCAGATACATATTCTTATACCAGCCTTCTTCTGCCATCAGTTCATCATGTGAACCCCGCTGAACAATTTTCCCTTCATCCAGCACCAATATCAGATTAGCATGCTGAATGGCGCTCAGCCTGTGAGCGGTTATGATTGTTGTCTTGCCTGACCGCTCACCACGCAATGAAGTGAGGATCGCTTCCTCTGTTTTCGCATCAACGGCAGAAAGGGAGTCATCCAAAATCAATACTTCCGGTTTCATCAGAAGTGCTCGTGCAATGGAAATACGCTGTTTCTGTCCTCCGGAAAGCGAGACCCCTCTTTCGCCAACAACGGTTTTATATCCATCTGTAAAATCGAGAATATCTTCATGGATATTGGCCAGTTTCGCTGCCGCATATATATCTTCAAGGTCTGCATCCGGTCTCGTGAAAGCTATATTTTCAGCAACGGTAGCCGAGAACAGGAAGTGCTCCTGCGGGACATAGCCAATCGCTTCCCTCAGCTTTTCAATTTTATAGCGGTTGATAGGATTTCCGGTAAAAAGAATTTCCCCTTTATAGCCATCAAACTCACGGATCAATAGCTTCAGCAGTGTGGTTTTGCCCGCACCTGTTTTACCTGCTATGCCGAGAGTTTCTCCTCTTTCCAGGCTAAAATGAATATCCTTAAGCAGCGCTTCCTGTTCACCCGGATAGGCGAACTCCTCGATCTTGTACTCAAGATCACCGCTCGGAACTTCATTGATGCCTGTATTATCATCCTTAATATCGATTTCTTCTGCAAGAAGCACAGAGACTCGATCATAGGAGGCGCGGCCTCTCTCGACAATGTTGAACAGCCAGCCAAATGCGAGCATTGGCCAAATCAGGAGACCAAGATAGGTAGTAAATGAAACCAGCTGCCCGATTGTCAGCTCTCCTGCAATTACAAATCTTGATCCAAATGCAATAGATAGGAAGAAAGAGATTCCTACAATAATGCTGATCGTTGGATCAAATAAAGAATCAACCCGTGCAACAGAAATGTTCTTTTGCACTACATCTTCAGACTGCCTGCGGAAATCTTCAATATCTTCTTTTTCCTGGCCGAACGTTTTAATCACTTTAATTCCTGAAACACTTTCCTGAGTTTTGTCATTCAGTGAAGAAAAAGCCTCCTGTGCTTTGTGGAACCGTTTATGAAGAAGTGTTCCATACCAGCTTGTCAAAAGTGCCATAAACGGCATCGGAATCAGACTGATGAGTGTAAGCTTCCAGCTGATTGTTGTCGCCATGGCGATGATAACGAAACCGCCTGTCGCCAGTGAATCAACAAATGTGAGGACCCCCGCTCCTGCCGTCTGCTGAATCGCCTGCAGATCATTTGTCGCATGGGCCATCAAGTCCCCCACCCGCTTTTTCTGGTAGAAGGACTGTGACATATTCGTAAAATGCTGATAAAGCCTGTTGCGCAGGAGTTTGGACAGCTTAACGGCTGATCCAAAAATCATGATGCGCCAATAATAGCGAAGCACATACATCATGAGGGCGGCAACAGCAAGAAGTCCAATCCACATTAATAATGCTTTTGCAGTCAGCTCGCCATTTTTAATCGAGTCGACCACAATGCCGACCACCTTTGGCGGCACAAGCTGAAGCATTGCCACAAATAACAGCAGAATAATCCCGTTTACATAAGACTTTTTCTCCTGGTTAAAAAACCACATCAAATCCAAAAAAACCTTCATACCCCATCCTCCGAAATCCGAAACATAATAGCTTAAACAGTTTAACAAATATTAAGAAAATAAGGAAGATATTTTCTCACAAGAAAAAAGCACCCATTTGGATGCTTTATTGCCCTAATGCTTCTATGCGGTTTAACAGGCTTGTTGCCTCATTAATGGTGGTGAACAGCTCTGATTTCTCCAGCTGATCCAGTGCAAGGCTGCCGCTCTCCAATACTTTATTGATCTCAGCCAGAAGCGCTTCATTCTGGGTCACCAGCTCCTGATGAACATCTTCTGCCAGCTTCGGGATGTCCTGAAGGGCGATAAATTCTTCAACTTCCTGCTTAAGTGTCGTCAATCTGTCTTCAAGTTCCTGCTTTAATGCCGGATCCGCTGCCGCCTCCTGAATCATTTGCGGCGCCTCTTCAGCAAAGTCGCTTAATGTATTGATATGCTCAGTCGCTTCATTAACATAGTCAATGGAATTATTCACTTCACCCAGAACGGAACAGCCGCTTAATAACATAGAAACGGTAAGGAGCCCTATTAGAATTACTTTTTTCATTTGCTCGTTCCTTTCATGATTTGTCATAGTATATATACGGTCTGTTTCAAAGAAAGTTTCATTTTGCATATAAAAAAACCACCTTCCTGGTATTGTAACAGAAAAGTGGTTTCCGATGGGATGCTTGTCCCTGATTACTTGCCAGTCTGCTTGTTCATGGCATTCATCATTTGGTTGATTTTCTTTTGAGATGGCTTCATGCCCATTTGCATCATCATCATTTTAAGCATTTGTTCATTAATTGGCGGATTTTTCTCCAGGTAGCTCATCATATATTTTCGAGCAATGAAAAATCCTAGTGCTACACCGGCAAGAAGCGCCAGTACACCAACTAGAATGTACATACCCATACTAACTTCCTCCTTCATGTTGTCTATCATACAGTGTACTAGACCAAAGGTTATTATACAATATTTGCTTCATTTTTTCTCTTATTTTAGACGAATTTTCTCTCTTTTATCGGTTTTAGCCACCCATAGCGCTTATGCTGGAGGTCAACAGCCAGGAAGGAAGACTCGCTTTTTCGAAGCACTTCGAAAAATACTGTCTCTGCCTCATAGCTGCCGGCCGCTTCTAAAACCAGGCTCCGTTCAAATACTTCAAGCTTCGCCCTGCTTCTTTTGCTCATCTCTATATAGTATGCACTTTTTTCTATGATAAAGTCCTTTTTTCGCTGCAGCTGCTGATGGATATATTGATGCACTTTCAATCCCGGGATTGGCTTAGTCACAAAATCAATTTGCTTCGATAGAATAAACTTCATTTCACCTGACGAACGCTCATACTCTTCAAACAACTGAAAAAACATCCGCTCTCTGCCAAAATAATGGGAAGCAAATTCATCTTCTATTAAATACAATTGATAAGCTCTCATCTGGCCCCTCCTTCCGGGACAATCCATTTCTTTCAATTATAAGCAACCCAAAATAAGGAATGTGTCTGAAGATGTTAAAAACTTTCACTAATTTTGTCGAAAACGAAGAATTCAGTTGATTATGAGGATTCTTGCTGGGAGAGCTTCAATATTGAATATTATTACAATTATTCACTATATCTTATTCCCAGATTTGATTGCTGGTAATCTTGTTTTTTATGAATAGAAGTTCAAGGTAATATACTCTATGCAGACCATTTTTATTCGCTTGCCTTTGTTTTGAGCTACATGAACCATCTTTGACGTCTATTTTTATTCCCTTCGCTCTGATTTGGGCTTCATGAACACTCTTTGACGACTATTTTTATTCCCTTCGCTCTGATTTGGGCTTCATGAACACTCTTTGACGACTACTTTTATTCCTATCCTTACTTTTAAGGCTTCATTAATCTTTTTACACAAAAAAGGAAGAGCCTCTCAGCTCTCCCTTACTGGTTACTATTATCCCTGCAGCAATGCTTTTACGCGTGCTACAACGTTTTCTACTGTGAATCCGTATTCTTCCATTATCTTCTCACCTGGTGCAGATGCACCGAAGGTATCGATTGCAAGAACATCGCCTTCGTCTCCTGCATAACGGTGCCATCCAAGTGAAGATCCCATTTCAATGGCAAGACGCTTCTTGACTGTCTTTGGAATTACGCTTTCTTTGTACTCTTTTGATTGAGCTTCAAAGCGGTCCCAAGCAGGCATGCTTACTACAGATGCATGGATGCCTTCGCCTTCAAGCGCCTTTTGTGCTTCAACAGCCAGGCTGACTTCAGATCCCGCAGCAAGCAATAAAACATCCGCGTTGCTGTTGGAAGCTGGAGAAACAACATAAGCTCCTTTTTGTACGCCTTCGTATGCCGCTGAATCCGTTCCTTTTAAAGTAGGAAGGTTTTGACGGGTCAATACTAATGCGGTTGGCTTGTTTGTTGATTCAATTGCTGTTTTCCATGCAGCTGCTGTTTCATTTCCATCAGCAGGGCGGACAACAGAAAGATTTGGCATTGCACGCAATGCAGCAAGCTGTTCTACAGGCTCATGCGTAGGTCCGTCTTCACCGACAGCGATGCTGTCATGGGTGAATACATACGTAACAGGCAGGTTCATAAGTGCAGCCAGACGGATTGCCGGGCGCAGGTAATCAGAGAACACAAAGAATGTCCCGCCGAATACTTTTAATCCGCCGTGAAGGGCCATACCATTCAATGCAGCACCCATTGCAAATTCACGTACACCAAACCAGATGTTTCGGCCGTCAAATGACTCACCCGTAAAGTCGCCTGTACCTTTGATCATTGTTTTGTTGGAGCCTGCAAGGTCTGCAGATCCGCCAAAGAATGAAGGCAGGTTTTGTGCGATTGCATTTAGCACTTCACCGGAAGAAGCACGGCTTGCAAGGCTCTTTCCTTCTTCATAAACAGGGATGTCTTTATCCCAGCCTTCAGAAAGTTCGCCATTGATTGCCTGCTCAAGCTGTTTTCCCAACTCAGGATGCGCTTCTTTGTACTGTGCAAAAAGGTCTTCCCACTCCTGCTGCTTTTTAGAGCCGCTTTCCACAACCTGCTGCTTGAAGTGATCATATACTTCCTGTGGAATATGGAAATCTTCTTCGAAAGTCCACTTATAGGCTTCTTTCGTTAATTTCAATTCGTCGGCACCTAGCGGAGCGCCGTGAACATCAGATTTGCCTGATTTGTTTGGAGAACCGTAGCCAATGACTGTTTTAACTTCAATCATTGTTGGCCGGTTTTCATCCTGCTTCGCTTCTTCAATTGCTTTTGCGATTTCGTGAAGATCATTTCCGTCTTCTACGCGGATATACTGCCAGCCGTATGACTTAAAGCGCTGTTCAACACTTTCAGAGAAAGACTTATCAAGGTCACCATCAAGCGAGATATCATTTGAATCATATAGAACAACCAGTCTTCCAAGCTTTAAATGGCCAGCAAGGGAAGCGGCTTCAGCAGAAACGCCTTCCATAAGGTCTCCATCACCGCAGATGCTGTATGTATAGTGGTCAACAACATTGAAGTTGTCCTTGTTGTATGTTGCAGCCAGGTGGCGTTCAGCCATTGCCATACCAACAGCCATGGCAATGCCTTGTCCTAATGGGCCTGTTGTTGCGTCAACACCTGGAGTATGGCCATATTCAGGGTGGCCAGGCGTCTTGCTTCCCCACTGTCTGAACTCTTTAATATCATTCATGGAAACATCATAGCCAGAGAGATGAAGAAGGCTGTATAAAAGCATGGAGCCATGTCCAGCAGAAAGGACGAAACGGTCACGGTTGAACCATTCAGGATTATTCGGGTTGTGGTTCATGAAGCGTGTCCAAAGTGTATAAGCCATTGGCGCTGCACCCATCGGCATCCCCGGATGGCCGGAATTCGCCTTTTCAATGGCGTCGATTGATAAAGTACGAATGGAACTGATGGATAGTTCATCTGTGTGATTAAACATTCAATACATCCTTTCGAGTAGTAATTCTTTACTCTTTTAATATTATCGGGTGTCCCTTTTTTTCACAACCAATAGGGTCAGGAAAAGGACAAAAAAGCCGGTTTGTTACTATATTGACACAAAAAGACCCGGCGTATGTAAAAAAAGCGGAGATAGCCGGTAATAGGAGTCATCTCCGCTTTCTATTAAAAGAAGGAATACAGCATTGTGTATCCCTTTCAATTATAATATTAGTGAAGGCGGTTTTTATTTTGGAATTCTTTCAGTTTTTTCGGAGTTACGTCATTTCCTTTCGGATCAACGATTGTAACACCTTTAAGCGTGTTCAGCATGCCAGAGCGGAAAGTCTCCAAATACTCTTTGCGGAGAGAAGTCTGTTCTTTTGCTTCTGCTTCTGTTAAACCTGATTCCTTTGCCTTCTTTGCCAGTTCATTAATTCGGGCAAGTTTTTGTTTTGGCAGCATATATTAAAGCTCCTTTATATCAAAAGTTTACCTTTGGATATTCTGATAGAAGTTTTTATTATACAATAGCTTCAGATATGGAACAATACTGAAACTCAACTGCCATCATACTAAAAAAGAACACTTTTGACAAGAAAAGTGCTCTATTCAGCAAGTGATTCCATATGCTCTTTATACCTTCTATGGACTGTTGCTTTAGAGATATTGTACCCAAAGCCCCTGAGAGTTGCAGCAATCTCTGCAAATGTTAACTCGTTTTTCCTTAGCCGGACAATTTCCTCTATCGGCACCTCTATTCTTTCCCTGCCGCCATTTGCTCCCTGATTGCTTAAGTTCTTCTCGGGGCGGTATCCTTTATCAACAGCCCGCTGCATGCCGCGTTTAATTTTGATGTTATGAAGCTTTCTCTGATATTCTTCTACCATCCCAACAATGTTCAGCACCATCGAATCTGATTCCGAAAGCTCGAGCTGGCCGTTATTCGAAATGCTGTACAGCTGGACTTCTTCCTTTAGGATGCAATGGAGTATCGCAATCTTTGCATTGCCCCGCCCCAGCCTGGTTTCATCCTGAATGAGGACAACCTTGATATCCTTTTCTTTAATTAAGTCTAAAAGCTCCAATATACCGTCCCTTTCAAGGTCATATCCGCTGGCCTGCTCGCGTATCACCTTGACTACTTCAAAATCATGCTTTTTCGCCAGATTTACCAGCTCTTCTTCCTGCCTTGAAAGGGACGTTTCCTGAGTTTCCTTTGTTGTACTAACCCTGCAGTAAATAATTGCTTTCATAGCTTCTCCTTATTCGTAAAGGTCTGAACTGGCAAGCTCTTTATAAGGCTCGTCATCCAATGCTTTTACTGGAATAACAATTTCATCGCCCGGAAAAATCCTTCCTGCCGCTATCTCATTATTTTGTTCGACCCAATTAATAAATTGATCTGTAGACAGCGAATGTTCTGCCGAAAAACTCTCAGCAATTTCCCATAAAGAGTCACCTTCTGCAACAGTGACTTTCACAAACTTTTCCGTATCAGGTGTTTCTATTTGCACGAGCATAATAAACGATGCTGCCAGGCTTAAAACGAAGAGAATAATAGCATAAGAATATGATTTCCACAATTTTTTCAGCATGATATACCACCTCTAAAAGAATGTATGTTCGTATTTGTTATTTTTATTATAGACCGAACATTTGTTTTGTGTCAATAAAAATTCGAACTTATGTTTGTATCATATGGTAATTGATGCTATAATTGAGACAACAAAAACATACGAGGTGCGTAAAGATGGTGAAATTATCAAAAAGGCAGCAAGATATATTAGAGTTTATTAAAGAAGAAGTTAAATTGAGAGGCTATCCTCCTTCTGTAAGGGAAATCGGGGAAGCAGTCGGCCTGGCTTCAAGCTCAACAGTTCACGGCCATCTCGCCCGTCTTGAAAGCAAAGGGCTGATCCGCAGGGACCCTACCAAACCGCGCGCAATTGAAATTTTAGATCTGGACGAGTCTTCGCACATCCCTAAAATCAGTGCTGTCAATGTTCCGATCGTCGGTAAAGTAACTGCAGGGCAGCCGATAACGGCCATTGAAAATGTTGAAGAATACTTCCCTCTTCCAGAAAGAATGGCACCAGCTGATGAGCATGTATTCATGCTTGAAATCATGGGAGAAAGTATGATTGAAGCCGGAATCCTTGATGGCGACTATGTCATCGTCAAACAGCAGAGCACTGCCAATAATGGAGATATCGTGGTTGCCATGACAGAGGAAGATGAAGCAACTGTCAAAAGATTCTTTAAAGAAAAAGACTATATCCGGCTTCAGCCGGAAAACTCTACAATGGAACCTATCATCCTTCGAAATGTTTCTATCCTCGGCAAAGTTATAGGTGTATACCGCCATATGCATTAATAGAATGATAAAAAGCAAGCAGCCACTGCCTGCTTTTTATTTTTTCCAATTTTAAGAAGGTTATCAGTTCCTATTACCTGATGCTATTAGCGAAATCATACGAAAGTAACTGATACCTTTTCTTGTGGTCCTAAGTTACAGTCATGTATGACTATTTTATTATTCAGAAAATTCGGTATTTTTATGCATATTAATTTATAGCCACTTTCTATATAATGGTAATACACCGAGAATCAACCTAAGGTCGCTTGTCCAAAATCTCGACTTTAGGAGTGTGAAGAAAAAATGTTTTTGAACATTACCTTCGCTTTGTTGATTGGTGGGCTGGTCGGTGTCGTTGGACATATTCGGAAAGAAGGCAAAATGGTCAAACCCAGAAGGACAAAAAAATTCATCTATCTGGGGGTCTTAGAAGAAGTTATCATGGGGGCTTTAGCGGCTGTTTTTTTGGTCGTATCTTCAGATCCTGACTCTGCCTTAAAGGTAGTGCTCCTTGCGGTAATTGCAGGATTTGGAGGAGACGCACTGCTGACATGTCTCGATTTCCTAAAGATCAGGCATAAAGAATAGAGAGATGCAGAGAAATACAAATTAGTAAAACCTCGTTCACTTAGAAACGGGGTTTTTGTATTTGATTTATATAAAAACCCCCTGCTCCCAGCAAACAGGGGTTTTCGGATTTCGGATTTTCTTAGTAAGTGCACATATTTTGTCCGTGCTCCCAGGGATGTACCTCCGTACGAAACAATAATACAAAAGGTTTCCGGTAAAAATCCCGGATTTTTTACTCTTTTACTATTTTTTCAAAACTGCTCCTTCTGCTAAACCAATGGGCAATTAAGTATAGTAAAACTAAGATAAAAAAGGAATAAGTATAGGCCCAGTCGATTTTTTTATATAAGTGCAGAATTGACATGATAGGCATTCCCACAAAAGCACCAAACCCACCGAACAATACAGCCTTCACTATTGGATTAATATTTGGTTTGAATTGAATTAAAAACATTATAGCTACTGGAACAATTCCATATCGAAATGAGTAGCTGATCGTTGGTATTGGAATGACCTTTACCGGATAGGCCCATTTACCAAAATCAACACCTAATCCATCGATGGTTGTAGAGATTATCATCGTTATAAAAGCCGCAAATAACAAACGGGCAGAACTCTCTTTTTTCCGAAAAAATGCCCACAAAATCCAAGGAACAAGTAACATCGCTAAGGCTGCCCACCAGCTTAAAGTAAATAAGAAAGTGTTTAAATTAACATCGGCAATCAATTTATTTGCATTGGTAATGATCTTATTAGTCTTATCAAGTTGATTTAATCCTTCTTGGAATGTCATGATTCACCCGCCTTTTACATTCCTTGCCTCGCGTCTAATGCTTAATATTTCAAATTAATTATCTTTTATTCTTATCCGCCCCCTTTACCTCCTAATAAACTGATTCAGCTTGTATTTTTTAGAAGTACCTGCATCAACCTCTAGCCCTATTCAAATATAATCTCCAAGACTATCCCTCTTAACATTTTTGGATATACAATTTACATATAACACTTTTGTAAAGGGTGAGTCGTCTGAACATTTCAAAGAAGCTCGGTATTTTAAGTTGGTTTGCTACTTGTTTGTATTTTAAATGAACCATCCTTCATATTGACTGCTACAGTTCCGTACAGTTTTTTCAATCATGCAATGAGCGACCTTGGCGTTACTTCTTGCGGGCAATACACCTATTCAATTGCACCTCATGAGATTTGTTCTCCTTACCATTTTTGGATGAATGTATTGTTTATTAGTAACGGATTAACCTTTTAATTTGTTTTTTTGTATCTTTCACAAAACCTTGAGAAGACAAGATTAAACGGGTTAGCTACAATTTTTATTCTTATCCTAGCTTTAGGTAATATTGTGTCCGGCTTTATGCCAGCTGATATAAATTTATATCAACTTGGCATGATTACTGTCTTGCCCGGTCTTTATATATTTGCAAAATCTTTAGAAAAAGGAAGACGCTGGACTCAATACTGCATAGTCTTATTACTAGTCATTCTTATACTCATCCTCTTAACAAATTTCATCCCTATGCCAGCCGGTTTATTAAAGAGGTTATGCTATTTAGTGATTTTCATATGGGGTACTTTACTGGCGTTTATTTTAAGTAAATGATTTGTTTTCATCCCTCCACTTCCTTAGCTCTTGAGCTCTTTAAATACCTTAATTAACTCACTTTTCGTTTATGGATAATTGACCAACTGGAACAGAGAAAGTTACGGCTGCCAGCCTTGGAATACTTTTAGCCATAACAAAAACCCCTAAACAAAAATGGTGTCAAGAGGTTTAATTTATAGTACATGCTTAAGTACTGAATATGGCTTGTAACTAATAATCATTATTTTCAGTAACGGGCAAATCAGAGCAGATATGGTCTTACACTCCGTTTCAAGTAAAAAAAAATTGAAGGTACTCGAATGCAAGTATTGAAAAACTAAGTGAGGAAATTCTTAAAGAAGGGGCAGAATAGGGTAGAATAAAAAACCCTAATAAATAGCCTCCCCTTTTCCCCAAAAAGAAAAACCCTTAATACCAATGGTATCAAGGGTTTATTGCCTCTTAGTACATGCTCAAGTACTGCTCGCGCTCCCATGGATGCACTTGCGTACGGAACATATCCCACTCAATTTCTTTCGCTTCAATGAAGTGTTCGAAGATATGTTCGCCTAGAGCGGATACAATGACTTCATCCTTCTTAAGCTCATCAAGGGCAGCAGCCAATGTAGCCGGAAGATCCTTGATGCCTTCTTCTTCACGTTCCTGCTTGTTCATTACATAAATGTTGCGGTCTACTGGTGCCGGAGGAGTCAATTTGTTCTTGATTCCGTCAAGACCAGCTTTTAGAAGTACAGCCATCGCAAGGTATGGGTTTGCAGCAGGGTCAACACTGCGAACTTCAACACGTGTGCTTACACCGCGTGAAGCCGGGATACGGATAAGCGGTGAACGGTTTTGAGCAGACCATGCAACATAACAAGGTGCTTCATAACCAGGAACCAAGCGCTTATAAGAGTTAACGATTGGGTTTGTTACTGCAGTAAATGCTGTTGCATGATTGATGATGCCTGCGATAAAGTGGCGAGCATCTTCACTTAATTGAAGATCGCCTGTTTCGTTGAAGAATGCATTTTTGCCATCCTTAAATAATGAAACATTGCAGTGCATACCTGAACCGTTAACACCGAACAGCGGTTTAGGCATGAATGTCGCGTGCAGGCCATGCTTGCGGGCAATTGTTTTAACAACAAGCTTGAATGTCTGAATCTGGTCGCAAGCTGTTAATGCATCCGCATATTTGAAGTCGATTTCGTGCTGTCCAGGTGCAACCTCATGGTGGGAAGCTTCAATTTCAAAGCCCATTTCTTCAAGCTCAAGCACGATATCGCGGCGGCAGTTTTCACCAAGATCAGTTGGCGCAAGGTCGAAGTATCCGCCATTGTCGTTCAGTTCAAGAGTCGGCTCTCCCGCCTGGTCAAGCTTGAATAGGAAGAATTCCGGCTCAGGCCCTAAGTTGAAATCAGAGTATCCCAACTCTTCCATCTCTGCTAAAATACGTTTTAAGTTGCTGCGCGGATCGCCAAGGAATGGAGTTCCATCCGGATTGTAAATATCACAGATCAGACGTGCAACCTTTCCTTTTTCTGCTGTCCAAGGGAATACCACCCATGTATCAAGGTCTGGATATAGATTCATGTCTGATTCTTCAATACGCACGAAACCTTCGATTGAAGATCCGTCAAACATCATTTTGTTATCAAGCGCTTTTTCAAGCTGGCTGATCGGAATTTCCACGTTCTTGATTGTTCCAAGAATATCCGTAAACTGTAAACGGACGAATTTTACATTTTCCTCTTCTGCAATACGCTTAATATCTTCTTTAGTAAACTTTGCCACTGGTAGTTCCTCCCTTAAATTTACATGAGTGATTTATTTTTTGCTCTGTTAATGTGCGCTCAGAAATCCAAGACAAAATCAACGAGCTTAAAAACGGCGTTATTAATGGAAAAAGCGGTGCATGTTGCCCTGCCGCAATGATGAGCGATTAAACCGGCCGGCCTGCACTATTTCCTTGCGAAGAAGTTTCCGGATTTCTTCATCTGATAGATCCCGTCTCGCTTTTTCTGCCTGCTTATCCAAGTTTTCAGTTATCGCTTGCTGTTCTTTTACGAAAAATAGCTGCTTGATCCCAGCCATGTTCACGCCTTGATCAATCAAATCTTTGATTTCCAAAAGGACATCGATGTCGTTTAAGGAAAAAAGCCTTCTATTTCCGTCAGTTCTAGCTGGAGAAATTAATTGGTGCTCTTCGTAATAGCGAATCTGCCTGGCGGTCAGGTCAGTCAGCTGCATAACAGTACCAATCGGGAAAAGCGGCATGGAACGTCGAATTTCGCTTCCAGTCAACTATTTCTCCCCCTTTTCAATTACTTCTTGAGTTTATTATATGTAATGTCAGATAATCTGTCAACAATATGTTAGCTTTTATAACATGATTTTTTCAAAAAATTTTTGCCTTTCATATTTTCATATAATTCTCAGTAAAGCAACAGAAAAGGACAACTAACTATGTAGCTGTCCTTCTTAATATTTACCTAATTTATTTGGACTAAACCTTTTTCCAGCAATTGGTTCAGCGCGATGCATACAGCCATTTTCACATGTGAATAAGTCAGCCCGCCCTGAACATAAGCAACATATGGCGGCCTGATAGGACCATCAGCCGTAAGTTCAATGCTGGCACCCTGAATAAAAGTCCCCGCTGCCATGATTACATCGTCTTCATATCCGGGCATATAAGCAGGATAGGCAGTTACATGGGAATTAACAGGAGATGCAAATTGAATTGCCTGGCAAAACGCCACCATTTTTTCTTTATCATCAAATTGAACAGATTGAATTAAATCGGTTCTATTACTGTCCCACTTTGGGTTGGAGTTCATTCCAAGCCTCTCAAGCAGCGCTGCTGTAAAAACAGCCCCTTTCAGCGCCTGACCGACAACATGGGGAGCCAGGAAAAAGCCCTGATACATTTCCTGAAGGCTGTAAAGGGACGCACCCGCTTCTGCGCCAATTCCCGGTGAAGTCATTCGATATGAGCAGGCTTCCACCCATTCTTTCTTCCCGACAATATAACCGCCCGTCTTGGCAATTCCGCCGCCAGGATTCTTGATGAGCGACCCGGCCATCAAGTCTGCTCCAACATGGCAAGGCTCACGGTCTTCAACAAACTCTCCATAGCAATTGTCAACAAAAACAATCGCATCAGGTTTAACTTCTTTTACAAACTGGATCATTTCTTCAATTTGTTCAATTGTAAATGAAGGTCTTGTCGCATATCCTTTTGAACGCTGGATACCAATCATTTTCGTGTTCGGCCTGATTGCTTTTTCAACGGCAGGATAATCGATGCTTCCATCTTCCTTCAGCGGGATGCTATTGTATCCAATGCCGAACTCTTTCAGCGATCCGTTCCCTGTTCCCCGAATTCCCACAATTTCTTCGAGTGTGTCATATGGCTTGCCGGTGATATACAGCAACTCATCACCTGGCCTCAGTACCCCAAAGAGTGCAATGGAAATGGCATGCGTACCTGATATTATCTGCGGGCGGACCAATCCTGCTTCTCCGCCGAAAACTTCTGCATATATTCCCTCCAGCGTATCCCGGCCGATATCATCATAACCATAGCCGGTTGAAGGAATGAAATGCGAATCGCTGACCTTAAAATTTTGAAAGCTCTTTAAAACACGGAATTGATTCTCATCAATCCCCTCATCTATTTTCGATAAAACTGCTGAAATCTGCTGCTCCACTTCTTTTACAATTGGCTGGAGCCTTTCCCCCTGTGATAACTGTTGAAACATGATGTTCTCCTAACTATACGTTATATTTCTTTAATGGCCCTGAAATCTGATGGTCCTCGAGGAAATAGCCCTTGCATACGTAAAGTTCTTTGTCTTCATTGAAGGACAATTCCCTCAGGATGGTTTCATTCTTGAGCTGTGACAGTAATTTGCCTTCTGTCGAAGGCACCTCCACATGGTAATGCTTCATCATACCCAGGATCATCTGCTCGATTTTCCGTTTCAGCTCATTGCGGTCATCTTCTTCAAAGGAACTGATCTGAATCGTTTCTGTTCTGGCGGTCGGTACAAAATCAGGATGCTTTAAATCTCTTTTATTATATACCGTCAGCTGTGGTATTTTATCATTTTCCAAATCTTCTATCAGTTTGTTGACTGTCTGCTCATGCTGGTAATAATCCGGATTAGACATATCTACAACATGAAGAAGAAGATCTGCTTCCTTTACTTCTTCCAGAGTGGAACGGAAGGCTGCAATAAGTGTAGTCGGCAAATCCTGAATAAATCCGACCGTATCTGTCACAAGTGTAATAAATCCGCTTGGCAAAATCAGCTTCCGGGTCATCGGATCAAGTGTGGCAAATAACTGGTTCTCTTCATAGGAATCCGCCTCAGACAGCCTGTTAAAAATCGTGGATTTCCCTGCATTTGTGTAGCCGACAAGTGCAATTTGAAATGCTTTGTTTTTCTTCCTTCGTTCACGATATCTGTCACGGTGCTGAACAATGACGGAAAGCTGGGTTTTAATATCATCAATGCGGCGGCGGATATGCCGGCGGTCTGATTCAAGCTTGGTCTCACCTGGTCCCCTTGTGCCGATTCCCCCTCCAAGCCTTGAAAGCTGGACACCCTGGCCTGACAGGCGCGGCAGCAGATACTGCAGCTGAGCCAATTCGACCTGGAGTTTCCCTTCTTTAGAGCGCGCCCTCTGCGCAAAAATATCTAAAATCAGCTGTGTGCGGTCAATAATCCTGGCATCCAAATCTGCAGATAGGTTGCGGACCTGACTAGGTGAAAGCTCATCGTTAAAAATGATAATATCTGCTTCCATTTCTTCCTGAAGCGCAGCCAGTTCCTCCACTTTCCCTTTTCCTATATATGTAGACGGATGAACCCGTTCCCTTTTTTGAGTAATCGAAGATAATACTTTTCCGTTTGCGGTTTCAGTCAGCGATTCCAATTCTTCCATTGAATATTCAAATCGCTGGTCATCTTCATCAGTATGACAGCCGACAAGAATGACTTTTTCATAATCTGGCTTATGTTCCAACCAGCATCCCTCTTTCATATGCTTATTTTAATTGATAACATCATAACAAAAAACATTTTTAAATACTAATTTTTACCGCTAATCCCAGGCTTTTGCACCGTCCATTTGAAATGATAAAAAAAATGGTTGTATTTCTTTTTTTCCGTGTTAAAATCATATTGTTTGGAAAGAATTTACGTTTTTAATTAACTTAAACTTAAATAGATATATAGTTTTGCATCAAGAGGAGAAATAGCATATGACATGGGAAGTTTTAAGTATGATCGGCACTGTTGCTTTCGCTGTCAGCGGCGCAATTGTGGCGATGGAAGAAGAATATGATATTTTAGGTGTATACATCCTTGGGATTGTTACCGCTTTTGGCGGCGGGGCGATTCGAAACCTGCTAATCGGTGTTCCTGTCTCTGCCCTCTGGGAACAGGGTTTATTTTTTCAGATTGCCCTTTTATCCATCACAGCGGTAATGCTGTTCCCTAACAACCTTCTTAAACACTGGCAAAAATGGGGCAATTTCACTGACGCAATCGGCTTATCCGCCTTTGCCATCCAAGGAGCATTGTACGCAACGGAAATGAACCACCCTTTAAGCGCCGTTATCGTGGCTGCTGTATTGACAGGAAGCGGCGGGGGCATCATCCGTGACCTTCTTGCAAGAAGAAAACCGCTTGTATTACGGTCTGAAATCTATGCGGTCTGGGCTATCCTCTGCGGTTTCGCTGTCGGACTCGGAATTGCCTCAGCATCGTTTGAACTATACACTTTGTTTATTATTATTACCGCTTTGCGGGTTTTATCTTACACATATAATTGGAAGCTTCCGGTTAAGAGGCTGGGAACAAGCAAAAGCATCGGCTAGCCGATGCTTTTTTAATATTATAGGGTTGTTAAAAACATTGATATCGCAGGGAAATAAGTAATAATAAATAAATCAAAAACCATTACTGCAATAAAAGGAATTATAGCCTTGATTAATTTATCGTAGGAAACATCAGCAATTCCCTTCACTATGAATAAATCCAATCCAACAGGAGGAGTAATTAAACCAACTGATAAGTTAACAACCATGATTAATCCGAAGAAGACCGGGTCAATGCCTGCTCCCAGTGCTATTGGGAGAAGCAATGGCGTTAGGATCGTAATGGCTGCTGATGCGTTAAGGAAGCACCCTGCAATAAAGAAGATAATATTAAACATAAATAGTATTAGGTATTTATTTTCAGTTGCGTTCATTACAAGCTGTGCAAGCTGCTGAGGAATTTGTTCAGCCGTTAATAACCAGCCGAATAAATTTGCCCCGGCTATAATAAAGACAACCATTGCAGACATTTTTCCGGCGTTTATAAACGCTTCAGGTATATCCTTCCAATCCATATCTTTATAAACAAACTTATTAATGATGAAAGCATATGCAGCTGCGACTGCACCGGCTTCAGTAGGAGTAAAGATCCCGCCCCTGATGCCAAAAATAATAATTAACGGCAAGAGCAAAGCCAATATCCCTTCATATAAAGTTTTCCGGAATGTTGTGAATTCAAATGTCCTTTTTTCCTCAGAATAATTGTTTTTCCTGGTTAACCAGTAATTTAACATCATTAAAGACAAGCCTATTAATATCCCGGGTATGATGCCTGCTGTAAACAGGTCCCCTATGGAAACTCCAGCAGTTACACCGTATACAATCATGGGGATGGATGGAGGAATAACTACAGCTATTGTACCCGCACTTGCAACAGTGGCAGCTGCAAATCCTTTATCATATCCCTTGGACTCCATCATCGGGATCATCATTTTACCTACAGCTGCTGTATCTGCTGCTCCTGATCCTGATATCCCGGCAAAAAACATACTTGTTAAGGTAGAAACCTGGGCAAGACCTGCCCTTACCCAGCCCACAGCAGCAAAAGCAAATGCTGCTATTCTTTTGCCCATGCTCCCTGACATCATAAATTCCCCTGTAAGCATAAAGAATGGAATTGCCAGCAGTGGAAAGGAATCAACTGATGTAATCAAACGCTGTGGAACCACTTCAAGAGGAATATAATATATGCTTGATATAAATCCTGAAATGGAAGCTATAATTAAAGATATTGCTATTGGCACACCCAGAATCATTAATAAAAACAGTACAGCCAACACGATTACTGCTACCGTCATCAATTTCCCTCCCTTTCAGCTAACCCATATTTGTATTTTGGGGTTCTACTTGAACGACCACTCTTTCATCCCTTTTTGCAGTGTGCAGCTCCAAAATATTGACCGATGAGTGAACAAAACAGACAATTGAGCAGACTAGGACTGCTCCGTAAATAAAAGTCATATTCAATCCAAGCGAAGGAGAAATCTGCTGAACGGAGAACTTCAATATTCTTGATCCATAAATAATGAGAAACAGAAAAAGTGCACTGTTAATACATTCAACCAGCAGCATTACTTTACTTTTCCATTTTTCTGATAAATAATGATGGAGAATTTCTACTTGGGCATGCCCTTTGCTTTTATATACGATTCCGATTCCTAAAAACACGATCCATACAAACATATACCTGATAAGTTCTTCAATCCAGGTTAAATTGAAAATACTGAAGTCTACAAAAGGGAGTATACTTTTTGCAATCGCACTTTGCAGGACGTATCTTGAAAATACCTGATACACTGTGGAGATAAATGCAATGACAAAAAACAAGATAACAATATTTCTCGATATCTTATCCGCTTTGTCACTCAATTTCCCGAAAAATTCACTCATTTTTCTGCACCCCCGTTATTTATTTTAAGTTTTCTATCTTATCAAACAGCTCTTTTCCTATCGTTTCTTCAAATTCCTCATAAACCGGCTTTACTGCTTCCCTAAATGAATCCAAATCTGGATTCTCTTCAATTTCTATCTCCGTATTTTTAAGGTCCTCCAGCAGTTTTTTCTCATCCTCCAAGGCTACTTTGCGTTCATAATCAACTGCTTCTTCAGAGGCTTCAGATACTGCCTTTTGCAGTTCTTCAGGCAATGTGTCGTATGTTGTTTTACTCATAAGAAAAACAGCAGCATCATAGTTATGGGCAGTTAATGTCAAATAGCTCTGCACCTCTTGGAATTTATTTAAATAGATTTGAGCAAGCGGATTTTCCTGGCCGTCGACCACTTTTTGTTCCAAAGCAGTATATAGTTCACCGAATGGAACAGGAACAGGAGTTGAGCCAAGTGCTTTGATGAATGAGATGTATGGAGGTGACTCCTGGACTCTCAATTTTAATTTCGCTGCATCGGCACTTGTCTTAATGGGTTTCTTATTATTTGTCATATGCCTCCAGCCATTCTCCATATAGCCGAGGTTGATAAGGCCCCTGTTCTCTAAATCAGAAGCGATCTCTTTACCTATCTCCCCATCAAGGACCCGAAAAGCATGCTCCCGGCTTTCAAATAAATATGGAAGGTTAAGCAAATTAAATTTAGGGGCGAAATTGGTTACTGGTGCTACTGAACCAATATGAAAATGGATGGAGCCAATTTGCGCGCCTTCTATCTGGTCTCTTCCATTTCCTAATTGGCTGCTTGGAAATATATCAATTCTTATCCGCCCGTTAGATTTTTCTTCCACCAGCTCTTTAAACCTCAATGCCCCTTTGTGGTAAGGATGAGTTTCCGTTTGAAGATGGCCCAGTCTCAATACATATTCTGCATCCGGCTCTTTGCCATTAACATTGCTGGAGCAGCCGCTCACAAATATTAACAATAGGATTGATAAGATAGACAGATATACCCTCATAAAATTCGCCTCCCGCACTATATTGTAAGCCCTTACAAATACATGATTGAAAAACTGCAAGGATTCCTCAGATTTACCCCCGCCAATTCTACATAAATTAGCTGTTAATATTGTTAATTGATTAGACTAAATTGATTTTCCCATTAAAATCCCTCCTTTTTATTCACTATCCTGCTGATCTATTAAAATCTTTTATTTTGGAATGACTTTTCTTAAAGTAGATTAAATAAGTTATGGTACAGTCACCCAACCACTACCCATATTCTATTTATAATTTTCTAAAAAATCAATACTTTCTAAATTTTTTTGTTTAATTTTTATATTTTTCTTGATTACCCTTTATAAAAATGCTTAAATGAAATTGTATTGGTTGGGTCTCCTGACCACTGGACCAATTTTACAAAAAAGGAGGCAGAAGATTGAGTAATGCTGGAGCAACAAAACTGCATAAAGCAAAAACAGTTCCCCTTCACACAAGAAAAAAAATTAAAACCTTAAAGCTGCAAAAGGGCTGGTTAAAAGGAGTTCTGCTAACTTTAATACTTGCTGTATTAGCTGGTTCAATAGCGAAATTGCCTGTTTTTTCAGTAATGGGAATCATGATTGTTTCCATACTTCTTGGCATGAGCTGGAAAGGAATAATGGATGTGCCAGCCGATGCATCTACCGGAATCACATTCAGCAGCAAGACTCTTCTCCGCGCGGGAATTATTCTGATGGGATTAAGACTCAATGTTGAACAAATCTTTGCCGCTGGCTTTTCTCTTATTATTGTCGATATAATTGTAATCGGTTTCACTCTTATCCTTATGATGTATATCGGAAAACTTCTCTCAATCGACCGCCATTTATCAGCACTGATTGCAGTTGGAACTGCAATATGCGGGGCTGCTGCCATAGTTGCTGTTGCCCCGCTAATCCGGGCTAAAAATGAGTTTACTGCTATCTCCGTAGCTTTTATTGCCATTATGGGTACTATTGTGACAATCATTTATACTTTTTTGTTTCCCGTACTGGACCTGAGCCCTTACGATTATGGAGTATTAACAGGGGCAACTTTGCATGAGCTTGCTCATGTCATTGCAGCTTCTGCTCCAGGAGGTGATGTAAGCAGTGATACTGCCATTCTGGTGAAGCTGGGACGTGTAGCATTATTAATTCCTGCAGCGATTATACTCGGATTAATATTTAATAAGCACAGCTTAAACAAACAGAATACCAGATTCAGAGATTTGCCGGTCCCATGGTTTATCTTTGGCTTTCTGTTTATGTGCCTGATTAATACGGCTGGCATACTTTCTGATAGAATGACCCAAATGCTAATCGCACTAAGTATCTTTTTATTATCTATGGCCATGGCAGGCTTAGGTTTAGGAGTTAATTATACTGAATTTAAAAAGTTAAACAGTAAGGTAATTTTTACGGGAACTTTTGGAGCTGCCGCCTTAGCAGCATTAGGATTTTTAATCGTTTATTTCATTTAAAGCTGCCTATGAAGGCAGCTCTATTTACCCTTTTGAGAAATTTAAGACAGCGGTGTTGATTACTTGACCCGTTAATGATTTAATAAAATAGGTTGGGCCATTGAACCATTTTCCCTATAAAAAAAGCCCATCAGTAAATTTGCTTGGAGGGGTATATTTGGACATTAATAGAAAAGGAATTTCGGAGCAGGTAGCCGATAGTATAAAGAAAAAAATCCAAAATGGCGTATACAGAGCAGGTGAAAAAATCCCCGGTGAAAGAGAAATGGGAAATGAGCTTTCTGTCAGCAGGAATACAGTAAGGGAAGCCTATAAAATACTCGAAGCATATGGGTATTTGACCGCCAAACACGGAACTGGGGTCTTTGTAGCTTCACCTGAGCAGCAAATACAAAAAATGACTGAAGCTTTTTTTGTATCCTCTGATCAATTTAAGGATTTCTTCTCGGTCAGAAAAATTCTTGAGGAATGGACAGTAAAATGGTCCATAGAGAATTCAAGCCCTGATCTTATTCAGCAATTAGATCAAATCCTTAAGGAAGCAAACGAAATTGTAAGCGGTGACCAGGATTTTGACCGTCTGGCTGAATTGGATCATAAATTTCATATGACGCTTGCCGATCATTCAAATAATGTGGTTTTAGTAAGAATTATGCACTTTTTAATCGATCTTCTGTCCGAGTCACGTACAAAATCAATTAACATTCCGGGCCGTGCTTTAAAATCTGTCCAGGAGCACGAAAAGATTCTTGAGGCAATAAAGCAGAACAACATTGAGTTGGCTCAGGAACGTATGATAGACCATATTGAAAGTGTAGAATGTTCGATTTCTCAAAATACATTATCCAGCTAAAAAAGCTGTTATGGTGTTTATATGCCTCATCCAATTGGATGGGTCAATAATCACCATACAGCTTTTTTTAAAGAGAAAAGCTTTTACTGGAATGGTCAAGTGACATTGCCTCAGGAAAAGGGATATGGAAATCCGCCCCCAATTCTTTTAATTCCTGTTCAACATTGCCTGATAATTCAATTCCTGTTAATTGCCTGCTGGCACTTTCTCTTTTTCTTCTTTCCCCCGGGTAGCGTATTTCACTTACATCTGGTTTCTTAGGAACTTCTTTCATTTCCTGCAGCAAATTTTGAATAGAGGTAAAGAACAGTGTTAAATCCATAAACTTTTTAATATCCAGTAACAAAAAGAAGTGTCCAACATTTGCATTCTCTGTTTCATTGTCATCATAAAGATTTTTCACATGGGGGCCAAATGCGGCTCCTGAAAGTACACCAGTTAATATCTCAACAGCAAGCGCGAGTGCAGCCCCTTTTGCTCCGCCAAGCGGTAATACAGATCCTTTTAAGGCAGCCGCAGGTTCCTTGGTGGGATACCCATCTTCATCAATTGCCCAGCCATCCGGTATTTCAGTTCCCTGTTTTGCGGCCAATATGATTTTCCCTCTAGCCACTATACTGGTTGATAAATCAATTATTACAGGCTGATCGTTGCCAGTTGGAAAGCCAAACGCGATTGGGTTAGTGCCAAAGAAAGCTTCCTTCCCTCCCCAGGGTGCGATCCCTGGCGGGGAATTAGTAAAGCCTATACATGCGAGATTCTGCTCGCATGCCATTTGGCAAAAATACGAAGCAGTCCCAAAATGATTGCTATTACGAATCGCGATTGCTGCAGTGCCGCTTTCTTTTGCTATTTCAATACCTTCTTTAATCGCCTTCCAGCTTACTACATGACCCAGGCCATTATCGCCATCAATCTGAAGCACGGTTGGAGCTTTTTTTGTTACTTTAATATCTGGATTCACATTTATTCTTTTATCCATAAATCGTTTGGCGTAAATGGGAAGTCTGCTGATCCCGTGACTATCTGTACCTTCTAAGTTTGCTTTTACCAGTGAATCCGCGACAACTTCCGAATAATCTTTGCGCATTCCCATTTTTTCAAGAACTTTTTCACAGAATTCCTTTAGATCCGATTCATTATATGTGTTCATGTCTAAACTCCTTTTTTTGTACTCTCTTTAAAAAAGGATTCTCCCCGCTCAAAAATGTGCAGGGAGAAATTGAATCAGGCGCTTCGGTATAGTTTTGTCATGACAAATTCACGATGTCCCAAAGCTTCAGCACTGGTCAAGCGGCCATTTACCGTACGGCAAATAACTTCCATTAATTTGTCGCCTGCTTCTTCCAGGGAAATCTGACGGGACAATAATCCCTGTACATCTACATCAATATGCTCGCTCATTGTTCCAGCTGTTATCGGATTTGCGGTAATTTTCACAACTGGCTCAATTGGATTTCCGATAATATTACCCTGCCCTGTTGGGAAAAGATGGAGTACTGCACCGCCAGCTGCCATTAACGTAATGCATTCTGCAGCTGCTGAAGAAGTATCCATAAAATACAAGCCCTTGCCATTCTCTGGCTTTTCTGCTGGGTCAAGCACCCCAATTACTTCCTTCGTGCCCGTTTTGGCAATATTTCCAAGAGCCTTTTCTTCTATAGTTGATAGGCCTCCTGCAATATTTCCCTGTGTTGGCTGTGAGCCAAGCAAATCTACTCCTTTGGATTCGATTTCGCCTACATAATCTTTATAAATAGCCATAAACTTTTCATGAAGTTCAGGCGTTGCCATTCTTTGTGCGATTAGATGTTCTCCACCTGTTAATTCAGATGTTTCCCCAAAGAATACCGTCGCACCGGCATCAACCAGGCGGTCAACTGCCTGAGATACTGTTGGGCATGATCCCAGTCCTGTAGTCGTATCCGATTCCCCGCACTTAATGCTGATCGTTAAATCTTTTAGTTCAATCGGCTCTCTCTGCAGTTCAGATGCCCATTGAACATACTCTTTAGCTTTCCATGATGCTTGTCGGATTGTTTCAAAGTCGCCATTTCCCTCGATAGAAAAATAGGATACTGGTTTGCCAGTTTCTGCAATACCTTCCGCGATCTTCTTGGACCAGTTTTCTTCAATGCCGATGACAATAACCGCTGCCACATTTGGATTTGAACCGGTTCCTATCATTGTTCTGAAATGAAGGTCAAGGTCTGGTCCATACTGGAGTCTTCCATATGCGTGAGGAAGGGCCATCGTTCCTTGAACTTGTCTTGCAACAGCCTCACAGGCAGCATTTGAGATATCATCAACAGGCAAAATGATGACATGATTGCGTATACCAACTTTTCCATTTTCTCTGCGGTAACCCATTAGTGTATTATTCATATTTACCACCTCGCCGTTTTAATATTATGAGTATGGACATAGTCTCCTACAGCCCATTCCGTTGTTGTTAACCCAATTTGAATTCCGTATTTTAAGACTGGCTGATTACTCTTTAAGTCCACTAATGAAATTTTATGCCCTAAAGGAATATCCCCGCGAGACTTTACAGACACCTCAGAATTATCATCCATAAAGATTCCGATAACCTGTTCTCCTTCTTTTATTGGACTAGTCGCTACCCCTACATGATCTCCCTTATGATGAATTAAAAACTTATGTGTGCTAACCTCTTTAGACTCAGGAGAATGCGTGTCTGCCAGAGTTGTAGATTGACTGTTATTACTCATTCGATTACCTCCTTTTTATTTTGGTTGGGTGACCCAACCACTGTTTATAGGTTAATTAAACCACTCCTAAATGGCAAAGTCAATTATTTATTTAAATTTTCGGAAACTTTTTTAAATTACACATAAAGACGGCTGATTTTTCATAACCTTTGCTACTTCCTTTGCCACCAATAGAGAAGTTCTAATTTGTGATTCTTCCGTTAAACCAGCAATATGCGGAGTAATGACAGCATTTGAGCAGGTCAATAGTTTGTTCGACTGGTGAATTGGTTCTTCCTCAAGTACATCCAGAAACGCTCCTGCAATCGAACCATTGGTCAAAGCAGCTTCAAGATCAAGTTCATTTATAATACCGCCTCGGGACGTATTAATAATATAGGAAGAAACCTTCATTGATTGAAGTTCTGTCTCGGAGATTAAATACTTGGTTGAAGGTGTAAGCGGGACATGCAAGGAAATAAAATCACATTCAGCAAGCAGATCTGTTAATTCTTTTATTTGAACCCCAGTTTCAGAAACGATGTGATCATAATCCGCGATAAAGGGATCATAGCCGATCACTTTCATTCCAAACGATTTTGCTCTTTTGGCAACGCGATGAGAGATTTCACCTAACCCTATAAGGCCCAGCGTTTTACCCGCTAGTTCCATCCCGGTGTATGTTTTTCTATCCCAATTTCCTTTCCTGACATCATAATCAGCAAGATGTAGAGGCCGGGAAACACTTAGCATGGCCATCATCACATACTCTGCCACCGAAGTGGCATTGGCATTTTTAGCATAAACAACTGGAATTCCCATTTTCTTTGCTGATTTTGTGTCTATATTATCAAGTCCAACTCCAAGCCTGCCTATAACCTTTAATTGAAGACCAGCTGCCATTAATTCCTGATCTACAATTGTTTGATTTCTTACAATTAATCCATCGTAATTGTTGATTTTTCTCAATAATTCTTCACGGTTACTCCATAGATTTTCATCATAATCCACTTGAAAGCCATTATTTATTAACTCTTCAATTCCTTCTTTCCAGATTAGTTCAGTAATTAGGATTTTCATTTCTCAAGCTCCTTCCAGAATAAAATGGTTAGGTGACCCAACCACTTATAATTATTAAAACACCACCAGGAATTTCGGTCAATGTTTTTTGAAAATTCTTTCTTCAAAATAAAAAACATCAGTTTATCCTGATGTTTTTTTGAAATTACACTTAGAAATTCAAACAGAATCATGGTTCAGATGTTTATTTGCCGGTTTAAGCTGTTTGTTTGCCAGTTCAGTCACTTTCTTTGCAAAATTTCCTATTTATTTGCGAATATAGGTACTTTTTTTGCTAATATGCAATTTTATTTGCAGAGTTCACAATTCCATAAAAAAGACCTGCTCCACCATGAGCGGGCCCCCTCTATATTATTGCTTCACATTCGCCATTATCGTATTTGGATCAAAGCCAATAACCCAATTGCCATTCACATTGATCTGCGGCACTCCCATTTGTCCAGTGGTTGCAACCAGTTTTTGTGCCTCTCGCTGGTCATTCTGCACATTAACCTCTTTATACTCCAGTCCTTGCTCATCCAGAAAATTCTTCACCATCGTACAGTAAGGACATGTATTGGTCGTATAAACCGTAATATTGTTCATTTTATATTCCTCCTTCAGTAAAAAAACAATGCCAATGTTCTTTGACACTGTCTTTTTTTATTAAATATCCCCTTAATCGGCTTCTTCAAACACCAAATCATTGCTTCTGATGGTCATCAGATCATGTTTGTCATAGCAGTTTTGCAATAATAGACGCATGGCCTGTGTCCGGATTGATTTTTCAATGATATTTCGGATGTAGCGCCCGTTCGAAAAACTGTTTGGGCTGAGATTATTTTTCACAAAGTGTAAGTGCTCCCTCAGTTTCTTTTCAGATTCGTGGCTTAATGTATATTCCCGTTCCTTCAGCATCCGCTCCCCGATTTCCATCAGCTGCTCAATCGAATAGTCAGGAAAGTCAACAACTAGGGGGAACCGGGAATGAAGGCCAGGATTCAGCGTCAGGAAGTGATTCATTTCTCTTGAGTAGCCCGCCAGTATCAGAATAAATTCATGCTGGCGGTCTTCCATATGCTTAACGAGAGTGTCAATGGCTTCCTTGCCAAAGTCTTTTTCTCCGCCTCTTCCTAAGGAGTATGCTTCATCGATGAACAGGATTCCGCCTATCGCTTTTTTCACCAGATCCCTTGTCTTCTGGGCGGTATGACCAATGTATTCACCGACAAGATCAGCGCGCTCAGCTTCAATTAGATGACCTTTTGACAGTACATTCATTTTTTGAAAAAGCTTGCCTATTAATCGGGCAACCGTAGTCTTACCGGTGCCGGGATTGCCTTTGAACATCATATGCAATGCCTGCTTTCCAGCTTTGAGACCGGCTTCCTCCCGCTTTTTATTCACATAAATCCACGCATAGATCTCCTTTATCATTTTTTTCATCTCTTCCATTCCCACAAGAGCGCCAAGTTCTTCTTCAATTTCTTTCAGAGCTGTATGCTCAGGCGGAATGGCTTTTGGAGCCGCTTGGGATTCGGGAAGCTCTTTTGTGTATGTTTTTCTCTTTTGTGAATTGAGCACGATGCTGATCTGTCCGTTATTCTTCAGGCGAATCGGCTGGTCCAAAAGCTATCACCTCACATTCTTAGCACAGTATACGCATAGAAGTAATCGTTGTGACAAAAGCCTATATGCATCCGCAAGATTACGGTTATTAGGCTAAAATCCGACAAGTTCCCTCGCGTTTCAGCAATCACTGATGCATGAGTGTCGGTTCATGCGGTTTCCCGAGAAATAAGTTGAAATTTTCGCCTGTTCGGGCTTTCCTCCGCTTTAGTTGCTGCGATACCTGGAAGCATTCTGCCTTTTCATGGAAAACAAGCCCAGCAGGCAGGCTCCCTCATATCTATATGTATTCAGCCAACCTCCATTTCATTAAAAATATTTGCGTTGTCTTTGCATAAGAAAATAGCCCGCTTCAATTAAAGCGGGCTTTTCTTCTGAATGTTAACTTTTATATTATTGCTGGTTTTCCATATCCAGCTGAACATTGCGCTGTGGAACGAAGGTAGAAATGGCATGCTTATAAACGAGCTGCTGCTTGCCTTCTGACTCGAATAATACCGTGAAATTATCAAAGCCTTTGATTTGGCCTCTAATTTGGAATCCATTTAACAAAAATACAGTACAATTAATATTATCCTTGCGTAGCTGATTAAGAACCTGATCCTGAATATTGATTGCTGATTTCATTATAATCCTCCTCTTTTATCTCTATCATTATGTATTCGATTTTATTTTCAGCTTTCCTTCAATATGAGCAGAAATTTCAGCGAATTTTTTTTCAAACTCATGAGGGCCGGCTGTATCGGACATATCAAACCATTCCACATTCATCTTGTTTCGAAACCATGTTAGCTGCCTTTTTGCATATCTTCTTGAATTTTGCTTCAGATTTCCTACGGCATCCTCCAGAGAAACACGTCCATTAAAGTATTCATACAGCTCTTTATACCCGATGGCTTGTATGGACTGGCAATCCTTTAATCCCTGATCATATAGGGCTCTTACCTCTTCAAGCAAGCCTTCCTTCATCATGATCTCAACCCGGAGATTGATGCGTTCATATAAGGTATCCCGGTCCATGGTCAACCCAATCAGCGCCGTATCATAAAGAAGTGCTGGATCCTGATTCTCCTGATACTGAGACATCGTTTTCCCTGTGCAATGGTAAATTTCCAATGCCCTGACCACTCTTCGAATGTTATTGGGGTGAATTTTTTCCGCACTTTCAGGGTCTATGTCCAAAAGCTCCTTGAAAAGAGCATCGTTCCCTTCCCTTTCGGCGCGATCCTCTAATGTTTTTCTGAATTCCTCATCTGAAGGCGCATCAGAGAATTGGTAATCATAAATAACGGATTGAATATACAATCCCGTGCCTCCAACAATCATTGGAAGTTTGCCTCTTGAAGTGATCTCTGTGATTTTGCTGCGGACCAGTTCCTGAAATTCAGCAGCCGAAAAGGGGTCTTCAGGATTTTTGATGTCAATCAGATGATGCGGAATTCCTTCCATCTCTTCTTCTTTAATTTTTGCCGTGCCGATATCCATGCTTTTATATATTTGCATAGAATCTCCGCTGATGATCTCGGCATTAAATCTTTTTGCCAGAAGGATGCTTAATTTTGTTTTTCCAACAGCTGTAGGGCCAATCAGCACTGCAAGCTTTTCTTTTTCACTCATCTGTTCACTGCCTTTACTGCCATTCTAATTATTATCCTACCATATAGCAGGAAAATTTTTCAGGTATCATCTTACCATTCTTTTTATAAAAACAGAACATTTATGCATTATGAACAAGTTTCACCTTTCCTATTCGACAAGTTTCCTAAAATTTTCTTATAAAATTACATTTTATTAACGATTCCATAACAAACAAAGGGTAACCCCCAAAATCATGTTAATTTATTAGAAGGTTATATTGTGACAATATAAATTTGAAATTGGGTGAAGAATTCATGTTAAATACATCTGAAATTGGAATTGACTTAGGAACTGCTAATATCCTTGTATACAGCAAAACAAAAGGCATTATCCTTAATGAACCTTCTGTTGTAGCAATTGATACAGAAACGAAAAAAGTGTTAGCTGTTGGTAAAGAAGCAAAGGAAATGATCGGGAAAACACCAGGCCGCATCGTTGCCATCCGTCCGCTTAAAGACGGGGTTATTGCCGACTATGACACCACTACTGAAATGCTTCGCCAGGTTATGCGAAAAGCATCGAAAAAAGTCGGATTTGCAATCAGGAAGCCGAATGTCGTTGTTTGTACGCCATCTGGTTCTACAAGTGTTGAAAGAAGAGCCATCCATGATGCTGTCCGCAATGCAGGAGCGAAGAAGGTACATCTGATCGAAGAGCCTGTAGCAGCAGCAATTGGTTCAGGCATGCCTGTCGATGAGCCTGTCGCGAACGTGGTTGTTGACATTGGCGGCGGTTCAACAGAAGTAGCCATCATCTCTTTCGGCGGAGTGGTAGCCTGCAATTCCATCCGGATTGGCGGCGACAGACTTGACGATGATATTATTCAATATGTGCGTAAAGAATACAACGTCCTGATCGGAGAAAGAACAGCCGAGCATATTAAAATGGAAATCGGCTACGCGCTGGTTGACCACGAAGAACTGACAATGGAAGTGCGCGGCCGAGACCTTGTTACAGGCCTGCCTAAGACGATTACTCTAACTTCATATGAAATCCGTGATGCAATCAAAGAATCATTGCTTCACATTCTTGAAGCAATCCGTGCAACATTAGAGGACAGTCCGGCTGAACTCAGCGGAGACATCGTAGACCGCGGTGTGATCCTTTCCGGCGGCGGTGCCCTTTTAAACGGCATGCAGGAATGGCTTTCACAGGAAATTGTAGTCCCTGTACATCTTGCACCTAGCCCGCTTGAATCTGTAGCGATTGGAACAGGAAAAGCCCTGAAATTTATTGATAAATTGCATACAGCAGTGAGATAAGCTATAAGAAAAGCATCCATTTCGCGAAATGGATGCTTTGTTTGTTTGGTATAGTGATGTTTTGAGCAAAAAAAGGTTTTTATCGTAGAAATAAAGTTTTTTATGAGCGAAATGAGCTAAAAAAGAAAATTAGGGACGGAACGCCGATTAGTTTACATAACATAATTATCGTCTATAAATTAAAAAACGCCGAACCACTCTGGTTCGGCGTCGCTCTTTTCTACATTACTCTCTTAAACATTTTCTCCATTTCATAAGTGGAGTAATGAATGATGATCGGCCGTCCATGCGGGCATGTGAACGGATCGGAAGACCTCCGCAATTCATCAAGCAGCGCCTGGATTTCATCATTGCGGAGGTGGTGGTTCGCTTTAATGGAAGCTTTACAGCTCATCATAATGGCAGCTTCCTCACGCAGCTTTTTAATATCAACTCTCTTCATGGCTAAAAGCTGTTCAATCATATCCTCGATGATTTCCTGTTCCTCGCCTTTAGGCAGCCATTGCGGATGGGAACGGACAATAAAGCTGTTATGTCCGAACTGCTCAAGGAATACCCCCACTTTCTCAAGCTCGCCTTTGTATTCATCAATTTTAATATAATCATCCGTTGAGTATTCAAATGTCAGCGGTATAAGCATTTCCTGCAATTCACTTTCAACCTGGCCGACTTTCTCCCTGAAATACTCGTACTTAATCCGCTCCTGGGCGGCGTGCTGATCAATTATATAAAGGCCCCGGTCATTTTGGGCAAAAATATATGTCCCATGCATTTGCCCAATTGGATAGAGCGGCGGCACCCGGGATGGCTCCTCCACTGTGGCGGTCTCTGCAAAAAACTGTTTCAATCCTGCAGCTCTCGGCTCTTCGGGCTGGAATATGTGCTGATCCGCTTCAGGCAATTCTTCAGCTGAAGGGCTTAATTCCATGAAAGGAGCATCCTGCAAGTCAGGAGATTCTGCTGCTGCCGGTTGAACTGGAGGGCTTTGCAGAACTGCCCCATTCGGGTACTGCCGGATAGCTTCCTCCCTCGTTTCACGCACATAAGAAGGCACATGCTCCCGATGCTCAGGCAAATGATCCAGATCAAGAGCCGTCTGTTCTGACTTAGGCTTTATGGTCTTCGGCTGTGTAAATCCGGAAGGGATCAGTTCCTCTTTTTTAAATGCTGCCTTCAAAGCACCTGATACAAGCTCATTCAATTCATGTTCCTTGCTTAAGCGCACCTCCATTTTCGATGGATGGACGTTCACATCGACAAGGAGCGGATCCATTTCAATGTTCAGGAGCACAATCGGGTAGCGGCCGATTGGCAGCAAAGTATGATACCCCTCCTGAATGGCTTTGGCCAATGAGTAATTCTTGATAAAGCGGCCGTTGATCATGGTAGAAATGTAGTTTCTTGATGCCCTTGTAATCTCCGGCAGGGCAGCATAGCCGCTGATTTTAAAATCAAGTGAGCTTGCTTCAATCCGAACCATCTTTTTCACAATATTGATCCCATAAATAGCTGCAAGCACCTGCCGGACATCCCCATTTCCGTTCGTCTGCAGGAGCTTTCGCTCATTATGGATCAGGCGGATGGCGACCTCCGGATGGGCGAGCGCAAGCCTGTTAACCACATCTGTAATATTGCCAAGCTCTGTGTGAATCGTCTTCATATATTTAAGCCTTGCCGGCGTGTTGAAAAATAAATCCGTCACGGTAAGGTCAGTCCCTTTTCTGCCGGGTGCCTTTTCCATCACTTCGACTTTTCCGCCTTCGATGACAACACGTGTGCCGGCATCCCCGGTTGAGGTTTTCATTTCAATTCTCGAAACTGACGCAATACTTGGCAATGCCTCTCCTCGGAATCCGAGCGTGCGGATGCGGAAAAGGTCATTTTCGTCTTTAATTTTACTGGTGGCATGGCGATGAAAGGCATTCAGGACATCATCTTCTTCAATACCATCGCCATTATCGATAATGCGGATTTTGGCCAGGCCGGCTTCTTCCGCTTCGATTTCAATAATCGTACTTCCGGCATCGATCGAGTTCTCCATCAATTCTTTTACCACCGATGCTGGCCTCTCCACCACCTCGCCGGCAGCAATTTTATTAGAAAGCGCATCCTCCAGCTGAATGATTTTCCCCATCTCGTCACCCCCTGTTTTTTAATTCTTCAATTTCCTGTGCAGTTCATATAATGTATTTAACGCCTGCATTGGTGTCATATCAAGGATATCGAGCGCTTTGACTTTATCAATAGCCTTTTTTTCCTTAGAGCTTATTGAAGGTTTCTTTACATCTTCAGGCTCCTCAAAGAAAGATAATTGGGCAGCAGGATCTGCCATTTTTTCTGCTGCAGGAATCTCTTTTTTTACAGGACCGGGATCGTTCGATTCCAGCCCTGTTAAAATTTCATTTGCCCTTACAATCAGTTCATTCGGGAGCTCTGCAAGCTGGGCAACATGGATTCCGTAACTCTTATCTGCCGCTCCTTCCTTAATTTTATGAAGGAACACAACCCGTCCATTTTGCTCGACTGCGCTGACATGGATGTTTTTCACCTTCTGCAGTTCTTCTTCAAGCACCGTCAATTCATGATAATGCGTGGAAAATAAAGTCTTCGCACCAATCCGGTTGTGAATATATTCAATGATTGCCTGCGCCAATGCCATCCCATCATAGGTGGATGTTCCGCGCCCGATTTCATCGAACAGTATCAAACTGTTTTGAGTGGCATTCACAATCGCATTTCTCGCTTCAAGCATCTCGACCATGAACGTACTCTGGCCGGAAATAAGGTCATCGGCGGCTCCGATTCTCGTAAATACCTGGTCGAAAATTGGCAGCACGGCTTCAGAAGCAGGCACATAGCAGCCGATTTGCGCTAAAATCGCGGTCAGGGCGATTTGCCGCATATACGTACTTTTACCGGACATATTCGGCCCTGTAATCAGCAGCATTTCCCGGTCCGCATCCATATAACAGTCATTCGGCACATATTCCTGTGCGTTCAGGACTTTTTCAACGACAGGATGGCGGCCGTCTTTGATATAAACCCGTCTATCATTTGAAAAATTTGGCTTTGTATAATGTCTTTGCTCGCTGACAGCGGAGAAGCACTGAAGTACATCCAGCTCACTTACCGTTTTCGCCAGTTTTTGCAATCTCGGAATAAATTCTTTTACATGTTCGCGGACATTCGTAAATAATTCATACTCGAGCTCCACACACTTTTCCTGTGCTTCCAGTATGAGTGATTCTTTTTCCTTTAATTCAGGCGTAATAAATCGTTCAGCATTGGTCAGGGTCTGTTTGCGCTCATATTGCCCTTCTTTCAGAAGATGCAGGTTAGCGCGAGTAACTTCAATATAATAGCCAAACACACGGTTAAAACCGATTTTTAATGATTTAATGCCTGTTTTTTCACGTTCCTGCTTCTCAAGCTGGGCAATCCAGGTTTTCCCGTTGCGGCTTGCATCACGGTACTTATCCAGCTCTTCATGATAGCCGTCCTGAATGATGTTTCCATCCTTCAAAGACAGCGGCGGATTTTCCATTATCGCGCTTTCCAAAGTATCCGTGACTTCTTCACATGCATCCAGGCGCTCAGCAAGCCTCACTGCTTCCTCATTGGGCAGATTTGAGACCATTTCTTTTAAAACAGGTATCTGCTGAAGAGATTTCTTAAGCTGCACAAGGTCGCGGGCATTTACATTTCCAAATGCCACTCTTCCTGCAAGGCGTTCCAGGTCATAGACTTCCTTCAGTTTTTCCCGGATTTCTTCCCGTTCAAAGAAAGAGTGAATAAGCGTTTCAACCAGCGAATGGCGGCGTTTGATTTCCTGTTCATCAATGAGCGGCCTGTCGATCCATTGCTTTAAAAGCCTGCCCCCCATTGCAGTCTTCGTTTCATCCAGGAGCCATAACAGTGAGCCCTTCTTGCCTTTGCTGCGGATGGTTTCTGTCAGCTCAAGATTTTTTTTTGAAAAAAAATCGATTTTCATGTATTGATTGATCTGATAAGTA
This sequence comes from Cytobacillus sp. BC1816, assembly GCF_051353635.1. Lineage (NCBI taxonomy): Bacteria > Bacillati > Bacillota > Bacilli > Caryophanales > Bacillaceae > Cytobacillus > Cytobacillus sp. BC1816. The sequence goes on along the minus strand of NZ_CP195611.1, from coordinate 1,951,554 downwards.
GCCACTTTTTGAAGGTGATCCAGGCTCCTCTTCTGCGTACGGTACAAGTAATTAATCAGTCTGGAAGAAGTTGCCCTAAGCTTGTCCTGATTTAAATCATCCAGAAGTCCCTCGAAAGTGTCCCGGACTCCGCAATCATCCTCGAATGAAATCGCCATGACGGAGCGTTCTTTCATTCTCCTCTGCCACTCTCCATCAAAGTCTGAAGAAATGACTACTTCCTTTGCTCCTGACATGGACAGCTCGTTCAAAACCTCATCAAACCCGCTGCTTAACATCGTTACCTTTGTCTCACCTGTTGATAAATCATTGGTGGCAAATCCAAAAGTTTCATCCTCAAAGACTGAAATTGATGCAATATAGTTGTTTTCTTTTTCCTGAAGGCCTTTACCTTCCATCATTGTTCCAGGTGTGATAAGCTGTACGACTTCCCGCTTCACAACTCCTTTTGCCTGTTTCGGATCTTCTGTTTGCTCGCAGATCGCGACTTTGTATCCTTTTTCAATCAATTGTTCAATATAAACCGGTGCTGAATGATACGGCACCCCGCACATGGGAATCCGTTCTTCCGTGCCTCCCTCGCGGCTGGTTAATGTGATTTCAAGCTCCTGTGACGCTTTAAGTGCATCCTCGAAAAACATTTCGTAAAAGTCGCCAAGGCGAAAAAATAAAAAGGCATCCTGATATTCTGCCTTTACCCTTAAATATTGCTGTATCATAGGCGTGTATGCTGCTGCCATAACTTCCTCCAACGATCCATAATCTATTATTTTAAAATCCTGTTTTAGAGATTTCCTCTAAAAACGTCTTTTTCATTATATCATAGATTATCGGCTGACTCAGAGGTGCAATATTTGCCTTGACATTTCTCTTATATTGATAGGCTTATATATTGAGCCATTGATTTCAGCACGGGACACTTGCTTTCCGCGTGGAGGAATGAGAGCCTGCAGGGGTATCTCACTTTCCTCTCCTCCCGCTGGAGTCAAATATCCTCCGCTTCAATCATCGCATTGGTTAAACTATATTTGCGTTTTTAGTGAGCAGCAAAACAGCTGGCCTCAAATAAAACAGCAGCCCCAAATGGAGAGCTGCCAGGATTTTAGTTATTGATGTATTTTTCGAACACATATCCGAAGTCTTTCACATTATATTTCTTGCGGCTGTTCATAAGCCAGTTGAAGGCTGTTTCATTTAGTACACGGAAATTGTCCACCACATTGGCGTCCTGACTGGACACTGAACGTCCAAGAGTGCTTGATGCCAAATTCAGGCTTTTTTCAGCATACTCCATGGACACTTCATTTTCGCGGCTGATTTCGGAAATGCGGATCAGAGCTTTATATAAATCTTTCAATTCTTCGATATGCTTTTTATGTACGTCAATAGAAAATGCCTGAGAACCGATCACGAATTTGATTTCCACATCCAAATCGACTGTACCAGCTGTTTCCAGCATCACATTTGAAATACTGTATTCGCGGTAGCTGTAGCGCTTTAGAGTTCGTTTTTTGCTGACAGCACTAGTACCATCCAGATGTATAAGTGCCTTATTCGTAAAGCAGTATTCATCCGATTTGGACTTGATCAGGAAGTAAATTTTCTCATTATCTTCGTGCAGGACATAATCGTCAGCATCAACTTTGTCATAGTCTGCCGGCTGGATGACGCTTCCCACATCGCTTAATCCCAGCACATCAGAGGCAACCTTTTTAAACATAAACCCTCAACCTTTCTGCATTCATTTTACTACTTTGCTATTTTAACATATTTAGGAAAACGACGGCTTATTCATTTGAAAATTAACACTGGAAAAGCTCCAGGCATACCGGAAGCTTTATATTCCTGGCGTATTCATTAATACAATCGGCCATCCGTCGGGATCTTCAATTGTCACTCCGCCTCTGCCCCAATATGGATTTTCCGGTTCTGTTTCCAAATAACCAAAAGAAGCAAGCCTTTCGGCAATGGTATCCCGCTCCAGGCGGTCTCCCACATAAAAGACTAATAGATGCTCCTTTGTCGGCAGCGGAAGCTCCATTTTTTCCTTAGATTGAGTAAATTCAAGATGGTATTGGCTATCAGGCAGACCAATCATAATACCATCATAGCCTTCATGATTCCAAAACTCGCCGACTCTCTTCAGCCCCAGTCCTTTTTCATAAAAGGAAATGAGTTTATCAAGCTGGTTTGTCGGACGTGCAATGCGAAATTGCACAGCCGGGATGGTCCCTTCCCATTCCTTCCTCACAATCACTTCATAAGGATATTCCTGATGCTGAAACATGGCATCCCCTGGTCCCGAAGCAAATATCTTAATTGGGGAAATAACGGCAGCCTTTTCTGTTGGATACCAGTTCCTCCCTTCCTTCACAAGCACAAAAACCCCTTTCCTGTCTCCGTAAAAAGCAAACGTCTCGCTGGAATCCATCTGTTCATTGTGCAGATACTGATCTAATTCCCGCTCCATTGCAGCTACATCATTGACTGGCAAGCCAACTTCCCCGACATCATGCCAGCGGAGACCCTCCTTTTTTCCGCCATTCAAAGGCCGCTCCAGCATCTCTATAATATTTCCGTCCGGATCGATAAAATATGCCTGCTTTCCTTTCCAATACATACTGTACTCGCCGCTCTCATTTGGCAGCAGCACACTTTCAGCACCTAATTTCTGATACATATGTTCAAAGTATTCAGCATTGGTCCTGAAACATACATGATAAAAGGGGATTGCTGCATCTTTCTCAAAAAGAATCTTTGTTGAGCCGGCCATAATTGTAAAATAACTCTGAGTCTCCGTCAGCAGCTCCATCTCCAGCACAATTGTATAAAATTCTTTCATCCTGTCTAAATCATGGCACTTCAAATTCAATTGAAATATTTTCATCCTCGCCTCTCCCCCTTACATCCTATACTTCCATTCTAAGGTAAGACTCTGCAGATGCATTCAGACTAAAGGCGGAAGGTGCTGTCGTTAATTCGCTTGAATTTAGCTGACATTATTAAATCTAAAAAGAAAAACTAGGAAGCAAAACCTCCTAGTTTGTCATTACTCTTCTTCAGTTCCCACCAAGAAATCCGGATTTAAATCCTCGAATTCTTCATCTTCCACATCAAGTCCCCAAGCGTCATCATCGCACTCGCACTTGTCTGGGTGAACAGCTACACAAACCTTTGTTTCGCCGATCACCTCGACCATGAACTCTCTTTCCACAGTGACGATGATTTTGTTGCCATTTGGAGAAATGACTGCTTCACAGCAGCTTGGCTGCTGCAGAACACGGGCGATGACATCATGATCATCCAAACAGTCCGGATCACGGTACTTTAATTTAATGACATCTTTATACTCAACCCGTTCGGTAACAACTTCGGTTTTTGTATTATTGTTGAAAGAGTACCAAACGTTAATGTCATAATGGCCGCAGATTTCCACTGTTCTTCCAGCTTTTTTCGCCTCGTACGTATGGTTTATGATCCAGCAGCCAAGTATGCTTGACGGATGGTGTGACGGGCAGATCGTATGATTGGACTGTGTGAATTTACGTCCTTTCGCAACGACCGCTTTCGTTATAATCTCTCTGTAATCTCCCATTGCGAGCGAACCCTCCTCATTCATTTTCAATTCATCCTATGCGGGATATTAGACTAGTGTGCGATAATTTTTATGAATGTTAGGCAAAAGTATTGGCATGATTTATAGTATGCCGGAAGCGGGCGAATGTTCCGGTCAGAACAAATCAGGCAGGAGAATTCTCTATATAAATGAGGAAAATGACTGCCTATGGTAAGGACTTAAAACTCACTAATAGGTATGTAATTGAAAAATGCACGTTTGTCCTACTGCATTTGCGGAGACAGCTTGGCTCTTGGATCAATATAATAAACTATCGATAAGGAGGTGAACAGGAATGGCAGACAAGGAGAACTCCAACTATAAAGTTTCAATCAATGGCAAAGAGCTGACAGGGGAAGAAGCAAAACAATATGCAGAAGAAATGGTCGCCAAGTTTACTGAAACATTGGGCGGATTCTATACAAAAGGATTAGAAAAAATTCAGTCTGAAGAGTTAAAAGGAAATCTTATGGAATCTCTTAAGCCGTTGAAAAACTTAGAAGGGCTCTTCACAAAAAATTCCTCCGGGATCGGGAATATGATTCCTGCATTAAAAAATCTGCTGCCTGTTGTGGAAACATCCGAGGATTATAAACAGGTGAAACTATCTGTAAACGGTAAGAAACTTCTGGATCTGGATCTTTCAGACAAGATGAAGAAAGACTCATAATCTAGAAAACAGCCACTTCAATCAATTGAAGGAGGTGAAAAAATATGCTATCAAGATGCTATGATGATTACAAAAAAGACAATGGCGTATTGCCGAGCGGCGGAGCAGTAAATGGAGCAGACAGCGGCAATGAAGCGGAAGCTTTTACTTTCGCTGCACAAGCAAACCTTCCTCAAACAAACCTAAACGGCCAATTGCCGATTTCTGGTGGAGGATTTGCTGTTAATGCTGCACTGATCAACATTCCAATTCTTTCAGCTCAATACAATATTGCAAATGGAGGAGACTCCACAGCCATTTCTGTGAACACTACAACTCAGCAGCAAAGCAACAAAGCGTAATTAAAGATAAAGCAATTCTTTCTATGCAGAGTCTAAAAATGTCCAAAAAGAAGGGAGGGAGTACCATGCTAAGCCAAAATATGCAAAAGCTGGATCTGGATCCTGAAGTCCTCAAGCAGCTGGGTATTCCAAAGGAGTTTATTGATATGGCAGCAGATGCCGGAATACCGTCGATCAATAACCATGCTGCCGGGGGTAAAGGCGGACGGGCAATCAATCTCACATATGTGGATAATTACTCGACATTGCTTCTTGTATATACTTTTCTCCTCAACTTTTTGGACAAAAAATCTGATGATGCAGGGACAAAAATGCTGAATCAATCCCTGCTGTCAACGTTAAATGCAGCGCTCATCGAACAGCAGGAGTACAGAAAAGAATTTTTAAAGGCAGTAGAACTATTGCGAAACCAATAAAAGGCCCCCCACAACCCATGGCCAAAACCAATTCCTCCCTTAATATAGAACGTAAAAACACCCTGCACCAATTGGTGCAGGGTGTTTGGCTCTCTGTTTATTAATGTGTACAGCTGCTGTTGCTGATTTTTGATCCTGTTTCACCGCTCAGGAGATTTCCGCCTGTAGAAGTAATGACTTCGTCTGTTACAGTGTTGGAGATCGTATTAGCCACAATCTGCAGTAATTCATTAACATCCACCTGGGATTGCTTGAATTCCTGGACAACAGGGATTTCATCCAGCTGCTGTTCCAATTGGGCAATTTTTTCTTCTGTTTTCTTTAATGCTTCTGCTTTACCATAGTGCTGAAGATTGACAGCCTGCTTTTGCAAGCCTTTGATTGTTGTAATGGTAGCACTAACCTTTTCATTTTCATTAATCTGTGCTTCAGCACGCTTGAAGAAATCCACTTCTTCTGTCTCTGCAATCATTCGTGCCAATTCCTTTGCACGTTCTACAATCTGATCTTTTGTGTATTTAGCCATTACTGCTTCACCTCAACCGCGTCTAGTTCTTCTACCATTTCTCCGTTTAGGGACCATGTCTTCGCATCCGTTACTTTTACATTCACAATTTTGCCGATCGCTGTTTTCGGTCCCTTAAAGTTTACCAGCTTGTTCTTTCTTGTGTAACCTGCAAGAATTTCAGGATTATTCTTGCTTTCCCCTTCCACAAGTACTTCGACAGTCTGGCCTTTATATTTTTTCATTGCTTCTGCCGATAATTCATTAACAATTGCATTCAGCCGCTGAAGACGTTCTTTCTTCACTTCCATTGGCACATTATCCACCATTTTGGCCGCTGGTGTGCCTTCACGAGGTGAGTAAATGAATGTATAAGCAGCTTCAAAGCCTACTTCCCGATACAGGGATATTGTTTCTTCGAATTGCTCTTCTGTCTCATTAGGATAGCCGACGATGATATCAGTTGTGAAGGTAGCCTCTGGAATAGCCGCTTTAATCTTACGGACCAATTCCAAGTATTGTTCCCTTGTATATTTACGGGCCATAATCTTCAGCACATCTGTTGACCCCGATTGAACTGGCAGGTGAATATGCTCTACCAGATTGCCGCCTTTGGCCAGCACTTCAATCAGATGATCATCAAAGTCGCGCGGATGGCTTGTTGTAAAGCGTACTCGCGGAATGTCGATTTTGCGCATTTCATCCATTAAATCGCCAAGACCGTATTTCATATCCTCAAAATCTTTTCCATACGCGTTTACGTTTTGCCCAAGCAGGGTAATTTCCTGGTAGCCCTGAGCCGCTAACTGGCGAACTTCCTGAATGATATCCTCAGGACGTCTGCTCCGCTCTTTTCCTCGTGTATAAGGTACGATGCAGTAGGTGCAGAACTTATCACAGCCATACATAATGTTAACCCATGCTTTAATATTGCCGCGGCGCACTTTTGGAAGGTTTTCAATAACATCACCTTCTTTAGACCATACTTCGATAACCATTTCCTTCGACATATATGCTTCTTGAAGAATGTTAGGAAGACGGTGAATGTTGTGTGTTCCAAATATCATATCTACCTGGTTATATGTTTTAAGAATCTTGTTAACAACAGATTCTTCCTGTGACATACATCCGCAGACTCCAATTAGAAGATCCGGATTTTCCTTTTTTAAATGTTTAAGATGGCCAAGTTCTCCAAATACTTTATTCTCGGCATTTTCACGGATGGCACATGTATTAAGCAAAATGACATTTGCATCTTCCACTGATTCTGTATGCTCATAGCCAAGACCAAGGAAAATACCAGCCATAACTTCGGTATCATGCTCATTCATCTGGCAGCCGTAAGTGCGGATATAGAATTTGCGGCCATTTCCCATTCCATGAAATTCTTCTGGAATGTTAAAGTCTTTATGATATTTCACTTCTTCTTTACCGCGTTTTTTCGCTTCCTTTAAGGAAGGTGCAGTATAAACAGTTTCAAAGTATTTGCTGTAATCCTTTACGGATTTTTTGTCCGAAGGATTTACTTGAGTATTATCTATTCTTTGCTTCTCATTCATTTTATTAAGTCAACTCCTTGCTATTATTGAGATTTTTCCGTAAGTTATTGAGTTTTATTACGTAATCTTCAACCCTATAAGTATAAGGCAGGATTATGGCAAACTCAAGTTGATTTCATTTCCTGTTTGCGGTAATCCTAATTTTAAACGTTAGTATACAATGAAGTTAATACAATCACTACATAATAACCAAAAAAACCCTAACCCATAGGGGCTAGAGTCGATTGATAAATATAAGCAAAAAACTTTCCTTCCTTTTAAAGAAACGTACCCGTTACTTTAAGTACACTTTTTCACAATCTTGTCCATAGTAAGTTGAATTTCTATTGATTTGAAACGTAAACCCGCCTTAATAATTCTCTAACTCATTATTTAAATCTCTTAATAACACATCTATCTCCACCGTTACTGAATCTTCATTTATTGGGAAAATGGATGGTTTAACTCTATCTTCCTTCATACCAACAAGCCATTTGTCAATAAACTCATATAAGTCAATCGGTTTAGCTTTGAATTTATTCCACTCATTAACGGCACAGTATTCTGCAAATTCTTTTTTAGGAAAGAAAGGAATCAACATATTTCCATCATCATCCTGTGCTGTTGCCCAACCATCGTCATATAACCCCCAGACTTCCTCATAATCAGCGACCTTTTTAACAAAATACTCATATCTTATATTTGGTGGCTGTTTAATGACCGATTCAAATTCTTTTTGGTTCATATTATTATCCTCCAGTTACTGCATTTAACAAGGCATTTAACATATTCTCCAATACTGATAAAAACACCTTCCTGAACTTAACTGCTAGTTAGTTCAATAAAGAATTTTACACTTTTTTTCTTAAAACTGTGGGAAGAACATAAACTCATAGGATTTTCCTGCTATATAGCAGTCTAATAATTCGGTGTCAATTTTTTATTTTTCTCATAATTAAATTTAGACCAATCCTATAAATCCAACATATGGTAATATAATAATGGGTGTATTTACATAGAAAGGATTGAGAACGATTAATAAGATTAATAGAATTAAAATTGAGAATGTAAAAGGGAAGGATTTATATGAATTAAGATTCAATGAATTACATGCCAATTTCCCTAATTTATTTGTTGCACCTAATGGGTTTGGTAAAAGTACCATTGCTACGACTTTTAAAGCATTGAAATCCAACAAAATTGAATTGGATAAGGAAGATTTCTTTCAGGGTGACGATACAAACCTTCCCTCATTAGCACTGGAACTTGTCTTAGATGATGTTGGCAATAGTACACTTGTAGCTGATACAACCAAGAATGAAATTAGTCCTTTAATTGATACATATGTGATAAACAATCCAGTCTATGCAAAAAGCACTTCTCGAAGGCATGGAGGGTTTTCTACAGGAACAGCAAGTTTAGGTGTGCGAGATTTAGAAATTTATAAAAATGTACCTTCAAAAGTTGAAATCCCTTATAAGATAAGTGAATTTAGAGAGAAGTTTGAGGGAAAAGGCAAAGTTTTTCTAAACATTGCGGAAGTATTTAAAAGTGTAAAAAATTTAACAATAATTTGTGATAACTTTGAAATTCTTAAAAAGTGTTCAAAACAGGTAAGACCCCAAAACATAATTAACCTACTCTTTGAACAAATGGAGGAAAGTGGTTCAGCTTCAAGGATAAAAAGTAGTATTTCAAATGATTCAATAACATCATTTAAAGGAAATACATTACTCTCAGAAGCACTAAATATTGTAGAGGGATTAGAAAACCTACCTTTCGAGTTAAAAGAAGAAAACGAAAAAGATTTATTATTAACCGCAATTCAAATTATTGAAGTAATTAAGGAAATGGGTAGTGATATAAAAAAAGCTAAAACATATTTAGAATATGCTGAGATTCGTAAAGATATAGACTATAAACTAAAAATATTTAATACAACTGGAAGAACTATTCGAACAAAAGAAACAAGAAATAAACTTGTTATTGAATTTTTAGCTGCTAATAAAATGTCTAACGGTGAAAGAGATGTTTTAAGTTTTATATCTAACCTTTCCAAGTTTAGGGTTAAATTCACAAAAGACATAGGAGTTCTAATTATAGATGAAATTTTTGATTATCTTGATGGTTCTAACATGTTGATTGTACAGTATTATTTATCAAAGATGATTGAAGATTGTAGAGAAAACGGTAAAGTACTGTTTCCGATAATATTAACCCATTTAGACCCTACGCTTTTTAATAACTATTACTTTAATAGACCTAAAATCCATTATTTAAAAAATTACTCATACACTCAAGATAGGACCATGCTAGAATTACTGAAAATTAGAAGTAATAAAGCCCATCGAGAGTTAGGAGATAACTTATCGAAATATTATTTACATTATCATCCTGAAGGCTTCCAATTTTCTGCAAGTGATAAACCGTTAATTACTAATAATGACTATCATGATTCTTCAATTTTTTATGAAATGATACATAATGAAACTGAAAAATTTTTAAATGGTGAAAGCTACGACCCGTTAAAGATAATATGTGCGATTAGAGTAAAGATAGAAAAGTTAGTATATGATTTGCTATCTACTGATGAGGAAAAAACGAAATATATTGAATCTCACACTACAATAAACAAGTTAAACTATGCTGTTGGACAAGGTGTAAATGTACCTGAAGATTATTTCTTACTTCAACCTCTGTATAATGACGGATTGCATTTAAACAACAATGATAATGCAACAAAAAATAAAATTCTGAGTACATGCTTAAAGTTAGATAATATTGTTGTTCAAGGGATTGTTCGTAAAATCCAAAGTAATGAAGGTAGTAACTTGGTTTTAACCCATGCTTAATAATAGTCAGATATTTTAGTAGTAAATATTGGTTATTTCACAATATAATTAGAATAGAAAGTGAGGTGGAAAAGTATGCAACTAAAAGAACTTAGCAGTTCGTCAAATTACCATAAGGGCTATGGTGCAGGTAGTGGAGAAGTAATCAATGAAGAATACGAGTGCCCTTGTGGAAAAGGTAAAGTCTTTTATGAAAAAGATGCTATTCCAGGTTTTAGAGACAGCGATATTTATACTAACTGTAAAGAGTGTGATGATAAATACACTTTTGGAAGAGGTACAGCAACTTTGAAATAACGGTACATAGTGGGCTTCCTTCGGGAAGTCTTTTTTTATATATAGAAAAAGGAGATAACCAGTTAAGGCTATCCCCTAAATTAAAATCCTGCCTTCTTTTATGGTATGTTCCCCGTTAGAATCCTGACGGTATACAGTTCCAGTTGCGAAAGTACCCTGATTTATAAAATAACCCGTTCTCTTAAACTTTGTTACAGCTTCCTTTGTTTCATCCACTATAAAGAAACAAAGATATTCTTTGTACCGATTATAGAAAACAACCTTGTACATTATTCACCATCTCCAATTGGATAAAATAAGTACGGATATACTTCCCCTTCTAAATTCTGCAAGTAGACTTTTATACAGTCATTGTCCGTTAAAATGTTAGTACCGATTCCAGTGTAATGATTCACCTTGTACGGTATGCCCCCTATAACCATTTCAGGCTTAGTATCTAGTTTCTTAAATACTGATTTAATTCTATCCCTTGGTACTTTAGAAAGAGAATAATCCCCATCAGGGAAAACAGTAAAGACTTCAATCATTCTTTTCACCCTCCATAAGATAGGAAATATCAGCTTCAATGATTTTTCTTTTTCTCCCCTCTTCCAGTTCCTCTCCACCGATAACAAAGACGGTCTTTTGTTGGTCTATCGTATGTCTGATATTAAAGTCACCGTCAATCTTACTCATTAACTCAATGGCTTTGATTTTGTCACTGGCATTCACTGGGGCTTTAATGATTTCACCAGTCTTAAAGTTTGGATAATAGTTGTAGTCCTCACCCTTTGCAATATTTGTTAGTAATTCCATTTTCTTGGTGGTCTGAATAACTAACGGTTTAATATGAATTTCCTGAATCTGCTGTATCTTGGCTTGTACCAGTGGATTGTCTAAATACTTATAACCAGTGGTACGGGATTTAATACCGATTTCATCTATTGCTTTTTGAAGGTTCTGCCCATGTTCGATATACGCATAACAAAAAGCTTCTTGTGTCTCAGATAAATAATCCGGCTTTGATTTACCATTTTTTGTATTGTGTCGTTTTAGCTGCTTTTCCACTTTTATCTATCCCTTCCTTTTATGATTAGAAAAAAAAGAAGCAGGGATGTTATTCCCCACTTCCTACCTCTGAATCAATTTCGTTAATCTTGCTTTTTAGTTCGTCTACACGTTGCTGTCTTTGTACTCTCCCCTCTACCGAATTATCTTGGCGGTATGCTTTTAACTCTTTTGTTAACCCTTGTTGGTAGTCCTCAAATGAATCATAGGCGGAGGATACTTCTAAGTTCTGATGATATTCAAAGTCGTGATTTACTTTAGGGCGGTTAAGATACATTTCCAGTTCCCTGTGGTCTGTGTTGTTTGCTACTACTGCACCCTCAAAGAACTCCTTTGATAAGTCCTGTTTGAATGAACCGTATTCGATTGCCATGTACTCAGCAGGGTAATTTTCCTTAAACTTCATTTGGTCTAACTTATCCATAGATTGGAAAGTCTCCATTGTTAATGGTTTTAGGTCTTTAACCGTTCCAGTATCACCCACCGTATAGAAACTTAGTACACCTTCCATATTCACAAAACGTGTTTCCCCTCTATTCTGTACTATGTTTGTGCTTGTGTTCCCCTTGGCTAGTAACTGCCTTAACTCTTCTTGGTAGCCTTGACGTTCTGCCTTTCTCTGTGCTACGTGTTTTTCTGCCATTGCCTTCATTTGTCTTCCTACTGCTGTATTTAAGAATGCTTGCATATTCATGTTTAAATTCTCCCCTTGTCATATCGTTGTATCATTGAGGTTAACCGTTTGTATTCTATTTCCAATTTCTCATTCTCTTCCAGTGCTTCTTTTAGCTGTTTGTTTAAATCATAATTATCCTTAGTAGCAAAGAAATATTTCCTCTTTAATCTCTCATTCTCCTTGGATAGTATTGTTATTGTGTCTTCTAATATCTGGTTCATATCACTTCCTAACCTCCTGATAGTGTTGTCGATTATAAAAACATTTGGACACCCCTATTTCTACCTCACTGGATAGAATTTAATAGGAATGTCCTTAGCCATTACAATCATGTTGTAACGGGTGAAGCAGGGGAATGTCTGTGTCTTTGGTTTCCTTTTCCCCTACTGTTTGGTTTTGGTTTTTTTACCCTCATAAGCAACCCCTTACCTATGAAGAACCAAACATCCAAACTCAAGACTGTTACCTCAACCCTTCCAAGGAAAAGGACAGTAGAACGATAAAGAAAATGGCGGTGGGATACTTACAATTGTTTCCTCTTGGCTATGCCAGTTTTTCTTCTTGCTTTTTCCCATGTTGGTGAAGAATCTCCACTAAAATAAAAAAAGGTTTGGCGGGGCAACCTCTACACACAAAAGTAAACCCCACCTGATGAATGATGAAATCAAGTAAACAAAGAAAAATTACAAGGACAAATCCACTTTGTCATATTGAAGAATTGGTTTGAATCCTGACCAATCTTCTGAAGGTTTTCCAGTCCTTCATTGGTTACCCAAACTCTAGTAATTTAGGTAACCTAGTAAGAGAGGAAATACAAATGTCATGAAACTTCGGGTCAATCTCTCGACTGTCCTTATACTTCCTAGGGCATTAGACACCCACTTTTTACAGTGTTTTCCTAAAAAAGTTTTATTTATTTTCAGTTTTAAAACCTCTTGTCCATTGGCTTGTATGTCCTACATTGCAGTATTGGCTGTAAACAGGCTTAGTGTTACCGTACCATCTTGGGTAGTCCTTTAGGCTTGTTTCCTTTTTGATTGGGTTAGATTTAATAGTGTTTGTTGTCATAGTTGTCACTTCTCCTTTAGTTAATAGTTTTTGTAGTTTGTTGATTGCTAGCGTGTGGTGTTGGTAAACATTAGATACGTTGCATTCCATTACTGTGGCAACCTCTTTAAAGGGCATACCGTAAAAGTAATGCAGGTAAATAATAGATTGCTGATTCATAGTTAATTGACGGATAGCCTTATGCAGTTCCTTGTCCTCTTCCTTCTCTATTACTTCATCCTCTACCGTCTTCCCCAGTGAGTTATTAGATAGGACATAGGCAGGGTTTACATGGGTTAGATTGAAAATACATTCTTCCTTGCCTTCATCGTCTTCCTTGTACCTGAGGGCATTCTGTGCATTGTCTTTATGGTTAGGGTTCTTTATCTCATCATTTTGGTATTCGTATGACTGGAAGCCCCAACCCCCTTTATGTGTGTGCTGTCCTTTAAAGGAAGTCATATATTTTACTAGATACTCATAGGCATCCATTCTCATAGCTTCCCTTTGTCCTCTAGCAATCTTAAAAGTAGTTCCAGTACCTTCTCCGTATGTTGTAAATGCTTCATATCCAAAGTCACCTGATACGGTAGCCCCTATAAGCTTCTTGAAGCCCTCTAAGTCCTCTTCACGTTCCTTAAGGTATTCATCCTCTAGCTTGTCTATTTCATTGTTTATGAGGGCTGTACGCTGTCTACCATTCTTTATTAGCCCTGCTTCTCTTACATTCTTTCTAAATACTTGGTGTAGATATGTTTGGAATTTCATTCTTGTTCCTCCTAGATGTTTTTTAATGCCTATATCCTAATAACAAAGTGAATCGGATATTTGCACCCCTATATATTTTTAATAAAGCGAAACTTGTTATTTGCACCCCTATACTCTATTAACGAGTGAAATTTGAAATCTGCACCCCTGCCCTTTGGAAATAAAAAAAACCACTATAAAAAGTGGCTTTGAAATTCCCTATATAATAGATAGATAAAATTATTTAAAAAACTTTTAGAAACTACTGTAAAAAGTGCCCCTAAATTTCCCTAGGTAATAGATAGTTACTTAAGTTTACCGTTTGTTAATTGATTGATAGTTAATAAGAAACAACAAAGCGAAGCTTAGTCATTGTTAGAAAAAACAGTGCAGGTTATTATTAGATTGTACTTTCTACCCTGCTTCCTTCCAGTCAGCTTCCCTATCAAGGGATATATAGGAGATTAGTAGAAAGGTTATGGAGAATATAACGGTGAAAACTCTTTTATATAAGAAAGAAAGACTATGTACACTTTTTGTCCACCGTTTACACCCTCCCCAACTATGACAAGTTCCAACAAAGCCTATGATAGCAGCGATTAGTGGGACACTTTATGTCCAACCTAGTGATTATTTTCTAGCGTTGTACCACACAAATGTCAATAGTAAATTGTTGGGAATTAACTTAATCACAGAAAAATACTTTTGTCAATGGTTATTTTGAAGGGATTTTCAAATCATAAAATACCCATCTTGTCAACAAGAAATTTACAGGGAAGTAATCTACATTTGTTGGTAAAGAGGTTTGTCAAGTAAGGGTAAATACACCGTTATGTCAAGTACCAATTTAAGGAATATGGAGATTGTCTTTATACAACCCTCATACAACCAAGGTGGTAAGAATTGGGGTGATACTTACTGTAATCCATAGGAGATTATCTTTCATATCCTAGGTACACTATCCTTAATTGTGGGGGTAATGAATATCATATACATTTATGTGTATAAATATAATTATGTATGAAGCAGACCGCATACCCCTCCACTTTCCATAAAAGTAAATATATTCCTGGTAATATGGATTTTTATACCAATAGAATAGAACGGTTTATTATCCCTCTATATCCAGTATGTACCATATATAACAACGCTTATTTCTATGTACCATTTAATCCCAATTGATTATTTGATGATAACACATTGACATATCCTGTATCTATTACCATATTCACCCTTTTAGTCCTTCTTGTTATTTCATAACATTTAATCCATTTGTTACCATAACGGTTGATTGAATAAGGTTGGTAATTGTTGGTAATGGTAGGGGTAGTTTAAATATTGGAAGAATTTGGTGGTGGGTATTAATATCTAATACATTTCTAACATAAAATCGGGGCATCCATTTTTATTTTTTCTCAATATAAATTGGCGAAACAAAATAGATTAATCGTTTAGTCAAGTAAAGAAAAAGCGTCTCCACATTATTGTAGAAACGCACCTGTTAGTTCAATAAAATTTAAACTTCTTCTTGATATATTTCTGAATTTATCGGCTTTAAATTCAAAGGTATTTTAAACTCCTGAAGGTTTTCTATATGATTAAAAAAATCATCTATATCATCATAATCCATTGACCATTCTGATACTTCTAACTTTCTTAACTCAACTGTCGGTTTAAATAAAAATTCACAGTGAAGTTGTTCCATATGAGAATACTCATCATCTTCATAATTAGTAAATTGACGTACAAAATCAAAATGAAATAAGTCCTCTCCAGTAAAATCATAAACACCACATTGAAATAGAATTTCTTTATCTTCTTCTCCCTCAACTGGTTCTTTACAAAAATCCTTAAATGCTTCCCAAACTTCTTTTATATTATCAGCATCTTCACCAATCTTATCTTTAAGATAACTTTCAGCATTTTTAACGGTAATCATTTCAACACCTCCAATATTATTATGTAAGTATTCCTATTAATATAAACAGCCCTTTAGTTCAAAAAAACCTACCGTTAATAGGTAGGCTTGTAGCATGATTTAATTAGGAGTATCTCTTTCTAAGAGTGGTTAACGGCGAAGCGTTCCTTCCTCTTTCCAGTACCGTTTTGTCTTCCATTGATTGTATATATCTTTCGGTTGTCGCTAACTGGTTATGTCCTAACAATCGTGACACCGTATAAAGGTCTGTATGCCCTAGAGAGATTTGTGCATAGCTTCTCCTACAACTATGAACCAAAAGCTTTACATCTACCCCACAGGCTTTCCCTGACCGTTTAACAACGTTAAGTACAGCATCATGACCCATTCTACCGATAGAGGATACATCCTTCTTTAACCCTCCACCTTTGGTACGTGTACAGACGAACAGGAAGGGGCATTCTTCCCCTTTTAGATACTTCTCTCTAGCCCTTCTATACTTCGTTAGCTGACGCTTTAAATGAAGGCTTACAGGTACTAATCGTTGCTTGTTACCTTTACCCCTAATCAATAGGGCATCATCGAATACATCCGTTAATAGAAGTCCTGATAACTCAGCAGAACGGACACCAGTTTCAAATAAGCAGGTTAAGATAGTTCTGTTTCTAACATCCATGAAATTACTCCCACAATAGAAGTCAATCATCTTCTGAATGTCCTCAATGCTAAAAGGCTTAATCATTACCTTTTCTTCTTTCAGTAGTTCTATATCGTCTAAAGGGTTATCCTTCAGTATCTTTTCTTTGATACAAAACTTATAAAAGTTATTCAAGGTCTTTAGTTTGGTGTTAGTGGTGTTAGCTTTGATACCTTTATCGAGAAGATATTTAATCCACCGTTTGATATGTCTTGTAGTAGCATCCTCTAGTTCCATCTGAAAGGATTCCCATAACCATCTTTCAAACTGTAATAAAATGGCTTTCTTGTTCTTGACGGTATACTTGCTATAATTTTGGATTTCGATTTCCGTAATGTAATCTTCTAGTGATAGGTTCATTTACTGTAATCCCTCGCCTTTTTAGTATTAGCGAAGATTACGGCAAACTCATAATTTCAACTTAGCGGAAAGTAGCTTGAAGCCTTGGGGCTGTAAGGCTGAATGAAAGCGAAGCGTAGGAGTAGTCCTTTACGGATTTTTTGTCCGAAGGATTAGCTGTTTGCACTTGCTGGCTTTCTAAACGCTGTTTTTCGTTCATCATGTATCCCCTTTCTCTTTCTCCTGAGCAGCATCTATCATTTAAACTCAATTTTCAGCTATTATGTGTGTGCATTTTATATATGTGCACATTATTATAGTATAAGGCTTTCTTATAGTTAAAACAATAGAAAACAGCACTCAGCCTCTTATCAGCAGCTATTACTTGTATGTACGTTCTGGTATAGTTTTAATCCTGCACAATCACTAATACTAGACTAAATTTAATATTTTTTGTGTGATAAGTGTCACATTATATACAATCTCCTTAAGCTTCGCCTTTGGTGAATGCTTTCTCCATTATGCAGATTGTTTCCCCGGATTCTTCTAAACTTTCCTTATTTTCCTGATATGTTTACTCAAATTCTGCTTTCATTTCCCCAGTTTTAACGTTTTATTTGCCAAATTCACAATAGCCATATCTCCGTCAAAAAAAGAAGCCCGGGAGCCCCGGGCTTCTTTCTATTACATAAATTCAGCTGCAAGTTTATCAAAGTGAGCTTGATCTAGTTCAAGATCCGCTTGTGATAAAGGTGATTCAGAGTAACCTGAAAGCAATTCCTGGTATGACTTGCGCTCTGTGTCCTGATAGATTAAGCCAGTTACTAGGCCACTGTGCTTCATAAGAGTCTGCATGGCCATTTCACGGCTTGAATTGTCATAGCCTTCCACATCGCTAAGCTTTGTCAGGTTTTCTTTAAACCAGTCATATGTGTTTACTTTATTATATGTAACACATGGGCTGAACACGTTAATTAAAGAGAAGCCATCATGCTTAATGCCTGCTTCGATTAACGCAGTCAGATCTTTAAGGTCAGTTGAGAAGCTTTGTGCCACGAAAGTCGCACCGGCAGTTAATGCCATTTCCATTGGAGAAATCGCCTGCTCAATAGAACCTTGTGGAGTAGACTTGGTTTTGAAGCCAGCCGCAGAACGCGGTGAAGTCTGTCCTTTTGTTAAACCATAGATTTGGTTATCCATTACGATATAAGTGATGTTCACATTACGGCGGATCGCATGGATCGTATGGCCCATACCGATCGCGAATCCATCTCCGTCACCGCCGGATGCGATAACTGTTAAATCCCGGTTAGCCATTTTCACACCCTGGGCGATTGGCAGTGAACGCCCATGAATGCCGTGGAAACCGTATGAATTGATGTAGCCGGAAATACGTCCGGAGCATCCGATGCCTGATACTACAGCTAAGTTCTCAGGCTCTAAACCAACATTTGCTGCCGCACGCTGAATCGCAGCCTGCACGGAGAAGTCTCCACAGCCTGGGCACCAGTTTGGTTTTACATTATTGCGAAAATCTTTAAACGTGGCCATTTAGAACAACTCCTTGCATTTTGTGTGAATTTCATGCGGCAAGAATGGATTTCCGTCGTACTTTAATAGCTTATGTACTTTCTCAGCATGTCCGACGTTCATCTTCATGATGTTCGCTAATTGTCCTGTAGCGTTGTTTTCTACTACAGCAATTTTCTTAGCTGACTTCACAAGCGGCAATAAATCATCAGTTGGGAAAGGATGAATCAGGCGAACTTGTGCATGATTTACTTTAATACCGTCCTGTTCAAGCCTGCTCATTGCTTCCTCAATTGCACCGCGTGTTGAGTTGAAGCCGACAATCAGCAAGTCTGCTTCTTCATGAGGAGCATGCTTGTGAACAGGTGTATTGAATTTAATATTTTCAATCTTGCGGAAACGCTTATCCATTTGAGCATTCCGGTTTGCAGCTGATTCTGAAGGTTTTCCAGTTTCATCATGTTCCACACCGGTCACATGGTGAATTCCGTTCTTCATACCAGGGATCACACGAGGTGAAACTCCATCTTCTGTAACTTCAAAGCGTTTGAAGTAGCCTTTGTTTTCAATTTCAGGAAGTTCTTCTGTAACAAGCTTTCCTCGGCGGATTTCAACTTTGCTGAAATCAAGCGGCTCCACTGTCTGCTTTCCAAGAGAAAGCTGCAGGTCTGAGAGAACAATAACCGGGCACTGATATTCTTCCGCAAGGTTGAAAGCTTCAGCCGTATCATAGAATGCTTCCTGTACCGTACTTGGAGCAAGCACGATTTTTGGAATTTCGCCATGAGTTCCGTAAATCATTGCCATTAAGTCTGATTGCTCCTGCTTTGTCGGAAGTCCTGTAGAAGGGCCGCCACGCTGTGTATCAACGATAACCAGCGGTGTTTCAGTAATTCCTGAAAGGCCGATCGCCTCCATTTTAAGGGAAAGCCCAGGGCCAGCAGATGCTGTAAGTGAGCGGACACCTGCGTAGTTCGCACCTATTGCCATAGTAACTGCGGCAATTTCATCTTCTGTCTGGATGACAGATCCGCCAAGAGCCGGAAGCTTTTTAATCAGATATTCCATGATTTCGGATGCAGGTGTGATTGGATAAGCAGCCATGAAGCGGCATCCGCCTGCAAGTGCACCAAGAGCGATTGCATCGTTTCCGATCATGAATAAACGCTTCAGTCCGTCAGCCTTTTCAAGCTCCATTAATTCCACGTCATCACTAAGCTTTTCTTTCATGAAATCAAAGCCAGCCTGAATGGCTTCCATGTTCTTATCGACAACCTGCTGCCCTTTTCGCCCAAAAATCTCTTGAACTACTTCTTCAAATACTTTAATATCTAAATTTAGAACTGCACATGTCGCTCCAACAGCAACCATGTTTTTCATCAGGGATGTTCCAAGCTCTGTAGCAATCTCTGTAAAAGGGACTGCATACAAAGCTGCATTCGTATCTTCTGGCTGTTTAGGATCAAACTTTGCATCTGCAATCATGATCCCTTTATCGTGAAGTTCTTTGTAGTTTAAATCGATTGTTTCCTGGTCAAAAGCTACCAGAATATCTAAATCGTCCGAAATAGAACGAATTTGTGACGTGCTGACGCGAATCTTGTTATTCGTGTGCCCGCCCTTAATACGTGATGAAAAGTGGCGGTAACCGTACAGGTAGTAGCCTAAACGATTTAGCGCAATGGAGAAAATCTCCCCGGTACTTTCAATACCTTCCCCTTGCTGTCCTCCAACTTTCCATGAAAGTTGATTGATCATGTCTTACACCCCTTTAGATACGTTAAGAAATTATGTAAAAACGTTTATTTAATATAAGTGTAGTACTTGTCCAGTAATCCGGTCATTCAACATGCCTTTAAGGCTATATTTTTGGAAGATGGATGGGTACTAAACGCTTTCAATTCTAGACCTATGCGTCTAAAAAAGCAACCCTTTCTGAATATTTATTGGTTAAAAGATGAATATTTTTTTATTTTTTGAAAAATACTAAAAAGATCATTTTATTTTGGAATTAATGGGTCTCTCATATCCCTTGATATACAGTTTTTTCACCATTTTCACCTTGGAAATCTGCTATAAAAATTCCGAAATAGAAAATTTTCAGCTTGTATATCAGAATAATATTTTGTTAGTTCATTTATCAGGCTATCGTATTTTCTTGCATCCTCCAAACCTGTAACTCTTCCATCTGTGCCGTCAAAATCCGAACCAAAGCCTACATGATTTTCTCCTCCTAGTGAACAAACATGTTCAAGATGTCTTAGGATATCAGTAATTGTGGCTGATTGTTTTCCTGATAAAAACTCCGTCACAAATGTAATGCCCATCACACTGTCCCGGTCAATCAGGGCTTCAATCTGTTCGTTTGATAAATTACGGGGATTCGGGCACAGCGAATAGCAGTTCGAGTGAGAAGCAAAAGGATAGTCCGCCCATTCCATCACATCCCAGAACCCGCGTTCAGATAGATGGGATACATCGCACCATGCTTTGCTGGCATTTAATTCATAAACCACTTGTTTGCCAAACGAAGAAAGCCCTGCCCCCCTTTCTTCAAGCACTCCATCAGCAGCACAATTTGCATAATTCCAGGTCAGTCCTACTGAAGACACTCCCAGCCTGAGAAGCGTCTTCAATTTAAGCAGATCGCAGCCAACTGCATCACATCCTTCCAATGTCAGCACTGCCCCTATTTCATCATCCTGCAGCAGGTCGATGTCCCGGCTGCTTCTAATGAGCTTTAATTGCGGGCTGGGCTTAAGCACTTTGTCGTAAAACAGATCGGCCATATAGAGGGCTGCGTTGAACTTCATTTCCGGATGTACAGATTCAGGAACATATATGGCAAAGCACTGAACTTTGAAACGGGAAGCCTGCAGACCTTCCAGATTTACCTGAAGACTGCCTGAATTTTTAAAGTCAACCTTTCTGTCCATAAACATTTTATATAGGACATCACAATGCGCATCAAATATTTTCACACTGTCTTCCTCCCTTTTTCTGTATAGCTACATCTTATTAAAAAAAGAACCTGTTTGCCTATGATGCAAACAGGTTTTAATATTTCTTAACGAATTTATATTTTGCTGACTTATGCATATGACAATGGATGATTTCCCGTTCTGAAGCTTTTGGCTAACGCGGCTCCACAATCAGCTTAATGGCAGTCCGCTCTTCGCCGTCAATCAGAATATCCGTGAATGCAGGGATACAAATTAAATCCACTCCGCTAGGCGCTACGAATCCTCTTGCGATCGCTACTGCCTTAACAGCCTGGTTCAATGCACCCGCACCAATTGCCTGGATTTCCGCATTTCCTCTTTCGCGAAGAACTCCGGCAAGCGCACCAGCTACAGAATTAGGATTAGATTTTGCTGAAACTTTTAATATTTCCATTCCTAGCTCCTCCTCGTTTTACCCCTCCTGTATGCATTACTCAAAGCGCTGATTCCCCTTCTGCAAAGGCCGAATGCCTTCAGAGAGGCAATTACTTTCCGTTCACGTCATACTGCTTTGATGGAATTTAGCACCAGGTCTATATATCATTCCATTGCTACTATATTCAGCTTGGAATTCACATATTCCGGCTTGGACAAAAAAAGCAGGGTTTCAAGCTGATTTTTCTGAAAAAAACTAAAACTGCATTCGGTCATCCGAATGCAGTTTTTTATTTGTTTACGTATAAAAAGGGTGGTCATCGTTAATCAAGATCCGGTCAATTTTTTTTGCCAGCCCCGTTTTTGGACTTAGCTCAATGAACGCTGCACTTAATTGAGTCCTGCCTTCTTTCGGAACCTCAAATCGAACCGGCAGCCCAGTCAAAAACCTTTTGATCACAGCTTCTTTTTCAACACCAAGGATTCCGTCATAAGGGCCTGTCATTCCCACATCAGACATAAAAGCAGTACCGCCAGGCAAAATACGGTTATCGGCTGTCTGCACATGCGTATGCGTACCCACGACTGCTGATACTTTTCCATCCAAATACCAGCCCATTGCCTGTTTTTCACTTGTTGCTTCCGCATGAAAATCAACAAAAATGAATGGAGTCCTTTCACGGGCTTCCTTTATCAGTTCATCCGCCTTTTGGAAAGGACAATCACTTGTATTCATAAAAGTCCTGCCCTGAAGGCTGATAACCGCTACTTCCTCTGTATTGAATTTTAAAAACACCATGCCTTTGCCAGGATTATTTGATGGAAAATTGGCCGGACGAACCATATATTTAGCGCGGTCAATGAATTCAAAAATCTCCCGGTTATCCCACGTATGATTTCCGAGAGTTACCGCCTGAGCACCGGCCTCCAGGAATCCCCGGTATATCTTTTCCGTAATTCCCTTTCCTCCCGCTGCATTTTCCCCATTGATAATCGTGATATGCGGGCGGTATTTTTCTTTTAGCTTCGGTACATATTCAGTGATCATATCCCGCCCCTGGGATCCCACTACATCTCCGACAAACAATATATTCATGTCATATCCCTTTCTGTTTTTAAAGATATATGTATGCTTTTCCAGTCTTTATTATTAGTTTAACATAGTTTCCTTCATCAAAATAAAGCACACCCCGAAAAAGAAAAAAGCGATGCATGTGCATCGCTTTATTTTGCATATTCAACGGCCCTCGTTTCACGGATAACCGTGACCTTGATGTGGCCTGGATAATCAAGTTCCTCTTCAATCTTCTTACGGATATCCCTTGCCAAACGATGAGCTTCAAGGTCATCAATTTGTTCAGGCTTAACCATAATGCGAATTTCGCGTCCTGCCTGAATGGCAAATGATTTTTCAACGCCATCATAGGATTCTGAAATCTCTTCAAGCTTCTCCAGACGTCGAATATAATTCTCAAGAGTCTCTCTTCTTGCTCCAGGTCTTGCTGCTGATAAAGCATCAGCTGCAGCGACAAGCACGGCAATGATCGATGTAGGCTCTGTGTCACCATGGTGGGAAGCGATACTGTTGATGACAACAGGATGCTCCTTATACTTAGTGGCAAGTTCCACACCGATTTCAACATGGCTTCCTTCCACCTCATGGTCGATTGCTTTTCCAATATCATGAAGCAATCCAGCACGGCGTGCCAATGTTTCGTCCTGTCCTAATTCCGCCGCCAATAAACCTGAAAGCTGAGCCACTTCCATTGAATGCTTTAACACATTCTGACCGTAGCTTGTACGGAATTTTAAACGGCCAAGAATTTTGATTAAATCTGGATGCAGACCGTGAACACCAACCTCGAAAGTGGTTTGTTCACCAATTTCGCGGATGTGTTCATCCACTTCACGGCGGGCCTTATCAACCATTTCCTCAATCCGAGCTGGATGGATGCGTCCGTCCTGAACCAGTTTGTCTAAAGCTAAGCGTGCTGTCTCACGGCGAATCGGATCAAAACCGGATAAAATAACCGCTTCCGGCGTATCATCGATAATAAGATCAATTCCAGTCAGAGTTTCAAGAGTACGGATATTACGGCCTTCACGGCCAATAATGCGCCCTTTCATCTCATCATTTGGCAGGTTGACAACTGATACTGTAGTTTCAGCTACATGATCAGCTGCACATCTTTGGATAGCCAGTGACAAGATTTCCTTCGCTTTTTTATCTGCGTCCTCTTTCGCTCTAGTCTCGCTCTCTTTTACCATAATAGCGACATCGTGAGCCACTTCCTGCTCCGTGCGCTCTAAAATGATGGACTTTGCCTCTTCACGAGTCAAGCCTGAGATGCGTTCCAGCTCAGCTTGCTGCTCTTTAATCATCTCGTCCACTTTGCTTTCCATCTCTTCAATATGCTGTTGTCTTTTGCTAAGAGAATCGTCCCTCTTTTCTAAAAGCGCTTCACGTTTATCTAACGTTTCATCTTTGCGATCAAGGTTCTCTTCTTTTTGCATTAAGCGATTTTCTTGTTTTTGCAGTTCATTTCTTCGATCACGAATTTCACTTTCCGCATCTGTGCGAAGCTTGTGAATTTCATCTTTCGCTTCAAGCAGGGCTTCTTTCTTCGTAGCCTCAGCTTCTCGCTTTGCGTCTTCAAAAATCTGCTCAGCAGCATTTTTAGCCCCTGCAATTTTTGCTTCGGCAATAGATTTGCGAACAAAATAGCCAACAATAGCACCGACGATTAGGCCAAGCAAAATGGAGATGATTGCTGTTACTAGATCCATCATTTCACCTCCTCTTGCTATGAACTTGTTTGTGTTACGTTTTTTAAAGTGTCGGCATGTACATTGTCCAATTCAACATACAGCACTAAGGCTTTTAAACGTTTCAATCTTAAAAAAGCACTGGGCATCCATTTGAGGGCTGGCATAATATTAACGTATGAATAGCCAATGGAGCCTGGAGCCAGACAAAGTCTAACTCAGTAAGAATTTCTTTACATATAAAATGTAAAATATACATTTTTAATTGTAAAGCTGTGGAATTTTATTGTCAAGGGTTTGTCCTGTGGGCTTTTCTTAATATTTCGATTGGTTTGAACTCTTAATTATTTTTGATTAGGCACATTAAATGCCTAGAAAATACTAACTTTAATGCAGCCTGTTGAAAGGGGGTGTTGATTTACGATGAAGGCACTCGCTTTCCGAGGGCTGCCGCGAGCCTCCTCGTCGCTTCAATCAACACGTACCATATAAAAATTTAGCATTATTACAGTCCTTAATTAAATTTTCTATAAAAAACACTGTTTTTACTAATTGGATTTCACTCCTTCTTCCCCTTGTGCTAAAAAAGCAATTTATTATTTCGCAGCCTAATAAATACAATTCATGCAGGGGAAAGAACAGGATAAATCTGCGCTATTCACTCCATATCTATAAGAAAAGCAAAGCCGCCCGGGCTTTGCTTTTCCTTTGTATTAATCGATCAGCTCGAATTCTTCCTGCTCTTCGT
This sequence comes from Cytobacillus sp. BC1816, assembly GCF_051353635.1. Classification (NCBI taxonomy): domain Bacteria; kingdom Bacillati; phylum Bacillota; class Bacilli; order Caryophanales; family Bacillaceae; genus Cytobacillus; species Cytobacillus sp. BC1816. The sequence continues at coordinate 1,926,427 of NZ_CP195611.1, read as the reverse complement.
CTCCGCTGATTACTTTATCTTCATCAAGTCCATAATGTTCACGGATTTGTTTTTGGATAGTGAGGCGGATTTCAGGGTTTTCTTTTAGGAATACTTTGGCGTTTTCACGGCCTTGGCCAAGGCGCTCTTCGTTGTATGAGTACCATGAACCGCTCTTTTGGACAATATCCAGCTCAGAGCCAAGATCGATGATTTCGCCTTCCTTAGAGATTCCTTCACCGTACATGATATCTACTTCCGCCACTCTGAATGGAGGAGCGACTTTGTTTTTGACAACTTTGATCTTTGTCTTATTACCAACCATTTCATTGCCTTGCTTAAGGGTTTCTGCACGGCGCACTTCAAGACGGACAGAAGAGTAGAATTTCAATGCACGTCCGCCAGGAGTAGTTTCAGGGTTTCCGAACATAACTCCGACTTTTTCACGGATCTGGTTAATGAAAATCGCAATGGTTTTTGATTTATTGATTGCACCTGATAGTTTACGAAGTGCCTGAGACATGAGGCGGGCCTGTAAACCAACATGGGAATCACCCATTTCCCCTTCAATTTCAGCCTTTGGCACAAGGGCTGCAACAGAGTCAATTACTAAAATATCAACAGCGCCGCTTCGAACAAGTGCTTCTGCAATTTCAAGTGCCTGCTCTCCTGTATCCGGCTGGGAAAGTAGAAGCTCGTCAATATTTACACCAAGCTTTTGTGCATAAACTGGGTCTAGAGCATGTTCAGCATCGATAAAAGCAGCTTGCCCTCCGCTTGCCTGAACCTCTGCAATTGCATGCAGGGCTACAGTTGTTTTACCTGAGCTCTCAGGTCCATAAATTTCAATAATACGTCCTCTTGGATAGCCCCCTACCCCAAGAGCTGCATCAAGGGCAAGGGATCCGCTTGGTGCAGTGGAAATTTTGCGGTCAGTCTGTTCACCAAGCTTCATGATAGAACCTTTACCAAATTGCTTTTCTATTTGTTTTAACGCCATTTCAAGAGCTGCTTGACGATCACTCACTAATAGTTCCTCCTTTTATATAGACGAATCTATCTTTTGATTAGATTCGTTTTGTCTCATCTCAAAACCTAACTCTACTATAAACCTTTTCAATGCATTTGTCGAGCAAAAAGTCGAACATCCATTCGATTTTTTTCACCGGGACATTTTGCCCAAAAATATCAATTCATGCTGGGGAAAATGTAAATTTCACGTGTGAATCAATAGAAGAAATGGCATTTTGATAAGAATTCTGTCTATTTTTCTGGCTAATAAAAAATCAGAACGCTTTTCAGGCGCTCTGACTTTCTTTTAATGCTTTTATAAGAAAATGGCAGCCGTATTTTACCGTACGGACCCGGTTTGCTGCCCTGGTTCCCCCAAGGTTCAGCTTTTCAGTCTGGACAGGGTTCCCTTTTATCCAGATGCCTATATATACGGTTCCCACAGGGTTTCCTTCCAGTTCGTCAGGACCTGCAACACCTGTGAAGCTGATCCCGATATCTGAATTAGTCAGACTGGCAACATTCTCAGCAAGCTCTGCTGCACACTGAGCACTGACGACCCCGTCGTTATCAATCGTTTCTTTGCGGACTTTTAAAACTTCAGCCTTAACTTCGTTTGTATAACAAACCACTCCGCCTTTTAGAAGGCCGCCTGCTCCCGGAATGGATGTAAACTCCTGCTGAAACATGCCGCCTGTTAGACTCTCAGCAGCGGAAATAGTCATATTGTTTTCCTTGATCAGCTTGGTAAGCTCATGCATCAAGGAAGTGTCATCGTAGCCATAGAAGAATTCTCCGACACGGCTGAGGATCTTGGCTTCAGTTTCATCCATCAGCATCATTGCCGTGTTAGGCTGGCTATGCTTTGCCGTAAGCCTTAACGTGACTTCTCCATCAGAGGCGAGCGGGGCAATCGTTGGATTGCTCTGCGCATCGATAATATCTACAATCTCAGTTTCAAGCATGGCTTCTCCAATCCCGAAAAAGTGCAATACCCGGGAAACAATCACATCTTCTGTGCCCAGCTTGGATTGCAGGGCCGGAAAAGCATGTTTCAGGAACATAGGCTCCATTTCATTTGGAGGTCCCGGAAGGAGTATAAAAACATGCCCGCCATTATCGGAAATCATTCCAGGAGCCATCCCATGCTCGTTAGGAAGCACTTGTGCATCCTCAAGTACAAGAGCCTGTTTTTTATTATTTTCAGTCATCTCTCTGTCGGTCCGTTTAAAATACAGCTCTATGGATTCAAGCGCCTGTTCATCCATGACAAGCTCTTTGCCAAGATGGCGGGCAATCGTTTCTTTTGTCAAATCATCCTTCGTCGGTCCCAGCCCGCCAGTGAAAACGATCAGATCTGATCGATCTTCCGCAATTTTGATCACAGACTTCAGGCGCTCAGGGTTATCACCAACCACTGTATGGTAAAAAACATTAATGCCCAGTTCAGCAAGCTGCCGGGAAAGAAAGCGGGCATTTGTATTAACGATTTGTCCAAGTAAAAGCTCAGACCCGACAGCTATAATTTCTGCATTCATTCAAAAGCCCCTTTCTGGCTAAAAAAATTACTTTGAGTTAATGAAGGCCTGCTTGTTTTTGGCAAAATAGTCCCAGCCGGACCAGATGGTAAAGAACATCGCAACCCATAGGGCAATCAGATCAAACGGAATTGAAACCATTTCAAAAATAACATTATGTAAAAGCAGTGCAGAAATGGCCACAATTTGAGCCCAAGTTTTGATTTTGCCCAGCTGATTCGCTGCGACTACTTCTCCTTCCCCCGCCAGAACGAGCCTTAAACCTGTTACGGCAAATTCACGGCTGATGATAATAATCACAATCCAGGATGGAGCCAGCTCAAGATCAACCAGGACAATCAATGCTGCAGAGACGAGGAGCTTGTCTGCGAGCGGATCAAGAAACTTACCCAGATTTGTAACCAGATTGTATTTGCGGGCAAAGTAGCCATCGACCCAATCGGTAACTGAAGCAATGATAAAGATAAGAGCTCCAATCAGATGGGTTACCGGCATATCCGCTCCAAGGAATTCTACATTTCCCCACGAAAAAGGAACAAGCATTACGAGCAGAAATACGGGTATCAGCAATATACGTGACACTGTAATTTTATTTGGCAGATTCATGTTTTACCTCCAAGTATAGTAAATGAAGCTTCTTTCATTAAAAGGTCTCAGACATTCGCTGCAAACCTATTAATGATAATTTTTACATAAAAAGCGAAAATAGTCATCTAAAGAAGATGACTATTCGGTCTTCGGTGCGTACTTAATGGTTATATCCTGCTTGACGGATTGTGAAGGCGGCACCTTATACTCAATTTTCTCGCCGTTTACATAGATTTCAGTTTGAGTCGAATTACCGACTACAATGGAAGCTTCCGATTCCTTTGAAAAATCTTCCTTATGGCTTTTTGTGCCATCTGCTGTCAGCATCCCCTGGTATAAGGAATTCCCTTTGCCGTTTTTGATATTCACCCAAGTTTCTCCTGTAGACACAACCTCCAGTTCAAACTTGTCCGCATTTTTCAATTCATAAACCGTTCCATTTCCGCTGGATTGCACTACAGCAACCTCCTGCTTTGGTGCTTTCTCGGCTTCTTGATCCTCGGCAGTTTCCTCAGCAGAGTCTTTGTCAGCAGATTCTTCTTTGTCTCCTGCTGATTCATCTTTATCATTTTCATCTTTTTTACTATCTGAAAGGTTTTCAGACTCTTCTATGACCGTCTGCCCATCTGTCCGATCTGATGGCTTCTCTTCATTATCCGCCTGATCTTTGGTCCCAAGGAAATTATAAAGGACAGCGATGAGACCAATTATAAAGACACCAATGAGTACCTTTGGAAGAATATCGAATACCTTTGAAGTCCTGCCAGAAAGATCTTTTCTGGATTGAACACGGGATAGCTTTTCCGGAATATCATCATTCACCTGTGCCGGAATGTCATTTTTATACTGCTCGAAAATTTCTTCCGGCTCAATTCCAACCGCTTCAGCGTATTGCTTTATAAATGCCCTGACATAAAACTTTCCGGGCATCATGCTATAATCGCCCTCTTCAATTCCCATCAAATAGCGCTTTTGTATTTTTGTGACCTTTTGCAGATCGTCAAGGCTCATATCTTTAGCCAGCCGCGCTTCTTTTAAACGATTGCCTAGTTCTGTCAATTTACAACACCTTCCAACTTACTAAAAATCAAAGCCTCCAAAATCAGATTCAGAGAACATACTGTTTTTCTCTACTACATCATAAGTAATCTCTTCTTCAGGATCGTGTCGAAGCTCAATAATATAATCGAAATCATTAAGGGAGTATTCAGTGTTTTGCACAAAAATATCCGGATGCTCTACTACCTTTACTGCAGGAAGACGCATAATTTCCCGCACAAGCTGCCAGTGGCGTTCATTTGCACGTCTGGTTGAGACAATTCCGTCTATTATGAATAAATTGTTTTCATTATATTCATCCTCGATCAGCTGGTTGCGTATCGTCTGCTTCAGCAGAGTGGATGAAACAAATAGCCAGCGCTTGTTGGCACAAACACTTGAGGCCACAATGGATTCAGTTTTTCCAACCCTTGGCATTCCCCTGATCCCTATTAGCTTGTGCCCTTCCTGTTTAAATAATTCCGCCATGAAGTCGACTAATAACCCAAGCTCGTCCCTGACGAACCTGAACGTTTTCTTGTCGTCGGCATCCCTTTGAATGTATCTTCCATGGCGCACGGCAAGACGGTCTCTAAGTTTAGGCTCCCGGAGCTTAATCACTTTAATCGTATCCATTGTATTTAAAATCGATTTTAAGCGTTCAATCTGTTCGTGGTCTTTAGCCAGAATCAGCAAGCCCCTTCGGCCTTCATCCACACCATTGATGGTAACGATATTTATGGATAGCATCCCCAGCAAGGAAGAAATGTCACCAAGCAAACCGGGACGATTCTTTTGGATTTCATATTCCAAATACCATTCTGTTTTCTCCACCGGAAAACCTCCTCCTGCATGATGCGCGGCTCTTTGCGCATTTTATATGTATATGTATATCTTTTATTAATGTAAATTTTTATTAAACTTACCCTAAATTTTCATCTAGATTCTATAATATATGATTTTTTACCAATATGAAAGGAAAAACCCGTCTGGCTGGGGAGGAAATTCTTTTTGGGGAAAACGAAAAGAGAGGATCTCCTCTCTTTTCGCTGATTTACATTAAATTCTTATTGAGAGCCGTCGTTTTGAACAAGCTTTACCATCATATTTGCAATGGCATGCTGCTCATCCGGGCTTGCTACAGACCAAAGATCAGCCAGGATTTTTTCCTGGTCATTCTTCGGCTCCACTTGCTTGGCTAAATAATCGCCGATTTGGTAAGCAAGGTCATTTACAGTATCCTTATTCATCCCCTGGTTCTGTCCCTGATGAAGACGATCTCCAAGGAAGTCTTTCCACTGCTGCCAGTTATCTAGTACAGACATAATTATTGCCTCCTTTAAATGTTGTACAATTATATTGTGCTTAGGGGCTGAATAAAATATGCATGCACTAATACACATGGACCAAAAAATATGAAAACTTCTTTGAACGATAGGCAGTTACGTATACCAGCCGCCATTTACAGCCAAGACCTGTCCGGTAATATAGGATGCCCTTTCTGAAAGAAGGAAGGAAACGGAGTTGGCAATATCAGCAGGCAAGGCAAGCCTGCCCATTGGAATATCGCTTTTTACGGCATCCAGCTCCTCTTCAGTAAAATCATTCAGCATAGACGTCTCGACGGCACCTGGGGCAACCGCATTAACCCTCACCCCGCTCAGGGCAACTTCCTTGCTTAAAGCTTTTGCAAAAGCAATTTGGGCACCCTTCGCTGCAGAGTATGCAACTTCACAAGCTGCACCTGTCTGGCCCCATATAGAGGAAATAACTACAACATTCCCGCTGCCCTTTGAAATAAGTTTTGGCAGAAGCTCTTTAGTAAGCAGAAGCGGTGAAGTAACCTGAAGGGTCATCAGCGCCTCAGTTTCCGTTTCCGGCAATTCCGTAAGAAGTCCGTATTGTGCTGACCCGCTATTATGGATAATGGCATCAAGCGAAAAAATATTTGGTATAATTTTTTTATAGCCGCCTTGTACAGACAGGTCTGCCTGGATGGGAATATATTCTCCATCAAAAGCCTGCAGGCGTTCCAGCAGACTGTTTATACTCTGCTTATTTTGATTGTAATGCAAATAAAGCGAATAGCCTTCCTCTGCCAGTTTAATGCTGATTTCCTGGCCGATTCCTCCGCTCGCTCCAGTTATTAACGCGAATTTCCTCATTTTTATACACTCCCGAAAAAAGCAAAGCGCCTTATATGGCGCTCTGCTGAAACAGCTTTTTATTTCTTAGGCACAACCTGACAAACCGTAAATCGTTCTTCGCTAATCAAATGACCAGCCGCATTTTCTACATCCTCAAGTGTGATGCTTTCAAGCGTCGGCACGACATCAAACAAATCCATCTCATTAAAAGCATACCGGGTAAATTGATTGGCTATATATTCAGGTGAATTGACAGCACGCAGGAATGCACCTATTTTCTTCTTTTTTGTCCGATCAAGTGTTTCCTGTGAAATAGCTCCCTTTTCCCTTGCATCCAGCAGCATCTTTTGCAATGTATCAGCCAAACGGTCAGGATCATTTGTGTCCCCGCCTACCATGGCAAATCCAAAGCCCTGTTCCTGAGTATAATCAAAGGAGAATGTGTCATCAATCAACCCTTCATTATACAATGAGCTGTAGTGCTCAGAGCTTTTACCGAATAAGATATCCAGCAGCACATTCAGACTCAGTTCATTTTTAAGCATTTCTTTACCGGATTGATTTGCATTTCTGCTCTTTATCCCAACAAGGCACTTTGAGGTCTGAACATTCATCTCAAGAACCTTTTTCTTTTCGGCCGCTTCAGCAGGCTCTTCTTCGAATTGGCGTTTAATTTCCGGCATCTCTTTATAATCCTTCTTGCTTTGATTAGTTCGAACCTGAGACATAATCTGATCCGGATCTACGGGTCCAACAATGAACAGCAGCATGTTGCTTGGGTGGTAGAAGGTTTCATAGCATTCATACAGCATATCTTTCGTAATATGGGAAATGGACTCGATCGTACCCGCGATATCGATTTTAACCGGATGGTTTTTATACATATTTTCGATCAGGCCAAAATATAATCGCCAGTCAGGATTATCATCATACATGGTGATTTCCTGGCCGATGATGCCTTTCTCTTTTTCAACAGTCTTTTCTGTAAAATAAGGGTCCTGCACAAAATCAATCAGTGTCTCAAGGTTCAACTCTACATTCGACGTGCTGGAGAATAAATAAGCCGTCCTGGTAAAAGAAGTAAATGCATTAGCTGATGCTCCCTGCTTGCTGAATTGCTGGAATACATCGCCGTCTTCTTTTTCAAAAAGCTTGTGCTCCAAAAAATGGGCAATCCCATCAGGAACATTTACAAATTCATCTTTCCCGGGGGGCAGGAAATGATTGTCAATCGAACCATATTTCGTTGTAAACGTGGCATAGGTCTTGTTAAATCCCTTTTTCGGCAAAATATATACATCCAGCCCATTTTCAAGGTTTTCATAATACAGCTCTTCCTGAAGCTGGTCAAAAGTGATTTTTTCCATTACTTGCCCGCCTCCTTTCCTGTCAGGAAATACACTGTATCCAGGCTGACCTTCTTAGCTGTTTCGGCAATCTCCTCTTTAGTTACCCTATCCATTTCATCCATCCAGGTTTGAAGCGTAATTTCTTTGCCTGACACAACATTATGGTAGAGGACCTCGACGATCCCGCGGGCTGTATCAACAGTCTCCAGAAGCTGATTTTTTATGACTGCTTTGGTCTGCTCCATTTCCTGTTCCGTAAAGTCCCCGTTTTTCATGGCTTCCAGCTGTTCTTTAATAATATTCACTGCCTGGTCATAATTACTATTATCGATCCCCGACATAACCATCATTAAGCCTTTATGGCTTTCAAGGCGGCTGGCTACATAGTATGCAAGACTGGCTTTTTCGCGGACATTCAAGAACAATTTTGAGTGTGAAAAGCCTCCAAAAATTCCATTGAATACCTGAAGTGCATAATATTCAGGATCACCGTAAACGACATTTGTCCGGTAGCCGATATTTAGTTTCCCCTGCTTTACATCCTGTTCTTCTTTGACTTCGTTAACAGATTCCCCGGTTCTTCCTCCAGATGCTGGGGCTGTCTGCGGTTTTCTTTCCTCTAAAGATAAAAGCTCCCCTGCATAGGATTCGGCATCTGCCTCATCCACATCACCTATTACATATAAATCAAGCTCATCCTGCGCCATTGCCTGCTGATAATATTCATAAAGGCTTTCAGCCGTAATTTTATCCACATCTTCTTTCTCGCCATGCACATGGAGCGCATAAGGCTCATCCTTGCACATTTCCTGTACCAGCCGAAAGTTGGAATAGCGCATTTTATCATCATAAACGGATTGAATCCGCTGTTTCAGCGTCCTTTTTTCTTTTTCAACCGTATCCTGGTCAAAAGCTCCGCCTTGCACATTTGGCTTAGTCAGGATCTCCGATAAAAATTGGAACGCCTTTTTCAAAAGAGGAGTTGGGTCTGAAAGAAATTTCTCATTCGCAATTTCAACAGAAATGGTAATGATATGATACTCTCCCTTTTTCGCCAAATCCACAAAAAGAGTTGCACCATATAATTCATCAAGATAAGAGCGCAGCTTTCCCGTTGCAGGGTATGATGAACTGCTGCTTTGCAGGACATGCGGCAATAAAGATCTTAATGTGACAGTATCCTTTTCAAGCGGGGCTTTCATTTTCCAGACCAGTGTATTGGTTTTATATTTCTCTGTTTTAACTACGTGAAGCTTATAGCCATTCATGGCTTTTACGGATTCAGAGATTACAGCCATTTCTTTTCCTCCTGTCGGTAGATTGATGATTCCAAAGTACGGTCAGTATTAAGAATAGGGAATATCACCTATATGTAAACACTTTGCTGCTATCTTCTATAATATCCTTTGTATTAAATCATATTCTTACTATACCTTGCCCTATTTCTTTAATTCAAGTTATTGGCTGTCTTGGAAGGTTATTGAACAAAACAAAAACCCCTTTTAGGGGTTAGCTAACAGAAACTGACTTAAGTTTAGCATCATGATTTTTCATCACTATTCCGCATTTACTTTTTTCCGGTATTCTTCGCCTGAAACAGATACTGATCAGCAATTTCAAGACTCTTATTCACCTTGCAGGTCGCCAGCAATACGCCAAAACTCATGCTGATGGGGAGACTTTCAGATGTAAGCTTATTTTCATTAAGCTTTACAAAATGGTCTGAAAGAAGGCCTCCGGCTCGTTTCTTCCGATTCCAGCATCAAGAAGGCGAATTCTTCCCCTCCATAGCAGAATGCTTGACCGCCGAAGATATTAACCGCTTCACTGAAAATTTCTCCTAGCTCTTTTAATAAATCGTCTCCTGCCGAATGTCCATATTCATCATTAATCGCCAATCGGCATCAAAGGGCTAAATATACCGCCGGATGAAATGATGAGCCCAAAAAAGCAATGTAATCAAAATCGATTCCTGCATTTGTAATTATCGAAAAACCTTTGGGGCTGCTATTCATCTTATGAAGGGCAATTGGTGCGGCTGTCATATATAGATCCCCGAATGAAAATAGAATCGGAAAGGATTCACTATTGTCGGAAAATGATGGCAAATAAAACAATAAAGCTGCCGATTCCAGTAAAATCCAGTTTAAACAGAAAAAAATCTTTTCTGTTTCATAATCATCCAGATATAAGGAAAAACGCAAAATCAAAGATCTAAGCTCTTTTTCTAATTAACAAACTTAAATAGGATAAGATTTGCGCTGAAAACTATAAAAAGCCCCATTTCTATATGAAATGGGGCTTTGCTGATTAGCGCTTTCCTTTTACATATGGAGTACCAGATGCTTTTGGAGCATCGGCGCGTCCAATGAAACCAGTCAATGCCAGAATCGTTAAAACATATGGTGCAATGAGAAGATATACATTTGGAATATTCTCAAGGAATGGAAGGCTCGAGCCGATGATACTCAAGCTTTGCGCAAATCCAAAGAATAAAGCCGCCCCCATAACACCAAGCGGATGCCATTTACCAAAGATCAATGCTGCTAATGCCATAAAGCCCTGGCCGCTGATCGTTGCATGGCCGAAATCTGAAGAAATAGATTGTGCATACACACCGCCGCCAATTCCTGCCAGGGCACCGGAGATTAATACCCCAATGTATCTCATTCGGGTAACATTAATACCCATTGTATCTGCAGCCATTGGGTGTTCACCAACCGCCCTCAGCCTTAGCCCGAATGGAGTTTTAAACATCACAAACCAGGCAAGAAATGCAACGGCAATCGCTACAAATGAAGTATAGTATGTGTTTGAGAAAAACAGTTTTCCTAATACAGGTATATCGCTCAAAAATGGTATATCCACCTTGCTGAACCCTTTTTGAATAATATCGGTCTGGCCCTTTCCATAAATGAATTTAACCAGGAACAGTGCAGCTCCAATTGCCAGAAGATTAATGGCGACGCCTGAGACTACCTGGTCTGCTCTAAACGTAATAGAAGCAACAGCATGCAGGATGGATAAAAGTGCTCCTACAACCATAGCTGCCAGTAATGCTACCCATGGCGTCATGCTGCCAAATACGTCTACGAAAGTAAGGTTAAAGACAATGGCAGTGAATGCTCCAATTACCATCAAGCCTTCTAAACCAATATTTACAACACCGGAGCTTTCTGAAAAGTTTCCGCCCAATCCAGTGAAAATAAGCGGGGCTGCCCAAAGCAAAGTTGATGGAATAATAATTAATAGGATCTCCATTAAGCCCACTTACTTCACCCCCTTTTTGCTGATACGGTCAATAAAGATGCGAATCATATAGCTTGCTGCAACAAAGAACACAATAAGAGCAATGATAATATCCACCAGTTCATTTGGAACTCCAGCTTCAAGCGGCATATTTAAGGCGCCGACCTTCAAGCTTCCGAATAGCAATGCTGCAAAGATAATCCCGATTGGACCGTTACCGCCTAGAAGTGCAACTGCGATACCATCAAACCCTACTCCGGTAAAACCGCCCTTGATGGCTGCGTATCCGAATGTACCCAAAGCTTCCATCGCACCCGCAAGACCAGCAAATGCTCCTGAGATCACCATTGAAAGAATAATGTTTCTGCTGACGCTCATGCCTGCATATTCAGATGCATGCTGGTTAAAGCCTACGGAGCGCAATTCGTATCCCTTTGATGTTTTTTCTAATAGGAACCACATTAAAAATACACAAGCTAAAGCAATTAAAATTCCCCAGTGCAGACGAGAATAGTCAGTTAATCCCTCAAGAAATGGGGAACGCAGTGATGCAGAGTCTGCAATCATCTCAGTACGGTCACTTTTTTCTGAAAGGACAGTACGGATTATATAGTTCGTTACATGCAATGCCACATAGTTCATCATGATCGTGACAATTACTTCATGGACTTTAAACTTGGCTTTCAGCAATCCTGGAATAAATGCCCATAGTGCACCCGCTGCTGCTGCTGCAAGAACAGCCAGCGGCAGATGGATGAACTTTGGAAGTTCAAATGCAACCCCTACCCAAACAGCAGCAAGCCATCCGACGATCAGCTGTCCTTCAACACCGATGTTAAATAAGCCTGTACGGAAAGCAAATGCAACTGCCAAACCTGCAAGAATATAAGGAGTGACCTGCCTGACAACTTCACCAGTGTAGTAGATTTCTCCAAAAGCACCGTTCCAGAGGGCAATAAATGCAGATCCGGCATTATACCCTGTTGCTATCATTATGATTGTACCTACTAATACGCCAAGCAGAACGGCAACTAGAGGCACGACAATATTCTTCATGCGATTAGACATGGTTTTCGCCACCCGCTTCCTTCCGTTTAGAACCGGCCATCAATAAACCTAATTCTTGTTCAGTTGTTTGTTTCGGGTCAACTACTGCTACAATTTCACCTTCATAAATAACAGCAATACGGTCGCTGACATTCATGATTTCATCCAATTCGAATGAAATAAGCAGCACAGCTTTCCCCTGGTCACGCTGTTCAATCAGACGCTTGTGAATGTATTCAATCGCTCCAACATCCAATCCGCGTGTCGGCTGAGCAGCGATCAGGAGATCTGGATTTCGGTCAATTTCACGTCCGATAATGGCTTTCTGCTGGTTACCTCCAGAAAGTGCCCTTGCAAGTGTATATTCACTTGGGGTTCTAACGTCGAATTCTTTAATCAGCTTTGTTGCTTTGCTGTAGATTTCTTTAAAGTTCAGAACACCTTTTTTAGAGAATGGAGCTTTGTAATAGGTTTGCAGAACCATATTCTCTCCAATCGGAAAATCGAGTACAAGTCCATGCTTATGACGGTCCTGAGGGATATGCCCAACGCCCTTCTCCGTTACTTTTCGCGGTGGCATATTAATAATTTCTTTGCCATTCAATTTAATTGAACCGCTTTCAGACTTCCTCAAACCTGTGATAGCTTCTATTAACTCAGACTGTCCATTTCCGTCTACACCGGCAATACCGAGAATTTCTCCGGCCCGTACATTAAGGTTAAGGTTATTAACCACACCAAGCCCCCGGGAATCTTTTACATTTAGATCCTGAATTTCAAGCACTTGTTCCTGCGGCTTCGATTCTGTTTTATCCGTTTTAAAAGTAACTTCCCTTCCCACCATTAAACTGGCAAGTTCATTAGGATTCGTCTCGCTGACATTAACCGTACCGATTCCGACCCCTTTGCGGATTACCGTTACTCGATCACAAACTTCCATTATTTCCTTCAGCTTGTGGGTGATTAAAATAATAGATTTGCCTTCCTGAATTAAGGTTTTCATAATCTGAATGAGCTCTTTAATTTCCTGTGGAGTAAGAACTGCTGTAGGCTCATCAAAAATAAGGATTTCTGCTCCCCGATACAGGGTCTTTAAAATCTCTACCCTCTGCTGCATTCCTACAGAAATATCTGAAATTTTCGCCTGAGGGTCTACAGCAAGTCCATATCGCTCGGAAATTTCTCTGACTTCCTTCTCAGCCTTTTTAATATCTATTTTTCCGCCTTTAGTCGTTTCTTTTCCTAGAATAATATTTTCAGTGACGGTGAAACGGTCTACTAGCATGAAGTGCTGGTGAACCATCCCGATGCCCAAGTCATTTGCTATATTTGGATCGGTGATGCGCACCGGTTTTCCTTTAACTTTTATATCACCCTTTTCAGGCTGATATAAGCCAAAAAGGACGTTCATTAATGTTGATTTGCCCGCACCGTTTTCGCCAAGCAGCGCATGAATTTCACCTGGTTTCAGCTGAAGCGTGATATTATCATTTGCTACGATTCCAGGAAACTCCTTGCGGATGTTGAGCATTTCAATAACATAATCCATTTGTTTCACTCCTTGCTCAAAATATAAGGAAAAAATTAGTAGTAAGAGGTCAGACCTTGGCAATTCTTAGAAAAACCTGGCCAAATTGCCAAGCTCATCTTAATGAATAGAAAAATTTAATTATTGCATTAAAAATCTAAGTGAAATACAGAATTCTTTCTGTCCTTCAATTAAACTTTTAATTTTAAAAAAGGAATAAGAGGCCGCAGTGCAACCTGCTTATTCCTTGTAAGTTAATTATTCAGCTGAGAAAGAAGCCAGTTCATCTTTTGTAGATGGAACAGTCACGTCACCATTCTTGATCTTTTCCTGCCATTCTTTAACTGCACCTTCGATTTCTGCTTTAGCAGATACTTCCGGATTGATAGGAGCAAGGCCTACACCGTCTTCAGCCAATCCGTAAGTAGTCGTTTCTCCGCCAGGGAAGCTGCCGTCTTTTGCCTTTGTAGAAAGGTCCTTAACAGCATTGTCTACACGCTTAAGTGCAGATGTAAGGATTACATTGTGCTCTTTGCCATCGATTTCAACTACACCTTCAGCTGTCTGGTCTGAGTCAACACCAATTGCCCAAAGTTCTCTTTCCGGGTCTTTCTTTTTAAGGTCACGAGCTTCCTTGAAAAGACCGTTACCTGTTCCGCCAGCAGCGTGGAAGATTACGTCGACTCCAGAAGAGTACATTTTAGAAGCAATTGTCTGACCTAATTCAGCTTTATCAAATGCTCCAGCATATTGAACTTCTACTTTAATATCAGGGTTTACCGCTTGAACACCAGCAAGGAATCCAGACTCGAAACGCTCGATAACCGGAATCTCCATTCCGCCGATGAAACCAATTTTGTTTTCTTTAGTTGCTTTCGCTGCAGCAACACCTGCAAGGAATGCAGCTTCCTGCTCTTTGAACATGATGCTTGCTACGTTTGGCTGATCAACAACCGCGTCAACGATTCCGAAATGAGCATCCTTTTGCTGCTGAGCAATCTCATTGATTGCACCTTCCATTAGGAATCCGATACCGAAAACAAGATCAAAATCTTGACGAGCTAATGTATTAAGGTTTGTAGAATAGTCAGCATCTGATTGTGACTGAAGATAGTCAAATCCGCCTTTTCCTTTTTCAAGTCCATTTTCTTCACCAAATGCCTGTAAACCTTCCCAGGCAGATTGGTTAAATGATTTATCATCTACACCACCGACATCTGTTACCATCGCTACAGAGAATGCTTTTTCTTTTTCGTCTCCGCCAGCTGTTTCTCCGCCTTTTTCTTCACTTTTGCCGCAAGCACCCAGAATCGTTCCAGCAGCAAGAACTAAAGATAGCGCCAATCCGAATTTACGCTTTTTCAAGGTTGGTACCCCCTAAGAAATTGTTTTTGCATTAGCGGAATGAATGATTGTGTTTTCGTATATCCCCCAAAAGCTAGATTCTCTTTCTGAGGACATGGAAACTGAACTTATCAGCTCTGAAATAATTGACCGAATAGAGAATCGGTGTATCCGCTTCATCGAAATGCATCTGCTTCAATACCAGCAATGCAGTTTCCGGGTCACATTCCAGAATAGGTGAAATTTTCTCGTGATAGCCAATAGGCTCGATTTGGGCAACAGCATAGGTAATTTTCCGGTTTGCCTCTTCTTCAAGCATGTTGAGGATCGACTCTTGTTCGTGGGAAAATGTATCCGGTAGAATATTCTCAGGAACTTTATCCACACAATACACGACCGGTTCACCATTTGCAGTTCTCACCCGCTCAATCACGGCAATCTCCTGGTCTAACGAACATGAGAATCTGCGGATATCATCTTCAGTCGGTCCCATAGTTACAGAACTTAAGAAAACGGTTCCCGGCTTCATCCCTGCCTGCAAAATCATATTTGTGACACTATTAAGCTGTTCGATGCCTGATGTGAAAAGCGGCTTTGCATTGACAAAGGTGCCTACACCATGACGGCGGATAATTACGTTTTCTTCTTCAAGAATGCGCAATGCCTCCCTCAGTGTAGCTCTGCTAACACCAAGCTGTTTGGCAAGATCAAATTCAGACGGAAGTTTTTCTTTTTCTTTATAAACTCCATCTTCAATGTCTTGTTTTAATCGATCGATGACTTGCAAATATAAATGCCGGTTATCTGACTTAATAGACATGCAGGGTTCCTCCAACTTCAGTTCTCAAGACATCAGACCTCTGATGTTCAATCATTCCTACTAATCGAAAATACTATAACACTTTTTACCCAATAAAGAAATAGAAATTTATTAATTTGTCGAAAAAAGGTGAAAAGAACAAAATGTTTGTGAATCCTTCTGTACCAATTTCTTTTTTCTGGTATAATACTACTTTGAAAACGATTACATTAGAGATTTCGGCTGAAAATGCACCTGACAAAAAATCCTATTTTGCGATGAGTTGAAAGTACCATACCTCTTTATTTTATGTAAGCGTTTTTAGTAGTATGGCATATTCCCATACCTTTTTTTATTGCCGGCATTTTTTTGGCATATATCTTTCAAATACATTAAAAAATGGCCGTCCGAAGACTGGCCATTTTTTAATGTGTCATTCTTATAAAATTTAGGAGCTGGCTTCTTCCGAAGGCTTGCCCTGCAGCACAGCTCTTGGCTTGCTGCCTTCATATGGACCGACAATGCCCCTTGCTTCCATTTCATCAATCAGCCTTGCAGCCCTGGTATAGCCGATCCTGAATCTCCTTTGAAGCATGGAAACAGAAGCAGTCTGCATTTCCAGAATCAATTCAACAGCTTCTTCATAAAGATCATCATCCACTTCTCCTGCTGCTTCAGGAATATCCTCCGGAATCATTTCTTCCTGATATTGTGCCTTCTGCTGACCGATGACAAAATCCACTATCTCTTCTACTTCTTCATCAGAAAGGAAGGCACCCTGTACACGGACTGGCTTGGAAGCACCTACAGGCAGGAAAAGCATATCTCCTCTTCCCAGAAGTTTTTCCGCACCGCCCATATCCAAAATGGTTCTGGAATCCGTCATGGATGAAACCGCAAATGCAATCCTTGATGGTATATTTGCTTTGATTACACCTGTGATAACGTCAACTGACGGACGCTGCGTTGCGATAATTAAATGGATGCCTGCTGCCCTTGCCATTTGAGCAAGGCGCGTGATGGCATCTTCGACATCTGAGGACGCTACCATCATTAAATCTGCAAGCTCGTCCACTATGACCACAATGTACGGAAGAAGGGGCTGCTGTGCTTCCTCTTCGGCATTATGCCTTTTTACATACTCATTGTAGCCTTCGATATTTCTTGTTCCAGTATGGGAGAAAAGCTCATAGCGCCTTTCCATCTCACTGACGACTTTTTGCAGCGCCTGAGCAGCTTTCTTCGGATTTGTCACAACCGGCGCCAGCAAATGCGGCACCCCGTTATATACATTCAATTCCACCATTTTAGGGTCGATCATCATTAATTTTACTTCATGCGGCTTTGCCCTCATCAAAATGCTGGTAATGATTCCGTTGATACACACACTCTTTCCGCTCCCTGTTGCACCGGCAACAAGAAGATGGGGCATTTTATTGAGTTCTGCCAGGACAGCCTCTCCAGTAATATCACGGCCAAGCCCGATTAGAAGCTTCGAGTCCGGTTTGTCATTTTGCTTGGATTCAATAACTTCCCTAAGAGAAACCATGGCCACTTCAGAGTTCGGAACTTCTATGCCAATGGCGGATTTACCTGGAATTGGTGCTTCTATCCTGATATCCTTGGCTGCCAGTGCCAATGCCAAATCATCATTCAGACTAACGATTTTGCTTACCTTCACCCCAACATCGGGATGCACCTCATATTTTGTAACAGCGGGTCCTAAATGAACCTGTGTCACTCTCGCTTTAACCCCAAAGCTCTGAAATGTTCTTTCGAGCTTAGCAGCATTCGCATGGATAAGCTCATACTCACCGCTTTGATCCGTTTGCCTTGGCAATTTCAATAGTCTGATTGGCGGCAGCTCATAGTCTTTGTTTTCCACTTCAGTAAACGTAATTGGCGGTGCATTCTCATCCTCCGGTTCACTCTCAGCTGCTTCCTGATTAGAAGCCGCTTCCTGAGGATCTTCCTGATAAGCTCTTTCGGCAAAGCTTGAAATAATCGGTTCTGGTGACGGTTCAGATACCGGTTCAGCAGTATTATTGATGGTAATAACAGTCTCAGGTTCTTCTTCGTGCTGAATAGCCTGCTGTTCTTCTTCTCTTCTTGACTGCCTTTCTTCACGTCTTTCTCTGCTTTTTTGTTTCCATTCTTTCATATCATCTATAAAAGCAACCCATTGTTTTTTACAGAAATTCAGCAGTGCGGCCATCATTTTTCCGGCTGCATCTCCAAACGTTTTTCCTGTAATGAGAACGAAACCGATAATAATTAATAAAAAGGCCACAATCTTTGAACCAGCTTCATCAAAAAGATAATAAAACAGTGCGAAAAAAATAGCCCCTAGCATTCCTCCGCCTAAATCGGTTGTGCTTGTTTCTCCCCGGACTTCCATCCGGAATAGTTCCCACGTATTGGCTATCACACTTGGATCATCAAACTTCCCACCATTTGAGAGAAGCTGAAATAATGTGACATGGCTTAACAGCAGCAGGGAGCTGATAATGAGATAAATACCTATTAATTTAGTGTGGAATAGATAGGGAAGAGATCTCTTCCACATCAGGTAACCTGAAAATATGACTAATCCTATCAGGCTGAGCATGTACCATTCGCCCATAAAGAAACGGAAAAAAAGCACTGTTGTTTTGCCGACCGCTCCTAGCTTAGCAATTGATATTACAGCAAGTGCCAGTATAATCAGTGCAATAAGTTCAAATTTCATTGTCCGTTTCAGTGTTTCGTTCTTTTTAGATTTTCTTTTCTTTCTTTTGGCCATTTTATCACCTTATCATTATTCTTATTAACAGCATCATCAAAAATCCATTATGTAATACACCATGTCTGCTATGAAAGAAGAAGCAGCCATTTTTTGGCTGCTTCTAAAGTTAATTTTATTATATCATATCGATTCTTATTTAAGTTGTTTTTTGAATGTATTTCTCAGCTTAACTGCGTCAAAGTGATCATAGACCCGGGAGTATATCTTTCATCCATATAATGGATGGGGTCGCTGCTCATGATTCTTAAGATTCGGCATTCCTGTCCTGCACTCATTTCGACTAAGAGGGGGATTCCTTCATGAGACACAATTTTCTGTTTGCCAAAATCATCCTGCTCATTTTGGTAAATAAGCTCTTGAGGCATCATTGTATAAAGGATCATTGAACAATCACTTCTTCTTTAGGTTTATTCATACCAATCAGTTCATTCAGCTTTGCCAGCGCAGGCCCTACCCCTCCTACTTCATCAATCAGGCCATATTCAACAGCATCCCTGCCAACCACGTTTGTTCCAATATCCCTGGTTAGGTTGCCTTTATCAAACATCAGATCTTTAAATTTCTGTTCGGAAATATTTGAATGCTTTGTTACAAAATTAATAACCCGATCCTGCATTTTATCCATATACTCAAATGTTTGCGGCACACCGATTACCAGGCCAGTCAGTCTGATAGGGTGGATTGTCATCGTAGCAGTCTCTGCAATAAATGAATAATCGGATGACACAGCGATAGGCACACCAATGGAATGGCCTCCTCCAAGGACAATGGAGACGGTCGGCTTTGATAAAGATGCCAGCATTTCTGATATTGCCAGTCCAGCCTCCACATCACCGCCTACTGTATTCAAAATAACCAAAAGACCTTCTATTTTTGGGTTTTGCTCAATCGCTACAATTTGAGGAATTAAGTGTTCATATTTTGTTGTTTTATTTTGTGGCGGAAGCTGAAGATGTCCTTCTACTTGCCCAACAATGGTCAGGCAATGAATTTTTGAATCCTGAGACAGCTGCGGCACATTCGTCTGTCCAAGCTGCTGAATCTTCTCCATAAGGGCAGATGGTTTATCCTCTTTCGGCTGTTCCTGGCCTTCCCCGCCCTCATTGCGGTTATTTTTCATATCATTTTCCATCCTTATTTCTCCCTTCAAGCAATATATTGTTAGTATGAACGCGGGATTCTATTTCATGCGCATTATTGCTGAAGAGAGAAGGCAAAAAACACAGCCAGGCATTAAATGCCGGGCTGTGTTTTATTTGTTATCCCTCCATCAGAATAGGAAGGATCATTGGTCTGCGTTTTGTTTTTTCATACAGGTACTGATTCAGGCTGTCACGCATATCCTGCTTAATGCCGGACCAGTCAAAGGCTTCTCTGGCAAGGTTTTGCTCTACCGCTTCCCTTACTATTTTTACAGCTTCCTCAAGAAGCTTTTCTGATTCCCTGACATATACAAAACCTCTTGTAATGATTTCAGGGCCAGCGGATATTTTCTTTTCCTTTTTATTAAGAGTGACCACCACTAATAAGATTCCATCCTGCGAAAGCAGTCTTCGGTCCCTTAATACGATATTTCCAACGTCGCCGACACCGATTCCATCAATCAGCACATTTCCTGAAGGGATTTTTCCTCCGGGAACGATTGCACCATCCTTAATTTCTGCTACATCGCCTTTATCAGGGATGAAAATTTGTCCGCTTGATAATCCGCAGTCCCTGGCAATTTTAGCATGCGCTTTCAGCATACGGTATTCCCCATGAACCGGAATGAAGAATTTCGGGCTCATCAGATTAATCATAAATTTAAGTTCTTCCTGGCTGCCATGGCTGGATGTATTAAAAGTTCCTTTCCCAGGGATGACTTCAGCACCCGCTCTAAACAGCATATCAATTGTTTTAAAAATTAATACCTCTGTTCCTCTTAATGGAGAGGCGGCCAGTAAAACGGTATCACCCTTCTTAATATTCACCTGTCTATGAGACTGCTTCGCCATTTTTTGAAGCGCTTCAATCGGCTCCCCCTGAGTACCTGTGGTAAGAACAACGATTTGGTCATCATTGTATTTGCCGATTTCAGCGACAGGTATAATCACATCTTCTCCTACCTGCAAATAACCAAGCTGCATGGCAATATCAAAGACCTTTTGCAGACTTTTCCCGACCACTGCCACTTTCCTGCCCGTTTCCATGGCCGCATCAAAAATATGCTGTATACGGATTAGGTCAGACGCAAAGGAAGCTGCTATGACTCTCCCCTTAGCAGCATAGAATGCAGCTGTCATCTCTCTGGCCACTTTCGATTCTGAGTTGGTGTATCCAGGCTTTTCTGCTTCTGTACTGTCAGAAAGCAGGCAAAGAACCCCCTCTTCCCCTAAGCGCGCCATTTTGCCGATTTCAGGTTTGTATAAGGCAGTCGCTGCCTGATCGAATTTGAAATCTCCTGTATACACAATCGCACCTTCGGAAGTATGGATAGCAACACCGACACTATCCGGTATGCTATGGCCTGTCCTGAAAAAAGTAACATCTGCCGAATCAAATTCAACCTTGGCATCTGAATTAATTTCAATAAACTTTGCTTTGCCTCTGTATTCCTGTTCCTTCATTTTGGCTTTGGCCAGCGCCAGAGTCAGCTTTGTTCCATAAACTGGAACATTGACCTTTGTCAGCACATAAGACAGACCGCCAATGTGATCCTCATGCCCGTGTGTCAGAAAAATCCCTTTCACTCTTTCCTTATTTTGAACTAAATATGTAATATCCGGTATCACGATGTCAATTCCGAGCATTTCATTTTCAGGGAACATTAATCCGGCATCGAGTACATATATGTCCTCATCCACTTCTGCCAAATACATATTCTTCCCAAGTTCTCCGACTCCTCCGAGTGCTGCTAGCTTGATGCTTTCATTCTGTCTCTTTTTCAATTTACGTATCCTCCCATGCATGTTCAGCCGATCAAGATCAGTTATTCATATTATACTTGAAGTCATAAAACCATGACAACCAAATTTATACATAGGGCTTAATGGGGCGGGCAAGATACTTTTGGCTTCTCATAAGCTTACAGAGTTTCATTGAAGAAGATAGCCCTGGTTTAGGCTGCTTTGAAGCTCCATGCCGACCATTTCCACTCAAGGCTCTTGATTTTGGGCTCCATGCGAGCTCTATGGTGACCGTTTAAACTCAAGACTTTTCATTTTGGGCTTCATGCAAGCTCCATGATGAATTAACAAAAATAAAAACCAACCAGAAAACACTGGTTGGCAAGCTCGAATTATTTAAATAGGGCAGCAACTGCGCTGCGTTCCTGTTCTGTTAACGGAACCATAGGAAGACGGACGGATCCGACATCAAGCCCTCTAAGCTGCAGTGCAGTTTTTACAGGCACTGGGCTCGGAGCAGCAAAAAGGCCTTCCATGACCGGAAGAATTTTTTGATGGATTTTTGCAGCCTTTTCATTTTCACCATTCAGGTAAGCTGTGATCATTTCCTGCATTTCATTGCCAATTACATGGGAAGCAACAGACACGATTCCAGTTCCCCCAATTGCCATGCATGGAAGAGTAAGCCCGTCATCACCGCTATAAAGCATAAAGTCATCATCCGTATTGGCAATGATTTTTGCCATTGCATTCAGATCTCCGCTTGCTTCTTTAGCTGCCGCAATGTTTGGAATTTCCGAAAGGCGGATAATTGTTTCAGGGAGAATATTGACTGAAGAGCGTCCCGGAATATTATAAACCATTACTGGGAGGCTCGTGTTTTCTGCAATTGCCTTGAAATGCTGATAAAGCCCTTCCTGATTTGGCTTATTGTAATAAGGTGCAACGATCATGATGGCATCTACACCAATTTGCTCTGCTTTTTTCGTTAATTCAATTGATTCGTACGTATTATTGCTTCCAGTGCCGGCAATCACAGGCACACGTTTGTCAGCCACTTTCACTGCGTGTTTAAATAATGCCAGCTTTTCCTCTTTTGTCAATGTTGGCGACTCGCCGGTAGTCCCTGCAATAACCAATGAATCTGTACCATTTTCAATAAGATGATTGATAAGCTGTGTTGTTTTAGGGAAATCAATATGTCCCTTATGATCGAATGGCGTTACCATAGCTGTTGATACTCGGCCAAATAGAATCATGTTTACACTCCTTGCAGATGTTTAAAAGACCGGGAAGATACGGGCGGATTTGCCGAATAGGATGCAAATCCGTCGTTAACCGCTGAAGGGTTTTCTTCCCCTTTTTAAACATGATATTTTTCTAAGATTAAATGTCTGTTCTCTCATATTCCGCTAAATCTTCTTCCAGGCGAAAAGCATCGTGCAATGCATTAACAGACTTTATCAAATCTGCCTGCTTCACCAGAACCCATATTGTTGTATGGCTGTCTGCAGATTGCAAGATGCGAATTCCCTGCTCGGACAATGCCGTCACGATTCGTGAAGCCACGCCAGGAACACCCTGCATTCCTGCACCGACAACCGAAACCTTTGCACACTCTCTTTCAACCAGCGGATCGTGACCCAGGCCCTTTAGAATACTAATCGCTTTATCAGTCATTTCTTCCGTAACCGTGTAGTTGACGCCATTTGGATATATATTGATAAAGTCAACGCTGATCCCCTGGTTTGCCATCGCTTTAAAGACCTCAGACTGAAGATCATATTGATCTTTCTTCGCAAGAACCTTTATTTGAGTCACATTGGATACGTGGGCTATTCCTGTTACCGAGCGCTCTTTAATATCTGTTCCGCGTCTGTTCTTATTCAAAGTTGTGACAAGTGTTCCGAGACTATCGGAGTATGTTGAACGGATTCTGATCGGAATCTTAGCCTGCATGGCAATTTCGACAGCACGAGGGTGAATCACCTTAGCACCCTGATACGCCATATTACAGACTTCCGTATAAGTGACAACTGATAATGGGCGTGCATTTTCAGCTATGCGCGGATCAGCAGTCATGATGCCTTCCACATCAGTAAAGATATCAATCCACTCGGCATTTAGTGCTGCGCCAAGAGCTGCTGCGGAGGTATCACTGCCGCCCCTTCCGATCGTAGTGACATCACCGGTTTTAGAAGAACCCTGAAAACCTGCGACGACGATGACATCTTGATTCTCAAGCTCTTTCAATAGTCTGTCGCATTTCATATCGATAATTTTTGCATTTGTATGATCATTATTTGTTCTAAATCCTGCCTGTGCTCCTGTCAGAGCTGCTGCTGTGATTCCCTGTTCATTCAGCATGTTTGAAAAAACGACACTTGAAATGACTTCACCGCAGGATAAAAGCAGATCCGTTTCGCGTTTGCTGATCTTGCTGTTATTGCCTTCTACAAGCGAAAGCAGTGTATCTGTTGCATAAGGATCGCCTTTTCGGCCCATCGCTGAAACAACGACAACAACCTTATATCCGTCAGCCAGCGCTTTTTTTATGTGTTTAAGCGCATGTTCGCGGCTATTTTCATCGCGAACTGATGTGCCTCCATATTTTTGAACGATGATATTCATTAAAACACCTCTAACCTCTCAACATGAAGAGAATACGTTAACTATTTCACTATGCCTAGTTTAATTAAGCTTTCTGCGATCTGCACAGAATTCCATGCAGCCCCTTTAAGAAGATTATCAGAAACCACCCACATATGGAAGCCTTTATCCTCATCCAAATCTTTGCGGATACGGCCGACAAACACATCATTTTTACCGACACAATCAGCAGGCATTGGGTAAATCTGATTATCCGGATCATCCTGCAGGACAACACCTGGTGCATTTTCAAGAAGGCTCTTTATTTCATTTGCATTAACGCTGTCTGTATCTACTTCAAAATAAAGGGACTCTGAGTGCCCGGTTGCCACTGGGAGGCGCACGCATGTAGCAGCCACTTGCAGCTCTGGCATGTGCATGATTTTCTTTGTCTCATTGATCATTTTCATTTCTTCAAAAGTGTAGCCATTATCCTGAAACTTATCAATTTGCGGAATCGCATTGAAAGCAATCTGATAGTGTTTTTTATCGCTCTTAACAGGAAGGATTGCAGGCTCATATTCTTCATTATTTATAATGGCTTTTGTCTGTTCATTCAGCTCTTGAACTGCAGCTGCTCCTGAACCTGAAACAGCCTGGTAAGTAGAAACAATCACTTTTTTCAAACCGTATTTTTCTTTAACCGGCTTTAGTGCAACAACCATTTGAATCGTAGAACAGTTTGGATTGGCGATAATGCCATTATGTGAATGAAGGTCGTCTTCATTGACTTCAGGTACGACAAGAGGCACATTTGGATCCATACGGAATGCACTTGTGTTGTCTACCACAATGGCACCATGTTCAACCGCATGAGGAGCAAGTTCCTGAGATACGCTTCCGCCGGCACTGAATAATGCAATATCCACATCTTTAAAGCTCTCTGGATTTGCTTCCTGAACCGTATACTCCTGGCCATTGAACGTTACCTTCGAGCCTGCAGAACGGGCTGATGATAAAAGTGTTAATTCAGAGATTGGAAAATCTCTATTTTCAAGTGTTTGAATTATTTGCTGGCCAACTGCACCAGTTGCTCCAACTACCGCGACATGAAATCCTTTTTTCTGTTCCAAAGTTCTTTTCCCCTTCCAGTACCATTATATTTTTCTAGCAAAATTAGTTTTTTAGTGAAAAAACAATATGCCCAAAATTCAATAGAACGGCAGCCAAATTCAATTGGCAGCCGTTTTCCTGCCTGATTTTGAAGATGGCAGGCTTCCATTTATATTATCAGCATATTATCATTACTCCAAGAGGTTAATATAATTTTAAACATAGCTTGGAGGTTGGTTATCTTAATAACCTTTATTCTAACATATTCGTTCACTAAAGGACTAAAATTTTTGCTAGAAAAAAAAGGGGGTTAATTTTCGTCTTTATATCTTTCCACCAAAACAGGCTGCAGCTGCTTGCCTTCCATGGCATGAATCACTGTGTCAGATAATGCTGTCATTCTTGCCACCATTGAATTTGGCTTCTTCACAGGATCATCCTGGCCATATGGAATAAAATAAATATTTTTCGTAGCCATTAGTCTCATTAAGTTTATCCCATTTAAACCCAATGCATCATTTGTGGATATTCCGAGCACAACTGGTTTGCCGTTTCTTAAAGTTGCCTTTGCTGCCATTAAGACGGGCGAATCAGTCATAGCATTGGCAAATTTGCTCATGGTATTTCCAGTTAACGGGGCAATCACCATACAATCGAGAGGTATCTTAGGTCCCAGCGGTTCCGCTTTCACAATTGAATCGATCACTTTATTGCCAGTGAGATCTTCAATTCTTTGAACCCAGTCTTCCCCTTTCCCGAATCTAGTCTCAGTGCTCTTTACCGTAAAGGTTACGACCGGAAGCACTTCAGCCCCTGCAAGAACGAGCCTTTCAATTTCCGGAAACACTGCATCGTAGGTGCAATGTGATCCTGTTAAACCAAAGCCGATTCTTTTTCCTTTCAAACTCATATTGTATTCCCCTTTCTCTTTTGCAAATCTTCCATAATCAATTGAGAAAGAACATTCGCCAGTATCTGCCCGGCTGTTTTCGGAGCAACGATTCCAGGCAGACCTGGTGCGAGCAGCGCTTTCACTCCCCGTTTTTCCGCATAGCGGAAATCGGTTCCTCCGGGCTTTGAAGCCAGGTCAATGATAAGCGTATGTGTAGGCATTTTCGAAATGACGGACGCTGTTACAACTAAATGGGGAGCAGTATTTATGCATATATCAACATCTTTTACAGCATCCTCAATCTCTTTCAGGTTGAATGGGGTAAGACCCATTTCCGTTATCCGGGCTATGTGTTCACTTTTTCTCGCGCCCACTTTTACATTTGCACCCAGTGCATGAAAGGTTCTTGCCACACTCATTCCGACTCTGCCAAGGCCGATTACGGCTATATTAGATCCATGAATGGTGAAATCAGTATGCTGGATCGCCATCATGATGGTTCCTTCTACTGTTGGAATTGAATTATAAATGGCTACATCATCCCGTTCAAATAATTGAACAAGACGGCGGTCTGCCGACTTAGTAACTCCTGTTAAATACGAGTTGGTTATGCCGGAATAAACTGTACAGTGTGCTGGAGTCTGCGAGAGAATTTCCTCTTCAAGAGTTACCTTTTCATTGGAGAAAATTGTCTCAATCTGCCCCTCCAGGCCCGTGCCGGGAACAGGCAGGATAATCGCGTCTATATGGGAAAAATCCACTTCATCTATTTTTTCTTTTACCGCACCAGAGAACGCATGATCCAGCTGCTCAAATCCGATTAATGAGAGCTTTGCATCAAGCTCAGTCAGTTTCCGGATGATTTCGAGCTGCCTTGCATCACCGCCGATGACTGCAATTTGGGTTCCTGTCAGCATGCAACACTCACCTTCTTTTTTCTTTCTTTTTAAGAAAGCATTTATTTTTGAAGCCAATGACCGCATGACTCCTGTAAAAAAATATCCTCGCACCGGCAACGCCACTATACAACAGCTGCGGCACGAGACAGCAATTGCACAAGCAGATTTATCTTAAACGAAATGTGGCGTTTTTTTGGCCGGCAATTTCATCTAATAACCATAAGGGAATTCTTGTATTGAACTACTTCAACATCTTATGTATGAACGGGGCAATAGGTGAGTTTTCCACTTAAAAGAAAATGGGTCAGCGCGGAAAGAAATTTTTAGACATTAAGGAGATGAGATTTTCATAAAACAAAAAGGACCTAAGAGGCCCTTCATTCAAGATTATTCCTGCTGATCATCATTTTCCGGAATATCAATAATGATCATGTCATTGCCTATCTTTCTTATATGCTGCCATGAAACTCGAATTTCGTCTCCTTGGCGCTTGAAGCCGAACCACTTTAATGACGGAATGAGCAATGCCTGGATCTGTCCATTTTTTTCATTTATTTCAAGATCTGTCTGCCCAAGCACCCCCAGCCGTTCCGCACGCTTCACATCTACGATTTCCTTTCCGCTCAGCTCACTTAATCTCATCCTCTGCCCTCCTCTTTTCTCTTTCTCTATATTTTTATCGTTCTGGGAGAAGTTTTAGAAGTCCAGGACAAAAGAAAACAGCCTGCAATATACAGGCTGTTTCTCTCATGTTAATTTCCGGTTTAGCAACGGGACACAACAAACTTATTAAAGGTTTTTCGGAAGTTCTCCCTCCGGGCTGATTAAAGCAACAGAATAATTGTCTGTGAAAATGGCATTCGCCATGTCGTTCACGCCTTGCATGGAAACTGCATCGATTTCTTCTACAATTTCATCCATAGAACGATGGCGACCCAGCAGCAGTTCGTTTTTGCCATTACGGCTCATTCTGCTGTTTGTGCTTTCAAGGCTAAGCATCAAGCTTCCTTTTAGCTGTTCTTTGCTGTTATTCAGCTCTTTATCTGTAATGCCTTCTTTTTTAAGAGTGGCTAGGGTTTCCTGAATGGTATCAAACAGTACGTCCAGCTGTTTAGCGCCTGTTCCGCCATATAGCGTCACTATACCGCTATCCTGGAAGGCAGAATGATAAGAGAAAACAGAATATGCCAATCCTTTTTGTTCCCTGACATCCTGGAATAAGCGGCTGCTCATGCTTCCACCCAAAATATTATTTAAAACAATCAGATTGTACATATCTTCATGCCCTACCTGCAGCCCCTCGAACCCCAAGCAAAGATGTGCCTGCTCTGTATCCTTTTTACGGGCAAGATGGTTTGAATGAAATTCAGGCTTCTGCTCTGAGCGTTCTCTTTTTCCGCCTTCATAGGATCCAAAATATTTTTCTGCTTCTTTGATGAAAGACTCATCGATATTTCCGGCAATGGAAATCACAACATTTTCAGGTGTGTAGGTTTCATGCATATACTGCTTTAATGTTTCACCATTGAACGTGGCTAGTGTTCCCTCTGTTCCAAGGATCGGATAGCCAAGAGAGTGGTTCTCATAGATTGCCTTACTCAAAAGATCATGTACGATATCATCAGGCGTGTCTTCATACATTTTGATTTCTTCGTAAACAACATTCTTCTCTTTGTTCAGTTCCTCATCCACAAACGTGGAGTTAAAAAACATATCAGAAAGCACTTCAAGAGCAAAGTTAGAATGGGTATCGAGTACTTTTGCGTAATAACATGTATATTCTTTTGAGGTGAATGCGTTCACCTGGCCGCCAATGCTATCAAAGCTCTCGGCAATTTCCCGGGCTGATCTTGTTTTCGTTCCCTTAAAAAACATGTGCTCGAGGAAATGAGAGATTCCATTATTTTCGGGAATCTCGTTTCGTGAACCTGTTCCGATCCATACTCCGATCGCAACAGAACGGACGGTTGGAATGTTTTCTAGTACGACTCTTACTCCGTTTTGGCATGTATATTTCTTGATCAAGTAAATTCCTCCTGTTCTGAAACCCAAAGACATACGTCCATTAGTTTATATTATTATTGTTATTTTTTCCAAAATCCTGATTATTATTTTCCCGATTCTGGATTCTCTTCTCACTTAACAATTCGGATACTGTTCCAATCTGAAGGTTCTTTTGTTTAAGCCCCGTTATAAGTCTATCGAGTGATTTTTCGGTGGAGTCAGTAGGATGCATCAGAATCAGTGCTCCGTTATGGACCTTTGATAACACCCTATTTATCAGCACATCCGGGGATGGCTTTTTCCAATCCACTGTATCAACAGTCCACATAACAGTGCCTAGGTCCTTCTCAGCAGCAATCTTCACTGTTTCATCTCTATAGCTGCCGCTTGGTGGAGCAAACCATGTAATGGGCTTGCTCAGCTTTTCATCCATCGTGGCTTCAATCACATCATTTGTCTTTTGGATTTCTTCCCTTGTTTTAGCAGAAGAGATTACTTTCATATCCGGATGAGTATAAGAGTGGTTGCCCACTTCATGTCCTGCATCCATAATCATTCTGGCAAGTTCCGGATTATTCTTTACCCATCTTCCTTCAAGAAAAAAACTTGCTGAAACATTATGTTCCTTTAAAGTTGCAAGCATACCGGACAAATATTCATTTCCCCATGCCACATTGATAATGAAACTAACCATCGGTTTTTCGGGATGGCCTTTATATACAGGTGACGGAGGGAGATCCTTTAACTTCACCTTCGGTTCAATTTGTTTAAATACAAGCTTATCTTCATTGAACTTCTTCTCTGATTTCATCTTTTTATAAGATGCCTCAACATCTACTTCAATTCCGTTAAGCCCTGGAATGGCTTTCCAAACACGGTCTATTTTTGCATCCTGTGCAGGAATGCTGTATTCATCTTTTTTTGCTGTAATTTCTTCATAAAGTAAATCCTTAGACTTGGAAACAGGTACCGCTCCCGTCTCCTGTTTGAGGCCAGATACATACTGATCAGTAAAAGGATTATTGATAAAAGCAAGTGCCATAACAAACATGATGGCGATATGGATAAACTTTCTCATTCTTCATGCCTCCTTCAATTCATAGTATGATTCAAAGGGACAAGGTAGAACGGAAGCATATTACAAAGGTATAGGGCAAATGCCCCCATGGATATACGTATATGTAAAAAGCCAGGGTTTCCCCTGGCTTCTAGGAAATTCAGCCCAGCAAAATGCTTCTCTTCTAATTAGAGGTTAGTATTATTGCTGTGCTTTTTCCTTTTGCTCACGCTGTTCACGCAATACGGCTTTGCGGGAAAGGTTTACGCGGCCTTGCTTATCGATTTCAGTAACTTTTACTAGAAGTTCGTCACCGATGGATACAACATCTTCCACTTTTCCTACACGCTCTTCAGCAAGTTCAGAAATGTGAACCAAACCATCTTTACCGGAGAAGATTTCAACAAATGCACCGAATTTTTCAATTCGTTTCACCTTGCCAAGATACATTTGTCCAACTTCCACTTCACGGACGATATCTTCAATAATCTTCTTCGCTTTTTGATTCATCTCTTCATTTACAGATGAGATGAATACTGTTCCATCTTGTTCGATATCTATCTTAACGCCTGTTTCTTCAATGATCTTATTGATCTGCTTTCCGCTTGGCCCAATAACATCACGGATTTTATCAGGGTTAATTGACATCATTAGAATCTTAGGAGCATATTCAGACAGCTCTTTTCTTGGCTGCCCAATAGTGCTCAGCATGGAATCAAGAATCTGCATGCGGCCTTTTTTCGCCTGCTGCAAAGCTTCCTCAAGAATCTCACGAGACAAGCCTTCAATTTTAATATCCATTTGCAGGGCAGTAACACCCTTAGAAGTACCCGCCACTTTGAAGTCCATGTCACCCAGGTGGTCTTCCATACCCTGAATGTCTGTCAGGATTGAATAATGTTCGCCTGATTTAATAAGTCCCATTGCTATACCGGCAACTGGCGCTTTAATAGGCACCCCGGCATCCATCATGGCCAATGTACTTGCACAAATACTTGCCTGTGATGTTGAACCATTAGATTCCAATACTTCAGATACTAGACGGATTGTATAAGGGAAATCCTTTTCAGATGGAATGATCGGCTCCAGAGCGCGTTCTCCAAGTGCACCATGACCGATTTCGCGGCGACCTGGCCCTCTGATTGGCCCAGTTTCACCTACACTGAAGTTAGGGAAATTGTAGTGGTGCATGAATCTCTTTTCTTCTTCAATGCCCAGTCCATCAAGAATCTGTACATCTCCAAGAGCTCCTAATGTACATATGCTCAGAGCCTGAGTTTGTCCGCGTGTAAATAAACCGGAACCATGTGTGCGCGGCAGAAGGCCTACCTCTGATGATAGCGGGCGGATAACATCCAATCCGCGTCCATCCGGGCGAACTTTATCTTCTGTGATGAGACGCCGTACTTCAGCTTTAACAATTTTATCAAGAATCTGCCTGATTTGCTTCAGCTTGTCTTCGTCTGCTTCTTCACCTTCATATTTAGCTGTAATTTCTTGTTTAACTGCTTTAATGGCAGCTTCTCGGGCATGCTTCTCCTGCACCTGGATAGCTTGAATCATATCATTCTCACAAATGCCGCGAACTTCAGCTTCAAGGTCCTGATCAACCTGGTATAAAACAACTTCCATTTTCTCTTTGCCGATTTCAGACGCAATTTCTTCCTGGAAAGCAATAAGGCGTTTGATTTCCTCATGGCCAAACATAATCGCCTCAAGCATTGTTTCTTCAGGCACTTCATCTGCACCAGCTTCTACCATGTTAATCGCATCTTTTGTTCCGGCTACAACCAGGCTGATATCGCTCTTCTCGGCCTGATCCACAGATGGATTAATGATAAATTCTCCATCGATCCGCCCTACGCTGACCCCTGCAATCGGCCCGCCGAATGGAATATCCGACACAGAAAGGGCTAATGATGAGCCAAACATTGCAGCCATTTCTGATGAGCAGTTTTGATCCACACTCATCACCATGCTTACAACCTGTACATCATTTCTGAAACCGTCAGCGAATAATGGACGGATTGGCCTGTCAATCAAGCGGCTGGCCAAAATCGCTTTTTCACTTGGACGGCCCTCTCTCTTAATAAACCCGCCCGGAATCTTACCAACAGCATATAAACGTTCTTCATAGTTAACTGTCAGTGGAAAGAAATCCAGATTTTTCGGTTCTTTTGATGCTGTAGCAGTACTTAATACTACAGTATCGCCATAGCGCACTAAAACCGCACCGTTAGCCTGTTTTGCAAGCTGGCCAATCTCAACGGTCAATTTGCGCCCAGCCCACTCAAGGCTGTAGACATGTTTATCTTGTCCCATATTTGTACCCCTCTCTGCTTTCACTTAAGGACAGGCGTCTCTTCTGCCTGGTCCGTTCAATTGTAATTTATCCTGCATTATCTGCAGATAATCCTGCCATGACAGCAGCATAGACTGATATGCTCTGCTTTGCCAGCAGTCCATTTTTATATAAAAGCATGAAATGCTCTTTAATCATAATAAAATTAGGCATCTTATAGTATGCACAATTTTCCCGTTTGCTAAAATAAGAATAACTTATGTATGTACATGATTAGGAACAAAATTCAAGTTTTTAAAGCTAATAAAAAAGCGGGAAAAAATCCCGCTTCTGTTGATTATCGACGTAAGCCAAGCTTATTGATTAACTCACGGTAACGAGCAACGTCTTTGTTGCGAAGGTAAGTTAATAGGTTACGGCGCTTACCAACCATTTTCAAAAGACCGCGACGTGAATGGTGGTCTTTCTTGTGAGTACGTAAATGGTCGTTCAAATTGTTGATTTCTTCAGTAAGGACAGCGATTTGAACTTCTGGAGATCCAGTGTCGCTTTCATGAGTTTTGAACTCATTGATTAGCTCATTTTTACGTTCTTTAGTGATTGCCATCCGGTTCACCTCCTAAATTTTCAATCCCCTGTTACTGAGCAAGCGTCGGTGACTCGACTTGCCAAGCAAAGGTTCATTTGGTACGTTACTTAGAATACAACTTTTTATGACAAAAAGCAAGGCTAAACCCTGTTTTTCTCAAAATATTGCTCAGTCTGCTGTTTATCCTTCGCAATTTGGGCGATTAATTCCTGAACGCCAGCAAATTTCCTTTCGCTTCTAAGATGTTTATGCCATTCAACCGTAACTTTTCTGCCATAAATATCTGAAGAGAAATCAAAAATATGGACTTCAACCGATGGCCTGTCCCCTTTTTCCTTATTGAAGGTAGGTTTGTAGCCAACATTGCATACACCTTCATACCAGTTGCCATCTACTAAGAATCTCACAGCATATACACCTGGCGGAGGAATGATGCAGTCATCCGAAACATCCACGTTCGCAGTAGGAAAGCCGATTGTACGGCCTCTCTTATCGCCATGGATAACGGTTCCTGATGTTTTATAATATCTTCCTAAAAGGTCGGGAAGCTCAGCTGTTTTCCCTTCCCGGATGTATTTCCTTATTAGCGTAGAGCTGATTTTTTCGTCATCTTTTGCAAGCTTTGCAACGACCGAATAATCAAATTGATCCCTTGAATGAAACAATAGAGTTTCCATTGTACCGCGCCCCATCCGCCCATAGGAATAATCAAAGCCTGCTACAACATGCTTTGCATTAAGACCAATCAGGTATTGATCAACAAACTCCTGCGGCAGAAGATTTGCAAACTCTCTTGTAAAATTGATGATAAACAAATAATCTGTGCCCAGATCAGCCATGATAGCAATTTTATCCTCAAGAGGCGTAATATACTCCACATGCTGAACGCTTTTCCCCAAAATAACCGATGGATGCGGGTCAAATGTCATAACGGCACTTTTTAAGCCTTTATGTTCAGCTATTGATTTTGCTTCACGGATGACTTTCTGGTGACCCAGATGAACACCATCAAAGTATCCAAGTGCTATTGCCATTTCAGGAAATTCAGTTCTATCCATTCGATGGGGATGATTTATATGAATAACTTCCATATTATTGATTCACCTTTTTCTACAGAGCCTGGACCTATAAAAATGCACAGCTTTCTAACGAGTGCTTATTGATCATTTCTTAACACCTTTACTGGCTTCATCATGCCAGGTTTGCGTGGATGATGCTCATAGATAGCCAGCACGAGGCCTGCATCTGTTTCCACAGCAATTGGCCCTTCAGTGTTATGCAAATGATCAGGGATAGTTAATACAGCCCCATTTTTTACTTTCTCTGCTACTTTATCACTTATTTGAAATTTCGGCAAATGAGAGAGCGCGGCTTCCATAGGACGAAGAACCTCGACCATTGTCCCCTTCTCCACTCTTTCTTCTATTTCTTCAAAAGTCAGGCAATCATCGAGTGTCAATGAGGCAGACTGGATTCTAACCAGCTCAGACATATGGGCAGGGTATCCCAGTTCACTTCCAATCATGACAGCGAGCGTACGTATATATGTTCCTTTGCTGCAGGCTACACGGAAACGGAAGGTAATATTCTCACCCTCAAACATTTTTCTGTCATCGAGCAGTTCGATAGAATAAATAGTAACTTTTCTGGACGGCCGTTCCACTTCTATTCCCTGTCTTGCATATTCATAGAGGCGTTTCCCATTCACTTTTACTGCTGAAAACATGGGAGGTGTCTGAGTAATTTCCCCGGTCAGACTTTGAAGTACTTCCATTATCTGATTTCTGGCAATAGGTGCTGTAACATCTTTTCTTTCCACGACTTCTCCTGATGCATCTTCTGTTGTCGTAGAATAGCCTATTGTGACTTCTCCCTCATACGACTTTCCTGCATCTGTTATGTATTCAGCCACCTTTGTTGCCCTCCCGAGGCAGATTGGGAGTACTCCAGTTACGTCTGGATCGAGTGTGCCAGTGTGGCCGATTTTTTTCATCCGCAAAATCTTCCGCAGTTTAAAGACACAATCATGGGATGTCATTCCTTTAGGTTTAAAAAGCGGCAAAATTCCTTCCATATTATGTACCACCTTGTCTCTGTGATTAGAAAAAAATGGATAGACAAAATGTCTATCCATTCCATTATTCTTCTTCTTTGGAGCGATCCTCATCTTTGGAACGGCCTTCGTCCTGAATTTGATGGAGCAATGATTCTATACGGTTACCGTAGTCGATTGATTCATCAAATTCGAAAAGAATTTCCGGCGTTTTTCTCAGACGGATTCGCTGGCCAATTTCAGATCGGATAAAGCCTTTTGCTTTAGCCAGGCCGCGAAGAGTATTTTCCCTCTGTTCCTCATCACCCAGAACTGAGATAAATACGGTTGCCTGCTGGAGATCCCCAGTAACTTGAACATCGGTGACTGTTACAAATCCAACCCGCGGGTCCTTTATTTTCCTGCCGATGATTTCGCCCAGTTCTTTTTTCATTTGTTCTCCAACTCGATTTGCTCTAAGGCTCATTCTATTTCACCTCTTCTTAAAGCCACTCTAAATCTGTAATTGTCCGTTCTATTTCCGGGAACGAATCAATCATCTTCAGCGCATTTTGCAGCTCGTGTTCCGTTGAAACCTGGGTGGACGAAACGGCCACAATGGCAATTTTTGTCCGTTGCCATAGGTCCTGATAGTCCACCTCAGATACAGATACATTGTATCTTTGCTTCAGCCGGGTTAGAATCCGCTGCAAAACAGCCCGTTTTTCTTTCAAAGAATGTGTGTCATAAATGATACATTCACAGGCTGCAAGCCCAATTATCATTAACGTTCCACTTCTTCCATAATATATGCTTCGATAACGTCGCCTTCTTTAACGTCATTGAAGTTTTTGATGGTAATACCGCATTCATAGCCTTGGGCTACTTCTTTAGCGTCATCTTTGAATCGCTTGAGAGCATCAACTTCCCCTTCAAAAATAACAACTCCATCGCGGATTAAGCGGACACCGCTGTCACGAGTGATTTTTCCGTCTGTGACATACGAACCGGCAATGGTACCGATTTTTGAAACTTTGAATGTCTGGCGTACTTCAGCCTGGCCGATGATTTTTTCTTCGAACTCAGGATCAAGCATACCCTGCATGGCCAATTCAATTTCCTCGATTACTTTGTAGATAATGCGGTGCAAGCGGATGTCTACATTTTCTGCATCTGCCGCCCGTTTCGCATTATTGTCAGGTCGAACATTGAATCCGATCACAATAGCATTGAAAGCCGCAGCTAAAGTGATGTCAGACTCGTTAATGGCACCGACACCTGTATGCAGGATACGAACATTAACACCTTCTACATCAATTTTATGAAGAGCAGCTGTTAATGCTTCCGCTGAACCTTGAACATCCGCTTTTACAACGATGTTTAAGTCTTTCATTTCCCCTTGTTTCATATGTTCAAACAAGTTATCAAGACTTACGCGTGTTTTTTCGTTTCTTTGAGCCTGCAAGGCCTGCTGGGCACGAGCTTCACCAATCTGGCGGGCTGTCTTTTCATCATCAAGAACAGCAAAGCGATCACCAGCTTGAGGTACATCGTTAAGACCTGTAATTTCAACAGGTGTTGAAGGTCCGGCAGTTTTCACCCGGCGGCCAAGATCATTAACCATTGCACGGACACGGCCAAATGAGTTACCGACAACGATTGGATCTCCTACCTTCAATGTACCATTTTGCACAAGAAGGGTCGCAACTGAACCGCGTCCTTTGTCAAGCTGTGCTTCGATAACTGTACCAACGGCATTGCGGTCAGGATTTGCTTTGTATTCTTCCACTTCACCTACAAGAAGAATCATTTCAAGCAGTTCATCAATTCCATCGCCTTTAATAGCTGAGATTGGAACAAAGATTGTGTCTCCGCCCCATGCCTCTGGAACTAGGCCATGTTCAGTCAATTCCTGCATAACACGGTCAGGATTTGCTGCTTCCTTATC
The DNA here is from genome assembly GCF_051353635.1 of Cytobacillus sp. BC1816. Lineage (NCBI taxonomy): Bacteria > Bacillati > Bacillota > Bacilli > Caryophanales > Bacillaceae > Cytobacillus > Cytobacillus sp. BC1816. The sequence continues at coordinate 1,889,715 of NZ_CP195611.1, read as the reverse complement.
CATTTTGTTAACAGCCACAATGATTGGTACTTCTGCTGCTTTTGCATGGTTGATTGCTTCAACCGTTTGCGGCATTACACCGTCATCTGCTGCAACAACGAGAATTGTAATATCGGTAATTTTCGCACCGCGGGCACGCATAGTCGTGAACGCAGCGTGTCCAGGAGTATCCAGGAAAGTAATCTTCTTGCCGTTTTCTTCAACTTGATATGCCCCGATATGCTGAGTGATTCCGCCTGCTTCTCCTGCTGTTACTTTTGTGTTGCGGATGGAGTCAAGCAATGTTGTTTTACCATGGTCAACGTGTCCCATGATGGTTACAACAGATGGACGTTCCACTAGTTCGGCATTTTCATCTTCTGAGAAGTATACTTCAAGATCAGTTGTATCAACCAGTATCTCTTCTTCTACTTCCACACCGTATTCACCTGCAATCAGCTCAATGGCATCTTTATCAAGTTCCTGGTTAATGGTTGCCATAACACCCAGCATGAATAGCTTTTTAATGATTTCAGAAGGTTCGCGGTGCAGCTTCTTTGCCAGTTCCGCTACAGTCAGTGATTCGCTGAAAGTTATTTTTGAAGGAAGCTCCTTCACCTTTTTAGGAGCTGGGGCCACATGAGTCTGCTGCTGCTGTTTGCCTTTGTTGTTTTTATTCTTATTGTTGTTTCGGTTATTGTTTCGGTTGTTGTTATTGTTTCTATTGTTGTTATTATTGTTTCTATTGTTGTTATTGTTGTTATTGCCCCGGTTATTGCCGGATTGGCTGCCCTGCCCCTGGTTTCTGCTTTCACCTGATTTATTCTGGGGCTTGCCTTTAACAGCTGTTGAATTCGCAGCACTATTATTTGAAGCTGGTTTTTGATTTCCTTGCGGTTTTTGCTGATTTTGAGGTTTGCTCTGTTTTTGAGACTGGCTGTCATTCTTGATAAAGATGCCGTCAAGTTTCTGGACTGCAGCCGGCTCAATTGTAGTCATATGATTGGAAACCTCAATATTCATGTCTTTTAATTTTGTAATAACATCCTTGCTTGAAATGTTATGTTTTTTCGCATATTCATATACACGCATTTTACTCATACTTTCACCCCCGCTAGTATTAATCGAGCAACGTTAACAGCTTTTTTGCAAATCCGGCATCTAACACTGCCACAACAACGCGGGCTTCTTTCCCTATAGCCTTACCAAGCATTTCCCGGTTTTGAATCAGCTTATAAGGAACCCCGAATGATTTACATTTATCTGTAACTTTCTTTGCCGTATTTGCGGATGCATCTGCAGACAGCAAAACAAGCTTTGCTTTGCCATTTCTGATATCTTTAACAGCAAGCTCTTCTCCCGAAGTAATTTTCCGTGCCCGATTGGCTAAGCCAAGCAATGACATCCATTGATTTGAGTTCATTTGGATTGCCGTTTCTCCTTCTCTATTAACTCCAAGAGTTCTTCATAGATAGCATCACCTATGGAAACTTCTAAATGATTGGCTAAGATATTCTTTTTCTTTGCTAATAAAACTGCTTCCTTTTCTTTGGAAAGATAAGCCCCGCGCCCTGATTTTTTTCCGGTCGGGTCTACAGATACTTCCCCTTCTTTGGAGCGAACGATGCGAACGAGTTCTTTTTTCGGCCTCATTTCACCGGTAGCGACACATTTTCGCAAAGGAACTTTTTTACGATTGTTCACGATCATTCACCTCTTCCCTATTCTTTTCCCTCTAAAAGATCATCCTGAAGATCGAAGTCTGCCGCATTTTCGTAGTCTTCGTTTTCATAACCATCATTATCAAAGTTCAGCAGTGTTTCATCCCGCGGAAAGATTCCGGCTTCACGGGCATCTGTTTCTGATTTGATGTCAATTTTCCAGCCTGTAAGCTTGGCTGCAAGTCTTGCATTCTGACCGCGCTTTCCGATTGCCAGCGATAGCTGATAATCCGGGACTACAACTGTTGTTGCTTTGTCATCTTCATTTACAATTACGTCAAGCACCTTTGAAGGACTAAGTGCATTGGCAACGAAAACTACCGGATCTGAAGACCACTTTACAATATCAATTTTTTCGCCCTTAAGCTCATTTACTACCGCCTGTACACGTGTCCCCTTAGGGCCTACACACGAACCTACCGGATCTACTTCTTCATTGTCTGAATGTACGGAGATCTTAGAACGGTCTCCTGCTTCACGCGCAACAGATTTGATTTCAACAGTTCCATCATAAATTTCTGGAACTTCAATTTCAAATAATCTTTTCAGCAGGCCAGGATGCGTTCTGCTAACAAAGATTTGTGGTCCTTTTGTCGTCTTTTCTACTTTTGTAATAAAGACTTTAATGCGGTCATGGGGCTGATAACGCTCATTTGGCATTTGTTCGTTCGCCGGAAGGATCGCTTCAATCTTTCCAAGGCTCACATAGATGAACTTAGGATCTGTACGCTGAACAATTCCCGTCATGATATCTTCTTCACGGTCGATAAATTCAGAATAAATGATGCCTCTCTCCGCTTCACGGACACGCTGTGTAACAACCTGTTTGGCCGTTTGGGCAGCAATTCGCCCAAAGTCCTTAGGAGTTACTTCCATTTCGACGACGTCTTCCACCTGGTAGTTCGGGTTGATCTTTTGAGCATCTTCAACTGAGATCTCAAGACGCGGATCAAATACTTCATCCACTACCTCTTTGCGTGCAAAGACTCTCATCGTTCCGTTTCCTAGGTTTAAATCAATGCGCACATTCTGTGCCTGGTTAAAGTTTCTGCGGTAGGCTGACACCAATGCAGCTTCAATTGCTTCGATAATCACATCGCGAGAAATGCCTTTTTCTTTCTCAAGCAATGTCAGAGCATCCAAAAGTTCACTGCTCATGAGATTTATATCCCCCTTTAATTCTCTTATAAAATGATCAACTCTGAGTAGCAATTGCTTATATTAATAAGACAAGTAAGTATTGGTTTTTAAACGTCAATAACTGTCTAGCTCCAGCGCCTACCCCCTAAGTGGCCACAACCCGGTCCTCCCCCAAAAGGCAAAGGACGCCTTTCCGGTAGGCCCGACTTGTGCTTGTCGAGGGTGGGCAAGGCGCTTCCGCTTTTCTTAATAAGCAAGCCCGCAATCAGCAGTCATTAGAAAACAACGGCTAAACGGGCATTCGCTACCTTCTCATAAGGAATTTCGATCCTTTTCTTCCTTGTTTTAATCGTCACTTCAACCGTAACGGTCTCCCCATCAAATTGGGTTAACACACCTTCGAACGTCTTTTCTCCATCAATCGGCTCGTATGTTTTTATGAAAACATTCTTGCCGACTGCCTTAACAAAATCACTGTCTTTCTTTAGAGGGCGTTCAGCTCCCGGCGATGAAACTTCCAAGAAATAGTTGTAAGGAATCGGATCTTCAGCATCAAGCTTTTCACTTAGCCTTTCACTGACAGTTCCGCATTCCTCGATATCAACACCAGTTTCTTTATCAATAAATACGCGAAGGAACCAGTCTTTCCCTTCTTTTACATATTCAATGTCGACTAATTCTAAATTAAGTTCATCCACAATAGGGGTGACCAGTTGTTCCACCGTTTCAGTCACTTTGCTCATTCATTTCCCTCCTTTTTACTGGATTCTTAGCTCTTGTTTTACAAAAGTTTTATTTTGATATACAGGAAGACTTTTCGGATATATTGTTGTTTTTCATCTATCTATATTGTCCGCTGATTTCCGCTTCAGGCTGCTCATCGAACCTCGGGGCGGGCGGTGAGCAGCCCAGGCGCTTCACGCCTGCCGGATCTCACCTGTCCCGCATGAGTTTTCGCTCTTCCGCTACAATCAACTCAGCAATTAATATACAAAAAGCAACAAAACTTACGAAAACAATCTTCAGGAAAAAACCGTACACAACACGAAAGAGTGGGTTGCCCCACTCTTCCTTTTGCGAGAGTTATTCTTAGTATTTCCAATAAAACTATACCATAACCAATTTTTTTATGCAAATGGAATAGCTGTCAGCAGAAGGGATTGGAACATTTGGCTGCCCTCTTTTTTAGAATAGGGAAAGCTGATTTTGTTCCGGAAGGGATTCCAGGCAGCCGTGGTTATCCAGATACTCGATAATTGTCTTGGACACTTTTCCGCGCTGCTGCAAATCTTCTTTGGATAGGAATTCTCCTTCTTCTCTTGCTTTAACAATATTAAAAGCTGCGTTTGTACCCAATCCAGGAATGGAATTAAACGGCGGGATCAAAGAATTTCCATCAATGATAAACTCATTTGCGCTAGAGCGGTATAAGTCCACCTTTTGGAAATTAAAGCCCCTTTCGTTCATTTCCAAAGCCAGCTCCATTACGGTTAATAGATTTTTTTCTTTCGTAGAAGCATCAAGTCCCTTTGCATTTATTTCCTCGATGAGCGCACGTATCGCATGGGACCCTTTAACCATGGCATCAACGTCAAAGTCCTCTGCACGGACAGTGAAGTATGCTGCATAGTAAAGAAGCGGATGGTGCACTTTAAAATATGCAATCCGGACTGCCATTAATACGTAGGCAGCCGCATGAGCTTTAGGGAACATGTATTTAATCTTTTTACAGGAATCAATATACCATTCCGGCACTTCATTCTTTCTCATTTCAGCTTCCATTTCATCGCTCAGGCCTTTACCCTTACGAACCGATTCCATAATTTTAAAAGCAAAAGCAGGCTCAAGCCCCTGATAGATTAAATAAACCATAATATCATCGCGGCAACCGATTACTTCACTTAAGTTACAAATCTTATTATGGATTAATTCCTGGGCATTTCCGAGCCAAACATCCGTACCATGAGAAAGACCCGAAATCTGGACAAGTTCTGAGAAAGTGGTCGGCTTTGTATCTTCAAGCATCTGGCGGACAAAGCGGGTACCAAATTCCGGTATGCCAAGTGTTCCAGTTTTACACATGATTTGCTCTTCTGTCACACCAAGCGATTCCGGCCCGCTAAAAATTTTCATTACTTCAGGGTCATCTGTCGGAATCGTTTTTGGATCAACACCGCTAAGATCCTGAAGCATCCTTATGACGGTTGGGTCATCGTGCCCCAGTATATCGAGTTTTAATAGATTATCGTGAATTGAATGGAAGTCAAAATGAGTCGTTTTCCATTCAGATGTCCGGTCGTCAGCTGGGAACTGAATAGGCGAAAAATCATAAATATCCATGTAATCCGGCACAACAATAATACCGCCAGGGTGCTGTCCGGTTGTCCGCTTTACCCCTGTGCAGCCGGAAGCAAGCCTGTCAATTTCGGCACCTCTGATTTGAAGATTATTATCCTGCTGGTATGCTTTGACGTAACCATAAGCTGTTTTGTCTGCCACAGTACCGATTGTTCCTGCACGGTATACATATTCCTCCCCGAATAGCACCTTTGTATAGTTATGGGCCCTCGGCTGGTATTCCCCCGAAAAGTTCAAGTCAATATCGGGAACCTTATCTCCCTTGAAACCAAGGAACGTTTCGAACGGGATATCATGTCCATCTTTCTTATATTTTGCTCCGCAGTTCGGACAGTCTTTATCAGGCAGGTCAAAACCGGAGCCGACTGAACCGTCATTGAAAAACTCGGATGTCTTGCATTCCGGGCAAACGTAATGAGGAGGCAGCGGATTTACCTCAGTTATTTCGGTCATCGTCGCAACAAAAGAGGAGCCGACTGATCCACGGGAACCAACAAGATAGCCATCATCCAGTGATCTTTTTACAAGCTTATGAGAGATCAGATAGATAACCGCAAACCCATGCCCGATAATACTCTTAAGTTCTTTTTCAAGTCGGGCTTCAACGATCTCAGGCAGCGGATCACCATAGATTTTCCTTGCCATGCCGTAACTCATGCTGCGCATTTCTTCATCTGCGCCTTCAATTTTCGGCGTATACAAATCATCTTTAATCGGCTTAATTTCTTCAATCATATCCGCTATTCTGTTCGTATTCTCTACCACAATTTCCTTCGCTTTGTCTTTGCCAAGGAATGAAAAAGCGTCAAGCATTTCATTAGTAGTCCTGAAGTGAACATCCGGGAGCTGATGGCGATTCAGAGGATTTGCGCCTCCCTGTGAATTAACAAGGATTTTTCGATAGATTTTATCATTTGGATTCAGGTAGTGTACATTGCCGGTCGCGACTACCGGCAGATCGAGTTTATCCCCCAGCTTTACAATATTGCCGATAATCTCTTCCAGCGCTTTTTCATCTCTTACAAGTTCAAGCTCCAAAAGGTGTGCATAGACAGCTTTTGGGTGAACTTCAAGATAATCATAGAATTGCGCTGTATCTTCCACTTCATCTGGAGATTTCTGCATCATGCCTTCAAAAACTTCGCCCTTGTCGCATCCCGATCCAACCAGAATTCCTGCACGATGCTTTTGCAGGACTGACCTCGGAATGCGGGGCACTCTGTAAAAGTATTCAAGATGTGAAATAGATACGAGTTTAAAGATATTTTTCAAGCCTTCTTCTGTTTGTGCAAGCAGGGTGCAATGCGCTGGCCTTGCACGCTGATAGGCATTTCCCTGACCCATATTATCATTGAACTGATCATGATATTCGATTCCTTTTCCATCTGCATGCTTAAGCATTTTAAGCAGCAGATAACCCGTAGCTTCCGCGTCATATATGGCACGATGATGCTGGGTGAGTTCAACGTCGAACTTTTTGGCAAGCGTGTTCAGACGATGATTTTTCATGTCCGGATATAAAAAGCGTGCGAGTTCAAGAGTATCTATTACAGGATTAGGGGCTTTGCCTATACCCATTTTTTTATAGCCTACATTTAGGAATCCCATGTCGAAAGAAGCATTATGGGCTACTAAAATAGCATCTCCTGCCCATTCATGGAACTTCTTCAGAACCTCTTCCACTTCTGGTGCATTCTCCACCAGATCATCGGTGATTCCTGTCAGATTGATCGTTGTTGCCGACAAAGAGTGATGAGGGTTTGCAAAGGATTCAAACCGATCAATGATTTCACCATCATGAATTTTAACCGCGGCAAGCTCAATGATCGTATCATATACAGCTGATAAGCCTGTTGTCTCAACGTCAAATACAACATAGGTATCTTCAGTAAGCTTGCGATGCGCATCATTATAGGCAATCGGCACACCATCATCCACAAGGTTCGCTTCTATTCCGTATAAGATCTTTATATCATTCTTTTTCCCGGCACCATAGGCTTCAGGGAATGATTGAGCAACAGCATGGTCTGTAATGGCAATAGCTTTGTGTCCCCACTTTTTCGCCTGTGAAACCAGTGCACTGACAGATGAAACTGCATCCATTTGGCTCATCGGTGTATGAAGATGAAGTTCAACCCTTTTTTCTTCAGCAGGTGATGTATCCTGTCTTTGAATAGGTTTAATTTCATTGATATCGTTCCCGATCATTACCAGGTCACGTACAAATGTATCGTTTTGTATGCTGCCTCGGACTTTTAGCCACATACCTTTTTGAACATGCTGAAATAAAGCAGCATCCTCTTTGTCCCGCGAGAACATTTTTACAAGAATGGAGCTGGTATAATCAGTAATTTTGAAAGTTAAGAGTGTCCGGCCGCTGCGGAGTTCTCTCGTTTCAGCAGCAAATACATAGCCTTCAACGGCTATTCGGCGCTCTTCATCAACTATATCAATCAATTTGCGGTAATCTGCATCGTCTTTAATGGTAAGACCGATTGTAAGCGGCCCCTGAGGTACTGAAGGATCTGCTGATTCAGCTTCTGCTTCTTTCTTCTGCATCTCGATTGCTGCCTGGAGACCGCGCTCCTGGTCTTCTTTGCGTTTGGCCTCCATGAATTTTTCATATTCTTCATTGGATCCTTCAGAAGATACCTCAGTATCAACTGTTAAGGCCGGAAAGCCAAAAACTTGAAAAACATCCGAAATAATGCCGGCATACTTCTTCTTGATAGACAATCCTTCCAATTCATTTCGGACCTTGATGACAAGTTTGTTTCCCTGAACAGAAGGAACCTGTTCATTCAGAAGCTTAATGAGCGGGGGCGCCATCCCATCCATTTCTTTGATGCAGTTGTGCCAGTATTCAAGAACAAGCTGTTCAGTAAAATCCTGATTTTTCACAGATATGCTGTAGGAAATTTCTGCAATATGGGAAAATGTCTTTTCCAGCTGATCTGTGAAGCGGCTATATACACTGCAAGGTACAATCTTTGGAAAAGCAAAATAAAAATGCCATTTCCGTGACTGCCTTTCGACTATGACCCTTTCGATTTGGGCATCATGAAAGTGCTGCACAAAGGCATCTTCAGTTAGCTGCATCTGCTGGAGCAAGAGCTGAAATCTAGAAGGTTCGCTCATCTTTCTCTCTCCCATCTAATAAACATGGTTTATTTGTTAACTTCTATTATTTATAGTTGTTTTTGCTTAAGAATTCTGTCCGTTGATTTCAGCACGGGGCACTTGCTTTCCGCGGGGAGAGATGAGAGCCTCCTCATCTTCGCCTGCGGGGTCTCTCACTTCCCTTGCTTCCCGCAGGAGTCAAGTGCCCTCCGCTACAATCAACTGAGTATTAAAATAAGTTTCACCGTTTTAACACAGAGTAAACTCCATCACAATTAAGAAATTAGACAGACGGACTTAATTATAACATATCAAATCAGATATTTATTGAAAAAACGGATTCCATTTTGGAACCCGTTTTTTCGTCTAAATCAAAAGGAACACTGCCCATATTCTTATAGTGCAGACATCATTTCAGCGATTTTATCTGCTAGCTGATCTTTGTGAATTTCATGCATTTCACCTGTTTTCCTAACTTTCACTTCCACGATGCCTTCTGAAGCTTTTTTGCCCACAGTTATGCGGATTGGCAAACCGATTAGGTCGGAATCTGCAAATTTGACTCCGGGACGCTCCTGACGGTCATCCATTAATACTTCATAGCGATCCCTCTTTAACATAGTATATAATTCCTCAGCAACCGCAGCCTGAGCTTCGTCTTTCATGTTAATAGGAATGAGATGCAAGTCGAATGGAGCCAGTGAGCGCGGCCAGATAAAGCCGTTCTCATCGTTGAACTGTTCAGCAACGGCAGCCATAGTGCGGGAAACTCCAATGCCATAGCAGCCCATAATCATTGGCTGTGTTCTGCCATTTTCATCTAAATAAGTCGCTTCCATCGCCTCACTGTAGCGGGTGCCCAGCTTAAAAATATGTCCAACTTCAATTCCTTTGGCAAATTGAATCGTTCCTTGTCCATCTGGTGAAGGGTCGCCCTCTTTAATGAAACGAAGATCTGCATATCGGGTTACGTTGAAATCACGTTCTGGGTTAGCATTGACATAGTGAATTCCTTCTTCATTTGCACCGCATACACCATGCACAATGGCTTCCACTGCATGATCTGCAATGATATCAATATCGTTCACCCCAATAGGTCCCAGTGAACCAACAGCACAGCCGAGAATGTTCTTAGTTTCTTCGGCATCAGCAAGCTCCACGGCAGCGGCTTCAAGCAGATTTTTAAGCTTGATGTCATTTACTTCATGGTCGCCGCGGACAAGTACGAGAACATATTTTTCATCAGCTTTAAAAAGAAGCGTCTTTATGCACTGCTCTTTAGCCACGTTTAGGAAAGTTGAAACTTCTTCAATTGTTTTTTGGTTTTCTGTTGCTGCCTTTTCCAGTTCCTGAGGTTCCTCATTTCTCTTTGAGTATTGCGCAAGGACTGGGGCCATTTCAATATTGGCAGCGTATTCGGAAGCATCTGAGTAAGCGATAGTATCTTCTCCTACTTCCGAAAGAACCATGAACTCATGTGTATCTTTACCGCCCATTGCACCCGAGTCAGCAATGACAGCTCTGAAATTCAGGCCGCAGCGTCTGAACACATTAGAATAAGCTGTAAAAAGTTTATCATACATTTCATCAAGGCTTTCTTGATTTGAGTGAAATGAATAAGCATCCTTCATGATAAACTCACGCCCGCGAAGAAGCCCAAAACGGGGTCGCTTCTCATCTCGGAACTTTGTCTGAATCTGATAAAGAGCCATTGGTAATTTCTTATATGATTTTACGGCATCACGAACCAGGCTGGTAATCACTTCTTCATGAGTGGCACCCAGAGCGAATTCTCGCTCATGGCGATCCTTCATTCTCATCAGTTCAGGTCCGTATGTATACCAGCGCCCGGATTCCTGCCATAGTTCAGCCTGCTGAAGCGCTGGCATCAGAAGCTCGACAGCCCCTGCATTATCCATTTCTTCTCTGATAATCGCTTCAACCTTTTGCAGAACTTTTTTCGCTAAAGGCATATAGCTATAAATTCCGCTTGCATTCTGGCGGATAAAACCAGCCCTAAGCAATAATTGATGGCTTCTGGTTTCGGCATCTGCAGGGACTTCTTTTAATGTAGGAATAAGCGTCATGCTCTGTTTCATTTATTTGCACCTCAATTAAAAATATGTATTGAATCTGCTTTCTCAACAAAAGAAGGGTCTCCCGGTCTTCAGAAAAAGCTAATAGCTTCCTAAAGACCAGACCCTTCTTCTTCATGCAGCTCTGCTAAGTTTTACAGGAAAAATCTCTGAATATCATTCCAAGTGACCACGAGCATTAATAGCATTAAAAGGGCAAATCCAATAAAGTGGACCATCCCCTCTTTATGGCGGTCAATCGGCTTCCCTCTTACAGCTTCAACAGCAAAGAACATTAATCTTCCGCCATCAAGAGCCGGAATTGGAAGCAGGTTCATAATTCCCAGATTTATGCTTAGGATGCCTGCCCATTTCATTAAGTAATAGATGCCTGACTTGGCTACCGTATCTGTTGAAACATAAATACCTACCGGGCCAGATAATGCATCGATTGAAAATTGTCCAGTGACAAGCTTGCCTAGCATGACAAAAATCTCTTTAGTCCAGAAATAGGTTTCCTTAGCTCCATAGGTTATGGCCTTTAAAGGTGATTTCTCCATTGGACTATATACACCAATGATTCCAATCTTTTCGCCTTCAACATCCTGAACCTTCGGAGTAACCGGTATTGTATGTTCCTGGCCGTTTCTTTCCACCAAAAACTCCAATTCTTCACTTGGGTTTTGTCTAATGATTTCTACCACATCTGACCAGCTTGAAATTTCTGCTCCATCAACACTTTGAACCAAATCGCCTTCCTTAAGCCCAGCTTCATAAGCTGCACCATCAGGGGTGAGTTTGCCCAGTGCAGGTTCATTAGTTGGAATCCCCTGCAATAAGGCTATTAGAACAAAAACGATAAAGGCAAGAACAAAATTCATCATAGGGCCTGCGAATATCGCCATTGTTCTCTGGCCCAATGTCTTTGATGCAAATTGACGGTCATATGGGGCAATGAGCGTCTCTGTTCCATCCTCAACCAGCACAGCTGAACGGCTGATTTTAAAAATTTGGATTGACTCTTCCTCTTCACCCTCAACATACCCTTTTATTTCAAGGGCATGCTCAATATCAGCATCTTCAACTTCAACTATTCTTGCATCTGGATATTTATCTTTATTGTTTAAAATAATTTTGCTTACTTCCTCGTTGTCATCAAGAATCAGGCCGATACGGTAGCCAGGTTTTATTTCCACCATCTCGGGATCTTCACCGGCCATGCGCACAAACCCGCCTATTGGCAATAGACGAATGGTATAAACTGTTTCATCTTTTTTAAAGGAAAACACTTTAGGGCCAAATCCAATAGCGAACTCGCGGCAGAGAATTCCTGCTCTTTTTGCAAATATTAAATGTCCCAGTTCATGGAAAAATACCAGTGCCCCGAAAATAACAATAAAGGCTATTACTGTACTCAAGTTTTAACCACCTTTTTTTAGAGGTTGTTCAAATGTACTGTGTGAGTGTATTGAATTTATTACTGCCATTTGAACGCAAGCTTATAGAAGCGAGTTAACATATTTCCTTGTCTCCAAATCTGTTGCCTGGATCTCATCAAGACTTGGATTTGAGATAATGTCATGGCTGCCCAGTGCTCTTTCTATGAAATCTTCTATTTGCAGGAAAGTAATCTTTCCATCTAAGAATGCAGCAACAGCAGCTTCATTTGCTGCATTTAATACAGCTGGCATTGATCCGCCAGCTTTTCCTGCTTCATAGGCAAACTTTAGGCAGCGAAAGCGTTCAAAGTCCATTTCTGCAAAATGGAGCTTGCCAATTTCAGCAAGATTCAGCCGGTTTGCTGTTCGGAGCGGGAGCCTGTCAGGATAAGTTAAAGCATACTGAATAGGTACTCTCATATCCGGGGTGCCTAGCTGTGCGATTACACTGCTGTCATGAAATTCTACCATGGAATGGATAATGCTTTCTTTATGAAGAAGGACGTCAATTTTACTGTAATCCATGGAGAAAAGCCAATGTGCTTCAATTACTTCAAGCCCCTTATTCATCATAGTAGCAGAATCGATGGTGATTTTAGCTCCCATTGACCAATTCGGATGATTAAGCGCCTCTTCAACTGTCACATTTTCTAATTCCTTGCGGGATCGGTCTCTGAAGCTTCCTCCAGAAGCTGTCAAAAGGAGCCTTTCAATATTTTTCTCTTTTTCCCCCTGCAGAGATTGAAAAATTGCTGAATGTTCACTGTCTACAGGAAGAAGCATCACACCGTTTCGCTTTGCTGCTTCCATGACCAGATGGCCGGCAGTCACAAGGGTTTCCTTATTTGCGATGGCGATTGTCTTCTTTTCCTCAATCGCCTGCAATGTGGAATCAAGTCCTACGCTGCCTAAAACTGCATTAACCAGTATTTCAGATTTTGGATAAACAGCTACTTCTATCAAACCTTCATGTCCATATGTAAATGTTATGCCGGGAAACTCAGCTTTAAGAATATCTGCAGAACTTTTTTCTGATAGTGAGACAAGTTCTGGCTGGAAGTCAGAGATAATTTTCCGGGCAAGGTCTATATTTCTGCCTGCAGACATGGCTGCTAGCTTAAATTCCTCTGGGTGTTCCTTAATGATATCAAGGGTCTGTGTCCCAATCGACCCTGTTGCACCCATTAAACTGATATGTTTCATAGTCTCCTCCTATAAGAAAAGCGGAAGCGCCTTGCCCACCCCCTAATATCGGTTTAATACCACTAGGGGACAGGCGCTGGAGCTAGACAGTTATCTATTAATCAAATGTGCACTATTCTTTGGCCATCAGCTTACAGCAAGTGAAAAAAGTGGAGCAATGGCAGGACAAATAATAAGCTGTCAAAGCGGTCCAGAATCCCGCCATGACCAGGCAGAATATTTCCAGAGTCTTTTACATTATAATGACGCTTTAATGCTGATTCCACTAAATCCCCTATTTGCCCGAACACTGACAAGATTGCTGTAATCACTAATAATCCCAGCATGGACTCATCAATATCTGTGAAGAGTATAAATAATGCCGCCACGGCAAGAGCACAGACTACACCACCAATTGACCCTTCCACAGTCTTATTCGGGCTGATTTCAGGCCAAAGCTTTTTCTTCCCCATTGCTTTCCCTATGAAGTAGGCACCTGAATCTGTTGCCCAAATAAGAAATAATGCAAAAAAGAGATATGTCAGACCCTGATCTGCGAAGCGGGTCTCCATAAAATAGTAAAACCCAATGCCAACATATAAAGTAGACATAATCGAAAAAGCCACATCATCAAAATTAAATTTATTTTTTGCTGCAACAGTATACGTTAGGAAAAGAAGTACCCCAAAAAGAGCTACCTCAATTTTTGTATAATTCAAATCATCCAGGATAGACTGAAATTCTTTAGGCAAAAGGAAAATCCACAATAATAGTAAAGAAATAATGCCTGGAATCGAGAATAAACTTAAATTCCTCATTTTCAATAATTCATAAAGTGCAATTGATGCCAGCAAGTATGCCAGGATGATGATTGGCATGCCTCCATATATAATGACTGGCAGGAGGACTGCACCAAATATAATTGCTGTGATAATACGCTGCTTCATTCAATTTTTCAACACCTTTATTGTACTCCCCCAAAACGCCTTTGGCGGCTTTGGAATACTTCGATTGCTTCGAGCATTTGCTCTTCATTAAAATCCGGCCACAATACATCCGTAAACCAGAATTCTGTATAAGCAAGCTGCCAAAGCATAAAATTGCTTAATCTGATTTCACCACTTGTACGAATCAGCAGATCAGGATCCTGCAGTCCGCCCGTCATGAGGTAGGATGAGAATTTTTCTTCATTCAATTCATTTTCATCCATTATACCACTTTTGCAATCATTTAAGACATGCTTGACAGCTTCTAGTATTTCGGCTCTGCTTCCATAATTAAGTGCAAAGTTCAACACCAGGCCCGTGTTATTTTTTGTCTCTTCCATCGCTTTGGAAACTGCATTTCTGGTATGAGCAGGCAAGTGATCAAAATAACCAATCATTCTTACTTGCACATTCTCTTCTACCAGCTCTGGCAGGAAAGTTCCCAGAAATTCCTCAGGCAGTTTCATAAGAAAGTCCACTTCCATTTTAGGCCTTTTCCAATTTTCAGTAGAGAATGCATATAGAGTTAAGGTCTTTACTCCAATATCGCTTGCAAATCTAGTGATTTTTCGGACAACCTTCATTCCCTCATGATGGCCGGCAACTCTTGGAAGAGCTCTTTTTTTTGCCCATCTTCCATTTCCATCCATAATGATGGCCACATGCTCAGGAATTTGCAATTCTTTTATTTTTTCAACTCTCTCTCGGAGATCGGAAGAACTGTTTTGGGACTTCCATAACTTCATTTTATCAAACATAAGTCTGCTCCTTTAAAATAGGTTAATCCTCCGATAAAAGATAAGTGAAACTTCAATCAGCAGGGGCTTTATCCCAGATGATTGATAGCTGATATTCATTCATAGTATCTTTTAGAGATTATTCTAATGGTAAATTATGATATTGCCTCTTTCCGCATGATAATATCATACCAAAAATAAAAAAATATATCTCTAAAAAAGTATGTTACCAGAAACTAAATTCAGGATAGGAATACTGGCTTCTATGCATATTTCAGCGAAGTCAGCGTGCAAATACACAATCTGTTTATGCAGCTCCCAAAGAGTAAAAGAACCCCCTATTGATAGAGGGTTCTCAGTATAGAGTCATTAAACTGCAAGAATTTCTTTCTCTTTTTCTTTTGTTAATTCGTCAATCTTACTGATGTGATCATCAGTAAGTTTTTGAATGTCATCAGAAAAACCGCGAAGGTCATCTTCTGTAATATCTCCATTTTTTTCAAGCTTTTTAAGGTCATCATTGGCATCGCGGCGAACATTGCGGATAGCAACTTTTGCGTCTTCCGATTCTTTTTTGACAACCTTCACGAGCTCTCTGCGGCGTTCTTCAGTAAGCTGAGGAATAGCCAATCTGATAACACTGCCGTCATTAGACGGATTTAAGCCGATATCAGATTTAAGGATGGCTTTTTCAATTTCTCCAAGAATGGATTTGTCATAAGGAGTAACGACTAAAAGGCGCGCTTCTGGAGCAGACACCCCGGCTAGCTGATTTACAGGAGTCGGCGCACCATAGTAATCAACAGTAATGCGATCAAGCAATGAAGCATTTGCTTTACCTGCTCGGATGCTCGCAAGCTCCCTTGTGTAAGCTGAAATTGCTTTGGTCATTCTTTCTTTTGCATCTGCAATAACTTGTTTCGGCATTATTTTTTCCCCCTGACGATTGTTCCGATTGTTTCACCCATTACGGCGCGGTTAATATTGCCTTTTTCCATAATTGAGAACACAATTAATGGAATGTTGTTATCCATGCATAAAGATGAAGCTGTAGAATCCATGACAGCCAATCCTTCTTTCAAAACATCAAGATAGGAAAGCTCATCATATTTTTTAGCATTTTTATCAATGCGAGGGTCAGCTGAATAGACGCCATCCACATTGTTTTTCGCCATAAGAATTACTTCTGCTTCAATTTCCGCAGCTCGCAATGCTGCAGTTGTATCAGTAGAGAAGTAAGGATTTCCGGTTCCTGCAGCAAAGATCACAACCCGCTTTTTCTCAAGATGGCGGATGGCTCTTCTGCGGATGTACGGCTCAGCGACCTGCCTCATCTCTATTGAGGTTTGAACTCTAGTCTCCACACCGAGATTCTCGAGGCTATCCTGCAGCGCCAATGAGTTCATGACAGTAGCAAGCATTCCCATATAGTCGGCATTTGCCCTGTCCATACCCATTTCTTCTCCGATCTTTCCGCGCCAGATGTTTCCGCCGCCGACAACGACAGCAACCTCAACATCTAATGCGGCCAGATCCTTAACTTGTGCAGCAATTGATTTAATCACTGAAGGATTAATTCCGAAACCTTGCTCTCCTGCTAAAGCTTCTCCACTTAATTTCAAGACCACGCGTTTGTATTTAGGGCTGCTCATAAGAACCTCCATATGTAGTATAAAAACTCACCATTGCTTTTTAATTTTATCTCATTCTTGAAAAACAGGGAACACAAAGTGTTCCCTGAATCATAGCTGAATTAATTAATATTTAAAAATTACTTCTTAACTTGGTTCATTACTTCTTCAGCAAAGTTGTCTTCACGCTTTTCAATGCCTTCTCCAACTTCGTAGCGAACGAACTCACGGATTTTTCCGCCTTTAGATTCAACGAATTTGCCTACCTTTTGATCAGGGTTTTTAACAAAAGCCTGGTCGTTTACGCACACATCTTCGAAATATTTGCCAAGGCGTCCTTCAACCATCTTAGCAACGATATTCTCAGGCTTGCCTTCGTTAAGAGCTTGCTGAGTCAATACTTGACGCTCGCGCTCTACCTCATCCTGTGATACTTCATCACGAGATACATATTTAGGGTTTAGGGCAGCAATATGCATTGCAACATCTTTCGCTGCATCTTCGTCAGTTGTTCCTTCAAGAACTGTTAGCACACCAATGCGTCCGCCCATGTGAAGGTAAGCACCGAAAGCATCGCTGTCAGTTTTTGTTTTGATTTCGAAGCGGCGAAGAGAAAGCTTTTCTCCGATTTTAGCAATCGCACTGTTGATGTGAGATTCTAGAGTTGCACCGTTTGCCATTGTCTGGCCAGCAGCTTCTTCAACAGAAGCCGGCTTTACAGAAAGCAAATGTTCTGCGATTTCTTTAACAAGAGTTTGGAACCCTTCGTTCTTAGCAACGAAATCTGTTTCAGAGTTTACTTCAAGGATAACAGCTTCGTTTCCGTCTACTTTAACAGAAGTAAGACCTTCTGCAGCAATACGGTCACCTTTCTTAGCAGCTTTAGCGATTCCTTTTTCACGAAGGAAGTCGATTGCTTTTTCCATATCACCTTCAGTTTCCTGAAGTGCTTTTTTACAGTCCATCATGCCTGCGCCTGTTTTTTCACGAAGTTCTTTAACCATTTGAGCAGTAATTGCCATTATGAGATCCTCCTTAATGAGTTATGTAATAATATCTTTACCATTTAAAGCTGTATAGAAAACTAAACATTGCCTTTTCTTTAAAAAAAGGTGATAAAGGGTGCTCCCTCTTATCACCTTCTTTTAAATCAAGAAAAAAGCACCTTAGAGCAGTAGAGCTCCAGCGCTCCAAGGCGCCTCCGCTTTTCTATTAAGCAGTTGTAACTTCTTCGCCTTGTTTAGCTTCAAGGATAGCATCTGCCATTTTGCCTGTTAACAATTTAACAGCGCGGATAGCATCGTCGTTTGCAGGAATTACAACATCAATTTCATCCGGGTCACAGTTAGTGTCAACGATACCAACGATAGGGATGTTTAATTTATGTGCTTCTGCAACAGCAATGCGCTCTTTGCGCGGGTCAATAATGAATAGAGCATCTGGAAGGCTCTTCATGTCTTTGATTCCGCCTAAGAACTTCTCTAAGCGCTCTTGCTCTTTCTTCAATTGAACAACTTCTTTTTTAGGAAGAACTTCGAAAGTTCCGTCTTCAGACATTCTTTCGATATCCTTTAAACGCGCAATACGCTTTTGGATTGTTTCAAAGTTTGTTAAAGTTCCGCCCAACCAGCGCTGGTTCACATAGAACATACCAGAACGGATTGCTTCTTCTTTAACAGAATCTTGAGCTTGTTTCTTAGTTCCTACGAAAAGGATTGTACCGCCGTTTCCAGCAAGCTCCTTAACGAAGTTATAAGCTTCTTCTACCTTCTTAACAGTCTTTTGAAGGTCGATGATGTAGATGCCGTTACGCTCAGTGAAGATATATTTCTTCATCTTAGGGTTCCAGCGGCGAGTCTGGTGTCCGAAGTGTACACCAGCTTCAAGCAATTGCTTCATTGAAATTACTGACATTTGTGTTTCCTCCTAATGGTTTTTATTTCCTCCGCCCATATCATTTTCAGCCGGCAACTGCATTTGAACAGCACCATCCGGCTAAATCCATAAGCGTGTGTATTAACACCATTTGTTAATATAGCATAAGTGTTTTTCACAATCAAGCTATTCTTGCTGATTTTGACGAAATTTAAGCATTAACTCGATTTCTGTCTTCCCTTTTCCTAATTTTTTTGCAATATCCTCCACATTCAGTCCCTGTTTTTTCATCATAAACACTTGATCTTCTATTGATAAGGTGTTCTCTGCTTTAGCACTCTGACTGCTATCTGATTGCGTTAGAGATTCAGTTTCCTTTAAAGATGCTAAACCTTCTGGTTCATTCATCTCTTCCTCTGAAGCCCTTAAATTCTTTTTGTATGCTTTAGATGCCTGGTAGACGGATGCTCTGGCAAATCGCAATGATTTCTCATCAGAATCAGCTGTATTTTCAGCATTTTTTCTTTCCGTATTTAGCCGGATACTTTTTTCTTTTTCAGATGATTGATTTTTAGCATTTATCTGCGAAAATTTGTTAATAAAGTCATCGTTTTCTTCCTTCATTTGAATAAGGTAAGAAGATATGACGTCTTCCATTTCAACAAGCACTTTTTCCTGGTTTTTCTCTGCTTCCATTAACTTATTCTGACGCAGAAACAGCAAAATAATGGCTAAAAACGCTACAATATTCAGCAGCAGGCTAATAGCTAATAGAAAAGCTGTCATGATATCCCTCTATCCGCTGTAGTCAATAACCTTCCCTTTGTACGGATGGTTCTGTTTGTCATTGCTTTCTTTTTTCTGATTTTCTTTCCGATCATGTCCACCGGCCTCTTTTTGGCTTTCGCTGTCATCATTGCCAAGATTGACATTTTGTTTTTGCTCATGTTTGATCACGGTCTTCCGCTGCTTCTCAGCATTTTCCCGTGTACTCTCGGCAGCAAACCCGCTGATTGTCTGTCCCCTCTGCTGAAGCTGTTCCTGGATTTTACCTGCGTCAAACGTTCTCGGCAATGCTATCTGCAGTTCTATTGATTTTAAACTCATCCCGGATCACTTCCTTAATAAAGGATCGTCTCTCCCTGCTTCTAAAGGATTACTTCTTATTTCTCCCTTTGAAAAATGGAACTTTAAAGATTTGACTGTCTGGCGAATCACTTTTGAATATTTTCCAAAATGCATAGAAGTGTTTGGATAGACTTTCCCATAAATAACGATCGAAGCTTTCATTTTCTCATCTTTTTCTTTTTCCAGTTCGGAAAGCTCTTCATTTATTTTGGTCAATTTAACCTGCAAATGAGCTTTTGTGGCCCTTTGTTTAAGAATAATGATTCTTTGTTCTTCCGACAGCTTTCCTGTAAGTCTTGCCATTTCTGTCAGTCTTTCATCAATACTATCCAGTTTTTTGATTGTTTCCTGCAGTTTGGCTGATTGGTTTAGGAGATCTTTTTCGGCCTTATCCAAATTGGAGACCATCCCTGCAAAAAGCTCCGTTTTAGTAAATAGGTGATTGCCCAGCTCTTTAATCTCTATATCAGAGCCGGATAGAAGCTTACCTCCGATGACCAATGCGCCGCTTGACCTGATCGCTCCGCCAGCATGAACATAACTGTGGAGGATTGATTTTGCTATAATTACGTCCTGTTCAGCCTTCACTTTTGCCTGATTTAGATAAGCTGCCTGAACAGAGCCTCCCGATATAACCGAACCCTTATGACTGCCGGAGATTCCGCCAGAAATAAGGACATTGCCATCCGCCTGCAGGAAAGACCCTTCCACCAGACCGGTAACAATGATGTCTCCTCCAGATTTAATTTCATAACCGGCAGGAACATTCCCGCGTATCATAACATTCCCCACAAAATTTATATTCCCTGTTTTTAAGTCAAGGTCGCCGTTCACTTCAAACACCGGATTTACAGAGATGCTTTCTGGTGTAAAACTAACCTGACCGTCCAATAGCGAATAATATTTGCCGCCATTTACTAATACATTCTTTCCTGCTTTGACTCTTAAAGGTTTTCCATTCTTTGCTGGTATGGACTCTCCTAATATATCTTTACCAGGAGCACCCGGGGTAGAAGGAATAACAGATGCAAGGAGCTGTCCTTGTTTAACAGACGGAATATGGAGAACATCTCTAAAATTAAAACCCTTTCTCCTCGTTTGCTGGTTAAAAGTGACTTCATTTAACAGATATGCATCACTGCCATTTTCTGCAGGAACTCCTTTTGCTAATAGAATGGGATATTCTACTGAGAAAGGATCTCTGCAGATTCTCTGGATTACTTCTTCGCTCACACCAAATGTGATTTTTTCGTCAGCAAGCAGTTTGTACAAATCTTCAGGGTGGACGGCTCTATCCAGCTTATTAATATCTGACGGCTGAATCAATGCAGCTAACCGTTGACCATCGACTAAAATTTGAAATTGGTTTTCCATGCTGATTCCTTTCTGTGCAGAAAGAAATGACATTAGATTATATTGCTTTTTCCAGCAGCTGCCTAAGCTTAAAAATTGACTTTGAATGAATTTGAGAAATACGGGAGGTAGATAGGCCCATTACTTCGCCAATTTCTGTCAGTGTTAATTCTTCTTTATAAAATAAACTTAGCACCAGCTGCTCTTTTTCATTTAATTGTAAGATTTTTTCAGCCATTTCTTCCAAAATTTCATTCTTTAATACCTTTTCTTCTGGAATAATTGCTTTTTCATCCTTAATGGAGTAACTGCCATCCTTTTCTTCAGCATCGGGCTGTTCATCAATTGAAAGAATGTTAGCGTAAAAATGTTCGTTCATAACAGAATACACTTCATCTTCCTGCATCTCTGCTTCTTCAGCAATTTCATGCACAGTTGCATTGCGCATCAGCCGCTGCTCCAGCTTCTCAATGGCAGCTTCTATTTTTTTCGCTTTATCCCTCGTACTTCGCGGAAGCCAATCTTCTTTCCTTAATCCATCCAAAATTGCACCGCGAATGCGAAAAGAAGCATATGTATCAAATTTCAAATCTCTTGCAGGATCAAATTTTTCCAGAGCGTCATATAACCCCATTAGCCCCAGGCTTCGAATATCATCTCTTGAAACATTCTTCGGCAGGGTAGCGGATATCCGCTGTACATGATAGCTTACAAGAGGCAAATATTTTTTCACAAGAAAATTTCCCGCTTGAGCATCACGAGAGTCGACCCATTTAGCCCAGTATGTGCTTTCTTCTGTTATCAGGTCTGTCATGGCCATCCTCCTCAAACGTTTCCATTTCTATTAACTATTGTTAGTATATCAAAATGTTTCCTATAAAAATATTAACTACAGTCTTCACCGCTCACTTTTAACTAATCAAGAGGGGACGTGTTCTTCGAAGAAGTTATTGGAGAGATTTATAAATAAGCCGGAGAAAAATCAGCTTTATGGCTGGCGGTGATAATCTTGTAATTTACGGATTTTACTTACAGATTTTTAAAACCGGAATAAAAAAGCTGATTCTCTAAAAACTGCACATACTTTAAAACAGGCGTTTAAATAATCACTTGATCTTTGTTTACAGTCCGAATCATCAATTCGCCTGATTGAGGGTTGAATTCGATTGTTCTGCCGCTGTGGCCCCCAACATCTTCACCTAAAATGGCAATTTTCAAGAATGAAAGTTCCTGTTTTACTGCCTCTACGTTCCTAGGACCAATCCTCATTAAATCACTTCCGGAGGAGTACTTAAACATTTGGGCTCCGCCGGCAATTTTCGCTTTTAATCCTGAAGATCTAGCCCCGCTTTTCGCCAGAAGGCTCACTAAGTCCCTGATTGCAGTATCAGCATACTTAGCTGAATTAAAGCCTGCACCTTTGGCAAGAGAGGAATCAGGCAGCATAATATGTGCAAGCCCGGCAATTTCTGCGCTAAGGTCATAAAGAACCACACCTACACAGGAACCAAGTCCTGATGTCCTGATTAAGCTGGGGGTTTTAACAATATTCATATCTGCAATGCCTACTTTTACAACTTGAAGAAGATTATTCATGATCCGGGACTCCCAAGGCCTTAAAAATGATTTGAAATGATTCAGGGTCAGGAAGCAAAAAAAAGTGGCCATTTACAGCATCCGTATTTTGAACTTCTTCATTTAAAGCTGTATCAATTACGATGGCGTAATCGCTCACCTGTGAGATTTCCAGCAGCCCCGTGCCAATTATTGCTCCCACCATATCAATGCTTAGCATCGGCACAGAGGGAAAAAGTGATAGTTTGGTAAAATCCGATAAAGAAGATAAATAAGAACCTGAGAGAATGTTTCCAAGCTCCTGCAGTGCAGATAGGGCAAGTTCATCATATGGCAATTCATCTGCACGGAAAGGTATGTTTCCAGGCAGTTCTCGAATGAAGATTTCAGCCTGTTCAAGAGGCAGGACAAAAAACATGCTGCCTGGGGCGTCTCCTTCTATCCTCAGAAACACCCCGGCCACTACATTTTCTGCTCCTCCAGCCATATCAATCATTTCATCAAATGAAACAATTTTTACATCTGGTACAGACATATCAATTTTTTTATTGAGAAGCGTTGATAACGCAGTCGCCGCATGCCCTGCTCCAATATTCCCGATTTCTCTAAGAATATCCAATTTCATGCTGCTGATATTCTTGTCTAAAAAATTCATCCTGCTATCCCTTGTCCATCCTGGACTGTCAATTCTTCAGGATTCAGGACTCTTTCCAAATCTATCAGGATAAATAATCGCTTATCGATTTTCGTTACCCCTTTGATAAAATCGGCCTCTTCAGAACCGATTACCTCTGGAGGGGGTTCAATAGATTCAAGGTCCACATCAATGACATCATTTGCAGAATCTACAATCAGCCCAACTTCCATATCATCCAATACCGCGATAATTACTCGTGAATGCTCATTATATTCAGCCTCTTCCAGATTAAATCTGCTTCTGAGACTAATGATTGGCGTCACAACCCCCCGTAAATTGATGACTCCTTTTACAAAACCTGCTGTTCGTGGGACCCGGGTTATATGCTCAACCTTTTCTATTGAACGCACCTGATTAACCGGAATTGCATATTCTTTCTCTTTCAGCTGAAATACAATCAATTTTAAATCTGCGGCTGCCGTCTCAGTCATCCTGTTCACTCCTTTGTAAACGTCAAAATTAAATTATTTAATCAATGCATTACAGTCGACTATCAGTGCGACCTGTCCATCGCCTAAAATTGTTGCACCGGAAATGGCAAACACGCTGGTTAAGTAGTTTCCAAGGGATTTTAAAACCACTTCCTGCTGTCCAATAAAGGAATCTACAACAAGCCCTGCCATCTTTTCCCCTTTTCTGACGATGACAACGGAAATGAATTCTTCTTCAAGATTCTCAGATGGCACCTCAAAAATTTCCTTCAAAGAAAGGAGCGGAACCACTTTTCCTCTGAAATCAATCACCTTTTGATTGTGCGCACTTAAGATGTCTTCCTTTCTGATAATAGCAGTTTCAATAATAGACGATAGAGGGATTGCGTATTTTTCTTTCTCAATCTCAACGAGCATGACTGAAATAATGGATAAAGTTAATGGCAGCTGTATGGAGAAAATCGAACCCTGCCCCACTTTTGAATCTATTGATACTGATCCTCCCAATGACTCGATTGTATTCTTTACAACATCAAGCCCCACACCCCGTCCGGAAACATCTGAGATTTTATCAGCAGTCGAGAAGCCTGAAGCAAAAATCAGTTCATAAGCCTGTTTGTCCGTTAGAGTGGAAGCTGTTTGCTCTGTAATAATGCCGTTTTTCAGTGCTTTCTTTATAACCTTATCTTTGTTTATGCCTGCACCATCGTCTTCTATTTCAATGAACACATGATTGCCGCTGTGATATGCCTTTAATACGACATTTCCTTCTTCACTCTTTCCATTTTCTTTGCGGACTTCCGGTGTTTCGACCCCATGGTCCAGTGCATTTCGGATTAAATGAACAAGCGGATCGCCAATTTCATCAATAACAGTCCGGTCAAGTTCGGTTTCTGCCCCAACTATTTGGAGATTGATCTTTTTATTTAAATCTCTTGCCAATTGTCTGACCATTCTTGGGAAACGATTAAATACCGTTTCTATTGGGACCATGCGCATATTCAGAATAATATTCTGAAGGTCCCCTGAGATCCTTGACATATGCTCAACCGTTTCATGCAGTTCCTGATTGTTTAATTCCTTAGATATTTGTTCAAGCCGTCCCCTATCAATCACCAGTTCTTCAAACAAATTCATAAGGATATCCAATCTCTCGATATTTACCCTAATCGTTTTATTGCTGACTTGCTTTGCTGCCGGGGCTTTTTTTTCTTCTTTTGGCATATCTGAAGCAGCCTCTTCGGCCACTTCTGCGGCAGGCAGTACAGCTTCTGCCTCTTTAACAGCCTCCTGAGAGCTGTAGTTCCCCATAGATAGCGGCAGCACTTCAATCCTTTCCACTTCCGATACCTTCAAAAGTTTTTGACGGATATCTTCAGGTGTATCTTTAGTAATAATTGTTACGGAAAATTCCTGATCAAATTGCTCTTCTTCAAGCTGCTCAACTGAAGGTGTGGCTTTGATCACTTCCCCGCTCTTCTCAAGAACTTCAAAAACCATGTATACTCTGGCGGCTTTCAGCAGACAATCTGCCCGCAATGCTATTGATATTTCATAGGATTCAAAGCCCTGCTCCTTCGATTGCTGAATAACTGTCAATTCAAAATCATCATATGTACTCTTGATCAGTCCTTGCGGTTCTGCAATTGCTGCTGCCGTTTCGGCTCTCGCTGCAGACTGCGCCGGACTTTCCCCTTTTTCGATCAGCATTAATTTTTCTACAGCTTCGGAAACATCCCTTTTGCCGTCACCGCCTTCTGCAATTGACTGAACCATTGCTTCCAGATCATCAACAGCCAGAAAAACGACATCCAGAATTTCAGCATTCACTTTAATTTTCTGATTTCTGATTGCATCAAGGACATTTTCCATTTGATGGGTTAAATTTGCGAGATCTTCATACCCCATGGTAGCTGACATGCCTTTTAGCGTATGCGCTGATCTGAAGATCTCATTAACTATTTTAATATCTTCAGGATTTTTCTCTAATTCCAGAAGCTGTTCATTGCACGCCTGCAAATGCTCCTTGCTTTCTTCAATAAATACCTCTAAATATTGATTCATCTCCATGTGCCTGCACCCCTCGGCTTTAAACAAATTTCAATATGGATTCTGCTATACGTTCAATATTCTGCACATCATCTGCCAGACCGGACTCAATCACTGCTCTTGGCATTCCAAATACAATCGATGTTTCTTTTGATTCGGCAATAGCCTTTACTTCACCTTTTTTCTTCATTTCCATCAGGCCATTTTTTCCATCTGCACCCATTCCTGTCATGATAACAGCAATTTTTTGAATCCCGCTGATTTCACCTAAGGACTCAAACATCACATCAACTGAAGGCCTGTGTCCGTTCCTTGGCGGTGAATCATCCAGATGAATAACTAGATCCTTGCCTGATCTTGCTGCTGTTAGATGAAAGCCTCCTGGAGCTATGTATGCCGTGCCGTTCAGAAGAATATCCCCTTCCTCGGCTTCCTTTACCGATAAATCTGATAAACCGTTTAATCTGCTGGCCAGCGATTTCGTAAATCCGGCAGGCATATGCTGAACAATCAGTACCGGAGCGTTCAGATTTCCAGGGAGGTCACACAGCACTTTTTGAAGAGCCCGCGGTCCGCCTGTGGAAGTCCCTATGCAAATTAGCTTTCTGGGATTTGAACTCGATATGGAAGCAGAGCGGCTGATCTGCATAGATTGACATAGTTCTATTTTACTATAACTTTGCTGTAGTACGGCAGGTTTTTTTCCAATAGCTGAAAATTTAACCAGCCCTTTTATATTTGCCTTACTCGCCTGCACTATCTTTTCTGTTAATTCAGTTTTTATTTTATGCAGGTCCAATGAAATTGGACCAGATGGTTTCGCAATAAAATCTACTGCACCATATTCCATAGCTGTGAAGGTGTTTTCAGCACCTTCCTTCGTGGTGCTTGAAAGCATCACTACAGGAACGGGCATGGTCTTCATAATAATCTTTAGAGTTTCCAGGCCATTTAGGACCGGCATTTCAACATCCATGGTTACTGCATCAGGATTTAATTCTTTTATCTTCCTTAGACCCTCTTCGCCGTTTCTGGCTGTCCCGACAACTTGAATTCTGTCATCTTCAGAAAGGAAATCCGCAATCAGTTTTCTCATAAAGGCTGAATCATCTACTACAAGCACTTTGACTGTCTTCATGCTGATTCACCCCCTATTAAAAAGAAATTTTTTTAGTTTTAATATAAATTGGGCAGAATGGTGTTCACCAGTATGTCCGATTGGCCTGCCGCCAACTTTCTCAGTCATTTTCCGAATTGCTTTTGAAGCAGCTGAATTCCCTTGATGCAAAATAAAAGGGATTTGCCGTCTAACTGCCTGCTGTATGCTGTGATCATCCGGAATGATTCCTAAGAGGTCAGCCTCCCTCCCTAAAAATCTTGATACGACAGCTGAAATCCTCTTATACGTTTCCTTCCCTTCTCTCTCTCCTTCAGATCGATTAATGACCAAATGAAATGGAATCGTCCCATCCAAAAGGTGTATATGTTTCATTACAGAGTATGCATCAGTGATAGACGTTGGTTCAGGTGTCGTAATAACTGCAATTTCCTGGACTGAGAGTATGAACTTAGCCGATTCCTCTGTAATGCCTGCACCCATATCAAAGATGATATAATCATAGTTTTTGATGAGGTCAGCAAGTTCTTCTGTGAATCTTGAAATTTGCTCATCATCCAGTTTCACAAAATGCGAAAGGCCAGTCCCTCCGCCGATATAGTCAAGTCCAAGAGGACCCTCAGAAATAATATTTTTCAGTGGGATATTCTTTTCTAAAAAGTCAGCAATTGAATAGTTAGCAGACCTTCCCATTAGTATTTCAAGATTCCCCATACCAATATCCAAATCGAATAACAATACCCTGTCGCCAGTTTTGCATAGGGAAATGGAAAAATTCAATGAGAAATTAGATTTCCCTACTCCACCTTTTCCGCTTACAACTGCTATTGTTTTAACTTGATGATTTCGGCTGTCTTCTTCTTTCAGCCTGGCTCTTAGCCTTTCTGCCTGATCGTTCATTTTTTATTCCCCATTAGTTGTTTTACAATAGCCTCTGGCCCTGCCATCAGGATATCATCAGGAACATCCTGTCCATTTGTAATATATGCTGCACCTTTTTTGTATTTATGAATTATGTTGTACATGGAACCATAAGTTGACGTTTCATCTGCCTTTGTAAAGATCAGCTTATCAATGTCTATAATTGAAAACTGATTATAGATCTCTTCCATATCCTTTTGTTTCGAGGTAAGTGAAAGCACTAAAAAGGTTTCCATTTCATTTTCGAAATCAATGACATTCTTTAAATCTTCTACATACTGTTTGTTTCTGAAATTCCGCCCTGCTGTATCAATTAAAACCACGTCATATTCCTTCAGTTTATCGGCTGCCTGTCTGAAATCTTCTATTGTATAGCAAACTTCCAAGGGTATATTCAGGATACTTGCATAGGTTTTTAACTGATCGATCGCAGCTATCCTGTAAGTGTCGGCTGTGATAAATGCAGCCTTTTTTCTATGCTTAATAACACATTCTGCTGCCATTTTCGCCAAAGTAGTTGTTTTTCCAACACCTGTTGGGCCGGCTACATTGATATATTTTTTGCTGAGAGACATACCGCCAAATGGAATATCCTCAATTTGCTTTATAAGTTCATCGTGCAGCCAGTCCTCTATTTCAGAATCCTTAGCATTCGCACCGCACAGGTACCATTTCTCCAGCAATGCTTGAAGAACATGAACCTGAACGGACTTTTCAATTTCCTGTTCATCAAGAATGAACAGGGCTTTTCTTATCGCTTCGGGGTAAATTGAACCTTCCTGCTGTGCACCGGCAAAAGAGGAAATCATCTCTTTCAGGCTGCTTAGCTCTCTAATCAGCTCATCTGAAGTTTTTAAGCTCGAAATTTGAGCTTCTCCTGCACTCCCCCTGTAATGGTCTGAAGGAGCTGGGACCGCTGCCGGCTTTACTGAGGGCTTTTGCTCTAATTCCTGATTCGAGTCCACCGCGGCCATTACTTCAATAATCCTTTTTTTAAAAAAGCCCAGAACCCCGCCGGTATATACTACTCTTGAATTTAGAATTACAGCATCCTTGCCTAGCTCCGTCCGGATTTGTTTCATCGCATCAGGCATCGATGCTGCCATAAACTTTTTTACCTTCAATTAATATTCACCACCCCGACACTCTGAACTTCCGCATTTGCTTCAAGTTCGTTATAGGAAAGAATCGGTATTTGCGGAAAATACCTTTCTGTTAATTGCCTGACATACATTCTGACTGCTGGAGAACAAAGGACAATTGGCGTCTGCTCCATCAGTGAAAGCTGTTCCACCTGCGAAGCAATTGATTCCAGGATATCCTGCGATACGGTTGGGTCCATGGATAAATAATTGCCATGCTCTGTCTGCTGAACACCTTCTGCAACCAATTTCTCGACTTTCCCTGATAGGGTTACGACTTTTATGGAGTCACCCTGCTGTGAAAACTGGTTAGTAATTTGTCTGGCCAAAGCCTGACGGGCATACTCGGTAAGCAGGTCTGTATCACTTGTAGATTTTGCAAAGTCAGCAAGTGTTTCAAAAATAACCGGCAAATTCCGGATTGAAACATTTTCCCTTAGTAATTTCGCAAGCACCTTTTGAACTTCGCCCACTGACAATGGATTTGGGGTCACCTCTTCAACAAGGATTGGATAGCTTTCCTTGACATGGTCAATCAGCTGTTTTGTTTCCTGGCGGCCTAATAGCTCATGGGCATTGCTTTTTATTACTTCTGTAATATGAGTAGATACAACAGATGGAGGGTCAACGACTGTATAGCCAAATATTTCTGCCTGCTCTTTCATTTCTTCTGTTATCCATTTTGCCGGCAGACCAAATGAAGGCTCAATCGTATCAATACCTTCGATGCTATCATCTTCAATACCAGGACTCATGGCTAAATAATGATCGAGCAAAAGCTCGCCGCGTGCCATTTCATTTCCTTTTATCTTCAGCCTATATTCATTCGGCTGCAGCTGAATATTATCACGTATCCTTACCACAGGTATGACAAGCCCCAATTCGATCGCCAGCTGCCTTCTGATCATCACAATCCTGTCAAGAAGGTCACCGCCCTGATTTGTATCGGCAAGAGGAATTAGCCCATAGCCAAACTCGAATTCAATTGGATCTACATTTAAAAGGTTAACCACACTTTCAGGACTTTTCATTTCATCGGTTTCAATTTCTTCTTCCATCTCCAGCAATTGTTCCTTATCAGGCTGGGGAGTCTTTGCAATCGTGTAACCTCCGAAAATCATTAAGCCGCCAATCGGCAAAGTCAGCAAGAGCCCTATTGGTGTCAGCAAACCTAAAAGAATAATAGTTCCGCCAGTAACATATAACATTTTCGGATAAGCAAACAGCTGGGAAGTAATATCTTTACCAATATTTCCATCAGATGCTGCCCTTGTAACCACAATACCCGTTGCAGTGGAAATTAACAGTGCCGGGATTTGGCTGACAATTCCGTCACCAACTGTAAGCGTCGAGTATTTCATGGCTGCTTCTCCAAAAGGGAGCCCAAGCTGCATCATCCCGATGACCACACCGAACAGAAGGTTGATTAGAGTTATGATGATCCCAGCAATGGCGTCACCTTTAACAAATTTGCTCGCACCATCCATAGAACCGTAAAAATCAGATTCACGGCTGATTTTTTCGCGGCGTTCCCGGGCTTCATGCTCTGAGATCATACCTGCATTCAAGTCTGCATCGATACTCATTTGTTTACCTGGCATCGCGTCGAGTGTAAAACGCGCAGCTACTTCGGAGACCCTCTCAGATCCCTTCGTAATAACGATAAACTGGATAATGATGAGTATTAAAAATACAACAAGACCGACAATGACGTTTCCTCCGGTTACGAAAGAGCCAAATGTTTCAACGACTTTACCAGCTTCCCCTTCTGATAGAATGGACCTTGTCGTAGAAACATTTAACCCCAGCCTGAATAATGTCATTAACAATATTAACGAAGGAAAAATGGAAAATTCGAGCGCTTCCTTCATATTCATGGATGTCAGCAAAACCATTAGTGCAAGCGCAATATTTATAATGATCAGTACACTTAAAAGCCAAGGGGGAAAAGGGATAATTAGCATGGCTACTATTAGAATTACACTCATCAATACTGATAAGTCTCTTAATTGCATCGAAACTCTCTCCTTACAAAAAGCGGAAACGCCTTGGCAGCCCTTCAACAGCTTCCTAAGACCAGCTATTTCTATTAAATATTAATCTGGTTAAATTTTGTTTTGGATTCTGTACACATAGGCTAAAATTTCTGCGACAGCTTTAAAAAATTCTTCAGGGATGGCCTGCCCTATTTCCGCCTGGCTGTATAGAGCCCTGGCAAGAGGCCTGTTTTCAACAGCAATCACATCATTTTCCTTTGCGATTAATTTAATCTTTTGGGCAACAAAGTCAACCCCTTTTGCCACTACGATGGGGGCATCACTTTTGGTTTCATCATAGCTCAGAGCTATGGCAAAATGAGTTGGATTGGTAATGACCACATCCGCTTTAGGGACTTCCTGCATCATCCTTCTCATCGCCATTTCCCTCTGCCTCTGTTTAATCTTGGATTTAATTAATGGATCCCCTTCAATATTTTTGTGCTCATCTTTTATATCCTGTTTTGACATTCGGATGTTCTTTTCAAAATCATATTTTTGATATAGATAATCCAGGACCGATAAAAACAGGAGTGCCGCTGAAGCAATTAAACCCATTTGAACGGTCAGGCTGGCAAGTGTGACCATCGCTGTTCCAACCGATTTTTGAGAAAGAATTAATATTTCATCTATTCTTAACCATAAAACAGCAAACGCAGCGACACCCACAAAAGCAATTTTGAGCATCGACTTCAGCAGTTCCACGATCGCTCTCATGGAAAAAATCCGCTTGAATCCTTTTATTGGATCCATTTTCTCCAATTTAGGCTGTATAGCTTCTGTTGAAAAAAGAGTGCCCACCTGCATAAAGTTTGCAGTAATCCCCGCCAGCATAGCAACCAGCATGATGGGACCTAAAAAAAGAACCAATTCTTTTAAGACATCGAGAAAGATTACCTGTATATTCGCCTCTGTCAGCGGCATCATCATATAATCGTTAAATGAGTGCGTAAAAATATATAAGATGATATTCTTCAAATACGATCCGGCAAACAGCAGAAACAGAAACACAGCAAGAAGGACGATGGCTGTATTTACATCCTGGCTTTTTGCTACTTGCCCTTTTTTTCTGGAATCCTGCCTCTTTTTCGGTGTGGCTTTTTCTGTTTTTTCTCCGGAAAAAAGCTGAAGATCTAAAGAGAGCAATAACTTCATTCTAAGAACCTCCCATAAGTTCCATGAGCCCTCTCATTGTCTGGAGCATCGATTCAAACGCAAGGGAAACAGCATACATTAATACGCTCATAACAATGATTAAAACAATAAAACTAACGCCAATTTTCAAAGGAAGGCCAACGACAAAGACATTTAGCTGCGGAACTGTCCTGGCAACAATCCCTAATGCGACATCAACAAGAAATAGACTGCCAACAACAGGAATGGACATCTGAAAGGCAATAACGAACATCGTATTCAGGGCTTTTATGACATATTCCGCCATATCCTCATCCCCAAAAGAAATCCATGCCTGATCCAGAGGGATAAAATGGTAGCTATAGAACACTCCATCAAGCATTAAATGGTGCCCATTGACAGTTAATAGAAAAAAGAGAGCTATCGTATACAAATACTGTCCCATTAATGGACTTTGTGCGCCTGTTTGAGGATCAATCACATTTGCAATGGCAAAACCCATCTGGAAATCAATGAACCCCCCTGCAATTTGAATCGCAGAAAGAATCAAATACGCTATAAATCCTACCATCAGCCCTACTAATGCTTCTTTAATTATTAAAAGAAAATATGTGCCGTCAATTTCAAGCACTGGCACATCCATTCCCAGGAACATTATCCATGCCAGAAAGAAGCCAAGGCCAATTTTATGTGCGGCCGGTATGGATCTGTATGAAAAAAGGGGCATCATTAAAAAGAAAGATGTCACCCTTACAAAAATAAGTAAAAAGGCAGGAAAAGAAGGCAGAAAATCTAACATAGCATCAGCCAACAAACCTGGTCAAATTAGAGAATATTTCATTGGCATAAGAGAGCATATGGCTAAGCATCCATGGCCCAAAGAATACAACACCTACAAGGACCGCCACGATCTTAGGAATAAATGCCAGCGTCTGTTCCTGAATTTGAGTTGTAGCCTGAAAGATGCTGACAACCAAGCCGACTACGAGTGCCAGAATAAG
Organism: Cytobacillus sp. BC1816; assembly: GCF_051353635.1. Lineage (NCBI taxonomy): Bacteria > Bacillati > Bacillota > Bacilli > Caryophanales > Bacillaceae > Cytobacillus > Cytobacillus sp. BC1816. Next base: position 1,856,888 of record NZ_CP195611.1, on the reverse strand, counting down.
CAAGGGACCGCAAATCATAAGTACGGTGATAATCCCTCTTTCTGCAATGGATATAACTGTTTCTGGAGTCATTCTGAATGTTCACCTGCTTAAAAGCTTTGTAAAAGAGATTTAACTACTAAATACCAGCCGTCTACAAGTACAAATAATAATATTTTAAACGGCAAAGAAATCATAACCGGAGGAAGCATCATCATCCCCATGGACATTAATACACTGGCAACAACCATGTCGATAACGAGAAATGGAATAAAAATCATAAAACCAATTTGGAAAGCTGTTTTGATCTCACTTATGGCAAATGCCGGAACAAGACTCGTAAGCGGGATATCTTCAATCGAAGATGGAGCTTCCGCTCCGGAATATTCAAGAAATAAAGCCAAATCTTTCTGTCTTGTGTGGGCACTCATAAACTCTTTAAACGGGATCGAAGCTTTTTCATAAGCTTCTTCCAGATTTATTTCTTCATTAAATAAAGGTGTTAAAGCCTGTTCGTTCACTTCTTGCATCGTCGGTGCCATTATAAAAAATGTCAGGAACAAGGACAAGCCGATTAAAACCTGATTTGGCGGCATTTGCTGAGTAGCCAGCGCCGTTCTGACAAAGGAAAGAACAATGACAATCCTTGTGAAGCACGTCATTAAAATTAGAATACTGGGCGCGAGAGAGAGTACCGTCAGCAATAAAAAAAGCTTCACAGATGTAGATACATTTTCAGGAGAACTGCTATTAAAAAACTCCATGAATTCATTCATCTTTCTTCTGGCCCTTTCTTTCTAACTCATCAAACAGTTTCTTTCTGCCCTTTTTAATATCATCCAGCTGAATCCCGAGCAGCGAGCTGAAATTGGGGCTGCCTTGCTTGCTTCCTTCTGTTTGCTGTGTTCTTTTAATCACCTTTGTCACAATATCGCTTGGTCGGATAAGCTGTTCCAATTTGTCATTATGCTCATTGATGATTTGACTGTATTCTTCCGAATCGTCTATTTCTTTTAACAGCTGAATATTTTCTCCTACCCCTACTACAAAAATGCGATTTCCCACTTTTATCAGCTGAACTGACCTGTTCGCACCTAAAGCTGTGCCGCCGAGGTTTTCAACTAACTGCGACCTGTTATATACCTTACTTTTTTTGTTAATGAACTTTAGAAGAGCATACAAAAGTCCAATAGTGAAGCCTGTTGCTAAAATCATCTTTATAAAGTCCCAAAAATCAAGACCAATTTTTCCGCTTTTATCCTGCTGAGTCTGCTCTTCCTCTGTCTTTGAATCTTTTGATTCCTTTGTTTCCTGCTTCTCGCATTCCTTAGGATTTTCCATACATTCTTTAACACTATTATTTAATTGCTCTGCCTGGGCCAGCGGCTGCACGCCCAGCAGAACAATTGAAAACAACAGCAGCAAAGAAATCACTTTCTTTACATTCAACACCATTTTGCACCCTCTAAAAAGAATAATCACTAGCCCAATGTTTTGCCGATTGCCTCGAGCACTCTATCAGCCTGGAAAGGTTTTACGATAAAATCCTTGGCGCCAGCCTGAATAGCATCAATGACCATTGCCTGCTGGCCCATAGCAGAACACATAATGACTTTTGCACTCGGATTTAATTTTTTGATTTCTTTTAGAGCTGTAATTCCATCCATTTCCGGCATGGTAATATCCATTGTGACAAGATCAGGCTGAGTTTCCTTATATTTTTCAACAGCTTGTGCACCGTCAGCAGCTTCACCCACTACCTCATAGCCATTCTTGGATAAAATATCTTTTATCATCATTCGCATAAAAGCTGCATCATCAACTATTAAAATTTTATGTGCCATTTTAATAACCCCCGCTTATCATCTTAGTTTTTTTATTCGGTCGCTCTGGCTGATAATATCTGTAACCCTCACACCAAAGTTTTCATCAATGACAACCACTTCACCCTGGGCGATTAATCGGTTATTGACCAGAATGTCAACAGGTTCACCTGCCAGTTTATCCAGTTCAATAATCGATCCTGAAGACAGTTCAAGAATTTCCTTAACGGAACGTTTGGTCCTTCCGAGTTCGACCGTTACCTGAAGCGGTATATCCAAAAGCATATCTAAATTCTTTGTTTCATGCTCCTGCATGTGATATGGTTCAAAGCTCGAAAAGGCTGCCGGCTGTACATTCGGCTGCACTCCATTTGCATAAGAGCCTCCAAAATGCTGTGGACCGGATTGCTGAGCCTGGTTTTGAGCCGGTATATAGCTTTGAGGGTTTGATGCCTGATTCATAACCGGCTGTGAATATGCCGGCGGCTCTCCGGAATAACCTGTCTGAATGTAAGGCTGGTCTAATCCGCCTGTGTGTACTTCAGGTTTCTTATCAAACGAAAGCTGACTTTCCTGATATTCGGGCTGTCCTTGAACTGCTTGCTTCTCTTCAGAAACTGTGTTATCTGCCGGAAGACCCTGACCCGGATTCAATAATTCATTTACTAGGCTTTTGCCAAATTCCAGAGGAAGCAGCTGCATAATATTCGAGTCGATCAGACTTCCTATTTTTAATCGGAATGAAATCCTTATAAGCATGTCATCAGCAGGAACTCGATCAGCACCTTCCCCCTGCGGCAAATCAAGTATATCAATTGCCGGCGGTGAAATATCAACCTTTTTTCCAAAGATGGTTGACATCGAAGTTGCTGCAGAACCCATCATCTGGTTCATTGCCTCCTGAACCGCGCTTAACTGAATTTCACCCATTAGTTCAGCCGGGTTGGTTCCATCTCCCCCAAGCATCAAGTCAGCAATGATAGCTGCATCCGATTGCTGAATTACAAGCAAGTTGCTTCCGAAGAAACCTTCCGTATAATTCACCTGAATTGCTACATAAGGATGTGGGAATTCTTCAGCTAATTTCTGACGCAAAACAACTGAAACAGCTGGAGTTGTGATATCAACTTTCTGATTCAATAATGTAGACAATGCTGTTGCAGAGCTCCCAAATGAGATATTGCCGATTTCCCCTAACGCATCCTGCTCCATATGGGACAGATAATCTTCGGTTTGAAAAAATGCCTCATTATAACTTTCCGTTTCATCGCTGTCATCAGCTGCTCCCCTTAACAGAGCATCAATTTCATCTTGCGAAAGCATATCATCACTCATCATCCTCATCTCCCCCTTTCACAGTGTCTAAAATTTGCACGGCCATTTTTTTGTTCATTTTCCCAGGCTGTCCGATGAATTTAGGAATATTCCCGATTTTTATTGTTAGCGCCTGGTCAATTCCCTGATTTAACTCAATGACATCACCAATATCAAGAGATAAGAAATCCTGAATGGCTATGTCAGAACTGCCGAGTTCACATATGACTGGAACTTCCGCCTTTTGTATATTTCGTTCTAGCCGGGCAATGACCTCCGGCTCCCTTTCCTTTTTATCCGTCTGCATCCAATAATGTACAGACAGCTTGGGAATAATCGGCTCGAGAACGACGTGAGGTATACATATATTAATCATCCCGCTCGTTTCCCCAATAGTCGTGTTTAATGAAATAACGACGACTGTTTCATTAGGCGAGACCATTTGCAGAAATTGCGGATTCACCTCAAAATCAGCCAAAAGCGGATCAATATCCGCGATTGTACTCCAGGCTTCCCTTAGGTTTTCAAATGCCCTTTCAAATGTAGCAGACATGATTTTTGTTTCAATTTCTGTTAAATTGTCAACTTTATTTATGCTGGTCCCCCTGCCGCCCATCAGCCTGTCCATCATGGCATAGGCGACATTTGGATTCACTTCCATAAGAATTCTTCCATCAAGAGGCGGCACTTCAATTACATTTAGTATTGTCATTTTCGGTATGGACCGGATAAATTCCTCATATGGTATCTGATCCGCAGAAGCAACCGATATCTGCACATAGGTCCTCAGCTGGGCAGAAAAAAAGGTGGTTAAGAGCCTGGCAAAATTCTCATGTATTCTTGTTAAACTGCGAATTTGATCTTTAGAAAATCTTAATGCTCTCTTAAAATCATAAACTTTTACTTTTTTCTCCGTTTGTTCTTTTTTCAGTTCATCTGCATCCATTTCTCCGGTAGAGAGAGCCGAGAGCAGCGCATCAATCTCGCTTTGCGATAAAACCTCACCTGACATGAATCCTCACCTCCATCTATTGCAGTTAGTTATTTGGTTATCACTGGAGGAGAGATTCAGTAATGTACACCTGAACGATCTTTCCTTCTTGCATTAAACCGTTAATCTTGGTTTTCAAATCTTCCTGCAGCTTGATTTGGCCTTCTTTCCCCTGTATATCCTCTGCTTTCATTTCAGACAATTCCTGAATGATGAGGTTTTTCACCTGAAAATCTCTTTTCTGCAATTCCTCTTTAGCTTTTTTGTTTTCAGTCTGGATTTTAAAAGAAATCCTGATATAATCATCACTCGCTAAATTAGCTGTAATTTGCGGGATATCAACAGAGGCTTCCAGTACATCATCAATGGTGGGCTCTTTTGTTTCACCATCACCCGAAAATTTCATCACAATCACCAGGGCAATAGCTCCTACAAGTGTGATCGCTACAAGCATCATCAACATTATCATTAACAGCTTATTGTTCTTCATTTTTATTTCCCTCCGCCAGCTGCTGCCCCAGAAGATTAACAGATTGATAGAATCCTAAAATCGATTGCATGACTACATCTTCAGATTCCTTTACAACATACTTCTTTCCATTAGTGAGCGTTATCGTCGTATCTGGAAAAGATTCCACTGTTTCTATGTACAAAGCATTTAATACAAAAGTTTTGCCGTTCAGGCGAGATACTTTAATCAATGTTTTTTCTCAGGGCTAAAGGTTCTTTGCCCTCAGCCCTGACCCTCCTTTAGATTATCGTTTTAAATTAACAAGCTCCTGCAGAATTTCATCTGATGTTGTAATGATACGGGTATTTGCCTGAAAACCGCGCTGAGCTGTAATCATTTCAGTGAATTCTTCTGAAAGGTCTACGTTGGACATTTCCAGGGTTCCGGAAACGAGAACTCCTGCACCATTTTCTCCTGGGGTTAATGTGACTGCATCACCTGAGTTTACAGTGTCCTTATATAGATTGTCTCCAATTTTTTCAAGACCGCCATTATTATTAAAGCGTGCTATTCCAATTGGTCCGGCAGCCTGCAATGCATCGTTCCCGTCTATTAAGAAGTTTATAGTTCCGTCATTCGATATACTTAAGCTTTTAATTACGGTAGCATCCCCCCCATTTAATTGGATAGCTGCCCCATCAGCTCCTTTTACTTTATCTCCTGATGCCGTAACAAGGTTTGCATCATCATCAAGATATAAATTTCCAGCGCGGGTATAATAGGTGTTATTCCCTCGCTGAACCATCAAGTAGCCATCACCTTGAATCCCTATATCCAATACACGGCCAGTGGTTTGCAGACTCCCCTGTGTATCAATTGTATCTATAGATGATAATTGTGAACCAAGACCTACCTGCTTAGGATTAATACCTCCCGAATTTGCTCCGCTTCCTGTTGCACCTGAAATAGTCTGACTCACCATATCTTTAAAATTCACGCGACCTTTTTTATATCCAAATGTATTAACATTCGCAATATTATTCCCAATAACATCCAGCTTCGTCTGAAAGTTTTTCATCCCGCTTATACCTGAATACATTGAACGTAGCATTAATTTTTGCTCCTCTCTTTAATGCTGCTTCTGTCAGTCGGCAGCATAGGCTTCCTTAAAAGGTCCAGCCATTATTTTTATTGATCCAGAATTATAGTTCCATCAATATTAGTGAATATTTGTGTTCGAGCTTCCTTACGATCCATCGCAGTGATTACTGTATTATTCTTAGCACTGACTACAAGTGCTGCGTTGTCGAGCAATACCAAGGATTCTTTAACACCCATATCCCTGGCTTCCTGTACCTTATCTTCAATTTGCTTCCACCGCTCTGCACTTATATGTATACCTCTTTGTTCAAGTCTCTGCTTTGCATGTTTGCTGACAATTAAATTGCCTTCAGTCTGCAGGGCTGTTTGGAGGTGGGCAGAGAATTTATTTTGTGATTGCTTAGAAGTTTGAACAGCATTCCCCTTTGGTGTAATTACCGGCTGGGTGTGGATCGGACGATAAATAAGTTTATCCACCCACTCACTTCCTTTTACTCATTTAGTTGAGAAATATTTGCAGGTTCAAGCTTCGTTCCATCATCCAAAATAAATACAGCTGTATTATTCTTATACTGGATAGAAACTACTTTTCCAGTTCCTTCTTCAATAATTGGTTCCTGGTTTGGTTCACTTGATTCTGTCAATTTATGCCAGGTGACATTTTTGCCTAAAAAGTTATTGTAAGTCATTAGCTGGTTCTGCTCCTGAAAAGCCACTAACTTCTCCATCGTCTTATTCATATTAGTCATCTGCTCCAATGACGAAAAGGTTGCCATCTGTGCAATAAAGTCCTTGTCCTGCATAGGGTTCATTGGATCCTGGTTTTGCAGCTGTGTCATTAGAATTTTTAGAAAGTCATCTTTGCCTAATATATCTGAGCCGGTCTTTCGGGTTTGGCTTTGGTAGTTTGATAGCATTAGGGAAGAATCTATTGTGTTTGCCAATTACTATCACTCCTATGCTTCGGTATTAAGAAGGGCTTCTTCAAACGAGCTGTTAAATTCGCTCTCAGGCTGCATATTATTTTCATCCTTATTTTGCTGCTGCCTCTGTTCCTGCTGCTGGGGATCCCTGTTAAAGGAGCGGTCCTGCTGCGTCATTTGCTGAGAGATTTCAATTCTCTCAATCTGAATGTTTTGTGAACTGAAGGCCTGCTTTAGACCATTAATATGTGAATCAAGAATTTCTTTGGCTGAGCCAGTTGATGTAAGTATCCTGGCAATCATCGCAGAGTCCTTTTGAATAAGCTCTATGCGCAGCGCTCCAAGATGGTCAGGATTCAGCTTGATAAATAACTTTTGTGTTCCTCCCGTTTTGAGAAAGCTGCTCTTGGATAATATGTTTTCAAATTGCTGCATAAGCTGATCTGGACTTACTGTCCTTCCCTGCGGATTCAGCAGAGCCATCTGTTCCGGTTTTGAAAATGATTGAACCTGAACAAAACCCTGCAAAGCAGTTTCCGGTCTATTTATGATTTTAAAGGCTGCCTGACCCAAATTTTCATTAGCAGAGTTATTTTGTTGTTTTGCAGTGTTTAATTCGTTAGCAAGCGGGGTAAAAACTTTTTGTATAATACTGCCTTTATCAACAGAAGTACTGTTTATTAGCCCCTCAACTTTTATTTGGACATGATTTAGAAATTCCTTCACATTCATTTTGCTGCTGAGAAAATCCTTTTTTGCAGACAGAATGTCATACAATTTCAAAGCTTTTAATGCTCCGCTAAAATCTTTTCCCTGCAGGATCATGCCTTCTTTTACATCAAAATTTGAGATTGCTGAAATTAATAATTGGATTTTGTTGCCATCATCTAAATCTTCCATAGAATATACATCTTCAAGCTTTACACCTGGCAAAACCTGGTCCATAAAACCCTCTAGCATCTGCACTAATTCTTCCTGTGTAAGATTCAGCTGCTCCGAAATGACCTCTATGATGTCAGTGTCTGTTTGAAAGGAAATCTTCTCCAGAAGCTCGCTTCCGTTTTCTAATTCGGTGATCTCACCCACTTTAAGAAACTCCATTAATTCTTTTAACTGTTCGACCTTCTCCGCATCAGCTGCTGCAGGCAAGCTTTCTGCTTGCGGTTTGGCAGTTCCGGTTAAAGCAAAGAAAAGACTCCCAAAACCAGTGCTGCTTGTATCTTGCAGAGATATTTTATCTTCGGATGAATATTGTGCCTGAATAAGTCCTAATCTTCCGATCTGCACTTAAATTCACCTCCTCTCAAGACTTTTTGTTAATTATTCGATCCGCTTTTTTCTTTGGCAGCGGTCAGGAGTGCTGTATACCGTGCGGCATCCTCCGGGTTCATCTTCTCCATAATGGCAGCCAGCGTGTCAGAATTAACATTTGATAATATTTTTACAGCTTCCTCATCCTTCATCTCAGTTAAAATGGGTGCTGCTTTTTTAGCGGTAATATTTTCATAGGTTTTTACGATATCTTTAAATGCTCGCTTGTTTTCTTCCTTTATAGCCGTAAGCTCGTTGATTTCTTCTTCGAGCCTCTGTTTTTCGAGCGCTGCTCTTTCTAATTCCAGGTCTTTGCTGTCAAGCTGGCTTTCCATCTGAGATATCCTTGCTTCACGATCTTTAACTTCTGCCTGCAGTCCGATGAGCTCCTCCTCCATCACTTCCTGTGAACGGAATTTCTTGTCATCCAAAACGGAAGCTAAAAAGGGCACCTTTTGGCTATATTCTCTGGCTGTTTCAAAAATGTTGTTTCCTGATAATGTGAAAACCAGCAGGGCTACAGTTATTCCGAAAAGGATCGGAATCAAGAAAGCGAATATAAACCATTGAAACCTGCTTGTTTTGGGTGTCTCTTGTTCTTCTGGCATTCTTTCCATTTAACCACCTAATTTCCCCGATTCATATACAGCTGAATCGAGATATCATCCATTTGCCTTCCTTCTGCTTGCTTTATGCTTTCCAAAAAGCCAGTTAAATCTTTTTCCTGCATTTTTTCATATTTCTTTACTTCAATATTCTTTTCCATTAGTTTTTCCTGCTGAAAATTCATTTGGGTTCGCGCATTGGCGACCATTTTTTGATAATGGTCAATTGTTTTCTCAAGGCTGCTCACAAAATGCTGGTGATGCCTGATTTCCTGAACCGGAAGGCCTTCAGCCAGTCTTGATTGCTGATATTCCTCCAGATCTTCTTTCTTTTTCAGAAGATCGTATAGTTTCTTGGCAGTTTCTTCAAATCGTATGACAGCCTGATTGTATACATCAAACGCCTGATCTTTTTCTCTTTCTTTTATCTTCAAGATTTTATTGAACTTAAATTGATACTGCAATTTTTATTCCCCTTTTCCAGCTAATCCTTTTAATTGGCCAATGCTTTCCAAGATAGAAATTTTTTCATTCGTTTCTTGTTTCAAAAAAGAGATAATCGAAGGATATAATCGAATGGCTTCGTCTATTTCCATCGATGACCCGCGCTTGTATGCTCCAATATTAATTAAATCCTCTGCATTTATATACGTGCTAAGCATTTCCCTTATTTTTTCTGCTGATTTTAAATGGGAGGCATCTGCAATATGGTTCATAACCCGGCTGACACTTTTCAGGACATTAATAGCCGGATATTGCCCTTTGTTCGCTAAAGCCCGATCCAGAACAAAGTGTCCATCCAGTATTCCCCTGACTGTATCAGCGATTGGTTCATTCATGTCGTCTCCGTCGACCAATACGGTATAAAATGCAGTTATAGAGCCATATTCGTTTGTTCCTGTTCTTTCAAGCAGCTTAGGAAGAACAGCGAAAACAGAAGGTGTATAACCTTTTGTTGTAGGCGGTTCACCGACTGCGAGGCCGACTTCCCGCTGCGCCATAGCCACCCGGGTTACTGAATCCATCATTAACATGACATTTAAGCCTTTGTCCCTGAAATACTCAGCAATTGCTGTGGCCGTGTATGCCCCTTTAATTCTCATGAGTGCCGGCTGGTCTGACGTAGCTACCACCACGATGGACCTTTTCAACCCTTCCGGGCCAAGATCCCTCTCAATAAACTCCCTAACCTCTCTTCCCCTCTCGCCAATAAGTGCGATCACATTTAAATCCGCATTGGTATTGCGTGCTATCATTCCAAGAAGTGTACTTTTTCCGACACCGCTTCCTGCAAAAATCCCGACCCGCTGCCCGTTTCCTACAGTCAGCAGGCTGTCGATCATTCGTACTCCTACTTCAATAGGCTCAGAGATTGGCGGTCTTTTCAGCGGATTAGGAGGCGTTTGTTCGGTTAGGACTGGTGTTAAACCCTTTGGCAAATTCCCCCCATCGAGAGGCTGTCCCAGTGAGTCTATTGCCTGTCCTATAAGAGCAGGACCAATTTTCACCTCAAGAGGCTTCGAGGTCGTCTCGACAAGGCTGCCTGGCGAAATATCCTGTACAGCAGTATAAGGCATAAGAATCACATTCTCATTTTTAAAACCGACGACTTCCGCCTTGATCCTTCTTGTCCGTCCTTTGCCTATATGAATAATGCATACATCCCCAATTGAACTTTCCGGACCTTGAGACTCAATCATCAAACCGACTACTCTTTTTACTCTGCCAAAACGTTTAAAGCTATCAATTTTATCCACCTCATCGATCAGCTGTTTAAGGTTCAATTGGGTTCACTCTCCAGCATCTCAAAGAGTTTTCTTTTTATTTCTTCAAGCTGGCTGTCAACACTTGCTTCAATACGCCCATTTGCAGATTCAATTATGCAGCTTGTATTGCTTAGTTCCTCATCTGGATAAATATATAAATCTGTCTCTTTTGGAAATACCCGGATTAGTTCATCCTTATGGGAAAGGATCAAATCATAATGCATAGGATGTACATGGAGCTGAATCTCAGTGTATTCCCTCGCTTCCTTTATTGCTCTTTTTACAATAGAAAGGAATTGATCACCATTTTTATCAAGAACTTCTCCAAGAATTCTTTCTGCAACCTTTAACCCCAGATTTAAAATAGTCTGTTCTGATGATTCGATATGCTGCTGATAATCATGTTTGGCTGAGTTTACAACTTCTCTTGCCATATGAATCAGTTCACTGTATTCCCGGAGACCGTTTTTTCTGCCATCATCAGCTCCAGCAGCAAATCCCTCAGAGCGGGCTTCCTCAAGAACTCTTTGTTTTTCCTTGTCTAGCGCTTTGAGCTGCTCCTCAATTTGCCGTGTCATATTTTCTGAATCTATTCTAGCAGTATTGACAATCCGTTCAGCTTCCTCACGGGCACTTTTTAGCATGGCTTGAAGTTCTTCATCTGTTCTAGCCAAGTTTTGCTCAATTGCATCTTCAATGGGGGTTAAATTGCTTTGCAGCTGTCTGATAGAAATGACTTTCTTTTCTTCTTTCGGCACAGCTGAAGAAGATGATTTAATAAGCCTAGACAATAATATCATCCCCTCCGCCGCGAGCGACGATGATCTCTCCTGATTCTTCTAGTCTTCGGATAATGCCGACTATTCTTGATTGGGCTTCCTCAACGTCTCTTAATCTTACAGGACCCATATATTCCATCTCATCCTTAAAGGTTTCAACCATTCTGGATGACATATTTTTAAAGACGATTTCCTTAACTTCATCACTGGACACTTTTAATGAAAGCATGAGGTCCTCACTTTCACAGTCACGGATAACACGCTGTATGGCGCGGCTGTCAAGGGTAACGATGTCCTCAAATACAAACATTCTCTTCTTAATTTCCTCAGCAAGCTCAGGATCCTGAATTTCCAATGCATCCAGAATAGTCCTTTCTGTCGCCCTGTCAACCCCATTAAGAACATCGACAACCGATTCAATTCCGCCAGTCTGAGTATAATCCTGTGTTACAGTAGAAGACAGCTTTCTCTCGAGAATCTGTTCAACTTCATTGATAATTTCGGGAGATGTGCTATCCATGACGGCAATCCTTTTTGCAATATCCGCCTGCATTTCCTGCGGCAGCTCTGACAGGATCTGCCCTGCCTGCGCTGGATCAAGATAGGACAATATCAATGAGATTGTTTGCGGATGTTCATTTTGAATGAAATTCAGAATTTGTGCAGGATCTGCCTTTCTGGCAAAATCGAATGGCCTTACCTGCAGAGAAGACGTCAGTCTATTAATAATAGCTGAAGCCTGCTCGGTGCCAAGTGCTTTCTCGAGAACTGTTTTTGCGTAACCAATCCCGCCCTGAGTGATATAGTCCTGCGCCAGGGCAATTTGATGGAATTCTTCTAGTATTTCTTCTTTAGCAAACGAATCAACTTTTCTGACCCCGGAGATTTCCAGGGTCAGCTTCTCAATTTCTTCCTCGCTTAAATGTTTATAAACAGAGGATGCAACATCAGGACCAAGTGAAATAAGAAGAATTGCCGCTTTTTGTTTACCTGTTAGTTCTGTTTGCTCTTTTTTTGGCATTTTTCATCCTCCTTAGTCTTCTGCGATCCAAGAGCGAAGCAGTTTTGCAAAGTCTTCAGGCTTTTCCTTCGCCATTTTTTCCAGCTGCTTGCGTCTCAATGTACTTTCTGTTTCATGCTCTTCATTTACATCGGGAAGATTGAATGTCTCTGCAGTTGGTCCTTCTATCTCTTCTTCTTGCTTCTGCCTCTTTCTCGCTTTAACAAAAAGGAATATTAATAGAGCAATGACTAATAGCAGTACTCCTCCAATTGCATAAATCCACCACGGAATGCTGGTGCTGGTCTCATTTGAAAACTCAACTTTACCATTGAAAGGCTGTACGGAGACGACAATTTTTTCCTGAATTGCCTCATCTGTTAATTCTGCATCAGCTGCAGCATCCTTATTAATGGTTGTGCGAACAACAGTCCCAAGTATCTGGGTAATATCATTAATTCTTTCCTGAGGAAGTGATGCAGGATCATCTGCCGTCGGCGGCTCCACCATTACCTGAATGCCCAGGTCTCTGACTTTATAAGGGCTTTCGACAATCTCCCTGCGGATTTTATTTACTTCATTATTAATAGTCTCTTCTATCCGCTCATAATCCCCGTTTGAATCACCGGTCGCTACATATGAATCTGTCCCAGCTGGTTCATCGTTTCCTCCCAGCGCAGGAGTTCCTCCTGCTCCTTCGCCATTGCCGGTAAAAGTCTCCGTAATTTTTTGAGCACTGATAGCTATACCTTCCATATTTTCTTCATCAACAGGCGTAACCAGGTTTTCTTCCCTGTTTTCCTGGGTAAAGTCAATATCGGCGGTTACAGATACAACAACCTTATCCTGCCCCATTAAAGTGCCCAGCATATTCTGCACCTGGCGCTGTACATCGCGTTCTATTTCTTTTTTAATTTCATGCTGTGCCGCAAAAGTGCTTTCTGGTGAAGAGTTTTGTTTATTTTTTAAGTCAAAATACTCAAAAAACTGATTGGTAATGACGATATTATCAGTGGGAAGATTTGGTATGCTTTTCGCAGCCAGGTGATATAGAGCCTGGATTTGCGATTCTTCAAATTGATAGCCTGGTTTCGTGTTAAGAACAATAGAGGCGGATGCTTCCTCCGGTGAATTATTTACAAAGATTCCTTTCTCCGGAAGGTTAATCATTACCTTGGCATCATTTACTCCATCGATCCCTTTCATCAAATTCGCAAGCTCAGTCTGCATTGCTTCCAGCTTTAGGACATTAAATTCGTTTTCAGTCATGCCGATGCCGGCATTCTGGCTGAAAAAAGAATAATCAATGCTTCCGGATTTCGGTATTCCTTCTGCTGCCAGTTCTACTTTCAGAGTATCCACTACCTCTTCAGGAACTTTAATCGTTGTACCGCCATCTGCGATTTCAGATACAACGCCCCTGGTATCGAGACTTTCTTTGATCGTCCCAGTCTCCGAAGGTGTTAAATTGCTATAAAGAGGAACTAGAGTAGTCCTCGTACTTAGGATCGCGGCAGCCGCAATCAGCAATATACATATCGCAGCAGCACCAATCATAACCGTCTTTTGTTTTTTCGTCCTGCTGCTCCAGTATTCTTTCACTTTGCTTATATATCTCTGTAGCGTCTCATTCATTACAATCCTCCGGTTATTCTGTCTAAGCTAATAACCGCCATAACTAGTTTTTAGCTTTAATCATTTTCATTCATGAAAAAATTGAAAAAATCTCACCATTTAGTGGATCCTTTCAATTTTTTATTTTTATTCAAAGGGAACAGCTGTAAAATTAAACTTGCATTCTCATCGCTTCCTGATAAGCTTCAATTACTTTATTTCTGATTTCCAGTGCAGCCTGCATTGTAATGCTCGCTTTCTGTGATGTAATCATCACCTGGTGAAGATCAACATTTTCTCCCTTTGCAAGTTTTTCAGTCATAACATCTGACTGAATCTGGGCATTATTTATTTTTTCAATTGATTGCTTTAAAACGGACGAAAAACTTTGCTGAGCATCGAATGATGTATATGTATGAGTCTTTTGATTTTCAGCAGGCTTTAAAGTATTCACTGGCATAAAAGTTACATTATTCATTTAACGTTCTCCTTATTTGCCGATTTCCAAAGCTTTCATCATCATGCCTTTAGATGCATTAAAAACAGTTACATTGGCTTCATAAGATCTTGTCGCACTAATCAGATCCGTCATTTCTCTTAGAGGGTCCACATTCGGCATTTCAACATATCCATCCTCATTAGCATCGACATGGGTGGGATCATAAACCATTTTAGCTGGCGTCTCCCGATCTTCTACAATTCTTGAAACCTTTACACCGTTTCCTGCAGAGCTTCCGCCTGTTCGGCTCATTGCCATATTTAAAAAAGATGAAAATTGTCCTTCTTTCGGTTCCAATACTACTGATTTCCTTCTGTAGGGGCCCTCTCCATTCACACTTCTGGTAGAGTCCGCATTGGCCATATTAGAAGAAATTACATCCATGCGGAGCCTTTGGGCAGTAAGAGCCGATGCTGTGTTATTCATACTATGAAACATAGACATTACTATTTTCCTCCCCGCAATACATTCTGCAGGCTAGAAAACTTCCCGCTTACTCGTTCAATCACTGCATTATAGTAAATCTGATTTGTAGCCAGTTCCGCCATTTCCTTATCTACATCTACACTGTTGCCATTATGATTGTAAGAAGCATTGCGTTTTGTCACTGCACCTTGCGCCGAAGATGATCCATTCTTAAAGTCGTAATGCCTGAAGTCACTTTTGTTTGCTTCCATTGATCCTTTTAGAGCGCTCTGAAAAGCCTCTTTAAAGCTTGCATCTTTTGCTTTATAGTTTGGAGTGTCCGCATTTGCAATATTTTGAGATATTACCTTTTGCTTAAGCGAAGAGTAATCCAATGCTTTTTCTAAAGTTGATATAGTGCCTGAAAACAGTTTCAATCACAACACCTCATATAAACACAATTTTTATCATGGTAATTATTGTAGAAATTTGGTGATAATGGACAAATTATGTCATCATAAACATTATTGTAATGAATATGAAATAATATGTCTATGAACATAAGGTTAATTTTAATGATTCTTTTGTCCTATTTTCGACAAATCTTTTAAATATGCTGAAAGTTACATTGATTTATTTCTAATAATTACCAATCGCACATACTTCTTTCTCCCATCTAAAATTCATCCACACCCCGCTCGTGATTCTTTTGAACTATCTAATCTAAACAAGGCAAATGCTTATAATGTAAAATAAGCCAAAAATCCTTATAAAAAATGATAAAATTACATAAATTTACCAACGATTTTGTAATCTATTTGTAATAAAAAACCCGTCATTTATAGACGGGTTTTAAAGGACTATATTAGTTAGATTTAAGTTTTTCTAATTCAACCAGAAACTTATCGTTTAGAACTTTGATATAAGTACCTTTCATACCTAACGATCGGGACTCAATAACCCCTGCACTTTCCAGTTTTCTTAGGGCATTTACGATTACAGAGCGCGTAATGCCTACACGATCAGCAATTTTTGATGCTACAAGAAGCCCTTCGTTGCCGTTAAGCTCTTCAAAGATATGCTCGATCGCTTCCAGCTCACTGTATGAAAGAGAACTGATTGCCATTTGTACAACAGCCTTGCTGCGTGCTTCTTCTTCAATTTCTTCAGCTTTTTCACGAAGGATTTCCATACCAACTACAGTAGCACCATATTCAGCAAGAATTAAATCATCATCATGGAACTGCTCCTGTAATCTGGCAAGAATTAAAGTACCCAGACGCTCTCCGCCGCCGATTATTGGAACAATTGTAGTCAAACCATTTGCGAAAAGATCTTTGTTTTCAACTGGGAATGCAGTATATTCACTTTCTACATCCAGATTTGATGAAGTTTCCTGGATGTTAAATAAATTTTTAGTATATTCTTCAGGGAATTGACGATCTGCAAGCATTTGCTTCATGCGCTCATTTTCAATTTGCTGGTTTACAGCAAATCCAAGCAGTTTGCCTCTGCGGCTCACCACGAAGATATTTGCTTCGATTACATCGCTTAGTGTTTCTGACATTTCCTTGAAGTTAACCGGTTTTCCGGCCGCTCTTTGGAGCATTGCATTAATTTTTCTTGTTTTTGTTAATAAATCCATTGTATTTCCTCCTATTTGCTATAACCCATAAACATATATTTTGTTAAGATTAAATAACTTATTACTTCTTTAAACATTCGTATAAAATTTAAGATTCATTCCTCGTGTACCCTATGACATGGATCTCTAAACAATGGGTCATAGAATAAACTGGCTTAAATCCTTATTGCGGGAAATGGCTCCCAGTTTCTCCTCGACATACTGAGGGGTAATTGTGATTTTTTCCATTGTGATATCCGGTGCTTCAAATGATAGATCCTCCAACAATTTTTCCATGATGGTATGAAGACGTCTAGCACCGATATTATCTGTATTTTGGTTTACTTCGAAAGCAAATTGAGCAATCCTACGAATAGCATCGTCAGAAAATTCAATTTGTATACCTTCAGTTACCAATAATGCTTCGTATTGTTTTATTAATGCATTATCGGGCTCAACGAGTATTTTGTAGAAATCCTCAACGGTTAGTTTCGTGAGCTCCACACGGATCGGAAAACGTCCCTGTAATTCAGGAATCAGGTCGGAAGGCTTCGCCATGTGGAATGCCCCGGCAGCAATAAACAATACATGGTCTGTCTTTACAGAACCGTATTTGGTTACTACTGTTGAACCTTCTACCACCGGCAAGATGTCTCTTTGAACCCCTTCTCTTGAAACATCAGCTGAAGAACCGCCGCTGTTTTTGCTGGCTATTTTATCGATTTCATCAATGAAAATAATTCCTGACTGTTCAGCGCGGAATACAGCCTCCTGACCGACTTCGTCCATATCAATCAGCTTTTGGGCTTCTTCATTTGTTAATATCTTTCTTGCTTCCCGTACAGTCAGTTTCCTTTTTTTCCTTTTCTTCGGCATAAGGCTGCTGAGGGCATCCTGCATATTCATGCCCATCTGCTCCATACCTGAGCCCTGCAGCATGTCAAACATGGAAGGCTGCTGCTCCTCTACTTCAACGGTAATAACTTCATTTTCCAATTCGCCAAGTGCAAGCTTTTCTTTTACAATCTTGCGCTTTTCCTGGAGGTTAAAATCTTCTGTCTGATGCGTATCCTGCTGCTGATCATTACCCCCGCCAAATAGCATTTCGAGAGGATTTTTATAATTAGCTGCCTTTTTGGCACCCGGTACAAGCAATTCAAGGATGCGGAGGTTGGCACTTTCTTCTGCTCTTTCCTTTACACTGGCCATCTTCTCTTCTTTAACCAAACGGACGGATGTTTCCACAAGATCCCTGACCATGGATTCAACATCCCTGCCAACATATCCGACCTCGGTAAATTTGGTTGCCTCCACTTTAACAAATGGGGCACCGACCAATTTAGCCATTCTGCGTGCAATTTCAGTCTTTCCTACTCCAGTCGGGCCAATCATCAGTATATTTTTAGGATTTACTTCATCCCGCAATTTTTCTTCAAGCAAGCTGCGGCGATAGCGATTTCTAAGTGCAACAGCGACTGCTTTTTTTGCATCCTTTTGACCGATGATAAATTGATCCAAACGCTCAACAATTTGGCGGGGAGTTAAATTTGTTCCTTTACCCATGCAACAGCACTCCTTTTATTAGAGTTCTTCCACAATGATGTTGTGGTTTGTATATACACATATTTCCGCAGCCATTTCAAGCGAGGCCTTCGCAATTTCTCTTGCTGACAGGTGTTCGCCTGCAAATCTCTTTAAAGACCTTCCAGCTGCAAGAGCATAGTTGCCTCCTGATCCAATAGCCAGAATTCCATCATCCGGCTCAATAACTTCACCTGTACCGGAGATAAGCAGCAGACTATCCGTATTCATAACAATAAGCATTGCTTCGAGCTTGCGTAAAACCTTATCGCTTCTCCACTCTTTTGCAAGCTCCACAGCTGCTCTTTCAAGGTTTCCATTATACTCTTCAAGTTTTGCTTCAAACATTTCGAATAACGTAAATGCATCTGCTACTGAGCCTGCAAATCCAGCCAGCACCTTACCATTAAATAGCTTTCTGACTTTTCTTGCAGTGTGTTTCATCACAACTGCATTTCCAAAGGTAACCTGGCCGTCGCCGGACATTGCACATTCACCATTATGATGAACAGCAAATATTGTTGTAGCATGAAATTCGGACATGAAAGACTCCTCCTTTGGAGCATATTGCCTTTGATTTTTTTCTGCAGACTATTAGGTAATGAATGTCTTTTGCTATGCCCGCGGATGATGGGCCATATAAGTTTTTTTCAAGTATTCATTCGTAACATGTGTATATACCTGGGTTGATGATAGAAATGCGTGTCCAAGTAATTCCTGAACTGTTCTCATATCAGCTCCATTTGCCATTAGATGCGTCGCAAATGTGTGGCGAAGCATATGGGGATGGATTTTGCCTGTTAAGGATGATTTCTCGATAATCTTATCCAGGATAGTCCTGATTCCCCTTGCTGTAAGCGGGCCGCCACGGGCATTCAGAAACAAATTTTCCTGCACGATCCCATTGGCAAGCAATTCTTTACGTCCATGGTTTATGTATGTGTCAAGTGCATCCTGGGCAAAGCTTCCAAAAGGGACATACCGCTCTTTACTGCCCTTGCCGCGGACCAGAACCGTTGAAAGATACATATCCAGGTCTTTTATGCGGATTTGGCTGCACTCGCTGACCCGGATGCCGGTTGCATACAATAGTTCAAGAAGTGCTTTATTTCTTTGCCCTAGAGGAGTACTGGCTTCACAAGCATTGAAAAGCTGCATCATTTCCTCCTCATAGAAAAATTCCGGCAGCTTTTTCTGCGCTTTCGGAATGGAAACAAGTGCAAAAGGATTTTCAGCGACTTCTTCTTCTCTGAGCAAAAATTTAAAAAAGCTCCTTAAGCTTGATATTTTCCTGGCAACTGACTTACGGGACATCTTTTTATCGTAAAGATCGGTTAGATAAATCCTGACATCCTGATATTCGACTTTTGTTAAATCCGCAATTGCTTGTTCAGACATGAACATAAAAAATTCACCAATATCATGCTGGTAATGCTCAATAGTATATTGTGAATAATTTTTCTCAATTTGTAAATATTCAATAAACAACTTTAAAGAAACGTTCACATTTTCAGACATTAAATGTTCACCTCGCAAGGGCTACTAAATAGTATCACAACTCAGCAGCCCAACGCAACATAATTTACAAATTTTTCACAAAGTTCTGAATTGTTCCTAATGCTCTTTCCGCATGCTTTTCATTTCTTTCTTTTTTCCCTCTGATTTTTTCAGGAAGTTCAGGAAACAAACCAAAATTAGCGTTCATAGGCTGGAAACTTTTCGGGTTAGCGGTAGTAATATAACGCGCCATGCTTCCAATCGCAGTCTCATGAGGAAACTCTAAAGGATCTTCTCCTTTAACAAGCCTGGCAGCATTGATTCCTGCCACAAGTCCGCTGGCCGCAGATTCCACATAACCTTCAACCCCTGTCATTTGCCCTGCAAAGAACAAATCATCCCGGTTCTTGAATTGATATGTTGCGCGCAGAACTTTTGGAGAGTTGATAAATGTATTCCGGTGCATAACGCCATACCTTACTATTTCAGCATTTTCGAGACCAGGAATCAAGCGGATTACTTCTTTTTGCGGCCCCCATTTCAAATGTGTCTGGAAACCTACAATATTATAAAGAGTTCCGGCAGCATCATCCTGTCGAAGCTGAACAACTGCATATGGCCTTTTTCCTGTTTTCGGATCTTCTAAACCTACCGGCTTCATCGGGCCAAAAAGCATTGTTTTCTTTCCCCTGTTTGCCATCACCTCTATTGGCATGCAGCCCTCGAAAAAGATTTCCTTTTCAAATTCCTTTAATGGAACTGTTTCTGCGGAGGTAAGAGCCTCATAAAAACGGTCAAATTCTTCTTCTGTCATTGGGCAATTCAAATATGCCGCTTCTCCCTTATCATACCGTGATTTCAAATAAACTTTATTCATATCGATTGAGTCTTTTTCTAGAATTGGAGCAGCCGCATCGTAAAAATATAAATAATCTTCTCCGGACAGCTCTTTTAATTTTCCGGATAGGGCTTCACTTGTCAACGGTCCTGTAGCGATTACAGTTGGCCCTTCCGGAATATCTGTCACTTCTTCATGTATTACCGTTACATTCGGATGGTTTTTGACTTGTTCCGTTACACGAGCCGCAAAATCATGCCGGTCAACTGCCAATGCTCCCCCAGCAGGAACGGCACTGCTGTCAGCTGAATGGATGATAACAGAATTCAGCTTCCGCATTTCTTCTTTTAATACACCGACTGCATTCGTTAAAGTATTTGCACGCAGAGAGTTGCTGCAGACAAGTTCGGCAAATTTATCTGTGTGATGGGCAGGAGTCTGCCTTACTGGCCTCATTTCGTAGAGCTTTACTCTTATTCCCCTGCTGGCCAGCTGCCATGCAGCCTCACTGCCTGCTAATCCCGCTCCTATTACATTTACTGCTGTATCTTTCATAAAATGAACCTCCATATATACTTATGATGACGATGTCATGATTAATTTAGATTTTTTAAAAACAGTCCCTCTTACTTTACCCTGTTCTTATTCATTCTGCCATTTTACAATACGTTTTAAAAATAAAAAAGTTTCATGAACGATTTGAAGCTGATATTCTTTGAAACAAACGAAGGAAACCTTGCTGGAAGTATTCTGGATGCACATCCCTCAATAGAAAAGAGTGAGCATTTAAGCCCACCCTTAACTTTGCTTTTCTTCCTTATAGTCGCATTCAACACACTGAACCTGGACACCTTTTTTGAGTTTTTTCTCAACTAAAAGGTTATCGCATTTAGGACAGCTTCTTGGCAGCGGTTTATCCCATGAAATAAAGTCACATTCAGGAAATCTGTCACAGCCGTAGAAGATCCGGCGTTTTTTGCTTTTTCTTTCTATTATATTTCCTTCTTTGCACTTCGGACACTTCACACCAATATCCTTTACAATCGGTTTGGTATTGCGGCAGTCAGGGAAATTGCTGCATGCCATGAATTTTCCATAGCGCCCCATCTTGAACACCATTGGATTTCCGCATTGCTCACAATCTTCACCTGCAGGTTCATCCTTAATTTCTACTTCCTGCATTTCTTTTTCCGCTATCTCAAGATTCTTTTCAAAATCTTTATAGAATTCATCAATGATCTGTACCCAATTGACCTTGCCTTCTTCAACATAGTCCAGGTCTTTTTCCATCTTTGCTGTAAACTCGATATCAAGGATTTCAGGGAAGAATTCCATGATTAGTTCAAGAACAATTTCCCCCAGTTCAGTCGGAATAAAACGTTTGTTGTCTAGCGCAACATAACCCCGTTTTTGAATTGTGTCAAGAGTCGGAGCAAAAGTGGATGGCCGTCCAATCCCCTGTTCTTCAAGTGTTTTTACGAGCCTCGCCTCAGTATACCTTGGAGGGGGCTGAGTGAAGTGCTGTTTGGGTTCGATGTCTTTTTTAAGGACTTCATCCCCTTCCTTCAGGTCTGGGAGCATATTATCTTTTTCCTCTGACTGATCATCTGTGCCTTCAACATAGACTTTCATAAATCCAGGGAACTTCACTTTTGACCCTGTTGCCCTGAAGATCACTTCACCATTCTTTAAATCCACACTCATTGTATCCATAACAGCTGGTGCCATTTGGCTTGCAACAAAGCGTTCCCAAATGAGCCTGTATAATCGAAGCTGATCACGCGACAAGAATTCTTTTAAACTTGCAGGCGACCTTAATGTGCTTGTCGGGCGGATGGCCTCATGGGCATCCTGGGCGTTGCTGTTTTTCTTTTCTTTTTTCTTTTCACCCTGCAGGAATTCTTTCCCGTAAGAGTTTTGAATATAATCTGCTGCTTCATTTTGCGCAATTTCAGAAATGCGTGTTGAATCAGTTCTCATATAAGTAATTAAACCAACAGTTCCTTCTTTGCCTAGATCAATTCCCTCATAAAGCTGCTGTGCAAGCATCATGGTTTTCTTGGCACGGAAATTTAATTTCCGTGCAGCTTCCTGCTGAAGTGATGACGTTGTAAAAGGGGCGGCAGGATTCCGCTTTCTTTCCTTCTTGGTAACCGACGCCACCTTAAATTTATTGCCCTTCATTTTACTTAATATATTTTGAACATCGCTTTCAGACTTCAATTCCACTTTTTCATTTTCCAGCCCGTAAAAAGCTGCATCGAAGGCTGTTTTGCCTTTTAGGAACTCACCGTCAATGGACCAGTACTCTTCTGGTATAAAGTCCTTAATTTCCTTTTCACGGTCGATGATCAGACGGACTGCAACAGACTGTACCCTGCCCGCACTTAATCCTTTTTTTACTTTCTTCCATAATAACGGGCTGATATTATAACCGACTAACCGGTCCAGCATCCGTCTTGCCTGCTGGGCATCAACAAGATCCATGTTGATTGGCCTTGGATGCTTAAAGGATTCTTTAATGGCGTCTTTCGTAATTTCATTAAAAACAACACGGCAGTCTGAAGTAACATCCATGTCCAGGCTATGTGCCAGATGCCAGGCAATTGCTTCCCCTTCTCTGTCGGGGTCAGCCGCGAGGTAAATTTTCTTGGCTTTTTTGGCCGCTGACTTAAGTTCCTTTAAAACCGGGCCCTTTCCACGAATGGTTATGTATTTTGGTTCAAAATTATTTTCCACATCTATGCCCATTTGGCTTTTAGGAAGATCCCTGACATGTCCCATGGAAGCTTTCACTTTATATTTTTTTCCTAAATAACGCTCAATCGTTTTTGCCTTTGCAGGTGACTCAACGATTACAAGAAACTCTGACATCAATAGTCCTCCTTGAGAGGGATTTTTAAACATTCAGGCAAAATCAATCTTGAAATGCGGGATTTTTTATACTGCTAAACTTGCCTGCTTACATTTATCAATAACGTATATTAAATAGCCTCAATTGAATATTTACATTTTGTGGAGCGGCTTAAATGTCTCTTTTAGCATAATTGAAGTATTATAATTTATTCTTTGTCAGCTTGCTGGTATCATCAGCTTTACTGCTTTCGTATTGAAATATTCATTATTATTCTACATTCTATTCAAGTTTGTCAAACTTAAGCGGAATATTTCCGCAACCGTTTCCAAGAAAAAACACAAAAATGAATAAAGAAGCAGACTGTTTCTTTCCATAATACCTGTTGCAAAATGTATAACAGTTTTAATAGAATTTCAACCTTTTTGTAAAAAATCCTTTAAATTAACATATTTAAAATGAGCCGATGTAAGAAAAAGGATCACTAAATCAAAGCAAGGCTCCTATTTCATTTTCCTGATTAGTAAAGGAATTCTTCTAAGATCTCCTCAGCTGATTTTACCAATTTAGCACCTTGCTGTATTAATTCATTGGTTCCCCCAGAAAACGGGCTAAATATATTTCCGGGAACTGCAAAGACATCTCTTCCTTCTTGAACCGCATAATTTGCTGTAATAAGGGAGCCGCTTTTGCTTTTTGCCTGGATTATCAGTGTGCCTCTGCTAATGCCGCTGATGATCCGGTTTCTCATTGGAAACTGCCATCTTGAGGGTCTGGTGTCCGGCGGATATTCAGAAATAACCAGCTGATTTTTCATCATTTCATATGCCAGCTTTTGATTAGCCTGAGGATAAATATGGAACAGTCCTCCGGCTATGACACCAATTGTTCTCCCTTTATTTTTGATTGCTTCCTTATGCGCAATGGCATCAATGCCAGCAGCCAGCCCGCTTACAATAATTACCCCTTTTTCAATAAGCTTGGGAAACATGTATTGAATGGCTTTTTCTCCATACTCTGATGCCTGCCTGGAACCGACAACGGCCAGGTGAGTTCCGCTATTCAGAAGACTGATATCACCTTTCGCATAGATTATCCATGGCGGCTGGTACGTTTCTTTTAATAGACTCGGATATTCCTTATCAAAAATTGTTATGGTTTTAATGCCATTTTGTGAATATTGGCGTATTTGTTCCTGGATTTGATCCGAATGAAGATCTTGGAGTACTGAAAGAGAATCTTGGGAGGTGAATATACGGGGTATTATTCGACTTTGTGTATGATTATACATACATTTTAATTGGGGATCTTTCTTAAGAATATTATAGATCATTTTCCAGTTCATTCCTCTGCAATGATGGAGATGGGTGAGCCTCATATTAAATTCATTCATAGGTGGCCTCCTGTTTTTTTATAAAGCGGGGTACGTGCGGGGATAAACGGATTTGGCAATGCAGAAATAGCCCCTCAAACAGAGGGACTACTCTTAAGTTATTTAAATAAGATTAATGAGTTTTACACTGATCAAAAAGGCCTTTTTCTTTTAAAACCTTTATCAGGGTTTCACCCATTACGGATGGAGTGTCTGCTACTTGAATACCGCATTCATTCATAACACGGATTTTTTCATCAGCCGTTCCTTTGCCTCCTGAAATAATTGCGCCGGCATGGCCCATACGTTTTCCTGGAGGGGCAGTGCGTCCGCCGATGAAGCCTACAACAGGCTTAGTCATGTTTGCTTTAACCCACTCTGCAGCTTCTTCTTCAGCTGTTCCGCCGATTTCACCAATCATGATTACTGCATAAGTTTCTGGATCTTCATTAAATGCTTTTAATACATCAATGAAGTTTGTTCCGTTAACCGGGTCTCCGCCGATTCCAACAGCAGTAGACTGGCCGATTCCGGCCTGTGACAGCTGATGTACCGCTTCATAAGTCAGTGTTCCAGAACGGGAAACAACCCCAACATGACCTTTAGTATGGATATATCCAGGCATAATGCCGATCTTACACTCATCTGGAGTAATAACACCAGGGCAGTTAGGACCTACAAGGCGAGTCTTCTTGCCTTCCATATAACGCTTAACTTTTACCATATCCAATACTGGAATATGCTCAGTGATACAAATGGCAAGATCCAATTCTGCGTCTACCGCCTCAAGAATAGCATCTGCAGCAAATGGAGCTGGAACATAGATAACGGAGGCATTGGCACCTGTAGCCTTAACTGCTTCCTCCACAGTATTGAAGACAGGAACACCTTCTACTTCAGTACCTCCTTTACCAGGAGTTACACCGCCGACAATTTGCGTTCCGTATTCTAGCATTTGCTTAGTATGAAAAAGGGCTGTTGAACCAGTAATCCCTTGAACTATAACTTTTGTATCTTTATTAATAAATACGCTCACGTTAATTCTCCTTTCTTGTCTAAAGAGTGCCATTCTGTACTCAAAGGTCATAAGCAAAAGCCCTTTCAGCCAACACGCCTTTCGGATTCCGCTAATTGCCTTAGACACTGAACGGCCGCTCAATTTTGATTCTTAGCCTACTAAAGAAACGATTTTTTGTGCGCCGTCAGCCATTGATTCAGCCGCAATGATATCGATATCGGATTCAGCAAGGATCTTCTTGCCCAATTCAACATTTGTACCTTCCAGACGTACAACTAAAGGTACAGTCAAGCCTACTTGCTTCGCTGCTTCCACTACGCCAGTGGCAATGACGTCGCACTTCATGATTCCGCCAAAGATATTAACAAAAATACCTTTTACATTTTTATCAGAAAGGATGATTTTGAAAGCTTCAGTAACCTTCTCAGCAGTTGCACCGCCGCCAACATCAAGGAAATTGGCCGGGTCTCCGCCATAGTGTTTGACGATATCCATAGTAGCCATCGCCAATCCTGCACCGTTAACCATGCAGCCGATATTTCCATCAAGGGAAATATAGCTCAGGTCATATTTGGATGCTTCGATTTCCTTTGCATCCTCTTCTTCAAGGTCACGAAGAGCCATGATGTCCTTTTGACGGTAAAGAGCATTTGAATCAAAGTTCAGCTTTGCATCCAGAGCCATTACCTGGCCGTCACCAGTTACAACCAATGGATTGATTTCAGCGATAGAACAATCCTTTTCAATGTAAGCTCTGTATAAGCCCATCATAAATTTAACAGCTTGTCCGACAAGCTTTGATGGGATATTGATATTAAATGCGATTCTGCGCGCCTGGAATGCTGTTAAACCAAGTACAGGATCGATTTCTTCCTTGAAGATCTTTTCAGGCGTCTGTTCAGCTACCTCTTCGATTTCTGTGCCGCCCTCTTCAGAAGCCATTAAAACAACACGTGATGTTGCGCGGTCCAATACTAAGCCAACATAATATTCCTTCTTAATGTCACAGCCCTCTTCAATCAGTAAACGTTTTACTTCCTTGCCTTCCGGGCCTGTTTGATGTGTAACAAGTGTTTTCCCTAGGATTTCACCTGCATATGTACGAACTTCGTCAAGATTTTTGGCAACTTTTACACCGCCAGCTTTACCGCGTCCTCCGGCGTGGATTTGTGCTTTAACCACACATACCTCAGTGCCAAGTTCTTTAGCAGCTTCAACAGCTTCTTCTACTGTAAATGCCACTTTTCCGTTCGGAACTGCCACCCCGTATTGTCTGAGGACTTCTTTACCTTGATACTCATGTATATTCATTTCCCATCCTCCTATCTAACTCTTTCAAAAAAATAGACTGCGCTTTCATTTTATTAAATGAAAAACCCCTTGTCTACCATTTACTCTAAAATATTATATTTCTTTAAAAATTAAAAATATTAAAAAGTGCCGAAACCCTGTCATAATAGATGTTTTGAACATAATTTATCATAAAAATATTTTTTTAAAATAAAAAAAAACTGCCTTTTCGACAGTTTTCTTTTCTATTAGACTCAAGTAAAATCACGCTGTCATCCCTTCGAATTGATTCGCTGAGAATGAACCATATTGGTTTACCAGAATAGATTATTTTTTATTTTCCCTCATCCCGGCTTTCTGATCAGCCCTGTAGATAAAAGCAAACACCTCAGCAACAGCCTGATATAGTTCTTCCGGTATTCCCTCATTGATGTTAAGCTTGCCAAGAAGCTCCATAAGAGCAGGATCTTCCTGAACCGGAATGTCATGTTCCTTGGCCTTCGCAAGGATATTTTCAGCAACCAGGCCCTTCCCCTTTGCAGATATCCTTGGTGCTCCCTGACCAACAGGATCATAGGTTAGTGCTACCGCTTCTTTCCTTTGTTTATCATGAACTTTTTTCATATCCTTAGATCTACTCCGCTGAATTGATTTGAATGTACAATCGATGTCATTGTATCTCTTGCCATAAGTGAATCTCCTGCTGATTCTGCCTTTTGGAAGGAAACTGAGGACAGCTTATAATTTAATTTTAATAGATTTTCTTTTAATTCAGCGGCAAATGGAGCAGTTAAATCCTTTATTTCTGTGTGCTCATTAATAACTGAAATTTTAATGATTCTGTTTTGAACTTGGAGATCGACAATGGTTTCATTCAGATGCTCTAAATTCAAATAAAATATAACCCGGCAATGGCTGGGATCTATTTTCCCCTCTTTCGTTTTCCGGCCGCTCCATTGCATTGTCAAATCTGAGGTCTTTCCCCATAAGGAAATAGGCAGCTGAAAGATATATTGCTGCAATGGGCCGGATTCCTGTGAGAGCGCCTGAAAGCCGGTTAATTTATGCAGAAGCCGTTCAGCTGCATCTTTAGCTATGTGCGAAGTTTCTTCATTTATAAAGCCCATTAGAAGCGGTTTAAGGGTATCCAGCTTTTCGGAAGCTCCTTCATCGGAATGTTTTAATAAATTCAGGACGTCATATTCATGAGAAAGCCCCAATGTTCTGATTATTCTCTTCAGCTCACTATGAAAATTCCGCTGTTCATATGTAATGTTAGACTCTGTTTGCAGGCTATTTTTCAATTCTTCCAGCATTGTCATTTCCTTCAGATTGAGAGCCGCTGCTGCCAAAGGTTTCTCACCGGCCAGTAATCTCCCCGCCTGAACAGCAGCCTGCTTTATCCCCTGAACATCTGACAATAATTGATCCAGATCATCATTTAATGTGTGGGATAGAGCTGATTTGACAATGTCGTTAAGCAAATTCTTTTCTGCAGGAAAAGAAATCTTGCCATTTCGAATATCATTGAATAAGATTTCCAAAGTTTGAGCTAGTCCACTGCTTTCCGATCTTTGTCCAATAAACCCATTTAGCTTTGCAAAGTTCAATATAAATCGCTGCCTGTTTCCGGAATCGTTTGCTTTCAGAATTTCCGTCAGGACATGACTAATCGGTTTATTTTGGATGCTTCCTTCCATAAGCAGCTTTAAAGCCGCATCCTCGGCCGTTTCACCTGGCATAAGCCCCAATACTTTCAAGAGCTGGAACGCAGTGTGTGAACTTGCCTGGTTTTTTGTATTCAGCCATTCAGAAAACAATCTGAATATCGCCTGCCGGCCCAACTTTTCTCTTGAAGTCTTTGTCAGATCCCGAAGCAGCGAATATATTTGCTGCCCATTGGATGATAAACCACTACCCTTTAACTCCTCCTGCAATTCCCCCATAAGGGATGAAAGAGAGTCCCCATCCAAGACTGAGGATAGCGCTGAAAAAACGTCCTTTGAAAAGGGAAGCTGCCTTATAATCAGCTCTTTTACTGTCCGCAGTCCATCTACAGCTGATCGGCTTTCCTTGATCCATTCAGATGCCATTTTTAGAGTTTCACCTGTAATTGGAAGCTGCTCTTTAAGAAAAAATTGAATAAGCATCTTATTTTCTCTAGATAACTGCATTCCCAGCTGGCTTAAGAGGCTTTCAGCCGGGGCTGCCGAACCTGGTCTGTTTGCAGATTCCATTACCTTTAAGCGCAGCATTCCCTCACCTGGCTCAACTTTAAACCAATATCTGATGTTAGCTGACAAAGGGGTTTCCAGCTGTGCTATCACTTTTTGTGAACCAATTTGCACCTCTGCCGTCTGGTTTGGAAATAGCTTTCCTATTTTACCGCTGACAATCTGCCCAGGTTTAAATGCAGCCGTTTTTAATGCATTGTTCTGGTCATGCCTTATGATTCTTTGGATAATATCAGACGGCTTCATGCCCTCACCTCTTTTCTATTCACTAATAAGATTTTTTATTGGTGCAAAGCTTTTCCGATGATAAGGAGATATTCCATGCAGTGTGAGGGCTTCAAGATGCTCCTTCGTCCCATAGCCCATATTTTTCTCGAATCCATATTGCGGAAACTCTGTACCTATTTCAGCCATCATTCTGTCTCTCGTGACTTTAGCTATGATAGATGCTGCAGCAATCGATATGCTTTTGCCATCTCCCTTAATGATTGCTTCCATTGGGTAAGGAGTTAATAGCTTTACGGCATCTGCAAGCAAGAAGTCCGGTTTTGGGCTCAGCGCTTCAATTGCTGAAAGCATTGCCTTTTTTGTCGCTTCAAATATATTGATGCGGTCGATTTCTTCCGGATCAATGATTCCAACGCTGAATGCTACAGCCTTAGCCTTAATTCTCTCAGAAAATTCTTCTCTTTTGCTCTCCGGCACCTTTTTTGAATCATCTAAACCAGGGAGGAAGAAGTCTTCTGGCAAAATAACTGCTGCAGCCACCACTGGTCCTGCAAGCGGCCCCCTGCCTACTTCATCTATTCCGGCAATAAACTGAAAACCCTGGCTCCTGTACCGAACTTCATACTGACTCATTTCTTTATGCTTTTCATATATCTTTTTTTGCTGCAGATTTCGGGAATGCCATCTTTCTAAAAGCTGCTGTACTCCTTTTCTTTCATCATGTCTTATGAAATGAAGAAATGGGTCATCCTCTAACTTAATTGTTTTGATCTTTTCTTCAATTTGACGAATGGTCAATTTTTCCATATAATACTCCTTTTCAATCTAATGTATGTATCGGCATTTTCGCAAAAAAATAAAGGCCTCCTGTGAACAGAAGGTCTTCATCTAAATTATTCAGCTTCACTCCGAACTCCCATCTCTTCGGGCAGCTCCAAAGTGATTGGTCCCAATTTTTCAGAACGGAATTCTCTGATTACCAGCTCTGTCACCTTATCATAATCAATTTCGCCGCCGCCCATCAGACACCCGCGCAGCCTGCCGATTTTATCAAATACTTCCACAATATCTTCAGGAATTTCATCAAGCTGATATCTCTCATTCAGGCGATCTGGATACCTGAGGCCGAGAAAGCGCAGAGCATACACTGCAACATCCTGAAGATTTAGTATAGTATCTTTTATTGCTCCAGTCAGAGCAAGCTTAAGACCTACTTCCTGATCTTCAAATTTTGGCCATAGGATCCCAGGGGTATCGAGAAGCTCCATCTCTTTCCCTACCTTTATCCATTGCTGGGCTTTTGTAACACCGGGAGTATTTCCTGTCCTGGCTATATTCTTTTTGGCCAGGCGATTGATAAGGGTGGACTTTCCAGCGTTTGGAATACCTACAATCATTGCCCGGATTGCTCTCGGCTTGACACCCTTTGCCTTCATGCGATCGAACTTTTCCTGAAGAATACCCTGAGATGCGGAAACGATTTCCTTCATGCCTTGTCCGGCCTGTGAGTTTATCGCAAGAGCTCTTATACCCTTATCTTCAAAATGTTTGATCCACTTTTTTGTCGCTTCTTTATCAGCCATGTCAGCTTTATTCAATAAAACAAGGCGGGGTTTGTGCTGAATAATTTCATCGATCATCGGATTTCGTGATGAATATGGAATCCTTGCATCAACGAGCTCAAAGATGATATCAACCAGTTTTAATTTTTCTGTAACCTGCCTGCGGGCTTTCGCCATATGGCCGGGAAACCACTGGATCGTCACAGCTGGTCACCTCCATCCAATATGTATTTACAAAGCAAAGAATCAATCAACAATTCGAATGTCCTCTATAGGCCAGTATATTACTCCGGCATCACCCAGTACTTCTTCCATTGCAACAGGGCCAATGTGACGGCTGTCCTTGCTGAAGCGGCGGTTGTCACCCATTACAAATAAGTGGCCTTCAGGCACTGTTTCCTGTCCTATCTTTTCTTTTAAAGTAAACGGCTCCGTCAGCGGCCCATCGATTACCTGCTTTTTATATTCATCCAGGTAAGGCTCTTCATAAGCTTTCCCATTTACATAAAGAGTATCATCTTTGTATTCAATCTTATCTCCAGGAAGACCTATTACCCTTTTGATGTAATCTTTGTTTTCCGGTGCATGGAAAACAATGATATCGAAGCGCTCCGGCTCGCCAATCTTATAACTGAACTTATTAACAATCATTCGATCCTGATCATGCAATGTTGGCATCATGGACAAGCCGTCAACCACAATCGGAGCAAATAAAAAATATCTGATGACTGCCGCTAACAGGACTGCGATTACAAGAGCCTTTGTCCATTCCCACAATTCATTTTTATTTTTTGCCATTAAATCCCCCACCATTCTTCTACCCCATTAATTAATCTGCATGGAAAGTGTTGTCTTTTTTATTTTACAAAAATTCTTCTCAATAAACACGATGGGAACCTTATTTATATATTATTTAACATTTATGTAATATTATTTGCATTCGGCTGTCTCATGAAAGAAAAAGGAGCTTGATTTAACAAGCTCCTTCTTTTCTTTATTATCGAATTTCTTTGATACGAGCTTTTTTACCGCGAAGGTTACGCAGGTAGTAAAGTTTCGCACGGCGGACTTTACCGCGGCGGATAACTTCAAGCTTCGCAATCTTAGGTGTGTGTACAGGGAATGTACGCTCAACGCCTACACCGTAAGAAATCTTACGAACTGTGAAAGTTTCGCTGATTCCACCACCACGACGCTTAATCACAACACCTTCGTATACCTGAACACGCTCACGAGTTCCCTCAACAATACTTACGTGTACACGTACAGTATCACCAGGACGGAAAGACGGAAGATCTGTACGAAGCTGTTCTTTTGTGATTTCTTCAATTAGTTTTTGCATCGTTTTCAACTCCTCTCAGCAGACGCTCTTGCACAACCTATATGTTTGCAGCGGAACATCTTTATCAGACGCAAACTGAACAAGTTCAGCCTAAGTCACAAAAAGTATCATACCATACTTGGACGGCAACTTCAATGTTATTTATCTTCTTTTTTTAAGATCAGAGTAGATCTTTGAACTTCGATAACTGCCCAGCTCCACAAGGAACTCTTAGACAGCATCATCATCGCACGACTAAAAGCGTTAGCTTTTCGGAAGAGCGCCTATTCCCTCTAGATGTCGGGGGTGATTAACGCGATTCCGCTTTTATTTCTTCTAGCCATTTTTGCTGTTCTTTTGTTAACTCTGCATCCTCAAGAAGATCAGGACGCCTTAAATACGTCCTTCTCAAGGATTCTTTGGCTCGCCACTCGTCGACAAGGCGATGATTCCCCGAGATGAGGACATCCGGCACTTTAATACCCCTGAAATCCGCTGGACGGGTGTAATGAGGGTGTTCAAGAAAACCTGTGCTGAAAGAGTCCTTCATGTGCGATTCTTCGTTGCCCAATACACCTGGCAGCAAACGGACAACACTATCGATTACCACCATGGCTCCAAGCTCTCCTCCAGTCAGCACAAAATCACCAATCGAAATTTCATCGGTTACCACATGTTCCCGTATTCTTTCATCATACCCCTCGTAATGTCCGCAAACAAAAATCAGGTGATCCATTTCAGCAAGCTCTTCAGCTTTCTTCTGCGTAAAGCGTTCTCCTTGAGGACACAGGAGAATAACCCTCGGAGACGCCCCGCTTTTACTTTGAAGATCATCTACAGCATCAAATATGGGCTGCGGTTTTAAAACCATTCCCGCCCCTCCGCCATATGGATAATCATCTACTGTTTTGTGCTTATTGTCGGCATATTCCCTAAAGTTGACCACGTTGTATTTCACTGCTTCATTTTCAGCCGCTTTTTTTAGGATGGAATGCCCAAAAACGCCTTCAAACATTTCAGGAAACAGAGTGAGCACATCAATATTCATCATGAAAGCAATCCTTCTATCGCATTAATTTTCACAAGTTTGTCTTCCACATTAACTTCCTTAACAACATCTTCAATATACGGGATCAGTATTTCCTTCCCGCCTTTTGCTTTAATTACCCATACATCATTTGCTCCAGGAGATAGAATTTCCTTGATTTTACCTACTTCCGCTCCATCAAGCGTTTCAACAGTACACCCTATGATTTCATGGTAGTAAAATTCATCTTCTTCAAGATCGCCTAACTGATCTTCTGAAATTTTAAGGATGCCGCCCTTCATTTTTTCAATCTCATTAATATTTTCGTATCCTTCAAAGGTAAGCAAATCGAATGATTTATGGGTACGGTGAGTTTTCACTGTCAGCTCAATTGGATCACCTTTTGTGTCAGGCATGAACAAATAAAGTTTATTTCCCGGCTTATACCTTTCTTCTGCAAAGTCTGTTTTGGAAATGACTCTTGCTTCCCCTTTTATGCCATGGGTGTTCACGATTTTTCCTACGTTGAACCATTTCTGCATGTATTATCACCTCTAGCGTATTTCATCAACAATTCCATCTCTTATGATGATGGTTTTCCCTTTTTCTATGTCTTCCCATCGGGTACCCTTTTGAACCTCAATAATCGCCTGGACTTCTTTTTCTTTTAATTCGCTTCCTAATGGTAGCATATGTAATTGTTCTATTTGAAAATCGAGCAGCTGGACTTTTTCCTGCCTCATTTGAATTTCCTTTTCAAAATGCTTTTTAAGACTGGCCGGATGCAGTTTTTTGGTTTTTTCCTGTTTTTTCAGTTCAAACTTCAGCTGATCACTTTCTTTCTGCAGCTGTTTTTTTTTGGCCATATAGCCTTCCAGCAGTTCTTTCTTGCTGTTCTCTGTAAGCACCTGCTTAACTGTAACCGATTGAATGATGTGCATGTACAGCGCCTCCCAAATTTGATCCGATTAAAAAACTGCTTTACTGACTGCTGTCAAATTCTTAGTTGGCGATGTCTATATTTTAACTTTTCTCGTGAAATGCTGTGTTACTTATATATTCTGCCCGTTGATTTCAGCACGGATCACTTGCTATTCGCGGGAAGTGAGGGTAATGCGGCAGCATTTTCGAGGATCAAATGCCCTCCGCTCCAATCAACTCAGCATATGAAACAGTTTTAACAGAGGACAATAAAGTTCAAACAGCAGGATTTTTTAGATTGTAAAAAAAGGAGGGGAAGCCCCTCCTTTTTTGGTAATACCCTGCTCAGTGCAGGATAATTATTCGATGATCTCTAAAAAGATCTTCTTTTGTTCTGATGAACCTGATGCATAGACAACGGTCCGTATTGCTTTCGCAACGCGCCCTTGCTTCCCAATTACTTTCCCCATGTCATTCTTGTTGACGGAAAGCTGATAGGTTACGCGCTGATCCTCTTCTTGGACATTCACTTGAACATCTTCCGGAAAATCAACAAGGGGCTTAACAATCGTTTCGATAAGCTCTTTCATCTTATAATGAATTACTTACCGTTTTTAGCGTTATGGAATTTCTCCATAATGCCTTGCTTAGAGAAAAGGTTGCGTACTGTATCAGATGGCTTAGCACCTGTCTGAAGCCATTTAAGAGCCAACTCTTCATTGATTTCAACGATCGCTGGTTGAGCAACCGGGTTGTAAGTTCCTACTGTTTCAATGAAACGTCCGTCACGAGGAGAACGAGAATCAGCTACAACAATACGATAGAAAGGGTTTTTGTGAGCACCCATACGCTTTAAACGAATTTTTACTGCCATTTTAAATAAGCACCTCCGAATAGTTTCACACAAGATAGTATAATATCAGATAGTCAATTAGTTTGTAAAGGTTTTTTTCTTTACATCTTATGAAAAGCTTTGCTGACAGCTTAAAAAGGGTTAAAAGGAAGCTTAAATCCGCCTTTTTTCTTGCCTTTTTGCTGCATGCCAGCCATTTGCTTCATCATCTTTTTCATGTCTTCAAATTGCTTCAGCAGACGGTTAACTTCAGGCACGGTTCTTCCGCTTCCCTTGGCAATCCGTTTGCGGCGGCTTGCATTGATGATTTCAGGATGAATTTTCTCTTCCTTCGTCATCGATTTAATAATCGCTTCAACATGAGTGATTTGCTTCTCGTCGATTTGAATATTATTCAAGCCTTTGATTTTGTTTGCACCAGGCATCATTTTCAGCAGCTCATCAAGCGGTCCCATGCTGCGGACCTGACCAAGCTGATCCAAAAAATCATCGAATGTGAAAGAAGCCGTGCGCATCTTCTGCTCAAGCTCTTTTGCCTTTTCTTCATCCACATTGGCCTGTGCTTTTTCAATTAGGGATAGGACATCTCCCATACCTAATATACGAGACGCCATCCGTTCTGGATGGAACGCTTCAAGCGCATCCAGTTTTTCGCCAAGACCGACGAATTTAATCGGCGTGTTTGTTACGGATCTAATGGATAGAGCCGCACCGCCTCGAGTATCGCCATCCAGCTTCGTCAGGACAACTCCAGTAAGACCCAGCAGATCATTGAAGCTTTGCGCTACATTCACCGCATCTTGACCAGTCATGGCGTCTACAACAAGGAAAATTTCATCTGGATTGGAAAGCTCTTTGATTTGCTTTAGCTCATCCATTAAGGCTTCATCTACATGCAGCCTTCCTGCTGTATCGATCAGAACATAATCATGATGATCCTCTTTTGCCTTTGCGATTGCCTGTTTTGCAATTTCAACAGGGCTGACTTGATCACCAAGGGAGAAGACGGGCATATTAAGCTGTTTGCCAAGTGTTTCGAGCTGTTTAATCGCAGCAGGGCGGTAAATATCTGCAGCAACCAGCATCGGATTGCGGTTATACTTTTTGCGGAGCAGGTTTGCAAGCTTTCCGGTTGTAGTCGTTTTACCGGCACCCTGAAGACCGACCATCATAATGACTGTCGGGGGGCGATTGGAAACAGCAATTTTGCTTTGCTCTCCGCCCATAAGTTCCGTTAATTCTTCTTTAACAACCTTAATGACCTGCTGTCCTGGGGTCAGGCTCTTTAATACTTCCTGTCCGACAGCACGTTCGCTGACTTTTTTGACAAACTCTTTGACCACTTTGAAGTTTACGTCCGCTTCCAAAAGGGCGAGACGGACTTCGCGCATCATTTCTTTTACATCCGCTTCATTGATTTTGCCTTTTCCGCGGATTTTCTGAATTGTATTTTGCAGTCGGTCGGCCAATCCTTCAAATGCCATATATGCCGCCTCCTAATCTAATTTCTCAAGCTCTGCCACTGCTTCTTCCAATGCTTCCCGGGAAGGTGAGCCTTCCTGAAGCATCACTTTTATTTCTGCAATCAGCTTGCTGCGCTCTTGAAATTTATGAAATAATAATAGCTTTTCTTCATACTCTTCAAGCATTGCTTCTGTTCTTTTAATGTTGTCATATACCGCTTGCCGGCTAACATCATATTCCTCGGCAATCTCTCCAAGAGAAAAATCATCCAGGTAGTACAGGGACATATAGCTTCTCTGCTTAGGAGTTAACAACGATTGATAGAAATCATATAGGTAGTTCATCCTCGTTGTTTTTTCGAGCATCCCTATCCCTCCTTGTTAAGTGAAAAGCCTTTACAAAGTAAGTTTACATAGAAGTTCTTAGCATGTCAAGAAAATACCTTTACAGCATTGGCAATTCTTATTTCCGGATGAAAGCTTCAGGAAAAAATTAAGCTGGCACCCAATCTGATTTTACTTATTTTACTTATTTTACTTATTTTTCCTATTTTTCGCATCCAGCAGCCTTTTCATTCGTTCTTCTCTTTCTTTCAGCGGGGATTCTGCTCCAGGCTTCGGCCGGTTTGGTTTTTTCTTTTCTTTTGTTTTTTCCGTTGTTTCTTTTACAGAAGTTCCCGCTTGAAGTTTACCAGGCATCTGCACGGAAGAAGATTGTTTTTCCCTGTAAGCTTTAAGGTTTTGAATTTTCATAGGCGCCTCAGGCTTTTCCTTTTTATTTCTGTTTTTCTTCAAAATTCTCGAAGTGAGAGCAGCTAAGCCAAAGCGCCTTACAGCGATTTCTGAAAAAAAGATCAGGAATGCGGCGAGAAGCAGCCATTCGCTGATTGGCTGTTTGGTGCTGGCTGGTTTTTTCAGGGGCCGGAAAGCTTCTTCTCCAGTTTCCAGCTCCTTGCCTCCAGTCATTTTTGAGAGTGACTCCAAATGCTCTTTATTTGTTCCCTTTTGCAAATACTCTTCTGAATAGGGAATAGTAAAACCAGTCTGATGAACCTGTATATTCCCATTTTGATCTGTCTGTTTAATATTTAAAAAAAACATTCCTGCACTTTCCGGCATTGCCGCCTCATATTTACCTGGAGCAGTGAGTCTAATATTGGTTTCTATCTGTTCGCCCGTTTCCGACACAATGGATGCCTCAATCGGCAAAGACTTGCTTGCTGCAGACTCCAGGCTGAGCACTGTATTGCCATCCTTATTCTCAACAGCAACCCTGTAAGGTTCACTTTCATATTGCGGCAGGGTTTTAGTGACAAGCTGATTAATAAATGATGGCCACTTTTCCCAGCGGGCCCAATCTCCTGACCATTTGCCTGAGGAGTCAGATGTAAAGGCAGCTGCCCGCCCCATTCCGTATTGCCATTCAGAAAGTACAGGATCTTCTTTTTCACTTAACAGCGGCACCTGTGCTCGCGGCTTGGCCGTAGCAGCTATATAGGCATTCATTTCTGGAACACCTTTTTCAAAGAGTGAGGACCAGTCAGGGTAGGGCTGAACACTAGGATAGAATGGATTGTCTTCTATATAGGT
Organism: Cytobacillus sp. BC1816; assembly: GCF_051353635.1. Taxonomy (NCBI): domain Bacteria; kingdom Bacillati; phylum Bacillota; class Bacilli; order Caryophanales; family Bacillaceae; genus Cytobacillus; species Cytobacillus sp. BC1816. The sequence continues at coordinate 1,819,054 of NZ_CP195611.1, read as the reverse complement.
TCTCGTAGCCATTACGGTTTCGCGTGATAATATGCTTGGAATGACGGAAGAGTCAGTAACATCATAAAAACGCCCTGACCCCATTCCCGCAAGATCTTCAAGCAGCCCCCTGTCAGCATCCTGACCAAGTGCAACAGTTGATAGAGTGATATTCTTTTCTTTCCCGCTTTCGATTAAAAGCTCATAGTCCCCATTTGTGGCAGATTGGCCATCTGTCAGCAAAATAATATGCTTCCTCTGAAGCTGCAATTCTTCAAGCTCACTGTAGGCTTGTTCCAGAGAAGTAAAGATTTCTGTCCCTCCGCCTGGTGTAATAGATCTGATTTTTTCAATTGCCTTCTTTTTATCCTTGAGAGGCTTGGTTTCAAGGATTTCCCATGGCCGGTCATCAAATGCTATGAATCCGAGTGTATCTTCTTCACGCAGCAGTTCCACTGAACGGGCAGCCGCCTCTTTCGCCAATTCAATTTTATTCCCGGCCATGCTTCCAGAGCGGTCCATAACTAATACCAGGCCTAAGGAAGGCATTTCTTTTTTGCCCTTGATATCCATATCTACCGGAAGCAATTTCTCAATCGGAGTTTTAAAATAGCCCCCCAGCCCGAAGCTTTCTTCACCGCCGAACATAATAAAACCGGTGCCGAATTCCTTAACTGCCTTCTCCATCAATGTCATTTGGTGCTCTGAGATAACTGTTGCAGGAACATTATTAAAAATAATCGACTGATATTGCAAATACCCTGAGAGAACGGTTGGAAGCTTCTCTGGAAGAACCGTGTCTGTCTCGAGGCCTGAACCTATTAACAAATTCGCAATATCACCCGCGTCCTCCCCTTGTACGATCAGGACCTTAGGGGTTCCCTTAACATTAACAACCGAGTGGAGTGTATTGTTTTCAGAGAAGGCATCCTGGTCAGCAGCTATCTCTGCTTTATATACCGTTAACCCTGCAGTATCTGCTTTGTGAGTAAAGGTATATACATTTTTCCCTTCATTCACTTGAACGGTTTTCTTTAAAACCTCTTTATGATTTACAGATAATCTGATATCAGCTTCTTTGGCAGTATTACTGGTAACTTCAATTGTAATCGGAGCCTCTTCTCCTAAATAAAGTGATGGGGGCATCTTTAAGTCTGAAATTGATACATCGTCACCTGCTGCTGTTCTTAATGTTACATGGTCAATCTCGATATTTCGATTCTTTAGAACTGAGGCTGCCTCCAGGCTTTTGCCTGCTGTTTCATTTCCGTCCGACATCAAGACAATTCTGCCAGAGGAATCCCTCGGAATGAGTGAAGCGGCAAATTGCAGGCCTGCTTCCAGATTCGATTGAGAATCCTCTGCTTTCCCGTTAAATTCGGTAACAGCTTCAAGGTTCCTGCCCAAATTCTGTTCAAGCACTACATTTTTGCCAAAGGCTGCCACCGCAAATTGATCCTCACTTTTCCTGTGGCTGGAACTGTTTTCTATCCAGGCTAGTGCTTCCTCATCTGCACCAATGCTTGCAGAGCGGTCTGCCAGATATACGACGGTCTGCCCCTTAATCGGAAGGAGGAACTGTGGGACGGTCAGTGCAAAAATTAACAATGAGAAAATGACCAGTCTTAGACTCGCAATCAAAAATTTCCCATTTTCTTTTCCCCTGTGATTTCGAATATACAAAAAGACCATAATGACAGCAGGAATCAGGAGCAGAAACAGGAAGGGATATTTAACCTCGATGCCCACGGCGAAATACCTCCCATTCGATAGCAATCAGTATAAAAGCAATTAATGCCAGCCAGAACCAGAGGCTTTCGTTGGGCCTTTGTATCATGCTGTTTTTTTCAGAAGATTTTTCATTCAATGTGAAAGATTCTCCTATTCCTGCATTTTTCTCCCTTTCATCCAGAAGGACAGAAAAATAATAAATTTGATTTCCTGATACCGCCTGGTAAGTTCCGGGAATCACAGGAGCTTTAAAGTTTTCTTTGTTTAAATCAAGGGAGTAAAGATTTTCGTCTTTATTATTGAAAATCTCCCAGCCACCATTTCCTGTGCCAATATTTATCCATCTCTCTTCTCCTGCGTTGAAATATCCGAGGAAATCTGATTGCTGGGATAACCAATGATAAGAGTTATACAAAAAGATTGGAAAACCTGGCAGGAGTGGCCAATCTGTGTCGGATAGATCGAAATTGACAATAATAATTGGCAGACCATTCTGCATTCCCCTCTGAATTAAGGGAATGTCTCCACTTTTTAAAACAGTCTCCCATTCCCCTTTCAATGCAGCGGAAGCGGAACTGATATACACACGCTCAAAGTCTGCATATTCAAATAAAGGATCCTTATCCCCTGAAATTGCCTCTTTAAGTATTGTTTTTTCCTTGCCTGTGTTAAAAAAGATCGTTGGCAGTTCAGGAAGTTCCGATAATGTGCTTCCTTCTGCTACAACCACACCCTTCATTTCAAAACCTTTGAGAGCAGCTGGGTCTGTCTGCAGCAATTCGGCTCCTATGGTTTGAAAGCCCTTCACCGCAAACGGATTTACATCCCCCATTGTGTAAACTTTTGGTTTTGGGTCTGTGTAAATAGAGGCTGCGAAATTATCTGCACTGTAGCCGTCATTAATGGAGATGGATGCCTCATAATATGGTTTTTCAGGCAGGTTTTTAATTTGGACGGTTGTTTGTTCATTTGCTTTCAATGATAAATTTTGTTCAAACAAAACTTCATTCTCAAATTGGACGGTAAAACCTGTTTCTATCTTTCCGGCAGACTGGTTTTCTATCACCGCAATGGCTGAGATTCCATCACCAGCTGCAGCAGTCCCAAACGATTGGAGCGAGACGTTCCTTGCATCCTCTCCAATATTATGTACAACAGTGTATAAACCAGCCAGATCCTCCATTAAATCATTCTTCACAGCCGAATCTGAAAAAATATGAAGAGCTGTGTCTTTTCCAGAAGATAAGGAACCTGCCAATAAGAGGGCTTTATCCATATTTTCATGTTCATAAGTAAGATTCAGCCCATCAATGGTTCTGCGAATGGCATTTGGATCATCTTCACGGCTTAATAGGATCTCATTTTTCTCTCCTGCTTTAATCAAGGTTACCTGCTGACCATTAAGCTTGCCGGCAAGTTCAAGCATTTCCTCTTTTGCCATCTCAAAACGGCTCTTTCCTCCGCGTTCAGCCGACATAGAGGCGGATGGGTCTATAATGATGATTAAATGTTCTCCTTTTAAAGAATCTTCAAGCCAAAATGGGCGCACAAGGGCCAGCATCAATAAGATCAGAGCCAATAATTGCAGCCAAAATAATAGATTCTGCTGAAGCTTTTTCAGCCAAGGGGAAGCCTGCCATTCGTTCAGCACCTGCTCCCAGAGCAGATTGGATGAAACGGTCTTTTCCGTGTATTGCTTCCGAAAGAAATAAAATAGGATAACTGCTCCTATGAAAATGGCTAATATAAAATAGATAGGATTTAAAAATTGCATTGTATCCTCACCTGACCAGCCCCTTCGCATACAGATCCCTGAAAAGAACGGTCTGAAGATCTCTTGTTTCCGGGGCATAGATATACTGGCCGCCATACCGTTTGCATAAAGTCTCAAGCTGTTCATTATGTTCTTTTAGGCGCTTTTCATATTCAGCTAATACGGAAGGGCTCATGCTGACATTTACTGCAGTCCCTATCTCACTATCAATCAACTTTATATCTCCAGAATATGCAGGAGTCAGTTCTTCATCTGCCTGCACCTGAAATAGCCAGAACTCCTGTTTTAACCCCCTGAGCTTCCTAAAAAGGTTTTCCCATTCCTGGAGAGGCTCAAAGCCATCCGCTATTAATACAGCAAGCTGCTGATGTTTAGAAAGAGTTTCTTTCAGACAGCCCAGAAAGTTTGTGGACAGAGCTGCAGGTTCAATTTTTTGGATTTCCATGAACGTTCGCCTGCTGTAAACAGAGCCTTTCCTCTTGATAGGCTGTACTCCTGCAGAAGAAACAGCTGAAAAGAAAAGCCGGTCTTCACTTGAAAGCACCATAAAGCTCAAAGCTGATGCCAGCGCTTTGGCATATTCCCATTTCTGCTGGATTTTTGTCATTGATGACGTTGCATCCAGGTAAACTGCAATAGAAAGCTCCTGCTCATCCAGGAAGCGTTTGATATAATGTTTTTGTGTTCTGCCATAGACATTCCAATCTATTTGTCTAATATCGTCACCAGGCTGATAGGCCCTGAAATCAGAGAATTCCATGGAAGATCCGAATTTATGGGATTGCCTGGAGCCTGAATGAAATCCTCTTTTCCTTGTCTTTGCAGCAATCTTTCGTTTTTGAAGCTTTCCAAGAAAAGCATGATGGATGTTCATCAGCTCTTAGCTCCCCAGGAAGTTTCGTTTAACATAGCTTCAATAATCGAATCCGCTGAAATACCCGCTGCCTCTCCCTCAAAGTTCAAAATAAGACGATGCCGCAAAACCGGAAAGGCAACGTTTTTAATGTCTCCTATTGATACATGGAATCGACCGGAGCACATGGCTCTTGCTTTTGCCATACTTATCAGACTCTGAAGGCCGCGTGGACCGCTGCCATATTGGACGTGCTTTTTCACTGTTTCTGGTGCCCCCTCTGAATCCGGGTGCGTGGCAGTGATCATCCAAACGGCATAATCCAGGATTTCATCTGATAGGAGAATTTCTCTCGAAAGCTCCTGTAGAGCAATGACATCCTTCAATCCAGCAGCTTTATTTATATGGATTTTTTGCGTCCCCGTAGTCCTCCGGGCAATTTCTTTTAATTCTTCTTTCGTCGGATACACAACATTCACCTTGCATAAAAACCGGTCCGTTTGTGCTTCCGGCAGGGGATAAGTCCCTTCCATATCAATTGGGTTTTGAGTTGCGAGTACAAAAAATGGCTTTTCCATCTTTTTGGTTTCGCCCATAATAGTGACCGTTTTTTCTCCCATTGCCTCGAGCAGGGCACTTTGTGTTTTTGGTGTTGCCCTGTTAATTTCATCTGCAAGGATGATGTTGGCAAAAATGGGTCCTTTATGAAAACTGAATGTTTGCCTGCCAGCCTCATCAGGCTGAAGCAGCATGGTTCCAGTTATATCGGATGGCATAATATCAGGGGTGAATTGAATGCGTGAAAATTTAAGATCAAGTACTTCAGCAATGGTTTTAATCAGCATAGTTTTACCCAGCCCTGGCAAACCTTCAAGCAAAACATGTCCTCCTGAGAATATGCTCCATAGTACATGTTCGACCACTTCTTCCTGGCCGACTATAAATAATTGAATTTCATCTTTTACTCTTGCTATAATATCTGCTGCTTGTGCGAATTGCTGTTCTTTTTCCTGTATTACCGACATCACAGTCACTCCTTGTCAGGATCTATACTAGTAAAATAATTTTTAACGATTTCCTCTAAATCAGCCGGAAGCTTATACCGGTCGGTACTTTGTCTGTATGCTTTTTCATAATTCCCAAAAACTTCACTGTACGGTCTGATATTCCCTTTTAAAACAGGACCTTCCCCTTCAAGCTGCTCTCCTGGACTTCCCTGTCCAAGGCTGCCGCTGTCATTTTCAATATTCGTCTTCCCTTCCATGCCAGATGGAATGGTGAGCAGATCCCTGGATCCCTGTCCGAGCCCGGCACCTCCTCCAAGACCGCCGCCCGACCCATTCCCTGAGCCAGCCCCGGTACCAGATCCCGAACCATTTCCTGAGCCCGTTCCATTTCCTGAGCCGCTGCCTGAACCCGATCCGCTGCCATTGCTGCTGTTTGAGCTATTGCCGGCTTGATTTTGATTATTTTGCTGATTTGAATTATTCTGCTGCCCCTGCTGAGGAGTATTGGAGGCGTTTCCTGAACTGCCTGGCTTGCCAGGCGGCGAAAACGCGAGCTGTCCCGGCGGCATTCCATTCGCAGCCATTTGCTGCTGTAATGAAACCCCTGTACTCTGCAGAGCTTCTTGTGCTGCAGCCAGCTGTTTTAAAAGCTCTTCTGATTGCGATGCCTTTTCGAGCTGATCCAGGAGACTTGACAGCTCTTCTTTAGACAACTGTGCATCACTGCCAGTAAGCTCCTTCAAGGCATTTCTTTGATCTTTATTAAGTTCCTTCCTCTGCTTATCAAGCCTTGACAACTCTTCCCTAAAGGAAACCAGATCTTTTTCTTTCAGCATTCGGCTTAATTGTTCTAACCCGCTCTTATCAAGATTATTTTTAACATTTTCCAGGGCTATTGATTTTTCTTTTTCTTTAATTGCTTTTAATTCTAAGCTTTTGGTTTGCTTCTCTAATTCCTTCAAAGCTTCCTCAGCTGACTTTTTTTCTGCAATCTTGTCTTGTGCTTCTTCTAATGCTTTTTTCACTTCAGGATTCTTTTCTTTCTCAGCTTTTTTCTCAAGTTTCTCCTTAGCCTCTTCAACTATCTTGATTTCTTTCTCCTGTTTTAGCGCCAATTCCATTTTTTCGCCGGGAATCATGTATAAGAGCACAGCCAAACCAAGAAAGGGCAAAAACATTAGAAAAGGTTTGGGAAGAATGAAAGTTTTCTTCCTGCCTAAAACAAGATGATGCACCTTTTTCATATGCTTTACTGCATCTGCCAGCTGCAATCTTGCAAGAATGCCATCATCGTGCAGGAAAGAATGGGCTGTAATGACCCTGTCTTCCGCTACAAACGTGTTATACAAAGAGGCAGCCTGGATCATGTCAGGACGCTTCTTCCAAATTCGAAAAGCTGTATAAAGAGCAGACAGAAATAAAATCAAGAAGAGATAGTTTTGCAGAAATGGGATAACCAAAAATCTTGCTGCCATCATAAGAAAAAAGGCCAAGACAGCAGCTGATAAAAGGAACACCTGGAATTCCTTAACTATCAGCTGAAATAGGAGCTGTCTTTTTACCGGTTTTAAAAGTCTAAGATATTGATTGCGGTTTTCCACCGATATCATTCCCTTATTAAAATTTACGGGCAATCCCGTTTTCAGGGATTTGCCCGAATAAATACTAGCCCTTTTTCATATTGGGACGGAGTTTTTTTATGCTCAGCAGAATAGCTCCAATGAAAATCAATGTGTACGAAATTAAGTATGAAATCCATAAAGGAAATTCAATGCCTGTTGATCTGGTAATTTCATTGGTCATTTCCGGCTCAAAGGTGCTCATCAGTATAATGACCGGGTTGAGCATAGCCGGGAAATATGCAAGAGGATTTGTTGGCTGAGTCCCTGAATAGCCATATGCATTGGTTAATTGCATAAAGATCAAAGTCAGGAATGCCGTTCCTCCTGCTAGAAATAAAGTAACCCCATAGGTAGTAACCATCGAGACAATTGTTTTTCTAATGAGCGTTGAAAATAAGACCCCGAGGCTTCCATAAACCAGGATGGTAAATAAATAAAATCCCATTGTTGTAAGCAGCTGACCTGGGGAAATGCCTCCAAATAAAAACACAAAGCTATAAAGAGGCAGACTTGCCGCAATAAGCAAAATCAAATATGAAATGGAAGAGATCAGCTTGCTTAATATAATGCTTGAAGAGCTTTGGGTCGTCGTGAGCATGATATTTAAGGTCTGCCTTTCTCTTTCACTGCTGATAACCCCAGCTGTTAAACCGGGAGTAATAAACAGAATTAAGCCAAGCTGCAATATAGATAAAACCATAAACATTGTTCTGCTCTGATCAGGCTTAAAAAAGCCCTGCATGTTATTTGACAATGATTCTATAAAGATAAAACCAACAATGATAAGCCCTAATGCCAAGAGGTAAAAGAGTACCCCCAGGTAGCTTTTAAAGCTGCGGAAGCGGAGCTTAAACTCTTTATTCAGAACAGGATTTACGACTAAATTCTTCATGTCAGCTCAACTCCCTTTGTAATTTCCATAAAAACATCTTCCAGATCAGTTTCTGCTTCAGCAAAGCTGGTGATCGCTAAATTATTTAAAATGGCTCTTTTCAGCAGTTCAGTTTGTTCTTCAGCGGTCCCTTTATAAATAAATTGAAAAGATGCTCCGTCTTCCAGTAAAGCCAATTTGAAGATATTAGGATCATCCTCAAAGAAAGAAACTGCCTTTTCTGAACTTCCATGAACTTTTACAATGATCAGCCTTTCTCCCCTCAGCTGTGACTGAATATCAGCAACAGACCCCTGAGCCACCAGTTTTCCCTGGTCAATAATGCCGATGGTATCGCACATTTCTGCAAGTTCAGGCAGTATATGTGAGGATATTAAAATCGTTTTGCCCATGCTTTTCAATTCTTTTAATATTTCCCTCATTTCAACCCTTGCTCTTGGGTCAAGTCCTGATGCAGGTTCATCCAGAATCAGCACTTCAGGATCATGGATAAGGCACCTGGCCAGACAGAGACGCTGTTTCATGCCTCTTGATAATAGGTCTACATATGACTCTCTTTTATTTGACAAGTTGACTAAGTCGAGAAGCTGCGGAATCAGCTTCTCACGTTCTGCAAATGGTATGCCGTAACTCGCACCGTAGAAGTGCAGATATTCATCAGCCTTAAGCTGGTCATAAACCCCGAAGAAATCCGGCATATAACCTATCTGCTTTCTCACGAGCTTTGAATCCTTTTGAACATCATACCCGTTTACGTAAGCAGAGCCCGAAGTGGGGGCAAGTAGGGTTGCCAAAATGGAGAATGTTGTGGATTTTCCTGCACCATTCTGTCCGACAAAACCAAATACACTGCCTTTTTCTATATTTAAATTTAAAGAATCAAGTGCTGTAAATTTTCCGTATCTTTTCGATAAATCCATAATTTCGATCATTTTGCCACCTCCCCTTTGATCGTAACAGCCGGCAATTGAACGAAAGGATCTCCCTGAGCCGATTTATTCAGCTTTATAATAAAACGGCCTTCTTTTGAAATAAACTGGGTTAAGTCATCTTTACTTGTCAGCTTTATGCTCCTTTGATCCGGTTCAATCGGCAGCCACTCACCAGTTTTATGGTTTTTTATCGAATACAGTACGTTTTGGCTATTGATCCTTACCGAAATTTCTTCTAATCTATATGTTTTCTCTTTTAGCTGCTTTGGAAGGCTGAGAATATATTCATATTCTCCGTCTTCCAGCATCATTTCTGCATTCGTGCTGCCCATGCCTTTTTCATAAATCTGGCCCTGAATCACATTCCAATCAGCTGCCATCATTCCATCTTTCAGTGTAAAGGATCCGGAGAACTCATTTATGGCCTCAAATGGCTGAAGGATCATATTTGTGTTATTCTGTTTTTCCTTCTTCCCTATCATGGCTACATCAATAATTGATTCTTTTGTTATACCCGCAAGGACTGGCTGAGCAACATCCCCAAGCAGAAATGTAGTGGAGGCGTATTCAAGCTTTTCTCTTCTTAATCTATTTATATCATTTTGACCATTGGCAGGGTATGCCCCGTTTAAAGTTCCTCCATATGGTCTGCTCAGCAGGGTTTGCTTTATGGTTTTATCCACTTTAATTGTCTCATCTTTATTGATTGGCCCTAATTTGATTGCTTCATTGCCTGACCAAATATATAATTCTTCAAAATTATACTCACTCTCGTTTTTGATTGTTCCAGTTAATCTTTTTTCCTTAAGGGTGAGGTCCGCTTTAAACTTCCCATTGATTTCTGTCTGCGCCTTTCCGTAAATCGTTTTGGACGACCAATATTCTACCTCAGGAAAAATAATCTCATTGTTTTTTACCTTTTCAGCCATGATTCCTCCTCTAAGGGGATCAGATGAAGTGGAATTGTTTGAATAAACCACTGCATTAAATTCACCTTTGGGGATTGAGAGGGTATATCCGCCGCTTTTATTTGAAAGCAGGGTTGAAGCCTGATATCCGGTAAGCAGATTGTTATTCACTTTATATATCCCCATCTGGTTCAGCTGCGGCTGAGAAATTCTATCTTTTGCCCCCATTCCAAAGACCGCTGCACCCATTAGTATGGCGATGGAAGGAATGATCCACCAGGAATGCTCCCGTTTATCAAGCTTCCTTAATACAAAATAAAGAACAGGCACTATCAGAATAATATAACCGGCAAAAAGCCCAATAAGCTGCCCAATTGAAAAATTGGATGCAGGAAAGAATTCATTCACTTCTGCAAATTCCCAATACAGCTGGTCCAGGTAATCCTGAGAATATGTGCTGGTTCCAATGCCGGCACCTGATGCCTGATTAATAAAGTCTGCAAACCATGTGTCGTATCCCTCCCATGAAGAAAAAGGCTCATCTCCCAGTGAAAAAGCTGTCTGCAGGATCGTCCCGCTTCCATACTCCTTTTTCACTGCTGCTGGAAGATCCCCGCTTTCAGCAATAACTTCAGCACCGGTATCAATTGGACCAGTAAAGAAGTTGAGTTCTTTAAAATCCGGCTCCTCGCCCTTAGCTGCCTGGAGGAATTTTACTGCACCGGCTGCCTCGTTTTCAGATTTCATTGGCAGCAAAGAATATAGCTCTCCATAGGCACCGCTTGCATCAGGTCCGCCTCCGGCAATCAATGCTCCACCGTTGTAAACCCAGTCCCTTATAGCATGTTGTTGTCTGTCACTAAGCTGGGACATCTTGTATTCATCAATCAGCAAATAATCGAGTGTTTCCAATCCTGTCGCTTCATCCGGCAAATCTTCCTTACTGAGTTCAATCATCGTTTTTGAAGGAAGAGTCCTCAATTCTTTTACACGGTCATAGTTTTCACTGAGAACACCAATTACTTCAGTTGCCATATCGATAAATTTCGGCTTTAAAGTATTTTCGCCTTTAAAACTAACCTTTTTTCCGTCTTTCCAATCTCCTGCATAAAGAGTCAGCAATGGAATGTTCTGATACATGGAAGGGTGGTCCTCTGTCATGCCAGGGATGGAAACCAGGTATTCCTTAGCTGTTCCGGCAGGAAGCTCTACTTTTACAGTAACCGTACCGCTCGTATTGTAGGATGGATGGTAACTTATCAGCAAATCCCCGCTAAATGCCTCTCCTGTATTTTCCATCTTAATCCGCAGAGGAAAGCCTTCTCCTCTTTTCACTTTTCCGCCAAAGCCCTCATCCAGAGAAACTTTGATGTCTGTGCTGGCAGCTTCTGCTGTCTGGAATGGATGAAACATTAACACAAAGCAGAATATAGCCATAATGATCACTTTTAATTTTCCGTGCAACCCAATCTCCCCCATTAAAAATCTTAAGTATCAGCCTTATGTTTTTTTAGGCAGTCTTTATAACTATAAATTATTGCCAGCCTGATGACTTCTTCCATAGTATAGACGCAGCCGGCTGACAAAAAGTTCCTGCTGATAATTATTTAATTAGTTTGCCAGACCTAATTTGAAAGACATTTATTAACATAGTGTAATTTTACACTAAAAAATATAATTTTCAAACTATTTTTACATATTTTAAATTTCATAAAAAACAGCCGGAGAACTCGCTCTCCGGCTGTTTATCAATTTTTATTCTTCCTCTTCTTCTTCTGCTTCTTTTTCGACTATGTCGGCAAAGAGTCCATAGACATACTGTTCTGCATTGAATTCCTGCAGGTCATCCATTTTTTCTCCTAAACCTACAAATTTCACAGGGATTTCAAGTTCATTTCTGATTGCAAGAACGATGCCGCCCTTTGCAGTTCCATCCAGTTTTGTAAGAACTATACCAGAAACATCAGTGGCTTCCTTGAAGGTCTTAGCCTGAATCATGGCATTTTGTCCAGTGGTAGCGTCAAGTACTAGCAATACTTCATGCGGGGCCCCCGGTACTTCCCTTTCTATTACACGCTTTACTTTCTCCAATTCTTTCATCAGATTGACTTTATTCTGCAGGCGTCCCGCAGTGTCACAGATTAAAATATCAGCATTGCGGGACTTGGCAGCTTGAACGGCATCATACATGACAGCCGCAGGGTCAGAGCCAGCTCCCTGCTTAATGACATCAACGCCGACACGTTCTCCCCAAACCTCAAGCTGTTCAATAGCTCCTGCACGGAAGGTATCTCCTGCTGCAAGCAGGACACTTTTTCCTTCATTTTTGAACTTATGGGCAAGTTTTCCGATCGTCGTCGTTTTACCGACTCCGTTCACACCAACAAATAGGATAACAGTTAGTCCCTCAGTCTGAATATTTAATTCTGTGGAGGTTTCGCCTGCGCTGTCATAAATTTCTACAAGCTTCTCTGAGATGACAGCCTGCACATCGCGAGGATCCTGAATATTCTTGCGCTTTACTTCTCTTCTCAGCTCTTCGACCAATTCCATAACAGTGTCAAATCCAACATCCGCCCCAATTAAGATTTCTTCCAGTTCCTCAAAAAATTCCTCATCCACTTTACGGTACCTGGAAACAAGGTCATTTACCTTATTTGAAAAATTATCGCGCGTTTTGGTTAATCCGTCTTTAAACTTTTCAGTAACACTATCTGTCTGCATGGTGATTTTTTCTTTTAGTTTTTTAAAGAAACTCATGTTTTCACTTCCTTATCAAAGCAATATGTATAAGTGCGGAACAGTGTTGTAAGCTGTCCCGCATTAAAGCTGCTATTGAGTAATTAATTCCCTGGTTTCTTCCAGACGTACAGATACCAGTTTGGAAACACCGGATTCCTGCATGGTTACACCGTATAAGACATCCGCTTCTTCCATTGTTCCTTTTCTGTGGGTGATAACGATGAACTGTGTTTCGTCGCTGTATCTCTTTAAGTATTGGCTGAACCTTTGCACATTTGCTTCATCTAAAGCTGCCTCTACTTCATCAAGGATACAGAATGGAACAGGACGGACTTTCAAAATGGAAAATAGCAATGCAATTGCTGTAAGTGCTCTTTCTCCACCAGATAATAATCCGAGGTTCTGCAGTTTCTTGCCTGGAGGCTGTGCGACAATTTCCACACCTGTATTCAATAAATCATCAGGCTGGGTCAATCGTAAATCGGCTCTGCCGCCGCCGAATAAGGATTGGAAAACCGACTCAAAGTGAAAACGGATCCCTTCGAACGTTTCTTCAAATCGCCTTTTCATTTCAACATCCATTTCATCGATAACCTGGAATAACGTATCTTTTGCTTCCTGAAGGTCTGTTTTTTGTTCAAGCAGGAATTCATATCGTTCAGATACTCTGTCATATTCTTCGATTGCTCCGAGGTTCACAGCCCCAAGCTCTTCGATTGCCAGCTTTATGAGTTTTACTTTTTTTCGTGCTTCATCAATCTCAATCTGCAGCGGATATTCCTCTTTAGCACCTTCAAAAGACAGCAGATATTCTTCCCTTAAATGATTCAGCCTATTTTCCAGCTCAACATCCAGCCGGTTCTGCTTAACTTCCTCATCTTTCAAAACTTCTACCAGACCCTTATGCTGGCGTTTTAATTCTTTTGCCTCCAGTTCCAGGTCCTCTAAAGATGTTTGGAGCTTTAAGCGCTCATCCCTTCTTGACACAATTAATTCAAGCGTTTCATTCTTTTCCTTTAATTTTTGCTGTGCCGCCTCTTCCAGATGCTGCTCACCTGAAGAGCTATTCGTCATTTCGGATGAGAGCAGTTCTAAATCTTCTTTTACTGTCTTCAGCTTTTCCCTGTTAACAGCAAGCTCTGAATTTATTGCGGCTAGCTTGTCCTCCGCATGATTCAGCTGCTCACTCTTGGAAGCGTAGCTGATTTTCAGCTCATTTATTTCAGATGCCACAGTTTCCTTTGACGTCTGCTGGGTGTTTTTTCTTTCTGTTAATGCTTTAATTTCATGATCAAGATCAGCTATTTGTTTTTGCTGCTGCTCCAATAGATCTGCCAGCTCACTCTTTCTGATCAGCAGTCTTTCTCTATCTTCCGAAAACTGTGCCTTGTCCATATCATAAAGAGATAGGCGCTCATTAATGCTTTTCTCCTCAAACTCTACTTCCAGAAGGTCTCCTTTCACCTTCTGTTCCATCAAACGAAGCTCTTCACCCGTTTTTCTAAGCTGTTCAATTCGTGTTTCCTGTTTTTGGATTTCATTTTTTTGCAGTTTCACTTGTTTTTCAAGATTAGCTGTTTTGGATTCCATATCCACAATTCGGGATTTCAGCTCTTCAAGTTCACCTTTACGTGAAAGAATTGAAGTGCTTTTCTGTTTTACAGCTCCTCCTGTCATTGATCCTCCGGGATTCACCACATCCCCATCAATTGTAACGAGTCTCACACGGTATTGAAGCAGCTTCGCCAGTTCATTAGCTCCTTTAAGATCCCGGGCAATAACAACATTGCCAAGCAGGTTTTCAATTGCGGGCTGGAACCTCCCGTCAAACTGGATCAGTGAAGCCGCTTCACCAATAAAGGCAGGGTGAACTTGAACCGAGTGCAATTGTCCAGGGTTAAGCTTCTTCCCCTTCACTACACTCAATGGCAGGAAAGTGGCTCTGCCGTATGAATTCTTTTTCAGGAATTGGATGGCACTTCTTCCATCCTGCTCATTCTGTACGATGATATGCTGCATGGCACCGCCAAGAGCAGTTTCAATCGCCGTTTCGTACTCTTTCGGCACCTGAATTAATTCCGCTACCGCTCCTTCAATTCCCTGCAGCTTGGTGCCTCTTGCTTTCAATACTTCCTTTACCCCTTGGAAAAAGCCCGAAAAGTCTTCTTCCATTTCTTCAAGCATTTCCTGCCTGGACTTTGCCTGCTGCAAGTACTGATAAGCCTGATACAATGTTTTTTCCTGCTTTTGATAATTACTCTTTAATGATTCAAGCTTGCGGTCTTCATGGCGGAACACATGTACCTGACTCTCTAATTCATTTTGCAGGTTTTCAAGGTCTGATTGTATCTTTTGTTTTTTCTCTTCGTTTTTCATGCGGTCGGCAATATACTTTTCGTTATCCATTTCAAGTTTAGAACTGCGCTGCCCCTGCTGGTTCAGTTGCTGATCAATATTCTGCAGTTCGTTTCTTGAAGCCGCCTGGCTATTCAGCACTTCAATATAATCACTTTTCAGCGATTCAATTTTTTCTTCCGTATTTTCACTGAAGAGTTTGAGCTGATCCTGCTTTTCCTTTAATGCTTTCTGAAGCTTAACTGCTTCTGTTTTTACTTTCCCCTTAATGGCCGACTGCTTTTCTTCTTGCTCTTTTAACTCAGTTATTTTCATGGAAAGTTCTTCCATGTTTCGATGAAGCTGGTCTTTATTCTGGCTGGCATTTTTCTTTCGCTCTTTTAGGACTTCTTTTCTGCCTTCCAGTTTTTCTAGCTCTTCACTGGCATGAAGGAGGATGTCCTGCAAATCATTTACTGATTCGTCGATTGCGGCAATATGATCCTTTAATTCTTCCATTTTGGCTTCTTTGTTCTGGATAATTGCCGATAACTTCATTTCATCTTCTGTATGCTGCTCAAGCTGACGTGAGAGCTGCTCCCATTTTGAATGCAGTTCCTCTATCTCATAAACTGTAAGGGCAACTTCTATTTTCTCAAGCTCTTCCTTCTGCTGCAGATAATCTTTCGCAATCGAAGCCTGAATTTTTAAAGGCTCTACCTGGCTTTCGAGTTCATGTAGAATATCATTCACCCTGTTTAAATTATCCTGGGTTTCAGAAAGTTTGCCTTCCGCTTTCTTCTTTCTTGTCTTATATTTAAGCACACCAGCCGCTTCTTCGAATATCGTCCGGCGTTCTTCAGCTTTGCTGTTTAGTATTTCCTCTACCCTGCCCTGACTTATTATTGAAAAAGCTTCTCTGCCAAGGCCTGAATCCATAAATAAATCTACTATATCTTTTAATCTGCATGTTTGCTTATTGATTAGGTATTCACTGTCTCCAGATCGGTAGACCCTTCTTGTAACACTGACTTCACTGTATTCGATCGGCAGACCCTGATCGCCGTTATCAAGGGTCAGTGTCACCTCAGCAAAATTCTGCGCTCTCCGGGAATCACTGCCCGCAAAAATGACATCCTCCATTTTCGCGCCGCGAAGGGACTTAGCTGATTGTTCACCCAATACCCAGCGTATGGCATCTGTTATATTGCTTTTTCCGCTTCCATTTGGACCTACAACTGCCGTAACGCCAGGAACAAAATCAACCGTTATCCGCTCAGCAAATGACTTAAATCCAATAACATCAAGCCTTTTTAAAAACAACCCTGCTCCCCCTCTGTCTCCTCCAAGTTTCTATTCTTTGATGTCACTTGATATGATTTTTCAATACTTCAAGGGCCATTTGGGCTGCATGCTGTTCCGCTTCTTTCTTTGATCGGCCATTGCCTGTTCCAAGCTCCCTGCCATTTAGAGAAACAGTGGAAACAAATTCTCGATTGTGGGCTGGCCCTTTTTCATGAAGGATTTTATATTCAATTGCACCTGCACCATCCCGCTGCACAAGTTCCTGCAGCTGGCTCTTGAAATCCATCACATGCGAAAAAGCACCTGAATCAATCTTCGGAAAAACAACTTTCTCCAAAAAACCGACAACCGTATCTAATCCTTTATCCAGGTATAGTGCACCTATAAAGGCTTCAAATACGTCTGCAAGCAGGGCCGGACGGGTTCTTCCTCCTGTCATTTCCTCCCCTTTTCCAAGAAGCACCAGGCTGCCGAAGGACAATGCATGGGCAAATGAGACCAGGGATGGTTCGCAGACAACCGCAGCCCTCAGCTTAGTTAATTCTCCCTCGCTCATCATGGGATATTTTAGGTAAAGGAACTTTGAAACAGTCAGTTCCAGGACAGCGTCACCCAAAAATTCCAGTCTTTCATTGTCTTCATAGGGCTTTCTCCGATGCTCATTCACATAAGATGAATGGGTAAAAGCTTGCTTTAATAATTTTTCATTTTCAAATTGAATTCCGATTTCCGTCTGGAATTCTTTAAATTGTTTTTCGATTGCGCGAAATGATTTTCTATCCTTATCCTTATTGCTGCGCATAATGCATCCACCTTGCTAATATTAATATTCTTTTTATTATTAGGGACATTTCAAAAATATTGATGTTTTAGTTTTTTAACCAAGCCCGTTGATTTTCGCTGCAGGTACTAAAGCTATCCTGCGGGGCAGCCGGGAGCTTCCTCAAACAACACCACACGAAGAAAATGCGGCAGCCTTTTCGAGGATCTCGCACCTTCCGATCCAGTCAACTCAATGAACAATATAGCTAACTGCTCAAATGCCACGAATTTTAAGTAAACTGACATTCATAAAAAGCTTAAATGGCCTTCCCTAAGTTTACGTAATAAACATCAAAAACGCAAAATAACTTCTACTTAAAAAGCCATTTTAAGTTTCATATGGGTACAGCCATCTTCACAGAAGAAAGCCCCGTTATTCAACGGAGCTTTTGCCTAACATATTTACTGTCCACAGCCACCTGCTGCCGGGCGACAGCTTTAGCCATGCTTTCCTTCTATGCAACAGGTAACACCGGACAGTAAACATCTGCTGATAAAAAATGGCTGCAGCGAGGGGTATACCCTCACTGCAGAGTGGTCCAACTAATGATTATTGGCTAGCTTTTATGTAATTTACAGCGTCACCGACTGTTGCGATCTTTTCAGCATCATCGTCAGAAATTTCCATGTCGAACTCGTCTTCTAATTCCATTACTAATTCTACTACGTCAAGGGAATCAGCACCTAGATCATCTTTGAAAGAAGCTTCCAATTTAACTTCAGACTCTTCAACACCCAGACGGTCCACGATGATTTTTGTTACACGTTCTAATACTTCTGCCATGCTTGTCACCTCCCCTCAAGTATTATAGATTATTTTTAGCCTTTATTGAAAGGTTTTATAAAAAATTTTGCATTACAAGCCTGTTACAAACTACATGACCATACCGCCATCAACATGAAGGGTTTGTCCTGTCATATAGCGGCTGTCCTCTGAAGCAAGAAACACTGCCACATTCGCAATATCTGCAGGGTCGCCGAAACGGGCCAAAGGAATTTGCTTAAGCATCTGCTCTTTTACATCCTCGTTCAGCTTGTCAGTCATATCAGTTGTGATAAAGCCTGGTGCAATGGCATTGACCATTATCCCTCTTGTTGCAAGTTCCTTTGCAGAGGTCTTTGTCAGGCCTATAACACCAGATTTGGCAGCGACATAGTTAGCCTGGCCAGGATTGCCGCTGACTCCAACGATGGATGAAATATTGATAATGCGGCCGCTGCGCTGTTTCATCATCTGCCTTGTAACAGCTTTTGTACAAAGGAATACACCTTTCAGGTTAATGTTAATAACATCATCCCATTCGTCTTCCTTCATTCTCATAAGCAGATTGTCCTTCGTAATTCCAGCATTATTAACCAAAATATCAAGCTTGCCAAACTTTTCTACTGTTTCTTTAACCATGCTTGCCACGGAATCACTATTTGACACATCGCATTGGATAGCAAAAGCATTTCTGCCTAATGCTTGTATTTCATCAACCACTTCGTTCGCCCTTGCCTCACTTCCGGAATAGTTAACCGCGATATTTGCACCTTGCTTAGCAAGACCCAAAGCAATTTCTCTTCCGATTCCGCGGGAAGCTCCCGTTACTAAAGCGGCTTTTCCCTCTAGCTTCATCTTAATTCCTCCTTCAAGGATTCTGTAACTGCCTGACAGGATTCAGCATCAGAAACGGCATACGTTTTAAGGGAACGATCTACCTTCTTCACTAAGCCTGACAGTACTTTTCCAGGTCCTATTTCAATAAATGTATCTACTCCAAGCTCTATCATCTTGCGGATTGAATCCTCCCAGAGTACAGGTGAATACAGCTGTTCAATCAATCTGCTGTTGATTTCTGAAGCGGAAGTCATTTCAGAAGCCGTAACATTTGCAATGACAGGAACAACTGCATCTTTGATCTCAATATTGTCCAGGACTTGCCTGAACTTCTCCGCAGCAGGCTTCATTAATTCAGAATGGAAAGGACCGCTTACTTCCAGCGGAAGCACACGCTTGGCACCTTCTTCTTTAGCCTTTGCAGAAGCTTGTTCAACACCTGCCCTTGAACCTGAAATCACAATCTGTCCAGGACAGTTCAAATTTGCGAGCTGAACCGGATTGCCGGCTGCCGTAACCTCTTCTGTGACTGCAGTAAGCTTGTCCCTGTCTAGTCCCAGTACCGCTGCCATTGTTCCCTCACCGTTAGGAACTGCTTCCTCCATGAACTCTCCTCTTTTACGGACAGCATAAACTCCGTCCTCAAAGGATAGTGCTTCCGCTGCAACGAGTGCAGTATACTCTCCAAGGCTGTGGCCAGCCACAAAATCAGGTGTTACACCCGACCTTTTAAAGTAATCGAGGATGGCAATGCCAGTAGTCAACAATGCCGGCTGGGCATTTGTTGTTAGCGTCAATTTTTCCTGAGGCCCTTCAAAAATAAGTTCTGATAGTGAAAAGCCAAGTTTTTGATCAGCACTCTCGAAAAATGATTTTACTTTCTCATCCTGTTCGGCTAAGGCTTTTCCCATTCCTGCAGTCTGTGATCCCTGCCCAGGAAATAAAAAGGCGATTTTACCCATCGTGCTTCCCCCCAAATAAAATAAGTTTATTTAATGGCTGTTTTTTCTGCTTCTTTTTCAACAGCTTCCTTAATCGTTTGAGCGACATTATTTTCTACCATATCCCTAGTCTGTCTGACTGCACTGAATAAAGCAGTAGCATCTGAGGAACCATGAGCCTTAATAACCGGCGCCTTTAATCCGAATAATCCAGCACCGCCGTATTCCGAATAATCCAGCTTGGATTTAAGCTGGTATAAATCAGGCTTTAAAGCTGCTGCTGCCAATTTCGTTTTAAAGCTGCTGGTCAGAGCTGTTTTTAACATTTTAAATACAGAAACAGCAGTACCTTCAATTGTCTTTAGGACCATATTGCCGGTAAAGCCATCTGTCACTACAACATCTGCAGCTCCCTCAAGCAAATCGCGCGCTTCCACATTGCCGATAAAATTGATATCAGCATTCTTCAGCAGGTCGAATGTATTTTTCGCCAGCTCATTGCCTTTTTTCTCTTCAGTTCCGATATTTAGAAGGCCCACTCTAGGATTGGAAACACCCCGGACCTTTTCTGTATATATGGATCCCATAATCGCATATTGAAGAAGATGCTCAGGTTTCGCATCTACATTCGCCCCTACATCCAACAAAAGGAACCCTTCACCGCCTATCGTTGGAAGCGTAGGTGATAATGCCGGGCGTTCGATGCCTTCAATCCTTCCCACCACAAAAAGGCCTGCTGCCATAAGAGCACCCGTGTTTCCTGCAGAAATGCATGCATCCGCTTTACCGTCTGAGACAAGCTGTGCTGCAAGCACCATTGATGCATTTTTCTTTCTGCGTACCGCCCTCACCGGCTCATCATTCGGCGTGATGACTTCATCTGTATGTAAAATCTCAATCCGCTCGTTTGAGGTAAGGTATTCCTTTATTTTTGACTCATCACCAACAAGGGTAATGTGTATATCCTTAAACTCTGCGGCAGCTTTCATTGCGCCAAGGACAATTTCCTTTGGGGCATTGTCGCCTCCCATTGCGTCTATGGCAATTTTCATGATGCTTCATCCTTTAGTGATTATTTTTTTCTGAACATGTCGAATTCGCCCTTAAATACCTGTTCGTTATTCACAAAGCTATTGACTTCAACAATCGTCCTGCCGCTGTCAACATCAATTGTAAGGACCTTGGCTTTTGCTATAACACGTTCACTTAATCGTACTGGCCTTGTAAATTGAATATTGGCTTTCGCTGTCAATGCCAGTTCATCGTTTATTACAGCAACTGCCAGTGAGTTGGCCTGTGCAAACAAGTGATGACCCCGGGCTATTCCATTCCGCTTGAAAACATGTTCATTTTTTACATCGAAAATGGAAATTGCCGTTTTATCCAATTCTATATCTATTATTTCACCGATTATTTCTTCTATGGGTAGAGATCGGACTTCATCCTCGAAAGTTTTTTCAGCAACATGCTTGATTCGCTCCCGCAATTCCGGAATAGATAATTCCAAACGGTCGAGCCTTATTGTCTGGACGCTGACAGAGAACTTATCTGCAAGTTCCTCGTCCGTAACAAATGGATTTTCTTTTATTGTGTCCGTTAATAAATGCTGGCGTTCTTTTTTATTTCTTTTCATTAAAAATCCCACCGTCCGAGATATTAAGACTAGGTACTAATAGTAGTATATAATCAAAAAAAGCAGATTGCAAGAAAGAACTTTTCTGCAATCTGCTTTAAGTGTGATTGAATATTTGTCTAGCCTGCATACTCTGGCCGCTGATTTCCTCTGCAGGCCCTCCTCTCTCCGCTGTGAGGAACAGAGTTCCTCACAGCCGCCTGCGGGGTCTCACGCAGAACATTGAATCATCTCCCTTGAATTAACACCGCACGAAGGAAATGCGAAAGCATTTGCAAGGATCAAGCACTCTCCACTCCAATCGACTCAGCGTGGGATATTGATGCTTCGATCCTTTAGTCAAGTTTTTCCCCTTCCAGCACTCCGGTTTCCTTTAAATAATTTCTCAAAGGCAGGTACTCATCTGAATGCCAGAATTCATGGGATTCAACAAGAGCTGCTGCATCGTTTCTGGCGGTTTCGAGAGCGCGGTAATCATGGACCATATCGGCGACTTTAAATTCCGGAAGACCGCTTTGTTTTTTACCGAAAAAGTCCCCAGGGCCCCTCAGCTCAAGGTCCTTTTCACTTAGGGCAAATCCGTCATTGGTTTCCGTCATGATTTTCATGCGTTCTTTTCCAACTTCCGATTTGGGATCAGCTAAAAGAACACAATAAGATTGTTTATCTCCTCTTCCTACCCTGCCCCTTAATTGGTGCAGCTGTGCAAGTCCAAACCGCTCGGCATCATAGATCACCATCATCGTTGCATTTGGGACATTTACACCCACCTCGACAACTGTAGTAGAAACAAGAACTTGAGTTTCATTTCGGCTAAAAGCCTTCATCACATTTTCTTTCTCATCTGGATGAAGCCTCCCATGCATGAGCCCGACATCATAGCGGCCATGAAAATGATGCATCAGGGTTGCATGGACATCTATAGCGTTTTGAACATCCAGTTTGTCAGACTCCTCAATTAGGGGACAGATCACATATACCTGCTGGCCTGCTGAAAGCTCCTTTTCCATAAAACCAAGTACTCTATCAAGCATTTCAGGTTTTGCCCAATAAGTTTCAATCGCTTTTCGCCCTGCCGGCATTTCATCTATGATGGAAACATCCATTTCCCCAAAAACAGTAATGGCCAATGTCCTCGGGATTGGCGTGGCAGTCATAAACAGAACATCCGGACTCTCGCCTTTTTCCCTGAGGACGCGCCGCTGTCCGACACCAAATCTATGCTGTTCATCAGTAATAACAAGTCCCAGTTTATTAAATTCCACTTCTTCCTGGATAAGTGCATGTGTGCCTATAAGAACATCGATTTCTCCATCCTTTAAATGCTGAAGAATTTCTCTTCTGCGCTTTCCTTTGACAGAGCTTGTTAGGAGTTCACATCGCAAGCCAAATGGCTCAAGCATCGTCTTTAAAGATTCCGCATGCTGCTCTGCAAGGATTTCGGTCGGAACCATTAAAGCTCCCTGGAATTCTGCTGTCCTGCTGGCATATAGAGCGATTGCCGCAACAGCCGTTTTGCCGGAACCAACATCCCCCTGTAATAGCCTGTTCATCCGATAAGGCGATTTCATATCAGACAGAATCTCATTAACTACCCTTTTCTGGGCACTGGTTAAGGCAAACGGAAGGGAGTCTATAAACTCCATCAGCCTCGAAAAATCATAAGGTTGCGCAATTCCTTTAGACTGCTCTCTTTCAATCTTTCTTAGTGCCTGCATTTTTAATTGAAAATAGAAGAATTCTTCATAAACAAAGCGCCGTCTTCCCTGTTTAAGTTCCTGATCATCGGCAGGAAAATGAAGCGATCTCATAGCATCTCGCCTATTCAAAAGCCTATATTGCAAAAGATATTTTTCAGGCAAAGTTTCTGATATCTCATTCCCATACTGTGAAAAAGCCAGTTTTATAAAACGTCTGATTCCCTTGACAGTGATATTTCCTTTGACACCGTAAACCGGCTCAAAATCCTTGTTATTGGAGGCACTTCCTATTTTTAATTCATTGGCTGTTATGATCTGGCGGTGCTGGTCCCATTTGCCTGTCACTGTAACAGTTTCGTTCAAAGTAATTTTGTTCTTTAAATATGGCTGATTAAACATGACCACTTGTATCAGATATCTGCCTACAAGAACTCTCAGAGTCAGCCTGGAACGTTTCCTTCCATAATAGGCGAGTGAAGGTTCACTGTGAACCTTTCCTTCCACAGTTACTCTTTCATCATGCTTGATCTCTTCCAGGTCCTTGAGTCTGTAATCCTCATATCTATACGGAAAATATTCAAGCAAATCTTTTACAGTGTTTATGTTCATTTCAGCAAGTGATACTGCTGTTTCCTCTCCGATGCCTTTAACAGCTGTAACAGACTGATTATAATTTGGATTCACGTTTATTGAACGGCTGCCAAATATATTTTCTCAAGGCAGTCCGCCACCCCTCCCTGCTCAATTACTTTTAACTGCAGGCTATGTAAAGCCTGCTTTATAACTAACACACTATATTTTAAATAGGCAAGTAACTAATCTTTAATCAAATAAATTAATATTTCCGAAGCTCACTAATATATACTCGTTTTAAATGGACAAAAGCGAAGGCTGGGCCCTCGCTTTTTTTTTGTTTATTCAATTGAGAATATAAAAGAGTATAGTGGCTGTTTGCCATCATGCACTTCGACTTCGACATCTCCATACTTATCTTCAATATAGCTGATAAGTGCATCCACTTCTTCTTCTGCCGCATCTTCACCTTTTAATACGGTTAGGATCTCAGAATCTTCATCAATCATTCCATCGAGAAGATCTTTGGCAGCCTGTACCCTATCCTTGTTCTTGACAACAATTTTCCCATCTGCGATGCCCATAAAATCATCTTTTTCAATTTCGAGGCCATCGATGCTTGTATCACGGACAGCAAAAGTAATTTGGCCTGTCTTCACATGCTGAAGGGCTTCTGACATGCCTTCTTCATTTTCTTCGAGTCCGGCACTTGGGTTAAAAGCAAGCAGGGCAGCCATTCCCTGAGGAACGGTCTTGGAAGGAACAACCACTGCTGCTTCTTCAGTCACTTCTGCAGCCTGCTGTGCAGCCATTATGATATTTTTATTGTTTGGCAAAATGATTACTTTCTTGGCGTTAACTTCTTTTATGGCTTTTACAATATCTTCCGTACTAGGATTCATTGTCTGGCCGCCCTCAATGACTGCATGTGCTCCGATGCTTCGGAAAAGATCCGCAATCCCGCTTCCCATTGATACTGTCACGATTCCGTACTCCTGCTTTTCCTTTGGCTTAGCTTCAGCTGCCAATGGTGTAGGAACGTCTTCAATTAAATTGGTATGCTGCTGGCGCATGTTTTCAATCTTCATATTGATTAAGCTGCCATAGCGCTGTCCGTATGTCAGGCAATCTCCTGGCTGTTCAGAGTGGATATGTACTTTTACAAGCTGTTCATCCGCAATCACAAGAAGCGAGTCCCCATATTTGCTTAAGTCCTGACGGAACTTATCTTCAGAAAAAGGATTAGAAGATAGCTTTTCAGTTTCAAACTTGACCATAAACTCTGTGCAATAACCAAATTCAATATCTTCAGTGTTCATAAAACTATGAACATTTTTATGGTGTTCTGCGCTAACCAGGTCGTCCATCTTTGGAAGGGCTGCTGGTGTATCCGGAAGTTTTTCGCCCTTGAGCTCAGCAAGGAATCCTTCATATACAAAAACAAGACCCTGTCCGCCGCTGTCTACAACCCCAACTTCTTTTAAAACTGGAAGAAGATCCGGAGTGCGATTTAAAGAAGCCCGAGCTTCTTTTAAAACTTCCTCCATAATTACTACGATATCATCCTCATTTTTTGCAGCCTGCACCGCTTTTTTTGCGGAATCTTTAGCAACGGTTAAGATTGTTCCTTCAACTGGCTTCATTACAGCTTTATAAGCAGTCTCTACACCTGAATTCAAAGCATCAGCAAACTCTTTGCCATTGATGGATGATTTCTGTTCTATGTGCTTTGAGAAACCTCGGAACAGCTGGGAGAGAATTACTCCAGAGTTCCCGCGGGCCCCCATCAGCAAACCTTTAGAAAGAGCAGAGCCCACCTTCCCAATATGTTCCTGAATATTAGCTTTTACTTCCTTTGCACCGGAAGTCATTGACAAATTCATGTTGGTTCCTGTGTCTCCATCAGGAACAGGGAAAACATTTAACGCATCCACTAATTTTGCATTAGCAGATAAATGGTTCGCTCCTTGTATGACCATTTCGGCAAAAAGCTTCCCATCTAAATCTCTTTTTGACACAAGTCTTTCCTCCTCACTACGGGTTCGTTACACGAACTCCCTGAACGTAAATATTAACCGAGTCCGTACTTAGCCCAACCGTTTTATCAAGGGTGTATTTCACTTTAGATTGCACATTGTGGGCAACCTCGGAAATTTTCGTTCCGTAACTTACAATAATATACATATCGATATGTACTTCATCTTCTTCCTGGCGGACAATTACACCGCGGGTAAAATTCTCTTTTCGAAGTATATCTGTAAGGCCATCTTTAATTTGATTTTTAGAGGCCATCCCTACGATGCCGTAGCAGTCGACTGCTGCTCCGCCTGCGATTGTTGCAATTACGTCATTAGAGATATCAATTTGCCCGAAATTCGTTTTTAATTCGATGGACATGGTTCGTTCCCCCTTTGGAAATTGCTTTTAATAAAAGCCTCTTCAAGCGCTCCCGCTTTACGGAGACGCTGGCGTTCCCCCTTATTGTAAAAGGCAAGCTTGCTGTTAAAGGAGAATACATCCTTTTCAGCTGGGCAGCGATCTTTCTAACTCCAAGCTTTATGCATACCTTATGATATTTTACTATATGGGCTGTAATATTGAAAGTCATACTTCCCCATCTCTATTATAGCTCATGTTCCATGCCCCTATGTCAAGGAAATTTTCTTGAAAGCAAACTATTGCAATCAGAAGGGTTGTATGATAAATTATTAAAGTATCTTTTAATGTCGAAATCCGAAGAGGAATTCCTCATTAATTCAGATGGATGAATCTGACTATTGCAAATGAAAGCATTGAAAAATAGTTTCAGCTTATGCTTTTAGTAAGGAGGGAAACATACATGCCACGCAAATGTGTTGTAACTGGTAAAAAAACAACTTCAGGTAACGCACGTTCTCACGCGATGAACGCTAACAAGCGTACTTGGGGTGCTAACCTTCAAAAGGTACGTATTCTTGTAGACGGTAAACCTAAACGTGTTTGGGTTTCTGCAAGAGCACTTAAATCAGGTAAAGTTGAGCGCGTTTAATCTGCTCAGGGACATCCTTTTAGGATGTCCTATTTATTTTCCGTTTTATAATCCACTATCCATTTTCCCCCATTCAATCAAAAAATAAAAGCACCCCAGAGAGGTGCCCAGTTTTTGATGCTATTTTCTTTTTCATTTATGGGAGTTTACCCCTTTTTGAAGGTCCCTAACATGGCACGCACAATGCCCCCTAAAAATTTAGGAAGTTTGATTGTATAAAATCTCATTACTCGTGTCCCTCCTCACGATCTTACGCATCCATTCTGTCATTAAATCGTCTTTACCATCTTATTCAAATAATGAAAGATGAGTACTCATGATTACAAAAAATGATCAGAAAGCAATTCATGCCAACACTTATATCCAGCGTCCCAGCACCTTGCAGGGCAGCACAGGCCCGGCACTTAATCCTTGCTTCTTACAACCATTAATATGCCTTCAGTAAAAGAAAAAGTACCACAATCATCAATAAGTTCATTGCTGATACAAAGAGTAGAACCGGCTAGGACGGTCCGGTCTGTGAGCGGATACTTGAAATTTCTTAATGTGAGGCCTTTAATTTCCATTGTGATCGGGACAAAAGAAATGTATTTGAATTTTGGATTTTGCTTTATGGTGTATTCACCTGGACCTTTAATATAAACCTTATTTTTTTGGTCAATAATTTCGACAGGGACAAAGATTTCTTCAATTACAGGCTTTATTAACAGCTGAATATTTGCAAATAAGTGGTCAAGCCGGCCGCCTGTGGCGCCAAACAAACGAATTTTCTCAGGATTTTGGTCCAGTGCCCAATTCAGGGCAAGCTCCATGTCGGTTTCGTCTTTCTCCGGCTTGAACCTGTTCAGCTCTTTTACTTTTTCTTCAATGATTAATAGTTCTTCATTTGACACAGAATCAAAATCACCAAAAGCCATTTTCGGCTGCATTCCATTTTGAATGAGTATGAGCACTCCTCTATCTACCCCGATCCAAATGTCAGAAGCATTACCGAATGAAGACAGTTCAGGCAGCAAATCCTCAGGGCCGCCAGCTAAAATATTTATAATCATTTCATATTGCTCCAATCATGATATATATCTTGAATTATAAAAAGCCAGCTATATTCCAGCTGGCCCTTTTTTATTTCGAACCTTTTAAAGCAGTGATCGCCCCGGCTCTGTCTTTCTGATTATAAATTGCCGACCCGGCAACAAGCACATTGGCTCCAGCTTCAATGCACAATTGTGCTGTTTCTTCATTCACTCCGCCGTCCACTTCAATTTCAATATTTAGACCTTTTGCGTCAGCCATTTCCTTAACGGCCTTAATCTTAGGAAGAACGCCATGGATGAACTTTTGTCCTCCAAAACCAGGATTAACTGACATAAGCAATACCATATCTATATCATCAATAACATGCTCAATCATATTAACTGGTGTAGCCGGGTTAAGAACCACTCCTGCCTTGACGCCAAAAGATTTAATAAAATGAATTGTTCTGTGAAGGTGCTTGCATGCTTCTGCATGTACAGTGATATAATCTGCCCCAGCATTAGCAAATGCCTCAATGTAGTTATCCGGATTTTCTATCATCAAATGAACATCCAGGGGCAGCTTTGTCACAGGACGGATTGCATCAACAATTAATGGACCGATTGTTATATTCGGTACAAAATGGCCGTCCATTACATCGACATGAATATAATCAGCTCCTCCTCGCTCTACATCTTTAATCTCTTCTCCCAATTTAGAAAAGTCTGCCGATAAAATAGAAGGTGCGATTTTTACCATGAATTAATACCTCGGCTTTCTATCTTTTATTTCCTGCAGAAAGGTTTTGTAGTGCTCATATCTGTAGGAAGGAATTTCACCGTTTTCACTGGCTGTCTTCACAGCGCATTTAGGTTCTGCCATGTGCAGGCAGCCTCTAAATTTGCATTGGTCGCTTTTCTCCTGAATTTCCGGAAAGCAATAATTAAGATCCTCCAATTCGATATCTGTAAATTCAAGGGAGCTGAATCCCGGGGTATCAGCAACAAGCCCTTTTCCAACCTCTATCAGCTCTACATGCCTGGTTGTATGCTTCCCCCTGCCCAAATGTGAAGAAATATCATTAGTTTTCAGCTCTAAATCTGGTCTTAATACATTTAACAAAGAAGATTTCCCCACACCCGACTGTCCTGCAAAAACGGATATCCCGCCTTCCAGATATGGCTTTAAGTCTTTAACGCCTTCTTCTGTTTCGGAGGAAGTCAGCAAAACATCATAGCCGGCTTTGCGGTAATCTGATGCATATTGCTGAATTTCCCTATATTCATCTTCGTCTGTCAGATCTATTTTAGTAATGCAGATGATTGGCTTGATATGATTGAATTCAACCAGCACCAGGAAACGATCTAATAGAGAGGTGCTGAAGCCTGGTTCAACAGCTGAAAACACTAGAATGGCCTGATCAACATTTGCGACCGGCGGACGGATCAGCTCATTTTTCCGTTCTTTTACTTCTAAGATGTATCCTTCTGTAATACTTTCAGCCTGAAACACAACTTCATCACCGACCAGCGGGTTAACCTTATTTTTCCGGAAAACTCCGCGGCCTCGGCACTGAATGGTTTCATCTCCGCTTAAAACATAATAAAACCCGGCTAAGGCTTTAATAATTTTGCCCTCAGGCATAGCAACACTCCTTGCTTATGATTCTTCTTCCGGATAAGGAATTTCCTTTTCTTCAAAAACCTGGCCATCCCGCAGAACCTTATAAGTGGCATTCTGTCCAGGAGCAATCGTTATATCAATTGGTATTACCGTATCTTCATAAATCAGCTCTGTATGAACTGGTTCAGAACCAGGATTATTCATATCCTTGATGATAATCTGAACTTCATTTGGCTCCCCTTCGGCTGCAGGCTCATATGGAACACTGATCTCAATATTTTCTGTTTTAGGAAGAAGTTCTTTTTTCCCTTTTGAAAGAACCACAGTCACTTTCTGTCCCCTTGCCAGGTTTGTGCCTGGTGCCGGATCCTGTTTGATGACTAGTCCTTCAGGGACTTCCTCATGAAATTCTTCTTCACCATATTCTACTTTTAATCCCGATGATTCTTCGTACTCCTGCAGCCCCTTTTCGTTATAGCCGCGCAGATCTTTTAAGGCAATTGGCGCCGGGCCTTTGCTGACAGTAAAAATCAATTCTGTATCCTCGGGAACAACAAGGTCGCCTTCTGAGAAGTTTTGGTCCAGGATTGTCCCAGCCGGCTCACTCTCATTATTTTCTTCTGTTTTTTCAATGTTTTTAAAATTTTTGCTTTCAAGCAAGCGGACTACATCGTCATATTGCCTGCCCTGGTAATCGGCTAATTCAAATTTTTCCTTGCCAGTGCTTTCATAGATATCAATGGAAGTTCCTTCTTTTACGGTTCTGCCTGCTTTCGGATCTGTTTTTACTACCAGACCTTCTTCCACATCAGGGTCACTTATCGGCTTTGTATCCCTAACCGTAAACCCTGCGGCAATAAGCTCTGCTACTGCATCTTCCACCTCTTTACCGGACACATCAGGAACCTGGACATCCTTGGGCTCAATAAGATCAGGTAAAACAGTTATGGCGAGGATGCCTAATACAGCCAGAAACAAAAAGACTGATACCAGAATAATTGGCCATTTCTTTTTCTTCTTTTTTTCCTTCTTCTTCTTATCAGGGAGAGGTTTTGCCACAGGCTGCGTGTCTCCCTTTGGATCCTTTGCATGTACAAGTGTTTCGTCCATGCTTTGATATGGGCGGTCATCTGTAATAACAGGGATTGCCTTTGTAGCATCATCGTCAATCGGGACCATAAACTTTTCTTCATGAAGCCTTTCGGGTTCAAGAGCTGTACTGATATCCTCTTCCATTTCTTCAACAGAATCATACCTGTGAAAAGGATCTTTAGCTGTCGCTTTTAAAACGATATTTTCAACACTTTGCGGTATGGAAGGATTCCATCTCTTAAGGGAAGGCGTCTCTGACTGCAGATGTTTGAGAGCTATCGATACAGCGGATTCACCTGAGAAAGGAAGCCTTCCTGTCAAAAGCTCAAACATAACAATGCCAAGGGAGTAGATATCAGACTTTCTGTTGGCCATCCCCCCCCTGGCCTGTTCCGGAGAAAGATAATGAACAGAGCCTAAAACAGAATTGGTCTGGGTTATACTGGTGGCGCTTAATGCCATGGCAATTCCGAAATCAGTAATCTTAACATTACCATGCCTATCTATCAAAATATTATGCGGTTTAATATCCCGGTGTATGATATGGTTTTGATGTGCATGAGATATGGCAGAGGTCAGCTGTTTCATAATTTCCAGCGCATCATCTATGCGAATCGCGCTGTTTTGCTGTATGTATTGCTTTAACGTTTGTCCATCTACATATTCCATTACAATATAATAGATAGAATCCTCTTCGCCAACATCATAGATACTGACAATGTTCGGGTGGGCTAAGCTGGTAGCTGACTGGGCTTCACGATGAAAACGGCGGATAAATTCTTCATCTTCGGCAAAATCCATCCGAAGCACTTTCACGGCTACATCTCGATCTAGAATCATGTCATGGGCCAGGTAGACATTTGCCATGCCGCCTCCGCCAATCATATCAAGAATCTTATAGCGGCCGCTTAATCTTCTTCCCTTAATCATCATTTATCATCCCGCTCTCATTGCTTTCAAAATACTCAGCAATCACGAGCGTAATATTGTCTTCGCCGCCATTATTATTGGCCTGTTCAATCAGCACTGCGGCTTTTTCCTCCAGTGTTCGTCCGCTTTTGAGGATTTCAATCATTTCAGCCACAGCTACTTTGTTGGACAAACCGTCAGAGCATAATAATAATAAATCGCCCTCTTCAAACGTAATGGTTTTGATATCCATCTCAACCGCTGCTTCAGTTCCCAATGCACGGAGGAGCACATTTTTTCTTGGATGATGCTCAGCATCTTCCTTGGTAATCTGCCCTGACCTTACAAGTTCATTCACTAGGGAATGGTCTTCCGTCAGCTGCTGAAAACCCGATTCATTCAAGATATAACATCTGCTGTCGCCGATATTGGCAATTGTCGCAAAACGATCGGTACATATTACAGCCACAACAGTTGTACCCATGCCCTCACATTGTTCATTTTCTTTCGAATGTTCATAAAGAATCGTGTTGACCTCTGCAATATGCTTCCGCAGCCATCCTTCCGCCTCTTCGGCAGTCTGAAAGTCATCTGTCTGATCCCAGAACCCTTTTAAACTTGTTAACGTCATTTCGCTTGCCACATCGCCAGCCCGGTGGCCGCCCATGCCATCTGCTACGATGGCAAGGCGCTGCCCCTTGCTGTTCACATAGATGCCGCCATTATCTTCGTTATGCTGCCTGACTTTGCCTTGATCTGTCATAAAAACAGCTTTCATTCTGTCACCTCGTCTCCTCTTTTCGCTCCTTTGCACGAAGTTGTCCGCATGCTGCATCTATATCATGACCGTGCTCCCTGCGAATGGTTACATTAATGCCGTGGTTCTTCAGTGTCTTTTCAAAAGCAAAAATTTGATCCTTGGGTGTCCTCACATAATCTCGTTCGGGCACATAGTTTACTGGAATCAGGTTAACATGGCACTTCACATTTTTTATTAGCTTTGCCAGCTCTTCGGCATGTTCCACCTGGTCATTGACCCCTCCGAATAAGCCATATTCGAAACTCACCCGTCTGCCTGTTTTATTTATATAATACCTGATTGAATCCATAAGGTCCGGCAGCTTATAAGCTCTATTTATTGGCATCAGGCGGCTTCTGATTTCGGTGTTTGGAGCATGTAATGAGATCGCGAAATTGATCTGCATATTTTCATCTGCAAATTTATAGATTTTTGGGATGATTCCGCTGGTCGAAACAGTGATATGGCGTGCACCGATATTCAGCCCTTTATCATGGTTGATTATCTTCAGGAATGACAGCATACTGTCATAATTATCAAATGGCTCACCGATCCCCATAATTACAACCGAGCTGACCCGTTCATCTGTCTCATCTAGTGCCTGTTGTACTTTTACGACCTGAGCAACGATTTCTCCTGCTTCAAGATTACGTTTTAATCCGCCTAAAGTTGAAGCACAGAATGTACAGCCGATTCGGCAGCCCACCTGAGTAGTTACACATACTGAATTACCATAGTCATGCCTCATCAGTACAGTTTCAATCGAATAGCCATCATGAAGTTCAAATAAAAATTTTATTGTCCCATCAGCTGACTCCTGCTGAATGATCGTTTTAAGAGTTGTCAGCGAAAAATTTGCTGATAGTGCATCTCTTAACCCTTTTGACAGGTTCGTCATATCCTCAAATGATGTGACTCTTTTTGTGTAAAGCCAATCAAAAATTTGCTCAGCCCTGAAGGCTTTCTCATTATTTTCTTTAAGCCAATCCTTCAGCTCATGCAGCTGTAAAGTATAAATGGATGGTTTTTGTTCGTCTGCTGTTATTTTCTCTGCTGCTGTTTGTTCCATTTATTGCACCTTCTTTCTCAGACAGGCAATATAAAACCCGTCCGAACCAATATCCTGCGGTAAAATCTGCAGTTCAAAATTATCTATAAACGGAGCAATTGCTTTAGGCATTCGCTCACGAACTGATATATCTCCCTCAAATTCCGCATTATTCTTTAAAAATGACTGGACAACATGCTGATTCTCTTCCTTATCCACTGTACATGTACTATAAACAAGAATACCACCTTTTTTCAGCAAAGGTGAAACGGCATCCAAAAGGTTTCTTTGAATCTTATGAAGATGATATAAATCATCTTCTTTTTTTGTGTATTTCATGTCCGGCTTTCTTCTCATAACTCCAAGACCTGAGCATGGGGCATCCACTAAAATGCGGTCAAAAGATTCTTTTTCATAATGCTCCTGGACTTTCCTGCTGTCAAGGGCATTTGTCTTAATATTCGATAGTCCCAGTCTATCAGCATTATCATTAATCAGCTTTACTTTATGCTCATGAAGATCCAGTGAAATGACTTGTCCAGTATTTTGCATTTTTTCTGCAATATGTGTGGTTTTTCCTCCGGGTGCTGCACAGGCATCCAGGATCTTTTCATTTGGATTTCCTCCAAGGGCATATGCAGCAAGCATGGAGCTTTCGTCCTGAATAGTAATCAGGCCGTCTTTGAAAACACGCGAATTGGCCAGGTTTCCTCTTAAACATTTAATGGCAACTGGTATAAACTGACTTGGTTCTACTTCAAATCCTTCTTCCTTTAGAAGTGACAGGCATTCATCCCTCGAAGCCTTGACCTCATTTACCCTTGCAGTCTGAAGTGGAGCAGTCAAGTTAATTTCACACATTTTCTTTGTTTCTTCAAACCCAAGCTGATCGGTCCATCTTTTTACGAGCCACGCGGGATGGCTAGTCTCAATGGAAAGGCGTTCAACACTGTCTTCAATTTGCTCAAGATCTGGAAGCCCCTTTCTTTGAACGTTCCTGAGCACGCCGTTGACCATGCCGGAAATTCCTTTATGCCCCCATCGTTTAGCTATTTCTACTGCCTCGAAAATAGCTGCGCGGTCAGGAATTTTATCAAGAAAAACCATCTGATACAGTGTTAGCCTTAAGAGCTGGTTAACCCAGCTTTCAATTTTTTTGTTGCCTGCTAAAAACGGCTGCAGGTAAAAATCGAGTGTCATCCGGCGCTGAAGGGTACCATAAGTCAGTTCCGTTAAAAGTCCGATATCCTTCTGGTCTATTTCGTTCTTTTTTATGGCGTTATTCAGCAAAAGATTGCTGTAGGACTGATTTTTTTCAATGGCTTCAAGAAGTTCCAGTGCAGTTTCCCTTACATTTTTCTTTTTTAGCTTATTCATTCGGTGTCTCCCAAATGGCCGCCGGCAGTTAGATGGGACCCCGCGCCTCTCAAGAATTGTTCTGCTCGCATCTTTTTCTTTCCGGAAGGCTGCAGTTCTGTAATTTTAATGGCTGTCTCATTCCCTGCTGCCACAACGATTCCATCTTCCTCAAGCCTGATAATTGTTCCCGGTTCTTTGCTTTCAGCAGATTTGACCTTTTCCGAATTCCAAATTTTAATCACTTTGCCGTCAAAAGTTGTATAAGCAACCGGCCATGGGTTTAACCCTCTAATGTGGTTATAGATTTCTTCTCCGTTTTTGCCCCAGTCGATTTTTTCCTGTTCTCTTTTAATATTATAAGCAAAAGTGGCTTCTTCATCATTTTGCCTGATGGGAGTGAGTTCACCATTCAGGAGCTTTGGCAGTGTTTCAGATAAAAGCTTTGACCCTGCAGCGCTAAGTTTATCGTGAAGAGTGCCAACTGTATCTCTTTCCGTAATCGGCACTTCCACTTGGGTTAAAATATCGCCGGCATCAAGCTTCTCAGCCATGTACATAATGGTGATTCCTGTTTTTTCTTTCCCCTGCAGAATGGAGTAGTGAATGGGTGCACCGCCGCGCAATTCAGGAAGTAAAGATGCATGTACATTAATGCAGCCGAACTTGGGTGCATCCAAAAGCTCCTTCGGTAAAATTTGCCCAAACGCAGCCGTGACAACCAGGTCAGGCTTAAGAGCAAGAACTTTCTCCAGCTCTTCTGGCTGGCGGATTTTTTCGGGCTGATACACAGGGATGCCCTGTTTTTCAGCTTCGACTTTTACAGGCGGGGGAGTAAGGGTCTTTTTCCTTCCAACGGGCCTGTCAGGCTGAGTAACCACTCCGATTACTTCATATCCGTCCTCTATTATTTGCTTCAGTACAGGCACTGAAAAATCGGGTGTGCCCATAAATACGATTTTTGTCATTCAGCTTCCAATCCTTCCAACTCTTCTTCGTTCAAGTATCTTGTAACTTTTGAGGTAAATAGCACCCCATGCAAATGATCAATTTCATGGAGGATCGCTCTAGCCAGGAAATCCTCAGCCTCGAGGGTAAAATATTTCCCTTTTCGATCCTGAGCCTGGATTTTTACATATTCAGGCCTTGTTACTTCACCATATAACCCAGGAAAGCTCAGGCACCCTTCAGGTCCTGTCTGTTCCCCATTCGTTTCAAGGATTTCCGGATTAATCATTTCAATTGTTCCAAAATCATCATCTATATCAACAATGGCAATTTGCCTGCTAAGCCCGATTTGCGGAGCAGCCAGCCCGACACCATCGAATTCGATCATCGTATCATACATATCATTTAACAATTTGCCCAGCTTCTTATCAAACACCTTAACGGGTTCACATTCTGCCTCCAGAATCTCAGCCGGATAAGTTACAATTTTTTTTACTGCCAAAACGTTTCCTCCATTTTTATCTATTTTCAACCAATTTGAGTTTATTCATAACCACAAAAACGGAAGCTCCTGAGCAGATCCTACTAAATAGCTAACGCTTTTAGTCGTGTGATTTGAAGCTGTCGAAACGTTCCTTGTGAGGCCAACAGTTCTCAAATTTCAAACAAATCTTATGCTTTATGAAACTACATTAAAATATAAGGATTCAGATCAATTGAGACGGATAGGCCCCCAGTTGCAATATCCTGCTGATAATTATCCAGGATTTTCTTCAGCGCTTGCCCAAGTTCCGGCTCCCGCTTGTATTTTATCAGACATTGATACCGATATCTATTATTGATCCGCGGTATCGGGGATGCAACAGGACCAAGGACTATGCTTTCAGCAGATAATTTTGACTGAATGTACTGCGTGATCTTCTCAGTTACCGAAACAGCCTTCATTAATTCCTCGTGGCTGACGGTGACAAGGGATATATAGTAGAAAGGGGGATATCTATGAATTTTACGGACCATCATTTCTCTTTCATAAAATTTATCGTAATCCTGCTCCCCTGCCAGTTCAATACTATAATGTTCAGGAGTGTAGGTCTGAATAATTACCTCCCCTTCCAACTCATGCCTCCCAGCACGCCCGCTTACCTGAGTCAGAAGCTGAAAGGTTTTTTCAGAAGAGCGGAAGTCAGGCAGGTGCAGCATCGTGTCTGCCGATAATACGCCTACTAAGGTAATATTGGGGAAATCAAGGCCTTTAGCAATCATCTGAGTCCCAAGAAGAATATCTGCATGACCTTCCTGGAATTGATCAAGGAGCTTTTCATGTGCTCCCTTCCTGCTGGTTGTGTCGACATCCATCCGGATTACCTTCGCTTCCGGTAAAATTTTTGCCAATTCCTCTTCCACTTTTTGAGTGCCGGTTCCAAAATAACGGATATGTTCACTTTCGCATTCCGGGCATGCATTCGGAACGGGTGCCTCATAGCCGCAGTAATGGCATTTCATCTGCTGGTTATACCGATGATAAGTCAAAGATATATCACAATGAGGACAATTAATAACATATCCACAGTCCCTGCACATAACAAATGAGGAATGCCCTCTTTTATTTAAAAATAATACGATCTGCTCTTTTTTACCGAGACGGTCTTTAATTTTTTCAAGGAGCTTCCTTGAGAACATCGAGCGGTTTCCTTCACGCAGCTCTTCCCGCATATCAATGATATCAACGGAAGGGAGAGACTGATTGTTCATTCTATTTTCGAGAGTGAGAAGATGATAAACTCCTTTATGTGCTCGCGCAAAAGATTCCAATGAAGGAGTTGCACTGCCAAGCACCACAGGACATTTATGATTTCCTGCTCTTTCGATGGCGACATCCCTTGCATGGTATCTCGGGTTTTCTTCCTGTTTATAGCTGGTTTCGTGCTCTTCATCAATGATAATGATTCCGAGGTTTTCAAAAGGGGCAAAGATAGCCGATCGGGCTCCGACAACAACCTTGACTTCCTTCCGCTGAATCTTTCTCCACTCATCATACTTTTCTCCAGCTGAAAGGCCGCTGTGCATTACGGCAACCTGATTGCCAAACCTGCCCTTAAAGCGTTTGACCATCTGCGGAGTTAAGGAAATCTCAGGAACAAGGACAATGGCTTCTTTGCCATCCTCAAGCACTCGCTGAATGGATTGCAGATACACCTCAGTTTTTCCGCTTCCTGTTACCCCATAAAGCAAAAAAGTTTCATGCCGGTTATTTTCGATAGAATTAAGGATGGGAATTATGGCCTTTTTCTGTCCATCTGTCAAAGAGAGCGGTTCAGTTCTTTCGAATTCACGGTCTCCAAATGGGTTTCGGTAAATTTCCACATCCCTCTGGCCAAGCAGCCCTTTTTGCATAAGCACTTTTATGGTGGACGATGTTATTCCAAGCAAGGAAAATAACTCTTTCTGATCGACCGGTCCCTCCTCATGAAGAAAATATTCAAGCACTTCTTTCTGTTTGGTTGCGTTGCCTGGAAGCTGTTGAAGGTAATCAGCAAGCTTATTAGAGGCAGCAGCCGCGAATATCTGCTTCACTTTTTTCTTTTTCACTCGTTCTTTTACTTGATAGATAATTTCGATGGTTCCATTGGATGCTTCCTTTTGAAGAAGCGGCAAAGCTCCGCTCTTAACTGCATCATCCCATAAAATTTCTTCAGTTTTCTGAAAGAGAGCAAATACTTTTTCAGCAAGCAGTTTACGATCTGCAGTTTTTGCCAATACAAGCTTCTTTTCGTATTTTGCCTTCAATGCTGCAGGCAGCATTGCCTGAAAGGCAGAGATTTTGTAGCATAATGTTTTTTCTGTCAGCCATTCACCAAGAGTCAAAAGCTCCTGGTTAAGCACTGGATTTAAGTCCATCGGCTCTGAAATGGATTTTAGCTGCTGAAAATCGGACTCTGCTCTTAATGCTGTTACAAACCCCTGGATCTTTCTTGGTCCAAATGGTACAACAACCCTCATGCCAGGGAGAATAACGCCTTTCAGATGAGAGGGGATTTTGTAATCAAATGCCCGGTCAGTCTGTTTGGCTGGTACATCGACAATGACTCTCGCAATATTCATTCATGCTCATCCTTTAGCAAAATCACAGCTTCTTCAAGAATTTTTACAGCAACATCCTTTTTTGGCATAAGCGGAAGCTTTTCAGAAGACCCATCTTTTTTAAAAAGTGTAACAATATTAGTGTCTGTTCCAAAGCCTGCACCTTCAGCAGTTACATTATTGGCTACGATCAGATCGGCATTTTTCCTCTTTAGCTTGCCCTGTGCATACTCATCAACCTGTTCGGTTTCAGCCGCAAACCCTATAAGGATTTGCTTCTTCTTTTTTTGTCCCAGTTCGAATAATATATCTTTTGTTCTTTCAAGCTCCAATACTTCATCCCCGGGCTGTTTTTTCATTTTTTGCGCAGAAGTAACCTTTGGACGATAATCGGAGACTGCAGCAGTCTTAATGACAATATCCGCATGATCAAATTCGCTTATTGCCGCTTGATACATTTCCTGAGCAGATTCTACCTTTATCAGTTTTAAGCCAGCAGGAGCATTAATTGTAACCGGACCGGATATCAATACAACTTCAGCGCCTGCAGATACAGCTGCTTCGGCAATTGCATAGCCCATTTTACCCGAAGAATGGTTGGTAATATAACGGACAGGATCAATTTTTTCCCTTGTTGGGCCGGCAGTTATAACCACTTTCCTGCCAGTTAGCTCCAACCTGGAAGGCTTAAAAAATTCTCCAATTGTTTCTGTAATTTTCTCTGGTTCTTCCAGCCTGCCTTTTCCAACATAGCCGCATGCAAGATATCCTTCTGAAGGCTCTATAAATCTGTATCCAAAACGATATAAGGTTTCAATATTTTTCTGGACAGCAGGATGGCTGTACATATGTACATTCATTGCAGGTGCAATCCAGATCGGTGATGATGCCGCCAAGAGGGTTGTTGTGATCATATTGTCTGCAATCCCATTAGCCAGCTTTCCGATTACATTTGCAGTAGCCGGAGCAACAAGAATTAAATCAGCCCAATCAGCCAGGTCGATATGAGCAATAACCTTCGAATCTTTTTCATCGA
The DNA here is from genome assembly GCF_051353635.1 of Cytobacillus sp. BC1816. Taxonomy (NCBI): domain Bacteria; kingdom Bacillati; phylum Bacillota; class Bacilli; order Caryophanales; family Bacillaceae; genus Cytobacillus; species Cytobacillus sp. BC1816. Next base: position 1,779,772 of record NZ_CP195611.1, on the reverse strand, counting down.
AAGTGTCAGTGTAAACATCATGTCTTGAAAGCGCCTGAAAAGTTAATGGTGCAACAAATTTAGCTGCCGATTCACTTAGGATAACTTTCACCTGCGCTCCGGACTGCGTAAGCTTGCTCGTTAATGCTGCAGCTTTATAAACAGCAATTCCACCGGTTACACATAATAATATCTTCTTTCCAGTCAGCATTATATGACCCCACCAATCTCAAAAAATAATTCATCTCTATGAAAAACGGCCTGGCTATATTTTTCTATAATCAGCACTGGCCATTAATGGCTATTAGTTTTCATGATAGTTTTATTATGCAAGAAGAGCAGTGAATTTTCATCTAATAAAACCTCAAACAAAAATAACAACCTTTTAAAAGGTTGTTATTCAGCGATTTTACTCGTATGATTCATTGGCCGTCTTTTCGCCCAGTCGGTAATGAAGCTGGTCTGCATGAATTTCCTCAAGTGCTTTTCCCACATTTTTATGTGATTTATAGCTCTCAAGCTGCGGTCTGGCATTAAGCTGAAGCTTACGGGCACGCTTGGCAGCAACAGAAACAAGTGAATATTTGGAATCAATCTTTGTCATTAGAGAATCAATAGAAGGATAAAGCATATTTATTCTACCTCCAGCATCTTTTTGTATTTAGGTTCTACACGTTCCCTGCGGCAGTGTTCTGCTACCACAATGGATTTAATTCTTTCACAGGCAAGATCGATTTGATCATTCTCTACAACATAATCATATAAGTTCATCATTTCGATCTCTTCTTTCGCTGCACTCATGCGATTGTTGATTATATCTTCCGTCTCTGTCCCCCTGGTTACGATACGGTTCTTAAGCTCGGATAAACTAGGTGGAACCAGGAAGATGAATAAGCCGTCAGGAAATTTCTCACGCACTTGGCGGGCACCCTGAACTTCGATTTCAAGAAAAACATCTTTGCCCCGGTCCAGTGTTTCCCTTACATAATCAACTGGCGTTCCGTAGTAGTTTCCGACGAACTCTGCATATTCAAGCAGCTTATCCTGCCTGATCAGCTCTTCAAACTCCTCACGCGTTTTGAAAAAATAATCAACTCCATTGACTTCTCCCGCTCTCGGAGATCTCGTTGTCATTGAAATAGAGTATTCAAACGCAGTATCAGGCTGAGCAAATATCTCTTTTCTTACTGTTCCTTTTCCTACACCTGAGGGTCCGGATAGAACAATCAATAACCCTTTTTCTTTCATTTATAAAATCCTACCCTTCCTCAACAATTTCATCACGGTCATTTAATCGGTGCGCAACAGTTTCCGGCTGGACCGCAGACAAAATGACATGATCACTGTCCATAACGATAACAGCCCGGGTGCGTCTGCCATATGTAGCATCTATTAAAGAGCCCCGGTCACGTGCGTCCTGAATGATCCGTTTAATCGGGGCGGATTCTGGACTGACTATTGATATTATCCGGTTGGCAGAGACAATATTGCCAAATCCGATATTGATCAGTTTAATTGACATTTGGGTCCTCCAATCATCAGTTATTTATTTTGACCCCCAGAGCCGGAATCTAAACAACTGCTATTCAATATTTTGAACTTGTTCCTTCATTTTTTCCAATAAACTCTTTATTTCAACCACTTCAGCAGCTATCTCTGCACTGTTTGCCTTGGACCCGATTGTATTGGCCTCCCGGTTCATTTCCTGCAGAATAAAGTCAAGTTTTCTTCCAGTCGGTTCTGAAAGCTGAAGGGTCTTTTCAAATTGGCTTATATGACTTTGAAGTCTTGTCAGTTCTTCACTGATATCCGCTTTATCAGCGAACATCGCTACCTCTGTTAAAATTCTCGGCTCATCCACCTGGCCATCAAGAAATTCTCTCATACGCTTTTCCAATCTCTCCCGGTAAAGCTGCACGACCTTTGGGGCAAACTCTCTCAGCTTGCTGACCCTGCTGCTTAAAAGAGTAAGATGGCTTCGGAGATCTTTTTCCAGCTCATCCCCCTCAAGCCTCCTCATCTCCGTTAACTGCAGGCATGCCTCTTCAGCAGCAGAAAGGACCATCTGGCTCAATTCTTCATTGCCGGACTCCTTTTCTTCTATACCAATCAATTCTTCCCGTATGACATTCCCGATGGATAGATCCGTTGAGATTTGGTACTTTGTTTGAATTGCAGTTATGTATTGATAATATTCATCCAATAGGTCCCAGTCAACATTAACTTTCCTGCTGGACAAGCCATCGCCGTCAATGGTGATATAAACCTCGATTCTGCCTCTTTTGATATGCCCGTTAAGCTTTTTCTTTATCTTGTCTTCTATATGCATCAGCTGTCTGGGCATTCTGATCTGAAACTCGGAAAAACGATGGTTTAAAGTCTTTATTTCAACCGTAATGGAACATTGCCCGGATTCTTTCTTGCTCCTGCCATAACCAGTCATGCTTACTGCCATTTCTCACACTTCCTTTTGGGAAAAGCACAGCTTATAAAAAGCACTATTACTTTCAGTTAGCGGCATGATGCCTGTGCAGTCTATGTATAGGGCTTTTACTAATAGATGTTGTTCTAGCTTATAACCTCGCCCGTTGACATCCGCTGCAGGCACTAAGGCGAACCAGCGGGGATGCAGGAAGTCTCCTCGACCGCTGTGTCTGCGGGGTCTCCCCTGGTACGCTACTCCCGCAGGACATAATGTGCTTCCTCGAACGAACACCGCACGAAGAAAATGCAGTAGCTTTTTCGAGGAACTCGTACCTTCCGCTCCAATCAACTCAGTGGACAACTTGGTTAGTCCGCATTATGCAACAATTCGACAAAAGCCATGTATTAAATGGAGATTTATATGTTTGCTCAAAAAAGAAAGGTAATAGAGCTCTTCTCTACTACCTAAAGGATTATAACATATTTCATTTTGTTTTTCTTGCCAAAAATGTGCCTGCCAGTAAAAATGTTGGTACGGCTGAGAGTCCTGTGATCATAAACCAGTCACGCAATTCAATTGGGACGGTGTGAAAAATTGGCTGAAGCGGCGGATAGTATATGACAACCAGCACTAAAGCAAGGGACGAGATGACTGCCCAGACTAAATATTTATTGCCGAAAGGATTTCTTGAGAACACAGATTTTTCACTGCGGCAATCAAATACATGAATCAGCTGTGCCATTACCAATGTGGCAAATGCTACTGTCTGTGCATACGCAAGATGTTCCGGATTTGCTCTATAGGCAAAAATGAACGCAAGTAATGTCACAAGGCCAATTAAAAACCCTCTGGACACTACTTTCCAGCCAAGCCCTCTAGAAAATACACCTTCCTTGGGACTCCTCGGCTTCCGCTTCATCACATTTTCCTCTGGCTGGTCAAGGCCCAGAGCCATTGCAGGAAGGCCATCCGTTACAAGGTTCACCCAAAGAATCTGAATTGGCACTAACGGCAGCGGAAGGGCTAGAAGCATAGCAAACAGCATAACCAGAATTTCACCAACATTGGATGCAAGCAGATATCTGACAAACTTTCGAATATTCTCGTAAATATTTCTTCCTTCTTTTATCGCGGCTTTTATGGTCGCAAAATTGTCATCGAGCAGTACCAGAGCGGATGCCTCTTTGGCAACATCGGTCCCAGTAATGCCCATTGATATTCCGATATCTGCTGCTTTAATGGCCGGGGCATCATTGACTCCATCCCCTGTCATGGCAACAATATGGCCCCTGTTCTGGAGAGCCTTTACAATTTTTAATTTATGCTCAGGCGATACTCTGGCAAATACTGCGACATCCTCAACCACATCTTCAAGTTCTTCAACCGACATCTCTGCCAGGTCCTTGCCCTGAAGGACTTTAGAGCCTTGTGTTAAAATGCCTAACTGCTTGGCAATCGCCTGTGCTGTAATCACATGATCTCCTGTAATCATGATCGTTTTAATTCCTGCTTCCTTGCACTCCTTGACTGCTTCCCTTACCTCAGGCCTTGGCGGATCAATCATCCCCTGCAGCCCGATAAATGTTAATCCCTTCTCCGCCTCTTCTTCATCAAGAATGACATTTTTTGAGGGGATTTCCTTAAAGCCAATCGCTATCGTTCTCAAGGCTTGAGAAGCAAGATCTTCTATCGCTCCCTGAATTTCACCTGAGAGCTCCCTCGAAAGAATCTGCCGCTTTCCCTCCCAAAGAACCGATTCACTCTTCCCGACTAATACATCGGGTGCTCCCTTGGTTACAATAAATTGCCTACCGTTATGATCCTTTACCACCACACTCATCATTTTTCGGACAGAGTCAAACGGAAACTCATTGATAATCTGGAATTGGTTTAACAGACTGCTCCGGTTATAGCCCGCCTTCATGGCCGCTACTAGCAGAGCCCCTTCTGTTGGATCTCCATCAATCACAAACTCATTGTTTTTCTGCTGTATTTCAGCATGGTTGCATAACATGCCAAACATCAGCATTTGCTGGAGTGCTTTATCACTTTTCGGTTCAACTTGATTCTCATTTCTATAAAAATGGCCTTGAGGCTCATAGCCGATACCATCTACTCTCCACTCTTTCCCGCCGCTCCAGAGATGTGTAACAGTCATTTTGTTTTGAGTCATAGTCCCAGTTTTGTCTGAGCATATCACAGATGCACAGCCCAGTGTTTCAACCGCTGGAAGCTTCCGCACGATTGCTTTTTTTCTTATCATTCTTTGTACACCAAGGGACAGAGCTACCGTCACGATGGCCGGGAGCCCTTCTGGAATGGCTGCTACTGCCAAGGAAACACCGGCAAGGAACATTGTATATAATTCCTGCCCCTGCACCACACCAGCCACAACGACAAGAACAGTCAGTAAAATCGCTGCCGTAATGAGGATTTTGCCCAGCTGTTCCAATCTTCTCTGAAGCGGAGTTGTCATCGTTTCCGCATTCTGCAGAAGATCAGCAATCTGTCCCATAGCCGTATTCATCCCGGTTCCGACAACTACGCCCAGCCCATTGCCACGGGTTACCATAGTCCCCATAAAAGCCATGTTCTCCATATCCCCAATTGCCAGATTAGCAGTTTTCAAGGAACCGGTCCTCTTTTGGACAGGCAGAGATTCTCCGGTCAAAGCGGATTCCTCAATTTCCAGGCTATTGGACTCTACGATTCTAATATCTGCTCCAATTCTGTCTCCTGTTGCAAATTTCAATAGGTCTCCTGCCACCACTTCTTTGGAGGGGATCTTCTTCCATTGTCCTTCACGCAAAGCAATAACTTGAGGTGCTGATAATTCCTTAAGTGCATGCAAAGACTTTTCGGCTTTCCTCTCCTGAAAGAAGCCCAAGAAGCCATTTATGACTACAATTGCAATAATGGCAATTGCATCAATATATTCACCAAGCAGCCCTGATATTAAGGTCGCTGCTAATAGGACAAGAACCATGAAATCTTTAAATTGACTAAAAAATAAGAGTAAAGCCGACTGCTTTTCTCCCTCTTTCAACTCATTATAACCATATTGTTTATGCCGTTTTTTTACATCATCCTCTGTTAAGCCCGCCTTAATATCTGTATTTAAGGCTTGCTCAACCTCCCTTTCATTCATTTCATGGAACTTCATCCGGACATCACACTTCCTCCTTTGTGGTTTGAGAAAAGCCATGAGCTGCATGGAGAAGGGATACAATAGTAATAAAATTCATCAGCACTCACAGCCAGACTTTAAGAGAATCCGCCAGATGGCAGACCGTCCTGCTTCTTCTGGTAAATCAAGTGAAGCAGAGTTGTCCAATCTCACTCTAAAGAAAGCATATTCAGCCCTGTCCAAAAAAATGCTATTATTATTAGAAAAGCGGAAGGCGCCGGCTTATAAAGGAACGCAGACTAAAACCGCCACGTCCTGTGGCAACGTCTGCATGACCCGCATCCTGCGAGCCTCAAGCATAAGACGAGCCGGCTGAAAGGTTGTTCTTAAACCTTTTGGACGGATTGGTTTATGACCTCGTGCCGATGGCGCCTGGAGCTAGACAGTATTAGAAAACCCGAAGTGCCTCGCGAAGACATTAAGCCAAGCCTTAAAACTTGATTTTTATGATTTAAATGAAAGAATAATGTATATCTGCAGCAAGTGATAGGCTGTTATTTTTAATAGAAGAGGATGTTCCAATATGTCATTTGATGGTTTGTTTACAAGAGCAATGACGAAAGAGCTTATAGATACTTTAAAGGGCGGCAGAATCAATAAGATTCAGCAGCCTTATAAGAATGAAATTATTTTAGTTGTGCGGGCAAATGGTCGGAATCACAGGCTCTTGCTGTCAGCCCATCCAAGCTATGCGAGAGTCCAGCTTACCAATGAAGCACACGAAAACCCATCAGAGCCCCCGATGTTCTGCATGCTTTTAAGAAAACATCTGGAAGGATACATACTTGAAGATGTCCATCAAATCGGGCTTGACCGTATAATCGTGTTTGAAGTTAAAGGCAGGAATGAGATTGGTGATACATCCTATAAACAGCTGATTGTTGAGATAATGGGCAGACACAGCAATATTACACTTGTGGATAAATCCCGCAATATTATTCTCGACAGCGTCAAACATGTATCTTATGCAGTTAATAGCCATCGTGCTATTTTGCCCGGACAGGAGTACATTCTCCCTCCGTCCCAGGATAAAATGAATCCATTTCATGCAGACAAAGACGATTTACTTCGTAAGATCGACTTTAACAGCGGAAGAGTGGATAAACAGCTTGTAGCGAGCTTCGCTGGAATTTCACCGCTTTTTGCAAAAGAAGTAATACACCAAGCTGGTCTTATAAACAGGACAACTGTTCCAAATGCCTTCCAGCACTTAATAGAATCCCTAAAGGAACATTCCATAAGGCCGGCCATTACAGCAGGTGAACAAAAGGAAAGCTTTTATTTATTGCCTCTCCAGCATATAAAAGGGGGTAGCAGGGAATTTAATTCCTTGAGCGAAATGCTGGACCGGTTTTATTTTGGAAAAGCGGAAAGAGACCGGGTCAAACAGCAATCCAATGACCTTGAACGTTTTATAGTAAATGAGAAAGAAAAGAATGAGAAAAAAATTGAGAAGCTGAAAAGAACCCTGCATGAAGCAGAAAATGCCGATAAACATCAATTGTATGGAGAATTAATCACAGCCAATATTTATGCGATTCAAAAGGGGATGAAGGAAGCGGAAGTCATCAATTATTACGATGAAAATGGCGGAGCGGTTACCATTCCGTTGGATCCACAGAAGACTCCTTCAGAGAATGCACAAAAATATTTTACAAGATACCAAAAAGCAAAAAATGCCGTAATTGCTGTAAAAGAGCAAATTAAGAAAGCGGAAGAGGAAGCGTCATACTTCGATTCTCTTCTGCAGCAAGTAGAAACTGCATCAACAAGAGACATTGCCGAAATTAGAGAGGAGCTTGTTGAAGGCGGTTATATTAGAGAAAGGCAAAAACGAGGCAGCAAAAAACAGCAGAACCTCAAGCCTGTTCTTGACCGCTATACCTCCACAGACGGAACGGAAATATTGGTTGGAAAAAACAACAAGCAGAATGATTATTTAACGAACAAATTGGCTGCAAGGGATGAGATCTGGCTGCATACAAAGGATATCCCTGGTTCACATGTGGTTATCCGAAGCAAGGAACCGGCAGAAAATACCATTCTTGAAGCTGCATCTCTGGCGGCATACTTCAGCAAAGCCCGTAATTCCAGTTCAGTACCCGTTGACTTTACCCAAGTCCGGCATGTGAAAAAACCAAGTGGAGCGAAACCAGGATTTGTCATATATGACCATCAGCAGACAGTTTACGTTACGCCTGATGAAGAAACGGTGCTGTCATTAAAGCAAAGTCTGTAAATAAATGAAAAAAGCAAGCTCAGATGCTTGCTTTTTTCATTATCAAAAACTGTTTTATTGTGTTACTTTTCCCCACTCTTCAGGATCTTTTCGCCATTCAACCAGCTTCTTCATATCCTTTTCTTGGATATAGCCATTTTCAACGGCTACTTCTGTCAGAGCTTCAATATCGGTCAGGGTATATGCTTCGATTTTTTCTTCGTCCAGCATTTCCTTTCCTTTTTCCAGCTGGTATGTAAAGATAGCTGCAACACCCAGCACTTCACAGCCCGCTTCTCTTAAAGCCTTGACAGCAGTGATGGCACTTCCTCCTGTTGAAATTAGATCTTCCACAACAACAACCTTCTGGCCTTTGTCAGCTTTTCCTTCAATTTGTTTGCCTTTCCCATGGCCCTTAGCCTTTGAGCGGACATAGCACATAGGCAGTTCCATAATGTCACTTACCCAGGCAGCATGCGGAATGCCTGCTGTTGCTGTACCTGCAATTAGTTCTGCTTCAGGAAATTTGTCCAGAATGATTGCTTGAAGGCCCGAAGCTATTTCTTTTCTAACTTCAGGGTATGACAATGTAAGACGGTTATCGCAATAGAGTGGAGCACGCAATCCTGAAGACCATGTAAATGGATCGTTTGGATTTAATGCAACTGCTTTTATATCTAATAGTTTTTCTGCTATTTTACGCTTCATTTAGAACGCCCTCCCAGGATTGCTTGCATTCAATATATTTTTCAAATGGATTTTCCGCTCTTGTAATCGATCGGCCTACTACAATTGCGGAAGCCCCTTCCTTTCTGGCGAATTCAGGTGTTGCCACTCTTTTCTGATCTCCGGAGTCGTCAGATGACAGGCGTATTCCCGGTGTTACAGTCAAAAAGGAAGATCCTATTCGCGAACTTATCTCCTTTGCTTCAAAACTTGAACATACTACCCCATCAAGTCCTGCTTCTTTGGCAAGCTTGGCATAATGAAGAACAGATTCGTTTAATGAAGCAGGAATTAATTGCTCTGATTTCATTTGCTGTTCGGATGTGCTTGTCAGCTGCGTCACAGCAATACAAGATGGCCTTTTCCCTGAACTTGCGGCTTCTAGTCCTTCACGTGCTGCTTCCATCATGGCTTTTCCTCCTGCGGCATGGACATTAACCATATCGCAGCCAAGCCCGGCAAGTCTCTTCATGGCACTTTTAACGGTATTAGGAATATCATGAAGCTTGAGATCAAGGAAAATCTCATGCCCTTGTTCTTTTAAATCGTGAACGATGGAAGGACCCTCTTGGTAAAATAACTCCATGCCGACCTTTAGAAATAATTTTTCATTTTCAAAGTTTTTTAGAAAATGATTAACTTCCATTTTCCCTGGAAAATCAAGAGCAATAATGAGCGGCTTTTTCATGCTTTTTCCAGCTCCTTCCAATACATTCTGAAATATGTTCATATCCCAGCTTTTCAATAAGTTCGGGCAGCCTATCGATAATTTTCGGACACACAAAAGGATCTACGAAGTTAGCTGTTCCAACCGCTACTGCACTTGCACCTGCATAGAAGTATTCGATGACATCCTCTGCAGATTCAATGCCGCCCATTCCGATGATCGGAAGGGACACCTGCTGGCTCACTTCATAAATCATCCTAAGCGCGACAGGCTTAATGGCCGGCCCTGAAAGTCCCCCTGTTCTATTTGCCAAAATCGGATTGCCTGTTTTTAGATCGATTCTCATGCCAACAAGCGTGTTGATCATCGTTAAACCGTCAGCTCCGCCATCTTCCACTGCTTTCGCCATTTCTACAATATTTGTGACATTTGGTGAAAGCTTCACATAGACAGGAACCTCTGAAACCTCTTTTACTTTTTTCGTTAGGTTTTTAGCAATTTCCGGGATAGTCCCAAAGGCAATTCCGCCTGTTTTTACATTCGGACAGGAGATGTTGAGCTCGAGCGCATGCACATTAGGGCTTGCAGAAATTTTTTTTGCAACCGCAACATAATCTTCTTCCTGCGAACCGGCTACATTGGCAATGATCGGTACATTACATTGTTCAAGCCAGACCAGTTCTTCATTCACCACTTTTTCCAGTCCCGGATTCTGCAGTCCTATCGCATTCAGCATCCCTGCTGAAGTCTCAGCCACTCTTGGTGTTGGATTTCCAAAACGGGGCTCAAAGGTTGTCGCCTTGATCATGATCGCACCCAATTGGCTCAAATCATACAGCTGGCTGAATTCTCTTCCGAAGCCAAAGCATCCTGATGCAGGCATAATTGGATTTTTTAATTCCAGTCCAGGCAGACTGACATTTAATGAGTTCATAGAACTACCTCCCCTGCTTTAAAGACCGGTCCGTCACTGCAGACTTTTTTATAACTGTATCCATCAGGATCATCCCCTGTATGGCAAACGCATGCAAAGCACGCCCCGATGCCGCAGCCCATCCGTTCTTCCAATGAAAGGTATACGGTTTTATGAGAGTATTGATTTTCAAGCGCCTTCAGCATCGGCGTCGGGCCGCATGAATATAAAACATCGAAATTAATCTTAAATTTATTAATAACATCTGTAACAAAGCCTTTCGTTCCTGCGCTTCCATCAGCTGTAGCCAGATAGGTCTCGCCCAGCTGAGCAAACTTTTCTTCATAGAAAACGGCACTTGCTGACTGAAAACCAAGGACATGTATCACCTTAACACCATGGCTTACAAGCTGTTTGGACAACTCATAAAGAGGGGGGACTCCGATTCCTCCTCCCACAAGAAGTGCTGTATCCCCCCGGCCAGCTTCACTGATAGGAAACCCATTTCCCAGCGGCCCCAATACATCTGCGTAATCGCCAGGTTTTTTTTCTGAAAGCATCACCGTCCCCCGGCCTTCAGCACGATATATCATCTTAAACCGGCTTTCATCAGGTAAAATCTCTGCAATGCTGATCGGCCTTCTTAGCATCGGGTCATAACCCCCGGATATTTTCAAATGCACAAATTGCCCGGGCTCTTTCATTTCATGAACAAGCTCACCTTGAAGGGTGAGCTCGTAAATATTTTCGGCAAGTTTATTTTGCGATATTACAGTGCATTGTTCCTGTCTGATCAAGATAAAACCGCCTCCCGGACTTGTTCTGGCTTATCCATCGCATCTGCTGAGAAATTCATCGATTCGATTACTTGAAGGATTGCTTCTGCCGTATCCAGGGAAGTAAGACATGGCACGCCATTTTCCACCGATTCACGGCGGATGCGGAAGCCATCTCTGGCAGGCTGCTTTCCTTTTGTTAGAGTATTTATAACAAATTGTGCTTCGCCATTTCTGATGACATCCAGAAGGTTTGGCCCTTCTGAGCCGATCTTTCCAGTCACTTTTACAGGAATGCCGGCAGATTTAAGGAATAATGCTGTTCCGCTCGTTGCCATTAGCCTGTAGCCGATGGATACAAATCTCTTTGCCAGCAGCAGCGCCTCATCCTTATCCTTATCTGCGACAGTCATTAGTACCGTTCCAAACGGCTGGATTTTCATACCGGAAGCAACAAGGCCTTTATAAAGGGCTTTTTCAAGCGTTGAATCTTTGCCCATAACTTCTCCAGTTGACTTCATTTCAGGCCCTAAAGTGATGTCTACTCTTCTTAATTTCGCAAATGAGAACACTGGGACTTTTACAAACACGCCTTTTCTCTCCGGCAGGAGGCCGGATCCGCAGCCCTGCTGAGCCAATGTTTGGCCCATGATAACTTTCGTGGCGATTTTGGCCATTGGCACGTTTGTAATCTTGCTCAAGAAAGGAACCGTCCGGCTTGAACGCGGGTTGACTTCCAGGACATATACTTCCCCTTTTGCCACTACATACTGGATATTCAGGAGACCTATAATGCCAAGGCCCTTAGCCATCTTCTCGGTATACTCAACAAGCTTGTCTTTGATTGCTTCTGATATATTTTGAGGAGGATAGACGGCAATGGAATCTCCCGAGTGTACTCCAGCTCTTTCAATATGCTCCATGATGCCTGGAATGAGCACATTTTCTCCATCCGAAATGGCGTCCACCTCTATCTCCTTCCCAGTCAGATACCGGTCGATCAATACTGGATGCTCTGGATTTACTTTAACAGCGTTCTCCATATAATGAAGAAGCTCGGCTTCTTTATATACTATCTCCATGGCTCTTCCGCCAAGTACATATGATGGACGGACAACTACGGGATAACCGATTTCACCAGCAACCGCAACTGCCTGCTCCACTGATAAGGCAGTCTTTCCTTTTGGCATCGGAATGTCCAGCTCTGCAAGGGCATGCTCAAATTTATCCCGGTCTTCTGCCCGGTCTACGTTTTCAAGAGAAGTTCCGAGAATTTTCACGCCTCTCTTTACCAGATCTGCTGCAAGGTTAATCGCTGTCTGTCCGCCAAATTGCACAACTACACCTTCTGGCTTCTCAAGATCAATGATGTGCATAACATCTTCAATCGTGAGCGGCTCAAAATATAGCTTATCAGAGATGCTAAAGTCAGTAGAAACAGTTTCCGGATTATTATTTATGATGATTGCTTCATAACCTGCTTCCTTGATTGCCCATACTGCGTGGACAGTTGAATAGTCAAACTCCACTCCCTGGCCAATCCGGATAGGACCTGAGCCAAGAACAACAACGCTTTTGCGGTTAGTTACATCCGATTCGTTCTCATCTTCGTAAGTTCCATAGAAATACGGTGTTTCAGATTCAAATTCTGCTGCACATGTATCTACCATTTTATAAACCGGTACAATGGCATGTTCTTTTCTCCAGCTGTATACTTCCATTTCACTTGAATTCCACAGCCTGGCAATTACCAGATCGGCAAATCCCATTTCCTTTGCAGCTTTCCCTGTTTCAGGGTCAAATGGTTTCTCTGTTAATACACTCTCAAAATCTATGATTTTCTTAATCTTATGAAGGAAAAATAAATCAATCCTGCTCCATTCATGGATCGTCTCGATGGTAACTCCCCTTCTGATGGCTTCTCCGATATAAAACAAACGTTCATCGCCTGCTTTTCGAATCCGCTTTTCGATCAATTCATTCGAAATTTGGTCAGCGTCCTTCAGCTCAAGATGATAAATGTTTGCTTCAAGTGAACGGACTGCTTTCAGAAGAGATTCTTCAAATGTGCGCCCTATCGCCATCACTTCACCTGTAGCCTTCATTTGGGTCCCAAGCGAACGGTTCGCAGATTCAAATTTATCAAACGGCCAGCGTGGAATTTTTGAAACAATATAATCCAATGCCGGTTCAAAGCAGGCATAAGTTTTTCCTGTCACAGGATTCATCATTTCATCAAGTGTCAGCCCCACCGCTATCTTGGCTGCCAGTTTGGCAATCGGATATCCTGTTGCCTTGGATGCTAGTGCCGATGAACGGCTCACACGCGGGTTAACTTCAATGATGTAATAATTGAAGCTATCCGGATCAAGTGCCAGCTGAACATTGCATCCTCCTTCAATCTCAAGAGCGCGGATAATTTTTAATGAAGTGTTTCTTAGCAGCTGATACTCACGATCACTCAAAGTTTGGCTTGGAGCTACAACAATGGAATCACCTGTGTGGACACCTACAGGATCGAAGTTTTCCATATTGCAGACAACAATTGCATTGTCATTGGAGTCTCGCATCACTTCATATTCAATTTCTTTGAAGCCCGCAATGCTCTTTTCAAGCAGGCACTGTGTTACAGGACTGTTCTTCAGGCCGCTTGTCACAATTTCGATTAACTCCTCTTCATCGTGGCAGATTCCCCCGCCTGTTCCCCCTAATGTAAAAGCAGGTCGTACGATGACCGGATAGCCAATCCTATTTACAAACTTATATGCTTCCTCAAGGTTATGGATTATTTCACTTTCAGGCACCGGCTCACCAAGTTCATTCATCAGACTTCGGAAAAGATCCCTGTCTTCCGCTTTTTGAATAGCAGATAATTTTGTACCGAGGATTTCAACCCCGCATTCTTCCAATACACCTGATTCAGCAAGCTCTACTGCCAGGTTTAACCCTGTCTGTCCTCCAAGAGTAGGTACAAGGGCGTCAGGGCGTTCTTTTCGGATGATGCGGCTGACGAATTCCAGCGTAAGCGGCTCTATATATACTGCGTCGGCAATTTCAGTATCTGTCATGATGGTAGCAGGATTGGAATTTACAAGGATGACGCGATATCCTTCCTCTTTCAATGCAATGCAGGCCTGTGTTCCGGCATAATCAAACTCTGCTGCCTGTCCGATGACAATTGGTCCTGATCCGATAACTAAAATGCTTTTTATATCTGTACGCTTTGGCATGCTGCAGCACCTTCCTCTTTATGTGATTCAATCATTTGCAGGAATTGTTCAAATAATCCATTTGCATCCTCTGGTCCCGGTGAAGCCTCAGGGTGATATTGCACAGTGAACGCCGGAACTTCTTTATGTTTTAACCCTTCAATCGTTCCATCGTTTAATGCAATATGTGTTACTTCCAGAGGAGTACCGGTAACAGAATTTTTTTCCACTGAATATCCATGGTTTTGAGATGTTAATGCTACTTTTCCGGATTGCAAATCTTTAACCGGATGGTTTGAACCGCGATGGCCGAATTTCATTTTTTCTGTATTGGCACCACATGCAAGGGCAAAAAGCTGATGTCCCAGGCATATCCCAAAAATCGGAACGTTTCCTAACAGACCTTTAATCATTGTGATTGCTTCCGGAACATCTTTCGGATCTCCGGGCCCATTTGAAAGCATAACCCCATCCGGGCTCATGCTGAGTATTTCTTCAGCTGTTGTATTATATGGTACAACAATCACATCACAATCCCGTTTGTTTAATTCTCTTAATATACCGTGTTTCATGCCGAAATCTACAAGGACTACCCTTCTGCCGCGGCCTGGGCTTGGATAAGGTGTCTTTGTTGAAACTTGCTTAACCTGATCGTTTCGCAGCTTGGTTGCCCGCAGTTTTTCAATGATTAATTCCGGGTTTTCACTTATGCTGCAAATAGCACCTTTCAGCGTACCATGCTGCCTGATAATTCTTGTTAATTTTCTAGTATCAATCCCAGCAATTCCGGGGATGTTTTTCATCTTAAAATATTCAGCAATTGATTGTTCATTTCTCCAGTTTGAAGGATACTCGCTTGCTTCTTTAACAATGAACCCGGAGATTGCTGGGGAGATGGATTCAAAATCATCTCGATTAATTCCATAATTTCCGATTAAAGGGTATGTCAATGTTACAATTTGACCGCAGTAGGAAGGGTCAGAGAGAATTTCCTGATAACCCGTCATTCCTGTATTGAATACTACCTCTCCAATAGAATTCGTATCGCTTCCAAACCCTTTTCCAATAAAAATTGTTCCGTCTTCCAGAATCAGTTGTTTTTTCATGCTTTTACACTCCCTCTGTTCCAAACAATTTTTCCTTCTGCTAAAGTCATAACTGGCCAGCCTTTACAATCCCAGCCAGTAAATGGCGTATTTTTCCCTTTTGATAAGAACTGAGCAGGGTCAATCTGTTCCTGGCGGTTTAGATCAAGCAGGACAAGATCAGCGATTTCACCTGCTTCCAATTTTCCTGATTGAATGCCGAATGCCTTTGCTGGCTTGATTGTTAAATAATCAATCAGCTGTTTTAGGGTGAATATCCCCTTCTCGACGAAGTGTGTGTATAGAAGCGGGAAGGCTGTTTCAAGTCCAACAATCCCAAAAGGCGCCAGTTCCATCCCCTCTTCTTTTTCTGCTGCTGTGTGAGGAGCATGGTCGGTCGCGATAAAATCAATCGTGCCGTCCAGTAATCCTTCGATTAAGGCAGCTCGGTCATCTGCCCCTCTTAGTGGAGGATTCATTTTAAAGTTTGCATCCAAATCTGGAATATCTTCTTCACATAGAAGGAGGTGATGAGGTGTCACTTCGGCCGTTACCTTGATGCCTGCCCGCTTTGCATCTCTTACCACCCTGACAGACTCTTTCGTGCTGATGTGGCAGACATGATAATGGCAGCCAGCAGCTTCAGCAAGGAGTACATCCCTTGCGATTTGCACTGATTCACAGACCGAAGGAATACCATTTAAACCATTCTCTTTAGCAAAAACTCCATCATGTACGGAACCTTTGTTAATGAGGGTATTTTCTTCGCAGTGCGCAACAATCGGCATGCTGATCTCTGCGGCATTCCTCATTGCCTGCAGCATCATGGCTGCGGATTGCACCCCAACTCCATCATCTGTAAAAGCAAACGCTCCAGCTTCTTTCAGTGCTTTAAAATCTGTTAATTCCTGGCCAAGCTCACGAATTGTAATCGATGCATACGGCAAAACCTTGACCGACGCAGTCTCTTCAATACGGCTGTTCAATTTTTCAAGCTGTTCTTTCGCATCGGGTACAGGCCGGGTATTTGGCATCGCTGCAACCGTCGTAAAACCGCCTTTTGCTGCTGCCTTTGTGCCAGTTTCAATGGTCTCTTTCTTTTCACCGCCAGGTTCACGCAAGTGTACATGCAGATCTATAAAGCCTGGTGCAATCAATAAGCCCTCTGCATCAATCACTTCCAATGCCTTTTCCCCGATACCTGCACCTATCCCGGCGATTTTTCCTGACTCTATGTAAATGTCAGTTTTTACAAAGTTCCCTTCTTTAGTAAGCAACTGGCCATTTTTGATTAATGTTGACATGATTAGCTCCCCCTTCAATATGTTCAATCGATCTTTTTAGTACAGCCATTCGGATGTACACACCATTTTGCATTTGTTTGAAGATTCTGGAACGCTCGCATTCCACCAGGCAATCTGCTATTTCTACACCCCGATTTACAGGGGCTGGATGCATGATAATGCTGTTTGGCTTCATTATTCTTTCACGTTCTTCTGTAAGGCCGTATGCTTGGTGGTATTCTTCAGCCGTTTGATTCGCTTTGGATTCGTGCCGCTCATGCTGGATTCTCAGCAGCATGACAGCATCAGCGGTTTCAACAGCTGTGTCAACATCTTCATACATGCCATTTTCAAGCAATTCTTCATTGAACCATTCTTTGGGACCAGAGAAAACAACCTTCGCACCGAGCCGCACAAGTGCATCTGCATTGGATCTTGCGACACGGCTATGGGCAATATCACCAATGATGGCTACTTTTAATCCTTCAAAGGAACCGAATTCCTGTTTAATTGTCAGCAGGTCAAGCAGTGATTGTGTTGGATGGTGGCCGCAGCCGTCCCCTGCATTCAGAATGGAAACACCGCTTCTTCCTGTCAATTCGTCAAAATAGCGGTCCTGGCTATGACGAATAACGACTGCATGCACACCGATTGCTTCAAGTGTTTTTACCGTATCGTATAATGATTCACCCTTGGATACACTTGACGTGCTGACTTCAAATGGGATTATGTCCAGTCCAAGCCGCCTTTCAGCTACTTCAAAGCTGCATTTTGTCCTTGTGCTATTCTCAAAAAAGAGGTTGGCGACAAAAACCTTTTGTTCAGGAGTCCAGGTTCCGCCGTTTAAAAAGCATTGCGCATCATCAAGTATTTTATTGATTTCTTTAATTTCCAACTCTGAGGTAGTGAGCAAATGTTTCAATTTTTTTCCTCCTCTTCAAAAAAAACACCCTGCCGATTTGGTCAGGGTGCTGCAAAGTTGAGGCAGCCAGATATACGGATACACTGTTCCCGTATAGCCTGTTTGCCGCCAACACCCTTATAAGCCTCTCGGGACTTAGTTAAAAAGCGTTAAGCTACATTATTTTTTTTTTCGTTTTCAGCTTCAAACATATCTTCCTTAGCCTCTTCTCTTCCAGGGAGAATCAGGTTCAGGAGAACACCGCTGATCGCTGCCAGTGCCATCCCTTCCAATTTGAATGCCCAAATTTCAATATGGGCTCCGCCAATTCCGAGTACAAGGATGACTGATGCGATAACCAGGTTACGGTTGTTTCCAAAATCCACTTTGCTGTCAACAAGCATTCTTAATCCTGATGAAGCGATGATCCCGAACAGCAGGATCGATACGCCTCCCATTACTGGAGTAGGGATCGAGCTGATCAGTGCTGTTACCTTGCCAATGAATCCGAAGATGATGGCGATGACTGCAGCACCTGCCAGTACATAGACACTGTAAATTTTCGTAATGGCCAGTACACCAATGTTTTCACCGTAAGTTGTCTTTGGCGGACCCCCGATTAATGCCGAGATCATTGTACCTGTTCCATCAGCAAGAATGGAGCGATGAAGACCCGGTTCTTTTATATAGTCTCTCCCAACCACTTTTCCAAGGACAAGCTGATGGCCTATATGTTCAGAGATTGTCACAACAGCCACCGGAATCATTAGAAGTGCCAGATCTAGGGTTATCCTCACTTCATAATCAGCGAACGGGATTAGGAATTCCGGCATTTCGAACCAGGCTGCCTGCTGTACAAGCGAGAAGTCTATCAGGCCCACAGCCAGTGAGTATACATACCCGATAATGATACCTGCAAGAATCGGCACCATGCTGAGCATTCCTTTTGCATAGATGGAGAATATGATTGTTGCACCTAAAGTGATGAGCGCTGCTGAGAAATGCAGCATGCTGTATTCACCCGTTTCAGGGTTGTTCATGGCCATACCGACTGCTGTGCCTGCTAATGCCAAACCGATTACAATGATAACCGGGCCGACCACGATTGGTGGAAGCAGATTCATAATCCAGCGGTAGCCTGCTTTTTTGATGATCAATGCTATGGCTCCATATACGAGTCCTGCCATAAAGCTTCCGATCATGGCAGCACCCGGGCCGCCAGCAGCTTTTGCTGCGATGATCGGAGCAATGAATGCGAAGGAGGATCCCAAGTATGCCGGTACCTGCCATTTTGTTATGATGAGAAAAGCGATGGTTGCAAGTCCGCTTGAGATTAAAGCTATGGCAGGATTTAATCCTACTAAGTAAGGTACAAGTATAGTGGCTCCGAACATTGCGAATAAGTGCTGTATACTTAATGTCAGCCAATGGGCCGGTTTTGGAACATCTTTTATATCCAGAATAGGCTTATGCATGCCAATCTCTCCTCTTCATTTAATTAAAAAACCCTCCTTGCCAGATTCGCAAAGAGGGTATAAGAGCACAGCAAAAGACAGACTGCTTCTGCTGAGTTCCCCTTTGCCAGCCTCTCTGGACTGAATTTAAAAGGGCTATTTAATTTTCAAAAATGCTTACTTGATCGTTTTCATCCACTTCCTTCAGCTCGACAACAATTTTCTCCGAACTTGAGGTTGGAATGTTTTTGCCTACATAATCAGCTCTTATCGGAAGCTCTCTATGGCCCCGGTCCACAAGGACTGCCAGCTGAATCTGGGATGGCCTTCCGATGTCAATCAGCGCATCAAGGGCAGCTCTGACCGTTCTTCCTGTATAAAGAACATCATCGACCAGGATCACTTTCTGATCATTTATATCTTTTGGGACGTCTGAGCCTTTGACAAGCGGCTCCTGATTTTCAGTCTTTTTCGTAAGATCATCTCGATAGAGAGTGATATCAAGTTCGCCTACATCAATTTTGGCACCTTCTATTTGTTCGATCCGCTCAGCCAGGCGATTCGCCAGGTAAATCCCCCTGGTCCGGATTCCAATCAGGATGCAATTTTCAATCCCTTTATTTTTCTCTATGATTTCATGAGCAATCCTTGTCAGCGCTCTCCTGATTGCCTGGTCATCCAAAACAATTGCTTTTTGCTGCGGCATTCTGATCACCTCTATTATCTGATTCTCTTCGGTTAATGTTATATACAAAAAACCTCTCACCGATCTGGCGAGAGGGTAAACGTTTCTGTTTCTGCAGAATAAGGATACAATTCTCCTTATTCAATCCGTTTCCTTCCCAGCCTCACGGGACTGTTTTAAAGGACTTATTCAACTATTGTCATCTTATAGCACAATTGGACAATTGTCAACGATTATTTGCCAGTTTATCTAATAGCTCCTTGAAATAGGCAGGCATAGGTGCTTCAAATTCCAGGTACTCGCCTGTTCTTGGATGATCAAATCCAAGGATCCCTGCATGCAGTGCTTGGCCTCCAAGATCAAGAGTTTTTCTTGGACCATATTTAGGATCTCCTGCCAGAGGGTAGCCAATGTATTTCATGTGAACACGGATTTGATGGGTTCTTCCCGTTTCCAGCTGGCATTCCACCAGTGTAAAATCCCTGAAACGCTCAAGGACCTGAAAATGCGTAACCGCATGTTTTCCATTGTCAACAACAGTCATGCTTTGACGGTCTTTGGGATCGCGGGCAATTGGCGCATCAATCGTTCCATAGTCGTGAGGAATAACTCCATGGACAATGGCACGGTACTTACGTGTAACGGTTTTATTCATCAGCTGATTCACAAGACTTTCATGTGCCATATCATTCTTAGCAACCATAAGAAGTCCCGATGTATCTTTATCGATTCTATGAACGATTCCTGGCCTCATGACCCCATTAATTCCTGAAAGATCTGTGCAATGTGCCATAAGTCCATTTACAAGGGTGCCAGTGCCATGGCCGGCTGCCGGATGAACTACCATTCCTTTTGGTTTGTTCACCACCAGGACATCTTTATCTTCATAATAAATATTCAGATCCATTTTTTCCGGCACGACATCTAATTCTTCAGGTTCAGGAATAGATATTTCAATTTTATCATTTGCCGTACATTTGTAATTGGTTTTCGGCTTCTGCCCATTTACAAGGACATTGCCATCTTTGATCCATTGCTGAACCTGCGTTCTTGACCAATCTGCATTCAATGTGGATAACACTTTATCTATTCGTTCTCCTGCCTGTTCATCAGGAATGATGTGTTCCATTTTCTCCATAAGATTTCTCCTTTTTCTTTGCTTCTCTCTCTTCAAGCAGCATCTGAATCATCAATAGCCCTACACCAATGACCAGCGCCGAGTCAGCAATATTGAAAACAGGAAAGTCATAGCCAAAAATATAAGTGTTTACGAAATCCACCACTTCTTTTCGAAATACCCTGTCAATAAAGTTTCCAATCGCTCCGCCCAGCATCAGGCCCAAAGAGACTCCAAGAAGCAATTTGCCTTTGGCTGCTTTTTGAATGTAATAAATGATACCAATTATGACAATAACGGTTATTACGTAGAAAAACCACATTTGCCCCTGCAGGATGCCCCAGGCAGCGCCACGGTTGCGGTGAGATGTAATATAAAGAAAGTCCTCAATAACTTTAACACTTTCCCCTAATTCAAAGTTCTTAACAATCAGCCATTTCGTAAACTGATCAAGTGCTATCACGAACAATGCAATTATGTAATAAAACACAAAGGCAACCCCCATATCTCATATCATTACCTTTGCATTTTAGCACAAACTGAATAAAAAACACAGCACACGCCTAAACTCAGTGGAAAATAGATTTTCTGTAGAATCTGCCCAGCCTGCTGCAATCCTCCATTGTTTTCAAGGTAGGGATCATCTGCAGCAAATCTGCCGGAAGCAGTTCACCTGAAATTTCACATTTGCCAAAGCTTCCAGATTCAATTTTGCTGAGTGTTTGTTCGATATCATGCAGTTCTTCCAATAAAATAGGTTTTATTAAAGCAGAACTATTGCCTTCCATCAGTCTTTCCAATATTTCCTGTCTTGTATTACGGAGTTCTGAATATAGCCTATCTGCCTTTGCATCCATGCCGTTTCCTCCGTTCTATGATGTTTACTTTATTATCTTCTCGGAACGGATTTCAGACACGGGCAAACTTTTAGCAAACGGCACAACATTTAGTGAAGGTGGAATTATTTATAAAATGGATTTCGAAGTCCCCTTATAATTAAAAAAGAACCTCATTTATCAAAAAACAGTCCCTCAAATAATTGAGGGACTGCCGGTATTTAAGCCAAGTGGCTATAATTATTTTTTACAACCTCAGCACAGCGAGGGCATAGAGTGTCATAGCCTTCTGTCTGGCCGACTTCTGGAGTGACTGTCCAGCAGCGATCACATGTTTTGCCTTCAGCTTTGGAAACCACAATTGCAGTATTTTCAAATTTCACTGCATTTTCAGGTGCATCTGACAGGCTGCCTGCTATCTCAAATCCAGAAACGATAAAGATTTGCTGAAGATTTTCCTGAATTGAATCCAATAGGCTCTTTGCTTGATCGTTTACATAAAGGGTTATTTTAGCAGTAAGAGATTTGCCGATCACCTTTTCATTACGCGCTTCTTCCAATGCTTTAAGAACATCATTGCGAAGCTTCATGAATGCAGTCCACTTTACTTCCAGCTGTTTCGCGTTTGGAAGCTCTTGATATTCTGGCATATCCGTCAATTGTACACTTACTTCCTTCACATTCGGAATAAAGCTCCAAACTTCATCTGAAGTATGGGAAAGGATAGGTGCAACAAGTTTTGTCAGAGCAATCAGGCTCTCATATAAAACAGTTTGGATAGCTCGGCGTTCTGCATTATCTTTCGCTTCAATGTACAGGACATCTTTTGCAAAATCAAGATAGAATGCACTTAGGTCCAATGTACAGAAATTATTAACAGCATGGTAGATGCTGGCAAACTCATAGCGGTCATAAGACTCTCGAACATTCTTGATCAGTTTATTCAGCTTAACAAGCATAAACTGGTCAACTTCGCGCAGGTTTTCAAATGAAACCGAGTCAGTTGCCGGGTTAAAATCATCCAGATTTCCAAGCAAGAAGCGGAACGTATTGCGGATCTTTCTATATACTTCCGCAACCTGCTTCAGAATAGCATCAGATACCCGGACATCTGCCTGATAATCAACTGACGCCACCCATAAACGCAGAATGTCAGCACCAAGCTGATTCATGACTTTTGCTGGAACAACTACGTTTCCAATGGATTTACTCATTTTTCTTCCTTCGCCATCAAGTGTAAACCCGTGGCTCAGAACACCTTTATAAGGTGCTTTTCCTGTTACTGCTACTGAAGTTGAAAGTGAAGAGTTAAACCAGCCTCGATATTGATCAGAGCCTTCAAGGTATAAGTCTGCAGGACGCTGTAAATCGTCGCGCTCTAAAAGAACTGCCTGATGGGAAGAACCGGAATCGAACCATACGTCCATGATATCCGTTTCTTTTGTAAACTGGCCATTCGGGCTTCCTGGATGTGTAAATCCTTCAGGCAGCAGTTCTTTCGCTTCTCTCTCGAACCAGATGTTCGAACCATGTTCGCGGAAAAGATTTGATACATGTTCAATGGTTTCATCTGTGATAATTTCTTCTCCATTTTCCGCATAAAAGACAGGAATTGGCACACCCCATACACGCTGGCGGGAGATGCACCAATCACCGCGGTCCCGGACCATGTTAAATAGTCTTGTCTCACCCCATGCAGGATACCAATTTGTTTCCTTAACAGCTTCCAAAAGTTCATTGCGGAAATCTTTAATGGATGCAAACCATTGGGCAGTAGCACGGAAAATAACTGGCTTTTTCGTTCTCCAGTCATGCGGATAAGAGTGAGTAATAAAAGTAAGTTTTAATAAAGCCCCAGCTTCCTCAAGTTTTTCAGTAATCGGCTTATTGGCTGCATCATAGAATAAACCTTCAAAGCCAGGAGCTTCACTAGTCATGTTTCCTTTATCATCAACCGGGCATAATACATCTAACCCGTACTTCATGCCTACATGGAAATCGTCTTCCCCATGGCCAGGAGCTGTGTGTACACACCCAGTACCAGCATCAGTTGTAACATGCTCACCCAGCATAACAAGAGAATCACGGCCATAAAGAGGATGCTCGGCAACTACATTTTCGAGGTCGGTCCCTTTTACCGATTGGACAACTTTATAGTTTTCCCATTCAAACTCTTTAGCCACTGAAGCCAGTAAATCTTCAGCAACCATAAACTTTTTGCTGTTTGCCTCAACTACACTGTAGGTAAGGTCCGGATGAATTGAAATTCCTAGGTTTGCCGGAATAGTCCATGGAGTAGTAGTCCAGATAACAATATGAGTATCCTGATCCAATACGTTCCTGCCATCTTTTACTTTAAAAGCAACATAGATGGACGGTGAACGTTTATCTTTATATTCAATTTCAGCTTCAGCCAGAGCTGATTCAGATGATGGTGACCAATATACAGGCTTTTTGCCTTTATAGATATAGCCTTTTTTCGCCATTTCCCCAAATACTTTTATTTGCTGGGCTTCGTACTCAGGTTTTAGAGTGATGTATGGATTCTCCCAGTCACCGCGGACGCCTAAGCGCTTAAATTGACCGCGCTGGCTGTCAATCTGCTCATATGCATACTCTTCACAAAGCCTGCGGAATTCCGCAACGCTCATTTCTTTACGCTTTACGCCTTTGTTTGTCAACGCCTGCTCAATTGGCAAACCATGTGTATCCCACCCAGGAACATATGGAGCATTATAGCCAGTCATTGACTTAGAGCGTACGATGAAATCCTTTAAGATTTTATTCAGCGCATGGCCGATGTGGATGTCGCCATTTGCATAAGGAGGACCATCATGCAGAACAAACATTGGACGGCCTTTGGTCCGTTCCTGGACCTTTTCATAAATATTCATCTCTTCCCATCTTGCCTGAATTTCAGGTTCGCGCTTTGGAAGATTGCCGCGCATTGGGAATTCGGTTTTTGGCATTAATAAACTATCTTTGTAATCCATTCCTTTGCCTCCTGTTTATAACTCATTAAATACCATGATAGCCAATGAGAGCTGATAAAAACCACAGTGAAATACAAAAAAACCTTCTCATCCCAAAAAGGGACGAGAAGGTTATATTCTCCCGCGGTACCACCCTTGTAGATGAAATATGACCTGTATTTCATCCGCTCAAAGAATTCTTAACGTGAATGAACCGCCTTGGCCTACTGATAGATGTACGTTCGGCAAGGAACTCAAGGGTGATTTTCCAGCTTTTGCTTATACCCGGGCTTCCACCATCCCCGGCTCGCTTACAGAGTGACTATGCCAATCTGTACTTAAGCTTTGAAAAAAACTGTACTGTCCCTCTCATTGTTGATAAACATCGTATTTTACTTTGTTTTAAAATTATATGCGATATTTCCAGCTTTCGTCAAGCCAGTGATTCTTCTTCTTCTCTTAATGACTTAAGTTCAGTGGAATCCAGCTTATATTCCATTAAATGATCCCAATCATCGTTGTTTAGCATATCAAGCTGTGCTTCAACAAGCATTTTGAAACGTGTCCGGAATACTTTGGACTGTTTCTTTAAATCTTCAATATCAAGTGCGATTTTTCTCGCTTTAGATAGGGATTCGTTCACAATTCTGTCAGCATTCTTTTCAGCTTCTTTAACGATTAGCTTCGCTTCTTTATGGGCATTGCGCTTGACTTCCTCTGCTGCTTCCTGTGCAACCACAATAGATTTATTAAGTGTTTCTTCAATTGTGGTAAAGTGGCCTATGCGTTCGTTCGTATCATTGAGCTTTTCTTCAAGCTCTTTTTTTTCCCTGATCAGGATTTCGTAGTCCTTAATGATCTGGTCCAGGAATTCGTTTACTTCATCTTCGTCATAACCGCGGAATCCTTTGCTGAATTCCTTGTTATGAATATCTAACGGTGTTAATGGCATGTTTGCCACCTCCCAGGTCTGTTGATCTTATGTAAATTGGTTTGAGCCTGCTGGTTCATTTTAATTATAGCAGACTCCGTAGTCTTTTGATTATTTATTCGACAGGTTGTTTCAAATTCCTTCAAAGTTTATAATTATTTCTTTTGACAGGTAATTAATTGTTTTTGTAATTTATATTGCCCGTTGACTTCCGCTTCGGGCACTTTCTTTCTGCGGGGAGGAACGGGAGCCTCCTCGGCTTCGCCTGCGGGGTCTCCCGCTCCCTCTCCTCCCGCAGGAGTCAAGTGGCCTCCGCTACAGTCAACTCAGCGTCTTAAACATGTATTACATTTTAAAACTATAAAAACCATAAGTGGGTATTTTTAATATTCCCCCCTTCTATTACCCTTGCCTCCCAGTAATAATCCTCCATTTGTCCTTCTTTGTTTTCCCATCTATTTCTATTATTTTGGAACGGCCTTGTCCCCTGACTGAAATGATGTCGCTTTGCTGGCATTCAAATGAGGGGTTTTCTATTTGCGTCCAATTGACTTTGACTAGTCCCTGCTGGATATAGAGCTGGGATTTTTGCCTGGAGATATTGTAGATGGCTGAGATGACTGTGTCCAATCTCAGGGATGAAGAGGTGATGGAGCTTTCTTTCCACACTTCTGCTGATTGGATCGCCTCTGAAAATGGCTTTTTTTTCAGAGACACGGAAGCTCTGCCAATTGACTGCAGCTGCAGGCTGATGTAATCTTCAATTTCTTGTGCTGCAAAAAACTGGATTCTGTCATCTTCAAAAAGGATATCACCGAATTTTCCTCTTTTTAGCCCCAGAGACATTAGACTGCCCAGCACTTGCGGGTGTTCTATGGTGACAAACTTTTTTGGATATTCAAGTTCAAACAGCCGAATTTGAAAATCTCCCTCATCACTGTCATAGTAATCCGGAAATATGAGGGCTCTCCTTCTCTCAGAATTTGGAGTTCCGCCAAATAAAGCAAATAAAATTCCGGAATGCTGCCCTATGACGCTGTTAAGGATTTGCTGCTCCCTTGGATCAAGAAAATCAGTAAGCTTCGGAGCATATGTATTTTCCACAAGGTCTCTCCAGTTAAGAACCTGATCAACAAATTCTTTTTCTTCCGGCCGGAAGTGCTGATAAATGGTCATCTTTAAGGAACCTCCTTTTTACACAAATAAAAAAGGGCCATTTTGATAGCCCTGTTTGTAGTATTATGAAATCCAATAAAAAAGCTGCTGCAAACCTCCAGTGGCAAATCGCAAAACTAAGATAGCCACAATAGGAGAGATATCAATCATTCCAAGCGGAGGAATGATTTTGCGGAAAGGCTCAAGGTACGGTTCACAAATCCTTGCAAGAAACTGGCCAAAAGCGGATTCCCTGGCATTAGGGAACCAGGACAGCAAAATATAAATAATCAGTGCCCACGAGTAATAATAAATTGCAGATGACAATATCCCAAATACTAATTCCATTAAATGCTACCACCTCGTATTTTCTAATTCTTGTTCTTTCATCAGCTGAGAGATATTTCCTGAAACCTCAACATTGTCAGGGGTACATAGAAAAATATCAGTTCCAATCTTTTGAATATCTCCGCCGATGGCATAAACGGTTCCGCTTAGGAAGTCAACAATCCGCTTCGCCTGATCTTTTTCTATTCTCTGCAGATTGACAACAACAGCTCTTCTGTTTTTCAGCTGATCCGCAATATCCTGTGCTTCTGCATAAACACGCGGTTCAACAAGAACTACTTTAGAAGACTTCTGCACACTTTGGAGGCTGACGATGTTCTGTTTTTGAACTGGCTGCTGCTGCTTTTGCACCTGCTTCACCGGCTCTCTTTCTTCTTCGATGATTTCCTCTTCCTTATAGTCATATTCATCATCCAGGAAGAAAAATGTTTTAAATTTTGATTTTATACTCATTTTATCAATCCTCCTGACTCTTTTGGCCTACTAAAGCAGTACCAATCCTCACCATTGTGGCACCTTCTTCAATTGCCAGGGAAAAATCATTAGACATGCCCATTGAAAGCTCAGTACAAGGAGCAAAATCAAATTCCAGATCTTTTACCTTTGTTTGCAGGTTCTTTAGCTTCCGGAAACAGGAACGAAGCAATTCCTCGTCCGCTGAAAGTGGTGCCATTGTCATAAGGCCGATGATATTGATATTTTTATAATCAGCCAGGCATGAAATAAAGTCAGCTACCTCTTCAGGATTTATTCCCTGTTTCGACTCTTCGCCTGAGACATTAACCTGAACAAAACAATTTATCTTTCGGTCAGCCCGCTTGTTGATTTCCTTCGCGAGGGAATGCCTGTCCAGTGAATGAATATAATCCACTTTATCAATGATATTTTTCACTTTGCGCGTTTGCAGCGTTCCAATAAAATGCCATGTAGGCTTGTCCTTTAACACATCCCACTTGGCAAGCAGTCCTTCATCCCTATTTTCACCTAAATGAACAATACCTGCTTCAAGAGCTTCTTGTGCCCTTTCCGCTGTTACGTACTTAGTAACAGCAATGAGGGTAATTTCTTCTGTCTTACGGTTGGCCTTAATGCACGCTTCCTGTATAGCTGACTTAATTTGCTTTAAATTATCTTCTACTCTCATTTAGCTTCCGACTTCCTCCTTCCAGCCAATAAAGCTCATCATTCTGCCGGTCTTTCCCCTATCTCTTCTGTGGGAAAAAAAATAGTATTCATGACAGCTTGTGCAATAATCAGTAATCATGATATTTTCATGAGGAATTCCTGCATTTATCAGAATTGTCCGGTTAAGCTCTTTCAAATCAAGCTGGAATTGATTGTCACTAATTTGATTATATGGCTTTATATCGACATCTTCTAGTATTTTTTGCACTTTTGAAATAACACGATCATCAACTATATAACAATTTCTGCAAATGGAAGGGCCAATCACGGTTTGGACCTCACTTAAGTCAATGCCTTCTTTGGCAAATAGCTCGGCCATCTTCCTGCCAATCCCCCCGACAGTACCTTTCCAGCCTGCATGGGCCATGCCTATGGCACCTGTCTTTTCATGCAAAAAGTAAAGCGGTACACAATCCGCATAACAGAGAGTCAGCATGACACCTTTAGAATAAGTGAAAAACCCGTCAGTACCAGAAAAGGAATCCTCGTAAACAAGAGCACCCTTCCCTTTATCTTTTCTGGTAACTTCTTTTATATTTATTTCATGAGTTTGTTCAGCACCAACCCACTTTTCATGAGAAAACCCAAGCAAGTCAGCCACATGCTGCCGATTTCGGCTGACTGCTTCATTGCTGTCGTTCACATGCAATCCTACATTAAGCGTTTTGTATTCATTACGGCTGCAGCCGCCATTTTTAGTTGTAAAACCGGCCGTTATATTAGGAAAACGATCCGCCCACTGTTTTATGACAAAATACTCTTCCGTTTTTAAAGAAAATGGTTCCATGCGATTAACCCCATCTTATTTTTCTATAGTTTACCACAAGGCAGGCAGTGATGACACCATTAACAACTCTTATGCTTCCTCCTCAATATATTTTGGCTCAATCGCGTCCTGATAGCGGACCAGTATGACATCCTCACCAATTTTTATAATATTTTTCCACGGTATGACAACATCAGCATCTCTCCCAAAAAAACCCAACACCTTTCCCGCTCCCCCAATAATAACGGCTTCAATTTTCCCTGTATTTATATTAATATCTATATCCCCAATATTTCCAAGCTTTTTGCCGTCAGCTACATTTACAACATCCTTCATTTGAAACTCAGATATTTTCACCATCGACATTTCACTCCCAATTTATGTTCTTATTCAATATATGTTTGCCCCTATAGGAAAAATGTTTGGTAAATATAAAAAGCAGCCAAATTGGCTGCTAGCTTTGAATATTCTTATTCATTTGTTTGATTGCCGCTTTTTCAAGCCGTGAAACTTGAGCCTGGGAAATGCCAATTTCCTCTGCCACTTCCATTTGAGTTTTGCCCTGGAAGAAGCGTTTTCTAAGAATCAGTTTTTCCCGCTCATTCAGTCTTCTCATTCCCTCTTTTAGGGCTATCTCTTCGATCCATTGAATATCTTTGTTCCGTTCATCGCTCAGTTGATCCATCACAAAAATCGGATCTCCGCCATCATTATAAATGGGTTCAAATAAAGAGACAGGATCCTGAATTGCATCCAATGCAAAAACGATTTCTTCATGAGGCACATCCAGCTCTTTTGCTATTTCTTCCGCTGTAGGCTCTCTGGATGTTTTGCTCATTAAACGTTCTCTTACCTGCAGAGCTTTATAAGCAATGTCCCTTAATGAACGCGAGACGCGAATCGGGTTATTATCACGCAGGTACCTGCGTATTTCCCCAATGATCATCGGAACTGCATAGGTGGAAAACTTAACGTTTTGACTTAGATCAAAATTATCAATAGATTTCATTAGACCGATACAGCCGACCTGGAAAAGGTCATCAACAAATTCGCCTCTGTTATTAAAACGCTGAATCACACTTAATACGAGACGCAAATTGCCGTTGACGAGTTTTTCCCGTGCGGTTATATCCCCCTTATGCATTTGCTTGAAGAGCTCTCTCATTTCTTCGTTTTTTAAAACTGGAAGCTTTGAAGTATCAACACCGCAAATTTCTACTTTATTTCGAGTCAATCCATTTCCCTCCTCACAGGAGCTGCTGTACAAAAAACAGTATCTCCTTGGAAAGGAAAAATATGCACCGGCTAATCCGACTGCCGGATGGGGAAACGGTCAAAGCATCATAAACACTAGGTTTTTCCCTTGCAAAATTTTGTAAAAAAATATTCCTGCTAAAAGTTCTAAACCATCTTATTAAATTCTTTTTTTAATCTTTTTATTATTCGTTTTTCCAGACGTGAAATATAGGACTGGGAAATACCCAGCATATCTGCCACATCCTTCTGAGTTTTTTCTTCACCCGATCCAAGGCCAAATCTAAGTTCCATTATCTGTTTTTCACGATCCGAAAGCTGATGCAATGCCTTTAGCAGCAGCTTTTTATCAACATTTGCTTCGAGATCTTTTGTGATGATGTCATCCTCAGTGCCAAGCACATCGGAAAGAAGCAGTTCATTGCCATCCCAATCGATATTGAGGGGTTCATCAAAGGATACTTCAGAACGGATTTTATTGTTCCTTCTTAAATACATTAGAATTTCATTCTCAATACAGCGGGATGCATATGTAGCCAGCTTGATTTTTTTCTCTGGATTAAACGTATTTACAGCTTTAATAAGCCCAATGGTTCCAATGCTGATTAAGTCCTCTATATTGATGCCTGTATTTTCAAACTTTCTGGCGATATACACAACAAGACGCAGATTTCTTTCAATTAAAATGGACCTTGCAGCTTTATCTCCCTTCGGAAGCTTGATCAGGAGCATTTCTTCTTCTTCCTTACTAAGTGGAGGAGGTAGTGCTTCGCTGCCGCCTATATAATATACTTCATCTGTTTTGATCCCCAGCTTAATCAATAATTTATACCAATAGTAGGATAAGCGAAGTTTTAACTTTTTCATGATTTGTCCTCCTTCTAAATTATGTTTTTGCAGAGTATAGTATATTAACTTACTTTTGCATCCTGCTTCATTGTACTTGTACCTGTAAGCATCTTAGGGTGAACAATGCACTGAAACGCATCGTCCGCAGAAAGCTGCTGCATGGAAAAGGAAACTAATCCACGCTCCGCTTCTATTATTTCATTCTCTTTTTCAAGGAGAATGCGGTCAGGCTTGAATCCTATAATCAACTGGTGTTCTTGTCCAACAACCTTACATGGAATTACCCTCATTTTATGCTCCCAATCCCCGCCAATTGAATCACTGCCCATAATGATATCTTCCGGGTTCCCTGCCATTTTAATAATTTCAGGCGGGAACTCGTCAAGCCTGTCTTTAACGGATATAAACATCACTGGCATTTTAGAAATGGGATCGTATAACTGGTTGCCGCTGTCTATTAGGCCTTTGAAACGGAATTCTGTTTCATTGATAACAACACGCACCATTACTAAAGAGTCATACTGAATTTTTGTCATCTCGATTCCTTCAACGTTTCTCTTAGAGAAATGCCAGGCAAGAGGAAACCCAAGAAGTACAAACAGCCAGCTGATTGGATCACCAAAGCCCTTAACACTGGCGAGCATGACGGATGAAGAAAGCTGAAAATCAAAATTAATAAAATAATGAATGCCTATTAAGGAGCCTCCAACTAAAAAAGTAGCAAAATAAAAAGTCATGAGACCTTTTAGAAAGTAACGCAAACGCTTAAAGCCAAAAACAGCCAATACCATTGCAACTGAGAATAATAATTTAGTGAGCGGGTGACCTGAATATTCATTAAATGGTGTAAATACTAATAAAATGATGATCGATCCTATTAAGCCGCCTGCAAAAATCCTCCAAAGCCTGATTTCTCTTTTTAGTATGATGGCTGTTAGATAAAGGAGAAGGCTGTCAAACATAAAATTTAGCGCCCAGATAATATCCAAATAGACGGTCAATTATCTTCCCCCTTAGAAAAGCGCAAGCGCCTTGCCCACGAATAAACGCAGACTATGAACGCCACGTCCTGTGGCAACGTCTGCATGACCCACATCCTGTGGCCCTCAAACACAAGACGAGCCTCTCGGAAAGGCGTTCTATGCCTTTCTGGGAGGATTGACTTATGACCTCGAAAGGGTAGGCGCTGGAGCTAGACAGTTATCAAAGATTAAAGTTATACTTCTTGCTTCCTCTTCAGAATCAGCATCTGATAGAGTGACTTTAGCGGTCAAATTCTCTCATATATTTATGTGCTATGATTCTGTTAGAAAAAAGTATAGCGCATTTCAGTAAAGAAAGTGTGTCGCTTTCTGTATGCAAAAAGATAGAAATTTTCCCTATTCCCAACGGATTTTGTCATTATTTTTCTATTTATTGCTCCTTCACTTTTTCACTTGGTGTGATTTATATCACATTTTTTGTTTTCAATATCAACTATAATGACAGTGAAAATAATAAGAAGGAGTTTTGCTGATATGTTGGACACAAAAACAATTGAAATTATTAAAAGCACTGTACCTGTACTTGAAAAACATGGCGAAGATATTACGAAAACCTTTTATAAGTTAATGTTTACAAATCACCCTGAACTGCTGAACATCTTTAATCATGCTAATCAGAAACAGGGCCGACAGCAAAAAGCACTGGCAAATTCTGTATATGCTGCTGCAAAATATATCGATAACCTGGAAGCTATTCTCCCGGTTGTCACACAAATCGCTCATAAGCACAGATCTTTAGGCATTAAGCCTGAACATTATCCAATTGTTGGAGAGCACTTAATTCTTGCAATCAAGGAAGTGCTGAAAGAGGCTGCTACTGAAGATATTATTGATGCATGGGTTAAAGCTTATGGTGTGATTGCGGATGCATTCATCGGATTAGAAAAGAGCCTTTATGAGGATGCCGCTGATCAGCCAGGAGGCTGGGATGACTTCAGAACATTCACTGTTGCAAAAAAGGTGAAAGAAAGTGATGTAATTACTTCCTTCTATTTTACACCTGACGATGGAGGAAATATTTCCAGCTATCTTCCGGGCCAGTATATTAGTGTGAAATTAAATATTCCAGGAGAAGAATATACGCATATCCGCCAATACAGCTTATCTGACTCACCGGAAAAGTCATATTACAGAATCTCTGTTAAGAAAGAAGAAGGTAATTCTGAAAAACCGGACGGAAAGGTTTCCAGCTATCTTCACAATGACCTGAAAGAAGGCGATCATTTAGAAATAAGTTCTCCTGCTGGAGAATTTGTTCTGGATGGAATAGATAATCCTGTCGTTCTGCTTAGCGGCGGAGTAGGCATTACACCAATGCATAGCATGCTGCGTCATCTTGATGCAACAGGAGTAAAGCATGAAACAATATTTGTTCATGCTGCACTCAACGGAAAAGTACATGCATTTTCAGAGGAAGTACACGAAATTGAAAAAAATAATCCATTGGTAAAAACCTATTTCTGCTATGAAAGTCCAACAGAAAAAGATAAGGCCGAAAAGACCTTCAGCAAGGAAGGTTATATTACTTCAGAGTGGTTAAACACAATAGTGCCGAATAAAGAAAGTATGGTCTATATGTGCGGACCCGTTCAATTTATGCAGGCTATGTACGAGGCATTGCTTGAAGCAGGCTTTCTGAAGGAAAATATCCGCTACGAATTCTTTGGCCCTTCTATGCAACTTAAGGAATCTCAGACGGTTTAAATATAATTAAGCATGGCTCAGAATATGAGCCATGCTTATTTGTGTAAAAACCTTCATAACAATTGATAAAACCCCTGGAATCAAGTTGATTCCAGGGGTTTTATCAATCAAACTTTATCTTCTGCGGTTACGGTTGCGGAGGAACGTAGGGATATCCAACGTTTCTTCCGGCTGTTGAGATTGGCTGCTTCTTACAGATTCTTGCGGAGCTTCTTCTCTCTTTGGTTCACGCTTCATAGACGTTCCCATGCCAGGGGAAGATTTAGGCTGTCCAAATGTTGGCCTCATAGGCTTAGGCTGGATCACTTCTTCATTAAATCCAGTTGCAATGACCGTTACAACAATCTCATCTTTAAGGTTTTCATTAATTACGGAACCGAAGATCATATTCACGTCCTGATCTGAAGCTGAAGCAACAATGTCAGCAGCTTCCTGTACTTCATACAGGCTTAGATTTGATCCGCCAGTAATATTCATTAAGACACCTTGTGCACCATCAATTGATGTTTCAAGCAAAGGTGATGAAATCGCCTTTTTCGCCGCTTCTGCTGCACGGTTTTCCCCTGCTGCAACACCAATACCCATTAGTGCAGAACCTTTATTGGACATGATTGTCTTCACGTCTGCAAAGTCAAGGTTAATTAATCCCGGAACAGCAATCAAGTCGGAAATACCCTGAACACCCTGGCGCAAAACATTATCCGCTTCGCGGAATGCTTCAAGCATTGGAGTGCTTTTATCAACAATTTCCAATAGCCTGTCATTAGGAATGACGATCAGTGTATCAACCGCTTCCTTCATAGCAGCAATACCGCCGGCTGCCTGAGTGGAACGTTTGCGGCCTTCAAAAGTGAATGGGCGGGTAACAACACCAACAGTCAGAGCTCCTAAATCACGTGCAATCTGGGCGATGACTGGAGCCGCTCCTGTTCCAGTCCCACCTCCCATGCCAGCTGTGACGAATACCATATCAGCACCTTTCAGTGCTTCTTCTACCTGCTCTTTACTTTCTTCTGCTGCTTTTTTACCTACCTCGGGGTTGGCACCAGCTCCAAGTCCCCTTGTAAGTTTGCCTCCGATTTGCATTTTCACTTCTGCTTTTGATAAGTTCAGCGCCTGAGCATCCGTGTTAACAGCAATAAACTCGACGCCTTGAACACCATGCTCAATCATTCTGTTTACTGCATTGTTACCGCCGCCTCCAACGCCGATGACTTTTATAGTTGCTAATGAATCCAAATTTGTATCAAATTCCAACATGACTAATCCTCCTAATTCGTCGATATTCCTAAGAACACCTTTTTTGATTCGCTTTTTATACGCACTCCCAAAATGGCTTTTCAGTGCATTTTTCTATCCGCCGTATGGCTTTTGATTCCGTTTCCCTAACCCTTGCGAATCAAATCAAGTTATTCGAAAAAGTATCCGAGGAACTTTTTAACTCTTGATGTGATTTTTTCTTCCGGCTGTTTTTCCGGCTTTGTTTTCGGTTGCGGTTGCGGTTTTTGCACTCGTTTTTCTTTTGCTTCAGGGACAGTCACTGGCTGTTCCATTTTTCTGCCCTGTATTTTCGCATTCTTATATGCGAACTTAATCAATCCAACTGCAGTCGTATACTGCGGTTCCCTCACGCCAATATAATCAGGGATTGCGATGCGCACTCTATTTTGGAAAACATCCTGTGCCAGTTCAAGAACTCCCTGAGTATTCGCTACGCCTCCAGATAGTACATAGCCCCCTGGAAGATCTTTTGCTCCAAGACGTTTCACTTCGTGCTGGATAAAATCAAAAATCTCTTCCATCCGGGCTTCAATAATATCTGATATTTCCAGCTGATTAAATTGCTGATGCTGATCGCTTCCAATGATAGGAACACTGAATACCTCATCTTCAGATGCATGGTCATAGAACGCATAGCCATACTTTGTTTTGATTTTTTCTGCATCTTCTGTAGATGTGCGGAGTCCGATAGATAAGTCTTTTGTGATATGGTCTCCCCCTACAGGAAGAACACTGGTTGCCTTTAAAGATCCATTTTCAAATATGGCAATGGTTGTGGAACCGCCGCCAATATCAACAAGTGCAACTCCCAGATTTTTCTCATCCTTTGAAAGAGCGAATGCACCTGCTGCCAGAGGCTGAAGTGTAATATCCATGATTTCAAGGCCAGCGCGTTCAACACAGCGCAGGGTGTTATGTAAAATCGTTTTCGATCCTGTTATAATGGTGCCTTCCATTTCCAGCCGCACACCAATCATTCCGCGGGGATCACTGATTTCGTCCAATCCGTCAACGATAAACTGCTTTGGAATGACATCAATGATATCTCTTTCCGGCGGGATTGATACAACTTGTGCCGCATCTATTACTCTAGCAACATCTTCGTCTGTAATTTCCCTATTCTCACTCGAGACTGCAACAACACCATGGGATGGCTGAAGCATAACATGATTGCCGGTAATTCCTACAATCACATTTTTTATCTCCATTCCTATCATTCTCTCAGCCTGTTCGATTGCCTTTTTAATAGAATGAACGGTTTCGTCTATATCAACAATGGACCCCTTGCGTAACCCTTCTGACTGTACATTGCCAACACCAATAATATTTAAAGAGTCATTGACCATTTCCCCAATGATTACTTTTACACTGGATGTACCGATGTCAAGACTAACATATATTTCATTGCTGTTCATTCTCTGGCACCTCCTTTTTTTTGCAATTCCGATTATTGAACAACAATCTTTTTTTGCTGTTATTTGTTTTAGTAAGTTAGTTTATCTATAAAATTATTCGTCAAAACTAATACTTTCCCTTTTTTAAATATCATTTTTTTCTGTTTTTTCTCTGTTTTGGGACCATTTTGCGATTAAAATTCTTCTGATGACCGCTATATTTTGGAAAAGCCTGACCCCAAAAGCAAATACTGCTGCTAAGTACAAGTCTACACCAAGATGGACACCCAGAAAAGCTAAACTTGCTGCCAGCAGGATGTTAAAAAAGAAACCGGAAACGAAAACTTTTTCATCATAAATATTTTGAAGCTGAGCCCTGACCCCTCCGAATAGAGTATCCAACGCGGCAAGAACAGCAATGGAAAGATAATTCGAATATTCATCCGGCACTTTTATATCTGTCATAAGTCCAAGTATCACACCTATGATCAATCCTAAAACAGGAAGCCACATTATGATTTGCCTCCTTCGTCAGGTTTCACAGGCTCCATATATCTGATCCTTAATGCCTCATCATATGCAGGAATCGTGATAGGCTCTGCAGACTTTTCCACCTTAACCCGCAGATTGTCAATGAAAAATTCTTCTGCAGAATTTGATACTTGCATGCGATTAAAAAGCTTCTCGGCAGATTGGGCATTCTCAGTTATAACTTTCACTTCAATAGGCAGGTGATTTAAGGCAAATCCATCTATCATGGTCTCCCTGTTGATATCCCTTATGACTGTCGTGTTGATGATCCTTCTGCCTCCAATGGAAATGTGCTGGGCGTCATACATATTTAACTCATTGACAAGCCGCTTGAGCAAATCCGGGGAAACAGAATCAGCCTGCTTGCCCAGAAGAAGCTCCTCATGCACCGGTTCAATGCTTATGATTATGCCTGGTCCCGTCACTTCACTTAGTCCGGCTTCCCTTTTTAATTCTTCCAGCGTTTCACGAAGCACTTGCTCTTTGCTTTGTTTGCGCTTTGTTTCATATTGGGCAATTTTTTCTTCATTTGAACTAATTTCTCGCAATAGTTTTAATTGCAGCTCTTTTTCTTTAAGGATGTCAGCTCTTAGCTGCCAGGTATCCCTTGTATCCCGGACAGCCGGTTCCTTCACTGTTTGAAACTGTATGGCAATCATAAAGCCAATTACTACTGTTATAAAGGTAAAGCTGAATTTCTTTTTGCTGTCCACTTTAATTCCACCTTGCTTTCCCGAATAAATTACACTGTGGACAAATTAATACTGCTTACGAATGCTGGATTGGCTTTAAGAACCCAGTAATGGTTCCATGATGATTTCACCCTTATTCTCTAATGTGAATTGGATGTTCTCATCTACCAATGTGTCTTTTACTCCGCCTGTCAGGTTCAGTGCGGATGAAAGCACTTCGGCATCACCTATGGCAGTGATGACAAACGGAGCAGGATGCTGGTAGCCGTCAACTTCTATAACAGGTCCATTGCAAACAATATAGGAACTGTGTGATAGTCTTTGGCCATTTATAGCTACTGCGGAAGCTCCGGAAATATAGAGTTCATTTATAACCTTAAAAACATGGTGTTCATGAACGATATAATTGTTTATATTATCTTCATCCGGATCGTAGTCACCATCTGCCAGAGTTACTTCCACTCCTCGGCCCTTTACTTTTACTTTACCAAGATGCATCCTGTACTTCTCAGCATCCTCGGCAAGATTAAAATAAACCTGGGCTTCCTGTGAAAGCTCCTTTTCAATATCAAGTACGTTTTCCTGTTTTGTATTTAATTCTTTTTGAAGAGATCTGTTTTTTTCCTCCAGTTCAACAAGCTGATTACGGAGTTCCAAATCTCTTTCCCACTGTTTTCCGCTTAATGCAGGCTTTTCTTCTTCTCCCTGTGTAAGGTGATAGGAAAATGCCATCATGTAACCCAGTACGAGAAACACCAGGGAGAATATTACATGATTACCCTTCACCTTCATTTTCTTTTTCAACTTCTTCAGCTCCCTCTGTTTCATAAGCTTTAAAATAAGAGCCTACTTCCAAGTCGATGATTCCTTTATTCTCGGGATCCAGCTGGCTTATGATAGAAGGGTAGTGTGCCATTTTTTCTGAAAAGCTTCTTAAAGTAGCACTGACTTCAAAACCATCATTCATATACAAAGTAATATGGTTGGAATCTGTCTTTTTGGGAGAATGATGGATTTCGGAAATCGAATTTAACACCTCTTCAGGTAGTGATTCAAGCTCCCCAATCATCATATTAAGGATGTCGCCCTCAGAAAAGTCATTGAGGATAGGAGCGTTGACAGGGATTTCCGCAACTTTTTCATCCTTTAATATGCTCCCATTCTCCATAACAGGAAGGTAGTGCTTCTCTTTCGCTATGTAGGCCATCCGCTTCAGTTCATCTACCTGTATATTAATTGTGCTTGGCAGCTGAACTTTAACAGTTGAAGATTTTATTTCAGGCAGCTCTTTAAGCTTACCCTCAATGCCCTCTTCGTCAACCTTCCAAATATTTGTTTTTTCAGTAACACCGCTAATTTGAATAATTTCTTCTTTATCATAAATTGAATTGCCGGATACCTTAATTTGTTTAATATGGCTTAAGGGCGATTGAAAGTAAATAACTAAAACAATCAGCGAGAAAAAAAGCAGCAGCAAAAAGATCAGTCTTCTGTTCGCTTTCTTCTTTCTTTGCTGTTTAAGCTTCGGTATTCGATCCTCAAGCGAGACAACCTTACTTTTCTCCACTTTTATCACCCCATTAAGAAAAGCGCAAGCGCCTTGCCCACCCCCGTCACCTCGAGGGAGCAGGCGCTGGAGCTAGACAGTTATAGAAGTTTAGAGCATACCTTCCTATTTTTTCAGAATAGCGCAAGGACAATGAAAAAAAACAATTAAGAAGCTTGTCCAGCACAATTTATGCAATACTAAATTAGGGAAGAGAACGGCATGTGAACCATGCCGTTCTTACTACATTTACTGTTATCTAATAAATTATTATATCACAATAAATGGTATACGTAAGGTATTATTCCCCGTTACTTTCGACCGATTATTTCTACTTCTGTCTCCATTTTCACTCCATACAAATCAAAGATTGTATCCTTAATATGCTGAATTAATGCAAGTACATCTTCCGCCCTGGCATCTCCCGCATTCACGATGAAATTCCCATGCATATTGGAAATTTGCGCTCCACCGATGCTATGGCCCTTCATTCCGGCTTTTTCTATCAGATGGCCAGCATATTCTGGAAGCGGGTTACGGAAAATACTGCCTGCACATGGGAAGTTCCAAGGCTGGGTTTCCTTCCTGTAATCCTTATTTTTTTGCATTGCAGAGGAAATTTTTTCCCTGTCTCCCTCTGTAAGCCGGAAAACGGCCTCAAGAACAATACCCGGACGTTTCTTTTGAAGGACGGATGTTCTATAAGAAAATTCCATTTCTTCGTTGGTTAGCCATTCCATCTTCCCATCTTCGAAAAGAACATGTGCATTGGTCAGGATCTGCGAAATATCAGAACCGTGAG
Organism: Cytobacillus sp. BC1816; assembly: GCF_051353635.1. Lineage (NCBI taxonomy): Bacteria > Bacillati > Bacillota > Bacilli > Caryophanales > Bacillaceae > Cytobacillus > Cytobacillus sp. BC1816. Next base: position 1,739,858 of record NZ_CP195611.1, on the reverse strand, counting down.
CACCAGCGTTCATATAAACTGCTCCGCCTACAGACCCGGGAATCCCGCTGGCAAATTCGAGACCTGACAAGCCTTTTTTACTGATAATTGTAGAGAGGGCAACCAATGAATAACCGCCGCCTGCTCTTAATTCCGTACCATTAAGATCCAGGTGATCCATGCCGCGGCCCAACTTAATGACCACTCCTTCTATGCCTCCATCAGATACGAGCAAATTAGATCCTCTTCCAATTGCTCTCCATTTCAGTTCATAGCTATGGATTAGTTCCATCGCTTTTGCCAGGTTTTCTATGGAAGAAGGCTCAATAAACAAATCGGCGGGTCCGCCAATTTTCATTGTTGTATGATTAGCCATCGGCTCATTTTCTTTAACTGATCCGATGTTTAATTCTTTAAGCTTGCTGATAAATTCGTCCATATTTACCTCCCTTTCTTGATCTATGCCTAAATTTATTTATTCTATGCAAATTTTCTAATCAGGGCTACTTCCCATTATTTGAAACCAGTTCGGCCATTAATTTGTATAGCCTATTTGATGCATCACGGATCCCAAGTTTTTTCGAAGCTTCCTTCATGTTACTCATCTTATCTTTATCGAGGATGATTCGGTCGATGCTGTCAATAAGCTTTTTCCCTGTTAACTCTTTTTCAAGCAAAAGTTCTGCAGCACCATGGTCGCTTAGCGCTCTTGCATTTTTCTCCTGGTGGTTATTTGTTACATATGGGCTTGGGATTAAAATGCTCGGAATTCCTAAAGAGGTTATCTCTGCCAAAGTGGTGGCTCCCGCACGTGATACAACCAGGTCTGCTCCGGCCAGCACTTCTGGCATATTGTGAATAAATGGTTTAATCATTACATTTTCAGGGCTTCCGACCAGCTCTATTTCTTTTTGTACATCCTCATAATGGACGTCCCCTGTGATATATAGAACCTGATATGGCTTTTCACCCAGCTCAGCCAGAGTTTTTAGAACTGCATCATTGATTGGCCTTGCCCCTCTGCTGCCTCCAAAGATTAACACAGCAGGGACACCGGTTTTTAATCCTGCTGATAGTCTCCCCCTGATCCCATCCTGTCCCAGCACCTCTGAAGCACGCGGATTCCCTGTCATGACTGTTTTAGTATCCGGAAAAAAAGCCTTTGCTTCTTCAAAGCATACTGCGATTTTATCAACATATCTGCTTAAAAACTTATTGGTTAATCCCGGGACGCTGTTTTGCTCATGGATGATGGTTGGAATGCCAAGCTTTGAAGCAGCATATACAACTGGACCACAAACATAACCACCCGTGCCGATGACGACATCTGCATTAAATTCCTTAAGCATCTTTTTACTTTCACGAACACCTTTCAGAAACCTTAAAACAGTTTTAACATTTTCCAAAGATAGCTTTCTTTTAAAACCCGTTATATGTATTGATTTAAAAGGGATATTTTCACGATTGACAATCGTATTTTCAAGCCCTTTTTCAGTTCCAATATATAGAAATTCGGCATCTTTATGTTCTTTCTGAATTTGTCTTATAAGCGCAAGTGCCGGATATATATGTCCGCCAGTTCCTCCGCCGCTAACAGCAATTTTCATTCTTTCACCTCAAAAAAAATCTTATTATCAAAGAAATCAAAGCTTTATTTCTTGAACAAATATAAAGCTATCAGATTAATTGAAGGTCATCCAGCGTTCGAGCGGGAAACACTTCCCCTCTTTCCCCTATTCTACTATATTCAAAACAAATAGATAGGAACGTACATCATAATGTTAAAGAAATGTAATAATGTGCAAAATTGCAAAGAAGTTTGATAATTCTTCGATGCCGGATAAATTTTTTCTTCCAAAAAAGAAACCCTGCTTCACAGGGTTTCCAAAATGCATGTTATAAAATGCGCTAATACCTTGCATATCTGCTTATATTAAGCAGAACCCCTATAGCCATGAGCATCAGTGTCAAAGACGATCCCCCGTAGCTCAGAAACGGAAGTGTGATGCCAGTAACAGGCATCAGTCCTGTTACTACTCCGATATTTATCATTACCTGAATAGCGACCATTGCTATGATCCCAACAGCCAAGAAACTCCCATATAAATCAGGGGCGCCCAGCGCTATGCGGATGCCGCGCCATAAAAGAAGTGCAAATAATAAAATGACAAAAGATCCGCCTATAAATCCCAGTTCCTCAGCTAAAATAGCAAAAATAAAATCTGTCTGCGGCTCAGGAAGATAAAAAAACTTCTGTCTGCTCTGCCCCAGACCAAGGCCAAACAATCCTCCCGGCCCTATTGCATATAAGGACTGGATAATCTGGAATCCGCTGCCCAATGGATCTTCCCATGGGTCTAGAAATGAAGTAATCCGCTTTATCCTGTATGGGGCCGACAGAACAAGTGCCACAAATCCGGCCAAGCCTGCAGCGCCAAACCAGACAAAGTGGCTGATCCTCGCTCCTGCGATAAAAATCATGACAACGCAAGTACCCACCATTACAGTTCCAGTGCCTAAATCAGGCTGCAGCATTATTAATCCAAATGCTAAAAATACGAGCCCTAAAGATGGAACAAGACCTTTTCTGAAAGAGGTAATCAGCTTTTGTTTTTCGGAGAGGAATTTTGCCATAAACACAATCATGGCAAGCTTCATAAACTCGGAAGGCTGAACTGAAAATGCTCCTACCCCAATCCAGCTCCTCGAGCCATTTCGCACATTGCCTATTCCAGGGATCAACACCAGGAGCAAAAGTACAAAACAGACAATGATTAAAACCTTTGCCCATGTTCTCCATGTCCAATAATCCACATTCATGATAAAAAACATCGCAATAATTCCAACTCCGGCAAAAAGCATTTGCCTTTTCGCAAAAAAGAAAGAATCATCAAATTTATAATCTGCCCAAATTGCACTTGCACTATATACCATAGTCAATCCTACAGCAAGCAGCATAAAAGTGACGATCATTAATATAAAATCGGGAGTGGTTTTTTTGGTCGGCAACGAAAACACCTCGAATGCAAGTTTTAGGGCTATCAAGGAACCTTTTTCTGCCGCAAATAAACTTGCCTGTTTTCCGGCAGTCTTATTGCGTTCCTTATTAAAGCTCTAAATGTCACGCGAAGCAGATGTATGCCTTTGCTGAAGTTCCCATAGTCCCGCAGACAAGCCCTTAATTAAGCTTATGCACCGCATCTATAAACATGTCTCCCCGAACCTCAAAAGTTTTATATTGGTCCCAGCTTGCACAAGCAGGAGAAAGCAGAATCACATCTCCTGGCTCTGAAAGCTTAAAGGCAGCAGGTACGGCTTTCTCAACATTATCGACACGCTCAATTGTTTTTATTCCCGCTTCCATTGCTGCATTTTCAATCTTTTCAGCTGTTTGTCCAAAGGTTACAAGTGCTTTTACCTTTTTGAGAGATGGGATGAGTTCATCAAAGCCATTTCCGCGGTCAAGACCGCCTGCAAGAAGAATGACTGACTGATCAAATGCTGACACTGCATTCTTCGTTGCTAAAATGTTCGTTGCTTTAGAATCATTATAAAATTTCCTGCTCTGGTATTCGCCAACATACTGCAGGCGGTGCTTGACTCCGGTAAACGAACTTAGAACTTGGCTTATGGCTTCATTCCCGACACCGGTCAGTTTGGCAGCAGCCACTGAGGATAGGATATTCTCAAGATTGTGCTCTCCCGGCAATGAAACATCTTTTCTTTCCATCACTTGTTCATCATTAAAATAAATCAGGCCATCTTTTACGTATGCCCCTTCAGACAGGACTCTGGAAGTTGAAAAAGGTATTATTTTAGCCTCTGACCGTGCAGCGGCTTCCATTACTTTATCTTGATCGGCATTGACAATGAAATAATCCTTTTCAGTCTGATTCATCGTAATATTTGCTTTGGCTGCATGATACTCTTCTCTAGTGCCATGATAATCCAAATGGGCATCATATAAATTTGTTAAAATGGCGATTCTCGGCCTGAAATCCTGAATACCCATCAGCTGAAATGATGAAAGCTCAATCACGATATTATTTTCTTCTCCAGCACTCTGGGCAACCTCGGAAGCTACTGTTCCAATATTTCCTGCTATCAGCGGCATTTTGCTTCCTGCCTGAAGCATTTCAAACACGAGAGTAGTTGTGGTGGTTTTTCCATTTGTACCTGTAATCGCAATAAAAGGAGCTTCAGAGACCTGAAAGGCAAGCTCCACTTCTGTAATGACCGGTATGCCCTTTTCTAGAGCTCCTTTTATCATTGGATTATGGTAAGGAATACCCGGGTTTTTTACAATCAGCTCGAACCCCTCTTCCAGAAGTTCAATTGGATGGCCCCCGCAAATAACTGTAATCCCTTGTTCAAGCAGTCCCTGAGCTTCAGGATTTTCCGCAAGAGGCTTATAATCGTTAACAGTTACAAATGCTCCAAGCTTATGTAAAAGGGAAGCTGCACTCACTCCGCTTTTGGCCAGTCCCAGCACTAATATTTTTTTATGTCGATAGCGATTTACCTCTTTCACTTACACCCACACCTCAATATAGATTCCTAAGATTGCAAATAATAGGCCTACGGTCCAGAATGTAACGACAACCCGCCATTCTGACCAGCCCACCAATTCATAATGATGATGGAGCGGGCTCATACGGAAGATCCGCTTCCCGGTGGTCTTAAAAGATGCCACCTGTAAAATAACAGATAATGTTTCAATAACAAAAACACCGCCGATAATAATCAGGATGATTTCAAGTTTTGTCAAGATGGCTATGGTCGCAATAGCCCCTCCCAGAGCCAGTGATCCTGTGTCTCCCATAAACACCTTTGCAGGGTGGGCATTAAAGACAAGGAAACCCAATACCGCTCCCACTACAGCTACAGAAAAAATGGATACTTCAAATTGGGATTGATTCCATGCCAGGACTGCAAATGCTCCAAAAGCGATTGCAGCAGTTCCTGAAACAAGACCATCAAGTCCATCTGTCAGATTGACAGCATTCGAGAATCCGACCAGCCAGAAAATAATAAATAAAACATACCCCCAGCCCAAATCAATCGAAATGTCTGTCAGCGGAATATGCACTTCTGTTGAAAAATCATTTTGCTTGAAAACAAAATAAAAAATAACAGAAATAATAATTTGGCCCAGTAGCTTTTGCTTTGAAGTCAGACCTAAGTTTCGCTTTAATACTACTTTAATAAAGTCATCAAGAAAACCGAGGAGTCCAAAGCCCAGGGTAACGAGCAGCAGCAAATAAGTTTCTACAGTAGGTTCTGAAAATTTCCCGGTCATAAGCAAAGTGGTCACCGTAACGGAAAGAAGAATCATGATTCCGCCCATTGTCGGTGTACCTGTCTTTTTCTGATGGGATTTAGGGCCTTCTTCACGGATGCTCTGCCCGAATTTCAATCTTCTCAGGAAGGGAATAAAAATGGGAGACAGCAAAACCGTAATTAAAAAGCCTGCCAATATTGTGAAAAAAATAACTTGCTCCATCATACTTATCCCCTCCTTTCCGGCTTGGCATTTCCTGCAGCTTCCGCTAATCTTTCAGCCATCACAGCAATATCATATGTTGCTTCGTTTTCTTTAAGACTTTTTTCACCTGAAATAAGGAAATTAGTTGTGTTCATCTTTTCTTCTGATTTGCTTAATTTTTCTATATATAATTTCATGATGTCCTTTAAGCCTTTCGTTAAGTCGTTAGTATAAAAAATAGGGAAATGATTCGGGGTATATGCGGGCGTCTCGGCATTCTCATGCCAGAGAGCAGCAATAGCCCCTTTTTCTATAGCTTCTTTCAGATTTCCGGCCTCTCCAAAAGGAATATAAATTCCTTTTGGCTGCAGGGCGGAAGAGGAGGAAGCGACCGTATGAAATTCAAGCTCATTATCCTTTATCCCTTTTACGGACGGAAACAATACCGCTAAATCCCGATACATCAAATACATTTTATCGCTCCTCTATAGCCTCTTTTGCGACAAGGCGGTCATCAAAGTCGAAAACCTCGTTTCCTACCTGCTGATATGTCTCATGGCCCTTGCCGGCTATTAAAATAACGTCTCCTTTACTGGCATTTTTCACCGCATAGTGAATGGCCTCTTTTCGATCGGCGATTGTTTTATAACTTTCACCTTTTACTCCCTCTTCCATGTCCCTAAGGATTTGAATCGGGTCTTCACTTCGGGGATTATCAGAAGTAAAAATCGGGTCTGTACTGTACTGGCATGCAATTTCAGCCATTAGAGGCCGCTTGGATCTGTCTCTGTCTCCTCCGCATCCCACGATGGCAAAAATGCGATTCAGGGCAAATTGCTTTACTGTTTCCAAAGCATTTTTCAGGCTGTCCGGAGTATGTGAATAATCAACAATCACAGAAAAATCCTGACCCGCATCTACGGTTTCAAATCTGCCTGCTACGCCTTTAACTTCTTCAGCAGATTTGATGATTTGCGAGATTGATATCCCTGAAGCGATCCCTGCACCTATGCTGGCAAGGACATTATAGATGCTGAATTTGCCTATCATTTTCAGAGAAACTTTATGCTTTCCAAATGGAGAGATTAAGTCAAATTCCGTCCCGCCAGCAGTCATCTGAATATTAATTGCCCGGAGGTCAGCTTCCTGATCGATTCCATAGGAAATGACATGAGCTGCCGTCGATTTTTCATATTCTGCAGAAGCAGGGTCATCTGAATTTAAAATGGCATACTTCGGCTCTCTATGATTATAGGCGCTTCCGAGCTGGGCAAAAAGCAGCCCTTTTGCTCTCCTGTATTCTGTCATTGTTTTGTGATAATCCAGATGATCCTGGGTCAGGTTTGTAAATACGGCTATATTAAAATCACAGCCATGAATGCGCCCTTCATCAAGTGCATGTGAAGACACTTCCATTACGGCTGAATCTACACCTGCATTTGCCATTTTTCTAAATGTGCTTTGCAGAGTCAAACTTTCAGGAGTGGTATTTTTCACTTCAAAGGTTTCATCGGCAATCTTCGTATACATCGTGCCAATTAATCCAGTTTTCCTTCCTGCATCTGCAAGGATTTTCTCTATCAAATGGCTTGTTGTTGTTTTGCCATTGGTGCCTGTTATGCCTATTAAATGAAGCTGCTTGCTCGGCTGCCCATAAAAGGCATCAGCCAGCACAGCCATGGCCCGTTTTGTATTCTTTACCACTATAACTGGGATATCCAATTCCAATTCTTTTTGCGCAATGACTGCTGCTGCACCTTTTTCGGCAGCAGAAGCCGCAAAATCGTGGCCATCCACCGTATAGCCCTCAATACAAACAAATAGACTTCCAGGTGTAACTTTCCGGTTATCGTTAACAATCGCTGTGATTTCCGGGTTTTCCCCTTTAAAAGTCATATAAGGCTGCAAAAATCGCAGCAATTTATGTAATTCCATGTCTACCAATCCTCTCGTGTTAAACAGAACAATCTAATCTTTTTTTATGCTTCTGATCATATTCATTTTTAATTTCTCAAACTAACATTCTAAATGATGGCGATATATATTGTACATGATAATTGCTTATTTAGCTATTTAATATATAGAACCCAAAACCTGAAAGTATGTTGCGGTTTCCTTACAAACAAAAAAATTCAGGCGGCGCAGGATGATGCCGCCCTCAGTCCTATTCTTATTTCTCGTCAAAATACAGCCGAATCGTTGAACCTTCTTTTAACTTGATGCCAGGCTGAGGCGTTTGCTTGACCACTGTATTTCCTTTGCCGCTCGCATCAATTTTCAGGTTAAGGTACAGCTCACCCAGGTCCTTCTTTGTCAGGCCGACCATATCAGGAACTTCTATCATTGGTGAATCCATCCATGTCAGCTCTTTTTCAATTTGATTTTTCCGCGGCTTTACACCCATGGCCCGCAAGCTGTCCCCCATGATTTCCCCTACAATCGGAGCAGCAACTACACCGCCGAATTGAATAGTTCCTTTTGGATTATCCACTGCTACATAAACAACAAGCTGGGGATCATCTGCAGGTGCGAACCCTATAAATGATACAATATGGTTATTTTCCAGGTATCGGCCGTTTTGCGCTTTTTGTGCAGTCCCGGTTTTACCGCCTACACGGTACCCGTCTACAAAGGCCTTTTTTCCTGATCCTTTTGCCACAACTGATTCAAGCGCTTGTCGGATTTCATCTGATGTTTCCTTTGAGATTACTTTTCTTTTTGCATCCGGTGATTTTTTCATCAATATTTCTCCGGTAGCCGGATTAATAAGCTCTTTGGCTATATATGGGGTATATAATGTTCCGCCATTAACGGCAGCCGAAATGGCTGCTACCTGCTGAATCGGGGTCACAGAAACGCCCTGTCCAAACGCAGTAGTTGCCTGCTCAACTGGGCCAACCCGATCGAGATTAAATAGAATCCCTTTCCCTTCGCCCTGCAGGTCGATACCAGTCTTTTCTCCGAACCCGAAGTCGCGGATATATTTAAACAGTTTTTCTTTGCCTAACCGCTCTCCCAGCTCTACGAAACCAGGGTTACAGGAATTCTGGACTACTTCCAGATAAGTCTGGCTGCCATGGCCGCCCTTTTTCCAGCATCTTAGTCTGGCACCGCCAACTTCAACAGATCCCGGGTCATGGAAATGATCCTTTTCCAAGTCTACCTTGCCCTCTTCTAACGCAGCGGCCAGAGTGATGATTTTGAATGTGGAACCAGGCTCGTATGTACTCCAGATTGGCAGGTTCCGGTTGTATATTTCCGGGGGTACATTCCTAAAATTCGCAGGGTCGAAATCTGGCCTGCTTGCCATGGCAAGAACTTCCCCGTTATTTGGATTCATGGCAATTGCTATTATTCCATCAGGATTGTACTCAGCCTGAGCAATATCAAGCTCCCTTTCTACGATTGTCTGAATCTTGGAATCGATAGTGAGCTTTAAATCCATACCATCAACCGGCGGCTTGTAGTCATCCGCCATATCGTTCATCCGTTCTCCCTTTGCATTCGCATAAAACTTAACAGATCCTTTTTTTCCTTTTAGTTCTTCGTCATAATATAATTCAAGACCCATAAGACCCTGATTATCAATTCCCGAAAACCCCAAAACATGCGAGAGGTAATTCCCGAAAGGGTAATGTCGTTTTGAATCTTCTCCAATGTATAGGCCTTCAATTTCCAATGCACGGATTTCTTTCGCTTTTTCATGGGAAATTTTTCGGCCTTCAGGGATTTTCACACTTGATTCTCTTTTTGTAATCAGCTGGTAAGCTTTTTCTTTTGACATATTCAGCACTGCAGCCAATTTCTCTGCAGCATCGGCTGGATCCTTTATTTGCCTGGGTACAACATAAACAGTTGGGGCACTGACATTCGTAGCCAGCGGAACACCGTTGCGGTCGACGATTTCTCCTCTTTCCGGTTCGAAAGGGATGTCTCTGCTCCAGAGTTCCTTTGCGCCATCTGTAAGCAAATTCCCCAGAAAGAATTGAACATATCCAAGGCGCAAATCAATAATAAAAAAAACGAGAATACCAACAAACAACGCTACAGTCAGCCGTTTTCGAACGGTTACATTTGAAACACGCATGTACGGACGAACCTCCTTAGATTATGGCTCGTTCCAATATATGCTTGTACATAAATGAATAGAACGCACTGCCGCTCATCCGGCAGTACGTTCTAATTTAATCCAGCACTGCTTCCTCTTCTTCCTGCTGCTCTTCTGATTCTTCGTTTTCTGCGTTTTCCTCATTATATTTTTCTGCAGGCGGCTCAAGTTCGACGATTAAATAGTCACCTTCCCTGAGTGCAGAACCAGCCTTCAGATTTTGCTTCACCACATATCCGCTTCCAACAGTATTCAGCTTTAAGTCAGCAAGCTTTGCCACCTTCATAACATCCCTCAGCGACCATCCATTCATATCAGGAACCGTTAGATCGCCTTCCGTCTTTAAGATTACTCGTTCTCCTTCCAGCAAGTTGTACATATTTCCAGGGACCTGTCTTTCAACCTTGCTACCCTTTCCCAGTACAATAGCTTCAAAACCGGACTTTTTCAATGCTGCTTTTGCTTCCTCAACTGTTTTCCCTTCCACTTCAGGTGTTTGTTCAGAGTTTGCCTTCAGTTCCTTTGCAGGCTCGATATTTAAATATTGAAGACTGCTTTTCATAACCGGTGTAAAAATCTTGGAAACCGGCTCGGCACCGTTTGTGCTCAGGTCAATATCCGGCTGCTGGACCGCAACATAGATGATCAGTTCAGGATCATCTTTTGGCGCCATGCCTAAAAAGGAGAAGATAAAATTTTCATGTCCCGTTAAATATCCTCCGCCATTTGGGTCAGGGATTTGGGCAGTCCCCGTTTTTCCGGCAACCTCGTAGCCCTCAATATTATACCTTTTGTAGCCCGTTCCTTTTTCAGAAGACACAACCGTTTCCAGGATATCCCTAGTTTTCTTGGCCGTTTCTGCTGAGATTGGATTCCCCTTCACTTCCGGCTTTGTTTTCTTTAAGACTTCATTTTTATCACCATCAACAATACTGCTGATCACATGAGGCTTCATCATTTTGCCGTCATTTGCAATGGCAGTAGCTGCCTGTACCTGCTGAATCGGCGTAATGGCAGAACCTTGCCCGAATCCGGTAGTTACCTTATCAAGCGGCCACTCGTAAGCGATTTTTCCGCCTGTTTCATTCGGCAGGTCAATTCCTGTTGGATTTTCAAACCCAAACTTTGTTATATATTCCCTGTATTTTTCATATCCAAGCTTCTCTTTAACTATTTTCGCGAAAGCCACGTTCGACGAACGCTGAACACCTTCAAGATAAGTAATGGACCCCCAGCCCCGTCCCTGGTTATGGTCTCGTATAGCCGGTGAATTTTCTGTTACTTTATAACTTCCTGATTTATACCATTCATTAGGATCAAATTCTCCCTCCTCAATGGCTGCAGCCAATGTAAAGATCTTCATAGTGGAGCCGGGCTCAAATGAGTTTTCGATCACTTCATTATGCCACGTCTCTTCAATGCCTTCCTTTGTTTTCGGATGAAAGGATGGCCTCTGTCCCATTGCCAAAATCTCACCCGTTTTGGCATCCGCGACTACAGCAACCATCTTTTTCGGCTTATACTCTTCGTCTACTTTATTCATGGAATCTTCAAGGAAAGTCTGGATCTTTTTATCGATTGTCAAATACACATCTTTGCCATTTTGAGCCGGCTGGATTTTTTGATCTCCATTTGGGAGGAGATATCCCCATATATCGCTTTCATAGCTGAACTTTCCATCTTTTCCTGTGAGCACATCATTCAAACTCTGTTCAAGGCCCAGCATCCCAACTGTATCGGTCTTATTCGTCTTCGATTTTTTCTTTTCAACATATCCGACTAAATGTGAGGCAAAGACCCCATTTGGGTAGAACCGTTTGGAATCAGTAATGAATGTAATTCCCGGCAATTCCATATCTTCTATTTCTCTTTTTGTCTTTAACGGAAGATCGCGCCCCTCTTTACCAAATTCCACCTGGAATGGCGTCTCCCCATCTTCTGTTTTCTTCGTTAGGATCCTATATATCTCCGACTCTTCCAGATCAATTGCTTTTGAAAGCGCCGCTGCTGTTTTTTCAGGGTCTTTCACATAATCCGGCTTCATACTTTTGTCAAGGATTGCTACAAGCTTGTAGGAAATGGTATCCTCGGCAATGACTTCACCATTGCGGTCATAAATAGTACCCCTTTTGGCTTGAATTGTCTTTTCACGTTCATATTTTTGCTGAGCTTTTGCCGCAAGTGCATGTCCCGCTGCTTCACCTGTGACCTGAATGGAAACAAAGCGGAAAATTAATACAAAAAAGAGCAGGCTGAATATTAAAAATAATATCGCTGCTCCAAAATTGATATTTGGCTGTTTCTTCATTAATCTTCCACTACCTTGACATTATTTCCGCTGAATTTAAGTCCCATTTCCTCAGCTTTTGCTTTAATGCGTTCGTATGTACTTAATTCGCCCACTTGCATTTCGAGATCTGTATTCACTTTATTCTGCGTTTGGATTGCTTCTTCTGTTTGCTGAATTTCTTTATTCACTTCATAAATGGCTGCCTGGTTTGAAACCATTTGTACTGCACCAAAACAAATAATGCCAGTGAAAGCAAGTCCCAGTATTTTTTCCCCGGGGGAAAGCCATGACTTTTTTGATAATTTCTTGGGAGCCTGGACGGGTTGGGTTTGGACATCAAATTGTTTTTCCTCTTGAATTTTCCGGGCTAAATTGCTCATAATTCCCCTCCTGTAAATTTTTTATTTATTCTCTGCTTGAGTATTCGTAATCGCTTAAAGCTTCTCTGCTATTCGCAGTTTAGCGGACCTTGCACGGTTATTGTGTTCCAGCTCTTCTTCTGAAGGCAGAATCGGCTTTCTGTTAATGAGCTTTAAGATTGGTTTATATTCATCTGGAATAATCGGGAGGCCGTGAGGCAGATTTGGTGTTTCACTGGCTTTTTTAAAGGCCGCTTTACAAATCCGATCCTCCAGTGAATGAAACGTGATCACGCTGATTCTTCCATTGGGATTTAATATGTCAATAGCCTGGTGCAGAGAGTCCTCAAATACACCAAGTTCATCATTAACAGCTATTCTAATGGCCTGAAATACACGTTTGGCGGGATGCCCGCCTTTTCGTCTGGCAGGAGCGGGTATTGCCTCTTTAATCAGCTCAACCAGCTGGCCTGTTGTTTCTATCGGGGAAACTTCCCTGGCCGCTTCAATCTTCCTCGCAATTTGCTTCGAGAATTTCTCTTCTCCGTATCTGAAGAAGATTTTCACAAGTTCTCCATATTCCCAGCTGTTTACTACGTCATAAGCGGAAATGTCAGCGCCTGTATCCATTCTCATATCAAGCGGGGCATCATTATGATAGCTGAAGCCTCTTTCAGGTGTATCCAATTGAGGTGATGAAACGCCAAGGTCATATAGAACACCATCTACTTTTGACACACCCAGGTTTGCAAGTTCTTCCTGAAGATACTTGAAATTACTTTTGATGATCGTAATTCTGTCACCATATTCAGCCAGTTTTTCTATTGCGTGAGCAATCGCTGTGTCATCCTGGTCAAATGCGTACAGCTTTCCTTTTTCAGACAGCTGGGAAAGAATTAATTCACTGTGGCCTGCGCCGCCCAGCGTACAATCCACATACACTCCATCAGGATGGATATTTAAACCTTCTACTGTTTCTTTTAATAGCACTGTTGTATGTTCAAACATTGTTGTATGAATCCACCTTTCCAATCCGAGAAGCACGAGATGCATTAATGGCATCTGGAGCTAAACAAATATCTTTGCATTATGGGAAATTATATTACTAAAACATTCCCATTATATATCAAACCCAATCATGTTTTCCGCAATATCAGCAAAAGATTCCTCTGATTCTGCAAAATAATCTTCCCAAAGATTTTTGCTCCATATCTCGATCCGATTGGAAACGCCCAGCACTACACATTCTTTTTCCAATTTTGCATATTGCAGAAGAGGGGAAGCAATATTTATTCTTCCTTGTTTGTCAATTTCACATTCAGTTGCACCTGAAAAGAAAAAACGGGTAAATGCACGGGCATCTTTTTTGGTAAGCGGAAGGCCCTTTAATTTTTCTTCAAGCTGCCTCCACTCATCCATGGGGTAGCCAAACAAACATTGATCAAGTCCGCGTGTCAAAACAAATGTTTCCCCCAAGTTATCACGAAACTTGGATGGCACGATGAGACGGCCTTTATTATCAACGTTGTGATGGAACTCACCCATGAACATACCCACTGCACCCACTTTCTAACTCAAATGTACCACAATCCCCCACTTTCCTCCACATGTTTTTAATTATTCTACCACTTCATATAAAATCCTGCTTCCCATAAGGTATTCCCCCATTTTCCGTTCGTCTTTTTATTACATTTTCTTTAAATTCTTTACTATGCTTTTCTTAGATTTTCATGATGGGAAATAGTCAGGATATAAAGGGATCTCATCCTTTTTCTTCAAAAAAAAGGACCTCATCCGCATGGAAAAGGTCCGAAGAATAATGGCGAATATTAAATTTTTATGACTTTGTGTGTCCCATTAAAACAAAAGGAGTAATCAATAAATTCTTCAAGGAAAGTCATCCCATATTTATTAAGGTAATAGAGAACATTCCATACTCTCTCCTGAGGAACTCCACCCGGCCTCAGTGAGTTTTCAGCTTTTTCAAATTTCATAATGATTACTTCATGTTTTTGCTGTATGGATTTCTGGATTTTATTCTCCATGAAATCTATCTGCCTTATTAAAAGATCTTCATTTTTCTTTAACATAGGAAGAAGGGCGTGAACCTCTTTCATTGTAAGTTCTTCGATTAGATCATAGTTTTGTTTTACTTGAGCTTTTGTTTTTTGGAATTGGGCTTCTATGCTTTCATTTTTAATACTCTTCAGAAACTTATCTTTCTCTGCTTTCGTGCCAGATACAAGCACGCCCTGCAAATCAAGTCCTAATTCCCTCAAATCACTTTCAACAGAACGTTCTAAGATAGTGATATTTAAACGGGGCATAATAGGAGGCATTTTCATTCCAAACCATTCAAATGCCATTTTTAGTTCAGCCCAATAGGCAATTTCGCCAGGACCGGCTATAAAGGAAAGAACTGGAAACAGGCATTCCTGTGTGATGGGCCTCGTCACCACATTATTGCTTAGTCGTTCGGGATGATTTTCTGAAATCTCCAGAAGCTCATTCATTGAGAACTCGTGAGTTTGTTCCTTACCCGTAAATACCTTTTTCTCCTGATTGAACTCCAAAAGTATTCTTTCTTTATGCTTTTCGTCATAATAAAATAGGTTTGCAGCATTTTCACTTAAGTCAATGGCATTTGGAAACCCGGCATTCTCCAGGTTTTGCTGCTGGCTTTTCACACGTTTTGTGATATCTTCAAAGCCTTTGATCTGTTTGCTAAAAATGCTGCTTTCAAGTCTGCGAAGCTTTTGGTCACCGGAATCAACCAGAAGAAGCCCTGTTTCTTTAAATAAATGCATAATAATACCGGCAAAGAGCTCCACATAGGTTTGAGAATGCATAATAATTCCTTCTAAACTCAGAAGAAGTTCTTTTGTATGTTCCGTCTCTCCGAAAGTCTCAATGATGTCTTCCACCCACGCCCTGCACTTTTCACGGTTTAAAGGGATATTTGAAACCATCTTCTTCTCTAAAACTTTTTCAGGATAAGTCATTTTTTCCATTTTATTATTCTTCTCGATGAAAATATGATTTACTTCCTGATAGTCGTGGTCCTCCCCCGCAATCCAGAATACCGGAACAACAGGGATTCCCAGCTTACTTTCCTGCTGCTTTGCTAGATTTATGATTGAGATAATTTTATGTATAGTGTAAAGGGGTCCTGTCAAAATCCCTGCCTGCTGCCCTCCGATAATCACTGCACTATTTTCTTGCTTCAGCTTATTTAGCGAGTCATGAACAGCCGGGGAAGAAGGAAATTGACCCATAAACTCTCCAATATATTCAGAAAGTTCATTTCTCAAAAACGACCGGCCCTTCAGTTCAGCTAACCGTGCTTTATAATCAGAGTCGGAATTATAACGATAGTGAAAAAACTGCATAATTTCTTCTGTTTGTGCAATATAATCTGTTGCAAACCGGTTTGTTGCCGGCAATGAGAGATTAAGAATCTCCATTAATGAACTTCCTTTCTCATAGCTGATCAATTTTAATTTTCATCTTATGAGTATAGCATTGTCTTAAATGAAAAGAAAAAAACTTTGCTTACCTAAATGCTTTAATTCTAAATGTAAAATAATTATGTTCTCTGACCTGCTTTACTATGGAATGAAGACAACAGAAGTTACCCTTTGAACAAGTCCAATTAACATCAGAACTATATAAGCGGTGAAATAGAGTAAGAAATTGAATCTCCAGAACCCTTTGAATAAAGCACGGAGATTGATTTCCTGCTTAATTCTCCAATGCATGATAATAAAAGTGACCGCTGTAATCAGCAGGGATAGCACTATCATCCATAAATAGGATTTATCCCAGATGACGATAATTAAATAGTGAACCGCCAGAATAAATAATAATGTGCTGACATCCAGGGCAATATGTACAGATCTTTTGTGTTTTTTAGTGATTTGTTTGCTGATAATAAAAACAGCCAGATATCCGAGCAGCGGTATGGTCACCAATGTTGCAATTAGGCTTGAGAACACAGTATTCAACTCATTTCCCCCTTTTTATTCCCTGCCTTTGATCTGACAATAAAGACTTTCAGAATATGGAGCAGACATCTTCTTCCTTTCAGCTTCCTCAAGGATATATCCTAAAATAGCATCTATCTCTGTTTCTCTGCCTTCTTCGATATCCTTAAGCATTGAAGATCTGTTCATACCCGTTTCCTCACAGACACTTTTTACATGGGTTAATGAACCTGCTTTATCAGAAATACCTAATATGGCACTTACCTCGTCAAACAACCTCAAAAATAGCTGATAATAATATTTATTTGTTAAGAGTTCACCATTTCTCACACGGAGAACTGCTGTAAGCGGATTTATAACACAGTTTACGATTAATTTTTCTATTAGCATTTCTATGTGATTCTCGGCAAATTTAAAAGGAAAATAACAAGATACCGATTCGGATATTTTCGATAAAGATTCCACATCTCCCTTTAAAGCAGCCACTTTGGTGACCCCGATCCCAGTATGCAGCACTGTGTCAGGCTCTGACTTTAAAGCACCATGCTCGACACTGCCCACATAAACATTTTCCGCTTCAAGCATTTCAGCCCATTTCAAATGCCCCATGCCATTTTGCAAAAACAAAAATGAGCCACTCTGGCTTGTATTCATTTCCGATAAGTCCTTTACAACATCAGGAATGCTGTATTGCTTAACCGCAATGATTGTTAAATCCTCTTCCCCTTTCCATTCCTTGAAATGGAATGCCTTGACAGGGGCATTTCTGCGAATGCCTTTTCTCTCGATTGTAAGTCCTTTTATGCGCAGCTTTTGCAATTGAGTACTGTTTCTAATATAAACACGCACTTCATGATTTTCATTTAAATAATGGGCAAACAGAAGGCCAATGGCGCCTCCTCCAATAATAGCTATTTTCATAACAGACTCCACCATTTTTACTTTTTAAGCATATTTTAACAAAATAAGATAAATTCATGGGTAAAAAGGAATGTTTTAATCAATAATTTCAATATTTATTTTCTTAATTCCATTTTTCATCAGCTAAATCCTTTAAAAAAATCCCTTTTTCGAAAATCGAAAAAGGGATTTTTAAAAGGATAAAGTATTAAACTGGATAAACCGGATGTTTGCGGATGCTGAATGTCACTTCTTTTGTCTCATACAGATTAAAACGGTTAATTAAAACATTTCTTAATTCTGAAGGTGCAACAATTTCGTCAACAATTAATTCAGAGGCAAGTTTATAGATATCAATTGTTTCTTTATATTCCTGCTGTTTTTCCTGTACATATTTTATCTTTTCTTTCGGATCTTCAATCGCATTGATTTTATTGGAATAAACCGCATTTACTGCTGCTTCAGGACCCATAACTGCGATTTGTGCTGTAGGCAGGGCTATGCAGCAATCAGGTTCAAACGCTGGCCCAGCCATTGCATATAACCCGGCTCCATATGCTTTTCTGACGACAACTGAAATTTTCGGCACTGTTGCAGAACTCATCGCAGCAATAAGCTTTGCACCATGTCGGATAATCCCCGCTCGTTCCACCTTAGTCCCAATCATAAATCCAGGGACATCTGCAAGGAACAATAGCGGAATATGGAAAGCATCACAAAGCTGAATAAATTTCGCTGCTTTATCAGCAGAATCCACAAATAAAACCCCGCCTTTAACCTTTGGCTGGTTGGCAATAATCCCTAAAGGCCTCCCCCCAATCCGTGCAAGTCCCGTAATGAGTTCCCCGGCAAAAAGTTTCTTTATTTCAAAAAAGCTGCCTTCATCAATTAAGGAATCAATACACTCATACATATCAAATGGGGCATTTTGATTTTTAGGGATAATTTCTTCAAGGCTGCGGCCGGATTTGGGCATTACCGCCTCGAGCTTCACTGGTTTTTCTTTAAAGCTTGCAGGAAAGTACGCCAAGTATTTTCTTGCTGATTCAATAGCCTCTTCCTCACTATATGCAAGCAAATCACCACAGCCGCTGACAGAACAATGCATGCGGGCGCCGCCCATTTCTTCAAGGGTAACCTTTTCCCCAATAACCTTTTCTGCCATTCTTGGCGAACCCAGATACATAGATGCATTTTGATCTACCATAATAACAATATCACAAAACGCAGGTATATAAGCTCCGCCAGCAGCAGAAGGTCCAAAAAGCAGACATATCTGCGGTACCATACCTGAAAGTTTTACCTGGTTATAAAAAATTCTCCCTGCTCCGCGTCTATTCGGGAACATTTCAAGCTGATCCGTAATACGGGCACCGGCAGAGTCAACCAGATAAAGGATCGGAACTTTTAACTTCTCTGCCGTTTCCTGTATACGGATAATCTTTTCAACCGTCCTCGCACCCCAGGAACCTGCTTTTACTGTTGAATCATTAGCCATTGCGCAAACGGTCTGGCCATTTATCCTTCCAACTGCTGTAACAACCCCGTCTGCCGGAAGATCACTTTCCTGGCAGTTCGCAAACTTGCCATCTTCCTCATAGAATCCGTCATCAAACAGGAGTTCAAGCCGTCTTCTGACAAAGAGCTTATTTTGGGCTTCATTCTTTTCATGATATTTTGGATGTCCGCCAGCTTCTATCACCCTGCTTCTTTCCTGCAGCGTCTCAGTTAATGTCTTTGCAGTGGTCATTCCCATCCTCCTAAAATATGAATTTTTCGCTCGTTAAACTTGATTATTGCTGCACGGAGCATAAGGGGCTCAGCATCAGCCCCCTGTCATTGGATATCCGTGTCTCAGCCTTCTTATTCGAATACGATTAGCACATCGCCTTCGTTAACAAAATCTCCTATGCTTACCTTCACATCAGCTACTTTTCCAGCAGCTTCGCTTTCAACCGGAATTTCCATTTTCATGGATTCAAGCATTAATACTTCCTGGCCTGCATTAACCTCCTGACCCGCTTCGACCAAAACATTTAATACAGTACCTGCCATTGATGATGTAATTTCTTTCATTGTATTTTCCTCCTTTTAGTTAACAGCAAAAGCCTTCTGCGCTAGAAATGATGTAGAATAATTTCCTTTACGGAAATCTTCGTCTTTTAATATTCCTTTAAATAATGGTGCATTGGTTTTAATGCCTTCAATCCCCAGTCCATCAAAGAATTGCAAGGCATTTTCTATCGCTTCATCCCTTGATTGGCCAAATATTATGCATTTTGCAATCATTGGATCATAAAATGGGCTGACTGCCGTATTTGAAGCATATCCATAATCAACTCGTATTCCCGGGGCATCTGTCCATTCAAATTTAGACAATTTGCCTGGAGAAGGCATAAAGCTTACAGGATCCTCAGCATACAGCCTAAATTCAATTGAATGGCCAACCTGCTTAATGCTATTTTGCTGCAGCGGCAGCTTTTCACCTCTTGCTGCAAGCAGCTGCCATTCTACAAGATCCAGCCCAGTTACTTGTTCGGTTACGGGATGTTCAACCTGAAGTCTTGTGTTCATTTCAAGAAAATAAAAATTCTCCTGCTCATCCACAATAAATTCAATGGTTCCGGCATTTTTATAATTGACTGCTTTGGCAGCAGTCAAAGCCGTATCATACATCTTTTGTTTTGTTTGCTCTGAAAGGAAAGGTGATGGTGATTCCTCTACTACTTTCTGATGTCTCCTCTGAATAGAGCAATCTCTTTCAAATAAATGTACGATATTCCCATGATGGTCACCAAACACTTGTATTTCGACATGTCTGGCATTTTCTATATATTTTTCGACAAATACTTCATCAGAGCCAAAATAGGCTTTTGCACGGGCTTTTGTGGAGTCGAAAGACTTAGCGAGCGCTTGCTCATTTTCACAGCGCACCATTCCAATACCTCCGCCTCCTCCACTGGCCTTCAGCATGACTGGATAGCCCATAGAATCTGCAAGCCTGCATGCTTCCTCAATTGTGGATGTTCCCTCCCCGCTTCCTGGGACAATCGGCACTCCCGCTTCCTTCATGGTATTGCGAGATACAATTTTATCTCCCATCAATTCAATGGTTTCAGGATCTGGCCCAATAAAAGCCATACCCGCATCAATTACAGCTCTTGCAAAGACGGAGTTTTCTGATAAAAATCCATATCCTGGATGAACTCCATCTACATTCTCCCTCTTTGCAATTTCCAAAATGGCCTCTGACTTTAAATAAGATTTATTAACAGGCGGTTCACCAATACGGAAAGCATATGTAGCTTCTTTAACAAATGGCAGGTCTTTGTCTGCATCAGAATATATGGCAACAGTCTCAATTTCCATTTCACGGCAGGTTTTTATTATCCTCAAAGCAATTTCTCCCCTGTTGGCGATCAGAACTTTTCGCACATTCAGTCCCCTTTCTCATTGTAGTAATCCTGCAATAATATATATTTCTACAATCTTCTGCCTATTTCCTTCTGTTTTTGTAAACGCTTTCTAATTTTTATAAAAAAACTAAAAATATATTAAGTTTTTCATATGTGCAGAATTTTTTGTTTAATTGTTATATAATAATAGACATAGAAAAAACCTTTCAACTATTAGGAAGGCATTATAAAGCGGTTACATCTTCAGAAGTCCTATACATCGATGGCTAAGGGGGAGATTTTATGAACTATAGAGTTGAAAAATTAAAAGTAAATTATAAAACGCTGGAAGAGTTTAAGAAATTCAAGGAGTATGGACTGCAGGAGCTATCTATGCTTGAAGACCTTGAAGCTAATATTATTGAAAATGACAGCGAGTCGCCTTTCTACGGCATTTATTTTGGAGATAAACTTGTAGCACGCATGAGCCTTTACCAGATAGAAGCAAGATTCGACCGATATTTCGAACCAGCACAGGATTATTTGGAGTTATGGAAGCTTGAAGTCCTGCCTGACTATCAAAACAAAGGCTATGGCCAGACACTTGTAGAATTTGCCAAAGGATTTGGACTTCCTATTAAAACAAATCCCCGCGTAAAATCGAAAGCCTTCTGGGAAAAAATGGGGTTCGAACCTGTCCATTATGATATGGAGCGCGATCTGGGAGAGAATCCGCTGGCCTGGTTCCCGGCAGGAGTTAAAGAACAATCCCATTAAGTTCCTGTCTACTAAAACTAAAGCATTAAATAAGCGGACTAATATTGTCCGCTTATTTCTATTTATTTTTATTTACGATTTATCTATTTCTCCACCTTCTCAGGCTTTATATCGGGATTCACAGTAAAGTTCAAGTTTTTGTGGCGGGTGCCGTCTTTGAGCCCGACAAGCTTTCTTGCGCTTTCCATAATTTCTACCAGTGCTTTGTAATCCTGCTCCATTGTATTCAATTCTTTAATTAATTTTTCATTTTCCGCTGCCAGGTAGTACATTTGCTTCTCAAGCTCCTGAATGCGTTTTTTAGGATAAGGATCTTCTGAGGCAGCAGGCTTCTGAGCTTTTTCATATAACTCTTTCAGGAAAGAGGCTAATTCATCAAACTCGATAATCCTTTTTATTGACTGAACTGACTTTTCATTTCCTTTTTCCGCCTTTTCCTCTCGAACAGCAGGAAGCTCTTGTTCCATTTCCGCAGCCTGCGGGCTTTTCTTCATTTCTTTTCTTTGTTTTTTTGCCAGTTCAATTCCTGATTTATATTGTTTTCTTACATAGGAATTCCAGCGAAATCCGCAGGCAGCCGCGGTTCTGCTTAACTGTTTGCCAACTTCTTCAAATGCCTGAAGCTGAGTTCCTCCTTCACGTATATGACGGAGCACGACTTCTGCAAGCAGTAAATCTTCATCTTGAGACCAAGCATCCTGACGGGTTGAAGACATCAGTGTATCCCTCCTAGTGTTTTTCTTTATACATATGCCAATGCTAGAAAAGATAGACTGATATCATATTATAAAGTGTAACTTTATTCATCCCCAGGTAATTAATGGTTTTTTGCCTATATCGGAAGGATATGCTTAAGGATTATTCAGGAAACTGTCAACTTTATTATGGTGCGCTTCTCCCTCCCATAAAACCGAACAGCGACGCACTTCTTGATCAATTCTCTCTTCTAAGCCAGCTGCAGCCCACTTTTTTACAAGAAGGCTTTTATAAGCTTCCAAAACCTCACTCTCAAGCATGAGCATTCTTTCCAGAAAGCTCTTGCACCCTTCGATTGGATCCCCTTCAAAGACAGAATGTATGAAACCTAATTCTTTTAATTCTTCATCAGAATATAATTTTGCCTCCATCAGCATTCTCATGGCATTGGCAGGAAGCATCTTTTCCATAATGATGGAACCGCCGCCCCAGCCGGTTGTTATGGCTAAAGTTCCCTGGATAAAACCGGCTTTAATTCCTGCATTGGCAATCCGGTAATCACATGCAGCAGCCAACTCACAGCCGCCGCCGACAGCTGCTCCATTCAATATAGCAATAGTTGGTTTTGGCAAGAATAGTATTTCTTTTAAAAGACCAGCCATTCTGCTTAGCATTCCAAAAGCCTCATCTTCTGTCTTTAAGCTGTGAAAGGAAGATAGATCACCTCCTGAGCAAAAAGCCTGGTTTCCCTCACCTGTAATCGCAAGTGCCTTAACTGATTTCTCACCTGCCTTATGAAGTGCGATCTCCAGGCCATCCATAACTTCATAGCTTATGGCATTCCTTTTTTCGGGCCTGTTAATCTTAAATACTAAAAGTCCATTCTCGAATTCCTCAATTATGTAAGGGTTCATGGCTGCCTCCTTGTAATTGGTTAAACTATTTATAATGTTAGCAAAAATATACATAGACTTGTACTAATTGATGAGGCAAATCACTGCCTAAAAACGACAAAAGCACAAGAACTAAGTTCTTGTGCTTTATATCTAAAGGATTAGTCGTTTACTACTTCTTTTCCTTTGTAAGTTCCGCAAGCTTTGCAAACGCGGTGAGCAAGTTTCATTTCACCACAGTTTGGGCATTCTACCATACCAGGAACCTGTAATTTAAAATGGGTACGACGTTTTCTCTTCGCAGTTTTAGATGTTCTTCTAAAAGGTACAGCCATTCTTCCCACCTCCTTAAAGAGTATTAGAGGATGTCCATAGGAATTGGACACACCCATTAAGAAAGTTATGAAGGCCAGAGCAAGCTGGTGTCTTCAAGTGCTTCTTGTTTTTCTTCCGTTATGAATCGGAAGAAGGATCATTCTGATCAAAAAATTGAGCAAGTCCGGCAAGACGAGGATCTACTTTATCCTGTTTATCCTGCTCCTGAATGACCTCCCAATCCTTACCGGATTGAGGAGCTCCTTCTTCACTGCTGTCTTCGCAGAAAACTTGCATTGGGACTTCGAGTAAAAGGATCTCATGAAGGATCGGATTTAAATCAATCACATCCCCTTTTACCTGGTGAACCTCCTCTTCAGTCTCATAATCAAGACCTTTTAAAAGGAAAGTTTCAGTTGTTTCAACATTAATTGGATAATTTACGTCAACTAAAGTACGAGAACAAGGCAATATTAAATGACCCTTTATATTTAAATGAAAAGTCACTTTGGCAGAATCGATATCCGCACGGCCCGTCACATGCATTGGTGATGCACCGCGTATTTCCGGATTCAATTTCATGACCTCATCAACATTGACCGTTTCATCAATGGGAAAATCCTTGCTTCGATATTTTTGTAACTGACTTAAAGTCCATTTCATACGAATCACCCCAAGGCAACAAAGGTAATTATAGCCTTCCTATAATTATTTGTCAATATTTTTTCTTTACACTATAATGTAGCTAATATCATACTGTTGAAGGCTTCTTCAGTAAAAAAGTTTTTGCATGACTTAAAGATTTTGTTTCTTAATACTTTTTCCATTACATATCTTTTTAAACCTTTTCGAGGAGTATGTCAATATGAATGCAACAGGTGTAATTGTAGAATATAATCCTTTTCATAACGGCCATGCCTTTCATTTGGAGCAGGCAAAAAAAATCTCAGGTGCAGAAACCATTATTGCTGTCATGAGCGGCAACTTTCTGCAGAGGGGGGAACCTGCATTAGTTTCCAAATGGAAACGTGCTGAAATGGCATTAAGAGCTGGTGCAGATATTGTATTTGAACTTCCTTACCAGTTTGCAGTTCAGCAGGCAGATATTTTTGCAAGCGGAGCTGTATCCATTCTGGAAGCAGCCGGCTGCAGCAGCCTTTGCTTCGGAAGCGAATCCGGCAGTATGCAAAGCTTTCACCAAACTTTATCTTTTCTGGAGGAACATAATGCTGCCTATCAAGAAAGGGTCAGAGTGCATTTGGATGCTGGCTTCAGCTATCCCAAGGCAACATCCATGGCATTCCTCGATCTGAACCCTGAAGGTGAATTGGTTGACCTTTCAAAACCTAATAATATTCTTGGCTTTCAGTATTTAAAGTCAGCCCGAAGGCAATTTTCATCCATGGAACTTTTTACAGTTGAAAGAAAAAGCGCAGGATACCATGACGAACAATTTGCTTCTGATTCCATAGCAAGTGCAACAAGCATCAGAAAAGCACTTTTTTCCAAGAATGGAGAGATTGAATGCATTCGGCAATATGTTCCGGAATCTACATATCAAGGTTTACTCCAATATAAAAAAGAGTTTGGCGGATTTCACCAATGGGAACAATATTGGCCCTTCTTAAAATTCCGTCTTGTTCATCTTCAGCCAGAAAAGTTACGGGACATTTATGAAATGGAAGAAGGGCTGGAGCATAGATTTTTATCAGCAGCACTCCAGGCAGAAAGTTTTCAGCAGTTTATGGAGAAGATTAAAACTAAGAGGTACACCTGGACAAGACTTCAGCGGGCTTGTGTGCATATCCTTACGAATACAGAAAAAATAGAGATGCCCAACAAACCATTAAAAGCGGAATATCTTCATCTTCTGGGGATGTCCAAGAACGGCAGGAAGTATTTAAACAGCCATAAATCCGATTTAAAACTGCCGCTGATTTCAAGAATTTCTTCACATGCTGCACATCAGCTGCAGCTGGATATTAAAGCTTCCCGGGTATATGCAATGGGTATAGATGGTGCCCGGGACCGAACTCTAATGCAAAAGGAATTTAATCAGCCTCCTATTATGGTTGATTAAATCATTTCCTTAATTTTATGAACTGATAACTGCAGTTCACCAGCAGATAATGCAGATAATAAAGAAAAGCCAGCGGCATTTATTGATTGCCGCTGGCTTTTCTTTGATTGGTTTAAGCTCCTTTTAATCCAGGCTTCTTAAAAATTCAACCGCATCATCAAAGGTATCCACAGGAACGATTTTCATATCAGTCTTGATATCCCTGGCTGTTGCAACAGCGGCTTTGTAATTGGAGTCTTCTGCTCCTTTTTCATTAGGGGCGAGGAAGATTTCTGCTCCGGCTTTGTCAGCGGCCACTATTTTTTGCTCGATGCCGCCTATTCTTCCAACTGTCCCTTCCGAATTAATTGTTCCGGTTCCAGCTATTTTATAGCCTCCAGTCAAATCTTCTTTTATAAGCTGATTGTAAATTTCAAGTGAAAACATCAGCCCGGCGGAAGGGCCGCCAATTTCTTCACTGTTAATATTCACAGCTGGTTCGACCTCTATTTCTTTGTCATCAACCAGGGTGATTCCCACGCCCGGCTTTCCTGTTTCTTTAAGTGTCTTTAAAGGAATCGAAGTTTCCTTAGTCTTATCCTGGCGTTCAAAGGTTAATGTTATTTCACTGCCCTCCTGTTTATTGGAGACCAAGCTGATAAATTCATCAGAGGATTTGAACTCCTTGCCATCCACTTTAAAAATGCGGTCACCAGCCTGCAGTTTGCCATGAGCAGGCATATCAGGCAGCACATTAAGGACATATACGCCATTATAATGATAATGAATAGGTATGCCAGCTTTTTTATAGGCAGTTTCAATAGCAGCCAATTTGGAAGTTGCCATCAGATGCAGCTGCCGTACATTATATTCTTCTTCTGTTTCATTTTCGGATCGTATTTCTTCTACAGGGTATAGTTCCTGATACTTGCTGAATTTAGCAGCAGCATATGCATATATGTTAGCCCGGCCCATTCTTACAGTCGTCAGCATAAAGCTGCCTTGTTCGTCATTGCCGTTTTCGACTTCAATAATTGGTTCCAGTTCTTTAGCCATACCTGGCTTTGATACATAATAAGGCAGATAATAAAACGAACTAGCCAGAAGAATAACTGCCAAGACCAAGAAGGAACGGGTATAAAACTTGCTTCTCATCTATCAGGATGCTCCTTCCATTTAGTTATGTAATGATGAATACTGTCAATATGCTTTTTTGCTTCCTCTTCGCCGATTTTGATGATTTCTTCTATATTGGTAAATGCACGGGAGCTATACATTTCCACCCGGGGCCTGATCATAAAATCGGAAGCTATTTCCCGGTGAGTAACCAGCTCCATTTGCATGATATCCAGACTTTGCATAATAACGTCATAGATTGAAGTGATTTCCGCATTCGTTTTGACATGTGAGACATCGATGGCGATGATAATATCAGCCCCCATTTCTTTAACAACAGACACAGGAACCCTGTCCACTACTCCTCCGTCCACTAAAAGGCGCCCATTTAATTTTTCAGGCACAAATATGCCTGGGATGGAAATGCTTGCCCTTACAGCATCAGAAATGGGGCCGCTTTTAAAAACAACCTTTTCTCCAGTCATTAAATCAGTAGCCACAACATTTACAGGAATATCGAGGTCCTCAAGGTTTTTTCCATGGGTAAATATGCGGATCAGTTCCTTTACTCGTTTCCCTGAAACAAAACCCATTTTAGGCACAGTGAAATCTAAATAATACTTCCTTTTAAATGCTTTGGAAAGTTTATATAAACGATCAACATCAAGCCCGGCCCCATAAAAGCAGCCTACCATGGCACCCATGCTGCTGCCGGCAATATAATCAATCGGTATGCCGGCCTCCTTCAAGACCTTGATGGCACCCAGGTGAGCGAATCCCCGAGCTCCTCCCGAACCAAGTGCCAATCCTATTTTCGGTCGCTGCAAAAGACTCCCCCCTCAAACGCCAATGGCCCATTAGAACTTTGCCTTCAAGTTATTCTATTCTTTTTATTTCCAAAAGGAGCATACAATAAAAATCTTCAGCGAAAATTCAATATGCCTGTACCTAATTCTATGGTCTATTTTAAAGTTCTATGAGTATATTGAGTTATATGGGGACAAGACTTGACAGCAAAAGTTTGATCCTTGTATACCTTTGTTCTGTCCATAAAATTGACAATAAATGAATAAGGTCAGTGAAAATATATATACAAATGCTTCTTTATTTTACCATTGTTTAAATTCATTGCACAGTCAGTACAACTTGAGGGAGGCTTGTCCGTGTTTCGTTCCAAATTAAAAACGGTTACTCTCGCACTCTCTGTAACCTTAATGGCCATCTCATTAATTTCCTTTCCCCAGGAATCGGTTGATGCATCAATCAGGGGATTAAATATGTGGTGGGAAATTGTGTTTCCCTCATTGCTGCCTTTCTTCATTGTATCGGAAATGCTGATCGGCTTCGGTGTAGTAAAGTTCATCGGGGTACTCCTTGAACCTTTAATGAGGCCTTTATTCAGAGTACCTGGAGTCGGAGGATTTGTATGGGCAATGGGGATGGCTTCAGGCTATCCAGCCGGCGCCAAACTGACCGCAAGACTGCGGCAGGAAGGACAGCTATCAAAAACAGAAGCAGAGCGCCTGGTTTCTTTCACTAATTGTTCAAATCCTTTGTTTATCTTTGGCGCAGTATCTGTTGGTTTTTTTAATAACGCCAAGCTTGGTGTTATATTGGCACTGGCTCATTATCTCGGCAATATTACTGTCGGTTTAATAATGAGGTTCTACGGAAAAAAAACCAGGCAGCCTCCACCTGGTGCAGAGACGTCAAAACCATCGTTACGGGCAGCCTTATCAGCCCTACATCGGACAAGAATAAAAGATAATCGCCCGATAGGCAAGCTTCTTGGGGATGCAGTCATGTCATCCATCCAAACACTTTTGATGATTGGCGGATTTATCATATTATTCTCCGTTATTAACAAACTTTTATTTCATCTGGGAATCACGGCATTCCTTGCTAAAGGCTTAGAGGCAATACTGTCAATATTTAGTCTGCCAACCGAATTGAGCATCCCATTCATTTCAGGCTTATTTGAAATAACACTTGGCAGCCAGATGACAAGCCAGGTTCAGCAGGCAACATTAGTCCAGCAGGTCATTATTGTCAGCTTCATACTCGCATTCAGCGGATTCAGCGTGCAGGCTCAGGTAGCAAGCATCCTGGCCCAAACTGATATTAATTTCAAGCCATTCTTTTTCGCAAGAATCCTTCATGGCTTTGCAGCTGCCTTTTATGCATACATCCTTTGGCATCCTATTTATGAACGGTTTTACAATACAGAACAGCCGTCCAATGCCATTCCGGTCGGATTTTTTGAGAAATATTCATTTTTCGGCAAATTATTTGATGGAATAGCCGCTTCAGGACCTCTTATAACCATACTTGCACTTTGTGTTTATACCTTTATGCTCGCAAGGCGCTTGGATAAGAGATAACAAAAAAACGGGTACCTATCAATCGGGCACCCGTTTTATTATATTCCAGTACAATCAGGGGAAAAGAAACCCCGATTTGTTGTTTAGCTAAACTTATTCTTAAGAGCCTTTTCTACAGTGTCAGGAACGAGTTCTGATATGTCCCCGTTATATTTTGCCACTTCTTTCACAATGCTTGAACTTAAGAACGAATACTGATTATTAGTCATGATAAAAAAGGTTTCCACTTCATCATTCAAGACTCTGTTCATGGATGTTATCTGCATTTCATATTCAAAATCAGAAACAGCCCGCAAGCCCCGAATGACAGCATTCGCATTTACTGATTTTGCATAATCCATCAGAAGCCCCTGAAACGAATCTACTTTAACATTTTTAAGATCCTTTGTGACTTCTTCTATCAGTTGAATTCTTTCTTCAACAGTAAAAAGAGGTTTTTTTGAAGAGTTATTCAATACAACTACATAAACCTGTTCAAATACCTTTGCCGCCCTCTTAATAATATCCAGATGGCCATAAGTTATTGGATCGAAGCTGCCTGGACAAACCGCAATGCCTCCCATTGATATCCCCCTGTCATGTTCTTAATGTGTATCGTTTTCGATAAGCATTCTAAGTATGTATTATTCAGCCCAGCTGTAGATTGAGATAGAAATTATCCCGTAATTTTCATGTTTCCGCTGAACCAGTCTTCCGACTGAATCAGGGAGCTCTACATCAGACCCATGTTCGCAGAGAATCGTTCCCTGACCCGAAAGCAAATCATTCTTATCAATTAACTTCAGAAGCTTAAGAAGCTGCTGCTTGCGGTATGGCGGATCGAGAAATATATAATCGAAAACCAGATCTCTTTTTACTATTGCCTTAAGGGCACGATCCGCATCATTTCGATATACTTCCACCTTTTCCTCAAAACCGCATGTCCGAATATTTTCATGAATGGTTTGGATGGCCTTTCCGTCTCTATCCACAAAAATTACCTTGTCTGCTCCTCTGCTGAGGGCTTCAATGCCAAGACCGCCGCTGCCCGCAAATAGATCAAGCCCAAGGCCCCCGTCGAAATACGGCCCAATTATATTAAAAATAGCTTCTTTTACTTTATCAGTAGTCGGACGGGTTGAACTGCCCGGAACAGCTTTCAATATCTTCCCTTTTCTTGTTCCTGATACCACTCGCATACTATCACCGCTAACTTGCAAAATGTCAATTTTCCTGTCTGCTGGGATGGAAAACTGCTTTTTTCTATCCTATCCTACCATATCTTACAATTGGTAGCCACCCGGCAATTTGTAAGCGGAATCATCAGCTGAAAAAATATATAGCATGAAGTGTATATCCGTGAGGATTGTGGAAATAATGTAATTAACAGCATCTTTTCGAGGATGTTGTTGCCAACCGCGGAGAAGACTTACGTTTCCCCATAAGTTCTTCCTCCGGTTTCTCCTCTCCCTTTGCCTTCTATCCTGAAAAGGATATAGAAGGACCCTGCAGTTATCTGCAGGGCTTTTTATTTTGGATTCATTTAGTCTGGGACATCAGATGAACCTCGCCTTCTCTTTCTTCAGCAGTCACTCCGAACAGTGATTTAAACCAATGGATTTCCATAAATACGGTTCCGTTTTGATTGGTTAATGGATTTTCAAGCAGCCCGTAGTCTTCTTCATTATAAATGAAAACATTTTTATTTAAGTAAAACCGATAACTGTTATTCCCGTTTGACAAAATTATCGTTTCCTCACCGGCTAGAATCTTAACTTCATATCCTAATGACTTCATCGTCTCTGCAAATGGAAGAAGTCTCTTCCCATCCCTATAGATTAAATCAATGTTTGCTTTCTCAGCACCCGATACCAGTAGTTTTTTTTCTTTCTCGAAATACATTGGAACAAACGGAGCATCGCTTTTTGTATTCATTGTGAAAAACTGTGTGTTAAGACCTTTCACATCACTTAAGAGCTTGTCCAGCTTTTCTGGAGTCAGAGAATTCACCTTGTTTACTATCATAAAAAAGGCTTTCAGCTCATCTTCGGTTAACTCGCCCTGCAGCTCCTGCAGTAATATGCTTCCCTTTTTTGAACTGGGTTTCATATCTAATAAGCCGGATGTTAAAACATCGATTATCCACATTTGAGAGCTGTCTGCAAACTTTCTTTGAAACAGCATAGTAATAAGATCTTTTTCCAGCATTCTGGCCTCCGTGTGAGGAGATGCAATAAGGATATTTTCATTCTTATATTCAGGATATTGATCAGTAAAGATAATCGTCAAGAATGGAAAATTCCCAATGTCATTTAGTTTTTTGAAATTTGAGCTGGCTTTCTGTATGTCTTCTGAATATACTTCTGCATTGTTAATAGCTTTCTTTAACAGTGGTTTTTGCTGCCAGTAAAGTGGTGGAACATTCCCTTTGCCCTCGAAATAATAATAATCGATATGTTCTAATTTCTTTCGGGCTTTTAGACGGATTCCCGCTGCCCACGAACCCTCTCTTTTGAAAGAATCCGAAATAGTTATAGACAAACTTTCAGCATTTTTGCCGGGAATTTTCACAAACCAATCAGTTAACAAAAATGCTTTATTTCCTTCATTTATTGGTATAGCATACTCAAATATCATTTGATCATCAGAAGAAAAAAAGGTATAAGGATTTTCATCTGCTGCATCACAGGCTTCTCCTGCTCCATTCCTGCATTTCCATTTGAACAGAGTGTCGGGAATAACAAGTCTATATTCTTCCTGTGCCATAAGCCCCTGTACCTTTTGAGTGATTTTAAGTTCATTTAGACGTGTGTCAACTGTGATATCCTGTGTAATAGCCCCGGAACTCTCCAAGGCAATCGCATGCTCAGAATAAGCCTGCCACTGCCACAACAGCATGCCTGAAATGATTCCAGACAAAATTATAAAAATAAATAAAGATGCCTTCCACATTGCTATGCCCTCTTAGTCAATTTTCTTTTAACCTAACAATACCAAAGGGAAGGTCATCCGTCAC
This sequence comes from Cytobacillus sp. BC1816, assembly GCF_051353635.1. Lineage (NCBI taxonomy): Bacteria > Bacillati > Bacillota > Bacilli > Caryophanales > Bacillaceae > Cytobacillus > Cytobacillus sp. BC1816. The sequence goes on along the minus strand of NZ_CP195611.1, from coordinate 1,708,127 downwards.
AATTTTTTTGTATAATTTGTATGAAAGTTCATATTTTATGCCCGGAAAGTTTTTCATGAACAGAGGTGATAAAAAGGACCATAAAAACTTCTCCGCCAGATACGTCAATTCATTTTATGCAAAATCAAAGTCCACACCATGATCTAAAATACTGCTCACATGCCCAATGCTCATGCAGGTAATTGCCCAATCATCAAACGATACACCTTGTGACGACGTAAATTCTTCAAGTTCACCAAGTGTCAGAGAAAAGACATCCATATTATAAGCTGCTGTCAGCATCCCCTTTGCACTGAGTGCTGCAATGATGGAGACCACAACAAAACCATTCATATGATGAATATGCCTTTTTTCAATTGCAGAAATATCCCACTTTACCAAATATGATGCCCACAGAAGAAATGTCATCGAAAGAAAAAGGTAAAGCATACATCCACTCTCCCCTCTGCTTATTAGGTGCTACTTCTATTTTTATGCTGAAAATGATAAAGTATGGATGGACAAAAGGCATTTTATTTTTAAGAAGTGAATGCAATGAGTTTTTAAGGGGGCTTCTAATTTGATACAGCGTTTTATAGAAATTGGTGAAGGATACTCTGATATTTATGAATTAATTGAAATTGCCAGGGCAAATAAGCATCGATTGTCACACATGGCTGCTTTCCATACGAGCATTGATAATAAAGAAGTGACATCCCTGGCAGTGATACTGAAGCCGACGGACCCTGGCGGATTTCAGCCTTTATATATTTGCCGGGAAGGGATACCTAATCCAAAGACATCACCAAATAAACGGTATGATTTATTTGCGGATGCTGCAAAAGCACTTAATAAGGAAATTATTCAGCTGGCAGTAAAGCCTTCTGCTATTTTTAATGAAAAGGAATTATATTTTCAGTATTTGATTGGGATTTTAAGGCTTAATCACTATATTGCACCGCTGCAATAAAAGATTTCACAAAAAGGCATGAGCTTTTGCTCACGCCTTTTTAAATTCCCATCTTATAATCATATTCTTTAGCCTTGTCCGGTTTGGAATTTTCAAATTCGGTTTTTAGGAACGGCTTATAGGATGGCTCCACTTTTTTAACAAAAGAATATGAATTTATCTTCTCCATAATTGTTTCCGCATCAGCAAGATCAGAATATAGCACAACATATTTCAGCCGCTTCGAAACAAAATGCACATTTCCAAATCTTCTTAACATTTTCGCCTGCTTTAATGAATAAAGCCAGACAATTATTCCTTGCCTTTGACCAAGCATATAGTTTTCCCCTTCAGCGATCGTTTGTTTTATTTAGTCTAGCATAGAAAAATGTCAGTTTTCAATGGGAAGGTTCAAACTGTGTACTAATCCAAAACAAAAAACCAGCATTTGCTGGTTTTTTTTAAGCCGAGCAGCCACAGCTGCCTCCAGAACCGCAGCCACCTCCGCAGCTTGATTCAAAGAAGGGATTGCCTGCTGGAACTTTAATATGTTCAGAAACAGAACGCCCTATCAGCATGCTTATCTCATCCAGCAGATTTTGCAGGCCCGTTTCGGCTCTTCTGAATTCTGCCACATGGGCATCCATATCCATGTCGCGCTTTAGCTCCCTAATAGACATCATAACCCTTTTGTATTCGGGATGATACTTGCCAAATCGCTGAACTTCTTCATACAGTTCTTTCATTTTGACAAAATCCTGTATCTTCCTTTGTGTTTCACGGCTGTTCTTTAATTTATATAAACTTTTGCGGTAATGTTCCGCTTCTTCAGATTCTGTAATCATAGCTGCAAGTTCGTCAGCTTTGTCCAAAATAGCCATTCTTTCTAATGTAGCAAGCAAAACAGCTCACCTCCGTTTCTTATTTTATCATGAAACGGTTTAAAGCTAAAGCAAGTAAACTAGGGGATCACCACAATAAACTCTCTTTTTGAAGATGCTTCAGCACTGTTGCCTTTTATGAGCTCCAATCCAATTCGATGTTTGCCTGATGGAAGTCCTTTGACTATAAAAGCAGCTGAATGGATTTCATCCTTTTTCTTTCCGTTTACATAAAGCAGAATTTTGCCCTTTTCTTTACTGCTTTGTTTCCTAAAGGAAACATCCTGCACAATGCATTCAACGAAAATGTCTCTTCCTTTCACCTGGTGTCTGACAAAAAAAGGATCTTTGGCTGCGCTTTCCACACCTGAAGGAGCCATAAGCGATGCTGCTTCAACTTCTTTTACCGAACTGGCTTCCATTTTTGTTTCTGGTTCTGGTATATCTTTCTGGCATGCCGCAAGTACAAAAGTAATCAGCAATAAAAAAATGCATTTTTGCCTTTTCATTATTTTACACTCCTTAATGATGTCATCCGTAACCATCTGATAAAGATAGTGTTTGCCCAGCAGCTTATTTTTACTCTGTAATTCTTAAAGTGACAGCGCCATGCCCATCTCTGACCACATGACAGGCCCTTGGAGCAAGACAGAACAAATAAAAAGCTCTCTCGGGTACGAGAAAGCTTCCTAACTGGATTGAGAATTCATAGCCTGAAACATACTCATCATCATGGAAGCCATTTGCACTCCATTAGTAAACTTTTCAACTTGGTGGGGAATCGTTTTTTTGTAATAATGCAGTGCGGCCACTTCAAGAGATTGAATTTCATTTGGATTTCTGCTCAGTGTTCTATACCAATGAGGCTGCTCACGGATAAATTGCTTTAGTTCCTTTTTTTGTTCTAGATACTCGACAATATCTTTTCTCATCTGTTTAACCCCTTAATCCTTTTTAAATGTAAAAGGGCTGCTTGGTTTAGATACACTTGATTTTGAGCCTCCTGATGGTTTCTGGCCGCCTCCCTGGAATTGGGAAATAGCCCCCTGCACTGCTGAAAGCGCCTGGCTGAGATTACTGATGAACCCCTGCATTTGATTCGCATCCATTTGCTTAAGAGTACCCATGATACTGCCCACCCAGTCACTTTTTTTCTCTTCTGGCTTTTGTGCTTCTTCTTTGTTTTCTTTAAAAGAATCCCACCTTGAATCTTCTTCCCCAAGCAAATACCAATCCTCATATAATTCCTGCCAAGTTGTATTTCCAGCCCTGACTTCCTTGATGATTTGCGGATTCTGTTTTACAAACTCTTTAAACTTTTCGACTGAGGGATGAAGTTTCGTTTTAGTCATGCCCTATCACCTCGTTCTGATGCAAATGCCTATAATACCATATGAATAGGAATGGAAAAGGTGAATGAAATGCCTGCTCTATTCAGTCATTAAAATAAATTCAAAAATTCTGCCATTAATGTTAATATATGAATGCAGAAAGTTATCGAAAGGTGAATTAGAATGAACAGAGAACTTATGGAATTATTTGATCAGTGCACCAAGAATGCAACTGAGGAAGAATTAAGCGCCTTAGAGTCCCTGCTTTTAGGTTTTCATAAAAGACAGACAGGTCAAAACAGCTCCTATATCGGCGGACTTCTTCATATGGAACGGCAAATAACTGAAGATGAATGCATTCTGACTGTCCCTTTAAGTCAGATAGTAAATAATCCGCTCGGCATTCTCCATGGAGGAATAACCGCAACCATTATTGACTCTGCCATGGGAACACTTGCAGCATCACTTCTTCCAGAAGGCTTTGGGGCTGTTACTACACAGCTAAACATTCATTACCTTGCAGTTGGTAAAGGGGAATACGTGACATGCAGAGCGACGATTGACCATAAGGGAACAAAAAGCATGGTATTATCTGCAGATGTACTCCGTTCAGATGGAAGAAAAATTGCACAGGCAACAGGCAGTTTTTTTATCATCGAAAAGAAGAACGTAAATAATTAAAAGCAGGTGGGAAGATGGTCACCGCTATCGTTATACCAATTATTTGCCTTTATTTTTTTTGGCTGACAAAAAAGGAAATGCGTGAGGGTTATGAGAAGTGGGCAAGCTTAAAAACTGTCCCTGAAGAGGCCATAATGTCCGGCGAAGTCGTCCAGATCAGCGAGAGCAGGCAGCGCTATAATTACAGCCGCTTTGTTCATGTTCTTGAGCTGACCATCCAAACAAAGAGCAACAAGCATTCCAATATAAAAAAAATCACCCCTTTAATGGAAAATACCAGAATTCCTTCTGTAAAAATCGGCGATTCTGTTCATCTATATGGAAATTGGAAGGATGACTTTTTTCACGTTGGCCGTATTCAAATTGCAAAAACTGAAATAGAGCCTAATACTGATAAAATCCCCTTTAAGTAGCAGTGTAAAAAGACCATCATAAAAAATGGTGATACACTTAACTTGGAGAGGATTTTTCATGGGGAAGACAGGAAGAACTCATCAAAAGAACTAAGTGGTATTTACCCTATCGCTTGGTAGTTGAGGTTGCGCAAGTCTCAAAATCAGGTTACTATAAGTGGCTTAAAATGACCTTTCTTAGAGAGGACAGGCAGATCAAAGAATGTCTAATAAAATCACATATTATGGCGATTCATCATACATACCTTTTTATGTTACCCTCGCATAAAAATAGCCCTTAAAGACGAAGGATTTGATATAAATCATAAGAAAGGTATATCAATTAATGACTGATATGAATATTCGAGCTGAAAATTAGGAAGAAGCGAAACTTCTTTTTCGGAAGGAAGCCTTCCGTTATTTATTCAAACTTATTAAACCGTAACTTTAAGGCTCTGGAACCATATGAGAAATACGTGACAGAAGGTATATTCAAGTTGGAGATTCATTATATTAACTTTCCGTTATACACGATTTTTACTGCAATGAGGTTTTAGCCTGGAATAATTCAAAGAGTAATGACTTAGAATTGGTCCTTAATACAATCGGTCTATTAACACAAAAATGAAACGAGTATGGTGTGATCCTGCATTCAGATCAAGGCTTCAATTACACGTCTAATCAATACCACAAAAAGTTAAAAAAAATAGGCATTCAAGGCAGCCATTCTCGCAAAGGAAACTGCCTCGATAATACCTGTATTGAGTCTTTCTTCTCTCATCTAAAGACAGAGAAGTATATCGATCACAGTTTAAAACAGAAGAAAGAATTAATTCAAATACTTGAAGAATACATGTACCTCTATAACTATAAAAGATTCCAGAAAAAACTAGACCAGTGTGCTCCGGTTGAATACCGGCTCACACTGGCTGCTTAGTCTTTTTTAAGGCTGTCTACTTGACAGGGGTAAGACCATACATAGGCTTTTTTTCAATTTCAGGTTTCTCCATCAGCTTTTTTTATGAAATTTTGCGTATAATGCTTTTTATAAACTCCAACTCCAAGATGTGTAAACTCTTCGTTCAGCAGACTATCCCGGTGGCCTTTGCTGTTAAGCCATCCTTCAACGACAGCGGGGGCATCCGTATAATTTGCTGCTATATTTTCCCCTGCAGCCTCATATGAGATTCCCCCAGCTTCAAGGCGATCCGACAAATCGCCATAAGTTTTAGAAGTATGAGAAAAGTCATTGTTTACATACATATCTTTACTATGGGCAAAAGCTGCAGCTGCAGTCATATCATCCCATTTCAACGGCTGTAAATGATGTCTGACCCTTATTACATTTGTAAGGTCAAAAATTTGCTTTTCTTTCGCTCTCTCTACATCTTCCTCAAAGGCAGGAGAAGCCAGGGGGGGCTCCAATAATTCACCACGGTAAACCATTTCATACGGGCGAAGCTTAATTAAGGTGGCTGCATCCATTACTCTCACACTGGAGAGTGTCCCTGTAAATCTATCTATATTCAGCTGTGCATAATACTCTCCAACCATCACCAGCGGCCTTGTATTGAGGTCATCTTCGGACAATTCGAAACGATATGAGCTATCTTTTACTTTAAGGTTAAAATCTGTTTCAAAAAAAACGGATGCATATAATTCACCAATGGGCTGCCCTATTTTGAAAGGATACATGTCTGCATCTTCACCTGTCGCAAACAAACTAACCACTTTATTTTTGCTTATCCCAGCCTGAATGTACTCAGTACTGCTTTTATTATATATCCACCAATCGTAGCCATAAAAAGAAGGATCTATTCTGGACGGTGCTCCGAAACTTTTCTCAAGCTCCGAAGCGGATTTACCTATAAAAGATACCAAACCTTTTTCAGGGAACCCTGTATTGGAAGATAAATTATCGTCATTGTTTTTTATATCCTTAATTGCACCAGGCTGTGTATTTTCCGGATTGACAAGTATTTCACCTTTCTCATCTCGCCCAATATCTATGTAAAAGCCCACTGCCAGAAAAATAGAAATTAAAACTAAAATTCGAAAAAGTGCCCTCAGAGAACCGTCCCTCCCTTCTCTCATTCATTGTATTTAATGTATGTAAAAAGTATAACATGCAATGTGTTCTGCATAATGGAATCTGGACTAAATTCTCGCAATATATACTATTAATCATACCATTAGGCGTATTGTTTATCTATTTTTTTCACTGAATTCCCCATATAAATAATCTATATATACAAATAGCGGGTCTCCTTTAAATTGCTGGTTTGGTCTAGAAATAATGTCCGTGAACTTCAGATAATAAAAAAGAACACCCTAACGGTGTCCTCTTAATGCTGTGCTTCAGTTTCGTGTTTTGAAATATCAGTAAGCGCTTCTCCAGCCTGGTCATCTGTTAAATGACGGACGGCAAAGTCCCCGAGAGATACTATTCCAACAAGCTTGTCACCTTCCACAACAGGAAGCCTGCGAATTTGATGTTCAGCCATCAAGCGAGCAGCTTCCCGAGCCTCTGTATCCCTGGTAACGGTTACTAAATGGCTGCTCATAATATCTTCTACTTTGGATGAAGCAGGGTGTTTTTCTGCCACACAGCGAAGAACGATATCCCGGTCTGTAATCATTCCTACTAACTTTTCACTATCCACAATCGGGACAGCCCCTACGTTTAATTCTTTCATCTTAACTGCCACTTCATACACATTGTCCAGAAGAGAACAGCTTTCAACTTGGTCGGTCATAATATCACGAATCATTTCCATTTTTCATCCTCCTTGATTTTTCTCAACAATGAATATGGTCCAATAGTGACCGTGCAAGCCTCCTTGAATATAGCCAACACCAATATGTGTTGCCTTTTTGTTTAGAATATTATCCCGGTGGACTGAGGAATTCATCCAGGCAGCAAACATTTCATCAGCTGTTTTATAGCCCGCTCCAATATTCTCCTTTACGGTCAGAAAAGAAATCCGCTGATTCCTTAACATTTCAATAGGATTTCCATATGTGGGAGAATTATGTGAAACATATTCTAATTTCATCATGTCCAAAGACTTTTTCTTGGCTGCACCATTCAGATGCAAATCTACAGATAATGGTTGAAGCTTTAGTTCTTTTCGTTTTTGGTTAGCGAGCTCCATAAGGTCATTTTCATTCACATCCATTTTGGGAATAGCAAATTCTCTTCCATGACCAGGAATGGTAATAATTTCACCAGGGAAAATTAAATCAGGGTTTTCTATCTGGGGGTTGCTATTAATAATTTCTTGTAAATCCTGCTGGAATCTTAGCGCTATTTCCCAAAGTGTATCCTTTTGCTCAACCCTGTAATCTGTTGCAGCGCCTACAGGATCTGCTGTTAAAAAAATAAAAAAAAAGAAGATAATAATGGTTTTGAATTTCTGCAATTGACGCTTCCCCTTTCACAGTTTGGCAGCACCAGTTTCTATTTGCTAATGATAAGGCAGCCAGTCCTTCAATTATGACATTTCAACTAACGTTCTTTCAGAGGTCGATGTTTTCTTGCATGAATCCGTTGCAAGTTACGCTTTTTTCTACTATTATTAAATTTGAGATAAACTTGTTAAAATTATGCATGGATCGTTCATCTGAACCATGGATTGTTTTCAGGAGGGACAATTATGAAATTTGAAAACACAGGTCTGGAAAATAAAAAAGCAGACTTAACCCGCTTAGATGAAGTAATGCTTTCACACGGACTGGTCCGTGAAGGGCAATGGGATTATGAAAGAGTTACATATGACCGTAAGTTCGAATTAAAAGAGGGTGTATTTTACCTTCGTGTGTTTGGATATGCTGTTGAAGGAGATGTAGGGGCACATAGAGCAAATATTCAGCTTATGACTCCCCTTCTTGGCAAACATTATTATCCGCATGGGGTAGAATACGGTGAAGGAGAAAGTTTCCCTAAATCATTAGTAAGTCAATGCGAAAAAATTCTAAGTGAGATCAATGCAGAGATTGACCAATTCGCTGAGTAATTTTTGCTTTTTCATTATGATTAATGAATGTATTTTTTACATGGGAAAGACGCATGAACATCATGCGTCTTTTTACATTAGCTGTATGACCTTCAAAAATCATAAGTTCCGGAGACTGTTTCCTGCAGGAATAATTTTTTGAATTGAGAGGTCAACTCTTTTAACTTCCAGTCCGGTTAAATGAACAATTTCATCTTTGATTTCTTTCTGAATCTGGAGAGTTTCCTCCAAAATATTTTTTCCCTTAATAAAGTTAAGCTTAATCTTCAAATATACTTCAGTATTTTTAAAAGAGATGGAGATCGGGTCTTTTATTTTCTTAAAGAATGTGAATCTTTCATGATTAAGAGGAAAGACGCTTTCTCTTTCCTGCAGGCTGGATTCTACGATGGCGGAGATTATATCGCTGGCTGCCTGAATCGTCTCGAAGTCAAGATGATCATTATGCATCTTTCTTTCACTTCTTTCTGTACGATTTTTTATAAATCGGGCAATAATCTCTCAGTTTTAAACCAATTATTTTCAGTTTTTATAATATTTAATGCATACTATAATCAAAGTGTTACGATCTTTTGATGGTTAACTAAATTGGGGAAGGGGACTTATTTTGTCTGCGATATTTACAAAACGTTTTTTATTAATATTGATTGCTGTAATTCTTATAACTGTCCTTTTTTATTTCATTTTGCCTGTTTCTGTTCCGCTGATTGTTGCATTTATTACAGCATTAATCCTGGAGCCAGTTGTGAAACTGCTGCAAAATAAAATTAAAATAAACCGAAGAGTATCTGTGCTGATTACTTTTCTTGGATTTGTCCTCTTCATTGGCTTATCTGGCTATTTTATTACGACAAAAGTGATAACTGAAGCCATTAAACTTGTTGAAAATGCTCCTATGTACATTAATGAAATCACAAAAGCATGGCTCAGGGCGGAAGCGGACTTTTCCAATGCCGCCAAAGACCTTCCTAGAGACCTTGTTGATGAAATAAGCAACCAGATTCAATCCTTCTTGAATAAAACGAAGAATGACCTTGTCGCTTACGTAAATATTGATAGCTTAAAAGCACTTCTGACAAACATCCCGAATTATCTTGTCAGTTTCATCGTATATTTGATTGCATTATTTTTGTTTTTAATAGATCTTCCGCGATTAAGGAAAGGCTTATATAATCACCTTACAGAAAAAACAGCAGATAAAGTCAAGTTTATGACTTCACGGCTATCTTATGTCGGATTTGGCTTTTTCAAGGCTCAATTCCTTGTAAGTGTAATTATCTTTATCGTTTCCCTGATTGGATTATTATTCATCAATCCAGAAATGGCATTGATCATGTCTATAATCATTTGGATTATTGATTTTATCCCTATTATTGGCTCGATTGTCATTCTGGGCCCATGGGCATTGTTCCACCTGCTGACAGGAGATTTAGCTATGGGAACGCAATTGGCGATTCTTGCAGCCGTCCTGTTAATTATCCGCAGGACAGTAGAGCCAAAGGTAATGGGCACCCATATAGGGCTATCCCCGCTTGCTACGCTAATAGCTATGTATCTAGGCCTGAAACTCATTGGAATACTGGGCTTCATTATTGGTCCATTACTGGTCATTGCCTTTAATTCTGCAAAAGAAGCAGGGCTTATTAAGATGAAATTCAAAATATAAACTGTGTTAAAAAGTAGCTCTCTATTCTCTTAGATTGTTATTTGCGCTATGCATTTAGTCCGTTGATTTCCGCTGCAGGCACTTGCTTTCCGCGGGGAGGAACAGAGCTCCTCGGCTCGTCTGCGGGGTCTCCCTCTCCAATCAACTCAGCAAAATAAACTATGTTAATTGCGAAAACAACCCAATCGAGTAGAGGAAAAATAAATTAAATTTTTTTTGCCCCTCTCACAACACCGTACGTACGGTTCACGGTATAGGGCACTTCAATTTACATTACAGTGTGTGTACTTTTAGATAGTGTTCTAAAGCAGAGGGGAGTACCCTCTGCTTTAGTCTGTTGTTTGAGATGGCTCTTTGGACAACTTTCGATAGTCCAATGTACCGGCAACCCTTTCGACAGAAGGCTAATCCTTTCGCTTCTTCTTCGGATATTCCTAGTTGAATTAACGATTTGATTTGTTTTCTTGGAACCTTCCATTGCTTCCAGATGATTACTCTTATTCTTGAACGCAACATCCCATCTATCTTGGCCATTACTTTTCTCATATTTGCGATTCTAAATGAATTTACCCAACCGAAAATGACTTGTTTTAAGCTTAAGAATTCTGAAATCTAAAGAGACGATTCCATTTCGTTTTGTAAGTTGTCGTAGCTTTCTTTGAAATTTCTGTACTGATTTTTTGTGAGGTTTCACTTGGTATCTCTCAGTTTTGAAATCATAGTAGTATCCAAATCCTAAAAATTTTAACTCTTTTGGACAAGAGACTTTACTCTTTTCTGCATTGATTACCAACCCTAATTTTCCTTCTATAAATCTCACGATTGTCTTCATCACTCTGTCGCTGCTTTCTCGCTCTTCACAAAGATGAGAGCGTCATCAGCTTATCTCACGAATCGCAGCACTTTTCTTTCTAGTTCCTTATCTAGTTCATTCAACATAATATTGCTCAGTAGTGAACTGAGGTTTCCCCCTTGCGGAGTCCCTACGGGAGTCTCTTCATATCGTGATGTTGAAACACTATAATTTGTTCAGCCCTCCATGAATTAATTTCACTACTATGGCATCTGCTGACTTCTTGCGACTAACTTTTTTCGACTGTACTTGCGTAAATCCGGAAGACCTCCCAGGGTAAGACATCTATCTTTCCTGATTTACTCTATAAAGTTACGCACATCTTTTGGACTTTGACTTGTCTTGGAGCCTTATCCCTTTAAAAAGCTTTAGTATCAGATTTCTGTACGTCGAGCCAAGGTTTCATTCCGCGCTTCCTCCAGCCCTTATCTCACGATAAGTACCTTGCGCTTCCTTAGTGGTTGGCTGATGCGTACCCCCACAGTAGACTTTCACCACCTAGATAGTTGCCATGCCTGGCATACAAGTAAAAAAGCGTCCGCCAGGACGCTTCTTCTTTCCTACATACATCTCAACTGTGTTTTCTTAAAAAAAATCATAGAAAAAGGATTGTTGAACAGGAATTTTTCTTTCTAGTATCTCAGCATCATTCCTTGGTCCTTTAATTTCGCCTAATTCATATAGCTCCATTGGCCTCTTATAGCCAATTATAATCGCTGAAAGGGCATTGATAGACATATGCAATCCTCGTGCTGGAGGGTTTATGCATTGGCTTCCTTCTTTCTCTTTAAACACCCTGACACCATCGTCTTCAATTAAGTAGCTTCCATTATTCCATGGTGCATGGTGATCCTCAATATGCAAAAAGACATTTTCACTATTTTCATTGAATGAATATTGGCTGAGACACTTATCAGCATTGACGATTCTCCCCATAAAGTAAGGGAAAACCTCCATTTTTAAATTTGGCTGATTCAGGTAATAAGGAAATGGATCGTGTACTGAAGTAATGATCTTTACTTCCTCAACCATCGAATCATGCTGACAGATAAAATTCCATAAATTCACTCTGGCTTCCTGATTTAAAGCCGCAAATTCTTCGATATCCATTTTATTGTCTTTTACTTTGAATAAAATATAGCCCTGTCCTTCACCTGCTTCGTCAAAGTACACCGCAATCTGGCTGTCAGAATAAACAAAGTTCTCCCACCAATATGCGTCTCTGACAAGCCCGCCTGAATACCTCAGCATATATTTTTTATAAATCTTTTCTATGGTTTTTGTGTGCTGATTCTTAGTATATCGTTTAATAGTCCCTGAAGATTTTCCGGCCATTTGTAAATCTATTTTGTTAATAAGTGTTTTCTTATATTCGGTGAATATTTCCCATCCGTATTTCCGATAGAAAGAAATATTAAAAGGATGCAAAAATGAAAATAGCTGATCCTTTTTGTCCATCTCGGTTAAAGCGTGCTTTATCAGGCTGCTTACATACCCTTTTCTCCTGAATTCAGGATATGTTGCCACACCTGCAACACCTCCCATGTTCCATTCAAGTCCATTAATATGAACTTTAAGGGGGATGATGTGGAGCTTCGCAGCCAGGCTTTCCTCTTCCCAGATACCAAAAATGGAATGTTTTTTTAATCGGTCCTTCCTGGCTGGAATGTCAGCTTCAGGCACATTGTACTGAAAAGCATACATGGAAAGCTTCATGGCCTCTATATATTCATTCTCTGATAATTTCCTTACAGACACAAAATTTACTCCCAATTAAATATCCTTATAAATATTCGCCATAAACTTATTAAGTCCTTTTAAAACGGGAAGTGGATATAATTTTAAGCATAAAAAAAATACCGCTAAAAAAGATAGCGGCATTTTTAGCCTGTTACGTACCCAAAATCGCCTTAATGACAGAGGTTGTTTCTCCGCCGTGATAGAAAACATACAGCAGCAAATAGACTGCAACACCTGTTATGCCAGTAAAGAACCAGACCACACTAGTAACCGGGCCTAATTTTCTATGTGATGCTAATTTATTTTTATAGCCTGTATATAATGAGATAATTCCTAATACTGCTCCTACAGTTGCAAGCGTAATATGGAAAATTAAGAAAATTGTATAATAAATTTTTATATCATCAGGTCCCCCGAAAGCAGTATTTCCTATAAATACTGTTCTGCTGGCATATATGATAAAGAAAATAACAGCAAACACAGCAGCCAAGGTCATTGTTTTTTTATGAGCTTCAAGCTTCTTTTGGCTAATTTGGACCCACCCAATCGCAACCGTTATTGCACTGAGTACAATAAAGGTAGTGCTGATGGTAGGCAGTATAGGTAATGAGTATTCCATAAATTCTTCCTCTCTCCAATATCGGTTTGAAATTCAGCAGTATGTTATTTTTATTACAAAGTTAATTTTAGTAGAGTGCACTGTTTTTTTCAACAAACTGTAAGGGCTTTTAATAAAAGTTCCTTAAATGTTCAATATTTAGCAATTAGTAAGTGATAGATTTAATTGCTAAGTTGAGAAAAAGGCAAAATTAGTTTTAAAAAAACTCCAGCCGCTGACTGGAGTTTCCTATTATTTTACTAAATGCGGATTTAGCATTGTTTCTTCCTCTGAAGGCGTAATTTCCTGTTCTTTTTTGTACCATGCATAGAAAATTTGGGCGAGGATGATGCCATAGACAATTTCCTGGATAATCTTCATAATTACCCCGCCAAGCTGCTGGTCGTGTATAAGTGACATTGAATTAAACATTTCGGGTCCGCTGAGGTTCAGGCTTGCCAGTGTTGAAGAAGGGACACATAACTGAAGGGCCTGCGCCCAGGCATTCGGATCAGAATATGTGTTGTACATTGGAGTATCTGCAAATATAATCAATGCACACGCAGGTGTCAATAAAACACCATTGGCAAAAACATATCCTACCTTTTTCAGACCGTCAAGTGACTCCATTTCAGGGAGCTCATTAATCGTCGGCCACCACATAAAGATTGCAAGCAGGAACAAAGCAGATGTATACACAGTATGGAGCATCATATCCGTTTTGACTACATCAAAAACATCCGGAATGTGATAAATGGAAAATACTCCATTAAACAGGATTATTGCTATTAATGGCTTTGTAAAAAGACGGAATACCGGTTTAACAGTTTTGTGATTAATCACTGCTCTCCATAACCATTGAGGGACCCCCATGACTACAAGAGGAGGAACAACTAAATACAGGATAGCCATCTGAATCATATGGGCATAGAACATTAAATGGCCCATCAAATCCACAGGGGAGCCCTTAATTACATATAACACGATCATCGCGACAGTAAAATATACACCCTGCCTTCTAGTTAAAGGCTCGCTATTTTTGAACTTTCCGCGGTACTTTATTGTAATCATATAGTAGCCTGCAAGAATCAATAGTACAAATAAAAAGAAATACGGACTCCAAAGTGCACGAAAACCGAATATTTCTAAAGACATGCTTTCACCTCATTCAATATTGCTCAACTGCCATAAACGCATCCTGCCATGAATATTCTGCTTTCCATATTGACAAGTATCATTATACTCTTTTCATCCTGCAATCTCAATAAATCAGTAAATGCTTATTAATTTGCTAAAGCTGCGTTACATAAAAAGAAAATCGGCCATCAGCCGATTTTCTCTTATACTTACCACCAAATAACAGTCAAGAAAGCAATGATTGTTATAAATCCGACTAACGCTCCGGAATATAAGAACAATGCAGGTGCTTCATGACCTTTGTGACTCATATGCATGAAATAATATAATTGAAAGATTACTTGCACGATAGCAAGAATCAGGATGAATGGAACAATAAACCATCCAGAGAAACCTTCATAACCTGCTGCAACGAACGCAACAATTGTCAGGAAGATCATAAGTGCAAACGTGATAACTTGATGTTTCATCTCTTCTGCACTTTTTTTGCGTCTATATTCAATGTCTACTCTTGGGTTACCTGAGTTTGGTTGTTGATTGGCCATCAGTTTATCCCACCATTCCCATTAAATATACTACAGTGAAGATGAATACCCAAACAACGTCGATGAAGTGCCAGTACAGGCTGGCAACATAGAACTTAGGAGCATTGTAAAGGTTCAATCCTCTTTTGCTGTTTCGGATCATTAAAGTAGTGATCCACAATAAACCAAATGCAACGTGCCCTCCATGGAAGCCGACTAATGTATAGAAAGCTGAACCAAAGGCGCTGCTTGTGAAGCTATGATGGAATTCATGCACATAGTGATTGAACTCGTAAATTTCCAAACCTAGGAATCCAAGCCCAAGCAAAACAGTAATTCCAAGCCATAGCTGCATCTTTTTAAAGTTAAAGTTTTTCATGTGGTACATAGCGTACACGCTTGTTAAAGAACTTGTTAATAATAGCATCGTCATAATAAATGCCAATGGAATTTCAAACAAGTCCTTTGCTAAAGCCATATCACTGCTAGGTACTTTATCTTTTAAAGCAAGATATGTTGCGAAGAGGGATGCGAATAGAACCGTCTCTCCCCCAAGGAAAAACCAGAAACCTAAGAACTTGTTCTTGGCTTCGAGGGTTTGTTTTTCAGGCGACGCCGGCCATGTTTCGTAAGTCATTTTTTGTTCAGCAGCCATTATGCCTTAACCCCCTTATCATTATTATCTTCCAAATCTTCTTTATGAATGTGGTATCCGTGGTCATCCTTAACAGAGCGAACAAACATTGAACCTAAAGTAATAAGCATACCAAAGATTAGTACTGGAATACCCCAGCTATGCTCCGCTCGGTACATTGCACCAAATGCAGCAACAAATAGACCTAAAGAAATTACAAATGGAATGAAAGAGTTGTTTGGCATATGGATATCACCAAGCGGCTCAGCAGGTGACATGCCTTTTTTTCCTTCCATTTTTTCAAGCCAGTATGCATCAAGACCGCGAACAAGCGGAAGCTGCTTGAAATTGTAAAATGGAGGCGGTGATGGAATGGCCCATTCTAAAGTACGGCCATCTCCCCAAGGGTCATTGCCAACTTTTTCATTTTTAACACTTGTTATAACAATATTAATTAACATAATGATTACTGCAGCTGCCATGAAGAAGGCACCGACAGTACTAACCATATTTGCCGTTTCAAGTCCCTGTCCAGGAAGGAAAGTGAAGATACGGCGAGGCATTCCCCAAAGGCCGAGGAAATGCTGGATAAAGAATGTTAAGTGGAATCCAATAAAGAATAATACGAAAGTAATTTTTCCAAGGAACTCGTTTAGCATTGTTCCGAACATCTTTGGCCAGTATAGATGTGCGCCAGCAAATAATGCAAACACAACACCGCCGACAATAACATAATGGAAGTGAGCAACTACAAAGTAGCTGTCATGGTACTGATAATCCTGTGCAGCAGATGCAAGCATTACACCAGTTACACCGCCGGCTACGAATGAAGGAATAAAGGCAACAGCCCAAAGCATCGGAGTTGTGAACGTTATGCTTCCGCCCCACATTGTAAATAGCCAGTTAAAGATCTTAATACCAGTCGGTACTGCAATCGCCATAGTGGCAACAGCGAAAATTGCGTTAGCGATCGGCCCCATACCAGTTGTAAACATATGGTGAGCCCATACCATGAATCCTAAGAATCCAATAAGGACCGTTGCGAATACCATGGAAGAGTATCCGAAAAGACGCTTTCTTGAGAAAATCGCAAATATCTCTGAGAAAATACCGAAAGCCGGCAATACCAGGATATAAACTTCAGGGTGACCAAAAATCCAGAAGAAGTGCTCCCAGATAATTGTATTACCGCCCATTGCCGGATCAAAGAAGTTAGATCCAAACATACGGTCGAAAATTAACAGGAATAATCCTACTGTTAAAGCAGGGAATGCAAACAAAATCAATGCAGATGTAACAAAAGTAGCCCAAGTGAACATTGGCATACGCATGTATGTCATACCAGGAGCACGCATGTTAATGATGGTAACAAGGAAGTTAATACCCCCGATTAACGTTCCAGCACCTGATATTTGCAGCCCAAGTGCATAGAAGTCGATCCCATGCCCTTCAGAAGCAATTGATAAAGAAGCATAAGAAGTCCAGCCGGCATCAGGAGCTCCGCCCAAGAACCATGATAGGTTCAAGAAAACTCCGCCAAAGAAAAACAGCCAGAATCCTAAAGAATTCAAGAATGGGAACGCAACGTCACGCGCACCGATCTGCAGTGGCATAACTGCATTCATAAAAGCAAAAATTAGTGGCATAGCCGCCAAGAAGATCATCGTTGTACCGTGCATTGTTAATATCTCATTATACAATCCGGCACTTACAAAGTCATTATTTGGTACTGCAAGCTGAATACGGATGAACATGGCTTCCAATCCGCCAAGCAAGAAGAAAAATCCGCCAGCTATAAGATAAAGGATTGCGATTTTTTTATGGTCAACAGTTGTTAAGTAATCCCATAAAACCGCTCCGAAACCTTTTTTTTGTGCTAAGGTACTCACAATTTTACCTCCCTTTTCAAAAATCCCCTATTGTTCGGTAACTTTCAAGCCCATTAAATATTCTGTAAGGGCATCAAGCTGTTCTTCAGTCAATTCGCCATACGTACCTGTCATTTTATTTCCAGGCTTGAATGTCTCTGGATCTCTTAACCAATCCTTAAGATCTTCCTCAGTATGGTCAAGGATACCAGCAATACGATCACGATCACCGAAGTTCGTTAAGTTAGGAGCTAGACGAGCTGCTTCTGGAGCAGTGTTAGCTGGTGTTACAGCATGACAGCCGATACAGCTGTTGTTGAAGACTTCCTGACCAGCTTGAGCCAAATCAGTCTCTGCCTTTTTAGGTTCTTTAACGTCCTGCATGGCAGTTACCCATTGATCGAATTGATCACGTGGAACCGCTTTAACTTTGAAATCCATTAGAGCGTGTGATGGGCCACAAAGCTCAGCACATTTTCCATAGAAGAAATTATCAGCCTCAGCAGCCTTTTCACCATCAAATTTCAGCCAGAATTTGTTCACGTTGTCAGTGTTCGTATCCAGCTTACCGCCTACAGCAGGGATCCAGAAGGAGTGCTTAACATCTGAAGCTATCAGATTGAAATAAACTTTTTCATCAGTTGGCACAACTAATTCCTGGCCAGTGATAATTTCCTGGTTTGGATATTCGAACTCCCACCAGTATAAGTTTGCACGCACATTAACAACAAGTGCATCTGTTTTGCCTTCTTCATTCTTCTTTTCCATTGGGCTTACATCTGCAAGCTTAAAGGTAGCAGAAACTGTAGGTACAGCAAGAATTAGAAGCAAAAGAATAGGAATAACAGTCCAAATGATTTCCAGTTTGTGGCTTCCTTCAACTTGTTTTGGAATTCTGTCGTCCTTGCGGCGGAATTTAAAAACAACAATAAAGAAGATTACTGTTACTACCGCAATTACTCCTACCATTATTGCAGTACTTAACACCATCAAATCAAATTGTGTTTGCGCCACTTCGCCGGCAGGATTCAGCGTAGATAAATACGGTTTGCCGGAACAAGCGGAAAGAATGAGCGCCATCATTGCAAACAGAGAAAAAAGACGCCACTTTGCAAGCCTTTTCATAGCTTAATCAAACCCCTCTTTCGTAAAAATTTCATTT
Organism: Cytobacillus sp. BC1816; assembly: GCF_051353635.1. Taxonomy (NCBI): domain Bacteria; kingdom Bacillati; phylum Bacillota; class Bacilli; order Caryophanales; family Bacillaceae; genus Cytobacillus; species Cytobacillus sp. BC1816. The sequence continues at coordinate 1,689,716 of NZ_CP195611.1, read as the reverse complement.
TTTGAATTGTTTGATCAAAAAATATGGATAAATCCTCTCTCGGTACTAGCGAAAGAAAGAATTTCCTAACTAAGTTAGATAAGTGTGATGATCACCATAGCTACAAACATGATGGTCAGATATTGCAGGGAGTATACAAACATTAATGTAGCCCATTTTATATCATTGTTAAATTTCCTTGCATATAATCCCGTCAATAACCATCCAATGTTCAAAGCTGTGGCAAGGATTAAAAAAGGCAATCCAAGTGATGGCATAAGAAATGGCAGCGGCAATAATGCTGCAACCCATATGTAAATATGCCTTTTGGTAGTTTTAAACCCTTTTACAACTGGAAGCATGGGAACTCCCGCAGCCCGGTATTCCTCCACCCTTCTCATTGCTAAAGCATAAAAATGAGGAGGCTGCCAGATAAAAACGATAGCGAACAGCACCCAAGCCATTGGGTCGAGATTGCCATCGGCAGCTGCCCATCCAATCAGCGGTGGAACTGCACCTGAAATGCTGCCTACAATCGTATTGGATACAAATCTGCGTTTCGTCCACATTGTATATAAAACAACATAGCTGAAAACGCCAATTAATCCTATTACAACTGCAGATGCTGTTGTAAACATTAAAAAGGCCGTACCAAGGCCAATAAGGAGAAAGCTCAAAAGTGCAACCTTGCCCGCATTTACTTTCCCGGTAACAGTTGGCCTCCCTCTTGTTCTTTCCATTAATGGATCAATGTCGCGGTCAATATAATTATTTAAGCTGCAGGAGCCTGCAATAATCAATGAGGAGCCTATGACTGTATAAAGAACCAGATCAAGATTATTGAAAAATCCCTTTCCGGAAAAATGCAGTGCAAGCCAAAGACCGGTGAAGGTTGTAATCAGATTGGAGTTTACAATGCCTATTTTGATAAGGGCAAGGAAATCCTTCCAAACTGCAGTCTCAGGTATATCTTTTTGAAGGCTTCGCTCACTGTCCTCAATAGCAGCATCACTCAAAGCCCGTGAGTTAGACATATCTTTTCCTCCTTTATCTCTTATCGCAGACAATAGCTATCTTTGCACTACACCTACTATAAAGCATAAATGCCTGCAAAGCTATGTTCGCGATAAAAAAACGAGGGGTAAACCCTGGATGGATAATAATAATCCTAATAGTTTTCTACCATTAATAATGTATTCAAACTGTTTATTATCTAATGAAACTAAACCATTTCTCTGTATATTAAATCACACTTTAAAACTCTTTTGTGAATTTTTTTAGAATAATTTATGACTAATTTGTGTCAAAAATTAAATTCACTTAAAGAATGGTTGCTTTTTTGAGATAATAAAACTGCTTTAGAAAACTAAAGAAGAAAAAATATACTCACTTTTATGTATTTTGTGATACTTTCCGCGACAGGGGTTAACCATTTAATACCCCCTTTATATTTCTAGCAAACTCCATTACAAGTTTCAACCTTTTTTACTATAATTAACTTTATAAATTTTATAACTGTTGTAAAAAAAGCTTTATTCCTGTACTATCGAAAAAGTAAAATGACGTACATTATTATATGGCTTTTTATAGAATCTTTGATAAGATAGAAAACGGACAAATACTTAGTAATTCAATTGTTTTCCCAATGATAGACATAGAATATTTAAAGAAGGTGAAAGGCTTTGCAACGATCTTTAAAATGGTTTGCCGTTCTTACTACTATCGGCATGCTTTTAATTTTGCTCGGCGGTGCCCTGGTAACTAAAACTGAATCAGGAATGGGATGCGGGAAATCCTGGCCGCTTTGCAATGGCGAATTTGTTCCTAGCGACATTACTCCTGAATTGATTATCGAACTGGCGCACAGACTTGTTTCAGGCTCAGTTGGTTTTATGGTCCTGATATTATCGATTTGGACGTGGAGAAAATTAGGACATATAAGAGAAACAAAGTTTTTATCACTCACTTCGTTCTTCTTCCTTGTCCTCCAGGCTTTAATCGGAGCGGCCGCAGTAGTATGGGGGCAATCTGACTTTGTACTTGCCCTTCATTTCGGGATTTCTTTAATATCATTTGCTGCAGTACTGCTTTTGACTTTACTTATTTTTGAAGTAGATAAGAAATTCGAGGCCGAGAAGCTCATTATTGATAAAAGAATGAGGAAACATATCATTGGAGTTTCTATTTACAGCTATGCTGTTGTATACACTGGCGCCCTTGTGCGCCATGTTAATGCAAGTCTAGTCTGCCGTGACTGGCCGCTTTGCTTTAACGGTTCTTTCGCTCTACCGGAAAATATGTATGAATGGGTGCAAATGGGCCACCGAGCTGCTGCCGGATTAATTTTTATATGGATCGGTTACATTACTTACCTTGCAATTAAGCATTACAAGGAACAGAAAGTTGTTTATTGGGGCTGGATCATTTCATTTATCCTAGTAACGCTGCAGGTTGCTGCTGGTGCATTAGTTGTTTTAACCCGACTTAACTTGTATATAGCTCTTGCCCACGCCTTCTTTATTTCCTGCTTATTTGGAGTATTAAGCTATTTTATCCTTTTATCCTCACGGAGCAGGAAGAATGAGCTTGCTTTTTCTGCTGTTAGGGAAAAAGAGAAAAATGATGAATCTGCTATCCCGACCATTACTTCCATTCCATAATTACTTTAAACAAAAGAGCTTCGGCAAACTGCCGAAGCTCTTTTGCTATATTTATCGAATCTAACAGGCAATATGGCTCCCACTTCATGACACAGTGGAATCAAGGAGGATAAATGGGCCCAAAAAGAAGAACAAAGACTAAGACGCCGCGTACTGTGCCAACGTCTTTGTGGCCCACTCCTCCCAAAAGCTCTCACTTTTGGTCGTGCGAAGAAACATACTGACGAAGCCTTCCTTGTCCTGTGGGCCTCCTAAACTGACAATCAGTGGGGATAAAGTCCTCACTGATTGTTAGTTTTACCTTATTTTGACAGCTCTATCAATAAGTCTCCTGTTTGAATTGCTTCACCGTTCAAGACGTGGATATCTTTAACTGTTCCAGAATATGGCGCCTGTACAGTTGTTTCCATTTTCATAGCTTCTGTAATCATTAAGTGATCGCCCTTTTCGACTTTTTCACCTTTTTCTACAAGCACCTTGATTACAGTTCCCGGCATGCTGGCAGCAATATGACTTTCATTATGCGGATCAGCTTTTGCCTTGGAGGCTACAGTCGCTTTAATGCTTTCATCTTTTATGCTTACTTCACGAGGCTGGCCATTTAGCTCAAAATACACAATTCTTGTGCCATCAGCTTGAGGCTGACCAATTGAAACCAATTTTACTATTAATGTTTTACCTGTTTCAATTTCAATTTCAACTTCCTCACCCAATCTTAAACCATATAAAAATGTTGGGGTGTCAAGAACAGAAATATCACCAAATTGTTCACAGGTCTTAATATAGTCCATAAATACTTTTGGATACAGTGCATAGGCAATCGCATCAAAGCTTGTAACCTGCCTGCCCAGTTCTTTAAAGAGTTTTTCTTTTAAAGCATCGAAATCCACATCTTCAAGAAGCTCTCCCGGTCGGACAGTGATAGGCTCTCTGTCTTTCAATATGACCTTTTGCAGTTCTGCCGGGAATCCTCCATATGGCTGTCCTAAATAGCCTTCAAACAATTCTACAACTGAGTCTGGAAAATCCAGAGATTTGCCTTTATTCAAAACATCCTGCTCTGTCAGCTGATTCTGGACCATAAATAATGCCATATCACCAACTACCTTGGAAGAAGGCGTAACTTTAACGATATCACCAAACATTTGATTCACACGGGAATACATGTCCTTAACTTCATCCCACTTATCTCCAAGGCCAACAGCTTTAGCCTGCTGCTGAAGATTACTGTATTGTCCGCCTGGCATCTCATGCTGATAGACTTCTGAATGAGGGGCCTTCATGCCGCTTTCGAAGTCCAGGTAGTATTTGCGCACATCTTCCCAATAGTAAGATAGCTGCTCAAGCGCCTGGATATCAATTTTTGGCTGTCTGTCATTCCCCTGCAGAGCGTAATATAAAGAATTAGCACTTGGCTGTGATGTTAAGCCTGCCATTGTGCTTAGGGCAGTATCCACAATATCCACTCCAGCTTCAATAGCTTTTGCATATGTGAAAATTCCATTTCCACTCGTATCATGAGTATGAAGGTGAATTGGAATGTCAACAGTCTCTTTCAATTCAGATATAAGGGTGTAGGCTGAATGCGGCTTCAATAAACCAGCCATATCTTTGATTGCCAGTATATGGGCTCCCTGATTCTCTAACTCTTTTGCCAGGTCTTTATAATATTTAAGATTGTACTTTGTTCTGGCAGGATCCAAAATATCACCTGTATAGCACATGGAGGCTTCTGCAATTTTCCCTGTCTGTCGGACAGCGTCAATTGCGACTTCCATCCCTTTAACCCAGTTAAGACTATCGAAAATCCGGAAGACATCAATGCCAGCGTAGGCTGATTTTTCAACAAACTCTCTTATTACATTATCAGGATAGTTTTTATATCCCACTGCATTTGATGCACGAAGAAGCATCTGGAATAAAACATTTGGCATTTTTTCGCGCAATGCCAGCAGCCTTTCCCAGGGATCTTCTTTCAGGAATCTATACGCGACATCAAAAGTTGCACCGCCCCACATTTCAAAGGAAAACATATCAGGAAGCAATTTTGCTGTCGGTTCTGCGATATGCTTCAAGTCATTTGTCCTTACTCTTGTCGCCAGCAATGATTGATGGGCGTCACGGAAGGTCGTATCAGTAATTAAAACTTCTTTTTGCTCTTTAATCCATTTAACAAGCCCTTCAGGACCGTGATTGTCTAAAATTTGTTTTGTGCCGTCCTGATAATCTGTGCTGTATTTTAATTTTGGCACCCGCGGCTCATCAAATACCGGACGTTTTTTCTTTTCAATTCCCGGGAATCCATTAACAGTTACATTTCCGATATAATTCAGCATCTTCGTTCCGCGGTCTTTCCTTTTAGGGAACAGGAATAGTTCAGGTGTTTCATCAATAAATGATGTATCATATTCCCCTCTTAAGAATTTCTCGTGTTTTACTACATTCTCAAGGAACGGAATATTTGTTTTAATGCCCCTGATTCGGAATTCCTGCAGGTTCCGCACCATTTTTGATGCTGCCTGCTGGAAAGTCATGGCATGCGTTGAGAGTTTAACCAGCAGTGAATCATAATAAGGTGTGATCACCGCTCCCTGGAAACCGTTCCCCGCATCAAGCCGGACGCCGAAACCGCCGCCTGATCTATAAGCCATTAACCGGCCAGTATCAGGCATGAAATTATTTAAAGGATCTTCTGTTGTAACACGTGATTGAATGGCAAATCCATGAATGTTAATATTTTCCTGTTCAGGAACACCCACTTCTTTACTGTGCAGGGAGTAGCCTTCAGCCACTAAAATCTGTGTTTGTACAATATCAACTCCTGTTACCATTTCGGTGATCGTATGCTCAACTTGAACACGCGGATTTACTTCAATGAAATAAAACTGTTCACCTGATACCAGAAATTCCACAGTTCCTGCATTAATATAATCTACATTCTTCATAAGATTAACAGCAGCCTGGCATATATCATCTCTTAATTTTTCCGAAAGAGATACGCAAGGTGCTACTTCTACAACCTTCTGGTGACGCCTCTGGACTGAACAATCTCTTTCATACAGGTGGACAATATTCCCTTCATTGTCACCAATGATTTGAACCTCTATATGTTTTGGCCTTTCTATGAATCTTTCAACATAAACTTCATCATTGCCAAAAGCTGCTTTAGCTTCCGACTTTGCACGCTCATATGATTCCTTAACTTCTTCCAGGCTCCTTACGATGCGCATGCCTCTTCCGCCGCCGCCAAGTGAAGCTTTAATGATTATCGGGAACCCGTGATTTTTGCCAAAGCTAATCACTTCATCCAGGCTTTCTGCAGGGCCATCACTGCCAGGAATAACCGGAATTTCAGCAAGCTGTGCCTGCGTTCTTGCTTTAACTTTATCTCCAAACATGTCCAGATGCTTAGAAGTAGGACCGATAAATATGATGCCCTCTTCCTCGCAGCGTTTTGCGAATTCTATATTTTCAGATAGAAATCCGTATCCTGGATGAATGGCATCAACATCACTGCTTTTCGCAATATCAATGATTCCTTCAATATCCAGATAGGCATCAATCGGTTTTTTACCCTTCCCTACCAGATAAGCTTCATCCGCTTTATAGCGATGATAGGATCCGGAGTCCTCTTTGGAATAGATGGCTACCGTGCGGATATCCAGCTCTGTGCAGGCACGGAAAACCCGAATGGCAATTTCTCCTCTATTGGCTACTAATACCTTGTTAATTCTTCGGTTCAAACAAAACACCCCATCTTTATGTATTTTTTGGCAATATTCTGCCAAATTCAAGTTGAGGCCGGGTGGGTTTCCCGCTGGCCGGCCTTAGTAACTTTGAATTGGCTGCTCCCTGATGGAAGCAATTATGTAATCAGCTTCGCTGATTGATGTATAAATAAAGCACGTTTTCTGTGCCTATTTACGAATGGAAAATGTTTTTTCGGAATCCAGTTCCATAGGTTCCGGATTTGTCTGTTCATTTTTATTTTTGTATTTTTGTTCATAATTTACAAACATAGATACATTGACTAAAATCCCCATTGCAATCGAAAGCTGAAGCAGAGATGAACCTCCATAGCTGATAAAAGGAAGTGTAACACCTGTCAGCGGCATAACACCGGAAATCCCTGCAAGATTAATGAATGCCTGAATACCTATCATAGCGGATATGCCTATAGCCAATAAGCTGCCAAAAGCATCTTTACACTTTAAACTGATAAAGATTCCTCTCAGGACAATATACCCGAGAAGCAAAATCACAAAACCTACTCCAAATGCCCCAAGCTCTTCAGCAATTACAGCCATAATGAAGTCTGTATGCGCCTCAGGAAGATAGCCAAGCTTTTGTATACTTTCACCAAGTCCCAGGCCTTTTAATCCGCCTGCACCAAGGGCAATATAGGAATTCGAAAGCTGATACCCGAATTCTGAACCAAAAGGATCTCTAAATGCTTCGACCCTGCCCATTCGATAAGGTGCGAAAATCTTATCTTTTAACAAGAGGATAAAAGGCGCAGCTAATAGTACTCCAAATAGTCCTAGCCTAAATATGTTTTTGAAATTCATGCCTGAAGTAAAAATGACGGCAGCTGCTACCAGAAAAATAATCATCGCAGAACCAAAGTCAGGCTGAACTGCAACAAGCAAAGCGGCTAGAATCAGATAAGCAAGCGGGGGAAGAACCCCTTTATTAAACTCATTAATATAGGGCTGCTTTTTGGCATAGACAGCTGCTAAATATATGATGACTGAAAGCTTGACAAATTCTGCAGGCTGAAGGCTTCTGCTACCGATTTCAAACCAGCTCATCGCACCGCCGGCTACTTTACCAAAAATAAATAGAGCAATCAGGCCGAATAACGAAATGAACACCATTGGAACAAGAAATTTATTACTTTGCATAGCTTTGTAAGGAAATAGAGCGACAATAATAAAAACAATTGCTGAGATAATTAAATGCATTTTTTGTTTATTATAAAAAAAGTCGCTTTCCTGATCATAGATCTGCACAGCTGTTACCATGCTTGCACTGAAAACCATAATGAGTCCAAAAACAGATAACAGGGCTACTGCAATAATCAGGGTATAATCATATGATTTTAATATTTTTTTTAACATCCAGCCCTCTTCCCTTATCTTCTAAGTTTATTACTTATTCTACTATAGTATTGAATATCCTGCTTCGAAGAAAAGAAAAGTTAATTTAAATGTAACACAGCAATGAAAAAAATTCTATAATTATGTCATACTAATTTTAAATTAAGTTATACAATTTTAACATTTCTTTTCTTTTGGATATACTATTTCTTTTCTTTTAAAAGTTCATCCAGTTATAAAAAAACTCAAACAATCTTTAACAGATGTTTGAGTTTTTTTTTATTTTTTTACTGAGGCTTCGTGGAGCATGGATAGCTCCCTTTCCAATTCATCTAAAATAGCCTTGCCTTCAGCCTCTTCAATTAATCCAAGACGGACAGCAAAATCTATTTCTCTGGATAAGCCAAACATCTGGGTATCAAGAACCTCCTCATATAGAGGACATTGAGGCATAGTCAGGTTATCCATTTGCACCTTAATTAATTTTAATATTTTAGCAGCATCTGCCTTTAATAGAGCATTTGCTTTTTCTTTGTGATCAATAATCATGTCAGAAGCCAACTTTCAATCCCTCCATTTCCGAGCGATCATCCTATCTATAAATTTTATACTTAAGCTTGGAAAAAAGCAAGGATAATAAGGGATTCCAAAGAGAAATGATTCTTGATTCTCTGCAGAACACCACTAATATGGCCTGTCATCAGTACACTTCAGGATTGGTCCTGTTCATTAAACCGCCGAACCAATTGAGCGACTGACAAGCCGCTTAAAAACCTGTATACTTAAATTTACATACTTAATGCACAACATGGAGCTGCCAGGAGGTCTAATATGGAGAATATAATTACCTTTAAAGGAAACGTTAAATACCAAATCACCTTAGATCCAGGAGTCTGGATATTCGATGATCGAAGACTCGATTTAACAACATACTTTATTCAAGATGATATCAGGAAAAATGAACTTGAGGAGTATACCAAAGCAGTCTCAAAGCACTGGGATAGAGAAATTATGGAAGGTGCAGTATTTCCTCCAACACTTAAAACAGAAAAGAAATTTGAAAAAGAAAAAGTTCTGACAGGCACATTCGGTATACCTTTTAAACCATTTCTTAGGAATGCAGAACCGAAGGAGAATGCTGAAACTGTTATCATTGAAAGTGAAGATGGGGAAGCCCGATTAGCCTTATCTCAAGCCGAGGAATTGATATTGGGGTTCTCAAAGGATGGAAAACCTTTAAAAGAAGATGGCCCTGTTCATGTCTATTATGGGGATGGAAGCAATCAAAATTCACCCATAAAAAGTGTGAAGGCATTTAGAGTTGAATGACCGGAGAGGGCGATTGTGAATCGCCCTTTTTTATTTAATGTATTAAATATTTGAACGTCGAAAATTACTAGCTCCAGCGCCTCCCCCATCGAGCTCACACATGTCTTGTTGCGGCTCCCAGGGGCTCGGGGTCATAAGCCGTTTCCTTTCAGAAGGAAGAACGTCTAACATGAACCATCTTATGCCTAAGGCACCGCAGGATGCGGGTCATGCAGACATTGTCTCAGGACGTGGCGCTATTAGTCTGCGTTCCTTGAAAGGGCAGTCGCCTCCACATTTCGGGCAATCCCTCCCAAAAAGGCAAACGACACCTTTCCGGGAGGCTCGTCTTGTGCTTGTCGGGGGTGGGCAAGGCACTTGCGCTTTTCTTTTGGGAGTCAAACGGGCATGAACCTTCCCCGTCATATAAACCGCATATTCCAGGGCCACTTTTAGGCAGGCTATAATAGGTCAGCAGCAAGCTGGGCAAGGCCAGATCTCTCACCTTTAACAAGTTTGACATGGCCTGAGATAACCTGATCTTTAAATCTCTCCACCACATAAGTGAGCCCGTTGTTATAAGCATCCAAGTAGGGATGATCTATTTGCTCTGGGTCTCCCATCAGGACAATTTTACTTCCTTCCCCCACCCTGGTTAAAATGGTTTTTACCTCATGTTTTGTCAGATTCTGCGCTTCATCAATAATAATAAATTGATCTGGTATGCTTCTGCCCCTAATGTATGTCAGAGCTTCCACCTCAATAGAGCCCATACCAGCCAATATTGCATCCAATTCACCTGGCTTTTTGACATTAAACAGGTACTCCAAATTATCATAAATCGGCTGCATCCACGGCCTTAACTTTTCCTCTTTTTCTCCGGGAAGGAATCCCAAATCTTTTCCTACCGGCACAATGGGGCGAGCCACCAGCAATTTTTTGTATTGGCCATAATCCTCTGTCTGCATTAATCCGGATGCCAGCGCCATAAGAGTTTTCCCGGTTCCTGCCTTTCCGATAAGCGTAACAAGCGGCAGATCATCTCTAAGCAAGAGCTCGAGAGCCATTGTCTGCTGGACGTTCCTTGGCTTGATCCCCCAAATATGATCATGGTCAAAAATAAGCTTTTTCACCATTTTTCCACTTTTGTCCACAATACCAAGCGCAGACGAAGATGAACCCAGCGCATCCTTCATCACCAGAAACTGATTAGGGTATAAAGGATGGTTCGCTATTTCTGATAGCGGCAGTTCTCCTTTTTCATAAAAGCGGTTCATAATATCGAGACCGATATAGACTTCCAGAAATCCAGGATATAAATGATCATTTTCAACCACACGGTCACTTAAGAAGTCTTCTGAAATTAGCCCGATAGCATCTGCTTTAACTCGGACAAGGGCATCTTTGCTTACAAGAATAACCGTTCGTCCATTTTCTTTTGTCTCTTCCTCAAGTGATAAGTTTTTTGCAACTGCCAAAATCCGATTATCATTTGTTTTTTCTACAAAGATCTCTTGAAGTTCATGAAACGACCTATGATTTAACTCTATTCGCAGGCTTCCGCCATTTTCAAGAGGTATTTTCTCATGCAGCTTACCCGTCTCCCTCATGCTGTCAATCAGCCGGGATACTTGTCTTGCGTTCCTCCCAATTTCATCCATATACCTTTTCTTAGAATCAACTTCTTCCAGGACTACAGCTGGAATGACTACTTCATTTTCTTCAAATGAAAATATGGAATTAGGATCCTGCAACAAGACATTGGTATCTAATACGTAAATTTTACTCAATATGATGCCTCCTGCTCCTCTTGTGTCTTTATTAAGCAAATTACAAAAGCGAGGTCCCCTGCTTGCGGATGCAGCTTTATGAAAGAATCACCTTCAATCTTGATGGATTATTCTCCTGTTGTTTTATATTATTCATTCCTTTTAAGATGTTGATTAATCAGGAATAAAGCTTTCTTACGAAGTGGACAAATCTATCTTGGTAAAAATATATGTAATGCCGAATAAAGATAGAAGAAATTTTGCACAATAACATTAAAGAATCTCATTATTCCTGAACCTGAAAAGTCAAGTGACCATTTTCAATTTCAGGGAAATTTTGATCGCCCGGAGGTGTCAAATATGAATAGATGGCTGCTGATATGCATGGCAGGATTGCTATTATCAGGGTGCGGTATGAACGGCAATCAGGCGCAGGACCATCAGGAACAGCAAAATACTAACACTATAAATGTTAAAAATAGTACAATACAGGAAGTTGACAGGGAAACTGGACAGCAAGTTTCCAGGCATCTTGTCAATTTGGCTACCCGAGTCCCTAATGTGAATGATGCGACTGCTGTTGTTCTTGGACGTTTTGCTATTGTCGGAGTAGATGTGAACAAAAACCTCGACCGTTCTGAGGTTGGAACAATTAAGTATTCAGTTGCCGAAAGCCTCAAAAATGATCCTCATGGTGCAAGAGCAATTGTAGTGGCTGATCCGGATATTAACGCAAGGCTTCGGGAAATAGCTGAAGACATCCAAAACGGTGAGCCCTTGCAAGGAATCATGAATGAACTGGCAGATATCGCGGGACGGCTTATGCCTGAAGTTCCTGCCGATTTAGTTGATCCAAAAAAGAAAAATGAGAAAAACGCAACCGAAGATCCAAAGAAAAAGCTCGACAACAATCAGGAAAAACAGCTCGAACAAAAACAGGAAGAACAATCGAATTATCATAAATAAAAGGGTGACAGGCATCTGCTGTTTTAGATAAACGGCTAGGTGCCTGCCGCTTTTTTAGCCCCCAAAAAAAGCTTAGTTCCCAAAGGGAACTAAGCTTTTTTCATCGCTTCCATAACCTGTTTATCCAAACGGGCTGCTGCGTCTTTATCATATGTTTTGTCATATTGCGGCTCTACTGTGATTTTAGACCCGTAAAACATAACATCACGGACTTCTTTCACAGTGATCTCCATAAGTGCAAGCTTAAGAGGTACTCCTTCCATCTTTTCTGCCTTAACAGAAGCTTCACCAGCGATGGAATATGTAGATTCATTTGCAATAATATTCAGAACAACCATGTTATTGCTATTTATGTTTTGAACAATCCTGGAACGGTTATCGACTGCAAAATACAATGTTTCCTCATTTTTTGCCAATACCCATGATATCGCATTGACATTAGGACCGCCGGTTTCAAAATCAACAGTGGCAAGTGTAACAAATCGTTCCTTTTGCAGTTCGTCATATAATGGTTTAATTAATTTCGGTTCTACCTGATTTGCCATTCTTTTCCCTCCTTTATTAACTTCATCATAGTATGATAACGCTTTTCTTTCAACCAATAACATCCTTTTCCTCAAGTCTGTTTGAAGCCTTTGCACTTTAATACTAATATGAACTAACACAATAAACCCGATACGGCCAAACCGTAAAAATTTTAATTTGCCGTTAAAGCATTCGAATCAATCCTTAACTTATACTATAATGGTATTAACAACAGCTAAAACAATATGAGGTGTCCTATGCGAGTTAAATGTGTACTTTGTGATAAAATCGAATCAATTGAAAACGAGTCCTTACAGGCTAAACGGCTTCGAAACCGCCCTATTCACACATATATGTGCAAACCATGTGAAACAAGAATTACCGAAAAAACTCAAGAAAGAGCAGAAACCGGAAACTTTAACCTCTACCGAAGCAAAGTCCAGGAGGAAGAATGGTAAATCGGGCAACACCGATCACGAAGCAACAAAAGCGGAAGCTCCTTGATCCCCTGACAGGCTTAAGACGAATTACACAGAAAGCCTCCCAAAGCTTACTTTGGGCGGGCAATGTATCGCTGCTGAAGTATTCCTTGTCCTGATTTCTGGAGTGATTTTTCTTATTACACAAGGGGCAGGCGCTAGAGCTGGATGCAGATAATTTTTCATCAAAGTTATTTACATCGGTATATTTTTGAAATTCCTAAACTATAAAAAAGCCGTCCCTAAGAACATATAGGGACGGCTTTTCTTAATCCTCTGGATAATTCACATACTTTTCAGGTTCATTTTGAATCTGATTAAGCATCACTTCTATTAATTCACGGGGAAAACGGCTCTTTTTCCGTTCTCTATCCTTAGAATAATGCACAAAGTACATTAAATCATCTTTCTCAACTTCGATATCAGAAATCCTATGCTCTTCTGAAAGAATGTCAAAAAACATTTTTTCCGTGTCTGCTGCTGCTGTATCATCCGGACGTTCATCACAGACAATTTTTATCGTTAACCAGTTATACAGTGAATCCTGCAAAGATTTCATCTCAGCCTCTCCCTGTTATTCCGCCTTTGCCTGTTCCTTCTTTTCCTGGTGAAGGCGGATTTTATAGACAATCAAGATTAACGCAGCCACAACAAGTCCTTCTGCTACAGGAAGGAATACCCCAAGAAATGTCAGCATAGTGCATCCCAAAATTAAGAAGGTGTATATCACAGCTGATTTTATAATAGGAAGTTTCTTGGCAAATCCCAATTTAAAAACCAGGATAGATAATAGAACAATTGTTATATAAAGAAGCCACATTCCGGTTGTGGGATTCTCATCGACTTTGAACAAAGCAGCGAAAAAAGACAGGCGCTGTGAAACATCCATATCCTTCTCTCCTCTCCCTTCTTAGCCTTAGTTCGTTTCAGCGTATTTCTTCTTCTTGGCCATTCTTTCACGTTCATTTTTGTCAAGAATTTTCTTGCGAAGTCTGATTGACTCAGGTGTTACTTCAAGTAGCTCATCATCATTCAAATATTCCAACGCTTCTTCAAGTGTCAAAATACGCGGCTTTTTAATTACATTCGTTTGATCCTTATTAGCAGAACGGATGTTGGTTGCATGTTTCACTTTAGTGATGTTGACAGTAAGGTCATTTTCGCGAGTATGCTCTCCAACAATCATTCCTTCATAGATTTCAGTACCTGGTTCAACGAAAATGGTACCTCTATCCTCTACTTGCATAATACCATATGTGGATGACTTTCCGCTTTCCATGGATACAAGTACACCTTTGGTTCTGCCTCCGATTTGTCCTTTAATTTCAGGCTGGTAGCTGTCAAATGTGTGATTGATAATACCATATCCGCGAGTAAGCGTCATAAATTCTGTGGAGTAGCCAATTAGTCCGCGTGCTGGGACGTTGAATGTTAATCGCACTTGGCCATTTCCGTTATTGACCATATCAAGCATTTCACCTTTACGTGTACCCATTGATTCAATGATTGAGCCGGTATTATCCTCTGGCACATCAATTTGAACACGTTCTACCGGTTCACAGCGAACACCATCAATTTCTCTAATAATTACTTCAGGCTTGGAAACCTGCAATTCAAAACCTTCACGGCGCATATTTTCTATAAGGATTGATAAATGAAGTTCTCCACGTCCAGATACAACCCAAGCGTCAGGTGAATCTGTATTTTCGACACGAAGACTCACATCTGTCTCAAGCTGGGCACGCAATCTTTCTTCAACTTTTCTGGCTGTAATATACTTGCCTTCTCTCCCTGCGAACGGACTGTTATTTACAACGAAAGTCATTTGCAATGTTGGCTCATCTATTCTTAGAACAGGTAGTGCTTCCTGATGCTCGACAGGGCAGACTGTTTCCCCGACGTTTATATCTTCCATCCCAGAAACAGCAATTAGATCTCCAGGATAAGCTTCTTGAATTTCCTCGCGCTTCAGGCCGAAGAAACCAAAAATTTTCGTTACCCGGAACTGTTTTACAGATCCATCAAGCTTCATGAGTGCAACTTGCTGGCCGACCTTAATTGTTCCCCGGAATACACGGCCAATTCCGATTCTTCCCACATAATCATTGTAATCTAAAAGGGCAATCTGGAATTGGAGCGGCTCTTCACGATTATCAATAGGTGCCGGTATATGGTCAATAATTGCTTCATAAACCGAATGCATATCATCATCCTGTTTATCAGGAGTTGTACTTGCAGTTCCAGCAATAGCTGACGCATATATGACCGGAAATTCAAGCTGGTCCTCGTCTGCACCAAGTTCGATAAATAAATCGATTACCTCATCAACAACTTCTGTTGGGCGGGCTGATTCCTTATCAATTTTATTTACTACTACGATTGGTGTTAATTTTTGCTCCAGAGCCTTTTTGAGTACGAAACGAGTTTGGGGCATACACCCTTCATATGCATCAACTACTAATAAAACACCATCAACCATTTTCATGATACGTTCTACTTCACCGCCAAAATCTGCGTGTCCAGGCGTATCCAGAATATTAATCCTTGTATCTTTATATTTAACTGCAGTGTTTTTAGCTAAGATCGTAATACCGCGTTCTCTTTCCAGATCATTTGAGTCCATCGCGCGCTCTTCCACGTGCTCATTTGAACGGAAAGTCCCGGACTGTTTTAAAAGCTCGTCAACCAATGTTGTTTTACCATGGTCAACGTGGGCTATAATTGCAATATTTCGAATATCTTCTCTTAATTTCAAAAGATTTCCTCCTATTTATAAAAACTGAATCACTTTTCAACATTTTTCACAACTGATACATTATATCACAATTACTATAGAAACCTAAAAGCTTTTTGTGTAAAATAATGTAGAAAAGGATTTATTTCTGATGTACGCTGTTTATTTTTATTCTCTTTACCTATTTTTCGCCAGTATTTACTTAAAATAATCCGCTTGGGAGTGTAAAAAAATTTATGAA
This sequence comes from Cytobacillus sp. BC1816, assembly GCF_051353635.1. Lineage (NCBI taxonomy): Bacteria > Bacillati > Bacillota > Bacilli > Caryophanales > Bacillaceae > Cytobacillus > Cytobacillus sp. BC1816. The sequence goes on along the minus strand of NZ_CP195611.1, from coordinate 1,673,956 downwards.
CAAAATCAAGTGGCCTTTATTAGCCTTTGCGATTGGGGCAGCTCTATGCATGATGGGCATAGGCGTTGCAGTAGCTGAAAGAAGCATTATAGGCATGATCATTGCCATCATTGCTTTAATTTTTGTAATGGGATACGGTTTTAAAACAAAGAAGAAAATGAGGGAAGACGGTTTATTATAGAAACGGCATAAAAGCTGCAGCTCTACGCTGCAGCTTTTTCAAATTAATGGACAGACCATTATTAAAAAGTCTTTTCCATCAGGGGAAGCCTCCATTTTGAATTGCTCAAAACCGGCATCAGCTAAAAAATATATCCAACTTTGCCGGTTTTCAGGAACACCTGCAAAGAAGGACTTTTCTCCTTTTTTCTTTAATTCTGCGGCCAACTGCCCGATAATCTCAGTACCGATTCCTTTCCTTCGAATACTGTTCTTAACCAGGATGGTACCGAGCCATGGTTTCCGGTTAGAAGGAGATGAATTTACATGGAATGTGACGGCTATCCGTTCTCCATCATGTCTCCAAATTCTCCACTCCCCATTCAATTCCTGATACCTGGCCATATAATCCATTAGGTTATGCCCGCTTTTTTCTTCTTCTTCCCAAGCAGCACTATCCCTGATGACCTCTAAAAAAAATGGAAAGTCTTCATCTGTGAACCTGCTGCCTGATAAATTACCAATTTCCATTTTTTAAATATTCTTTCATAATTTCCTGATGAAGCCCTGGCTTAGAGACAAAAACAGAGTTATTTTCAAGATAGTTCAGCGGATCACCTTTAACGGTTGTTGCAATTCCTCCCAGTTCCTCAATCATAATCACACCTGCTGCGAAATCCCATGGAGCCAGACGCATTGTTATGTATGCATCAACCCTCCCGGATGCAATATATGCCATTTCAATTGCAGCTGAACCATAGGATCGGGTTCCTCTTGCATTTCTTACGAGGGGAGCCAGTAGTGATGGATCAATTCTTCTATTTTCCGTAACCCATGTAGCATTCAATCCGATTATTGCCTTTGAGACATCCGTTTCCTGTAATGGCGGAAGTTCCAAATCATTCATGAATACACCCTGCCCCTTCATGCAATGATATAACTCATCATTGACTACATCGTAAATTAAACCAATTTTCCCTTTTCCATTTTCATAAATGCCTACTGATATGGCAAAGTTTCTTTGCTGATGGACAAAATTCATTGTTCCGTCAATTGGGTCAATAATCCAGATAATTCCTTCCATATCACTCAGCTTATCACCGAAACCCTCTTCACCAAGAATTCGATGGCCAGGATATTTTTCATTAATTTTTTTTATGAAGAATTGTTCTGTTTCCTGATCTATATCTGTCACTAAATCGTTTGCATTTGACTTGGTGGTGATGGTCAACGTTTTGCTGAAAGAATTTTTAATATTCTCGCCAGCCTCTTTAATCAAGGCTTTGGCATATGTATGAATTTCACTCCAATTTGTCATGGGTCCACCCTCCGCTTGGTATATCCTTAAAATATAACTAGCTTAAATTAAATAGCAATGTTCTTCAAGTTATATACTCTCCTATGATGCGGGTTATCATTTGCAGTAAAAACAATTAACAAAATAATAAACGAACTCCTCATAATATTCTGGGAGTCCGTTTCTAATTATCCTTTCTTTTCTTTTGCATTTTTTCTGCCTTTTCTCCTTTAGTCACAATTAATCTTAAAGCGCTTTTAATCTAAGAAGTTCCTGCCTGATTTTTTCAAGCTTTAGTTTTGATTTTTTCTGAAGATCTTCATTTTTTTCTGACATGGCATCAAACAAAGTTGCTAACTCATAATCCATTTCCAGCCTTAAGACCGCAGTTCTTTCCCTATCACCATTTTTCTTCTTAACTGTATTCATAAGTTGTTTCATTAGACAGTACACCCCTTCCAAAAGTGTTTAATTTTCTGATTATTTTTACTATTATCATATGAAGGACAATTCTCAGTTGCAACTAATTTGTGCGATAACCTAAAACTTTATTTAGTCTCGTCTTTAGAGCTTAAAATTTTTCGATTGTTCGAGGTTATGCTACAATATTTGACAAAGCATATAGGAGGTTAGCTTATGTCTTTTTCTGGTTTTACGAATGATGATTTCGATGTCTTTAAAATAGATGGACTTGATGAAAGAATGGACAGATTAAAATCTGTTATTAGGCCTAAGTTAGAAGATTTGGGACGCCATTTTGCACCCTCTCTCTCAAACCTGTCCGGAGATGAAATGTTCCCTCATGTTGCTAAGCATGCTAGGAGAACAAAGAATCCGCCAAATGATACTTGGGTCGCATTTGCAGGCAATGCAAGGGGATACAAAATGCTTCCGCATTTCCAGATAGGTTTGTGGGAAACGCATGTATTCATCTGGTTTGCCATCATCTATGAAGCACCGAATAAAGCTGCTGCAGGCAAGTCTTTTGAGAACAGCCTGGATAAATTTTATAAAGAGATACCCAAAGATTATGTCTGGTCCGGCGATCACACAAAACCAGATGCTGTTATGCATAATCAACTTTCCAAAGAAGAATTGAAATCCATGTTTCAGCGCCTGCAAAATGTTAAAAAAGCTGAAATTCTTTGCGGCTATCATATTTCTCGAGAGGATGCCGTTCACATGTCACCTGATCAGTTTATTGAAAAAGCTGAATCTGTATTTAGAAATTTATTACCCCTATACAAAATGGCATAAACATGTTTCGCACTACGTGGATTACGCAGCTCAAAAAAAACAAACCTTCAATTTGAAGGTTTGTTTTTTTACTAAGTCTATTTCTGCATTCTTACTTTATCCCCGGCTGAACGTTCTTTGGCCAATTTAACTGTCCGGTAAGAGGAATAGCCGCTTTGTTCTTCAAATTCATCACAGATGTTTTTCTCCTGGGCTTTCCCCGGAACGATTTCCTTAAAGCGTCTATATGCATTCATGAATTGTTCTCGCTCAATTCCTTTTTCATATGCCATTTCAATGCTTTCAAAGTATTTGATAACGTCAACTATTTCTTCTGTTGACCAATCCTGGTCAATTGGGTATTGATATTCCATTTCACTTCACCTCATTTACGATAATTCATGGTGCATTTTTCACATTATTTTATCATAATTATTTATTCCATTTCCCCCTGATTGATTCTCCTTCTGCAATGATCTGCTGGAATAATTCTTGAACAGACGGGATATCCTTAATTAATCCCATAACTTGTCCAGCCCATGCAAATCCTTCATGGTCTTTCCCTTCATATATATATTTTTTATTAGCATTCCCGCTAATGTAGTCTTTTAACTGCTCATAGCCGCCGTTTTGCTTTTCGATTTCGAGTATTTTTTCCGACCATGAGTTGGCGATAACTCTTGCAGGTGCACCTATAGTTCTTTTTATTACTACTGTGTCATTTTCTGTTCCTTCAACTAAACGATTTTTATATAATTCAGAAGCATGTACGCATTCCTTTGTTGCAACAAATCTTGTCCCCATCTCAATACCCTCTGCTCCAAGGCTTAATGCTGCCATTAGGCCCCTGCCGTCTCCGATTCCTCCTGATGCAATAACAGGAATGGATACAGCATCAGCCACCTGAGGTACTAGAACGAAGGTTCCAATATCATCCCTGCCTAAGTGTCCGCCGCCTTCCTGCCCGACAACCATCACAGCATCAGCCCCAAGTTCCTCCGCCTTTACCGCCTGCCGTTTTGCCGCCACAAGTACAAGTTTCTTAACATTGACACCCTTTAATTGATCAAAAATAGGAGCAGGATTTCCCCCTGTCATAGAAATAACAGGGACTTCTTCTTCAATCGCAACATTCAGGTAGTGAGAAAATGGCCTTCCATGCTGTCCAATAGCAAAATTAACTCCAAATGGTTTGTCTGTCAATTTCTTCACCTTTTGGATCTCATCTCTTAGTTTTTCCGGGCTGCTGAGAGACATTGCGGTAACCTGCCCTAATCCTCCGGCATTTGAAACAGCTGCAGCCAATTCTGAATAGGCAAGATGGGCAAGGCCGCCCTGTATAATTGGATATTTAATTTTCAATAATTCTGTCACACGTGTGTTCCAGTTCATTTATATACCCTCCATTTCTTCCTAACTTTTATTTTCTATTCGTAAGGTTTAAATTCCTGTTAACTTCAAAAACTAATGGCAAACCGAAATGTGGAGGACGACAAGCATAAGACGAGCCCTGCCTTAAGGAAGGGGCTGGCAAGCCTTTCGTCCCTAGGAGCGGTAACTAGAATGCGCTTTAACAGAATGAGTGTGCAATAAAACTTTCTATGCAAAGGGATTGAATAATGCTATAATGCAAATGTTTTATAACAGCATGAGCATATTGAAATATTATTATTAAAGAGGTGTGGGAATAAGTTGTCTCAATACAAAACACCGCTGTTCAGCGGTTTGCTTGCACACGCAAAAAAGGACCCGGTACAGTTTCATATACCCGGCCACAAAAAAGGTGCCGGGATTGATCCGGAATTCAGGGAATATATAGGTGATAATGCACTCGCTATTGACCTTATCAACATTGGTCCTCTTGATGATCTTCATCAGCCCAAAGGCATTATAAAAGAAGCACAGGATCTTGCAGCAGAGGCCTTTGGGGCAGATAAAACATTTTTCTCTGTACAAGGAACAAGCGGAGCCATCATGACCATGGTTATGGCTGTCTGCGGGCCAGGAGATAAAATCATTGTTCCTAGGAATGTTCATAAATCCGTCATGTCTGCAATTGTGTTTTCAGGGGCAACCCCTATTTTTATACATCCTGAAATTGATGAAAAATTGGGCATATCTCACGGAATAACAACTGAATCAGTCTCGAAAGCCCTGGAACTTCATCCGGATGCAAAAGGGGTATTAGTGATTAATCCTACCTATTTCGGTATTTCTGCCGATTTAAAAAAAATTGTTGAAATAGCCCATTCATACAATGTACCTGTCCTTGTGGATGAAGCCCATGGTGTGCATATTCACTTCCATGACGAGCTTCCATTATCCGCCATGCAGGCCGGAGCTGATTTAGCAGCAACATCAGTCCACAAACTGGGCGGATCCATGACACAAAGTTCAATCTTAAATATGAAAGGGAACCTTGTTTCTGCCAAAAGGGTACAATCCATTTTAAGCATGCTGACAACAACTTCCACTTCTTATTTATTGCTTGCCTCCTTGGATGTTGCCAGAAAACGTCTTGCCACTGAAGGAAAAGAACTTATTCAAAAGACTATTGATTTGGCCCAGTCCATCCGCAGTCGCATCAATGCAATTGACCGGCTATATTGTGTCGGTGAAGAAATACTGGAAACACAAGCGGCGCATGACTACGATCCGACCAAATTGATTATTTCTGTTAAAGAACTTGGCATGAATGGTTTCGATGTTGAAAATTGGCTTAGGGAGCATCATAATATCGAAGTAGAAATGTCTGATTTATATAATATCCTTTGCATCATTACCCCCGGTGACACTGAAAGAGAAGCTGATATCTTAGTTTCCGCTCTTGCCGAACTCGCTAATGAGCGTAAAGGAAATACTGAAAAGCTTGAAACTCAAGTGCTGCTGCCTGATATTCCCGTTTTATCACTTACACCCCGTGACGCATTTTATGCCGATACAGAACTGGTTCCATTTGACAAGTCAGAAGGTAGAATTATCGCTGAATTCATTATGGTTTATCCACCCGGAATACCTATATTTATTCCAGGGGAAATCATTACTAAGGAAAACCTTCGTTATATTAAAACGAATATGGAAGCGGGACTTCCAGTTCAAGGGCCGGAAGATTATGACTTCAAATATCTTCGCGTTATTGAGGAGCACCGGGCCATCAGATAATGCAAAAGAGCCTTCCTCTTTAGGAAAGGCTCTTTTTATTATTAACGATTATTTTTTGTATTCTCTGTTTTATCTCCGTCACAGCAATTGCATTTTTTTGAATATAGTACTGTTACTTTTTCATCCTCAAAGTGATCAATAGTTGAATTGCAAGCCTGGCATACGATTGTACCCATCTTTTCATTCTCCTTTTCAATGAGTTTTAGTATTATTTGAAAGCGCTTTATCTATAAATCAATAATAATATAACATTATTAAATTATCAAGCCCAATTGTATAACATAATTATTTTTTTATTGGTATTTAAGCTTATAAGAATTATAAACCTTTATTAATAGTATGACATAATAAAAAAAACAGACCAATTCGGCCTGTTTTTTTGTTTAATCGTATTGTTCTTCGAAACGCGCACCAGGGATCGCTTCTATGAAAAACTCGCTTAAATCAGCCGCCTGTTCATATAAATCAAGCTTAAATGCCTTTTGCAAGTATTCGATGTCTTCGAGATCTTTAGGGTCGAGGAGAGTGGAGCGGCCGGTCTGCATACAAATAACCAGAGGCTTAGAAAAGAAGAGGTTTGTATAAACAATTCCAAAATCATAACGTGTTGACTCGGTCGTAAATCCAACAAAACGGACATTCACGTTTTCATGCTCATCATAGAGCTTCTCAAAATAATCCATAAAATACCTCCTTTTTGAATAAATATTTAGAATATTATTATAATTCACTTTAGGCGCTTTGACAAGTAATTTATATTTACCTTACTATTTTAAGTTGTCATAAGATTTTATCTAATGCTAGAATGAAGGAAGATGTTCATTACCATAATTATGGGGATAATGGGGGGAAAGATGTTGGCAGCTAATTCTTTTATCAAGCTGGTTCCTTCATCAGCTAAGGATAATATTTCAACTGAAGAGCTTAAAGAACTTTTCTTATATTATAAGGATATTACAGGTAAAACAGGCAGCCAGATTAAATGGGAATATAATGATGCCGCTTTTCCTTATGAGATTAAAGAAAAGCCTGAAGCAAAAGGAACCTGGTTTTACCTATTTTCAGACCATGACCGATATAACGCCATATTGCTTGGCATTGATAAAGAAAATGTTATTGAGGAAGACGGTTCTGAACGGGAGCAGGTCTACATACAGGTTACATTGTCGGAAACTGCAACATTTGGAGATAAAGGTAAAGCAAATGAATTTTGCAAATTTCTCGCTAAAAAGCTGCAAGGTGAACTGCATCTCTTCAATGGAAGAATCATGTACTATTATAAAAGAAAATAATTGATTATAAAAAAAACGTTGAGAACAGCAGCTGCTGTTCTCATTCTATTTCCTGGCTGATCTGAGCAGGATCAACTGGGCTAAATCCTTTATTCCGCAGCCCTTTCACAATATCCTCTAATGCTTCTTTTGTCCATTGCCTATCATGCATCAGTAAGTTTGCACCATTCACTAAAAAGGGTGAATTAATCATTATATCTGCTAAAGCATCTTTTGATTGATATTCCTTTTCCCAGTCATATCCGTATGTCCAATTCATGAGAAGCATGTTTTCATCCTTAGCAACCTTTCTGCTGTAGTCTGAAATGGATCCAAATGGTGCCCTGAAGAATTTTGGCCTCTCTCCGATAATCTCTTCTACTCGATCATTAAGACTAACAATCTCATCATATTGCTGTTCCTCGGATAAAGTTTTTAAGTTGGGGTGGCTGTATGTGTGATTACCGATAGCAAAACCAAGTTCGTGAATAGCTTTCAAAACTTCTGCTTCTTCCGGAGTATCAATAAAGTGTCCATTAACAAAAAAGATAGCTGGTGCTGAAAGTTTTTTTAAGATCCTGGCCATCTCCAATGCATTTTTATCAGGAGCATCGTCAATGGTCAGTAATACAACCTTTGAGTTTGCATGATTCATTGGTTCTATTGTCCAATTACTTGCATTTATCTTGTATTGCGGCTCTGATAAGGATACAGCTTCTTCTTTCGGTTCTTTTTTGGCATCTTCTTTGTTCTTCTGCAAATTGGATTCATGAACTTTGGAATGATCATCCGAATTATTTTCTTCTTGCTTATACTCTTCTTTTTCCAATTCTGATGGCTGACTTTCAACCGCATTAAGATCCGTACATGAAGCCAGAATCATTAGAAAAAAAACGCCTATGATAAGTCCCTTTATTTTCATATTGACCTCCTAGAGTGCTTATTCCTTTAAACTCACCCCAATTAGTGTTAGTATGTAAAATGGCCTTTTAAAGGAGTTGTTCCCCTTTTTGATACCTTACTATTACCTACTGATTTTACCCGAAATAGATACGTTTTGAACATTTAAAAGTAAAATTTAGAATTAAGTGTGGATCTATACATCCTTTCGATTTTCGAAATGCGATCTTTTTCGGGAAGCTGCTCTCCCCTGCTGAGCTTCAATATGCTTTAAAAATCAAGCTATAACTGTCAGGAATGCGGAATGCTTATTTTCCTGCATTTTTAGGATTAGGAGTATTACGGAATTATTCTATCTACGTTCATTTTATTAAGATTTGGAGGGATTTGATGAAGAAACTGACACCCGTATTTACGGTTTCAGTCATATTCACAGCAATTTTTATTTTATGGGGACTTGTCCCGAAGACCATACTGCCAAAGGGCAATCTTGATTCTGTTACAGCATCTGTTCAAGGATTCATATTAGAGAAGTTCGGCTGGTTTTACCTTTTATCAGCTTCTATCTTTTTAATTTTTTCTATCTTATTAGCATTCAGCAAATACGGGAATATTCGTCTGGGCAAGGATGCAGATAGGCCCGAATATAGCTATTTATCATGGTTTGCCATGCTCTTCAGTGCCGGGATGGGAATAGGCCTGGTTTTTTGGGGAGTGTCGGAACCTATGTATCACTTTTATGCCCCTCCTTTTCTCGAAGGACAGACACCAGAAGCAGCTAGGGCAGCCATGAGGTACTCCTTTTTCCATTGGGGTCTTCATCCATGGGCTATTTATACTGTCATTGGGCTTGCACTGGCGTATTTCCAGTTCAGAAAAGGAGCACCGGGAGTTATCAGCTCCATTTTGAGGCCAATTTTAGGGAGCAAAGTGGATGGGCCGCTGGGCGTATTAATTGATTTTATTGCCGTCTTTGCTACTGTTTTCGGAGTTGCAACATCATTAGGTCTGGGTGCCATTCAGATTTCCGGAGGACTTTCTGGAATATTCGACGGCATCGGTAATAATTTCACCACTCAATTAATTATTATTATCGTTGTAACGGTCTTGTTTATGCTTTCAGCCCAAACCGGATTAAACAAGGGAATAAAGTATTTAAGTAATTTAAATATTATCTTAGCAATATCTTTATTATTATTTCTTCTGTTTGTAGGTCCGTCTAACTTTATTATGGACCTGTTCACAACGACTATTGGCTCTTATCTTCAAAATCTTCCATCCATGAGCTTCAGGCTCAGCCCTTTTGATCAGGAGCTGACATGGTTTCAGGATTGGACCATTTTTTATTGGGCATGGTGGATTGCCTGGGCGCCATTTGTCGGTACGTTCATAGCCAGGATATCCCGTGGAAGGACAATAAGAGAATTTGTCATTGGTGTGCTTGCTGTTCCAACCCTATTTGGAGCCCTTTGGTTTTCTGTTTTTGGAGGAACAGGTATATACCTTGAATTCTTCGAGGCTAAGCCTATCATGGAAACAATCGAGCAGCAGGGAATGGAAGTAGCACTGTTTACCGTGTTTGATAACTTCCCTTTCAGCACTGTTCTTAGCTCAATGGCTATTTTCTTAATCAGTACATTCTTTATTACTTCTGCAGACTCAGCTACCTTTGTTCTTGGTATGCAGACGACTAACGGCAGCCTAAACCCTCCCAATAAAGTGAAATTTGTCTGGGGCATTATTCAATCAGCATCTGCAGCCATCCTTTTATGGACCGGTGGTCTTGAAGCTCTCCAAAGAGCTTCCATTATAGCTGCACTCCCTTTTACCATCATTATGCTTCTAATTGTGGTATCGCTGGCTAAATCGTTTAAAGAAGAAGTCATCCAGAAAAAAAATAGCTAATAATAATAAAAAATCGGCTCCTGCAAAAGGTGCCGATTTTTTTATCCTTACTCGTATCTTTTACCAATGAGACAAGTAGGACATTGCAAGATGGAAAGATGCATACAAGCTTAAGCTCATAACAGTTACCATAAATGTTTTTTTTGCAGACTTAATTACCCAATTTCCAATGTTTATTGCCAAATAGAAAAAAACAAAAAACATAATGACTTTATATATGAGCTGGTCATATTTTGACAGCCATTCAATAAAAGTATATCCGCTCCAAATTAACATCTGCAGCAAAAGAGCTGTATAAATCTTCATGCACTCCACCACCAAACTTTTTAATCCTTACCCGCTTTTTTAATTGAAGAAACACTTGTGTATGTAATATATGTTGAAAAGGATATTCTTATTTTTCATTTCTGTAACATTTGAATGACAAGCCAAAATTTTCTTTTACTATATGATAAAATACTCATAAATATTAAGTTCTTATTATGAATTGCTCAACAACTGTTAGAAGACTGGAAAATTACCGAGACTTCTATACTGATTCAGATGAAACGATCTTATCTCATACTTTGGAATTTATAATAAAGTGAGGGCAAAATGATGAAAGGTTTGCCGCTGATCATAATTACTGCACTCTTGTTTATGACCTCTTCATGCAATCATAAGGAAGTAAAAAAAGAGCTGAAGATAGACGATAGTGTTAAACAGCTCATTTTTTTCACGGATAATAAACAATATGAACAGGAAATATCCTATTATGATGCCATCATCGAATTAAAGAGAAGCTATCCGGATCTGATCAAGAATATGAAAATCATAACAGCTTCTGAATCCAGCCATATTAGCAATTATAATGTAGAAAACTGCCCTGCCATGCTGCTGGTATATCAAGATAAAGTGATTGTTGAAATTAAAGGCACTGTACCTAAAGAGAAGATCATTCATCCGCTTGCCGATGCAATGGATGAAAAGGACTAAAAGTAGTCATCATATACAAAAAAATCCTTCCCGCCAGGGAAGGATTTTTAAATTATTTTACAATGTGAATTGGGCTTCCAATAGCAACTTCTGCTGCTTCCATTGTGATTTCACCCAATGTCGGATGAGCATGAATAGTCATGGCAAGATCTTCTGCAGTCATGCCTGCTTCAATAGCCAATCCAAGCTCAGCAATCATATCAGATGCACTTGCGCCAGCGATTTGCGCACCGATTACAAGACCATCCTCTTTACGTGTCACTAGCTTTAAAAAGCCGTCAGTTGAATCAAGTGCAAGGGCACGGCCATTAGCTGCGAATGGGAACTTCGCTGCCGCTACTTCGATTCCTTCTTCTTTAGCCTGCTGCTCAGTATATCCTACAGAAGCCAATTCAGGCTCAGAGAATACCACAGCTGGGATTGCTAAGTAATCTATTTCTGCGTTATGGCCTGCAATTGCTTCTGCAGCAATCTTACCTTCGTAAGAAGCTTTATGAGCCAATTGTGGACCTGCAACAATATCACCAATAGCATAAATATTGCTTACATTCGTACGGCATTGTTTATCGATTTCAATAACACCGCGTTCAGTCATCTTAATGCCGGCTTGTTCTAAGCCCAATTCGTCTGTATTTGGACGTCTTCCAACCATTACGAATACATAATCTGCGTCAAGAGATTTCTCTTCGCCTTTTTCTTCAAACTTAACGGTAACTCCAGTTTCATTCTCTTCAACACCTTTAGCAAGTGCCTTCGTAATGAATTCAACGCCTTTTTTCTTTAAGTTCCGTTTAACAAGTGATGACATTTGCTTCTCAAAACCGACAAGGATATCATCTGCACCCTCAAGAACCGTTACTTGAGAACCAAAATTCGCATAAGCTCCGCCAAGTTCTATACCGATAACACCGCCGCCAATAACGACGATTTTCTCTGGAATCTCTTGAAGTGCCAGTGCACCTGTTGAATCAAGAACTCGTTTGGAGAATTTAAACGTTGGCAATTCAATTGGACGAGATCCTGTAGCAATGATCGCATTTTTAAAAGTATAAGTTTGTGCGGAATTATCGTCCATTACACGAAGGGTATTCGCATCAACGAAGTAAGCTTCCCCGCGCACGATGTCAACTTTATTGCCTTTTAAAAGACCTTCTACTCCTCCAGTAAGCTTATTAACTACACCAGATTTAAATTCTTGTACTTTTGTAAAGTCAACTTTTACATTTTCAGCTGTAATACCCATTACATCTGAGTGCTTTGCATTTTCATAGCGGTGGCCTGCTGCGATTAAAGCCTTTGAAGGAATACATCCAACGTTTAAGCAAACTCCGCCCATATTAGCTTTTTCTACGATTGTTACTTTTTGTCCAAGCTGTGCTGCACGAATCGCTGCAACATATCCACCAGGACCCGCACCAATGACTATAGTATCTGTTTCGATTGGGAAATCTCCTACTACCATTTGTTATTACGCCTCCATTAACAATAGTTCTGGATCATTCAGTAAACGCTTGATGTGATTTAATGCATTTTGTGCAGTTGCTCCATCAATAATTCTGTGGTCAAAGCTTAGTGACAATGCCAATACTGGAGCAGCAACAATTTCTCCATCCTTCACTACTGGCTTTTCAGCAATACGGCCTATTCCAAGAATGGCAACCTCAGGATGATTGATAACCGGAGTAAACCATTGACCGCCGGCAGAACCGATATTTGTAATTGTGCATGAAGCACCCTTCATTTCATCTGGAGCAAGCTTGCCATCACGAGCTTTACCAGCTAGCTCATTGATTTCATTAGAAATGGCAAATGTCGACTTGCGGTCTGCATCCTTAACAACTGGCACAAGAAGACCTTTTTCAGTATCTGCTGCAATACCGATGTTGTAGTAATGCTTATGGATGATTTCACCTGCTGCATCATCAATTGAAGTGTTTAGTGCCGGGAATTCACGCAATGCACTTGTTAATGCCTTTACCACATAAGGAAGGAATGTAAGCTTAATTCCTTTATTAGCTGCAACTTCTTTAAACTTCTTGCGGTGTGCAACAAGTTTCGTAACATCAATTTCATCCATTAATGTTACGTGTGGAGCTGTATGCTTAGAGTTTACCATAGCTTTTGCAATTGCTTTACGGATTCCGCTCATTTTCTCGCGAGTTTCTGGATATTGTCCCGCAGGAATCGCCTGTGCAGCTGCAGGTGCAGTTTCTTTTGCTTCAGCCTTTGGTGCGTCTTCTTTAGCAGTGGCTTCAGCACCTTTTGCTCCGCCATTCAGGAATGCATCAATATCATCTTTCTGGATGCGTCCATTTTTGCCGCTTCCAGCTACCTGACGAATATCTACACCTTTGTCGCGAGCGTATTTTCTAACAGACGGCATAGCAATAATACGGCGATTAGGATCTACTTCAGCCTCAGAAATAACTACTCCTTCTTTTGGTGCATCTTGAGCAGGAGCTTCTTCCTTCTTTACATCCTGGCCAGCTTCAGCAGTTGCCTGAACTTGCGCTTCTGTTTTTTCTTCTTTAGGAGCCTCATCTTCATGGTCTCCCTTGAATTTAAGATCTTCATATCCAGGAGCATCAAAAGTAATCAATACTTGACCTACAGTTGCGACTGTACCTTCTTCAACAAGGATTTCTTCAACTTTACCTTTAACTGGGGAAGGAATCTCTACAACCGCTTTATCGTTTTGAACTTCACAAAGCACGTCATCTTCTTGTACTTCGTCACCTGGCTTTACAAACCACTTGACGATTTCACCTTCATGGATACCTTCACCGATATCAGGCAATCTAAATTGGAATGCCAATGGAATTCACCCTCCTATTATTTCGATCGTTCATTATAAAACACGTCAGGGGGATATTTTCCCCCTTGTTTTATCAGTTATATGCGATTAAAATTCAAGAACTTTTTTAGCTGTTTCGATTACATCTTTATAGTTTGGAAGCCAAACAGTTTCAGCTTGAGGGAAAGCAAAAACAGTATCTGGAGCAGCTACTCGCAGAACTGGTGCTTCCAGGCTGAGAATAGCACGATCATTGATTTCTGCAACGACATTTGCTGCAATACCAGCCTGCTTTTGTGCCTCTTGAACAACAATTGCTCTTCCTGTCTTTTCAACAGAAGCAATGATTGTTTCAATATCAAGAGGAGCAACTGTGCGCAAATCGATAACTTCTGCAGATTTCCCTTCTTTTTCAAGCTCTTCAGCAGCTTTTAGAGATTCATGAACCATTGCCCCGTAAGTCACAATAGTCAGGTCAGAACCTTCACGTTTAACTTCTGCTTTACCAAGAGGAATTGTATATTCTTCTTCAGGCACTTCCTGACGGAAAGAACGGTACAATTTCATATGCTCAAGGAAGATAACAGGATCGTTATCGCGAATTGCAGAGATAAGCAGTCCTTTAGCATCATAAGGAGTTGACGGTATAACAACCTTTAGTCCAGGCTGTTGAGCCATTAAGCCTTCCAGGCTGTCAGCATGCATTTCAGGAGTATGTACCCCTCCCCCGAATGGTGAACGGATTGTAACCGGTGAATTATATCTTCCGCCGGAACGGTAACGCATGCGTGCCAGCTGGCCGGAAATTGAATCCATTACTTCATAAACGAATCCAAAGAATTGGATTTCAGGCACCGGACGGTAGCCTTGTAAACCAAGACCGACTGCCAGACCGCCGATTCCGGATTCAGCTAGAGGTGTATCAAATACACGCTCTTCGCCGAATTCCTTTTGAAGGCCTTCGGTAGCACGGAAAACGCCGCCGTTTACGCCCACATCTTCACCGAATACCAATACATTCGGATCGTTGCGCAATTCTGTGCGAAGAGCATCAGTAATTGCCTGAATCATTGTCATTTGCGCCATGGCTTACTTCGACTCCTTTTCTTTGTATATTTCATACTGTTCTTTTAGGTTATAAGGCATTTCTTCATACATAATGTTCATAAGGTCAGTAACCTTTTGTTTAGGTGTATCATCAGCCTTTTTAATAGCTTCTTTAATATCTTCTTTTGCTTGTTCAATTACTTCGTTTTCCATGTCTTCATTCCAGATGCCCTTATCCTCAAGGAATTTGCGGAAACGAACAAGCGGATCTTTCTTTTCCCATTCATTATCCAGGTCAGAAGTACGGTAACGCGTTGGATCGTCACCGGCCATTGTGTGTGGTCCGTAACGGTAAGTTAAAGTTTCGATTAGTGTAGGACCTTCACCATTCAATGCACGTTCACGCGCTTCGCGAACAGCTGCATAGACAGCAAGCGGATCCATACCATCAACCTGAATTCCAGGAATTCCGGCTGCCACTGCTTTTTGTGCAATTGTTTTTGCTGCTGATTGTTTTTCTACTGGAGTAGAGATTGCAAAGCGGTTATTCTGAACAATAAAGATAGCAGGTGCTTTGAATGCTCCTGCAAAGTTGATGCCTTCATAGAAGTCACCTTGTGAAGCACCGCCGTCGCCAGTATAAGTGATGGCAACTGTCTTTTCGCCGCGCTTCTTCATTCCCAGGGCAACCCCTGCAGTCTGAATATATTGAGCTCCAATGATAATCTGAGGTGAAATGACATTTACACCTTCAGGGATGTTTCCGCCTTCAAAGTGTCCGCGGGACCATAGGAAAGCCTGGTATAACGGAAGGCCGTGCCAAATGATTTGAGGAACATCACGATATCCTGGAAGAATGAAGTCTTCTTTCTCCAATGCAAAATGAGATGCTAGCTGAGAAGCTTCCTGTCCGGCAGTAGGAGCATAGAAGCCCAGGCGGCCTTGTCTGTTAAGTGAAATGGAGCGCTGATCAAGAATACGAGTATAAACCATACGGCGCATTAATTCCTGAAGCTGCTCGTCGCTTAAGTCAGGCATTGCTGATTCATTAACAACTTTGCCATCTTCGTTTAAAATTTGTAGAGTTTGGAACTGTTCTTCAACTGTTTCGAGCTGTTTTTTAGCATCGAATTGTGCCTTCTTTGTTTTAGAAGCCATATCAGTCACCCTTTCCTTTCATAAAAAGACGTTAATAGAGTTTTATACACAAAATTTAGGTTACCCAAAACGAAGCCATATTAGATACTCTTTCAAAGGCAAAAAGTTTTCTCTTTCGGCATGTTTTATTAAGCATCTCTAAAAAGCAGAACATTCGTTTCTGCCATATGCATACTTTTAAATAGTGTTCCACAGATCACTTCTAAAAAAACGTCTTTCGGTTCATCTTTAACTATCATATTCTGTATCACTTTATTTTGCAACATAATTGATACAGAATTAATTACGAGATTTAGTTTAATACACCTTCAAGACCTTAGTCAATTACCTTGCTTTTTGTTTTTCACAGTTTCCATACTTTTTATATTTTTTATTGATAACCAAAACTGTATTATCGGATGAACCTCATCTGTACTATAAAAAACTATTATATTCCGATGTGTTATAGTAAAGAGAAGCCTCCCGTCATTATTTTAATATAAAAAGCACCGCCCTCAAAAAGAAAGCGGATTCATCCCGAGCCGTGTTTTCTCCCATTCAATTGCTTTTAGAATAGCAAAAAGCAAAAAAAATGCCGGGCATAAATATGCCGGCATAAAAATTATTCTTCTGTTTTTATTTCAAGTCCTGCTTCTTTATAGAAATTAAGTTTGGCTTCGTTATACTCTTTTGTTTTTTCATTGAACTGCTTATTTGAAGCCAGTATCTTTTCATACATATCATTTATTTTGCTCACTTGGCCTTCCAGCTGTTCTAGAGTAAGATCCTCCTTTTTAAACATGGCATATAATTCTTTATCTAATTGAGTCGCTTTAGAATAATCCTTGTAAAGAGTGTCATGGATTTTATACCTGTCCATCATGATCTCATACAGCTCTTTAGCTTTATCTTTCAATTTTTTATCCTCTATCTCCTCTATGGTCGGAGATAATGTCTCAAATTCTTTTTTCGACGCCTGGATGCTTTCCTGCTCTTTCTCCATATGAGTAACCCGCTGCTCCACAATGGAGGAAGCCTCATCAGACAGCTTTTTAATTTCCTTGAAATCCTTCATCCCCAGGTTGATAATTTTATCGTATAATTCCTTTTCTCTTTTTTCCAGCTTAACGAGCGGTTCCTGCTGCTTTTCAAAATCCTTTTCTTTAGCTACTACATTCTCCAGCACATCATATATTTTTTCCTCGGGATCCGGGCTGTTCATACAGCCTGTGAGGATGAAAGCCCCTATGATAAAAACAAGCAGCAGTCTGCTTTTGTTCAAAATCGACACCTTGAAACCCCCTTACTTATAACATTTTTAACTATAAAGGTACCTGCCCGGTTTGACAATAGCCCTTTGGTTCGAAACTCTTCGCATCATTACAGAGCTTGTCCTTATTACAAGTATAATTTAAATCTATTCACTTCATTTTTCCTTTATGACTTGGGTAATGGCCTACACCAAACATCCCTTGAAACATAGGCTATATTAATCGTCCTAAGCGGCAAGGCAAAAAAAATGGACGATAATCTTACTTTAGGGAGGTTATCCTACATGTTCGGATATGGCGGATACGGTTATGGATGCGGTTATCCAGCAGCAGGAGCCGGCTGCGGCAGAGGTTTTGCGTTAATTGTAGTATTATTCATTCTCTTAATTATAGTTGGCTGCGCTTGCTGGAAGTTTTAATTACTTGAGAAGGTGCCAAAGGCACCTTCTCTTATTAACTTTTTTGCCCCGCTCTGATAGACTGAATATAATTAAATAGACAAAGGGCTTTTTTGGCTATGGCATTTGATCTTCTAGCCAATAATTTTGCCATTTTTCTTTATTACTTAGCGGGAGTGAGAATCATGCTGAGCATGAAAGATATTATTCGCGATGGCCACCCAACTTTAAGGAAAATTGCCGCGGAAGTGGACATGCCTCCATCTGCAGAAGAAGTACAAATTTTAAATGAAATGATGGAATATGTAAAAAACAGCCAGGATCCAGAGCTTTCTGTAAAATATGGCTTAAGGGCAGGCATTGGTTTAGCTGCTCCTCAAATTAATATTTCCCGGCGGATGATCGCTGTTCATGTAACCTATAACCAGGAGTTATTCAGTTATGCTCTCTTCAACCCTAAGATCATCAGCCATTCCGTGCAGCTTTCTTATCTGGCTGCAGGAGAAGGCTGTTTATCTGTTGATGAATCCATACCCGGTTTTGTGCCCAGATATGCAAAAGTAACTGTAAAAGGTACCGATCTGCAGGGCAATGAAGTAAAACTCAAGCTCAAAGGGCTGCCAGCCATCGTATTTCAGCACGAAATTGATCATCTGAACGGAATCATGTTTTACGATCACATCAATAAACAAAATCCTTTTCAGCCAATTGAAAATGCAATTGCTATAGAACGGTAGCTTGCTGCTGCATAGCAAAACATAACAAAAGGAAAGGAAAGCCTCCAGCTAATTAATCGGATGCTTTCCTTCACTTCCTATATTAATTGAAGTTCCTTTAGTCCCTTCCAAATTCCTTCATCGTCAACACCGGAGGTTACATGGTCTGCTGCCTTCTTAACCACTTCTTCTGCATTGCCCATTGCTACTCCGTTTCCTACAGCGTTCAGCATCTCTATATCATTTAGTCCATCTCCAAACGCGTATACATCCTTCAAATCAAACCCAAGTCTTTTTATCATTTGTTTTATCCCCTCAGCTTTAGACCCGCCTGCAGGCAAAACATCAACAGAGTATGGATGCCATCTGATAAAGCCAAAATCAGGATATATAGAAGAAGAAATATACTTTTCCTCATCCTTTTCCTCGCAGAACAGCAGCGATTGATATAATTCCCTGCCACTGTAAAACTCACGATCTTCTTCAGGATGCGGAAACTTTAAACTGCTCATGCTTTTCTCAATAAATGCATGGTGGTGTACGGAAGATTTCATCGTTTTCTCATTCATAAACACCAATGGATGCCCATTTGACTGTGCATGAAGATATAGCTTTTCAATCTCAGATGATTTAAGAGGATTACGATAAATGGGTTCGTTTTCGAATACTACATATTGGCCATTAAAGCTGACAAATGAATCAATTTCGAGTTCGCTGCGAAGACTTTCAAACATGAAAGGCGCCCTGCCGGTGGCAATTGCAACGAAAGTTCCGTTCTCTTTCAGCTTGCCGATTGCCTCTTTCGTACTATCCGGCAAGTTTTTATCGTGATCCAATAAGGTCCCATCTATATCAAAGAAAACAATCTTTTTCATTTTAAAATTAACTTCCTTTCAAGCGTTATTTTGCTGACTGCTATGACATGATTTATCGTAATAAAACACTAAACC
The DNA here is from genome assembly GCF_051353635.1 of Cytobacillus sp. BC1816. Classification (NCBI taxonomy): domain Bacteria; kingdom Bacillati; phylum Bacillota; class Bacilli; order Caryophanales; family Bacillaceae; genus Cytobacillus; species Cytobacillus sp. BC1816. The sequence goes on along the minus strand of NZ_CP195611.1, from coordinate 1,654,738 downwards.
CATAAAGTTAAAAAGTCAATTTCCTTTCTATTAACAGACGGTATTTCCATTTTTACCCACGAGAGATTTAACTATTTTACCATATAATATAAATAAGAAAAGCAGATGCGCCTGCCCTGCCCCCGACAACGAGGCAGGCTGCTTGCGCTAGACAGTAATTAAAAGAGACCTCATTATTTACAAAAATCTGTTTAAAACGTCCTTGCTGCCTTTACTTTGGACAAGGATCGTTTAAAATAGAAAGTAAGGAGTTGATCCACTATGTTAAAGAAGCTGAGAAAGAAGCTTTTAAAACAGTGGAATGAAATGCTTCGAAAAAAATCAATTGCCTGACAAATTTGAGCCCTTCAAACTTGCGAAGGGCTCCTTCCTTATTGTAAATTGGTTATCAGTATACTTTTTTACATAGATTCGGGAGCATATTAGCACTGAGAAGAATTTATTATTAAGATCCGGCAGGAAAAAACATGTAATACATGTTATTATTTTATATATTAGATAAAAGTTTTTTATCGGATTAAGGAGAGATAGAAATGATTTTCAAGGTATATTATCAGGATTCTAAGACAGAGGTACCGGTTAGAGAAAAAACAAAAACCATTTTTGTGGAAGGCGATTCTGAAAGAGACGTACGCAAAAAGCTGGCTGACCGCAACTATAATATTGAATTTGTAACTTCTGTCCAAGGAGAATTCCTGGAATATGAAAAACAAAATGAAGACTTTAAAGTATTGGAGATTGAGTAATTTATGAAATTTGTTAAAAATGATCAAACAGCCGTTTTTGCCCTGGGCGGACTGGGTGAAATTGGAAAAAATACTTACGCTGTGCAATTCCAGGATGAAATTATCCTGATTGATGCTGGAATTAAATTCCCTGAGGACGAGCTTCTTGGAATCGATTATGTTATTCCTGATTACACTTACTTAGTGAAAAACGAAGATAAGATTAAGGGATTATTTATCACTCATGGGCATGAAGACCATATCGGCGGAATTCCATATCTCCTAAGAGAAGTTAACATCCCGGTCTACGGCGGAAAGCTGGCCCTTGGCCTTCTGAGAAATAAACTTGAAGAACACGGACTATTGAGACAAACCACTCTTCATGAAATTAAGGAAGACGATATCATTAAGTTCAGGAAAACTTCCGTGACTTTTTTCCGGACGACTCACAGTATCCCTGATTCATATGGCATTGTTGTTAAAACGCCGCCTGGACAGGTTGTTCACACTGGGGACTTCAAATTCGACTTCACTCCTGTGGGAGAGCCGGCCAACCTGACAAAAATGGCTGAGATTGGAAAGGAAGGCGTCCTTTGCCTGCTTTCTGACAGCACAAACAGTGAAATACCTGAATTCACCATGTCTGAACGCCGAGTTGGCGATAGTATTCATGATATCTTCCGCAAAGTTGAAGGACGGGTTATCTTTGCCACTTTCGCTTCTAATATTCACCGTCTTCAGCAGGTGACTGAAGCGGCTGTCGCGAATGGCAGAAAAATTGCTGTTTTTGGAAGAAGCATGGAAGCAGCTATAAATATCGGACAGGAATTGGGTTATATTCAGGCACCAAAGGACACCTTTATTGATGCGCATCAAATTAATAGACTTCCAGCCAACCAGGTGACGATCCTATGTACAGGAAGCCAGGGAGAGCCAATGGCAGCCCTATCAAGAATTGCTAACGGAACGCATCGCCAGATCCAAATCATTCCTGGCGACACTGTTGTATTCTCTTCCTCTCCCATTCCCGGGAACACAATTAGTGTCAGCAGAACTATTGACAGACTTTCCCGTGCAGGTGCAGAAGTCATTTATGGAAAATTAAGCGATATTCATACATCCGGTCATGGCGGCCAGGAAGAACAAAAGCTAATGCTTCGTTTAATTAAGCCGAAATTCTTCATGCCGATTCATGGTGAATACAGAATGCAGAAAATGCATGCCAAATTAGCTGTGGATTGTGGAGTGGATGAAGAGAATTGCTTCATCATGGATAATGGTGAAGTCCTTGCCCTCAGCGATGATTCTGCTCAAGTTGCAGGTAAAATACCGTCTGGTTCTGTTTATATTGATGGAAGCGGAATCGGTGATATCGGAAATATCGTTTTACGTGACCGCCGCATTCTTTCTGAAGAAGGTTTAGTGGTTGTCGTAGTGAGCATCAATATGAAGGATTTCAAAATTGCCGCTGGCCCTGACTTAATATCCCGCGGATTCGTCTACATGAGGGAATCCGGAGATTTAATCAATGATGCACAGGCACTTATTACAAAACACTTAAGCAAGGTTATGGAACGCAGAACAACTCAATGGTCAGAAATTAAGAATGAAATCACTGACACACTTGCACCCTTCCTTTATGAAAAAACAAAGCGCCGTCCAATGATTTTACCGATTATTATGGAAGTTTAAAAGCCTTAATGGACGCGAGTAGATCTATTATATTTTGTATAAAAAAGGCTGAATCTCTCACTTGAGAGATTCAGCCTTTTTCAAATTAAGACATCACTTTCTTTTCAAAACGGTTGATGTCTACGTCTGCTCCAATAACAATAAGGATGTCGTCAAATTGTATTTTTTCATTTGCCTGCGGAGATACGATAATTTCATTTTTTCTTTTTATTGCAACAATGTTGATTCCATACTTTGCACGGATATCAAGATCAATAATGCTATGGCCAGCAAGTTTTTCATTAGCTACAATTTCTACTATGCTATGCTCATCCGATAGTTCCAGATAATCCAGAACGTTATTAGAAACGATACTATGTGCAATTCTTCTGCCCATATCCCTTTCAGGATGAACAACATGATCTGCCCCTATTTTCCTCAATACCTTTGCATGATAATCATTTTGAGCTTTAACGGTAATCTTTTTAACCCCTACCTCTTTTAAAATTAATGTGGTCAGGATGGAGGCCTGAATATTATCGCCAATTGCCACGATAACATGGTCAAAATTGCGTATTCCCAAACTCTTGATAACGGATTCATCCGTGGTATCGCCAACCACTGCGTGTGAAGCGATTCTAGCAAATTCGTTCACCCGGTCTTCATTTACATCAATTGCCATTACTTCCATGCCTTCTTCAGCCAGAGCATGGCAGATGCTTCCTCCAAAACGTCCAAGTCCGATAACAGCAAATTCTTTCTTCATCCTATCTTCCCCCAGCATAGTTAGCAATATAGACAATAATACCATATTAGCACAGACAGAAGTATAGCTATTAGATTTTCCTTCCTGACAAAATAAAACCTCCGAGCGGAGGTTTTATTTTGTTCAATCACATTGCATCAAGCATATTGAATTGTGCTTTTACCAAATGATAATATTCACCTTTTGCATTCATTAATTCTTCATGATTTCCTTGTTCTAAAACATTTCCATGATCCAGCACAAAGATTTGATCGGATTCACGGATTGTGGATAGCCTATGGGCAATAATAATGGCCGTTCTGCCCTTTAAAAGTGTTTTTAAAGCCTGCTGGATTTTGACCTCTGTCTCAGTGTCAATACTGGCAGTAGCTTCATCAAGTATAAGAATACGGGGGTCTGCAAGCAAAGCACGGGCAAAGGAGAGGAGTTGCCTCTCACCCACCGATAATATATTTCCTCTTTCCTCCACTTCGGTCTCGTATCCCTTGGTAAGTTTTGCAATAAATCCATGTGCACCGACAGCTTTGGCTGCTTCCACTACTTCTTCATCAGTTGCATCAGGTCTGCCAAAACGGATGTTATCATAGATTGTTCCAGAAAATATGAAAGTGTCCTGCAGCACCACACTGATTTGCTTGCGCAAACTTGATAGGGATACATCCTTAAGGTCGCAGCCATCTATTTTTACAGTACCTCCTGAAGGATCATAAAAGCGGCTGATTAAATTGGCTATCGTCGTTTTACCCGATCCTGTATGCCCCACAAGAGCCGCGGTTTGCCCTGCTTTTATCTCAAGGCAAACCCCATTTAAGGCAGTTCTTTTTTCATCATAAGAAAATGTGACATTCTCAAATTCAATTTTCCCTTTTATCTCCTGCAAATGAAATGCATCGTTGCTTTCTGATACGATTGGTTTCTCATCAAGGAATTCAAAGATTCTTTCAGAGGAAGCCATTCCCATGAGAAGCTGGTTATAAACCATCCCAAGCCGAGAAATAGGCTCCCAGAACATTCCTAAATAAAAGGCGAAAGAAACAAATACACCGATCGAGATTGACCCATCCTGAATCAGATGTGCCCCAAACCAAATCAGTACAGCTGTGCCCAGAGCATTGGTCAATTCAACCAGCGGCCTGAACATAGCATTTTTCTGAGATGCATTTCTCCAGCTTTCAAAGTTCTCAGTATTCACACCATCAAAGAATGCCATATTCTCTTTTTCCTGTGTAAAAGACTGGGTAATCCTTATCCCCTGAATGCTTTCATTTAAGTGAGAATTCAATTTGGATTGTTTTAACCGGACCGTTTGCCACGATCTGCGGATATTTCTGCGCAAACTTGTGGAGATAAAAAACATGATAGGCAAAATGACCATGATAGCCAAAGTCAGTTCTGGACTTAGAGTAAATAAAATAATAAAAATCCCTGCCAGCATAATCAGATCCATCAGCAGATTTATGACTCCATTGGTAAACAGCTCCTGAAGCGAATTTATGTCATTCATAATCCTTACAAGTATGGATCCTGCCGAACGCTGATCAAAAAAACGATGTGAAAGGGTCTGTACGTGTGTAAATAAATGTTTCCGAAGATCATAAATGACACTTTGGCCAAGTTTATTCATCCATTTAATCCTGTAATAGTTTGCAGCATATGAAATGGTGTAGAGTACTGCAATCACTGAAACCAGAATGGCAAGGAGCCCGCTGTCCTTTTCAATCAATGCTTTATCTAAGGTATACACACCTATTAAGATGGGAATTATAAGCCTGACTGCTGTATTTATTAATACCATTATAATAGATAGCGGAAGTAAATTTTTTCTGTATGGCTCCATATAACTGAATAAGCGCAGCATCTGCTTCCAGTTAAATGGCTTCTCAATAACTTCGTCTGAAGAGTATTGAAATCTATTTAACACATTGTCATTTTTAGTTTTACTTTTTTTCAAGGAGGCACCTCCTAGCCTGCATTTGATTGGAGAACCTTGTCGCGGTCCTGATATTGAATATCGTAAATCCGCTGATATGGGCCATTATTTCTAAGAAGCTTTTTATGTGTCCCCCGTTCTGCCACTCTCCCGTTCTCTAGTACAAGTATTTCATCAGCATGCTTCAGGGAAGAAATCCGGTGGGCAATGATAAAGGTAGTTCGATCAGCCATTACTTCTTTCAAAGCTTTTTGTATTCTGAATTCTGTTTCCATATCCACAGCACTTGTTGCATCATCCAATACTAAAATGCTGGGATCTGCACAGATGGCCCTTGCTATCGCAATCCTTTGCTTCTGTCCGCCTGAAAGCCCCATGCCCCTTTCGCCAAGAACGGTATCATATTTATCAGGAAGCTCCATGATAAATTCATGTGCCTGTGCACGTTTGGCAGCTTCAACGATTTCCTCCATAGTGGATTCAGGCTTTCCGAATGCAATATTTGCTTTAATCGAAGAAGAAAACAAAAAGGATTCCTGGAGAACAAAGCCAATGTTTCTTCTGAGAGATTGAAGAGAGTATTCCTGCACTTTTACCCCATCAATAATCACATGACCTTCAACTGGCTCATAAAATCTTGTCATAAGCTGTGTTAAGCTCGTTTTTCCTGATCCCGTCGAGCCTATTAACCCAATTACCTTTCCTGGCTCAGCGTGGAAAGAGATATTGGATAAAGCGTCATTATCATCCTTGGTATATTTCAGCGTAACATCGCGAAATTCCACCTCACCCAGCAAACGTTCTGCCTTAACACATGATTCTATATCCTCAATCTCATTATCTGCCTCAAGGATCTCAATGAGCCGCTCTCCGGAAGCTTTAGACTGAGAAAAGAGATTAACGATGAATCCAAGGTTCATAATAGGCCACATAATATACCAGACAAGGCTGTAAAAAGCGACAAGTTCCCCTGGCCTCAGACTGCCAGCCATAACAAGATAACCTCCGTAAGCCAGAAGCAATACAACACTTAAATTTCCCAAAAATTCCATTAAAGGAAAATACTTAGCCCAAATATCCGATGTAAAGAGATATTTATCTTTATAGTCACTGTTAGAGTCATTGAATTTATTAATCTCAAAATCTTCCCGTGATAATGACTTCACTGTATTAATTCCGCTTATATTCTCCTGAACTTTTGTATTCAGTCGGCCGAATGATTTACGGATGCTCCGGAATGCCGGATGCACAGCTTTATCAAATTTAAAGGTAACTACCGCAAGAAAAGGCAGCGTAATAAGGGTGACAATCGCCAGTGGGATTGAATAATAAAACATGACCGAAACACTGATAAAGATCAGTAAAACAAAACGAATGAGTTCAGAAAATCCGAATGAAAGAAAAAAACGGAACCCCTCAACATCAGCAGTAAGCCGAGACATTAAATCGCCTGTTTTTGCATTGTCATAATATCGAAACGGCAAGAACTGCAGCTTTTCATAAAGTACATTTCTAAGTTTATAGACCGATGTGATCCCAAACAAATCACCAGTGTACTGATGGATATAAGTCGCTGCCCCTTTTACACCCATTATGGCAATGAAGCCTAAAGCCAAATAGGGTATCCACCCATAATTTCCCCCAATGACAACTTCATCAATTGTCAGCTGAAGGATCATCGGATACACAACCGTAATCGCTGTCACAATAAACAGAAAGAATATGGACCAGAGAAAGTAATGTTTAAATGGCAAGTAATATTGCTTTAACTTTTTAAATGTTTCCATCTGCATGCCCCCTTTTAATTTGCGGAAAAATTAGAAAAGTTAGAACGTAATATTAAATATATCGAGTTTCGAAGTATTTTTCCACCCCTTTTTGTTTGATTTTTCCACTTTTTTTGAAGCCTATCTTTATAATGTGTCTATTCAAACTCCTAATCTTTATTAATGCCCTTCAAAATCGCTAAAATGGCTTTCGATCTAAAAACCTGCATATCAGTAATTTGATTATTCACATCGAGGCCATTATATAGAGCTGTCCGCATGAGAGAAAGCTAACCGTTTGCATATAAAGTGCTGTTGCGATAAAATGATGACTTTAATCATACTGAAAGGAAGCGTTAGAATGGAAAATCAAAATTTATCGCAAATAAATTGGGAAGCCCTGCTGATAGATGCCGGACTTATTCTATTAAAGCTGGCAGCTATCTATTTTGCATTTTTAATCGTTAAGTCTGCGGGAAATAAAATCATACATAAAAGTTTTGAGGGAATCGGGAGGAAGGAAAGAATATCTCCGGGAAGATCGAAGACACTGCAAAGTCTTGCTAAAAACATTTTCTCTTACGTACTTATTTTTATTTTTGCTGTTACGATTCTTCAGATTTTCGGTATAAAAGCAACTGCCATTCTTGCCGGTGCCGGGGTAATCGGATTAGCGGTCGGCTTTGGAGCTCAAGGCCTTGTCAGCGATGTAGTAACAGGATTTTTTATATTGCTGGAAAGGCAAATTGATGTCGGGGATTATGTTACAACCGGAAGCTACTCAGGAATAGTGGAGCAAATCGGATTAAAAACTACACAAATCCGCGGTTTTGACGGAACATTGCATTATATCCCCAACCGGGAAATTACCAGTCTGAGCAATCATTCCCGCGGCAATATGCGCGCACTGGTTGATATAGGAATCTCCTATGATGACAATATTGATGAAGCTATCACAGTACTTCAGGAAACCTGCGACAAAATCGCCGAAGTAAACCAGGCGATTGTTGAAGGACCTAATGTCATTGGCGTACAAACATTAGGCTCATCGGATGTTGTATTAAGAATTATTGCCAAGACAGAAAACATGGAACAGTGGGCTGTCGAACGGCAGCTGAGAAAAGCACTGAAGGAAGCCCTGGAAGCTAACGGAATCGAAATCCCATTCCCTCATCAGGTACTCATTCAAAAACAGGCAGGATCAGAAAGTGCTGCCGGATAAAACCGTAAGCAAAAAGCTGATTTCGCAGAACCTAAACAGGTGCTGAGAAATCAGCTTTTTAAAATTTTTCATTTTTTAGTAAATACTTATTGCAAACTGATTTGACTTATCCTTTATACCTTAAATATGATGCAATCAATTCAATCGCTTTCTCTATTGCCGCTTCATTTGGATTCAGCCTGGCATGATGAAGTCCGTATTCTGAATCGACTCCAAGCCAAAACATGAAGCCTGGAATTTCTTCAAGCATATATCCGAAGTCCTCACCCGTCATGGCTTCCCGGCATTCAACAACGTTAATGTCTGTGTTGGAGCGTACAAACTCCATGAATTCCTTTGTTAAGGTTGCCTCATTGTAGACCTGATGATACATGCTGCCATAGTCGATTGAAGCTTCACATTCATACCCAACTTCAATTCCTTTTACTAGCGCCTGAATCCTGCTTTTTACTTTTTTCATTGATTCAGGGGATAACGTTCGGATGGTACCTTCAAGCCTTGCTTTTTCAGCTATGATGTTTTGAACGGTGCCACCTGTTATTTTTCCAATAGTTACGACCGCGCTGTCCAAGGGATCAATGTTCCTTGAAATGATGGACTGAAGCTGGCTGACCAAAGTACATGCTGCCACAACCATATCATTGGTATTATGCGGATATGCCGCATGTCCCCCTTTTCCTTTTAAATCTATGAAAAGTTCCGAGGTATTTGCAAACAGCAATCCCTCTCTCAATGCAATTGTTCCAACGGGATATTCTGGAGCAACATGGAGGGCCAATATCATATCCGGCTTCCATTCCTTCATTATGTCAGATTTAAGCATAGGTTCTGCTCCACCAGGCCCTTCTTCAGCTGGCTGAAATATAAACAGTAAATCATCGTTAATGCGTTCTTCAATGAATTTTGTTATTAGGCCAAGTGCAATCGACATATGAAAATCATGTCCGCAGGCATGCATCTGTTCACTATGCTCGGATTTGAACGGCAGGCCTGTTTCCTCAATGATTGGGAGACCGTCTATATCAGCACGGTACCCAATCATCCTGGTCGAATTCCTGCCGCTGATTTTCACAAAAATACCGGTTTTCCAAGTTTTAATTTCCATGCTGTCCTGAGGGAGAGAATACAGGTAATCTAATAGAAACTGCTGTGTTTTAAATTCACGGAACCCTAACTCCGGTATTTTATGCAGCTCCCGCCGTAATGCAACGAATGGATTGTTTGTGACCAAAACTTTATTCCCCCTTCTTAAAAATGCCCCTTATATTTCATTCACTCTACAGCAGTCTTGCGTAACCAAAAGGTTTTCACCTTTAGAAAAAGCGCGGATCGCAATCCACGCTTTTCAAACTCTTATAATTGGCGAAGTTCCTGCTTAATTTCTGTTTTAGACTTAGTCTTTTCATCAATTTCTTTAATTACACGAGCTGGTGTTCCTGCCACCACAGTATAAGGAGGCACATCATCAATGACAATCGCACCTGCCGCAACTACTGCTCCCTTACCAACCGTTACACCTTCCAGAACCACTGCATTGGCTCCGATTACTACATCATCTTCTACAACAACAGGTTTTGCTGAAGGAGGCTCAATAACTCCAGCCAATACTGTTCCTGCTCCAATATGGCAATTCTTGCCGACTGTAGCTCTTCCGCCAAGAACAACATTCATGTCAATCATTGTACCTTCACCGATCACTGAACCAATATTAATGGATGCACCCATCATGATTACAGCGTTATCACCGATTTCAACCTGGTCACGGATGATCGCACCCGGTTCAATGCGGGCTTTAATATTTTTCATATCAAGCAATGGAATCGCTGAGTTTCTGCGGTCATTCTCAATAACATAATCTTCAATTTTTGACTGGTTTGCTTCAATTGCCTGGCTAAGTTCAGGCCATTCACCAAATACCACACCGGTGCTGCCATTTATAAAGGCCTTTGCTGAAGCACCGAAGTCGATTCCTTCTAATTCACCTTTAATATAAACCTTTACAGGTGTTGATTTTGTGCTGTTCTGGATAAATGAAATAATCTCATTGGCATCCATCATTTTCATATTAAAAATCCTCCTCTATGTATAACATTGCAACTAGCATTACTTTAACAAACAAAAGCGCTGAAAACAAGAAAAATAAATGAAAATAGAAGTCATGGGTGATATCATTTTCCTTCTTCTTCAATATGTTCCTTAATCAACTCAACAAATGCCTGAACTTGCTTGAGCTGAAAGGCGGATTCATATCCCAGCAGCCATGTATCACGCTTAATCGGCAAATTATTTTCATCCAGCAGCGGGATTTTAAAAATATTTTTTTCCGCACCATTCAGCGTAATGGCCGGAAGAATAGCATACCCTATTCCATTGAAAGTCATTTGCTTGCACGTCTCAATTTGATCAACTACTATTGTCCGTTTTGGAGAGGTTTTGAACTGCCTTAGCCACCAGTCCTGAATTTCCTGATAATAGTTGGAATCACTCTTAAACTGAATAAAGGGCCTGTCTGTTTCCAGGACCTGCTCCGGCCTTGTAATCTCTGTATCCACTAGATAAAGACTGTCCTTAAATAAAGGGATTTTAATCCCCTTCCAGTCAGGAGTTCCTCTAATAATTCCAATATGAACCTGATCATCATAGAGCGATTTTAAAATTTCACTGCTCCAGCCGGTGATCAGAGAAATTTTTGCCTGGGGATAGCGGCTAACAAACTTCTTAAGAACTTGAGGCAGCCAATTCTGCCCTACGATTGAAGCAACTGCTATTTTTAAGGTGCCATGGACCTCTGAATTCAAGGCTGTAATAGACTCCCTGACCTTTTCTTCCTTCGCAAGAACTTCATTAATGAATTGTAATACAATTTCTCCAGCGGGCGTCAGTGACAAACCCTTTTGTGAGCGGAGGAATAGTTTGCTGCCCCATTCCTTTTCAATATTAACGAGACGCTGTGAAAGTGCCGGCTGCGAAACAAATAAACGTTCTGCCGCTTTTCGCATATTCATTTCCTGTGCCAGCACTGATAAAAGGTGAAATTCCGTAAGTGAAGACATAAACATCTTCCCTTCATAAGTTTTTCTTATAGTATATCTTAATTGAATTAGAGTTTCATTATCATTAAAATGGTCACAGCACCTGAAATGCTTACAGCTCTTTAAGAAAATAAAGATCTCTGCATGGTAGATGCAGAGATCTCTGGCCGTTTAATCGGCAACTTCCTTTTCATGCTTTGGCAGAGCAATTACCAATAAGAAGCTTATAACAGCAAATAATAGGACTGCATAGTACACTGAATGAAGTGAAATGGTGAGACCATTTTGCAGGATTTCCTTCACTCCCGTATTCAGGCTGTTTCTCGCCTCTTCATTTAAAAGTACATTTGCTGAATCTAAAGATAGGCTTGAATCTATGCCTTGACCATTATTCTGTATATATGATTTTATCTGGCTGTTCAGAATGCCGCCCAGCAAGGCTGCTCCTATAGTGTTGCCAAGATTTCTCATAAACATATTGGCAGCAGTGGCAATTCCCCTTTGCTTCCATTCCACTGTACTCTGAATGGAAACAATAAAAGCAGTGCTCGTTAATCCCATTCCAGCCCCGACTAAAAAGCTTCCAGCCGCCGCCCATACAGGTCCCGCTTCAGGAGTGAGTGTGACGAATAAAATGCTCCCTGCAATTAAAAATACTCCCCCTATTACAGAGGTGCTTCTAAAACCAATTTTCAGAAGAAGCTTGCCTGCAGCTGCAGAAGCTATTGGCCAACCTATCGACATCGTCGTAAGTGTAAAGCCGGCGACAATTGGTGACCTTTCCATTACACCCTGGACAAATGCCGGCAGAAAACTGGAAATCCCTATCAGCATCACACCAGTTGTCAGTGAAGCTAAATTAGCAATTAAAATCGGTTTTTCCTTCCAAATATTAAAAGGCATCATTGGCTCTGCTGCTTTTTGTTCCTGCAGGATAAATAAAATAAAGGCAATTACACTAACCGCTAAAAGGCTGATTGCTTCAATGGAATTCCAAGCCCAATTTGTTCCTCCCTCAACGAGCACAAACATCAGAGATGAAATGGAAACCGTTAATAGCACAGCCCCTGCATAATCGATCTGATGCTTTTTTCTTTCCACATTCTCATGAAGGAAGAGCCATAAGCCTGCTATAGCCATGATGCCAAGCGGAATGTTAACCCAAAAAACATATCGCCAGCTGACGAATTCAACAAGAAGCCCCCCTATTGCAGGACCCATGATGGCTGAAATTCCCCATACGCTTGATAGATAACCCTGAACCTGTGCCCTTTCCTCTTTTGTATAGATATCCCCGACAATGGTGGTTGCTATCGGCATGACTGCTCCAGCACCAACCCCTTGGATTAATCGGAAAATGATCAGTGCTGTCATTGATTCAGCAAAACCGCATAAAATAGAACCAATTAAAAATATGATAATCCCGAATGTTAAAACAGGCTTCCGCCCAAATAAGTCTGAGAGCTTGCCGTAAATCAAAACAGTCACAGCATTCATTAACAAATAAGCTGAAAACACCCAGCTATATAAAGCAAATCCGCCTAAATCCCCAACAATGGCAGGCATCGCAGTTGAAACAATGGTTGCCTCTATAGCACCCATAAACATGGCAAGCATAACTGAAGCAAGCACAAAAGGCTTTTTCGTAACTTTTCTTTTTCCTTCCGGCATTTTTTTATGTAAAGTCTGACTCAAGCATTTCCCCTCCAAAATGAATAAAAACATGAATAACGCCTGAAAATGACGGCAATAAATCCACCGGTACTCTCATCATTGAAAATAAAGCAAGCTCCCACTGCTGGGAGCTGAGTGATGTTTATCGCTTATTTAATCGTCTGATGTGTTTATTTAATTGATCCAAAACTGTTCTGCGAGTCAGTATCCCCTCAAAGTAGCCTTCCTTGTTTTCTATACATATGAAGGGATGGTCAACTAATAGTTCGATCGATTGCTGTATAGAAGACTCGGCATCAAGCCGCGGGATATTTCTGTTCATAGCCTCTTCAACCCTTTTTTGCTCCAGCTGCTCAAATTCGATCCGCTCTAGCCCGAGAATGGAATCCATGATTATGGGTGTGCTGATTAAACCCTGCAGCTTATATTGCGGGTCTAGTACAGGTATTGCTGTATACCCGCTTTTTGTTAGCACTAAGAGGGCATGCTCCAAGTTATTTCCAACCTGTACATGTGCTACCCGTTCAGAAGGAATCATGAAATCACTAATGTTAAATTCTAAAAATTCCTCGCTATGGAGACTGATCATCGCCGAAAACTCCTCAAAAATTAGTTATACTTCTTAACCATTTTATCATAGTCTCCGGCATTTTGCCCCTATTAACCTTTACTCGTTTGAATGTCTTTTACTTCATAGCCGCAGTCAGGGCAGCGAAAAATAACATTTTGATTGGACTGTGCGGTTAAAACGGCATCAATGTTTTTTTCAGCCATGCATCTTGGACATGTTACACTTGGCATCATTCTGCTTCACCTCAAATCAAAAGGTCCTTTATTACTTATTGTTCTCAATGCCTATTTTTTCGAGTCCTTATTATCTTTTAAAATTTCTTTCATTTCTTCAAGAGTTTTCCTGATCCGGATTACTTCTTTTTTTGTATTAATTAAATCTGCAAGCAAAAGAAGAACTGTAAAAAACAGCAAAATCATGAGCAGATAATACATTTCACACCTCTGGGAGATTGATATTTCATATTATAGCACGCTTTCTCTTCAAGCTATTTTTAATAAGAAAAGAGGCCCAAAAGGCCCCTTATGTATGTGGTGAATTATTGGATCAAATCGAAAATTTCGATTGTAATCATATCAATATTGTCGAATTGATATCTTTTTGGCTTTTCTTTATCGTAATATACTTCCAGTTCAAATGTTTCATTTTTCGGATGAAAAGTGACCTGGCATTTCCTTTCACCATTCACCTCAAAAAATCTTTGCATTGGCTCTCCGCCTGTTGCTTGTTCCTGTAAGCTTTTTAAGCGTGTTAATATACCTTGAAGCTGTGACATGCTCTCTCTCCTTTCCAAAACAAAACCCATAATTCTACATTTAGGTTTCTCTTTTGGCATGTTTCTATCCTAAAGAAATAAATTCAGAATATTCAAGCTCGAAGCTTTACATACCAATATTAACAGAATAAAATATTGTCAGGTGTTTGTACAAGCAAAAGCTTAATAAAGGATGTGATTTTTTTTGGCAAAACCTGAAAAATTGGCGGAAAATCTATATTTAATTGACGATTTTGATCTTTCATTGGAAAAACGTACCGGTACATATGTCTTAACAGAAGAAAAGCTGACTTTGATCGAAACTTCCGCAAGTCCTTCAATTCCCTACATACTGGAAGGACTAAGCCAGCTTCACATTACACCCGAGGAAGTTGAGTATATCATCGTTACCCATATTCATCTTGACCATGCAGGCGGCACAGGCCTTTTACTAACCCACTGTCCGAATGCAAAGGTTATTGTCCACCCGAAAGGCGGCAGGCACTTGGCAGATCCTTCCCGCTTAATTGCTGGTGCAAAAGCTGTTTATGGTGATAAATTTGATGGACTATTTAATCCTATTTTGCCTGTTCGAGAGGATAAAATTATCACAAAAGAACACAAAGAAGAGCTTAAAATAGGACCAAATTGCACCCTGAAATTTTATCATTCACCCGGACACGCTAATCACCACTTCAGTATCTTTCATCCTGGTTTAAATGGAATGTTCACAGGAGACACTGCTGGTGTATCTTATCCTCAATTAAAAGAAAATGGAATTGAAATGTATCTGCCGTCAACTTCACCAAACCAATTCGATCCAGACAAAATGCTCGAATCCATTGCCATGTACGAAAAAATGGATATTGATTTTATTTTCTTTGGCCATTATGGCATGAGTTCAAACCCCAAAGAGGTCTACAGGCAAATTAAGGATTGGCTTAAGATTTTCCTGCATGCAGGCAGAATTGCCGTATCTGAAGGCGGTTCTTTAGATCAGCAGACACAGGCAGCACAAGACATGCTTGAAGAAAAAATCAAAGTCTATCTAAATGGCAGAGGCATCCCATCTGACCACCCTGTATATAAGATCCTCTCTGTGGATATCACCGTGTGCTCTATGGGATTGATCGATTATCTGCAAAAAACAAACTAATTGCTTACTTTAAGATCCTGCATTATGATGGAATAACAAAAAACTCAGGGGGGAAGCACTTTGAAAGAAATTGTTTTATACACACAGCCGGATTGTCCGCCCTGTGAGATTACGAAGATGTTTTTGAATGAAAAAGGATATTTTTATACGATAAAAGATATTAAAAAAGATACAGCAGCCCACAAAGAGCTGACCAGGAAATATAATTCTTTTTCCACTCCTACAATTGTCATCGGAGATACTGTCATTAGGGGTTTTGACCTTGAAAGACTGCAATCTGCATTAGATGATGGCAAAAAGTGAAACTTCCATTGCAGGGATCTCCTGCCTGTCAGGCTGCAATAATTAAAATAGGAGCTTAAAAGCTAAGCTTTTAAGCTCCTATCATCTAATTGGATGCCAGCTGCCCGTTTAATTCCTGATGTTCAAATAAAGCAATTATACCTTGTTTATTATCTGTTAAAAGCATACTTCCTGAACGAAACAAAGCGTCGAATGGATTTAGCAGGAATCCGAATTGATACGACGGTTTGTTAATCCAAATTGGATTTTCAGGTGTTTTAAATGAGCTTTGTGTTGCTGCTTCTTCATTACTCTCGGCTTTCTTTAAAATTTTCTCGGGTATATTTTCACCCAGGAATTTGGTGATTTTAAATCCCCCTTCTTGTTCCGCAAGCAAAAGTCCCTCATAGTGACCTTCATATGCGACAGGGCCGTCTTGATTATCCGGAAAGTATTCATACACATAAATTTTACTTCCTTCTTTAACTACTTCTGTATTACCTGAATACGTAAAGAAGGGAATGTAATATGCAGCAGCATCAGATCCAAGGGTAAAGTACTTGCCATTCTCTGAAACAAGGTTTTCATTCAGAAATTCAACTTTAGGTTTTTCTGAAAAATATGGGTCAAGCAATTCATCGACTTCCTTCATGCTTCGCTCTTCCTCGCTCAGCGAAACCTGTGAATAAAATGCATTTTGCAGGAATTTGTATACCTCTTGTTTATTGTTAAGGCTCTCGGCATTTGTATGGGAAGGAATTGCTGCTGCCATGACTGCAATTGTGATAAAAATTCCTGTTAAGTGCTTGTACATTCCACTCTCCCTTTCTTAATCGTTCACTATTCTATACCATCAATTTTACCAGCAAATAAATCTGCTGTTGCCGGTTTTCGTACCCGAAATTCTCTTATGTTTTGACATAAAAATTCGTTTCTTGTTATGAATCTACCCGTATTGACAAAGAATTAACGCAATAAGCGGAAAAGTGTATATAAATGAAGATGTAAATATTGTTAATCAGCAGCATGTACCTATTTAAATAAAAAAAGACCCTGCCTATGAGGGTCTTTACCAATTCCATGTAAGTGCAAAATAAGTGATCATAACAAGAAGAATTCCAAAGCAAATCGCATATGTGAGAAAGATTGGGTTTCTGATATATGCATGCTTTTGAACATTATCAGGCAGTTCTGCATCAATATCACCTTTTACAGCCTTTCGCTCCTTTGCAGCAAACAGGGTGTAAGCCAGGGCGTAACCGAGTATCCCCAAACCGATAACTAATATGATCAATGTGTACATGCTCATGTCTAATCTCTCCTCAAGGAAAGTTCTACACTTACATTTCCTCAAATTAAGATTGTTTATACTTTTTAATTTTTATGCTTATAATAACCCATCATGGTTGTATAAAAATTCGTACGATAGATCCACAAATAAGTAATCATTGGTATTAAGCGGGAAGGAAAATGTCCTGATTGTTTCGCCTGTCTCAATATCGGTATACAAATCAGAGAGGATACCTTTTTTATTTATTCGCATTTTCATGATATTTTCAAGAAAGTATGGTCGCCAGCTCCAGTTTTTGTGAAGATATTCTTCCTGGGTTATCCATTCCCCATCCCGTTTGAAATAATTCGCAGATTTCTGGAATCCATCTTCATCGCAAATATACAGGCGAAAAGCTGCACCATCCAGAAGAACCGTAATCTGCTCCAAAGTTTCTTCATATACAAAAACCTTTTTATTTTTATTGGCAAAATCAATCATCTTTTCATTGAACTCCAGTGTAACCTGATACAAGGACTCCAATTTTTTCTTTTCATGCACAATAAACCGATGGCATTCACTTCGTAATTTTTCCTTTAAAATATCTCTATCAGTGAAATTTTCAGCCGGTTTTTGCAAATAATAACCTTGATAATAACGGCCTCCATTTTTCCAGGCAAACTGAAGCTGATAAACCATTTCAATATTTTCAAAAAGCATGCTCGCTCCTATTTTCCTGGCAAGCATGGATAAAGAATAGAGGATATCATTAAAATTATAGGCAGAAGCATTTGATTTCATGGACTCCAGATCCACCTTTAAAATGTCGGGAGCCAATTGCCCGATCCTGTCCAGATGACTGCTTTCATTGCCTAGTTTATCTATTGCTAATTTGATTCCATATGTCCTGTAATAATTCAATAGATGGTCCAGATGGTCAATATCGCCCTTATAATTCCGTTCTGTAATTTCCAGTACAATCCGGTCAAGGCTTATTCCTTGTTTTTCATATTCGTGGAGGGTATTTAAAAATTGTTCCCCGTCATTATACATGAGCAAGTCAGCATCCCTGTTGACGAAAAGCAAAATATCTTTATCCAGGTCCCGGGCCTTATCCAAAGCCTTTTTTAATACTTCATAATCTACTTCAATCCGGTATTCTTCAGGAATATTCTCATCCTGGAAGAACGGCCCCAGACTACTGGCAACTCCATCAGATCCTCTATATCGGCCTAAAACCTCATAACCAATGACACGATGCTCATCCGCACTGAATATTGGCTGGAAATAAGGAAATACATTATCCAAATCTGTAAGGATATCCAATGCATCCATGTCCTAGCCTCCCTATGTATATTAATGAGTTATTATACCATATTCGCTTAAAACTTTTACTATTCAAAATATAGATTCCACTTTTTGATAAAACCTCATTGTTTGGCAAAAGCTTTGCATCATATTGCTGCGCCTTCTCTCACAAGCTAATAGCAGGACATCTAAGAAAGAGGGTATTTCATGAGGAATTTCCTATTTATATCCCTTCTTATTCCTTTGCTTGGCTGCGGCCATTCAGAACCAGCCAGTTCTTTCCATAAATCTGACATTGCATCAAAAGAGCTGGATGCACTAATATCAGTCAAGGCAAAGGTACAGCAGAATGTAACAGCCCAGTCTACGAAAACTCTTTCGGCTGTGAAAAAGGAATCTGTCATTATTGATGTTCCACTAATCAGACAAAACCCCGAATTGAAGTATGGGTGCGAAGTAACCAGCCTGACAATGGTCCTGCGGCATGCAGGTGTGCAAGTGGGGAAAATGGATTTGTATAATGCAGTAAAGAAAGATAATGATCCGCTGATACGTTCAAAAGGTGATATTTTGAAATGGGGTAATCCAGCAGAAGGATTTGTAGGAGATATGACCGGAACAAGTGCAGGCTACGCTGTTTTTGATAAACCAATTGAAGAATTAGTGAATAAATATCTTCCCGGAAGAGCCGTTAATTTATCCGGCCAACATTTTGAAACGGTTCTTATGCATGTGTCCAAAGGATATCCTGCTGTGGTCTGGACAACAGGAGATTATAGGCTTCCTGATCGCTGGGAGTCCTGGACTCACTCCGGCAAAACCATTAAAACCCCATTAGATCTTCATGCAGTCGTATTAGTAGGCTATGATGAACAGTTTGTTATTCTAAACGATCCCCTCTCAGGGAAAAAACAGGTGAAGGTTTCTAAAGAACGATTCATCTCCTCTTGGAAAGCATTGCAATCCAGGGCAGTAAGTTACCAATAGATAATGTCAACCGGCTGAAAATAATTCAGCCGGTATTTATAAACATCAAAATGGAAATTGATTCAGCCACTGTCCTCCATCCATAGTGATGCATTCCCCATTAATATAACCTGCATGCTCTGAGAAAAGGAAGAATGCCAATTCTGCGATTTCTTCCGGCTTCCCGAGCCTGCCAAGAGGCACACTTTGGAGTGTCCTGTTTGCAGCATCTTCTGATTCCCAAAGCCTGTCAGCCCCTCCTGTCCTTTCAATCGGACCTGGGGCTATTGCATTCACTCTAATTCCGTATTTTCTACCCCATTCTACAGCCAAGGTTCTTGTCATGGATAATACACCTGCTTTTGCGGCTGCCGAGTGTATAACACCCGCTCCAGCATCCCAAGCATATGTAGCCACCATATTAATGATGCTCCCCTTAATTCCTTTTTCAATCCAGTATTTACCCACTTCACTCGAACAATAAAAGGTTCCATTCAAGACAATATTAATAACAGAATTCCATCCATTTGCACTCAGCTGCTCTGCAGGGCATATAAAATTTCCCGCTGCATTATTAACAAGGAAATCAATTTGTCCAAATGCACTCAGTGTTTCATTGAGCATATGTTTAACATGTTCAATTTCACGGACATCCATTTGAATTGTCAAAACTTGTCCCTGGAATGCTTGAATTTCAGCTTTTGCTGTCTCAAGGCGTTCCGGGTTTCTTCCTGTTATCACCACGTTGGCTCCAGCTTCAGCAAACCTCTTTGCCATATATTTTCCCATGCCGCTGGAACCGCCAGTAACAATGACTGTTTTATTCTTCATTCTAATTCCCCTCCCAAAAATGAATGATCATTCATTTATATTTTACCATTAAATAAAGAATTTTCGAATTATTATTTACAAATAAATTAATAATTTTAAGGAAAACGAAGGATAAAAAACAAGTATAGTTATTTCTTCTTTTTAATAGGATAGTTTGATAGTATTAAAGATACTGCTATGAGAAGGCAGTGCCTTTACTCATGTCAATAAATTATTTATAGATAGGTTGGTATGCTAAATGCCGGAAAAAGTGTCCAGAAGATCTTTTTTAAAAAGAGCTCTAGGCTTTTTTGCTGCTGTTTTTGGTATTAGTGCAGGCGGCTATTATTATGCACGGGATATTGAGCCGCGGCTCTTGGAAATTACAAAATACAAAATCTCTGACAACGCTATTCCAAAAGCGTTCCATAATAAAAAAATCATCCAATTCAGCGATACCCATTTAGGATTTCATTATGACCTGAAGCAGCTAGAAAAATTGATTGAAAAGATAAACAGCTTGAAGCCTGATATTGTCTTCTTTACAGGTGATCTGATGGATGAACCCAATAAATATAAAGAGGCAAACCAAATTGCCCCCCTCCTGAAAAGAATTCAGGCGCCGCTTGGAAGGTTTGCTATTTATGGAAACCATGATCACGGGGGCTATGGTTCTGATATCTTTAAATCTATTATGGAAGAATCCGAATTTATTCTTTTGCTGAATGAAAATCGCAAAATCGAGTTTTCCGGCAGCAGCATCCAGATTATCGGCATTGACGATGCCATGCTCGGCAGACCGGACATAAAGCTTGCCAGTCGAAGTTTGGACGATTCTTCCTATAACATTTTATTGTCCCATGCACCGGATTTAGCAGATGAAGCCTCAGCTTTCAACATCAATCTGCAGTTGAGCGGCCATAGTCATGGAGGACAAATAAAACTGCCGTTTATGGGAGCGTTAGTTAAACCGCCGCATGCTGAAAGATATTATGAAGGCTTCTATGAAATCGGCGGCCAAAGCCCTTTAACTCTTTATGTAAACAGAGGGCTTGGTACAACCCGGCTGCCCTTCCGGTTTTTATCCAAACCTGAACTGACGGTATTTACTTTACAATCAAACAGAGAGAATTAAAGGGAAAGCACATCTTTGCAGCTTTCCCTTTTTTTGCTTCCTTCGGGACACAATTTATCCAATTAGTTACAAGATCATTTTTGCAGGCATATATTTGAATAGACCTTTAAGAAAGAGGTGATTGTTATTTACCATATAGTAAAACCTGGTGAGACATTGTCTGTCATCGCAAAAAATTACCGCCGCCCTTTAAGCGAGCTCCTGGCGGCAAATCCTTCCATTGTAAACCCGGGCCTTATTTATTCCGGCCAGCGAATAGTAATACCAGGGCTGCCGGAACCTGCCTCCATTCCGTATACCATCATTGTTTCAAAAGGCAAAAGAAGCTTAACTCTTTTATATAACGGCGCCATTCAAAAAGTGTATCCTATTGCCGTCGGAAAAATGCTGACACAGACCCCAATTGGAGAGTTTGTTATTGTGAACAGAGAACCCAATCCCGGCGGCCCATATGGGGTCATGTGGCTTTCCCTGTCAAAAGCCGGCTATGGAATTCACGGAACCAATAACCCTTCCTCAATTGGCCAATCTGTTTCCAAAGGCTGTATACGCATGTATAACCAGGATGTGCTCGAATTGTCACGCATAGTGCCAAATGGCACCAGGGTACGGATACAGCCATAGCTGCTGCTTACAAAAACTTTCGCTGAAAAATTGCGAAAGTTTTTATTTTTTTTGTTGATATTTTTTTAAGCACAACATATCATATTGATATATCACTTTGATACATTGAAAGGAGTTTTATTAATGTCTATAGAACATACAATTCTCGCTGTCCTAAGCTTTTGGCCCAGCACGGGCTATAATATTAAATCTGAATTTGAACACAAAGCTGCTGGCCTTTATTGGGGAATGAGCTATGGGAGCATTTACCCAAAATTGAAAAATCTGGAGAAAGAAGGATTTATCTATGCAATCGAGCAGGAAGATGAAGGAAGAAAGAAAAAAAAGTATGAGCTCACTGCAAAAGGCTGGAAAGAGTTTGAGAACTGGCTGAAGACTCCTCCTCCTTTTCCAGTTATAAAAGATGAATTGCTAATGAAAATGTCAACGTGGCATGAAGATATGGATAATGATGTGTTAATTAGCCATTTATTTAAAAGAAAAGAAGAAGCCACTGATATTCTAAAATTTGTACAGGAATGGCCGCGAAATGGATACTCCTATGTCAGCAGACTTGGCTGCCTCTCGATTCGATATGCAGAAATGAAGCTGGAAACAGAAATTAAATGGATTGAAGAATCAATTGAAGTTCTGCAAAATAATAATCTGCCAGTTGGCCAGGATCCTCACGGCAATACTGAAAAGCTGCTAAACAGGCGAAGGATGGCCATAGGCGGGGAAAAGGGGAATTTCCAATGAAACCCGGCATTTTTAAACCACTCAAGCTGAAACCCTTTCGCTCTCTTTTTGGTGCGCAGCTATTTTCCGATTTGGGTAACTGGCTCGATTTTATTGCTTTGCAGGTTATTGTTGCTTATCACTGGGGGCTTGATGAAACGGCAATTGCCTCTGTCATTATTGTTCTCGGTCTTCCATGGGTCATTATCGGCCCATTTGCAAGTGTGTTTGTGGACAGATTGCCGAAAAAAGCTGTTATGATTGTTTGCCTTCTTTTAAGAATTGTCTTTGTCGGAGGCTTGTTTTACGCTCCCAACCTATACATTCTGCTATTATTTGTGTTTTTAAAGGGAACCGTATCAGCCCTTTACGACCCGGCAAGGCAGAGTGCGATCCGGATGGTTGTACCTGACAGCATGCTGCCTGAAGCAGTAACTCTAAGCCAGCTTTCAGTCAATACCATGAAAATTGCAGCGCCAGCTTTAGGCGGAGGGATAATAGCAGTTCTCGGACCAAAAAGCCCCTTTTTATTTGAAGCAGCAGGATTCATTGTATCCATTATTTTCCTTTCGTTTCTTCCCAGCTTAACATCTTTTGAGGAATCAGATAAAAGAATGGCTGAAACCTCTACTGTCAAAACAAGTTTTTGGAAAGAATTTTCAGAGGGCATAAAACATATTTTCCATGCTCCCCTTTTAAGGATCTCAATTATTCTTTCTTCTGCAGCTTTTTTCATCATTTTCCTTTATGATGGGTTATTTATTTTTATTGCAAAGCAGATTGGCTTTAATGAGGGAAATTTCGGATTGCTGATCAGTGCAGTAGGAGCAGGCAGTGTGGCGGGCTCACTTTTGCTGGGCCAGTGGACAGGGTGGAACCGAAAACCCGTCCACTTAATGAGTTCTTCGGCCATATTAAGCGGCACTTTTATTGTAGCTGTTGGACTCGGAGGCTTAGGTTTTCTAAATTTCCCTGCACTGGTCTGGATAATCGGTGCATGTCTATTAGGTCTTTTAGGTGCGGGAGAATCTGTTCCTTACGGCTATGTGCTCCAATCTGAAACACCAAAGCAAATGATGGGCAGAGTTTCAGCTGCCGCCATGTCCCTGCAGACTTTTTCCATGCTTATTGCACCTGCGGCAGGAGCTCTTCTTGCAAAACAGCTAGGCGCCTCTTTTGTTATGATTGGCGCTGGTTTGGCAACAACATTATTAGGTTCAACAATGCTGATGATAATATGGAAAAAATCAGGATCCTTCCAACCTATAAGAGGGAAACAGCTGGATGGATAAGCTTTTGTAATAAAAGCCTATCCTAAGTTGGTTTTATTGACTAAAAAGGGTATAATATGTTTATACCCCTTTATAATTTGAAAGGAGATTGGAAATTGAATTCTGATAAGAAACAATATCCCCATCTGCAACCAACGGTTGAAAACCTCTCTCAAGCCATCTTCACCGTTAACCGCCATGCAAAGACAGCACCAAACCCTAAATTTTTGTATAAATTAAAGCACGATGCACTTCAAAAGTTAATTAAAGAAGGAAAAGCCCGGAAAGCAGGCCTTCACTATTCTGGCAATCCAAAAAACAGCCAGCAGCAGTCAGATGTTCTTGTAAAATGCGGGAATTATTCTTTCCACCTTCCGCCTTCTAAAGAGGATTTCTCAGAGCTTCCCCATTTGGGCAAACTCGATTCCTTCGTCAGAAATCCAAAATCTTCTCTATCTCTTAATGCGGCGAAAAAATTGCTTATGTCATATACAGAGCTAAAAGAGCTTAATAGCATGCCAAATGCAAAAAAGCACCGCTATGAAAAACCTGTATTTAAGAAATTAGGGGAAAGTTACTTTTAATCACAAAAAAGCTGGAATGAAAATTCCAGCTTTTTCTTTGTGGTGGTTCTATAATGCATGCTGATCTATCAAAAGCACCAATTCTGCAATTTCAGGCTTGCTCACCTGCGCATTGGCTCCAACCATATGGCCCTTGTGGCGAAGATCTTCGGTAATCAATGAAGAAAAAATAATAACTGGAATTTTTGCCAGCACAGGGTGATCTTTAACTTTTTTAGTAAGGTGATGCCCGTCCATTTGCGGCATTTCGATATCAGTGATCATGAGCTGCACTTCCTTAGTGACATCGCGCCCCGACTTGGCTAAGGAATACAAATATTCATAAGCATCGTATCCATTTTCAAAAAATTCAATTTGAGAAAAGCCAGCTTCATTTAAAGTATCATTCAAAAGCTTTCTTAGGAGTGGAGAGTCTTCTGCAATAAGCAGCTTCTTGTCAGACCTTTCACGCTTTCCAAGTTTCTGCACCTTCTGAATGCTAATCCCTGAATCCGGATTTATCTCTGTGACCATTTTTTCAAAGTCAAGCAGCAGCACCATCTCATCTTCAAGCTTTATAATTCCAATAATCTGGCTTTCCTGCCCCTGATACATTTCAGAAGGCTTTTCAATTTGGTTCCAGGAAATGCGGTGAATTTTTGAAACATTATGAACATGAAAAACTATTTTCTGCTGATTAAACTCTGTCACAATAAACTTATCCTGCTGAGGGCTTTCTGAGGCCGGCATATTTAATGATGATGCTACATCCACTACTGGAAGAACCTCTCCCCTCAGTTCAATGATCCCTTCAATATTACGATGAGAATGCGGGACAGGAATGACTGGTACAGGATTAATAATTTCCTTCACTTTAATAACATTAATCCCAAATTTATTCCTTCCTATTGAAAACTCAACAATCTCCAGTTCATTCGTTCCGCTTTCCAGTAAAATGCCTTTTTTCTGTTCCACTTTATTCGCCCTTCCTTTTTCATATGCTTATATCTAAGTTCGCGGCTTCAATTTGTATGACGCTTGTTTTATGAGCAGCAAGACAGCACCGAGTATGAATCATGAATCTTTTTCTCTATTAATATACCATGAATGGATAAAATTTCTTATGAAAATTTTAGTTCATTATGAAAAAAGTCCTTATTTTGGGAACAGGAAGTCAGCTGCTTTGCTAAAACAACAAGAAGCAAGCCATTGGGGGCTTGCTTCTTCCTAGCACTATTGATGGATACCTAATCAGGAATGCTGTCGTCCTTAATTTTCGAATGAACAAACAGGCCAATTATCGTTAAAATCATCAATGAACCTAAAGCAAGTCTGCTTGCCAGGTTTCCATAGCTGGCAAAGATCAAAGTTATGCTTCCATAAATAACAGGTCCGATTATCGAAGATACTTTCCCTGAAAATGCAAACAAACCAAAAAACTGCCCTCTTTTATCTTCTGGAGTCAATTCCACAATATAAGTCCTTGTGGTAACCCACATGGAGCCCAGAGCGACGCCAAACATGCTGCCCGCAATCCAAAACATGGTTTCATTGACAGCCCCAACCGCAATTGCCAGAGCAACAAGAAGAAGGATCCCTACGTACTTAACCGCTTTGTAGGGCCCTTTCGCCTTGGTAATATAGCCAAATACAAAAGAACCAATTATACTGGATAATGTTGAAGCAAGATATAATAAAATGAATTGGCCAGTTGAAAAGCCGACAATCGTTTTTGCGTAAACAGCCATCATGGCAATCGTTGTGGCAATTGCATCATTTAAGAAAAAATAAGCAATCATGAAAGTGAAAATCGCCTTATAATGTTTCATATCTTTAAAAGTCTGCCAAATTTCCTTATAGCCTGATAAAAATTTTTGTTTTTCTTTTGCCTGGTAAGGCTTATCTTTTACTAAGAAAAACAGCGGCAAAGAGAACAGCAGAAATAGTAAAGCAGTTGGTATAAAAGATTCGTGAAAACCGTCATCTCCTACAAATAAATAAACTGTGAGGCCTACAAGGGTTCCGATATAGCCAACTGCCACCCCAAAGCCCGAAATCAACGGTATATCCTGCTTTGTTCCCAGGTCTGAAATCATGGCATCGTAAAAAACCAGACTGGAATGGAAAAAAAACTTTGCAATAATAAAACATATAATAACGAGTGCAAGATAAACTGGAAGCCCAAATATTTTCCCGCTAATCTGGCTTGATGCAAATACCCCCATTAAAATGGTCGCCATTACAGTAATAAGCGTAAAGATTACTATATATTTCTTTTTTCTTCCTGTCCTGTCTATCATAACCCCAAACAATGGAGAGAACAGGACAAGAAAAAAGCTTGCCAGCGCATTAGAATAAGAAATAAAGGTACTAGCTATCTGATTTAAAACTTCATTCTCTCCTATTACTTCCTGCAGGTAAAAAGGAAAGAAAATGGTATTAATATTTGAGGAAAAAATAGTATTAGCAAAATCGTAAAGTGCCCATGATACAATGGGCAGAGTCATATATAGCCTCCAGGAATTGAATTTCCCCTGTTTCTGCAGCTCCGTTTTTTCTATTTCCATGTCATCAGCTCCTTCAGGTAAAAAACACCTTATTCCTTATTCAAGACCTTTCTTTAAAACCCTTTTATTTTACCAAATTTTATTCAATGCAACTTTTTTTATAATTTAATGAATATTAAAACAACCTTTTTTATGCAACAATAGCAGAAATTAATTTAAAGTGGGGAAAAGCGAAAAGGTATGAACAAAGAGAATATAAAGCAATTAATCTACTTGTCTGATTGGTGAAGGCCAAAACAGGGGGGAATTTAATGAACAGGCAGAATTTTCCCGCATTTCCGCAATGATGGTGCCTTATTTCTTTGGCATCTTGTTTTATTGGGTCCATCATCCCGATCAGGAGCCTCTGCCTGTTTTGCTGCATGAAGTTATAGCATCGTACATTACAGAAAAATAGACTGTCAGCCGGTGTTATACACTAATGCCTGCTGACTGTATTATCTGCTTTTTATGGTGAATGTCATGTCCTATAAAGTCTGCAAAATAATCGCGCACAGTTAAGCTAGTGCTGCCGATTTTAAAAGCTGTATCCAGTTTCTCTTCTGACATGCCCTCAAGCATCTGAAGAAATTGTCTCCGCACTGATAAAAGTTCTTCAATAATCTCTAATTGTGCATGCTTTTTAGCGTATTCCAGTGCAGCATTATTAACACTTTGAAAATCAGGAAAGTTCTCAAGTACTGCACCCTCTTTAAAAAATGGGAAACGCTGTTCAATAGAATATCTATCCCAAAATAACAGATGGGCAACTACTGCCGCAACCGGCCATTTTCCAGCCGAGACAGGCTTTAGCCAATTTTCCCGGTCAAGATCTTTTATCGACTCAAGCCATACAGAAAAAGATTCATAGTGACTAATAATATCTTGCTTCTTCATTTTCATCCTCCCTTCCTAAAAATATATTCTGCATTCAGATAATAAATCCTTTTTATTGCTGACCCACAAAAAAAAGCTGCATTGCAACTCAGTGCCTGCAGCCCAATTAAAAATTATTATTGGTCCATATCTGCATAGAATACTGTTTTGATCATGATACAGCCCGTTGATCTCAGCACGGGACACTTGCTTTCCACAGGGAGGAATGAGAGCCTCCTTGGCTCCGCCTGCGGTTCTCCCACTCCCTCTCCTTGCGAGGACATTGAATAAGCTTCCTCTTAGGAACACCGGACAAAGAAAATGCGGAAGCTTTTTCGACGTTCAAGTGCCCACAGCGAAAATCAACTCATTATTTTTAACTTATTATTCAGTGATAAAGTAACGATTTTACTAATATACCTTATTTTTTTAATACAACTGTGCTTGCGATTAAATCATGCAAAGCCTGTTTTTTCTCTGTAAAGGCCGCAATGATATAGCCGATAAGGAAAATACCAGACAGGATGGCCATGGCCAAATATCTTCCAAGCGCCCTCCAGAAAGAAATGCGGTTTCCATTTAAGTCAGTCACTTTTAATCCCAGCAGCTTTTTGCCCACAGTTCCCTGCCATTTGGATGCATGCAGGCCTGCAAAATAGGCAACAGCAACGACAAGATTGACAAGAAAGGTTACTCCAAGTGCGCCAAAATAAGATCCCATGAATGCAATTGCTTCTTCATTGGTCATTTCTGTTTCCATATAAGATGGGTCGCTTATCATCGTATTAAAAGCGTCAGAAGTGCCAAAGAAAATCATAAAGATAACAATGCTTAGAATTGCAAGCGGAATTCCAACAATAATAGAATCGATTAAATAGGCCGCAAATCGGAGCCAGAATCCGCCATATTCCTTAGTGATTTCATAAGGCTGCTTCTCTAAAGATGTCTCCACTTTAAATCCTCCTTTATTTATTCAGCTGGAAAACTAACAAACTAAAAATATAGTTTCCACTATCTACTAATGTTAATCTCTACATGAATTATATTCAACTATTTGTAAATTTTTACACTCATTTATTTTTAACAAAAATTTCTCTAAAACGTTTTCATCTTGACTTTTTTGTGAACAGTCTTATAACAGTGTAGACACTGTTTTTCCCAAGTCATAAAATAAGTTTGTAAAGCTGAAAGCAAGTTTTATATAAATTAAAAAAGAGGTGCGATCAGGCATGAAAGGTACAGCAATCCTTTACCATGATGAACATAAAGTTACGATTTTGGAAAATGTGGAGCATTCTGTGTTTGAGGAAATGAAAGATCAATGCGGCGACAAACATTGCCGATGCCATATAGAAAATAAAGTAATCGATTTTGGTGCTGTATCCCCGGTATTATGGCATGAAGACGAAGTCGATTGGGATTACGGATACTAATTTTATTTTTACAGGCTCTGAAATATAATTCAGGCCTGTTTTATTTTTTTCTGTTTGCTCCCGCATCAAAGTGATAGAATATACATTATGATTATGCGAGGTGAACACATTGGAACATTTAATTAATCAAAGAGTGAAGGACATTGAAATTTCCGGAATCAGAAGGTTTTTCAATATGGTTGCCGGCACCAAGGACATGATTTCTCTTACAATTGGACAGCCAGATTTCCCGACGCCATTACATGTTAAAGAAGCAGCTAAACAGGCAATCGACGAGAACTTTACCTCCTATACACACAATGCGGGCGATATTCGATTACGGGAAGCTGCAGCTTCTTTTGTAAAATCAAAATATAACCTTACATATAACCCTGAATTAGAAATTATTGTGACAACGGGGGCAAGTGAAGCTATCGATATTGCATTCCGTACAATTCTGGATGAAGGATCGGAAGTAATTCTGCCTGGTCCTGTTTATCCCGGTTATGAGCCAATCATAAAGCTTTGCGGTTCAGTTCCGGTGCATACTGATATTTCCAGAAACAAGTTTAGATTTACTGCGGATTTAATTGCAGAACAAATGAGTGATAAAACAAGGTGCATTGTCCTTCCATATCCGTCGAACCCGACAGGTGTGAGTCTGAATTTGGAGGAGCTTGAGAAAATTGCTGCTCTTGTTAAAGGCAAAGATATCTTTATCCTTGCTGATGAAATTTACAGCGAACTGATCTATGATCAAATACACCACTCAATCGCTTCCCTTTTGCGGGAGCAAACTATAGTAATTAATGGACTTTCAAAATCCCATTCCATGACAGGCTGGCGCATAGGTCTTTTATTCGCACCGGAAAACCTGGCCAAACATATCTTAAAGGTACATCAGTATAATGTGACATGCGCAGCTTCTGTCTCCCAGATGGCAGCTCTTGATGCGCTGACAACAGGAATAAACGAGGCCATACCAATGAGGCATGAATATGCCAAACGCCGTGACTATGTATATGAACGACTAATACAAATGAATCTGGATGTAGTCAAACCGGATGGTGCATTTTATTTTTTCATAAAAATACCAGATGTATCAATGAACTCCTTTGAATTTGCCCTTTCTCTTGTTAAACATGCAGGAGTTGCAGTTGTTCCAGGCAGTGCATTCTCCTCATATGGAGAAGGTTATTTCAGGATTTCCTTTGCCTATTCCATGGACACATTAAAGGAAGGTCTTGACCGGATCGAAAAGTATCTGAAGGGTATATTGTAGCGAATCACTCAGTCAACAGCCCATTTCCCTTTTTAGGAGGAATTGCACTGTTTGTATATCCATTACTTCTAATTTCAATCTAAGCAAAAAGGCAGGCTCCCTGCCTGCCTTTTTCACCCTTACTGTCCCTGATATTGACCGCTGTTTTTCGATGCCTTTTCCTTTTTGGCTTTATCCTTATGAACTTTATTCGTGTCAGCACTTCCAAATTCGTGGGAGAATTCAGAATCAATGACAGCGGAATCGAAGCCTTTTTTGTTCTTTTGCTGAGGATCATTTTTCTTATTTCTTTTAGCCACCTGTCTAACCCCCCTTTTCACTTTCTTTATTAGTTTGAAGTGAAAAAAGGGGCTTTATTCATTAACAGGTGCAAATTACTTATCCCAATATTTATATAATGCCTGTGTACCGCTGTTTTCTTCCCCTTTTTCAGAAAGCCCGGCATACATTTTTTTTGCAAGAGCAAGCCCTGGAGTCATAATGCCCATTGCTTCTGCTTCATCTAAGGCGATATTCATGTCCTTAATAAAATGTTTTATATAAAAGCCTGGTTCAAAGTTGCCATCAATTATCCTCGGTGCAAGATTTGAAAGTGACCAGCTGCCTGCTGCACCAGATGATATGCTTTGAAGCACTGTCCTAGGGTCCAAACCTGCTTTTTCAGCATAAACTACCGCTTCACACACACCGATCATATTTGATGCAATCGCAATTTGATTACACATTTTCGTATGTTGTCCGGCTCCTGCTTTTCCTTGATAAACGATATTTGTTCCGAGAAGGTTGAAAATCGGCTCTACAGCGAGAAATGCGTCCCTGTCTCCTCCGGCCATTATTGAAAGCTTTGCATGCCTTGCGCCGATATCTCCTCCTGAAACAGGGGCATCTATTGCATGCATTCCTTTTTTGCCTGCTTCTTCGTATATCCTTTTGGCCAATGTAGGTGTCGAGGTGGTCATGTCAATTACATATGTATTTTCTCTGCCATTTGTAATAATGCCATTTTCCCCTAGATACACTTCCTCTACATCTGCCGGATAACCAACAATCGTAATTATTACATTTGCTTTCTTTGCAACTTCCAAAGGCGTCTCAGCCCACTCTGCCCCATTTTCTATTAGTTCAGAAGCTTTTTCTTTGGTTCTTGTATAAACAACTAATGGATAACCCGCTTTCAACAGATGTCCCGCCATGCTTTTGCCCATAACCCCTGTTCCCACAAAACCGATAACTGTATTTTCAGGTGAAATCAACGTACCCACTCCCTTTAAATAAATATCTGAATTTTTTATATTAATTCTACCATTCCTTTTCTTAGATTAAAAATATTAGATGTCCAAATAAAGACAAAAGACCAGGCAAATACCTGGTCCATCCCCAATTTTATGCGCGTAATTATTAATACCCAAATTAGATTAAAACAAAACTCCAATCATCACATTTGATTCCTTTTAAAGCTGTGATGAAAAGTTATTCAAGAATGCTCTAGCAATCACTTCATCCTCATTTAAAATTTCTACAGATACTGCATCTTCATTCACGATCATTTCTTCTATTTCGAAAACATGCAGGTCCTGTGTAAGAGGAATGGGATTCATAAAAATATAGTTTCCCTTTTCATTATTGACTTCTATATATTCCCCGTCAATTATCGTGTCCTCCCCATAAACAAACTCATCCGTACCCAGGGCAGCGGCCAGTTTTTCATTATGTATGGAAACCTTTACTTTGTATAATTCTTCTTCTGAAAGGATTTTATCATTAATTTTAAACCGGAACTGCAGCTCATTGTTTTTAGTAAGCAAGGCTTCAGCATGACTATTGACGATTGAGTCCTGGGCCCCCTGAATGCAGCCTGACATAGACATGGCTAATATGGCGGTAAGGATTAGGCAAATGAGCTTTTTATTCATAAGAATTCCTCCTTTTTCATCACCTTTTCCATTCTAGCCTTAAGATAAACCCCAATTAGAAAACTAAAACGTTACTTCAATTTAAGCGCACAAAATACAAAAGAAGCCCTTCCTGGCTTCTTTAGTGGAGGACACGGCTTAAAAATGAGCTCTGTATCTCATATAAGTCGTTTTTCTGCTTTTCTTTAATACACCTATATCGATCATGAAAGAGAAAGCTGATTATCATGGTAATCATTTCCCATCTCTCCTTTTTAAGTTGTAGCTTCATTATAGGAGAGTTTTAGATTCCGGATAACAATCGTAAGATGTGATTTCCATCATGCTTAAGGCTGAATAGCAGTTTTGACTGGAGAAGGATAAAAAATAAACCGGCCATTATTGGCCGGCTTAAAAGGGGGGAAAATGAGAATGATCAGCTTACTTAAGCCTGACCTAAGTGCTTACTTCTTATTTACCCGGGAAATTATATTTAAAACTCTTTAATTGTTTCAATTTGATTACAGTTTTGCTGCTTCTTTTACAGCTTTAACTACATCTTCTGCTGTATTCATATGAAGCGCTTTTTCAGCCAGTGCTTCCATGTCTTTTTTGTTTAGGCGACTTATTTGAGAACGAGCTTTAAGAATCGACGTAGCGCTCATGGAGAACTCGTCAAGTCCTAATCCCATCAGCAAAGGAATTGCGGTTTCATCGCCAGCCATTTCACCGCACATGCCTGCCCACTTTCCTTCCTTGTGTGCTGCGTCAATAACCATTTTAACTAAACGCAAGATTGCTGGATTATACGGCTGGTAAAGATAAGAAACACGCTCATTCATTCTGTCTGCAGCCATTGTGTACTGAATTAAATCGTTTGTGCCTACGCTGAAGAAATCAACTTCTTTAGCAAATTGCTCAGCCATAACAGCAGTTGAAGGAATTTCAACCATAATTCCAATTTCAATGTTGTCAGCAACCTCTGAGCCTTCGCTCATAAGCTTTTGTTTTTCTTCTTCAAGGATTGCTTTGCCCTGACGGAATTCATCAAGAGTTGCAATCATAGGGAACATGATTTTCAGGTTTCCATAGGTGCTTGCTCTTAACAAAGCCCTTAATTGTGTCCTGAACATATCCTGTTCTTCCAGACAGAGGCGAATCGCCCTGAAGCCCAGGAAGGGGTTCATTTCCTTTGGAAGGTTTAGATAAGGAAGCTCTTTATCCCCGCCAATATCAAGCGTGCGGACTACAACCGGTTTTCCGCCCATTCCTTCCAGGACAGCTTTGTAGGATTCGAACTGCTCCTCTTCTGTTGGAAGCTGGTCTCTTCCCATATATAAAAATTCCGTACGGTAAAGGCCAATTCCTTCTCCGCCATTTTCAACTACGCCCTTCAGATCTTTTGGAGTTCCGATATTGGCAGCCAATTCAACATGATATCCATCAGCAGTAACTGATTTTTCGTTGACTAGTTTTGCCCACTCAGTTTTTTGATCCTCGAATTTGCGATGTTCTTCTTTGTATTCAGCGATAGCCTCTGGGGTCGGATTAATATGTACCAGACCTTTTAATCCATCCACGATAACCAGATCGCCATTTTTAATTTGCTTTGTGGATTCCTTTGTCCCCACTACTGCTGGAATTTCCATGGAACGGGCCATAATGGCAGAGTGAGATGTTCTGCCTCCAATGTCAGTTGTAAACCCTTTTACGAACTGGCGGTTCAACTGAGCAGTATCGGAAGGAGTCAGGTCTTCAGCAATAATGATTACTTCTTCTGCAATCAAGCTGGGATTTGCAATTTGCACCCCAAGCAAATGAGAAAGTACGCGTTTTGTTACATCACGGATATCCGCTGCACGCTCTTTCATGTATTCATTGTCCATTTGTTCGAACATTGTAATAAACATATCTGCTGTCTCTTTTAAAGCAGATTCAGCATTTACTTTATCTGTTTTAATTTTATCTTCAATTGGCGAAATTAATTCCGGATCACTTAATACAAGAAGATGAGCATCGAAAATAGCAGCTTTATCAGCCCCAAGTTCTTTATGGGCATTATCGCGGATGACTTCCAATTCACCTTTAGATTCAGCTAATGCAGACTGAAAGCGTTCCACTTCCTGTTCAGCATTTTCTACTGTCTTTCTATCAAAAGAGAGATCCGGCTCAACCAAACGGTATGCTTTCGCTATTGCGATACCGCTTGACGCCGCAATTCCATTTAAAAAGCTCATTATTCAGCCAAACCTTCTTTTTTCAGTGTTTCTTCAAGGCTGTTAAGGGCATCCTGTTCATCGCCGCCTTCAGCAATAATAGTTATATCTGCACCTTGTCCAACACCTAAAGACATTACACCCATGATTGATTTTAGGTTTACCTTCTTTTCCTTGTACTCAAGGTGAATTTCTGAGTCAAATTTGCTGGCAGCTTGTACAAGCATTGTAGCTGGACGAGCATGAATTCCTGTTTCTGCAGTTACTTTAAATTGTTTTTGAACCATATGGGATCAATCTCCTTCTTATTAATGATTGTATTAAGATGTGCAAGGCGTTGCCTCACGAACTTAAAGACGGGAACTGGAACTTATTCAGCAAAATCAGCAGCAGGATGAAACAGTAATAATGCCGGGATATTTCGTCCTATATGCTGTTTTATTTTTTCCAACGCCCTATTATTCATGTATATAGTTGTTCAAAAAGGCTGAGAAAATTAATAAAATCACTTCGTCTTAAAGCTTCTCCGCACTTTGAAAACTTCCATAAAATCAGGAAATATTACCTGGCTGCAATTAAGTCATCGGACAACTTACATCTCAGACAAAAGAATAGCATTTCACATTCATTTAGACAATGAAAAACCCTTAATTTTTCACGTTTGTTCACACTTTTTTGAGTAAAACGCTTTCATTTTCCAATGATTTCTTCTTAATGTTTCAGATGCAATATTCCTTTTGATTTATGGCTGTGGATAATACTTATCTTGTTTTCTAACAAGTTTTGAAGTTTCTTTGTATTGAAGTACATTATAGCTGATTCGCATTTTTGAAATGATACCCTTTAGAGCCGCTTCATGATCGCCTTCCCGGTCCGTATACAATATGGCAAGATCCGATACGGATCGCGAAAGCATTTCTATGACATGTTTCAAGTCTTCATGATTATAAGAAGTGCTGTCTTCCATCAGATGTTCTAAAATATCTTGAGATAAGCTTTTCACTCTTAATGCTTTTTCAGATTCAACTTTCATTATTTTATCCCGCCTTTTTGATTGATTTTTCCATTATATGCGGGCCATAAGAGTGAAATGCTGTGAGCTTAGCCTAATAAGCTATTTAGTTCTTTCCTTCCGGAAAAAATTGGGCATTAAGATTGAAAAAATTCCTAAAAGCAAGAAGGATGAATAAGATTACTGATAAACCTACACTTCCCAATATCCCCAGCAGAATAACAATCTGATATTCAATCGCAAGCAATGGGCTGACTCCTGATAGAATCTGCCCTGTCATCATCCCAGGCAAAAATATGATGCCCATTCCCAGCATATTATTGATAGTCGGCAGAACAGCAGAATCAAAAGCATGATTAACATATGGCTTAACTGCAGCTTTTGGATCAGCGCCAAGCATAAGTGCACCCTCGATCATATCTTTTTGAGTTGTAAAGGACTTTAGAAGCTCCTTAACACTTAAAGTAATGCCGGTCATGGAGTTGCCAATTATCATTCCTGCTATTGGAATAAAGTAGCGGGGATCATACCACGGCTCAAAATGAATAACAACAAAATTAAAAAATACAAGACAAAAGGATGTACCGGCTATCATGGAAATCGCAATGGTTTTCTTAAGATTAACTGAAAGCCTGGTTCCAGCCTGCTTATATATTGTGTAAATAGCAAAACCTTCCATAGTTAAGATTACACCTAATGTTAACAGCGGATTTGAAAGTTCAAATAAATAGGTTAGTACATAGCCTGCAATTACGAGCTGAAGTGTCATTCTGAAAGCTGCAATAGCCAGCTTTCTCTCACGGGCGATTCCTCTCACTTTAAAGGTAATGATAAGAAGAAGCACAAATAGATAAGCTGATATTAGCCTCCAAAATTCAATATCAATAATGGAGCTATTTTCCATCATAATCCTCCTCGGGTATTATTATCCATCTCCTCTCTGAACGGCGGCTGTGATAAATCAATCCTTTCTTCTGCATATTGCTCACTGATTTTCCTGGAGTGAGTAATCATGATTAATGAAGCATGCTTCTTTTTAATTTCCGCCATAAAATGACCTAAAACCATTATTTCGGTGTCTTCGTCCAGTGCAGCAGTCGGTTCATCCAGGAGATAAACATCAGCTGCAAGAAGCAGAATTCTTGCCAATGCCAGCCGCTGTTTTTCACCGCCGGAAAGAGTCCCTGCACCTTCGTCAAGCTCCTTAGTCATTTGCATATTATGTATTGCCTGCTTAAGTACTTCATCACCATCAGGTTTAGATCCGTTGAGCATATAACCCATCATCAGGTTATCTTTTATTGTGCCAGGAAATATTAACGGAACTTGCGATAGCATGACTACTTTTCTTCTGTGCTTAACAGAATCTATATCTTTTAGAGGGGCGCCTTTATAGAAGATTTCCCCAGAATCCGGAGAAATCATTTTGTTCAGCAATTTCATGAGAGTTGACTTTCCAGCGCCGCTCTCGCCCGTAATACAAGTTACTTTTTCTTTTCTTATGTCAAGATGATCCACATTCAAAATATTATTAACCCTTACTCCTCTAATTGCGAATAGCAAATCTGTTGTCATATGCAGCTCCTTCTCCAGTTTCCGTATACCCTCTAGCTTATCCCTTAATCGCAATTGCTTGTATTGGGTTTTAAAAAAGGCCTTTCCCATAAGAGAAAAGACTTTACACATTATTTATTTAGAGTTTTTCTTTACCTGTTTCCTTTTCAAGTTGTCTTAATAAATCCTTTTTATTTCTTTTTTCATTTGATCCGCTGCATGTTTATATTTCTCAACGCTTTAAGCGGACATGTTATATCGGGCTATTTCATAGGTATCTACAATCTTAACAGGGTCTTTCCCTGATATTACAATTTCTGTCTTAAGCTTGTCCATTTATTCCATTTTTGCCCTCCTGGTCACTTCAAATGCTGCTCGCTGCCTTTTTAGATTAACTTGTATAATTTCACAAAAATATTTTATTTTCCGATTCTCCCATTAAAAAGAAAAACGCATTTTTCAGTATGTTCGAAATTTAAAATTCCCACCGCAAAGTATACGGATGAAATCTTAATCATAGCAATTCCCAATAGAATCCCTTCCTCTAATTGTTCTAAAGCATTTAAAGGATACGAGCCTTTAAAACATTTAAAACAAGGGCTTGTTCGTGTTGATAACATTTTTTTCATTTTTTCACAGTAAATTTACAAAGCACTCAATTCGATTTAACGAGGCTGTTTTAAAATGTCTATAAGACAGGAGGCGAGAATAATGATTAACATCCTTATATGCCTTATTTTCGTTGGTGCAGTTTTCGTGCTGAATATCGTATTATTAAGAAAATAGACAGTTATTATGGTTCATAAATCATTTTCCTTGTCATGCCACCATCTACTGTTATATTTTCTCCTGTTATAAAATCATTTTCTGAATCGGCTAAAAATAGACAGGTCCTTGCAATGTCCCCGGGTTTTCCAACTCTATTGGCAAAATGCTGTTTATGATCAATCTTCCTGAGACTTTCATAATCTCCTGTTTCGATCCAGCCGGGATTTATGCAATTAACTCTGATCCCTTTAACAGCGAGCGTGCTGGCCAACGCATGAGTGATTGCCATAATTCCGCCTTTTGAAGCTGAGTACGCCTCTGTATTGCTTTCAGACATTACAGCTCTCGTAGAAGAAAGATTAATAATGCAGGATCCTTGTTTCATCAATTTGGCAGCTTCCCTGCTGCACAGGAAGACACTTCTTAGATTCGTATTGATCACTTCATCCCACAAATCCACAGTCAGTTCAAAAAACGAATGAAACTTTGAGATGCCAGCGTTATTTATTAGAACATCGATTGCTCCAAATGAATCATAAGTCTTTGTTATAAGTCCCTTGATTTCTGCTTCATTCTTCACATCTGTTCTGATAAACATGCTTGTCATGCCATTTTTGTTCAAGCTTTCTTCTAACTTTTTTCCCTTCATCTCATCTAAGTCGGCGATGACCACATTGGCCCCTTTCTCTGCGAACGTCTCGGCAATTCCCTGGCCAATTCCGCTGGCTCCGCCTGTAACGATGACCGTTTTTCCTTTAAAATTACTCATGCGTTTTCAGTCCCTTCCAACTTATAATATTGCTTTTATACCCATCATGCTTATCCTTCTATTCAATGTTTTCATGATTATTTATGAAGGCATGCAGGAAAGACACCTGAGACTCTCAGGTGTCTTTCCTATGCTTTATATTTCAGCGTCATTCCTTTTTAGCTCCTGGGCGAGTCTAAATATTGATATATTACGTGTCCGCCTCTTTGGGCAACTCCGCGGAAGTGCTTAAAATCCTTCCTATTCACTATGACACTGCGAAAAGGAAGAAAGTCTTCTTTTGACACATGATACTCAGAAATGATTCCATTTTTTAATTGATCAAGCACTTCCTGAATTTGTTCAAGATTCATTACTCAGAACTCCTTTTATCTCTATTCTTTCTATATCATAAATAAAGTGCAGTCAATTTTGAAGTATCTAATATTATATCTGCATACCAATCATTTTTTTCTGAATATTAAATAATTTGAATGTACAAATTTCTTTTATCTGGTATAATATTACCAACCTAATGCTGTAATAAATTACCTAAGCATCAGTGAATTGCAAAATTCTTTACGCATTTCATAATATAGTGCAAACTGTTATTACCAGCGAAAGAAATGGACAAAAGGAGAGATGCTTTTTGAAGAAAGCAGAGGTTGGCAATATTATTGAGTTTCGTGACGGGTTACAGGGAATTGTAGAAAAAGTAAATGAGAATTCTGTTATTGTGGATTTAACGTATATGGATAACTACCGTGATTTGGAATTAGATCAAAGAACAGTTGTCAATCATAAAAATTATAAGGTTGTAAGAGAATCAGCAGTATAAAAAGAAAAAATGAAAGCGCATTCTTAAAAAAGCAGCTCTCTTGCTGCTTTTTTTATTTTTTTATCTTTTCCATTTGTGCCTTTTGATGCTTTTTGCTCCACAGTCCTCTTTTCAGTTTGCAAATTAAACAGGCGCACCCTTTGAGTTCTGCACATTTGCGGCCCCCTGAATAGGAGGCCATGATATTATTCCTTTTCCCCTGACAATTCTTTTAAGGATTTCACTTTACCATGAGGATGCTGATCCTGCTTTCTTACCGTCCAGGCACGCTCTTTTTCACTTTTTGATTTCGTCATTATACATACCTCCCTTCTCATGGGCTTATGATTCGCATTTCTGCATTATTTTATCTGAACATTTCCTAAGAAATCTTTTCCTTACTTTTTAGGATTGTTTTTTGTTAGAATAGTGTTTGGTTATTTTTAAAAGATACGAAGGTTTTTTATTCTTTGAGAACTGTCCAGCTGCAGCGCCTGCCCCCCCTCAAGGTCACAAGCTTGTCGGCGGTGGGCAGGGCGCCTCCGCTTTTCTTATTGAAAGGAGATTAAAAATTGAAGAGTGTTGCCGCAGATCTTCGCTTTATTGGCGGGATATTACTCGCTCATCTGCTTATGTATTTTACATTTCAGGATAAATCAATTTTTTGGTATATCTTTTCTGCCTCTTTACTGCTTCTAATCAGTTATTCCATCATAATGGAGGAAGTGGAAGACAAGGCATCATTTGGGACATTTATTAGCTATGGAGCTCTTTCGGGTTTTCTATTGTACGTTCTTTTTTGGGCCGGATACAGTTTATTTGAAATATTCAATTTACCACTTGTTAATCAGGTTGAAAAACTATACGGCCGTTTTTCGCCTTCCTTTATCTGGCACTATATTGTGCTGATTTTAATCATTGTTCCAGGAGAAGAAGTCTTTTGGAGAGGATTCGTTCAAAAGAGATTGATGAAACATACGACTGTTAAGTTATCCATCATACTTTCGTCTCTACTCTATTCTTCAGTTCATCTTTATTCAGGATACTGGATGCTAGCCTTTGCAGCGTTAATCGCAGGCCTCTTCTGGGGATGGCTATACGCATGGAAAAGAAGCATTCCGCTCGTAATCGTGTCACACCTGATTTTTGACTTATTGTTGTTTGTCCTGCTCCCCTTTTATTAAATGGACTCGTACAGATTCAATGTTGATTAGACAATCCTTAATGGATTGTCTTTTTTAGTTTTTGTTGAGTCTTGTCGATGTTTTACATAAATGGTAATGTACTAATTAATAGGAATTATATGTAACACTTTTATTCCACTTACGTCTAATTATGCAAAAGCGCTAGAAGTGACAACGGGAGGATGGAACATTAATGAAAATTATGGCGAAATTTATGTTGATTCTGAGTTTATTTGCTTCTATCCTGGCAGGCTGCGGCACGGCTCAGGATGATTCCGGCAAAGGAACAGATCCTGGGCAAAATGAAGAAGAAACTGCTTCAGAAGGACAGGATGGACAAGACCAATCTGAAGAACAGGATCCAGCAGAAGAGGGCACTGTGGATGAAGGAGACAGTGTTATCAGAATCCTTGAACAGAATATGACTTATACGGTTAACGGTGAAGCGAAGGAAGAGACTGCCTTCCTGAAACATAGTGATAATCAGAATTATTCTATGTACGTTTTGCCCGCCTATGAACTAACTGCCGAGGAGCCTAATAAGGATGTTTTATACCTTTCAGAAAATGATCAGGTATTCATGCGTATTGAACTTCTTCCGAATGATGCAGATTGGAACATGATCGAAGAAAACACTAAAGCGCAATTAGGAGCTGTTAGCGAAAATGTGCAGACATCTGAAGCACCTTCAGATGATTTTTACAAAGGTGCTAATGTAATGAAGGCTGAAGGAGACGGTGAAAAGGTTTCAGCCTATCTTGTGAAAAACGAAGAGCTTTCACTGAAGCTTACCTTATTCAATAAGGAAGAAGCTGATCATGAAGAGGCTTTCCTTCAGATGGCGAAAACCATTATGAAAGAGGAGCCGCAAAAATAATGGAATGAATAAGAGATCCGTGTAAAACGGATCTCTTTTATTTTGCTTTTATTAAGCTTTCTTGCCTTTACTTCCATCATCAAATGGCTTCATCCACAAAAGAATAATAAATGTCAAACTTACATATCCAAAAACCGGATATAAATAGGAAAGCAATGTTCCATAATTGATCAAACTGATAAAGTAACAAACTATAAAGATAAAGCCCACAATTATAATACTCGGCACGGAAATATATTTTTTTACCTGCCTCTCGATCCCAAACACATTCCCAATAACAGAGGTGAAAATTTCACCATAGATGACAAAAACAAATATCCAATAGAAGGATGATGCCAATGTCTTCACAATTGCAGCCATTGGGATATCATAGGCCTGCAGATTTGGGAGCATCATCAGTGTCAAATGGCTGGAAAGCAGGATAAGGGTCAATGCGGCTCCACCAAGGTATCCCCCCCACTTTATTGTCCGATCATCATTTATTTCTGAAGCCACAGGCACTAAGACTGCTTGTGCCAATGTCAAATTCAGAGCCGTATATGAAAACGGAGCCACAACTGCTTTCCATCCATCTTCAGCATATGGGATAAACAGAACCTGTTCTGCAAAACTAGGAAGCCTCATGCTTATGAACAATAAAATAAAGCTAAATGCAATCATCATCGGAACAACAAACGTATTCACAGCGAATAATCCGCGAATGCCCACTATCATTGTAATAATCGTTAACCCTATCGTTATGAGCAACCCTGCAGTTTTGCTGATGCCGATCTGTTCTTCAAACACTGCACCAGCTCCTGACAGCATGACGGCGCAAACGCCCAGCAGCATAAACAGCATCAATATATTAATGGCAGAACCAAAAAATCTTCCAAATAAATATTCATTTAATTCCTGATATGATGCAGCCTTTATTCGTGCAGAGATTCTCATTAGTTTGGAACCGAGAAAAATAAAGATATAGCCGCTCATTAAAATCCCAATTAATCCGATAAAACCAAATCGGGAAAAAAACTCCACAATCTCCCTGCCAGTGGCAAAGCCCGCTCCCACCACGGTTCCCACATAAACGGCAGCGATCTGGAAAGCTGCCCCCCAATTCGTCTTCACTTAATCTCCTCCTTCCTTTCCAATATATGTAGGCTAGTACAAACAAAGACGAGCTTTTTTGCATTACCGCTAAACTTCGGTTTTGGTTAAAAATAACAATACAAATTACTTGAAAGTCAAAGAAGGTCAAATTATAATGTGGATATTAGGTCAAATATAGTCAAAGTCAGACCAAACTATTAATGGAGGTATGCAAAATGCTTTGTCAAAAATGTCAAACAAAACAAGCAAATATACAATTAAGATTGAATGTGAATGGAAATGAACGTAATCTAAACCTTTGCCATGACTGTTATCAAACTGAAAAGCAACATAGCCTAACTTCCTTTGGGCCTGCTTTGAGCGGTTTTTCAGGTTTTGGCCAAATGCCTTTGGAGGATTTCTTCAAGAAAATGGCTGCAGCTCAAGGGAATGAAAACAATGCTCTAAACGAAGCAACGGGATACAGTCATGGCAACGGCGGATTTATAGATCAATTCGGTCAAAATCTTACGCAGCTTGCCAAAGCTGGTTTAATTGACCCAGTCATCGGACGGGACGATGAGGTATATCGTGTGATTGAAATATTAAATAGAAGAAGCAAAAATAATCCGGTCTTAATCGGTGAACCAGGAGTAGGAAAAACAGCTATTGCCGAAGGGCTAGCCATTAAGATTGCCGAGGGAAATGCACCAAAGAAACTTCAAAATAAAGAAGTCTATTTGCTTGATGTGGCATCTCTGGTTGCAAATACAGGCATCCGCGGCCAATTCGAGGAACGCATGAAGCAGCTGATCTCTGAGCTTCAGTCACGGAAGAATATTATTCTCTTTATAGATGAAATTCATCTGCTTGTCGGAGCAGGATCAGCTGAGGGGTCAATGGATGCGGGCAATATTCTGAAGCCAGCCCTTGCACGAGGAGAGCTTCAAGTGGTCGGAGCAACCACTTTGAAAGAATACCGCCAAATTGAAAAAGATCCTGCACTAGAACGCAGATTCCAGCC
Source organism: Cytobacillus sp. BC1816 (assembly GCF_051353635.1). NCBI lineage: Bacteria > Bacillati > Bacillota > Bacilli > Caryophanales > Bacillaceae > Cytobacillus > Cytobacillus sp. BC1816. Next base: position 1,611,246 of record NZ_CP195611.1, on the reverse strand, counting down.
TGTACATGTAGATGAGCCGTCACCTGATGAGGCAATTAAAATCCTGTTTGGATTGAAACAAAAATATGAAGATTATCATGATGTATCTTTTACAGAAGATGCCATTAAGGCATGTGTGCAGCTGTCAAGCCGCTATATTCAGGACCGGTTCCTGCCTGACAAAGCCATTGATTTAATGGATGAAGCAGGTTCTAAAATGAATCTTCAATCAGGATATATACCAGCAGAAGATATTGAGAAACAGCTGAAAAAAATCAGCAGGCAGAAAGAACTTGTATTAAAAGAAGAAAAATATGAAGAGGCTGCAAAACTCCGTGAAGAGGAACTGAAACTCCAGCATGCTCTAAACGGGGACAACAAGGCAGAACGGCCAGTAATTGAAGTTAACCATATTCAGGAAATTATCGAAAAGAAAACAGGGATTCCTGTCGGCGAATTAGCGAAAGATGAACAGGAAAAAATGCAGAACCTTGAGGGAAGTCTTGCTGAAAAAGTAATCGGACAGGCGGAAGCCGTGCAAAAAGTGGCAAAGGCAATTCGCCGAAGCCGTGCAGGACTTAAATCAAAGGACCGCCCAATTGGCTCATTTCTTTTTGTCGGGCCAACAGGGGTCGGCAAGACTGAATTAACTAAAACACTTGCCCAAGAGCTATTCGGCTCAAAAGAAAGCATGATCAGGCTGGATATGAGTGAATATATGGAAAAACACAGTGTATCAAAAATTATCGGTTCCCCTCCAGGATATGTGGGTCATGAAGAAGCCGGACAGCTTACTGAGAAGGTACGCAGAAACCCGTACAGCATCATTCTGCTTGATGAGATAGAAAAAGCTCACCCTGATGTACAGCACATGTTCCTTCAAATACTGGAAGATGGACGCCTGACAGATAGTCAGGGCCGCACTGTCAGCTTTAAAGATACAGTCATTATCATGACTAGCAATGCAGGATCTGGGCAAAAGGAAATCCATGTTGGATTTGGCGCAGCTGACGCCGTCATGGAGTCAAATATTCTTGAATCGCTCGGCAGCTTCTTTAAGCCGGAATTCCTGAACCGCTTTGATAGCATTATTGAATTTAAAGCTTTGGAAAAAGAGCATTTATTGAAAATTGTCGACTTAATGCTTAACGAGCTTCAGGAAACATTAAATGAACGGGATATTGAATTGACTGTTACCCAGGAAGCCAAGGAGAAGTTAGCAGCAGATGGATATCATCCTGCTTTTGGCGCAAGGCCATTAAGAAGGATCATCCAGGATGAACTTGAAGACAAGATTGCTGATTTCATCATTGATCATGGCGGAAATAGCCAATTACAGGCCGATCTAGAAGACGAAGCAATTGTTATTAAACCTATCCTCTAAAAAGAACGAAAAGAGCCGGATTTAAAGAAATTCCCGGCTCTTTTTTATCTGTTTATAAACTTTTATCATCCACGGAATTCAGCCACTTCTCAATTTCCCCGATAACTGACTCGACACATCCCTCTTCAAAAGGAGAAATCAACCCAGCTTCTTTTACCAGTCCGGTAAAAGGTTTGCTGCCGCCAAGCTGGCACAGTTTCAAATAATCTTTCCATGCCGCTTCCTGATTCTCCCGGGACCGTTTCCAGAATTGGAATGCACAGATCTGTGCCAATGTATAATCGATATAATAGAAAGGTGAATTGTAGATATGGCCCTGCCGCTGCCAGAATCCTCCGTTCTCCAAATACTCATTGCCATCATAATCTTTATGCGGCAAGTATTTCTTCTCAATTTCTCTCCAAGCCTGTTTTCTTTCCTGAGGTGATGCATCCGGGTTCTCATATACCCAATGCTGAAATTCATCAACTGATACTCCATAAGGCAAGAATAGCAGTCCTCCGCTCAAATGGGAAAACTTGTATTTCTCAGTATCACCTTTAAAGAAGCCCTCCATCCATGGCCATGTGAAAAATTCCATACTCATGGAATGAATTTCTGCAGCTTCATAGGTTGGCCAGTTATATTCAGGTATCTCATAATGACTGCTTGAATACACCTGGAATGCATGGCCTGCTTCATGAGTAAGAACATCAATATCTCCTGACGTCCCATTGAAGTTTGAGAAAATGAATGGGGATTTATAGTTCTCAATATAAGTACAATAGCCGCCCCCTGCTTTTCCCTTTTTGGCCACCAGATCCATTAGATTGTTTTCTCTCATATAAGAGAAAAATTCACTGGTTTCTCCGGAAAGCTCATCATACATCTTTTGTCCGTTTTCAATAATCCATTCCGGATTGCCTTTCGGTACAGCATTTCCTGTTTTAAATTCAAATCCTTCATCGTAAAATTTCAGCTTGTCAATTCCAATTCGCTCTCTTTGCCGTTCCTTTAGCCTTGTGGCGATTGGGACGATGAAATCCTTCACCTGCTTGCGGAAATTTGCAACCATCTCTGCGTTATAATCAGTTCGGTACATACGGAAATAAGCCAGTTCAACAAAATTTGAATATCCAAGTTTATGGGCAATCTCTGTTCTAACCTTGACAAGCTCATCATAAATACGGTCCAGCTCATTCTCATTATCTGCCAGGAAGCCAAAGCGTGCCTCGCTTGCTTTTTTGCGCATTTCACGATCTGTAGATTCAGTAAATGGCTCCAATTGGGCAAGAGTGCGTTCTTCACCTTCAAAATCAATCTTGGCTGAAGCAATTAGCTTAGTATACTCTGATGAAAGCTTATTTTCTTTTTGCAAAAGCGGAACAATCTCTGGCGAGAACACCTTCAATTGGGCTTCCGCAAGTGCAAAAAGCTGATTCCCCCATTTTTCTTCGAGCTCTGCCCTGAACCTGGAGTTAACCAAAGCCTGATAATACTTTGTAACAAACCCTTCTACTTCAGGCTGAATCTCATCCATATAATCCTGCTCTGATTTGTAAAATTCATCATTCGTATCGACTGAATGACGGATATAACAAAGGTTGAACATCGTGCCGACATCATTGCGAATATCATTAATTTCTTTCATAGCTTGATTTTGCTGGTCTGCAGAAGCTGCATTTTCAAATTTCTCAAGCGCTGCTTCGAATTTCCCCTTTACTTTTTCAAGATCCGGACGAACGTATGTATAGTCTTCAAATCTCACATTATTGCCCCCTCGTGTATATGTAAATCGATTTTAATAAAACCACTAAACTATTTCGACAATATTTGGTTAATTCCTCCCCTGAACATATCTATAAAGCACAAAATAAAAAACAGCCAGTAAAGGCTGTTTTTGTTATTGTTCGCTATTTCTATCATTGGAGATAGACAGTCCAAGCTTCTTTAATAACTCAATGGCTGTGCCTTTTTCTTCTGGAGTAAGCTCGGACATTAAAGAATGGATATGCTTTTCATGGTCAGGAAATATGTTTTCGATAAAGTCTTTTCCCTTATCTGTTATTTGTGCAAAAGTAACTCTTCTGTCATTCGGGCATGCGACCCTTTTCAACAAGCCTTTCTGCTCTAGCTTGTCCACTACATAAGTGATGCTTCCGCTGGCCAATAGTATTTTCCCGCCGATCTGCTGCAATGGCTGGTCACCCTTATGGTAAAGCAGTTCCAGAACAGCAAATTCAGTTGGGTTCACTCCATATGTTTGTATTAGTTTATTTACGTTTTCATTTATTGCCCTATATGCCCTGGACAGGACAATAAACAATTTCAACGATTGGTCAATTTGTTCAGACCCCATTTTATCCAATCCCTTTTCCTTTTAATTAGTAGCGTATACATAAATTCAATTCTCAATCATTATAGAAAACAGGAAGAAAGCTGTCAATTTAACACATCCCGATCATTTGCCCGAAACAACCTCCCAATTGTGATTAAGAGTTGGAATTACCCTTTTCTTTTCTAAAAAATAGTCTGCAATCAATTCGGTCATATCGGTTAAAATTTCTTTCACCACCGGCTTATCCTTGAACATGTCGTAGCCTCCCCCGCCGGCAGCGCGGTAATTGTTCATTACTACATGATACTCGTCATCTTCCCCGATTGGATGCCCTTTATATAAAACCTTTGTGATCCGGCTGCCCATTTGTCGTGAAACATCTATTTTATACTCAATACCTTCCCACATATCGTAATTATAATGCTGTGGCTTTGGATTTGAAAAAGCAGGATTCACTATAATTTTTCCGTCACTATTCAATTCAAAATAAGCTGCAGACCGCTCCAAAGCATCTTTAATGTCCTTTCCTGCAACTCTGAGGACACATAATGAATTTGGATAAATATAGTTAGAAACAATTTCTCTCATGGTTACTTTAGACTGAAATCCGGGTGCCCCCTCATGAAATAAGGCAGTGCAGGAAATATCAGCACCTGACGCTTCCATCTGCACTTTATTAATGAATTCAATCAGCGGATGCTCCCCAGTACGTGCCTCAAATATATCATCAATCAGCATATCACCTTCAATTTCACCGATCTCCGTATCCAGCCATTTCTGGGTTTTGGATTCATAATACCCCACCAGCTGCAGAACCTCATTATCAGACGGTATTCCCTCGGGAAAGATTAACGCAGAGTGTTTATCATCAATCAGCCAATCATTGTGTTTCTTTCTGAATTTAACGGTGACCTTTGCAAGCGCTTGACCATTAAATCCCGGCTGAACAACAGCCACACCATTTACTTGTTCTCCTTCAATAAAACGGTGCTGATGCCCGGTAATCAGAACATCGATTCCAGGAACTTCTGTACAGATCCGGTATGCTTCATTTTCTCCTGTTTGTTCTTCCGTCTCTTCACCAGTTCTGATATCCTTTTCAAAGCCGCCATGATAAGAGACAATAATCACATCTGGTTTCTCTTCCTCCTGAATATATGAAACCCACCTTTTTAAGCTGATCACCGCAGATTCAAAAACAAGATGTTCAATATGCTGCCTTTTCTCCCAATTGGGAATATACTGGGTTGTGACACCTATGACCGCTGCTTTCAAGCCATTTGGAAAGGATTTTATTTTATAGGGGAGCCCGAAATACGTTTCCTTTGTTGAATTAAATAATATATTGGCTGACAGCCATGGGAAATTGGATTCACTGACAGCTCTTGCAAGTGTGTTCTTTCCATAATTGAATTCATGGTTTCCAATTACAGCTGCATCGTATTCAAGTTCATTTAATATTTGTATCATGGGATTTTTTTGGTTATTTAAGTATCTGGAATAATAATAAGTTAGAGGAGTTCCCTGGATCAGATCGCCGTTATCAATAAGAATGGAGATCTCAGATTGTTCCTTTTCTTTTTTTATTAATGCTGCAAGCTTGCCCAGCCCATGACCAGCATGCTCCCCAGTTCCATAATAATATGGATAAACATGTCCATGGACATCACTTGTAGCTAAAACCGTAAGAAAAACTTCTGATTTCATCAAACCCCTCCTTACATATAAAATATCATTCCTTTGATAGAAATAAACCTCTTTTAACACAAAATGGTATAATATTAATAATGTCAGTTAGATATATACAAATTAACCTAATTATGCTGGAGTTAACCTGATGAAAAGTCGAAAACGAAATTTACTACTATATTTAATCGCAGTAATTATTCCCACTTTGGCCGGCAGCATCTTTTTCTTTATGGACTCTGTTAAACAAAATGATGAGGAAAGACTGGAAGAAGCAAAATGGATTGGCTCCATACACCAAAGAAGCTGGGATCAGTTTATTTCCGAAACTGTCACCACCCTTGATATGTTATCACTGACTGCAGGAAGTGCTGACACGCCCTCTGATAAACTGGAACCTCTGCTCCAAAAAGCCAATCAGCTGGATCCGCGATATGGCGGCATTTACCTTCTAAACCCCAGCGGAGAGGTTCTTACAGGGTCCAATCAATTCTTAGCGAACTCCGATTTATCTAACAAGAAATATCTAAAAGAGGTTTCGCGCACGAAAGATATTGTTATCTCTAACTCCCCTGAAACACTAACCAATGGGCAAACAGTCGTTGGGATAGGAAAACCCGTATTCAATGACAATGGAGATGTAATCTCTATTATTGTGGCACATATGAGGGTGGATTACGTACAAAATATCATGAGACTTCTTACTCCAGAAGCAAGACTTTCTGTCCTTAATTCTGAAAAGGAAACGATTATGGATATCAACATGAATGGTGACTCATCGTTCTCCAGCCAGAATAGCATCTCAATTCCAATTGACAGGCTTCCCTGGAGTGTAAAAGTAGAATTGCCGCCTAGAGATATGCTTGCAATAGTCAAAGATGCTTTTAGGGCTATCCTTATATTAATGATTATAACCCATATTCTCTTTCTCTTAATTAAGTATTTAAGGCTTAAAAAGAAGAATGAAGAGGAAAAAAAGGAAAATGAGCTCCAAAAGCTGGAACTGGTGGGTACTCTGGCTGCCAGCACAGCTCATGAAATCAGGAACCCTTTAACAGGAATAAAAGGCCTTATTCAGCTATTAAGTGAAAAATATACGAATACAAATGACCAGTATTACTTTTCAGTTATAAATGATGAGATCAGCAGAATTAATGAAATTGTAAGTGAATTTTTAATTCTGGGTAAACCTGCAGCTCAAAAGATGGAAACACTTGATTTGAGAAATATCATAAAGGAATTGGAACCGTTGATAATCTCCGAAGCCAATTTACACAATGTCACTTTTGAATCTGCTATTTCAGATGAACCTGTCATGGTCGAATGTACGAAAGACCAGATGAAACAGGTTATTTTGAATTTAACGAAAAACGCTTTTGAATCGATGGAGGGCGGAGGAAAGCTGACAATCAAGCTAAATAAAATGCATTCCAAGTGTCAGCTTAAAATTGCGGACACAGGTTCAGGCATCTCTGAAGGTGAGATTGAAAAGATTTTCCACCCATTCTACACTTCAAAGGAAACGGGCACAGGCCTTGGCCTGGTAGTCTGCAGGCGCATTCTGCATTCTTTCGGCGGTGAAATATTTATTACAAGCAAAGAAACAAAAGGAACGCATGTAGATATTTTTCTGCCTGCCAAAAACGAAGCATAAAGAAAGAAGGTGCTCGCTGCGAGGCACCTTCTTTTTTAGCTCAAATAGATTGGGTCGTTTCTTTCAATTCTTTTCTTTATCGTCTCCATCATAAATAATAGCTGCGAATTTCTATCTTTTGGCGCGATTTTTTTATGCAGGACAGAATAAAGTGTGATATCTCTCAGTCTCAGAAATAAGGGCAGCTGCCGTCCCAAATCATCGGGAATTTCATTTTCCAGGCGATAGCCATCCAAAAAGGAGTCCAGGAATTGCTTGCCGAAGATTTTCATTTCTGATGGATCCCCCTCTTTAAACTTATATAAAAGTGAGTAATACAGCGGTATGGCTATATCTGATGCAAACCAATGATAGCAGCAGTCATCGAAATCAAATACTTGTATTTCTTTCCCATCGTAAAAGAAGTTTCCGGAATGTAGATCAGTATGAATAAGGCCATAATTGTTTATATGTTTTGGCAAGTTTTGAAGCAGATTCAATAAATCTTCCGTATGCTTAATGACTAATTGATCTTCTGCAGGTATATATTTCTCAACTGTAAGCAATTCTTCTTCATCCCATTGCATCCGCGGTACAATTCCATCTGATGGCACATATGATTTAGTGGCTGCATGCATTTTCCCCACCGTTCTTCCCCATGCTTGAAATAACTCGTTATTGAATTCCGGTGCCCTAACACTTATTGGTTTTCCCTCCGCTTTTGAAAACAGGCTGGCGTAAAAGGCAGAACCGTCCCCAGCTGTTAACCGCTCAACCAAATTCCAATTCTGTGATGAAAAAACTTCTGGAACCTTTAAATTCTTCGAATTCAGATAACTCATCCAGTCTGCTTCTGATAAAAGCTCCTCAAGCATGCGGTGAGATGAGTGGGTAATCCTCAAAATATGTGCTTTTCCATCTTTATGAACCTCATAAACATAGTTTTCAAAGTCACCCAGCTTTTTATAATTTTCTATATTCAAAGAATAGATTCTAAAGAAATTAGTAAGAATATCGTCCGTCATTAAAGCATCAACTGCTTTTTCCATTGGCTTCCCTGCCCTCTTATTTAATCTGAATAATGTAAATTATATAATATTTAATAGATTTCCAAAATAACTATTTTGAAAGTCTATTGAATAAGGTAAACTATATTTAGCTTTACGAAATGTTCAGGAAAAAAGGAGAATATACCATGAGTACTACCGCTGCTTCAGTCAGTCCAAGATATGAGCCGCAGCAGAAAACGGTCTATCGGATCTTATTCATTATTGGCCTCTGCCACCTATTGAATGACTCTATTCAATCTGTCATTCCAGCCATGTTTCCCATTTTAGAAAAATCTATGGGGCTTTCATACTCACAGCTGGGTATGATTGCCTTTTCACTTAATATCGTGTCTTCAATCATGCAGCCGGTTGTTGGAATGGCCACTGATAAAAAGCCGTTCCCCTTTGCCTTGCCAATCGGCCTGACTTCAACTTTATTTGGCATATTAGGATTGGCTTTTGCCCCGGATTATAAATGGATTATTATATCGGTATTATTCATTGGTCTTGGTTCAGCTGTATTCCACCCGGAAGGATCCAGGGTTGCTTATATGGCAGCCGGCCAGCGCAGAGGTCTGGCTCAATCAATTTATCAGGTCGGCGGAAACACAGGACAGGCACTAGCTCCTATCATTACGGCCCTTATTCTTGTTCCGCTAGGTCAAATGGGTGCTGCCTGGTTTACTGCAGTTGCCGCTATAGCAGTCGGGCTGCTGATTTATATAGCATTTTGGTATACTGGACGCCTTCAGGAAGAATTGATTGCCGGCAGAGCAAAAAAACAAGCTCGTGTCCATAATAATAAAAGGATATCAAAAAAAATATGGAGTGCACTAATCCTGGTTCTCTTTTTGATATTTGCCCGTTCATGGTATATATCGGGTATGACAAATTTCTATGCCTTTTATGCGATAGAAAAATACTCTTTCTCCATTAGTCAGGCACAGCTCTTCTTATTTGCATTTTTAGTATCAGGTGCATTGGGCACATTTTTTGGCGGGCCGCTCGCAGATCGGTTTGGAAAGAAAAAAATTATTTTTCTATCCATGATCCTGACTGTTCCGTTATCCACCATGATTCCTTTCGTTCCATCTCCTATTGCATTTTTAATGCTGGTGGCAAGCGGATTCATACTGATGTCAAGCTTCTCGGTGACGGTAGTATACGCTCAGGAATTAGTTCCCGGCAAAATCGGTACTATGGCGGGACTTACAGTGGGGCTGGCTTTTGGTATGGGGGCAATAGGCTCAATTGCACTGGGCTATATAGCCGACACTGTTGGTCTGATAAATATGATCATTTTTACCGGCTTTCTTCCCGTATTGGGGTTGCTGACATTATTGCTCCCGCCGGATGAAACTGTTTCAGAATGGAATAAATAGGTTAGAGGGGGGGCCTCCCTCCTTCTTATAAGGTATATAGATTTATTTTTATTAAAATTTTCTAAAAATTTTAATAATTATGTGCAATCTTCTTCTTTTTTGCCATATAATAAAGGTAAGATATTAGCTCTCTTTGGCGCAGCTAAATACCCTGTAAAATGTTAGGAGGGATTAAATATGCATCTGCCAAACTACTACGATTTTTATCAAAAATGCCTTATTCCTGCAAATGAAACTGATTCATTCCTTCCGGCCGGGCAAACCCATTGGCTAATCGCTCTGGAAGGACAGCTTAAAGAACAGGAAAAAGAATATTACCTCTGGAGAGTCACCCTATATCCATCCAATTCAGAAGGATGTTTTTCATGGAATAAGGCGCTTTATTCTTCATCTCTGTACGAATGCATCCATAAGGCTTTTGAACATGCTAAAGAACTTGAAGTCAATGTAAAAGACTCCCAGTTCAATTTTTTAAAGAGACAAGAGAAAATCAGCTAACCTCCAAATCCACTCCCCTATGCGTTACTCTTTTTTTACCCTCGAATGTGAAATAACATACATATAGGTAATTTCTACTTTTAATCAAAGTCCCCAAAAAAAAGTGAATTCTTAATTTATATTAAAAAAAGAGCCTAGACTTCTCTAAGCTCTCCAGATTATAGGGGGTCAACTATAATAGTCCGACCACATTTAGTTTAACAAATCCCGCCTAAAAAATTAAGATACTAAAGTACTATTACTTAAAAGCTTTAACGCGGTAACTAATAATAAAATTAGAATGACATGTTTGCTGCAGGATTAATAGTTTTGATATATGTTGTTAACAGTTTGTTAATATTTCTTATCTATAATAAGAAATGTACCGAAAGATAAAACCTTTTTCATTACCCCCCTTTTCAAACCGGCCAAATGTGGCCGGTTTTTGTATGAAATAGGGGTTAACTTTATGCAAGCCTGAATACTATTCCATGACCGCCTTTTGGGTATTCCCATTTAATATTCTGATATGGGCATCCAATTCTGCAGCTGCCGCACTCATGGCATCCTTCATAACCCACCTGCATTCTCAATCCTTCCCACTTGTACACCTCAGCCGGGCAGAAAATAGTGCATATTTTATCGGGGCATTTTGTCATGCAGATATCATGATCCAATACGGTAAGATGTGATTTTGTGTCTGCCTTAAAACGAACTAAATATTGCTTTTCTTCGATCGTTTTCGTTGACATTATTTCACCGCCTTCCATGCCCTGTACATGTCTTGAATCATACGAATGGTCCCGCGTTCACTGGTGAAGCTCTTCATAATTTCTTTTTGCTTTTCTTTCTTAGGAGTTCCATCAACTGTAAAGAATTTGCTCGCTGCCCTGTTAAGCATCGGAACATATTCTTTAAAATACTGAGGGTAGTGTTCAAACGTGTGAGTTGCATCTTTATATTTTTCCAAGTCTTTAATAATAAAGCTTTGATACAGTGTTTCCCTGTACTGATTCAAGCTTGTTTCGCTGAAATCACCCCGTTTTTTGGCGTCAATGATGGTTTCTGCAGCCATTGTTCCGGAAGCCATTGCCATATTGGAGCCTTCACGATGTATGGCATTAACCAGCTGTGCAGCATCACCTGCAAGAAGGACACCATCGCCGGCCACTTTAGGCACTGAATGGTAGCCCCCTTCAGGAATCAAGTGAGCCAGGTACTCGGCAGATTCTCCTCCTTCTATTAAGGGTCTTACCATAGGGTGTGTTTTTAAATAATCCAGCAGGTCATAAGGCTTAAGCTTCGCCTTAATCATACTTGACAGTGTGGTTCCCACACCAATATTAATACTATCTTTATTGGTGTAAATAAAGGCAGTTCCCAGATTGCCTTTCGTGGAGTCCCCGAATATTTCAATCGTACAGCCCTGGTTGTCTTCCAGGTTAAAGCGGTCATTAATTTTGTCTTTAGAGAGATTAATTACTTCCATTACCGTCAGTGCCACTTCATCAGGACGAAATTCTTTATGGTAGCCCAACTGTTTTGCCAGCAGTGAATTTACACCATCTGCCAAAACCACAACATCTGCAAATACCTCGCCATCCGGCCGGTCAGTTCTTACACCAACCACTTTTCCGTTTTCAGTCAAGCACTCAAGTACTACTGTTTCATTTATTAATAGAACGCCCTGTTCAATCCCTTTTTTTGCAAACCATTGGTCAAATGGCGCCCGGAGTACTGTAAAATTATTATATGGTTCCTTCCCCCACTCAAGACCTTTATAGCCAAAACTCACTGTCGATTCTTTATCCATCATCCAAAACCGCTGTTCTACGACCGGCCGCTCCAGCGGTGCTTCTTTCCAAAACTCTGGAATGATTTCCTCCATTTGCTTACGGTATAAAACTCCGCCCATTACATTTTTGCTGCCGGGATATTCTCCTCTTTCAATTTGCAGGACTTTGAGACCGTTTTTGGCGCATGTGTAAGCACAGGAAGTTCCTGCAGGCCCTGCTCCCACCACAATAACATCAAACTTTTCAGACATAACTTATTTCACCCCCTCTTTCCTTAGCTTCCTTTAACTCTTTAATCAGCTTCGGCACAATTTCAAGTGCATCACCCACGATTCCGTAAGTTGCTACATCAAATATAGGTGCGTCCGGATCCTTGTTAATCGCAATTATGAACTCTGAATTCTTCATGCCTACGATATGCTGGATTGCCCCTGAAATCCCAATAGCAAAATAGATCTTTGGGGTAATGGTTTCCCCGGTCTGCCCAACCTGCTGTTCATGCGGAAGCCATCCTGCCTCCACTACATCCCTTGTACCCCCTACGGTTGCTCCAATTGCATCGGCCAACTCATGGATCAGCTGGAAATTTTGAAAATCTCCCATTCCTTTTCCGCCCGCAACAACAACATGAGCATCTGCTAAATTCACTTTTTTTGTGACATCTTTCACAATTTTAATTACCTTTGTGCGCATTTCATCTTCACTTAGGGTAATCGCTTCTTCTATAACCTCGCCCTGTTTATCTGGATCTGGCTCCAGGGCTTTCATAACCTTAGGACGGACAGTAGCCATCTGCGGCCGATGCTTTTTACAAAGGATGGTTGCCATTATATTTCCACCAAACGCCGGGCGGCTAGCTTCAAGCAGCCTCTTATCCACTTCGACATCCAGCATGGTTGTATCAGCAGTCAATCCAGTGCTAAGATCTGTAGCAACAGCACTGGCCAAATCTTTACCATTGGAAGTGGCCCCATAGAGAAATATTTCAGGTTTATATTTTTCTGCAAGATCGATAACTGCCTTCATATAAGACTCCGTCCGGTAATCTTTCATCACTTCATGGTCAATGACATATACCTGATCAGCTCCATAAGCGATTACTTCCTGGCTTAAAGACTTTATCTCATATCCAAGCAGAACACCGGAAAGTGGCACATCCAGCTTATCTGCCAGCTTTCTGCCTGCACCGAGCAATTCAAGGGAAACCCCTTCGATTTTCCCATCATTTTGTTCTATGAATACCCACACTCCCCGGTACTCATCCATCATGTAAATCCCCCCTAATTATTCCAGTTATCGGCTAACAAATAGCTCTTTCTTATCATTAAGCAGCTCCATCAGCTGTTTAACCTGTTCTTCCGCATTTCCTTCAAGCCTCTTTCCGCCTTCCGGCTTTGGAGGGGTAAACATTTTTCCCACTATCGTAGGAGACCCTTTCAACCCGAGTTGTGTACGATCCACTTCCTCAAGATCATTTACAGACCAGATAACCGGCTCATACCTGGCAGCTTTTATCATGTTGGGCATAGGGGAGTATTCTATGCTATTAATCTCTTTTTCAACGGTCAGCAGGCAAGGGACTTGAGCTTGTATTAATTCATATCCGTTCGTAATTTTCCTTTTGATCTGTATCGTTTTTTCAACTTCATTAAGTTCGGTTACCTCAATAACATTTGTAACAGGCGGAATATCCAGCCTTCTTGCTATTCCTGGTCCCACCTGGCCGGTATCTCCATCAATGGCATGTTTTCCGCATATGATTAAATCCACAGGCATATCTTTTGAAATACGTTCCAATGCTTTAGACAGAGCATAGCTTGTTGCAAGTGTATCTGCGCCTGCAAATGCTCGGTCCGAGATTAAAAATCCGCGGTCTGCTCCAATTTCGATGCTTTTCTTAATAACAGCAACAGCCTGTGGAGGTCCCATGGATAAAACCGAAATGGTGCCTTTTCCTATGGTCTTTGTCAATTTCACTGCTTCCTGCACTGCATGGGCATCATAAGGATTTAAAATCGCAGGAGCACTGCGCCGGTCAAGGGTATTGGTTTTGGGATTGATTTTAATAATTTTTGTATCAGGCACTTGCTTGACACACACTACTATGTGCATTTTTTTCTTTCCCCCCTCTTAACTTAAAGCTTCTATGGGTATTGTTCGCTTTAAGAGATAGATAAAAAGCTTTGTATTACGATATGATTCTCGATACATGCATAGTACTGCAATGAAGAATTAATAAGAATTGTGCATTCAAAACCCCAAACTGGTGCCCACTAAAAAAAAGAATCCTCAACGGATCCTTTTTTTCTTCCTATTATATGTTCAATCTATATACTCGGAATTTTAAAATTATACAACTGCTTTCTTCCATGAGAGAATCATTTCCCGGAAGGAAATCCTCATTCTCTTCTTTTGTTCCTTCTCTCTTTTAACGACGCATTGATATTCAAAAATTAATTGATCAAGTTCCTGGCTGCAGCGCACCGTTTCCTGGCTCGCCATTCCATTTTTTTTGGCCGTTTCTATCATTGTTTCCCTTTTTTGCTGAATTTCAGTCAGCAGCTGTATTCTTTTATAGCGCAACTTTCTTCCTCCTACTCCTATCCCTTTATCCGATATAAATGTGTCTACTTGAAGCATTATTACAAGAATTTCTATAAATGTAAATAGATTCGCAATATTAGACAATCTTTTTCCGAATTTATTTTTATCGACATCAATTTCAATTCGCCCTCATGGAGGTTCGACACATTTTGCTAAATTTAATCGTGCGGCCTTAACGGGATTTGATAAAAAATTTGAAAGACTATAACATATAAAAAAAACATCCAATCTTTATATCAGGAAAATAAAAACCCAATGCCGGGGGCAATGGGTCATTGAATTATTGATGGACTTCCTTTTTTTCATAAATTGGCACCCATCCTTCTGCGGTAACAAAAATCCGGATGGCTACTACTTTTCGATCCTCCTGAAGAGTAAAATAATGACGGATATTTTCGGGTACGGATATTAAATCTCCAGGATTCAGGAATACTTCAAAGAATTCTCCATCTTTTCCTTGTATAATAAAAACTCCATGACCGCTGACAATAAATCTCACCTCATCATCTGTATGATGATGTTCCTGCTGGAAATTCTGAAGAAGCTCTTCCAAATTCGGCGTATTCTCTGAAAGGGAAATTACATCCTGTGCCTTATATCCTCTTCTATCTGAAATATCCTTAATTTCTTCAGCAAATGCATCCAGAATTTCTTGTTTTTCATTATCGGAAAGTAAATATTTTTCCTGCAGATTTTCAGGCAGTTTATCTATTGCCCAGTGCTCATAGATAACCTCCTGCTTTTCCAGAAAAGCAGCAACCTCTTCCTGATTCCTAATTTCTTTTTTTGAATTTTTCATTACGATATATGCCAAACCAATCATTCCTTTCTATTAAAATTTTTTTCTCGAATGGTTTAATAACAGCACTTATATATTAAACTACTTTAAATAGCTGATTGGGCTTATATTCCAGGAGCTTTAGCTGATAACGGAATAGAAATTCTGAAGCCTCAAGGATCTTTTTAGCCTCAAAAGAGGTTTTGCCCCATACCGTAATTCCATGATTTCTTATCAAAACGGCACCTGCATCTTCATGTATATGAGAAGAAAAACACTTTGCCAGCGTTGGAATATGCGCATGATTCGGAATAATTGGAATCTCGAGAACAGCATCTTCCTCCCATTTATCGAATGCTTTAATCAGCTCTTGCCCTTTAAATGTAACCGCCTCTTGATCACCATAAATTTCTGAAATGACATTATTGTCAATTGTATGTACATGAAGACTGCATTCAGCTTTCGTTCTTCGATATATCTCAGAATGCAGAAGTGTTTCAGCAGATGGCTTTAGATGTGTTTCCCCTGCCGGGTGTCCCAATTCATCAACAAGGAGAAAGTCTTCATCCGTGCGTTTCCTTTTATCCTTTCCGCTTGCTGTTACGAGGAATTGAAGGGGATGTGCACTGACCTTAATGGCCAGATTTCCGCTTGTTCCCATAAACCAGTCCCTTTCTGCAAGCTCTTCCTTAATATCTGCAAGCTCATTCCATTTTTCCTCAACTCTGCTCATACCCTCACCTCATTTAAACTTTTTAAAAGCTCAATGCAATCATAGAATGTTTCAAAGGCACAATGATTTAGGTTCATCTCTTTGCTTTTCTCCAGGAGCAGGTCTCTGGCAATGACAAAGTCTGCCTGTTTGGCAGCCTCCAGATCAGTTACTGAATCTCCGATCACCACTTTAAAGGTGTCCTCATCCTCTAGTTTCCTCATAATAGAAGGCTTGCAGCAGCCGCAATTATTATTGCATTTTTCATCGCAGCTATGAGGCCATAAGATTTTTATTGTATCACCGCTAAAATCAGAACTATTGCAGAATACCTCTTCAAAGGGTCCATACTCATTCAGTACAGGTGCCACAAAAAAGTCTATTCCTCCGCTGACTATATAAAGCGGTATTTTTTCTTTTGCCAGAAAATCGATAAATGGCTGAAATCCCTCTCTTACTCTCGCATTTTCTAAGATGAAATCGGTGATATCATCTTTCAGACTGCTTGGGAGAAGGGAAAACATCTTTCCTACTCCTTCTTGAATGGATATTTCCTGTCCCAAAACTTGATTTTTAATCCCTTCCCAATGGGAAGGAGCAAAGTGCTTCATGATATGAATGATGTTATCATTTTCGGTAATAGTTCCATCAAAATCACAAAAAACCGCCACTTTAGCCATTCTTTACAGCCACCTCTTTATATCCCCACAAATCAATCGCTTTTTTTAATTCAGGGAAGTTTGATGGAGCATCTGTCAAAGAAGCCCCCTTTAAAATTAAATCAATTGCCTGGCGGAATGCCAAACCTCCTCCTCTTGCCCCATCCGGATGCCCATGTACGCCACCTCCGGCATTAATTACACTGTCTATTCCGAAGTCTTCGAAAAGCAAAGGCACAAGACCCGGGTGGATGCCGGCCGATGGAACCGGAAAGGTTCTTTTGCAGAAATCATTCTTAGTCAGGGCATCCCCAATTGACAATGCCTGAGTTTTTTCAAGGGCAACCGATCCATAAGGTGATGGGAATAGAGACAAGTCGGTCCCTGCATACCTGAGGAGTTTGCCTAAAAGCAAAGGATAGGAAATCCCATAAACACTTGAAGCAGAAAGAGCTCCACTAACCGCAGGATGTGCCATGATAGGCAGCCCAATCTCATTATCTTCTCTTAGTGACTGCAAAACATCGAGCCCATAAGAAAATACATTGAACAGAAGAAGGTCTGCACCAAGGCTGGATGCTTTCCTTGCCTTATCTTTTAAATCAAAAGACCTCCCTGTTAAATTCACAGCATATAGGGTACGGTGGCCTGTTTCCTCATAAACCTGCCTTAGCACTTCTTTGCCTTCTGTTATCCGGTCTTCAAAAGGTGTAAGGCGGTTTTCAAATAGAATTTCATCATCTTTTACAAGGTCGATTCCACCAAGGGCCTGTTCCCTCAGCTGCGAAGTTAAAAAATCCATGTCTTTGCCAAGCACCCCTTTGAAGATACTCATCAAAAGGGGTCTATCATATACATTCAGTTTTTCCCTCAGTCCGTCAATCCCAAATCGAGGCCCAGGGAAAAAGCTTTTAAGTTCCTTGGAAAACTGTAAATCTAACAATTTAATCTTTCCATCCAATGATAGTTTTCCAAAGACTGTTGTCAATATTGCCGGTAAATCAGGACTGAAATTTACAGTAGGATAGGCAATCTTAATGACTGCAGCTGTTTCCTTTCTTTCTTCATCTTTAGTATGGTCTTCAACAGAAACGACCCTGCCTTTATGCTTTTCCAGCTGCTGTTTTTCAAGTTCGGGCAAATGGGTCCATGACCCGACCGTTAAGCCTAAAGCGATCTCCTCAGCCTTTTTCTCCGGGTTATGTTTTTCATCATGAACCAGATACGTTGCAATAATTTCACTCATGTATATCCTTCCTTTCAAAAATCAAAGAATGAGAACGATAAAAAACCTCTTCAAATAAGAAGAGGTTAGCATAGCCATCTAACATCTTCTTATCTATCAGCTATAAGCTGCAAGATTTAGCACCGTGCTCAGGTATAAGTCGGTTGCCGGGCTTCATAGGGCTAGTCCCTCCGCCTGCTCTTGATAAGAAAACGAAACAAGTATTCAGTTAATTTAGAATTAAAATTTAATTAAAATTATGACAGTGCTTAATATTTTTGTCAATTGAATTTTGAAATAAATTTAAAATAAATTTAATTTTTGTATTCGTGCCACCGCTTCTTTAAGTCTATCCTCAGATGTCAGTAAACCGGCTCTCACATACCCTTCTCCAAAATCACCAAATCCAATGCCAGGTGCAACCGCAATATGCGCTTTATCTAAGAGATAGTCAGCAAACTCTTCCGATGTAAATTGTTCAGGGACCTTAAGCCATGCAAAAAAGGAGCCTTTAGGAGCTTGTACATCCCATCCAATTTCCCTAAGGCCAGAGATGAATGAATTCCGTCTGGATTCGTAGATGGAATTCAATTCCTTAACACAATCCTGTGGTCCTGACAGAGCAGCTGCTGCAGCTTCCTGAACAGCACCAAACAAGCTGACATATAGATGATCCTGCATAAGGTTCAGTGCTGTGATGACACTTTCATTTCCAGCTGCAAATCCAACTCTCCAGCCTGCCATATTAAAGGTCTTTGAAAGTGTATATATTTCAATTCCGACCTCTTTTGCCCCTTCTGCCTGAAGAAAACTTTCAGGTTTTATGCCGTCAAAACCAATTCCTCCATATGCAAAATCATGGATAATGCAAATGCCATGGCTTCGGCTCAAATCAACTGTTTCTTGAAAAAAATCCTTGTTTGCCACTGCTCCAGTCGGATTATTTGGATAATTAAGGAACATCAGTTTTGCTGCATTTAGCTGGTCTGCTGACAATTCATTGTATACTGGCAAGAAGTTATTTTCCTCTCTTAGAGGCATTGTCACCATCTTTGCTTTGGCAAGTGCCACACCTGACCAATAATCAGGATATCCCGGGTCCGGAACCAATATGCTGTCCCCAGGATTTAAAAGGCATTGAGGGATTTCAACCAGGCCGGCTTTACCACCAAAAAGGATGGCTATTTCGGTTTCGGGATTCAATTCAACATCAAATTCCCTTTTATAAAAGTCTGCAGCTGCCTTCTTAAAGTAAGGGAAGCCCTGGAAAGGGGAATATTTATGATTTTGCGGATTATCGGCTGCACTTTGAAGACTCTTGACAATATGCTCTGGTGTAGGCATATCAGGGTTTCCTTGTCCAAGATTGATGACATCATGCCCTTGTTCGAGCTTTTCCCCCACTTTAGCTGTCAAAGATGCAAAGAACTGTTTAGGCAGACTTTTCAAAAGATCTGATTGCGGATAATTTACCAAATTGTTCACCTGCTTAAAAAAAGATTGAAAATATAGTCACAAATGATATAACGTAAATGGTAAGATGTAAAGTAAAATTTTGAAAATTTCCATCTATCGGACTAATATTACCATAAGGATATAATGATTGCGGGGGAGTTTTATGAAATTAAAGATTGCCTGTTTGCAAATGGATATTGCATTTGGAAAACCTGAGGAAAATTTTAAAGCAGCCGAAATTATGATTAAAAAGGCGATTAGGGATAATCCGGATGTTATTGTGCTGCCGGAACTTTGGACTACTGGCTATGATTTGACCAGAATGGGTGAAATTGCAGACCAGGATGCCGGATCATCGCTAGTTTTTTTGAAAGAGGCCGCACAGAGCAATCGGGTTCATCTGATTGGCGGATCTGTTGCAAAGAAAACACCCGAAGGCATTTACAACACTCTGCTGATTGTAGATAACAAAGGTGACCTTATACATGAATACAGCAAGCTGCACTTATTCAAGCTAATGAATGAACATCTCTATCTGAAAGGAGGGAAATCCAAGGGAGTATTTTCTCTGGAAAATAGGAAGTTTGCAGGGATGATTTGTTATGATATCCGTTTTCCTGAGTGGGTGCGGACCCATACAGCAGAAGGTACTGAAGCTTTATTTGTAGTAGCTGAATGGCCACTGGCCCGGCTGGCACATTGGCGGGCACTTTTGATTGCACGTGCCATTGAAAACCAATGCTACGTAATTGCATGCAACCGCTCTGGCTCTGATCCTGACAATGTCTTTGCAGGCCATTCAATGATTATAGATCCCTGGGGCGAAGTGCTTGCAGAAGGTTCTGAAACGGAAGAAATCCTATATGCTGAAATAGACCTGGATAAAGTGAAAGAAGTCCGCAGCATGATTCCTATTTTTACTGACCGCAAACCGGATTTTTACTCTTAATGGCATGCAGGGGCCCTGACTGGGGCCCTGCCCTGCTTTACCCTTCTATTTTTGCCCACATTTCCTGAGGATTTAATTCATAAATGCCATTTTCCCTGTACATATAATGATTTATAATAAATTCTCTGCGTATCGTCGCATAGTCTTCATGATACTGTTTAATATATTCGTTAAGCTCTTTTTCTTCATATTTTTTTCCCATTTTCAACCCTTTGATTAGATGCTCAAAAACCATGAGTTTCTTCTTCCTTTGTGCAGGAATATTCTTCAGCTTTCCATCTCTGGTAAAGAAATTTTCAATAACCTTCTGGCTTTCTAAGTTTTGTTCTTCCATTTTCTTAATCTCCTCTTTATCTGCCAATTTTGCAAGAACACCTGATTGATGTTTCAATACGGATTCATTTAAATAAAAGTAAACAGTATTTTTATCTCTTCTTTGATAAACGAGGTTTATTTCCCTCAGTTTATTTAAATGATGAGTAATGGTTGGCGGGGTTAAGCCGAGTTTCCCTGCTATCGCCTGTCCATGCAAAGGCCCTTTGGCAAGGAGAAAAACAATCCTGATTCTGGTTGGGTCTCCCATTGTCTTATAAAAAGCTACTAAACGATTTAGTTGCATAATTGCAGTGCCCTCATTTCGATTATCATCTAATTAGATGATAATCGAATTATACTCGTTCAGTCAACCATATATCGAATATCCCTATAAAAAAATCACCTAAGAGGTGATTGGTTTACACAGGCTATTTTATATAATTAGCCCCCTCGAGGGCTAGCAGCACTTCCTTAATTTCAGTCCGGGTTCCTGCATACCCGGTTAACGATTTATTTTTCCCAATCACCCGATGGCATGGAATAATGATCGGAAGGCGATTGGCCTTGTTTGCCTGACCAATGGCACGTACTGCTTTTTCTTTCCCTATTTTGAAAGCAATGTCCTGATAACTTCTTGTCTCGCCAAATGGGATTAAGCAAAGCTCTTTCCAGACGGCTTTTTGAAATTCAGTGCCATGAGGTTCTATAGGGATATCGAACTCTTTCCTTTGCCCATCAAAGTACTCCTCAAGCTGATTTGTGCACATTTTTATTAAAGAGTCGGAGGGATCCAATTGCAACGATAAAACATCTTCCCCTTCGAGAAAATCTTCTTCCCCCAAGTATAAAGCCGAAAGGATTCCATTTTCACTGACAATGTAAATGTCTCCTGCCGGTGTGTTTTTTTTAGAAAAAACTCTGCCTGTCATTTCATTCCCGCCTTTAAAACATAGGGTAAATAGATGTGGAATACAGTTCCTTCCCCCAATTTGCTTTCCACTTCAATTGTTCCCTTGTGTTCTTCAATAATTTTATATGTAACCATTAAACCAAGTCCAGTGCCTCTTTCCTTTGTAGTATAGAAAGGTTCACCAAGCTTTTTTATTTTATGCGCAGGTATTCCTGTCCCTTCGTCCCTTATAAATATGTGAACTTTATTATCTAGATCTTTCCGAATGGATACAGTAATATATCCTCCTTTAGGCATAACTTCAATGGCATTTTTTATAATATTGATAAAGACCTTTTTCATTTGATTGGATTCACAGAAAACATTGGGCAAATTCTTTTCATAATAAGTCCTGAATTGAACATTATGGAGCACAGCCTGAGCACTAAGGAGATCGACTGTTTCCTTCATGATTTGAGATATGTCTTTTTCCACAAATTTGACAGCTTGAGGCTTAGCAAGTATGAGAAATTCATTAATAATTGAATCAATCCTGCTAAGCTCAGTGGTAATCACATTGAAATACATAGTATGATCTTCCTTCACACTGTCCTCCAGCAGCTGTATAAAGCCTTTAAGTGCTGTCATTGGGTTTCTGATCTCGTGGGCAATTCCTGCTGCCAATTCTCCAATCACATTCAAAGTGTCTGATTTACGAAGCTGTTCTTCCATTTCCAGCTTCTCAGTTACGTCTTTAAATGTTGTCATACTGATATTAGAAAAAATATTCAGCTTGTTGGAAAACTCAAAGAACTTCTTTCTGCCTGATTTCAGAGTAAAGGATAGGTTACCGTCTGATTGCCCCGCAGAGTGAATGTTTTTTATCTGCTCCTTTAATTCATCTTCGGTTATATTGCAGTCATTTAAAATACTGTGCAGCGAAACACCGATAAGCTCCTTTTTTGTCATTTGAAGCATTCTCTGACCTGATTGATTAATATCGACTATTTCAAACTGATTGTTCCAGAGCAGAATCCCTTCAAGTGCTCCTTCAAATATCATGCGGAATTTTTGTTCGCTTTCCCTTAAGCTTTTTTCCATAGCGTGACGCTCACTGACATTTCTGAAGATTGTCATATGGTAGCCTTCAACGGAGTTCAATTTCACTGTAAACTCCAAAGATTTGAACTGGCCATTTGGCATAAGAAAAACAAGTTCATCCCGTATGCTGCCCTTAACGAACATCTCTTTAACAATGCTTTTGTATCTTTCCGATTTTTCATATACAAAATCTTTTATCTTTTTATTGAGAAGCTCATCATGGGTACATTCAAATATTCGGCAAGCAGCTTCATTCGCATCAATTATTTCACCATTCCCACGCCAAAAAATGATTCCATCCAGGGCTTCGGTAAATAGGTCAGCATACAGCTCTTCATTCTTTTTCACTTTCCGTTCGAGGAGCCGCTTACTCGTTACATCTCTTAATATACACATATAAAGGCCGCCTTCATTAAGGATGCTGGTAGTAAAATCAAACTCTATTATCGTTCTGCCGTTATATATTGGAAGAATACCCCGGACACTTTCCTTCTTCTTTAATATTTCCCTTTGCTTTTCAATCTTGAAATGCCAATTTTTTGGCACGAAGTCAGACAGGCTCCTGCCGATCAGGTGCTGTTTATCCATCTTTAGGCTTTCAGCAAATGATGGATTAACATCAACAATTCTCTCCAGGCAATCAAAAATTAAAATTCCATCATTTGAGCGTGAGAATATATTATATTTAGGTGAATTATCATTGGCCAAAATATTATTTTCCTTTTCCAAAGTCTCAATCCTGGCATAGAGTCTCCTGATTTCCTGATTCATAATGACCACTCTATTTCCTCCTATTGGGGTATGCAATTAATTAAATATTTCTACAAAATCTGACTAAAACCTTTAAATCTCCGAGAAAACTATCCTATTAATTTTTCATATCAAAGGGTTTGGGAGAGAAGAAAAGGCATACCCTGTCAAGAGTATGCCTGGATATTACAATTTGAATTTTGCAATCATCTCATTTAATTGTTCTGCCAATTCCGACAAGGACTGTGCGTTATCCGAGATCTCCTCCATTGAATGGTTAGTCTGAGCCATTGAGGCACTCGTTTGTTCGATTCCTGCAGCAGATTCCTCAGATACTGCGGCAATACTGCCAATGGACTGGTTCATATGGGCAGAATTAATGGATACCTGCTCGAGGCTGCGGGAAATGTCACTGACATTTGTGGACATTGAGTTAACTGCCTCATAAATTTTCTGAAATGTTTGTCCTGTCAATTGAATTTGCTCGGTTCCCTTTTCAACTTGAACATAGCCTGTTTGAAGTGATGTGGCCACACCGTTTGACTCCTTTTGAATACCACCGACAATCTTAGTGATATCTGAAACCGAGAATGATACCTGCTCAGCCAGTTTCCTAACCTCATCTGCCACTACTGCAAAACCTCTTCCATGCTCACCGGCCCTGGCTGCTTCAATTGCTGCATTTAATGCCAGAAGGTTGGTCTGGTCTGCAATTTCCTTTATAACCTTAACTAATCTGGAAATTTGTTTTGTCTGATCATCAAGTCCATTTACCTTGTCAACAGAAGACTTCATTATTTGGTTAATTAATCTCATTTGTTCCTGGGATTCTTTCATTAGCTTGTTTCCATTTTCAGTAAGCGATAGCACCTCTGTGGAAGCACTCTTTATTTCATTGCCGCTGTATGAAGCTTCTTTCACTTTTTCCAGATACTCGTCCATCATTAAAGATAAACGCGTTGCAGAACCCGCCTGATCCTCAGCTCCTCCGGACAGTTCCTGCATGGTTGAAGCCACCTGCTGGCTGGCTGCCTTTACTTCATTTGCAGTAATATTCAGTTCTCCGCTTCTTTCTGTCACATACCCTGAAACCGCATTAATTTCCTGAATCATGGTCTGCAGTTTTATTTTCATGGAATTCATGGCTCTGCTAAGCTGTGCTACTTCATCATCACCCTCATATTCCACTGAATCCGCATTGAGGTTTCCTCCTGAAATCTCATTTGAGAATTGGACAATGGCATTTAGTTTTTTAGAAATTATACCTCCGATAAAAAGGATGGTTGTGATTCCCAGGATAGCAGAGATAATGATTGAAATACCAAGTACTATTAAAGTAAGGATAAGACCAGATTTAGCAG
This sequence comes from Cytobacillus sp. BC1816, assembly GCF_051353635.1. NCBI lineage: Bacteria > Bacillati > Bacillota > Bacilli > Caryophanales > Bacillaceae > Cytobacillus > Cytobacillus sp. BC1816. The sequence continues at coordinate 1,586,745 of NZ_CP195611.1, read as the reverse complement.
AAGACACAGCCTTTTGCTGATCCTCTTTCATCATGCTGCTAAGGGTATTTAATTTATCAACCGTTTCAGTAATAATATTATCTGCCTGCAGTTTCCCCAGCCTATATTCTCTTGCATGCTGCAGTTTCACTTCAGGTTCAATGACATCATGAAATAAACTGGTGATTTTTTGATCATTTTCATCGATTTGTCTAAAAAGGTCTTTTAATTTTGAATCGCTCAGTTCTGGAGAAATTTCCTCTTTCAATTTATTAAAATCCTCCGTCAGCTCATCAAATGTTTTTAAATGTTTGGGGTTGGAGTCAATGATAAAGTTTCCAATCGTACTCCCTTTATGATGAAAAGTGGCCGCTGATTCAGTAATCTTAATGGCCTTTTCCCCAGACTCCTTAACAATCTCCAGTTTTGAATTGGCAATTGTCAGCAAGAAGAAAGTAAGAACGGTGGAAACCGTGAATAGTCCAATGGTCACAAAAAGCGCAACCCCATATTTCTGGCCAAGCTTCAGGTTCTTCCACCACTTCGTGCTAGCCATTTTATTTAAATACTTGCCTATTTTAAACTTTTTTGACTTGGACGATTCTTTTCTTTCCTTCTTGCCAGGTATAAATTTTCTTACCCCTTTCAACATAACTTCCCCCTTTATGATTGAACCAGATGCGAACAATTGAACTAGTATATATCTAATTCTTTTTTACTATTCTTTCAATTCATTATAATAGAACAAAAAAGACATTTGAAGATTATTTTTCCAATTTTTTATTTTAGTACAGCTTTCCCTTCCCCTTTTCCCTTTAAGTTCTTACCTTTAAAAGCCTGATTTCTACACGTCAGCATCAGGTATGACATACTAATCGAACTAATCCCTTTTATCTGCGACAAAAATGATCTTCTTTAAATAAAATTTGAAACAGATTTTACATTAACCTTTCAACCCATATAATATATGAGCTAACAAGCAAGTTTTCTTTGTATAACAGAAATTTTTTAGTAGTATTACAGCAATTTCAGAGTTCGAAACCTTTACTTTTTCTGTAAATTAAACCTTCTATTTACACGAGAAAAGAAGTTTCCTTCATGTTAAAGTGGGTAAAGAAAGAAAGAGAATTTATGGGGGTCTTTAATAGAGGAGGACTTATGAAACAACGTGACTATTACTTCGACAACACGAAGTTTATCTTAATCTTCTTTGTCGTTTTCGGACATTTACTCCGCTCTTTTATTGAAGATAATGAAACAATCTATACTTTATATAAGGTAATCTACACGTTCCATATGCCTGCATTTATACTGGTATCCGGCTTTTTTGCAAAAGGCTTTTATAAAAAAGGCTATATAAAGAAAATTGCAAAAAAGCTCATACTGCCATATATTATTTTTCAGGTTATTTATTCGATCTTCTTTTATTTTTTATATAATAAAGGTACCTTTGAGTTGGATCCTTTTAACCCGCATTGGTCTTTATGGTTCCTGATCAGCATGTTTTGCTGGAATATCATGCTTCTATTCTTTGCAAAGTATAAAGCTGTATATTCCCTGGCAGCTGCTTTTATTATCGGGCTTGCTGTCGGATATGCCGATTGGATCTCAAATTATTTAAGTTTATCCAGAACATTTGTGTTCTTTCCTTTATTCCTATTGGGGTATTATTTAAAGAAGGAGCATTTTTATGCGCTATTCCAGCCAAAGTTCAGAATTAGTGCATTAGCTATTTTTGCTGTAGTTTTTATAGGTTTTTATCTCTATCCGGAAGTGGATTATAAGTGGCTGCTTGGCTCAAAGCCATATACTGAAATGGGGGCAGCTTCGATTGGGGCGGTCTTAACGAGATTGGGCTTTTATGTCCTAAGTTTAATTATGGTCTTTAGCTTCTTTGCTTTTGTTCCCCGCAAACAATATTTCTTTACTGATTTAGGGAAAAATACACTTTATGTCTATCTGCTTCACGGATTCTTTGTACGAGTATTCAGGGAAAGTGATGTACAGGGCTTTTTCAGCAAACCGGAAAACTTCCTGCTGCTTGCCGGAATATCGCTGCTGCTGACTTTGCTTCTCTCAAGCAAACTGATTACTTCATTTGCCCAGCCTATTATAGAACTGAAAACATCACAGCTAAAGAAGCTAAAAGATAAATCAAAGGCATATGCCAGATTTTACCGTAAAAAACTTACAAGCTAGGATAGAAACCGGTCAGGTATTACTGGCCGGTTTTTAATTTAGGCATAACCATTGACCATTTTTGATTATGGGATTATAATAAGTAACTGTGTTATATTATTTTGTCTCAGTAGCTCAGCTGGATAGAGCGACAGCCTCCTAAGCTGTAGGTCGTGAGTTCGAATCTCGCCTGGGACGCTACAAAAGAAAAGCGCAAAACCCTTTTATATGAAGGGTTTTGCTTTTTTTATTTTATTCAATTTGAGTAGTCATAAACCTTTGAATTCCAAGTTTGGGGTCGGTTTGGGGTCGGAACGAAATTTTTTCCTAATTAACTGCTCCAGGCCGCTTAATTTCTACAGTTATATTTGGCTTTATCTTTAGTGCAGAATACTTCTCACTTAATTCTCCATTGCTTAAATGAGAATATTTCCTTAAACTTTTTATTTTTCTTCCAATTCCTATGGGATCTGTTTCTAAGATTTTTAATTCCTCAAGAATTTTCTCGAATTCATTTTTAAGTTCTTCACCAATCAAGCGCTCTAATTTTCTTGTTGATTCTTTATCAATTATGGAAGCGGATGGCTGAGTTTCTAATATTGAAACTGAAATAGACGCGTTTAAGTTTACTATTTCATTATTGACTACCTCAATTTTCCCGTGATAATTGATAGGGTGTAAGGTAATTTTATACTTTTCATTTTCTGCATTCTCAGAGATAAGTACTCCAGTTTTCTCTAATTTATCAGAAGGTATCGTTAAGGTTAAATCCCCTAAGAAAGCATTTTTGTTAGTGAATAATTTTATGTAGAAGGTTTTGATTAAAGAAATAGAACCAACCATTTTATCATCCCTGAATAATGCTACTGCTTCTATAAAAGGTGCTTCACCTTTAATATTTTTTATAATAGGCAGCGTAGGATCAATGCCACTCTCATATAATGCGGAAACAAAGTCATGCAAGTTAGAGTTTATTAACATTTCTTTTTTCTCATGTTTGTCCAGTAACTGATACATATAGGAACCCATTTCAGGAAACTCTTCATATTCTTTACTATTTATCGTTTCCTCCGATTTGTCTGTGATCGCTAAGAATATGAGGGGATTTATGCTGGTGTCTCTTAGCATCGTATCAAGAAATGAAAATATCCCTTCCTCAGCCATTTTTTTATCAAATAAGATGGTTCTTAATTGTCCAGAGGAAATGTCATGACTTGTTTGCTGCTCCAGCCTTTGTCGAATTTCTTTACTGGTAGAACCCTCAGCAGAAATGGTAGTACTTGTCTTTCCCTGTGAACCGTCAAATTGCAAAAGACTTATTGTGCCTTTGTAAGTCTCATCATCCAGTAAGTCAAAACCAAGAATAGTTGAAATACCCTGCATCTCGATTATTTTGCTTGGAGGGACACATGAAGTACAGATAAGGGTACAAACAAAAATAAAGAATCTTAATTTCATTATTTCAACTCCCCTTATGAACGACCAACGATTTTTGATTTAATGGTAATGATGCCATATAAAACTACAGGGTATACAAACCATAAATAAAATCCAATTTGAGCAACTTTATCTATAAAATAATCATTATCAACTCTTTTGGTGATAAAAAAACTGCAGATAAAAATGATAATTGAAATTATCCATATTCCATATTTCTGCTTTATGCGAAAAATCTGTTTAACACCATTGGAAGATAAAAATAACGATATACACAAGTTAGGAAAAATTACGATTATCCATATTGAAACTACTAAAAATTCAAAGCGCTCAATAAACGGAAAACGCATAGTACTGATAATGCTGACAAATGGCCAGATATTTACCTCTAATTCTTTTGAGCTAAAAAACAATATAGAGAAAATGGTAATGATTAAAACAAGAAATGTTGTAAACCATATTGCCAGTTGACTATATAAGTGAACTTTATTTTTCTCCTTGAAAAATGGAAAAAGAAAAAGTAACGCCTCGAAGCCCAACATTGTATAGCTACTTTTGTAGACTCCATTCATAATTTCAGTCGGACTAGTCGATAAAATGGGTAATATTCTATCGAGATTTAAACTTTGAAGAGGTTGATACAATACGAATAACATCCATATGACAATAATAAAAGATAAAAAACAAATACCAGCAACAACTCTGAATCCGCCAGACACACCATAAATTGTTATCAAAACTAATGATAGAACACCGACCCATTCATAGAGACCTTCATAACCCCACGTAAGTGATAGTTCAACATAACTTATGGTGATTGAATAATGAACTGCCATAAAGTAAACGACAATTACGACATTAATGAGGCTGCCAAAAATACGTCCAAATAAATTTTCATGTATTTCAAATAGCGTACGATTTTCATTCTGTTTAAGTATGGATATCATTATCCAAGTTATAAAGCTAATAGCTATACCAGACAGTAAAACCGAAATCCAGGCATCTTTCTTAGATTCTAAATACACGATCCTTGGAGCTCCAAGGATACCCATACCAAATTGAGATGTGTGTATAATAAAAAAGGCCATAAAGGCATTGACAATGGCATTTGACTTCATTTTCCACCTCAAATTTCATGTGAATTTGAACTTTTTATTACCTCTCCCTTATTCGAATTGTATCTTTTGTGCGATTGACTACAGGGCGTTTGGTATAAAAATGGTGGGGGAGCCGAAATAGAAAGTATTTTAAATCCTCCTTTCTGAACGGATATAATGGCGCAAGATAGGGCTTATTTAAAGACGTAAGCTTTAACAAATGAACCATTAGTATACAAACACTAATCATAATCCCATTCAAACCCCATAAACCAGCCAAAATAATACATGGAAATCTTGCTATTCGAATCGCAGTACCCATTTCATAAATAGGAGCCAGAAAAGCCCCTAGTGCACTGAAGGCAACTATAATAATTAAAATATTACTTGTTAAACCTGCCTCAACTGTAGCTTGGCCTACAACAATTCCTCCAACAATCCCCATTGTTTGACCTACTTTAGAAGGGAGTCGTGCACCAGCTTCTCTAAGTAATTCAATTAATAATTCAAGTAAAAGAGCTTCTAATAAAGGTGGAAAAGGAACTTGTGAGCGCGATTGTCCTATTATAATCAACAATTTAGAAGGTATCAGTTCAAAATGATAGGTCATTGTAGCTACATAGAATGCAGTTAAAAATAAAGATACTATCATAGCAAAAATTCGAGTAAATCGTATAAATGTACTTAGCGACCATCTTAAATAGATATCTTCTGTTGATTCAAAGAACGAAAAAAAGTTAGCTGGCCCAATAATAGCTACTGGACTGCCATCCATAAATACACCAATTCTTCCGTTCAAAATCGAGTAAATAAATCGATCGGGTAATTCTGTTAATAGAAGCTGCGGAAAAAATGTATAGTGATCGTCTTCTAGGCATTGCGCTAAAACTGAACTGTCATTAATATTATCTGGTTTTATTTTTTCTAATCTTTCTTTAAGGTTATTTAGTGTTTCATCATTTGCTATATCTTTTATATATACGATTCTTACTTCCTTCTTAACACGTTCCCCAATTGTTAAGCTATCAGTACACAAATTATAATCATTAAGGTTTTGCCTGATAATCTTGATATTTGATGATAATGACTCTGTAAAGGATATCTTAGGTCCATATACTAATGATTCTGTTTCTGCCTTCTCAATTGATCTTTCAAGAGTATTATTGCAATTTACCATAAAACCTTTTTTCTCATTTAAGAAATAAATATAAGAAAATCCTTTTAAAAGAGATGAGATGAACTCATTCTTTTCGATTTCAGTTTTTATTTCCTCAATTGGTATGTTATTAACCAAATAAGTGTAATTTAAGTGTTTTTCTGGAATTGTTTGCATGTATTTAATAACATATTCATTTAGGACTTCCTGATTAATTAAATTCTTCATAAAAACGATTTGAATAGTTTGCCTTCCCAATTCCATTTTTCTACACATCAAATCTGGCGAGTCATTAAGCACGGTTCTTATTTCCTGATAATCTAGGAAGTCATTTTTGCTTTTCATTTGTGACCTACCCTTTAATCATTTCTTTTAGTTTTTGTTTCTGGGAAGAATTTATACGCAACATTGAAACTTGGGTTAAAACATTGATATTATTTGAAATTTTTCACAAATTAGACACAAGGACTTTTCTCCTATTAGCTGAATTGTTTAGCTGAAGGGAGGGATAAAATTGAAAACCAAAAATAACATTAATCCGCATTGCCATGTTTGTATGGAAGAATTTATGGTGGGTGTAGATGTAGTAATGGATGGTACCTTTAAAGGGATCATACATGCAGATTGTAATTATCTGCCGCCGGGTGAGATTGAAGATAGAGGGAAATTTGAGGCTGTTGTCAAGAGGAACCAAAAGTGGTTTAGCCAATTTAATCATGTTATAAGGCACTGAAATTAACGCCCCTCTCGATTGAGAAGGGCCTTTATATTTATACTTCTTTTGCTAATTCACTTCTATTTGGAGCAAGTGGCGGCTGTTCTAACCATTTATTCTTAACCATAAGATCAAACCATTTCTTTGTAACCATGAGATTTTTGAGAATTGTGGCTTCATAAGTAGTTACAAGGTCTGTTCGCATAGCCGAAGCTAGTCCTGCCCCATGGTAGTTTTGAGAAGCTTGATATAGGAATCCTATGTGATACAGCATTAGCTTATCGGAGAAAGGAGAATCCGTTGAAGTTGTCACTTCTGTTTCCCAAGATTTCGGAACGGGTAAATTATCTCCTTGCATGATCTTTGAAAATGTTTTTATTTGGGCATCAGCTGTTTTCTCTGAATCGGTTAAAAACTTCCTAACATCTTTCGATTGAGCAACTTGACTGAAAGCGATAGAAAGGGTTTTAGCCATAATGCTTTTTTTAAGATTTAATGAAATGCTAATGATTTCTGTAGAGGCTAATTTTCTGCCCTTTCCGAAATATCCATCAGTAAAATCTTGGCTTGTTACATATTCAGGGTTTTTAGCAGGATAAAACAAAGGATCTCTTTGGAAGTTTCCTTTCTCAAGCAATAACTCAATTGTTCGATGATACATTATTTTTGCATCGGTATCACAAGAATCATAAAAGTCCCTTAAGTCTTTTCTAACGGAAACACCTAATGCAGTGCTGTGTCCTAGCAATCCATGTAACGTCATGATATGTAAATAATTCAAGCAAAAAATATCAGTGAACAATCTTTGTTTGCCTTCATAGAGGTCAGATTCAGTAAATCCTATTGGTATTGGGAACCCCTCTTTCTCCAAAAAGGTTACGACTTGATTCTTCTGTTTTTCAAATGTATTAATAGCATCCTCAAAAATGTTTTTTATTGTTTCATCGTCAATAATAGTGACCATATATCGATTTACCACGTCTACCAATGTACCATTCACATATTCTCCCCATAGTGTACCTATCTCGGAAGATGTGAGTTTTAATTTATTCTCTTCCACAAAATCACCTCATGTATCAAATACTTATCCTATTTATTCCTTTTTTGAGTTTCATAAATGCACTTTACCATCTGCATGGTTTTAAGACCTAAAACTGTAATAATGATGGTATATATTGTTGTTAAAATTATCGCAGAATATCCTAAATATGTAATGTTGCCTGTTGTTTTAGAAAATCTCAAAAGACTCACTTCCTTTGAATGAACTTGTATAATATTGTTCCCAATCTAAAAGCTTCAATGTATTATGAATTCCTTTTATCAAAATTTCCATTTGATTAAGAAGCCCCTCTCGATTGAGAAGGGCTTTATACATTACTTCACTCGAAGTACTTGTCCTACATAAATGGTGTAATTATCATCAAGGTTGTTCCAATCTTTAATTTGTTTCATAGTGCTTCCGTAAGTTCTGCTCAGTGAATAAACAGTATCACCAGACACAACAGTGTGATAAACTGCTGAGTTCTTCTTAGGAAGATTAAAGCTTCTTACAATTCCATTGACATGACCGCGGGCAAGATTTTCGATAAAAGTGGCTGATTTTAACTTAGCTGCATCATTAGCATTATCGATAAACCCATTTTCAGTTAATAGGGCAGGCATGTTCGTTTCCCTTAGAACATGGAAGTTTGCCTGCTTTTTTCCACGATCATTAAAGTCAGCCAGCTTAATTACTTCAGCATGGATATTATTTTGGTATGTTGTTGTTGGTGCCCCGACTCCTGGATAAACATAATCTTCATATCCTGTTCCTCCACCAGCGTTAATATGGACTGACAAAAAGAAATCAGCTCCCCATGCATTAGCAGCATTTGTACGCTCAGATAAAGATACTGTTTGGTCACCAGTTCGGCTCATGCGGATGGAAACATTATCATATTCAAGGGTTAAAATATCTTTTATACGTGTGGCGATTTGAAGTGTTAAATTCTTTTCCTGAAGACCATTTCCTACCGCACCTGGATCTGTGCCGCCGTGACCTGGATCAATAAAAAGTTTGACCATATTTAATCACCTCTAATAATATTTTTATTCACAAATCTATTAACTGCTTGTACTACTGCCCTCCTTCTCACATACCAATCACCCCCTCAAGAAATAAGAATAGCCACCCAAACTGGCAGCTTATTTTGGCCATTGATAGCGTTTAGCTTGTTGACTATCCTCGATTCCTTTCGTTGTAGGATCATTCAAGGCATTCCACACACTGACCACTATCAGCAATAAAACATATGGATTAGAAAAAGCTCCTACTAGCAAATTAAAAACAGAACCCCACGTAGTGAGGTCCTGTGCGGTTAAGCCATAGTATCCTAATATTGGTGCAAAAAAAGCTAGAAATAACTGTGCTAGAAATACAGGATTTTTAAAGCGAATCTTCCAGTTGATCATGTCATTGTCCCCCTCTTAAAACATTATAAAAAATAGCAATTGCTCCCCCAATGATTCCAGTACTGATTGCTGTGATAATGGCTGCTGTAATTGTTCTTTTTATTTTATCCATGTTGTATTTTCGTCAATTTTATTTAGCTTTTCATTTATTGAAATAATTTGTTGATCCTGTCGAGTTGTAATTTTTTCAAGATTGTTCACCCGATTCTCAATATTTCTAAGATCCCCTTTTATTTCTGCAATTTCTTTGTCGTATAAATTTTCATTAACCGGCTCCTTCAAGATAACCACCCTCCTTATAAGGATATCTTGTGCTTGTCCAGCTTCATGGACTTAAGTGGCTAAAATTTATATTCTTTTCCACATTGAGCACTCTATAAGGTAGTAAATGAAAACCTTCTGTATCAAGTAACGGCAACTATCTCCATTTTGCTTTAATAGTTCTTCTACAAAGTAATTTATTTCTCTACCCTTTAAACACTGTAAAGATAACTGCAATACCGCCGCCGATTATAGCAGTGAAAACGGACATAATAATGGCATTTGTAATTGTTCTTTTTAGCCATTTAGTATCTTCTTTAATTTCCTTTAGGTCACCTTGGATGTTCTGGATTATTTGGTCTTGTAAGAGTGTTTTATCCTGTAGCCGGCGAATATCACCTTTCATTTCTTCAATGTCTTTCTTTACAGATGTCTTCCATAAATCCATTGTTTCCGCCTCATATGTCACTTACAATACCTCCTTTGAAGGTAATAAAAAGAACCCTTAAATCTTAGGTTCTTTTATACCATCTGAAACCTTTAATTCAATTAGTTTATTTTCAAGTTCCTGGATTTTCTGCTGCAATTCTTTATTTTGAGAAACCAAATTATCATGTTGTGCCTTCAAGATGATATTTTCGTATTTTAGTTTTCCAAGTTCACTTTGAAAATAGGGGTCTATAGAAATTGTTTGTTTCTGTTCGCTCATTGAATATCCTTCCTTTCAAGTTTCAGTCTTAATTCTTCAATCTCAGCAAAAGCACCTAACAATTTTTCGTTGATTTCCTGAACAGCTTTCCAAAGCATAGAAGACATTTGATATAGATTGATTCCGTCAGGTATATCAGGTGTTTCCCCTTTTATAACAATATCTTCTGGGGCTTCATCGGCAATCATACCCATGAAAAGTTTAGAATCCTCATGACCTATCATGTTGTAAGTATAAATAGGAGTAACAAGTACTTTTTCCAATGCTGATTCTTCATAAGGATTAATGTTTCTTTTTAACCGCCTATCAGAAGCATCAGAAATAATGGCCTGCATAGTTCCATATGCGCTATCAGAGTTATTCCTTACCTGAATGGTGCTTGAAGATGAAAGCCATTTTAAAACAGCCCCGCTTGCCATTCTCATTCCATCATGACTGCCAAGGCCCATAAACTCAGCGCTCCCACCGTCAGAAGTACTGATAAAAACCCTGCCGATTTCGTTGGAAATGGTCAAATTGTTGTTATTTAAGCTTCCGAATCCAAACCAACCACTTCTCGATACATGAGTTCCTTTGAAAAACTCGATGTATACATGATTCTGAGATCCCCCCACCAATTGAAGCGCATCAGAACCGGAATCTATAACGGTTTTGTTATGGAGATAAATATATTTTTTGTTGCTTCCAATAAGTCTGAAGTGCATTCCGTCTTGAGCTGAAATCATAGCTTCTTTAATTGACAAATCATCATGTCCACGAATATCAAGCAAAAGCCCGGCTTCTGGATCCTGAGTGTCATGTGTACCGATTCCGACACGATCAGCATAGATGTATTGCGGGTATGCCGTTGTGAAAACAGGTGTTGACCCATCAAGCAACGGCATCATGTCGTATTCGTGCCCGTCAAAATCAGTAAAGCCTGATTGAATAACCCCGTTTGTCATACTTGTTCTTGCTGCGTTGTATTTGTATTCATAAGGAAGTTTGCTTAAATCATTTCCCGATCTTAATGTGCTCACAAGTGGCAGAGATACTTCAGAACTGATAAAACCGTTATATATAGAGGTTTCTATTCGTTGGTTATAATCTCCCGGCACAGGGTAACGGGATTGCATAAAAAGACCGTCATTTATAACAGCCCTTTGGCTTGGATCCCCTGAAACATCTGCGCAATATATTTGGGCAGTTGTTCCGATAAGGTTTATATTCCCTGAATTGATTGTTGGGGAATTAATTGAAATCCCGGCTTCAAGGGTTCCTGAAAATGACACATTTCCGTTTGCATCAACAATAAATTGGTCATTGATGTTCAAACCTTCCCAAGCTTTAAGGTTTTTTGCTTCAATATCACCTTGCACAATGAGATTGCCCCGGATCCTGATCCTTACATCTGTATCCCTTACATAAAGTTTTGTCGCTGATGTATTGCTGTAAAAATAGCACTCCCAATAAGTAGGTTTTTTTCCTGAATAAGCATTTTGAGGAATAACCCTTGAGAACCGCACCCTTGTAACAGTATTGGCAGGAACAGCCACAATGCTATGCAGGAAGAAGGTGTCTATATATGAAGTTCCATCTTCAAAGTAAACCCTTATTCCCATAGTCAAGGAAGGCGCTGTGCCTGAGTTTTGTGCATATAGCAAGAAATCAAAGGCAATTTCATCCCCATCCTCAGGAACAGGCCTGTTATATTGGGTTTCATCCGTATCTTCCATGAGATAAACCCAATCATTTAAAACGCTCCATTGGAACCACTTTTCCCCGTTAAGGGTAACAGGTCTCATATTACCATAAAGCCCTTCCTCAACAGTTGAAATGTTGGCCCCTAGCTGCGCCCTAACATCAATTCTTGCTGCGTTTAAAATGCCTGTGTCGATAACGTCAGCATTCACGCTGCCGATCTTGGCCCTGCCTATTGAAGCATCAGCCATTTTCGCCCCGTCAATATTGGCATTTAACGCAATGAGATCATTTGTTATCACTTGGGGAGTTATATCTCCTGCAACAATTCTTGCTGTTGTGGCTGTTTTTTGATCAGAAAACGGCCCGGCAGTTCCCGCCCTGTTCATCCCTCTAACCCTGATGTAATATTGCTGATTTGGCTCACCTTCATAAACAAATACGCTTGTCGTTGCCCTGGCCACAAGATTTGATATGTCAGGTGTGAAGTTAGGAACTGTTGAAACGTAAACTTCATACTCTTTTACATAGCTACTTAAATCGGCATCCCATTCAATAATGACTTTTGAAAAGGCTCCTGAAGCCGTTATATTTGGTTTTGCAGGGAGTATATCCGCAAAATCAGTATCATCAATAGGGCCAATTTCTCCGGGATTATCCCAAACCCCGGTTCTTCCATCGACCTTACTTTCAATGTTTTTCAGCCTTGAAGCAAGATCAGTAAACAAGGGAAGGAAGTTCCCAAGGATTATTTCAGTGTTTTCAGGATTTACTAAATCCTGTTTGATTTCTATAACTCTGGATTCAACCCTTAATTCAGGAGTGAATTCTTTATCAACGACAAAAACAGTATCGCCTAGTCTAACTTTTTCATGGGAAAGCCCGGCAACCTGCTCCAAGTCCAGAACGTTCATTTCATAAGTGATCCTTGGTGTATTTGTGCCTTGAAGGGCATCCCATGTTTTATCCAATAAAGCTTCTGAATCCGTTTCTTCTCCATCTTCAAAGATTCCGAACCTGTGTATTTTCTTCCCTGTGTCTGGATCAATGCGCCCAAATCGTTCAAGGGCTACCGGATCCCCAACCCACTTTTGGCCTAAAGGCTTATCAACAGGATCAAGGCCTGAACCATTCCAAACTACATCCGCAAAGTCAATGCGCCTTGTATATCCTCCTGCTTCTGTTTCCTCACCTTTTCCCCGCCCATAAAGTGCCGTTTTAAGGTTAGAAGTATCCACAGTTCTTTTAATGGAAACCAGATCTTTTGTGAATTCAAACCGCTTCCCAGTATCAGCTCCCCGCCTTGCAAGGAGATCCACAAAACGCCCTGTAATGGCTGAACCGTCAAAGTTTATGCGTTTCTTTAGTTCCCCGCCCCATGTACTGATTATCTTCTGAATTGAAGAAATGGCAGATTCATAGTAAAAATTTGTTGTTCTTAGGCCAAGATCCGCAACGGTTCCTTTTTTGAACCGGCTATTTGAAAGGGCATCATCCAGGGCACTGTCTGCTGTACCATTAACAGTTCGCAAGTCTTCTATTATGTCGTCATTCATTTCAAAGTAAGCATGTTCCGCATTAGCCCTTGTGACTATTTCAGTTCCATTATGTTCTTCCTCGATTTTGTAAATCTGGAATAACTGAAAATCTCCATCTTCGTCTTTGAATGCTACAAGATTGTTTTCTTTAACATGTGCAGCCGCTTCATGATCTGCGGGAACTGAAAACTCAAATGTATGATCTTTATTTAATTGTTCTGTGTGAACGGCATCAAAAAAAGGGCATTTCCCGCTGTTGTCGTTTTGCAAAACAGCAAGAAGCCCTTCTGATTGACCTTCCAGTATAAAAAGTTTGTTCATTTATAGCCACCTTCTTACATAAACAAGGCTTACTGTACTAACCCCGGCAGGCGTAACAGTTAAAGTTGTATCTCCTGGATTCAAAGAGAAAAAATCTGAATTAATATCAAGTGCAGTAATTAAGTTTGTTGTGCCGTTATAAGTAATTGTGCCAACTTGACAATCAATCACAACTTCATCGCCAGCCACAAAATTACGCACAATCCGTAGAAATTCATTATAATTCTTTTCAATCTTTAATTCAGTAGCTGTAGCCGAAAAATCGACAGTGATAATAGGAAATGATTCTGCCGTTCCTGTATTATTTATTGTTGCAAAGTCGTTTGAAATCGTTGATGAACTTTCTGTTATGGAATAAGCAAAAGGATCCGGGCAAAGGAATTCAATTTCTGCCATTCGCTTTGCAAAGATCCCTTCAAAATCTGTATTTTCGGTTACAACCGCATAATATTTCTTATCAGTTTCATCATCAAAAATCAGTTCTTGTGGTCCATTGTTGGGATTCAGCCATACAGCTAAATCCCTTATCTTATTTCTGTAATCAAATAGAGAAGCACCGAAAAGGTTTATTTCTACCGTTATTCTGCGCTCCATAAACCGATAACCAAAGTAATGAACCCCATTTTCAGAAGGCGCTTGAGCCGTTCGGCTTTCGATCTCCGGGAGTGTGTCACGACCTTGTATATTTGTAATCCTTATTCCTTTTGATGTTGAATGAAATCCGTTGAAGGAAAATCCCCAACTCATGGATTAACACCCCCTACACGCAAAGACCTGTTTTCTAAGCTTGCCAGTTTTTGAGAAATGCCCCTTGCATCATTTTCAGTCCGAACATTAGGCATAATAAGCTGAATGGTTTTATTGACCACTCCTGCTGCAGCACTTGAAGCAGTTTGTGCAGAATGAACTTTCTGCTTGGAAATGTCTAACCTGGCATCTTGCAAAGGTTTCCTTGTTCCGATTGCAACAGTTTCTCCTACTTGAGTTGCTGCTTTCATCAGTTGTTTTGCCCTAGCTAAAAGCCCATCCTCTAAACCTTCCGTAAAGAATGAGCCTAATTCAATGGCTACCCTTGAAGGACTATGAATATCTAATGCGCTCTGGATCTTATTTGCAATGCTTTTCGCAATGCTTCTTGCAGTGTCCATCAGGCTTCCAAACATGCCCCACAATCCTCGAATAAGACCGCTTATGATGTTTCGCCCTATCCATTCAAGATCAACACCTTCAAGCCAATCTTGGGCCTGATTCCATATGTCCATGATCTTCTGTTTGACTTCATAAAGCTTTTCTTGAACCCCTTGTCTTAAAGCAACAAATTTTTCAACAGCAGTTCTGCGTATGGCTTCAGCTGTGTTTTGGACAATTCCCTTTGCTTCATTCCAAGTATTTTGTATTTTGGTTTTTAAGGAATTGTATATTTCATTTGTTTTGTCCTTTAACGCTTGCCATTTTCCAGAAACATAGCTCCTTATATTATCAGCTACATTATTTGCAGTGTTTTTCATGGCCAGCCAAGTATTGGAGAAAAATGTTTTTATTCCTTTCCACGTATTTTCTGTTACTGTTTTGGCAGCTTTCCAAGTTTTATCTATGAAATCAGATATGAACTTTAGAGATTGCTCAAATAAAATCTTGGTTAAACTCCACATATTAGAAAGGAAGTTTTTTACCTGGCCCCATTTTTCAGTCGTCCATTTGCTTATAGAATCCCAATTTTCATAGATTAAGAGTGCTAAAGCTACAACGATTCCCGAAATAATACCTACCGGGCCTGTGAGTGCAAGCATTGCTGTTCTGATTAACGGGAATATCGCCTTTACTTTAGATAACCATTGCCAGGCTGTTGTTAGTGGACCAATCATTGCCCCTAATACGGTTAAAAACGGGCCTATTGCAGCTGCTATTAGTCCGATTCCAACAGTTATTGCCTGCATAACAGGATCCATTTTTGCAAAGGCATCAGAAACAAATTGGATTGCTTGGGAGACATACGGGAGAACTGCCATGGCAAAGTCTAAAAGAACTTTCCCTAAAGGCTCTAGGGCAATCAAAGCTTCCCTTGTGAATTTCTTCCACTTGGTTCCAAAGGATTCTTCTGTTACCCGGTTCATTTCATCCATGGAACCTTTAACACCTTTTACCCCCCCATTAATATTGCCAAGGGCATACATGGCATCAGCTTCAAGATCTTCCCACTTAGTTCCGTACAAGCCAACCCCTATTTCATTAGCTTTAACCTGATCATCCATTCCTTTTAATTCCGCTATGACTGCATTGTGAACATCTTTAACCGTACCCTTACCTGCTAAGAAATTCTTCCATACCTTCTGTGTACTTTTGGACATTTGGCCCATAGCATCAGAAGTTGATTTGGATCCGTCTTTGATTTTGATTTGAAATTCCTTCATTGCATCATTAATGTAATCGAGGTTATACACTCCTGCTTTACTGCCTTGTTCTAACAGCTGAAAGTATTCAGATGCAGAAAAGCCCATTTCAGCAAACAAAGGCGCATATTCGCTGAGATTATCAAACATTTCATTAGAGAAGTTCAAGCCGTTCTGCGCCCCATGTGCCATGAGATCAAATGCTTCTTCAGCAGAAATCCCAAACCCTTTTATCAGGTTTCCTCCGGCCCTTGTAACCTCATTTACATCTGCATCAAAGGTTTGAGCCAAGTTCATGGCCGATTTTGTTACGGTTTCAAGTTCTTCTTGATCTAATCCCTTGATATTTTGCCGGGTTTGAATCAAGGCGTTTGAAACATCTTCAAGGCTTTCACCGAACCCCGCTGTATAAATGTTTTTGGCTGTTTGGGTTAGTCTTTCAGCCTCTCCTTTGGTAAGTCCCAAACTATTTCTTATTTTCGCTTGTGCATCACTAACGGAAGTTGCAGCAGCAATCCCAGCAGCTCCCATTGCAGTAAGAGGAACCGTTACGGCCTTGGACATGGTTTCCCCAATGGATCCCATTCTGTCAGCTACATCTTGTACCCGGTTTTCAATCTGCTGAAGCCCTGATTCCACGTTATTTGTGTTTATTTCTGTATTGATGACAATGCGCCCATCAATCGAAGCCATATTTTCACCTACCTTTTTTGTAGGATTTCTTTAACGCTTTACCTATCGCTGTTAAAGTTGCATCAGCTTCTTCAAGGGAAGGTGTTTCATTTTTGAGCATATAGATCCGCTTCAATTCAATAATCCTGTTCCGTTCTTCCTGGTTGTATTTAGTAGGTGCAGGAATTTTCTGCGCTCTAATTGCCAAAACCTCTTTAAATTTCGTATCATCAGATAAGCTATCTAATAATGCCAAGAACTTCTGCCAATGCAGTTTGCCTTGCATTTCAAAAAGATCAATCTTGTAATCTTGAAGGAACGAAGCATAAATAAAGGCAGCATCTTGTTCAAAATCAAAATAGCTTTTACCACCGTTTTCAGGTTTCTTAGGAAATAGAATTTCGTCAAAAAGAAAGCCTATAAATTGGCTTATCTCCAAAATAGAGAGTTCCAATTCATAGGCATTTTTCACAAGCATTTCAAATAGAATTTCAAGCTTTTCTATTTCATCAAACGTTTCATCAGATAGGAGCTCATAAACCCGTAGAACATTATCAAAGGCAAGATTAAGCTTGATTATTTGGCCTTGAAATTCTATTTCATCTATAAATCTTTCCGTAAGCTTCATAAGCTTTATTTTCCTGTGTAATAGGCTTTTTCTCTCTTTTTAAAGGCCTGCATTCTCTTTCCGACTACTTCCATCAGCTGCATGATTATATCAGCCATAACAAGCAATGATTTCCCGGTATCTGCATAGACCTTTTCAAAGGATCCTTCACCCAAAAGAAGTTCCACAACGCTAAACATAATTTCGTAATTCTCTTTTTCCGCTGCTTTTTGTTCTTTATCTGTCATTTTTGAATAATCCCTTTCGCTCATTTTCAGGGATTCTTTACGGAACTTTCTAAAGACCTTGTCATACTCCCTCAATTTCTCATCATTGAGATCCATCACATAAACTTTGTCTGCAATCTCGACTTCTTCATATGCTTTTTGAACATTAATTTTAATTGCCATATCATTTCCCCCTTCTTCTAATATTTTTTATATTTATGGTGCAGCTGGGGTATAGGTTGGCTTTCCATTGAAATGAATTTCAAAACTAAAGGTGCTTTTCTCATTGGCCGCACCTGAAGCACCTACAATATTTGCTACAGTACATGGACCTTCGTATGAATCCCCTTCTGGGTCTGTCCAACGGAATAAGGTTTTTCGTCCCTCACCCAGTTCTGTTTGCAGTCCGGCAATGAAATCCTGTGCTTCATCCCCATATTTCCTATGACCCTCAAAAGCAATGACCAGCTGTGCAGCCGTCACATCGGATGAGCCGAATCCATCACCATCTAAATATGGAGTTTGGTCAATTTCTTCATTCCATTGTGGATCAAACGTGTTGATTCCTGCTGCTACACGGGCCCAAACTTGAGTCATTTCATCAGTTGTCTGAGTTGTTTCAATCTCAAAGGTATGTGCTGAATTCAAAGTGAATCCTGCCATCAAAATACCCTCCTTTAATTCTTCGTTATAGTGGCGTTAAATAGCGCTGAATAGATAAAACTGCCCCGGCTGTCTTTTTCGACAAGCAAGGGCATTGTGTAAATCTCTGACTTGATAAATTGATAGGAACCATCAGTAGGAATAATTGTATTTGGGCCTAATTCATCAAGATAGACGGTTAATTCGTTTATAGTATCAATGGCTTGCACCTGGTTCTGGTGCTTCACCAATATTTGAAAGGCAATTACCCATTCCCTTGAACTGTCCAAATATCGCCCAATAGGTGATGAAGGCGTTCGCCTGATTGTAATTGCATTCAGATCTACTGGCAGAACATCAACAGTCAAGGAGTCGAACAAGGGGATTTTTAGTTCTATATGATTTGCCAAATCGTCAATGAAATCTGAAGGCATAAGGGAAATCCACCCCTTTCTTACAAGTGCCGATTTATGGCCTGTTGTGTCATGCGTACCCAATCACTAAGGAACCTGGCTTTTGCAGCTTCAAACCAAAGGCCCTGTGCATTTGGGTTTGCATCTTTGGAAAAGTTATATTGTGGGTTGTAATAAAGCTTTCTGGCATATGGCGTATCCCAAACAATCTTCCCTTTTCCGATTTGTGAAGCCCGAACCCCTGAACGTACAAGTTCCCCTGTTTCTTTGGGAATGAAATAGTTTGAACCCTTCAAAACTTCCTGATCCAACTGTTTCTGCCCGGCATCTACCGCTTCTTCAACCTGGCTTTGAATATTATCCATTTCCAAATGAACATTGAAGCTGATCATCTATATCAGCTCCACTTCATAATGATGAAGGGTTTCGGCATAAATAGGGTTGATACGCTGGACTTGCATCGTTACGCCCTGGAATGTCACCTTTGATTTTTCCTTGAATTCGAATATGCCTGATGAACTTGAATTCTTTTGGTCAAAGAACATTAGAGCTTTAACACTTTTGCTTTCTGTATCCCCTGCCCTGCTAAAACTTTTTTCAAAGTTGATCCTGATGTTTTTCAGGGTTACGGCAGGCAAATAGGATTCACCATACCGCCCATTTTCTTCGAACTGTTCATAAGTAGCTTCATGAATTAATAGATTCCGAGGAATAGGCCTGATTCTTAACATCTAACCCCAACTCCCATATACAGCAATCCCGTTGGCCTTAAATAGCTTAGGGCCATTTCAGAGACTTTCTTTACACTGGATCCTTCTGTATAACTAAAGCAGCCTATACTAACTGAAGAAGGGGAACCGCCATGAACTGACAATTTCCCACCTTCCGAATACATATATTCAATTTGGGCTGCAACAGCCTTTTTAACATTGGTTTGTACCAAAGTAGGTTCCTTGGATAAATCGACAACTAACAGCTTGTAACTAGTCACCATGTCAATAAGATCTGAAGCCCTGGATTCTAACTTGTTAAAGGTTTCAGCATCCATGGGAGTACCGTTGTACATATCATTATAAAAAGCCTGATCAATATAAGGCATGACTACTCAACCTTCTTACCTTCAGGCTTTTTAGCTTCCGTTTTCCCTGAGTTCTTCTTTTTAGGTTCATTAGATTCCTCAACCGTATAACCTTTATTCTTAAACCACTCCAGCAACCATTTATTATCGGTTTCAGCTTCTCCATTAACAAATTGAAGGGAAGCGCTATTCCCGTTGTAATTAGGATTAGGGCTTTTAATTTTAGCCATAAAAAAAGCTCCTTCCTTTATTGAACTTTAATATTACGGAGAACACCGGCTTTTCGGGTAGCTTTAAGGGCAACAGCAGCCACCATTTCTACCTCACCAGTTTTAACCGCTCCTGGAGAGTTGAAGTCAGGCAAGAAAGTACGAATCACTTTATTACCGGTAGGAGAAACTCCATGGAATCCATCCATTCCAAGAGAAACAGCATATAGATCTGTTAACCCTGTTTGCTCAGTACCAACCGTACGGTTTACGATCGGAACAACAGGAACCGTTGAAGTACCGTCATAGAAATATTCAAGATCAACCAGAGGAATTCCATCATAACCTGTTACGGTGCGTCCAAATCCATCCTCTGTCTTAGTCGCATAACCAGCCCGGCGGGCAACCGATTTGATTTTGGTGATTAACTTGCTGTTACCCATCAGCATGGTTGGCCGGCCATCTAATTCCGATAGAAAATTATCGATTTCATCTAGTAAAGCAAACTTCTTGCTTTCTAAGCCTGCTTCATCTGAGAGATCAATAACAGAATCGGTGTTTAATTCTGTATTAGAACCAGTAAGCGCCTTGTCTAACCCATCAAACGCTTTGGAATCGACAGCTGAATCTCCATTAATTACAGTGTAATGAAACAGATTGGCAGCCCCTTTAATTTTTTGCTGCATTTGGAAGTTCATTTCGTTGATTTGACCACTGGTATCCTGAATTACACGGTCAATTTTAAACGCTCCCCCAAAGATTTTAAGATTCACGTATTGATTCTCTCGGTCTGCTTCATTTGCTGTGTATTCGCTGTTAATCTCACGGAACCCAGCAGTTGAAGGAGTTTTTAAACGAGTGTAACCGTACGTTAAAGTTGATCCACCTGTACCAGGTGAAACAGCATTATCGAATGTTAACCGATCTAAAAGGAAGGAAGCACGACGAAATTCATCGATAACCTGCTGGTCAATATGGTCTGCCATTCCTACCTTTGCTTGCTCTAAAGTAATTGGCATAAACAATCATCTCCTAATCTTAATTATTCGTTGTTGAAAACCTTTGATTTAATGCATCTAAAAGGGTGATAGGCTCACCCGCTGCAGTCGTTTGGTGCTGGCCATGAGAAAATGTTGGCTTACTTGGCTGCTGCTCTGTTTCAAATAAATAAGCATCGCTTTTCTGCAATGCTTTCAACTGATCTTCCAAGCCTAGGAGCTTATCTCCATCCAACTTGATAGATTCCTTATTTAATAGAGCCTCAACCGCCTTAGGATTTTTAGCTTTGACGCTAGTTAAAGCAGACTTTAGAGCAAAATCAAAAGCCTGCTGATCAAGCTTTTCCTGATATTCAGCTGCAGTCTTCTTATTTTCTTCTGTTAATTCATTAATCTTGGCTGTTAATTCCTCATGACCTTTAGCCTTTTCGCCAAGTTCAGCTAATTGGGTATCACGGTCTTTCAACTGCTTTTTCAGTTCCTTGGTATTTTCGTTCAATTCATTAAATTTTTCTTTAGGGATCCAATTGCCATCAGAAACAATAGCAATCTTTTTATCTCCTGTTTTTTCCATGACTTGCTTATAAAGTTCTTCTCCAAGCAATTCTTTTAAATCCATCTATTTAAATCTCCTTTTTAATGTTTTTTAGCGTGTCACACCTCACGCAAAAAGGTTCCGTTTCTTTATGGCGTCTAACCTTTAAAAAGACGCACTATTATTAATAAGGCTTTTCTCGCTCATATCGCCTTGTTCGGCCTGTATCATGGATAAATGCTCTCATGTTAGCTTGTCGCTGCCGTACTTTCTTTTTAGCAGCATCTATGGCTTCAGATTCACCCATGGCTTCAGCAACAGCTAATTGTCTTTTAGCTTTCCTGATTTCCCTTTCCAAGTGCCTCTGCCTCTGGCTTTCCTCATAGACCTTCCTGTTTTCTGGAGCTGGGTAAGGCTTATAGACACGCTTTGAAAAACCTTCAATATAGGGATAAAAAACATGCCGGCAATTGATCCCCATTAGTCCATCGGGTTCGCCATAGCTAGTAGATGAAAGAGGAGGGTATTTATTACTGCTCCCTGACCTTGAAAAAATCTTCCCCTGATACTTTGCGCATTTTGGCCTTGCTCCCATATGGGAACTGACTTCAACTAAATCTGCCCCGTATTCATCCATTCGAGCAAATTGCATTTCATTGGCAACACTGTTCGACATTGACCTGGTAACCATTGATACATAGGCTTCGGTAGACATCTTGGCCCCATCTTTTCGAATAAGAGCAGTAACTCCGTGTTCTGCCCACCTTGCTGCTGTCTCTGCCAGCGCTTGCCTTGGCGTCTTTGTGCCTGCCAAGACTTTTCCTGTTGTTTCATTCAAGATATTTAAATATATTTGCTGAGACTGATTTAACATGGTTGTATTGATCAGGTTGAAAGATTCCCTTGCTTGCCTTTGAAAAGACACTAATACCGCTTCAAGAACAGAGCTTTCTTTAGGTAAAGGAGGTTGCAGCAAGATTCCTTGAGCAACAGCTTCGATCAATTCTATTTCTGAATCAGTGACAGCTTCATAGCCAGCTTCTTCAAGCATAGCTGTTACTCTTTCTATCGAAAGTTCTGCGTATTTTGCTATAGTTATTATATTTTGCTGTGTTAATTTTCCTAATTGTCCAAGCTTCTCGGTTTGCCACCTTTCTACATCTTCTTCCAGCAGGCTTTTTCCTTGTTTCAGGATCTTGGCAATGTTTAAAAGGATTTCCTCCTCAATGGATAGAAAGACTTCGATAACAGGCATTGTTAATTGCTGCTGCCTTAGTGGTTCCATTAGGTGTCATCCTGTTCTTGTCTTTTATTGTTAATGCCAAAGAAATCAATTGCTTCAGCCGTTGCTGTTGCATTTTCTTCAGCAATTTCCTTTAGTAACTGCTCGGCTTCTTCTTCTGAAAAACCATGGATTTTCATAATCGCCTTTTTCTTAGAAGTCAGCTGATTGGTAACCAACTGAACTTGCTTTGCAATCTCTGCGTTTTGGTCTTCTGCTATTGAATCATCAAAAGCAACTGTGACTTCATATTCGCCTTCTGGCCGAGAAAATAACTGATATAGCTCAGCGACCTGAAGAATACATTCCACTAGTTCCTGAATACCAGCTTCAATAAGGTTTTCATGGCTTTGCTTGGTCCGGAAGGTCTTAGAGTTTTCAGAAACGACTTCTGTTGCTGTCTTGACCCCCTGGCCATCAAAAGTGAATGCACCGGAAGAGAAGCCTATTTGCATAGCCAAGACATTGAGCAAGGAATTGATCGCTGAAATATGTTCCTCGACCCGGAGTGTTGCTGAAATGTCTGCTATTTTATTGGCATCCATATCGCCAAGAGCCATCGCCTGGTAAACTTCATCTTCAGCATCAAAATAACGGTGCATTTGTCCAGTTAGTGGGTCAATAACTGTTTGAATAGCTGTATCCGGTACTAAAATGCGCTTTTTCCCAAGCTTAAATTCTCGTTGATAGGAGTCAAAAGCAATATCCAAGGAATGCAGCGTATCAAGTGCATTAGCGAAAATGGAAATTCCTAATGGGCTGGCTGTATCCAAGTTATTGGCTATGTTTGGCTTAAAGTAGACAAAACCCGGTCGCTTGTAATTGGATATCCTAATCTCCTCTTCAAGGTTCGGGAAAAATTGTTTCAGTGGAACCTTAACCCCTAATTCCTCGCCTGTATTATTTTCATAGACTTCATTTCGGATTAGATAGGTCTCCCCATCCCACAGGTGCCATTCCAGGTGAGTGTATTTCTTTCCTTTCTTGGAGAATTCATTTAGGAATACAGCCTCTCGAATGGTGTTATGGTCCCAGCTAATCGGGATAAAACAATCAGCTGTCAAATAGGAAAGCTTTAATTTCTCATCCTCCACATATGGCTTGATCACCATGCCACCCATTGCAAACTGGTATTCTAAGTAATCCTGGAATTTCTTAACGAAGTTATTATTCTTAAAGACATCATGAATGTTTTCGGACAATGTCTTGTCAGAGATATTTATCTCGCAACGCTCATTAAAAATTAAAGTGGCTAGCTCCTGAGAAACCACCTTAGGCATGTTCAAGGTAGCCATTCGACGTTTTTTCTGTCCGGCAATCGTTGTATATCGGATATCATGCCACTCGCTAAAATACCCTTTATAGAGAGCTCTCCAATTTCCTATATCTTTGTAGAAATCCTCATTAATCTGGATGTCCTTGTGATCAGCCAGCTTTTTAATGCCTTTAATCAATCCCATTCTGTACATCACCTGCCTTATGCGGGCCAGCATGTTTTTAAACATTGGTTGTCACCGCCTTAATATTTCAATCCAAGCTTCCTCAAATTATCCTGAACATAATATTGGAAAGCATCGCATGTATGATCATCAATCTTTATGACCTTCGGATCATCGCTCTGCAAGGTATCAGCATCCCATTGGTACTTTTTATGTTCGGTAAGGAAAATCTCATTGGTTGCTTTTTTAAGCACAAAAAAACGCCCCTGAGCCAATAGGTCCTGGACGTTGTCGATCATATCTATTTTCTTTTTCTTCACTACCGGATGAAGCCGGATGCCATAGTCCTTAAAGAACTGGTTGCGCAAAGCCCCTTCAGCAGAATCAATTGTCTGCATATCAAAATGCCGTTTATAGGTTTGTTGGATTTTATCCATCCATTCTTTTAAATCCTTTGAAAGCTCGCTGGGAGCCTTTTTTACAACTTTGTTTTCCGGGCTATAGTAAAAGGTATCGAGTAGGATTACATTCCGCTTTTTCGTAAACCCCAAGGCCAGAAAGGTTGTTGCAGATACTTGGTGCCCTGTATCAATGGCTATATCGATAAGAATTAGATCATCATCCTTTGGCAGCTCATCGATCTCTTTAAAATGAGCCATATTATATACCATGTCACCAAGACCAATAACCTCACCGGCATACATCCAGCGCCAATAATCCTCATCATTTTCCTTGTATTTCTCAATTTTCCGGATCATCTGCTCGGATAAGAATCCCTTTTTATCATCAAGATACGTTGAATGATGGATAAAGTAATCATCATCCCCTGCTTTAGTTTCCAACCACTCATTAATCCAGCTGTATGGATTTCTGGGAGGGTTGTATGAGAAATAAACCTTAACCTCTTTTCCCTCTATTTCTTGCCGGATAAACGTATCTTCTACAATATCAATATCTTCTACACCAGCAAATTCAGCAGCTTCTTCATACCACAATGCCATGACATAGCCTTTTGCTATTTTGGCTGACTTTATCTTCATGGGATCGTCAACACCGTAAAAATAAAAGGCCGTATTGGTGACCTTATGACGAATTATGAGAGGAGACTTTCCAAAATAAAACTCATCCTCAACGCCCAGCATGTAAATGGCCCATTTAATCTGCTCGTAAATGGAAGTAGAAAGATATTTTCCTACTTTTCTTAAACAAACGACATTGCCCAGGTCATCTTCCAAAAAATCGACCACAAGCTTTAGACTAATCACCGAGGATTTCATGGAGGAACGGCCGCCTTTAGCGACTATATGGGACTGTTCAGCAAGCCAGAGGGAATAGAAATTGACGTTCATCAAGTCCATGACATTAATCGTTTTGACCGTCATTTTCTAACGCCTTTCTCATTGCTTCTTTATCATTTACAATAACAACCTTGCTGGTATCTCCGCCCTCTTGTTTGATTTCAGCTTTCGTTTTCTCGATATTTGCCCGCATAAGTTCAAGTTTCAGCCTGCGCTCATCATGAATGTGAGCCATCTCATCAAATTGCTTTATTAGGGAACGCAGCTCCCCCATTGCCCTGGACTGAGCATTCAAAAAGTTAGCATGCTTATCCCAAGCAAATTGATACTCCCATTCTCTTTCCTCAGCTGAATCCGAGTCTTTTTTCTTTTTTAAGACCTTTGTGATATCGTCTTTGTTTTCTACGAACATAATTCTCTGGGCACGAATAATGGCAGCATACTGAATCTGTATTTGATCCCAGATTAAATCAGATGGGGAATGTTCCTGCATATGGTTCATGATTTCTAATGATTCTTCTGGAAGATACTTAGAGAAGAAACCATGGGTGACCGCATTCGTGTTTCTTTTTGGTGCAGCTCCTCCTCTATTGCCTTTTGCATTAATATTGCCTTTAGGAGCACCACGCTTTTTTGTATGCACACTTTTTTCTTTGGGTGCACACCTATCACGATTCCAGCCATATCTCTTTTTCCATGACTTTACGGTATTCAGTGACACCTGATATTTCTCAGCAATGTCCTTGTATTTCATGCCTTTGACATAGTCTTTCTCCGCTTGGACATATTTTTCGGCCATGCTACATCACCTGGCACCTCCTGATATTTATGTTTGTTTTGGAACAAAAGAAAAAAAGCACCCAAAGGATGCTTTAAACAATTCGGTCCCTCTTCAATTATCTCGCCTCTGTCAAATAGTATATATTTCTAATTAATTTTTCTACTCTAAATTCTTTATCAAAAAAATCACTTTCATTAGTAATTACAAAAGCATTGATAGTATATTCCTCGTTTTGTTCACTAGTTTCTAAAAGTTCTATTTTCCAGACCTTATAAGTCGAAACGAAAAATAGTGGACAAGCAATAATATAGTCTACTCTTGTTAACAGAATTATTATGAATATAATAACCGAAAAACATATCAAAAAGCTAACAGTTGATGTAAAGTCTACTGTAATTAAAGGTAATATTAATGTTAATAGAAAAAAAGTATAATCATTCAAGTTAGGTC
Source organism: Cytobacillus sp. BC1816 (assembly GCF_051353635.1). Taxonomy (NCBI): domain Bacteria; kingdom Bacillati; phylum Bacillota; class Bacilli; order Caryophanales; family Bacillaceae; genus Cytobacillus; species Cytobacillus sp. BC1816. The sequence continues at coordinate 1,560,202 of NZ_CP195611.1, read as the reverse complement.
TTTCGAATTTTTTCACTATAACGTTACGCCCTTTTTCTCCTTTAACCATCTGTTTATTTAGTTTCTTAAACATAGTTTTTGGTACATAATAATACAATCCGGCAGAAAAAAGCATTATAAAAGATATAAATATTAGATGTAAAAAGTCATCAGAAATCGTGTGACCAAAAACTTCTAACGTTTTTACTTTTTCTTCAAAAAAATACCTATATAAAGCTACCACCAATACAGGTAGATATGAGATAATCCATAAAAATCCCTGTTCTGTTTTCCCCCACATAATTTATCTCATCCTTTATACTGCCATCATCACCCTTATTTCCTTTGTTAAAAATGAAGTAACAATTTTATCTTGAAAAAAGTGTAACAAAGGCTTAGGATCTTCTTCATCATCAAAAATAACTGTTTTGTTATTAAAGTCAATAAATTTAATTAACTTATCTAATTCTCCTATTCCCTTAATAAAAGCTTCTTTCTCTTTCCCGTCTTTAATTTGATCCCTTTTTGATTTTATCTGCCTTAATTCTTCTACCCTATCATTAAAATGTTTTTCTACATTTTCAATAGTTCCAGGTTTTATATTAGCAAGCCCCCTTGCTAATAATTGGTGACTAGAAGCTTTTTTAAAATACTCCTTTGTCATTTCATCTGGAAAAAAGCTCATTGAAGTTATCTTTTCAATATTTTGTTTACTAATCTCAGAAATATGATCAGTATAATCAAAAGCGAATTCAAAATATTTTGGGTCAATTATATAGACATTGCCCGCATCCATAAAAAATGAGAATTTCCCTCCAAATTCAATAATTTCTTGCTTTATTGTTTTGAATTCATTTGAAGAAAACATTGCCAATTTTTTTGTTTTAGCATTCTTTTTGATTCCTTTATAAAAGCAGAAATCTACTTTTTCTTTACCTAAAGCTATAGAAATAATTTGAAACTTAGTTTTAGATAATTTCTCAAGCGAATCATGAATAAAAGATTTTTTTAATAAATCAATATTTTTCACAGCTTTATTTGATTGGCCATGCTCTTTAATGTTAAAAACACCTATATGATCTGTTAATTGAAATTCCTTGTTATACTCTTGAATCGGAAAGGAGAAATCTTCACCAATTCTAATTTCCTTTAAATAATTTACAATATTTTCTTTAATAAAATCCACTAATTCAGGTTCAGCTTCAATTTTCTTTGAAAAATAAAGTTCGCTTTTTTGTTTATCTTTACATACCATATAAATATTAACATCTAAGCTTGAATATTCTTCTATGTTCATTCTTAAAATTTTATTAACTAAATGTGCCGAATCATTAATTGACATAAACAGTATCTCCCTTCTTATTCTTTTATGTCATTATACGACAAAAGGAGATATTTTCCTGCAACTATTTTACTACATGTTAAACTAAAGAACATAAATAGAGGAAGCAGTCTTTTAACCGCCTCCCCGTCCTGCCTTCAAGTTTAGCAAGCAGATTTATGTTTTAGCAATTTTGCATCATTCGTATCGTTTGGAACATTGGGAACATATTCACTCATTTTCTTAACAATAGAGTCTTTAATACGTCCAATATGAGTATGAGACAACCCCATATGCATAGCAATCCATCGATAACTTTTGCCCTCGAGCAGCCAATGAAGAACCTCATTTTCTCTGTCATCTGTAATAAGATGCATCCGATCCTGAATAACAGAAATCTTTGCCTGGTACTTAAGAATAACTGAATATCTTCTCTCTCTGCGTACACACTCTCTATATACCGGATCACTTGTGGTGCCTTGAGCTTTTGGCATCCCGGCTGCATCTCCATATTGGGATGTAAGCTCTTTTCCTACATCTTTCACTGAGTCTCTGAGAACCTTAATAGACTTTATCATCCAATGATAATCCTTAAGGATGGATTCAATCTGTTTGCTGGCAGCTTCTTTCATCCAGGACCCCTCCATGGTAAAATTAATTGTGGTGGCCGGGACAGATCCTGGCTTTTTTCATTCCTTAAGAATTTGTCGTTTCAATACAAGTTTTGTCGAAATCATTTAATATTTTTCCTTTATCTGTAATAATAGTTCCTGTAATTTTATCATTTAAAGGAGCAAATGAATGTGTCGTTTCTGCCGAGAGCTTAGAAAAAAGATTAAATTTTATAGAAAAGTGCTTATTGAAACTGGATTAAGAAAAGGGTTAGATGACCCTGAAACTATAAGAAACAGTCAATCTCTTGATAAATTAATTTTCAAGTATCAATCAAAATGCAGATAACATTTTAAATTTCAAATAAGGGTCGAGATATTCTCTGTTTCATTTTTTATAAAAACAATGAAATAATATTTAAAATCCAAACTGCCATTCACAAACATATGTTAATATCCTAATAAAATTTTAAAATGGACTAATATGAATTCCTTCATTCTCTCGCCAATCTGCGTAGAGTATACGTTTAACATTTTCATATCCATTGGTAGTTAATTGATTATCTAACCACTGTTGATCAAATCCGAGTTCATGTAAATTATCCCTTAATACTTCCCCATCTATAATTAACGCTGTTGGGAGGTATACTGGACTTTCTAGAAGACTGAGATCTCGCTTGTCTGGTTTTTGATACCTCGATTGTAATAATATACTTATTTGCCCATTGGCTTCCAATATACCGTATTTGACTTCGCGAACAGAAAAAACCTGATTTTGCCGAAGTATACTTAATACTTGATTTACATCCAATTTGTTCTTTTTAAGTAACTTTCTATCCATTACACCATCTCGAATAATGATGTTAGGATCGCCCAATAAGAGAGAACGTGTCGATTTATTTTTTAGAGTCAAGAACTCTACCCCCAACATGAGAAGCGTCCACAATCCGATGGCATATAAAAAGTGAAAAATCCCTACCTTATCTTCATAAATGGTATTTCCTAAAAAATCTCCAAGCACTAATACAAAAACTAAGTGAAACGGGGTTAACTGAGAGATAGATGTTCTACCTGTTATGATAATGATAAAAAATAAGGTGACAAAACCTACTATGACTTTGATTGTCAGTAAACCCAAAAAAACTTCACCCAAAGTTTATTCCTCCATTTTATATTTCACTCGATCCCAAAAATCCTCATGTTTTAAAATATTTATATTAAAACATGTAAGCTAAATTAAAAATCAGAAAGATAAAAAATACGGTTTTTTTCACTTATAATAATGGAGAAAGCAGGCGGGCACCCTGTTCAACAATGCGCTCGGTCAGGGGTCGTTCCAGCAAGTCTTCAATATTTAATGGAATAGAGTCCATTAGATCGCGTTCGAACTGATCTGTGAGTTCCCTCGCCACATCAGTACTGTACAAGACTTGACATACCTCATAATTCAGGCGAAAACTTCTCATATCATAGTTTGCTGAACCTATGGCAGCAATCTCCTCATCTATAGTCAACACCTTGGTATGAATCATTCCTTTGTCGTACTGGTAGATTTGTACACCAGCTTCTAAAAGTTCCCCATAATAAGTACGGCTTGCAAATTCCACGATTTTTTGATTATTGTGGCGAGGAACCAGCAACCTTACGCGCACACCACGAGCTACTGCTGTCTTTAATGCCATGATAATATCTGTTTCCGGTACAAAATAGGGTGTTGTTATATCAATAGTCTTAGTCGCCTGTGTTATACATATAAAGTAAGTTTGACGAATAAATGGGGTAGGAATTCCAGGATTTCCTTCCAACGTATGGATATACGCTTTTTGCAATGTCCTTGTTTTTGGCGATATATCTATCTCAATATAATCTAGGGTGCTCAACTCTGATCCCAATTCGGCTGACCATCCGACATGATCTTCTCTTCCGATTGGATTGATTACATCATACTTTGTTTTCAGGTTAGTTTTTGATTTTATTTTTTCCGGCACCGCCATATTCCAATGAACATCAAAGACAGTCTGTAAATCGACCAATGCATCTCCTATGATTTGCAAATGTGTATCCCGCCAGAAGCCAACGTCAGGCTTCAATCCTGTATATTCATATCCTACGTTCATGCAACCAGTAAAAGCTTTCTTTCCGTCGATTGTTACAATTCTACAGTGATCACGATAATTCCAATAAGAAAAGATCCAAGGAAATCGTAAAGGAAATATTGTCCTGCATTCTATCCCTGCTTCAACCATCTGCCGGATTTTTTTACGCGGGAAATTATAACTCCCCAAGCCATCTCTCATAAAACGAACCCGCACTCCGTTTACTGCTTTTTCGATTAGTAGTTCCGTGATGCGACTACCAATTTGGTCATTCCTAAATATGAAATATTCCAGATCAATCGTTTTTTGGGCTTTTTGGAGGGATTCAATGAGTTGTTCATATTTTGCTATTCCATTTTCAAATACTTGGACTTGGCCCGTTCGTAGCCCATTCACAGTGAAGTGCCGTAAAGCATCGGCGATTACCGATGCTGAATCACCAAATGTATCAGGTAATTTATTAGATTCACTTTTAGAAGAGGTCAATCTTTTCCGATGAATAAACTTAGGATTTGATATGCTTAGATAAAGCAAGAAACCAATGATAGGAAAAAGAAGGACGATTATTATCCAATTCAAAGCCTTGGCAGGCCTACGTACATCCCGAATTGCTATGATTAAGATAAAAAACGTATTTATCAGGTATAGATAAAAAATCCATTCCAACTAAAAATCCTCCCTTGTTTTTCTCTTAACATTTACAAAAAATGTAGGGAGTATACTTTTAGAATTCGAAAGAATACTTGTTTACTCTTTTGCTTCCTTGTCTTACTCTTCCAGCCACCTATTTATCTTGGCAACAAACAAATCTAATCCTTCCCTTTCATCAAGATGAAATGCTATACCAGAGAAATCAGGTCCCTGATAATGACAAACGCCCTTGTATTTTTCATGATGACGGATCAGCAGCCGTTCCATCCCTCTGTAAAACTCCAACTCTTCGCCCTGTTTTAAATCAGCGATTTGATCCTCAAGGGCGAAGGAAAATAAGTCTAATTGCTTCATTCCCTCACCGCCTAATACCCCTAATAATGCTATTTTTCCCATTCGTAAACATCATTACATTTTCGTTACAAAAACCGACAAAATATGACATTATACCTAAATTATGCTAGTATTTCCTCGGGCAAATTTTACGAAAGTAAAAGACGCAAAGCCACGGGCCTAAAACAGCTTATTTGTCATGGCAGCCGAGTTGCACACAATATATTACCAATACATTACCTTTCTAGTTTGCCTATTTTTCAACTAAAGAAAGGGTGTTGAAATTCATGATTTTCCCGACAGTATACAGTAAAGAGCCTGGTCTAAGACATATAATTAAGGATCAAAACTATTGCTTATGTGGCGTTAAATACCATGTCTTTTCTACATTTACAAGAAGTGATTTTAAGAAGATTCAATTTAAAAAAGTAGATAATGTCACCTGCCCTAAGTGTAAAGCCATTATATCTGCTCATCACTCTAAAACTTCTGCATTTCGATTTTATTAACTTCAGACGGCATTATGTTTTTCTGAATAACATTTAACGCAGGGACCCTCAACGTAGAAATAATTTGGCTTTCCACAAATCTTGCAAGTCTTGGAATAAGTATTCCAGCGTTTATTACAGTCCCTGCACTCAAGTAATAAAAGATTATTTCGATGGCCAATCACAGTCCCCTTGGACAGACATTTTGGACAGCGAGTAACTAACTTAACATTTGTGATAGTCATTTTTCATATCTCCCTTCAAAACCAGTTATTTTGTGCAGCCTCCGCATCAATCTCCCGAAAGGATGCCAGTACAAGCTCATATTTCAGTTCCTCGTAATCACATTCATCAATGCTTTTTCCGGATTGAGCTCTAGAAATATTCAATTCTGATAATCTCTTGATGAGGATATTCCTTTTCTGCTGCATAACGGATTCATAAAGGATCCCCATAGTATCAACTCCCCGATCTTAATAGTTTTAGTTTTTCCTGCAAATCTGCTTTCTTCTTAGCAAGTTCCTGCTGCTCATTCTTTAAAAGCTTAGGCTTTTCATCCTGTTGGTCCTCATCGTCAAACCAATCTGGCAGCATTTCCGTCCGTATTGGCTTGGATCGCATACCCTTAGGTTTATAAGAATTAGTGTTTTTAAAAGGCTTAACGTTTTTAGCTGCCTCTTTCGCCTGTTCTCTTGCTACTAAGGCTTCATAATGGTCCATAATGTATTTTTCACAGTAACCGAAGGCTTTAATGGCTCCATTTGGCTGACGTTCTTTATATTCAGCAAAACACTGTTCAAGCAATTTGATTGTTTGTGGCAACGGCATACCACGGGCGACAATCCGGGCGATTGCTTCATAATCTTTTGTTGTTGGGTAAACAGAACGTCCTTCATTAGCTGTTCGTAAATCGATAAATTTTTCCGCAATGACATCCACTGGATCCTTAGTAGAAGTATTTAATTCTTTAATTCTTAAATTCTTTAATTCTTGTTCTTGTTTCGATAACGTTTCGATAACGTTTCGATTTCGTTTGGATAAAGGTTCATTATCCGTTTCGATTGGCGTTTCGTTATCATCGTCAAACCCTTGGTATTCGTGGTATTTAAGGATGGTGAACACCGTTCCGTAATCCGTTTCGTTAACGGAAACTATTCCTTCATCAACTAATTTCTTAACCGAACGTAAAACCGTGCTTTTGGAAACTTTTTTAAATCCTCTTTTTTCCTTGTATTCGAGATCTTCCGCTAACTTAGAATAGGAACGGAGGTACTGACCTCTCTTTAATTCAATGCCTTTTACCTTAACCCCGTCCTTGTGAACAGCTTGCAAAAGCAGCAATGTAAAAAGTCGAAAAGTGGTGACATCATGCCATATTTCGTTCTCAAGTATCTTCCTATGAAGCTTTATCCAGCCTTGCACCTTTGTACCTCCTCCCCATGAAATTAACTTCTCTCGCACACAGCAAATCCGTTTTTAACGCCTTTTACTTTGTAATCCGGATATCGACGCATATACTGTAGGACAAGCTTTTTCAAATGTTCTTTATCTCTTGCCTCCTCCCAGATCCATCCTGGAAGGAGGACATTTGTCTTATTACTCTGCATCTTCGAAATCTATGTCCAGTGATTCCTGGGCGGACATCTTTTTGCTAGTTTTTTTCTTTTGATCCACATCAATAATTTCTGGTTCAGCAGCTGATTCTTGGTCTTCTTGGCTTGGTGGATCAAATTGAATAGGCTCTTCATATTCATTTGCATCATCCGTAATATCTTTTACTTCACGCTCCTGCTCGTCTTCTGTGAATGCTTTTTGCATATCGATGGACAAGATACCCCATTTGCCTAACATGTTCCTAAGAACTGTTTTCATTGCCATGGCATCGTAATCAGAACGCCAAACATTATTAAGAGATTTCTTGTCTTTTGCCTTGTTGTGCTTTATTCTGTGTACCTCTACTTCATCTCTGGTCCAATAGACCGTTTTTTCAAAGCCATTGACCAACTTAAAGTAGCCACAGTAACCGATGACCTTGTCACTTTTCCTGGCATCCAAATCTAGGTCAATTTCCTCCGTTAGACGATTCCACTTTAGGAGTTCTCCTTCATATACCGGTATTACATTTATGGCCTTGTACTGGCCACTTCTTAGTGCCAGCTGAATGTATCCTTTGTATCCCAGCTGGAATTGGGCTGCCTTATACCCCTTTTTAGAATCATAAAAAGCAACAATCCAGGCGTAACCTAAGTTTTTATCAACTGGTAAATCGAGAGATGCAGCAACCATTGCACTGGACACTATGGACATAGGCTCAGCTTCTCTTAGGCCAGGATCTCCGTTATACAAATTAAGAACGGAAGCCATAAACTGCGGAGCTTTATTGGCCAATACCTGCTCGAATTTCTTTTGCATTGTTGGTGTATTTAGTAGACTTTTAAGTCCAAGTGATTGGGCTGATACTTGCTTTGCTGCAGTCTCCTGCCTATTTGCTAATTGATTCTTCAAATCTGTATTGGTCGCCATCAATTAATCTCCTTTACAGCGAATTTTCGGAACGAGGATTCTTTCAAAACTTTTTTGTAAATGTCCGGAAACTTCTCTTTCAGGGCTTTCGAATCCACACTTTTTCTATTCTGATTTTTCCAAGTGACTATAAATTGATCTGTTATACCTGTTTCAGCATCTTTCAATACTTCTTTTAATTTGTTTTCAATTTCCGTTTTTGCAGTTTTAATCAGCTTTTCATCGGACTTCACTTTCTCATATTGAACCAGCAAATCTTTATAAACAGATGGAAGGACAATTTCTTTATCCTTCTCAGCACGATCGTACTTCTCTTTCAAATACTTCTCAGCTGCACTGGATCCATCTAGTTCCGGAGCATGACCTTGCAGTACGTGATATTCCCAAAAATGCTTTTCAGCATTGAAAATCATCTCGATAAGCTCCTGGTCTCGCTCTACTTCCTTCCAGATGAACTTGTTGCCACCGACAAGGACAGCGATATAGCCCTTTTTCTTATCTGTAACTCCGAGATAATGCTGGAGCTGCGCAAGGTAGCTTGCCGGTATTTCTTCGCCTTCCCACTCTTTAGCGAGATACGCACTGGCTGTCTTGCATTCCAAAACCGCTGATTCTCCAACAACTAAACGGTCAACGTTTGCTTTTATAAAAGGAAACTTGTGATGACTGTACATGAAATTTGTACGGCGGACTTTTTTACCTGTACGCTTTTCAAACTCCTTGGCAACCACATTTTCCATTTGATTTCCCCAGTAAATTGCTTCATTATCAGTTTCCTGTGGTTCGACCTGCCCTGTTTTTTCAAGCCAAAGCTCAAACGGTGAACGAAATTTATTAACTCCAAGAATGATTCCAGCATCACTCCCGCCGATTCCTTTAGCCCGTTCTTGCAGCCATTCAAACCGGCTCATATCCTTTGTATGAACTGCATTGTTTAATGCCAATTCTAGTCCCCCCCCTTTACCGCCAATAGCCTATATGCTAAAATGATGGTACTAAATAATTAGCCAATCATTATCGACTCCTGCGCCAACAGGAGTCATTTTTTATGCTGTTCTAAATTCAAATTCCATGACTTCTGTTAAGAACCGATCCAAGTTGTCCTTCAAGATGATTACACCGTCATATTCCACTATGTCGTCACCATCAAGGATCTCGTCACCAAAGTAATCAATTCCTACATGTTCAGGCTGTGCTGCCATATTCGGATATCCGGAACGCTCAATCTGTTCGATTATAGGATGATTCATTTTTATCCTCCTCTCTATGTATTAGGTGCTTTATTCACACCGCGATAAGCCGAAACGTAGATGATGGGGGAATGGTAGATATTCGTTCCGACTTATCGCGGCAGGAACAAAGGTTCTTGCCGCCCAATTCTAGTGGTGGTAGAATAGGATTATCGAATATTTAGTGGCAGTGAGCTGTGGTGAGCTTACTGCTTTTCTTTTTGATCTGAAGTAAAATCTCCAATTAAAATTCCCATAATGAAAATAAAATAGGTTCCAAAAATCATAGCTAAGACATAACCCAAGTCCATTCATGAACCCTCCTTTGGAGTACGGATCCTCACAGCCCAATCAATCTTGACTCCTTGGCTCTTCAATTTCCTAATTAATTGTTCCAGCTTCTCTTTTCTGGTTAGAACCATTGGATTATTCCTCCTATCAACGGCATTAACTGCTGCAATATCATCACTGGATCTACCCCTGTCACAATGGCACATGCCACATCTTTAGCTGATGTAACATCTGCCCACTTGATTAAAGTAGCGACATCCAGTGTTTTTTTATCTGTTTCAAATTTTGAAATACAACTCCGTGAACGATGAAGCTTTTCTGCGATTTCCTCCTGGGTAAGACCTGCTCGCTCCCGGCATGCTTTCAATACTGCGCCGAAAGTCAATCCTTTCTCCCTCCCTTCTATGTTCCATTTTGGAAAGGTTCCAGTATGGAACCGACAAATTAATAGATTGCTATTAAAATTAATAGATGAAAGGAAGTGCACCGAATCTTTTTAAGCCTGGCAGCTTCGTAAGGTGCCTTCGCTCATGAAACTTTTCTAGGAAACCAGTTTTCTATGTAGCTGAGTGCTGATTGAAGCTCCTTCCTTTTAATGTCTTTGTAACTTGCTACACCAAAACGGTCCTTGATTTCCCGATGTAGTTCCCTGAAGAGCTTTGATCGGAACTCTGGATTACTTTCCAGCTCATAAACCTTTTGAGCAATTCCTTTCTGCACACGGCGTTGTTCGCCACTGGATAGAGTGATATGCTCTTCGACTTTATGATCAATCTCATAGACTAGCTTTCTGATTTTATGTTGTTCAGCTTTAATGGTTTGAGTATCCTCCATAAGATCTGCAGTTGTTCTCAGCACTGTGACAAGAGCCTGATCTTTTGATAGAGGAACAATGTCTTCTTTAATCGTGTAGTATTCATCGACTAGCCTTTCGTAAGCATCCCATGCCTGCTCGGTATTTAGTGAGCCAAGCTCCCTTTTCAGTCCAGAGATAGAGAATAGAAGTAAATTTAAGGCTGTCGTCAAATTGACGTGACCCTTTGAATTCCCGTAATTCTTCTCCGGATAAGGCAAAATAATGTTTGCCTTGAACATACCGATCGGCATTTCTTTGAAAGTTTCGGTTAATAATTTTTGCTTCTGTACCAAAAGCCTCTGCAAGCTGAGTGGTAGTTAATACTCGCTTACCTCTCTGGCAAATAGGCTGCAATTGATTCATTTACATCGCCTCCAGACTTTTTTGTTCTTGGTCTCGCATCCAAGCATTAATCGTTTCCAGGGAAAAGAAAATTCTTCGCCTAACCCGGAAATGCGGGATTTGCTTTTCTCGGACCATCGTATAAATCGTGTCAGGATGGACACCAATATAATCAGCCACCTCTTGAGCTGTGAGTGTTTTTCGCTGCACTTTGAAATGATCCTGTGCTATTAGCTTTTTGAGATCCATTTATATACCTCCTATTAAGCTGTAGTTCTATTACACTTTACGTGTAACTCCTCCTCAAAAAAATATGAAGGAGATACACCTAATGATTTTGCTATTATTTGTAGTTCGTCAGTATTTATAGGCCTCTTACCAAGTTCTTTCATGTTGTACCCTGAAACACTGATGTTAAGCTCCTTAGCTATATGTTTTTGAGAAATTCCTTTCGATTTTCTATAGTTTCTAATACATTCATTTAAGTGCAAGTTATCACCACCTTTCCACGTAACGTGAAACTTTATGTTTTGATTATAAATCCACTTTTCGTGAAAGTCAATAAATATATTCAACTTTTTGTGGATTTTATTTAACGTAGCGTGAAATCTTGTTATGATTTTATTATTAAATAATTTAACATTATGAGGAAGATGGAATATGTCATTAGGCAAGCGTTTAAAAGCAGAAAGAGAGAGAAGAAATTGGTCTCAAATCTTTGTTGCTCAGAAAATTGGAATAACCAATACAGTCCTATCAAATTATGAACGGGATTACAGAGACCCAGATACTGAAACTCTAAAAAAGCTTGCAGATCTTTATGAAGTGGAGACAGATTATCTATTAGGCAGGTCTGATTTCCAAAAATCAAATGCAAATTTGCAAAACAAAGACGAAAAAGACATTGCAAAAAGAATGGAGAAAATTCGGCAAGACCTTTCTGAAGATGACGGCTATATGTTAATGGGGGAACCGATTAGCGAGGAAGCAAAGGAATCAATCATGGATGCCATGGAATATGCAATTAGACAAGCCACCAGAATTAACAAAAAGTATATTCCAAAGAAATATCGTGATAAACAGGACTGATTAGATGAAGGATTTTATTGTTGCTGAAGTTCAAAGATTAATTAAGAAATTCAAGACAAGAGATCCTTTTCTAATCGCTGAGAAACTTGGTGTTCATGTTGTGCCATGGGATTTTACGGATGAAGTCCAGGGAATGTACAAATATGAAAGGAAAAATAAATTTATTTTCATAAATAACAACTTAGGCAAAGTCCGTAATTTTGTCATGGGACATGAATTAGGTCATTCGGTTCTTCACCCCAAACATAATGCTTCATTTCTTAAAAAGAGTACTTTCTTTCCAGAAAGCAAATACGAAAGGCAAGCAAGTCAATTCGCTGTAGAGTTGTTACTTCCAGACGAATGTCTAAGTGAATTTAAAGATTCGCATCTTTCAATCTATGAAATTGCAGAAATATATGGTGTGCCAAGAGAAGTTGCTCACTTAAAAAAATTTAATCACTAAATAGGTACATTTAATCAAATCCTTATGACCACGCCAATAGCGTGTTTTTATTTAACGTTTAGTTGGGATAATAACCCATTTATACATAAATTTATATTTTTCGGGAGGAAAGCTTCATGAAGAAATTTTTAAAACTAGGATGTTTTGGTCTGATTGGTTTGTTCACAATTGTTATTATTGCCTTAATTATTGATATCGGAAATGACGATGAACAAGCTTCAAATCAACCTAAAGAAGAGAACGTAGAGAAAAAAGAAACTAATTCTGAAGAGACTGCTAAGGAAGAGACAAATAAAAAGGCAGATGTTATCACCGATGATGTCTACACTAATGAAATAAGACCCGAAATTAATGAGATCACTAAAGAGTTTGATAGCATATGGACTGAAAATTGGCAGTCATCCTGGGAGAAGATTTCTACTGCAAATGGTCAACCTGATATTGTTAGTTTAAAAGATGATATGGAAATCGTAAGTGAAAAGTATAGTGAACTATCAAAACGAATAAGTGCAATTGATTCTAAATCCATCAATCCCGAGTATCAAGAGCAATTGGAGGAATACAGAGTAAATATGTCTTTGGCAACGAATTACAGAGGTAACGCAGCTAACGCAATCTTACAAGCGATTAATGGCGTAGCTGACCTTGAATCCAGAATGGAAGAGGCTAAAAAATCTGTGGAATTAGCCGACCAAAAGATGTTAACAGCACTAGTTGCTATTACATCTATAGATAGTAAATTAGGTTTAATTGAAGAAAAAGATAAATAATGCCGGTATTCGACTATTTCTTTTAATCAGTAACAAAACTAATATTTCTTTGGATGAGAAAGGAGACATAAATGGACTTTATTGCAATTGACTTTGAAATATCAAATGAAAATTTATATAGCGCATGCTCTGTTGGCTTGGCAATTGTAGAAAATAATCAAATAGTTGATGAAAAGTATTACTTAATCAAACCTCCTAACCTTAAATTTGATGAAAGCTTTAGCGCAATACATGGTATCACTCCAAGAGATGTATTGGGCGCAAGAAATTTCGATGAGGTTTGGGAATTAATCAAACATTATTTTCAAGACACTACCATTGTTGCACACAATGCGCAATTTGATATGAGTGTATTGCATGCTGCTTTAAAGAAGTACCAGATTCCCCTTCCGGATTTTGAATATATTTGCAGCATTCCAATTAGTACACGAGCATGTAGAGGTCAAGGAATTGGTCAAAGCCTAGAGGAGAGATTGGCATATTTCAACATAGCATTAAATAATCACCATAATGCCCTCTCTGATGCTAGAGCATGTGCAGAACTGGTAACTACCTGCATCAGGATGAAAAACAGAAAAAACCTTATGAGTTATTGCAGCACTTATAGCAGTATTCCAGTCAAGAGATTTTCAGAATTGAAACCACAAGAGACTTTCACTAAAAGGAAGAAGTTTAGTAAAATTCGAGTTTCAGAAATCGCTGCTACTGTTGAAAATTTTGATGAGACACATGTTTTATTCGAGAAAAATATTGTTTTCACAGGTGACTTACAAAGTATAAGTCGGAATGAAGCAATGCAAAAAGCTGTTGATTTAGGGGCAATTATAAAATCTGGAGTGAGTAAGAAAACAGATTATCTTGTGGTTGGAATTCAGGATAAATCTTTAGTTGGTACAAAGGGAATAAGTACAAAAGAAGAAAAAGCATACTCCCTTATTAAAGAAGGTATAAACATAAATATAATAAACGAAAGTGCTTTCTTAAATTTAATAAAATGATTAATATGCCCTTTTGGGCTTTTCTTTTCAACTAAAACAGAACATACATTCTTATAGGAGGTTAACAAATGGCTAATGTTGAAAATCGCGGTAATGGTAGCTATCGTTTAACAGTAATTTTAGGTTATGACGAAAAAGGAACACCCATTAGAGAAAGAAGAACTGTAAAAGCTAAAAATATGAAAGAAGCTAAAAAGCTACTCACCCTATTTGAGGCTGAAATATTAACAGGTCAATATTTTAAAGCTGAGGATAAAATGACCCTAAATGCCTTTTTTCCTCAATGGCTAGAAAAACACGCTAAAGATACTCTTTCACCTGATACCTTGCAAAATTATATCAGTATCTTGCAAAAGCGAATCCTTCCGAAATATGGACATTTTAAACTGGAAGACATCAAAACTATTCATGTTGTAAATTTTATTAATGATCTTAAAAAGAACGGCCAGCGCCTGGATGGAAAAGATGGGAAACTTTCTGCATCTGCTGTACTGAACTGCTATAAGGCTTTTAACAATATCCTCTCTTGCGCCTATAAATGGAAGTTAATTAAAGAAAATCCTGCTATGGGAGCAAAGCCACCAAATGGAAAAGCAAAAAAATCAGAGGTTTATTCAAAGGAGGAGTTAAGCCAGTTAATGCAGCTTCTTGATGACAAGCCCCTGTTTTGGAAAACGCTTATCCTCCTGGCAGTTTCGACCGGAGCCAGAGAAGGTGAAATTGCTGGACTTGAGTGGAAACATGTTGACTTTGAAAAAGGAACTATTCGAATCGAGCAAGCTATTACAGAGATTAAGGGTAAAGGAGTTCAGATAAAAGGAACTAAAACCGGTAAAGACCGAACAGTTAGTGTTCCTGAAAAATTACTTGATATGTTAAAAAAACTAGAGTTAACTAGCCGGCATGATAAATGGAAAGTACGTGACCTCTGGGAATGGCCCAATCACTTCTTCATCTTTGGGAATGAATTCGGCAAACCGATCCGTCCAGACAGTATCGGTCAATGGTGGCGCAGATTCACCAAAAAACATGATTTTAAACATATACGCTTTCACGATCTTAGGCATACCTCCGCTACCCTGCTAATAAATGAAGGTGTACACGCCAAGGTTATCAGCGAAAGGTTAGGTCATGCTGATATTTCAACCACTATGAACATCTATGGTCACGTATTGGAAGAAGCAGATAAAACAGCTGCAAGTCACTTTGACGGTATTTTTAAAAAGAAGGCTTAGAATATATAAAGTTGCTGTTATTAAATAACGGGTGCATTGGTTAAAGATTTGAATTTATAATAAAGAAAACTCGCCATTTCCCCCAGGCGAGTTTTGCTTTTTTTAAATGCCATTTACAAATTCAAAAGGACTGTCATTTTGGTGCATTTAAAATGGAATTAGTATGCGATTTTTCCTGATTCAAATGAAATTTAATTTTTTGGTTATCTTGGTCGGTAACTCTCCCAAAAGGAAAAACCCTTATACAACCTTCCTAGTAGAATTATTTAAAATAATATTTCCTACTCTTTTCATTTGTTCCTGGTCGAACATCTCATCAAATTCTAATCTTCTCTTACCATATTGTATTTTAAGGCCTCTTTCTAGCAATCCATCTTTAAACCAATTGACATTAATTATAGTCTGGTATCTAAACTTATCCATATAATTTAAATTTTTGGTTATAAAAATAACTCTTTTATTAGTTGGTATTAAATAGCCCTTTATTTCTTGTTTGCTGCTCTTATCATATTCACAAAAAATAAACGTCAAAACTTTTTCATTAGGTTCAAGAACACGTTGAGCAAGGGATTGAAAGAACACTTTGTTTCTCTTAATCTCATTAAATTCATAAGAAGAATAGTCTTGGCCTTTATTTTCCATTAAATTAGAGATGATGTGTTCAATTTCTCTTCTTTCCTGCTCTTGTTGTTCTCTTTTTATCCTGTCTTTTTCTTGTTGCTGTTGAGCTCGAATTTCTCTTTGTTCTTCAATTTTTTGAGCTTTTTCCTCTTTTCGCTGAAGGCGGGCACGTTCTTTTTCAGTTCTATATTGGTCTACTTTCGCTTTAACAGCAGCAGGATCATCCTTTTTGGCTAATAATTTAATAAAAATATCTTCGACTTTATAACAAACGGTTTGATAAATCCCCATTTCAAGCCTCCTTAACTAATCATTTTTTTAGCAACATAGAGTCTTCTGCCTAACCAACTAAGTGCCGCTATCCCGATACCGCCAGCTGCGCTAGCTTGATTTTGTTTTTTCTCCTCTTCGTATTGTTTATATCCTTCTTGATAATAATGCTTAAATATTTCTTCACCCTTTTTATATTCGGAAGGGAGAGAATAGTTTTCGCCCTTTTCTCCCAGAAGGTATCCGGCATCTTTAATTCCCTGTATTTCTTCGTTAGAATCGAATCCTTCTTTGTACCACTGTGTAAATTTATCGTTTGGGAGATCTGGATCCTTAAATTCCAAATGTGTAAAGGCAGTTTCATATCCCATATTAAAATACTTATCTTTCAATTCCGCTTGTGCCTTTTCGTATCCTTCTTGGTATGCCTTTACATAAACATCCTCTTTGTCTTTAGGAGGGGCGTGAGTATCCTCTTTGCCATTTTTATATCCTAATTCTTGATATTCTTTTTTCTTAGTTTCAATTTTCTCTGACAAAGCCTTATTAAAGCCGCTTTCAAAGGATGATTTTAAACCTGGGTGATTTGAATATGCATCAGGAATTGCAATCTTATCCTGTTTTTTACCTAGAGCGTAACCATCATTTGTTGCTTTAGTTTTATCTGTTGTAATTTTCTGTTTACCTTCCTCGTAACCTTTGTTATAGCCTGTTGAATAACCAGATATAAACTCCTCTGAACCTTCGGATGTAGAATCGCTAGCATCCGTTTCAGCATAACCATCCTTTAACCCTTGTTTATACCCTTGATTTTCTCCTTTTTCGGCATCGGCTTGTTCTTGTTTAAATTGGATTTGTTCAGGACTGTTATTGATTTTGGTTTTGTCATATCCGCCCGGCGCTTCACAAGGGATTCCGTCATCAACCTGCCCATTTCCCCAACCATCTAAGTTTTCTGGATCATAAGTAGCTGAATATCCTTTGGAATTCCAATAATCGATAACCTCATCATAAGTAGCAAAATCAGAACAATTTTTATCATTTCTCGTTGTTGCCGGCTGACTGGTAGTAGTTGTTGATCCCCCGGTTGATGAACTGCCTCCATTATGATAATGATACCCGCTACAAAGCCCTTTTGCCTGTGATTTAGGGCTACAATTGTGGCCACCATTAGCATCGGTTCTTCCCCCGTGTGCATAAGAATTTGTAACAAAAATCAAAAGAAATAAAAATAATAAAAATGCAACTTTTTTACCCATTTCTTCCCCCAATATTTATTTTGTATGTCTATTATAGTATTATATGTAAATATTTACTATCACATTATTGATTAAGATATATTAGAAGAAGTTTTGAAGGAGTTTTTGGAGATAAGCAGAATGATTTGCAACTCTCAAATAAATAGTTAAATTGAGTCTATGGGGTCGATTTGGGGTCGAAACTCATCATGAAGCCTCAAATTCTAACCATCTCAATCTGGTTCGTAGTTCAAAAATGTTGATTTAACAAGGGTTTATCCAAGTTCTTCAAAGTTGTTCCTGATAAGTAAGACCGCCTCCTAAGCTGTAGGTCGTGAGTTCGAATCTCGCCTGGGACGCTTTCAGAAAAAAACGCCAACAAAAGTTGGCGTTTTTTCTCGTACTTACAAACCAGGATGCCGGGTGTCTAAGGCTTTATAAATCTTCAATAACAATATACGCAGCCTTAACAGGCCCATGTACACCAACAACGAGGTTCATCTCAATATCAGCGGAGTTGCTTGGCCCAGTAATGAAATTAATGCAGGAAGGTGCCAGCTGCCCTGAGTTTACCCTTTCCCTAATGATCCTTGCAGCCTGTGTCATACGCGGGACCAGGGTGCTCTTCGGAATAAGGATGATTGAAGCAGCAGGGAGAAAGCTGACTGTCCGTCCGTGATCCTTACTGCTGAACAAGACTGCTGTGCCGGATTCAGCGAGAGTTATTTCACTGACCGTAATGCCGATGTTGGCATGTTCTGCATATTCAATATTTCTTCCTTCTTCAGAATAATCCCATTCATATACTTCCACTTTCTCTTTTGGCCAAATTTCCTTAAATAGCGGTGTAAGCCCAAACTGTTTATAGCGGTCATCCTTCCAGGTCACAACTGGACCCCCGCCATACTGGGCTACAATTTCTTTAAGCGTTTCCGTCAAATTGGCAGCATTGGTTACAGCAAGATCAGTGTGGATTTTCGTACACTGTGTCTTTAATGCTTCAAGAAGCTCATCAGCATCTGCTTCTTTCAAGACTGCATCCTGCGGGTTATAGCTCCATTTTGGTCTTTCTACTCCAGTAACTCTTTTTTCTCTGCCCAATCTGCCTGCAATTTTATTTAAAAAAGCATCTCGATTCTGAATGGTTCCCTTCACTGCTGTCCGCCTCCTTTCGGCCGGTTTTTGAACCAATCGCGAAACCTTTCTTTATTAGGAGCTGGAAAATCCCTGATTTCTGTCCAGGCCTTTAAGGGGCCTGGTCCCTTTGTAATTTTGTCGCCGGCGGTAAATGGATTCATGGCTGCCGGTGCCAGCTTTGACCCCAGTTTATAAAGGGACGGCGAAGCAGCTCCCAGCCCAAAAGCCTTCATGGTCATTTTTTCCGATATGGGAGCCCTTCCTTCTTTTTCGACAATTACCTGCCGGTGTTTATGAAGAAGTTCATGAAGAGGGATTTTGACCGGACAGGCTTCCGTACAGGCTCCGCAAAGTGTTGATGCATAAGGCAATTCCTTATAATCATCATAGCCGCCTAAAAGGGGTGACAGAACCGCTCCAATCGGGCCTGAATAAATGGATCCGTAGGAATGGCCGCCAACATGCCTATATACGGGACAAACATTTACACAAGCAGCACAGCGGATACATTGGAGAATGGAGTGAAACTCTCCCCCTAAAATCGAAGAGCGGCCATTATCTACTATAACCAGGTGGAATTCTTCAGGACCATCGACATCGAGTTCTTCTTTTGGACCTGTCAGAACAGTAATATAGCTCGTAAGCTTTTGTCCAACAGCGCTCCTTGTCAACATACTTACAAGCACTTCCATTTCCTCGTAAGTCGGGACCAGCCTTTCCATGCCCATTACCGTAATTTGCGTCTTAGGCAAGGCAGTGACAAGATCTGCATTGCCTTCGTTAGTCACTAATGTGATTGAACCTGTTTCAGCCACAGCGAAGTTGCAGCCCGTAATGCCAACATCGGCGGTTAAGTATTCGTGGCGCAGCATTTCTCTCGCATGCCACGCAAGTTCTTCCGGCTTTTCTGTGTTCTGATAGTTCAGTTTTTCTGCAAAAACATCACGAATCTGCTCTTTATTCTTATGAAGGGCAGGCGCCACTATATGTGAAGGGGGATCATGGTCGTCCACCTGAAGGATGTATTCCCCCAAATCAGTTTCAATGACCTGGCATCCGGCCTCTTCCAGTGAGGCATTTAAATGAATCTCTTCGGTTACCATCGATTTAGATTTAACTACTTTTCTTGCATTCTTCTTTTCAATTACTTCCCGTATATAGGCAGAGGCTTCTTCAGCAGTTTCAGCAAAATAAACGTGCCCTCCCCTTTTAGCTACATTTTCGCTGAGCTGGTATAAATAAAAATCAAGATTTTCAAGTACATGCTGGCGAATTTCTTCTGATAGCGACCGCCATTCTTCCCAATTTCCAAGTTCTGCGGCAGCATCAAGCCTTCTTGTCTGAAGCCTTTCCTGTGCACCTGAAACTGCCCCTCTCATAAAGGAATTGCTTATCCCGGAATCTACACGATCCTTAAAGTCGTTTGTTCCTATTTTCATAGCCATTTCTATTCCCCCTTTAGAAAAGCGCAAGCACCTTACCTGACACACGAGGGGCAGGCTCTTACGCAAGACAATTATCAACGTTCAAAACTGTCTTTCCTGCTTTGCAAGAAAGCATGACCATTAATGGCTTATCGGCAATTTAACACTTCAGCAATATGCATAACCCTTATTGGTTTTCCCTGCCTACCGATCCTGCCTCCAATATTCATCAGGCACCCTGCGTCAGCTCCAATGAGAATGTCTGCTTCTGTCTCCTCTATATGCCCAACCTTCTCATCTACCATTTGTTCAGATATTTGAGCCATTTTCACGGAGAAAGTACCGCCAAAACCGCAGCATTGCTCCTTGCCGGGAAGCTCTTCGAATTCCAGGCCCTTTACATTTTTTAATAACCTCATAGGTGCTTCTTTTACCCCAAGAAGCCTGGTCATATGGCAGGAGGTATGATAGGTGGCTTTACCTTCTAACTTTGCCCCGACATCGTCAACGTTTAGAACTTCAACGATAAATTGAGTAAGTTCGTATGTCTTTTCAGCAAGCCTTTTTGCTTTGGGTTCCCATACAGAGTCGCCTTTAAAAACATGCGGATACTCATGAAACATATAGGCGCAAGATCCAGAAGGGGAAACAACATATTCTGCATGTTCAAATGCTGTGATCATCCTTTTCATGGCTTCCTTTGATTCCTTCACATAGCCGCTGTTGTAGGCAGGCTGGCCGCAGCAGACCTGTTCATCCGGAAAATCTATTTCACATCCCAGGCGTTCAAGCAGTTCAACAGCTGCTTTGCCTGCATTTCCCTGAAACATATCTACAAGACATGTTGCAAAAAGACTTACCTTCATTCATTCCCTCTCCCAGCTAGATATTGTATTTTTCTACTATCTTACTATAGTTATAATACAAATTGTTGAATTTTTATAAATATTATAATAATTAGTATAATTCACCTTACAGATCATATGTCAATGTTTTACTTCCTTTTTTTCATTAAAAAATATGATACAATTATATGATGTTTAAGTTGCTAAAAAGGGAGTTCAAAAATAAATGAAAGTTATCGCCAGTACGCTTAATGCCAAATACATTCATACAAATATAGCGATCCGCTATCTAAAGGCATACGCTCAGCCTGATTTCGATGTGGAATTAGCCGAATATACAATTAAAGATCCGGTAATGAATATCGTTACAGATCTGGTCCGCAAAAAACCTGATGTGATCGGATTCAGCTGCTATATATGGAATATCGAAGAGACCATTAAGGTCATTAAAATGATAAAAAAGATTGACCCCTCCATTCATATTACAGTCGGAGGACCTGAAGTGACCTATGATGTTGCGGATTGGATGAACAATGTAAAAGAATTTGATTACATTGTTATCGGAGAAGGTGAGGAAACGTTCAAACAGCTGCTGACAGAGCTGAATGGCACAATGAATATGGAAAATGTGCATGGTCTTGCTTTCAGGGAAAATGGCCAGGTTCGTATTAATCCTCAGCGGAATAAGCTGGATTTGCGTGAGCTTCCCTCACCATTCCGATTTGATGAAGATATTCCCCACCTTTCTAAACGGGTCACTTATATAGAAACCAGCCGGGGATGCCCATTCAGCTGCCAGTTTTGCCTTTCCTCTATTGAAGTAGGTGTGCGATACTTCGACAGGGAAAAAATCAAGGACGACATCCGATATTTAATGAGGAATGGTGCAAAAACCCTTAAATTTGTGGACCGCACATTCAACATTAGCCGCAGTTATGCTTTGGAAATGTTCCAATTCTTAATCGATGAACATCTGCCTGGTACTGTCTTTCAATTTGAGATCACTGCCGACATCATGAGACCGGAAGTGATTGAATTTCTAAACAAGGAAGCTCCAGCAGGATTATTCCGATTTGAAATTGGTGTGCAATCTACAAACGACTATACAAATGAATTGGTCATGAGGAAGCAGAACTTTAACAAGCTTTGCAGAACGGTCACAATGGTAAAGGATGGAGGGAAAATTGACCAGCATCTTGACTTAATTGCCGGGCTTCCTGAGGAAGATTATGATTCATTCAAAAGAACATTCAATGATGTATTTGCAATGCGGCCCGAAGAGCTTCAGCTCGGCTTCTTAAAAATGCTGAGAGGCACCGGGCTTCGATTGAGAGCAGAAGATCATCAATATATTTATATGGACCATTCTCCATATGAAATACTTGGAAATAATGTTTTGTCCTTTGATGATATCATTCGCATTAAGCAGGTTGAAGATGTTTTAGAGAAGTATTGGAATGATCATAGAATGGATGCGATTATTGAATATTTGGTTACAAAGGTATTTCCGACTCCATTCGATTTCTTCCAGGAATTCGGCAGTTATTGGGAGCAAAAAGGATGGTCCAGAATCGGCCATCAGCTTGAGGATCTTTTCAAACGTCTTTTTGAATTCCTGGAATCAAAAAAAATTGCTGATTTGGATATAGCAGAAGGCCTTATGAAGTTTGACTATATTTCAAAGCAAAAATACAAGCCAAGAAAACCCTGGTGGCAGCCTAGCTTTGAAAAATCCGAGAGATCAAAGCTTTACCAGTCTCTGCTTGAAAATCCAATCCATCTGGGTGAAGGCTTCTTAAGCCTTCAGTTGAATGAAAAAGAAATATACAAACATACCTTAAGTGAAAGATTATCTTTTGATATTGAAAAATATATTAAGGATGGAATAATTGAAAAGAGAGACTCAGTTCTGCTTGCCTATTTCGACTCAAGCTCAGAAAAGGTTTCCATCTTTACCGGCCCTATACATGATTGATAAAACCGGCAGGAATCTGCCGGTTTTTTAACATTTATCCCGATCTTTCTTTTTATCTTTATCACGGTTCATAAATGGCAGCTCATAAAGTTTTCCGGCATTTATATCACCAAACTCCATACCGAATTCTACATTGGCCGAGCCATTTTGCCGTCCTTTTTTTCGTGGTTTATTATGATCCACTAGGCTCTTCCCTCTCTCCCATGCTTGGAGTTGCGGTTAGCCATTTTCATGGGATTCTCGCCCTGGCTGAATTCTGCTGAAAACTCAGATTCCTGAAGATTCTTTTTAGGCGTCTTGCTGTATTTTTCAACGGCATTATACTCAGCTTTTCGTTTGGCCATCCCAATCTCCTCCTGAAATATATTTCATAGTGCTAAATCCATTTTCAGGTTTAACACAGCTTTATTTTTAGTAAAAAACACAGTTTCATTCCTATCTGAGCCTTCCTTATTTTACAATCATAAATTTTACTGCGGTGCAAAAAATAGAGTAAAAAGGAATGAGCGATATGACTAATAAAAGGAATAAAGATAACAGAAGCATTGGCATTGATGAGACACTTCCACATCAAATAGAAGCACCGAGCTTTAAAGACACAGGCATGAAACTTCAGCCGCCTTTCACGAATTCTTTTGGCGTAACCATTGGGGACAGTTATTATTCTTCGGACAGTTCACCGCTGGAAAACTGGAGCGATGAAACAGATCCTGCAGTGATGGCAGGTGAGGATTGGATTCATCCGACAAATGATATCGGCTGGAATACAACGGAAAACAAAGAACTCCTTGAAAGCAAAAAGCCGCCTCAAGGCTACCCATTCATGCATCCTACTAAAGATGTCAGCCGCGGGACGGATTAATAAGAAAAGCCCAGCCGTATAGGTGAAGGGATACAAAAAAAACAGTCCGGAATAATCTTCCGGGCTGCTTTTTTAGCCAATAATAACACGCTCTTTAGGATAATGAAAATTCGGCTGTTTTTCTTTGCCGCCTATAATAAATAAGAAGGAAGTTAATCCAATTCTTCCAATAAACATTAAGGCCATTATGATACATTTTCCGATCATTGATAATTCCGGTGTGATTCCTAACGATAGCCCCGTAGTACCAAAAGCTGAACAGACCTCGAAAATGATTTCAATTAGCTCCATCTGCTTTTCTGTAATGCTTAAAATGACTACAGAGAGAAAACACATTCCAATAGCTAGCAATGTGATAGCAAGGGACTTCAGAATATCATCTTCATGAATTTCTCTTTTAAATATTTTTATATCCCGATTTCCTTTGGCAAAGTGATATATAAAAAGGATATTCACTGCAAAGGTAGTCGTCCTGATGCCCCCACCGACAGAACTCGGTGATGCCCCGATGAACATTAAAATACTCATTATGATGAGAGTAGGCATTGTAAATTCATTAACATCCATCGTTGATAAACCGCCGCTCCGGGTGGTAGCGGATTGGAAGAATGAATAAAAGAAGCTTTCATGCCAATTCATGTCTTTGAAATATTGATTGAATTCCATGATGAGCAAAATAACCGTACCAAACACAAGAAGGGCGGCGTATGTAACGGTCGTCAATTTTGCAAATAAAGAAAAGCGAAAAGATGGTTCCTGGTCCCATTTATTCCTAAATAGATATTGCTTTAATTCGATAAGAACAGGAAAACCTATAGCTCCTAAAGTAATCAGAATAATATTGATCAGCTGCACGAAATAATCGCCGGCATAAGGTTTAAGAGAGGCTCCTGTTATATCCATGCCCCCGTTGGTTGTTGCACTGACAGATGCAAACAGCGCGTGCAGGAATGCGTCATCCCATGCAGGATAATATTTAAGAAAATGAAAACCCAATATGAGCGCACCAAGCGTTTCAATCACTAATATAATTTTAATGATTTCTTTTACTAAATTGACCAGGCCGGACAAGGCATATTGATTATGATCAACCATGATGAGGCGGCGCCCTCTTAATCCAATCTTGCGGCCCAGCAGGAGCCAAAAGAATGTGCCAAGCGCCATGATCCCTATTCCGCCAAACTGAAGGATGAACATGATGACAAAATAACCAAAAACACTATATGTTGCCGATATATCAACTACAGAAAGACCGGTCACACTTACTGCACTGACAGCCGTGAAAACCGTATCAATAAATGCAACCTCCACTCCTGGTTTATGTACAGCCGGTATTTTTAATAAAAGTACCGATACAGATACTGCCAATAAATAATATCCGGATATTACTTGGGCAGGTGTTAGTTTATCCAGCCAATTTCTTACGTCTTTCCACATATCATACCTGTCCCCTTCAAAATTTTTCTAACCCTTATCATAATGAATATACCCGGTTTTTAAAAGGGATATTAGAAAATTCGCAGGAAGTTTTTTATTTATATATAATAAAGTCAAAAAATCAAAGGGAGATATGACATGTTGTTGCCTGACCTGGCTGAAAAAATTATAGCTGAAGTGCGTCAGTTTCTTCAGGAAGATATCATAGTTGCCAATACCTGCGGGGGGATCATTGCAAGTACAGATGCAGGCAGAATAGGCAGTTTTCATGAAGGGGCACTGATTTGCATAAAAAATAAAGAAAAGCTGATTATTACCAGGGAGGATCAGTCGCGCCTTCAAGGTGTAAAAGCCGGCATTAATCTGCCGATCTTTTTTAAAGGGGAAACAGTTGGTGTTATTGGCATAACCGGAAACCCCGATAAAATTTCCCCATTCGCGGAAATCATCCGCAAACTAACAGAGTTATTTATCAGTGAGAGTTACTTTGCAGAGCAGTTCGATTGGCAGGCTCGTGCACTGGAAGGTTTTATGTTTGACTGGCTGCAGGCAAAAGAATGGGATCCTGCCTTCAAAGAACGGGCTCATCTTCTGAAAATTAATCTGGCTGTGGACAGACAGGTTTCCATCGCAGAATTCAGGCAAAATAGCCAATTGCTTCATAGGGATCTTTGGAATAGAATTTTATCCTGGAAAGAAGCGGGTCCGCATGATATTCTAATTCGCTGGGGAAACAACCGGATTGTACTTTTATCAGGTATTTCTTCAGCAAAAAAAGAAAATAGGTTAAGAGAAAGGGTCACTCGCTTCCATCGTTTTCTTGAAAACCTTTTGGCTGCTGAAGTAAGTATTGGCACCGGTAAACCATTGCCTCCCTTCTGCCTTTCCGACTCATTTATGCAGGCAGAACGAGCTTTAAAAATCGCAAAAGACCGGGACACCATCATATTTGATCAGGATTTGACCATTGAAATGATATTTGATGATCTCTCTCCAGAAACTAAAAAGGACTTCATTGAAAGAACGATCGGGACATTCATGAATGAACAGGATCTTATGGTAACCCTTCAGGAACTGTTCAGGCAAAATCACTCTTTGAAAAATACTGCTGAAGCTTTGCATATACATATTAACACCCTTCATTACAGACTCAAGAAAATATCGGATCTTTCCGGCCTATATACATCCAATTTGAATGATTTAATGAAATTATACATCGCGATTAAACTTTTAGAGGAAGGTACAAAAAACAATTAAAGTATCCATAAATATTTGTATAGTTAACCATAGCAGGGCGCTCCCTGTTTTTTTATACTTAAAGAAATAGATATTGCCAGCTTCCATTAAAGGAGTGGATCCATTTGGTTGACGTTCAAATAAAAGAAAAATTAATTGCCGTTGTCGGCGCAGAAAATTATGATGACTCCAAAGCAGGGCGCCTCGTCTATTCATATGACGCTACTCCAAATTTCCAATCGATGCCCGATGCAGTCATCAGTCCGCGAAATACTCAGGAAGTATCCAGTATCCTCAATATTTGCAGCAGCTCAGGAATTCCAATCGTGCCAAGGGGATCAGGCACCAATTTATGTGCAGGCACCTGTCCTACAGAAGGCGGAATTGTACTCCTGTTTAAGCATATGAATAAGGTCATTGAAATCGATGAAGAAAATCTTACGGTTACAGTACAGCCTGGTGTCATCACGCTTGACATGATAAACGAGGTTGAAGCAAGAGGGCTCTTTTATCCTCCTGATCCAAGTTCGATGAAAATAAGCACAATCGGAGGAAACATAAATGAAAACTCAGGCGGACTGCGTGGATTGAAATATGGAGTTACAAGGGACTATGTGATGGGGCTGGAAGCTGTACTTGCAGGCGGCGACATTATTAGAACCGGCGGCAAGCTTGCGAAGGATGTAGCAGGATATGATTTTACCAGACTGCTGGTTGGCTCTGAAGGAACTTTGGGGATCATTACGGAAGCAACATTAAAATTAATCCCGCTTCCTGAGTCAAAAAAGACAATGCTCGCATTATATCAGGATCTCGAACAAGCTGCAAAATCAGTCTCAAAAATCATCTCAGACAAAATCATACCCGCCACCCTTGAATTTTTAGATCAGCCTACATTAAAAGCAGTTGAGGATTTTGCCCAAATTGGATTGCCAACCGATGTCCAAGCTGTCCTTCTTATTGAACAGGATGGTCCTATTGAGGTCGTGGAAAAAGATATGCAGAAGATGGCTGAAATCTGCAAGAAACAAGGAGCTGTATCTGTACAGCTTGCAAATTCTGAAATGGAAGCAGAAGCCTTGCGGACTGCAAGGCGTGCCGCATTATCCGCCCTTGCGCGCCTTAAGCCGACAACCATTCTTGAAGATGCTACAGTGCCAAGATCTGAAATTGCCAACATGGTAAAAGCAATAAGTGAAATTTCAAAAAAATACGGACTTTCCATCTGTACATTTGGCCATGCCGGTGATGGAAACCTGCATCCGACCTGCCCTGCAGATGCACGGGATAAAGATGAAATGGAACGGGTTGAAAATGCTTTTGAAGAGATTTTTATCAAGGCAATTGAACTTGGAGGGACTATTACAGGCGAACATGGAGTAGGGGTCATGAAAGCTCCCTATCTTGAACTGAAACTTGGCCAGGCTGGCATTGATGCAATGAAAGCTGTTAAGACTGCTTTAGACCCCAATAACATTCTTAATCCCGGCAAAATTTTTGCCAAGGATGACAGAAAACGAGTGGTGGTTGCCCAATGACAACATTAAAAGAACAAACAATCATTCAGGAAGAATTTAAGAACCGAATGAATGAAGATGAGCTGCTGAATTGCATGCGCTGCGGCTTTTGCCTCCCTTCCTGCCCCACCTATGTCGAGTCAGGCTTTAAAGAAACACATTCTCCAAGGGGCAGGATCGCGTTAATGAAAGCTGTTGCAGACGGATTAATTGAACCGGATGAAGACGTAGAGAGATCTCTTGATCTTTGCCTGGGCTGCCGGGCCTGCGAGCCTGTATGTCCTTCAGGAGTAAAATATGGGCACTTGCTGGAAGAAGCAAGAGATATTATTATTCAGAATAAGAAACACTCGCTTCCGGTCAAAGCGGTTCGCAGTTTGGTCTTTAATGGGCTTTTCCCCCACCAGAACAGAATGAGGGCAGCTGCCGGGCTATTGGGCTTTTATCAGCGTTCAGGTCTGCAATTGGCCGCCAGAAAAACAGGAATGCTGAATTGGCTTCCAAAAAACCTCACGGCCATGGAAAAGGTACTTCCTCAAGTGCCAAAATTAAAAGAAATGAAAAATAGGCCATCATATCTCTCAGCAGATAAACCTATAAAAAAAGCCGCTTTTTTTACTGGGTGCCTAATGGATACGATGTTCCTGGAGACCAATAATGCGACAATAAAACTTCTTCAGCTTGCAGGATGTGAAATTCATATTTCTCAAAATCAAGCCTGCTGCGGCGCTCTTCATGGCCATAGCGGTGAAAAACAGACGGCTAAAAGTTTGGCAAAGCGGAACATAGAGGCTTTTGAGAAGCTGGACGCAGACTATATTATTACAAATGCAGGTGGATGTGGAGCATTCCTTATTGACTATGGCCATCTTCTTAAAGATGACCGGGAATGGCATGAACGAGCTGTAAATTTTTCTCAAAAGCTCAAAGATATCAGCGAGATTCTATACGAACTAGAATTCCACAAAAAAGTTAATCTTGAGCTGCCAGGGCAGATTATAACCTATCAGGATTCCTGTCATTTGCGCAATGTCATGAAAACCTCAACAGCCCCGCGCACCCTTCTGAATTCAATTAAAGGCATCGAATTCAGGGAAATGAAGGATGCAGACAGATGCTGCGGTTCTGCCGGTATTTATAATATTGTTGAATCTGAAATGTCAATGCAGATACTTGATCATAAAATGATTCAGGCCAAGTCGGCAGATGCAGCAGTAATTGTGACCTCTAATCCGGGCTGTCTTCTGCAGATGAAGCTGGGGATAGAACGTGAAGGTTTATCAGGAAACGTAAAAGCCGTTCATATTGCAGATATTCTTCTGGAAGCTGCTGTTGATAAAAAAAAGTAAAGAAATTGCTTATGCCGAAATATTACCACTTATGAAACTCCCTTTTTAATTCATACTACAAATACAGAGGGAAGATAAACTCTGTAAGACCAATAAAAAGGAGTTGAATACAATGGCAAGAAGCAGCAATAAGCTTTTAGTTCCTGGGATTGAACAATACATGGACCAGGTAAAATATGAAATTGCCCAGGAATTTGGTGTTCAATTAGGCTCTGATACTGTATCCCGGGCTAACGGATCTGTGGGCGGAGAAATTACTAAGCGCCTAGTCCAGCAGGCACAGGCACAAATGTCCGGCCAGAATAACCAATAACAACTTCATATAAATGGAAAAAGTCCGGAGCCATCTCCGGACTTTATTCTTACCATTTCCCTTTGTCATTATGCTTCCCTTGATTGTTTCCGCTGGCATTATTTCGATTGTCCCTGTCTTTCTGGTTTTTCTCAGGTCCATTCCCGCCTCTGTTTTTCCCATTATCTTTTTCTTTGGGATTTCTCTCGGGGCTATTTCTGTTTTCATTACCATTATTATTTTTTTTTTCGCTTGAATGATTTTGATGTTTTTGGGCTTTTACGTTATTTTCTTGATCTTTCTTTTCTTTATTATCCTGCCTTTTTCCAGGATTATTTCCATTGTTTTTACCGCTGTTATTTTGCTGGTTCTCAGATTTCTTTATTTGCCCCGGAACAGCAGGTTTTTCTTTACTATCTTCTATTTTCTCCTGCTTTTTTAATTGGCTTTGCGTATTTTCTGCCGGCTTTTGCGGAGCACGAGTTTCTTTATCTGTCTGTTTATCCGGATTTGCAGGTTCAGGTCTTTCTTTCTTGTCAGCGTCAGCTTTTAATTTATTTTCTTTATATATTCCAGGTGAGAGCCCTTTTTCAATAGCAGCTTCTCTTTCCTCTTCACTTGCTTCCAGTAAAGTTACTTCAAGCTGCTCTTTTTGTGCAGCTTGTTTAATATTTGCCAGCTCCTCCTGAATGCGCTTATCCGCTTCTTTACTCTGTTCTGTATAAACGGCAGCAATGACTACCTCTTTATTTTCCTTAAAATAGCCTTGTTTCTTTATTTGAAGCAGAATCTTGTCAGCTACATCATGAATGCTGGTTTTTTCCCAATTCTTGATGTTTTGGATAATTAGTTCTCCTTCCTCATTATAAGGAACGAGCTCTACTACCTGATATTTTTCATTGACCCCTAATTCAATACTCGGATTAACGTCGATTGACATATATGCATACACTTCGTCGTTTTGAAGGAACGGCAAAAAAGAAACGATTGCGAGCATTAGCGCAAAAGCTGCTGCCATTAATCCTTTTCCTTTAAATAGATTAAAAATAGTTAAAGGCGAGGACTTTTTTCCGTTTTTCAGTTCTATTGGGAAGAATTCAATTTCCTGGCCAAGTGCATATGCCCCATCTTGTTTTCGGGCCCGCAGAAATTCTCCTTCCGGGGTTAATAGTGTTAAAAAACGTTCGTTTATTTCCATGATAATTCCTGTTTTCACGTTTCCAACACCCCTTTGATATAATCCTTTAGAAAGATATAATCACCAGTTAATATCAGTGATATGGCAATTATATATTTCCTGTTTCTCTCTATTGTTTTCCTGCTTAAGGATACATAGCTCTCCAGCTGCTTTATCGGCAGCTTTTTTTTATCATAAAGTATTTTTTTGAGTTCATCATTTTCAACCAGAATCTTGGCTACTGTCATCGCATTTTTTCGTGCATCAGCATGTTTTGGAGACTGCTCGATCAGATCGCTGAAGGTAAGGTCGAATTCCTGCAGAATCTGTGTAAACTGGAGAATTTCTTCTTTTCTCAGTTCTTCATCCGTTTTTTTCCTGAAGTCTTCTATGGACAATTCGTCTTCAATCGCAGAACCCGTATCATCATCTTCCAGATTAGAGCCTCCATTAAAACTAAGATTCTGAAATTTGGATTGCTTGCGGATATAATCAATAACCCGTCTTTTGATCAGCACTTCCGAAAAACTGATCAATGAACTCCCTTTATCAGGACTATACTTTTCAATGGCTTCATTAAAAGCGATGAGACCAATGCTGAATTCATCATCTGATTCATGTATGTATCTTTTGCAGACTGATGATACTGTTTTAGCAATAAACGGCTTATATGACTCTATTAGCTCATTATTTAATGCTGTATCTCCCTGCTGTATTAACTCTACCGTTTCTTCGAGCGTTCTTTTACGCTTCTTTGCCAAAAACAATAAACTTAGCAATTGCCCCACCTCTTTTCAAAACACATTATATCATACGGTGTCCAGGTTATTTTTTTTAGGGTGGTATTGGCAAAGGAAATGTAAGCCTCGAAGCGCTTTCTTTTCCATCTTAAATCAGTTGCCTTTATTCTCTTTTCCTTGACCTTTTACTTCTTCAGCTTTCTCTTTTCCTTTGCCGGCATGGCTCATTGCCTCTGCCTGCTTTTCTTGAACTTTCTTTACCTGCTGTTCTTTTGCTGCTTTCCTGGCTGCCTCACGTGCTGCTTTTTCAGCTTGTTTAGCTGCCTCGCGTGCTTCCTTTTCTGCTTTTTTAGCTTCTTCACGTGCCGCCTTTGCTTCTGCTCTCTTTTGAGCCTCTAAAACCTTTGCCTCTTCATGTGCTTTTTTCTTCTCAGCTTTAGCTGCATCTTTTGCCTCTTTAGACACCTTCACGTGATTTTCAGGTGACACAGTTTGCTCTTCAGAAGCTGATTCATCAATCTCTTTCGCCGGATCTCCTGCTGCTTCAGGTTCTTCAGATTTAATCGGAGCAGGCGCCTTTTCTTCAGATTGCCCAGCCTGGTCAATTTCAGTATATTCTTTTTCATCTATCAATTGTTCAGACCATTTTTCAGTGAACTTAGCAATGTTCTTTTGCATCGCTAAAACTGCAGGATGGTTTTCATCGAATCTTTCTGAAAACTTAGCAAGATTTGCCTGGAGGGCAATGATATTCTGTGCAAGGATTTCTTTTACTTCATCTTCAGTTTCCTTGTCAGCGCTATCATTATCAGAAGAATCTTCACCGTCTGCAGCGTCTTCATCAGGAGCACCCTCTTCAGCTGATTCGTCTTCACTAATTAGATTACCGTTGTCCTCATCACCTGATTTTGATTTTCCTGGGTCTTCATTCGCTTCCTCAACGATGGTTTCAGCGTTTTCCATTTGTTCCAGTGCTTTTTCTATTGCTTCTAAAGCTTCCTCTTCCTTTCCTTCAGCAAAAAGTGCTTCTGCTTCAGCCATACGCTCTGCAGCATAGCCGGCAAGCAGTTTTGCTTCTTTAATGTCATCAAAAGTTAGAGCAAGCTTCACTTTTTCCAATGCAAGCTTTGCAAAGTAGAAGAAGCTTCCAGGCAACAGAGATGGGGCTTCTGATTCAATTTTATCAAGCTTTTCTTTAGCATTTTCAATGGATTCTGCTGTATCTTTATTTGTTTCAGCTGTTGCTTCAGCTGAAGGATCATTTTTTAGTTCAACTGTTTCAAATTCTTCATCTTCCTTGTTCTCACTTGCAAAGGCTGTTGCGGCTGAAAATGTGAATGTTCCCGCAATCACCAGTGCAAGTGTGCTTTTTGCCATTTTATTCATTTCTTTACTGGATAAAAATTTCAATGATTTCACCCCAAAAATTATTTTAAGCGGCCGCTTGTTCATTACAACTGTACGGTTTCATGAAAGAGATTTTTGGGGGTTATTAAAAAAATTATTTTAAAAAAAGATAAAAAGCTTTAACAATCACTAAATTGATTAGTGTGCCAAAGCTTTTTTCAATAATTAAATCATGTGCCATCTTAACTTTCCACCGGGCGCTTTCTACATTTCAAAATGATCCACCTGATCAATAGACCGGTGAATACACCCGGAATAACAAAGAGCATAGGAAGAAAGACCGGTCCGAAAAAAACCCCCAATAATTTCAGCTTGGTTGAGTACATAAGTCCTACTGTTACAAAATAGGCACTGAACACAAAGGGAAGGAAAGATAATTCTTCATTTTCCGGCATAGCCGTACGATATGCATCCCACATTGCAAACATGTAAAGACATGGGTAAAACATGAGCCACTGATAATTAAGGACATGAACCGCTTTATCAATTTCTCCCATGAAACTGAGCATGATGGCTGAATTAAAATGGCTGTATACATTAATGATGAATTCAAGCGCGACAAATAAAGTTCCCTTCCACAGCTGCCCCATTAATAATTGGCTAAAACCAGGCAATGCAATACTCCAAAAAACTGCTTCTAGTTTACTGAATTTTTTCATTTCATTACCACCAGCTACAAGTCGATACTTTTATTGTGCTCTGTTTATAAGCCAATTATCAATGAATTTTCCAGATATTTTCCTGAAAATCCATTGGAAAATTATTTCTCTTTTGACCTCACTATGCCAAAAGGCCCCTTCTTACGGAAGGAGCCAGCACGGATTAGGGGGTTTCATCCTCGTTTTGTTCTTTTTTTTCCTTGTTATCTTCTTTTAAAATTTTTAATAACTCTTCCAGCATGGCTGCCATATCATCTCTGCTGTAGGAACTGGCTTCAGAGGTTTGAAGTTGATTTTTGTCTTCTGCACCTTTATTGTGAATCCAGTCTTTATCCACTCTTTCTTCAAGCAGGTAAGCTGGCACTAAGTGGCCATCCGGTGTTGCATACATTTTATTTAACCGCCTTGTATCCCTGTCAAAGAAACTATATACAACAGGTATCACAAATAGTGTCAGGAACGTACTGCTGATCAGCCCGCCTATCAGAGCTATTCCCATAGGCTGGTTAATTTCAGTTCCTTCTCCTATACCAAGGGCAAGTGGAACTAACCCAAGTATGGTTGTTAAAGCTGTCATAAGTATTGGCCTTGCACGGTCCTTAACCGAAATGATTATGGCATCGTAGGTCTTAAGGCCATGTCCTTTCTTTTGGTTAATATAATCAACAATGACTATTGCATTATTAACTACAATTCCTGCCAGCACAATAATCCCGATTATTGCTGTTAAGCTAATAGGTGTTTGGGTTGCTGTAAGAGCAATTGCCACCCCTATCACCATGAGAGGCACAGTAAACATGATAACTAACGGATATTTCAGCGACTCAAATTGGGCTGCCATGACTAGATATATAAAGATGATTGCCAGAACAAAGGCAAGAATCAGGTCATCAATGGATGATTCCAGCAACTCCCTGTCACCGCTAAAAACGATTTCCGTTTCATCCGGCAAATCCAGGTCAGCAATTTCTTTATCCACTTCTTTTGACACGGCACCCATGTTTGTTGAAGACTTGTATTTTAATGTAAATTGAACAGCGTCCTGCTGATTGATGCGCTGAATATTGACCGGTCCTTCTCCGCGTTCTATATTAGTTACGTCACTCAGAGCAGCATAATTCCCATCAGGCTTTTTTATAAGCAATTTTTTTAAATTCTCTATATCCTGTGTGACTTCCCGATCATACTCAACAAAAACGCCATATATATTCGACTCTTCATCTATCATTTGTGTTGCCCGATTTCCACGTGTTACATCATTTACTGCCATGGCTACCTGGGCAGGAGCCAGTCCTTGCTTAAGTGCCTTTTCACGGTCCACAGTTATTTGAATCTCTTCAACTGTATCCATAAGGTCTGTCGATAAATCTGTTACATCATCTAAGTCTCTTAATGCATTATAGATTTTATTTACATTTTCTGTTAAGCGATTTGGATCTGTATCCTTTACACTGAAAGTCAGTGTATTCGGAGTTGTACCGGATGAGGATTGCATGTTAAATGAGAGTTCGGCCGTATCATTAACCTTTGATGCAGCATTTTCCAGATCCTTTTTGATATCATCGGCAAATTCAAAGGTTGATCTTTCACGCTGATCAAGCTCTTTCATTTTGATGTACAATTCAGCGATATTGGCATTCTTCGAGCCCCGGAAGGACCCTTCCTGTGTGGTTCCGATGAGGCTGACATATGTATCTACCTCTTCTTCATCCTTTAATTCTTCCTCTAAAGCAGATATAACCTTTTCAGTTTCTGAAAGTGCAGTGCCATTTTCAAGCTCCATCCGCACCGTAAAGAAGCCTTCATCTGTATTTGGAAGAAATTGTGTACCTACAGTGGTCATTCCAAAGCTTCCCGCCGCCAATAACAGCATGGTGATCGCTATTACCACTGCGCGATTCCGCAAAGACCACTTAATTGATTTTTCAAGTGAACGCATTAAGCCTGATTCCTGCCTTTTTGTCTCAATGTTTGCTTTTGGAGACTTCAGCAGCCGGCTCGCCAGCATGGGCACAACTGTCAGTGCAACAGCTAGAGATGCAAATAGGCTAAAGGAAATGGTCAGGGCAAACTCCTTAAACAACTCACCGATGATTCCAGTAATAAATACTACTGGGAGGAATACAGCGACAGTCGTTAGTGTTGAAGCAGTAATCGCACCGCCTACTTCTTTTGCTCCATCACTGGCGGCTGTTTTAGGATCTTTCCCCATTGATAAATGACGGTAAATATTTTCAATAACTACAATGGAATTATCCACCAGCATCCCAATTCCAAGCGCTAATCCGCCTAGCGTCATAATATTTAAGGTGAAATCTGAAAAATACATTAAAACAAACGTAAAAATTACAGAGTAAGGGATAGAGATACCAATAATAAGCGGGCTTTTAACATTTTTCAAAAAGAAAAATAGCACAATCATGGCAAAAGCACCGCCAAGAATCAGTGAATTGGAGATATTCCCTATTGCAAGGTTTATGTAATCCCCCTGGTCAAAAAGAATTTCTGATTCAATATTTTCAAACTGTTCTTTCTCAAGTAGATCATCCAATTTCTGTATGAATTGATTTGAAACTTCTGCCGTATTAGCGTCTGACTGCTGCAGGACACTCAGCAAAACAGATGGAGACTGGTTTGTGCGCGTGATGGTGCGATCATCCTGGCTGGCCAGCCTAACCTCTGAGATATCTTCAAGGCTTACTTTATCGCCTGTTGCAGGGTCAACTGTTACAGTAATTTTTTTCAGCGTATCAAGGGAATCAATAGAACTAATGATCCTGGTTGTCAGTTCTTTTCCCTCAGTTAATACCGGATCACCCGGCATTGAAATGTTATTGGATTCAATTACATCAACAACTTCAGCCTGGCTTAGTTTGAAATCTCTTAGTTTTTCCTGGTCAAGTTCCACCCTTACTTCCTTAATGGCTGTTCCGGAGAGATTTACGCTTGCTACTCCTTCAACCTTGGCCAGCTCCAGATTCAGTTGTTCTGCAAGCCTTCTTAATGCTTCAGGCTCTTCATCTGCACTAAGGGATAATTGTATGATAGGAAACTGGGCAGGATCAAACTTCATAAATCGCGGTTTTTCGGCTTCATCAGGAAGCTGTGTCTGGTCCAGTCTTTGAATAACCTCATTTTGTATTTCATCAATATCAGTAGTCCAGGAAAATTGCATCAGAATGAAATTTGCGCTCTCTTGCGAGGTAGAGGTTAAGGTTTTAATCCCCGGCAATGTTGCCAGATTTTCCTCGAGCGGCTTTGTTACTTTTTCCACAACTTCATCGGGACTTGCTCCAGGATACGAAGTTACTACTACTCCTACAGGAGGATTCAGATCAGGTATGAGCTTTAATGGAATATTCAAGAGGGAGACAACCCCTAAAATAAGCACTAAGAACATTGTAACCAATGTAAAGATTGGCCTTTTGATTGAAAAATCACTTATTCGCACACACTCTGCTCCTTTCAAAGTCAATAAATATATGACGGCAGGCAATGATTGATTTAAACACATTATAACTATATTAAAGCAGCAATCACTATGCAAGAAATCAGTGTGCTGTTAAATGGAGAAAAAGAACATTCTATTTGACTTTAAAGTGGTTCCATCATGCAAAATTCTACAACTACGGATTTTTTGTCCACAGAAAAAAGCAGCATTACACAGCTGCTTTTTTCTCAATTTTTTCGATCTTTAAACCAGTGAATCCATAGATAAGAGTAATAACTGGACTTAGTATGCAGAAGAACGCAAACGGCATGTAAGCTGCTGTTTCCACCCCTAGTACACCTGTTAGAAAAACTCCGCAAACACTCCACGGGACTAACGGGTTTACCACGGTGCCGGCATCCTCCAGAATCCTTGAAAGATTTTTCGGGTGCAGCCCGGCTTTTTCAAAAGGCCCTCTGAACGCATTCCCTGTTAAGAGAATCGACAGATATTGTTCTCCAAGGAGGAAGTTAATCCCGATTGCTGTTCCTGCTGCTGCCGCTACTAAAGCGGACACACGATTCAAAACTCCTTTGATGCCTTCTAGTAAAGCTGGAAGAATGCCAAGCTTAAAGAATAAACCTCCCATGGAAAGTGCAAGCAATACCAAAGAAATAGAAAACATCATACTTTCCATGCCGCCTCTTGATAATAGTGCGTCTACTTCCTCTGAACCACTTTTAGAGGCATATCCTGAAAACAGCAATGACATCACTTTTTCGAAACCGAAACTGTTTTGAACAAAGATCGCCAGGATTAAAGCCGATAAAATTCCAGCTGAAAGTGTGATGATAGCCGATACTCTTTTAATGGCCAGTATTGACAAAATGACAAATGGAATTAGGGAGTACCAATGTACAAGCCCCTCATCCAGCAGAGTTTTTTTCAGCTGGGCAATTTTTGAAAAATCAGATGCTGCCTCGCCTGGTGACAGCACAGCAAAAATTGCCAAAGAAATAATAAACGAAGGGATCGTTGTCCATGCCATGGTCTTTATATGTTCAAATAAATCCACCTTAACTGTCGATGATGCCAGATTAGTTGTATCGGACAACGGAGACATTTTATCTCCAAAAAATGCACCGGAAATAACTGCACCTGCCGTAATAGCATCCGAAAGACCCAAAGCAGAGCTGACTCCCATAAAGGCCACCCCCAATGTAGCAGCCGTTGTAAGCGAGCTTCCAATGCTCATGCCAATCACTGATGCTACCACAAACACAATGGCATAAAAGAACTTTCCATTAACAGCTTCCAAAGCCATGTAAATAAATGTAGGAATGGTTCCGCTTGCCATCCAGCTGCTTATCAGCATGCCTATTAAAAAGAAAATGAAAATCGCCCCTAATCCGGACTGGGCACCTTCAATCAGCCCCTTTTCCAGCTGTGTAATGGATACTTTTTTTATTAAACCGTAAGCAATTAACCCCATTATCGCGAAAACAACGGGAATATGAGGCACTGCCCCTGCGAAAATAATTGAATAACTTATCCCTCCAAGGATTAATAGAGTGATAATAAGTGCCTCTAACGGCTTCAAGTTCAATGCTGCATGTTCCTGATGCATAATGTATTCCTCCTAAAAATTACCATGAAGTTGGGAGCAAACAAAAAGAGCCCTCTCGCCAATAGGGACGAAGGAGCTCCGCGGTACCACCCTAATTGATAAGCCATTTACGCTTACCCGCTTAAAGAGAATGTCCTGTTGCAATGCAGTTGTATTTCGACCAATTGCTGCCTGGATTTTCATCACCCATCCAGTTTCTATCTGCTGACGGCAACTGCTCTACTTTCTTCTGCGGACAATGTCTATATTTTTATCGAGATTGAACTTCCTGCTTTTTAACTTAAACGCTTTTTAGTGCTAAAGCGCGTGTGTTAATACTATATTATCAATTGATGAATATGTCAATAGAATGACAGAGGAATATACAGGAATTGAAGCAGGAAAAAAAGAGGCTAATCATTTACAGAGACCAAAATCAGAAACGGCCCCTAAAAGAGGCCGCATGATTATTCTGAGTCCATCGGATTATATAGTTGAACATCCGGATTTTTTTCCTGGAACCATCGGAGTGCAAAGTCATTTTCAAATAGAAAAACGTTTTTGTCATAACGGTCTTTAACCAGGAGACTTCTTCCGCTGGAAAGATTTTCGTTGACCTCATCGCCTTCTACCCAGCGGGCGATTTTGGAGCCTTGCCTTTCCATATAAACTTCTGTGTTATATTCATTTTTCATGCGATGTTCAAAAACTTCAAATTGCAGCTGTCCTACTGCACCCAGAAGGTATTCTTCCATTTTTACTGTTTTAAACAGCTGGATTGCTCCTTCCTGTACCAGCTGCTGGATGCCCTTATGAAAATGTTTTTGCTTCATGACATTTTTGGCAGTTACTTTTACAAATAACTCAGGTGTAAATTGAGGAAGACGTTCATATTGGAAATTATTTTTACCAGCCGTTAACGTATCGCCAATCTGGTAAGTTCCCGGGTCGTAGATTCCAATGATATCCCCGCTTACTGCAGTATCTACTGTACTTCTGTCATCAGCCATGAATTGTGTGGACTGCGCAAGCTTGATGGACTTGCCGATTCTTGGTATATTTACAGCCATGCCTCTTTCAAATTGGCCTGAACAAATTCTTAAAAATGCTATCCGGTCGCGATGAGCAGGATTCATATTTGCCTGAATTTTAAATATGAAGCCAGAAAATTCTTCTGACAGCGGATCTATTTCACCTGCTGAAGAATCCCTCGGCTGCGGCGGCGGTGCAAATTGGAGATAAGACTCAAGGAATGTCTGTACGCCAAAGTTGGTCAGCGCGCTACCAAAAAACACAGGGGTCAATTCTCCCTTTGCAATTCTCTCTCTTGAAAACTCATTGCCCGCTTCATTTAACAGCATAATTTCTTCGAGCGTCTGATCATATAGCCCAGAATCCTTGATGGAATGGCTGCCCTCTATTTCACCTTCTTCATTCAGGGAAATGAAGCGGTCCTCTTCCTCTACTCTGAATTGCTCAATTCGATTATTAAACCGATCATAAATTCCGAGGAATTCTTTCCCCATCCCGATTGGCCAGTTCATTGGATATGATTCAATTCCCATGACCTCTTCTAATTCTGCAAGGAGCTCAAGTGGTGCCTTTCCCTGGCGGTCAAGCTTATTCATAAATGTAAAAATCGGAATTCCTCTCATGCGGCAGACCTTGAATAATTTAAGTGTCTGCTCTTCGATGCCTTTTGCTGAGTCAATGATCATAACAGCACTATCAACTGCTGTCAGCGTACGATACGTGTCTTCACTGAAATCCTGGTGACCAGGAGTATCTAGAATATTAACGCGCGCACCATCATATTCAAACTGCATCACACTGGAGGTAACAGAAATACCGCGCTGCTTTTCAATTTCCATCCAGTCGCTTGTCGCATACTTGCCTGTCTTCTTCCCTTTAACTGTACCCGCGTCTCGAATGGCACCCCCGAATAACAGGAGTTTTTCTGTCAGCGTCGTTTTACCGGCATCCGGGTGGGAAATGATTGCAAAGGTGCGGCGGGATAAAACTTCTTCTTTAAATTTTTTGGACATATTCGTTCCTCACTTACTTATATGAAAATTTGTTTATCAAGCAATCATGTGTCACTTAATTATTGCAATACCTTCAATTTTATCTCTCTAAAGTAAAGTTTGCAATGCATTTTAAGATTGCATATTTCTTTTTATAAATCTTTTTCAGGCTTATAATAATGAAACTAAATATAAGAAAGGAGGTTAATGATGGATACAATTACACACACTTTATTCGGTTTGAGCCTTTACGGAGCAGTTGATAAAAAAGACATGGATAAGAATACGAAAAGAGCGTATTTGCTGACTGCTGTAGGTGCAAGCCAAATTCCGGATATTGATGTCATTTCCCGCTTATGGGACACAGAAGGACTTTATCAGATGTGGCACAGAGGCATTACCCATTCTATTTTCCTAACCCCTCTCTGGGCACTTTTATTTTTTCTGCTGTCCTTCCTGCTGTTCAAAGTTAAGGATAAGAAGCTTTTCCTGCTGGGATGGCTTTCCGTTTTCATACATAATACAAGTGATTTATTCAATGCTTGGGGCACTGGATATTTGGAGCCATTTTCAGATATCCGGGTTACCTTTGGCACCATTCCTATTGTTGATTTAGTATTTTGG
The DNA here is from genome assembly GCF_051353635.1 of Cytobacillus sp. BC1816. Lineage (NCBI taxonomy): Bacteria > Bacillati > Bacillota > Bacilli > Caryophanales > Bacillaceae > Cytobacillus > Cytobacillus sp. BC1816. Next base: position 1,519,075 of record NZ_CP195611.1, on the reverse strand, counting down.
ATTATACTGGGGACAGCTTTTGTTTTTTCAAAAAGAAATAGACCTAAATCCCCCTACTACTTTAAAATGGCATGGTCTTTTTTGCTGATTCATGTGATAATCCAAAGCACACAGGGATTTATCATTTATAAGCAATATGATGATCACTATGATCAAGTGGCCCTGTCTGCAGACTTTATTCCATGGACCTTTTCCGTTATTACAAAAAAAGATGATGAAGTGACCATTTTCAATGATAATCTTTTCATTGAAAAGGAAGCCCAATACGTGCTTCAATCAAAGGAAACGGCTGATTTGGACAAATTGTTCTCTCAGCGCCCTGAAGCTAAAACACTTTATGAATGGTCCCCTTTTGTCGTTCTTGTTGATGATACAGACAGGCTTGGCCTTTATGACCCCCGTTTTTACAGAAACGGTCAGTCTTTTTTATTTGAATATATCGAGAAAAATACTGAAAGATGAGTCTGGTGCTCATCTTTTTTTCATTTCACCCCATTTATTTTACATGCATAGAATTTTCATGAATTTATTCCTTTTGCACATAATACAACTATTGAGCTTTACAAGCAGTGTTATTAGGGAATAGAAGTACTGCCTGAACACTCCCTAAAGATTTTTGCAGGGAAAAACTACATAGTTAAGAGGTGTAAACATGAATTTTATTTGGGGGATATTCGGTATTATTGTCATTTTAGGGATAGCTTTCCTGCTCTCAAGCAACAGAAGGGCGATTAGTTTAAGAACTGTTGCAGGAGGGCTTGCCATTCAGCTAATTTTTGCCTTTCTCGTTCTAAAATGGGAAGGCGGCAGAAAGGGATTGGAATGGCTCACAATGAAGGTAAACGATATTATCAATTACGCCAATCAGGGAATAAATTTTTTATTTGGCGGACTTTTTACAGATGAATCTGGAATTACCTTCGTTTTCGCACTGCAGGTTCTCCCTGTGGTAATCTTTTTCTCTTCATTAATATCCGTCTTATATTATTTAAGGATTATGCAGTTTTTCATTAAAATCCTCGGCGGAGGTCTGTCGAAGCTACTGGGGACCAGAAAAGCGGAATCAATGTCAGCAGCAGCAAATATATTTGTTGGTCAAACTGAGGCCCCTCTTGTTGTCCGCCCTTATATTGCCAATATGACAAAATCTGAGCTATTTACAGTTATGACAGGCGGGCTTGCTTCTGTGGCAGGATCTGTTTTGATTGGTTATTCCCTTCTGGGAGTGCCTCTAGAATACCTTTTGGCAGCAAGTTTTATGGCGGCACCTGCAGGTTTGATCCTGGCCAAAGTTATGCTGCCTGAAACGGAGGACAAAGAAGAGCCTAAAGAATTTGATATGGAAGTGGATAGCGATTCAGCTAATGTCATTGATGCAGCCGCAAAAGGAGCAAGCGTCGGATTAGAACTCGCTTTGAATATCGGTGCGATGCTGCTTGCCTTTATTGCTCTGGTTGCCTTAATTAACGGGCTTCTTGGATGGGCAGGAGGGTTATTTGGTTTAGAAGGCTTAACGCTCGAAACCATTCTCGGGTATGTTTTCTCTCCGCTCGCATTTGCTATAGGGGTTCCCTGGTCAGAAGCAGTGCAGGCAGGTAATTATATCGGCCAAAAATTAATTTTGAATGAGTTTGTTGCTTATTCTGCTTTTGCACCGGATATCCCAAATTTATCTGATAAAACTGTGGCAATCGTCAGCTTCGCTCTTTGCGGTTTTGCCAATATTTCTTCATTGGGCATTCTGCTTGGAGGGCTTGGAGGATTGGCGCCAAACCGAAGGCAGGACATTGCACGGCTTGGCCTGAAGGCAGTTGCTGCGGGTGCCTTAGCATCTATGTTAAGTGCTGCCATAGCTGGAATGCTATTTTAAAAAAATCATGTAAAAACTCCTCCCGCTGTTTACGGGAGGAGTTTTTCGTTCTTATTTTTTTAAATGATAGATAACGGATTCATACGGCCTTAAATTAATGGTCTGTGCTGCAGAAGGTGACTGATTGTAATTGGACAGTAAGATTTCACCCTTATATTCGTCAGCTTGAATATGTTCAGGGATGACAAATGATGTTTCTTTCCCATAAAAATTATTAACGACCAAAAGTTTTTCATTTTCACCATTTCGAAGATAAGCAAACACATCAGGATGATCCATAGAAATCAGTTCATATTCTCCAAACGTGATAATATCATATTGCTTGCGAAGCTCGATCAGCTTTTTATAATGATAAAAAATAGAATTCCCGTCCTTCAATGCATTTTCGGCATTTATTTCCCTGTAATTAGATGCAACATTAATCCATGGCGTTCCATCGGAGAAACCAGCATTTTCAGAACCATCCCACTGAACTGGCGTCCGGGAATTATCACGAGATTTGCTTTTGAGAATGTTTATAATTTCCTCTTCGTCCATTCCCTTTTCCTTAAGGATATTATAAACATTCAGTGATTCTACATCTCTGTAGTCTTCAATGCTTTCAAAGCCTGGGTTTGTCATGCCAAACTCCTCACCCTGATAAATATATGGGGTCCCCTGCATCATATGAATGGCTGTCGCTAGCATTTTAGCAGATTCACGATGATATTGTCTGTCATCACCATATCTTGATACAACACGGGGCTGATCATGATTGCACCAGAATAAAGCATTCCAGCCTCCGCCTTTGTACATTTCCGTCTGCCACTTGGATAAAATCTGCTTTAACGCCCCAAAATCAAATTCAGCAAGTGCCCATTTCTCCCCATTAGGGTAATCCACTTTTAAATGATGAAAGTTGAAAGTCATGCTCAACTCTTCCCTCTCAGGATTGGAATACTTTATACAATGATCAATGGAAGTGGAAGACATTTCGCCAACTGTCATACTATCGTATTTTGAAAAAACATGTTCATTCATTTCATGCATAAATTCGTGCACACGAGGTCCGTCTGTATAGAATCTTCTGCCGTCACCCGGAGGCACAGACCCGTCATCATCGGGATAATCCTGGTTTTTAGAAATCAGATTGATTACATCAAGTCTGAATCCATCTACACCTTTTTCAAACCAGTACTCCATCATGTCATACACTTTTTGGCGAAGCTCTTCATTTTCCCAATTTAGATCCGCCTGTGTGACATCAAATAGATGGAGATAGTATTGGCCGGTTGCTTCGTCATATTGCCATGCATTACCGCCAAATTTAGATTCCCAGTTCGTCGGTTCGCTTCCATCATCCTTAGGATCCTTCCAGATATAAAAATCTCGGTATGGATTGTCTTTTGATTTTTTAGCTTCCTGGAACCATTGATGTTCAGTGGAAGTATGGTTTACTACAATATCCATAATGATTTTAATATCCCGGTTATGTGCCTCTTCAAGAAGCTTATCAAAGTCTTCCATTGTTCCATACTCTTCATGAATGCTGAAATAATCACTAATGTCATATCCATTGTCACGCTGCGGAGATTTATAGATTGGTGTCAGCCAAACGACGTCGACACCCAACTCTTTTAAGTAATCAAGTTTGGCAATAATTCCAGGGATGTCTCCAAGCCCATTCCCTGTCGTATCGTTAAAGCTTTTCGGATAAATTTGGTATACTACTGATTTTTTCCACCACGGTTGTTTCATTATAATCACACCTGTTTTAGTTTTTTTGAAATTGAGTTTTTTTAAGCTGTTGGCTTATAAATGATGTATTATGCTTATTATTCTGCCCGTTGATTTCCGCTGCAGGCATTCACTTTCCGCTCCTATCCACACAGTGGTTAAATTTAGTTGGCTGACTATAAAATTTTAATACTATATTTAATCAGTGATCATGGTACTCATCAACATTTTATCTTTTAGCTGTTAAAAAGAAGGACCTGTGCTTCATAGGGGCGCAGCTTAATTATTCTGCTAACTTGTGTATCTTTATAATTCCCTATCAGCACCTCAAATTTCTTCTCCTGGATGTCAGCAGGGAGTTCGACTTCGGGGTTTCCTCCATAGAAGTTGCACAAAACAAGAAGAATCTGATTGCCCAATGTTCTTGTATAGGCGTACACCACACGATGGTTATCAAGTATTAGGTTATACTTGCCGTAAACAATAATTTCATTTTTCTTTCTGAGTTCAATAAGCTTTTTATAATAATGAAAAACAGAGTCAGGGTCATTCAAGGCCTTTTCCACATTAATGTTTTTATAGTTAGGATTTACTTTTATCCAGGGGATTCCATGCGAAAATCCTCCGTGATCGGAAGAATCCCACTGCATTGGTGTCCTGGCGTTATCACGTCCTTTGGCATAGATGCTTTCAAGGGTCTTTTCCTCTGTCCAGCCACCATTAAGAGCTTCTTTATAAAAATTTAGTGTTTCTATATCCCTGTATTCTTCAACACGTGAGAAACGGACATTCGTCATTCCAATTTCTTCGCCCTGATAAACATAAGGAGTTCCCTTCATCATATGAAGCAATGTTGCGAGCATCTTAGCCGACTTTTCCCTATACTCTCCGTCATTACCGAATCTTGAAACAGAGCGAGGCTGGTCATGGTTATTAAAATAAAGACTGTTCCAGCCAACTTCATCCAGCTCATTTTGCCATTTTGTCAGATTAGCTTTTAAGTCACGCAGATCAAGGGGTTTAAGATCCCACTTGCCACCCGGCCCGTTATCCAGGCTAACATGTTCAAATTGGAAGACCATATTTAACTCATTGCGTGATTCTCCTGTATATTGCCTGGCCAACTGAGGAGTTACACCAGGCATTTCACCAACAGTCATAACATCATACTTTGATAAGGCCTTTTCATTCATCTCCTTCAGGTATTCGTGAATTCTTGGACCGTTTCGATAATACCTGCTTCCTGAAGCATATTTCTTACCCGGCTTTGGTTCATCATCAGGAAGTCCCTCCTCTTTGGAGATAAAGTTAACCACATCCATTCTAAATCCATCAATGCCTTTTCCGAGCCACCAAGTCATCATGCTGTATATTTCATTTCTTAGTTCTGGATTATCCCAATTTAAATCTGGCTGTTTCTTTGAAAACAGATGCAAATAGTATTCTCCTGTATGATCATCAAATTCCCAGGCAGATCCGCCGAAATTACTTCCCCAGTTATTCGGCTCTTTTCCATTCCTTCCTTCGCGCCATATATAATAATCCCTGTATGGATTGTCTTTTGATTTCCTTGACTCTGCAAACCAGATATGTTCGTCCGAACTATGGTTCACCACCAGGTCCATAATGAGTTTAATCTCTCTCTTATGCAGCTCTCGGAGAAGTTCTTCCCAATCTTCCATTGTTCCAAACTCCATCATAATGTCCTGATAATCGCTGATATCATAGCCATTATCATCATTTGGCGATTTATAAACTGGCGAAAGCCAGACTACATCAATCCCAAGCTCCTTCAAATAATCCAGCTTGGAGATGATTCCCTGCAAATCTCCTACTCCATCTCCATTGCTATCCATGAAGCTCCGAGGATATATTTGGTAAACTACACTTTCTTTCCACCAATGCTTCTTCATATGTGGACCTCCTATATTTACATTTTTCTGCAATCCTCGGAAAAATGGAGATACCATGGAATTTTAGAACCCCATGGCATCAATCTTTCTATTCTGCTTTTTTAAATTTCGAGAAAGCTAAAGTCAATACAAAAGGTACGACAAGTGCAATACCCATTCCGATAAAGAAAGCACCCCAGTTTTCCGCAAAGATGGAGAAGAATGCAGGCAAGCCTCCTACTCCTATCGACGGTGCCTTAACTCCATTAATAGTGATGAAGATTCCTGCAATTGCTGACCCAATAATCGCTGCAAAGAACGGGTACTTAAAGCGAAGATTTACCCCAAACATAGCCGGTTCGGTTACTCCAAGCCACGCTGATACTGAAGAAGTAAGTGCAAGCCCTTTCAGCTTTTCGTTCCCTTTGCTTAACAGCATCATGGCAAAAGCCGCGGAACCCTGTGCAATATTAGACAGTGCAACCATCGGCCATAAAAACGTGCCGCCAATGCTCCCAATTAACTGCAGGTCAACTGCCAGGAAGGTATGATGCATACCAGTGATAACGAGAGGAGCATATAATCCTCCGTAAATCAAGCCTCCAAGGGCTGGAACAGCATCAAAGATTCCTACAACCCCATTTGTAATCCAGCTGCCGATCGTGAATGTAATCGGTCCAATGGCAATAAAAGAAAGAAATCCAGTGATCAGTAATGCAATCGGCGCGACAGTCAGAAGCTGAAAAGCATCAGGAATTCTTTTTCGCAGAAATACTTCTATCTTAGCCAATACGTATGAAGCAAATAATACAGGCAATACCTGTCCCTGGTAACCCACCTTTTCAATTTCAAGACCGAATAAATTCCACTTCGGAACTTCTCCTGCTGAACCATAGCCCCACGCATTTAAAAGATCCGGGTGCACTAGCATCAAACCTAGCACAATACCAAGAAGTGGACTTCCGCCAAACCGGTTCACAGCACTCCATCCAATCAAACCGGGAAGGAATACGAAAGCAGTATTGGCTATCAGGTTAATGATGCCAGCCAGATCAGCCCAGTTTGTATAAACTTCAACAAATGACTTATCATCGAAGAAAATATCCGGTGCTGTCATAATGTTGTTGATCCCCATCAGCAAACCAGCTGTTACAATAGCTGGGAGGATTGGAATAAATATATCTGCAAGAGTTTTAATGCCGCGCTGCAATGGATTTAAGTTTTCAGCAGCAGCACTTTTTGTATCTTCTTTTGACGATTCGCCAATTCCTGTTGCTTCTGTCATTTCTTTATACACTTTATCAACGAGGCCTTGTCCAATGACAACCTGGTATTGTCTATTTGTGGAAAAAGAACCTTTCACAATATCTATATTTTCGAGCTTTTCTTTATTGACTTTTCGTTCATCTTTTAAGGCAAAACGCAGCCGTGTTACACAATGAGTAGCCGCTGCGATATTATCCTTTCCCCCTATAGCTTCTACAATTTGCTCTGCTGACTCTTTATTTGTAGCCATTCTTCGCTCTCCTCCTGTTACCGTTTTCATATTAAAGAAAAAAACAGTTATAAGGTTCTTATTTATTGTTCTCGCCCTTAATACATCTATCTATTGACGCAAACCAACTTGTATATACATGAACTGTTTACGCTTTCATTCTATCTTGTATATACATGTTAGTCAACATTTTTTTCATTCACTATTTTATATACCCACTCAATCGCTTCAGAAGCCAGAAAATAAAAAAACCGGCTTCGAGACTAATTTGTCTGCAAAGCCGGTTCTAAACCTATTGAATCGGTTATTTCCTTTTATCATCGTCATCATCTTTTGTGAGTTCACGGGTAGATTTCTTAAATTCCTTTAAGGTCTCTCCGAAAGCTCTCCCTATTTCAGGAAGTTTCTTAGGACCAAAAATAATAAGAGCCAGAACCAGGATGAGAATTAAACCTGGAATACCGATGTTTGATAACATGCTGAACACTCCTTATTTATCATATCGCTTGAGGCAGTAATAATCATGTTCATTGTCCATTATAGTGGATTGGCTAAAAAAATCATAGCATGAGAGCTATTTTTATGAATTCTCGTTTTTTCACTATTTAAGTGCTTTATCAAGTTCTTCCAGCACTTCACCAATTTTGCGATTATGGATCACATCATCAGCATAGATATCGAAATCTGTAGGTTCCATATTAATAATCACTAGTTTTGCTCCGTTTTGTTTGGCTATGAGCGGAAATTGATTTGCCGGTGTTACAGTCAAGGATGATCCCAGAACAATAAAAAGTTCTGCCTTTTCTGTTTCATCTGCTGCGAAATCTAAAGCTCCCTCAGGTAGCATTTCCCCAAAAAGGACTACTGAAGGACGGAGTACACCACCGCAACTACATTGGAATTGTCCATGCAAATACCCCTCGCTCGGGAACTCTTTTTTACATTTCTGGCAATGGAGTGTCTGCAAATTCCCATGGAGCTCTAATAGATTCTTGCTCCCAGCCAGTCCATGAAAACCATCCACATTCTGGGTTATAATGCTCTTAATAATATCTCTCTTTTCCCAATCTGCTAGAATATAGTGTCCTTCATGGGGATTGCACTCCTTTAGCCCGATTACCCTGTGCCGATAAAATTCTATAAACTCGTTCACATTTTCATTTAGTGCGTCTGTACTGGCTATTTTTCCAGGATCTTTCACACTCCATAATCCATTATTGGCAGACCTGAAATCAGGCAGTCCGCTTTCCGTCGACATTCCTGCTCCAGTTAATATTACTGTATAATTTGATTCCTTCAGCCATTGCTCAAGCAAAGATATCAGCTCCCAATAAGGTTTTGTCACAGGTTAAATAGGACTTCCATTTATTTCTCCAAGTGAAATGTTTATGTCATGTTAGATATGCGGTAAATACTAGATTATAACCTTTTATGCGAATTATCAATATAGGAGTGATAGCTATGCCTAAAATAGAAACGACAGATTATAAGGACGGATATAAAAGATTTTCTTCCAGGGCCAAACGGTATGCAAACGACCCTGAAAAAACAAAAGGACTGCTAAGAAAGGCGACACTTAAAGCAGATAAAAACAAATCTTCATTAAGTGATATATGGGAAAAGTTTCAGCTTCTGACCGATTTAGTTAAGGCTTGGTCAAAAGGCGATTACCGGCACATCTCAAAAAAATCGATCATCTTTATTATTGCTTCCATCCTATACTTTGTGTCCCCTATCGACCTTGTTCCAGACTTTTTAATTGGGATGGGGATCTTGGATGATGCAGCAGTCCTTGGCTTCGCCGTAAGCCAAATTACAGGTGAACTTGAGAAATTCAAAACATGGAAAGACGGTCGGACTATTGAAATGAAATGAAATAAATATCATATGCTGTCGTTTTTGATATTATTTGCTATAATAATGATGGAAAGTATTCATGCCTGTAAAAATTAAATAGCAAGAAATGTAGGGGAACCGGTATGCCGGTTGAGACTTCATCCTTATGATGATGACCCTTTGAACCTGATCTGGCTAATACCGGCGTAGGGAACATATTCTTAAACATACTTCATGTTTTTTATATGCGTCCCGGTTTATGCCGGGGCGTTTTTATTTTTTCAGGGCAAACTATCATTGACTTTCCTTGTTACATAAAAGCTTATAGGAGGTTTCATTATGAAGAAATGGATTGCAGCTATCACTGCGCTGCTTATTCTTTCAGGATGTGCCGGCAATGGCCAGGATGCTCAGACTGGAAATGAAGATACAGACAGCAAACAAGAATTGAAAAAAGTTACTGTTGTACTGGATTGGACGCCCAATACCAATCACACTGGCTTATATGTCGCAAAGGACAAAGGCTATTTTAAAGAAGAAGGACTTGATGTTGAAATTATAATGCCAGGTGAAGCAGGTGCAGATCAATTGACTGCATCAGGCAAGGCGGATTTTGGTGTCAGCTATCAGGAAAGCATCACGGAAGCACGTGTACAGGGTGTTCCGCTTGTATCGATAGCAGCTGTTATTCAGCATAATACTTCCGGTTTTGCATCCCCTGCTGAAAAAAACATTAAATCGCCAAAGGATTTTGAAGGAAAAACCTATGGCGGCTGGGGAGCTCCTGTGGAAAAATCGGTAATAGACTCCCTAATGAAAAAAGAAAATGCTGATGTTGATAAGGTCTCCATTGTTAACATGGGGGATGCGGACTTCTTTACAGCTGTTAAAAGAGATATAGACTTCGCATGGATTTATTACGGATGGACAGGTGTAGAAGCAGAGCTTCGGGGGGAAAAGATTAATATGGTCTACCTTACCGACTACTCAGAAAAACTGGATTACTACACGCCTGTCCTGGCAACCAGTGAAAAAATGATTGCAGATAACCCGGATACCGTAAAAGCTTTTGTTAAAGCTGTATCCAGAGGTTATGAATTTGCAATCGAACAGCCTGGCCAAGCATCAGATATTTTAATCAAGAATGCTCCTGACCTGGACAGCGAACTGGTCAAAAAAAGCCAGGAATGGCTATCCTCCCGATATCAGGATGATGCTTCCAGATGGGGTGAACAAAAGCTTGCGGTCTGGGAAAACTATGCAGACTGGATGCATGAAAATGGTCTTTTAGATAAAGAATTAGATGCCGGCAAAGCATTTACAAACGACTTCCTGCCGGAATAAGGAGAGTCTAGAAATATGGCAAACGCACTTGTAAGCATTCAAATCATTCCAAAAACAAAAGATGGGGAAGATGTTATCCCTTACGTCGATGAAGCAATTAGTATTATTCAGCAATCCGGTGTCAAGTACGAAGTACACCCCCTCGAAACAACAATGGAAGGCGATTTAGAACATTTATTGAAAATCATTGCCGATATGAACAAAAAAATGATTGAAAAAGGAAGCCGAAATGTAATCTCACAGGTTAAGATTCTATATCAGCCGGACGGTATTGAAATGAGTGATTTAACGGAGAAATACCGCCCATGATAAATGTGTTAAGAAAAGGATGGAGGCCGGCTTCGGTTCTCCTCCTTTTATTCATTGCTTGGGAATTGGCGGTAAATCTGGCAGAAGTCCCTGCATGGCTCCTGCCCCCGCCGACAGATATTGTTCAGGAAGCGATTTCGGGCTGGGAGGGCTTCCGTTTTCATCTTCAATCGACAGTCATGCTTTCTTTATTAGGATTTGCCATTGGCACCGGCATAGGATTACTCACAGCTGTTACACTGCATTTATTGCCTTTTATAAGGGAGTCGGTTTACCCTCTCCTTATACTTTCACAAAATGTGCCTATAATTGTTCTGGCCCCTTTGCTGGTTGTTTGGTTTGGTTTCGGCCTGCTTCCAAAGCTGATTGTCATCACACTGGTTTGCTTCTTCCCCATTACTGTTGCAGCATTAGATGGCTTTCGTCAAACCCCTGATGAATTTAAGCATTATATGCTGATGGCAGGGGCCAGCAAAGGACAGCTGTTTTGGAAGCTGGAGCTTCCCTATTCCCTTCCTTCTTTATTTTCAGGGCTAAAAATCTCCGCAACCTATAGTGTGATGGGGGCTGTAATATCCGAATGGCTCGGAGCTAAAGCTGGAATAGGAGTTTATATGACTTTGGCCTCTTCTTCATTTCGGACAGACCGTGTTTTCGTTGCCATTTTTGCGATTATGCTGTTAAGCTTGCTGTTTTTTGGAGGCATATTACTGGTTGAACGTTTGCTTATTAAATGGAAGTCCCGGGAGAGTGCCAGGAAATGATACAATTATCTGTTGAACATTTAACAAAAATTTTTGATACAAATCAGGTTTTAAATAATTTGAGTTTCCATGTAAATGTTGGGGAGTTTGTTTCGATTTTAGGTCCATCAGGGAGCGGAAAGAGCACTATTTTTAATCTGATTGGCGGCATGCTCCTGCCTGACGAAGGCAGCATAATACTTGGTGGTGAGAAGATTGACGGAAAACGCGGTTCAATCAGCTATATGCCTCAGACACCTTCCCTTTTGCCATGGAGAACCATTCTCCAAAACGTTCTGCTTGGCCAGGAACTAAAAGGAGAAACCGACTCTGAAACCGCCAGAAAAATGCTTCAAAAAGCAGGCCTCGGCGACTATGAAAATGCTTATCCTCATGAATTATCAGGGGGCATGAAGCAAAGGGCAGCCTTTATCCGGGCACTATTGAGCCCTCAGCCAATCATTTTACTGGATGAACCTTTTTCAGCATTGGATGAGCTTACCCGCCTTGAAATGCAAAAATGGCTGCTCGATATTTGGAGTGAGCATAAACCGACGATTCTGTTTGTAACTCACAATATAGAAGAAGCTATTTACCTCTCTGATCGAATTTTAATACTGAGCAGCAAACCTGCTAAAGTAATTCAAGAATATAATGTACCCTTTAACAGGCCAAGAATGGAGGAGCTTTTTCTCGATGAAAATTTCCTCGCCTGCAAAAGAAACATTCATCATGCGCTGAAGAATCAATAGGAGGCAACAGCAATGGATAAGTATATTGATGCCCATATTCATCTTGATAAGTACAGCAATGAAGAATTAAAGAAAATGTTTCATGAGCTGCCGTTCCAGCTTTCGCTTGTTACAGTTTCATGCGATTTAGAATCCTGTAAAAGGAATCTTGCTCTTGCAGAGATTTATCCTTTTGTTAAACCAGCCTTTGGTTTTCACCCTGAACAAGGTTTACCCAGTGATAACGATATTTCAGATCTTTTCAGTTGGATAAACGCTCACAAAGACCAGATGGCTGCTGTTGGGGAGGTTGGGCTTCCATACTATTTAAGGTCTGAAGAGGACATAAAGCTTGATGGATATATTGAACTCCTCGAAGAATTTATTAAGCTTGCTAAAAGGTGGGATAAGCCCATCGCCCTCCACGCTGTTTATGAAGATACACCGGTTGTCTGTGATTTATTGGAAAAACATTCGATTAAAAAAGCTCATTTTCACTGGTTTAAAGGTGACATTTCCGCTGTCAGCAGGCTTATTTCCAATGATTATTCCATCTCTTTTACCCCAGATATTGTATACGAAAAAGAAATACAGAATCTTATCCGGGATTATCCACTGGATAAAATGATGGCTGAAACAGATGGGCCATGGGCATTTGAGGGACCTTTTAAAAACAAGCCAACCCATCCTGCCATGATGGCACATTCTATCAGCACCCTGGCTGAAATAAAAGAAATATCTTTCAACAGCGCTCTTAACCAGGTATATGAAAATACGAAAAGCTTCTATAATATAGATTAATTAAATGGCTTTATGGTCTATTACCGCAGAGCTTTTTAAAATACAGGTTAGTTAAAAAATACCAGATAAATATAATCACTTCGCACCATTCCTAATTTTGGAAATATAAGTTAATCTTATATTGGACACTACTTTTAGGAGGTATGTGATGAAAAAGTATATTTTCTTGTTATTGACTATTTTACTAGTCTTCTCAGGCAATGTTTCTGCACAGCCCAAAAGCTTTTCTGCTGAATTGACTGAAAAAGATTTCATAAAAGCCGTGATGATGGCTGATGAATTTAAGGAATTTAAATCCTCCATTTTAAAAGATGCACGCAGCCAGCCAAAAGCTCTTATTGATGAAAAAGGAAAACAATATGGCTGGACAGTTCAATATGAAATTGATTACAATGAAAAGCATGTTTTCTTAAATGAAAAAGCACTTGTAAATTTCTCTTCCCTTCTATCGTTTTCGTATGAGTCCGACGGAAAAGGATTAAAGGTCCGGCTTGTTGATTACAGCAGACTTATTGAAGATCAGGCTTTTTATGTAAAAGACCTGAAATCTGATGAAGAAACCAAAATAGATATCTCAAAAGACAGCACCTTTACTGAATATTTGACAGAGGTAGAAATGAAGAAAATGCATTTGATTGAAGAAGCAGCAGTAAGCAATGCTGTCACTTCCGATAAAATCACTGCAGCTGGCGAGTTATGCTACTACTGTACAAAATATGAATGGCGCGGCGGATACCCTTGCTCATCCGCAAATACTGAGCCTGAAGTTTCAGTTTCTTCCCAGCTGAAAGAAAGTGGACTTAATCCAGATTCGGTTATCATTGACTGTTATGTACCCCGCCATAAAGTATGTGTTAGCGGGGAATGGAGAACATATTGCCCTATTCAATAAAAGAAAAGCGGAACGCTTATGCTTACCTTCGACATGTATAAGCAAATCGCGCCTGGAGCCGGGCATTTATAAAACCGGCTAAGCAGATGCTTAGCCGGTTTTGTTATCCCTTTGTGCCTGATGTGATATTTGAACCTTCTATGAAGTGCTTCTGGAAGAAGAAAAATAGCAGTACAACTGGCAGGAGAACCATGACTGACATGGCCATCAGGTAATGCCATTGTGTCTGAACTGTTCCCTTGAAGGTCTGAAGCCCGATTTGCAGTGTGTACAGACTTTCATCATTTATATACAATAATGGTCCGAGAAGATCATTCCATGCCCCATTAAATGAAAAAATGGCCACTGTAATAAGAGCTGGCTTCGTCAGCGGCAGCATGACATGCCACCAGATCTGCAGATGATTCGCGCCGTCAAGTACTGCCGCCTCTATTAGTTCATTAGGAATGGTCATCATAAACTGGCGCAATAGGAAGATGAAAAAGGCACTCCCCAAAAAAGCTGGAACAATCAGCGGCAGGTACGTATTTACCCAGCCGAGCTTCGAAAATAAAATGTACTGAGGCACCATCGTGACAAACCCCGGAATCAGCATGGTTGATAACACAACTATAAACAAAGCATTTCTTCCTTTAAAACGGATTTTTGCAAACGCATAAGCAACTAGCGAATTGACAAGAACACTTCCAGCCATTCCGCAAAAGGCAATAAAAAACGTATTCATTGCCCAGCGGGTAAACGGCGCTGTTTTCCAGGCTTCAACATAATTGGAAAAATGGAATTCTTTTGGCACAAAGGTAGGCGGATATTGGGCAATCTCAGCAGGAGATTTCAATGATGTCGAAATCATCCACCACAGCGGAGATAATAACAGTACACTTCCTGCTAATAAAACGGTAAAAATAATCGTCTGCTTTAATTTATCTTTGAATTTTTTTGTCTCATAAAACTTAGGTGCTGCGGCAGTTCTCATTTATTATCCCCCCCCTCATAATGAACCCATTTTTTGCCGAGTTTCATATTAATGATTGTCAGTACCATAACGACAATAAACAGAAGCCAGGCCATTGCAGATGCATAGCCCATGTCAAACACTTCAAACGCGTTATTCCACATATGCAGATTGTAGAATAGGAGTGAATTTCCTGGTCCCCCGCTTCCGTTTTCTGTCATGACATATGCTTCTTGAAAGATCTGAAAGGCACCTATGGTACTAGTCAGCACATCGAAGAAAATGATTGGTGAAATCATTGGCAGTGTGATATAAAAGAATTTCTTCATAACACCTGCCCCATCAAGATCGGCTGCTTCATACAGTGAAGCTGAAACTCCCTGCAGACTTGCAAGGTAAAGCAGCATCCCGCCGCCGACACTCCACATTTTCATCAAAATCAAAGCCGGTTTCGTCCATTCAGGATCAAACAGCCAGGCTGGCCCTTCAATCCCAATCCATGCAAGAAACGTATTTACCAGTCCTGTCGAAGGACTTAGCAGCTGCATCCACAAAAAGTAAACCGCAACACCCGAGAGGATAGCAGGCAGATAATAAAGTGTGCGGAAGAATTTCATGCCTCTTACTTTCTGATTTAAAAGAACCGATAGAAAAATCGCCCCTGCAGTAGTCAGCGGGACAGAGAATAAAACGTAATAAAGGGTATTCCATAAAGACGTTTTAAAAAGATCATCGATTGTAAACATGCGTTTAAAATTATCAAGGCCGATAAAATTCATTCTTGAAGTAATATTATAATCTGTAAAACTGGCAAATAAGGAAAATAATAGCGGACCAAATGTCAGTCCAAGGAAACCAATAATCCACGGGCTGATGAATAGATAGCCAAAGATATTTTCTCTTGTTTGGCGGGACATCCGTCTGCGTGATGTCTTTTCTTTTTTTCCCGCAAGTCCCGCTCCCCGGCGCGCAATCGTTGTATCATATGATTTCAACCCATACACCTTCTTTTATTTATTTTTAAAGAGAGAAGGAGGCCCCCTTCTCTCTTTGTTCTATTTTCTCTTTAGTTTTTCAACATCTTTCTCTGCTTCCGCCAGTCCTTTTTCCGGCTTCGTTTTTCCAAGCAGTACACTGTCAATATGCGGATTTATGCGGCTCTGGTAATCAGGATACTTTACTGGAACCGGAAACAATTGCGTTTGATCCAGGTTTTTCACCGAAGCTTCATATACGTACTTATCATCACCCTTAAGATCATTAACAACTGCTTCTGCAGCTTCTTTGTTTGCAACATTATCATAGTTTTTCATAGCCCAGTATTTTTGTGCCTCCTGGCCAGTTAAATACTTGATAAATTTCATAGCTTCCTCAGGATGTTTGGCTCCTTTCGGTATTTCAGCTACGAAACCGCCTCCATCGCTCCAATTCCCCGAACCTTTTTCATATGCAGGAATAGGGGCTACCCCAAAGTTCATATCCTCTCCATAGTCACGAATCTGTGTATAAAAAGTACCGATATCAACCCACATTGCCACTTTGCCTGCAATGAATGGATTTGACTGCTCACTGCCAAATTCAGCTTCAAAAGATTGAACTGTCTTCTCACCAAGACGCTCTTTCCATCCCAGCAGCCATCGAAGCGCTTCCTGCTTTTTAGGTGTATTGATGTAAAGTTCTCCATCTTGAATGAATCCTTTTCCGCCGTCAGCGCTTGTCATCCAGCTAGCAGCACCAATGCTGCCCCATAGCGGATAAAAGCCAACTCTCTCATAGCGGTCTCCATCCTTTATATCAAGCTTTGCGGCGTACTCCTCAAGCTCCGCCCATGTTGCTGGCGGCTTTTCCGGATCAAGTCCAGCTTCTTTAAAAGCATCTTTATTGTAAAATAGCAATCTTGTATCTGTATTGAATGGAACTGCATAAGGTTTGTCCCCGTACATTACAGTTTCCCATAAATGAGGATAAAATTGATCTTTGAAGGATTCATCGATATACTTGCTCAGATCTTCCGATTGGGCATTTTCAGCTCGCTGGGCGACTGAATTGATATCGTTTATAATAACATCCGCCGGGTTTCCCGCTGCAACGGATGCCAGGTTCTTGGTCCAAATATCTCCCCAGGGCAAATATGTATGCTTTACAAAAACTTTATCCTGTGAATTGTTAAAATCCTCTATGATTTTTTCAATGATCGGACGCCTCGTTTCTGAACCCCAGAAGCTCCAAAAATCAACAATTACTTTTCCATCCTTCGTTTTTTCTGCCTGAACACTTTCCCCACCTGAACAGCCTGCCAAGGTACCAATAAGCAGGATGGCGGAAATGATAAAGATTAATCCCTTTTTCATAATGCTCCCCCTAAATAATATTTAATCTTCTGCTTTAAGCTTGTGCCTAACCCCTGCGCAAGGAAAAATACTGGCCAGCAAATAAATTAATAATCAACTAAGATAGTACTACCCTGTTATTTGGGGATAAAACATTATTTTGAAAAAATTCTCGTAATTTGTAAATCTCCAGGACTTTACGCCTAATAAAAAAAAGACCCCTAAAAAGGAGTCTGAATTAAGGAGTTTTTTGAATGCTTTGCGCAATGGCTTCCAAATACTCAATGAATATGGCACCTTCTTCAGAGGGAACTGCATACATTATCTCACTGTCCATTGACTTGAAATATACCTCACCACGCTCGTTCCAGACCTTCACCTTTACAGGGTCTTTGCCTTTCATAATAAATTGGATATCATATAATGGTTTTGAGTCGATGACGGCCTCGGCAGGCATTGCTGAATTTATGGCAGTTCTTGCCGTGTTTTCCCACTTTTCATCTTTTACAGTCGCGGTTTCAGCAGAATACGTTCCATCAGCAGAGAAGGAATTCTCAGTTTCTGATAGAGCAATAGCTGTTTGACTGATAAAACTATCCCCAAGCATATCTGCACTGCTGCTGCCTCTTGTCGTTGAACCCTCAGAAAAAATAATGAAAGCGAACATAATACAAGCAGCCATTACTGCGGCGGCAGATAAAAATTCAGGGAAAATATTTTTCTTTCTTTTTGGCCTATCCTCTATGCCACTCCATATTTTTTGCAGGCTATCCTGCTTTTGCTTTTGCGATCGCGGAATACGGTCTAATTCACGAAAAGAATTATCGAATCCGAATGAGCTCTTCATGGATTTCCCCCCTTTTCTGCAATTCTTTTTTTAGTGCTGCGAGTGCCCTGGAAGTGGTGATTTTAACTTTGTTTTCGTTCCAATTCAAGATTTCTGCCGTTTCCTTGATGGAAAACTCCTTTATTTTTCTCAAAATCAGCACTTCTTGATAGCTTAATTTCAAATGTCGGATTGCTTCATATAAGAGTGTAACTTTTTCACCCTTAATCATAATCTCGGTTGGGGTCTCTTCATCTGATTGGAGCTGGAATTTTTCAATTGAGAAAAATTTGAATCTGTTTTTTTTACGCAGATAATCAATGGCTACATTTCTTGATATTCGGACCAGCCATGTAAAGATCTGGGACTCCCCATTAAATTGGCTCATATATTTATAAGCTTTAATAAAGGTGTCCTGTGTCAAATCTTCGGCGACTTCCTTATCATTCACGAGAAGAAATATGTATCCATAAATTCGATCGCTGTATTCGCTGTATATATCTTCAAAAGCTTCAGCCGATATTCTCTCCATTGCGGCGCCCCCTCGCGTATTATTAGACGAATGAAAAATAGAAAAGAAACAC
Source organism: Cytobacillus sp. BC1816 (assembly GCF_051353635.1). NCBI lineage: Bacteria > Bacillati > Bacillota > Bacilli > Caryophanales > Bacillaceae > Cytobacillus > Cytobacillus sp. BC1816. Next base: position 1,500,754 of record NZ_CP195611.1, on the reverse strand, counting down.
TTTTCCAATATTTATGTAAAATAGTCAAAAGAAATTTCATGCAGGCCAAGAATCCAAATTTTGTTCATTTATCCTATTTTTTCTAAATGTCCTGATTCTATTGTATTAATTAAGACGAATTCCGAAGAAAGAGTCATTTTCCCTGTAACCATTCTTCCAGCCACAATTCACAATTAAATACAAAGAAAGTTACACTTCAAAATACCCATTTTCATATAATTTACTTGCTATTTTCCTATTGGATTGACGAAAGGCATCTTTTAAAAATCCCCCTCTTTTTATTCATTTTATCATTCTGGGAAAATACTGCCTCCCTCCTTTTTCTTATTTTTTCCAAAAATTATTATTATTTCAATATTCCTGGGTATAAATGATTCCTTTCATCTAGATATAACCAGGTTAAGTTGATTCTTTAAGACTGTAACCTTATGAATGCTCTAAAACCTTCTAGCTATTTTATTCATTCCACAGCAATAAACTTCATTTTTCGACAATCTCCAGCTGATTCTTCAGCTAAAGTTCTTGTTAACGGAAGGGTTTTCCATTTTTGGAAGAAACCCTTAGGAGGTGATCGAGTTCATTCTGCCGGAAAACTATTTAAGAAATTAAACAAAACAAGGAGGGAATTTTTTGAAAAGAAAAAGAAACTCATTGAATCGCATTCTTTATGTGATGCTGACAGCTTTTTTGATTTTGCCGCTGATGTTCCCGGGCATGGGATCAGCAGAAAGTAAAAGCTCTCCGCATACCTCAGTTAAGGAAGCTGCACCTCAGACAGCAAAAAGCAAAATAAACAGCTCATTGCTGAAACAATTTGATAAAGAAGATAAAGTAACATTCCTGATAAAATTTAAAGAACAAGCTGATACTTCAGCAGCAGCCAAGAAAGCTCAAAAATCGGCTGCATCCCAAAAACTGACAGCCTCTAAATCCAAGTACATGAAACGTTCTGCAGTCCTATCCTCACTAAGATCTACAGCTATTGAAACTCAAGGCCAAGTCACAGATTTCCTTAAAAAGCAGGAAAAAGACGGCAAGGCAAAAGATGTTCAATCCTTCTACATCGTCAACGCCATTGCAGTAACAGCTACAAAGGACGTTATGGAACAAATCGCCGTGTTCCCTGAAGTAGAAAAAATCCTTCCAAACGAAACTAGACAGCTTCATAAGCCAGTAAAGGAAGCCGCAAAGACTCTAAAAACACAAGCAAAAACAAATTCAATCGAGTGGAATATTGACCGTGTCGGCGCTCCTGCTGTATGGGAAATGGGAATCGACGGTTCGGGTACTGTCGTTGCGTCCATTGATACAGGTGTTCAGTGGAACCACCCGGCGTTAAAAGAAAAATACCGGGGCTATAACGCAGCACAACCCGATTCACCAACGCATGAATTCAGCTGGTTTGATGCCACTGCAGGTCAGACAGCACCATATGATGATCAGGGACATGGTACCCACGTAACTGGAACAATGGTGGGTTCCGAGCCAAATGGAGCCAATCAGATTGGGGTTGCACCTGGTGCAAAGTGGATTGCAGTAAAAGCCTTCACTGCAAGCGGCGGAACTGATATAGATCTGCTTGAAGCAGGTGAATGGATTCTAGCTCCAAAGGATGCTGAAGGAAACCCTCATCCTGAAAAAGCTCCGGATGTTGTCAACAATTCATGGGGCGGCGGACCTGGGCTGGATGAGTGGTATCGTCCAATGGTTCAAGCATGGCGAGCAGCTGAAATTTTCCCAGAGTTCTCTGCCGGAAACACAACTTTGTTTAATCCAGGCGGGCCTGGTTCCGTTGCTACACCGGCTAACTACCCGGAATCATTCGCAACTGGTGCGACAGACATTAATAATGGTTTAGGCAGCTTCTCATTGCTGGGACCGTCACCATACGATGAGATTAAACCTGATGTATCTGCACCCGGAGTCAACATTCGTTCCTCAGTTCCTGGAAGCGGATATGAAGGCGGCTGGAATGGAACTTCCATGGCTGGCCCGCATGTTTCTGCGGTTGCCGCGCTGCTCCGCCAGGTTGATTCAAGTCTGACTGTTGAAGAGATGGAGGAAATTTTACTGACTACCTCTACTCCATTGACAAATGGTACTTATCCTGAGACGCCAAATAATGGTTTTGGATATGGGCTCGTCAATGCCTTCGATGCGGTTTCTTCCGTACTGACTGGCCTTGGAAAAATTAAAGGCCAGGTTGCAAAAGAAGGAGATGACTCAGAAGCTCCTGCAGCCAATCACGAAGCACCTCAGGAAACATATACAGGAATGGATCTGGCACTTGAATTGTCGGCATCAGATAATGTAAGCGTCACAAGAGTTGATCTTGAATACTTAAAAGCTGACGGCAGCTGGGCAGCCATTGAGGCCAAAAGAACAGCTGGAAACTATAAAGAAGGTACTTACCAGGCAGTTATTCCTGGAGAAGACATCGCCGAGCCTTCCGTAACTTATAAATGGAAGGTAAATGATTTTGGCGGAAATTTAACTGAAACTGACTCCTATGAAGTTGCGGTAAGACCTGGAATCAGCATCGGCTATTCTCAGGACTTTGAATCACAGCCGGCCGGCTGGACTTCATATGGACCGGAAAACAGCTGGGAGTGGGGTGTTCCATCTTCAGGTCCTGGCAATGCAGCATCCGGGGACAATGTATATGCAACTAAACTTGACGGCAACTATGCAAATAGAGCAAACATGAATCTGCAGATGCCTCCTATTGACCTGCCGGAAGGCAATGCCTACCTCCAGTTCAAGCAATGGCACGAGCTTGAAAACCGTTATGATTACGGCCATGTATTCGTTTCAACTGACATGGAAAACTGGGAACAGGCTCTTCGCGTAAACGGTAATACAACAGGCTGGGTTAATGCAGAAGTGGATTTAAGTGCGTATGCAGGACAGAGAATTTATGTAGCATTCAATGTGACTACCGATGGATCAGTACAGAAGCAAGGCTGGTATATCGATGATGTCCAATTATCTGATTCTCCAGTTGAACCTGCAGGTAAAGCTCAGCTTGGCATCAGCAAGGATAAACCTTCTGCAGAACTAAAGAAAGAAAAGGTAAATCCGGATAGCATTGTTCCTAAAAAGGATACACCTGCAAAAGATGATGATAAACAGCAGCAGCCTGCGCCTATGCTGCTTCCGCTTACTGCCGAAGTAAGTGTGCTGGAATCAGGCAGGTCCGTATTTACTAATCCTCAAAATGGAGCGTTTGAAATGACACATGCTTCAGGGGATTTCACTGTAAAAGCGGAAGCTTACGGTTATCGTTCTCAAACGCAGAACGTAAATATCCCGCAGGATGGAGAAGCGACTGCAAATTTCGTCCTTGAGGAAATACCAAAAGGGACAATCACAGGTGTTGTGACAAATGAAGCAACTGGAGAGCCTGTTGCAAATACTGCGCTTCTTTTAATAGAAGATGCAGCAGTACAGCCAGTAACAACAAATGAAAACGGTGAATATACAATCACAGCCTATGAAGGCACATACACTTTAAAAGCTATGGCACCTTCCTACTACAGCAAGGAGCAGAGCATCACGATCGAAGGCGGCTCTTCTTTAGAGCAAAATATTGAGCTAAAGCCATTTATTGGATACCCGGGTGAAATCGGATATGATGATGGTACAGCTGAAAATGCACGTGCATTCTACGATGCCGGCAACGGCTGGGCAGTTAAGATGTCCCTTGCATCCGGCCATGACAGTGCGATGGTTACTGGCGGTTTATTCCGCTTCTGGGATACCACCTGGCCGACTCCGGGCGGAACAGACTTCAAAGTAGAAGTATACGATGCAAGCGGACCAGATGGAGCACCTGGCAAAAAGCTGGCAGGTCCATTTGAAGCAACAGCCCTAAGAAACGGTGAATGGACACATGTCGATCTTAGTGACGAAGGAATCGTTACAGATGGCGACTTCTATCTGGTATATATCCAATCAGCACCGAATCCTAATGCTCCAGGTCTTGGTACAGATGAGGATGGAGAAAATGCAGGACGGAGCTGGCAGCTTGTAGGCGGAGCATGGTCTCCTGCTCCTGAGGATGAAGGAAACTATATGATCCGTGCCACAGTGAACTATGAAGTAACTGCACCAGTCATCACTTCTCCAGCTGACGGAGGCTTCACAAACCAAGGGAAAGTTACAGTTGAAGGTACTTCAGCCCCTACAACTACTGTAAAAGTATTTAATAATGGTGAAGAAGTCGCATCATCAGAAACAACTGAGGAAGGTACATTCTCAAGTGAAGTTTCCCTTTCTGAAGGGGAAAATACTCTTACAGCGAAGGCATCTACAGAGTCAGGATCTACCGATGCCTCTGAACCTGTAAAAGTAATATATGACAAAACAAAGCCGGAATTGGCAATAACAAGTCCGGCAGATAAATCCAAAACAAACAAAGAAACAGTCACTGTTAAAGGAACCGTTTCAGACGATAACCTTGATTGGGTTAAAGTCAACGGCCAGGCAGCAAAGATTACAGATGGTGAATACACCCTTCGCATCCTGCTGGATGAAGGTGAAAACACCATTACGGTAACAGCACAGGATAAAGCGAAAAACACCGAAGAAAAAACAATCACGGTCGATGCTAAATACACCGCTCCTGCCATAGAAAATCTTCTTCCTGCAGAAGACAAGGAACTTAAGAAAGGCGAATCGGTAAAAATCGAATTTGATAGCGAACCAGGGTTAAAAGCGGCGTTTGCCATCAGAATGCCTTTAACAAATGCTGGGGGACAGCTGAATAACGCTACTGAGCTTCCAATGATGGAAACTTCCCCAGGCCATTATGTCGGCTACTATACCGCCACATCAAATGTAAAGGCACCTGGTGCCGAAATCGAAGTGAAAGTAACGGATGACTACGGCAATGAAACTCGCAAGACAGCAGAAGGCAAACTGTGGATTAATGCGAAAAAGAATAGTAACAGCACTAAAACGAAGTAAAAATCAGATGAAAAGGCGGGCCATTTTTATAAGGGCCCGCCTTTTTGCACTTATTGATTTAATAATTTTCTTTTTTTAGTTATTAAGCCATTAAACTCTTTATCCAATTCTGCATATTTGCTGTCACCCGGAACAAGCAGGCTGAGTTCTCCCAGTATCGCACTGATGCGGTTATCAATAACCATAATTTGCTCTTTGGTGGAGTCATGATCTTTTTCCTGTTTGGAAGTCCTGGATTTCTTCTGATATTCCTTCAGGTCCATTTCAAATCTGGTAATTTTATTTTCTTCAAATACAAGTAACCTTGAGCTTAACTTCTCCAAAAAGTATAAATCATGAGAAATAATGATAAGCGTCCCTGAAAATTCTTTGAGCGTTTTTTCAAATTGTTCCCTGCTCGGCAAATCCAAATGATTTGTCGGCTCATCTAGTATTAGCACATCATATTCTTTTAAAAGCATGTCTGTAAGCTTGACCCTGATTCGCTCTCCCATGCTAAGCTGTTCAATCGGCTGATTTAACTTTGCTTCCTTCATCCCCAAATTCGCTAACAGGGTCCTTGCCTTGTAAATCATCATACGATCGGTGAGATCAAGTGCCTCAACGGCATTTTTTGTTAAGGGCAAATCATTGACATCCTGATTTAAATAAGCAATCTTTAAAGTGCTGCTGACCCAAAGTTCTCCATCAGAAGGTGGTACTTTATCTAAAAGCATACGGATAAATGTGGTCTTGCCTGCCCCGTTTGCTCCAAGAATCCCTATTTTTTCACCATGCTTGATATAAAATTGGCTATCCTCGAAAAGAGTCCGATCGCCAAAGCTTTTTGAGAGGTTTTTAGCTTCGATGATTCTCTTCCCTCTTTTGCCTGACGAATCAAATTGAAAATGTACTTTCGCCTCTTCTTCCGGCTTCTCAACTTTATTTTTATCCAGCTCCTGCTGAAGCCTTTTCATTTTTGACTTAATCTGCTGATCCATCTTTTTGGCTTTTACTCTGTGATATTCTTTAAAGCCCATCTGCCTATTCTCAGAAGGACTTCCGCCTTTAGTTGAGTCCCTGTGAGCTTTTTCAGACCATTTTTTTAAATTGGACATCTGGTTTTCGATTCGTTCGATCTCCTTCTGCTGAACATTAAATTGATGAAGCCGATCATCAAAATCTTTCCGTTTTTGCTCCCGGTAGTCTGTGTAATTACCCTGATAAATGGTGAGGATGCCTTCCTGCAATTCAAAAATTTTCCGGACAGCCTGATCAAGGAAATGACGGTCATGGGAAATGATCAGAACCGGGCCGCTGAAATTGCAGATTTCGCTAATGAGCCATTCGATGCCCTGTAAATCCAAATGATTAGTAGGTTCATCCAAAATCAGCATATCCGGGTTTGTTGACCAGACTTTAGCCAAAGAAAGCTTCAGTCTTTCGCCGCCGCTCAAAGAATCAAGTCTATCCGGTTCCCATTCATGGAGTTTTGAAAGACCAAGTTTGCTTGCCTGCTGAAGATTCTTTTCATTGTGATATTGGTTAAAATCGGAAATTTCACTGACAGAATAATCTGCCGACTGATGCAGGTAGCCAATTCTGCATGGCTCCTTCATCCGCTCGATCGTGCCTTTATCCGCTTGAATACTGCCGAACAATATATTGGCCAATGTAGTTTTACCTGTACCATTTAAGCCAACAAGGCCGATGCGGTCCTGCTGATAAATATCGAAGGCCAAATTAGAAAACACCGTTTTATCACCGAATGACTTTTGAAGATCCCTGGCCATGAGAATCGGCAGGTTATTATTGTTCTGATTGCCGATTAAACGTTTATTTGCACACATAAAAAAACCTCCCCATACCCGGAGAGGATTATGCACCCATCATTGGAAATGGTGCAAATACATAAAAAAACATGCGCCTAAATAAAATTTGCCGCTTACAGACAAATATAGTAAACATCCGTTCCGATACGGGATGACTAAAAAAGGCACACTAATCCTATGTTCTCCGGGTTAAACTTTTTAAATATAAAAAGATACCAGAAAAAATAAGATTATAACTTCATGCCCCTAAATCATCCTTTCAAACTCTTTGCTTGTAGTATATAAGCTTCTGGCTTTTTTTGTCAATAGGCAAATGATCGGCAGCTTGAATGCAAGCATCTGCCTGCTTTCATTAATCAATCCGGATATGCTTGTTGGTTAGCTCCTTAAGCATATTTAATATCGTTGCTCTTTCCTCCAGATTAAAACCGCTTACCCATTCTGAAACAAGCTTGTACTCGCTTTTATGCATTTTCCGCTGAAGTCCGCCCTCCAATATGGAGTATATTTCCCTCATCGTATTTTCCCGATCCTGTGTTTTAAGTTCATCCATTTTGCAAACCTCCCAATTTCGTTTATGCAGCTTCTTTTCCCTATTTGACTTATTAGGAAACACGAGTTTGCAATTGGTGAATTTGCTGGCTGATTTCAGGTTTTGTATGCGGAGACGGATTTTTACGCCTGGGTATTTGGTTATTTTGGGCGGTGCTTTTCCTTTTGCACGCGCTTTCTTGTATTATTGCGCGGAGACAGACTCTTTGCGCGCGGGTATTTTCCATTTTCGAGCGGAATTTGCCGGGGCTTCCAGCACTCACATCCAAAGGTATATATATGCATACAAAAGAAAAGCAGGTCCCCCTGCTTTTCTTTTAATCTATTACCACTTAAAGCAAGAAGCACCTACGATGATCAACAAGATGAACAGAACAACGATTAGCGCAAAACCGCCGCCGTATCCAGCTCCACCATATCCACAGCCGCCATATCCGTAGCCATACATTATAGAATCCCCTCCCTTACTAATAAACTATGTCACCATGTTTTATTATTAGAAACCACCGTAACCCCAAGAAGCACCGATAATAATCAGTAAAATAAACAATACAACTAAAAGGGCGAAACCGCCGCCGTATCCGCATCCGTCTGACATAGTCAATTACCTCCTTTGTTTGATTCAATATATCCTATTCAATTCACCCAATTTGTGCGATAGACGAATACACAGTTTTTATCGCAAAAAAGAAGCCTTCCATGGGAAGGCTTCTGATTTTTGTTGATATAACAGTATTTCCTGACTATCTTCCTTGAGAAAAATAGGCAATTTCATTATTTTTTATGAGAGAGAGTGGCTTGGATTCCTTTAGAGGATTGGACGGGTTCTTTTTCTTTAATTTCCTCAGTCAGCTGTTCCAGGCTTTGCCGGACGTTTCCTTTGCCAGAAAAATTTTGGAGCAGCTCCTTCACGTCTATGCCAGACGAAGCTTTCAGGCTTTCCTGCATCGTGGACATCAGGTTAGTGGCATAACCGGTTACTTTATTGGCCCCGCCATTATTGCTGTCACTTCCTGTATCAACCACTGTAATCTTATCAATATTTGATAGTGGGCTTGCAAGCTGCTTCGCATATTCCGGTAGCATGTTAATGACCATATCCATCATGGCCGCCTGGCCATACTGTTCAAACGCTTCCGCGATTTTCCTCTTTGCCTCCGCTTCCGCTAGTCCTCTGAGGCGGATGATTTCGGCTTCTGATTCACCTTGAGCGCGCTGTGAATCAGCCTTCGCCATCCCATCAGCCCTAACTCTTTCTGCTTCAGCACGGGCCTGTGATTCAATTCGATATTGGTTTGCATCCGCTTCGGCAATCTGCTTTTTCTTTTCAGCCTCAGCTGCCTGCTCAACAGCGTACCTGTCTGCATCAGCTTTCTTTTTCACTTCGGAATCATATTGGCGTTCTCTTCTTAAGATTTCTTTTTCTTCGAGCTCAATTTGCTTTTGGCGTTCAATGATCCTGATTTGCATTTCATGCTCCGTAACTTCTTGCTTTGCCCTGGCTGTCTCAAGGTCATATGCCTGGTCAGCCCGGGCTTTGGCAATATCCTGTTCCCTTCTGTAGTCAGCCATTTTCATTTGATTTTCCTTCTCAGCTTCCGCTATTTCTGTCGCTCTTTCAAGTTCTGCCTTTTGGGCATCCTTGGCTGCTTCCGCCCGTTTAATCCGGGTTTCCTTTTCAGCTTCAGCTGTGGCAATATCCGCATCCCGCTTTACCTGGGCAATTCTTGGCCTTCCCAGTGAGTCCAAATAGCCATTTTTGTCGCGGACATCTTTGATTGTGAAAGAAACGATGATCAGGCCCATCTTAGCCAAATCCTGTGAAGCAACCCTTTGAACCTCTTGGGAAAATTTATCCCTATTTTTGTATATTTCTTCGACTGTCATAGAACCCAGAATTGATCGTAAATGCCCCTCAAGAACTTCTTTCGCTTCATTTTCACGATCTTCCTTTGATTTACCAAGGAATTGTTCTGCAGCAGTAGCAATTTCTCCAATACTCCCTCCAATTTTTATGATCGCAGTACCATCTGCCATAACAGGAACTCCCTGTTCGGTATATACTTCAGGAGTGGTAACCTCCAGTTTGCTAGAAAGGAGACTCAATGGCTCTGCCTGCTGAAAGACCGGCAGTACAAATGTTCCTCCGCCTCGGATTATTTTTATCTTATTTCCTGATTCGTCCACATGGACATTTTTGCTGCCCAAATAACTTCCTGTTACGATCAACGCTTCATCTGGCCCTGCAGTCCGATATTTTGTAATGAACACACCAAGCAGCGCAATTAGCAAAAATGCTGCAATTCCAATTACAACCCAAATCATTATCATTTTATGTCCCCCTGTCTATAATTCTTTATAATCGATAACTTTAATAACTCCATTTTCCACTTCAACGATCAGCACATTGCTGCCTTCTGCTATGAACGTATTTTCATAGCTTAGAGCAGGCTTGGAAATTCTCCCGCTAATATTTTCAATCAAAACCTCACCGAAACCATTCTCTGGTATAGGAATTAATACCGTACCTAATCTTCCCCTTAAGGATTCATCTGTGTAAACGAGAGATTCTTCAGCAGTTGATAATGGTATAAGAACAAAAATATTCAGCATTATATCCAGCAGTCCTGCTATTCCAGCTCCTATCAAGAGAATGACCACGCTATTAAGAGAGGTTGTCATTTCAAAGATATAGCCTGCAGCGGAAAGAAAAGTGATAAATGCAAGAATCAGTACAGGATTTAGAAAGCTTCCCTCCGCAATTCCGTCAGCAATATCTCCAAAAAACACATACAAAATAATTAAGATGCCCGAAAAAACAAGTGTGAAGAGATATATTGTGTGAATAGGAAAACCAAATAGTTCCATTACATGCACCCTATCCATATTTTATTGTCCAGCTGTTCTATCCCATGCCTCCTTTCCCTTTTCTCTTAACGGATTAATTTATATACGGACAAAAACCTGTAATTGTTTCAATTTTCGCAGTTTTTTTCCATATTCATACTTCAATTTGTTCAGCTTGTCTAACTTTCAGCCCATTTTTGTCATTTTCATCTCTATTTCTGCATACCTTATTTTGGGATTAACATTCGCCACGGGGGATTAAATGCCGAAAATTGGTGGAATAGACGAATATATCTAGTTAGCGGAGGGATAGGGAACATGACAAGATCTGAATTGAACATAGAGAAGCCAAAGAGCAAATTTATGCTGATGACAATTGTCCTATTGGGCTTTTTTGCTGTCTTTACAGCATTATATTTTTATTCTCAAAGTCTCATTACTATAGAAGCCCCTAAAAAAGAACTAGGTGAGAAAATTATTATCCAGCTTCCTTCCGGAAAGAGTGTATTTACATATGAGAACTTGGTTGTTAAAGAAGATGGAAAGCTTTTTTATAAGGGAGAAAGAAATACACTGGATTTGACTGGCGGTACTATTGTTTATGAAGAATGGGAATAAACAGAGATAAGATACTCTGTTCCTCATCCCGAGGGCAGAGTCATTTTATTTTGAAGAAATCCTCTGCAGTTGACAAAATGTTTTCAAATCCTTTAAGATGAGCAAAAAATGGCGAGGAGAAATGACTTTGAAGGTAATGAAAAATGTTTTTTTTACAGCTTTAGCTACAGTTATTTCATTTTTCGGCATAAAGAAAATGACAAGCACCACTCACAAAATGAAAAGAATCGGACATCGGGGAGCAGCCGGCTACTGTCCTGAAAATACATTCCCTTCATATGACCGCGCGATCGAAATGGGTGCAGATTATCTGGAAATTGATGTCCAATTAAGCAAGGATGGAAAGATTGTTGTGATTCACGATTCACTTGTCGACCGTACAACTGACCATAAAGGCAAGGTGTCCGATTTTACCTTTGATGAGCTTAGAAAGATGGATGCCGGAAGCTGGTTTTCCCAAAAATTCCGCGGTGCCTGCATCCCTTCTTTTGCAGAGGTTTTAGACAAATATGCAGATCGAGTCGGGCTTTTAATTGAATTAAAAAAACCGTCCCTATACCCTGGCATTGAACAAATGATTGCAGAGGAACTAAAGAAAAGAAATTTTCACACAAAAGGGGACGACCATATTATTGTGCAGTCATTCGAAACCGAATCAATGAAAAGATTCCATGAATTGGTGCCGGAAATCCCTGTCGCCATCTTAATTAACTATCCGCCTGACACTGTTGAGATTAAAAATATTGCCAAATATGCCAGTTACCTGAACCCCAAATGGACTGTGGTTAACAAACGCGTGATCGATCTGATTCACTCAAATGGCATGAAAGCAATCGCCTGGACTGTGCGTTCCAGGAAAGAAGCAGAAAAATTGAAGCATTATCCACTGGATGGGATTGTGGCCGATTATTTAGATCTTATTGAATAACAAAAAGGATGCAGACCGATGAGGGTCTGCATCCTTTGTTTTGAGAGATGAGGAAGTATATATAAAATTCCGAAGGTCGATAACTGTCTAGCACAAGCAGCCTGCCCCTCGAGGTGAGGCTCCCAGGAAAAGGATGACTTCGCCAGCTTATTCATCGCACGACCAAAAGCGGCAGCTTTTGGGAGGATGGGCGTCATGCAGACGTTGCCACAGGGCAAGGCACTTCCGCTTCTCTTATAGCACCGCCTGTTTTCTTCCAGATTCCAGGAGCAAATTCAGGGTTTCCAAATCACTTTCAGCCGGAAGAGCAAATGGCTTTTGATAAGCTTCCGGCCCCTTTCCCGTGATAAAAATCCAGTCATTCTCCCTGGCTTCCCGCCATGCCTTCTGGATAGCCAAAGTACGGTCGGGAATCACTTCACCCTTTCCGCATCCAAATTCTTTATTCAGCCGTTGCAATTGGCTTATCATCTCATCCTCAGATTCATCATTTAAATCATCAGCCGTTAAGTAAAATTTATGGCAGTATTTTGCGGATGCCTTAATCATGTCCATGCGTTTAGATTGATCTCTGCCGCCGCGGAATCCATAGATTTGAGAGATTCTTTCCGCTCCCTGTTCCCTTGCTGCTTCCAGGCAATATTCAAACGCATCCACTGTATGTGCATAATCCACAACGAACTTAGCTCCTAAAGGGTGGATAATCGTTTCAAAGCGGCCCGGTATGCCCGGGAATGCAGCCAGGGCCTTAATTATATCTGCAGGGTCTATCCCCAGATCAAAGCCTGTCATAAAAGCCATTGCTGCATTATAGACATTATGGTGTCCCGGAAGAGGAAATTCAATTTCAAAAGACTGGCCTTTCATCTCCAAAATAAATACTGTTCTCCCATTAATAGCAACGTCTTTTATTGAACAGAACTTTTCATCACCAAGCATAATCAAAGGAATCTTTTCTTTTTGAAGATCCTCTGCCATTTTTTCTCCCCATGAATTATAGAAATTTATAACTCCTTTACCGCCGTCTTTTAACAAGGTGAAGATTTTCTTTTTATCATGAAAATACTGATCCATATTTTCATGATAATCAAGATGGTCATGAGCCAGATTAGTAAATAGCCCGTAGTCTAATTCCAGACCTTCAGTTCTTGATTGTTCCAGCGCATGAGAAGAAATCTCCATAACAACAAACTCATCAAGGCTTTTACTCAGCATTTTTTGGATCTGTAAAGCATCTGGTGTAGTATTGCTGGTCTTATATTCCTTGTTATTAATAATGTTGGAAACAGTTCCCAGGAGGGAGCATGTCCTGCCTGCAGCCTCCAAGATATGCTTTAATATATAGGCAGTGGTCGTTTTCCCGTTAGTTCCTGTTATGCCAATTATTTTATGTTTCCTTGATGGCCGATCATAAAAACAGCTTGCCAGCTTCCCCAGACTGGTTCTGCTATCCGTTACTTGTATATATGGCACATTCAATTCAAGGGCTTCTTCACCCACCACGGCAGCCGCCCCATTTTCAACAGCTTGTCCAATAAAATGATGTCCATCTGTCTGAAAGCCTTTTATCGCAACAAAAAGGCTTCCTTTCCCTACTTTGCGTGAATCCATTTCTACCCCTCTAATTTCAGGGTCGTTTGTAAAAACATCCATCTCCCCGCTATCCTTTAGGCACTTAATAACCTGGGATAATTTCATATTTCTGTCTCCTTTAATGTTTAAACAACAAGTAATTTGGTGTATATATCTATATTCATTATCTTTTGTTTTCCCACATTTACAGGAAATATGCCCTCTAAAGGACACAAATAACGGGGGAACGGGAAAATCGTCTTAATATACTAGAATTGAGGATAAATTTGGGTGAATGGCTTTCTGAAAATAAGCGATTCACCCTATTGAAATGCCAGCTTACTTCCGTATTAAACGATAGACAATGGCCGCTTTGCAAACTGGGATAAATACTTCACATTCAACCGGCTGTGCTGCGAAATAAGATAAGCATCTCTTGTAGCACCAGGTTTTCTTAACGTATTAAGAGCTCTTATCATCCCTGCTTCACTTTCCATGCCAACCCCATGACCAAAGAACATGCCTCCTCCCAAATAAACGGAATTCTCACCTGTCCAAACTGGATGATCATAGTCAGGATTATAAAAATAAACGACATCACCTGGTATGAAATTCCTGCCTCTTTTTGTAACAATCGATAGATCATAATCATAATTCCAGTCCCATACAAGAAGCCCCTGAAATAATGTATTGAAGCGGCTGACAGAGATGGAGTCCAAGACAGCTTTATAAAAAATCAGCACAATGGCTGTTGTACATTCAAAAGCATATTCCCAGCTGTTCGTAAACACATCCATAATCGCATCTGACGGTAAAACGGATGGATCGAGCAGGTATCCATATTTTGTCCCTCTCCATATGCGCGGATTGAAACGTGATGTGTTAAAGGGTGCAAATTCAACCCGGCTCGCATAAAGCTGTCTGGCTGCTTTGATGATATTCTCCCTTAGAAGGATATCAAACAGCAGTTCATGCATTGAATCATATTGATGAGTCTCCGGACTGCTCTCCAGGGCCAGATAAATTTCACGCTGAACACCAAAAAAGCTGGAAGCCCCCGGTTTATTTTGATTATTCGAAAGGATAATCATTGTCTTCCCCCCTTCAAATGAACTTATAGTAGCTTATGGTTTCTTTTGCAGGAGGGTTCCTTCATTATTTTTCTTCTCTTTTTTTACTCTCTGAAAAATGTAAGCGTTATTTATTATCGGAAAATATCTTTTTTCTGAAATAGACTTGCTTTTCCTTCTATTTTGCTTGTACAATATTCCACATATTCATAAGTTTCAGACTTTACATACAATTCATTTACAACAGGAGGCATATTACATGGTGACTTTTTTAGGATCGATGGTTTTGCTGGTGGCAGGATATGCCACTTATTCGAAATTAGTAGAGAAAATCTTTGGTATAAATGACAGTATCCCAACACCGGCATACACAGAAAATGACGGAATGGACTATGCTCCAATGAGCTGGTGGAAAGGCAGCCTGATCCAATTATTGAATATTGCAGGACTGGGGCCGATTTTCGGTGCTATCATGGGGGCTTTATATGGACCAGTTGCTTTTATCTGGATAGTGGCCGGTTCCATTTTTGCCGGTGCCGTTCATGATTATTTTTCAGGGATGCTCTCTTTGAGGCATAAAGGTGAGCAATTTCCCTCTATTGTTGGCAGATATTTAGGAAAACCGGCCAAAACAGCCATTAATATTTTTTCTATTCTCTTAATGGTACTGGTTGCCGCTGCATTTACCGCTGGACCCGCACAGCTTATTTCCAGCTTAACACCATTAAGTTTTATGGCTTCATTGTTCATTATTTTTGCTTACTTTATCCTGGCAGCTGTATTGCCTGTAAATCGGATTATCGGAAAAATTTATCCTTTTCTCGGAGCAATTTTAATTTTTATGGCTGTATCCATTGCAGTCGCATTGCTTTTCAGCGAAAAATCCATACCGAATGTAACGCTTTCTAACTATCATCCCGGAGAGCTTCCTATCTGGCCTTTACTGATGGTCACCATTTCCTGTGGTGCCATTTCTGGATTTCATTCAACACAAAGTCCGATTGTCTCACGCACACTGAAAAAGGAAAGCGACGGAAGAAAGGTATTCTATGGAGCAATGATTGGAGAAGGAATAATCGCTTTAATCTGGGCTGCAGCGGGCATGACCTTTTTCGGGGGAACAGGAGGTCTGCAGGAAGCCTTAGCTGCTGGAGGCCCAGCTGGAGTTGTTAATGAAATCTCGAGCAGCCTCCTAGGTACATTCGGTGGGATACTTGCTATTTTTGGCGTTATTATTCTCCCGATTACAACCGGTGATACAGCTCTCCGCTCTTCAAGAATGATGCTGGCTGAATCGCTGTCCTCTTTTATGAAAATAGATGGAAGATGGAAGGTTGTCATCACCACTTTGCCAGTGGCTCTTCCAACTTTATACCTTGCAACAATCGATTACTCTTTCTTATGGAGATATGTTGGGTGGACAAATCAGGTTACAGCTGCAGTCATGCTTTGGACCGCCACGATGTATCTCTTGAAAAATAAGAAATTTCACTGGATTTGCGGTGTGCCTGCATTGTTTATGACTGGTGTAGTATCCACGTATATTTTCTATGCACCCGAAGGCTTTCAGATGGATTATCAATTGTCGATGATTATCGGTTCAGTCATTACACTTGCAATTGCAGTGTGGTATGTTTACCAGATAATAAAACATAGACAGCTTGGCAAAAATAGTACCAGCTTAACAGCGGCTTAACTGTAAAAATGCACCTCATTCACAAGAGTGAAGGTGCATTTTTTAATTGGCTGATAACCTTCAGCTCAATCCCCTTTTTTCAGATTTCAGTTGTTGTCTGTCTTTCTTTTCGGTTAGCCCCGCACTCTGGATATCTGTCCCGTTACGTTTTACTCTTCATGAAGCGGGTAATGAATACTAACAGTTAAAGGAGGTTTTTTACGATGGCAGATAAATACAAGTCAGAAAAAAATAATTCTATAGAACAAGAAAAAAAGAAAGAAGACAACAAAGATATTGAGCCCCAAAGAGAGCCTGAAAAACCTCAGGAAGAACAGCGGAATTAAGGAGGATGTCTAAAATGGCTGACAAAAACATTCAGGATGGAAAGATGGATAACCCCGAACAATATAAAACCGAAAAAGAAAGTTTATTTGACAAGTATGAAAGTGAGAAGAATGTAGATCCTATCCCAGTGGAAGACTTAAAACAGGAAAAAGAAGAAGAAAAAAACGGCTCAAAAATTAAGAGCAGCTCTTCTACAGAGGAAAAGTACAAAGCTGACTTTGAAACGATAAAAAAGAAAAAGCTGTTTGGCGATAAATATGACGATGGAACAAGGACATAAGAAAGGCAGGATAGTATGAGTCAAAATAACCTAAAGGAAGAAATCATGAATGTATTGGAAAACAGCAAAATAGGCACCCTTTCTACCGTAAAAAACAACAAACCATATTCGCGCTACATGACATTTTTTAACGATAATCTTACCTTGTTTACACCCACCAGCATTCAGACAGATAAAGCAGATGAAATTAAAGCTAACCCAAACGTTCATATCTTAGCAGGATATGAAGGTGAAGGGTTTGGTGATTCCTATGTAGAAATTGAAGGAACTGCTTCTATTAATGATTCGGATGATTTAAAAGAAAAACTATGGAATGAAAATATGGAACCATGGTTCGATGGTCCAAACGATTCCAATTTAATTGTTCTTGAAATTAACCCGGATAAAATAACACTGATGAACATAAAGGAAAATTCTACAAGAACACTTGATTTATAAACCAAGACGCCTGGCATCGAATAACGTGCCAGGCGTCTTTTATTGTATGCTTCCATCATATTAGCCAGTAGCATATTTTCTATGAATGCTCTATTTTATTATCTTATTAAAATCCCTATAGTGACTCAAATAGTAATCTGCTCCTGGAGTATTATTCTGAAAGAGGCAAGTCCTTATGCCAAGGTCCTTTGCCGGCAGAATGTCTATTTCCCTGTCTCCAATTGCTAAATCCACTTTATGCTTCTCATGCAGAAATTCATATGAAGCGGTGTGAGGCTTGCGGGGATAGCCGTCATCTCCTGCTACCATATCGGTAAAGTATCCATCTAAATTATGGAACTTCAATATAGATAGAACATCATCTCTTTCCTTATGAGTCATAATAACATTCTTATCAGCCTGCTTTAATACATGCTCAACCCCAGGAAAAGGCGTTAAATCTTCGGGCTGGAGCTGTCTCGCCATCTTCCTGATTGCTTTAATTTGTTCATCATTTAAGCTGAAATGTTCAAATGCATCGCTGAATGAAACCTTTAACTGCCAAAAAATCTCATCTTCCGAGATCTTTTCATCCCCCATTACTTCCCTGAAAATCGCTGTGTAAGCTGGGTATGTATCAAACAAAGTGCCGTCAAAATCCCAAAGTATATTCAACACGCAAAGCTCCCTTCAAACTCCTTTTTATCCCCTTATTTTAGTAATTATACCTGCAGCCAATCTATTAACCTGCTTTTCCATTGTAATTAAATTACTTTGACAAACCTATAGCACAATGCTAATTTAATAGCTATAAGACTAAAAAAATCTTGCCCTGATAAAATAGGGAGAATTTTTAAAGGATGAATATGAATGAACAAAGAAATTATTAAGCTAATCAGAAAAAGCTATAACATGACACAGCGTGATTTCGCAAGAGTTGTCAGCTGCAGCTTCTCTCTAATAGCTCTGGTTGAGGTAGGCAAGAGAAGAGTAACAGCTGATCTTGAAAATAAGATCAAAATTGCTTTTGACCTCGATGACCAGCAGATGCAATCACTCACTTCCCTTGTTTCAGAAATCAGCAAAGGCGTCCCCCCCTTCATGTAAAAACAGATGCGGCTGTTTAAAGACCCTCCCTTCTATGATGATACCGATCACAAATTAGCAGCAGGCAATTAAAATAGGCATTTGCCGTGTCTCTCCGCCCATTTATGCATAAAGTATAAGGAGTTTTAGGATTTTTGCATATAAGGAGAGTGCCCAATGTATCCATATGGCTATTATCAAGGTTATCTTCCTCAGCCAGCAGCCCACTTCACCCCTGAATATGAATTTCAGCAGTTCGAACAATATGATTCTGACAGACAGCCACAGCAGCTCGAAAGAAGGGTTACAGCTTTAGAAAGGCAAAATCAGGACCAATCCAGAGAGATTACACGGCTGAACAGGCAGCTGGTAAATTTGGCTGACCAGGTTAAAATGCTGAACCAGACCGTTGACCGCCATACACGAAGGCTTAATCGGCTGAACCAAAGGCTAAGAGCAGTTGAGAATAGACTTAACATCCCTTTTACTCCTTTTGACGGGGAATTCTAAGGGAGAACATTGTGCTTTTTGCTGTGAGCCTTAGGAATAACAAATTTGCCCCAATCTCATAGTGATTGGGGCTTTAACTTATCTATTGATTTACACGCAAACTTTGGCAGTGTTAGGCCATTTTCTTCTTAGTTAAACCTTGCTATACGTTCGTAAACCTCTTTTAAGTTGGAGCATCCTAATTTATGAACTTCCTCGATCAATCGGCACCATAAGAGAGCTGTAAGCTTTGCATCCCCCAGCGCATGATGTCGGTCTTTAACAGGGATGCTATAAAATTCACAAAGGTCTTCTAATCTCCAGAATGATTTATTAGGATCAGCTATTCTGTAAAGGAAAGAAGTATCTAATATCCTATACTTGAATGGCGTACGGAATAGCTTCCAGCAGCTGTGCTGCATAAAGCTTTTTTCGTGATTCGCATGATGGGCTACAAGCGGCATATCCTTCACAAATTCAAGGAAGCTAATCAACACTTCTGAGAGTGGAGGAGCTTTTTCTAAAACAGCTTCAGATAAACCCGTCAGCTCCTTAATTTCGTTTGAAAGTGGCTTTTCAAAACGGACAAGTGAATAAAAACTGTCTTCACTGACTTTCCCTTTAATAATTTTAACCGCACCAATCGATATAATCTGATCCCCTTTATCCGGATAAAATCCAGTTGTTTCAATATCAAAGACAGCCACATTCAAATTTCCGAATGGAATAGCCATAGAATCGGTATTCTCCAGTTCCCTCTGCATTTGCCTTATAAAAGCCATTTGCTGCGGATTTTGACCATTCATCCCACCAAAAATATTCGTTTGAAGTTTACCTTGAATACCTCTGACAAATTGAACAAAAGGATGGA
This sequence comes from Cytobacillus sp. BC1816, assembly GCF_051353635.1. Classification (NCBI taxonomy): domain Bacteria; kingdom Bacillati; phylum Bacillota; class Bacilli; order Caryophanales; family Bacillaceae; genus Cytobacillus; species Cytobacillus sp. BC1816. The sequence goes on along the minus strand of NZ_CP195611.1, from coordinate 1,481,222 downwards.
ATCCCATCAACCTGCACCCTTTTCAATGGCCCTGATCACAAACTGATGAAGCTTTTTGCCATCCTTTAAAATATTTTTCAATTCATTTCTTTCAGATTTTGATAAGGATTTCAGCTGAATGTAGTGGGTATCATCATAAGCATCTGTTTGCCTGTAAGACTGAAGTCTCCATTTTAACAAAGCAGCAAAATTACTTGTATATTTACCCATTTCCTCATCATAGCCATCCATTTCTTTGAGCTTGCTCATTCGGGCAATAGTGGAAGTCTCCAATACCCCTTCTTTGACAGCAAGAATTCTAACCGCATTTACATATGGTATAAATGCGGCATATTTTAGATCCAACTCTCCTTGATGGCTCCCCTTTTCCTCTGTCAGAAGCTGGCCGAATGGACCAACTGATTTTTTTATATGCATACTGGTCTCCATCATCCTGGTCAGCAAATGAGGTCTTTTTTGAATGTTCATGTGGATAATGGACTTCAATTCACCTATATATCCCTCCTCGCCTGCAAGCACTCTGCTGTCATAGAAAATGTGGAGATTTCTTATCGTCTGCAGACTCTCCTCCTGCATCCATGCTTGGATCTGTCTTTTCCATTTAGATATGGACTTGCACCACAGCGGATTTGAACTCATCACATTCCCTTCGCAATAGGGATATCCAGCTGCATGCAAACCTTTTGAAATTTCCTCCCCCAGCTGCAAAAAATACGCTTCTGCTTCATCCTCTTCCGGTTCAAACACCAATCCATGGTCCTGGTCACTCAGAAAGCCCTGTTCCTTTCGCCCGCCGCTCCCCATCGTAAACCAGGCAAACTTCCATGAAGGTGATCTTTCTATTTTCAATCGCTCCAAAGCTATGCTAATAACATCTTTCATGATAAGGTCGTGAAATTCATTCAGAGCACTGGCATCATAGCGATATTTTATTATCTGTTCCTCTTTCCACTTTTTTAGGGTTTGATAAGAATTAAATGATGATTCCATTCAGGCACTTCCTTTAAAAGAAAGCTCGATTCTTGCTTATGAGCTTAAACTTTTGTTTTCCTCAGCCATGAAGACTTCCGGATATCCGTAGCTTCCATGTTCACTTAAATCTAATCCCATAATTTCTTCTTCTTCTGTTACCCGAAGTCCTCCCAATACTTTCTTGGCAGCAGCCAAAATAATGAAGGATACAGCAAAAGCATAAAGACCGGATACAGCTACACCCATGAACTGAACCCCCAGCTGTTCAAAACCGCCCCCATAAAACAATCCAGGCTTTCCGACTGATGCCAATTCAGGTGTTGCAAAGAATCCAGTGGATAATGTCCCCCAAACCCCAGCTGCACCGTGGACAGATAGTGCAAAGATGGGATCATCAATTTTCCTCTTTTCAAAGAAACGCACACTGTAGAAAACAAGGATCCCTGCTACAAACCCTATGACAACAGCCGCCCATGTATCCACAAATGCACAGGAAGCTGTAATAGCGACAAGGCCTGCAAGAGCACCATTGAGCATTGTCGGCACATCGGATTTCCCCATAACTACCCAGGAAATAATCAATGCTGATACGGCGCCTGCTCCTGCAGCAAGATTTGTATTAAGAGCTACAAATCCAAAGAACCCATCTTCCACAGTCAATGTACTGCCAGCGTTAAAACCGAACCAGCCAACCCACAGGATCAGCACACCCAGGGCTGTATATACTTGGTTATGGCCATAGATATTGTTAGCCGAACCGTCCTTGTTGAACTTTCCAATTCGGGGCTTAAGTAAAATAGTAGCGGCCAAGGCTGCCATAGCACCTGTTAAGTGAACAACCGTTGACCCGGCAAAGTCCTGCTTGCCGTGTTCTGCAAGCCAGCCCCCTCCCCAAATCCAATGTGCAACCACAGGATAAACAATTGCGGAAAATAATACGGTGAAAATGAGGTAAACGGATAGTTTTGCACGTTCAGCAAATCCGCCTAGTGCAATCGTGATGGCAATACCGGCAAATGCCAGCTGGAATACGAAGAATACCGAAGATGATAAGCCCATTCCCTCAAGTTCAGCACCTGAGTAAAAGAAATTTGTAAGCCCGACCAGGATATTTGCATTATCGCCAAATATGAAGCCAAAGCCCACTGCCCAAAACACTAATGATGATAAACCAAAGGTAAAGATCGTTTTTCCTGCAATATGCCCCGCATTTTTCATCCGGGTAGAACCGGCTTCCAGCATAATAAAACCGCCAAGCATAAAAATGACTAAAATTGCTCCCAGCATAACCCACAGGCTGTTCATTAAAAATGTGGCATCCAATTGTCATTCCTCCCTATTATTGTTTACAATGTAATAATTAATACAAAAATGATGTTATATTATCTAACATCTTGAAATTTAATCCTTATTTTACTCTAAATTTTACATAAGTCAATCTTTTTTTTAGAAAATTTATAATTTTTATGTTATATTATCTAACATTAATCTTACTATTAGATTAAAATGATTGGAAATTTTATAGTTGCATCTGTCTTTCATTAATCGGTTAAGTTAAAAACGAGCATTAATTTGCTCAAATAATCGTCGGGAGTGTTGTATCATGGCAAGAAACAAACTTTTGGTACCCGGTGCAGAAAATGTATTGGATCAAATGAAACAGGAGATCGCCAATGAGTTTGGAGTTCAGCTTGGTGCTGATACGACCGCACGAGCAAACGGTTCTGTCGGCGGGGAGATGACAAAGCGCCTTGTCGCAATGGCAGAACAGCAGCTTAAAAACCAGCAAAATCAGTAGAGGATGTTTTTTGCTGGACTTAACCGGCCCTGCCCATGGGCCGGTTATTAATAAAATACTTTCACTCAAAAGCTGAATTACCAACGGAGGCATACCTATGACCAACAAAAATGATAACCGCGAAAGAAAAAACAAATATCCTAAAAACCAAAAACAGGATACGGAGTTTTCAAGAGAGGCAAATATCAGAAGCGAAATAACAAAAAAAGATCTGCAAAAATAAACCGTCACACCCAAAAAAAGGCACGTCACTTGACTGCCTTTTTTTGGGTGGTTATTATTCATTCTGAATTTACAAAATACTTCTGATTACGGGTTATTTTCCATGTACTGTTTACCCCTCCTGATTGTGACACAAATACTCTTGCCTCAAAAACAATTGCAAACAACGCTGTCCCAAAAGCAAGGTGGAGAACTGCCCAGGATAATTCAATGTAACTTATAATGGTAAGAACTCCAATAATGATTTGGGTTAAAACAAGCAAGGAGGCAGCCATAAGCCGATTCTGCAGCCCAGCCTCACATTTATTTTTAAATGATAGATATGTAAGAATAAGTATGTAGAATGCCAGAACTCCAGCTAGAATCCTGTGTCCGGTCTGGATCATCCCAGATATGGATACAGGCATTAAACCATTTGCACATTCAAGCCATCCACAGGACAATCCTAATGATTGATGCTTAATATACGCACCAAGGAATAATGTAAGAAGAGTCACAATCAGCAATCCATTAAAATTTTTTTGGAAACTCTTTTGTTTTCTGAATACAGCAAGTGATCGCTGTTCACCAGCATTGCGCCAGATCCAGATTAGCGCAGCCAGGAAAAGCATTGCCACCATCAGGTGAACAGAGACAACTACAGCAGGCAAATCCAGCCAAACGACAGCAGCCCCCAGTAAAATTTGAATTAGTAAAAGCAGCATCAGCACCTTCGAAACTATATCAAGTTCTCGCACCGGATTTGACTTTTGAATACTAAAATACAACACCGCCGTCATTATTCCAAGTACTGCACCGATGACCCTGTGAGCAAACTCAATTAAGGTATCCCCTTCTAATATCGGGATTACCTTACCATTGCATAAAGGCCATTCCGGCCCGCATCCCATGCCCGACTCCGAAGATGCCACATACCCTCCGAATACAATTAGAAAATAGGTAATGACAATTGTTAAAAATGCCAGCCGTTTTACCTTCAAACTCCACACCCCTTATATTTCAATATTTAGAATTTTTCATTCAGTTTATCAAAAGGCGGAATATCTTTCGGTGATATGAATCACAAATTAAAGCGGGCCCTAATGCAATTTTCAACATAAAAAAACCGCCAGAGTTCCCCCTGGCGCAGCTATGCATGTCATTATTTTGAATAAGTACGGCTATAAAGGGTGACATCCTCCATTTTAGAACGATTAGGTTCATACCCTATTCCAGGCCTTTGAGGCACAAATATAAATCCATCTTCCATAATGACTTCAGGACGGATGATATCTTCCTTCCAGTAGTGGGATGATGGGGCCGTATCTCCAGGAAGCGTGAAATTGGACAGTGAAGTAATGGCAATATTGTGCGCACGGCCTATTCCAGCTTCAAGCATTCCGCCACACCACATCGGAATATCATGATCTTCGCAAAGGTCGTGAATTCTTTTGGACTCTGTCAGTCCTCCAACACGGCCGATTTTAAGATTTATGATTCTGCAGCTTCCAAGCTCAATCGCTTTTCTTGCATCCTCAAAGGTATGTATACTTTCGTCAAGGCAAATTGGCGTTTTAAGATGACTTTGAAGTTTGGCATGGTCGATAATATCATCATGATCTAAAGGCTGTTCAATCATCATTAGATTAAACTCCTCCATCCTTTGTAGATGATCAATATCATTAAGTGTATAGGCACAATTGGCATCAGCCATAAGCTGTATTTCAGGAAATTGGGCACGGATGGATTTTAAAATGTGCACATCCCAGCCGGGCTTGATTTTCACCTTAATCCGCCGATAGCCTTCATTTACATAACCTTCAATTTGCTTGAGCATCTTTACTTCTGACTCCTGTATGCCCACACTTACGCCCACTTCTATTTTTTCCTTTACTCCACCTAAAGCTTTTGCGAGAGATATCCCCTTCTCCCGGGCATAAAGGTCCCAGACAGCACCCTCCAGCGCTGCTTTAGCATTAAAGTTTCCCCTGATAGGCCTGAATGCCTCTGAAACATCATCAGGGTGCCGAATTTCTGATGCAAAAAGGATCGGTATTAAATGATCACTCATTATATGCCAATTTGTTTTAACTGTTTCTTCATTGTAAATAGGCTCCATAATGGAAACCGATTCAGCCCAGCCTGACTCTCCGCTTTTTGACTTTACTTCTACCAGAATAAAGTCCTTATCCACTTCCGTTCCGACACTTGTTGTAAATGGATTCAGCAGCTCCATTTTGACGTGCCTTAAAACGACGCTTTTAATGTCCATATTCCCAGTCTCCTAGCAGTATCCCTTTTCTTTTTCCAAGAGATATAAGTATTGGTTTTCCGCCGTTATGTCCCTTATCAAATCCGTTACAATCCAGCCTTTGCTGAGATAATGAATGAATACTTCTTTCGTGCTCTCTCTCCATTTCAAAGCCAATTCAAAATCCCGCTTTTTAATATCCTGAAAATCCCCTGGAACCGGGATAAGAATTTTTTCATTTTCATGAAACAACTGTGTATTTTCAGGAAAATAAAAGCCATCCGACATACCTGTTTCCAATGCCTTCGGCAGAACCTCTTCAGACCATTGACGTTCAGGACATTCCCCTTTAATTCGCCACTCCACTACAAATCGGTCAGATGGTATGCCTGCATTCATATGGTCTGACATTTCACCATAAGCATTTTCGATATATTGAGTGCATACCGCTCCGAGTTTATGCAGATTGAGATTAGCATTAACCGTCTCAAGCGGGTCATATGTCCACGAAATCAGATCATAGCCTTTCTCAAGCGCTGTCTTTTTTTGAGCATTTTTCAGCTTTTCTCCAATCCCGAACGCCCGGTACTCCGCTTGAACCCCAAGGCTGTGAGAGCAAAGATATATCCTTGTGCCGTCAAAGCCAGGAAAGCTGTATTGAAAGCCGATCAGTTCCTCTTCCAGGAAAGCTCCCAAGACAAACCCGCCATTTTTAACCGTTGCCACCGTATGATTAACCGGCACAGCTTCTTCCACACTCCATATGCGGGTTTCAAGTTCGTATACAGCTTCAAGGTCCTTAACTGTGTGAAGGTTTTTAATTGCCAGTGATGTTAATGCTTCTTGCTTCATAACCTTCCCCTTTCCATGAATATCCAAAGACTTTCCGGCCTCTATGCTGCCTTTTTTATGAATGCAATAAAGTTTTAAAAAATAATATGAGCCACAGCTGCTACTATTGGCAGTGTTATCATAGTGCGCAGAAGGAAAATTAGAATTAAATCCTTAATGCTGACAGGCAGATTTGAACCTAATAGCAGGCCGCCCATTTCAGACATGTATACCAGCTGTGTTACGGAGACACAGGCAATAATAAATCTTGTCATTTCACTTTCAATGCCGCTGCCGATGACAGCTGGCAGGAACATATCTGCAAATCCCACCACCATTGTCTGAGCTGCTTCTGCCGCCTCCGGAATTTGCATCAGGGCGAGGATTGGTTCAAACGGCTTGCCAAGAATAGTAAAAGCAGGTGTAAATTCAGCTATTACCAGGGCAACCGTTCCAATCGCCATAACAATTGGCAGAACACCCATCCACATGTCCAAAACATTTTCAACACCTTCTTTTACAACAGCGGCTGCACTATTATTTGTACGCGCTTTCTTAATAGCATTATTGAATCCCCATTTAACAGATGTAGTATGTGAAGGGATATTTGTTTCCGCCTTAAGCTCTGTCCCTTCATATGCCGTATCCGCTTTCCTTGATAAAGGCGGTATTCGAGGCATTACTATAGCTGCCACCAAACCAGCCAGGATAATCGTTAAATAGTAATGAATGAAATATTGCTCTAAGTTTAAATATTGAATAATTACAATCGTAAAAGTAATGGAAACAACTGAGAAGGTTGTTGCCACCACTGCTGCCTCCCGCTTTGTATAATAGCCTTCTTCGTATTGTTTTGTCGTTAACAGGACTCCAATTGTCCCGTCACCTACCCACGATGCCAGACAATCAAGCGAAGAACGCCCGGGCAGTTTAAAAACTGGCCTCATAACTTTAATCAATAATGCACCAAAAAATTCGAGGAGACCGAAATTTAATAGAAGCGGCAGCAATAAACCTGCCAGGAGAAATGTAGTAAATAGTATTGGAATTAAATCATAGATTAAGAGCGCACCCGTATTCTCTGAATATATCGGTTCCAGACCGAACTCAAATAATGTAATAATAGCAAAAACTGTTCCAAGTAAACGGGCTGCCACCCAAAACTTGCTCACATTCAGTAATTTGTTCAGATATGGGCTGTCCAAGATAAAGCCCGGTTTAAAAATTACTGCTATCAGTGAGCCAATTACTGAAAGCGCCATGATAAAAACAGTAATTGAAGGTATGGAATCTCCCAGTAATCCATTAATTTGATTTGCTAAATAAGCAACTGGGATTGTAATTCCATCAGCTCCTTGAATCGGTACCATAAATAGTAAAACCCCGACCAGAGAAGGAATTAAAAATTTTAAATAATCCCCGGTTGTGTAGGATGGCCTTCCCTCCTGCTGAACCATCTTCTTTGATAAACTGCTCATTCATTTTGCCCCCTTTATTTCTGGTATTAACTCCCCTGCTGTTCAAACTTACTCAAAAAACCGCTCTTGTTCAGCATATAAGATTTCCAGTTCCTGCTGTCTTTTTGCAGCTCTTTCATGATCCCGTTCATCGATACCTGCAATCAGCACCTCCAGTAAACTTATTACGGAAGCTGCCGAATGATGTCCAGAATCCATAAGCTCATCCGTAGTAAGCGTAACTTCTGCCAACTGCCCGATTGGCGACAGCTGGCGGTCTGTTATGGCAATAATCCTTGAATCTTGCCTTTCAGCAAAAGATGCAAGCTTTAACGCTTCTTTCCGGTAACGAGGAAAAGAAAAAATGACAACGGCCGATTGATCTGTTAAATCACACACATCCTCAGGAAGAAAACCGTTAGGGCTTGAGATATAAACATTTCCCCTAATTTGTTTAAGCGTGTAATAAAACCAGTATGCTGCGGCAAAAGAGCTGCCAAACCCCCCAACATAAACCCTGTCTGAGCGGATTAATGCATCAATCGCTTTCCAAATTTCCCTTTCATCAATCTGATCAAGCAATTGCCGAAGTATTTTCCTCTCCTGATCAATGACTCTCCTAAACAGGTTCTCTTCCGCAGTATTTTCTATGGAAGAGTCATGTTCAAAGTAATCCACCTGTTTCCCAGCAAGCCACTCTTTTCTTATTCGATCCTGCATTTGGGAATAACCGCTGAACCCAAGTGCGTACGCAAGTCGAATGACCGTTGTCTCACTGACCCCTGCATTTCTCCCAACTTGAAATGCTGTTAATAGAACAGCTTCATCAGCATGCTCCATTATAAATTCAGCAGCTTTCCGCTGTCCTGGCGAGAGTGAGGAATAGCTTTCTTTAATCATCTGGCTCATTGTTTTCTTATCCATGCCGGCTCCTCATGAATAGTGAAGGAAAAACTTCTTATGCAAATTATAAAGCATGAAATGCTTCTCTAACAAGAAGAATTTCCACTATTCAAAATTATTTTTATCTATATTCATCTAGAAATCTATCCTTTTACGTGAAGGGATTCCTTCTTTAAGAGAATTTTAAAGGATGAAATACTTCTTTAGCAAGAGGAAAATGTATTTTTAATAATATTTATTTATTTTTATGCATTAAACTCTAAGGTATTTCTTTTTAGATGGATGATTTGGAAAAATATTATCAAGGGAAATTACTTCGATATCCATAAAAGTTCTAAAAAAAACACTTCACACTAAACGGTTGCATCTTTCCTTTTTCAAATGGAAAGGGCTTTGTGCCCTTCACTGTAATTGGCGGCTAGGTTGGAGCAGCCTTAATCTTATCAATTGTTTGGCCATTTATTTAAGGGTTATTAAAAGATTGCGGTCAATTGTTTGCTACCAGTTATTTCCCCATTTTTTGGCACACTGGAACGATTGCTTCTTCCATTTGGATTGCATCATATGCTGACTGTCCCAATTAAACATTTAGCCTGTCGGAACCTAGAAAATCCTGACAGGCTCTAATGCAGTTTCAACAGCGGCTGGACAAGAACCGCAATGGCTTGCATGGATTGATGACCTGAATAACTTTTTGGCGGCAGGAGATACAGAATTATGCACTGTTGTTAATTTAAGAATTGAGAAATTAGGTTTTGAAGATTACGTATATAAATGGGAGTTCTCACATATCAGCTATGATATATATGAAGAGGGCCTGCAATCATGACCAGGCATGAAATAAATGAAGATCATTCATTTTTCATTACAAATAACCGAGACCAAAAACACTGGAAGACACGAAAAATAGTTGGTATTAAATTAGTTCATCAAGATAGGCCCATCTCCTTCTATACTTGTCATCTCGGCTGGTGGCACGATGAAGAAGAGTCCTATAAATTCCAGGTTGAATCTCTTCTTTCACAAGCCGCAAAGGATGAATCCGCCATTTTAATGAGAGATTTCAACAGCTTCGCTCGTGTCCGCAATGAAGGTTATGACTTTCTGACAGGCAATGGGCTCTACTACACTTATGAATTAGCTTCCAGGTAGGATTCGGGTGTTACTGTTAAAGGAAAGATTTTCGGCTGGGAGGACATTAAACATGATATGCGGATTGATTTAATTCTTTCGGCTCAGCCTATCCAGCCGAAATATTCACGGGTTATTTTTAACGGCACACACAAACCAATCATTTCAGATCATTATGGCGCTGAAATTGAAATATAGGCAAAAGTCCCTGACAATACTGTAAGGGACTTTTTTTACACTTTTAGCTTATAGATGGGTTCAGGATGGAAGGCCTGAAAGATCTCCTGTTGGTTCAAAACCAACTTTCGTATAAACACGAATAGCCGGCTCATTCTCCTTGATGACTAATAGGCAGATTTCATCACAAGCATACATCTCTTTCATTTCCTCTATCACAAGTCTAATAGCCGGTATACCGTACCCGTTCAAGACAAAAAAGCCTCCCTGCTTAAGTAAAACAGGGAGGCTTTCGCAGTATTATTTTTTCCGCTTCTTTGTCAATCTTCCTAATAGGAAAGCTCCTGCAGCCACACCAATCACAGTATTGGTTTTCTTATTAAATACCTGCTTGGCAACAAGATTTAAATTCTGCGGCCTTTCAGCCAGGCGCCTCATGAAGTAGCCGTACCAGTCATTTCCAAATGGTACATACGTACAGAAATTATAGCCTTCACCAGCAAGCTTCAGCTGCATATCCTTGCGGAAGCCATAAAGCATTTGAAATTCAAATTTCTCTTTAGGGATATTGTTAGCCCTTACAAAATCTTTTACATGATTAATTACTTTATGGTCATGTGTTGCAATAGATGTAAATTTGCCATTCAGCAAATGCCATTCTATTAATTTTATAAAGTTAGCATCGATGTCACTTTTTTCCTGATAAGCAATTTCTTCAGGCTCCTTATAAGCCCCTTTTACAATTCGCAAGCGGAAATCTTTATATTTCATTAAATCTTCTTCAGCATCCAGGAAATAGGCTTGTATAACTGTACCTATGTTATTATATTCTTTAGATAATTCATCCAGTAAATCAAAGGAAGGCTGCAAACGCTTAGAGTCTTCCATATCCATATTCACAAAAATACCATAATTGCTTGCTCTCTCTACTATCTCCCTAACATTTTCAAGACAGAAAGAGTAGTCGATATCCAGGCCTAATTGGGAAGGCTTTAAAGATATATGTGCATCCACCTGATTTTCATGAATGGCCTCTATCACTTCAATTATTTGTTTCTTCGCTTCTGCCGCCTCTTCCTTTTTATATACAAATTCCCCGAGGTTATCGACAGTACAAGAGATGCCATGAGCATTAAGCTCTTTGATGCTTTGAATTGCTTCATCTAAATTTGTTCCCGCAACTACACTCTGCGCTCCCAATTTCAACCCATATTTCTTTGCAGCGCTATTCAGCAATTCATTTTGGGAAAGGCCGATAAACAGATCTTTCAACATAGAAATATCCCCTAACTCTTGTAATTTCACAATGAAATTATAGCATAGATTTTTAATAAAAATTATTTTGTGAATTTTTATATTTTATCGATTCCCTATCATAATTTCGTTAAAACATTGCAAGGAGTTCCCAGTTCAAAAACAAAGTCCCTGTAAACAAAAAAAGTGCCTGGCTATTGCAGCCAGACACTTCAAGTATGATTCCGACTGGGTTCGAACCAGCGACCTCTACCCTGTCAAGGTAGCGCTCTCCCAGCTGAGCTACGGAATCGTTATGATATTTCCCTGTATTGGGGACAATATAAAATATACTTCTTTCTTTCATAAAAGTCAATACCTTAATTTCAACCATAAACTATAAGGTTATCAGGTTTAAAACGAGATTACATTCCCATTACAAATCCTGCATTTATGCCTTAAAGGTATCTTTTTAAGAATTAATGCTTTATAATGCCCTCTATATGATTCTTTTGTTAGCTGAATCAAACCACACAGGGTTACGGAAGGAGAAATTTTAATGAAGAAACTAATGTATCCCTTTTTACTAGTATTAATATCTGCCGTTTTAGCTGCTTGTGGAGCTGATGATGAAAGCAAAAGTGCAGATAAAAAAGAGGAAACGAAAACAGCTGAAACCGACCAGCAGGACCAGCAAAAGCAAATGGAAGAAATGAAAAAGAAAATGGACAAACAAAAGCTTGATGAAGAAAAGACTGTTGCAATTGTTAATGAAAAGAAAATTCTCGGCCGCGAGTATAACAGTGTGCTTACTTCATCACAAATGATGTATCAGCAAATGGGACAAGACCCTACTACCAAAGATGCTGCAAAGAAAATCAAGGAGCAGACACTCGACAGTCTAGTCGGCCAGACACTTCTTCTCCAGGAAGCCGACAAAAAAGGCTACAAAGCTTCTGATGAGGAAGTCAAAAAGCAGCTGGAAGAAACAAAAGGACAATTCAAGGACGACAAGGAATTCGAAACAGCAATGAAACAGGCTGGCCTTAACCCTGACTCATTAGAGAAGGAAATTGCCAACAATATTAAATATACGAAATATATTAATGGCGAGATTAAACCAGGAGAAGTTACAGATGCTGAAATTCAGAAATTCTATGATGAATATGCCAGCCAGGGTGGTGCTGAAGGACAGGAGCCCCCTAAATTGGAGGAAGTAAAACCTCAGATCAAGCAACAGCTTGAACAGCAAAAACAGCAGGATATGCTGGTTAAGCATGTAGAAGAATTGAAGAAAAGTGCAAAAATCGATATTAAGGTTTAAGTATTTTTAAAGCAGTTCCCATATATGGGAGCTGTTTTTATATGTTAAGGATTAAAAAATGTGCTATTCCTATACTGGACTGTTTGGAATACTAAATAATTTTCTTCCTTTTCTTTCCCTTGAGAATTTATTTAAATACGGTAATATGTATTGGGGAGGATGCAACATGATTAAACATACAACACTCATTCAAATAATTGCAGGATATTTAATTCTCACTCTCGGTGTCTCATTAATTATCTTATCCAACCTTGGTGCAGGTGCCTGGGACACTGTTTATGTTGGCCTGTTTAATAAGTTCGGTCTGACAATTGGAACATGGTCATTTCTGGTCACAGCATCTCTTATATTTTTTAATGCTCTGCTGACCTGGGAAAAGCCCCAGTTTAAATCATTTATTGGAACCATTTTAGCGAGTGCGGGGATCGATTTTTGGATGGAGCTTGTTTTTAGCGGCATCACAGTTACAAACTTATCCCTTCAGATCCTTGCCTTCATTACAGGCGTCTCATTACTTGGCTTCGGGGTCTCTATATATATCCGTCCTCAATTATTCAGCGGCCCCATTGATGGATTAATGATCGCAACTGCCAAAAGGCTCAATATCAGCATTAAGACTGCACGTATAATTAATGAATTTCTAGCATTGGCCATTGGCCTTATCTTAGGCGGTCCCGTTGGATTAGGCACATTGTTCGTAGCCGTCTTTTTAGGCTATGCCATACAATACGGCACTGTTTTGCTTAATCACTTGAAAAACAAGGGGTTAAAGATTATTTAAAATGACTTCATTTGTGAAGTCTTTTTTTATGCGAACAAATTTTCGTATTTTGCTTGAAAAAGAACGCACGTTCGTATATAATGTAAATAAAAGTAAGGAGGGATTTCTATATGAAAGGAATTCTTTATCGAGCTATGGAAGAGAGAAAGCCTGTGGAAATCATTTATCTCTCCAAACGCAATTCATTTACACAAAGAAAAATATTAATCAAAGAACTTCGAGGCAGCACGATTTTAGCCTATTGTTTATATAGAAAACAAATGCGCATCTTCAACTTGAACCATATCATGTCCATTTTGCCCGAAAAGAAAGCTCGCCAAATCAGCTAAAAGGAGCTTTCTTTCAAAATATTTCATTTTATTCATTCAAAGCCTGTATTTCACTTGGGGAGTACGGCTTTTTACTATGCTCCTTTCCTTCTCCGATTATTTGGTCTTCATCCGGGTATACACTCTCTAACCGGGATTTGGCCCTTAAATAATTTAAACTGAAGAAAGGAAGTATTTTATTAAAAGCAACTCATTGATTGCTGCTTTGTGTTCAGCAATCCTTATACTGGCAGGCTGTAATCAGAGTGAAGAGCAAATTGTCGAGGATGAAGACAAAAATAATCCTTCTACGGAGGAACAGCGGGAGGAAACAGAGAAAGCTCCGGAAGATAACAAAAAGATAACTGAAGAGGTTGGTTTAGGAGACATACGGGACCTTTTCACAAAGGCTTATGAGGAAAATAAAATAATGATGAAATTGCCCGCTTCAACGGAGACAGTATGCTGGAAGAGTTTGAAACGCATCGTGCAATAAAAGTTGAGATGCAATTTAAAAATATGGAAAAAGATATGAGTAATGAAGAGGTTCTTGCTTTTATCGAAAAACGCATTCCAAAAGATGCTGAAGAAGTTAACAGATTTAAAGAAGATAACAATCAGCGTGAGATCATTGAGTATAAAAGCGAACTATTAAAAGAACCCCTCCGTTATGAAGTATATGAAGGAGAAGAAACAGGCACATTCACTGTGTTATTAACCAGCAGCGAAGAAGAATATGTTAATACAACCCTTTCAATCGGCCATAGCGATCAGGGGGCCTGAAAGTCTAAGGATGCAGAAGCAAAAAAGGAAGGATCTCATCATGTGAGCATCCTTCCTTCTACATTTATTAAGCTGTTTGAGGCTTTGCCTGATCGTCTTTTTTAATGAAAACCTGCAGTGCTATCAACAGGATAAAAATAACTAATCCAACAATGTCAGTTACCCCTTCAGGATATATTAGCATTAGTCCGCCTGCAATTCCCAGCAGCCTTTCAATAATATTTAATTTACGCAGCCAGAAGCCAATTACGCCAGCCCCAATTGCCATCATACCTGCCAAGGCGGTGAATACTACCCAGATTAAGTAATACCAGGTTGTATCAATCATCAATAACTCAGGTGAAAGGACAAACATGTATGGAATAATAAAAGCTCCGATAGCAAGCTTGGATGCTGTTACTCCTGTCTTTATCGGATCTCCACCGGATACGCCCGCCGCCGCAAACGCTGCAAGAGCAACTGGCGGTGTGACATCTGCCACAATACCGAAGTAGAAAACAAATAAGTGAGCAGATAAATCAGGTACACCCAGCAAGATGATCGCAGGGGCGGCTATTGTTGATGTAATAACATAGTTTGCAGTTGTTGGTGAACCCATTCCCAGGATTATCGCTGCAACCATTGTCAGCATTAGAGTCGGAATCAACAGACCGCCTGAAAGATCAAGAAGACCATTCGCCATCTTTAATCCAAGACCTGTCTTTACAACAACTCCAACAATTATACCTGCCGCAGCTGTTGCTGCAGCAACGCCCAAAGCGGTGCGCGCACCATCAACCAAGGCATCGATAGCATCTCTGAATCCAATGCGCGTTTCCTTGCTTATCATACTTACTGCAACCGTAATTACAATTGACCAAAG
This sequence comes from Cytobacillus sp. BC1816, assembly GCF_051353635.1. Taxonomy (NCBI): domain Bacteria; kingdom Bacillati; phylum Bacillota; class Bacilli; order Caryophanales; family Bacillaceae; genus Cytobacillus; species Cytobacillus sp. BC1816. Next base: position 1,466,210 of record NZ_CP195611.1, on the reverse strand, counting down.
AGCAGCACGTATTACACTCATTCCGCTCATTAGCAGGATGATAACTGCCAAAATAGGCAGCAGCAGATAAATCTTTTTCAATACTTCTTTACGGTTAGGCATCTCTTCATCTTTCAGCCCTCTGAGACCTACACGTTTTGCTTCGAAGTGAGTCATGATCCAGACCCCGGCAAAATATAGAAGTGCCGGAATAGCAGCTGCCTTTGCAATATCCCAGTATGTAATGCCGCCGCCAATAAACTCAACCATCAGGAATGCAGCAGCACCCATGATTGGAGGCATAATCTGGCCGCCGGTTGATGCAGTCGCTTCAACTGCGCCAGCGAACTCTTTCTTGTACCCAAGCTTTTTCATCATTGGAATGGTGAAAGATCCAGAGGTTACTACGTTAGCTACGGAACTTCCGCTGATAGTCCCCTGGAGAGCACTTGAGAAAATGGCCACTTTCGCCGGTCCGCCAGTTCTCTTTCCGGCGATGGACACAGCCAAATCATTAAAATATTGACCTACACCCGTTTTTACAAGGAATGAACCAAATAATAAGAATAAAAATATAAAGGTGGCAGATACGCCTAAGGGGGTACCCAGGATCCCCTCTGTCGTAAAGAACATGGTCTGCACCAATCTTTCTAAATCAAGACCGCGGTGCGCTAAAAATGCCGGCATATACGGCCCGAACATAGCATAGGCAAGAAAAATGACGGCAATAATGGTAATTGGAAGTCCAACTGCGCGCCTTGTCGCTTCCAGAACCAGAAGTACTGCAATTAATCCTACATAAAAATCAATCTCGGTCAGACGGCCAGCTCTCATGACAATTTCATCAATAAATAGAGGCCAATAAGCTCCGACAGCAATACCCAGTATAGCTAAAATGATATCGTACCAGGCAACTCTATGCTTTCGGCCTCTATCTTTCTTCCTTGCAGGGAATAATAGAAATATTAGGGCTAAAGCAAAGCCTAAATGAATCGAACGCTGCAGCTGGGCTGTAAGCATTCCGAAAACCCCTGTATATAGATGGAACAGTGAAAATGCTAAAAGCCCAAAAAAGACGATCCAGCCTAATACTCCTCCTAATTTCCTTGTACCAGCCTCTGGATCGTATTTTTCCAGCAATTTTTGCTGTTCCTCAAGAGATAATGTTTCTCCTTTATTTTCCAAGGATATTCACTCCTTTCAACACCTCGAATAAGTTTATTTTTTTTGCCTTTATCCGTACCCATGTGCCAGGTTCGATATAATCTGCAAGGACATATTCTTCGCCCTGCAAAATCAATCTGTGATTCGCTCTGACCTTACCCAGCCTTAAGTCAAATGAAGGAAAAACCCTTTTCATATTCTTAATATAATATTTGCCGTCCTTTTGTTCAAATGTTTCTCCATCTGAAGCATTCTCAGGCATGCCGATGGCAAAATCCTCATACATGAGTTCGAACAATTTAATACTTCCATCCTCGGTTATAGTATAGCTTTCTACAACATCTGTAAGGTGGATGGAATGTGTATACTTTATCTTAAAGGTTCTGTCCTCTTTAATCGGGAAATAAGCAATCACCTTTCCTTTGTTTTGATACTCAAAAACAACTGCCTGCTTAATGGGTATGAAGAACATGATTGCGATGGTAATGATTACGAGGAGTGCCAGGACCGCTTTTTTGTTCCCTGGCTTATTAAATTTCATGAAACCTCCACCTAAAAAATATTGTCAGCTTTTACAATTGATTGCCATTTCATTTTAAAATTAATTGACCGGCGCAATAACCTTATTAGGTTTTACAGCCGGCCAAATTTCATCATTGGATTATGTTATTGAAAGATTATTCAGCTTTAAAGCCTTTTTCGTCAAAGTACTTTTTAGCACCAGGGTGCAGTTCAATGCCAGTACCCTTTACAGCATTTTCAGCCTTAATCATTTTTCCTTTGGCATGTGTAACTTTGTCAAGATTCTCAAAGATTGCTTTCGTAACATCGTAAACTACATCCTCTGAAAGGTCATTTGAAACAACAAGCATTGCCTGTACTGCTACTGTTGGCACAGCTTCTGCAAGCTTATATGTTCCAGATGGCACTTCATCTTGTACATAGTAAGGATATTTTTCGATTAATGCATCGATTTTATCCTGTTCAATCGGAACGATCACAACATCTTCAGTTGCAGAAAGTCCTTCAACAGCACCTGTAGGAGTTCCAGCTGTAACGAATGCTGCATCAATATTGCCATCCTGGATTCCGGCAGTTGACTCATCAAAAGAAAGATCCTGCTTTTGAATGTCATCCAATTTGATTCCGTGCACTTCAAGAATCTGTTCTGCATTCGCAGCAGTTCCTGAACCAGGAGCTCCGATTGAAACTTTTTTGCCTTTTAAGTCTTCAACAGATTTAATGCCAGATTTTGCAGTAGTAACGATCTGAATCGTTTCCGGATAAAGCGTGCCGATCGCACTCACATTATCCACAGCTGCACCTTCAAACATTAATTTTCCTTCTTGTGCATATGAAGCAATATCTGTTTGAGAGAAAGCAATCTCAGCATTGCCATCTTTCAGTGTGTTCATGTTCTCTGCAGATGCACCTGAAACTTCAGCATTTGTATCAATGCCTGTAGCATCAGAAATAATCTCAGCGAATGATCCGCCCAGCGGATAGTATGTACCGCCTGTTCCACCAGTTACGATGCTCATGAATTTAGGCTTGTCTGCGCCGCCTTCTCCATCGCCGCCGCCTTCATCTTTTCCGCCGCCGCATGCTGCAAGAACCATAGAAAGCGCTAACAGAAGAGCTGTGGCTAGGAATATACTTCTCTTTTTCATCCTATTTCCCCCTTATAAAGATTAGATTTTATCAATTATATACTAACATAAACCTTATCTGAATTGTCAAATGATCCTTCCCTACTTTTAAAATTTGCCGTTAATTGTCTTTTTGAATGCTGATTCACCCTCTCTGTGAATTTTATCCAAAATAAAGCGGCATGCCTCATGCATGAGAATGCATGTAAAAAGCAATTCCTATATATATATGATAAAATCTCATTGTAAACTCTTACATAACACATTAGAACTAAACGGAGGAACAAAAATGATGGATTACCCTAGAGGTTCAATACAAGATATTGCAATCGAAAGCAAGGAACTGGGCGAAGAGGTTGAACTGCTCATTTATTTGCCCGCTTCCTTTTCACCTTTATATAAATACACAGTTGTTATAGCCCAGGATGGTAAAGATTACTTCCAGCTTGGAAGAGTCGGACGCATAGCGGATGAATTATTAAACAAAAAAGAAATTGAAAATATTATCATTGTTGGAGTCCCTTATAAAAACGTCAAAGACAGATGGAAGAAATATCATCCGGACGGTGAACAGCATAATGCTTATATTCGTTTCCTTGCACACGAACTGGTTCCATATCTTGACCGTGAATTTCCTACTTATCAAATGGGAATGGGACGTGCCCTTATGGGAGACTCACTTGCGGCAACTGTTTCATTAATGGCAGCCCTGCAATACCCTAATACTTTTGGGAGGTTAATTCTTCAATCACCTTATGTTGACACCTCCGTTACAGAGGCAGTGCAGGAATTTACGCAGGCCCACCTTCTTAATATTTATCACGTTATCGGGAAAGGCGAGACATCTGTAAAAACCACAGGAGGTGAAGAGAAAGATTTCCTTACACCAAATCGGGATCTTTCCAGTTTGTTTAAGCAGAAACAATTCCCTTACTTCTATGATGAATTCGATGGCGATCATACATGGACATACTGGCAGCCTGATTTAAAAAGGGCGCTAAAGTCTATGTTTTAACTTCAGAATTGTGTAAAAAGACCTATTCATTCGCTATAAAAAGATTATCTTGACATACTGTTTTTTATTATGAAAAAAGGTATAATTATATAATGAATTTAGAAAATTTGCTATAATAGACCAACCAAGTGTTTTTCATTTCATTTTAGCCTGCCAGTTATAAAAAACATTAATGAACATGGAGGTTGTTGTATGAACACTAATTACGGCATAGTTATTTTCCCGTCAAAAAAATTGCAGGATTTGGCCAATTCTTATAGAAAGCGGTATGATCCGCATTATGCTTTAATTCCTCCGCATGTAACATTAAGATCGCGCTTTGAAGCATCTGAAGAAGAAATAAAACAGCTGACGGAAACACTTCATGGAATAGCTGATAAACACGAGCCATTTCATATTAATGCTACAAAAATCAGCTCTTTCCAGCCTGTCAACAATGTCATTTATTTTAAAATTGAGCCTTCAGCCCAGCTTGAAGAGTTACATATTGAACTGAATGATCATATTAGCGGCGATACACCTGAATATAATTTTGTTCCCCATATTACCATCGGACAAAAACTCTCCAATGATGAACATTCCGATGTATATGGGAGCTTAAGAATGCAGCCTGTTAATCACGAAGAGGTTGTGGATCGTTTTCATCTTTTATATCAGCTGGAAAACGGTTCATGGACCGTTTATGAAACATTCAGGCTAGGAAAGGAATAGTGAAAAGTGGAAGTAAAAGTAGTCTCATCTGAACAAGAATTGCATGATGCCTTCTCAGTAAGGAAACAAGTTTTTATCAACGAGCAAAATGTTCCCGAGGAAGAGGAAATCGATCAGTTCGAAGACGAAGCAGTCCATTTTGTACTATATAATAATGGCATGCCTGCAGGTGCCGGAAGATTTCGTACAGTTGACGGCAATGGCAAAGTGGAAAGAATATGCGTTCTGAAGGAGAACCGTCAGAGCGGCTCAGGAAAGGCAATAATGGATAAAATTGAAGAGCATGCTAAGAAACAAGGCTTGCCTGCCTTAAAATTAAATGCCCAGACGCAGGCTATCCCTTTTTATGAAAAGCTGGGCTATCAGGTAATCTCGGAAGTATTCATGGATGCCGGGATTCCCCACCGTACAATGAAAAAAAAGATATAACGGACAAGCTTCTGCCAGGATGGCAGGAGCTTTTTTGTATGCAATAATTTTGGGACAATCTGCAAATACTATTCCAGATACAGCATTTTAAGGAGTGGTTTGAATGGAATATTTACATATCATAAGTGTACTTGTGATAGGATATATTTTCTTATTTATTATGGCAAAACTCCTGGGAAAAACTCAGATCACACAGATTACTCCTTTTGATTTTATCTCTGCCATCGTGTTAGGCGAGCTGGTGGGTAATGCCTTATACGATCAGGAGACTGGAATCCCCGAAATATTCTTTGCTGTTGCTGTATGGGGGACTCTCATTTACGCAACAGAAATCCTTACCCAGAAATTTAAACGGGCACGCAAGCTTCTTGAAGGTGAGCCCTCTATTGTTATAAAAAAAGGAAGAATCGTCTATGAAGAACTGAAGAAAAACCACCTTGACCTTAATCAGCTTCAGCACCTCCTCCGTTCAAAGGACGTCTTTTCTATTAGGGAATGCGAATATGCCATTCTTGAAACAGATGGAACGGTCAGTGCATTAAAAAAACCTCTTTACTCAACCCCAACCATTGGGGATTTAAAACTCCCTATAAATAAGATCGAGCTGCCAGTAACTTTAATTTTAGACGGAGAAGTGATTTGGGATAATCTCAAAAGCATCAATTGGGATGAAACAAACCTTATCCATGAAATTAAAAGCAGCGGCGCCAATAATGTCAAAGATGTCTTATATGCAGAGTGGAAAAAAGGAGAGGCTTTGCACGTGCAAACGTACTGAGCCTCTCCTTCTTTTTATTGGTTAGAAACTGCTTTAGTTTAGATAACTGTCTAATAAGGTTTCGGCAGCTTAACCATCGCAACTCTTAAAAGCGGCAGCTTTTAGGAGGCCGCCTACCACCTCGAGGTGTCGGGGGTGAGCACCAAGGGAAAGCTTCCTTGGATGCGCTTCCGCTTTTCCTATATGCATTCACTAATATAGCGGCCTTTACCCGTCAGCTCGCCGTATGTTTCTTCTGCCTTCTTTCTGGTGCTCCGTGTTTGGATGTCAGCCCGCTGCTGAGAATTTAATTTGGTTAGCCTTCTTTGAATATTAAGAGGAAGCTCATGACGAAAATCTTTTGAATTGGATTGTGCCGATATTTTGGCAACTGGCACGAAATGAAATGGATCATATTTTGTGTCAATCTCTCTTTCTGCATACTGACTATATTGATATGAAGTTACAGGTAAAATGTAGCCCATGAATGCTCCCCTCTCTTTTCTCTATGTATGTGATTATTAAAGGTATACGAAACAATATTTACTTTTATGTACCCGTTTACATAAAATTTTAAACAGAAAAGCACTTTAGAATCCTTTGCCGGTTTGTTATGATAAAATTTGTCTTGTTGTAAGGAAGATGATTAATAATTTAAACTCGGCAATTTATAAAAATGGGGTATTTTTTATGAAGACAGCAATTTTACATAATAAAGCAGTGAATCTGGAACAATTGAATCGGGAAAGTTTTCAGCATATTTATGAAGAAGGCAAAAAAGGAAAGCTGTATTGCCCTGATTGTGGAGTTTCTGTCCGTTTGTATTTAGGAATTATGGATGAGCCTCATTTTTATCATATTCAGCAAAGCAGCAGAATGTGCAAGGATATAGTGACGAAAAAAGAATCAGCCACGATTGAAACTGAAGAATATATAGAAAGAAACGGCTTTAAAATTCCTGTTTCAAGGCCAATTGCTTCTGCTGCTGTAAAAGAAATCGAATCAGCCTTTAAAAAAGCTCAGCCAGCAAAAAATATCCCCCCTTATATCCAGGAAAGCACTCACAATCAAAGTTTCCCTGATGAATACTTAAAGTCCCTTTCACAAGCAGGAGTCTTTTTGGATGAACAGCAGGCTGCGGCTGTCTCACATATTAATGGGCCTCTGCTCGTTCTTGCAGGAGCAGGGAGCGGCAAGACCCGAGTTTTAACAACCAGGACTGCTTTTATGCTTCGCGAAAAAAATATCGATCCTAAATCAATAATGCTCGTTACTTTTACAGCTAAGGCTGCGGCTGAAATGAAGGAGCGCCTTATCCAATATCCCGGAATGGATTCACAAAAAGTCAGGCAAATCGTTTCAGGGACTTTTCACAGCTTATTTTACCGGATTCTCTCTTTCCACAATCCGGGAAAATGGTCTTCCGTCAAGCTCCTTAATAAAGAGTGGCAGCGGGAACAGATCATTAAGGAATCCAGCAAAGACTTAAAGCTCGATGAAAAGGAATTTGCCTTTGACCTTGCCCTCCAGCAAATTAGCTATTGGAAAAACTCTCTTATTGGTCCTGGGAAGGTTCATCCAAAGAATGATTGGGAGGAACAGACCGCGATACTTTATCAAAGGTATGAACAAACAAAATTAAGAAGAGAATTATTTGATTTTGATGACATGCTGACAGGCTGCCATGCTCTTTTTCATGAAAAGCCTGAAATTCTTGAACAATATCAAAATCGCTTTCATTATTTCCTGATCGATGAGTTCCAGGATATTAATAATGTTCAATATGAGCTTATGAAAATGCTGTCCGATAAAACAAAAAACGTCTGTGCAGTGGGTGACGATGATCAATCTATTTATGCTTTCAGAGGAAGCGATCCCCAATATCTTTTAGATTTCGAGAAAGATTTCCCTGGTGCTAAGGTTATAACATTGAATCAGAATTACCGCTCTGCTCACGAGATCGTATCAGCAGCAAACCAAATCATTTCTCTAAATAAACATAGACGTGCCAAAAGCATGAATGCCCAATTTTCTGGCGGGCAGCACCCATTTCTCTTTTTTCCTTTTGATGAGGAAGAAGAAGCAACGATGATCATGACTGATATTCAGGAAAAAATTGAAGAAGGATATGAGCCGCGGGATTTTGCAGTATTATTCCGCACTCATACTGGCAGCAGGGCCATTTTTGAAAGGCTGGCCAATTCCAGCCTTCCGTTTAAATTGGATCAGGATGCCGAATCATTTTATGATCGGTTTATTGTTAGAAGCATGCTTGCTTTTCTAAAGTTATCATTAAATGAAGATGACCAGAATGCTTTGAAAGATATGCTCCCGTCTCTATTTGTTAAACAATCAGTCCTTCAGGATATTAAGGCAGAAAGCATCTTGCAGGATTGCTCAATGCTGGAGTGTCTAAAGTTTATAAAAACAGGATTTGCTTTTCAGGAAAGCAAGTTAAAAAAAGTGATCTCTGTTACCAGATCAATCTCCGGACTTAGTCCCATCACTGCATTTGAAACTGTTGAAAAAGAGCTGGGCTTCCAGGACTTTTTAAAAAAACGCGGCAATGAAGGCAATAAAATGGATAAAGGCTCTGATGATATAAAAGATTTAAAGGTCGCTGCGCGCAACTTTGAATCTCTTCATGAATTTCTGGAGCATACTGAACATATGAGAGCCATGAACAAAGAAATCAAGCGCCTCAGCAGGAATAATGATAATGCCATTACTTTAAGCACTATCCACCGTGCAAAAGGCCTTGAATATAATGTGGTATATGTTTCAGGTGCAGTTGAAGGAAACCTCCCGCATGATCATGCACTGGAAGCTTACCGTTCAGGTGAGTCTGCACCGCTAGAGGAAGAACGAAGGTTAATGTACGTTGCCGTTACAAGGGCAAGGAAGGACTTATACATTTCTGTGCCGGAAAAAAGGCGGGGACGGAAGGCATATGCCTCAAGGTTCATTGCCCCCATCACAAGAAGCGGCAGGAACAAAGACGGAAAATAAACAGAAGACCTGGCTGCAACCTGGCCAGGCCCTTCTGTTATTTTTTATTCATCATCTGGGAAATTGTGTTAAAGTCAAGCTGCTTTCCATCAGCAACAATTGATTTCACAATTTTATCTTCCATATCCTTGGAAACGGGTTTATTTGCAATTTGCGAAACTCTCTTGATTACATTTCGTACTGTTTTTTCATCTTTAAAATTTGCATTCTGCAATGAGCCGGCCAGTTCAAGTACATCCTTCATATTTACGCCTGTTTTCTTTTCAAGGTTTTTAAAAAAGTTGTTATCCATGCTGATCAATCACGCTCCTTCATTTACTCCTTTATATCTTATGAAGGTGGGCGAAAAACGTGAAATGTATTAAAAATTTATGTACTTGATACGCAAAAAAGCCAACACAAAACCTGCTGCTGGTTCTGAGTCAGCCTTTGTGAAATCTAATTGTAGAAACTTGCTCCGACGATAATGAGTAATATGAATAGGACAACGATTAGAACAAACGTATTCCCATAGCCCCCGCCATATCCGCAGCCTCCATAGCCATAGCCCATGCCTCTCACCTCACTTGGATTTCTCCCTGCAACATATGTGAAAATATAGCATGGTGAATGGGCAAGCTCCCAAGGGAGGCTTGGTTTATTCAGTCAGATTGAAATAAAAGGCTTGTTTTTTAATAACTTGAAGGAAATACTAGTGTATTTACCATCTCATTTACCCTTTTGGCTTGAAAATTAGTGCACCGATAAAGCCGAAGATTATCGCAGCTGAAATACCGGAGCTGGTTACTTCGAACATTCCGGTCAATACGCCGACTAGCCCGTGCTGATCAGCTTCCTGAAGGGCTCCATGGACGAGGGAATTGCCAAAGCTTGTTATAGGGATTGTCGCTCCTGCCCCCGCAAAGTCCGCTAGCGGTTCATACAGCCCAACTCCATCAAGAACAGCTCCAATTACAACCAAAAGGCTTAATGTATGGCCAGGTGTTAACTTAAAAATATCAAATAATATTTGTCCAAATACGCAAAATAGGCCTCCAATTACAAAAGCCCAAAAAAACATAGGCAGCATGCAAATATTCCTCCTTTAAACATCCTCTTTAAGTCATTTCAATTGAAACTGCATGTGCAATACAGGGGATGCTTTCACTCTGCTGGAATGTCAATGGCGATAATAAGGCGCCCGTCGCGACAACAAGGATTCTTCTATAAGTCCCTTGCTTCATTTGATTCAAAAGGTGTCCATACAAGACAGCAGCCGAGCACCCTGCGCCGCTTCCTCCAGACTGGACAGGCTGATCATCTTTATAAATCATTAATCCGCAATCTTTAAATTTCTCTCTATCAATTTTCAATCCATTATTTATGAGCAGTTCATAAGCAGTTTCCTGCCCTATTCTCCCAAGATCCCCTGTGACAATCAAATCGTAATGTGATGGATCCAGCTGCATGTCTTTGAAGTGTGCAGTAATGGTATCTGCTGCTGCAGGCGCCATAGCTCCTCCCATATTAAAAGGATCTGTCAGACCCATGTCGATTACTTTACCAATTGTAGCAGAAGTGGTAACCGGCAAATTCGAACCAGCTGATTTTGCGGAAACCAGAGCGGCACCTGCACCAGTTACTGTCCATTGGGCTGTTGGGGGCTTTTGGCCACCGTATTCTGTCGGGTATCTGAATTGTTTTTCAACAGCAGCATTATGGCTCGAAGCACCTGTCAAAACGTGATCAGCACCACGGTAATTAACAATGAAGGATGCCAGCGCAAGTCCTTCCATTGAAGTTGAGCAAGCTCCGAAAACCCCGAAATATGGGATTTGTATCGTTCTTGCGCTTAAACTGGAAGGAGTAATCTGATTGATTAAATCCCCGGCAATATAAAATTGTACATCCTCCTTCTGGACATTTGCCTTATTTAAGGCTGTCTGTCCCGCCTCTTCCAGAAGAATCCGATGTGCTTTCTCATAAGAATCTTCACCCATCCACAAATCATCATGCAGAACATCAAAATCTTCTGACAGATTGCCGTTTGCCTCAAATGGCCCGCCGGATACACCTGCAGCTGCAATTACCGGACGGTTTTGAAAGACCCAGGATTGTTTTCCCTTTAGCATTAAATAACCCCCCAAATAATTAATAGCGTTTTAATTAGGGCCACTACAAAAGCCGAAAACACACCAAAAAGAATAACCGACCCAGCAAGCTTGAACATGTTTCCCCCTACACCCAGCACAAAGCCTTCCGTGCGATGCTCAATAGCAGCTGAAATTACAGCATTTCCAAAGCCCGTTACAGGAACGGCACTGCCTGCTCCCGAGAACTGGCCCAAACGGTCATAAACGCCAAAACCTGTCAGAAGCATGGAGATAAAGATCATCGTAGCAACAGTTGGATTACCGGCCGTCTGTTCGGTGAAATTAAAAAAGTAGATATAAAAATAAGTTATTGCCTGTCCAACAACACAGATGAGACCTCCCACCCAGAAAGCACGAATGCAATTTTTCAGGACTGGGCGCTTCAGCTCATGTTTTTGCTCAAGCTTCTCATATTGCTGCTGTTCCGGTGTTTTTGTTTTTTTACTCATGCCCCTGCACCCTTCCTATGTCATTTCATTTTTCAGCTTTATGATTTTATCAAGTTTCTTTTTAGCCTTATTGTCTGTAAAATCGGGATCTTTCATTTTTTCCTGAAGTTCAACTGCCTCAATAAAGATTTTATAATCGCTTGAAACAATGAATTTCTCATCAGGGTATTTCTCCTCAAGCATTTTTGTCATTTTCTTTTCAATCTTTTTCATGTGGAATCGCTGCAAATGCTTCACTTTGTAAGCAACAAGAGTATCCCCATTGCTTTTTACCACTGCAACATCATACAGTTCTTTCATTTTTTCGACGTCATGCTCAATGTTTTCGACTAAATCCATATTTCCCTTTGTATTTTTATCAATTAATACAGCAGGGGGATTAGTCGTTTTGAGCAGCGCAAGATCGCTATCCGTCACCTTCCCATCTCCGCTGCAGCCTGATAATAAGATCAGTGAAAATGCAATAAACGATAAAAGTCTTTTTTTCATAATAGTCCCTTCCTATGTAGAATCTTTAATTATATTGTCCTCGAATAGTTTTGGATTTATGAATATTACTATCCATCCTATTTTTCCCAGAAAAAAAACAATAAAAAAAAGCCGGGTCCTCCGGCTATTGAGCTTTCTTCGTTTTTTTTCCGCAGCCGCATCCCTTTTTCTTTTTCTTTTTGACCGGCTGTGATTTTTCAGCTTGCTGATCCTTATGATTCTTTAACATCTTTGAGGCCCTCCATTAACAATAATTTTCCTCTTTTTAATTTATGCTGAGCCTCAAAGCTTGTGTAAAACAAACGCCCACATGAAGGAACAAATAGCTATGAGCTAATTAATTAATTTTTGCACCATAGATTCTATAATAGCTGCAAGTCCGGCAACTGCTAAAATCAGCAGCACCGGAACTGCCAATGATGCATAGAAGTAATATGACACATATAAAAAAATCGCACTCCACACACCAGTACACCAGTAACAGCTTAAAAGCTCTCCGAAGAAACCTCGCACTTTTCCATCTTTCACAACCCAATAAACTTCAATTTCGCCTCCGTTTTCATCCTTTTCCTCAACTTCTTCCAAAAAAGGCGTGCGCAAAAACTCGGTAATTTTATCAAATACAATCAGTCTGGTCAGCCTGAAGCTTGCAAGAGCAAAAATCAGCAATTCCATAGGTGTTATGTCCATTTTTTTCACCTCCAATATAAAAAAATAGCCTATTTTTTCAAAAAACAAGGCGTTTGTCCGTAACCCATAGGGCACTTCGGCAATATGTTAGTAGTGTAGACCACAAGAAACAAACAAGGAGGAAAACAAAAATGGGTTGTGGAAAAAAAGACGACTTCAAAGGCAAAGGCTGTGTATGTGAAGTAGTTCGAGCTATAAAAGATATTCAAGATAACGCAGAAGATGTGTGCGAATGCCCTTCAAACTGTTTCCTGGAGCCGCTGGGAGTTATATCACCAACAGGCAGAAAACGCCACAAGCGCCCGGATACCCGCGTATTCACATTAAAAACTGCGGACGGTTCACCATTCCATGCTTTCTTTACAGGAAATGACTGTGCATGTGTATCCATTTTCTTTAGAGTAGAAGAAGTGTTCGATAACTGCTGTGCAGTGCTTCGTGTCCTAGAGCCAATAAATAGAAAACCTGGTCCAGACAAAACAGTCAACCTTGCCGATGACTGCTGCATCGACCTTAAAAAAGTTTGCGAAGTTGACGACTTCCGCAGTACTAATGACTGCGTAACAGTTGACCTAAACTGCTTCTGCGCTGTTCAATGTATTGCCGATGTAGACCTTGATATCTGTGAAGATTAATTTGGAGCCAGCCGTCCATTCGGCTGGCTATTTTTTTCTGTCTAGCTCCTGCACTTTTCTTTTACCTTCTTAGGCCAATCATTTTGACAGCATTTAATGATTGAAGACTAATTTGTTCAATCGATTCATCAAATAGCTTAACCCCGATGGATTCTTCCTTTTTCGAAACCAGAAATCCCCTTATTGCCTTATCGCCGGTTTCAAATATACAGGGTATAGGGGGAAGCTGTTTTGGAAAATCAATTAAGTACTCCAGGCGCTCAAGCGTGTCCATTTCCTTAAAGCTTTTTACACGATTGAAAGCAGGTTTTCTTTTTTCCGTCGTAAATGCAAAGGATGCACTTTCATTTTTCTCTTCCCTGCCTGCTTCAAATTCTTCAATAGCTGCCTGCACCTTTACTTCGGTCATATTTTCAGTCTTTTCTTTGGGCATCGCCTGTTCATTTATTTTGTTCCCGGGTTCCGGTACACTTTCTTTTTGTTCCAGTTTACGATCCAGCTCTGCTTTTCTGCTGGAGTAGACTGTTTGCATCCTGGTCTCTGGAAATTGGAAACTCGGCTGCTGTATATAAAATAATGGTTCCTTCACTTTTTTCTCAGCCATTTTTTTGCCCACCTCCGCTAATCTTATTGTTCGTCGTATTATATGTATGCAGAAGATGGGCTTTCGTTTCTGGTGGAAATAAAAAAAGCCCGCTCACATTGGAGCAGGCAATTTCTATTAGAGAATATGATAACCGGAATCTACGTGAATATTTTCACCCGTTATTCCTCGGGACAGGCTGCTGAATAAGAATAAAGCTGTATCCCCGACTTCTTCCGGAGTTGTTGTTTTACGGAGAGGAGCCCGCTCTTCAATTTCTTTCAGGATAGAATTGAACTCGCTAATTCCTTTTGCAGAAAGAGTCCTGATTGGACCTGCTGAAATGGAATTGACCCGAATTCCATCTTTACCGAGGTCGTTTGCCAAATATTTGACACTTGCGTCAAGGGAGGCTTTTGCTACACCCATAACATTATAATTTTTCACAACCTTCTCACCGCCAAGGTATGTGAGAGTCACAATGCTTCCGCCTTCTGTCATTAATCCTTTTGCTTCCTTGGCAATGGCAGTCAGTGAATAAGAGCTGATATTGTGAGCTAAGAGAAACCCGTCTCTTGTGGTGTTCATATATTCTCCCTGAAGTTCTTCTTTGTGGGCAAAGGCTATGCAGTGGGCAATTCCATGAATTACACCAGCTTCCTCCTTAATCGTGCCAAAGCATTTCGCGATGTCTTCATCACTTGTTACATCACAAGGAAGAACTAATGAATGTGCATCCTCCAATGATTCTGCCAATTCACGCACACTTTTCTTTAGTCTTTCTCCCGCATATGTAAAAATTAAACGGGCACCAGCATCATGAAGGGATTTGGCAATTCCCCATGCTATACTTCTTTTATTTGCCACACCCATTACAACGAATGTTTTTCCATTTAGTGAAAGAGTCATTTTAAAATCCTCCTGATTTATTATTACATGTTATTAGTACCTAGTACTAATTGTACAACAATTTATCTGAAAAGAAAAGCCGAAAAAATCCTGCTATTAAAGCAGAACTTTTTCGGCAAGAAAGATGTCGGAGAGCCCTAACACCATTCACAAAACTCAAGTTCCCTTTTTAATTCATCAACGTACTCCTTAGATCCCGTAACAATCAGGCGGTCATTAACATGCAGTTCTGTATCTCCGTGCGGAACAATAGAATCCTTACCTCTAAATATACGTACGAATATGACATCCCCTGTAAACGGGAATCGCCGGAGCATCATGCCTTCAAACTGCTCATTCTTCAATCGGATCTCGTATAAAGCTGTCTCCTGGTTCGTTAAAATGTTCACCACACTAGGTGATTCAATTAAAGCACGAAGCAGTGCCTTAGACGAAAGAATGGTTGAAAACAGCTCAATATCATGTTCCCGTAAAGTTTCTTCCATATCAGGGCTTTCCATACGGCAAATGACACGATCCACTCCCTTTTCTTTAAAAGCAATAGATAATGTCGCATTTGTCTCTTCATCCCCTGTCGAGATTACTACAATATCTGATTCAAATGCTTCTGTACCATCAAAATTTTCAATATTAAATTCATCAACTTCAATGATATCAAACAAAGAGTCAGCTATCTGCTTTTCCGCCTTTTCCTGCTTTTTATGATACAAAGCTGGTTCGTAAAGGGATGATTTAAGTTCATTATAGATCGGCATCGTCATTTGATTAGCACCAATGAAAGACACTTTTAGCTTCTTCTCTTCGGCCGCTTCCATAGGGAATAGCTTTTTAAAGACTACAGGAGTAAATATACTCGTTATGACTGCAACTAAAATCAATGTTCCGCTCA
Source organism: Cytobacillus sp. BC1816 (assembly GCF_051353635.1). Taxonomy (NCBI): domain Bacteria; kingdom Bacillati; phylum Bacillota; class Bacilli; order Caryophanales; family Bacillaceae; genus Cytobacillus; species Cytobacillus sp. BC1816. The sequence continues at coordinate 1,450,721 of NZ_CP195611.1, read as the reverse complement.
TTTCGGCGGTAATGACATCCATTCTTTCACCAATAGTTGCTGCAGCAATAACAAGAGAAAGGGTTGACGTTAATAAAAACCCTGAAGCAATAACAGTTTTAATGTCATACCATCTTTTTAAAATATAGATTGGTAAAAGTTTTGAAAGCAGCAGTGCAACCAGCAGCAATGGAATAAGCATTAGCAATTTCGGATCTCCAAACAATGTCCATACGTCGAGATCCACCCCTACCATCACAAAGAAAATAGGGATGAGGAATCCATATCCGAAAGAATCCAGTTTATGGATCATTTCCTGATTTGGCGCCAGCAATGATACAAGTACACCGGCAAGGAAAGCACCTAATATATTCTCTGCCCCAACTGTTTCTGATAACGCCACCAGGAATATGATTAGTGCAAACACCGCTCTTGTTCCAATCTGAACAGTCCCTGTAGACATCGCTTCAAGAAAATTAAGGTTTTTAAACCTTCTCCCCAGGAAATACAGCAATACACCTACGCCAAATAAGACGAGAAGCAGCCAGGTATTCCCTCCGCCTGTATCATTTAATGAAACAAACACAGCCAGCAGAATCATGGTAGCCAAATCAGCAATAACGGCGATCAGCAGAATGATTTGGCCTATGCCTGTTTTCATCAAATGCGCTTCCTTAAGTGTCGGAACCACAACTCCCAGAGAGATGGTCGAAATAATTAATGTCATTAAAAAGGCATTATCAATGAAATCTGCCCAGACAAATAAATACGATAAACCCAATGAAACCAAAAATATTCCTAAAAATACAATGGAAGAAACAGCAAAAGAGTTTGGCTCAAGCTTCCCGCTTGGGAGCTTTACTCTCTTCTTTGCCGAAGAAAAAGCTGTAAAGTCAATTTCCAGACCGCTCAAGAACATTAGAAATATAAATCCAAGAGTCGAAAGAGTTTCCAGCCACATATCTTCATGTACGATATCAAAGCCGCTTTTACCGATAATCAAACCTATAAGAATCTCTGCCACCACTACAGGGATGAAATTAATTTTCAGCCGGTGCAGCAAAATGGGCGTGATAAAAGCAGCCAATATCACAATGACCAGCGAAGCTACTGATGCTCCATGTTCCATAAAATAACCCCCTTAGCCTGTTAAGTAGCTCATAAATAATGTCGCCATTCCAAAATAAATTAAAATACTGATTAGATCATTAATAGTTGTAATAAATGGACCTGAGGCAACAGCCGGGTCAATTTTCATCCTGTGCATTAGCAATGGAATCAGCGCACCGGCAAGGGTGGCTACTATCAACGTAAACAAAATTGAAACGCCAACTAAAACACCAAGAAAGAAATTTCCTTTCCAGAAGTAAACAATGAAATTCACAAGAACACCGCAAATTCCGCCATTAATTAACCCAGTCCCTGCTTCCCTTATCACCAGTTTCCACTTATTTTCTTTCTCCAGGTCACCTGTAGCAATACCCCGGACAGCAACGGCCAATGCCTGAGTCCCTGTATTTCCTGCCATCCCTGCAATAAGAGGAATGAAAACAGCCAGAATGGCAACCTTATCCAGGGTATCCTCAAATCTTCCGATAAGGCTTGCAGTTAACATACCCAAAAACAGCAGGATGATAAGCCAGGGGAGCCTTTTACGCGCTGCAGAAACTGGATTCCTGTCAATATGATCCATATCCGATACAGCAGCCAATTTGGAATAATCATCAGATGCCTCTTCTTCCATGACATCCATGACATCATCAACTGTAATAATACCCAGCAAATGGTTTTGAAAATCCACAACCGGTACGGCGAGAAAGTTATAGTCTTTAATTTTTCTTGCGACTTCTTCCTGATCTTCGCCGACAGATACGGAAACTACCCTGTCATTTGTGATTTCCGAAATCATCGTATCATCATCACTTACTATTAAATCCCTTAATGAAATAACGCCAATAAGTTTTTTTTCGTCATTAACAACGTACACATAATAAATGGTTTCCGCCCTTGGCGCTTCATTTTTCAGGATATACATAGCAGAACGAACCGTCTGATTGGCTGACAGTGAGACAAATTCCGTCGTCATTATACTTCCTGCTGTATATTCTTCGTAATGAAGCAAATCCTTAATTTCTTTTGCCGATTCATCATCCATAATTGTCAAATAGCTGACTACCTGGTCTTTATCTAGTTCATTTAAAACATCAACTGCATCATCGGCATACATTTCCGAAAGCATATCCGCTGCATAGTGGGGATTCATCTCAGCAAGGACGTCTTTATAATCTTCTTCCTCAATCTCCAAATTTTCAAATAGAGCTGCCATTTCTTCCGGAGAGAGATAAAGATAAATTTTTGCCCGGATGTCCTCATCCAGATCTTTAAAAAATGAAGCCTGATCATAAGGGTGCATATCAAGAAATTCATTCCTGAAGATATCAATTTCTTCATTTTGTAAAGATTGGATTAGAAGACTGGTATTGATGTGGGAATCTGCCCTTTCCACTGCGTGATCTTCCATAGAAATTACCTCCTCTCATACAATGAAACCTTCTTTTTGAAATGTTATCCCCAGCACAGGAACCTGAGGTGAATTGGAAAAATTTCATTCTTGCTGTGGAATTGATATTGCCAGCGGTATTTTTTTAAAACACGAAACCACGAGCTTCTTGCCCGTTAAAAAGCCTAACAGGAAAACGTACTTCACTATACTAGCAAATCTTTGTTTTTTTGTCGTCTCTGAACATTCATAAATTCAAATGAACGTTAATGTACTTTTCAGTTTTAATTTTCCCATTCCTTTAACTTAAAACCGTTAAAGCTTCTCTGCAAGCTGAAAATAAACGTCATGATAATTATTATGAAAATTGATATCATAACAGTAGAACTATTAAAGGAGCCTATATATGAGACTTGATATTATTGGTGATATTCACGGCTGCTTTGCTGAATTGAAAGAACTGACTTTGAAAATGGGCTATAGATGGAAGAGGGGATTTCCTGTCCACCCAAGTAATAGAAAACTCGCCTTTGTTGGAGACTTAACAGACAGAGGACCAGAATCTCTGGCAGTCATCGATGCAGTATATAACCTTGCCGCAAATGACCTGGCTTACTATGTCCCGGGCAATCATTGCAATAAACTATACCGCTACTTTCTAGGAAATAAAGTTCAAATTACACATGGCCTGGAAACCACAGCAGCTGAATATGAGCAGCTGGACCCGCAATCACAGATGGAAATGAAGAGTAAATTTATGGAATTATATGAAAGTGCACCGCTATACCATGTGCTTGACAACAATAAACTGGTAATCGCCCATGCTGGAATTAAGGAAAGCTACATTGGGATGCATTCATCAAAAGTTAAAACCTTTGTTCTTTACGGAGATATAACTGGAGAAAAAAATCCTGACGGGACACCTGTGAGACGGGATTGGGCTAAACAGTATGAGGGTAAGGCAGCGGTTGTCTATGGGCATACTCCTGTAAAGGAAGTCAGGAAAATCAATAACACCTATAATATTGATACAGGCGCTGTTTTTGGAAATAAATTAACTGCAATTAGATATCCGGAAATGGAATTAATGTCTGTCCAGTCAGGCATGCCTTATGTAGAAGAGAAGTTTAGGAAGATTTAATCCAAAAAGCCGGCAAATGCCGGCTTTTATAATAGACAATTCATATCTTCTGGAAACAGCTGTTTAAACATAAGAGTTCTGTGCAGAAAGGGATGATAAAAGGAAAGGCTGCAGCAGTGCAGTGCCTGCCTCCTGATAAATTGCCTTGTGCCTCCATACAATTCATCACCTGCAAGAGGATAACCAAGCCATGCCAAATGGACTCTGATCTGGTGAGTTCTGCCAGTTTCAAGCTTTAATTTTACATGTGTAAATTCCTTGTGCCGGCTGATTACCTGATAATGAGTACATGCATATTGGCCTGCCTCACTAACTTTCCGCTCAATAATACTGTCTTCTTTTCTCCCAATCGGCTGTTCTATAGTACCGGCATCCCGGCTGATTGTCCCTTCTGCAAAGGCTTCATACGTCCGCTGGATTTTACGGCATCGCTGCTGCTGGCTAAACAAATGATGCACATGCCTGTGTTTCGCTATTAAAACCAGGCCAGAAGTATCTCGATCGAGTCGAGTCACAATATGCGCAGCAGACTCTAAGCCTATTCGCTGATAATACCCAATCAGACGATTAGCCAAACTTCCCGAAGGATGTTCTCTGGAAGGAATGGTACTCACACCTGCAGGTTTATTTACTACAAGAAGATAATCATCTTCATAAAGAATATCAAGGGGCAAGTCTTCCCCCTTCATGCCTTTACTGGGAACTTCTTCAGGGAATCCAACCCGAAGAATATCTCCCTCCTTTAGCTCGTAGCGGACATTGACTTCCTGATTGTTCACTTTAATGAAGCCCCCAGCAAATTTTATGTCAGTGAGTGCAGTTTTAGAAATATCATTTTCTTTTAAAAATCCCCTGATTAACGAGCCCGCCTGCAGGGCAGTAATTTTCCATTGTAATTCAAAACGCGCCATGAGCTATAGGCTCCTGTTCTGTAAGAAGTAACGGGCTTATTAAAATAAGCGATTCTAAATACTGAATAGTTCCTTTTTCAATCAGCGACAAATGAATCGTGAACCCTTTTCCAGAATGGGAATGGCCTGAACCTGGCAAAACGGATTTTCTCATCTGCCACTCTGAATTGTATTGATTTTACATCCTTATGAAGAAGAGTCAAATGATCAATGGTAATTTGAAAATCCGGCTCATTCACAGGCTTCAGCATGCATGTATGGTGTGCCGGCAGTACGAGCGGAGAGCCCACTGTACGGAAAACCTTGTTATTAATGGAAGCCATTTCAGCAAGCTGGATGGCAGGCAAGGAAGGGTGCAGGATGGCACCGCCCAGCGCCTTATTATAAGCTGTACTTCCAGATGGAGTAGAAACACAAAGACCATCTCCCCGGAACCGTTCAAAATGCTGGCCGCGTATCTCCACATCCATTACTAAAGTGCCTTCCACCGCTTTGACAGTTGATTCATTCAATGCAAGATAGCGGGTTTCTTTGCCGCCATGCTGGTAGCGGATAATCACTTCCAGGAGCGGATATTCAATCACCTGATACGGGGTTTTAGCAATTGCAATGACAAGCTTTTCGATTTCCTCCGGCACCCAATCTGCATAAAACCCAAGATGGCCTGTATGTATACCAACAAACGCGGTCTTGTCCAGACGGCTGCTGTATCGGTGAAAGGCATAAAGCAAGGTGCCATCCCCGCCTACCGATATGACTATATCAGGCTCTTCTTCATCATATGTAAGCTCGAAGTCCAATAAATAGGTTCTCATTTTGTGCATGAGTGTATTAGATTTTGAATCTCCTTTTGAGGTAATGGCAAATTTCATCTTATCCAAGCTCCTCTTTTATACGTTAGTTTTCTCCCTTTTGCTGCTTTTCCTTTTTCCTTGTAAAGAATGCCTGGGCATCCTGAATCTCACCGCGAATGAGTGACATTTCTTCATCAAGCCTGAAAGCAGCCTCTGCCGCTCTCTGGAGCCTCATCTGGATATCTTCAGGGAATTGGCCCTTATATTTATAATTTAACGAATGTTCAACCGTGGCCCAGAAATTCATGGCAAGCGTTCTGATTTGAATCTCTGCGAGGATTTTCTTCTCTCCTTTTATTGTCTGAACAGGATAGCGGATCACGACATGGTAAGAGCGGTAACCGCTTGCTTTTTTATGAGATATGTAATCTCTTTCTTCAACAATTTCAAAGTCATTTCTTTGTCTTAATAGTTCAACCACTCTCTTAATATCATCTACAAATTGGCACATCATTCTAACACCGGCAATATCCTGCATTTCAGATTCCAATTTGTCGAGAGGAATGCCTTTTTGGTTTGCCTTATCAAGAATGCTTGCAATAGGCTTTACCCTACCAGTAACAAATTCAATCGGAGAATGGGTAGAATCCATTTCAAATTGGCTTCTCATGCCTTTTAGCTTTATTTTTAATTCTTCGATCGCCTGCTTATATGGCGCCAAAAATAAATCCCAATGCTTCACCTGCAACACCACCAAATATCCGAAGTTAGAAAACGCAAGCGCCTCGACCACCCCCGACTTCGAGAGGGGGTAACACAGCCTATCTCTTTATCCAAGTTTTTCGTTATTCAAACATTTAATTAAAATAAGTTCTCTACTTTTTCTACCATTTCATTTCCATAATTGCTGTTCCCGCGGATATTTTCTACTAAATCTCCTAATTCCTCATGAAAGCCTGCCAGTTCAATGCGAACATGATTACGATCAGAAGCAAAAACACGCATTTGGCCATCCAGTGCCTTTTTTAGTTCCGGCCAGACTGTTTCAGGAAGCGAAATATATGTATAGTCATCATTTTGTTCTGCTATGTAAATAAATGATAGGTTGTCGGAATCAGCCAATATTTGCTGCATGGCTGTTAAGCCTGAGACTGTTCCAGCATCTATTTCCAAGATTAATTCATTTTCAATCCATTCTGCATTTACAACTGTAAGTTTCTGTTTCATTTTTCTACCTCCATTGTCATTACCTATTCTATCGCAGATTTTATGGACAGTAAAACCCCTGATTCAATTTTCACAGCCACAGTCCTGCACCCCGAAAGTTCAGTTAAACATGAAGCAAACTCCCCTGATGACTTTATCACAAAAATAAAAAAAACTTCAAAGATTGAAGTCCATCCTGATTAAGGAGATAATACAGGAAATTACTTATAGCTGAGGTGTAGTGGCTTGTCTAACAAAAATATTGAAATTGAATTTAAAAATATGGTCACCAGAGAGGAATTTTCCTCATTAATAGATTTTTTGAACATAAGGAGCGAGGATTTTTCCGAACAGGAGAATCATTACTTTGATACACCGGATTTTTTATTGAAGGCTAAAGGAAGCGCCTTAAGGATTAGGCAGAAAAATGGCTCATTTGAATTGACTCTTAAACAGCCCCACCCTGAAGGACTATTGGAGACCAATGAAAATCTTACTGAGTCCGAAGCTGCAGAGATGATCCAGACTGGGAAAATTCCCACTGAACTGATAATAAGATCCCTAAAGGAGCTGGGCATAAAGACAGATAAACTTCAGTACTTTGGTACTCTCGCAACAAAACGTGCAGAGAAGGAATACATGAAAGGAGTGGCTGTTCTTGATCACAGCCGATATTTAAATAAGGAAGATTTTGAGTTAGAATATGAAGTGGATAATAGGAATGAAGGTGAATTGATTTTTCATAATTTGCTCAAACAGCTTAACATTCCTGTCAGGAAGACCGAAAATAAAATTAAGAGGTTTTATAGCGAAAAATACAGACAGCAAAAGGATTAATAGAAGTACACCTTTTGCCAAGGAGCAATACAATGAACGTAAATCAGTTGAAGATATTGATGGAGCTGCAGGCACTGCAAGGTTTTAATAATTCTAAGCAAACGAATACTTCAAACCCTCTGTTTCAAGAGCTGTTGGCCGGGTTAGTTACGGAAAATTCCGGTTCATCACATCAAGTAAAAGGAGGACTGGGGGCAGTTGCGTCTCTGGAACCTTATTTTAGTGTTTTACAAACAGATACCCTTAAAGCTGCAGCTCTTCCGCCCCTTAAACTAACCAAATTTGCCGAAACTTCAAATAGTGATTTTGATGATCTGATTCAAAAAGCTTCAGATCTGTTTAATGTACCTGTTAACCTGATCAAGTCAGTCATTAAACAGGAATCAAATTTTAATCCGAATGCAGTCAGCCATGCAGGGGCTTCCGGGCTTATGCAGCTTATGCCCGATACAGCCAAGGGGCTTGGCGTTGAAAATATCTTCGACCCTGCCGAGAACATTTTTGCCGGAGTCAAATATTTACGGCAAATGATGGACAGGTATGCGGATAATGTAGAACTTGCACTGGCTGCCTATAATGCCGGACCTGGAAATGTAGATAAATACGGAGGAGTCCCCCCTTTTAGAGAAACACTGAATTACATAAAGAAAGTGACCTCTTCCTTTATGGCTTAAGGCTAATTTCAGCCGCCCGAATTTACCGGGCGGCTTTTTCATATCCTTTTCGGCGAATGTTTCGGATTGACGGCATGTGCTTAATCCATACTATAAGAAAAGCGCAAGCGCCTTGCCCACGAAGGAGCGCAGACTAAGAACGGCACGTCCTCCCAAAAGCTGCCGTTTTCGGTCGTGCGATGTATCGCTGCCGCAGTTTTCTTGTCCTGTGGCAACGTTTGCATGACCCCCATCCTTGGTGCCTTACCTCGAGGTGGGGCTGCACTAGACAGTTATCTGCTTCAGAATTTTTACATTTTCTTTTAAAAAAGAATCGAAGAGCGGGCAAAAGGGCTGAGTAAGCTATTTGTTTGAGATATAAATCCCTCATTGATAGAATATAAAGAGATCACATCTCTCAATATTAAATAGGAAGATTTTTTTACAAACGAATTAACTCATAAAAGGAGTTTTAAATATGGCCGAGAAAATGCACACTCCCTTCGACGCTATTGGTGAGGAAAAGCTTCACCAGCTAATTGACGCTTTCTACCGGCGCGTAGGACAACATCCTGATCTCGTTCCTATTTTTCCAGATGACCTGACAGAGACAGCCAGAAGACAAAAGCAGTTTATGACCCAGTATTTAGGGGGACCCCCTTTATATACTTCAGAACATGGACATCCGATGCTTCGTGCTCGGCACATGCCTTTTCCCATAACGGAAACGCGGGCAAAGGCCTGGCTTTCATGCATGAATGAAGCAATGGACGAAATTAGGCTTGATGGGCCCTTGAGGGAAGACTTTTTTGCAAGGCTTGTGCTCACTGCGCAGCATATGATCAATACACCTGAAAACGGCGTGAAAGGTGAAAGCTCGTGAATAAGCCAGAATCCAATGCAAACAAGCTTACATCTCCACATTGCCACGGCAGTGAAAAAAAACCAATAGAAGTCTATATGTTTGTTGATCCCCTTTGTCCAGAATGCTGGGCTTTGGAGCCAATTTTAAAAAAGCTCCTGATTGAATATGGCCGCTATTTTTCCATAAAGCATGTATTAAGCGGCAGGCTGGCAACGTTAAATATGGGGAAAAGGCAAAACTACGAGAACATTGCTGAATTGTGGGAGAAAACAGCAAGCCGCTCTGGAATGTCCTGTGACGGGAACGTCTGGTTCGAAAATCCGATTTCTTCACCCCACCTGGCTTCGGTTGCAATTAAAGCCGCGGAATTGCAGGGGAGAAAAGCCGGCATCAGATTTTTACGCAAGCTTCAGGAGGTCTTATTTCTTGAAAAGCAGAATGTGTCTAATTTTGAAGTTTTAAAGGATTGTGCTAAGGAAGTCGGTCTGGATGTCGTAGAATTTGTTTCTGATATTCATTCAGATAGTGCAGCAAAGGCTTTCCAATGTGATTTAAAAATCACTTCTGAAATGGATGTTCAAGAAATACCCACTCTTGTCTTTTTTAATGAAAATATAGAAGATGAAGGCATCAAAGTCACCGGTTATTATCCCTATGAAATTTATGAACAGATTTTGGAGGAAATGCTTCCTGCTAAACCTGAACGTGCTCCTTTGCCGCCACTGGAATATTTCTTAAAATACTTTAAGCTAGTGGCCAGCAAGGAAATCTCTGTTGTATATAATATGTCAGACAGCGAAGTGAACAGGGAAATGAAAAAGCTTCAGCTAAAACAAATAGCTGAATATGTACCTGCAAAATACGGTAATTTCTGGAGATATTTAGGGTAATGTAAAGCTGTGCAAAATGCACAGCTTTATTTTTTTCAATGAAAAAACCATGCATTTCATACGCACGGCTTTTTCGGGTTTTATACAAACAAAGGGGATGGGAGAAATTTTTCACGTCCAAACAAAAGGGGTAAATGTTTGCATGTGATCAACTTCACATTTGTATTATATAATGAGGTAACAAACAACGACAATAAGTTTGTGCCTCATTTCACAATATTGTCAAAATCAAGTCATGACTGTCTGGACAACCGCATAAAATAATAGGGATGAAACCTTGCCAAGGAGGAGAATGCAATATGAAAAAACTGCCTGTATTATTGATAGTGATGCTCATCTTGCTCTCCTTTATTTTAAATATTTTCGGATTGATGAAACTTATCCCTATTTTCATCACTTCACCTATTTTATTTATTTCTCTCCTGATCCTATTTTTATATTTGAATGACCGAAGGAGATTTAAGGGATTTTGAACAATACATAAAAGGTGCCAGACAAACTCCTGGCACCTTTTATGAACTGCTTGCGGCTTTTCTAGGAAAGCAAGCTTTCCATTTCATTAAGCTTTTCCTCAAATACTTTGCAGGCATCTTCAATCGGCTTGCTGCTCGTCATATCAACACCGGCTTTCTTTAGCACCTCAATTGGATAATCTGAGCTGCCGGATTTCAGGAATTCAATGTATCTGTCAACTGCAGGCTGGCCTTCCTGAAGAATTTGCTTGCTTAATGCAGTTGCGGCACTGAAGCCAGTTGCATATTGATAAACATAATAATTATAGTAGAAATGCGGGATTCTGGACCATTCCAGGCCGATTTCTTCATCAATAACAATGTCTTCTTCCCCAAAATATTTCTTATTAAGCTCATAATATTCTTTAGTCAATGAATCTGCAGTCAAAGCTTCATTGTTTTGTGCCTTTTGATGGATGAGATGTTCAAACTCTGCAAACATTGTCTGGCGGAAAACAGTTCCCCTAAAGCCTTCAAGATAATGATTAAGCAGATACAAACGCTTTTTATCATCATCTATTGTTTTGAGCAGATAATCATTTAAGAGGGCTTCATTACTTGTGGATGCAACCTCTGCGACAAAAATTGAATAATTTCCATATGGATATGGCTGATATTTTCTTGTGTAATAGCTGTGAACAGAATGCCCAAATTCGTGAGCAAGGGTAAATAGATTGTTTACATTATCCTGCCAGTTCATCAGTATATATGGATTCGTGCCATATGTTCCCGATGAATAGGCACCGCTTCTTTTGCCCTTATTCTCATGAACATCTACCCAGCGATTTTCAAAACCCTCTTTTAGAATAGTTAAGTAGTCCCCGCCAAGCGGCTTCAGCCCTTTTAAGATTAGATCTTTTGCTTCTTTGTATGGGATTTCCATTTTTACTTCCTTCACCAAAGGTGTATAAAGATCATACATATGAAGCTCCTTGACACCGAGAACCTTTTTGCGGAGTTTGACATATCGATGAAGCAAATGCAGGTTATCGTTAATGGTGTTTACTAAATTTTCATAAACACTTTCAGGAATATTGTTCGCAGCAAGAGCAGCATGGCGCGCAGATTCATAATTCCGGATCTTTGCATTGAAATTATCCTTTTTAACATTTCCGCTTAGAGTGCTTGCGAAAGTATTGCGGAACTTCCCATAAGTCTCATATACCGCTTTGAAAGCATCATGGCGGACACTCTGCTCATCACTTTCGAGAAAACGGATGAATCTTCCATGAGTAATTTCGACCTCTTCGCCATTTTCATCTTTAATGGACGGAAATTCCAAATCAGCATTATTCAGCATGCCAAATGTATTGCTTGAAGCCCCAAGCACCTCAGAAGCCTGGGCAAGGAGGGATTCCTGCTCAGCAGACAATACATGAGGCCTTTGGAGATTAATTTCCTCAAGGGAATGTTTATATAATTGCAGCTCCGTTTTGTCCTCTAAAAAACCGGCAATCTTCTCTTCATCTTCAGCAAGCAATTCAGGAACAATATACGCGAGTGCACTTGCAGCTTCTGAATATAAATTTTTAATTTTGTCATCCAGGCCCTGATAAAATGAGTTTGTTGTATCCTGGTCATAACGCATATGGGCATATGTATAAAGCTTCCCAAGGCGAGAGAGTAAATGATCCTGGAACTGCAGCGCTTCATATAATGTTTCAGCACTTTCTCCAAGCCTGCCTTGATACTTGCCTGCATTTGGGATAAGCTTTTGCACTTCATTATATTCCTTGTCCCAATCCTTATCAGAAGGGAAAATATCCTCCAAACGCCAGGTGTCTTCTGATGAAATCTCATTCCTTGCGGGCAGTTTCTTTACAGTTGTCTCATTAGCCATTCATTCATCCTCCATTCAAAAGTCCCATTACACTATCTTCTCTTTCAAGAAACAAATTCCTTCTTTTCAAGAGCGAATGTGCAAATCTTTGATTATTTTATGTTAAATAGATCATTTTCATTTATTGACCTGCAAAATGCTTTGCGTGATCCCTCTAAAAAAATCCTCATCTCTTTGGAGAAGACAGTAGGAATTATCAGGCTCTCCACATGGCGCAGTTCTTTTATATAGACCGTTTCCTGTCTGCTTAACAATATTTAAGTTAATAAGGATATCCAGATATTCTTTAACTGCCAAGACTTCGGATCCGGTTTGAATTAGTGGAATTGACCTGACCTTAATATCACTATTCTTTACCCTATTGCGAAAGGCTGCAACCATTCGCGCATGAGAAAACGGTCTTTCTTTGCCGATGACATCCATGTACAAGTAAGTCTGCCACTGTATGGGCGGGGTTTCTATAAAAGGAGAATGACGGACAGGAAGGCCGATTTCAGGTGGGAGTAAAGCAGGAGCAATTGAACGGGAGTATAAATCCTGAAGAAAGTTATTTTTATAAGCACTGCTATTTTGAGCCAGGAAATTCTTTATTTTTCGAATTTCATTTTTCCATTCACTTATGTTTAATTCATTTTTAAAATATGGATCAAATAAAAAATCTGGATCAGCATGGAAGATTGTTTTCACATCGTAATGTGCACAGGCATTTCTGACTGTTAGGGGAAGGATTTGGCGGACATTGATAAAGGACTTGGTATTGGGGCAAAATGAAGGGATTACCCATCTGCCTGAAGGGGTTTGCCGAAGAAAAAAGTACTGGAAACCAGATAAAGAAATTTTTGTTTTCCCAATGCGTTTAATATTTTTTCCTGCCAGTATCCACATTGGAACTATGCCTGACTGAAAATATGCTTCTGACCGTTTTTTAAATAACTCTTCTGAGATGATTGAACATTGAAATTCAAGAGCATAATTTACCCCTTCATACTGGACACCTATATCTGGCCGCTGGGTAATGTCCGGATAGTATGGCTCCAGAATTGGATCTAACCCTTTTTTCTTAAGCCATTGAAACAAAAGTAACTTTCCAGAAATATGGTATTCAGACTCCCTTTCATAGCTTTCTGGACATTCAGAACCCTTTTTGTGGCTAAAATGCGGGATTCTCTTATTACCAATCTTCATAATTACTTCCTCTTTGCATTCTGGGCAGAAAAAAGTGTGCTTTTCCCTATACTTTTGTAAATCCGGGAAACTCTGTGAACCAATAAGACTTATTTGAACCCCTTTCTCTGTTTCGGCAACCAACAAATGATCATCTCCTTTCTAAGCTAAATGTTCTTTATTTAATTGCTAAATTCCTTTATAATCCGGAAATTCTTTTTGAGATTTTTTATGCAGCCATCCGCTTATGTTCATAGCTGCAATGAAACAGTTTCTAAACACGAACGCTTAACAAAATAAAGCCGATTTCAAAAATGAAATCGGCTTTGCTTTACTATTTAAAGTGTTTTCTCAGATTTTCAAAAACATCATTTTCTATAATCAATTTACCGTACTCCATTACACGGTGAATAGTTGTGCTCGTTTCGTGCCCGTACTCCAGGAGAATGCTCAGCATGTTATCTATATCATCCTCTTCAAAAAGCTCTTCAGGGAACTCCGCGAATAAATAATACTTCCCTTCAAAGGAATATAACTTTGTAGTAATGGAATCAAGAATTGACCGCTTTGATAAAGAAATAACGTCCTCAAAATCTTTAAAAGATAATAAGAACTCAAGATCGCCTTCATATCCAGGCTCATCTTCATCGGATTTACGGAAATGATGATCCAGCATTTCCTCTATATGCTCATCCACAGGCAAATCTTTCACTTTTTCATCCGGGACAGGAAGTTCAAACTTCTGACCATCCTTTGAAAGCTGGGCCTTTGTTACAAGAACCTCCAGACCCTTATCCAATGCCTGAACCTGAATCCATAAAGGTCCTTCAACTAGAAATTCTTCCTCCTGATGGACTTCATCCATCATTTCCCAAAAGAGTTCCTCACTCCGCTCACGATTGTACCAAATCTCTTCACGGTCAAAGCCTCTTTCTTCTATATCAAGGTAAGAAATATAAAATTTAACTGTATGATCATTAATACGTTCGATTTCCATGCAGCAACTCTCCCTTCTGGCTATGATTGAAGGGACTAAATACCCCCAGCAGTCATGTGTTATCCATTTACCCGTAAATCAATTGGTTAATCCCCGATTTAATTGAAGGTAAACTGTATTTTGTACCTTGTACTTTTATTTTATGACAAATTGAGCATAAAGGGAATTAAAAAGTCGTATGTTTAGAAAAACCGTTAAATGCCTATATTGTCGCAAGGTTTCATTCTTATCTAATCTGTCTGTAACTATATATTCCCTTATTATATCCATTTTCCTTGTTCTTTTTCATATAACAGACAAAAAGACCTTCTTCTGTTAACAGAAAGAAGGCCTCTTAATTTTAAGTATAATTGAATGCGTTTGTACATTAACAATCTGGACTTGAGCTAATGTTCAGTTTTAAATCAAACCGGTGTTAATTAACCATGCGCTGTGCTTCACGCAACTGGTAGGTGCGAACTTTTCTCGGAAGGAAACGTCTTATTTCGTCTTCATTATATCCAACCTGCAAACGTTTTTCATCAAGAATGATCGGACGGCGAAGCAGCCCAGGGTTTTCCTTGATCAGCTCAAATAAGTCTTGGAGAGGCATTGATTCAAGGTTTACATCAAGCTTTTGAAATGTCTTTGATCGAGTAGAAATAATTTCATCGGTTCCATCTTCAGTCATGCGCAGAATTTCTTTAATTTCATCAATAGATAGCGGCTCTGAGAAGATATTTCTTTCTTTATAGGCAATCTCATGTTCTTCTAACCATGATTTAGCTTTCCTGCAAGATGTACAACTTGGTGAAGTGTATAATGTGACCATTTTACAAATTCACACTCCTTAAATTAGACATATATGAAACAATCTGAGATTTAGATTTGTTTAATTAAATATTTCTAGAGACTTCTAGATTAAAATTACTTTAATCAAGGAATTTATATTATTTATTATACACCAAACAATATCTATTTGGTATAACTTTTTATAAATATGATAAAAGTATTAAACATTTATTAAACAAATGGATTAAGAATTAGAATCTACTTAATAAGACGAATGAACAAGCAAAAAGTTTCATTTTTTTATATATTTTTTGCTATAATTTCTTCCATAAAGTTTCTTAAGCTTTTAGCTCAAGGGAATTTTATGTATTAAATTATTTTATTTATACTAAATTACTCTATATTTACCCTAATGAATTTTGATTAAACCTTAAATAGATAATAATATTTTCTCAATTAATAAATGAAAATGAAAACACAGCCATTTACAAAAAAGGCTGTGTTTTCCCAATTCTTAAAGATCCTCCAAAACATCCGTCCCATTTTTATTTTCCTCAAAGGTCAGGACCTCTTCTACAGGCTGATAGGACTTCCCATAGAAATGTGCATCTCTGTATGTGTGGATCATTTCATATGTTTTCTTCATGGCTTCATAAATCATTTCTTCACTTTCATTCTCAGGTGACCAATATAGAATTTCCATTGAATTGATTTCATTGGTGGCAAGAGACCGGCGGCTGTATCCAATTGATTGTGCGTGCTCAAACCCTTCTCTTTTATAGAACCGAAGGCGCTTTTCTGTATCCGTCTCTTCATAATCAACCGGTTCAACTTCCAAAATGATCGGCTTACCTTTGGCCTTCAGCTTTTGAAGTAATTTATGGCCAAGTCCCTGTCCTCTGGATTCCTTCGAAACAAACAGGTAATCAATAAATACAAAGTTATCCAGTTCCACATACATAAGAACATGGTGTGGACCTTCATCTTTATGATAAATGTCTGACCGTTCCTTTAATAAGGTTTCCATGTGTTCTCTGGATTTCATTTCTTCAATTGGAAAATATTGATTCAGTTTTTCATACCAATGCATGGATCTTCTCCTTTTTTTGCTCAAAAACGATAAACCGTCTCTAGAGCATGAATATTTATTCCAGCATGATAAGCTCCCAGCTTTCCTTTCCACTCACTTCTAAGTTTAGCCTTATATACTATTTCCAATCAGATAAAGTATTTGTGGAATTACCCCTTTTAATACTGGAAAGTTTCGAATAAAATAATATTAGGGATGTTTATACATTAATCACAGGAAACTGTGAAAAGAAAGATGGAGGTTTATCATGGTTGGTTACATAACTGATTTAACACTTGTTGCGCTGCTCATAATTGGATTTACTGCCTTATTAGGTGTACTAACTAATGGTATTGGAGAAAAGGTATTTGGCGGTAAAAATAAATCCGAATTCGTGGATCAATCTGCAAGGGTGCAGACTGGATGGAAAAGCGTAGGCGGAAAGAAAAAGCAGTAACCTATGCCTCTATACTATGATACCGTATTCAAGATTGGTGTCAAATGATATGTAACTTAATTAATTGATAAACAAAGCCAGAAGGAGGCCAAAATAATCGGCCTCTTTCTGGCTTTTATGGTGTATAATCCACTTTTGGTGTATACGAATTACCAGCATTCCATAAAAGGAATTCATTAATTCCCTGTTCGTTCAGTGCCTTTATTTGAGCTTCAACCTCGGCCCTTCCATACTTCTTATAATTTCCGGCTCCTAAATAGGAAGCAGTAAAATCCTGAAGCCACGGTCTTGAGACAGGTGGACTATCCAACTCTTGCAACTTCCCATTCTCAAGTTTTGCATATTCAGAAACCAGCTTATAAGGTTCAAGATCAGGTTTGGCAATTCCGAAATAGGAAGTCCAGTGGCTTGGATAAATCATAGAAGAAATTACATCTACATGTTCTGAGATTTTAGAAAAATTCTGACCAATTCCCGGAGCTTCAGGAAGAGTAGCCGTGTAACCAAAAATATCAACCGATACCTTTACTCTATATGGCTCAAGCTGCTTCCTTGCATACTCAACAAAGTCTGTGACCGCGCTTACACGCTTTTGAACATTTTCAATCTTAAGATTTTCATATTCACCCATACTGTATTTCAAAGAGCTGTCGCGGTGTTCAAATCCTTCAGGAAACCGGACATAATCAAATTGAATTTCCTGAAATCCCATTTTTGCAGCTTCAATTGCAATTCCAACATTGTAATCCCAAACTTCTTTTAAAAATGGATTTACAAATGATTCACCTCTGCCATTCTTCCATACTGTATTTCCTTCTCTATAAGACCATTCCGGCTTTTTATTTGCAAGGACCGAATCTTTGAAAACAACTACCCGGGCAATCGGATAAATTTGCTTTTCTTCCATGACTTTCATGACTTTTTTTGTATCCTTTATGTAAGGTTTTCCAATCTCTTTATATGGTGAGCTGTCTTCGGGAATATAAGTAAGATTTCCCCAATCGTCCTTAATATCGATTACCATCGCATTCAAATCGGTACCTTCCATTAATTTTACCAAGTTATTAAACTTTGCGCCGCCTGCAGAATGTCCGGTGACATATATCCCCCTTACAGCATCAGGATATTGAAAATGATAGCCGGAATCAAATTGGAAACGGCTTATTTTTTCTGGAAGTGCCTTTACAAGCGAAACATGTTCCCTTTGTGGGTTTCGGCCTGGTTCCTGGTGTTCCTGTTCTTTTGCCTGCCCCGGCTGGGCAGAAATGAATAGACCTGATACTAACATTAAGGCAGCAGTCAAATGTACTGACTTTTTCAAATGTGTGATGCCTCCTTTATTAAAGTTCTGCTTGCTGTTACCCATTATAAAATATTTCAATGAATTAAGACTATCTATATACTAAATTATCTTTATAAGTATTCTTTAAACCAATAATATTTAAAAAATATTAAAATGCTGCTTAATTAAATGAATTGACGGAAAAATATAAATAATCGAAAATTCTAATAGTAATATTCTAGAAAATGTTGTATTATATACTAAAGCTTACGTTAGCGAATAAACGTGTTAAAGAGATATTTCTCCTATCTACATATATGACTGAGCAATTTACATCTTGGTAACTCCTTTTACGATAAAAAAGGATTAACATAAGTTTAGCAAACACTTACTTTTCCAAGATGTAAAAAACGATCTCAGTTGAGATCGTTTTTTGTTATTTGGCATATTGAGCTTTTAATTCGTTATACTCTTTTTCAGAACAGTAAACAAAATGTCCCGGAGTAATTTCACGCATTTCCAGCTTTTCATTCTCAGCGTAATTGTGAACTGCTGTATCATATGATTTCCTTCTGCGGGAACGTTCCGTTTCTGGATCCGGAAGCGGAATAGCTGACAGCAGTGATTGAGTGTAAGGATGCATTGGGTTTGCATATAAATCTTCTGCTGGCGCAAGCTCTACCAGTTTACCGAAATACATTACACCAATACGATCACTGATGTACTTAACCATCGATAAGTCATGAGCGATAAACAGATATGTCAATCCTTTTTCACGCTGCAGTTTTTTCATAAGGTTTACTACCTGAGCCTGGATGGAAACGTCCAATGCAGAAATTGGTTCATCGGCAATAATGAAATCAGGGTCAACCGCAAGCGCGCGGGCAATCCCGATACGCTGTCTCTGTCCTCCAGAGAATTCATGAGGGTAGCGGTTAGCATGCTCTTTGTTCAAACCAACTGTTTCCAATAGCTCATAAACCCTCTCCATACGTTCCTTTTTGCTCTTTGCCAACCCGTGGATATCGATGCCTTCCGCAATGATATCGGCTACTGTCATACGCGGATTTAAGGAAGCGTAAGGATCCTGGAAAATCATTTGCATTTTCCGGTTAAACTTTTTTAGTTCTTTGGCTGACTTTTTGCCGTGAACATCTTCACCTTCAAAAAGAACTTGACCATCTGTTGCATCGTATAATCTGATAATGGTTCGTCCAGTAGTTGATTTACCGCAGCCAGATTCACCTACAAGTCCAAGGGTCTCTCCCTTATAAATATCAAAAGTTATCCCATCAACTGCTTTTACCATATTGGGACGGCCTACATTAAAATGCTGTTTTAAATTTTTAATTTGGAGCAACTTTTCTGCCATTATTATTTTCCCTCCTTGACTAATACAGGATTTTCAAATGTGGAGGATAATTGGCGCATACGTCTTTTTACTGCTTCCGGCGGCTCAACCTTTGGAGCATCCGGGTGAAGAAGCCATGTTTTTGCAAAATGTGTTTCTGAAATCTGGAACATCGGCGGTTCTTCTTCAAAGTCAATTGCAAGTGCATATTGATTTCTGGCTGCAAATGCATCTCCCTTTGGAGGATTTGTCAGATCCGGAGGTGTTCCAGGTATCGCAGCTAATTCAGCTTTATCATCATTTTCTAAGCTTGGCATTGATGCAAGCAGTCCCCATGTATAAGGGTGACGCGGGTCATAGAAAATTTCATCCACAGTGCCCATCTCAACAATCTGGCCAGCATACATTACAGCTACACGGTCCGCAACATTTGCAACAACACCCAGGTCGTGCGTGATAAAGATAATGGATGTATCCATTTTATTTTGAAGATCTTTCATAAGCTCCAGGATTTGCGCCTGAATAGTAACGTCAAGAGCTGTTGTCGGCTCATCAGCGATAAGCAGCTTTGGATTGGCTGCAAGAGCAATCGCAATCATTGCACGCTGTCTCATACCGCCGGAGAATTCATGAGGATATTGATTAACTCTTTTCTCAGGCATCGGTATACCAACAAGTCTCAGTAATTCAACTGCTCTGTTTTTGCCATCAGTCTTCGTCATATTTTGATGTTTAATCAGCACTTCCATGATCTGATTTCCAACTCTCATCGTTGGATTCAATGACGTCATCGGATCCTGGAATATCATACTGATTTCCTTACCGCGAATTTTTTCCATTTGTTTTTCTGTTTTTGGTACGATGTCATCACCGTTCAACAGGATCTGCCCGCCTGAAATTCGGCCTGGCGGCATAGGTATTAACTTCATAATAGACTGGGAAGTAACACTTTTGCCTGAACCTGATTCACCAACAATCGCAAGCGTCTCTCCCTTATGAAGGTCAAAGCTGACTCCCCGGACTGCTTTTACTGTACCTCCATATGTTTGGAATGAGACTTCTAAATTTTTTACTTCAAGTAATTTTTCCATGTTCTCACTCCTTTATTTACGCATTCTTGGATCCAGAGCATCACGCAAGCCATCTCCAACTACGTTAAAAGCAAAAATCGTTAAACAGATAAACGTAGCAGGGAAGAATAAGCGCCATGGGTAGTAACGCATAGCCGGCAATCCATCATTGGCCATTGTTCCCCAGCTCGCTATAGGCGGTGTTAATCCAAGTCCAATAAAGCTTAAGAATGCTTCAGTAAAAATAGCAGAAGGGATCGTTAGCGTCATTGTGACTAAAATAGGTCCCATTGAATTTGGAATTAAGTGTTTGCCCATAATTCTGTTTGTATTTGCACCAAGCGTTTTGGCTGCCAGGACATATTCCTGATTTTTAAGAGATAACACCTGTCCGCGGACAATACGGGACATATTGATCCATCCTGTAATGGACATTGCAATGATCATAGTAGACAATCCCTGTCCAAGCACAACCATTAACAGGATTACTAATAATAAGTAAGGTACACCATATAAAATATCGGCAAAGCGCATCATACCCTCGTCAGTGCGTCCGCCCTTATAACCGGCAATACCGCCCCAAAATACACCAATAATTAAATCAATTACAGCTGCAGCAACTCCAATGAAGATAGAAATTCGTGCCCCTTCCCATGTACGGGCAAATACATCACGGCCAAGATCATCTGTACCAAACCAATGTTCAGAAGAAGGCGGCTGGTTTTTGTTGCTCAGATCATTTGATGCATAATCATATGGAGTCATATATGGTCCAAAGATTGCCATGAAGATTAGCAGTCCTAATAATACTAATCCAAACAGGGCAAGCTTGTTTTTTCGAAATCGAATAAATACATCTTTCCAAAAAGAAAGACTTGGTTTTGAAATTTTTTCAGCTTCACCAAGCTGTGTTCCGACTAACTTGAACTTATCCTTCGAAATCTGCATAATTACTCTCCTTTCTTCCCGCCAGCAAGTTTGATGCGTGGGTCGATGATTCCGTATGCAATGTCAACAAGGAGAATAGATACAAGCAACAGAATACTGTAGAAAACTGTTACACCCATAATTACCGTATAATCACGATTGTTGATACTTGTTACAAAGTGTGCACCAAGTCCAGGAATACCGAAGATTCGTTCAATAACGAAACTTCCGGTTAAAATACCTGCGGTTAAAGGCCCCATATATGTTACAACAGGTAATAGTGCATTACGGATCGTATGTTTTACTGTAATTACTCCCCTGCTTAAACCTTTTGATTTAGCAGTCTTAATATAATCATTCGCCAGAACTTCAAGCATGCTGGAACGAGTTAACCGGGCTATAAAAGCCATCGGTGTGGATGCCAGTGCAACGGCTGGAAGAACGCTGTGCATAAATGATTCCCATCGTGCTACAGGGAAAATACCCATTTTTATTGCAAGGAAATATTGCAGGAATGATGCCATGATAAAGGAAGGTACAGAGATACCTAATACAGCTACAATCATCGCAGTGTAATCCGGCCACCTATTGTGTTTTAATGCCGCAATGATTCCTAATAGAACTCCTACTGCAACGGCGATAAAAATGGCTTCCATTCCGAGAAGAAATGAAACAGGGAAACCTTCATTAATCAGGTCGTTTACAGTTTGGCTTTTATATTTGAACGATGGTCCAAAATCCCAATTGGCAATTCGAACCAGATACTCCCAATACTGTGCATACCATGGCTTGTCCAGCCCAAAGTGGGCATTCAGGTTTGCTTCAATTTCGGGAGGAAGTTTTTTCTCAGATGCAAAAGGGTTTCCGGGTGCAATGCGCATGAAGAAAAACGTTGCTGTAACAATCATCCAAAGAGACAGAAGCATGTACACCAAGCGTTTTCCAATATATTTCGCCATTGTCAAACACCTCCAATTTATTACAATGCCTTAATCAGAAACGAAGGTATATGGGATTGAGCATCCCATATACCTTTCATAAAGTTTAGCTATGTTTATTCGAAGTGTGCCCACTTATATTGGACATCACCAAGACCGGATACTGCAACATCTTTAAGGTTCTCAGCCTGTACCCAGTTGTTAGTATAGAAATAGATTGGAGCAACTGGCATATCTTCCATGAAGACTGCTTCAGCATCCTTCAATAACTGCTGGCGAGCTTCAGGGTCAGTTTCTGTTGCAGATTTAGCAAGCAGATCCTGGAACTCTTTGCTTTCCCATCCAGTATTGTTGTTACCGCCATCAGCGTCACGGTACATTTCTAAGAAGTTGATTGCATCGTTAAAGTCACCCAACCAGCCCATACGTGCTACTTGGTAATCCATTTGGTTTACATTATCAAGGAATACATTCCACTCTGCATTATCTAGTGTTACTTCAACACCTAGGTTCTGTTTCCACATATCCTGGATTGCCTGTGCAATCTTTTGGTGTGCCTCAGAAGTATTGTAAGAAAGAGTTACAGCTGGAAGTTCAGAAGCATCTTTATAGCCAAGCTCTTCAAGACCTTTTTGTAAATATTCTTTAGCCTTTTCTACATCGTTATCAGAGAAATAACCCTTTTCGTTTTCTTCAAACATTGAAGGTGGAACAATTGCCATTGCAGGAAGCTGTTCACCCTGAAGGATGTTATCAATAAGCTCCTGACGGTTGATAGCATGTGCAAATGCCTTACGGATATTGACATTATTAAATGGTTCTGCAGTTGTATTAAACTTGTAATTGTAAATACCTGCGATTGGCTGAGTAACTAAGCGGCCTTCGTCTTTAAGTGCCTGCATAGCGTCAGTTGGAAGAGCACCTGTTGGAGCTCCAGCCCAATCTAGTTCTCCGTTGTCAAACATAGATAATTCAGTATTAGGATCATTGATCATGATCATTTCAATGCTGTCCAGCTTAACTGTTTCAGCATCCCAGTATGTCTCGCTCTTCTCAAGAACGATCTTGTCACTGTGAGCCCATTCAACTAAATGGAAAGGACCGTTAGTAGTGAAATTTTCACCAGCGTCAGTTGCCCATTCTGGGTTAGCTTCAGCAATCTTGCTGTTAACTGGCAGATAAGTATAGAAAGCAGTCAATTCTTCAAAATATGGTGTCGGATTTACTAATTTAACTTCTAAAGTTTTCTCATCGATAGCTTTAACACCAACCGCATCCTTTTCACCTTTGCCTGTATTGAATGCTTCAGCGCCTTCAAGGTAGTAAAGCTGGTATGCATAAGTTGAGTTGTTTGCAGGATCTAATGCCCATTTCCAAGCATATTCAAAGTCTTTAGCGATTACAGGATCGCCATTTGACCAGTTCGCATCGCGAATTGTGAATGTATAAGTTTTTCCGTCTTCAGAAACTTTGATGTCGTCTGCCATTGCTTTTTCAGGCTTACCATCTTGATTAATGCGAGTAAGACCTTCTAACACATTACGAAGTACAGTTCCAGAAGTTGAATCTTCTGCTAGTCCTGGATTCAATGATGGTGGTTCAGTGTTGATGTTTACTCTTAACTCCTGCGGTACATCAGACTTTCCGCCGTCGTCTCCGCCTTTTTCGCCGCCGTCAGCATTGTCTCCGCCGCCGCTGCATGCAGCAAGGAACATGCTTAGCACAAGCAGCATGCTAAAAAAGATCGATAATCTTTTGTTCACGGTATTAACCCCCTATTTAATTTCCTCAAACAATATCCTTACGCTTGTCTTTCACAAAAAACACAACTGTGCGCCCCAGATATATTGCTCAAATAGTCTGTTAATTAAATTTAAAAAATTTGCAGACTATTTAGAAGGCAACAAAAAAAGCAAGTTTATATTCTCTTAAAGATAGATTATCCCTATATTCTGATAATTCAGATTAAAAGGAGTAATCTATAAGATGTAAGCTATAAACTTACTCAATATGCACCATACTCTCGCTATCTGGAGTGATATAGTTTTGTTTTAAATGTAACAAAATCGTAAAGATTATGTTTGTTACGTTTATTATAAATAGTTTAAAAACTTATTGCAAGTGGCTTTTTGTACATGCAATCCAATCGAGTATGACATTTTTCGTCAAAAAGTCTTATAAATTAAGATTTTTGAGATTTTAAAAAAATTTTTCTTTTTATGTTTATTTGCTATTTTAATAGGAATCATCACCCATTTATTGTCAAATACAGCCTTGAAATAGAGGCTATCGATACATTCATTTTACCTTTTATTAACTTGATTTTTGTATCCGTATAGTTTAACTTATTATATAATACAAATAAAAATTAATTATCTAGTCGGCAATGAAAAAAGAGTAGTACATTTACTGAGGGTTAACAGAGAGTCTGTGGAAGGTGCAAACAGGCAGCCCGGTAAATCGAATGGACTTTTGAGCTTCTGGATTTTCAGGCGCTTCCCTGCGTTATCGGGGACCTATGCATTATTCTGCATAGGGCAGAGTGACTCAGTATTTGAGTAATTAGGGTGGCAACGCGGACCATTCGTCCCTATTTTATAGGGATGAATGGTTCTTTTTTATGCTTAAAGCACAAAAATTTCTCCTCACCGCCTGTCAATTCATGATCTTTTAAGCCGATTAAAGGAGGAAAAACATGAAAACTATATTTTCCGGCATCCAGCCCAGCGGCACAATTACCCTTGGGAATTACATCGGTGCCATGAAGCAATTTGTTGAACTGCAGAATGACTACAACTGCTATTTTTGCATTGTTGACCAGCACGCAATAACAGTTCCCCAGGACAGACTGGAATTAAGAAAAAACATCCGAAGCCTGGCTGCCCTATATTTGGCTGTTGGAATTGATCCTGAGAAATCCACCCTATTCATTCAGTCGGAAGTACCAGCCCATGCCCAGGCAGGTTGGATGATGCAATGTGTTGCTTACATCGGTGAGCTCGAACGCATGACCCAATTCAAAGACAAATCAGAAGGTAAAGATGCCGTATCTGCAGGACTGCTGACCTATCCTCCTTTGATGGCTGCCGATATCCTTCTATACAACACCGACTTGGTTCCAGTTGGAGAGGATCAAAAGCAGCACCTGGAATTAACTCGTGATCTTGCAGAAAGATTCAATAAGAAGTACAACAACATCTTCACCATTCCTGATGTAAGAATCGCCAAAGAAGGCGCGAGGGTTATGTCTCTTCAGGATCCATTAAAGAAAATGAGCAAGTCTGATCCTAATAAAAAGTCATTTATATCATTATTAGATGATCCAAAACAAATTGAAAAGAAAATAAAAAGTGCTGTAACAGATTCTGAAGGCATTGTTAAATATGATAAGGAAAACAAACCTGGCGTATCCAATCTCCTTTCCATTTACTCAATTCTTTCAGGGAAAACTGTTGCGGAAATCGAAAAAGCATACGAGGGCAAAGGATATGGAGATTTTAAAGCCGGTCTGTCAGATGTTGTTGTTGGAGCAATTAAGCCTATTCAGGATAAATATTATGCGCTAATGGAATCGGAAGAACTTGATCTTGTACTTGATCAGGGAGCTGAAAAAGCCAATAAGTCTGCATACAAAATGGTTAAAAAAATGGAAAGTGCAATGGGACTCGGCCGTAAGAGAAAATAAAAAACAGCCTTTTGGCTGTTTTTTATTTTTTTTAATTCACTTTTGGGCCATGCTCCATTTCCCACAACTTCTCAAAAAACGGCTGTC
The DNA here is from genome assembly GCF_051353635.1 of Cytobacillus sp. BC1816. Classification (NCBI taxonomy): domain Bacteria; kingdom Bacillati; phylum Bacillota; class Bacilli; order Caryophanales; family Bacillaceae; genus Cytobacillus; species Cytobacillus sp. BC1816. The sequence goes on along the minus strand of NZ_CP195611.1, from coordinate 1,424,795 downwards.
CTTTTATTAAATTTTCACAAAACTTCTCGTGTTTACCTGACCAGCCGTATTTACTTTCATCGTAAAGTTCATACCATGCTTCTTCAAAGTTCATTGACTGTATTTTCGAATAGCGTTCCGGGCTCCACTCCGTATACCAATAACGGATCTCAGCATCATTTTTGGATGAATGAAGCTGATCCAGCGCCATAAACAGCAGCTGCTTAAGCTGTCTTTCTTTTCTCGTCAGGCCTGCCATCAAATCCGGAGATGGAGAAAGGATATGAAATTCCTTTAATGCTGTTTGATCATTAAATGAGTATGTTGCCGTTTCCTGATTTTCAAGCATTTCATATGCCAGCTGCTCCTGACGCGGGATAAGTCTGCTTTTTCTGATAGGAATATTGTAGCCGATCGTATCTACTGCCAATATGCCTGTCCCATCTGAAACAACAAAACAATACTCCAATTGAATGCGTTCATGATTTTTCCTTAAGTAAGCTTTTTGATAAATATCATCTAGCAGTTGTTGTGGCAGCTCGGAAAGATCATTTTCAATATAATTAAAAAGAACCGGGTCAATCTTTAACAGCGGAACCTGATCAAGCAGTTCTACGCCATCATCTTTTCTCCATTCATGAAAATGGCATACATTGTATCCATTCTCTTCTCCTTCAAACCAATTCACCCAAACATCATGAAGATACAACATTTTTCAACCCCCACTTCAACAAACTATTTGTCACTCAGTATGGGCAGTAGGCAGTAAATTTATTCCTATATTGCTCTCGTAATCCATTTTTTGTAATAAATTTCAAAATGACATTGCTGAATAAATACCTTCTCTTTATTCATTCAAATTTGAATAAGGAAAATATATGCTAACAGTTATAATAACGATTCCGATCGGAAGCAAATAACATTCTGGACGTGAGATAATAAAATTGAGATATTCTTTGAAGGTATGCCCAGTTGTAAGCAAATTTAAATACCCTATTACACTGACTCCTCCTGAAACAGAAATCCCAAATCCGGTTAAAAGCCAAAATGCCCTAAATAACATTTTCTTTCCTATATGCGTGAGTCCCAAAAGGTCTTAATGCTGCCATAAACTCACTCCCAGTCTTTTTTTACATGTATATGAAGGAATCTGTTCGGATATGTACAAGCTATTGGCCTGAAAACAACAAAAAAACGCCTGATATAGGCGTTTCTTAACTATCTGTTAGATTTAGGATTGAAGGCATCTTTTAAGCCTTCTCCAATGAAGTTAATTGATAGGATTGTAAATGTTAAAACCGCAGCTGGCGGAATCCATATCCACCACTTACTGGTTAAAACATCCGGACTTCTTGCTTCCTGAAGCATATTCCCCCAAGTAGGTATGTTGATCGGAACACCGAATCCCAGGAAGCTTAGGCCCGTCTCAGCTACAATCATCGCTGCCAGTGTAATGGTCGCCTGAACAATAATGGTTGACATTACGTTCGGCAGCAAATGTTTAAAAATGGTCTTTGGTGCAGAGCATCCGATAGAAACTGCACTCATAATATATTCATTTTCCTTCTCAGCCATGACCTTGCTTCGCACAAGACGGGCAGTTCCTGTCCAGCTGAGTACACTTATTACGAATATTAGAGTTCCTGTACTTGATTCGATAAAAATTGATTTTAATACGATAACAAATAGCAGGAATGGGAAGTTCATCATAAAGTCTGTGAATCTCATTAGGGCATTGTCGACCCAGCCGCCAAAATACCCCGCAGTAGCACCAACAAGAGTACCAATAGTAATAACAGCTAGCGTGATAGAGAATGCAAGCAAGAGTGAAGTCTTGCCGCCGTGCAGAGTTCTGGCAAAAACGTCTCTGCCTGACTTGTCAGTGCCAAAGTAGTGATCAGCAGATGGTTCTTTGCTCATTTGTGTTAAATTGATCTTAGCTGTCTCCTCAACTGGCATAGTCAGCGGCTCAGCCAATATGGACATTGCACAGACCAGCAGCAGGAATACCAGACTGATCATTGCTGCTTTGTTGCGCAAAAACTTGCGGCGGGCGAGAGCCCATGGTGATTGACTCTTCGGAGGTTTAACAGGTTCTGTTAAACCAGGCGAAGTTTGCTGTGATATTGATGGTTCCATACTCCCACCTACCTAACTTAAACGAATACGCGGATCTACTAGACCATATAGTAAATCTGCAACTAAATTTCCAATCAGGGTCAAGATAGTCAGCATCATGGCAATAGCCATCATGACAGAATAATCACGTGCATTAACTGATTCTACGAATAAATAACCGATGCCAGGGTATGTGAAAATGGTTTCTGTGATAATTGCCCCTCCAAAAAGATTGGCAATATCGAATCCAAGTAATGTAACAATAGGTATGATTGAGTTTCTTAGAATGTGCTTATTATAAATCGCAGATTCTTTCGTACCTTTAGCTCTTGCTGTACGAACATAATCCTTGCGAGAGCTTTCGATCATATCATTTCTCAAGAACTGTGTGTAAGCGGCTGTAGCCATGGCTCCCAGGACAATAGCCGGCAATACTGTATGTTTTGCTTTACTTAAGTAATATTCCAGTGTGCCCGCTTCTACCCCGCTGCCGATACTTCCACTGGCTGGAACCCATCCAAGATTGATGGCAAAAACATAAATGGCAACCAAAGCTGCAACAAAGCTGGGAATTGCAAGTGCTAGATAGTTAAATGCTGATATTAAATAATCTCCCATGCTATAGGCAAATCGCCCAGAGTATCTTCCCATTAAAAAAGCTAATAAATAAGTGATTAAAAGAGCTGATATTCCTAAAATGATCGTGTTCGGCAAACGGTCACCAATTAATTCCATAACCGGGCGCTTATGAACAAATGAATCTCCAAAATCTCCTTGGACCACACCACTCATCCAGCGGACATACTGCACAGGAATAGGATCATTCAATCCCATCTGCTCACGCATTTCTTCAATATACTCCGGATCTGAGTTTAATGGGTCAATTTTTCCAGATAGCGCATCACCAGGCATAAGCTTTGCGAGGGTGAAAACCACTACTGAGATAAGGAAAATTATTGGAATCATACCTATGAGTCGTCGAATTGTGTACTGTAGCATTTCCATTCCCCTTACCAAACAAAAATTTATTCGCTGGTTAAACTTGTATTCCTTGGAGAACAAATCCCCCAAGGAATACAGGTTCCTTTTATCCTATTACTCTACAATGTGCCACTTGTGGAACTCATCAGTTCCGAATGGAGTTACTTTCACTCCGCCAACACGCTTGTTGATCGCCCATGGATCTACACGCTGTTCGAAGAAAATGATCGGCAATTCTTCGTTAACAAGCTTCTGCCATTCGTTGTAGACTTCCTGACGGTGTTCAGTTACATCTTTACTAGCATCTTCAGGGAAAGTTATCCCTTTCTTGATTAGCTCATCAGACTTTTCACTGTACCATCTCCACATGTTCCACTTGTCAGTAGATAACCAGATTCCAGCTGGATCTGGATCATTAGCAAGTCCCCAAGCACCCATGAATGTTTCAACAGATGGGTCATCTGCTTCAATAGTGTCATAGAATAAGTTGAAATCTTTTAATGAACCGCCGTTTAGCTTAGCATTTAAGCCAACTTCCTGCCAGGATTGAAGGATGAATTGAGCACGTGCTTCTGAAGTTTCAGCGCCTGCCATTGCATCAAAATTAATTGTAAATGGCTTGCCTTCTGGATCTTCACGGAAGCCGTCGCCGTCTTTATCTACATAGCCTGCTTCGTCAAGTAATTTCTTTGCTTTCTCTGGATCATACTCATATTGATTGATTTCTGAATCATCAATTTTTGCCCAAGATACTGATGGGAAAGGAGTGTTTAATGGTTTTCCTAATCCGTTTGCAAAGCCATCGATAAATGCCTGACGGTCAATTGCATGTGCCATTGCATGGCGAAGGGATTTGTTCTGGAACTTCTTGTTATCAGAAACTACTACACCTTTTTTAGTGTCATAATGACCCCAGTCAAAAGCGATATAGCTGTAAGACATGGCATCTGCTTCTACTGGATTTACATTGTCAAGAGCTTTAATAGCTTCCCACTGATCCTTTGGAGCTTCAATAACATCGATTTCTCCGTTCTGCACTAAACCTTGCGCAAGAGAACCATCAATAATTTTGTAAACTACACCATCCAATTTAGCTGGTCCTTGCCAGTAATCATCAAAACGCTCAAATTCAATCATTTCACCAGGTACGATGTTTTTCACTTTAAAAGGACCTACACCGATTGGTGTTTTACGGATTTGATCGGAGTCCGGAAGCTCTTTAGAAGAAATATCCCCATAATGGTGCTTTGGCTCAGGATAAACCCAAATATTCTCCAATAAGTTAACAGAAGGCTCAGTTACTGTCACTTCAATTGTATAATCGTCAATTACCTTGATACCTTCAATTGTCTCAGCTTTTCCGTCTTTATATTCTTGAGCACCTTTGATCATTGCTACGTTAGCAAAACGTGCACCTTCATAAGTTGGATCAGCAATTAAATACCATGCAAATTCCATATCTTCTGCAGTTAATTCTTCACCATCATGCCATTTAACTCCTTGCTTAAGCTTGAAAGTTAATTTCGTCTTGTCTTCAGATAACTCATAATCTGCCAGATTCGGTTCAGATATAAGCTCATCATTTACTTTGAGCAAACCTTCATGCATAAACTGAAGGGCATTAGCATCATCTTCACCCTCGTAATAAGCATAAGATAAAACACCTTTAAATGGCTGAGTATAACCGAATGTTACTGTTCCACCCTCTTGAGCTTCTCCTGATGCTTTCCCATCATCCTTTGGTTCCTTTTCAGTGCTGGCTTTCTCTCCGCCGCCAGAACATGCTGCCAGGAATACAGACATGACCAGCAGAAGTGATAGCAGCCAAAATGCTGATTTCTTCATTAGTTTCCCCCCGAAAAATATTTTTTGACAAAGCCTTATTTATATAAGTGACAAGCGACTCTATGCCCAGGCTTCACCTCCTTTAAGTGCGGTTTTACACTCTGGCACTCTGGCATTGCATGCGCGCAGCGCGGATGAAACGTACATCCTTTTGGAGGATCAATCGGGCTTGGCACATCGCCCTCTAAAATAATTCTTTCTTTTTTCTTGCGCGGATCCGGTTCTGGGATCGCAGAGATTAGAGCTTGAGTATAAGGATGTAAAGGCTCTGCATAGAGGCTGTCCTTTTCAGCGACTTCTACAAGGCCTCCCAGATACATAACCCCTATCCGGTCACTCATATGTTTAACTACACTCAAATCGTGGGCAATGAATAAGAAAGTAAGATCAAATTCATCCTGAAGCTCTTTCAGCAGATTCAATACCTGAGATTGGACCGATACATCCAGGGCGGAAACAGGCTCATCCGCAATAATGAGCTTTGGTCTTAAAGCCAGTGCCCTTGCGATACCGATACGCTGTCTTTGCCCGCCGGAAAACTCATGCGGGTATTTATAGTAAGCATCTTCAGGCAGCCCAACTTTCGCAAGAAGATCCATTACTTCCGGCTTCAGTTCCTTTTCGGATTTGCTGTTATAGTTCCTGATGGGCTCTGACACAAGATGCCCAACCATCATCGTGGGATTTAATGATGCATAAGGATCCTGGAAAACCATCTGGAAGTCCTGGCGGATTTTCCTCAGGCTGGTTCCTCTTACATTTGTGATATCCTGTCCGTCAAATATGATTTGTCCGTCTGTTGGTTCTAGAAGTCTGAGGATCGTTCTGCCTGCGGTTGATTTTCCGCAGCCTGATTCTCCCACCAGCCCCAGCGTCTCCCCTTTCTTAATTTCAAAGGAAATATCGTCGACCGCCTTAACGACTGCCACAGTCTTTCTAAGGATTCCGCCTTTTATTGGATAGTAAGTCTTTAGGTTCTTAACCTCTAAAAGCACTTCATTGCTGCTTTTATCCTTTTTTAAAACAGCTGTATTATTATGCTCTGTACTCATCATGCGTTCACCTCTTGTTTCGGATGGCTTGTCTCGTAAAGCAGACAGGCAACCTCATGTCCTGCTTCATTTTCTGCCAATTGAGGTGTAACTGTCAGGCAATCAGGCATTGCCTTAGGGCAGCGCGCCGCAAATTTGCACCCTGTTTTAGGCATGTTTTTTAATGAAGGCACAATTCCTTTTATTGTGCTTAGCTTTTCCACTTCTTCATCCATTTTCGGAATTGCTCCCATCAGGAGCTGAGTATAAGGATGTTTTGGATTGTGAAATAAGGAATCTACATCTGTCCGTTCTGCTATCTTTCCTGCATACATAACAATTACCTCATCACACATCTCGGCCACAACGCCCAAGTCATGAGTAATCAGAATGACGGACATATCATTGACTTCCTGGATTTCTTTTAGAAGCTCAAGAATTTGGGCTTGTACAGTAACATCCAGGGCAGTTGTCGGCTCATCGGCGATCAGCAGCTTCGGCTGGCAGGCAATGGCGATGGCGATCATAACCCTTTGCCTCATACCTCCTGAAAGCTGATGCGGGTATTCATCTACAATTTTTTCAGGCCTTGAAATTCCCACACTTTTTAGAAGTGCGATACTTTTAAGCCGCGCTTCTTTTTTGGAGATTTTCATATGATTGAATAATACTTCCTGCAGCTGGAACCCGATAGAGAAAACAGGATTTAAAGAAGTCATTGGTTCCTGGAATATCATTGCGATATCTTTTCCCCTGATATTATTAATCTCTGAATCTGTCATCTTCTCCAAATGAATACCGTCAAAGATAATTTCTCCATTTCGGATTTGGCCGATTCCTTTTGGCAGGAGCTTCATGACAGAGAGGCTCATTACAGATTTACCGCAGCCCGACTCTCCTACGATTCCAACTATTTGTCTAGGCTTAACTCTAAAAGAAACATTATCAACTGCGTTATAGTATGTACCATCTATGGAAAATGCCGTTTCTAAATTCTTCACCTCTAGTAATGGTGCGTCTTTATGTTGACGGGAATTTGCGCTCATAGGACACCTCTTACCTTTTCGAATTATTCTGTTAATTCATTCTATTTGTCTAAAATATTATTACAAACTTATTACAATTGCAAGATTTTTTTAAAATTTGTTAAGATTCATTTTTCTTCACTAAAAAAAAAGCCTACATTTTAGGGCTTTAAAGCGATTACGACTCCAGTTTATATAAAGTTTGGTCCACAAAATATTCGGATGGCGCAATAAAAGATAGTTTTGTAGAAAAACTTTTTTTCTCTCTAAATTCCCTTACAATTTCGTAGCCAGCAGCATAACCAAGTAATGGAGGGTAGGGTCTTTCGCCATAAAGTACCTTTTGATGAAGCCTCTCATTCTTTTTTAATTTCAAATGAGTTTTAATCATTTTATCCCAGAAATTCCTGATCTCTTCCTTTGAGTATCTGCTGCACCAGGAACCTCTGAATTTCTTACCACAGTGAATTTCTACCGCATGTTCGGCAAGCCCTTCCAATATGATGGAATCTAGCAGCGTAAATTCTTCAAGCGTTTTTTTCTGTGAGTTAATCCTGCAGGCATGGTGATATTCATGCACAAATAATGCCTCTACTTCGTCTTCTTCTATATGAGAAGGAAGAAACAGAAAGAGCATATTTGCAAATGATACTCCCGATTTTCCAGAATGCCGCGAAAATGGGCCTCCTCCTGCCGACGGGAAGATATAAACATCAATATTAGGGCCGCCCCACTTCTTCCTATATTTTAAGTATATTTTTTCTGCTATATTCCATGTTTGCTTTTCTTTTAATTCCTTAAAATCATTCCTGCTGAACCGGTCAGGTTTATACATGCCGAAACCCATTAAGTATTCGTATATTTTTCGGGGATTATGATCATTAAAGGGTCCTGTAAGTTTTTCACATATTTTAAGCGGTTCATTAAAACTTTCTTCGAGCCATAAATCTGTTTTGACTATCCCATTTCCCCACCTCGATTTATTCAATATTTAATAAATTTTATGTATGCGGCAGCATTTTGTTCTTCAAAATAAAAAGCCGATTCAAAGGAGGTTCATCATCCATTGAATCGGCTTTGGTTTAGTTATTATTCATATCTTTTAAAGACGATGGTTGCATTGTGGCCGCCAAAGCCTAGGGAATTGCTCATTGCAGCTGTTATTTCTTTTTCCCTTGCCTTATTTGGAACATAATCCAGATCACATTCAGGATCCGGGTTTTCTAGATTAATGGTCGGAGGCAGGATCCCTTCCTTCATAGCAAGAACTGTGAAAATGGCTTCAATTCCGCCTGCAGCTCCCAGAAGATGTCCCGTCATGGATTTAGTCGAGCTTACTGCCAATTTATAGGCATGCTCTCCGAACACCTCTTTTATTGCCAATGTTTCAAATTTATCATTATAATCGGTACTTGTACCATGCGCATTAATATAATCGATATCCTCCGGCTTTAATCCGCCGTCCTCAATCGCCATTTTCATGGCTCTTGCTCCGCCCTCTCCGCCTGGAGCTGGTGCAGTGATATGATAAGCATCCCCGGTAGCGCCATAGCCGACGATTTCAGCATAAATTTTTGCGCCGCGGGCAAGTGCATGCTCCAATTCTTCAAGTACGACAATCCCCGCACCTTCTCCAATAACAAACCCATTACGATTCTGATCAAATGGACGGCTTGCTGTTTTTGGATCTGGATTGGTTGAAAGCGCAGTGTTGGCACAAAATCCAGCCACAGACATTTTTGTGATTGGCGCTTCTGCTCCCCCGGAAATCATCGCATCGGCATCGCCGCGCTGAATAACCTTAAAGGCATCACCAATTGAGTTTGTACCAGTGGCACAAGCAGTTACAGTACAAGAGTTAAACCCTTTTGCCCCTAAGTAAATGGAGACTTGACCCGTTGCCATATCCGGAATCATCATCGGAACGAAGAAGGGGCTCACCCTTCTATACCCGCGTTTCATAAATATCTCATATTGATTTTCAAAAGTTTCCATACCGCCAATGCCTGATCCAATCCAAACACCGATGCGATGCGCATTTTCATCTGTGATCTGAAGGTTCGCATCCTTTACAGCCATAAAGGACGAAGCAACAGCATAGTGTGTGAAGCGGTCCATTTTTCTGGCATCTTTTTTGTCAATATATTCCTCTGGATTAAAATCCTTTACCTCAGCAGCCACCTTAGCCGGATATTCATCTGGATTTAATCTCGTCAGAGGGCCAACACCTGAAACCCCTGATTTAATATTGTTCCATGTCGTCTCTGTATTATTTCCAAGCGGTGTTACAGCTCCGATGCCTGTAACGACAACTCTTCTTTTATTCATTTTGATGCAGCTCCTTTTAAATTATCATCATATTTAAAATGAGGTATCTTATCTTCCCCATCTCATCGCAATGGCTCCCCAAGTTAGCCCTCCGCCGAAGCCGACCATCACGAGCAAATCATCATCTTTAATTTTACCCGCTTCCAGTTCTTCCACCAATGCAATTGGAATAGATGAAGCAGAAGTATTTCCGTATTTATCCACTGTTTTCGACATCTTCTCAACCGGGAGTTCCAATCTTTGGCGGGAAGCTTCCATAATGCGGATATTCGCCTGATGAGGAATCAGGAAATCTACATCTTCCTTGGATAATCCAGCTTTATCAAGTACGTTGATGCAGCTTTCACCCATTTGGCGAACCGCAAATTTGAACACTTCGCGTCCATTCATAATGATATATTCATCCTGATATAGATGTTTTGCGCCTGTGCCATCTGCACCTAATTCAAAGGATAATATTCCCCTGCCATCTGAGACTGGCCCGATTACAGCTGCACCCGCTCCGTCTCCAAATAAAACGGCTGTATTACGGTCATTCCAGTCTGTAACTTTTGAAAGCTTTTCAACACCCACTACTAATACATGTTTGTATGTCCCTGTTTCAATAAACTGTTTTCCCGTTATGATACCATACATAAAACCTGCACATGCAGCGCTAATATCCATCGCCGCCGCCTTGCTTGCTTTTAATCGTTCCTGAAGCATGCAGGCAACAGATGGAAATGGATGATCCGGTGTAACCGTTGCAACTAAAATAAGATCTAAATCCTCTGCTTCAATTCCTGCATTTTCCAAGGCTTTTAGTGCTGACTCATAGGCCATATCAGATGTGTCTATGCTGTCGTCTGCTATTCTTCTTTCCTCAATTCCAGTCCTGGTCCGAATCCATTCATCAGAAGTATCAACTATTTTCTCCAAATCTGCATTTGTTACAACTTTTTCAGGAAGATATCTTCCTATTCCTATAATTCCAGCATTCATGGAGTCCCACTCCCTTTCATATTTACAAACCCATAAGCATTCTCTATTTAAATATTATTATCAATTATTATGACTTGGTACTAATTTTATCAAAAGTATATATAATAACGCAACACTTTTTACCGTCCCTTACTTATTACTGCACAAATGTCTATACCCAGTTAACTTTTCTTCATATGCTGTTATATAGGCATCTGAAAGGAGGAAAATGACATATGTTTGATAATGATAAAGTTAAAGAAAATACAGAAGACCCTTTAAGCCATTTTCTGTTTGGTGAAAGAGTAAGAAGACATGAATCAGCACAAGATGAAAAAGAATCCGATAGAAGAGCTGAAGAAGCTCAGGGGAATGGTGACTGGCTTTTCGGGGGCAGGAGCAGAAATGCACATGAAGCTGACGAGTGGCTGCTTGGCGGGAAAGACAGAAAAACCGATGAAAGGGAAAGTCCCCCTAAAGAAAATGGAAACAATATCCTGAACAACATCAACTTGGAGGAATTAATGGGCAGCATTGACACTCTTATGACTTCAGCTCATCAGTTAAAACCATTGCTGAAAAAAGCAGGGCCTTTGCTGGAGATGTTTTTGAAGAAGTAGTGGCTGGGCAAACCTTATACGTTTACTTTAGAATATATCCTTTTTTTAGCTGGTCCATCACCGGATAGATTCAAAGATTTTAATATCCTATATGCTGTATGCCTGGATTCGAGATTTAAATAATCCCGGCATTCTTTATTTGTTATCTTTGAATTAAAAAGCAAAAGGTAATCTGTTATTGCTTCCAAATGACTCGTTCTTGAAATCATTTTACATTTAAGACAACACCATTTTCCGTCTTTCCTCACAACAGCAAAAGATTTGCAGGAATGACATTGAACACCTCTTAGTAAATCTTTTCGATTAATTCCATAAGTATTTAGAATATCATTATCCAGAGGACTATTTTTGCACATAATCTTTTCATTCAGTCTATTAATGTCGTTGGGCCATAATATCTGTTTGTTATATTTTGATTTGGCATCCATAAGTCTATCAATTATTTTTTCGGTATGAACAACTCTTTTCAAAATAATGCTATTTTCTTTCTCTGTTTTTATATAGGTAGCAGGGTTAGTAATAGCAACAAAATACTCTATTGGCAATTCTGGAAACTTCTCTTTTAACAGCCATTCTTTAAATTGGGACACTTGACGCAATACCTGTGAAACTGGATTAGGAATCACTTTCTCCTTCTGTCCGTGTTTTTGAATTACTTGATCAGATATTGGTTCAAAAGAAAGGGTTCCAGAATAATTTTTGACTTCAATTATTCCAGCGAAGAATGGGGTAATAAGCAGGGAATCAATTTGAAATGGAGTATGAAGGATAAAACGAAGATCATTATAAATTCTAAAATCTTTACCTGGGAGAAAACTTAAATAATAATCCAATTGCTTCTCTCCATTAAAACCTGATAGCCCATTCCTATAATCAACTTCAATTTCTGCTCTTTTCCGGTGGTAATCAGGCAATCTGCGCAGCAGCGCTTCAATCTGTAATATTCTTATCGGCTTGGATCTAGACTTCATTATCATAGCAAAACTCCTTTGGAACATTATCGCCAAAGTTATAAATTCGATATGGATGATGAATAATCCTTTATTTAATATGTAAATTTAAGGTACCTATTTTCTTTTTTCATGAATTTCTTGTCTGTACGCGGATTCTTCCATTATCAATACGGATTTTTTATATTATTTGCAGGGATTCTTCCCGGTTCGGGCTGAAATCCTTACATTTATGCGCGGATCTCATTGGTTTATGCGCGGGCTCTTTGATTTGCGCGCGGATTCTTCCTGTTTCGGCGCGGGCCCTTCGGTTTACGCGCGGATTCTTCCTGTTTCGGCGCGGACCCCTTTTATTTGTGCGCGGATCTCATTGGTTTACGCGCACTCTCCTTCTTTACGCGCGGGCCCTTTGGGTTGCGCGCGGATTCTTCCTGTTTCGGCGCGGACCCTTTTCATTTGTGCGCGGATCTCATGGTTTACGCGCACTCTCCTTCTTTACGCGCGGGTCCTTCGGTTTACGCGCGGATTCTTCCTGTTTCGGCGCGGACCCTTTTCATTTGTGCGCGGATCTTCTTGGTTTGCGCGCACTTCCTCTTTAGCGTGGGATTCTTTGGTTTCTCTCGGACTCCTCCTATTTCATCGCGAAATCCTTCCTTTTGCACGAGAATCTTCTTACCATAAGAGACACACTCCTTCTTTATGCGCGTGCTCTTTTGATTTCCGCACGGTTTCTTCTTCCTATTTCGGCGTGGACTTTTTTGACTGACGCGCTGACTTTATTTTTCACGCTGTCCTATCGCACGAGTCCAAACAAAAAACCAGCCCAAAGGCTGGTTCCCTATTACTCACTCTCTTTCAAAGCATCCGCTTTGCCCATTTCGTAGGCTTCGTTCATGACTTTAGTGAATAGGTTCATGAATGGCTGGATCATTTCCATGGATAGTTCAATACCTGCTTCGTCGAGCTGCTGTTTGGCTTCTGGCAGGTATTTCATGGCGATTTGCATGAATTCCATATTTTTTTCGTTTAGCTGCATCCTGTAGTACCTCCTATGTATAGCAATTACTCGTTGGGCAGTTTGCCTGTTTTTTTGTATTTCTCTATGGCGGCGTTTAGTTCTTTTTTGAATTCTTCGTCGACGTCAGGGCTGAATTTCCCGAGTGAAATAACCTCATCCTGAAAATCGAAAGTTAAATTTCCAGATTCCAGTTCGCCTTCGTTGAATTTTTCTGCCACTAGTTCATACAAAACATCGACATGCTGAACCGTACTGGTCAGGACGACTGATTCACCCAGATCAGACTGGTCGGAAATATAGCCGATGGCGTAGAGCCCTTCCTCTTTTAGTTTCTCGATGACAGGAACATTATACCCATCTCCAGCTGGATAGACAACATCTGTCTTATTGACAATCATTTTGTCCAAAAGAGCTATGGCTTTATTATCATTGTCCCAGTTGCCGACATATTGGATTTGCACGTTTATATCTTCATCAATTTCGCTTACACCTTGATAAAAACCTTCTACCTCCGGCTGCCATTCAAAAGCTGCAAGTATTCCTATATTATTGGTTTTCGTCATATGGCCTGCAACCATGCCCCCAAAGAATCCCATTGCATAGGCTTCAAAATTCAAGCTGGTGGTGTTGTCATTTTTGGCATCACCATTAAAACTGACAAAATGAATGTCTGGGTATTTTTTAGAAATGTTATTAAAGTATGCCGCATATTCATTGCCATGTCCAAAAATAAGGTTTACACCTTTTTGATCAAACTCTTTAACAGCTCTTTCAACAACCATCTCAGAATTCATGCCCTCTTTATAATAAACCTCCACATTATAATGGGATTGAATCTTTAACATGCCTTTATAGCCTTTGGTCCCCCATACCTGATCATTGACGGTATCGGGCACTAATAATCCAGCTTTTTCAAGTTTTCCTGTAGACATAGCTTGTCTGCAGGAGGCCAATAAAAGAAGGCACAAAAGAAGGATCCCGAATTTCACTAATGTCTTATGCATCTCCTTTTTCTCCGCCTCTCTGTCTTTCACTTCATACTAATGGTATGACCGGTTTATTTTACCAGACTAATTCAATTCTACCTTGTCTATATGTTAATTGAAAAGTTTTTTTTCTACTTTACAAACCATCCGGGCTCTCTATAGAAAGAATATGGCTTCTTTGCTTCTCAAGACCTTCGGAGAATTTCACGGAACACACAATCGCTTTTTCAATTACTTTTCCTTTTGCCAGATCGGGAGTGTGCCAATCTTCATTATAGGCAAGTGAAAGGTATTCTGCACATTTTTGCCAATGCCCAGTGACGCTGCTCATTAAAAGGCAGGATTCTCCTAATGGCTTATCTGCACAATCCGATAAGAAACAAATAAGATCCTCAATGAAAATAGCGTCATGTATCCATTCCCTTTCATTTATCCTTACTCTTTTTCCATTGGCAAGAGCCTGGTGAAAGCTAAATTCCTTTGGCTGCCAAGGACCGTATATGACAGGCATGTAAAAGCATGAAACTGAAATATTGTTTTCTCTAAGGATTTCAATAACATCTTCCAAGCGGCTGTGTGTTCTGCTGATGTCTTTAAGCCACTGAATAGGGAGAAGGAATGCAATTTTCACTTGCTGGTCCTTGAATTCGGACAAGTTTTTTAAAAGAAATTCCTCAATAAGCTCCTTCTCCCTTAAAGAGGCGAGCTCATTCTTTATATATAAATCGTATATATCTATAAAAATTGCATCATTTTTTATTATTTCTCTTTTAGAATTAATCCATGATGAATAGTTTTTTTCATAGAAGTTGGCATTCCGTCCGATTGCCAGGCGTTTTTCGTTGATTAAAGCATCTTCTTTATCCTTATTGAAATGAATTCCATCTATCTCACAGCCCTGTTCAAGCAGATGCTTGCACAGGCTGAATCCTATAAATTCAAACGTCCCTACTATTACTGCCCTGTCCATTTTCACTCCTCCTTAGAAGCATATTAATTTATACTATGCTTCAGGGATTGTCTTTATTTCTTTACGGAATGGCAGCAGATTTTTATAGAACTTTTTCATATTTTCTAAAGAAGTTTGTCATTTGAGAAGACATTCGCTGTTTTTTATCTGGAAGGATATAAAACACAGAGATAGGGCTATTTTCATTTTCCCATTGTATCGATCGTTTCTTTAAATAATCTGATTGCTTGTAAGCTCTTCCGCCCGCCAGTACCTGAATGATTCTGACTGGCACTTTAAGGCCCGTTGTTAGGTTTTTTTCATGCCTGCTGAGCAGATCCGCTATTTTATCCGTTTCTATTTCATATGAAACTGCCAGTTCTTTTAATAGTTTCTTGTAAAAAAATTTATGCTCTTTTTCCTGTTCAAGATGGTGCTTTAGTGAAAGGATAGGATTGATTAATACGGCTGAACGGATTAAATCGCTCATTTCATGCAATAATCTAAGGGCTACCAATGCTCCCATGCCCTCAGCAATAATATGGATCTTTTCGTTAATAATTTCCGTTCGCAGAATATGTTCATACAAGCATTTAGCCTTATCGACAGCTTGATCGTTCCCCCAGTTCCTCCCATAAAGATTTGAATAAAAAATCGTATAGCCATCTTCCCTGAGCTTCTTAATTAATGAATATTTCCCTTCATTTTGAGTCCAAAAACTGCAGTTTCTGTCAACAAAGTGCCGATCATCCCCAATAATCAGGATACCGAAACCACTAGGTTTATCTGGGTAATGAATCATGCACCATTCTGTATCCAGCTGGAAGTTCCGGCTTTCCATAGTAAAACTCCTTTGCAAGTTTGTTCATAATAATGTATGTGAGTAAAATTAAAATGAATGGGGGATTTGCCTAGTTCTAGACAAGTTCATTATGAAGCAGGATGTATCCAATCAGAGAGCTGAAAAGTACATGTATAGGATGTAAAAATAAATTTATTTCTTTAATAGCTTATGCTAATATGAAAAGGGATTAATTATGTTAGAGGTGAAATAGATGAGATTCTTTTGGACATTCTTCTGGACTTTCCTTCTTGTTCAAATGTTAACGTACGTAGTTTCTTCAATGCTTGGAGCGCCATACGATTTTGTAACCGGCTCCATTCTGGCGGTTGGGACAAGTGTTTTAATTTTTGTTGTCGCTTCCATCATTCCTGAAGGTCCTGTTGAGAAAGAAGGACTTCATTAATCTGCTGCTTATGCAGGAAATGAAAAGAGTCATCCTGATTGATTCAGGATGATTCTTTTCATTTGTTCCCTATTTTATCAGCAGTTCCATTTTGCCGTTATCTGCGGATATGACAACTTCACTGTAATCCTTAATTTCACCTGCGATTATTTTGCGGGCTAGTGCTGTTTCAACGTTCCTTTGGATAAAGCGCTTGAGCGGCCTTGCTCCATAGACGGGATCAAATCCGTTTTCTGCAATATATTCTTTGGCATTATCATTTATACTCAACTTAATATGCTGATCGGATAATCTTGCTTGAAGCTGAGTAATTAATTTTAAAACAATACTCTTTATCTCATTAAGAGCTAAAGGCTTAAACAGAATAATTTCGTCCACTCTGTTCAGAAATTCTGGACGGAAATGGCTCCGCAGCTGTCCAAGTACATTGTCTCTTGTTTCTTCGGATATATCTTCACCAGGAGAACGTTCCAGAAGAAAATGGGAGCCAATATTGGAAGTCATAATGATAACCGTATTTTTAAAATCAACCGTGCGGCCCTGTGAGTCAGTGATTCTTCCATCATCAAGCATCTGCAGGAGGATATTGAATACTTCAGGATGGGCTTTTTCAATTTCATCAAGCAGGATTACTGAGTATGGCTTCCTTCTTACAGCTTCTGTCAGCTGACCGCCTTCCTCATACCCTACATACCCCGGAGGAGCACCAATCAATCTTGATACAGCATGTTTTTCCATATATTCGGACATATCAATTCTGATTATTTGTTCTTCACTATCGAATAGTGACTGTGCAAGTGCCTTAGCTAATTCTGTTTTGCCTACCCCAGTTGGGCCCAGAAAGATGAAAGAGCCAATAGGGCGGTTCGGATCTTTAATTCCTGCCCTTGCCCTAAGGACAGCATCTGACACAAACTGCACAGCTTCATCCTGGCCAATCACTCTTTCGTGAAGAATGCTTTCAAGGCGAAGCAGCTTTTCACGTTCACCTTCAACAAGTTTAACTACTGGAATACCTGTCCACCTTGCCACAATGCCGGCAATTTCTTCTTCTGTGACTTCTTCTCTCAGCAGCCGGTCCCCTTGATTCTCGTTAACAGCACTTTCAAGATTTTTCAATTCCTTTTCCAAAGAAGGGATTCTTCCATGACGCAGTTCTGCAGCTTTATTCAAGTCATAATTATTTTCCGCTTCTTCCAGCTCACGGCGCATTTTCTCAAGCTGCTCCCGTTTTTCCTGAACTTTCTGGATTCCTTCTTTTTCAAGCTGCCATTTTGCTTTCATGCTGTTAGCCTGGTCTTTTAATTCAGCCAGTTCTTTTTGCAGGTCTGCAAGTCTCTGCTTGCTTCCTTCATCACTCTCTTTTCGTAATGCTGCTTCTTCTATCTCAAGCTGCATGACTCTTCTTGTAACTTCATCCAACTCTGATGGCATTGAATCGATTTCAGTCCTGATCATGGCACAAGCTTCGTCAACCAAGTCAATTGCTTTATCAGGAAGGTACCGGTCTGTAATATACCTGTCTGACAAGGTTGCGGCAGCCACTATAGCCCGATCGTGGATATTGACTCCATGATGGATTTCAAAGCGCTCCTTCAGCCCTCTGAGAATTGAGATTGTATCCTCTACATCCGGCTCCTGTACCAATACCTGCTGAAAACGCCGTTCCAGGGCTGGATCTTTTTCGATATACTTGCGGTGTTCCTCAAGTGTGGTAGCTCCTATACAGTGCAGTTCCCCTCTTGCAAGCATAGGCTTCAGCATATTCCCTGCATCCATTGCGCCTTCTGTCTTGCCCGCTCCAACAATGGTATGAAGTTCGTCTATAAAAAGAAGAATTCTGCCTTCGCTTTTCTTAACCTCATTTAATACAGCTTTCAATCTTTCCTCGAATTCCCCCCGGAATTTGGCCCCGGCAATTAAAGCGCTCATATCAAGGGCAAAAATGGTTTTATCCTTGAGGCCCTCAGGCACGTCTTTACGTACAATTCTTTGTGCCAATCCTTCGACAATAGCTGTCTTTCCTACCCCAGGTTCGCCTATTAAAACTGGATTATTTTTGGTTTTCCTTGAAAGGATGCGAATGACATGCCTGATTTCACTATCACGGCCAATTACAGGATCAACTTTCCCCTGTTTCACCTCTGCAACAAGATCTCGTCCATATTTTTTTAAAGCCTCATATGTTGATTCCGGATTTTGCGATGACACCCTCTGATTCCCCCTAATCTCCTTAATCGACTGCTCCACTATTTCTTTATTGATTCCATATGACTTTAAAACTGCTGCCGTTTCGGTTTCCGCTGCTGCAGCAGCCATGAAAACATGCTCAACTGACATGAAATCATCCTGATAGATCTTCATATATTTTTCTGCTTCCGCCAGCAGCCGCTGCAGTTTACCGGTTATATACAATTTTCCTTGTTCCGTTCCTGAACCAGACACTTGCGGTTTTTTCCTCAATGCTTCATGCATTTTATTATTAAAAGAATCAGCCGGTATCTGCATTTTTGACAGTATTAATGATATCAGGCTGTTTTCCTGCCCCATTAAAGCCAGGAACAAATGTGCTTCATCCACCTCCTGATGCTGCTCGCGTATTGCTATGGACTGTGCATTTAATAACCCTTCCTGAAGCCGCTCTGTCATTCGATTTAAATCCACTGTGCAACCTCCTTTTTGACCTTATTTGACCTTTTGATTTTATTATAAGCCAATCTTTTCATATGTAAAGTTTCCAGCATTTTATTCTAAGTCTAAAAAGCCATCCGCAATTGGGATGGCTCTATTTTTTATACTAATTCCCTATCTTCTTTATCAATAATCAAAATCAAGGCTTTCTTTTATACGTCCATAGCCTGTTATGATTGGATGTTTCCGGAAATTGGTCCCCAGCTCTCATTTTAAGCATTTGAGGATTATTGACATTACTTCCCGTTTCGCCAATTTCTATATAAATTCCATTATTAGGCGCTTTCTGGCCAGGCTTAAATTGTCTGTTTTGCCCCATGGTGAATACCTCCTTTAATCGTAAATCACTTATTATTATTTCCACTCTTGCATCTCTCATGAGGGAAACTATTGGCATCGCACAAAAGCAAGAAGGGGATATCACTTTACTCTGCTGTCCTTTTTATAGTTAAATGGGGGGGTATTAGATTTCATTATGGAGGATTTTACTTGTGACTGATTTTCTGACATTGCTTAAATACTTGTTTTTGGGATTATTTCAGGGATTTACAGAGCCTATTCCCATTTCATCGAGCGGGCATCTGGAGATTGCCCAGCACTTTTTCGGGCTTGACATTAAAGGCCTTAGCTTTGCCCTCCTTGTAAATACAGCCTCATTATTAGCTGTGCTGCTTATATACAGGGAAGATATTATGAGACTCATCCGAAATGGCCTTGCCTACATTACAACCAAAGATAAACAGGCCGAATCAGACTTTCGGTTTATCATTTACTTGATTATTGGGACCATTCCCGCAGGTGTCATCGGGATTTTGTTCGAGGATTTTATCGATATGCACCTTGCCAATATAAAAACAGTTGGGATTACTCTTATCGTCACAGGACTTGCACTGTGGCTGATCCGTAATTTACGCGGACGGAAAAATGATGCTGAATTATCTTATAAGGATGCAATCATAGTAGGTCTTGCGCAGGCAGTTGCCCTGATACCGGGAATCAGCCGTTCCGGTGCCACTATTGTAGCCGCAATGGGGCTCGGGATGAAACAGGAAACCGCTCTAAGGTTTTCTTTCCTTTTATATATCCCGGTAAGCGCCGGCGGAATGATTCTTGGTTTTAATGACATATTAACGGATCCCAATTTATCTGAATATGCTTTGCCCTATACAGTTGCCTTTGTTGCCTCACTGGCTGCATCTTACTTCTCTTTAAAATGGTTTATGAATATTATGGCTAAAGGGAACCTGAAGTATTTTGCAATTTACTGTTTTATTGTTGGACCGCTGGTTTATTTTCTATCTTAATAAAAAAGCCTTCTCTGCGCTGAGAAGGCTTTTCCATTATAATATCTCTGAAAGAATGGCTTTTTGAACATGAAGTCTGTTTCCAGCCTGCTGAAAGACAGCAGAATTGTTTCCATCAATGACCTCCGCTGTAACTTCCTCACCCCGATGGGCAGGCAGGCAATGCAAAAAGACATAATCTTTTTTGGCTTTTTGGACAAGATATTCATTAACCTGATAATCAGCAAAGTCTTTCAGCCTCTGTTCATTCTCTGCTTCCTGACCCATGCTCGTCCAGACATCTGTATAGATGGCATCGGCATTAGCAACCGCTTCTTCAGGTTTAGACGTTATCACTACCTTTGAACCGCTTTGTCCGGCAAACTCTTGTGATTGCTGGAGAACAGATTTATCTGGCTCATACCCTGCAGGACAGGCAATCGTGATATTTACCCCCATCTTGGCAGAAGCAATCATTAAAGAATGGGCCACATTATTGCCATCGCCTACATATACCAGGTTTTGCCCTTTTAACTCCCCATTTTTCTCTTCGATTGTAAGCAGATCGGCAAGAGCCTGGCACGGATGATAAAGATCGGTCAAGCCGTTAATGACCGGTATGTCCGCATGATGAGCCAGTTCCTGGATCTTCTTATGGGAGAAAGTGCGGATCATAATCGCATCAACATACTGTGAAAGCACTTTAGCTGTATCCGCAATGCTTTCACCTCTTCCAAGCTGCAGGTCCTGGCTGTTTAAATATAAGGCATGGCCCCCAAGCTGCAGCATACCTGCCTCAAAGGAAATTCTTGTACGTGTTGATGACTTTTCAAAAATCATCCCAAGAATTTTGCCTTTTAGGATGGATGTTTCTGCACCCTGCAGATGGGCTTCTTTTAATTGCTTTGCTTTTTCCAGCAGACTCTTAATCTCCTCTGATGAAAAGTCTGCAAGTGTTAGAAAGTCTTTTCCTTTTATATTTATACTGTTATCAGCAGCCTGAATTGAAATCATAGGACGCCCACTTCCTTTTCTCCAGTATTATTTTTAATGCCCTGCCAATCTTCAATGGATTTAACATCCCACTCGCCAGCAGACATTGATTTTAATAATGCAATAAGCGTTTCTTTTTCGCTGAAAGTCAAAATTCTGTTTTTGGTTCCCATTTCTCTCATTCTTTTATCTTCTTCACTTATGCCAGGATTATATAAGGCGAAGGTTTCCTGGGCATTCCAATCCATATTGTCTTGAGTCAAAAAAACAGGCACTACTTTAGCCTTATTAATATAATGAGTTAATTCTTCTGTTTCTGGAGAGTTTGCAATTACGACACATTTGCCTTTAGCACCATTTAAACCAGCATGGAAAGACTTTCTGATTGCTGCCTCAAAATTTGGTGCAAGTGAAATTGCCTCTCCAGTTGATTTCATTTCAGGACCCACTTTGCTGTCCAATCCCTTTAAGGCATAATTAGAGAAAACCGGGAATTTCACACATACAAATGGGAGTTTTACAGCAGCCGGAATTTCATCTTTCGACAAACTATATTTCCCAAGCAATATTTTTGTCGCAATCTCCACCAGCTGTACGCCTGTGACCTTGCTGATAATTGGTACAGTTCTGCTTGCACGAGGGTTTATTTCAAGAATAAATACCTCTTCGCCATTAACGATATACTGAATATTCATGAGTCCTTTATACTGGAGCTTTTGCACAATGGCTTTTGCATAGGCTAGCATTTTCTTCTGCACAGTTTCTGAAAGATTTTGCGGGGGGAGAACGGACATGCTGTCGCCAGAGTGAACACCCGTTTTTTCAATATGCTCCATAATTGCAGGTGCACAGATATGATTTCCGTCTGCTGCCAGATCAAGCTCAGCTTCTGAAGCATGCACGAATTGATCAATTAAAATCGGATAAGGGACATCACTTTTCTCCAAATAACCCTCCAGCTCAGCTGGTGAAGAAATACGTTCCATTCCTCTGCCTCCAATAACATAGGATGGGCGGACAAGAATCGGGAATCCAATGTTTTCAGCTGCTTCTTTTAGCTCTGCTTCTGAGCGGACAACATCTCCCTTTATCCTCGGGATATTCAAATCATCCAATAGCTGATAAAAAAGCTTCCGATCCTCTAATGCATCAATGGTATTTGAGTCAGTTCCGAGCAGGGTAACACCATAACTTTCAAGTTCGGATGCCAGATTCAGAGCTGTCTGCCCGCCAAGCTGCACAATGGCTTCTGAAATCCCTTCTGCTTCAATCACATTTAAGATATCCTCAAGAATTAGCGGTTCAAAATAAAGCCTGTCAGCGGTTGTATAATCCGTGCTTACAGTTTCAGGGTTATTATTGATCATGATTGTCTCGACGCCTTCATCCCTCAGAGCAAATACTCCCTGGACGGAGCAATAATCAAATTCAATGCCCTGGCCAATTCTGATGGGGCCGCTTCCGATAATCAGGACTTTCCTCTTATCACTCTTTACTTGTTCATTTTCGCCAAAATAACTGGAGTAATAATAATTTGATTGTGCTTCGAATTCAGCTGCACATGTGTCAACCATTTTATAGGCAGGAAGAATGCCAGCCTTTTTGCGTTTGTCCCTGACTGCTTTCTCCGCAACTTTCCATTCCAATGCAAGAAACTTATCACTGAAACCCTTTTCCTTAAATAGCTGCAGCTCTTCATTTGTTGCTTCATCAAGTGTTAAAGCAGAAATTTGTCTTTCCAGCTCTACCATTTCATTGAGTATATTGAGATAGAAATAATCAATTTTTGTGATATAGTGTAAAGCTTCCAATGAGTAATTTCTACGGATTAATTCAATCACAGTAAAAAATCTTTCATCAGTCTGCTTTAACAGCAGTTCCTCAAGTGAGGAAATCGATTTAGCTGATAAGCCAGGTGATTTCAAATCATTTCCCTTCACTTCAAGTGAATGGATTGCCTTTAAGAGAGCCCGTTCCAGATTCCGGTCAATGCCCATTACTTCTCCGGTTGCTTTCATCTGCGTTCCTAGTTTGCGGTCTGCTGAAGGAAATTTATCAAAAGGCCATTTTGGAAACTTAACGATGACATAATCCAGAGCTGGTTCAAAGCTTGCGAAAGTATCTCCTGTTACAGGGTTGATAATTTCCGATAAGGTATACCCGACGGCAAGCTTTGCAGCCATTCTGGCAATTGGATAGCCTGTTGCTTTGGAAGCAAGGGCAGATGACCTGCTGACTCTGGGATTTACTTCAATCAAGTAATAATTCTTGCTATGCGGATCAAGGGCAAACTGAATGTTGCACCCTCCAATAATGCCAAGCTCTGAAATGATCTTAATTGATGCTGATCTCAGCATCTGATACTCATCATCTGTTAAGGTTTGTGAAGGTGCCACAACAATTGAATCACCGGTATGAACCCCAACGGGATCAATATTTTCCATATTGCAAATAGTGATGCACGTATTCTGTGAATCCCGCATGACCTCGTATTCTATTTCCTTAAATCCTGCTATGCTTTTTTCAACAAGGCATTGGCTGATCGCACTCTCTTTTAAGCCGCCCTGGACCAGAGAGGTCAGTTCATCAAAATCTCCTGCTATGCCTCCGCCTGTTCCGCCAAGAGTATAAGCTGGACGGACGATAATAGGAAATCCAATTTCGCGGGCAAATTGGATGGCTTCATTTACTTCATGGACAATGATGCTTTCGGGAACAGGTTCGTTAAGCTCGTTCATCAGCTTACGAAAAGCTTCCCGGTCTTCACCTTTCTTAATGGATTCAATGCTGCTGCCCAAAAGCTTCACTCCATAATGTTCGAGCACACCTGATTCACTCAGTTTAAAAGCAAGATTCAAGCCTGTCTGGCCTCCCAGGGTGGCAAGCAGGCCATCGGGACGTTCTTTCTTTATAATCTTCTCAAGGCTGTCAGCTGTCATCGGTTCAAAGTAGACTTTGTCTGCAAAAGCTTTGTCAGACATAATGGTAGCCGGATTGTTATTAACAAGGATAACCTTATAGCCTTCTTCCTTTAATGCTGCGCAGGCCTGTGTTCCTGCGTAATCAAATTCTGCCGCCTGCCCGATGACAATCGGGCCGGAGCCGATTACTAATATGGATTGGATGCTGGTGTCTTTAGGCATAAGCGAAAACTCTCCTATTCTCCTCTTGAATCATGTTCATAAACTCATCAAAAATATAATCACCATCTGCAGGTCCCGGATGGGCTTCCGGGTGGAATTGCACCGTATGGATTGGCAGGACCTTATGCATTAGTCCCTCAATTGACTGGTCATGAAGGTTTACATAGCGGGTTTTAAACCCTGTATCTTTTATGCTTTCTTCATCAACCACATAGCTATGATTTTGTGATGACATATAGACTGTACCCTTCTTCATGTCCGCAATCGGGTGGTTGGCACCCCTGTGGCCAAAGGACAGTTTTTTTGTGTTGCCTCCAAATGCTAAAGCAGCCAGCTGGTGTCCAAGACAAATTCCCAATGCCGGGTACTGCTCCAGCACCCTTTTTAATTCCGGAAGGATGCTTTTTAATTCTTTAGGATCTCCAGGCCCGTTTGAAAGCACTACACCGTCTGGATTTAGTTTTTTTATCTGTTCAAAACTTGTGTTGTAAGGAACAGATGTAACCCTGCACGCTCTTTTCAGCAAGGAATCCACAATTGACTTTTTAGCGCCAAAATCGATGACAACTATATGAATGCTTCCCTCTCCAAAACACTCCATAGTTTGCGAAGATACTTTACAAACTTTTTCATCCTTTGGAAGCAGCAATCCGGCGCGTGCCGTTTCCGAAGAAGACATTTTTGCCGGCATGCTGCCTTCTGAACGTATTTTCTTTACAATTGATCGGGTATCCATATGCCCTAATAATGGAATATTCCATTTATGAAGGTATTCCTGAAGCGAATAAGCCGATTTGTAATGCGAAGGATTTCTGCTTCCTTCATAAACAATAACCCCTGCCACATGAGGTTTCTTGCTCTCAAAATCAGACTCATTTATTCCGTAGTTTCCAATTAAAGGATAAGTAAACACAATAATTTGGTCCTTATAAGAAGGATCTGTCAATACTTCCTGGTAGCCTGTCATTCCTGTAAAAAAAACGATTTCCCCTTCTATATCCTTTTCAGGCTTATCCGTCAGCCATTGGCCCTTATAGGAATGGCCGCTATTTAAATGAAGGTATCCTTCCATTATCAACACCTCGAAGCTATCTGTATATTTATATAACTGTTTTAATTTTTATTCATACACTTGAAAAATAATACAGCTTAAACAGCTGATTTTGAAAATTCCTTTAGTGTGGATTGCAGAATTTGAACCGCTTCATCTATTTCAGATTTTGATGCTGTCAGCGGAGGCAGCAGCCGCAATACATTTTCCCCTGCAGGCAAAGCCAGCAAGCAATTGGCTCTTAATTCCTTTAACAAAGATGGAAGGGGGATATCTGATTCAATACCGACCATCAAACCAAGATAGCGAAGCTCCTTAACAGCTGCAATCTGTTCAAGCGATCCTGCCAATTTGTCAGCAAGATATACACTCTTTTCCTGAACTTCCTGTAAAAAATCATCATCAAATACTGTCTTCATTGTAGCAATAGCTGCTGCAATGCTGATCGGGTTCCCGCCGAATGTTGATCCATGGCTTCCTGGCCCAAATACTTCTTCTAATGCTCTTTTTCCAATCACAGCGCCTATTGGCAATCCGCTTCCCAGGCCTTTAGCAGCGGTTACGATATCGGGATTAAGGTCAAAATGCTGAAATCCAAAGGCTTTGCCCGTTCTGCCTATGCCCGTCTGAATTTCATCTACAATCAGCAGCGCTCCATATTCTTTGCAAAGTTCCTCAGTTTTTGTAAGAAACTCCTGATTCCCAATGTGAATCCCGCCTTCACCCTGTACAATTTCCAGCATTACGGCCGCTGTTTCCTCGTCAATCTCTTCCTTCAACGCATTAATATCGTTAAAAGGAACATACTTAAAAGTCTCAAGCATGGAACCATAGCCTTTTTTAATTTTTTCCTGGCCCGTTGCAGCCATAGTGGCAAAGGTTCTCCCGTGGAATGATTGCTGAAAGGTAATGATTTTTTTCCGTTTCGAAGCTTTTCTTGCAAGCTTAATCGCTGCTTCATTTGCTTCCGCTCCGCTGTTGGCAAAGAATACAAGGTCCATGCCCGCAGCTTCAGAGAGAGTCTTTGCAGCATCCTCCTGCTGATTCTGTTCGAATAAATTTGAAACGTGCCAGAATTTATCCAGCTGTTCATTGATTGATTTTTGTACAGCTGCCGGACGGTGGCCAAGATTGCATACCCCGATTCCTGAGGTGAAGTCCAAATAACGCTTCCCATTTTTATCAAAAAGATAGCTTCCTTCTGCTTTTTCCGGCTCTACGTCCCACCGGGCATACGTTGGAAATAGATTACTCAAGTTAAGACCTCCTTCTTGGCAGATACATTCGTACCGAACCAAATCCCTTCCTCATAAAACTTTTCTTTTCCTGATACAATCATTACGCTATTTAACCCTTTGCTGATTAGGTTCAAGGCAGAGGTAACCTTTGGAATCATTCCGCCTGTAATTTTTTTATCGTTAATATGCTGTTCAATTTCATCCGCGTCAAGCTGAGGAGAGAGGTTACCGTCAATGAAAATTCCTTTTACATCCGTTACAAAGATACAATGTTCAGCTTTAATGGCATTGGCAACGGCCGCCGCCGCATAGTCGGCATTAATATTCAATTTCGTGCCGCCTTCTGCAGCCCCAATTGGAGTAATGACAGGGATCAGGTCTTCGTTAAATAACATTTCCAGTACCGACTGATTAACTGCCGTTATTTCGCCAACCAGTCCAAGCTCATCCTGATTGATAAATTCTGCCTTTAGTAATCCCGCATCACTGCCATTTACGCCAAACCCTCTCAAACCATGCAGTTCGATCATTGAGGTAAGTTTGCGGTTGGATTGTCCTGACAAAACCATCTCTGCTACCTCCAAGACTTCCGGAGTCGTTTTTCTTAGCCCATTAACAAATTCATGAGGGATATTATAAAGTTCAAGCATGCTGTTAATTGCCGGGCCTCCTCCATGAACGAAAACAATCTGGTATTCTTCCTTCTTCAACTCTAAAAGACTATCAAAGAAAGCTTCACCCAGCTCTTCCATTACACTGCCCCCGCACTTAATGACTATACTTTTCAATTGGCATCCCCCTTAGGTACGATAACTTGCATTGATTTTGACATAATCATAGGATAAGTCACATCCCCAGGCTTTCCCTTTGCCTGCTCCCTGATGAAGATCCACAGTAATCTGAATGGCGGCATTGGATAAGTACTCTTTTGCATCTTTTTCAGAAAATGCCAGTGGAACACTATTTTTCAGCATGACTATAGGTCCAATTGCGATATCTACCGAAGAAGGATTAAGAGCTGGCTGGCTTTGTCCGATTGCCCCGATAATCCTGCCCCAATTGGCATCCGCTCCATATATAGCAGTTTTAACAAGATTCGATCCGACAATCTGTTTAGCAATCATTCTTGCATCGTCATCCGTTTTTGTCCCCGATACCTCCACTTCTATCAGCTTTGTTGCTCCCTCACCATCTTTTGCAATCTGTTTAGCAAGACTTTCACTTGTTTGAGAAAGCATCTGTATAAAAACATCCCAATCTGGATGATCCGGCGAAAGTTTATTTATACCGCTTGTTCCATTAGCCATGACCATTACCATATCATTAGTTGAGGTATCTCCATCAACGGTTATCTGATTGAACGTTCGATCGGTAACCTGTTTTAAGGCAGATTGCAAATCGCTGCAGGCTATATTTGCATCTGTAGTGATAAACGCAAGCATGGTTGCCATATTGGGATGAATCATTCCAGACCCCTTTGCCGATCCGCCCATAGTAACGGTTTTCCCATCGATTACTGCCGAATAGCAGCATTTCTTCATCACTAAATCCGTTGTTAATATGGCTGTTTGAAAATCCTCTGAGTGTAATGCCTCATTGCCGGGATTCAGCATCTTAATGCCCTCTTCTATCTTATCCATCTGCATATACTCCCCAATGACACCAGTGGAGGCAACCGCCACATGCTGTTCCTTTAAATTGAATTTATCTGCAGCTGATTTTCTCATTTGATAGGCGTCCTTTAGCCCCTGGTCCCCTGTACAGGCATTGGCACATGCACTATTTACAATGACAGCCTGAATGATGCCTTCCGCTGCAATGCTTTCCTGTGTAACTTTTAGAGGGGCAGCCTGAAAATGGCTTGTTGTATATACAGCTGCACATTGTGCAGGAGTATCGCTCAATATAATTCCCAGGTCCTTTTTTGAATAGCGCAGCCCTGCATGTACGCCAGCTGCTGTAAATCCTTTCGGTGTTATGATGCTTCCTGTCGGCAGTTCGGTTACTTCAGTTTGAGATACTAATTGCATTTTCTTTCCTCCTTATGGATAGAGCGGAACAAATCCGAGACCCGCTGATTCATCCAATCCGCTCATAATATTGGCATTTTGTACAGCCTGCCCGGCAGCACCCTTCATTAAATTATCAATCACTGAAACTATTGTCAGTCTGCCCGTTCTGGAATCCACATGGACACCTATATCGCAAAAATTAGAGCCTGCCACCTCTTTAACGGAAGGGAATGAATTTTCAGGACGAATTCGAATAAATGGCTGTTTTTCATAGACTGATTGATAAAGTTCAAGAATTTGAGAAGATGTGTAATCTTTTGTCAGCTGAACATAGCTGGTTGTCATAATGCCTCTTGTAATAGGAAGAAGATGGGTCGTAAATGTGATCGGCTTTAGAGCGGAATTCCATTTCATCAGCTGCTGCTCGATCTCAGGTGTATGCTGATGCTGGTTTACCTTATAAACACGCAGGTTTTCATTAGCTTCTGCATAGCTAGTTGATCTCGAAAGCGCCCTTCCTGCCCCTGACACGCCGGATTTTGCATCGACAACAATGCTATCGGGTTTTATTAAATTTTCTTTTACAACTGGTGCAAGGCTTAGCAGAGCAGCTGTTGGATAGCATCCAGGATTAGATATGATTTCTGCAGAAGCTATTTCGTCATGATGCCACTCAGGAAGCCCATATACTGCTTTTTCTACGAGAGATTCGTTTGCAGGAGCGTGTTTATACCACTCCAGATAGGCTTGAGCTGGGATTCGAAGATCACCGGAAAGGTCAATTACCTTTATATTCTTGCCTGAAAAATTTTCAGCAAGTTTCCCTGATACTCCAGATGGTGTAGCCAGAAAAACAATATCAGACTGATCTGCTATTTGAACTGAATCAATCCCCTGTAAGTTCTTGTCAATGATTTCATAAAGATGGGGATATTCATTCCAAATGGGGAGATCTTCTTTCGTTGAATGAATCGATTTAATTTTAAATTCCGGATGCTGTTTAAGGATACGGAGCAATTCCGCACCCCCATATCCGGTTGTTCCGATAATTGAAACGTTCATAATTGCTCCTTCCACACTCTATTGTATATTTAATCATTTATATACATATTTATGAATTTGTGTTTCTCTTATTATAGAAACTGAAAGAAAAAAATGCAACCTATTTTACTGAAGTTTTAAAGATTTCTAATATTTATTTTTACTCGGCACAGCTAAATAACATTTCTGAACAAATTGAAAAACCGGCCTTGTCAGGCCGGTCTTTAATTATGAATGGCAAGTAATAACATGAAAAAGAATATGGCTGCATTCGCAATTTCATATATCCCAATTTTTTTAGGTGTAAATGATTTCCCATAAAATGCAATGGACCGAAAAAGGCTGGGAAGAAACGCTGCAGATACAATCCAACCACCTGCGGGCAGCCAGAGAATCGGTACCGCAGCATGAAAGATCCACGAAATCCATTTGTAGGAAATGTTTTTCTTTTCCCTGATCATTGATTTTACATAGAAGGTGCTTCCGGCAAAAAATAAAATGGAAGCTACAAATACTGTCCAGGCCAGCGGTGTAATTTCCCCATACGGCAAGTAGCTGCTCGCAAGGCCTGCTGTTGAAAAGGCACAAATGGCACTAAAATCGTTACCCAATGCCCTATCTCTGTTATTGGACGAATAGCGCGCATTAATGATAAAAAAAGGAATCATAAGAAGTCCAAATATGATAATCGAAGGCCTTGCCATTATAGGAAATAATAGCAGTAAAATAGCCGGAACCAGATAAATAATAACCCACTTTTCATAAAAAGCTATCTTTTTTCTTTTAAATAGAAGAAGGCCCGGATAAGTAGCCAGATATAATAAAATCCATCCTAAAAAAAATGGGATATGAGACCAAATAATATCAGATGCAGCCGCTCCGAGCCAAAATGGCAGGATCAGCATTGCCCAGGCTCCATGCTGTTTTGGCATAAATAACTTCACCTATAATACCTCCCCGCTGCTTTCTGCCAATAATATATAATTTTCGCGGTAAATAATAAGTGAAGATTATCACTGGTAAACAAATCGCCACAAAACGTTCAACTTTTTTGAGAATTATTAAAAACAGCCCAAAATAGAATGGGCTGTTTTGCATAATCTTATTTCCTTTTCTTACTTTCGCTCACTAAATACTCAATAATCCAATCAGTACCTATTGGATCATGGATGCTGAAAAACGGAGTGTCCAAATCTGCAGCCTTGTGCTTAATCAATTTATCTTCCCAGGAGAAGAGTGCACAGATATTTGTCAGTTCCTCCATAAGGTACATATCTTCATCACTTCTGAGCAGGAGTGCTTTTGGATATGAAGCCTTTTTATGACCTTCTATAAGCACAACGTCAGGATGCAGCTGCATGGCAATCTTAATTTGCTCGTCCAGGCTCCAGCTTTTCTTCTCAGCTTGTAAAAGCAGTCTGCCTCCACCTTCAACAATTGAAGCAGCTGCTCCTGATTCAATATGATTGCTGGAATCCTTTCCTTCTGGGGTTTCGGGTTTGCCGCCATGACCATGATGCTTAATGGTAACGGCAGAAAGGCCATTTCTTTTTAATCCGGAAATTATTTTGCTTACCAATGTTGTTTTTCCGCTGTTTTGATAGCCGGATACCTGAAAAATAACAGCTTTACTTACCATGGCCATTCGCTTCCTTCATGGTCCTCAAGCAAAAGCACCTCAACAATGTCGCCCTTGCCATAGCCTCTGGTTCCGCCAGGCAGAATCATTAGTGAATTCGCGCCAGCGAGACTCATTACAATGTTTGATTTATCCACTCCGCTTGGCGCCGCAACAAGTCTGCCTCCTGAATAATTCACAGCTGTCCGGACAAATCGTGTAAATGGGTTTGCTTTTGGAAACTCTGCCACGAGTTCTGCTGTTTCTTTTCTTAAATGCGGTTTCTCAGAGAACAGCATTTTCCGGATGATCGGTCTTGCAAAAAGCTCAAACCCGACATAGCAGGCAGAAGGATTTCCGGATAGTCCAAACAGCAGCTTCCCTTCATGCTGGGCAACTGTAGTCACACTGCCGGGTCGCATCGCAACTTTATTGAAAAGGATCTCTGCACCAAGCTTTTCATAAATGCCCGGCAGATAATCAAAATCGCCAACAGATACACCGCCCGTAGTAATCAGCATATCCACGCTGTTCAATGCTTCTTTCACAGCATTGAAACATGTATTAAATTCATCAGGGAGCTTTCCATAATAAATAACTTCCGCCCCGGCCCGTTCAATTTGGGCTGTAATCATATGGGCATTGCTGTTTCTGATTTTCCCCGGCTGCAGCGGTTCGTGTACTTCCAATAGCTCTGTGCCGGTTGCAAATAATCCGAAAACAGGCTTCTTTGCAACCGGTACTTCGGCATAGCCAAAGGTAGCAAGAATAGCCTGAATTCCCGGGTTGATTTTTGTCCCCTTCTTGACCAGTGAATCTCCTTTTTTCGCATCTTCGCCCTTGAAGGAAACATTGTCTCCAGGATTATAGGAGCGTTTAATGGACATAAAATTCTTACCGTCTTCTTCATATGCTTTTGCCAGTTCAAGCATTACCACGGCATCACATTCCTCAGGCATTTGCGCACCCGTCATAATTCTCACGGCCTGGAATGGACCAATGTTTTTGGAAGTCACATGCCCCGCGCCAATGTGATCTATTACCTCAAATACTGCGGGATTTTCCATTGAAGCTTCCATTGTATCTGCTGAACGTACTGCAAATCCATCATATGGTGAGCGATCAAAATGAGGTACATCATGGGTCGCCTTTAAGTCTTCTGCCAGAAAACGGCCGTTGCTTTCATTAATGGATATGTATTCTGCACTTCCTTTTAATTGATAGGCCATGATTTTTTTTACTGCTTCCCCAACAGGAATGGGAGTTCTTTTTTCCAGCACTATATCAGCTCCTATGTACTTTTCTTAATGCCTTTTCTATTTCAATTATTATAAACGTACATGAAAACTTATAACATGACAATCATCACACATTCCTTTTTTGCATGTGCATGATTTTCATAAAAAAATTAAATAAAGGCTTGAAGTGTGATGCCCGTCACCAAATTAAAAAGGATATTCATTTATTCTAAAGATAGTTCACAAGATAGAAGGAGGAAAATTCAATGACTATACATCTTACAGAAGACCGTCTGGTAAAAGATATTGTAAACGAATTTCCAAAAACAAGTGATGTTTTTAAACGGCATCGCATCGATTTTTGCTGCGGTGGAAATATTCCGCTGGTGCGTGCAGTTTCAGAGCAGTCTGCAGATATGGAAATTCTGATTAAAGAATTGAACGAGGTTATTCAGAAGGAAAACCAAACCGATGATTTAGAGGTTTGGACAGACAGTTCTTCAGAAGACATTATTGAACATGTCATCAATCGATATCATCGTCCTCTTGAGGAGGAACTGTCACTATTAAGCCCATATGTAACAAAGGTTTCAAGAGTACATGGAGAAAGCCATAAGGAGCTATTAAAAGTCCATCAATTATTCTTTGAGCTGAAGCACGAGCTTCTTGAACATACTTCTAAAGAGGAAGAGTCAGTTTTTCCAATGCTCCTGAAGCTCGAGGACCCTCAGGTTGAAAATCGCCAAGAAATCATCAGCTATATCCGGGAGCTTGAGAAAGAGCATGATCATGCTGGTTCAATTTTAAAGGAATTAAGGGAAATTACATCAGATTATGCTCCACCTTCAGATGCATGCGGATCTTACCGTCTCGTGTATAAGCGGCTGGAAGATCTGGAAAGCCAAACCTTTATGCATGTTCACCTTGAGAATAACATTCTATTTCCACGATATATATAAACATTACGATCTGCAGCCAATAACGGCTGCAGTTTTTTTGCAGTTAAACGACAAAATAAAAAGCCTGCCCCGCTATGTCCATTTCTCATGACATAGCAAGGCATGCTTTCTTTATCCACCTATATAGGACATTTCAATTTTTTTCCTGCTGGCAATGGTTTCTTCAGTCCGTTCGTCTGAATATCTGTCTTTTCTACCTTTCCAAATATTAACAATTCGATCGGTAATTTCTTCATCCGTGGCGCCTTTTCTCATAAATCCCTTCAGATCATGCCCTTCTCCATTAAATAGGCATGTGAAAATTTGGCCGTTTGCCGACAATCTTGAACGTGTGCAGCTTGAACAGAAAGATTCAGAAACAGATGTAATAAACCCAACATCCACATCCGTGCCCTTATAACGGTATCGCTTGGCAACCTCTCCGAAATAATCCGGATCTACCGGTTCCAATAAATAGTGTTCCTTTAAAATGCCATAAATTTCTTTTTTGGTAACAACCTCGTCCATCTTCCAGCCGTTTGTACTGCCGACATCCATGTATTCAATAAAGCGGAGCTGTAAGCCGTTATCTTTACAGAACTTAGCCATCGGGACAATTTCAGAATCATTCAGGCCTTTTTTAACGACCATATTAAGCTTGACGCCCAGCCCTGCTTCTTTTGCTGCCTCGATCCCTTTAAGAACTGGTTTTACACCTACATTGCGTCCGTTTATTTTTCCAAACAGCTCATCATTCAGACTGTCAAGACTGATGTTAACCCTCACCAGTCCTGCTTCCTTTAAATCTTTCGCATGTTTGGGCAGCAATACACCATTTGTGGTAAGCCCTATATCTTTTAAGCCCTCAATGTCTGAAAGCATTTTTACAAGTTTAGGCATGTCCTTTCTCATAAGGGGTTCCCCGCCTGTTAACCTGATCTTTTCCACTCCAAGACTTACAAAGATTTTAGCCATCCGTTCGATTTCTTCATAGCTCAGAAGTTCATTTTTTGGAAGGAAAGCAAAATCCGGCCCGAAAATTTCTGCCGGCATGCAATATTGACAGCGGAAATTACAGCGGTCAATGACAGAAATGCGAAGATCTCTTAAAGGTCTATCCAATTTATCTTTAACGATTGTTTTAGCCATTTTGTTCAACTCCATATAAAGAGTGACTTAAATAAGCTTTCTATACAGATGTATATTTTAGCCTTTCCCTTAAAATAACAGAAATAACCCAGTATCTCAAATTAAGGGCTTCTACTATTAGAACATACAATCGTTTCAATGTTAATAGGGAATTGTTTGTATAATAGCAAAGACACGCCATTTCAATAGAAAATGCCACAATAAAGACACAAAAGCCGGCAATGTTTTCACCATACAAATGATATTATTGTGAAAAAAGACAGTTGTTTTATGAAGGAGGATTAACATGGCTCGTACAGCCATTAAACCGACACATTCCATAGAGATTAAAGAGCTTCTTCATTTCGCAGACCGGCGTATGAAAACCCCTAAAGGGGCTTTCATTTTTCAGGAAGGCATGGATGCTGATGAGCTTTATATTATACTTTCAGGCAAGATACAAATCAGCAAGATAACAGCAGATGGCAGAGAACTCACCTTCAGGTTATGCGGAGAAAATGAAATTATTGGCGAGCTGACCCTATTTACCAGTAACCCTAAATATTTATTGAATGCTTTAGTTCTTGAAACTGGTGAAGTGGCTGTGATAAAAAAAGATGTCCTGGAAAAGGAGATATTTAAAAATAGCACATTGGCTTATGAATTTATGAAATGGATGAGCGACCACTTCCGTAATACACAGACCAAATTTAGAGATCTCGTCCTAAATGGAAAAAAAGGTGCCCTGTATTCAACCCTTATCAGAATGACTAACAGCTATGGAATAAAGGTTAAGGAGGGCATACTCATTGATCAGCCCCTTACGAATCAAGAGCTTGGGAATTTCTGCGGAACCTCCAGGGAAAGCACCAACCGGATACTGGGTGAACTGAAGAAAGACGGCATCATTACCATTCTAAATGGAAAAATCACAGTCAAAAACCTTCAATATTTAAAAAATGAAATAGGCTGTGAAAACTGCCCTGCTGTATATTGCAGCATCGAGTAGGAGTGCAGCTGAACTGCACTCCTCTTTCTTTTACTTTGGCGCTTTCTTTCTAAGTGCCTTTGGAATATAAACACAAAACGGCTCGCTTTCCATATAATCCCCTGTCATGGCAAATGCCCGTGACCTGGATCCCCCGCATACATAACGGAACTCGCATAGTCCGCATTTCCCTTTATATTTATCAGGATTTCTTAGGTCTTTAAAAATTGGCGATTCCCTGTATATTTCAGCAAGTGGCTGTTCCCTTACATTCCCTGCTTTTACAGGAAGCAGCCCGCTGGGATAAACATCCCCAATATGTGAAATGAAAACAAATCCATTTCCATCATTCACTCCTTTAGGAGCCCTGCCTAAACCATCTATAGAACCCGTTAGCCCTTGCTGTGTGAGTGCATCGAGATATTGGATGTCCTCATTCTGAGCCTTCGCTTCCCTCATTTTTTGCTGAATGACCACTCGGCGGTAATGCTGTGCAGCTGTTGTCTTGATATCGAAAGTAACTTTTTTGCTTAAGTTATACAGCCAAGTAAATACCCTCTCATGTTCAACCGGAGAAATCATATCTGTTTCCTGCCCTCTCCCTGTTGGAACAAGGAAGAACACACTCCAAAGAACACATTTGAGTTCTTCTGCAACCATAGCCATTTCCTCAAGATAATCGATATTATAACGCGAAATAACTGTATTAATCTGGACTGGAATTTCAAGCTCGTGCAAATATTTAATCCTTTCGATCGTTAAATCAAAGGAACCGGCAGTACCTCTAAAATGATCATGGATTTCCGCATTTGGCCCATCAAGGCTGAAAGCCCATCGAGCTAAGCCGACCTCTTTGGCTTTTTCAATAGCTTCTTTCGTTACATTGGGTGTCGCACTCGGCGTCATTGAAACACGCAAGCCTTTTTTTACAGCATATTCGGCAATTTCGAATACATCCTGCCTCATTAATGGATCTCCACCAGTAAAAACAAGCATAGGGTTGTTCATTTCCTTAATTTGGTCAATCAAATACTTTCCTTCATCAAAAGAAAGCTCTCGCGGATTTCTCCTGTATTGCGCTTCCGCACGGCAATGCAGACATTTGAGCTGGCATGCCCTTGTTAATTCCCAAATCACAATAAAAGGGTCTTTATTAAAATCTCTATCAAATCCCATTTGAGATGCCTCCTTAAACAGCCTCAATCCTGGATGTTTTATCAACACAATGCAAACCTATATTTTGTCTTTCCATCGTTATTATAGGATAATCGGCATGTTAAATAAGTGAACTATCTCACATACAAATGCTCATTTTCAAAGAGTTTACAGAGTTGTGACCAACGAAATCAAGGCAAGGGCACAAAAAAAAACAGCAGGAAAATACTCCTGCTGTTTTAAGATTAAATCTTATTGTACACCAAGTGCGATTTTTGCATAGCGGGACATTCTATCTTTAGACCAAGGCGGGTTCCAGACAATGTTCACTTCAGTATCCTTTACTTCCGGAATATCTGCCAATGCTGACTTTACTTGATCAACAATTGTTCCTGCCAAAGGGCACCCCATGGAAGTAAGAGTCATATCTACTACAGCTTTACCTTCTTCTTCCATTTTCACATCATATACTAAGCCTAAGTTAACAATATCTATCCCCAGCTCCGGGTCAACAACTAGTTCAAGTGCACCCATGATGCTGTCTTTTAAATCCTGGTCCATACTTAGCACTCCTTCATTATTTACTTTATCTCTTTCTCTATCTTAACAAATATTTAAATGAATTGAAAAAATGTTGGTTATAGATGTTCCTCGAACCATTTAACCGTTTCCAGCAGCCCTTCCCTGCTTACTTTATGCCCTGCCTGTTCATCTGATATAAACATTAGGTTTTCAGGTGAGTCTCTATATAAGGGCTGGATGGTCTCATAAAATTGGTATGTATAGGAATAAGGCACAACCGGGTCTTTTTTGCCATGCCAGAACATAAGCGGCCTTCCTCCAAGCTTTTCAGGCTGAAGGCTTAGATCCCGCTCCCTTAAAGTCCCCAGCAGATCTGCTAGTTCTTCACTGGAAAGCGGCATTTTAATATTATTCTTTTTCAATTCATCCAGCTGAAGCTGAGCAAATTTTTCATAATACGGCATACCCATAAGACTTACTGCAGCCTTGATCCACTCATACTGGGTCAAGGCGCCTAAAGTGACTATTCCCCCCATGGAGGTGCCTACAATTCCTATTCTTCCCTGGTCGATCAGATCTGCATCCTCATAGACTTCCCTGATTATGTTCAATTCAGCAATGGTATTCAGAACAATATCCCATAGCTTGAAATTTAATTCGCTTCCTGATAAACCTTCAGATCTTTCCCCATGCAGTAAGGTGTCCGGAAGCACCACCCTGAACCCTTTTTCAGCAAGTAGATAGGCATAATGCAGATTATGTTCTTTGGCACTCGTAAAGCCATGAACGAAAATAATAAAAGGCAAGCGTTCCCCTTTTACTTCCTGTCTGGCGAGTTCAAGAACAGGAATTTCTTTGATATGCTTATGTTCAATAACAACCACAGTTCTTCCTCCTAAACCTGTTGGGCAAAAGTGAATTTTTTTACAAAATTATAATAATATTGATAACATATATGTATAGAATGATTTTGTAAAAAACGCACGCTCTTGTCTTGATGTAAATTCTTTCTATATTTTCAGTTTAACATGTAGACTTTTTTTTTCCAAAACCTTTACACTTAAAAGAAAAGCGGGGCATACTTCAAGGTAAGCATTTGGCTGCAGTCCCCTAACTGCAGTTATATTCTTATAAAAAAGTGCCGAGCGCTTAGAAGGAGATCTTATGGCAGAAAAACATTTAATCGCACTGGACCTTGATGGAACATTATTAAAAGATGACAAAACCATCTCAGCTAAAACTAAAATGATTATTCAAAAGGCACGTGAACAAGGACATGAAGTAATGATTGCCACTGGAAGGCCATTTCGCTCCAGCGAAATTTACTATCGTGAAATGGGATTGACTACGCCAATTGTCAATTTCAATGGTGCTTACATACATCATCCTAAAGATCATAATTGGGGAGTTTATCACACACCTCTGCAAATGAACGTTGCAAAAGAAATTGTCGAAGCCGTTAATAGCTATACAGTTCATAATATTGTAGCAGAAGTTATAGATGATGTTTACCTTCATTACCATGATGAAAAGCTTCTGGATATCTTCAGTTTTGGCGACCCCAAAATTACTACTGGAGATTTGCGCAATTTTCTCAATGATAATCCGACAAGCATGCTGATCCATACAGATGAAGAACATGTAAAAACAATTAGAGCCCACCTTTCTGAAGTCCATGCCGAAGTGATTGACCACCGTCGCTGGGCGGCTCCATGGCATGTCATTGAAATCGTAAAAACAGGGCTGAATAAAGCCGTTGGCCTTCAAAAAGCAGCTAATTACTTCCAAATACCGCCTGAGCGGATCATAGCTTTCGGTGATGAAGACAATGATCTTGAAATGCTTGAATTTGCAGGCTACGGGATTGCCATGGGCAATGCTATCGACCAGGTGAAAAATATTGCCAATGAAGTCACTTTAACCAACGAGGAAGATGGAATCGGAATCTATTTAAATGAATTATTAAACCTTAAAGCACTGTAAGCAAATGAAACAAAAAGAATTAAATAGTAGCCAGTCCATTAAATTCCCTTTTTAAATCATTCCTATAGAGCATACTAAAGGATGGAGCAGCACGATGCTGCTTTAAACTCTTTCATGGAGGGGATTCGAATGGGTAAACGTAATAAATCAAAACGCTTCGTACAACAGGGTGTTGATACTGTTAGTAAGCATGATGAGCGTATCCCGTACCACATGACCTATGCAGAGGCGGAAGCCCAAAAATTAGCTAATGTGAAAGAATCATCCCTCGGAGGAATATAACGATGGGAAACAGATTATTTCAGGAAGCCAGAAAATATGTGGAAATAGCTAAAAATTCTGCAGGCGAAGAAACTGTTTTCCGCGCGAAAAATGCTTTAAGTTCCGCGTTTGCCAATTCCACGGTGGCTGAACAGGCACAGCTGCGGGAGATGCAGCAGGAGCTTGAACAATATTCGCAGAATCGCTAAAAAAAAGCTGGCAGCCTCGATGGCTGCCAGCTTCTTTTTTACCTCCTTTCCAGGATAACAGGAAAGGAATTAATAATATGTCCGTCTTCAAGGCTTTTTTCATATAAATGCAAAATCACTGATCCGTTTTCAGGCAGTTTATCAGCAGGAATGCTTACTTTTATATTAAGGTTCTCCCAGTCATTTGAAAGTGCTGAAACTCCCTTTTCAGGCAGCAGTTCATTATGGCCATCTTCAACTGTATACCATAGCTTTCCGCTTTTTGACCGCCCATCAAATGATATTGAATATAAGCCATTCTCTCCAGTAACCTTAACATTGCGAAAGGCAGGATTTTGTCCTGGGATATAGACAGTGGCTTCTGATTCCGCTTTGGTCTCCAGTTCTTTGCCATTTAAGTTTGATGCCAAAAGCCTGGCTTTTACAATGTACTCCCCTTCCTTTACTCTTTTGCCATTGTGCCGATAATCCCACTGCTCTTTCCACACCTTGATTTCATCCGGTTTGACGCCAATAGACTGTATAGCTTGTAAAAACGCTTTACCTTCTGAAGAGGAATATACCATTTCGCCTTTTTGATTTAATATTTTTACCTCGTAAAATTGGGAAGTCCTAAACTCAAAGCTTAGCGGGTAATTGGCAGTATTCCTCAGAAGCAATTCTATCTCCATTGTTTCCGTTCCTGCTTGAGGCATTACTTTAAAATCAAATGGCATTTCCTTTTTAGAAGCTTCAAAACTTTGCAAAGGCATAGTGAAGATAATCAGAGCAGCAGCAGCCAATAGCCGAAGCATCCTTCATCCCTCCATTCATTTAATCCCTGCGGAAGAAACCATAAACACCAGCGGTTTGGACAATATTTGTAAAGGCACTCGGATCTACTTCTTTAATAATTCTTTCAAGGTCGAATAACTCATAACGGGTGATGACAATCATCATCATTTCCTTGTTTTCATTTGTAAAAGCCCCCTTTGCAGGAAAGGTTGTAATTCCCCTGACAAGATGGTCATGGATGGCTTTTTTCATTTCTTCCGATTTTTTCGTTATAATCAATGCTGTCAGTTTCTCATGTCTTGTATGAATGGCATCAATGACCCTGGTTGAGGCATAAAGGGTAACAAGAGTGTATAAAGCTTTTTCCCAGCCATACAAAAAGCCTGCTGTTATTATAATAATGGCGTTAAGAGTGAAAAAATATGTACCGACAGGCTTGTCTTTCATTCGGGATAATACCATCGCGATGATATCCATTCCTCCTGTGGAAGCCCCCCATTTAAGTGTTATCCCTACGCCAACAGCCGCAATGACACCTCCAAAAACTGCATTAAGCAAAATATCTTTTGATACATGAATTACCGGTATGATTTCCAAGAAAAAAGACATTAAGAATACGCTTAGAAAACTATAAATGGTAAAGGACCTTCCAACCTTCTTCCAGGCTAAAATGGTGACAGGAATATTTAGAATAAACAGCAGGATTCCTGTTGATCCAAAATCCCCCAGTATGCTTGATAAGAGCTGTGCCACACCTGTAAAACCGCTCGCATATACATTCGCAGGTATCAGAAAAAAATTCATCGCAATCGCGTTCAATATCGCGCCAATCAAAACAATAAATACTTTCTTAGTTTCTAACCAAACCATTTTTTACCCCCTGAATTTTCTTATTATTTTCTTTACCCAGTAAAATGAAACTTCAATCAGTGATGTATTTTTCCCCGCTGATTGTTAGATGAGGCCCACAGGACAAGTAAGGCTTAGTCAGCATAATCACCGCACGACCAAAAGCGACAGCTTTGAGGAAGCAAGTCACATAGACATTGCCGCAGGATGTGGCGTTCTTAGTCTTTGTTCTTCTTACTGGCCTTTACGGGCTGTTTGCCTCCCGCTTATTTCCCTTTGATTCCTCTAGTTCTAAAAGTGAGAGTCTTACTGCCCTTAAGACTGCGAAATGTGTGTCATATTCAACACAATTCATTGTTTTTTCTCCTTGATTTCTATAAACTTAATTCATATAGTTTGAAAGCAGGTGAAAGAAAATGTCAGTAAAAATTTTAGCTGACAGTGCGTGTGATCTGCCGCTAAGCTTCTATGAAGAAAATAG
Organism: Cytobacillus sp. BC1816; assembly: GCF_051353635.1. Taxonomy (NCBI): domain Bacteria; kingdom Bacillati; phylum Bacillota; class Bacilli; order Caryophanales; family Bacillaceae; genus Cytobacillus; species Cytobacillus sp. BC1816. Next base: position 1,383,162 of record NZ_CP195611.1, on the reverse strand, counting down.
CGTCACACTTTTCCCATTAAAGGTTCAACTGAATGATACAGAATATGAAGATTTAGTCACCATAGAACCTAAGAGTGTTTATGATGCTATCCGTGAAGGCCAGGTGCCTAAAACATCTCAGGTATCCCCTCTCCATTTTGAGAAAACGTTCATGAAAATGGCAGAAAGAAATGAAGATGGCATTTATGTTTCTTTTTCCTCCGGACTTTCAGGTACATACCAGACCGCTGTAATGATTTTGGAGCAAGTAAAAGAGAAATACCCGGACTTTAAATTATCCATTATCGATTCCAAGGCGGCTTCATTGGGATATGGATTAATCGTGAAGTCAGCTGCTGCTAAAGCACAATCAGGCGCATCCAAAGAAGACATACAGAAAGATATCGATCTTCGCTGCCGGCAACTCGAGAGTTTATTTACTGTAAATGATCTCGAATACCTGGCAAAAGGCGGACGTGTTTCTAAAGCTTCCGCATTTTTAGGCGGACTTTTGAATATTAAACCTCTCCTAACTGTAGAAGATGGCAAACTTGTACCGATTGAGAAACTGCGCGGCAAGAAAAAGCTTCTTCGCCGCATTATTGAGCTGATGAAAGAAAATGGGACTTCGTTTGAGAATCAGACGGTCGGCATCAGCCATGCTGATGATGAAGACACAGCTCTTGAAATGCAAAAATTAATCCTGGAAGAGTTTAAACCCAAAGAAGTCTATATTACATCCATAGGCTCTGCAATAGGGTCCCATACGGGTCCAGGAACAATTGCAATTTTCTACCAAAAGCAAATATAAACCTTAAGTGAAGAATACATACTCCATTTCATTCTGACAGACAATATGATTGTACTTCAGTTATATTTCTGAAGGATAAACCTCTCAGTATGAAAGGAGTATTATTATTATGCCGCATACTTCCGATAATGATAAAAAAGCGAAAGACAATAATGCGCTTCTTCACGAAAAAAATATGATGCGCGAAAAAAACCGCAAAGCCGGGAAAAACCAATATTCCAAAAAGACAGACCATCTATAATAATAAAACGGGCAAGCATTGGCTTGTCCGTTTTTAGATTGTGAATTAGTCTTTTTTTATATATGTCCATCCTTCTTCCTGATAAATCTTGCCTTCCTTCATAAGCCTTCCCAAAGCCCTTTTAAATGAAGCTTTGCTTAGCTGAAAACGCTCCTGTATATCTTCTGGCGCGCTTTTATCGCCAAATGGCATCGCACCATTGCGGCTTTCAAGATAAGATAGGATTTTTTCGGAATCATCATCCAGTGCCTCATGTTTTCTGGGAGCAAGAGAAACATTCACTGTACCGTCCTCTTTCACATCAACAATTCGCCCCTCAACTTTTTCGCCAAGACGGGGCTCTCTTTTGCGCTGGGATTCATGGATAAAGCCTTTAAAGCCCTCAGCTGTATAAATCCAGCTCCCGACCTTTGCAGTCCTATATATATGTCCGTGAATATTCTTATTAAAATCACTTTTGGCTGCCTTTATTGAAATATCTGTAATGACAGGATCAGTAGCCATTTTCACATAAATCCTGTTATTCTTATTCACCCGAAGTGTAATGTATAACCTATCCCCTTCAATCGGCCAGACGGCTTCATGTACAGGCAAATCTTCCTCCCCGAGGAGCATGTCCTTCTGAATGCCGATGTTGATAAATACACCGATGCCGGGCTTTATATCACTTACATGCGCCCATCCATATGTACCCACCTGAACCTCCGGAATCACAGTTGTTGCTGCAATTCTTCCCTGCGAGTCCATATAAAGAAAAGCCTCGACTTCCTGTCCTTCTTCCAGTTTTTCATCCGTCTCGTTCTGATGAAGAAGAACATCTTCCTCTCCATCCGTCAAAAAATAGCCAAATGCCGCTTCCCTTGAAACAATCAGTTTAGCAGCACGGCCTAAATTCTCTTCTAAAGCCATCCCTTTTCCTCCTTCTTAGTTTCCAGTAAACAAATATTCATTATATTAAATCTTTCCCAATTAAGATCACATAACTCCTAAAGTTGTTTGAACTGCTATATTTTACTATAATAAGGACAAGAAGTGAAACTTAAAATGTTATCTCCAAGGAGGCTGTCATGTCTAAAGAAAGCTCATTTGATATTGTATCCAAAGTTGACTTTTCTGAAGTAACCAATGCCATTAATATTGCCATGAAGGAAATCTCCACCCGTTATGACTTTAAAGGCAGCAAAAGTGATATAAAGCTGGATAAGGAAGAGCTCGTGCTTTTATCTGATGATGAATTTAAAATGGAACAGCTCAAAGATGTTTTATTGAGTAAATTGATAAAAAGGGGCATACCTGTAAAAAATCTTGATTACAGCAAGTTAGAGGGGGCATCAGGCGGAACAGTACGCCAAAGGGCAAAGCTTGTTCAGGGAATTGATAAAGAAAATGCCAAGAAGATTAATACCCTTATTAAAAACAGCGGTTTAAAGGTGAAGAGCCAAGTTCAGGATGATCAGGTCCGTGTAACCGGCAAAAACCGCGATGACCTGCAGAAGATTATTGCTGCTGTAAAAGAGGCAGATTTGACTGTTGATGTTCAATTCGTAAATTATCGGTAATTTAAGCAAACGGAGATAATCCGTTTGCTTTTTTAGTTTTCAGGAAAACCAGCTTGCATTAAATGAATTTAATTTGCTGATCTTTTCCTAATATTAGTTAATTTTTCAGGTTCTTTGCTGGCTTTGAGCATTTGTTTGCAAAATCACATACTTTATTTGCTGTTTTTTAAATTTATTTGCTAAGTTCACAAATTAAAGAACCAAATTTATTTTACAAATTTATACATCATTAATTCATCTGCATAAGACCCATTGCTTCTTTTAATATGTTTAATTTTGCGTCCTTCCTCCTGAAATCCAAATCGCTTGTACAGATGGATCGCTCTTTCGTTATACGCAAAGACTTCCAGGCATACTTTTTCCAGACCCGGCTCGTCTTGCGCCCACTTCAGAAATTGCTCCATCATTTTGCTTCCCAATCCCTGGTTACAATGCTTCTCCTGTATTGTGATCCCGAAATAACCCAGATGGTTTACCTTTTTGCTTTTTGAACGCCGAAAGGTCAGCATTCCAATCACTTCATTGTCAACTTCCGCTAATAAAATCAGATCCCCAGTTCTAATGCTCTGCTCAATCCACGTTTCTTCTTCTTCAATTGTTAAATTAAATTCATCCGCCCCGGTCATTAAAAAATCACTTTCTCCAAAAGCCTTCCGGCAATGCGCCAAAATGGCTTCTGCATCACTTTTGTCAGCTGATCGAATTTGCAATTCCTGTTCCCCCACTCTTTTTAAGTACATTATATAAGAGCAATGCAAATAATTTCCATGTTTTTTTAACATAATAAAATGGAATTAAAAGAGTATTAATGATTTGGAGGGATTTCGTAATGTCTAATACTCAAAGCAATCCAAAGGAATTTCCGCCTCAGCATCAGGATCATCAGCCCGGCACAGAGGCGCCAATGCAGCCTGAGCCCCAAACTGTTGATCCAAATTATAAAGGGTCCGATAAATTAAAAGGAAAAGTTGTTTTAATAACAGGCGGTGACAGCGGCATCGGAAAATCAGCCGCCATTTATTTTGCCAAAGAAGGAGCCAGCGTGGCGATTGTCTATCTGGAAGAACATGAAGACGCAGAAAAAACTAAAGAAGCTATTCAGGCGGAGGGACAGGACTGTCTGCTGATGTCCGGTGATCTCGGAAGCGAAACATTCTGTAAGGATGCAGTCAGGAAAACACTTGATCAATTTGGACAAATCGATGTACTGGTTAATAATGCAGCCGAGCAGCATCCTCAAAAAAGCCTGCTTGATATCACTGCTGAACAGCTTGAAAAAACATTCCGAACAAACATCTTTTCCTTCTTCTATCTAACAAAAGCAGTACTTCCTCATCTTAAAAAAGGGAGCTCAATTATCAATACTGCTTCCATAACAGCATATGAAGGCAACGAGCAGTTAATCGATTATTCTTCAACAAAAGGAGCGATTGTCTCCTTTACACGCTCATTGGCCAAATCACTGGCTGGACAGGGAATCCGCGTAAATGGAGTTGCTCCTGGACCTATTTGGACACCTCTTATTCCATCTACATTCACCGCGGATAAGGTATCGAAATTTGGATCAAATACCCCAATAGGCAGAGCAGGACAGCCTTATGAATTAGCTCCGGCCTATGTCTATCTTGCCAGTGATGATTCATCTTATGTAAGCGGCCAGATGATCCATGTCAATGGAGGCACTATTGTAAACGGGTAGAGCGGAACTTTAATCAGAGGGTGTCAAATTAACCCCCTCTGATTGTTAATTGAACCAATCGGGCCTATACAGGCAGTTAATTCCCAATGATTCCTCTGCGTCTTGCAATGGGGGTCTTACTCACGTTAGACTGGGATAAACAAAAGGGAAGCCTGCACCAGGCTTCCTTTTTTATGATAGAATCTGTGGTTCTTCAGTTTTCGGGCTGCTGCATGAGCAGCGTTTTACAATTTTATGGGGAATAATAATTCGTTTTACAGGCTCCCGCGGGTTTTCAATTCTGTATATAAGGCTTCGGGCAGATTCAAATCCCAGATCGAATATATTGATATCAACAGAAGTTAGAGGAGGCCTGGACATTTCAGCCAGAAGCACATTATTAAAGCTGATGATAGATATATCTTCAGGAACTCTTATACCCATTTCATCCAGCGTATTCAGGACACCCAATGCCATTAAGTCGTCAGCAACCACAAGGGCGGTTGGAGGTTTTTTCAAGGAGATGAGTCCTCTGACAGCTTCCTGGCCTCCTTCTTTTAAGAATTCTTCATGAACAATATATTCATTTACCAGCTGAATGCCAGAATCCCTTAATGCTTTTTCATAGCCGAGAAGCCGTTCAACAGTAACGGTTAGATTCAAGTTTCCGCCGACAAACGCAATTTGCTCGTGGCCTAGCTTAATCAAGTATTCCGTTACTTCTTTGGCTGCACGGAAATTATTATTATCCACGTAAGTAATTTCTTCTTCGTCTGAAAAAGGCTTGCCTATAACAACAAATGGGAAATCCCTATCCTTTAGGAAGGCCAGAACTTTATCCTCCACTTTTGAATACAGCAATATCACTCCATCTACCCGGCCGCCCTGTACCATCTGGACAACACCTTCATAGATCTCATCATCTGTTTTCCCGGTTGTCATATGGAGGGCATAATGCCTTTCATGCGCTCCCTCGCTCAAGCCCCTAAGGACAGTTGGAAAGAAGGGGTTCTGAAATACTACATCCGTAGAACTGGGCATTATCAGCCCAATTGCGCGTGTTGATTGGCTAGCAAGGCTTCGCGCAATAAAATTCGGATGGTATCCTAATTGTTCCATTGCCTCCCTGACTTTTTGCTTGGTTTTCTCGCTGATGCGAGGATTGTTGGCAATTACCCTTGAAACAGTAGATGGCGCAACTTTTGCCATCTTTGCTACATCTTTAATTGTGACTGCCAATAGAATCACCCTCTCCGTGAGGTCTCTGTTATTAATATTATAATCAAAACAGGTTTGATTTTCTTTCCTTTTTTAAACAGTTAACAGGAATAGGAAGAAGGGGCGGCTCTAATGCCAAAATTACTCGGATTTCTTCTTTTTTGACCGCTTCCATAAAAGATAGATAAAAATCATAAAGGCTGAATAAACTGCTGCGAGAGCTGCAATCAGCGGAATATTCAATCCCGATTTTTCTGCCAGAACATATATTTCAGCCTCTTCACGGTCAATGATCATCTCATATTTTCCGTCTTTACCTCGGATGAGATCATCAGCAATCATGCCGCGAAGCTCTTTTCCTTCTTCTAATTGTGAGGAATCCAGCACAGCTTTCTGTGACTTTGTTGAATTATTGATCGCAATAACCGTTGTTTCATCTTCGTAAGTCCGTTTATAAACGGCAAAACCGTCCCTTTCCTCCAGCAGTTCCATGTCTCCCCTTGTTAAAGATGGCAGCGATTGCCTCACTTCCCCAAGTTTTGAGATATAATCAATCAGTTCTTTATCTGTACGGAAATCCATTTGTCTGCGGTTGTCAGGGTCCTCTCCGCCATCCATAGCTATTTCGCTTCCATAATAGACAATCGGAATCCCAGGTGTGGTATACATGTATGTTAAGGCTAGTTTCCACCTTGGTCCCGGATGATGATTTTTTGTGATAGCATCCCGGGTGAACCTGACAGTATCATGATTATCCATGAAGCTTCCCATTAGATAGGGATTTTCATAAAATGCCTTATTTCGGTCCCAGTTTGTAAAAAGCCAGCTTAACGACTTGTCAGGCTCTGCAAAGGCAGTTCTTAAATGATCATTTAAAGGATAATCAACAAAGCCGTCTATCCCTGTTTTTTCATATTCAGCAATATATTTTGGGTCATCCGACCAAACTTCCCCCAGCAAATAAAAGTCTTCTTTGACTGACTTTACATTTTTGGTGAATTCGGTCCAGAATGATTTTGGAACATGCTTTACAGTATCAAGACGATATCCATCAATATCCGTTTCTTCGATCCACCACTTTGCTGCATCAATTAAATAGTTTTGTACCTCAGGGTTTTCCTGCTTTAAATCAGGGAGACCATAAATCCAGCCATTTTCAATCTCCGCTTGATTCGTCCAGTTCATGACATCTTGTTTTTCATGGAACCAATCCTTTTTCCCGGGGTCATTAACCCATTCGTGATTGGAGCCCACATGGTTTACTACGAAGTCCAAAATCACTTTCATATCTCTTTTGTGGGCTTCCTGGACTAACTTCTTGAATTCATCCATTGTGCCAAAGTGCTCTTCCGTGTTATAAAAATCTTTAATCCAGTAACCGTGATAGCCCTTCTCTTCATTATCGAAAACGGGAGTCAGCCAAATTGCTGTAAAACCCATATCTTTAATATAATCCAGGCGTTCTGTAATCCCCTTAAAATCTCCGCCATGATATGCTTTTGAGTCCTGAACATCGACTTTAAAGTCATTATTTGGATCTCCATTGCTAAATCGGTCAACCATTAAGAAATAAAATGTTTCATCTTGCCATTTACGCTCTTCTTTTTCAGTTGCTCCTGCCGGCAGGGCATAAAAAAGAAGAAACGGGATTAAGATGAAGGTTATGATTCCTTTTTTCATCGCCGCTCCTCCTTCATTTTTCAAGCCGCTGAGAGACTGCAATCCAGATCGCAGGCTGCAGCGGCCAGTAAAGTTTCAGCCCTTTAAGATTAGCCTTTTGTTCCCCCTGCCGTCAAACCAGATACAAAGTATTTTTGGAACATAAGGAACAGTGCAGCAATCGGAATGGCAATTAACACAGAGCCAGCAGCAAACTTTGTAAATTCATTTCCAAATTGCTTTGCAACCATTTCATACAATCCTACAGCCATTGTGAACTTTTCATCTGTTCTTAATAAAATTCTGGCAAGGATAAAATCTCCAAAAGGAGCAATGAATGAAAATAACGCAACTACCGCAACAATTGGCTTTGCGAGCGGCATAACAATTTGCCAGAAGACACGCAGATGGCTCGCACCATCCATTTTCGCAGATTCATCAAGTTCTTTTGGAATCGTATCGAGATAGCCCTTCATCAGCCAAGTATTCATTGGAATCTGCCCGCCGACATACACAAGGATCAATCCAAGATGTGTATCAATTAAACCTGTTCTTGTCGCTAATACAAATATGGCAATCAGTGCTGCAAAGTTGGGTATCATTTGCAGTATCAGGAAAGTTAATAACCCATTTTTTCTTCCGATAAAGCGGTAACGGGAAAATGAGTACGCAGTGAAGGATACTGTTATAACCGTTAAAATCATTGTCAATGTACTTATTTTCAAAGAATTCCAGTACCATTTAACATAATTGGACTTATCTGAATCAAAAAGATATTTGTAATGATCTAATGTGGGGTTTTCAGGAAACATTGTGGATCCCGACAAACTTTGGCCTGGATTTAAGGAAGAACCCACTACCCACAAAAGCGGATAAATCACAATAAAGCTCATAAAGGCAATAATTACATATGAAAAAGTCAGCCGGATTATTTTATTTTTCTTCATGCTCATAACTACATCAAATCCTCTTCTTGGAATGATTTTGTTCTTCTAAACTGCCATAGGGCTACCGTGATGACGATTAATGACAGAATCATGGTTACCGCTGCTGCTTTGCCATATTGGGCAGAAGTCATTGTCAGTTTATAAATCCAGGATATAAGAATATCCGAACCGCCGGCATTTTGGCCCGGAATGGCCGGTCCCCCGCCATTGAACAAGAAGATAACATTAAAGTTGTTGAAGTTGAATGTATACTGAGTAATGATAATGGGTGCCGTTGCAAAAAGAACCAGCGGCAGGGTGATTTTTGTGAATTTCTGCAGGATCGTTGCACCATCCACTGTTGCAGCTTCATAAAGCTCATCCGGAATGGACTGCAGAACACCTGTTGTCATGGCAAAAATGAACGGGAATCCAAGCCATGACTGAATGAAAATTAATGCTAAACGTGTCCAGTTTTCCTCTGTCATCCATGGAACGGGACCGATGCCTATTGCATCTAGAATCGTTTTATTAATCACACCAAATGTCTCATTGAACATCCCTGAGAAAATCAGGATTGATATAAAGGCAGGAACTGCCCAAGGGAGAATGAGGATTGTTCGAATAATCGCTTTCCCCTTAAGATCCTTCTGGTTAACGAGAATTGCGAGGAAAATACCCAGAGCTACCTGCAAAGTGGTAGCTACAAAAGTCCAGACTATTGTCCAGCCCATTACGCCAAAGAAGGTTTTTCTCCATAAATCCAGCTTGAAGATATCGATAAAATTCTGGATGCCAACCCAATCTACCAGTTTGGCAGGCGGAGAATGATATAGATCATAATTTGTAAATGCAAGAAGAACTACGAATAAGATTGGAAAAATAACTACGAAAACTAAGAGAAAAAATCCCGGAGATATCATTAAATAAGGGAAACCATTATCAAGGAGATTGTGGTACTGTTCTCTGACACTGTTTAATTTCAGCCCCAAGTCACGCTTTTTTCCATTATTATATGCGTCATAAATATTGAAAGCATATATGATAAGTCCCAATGCTGTTACAATCAGTGCGATAATTCCATCGATCAGGAGAAAAATCGAGTGATCCAGAACTGGAATTTCCCCCAGTGTAATAAGTCCCCAGAATCCCCAATTTAGTGTGTCATAGAATGCTGCAAAGAACGAAACCGTAAGAATTAAGAATATGGCACCTTTTACGAACTGTTTATTATAAAACTGTCCAAATCCAGGCAGGATGGATAATAGAGCAGCATTTCTTCCATGTTTGGATGTCATTTTTTTTGTGTCCATATGGCTGTGGCCTCCCCTTTCTTTATAGGAGAAAGTATTTTCTATCATTATAATTCATTTCCAAAATAATAGCGGCTGTTTTTTGTGCAAACGGTTGCTTTAAAGAGGAACAGGAAAGCGGCTTCTGCCGCTTCTATTTAAAGATACGAATGTATTAAATATGAAGTTAGATAACTTCCTAGCTCCTGGCTCATGGGGTCTAAGCCAAAGCGGGCGCCTTCTGCTTTTTTTGTCATTATATAAAAATGAGGGGCAATACCTCCTGGGAGGTACCGCCCTTTATCTGTCAAGATTTACTTGGCAGGGTGATTTGTTTCGATATTTGTCTTAATCGTTTTTACTGCATCGTCAAGTGCTGCCTTTGGCTCCGCTTTTCCTGTTGCAATTGTTTGAAGTGCAGAGGCCATTGGTCCCCAAACTTCAGCCATTTCAGGAATGTTTGGCATTGGAACAGCATATTGAGATTGCTCTGCAACTGCTTTTGCAGCTTCATTGTCTGCAATTACAGGATCTTCAATAAGAGATTTTACAGGAGGGATTTCCTGAGTTGTTTCGAAACGGATTTTTGAGTTTTCTTCATTTGTAATATGCTCAACGAATTTTGTTGCCCAATAAGGGTTTTTAGTGAATGCCGTTACATGCCAGCCTTTAACACCCATGAATGTTTTAACAGGCTCTCCGTTAGGAAGCTTTGGCATAACAGAAACTCCAACATCAATTCCTGCATCCTTCATGCCTTGAAGTGCCCATGGACCATTCATAACAGAAGCAGCTTTTCCTTCATTGAATAGGCCATCCATTGCTGCTCCGCCGCTTTCCCCGATGATTCCTTTAGGGAATAAGCCTTCACTGTACCACTTTTGAATGAACTCAGCACCTTCAACAGCGCCTTCGTTGTTTAAACCTACATCTTCACGGTCTAATGCACCGTCATTTTCCTTGAAAACATATCCGCCCATGCCAGCAATAGGTCCGTGCGCGAAATAGAAGTTATCGAATAGAGCCAGGAATCCGTACTGTCCGCCAGTCGTCAATTCTTTAGCTTGAGTATAAAGCTCATCCATTGTTTCAGGAGCTTTTTCCATTAATGCTTTATTATAGATGAAAACTGGTGTTTCAGTTGCTTTAGGAAGACCATATAGCTTTCCATCAAACATCTGAGCAGTGATGGATGATTCTGTGAAAGTATCAAGAACGCTGTCTTCTACCTGGATTTCCTGAAGAAGACCTTCAGTTACAACCTGGCCAATTTGGTCATGAGGAAGTGTAACAACGTCAGGTGCATTACCTGCAGGTCCATCAAGCCTTAATTGATCACGGATCTTATCTGCCATGCCCAACTCTTTAAACTCAACTTTAATTCCATACTCTTTTTCAAAAGACTCAATGGCAGGCTTTAAAGCAATGCCTTTATCTGTGTCTTCCCAAACTACTAATTTTTCCGGTTTTGGCTCTTCAGCCTGGTTTTCGCCTGTGCCGTTATCTTTATCTGTTTTTTCCGGCTGTGCCTCACGCTGAGGACCGCAAGCTGCCAGCATTCCGATCACTAATACCAGCATCATAAAGAAAGATAGTGACTTTTTCATGATATTGCCCCCTTTAATATCTGTTGAGAAATACAAAAAGTACAACCGTTTGCACAAAAGTGTAAACGCCTTATTCTATTTCTAAAAAATTGAGCGTTCACTTAAACTATTAACCAATGAAACCGCTTAATGAAAACGATTGCACAATTTCTAATTTTTATTATACAAGGTTTTTGGGCTTTTACAACTACTTTTTTCTAAATATTTTTAAGCGAAAATTAATTTTAAAAGATTGATGCTCATTTCTCTTCTATATTTTCATTTCTTTTATATGATATAATGCAAGCGATTGCACTTTTGAAAGGGGAATTTCAATGGAAAAGGCAGCTATCATACATTATCCTGCTGATCATTATGTTTATCCTACCAGCAAGAAAACCTTACATATTAGACTGCAAACAAAGAAAGATGATGTTTCTGAAGTCACTTTAATACACGGTGACCAATATCTTTGGGCAGATGGAAAATGGCAGTATGAAAAAACGGATATGAAGAAATCCGGATCTGATGGCATTCATGATTATTGGCATGTATATATGGACCCGCCATATAGAAGATCCAGATATGGCTTCCAATTAAAATCTGGTGAAGAAGAATTAATTTTGACTGAAAAAGGTTTTTACGAGGAGACTCCTTCTGATTCAGGTTATTATTTCAACTTTCCCTATCTTCATCCTGAAGAGGTATTTAAAGCTCCTTCCTGGGTGAAGGATACAGTCTGGTATCAGATTTTCCCAGAAAGATTTGCTAACGGGAATCGCGGCAATGACCCCAAAGGAGTTCTTCCCTGGGGCAGTGAACAGCCTTCTAAGGATAACTTTTTTGGCGGTGATTTTGAAGGTGTCATTGAACATCTGAGTTATCTTCAGGAGCTTGGCATTACCGGCATCTATTTCACGCCTGTTTTTAAGGCATTTTCCAACCATAAATATGATACAATAGATTATCTGGAAATTGACCCCCAGTTCGGTTCAAAGGATACATTAAAAAGACTGGTTGAAGAATGCCATAAGCGGAATATTAGAGTGATGCTCGATGCAGTTTTCAACCATAGCGGATACTATTTTCCACCTTTTCAGGATGTGCTTGAGAAGGGAGAAAAATCACAATATAAGGATTGGTTCCATCCGCATAGTTTCCCGCTTAAAGGCGGGGAGTACCCTAATTATGAGACCTTTGCTTTTGTTGAACAGATGCCAAAGCTGAATACAAATAATCCCGAGGTAAAGAATTATTTGCTCAAAGTGGCCAGCTACTGGATTGAAGAATTTGATATCGACGGCTGGCGGCTTGATGTGGCCAATGAAGTCGACCATCAGTTCTGGCGTGAATTTAGACAGACTGTTAAACGAATTAAACCAGATCTCTATATTTTAGGGGAAATCTGGCACAATTCTATGCCTTGGCTGCGCGGAGACCAGTTCGATGCTGTCATGAATTATCCTTTTACCACGAACTTGCTTAATTTAATTGCAAAAAAATCCATTACCGGGACTGAATTTGCCAATAATATGACCGCTGAAATCCACAGCTATCCGTCTAATGTCTACGAAGCTGCATTCAACTTGGTCGGAAGCCATGATACACCCAGGATTTTAACGGAATGTGAAGAGGATAAAGGCAGGGTAAAACTTATTTATACACTTTTATTTACCTTTATGGGTTCACCATGTATATATTATGGGGATGAAATAGGGCTCAGCGGTGAAATGGATCCCGGCTGCAGAAAATGCATGGAATGGGATGAGGAAAAACAGGATCGTGATTTGCATTCTCATATTCAAAGGCTTATTAAGCTGCGGAAAGAAGAAAAGCTGCTGGCAAATGAAGGCCATTTTGAATTTATCCAAACAGATTCTAATATAGTTGCCTACCGCAAATACGATGATTTTAAAACAATCATTGTGCTCGCCAATCCTGAGGATGAAAGTGTGGAAGTTACTTTACCTTATCCGCTTAAGGGCGTAAAGATTACGAATATGCTTACAGACGAAGAATTTGCAGCAGAAGCGGAGAACCTTAAAGTTCAGCTTGATGGATTTGGGTTTGAAATTCTGTCCTTCTCCTCCATCTTCAATAAATAGGAAACCTGATTGAAATAAGGAAAGTTCTTAAGGGCAATACCTTAAGGCTTTTCTTTTTTCGTTTTTAATTGTCACCGGCCCCTCCTATTTACATGAATCTTATTACAAACAGGGAGATTAACCATGACTAAGAACCAGAAAAACTTAACATTATTTGCATTAACCTGGCCGATCTTTATAGAAATATTGCTTCACATGCTTATGGGGAATGCTGACACGCTTATGCTCTCGCAATATTCGGATGAATCCGTGGCTGCAGTTGGTGTGTCAAATCAGATCCTTTCGCTCGTGATCGTCATGTTTGGATTTGTTGCAACTGGGACGTCCATCCTTATTGCTCAAAATTTAGGCGCAAAAAATAAGAAGACAGCTTCTGAAATTTCAATTGTCTCCTTAGGGGCAAACCTTGTATTTGGGATCATCTTAAGCATCCTTCTATTCGTATCAGGCAAACCGCTGCTCCGGACGATGGATTTGCCGGAGGAACTTTTAAGCCAGGCAAACGCCTACTTGGTCATCGTTGGCGGCTTTTCTTTTGTCCAGGCATTAATTATGACAATTGGAGCCATCATCAGAAGTTATGGGTTTACCAGAGATGTTATGTACATTACCATCGGGATGAACATCTTAAATGTTATAGGCAATTACTTATTCATTTTTGGCCCATTCGGTTTCCCTGTACTGGGTGTAGAAGGAGTGGCGATATCCACTGTCATCAGCAGATTGATCGGATTTGCTGCTGCAGTCGCTGTCCTGCTTAGAAGAACAGAAAAAGCGCTTCCGTTCCGCTTACTTTTCCGCTTTCCAAAGAAACATATCAAAAATCTTTTAAGAATCGGTATCCCTTCAGCAGGTGAACATTTATCCTATAATGGGTCACAGATGGTCATTACCATTTTCATCGCTGCTCTGGGTACGGAGGCTCTGACTGCAAAAGTTTATGCACAGAATATTATGATGTTCATTTTCCTTTTCAGTGTCGCCATCAGCCAGGGCACTCAAATCTTGATAGGCCATATGGTAGGTGGAAAGGATTACGAGGCAGCCTATAAAAGGTGCATGAAAAGTCTGCGCCTTGCCATCATGATTTCGTTCGGAACAGCCGTTATTTTCTCCTTGTTCTCAGAAGAATTGATGGGCATATTCACTTCTAATCCAGACATCATAAAGGTTGGCAGTATTCTCATTCTTCTGACTATACTTCTGGAGCCCGGCAGGTCGTTTAATTTGGTCGTCATTAACTCCCTCCGTGCAGCCGGAGATGTAAAATTCCCCGTTTATATGGGGATCCTGTCCATGTGGGGCGTAAGCGTCACCCTTTCCTATGTCCTTGGAATTCATTTTGGACTGGGACTTGCCGGCATTTGGATCGCTTTTATAGCCGATGAATGGCTTAGAGGATTGCTCATGTTATGGCGCTGGAGATCCAGAGTCTGGGTTAACAAGTCGTTTGTGTCTTCAAAAGCAGTCTAAATAAGAAAAGCAGAAGCTCCTCCCTCGCTGAGGAATGCAGAACGCCGCGTCCTCCCAAAAGCTACAAGCTTTCGGTCGTGCGATGTATCGCTGCCGCAGCTTTCCTTGTCGCAGAGTCTGCATGGCTCCCATAATGAAAGCGGCAGTTAGACTGCCGCTGTTTTTTCATTCAGCAATATTTATATTATAGTCTTTAAACCAAATATGAATCTGTGCAAGGTGAGCTAATAGCTGAGGCCCAGTCATGAGCTGCCCAAACCATGGTTCCTTGAAAGAGTCACCGCCCGATTCAATAATATTCTTCATCTGGCTGTAATCAAAGAATTCATACAGAGCGGATGACCGGTCTTCCAGGTATCCAGTTAGCATCTTTTGGACTGCACCCGTATATTCCGGATTATGCGTTTTGGGGTACGGACTTTTCTTTCTGTATAATACCTCCTTCGGCAGTATGCCTTCGAGTGCTTTGCGCAGAATTCCTTTTTCGCGGTTCCCATGCATTTTGATCTCCCACGGAATATTCCATACATATTCCACCAATCGATGATCGGCAAAAGGCACCCGGACTTCAAGACTCGCCCCCATACTCATTCTGTCTTTACGGTCTAACAGGGTCGTCATAAAATAAATCATATTAATATAAAAAAGTTCTCTCCTGCTCGCGTCTTCCCTGCTCTCCCCATCTAAGGCAGGTGTTTCAGAGATTGCCTGAAGGTATTTTTCCATGGCATAGTCATGGATATTTAATTTCTTCCTCCAATCTTGTTTCAATAGCCCCTGTCTGGCTTCGAGCGACCTCATCCATGGGAAGCCCTTACGCTTTAAGTCTTCCTCTCTGTGGAACCATGGATAGCCGCCAAATATTTCATCCGCGCATTCACCTGATAAGCTTACAACAAAATCCTTTTTTATTTCCCTGCAAAACCATAGCAGGGAGGAATCGACATCAGCCATGCCCGGAAGATCCCTTACATGCACTGATTCGATTAAATCCTCTGCCAGCTGCTGCTGAGTGATTATACAGCTGTTATGTCTCGTATTAAAGGACTGGGACATCTTTTGGATAAATGCTCCATCCGAATTGGGCTGAAACTCATTTGCCTTGAAAAACTCCTCATTTCCCTCATAATCTATCGAATAAGTATTCAACTGGCCCTTTCCATCTCTTTCGTAAGCTTTTGCCGCAATAGCTGTAATCGCACTCGAATCCACACCGCCGGAAAGAAACGTGCATAACGGAACATCCGAGACCAGCTGCCTTGTTACAGCATCCGTAAATAATTCTCTCACTCGTTCAGCAGTTTCCTCTATATTATCCTCATGATGCGCACTTTTCACATTCCAATAACGCCAAACCTTCAGTCCATTTTTCGAAAAGGTCAGCGCATGTGCAGGCCTTAATTCATCAATACCTCTGAAAACTCCTGCCCCTGGAGATCTTGATGGCCCCAGTCCAAAAACTTCTGCCAGACCTTCCCTGCCGATTTCAGCTTTAACATCAGGATGGGCCAAAATAGCTTTCAATTCAGATCCGAATATAATGCCCTGCTTCGTTTCTCTATAAAATAAAGGTTTTACCCCTAAACGGTCCCTGCCTATAAATAATTGTTCTTTCTTTTCATCCCATACAGCGAAGGCATAGATGCCATTCAAAAATTGAAGGCAATTTTCTCCCCATTCTATATAAGAAGTCAGCAAAACCTCAGTGTCAGAATGGCCATCAAACGAATATCCTTTTATAAGGAGTTCTTTACGGAGATCCTCCGTATTATAAAGCTCTCCATTATAGCAAATAGTATAGCGGTTTTGATGTTTTTCCCTAGTCATTGGCTGTTTTCCGCCTGCTGGGTCTACAACAATTAACCTTTTATGGCCGAATCCAGCATGCACATCTGTCCATATGTTTGTTTCATCTGGACCCCGCTTTGCCAGCGTATCCACCATTTTGCCAATTGCTGCCGTTTCTTTTCTCAAATCCTTTTGGAAATCAATCCAGCCGGTAATTCCACACACTTTACATCATCCTCTCAAAGCGGAATCGCATGGGCACATTTTTCATGATGCTATTGTATGCACAGCCTAGAAAAAAGTTATTTGTCCACAACAAGCGGTTATAAAAATCGCCAAAACTGTCTAAAAAGAAGTTGAGGAAGTTAATGGAGGTTTTATATGAATAGACAGCAGCGAACAAAGCTTATTGAATATCAATCCCGTGCTTTTACAGAAGGCACTGTAGAGTATATTAATGAACAATGGGTTTTTTTCGACCATGAAACAGATGAAGCATCATTATTGGATGAATTCCTCCATCAGGAAATGGAAGTATTTCATTTTAAACGGTGGAAGAAAGGCATTTTATTCGAGGATGGCAAAGTGACCTTTGATGATGAAATATTCCACTTAAAGAATCAGGACTCGATCCGCATCCGAAAACATCTGGTTTTCTCCCTTGAGAGATTACTGGAGGAAATGAATGATGATGCCTTTTACCAGTTCGTAGCTACTTTAAATTCCATGCAATTTTCAGTTTATGACTGTATTTATTGCTATAATCAGCTGGCATTTTTCAATGATAAAGACAGAAAAAGCGGTGTGAATTTTATCGTTTTTGATAATCAGGATCATATTTGCAATGTGCAGCACCATTTTTGCTATTATGAAAAAATGAGTGACCGGTTTGAATTTACCTTAAACAGCGGAAAAAGGATGGTTATTGAAAAAATTTCTTCATAAAAATAGCGGAAGCTCCTTGACCACGAAGTAATGCAGACTAAGAACGCCACGTCCTGTGGCAACGTCTGCATTACCCCCACCCTGGGGGCATCAAGCACAAGAAGAGCCTCTCAGAAAGGCGTTCTTTCACTTTTGGGGAGGCTTGCCCGAAATGTGGAGGTGGCTACCCAGGGACGACAGGCATAAGACGGTTCCTGTAAGAAGGCGTTCTTCCTTCTAAAAGGAAACGGCTTGTGACCTCGAGGGGATAGGCGCTGGAGCTAGACAATTATCTACGTTCAAAATCTTATCCTTTTTTGTAAAAAAAACAGCAGCCTGCCTTTAATGGCAGTGCTGCTGTTTCTTTTTGCTAACTGTGCATTTGGGCATATTTAGATAAAGTGAAATTTCAATCAATGGGGCGATCTCCCCATTGATTATTAATTGATGCCCATAGGATGTGGCGTACTTAGTCTTTGTTCTTTTTTCGGGCTTTTACGGCCAGTTTGACACGCACTTATCCTTTTTTGATTCCTCCGAGAACTGAAGGTGGAGGCTCTTACTGCCCGTTAAACTGTGATAACCCTTCCTCAAACTCACTGGTCATAAGCGGCTTATGAATATAGAAGCCTTGTGCATAATGGCATTTTAATTCCTTTAACAGCTCAATCTGCTCCTTTGTTTCCACACCTTCTGCCACGACTTTAACGGCAAGCCCGTGTCCCATGGTGATGATGGCTTTTACAATGGCAACATCGGATGTGTTTAATCGCAGATTATTAATAAACGACCGATCGATCTTTAATGTGTTGATTGGAAGGTCCTTTAAATAACTTAGGGAAGAATAACCTGTGCCAAAATCATCAATTGATACTTTGACTCCTATTTCCTGCAGCGACTGCATGACTTGTATACTGTACTCAACATTTCTCAGCATCGTGCTCTCCGTCAGCTCCAATGTTAAATATTTCGGCTCCATACCGGAAAGTTCCAATGCCATCTTCACTTCTTTAAGAAATCCTGGCTGCTGGAATTGATAGGCGGATACATTCACAGAGATGGAAAGTGATTTGTAGCCAAGCATTTGCCACCGTTTATTCTGCTTACAAGCCGACCTCAATACCCAGCCGCCGATATCCTTAATGAGACCTGTCTCTTCTGCAAGAGGAATAAAATCACCGGGTGAAACAAGGCCAAGTTTTGGATGATTCCAGCGTATCAGGGCTTCGCTTCCGTATAAATTGCCTGTTTCGAGATCAATTAATGGCTGATAGCATAGATAAAATTCATTTTTCTGCAAAGCTTTTCTTAAGTAGCTTTCAAGCTCAAGTCTGACCATTGCCTGCTGATTCATTTCCATCGAGAAAAAGGTAACCCTGTTTCCTCCTTGCTGCTTGGAACGATTCGTAGCAATATCCGCATTTTTCAGCAGCAAATGCTCATCGGACCCATCATCTGGATGCAGGCTCGCACCAATGCTGGCAGTGACAATGAACTCCTGATTCGACTGAGATATAGGATGGGATATTTCCTCTAATATCTTTTTGGAGATATTCATAACCTTCTCGATAGTTGCTTCCCTTGATAATACCAAAGTAAACTTATCACCGCTGAATCTTCCCAAATAAGAACCCGACGGCAAAACCCTTTCTATTCTTTCGGAAATTTCCTTTAACACCATATCCCCAGCAAAGTGCCCCAGACTGTCATTTATGATTTTAAAGCGGTCGATATCAATAGAGAGAACGGCAATTTTCTTCTGTTTTTTTCTGGCTCTCTTTAATTCCATTTCCAATTGTTCTGTAAACTTCATTCTATTTGGCAGCCCGGTATCCCGGTCAAAAAAAGCCAGTTCTGTTATCTTCTCTTGAATCTTTTTCTGTTCTGTAATATTTCTGCCAATTCCATAAATACCTACACATTCCCCATTAACAGTAATTGGAATATTTTTCAGCTGAAAAAGATTAGTTTCGCCAGATTTTGTATTGATATAAACGTTATAATATTGCTCTTTCCCTCTTAACGCCCGGTAAAAATGCATTCTGACCCTTTGCACATCCGCATCACGCACATATGAAAGGGCAGTTTTTCCGATTATTTCATCCCGTCTGAACCCAAAAGTTTTCTCGAATGCAGGGTTAATACTTGTGAAATTCCCCTTCAAATCGGTTGAGTAAACAAAATCTGCATTATTATCAAACAGTGATTTATAATATTGTTCAGACATTTTCAAACTGCTGTTTAATGCATTAATATCATCCTGAGAAGCATGCATTAAATGAGTCAATGAAGTAATCGTTTTAAATTGGGCCGTCTTTTCATAAGAATATAATTTTGGCCGATTCTTTTTTGATTCAGCAATATTTTCTGATAGAGCAAGATATGTAAGAGAATGTCCGACCATCTGCGGAACTCCGCCTTTTCGGAAAGAAAATTCCCCGTAAGAAAAGAACCCGCTCGCCGGGGCAATCCCCTGGAACATTTCCAGTTCTTTTTCCGTAAAATCTCTAGCAAACTGTTTTCGAGCCATACAATTGTATATAAATATGCTTTCAGGAGCTAGCTTGTCAAGCTCTTCTAATTCCTGTAAAGACCGTTCAATGATGTCTTCCAGATTTGCATAAGCAAACGTGAGTGTGTCTCCTTCTTCAACCTTCCTGTTTACTTTAATAGCACCATTTCCGAGTGGTTTTATAATAAAAACAGAAACTTTTTCCCCGCGGTACTTTAGCAGGAAAGGGAATTCAGTACCTGATTCCGGCAAATCCTTAATAAAAGCCTCACCCAAATAATGCTTTAGAATATTTAAGGGCTTCTTATGATCTAAGGAATAGATGATAGATCCTTCGGCCTTTGTAACAGTAAAGCTTTTTCCAATCTCCTGCCACTGATAATTTGCAAACGAACGGACTGAAAGATGGCCGCTTTGAAGGGCAACTGCTGCAAGCCCATCGCTGGTGATTCCATCCTGAGAAAAAGCAAAGCCCTCCTGAAATAAACCATTATCTCCCGCAAGGCCCCCTGAGATTACTACATCCGGATGGATTTCATTAATCCCCTCCAGCAAGGCAGTGGAATCTACATCATATCCAGCAGGGAAAATAATTACAGCATCTGTATTGAAGATAGCAAGTTCCCGTGCTAAGGTCTTGCCCATTTCATAACTATTCTTAAAATCAGTCCTATTGAACAGGAAAGATTTTAATTCTGTTTTTTCAAAGACAGTAAAGCAGATCACTGTTTGTTTTTCCGTAATCCGGCCTTCATAAATTTCACCAGAAGTCGAACAGCCTGCTATTTGTGCAAATGGAAGCTTGTCTGCCAGTTCTTTTTGAAGCTTCACGATATTTAGACTTTCAGGGTTTCCTGTAAAAACCTGCACTAGTAAATTAGGATATTCATCTAATTCGTTTAAGTCTATAAATCTATTCAGCTGGCTAGTATTCTTATATAAACATGAAATCGTCTTTGCCATAAAAACCCACCATCACAGTAAGATCATTAGAATAATGCCAGTTACCCGCTAAAGGAACGCCCTTTATACAGCTGAAACTCCCATTTCTAATTTTTATTATAAAGTTAGTTATATTTTTAAATTACCATATTTAATGAAGTCATGATATGACAAAATTAGAAAAAGCTGCCTTTTTGGCAGCTTCTCAAAAAATATCCTTATTTACGTCATAAATGTTAATGGCAATTTAACAAAGCCTAAATATAAAACCAGAATTAAAGCAACAACAAACTGTCCCCATAAAACAGATGTCTTTTTCCCTTTAACAGTGCGGATAATAATCATTTCAAACATAGCTATTACCCAAATGCCTACCAGGGACTTCAGCACATAAAGAAGGTCGATGCTGTTAAGGCTGCTTAAAATCCAAACCCCAGTTCCAATAATCAGCAAATAGAACAGTCTCAAGATCATGTGAACGACTTTTAAACCTTTTTGCTTGCCGCTTTTATGCATCATAAGCGCAATAATAAATAAAACTAGTGCCAAAAACCAAGTTGTTATATGGGCATGTATCATTCCAGTGCCTCCTATTGTAAAATTCGATACCATCATACCATATTGGCATAGAAAAACCTAAAATTATGGTGCTGCAAAGATCATTTAAGGACAACTTTGTGAACTATTTAAGGCAATATGTGATATTTCTCATTGACACTCTTAAGATATAAATTAATACGTAATGGCCTGTGATTTTGTACACAGGCCACCTTTTTATTTTTCTATAAAATTTGTTAGAGTTCCTATTTTTTCAATTGTAATTTCCACTTTATCTCCCGGGTGAAGAAAGCGTGGAGGCTTAAAGCCTTTGCCTACACCTGCAGGAGTTCCAGTAGCAATAATATCTCCTGGTTCAAGGGTCATGCCTTTTGACAGGACCGAGATGATTTCTTCGATTGGAAAGATAAAGTTTTCAGTATTTGAACTTTGTCTCAATTCTCCGTTTACCTTTGTTTGAATATCAAGCTGATTCGGGTTTTCAACAGCAGTTGAATGGACGATCCAAGGACCCATCGGGCATGTGGCATCCAGGCTTTTACCGATAAAAAATTGCTTATGGCGTGCCTGCAGATCCCTTGCTGTCACATCATTAATAATCGTATAGCCAAAGATGTGTTCGAATGCTTCTTCTTTTGGGATAGCCCGTCCTTTTTTTCCGATTACAACGGCAAGCTCTCCTTCATAATCCAGCTCTGCTGTAACATTATGATGATTTAATACCGTTTCATTATGGCCAATTACCGTTGTTGGAGATTTTGTAAAGACCATTATGTGCTCAGGAATGTCTTCTTTGCTTCCCATCTCAATTGCATGCTCGGCATAATTCTTGCCTACACAAAAGATATTCTTATCGGGACGGGGAATCGGGGCTTCCAATGCGACAGAAGCGAGCGGCCGAAAGAGTTCTTCCCTGCCAGGATTGCTGCTTAGCCAGTCTTTTAAACTATGTACCTTCTCAATGAACTTATCTCCTAAGGCAATACATTCCTTCAAAGTCGCTGGCAAATCACTTTTGCCTTCCATTTTTTCTAAAGCTGCATTTAGCGGAACAACCTTTGTGCCGGTGTCGTCCAATAAACCTGCCACACTTCCGCTGCTATCCTTAAAAGTAACAAACTTCAATCCCATCACCTCATTTTATTATTCACTTTTTTAGTATAATATAAATTTTCAAATTTTTGGACTATTTATAAATGAATCCAAATATTAACCCTTTCTCTTCCAATTAGGGATTTTCAAATAGGTGAAGCTCCTCCAGAGCCATTCAACCGGTCCATAATAATAGCGGGCAGTCCAGAAGCGGCTGATTATAACCTGAAAAGCGAAAATGAAAATAACCAGAAGAGTCCCCCAAAAAGCAGATACCTTTCCATAGAAACCTAATCCATAACTATAAAATATAAAAGTCGAGATAATGGACTGGAAAAGATAATTTGAGAGCGAAAGTTTCCCAACATATGAGAGCGGCAGCAGGAATCCAGGTCCCTGGCCATTTTTTATCATTACTGCTATTCCTAAACCATAAGCAATAGCAAGCAGCGGACCTCCAAATATATCCTGCACGTAATCCAGTCCCAGATTGCTTTCCAACAAGTAAGGCAGCAATTTGAACAATACCCCTGCAGCCAAAGAGACCAGCATAATTTTCGTGAAGAATGCCCTGTTTTTTTCCGGTTCTTCCAGCCATTTCAGCTTGGCAGCTCCTCCCCCTATTAAAAATAAAGGAAAGATAGAGGCAATCATGATAGGTAGTGAAGCAAGATTATTAACTCCTGACCAGTCCTCTGCCCGCTGTGCGGTAACCTCAGTAAAGCTTCCATTTTGATAGGCCTGTAAAGAAGCTAATGCAGCTGCAGGGTCATAGATTGATAGCTCATCAGCAGGAACAAACAGAACTGTAGCAAATAACAAAAGGGCAAATATCAGATTGGGAATGATGTAAAGCAATATTCCGGTTAAAAGCATATTTCTTCCGGACATTTTTACAAACAGTAAAAACATAAAGCCAAAGATTGCATAATTAATTAGAATATCCCCATGCCATATGAGAAAAGCGTGAATGATGCCTATCAGCAGCAGAAGGGAAAATCTCCTTGCAGCCATTCCTCCAAATCCAAGGCCTTTCGCCAATGCACTCTCCCTAAGAATGACTAATCCATAACCGAACAGCATGGAAAACAATGGGTAAAAGCTGGCCTGCACAAAGATATCAATAAAGACATAAGCGGCTTTATCTGCCGGACTGTCCCACCATTCTAAAGGATCAATATATAGATATGGCGAATGGAAAGAAAGCATATTAACTAGAAAAATCCCGAGGATGGCAAATCCCCTCATAATATCAAGCGAAATGATCCGATCCTTCTCCAGGACCGGACTGACTTGCCTGTCCATAAAACGCCTCCTTCTTTTTGAAAGAAAATCTAACCTTAATGATAGAGAGCAGGTTTCTAATTGTCCAGAAAAGAAATGCGGAAGCGCATTGCTCACGAAGGAACGCAGGCTAAGGGGGCAGGCTGCTTATGCTAGACAGATATCAGCATTCCAACTTTCTCTTTGTAAAAAAGGACCCAGCAAATGCTGAAGTCCCGGCTTTCAGTTAATTAACAAAACGGCCTGTTTTCCCTTTCAACTCCCAGTAATCATTCCGAAGATGGATTTTTTGAATTTTCCCCGAAGCTGTTTTCGGCAGCTCTTCTACAAAAGTCACTCCTGTTACAGCTTTAAAGTGGGCAAGTTTCTGCCTGGTAAAACTGATAATTTCCTCTTCAGTCAGTGTTTTCCCATTTCGCAGAACGACGAACGCGTGTGGCGTTTCCCCCCACTTTTCATGAGGTACAGCTATAACGGCTGCTTCCAGTATGGCAGGTTGCTCGTATAAAGCCCCTTCAATTTCGATTGATGATATGTTTTCACCGCCGCTGATTATGATATCCTTTTTACGGTCTACGATATCGATATTGCCGTATTCATCTACATTCGCCATATCACCGGTATGAAGCCATCCGCCTCGAATAGCTTCCATTGTTGCCTCTTCATTTTTCCAATAGCCCTTCATCACTCCGTTGCTGCGGACAACGACTTCACCGATTTCCATGCCATTATGGGCTACTTCTTCGCCCTGTTCATTAATTACCCTGACTTCACAGCCTATCATCTGGTGGCCTGCCTTTGCTTTCATCCGATACTGCTGGGCAAGGGGCAGTTCTTTAAGATGAGACCGAATCGTCGAAACAGTGCTTAATGGAGATGATTCAGTCATTCCATATACCTGTATGAACTCCCACCCAAGCTCCTTTTCTACTCTTGTTACAAAAGCTGGCGGCGGGGCGGAGCCAGCTATAACAACTCTGACATCTTGTTCAACAGCCGGAACAAATTGTTCATAATGCTGCATCAGCGAATTCAGGACTGTAGGAGCCATATGCATGACGGATACTTTATGTTTTTGCAGTTCATCAAAAATCTTTTCCGGAGTCGCTTTTCTTATACACACCTGAGAAGCGCCATTTGCCGTGTAATAAAAAGGAGAGCCCCATCCATTCACATGGAACATCGGAAGGACATGAAGCAATACATCCTGATCGCTTACCCTCAAATGATGCATAGTTGACAATGCATGCAGGTAATTGCTGCGATGGGTCAGCATGACACCTTTTGGATTGCCTGTTGTACCGCTGGTATATAGAAGGCTGCACACATCATTTTCATCGAGGACTTCCCTCTGATATGGACTGCTGTCCTGGCTGCTGAGCCATGAATCATAATCGGTTTCTATTGTTTTTTCCTCTTTATAATGAACGATGATCTTTTCAACCGTCTTAAGCTGATCCTTCACAGGAAGTATAAGATGGTAAAGGTCCTGGTCGACAAATAGAATTTTGGATTCACTGTGGTTTAATATAAACAGATAATCTTCCGGCTTAAGCCGTATATTTAAAGGGACCATGATTCCACCCAGCTGAAAAATACCATAAAACCCCTCCAGCATTTCGACGGAATTTGGTGCAAGATAAGCTACCCTGTCCCCTTTTTCAATCCCTGAAGCTTTTAATCCATGGGAGAGCTGATTAACTCTCGTGTTCAATTCCTCATATGTAAAAACTCGATCATCTGCAAAAATGGCTTTTTTAGAACCGTAAAGAGACACAGCACGATCTAAAAACTGCGTTACTATTAATGGAACATTCATCTTATGGCCACCTCACTGAAAATTTAGTTAATTCTATATTTTTTATATTATCATAAAAATTATGACAGTTTCACCTGTATTTTGTCTGTTATATAACATTTGCAGACATTCTTATTAAAGTGTAATTCAGATATTTGGGCTAATTAATCACAATCAGCTATTAGGCACATACGATATACAAGAAATCATTTTAAAGGGTGTTTATGTATGCCAGCTATTGTCGGAGTCGCACAGGTCATATCAATCGGAAGCAGTTCTGTCTTCAATATTGGGGATGTTTATAAAATCATGCCTGTTTCTAACGCTAAGACCTTTTCAGGCGCTGGATCGTTTAACACTGGGGATGGCCTGAATGTTTACAATCACCGGAGCACAACAAACACTTATGATTGTGATGGCGTGGATCAGGGCAATTATTTCAATGCTTAAAACGGGTGATCATATGAATTTTTATATACAGCAATCCATTCATATTAATTTAATAAAGATCGGCGGGATTACAAACTCTTCCGTCATGCAGATTGGAAGTGCAGGCATTATAAAGCCGGCCTCTTATTTATATAACACTGGCGGCTTTACTGAGCCTGCACCTGAAGCGGAATTGCCAACGCCGGCGGGGCCAGCAGGGGGGAGTGTTTTCCTGGGGCCATCTGTACCCCTGACCAGGGAGCAGAAACGATAAGTTCATTTTTAATAAAGCGAGGTGGTGCGCTTGAACCAGCAATTAAATACCTATCTTCAGCAATTGCATGCTTTTGTGGAGGCACAGGAAAAACGAATACGCAGCCTGGAAGCAGCGGTCAGAAAACTTCAGGAAGAGAATGAAGTTCTGAAAAGCCGTCCTCCGATGCAGGTTGATCGGATTGAATATAAATTCGACCAGCTTAAGGTTGAGTCTCTTGAAGGCACTTTAAATATTGGCTTAAATCCTTCTGAGCTGCAAAATATTGAAGATTTTGCCGTAGATAACAAAAACATCAATGCACCTATTTCGCCTAAGAACCAAATGAAGAGAACGATGGAAATTGAAGATGCCATCTATCAATATTTAGAACGGGAACTTCCTGAAATTACTTCTTCTGTTCAGAAGAAGTTAAATGTCAGTGTGGATGATTCCTATATTGCGTTTATCAA
Source organism: Cytobacillus sp. BC1816 (assembly GCF_051353635.1). Classification (NCBI taxonomy): domain Bacteria; kingdom Bacillati; phylum Bacillota; class Bacilli; order Caryophanales; family Bacillaceae; genus Cytobacillus; species Cytobacillus sp. BC1816. The sequence goes on along the minus strand of NZ_CP195611.1, from coordinate 1,356,582 downwards.
AGAAGATATCAAAAAGCAGCTGCCTAACAGGATTGATTTCTATATTAAACAGCAGGCTTCAAATCGATCCGGGCAGGAAAATGATAACGCAGAGATTATTGAGCTTATAAAAAAGGAAATTCACAATGGAGTCCATGCCTTTATCTCGCATTTGCCAGAGAATATGAAAGGGATGAATAACGAATGAATTATCAGGTATATAACAGAGATTTGTGTGTTGGCAGCATAAGAGTGCTGGGGGTATCCAGCTCATCTGTTTTAATGGTGGGAGATACGCAAACGATCCAACTGGCTGCCACTTTTGATACACCCCCTGAATCGCTTCTGATAGGGCCATTTGTGCCTCTGACACCGGAGTAAACTGCTATGCTGCAAAGAACTTCATCCGTTGACAGAATTAATATTGACACCCTCTCCTTTTCTTCTGTATTTGAAATTGGGGACTCCTGTTTTATTAAAGGATTCTCCAGAGCAATTGCCGGTCAGCGTGAAGTGGAGTATTATAACGCGAAGGAAGGGAATTTTAATATCTATCCCGTTTTCAGGGAACCCATTCCTTTAATTCCTATTGAAGAAGATATAACTATACAGACTGCACAGCTCAATCCGATCATTAGGGTTCAGAATATTGATATTATCGGGGTTTCCTCCTCATCTGTCATTCATATCGGCAACAGTGGAAATATTTCAATGGAAGCCCGAATCAAGCATATCCGGCAGGTTTATCCCAAAAACAGCAATTCGTAATCAGAGCTTAAGGATGAAAATTTTTTATAAAGGATGTTTTACATGCCAGCTATAATCGGACCGGTACAAATCATTAACGTCGGCGGGGGAATTGTACAATTTGGAGACTCCCTTTATATTTCTCCAAAAAGCAATTCCAAATCAACGACCGGACAGGGTGCCGCAAATACGGGCGGCTTAGTCATTACAAACAATGGCCTGAGTGCCAGCAATGTACTGGATACCAGTCTGGTTGATCAGCCAAATGTCGGCAATAACTAATTTATTATCAGTAAGGACGATAGCTCATTTGTTATCGTCCTTTTGATTTCCTGTCATTGGACTTTTTGGCTTTCGTTAACTTTGTTGAAGGCTGCTTTTTGATCCATTTCAAATATTTTCGGATTTTATCATCCTGCTGCAATAACTCTATTGAATTTAGTCTTACAGCTAGCTCTGCATTCGTATATAAAGCATGAATCTGCTTATGACAGGGTATACATAATTTCGCGGTCGGCAGGAGGGTGCCTCCTATTTCTTTCGGGGTTAAATGATGGACTGTTATATTAGTATCCTCCCGCAGGCATAATTCGCAGGTTCCCGCCTCTGTTTGCTTTTTTCCCATTGCAAGCCTCCTTTATATTTAAATTACCCTTTATATTGGAGCGGCAGTAAATCGTATATTCTCCTTTTTGCGTGCGGCGATGTTCCGTCTGCGCGCGGGATCCCTCTGTTTATGCGCGGCTTTTCAGCTAGTGCGCGCAATACCTTCCTGCTAATACACAAAAACCGGCAAGTTCCCTTGCCGGCTTTCCCTATAACTTAAGTGTATGAGCCCCGTCAAAGAAGAATAGGTATCTTTCATTAACTTCTCTCTTTAATATTTGTTCCAGTGCTCTGGTGTACATATCAATTTGAACTTTGTACCTGTTCTCGAGAACGGGTTTGGCTTCTGCAAAGCCTCCCTTAAACCGGCCGCTGATTCCATCTGTTTTATAATCCAGAAGCACCAGACCCTGCTCATCTTCAAATACACAGTCCACGATCCCCTGGATGAGAACCGGTTCATCTTCTCCCTGCCAATCTGTATAGATTTCCCGGGCTGGGAAAGATAAACTGAATGGAATTTCTCTTCGTACCGATTTAGCCTGAACGATTCTTTGTCCCATTTCAGTTTCGAAAAACTGTACAATCAGCTGCGGCTCAATGCTGGCATGCTGCTCTTCTGTCAGCAATTCGTTTTGAACCATCTCAGCCATTTTGGAAGATATCGTTTCAACAGTTGAAGGCCTGCTGAAATCTATATGCTGCATGACAGCATGCATAGCAGTACCCCGTTCAGCTGGAGAAAGAGATTTTTCCTGCATGAATCGAGGCCTGCCTAGCAGGGGTTTATTGATTTTATGGATTAATTCAGTACCGCTGTCTTCTTCAGAAAAAATCTCCCGCTGCCGCTTCACTTCCGAAACGGATTGTTTAGAACGGTGCTGTGCAGCTTGCTTAAAGGAATATTTCCAGAAAAGCTGTTCCTCTACTTTATCCTTATATACCGATTCAGTTGGAACAGGTTTTCCTTCATAAACCAATTGAAGCAAATCCATTTCGCCCTCATTGGCTTCTTCTGTAAGAACAGCAGCTTCTTCGCTTTTGATTATGGTTATATTCCAGCAGGAAGGGTGTTCAAGTATTTCAGCAGGAACGAGAGGATGAACCGGCCCTCCCCCCTTCAATGCCTCACAATCTCTATGTCTGACAAGTGATGGACCAATCCAGTCCAGGTAACTGTTTGCAGAAGCCCTGTCATATTCATTCAGGAGCCACTCTTTATGCTCCGAAGCCTGCAGCCACTGATTTAATTTTTTATCTGCACTCTTGACGGACGAAACCAGAAAAAGCTTTTCCTTCGCCCTTGTTAAAGCAACATACAGGACCCGCATTTCTTCAGCAAGCATTTCCATTTTCTTTTTTCGTTTAAAGGCAATCTGCGGCAATGAGGGATAAGAAATTCTCTTCTCGGCATTTACATATTTTGCAGCAAATCCATATTCCTTATCGAGCATGTATGGCTTTTTCAGATCCATCGTATTAAAATTGCGGGCAAGCCCTGCAATGAAAACGAAAGGAAATTCCAGCCCTTTGCTGCTGTGGATCGTCATAAGGCGGACAACATCTTCCTGCTCACCCAAAGCACGGGCAGCGCCAAGATCATCGCCTCTGTCCCGCATTCGTTCAATAAACCTTAAGAAGCGGAATAATCCTCTGAATGATGTTGCTTCATACTGTCTTGCTCTGTCGTACAATGCTCGAAGGTTTGCCTGCCTCTGTTTTCCTCCCGGCATGCCGCCGACGAAATCATAAAATCTGGTTTCCCTATACAGATGCCAAATCAGTTCGGAAAGAGATCCCTGGCGCGCCATTACACGCCAATCTTTAAGCTGATCGAAAAATGGCCGCACTTTCTCGTATAATTCTTCTGTTTCCAGGGTTGGGTCATTCCGGCAAAAAGAAGTCAATGCTTCATAGAAAGATCCTCTTTTATTATGGATTCTGATTTGTGCAAGCTCTTCTTCCGTCAACCCCAAAATAGGAGATCTTAGAACCGATGCCAGCGGAATATCCTGATACGGATTATCAATCACTTTTAGAAGTGACATCATAATCGCTACTTCCGTTGCTTCAAAATAGCCGCTGGAGAGATTGGCATAAACAGGGATTCCCTGCTGTTTGAACTCCTCCATTATTTGCGGAGCCCATGTCATGGAACGAAGCAGGATGACAATATCCCTATACTTGGGAGGCCGCCCAGATTGGGTCTTTGTGTTGTAAACTTCTTTCCGATTCCCAATGATTTCTTTTACTTTCGACGCCATAAATCTGGCTTCGAGCTGTGACTGGGCTAACTCTTCGCTGTCAAAACCCTCATCCACTGATTCAGGCTCAGGTTCATTTTTTTCATTTCCTTCAAGATCAATAATGGCTATTTCCACAGGGTGCTCCTGACTCTCTGAATAAGGAGCTCCTTTAACAAGCTCTGCTGCCTGATCATACTCAATTTCACCGACAGATGTCCCCATAATTTGCTTAAAAATATAGTTGGTCCCGTGGAGGACTTCTTTACGGCTTCTGAAATTTCGCGCCAGATCAATTCTAAGCCCTGCCTCTTCTCCGTCCCGGCCAAACCGGGTGTACTTACCCAAAAACAGATTAGGCTCTGCAAGGCGGAAACGGTAGATCGACTGCTTTACATCGCCTACCATGAAAAGATTCCCATTTTCTTCTGAATCTGCCGTTACCAGCTGCAAAATAGCTTCCTGGACCATGTTTGTATCCTGATACTCATCAACCAAGACTTCTTTGAACTGATTTCTGCAGGCAAGAGCTGCTTCTGATGGCAGAAGCCTGCCCTCTTCATCTGATGATGAAAGAATTTCAAGGCAATAATGCTCAAGATCGGCAAAGTCAACAAGCCCTTTTTCAGTTTTAACCTGGTCAAAGCGAATTGAGAATTCTTTAACTAACGAAACAAGCGATTCTATATGGGGCTTCATTTCCGCCATGTCACGCATGAAGCTTTCCTGTTTGCGGAAAAACAGTTCTTCCTGCAGGCCGGTTATGATTTTCTTTGCCTGGTCCCTAAGTTTCTTTGCCTTTTCAACCAGCCCTTCATCATAATCATCGCCCTTACACGTTTTGGCTCTGCCAAAAGACCATGATTGCATCGCTTCGTATAACATCGGCCACGAATCATTTTTCGCTTCGATTAGAGTATTGACAACATGCAGATCTGCAACAAAGTTTTCTGCTCTCGGAGCAGGTCCTCCCGGAAGCTTGGTCAGCTCCAGCCCATATTCCAGCAGCTGCTTGGCACCTTTCAGCTGAAGATCTATATCCGCCAAAAGGAAACGGACAAATGGAAGCTGTTCAAGACTGTCAACACCGTCCACGTTATACATCTCAACAATTGAATCAAGATATTGATCAGGTGAAGGGTTGGAGCGGGCAAAATCGTATAAGTCCCTTATTATATCTTGAAGGGCAGTGTCACTTCTGTCATTTGTAAAAGTATCAACAAGTGCAAAGAATGCTTCGTTTCCCTCTTTACCGTATTCCTCTTCAAAAAGTTCTTCTAGTACTTCATCCCTTAAGAGCTGTGCTTCTGTTTCATCAGCGATTCGAAATCCGGGATCAATCTCGGTCATGTAGTAATATTTACGGATCATCTCTAAGCAAAATGAATGTAAAGTCGAGATGGATGCCCTGTTTAATAAGCTTACCTGCTTTCTGAGGTGAGCAGACTTCGGATCGGCATTAATCGCTTTTTCAAGAGCCTCGCCGATTCTGTGCCTCATTTCGGCTGCTGAGGCATTTGTGAAGGTCACAACAAGCAGTTCATCGACATTAATAGGATCTTCATCAGCGATAATCTTATTGATGATCCTTTCAACCAAAACAGCCGTTTTCCCTGATCCGGCTGCAGCAGCCACCAGGATATCCTGACCCTTGGCCATAATTGCTTTCCATTGGTCATCTGTCCAGGTTGCATCTTCCGGCTTAGGCGGTATGGCCATTTTCATCGCCCTCCACCTCCTTCTTGATGATTTCAATCATGTCCTCTTTTGGCTTAGGCACAAATAACCTGTAATCATTGGTTTCGAGCGATTCGTCAAATTGGCATACAGATTTATAGGCACAAAATGTACATGGTGTTTTTTCCTTCATTTTATATGGGGCAATTTTAACATCGCCCTCTGTTATCATATTGCCAGTATTCCTATACATCTTTCTTACATAACGGCGCAAATAATCAAACTCCTGCTTGCTTGCCACTTTAGACCGCTTCGAAAGTGTCCCGTCCTTTTTAAATCCGGCTGAGACTATGGATGAATCACCTGTCTCAATTGTCTGGTCCATTAACCTGATGACATTTTCATCTCCCAGAAGCAGACCATTCATTTTAAATTTCTTATAAAGTTCCTGCTCGATATCCTCTAATGTCAGCATTTTTGAAGTGCTGACGATTGGATTATGGACATGGAAATAAAGGACTCCTGCAGGATCGGCTTCAGTCCCGATCAAAGAATTGGAATGGGCAATAATGATGTCCAGATACGTGAGCATCTGGAGAGCAATGCCATAATAAACCTCACTGACATTCAAATCCTTGGAGCTTGATTTATAGTCAATTACCCGTAAAAATGTCCCGTTTGTATCCTGAGCCTTGTCCACTCTGTCAATTCTTCCGACAAGCTCCATTTTAGTCCCATTTTTAAGAGGAAAAACAAGCGAAGGAAGTTCCCCTTTTGGACCAAACCCCAATTCAAGGCCCACTGGCGAGAATCCGCTTGATTTGGCATGCTCACTGATAACATAGGAGGCCCTGCTGATGATTTGCTCAAGCTTTCTCTTAATATAGTGATGCCTGTTCGAGCTTAAAAGAATTTCATTTTGCAATTTAGGAGCGAGCATTTCAATTGCTTCTTTTGCCAGGATCTCACACTGTTCCCTTGTCATATCTGTCCATGATAGCTTCTGAGTCATAACTGTTTCTGCGATAAATTTTAACGCGGCGTGGAATAAATCCCCGATATCCGGCGCTTCCAAGCGGTATACCTGTCTTTCCCGAAGCCTTAGTCCATGCTGTGCAAAATGGGAAAATGGACAGCTATGGAATAATTCCATCCTGGAAACACTCGCCTGGATATGATCGCCATACAATTCTTTACTGATGTCTTCGCCAAGCTGAAGTGTACGGTTTTCATAATTCAGGCTGGAAAGAACCTTTAGTGCCGGCCTTCTCCACTGCTCATTGTTAAGATAGCAGTTATAAACATCCCACCACAGGTCATAGAGTGGATAACTGCGTTTTTTCAGCTGAAGCTGCGAAGTCAAATACGAAAGTGCTGTATTCAGATTATCCGCATATTCCAGCTGCTCCGTTTCCGGCAGCTCTGCCGGATCCGACATGAAGGAATGCTGCCTGCAATCGGGGAATAAATCTCCCAATCTCTTAATATAAGGAGAAGGCATAAGTGCTTTACCTTCTTCATTTGCCAGCGGATAACTGATAAAAAGTTTTTCTGATGGAGTGACAAACGCTTTATAGGCTATAAATTCTTCATCAAGAAGTCGAGTACGGCTTCCTGGTGCCAGTTTCATTCCGTTTGTGTTCAGAATTTCTCTGTCGTCATCCGCCAGCACACCATCCTCTGAGAATTTGGCAGGTATTATTCCTTCATTCAGACCAATGACAAAGGCAGCTTTAATATCAGTTAGCCTTGACCTTTCCAAATCGGCCGCCATGACCTGATCGATGGCAGGCGGAACAAGCGAAAATCGCAGTGACTCCAGACCGGCATCCAGAACGGAAGCAAAGCGCTTTAGCGTCACTTCTTCCTCACCAAGCATTTCTACATACTGATCGAGAAGCTCCATAATGGCATTCCATGCTTGTCCATGCTCCCTTGATTTAACAAGGTTCCCTTTTTCCTCTTCAGCTGATTTCCACTTTTCAATTTTCACAGGCACATCTAATTCTTCCAGGTATAAAAATAATGCTTCACAATATCCGCGGCCATCAGCAGCTTTTTTCAAGCGTCTGTGCAGCCTTAATATTGGACCTGTAATCATTTCGCGCAAATCGCTTAACTCATCTTCTATTTTCTTCTCGGCATCTGTCTGGGCAACCGCTTCAAACTCCAGTCCCCTGATTCTCCTGTATATCCATCTTTTTTTCTTCGTCCATTTGTCCCCTTGAATGCCATAGGCAAGAACATAGTTCTCAAGTCTGTCCATTTGCTCACGAAGCTTGCCGGGGTTTAACTTGGACGGAAATATGAGCTCCGTTTTTACTGCTCTGAAAATCGGTTCATAGCGCCAATTCCCATTGATGATTTCAAGAGTTGACCTAATTAACTCCACGAGTGGATGATTCAGCATAGTTCTTTTTTGGTCAATAAAAAATGGGATTTCATAGTCATGGAACACGGTTTCAATCATGTCATGATAATCCTGTCCGTTTCTTGCAAGTACTGCAATATCACGATAGCGATAGCCATCTGTGCGAACAAGCTTATTTATTTTTCTGGCAACGCCCTCAATCTCAGCCCTCCTATTGACAGCCTGTCCGATGTGAATGTCTGCTTCCCCTGGAAATGCCTCAGCAGGCCTGCTGTCAAAATACGCCTCAAGATGCCTAAGAGAAGGGCTGCTCCACCTTTTTTGCTCAGTAAGGATCATTTCTTCAATACCCAGTCTGTTGCGGGAAGCCATTTCTTTGATTGTCTGATAGTTTTCTCCCGCCATCCTGAATAAATGAAGTTCTTCAGTAGCACTATGTTTAAACGGCTGGTCAAGTGTCAGTGTAATAGTGACGTTTTTACACTGCTTCATCAGCTGTTCAACAATCGAATATTCCTGTGGTGTAAAGCTGTAAAAGCCATCTATATAAACCTCGGCATTTTTTAGATACTCTGAATGGGAGGCTTTTTCACCAAGAAGGCGGAAGTAGTCTTCTGAATCTGTATATTTGCCGGCAAGAGATTCTTCAAAATTTTTATAGATTAACTCAAGATCATGAAGCTTGTCCTGGAGGGCCTTATTCGATTTCCCTTTTCCTGACAGCTGCTGCTGCCTTTCAGCCAGTTCATCGGGGGCTACACAATAACGTTTGAATTCAGTCATCATTTGTTCAACTTGCTGAATAAAACCATTTTTATCTGCAGCCCTCTGAAAAAGCTTCAGCTCATCCTTTTTATCTTCGATGATCTTTCGGATAAGCATGCTGATGCCAACACTGTTAAGATGATATCTGCTCATTCCTCCTGTTTCCTGAAGAATTCTCCAGGCAAGGCGCGTGAAGGAATATACCTGGCTGCGTATCATTCCGCCAAGGCCGGGCGTGGTAATTAATTTATATTCTGAAAGGAACGTCATTTGTTCCGGAACTAAATAAATGATTGGATCTCCATCCGGATTAAGCCGCAGTTCATCACGGATTTCATTTAGGCAGTATTCCGTTTTACCGCTTCCGGACCGGCCTATCAATAAACGTACGGTCATATTTTTCCTCCTTAAAAAAAGCTCTCTCTCTGTCATTATTTTATCATATAAGCTGTTCAATTTTTTGAATGGGGTTTTTCAAAATTGTGGAAATGACAACGTTCCTATACGGTGATTCGTGCATAAAGTATATCGGCAGGTGATAAGGATGATTTCAAAACCGGTCCTGATGGCAACTTCAGTCATTTTGACAGTTACAGGAATTTTTGTGGCCAGCAACATTTATACACTAATTCCTATTTACGGGGATATTGCTGATACATTTAAAGTAAATGAAAATTATATTGTTGGCGGGGGAAGCATGTTTGCATTTTTTTATGCAGCCGGCCTGCTGTTCTTTGGTCCTGCTTCCGATACATTTGGCAGACGCAGAATTATTATTACTGGTTTGTTTGCCTCTGCTTTGTCCACTTGTGCCGTCGGGCTCTCTCCTAATGTAGAGGCTCTCTATATTACCAGGTCGTTTCAGGGGCTGACTCTTGGGAGCTTTGCTCCTGTTGCCTTCGCTTATTCCTTTGATCTTTTTAGGCCGAGGAGCCGCACCCTGCTGCTTGTTTTTATTAATACAGGATTCCTTGTCGCCGGCATTCTTGGACAGCTGATCAGTTCGACAATTACTATTTATTTTAAATGGAACTATGCCTTTTATTTCTTTGCTTTTTGTTATTTCATCCTCTTCCTTGTCTCGTACAAAATACTCCCAGGCACCTCGCATTCATTCAAGTCAGAGGTTTCCGTCATTTCTATAATGAAAAAATTATTAAAGAAAGGAAACCTGCTCAAATGCTATGCTATCACCTTTACTCTGCTGTTTTCCTTCGCAGCTTTTTATGATGCAATAGCCAGGAATTTTCATGGAACCTTGGAGGAATTATTCACATTAAGAGCAGCGGGTTTAATTGGGGCACTGCTGTCTCTCTTTACTGGAAAGCTAATTGAGCGGATTGGTGCCTATTCGACATTAAAGCTTGGTTTACTTTTAGGGATTTTCAGCATCATTAATATGTTTTTCTTCAGCAGCACTATTGCATTGATGGCAATTTCCATATTGTTTGTGGCTTCCATATCCATTCTTGTTCCCACTGTTATTACACTGATTGGCATGATTGCAGGGGCTGACCGCGCAAAAGCGCTTTCTCTCTATTCTTTTTTTCTATTGACCGGAGCAAGCTTTGCCCCGCCGGCAGTCATGATTCTTGAATATCATTATGTACTGTATCTGCTTCTTGCCTTTTTCCTGACGAATATCATTCTTAGCTATTTCTTGTCAAAAGAAATTATTTTTGTCAGTCAGCCAGAATAAATCCTGTAAAGCGCGGAATTATTCCGCGCTCTTTCACTCTTTCCACTCCTTTCTCAGGAGCCCGTATAGAAACATATCATGCCGTTTTCCATCGCGCTCAAGAAACTCTCTATAGCAGCCTTCTCTCTGGAATCCAAGACTTTCATAAAGAGTTTTTGCTCTAGTATTATAGGAAAATACAGTAAGCTGAAGCCTATACAGATTCAGCTCCATAAAAGCATAGCGAATAAGGCATTGCATGGCTTCCTTTCCATACCCTTTTCCCCATTCGGCTTCTTCTGCAATGGCAATGGTAATCCAGCCTGTTCTGTGTGGCCATAAAATGCCGTTTAGCTCCGCATAGCCTATCAGTTTATTTGCTTCTTTTAACCTGAGCGAAAATCTGAAGGTGTCTTGCGGACATTCATCAAGCCATTTCTTAATTTCCATTTCCTGTTTGGGTTTTACCGGCAGAGCATCCAGGTTTCGCATGATTTTTTCGTCTGCACGCCACTGGATTATCTTTTTAATATCATCCTCAATAAACCACCCCAGAAGTATCCTCTTTCCAGACAATATCGTACTGTTTATCACTTTCTTCACCCCCGGAAAAATCAATTCTGCAGAAGATGGGCTCCGCTTATTGGATAAATAAAGAGCTCCCGAAGGAACTCTTTATTCGTACGTTTCCACAAATACTGCTGCCCCCATCCCGCCTCCGACACATAGAGACGCTATTCCTTTATGGCCGCCTCTTCTCTTTAATTCATGAACGAGACTCACAACAAGGCGCGCACCGGTACATCCAATAGGGTGTCCCAGGCTGATTCCGCTTCCATTTACATTTACTTTGTCCCGGTTTAAGCCTAACTCTTTCTCAACCGCCAAATATTGCGCTGCAAAAGCCTCATTTATCTCAATCAAGTCTGCATCATCAAGCGACCAGCTGACATTGGCAAGACCTTTTTTGACTGCCGGCACAGGCCCTATTCCCATTACTTTTGGATTTACCCCTGCCACGGAGAAGCCAGCAATCTTTGCCAAAGGCTTCAGTCCCTTATCCAGAGCCAGATCTTCCGGCATCAGGACAAGTGCTGCTCCGCCGTCATTCAGGCTTGATGCATTTCCTGCTGTAACAGAGCCATCCTTTCTAAAGACAGACTTCAAGCTGCGCAGCTTTTCGGCTGTTAAATCTGCCCGCGGGTTTTCATCTTTTGTAACGGTTACTTCCCCTCTCCTGCTTTTCACAGTAATTGGAACGATCTGCGAATCAAAGTAACCGTTTTCAATTGCATGCAAGGCTCTCTTGTGGCTAAGCAAGGCCGCTTCATCTTGTTCTTCTCTTGTAATGGCATGAATTTCTGCCAGGTTTTCTGCCGTCTCCCCCATCATAATATGATGGATTGGATCTTCGAGAATTTCCCATACGGTATCGGTTACCTGCCCATGCTGCATGCGGGCGCCCCAGCGATGCTGCTTTAATACATAAGGGCTGGAACTCATGGCTTCCACTCCTCCAGCAATCACGATATCTGACATCCCTGACTGAATCTGCAGCGCTGCAGACATAATTGCCTGCATGCCGGATGCACACTGCCTCTGGACTGTGAACCCTGTTGTTGTATCATCAAAGCCTGCAAGCAAAGCTGCTGTTCTTGCTGTATTCGGTTCATCTGTACGCTGAATGCAGTGTCCTAAAATCACTTCATCCACCTCATTGCTCTGCAGGCCGCTTCTCTCGGCAGCTTCTTTTAATACAGGCACAATCAAATCCGTCGGCAGGAGGTCCTTAAACGCTCCGCCGAACGTGCCAACCGGTGTTCTGACTGCTGATGTTATTACAACATTTCTCATCTTTTCCACCTCATTAATCTTCTGATTATCGAGCACGCGCTCGAATTCAGGTCATTACATCATGATGCCGCCATCTACATGAAGGACCGTGCCATTCACATAATCCGATTCATCGGAAGCCAGAAACAGGTATGCATTCGCAATATCTTCTGGTTTTCCAAGTCTCCCCAGCGGAACCATGCCCTGCATTTGGCCCATAACCTTTTCCGGTACTTTTGCTGTCATACCGGTTGAGATGAATCCTGGGGCAACGGCATTTACGTTGATTCCTTTTCTGCCGAGTTCTTTTGCCCATGTTTTGGTCATTCCCACTACACCCGCTTTGGCTGCCGCATAGTTTGTCTGTCCGACATTCCCATAGACTCCCGAAACAGAGGACGTATTGATTATTTTTCCGCTTCCGTGTTCCAGCATGAATGGAAGCACTGCTTGTGTACAATGGAAGACACCTGCCAGATTCACGTCCATAACCGTCTGAAAATCATCTGCAGCAAGCTTTGCCAGCATCCCGTCCCTTGTAATTCCTGCATTATTGATCAGGATGTCAATTTTTCCAAATGTTGCTTTTACAGCTTCCGTCATACTGTCTATGCTTTGCCTGTCTGCGACATTAACCTGAAAAAACTCAACCTGAAGACCTTTTTCCTTCAGCTCTTGAGCCCTGGTAATTCCCATGTCTGCATCATAATCAGCCATGGCTACCAACGCTCCTTCACCTGCAAACTTTTCGGCAGCAGCCAGACCAATTCCATTCGCCGCACCTGTAATAATGGCGACTTTATCCTTCAGCCTCATCAATTGCACCTCCGTGATATATTTAAATATTCCGAAATCAGATACTGAAACTGATCCTTTGACGTTTACTCAGGCTATTATTCGACAAAGCCTGCAGCTTCTCCTGTGTCCCCTGCAATATATTCTCATGGTTAAAAAACTATCCCAGTCTTCCTAGGGAACTGATGGTAATTTTTTGAATCGGTTTAGCCGCTGCAAAAAAAGGCTAAGAAATATAAAACAAAAGTCAGCAAAGTTGAAAGGAGCATTTATCATGAAAATTGTTTATGGCTTGATGGCTCAAAACGGAGATGCCCAGGAGCTGTTATGGGATTTGGGATTTTGGGAAAGTGAAGAAACCGCAAAGGAATATTTAAATGCCGAAATGGCAAATACACGCGGGATTACCGTAGAGCCCATTACAATTAATGACGCTATCCCAATTTCCCCAGAAGAAATGGAAGAAGAAAAAATGGTTGCCTGCTCCCTTTGTGGAATTGAATACAATCGTGAAGATGTCAATATGACTGACTATGATGAAGACGTATGTGTAAACTGCGAACCTGAATATAGGAATAATCCTAATTTGCATGTTATCTGAAATGTCTTGCCTGCAATTAGAAAAGCGCAAGCGCCTTGCCCACCCCTAACACCTCGAGGGGGAGGCGCTGGAGAGCTGGACAGGAAAATAAAAGGGACTCGATAATTAGTATTATCGAGTCCCTTTTTCACAAGATAAGTTTGTTTAGAATGACGCATCCATTTCATCAAGCGGCCAATAGCGCAGGTTTACTTTTCCTACAACCTGGCCGGCTGAAATAAATCCAAAATGCCTGCTGTCCCAGCTTCCGAGGCGATTATCCCCCATAACAAATAGTTTTCCCTCTGGAACCGTTTCGGTGCCCGTCATCTCCAGGAGTGTAAAATCACCTGTCAGTTTGCCTCCTAATGTTTCTTTCCGGTATTTCTCCAAGTAAGGCTCATCCACTTTTTTGCCATTTATAAATAATTCATCATTGCGGTATTCGATTTCATCTCCTGGCATCCCTATAATTCTTTTTACAAAATCCTCTTGATCATTATGATGAAAAACAATTACGTCAAAGCGCTCTAAGTCACTGACCTGATAACCGATTTTATTCACAATCAGCTTATTTCCATCCTGAAGGGTGGGCATCATGGATTCACCTTCCACAACATAATTGGAGAAGAAAAAAGTCCGTATAAAAGCAAAGATAATGATGCCAATTGCAAAAGCCTTAAGCCATTCCGCTCCTTCTTTTCTCAATCCTTCCTTCACAGTTTCATCTCCCCCAATACTTATGCATTCATTGCTTTTTATTCCCGCGATCATTTTCTACGCTCATATTCATCTTTATTTCAATGATTTTGCCGACATACCAAAGAATGAAAATGACCAATGCAACAATGGCTGTCCGAATTGGCTGTGTTATTAATGATTTGATATCATATCCGACAAAGCTTATTGTAAAAATCATCACTATTTTGCCGCTCAGGACTGCCAGCATATATTGAGCCATGCTAATATTCGAAAGCCCCGCGACAATATTTACGACTGCCGAAGGAGTAAACGGAAAACAGAGCAGGATGAACAATGGCCCAAACCCATGCTTTTCCACCCATTTCATAAGCCTCTGTACCTGCTTATGCTTCTTCAAAAAACGGAGTATTCGTTTCTGGCCATATTTCCTGACGAGCAGGAAAACGAGCAGCGCTCCTGCGACCGCGCCGAGCCAGGAGTATAAGAAACCCAGCCAAAGACCAAATGCACTCGCATTTGCCATAACAAACAAAACCAGGGGCAGAAAAGGCAAAAATGCTTCTAGCATTGGAAGCAGTATACCGGGAAGCGGCCCAAATGAACGATATTCCCGAATTAAATCCATTATATGATCCAATGTAAACCAATCTTTGAACAGTTCAAAATCCATTTAGTATCTCCTTGTCCAATATGCAGCAAAATCCTATTAGTTCGATTATCATGAAAGGGAAGTTTCCCCTAGTTTTACCACTTCCCCTTTTATTGTACACCTAATCCGCCAAAAACTGTGTTTCTAACTTTTTATTTCGAAAGAAACTCATGGATTGCTGATTTGTTCGCCTCTTTATCTATGCCTAATACAGCAGCACCATTAATTCTCTGGTTTTCAAATGTTCCATCAACAGGAACACGAAGAGTCTCTACATTTCTGTTATCCTTAGATAAGAAATCTTTCCCAATATACAGGATATCGCCGGTATTCATATTGGTATTTACAAAAGGAGTCACCACCCCGATGAGTTTTGGAAGCTTTGTAATGGTCTGAAGGCTTGTAAACTGGCTTGCTACTTCTTTCATTACCTTCTGCTGGCGTTCTACTCTTCCAAAATCGCCTACGGCATCCTGCCTAAACCTGACATACCCAAGGAGATGCTCACCATCAAGACGCTGCAGACCCGGTTCCAGAGTAACACCGATATTGGCAGACATTCTTTTTTCCACATCAATTTCTACCCCTCTTGGAAAAGCTTCATCAATTAAATGGACAAAGCCTTCAAAGTCAACAATTGAGTAATATTTTATATCTATATCAAAGTTTTCCTTGAGCGTCTGCCTTAATAATTCAGGACCACCATAAGCAAGAGCGGAATTTATTCTGTTTTGCCCATGTCCCGGTATGTCCACGTACATATCTCTCATAAAAGAAATAAGTTTATATGTTCCCTTTTCAGGATGATACTGGGCAACCATGATGGTATCTGCCCTGGATTTCTCTTTTCCCCTTGCGTCACTTCCAAGGATCAGGATATTTGTTCCTCCATATTTATCTTTTTCACCGTTAAATTCAAACTCTTCTGTCTGTATATTTGCCTCTCCCTCTGTCTGGGAAACACCTTGCTTGAACTGAAAATACGAATAGCCAAGGGTTCCTGCAATTAAGAGAAACAGAATCAGGAGGACGGACTTCCATTTTCTTTTCTTTTTCTTCTTTTCATGTCTATCTGATCTCATAAGAATAAGTCCTTTCTTTGCAGTAAAATTATAATTCTGCCGCGGGTATGAAAATACCTTCACCTATATTCGACTGCGGTTTCCATAAAAAAGTTTCGATATCACTGCTGGTATATCCTGTATACCCTTATACTTTGCAGATGAATTGGTTTCGTTGCAATTTATTTTAAATAGTTTCTGTACGCTGAATGAAAACTGATTTTATGTTATATCGGCAATTTTGATGTTACTTTACAGCTTTATTAGAAAAGAGGAAGCGCCTCGCCACCCCCGACAAGCACAAGACGGCCTTCCTGGCAGGTGTTCTTTGCCTTTTGGGAGGATCGGCATGTGACCTCGAGGGGGTACTGGAGCTAGACAGCTCTTGAAGTACAAAGATATAAATTCTGATATTATCAAATAAACCGCAAACCCGAAGGCCTGCGGTAACATTTTAGAGATATTCATCAAACCAGCCGGCAATGTAATTCAGGCGGCTGATTCTTAAATTCGGTTTTCCGCTTCTGGAAAGCTCATGGTTGGCTTCAGGGAACCGCACAAATTTTGCTGTTTTCTTCCGATGCTTTAAGGCTATGAATAATTGCTCTGCCTGCTCAATTGGACAGCGATAATCTTTTTCGCTGTGCAGAATCAGCAGCGGTGTATTCATATCATCCACATAAGCAAGCGGCGAATGTTTCCAAAGCTTTTCTATATCATTCAAATCACTCTTGATTTGCCAATCAGTAAAATAGTAGCCGATATCACTAACTCCATAAAAGCTGATCCAGTTGGAGATGGATCGCTGAGTGACTGCTGCCTTGAAGCGGCTGGTGTGTCCAATAATCCAGTTGGTCATAAACCCGCCATAGCTTCCTCCCGTTACGCCAAGCCGGTCTTTATCGATAAAATCGAAGTTTTCAAGCGCATAATTGACTGCATCCATAATATCTTCATAATCCTTGCCCCCGTAATCTCCTCTTACAGCGTCTACAAAATGCTGGCCATATCCATGGCTTCCTCGTGGATTGATAAATAAGACCGCATAGCCTTTTGCTGCGAGACATTGAAATTCGTGGAAATATGAATTGGCATACATGGCATGAGGGCCGCCATGTATTTCGAGCACAAGCGGTGCTTTTTCGCCCTCTTTCAGATTGGCTGGTTTCATGATCCAGCCATGCAGTTCCCAATTATCCGAAGATTTAAACTGAATTGGCTCCGCATCTGCCAGCTCAACTCCGTTCAGGAACTCTTCATTCACTTTTGTCAGCTGTTTTAATTCCCCTGATGGGACATCAAGCAAAAATAAATCCCCTGGATATGACGGCTTGCTAATGGCTACAACAGCTTTATTCATACTTCCTCCTGTTGTCAATCCATATACATGCTGCTGATCCAGCAGCGCAGGATATAACTCCCCATCTAAAGAGCCATAATAAACAACTGTATTGCCATGATCAGTTGCCAGGAAATAAAAGCTTCTGCTGTCCTCTGCCCATAGAATTCCCGGTGTTACTGCACCCTGCTGAAAATCTCCGATGGCATAATCACCAGCCAATATATCTGATTCTGCAGTCAGGCACTGCAGATTCCCAAATTCGAGATTATACACCCAGACCTTTGTATGCGTAGCATTTTCATATTCCCTTTCATGCCCGAACAATCCTATGTATTTTCCATCCGGCGACCATGTGGCGCTTCCAAAATAACCTTTTCCATTTGTAATCCTTTTCATGTCTTTTGTTTCAAGATGGATGATGTAGACATCGCTTAGAAATGAGAAATCTTTGTCTTCACTTAAATCTGCCGTAACAGCAATCCATTTTCCATCAGGTGACCAGTCCTGCAATTGGTAGTCGTGTTCTCCGGATGTCAGTTGCTCCATCCCGCCAGATTCAATATCTATTAATGCAACCTGGCTGTACCTTCCGCTCCAAAAACCCTGGGCGTCTGTTTTGTGCTTCATTTTTTCAATTTCAAGCGGAACGGGCTTGTCTGCCTGTTTTTCCTGATTTTCCTTTGTTTCTGCATCTTCCCCAGGTTTTACTGAAAGATTGAAAACAATCTTCTTCCCATCAGGTGACCAAACAGGATTTGAAGCGCCATTTGCACAGTGTGTCAGCTGTCTGGCTTCTCCGCCTGCTTTGCTCATCACATAAATCTGTGATTTTCCGTCTCTGTCGGATACAAATGCGATTGACTCCCCATCAGGAGACCAGCGGGGTGAATGATTACGGTGTTTGCCGTAAGTCCACTGAACCGGCATATTGCCTTCAATGGTGTTTAAGTAAAAAATATTTGAACTATATGTATTTTCCTCATCAAGCATTCTGGTCTCAACAAAAGCTAAGTCATTTCCATTCAAGGATAGCTGCGGATCAGCTACTGATTTTAACAGATAAAGGTCTTCCGGTTTAATTGTATTTTTTTGCGTCATTTATTCCATCCTTCCTAACTGTGCTGTTCTACTTATTTCGACATCAGAAATAAAATCCCTTCTCAATAAGCTGCTGGCTGAAACTTTTTTTAATTATTGGAAATGATGAAGAATAACAGCGTTTCGACAAATATAGGCTCTTGCAAGAAAAAACATTCCTTTGTAAAATTAAACAAGAACACTTGTTCTGTAATGCTGACAGGATACTATTGATTAAGGGAGCAGAAAAAACATGACCAGAATTCCTGAGGAAGACCGTAATATCATGGAACAGGCTATTTATTTGCCAATGGTGCTAACCATTTTAAATCGCGACTCCATCGTCATTAATAAAAGCCCATTTAAACTAAAACAGCCTTATCTTGATTTGGTTGAAGAAACAATGAAGGTCATTCAAAGTGAACTCTCTGAGGTAAAACGCTATATGAATAAACACCAGCTTAAGGTCCAGGAAATAAAGAGAGATGAGGCATTTACTATGTTCATGTTCCTTTACAAAGGATATGAGGAGCACCATAATTACTTTAACCCCCGCATCCGCAATAAAGTCCAGGAGCTGATGACATATTATCTTATTAAAAAACCTATACCTGGACCAGGAAAAAATCTGAAGGCAAATTAATATTTGTAATAAGAAAAGCCTGCAGCTAATAATGTAATATACACACGGAAAACAGAAGCATGAAATTCCGCATGCTTCTTATTTATCCTTTCCCTTCTCTATTGGTAGGCTCCAGTTCTCTCCGAAGCATTCATTATTTTGGAACCATTCAAAAAGTACAGTGCCTTTCTCTCTGAATCCTCTATCCTCCTTATCAATGTCGTTTTTAGTAAAGCTGTTCTGAGCACCTGATTATTAAGAGTAGTATAAGATACTGGAATGATGAAGCTTTGCTTATTCTTGAAAACCACTTCAGTATGTGCGTTTTCCGCTCGCTTAAAATAATTGATATGATCCAATGCAATCCAGATGCATTCAGGATTGTTTGGAGAAGCCGTCGGGAAAAAATAAATGAAATTTGTGGGGTCGATCGTTATTGGAGCTTTATGGGTAATGCCGGTTAATTGGCGTGTACCCTCTTTTCTGCCTTCATAGCTTGATCCAAAATATCTGCAGCTGCTTTTAATTATATCGATTGGCTTAAAAGGGGAAGTAACCTCATCATCAAGCTCCCAGATTTGCGAATAAACTTTCAGCCCATAAGCGAGGGGTTTGATAATCATTGTATTTGGATTGACTTCATACTCTTCAATCATTTGGGTATTATGGCTCATAAATTTTCATCTCCTTTTCTATTTCGCTCTCGCTTTTCCATATTAACACCAATTTATCTAAAAATTACTAATTTATTTAATAGTTTCTAATTTGTTCACAATTTCGGCATCCCGAAAATATTTTCTAAAAATTTAAAAAACTTAGTTGAATATTTAGAGGCAATTCCATATAATATTAAAAAGCTCAGGGGTGATTTCCATGAAGGAAAAATCATACACCGAATTGATGAAAACCAATGGGATGAAACGGAAAAACCATAAGGATTCTTTTGTTCTTGATCTTTATATTGATATGCTTGTTTCCGAGATTCTGCTGAATACCGAAAAAGAAAAGCTGATGAATAAAATAGACGCAGCGATTGATGAAAGAAATAAACCGTCATTTATGCATTTATCAAAGAAGTACAAAGAACTTTCCAAACGTTTTGGCACTTAGTAAACCAGTTTGCCCCCGCCAATTGGCGGGGTATTTTATTTTTATAAGGCAGGAGAAAATTTATGGACAGCAGGCATTTATTTTTAATGGGCGGAAGCCCTCCATTCGGACAAAGGCTTGGAAAAAAGTTTACAGAGCTGGCTTCCGGAGCTACTGGCAAAATAGCTATACTCTTTTTGGAAAGGGAAGGCTGGGAAGGCTATATGAATAAGTATACTGCTGCCTTAACTCAAAATGGCGCAAGGAATTTCTGTTATCTTCCGCTTTCCCCTGCACCATCAGAATCTTTTTTTCAAGAGTTGGTGTCCTGTTCCGGCATCATCATTGGAGGCGGTGAAACGGAAAAATACAGAAGTTTTATTGTGGATACTAAAGTGGGAGAATACATTGGCAAAATGTATATGAACGGTATACCGGTAGCAGGTTTTTCGGCAGGTGCCCTAATCATTCCGGAGCATTGCATAATTCCCCCTATTGATACACCTGAAAAACAGCATCTATTTCTAAAAGGTATCGGGTTAATCAGGGATTGTGTCATAAGTGTCCATTACACTAAATGGAATGAAGGGGAAAATTTAAAGAGGGCAGCCGGGAAAACCAATGTCGCGGCTGGTTATGGAATTGATGATGATGCAGGCATTTATTTTTATAATGAAATTCAGAATGTTATTGAAGGCCGCATACATATTTATAAGAATGAAATATAAAAAAGCAAGCCACATGGCCTGCTTTTTTCTCATATTTTTGTCAAATCAGTCTGCCGCCTGCTTCCTTTCATTTTGCCTCTGTTCCATTTCAAATTCTTCAAGCATGGAAATACGCTCCAGCATGGTGGGATGTCCATACCTGAATATTTTTACGAGAAGAGGCGGATTAACCTGGCTTAAACCGGCACGTGTCAGCTCCTGAAATGATTCTATTGCTGCTATTGAGTCCTTCGTCATTTCGATGGCATAGCGGTCTGCCCTTGTTTCCTGATAACGTGAAACAAAATTGGAAAGAGGGCTTGAAATAAAGAGCAGCATCGAAAGAATCATCAAAAACAGCGGCAGGGACCTAATATCATTTACCGCAGGAATTTTTAGCGCCCTTCCCCATTTATCGACTGCTTTCTCCATTAATTTGGCTGTCAAATAAAGTCCCAGCAGGGAAAGCAGCAAGTAACCGCCAATTCCGATATATATATGCTTTTCCACGTAGTGGGCCATTTCATGTGCCATTATAAACAGGATCTGATCTTCAGTTAATTTATTCAGGGTTGTATCCCATAGAACAATTCTTGAATTTGATCCGATACCTGTCACATATGCATTCAGCGCATTTGTTTTCTCTGCCATATCGACTTCAAAGACATGTTCAGCAGGTATTTTAGCCTGACTTGCCAAATCAAGAATTTTCGTTTCAAGTTCCTTGTTTTTCAAAGGATAGAAATCATTATACAGAGGGTCAATGACAACCGGCTGCAGGAACATCATAAATAAGGTAAATGGAACAGACAATAGCCAGGCATAAAGCCACCATCTCTTCCTGCTCTTATTAATCAGCCAGTACAATACAGACACAATGAGAACCATCATTCCATAATTAATCCAAAAATCAATGAGCTCATCCTTCATCCATCCGCTGAAGCTCTGAGTTGAGATATTATACGTTTTGGAAAGTGAAAAGCTGATATAGCTTAATGGCATAGTGGCAATAAACGCGAAAAAAGAAAGCCAAATCAAATAGATCGCCGTTTGCAGGAATTTATAAGGTGCAGTCTGCTCAGCCCACTTCTTAAAAGCCTTGGATAAGCCAAATAAAAGAATGAATAGATAGAAAATCCATTCAAAAGGTGTAGAAATAAAAAACAGCAGGTTTCTTATTTTAGAATATTCCTCACTGAGCATCAGTTCCCTTCCGTTCAGGAAAGTAGCCGGATCTGCCCGAGAGCCTTCATACTCAAAGGGCAAACTGCTGTCAGCAAAATAGAATAAATACCAATAAAAAAATAAACCGTATACGAAAAAGGCCAGCGCCCCGTAAAAGCCTAATTTTCGCGCCATATGATCCCCCCTTATGGTACAACCTTTCTATATTTAGTTTAGTATAAAAATCTGAAATTAGAACTATTTTGATGGGACAATCCAAGTTATTAGCCTATTACAGCAGTTCTATTGAAAAAGCCGGTTCTAGAAGGAACCGGCTAAAGAACATCAATAATAATCTTTTCTAAAATAAGAAAGAATATACAGATAACACAGCAATCGACCCTAATACAACAACAATCACATTTGCACCTAAAAAGGCTGCCAGAAAAGCAGCAGCTGCCCCGAGCAGCCCAAACCAAATATCCTCATTTATAAACAGAATGCCTGGAAAAATGAGTGCCCCTAATGTCGCATACGGCACATTCTTTAATATCCCCTGAACAAACCCGGGAAGCTCCTTCCCCTTAAAAAGCACGAAAGGCAGCAGCCTTGGGATATATGTAACTGCTGCCATCCCAACAATCATCCACACGATATGGCTACTCATGCCGCTGCCCCCTGTGCCTGTTTTTTACATTTTCAATCCATTCTACTATTACAGCTGATAAAAGCGTGGCCAGTACAATTGCCCAGCCAGTCGATAGCGTATTAGTCAAAGTGAAAATTGTGTTAAAACACGCTGCCAGTGCCGCAAGAAATACAACTTTTGCACTCTTTTTCATAGACGGAACGAGAAGGCCGACAAACATGGCATAAAGAGCAACAGACATGCTTTCCTGCAAGGTTTGCGGAAGGCTCGCACCAATTAGGTGCCCAAGCCCCGAGCAAATGACCCAGCTTGCATAGGAAACCGAGATAAGCCCAAGCATATAACCGCTTGTTACCTTTTCTTCACGTACTGCTGCAACTGAGAAAGTTTCGTCCGTAATCCCAAAAGATAAAATTACCTTGTTAGCAGCCTGCTCATCATCCCACGTTTCATTAAGAGAGGTTGACATCAAGAAGTGCCTGATATTCACGATAAAAGTTGTCAAAACAATTTCAAATATGCCCGTTCCCAATGAAAGAAGGCTCAGGGATATGTACTGTGCTGCACCTGCAAATACGAGCAAACTCATTAAAGCTGTTTCACCAATTGAAAGACCAGTTGCTTTGGCGAGCAGCCCAAATGTTAGAGCGATGGGTGCATATCCTATCGCGATGCTGATTCCCGACTGCACCCCTTTCCTATACTCCCCGGAAGGCTTGCCGACTGCAAGTTCTGCCATAATGCTCACCGCCTTAAAAAATATAATAGCAGGCCTGAAAATTATACTATAATAGACTTAATATTGAAGAATGACGCGTTGATATAATATATTATACATTTGTGCGTTATATTACACAATAAACTTGGAGGATATAATGGAGAATATTCAAAAAAGCATTGGGGAAAACCTGAGGAATATTCGAAAAACAAGAGGTTACAGCCTGGATGCAGCGGCAGAAATAACCGGGGTCAGCAAGGCTATGCTGGGGCAGATTGAGCGGGGGGAATCCAACCCGACTGTCACCACCCTTTGGAAAATCGCGAGCGGCCTTCAGGTTTCATTTTCCTCACTTATTCACGAGGAACCATCAGATGTCCAGCTCATAGAATTGAAGACTCTAACTCCAATAATGGAGAGCATGGGCAGCTACAGGGTTTATCCCGTTTTCCCTTTTGACCCCCGCAAGAAATTCGAAATCTTCACAGTCGAAATTGAACCGGGATGCCAGCATACATCTGATAAACATAATGAGGGTGTTGAAGAATATATCACTGTCATGTCCGGAACGCTTGAAATAGAAATCGGAGACCAGCGAATCACTGTCCGCCCCGGCAATTCAATAAAATTCTCAGCAAATAAAGCGCATACGTATAAAAATATCGGAGACGAACTGATTCGCTGCCAGGCAGTTATGTATTATCCATGAAAAAGCTGGCATATCGCTGCGGGCGGTAGGCTTTTTTACTGGAATATTTCCAAAACAAACAAGCCGGACAAAGCCAAAAGCCTTTTGTCCGGTCTCCCTTTAGATTAATACAGCCTTATCGCTGCTCATTTTCTCTCCACGTATTTTTTGGAATTCTTCAAGCAGTTTTTCGACAGTCAACTCTTTCTTTTGGTCTTCATTTGTTTCAAAAATGATCTGGCCCTTATCCATCATGATCAGCCTATTTCCCAGGTCAAGTGCCTGCTGCATATTGTGGGTCACCATTAATGTGGTAAGTTTATATGTTTCCACAATCTCTTTCGTAAGGCTGGTAATCAATTCTGCACGAGCTGGGTCCAAGGCAGCGGTATGTTCGTCTAAAAGCAATATTTTAGGTTCTGTGAAAGTCGCCATCAACAGGGATAACGCCTGCCTTTCCCCGCCTGACAACAGTCCGACTTTTGCCGAAAGCCTGTTTTCCAATCCAAGATGCAGCATTTCCAGCTTTTCCCGGAAAAAGTCGCGTCGTTTCTTGGAAACTCCTTTGCTAAGGCCACGCGCCATAGTTCTCGAATAAGCAATGGCAAGATTTTCTTCAATCGTCATGGAAGGGGCTGTTCCTGCCATCGGATCCTGGAAAACACGTCCAATCAGTCTGGATCTTTTATGTTCTTTCACAAGAGTGACATCAGTGCCATCAACCAGCACTTCTCCTATATCAGGAATCAATTTGCCGGAAATCATATTCATAAGAGTAGATTTTCCCGCTCCATTACTGCCGATAACCGTCATGAAGTCTCCTGGCTTTAAATGAAGATCGATTCTGTGTAGTGCTGTTTTTTCGTCTGGAGTTCCCTCATTAAACACTTTATGAATCTGATTTAATTGCAGCAAGATGTTCACCACTTTTCCCGTAAGCATTAGTTTTTTTTGCTTCCGCTAATCTCCGCCGCTTTCTCTGCTTTTCTTTTTGCTGCTGAATAAGCTTTGGCAGAATAAGCGCACCAATCACGATTACTGCTGTGATTAGCTTCATATCTCCCGTTTCAAGGAATTCAACTCTCAATGCAAGAGTGACTATAATACGATATAAAATGGCTCCTCCAATGACAGCCAGTGTTGCTCGTACAATTGTTTTTGCACCAAAGATTGCTTCTCCAATGATTACGGATGCAAGTCCGATGATAATCATCCCGATTCCCATTCCGACGTCACTGAATCCGTTATACTGTGCCACTAATGCTCCAGAAAAAGCAACCAGTGCATTTGAAATGCCCAAGCCAGCTATCTTCAGAAGATCTGTATCAGCAGAAAAGCTTCGGATCATTGTCTCATTGTCGCCTGTTGCACGTATAGCCAGTCCAATATCTGTCTTTAAGAAAAGATCAATCAATACTTTCGCAGCAAAGGCTAGTATTAACATTAAAATCAGAATACCCCAGGTCTTTGGGATGAAACCCATTCCTAATGCCCCAATCAGGCTTTGAATAGCCTGGTCAATCCCAAGCTCCTGCCAGAATGCTGTAAGCTTTGTGATAGCCGTTTCCTCAGACAGCAGCGGAACATTTGACTTGCCCATAATCCGGAGATTGATAGAGTATAATGCGATCATCATTAATATTCCGGACAAAAGGGCATTAATTTTTCCTTTTGTATGAAGAAGGCCTGTAAGGCAGCCTGCTGCAAACCCCGCAAGCAAAGCTGTCATTGTTGCCAAAAATGGATTGTATCCTCCTACTATCATGACAGCCGCTACAGATGCGCCCGTTACAAAGCTTCCATCCACCGTCAGATCGGGAAAATCCAGTATTCTGAATGATAGGTAAACCCCTAATGCCATTAAGGCATAAATTGCTCCTGCCTCAATGGAACCAAAGATCGCTGTTGGCATAGTAATCTCCCTTTCTATTAGAAAAGCGCAAGCGCTGGTGGTTATTTAAAGGTATTACTCCACAAACTCAGCAAGATCGCTCCATTCCTCTTTTAAGTCAATGCCCATTTCTTCTGCAGCCTTTTTATTGATTACCAGCTTTAGATTCTGCGGATATTGGACAGGAAGTTCGGATGGCTTCTTGCCGTCTTTTAAAATTTTTGCAGCCATTTCCCCAGCTTCATATCCGATATCTTCATAGTCAAATCCGTAAGCAGCAAAGCCCCCGCGTTTAACAGAGTCCAGCTCTCCCACGAAAAGCGGGATGTCATTGTCGTTTGAAACCTGAATGACGGATTCCAAAGCGGAAACGACAGTATTATCCGTAATAATATAGATGGCATCAGCTTTTCCGACAAGCGATTCTGCAGCCTGTTTCACTTCAGAAGAATTGGATACGGTAGCTTCAGCCAATTTCATATCTGTACCTGAAAGAGCTTCCCTCACCTTTTCAATCTGCACCTCTGAATTTTGTTCTCCAGAATTGTAAATAACACCCACTGTGCCTGCCTCAAACTGTTCATCTATAAATTTAACCATGTTGGGTATCGCATCAGGATGCGTATCTGTTGTACCTGTTATATTTCCTTCAGGAGAATCCATTGATTTTACTAATTGCGCACCCACTGGATCAGTTACTGAAGTAAATACAATTGGTATATCCTTCGTTGCATTCAGTGCACTTAATGCACTGGGGGTGGAGTTGGCAAAGATCAGGTCTACTCCATCTCCAGCAAAATTGTTGGCAATGGATTGATTATTATTCTGGTCCCCTTGTGCAATCTGGACATCGTAGCTTGCTTCAATACCAGAATCCTCTAATGCCTTCTTAAAGCCCTCGAGTGCCGCATCTAACGAGGGATGCTCGACAATCTGCGTAACTCCTATGTTAAATGATTCTTCCTTTTCTTTCTCAGAAGAACCTGCATCTCCATTTGTACTTTCACTCCCGCAGCCGCTTAGCAGCAATGTTCCCATAAGACCTGCTGCAGCTATTCCTTTAAATGATTTTAATCTCTCTAACATACTAGATGATCCCCCTTTTATCTCTATCTTTCCACTTCATTACTTTTACGCTTTTATGCTTTTATTCACTAAATTATATAGTTATTAGCCACACTATTCAAGATATTTTTTAATAATTTTCTAAAAATTTATTATTTTAATAGAAAAGACACAGCCAAATAATGCCGTGTCCCAATACTAGCTTATTCATTTTATTTCCCTTTAAACTCAGGTTTTCTTTTTTCAGCAAAGGCCGCAAGAGCTTCAACTCTATCTTCCGTTGGGATAATGACTTCATATGCCTTCCTTTCAATCTGCAGCCCAGTCTGCAAATCAACACCCATGCCCTGTTTTACAGCAAATTTAGCCTGCTGCAGGGCAAGCGGCCCGTTATTAAGCATTTGTCCGGCAAATTCATAACAATCATTTAAGAGATTATCTTTTTCAGTCACTTTTGTAAGGATGCCGTATTCAAGCGCTTCTTCAGAAGTAAGCCTTTTCGCAGTCAAAATTAATTCCAGGGCTTTGGCCTGGCCTATCAATCTTGGAAGTCTTTGAGTGCCGCCTGCTCCTGGTATTATGGCTAAACTTGTTTCTGTAAGTCCCATTGAAGTACCTGAAACAGCGATGCGGAAATCGCAGGCTAGGGCTAACTCCATCCCGCCTCCGAAGGCAAAACCGTTAATGGCAGCAATAGTAGGCTGCGGAAGCTGATCAACCAGTGAGAATACCTCACCTATTTTATATATATTTCTGCGGACTTGCTCTTCAGATAGTGTTCTGCGCTCTTTTAAATCTGCACCAACACTGAATGCTTTTTCTCCAGCCCCTGTAAAAATCACTGCACGAACATCAGGGCTGGTTCGCAGTTTCTCAACTGATTCCTGAAGCTCCGATAAAGTATCAAAATTAAAAGCATTCAATGCATCAGGGCGGTTAATCGATACGACCGCAATATGGCCTTTTGTTTCGACTGCAATAGAACTCATATGTATCTCTCCTCTTTCAAGTACTATCTAATAATTCGACAAATTTAGTGAAAACCCTTTCAAAATTAGTCATTTTGAAATCGGAATAGAAAAGGACAGACACATCCCATGCCTGTCCATAAGAACCTATTTAGTCTGTAATACCTGATTCCTCAATGCTCTCCGCAAAATTTTACCAGTTGTGTTCTTTGGCAGCTCCTCTAAAAACTCAATCGATGACGGCACTTTATATTTAGCCAAATGCTCAGCACAGTATTCAAGCAGTAACTCTTCTGTCAGCTGAGGATTTTTAGATACAACATAGCACCTCACAGCTTCTCCCAGATTTGGGTCAGGCACGCCCAATACAGCAACTTCAACTACATCCTCTTGATTATAGAGCACTTCTTCTACCTCCCGCGGGTACACATTATATCCGCCGACTAAAATAAGGTCCTTTTTACGGTCAACAATATAAAAATAACCTTCCTCATCCTGTTTTGCGAGGTCTCCTGTATAAAGCCAGCCATCGCGAATAGTGGCCGCGGTTTCCTCGGGCAGCTTGTAGTAGCCCTTCATCACGTTGGGCCCGCGTACAGTCAGTTCACCTACTTCGCCAACGGAAACTTCCTCACCCAGTTCATTTACGACCTTATTCTCAACATTCATAATAGATTGCCCGATTGAGCCTGCCTTGCGCGGCTTATCAAGCGGATTAAAGCAGGTAACCGGTGAAGCCTCTGAAAGACCATATCCTTCTGAAACAATGACATTGAATTTTTTTTCAAAGCCGTGAAGAAGTGCAACAGGCATGGCAGCACCGCCCGAAATGCAAAGCCTTAGCGATTTAAGATCTTCCGGATTGCCATCATCAAACTGAAGAAGGAAATTGTACATGGTCGGTACGCCGGCAAAAACAGTAGGTTCATATGTTTTAGCGAGTCTAAATATTTCTTTCGGGCTGAATTTTGGATCTATTAAAATAGTAGCCCCATTCATCAGCGGTGCATTAAGAGCAACCGTTAAACAGAAAACATGAAACATCGGCAAAGTAGTGATAACCCGGTCTTTTTCGTTCATATGCAAATAGTCGCTGACATCCTTTGCATTGCTGTAGAGGTTTTTATGTGTCAGCATGGCACCCTTTGGCTTGCCTGTCGTACCTGAAGTATATAGGATAACGGCTGTTTCATCTTCTTCGAGCTCAGGGCCTTTAAAATCTAAATCTCCTGAAGCTATTACTCGTGTAAACGATTTCATTTTTGAGAAAGCTGATAATGCAGTTGGGTCCGCCTTTGAAGCCTGTCCCTGCGGGGTTTCACAAATAATAAAGTTTTCCACCTTTGGAAGAGCCTGATGCATCTTCTCAATCAAAGGCACTAATAGGTCAAGCGTAACAACCGCTTTTACGTCACCATTATTAACAATGTAGCCAATTTCATCCGGTGTATAGATTGGATTGATTGGTATAACAGTTGCTCCAACCCTCAGTGCTCCATGCAGGCCAATGACAAAATGCGGTGAATTCCCGAGTAAAAGAGCAATATGATCTCCTTTTTTCACTCCCAGCTTTGAGAGCCCATCTGCAAATTTAGTCACAGCACCATCAAGCTCCGCATAGGTACTGGACTGATCCATAAAATAATAGGCAGTCTTGCTGCCCATCTTGATTGCCGTTTCATGGAGCTGCTCTGTTAAATTCATTTACACTCCCCCTATAATGAATGAATAGTCATTCATTTTTATTAAATAAATTTTCTAAATATATTATATTGAAAGAAATTTTTGTATTCAAGTAGGAAAGCGAATTGTTCACAATTTCTTTTTTATAGCGGACTGCCTTTCGCAAGACTTTATATAAATATAAGAAAAGCCGGCATGATGCCAGCTTTCCAGTAAATTCCACATTAATAAACCAGGTTGATAAATTCGGTCTTTGTCACATTTCCGAAGTAATGCTTAATGTCCACTCCTTCAAGAGCACATTCAATCTCTTTCTTTTCATAGCGAATTCCTGTAAGCTTGTTTTCAATTTCGCTTACATCGCCAACCCCAAAGAAGTCTCCATAAATTTTACATTCCTCAATTTTTCCTTTTGTGACATTAAGTCTAATATCAATTTGCCCCACTGGAAAACGATGCGAGTGCTGAAGATCAAATTTGGGAGATTTTCCATAATTCCAATCCCAGTTTTGATAGCGCTCCTTGGACAGCTGGTAAATTTTTTCCCAATCATCATTCGTAAGCTTGTACTCTGGAATTTCATCTAAATCACCAAAAATATTCTTAAGCAGCAAAGTGCGAAATTCTTGAATTGTGATTTTTTTATCCAGAAACTCTAAGATATTAGCAACCCGGCTTCGAATAGATTTAATCCCTTTCGATTCAATTTTATCTTTCTTTACCTTTAGTGCCGAAACGACACTTTCTATTTCGGAATCAAACAAGAGGGTGCCATGGCTAAACATTCTGCCTTTAGTAGAAAACTGGGCATTCCCGGATATCTTTCTGCCTTCTGCCATCAGGTCATTTCGGCCGCTCAATTCAGCATTAACTCCCAGCTTCTGCAAAGCTTCTACCACTGGTTCTGTGAACTTTTGGAAGTTATGAAAGCTTTCTCCATCATCTTTTGTGATAAAGCTGAAATTGAGATTGCCTAAATCATGATAAACAGCTCCTCCGCCAGATAGCCTTCTGACTACATGGATACCATTGTTCTCGACATATTCAGTATTAATCTCTTCAACGGTATTCTGGTTTTTTCCAATAATAATGGAAGGTTCATTAATATAAAAAAGCAAATAGGTTTCTTCAATATCAAGATTTTTTAGTGCATATTCCTCAATAGCAAGGTTAATTCTGGGATCTGTGATTCCCTGGTTGTCAATAAAAAGCATCTGTTTTCCTCCTCAAAAAGTATGGGACCATTGATAATCCGCAATAGAAATAGGACCGGTATATTTTGTTGAAGCCTCTTCCTTCAGCTTTCGAAGTTCACCATAATGAGGCAAATGTGTCAGCAGCAAATTTTTCACCTTTGCTTTGCTGGCCAATGTTCCAGCATCCAAGCTTGTCATATGCCCTGCATTTTTTCCATTTTGATGACCATAAAAATTGCATTCGCAAACTAATAAATCAGCATTTTCGCTAAATGCTGCCAGCTCTTCTTTATATGAGGTATCAGCCGTATAAATAAGTGTTTTGGCGTCTGCTTCAATTCTCATTGCATAGCATGGCACTGGGTGATTAGTCTTTAAAAAGCGAATTTGAAACGGCCCTGCAGAGAGAGTGACATCAGGATCATAGCAGACTCCCTTTGTGATATCCTTGTATGTAAATTTGGCAAATTCATGCTGATCAAGGGAATGACCATAAATTGGGAGTGTACCTGTTTTCCTTCCTAAAAAACCCTGAATGAGCCTGGCATGCTGCAGAACCCCTATATCCGCAATGTGATCTGGATGGTAATGCGAGATAATTACTGCGTCTAATTCTTCCGGCTGAAAAAAATTCTGCATTTTTGAAAGAACGCCGCTTCCACAGTCGATCAGCAAATGAAACCCATCATGCTCCAGCAAATACCCAGAACTGGCCCCATCAGCTTTAGGATAGCCGCCCCAGCTCCCAATTACAGTTAACTTCATCACGTTTCCTCCTTGTTAAAAAAGCGTAAGCTCCTACGCTATGACTGATAACCAGACTCGCCAAGAATGGCCCAGCTTTACTATGTCCAATATACTCGATTATGCCTATTTTTTCACTTTTTTAATATTGTATTGAAACAGAAGTTGACATACCGATACTGTTATAATACAATTAACTTAAATAATCAAACTATTTAGAACAAATCCACAAATCAGGAGGCTTCAACATGATTCAAAACATTATGGAGTTTTTCAAAAACCTGCCGGCAAAACAATGTTCAGAATGCGGGAAGTCTATCGAAGAGCAGCATGAATGCTACGGAAACAAGTGTGATAAATGCATGGGAATAACAGATTTATAGAATAATATTTTAAAAGCCAGCCCTGTGGGCTGGCTTTGTTTTTTGCTTATAATCAATCAGCCTGCCCTGCAGCAGCTGCAAATCTTTTCTTGTGCATGGCAGTAAAGTAAACAAAAGTTCCTGCAATGAACAGGGCAGCGAAACTCAATAGAATGACTGTATTCTCCCACATGAAATCAAAATTCCCGCTAGAAATAACAGCCTTTAGCCCGGAAACAGAATAGGTCATAGGCAAGTATGAACTGAATGGCTGAAGTGCATTAGGAATCAGCTCAAGCGGGAAAGTACCAGCACTTGTTGTCAGCTGGAGAATTAATATGATAATGGCAACAAACCTGCCAGGATCACCCATGACGGTGACAAAAAATTGAATTAGCGCTATGAACGTAAGGCTGGTTATGATGGTAAACAGAAGAAACAAAGGTACACTCTGCACTTCCAGGCCAAGTCCCAGCAATAGAATCATGGCTGCAATGAGCCCCTGAATAACGCCTATTCCTGCAAGAATCCCAAACTTGCTTGCAAACCAGCTAAATCCTGACCGCGGTACGCCAGCCGGTTCACGAAGCGGGAATACAATAGAAAGAAGCAGAGCACCTACGAAAAGTCCAAGAGACAGAAAATAAGGCGCGAACCCCGTACCATAGTTAGGAACTTCAGTAATCTTCTCATTATCTATTTCTACCGGATTTGCCATCATATTATAAGTTTTATCGCTGGCATTTACAGATGAAGCATTTTCAGCGCCATCCGCTAATTTATTTGCCAACTCAGAAGATCCTTCATAAATTTGTGTATTACCTTCAGCTACTTTGCCTGCGCCATCTTCAAGCTGCTTTGTGCCATCTGCAAATGCTGCTGAACCTTGGGTCAGTTTGCCAAGGCCTCCT
Source organism: Cytobacillus sp. BC1816 (assembly GCF_051353635.1). Taxonomy (NCBI): domain Bacteria; kingdom Bacillati; phylum Bacillota; class Bacilli; order Caryophanales; family Bacillaceae; genus Cytobacillus; species Cytobacillus sp. BC1816. The sequence goes on along the minus strand of NZ_CP195611.1, from coordinate 1,324,020 downwards.
GACAAATCTGCTGCACCGCCTGATAGCCTGTCTGCTCCGGCTTGGGCTTCACCAAATTTCTGAGCAAATGTTTGCATCCCAGCACTGAAATCTTTATGGCCCTGTACTAGCTGCTGCGAACCAGCTTCCAGCTCGGATGCCCCTTGGGCTAGCTGATTTATTCCCTGCTGGAGCTGCAGCTGTCCTTCATTTAGCTGCCCCATTTTTTTGGACAATTCGGCTCCTCCCGCAGATAGTTTACCAGCTGACTCAGCAAGCTGGGCTGATCCAGCCTTCAGCTGGGCAAGCACAGTCTGAAGCTCAGCTTTTTCAGGAGATCCATCAGGAAGCTGCGAAATAAAGCCCTGCAGTTTTTGCTCTAAAAGAGCAGTGCCTCCACTGAGTTTTTGTGCCTCCGTTTGCCATTGTTCCAAAGATGAAGATAAGGTTTTCGCTCCATTTTCCAGCTGCTCAGTTCCATCAATCATAACAGGAAGTTTTTCCTTTACTGTAACAATCCCTTCTTTTGTTTGTGTAACACCTGCTGAAAGCTTTTGACTTCCAGATTCCAGCTGATCAGAAGCTTTACTTAATTCTGATTGGCCTTCAGCCAATTTCCCTAAACCCTCTGAAAGGGATTTAGCACCTTCTGACATTTCTTCTGAACCTTTTCTTGCTGAGCTTACACCATTATTGAACTCAATTGATTTATCGGCCAAAAGCGCCAGCTTCTCATGCAGCGTGTTAGAACCAACCTTTAAATCTGCAGCTCCTTCACTGATTTGAAAGGCCCCGTCACTTGCCTGTCCAATGCCATCTGCCAATTCCCCTACCTTATCGAACATTGTTTCAGCATATGTTTCAGTCACTTTTTCTGACAGAGACGCTTTTATTTTTTCTACAGCTGTTCCGCCAATTTGAGCTGATAAAAAATTGTAGCTCTCATTTGGAACGTAAATCAGGTTCATTTTCTCCGGATTGTCTTCCAGGAGAGTGGTTGCATTCTTGGAAAAATCCTTAGGGATTTCAACAAGCATATAATATTGCTGATCATTTAGATCTTTATATGCTTCCTCTTTATCAACAAATTGAAAATTAAAGTCCTTGCTTTCCTTTAATTTATCAACAAGATCATCGCCCAGATGCAAGTCATTACCTTCAAATGCAGCACCTGCATCCTCATTAACGATAGCAACAGGCAGGTCATCTAGATGATCGTATGGATCCCAAAATGCCCAAAGAAACATTCCGCTGTATAAAATAGGAATGAACATTACTGCGATAATAGGAATCAGCAGCTTTTTGTTTTTTATAATTGCTGAAAACTCCTTCAAGAAAAGTTTGTTTTTCATCGTAAATCCCTCCGTTATAACTTAATGACTAAATCCCTCATTTGGTCATTTTTCTGAAAAAATTTAGGACTATCTAATTCGATAATCCTTTCATAATGTATTGTTCAAACAGCATAGCTATTTTTTCTTTTTCCAAAGGTTCATGACGCTGCTCCCAATCAAATATGAGAGCAATATAAAGCTTCAGCATCACAAAAGATGTCAGCTCCGGATCGCATTCCCGGATTTCTCCTTTTTCAATCGCTTGTGCAACTTTTTCTTTTACATAATTTAATATCGCATCCTCTACTTTCCCAATTACCTCTGTAACAGCAGGAGTTCCCATTTCCTTTGCTTCCTGGAAAAGCTTGATGGTCAGCTGATGTTTCATGCGGAATTCAAGTATTTTATACAATCCCCGATGAACATTTTTATGAAAAGGCAAAGAAGGATCAAGCGCTTCATCAGCTGCGCTTTTCATTTCCACGATGAGCGTATGGATAATTTCATCAAACAGCTCTTCTTTATTTTTAAAGAAATTATAAATAGTGCCTTTTCCTACATTTGCAAGCTTTGCAACCTGATCCATAGTGGTTGCTTTATATCCAAAAAGAGAAAATGATTTAGTGGCCGCCTCAATAATTTGCTGTTTCCGATCTGCTGACATGAATTCACCTCATTAGGAAATGACTAAATGAACAATTTGGTCATTAGTACAAAAAGTAATTTATCATACTCCAAATGAAAAAGCAACCTGAAATGATGCCAATATAAAAAGCTGTCACACACGGACAGCTTTTTGCTTGTTGCTTTTCAAGTATTCAACTGTATTTCGAACTGCCTCTTCTGCCTGATCTATGCAGTCAGGAACGCCAAGACCTTCAAATGAACTTCCTGCCAGAAAAATGCCCGGCAGCTTTTCCTGTGCCTGCTTCTTTGCCAGCCCGACTCGTTCTTTATGTCCTACAGTATACTGTGGCATTGAATCCTTCCATCTTGTTACATAAACAAAGTCCGGAATCATTTTAATATTCATCGTTTTATTTAAATCATCAAGTACAACTTTAACAATTTGATCATCTGAGAGATCCACCACTGCTTCATCGCCGGCTTTGCCAACGTAACAGCGCAGAAGCACTTTTCCTTTTGGGGTCGAATGGGGCCATTTCTTATGTGTCCAGGTACATGCAGTAATGGTGAAATCACTATGGCGTGAAACAACAAAACCGGTTCCGTCAATATCCCTTTCAATCGCTTCCTCCGGAAAAGCCAGCGCTACAGTTGCCACAGAAGTGGACGGCATGTCTTTGAACTGCTCAAAAATTCCCCAGCCAGAGAAAATGCTGCACAGAGCATGATGGGGAACAGCCATAACCATGCAATCTGCCTGAAGGTTTTCTCCGCCATTCATTTCAATTGTATAGCTTCTGCCAGTATTCTTGATTGATTCAATTCGATGGCCTTTCAGTACAGTTCCAGGTTCAAGCTTGTTCTCTAGGGCATCGACAAGCGATTGAAGCCCCGATTTGAAAGTAAGGAACATCCCCTCTTTGCTCTTGCCGTTTGCGGCCTGTTTTGGCTGAGAGCCTGTGGACTTTTTCATTCCCAGAATTAAACTTCTATACTTCTGCTCAACCTGATAAAACTGCGGGAAAGTGGCCATAAGGCTTAATTGATCAATATCGCCAGCATATATTCCAGAAAGAAGCGGATCAATCAAATTATCGACGACTTCGTCACCAAGCCTTCTTCTAAAAAAGGCACCCAGTGACTGATCATGGGAAGGATTGGAGCGCGGCAGCACAAAATCTGCCGCAGCTCTTGCCTTCCCTGCGGGAGAGAATAAGCCGGTTGTAATAAAGGGAGCAATTTGGGTAGGGATGCCCATGATTGATCCGCCCGGCATTGGAAATAGACGCTGTCTTGCAAGCACAAAGGACTTACCGGTTGTATTTCTCACAAGCTCTTTTTCCAACCCTGCTTCCTTGGCAAGCCGGGACGCACTTTGTTTACGGGCCAAAAAGGAATCTGGCCCTCTTTCGATTACAAAACCGTCCCGTGTTATTGTTTGAATCTTCCCGCCAAGTCGATGTGAAGCTTCTATGAGCTTTACATCCAGGGCCATTCCTTTTTCTTTGGCTTCCTTCTGCAGATAGTAAGCTGCAGCAAGACCAGTAATTCCTCCTCCGGCAATAACAATTTTCTGTCTCTCTCCCTGCACGGTAAATCGCCTTCTTTTCTAATTTTTTGCTTATCTATTCAGCAATTTAAAAATGGCATCTGACATCGCATCAATAAACTCTGGCTTAGAATTTGGCATTTCGGGACGGTAATAGCTTGCACCAAGCTCATCAGTGACAACTTTGCATTCATAGTCATTGTCGTACAGCACTTCAAGATGATCTGACACAAAACCTACAGGAGTATAAACAAATGCCTTGTAGCCCTTGTTTTCAAAAAGGTCTCTTGTCAAATCCTGTACATCAGGGCCAAGCCAAGGCTCAGGTGTGTTTCCTGCACTTTGCCAGCCAACGGCATAGTTTTTAACATCAGCCTGTTCGGCAATGAGGTCAGCTGTTTCCTGCAGCTGATGCGGATATGGATCTCCTGATTTCAGAATTTTCTCCGGCAAACTATGCGCAGAAACAATTAACACTGCAGAATCTTTTTCTTCAGCAGGCATTTTATCGAAGGTTTCCTTTACGCGATCGGCCCAATATTTGATAAACTTAGGCTCTTGGTACCAGCTTTCAACTGATTTTATTACAGGACCGCCAAGCTTCTCAGCCTCTTCTTTGGCTCTGCCGTTATATGATTTTACACTAAAGGTTGAGAAATGAGGTGCAAGAACAATGCTGACAGCCTCTTCAATCCCATCCTCATGCATTTGTTTAACCGCATCTTCTACGAAAGGTTCAATATGTTTTAATCCTAAATACATTTTAAATTCATAATCGTCCTGAATTTCATTTAAATGCTGTTCAAGTTTTTCAGCCTGATCTATAGTAATTTCTGCAAGAGGAGATATTCCGCCAATCGCTTCATATCTGCTTCTTAAATCTTCAAGCATTTCCTCCGAAGGCTTTCTTCCCCTGCGGATATGTGTATAGTAACGCTCAATGTCTTCTTCCTTATAGGGAGTTCCATAAGCCATTACAAGTAAACCAACTGTCTTTTTACCCATGTCTTCCACCTCAAATAGTTTTGTCTCCAGTCCTTATTGTGCCAAAAATTAAATTGATTACCAAAACTAATGCTCAAGCAATGTGCCAAACCGTTTGCCAGACATTGCATAAGGCCGTCTAAAAGGTTACTTGTTTAGTTTGGAAGCAGAGTACTCATGAATGAAAGCAGTTAATTTCTTTAATGTGTCCGGATTAACCTCCGGGAAAACACCATGCCCAAGATTAAATATATAACCAGGCCGGGCCATTCCCTGATCGAGAATAGCTTTTGCTTTTTCCTCTATAACCTCCCATGGTGCGAGGAGAATAGCCGGATCAAGATTGCCCTGGACTGTTTTGGTGATGCCTTTTGCCCTTGCTTCCTGAATCGGAAGTCTCCAATCCAGCCCCACTACATCAAGCGGCAGATCATGCCACTCCATAGCCAGGTGGCTAGCGCCAACTCCGAACATAATCAGCGGGACATTCTCTTCTTTTAAGGCAGAGAAAATGCGATTCATTGCTGGCTTAATAAAATAGCGGTAATCCTCCACATTTAAGGCGCCAACCCATGAATCGAAAATCTGGATGGCTTTTGCACCTGCTTTGACCTGGGATTTCACATATGTAATAGTCATTTCCCCAAGCTTGTCCATTAAAGCAAACCAGGCTTTAGGTTCTGCATACATAAATGCTTTCGTTTTGTTGTAATTCTTTGATGGCCCGCCTTCAATCATATAACTGGCAAGAGTAAATGGAGCCCCTGCAAAACCGATTAGTGGCACAGTCAGCTGTTCTTGAGTAAGAAGCTTAATAGTTTCCAGGACATATGGAACGTCCTCTTCCGGATTGATTTCCCCAAGCTTCTCTACATCCCCTATGGAACTGATTGGATTTGAAATAACAGGGCCGATTCCTGATTTAATTTCCACATCAACCCCAATGGCAGGAAGCGGTGACATAATATCTTTATAAAGAATGGCAGCATCATTGTTATATTGCTCTACCGGCAGCCTTGTAACATAGGCACAAAGCTCAGGCTGGTGTGTAATTTCAAATAGGGAATATTTTTCTTTTATCGCTCTATATTCCGGCTGCGAGCGGCCAGCCTGGCGCATATACCAAACAGGAACATAATCTGTCTGTTCCCCCCTAGCCGCCTTCAGAAATGTATCATTAAATGAGTTTGTCATTAAATTTTATCCACCTTTCAAGACTTGTCTGCGTATAATTGTAATATATATATACCAAAATTAGAAATCGCCAGTATCTATCCTTTATGACTATATCCTGTTTTCTCTGTTTTTGTATAGATTTGAAGGCTAAATGTCAAAAAATTGACGTTTTTAACTGTCTAAATGAGGGAAAATTAAAGATTGTAAGGATATTAGCACATTAAAAATTTCAATTTATGAATGAAGTGTTTATAATGAATTTTCTTTCAAAAAACACTATAAAACTTTTCCAAGTGGAGTGAGAAAAAATGAAGATTTATATGGCCAGAGGAACTTACGATTTTTTGAAAAAAATTGAGGAAAAGCACTCCGATGAAAATATGGTTACAATGCAGAATACAGAGAGCGCCTTATTAATCCATGAAACAGCAGGAACCTCCATTTTTAAAGAACCCCGTTCCTATGAAGTAATTGATTCTGCCGGGGTATTCACGGATGCAGGGTTTGCAGTTCTGAACAATATACCTGTTACAGATGAAGGCAGGCCGCTTTTTGAGCACCGATTTAAAAACAGGGCAGGGCTTATTGAAAATGAACCGGGTTTTGCGGCCATCCGGGTTTTGCGGCCTCTTGAATCAAACACATATATCATTCTAACATTATGGCGGGATGAAAAATCCTTTAAGAATTGGCAGAATTCCAAAGCATATGAAAAAGCACATGAAAAACGCGGGACGGAAAGCGGCATCGATAAGACACCGAATATATTCTCCAGCCCTTCATATGTGACCCAATATTATATCCCTGAAGAAGAGTAATAGAAAAGGATGGGCTGCAGCGGCTCATCCTTCTTTATGCCTGCTTTTTAATTATACCATTTCGATTGGCATAAACTGCTGCCTGTGTACGGTCAGTAACGCCCAGTTTACCGAGGATATTGCTTACGTGTGTTTTGACTGTTTTGATGCCAATGAACAATTCTTTACTTATTTCCTGGTTTGTCATCCCTTCCCCAATGCAGAGCAGGACATCAAACTCCCTTTCCGTTAAATCATCATGAGGCTTTTTTTCTTTTTCTCTAAAACGGCTAACCATTTTCCCTGCAACCTTTGATTCAATAACGGGCTCTCCTTGTGCAGCTTTCTTAATTGCATTCACAACCTCGGCCGCATTTGCTGTCTTAAGCATATAGCTGAACGCACCCGCTTCAATTGCCGGGAAAACTTGTTCATCATCGTAATAACTGGTTATAATTATAATTTTGCATCCAGGATAGCTTTTTAAAATCTCCCTTGTCGCTTCAATTCCGTTCCCATTTTCCATAAGAAGATCCATCAGAACGATTTCCGGCCGTTCTTTGAGTACTAGCTTTACAGCTTCACTTCCGCTTTCTGCTTCCCCAATCACCTCTATGCCAGCTTCCGTTGCCAAATAAGAAATAATCCCCTTTCTTACCATTTCATGGTCATCCACTACAGCAACCCTGATCATTTCAGCCTCTCTCCTTTTGCCGGAATTTTAATATCTATATAGGTTCCTTCGTTTTTCTTAGAACGTATTTTGAATATTCCGCCAACTTCTTCGCAACGTTCCCTCATTGTCTTCAGCCCATAGGAGGTTATCCTCTCTTTATGAGGATTAAAACCTTTTCCATTATCAGCAATAAAAAGATAAATGTAATCGTCTTCTTCCGTTAAGGTAATTTTTATATTCCCTGCATCAGCATGGCGTAGCACATTGGATAGGGCTTCCTGCACAATCCGAAACAAATGCTCTTCTGCTGCTTTCGAAAGATTTTCGATCTCATCAATGCTTGCGTGAAAATCGATGTTTGTCTTTGCCTTTAACTCCTGTATCAGCTTAATAATTCCATCGCATAGCCTGTCATCACTCAGCTGCACAGGCCTCAAATGGAGCAGAAGCGCCCTCATTTCCCCCTGCGCTTTCGCTGCGATGTCAGAGATTTCATTTAACTGCTCCCTTGCTTTATCACTATCCAAATCAAAAACTCTCAGGGCAGCAGAAGACATCATACTCAAAGCGAAAAGCTGCTGGCTCACTACATCATGCAGATCCCTTGCCAGGCGCTGTCTTTCTTCCATCACAGCAGCAGAATGGGCTGTTTGTGCCAGGAAAGACTTTTCATCAGCAAGGCGCTGCATGGAAAAAACCTGCTCCTGGATATTTTCCGCCAGCTGATTCAGTTCATCTGAAATTAACCCAATCTCATCTTTTTCATAAGATTCCATCCGATCAGCATACTTGCCGCTCCTTAATGTTGAAACAAATAATAAAATATCACCGAGCCTGCCTTTAATTAAGTAGCTGCCCTTGAGCCCAAAGTAGGCTCCTGTAAGCAGTAAAATGGTTAAAGCATACAAAAAAAGCCAGAAGGTGCTCTTTATCGTCATTGGCGATACAGGATTATAAAATAGATACACCTGTAATCCGACAAAAAAGATTAATGAACTTATAATGGCCATCATAATAAAACTCTGTACAAACCAATACCTGATTCCGGTTTTTCTCATTATATACACCTATACTTTATCGATCCGGATGGATCCAATTTTTACTTGTACAGCGATTCTCAGCTTTCTTGATGCTTCATCATATCCGGGTGACTTATATTGAAGACTGCGGTTAATGTCACCTGTCTTTTGATCAAAAATGCGAATGTCTCCTATATTAATATTTGACTGGATCATCACCGGAATGTTTTCAGGGATAATCATTTTTACATCCCCAATCCACCCTCTTACAATGACAGGTGTCTCTTTCTCCGGGATGAAAGCCTTGCTGAAATCAATAAAATAATCACCGATCATTGTATATAAATCCATTGGCTCCAGAGACCAATTTGGCTGTTTAAAATCCACATCGCCAATCGAAAAACCTCTTATATTTTTAAGCGGCTGCGGGCTTTCGTATTTTGAGATATTAATAACCTTTTTCTCTGCTGCTCCTTTGTTTTTTTCATATATATCCGCTGGGAAATCCTGTTCAAAATGAATCTTCAAACGATCTCGTTTCAATAAAATATTAATGCCGAAAAAAATAAGAAACAGGGGCCAGAGTTTCCATATTTCCATAAACCTAAATTCAATTACTTCGAAACGATCAAGGATTAATAGAAATGAAAATACTATTAGAAATAACCCGGGAAACATTCCGCTCCGGCTTTTCTTCAACATATATGACAGCAGGTAATGGCATCCTGCAGCCAATAGAATATAGGGGTAAATTACGACAAATACCTCTTTTATTTCCAAGGAAATGACACCTATGTTCATAAGGAGAAGCAAAACTCCAATTGCTGATAAAGTTACCGCGAAGATTATCTGATTAACTGACCTGTATCTCATAGGCGTTCCCTTCCTTCTTTTCTCCTATTCTTGTATTCGCTAAAATAGAAACCTTTTCCTCCAACATATTCATTTTATCACTCTGCTATTTTACCGAAACATTCCACAGAGTGGTTCAGCCTCAGTCTTCGGACGGATGCAATCCATATCACCATTTAATTCTTTCCATCATATTCTGTACTACATTCCAAATCGGGTGATTCGCCTAAATCGGGGCTTCTCTTATGGAATTATGAAAGGGGGAAATTATAAATGGGAGTTGAACTAACAGTTATTCATTGGATTTATGTTCTTTTTATTCTGTTTATTATTGGTTTCATGATTATGAGGAGAGATACAACCCTTGTCTGTATTGCAGGCATCTTTTTAATTGCCATAACGGCTACCGGCTCCTTAAGCAGTTCAGTCAGCAGTATTTTTACCAGTTTTATATTTGCCATTACAGAACTCCTTTCCACTATACTGGTCATTTCGATAATCGTCGCCATGAGCCGGATACTGACCATAACGGGAATAAATGATGTCATGATCTCTCCTTTTACCAAATTAATCAGAACACCTGCACTTGCTTATTGGACTATTGGGATTTTGATGATGGTCATATCATGGTTTTTTTGGCCATCTCCTGCAGTTGCATTAATGGGCGCAGTACTTCTTCCAGTAGCCATTCGGGTTGGATTGCCTGCATTGGGAGTGGCAATGGCCATGAACCTGTTCGGGCACGGCATTGCACTATCTGGGGATTTTATAATCCAGGCTGCACCGAAGTTAACTGCCGATGCAGCCGGGCTTCCTGTCGGGGAAGTCATATCAGCCAGTATTCCGCTTGTTATTATCATGGGAGCAGTGACAACTATTACAGCTTTTTATCTTATAAAGAGAGACATGAAAAGCGGAAAGCTGACTGCAGCAACAGGACTCACCGTGGATACCCCGGCCGAACTTCAGTCTGACGCCAGTCAACAACATTTGCTATCACTTAATCAAAAGCGTTTTTTTGCCCTATTCATTCCTGTTTTATTTGCTGCTGATGTTGCTGCCATGTTTGCACTGGACCTCCAGGGCGGTGACGCAACAGCTTTAGTAGGCGGGACATCGATTTTCATCCTTCTGATAATTACGCTCTCTGCACACCGCAATAAAGGTCTTGAAAAAACAACTGGCTATTTAGTTGAAGGCTTCCAATTTGGTTTTAGGGTATTTGGCCCTGTAATTCCAATTGCTGCTTTCTTTTATCTGGGGGACGCTGGATTTACACAAATGATAGGAGACTTTCTGCCAAAAAACTCTCATGGAATCGTTAATGACCTTGGAGTTGGCCTGGCTTCGGCTGTACCTTTAAGCAAAGAAGTAGGCGCCATTACATTAACAGTGGTTGGCGCCATTACCGGCCTGGATGGATCTGGTTTTTCCGGCATATCTCTTGCCGGCTCGATTGCAAGCCTGTTCGCAGCAGCCATAGGCACAGGTGCGGCAACCCTAACAGCTCTAGGCCAGGTAGCCGGAATCTGGGTAGGCGGCGGTACGCTTGTTCCTTGGGCCCTCATCCCTGCAGCAGCCATCTGTAATGTAGACGCTTTTGAACTGGCTCGGAGGAATTTGCTTCCGGTAACAATTGGTTTAATTGTGACAACTATTGCAGCCATGTTCCTCCTTTAAAAGCAGCAAAGAGACTATCTGCGATAGTCTCTTTGCTTTTATGCCGATTCTCTCTTGTGTGAATTTCTTCTGAACATTGACTTTAGTGCTGCGTAAAGTGAAATCGAAATAAATACCCAAATATATCCTGCTGCAAATCCCGCTGCAATATCTGACGGATAATGTACCCCCATCACAATCCGGCTGATTCCCATTAGAAAAATCCATATGCCAGCTAAAATCGCCGTCACCCATTTGGCAGGCTTGGACTTTATTTCGTTAATGATAAAATAGGCGATAACCGTATACAGGATCATCCCAATCATAGCGTGTCCGCTCGGAAAGCTGAGACTCGCCACATCAACCAGATGTTCCTGATCAGGACGCGGCCTGCCAATAGCCTCTTTAAGCCACTTATTTACCTCATTTCCCGCTGCAACAGCAAAAACAACTGATGCCATCGCTTCAAAATTCCTATATTTAAACAAAAGTATCAATAAGAATGCCAATGTGATGATTCCAACACCGGCTTTATCCCCCAAACTGTCCATAGCTTCAAAAAATGGATAGGTATTTTCTGAAAACAAACCTGTAAAAAACTTTGAAAAATAACGATCAAATTCCAGGGATGTTCCGATATTAACAGAAGCCAAAAAATAAAGAAAAACTGCCGCTGATACAGCCAGGCAAAAATATGCCCATTTAGATTTATGCATTTCCAATCTTACTAATACCTCCCATTTAGCCTTTTAATTTATAGTATCATCTCTTCTTCACTTGTATTATGTTAAGTTTGAGAAAAAAAGAATTTCTCCTTTAACCTATTAAAGAATGTTATAATAATGAAAAAAATTATACAGATAGGAGAGGGAATCATGTCCGAAACATTATTTAAAAAACTGGAAAACTATTACGATGAAATGGTCTCCATCCGCCGCTATCTTCACCAGAACCCTGAAGTATCCTTTAAGGAAGAAAAGACGGCTCACTATATCAAAACCTATTATGAAAATCTGGGGATTGAAGTCCGGGGGCAAGTAGGAGGAAATGGAGTTGTTGCTAAGATCCATGGCAGCAAACCAGGAAAAACCATCGCTTTAAGAGCCGACTTTGATGCACTTCCTATCCAAGATGAAAAGGATGTCCCATATAAATCATTGGTACCAGGTGTTATGCATGCTTGCGGACATGATGGGCACACAGCAACTTTGCTTGTGCTGGCAAAGGCACTCAATGAACTTTCCGGCGAATTAGAAGGTACATATGTCATGATTCACCAGCACGCCGAGGAATATGCCCCAGGCGGAGCGAAATCGATGATCGCAGATGGCTGCCTTGAGGGAGTCGACGCCATTTTTGGAACTCACCTATGGGCATCCGAACCAACAGGGAAAATTCAATATCGAGTCGGTCCATTTATGGCGGCAGCAGACAGATTTGAAGTTTCCATACAAGGAAAAGGCGGACATGGAGCACAGCCTCACAAAACAAAGGATGCTATTGTAACTGCGGCCCAGCTGGTCGTCAATCTCCAGCAAATTGTCAGCAGAAAAGTAAATCCCATTGATTCTGCAGTTGTAACAGTTGGATCCTTCGTAGCTGATAACGCATTTAATGTAATTGCCGATAGAGCAAAATTGGTCGGTACTGTCCGCACATTTAACGAAGTCGTCCGTAATAATATCGAAGCGGAAATCGAGCGTATAGTAAAAGGAACATGCTACACAGCAGACAGTGCATATGAGTATCAATTCCATAGAGGCTACCCTGCTGTTGTGAATCATAGAAAAGAAACCGAATACCTGGCTGAGCTGGCAGGGAAAATTAACGAAGTCAAATTGGTTGAAGAGACAGACCCTGAAATGGGCGGCGAAGATTTTGCCTACTATCTGCAGCATGTAAAAGGCACCTTCTTCTTTACAGGTGCAAGACCGGAAAACACAGTTGAAAATTACCCGCATCATCATCCAAAGTTTGATATCGATGAAAAAGCGATGCTGATCGCAGCCAAAACATTGGGAACAGCAGCTTTAAACTATCATAGTTTTTATGAAAGCAAGGATTCTGTTGAGGTAAGGTCGTAAGAGGAAATATGAGATTGGGCCAGGCGACTGGCCCATTTTTTGTGGTGGTGTGGACCTTTTTATCAGCGGATTTTATGTTTGGCGCTAAAACCATTTTTATTTGCTCAATCAATTTCTCTTTTACCGGATACCTCGGACAAATTGGTGCAATTAACTCACTTGCCTCAATCAAAAATTGCAAAAAAACTGCCCCAGGCCTAATCAGGCCTCGGGGCTGTCTTTAATATCCGCAGACGATAAGCATTTTTTGCGGTTTCTCCTAAATGGTCAAGCAAATTATAGTTAGCATACGCTCCAACAGCAGCACCTATACCGGGCACCAGCTGGAGCATCTTAACGAAGTCTATATAATCACGGTATTCCTGCTGAAATACCTTCCAGTCCATGTCAGCCAATGCTTCCTTCCTGTCATCCCATTCTTCAATCAGCTTCAGTGTTTCTTTCCTTTTGTCATCACTGGAAAATGCGAGCTGAAAGACGTGCAGGAGAAACAGGCGCTCTTCATAATCATTTGTATCAAATCCATATATGGCTGCAGCTTCAAAAAGAAATTTCATCTTTATGCTCAGCAGTAAAGGAAAATCAGCCAGACCAAGGAAAATTCCACCTGCCCCGGTCCCGGCACCTTCAACCGCAGCTGTTTTGCGGTAGGTCGAAACCTTGTCTTCTAGCATGTGATCCATTACTTCAAGTCCGCGGCTCGCAGATTGCTTTTTTCTGGTCGTTGCATTTGATCCAATCAAGGTTGCCTTCACCATATTTTTTATGCTGTCTGTAATAATTTGATGAGCTTTTTCGGGTATTATACTATTTACCTTTGTTTGAGCTTTTTTGGAAAGGCGATTCAGCATACTGGAACGCTTGTTTATTCGCCTCTTCCACTCTTCAATTTCGTGATACGCTTTTAATTCATATTCCCTCATTTTCATACCTGCCTTCATTCAGGATGACTATATATACGTATGCAAGACAGCAATGGTTTCATTTTATGTCCTGCTGCCCGCCAGCCGTTTCTGAATATAGAAATGAGTATAAGCATATGCAAATAGAATCCCTAATGCCAAAGACAGCAGTGATGCCATCCAGCCGCCATTTGCCAGGACAGCCAGCGATAAGAGGAGTGCCTGAACATATAGGATGCCTGTAAGCAGCTGTTTGAAGGACTTCTCCTTTATGTCCCCTTTAACCGGGTATAAATTCACCCACAGCTTATCCTGATGATGATTCCATAAAGGCAGGAGCTGAAAGCCTGTTAAGTACATGAAGAGCGGTACAAGCAGTATTTGTCCCATTCCATACGAGATTAAATAAATCGCTCCAGCACCAATGAACGTTAAACGAATGAATATACCGAAGTAATCACCAGAACGGAGAAACGTTCTAACAAAAAGGTTTTTAAAAGTCGCTTCCTGTTTGAAAGGAATGCCTGCCATCAGCCAATCAAGCCATTTCCGCCTTTTCACGCGATCTTTCAGCTTCGGAACATCTGTAAACATATTGGCAAGCCTGTAGAAAGAAGTCATTCTCCTCTCTTCTTGTTCAATCAAAATCTCCCATTTTAGTCCTTTATCCCTGGATTTCATGCTGAAGAACAAGTATAACAGAATCAGCAGCACACCTGCCGCCAGCATAAAAATGGGGGAGGCACCGCTAAAAAGGAAATATAGAAAAACAGCGTTTACTGAATAACGGACACATGCATCCAGGATATGTACGCTTGTTTCGATGTAATATTGAATCTTCCAGCGGATCAGCAAATTGATAATTTTTAACGACAGCAGGATAAGCAGAAAAGGTAAAAACGTATTAAAATTGCCATCATTCACTCTGGCATACAAGGGCATAAAAATTCCCAGCCCCATTACCAGGATGTATGCATGCACCAAAAAGCTGACTGCCAGCGAACGTCTAAAATAACCTGAAAGCCTATCTTCAAGCGGCAGAAGAAAAATTTTGTCTGCCTCAGAAAAAAATGTATAAATCGGGCTGTATGTAACCAGAAGAGCTAAAATAATTGCCATTACCGCTGCAGCAGGAAAGTGATTGGGAAGCGTCTTTATCCACTCCTGATAATAAAAAGCGGCAGTGCCCAGAAGAAACACCATGACAATGACAATATGGCCATTAAAAATATAACGCAGATAGCGGGAAAGCTCTTTGACTGTCCTCCCGAATCTCTCCTTCCATAACTGTTTTTCATCAAACATAATCTTCTTCCTTTGTGAGCTGGATATATAAATCATCAAGAGTTGCTCCCGGCATAGCAAATTGCTGCTGCAGCTCTGCTAAAGTCCCCTTTGCCCTTACTTTTCCTTCATGCAAAATCACAAAACGATCACAATATCTTTCAGCAGTTGCCAGTATATGGGTGGACATAAGAATGCCTGCACCGCTTTCTTTCATTTTTTTCATCAAATCAAGAAGTGATTGAATACCCAGCGGGTCCAGACCTACAAACGGTTCATCAACTATGTATAATGACGGCTGCACCAGAAAGGCGCACATAATCATTACCTTCTGTTTCATCCCTTTAGAAAAATGGGCAGGAAACCACTTCAGTCTTTTTTCCATTCTGAATTCCTTTAGGAGTGTCGCCACTCTTGATTTATAGTCTGCTTCAGGCAGGCCGTATGCCATGGCTGTTAGTCGCAGGTGTTCTTCCAGTGTTAATTCATCATATAATATCGGCGTTTCCGGAACAAAGGTGAATTGCTTGCGGTACCCTTCCTTATCCTTAAGGAATTGCATGCTATTGATCGTAATTTCGCCTTCCTTCGGTTCCATTAAACCAATTACATGTTTGATTGTCGTACTTTTTCCGGCTCCGTTAAGACCGATCAGGCCGACAATTTCTTTTTCTGCCACATCAAAGGAGACATCCTTCAAAACCGGGTTTCTTGTATAGCCGCCGGTAACGTTTTTAATTTCGAGCAGCGCCATTTTCAACGTCCTTCCTACTATATATGTAAGACCATTGTAAAAAAAGCCAAAGGATATTGTCCAGTTTGGGGAAAATCCCTGCATATAAATCCCGAATCCGGACATTCTAATCTTTGAAGGGGAAACAAATCATTTGAACAACATTCAGATGATCAAAACTTGAAATGAGGTGTCTGTCGCAGACAGTTTCCTTTCAGTATAAGCTTCAAACGTTCCTAATAGGGGGATGGTTGCATTGCATATGAAACCTGATGATCTTAAACACTTGATCGCTTCACCCGAAAGTGGTCACTAAGTCATTTTATAAATGAGGTGTTTGTTAAAGACTATCATCCATGCTTTATACGCCCGTGAATGCATATAAAGAAATAAGGGGATGGTCCGATTGAACAAAGATCGAATTTCTCTAGATATAAACACAATTCATTCATAAATGAGGTGTTTGTTAAAGAGAATTTACCTGAAGTAGAAACGTTCCAATAGAAGCTTCCCCTTCACCGAAGGCAGGATTCCAAGCGGATCCTGCCTTTTTATTTTATGAATAGGACAATGCAATCATCCCTTCTCCCCAATAATATGTTTCACTTTTTTGTTTTTTGGCGGATATGGTAGAATTGTGTAAAAGCATATTTAGTTAGGAGCTGACATAATGACCGATTGTATATTCTGTAAAATAATCAATGGCGAGATTCCATCAGCCAAGGTTTTCGAAAACGAGCATGTGGTGGCGTTTCTGGATATAAGCCAGGTCACTAAAGGGCATACACTTGTCATCCCGAAAGTACATAAAGAAAATTTATATGAAATGGATGCGGAAACAGCCCGCAGCTATTTCGAATCTGTTCCGGAAATTGCAAGAGCCATCAAGGCTGAATTTGATCCAATTGGCATGAATCTAATTAATAACAATGGTGAACAAGCCGGGCAGACCGTTTTCCACTTTCACTCTCACCTTATTCCCCGTTATGGAGAAGGAGATGGCTTAGGAGTTGTGTGGAAATCACATCAATCGGAATATTCAGCCTCAGATCTTAAGGAGATCTCTGAGGCCATAGCAAAACACATGTAACTCTCTCATCCTCCTGATCTGCAGGAGGAATTTTTTTGCCTTCTTTATCCCCCAATTTTCAAAATGTTCATTTTTTTCTCTGTACAAATCAGTAAATTTTGTTAACATATTAAATATCTTTATTTCTTTACAGCGTTATAGTGGATTGATTTTATATTTTTGGAGGGAGAAAAATGTACCGTGCTCTAAATTTTAATGCAGGTCCCGCAGCCCTGCCGGAAGAGGTCTTAAAAGAAGCGGAAAAGAATTTATTGAACTTCAGCAATACGGGAATGGGCATAATGGAACTAAGCCATAGGAGCAAAGAGTATCAGGCAGTACATGATCAGGCAAAAACACTTTTGAGAAACCTGCTGGCCATTCCGGATGATTATGAGGTGCTATTTATCCAGGGAGGTGCAAGTCTCCAGTTTTCAATGATTCCGATGAACCTGCTGGGAAAAGATCAAGAAGCCCATTATATCCTCAGCGGCTCCTGGTCGGAGAAAGCTTTAAAAGAAGCAGATAAAATTGGCAAAACCGTTATTTCTGCCTCAAGTAAGGATCAAAAGTACCGCCTCATCCCAGAATACAATCAAAATGACATTCCTGACAGTGCTGCCTATCTTCATATTACCAGCAACAATACAATTTACGGCACACAATGGAAAACCTTTCCTTCGAATAAAAAAACACCACTTGCAGCAGATATGTCCAGCGATATTTTAAGCCGTCCATTGGAAGTGGAGCAATTTGATTTGATCTATGCAGGCGCCCAGAAAAATCTCGGCCCTTCCGGTGTAACAGTAGTCATTATCCGCAAAGATCTATTACAAAGATCATCAGAAAAGCTCCCTGCAATGCTGAATTATAATACGTTTGCCAATAATAACTCTTTATATAACACACCTCCCACTCTGGCTATTTATTTGCTTTCCCTGGTGCTTGAATGGGCGGATAAGAAAGGCGGCCTTCAGCAGATTGAAAAGGCCAATGAGAAGAAGGCGAAAATGCTTTATGATGCAATAGATGAAAGCGAAGGCTTTTACATAGGACATGCTCATAAAGACAGCAGATCCTGTATGAATGTCACTTTTAATCTTCAAAATGAGGACCTCTCCAGGGAATTCCTGCACAAGGCACAAGAAGCAGGGTTTGTTGGGCTCGGAGGACACCGTTCCATAGGCGGCTGCCGCGCTTCCATTTACAATGCTGTGCCAGAACACCATGTTGAAAAACTGGCCGCATTTATGAAAGCCTTTAAGAATAATAATTAAAAATATAACACCTTTTCAACCCAGGGATATGTGTTATAATGAGTTAAAGTTTTTCGCTGCAGGCAAAGAGTGCACTGCAGGAGAGACGAACAGAGCTTAGTCTGAGAATAGCAGAGGAGAGATGAGAAATGAATACAAAAAATTTAGTGGCCTTATCCCTATTAGTCGGGATGGGCGCAGTGCTTCATGCCGTTGTACCAGGGTTCTTTCTTGGGATGAAACCGGACATGATGCTTACCATGATGTTTTTGGGCATAATCCTTTTTCCAGACAGCAAAAGCGTTTTGCTTTTAGGTTTGGTTACAGGCCTGATATCCGGGCTTACCACAACTTTTCCTGGAGGATTAATCCCGAATATTATTGATAAGCCTGTTACAGCATTTATCTTTTTTGCTTTGTTCCTGATCTTAAAGAAATTCCGGAAGAATATCATCAGTGCAGCTGTCTTAACAGCAGCAGGAACAATTGTATCCGGAATTGTGTTTTTAACTTCCGCATACCTGATTGTCGGATTGCCAGGACCATTCACTGCATTATTTGCAGCAGTTGTACTTCCTGCAGCTGCAGTTAACACGGCTGCAATGGTTATCCTTTATCCAGTAGCACAATCAATTGCAAACAGAACAAAGCTGACTCAGCAGACGTTCAGCCAATAATAGACAAAGCCCGCAAAATAAGCGGGCTTTTTATATTTACATTATTGGAAGCTCCCTACAATCATTCCCAGCAGGAACAACAGTACACCGCCTGCCGCTAAAGCAGCTGCCCTCTTTTTCAGAACATACTTCGGAGGATAGACTCCCGGTTTCTTTATTGAAAGAAAAAAATGAATACCTCCTAAAAACAGAACCACACTCAATGCAAAAATTCCAGCCGCCGCTCCGGACAATCTATCTCCCCCTTTCGCTTTATATCCCTCTACTGAATTGTATGCCTGTATGCCGGGAGCTATGAGGATATGGTTTACCCTTCTAATTTTTGTGATATAGATATAGAAACGGTGACTTTTCATTTTCCGCTTTAGAAAAATGAGTAATGTAGTAAAATAGACATATAAACAAGATTTTGAGGTGATGGTTATGAAAGCCAAATCGTTATTGCTTGGACTATTAGCTGGCGGCGCTGCAGCCGGCATATCAACCCTATTGACTGCACCTGCTTCAGGAAAGGATACAAGACAGCAGTTAAAAAATACGACAAACACCCTGAAGGAGCAGCTGACCGAATTAAAATCTGAATTGCTTGCCATAAAGGAATCAGCTTCATTTGCTTCGAAGGAAGGAAAAACCGCTTTAAAGGAATTCTCAAACGACATCAAATATTCCATCAGCAATTGGAAAAACGAAATCCTTCCACATCAGCACAAACTTCAGAGAGAATTGCAGGAAATTGAAGCAGCCATCCATGAACTTGAAACAAATTTAAATAAAAAGTGAATAAAAAAATCCTTCTTTTTTCTTTGGTTAAAAAGAAGGATTTTTTTGTTTTTGAACGAAAACCAATATATTATGAAAATGCTTCAAATTTTTATAAAGCTTTGAACAAGCTCTCATCCCTTGTCCTTAAGCCTTTTATAGAAATATCTAATTATATTTCTAAAAATTTTGTAAATTTATATCTTTATTAATTTTTGTTTTATTGGCATAATGATACTATGAAAAGAAAATAAACTTCTGGCTGTTTGACCAGAAAGACTTAATTTTACAAAGTAGGTGAATTTTTGAATGTCGGATAAACCAATTTCTATGAAGGAAGCAATGATCTTCAGCCAGCGAGTGGCACAGCTGAGTAAAGCCCTGTGGAAGTCTATAGAAAAAGATTGGCAGCAATGGATAAAACCCTACGATTTAAATATTAATGAACACCATATTTTATGGATTGCCTATCATTTAAACGGAGCATCGATTTCCGATGTTGCCAAGTTTGGCGTAATGCATGTTTCTACTGCATTCAATTTTTCCAAAAAGCTTGAAGAACGAGGCTTTCTTCAGTTTTCTAAAAAAGAAAGCGATAAAAGAAATACCTATATTAAATTGACTGATGACGGCGAAAAGGTGTTACTAAGTCTTATGGAAACCTATTCACCCGAGAAAAATGCCGTGTTCTCAGGTGCGTTGCCATTAAGGGATCTGTATGGGAAATTTCCAGATATCATTGAGATTATGGCGATAGTCCGCAATATATATGGTGACGATTTCATGGAAATTTTTGAAAAGTCCTTTGCTAACCTTGAAAATCAATTTGATGAAGATGAGGGCAAATTAAAGAAAAAAACAACAGCTGAAAAGGAACTTGTTTAAATAGATAGAGTTCCACTTATCATTATGTAAACCCTTACAAAGCGAATGCATGCTATTCGCTTTGTATTTATGAAATCAGTTGCTCATAGTTTCACATATGTTTTATTATATAAAAATTTTTTTCGACAAAATGTGTTAGTTTTCCCTATTGATTTTTTCATTTATTCATCGTAAAGTATCTTAAGTGAGTTTGAAAGATTACTATTTTACTCCATTTGGAGGTATTTTTATGATGAATTGCTGGAAGACGATTAACTTCACGAAGCAATATGGATCGCAAAGACTTTTTATACTGTCTTCCTTAACCATGCTGGCTACTTTCATATTTACATATGTTCCTGCAACATATGTATTTGTGCCGGGTTCCTTTTACGATAATTATTTTATTTTCTTTGCAGCCGGCTTATGGCTGATGTATCCTGTGCACAAGCTGCTTCACTATCTGCCTGTTGCACACCTTGGAAGTATTGTTAAAAAACAGCTGAAGATTAAATATGGCTTTATGCCGATTATATATATTCGAATAACGGAGCCTATTTCAAAACGGCTATTCCTGTCTGCCACTTTGGCCCCTATGTTTATTTTAAACAGTGTGCTTCTGGCAGCTTGCTTTATTTTTCCGCATTATGTTCATTATTTAATAATTCTGTTTGCATTCCATGCAGGCTTATCTTTTTCTGACATTGTGTGCGCCAAAAATGTGCTGAATGCCCCAAATCAATCTTATGTTGAAGAAAATGAAGATGGGTTTGAGATATTGCTTCACTCAAACCAGTAGCATAAGCATAAATCCCGGGTATCCTGACAAAGGATACCTTTTAGTTACCGGACAGGCAACCTTTAATACTATCTTTTTTTTGTGAACTTTGTTATTGTAAATAACAGACAAAACATGTAAAAGCAATCATATGACTGCCCAAGGAGGGAATCTTGGATGATCTCCATCTTTATTATTTTTGCCGTTTTTATCTTATTTTATATCAACAAGATGACAAATTCGCTTTGTCTCCAAAAAGAGATTCCTGAGGAACGGCAGCCCAAAGTATTCAGAACCATTAACATTCTTATTACCATATTGCTAATCTCTTCTTTTGTAGAAATCTTGTATGCTTAGGATATCCTGAGAGCTCTTAAACATGAGCAAAAGCGGCGGAAATTTTCCGCCGCTTTTTATATATATTAATAAGTTTCAAATTTTGAACGTCGATAACTGTCCAGCCCAGCGCCTCCCCCCCCCCGAGGTCACAAGCTTGTCTTGCGGCGGTTCCTAGGGACTCGGGGGCATAAGCCTTTTCCTTTCAGAAGGAAAAACACTTTCTTACAGGAACCGTCTTATGTCTGGCGTCCCTGGGCACCCGCCTCCACATTTCGGACAATCCCCCAAAATGGCAAAGAACGCCTTTCTGACAGGCTCGACTTGTGCTTGTGGCCCCCAGAATGGGGGCATGCATACGTTGCCCCAGGACGTGGCGTTTTTAGTCTGCGTTCCTCAGTGGGCAAGGCGCTTCCGCTTTTCTGTTTATCATCTTAGTAAAGCCAAGATGCTCCAATGATGATCAGCAAAATGAATAACACGACAATTAACGCAAAACCTCCGCCGTATCCGCATCCTCCGGACATATGGAATCCTCCTTTCAATTTAAGGCACAGAGCCCACAATGGACCCTATACCCAAACTAGGCTTACAGCCAAGCTGCGCCTACAATTATTAATAAGATAAACAATACAACGATTAGCGCAAAACCTCCGCCGTATCCAGCACCCATGGATAACACCTCCCCTTCAGGTTGCTACCATATCCTATTCATTTGCCTCTGTGGTCGGATAGGCTTATATCCCGGCTACCCTAACTTTTTTTAGGTGTTTGAACCTCCCATCAGAGGATTCCATGTATCATATGTACAATTGTCCTGAATGGGATGGGCGAATACCCAGATTTTTTAAAAAACGCTGTGTTTATCGACCAAACAGTACTTTCTTCTTTTGTTATTTTTTACATTTATGGTATAGTAGGGATTGTGATAAATACAGGCTCTGTGAAGAAAATTGCTGTTTTTGAGGAGTCTAAAAATTCCAGTTCCAGCTCACCAGAGCCGAATTGAAAATTAATTTAGGAGTGTTCAACATGAAAAAATGGATGCTATCCCTCTCCATTGCAGCCGGAGTAATTGGATTAAGCGCATGCAGCAGCACCGGCGGGGAATCAGGAGATGTTGTCGTTGAAACAAAGAGCGGAAACATTACGAAGGACGAGCTTTATGAAGCAATGAAGGAAAAATACGGCGAACAGGCGCTCCAGGAGCTCATTTACGAAAAAGTTCTTTCTGATAAATACGAAGTAACAGACGAGGAACTTAACGAGAAAATCGACGAATTAAAACAGCAGCTTGGCGCAAACTTTGAGATGGCGCTTATGCAATATGGCTATAAGGATGAAGAAGATCTAAGGGCAACTTTCAAAACAGGCTTGCTCCAGGAAAAAGCAGCTATTAAAGATATTGAAGCAACAGAAAAAGAAGTTAAAGAATACTACGATAACTACAAACCGGAAATTAAAGCACGCCATATCCTTGTAGAGGATGAAAAAACTGCTGACGAAGTAAAGAAAAAGCTGGACGAAGGCGGAAAATTTGAAGACCTGGCAACAGAATATTCAAAAGACCCAGGATCTGCTGCAAATGGCGGAGATTTAGGCTGGTTCGGCCCAGGTAAAATGGTTCCTGAATTCGAGGAGGCTGCTTATGCCCTTGATGTGAACGAAATCAGCGCTCCTGTTAAATCTGAGCATGGTTTCCACATTATTCAAGTAACAGAGAAAAAAGAGAAAAAATCATTTGATGAAATGAAGAAGGAAATGGAATATCAAGTGAAAGTGTCCAAGCTTGACGGCGAAAAAATTCAGCAGGCAATGGATCGTGAATTAAAGGCTGCTGATGTTGATATTAAAGATAAGGAATTAAAAGGAGTTCTTGAAGAACCGGAAGCTGGGGCTGAAGGGGAAGCAGGAACTGAAGAAAAATAATGATTAACGGGACTCCAGGCTTGAGTCCCGTTTTTTATGTTTATTTAGACGGATTCCAAATCAGCCTGCAGATTGCTGAGTGGATTTCCGCTCCTCTTTTTCCCTTTCAAGACGCTTCATATATATTTCACCCTCACGTTCAATGCTGTCCTGCTCCACCTTTTTCTCTTCCCTGCCCGTCGTCACCGCCATATATGCACTTACAACGATTCCGGCTGCAACAAAATATATCCAAATTGGAATCATCAGTTTCCCCTCTTTCTTTTCATAATGGTTGTCCACTTACTATAAATGTATGTTAAACCAGGAAAAATATGATAGACAGAAAATAAAAAAGCCATCCTTTCCATTAGGAAGGATGGCAGTTATTATTTATGAAAACTCGGCTTATAGAATGAACGGTTATCCAGAGCAAATACCCGCTCGGAGAACTCTCCCGGTTTCACCCTCTCAAGGGCTCTATCAAGCATGTTCATTTTTGCATCAATATTATCAATGTAATGAAGAATTTCTGCTTCCTTGATAAGCGGCGGTTTTGGACTGCCCCATTCCGCTTTGCCGTGATGGGATAAAACCATATGCTGAAGAATCATAATTTCTTCACCGCTAATTCCCAGTTCCTCAGCTGCTTTACCAATTTCATTGATCATAATGGTAATATGTCCAAGCAAGTTTCCTTCTATTGTGTAAGAAGTTGAAATCGGTCCAGACAGTTCTGTAATCTTTCCTAAATCGTGCAAAATGACTCCAGCGTACAATAAGTCCTTATCCAGGCTTGGATACAAACCTGAAATTGCCTTTGCCAAATCCAGCATGGAAACTACATGATAGGCAAGACCGGATACGAACTCATGATGATTCTTCGTAGCGGCCGGATATTCAAGAAAGTCCTTTTGGTGCTTCTTCAATAAATGGCGAGTAACCCTTTGGATATTCGGGTTTTTCATTTCAAATATATATTGAGTAATTTTACTCATCATTTCATCTGTACTTAATGGCGCTGTTTCAAGAAAGTCTGCCAGCTTGACCGGGTCTGTTGGGGACGCCGGCCGAATTTGGCGGATTCTTAGCTGATTGCGTCCACGGTAATTTAAAATATCCCCTGTTACTTTTACAATGGTTTCAGGGCTGTAGTTTTTCGCATCATCATCAGACACATCCCAAAGCTTTGCTTCAATTTCTCCGCTTTGGTCCTGGAAAATTAGGGTCAAAAACGGTTTTCCATTACTTGCAATCCCTTTAGCTGCACTTTTGATTAGCAGAAAAAGCTCGATTTGTTCTCCTACTTCGTAATAAACAATTCCTTTTGACATACGCGCACCGACGCTCCCTTCACGAGGTTGTTTAAAAAGGGCACTAAGAACCAGACAGTCTTTGGCAGCCCTTATTAAACATGCAATTCTATTAAACTAGTATACCACACAGATCCTGCACTCTCCTAAATTAATCCGTCATAAAAACCCATTCACGTTTTCATGAATGGGTTTTTGTGGTATTTGAAGGTTACAGCAAAAGCAGCAATATTGGAATGAATAACGAAAGGATAATTGCAGAAGTTGTCATGGCTATACACCCCATGGCACCTTCTTCCTCTCCCCACATAAGTGAACGGCTGGCTCCCAGCATCTGTGCTGAAGTGCCCATTGCCAATCCTTTGGCGGCTTTACTATTTATTCCAAGCCACTTCAATAGGTTTGGGCCCAGCATAACGGAAAAAAGACCAGAAAATAGCACAAAGAAAACGGTAAAGGCTGTAGTCCCTCCTAAGCCATCAGAGACCGTTAAGGCTACCGGGAGTGTTACTGATCGTGGAATAAGAGATGCAATAATCTCCTGATTAAAGTGAAAAACCTGTGACATGATGTAAACTGAAAATATGCCTAAGGAGGTTCCGGCAAAGACTCCTGAAAATATTTTCTTAAGATGTCTTTTCATTAAGGGCCACTCCTTATATAAAGGAACAGCAAAAGAGACAACCGAAAGCTGGAGGAGCAGTTCAAACAGACTGCTTCCTTTTTGATAGACTGATAGAGGGATGTTGCACAATAAAAGAATGGTAACCAAGAGCGCAGTTCCGGTGTATAAAGGATTTAACCAGCTCTTCTTAAACTTCCTGAAAACTTGCAGGCTTGCGATATAACTGGCAAGAGTCATCAAGATGCACCCTATACTATTGAATAAAATAGAACTCATTTTTGGCGCCTCCTTTTTATATTCTCATACATTTGAACAGAATACGCTGTGCCCAATAAACAGCAAAAGCTGCTTAGAATCAGGACCAAAAGGAAATGAAAATTCAATAGAGGAATAAAATTTGGAGATAAAAATAATCCAATGACAAAGGGGATAAACAGCAGGGACATATGTTTAATTTGAAAAGATGCTGCTTTCTCTATCCATTCTAATTTAATAGAATTGGTTACCAATAGGATTAGTAACATAAGCATCCCTATGACACTTCCAGGAAGCGGAATATGAAAGAACGCAGCCGCAAATTCCCCTGCAATCAGAAAAATAGCGAGTAACAATACTTGAATCAGCCAGGGCAATTTTTTTTCTCCTTCCTAACCGCTTTTTATCATCTTACTGAATAAGAAAAGAAAAGACATGATATTTGTAAGGTTCCTTTACACACTTTTTTTAAATGCTTGTGAGTTTTTGTAAGATTTGCTTACTCTACATAATAAAAAGCTGCCTGTTATAATTAGACAGACAGCTTTTCCTTTGCAACGGATTGTATTTGTTCTTCCTGAAAATGCGACAGAAGATGCTTATGACAGGTGAAAAATAAAATTTGCCTGCCTGAAAGGTTCTTTAACAGGTTAATCATTCTTTCAGTACGGACATGATCAAAATTCACGAAGCTATCATCTATAATAATGGGGAAGGGATACTTGCCATAAATGGTCATGGCAAGTGCTAGCCTAAATGATACGTAGATCTGTTCAGCAGTCGCCTGGCTCAGTTCTTTTGCTTCAAAAACTGCTCCTGTCTTACTTTCTATAAGAAACCCGCTTCCTTCTTCTTTAGGAAAAATCCGTACATAACCGCCATTGGTTAAAAAAGAAAGAAATTGCTCTGCCTTTCCCAGCATTTTAGGCAAACGCTCATTTTTAAAACTGTTTATCGTTCTATCTAATATATCCTTGGCAGCAGCATATTTTGCCCACTCCCTTGCTTCTTCTTCAAATTCAGATTTCAGCAAGGCAAACTTATGAAGGAGTTCCGCATAGGTTCCGCCCTCTTCAAGGATTTGAATTTCATATTTGACCTCAGCAAGTTTTCTCTGCACACCAGGGATGCTTTCCTGAAGCAGAGCAGCTTCTTCACTGACAGCTTGGATTTCTGCTTCTGGTTTTGTCACATTGGAATATTGATTGATTTCTTCCTGTGAAAAAGAGTTAAGATTAATATGCTTGCGGACCTGTTTAATCTTTTCTTCTAGTTCTGCTAACTTCTGTGCTTCAGCAGCTTTTTCCCTGTATTCTTCAGCTGCATCGGTTCCAGCAAGGGAAAGCTGATATTCGTATTCTTTTTGAAAGTGGCTAAGTTCGGCCAGCACTGTGCTGTGTTCTAGATTTAACTCATGAAGCGCCGCTTCCCTTTCACCCTGCTTAATATGCTTTTCCGTTTCTTCTTTCAGTCTAATTTTCAATTGATAGCCAATTTCCTGTACACTTCCCGGCTCACTATCCAATAAGCCCTTTAGCTTATGAAAAGTATGGAGCTTCTCATTGATTCCCTTTTCTGCTGATGCCTTTCTTTCTGCAGTGTATTTCTTTTCCCTATAGAGGGCTTTTAACTGTTCAATCAGATTAAAAGCTTCACTCAAAAAGGTTTTGGAGATGTCATGAGGTAGAAATAGCTGTTTACCCAGATGCAGCAGTTCATTTTCAAGTTCGGCACATTCATTCTCCCATTTTTCAAAAGAGGCAATGACCTTTTCGTATTTTTCATTTGCCTGTTCAAGCTGAAACAGCAAGTGGATAAGCTGATTTTGCCGGTCGCTGTCTTTCTTCAGCTGTGCCTCCAGGCTGGCTGCATGCTGAATGTCAGGCTGCTTTAATTTATCAAGCAGTGAGCGTTCTTTTTCACTCAGAGCTTTTATCTCATTCTTAATAAAGCTGTCTTGCCCCTTAGGCTCTCTTTTATTTGCAATGGCAAAACAAAAGGCTGCGCCTATAAATCCTGCACCTGCAATCACCCATGATTGGCTAAAGATTCCCCATCCGAACAAAGCAGCAAAAAGGACTCCCAAGAAAAACAGCTGCCTTTTCTCCTGGTATGTTTTTTGCCGTCTTGTTTCCTGCTCCTTTTTTTCTGCTCCCTGAAGGAACTGAAGCCTTTCCTGTGTATCCTGCAGTTCTTTTTCGATATTATGCTTATCTGCAGTGAAGCTTAATGTTTCCTTAATGGCTGAACGTTCCTCTTCCTTAAGAAGCTGTTCTTTCAATTCGCCAATTTTTCGTTCTATGTTCTCCAGCACTGATTTTTCATCGTTAAATCGATCATCCAATTCCTGTTTCATTGCTTTAAGACGGTTACGGCGGTTGTCCGCATTATTAACCTTTTCCTTCATAAAAACACTCGTATCAACTTGTTCAAGCTGCTGTTCGTCAATTTGGAGATGAAGTCTTTCCTGAAGATTAACTATTTCTTCTGTAATACTTTCCAGCTTAATTGATAATTCTTTTTCTTCTTGGTTTAACTTTTCCAAAAACGGCAGCCCCTCCACCGCTGCATTGATGTAATGTTCTTGCTTAAGGAGCAAATGATCGGGCTGATTACTTTCCAGCTCTTGTTCCAGGTTGATTATTCTCGATTCCAGACTAGCTCTTCGCCCTTCAAGGGGCTGAATCACACTTTCAAGTTTCTCCAAAAGAGCAAGCCCATTTGCCGGGAAGGAAATGTCTGAAAATTTTTCCCGTTCTTTAATCAGTTCATGCTCCTCTGCTATTAATGGATATAGATCCTGCCATTCTTTTAAACGGAAAAACTCCTGCTGAGCTTGTTCCAGTCTCTGATGTAATCTGTTTAAATCGTTTTCAAGATTCTCTTTTTCACGCAGCAATGTCCAATACTTCTCATTATTTTGCTCCGCTTTTTTCAATTCCTGATGCAGCTGCTTCATCTCTTTTAGCTTTACATTCAGGGATGGCTTTTTTCCGTTTGGCTTAAAGCGGCTTTCCAATTCCTTCTGAAGTATATTTTCCGCAGAAACCAGATGATCCGTTCCGAGTGAACCTGCTGAAAACAAATATCTCCCCAATTCTTCGCCCTTCATTTGATTTACATTTTGCAGCCCATGAATGTTAAAGGAAAAAATAGATTGATACAGCCCTTTATCAATGTGGTGAAGGAGATCGTTTAAAAGCTCTTCCCCTCCCCTTGTTCCATCCTCGAGCAAGACACTGACATCTCCGGATGCTTTACCTTTCACACGCTCTATAACTGCCTTCCCTCTATCAGGAAAAATCGCGGTAAGACTGCCGCCATATTTTGCTCCTTCCTTGGGTTCATACCTTAATTCCGATTGGATCTTTGCTGGAAAGCCAAAAAGAATACTATGGATAAAAGACATGATTGTAGATTTGCCTGCCTCATTTTCTCCGTAGATCACCTGCAATGATTGAACATCAGTTAGCCTAAAGTCAGTAAGCTTTCCATATCCGTAAATATGTATATCTGTAATTTTCAAAGGTCCACCTCCATTCAATGTCCTTCAGCTTTGTATAGAAGATCCACAAGCAGTGCTTCGGCTTCCTCTGCAATTCTCTGTTTTTCATCCTTAGTGAGCTCACCCATAAATCTTCTTGCCAGGGGATGTGCATACAAGATCAGAGCACTTTCACTGCCCTCTGCAAAATGACCCGCAGTTTTAAAAAGCTCACTGAAAAAATCCGATTCATGTGCCAGCTTTTCTTTATTCCACATTCTTTTTTCATTTACAGCAAGACCGGATATCCATACAAAAGACTCCTCTTCTGCCTCTTCCTCCTGCAAAGATTCGAGCAGCTCACCATTCGTTATGCTTCTGAACTCGTGATCAGGCAAGCCTACATCGTTGAGTGTCAGGTTTATGATTGTCCCCTTTCTGTTTTGGCGCTTTTCTTCAATCAAACTTAAGCAAAGTTCATAAATCTCCTGATAGCTTTCCGATTTTGAAGCATCTATTTCTGCATTCTCCCATATAACAGGAGCAGCCTCCAGAAACTCCGTCTTTGCACCAGAATTATCCAGATCAACTAAATAGCATCCTTTGGGACCAGTTTCTTTCCGGTTCCTTCCCTGTATATTACCAGGGTAAATGACGGGTGGCTGGGAGATTAAGATTTCTCGTTTATGTATATGTCCGAGAGCCCAGTAATCAAAGTCCTTTTCAAGCAAATCATTTATTCGGAATGGGGCATATTGAGCGTGATCACTGCTGCCTTCAAAAGAACCATGAAGGATTCCAATGTGCAGGTCAGCTCCATTTTCCCTGCTATATTGATCGATCATCCGTTCCGCCACATGTCTTTTAGGGTAGCTGAAACCATAAAGGTGAACGGATGTACCATTTTCAGCAATATGCTTCGCCACTTCAACTTCATGGGAAAAGATATGGACATTTTCCGGCAAAGGCAAGTGTGCCCATCTCCCATCCATATGATCATGATTTCCATGGACTGCATAAACAGTAATCCCGCATTCAGCCATCCGCTCCATCTCTTTCCGAAAACGTGTTTGTGCCCTTATACTTCTGTCTTCACCATCAAACAAATCTCCGGCTAAAATGATAAAGTCCACGTTATGGAAAATGGCTAAATCAACTATTTTCGTAAATGCTTCAAAAGTACTTTCCTGGAGCTTCTTAAAAATGGATGGGGGCAAATGCTTCAAACCGGACATTGGACTATCCAGGTGCAAATCAGCTGCATGAATAAACGTAACCCTTTTCATGTAAACTTCCTTTCATTCCTTTTCTCTCATTTTACCTCATCCAAAAAGCGAATGCACGTTCCTATTCGAAATTAAATTGCTATATATGCCCATTTGTAAATTTTCCTGAAGTTTGTTTTAGACTGGGAAGCATGTGCATAAAAATGTACAAGGACTCTTTCCTAGAGGACAGGTTTGCAGCTTCAAGGAAAATTTAAAGGGCGGAGTGGTGTATTGGGAATTGGAATTTATTTAAGTTATGTGTTTCTCGGACTATCCCTGGCAGCTCCAATCGGGCCGGTAAATGCTGTCAGGCTTGAAAAGGGATTAAAAAATGGATTTTGGCATGCGTGGATTGTTGGAGTTGGCTCCATGTTTGCTGATGCCTTTTATATGCTGGTTGTATATCTTGGTCTTGTCCATTTTTTGGACACCCCTATCGTACAGATCTTCCTGTGGCTTTTTGGTGGATTTATACTCTTATATACAGGGATTGAGAGCATTATAAATGCCAATAAAATTTCAATAAGCCATGTGCGAAGCCGGGATTCATTGTTTAAATGCTTTTTTTCCGGATTTATTATGTCTATATCAAGTCCTCTTTCCATTCTGTTCTGGCTGGGCATCTATGGATCAGTTCTCGCTAAAACAGCAGCAGCCTATGGAAAAACAGAGCTCTTTTTATACAGTACAATGATTTTTCTGGGTCTCATGCTCTGGGATCTGTTTGTAGCTGGACTGACCACAGGGTTTCGTCAATTCCTAACTTCAAAAGGAATTATCGTTATCTCGATTCTTTCAGGAATATCACTGATTGGATTTGGGCTTTATTTTGCATTTGAAGGATTAAAGGCATTGTTTGCTTAATAACCCCCATATAAAAAAGCTCCGTTTCTAAAAGACGGAGCTTTTTTCAATAGGGCTATTCTTATAGATAGTAATTTTCCTTATAAATTCTGTCCTTTGATTTCCACTGCAGGCACTTGCTTTCCGTGGGGGGTGCGGTGAGCCTCCTCGACGCTCTACGTCTGCGGGGTCTCACCTGACCCGCTGCTCCCACAGGACATTGAATAATCTTCCCTGAATCAGCGGCGCACGAAGAAAATGCATATGCATTTTCGAGGATCAAGCGCCCTCCGCTCCAATCAACTCAGTCGTTAAACTAAACTAACTGTCTTAAAGCAAAAACTTGAACAACAGCCTGTTTATTCGTTTTTTGTAAGCTGTAAGGCTTTTTTGATATCTTTAAAGGAATTCGACTTTCCATACATCAATACTCCGCCCCTGTAGACTCTCGCTCCAAAGACAGCCAGTAATATAATGGCAGCCAGCAGGATCACGATTCCGAGAATTGGCTCCCATACAGGCAGTGACAGCATCCCCACTCTCATGAACATGAGCATTGGAGTGAAGAATGGAATATAAGAGGTGATTGTTACAAAAGATGCTTCCGGCTGGCTTAAGCCAAACATAGCAATCATAAAGCCTGCCACAACCATCATGGTCATTGGAGTAATCATCTGCTGGATATCTTCAATCCTGCTTACCAGCGAACCAAGAAAAGCAGCCAGTGTGGCATAAAGGAAATATCCAAGAATGAAAAAGGTGAGTGCATAAGCGATGGTCGAAGCTGGAATGTTTCCAAAGCCGAAGAATTCAAAAAAGCCGCCTTCCATCGTATCAAGATTTTGTTTGACTGAAAAATAGCCTACTAATAGAATAAGTGCCATCTGTGTCAGGCTAAGCAGCCCAACTCCCAATATTTTTGCGAACATCTGCTTGATTGGAGAAACACTGGATATTAAGATTTCCATGACACGGGAAGACTTTTCTGTTGCTACTTCCATGGCAATCATATTGGCATATAAGATTACAGCAAAATAAATGATGAATAATAGAACGTAAACAAGCCCTCTTGCCTGATTCAGTTCTTCTTCTGTTTTGGCGTTTTCTTCTAGAGCGGTCTTATCAAAAGGTACCGGCTCATATAGCTTGCTTAATTGCTCTGGACTAAGATTAATTTGAGTGGCAGCCATTTGTGTTTTCAGCTGCTGCAGCCCCCCCTGCAATTCGGAAGGGATGGCTGAATCTGCTATGCTTCTGGCTTTATAGGCCGCTTCCGGCAGTTCATCTGTGGTAAAGGATAACAGTAAAAGTCCTTTATAATCTCCATCTTTAACAGCAGTTTCCCCTTCTGCCTCAGACCCTTTATATGCAATTAAAGTTATCTTGTTATTCAGGGCATCCATTTGTTCCTGAAGTGGAGTTAACAGCACACCAGTCTCATCGATCACTGCAACTCTTTCTTCATCATCCTTATTAAAATAATCAATAATACTTGATAAGTTGGCAAGCCCTGCAACAATCACCACAGTAATAAGGGTCGTTGCAATAAATGACTTGGTCTTCAGCTTGCTTAAGTAAGTATGAAGAAGGATCGTCATAAAATTACTCATAGGAAGCACCAGCCTTTTCTATAAAAATATCATTCAGGGACGGCTCTTCCAGTACAAACTTACGGACAAAACCCTTCTCTGCAACCACCCTGAAAATGTCTTCAGCTGCTTCTTCTCCGGAAATCTGCAGCTGAATTCCCTCAGCTGTCTGTCTGGCTTTCACCACTCCCCTGCTATCAGCCAAAAAGCTTAAATCATAGTCTGCATGGATAACAAGATTCTTCCTGCCAAAGGAACGTTTAATTTCTTTTAGAGACCCGTGCACAACAGGCCGTCCTTTTTGCATGATGCATAAATGCTCACAAAGTTCTTCTACATGTTCCATCCTATGGGAGGAAAAAACAATCGTTGTTCCGCTATCCTTCAAATCCTGCACAGCATCCTTCAGCTGTTCTACATTAACCGGATCCAGCCCGCTGAATGGTTCATCCAATATTAATAGCTTAGGCTTATGTATAACTGCAGTAATAAACTGGATTTTTTGCTGGTTTCCTTTTGATAGCTCTTCAATTTTTTTATTGGCATATTCGGGAACCTTAAAGCGCTCAAGCCAATATGTTAATTCCTTTAAACAGTCCTGCTTTGCCATCCCCCTCAGCTTAGCTAAATAGACTACCTGATCCTTAACCTTCAGCTTTGGATATAAGCCTCTTTCTTCGGGAAGATAGCCTATCAGAGGACTAGTTGAATAATCGATTGGATTTCCATTCCATGTAATCTTTCCCCCGCTGGGATCCAATAGCCCCAGTATCATTCGGAAGGTAGTCGTTTTACCGGCGCCATTCGCCCCCAGAAACCCAAACATCTCACTTTCTGGAATAGATAGAGATAAATCATCAACTGCAGTAAACTTACCAAAACGCTTTGTTACATGTTCAAGCTCTAAAGCCATATCGAACTCCTCCTTTGCCTAATTGGTAATACGGCCATAACATAAAAAAGGTTCACTATTTTTTAAAATTTAGCATTTTAATTTACGGCATTTCTTTTAAAAAATATTTTGCACATTTATAAAAATTATGCAAGAATAATAGTAACTATCTGAATTTTATAATAAAGGAGTATCTTATTATGAAAACATACAAGCTAACTGCATTTGAACAGGACGGAGAAAAGATATTGGATGAATCATTCCAGGCAGCTACAGATGACGAAGCTAAGAGTGTGGGAGAAAACCTTCTTAAGGAAAAAGGTTTGGATGAAAAAACGCACCGCTGCACCTCTCCGGCCGGAAAGCTGATTTTGTTTCATAGATAGTAAGAAAAGCGGAGGCGCCTTGCCACTGAGGAACGCAGACTAAATGGCAACGTCTGCATGACCCCCATCCTGGGGGCCTCAAGCTCAAGGCGAGCCTACCTGAAAGGCGTTCTTTGCCTTTTTGGGTGGATTGTCCGAAATGTATGAGGCGACTGCTCAGGGATGCCATGCTTAAGACGGTTCCTGTAAGAAGGTGTTTTCTTTCTAAAAGAAAACGGCTTATGACCCCGAGTCCCTAGGAACCGCAACAAGATAAGCTTTTGACCTCGAAGGGGAGGCGCTCCTCCTAAAAGCTAATGCTCTTAGTCGTGCGATGAAGATGCTATCGAAGCGTTCCATGTGGAGCTGGACAGTTATCTGAGTTCAGCGATGTACATTCTGATTATATAAAAAAGCAAAGGGCTCAGCTCTTTGCTTTTTCTTCGTTCCATCCTTATTTGCCCTTAAACACAGGCGTTCTTTTTTCAATGAAGGCCTGGATTCCTTCTTTGTGATCTTCTGTTTGCCTCATTTTATGCTGGCCGAGCTTTTCAAGCTCAAGTACTTTCAGCAGGAGCGGCCGGTTTTTATCTGCAAGAATTTTTTTTGTCTTAATCATTGCTTCAGTTGGGCTGTTAAGCCATTTGCTCAATTTTGCATCAACTGCTGTACTTAAATCAGCTCCTGCTATTTCGTGAATCAGCCCCATTTGTAAAGCATCATTTGCAGTCAGCACTTTTCCTTCCCAGATTAAATGCTTGGCTTTATCCTCGCCAATTCGCTGCTGCAGGAAGAAGTGAGACCCTCCATCAGGAATTAATCCAATTCCAATAAAATTCATGGCAAGCTTGCTGTTCTTGTCTGCCAAAATATAATCAGTGGCCAATGCCAGACTTAATCCCAAACCAGCTGCTGCGCCTGTAACAGCACTGATTGTCAGCTTCGGCATGCTATAAAGAGTCACAACGAGCTCGTTGATGCAGTCCATCACAACCGGGAAGTCGCTTTCATTTGTTTCCAAAAGCATTGTTTTAATATCCCCGCCTGAGGAAAATGCGCGGCCCTTTCCTTTTAATACAACTATATCCACCTCATCCATTTGGCTGATATCCTTCATAGCAGTCAGGAGCCCCTTAATCATCTCCACATTCAATGCATTCAGTGATTCCGGCCTGTTCATCTCAACTGTGGCCACTCGCCCATCAAGCTGTACGCTGACAGTATCTGTTACAAAGTCTGTTGTCAAAATCCTTTCCCTCCTTTTTGTGCTTCTTTTATTATAAAGAGTATTATTATATTTAAAAAGTGTTTTGTCTAAAGATTTTTAATTTTGTCACTTATTAAAGATTTGTGCTGTATTCCAAAACCTGCACTAAAAAAACAGCATCCGCAGAAGGATGCTGCATTATACCTGCTTTGCATTACCTGTATATTCTTTTTGGACCTGATCTCTTAATGCCATTTTGAGGAATTTTCCTACAGAGGTTTTTGGTATTTCTTCAAAGAAAAGAATTTCATCCGGAAGCCACCATTTTGCAAATTGCGGCTTCAGAAATTCATAAAGTTCTTCTTTTGTTGTCTGCCCTTTAAATGGCTCTTTCAGAACAACGCATGCCACTGGCCGTTCCTGCCATTGCTCATGCGGGACAGCAACAACCGCTGCCTCAAATACCGATTCATGAGCCATCAGGGCATTTTCGATATCAACAGAAGAAATCCATTCTCCTCCGCTCTTAATCAAATCTTTTGTCCGATCAACAATCTTCATAAACCCTTCTTCATCAATGGTTACGACATCACCCGTGTAGAGCCAGCCATCACGGAACGCCTCATTGGTCCGCTCGTCCTTGTAATATTCGGAAGCAATCCATGGTCCTCTTATGGCGAGTTCCCCCATTTCCTTTCCGTCCCATGCTGCTTCGCCATCCTTGCCGGCAATCTTCATTTCCAATCCTGGGACAAGTATGCCCTGCTTGGCTTTTATGTCCAGCTTCTCATCGGCTGACAACTCTTCCTGATAGCTTTTTAAAGTCGAAATAACAACAAGAGGGCTTGTTTCGGTCATTCCGTAAGCATGCATGAATGGAATATTGTGTTTTTGCTCGAAAGCTTTAATCATGCCTTTTGGTGCAGCCGATCCTCCGCACAGAACCGATCGGAGTGAACTCATGTCATATTGATTTTCATCAAGTTCTTTTAATAGTCCGAGCCAGATTGTCGGCACTCCGGCTGTTATGGTGACTTTTTCTGATTGGATAAGCTCAGCCAGGAGTTTAGGTGTAAAATACGGTCCCGGCAGCACAAGAGCCGTTCCAAACCAGACAGCAGCAAAAGGGAGTCCCCATGCATTTACATGAAACATCGGCACTACCGGAAGTGCGATATCTTTCTCGCTTACCGCTGCACTATCTGCCATACCCAGTGCCATACTGTGAAGGACGATGCCCCTGTGGGAATAGACGACACCTTTAGGGTTGCCTGTCGTTGCAGAGGTATAGCACATTCCAGCTGCTGAATTTTCATCCAGATCATCAGGATATTCATATGCACCGCTTGCTTCATTGATAAGCGTTTCATAGTGATAAACCGGCGAAAGAGAAGTCTCCGGCAATTCATCTTCATCCGTCATAATAATGAACGCCTTGACCGTCTTCAGTTCATCCTTAACCTTCTCAATTAGGGGTACAATGTCAGGATCGATCAGAAGCACTTTATCTTCAGCATGGTTAATTATATAAGTAATATGCTGGGGTGACAGACGAATGTTAATCGTATGGAGCACAGCTCCGCTGCATGGAATGGCAAAATAAGCCTCCAGGTGGCGATGATGGTTCCACGCAAGGGTCCCGACCTTGTCCCCTCTTTTCACTCCTATGTTTTGCAGGCTTTCTGCCAGCTTCCTTGTCCGTTCTGCAACCTCCTTATATGTAAATCTCTGAATTCCGCCTGCTGTTCTTGAAACGATTGTCTTCCTTGGAAAATATTTTTCTGCACGCTTTATCATTTGCGTCATAGTCAAAGGTGTCTGCATCATCATTATAATTCCCCCTTTTTAGAAAGCGCTCACATTTAGGTTCATAGACTTCTATGATCTTTATTACCTATTTCATTCTCTTTATTTTCAGGAATTCCTTTAATATATTTCTAAATTTTCTAAAAATATATTTTTTTAAAAAATCCCCGCCTATTCGGCCAGGGATTCGTGTTTATTAAAAAGTTCTTTTAATATTTTCAATTTCTCATTTGCATAATGCTCAAAACTGTCATTATACGATTTAGGATCCTTCGGGTTTGCAAAATGAGTGATTTTCCCTGTCTGAGGATCAATGAACTTACTGGAGGCCCCGCATCCAAGCCCGATGATTGTCTGCTGTTCTTCCATAATCATGATGTTATAGATGCTTTCCTGATTCGGAAGGGCATAGCCGACATTTTCAAGATTGCCGAGAATATTTTTCTGACGGTAAAGATAATAAGGATGGTAATTATGCTCTATTGTCCAATCCTCAGCCATGTCCATCATTTTTTCAATTTCTTCCCGCTCGGCAACTTTATATTTTTTCTTGTTCTTCGTCATTTCCGAAGCTCGTTTAAAGGATAAAGTATGAACTGTCAGGGATTCCGGCATTAGTTTCTCAGTTTCATCCAAAGTATGCGAAAATTCCTGCACACCTTCTCCTGGGAGCCCAATGATCAGATCCATATTGATGTTATTCATTCCCATATT
This sequence comes from Cytobacillus sp. BC1816, assembly GCF_051353635.1. NCBI lineage: Bacteria > Bacillati > Bacillota > Bacilli > Caryophanales > Bacillaceae > Cytobacillus > Cytobacillus sp. BC1816. The sequence continues at coordinate 1,286,357 of NZ_CP195611.1, read as the reverse complement.
GCGAGCCAGATGGAACTTATCCACGGTTTCTTCCACTGTATGGTGGCGGCCAATGGCTTTCAGTGTCTCCTGAATATAGGACTGGGGATTGATGCTGATGCGGTCAATATTCCATTTTTTCAGCACTTCAAGCTTTTCAGGTGTGATTGTATCCGGACGGCCGGCTTCCACAGTGACCTCCCGTATGTTTTCTACATCTGGAAAAGAGTCATACATTTCCTCATAAAGCATATCCATCTCCTCCGCCGTAATGCTTGTCGGAGTCCCTCCACCATAATAGACAGTAGTAATTTTCACATCATTTTCTTTCAGCCACTCGCCAATTTTGCGCATTTCAAAATGCAGACCGCCAAGGAATGAGTTTACTGAACCCTGCCTGCCATTAATCGCATATGCAGGAAAAGTGCAGTACGCACATTTTGTCGGGCAGAATGGGATACCAATATATATGCTGACTTCATTTTTTAAGTCATAAAGATCCGGTACGACAGCAAGCTGCCTGTCTACGATATTCTGCATAAGCTGGATTTTTTCATCTGTAATCAAATACTCTTCCTTCAGCTGCTGATGGACTTCATGGAGAGGTGTCTGCTGCTGTATGGCACGGTGAAGCAATTTTGTGGGACGTACCCCAGTCAGAATTCCCCACTTCTGGGTAATGCCTGTCCATTCCTGCAACACAGTCAGATATACATGGGATACTGCATTTTTTATTTGTTTGAAATTCTCTTTTTCTGACTCAGCCGGTATGAATTCCTTCTCAAAATTTGCTGAAAGATTCTTGCCATCTTTATCAGAAAGCCTTGCCATGGCTTTAATGTGCTTTCCATGTTCAAGCTGAAAATTAATTGTCAGATTGGCTGCGGCATTCTCACCCAGCATCACTGCACATTCTTCAAAAAAGAGGTTCCCGATCAGCCGGAGCGGCCGGTGGAACCGATCATCCTGTATACCTAAAATTGAAATCTTCAAATTGATCACCTTTTTTAGAAAATATATTAATCTGTCGATGTCTTTTTTTCTTGGGGCAGCTGCAAAGTGTCTATTTTTCATGTTGACAAACTTCTTTTAGTGTACAGAAATGGGGAAACAAGGTCAATATAAGGGAAAGGATTCCTGTTGGATTACTTATATATATTCATTCTGCTTCTTTTCTCTTTTTCCAGTATCGTAAAGCAAAAAAAAAGAGCCGATTAGACTAATCGAACTCTCTTTCATTGATGTTATTTTAATAGATTCATTTTCTTCAGGAAATCAATTGGATGCTGTTTGCGGAAATGTTCTTTAACCATGTAGCTTACGCCGTTCTGGTCATTGGATCGAGTCAGCCAGTCTGCTGCTTTTTTGACTTCGGCAGGGGCATTGCCCATAGCCACACCAAGGCCGGCAGCTTCAATCATTTCCAGATCATCCTCCGAGTCACCTATAACGACCATTTGGTTTCGTGAAATTCCGAGATGTTCACATAAATAGAGCAAACCATTCAGCTTTGAAACTCCGGCAGGAACAATGTCCATCCGAAGATCACTTAACTTAATGACTTCTACATTTTCAAACATGCCCCTAATGGCTGCCTGAGCATCCTCAAGGTCGCCTTTATCTTCAAAATACACTTCAATTTTTGGCGGTGTGACCGGCTCATCTAAAATGGTGTCACTTAATGAATCCACAAATTGCTGCGAGTAAAAAATGGGATCGCCGGTTGTAAAAACAGTTTTAGCAAGCATATTGGTATTTAGCTTGGTTTTGTTGGCAAGGGAATACTTTTCGTGCACCAGCCTGATTTGACAGGTAAAGCCTTCAAGCAGACGCACGATTTCAAACGTTTCATCTTCCTGTATCCTTTTTACAAATATAGGCTTTTCCTGAGTAGCAGCAATATAAGCCCCCCTGTGTGTGACCAGCAAGGAATTGATTTTCAATGCTTTGGCCGCTTTTTTCGCGGATGGAAAGCTTCTGGATGTGACAAGTGTTACATAAATTCCTTTTTGCTGCACATATTCAATCGCATCTTTTGTTGATTTATGAAGTCTTCCATTTGATTGGAGTAGTGTTCCGTCAATATTTAAAGCAAGCATTCTATATATCATCCATTTTGCCCCCTATTCTCGGTGTGAAATTGTCCTATTACACTTTTATGAAGGGAAGGATTGGATTAGAACATGACATGGACAATGCAGAATTTTTTTTCACAGCTGACCTGTGCCAGTGAAGGCGTTTATCTGTTTTCATAGATCATTTGATTTAAAGAATTATAAATTAGTCATTTACAATTTGTATACTCCGTATTAAGATGGAGTCAATAAAAAACTGCATATCTTATTTTGCACTAGGGGAGCTTTTTGGCTGAGAAGAACAATCCGTTCTGACTCTTATCACCCGATCTGGATAATACCAGCGTGGGGAAGTGCAGGTGAACGGCTATCATTTCTAGTGTATTGATATCATTCAACTGCATTTCCTTATGGGAATGCAGTTTTTTAATTTTATATAATCCAGGAGGATGGCAAAATGCAGGAAAATTACTTATGCGGAACAAGCGAGATTACAGGGTGCAGGTTTTCGATTTATCCAATGACTGACAGGTTTGTGGATGTTATTTTATCTGCTCTAAAGGAAGTGGATACAAGCAAAGTATGGATGGAAACAGATGATGTGAGCACTTGTGTGCGCGGCAGGTCCATTCATGTTTTTGATGTAGTCAAAGCTATTTATCTTGAGACTGTTAGGCATGGTGACCATGTAGTGTTTAACGGCACATTTTCAAATGGATGCCCCGGGGATACTGCCGGAGATGCTTATCTTGCTGAAAATGAAGATAGGGCGAATGAAAAAAAATCTGCAGGAATCAGCCAGGAGGTCGCTGTACAGTTCGCGCTTTATCCGATGGGGATTCCTTCATACATGGACGTCATTATGAACCAAGTCGAGCTCGCTAAGGCTCAGGGAACGTTTACTGAAGGTGTGCATTATGCTTCAAGATTAGATGGAGATGCACACGATGTTTTTAAAACGCTGGAAGATGCTTTCGAAAGCAGTAAGAAAAGCGATTCCACTCATATTGTCATGACGGTGAATATGTCTGCGAACAGTCCTTCCAAGAAGGGGGCTGTGTAATATGCTAGAAAAATGGAAGCTTCGTGAGGTCATTGTCCTGTCTGTACTCGCTGTTGTGTTTGCAGTTGTATACCTGGTGTTCATGCAATTTGGCAACGTGTTATATGGGATGTTTGGCTTAATTGGCTATGATCTGATTTTTGGCATTTGGTTTATTGTTTCAATCATCTCAGCGTATATAATCAGAAAACCCGGAGCAGCCTTTTTATCGGAAACCATCGCAGCAGCCATTGAAGTCATGATTGGCAATGCAGTAGGCCCTCGCCTGATTCTTTCAGGCATGATTCAGGGGATTGGAGCAGAAGCTGTTTTTGCGGCAGCAAAATGGAACAACTACCGGACATGGGTTTTAATTGCTGCCGGCATGGGCTCTTCTGTTACAAGCTTTATTTGGGGCTATTTCATTTCCGGCTATGCAGCCCTATCACCCGATTATGTTACTGCGATGTTTTTTGTGAGACTAATTAGCGGTGCTTTGCTTGCTGGATTGCTAGGGAAATGGCTGAGTGAGAGTCTTGCTAAAACGGGGGCATTAAACAGCTTTCCTATCGGAAAAGAGCTGAGAAGGGAAAAATCCCAAAATGGCATTACATCATAACCAGCCTTTATTAATAACTGAACAGCTTTCCTTCCGGCATGAAGAAGTGAAGAATCCTGTTTTTAAGAATGTGAATTTCAGCCTTTACCCAGGGGAAGCTGTTCTATTATTAGGCCCCAGCGGCTGCGGAAAAAGCACGCTTGCTTTCTGCTTAAATAAATTATATCCGGAAGCCGTTGATGGCGAACTGAATGGCACCATTTCTTTCAAAGGAAAGATTCTGGATGAATTCCGGCCAGGTGAAATTAATCAACACATCGGCATTGTGTTTCAGGATCCGGAAAGCCAGTTTTGCATGCCAACAGTTGAAGAAGAGCTGGCATTTGGCCTTGAGAATATGAAAACACCTCCTGAAGAAATTGAGAGCAAGATAGATGAAGCACTGGAACTTGTTCATCTTCTGTCATTTAAGCATGCCTTAATACATACCCTTTCGGGGGGACAAAAGCAAAAACTTGCACTTGCATGTGTATTGTCATTAAATCCGGATATCCTGATTTTGGATGAGCCGACAGCAAATCTTGACCCGGCTTCAAGCTATGAACTTACCCGCATCATCAAAGAGCTTAAAGAGGAGCAATCCTTTTCCCTTCTAATAATTGAGCACAAGCTGGATGATTGGATTGATTTGACCGACCGCTGCGTGGTGCTAAACCGGGATGGAGAAACTTTATTTAATGGAAGCACTGCAGACTGCTTTAATAAATATGCAGAAGAACTTACGCTTGAGGGTATCTGGCTGCCAAGCGCAGTAAGAGCAGGCCTATTAGGAAAAAAAGCAGGGATTTACAAAGGGGAAAATCTTCCGTTAACTGATCGGGAATTAATTGATGGATTTGTAAATCCCTATACTGCACTTCAGATTTTAGATAACAGGAAGACAATACATCAAGTCTCTGAAGAGCCGGTCATCCTATCGGCAGAGAATCTTTCTTTTCATAAGGATGGGAAGGATTTGCTTAAAAATATTAGTTTTTCAGTTAATAAGGGTGAATTTGTGGCAATAGCCGGTTCAAATGGATCTGGAAAAACAACGCTTTCCAGACTGCTGACAGGATTATATGCTCCATCCAAAGGCAACATCCTTTTTTATGATCGCTCCCTTTCCCAATGGAAGGAGCAGGAGTTAAGACTAAAATTAGGATACGTTTTTCAGAATCCCGAACACCAATTTATTGCAGATTCTGTTTATGAGGAAATCGCCTTCAGTCTGAGAATACAGCGAATGACAGATGCCGAAATACAAAAAATGGTTGAAGATGTTCTGCATCAAGTGAACTTGCTCCAGCACGCTGACATGCATCCTTTTTCCTTAAGTCAGGGACAAAAGCGGCGGCTAAGTGTTGCATCGATGCTGGTGAATGAACAGGATATGCTGCTCCTTGATGAACCAACATTTGGACAGGATGCCAGGACCTCGGCGGAGCTTATGGCGCTTTTGGAAACAAAGATCCATAGCGGAGGCTCCGTGGTAATGATCACTCATGACATGGAAATCCTGCATTCCTATGCCGATAAAGTGATTGTCCTTTCAGAAGGAGAGAAGATTTACGAGGGATTGCCTGATTCATTATGGAAGGAACATGAGATTATGAAAATGGCTTCTCTAAAGGTTCCTTACACAGAAAAACTCAGGAACAAACTTGATGCCATGGATGGGAGGAACAAGTTTGCTCTTACATGAATTTAACCCAAGCATAAAAGCTCTGACTGTGATTGTCTGTGTATTGATTTTGTCCCTTTTCTTTGACCCGGTTACTCCTTTTCTGACCTTAGTGGTGACTGCAGGGGCCACCTTTATTTTTGGTAAGGTTTCATTCAAAAGATGGATTTTACTTTTCTCGCCGTTTATCTTCATGGCTATAATATATATTTGGTCAGCTCTGATTTTTTCAAAGACTATTGAAGGAGAGACCATCCTATGGACATGGGGAATCTTCACATTGACTGAGGAGGGCTTTCAGCGTGCCCTATCTCTTGGCATGAGGGTTTTAAGTTTTACCTCGCTGTCCCTTCTGTTCATTTTAACCACAAAGCCGACAGAATTCCTGCTCAGTCTTATGCAGCAATGCCGGCTCTCTCCAAAGCTTGCATATGGAATCATGGCAGGCTATCGGTTTCTGCCATTAATGAAAGATGAATTTGAGATTATCAGAAGCGCCCACCGGATCAGGGGAATCCCCAAAGCCCGGACACTTTCTGAAAAAATCGCAGAACTTAAGAGGTATTCAGTTCCTCTCCTTGCCGGAGCGATCCGTAAAGCAGAGAGGACAGCAATGGCAATGGAATCAAAAGGGTTCACCGGAGATAGAAACCGGGATTTCTATCAAAAAATCTCTGTTTCCTGGAAGGATTGGGCATATTTCGCCTTTTTTATAGGAGCAGTGCTGGCAAGTGCCTATATTTCATGGCTATTCGGTTTTCTGCAGCTTTACAATGGCGAACTTTAGAAATTCATGTGCGGATGGAGGAAATTTATGTGCGGATAAGGTTTTTTCTGTGCGCTAATGCCCAAATTATATGCGCATAGCTGATTTCAAGTTAAATACACATTAGAGTCAGTCGAAAATTACCTTAATTTACCATATACACCTATGAATAAATCTTATTTTCTCTCCTAAAGCTATGAGTGTAACAATCAAGAAAACTACACCAAAGGAGATGATTTACATGGCAAGAAACAGCAATTCTAATCAGCTTTTAGTATCAGGAGTCAGCCAGGCAATTGATCAAATGAAGTATGAAATCGCAACAGAATTCGGTGTGAACCTTGGTCCGGAAACATCTTCAAGAGCAAATGGATCAGTAGGCGGAGAAATCACAAAGCGCCTGGTGCAAATGGCTGAGCAGCAGCTTGGCGGAGCACGCTAGTCCTTCCACGCAATCATAGTAAAATAAAATGCCGCTTCCAGACAATCCTGGAAGCGGTTTTTTTACTACTCCTCTATTTAAGCATTTGCAAAATATCTTCCACTGCCTCAAAAAGTGAAGAGGCCTGGATATCTGCACTAGTTGGATCAGAGCCGATGAAAACAGTTTTACAGCCAGCCTTCTTGCCTGCCTCAATGTCCCGCTCGTGATCACCTACCATAATGCTCTTAGCCAGATCAAGATGGTGCCTTTCCGCCAATTCCACCAGCATGCCTACATTTGGCTTGCGGCATTCGCACCCTGCTTTCGGTTTATGAGGGCAATAGGCCACCTCTTTAATATGACCGCCTTTTTCTGCAACAAGCTCCTGCAGCCTTTCATGGATTCTCCTTAGCTCTCTTTCTTTCAAAAAACCGAGTCCCACGCCGCCCTGATTGGTCACAACAAAAATTTCATATCCAGCTTGGGTCAGCTCTGCCACAGCTTCTGCTGCTCCTTCAAGTAAATATAACTGCTCAGGCTTGTTAACGAATTTCACCCTATCTGATAAAACCTCGTTCAAAACGCCGTCCCGGTCCAGAAAAATAGCTTTTTTCAATTTACTGCCCCTTCCTTTAAATCAATATCTATCATAAAGGTACCCAAACCTCGTTCAGTTTAATATAGGAAGATGCTTATTCTTATAAAAAAAACCCCCGAAATCAATTCCGGGAGTATTCCAATACTGATTTATTCAACTGCACCATAAAGCTCTTCAAGAGGCTTCATGATGATTTTGTTCATTTCTGCAATCATCATGCTCATGCGCTGTTCTGCTTCCATAAGCTTTGAGATTTGGGCGTGCTGCTGTACAAGTGCGACTGTCTTTTGTGCCTGCTCTACTTCTTCCTGTGTAATATCCTGGCCCATCATTTGTTTTTGCTGAAGTTCCATCTGGATTTTGCGGAAGTTATCAAACATTGCTTTGGCAGACGGATCTGCATTTACATCATCGTATGCTTGTTTTAGAGCCTTATATTCATCGCTTTCCCGCACCGCTTTTTCTAATTCATAGGCTGAATCATATAAATTTACTGCCATAAAAAAACACTCCTTCCAATTCTCGTTCAGTAAGGAAAATTCATCTTCCCCATTTTGAACATCCACTACACTATAACAAACTATGACAGTAAACGCGAGGCGATGCCCTTAATTAATCAATATGGCTATGAATCCTTGAATGAGCCCGATAATCCCCCCAAGGAGGACCCCTAAATTAGTAATCATTTTTAACTCGCTTTTTATTATGGAAAAGACCATTTCTTCCAGTCGTTCCACCGAAAAATTGCTGACCTGTTCACGGACAATTTCGGCGAGACGAAGTCTTTCCATGAACATTTCAGTTTTTTCTGAAAGCCAATCAGAAAGCATTTGAACACTTTTAGGAGCCACTTCATCTATTAATACTGTCCTATAAGGGGCCATAAAAGATGAAATAGGCGTTTTAAATAAATTCTCCAGATTAATGACCTTATGGGCAATATTCTTTAATACTGAAAGAATCTGTTCTTTTTCAAGCTGCTCTTCAATAACTGCAGTGTCCATTTCAAGAACTTTATCCCACTCTCTTTGTAAAAGAGCAGTAATCAGATCGGATGTTCCCTCATTACTTAAAAACTTTATGATTTCCGGCTGAATTTTATCTGCAATATTGATGTTCCCCATGAACATCTGCAGCATGTTGCTCAGCATGCCGCTGCGTTCACGGACAAAATCATCTGCCATTCTTTGTATTCTTAATTTCCCTTCAATGCTGGAAAAATAATCAATCCCTTTTTGAAGGATCGTTGAACTGATTGCCGGGATTTTTTCATCCATTTTATCTAAAAGAGCCTGAGGAATAACATCTTTAAGGGGCCGGCTCCGATATTCACTAATGATTTTTTCATATTTCTGCTCAATTAATAAGTTAATGCGGTTTTCTGCTTTCGCTTGCCCATCCGCGATTCCAAACGCTTCAAGTATGTCCTCTGCTGATTTTTCCGACAGCAGGATAGTCTCAAGCTCTTTTTGAACCAGCCCAGTCATATCACTCCGAAATTGAGCATTGATGAACTTTTTCTTGATGCTTTCTGGTGTCAAAAGATGATTAACAACAAGCTTGCCCATCTGATCAGCCATTTCATCCCTTCGTTTAGGAATCAGACCCGGGGTAAATGGAACCTTCCATTTACCTATGTAAACGGCTTTATAAGGTTTAAAGAGCATTTTAATAGCCAGGTAATTAGTAAACCCGCCAATGAGAGCCCCAATTAACATCATTAAAATTATTGTCATTGCAATTTCCATACTCATCTCTACCTTCCTTAAGTTACAAGCGCCTCTCTAGACGCACCATTTTATTGCCCAGAACATACGATATGGCATCAGCTTTTGCCTATTTTTTCATTATACAGTGAAAACTTCATCAATGGGAGTTTTGCACTTCCTGCCGCAGGTTAAAATCAGCAATCAATTTGTATACAGCATGCGGATTTTTAGAAAAGGCTCAAATAAAGATTAACAAATGAGGAATGATCATGTCAGTTTCTTTATTGCCTATTACGATTGTTCCGGTAAAAATGTTTCAGGAAAATCAATTTCGCATTCAAATTAGCCACTCTCTCGTGCATTACTGGAATATTGATTTGCAAATGCCCCATTTGCTGCAAATCGGCAAGCACACCATTCAGATAACCATTGAAGGAGCAAACATTACGAAAGATGAGCTTGGTTTCAGTGAGCCGCTTCTACAGGAATGCTGCTTGCCAATTGAAGATCTCCATTTTGTTGCCAGTTACTCCCGAAAGGACCTTACTATTACTGCCGGACCGATTATAGGGCTGATGACAGATTTCAATGATAATGGCGAAGAGCCTGACTTTCGCTCTATTCATTCATTTTGCGAAGAATTGCATGAAGTTGTTTCAAATATGGGGGGATATTTTTATGTGTTTCACTTTAGGGATTTTATTAAAGGCAGTCTGCAAGGATACTGCCTTCAGGATAGAAAATGGATAAAACATCCGGTTCCTTTGCCGAGTGTAATCTATAACCGGATTCACTCCCGAATGCTTGAAGCAAGTACCGCTTTTCAATCATTTAAAAACAACCTTATAAAATTTAATATCCCAGTGTTTAATGACCGTTTTCTATCAAAAAAGGAAGTTCATAACCTGCTCTTTTCTGAGGATCATATGCAGCCATATCTGCCTGATACGGCCATAGGAGATGAACAAACCATTATAGATATGCTGGCCAGACACAGACTATTATTCCTAAAGCCCATTCACGGCAGCCAGGGCCGGAATATTATCAGGCTGAGTTTAAACGGCGAAGAAATAATGGCAGAACTATCGACCGGAAACGGCAGGGAGAATACAATCACTTTCAAAAATTATACCCGCTTTGTACAGTGGTTCCAGCAATACCAAAAGAAAACCATTTTTCTGGCACAGCAGGCCATCCCTCTGCAAACCTTTAAAAACAGGCAACTTGATTTCCGTGTGCTCTGCCACAAAAATTTTCAGGATATCTGGAAAGCCACTTCTGCAGTCGCTAGGATTTCTGCTGAGCAGCAATTTGTTTCAAACATTGCCAGAGGCGGGGAAATCATGAAACCTCTAAGAATTTTCTCGATGCTGTCTGATCAGAAAACAGCGGTTCAGCAGCTGGCCTTATTGAAGGAGCTTGCAGTTGAAACAGCAACGATCATCAGCCAGAAATGCGAAGGGTTTGTCGGAGAACTCGGAATTGATATTGGTTTAGATACAAATGGAAAACTATGGATCATCGAAGTGAATTCTAAGCCCTCCAAAAATTTCGAAGACAAAGAAAAAAGAGTAAGACCCTCAGCCAAGGCACTGATCGAATATGCAACGGCTTTATCATTCATCCATAAAGGAGGATTACAGCATGCTTTCATTCGGAATCATGACATTGAACAAACGGAGTGAACAGCCATATTTTATGGAGTTGGCCAGAAGAGCTAATGAATATAACATTAACTGCTTCCGGTTTGTGCCTTCAGAGATCAATCCTATTACAGAAAGAATTACAGGTGATTTCTATAACCCTGCTTCAGGCGGATGGGAGCCAGCAGAATTTACAGCGCCCGAAATCCTTTATGATCGCTGTTTTTACGGAAATGATTCCCACTCAAAACAATGCATGTCCATCGTAAATTGGCTCAAGGCAAGAAATGACATCCAATTCCTTGGCTACGGCTTGCCTAATAAGCTTGAATTGTATGAAATCCTCTCCTGCACAAATATTTCACCCTATTTGCTAAAAACAGAACCCTATACTGACGCTGACCGGTTCTTAGACAGCCTCCTGCCTGATCATCCCCTCATCTTAAAACCAGCTAGCGGTTCACAGGGGCACGGAATCTATTATATTGAGAAAACTGGCAAAAACATTCTTGTTAAAACTGATAAAAAAAATGCTCAGGTTTCCCACAGCTTTGAAAGCGCTGAAAAAGCAGCAGGCTGGCTTAATAACCTGACCGCAAAACGGCGGTACCTCTTCCAGCCATATGTGAATCTATCGAGCAAGGAAGAAAAGCCCTTTGATATAAGGATTTTGCTTCAAAAGGACAGGAATGGCACCTGGAGGGAGCTGGGCCGGGGCATTCGGGCAGGCAGAAATGGCGGCATCGTGTCCAATTTAAGCACGGGCGGCAGCAATATTTCTTTCGAGGACTGGATTACTGAATACCCATCTTCATTGAGGAGTTTTCTTTGCGATGAGCTTTATGACATTATCGATACACTCCCCGTTGCGCTTGAACGAAAGCTTCCTCCGCTATTTGAAATGGGAATTGATATTGGAGTGGAAAACAACGGCTCCATTTGGATTTTGGATATTAACTCAAAACCAGGCAGAAAAACCATCCTGAACAGCCAGCCTGAAAAGAAGGAAGAATTATATACTGCTCCCCTTCACTATGCTAAGTTCCTGGCAGCCGATAAGGAATTGGAAAGGAGAACGAATCATGAGAAAACAATATCAAATTGAAATTTCCAATTCTGCCTCCAAAACAGTTTATATTCCTAATGAGCTTAACCTTCATACTCATTTGACGAAACTGGCTTTTGGCACACATTCGACAGATGCCGTTTTCTTACTTCAGAAAACAAAGAAAAACTCCATCATTATAAGTAAAGATATGGCAGATGCGCTGCATTTCCCTGATCTCAAAATTCCTTTGCATGCCTTTGCCAATAAGGGGACACTGTACCTCGGCCCCCTTGTAGGAATCTTCACATCAGGATTTACCTCTTTTCCTTTAAGACCAGTCGGGGATCGGACTCTGTTTTTTGCCAAATTGCTTTCTGTCAAAAAAACGGTTGGAGCAATTCCGTATTTGTTCGGTGACCAGCATATCAACTGGGAACAAGGAACAATCAGGGGGCTTTTTTATCATGAGGAAGGATGGGAAACGTTTGAAGTGCCTTTTCCGAATGTTGTATATGATCGGCTTCCCAATAGAAAAAGCGAAAGAAGGAACGAACTTAAAGAAGTACGGGACCGCCTGCAGAAAGACTATTTAATTCCCTGGTATAATCCTGGTTTCTTTAATAAATTGGATGTTTATGAAAGACTGCAGAACGATGATGATATTAGTCACTACCTGCCAGAAACCCACCCTTTTTCTTCATTTTCTGTCATAGAAAGAATGCTCGCTGATTATGGGCATGTTTTCCTAAAACCGATTAATGGAAGCCTGGGGCTTGGGATTCATCAAATTATTTATGATAAAAAGGATGGGCATTATTATTGCCGATATAGAGTTCGGGATGAAAACCGTTTGAGAAAGTTTAACAGTCTGGAAAACCTGATGGGGAATATTTTTGCAGGACGGAGTTTAAGCCGGATGCTTGTTCAGCAGGGAATCCGCTTGCTCCGCCATGAACAGAGGACAATTGATTTCAGGATTCATACGAATAAAGATGAAAATGGGGAATGGAATGTAACAGCTTCAGCTGCAAAAATGGCGGGGCCCGGCAGTGTTACAACCCATGTTAAAAGCGGCGGTGAAATCAAAACCCTGGAAGAATTGTTTGAATCCGATGCTGAAAAAGCAGAAGCAGTGGAAAAGTTGAGTAAGGCGGCATTAAAAATCAGCAAAGCCCTGGAACGGAACATGGAAGGAATCATTGGTGAAATCGGCTTTGACTTTGGCTTGGACCGAAATGGCCATGTGTGGCTTTTCGAAGCAAACTCGAAGCCTGGCAGATCTATATTTAAACACCCTCAGCTCCGGGAGTTCGACTTTCTTACCCGCAAGCTTTCGCTTGCATTTGCAGTCTTCCTTGCCGAAGCATCCATTATGAAACCCCAGGAAATAATCAGATGAGGATTTATTATAACTGGGCCAGCAGGAAATGGTTCAGCAGCACCAGCTGTACACTGGGAAGGGATCCTCATCCTCTAAGCACCATTGGGCCGAAGGCGGAACTAAATTCGATTTCCTTTTCATTGTCAATGCAAAACGATAATGCAGGACCGGTGATAGGCATTCTGACCGGAAAAGGAAAGGACCAGTCTATCGCAGGCAATGGCCCTTTATTTAAGTCACTGCAGAAAAACTTACTTCAGCAAAATGGGGTTTCCTATGTATTTACGGCAGACGACCTGAGGGAGAATTCAGTGAATGGCTATATTTATTTTCCCCAGCAGGATAAATGGATTGAGGCAAAATGCCCTCTTCCGCATCTTGTCTACAACAGGGTGCCTTTCCGGAAAATTGAAAAAACTGAAGCCTTTCATAAAGCGAGCCGTTTTTTTAAGGAGCATAATATTCCATTTTTCAACCCGGGTTTTCTGGACAAATTGGAAGTTTTCCAGCTATTTAAGGACCATCCCCCGTTGCAGGAGTATATTCCTGCAACCATTCTTGTCTCCAGTCCAAAAGAGCTTAAGGATTTTATCCGCAAATATAATAATATCTACTTAAAGCCCGCAAACGGGTCCAAGGGCAAAGGGATTTACCATTTAAGCCAGCTGGGAAATGGAATACGATTGAACGGCCTGCACAATTCATTCAGTTTCACTGATTATGAAAATTTCTGGAACCAATGGGGTATTCTTCTGACGAATAAATCTTATTTAGCACAAAAAGCGATCAGCCCTGCCTTAAAGGAAGGCAAGCGATTTGATTTTAGAATTCTGGCCCATTTCAGAGAAGGCAACTATTCTGTTACAGGGATTGGCATCAGGCAGTCTAAGAAACAGGATATTACAACACACATACCGAATGGCGGGGAAATGATTCCATATGAAAGTGTCCGTACGAAAGAACATGATGAGTTTATTCATACTGCAGCAGCTGAGGCAGGAAAGCTCCTTGAGAAGATGAAAGGTTTTTATGGGGAATACTCTATTGATGCAGGATTATCTGACCAGGGCACTTATGTGATTTATGAAATAAATTCCAAACCCATGAGTTTTGATGAAGTTTGGATAGAAGAAAAAAGAATTGAAGAACTGACCCGCTTATTTTTCTCGCTGGCGGGCTTCTCTCACACCAATAAAAATAGCCGTACACCATAGTGTGCACGGCTATTTTTATGCGATTTTTTACAAGTTCCATCCAAAACCGCAAAAGGAATTAATAAGTCGTTACAGGGCTTTTCGCTGTCTTCATTTTATCTTTTTTAGAGGCACTTCCGGCGAATGACTTAAACTGGTCTTTAAGCTTTTGGCGTGCCTCCGTGTTTCTCATTAAATAAGCTGCTCCAAGTGCCATGGCTGACATCATAAATTTATTGTTTCTTTTCATCATCTTTGCCTCCTTTTAATGTTAAAATGTTTCTACATCTATTCCATTCCCCTTTTCAGGAACATTAAACGGGATATTACAACATCTGGAGGAATCCTAATGCTGACACACTTTCAGTTCAAACCTTTATATGAAAATAAACAATTGCCGGGATGGACATTTTCTTTTTACTTTAAAAAGCAAAAAATGACTGGCATCTATCATCCTGACGGTAAAATTGAATGGACATCCGGAGACCCTGCTGGTCAGGAGGATGTCCTGAAATCCCAAATCCATGAATTAATGTTATTTCATGTGTATGAATGAGAAAAAAGTTAGAGGATCCATGCATGACCCTAAGGTTCTTTTGGAAAAATAATCCCGCCAGGATATTTCATTTAAAGGAGCGATTCAAACATGGATAAGAAACGCCAGGTCTCAGAGGACGTGAACTATGAAGGCAGGGACAAAGCTTATATGGATATAGACAGAATCATAAACGAAGGTCTTTCTGGAGGCTCCGTTCATGGACGCGGTGATAATGTTAATATTGAACAGGCTAGGGAACTGCATGAGGAAGAACCTCCAGATGAAGCAGAATAATATTAAGAGGCACCTTAATTCAGGTGCCTCTTATAAAGATTAAACTGTAATAATTTTGAATTAGACAACTGTCTAGCTCCAGGCGCCGATAAGCGGGCACCTGAAGCTTTTCTAATCATCTGCTTTTTACAATCATATTCACTGCTTCCTGGATTGCAATCTCCGCATTTTTGCCTTCGTCAGCAGCTTCCCGAATACATGTCTCCAGATTTTTAGCTACAATATATCCCATTGCACGGTCAACTGCAGAACGGACAGCAGATAATTGTGTTACAACATCCTTGCAGTGTTTTTCTTCTTCCATCATTCGGATAACACCCCGCACCTGCCCTTCCAGCCTCTTCAAGCGGTTTTTCATTTCCGGTGTATATTCCATGAGTCTCCCCCCTTACACTCTCAATTTACTTTATAGAAACAATCACAGATTAAGTTAATTTTTTCAATTAAATTATAACTGCTATAATATAAGAAACACAAAAATTTATCAAACTAAAGGGTAATGATATGTTAAAAAAATTACATGACCAATATCCGGGCTCTCTGCTTGAAAATGAAAAACCTGATTTTAGCTTTTACTCTGATATGTACTGGCTTCATCATGAAGATTCAGGTCAATGGCTTGGCATCCCATCTCAAGAGGTATCTTCAGACGGTCTGATGCTCTTAAAAACTTTATTTGAATTCCATGACTGCTCCATACACCATGCTCCCGCTTCTCAGGCCTGGTTTCAATACCTATTTTCCAATGGAGAATTTCCATCATTAGCAAAAGATGTTCCGTACAGGCTTATTCAATTTAAGATGTCTGAAGGAGATTGGATACGCGAGGATATGGAAGCTGCTTTTAAAGGTTTTTTTGAAAAGGACATTATGATTTTATGGAACGGGCCAGCTGGAGGAGTCATTGTTGAGGAAGCTAACGCCCCTCTTGCCGAAGAAGAATTCATTGCTATTTCCAATGCTTTTGAAAGCGATTTTTTTGTAAAAACAGCCTTTTACATCGGCATTCCGAACAGGCTGGATGCACATTTGCGCAATTATTTTAAAGAAGAACAGCGTTTTTTTGAGCAAGCCTCCTCTTTGCTTCCAGCCGAAAAGGTGCTGAAATACGAAACGCTGTTTCCATCTCTTGTCACCGGAAGTCTGGATGCAACTTTAAAAAACAGCCTGCTTTCACGCCTTTCTTTACTCCAAGAAGACCCAGAACTTCTGCACACCATAAAAATTTTTTTACAGAATAGCTCCAACGTTTCATTAACTGCGAAAAAATTGTATGTCCACCGCAATACGCTGCAATACAGGCTGGATAAATTCACAGATAAAACCGGCATTCAATTAAAAGATTTCAACAGTGCCCTGACTGTTTATTTAGCTTGTTTGCTTGTTGAACAGAAATGATTGAGCACATTGCATAAAAACGCTTTCAGCTTTTTTGTGCAGTTTGGCCATATGGGAAAACCCAAATATCCATTAAACTGTTATTAAGAAAAGAATATTGGGAGGTTACCCTGATGGCAGAATTAAAACTCGATAATATTTATAAAGTTTATGACAATAAAGTAACGGCAGTAGAGGATTTTAACCTTCATATACAGGATAAAGAATTTATCGTATTTGTCGGTCCTTCCGGCTGCGGTAAATCAACAACTCTCCGTATGATTGCAGGCCTTGAGGAAATTTCAAAAGGCGACTTCTATATCGATGAAAAGCGTGTCAACGATGTCCCTCCAAAAGATCGTGATATTGCAATGGTTTTCCAGAACTATGCACTTTATCCGCATATGTCTGTGTATGATAACATGGCTTTCGGCCTTAAGCTTCGTAAATTTCCCAAAGACGAAATCGACCGCCGTGTAAAGGAAGCTGCTAAAATTCTTGGTCTGGAGCCTTATCTTGACCGCAAACCTAAAGCACTGTCAGGCGGTCAGCGGCAGCGTGTAGCCTTGGGCCGTGCGATTGTCCGTGATGCAAAGGTATTCCTGATGGACGAACCTTTATCAAATCTTGATGCAAAGCTGCGTGTTCAAATGCGTGCAGAAATTGCCAAACTTCATCAGCGTCTTCAAACTACAACCATCTATGTAACCCATGACCAGACAGAGGCCATGACAATGGCTACCCGCCTGGTTGTTATGAAAGATGGAGTAATCCAGCAGGTTGGCGCACCGAAAGAAGTTTATGAGAAGCCTGAAAACGTATTTGTAGGCGGATTTATTGGTTCACCTGCCATGAACTTCTTTAACGGAAGGCTTGAAGACGGAAAGTTTGTCATTGGCAAAACCCAGATTGCCGTCCCAGAGGGTAAAATGAAGGTTCTTCGTGATCAAGGTTATACTGGCAAAGACATTGTCCTTGGCATTCGCCCAGAAGACATTCATGATGAGCCAGTATTTATTGATGCTTCTGCCGGTTCTAAAATCAATGCCCGCATTGACGTTTCAGAACTGACTGGTGCTGAAACAATGATTTACTCAAGCATCGAAGGACAGGATTTTGTTGCACGCGTGGATTCCCGCACAGATATTAAGCCAGGCCAAAACCTTGAGCTTGCTTTCGATATGAATAAAGCGCATTTCTTTGATGCAAACTCCGAAAGAAGAATTCGCTCTGAAAAAGAATAATATTGAAGCCCCGTCGATGACGGGGTTTTTTAATACTGCCTGGCTCCAGCGCCTGCCCCTTCGAGGTCACAAACTTGTCTAATTGCGGCTCAGCTTTTCTTTTCCATTCTATTCTTTTATAAACTTTACTGAATCCTGACCGCATGATGGACACTTGAGCAAATGCGGACATTCTTCCCTTTGATAATCCTGGGGATAGCCATCTTCCATTTTCATCTGGTCGATTGGCATATAGGCACTGTAATCATCGTAAAAATCCATTACTCTTCCACTGTCCTCCATACTGCTTCCACAGGAGCTGCAGGTTGCGTCCAGTTTCTCAAACCCGTTGCAGACAGGGCATATCGCCATTTCCAATCCTCTCACTTTCGTTAACTTAGCTGATATTTAATATGGTTTGTTTTTTTAAGCTTCGTTATGTAAAACTCCTAATCAGAAAGTCTTTTCAGGAAAAAATTCCCGATTTGCTAAAAGAATAAACTTTTATAAATCAAACATAATAGAGAGTAACAAAGCGGCATCAAGCACCAGCAAAATAAACGATGGGTTACGCCAGGCAGTGGAGCAGGACATAATCCTTGCGCTGGTGCAATTCCAGCTAACCCAACCAAAAAACCAACACTTATATTTCGAGGAGGAAATCACATGAACAACCAATCATCTAGCAGAAGCAATTCCTCAAACCAATTACTAGTACCAGGAGTAGCACAAGCACTTGATCAAATGAAGTACGAAATCGCTACTGAATTTGGTGTAAACCTTGGTGCAGAAACAACTTCTCGCGCTAACGGATCTGTTGGCGGAGAAATCACAAAACGCCTTGTACAAATGGCTGAACAACAGCTTGGCGGCGGTTCTTTATAATAAAGCAAGATAACAATTGAATAAATTGGCTTTGGCCCTCCTTTCTGAAAGGAGGGCCATTTAATATTTAGATCATTTTTTCGGGTACAACCCAATTCTCATATTGTTCTTCAGTAATATAGCCTGTTTTTAATGCTGCTTCTTTCAATGTTGAATTCTCACTGAATGCGAGTTTTGCTATTTCCGCTGCTTTTTCATAGCCGATATGCGGATTAAGTGCCGTTACAAGCATTAGCGACCTCTCAACATGGCCATTAATCACTTCTTTATTAGCTTCCAGTCCCATCATGCAATTTTCATTGAAAGAGGCCATTCCATCTGCAAGAATTCTGATGCTTTGAAGAAGATTATAGATAATAACAGGCTTGAACACATTCAATTCGAAATTCCCCTGACTGGCAGCAAATCCAATCGAGGCATCATTTCCAAAGACCTGGCAAACCACCATCGTAAGGGCTTCACTCTGTGTCGGATTTACTTTGCCAGGCATGATTGAACTGCCAGGTTCATTTGCTGGTATCGACAATTCCCCAATTCCGCTGCGCGGCCCGCTCGCGAGCCAGCGGACATCATTCGCGATTTTCATTAAATCTGCCGCAAGCCCCTTCAATGTGCCATGAACATGGACAATTTCATTATGGCTGGTCAGGGCCTGAAATTTATTCTCAGAAGATCTGAATGAATAGCCTGTAAGTCTGGATATTTCGTTTGCCATTTCAGATCCAAATGACTTATCTGCATTAATGCCTGTACCCACTGCTGTACCGCCAATGGCTAAGTCAAGCAGGTACTGCTTTGCATCCGTCAGCATTTTTTCGTTCTTTTCAAGCATTGCACGCCAGCCGCTGATCTCCTGGCCCAATGTAAGGGGAGTTGCATCCTGTAAATGGGTCCTGCCTATTTTCACGATTGTATTAAAGGCCCCCTCTTTCAATTTGACTGTGTTTATTAAATCCTTTAATGATGGAAGCAGTTTTTCTTCCATCTCGGTATAGCCCGCGATATGCATGGCAGTCGGAAATGTATCATTCGAGCTTTGAGACATATTGACATCATCATTTGGATGAACTTTAATTTCTTGCTGACCCTTCTTTTCCAGGAATTCGTTTGCTTTTTTCGCCACAACCTCATTTACATTCATATTTGATTGTGTGCCACTCCCTGTCTGCCAGACAGCCAGCGGAAAATGATTGTCAAACTTATGATCAAGAATTTCATCACAGGCCCTTGTGATGGCATCCTTTTTGTCATCAGACAGTTTCCCAAGTTTATTGTTGACCACTGCAGCTGAACGCTTTACCTTTGCAAAAGCATAAATTACTTCCATCGGCATTTTTTCAATGCCGATTTTAAAATTATCCTTGCTCCGCTGCGTTTGGGCTCCCCAATATTTATCCGCAGGCACCTTTACTTCTCCAAGTGTATCCTTTTCAATTCTGAAATCAGCCAAATTTCATACCTCCTTAAATTAACACTATGATTCATATTTATTCTTTTCCCTTATTTCCAAACTTTAATGATAAAAATTGGAATTAAAAAACTGCCGGCGGTAAAGCCGGCAGCTATGCTTTCACAATAGTATATCCTATGAAGTATCCAAGTACCATAATGCTTGCTATCACCAAAGTAATAGAAAATTCCTCCATATGAATCTCCCCCAGATATGTTTAAGATAATATCAAAGTACCATGAATTGACTGATCAGAAATTCTTTGCGCAGTACTATTTTGTGTCCGAAAAGTGAAATTTTATTGAACAAAATGTTTGTGTAAATTATTGGGGATGCGATTCGCGGATAAAACAAAAGATTTCAAGGATGAATTTAATTTTCCTCGGATATGCTCATCATATCAATGTAAAGAAACCTAAAAACCTAAAGAAGAAAGCGCCTTCCGGCGCTTCCCTGCTATCCTGCAAGTGTTGATCCTTGCTGGAGCTGATACATTTGGTAATATTTACCCTTTTTCTCCATTAATTCAACATGGTTGCCTTTTTCAACTATTCTGCCTCTATCCAGAACGAGGATTTGATCAGCATTTCGGATCGTCGACAGACGATGGGCGATAATAAAAGTGGTTCTCCCTCTTTTCAGCACATCCATGGCTTCCTGGATAATCAATTCTGTCTCAGTATCGATGCTTGATGTTGCTTCATCGAGTATCAGGATAGCCGGGTCAAAGGCAAGGGCACGCGCAAAGGAAATGAGCTGCCTCTGCCCGCTGGAGAGCGTGCTTCCTTTCTCAATAACCGGCTCATCGAAACCTTTTTCAAGATGCTGAAAAATCTTATCTGCACCAACATCCTTCAGAGCTTTCTCCACTTTGTCACGCGTTATTTCGGGATCATCAAGACTGACATTGGAAGCAATGGTCCCTGTAAACAAAAAAGGATCCTGCAGGACGATGCCCATATGTTTGCGGAGCTCCTGCCTTGGAATTTGTTTTATATCACTTCCGTCGATCATAATTTTTCCTTCCTGGCAATCATAAAAACGGAAGAGAAGATTCATGATTGAACTTTTCCCTGATCCGGTATGGCCTACCAGCGCAACTGTCTCTCCGTGCTTTGCTTCAAAATTTAGATCCTTCAGCACATATTCCTTCTCTTTATAGCCAAAGTGCACATGTTCGAATGTCACATCCCCTTTATAGCGGGATATTTTATTATCACTAATATCAATGCCCTTTTCATCAAGCAATTTGAAGACTCTTTCACCGGCAACAAGTGCCTGCTCCAGATTGGCCAATTGATTAACAATACCCTGCACCGGCTGAAACAGGCGGTTAATGTAGTCTACAAATGCATAAAGCATTCCGAGTGAAATGACAGATGATACATTTAGCGATTCTCCCCCGAAATACCAAATAAATGCAACAAAGACCACGTTTCTCAGCACTGCCACCAAATTATGTGAGGTCAGTGAATTCAGGCTCAAAAGTTTATTCTGGAAGGTAAAATGCTCTATATTCAGCTTTTCAAAATCCTTTTGTGTATCTTTTTCGCGGCCAAACGCCTGGATGATATTCATTCCCTGAATCGATTCGTTCACCATGCCATTAATATCACTCACCCTGGAACGGATTACATGATTGTATTTCGATGCAAACTTACGGTACACAATTGCCCATACATATAAAATCGGGAGCAGGATTAAACAGAATGCAGCAAGCTTGGCATCTAAAATAAATAAAGCGATATAAATACCTGAGATATATATGGCACTTGTAAAAAAGGTTGCCAGTACTGTCACATAAAGCTCACGTATGGCTTCTGTATCATTAGTTATACGGGCAACTACCTTGCCTGCCGGCAGATTGTCAAAGTAACTGATCGGCAGTCTTTGAATCTGCCCAAAGACATCCTCTCTCATTTGCTGAATGATCCTATTTGCCGACTTTTGCAGAAAAAACCGCTGGCCGTACTGAAAAAATGAAGCGATGACCAGCAATCCAAAGTAAAAGGCCAAAAGCTGAACAATCTTAGGAATCTCAGGTGAATAAAAAAGCATCAATTCTTCACCAGTCAAAGCCTTCCCTTCATATGTTTCGGTTTGGCCGCTTTTTTCAATAAGCAATTTGCCATCTTTATAGGTTCGCTCTCCATCAAAAGCAATGTCACCGCTCATAAAGACGAATTGGCTTCCTGCCTGCAAGATTCGGGCCTGATCTATTTTCTGCTCACCCTGATCAAGGTTTTTCTCTCTTTTATAAAAATGACCATCATATTCTACAGCACCTTCTCCGCCCTCTGTCTGATACCAGACTGATTCTATGCCAAGGATATGGTCATCGATCATTTTCTTCGCTATGAAAGGCCCCGCCAGGTCTGCCGCTACAGCTATCGTAAGCATAAGCAATGCAGCAATAATCGTTTTTTTATAATGAAGTGCGTACCGGATTAAACGCTTCCCAGTGGTCATGAAAGCACCTCCTCTTCCTCAGAGACTTGAGTTTGCTGCCTCAAAAATTGTTCCTTGTACCATCCATCCGCAGTCATTAAGTTCTCATGAGTGCCTTCTTCTGCAATTCCTCCTTCATCAAGGACGATAATATGATCAGCGTGCTGGACGGCTGACATCCTGTGGGTTGTAATTATTGTAGTTTTACCCTTGCGCTCAGTCCGGATATTATCAATGATCTTTTTCTCCGTTTTGGCATCAACGGCTGAAAGTGAGTCATCAAGGATCAGAATTTCCGGATCCTTCACTAGTGCACGTGCAATGGAAATCCGCTGTTTTTGTCCTCCTGATAAGGCCACTCCCTTTTCACCGACCATTGTTTCAAGCCCTTCAGGCAACAGTTCAAGGTCTTTGCGGAATGCTGCCAAATCAATTGCTTTTTGCATGTCTGCTACAGTCGCTTCCTCTTTTCCAAAAAGGATGTTTTCCCGGACAGTTCTGGAGAAAAGAACATGATCCTGTGGAACGTAACCGATCCATCCCCTCGTTCTTTCAAGCTCCTGCTCTTCAATTGGAACATCTGCAATTGCAAGCATCCCGGTGCCTGATGGGTATTCTCTTAATAGCTGCTTTATGAAAGTGGTCTTCCCGCTTCCTGTTTTCCCTACAACCCCCAGCGTTTCCCCTCGCTTGATATGCAGCTTAATCCCTTTGAGATTAGCCATTTTTGAGGAAGGATATTGGAAATGAACATCACTAAAGGTAACACTGGCAGGGGTTTCAACGATAGACGGAGTTTCAGGATTCTTTATATCCTGCTTAGCGGACAATGTTTCCTGTACCCGATCAAGGGAGGCATTTCCCCTTTGCATAACATTAATTAATTCTCCGATAGCGAACATCGGCCAAATCAGCATACCCAAATACACATTAAATGACACGAGCTGGCCCAGGGTGATGGTTTGATGGAAAACAAGATAAGCACCGTAACCAAGTCCTATAAGATAGCTTAAGCCCACAATCACTTTTATGGTTGGCTCAAATAGAGAATCAATTTTGGCCACTTCAATATTTTTGTTGTATACATCTTCAGTAAGTTCATGGAAACGCTGCTGATCCGCTCTTTCCTGCACATAAGCCCGCACTACCCTGACTCCCGAAACGGATTCAAGAACTCTGTCATTGAGTTCTCCGAAGGCATCCTGTGCACTCATAAACCGTGTATGAATTTTCTTTCCGTAAATCTTTATCAGATAAGCCATGATAGGCAGAGGCAATATTGCTGCAAAGGTTAGTTTCCAGCTAACCAAAAATCCCATTGTAAATAATATCGTCAGCATAAATACGCTGGAATCCACCAGTGTCAATACTCCAAATCCGGCTGTAACCGATATAGCTTTCAAATCATTTGTAGCCCTGGCCATTAAATCACCAGTCCGGTTTTTCTCAAAAAATGTTGGGGTCATTTTCAATAGGTGTCCCATAAACTGTGAACGCAGTTTTCTTTCTACCAAAAATGCCCCTCCGAAGAGCTGATACATCCAAATATACGTAATTCCATAGGAAACAATTGTGATAATAGCCAATAAACCAAGGTACTCTATTATTTTAGCACTGCTCATTTCACCCAGATGAATATCATCAATTGCCATTCCTACAAGCCTTGGAGGCATTACATCAAGGATTCCGACAATGATTAGCAGAGTAATGGCAATTGTGTACCTTTTCCAGTTTTCTTTAAAAAACCAGCTTAATTTTCCCAGTATCGAAAACAACGTTCTCTCCCCTTTCCCGCATGAAGCTCAAGTATTAATCACGAGCTTTCATACATAAACAGCCGCAAATCCATAACTAGCCTCCATCCAGATCCTCCGGCAAAATTGTCTTTCTTTTCATTCTGAAAGCATTCATAAAATTACCCTCCTTTTTGTATTGCTGCCGAAACAGCCGCTTATAAAAGCTTAAATATATGGAAACAGGCTGAACCTGCAATTCCTTTTGCTACTTTTGTATTATCGGACAAAAAAAGACATACCGCGGCATGCGATATGTCTTAAATAGACAAAAGAGCCCACGTCACAAAATGTAACCTGTGCTCCTTCAAAATGTACAGGCAGATCCTGTTTACATTTTTATATGCTTTAAAGAAGAGGTTACAAATTTTCTTTTTTCTGTTGTTTTTTGTTGATGATGAATTAAGATCATTTTGTAACCCTCCTTTTCATTTTTTTCCATATTGGTAAGATTATCACCGCTCTCACCAAAAGTCAATCCGCCTTTTTCCTATTCTTAAAAATTTTCTGTCATCTGCTCGTTTAAAAAATTTAAAACCTCGAGAACTGTCTAGCGCAAGCAGCCTCCCCCCTCGAGGTGTCGGGGGTGGACAAGACGCTTCCGCTATTCTTATGATGCCAATCTTCTTTTCTGCCTCCTGATGAAATCGATGGTTATCTGGTTAAAGGCATCAGGCTTATCAATATTGCATACATGTCCTGCACCTGTAATGACTTTGACTGTAGCTGTTTTCGCTTTCTGGGCAATGATCTTTACAGACTTAATAAACAAATGGTCTTCCTGCCCCATAATGAAAAGGGTAGGAATGTGGGATATGCTTGACTGGATTTTTCCAAGGTACGGATTGACTGACTTTGTTAAGGACAGCCAGTTGATGAATTCCTTTTGGCACATTTTTGCTGCCTGTCTTACGAAGGCATGTCTTGATTCAAGATGATTTCTTTTTGGCATGATAATCCAGGCGAAAAGCTGATAAAGAAGCATATACGGCAGCATATACTTAGTTAAATTGGCAATGGCTATTAAAAATCTTGTACGCCAGTTCAATTCTGTTATGGCTCCGCCCAAAATCATGGAAGCCACTCTTTCCGGATGATCCTGCGCAATTGTCTGGATCACTATTGTTCCCAGCGAGATACCTACAAAATGGGACTCGGTGATCTGAAGATGATCAAGCACCTCAACTATTTCCAGAGATACTTCCGAAAAATGATCTCCTTCTTCCCAGGTGCCTCTTCCAGATTGACCATGTCCCCGCAAATCTACCAGCAGAACATTGAAATGCTTTTTGTACTCTCTCATTTGTTTGTACCAAATTGCAGAACTGCCCCCTGCACCATGAACAAAGGTAACCCATGGCAATGATTCATCTTTTACATACGTACGGTAATATAGCATATAAACTCCAATCCACATTCAAGTGTCATTTTCATAGTGTTGTTTTTAAAGCTATTTTCTTATAGATTGTATTTTGCCTATAAATTCAGCCCATTCATCTCCACTGCGGGCACTTGCTTTCCGAGGAAAGGAACAGAGCTCCTCGGTATATTAAACTAAGTTAAAAAAACTAAAAAAGCCTTATTTAAAAGAAGTTTCACTCTATTGTAAAGGATTTCAATGTAAATTGCTTTTAAAATCACAAAAAATTCACTAGTTTCCTTTCAAGTATTTTCTGCCAAATATTCACCTGCAAATCTTTCCCTATTTATCACAAAAAGAAACCAGTCATATCTATCAAAATAAAAAAACCAGCTAAAGTGTCAGCTGGTTTTTCTCCTGTTATTCTTCAATTATAGCTGCGGTTCCGTATGCAATGATCTCTGCAGCATTCTGCATAACAGCTGATGTCTGCAGACGCATTCCAATGATTGCATTGGCCCCTTTTGCTTTTGCATCTTCAACCATTCTGCCTATGGCCTTCTGTCTTGCTTCATCCATCATTTCAGTATATTCGCCAATTTCTCCACCTACAATTGTTTTCAATCCTGCTAGAATATCTTTTCCTATATGTTTTGTCTGTACTGTACTCCCTCTTACAAAACCTTTAATTTCTTTAATCTCTTTCCCAGGTACCGCATCAGTAGTCACGATAATCATTTTGCTCTTCCTCCTCTTTTTCTTTTTTTCTTTCAGCTATCAGTACAATAAATATCGCAAAAATCATTAAAGCATATAAGATATAAAACATAATCGCTGCCTTAATATTGATGAACAGCATGGCTATTCCAAGCAGCTGGCCTCCTGTGGCTGTAAGCAGCAGCATCTGTTTTAACTTTTTCATCCTTCCATCCCTCAATTAGTCTTTTTTCTGCCAAATCTTTCTGACGAAAATCAAGTAAAACAGCGTCGGCATTGGCGCCTGAATTAAACCGATAATTCCCCATAGCCAATAATTGTGGCCATTCTTTCTTGCATCCAGGAATAGGAAGGTACTCTGTGCAATTAAGATGATCCCCACAGCAATCAGCAAAGGGAGGGAAATTTCTTCGCTGCTCATGTGCCATTCACCTGCTTAACAAAGCTGACTGTACTATAAGCCATAATAAAAACAGTAACAATTCCCTGCAGAATAAAAAATACAGCTGGAACCTGATACAGCATGAATAATAAAGAAGTTACAATGAGGAGAGCCGCTACAGTAAAAATAGCTAAGTCCCTGATCAAATTCCTTTTCATCGACTGTTTTTGCTCCGCAACTAAGTTTTCAAAAAATTGCAGATCAGGTGTATAAACCGGGACATTTTCTTCCAGCGATTCCAATCCGTCTTCTATCTTCTTTACAGCAGCCAGATAATTTTCATCTTGATGATCGTGTTCGAGCTGCAGCACTTTCCTGTTCGCCATGAAGCTTCAACTCCTCCCTTACAGACATGATTCCATTGTGCACTCTTGATTTGACAGTGCCTGAAGATATCTTCATCATTTCTCCTATTTCCTCATATGAGTAGCCATAATAATGTTTAAGAACGATAGGTATCCTTATCTCGTCTTTTAATTTCCCCAATGCAGATAAGGCATCATTCCATTCTTCATTTCGGCTTTCAAGATGCCATTTCATGCGTCGGGATACTTCTTCCTCTGCTTTCCATTTACTCTCTCTTTTCGACTTTCGCTTCTGATCAATATACAAATTGGTCGCAATGGAAATCAGCCAGGAAGAAAATTTCGATTTGCCATTGAAGAGGCCAATTTTTTCAACACATTTGGCCATTGTTTCCTGGGCAAGCTCTTCAGCTTCATCAGGATTCATGGTGATTTTGATTAAGTATTTAACCAGAAAGGAATAGTTATTTTTAAAAAGCATGGCAAAAGCGAGCTGATCTCCTCGTTTGGCGTTTATTATAAGGTCTTTCTCCTCCATCAGCTTCTGTTCCTCTCTTCCCTATCATCCCATTGTTACCTATTTATTTCACTCATAAGACGCTCAAGAGATGAAAACGTTCATATTTTATTTAAAAAGTTTTTTCACAAATAAAAAGCCCCTAAAATAGGGACTTTTAGTCTTTTATTACATTATACTGCACCAGTCTGTTCCGAAGAATGTGCTTCACTTCTTTTTTCTGACTTTTTCGTCAAACCTGGAAGCATAAGGCTGTAAAAAACACCAACAAGCGCTAAACAGCCCCCTACCATCCAATAAAGCATTTCCACTTTGAGAAGTCCAGGAAAGCTGACAGCAATAAATCCGAGTGTTAAGGATTGGGAAAGCATCATCAGCGGGCTTATCCATCCCTGTACCCTTCCCATCATCTTCGGATCAACAATGCTTGGCATCCAGCCGCCAATGGCAATGTTCACTAAAGGAAGGCCAAATGCTGCAGCAAATAATAGAGAAAGGAAAATGAACGTGCTTTCTGCAAAAGAGGCAGCAATGATGAAACTCCCGGATAACAATAATCCCGCAATGATCAGCTGATAAAGTTTGAATTTTTGAGCAAGCAAAGAGGCGGCAACGCTCCCAATCAGAACGCCAATCCCAAAGGTTATTCCAAGCAGGACTGAATATTCCTCATAGGCGTGCGGCTCCAGCTTATATTTCAGCATAAAAATTGGCATTATGGAAAACCCGCCGTTTACCACTCCGAAAACGAAGAAACCAACAAGCAGAGCAGATAACAACCTGTGCTTTAGAATATATTTCATTCCAAGATTAAAGTCCTTGAAGACAAGCGCGATATTCAAGTCTTTAAGTTTATGGCCGCCATTCGGCAGGCGGACTTCTTCGGGGATACGGCAGGATCTTATTAATAATGCACTGATGATAAAGGTAAGAGCATCAGTCATAATTGCGCCGTATACTCCCATTGTCCAGTATACAAAAATACCAAGGCCATTTCCGAACAGCATGAAAAGACTCATCACAACCTGGTTTAAGCCCGCAGCAGTGGTATAATCTTCGTTTTTCAATATTCCTTGAATCATTGCATGCTCAGCGGGAAAGAAGAATTTCTGGATTGCACTCCTCAGGAACAATACTGCAAATATGAGCGGCATCCAGCCGATGATAACAGTCAGCAAAAGTACAATTGATAATAATGAGCTGATCCAGTCACAATAATAAGCAATTTTCTGGCGATCCATCCTATCCGCAAACACTCCAACTAAAAAAAACACCGCCAGAGTCGGAACAGAGAACATCAATTCAGTTAATGTAGCATAAAAAGGCTGTTCCGAGAAACGGTCAAGCAAATAAAACATGAATGCAGTTAAACCAATCGTGCTGCCCATCTGAGAAGTAAAGTTAGCGAAGAATAATTTCACATAATTTGCATTTTGAAAGATTCTTTTGAATTTTTCCATCCCTTTTACCTCATTTTCGCGGTTTATATCACCAGTTTAAATAATGGCAAACAATTGATTAAGCGGCTTTTGATGGTTTTTATCTCCTTCCGGAGACTGATAGTGCCTTAACCCTGGTTATCATTAACGACTTAAAAAAGGTAATTATTCACACTTTGATTCAGGGTGGTTTACGGTACAGATTACATGGGTAAATCCCTAGTACAACCACATCATTAATCGATTAATATATAAAATACTTTTTGAAAAGGAGATTATTAAAATGAAAGAAATTATTTCTACCAATGTTTTAGTTCAAAATAGGTTCACAATGAAGAAAATGCTTGAAATTTATCAAGGAGCAAAACAATTTGAAGGCACTACATACCTCTACAGCAAACACAAAGCTGTGGATGCCTCAAACCTGTCTAAATTAGTGTCTTTCCTATTAACAGTGAAGCCGCAAACGACCCTAAAAATCATTGTAGAAGGAAATGAAGTTCAGAAGCACCTGGAAGAAATCAAAGAAATGTGCAGCAACCATGTTTCAGTGCTTCGTATGTCTGAAAAACGCTTAATTAATTCGGCTGAAACATTTCAGCTATAATGACCATTTTATTGCAAAGTGATTGGAGTGAAGATAAATGATACGTACAATTTTTATGGTAGTTGGAGCGATTGTGGTAATTGGCGCGATAATCAGCTGGTTATTCTAAATAATTTCTATTAAAAAAGGCCATCCGGCCTTTTTTTATTTATAAGCTATGTTAAATGGCTGATAAAAACCAGATTCTTCAACCATTTAAACAGCCGGAATCCAGCTTCCAGCAGCAGCTTTTTACGTTTATATTTAATGGACCCTCACTGGTAATTTCTTTCCGCCACATCCCAGGTTCCGTCTTTTCCCACCAATGTGAAATGCCGAAAATCATATACGTCAGAATTCTGATGCCAATCCTACAATTGAAAGGTTATGGTATTTTTGCCTGCAAAAATTGGATGTTCAGGTGTCACCATTCAGCTTCACTTATTGTCCTTCCGATAGATTTTTCGCTAATTGCCGGAAGGTGTCAATTATTCTGCCATGATGCAGAACCCCCTAAAAAAAGAGTACAGTTTTTCACTGTACTCATTAAATGTATATTGTTAATCATTCTTCTTTACCTTTATCTTTTTCTTTCTTTTTATCTTTTTCTTTCCCTTTACTCCATTTCTCTTTCCATTTTTCCTTTTCTTTTTCAATTTTTTCTTTTACCTTCTCTGTTTCTTTTCTTATGTTTTCCTCCCATGCTTTTCTTTGCTGCTCCCTTTCCCTCTGTTCCATCAGGCCAGCAATTTGAGGGACATGAAATGATTCTGCTTCCTGGTTTTTCAGGGCTTCTGCCATGATTTCCCGGAATATCGGAGCCGTGCCTTCACTGCTAGAGGTTGTAAGATAGTTTTTTGCATCTGTCATATCGTGGCCAACCCACACAGCACCTACCAGCTGTGGTGTATAGCCGACAAACCATTGGTCTTTAACGCCATCTATGCCTTCAATGGTCATTTGTGTACTTCCAGTTTTCCCCGCAACTTCTCTGCCGGGTATTTGGGCAGCCTTCCCTGTACCATGCTGAACTACCCCAAGAAGCATGGTTGTCACTTTATCTGCAACATCCTTTGAAATGACTCTCTTGTTTTCACCTTTCCATTCAGCAACTGTCTCTCCATCTTTATCAACTATTTTTGTAATGGAATGGGCTTCCGGCCTTTCACCGCCATTTGCAAACACAGCATATGCCTGTGCCATGGTTAGCGGTGAAACTCCTTCATTTGTACCCCCAAGGGCGAGTGCCAGATTTTGATTGATGGCAGCTTCAGGTATGCCAAACCGCTTTGCGGCATCCACCCCTTTTTCCACACCGATCTCATCCAAAAGCCATACAGCAGGAACATTCAAAGAATCCTTGACCGCTTCATACATCGGCACATTTCCCCGGAACTGGCCATTATAGTTATTCGGCTCATAATCTTCGCCAAATGTCATTCTCTCATCTTTAAGTTCATCAGTAATTCCCCAACCCGCTTCCAGTGCAGCTGCGTATGGTACAATCGGCTTCATTGTCGAGCCAGGCTGGCCTACTTTATGGACAGCGCGGTTATGTCCCAGAAGGGTGTGTTCACCTCTTCCCCCTGCAAGAGCACGGATTCCGCCATTGTGGGGATCCAGAAGTATGGCTCCGCTTTGCACTGGCTGTTCCCCCGTACCTTTAGGGAATAATTGATCATTTTTGTAGGTTTCTTCTACACTGCCCTGCATATCCTGATCAAGCTCTGTGTATATTTGATAACCGTTGCTAAGAAGATCATCAAGGGAAATATTATACTTATTAATAGCTTCTTCAAGAACCACATCTACATAGTAAGGGTACTTCCCTTTAAGGGGATCTCCCCCGCCGTCTTCAAAAACAAGCTTTTCATTCTTAGCTTTTTCCCATTCCTTTTCTGAAATAAAGCTGTGTTCCTTCATGCGATCAAGCACGAGATTTCTTCTTTCAATTGCTATTTCTTCATTTTGGTAAGGATTTATCGCAGAAGGGGCTTTAACCAGCCCTGCAAGCAGTGCTGCTTCGCTAATTGAGAGATCCTCAACATCCTTTGCATAGTATTTCATTGCTGCACGCTTTATCCCCCAGGCGCCTTCTCCAAAATAAACCTGGTTTAAATACATCTGAAGAATTTCATCTTTGCTGTATTCCTTTTCTATCTCAAGCGCAAGGAAGAATTCTTCCAGCTTCCTTTTATATGTTTTCTCTGAAGACAATAAGGCGTTTTTAGTCAGCTGCTGAGTAAGCGTACTGCCACCCTCAACAATTCCGCCAGCCTTCAGGTTTGTAAAAAAGGCTCTGCCTATACCTTTTAAATCGATTCCTCCATGTTCATAAAAACGATGGTCTTCAATGGCAATAACCGCATTCTTCATATGATCAGGAATTTGATCGATTGAAATGCCTTCATTTTTGTTTGCAGAAATCTTGCTGGCTACTTCCTCATCAGCGTCATAAATGACTGTAGATTGTGCAAGCCCTGCTTCAAGTGCACTTATATCCGCATCCTTGTATGAAAAATATACGAAGCTTAAGAAAGCCAAGACTAATGTAGATGCAAGCAATATGGCTACCTGTGTCAGGTGCAGCTTTTTCCAAGTTGACTGAAACTTTTTAATAACAGAAGTTCTCTTTCTCATATTTCCTCCAATATCTCTTGCTGAATATCATTTTGCCAGTTTAACGTCACCTTCAGGCTATAACGATATCAGCATACCTGCAAAGAATATGTTTTCATATAGTATTTTGTTCCCAGCTAAAAACTATAATTCTTCCAGACATATACATATACCCAAAAAATCAAATTTTTTATCATCTTTTGTACATTTTCTTTTTAGTCTGTAAGACCTGGTATTTATAATCCAGTTTAAAAGCCGGCAAATCTCCCAAACCCGGCATCAATGAAAAAAAGCAATCGTAGGCCGAATGCTTTTTGATAAAATGGAATTTTTGCAGACGCTTGGAACTGGACTGCTTCATAGCATTCCATATGAGTTTGCCTCATTTTTATTAATAGTCTACGAAGCAATATCGTTTTTTATGGGGGTATGCACAAATTTTTCAGGAGCCATTTGATTTCTCAATGATTGGCTTCTTGCAATAAAGGGTATATGTCCAATAAGTTTCCTTACCTTAAGAAGGGGTGAACTAGTATGTTCTTTAAAAAAATTGTAGTAGGTTATGATGATACAGATGGAAGCAGACAGGCTTTATATATGGCGATCGAATTGGTTAAGCAGCACCCTGAAGCCCAGCTTCTGATTACACAAGTCTTTGAGGAGACAATTGAAAATGTTCCCATAAGCAATGAGAAGGCAATAGAGCCTGTAAGGACAAATGGGTATCTGCTGGAAGGAATTCAAATACCGCCCCTGCCGGTATATCATGATGAATCCTCTGCCACGACTCACGCAAAAGTGAAACATAGTGTTGACAATACTTTTTTTAATGCAAGGGAAATACTTGAGCCATATAACATTAATGTAAAGTTCGATGTTATAGAAGGAAGTCCCGCTGACAGCATATCTGAATATGCTGCTGTCGAAAATGCCGATTTAATTATAGTGGGCAGCTCAGGCAAAGGCGGAATTAAAAAGATGTTCCTTGGGAGCACCAGCACAAAAATTGCCAAAAATGCTCCTTGCCCTGTGCTTATAGCTAAAGATAAGGAAAATCCGCAAATCCCTTAAAACAGGAAAGCAGCCCGGCGGCTGCTTTTTATATTAATAGAATAAACCTATTATTGAAGACCTTTATTTTCTGCAGCCAGCTCCTCAAACCGTTCCTTAGAAGATGCTTCATCGAAACTGCTGTAAATTCTAAAATGGTCCTGATCAATAATCCTGTAATGCTGGCTGATGATATTCTGCTGAAGGATCAAACCGTTGCTTCTCTTCAATTCCCGCCACCAGAGCTTTCCGCCAAGAGTCTTTTCTTTCCTATAATCGATTCCCTCTCTAGCAATTGTCTCCAGAACTTCAAGGGGTTCGTTTCCAAACAGAAACCTGACTGTTTCCGTTTCCCTGAATAAGGCACAAACAGCCACCACAGTCGACCATCCTGCTTCTGCCCGCCCTTTCTCAATTTGAACCAGGGTCTTCTTTGAAACACCAATAATTTCCGCCATCTTATCCTGTGTATATCCTGCCTCTGTACGGATAAGACGGATCTTATCTGAAACTTTCAGTATAATTTCATCTCTAGTCAATGCAGCTTCATTCCCTTTTTGTTGTTGGTGTAAATTTACACCTGTTTCTATATTATAAAAGAAATAGTGACAATTTTACAAATAAAAAACTGCCTTGTTCTTTAAATATATCAATTCTCCTAAAAAAACGAGTGTGCTTTTTGTCACAAGTACAGCCATAATCCATAGGGTAAAATTACTGTTATTTTCCATTAAATTAACAGAGGATTTTGCTGTAATCTATCGAAATCTATGGGATAACTGTTTTAATGTGAAAAAGTGGAGGGTAAAATGACGATTGAAACAAATAAGGCTATATTGGAACTTCTGCTAACGGAGAAAGAAAACCTTTTAAGTGAATGGAATGAAAAAATCCTTATTAATAAGGATGATCCTTTTAAAGATAAAATCAAAGATAATGGCACCGCCATGTTCCAATTGATTATTCAATTTCTGATAAAAGACGGCGATGAACTTGAAGAATATATTCAGAAGCTGGCCTACTCTGTCGCTGAGCAGCGAGTGAAAGCAGAAATTAATATCGGAGACTTTGTTTATAATGTCAACTTGGGAAGAACAATCTTTCTCGATATATTGAATCGTTCCGAAATACATTTTCATGAACTTCAGAGCCTGTACGAAAAAATCGGTTATTGCTTCGATAAATTCTTATATCACGCTGTATCCAGATATACGGATGCCAAAGATCAGATTATTAAGGAAAAGACACAATTTATCGATTCCACCCATAAAGATAGATTGACTCTGCTGGGCCAGATGACTTCCAGCTTTATTCATGAATTCAGAAATCCGCTTACATCTGTACAGGGGTTTATCCAGCTGTTAAAATCCGAAAATCCTACCATGAAATATTTGGATATCATTTCAAATGAACTGGAGCAGCTGAATTTTAGAATTTCACAATTTTTGCTCCTCTCTAAAAAGGAACTGATCGGAAAAGAGAAAATCACTTTCTCTCTAAATGAATTAATAGATGAAGTCCTGATATTTCTATATCCCAGTATCCTGGATGGAAAGGTTAAGATTCTTCAGGATATGAACAAAGATATATATTTGAATGGCTATGCTGATGAAATCCGTCAAGTATTCATTAATATTATTTTCAATGCCATTGATGTGCTTACTCAGTACCGCAGCGACCCAGTCATTCATATTAAAAGCAAATGGACTCCAGAAGGACACATAAAACTAGATATTGCCAACAATGGGCCGAGAATTCCAGAGCATCTCGTCAGTTCCATTTTCGAACCATTTGTTACAACAAAAACACTTGGAACAGGGCTTGGTTTATTTGTATGCAGAGAGATAATTGAAAAACATCAAGGGACTCTTACCTGTGATACAGAGTCGGATTGGACCGTTTTCAGCATAATCCTGCCAACTGAAAAACAGGCAAAAGTCAAAGGCTGACTCCCAATTGAGGAGCAGCTTTTTCTTATTCCTGGCTTAATAGCTTACATAATTTTGAACCAAAATATATATTTTTATTCAATTTCAGATTATTATTAATATATTTACAGATTATTGGAGGAGATGGTCCCATGTTTTCCTTAAAAGCAGATGAAGATATAGAATTGCAATTATTCCAGCTGCATCATTCAGAAGAGCTTTTCAACCTGGTGGACAGCAACCGCAGTCATTTAAGAGAATGGCTCCCATGGGTAGATAATATGGCTTCACCTGTACAGTATCACTCTATTATTCCAATATGGCTGAAACAGTTTGCCGATAACAACGGCTTTAATGCAGGAATCCGTTATCAGGGAAAGCTTTCAGGCTCTATTGGTTTTCACCAGATCGACTGGAATAACAGACAAACCAGCATTGGATATTACCTTGCAAAAGATTTTGAGGGAAGCGGAATTATGACACGAAGTGTGCAGGCCATGATTAATCATGCTTTCTTTGATTTAAGACTGAACAGAATCGAAATACGCTGCGGGATCAGAAATGGAAAAAGCCGTGCGATACCGGAGAGGCTCGGCTTTCGTCAAGAAGGAATCATCCGGGATGGAGAGTACCTTTATAATCGATATCACGACCTTGCCGTATATGGACTTCTGGCAAGAGAATGGAGTTATTAAATAAAACCGGATGACGCCTGGAGCTAGACAGTTATCTAACTTCAGAACTTATATCTTTATCTTTCGAAAAAGCCTGCCATCAGGCTTTTTTATTATTTACCGGTTACCTTCCTCCTAATTAAGGGTAATTTCTTATTAAGGAAATCCTTTATTCCTGGTTTATCTGTAAAATTCATGAATAAGGGAAAAGTACTTATAATAAAGGAGGTGCCGGCCCCTTACATATCGTGTAAGGGTTTTATATGATCACCCTTAACCTATTTTTATTAATTTTCTTAATTGCATTAACTGCTTTTTTTGTTGCATCTGAATTTGCCATTGTTAAAGTAAGGACTTCACGAATTGACCAGCTTATTATGGAGGGAAATGCTAAAGCCCGTTCAGCAAAACAAGTTATAAGCAGTCTGGATGAATACTTATCTGCCTGTCAGCTTGGGATTACGATTACAGCACTGGGCCTCGGCTGGCTTGGTGAACCGACTATTGAGAGGCTGCTCCATCCCGTATTTGAAAGCATTAACTTACAGGCTTCCATAACTCATATCCTCTCTTTTGTCATTGCTTTTTCTGTTGTGACATTTCTCCATGTGGTTATTGGAGAACTGGCTCCAAAAACCATTGCCATACAGAAAGCAGAGGCAATAACGTTATCTTTTTCAAAACCATTAATATTATTTTACAGGATTATGTATCCATTTATTTGGATTTTAAATGGTTCAGCAAGAATTATTACAGGATTATTTGGACTGAAGCCTGTATCGGAAAGTGAAATGGCCCATTCAGAGGAAGAGCTTCGGATTATCCTATCTGAAAGCTTAAAGAGCGGAGAAATCAATCCATCAGAATATCAGTATGTAGATCGAATTTTTGAGTTTGACAATAGAATTGCTAAAGAGATAATGGTTCCTCGAACTGAGATCGTTACCCTTCCGGAAGATTCATCATTGGCAGAAACCCTGGACCTCATATTGAATGAGCGATACACCAGATATCCTGTTACGGCGGGTGATAAAGATAATATTCTCGGGATTATTAATGTAAAGGAAATCTTAACTGACTGCGTTAGAAAAAAATGCGAAGGCAAACATCCTTTACGGCAATATATTAAACCTGTCATCAGGGTGATTGAAACCATACCCATTCACGATTTGCTCCTAAGAATGCAAAAAGAGCGTTTCCA
This sequence comes from Cytobacillus sp. BC1816, assembly GCF_051353635.1. Lineage (NCBI taxonomy): Bacteria > Bacillati > Bacillota > Bacilli > Caryophanales > Bacillaceae > Cytobacillus > Cytobacillus sp. BC1816. Next base: position 1,249,371 of record NZ_CP195611.1, on the reverse strand, counting down.
TATGGCAATTCTCCTTGATGAGTACGGCGGAACAGCTGGAGTGGTCACAGTTGAAGATATTCTCGAAGAAATAGTAGGTGAAATTCTAGACGAATTCGATGCCGACGAACTTCCGTTTATTCAAAAGTCAGGAGAAAATCATTATATCCTGGATGCAAAGCTGCTGATTTCAGAGGCAAATGATCTTCTGGGAACATCATTATCTGATGATGATGTAGACACCATCGGAGGCTGGATAATGACGCAGAAGTATGATATCGCTCAAGGAGACTTTATCGAAGAAGAAGGATTCAGATTTATTATTAAGGAAATGGAAGGGCATCATATTTCCTATATTGAAGTTGTGAAAATATGACCTTTATTTGAAATGACCGGGAGCGTTTTTTTTGCTCTTGGTTTTTGTTTGCCATCCGGCTGCAAATGCTGATATAGTCCTCTGCCTGTCAGAAAGCTGCCTTACCTTCAGATTGAATAAGTCTATATGGCTCTTTTGGGTACTAAAAAATTTAATTTTTCCGAATCTTTTCACTTCATATTTTATACATAATTTCATAAAATAAATATAACCCTTTTTTCCAAACTACTACGTTTGACTGTATGGTTTGTGCTAACGTATAATTGATTCTAACTATATCTCTTGATGTAAAGCACTTTCATGGGGTATAAGTATTCAAAACAGAGGTGATATGATGGGGCTTACTATCGTATCGGCGAATTAGCCAATATTGCTAATGTTTCTAAAAGAACTATAGATTACTACACTAGCATTGGCCTAATAAAAGCGAAACGCTCAAAATCAAATTATCGCATATATTCAGAAGAAGTATTGTCTGATTTAAGATTTATTGAGGAATGCAAACTGCTGCATCTTCCGCTTGAAGAGATTAAGAGAAAACTAGAAATGAAAACGAAAAGGGAGATTCAGACAGGGGAAGTTGAAAAGCATATTAACGCAGTCACATTGCAGATTAAACAGCTTCATCAAGAAATAGCTGTTCTCATGCCGCTTATTAATACACTGGATGATGAACAGAAAGATGGCTTTTCCAAGAAGCTGACTATTGAAAGCACTGCATTGCTCCGTTCCCTTTCAGACTTAACCAGCTGATCCCATTTTTCACAAAATCAGGAGGTGACACCCTGCCCGTTTAGGCGGGATAAGGGGAACTTATTTGGACATATTAAACTTGGTTTTTATAGCCATTTTAATTGCTTTAACGGCTTTTTTCGTTACATCGGAATTTGCCATTGTTAAAATACGAAGTTCCAGGATTGATCAGCTAATTGAAGAAGGTAATAAAAATGCAATTGCTGCGAAGAAAGTCATATCGAATTTGGATGAATACCTTTCAGCCTGCCAGCTGGGAATTACCATTACAGCCCTGGGTCTTGGCTGGCTGGGTGAACCGACAATTGAACACCTGCTGCGGCCAGTGATCAATAGTTTCGGATTGCCATCTTCCATTTCGCATGTTATCTCCTTCAGCATTGCTTTTGCTTTTATTACCTTCCTGCACGTAGTTGTGGGGGAATTGGCTCCAAAGACTCTGGCGATACAAAAGGCAGAAGCGGTTACACTGTTAACAACACGTCCTTTAATCTGGTTTTACCGGGTTATGTATCCGATTATTTGGGCGCTAAATGGTTCTGCCCGCCTATTGACCAGCATGTTTGGATTAAAGCCTGCTTCTGAACACGAATTGGCACATTCTGAAGAAGAACTTCGCATTATTTTATCGGAAAGCTATGAAAGCGGCGAAATCAACCAATCTGAGTTTAAGTATGTAAATAAAATCTTTGAGTTTGATAATCGTATCGCCAAAGAAATAATGGTTCCGCGTACAGAAATTGTTTCTCTCTCAAAAGATGATACACTTGAAGACTTCCTGCAAATCGTTCAGGAAGAGAAATTCACTCGCTATCCCATTATAGATGGAGATAAGGATCATATCATTGGCATGGTCAATATTAAAGAAGTCATGACAGATCTCATTATGAACAGGGAATTATCATCAAGCACCCTTGAATCTTACATTCGTCCCATTATCAGGGTCATTGACAGCATACCTATTCATGAGCTGCTGCTAAAAATGCAGAAAGAACGAATTCACATGGCAATCTTAATGGATGAATACGGCGGTACCTCAGGGTTAGTCACTGTTGAGGATATCATTGAAGAAATTGTGGGTGAGATCCGTGATGAATTCGACATGGATGAGGTGCCCATGGTCAGAAAGACGCAAGAAGGCCAATATATCATTGATTCAAAAGTTCTTGTCAGCGAAGTTAATGACTTGCTGGGAACAAACATCAATGATGAAGATATCGATACCATCGGCGGCTGGATTTTGACAGAAAATTACGAAGCCAAACAAGGCGATATGATCGAACATGAAAATTACCGGTTTACAATCCTGGATATGGAAGAGCACCATATTAAGTATATTGAAGTAACTGCAGTACCAGAAACAGAAGAGTCGGCACCCACAAAAGAAGTGCCTTTTACAGAAACAGAGGTATTATCATAAATGATTAAAAGGAACAGCCTGTCAGAGGGCTGTTCCTTTTTTTTCCTTATTGCGAAGATGCTGTTTTCCGAGGAAGCTTAATCGTAAATTTAGTCCCTTTCTCTTTTTCACTGCTGACAGCAATCTCTCCGCTGTGCAGCTGAACAAGCTGTTTAACAATGGAAAGCCCAATGCCAAATTCACCAAAGGAATGGTTGGTCCTGGATAGATCCGCTTTATAAAAACGCAGCCAGATAGACTCGATTTCTTGAGGATCGATGCCTATGCCCGTGTCCTCTATTTCAATCACTGTTTGATCAGGATCTTCTTGTCCTCTTAAAAATATGGAGCCTTGATAGGTGAATTGAATGCTATTCTTAACAATATTAACCAAAATTTGAATTAGCCGGTCATAATCTGCATGAACTGAAACTCCTTCTTCTGCCTCAAGATATATCCTGTTTCCTTTTTCCCCTGCCTGAAATTCCAGCTGTTCCTTAACTATTTCAAATGCTTCCAGAAGATCAATATCCATTTTATTCAGCTGCAGCTGATTGGACCGGATCTTTTCATAATCCAGATTTTCGTTTACCAAACGAATAAGTCTCTTTGCTTCCCTGTCAATCAGGATCATCCCTTTTTCTTTTTCCGCTTCCGGAATCAGCCCGCCTTTAATGCCTTCAGCCAAGCCGCTGATGGTGGTCAAAGGAGTCCTCAGCTCGTGCGAGACATCAGCAATGAATTTCCTCCTTCTATTCTCCAGTCTTTTAATTTCTTCATTAGATTCCTTCAATCTGGCTGCCATATCGTTAAAGTCTTTAGTCAATTCACCGATTTCATCCATATAAGTGTATGGTACATTCACATCATAGTTCCCGGAAGAAATCATAGAGGCAGCATTCCTGAGATCCGTTATCCTCTTGATTAGATTTTTAGAGAGAACCAGGCTTAACAGAATGGTCGCAGAGAGTGAAATAAAGATGGTATATAGCAAAAATCGATTTAATTGGCTGACAACCTCCATTGCTCCAGTTATAGGTGACAGAAGCAAAACTCCGCCAACCAGATTGCCCCCCTGCATATAAGGCATGGCAACCAATGTTACCTCCTGGCCGAAGCGTTCTATATCATGCTTTACAGTTACTTTATTTCCTTTCGAAATTTCAGCCCACTCAGATTTGGTCAGCTGAATCATCGGATCTGATTTAAGGTCGGGATATAAGACCCTCCCTTTATGGTCAAAGAGTATGTATTTTATATTCCTTGCATCAAGCAGCTGGCTGTATTCTGTTAAAAATTGTTCATCACCCTCTATCCTGACTGTTAAATCAGTCAGGATCTGTTCGCCATAGGAATCAAGCTCTGCTACTTTATTCTCAAAAATATAACTCTCAACAAACTGGGAGAAAAGAAGGCTTAATAACAGAAATGCCAGAATAAGGATGCTGACATGACTTATCAGCAGCTGATAAAAATATTTAACTTTCATTGTCTGCTGCCGTTTCATCAAATTTATAGCCCACACCCCATACTGTATGGATAAAAGGCTGCTCATCTGTACCTATTTTTTTCCTGAGCCTTTTAATATGTACATCTACCGTTCTTTCATCTCCATAAAACTGATAACCCCATACACTATCAAGCAGCTGCTCTCTTGTAAAAACCTGTTTCGGATGTTTTACAAGATAATACAGCAAGTCAAATTCCTTTGGGGTCAAATTCTTGAGAAGCTGCCCATTATAATAGGCCTCTCTGGATTCTTTGCTGATTTTGAAGTATTCACTGGCAACATAGTGGGATTCATCCACTGATCCTGCTTCAGCCTGAAACCTGCGTGTCACCGCTTTGATCCTGGCCATTAGCGTCAGCGGACTGAATGGCTTAGTCACATAATCATCAGCACCCATTTCAAGGCCCAGAACCTGATCGGACTCGCTATCTTTAGCCGTCAGCATAATGATCGGGACTTTGCTCAATTCCCTTACTTTACGGCAGAGAGTCACTCCATCCATAATAGGAAGCATCCAATCAACAATAAGCAGGTCCCATCTTTCTTTATTAAAATGCTCAAACCCCTGCTGCCCATCGTGTACAAAGACACCCTGGTACCCTTCTTTCATAAAGAACATCTCAAGCATTGAACAGACACTTTCATTATCTTCCACAACAAGTATTTTCATTTTCCCATCACCGTCCTCGAACAGTCTTCTTTTCTTAATGTAATCGAAATGAGTGTTTTTTTTCAATGAATATATCTGTCCTTAACGTTTTCGTGAAAAAGATAACCAAATTTATTTATGCTTTCGCTATATCTTGGGAAATGCTATATACGAATTATAATTTTGAAAGGAGTGCAGCATGAATAAAAAATTACTATTAGTATTGTCTTTTTCCATTATTTTAATGGGGGCGGCTTTATCCGTTAACGCCGAAACAGCACCAAAGGGGCAATCACCGGCACAAGAGCAGAAGCATGAACACCATCACAGAATGATTGACGAATCCCTAATGAAATCCCTTCTGGAACAAGGATTCACCAAAAAGGAAATCTTCATAGCTGCCCACATTGCAAAGTTTTCAAATAAACAGGTTGGGGACATATTGGCTTTTTATAAAAAAAATAACTCTTCCTGGGAAAAAACAGCACAGCAGTATGGAGTGGATTTAGAGAAAATAAAAAAGCACCAGCATCACATGGATAAGTTCCTGGAAACCAATAAACAAGTTGTTCTGCAAAAGGTCTCCGAGTATTCCGGAAAGTCCCCTCAAGTGCTGCAGGGGTATCTTGACAAAGGAGTCCCTCTTCGTTACCTTATTTCAGGTGCAGCAATGGCAAAGGCGGCAAATAAGGATCTGGGCGAAATAATTCAAATGAAGGAACAAGGAAAATCAATGCCTGAAATAAAAAAGGAACTGAAACTGGAAAAGGAACAAATCCATGCAGAAATGAAAAAACTGGTTGATGAAATTCACCAGGAAGTCAGAAAGAAAAAATAATATGTTAAAACCGCAGAGGGAACACCTCTGCGGTTTCGTTTTATTCAGAACAGAATTATAATGGAAGGCAGAGGTGAACAAAATGACAGAAGAAAACGCGCAGAACCCAGCCGATCTGGATGAAGAAACCTTATTCATGGTTTCCCAGACATTCAAAGCATTATCAGATCCAACCAGGCTTAGAATTCTTCATTTATTATTTCACGGGGAGTATTCGGTAAATGAGATTGCCGAAAATTTATCACTGCTTCAGTCTACGGTTTCTCACCAGCTGCGCTTTTTGAAAAACCTGAGGCTGGTAAAATTCCGCCGTGAAGGAACCACTCTTTTCTACAGCCATGATGATGAACACGTCATTAGTTTATTGAACCAGGCAATCGAACATAGCCAGCATTCATGAACTTTGGCCCCTATTAATTGCAGCTTTCATTTTGGCCGGGGCAGCCTTTTCTTTCTCCTTCCACTTGAATTGTGCTATGCTCAATGCCATATTCATCATGCAGTACCGATTGCGCCGCATGAAGTACTGCATCGTGACCGCCATCATGTTCAATCACAAGATGACAGCTAAGAGAAGGAAAACCTGAAGTAATCGTCCAAATATGAAGATCATGAACATCTTTTACATGTGCTAGGCCAAGGAGTTTCTTTCTAATATCCTCAGGGTTCAGGTGGGAAGGTGTCCCTTCCATTAAAATATGAAAAGACTCTTTTACCACCCTCCATCCGCTTATAAGGATGAGAACTGCTACCATTAAACTGGCAATGGGGTCCGCAATGCCCCAGCCGAAGAAATAAATTAGAAGCGCAGCTGTTATAGCTCCAACAGAACCAAGCAAGTCACCAAGAACATGCAGAAAAGCGCTCCTAACATTTAAGTTATGGTCCTTATCCCCACTCATTAAAATAAATGCCGCTGCGATATTTACGAGCAGCCCGATTGATGAAATCACCAGCATTCCCATACTTTGAACAGCCGGCGGCTCAAGAATGCGGCTGTAGGCTTCATAGAAAATATAGAGAGAAATCAAGAGCAGTGTAATTCCATTAATTGAAGCAGCAATAATTTCAAATCGTTTATAGCCAAATGTTTTTGAATTTGTCGCCTTTTTTTCCCCTATTTTGATTGCCAGAAAACTTAAGCCAAGCGCAGCTGCATCACTCAGCATGTGTCCAGCATCCGATAGCAGTGCAAGGCTGTTAGTCCATACTCCTCCAATTACTTCTACAATCATAAATGAAGCAATCAAAATAAATGCCCACATTAAAGCCTTTTTATTGCCTGTGTGATGGTGATCATGTGAATGCCCATGTCCGTGACCATGACTGTGTCCCATTCGTTCCACTCCTTATATGAATATATGCTCATATATATTATGTATTACTTTGGCTTATTGTTCAATGATTTTTTAATTTTTATTGTTTTCTTTTAATTTAGACTAAAGGAGTGGAGTCAAACATTTAATGATATCCAGCAGAAAGCCATTTTTTCAAAGCAATTATAGGATTCACAAAAAGGCTGCCTGAGTATACAGGCAGCCCTCTTCCTTATGCAAGATAAACAAAATATCCCATAAATGCAATACATAGTCCATACATTATTGGATGAATTTCTTTTGGTCTTTTCAATGCCAGCATTGTGATTGGGTATAAGATGAAGCCGAGTGCAATCCCCGTTGCTACACTGAAAGTCAGGGGCATCATTAAGATCGTTACAAACGCCGGAATAGCAATTTCTAATTTTCCCCAATCGATATGTTTAACTTCCATAGCCATCAGTGCTCCGACAATGATAAGTGCCGGAGACGTAACTTCGGCGGTAATTACACCGAGCAATGGAGAAAAGAATAATGCAATAGCGAAGCATGCAGAGATGATAACAGAAGTGAATCCTGTCCTTCCTCCGGCCGCAATCCCTGAACTGGACTCAATCATGGAGGCAGTTGTAGAAGTTCCAAGCACCGAACCGACTACAGTAGCACTTGAATCTGCCAGAAGCGCTTTTCCAGCATTAGGGATTTCATTATTCTTCATCAATCCCGCCTGGCTTGCAATGGCGATTAAGGCTCCAGCCGTATCAAAAAAGGCAACAAATAAGAAAGTGAATATGACTGCCAGCATTTCCGGCGTAAAGATTTGATCAATATTCAGAAAAACTTCACCAAATGTCGGTTCAAGGCTCGGAATGGCCCCAACAATTTTTTCCGGTTTATCGATAAGGCCAATTAACATTCCAGCAGCAGCTGAAATGACCATACCATAGAAAATGGCACCTTTAACTCCCCTTACCATTAAAACGATTGTTAAGATAAAACAGAAAACTGCAAGCAGTGTGACTGGGGATTTAAAATCGCCAATTGCAACAAATGTCGCCTCATTTCCTACAATCAGACCGGCATTTTTCAATCCGATAAAAGCAATAAAAAAGCCAATGCCCCCTGCTATTGCATGCTTTAAATCCTTGGGTATCATGTTAATAATTTTTTCCCGTATTTTTAATAAGCTTAAAATCACAAATAAAATCCCTGAAACAAATACACCAGTTAAAGCCGTTTGCCATGGAATGCCCATCCCGATGCAGACAGAAAAAGTGAAGAAAGAATTGAGTCCCATGCTTGGTGCAATCCCAATTGGATAATTGGACAGCAAGCCAATTAATAAAGAGCCAATAATTGCCGACAGTGCAGTAGCCGTAAAGACAGCTCCTTTATCCATTCCAGCCTGGCTAAGTATAATTGGATTTACAATTAATATATATGCCATTGATAAAAATGTCGTTAAACCTGCGATTGTTTCCTGTTTATATGATGTTTCTCTTCCATGAAACCGGAAAAAAGATGACATGCCATTCCCTCCTTATTTAGTAACCAATAAAAAAAGCTCCGCAATATGCGAAGCTGCCATAAGAAACAGAAGAAAATAGCATGCCGATTCGAACAAGCTATATCCCCTGTAGTCAAGCTATTTACGGCAGCCCGGTAGAAACGCTCAGACCCTATCTCTGAACATATACAGGTAAAATCTATTGCCACAGCACATCAATTGATCAATGTCCTGCCCAATAAAATTATATATTAATATAATGAAAACAATTCTAGCAAACTCATATATGAAGGTCAATTCTTTAATTTATTCTGAGTATTCCCCTTTATCTTAAAGTTGGTTACAGGGGTTTAATGTTAATTTTTTTTTGTAATGGGTAAACAATAAGGAAAGCAAAGTGCCTTGGTTACCCCCGAAAACTCGAGGGGGAAGGGGCCGGAGCCAGGAGTAATCGAAGTTTGAAAATTTTCTTAAAAACCAGCATGAGGAGGCAGGTCACAATGTTCATTGTATATGCAAGTTTGATTCTTATTGCAGCATCCCTGATCTTTCTGGGCTTCTATGCTTTTAAAGCATACAAGGATGCCAAACCGGCAATTAAGAAACTGACAGCTATAAGCACTGTTATGCAGCTAAAAGCAGATCAATTAAAAAATGGGGTTGATGAACTGACAGCAACCCAGAAAGAAATTCAAAGAGATATCAATTATAAGAAACAGACCTTTAATAATACGATTTCCGCTGTAAAAGAAACACCGAAGAAAATAAAGAAATGGTGGACCATCAAAATACCTTTTATCCACCACATCAAATAAAACGAGGGCTGAGCCCTCGTTTTATTTTTTCCTATTTTATTGAAAGTGTACGATATGCTTCTGCATCTGTTTGCACCTTGGAATTTTCTTTGTCATCTTTCTTTCCTCTGCCAGGCTTGAATGTATTATTTCTGTGATAGAGAGCACTGATTTCCCCGCCAATAACAAGGGCAAGTCCGGTTAAAAAGAACCATAGCATCAATACAATGACTCCGCCTAGGCTTCCGTATGTGGCGGAATAATTCCCAAAATTGCTTACATAAAAGGACAATCCAAATGATATAAGCTGCCACATAACTGTTGCGGCTATTGCACCTGGCAAGACCTGTTTGAAAGGAAAATGTTTATTCGGTGCCACCTTATAAAGAATAGCCAGGACTGTAACCATGATTACAAAAGCAATGGCCCATCTCAATACATTGATCAGGATCTGCATCCCATCAGGTATATTAATAAAATTCTCAACAAAGTTCATGATGACTTTTCCGAACACGGGAAGAACCATAGCAATGATGAATGCTGCGAGCAAACCAAGAGTCAGACCTATGGATATTAGTCTGGATTTTATAAATGACCTCGTCTCCTCCACATCAAAGGCGTCATTCATGGCTCTTATGAAAGCCTGCATTCCATTAGAAGCGGACCATAAAGTACCTATGATACCGAACGTCAGCAGGCCGCCGTTCGGCTTGGTAATGATATCCACTACATTATCTTCAACAACATTAAATGAATCTGACGGCATTACATTCTGCAAGTATGATAATGCTTTTTGAGGATCCAGTGAAAGATATGGAACAATAGAGATAAGCAGAATTAACAAAGGAAAAATGGAGAGCATATAATAATAGGCTTGTTCGGCTGCAAGCCCGGTTGCCCGATCTTTCTTAAATTCCTTTCCGAGCTTCTTGCCAAATTGAATAACCTTATGCATTTTACTACTCCTCCCTTAATCAGCTTATAGCTTGTATGTGTTTATTTCCCCTAAGACCTTTGAGCTAATCGTATTTTAATAAAATATTCATTCCATTTTTGATAGATAAAAAAAAAAGACGCCTTTCCACCAGAACTGAAATTATTCTAATAAGGACTCACAACTTTTCATTATGAATCAGGGTATCCCTTATTTAATATAAGAAATGTTATAATTAGATATAGTTTTTATCAGCTTTATCGAATAATTAATTTGAGCTAAAGTGGCACAAGCTATCATATTATGTTATTAGCTTATTAAAGATGCTCGTTAGTCTGACAGATTTTTCATCAATTAAAATGGGGGTCATTTATGAACGTTTCACTTGAAGCTGCTGTTGAAGCAAATGTACATAAAGGGTTGACTAAAGGCAAACTTGCAAAAAGGATTTTCTTCATCATATTTGGAGCCATCCTTATGGGGGTCGGAATCGAAGAATTCCTAGTGCCCAATAAAATTCTGGATGGCGGAATAGTAGGAATCTCCATTATCCTCTCTCACATGTCCGGCTGGAAACTCGGCTGGTTTATATTCATTTTAAATATTCCATTTTTTTACATAGGATACAAACAGATAGGGAAGACCTTTGCTTTGTCTACATTGCTGGGCATTGCGGTATTATCAGCCACTACCCTCCTCTTGCATGATGTTCCCGTATTTACGGAGGACTTGCTGTTAGCTACAGTATTTGGCGGTATTGTTCTTGGCTTTGGGGTCGGAATGGTGATCAGATACGGGGGATCTTTAGATGGAACAGAGATTCTGGCTATTCTGGTAAATAAAAAACTCCCGTTCTCTGTCGGGGAAATTATTATGTTTTTCAATGTCTTCATTTTTGCTACTGCAGGATTTGTTTTCGGCTGGGACCGTGCCATGTATTCAATCCTTGCATATTTCATTGCTTTCAAGACTATTGATGTTGTCATCAGCGGATTGGATGAATCCAAATCCGCCTGGATCATCAGCGACCAGCACAAGGTAATAGGCGAAGCGATTCTGGCCCGGCTTGGACGAGGCGTTACCTACTTGAATGGGGAAGGTGCATACACTGGAGATGACAAAAAAGTAATTTTTTGTGTCATAACCAGACTAGAAGAAGCAAAATTAAAATCAATTGTCGAAGAAATAGATCAGAGTGCTTTTTTGGCAGTAGCTGATATTGCTGAAGTCAGAGGCGGCAGATTTAAAAAGAAAGCCATTCACTAAGATATCCTTTGCTGCTGAACCCTGGATGCGGCAGTTAAATTAAAATAACAAATAAATAGGTTAGCAATAAGATAAATATCAAAAAGATAACAGCTGTTATTAAGTATATTAGAGATTGGGATGATGAGTAGGTCTGCATGTTAATTCTTTTTCTGACCTGAAAGTAATTCAGGGTAGAGTATACCAGGATTGTCAGACCGGTAACCAAAGAAAATAGACTTAATGAAATGGCAATGCTGTCAGCGAACTTATTTACTCTCTGCACATTATTAAAATGCAGTGTTGAAGCCAAAACGCCTATTCCAATTACAGCGATAGAAGTCCTGACCCATGCGAGGAAGGTTCTTTCATTCGCCAGATGCTGCTGTATGTATTTCGACTCTTTAGCTTCTTCCATTTGAATCAGCTCTCCCCTTAACTAAGTATAAGAATATATTTTCCTCTTAACGATAGGTTAAACTTAAAGGGAACAGCATCCGCTGCCCCCTCCCTATTAATTATAAAATATCCATCCAGATTTTGATTGATGTTGCCAGAATTAAAACAGCCAATATGACTTGGAGGATTTTTGTATTCACTCTCTTTCCTGCAGCAGCTCCTAATGGAGAAGCAATTAAGCTGGCAATGATCATTATGGCAGCTGGAAAATAGTCCACCTGGCCGGTTGCCAATTTACCAGCTGTAGATCCAATCGATGAAATGAACGTGATGGCCAATGATGTCGCAATTGTCATCCTCGTAGGGATCTTTAATATAACCAGCATAATAGGAACCAGTAAAAATGCACCAGCTGCACCTACGATTCCAGCTCCGATGCCGACAATCAAAGCAAAAAAGGCTGCAAGCCATTTATTGAACCTTACTTGATCTAAGGGAATATCATCCAATCCTTTTTTCGGCACGAACATCATGACTGCCGCAATTAAAGCCAATATACCATATACAAGATTAATGGCGCCTTCAGTCATAAACCTTGAACCGTAGCTCCCGATTAAACTTCCAATTAGTATAGCTGAACCCATATAAATAATAAGTGTTTTATTCAGGTATCCGCCTTTTCTGTAAGCCCAGACTCCCCCGATTGTTGCAAAAAACACCTGTACTGCACTTATTCCGGATACTTCATGAGCAGAAAAAGCAGCTAATCCAAATAAAGGCGGAATGTATAAAAGCATAGGATATTTAATGATAGAGCCTCCTATTCCTACCATGCCGGAAATGTAAGACCCGATAAAACCAATTAAAAATATAACGAGTAAAAAGGGTAAATCCATGTGGCTATCTCCTCCTTTTAGCGATAAAAGGGAGTAGAAACCCCCTTTTACCTTTTAATAGATTAGCCTTTTTTTATCCAGAACTTTAACACTCCATTGTCATCCTCATGTTTTAAAAGCTCATGTCCTGTTGACTCTGTCCAGGCAGCCAAATCTTTAACTGCGCCTTTATCTGTTGTATGAACTTCAAGCACTTGCCCTGATTCGATTTCACCTATTGCTTTCTTCGTTTTTACGATGGGCATTGGACAAGCTAAACCCTTTGCATCCAGTACTTTTGCTGCGTTCATGTTCCATTCCTCCAATTTTTATTATTAGTATTTTGAATTATATTACTAAAAGATTATCTTACGGCACAGCGATTTGGACCGATTTCCATTTCACGCTGTTTTTCTTCGTCCGGGCTGATTTTCCCCATATTTGTTTCACGGATTTCCTGATAAGCATTTGGCTGAGGAGGAAGATTCTCAGAAACCAATTTTCTGAACTCCCCTTCGTCTTCAATATTTAGTCCGTGATTTTCAGCAAATAATGTGCCAAGTTTTTCGGATACGCTGCCATCTTCATTTAATTCTTCAATAATCATGAAGTGTGCAGGCAAAACAACTAATTCGCCTGATAGGTCTTTATAACGCTTATAAAGTGTTTCTCTTAAATCTCCAGCCCAATCCCCAGCTTTACCGGCAAGGTCTGGACGTCCGATTGAATCGATGAATAGAATATCACCTGAAAGAAGGTATTGATCGTCCACTACAAAAGATGTTGAACCGATTGTATGGCCTGGTGAATAAACAGCTTGAATACTGATCTTAGTAGAACCAATCATTACTTCGTTTCCATCTTCAAGACGGCTGTATTCAAATGTTACTTCCTCTGCATCCTTAGGAGGAAGCCAGTAAGAAGCACCCGTTTTTTCAGCAATTTTGCGGCCGCCTGAAATATGATCTGCATGCAGATGTGTATCAAAGACATGCTTGATCTCTGCATTCTTTTCAGCAGCAAAATCAGTAAATACGTCTGTCATTCTTGTTGCATCGACAATTGCAGCTTCACCGTTTGAAATCACCATGTAGGACAGACAGCCTTTTCCGATGCGGACGAATTGATACATTTCTCCGCCATCCTTCAAATCGCCCACTTTAACAGGCTCAAGGTGTTCACTCCAAGATTTCATCCCGCCTTTCAGGTAGGAAGCATCGCGTCCTGCTTCTTCAAGCATTTCTGCGACCATTACAGAAGAACCTTCTTTTGCACACACTACTAAAAGCTCTTTATCAGCCGGAATTTTATCAAGAATAGGTTCTACCCCATCAAGAAGATCGAAGTATGGAACATTCAAGTAATCAAATTTTTTGCCTTCAATCTTCCAATCATTAAAGTCGGTTTCATTACGGACATCAAGTATAAATAGTTCTTCATTATGAATAACCTTTTTTGTTACTTCTTTAGCAGACATTGCTTTCATTGTTTATATACCCCCTGATGTATAGTTATGTTTAAAAATTTTTTAGTTAAGCTTCGTTTCTGTTGGTCCATTCCATTCAGACATCCCCGGGACTACATTAATTACATTCGAGAAGCCTTTTTCAGCTAATACCTGGGATGCCATATCACTTCTGCTCCCTGTACGGCATACTACAAAAATCTTTTTATCCTGGTTCAGCTCGCTAATTCTCTCCTCCAATTCTCCGAAGGGGATAGAAATGGCATTGGGAATATGGACGAATGCATATTCAGCAGGTTCCCTGACATCTAGAACAACTATATCATTATTTGACTCCATCTCTTTTAAAAGATCATCGTTAGAGGCAACAGGCTCAAAAGTTGCAGCTTCGCGCTCTTCATTTTCACCTGCTTTTCGTATATAGTGCTTAAGCACTTCGCCTTCTTCCATGGTGCCAAGATATTGGTGTCCCGAGCTTTTTGCCCAAGCCTGGATATCTGCTTTTGAACCTTTATCTGTTGCAAGCACCTCAAGCACTTCCCCCGGATTCAGATTATTGATTGCTTTTTTCGTTCTTACAATCGGCATTGGGCAGGCAAGCCCCTTTGCATCTACTGAAAAGTTTGTTTTTAAAACTTCCATTTATAATTCCTCCTTATATTTTTAGATAAATAAGTTGACATTGCCGTCTTCTGCATCTGCAAGATAAGCAGCTACTCCGGCAAATTCCACACCATCAATTATTTCTTCCTGTTTAAATCCAAGAAGGTCAACAGTCATTTGACATGCTACAAGCTTAATGTCCTGTTCTTTAGCCATTTCAATAAGGTCGCTTACTGGCATAGTGTTGTGCTTTTTCATAATATCTTTTATCATCTTAGGACCCATTCCAGCCATATTCATTTTCGATAAGCCCATCTTTTCCGGACCTCTTGGCATCATTTTGCCAAACATTTTTTCCATAAATGTTTTTTTAACTTGAATTGGCTCATCTTTTCTAAGAGCATTCAGTCCCCAGAAAGTGTGAAAGATGGTTACCTCATGATCGTAAGCAGCTGCACCGTTTGCAATAATATAAGCCGCCATCACTTTGTCATAATCTCCGCTGAATAGAACAATTGTTGTTTTTTTCTTTTCCAATCTTTTATCCTCCCTTTACCCTATAGGGTATATTTATAATCAAAAAAATATATTTATTTCTTATCGCTTTTAAAAAGAACTTAAATACCTAACAGGGTATATACTAGAGTATATTTGACTTTCTGTCAATACCCTATTCTTGGTTGTTTTGCAGATCAATAATCTAATGGCCCTTCCCAATTCATCATACCGCCAAGCATGTTAATTACACTAAACCCCTGCCCTTCAAGTAAGCGTGCAGCTAATCCGTTGCGGTTGCCTGATCGGCAAACCATAACATATTCTTGATTCTTATCCAGCTCATGCATACGAAATTCAACTAATCCAAGCGGAATATGAATATCTGAAGGTATCTTTCCTTCTTTTACTTCATCTGCTTCACGCACATCAATGATATTTAAATTTACTCCGGCAGCAAGTTGCTGCTCAACTTCTTTCACAGTAGTTGTTTTCATATAATATTCTCCCCTTTATCTCCAGGCGCTTACTCCGCCTTTTATGTTAGTAATGTTCTTATATCCAGATTTTTTTAGCATTTTACTTGCTTTGCTGCTTCTCATTCCGCTTTGGCAGATAACAACTATTTCCTTGTCCCTTGATAGCTGTCCCATTTTCTGGTGAAGCTGATGAAGAGGTATGTTCTTAAATCCCGTAATATGGAAGCTGTTGAATTCTGCTGATGTTCTCACATCAATATATTGCTTTGTTTTGTCCTTCATTTCATTCTTGAGCTGAGCAGTTGTCAACTGCTTTACGCCCTTTACCGGAATCAGCTTCTGAGCCAGAAAAATAATAAGCAGGGCGATAATAATTCCATTTGCAATAGTCATTTGCTTCCCTCCGAATTTAGGTGATTCAAAATTTTTTATACTCGGTTAATAATACTCTGTAGGGTATATTATAACTAAATAAAAAAAGGAAGTCAACTAACCATCATCTGCTTTTAACAAGTAAGTTGACAGCTTCTTCAATCATCATGGAACTCTCAATTCCCTTTTCCGAGTTTTCAATAATGCATTGTTCAAGATTCGAACTGACAATAACTGCAATTGCTTTATCAATTGCTGATCTTGAAGCTGTTAGCTGGGTAATAACAGATTTGCAATCTTTTTCATCCTCCATCATTTTTAAAATCCCTCTAAGTTGGCCCTCCGCCCTTTTGATTCGATTTTTAGTTTTTGCATCGAACAGCACAAGCTTCACCCCATTATAGTTTTATTTTACACATTGGCAATCAGGCATTGAAAAACCAACTATATTAAACCCTTTTTTTCGGAGCAACCTTATTCCAATATTTTCCTCTAATGAACTGGATGCAACTAAATGGATTTGGTTATAAGGTATATCTTTTATATGCCTATTTATATATGGAATGGGCAGATTGATCGCTCCGGGTATTTCACAATGACAGGAAACATTATAATCCCTGACATCCAGCAGTGCTATGCCTTCCTTGGGCAGGCATTGATCCAAATGATAACAAGGGATGTCTCTAACAGGATAATACCTTTTAATTAATGGGAAACTGCCTAGCAGCAAGGTTAAAAAAATCAGCAGCATATTTCTCTCCTCTGCATAAATAATTCAATTACAATTCATACAATATACCCTAATAGGTATATAGTCAATACCTTAGTTTTTTAAAATAAAAAAACACCCAAGCGGGTGTTTTTGATTTAGCAGCAGTCGCTTTCATTGCCTAACAAGACTAGTCTTTCATTTTCCTGATCATAGTCTAGAATCATACTTTCCGTATGCGGTTTGATTTCCGGGTCGATTGCCACCTGGATTTCATTTATTGTTTCAATCATATCATCTGCTTCCGGCTCATCCAGAGCCAGTCCAATTTGTGGGCCTCCTCAGCCAAAGCCTGCGAAGTAAACTCTAATGCTGCCCGCATCTTTCTCTTGAAACACTTGCTTCAATAGGTTCCGAGCTGAATCTGTAATTTTCAAGTTTATCATCCTTTCTTATGTTTATAAATGGATTCAAGCTAAATATCAGTAACTGGCAAGTCATCAAATAACCTATTCCCAATACCCCCGCCTGTACACGTTAATATTACTGCAATACTCCAAAGGAAGAAAGTATTTAGTTTATATCCTGCCCATTTTTTCATAAACCTGTTTGTAGCTAAACCTGAAAAAGACGAACCACATCAGATGTGGTTCGTCCTCCATTATTATAAGTATTTTCTATGAATGCTCTTCCCGTCGTAAGTGAAAAGCATATTTTTGCCTTCAACCATGGTTTCCATATGGACTCCTCTTCCCCAAAGCTGGTATACGTATGGCAGTACTTTTTCTAGATACTTAAGATCAAGCTCCACTCCTTCAAACCAGTGCTTTAGGTAAAGCTCTCCATTCTTCATATAATCGCCGTCATTAACCGTCAAATACGGGAATCCTCCATTTACACGCATGCTGACAAGCTGATCACGAACATGCTCCCACTGTTTATCAACAACTTTATAATCCTTTCCCTGCTTTTGGAAAAGATACATATCTTCTCTCATGACAAGGTCTTTTGTTAAATAATTTCTCAAAAAAGAAATATCTGATTCGATTTCACGTACCTCAAACATTTTTTCCCTGCCTGAACCTGGAACTGCACCGCGTCTCTTCATTTCCTGCGTCGGATTGTTATACCTTTCTTCGATATCTTCAAAAATTTTCAGACCCAGATAATATGGATTGATTCCGGTTCTTGACGGCTGAACCACTCCTGCATTCAATTTGGCAAATTCAAGCGCTTCTGCAGATGTCAAATCCATTTCCCTTAAAATACGCTGATGCCAATAGGAAGCCCAGCCCTCATTCATGATTTTTGTTTCTAGCTGCGGCCAAAAATAGAGCATTTCTTCCCGCATCATAGTTAATATATCCCGCTGCCAATCGGTCAGCTCCCTGCTGTAGCTTTCAATAAATAATAGTAAATCCTTTTCAGGTTTTGGAGGGAATTTCTTTTTCTTCTTCTTCGGCTCATGCTTCTTGTTCCTTTCATCCAAACCCCATAAATCATCATAAGGGCTAGGCGCTGCCGTATCACCGCTGCTTTCATATTCATCTTCCGTACTCCATGTGAGCTTCGGTCTCATAAGAGACGGATCAATATGTTCTTCAATTGCCAGCACTGCATCCAGGAAAGTTTCCACTTCCTTCTTCCCAAACTCAATTTCATATTGCCTGATTCTTTCTGCGGTTGCAGCCATGCTCTCTACCATGTCCCTCTTTGTGTTTTGAAAACGGACATTATTTTTAAAGAAATCGCAGTGTGCTAAAACATGTGCCACAATTAATTTGTTTTGAATAAGGGCATTGGAATCGAGCAGAAATGCATAGCAAGGATCCGAATTGATTACAAGCTCATAAATTTTTGATAATCCTAAATCATAATGCAATTTCATCTTGTGAAACTGTTTTCCAAAGCTCCAATGCGAAAACCTGGTCGGCATGCCATAAGCGCCGAATGTATAAATGATTTCTGCAGGACAAATCTCATACCTCATCGGGTAATAGTCCAACCCAAACCCATTTGCAATTTCAGTAATTTCCTGAATGGCATATTCCAATGACTTATTTTCTTCTTCTCGCATTGCCACTCCCCCTTTTAGTCCTTACCATAATCTATGAACCAACAAGAGAATTGATGAGTAGTCTCTCCATAAGCTTGTAACAAATTAAAGCAAAAAGCGGAGCATTTCGCCCCGCTTTCGATTAGACATTAGTCGTCCAATTCGACTTTTAATACCTTTCCTGTTTCAGCATCAATATCAACATCTGCTTCGCCTTTATTTGTTTGCAGCTCAACTTCATATAGGATTTGTCCATTGTCTTCGTCTATATCAATTTCTTTCATCGTTCCATTAACTTCTTTTTCAGCTATTTCAATAGCCTTTTGTTCGGAGATTACATTTTCCCCATTTACCTCTTTTTCGGACTGATCATTGTCATCATCGTCATTTCGCTCTTTATTAATTGAAATGACTTCTCCATCTAAGGCGTGAACTTTAATATAGAAATCTTCTCTCCCGTTCTCAATATCAATTTCATAATACTGTTTGCCATTTGCTCTTTCCAATTCAATGCTCTCTACTCTTCCCTCTGCCTCTGAAAGAGCAATCTTCTTAGCTTCTTCAACAGTGATCAAATCCTGTCCAGTTTCTTTTTTACTCCAAGTGCTTCCTTCTCCATTCGTATCTGCTGCACCTGCTGCAACAGCACCACCCAGCAATAAGGCTCCTGCCAAAGAAATAACTGTAAATTTTTTGTTCATTTTATTTTTCCTCCTTTTTCTTTTCTACAAGTTCAATATAACCGGTGAAAATGAGAGAAAAAGGATAAGAAAATTAAAATTTGATGAGAAAGGGATTAATCATCCCAGGTAACCGACAACACTTTTCCTGTAATAGCATGGATCTCGACAGCTGCCTCCCTGCCATCATCTTTTTCTATCTCAACAAGATAATATGGTCCCTTGTCTGTTTCTCCAAAGCTGATATCATCCACTTCCCCAGGTTCATTTTTAAGAGCAATTTGGACAGCTTCCTCTTCGGTTAGATTTTTGACAGGGCCCTTATTTTCCTCAGCGACACGGGATAAAATTTCTCCATTCAGAGCATCAACAGTAATCTTAATCTTCTCTTCATCTTTCTGAACGATTGCCTCGAAGGCTGACTTTTCTTTTTGAGTCACTTTTTTCAGGGAGAGTAATTCACCATTTTCTTCTGCTTGAATAATTTCCTTTATTTTTTCTTCATCAAGCTGCTTCTGTTCAGCATTAGAAATCTGATCTTTTTTTTCAAAAGAAAGAATTTCTCCCCTTTTTTCACTCAGCTTGATTTGATAGAACCCTTGGTCTCTTTTCATTTCAATCAAATAAGTGCTGTTCACTTTTTTCAAATTCAGAATTTCCCCCTGATATCGGTCTTTTATTATTTCCCTGGCTTCACTCTCCGTAATTGATTCTGAAGAGGAAACATTTGTGAATTGTACTGCAGCAAATACAAGGAGCGCAGCAAGCAGAAGCCCCGAAGCTGAAATTATTATAAGTTTATTCTTCATTTCCTTACACCTCTCCACTTATCTTATTTCTCTATTATCTGATAATAAAATGAGAAAATGATGAGAATGGTTAAGTTATTTTAATGCTTATGGATGCTGCAGTTCCTACTCCTTCAGTACTTTCGAGCCTAATCTCAACCCCAAGAGCATCAGCAATTTCTTTGGCAAGGGACAGTCCCAGTCCCGATCCTCCTGTTTTCCTGTTTCTCGCCTCATCTACCCGGTAAAAACGGTCAAACACTCTTGGTAAATCCTTCTCGGGAATACCCATGCCGCGATCTTCAATCCGGATATAAACTTCACTTTTCTCTGCCCGGGCAGTAACCCTTATGACATCGTCACTGTATTTCCTGGCATTATCCAGAAAAATAAACAGGAGCTGCTTTAATTTATTCTCATCTGTTTGAATAAAGGTATTTCCAGCCAAATTGAATTCCAACTGTATAGTCCTTTTAAAAGCATCTCCATAAGTCCGAATGACTTGGGTTAAAAAACGGTTAAGATCTATCAATTTCAAATCGAGCATCCACTGGTCATCATGCCGTGCAAGCAAAAGAAGCTGTTCTGTCATTTCCTTCATTCTTAATGCCTCTGAATGAATGGCTTCTATTGATTCATTAAATAATTCAGGTTCTTTCAATCCCCTTCTCTTAAGCAGGCTTGAATAACTCTCAATAACAGTTAATGGGGTTTTTAATTCATGGGAAGCATTTGATATAAAAAGTTTTTGCTTTTCATAATTGGATTCCAGAAGATCAATCATATGGTTGAAGGTTTCACCCATTTGATGCAGCTCATCCTGGGATTTCCCCTCCAGTTCAAGACGCTTGAATTGACCGCTTTTTCTAATTTCTTTCATGGTGGCTGTCATTGTCGCAACAGGCCTTGTAATAAACTTACTAAGGATAGCACTGGAAATTAGAACTGGAATCATTGCCAGGACTGTGACAATCCCTAGAACAAAGCGTAGAGTCCTTAATATTTTTTCTGCACTTTCCATGCTTCTGGTCAGCTGAAAGCTCCCTATTTCACCGTCTGGAAGGATCACAGGTGCAGACGCAAACATATATACCTTCTTATCACTTTCCATTGTTTTTATCAATTCACTGCTGATATACTCTGCAGGAATTTCACTGAGCGCCTTTTCATCCAGGGATGTGGAAGTTACTGCCTTATTGTCTGGCTGAACCAGTCTTACCATTCCACTTGTAGGAACAAGGGCCCTAAGCAGTTCAGTTTCCGGAACCTCCCCGATTGAACTTTGCGCAATCTTTGTAATATTAGCCATTTCATTTGAAATGGCTGCCTGCTCATTTTCATATATTAATTTGCTGAAAACAGCATACACAGCAATATTCATGATAAGCAGAAGTACTGCAAAGAGAACGGTTGTATACAAATATATTTTCTTCCTAAGATTCATTTCGTCTCCTTTAATACATACCCTACTCCGCGAATTGTTTGAATAAGAGCAGGCCTCTCAGGCATGTCTATTTTCTTGCGCAAATATCGGATATAGACATCAACCACATTTGTGTCCCCCAAAAAGTCATATCCCCAAACGGCCTCCAAAATCTGTTCCCTGTTCAGGACCTGTCTTTTATTTGTCATTAAATAAACAAGTAAATCAAATTCTCTTGGGGTGAGTTCTATGTGCTGATCTCCCCGGCTTACCTCTCTTGTTTTTTCATTGAGCTTTAAATCCGACACTTCCAGACAGTCATGAACTGCAGGTTCCTCTGTACCTGCTGACTTTATTCTTAGTGCAGCTCGTATTCTGGCAAGCAGCTCTTCAATCTGGAAGGGTTTTGTTATGTAATCATTCGCACCCAAGTCTAAACCAGATACTTTATCTTCCACTGAGCTTTTAGCCGTCAGGAGCAAAATGGGGGTATGTTTATCCTTGCTGCGAATTCTTCGCAGAATTTCTATTCCGCTAAACCCAGGAAGCATGATATCCAGAATAATTAAGTCCCAGCTTCCAGTCCGGTATAACTCCATTGCCTGATAACCATCCATTGCCTTTGTCACTTGATAGCCCTCGAATTCAAGTTCAATTTCCAGAAGCCTCGCAATTTTAGCTTCATCCTCCGCAACAAGAATTGATTCCTTCAAAAAACTCACTCCCCATAATTTTACGGTAATATTCATAATCCAAGATTATCAGAAAAATATTTTTTTATCATTATTTTAAATAAGGAGTTTGTTTGCCAAATACAATGAAAAAAGCCCCCGAAGGAGCTTACTGCGTTTTTCTCTCTACAGATAGGCTAACCGCTTTGTTATCCTTAAGGTTATGTGTGACCCTGACCAGCACGGTTACAGGCTTCCCATCTTCCTTTACAGTAAAAGTGAAGGTGTCTGTCACATCTGTTTCGGTAACTTTTTTCCTTCCTCCATACTGATAATCCACTACTTCTTCCCCAGGATAGTCTTCCTTAACAACTGCGATGGCAATTCTCCCATACTTTTCATAATCCGGTTTTTGGACAGCTCCTGCAAATGAGCCTCCCCCGGCTAATAAACAAACCAGCATAAACATCGATAAATACTTTTTCATTTTTCCTCCAAAGCATGTGTCGTTAATTATATTTTTGGCTCAGTCTTTAATTTTATGTATGGAATTGTCTTATAAATGGATGTGGCCAATATACAGGTAAATGATGAAAACCCTTGTAAATCAACAAGTCCAAGATTTACTTCGAAATAAAATTCAGCATCATCATAAACTATAATCAACTCCTGAAAGAGGAGGAGAGGACAAATGAATAAAGTGGATTATGACCGGGCGCTATATTATACGCACCGGTCAGAATGGGATAACCTGCTGATCCTGATGGTCAGAACAGATGATCAATTTCTTTCGAAGAAGATTGAACATTTTCTACATGCCTACAACTTCGAAAAAGACTATTCTGTCATTGAGAAACATTTATATTCACTGCTGAGATATATTGACCATGCCAATGAATTATCGGAAAAACAGCTGCCAAATACTGTATTTTATGAACTAACCTAATAAAAGAATTCCACCAATAATAAAAACACGGATTTTTTGGTCCGTGTTTTTTTATTTTTATTTTTATTTTTATTTTAATTCCAGCTTCATTTGACCATATGCCTTCATATATACCTGAAGTTCCTTCATTAACCCCTCAACAAGCTTGGCAGGTTCTTCATAAAGGCCATCATTTTCATAATCAAAACAATGCGGATCCAGGACCAGCTGTTTAGGAATAACATTGGCATATACACCTCTGCCGGCAACTCTTAAATTATTCAGGGCATTAATGCCGCCTTTTCCGCCTCCTGCCACAACCAGTAAGCCGACTGGCTTATGCGCAAATTGCTCACTCCCAAGAAAATCGAGCGCATTCTTTAGGGCTCCGCTCATGGCACTGTGGTACTCAGGGGAAGCAAGAACGACTCCATCAGATTCTGCAATCTGCTGGCGCAGATTCTTAACGGCAGGCAGCTGATATTGACCTTCTGTTCCATTATATAAAGGAATTTCTCCAAGACTTAAATCGATCAGTTCAGCATTATATTTCCTTGCAATATAACGTGAGGCTATTCCTGTTCTCCCTTTCAATCGCGGGCTTCCATTAATAATTGTAAGCTTCATCATAAACTCTCCTTTTAGTTCCTATACTATTTAGTATATAGAAATATGCGTTTTTAAACATCGTCAGTATGGCTGAGTTTTATAAAACTTACCTCAGGACTAATTCAGTAAATATCTTCTGCAACTTTAGGATGATTTTTTCAATTTGACTCTGCAATACCATGACGAACTGCATAAAGTGCTGCCTGTGTTCTGTCCGCGAGTTCCAATTTGGACAATAAGTTGGAAACATGGGTTTTGACTGTCTTTTCTGTTATATAAAGGGATGAAGCAATTTCTTTATTGCTCTTCCCTTTTGCAATCTCCCGCAGAACCTCCAGCTCTCTCTTTGTCAGCTCTTCCAGCGGCTGTCTTTCTGTACTGTTTTTATTCGTTAAATGTGTGAGCAGATGGGAGGTGGCTTTTGGATGAAGCTGGTTTTCCCCTTTCATTAGCTGGATAATTGCCTGGACAAGAATATCCGGCTCAATGTCCTTCAGCTGATATCCTGAGGCCCCCGCCTCAATTGCCGGAATTACATGATCCTGGTCTGAAAAGCTTGTGAGTATCATGATTTTCACTTCAGGGCAGCTTGCTTTAATTTGCCTGGTGGCTTCAATACCATTCATAACAGGCATATCCAAGTCCATTAATACAACATCAGGCTGGTTCGTTTGTATCATCTCTACAGCTTCACGGCCGTTCTTTGCTTCTCCGATGATTTCTATTTCCGGCTGTGTTTTGAGAAAAAATACAAGACCCCTTCTAACAACATGATGATCGTCCGCTATTAAAACCTTGATCGCCATCTATTTCCCTCCCTTTTCCAAAGGAATGATAATTTCAATATTCGTTCCTTTGTTTGGCTCTGTTTTTATTTTAAATAAACCATTCATTGCTTCCGTCCTTTTCTTCATGCTTTTGAGACCGAGAGAAGGGATATCGTTTTCACGATAATGAAACCCTCTGCCGCAATCGGAAATCACCATTGCAACTGTTTTTTCATCAACTGTCAATGCTAAATCTGCTGTTGATCCACCAGAGTGTTTTTTGCAATTTGCCAGTGCTTCCTGGCCAATTCTCCAAAGTGTCTCTTCAACTTTTCCGGGCAGACAGATCACACCTTTTACTTTTGAATTGAGCTTCAGGCCAAGCATTTGGCTGTAGGTCTGCATAGCACATACAATCCCATTTTCCAGCCCGCGGGGTTTCAGCTGCCAAATAAGTGCTCTCATCTCGCTTAAAGCTTCCTGTGCGAGATCCTGCATGTAGGAAAAGGTCTCTTTAATTTCAGGGTTATCAGTCATTTCAGCCCCTCCTCTCGCAGTTAAGCTTAAGGAGAACAAAAGCTGGTTGACTGAATCATGAAGGTCCCTTGCCAGCCTGTTTCTTTCCGCAGCAAGTGCCGTCTCCTGTTCGAGCTGTGTCAGCTTGATTCGTTTTATAGCCGTTCCAACCTGAAAAGCCACTGATTCCAGCAAAGCCAATTCTTCTGGTGAAAAATGCGTTTTATCAGGCGAGCCGATATTAAGGATCCCAAATTTTTCTTTCCCTGCTCTCAGCGGGACGGAGGCATGATGGGTAAGCCCATTGGTATCCTTTCTTTGCTCGGCAATGGCATCTTCTATTCTTTTGCATTCAATAATGTTCGAAGCTTTGTTTAACCTGCCGTCATTATAGCGGTCAATACACCAGCAGTCTCCCTTGCACATCGGTCTGCAGTTATCCGCGGTAAGGGCAGGGGGCAGTTTCTCTTCTGCTGCCAGGCGGAAAGCCCCTTGGCTATCAATTAAAAATACCCATCCCGTTTCAAGACCGGTAATATGAAGCAATTTTTGCAGAACCTCTTTAAGAAGGGAATCAATTTCCGTTCCTTCATTCAATATTTCTGCTATTTCTTTTAATATTTTGATTTCAGATTGCCTTTTTTCCCCTAACACCCTTATCCCCCTTGGAACTGTCATATTATGTACTTTCATTATATAACTTTTTTTCCCTTTCTTCCTTGGCATTTGGGAGGAGGCGGACTGCGACCAAAGTTGTATACAGAAAAAACACCGAAGAGCAGGCCTCTTCGGTGAATCGATTATGCAATTGGATAGTTTTGTACAAATGGATGAAGCACGATTTCGTCTATCATCATGTGCTTCGGCGCAGATGCCATGTAAACAACAGCATTGGCGATATCTTCGACCTTCAGCCAATCTCTTTTCTCTTCAAGTCCCTGCTTAGATTCTGCAAAAAACGTATCTACCATGCCGGGATTAATGGTTCCGACGCGGATGCCGTATTCTCTGACTTCCTGAGCTAAAGATCCTGAAAAGCCCTGCACTGCATATTTGGTAGCTGTATAGGCTGATCCATTGGGGATGGTGTATCTGGCTACGTCTGATGAAATGGTAATGATTGTACCGGATTTGCGTTCTTTCATGTGCGGCAGTACTGCCCTGCTTCCGAGGAAAACTCCCTGCACATTTACTTCAAAGACCTTTTTCCACTCGTCCAGTGTTGTTTCATCAACCCGTTTAAAAAAGCCCACCCCTGCATTATTCACCAGAAGATCAAGCTGTTTATACTTCTGAAGAGTTTTTTCAACTGCATCCTTTATTTCGGCTTCATCTGAAATATCCGCCTGAATGGGCAGTACATCTGCATATCCCAATTTTTTAAGATCTTCAGCAGATTGATAAATTTCCTCTGAGCTTCCAATCAGGGTAAGCTTCATGCCCTGCTGGGCCAGTTTAACAGCAATTTCCTTGCCGATACCTCTTGATGCACCTGTTACAATTGCCGTTTGTCCCTTTAACATCGAATCTTCCTTTCTGGCTAATAACCTTCTGGATGTTTAACGCTATTGTATTACCGAACTGCCCATTCTTTCTTCAACGATTTGCATAAAATCACTTTGGACAGATTTCAGTTTTTCCTTGCTGCTGGCTAATGAAGAGGCGCTGATCCCAAAATAGAATTTAATCTTCGGTTCTGTGCCTGATGGCCTTAGGCAGATCCAGGTCCCATCTTCGAAGAAATACTTGATAACATTGGACTTTGGCAGGTCTATTACTTTCTCCCTTCCATCTGCTTCCGTTCTGATTCCTATTAAGTAATCTTCAACAGCCTGGACCTTCATTCCTTGAAGGTCTTTTATCGGATTAGCACGGAAGGATGCCAGTGTCTGCTGGATTTTTTCTGCTCCTTCAATTCCTTTTAGAGTCATTGATTTTAACCCTTCAAGAAAATAGCCATACTCGTCAAATAAACTAAGTAATGCATCATAAAGGGACATGTCCTTCTTTTTATAAAAAGCGGCCATTTCCGCAGCAAGCAAAGCTGCCTGGATAGCATCTTTATCCCTTGCAAAGTCACCAATAAGATAGCCATAGCTTTCCTCATACCCAAACAGGAAGCTGTATTCACCCGTCTCCTCATATTCCTTGATTTTTTCTGCAATGAACTTAAAGCCTGTTAAAACATCGATGGTTTCTACACCGAAAGATGAGGCAACCCTGCGTCCAAATTCTGATGTAACGATCGTTTTTAGCATAATGCCATTGTCAGGCAGTGTATTCTTCTCTTTCTTCTGAGAAAGTATGTAATGAAGCAGCAGCGCACCTGTCTGATTTCCTGTCAAAAGGACATACTCGCCATCTCTGTTCTTTGCAGCAATGCCAAGTCGATCGGCGTCTGGGTCTGTGGCAATTAGTATATCTGCATTTGTTTCACTTCCATCTCTCATGGCAAGTTCAAATGCAATTTTTTCCTCTGGATTAGGACTCTTTACTGTTGAAAATTCAGGATCCGGCAGCTCCTGTTCCTTTACTACATGCACATGTTCATAGCCCAAAGCAGCCAAAGCCTCTCTAACGGGCTTATTCGCTGTACCGTGCAGAGGTGTAAAAACTACATGAACATCCGCTTCCATTGCGGCATCAGGGTTTTCGGAAATGGTAAGGAGCTGCTTCTGATAGGCCTGATCAACTGTAGCCCCAATCATTGTGATAAGGCCTTTCTCTTTTAAACTGTCCTCGTCCATCACTTCAATAAGCAGTTCGTTTTCTATTTCATTTACTTTGCCGATTACAATGTCAGCTTCAGCAGGAGTCAGCTGAGCTCCGTCCGATCCATACACTTTATAGCCATTGTATTCCGGAGGATTATGGCTAGCTGTCACGACTATCCCTGCATAGGCATGCAGGTACCGGACTGCGAATGAAAGTTCAGGTGTTGGGCGCAGCTCGTCAAATACATATGTCTGAATGCCTCTGCTTGCAAGGGTTTTAGCAGCTTCCATTGCAAATTCCGGGGACATGTGGCGTGAATCATATGCTATTGCCACCCCTCTGTTCTTTGCTTCCAATCCTTTTTCTTCTATGTATGCGGCAAGTCCCGCAGATGCCTTGCGGACTGTATATAAATTCATGCGGTTTGTTCCCGGTCCTATTTCCCCGCGCATGCCGCCCGTTCCAAATTCCAGTCCCTTATAAAACGCTTCTTCAAGGAGCTTTTCATTTCCCTGCAGACGTTTCAGCTGTTCAAGTAATTCACTGTCCAAATTCTCATGGTTTATCCATCGTTCTGCCGCTGTCTTCCATTCCATTGTATGACCTCCTAAAGTAAGCTTCACCATATCCTTTTCGAGTTCCACACGGATATTCCTTTTAAAAACATCCGAGTTATTTTGACAAAATTCACTCTAAAATCAGGTATGCTTCCGATGAAAAGCATTGAGCGCCAGGTGAAAGGCGCTCAATCAGCAACTATATATTACTTCTTATATTTAATGCTGTAAATATCATGCCTGCGGTCTTTTAGCTGGCGCACCGTGCCATCCTGTCTTTGACGGCGGAGAATTTCCAGATCAACATCACCAATCAGGACCATTTCAATATTTGGATTGGTCTCTCCCACAATGCCATCCCTTGCAAACTCAAAATCAGATGGTGCAAATATGGCAGACTGTGCATACTGAATATCCATATTCTCTGTTTGCGGAAGATTGCCGACCGTCCCTGAAATAACCGTGTATATCTGATTTTCAACAGCGCGGGCCTGAGCACAATAGCGCACCCGCAAATATCCTTGGCGATCCTCAGTACAGAAGGGTGTAAATATAATTTTTGCACCTTTATCAGTTGCAATCCTCGCCAGTTCAGGAAATTCAATGTCATAGCAAATTTGGATGGCTATTTTTCCGCAATCCGTATCAAATACTTTCAC
The DNA here is from genome assembly GCF_051353635.1 of Cytobacillus sp. BC1816. NCBI lineage: Bacteria > Bacillati > Bacillota > Bacilli > Caryophanales > Bacillaceae > Cytobacillus > Cytobacillus sp. BC1816. The sequence goes on along the minus strand of NZ_CP195611.1, from coordinate 1,220,308 downwards.
TTCATCCCCGCGGCTGATCCCCCACCATTTGCGCTCATTTGGCGTAATGTGGAGCTTATACTGCTTTTCAATCGTTCCATCGCGGCGGAAAAGATAAGCGATATTATAAATCTCATCATCATCTTCTTTAACAAAATGAGAGCCGCCAATTATATTGATATTATACCTGACTGCCAAATCCGTAAATAACTCGATATATTGCTCAGTGTATTCCGTAAGCTTCCTGACAGCCAGGCTTGGAGACCGTTCATCCAAAAAGGACATTAGCTGAGTGGTAAATAACTCGGGAAATACTGCAAAGTCAGAACCGGAATCAGAAGCAACATCTGTAAAATATTCAACCTGATGGGCAAATTCATCGAAGGATTTAATCTGCCGCATTAAATATTGCACCACACATATACGGACCGGGTAACTTGTTTTGTAAAAACGCTTGGTCATTGGCCTGTAATCAACATTATTCCATTCCATCAGCGTTGCATATTTATTTGACTGCACATCGTCAGGCAAATAGTTCGGGTTAATCCTCATCAGGGTAAAGCCATTCAGGAGCTGAAAGGATAAAACCGGGTCATAGATTTTATGAAGTGAAACCTCGTTCACATACTCACGGGGGTTCATTTCTTTGGCGTATTTATGATAATTCGGAATACGCCCCCCTATGATGATACTTTTTAAATTTAAAGATCTGACAAGCTCTTTTCTTTCCTCATACAGGCGGTGGCCAATTTTCATTCTGCGGTAATCCGGATGAACCATTACTTCTATTCCATAAAGGTTATAGCCTTCCGGATTATGGTTTGTTATGTATCCTTTATCTGTTACGTCATCCCAGGAATGACGGTCATCATACTCATCAAAATTGATAATAAGGCTTGAGCACGAACCAATGATTTCCCCATCATATTCTGCAACAAACTGGCCTTCAGGGAATATACCCAGATGGCTCTCAAGCTGATCCTTCTTCCAGGGTATCATGCCTGGGAAACAGAGCTCCTGCAGGGCAATGATATGATCTATATCTGAATGCCGTGTATTTCTGATAATCATTTTTTTCTCAAACTTCTTTAAATCAAGCTTTGTCAATGGTGGTGCACTCCTTTTGGAAATAATAATTATCCTGGGAGCTGATAAGAAAGTTCAGCCTCTTCCAGTGATACAGCTCTTTTCCCTTTTTTACTGCATTCATAACACCCTCTGAATTTTCTTATCCAATTTCCCTCTTATTCTTATCTTGCGTCTTTTCCTTTATATATATTTCTATAAAGGTGCTGTATATCTTTTTTTATCCTTGCTAATATCATTTCAATATTACAAATGCCCTATTTCTGATGGTCCTTTGAACATGTTAATTTACAAGGGATGTCCAATAGCTTTATAATTTTAGAGTACATATTAATAAGGAGATTATTATGGAGAAAACACAAACAGACCGTCGGGAGAATTTGCTGTTTATTGCCTGGGCAGCATCGGTTCTAGCCATGTTCGGCAGCCTTTATTTTTCGGAAATCAGGCAATACGAGCCTTGCGAGCTTTGCTGGTATCAAAGGATTGTCATGTATCCATTTGCTGTCATATTAGGATTGGCTGTTATTAAGAAAGATTATCGCATCAGCCTTTATACAATGGTGTTATCTGCAGTTGGAGCAGGGATTTCCATATACCACTATTCCATTCAGAAAATTTCATTTATGGCAGACCATGCAGCAGCATGCGGAAGAGTTCCATGTACAGGCCAATATATTAATTGGCTTGGGTTCATCACGATTCCGTTTTTAGCATTAACAGCTTTTACAATTATTTTTATTTGCAGTTATCTTGTCTGGAAGAAAACCAAGGAGGTAGCAGGATAATGAAGAAGGTCATTATTTTTCTTGCCATTATCGTTGCGTTATTCGCAGCTGTTGGAATCTTAACTAAAATGCAAAATGAAGAAAAAGTTTCTGGGAATAACCCATATGAAAAGGATTCACTTCATCCTGAAACAGTCAAACAGCTTGATGACCCAAATTATCAAAATCTGATTCTTCCTGAAGAATTGGACAAAAGGTTAAATGAAAATGAAGATGTAACTGTGTATTTTTATAGTCCGACATGCCCTCATTGCCAGAGGACAACTCCTATTGTGTCTCCGCTTACAGAAGAAATGGGCATTGACCTGGTTCAATTCAACCTGCTTGAATTTGAAGACGGCTGGGACAATTATGGAATTAAGGAGACTCCAACAATTGTTCAATTCAAAGACGGCAAAGAGGTTAACAGAATTACTGGTTACCAGGAAAAAGAAGTCTTTAAACAATGGTTTAATGAGAATTCGAAATAACAAAAAAACGCCTGCGGCTGCAGGCGTTTTTTATTATACGAGCATTTCATTTGCGGCTTTAGCGTAGACACTGAACAAATTATTCCGCGGCATCCTTTCTCCGCAAAAATGACTGTAGGCAAATGGGAATGACAAACCGAATTCTTGAAGTATTTGAACATTTTTGGCGAAAATCATCTCATATTTGTCATTCATCTGACGGGATTCCAGAATAGCCATTAGCGTCTGCAGTCCTGCTATAACCTGATAAGCCTCCTTTAATGTTCCGAAGTATTCAAAGTGCCGTGTAGAAGTATGTAAAATCTTCTGCTGTTCAAATTCTCTTATGTCATCATCTGTGAAATAAAGAGGAAACACATTTGAATAGAATTTTCTAATTAACTCTTGAATTTTTTGTTCCTGATCAGGAGTTGATGCAAATACAACTTTCACTGATAACCCACCTTTGTAATCCTTGTAATCAGTTCGTAATATATACATAAGAATATCATATTCAGAAAGCCCTTTAGGGTGGTAATTATACCCATGGAGAAGGGATTTGTTGACATTTATTCCTCCCGAGGAAATAGATGCCACAGGCATAATGCTTTATAATTAGTTCTAAAGTTCTATATTAACTCCATTTTCAGTAAAATAAAAGTTGATTTTAAATATTACAATAATAATATGTAGACATCTATTCCTTTTATCCGCTGATTATAAAGGCTAATATATTATTGTAATTAATTTATATGTAGAAAAGTCACGATTATTCAATCAGGATAAGGAGCAATTTATGGTAAAAATACAAAGGTTTGGCGAATGGTGTGAAATAGAGGTGCCTGTTCACTGGGAAGGATATTCCATCGATTACATAGTCCGGACATTATGGGGAGCACCAAAAAAACAGACACACAATATGAGGATGAACAGGCAGGTTTTAACCAATGATGAACCAGCCAATTGGACAAACCCGCTGCAGGCAGGGGATAAATTAAAATTCCATTTCTTCCGGGAGGAAGATTTGGGCCTTATACCCACTTATTATGACATCGAAGTACTCTTTGAAGATGATCATTTACTTGTTTTGAATAAGCCTGCAGGCATGGACACACACCCTAATTCTCCAGAACATAATAATACCTTAGCAAACGCTGCAGCCTTTATTATGCAGATGCAGGGCGAATACAGAAGCATAAAACATATACATCGCCTGGACCGAGATACGACCGGTGCCATTTTGTTTGCCAAGCATGCATTGGCAGGAGCGATCCTGGATAAAAAACTGGAAAGAAGAACAATTAAACGTACATATTTAGCATTGGTTCATGGAAGGATTGCAAAGATCAAAGGAACCATCAGCGAGCCAATTGGGCGGGACAGGCATCATCCATCCAGAAGAAGAGTATCTCCCGGCGGCCAGCATGCTGTCACGAACTATGAACTAATTGAATACTTTCCTAAGCAGAAGCTTTCACTAATTAAATGCCGTCTGGATACAGGCAGAACACATCAGATCCGTGTTCACCTCAGCCATATCGGACATCCGCTTGCAGGGGATATTTTATATGGCGGGAAACCTGATTTTCCACGGCAGGCTCTGCACGCCGTAAAACTTGAGATTCCACACCCGTTCTTGGAGGAAACCATAGTCTGTCATGCGCCTTTCTTAGATGATCCTGAGATATTTAAAGGAATTAATCCGTATTGCTTTTAATAACGATTCAGAGCTGCCCTTTAGAGTGGCAGCTTTTATATCCCTAAAATAAAGAGCAGAGGCTTTCAGCGCAAAAAAAGAAGCCCCATATGGGACTTCTTTGAAATGATTCTATTAGTCATGAGATTTACGCATAGCCTTCATGATGAAGCCTACGATGAATACAAGCACGATAGCACCAATTAAAGCAGGAATAATAGCAAAGTCAGCTACTACAGGACCCCAATCACCAAGAATTAATGAACCTAACCATGCACCAATGAAACCAGCGATGATGTTACCAATAATTCCTCCTGGAATATCTCTTCCCACAACCATGCCTGCTAACCAACCAATGATACCACCTATAATTAATGCCCATAAAAAGCTTAACATTGAAAATCACTCCTCGTTTTGATTTGAATTAGTTTCTGTTCAGATTAAGAATTTCATTCAGCAGCTGCGCAGCTTTTGGTGATCTTATCTGCTTGTATAATTAAATTACCCAGGATTCTCTATCTAAAACCAAAAATTAAAAAACTATTCTTCTGGAAAAATTTTATAATCCCCAATAAAACAAAAAAACATCCCTAAGGATGCTTTTTGAATAGCTTTATTAAAAATCAAATCTGTCAGGGTCAGGCCCAAATCGCTGATCTTTATTTAATGTATTCATTTGACTCATTTCTTCTTCAGTTAATTCAAAATCAAAAATATTTGCATTTTCCCTTAATCTTTCTTCTTTAACTGATTTGGGGATTACAATAATACTGTTTTGGAGATGCCATCTTAATATAACTTGTGCTGATGATTTGCCGTGACCTTCGGCAATTTCTTTTATGGCAGGGTTCTCCAGCACTCTGCCCCTTGCAATCGGAGACCAGGCCTCCACTTTTATATTTTGCTCATCACAAAATGCCCTCAATTCTTCCTGAGATAGAAGAGGATGAAGCTCAACCTGATTTACTGCAGGCTTTTCAGCTGCGTTTTCCATAATGTCCTTTAATTGATGAATTTGAAAATTGCTCACGCCAATGGCTCTTACCTTTCCATCCCTATAAAGCTTTTCAAGCGCTCGCCAGGTTTCCAGGTCTCCTTAACTGGCCAATGAATTAGATATAAATCGATGTATTCTAAACCCAGCTTCTTTAAACTCTTATCAAAGGCATCTAATGTTTGCTCATATCCCTGATCCGTATTCCACACCTTTGTCGTTATGAAAAGCTCTTCCCTGGGAACACCGCTTTCTTTTATTGCCCTTCCAACACCCTCTTCATTTTCATAAAAGGCAGCAGTATCAATTTGCCTGTAGCCTATGTTTATTGCATTTTTCACGGTGTCTTCAACCTGCTGGCCCTCTTCTACTTTATATACTCCCAGCCCCAATTGAGGCATTTCAACTCCATTATGTAAGGTTGTTAAAGTGCTGCTGATATCCTTTATATGACGAAATCATCTCCTTCATGTTTTTTAATTCATTTTATCATTTGCATGAAAAGGATACCTACTATTTACACTCCCAAAACAAAAGCGATTGCCCTATGGATGCAATCGCCCATCTATTTAAACGGCATATGCCGGGATTATGATTTCACGGATTTTTCGCCATCCTTTCTTATGTAAGATTGATTTTCCCGGTGTAAAAATGTCCTAAACAATGGACAAAAAATATTTTTTGAAGTTCTCCGAAACAGTTGAATTTTTTTTAAAAAAAGCAGCCTGAAAAATCAGCTGCTAATAGTTTTAACTAATAATAAAATTGTTTTTTTCCATTCCATAGAAATATAATCGGTGCAGAGGCCGTGTCATGGCGACATAAAGAAGCTTAATATCCAATTCCGAGTTTCTGGAAAATTCTTCTTCAAGTGACAGAATCATAACCGCATCAAATTCTAAGCCCTTTGCCAAGTAGGAGGGGACGATGACGATTTCATCCTTTGGTATGCTTTCCTGCTCCTGCAGCAGTTTAAAAGGGAGATTGGCATACTTTTCGAAAAGGTCATGAATGAGCAGACAGTCTTTCATCGTTTTCCCAATCACCGCAAATGTTTTATAATCTTCTTTTTTCAATGAAATTACCTGTTCCTCAAGCTGCTGTACAAGCCTGTGGCCATTATCTCTCTTGATAAATTCAGGACTTTTCCCATGGCGGACAACCGGCTCTACTTCAGGGAATGAATAGGGAAGGAGCTTGAGCAATTCATTCGCCTTATTCATGATTTCCACTGTGGTACGATAGCTTTTTTGAAGCTCTGTATATGTTGCACGCGGAAAAATAAAGTCAAGAACCTCCTGCCAGCTTGTTAGTCCCCTGTAGGAATGAATTCCCTGTGCAAGATCCCCCACTAATGTGAACATATCCGTATCATTTGACTTTTTCAAAGAGAGGAGCTCCATAAAACTGTAATCCTGTGCTTCATCAATGACGATATTTTTTGCCTTCAGCTCTTTAGGGATGCCAAAAAGGCTTTCCTGCAAGTAAAGCATTAAAGCTAAGTCTTCTCTCTCATAAACTTTTTTCCTGAACAATTTCCTGCTGTATTCACATAGTAAATCCGCATCTTTTACAGGCAATTTCCCGCCTGACAATCTTGAAAGACGGATGGAATCTTCAAAAAGGTCCTTATAATAACGGATAAGGCTTTTTTTCGGAAATTGCTTCATGTATTTTGGCACAGCAGTTCTGAAGCTTTTTTTTAATTCTTCCAGCCTGGTTGCTTTTTTATCAAGCGCATCCGAAACATACGTTCTTCTTTTTTCAGGGTCTTTTCCCCTGTTAATGGCCCTTTCGATTCTCTCGTCATAATACGTTTCAATCTTCTTTATGATATTTTTCTTTTTCTTCGCAAGATCATTTTGGAGCACAGCTTTTAATTTTTCGAGCCTTCGATAAAGAGGCAGATAATTGTAATCTTCCAAAAAAAGCTGGAAGAATTTCTTATGGCTGAACAGCCTGAACTTATCTACCATAAAATCATTACTGGGGCAGAAGCTATTATAAATTTCTTTTAGGTAATTGGTAAGGATTATCTGAAAAACAGGCGATCCTTTAATGGATGATGCCCAGGCTGCCAGGTTTACTTCTTCACTGCCATGGTCTTCAAGCAAGTTCACCAATTTACTGTCATCAGCCATTTTAAGATCCTCACCAAGACATGCCAGTACATATTCCTGGAAGGTAGTCTGGCGGACTCTTTCTACCCCAAGCTCTGGAAGAGCTTCTGAAATATAATCAATGAATAGCCTGCTCGGTGCCAGTATCATAAGCTGTTCAGGGGCAAAGTTTTCTTTGTACTGATAAATGAAATAACTAATCCTGTGCAGGGCAATTGTTGTTTTGCCGCTGCCCGCTGCCCCCTGAACAATGATGGGCTTATTCAAATCAGCACGTATTATTTTATTTTGTTCTTCCTGTATGGTTGAAATAATTTCTGTGAGGCGGTTGCTTGAGCTTTTAGACAGTGATTCCTGAAGCAATTCATCTGTAGTCGTGAGGTCTATATCCCGGATCTCATCCAGAAAACCATCTTCAATCATATACTGGCGTTTCAATGACAAATGGCCTGTAAAGCTCTCTTCATAGGAATGGTATTGAACCTCACCCAGCCTGCCTTCATAGTATAAATTGGCTATCGGAGAACGCCAGTCAACGATAATCTGCTCCTGATTCTCCCTTGAATACAATGAAGTTTTGCCTATGTATAAAATCTCTTTTTCATTTAAATCTTCTCTTAAGAAATCAATTCTGGCGAAATATGGCTTTTTCCGGGCTTTTTTCAATTGTTTTAATTCATCTTTGGACATTTCAAAGAAACGGGCATTTGTCAATAAAGAAGAGTAACTTAAACTGGATTCAAGCCAATCAACGTCTTCGAAAGCTTCTTTCATGTTTTCCTGAAACTTATCTTTGCTGGATTCTGAAGTTCTTATTACGACATCAATATAACGTTTCGTAAATTCCAGCCGCTGAGTTTCCTGCTGAAAATCGGGGTGTTCAAATTCAGATGGCATATGTTTCTCCTTTCAATTGTTTTTTCAGCCGCAATGGAGAAATACATATGAGCGTACGCGTGGGCAGAAAAACATATTATCAGAAAAATCTGCAAGAATCAAGGGATGATAAATACAAATTTGATTTTGTCGAATTAGGGTATTAAATGCATTGGCAATCATGTTAATTTATAATATAGAAAAACACTCTTTAGGAGGTGATGAAGGTGGCCATTGCAGTTGCAATGCCTGATAATGCAGCGTCTCATGCAAAGCCTGATATTGGTGGCGATACTTTGCATGAGGCGGTAATAGACTAAATTATTATCGCCCATTCAGCTAAAACCATTTCTGATATCGGCTTTGCACCTTATTCATTTTTTATTATCAAAAATCAATAAGGAGCTGGCAGAAATGAGTTATGTAAAAGCGAAGGCCGTTTTACCGGAGACTTTGATAGCAGAAATTCAAAAATACGTTCAGGGTGAAGCAATTTATATCCCCAAGCCTGAAAAGGACTACCAAAAATGGGGCTCACGCTCTGGAGCGAGAAAGTCCCTGGATGAAAGGAACCATTCCATTAAAGGCGCCTTCAAAAACGGCAAAACAATCTGCCAATTGGCGGAGGAATATTTTCTTTCAGTTGAAACAGTCAAAAAAATAGTTTATAAAAAATGACTTATTCGCACTGAACCTTGTTCAGTGCTTTTTCATATGCCAAGTTCATTTCCTAATCGTTTTAGACATTTACATTTTTATGTAATTCTTTTAAAGTGAAGGTGATATATAAAGGTGCTGAAGGTATAGGAGTGGGTATAATGGAACCTTTCATCAGGAATGATCAATTTAATTTTATTAAATATCAGACGCAAGTGCTAATTAATGGCCATGCATCTGTCAATGATACAGGAGTGCTGAATGCACTGAAATCTCTTTCTGCTGAGAAGGTATTTGGCCTTTTTGAGGAACTTAGCGAGGAACAAAAACAGCTTCTTTCTCAAGTCAGTGATATAAAAGAAAGAGATCAGGCTGATGCCTTCTTGGCACAAATAAAGGAATATGTAATACCGTTTGCATCATTGACGGAGCAATCCATCAAAAAGCTGTTCCCTAAAGCAAAAAAATTAAAGATACCAGCACTTGATAATATCGATTTCAGGGAAATAAGCTACTTAGGGTGGGACGACAAAGGCTCAAACAGGAAGTATATGATCAGTCTGCTGGATGGGAAACTTACTGGCATATATGGAACATTTAAACCGCTGGGCAAAAAAGGGATCTGTGCCATCTGCAACAAATTCGAAGAAACAGGCATGTTCTTAACTGAAACCAAGGGTACTCAGTTGGGCACCTATACAAAAAAAGGGAATTACATTTGCCTGGACAGCCAGAAATGCAATGAGAATTTAAATTCACTGGAAAATCTTCATGATTTTATCGGAAGGCTTAAAGGATAGAGTATCCCCATAAAGAAGACACCGCCTAATTTGGCGGTGTCTTCTTTATGATATGAAAAGGCTCTTCGTTTATTCTCATTAAACTGGGGAATATTACTGTAATAAAAAAAACTATCATATTTTGTCGATTTCGTATAAAATAATGACGTTTGATTGAATTTTTCCTAAAATAATTGGGGGTAAAAAAATGGTTTTTAAGAAGAAGGACAAGTTTAACACATTGTTAAGCAACATTTCCGTGAATTTAAAGGATAGTGCAATTTACTTTGCCGATTATAAAATTAACAATGTCAGTGATTTAAAAACCTTTTCAAAAACAATGAAGGATTATGAAACAAAAGGCGATTCCTATGTTCATGAAGTCATTAAGGAATTAAATAACGCTTTTATTACGCCGATTGAAAGAGAAGATATCCTCCACCTCGCTATGAGCATGGATGATGTGCTCGATGGTTTTGAGGAATGTGCTGATTTATTTGAAATGTATTCCATGACACAGGCTGATGAGTTTATGCTGAAGTTCGTGGATGCAATTAAGAATTGTGCAATTGAAATTGAAAAGTGCGTGGAACTTCTTTCAACTAAGAAATTACTGCAGATCAGAGAGCATGCAATCAAAATTAAAGATTACGAATCCAAATGTGACGGAGTCCGCCGTCAGTCAATCAAGCATCTTTTTGCTACTGAAAAAGATCCAATCCGGATTATCCAGTATAAAGAAATTTATGAAACTCTGGAAGATATTGCTGACAGCTGCCAGAATGTCGCCAATACGCTCGAAACCATCATCATGAAAAATGCTTAAGGGGCGATAACAATGGATGCAGTATTTATTATTACAATCTTAATTGTCATTGGAGCTCTGGCATTTGATTTTATCAATGGATTTCATGATACGGCAAACGCAATAGCTACCTCTGTCTCCACTAAGGCTCTTAAACCAAGGCATGCCATCATATTGGCTGCCGTCATGAACTTTGTTGGTGCCATGACATTTACTGGGGTGGCCAAAACCATAACAAAGGATATAGTGGACCCATTCACTTTGCAGAATGGTTCACTTGTCATTCTGGCCGCTTTAGCTGCTGCGATATTCTGGAACCTGCTGACGTGGTATTATGGCATCCCAAGCAGCTCCTCCCATGCGATCATAGGGTCGATTGCCGGTGCTGCGATTGCGGCAGCTGGATTTTCAGCTTTAAATTACCAGGGATTTTTAAAAATTCTTCAAGCACTTATCTTTTCGCCGTTAATTGCCTTTGCAGTCGGTTTTATCGTTTACAGCATCTTCAAGATTGTCTTTAAACACAACAACCTTACAAAGACAAACCGGAACTTCAGGCTGTTTCAAATTTTCACAGCCGCTCTGCAATCATATACACATGGAACAAATGACGCCCAAAAAGCTATGGGTATTATTACAATGGCACTTATTGCAAACAACTATGTCACTTCAACTGATATTCCATTTTGGGTACAGTTTTCCTGTGCATTAGCTATGGGTCTTGGGACTTCCATCGGAGGCTGGAAAATAATCAAAACGGTTGGTGGAAAAATCATGAAAATCCGGCCGATAAATGGAGTGGCAGCAGACTTAACAGGTGCAATGATCATTTTTGGCGCAACATTTATCCATTTGCCAGTCAGTACTACTCATGTTATCTCCTCTTCTATCCTGGGTGTAGGGTCTGCCCACAGGCTTAAAGGAGTAAAATGGGGAACAGCGCAGAGAATGCTTATTACATGGGTAATCACCTTGCCGATTTCGGCAACTTTAGCTGGCATTGTTTATTTAATCTTGAATGCCATTTTCTAATAAAAATAAAAGGAGCAGGCTGAGCCCGCTCCTTTTTTTAACCCTTGCCTTTCCCCATTACCAGTTCATCAATAGGTATTTCAGAAAAAGCCTTATACCGCAAAACCTTTTCATGGAAGGAAAGAAAATGCGTAACATCATTTGGAACAGCCGCACAGTTCATTCCTGCCTGAACAGCGGCAAGTGATCCATTTACGGAATCTTCAATGGCCAGACTTTCCTCCGGCTCGACGCCTATTTCTTCAAGTGCTTTTATGTAAAGAGCCGGGTCAGGCTTTACTTTTTCAACATCTTCTTTTGTTTTGATGGTTTGAAAATGACCCTCAATTCCAAAATGGTCTAAATAATGCTTAACCCAAACCCTGCCGGAGCTGGATGCGACTCCAAGCTTAAGGCCTTTTTCAGTGCACTTTTCTATTAGGTCCTGAATCCCTTCCCTCAGAATTAAAATATCCCTTTGGCTCTGGAATGCTTTTTCTGTTTTCTCCTGTATAGATTCACGATTCATTTGAATACCTAATTTACTATCAATATAATCAAATAGAATATCATCTTTGGTGCCAATGCCCTTGGCAAAATCCTCAAGGTGAAGCTCAAATTCATAATCTTCAAACAAGACTTGTTTAAAGACCTCATACCATAAAGATTCTGTGTCTACAATGGTTCCATCAAAATCAAAAATTACAGCCTTTATCATTCTGCCACCGCCTCCTGATTTCTTTCCTTACATTAGACGCTATCGGCTATATTAAAGTTACTTTTTGAAGCAAGCCGGGAAACTTAGCTTCCCGGCTTTTGAAGTATTCTTCTTGTAAGCTTTCGGATAATCTCAGGTAAAACTTCAAAAGTATATGGTTTATAGACCCGCTCGGTCCACTTATGGCCAGCCTTCCCATAAACTCCAAGGTTAATGACAGGAATATTTAAATCCCTCATTGCCTTTAATGGAATTGGAAAAAGGCTTTTTATAGCAGGAAAGTTCTTTTTAAGGGATTGTATATCCTCATCCGAGCCATCGAAGGATAAAAAGCTTCCATCAGATAAGTATGGGAAATATTTACGGACCTTAAATATCTCACCTGTTTTCTTAGTCTCTTCAGCAAGCACTTCCTCCAGACGACTTTTTAAAAAGATTCCTCTTTCTGTACTTATATCAACCGTGTTGGCGGGAAGAAAAGGTGTTCCATAAAATAAGATTACTCTAGGTTTTTTCTCAGGGTCTGATTGATGGAGAGCTTCTACAATATCAAAAGCAATCATTCTGGCATCAGTTTCTTTTAGTGAGCTTTGCTTCTTTGCTTCTTCCATAACACTCCCTGTATCTATGCCCTTTTCTTCAAGATATGCCTGAAAGTCCTCTAAAGCCATCACTTCTGTTCCCCAGTCCAGCTGTCTTTCCGGCAGCTTATTGACAGTCCGAAAATCTTTGTAAGCACCTTCCAGCCTGTGTTCCACAGCAATGGACGCATCTTCAGCAATCATCCTCAGTTCTTTCGAAAGCTGCTTCAGTGGCTTTTCATAGAAAAAGTAATTGAAGTAAACCCGGGAGCCAACTGCCGTCTGAACGTCATAGCGTTGTTTATCATCCCTCATATATAAACAGCTTGGAGGAAGCACCAGCTCTCCCTCAAGCTTCTCAGTCAGCTGAAAATTCTGGCTTATCCGTGCAGTCAGCTCCGCAGCAATTAATGTAGGATCAATTCCCGCCAGACTTTCACCCGCATGGGCTTCCCTTCCAAAAATAGAGAAACACGGCAGGATCTTCCCTGCTGTACCGGTGTATACATACTTCGTGGTGTCCCTATCATACAATGGCGAGATAAAATCATTATTTATAGCAGCCATATATTCCAGGTTCATTTTTTCTTTCAGTAATTGCAATTCGGAAAGTGCAGCTCTGCTTCCTTTATGCTCACCCTCCTCATCAGCATTGAACATGACAAGCAAATTTCCTTCCAGTTCATCGCGATTTTCAGAGAAATACAGCAGATTGGCAAGGTGAACAGCAATTCCGCTCTGCATATCCAATGCCCCTCTGCCAAAAAGCCACTTATTAGATCGGGCATCTTCCTGTACTTCTGAATCCGAGTCATACTGTACAAAAAAATCATGCAGTTCGTCCGGGTCATGTGCCAGGCTCTGAATTGGTCCAAAATCTTCTATGCCGACCGTGTCCAAGTGAGCCAGATAAATTATGGTCTTTTGGGCCCTGGTACGTCCCTTGAGGAAGGCAAAAACATTCTTGCGTCCCAATTTATCACCAGGTATTTCCTGGGACCAAACTAAATTTTCATTGTCTTTAAAAGATGGGTAAGAACGGATAATCTCCTCTAAAAAGTCAGCCTTTTGCCTTTCTCCATCTGAATGGTTATAACTCTTCAACTGCACAAGGGCCTTCGTTAAATATTCGGCCTGCTGACTCAAGTTCATTGTTTTTAGATTCTCAAACATAAGCCAACCCCATTTCGTTTTCATTTGACATTAGTTTATAGGCATACTCCATTGATTATCAACACATTTTGATTTAATGGCCGTTTCACGGAAAGCTAGTTTCGTAATCAATGCTTTTTTCTATATATAAGGATGAAACCGCCAATATATAGAATAATACCATTAAGGTCTTGAAATCTATATCAAAAACGAATATTATATTATTTGTGCTTTTTAAACGTTCGTATTTAATTACACATAACACCTAAAAGAAGTTTTAGTTTATGGGGGACTTTATATGTTCAAATTAAAAGAAAATCAAACAAACGTAAAGACCGAGGTTCTGGCAGGCATCACCACTTTCTTAACTATGGTTTATATTGTGGTCGTTAACCCTGTCATATTATCTGATGCAGGTGTACCTTTTGAGCAAGTCTTTTCCGCAACCATTATCGCAACCGTTGCAGGTACTCTTTGGATGGCGCTTTTCGCCAATTATCCGATTGCCATCGCGCCAGGAATGGGCCTGAACGCCTATTTTGCCTACTCCGTTGTCGGCACACATGGAAATATTGATTACATGACTGCATTCTCAGCAGTATTTATTGCAGGTATTATCTTCATTATATTGTCGCTTACCCCTTTCCGGGAAAAACTGATCATTGCGATACCAGATAATTTAAAGCACGGCATTACTGCCGGAATCGGCTTATTTATTGCATTTATCGGCTTGCGGTTAACCGGGCTGATTACAAGCCACCCGACAAATCTTGTTGCACTCGGGGATTTGCATTCTCCACAATCCATTCTTGCTCTGGTCGGCCTTGCTGTGACTTTAATTCTCATGACACTCGGGATTAATGGGGCTTTATTTTTCGGAATGATTCTCACAGCCCTGATTGCCTTCTTTACCGGTCAGCTCTCTTTTGACCAAGGATTTGTTTCACTGCCTTCGCTTCCGGATGGAATCATCATTTTAAATCCATTCGAAGCAATTGGAGATGTTATCCAGCATAGTTTATACGCAGTAGTTTTCTCCTTCCTGCTTGTAACGATTTTTGATACGACTGGAACGATGATCGGGGTTGCCCAGCAGGCTGGATTAATGAAAGGCAAAACGATGCCTAGAGCTCGCGAGGCGCTTTTGTCAGATTCCATCGCTACTTCAATCGGTGCCATGTTTGGTACAAGCCCGACTTCAGCTTATATTGAATCTTCCACAGGTGTGTCAGCCGGCGGAAGAACAGGATTAACAACCTTGACCGTTGCAGGTTTATTCCTGCTTTCAGCTTTCTTCGGACCGCTTGTCAGTGCGGTTTCAGGTCTTGCTGCCATTACTGCACCAGCCCTGATCATCGTTGGAAGCCTGATGATGGGCAGCATTTCACATATTAAGTGGAATGAACTTGATGAAGCATTCCCTGCATTCCTGATTATCTTAAGCATGCCGCTGACATCCAGCATTGCTACAGGAATTGCGCTTGGATTTATCGCTTATCCGCTTATGAAAGTGGTAAAAGGCAAATGGAGAGAAGTTCATCCGCTGGTTTATTTATTTGCAGTGTTATTCTTTTATCAGCTAGCTTTCCTGCCTCACTAAAAAGAAAAGCTGAGGCTCGCCTTATAACAAAAGCTTGTCCAAATCGGACAAGCTTTTTTGTTTTTGTTTTTTAACGCTTCTATTTAATACCTGACCATTCATATTCTATAAGTATAGAATGGACAAGTTAGGGGGATAGCTTATGTATGAAAAGCTGTTTGCAACTTTAATAGGAAGTTTATTATTAGGCATAGGCATTAACTGCTTCCTTGTCCCCCACCATTTGCTTGATGGGGGCATTATTGGCATTGGGCTGATCCTCCATTATTATTACGAGCTTCCCACTGGATTGAGTATGATTATCTTAAGCATTCCATTATATGTACTTGCCTGGTTTTATGAGAAAAAATATTTTTTCTATAGCCTGCACGGCCTCCTGATATCATCCTTCATTATTGATTTGCTTTCTGCTATGCGAGGTCATTTTGAGCTTTCCATATTGCCAAGCTCGATTTTAGGGGGCTGCCTGGTCGGTTTTGGGATAGGCCTTATGCTCCGTTATGAAACCAGCACAGGGGGGACAGACCTGCTTGCACAGCTGATGACAAAGCTCCTCCCTATCAATATCGGCGCTTTGATATTTGTAATTGATGGAGTGGTCATTTTGAGCGGTTTAAAAATTGTCGGTATTGAAAAATTCCTGTACTCGTTTATCACAATTATATTTGTTGGCGCCATGACATCGTTAACAATTATAAGAAAAGAGCAGAATATCGTTAAATGAAAAAAGCGACAGGTGGCGGCACCTGTCGCTTTTCTTATGCTTCTGCTTCTATTTTTTCATTCAAGTCGCTATAAAGATTTCCATCAATTTCACCGGTGATACGGCTCGTTAAGATGCCGGAGGTCATGGATCCGCTGACGTTAACAGCTGTGCGTCCCATGTCAATCAGCGGTTCAATAGAGATCAGCAAGCCGGCCAGTGCAACTGGCAGGTCAAGGGCAGATAATACAAGGATCGCTGCGAACGTCGCACCGCCGCCGACCCCTGCCACACCAAAGGAGCTGATCGCTACAATGAGAATGACGGTAAAAATAAAACCTGGTGACAGCGGGTTAATGCCCACAGTCGGAGCAATCATTACCGCCAGCATTGCCGGATAGATTCCAGCACATCCATTTTGGCCGATGGAAAGACCAAATGATCCTGCAAAGTTGGCAATTCCTTCAGGTACACCCAGTGACTTTTGTGTTTTAATGTTCAATGGCAATGCACCGGCACTTGTTCTAGATGTAAAGGCAAATGTTAATACAGGAAATGCTTTTTTCATATAGGTGATTGGATTTAAACCGCTCAATGTTAAAAGCAGCAGGTGGATCAGGAACATAATGGCAAGTGCTACATATGAAGCAATAACAAATTTACCTAAATTTAAAATGGAGTCGAAATCACTCATGGCAACGGTTTTTGTCATAATGGCCAAAACACCGTAAGGAGTCAAGCGTAAGATTAATGTAACAACACGCATGATGATGGCATAGAATGCATCCACAATTTTAGCGAAAAGTTCAGCCTGCTCTGGTGATTTCCTTCTCACACCCAGATAAGCAATTCCTAAAAAGGCAGCAAAGATAACAACTGAAATGGTTGATGTTGGTCTTGCCCCTGTAAAGTCAAGGAATGGGTTTGCCGGAAGCAAATCCAGCATTTGCTGAGGGAACGTTCTTCCTTCAATGCCCTGATAAGTTTCTTCCAGCTGTTCCCCGCGGGCTGTCTCTGCATCGCCTCCGCTGATTTGGACTGCCTCCAAGTCGAAGCCGACAGCTGTGGCAATTCCGACAGCGGCAGCAACTGCAGTTGTACCTACCAGCAGCCCAAGGATAAGCACACTGATTTTTCCAATATTATTTGTTAATTTAAGCTTAGTAAACGCACCTAAAATAGAAATGAAGACTAATGGCATTACAATCATTTGCAGGAATTTGACATAACCCCCGCCTACCAAATTAAACCAGTCTGCAGATTTGGCAATGATCTCAGCACCCGGTCCGTAAATCAGCTGAAGTGCGAAACCAAACAAAATCCCTAATCCAAGCGCTGTAAACACACGCTTTGAAAATGAAAAATGCTTTTTTTGCATAAAGAACAATACGCCTATAAGCAGAAGCATTATGGCAATATTTAAAACTAAAAGTCCTGTACTCATGGACTGAATCCTCCCCAATAGATGTTTTCATAATGACTTACTATAATACATGTATTCCTATGAGTCAAGTCGGAATTAAAATTTAAATTTTCTTATTATATATTCTATTTTGCCGTGAAATGTTCATTGTTTTCTCTTTTGCTGTGTGCCTAAATTTCAAGAAGCATTAGAAAACCCGCCAGGTGTATAACTGCCGGGTTTAGGTTAATAAATCCTATTTATCTATTTTTTCCGGAAAGGGCCTTTGTTTTTTCAAAACATTGTTCCATTGCACTCATCACCGCTGCACGGAATCCTTTTCTCTCCAGTTCGGCAACGGCTTCAATCGTCGCCCCTCCTGGAGTACAGACCTCATCCTTTAATTCCGCAGGATGCAGACCCGTTTCCAGCACCATCTTGGCTGCCCCCAAAACAGCCTGGGCTGCGAGCTGATAAGACTGGTCACGGGGCAAACCAGATTTTACACCGCCATCTGCCAAAGCTTCAATGAACATATAGGCATAAGCCGGAGAAGAACCGCTGATAGCGGGAATGGCGTCCATCATCTTTTCTTCCATAACAGCTGCTTTTCCAATACATGAAAATATTTTTACCACTTCTTCCAAATCATCTGGAGATACTGATTCATTTGCGGAAAGGACACTCATTCCTTCGCCTACTAATGATGGCGTATTAGGCATGGTGCGAACTGCTCTAATTTTCCGGCCAAATGACTGTTCCAGAAAGGAAAGGCTGATTCCGGCTGCAATGGTTATGATGATGGCATGGGAACGAATGCTATCTTTAATCTCATCAATAACTTCCCCATGTACATCAGGCTTAATAGCCAAAAACAGTATATCCGCTTCTGCCGCTGCTCCAATATTGGAAAGGCGTGTTTGTATATTCCACCTGCTTTTTACATCCTCAAGCGTCTTCTCCGTTCTCGCTGAAGCAATAATCTGGCTTGGATTTACCAAATTGGATTTGAGTATTCCTCCAATTATAGCCTGAGCCATTTTTCCACATCCGATAAAACCGATATTTTTATTCATAATGCCCACATCCTGTATAGTATTTCCTTTTGCTATTATACTGCAGGTATGGTTATGAAAAAATAGCAAAGGGTAAAAACATAAGACACGATGCTGCAACACTAATAAAATAATGTTTGGAGAGATTGAACTTGAAAGATATAAAACCATATGCCCCTCTGCCAGATGACTTCTTTCAGCAGCCGACACTGCTATTGGCGGAGGCACTGCTGGGCTGCTTATTGATCAAAGAAACTGAAGAGGGCATTGCCTCAGGCTATATCGTTGAGACAGAGGCATATATGGGCCCGGAAGACAGGGCAGCTCACAGCTTTGGAAACAGGAGAACAAAGCGGACCGAAATCATGTTCAATGAACCCGGATTTGTCTACACGTATGTGATGCATACCCATTGTTTAGTTAATGTTGTGAGCGGCCCAAAGGAAAAACCGGAAGCTGTATTGATCAGGGGAATTGAACCTGTAGACGGGCTTTATTTAATGAAGAAAAGACGAAAAATGGATGATCTTAAGAACCTCACTAATGGACCTGGTAAATTAACCAAAGCTCTCGATATTACAATAGATGATTATGGCCGGCATTTTACAAGCCCCCCTCTTATGATTGCTAATGGAATTCCTCCCGGGAAAGTCACACACGGAAAACGAATCGGAATTGATAATTCCGGTGAAGCACGGAATTATCCCTGGAGATTTTGGATTGCTGAAAATCCTTATGTTTCACGGAGCAGGAAGTAGGATGAAGAAATTAATAAACAGCAACCGGAAAAACTCCAAAACAAGAGGTTTTCCGGTAATTTTTATTGCTACTGACTGGAATTCCTCTGCACCCGTGAATGAATCCAGAATGATAACTGAAACAGCAGCATGCCGACCAAAGCTGTAATCAGGATATAAGCCCCTGCAAATACTTTAAGGCCCCCTGTGGCCAATCCAGCAATAATTACAGAGAATTCTCCCCTTGATGATAATGATAAACCCGCCTTAAGAGCTTCCTGTTTCGATAGGCCATACCATTGGCCTCCAAAATATCCTGCAGCAAGCTTGTGAATGATGGACCAGATAACAATAATAACCAGAAGACCCAGAGAAGGAATTTCTTCATTAAATTCAAGCGAAAGTCCGAAATTCAAGAAGAAAAATGGAAGAAACAAATTCCTGACGGGAAGTACAACTTCCTCTGTTTTTTCTTTTACCTCCGTTCCGGCAAGAATGATGCCGGCAAGAAATGCGCCAATAACCTCTGACAGCCCCAGAAATACTGCAAATCCGCCATAGGTAATCGCAACTCCGAGAACAAGAATCAAAAAGGAATCTTCATGAGCAACTTTCTTCATCCAATGCTGGGCCTTATGAAGAACTATTCTGCTCATCCAAACTGCAGTGCCGGCAAGAAGAGATACCTTCAGAAAAATAAACAGAAAATCTGAAGCGGAAAAACTATTTCCACCGCTTAGCCCAATCAGCACGGTCACAAGAATCGGGGCAGCGAGGTCTTCAAAAATCAGAAGAGAGAGCATATATTTAGAATCTTTATCTTCAAGGCGATTCTTTGATTCCAGGAGCTTAACAGTAATTGAAGAACTAGTTGCATATACGATTCCGGCAATCAATAAAGAGACAAACATATTTTGACCTGCAGCATAGGCAATTCCCGCAGTCACTCCCACTCCCAAAAAAACATCCAATAGCCCGGATTTCCAGACCTTCCTTCCGTTATTCCTTAATTCACGCACAGAGAATTTGGTGCCAAGCAGAAAGAAAAGCAGAATCAAGCCAATTTCACCTGCAGCTTCAATTAATTTCGCCTCTTTGTAGAATCCAAAAAAACCGATGCCAGCTCCTAAAATAATATAAATAACGATATCGGGAATTCTTAAGATCTTAATCCCGATTATGGCAGTTATATAAAGGGCAATAAAAATGAGCCCAATTGCAAGAGGCAAATTCATATTCCGTATTTCATCCTTTTCTGAATCTGTATTTTTACGGACTTCAATACCCTCTTTGTCTGAATTTCACTCCTGTCAGTTAGATCCAAAATCGGATAGAACAAATTGTGTACTTCCCTCCAAGGATTGTTTTTTCGATTGTGCTTAATCTCGGCAATGAATACTAAAATATTGATATAGAGAAAATTCGACAGGTCCCTGGCACCAATAAAATTTGTCGATAAAAAAACAAGCTATATTACTGGACTTTTTTTATTAAAGCGTTTATTTTACTATAAAAAGGCAATATTCTATGTATAAGTTCAATAAAACGGAATGGGATGGTGTTACGATGGCAGACAAGAAAAATGTTAAAACTCCCGGCAAAGATCTCAATATTGGTGCGAATGTTTCATTAAACGGCCTGGTAACAGCTGTTTTTGATAATATGGTCCATGTCCAGATTGGTGCTAAGATTGTAACGGTCCATGTAAAAGACCTTTATTCTGGATTAAATAAACCTTTATTAAAAAACCAGCAGGCATAAAGTGAAACTTCAATCAGTGGGGGGCTTTATACCCCACTGATTGTAAGTTGAGGCCCACAGGAAGTGCGGATTACAAAGACGTTGACACAGGAAAAGGAAAGCTGCGGCAGCGATGCATAGCTTTTTGGAGGACGTGGCGTTTTTAGTCTTTGTTCTGCTGTCTGGCCTTTATGGGCAGTTGGACTCCCGCTTACCTCTTTCGATTCCTCTGAGTCTTGAAGAGGGGGGCATACTGCCCGTTAGACTTCGATAACATCCACCATCTCTAAACATACTTCAGGAGGGGCAGCTCATAAGCTTGCCCCTCCTGTTTTTCATTATGTTTTCAGGTTATACTGTTTGTACCTGTTTATTTTCCTTTGCAGCCGGAGCATAGTCTCCAAGCACCTGATAAGCCTTCAAATCTGATGTATCTAATAATGACACAGCTTCCAATGATGCCTTAAAGATGAATACTTCTTTTGACACTTTGCTGATTATTTCACACCCCTCAGGCAATTCCGCTTTATCAGCATCACCCCAAATAATCCAAACTGGCTCGTAAATAACAGTTCCCTCCGGCCTGCCTTCCTCAAAGACTGAAGGAATATCCCCTCTGCCTACATGAATCAAATCTTCAATAATTGCGCTAGCTGTCGGAAACATGCCGGCTCCAGGACCCTGCAAGCTGATATTCCCGACTATATCCGCATCAATTGAAACTGCATTTTGCACTCCTTCTACTCTGTACAAGGGATGTTCCTCCCCCGTCAAGACCGGTTTTACAGTACAGCGGATAGTATCTTTTTCCCTCTCAATCGATGCTACATGTTTAAATTTCAGTCCCAGGGAATCAGCCATACGAATTTGTTCAATTGTAATGTCAGTAATGCCTTCTCTAACAGATTTTCCTTGCGCCGGTGCTTTCCCAAACACCAGCTCACTCAGAACAACCGCTTTGTAAAAAGCGTCATATCCTTCGATATCATTTTTGGGATCGGCTTCTGCATATCCTTTTTCCTGAGCTATTTTCAGTGCTTCTTCAAATGATAAGTTCTCTTCGCGCATACTTGTCAAAATGAAATTCGATGTGCCATTTAAAATTCCTTCTATCCGTTCAATCTTGTTGGCATTCAGCAGCTGCTTAATAGTCTGAATTATAGGGATTCCGCCTCCTACTGTTGCTTCGAATCCTAATGATACATTATTCTCTTTTGCGAGCCTAGTAAGCTCACTTCCATGGAATGCAAACATCTCCTTATTTGCTGTAATGACATGGCATCCTCTCGATATTGCCTGGCGCAGATACGTATACCCTGGTTCCCTGCCAACAATGGCATCAATTACGACATCAAGCTTAGGAAGGTCAATAATATCTTGAAAGTCATCAGTTAAAAGCACCTCATCATCAGGCACAGAATGCTTACTCACATTTTTGACAAGGATGGCAGAGACCTTCACTTCTTTCCCGAATATTGCCTGAAGCCTTCCCTGATGTTTGCTGATCGTTTCATACACTCCTTTTCCAACTGTTCCAAACCCCAATAGCCCAATCGTTATCGCTGACATTTCTCATTCCTCCTGGTTCATGTTTAAAGTACAGATACTTATAAAAACAAAAAAACCCTTCCGTCTATTACAGACAAGAAGGGGTTTGAATTTACTTTCCGTTCATTCCGCCTTCTTATCTTCGGAAAATGATTTCCTCTGAATTTGGCACCGTGCATAAATGCTGGTTGCCGAGGCTTCATAGGGTCAGTCCCTCCGCCTCTCTTGATAAGAAGTTTCTAAGTATTCAATTTATATGAATCATAAACATTTATAAGGACTGCGTCAACCTTTTTTGAAAAAATATTTTCTTCAAACGCTTTCATTTTCCTCGAAATCTTCAATAATGATTTCAAGAAAATGCTTAAGAATTCTGGCAGTCATCCCCCAAATAACCTTATCCTCAAAAAAGTAAAATACTTCTTCTACTTTCCTTGTCTGCCAATTGTAATTTTCGCCTCCGGCAATCAAGTCAAAAGGAAAATTTTCTTCGGGCTCTACTTTAAAATTCACGTGATACGTTTCCGGCTTTACTTTTTTTAGAAAGGAAAGAGGCACGGTAAAAACTTCTTCTACTTCGTCAGGGTTTGGCACGATCTGATCAGGATTATGGATAATACCTGCATAAGGGTAAATAATTTGTCCGAAGGAAATCATGTAATCCAACGGGGACACATCTGTGATGCTGTCTTCACTTATGCCAAGTTCCTCTGAGGTCTCACGGATGGCCGTATGCTCCTCATCCCTGTCTTCCGGATCTATTCTTCCGCCGGGGAAACAGACCTCCCCAGGCTGCCTTCTCATTGTAAGTGAACGCACCTCAAAAAGGACATGTGTCTCCTTATTCATCTCAACAAGCGGAAGCAAAATAGCGAATTTTGAAAATCGCTCACTCCCTAAAACGACTGGGGTCCTGTTACTTAATCTTTTAGCCAGTTTCTCAATCTCCATATCCCCACCTCCAGCAGCAATTCCAATTTATTGGCTATTACCTTTATCATACTGTATTTACTGTGTTTTATTAATTCATACGGCTTGTACCATGTAATGATCCAGGACAGTCTATTATTTTGATGACTGTCCGCCCTTCAAAATATAAAAGAAAGTTTCTCCTCCTGCAATTCAGGGAAAATAGAAAATACAATATGACATGAGGAGTGAAAACATGAAGAAAAATATATTAGTAGGCGGGTATGATACACAGGAAGAGCTGAGAGATGCTATTGAAGGGGCAGAGTCAAACGGGTATCAGAAAGACAACCTGGTGATTGTTTCAAAAGATGGTGCGAATCTTGAAAGCTTTGCAGACAATTATGGAGTGAACTTGCGAATAGTCGGATCCCAGGAGCTCGGCAATCAGCGCTTTCTTGATTCAGTGAAAGCCCTTTTTATGGGAGAAAATCCAGCCACAAGTTCAGGAATGGATCCTGATAAAAAAGATGGTACACGGTTTGATGACCATGACCTGGATAAATACGCAAGCATGGTGTTTGATGGAAAATATGTCTTAATCGCAGATTACTACGGGAACTATCCTACTTCCCAGGAAGACAATCAAACGATCAGTGCTGTAGACTCAGAAGGAAACCTCGAAAGCGCTTCAGCACGGGAAGTTGTCCATGAAGCAGATATCAAAACACTGGAAGATAAATCCAGCAACTCATGTGCTGCCGATCATCAGGAAATCAATCGTGTTCACTTTTCCCCCAAGTCTCTTGATGTGAAAACCAGTGCTGAATTAAACTGGGATGATCGGCTTACAAAGGAAAGGCTCAAATAGCAATTGGCCCCCCGTATGGGGTCTTTTTTTAGAAATAAAAAAGAGAGGTTCCCCTCTCTTAAGCATACTTCTTCTTATCTTCCTCCTCTTTGAAGAAACTCTTCATTGCATGGAATACATCTGCTTTTTGCTTAAGGATATAATAGCGAAAATCCTCATTTTTAATATTTTTATAGGCTGACATCAGGGTTGAGTGGCGGTTATACTGGTTGACCTCGCCGTATCCGAACATATTGGACACCTTCATCAGGTCTTCCACAAGCTTAACACAGCGGGCATTGTCAGAGGTCAGGTTATCACCGTCCGAGAAGTGGAAAGGGTAAATATTATATTTGCGCGGGTCGTATTTGACATCAACCAGTTCAAGCGCTTTACGGTAGGCAGATGAACAAATGGTTCCCCCGCTTTCTCCTTTTGAGAAGAAGTCCTCTTCTGAGACCACCTTTGCTTCAGTATGATGGGCAATAAATTCTATCTCAACTGTCTCATATTTGGTCCTCAGGAACCGGGTCATCCAGAAGAAAAAGCTTCTGGCCATATACTTTTCCCAAATCCCCATCGAGCCGCTCGTATCCATCATTGCAAGCACGACAGCCTTTGAATCAGGCTTTACAATTTCATTCCAGGTCTTAAACTTCAAATCTTCCTTATAAATTGGGTGGAAAGCTGCCTTTCCATTCATTGCATTGCGCTTGAATGCCGACATCATAGTCCGTTTCTTATCAATATTACCCATTAATCCAGTCTTTCTGATATCATTAAATTCAATGTCCTCTACCAGATTTTCATCCTGCTCTTTTCTTTTTAAGTTAGGCAATTCCAATTGTTTAAATAAAGCTTCTTCAATTTCCATCAGTGATACTTCTGCTTCAAAATAATCCTCGCCTGCCTGGTCGCCTGCCCCTTGCCCCTTTCCGGGCCCTTTCTGGCTGCCGGATCCATCACGTGCCACTACATCTCCAATCTGGCTATCTCCATCGCCTTGGCCGACATGTTTGTTTTTATCATAGTTATAACGGATTTTGTATTCATCCAATGAGCGAATTGGAATCTTCACCACTTCCCGCCCATTCGACATTACAATGTTTTCTTCCGTTATTAAATCAGGCAAATTGTTGCGGATTGCTTCCTGGACTTTATCCTGATGACGCTGCTGGTCATCATAGCCTTTGCGATGGAGGGACCAATCTTCTTGGGAAATCACAAACTGATGGTTATTGACATTCGTCATGTTAACCCCTCCTTTTAAATTAAATTTCACATATTACAGCTTTCCAACATACAATATCGCGAGTGTCAAAAAATGATGAAACATCCCCAATTCAGCTGTCTGCCTTCTTTTCATAGACTCATTTCCTGGCAGCAAATTTGTTATTAATGCTCCAATACAAAGAAATGTTTATTACTCTATCATATGCGAGAAGACAAAATAATTTACAAATAATTTTGACAATAAGACATTCGCAGCATCTCTTGGACAAGCCCATTTTTTCATATGGGAATCTGCCTATTTAAACAAAAATGAACCTCCGCGGTTAGCGAAGGTTCTTGTCCTTGTTTTTATGCTGAATGGGATCGGGATATTTATCATAATCCTCTTTTAATTCTTTATTTGTCCGCAAATTTTCCATCTGCTTACCCAGATTTTCCATTTCTTCAATATTCTCTGCCATTGAGCTGTTTCTCGGTGTATAATCCTTATCTAATTCTTTCTTTTTCATGAATATCACCTCTGCTGTATTTATACCCCCAATTGGACTTATCTAAACTTTTAGGCAGATTCAGCTGCATAAAAATGGCCAAGCGAAAATAGGATTATATTAAAGGGGGGGATTTTTATGAGCGAAATCCTTTGCTGCGGCTGGTGTGGCGAATTATCACTGTATGATCGGACAGTTTATCTTGAAAACAAGCCAATTTGTCCTGAATGCCAGAAAAAAAAGAAAGAAGCTGCACTAAATATAGAGAAAAATGGATGAAGGGGGCTTTCAGGGCCTCTTTTTTGGGGGTATTTTACTGGAATCTATCATTTTTGATACATTTAGACCGTTTACATTCCGGTTCTGATTTTTTTTATTGCGCCGCTTCACCAATTATTTGCGCCGATACATGTTTTGCGCTGTAACCCGTGTTATTTACCTTTTCCCATTTTTCATTGCGCTTTCGTATCATAATTGTGCCAGGATCCAGCTGATTTGCGCTGCCCAATTTGATTTTTGCGCCGCAACCCTTGTTATTTACGCCTTTCTCATCTTTTATTGCCTCTCGTATCATAATTGCACCGGGATTCAGCTGATTTGCGCTCCCCAATTATTTTTGTGCCACAACCCGTGTTAATTTCGCTTCCTCATTCTTTATTGCCTCTCGTATCAAAATTGCGCCGGAATCCAGCTAATTTGCTCTGCCCAATTGATTTTTGCGCCGCAACCCGTGTCATTAGCGCCTTCCTCATTCTTTATTACGCTCTCCTAAAATGATTGCGCCTGTACTATACTTATTCGCCCCCCACCTCATTCTGCTCTTTTATTCATCCGCAAAAATAAGCCTGGCAGCAACTCTGCCAGGCCCTTCTTTTTTAACGATTCAGCAAGCTTCCGACATAGCGGAGCAGTTCGTTTGCTGATGTTGAGTTATAGCCATGTTCGTCAATTAATCTTGCTACAACTTCATTCACTTTCTTCAGCTGCTGCTCATCCGGCGTTTTTGAAGATGTGGTGATCTTCACGACATCTTTCAGGTCAGCGAAAAGCTTCTTTTGGATAGCTTCACGCAGACGGTCATGTGAATTATAATCAAAGCGCTTGCCTTTTCTTGCGTAAGCTGAGATACGGATGAGGATTTCCTCCCTGAATGCTTTTTTCGCATTCTCAGAGATACCGATCTGCTCTTCGATTGAGCGCATCAGCTTTTCATCCGGACTGATTTCCTCACCGGTTAATGGGTCGCGCAGCTTCGCTTTATTGCAGTATGCTTCAACATTATCAAGGTAGTTTTCCATAAGCGTTTTCGCAGATTCTTCATAAGAATAAACAAATGCCTTTTGTACTTCTTTCTTAGCAATATCATCATACTCTTTGCGGGCCAGAGAAATAAAGTTCAGGTATCTTTCCTTCAGTTCTGGAGTAATGGATGGATGCTGATCCAATCCTTCTTTAAGTGACCGCAATACATCCAGGGCATTGATGCTTGTGATATTTTTGCGGATGATTGTAGAAGAGATTCTGTTGATGACATAGCGCGGGTCAATACCGCTCATGCCTTCATCTGCATGCTCTTTTTTCAATTCTTCCACATCAGCCCTGTTATAGCCTTCAACGCTCTCTCCATCATACAAACGCATTTTTTTAACTAAGTCTATATCGCCTTTTTTCGGATCCTTCATGCGGGTTAAAATCGTAAACATCGCTGCAACCCTCAGGGTATGCGGTGCAATATGCACATTGGAAACATCGCTTTCACGGATCATTTTATCGTAAATCTTCTCTTCCTCAGAAACCTTTAAATTATATGGGATTGGCATAACGATAATTCTGGAATGCAGAGCTTCATTCTTTTTATTGGAAATGAATGAACGATACTCTGTTTCATTCGTGTGAGCAACAATTAGCTCATCTGCCGAAATCAAGGCGAAGCGGCCAGCTTTAAAGTTGCCTTCCTGAGTCAGGGATAATAAATGCCATAAAAATTTCTCGTCGCACTTCAGCATTTCCTGGAATTCCATCATTCCTCGGTTTGCTTTATTTAGTTCCCCATCGAAACGATAGGCACGAGGATCTGATTCTGAACCATATTCTGCAATGGTTGAAAAGTCAATGCTTCCAGTCAGATCGGCAATATCCTGAGATTTTGGATCTGAAGGGCTAAAGGTTCCAATCCCCACCCTGCGGTCTTCTGAGAAAATAATTCTTTCGATTAAAACATCTTCTATGCGGCCGCCATACTCCTGTTCGAGACGCATACTATTCAATGGCGAGAGGTTTCCTTCAATTCTTATTCCATATTCATCATGAAAGTCCTTGCGGAGGTGATGAGGGATTAAATGAAGCGGATCTTCATGCATTGGACAGCCCTTAATAGCATAGACCGCTCCCCTATCAGCGTGAGAATATTGCTCTAAACCTCTCTTTAGCATTGTCACTAAAGTTGATTTACCGCCGCTGACCGGCCCCATTAATAAAAGAATCCTTTTGCGGACATCGAGGCGTTTGGCAGCAGGATGGAAATACTCTTCTACCAGCCTTTCCAATGCTTCTTCTAATCCAAAGAGCTGATTGCTGAAAAATTGATATCTTTTTTGCCCCTTCACTTCTTCGACACCGGCATCCTTAATCATATTATATACCCGTGAATGTGCTGACTGGGCAACCCATGGCTTCTCTTTAACAATTTCTAAATACTCTCCAAAAGTCCCTTCCCATTTAAGCTTTTCTTCCTCGTGTCTGTACATCTCAATTTTTTTTAGAATATCCATAAGGACCTCCCCCTGTCGCATTATCAGAGACGATTAATATACTCTATGCGCCCCGGCAATCGAACATGCGTAAACTATTGAGAGTTTGGTTTGTACTTTTTACGGGAATTAATTATAAGGAACACTTTGCTGCGCGATCTAACTGTAAAAAAAACTCCATACTTTTCATTCACAGTTATTCATTTTTGGGCTATAATAAGCTTATATTTACATGCTTGCCTATTGAGATACCGCTAAAGGAGGATTACATATACATGGGTACAATTATTATTATCGGTGTAATGGTTGCTTTCCTTGCTGCTATTTTCGCTGCTGGTTATGATGACAAGCCAGGCGTAAACAAAAAATAAGCTGCTGATCATTCAGCAGCTTTTTTCTTATTTGGAGGGCAAACTCTTGGTATTTCAATATACCCTACCTTAAATCCATTTTTTTCTTCTGTACAAAATCCTTCATATACATTCGTGTCTGCTTTTCGAGCATGCCGGCGATTTGACCAGTCCACGTGTCATTCCGCTTGCCGCCCGTACGCTCAGCATAATACTCTGAAATGATTTTATTATACATTTTCAGCTCTTCGCGGTAGGCAGTTTCATCCTGCTTGTATTCATTTTCATGGTATATATGCTGAAGAGGCAGCCTTGGTTTTTTATCGTTCTTTTTGGAAGGATAGCCAACAGCCAGTCCAAACAAAGGAATTACGCGATCCGGTGTTTTTAAAAGCTCAGCTACACCTTCAAGATTGTTTCTTATTCCGCCAATATAGCAGATTCCCAATCCCAGCGATTCAGCAGCAACCGCAGCATTCTGTGCAGCCAATGCTGCATCAATGACAGCCACCATAAATTTCTCTGTGCTTTCAATGGAAGGAATTACATTGATATTTTCCATTTGTCCCATGACTTCATGACGATGCAAATCAGCACAAAATACGAAAAAATGGCCATTTTCCGCTACATAATTCTGATTGCCTGCAAATTCAGCAAGTTTCGCTTTCTTTGCTTTATCGGTAAGACCGATTATTGAATAGGCTTGAACAAAACTTGAGGTGGACGCACCTTGAGCAGAAAGTACAATCGTTTCTATCTGTTCTTCGGATAGAGCCCTGTCTTCAAAATTCCGCACGGAGCGATGGTCCATCAGCAAATTGGTCACTTCATTCATCACATCTCATCCTTTCCATATGTACTTTTTCATTTTACCCAGAAAGGAAAGGATTCTCCAAAGGAAAAGGCCCGAAAAATACCAGGCCTGCTGTTTCCTATTTTAAATGCAAGTAGTCCAGCTGCCGCAGTGCTTCATAAACAAGAATGGCTGCAGTGTTGGATAAGTTAAGCGAACGGACTTTATCGTTCATTGGAACCCTTAATGCGCGCTCTTTGTTGCTTTCAATGATATTCTTCGGAAGGCCCGTCGTTTCTTTGCCGAAAATAAAATAATAATCCTTCCCGACATTGCTGTAATCGAAACTGGAATGCGGCTTGGTGCCATACTTCGTTAAGTAGAAGTATTCACCGCCTTCACTGCTTTTAAAAAAATCGTCCAATGATTCATGATAGACGATCTTTACAAATTGCCAATAATCCAAGCCTGCACGCTTCAGCATTTTATCTTCCGTCGAGAAGCCAAGCGGCCGGATCAGATGCAATGTCGTATCAGTAGCCGCACAAGTACGGGCTATATTACCAGTGTTGGCCGGAATTTCCGGCTGATATAATACTACATGCAATCCCACTTTTTTCACCTCTAAATTAAATCTGCATGTGTTATTATATCACTTTGAAATCACCATACAAATTACTGGTCATCTGCTATAGACAAAAATTTATATTTAATATTCGGTGTATAGGCTGTTGAATCCTCATAAGCCCAATAACGCATTCGGCTGTTATAAGTATGAGCATTGACCAGGGGCATTCCCGAGGCATCTTTTCCCGTCACGATCGTTGTATGGTCAAATCGTCCGTCTCCCTGAAAATCATAGCAAATAACATCTCCAATTAAGAGCTGATCCGGACTGGAGACTTCCTCCGCTCTTAACCCAGCATTCGAACTCGGCAGATACCACCGCAATGAATTCGCTACTGTCCAGCTGTAGCTCCAATTCCCGCTTCTCATCCACCACCCTTTTCCGCGGTTAGGATACCCCCTCATCGGGCCGCCGCCTACATGAAGGCACTGTGAAATATAATTGGTGCAATCCACTTCAAATTTTTTATAAGCCGGATTATAGCTGTTCCACCATTTTTCTGCATACTGCACTGCTCTCATGCGGTCATACTCATACTCATACTCAAGCCTTACTTCCTCTCCATATTCTTGGTCTTGAGACGCTTCATCTTTTTGAATCTCTTTAAAAGGGTTTTTCTCCCGATCCTCGACAAACACTCCCTTATAAAAGTCGGCTATGCGCTCTTCAATTTCTTCTTCCATATAGAATACGTCTTTTTGCTTAATTAAATATTTAAAGTGAACTCTGTATTCAACCTGCTTAACATCATCCTGCTCCCTTCCAACCGTGATCACTTTTCCGGTTGCCTGGGCTTTAACAATCTCACCGGACCGGCCGGAAAGAGATTCTTTCTTCTTTTCAATTTTAGGGCAGGTATGAATTGAACTTCTTGAATGGGAAACGCACTGCTGCACTCTTTTTATTAACAGCTCCTGAAGCTGGTCCCTCACGCATCTCACTCCTCTCCTATTCAATACATATGAAAGGAAGCAGAGGACTTTGCTTAATTTTTCGTGCAATATAACAGTAAGTCAGCCGGACTGAACAGTTTCTCTGCATTTGAATTTTTTCCTTTGCATATTGCACCAAGAAAAAAATTAAATTTCTCCATAAAAATGGCCATAGAAAAAGAGGGAGATTCCTCCCTCATCGTTTTTCAATAAAACTTAAACCTTTTTCAATCTCAGCAATGGCCTCTCCGTCTTTTTCCTGCTGCAAAGCCTGTTCCAGGGCAGCAAGTGATTTCTCACCGCCAATTTTCCCGAGTGCCCAGGCAGCCGTACCACGGATCACCGGCCGAGGATCTTCTGTCATGACTTTAATCAGATCTTCTACAGCTGTTTCATCTTTATAGTGAGCCAAGGCAATAATGGCATTCCGCTGGATCGGCTTTTTACCTCTCCAGGAGCCTGAAACCGGGCCATATTTTTCTTTAAATTCCCGGTTGCTGATAAATAGAAGCGGCCTTAAAAGCGGCTTTGCCACTTCCGGATCCGGCTCCATCTCTTCGTGCAGATGAAAATCCTTGCCTTTATTTTCAGGGCATACGGTTTGACAGGTATCGCACCCATAAAGTCTGTTCCCCAGTTTTTCTCTATATGGCTCTGGAAGAAAGCCTTTTGTCTGCGTCAGAAACGCGATGCACTTCTGTGCATCAAGCTGACCTCCCTGAATTAAAGCACCAGTAGGACAGACGTCTACACATTTATTGCAGCTGCCGCATCTGTCTTCCATTGGTTTATCCGGCTCAAATGGCAGATTCGTTATCATTTCTCCAAGATAGACATAAGATCCGAATTCAGGTGTGATGATAGAACAGTTCTTTCCGCTCCAGCCAATTCCGGCACGCTGCGCTACGGCCCGATCCACAAGCTCACCTGTATCCACCATGGATTTGCATATCGCCTCAGGGATTCTTGACTGAATGAATCCCTCAAGTTTCTGCAGACGTTCCCTCAAGATATGATGATAGTCTTTCCCCCATGAAGCGCGGCAGAAAATTCCTCTTCGTTCACCTCTTTTGCTGACAACTCTGACCTTCATTTTGGAAGGGTAAGCAACAGCTATTGAGATAATGGATTTGGGCTTGTCCAATAGCAGGCCCGGATTCACTCTCTTCTCAATATCAGGCTCTTCAAATCCTGATTGATATTGAAGTTCCTGCTGACGAATCAGTCTATTTTTCATCTCATCAAAAGTGCCGGCTGCTGTAAAACCGATTTTATCTATACCAATTGTTTTGCTGTATTCAATCACTTCCTGCTTGAATTGGGCAAAATTCATTGTATAACCTCCTTTCATGAAAATTACATTTATATGAAAGCCTTTAATTTTTTGAATCACCGATTATTATGATAAACTATTTTAAAGTAATTTTGGAGGTGGAAAGCTTGGAAATTACGATTGCTCCCGAGTTGTGCAGGTTATTTCCCCAATTTAAAATTGGATTCATTACATATAAAAATATAGAAGTCGGACAATCTCCTCAAATGGTAAAGGGCAGACTCCAGTTATTTCAGGAATCAATTTATTTTGACTTAGAGGACAAGAATGTTACAGAATTTGAAGGGATCAAAGAATGGAGACAGATTTTCAAAACAGCAGGCAAGGATCCAAATCGGTACCGCCACTCTGCAGAAGCACTATACAGGAGAATTAAAAAGCAAAATTATCTGCAGCCGGTCAACAGCTCCATAGATATTAACAACTTCTTTTCCCTCGAATATCAAATACCGATTGGCGTGTATGATGCCGATATGCTTTCAGGCAATGTGACTATCAGGTTAGGCAAAGAAGGAGAAGAATATAACGGTTTAAACGGGAGACCCAACTCGCTATCCAATTTAATTATTAGCGAAGATGCGTCAGGGCCATTTGGCAGTCCGTTTGTCGACTCTGAAAGGACAGCGGTGACGGAACAGACTAAAAATGCCGTTCAGATCGTTTATTTGCGCCCTTCTCTGGAAATGGCAAAGGCTGAAAAAATGGTTGAGTCCTTAATGAACATGTACACGCAAGTGCATGGAGGAGAAGAAAACTTTAAGGTAATTGGATGTTAAAAAAGTTTATTAAAAGTCGAGCGGGATCTGCGGATGCCGCCCGATCTTTTTGCATAATAGCCAAAGAAAATGAAAAAACGCAATACCTCGTTCTTTTTGAACGAAACACTGCGTTGGCTATGTATGGAGCGGGTGAAGGGAATCGAACCCTCATCATCAGCTTGGAAGGCTGAGGTTTTACCACTAAACTACACCCGCATTTGTATGAAGTTACTGACTACTGATTTTTTTCCCGTTCTTGCATGCCTCTTCCTCTAAAAGCTTTTTCAAGAAGCCTATGCGTCGAGGCAACTCGGAGATGATTCATGGATGTGTTGCTCGTGGCTGAGGTTTTACCACTAAACTACACCCGCATTTGTGTATTTATATTTAATCATTAATGAAATTATTCCTAGATCCTTTGTCGATTTTTATCAACAGCAAAATAAACATTGTGTCGAATCAACTATTTAATAATACTAAATTCAGCCACAATGGTCAACCTTTTTTTGAGAAATTTGTCGAAAATACAGGAAAGGATTTATAATCCTCCCCTGCTAAAGTTGTTTACACCCACCACATTTCTGAAGGCTGCTCTTCGATTAAGATCGATTTAAGGTTCCTGACTGCCCTTGTAAATCCTTCTTCTATAGACATAAGCGGATCTTCATGCTCAATGCTGACAACATAATCATACCCGAATGTCCGTAAAGCGCTCATCATATCCGACCATTCCTGCAGGCCGTGTCCGCACCCGACTGACCTGAATGTCCAAGCTCTGGTCTGAACATTTCCATACGGCTGCATATCCGTTAAACCGTACATATTAACATTTTCCTGGTCAATATAGGTATCTTTTGCATGAAAATGATGAATGGCATTTTCTTTCCCCAGAATCTTTATTGCTGCAACAGGGTCGATTCCCTGCCACCATAAATGGCTTGGATCCAGATTGGCTCCAATGGCGTCACAGGTTTCTTCCCTTAATTTCAGAAGGGTATAAGGAGTATGCACAAGGAATCCGCCATGGAGTTCAAGACCAATTTTCACATTATGATCTTTTGCAAATTGCCCGGCTTTCTTCCAGTAAGGAATGAGTTTCTCCTCCCATTGCCATTTCAGCACTTCTCCATACTCATTCGGCCATGGAGCAACCGGCCAATTTGGATGCTTGGCCCCTTCCCCATCACCTGCAGTGCCGGAAAAACAGTTAACAACCGGAACATTCATTAAGCTGGCTAACTTAATTGTGTCATATAAAACGCGGTCCGATTCCTCTGCAAATGCGCTATCAGGTGAAATCGGATTGCCATGGCAGCTAAATGCGCTGATTTCAAGACCTCTTGATAAAACCTTGTTCAGGTAATCATCCCTGAGTTCTTTACTTTCTAAAAGCTCGTGCAAACTGCAGTGCGCGTTTCCGGGATATGCTCCGGTTCCGATTTCAATAGCCTTAAGCCCTGCAGCTTTCACATGATCAAGCATTTCTTCAAATTTTTTCTCAGCAAATAAAACGGTAAACACACCAAGCTTCATTAAAATCCCCTCCAGGCTTCTATTCTCTTCTGCCCATTTCACTGCTTTTATAAATTGCATCAATAATTCTGGTTGTCTGCAGTGCTTCTTCTGCGTCTACTATAAATGCTTCTCTCCCCAAACAGCTGTCAATAAAGTTTCGCGCCTGAGCCAAAGCATAGTCATCCTCCCCTGGCAGCCATTCTGAGTGTGTATTAAGCAGCATTCCATGTTTGGATTGGTTCAAGCTGAATGGGAATAAATCAATTCCTCCATCCTGCCCTGAAAGGCTGAGACTTTCTTCATCCTGTTCGATATTGGCTGACCATGAGGTTTCAAAAAGCAGGGATGCTCCATTGGCAAATTTTATATAAGCTGTCACATGGTCATCGACATTAAAGGATTGATGGTCAAAACTTCCCCATAGATTCACCTGCTCAGGCATTCTGCTCAATGTATTATAAGCTGTACCGGAAACCTCGGTTTCCTCCGGGTTTCCCAGAAGCCAAAGCGAGAGGTCAAGCAAGTGGCATCCATAATCAATCAAACTCCCTCCGCCCTGAAGTTCCTTATTGGTGAAAACACCCCATCCCGGCACCTTTCTTCTTCTCATCGCCCGTGCCCTGGCTGCAAATGGAAGACCAATTTCATCTTCTGAAATGAGTTTTTTGGCAGCTTGAGCCTCTTTCATAAACCGGTAGTGGTAGGCAATGGCCAAAACCTTTCCAGACCTGTCTCTGGCTTCTATCATTTTCCTGCATTCTTCTGCTGTCATGGCCATCGGCTTCTCACACAAAACATGCAGCCCAGCCTCCAGTGCAGCAGCCGTAATCTCAGCATGAAACTTATTCGGTGTACAAATAACTACAGCATCTGTTTCACTGAACACTTCTTTATAATCTGTGAAAACGCTGTTAATTCCAAACTTCTTTGCAGCCAATTGTGCAGTATCCGCATTCACATCGCAAATAGCTGTTATGGATGCATTATCCGATAATTTTAATAAAACGGGAATATGCCTGGACTGGGCTATTCCGCCAGCACCGATAATTCCGATCCGAAGTTTCTTCATTGATGCACCTCAATTAATTCTGACAATCTGCTTTGTTTCGCTTGCCTCCAGCGCAGCAAGTATCACCTGGAGCGACTTCATTCCCTCAGAACCAGGAATCGCAGGCTCCTGTTCATTTAAGATACTTTCAAGAAAATGATCAATGACGCCTGAATTCTTTTGTCCTCCTTCTTCATTTGTCTGAATCCCGCCGAGTTCGTACTTCACTGTATCACCGTTTGCATACTGAACAATGAGAGAATGCACCGGATCATCCTCTAATCTCAAAATTGCCTTTTCTCCATAAATAATGGTGGAATTGTCTTCTTTTGAGACATAAGACCAGCTTGCAGCCAATGTACCGATTACACCGCTTTCCGTTTTCAAAACGCATACCGCTGTATCATCGACATCAGCATCAATCTTAGCACTTGTCTCTACAAACGCTCCTACCTCAGTAAACTCTTCTCCCAGCAGGTAACGCAGTAAGTCGGTCTTATGTACACCAAGGTCGCCCATGGCGCCAATAAAAGCCTGGTTTTTTTTGAAGAACCAGCTTTCTTTGCCATCTGCACTCCATCCCTCTGGCCCGCCGTGGCCAAAAACCGTCCGGAAACTATAGATTTTTCCCGCTTCACCTTCTGCAATCAATTCCTTTGCTTTTTTATGCGATGGAACAAAGCGCTGATTATGAGCAATCATTAATTTCTTTCCATTTTTACTTGCTGCTTCAATCATGTCCTTTGCTTCTTCCATAGAAGTTGCCATTGGCTTTTCACATAAAACATGCTTGCCGGCGTTTAATGCTGCAGCTGAAATGGGAGCATGCAGATAATTCG
This sequence comes from Cytobacillus sp. BC1816, assembly GCF_051353635.1. Classification (NCBI taxonomy): domain Bacteria; kingdom Bacillati; phylum Bacillota; class Bacilli; order Caryophanales; family Bacillaceae; genus Cytobacillus; species Cytobacillus sp. BC1816. Next base: position 1,183,406 of record NZ_CP195611.1, on the reverse strand, counting down.
GGGTGCAGACACTCACTGCATCTATATCCTTATTAGCCAACAATTCTCTATAATCGGTGTACACCTCCGCCCCGTACAAGCCGGCAAACACATTTGCACGCTCTTCATTAATATCACATACCGCTGCAATGACAGCACCGCTGCTTGCATGATATTCAGGCATATGCCTATGCTTGGCTATACTTCCACAGCCAATTATTCCAATTTTGAGTTTTTTCATCTTAATTCTCCACTCCTTCTTGACTCACTCTAATTCTCTCCAATGGCTTCGCATTCCCATAGACCGGTACAGGAAGATCAGCTGGTTTAGCCCAATTAACAGCATTTTTAATAACCTGCTGAACGTCCTTATGATAATAAGTTGGATATGTTTCATGTCCTGGGCGAAAATAAAAGATTTTCCCTTTTCCGCGCCTGTATGTACAGCCGCTCCGAAAAACTTCTCCGCCTTCAAACCAGCTCACCATTACAAGTTCATCCGGTGCCGGGATATCAAAATGTTCCCCATACATTTCTTCTTTTTCAAGTTCAATATATTCTCCAAGTCCTTCTGCAATGGGATGGCCTGGATCTACAATCCAAATCCGTTCCTTTTCATCCGCTTCTCTCCATTTTAAATCACAGGATGTTCCCATCAATGCTTTAAAAATTTTAGAGAAATGGCCAGAATGCAGGACAATCAGCCCCATTCCGTCCAGCACTCTTTGTTTTACTTTTTCAACGGTTGCATCCTCAACTTCCCCATGCGCAAGATGTCCCCACCAGACCAAAACGTCTGTTTCCTGTAAAACAGCATCACTAAGTCCATGCTGGGGCTCATCCAATGTAGCTGTCTTTACTTTATGATCTTCTTCCTTTAAAAAGTCTGCAATGGCACGGTGAATACCATCCGGATAGACAGACTTTACCTTTTCATCCCTTTGTTCATGTCGATTCTCATTCCAAACAAGCACGTTGATCATGATCTTCCTCCTTCTGTTAATTCATACTTCGATATTCATTTGGGGAAATCCCCACTGTCTTTTTAAACACTTTGCTAAAATACTTTTCATCCTGATAGCCGACCTGGAAAGCAATTTCATAGATTTTCAGTTTAGGGTTCTGCAGAAGCTCTTTTGCCTTGTTCATTCGAACATTCGTAATAAAATCTGTTATGGTAGCCTGGTATTCCTGTTTAAACTTCCTGGAAATGTACTCCCTGCTTAAATAAAATCTATCTGCAATTTCCTGCAGGTTAATATCCTTGTTATAGCTTTCCAGCAAAAACTGTTCTATTTGCTGAATCACATTCATCTCTCCGTCATGCTCCTGCTTGCATTCCTCAGGAGTACTTTGCTGTTTCCATTCATTTATAGCTTTTTCCAGGGTTTCATTCAGTATTTCAGGATCAATAGGCTTCAAGATATAATCAAAGCTTTTATAACAGATGGCATTCCTCATATAGTCAAAATCATCATATCCGCTGACGACAATCGTCTTGCTGGATAAACCCGAAGAATGAATCCATTTTAAAAGGCTTATGCCATCTCTCTTTGGCATGCTCATATCAGTGAATATGATTTCCGGGCGATGCTCTTTAATCAGCTTTATGGCCTCATTTCCATCAACAGCCTCCATGATTGTGTCAATACCAAAGCGGCTCCAATCTCCCAGAAGAAGCAAGCCTTCCCTCACATGTTTTTCATCATCCACAATAATTGCTTTCATCTTATCCACCTTCCATCCTTTTTGGAAGTTTAATAGAAACAAGCAGCCCGCCTCGCTCAAGATTCTTAAGCTGCAGGAATGCCCGATTGCCATAATAGAGTTTTAACCGGGTGTAAACATTCTTCAGTCCGATATTCGTTAACTCACCCTTTTGCCCCATCCTGTCATTCATCAAATGAAATCGGATTTCCTCCAGCCTGCTCTCAGAGACGCCTGTGCCATTATCCTCGATCAGAATATCCAGATAAAATTCATCCTGTCTGCAGGTGATACTAACCTCTCCAGCTTTTTCCCGCGCATCAAAACCATGCTTAAAGTAATTCTCCACTATTGGCTGTAGAATCATTTTCGGAACAGGAAACCCCATTGCTGCTTCATCAAGCTGAAAACTGAACTGAAGCTGGTCACCAAACCTCTCTTTTTGCAGCAGGAGATAAGACTTGGTATGTTCGATCTCTTTTTGAAGAGGAACCATATCCTCCTCCATATTCATACTGTACCGCATGATTTTAGAAAGGCGGGTAACAGACGAATAAATCTGCGGACCCTGATTTTTTAATGCTGCTGTTCCGATAGACTGCAACGCGTTATATAAAAAATGCGGATTAACCTGTGACTGCAGAACCTTTAGCTGATTGGTCTTGTTTTCAAGCTGAAGTTTATACTCCCGATTGATTAAATCATTAATTTTATCGATCATTTGTTTAAAACGATCACCGAGATAGCCAATCTCATCATTGCCGAAAGATTGAAAACGGACATTAAGGTTTCCCTTTTCAACCTGATCAATATATTTCAGCAGGATTCTGATTGGTGAAGTGATTCTAACAGAGATAAATAGAGTGGCAAGAATAACCAGTATGAGTCCTATTACACCAAACATGATATTGATTTTCGCCACGCTGAATGCACTTTCATATAAAGTGATATATGGGACACGCTTAACAAGATACCAGCCGCCAGAATTTTGCGATAATTGATCGTATATCATGACGCCGTTGAAAGAACCTTCTTTCCATTCAACCGTGCCATTTTCTTTATTTGTACTCATTACCCAATCGATCCAATCAGTCGACTTAGAATCTTCATCAGTTTCATCAGTTGAACGGTAGATCAATTCACCTTCAGGAGATATTATATAGAATTCTTCATTTTCACCCGAATAAAGATTACGGCTGATATTGGTTATTTGATCTGGTGAGAACTCCAGTGAGATATATGCCAATACATCATCTGATGGAATATTGATTAAAGATCTGTGAAGCGTTATTACATTTTTAGGCTTTTTGTCCTCAGGCTCCTTTATCTTATGAATAGGCTCAAGATACATATTACTTGGACTTTCTTTGGCTTTTACGTAAAATTCCTGATTGGCATTTGTCAGCTTCTTTGAAAAAATAACTGTAGAGCGCCTGGAAGCTGTTATAAGACGATCTTCCTTTGCAACAGCAATGTTAACTCTTTTGATATTTTCTTCTGCATACAGTATGGTAGAAATTACATTTCTTACAGCTTCCACTGCCTGATAATTATTTTCCTTTTGGGGATCTTTTAAAAAGTTTATTAAACCTGGATTATTGTAAAGGGATAGTGTTAATCCGTCCAGCTCATTTATGTAACCCTCCAGGTTCACTTTTCCTTGATATAATAGGTTGCTATTTTCCTTAATGGCCTGGTCTTTCAATGATTCCGCTGTATGATAATAAGTGATGATTATAGACGCCCCAAATGGAACGATCGTGGCTACCATCAATAGAACAATCAGTTTATTTCTAATGCTCTTTTTGAACATTTACATCCCCCGCTGCTTTGTCTTTTACAATAGTATAAAGCGAACTTCCCTTTTTGGGGATGCCTTTTTGTTATGGGGTTTTGCATATAATTAAAATATAAAACAGAAAGCATATCTTCCGCAGACATGCTTCCTGTTTAACCAAATTTATTTCAGATTATCCCAGGATGCCTGGAAGCGTTCTACGACCGTATCATAGTCAATCTTTCCTGCAGCGTATTCCTGGATTGTTGCAGCAAACTCTTTATTTGCACCATCCGGCCACCTGAACCATGTCCAAGGAACGGTTTTCTCTTCCTTAGAATACTCAAGAATATGCTGTCCAAGCGGGCCTAAACCGGTTGGTTCTATATTGTCGAAGGCAGGAATGAACGCAAACTCTTCTGTGATATAACGCTTTCCTGTTTCAGAAGAAACCATCCAGTCAAGGAATAATTTTGCTTCTTCAAGATGCTCTGAATTTTTATTAAGAACCCAGTTGTTCGGAACGCCTACCGGTAAACGGTCTGCTTCAGCCTCATCATCAGTAAGCGGAATTGGCAGGAATCCCATATTAATTTCAGGGTTGATTTCAAGAATCATGTTTTCTGTCCAGTTCCCCTGCTGAAGCATTGCTGTATTGCCGGATGCAAATAGCGTTACTTGCGTATTATAATCTGTTGTTAATGGATTATCATTTCCAAAGTTTATTTCAGTATCAAGCACTTCTTTGAACTCTTTAAATTTATCATTGCCAGTAATTTTTTCAGATCCGCTGTATAAGCCCTCAATAAATGCCACCGGATCTTCCTGCTGTGCAAATGGAATATTTAGTAAATGCTGGCCAATGACCCACCACTCTCCATAACCGGCAGAGAAAGGAGTAATTCCTTTATCTTTTAGTTTTTCAGAAGCATCCTTCAGTTCAGAAATCGTATTAGGTGGTTCAGTGATGCCTGCTTCTTCAAATAAATCCTTATTATAAATGAAACCGTATCCTTCAAGGTTTACAGGCATTCCATAAAGTTTGCCGTCTGTATCAGTCATTGGAACTTTTCCAATTGGAAGCACATGCTCTGCCCAAGGCTCATTCGAAAGATCTGCAAGATGCTCTTTCCAAAGCTCCAATTCTTTAAATCCGCCATTGTTAAAAATGTCAGGCTGTTCGCCGGATGCAAACTTTGCTTTTAATGCAGCACCATAATCAGCACCGCCGCCGACTGATTCAAGCTTTACTTTAATATTCGGATGCTCTTTTTCGAATTCACCGATCATTGCCTGAAGCTGATCGGCAATCTCCACTTTAAACTGGAACAAATTCAATGTTACCACTTCATCATCATTATTTGAATCATCCTTTGGCTTTTCATCCCCTGAAGAGCTGGAAGAAGAACAGCCCGCCATAATGCCCGCCATCAGAACCAATGACAGCAGTAATAGAGCAAAGCGTTTCATTTTGTTTCCCCCCTGAATAATTTTTTATATAAACTTTAACAGCCCATATGGCCGCAAAAGTCTCTATAACTACTTGATGGAACCTTGTGCAATGCCTTTAATAATATGCCTCTGCAGAAACAGGAAGAAAATAACAACAGGTGTAATGCCCATCACAAGGGCGGCCAGTCCCATGTCCCATTGCTTTGTATATTGTGCAAAGAATGAACTTGTGGCCAAAGGAATCGTCCTTAGTTCTGCATCCTGAAGCACAAGAAGTGGCAGAAGATAATCATTCCAGATCCATAATGTATTTAAAATAATAACCGTTACAGTGATTGGCTTTAGAAGCGGAAAAACAATTCTCCAAAAGACCCCAAACTGGCTGCACCCATCAATTCGGGCCGATTCTTCTATCTCTATTGGAACTGTTTTAATAAATCCGTGATACAGGAAAAGCGATAATGGTACACCAAAGCCAAAATACATAATGATGAGACCAGGTATGCTGTTTGTCAGATTCAGCGTGCCTCCCAGCTTCATCAGCGGTATCATGACCGTCTGGAAAGGAATAACCATCGCAGATACAAATAACGCAAACAGGATTTTGCTGAATTTCCCCGGGGTTCGGACCATCTTCCAGGCAGCCATGGAACTAATGACAACCAGTCCAATATTGCTGATCACCGTAATTATAAGCGAATTCCAGAAGGCCCGCGGGAAATTAATAATATCCCATACCTTCAAGTAATTGGAGAATAAAAACTCCTGCGGCCACGCTGCAGCATCAATCAAAATATCTGCAAAACCTTTTACAGAATTGATGATCACGAAATAAAAAGGTATGAGGAATATGATTCCTAATACGATTCCGATAATCTCGAGCAGAAACGTAACCTTCGTATATCTGGGACTCATTAGGCCTCAACCTCCCTTTTCTTGGTCATCATAACCTGAACCGTTGTAAAAATTGCTACAACAAGGAAGAACAAAATGGATTTCGCGGTACCCAGACCATACCGGTTATTCTGGAATGCTTCCTGATAAATATTAATTGCAACAGATTGTGTTGAATTAAATGGACCTCCGCCTGTCAGTGAAATATTCAGGTCGAAAATCTTAAATGCCATTGAAATAGTTAAAAAGAAACAAATCGTAAACGCCGGCAAAATAAGAGGAATAATAATTTTCGTCAGAAGTGTCCAGCTTGATGCCCCATCGATCCTGGCGGCCTCCAGCAATGTCTGATCAACCCCCTGCAGCGCTGCAATATAAATAACCATCATATATCCGCTGATCTGCCAGGCAAACACAATTACAATTCCCCAGAATGCTGTTGACTCATCCCCAAGCCATGGCAGCTTAAATACGGATAGATCTGTAAGATTTCCAATTGCAGCAAACCCTTTTACAAAAATAAACTGCCAGATGAACCCAAGCAATAATCCCCCGATAACATTAGGAATGAAGAACACAGTCCGCAATAAATTTCTGGACTTCAATGCTGCGTTCAATAATAATGCAAGCCCAAAACCTAGTAAATTACTAATAATAACCGAGGCTAACATAAACTTGGTAGTAAAAATGAAGGAATCAAAAAACTTGGGATCATTTTTAAAGATCTTTATATAATTTTCAAGTCCGACCCACTCAACTACAGAACTGACACCATTCCAGGAAGTAAAAGAATAATAAATTCCCATCAAAAAAGGAATGATTTGAATCACCAGGAAAAAAATCAATGCCGGTCCTACAAATGCGCTGTATGTTAGCATTTTTTTCAGATTTGCTTTTTTCCTGGATACTGTTTTAACCTCTGAATTGACTGCTGCTTCCCCGACTTCAATCTTTGTCTCCAAATCTCTTCACCGCCCCCTCATCTCTTGCAAACGCTTTCCTACATTATATTTGAAACCGTTTGCATATATAGGTGACTGGATTGACTAAAATGGTGCAATATTTTGACTTCTTTAAAAGGATTAGCTTGTGGAAATGGAAAACATTGCATAGAATGAAGCTATCTTGAACATAGAGATGTGGGCTTTTTCCAAATAGATTCATTATTAATCACTGGAGGCTGCATCTACATTTTTGAAGTCAAGAATTATGAGGGAGACTTTTATATCGAACAGGACAGATGGTATACAGCACCATCCTAATAAAAGTTGTTTCAATGCAGGGTTCCGAAAGATTCAGAGGGTGGTTTCGAGAGGGGGTTCTTAACTGTTCGGAAGGTTCCTATGAAACAAGATAAACCAGGTTTGAATTACTAAAGTAAGCAACAGATGTGTGTTACGTCCAAGATAGATAATATTACATCACAATCAGCAGAATGGCTGCATTGATATTTGCTATCCGCTTTAAAAATTTGCACAGATATTAATTAAACAACAAAAAAAGATTTCCCTATTGGGAAACCTCTTTTTAGATACCGGTGGTCGGGGTCGAACCGACACTCCAGAAGGAACACGATTTTGAGTCGTGCGCGTCTGCCAATTCCGCCACACCGGCATATTAAAATGTAGTAAATCTTGTGGTGCCGAGGACCGGAATCGAACCGGTACGGTAGTCACCTACCGCAGGATTTTAAGTCCTGTGCGTCTGCCAGTTCCGCCACCCCGGCGTATATCAGCGAATCAAGATTTAGATTATGGAGGCGGCAACCGGATTCGAACCGGTGGTAAAGGTTTTGCAGACCTCTGCCTTACCACTTGGCTATGCCGCCATAAAATGAAGTTTATTCTGGAGCGGAAGACGGGATTCGAACCCGCGACCCTCACCTTGGCAAGGTGATGTTCTACCACTGAACTACTTCCGCAAAATGGCTGGGCTAGCAGGATTCGAACCTGCGAGTGACGGAGTCAAAGTCCGGTGCCTTACCGCTTGGCTATAGCCCATTGATAGTTCATATCACATTTATATGAGAGTTATACTCGTACTGTTACTATAAATTTATGGGGCGACTGATGGGAATCGAACCCACGAGTGTCGGAGCCACAATCCGATGCGTTAACCACTTCGCCACAGCCGCCATTATAATATTGGCAGGGGTAGTAGGAATCGAACCCACATCAAAGGTTTTGGAGACCTTCGTTTTACCATTAAACTATACCCCTATATAAATTGGTGGAGGGGGGCAGATTCGAACTGCCGAACCCGAAGGAGCGGATTTACAGTCCGCCGCGTTTAGCCACTTCGCTACCCCTCCATATTAGCATAAAGAATGGTGCCGGCAAGAGGACTTGAACCCCCAACCTACTGATTACAAGTCAGTTGCTCTACCAATTGAGCTACACCGGCAAATCAATTCAGTAAAGGTGGCTCAGGACGGAATCGAACCGCCGACACAAGGATTTTCAGTCCTTTGCTCTACCGACTGAGCTACTGAGCCACATATTATTTACTTTTTGTAAAAATGGCGGTCCGGACGGGACTCGAACCCGCGACCTCCTGCGTGACAGGCAGGCATTCTAACCAACTGAACTACCGGACCAGATTGCGGGGGCAGGATTTGAACCTGCGACCTTCGGGTTATGAGCCCGACGAGCTACCGGACTGCTCCACCCCGCGACAATAATATGGTGGAGGATGACGGGATCGAACCGCCGACCCTCTGCTTGTAAGGCAGATGCTCTCCCAGCTGAGCTAATCCTCCAAAATGGTGACCCCTACGGGATTCGAACCCGTGTTACCGCCGTGAAAGGGCGGTGTCTTAACCGCTTGACCAAGGGGCCAATATAGAAATTATAATGGCGGAGAGCAAGGGATTTGAACCCTTGATACGCGGTTAGCGTATACACGATTTCCAATCGTGCTCCTTCGGCCACTCGGACAGCTCTCCATTTGGCTCCGCAGGTAGGATTCGAACCTACGACCGTTCGGTTAACAGCCGAATGCTCTACCACTGAGCTACTGCGGAATAATGATATTTGTAAAACAGCCCGGCAGCGTCCTACTCTCACAAGGGGACAGCCCCTAACTACCATTGGCGCTGAGAAGCTTAACTTCCGTGTTCGGTATGGGAACGGGTGTGACCTTCTCGCCATCGCCACCAGACTATTTTTTCAAAGACAAGTATTATTATACCGTCTTTTTATCATTTTTCAAGAGGAAATTTACTTTTTTTCGTTCCCTCAAAACTAGATAATGCATGAAGAAGCATTTGCCGAGTATTCACCAATGACTTGTCTAGCTTCGGCTCCTAACTTCTCTCGAAGTTGAACAGTCGCCTCCGCTTTTCGTTTTGGTTAAGTCCTCGATCGATTAGTATCAGTCAGCTCCACATGTCGCCACGCTTCCACCTCTGACCTATCAACCTGATCATCTTTCAGGGATCTTACTAGCTTGACGCTATGGGAAATCTCATCTCGAGGGGGGCTTCATGCTTAGATGCTTTCAGCACTTATCCCTTCCGCACATAGCTACCCAGCGATGCCTTTGGCAAGACAACTGGTACACCAGCGGTGCGTCCATCCCGGTCCTCTCGTACTAAGGACAGCTCCTCTCAAATTTCCTGCGCCCACGACGGATAGGGACCGAACTGTCTCACGACGTTCTGAACCCAGCTCGCGTACCGCTTTAATGGGCGAACAGCCCAACCCTTGGGACCGACTACAGCCCCAGGATGCGATGAGCCGACATCGAGGTGCCAAACCTCCCCGTCGATGTGGACTCTTGGGGGAGATAAGCCTGTTATCCCCGGGGTAGCTTTTATCCGTTGAGCGATGGCCCTTCCATGCGGAACCACCGGATCACTAAGCCCGACTTTCGTCCCTGCTCGACTTGTAGGTCTCGCAGTCAAGCTCCCTTGTGCCTTTACACTCTGCGAATGATTTCCAACCATTCTGAGGGAACCTTTGGGCGCCTCCGTTACTTTTTAGGAGGCGACCGCCCCAGTCAAACTGCCCACCTGACACTGTCTCCCGCCCCGATAAGGGGCGCGGGTTAGAATTTCAATACAGCCAGGGTAGTATCCCACCGACGCCTCCACCGAAGCTAGCGCTCCGGCTTCTCAGGCTCCTACCTATCCTGTACAAGCTGTACCAAAATTCAATATCAGGCTACAGTAAAGCTCCACGGGGTCTTTCCGTCCTGTCGCGGGTAACCTGCATCTTCACAGGTACTATAATTTCACCGAGTCTCTCGTTGAGACAGTGCCCAGATCGTTACGCCTTTCGTGCGGGTCGGAACTTACCCGACAAGGAATTTCGCTACCTTAGGACCGTTATAGTTACGGCCGCCGTTTACTGGGGCTTCGATTCAAAGCTTCGCTTGCGCTAACCTCTCCTCTTAACCTTCCAGCACCGGGCAGGCGTCAGCCCCTATACTTCGCCTTGCGGCTTCGCAGAGACCTGTGTTTTTGCTAAACAGTCGCCTGGGCCTATTCACTGCGGCTCATCAGGGCTATTCACCCTAATGAGCACCCCTTCTCCCGAAGTTACGGGGTCATTTTGCCGAGTTCCTTAACGAGAGTTCTCTCGCTCACCTTAGGATTCTCTCCTCGCCTACCTGTGTCGGTTTGCGGTACGGGCACCTTTTCCCTCGCTAGAGGCTTTTCTTGGCAGTGTGGAATCAGGAACTTCGGTACTAAATTTCCCTCGCCGTCACAGCTCAGCCTATGTGGTAACGGGATTTGCCTCGTTACCGGCCTAACTGCTTGGACGCGCTAATCCAGCAGCGCGCTTACCCTATCCTCCTGCGTCCCCCCATTGCTCAAACGGTAAAGAGGTGGTACAGGAATATCAACCTGTTGTCCATCGCCTACGCTTTTCAGCCTCGGCTTAGGTCCCGACTAACCCTGAGCGGACGAGCCTTCCTCAGGAAACCTTAGGCATTCGGTGGATGGGATTCTCACCCATCTTTCGCTACTCATACCGGCATTCTCACTTCTAAGCGCTCCACGGGTCCTTGCGATCCCGCTTCAACGCCCTTAGAACGCTCTCCTACCACTGACATCGTAAGATGTCAATCCACAGCTTCGGTGATACGTTTAGC
>NZ_CP195611.1:480000-1170000 GCF_051353635.1 Cytobacillus sp. BC1816 | reverse complement strand
AGTTTTACGATCCGAAAACCTTCATCACTCACGCGGCGTTGCTCCGTCAGACTTTCGTCCATTGCGGAAGATTCCCTACTGCTGCCTCCCGTAGGAGTCTGGGCCGTGTCTCAGTCCCAGTGTGGCCGATCACCCTCTCAGGTCGGCTACGCATCGTTGCCTTGGTGAGCCGTTACCTCACCAACTAGCTAATGCGCCGCGGGCCCATCTGTAAGTGATAGCCGAAACCATCTTTCAGCTTTCCCTCATGTGAGGGAAAGAATTATCCGGTATTAGCCCCGGTTTCCCGGAGTTATCCCAGTCTTACAGGCAGGTTGCCCACGTGTTACTCACCCGTCCGCCGCTGACTTCAGGGAGCAAGCTCCCATCTGTCCGCTCGACTTGCATGTATTAGGCACGCCGCCAGCGTTCGTCCTGAGCCAGGATCAAACTCTCCATATAAGAGTTGATTAAGCTCATAAGTTGTCTTTTCAAAAAAGACTAATGATTTAACGTTGACGTTTTTGTTCGTTCAGTTTTCAAAGAACAATTTCCCTTTGCTATATTTTACCTAATCGCTCAGAAGCGACTTTATAAATATAACATGTGTTGATTTTAGTTGTCAACACTTTTTTTATAAGTTATCCGCCGTCTGTGAAAATGTTTTTCGTTCATATCGCAGCGACGGATATAAATATAACAAGGATTTAAATAAAGGTCAATAACTTTTAAAGTTTTTTTACGATAATTTTTTTTTGAGCTTGTAATACCTGTGATAAATTCCTTGACCCTTTGTTTCCACATTTACTACTTCGATAAAATGCTTATCAATCAAATACTCAAGAAGCATGCTTAAGTCAACTGCATATAGATAAAGCTCCTCATGGTTCATAATATCGTGGATGGACCATTCATCTTTTTCAGCAAGCACATCTGCAAGATGGTTGATTCCTTGTTTAGTTCTTGAATGAATTAAAAATTCACTTGCAAGAAACAGAAGCTCCAGTCTTTTTTCAAGAGGCTCCTGGCTATTCACCAATTCTTCATATAGCTTCATTATTTCTGGTTCAATTTGCTTTACCTGGTTCCAGACAGTTACTTCTGGATGGAATCCATTTTCGATAACAGCCAGTCTGGCCAGGTGATGAAGGGAATGAACAATATGGTTATAGGCATCAAAATAATGGCGATTTTCAAAAAAGGCTTTGCCATCCATATATCTTCTGATCAGCTTGGCAAACTCAAGACCCATTTTTAATTTTCGTCCATAAAACGGAAATTCTCTTAATTCCACCTTCAGGTTATGAATATATTCATTTCGATCGAATAAAACTTTCCCATTATAAAGCCAATCGAAGATCTTCCGGTTCGACCCCAGCAGGATCCATTCGCGAAGCTGCTTGTCTGTCACGATATGAAGAGCAGCTTTTTTATCTTTATATGTGTAATGTTTAACAAACACAGGTTCATCTGCTTCCTCTACAAGGATCAGCAGTACAGCATCAAATGTATCCGTAGCAGGAATAGCTTTTTGCAGTTTTTCGGTCATTATCACGCCAAGAGTGTTTGTCTGGCTTGCCCGTTCTTGATATATAGGACGGAGAATATCTTCCATCATAATTCCTCCATTTTATTGATAGCGTATATCTTCGACAATTATAAATGAAATCCTTCCTAAATGTGAGACATTTTTCGACACCATTCTATATTAATATTTATTTAAGCAAAAGGAGTATGGTATAGTTAGTTTTTAGGAGGGAGCAGAATGGCTAAGTACTCAAATAAAATCAATAAGATTCGCACATTTGCCCTTAGTTTAATTTTTATCGGATTTATCGTTATGTATCTCGGAATATTCTTTAGGAATTCCGCTCTTCTCATGACAATATTTATGCTTCTTGGAATGCTCTGCATTCTTGCTAGCACCGGTGTATATTTTTGGATCGGCATGCTTTCAACAAAGACCGTGCAGGTGGTTTGCCCAAATTGCGGAAAACATACAAAGATGCTTGGCCGGGTTGATATGTGCATGTACTGCAATGAACCTTTAACGCTCGATCCAAAACTTGAGGGCGTTGAATTTGATGAAAAATACAACAAAAAAAATACGAAGCAGAGCTGATTTATCTCTTGCTTCATATTCAAGTTCAAGAAGGACCGGCTGTCTGACAGCCGGTTTTTTTATGGAAAAATAAAAAGCTGACAGCACACAGCCGGCAGCTTTAAATAATTTATTAGTGAGCTTCTTTACTTGCACATTCCGGACACGTTCCGTAAATCTCCATTCTATGATGGCTGATTTTAAAACCTGTAACATGTGAAGCAAGGTGCTCTACTTCATCAAGACCAGGATAGTGGAAGTCTACAATCTTGCCGCAGCTTTCACATATGACATGATAATGATGAGTGGTTACAAAATCGAAGCGGCTGGATGCGTCACCATATGTCAGTTCCTTTACCAGGCCAACCTCACGGAATACTCGTAAATTATTGTAAACTGTTGCCACACTCATATTTGGAAATTTACCCTCTAATGCTTTGTATATATCGTCAGCAGTAGGGTGTGACATGGAGTTTATTAAATATTCAAGTATCGCATGACGCTGCGGAGTGATACGGACTCCAGTGTCTTTTAAAGTATCCAGCGCCTCTTTTAATTCCATATGCGCCACCGCCATGCACCTCTTTTCCAACAAATATTCTTACTTTATAATCTTTATAAATAGTGTACTAATTTTTTACCACATTTGTCAATATTACAAACTCCGTAATAGAGGGAATCAACTTTTTTCAGCGTGAAGCGATTGCTCACCGGAGCCTAAATGATGGTTGGCAAATCGGGCAGCAACAAACAGCAGATCTGACAATCGCTTCAGATAAACTAAAACGAGCGGATTCACTTCTTCGCCAAGCGGGACCGCATATCGTTCCGCTCTTCTCACCACCGTTCTAGCCACATGGAATGCAGCTCCCGAAGGATGACCGCCGGGTAAAATAAAATTATTAAGCGCTGCAATGTCAGCTTCCCACTCATCAATTTGCTTTTCCATGAAGGTGATACCCTCTTCCTTTATCGTCCATTTTACTTCTTTTCCAGCAGGTGTTGCCAGCTCTGCTCCTGCATGAAACAGGTCTGTCTGCACTTTATGAAACACCCGTTACACTTTTTCTCTGCCGCTGAAATACTCACTTCTTAAATGGCTTAAGGCCATTCCAATCATAGAATTAGCCTCATCACATGAGCCGTATGCCTCTACGTGAATGTCCTTTTTACTGAATCTTTGCCCGTATATTAATGACGTTGTCCCCTTATCTCCCGTTCTTGTATAAATCCTCATCTTAATACCCTCTTTCAAAAATCGATCGCATTAATATAATCTTTGTTATTTTATATATATGTATGAAGGTTATACTTAAAAATTCAACCAGACTTGGGCCTTTTCATTTTCAGCAAGCAGTTTGTTTAACATGCCCTAACATAGTACCAAACGTAAACTCAGCCATAGAAATTTTATGGATTCCCCTTGCATTTGTAATTAAGATGCCTTCCTTATTTTGTTTTGAAAGGCATTTCAACTATTCTGCTGTTAGATCTTCTCTATATGTAATAAACACTTCAGCACATAAGGACTCCCCTGCGGCTTCAAATCCGTCAAAAAAAACAGAAAATCCCCTTGAGGATAATCCAGTCTTACCTCTTCCTGCAGCTCTTTTGGGGAAGCAAAAATGGAAGAAACAATTTTCATAAACTCCATTCCATCTTTGGTTTATTCACCATATCCTCCCATGCCGATTGACAGAAATAATATACATAAAAAAAACGAACCCGTTCAGGTCCGTTTCGAAAAAGTATCTGAGGAGGTATGCCCTAATAAAATGATATGCAAAACTTGTTCTTCGGAATGGACAAAAGCCTTGTTCTGTTAAAAAATAGGCAACCCATTTACGGCTAGGCCAAATTCTCCTTTATATATTCCAGTGCCTCCTCGACATGCCCTTTCACCTTAACCTTGCGCCACTCTTTAACCAGAATGCCTTCCTGGTCAATAATAAAAGTGGAACGTTCAATTCCCATATATTCTTTCCCGAAGTTCTTTTTCAGTTTCCAAACATCGTAGGCATCTGCTGCTTTATGCTCCTCATCCGCAAGCAGCAGGAAAGGCAATCCATGCTTTTCAATGAACTTCTCATGCCTGCTGAGCGGATCGGGGCTTATTCCTAAAATGACAGCATTCACATATGCAAAATTCTCATGACTGTCCCTGAAATCACATGCCTGAGTTGTGCATCCAGGCGTCATGTCTTTCGGGTAAAAATAAAGAACAATATTTTTCCCGCGGTAATCTGTTAACTTTACCTTTTCGCCATTACTGGCCTCGAGCTCAAATTCCGGAGCTGGTTTACCGATTTCCATTGCCATTTTTACTCCTCCTGTTGAATAGGTTTCTTACTCTAAGCCTATCCAACTTTGTGGTCAAAAACAACTGATAGCATTATGAAACGCGGTCACCAGCATCAAATACTACTCTGGCAACAAAAGCTGCCGGTATCACATAACCAATTAACGCTTCCAATACGGCAATTAGCCTGCCTATTCCAACAGGACTGATATCTCCATACCCAACAGAAAAAAGAGTTACCGCACTAAAATAAAAACCCGTCTCCAGTCTCTCGAGGAAACCAGTTTCCATATAGTCAGTGCCGTCCATTAAAACCACCAGCCCATGTAAATCAAGCCATATATATATAAGGCCAAACCCAATCATAATCGTTGCATACAAACTTATTAGATAAAGGAAATTCTCCACAGAAACCCATCTTCCCTTTATCTTGGCGGATGAAAAAAGAGTCTGGAGACTCATGATCATGCACAGCACGATTAAAATCAGCGATAAATAAAATGCCATACTGCACCTCATTTCGAAATGCTTATCAATTCATTTATACGCTTATGGCCAATCCTATATGACAGCCTGTCTTTGAAACGTCTTTCTGCTAATAGTCAGAATTTCTTCCCATAAAAAAAGCCAGGGATTTAACCCGGCTTTAATTACCCGCACCACGATAACGCTTAACACCTGAATTCCAAGTCAGAATCGAAATGCCAAAGAATACTATACCGATTACAGGCGTTAAAAAGGAATACAAAAACCATTCCTCTTTCCCTAAAAAGTATGAAGCTGGATATACACCAACAAAGGCAAACGGAAGCACCCAGGTTAGGACGAATCGTATGACACTATTATAAATATCAACTGGATACCTTCCATAATTCCCGATGTTGTACATCATCGGCATGATGGATGTTCTGGCATCCGCCCAAAAGCTGATGCAGGCAATCATGACAAAGATGCCTCCGTACACAAGCATTCCACCTATCACAAATAAGAAGAATAAGAAGGGATCTGTCCAGGATATCTCTAAACCAAGACTGTTTCCGGCGTAAATCATAACCGCAATTCCAGTAACAGCCCCAAAAAGAGATTCAAGTTCCATCCGTTCTAAAACGATTTGGAACAGACTATGGATCGGCCGGGTTAAAATCCTATCAAGTTCTCCTTTTACAATATACCTCTCATTAAAATCCCAAATATTAAAGAAAGATGAAAACAATGCATAGGGAACAAGGAAAAATCCGTAAATAAAGATAATTTCATCCCTTGTCCATCCCCCAAGAAGATTTGTATGGCCAAAGACGACTATGATAAAAATTAAATTGACTGCCTGAAATAATAGATCTGAAAAGATCTCAACAAATAAATCTGCACGGTACTGCATTCTTGTTTTCATGTATTGGGCAACATATTGAAAGAAAATGGCTATATAAAACATCTGTCACCCTCCTTGAATAATGAGCTGCTTTTTCGCTATGATCCACAGAACCTGAATTGGCATTATCAGAATAAGAACCCAGACCCCCTGCATAATGATAGCCTGGATAGCTTCATTATTTGAAAAGCTATTTGTAAAGATCATGCTCGGCACATAGCTAATACCCTGAAAGGGCAGAAATCTTAATATATCCTGTGCCCAGACCGGAAAAAAGCTGATGGGAATCAGAAGACCGGAAAAGAGATCAATCACAACTCTTTTCGCCCGGATAAGCCCAGTATTATTATATAAGAAGAAAGTGGTAATGCCTGTCAGCAAATTAATTTGCGTATTAATAAGAAAACTTAATAAAATCGATACCGAAAAGAAAAGCCAGGTAGTCCAATCCGCAGAAAATTGGAGCGGAAAAATGAACGAGACAATTGCCATTCCCGGAACCGAGAAAAAGAAGAGACGGAATATTCCTTCTCCCAATCCCTGCATCGTTTTCATGCCCAAATAATTATATGGGCGGATCAGTTCCACTGCTACTTTCCCTTCTTTAATCTCAGCAGCCATTTCCCTGTCTATATTATTAAAATAAAATGCCCTTGCCATCCACGCTACAGCCACATATGTCGACATCTGGATCACAGACATTCCCTCAATCGCATCTTTTTCTCCATAAATAGCGCTCCACAAGAAATAGTAAGCACCAATATTAATGCTGTATATCAGAATGCCCGTATAGTAATTCGTTCGGTAGGCAAGCATCATCAAAAAGCGGATCCGAATCATTTCTATATACTTATCCATAGGAATACCCCCGGATAAAAATAAATCCTTCCATTACGATATCCCCCGGTCATAAATATTTCTTATAATTTCTTCTGTTGAAGTTTCTTTAATATTGATATCTTTCACTTTCAAATCCGCCACCACTTTTGCGATCAACAAGGAAATCAGTTCATCATTATCCTCTGTAAAGGCCGTAAAGATCGCTTCTTTATCATCCTTTTCCCATTTTACTTCCGATGAAGCCGTAATTTTGTTTAAGTCGCTAAGATCCACTTCTTCAAGAAATTGAAATTCTATCTCCTTCCCTTCTCCCCATTTTTCCTTCAGGCTTTTTAATGTTCCATCATAAATGATTTTCCCGTCATCTAACATAACCACTCGTTCGCATAACGCCTCAATATCCGACAGATCATGAGTAGTCAGCAGAATGGTTGTATTATATTTTTCATTAATTTCTTTTAAAAACTCCCTGATTTTTAATTTAACAAGCACATCAAGCCCAATTGTCGGCTCATCCAGAAACAGCAGCGGCGGATTATGGATGAGTGCTGCTGCCAGTTCACACCTCATTCTCTGCCCGAGTGAAAGCTTCCGGACCGGCTTATCCAGCAGCGGTTCAATATCTAAGGTTTTGATGACATGCGCCATATGGCTGTCGTATTGCTCATCAGTAACTTTGTACACCTTCTTAAGCAGCCTGAAGGATTCCTGTACAGCAATATCCCACCAAAGCTGAGATCTCTGGCCGAAGACAACTCCAATCGTGCTGACGAATTTTTCACGGTCTTTATGAGGATTCATTCCATTCACAATCACTTCACCGCTGGTTGGGGTTAGAATCCCAGTCAGCATTTTTATGGTGGTTGATTTCCCCGCTCCGTTTTCACCAATATACCCAACCATCTCCCCTTGCTTTACATTAAAACTGATATTGTTAACCGCTGGCACAATTTTATAATTCCTAGTAAGCAAATCACGGAAAGCACCTTTTAATCCTGAGCGGCTTGAATAAGCTTTAAACTCCTTCTTTAAGTTCCGTACTGTTATTGCCTCATTCATCATTATTCCTCCTGCCAATTAATGCCCTAATGAAATAGTTTAGACAAACAGCGCTTTCTTCACAACTAGATTGCTCTATTTCCGCTTTCTAAAATACAGAATAGTCCGCCTTCCCCTTAGATTGGACGATGCCCCTTCCAAACATGTTAAAATAATGATGAACGTATAATTGGATTTTATCAGGAGGATTAACATGCAATTTACTAATTCTGAACGGCTGCATAAACAGGCTTTAGAACATATTGTCGGCGGGGTGAACAGTCCTTCCCGCTCTTATAAAGCAGTTGGCGGCGGCTCGCCGGTTGCAATGGAACGTGCACAGGGCGCTTATTTCTGGGACGTGGACGGCAATCAATATATTGATTATCTGGCTGCATACGGTCCCATCATTACCGGGCATGCCCACCCCCATATTACAGAAGCTATAAAAACAGCAGCTGAGCGCGGAGTATTATATGGAACTCCTACACCTCATGAAGTAAAGTTCGCCGAAATGCTAAAAGAAGCAATGCCTAATTTGGATAAAGTCCGCTTTGTGAACTCAGGAACTGAAGCGGTCATGACCACCATACGTGTTGCAAGAGCCTATACGGGCAGAGACAAAATTATTAAGTTTGCAGGCTGCTATCACGGCCATTCCGATCTTGTACTGGTTGCTGCAGGTTCAGGGCCGTCAACACTTGGAACCCCTGACTCTGCCGGGGTTCCAAAGAGCATTGCCCAGGAAGTGATTACAGTTCCTTTCAATGAAATCGAACCATATAAGGAAGCGCTGGAAAAATGGGGCGGCCAAATCGCTGCCGTCCTGGTTGAACCAATTGTCGGCAACTTTGGAATTGTTGAACCCGAGCCAGGGTTTTTAGAACAGGTTAACGAATTAACACATGCAGCCGGTGCACTAGTCATTTATGATGAAGTTATCACAGCTTTCCGGTTTATGTATGGCGGTGCCCAGGATCTGTTAGGCGTAAAACCTGACTTGACAGCTATGGGGAAAATCATAGGAGGCGGTCTTCCAATCGGTGCATATGGCGGGAAGCAGGAAATCATGGAAACAGTTGCTCCGTTAGGTCCTGCATATCAAGCCGGTACAATGGCTGGTAATCCAGCTTCAATTCTGTCTGGAATTGCATGTCTCGAAGTTTTGAAGCAGCCAGGTGTCTATGAATATCTGGACCAGCTTGGCGAATTGCTTGAAAAAGGCATTAGCGCAGCTGCCGAAGAACATAACATTCCAATTACAATTAACCGATTAAAAGGTGCCCTGACAATCTACTTTACGGAAGAAAAAGTTGTAAATTATGAGCAGGCAGAAAATACAGATGGAGAAATGTTTGCAAAGTTCTTCAAGCTGATGCTCAACCAGGGAATAAACCTCGCACCATCAAAATATGAAGCATGGTTTATGACAATCGCGCATACCGAGGAAGATATCCACGCAACGATTCACGCTGTACAAAACGCATTTCAGCAATTAAAAGGCGAATAAATATTCATATTTTTATACATTAACGGAAGCAGAAATGCTTCCGTTTTCTTTAACTCCACTAATGAAAACGTTTACATACAAGGGGATTTTTTATACATAAACCAATGTCCCACTCAAAATCATATCCAAC
This sequence comes from Cytobacillus sp. BC1816, assembly GCF_051353635.1. Lineage (NCBI taxonomy): Bacteria > Bacillati > Bacillota > Bacilli > Caryophanales > Bacillaceae > Cytobacillus > Cytobacillus sp. BC1816. The sequence continues at coordinate 1,160,734 of NZ_CP195611.1, read as the reverse complement.
TTTTTGTATAAATAATTGATTTCTGAAAATTCATATGATATGATGGGAGAAATCTTTTGTGTTAGAGCGGATTACGCTGACATAGAGAGTTTAATTTATTATTAGCCTGTCCCGAATAATCGAACTATTCATTCAATAAATGCTTATGCATTTATCCTTTCAAAGCAAGATTAACTTTGCAGCAGCCTCATTTAAAACCCGTAAACATTAAATTTTTATAGATTACTATTTTTCCGGAGGTGAACGGCTTTAAGGCACAGCCTTATTTTCAGCCGAATTTTATGACATTACAGCAATGGAGTCCTTCACTTTTTAAAGAGTTTTACCGTCAGGAGCACGATGCTTGCGGCATTGTTTCTGCAATGGAGAAAAAGAAAGTCCCAACCCGCGAAAATATTTTCAGCTGTATCAACGCACTTGTTACGATGAATCACCGTGCCGGTTTTATTAATGGAGAAGGCGATGGTGTAGGGATTCATATTGATATCCCAAGAGAGCTATGGAAAGAAAAGTTAAAGGAAGCAGGAGCAGATTCTAAAGCAGCAGACAAGGAAGGATTTGTCGTTGGACATGTGTTTATGTCCAGAAAGCAGGATACGGAATCACTTAAAGCCATATTGCTGCAAAAGCTTGCTGACGCAAATCTAATGGTTATTTATGCATCTGACGAAGTAACCGAGTCCTCAGCTTTAGGTCCCATTGCCATCCAGGAAAATCCTGTATTCTGGCAGTTTGCCTGTTTAGCAGAGGAGAATGGCGGAGAGCTTTCCAAAAAGCTGTTTGAATTAATTGTTGACTTTGAAGAAGACGAACATGTTCATGTCGCTTCCCTTAGCCAGCATCATGCTGTATACAAAGTAATGGGAGCGGGAGACATTCTGCCTAAATACTATCATGATTTAGCGAGCCCGCTTGTTGCGTCAACAATGACGCTTGGGCACAATCGCTATTCCACTAACACTTTATCAAGCTTTTTCCGCGTACAGCCTTTTAGTGTGTTAGGACATAACGGAGAAATCAACACGATTGCCAAGCTTAGGGATGAAGCCAAAATGGTTGGCGTTCCGCTTGTAAAAGACGGCAGTGATTCTCAGGATTTGAGCAGAACACTTGAAACGTTTATCTGCAGGGATGGATTTACCCTGTTTGAAGCAATGGATGTTATGTTCCCGCCTATCGTGAATGAAATTAAATCATACCCTGATCACCTTCAGGATATGTACGCCTATATCCGTGAAGCATGGGGACATTTTGCTCAAGGTCCAGCAGGAATTATTTCCCGATTTGCCGATGAGGCTGTTTTCAGTGTCGATGCGCTGGGTCTCCGCCCGCTTTGGATGCTGGAAACTGAAAGTTCTTATCTGTTCTCTTCTGAGCCTGGTATCATCTCATCCAGTGAATATGTAAATGAACCTAAGCCGCTTTCACCGGGTGAAAAAGTTGGTTTAAAATGGGACGGAGATACACTTGCCGTATACGAACACAGCCATTATCAGGCTGAAGTTTTTGACAGATTTTCAAAGAGAGTGAACTCTGATAACTTCCGGATTCGCCTGCAATCTCCTAAACTGGAGAAAACCATCTCTGTAAACTATCCGGATAAGATTCATAATGGGCAGTATAAAGCTTTCGGCTGGGAGAGAGACCATGTCCACCTGGTAGAACAAATGGCAGAAAAAGGAGCGGAGCCAATTCGGTCCCTTGGACACGACTCCCCTTTAGCAGCATTAAATCCTCAACGGAAAAACATCGCAGATTTTATTAAGGAAAGTGTTGCTGTTGTTACAAACCCTGCCATTGACCGTGACCGGGAAACTGAGCATTTCTCAACCCGCACGATTATTGGCCAGCGTCCTTCTTTATTTGAAAAACAGGAGCCAGGGGCCGTAATTGAATTGCAGACTCCTATTTTGATAGAAGGCAAAGCAGGCTATGATTGTTCCGATGAACTAAATCAGCCGAGCTACGACCAGGTAACCTGCTTCTATCAGGAACAAAAGCTGATTTCTTATTTGTCTACCACATTTACGAAAGATGAAACGGTAAAAGAAGCTTTAGACCGTTTATCAGCAGAAGCAGTTGATGCTGTCAAAAATGGCAAAACCCTGCTTGTACTAGACGACGCCAATGCTCATCTGGAGGATGCTTACTGGATTGATCCGCACCTGGCGGTCTCTGCAATCGATCAAGCTCTTGTAAAAGAGGCTATGCGCCGTGAATGTTCCCTATTGCTGCGCTCAGCATCAATCAGATCGCTTCATGATATCATCACAGCATTCGGTTTAGGCGCTGATATTATAAGTCCTTACTATATGTTTATGACAGTTCTTGGCGAATCTGAAACACCGCTGAAGAATTTATACTCAGCTCTGACTAAAGGACTTGAAAAAGTCATTTCAACAATCGGCATTCATGAATTAAGAGGCTATGGTCGTTTATTCTCTGCCATTGGTCTTCACGAAGAATTAGCCGAATACCTGAATATAGTAAACTTCTTCGGATCTAAGGAGCTTTCATTTAGCTTTAGCGCTTTAAAAGAAGATGCATTTGCAAGAGCAGAAGATTACCAGAATGAAAAAGAGCGGATCGGAAAAACATTCAGCCTTTTCCCTCGCATCTGGAAAGCGATCGGCGAAGTTGCCTCCACTGGTGACTACAATGCATATAAGGAAAAAATCACAGAACAGGAAGACCAGAATCCAACAACAATCCGTCATTTAACCGGATTTAAGGAAACTGCTTCTCATCTAAACCCTGAGGATATCAGCTTAAATGTGGGCGAGCATGACCTGCCATTTGTCATCTCCTCCATGTCCTTTGGGTCTCAGAATGAAACAGCCTTCAGAGCCTATGCTGAAGGTGCTGATCGCTTGAACATGGTCAGCCTGAACGGCGAAGGCGGAGAAATCAAGGATATGCTTGGAAAATATCCGAGAACCCGCGGACAGCAGGTAGCATCAGGACGATTTGGTGTTAATGCCGAGCTCCTTAATTCATCCAACCTGCTGGAAATAAAAATAGGCCAGGGTGCAAAGCCTGGTGAAGGAGGCCACCTTCCCGGATCCAAGGTAACTGCAAAAATTGCTGAAGCACGTAATGCAACAATTGGATCGGATTTGATTTCACCTTCGAACAATCATGACATCTACTCAATTGAAGATTTGGCACAGATGATTCACGAGCTTAAAACAGCCAATGACAAAGCTAAAGTTGCTGTAAAGGTGCCAGTTGTGCCGAATATTGGAACCATCGCAGTCGGAATTGCAAAAGCTGGCGCTGATATTATCACACTGAGCGGTTTTGACGGAGGTACAGGTGCAGCAAGAATTCATGCCTTGCAGCACGTAGGTCTTCCGGTTGAAATTGGTGTTAAGGCAGCCCACAATGCCCTGCTGGAAGCAGGAATCCGCGATAATGTGGAGCTTTGGGCTGATGGAGGAATCAAGAGTGCAGCAGACGTATTAAAGGTTATGCTGCTAGGTGCTAACCGTGTAGGCTTTGGTACACTTTCCATGCTTGCTATCGGCTGTACGACATGCCGCGGCTGCCATCTTGATACTTGCCATGTCGGTATTGCAACACAAATTGATTCAGAAGCCCAAGCAAAGGAACATGGTTTAAGAAGGTTTGTTCCACGTCAATTTGACCTTGCTGTCCAGGGCATCATGAACCTGTTTACGGCTTTTGGCAACGAACTGAAGGCATTGGCAGCTTCAATTGGTGTAAAAAACCTGCAGGATGCAGTAGGGCGTTCTGACCTGCTTGTACAGATTAAGGGCCAGGATCAGCTTGAACTGACTCACCTTCTGAAAACACTTGAAATCGGCCAATTCTCTGTTCAGGAAACACCTGAAGCCCTGCAGGAAGCCCAGCTGCAAGTAGCTGTTGGAGCAGAGTATCTGGACGCAAGTGTGGAAGAATTACATCAGTCACGTGAGTTCCATAGCATCACTTCCGAGCAGCGAGTACTGGGAAGCCGAGTGTCCTGCCACCGTGTAAGAGACAGACTCGACGGTTCTTATAAAACTCTTCCGCAAGTTGACTTGAAATACAAAGGCGGATCCATCCCGGGCAACGGCCTTGGAGCTTACAACAGCTTCGGCATCAACATCGAAGTTGCTGGAGGAGCACAGGATGGCATCGGAAAAACTTCTTTCGGCGGACAAATTAAAATCTTTAAAGCAAAAGGCAAGAATGGCAAGTTTTATAATGGCTCTGTTGGTAAAGGCTTTGGTTATGGCGCTCAGCAAGGTTTGCTTGTGGCTCAAGGAAACGCTGACGCCCGTGCCGGAATCAGATTATCTGGAGCAGATATGATTATCGGCGGCCTGCTGGAAAAGCCGCTGCCGGAAAAGGAATACGGCAATATCGGTTCAAATGCGAATATTAAAGGATTTGCCTTTGAGTATATGACTAATGGCCGAGGCCTAGTCCTGGGAGATGCTGGTCCATGGATCTGCGCAGGAATGACAGGCGGTGTTGTTTACTTAAGACACCAGCCGGAAATGGGCTTAACAAAAGAAGCCATCCAGCGCAGAATTGCCAAGGGAGCAAAAGTCTCTGTTACTTCTCTTTCAGATAAAGGAAAGGAAGATGTAAAAGATCTGCTCGGCCAATACGTTGCATTGTTGAAAGATCAAGGCCAGGAAGAGGAAGCTTTAAAGCTTGCTTCCCTTCTTAATCATCCAGAAGACCACTTCGTTCAGGTCATTCCAGTCAAAGAACAAGCAGATCCTTCTGTTTCCACAGAGTGATGTTCTGTACCAATCAAGCCCCTTCCGTTTCTGCGGATGGGGCTTTTAGTTTTAGTTTGGCTTCTTTATTCTGTTTTGGCTCCTGGCTGCCCAGCGGCACGATTCCGACACTTAAGTACCCCTCCTGTTTCCCGGCTTCGCCCTGCGGCACTTTTATCCGTTTTCTTGAACTTTTCACTTCATTTGGGGACTCATATCTTTTTTAATAACTTTTAATAAAAATTTCATGAAAATGCCCCTTGAACTTCTTTCCATATCCCTGTATAGTACAATATTGTTTAATAATGAGCAAAACCGTTTAAAGTATCTATAATTACTTTAATTACGATTTAATTCAACTTGCTTTTTAATGAACCACAAGATAAAAAATCTTAATGAAAGAAAGGACATTTATTGTATGAAACTTGGCGCCCGCATACTTAAGACGGGGATCGCAATCATTCTGGCTCTTTTTTTATCGGAACTCTTTCATCTGCCTGCTCCTATCTTTGCAGGAATTGCAGCTATCTTTGCCGTTCAGCCGACTATTTACAGATCTTATCTATCTATTGTTGAACAGATCCAGGGTAATGCGATCGGTGCATTAATTGCCGTGATATTCGTGCTATTATTCGGCAACGATGTCTTCATTATTGGTCTGGCAGCTATTATTGTTATCACGATCAATCTAAAGCTTAAAATCGAAAACACTATTGGACTGTCACTTGTAACCCTGATTGCCATTATGGAAACACCGGGCGATACCTTTTTGCAGTTTGCACTTATTCGTTTTTCAACCATTATGCTTGGTGTATTATCGGCTTTTATCGTTAACCTTGTATTTCTTCCTCCTAAATATGAGAATAAGCTTTATTTTAAAATATCCAATAGCACAGAGGAAATTACTAAATGGATCAGGCTAAATATACGGCATGCGTCTGAACACAAGCTGCTCAAAAACGATATTGATAAAATGAAAGAAAGCAATGTGAAGCTTGATCAGCTGTACTTGATGTATAAAGAGGAAAGAAATTATTTTAAACGCAATGATCAGGTTAAGTCCAGAAAACTCGTTATTTATAGGCAAATGATCTCGACTGTTAAACGCTCGCTGGAAACGTTAAAAAAGCTTCACCGCTATGAAAATGATCTGCAGCAAATGCCAGAGGAATTTCAGCATGCAGTTCAGCAGCAGCTTGATATCCTTATCCATTATCATGAACACGTCATGCTTAAATTTATTGGGAAAGTTCGACCGAATGTAGTTTTTGAGGAAGGCGACTTCAGCCTGAGCAGAAAGGAACTGGTGAGCCTTTTCCTGGCTCAGCAAAAAGGGTATGAGCATGATGAAGAGTCCATTCTCCCGCATATCATGCAAGTTGTATCAGCTATTGTTGATTACGATGAACATGTGGAACACCTTGATAAACTTATATCCAGTTTTCAGGCATATCATAAAGAGGAAAATGAGGTTTCAATACCGGAGAACTCCGAATAGACCTGAGGAAAACTAACATTCATAGGAAAAAGCAGCTGATTTCAGCTGCTTTTTTGTTAATTCTTCATTCTTGGATCAAGAGCATCCCTTAATCCATCACCCATTAAGTTAAAACCTAGAACCGTAAGCATAATTGCAAGCCCAGGGAAAATCATCGTCCATGGAGCCTGTATTAGATATGCCTTAGCATCAGAGAGCATTTTTCCCCATTCAGGATTAGGCGCCTCTGCACCGAGGCCAAGGAATCCAAGGGCAGCACATTCAATGATTGCTGTTGCGATGGCAAGTGTTCCCTGTACAATAATCGGAGCCATGCTATTTGGCAGCACATGCCTAAAGAGAATCCGGCTGTTGCTCATTCCGATCGCTTTTGCGGCCATTATATATTCCTCCTGTTTTACACTCAGCACCCTTGAACGGATAAGTCTGCCAAAGTTAGGAATATTGATTACCGCAATGGCAATCAGGGCATTTCTCAATGATGGGCCAAGCACTGCCACAATCGCAATGGCCAGCAAAATGCTTGGGAAAGCAAGCATGATATCAAAAATACGGGAGATAATCGTATCAACCCATTTGCCATAATATCCTGCCACTACACCTAAAAGGCAGCCAACTACAATAGATCCGATTACGGCCAGAAACCCGACCCATAAGGAGATCCTTGCCCCATAAACAACCCTTGATAAGATATCCCTGCCGAAGTCATCCGTTCCAAACCAATGCTCGCCTGATGGTGCCTGAAGCCTTTTTGACAGCATTTGCTCATTAATTCCCTGCGGAGCAATAAGCGGTGCAAATACGGCCAGAAGAATGAAGAATAATACAATAATGGTGCCGATTAAAGCCAGTTTATTTTTTCTAAAGCTCCTCCATGCTTCCACCCAGGGGGAAACTGCTTTTTCTTCAGCTGGCATAATAGGCGGCTGAAGGTCTTTTTGTGTTGAAAGTTCCAAGTCCGTTCCCCCTCCTTAATTATATTTAATGCGCGGATCGATTGCTGCATACAGCAAGTCCACAATTAGATTGATCATGACAAAGATAAATGCAATGACAAGTATGCCTGACTGGATAACAGGATAGTCACGATAATTGATAGCCTCATAAATATAACGTCCGATTCCCGGCCAGCTGAAAATCGTCTCTGTTAAAATCGCTCCTCCAAGCAATAATCCCATTTGAAGACCGATAATCGTTAGAACTGGAATGATGGCATTCTTTAATGAGTGCTTATAAACGACCCAGAACATTCTTAAGCCTTTTGCCCTCGCCGTCCTGACAAAATCAGATCTCATTACTTCAAGCATCGTAGAACGTGTAATTCTCGCAATGATCGCCATTGGAATTGTTGCCAGGGCAAATGCCGGCAGAATCAAGTGTCTGATAACATCCCAGAATTGATCCATTCTTCCCTGCAGGAGGGTATCAATCATATATATGTTCGTAATGGCCGTAATCGGATTTCTTACTTCTTCCCTTCCCGATGTAGGAAGCCAGTCCAGCTTAATGGCAAATGCCCACTGCTCCATTAAACCAAGCCAGAAGATTGGCATGGAAACACCAATAAGCGCAAGTACCATTGCCACATAATCGAACCAGGAATTCTGATACCATGCACTGATGATTCCGGCATTCACACCGATAAAAACAGCGATTAACATGGCAACGAATGTAAGTTCAATTGTTGCAGCCAGATACGGCCAAATTTCCTGGCTTATTTCTGTTTTAGTACGGAGTGATTCTCCAAGATCCCCCGTAAAAAGCCCGCCAAGGTATGTAAAATATTGAAGGTACCAAGGCTGATCAAGCCCCAGCTGCTTCGTTAATTCCTCTACTGCTTCTTTTGTTGCCAATTGTCCTAAGATAATCTGTGCTGGATCACCAGGAATTGCCCGAATCATAAAAAAGACGATAAGGGAGAGCCCCAGAAGAACAGGAATAAGGGAAAACAAACGTTTTAGTGTATAAGACAGCATTGTCATTTCACCTCTCTTGAAGGTTGTCTAGATTTGTTGGAATAGAAAAGGGAGCTACAGAACTGTACTCCCTTTTCCTTGAATATAAGAAGTATACTTATCTCACTCGAAGCCTCTTATTTAAATTCTACAGTTGCGAGTAAATCAGAGCCTGTTGGGTGCGGCTTGAAGCCTGTGATATCAGCCTTGCCCGCAAGGATTGGTCTTGAGTGAACAAGCGGAATCCACGGAGCATCTTCTTTGATCAGAACCTGAGCCTGTTTGTAAAGTTCTTCACGCTCTGCCTGGTCTGCACTAGCCTGGGCTTTTACAAGCAATTCATGCACTTCAGGGTTCTGGTAGTAAGAGTAGTTGTTAGAACCGATGCTGTCCTGGTCAAGAAGTACATATAGGAAGTTATCAGCATCCCCATTGTCGCCAGTCCATCCTAATAGGAAGGTGTCAGCTTCACCATTCTTGGCTTTATCCAGGTAAGTACCCCACTCATAAGTGACGATTTTTGCTTTAACACCAATTGCATCAAAATTGGCTTGAAGTGCCTCAGCAACTTTTTGTCCATCCGGCATATATGGTCTAGGAACCGGCATCGCCCATAGTTCCATTTCAAAACCATCAGCATATCCCGCTTCTTTTAAAAGCTCCTTAGCTTTTTCAGGATCATACTCATAATCTTTAACGTCATCATTGTAACCCGCTACAACTGAAGGCATTGGGTTTTTCGCTGGCTCAGCTGCACCAGCATAGAAAGCATCAATTAGAGCTTGCTTATCAACAGCATAGTTCAATGCCTGGCGGACCTTCTTATCTTTTAATGGTCCGCGGGTGCTTGTCAATCCAAGGTAAGCAACGTTTAATGATGGACGTTCAAAAGTCTGAAGGTCCGGGTTTCCTTCGATTTGGCCAACATCACTGAAGTTAACACCATCGATTAAGTCTACTTCGCCTGTAGCCAAAGCGTTCAGGCGGGCAGAGTTTTCAGGAATGACACGGAAGATAACCTGATCAAGCTTTGGAAGGCCTTCCTGCCAATATTCCTCATTTTTTACAAGTGTGATGCGGTCGTTGGCTTTGTATTCTTTGAATACAAATGGACCTGTACCAACCGGGTTGTGAAGGAATTTATCACCGTGTTTTTCAATCGCATCCGGGCTTGCAATTCCAAATGGAGACATTGCAAGGTTCTTTAAGAATGGTGCGATTGGCTTGTTTAAAATAAATTCAACTGTGTAATCGTCTACAGCTTTAACTTCAGAGATTTTATCTCCAAACTGTGAGTTATAGTAATAGAATTGCTCAGCGCTTCCCGCTTTCCATCTTTCAAAGTTGAAGACAACCGCTTCAGCATTGAAATCGGTTCCATCGTGGAACTTAACACCTTCTCGAAGCTTCAATGTATGCTTTAGCCCATCTTCACTTGAATCCCATTCAGTAGCAAGGCCAGGCTGTATTTCTGTATCCTGCTCACCAAATTCAATCAAAGTTTCATAGATGTTTTTTGTAACTTTAAAAGATTCACCTTCTGTTGTGATAGCGGGATCAAGCGAAGTAGAGTCACCGCCGCGGCCAAATACTAATGTGCCGCCTGAAGACGTTTCTTCTGTATCTGTACCTTTCTCATTATCCTTTTCGTCTTTCGTTCCGCTGCTTGAGTTGCTGCTGCAGCCGGCCAGAGCCAGTGACAGAAGCAAAGCTGCAACAAGGAACCAAATGCCATTGCGCTTTTTCATTGTTTTCCCCCTTTTTTCTTGCCGGTATCGGCTATTAACCTATTTATCATCCATGCAGTTCTGCCACTTTTAGAGCTCAGCTATAAAGATGGCAGGCAGCAAAGTGACCTGGTTCTATTTCCTTCAGCTGTGGCCTCTCTGTTTTGCAGACCTCCATGCATTCTTTGCATCTTGTATGGAATGCACATCCAGCTGGCGGATTCTGCGGACTTGGAATGTCCCCAGTTAATAGCTCCCTGTCTTTCTTTAAAGTCGGATCAGGGATGGGAACTGCACCAAGCAAAGCCTTTGTATACGGATGCAGCGGTTTATCGTAGAGCTGGTCAGATGTTGTGATTTCTACTAATCTTCCAAGATACATAACACCGACTCTATCACTGATATGTTTAACTACCCCGAGATCATGGGCAATGAATATATACGTCAGCTGGAATTCCTTTTGCAGATCTTCCAGCAGGTTGAGCACCTGTGATTGAATGGATACATCTAGAGCTGAAACAGGCTCATCTGCAATGATCAGCTTTGGCTTGGTCATCAATGCTCTTGCAATACCAATCCTCTGCCTTTGGCCGCCGCTGAATTGATGCGGATAGCGTTTGGCATGGTAGCTGCTGAGGCCGACAACCTCCAGCATCTCCCTTACCCTCTTTTTACGCTCTTCTTTATTACCGATGCCATGGACAATGAGAGGTTCCTCCAAAATCTGCTCAACTGTATGGCGCGGATTTAAGGAAGCAAAAGGATCCTGGAATACCATCTGCATTTCCTTTCTCATTTTGCGCATTTCCGCCGAGTTAAGGGCAGTCAGATCCTTTCCTTCAAAAACTACTTTTCCCTCTGTTGGTTCTATCAGGCGCATCAGCATTCTGCCTGTGGTTGATTTGCCGCATCCTGATTCACCAACCAATCCAAGCGTTTCCCCTTTATTGACGAAGAAGCTGATATCGTCAACTGCTTTCACATCGCCTAGTTTTTTTCCAAACAGGCCGCCGGATACTGGAAAATACTTTTTTAACTGATTAACTTCCAACAGCACTTCGGTCATTAATGACACCCCCAGACTCATGCAGGAAACAGCGCACCGTATGCTGCTCTGCTTTTTCGACATTGTAAAGCGGAGGACTTTCCGTCATGCAGCGGTCATGGACAAATTCACAGCGCGCTGCAAAACGGCATCCAGTCTTGATGGAGCCCGGTTTTGGGACATTTCCCGGTATGGAATATAGACGCTCCTTCTTTTCTCTTACATCAGGAACGGATTGAAGAAGTCCCTGGGTATAAGGGTGTTTTGGGTTCTTGAATATCTCTTCTACCGTAGCCTCTTCCACTATTTTCCCGGCATACATAACAATTACCCGTTCGCAGACTTCAGCTACTACCCCTAAATCATGAGTGATCATAATAATGGCTGTATCCAGTTTTTCATTTAGATCCTTCATTAAAGATAGAATCTGGGCCTGAATTGTAACGTCCAAAGCGGTCGTCGGCTCATCCGCAATCAAAAGGCGCGGATGGCAGGACAAAGCCATGGCAATCATTACCCTTTGCCTCATTCCCCCCGACAGCTGATGGGGATATTCCTTCATAATCTGCTCTGCCCTTGGCAGTCCAACAAGCTTCAGCATTTCAACTGCCTGCTGGCTCGCGGCCTTCTTTTTTAATTTTTTATGTAATTTGATTCCTTCTACCAGCTGATCTCCAATTGTAAATAACGGATTTAATGAAGTCATCGGCTCCTGGAAAATCATAGCCACTTCATTGCCTCTTATTTCACGCATTCTTCTTTCTGATGCATTAACAAGATCTTCTCCATCCAAGAGAATTTCACCGCCCACAATCTTTCCGGGGGGCTGTGGGATCAGCTTCATAATGGAGAGAGATGTAACACTCTTTCCGCAGCCCGATTCACCTACAATTCCAAGAACTTCACCCTTGTGAACCGAGAAGCTGATATCGTCCACGGCGGGAACTTCTCCATCTGATGAAAAAAAGGAAGTCCTCAGCTGCTTTACATCTAATACTGGAGCTTGAGTCACACGGATACTCCTTTCTTGATCGTCCTTTTCTATGAAATGGGACATTTTTAACATTTTTAGACCTTAGGTCACTATCTTTTTTTCATTCTATAAAAAAAGATTGGTTAAGTCTACTCATTTTTCTAAATTATTTAAATATAGTAAACATTATATATTTTTAGATATGATTTTGTAAGTAATATCCTACTAATATTTATGAAAAAGATGGAGATTAATTACCTTTATTTGCTGGCAGCTGTTTTAATACTATAGTAATTTAACGCATTGCTATAAAAAAGTGCACAACAAAGCCGGCCCTGTAATAGAGCCGGCTCCTAAACCTAATTTTCAAGCTGCTGAACCTGAAAAAGCTTATAATAATTACCCTGGTTTTTCATTAATTCTTCATGGCTTCCCGCTTCAGAAATTTCACCATGCTCTATCAGGATAATTCTATCCGCATGAGTGATGGTGGAAAGGCGATGAGCCACGATAAAAGTCGTGCGGTCTTTAGCCAATTTTTCCAATGCTTCCTGTATAAGATGTTCACTCTCTAAATCAAGGGCTGAAGTGGCTTCGTCCAGCACAAGGATCGGCGGGTTTTTCAAAAAAATTCTCGCAATGGCGATCCGCTGCTTTTGCCCACCCGAGAGTTTCACACCGCGCTCGCCTACCTTGGTATCATATCCTTCAGGCAAATTCATAATAAATTCGTGGGCATTGGCAGCCTTGGCAGCTTCTATTACTTCATCCTCCTTGGCATCGGGCTTGCCGAGAAGAATATTTGTTTTAACCGATTCGCTGAACAGAATATTATCCTGCAGCACCATGCCAATTTTATCGCGAAGGCTCCTGACTTTAAACGAACGGATATCAGTGCCATCAAGCAGGATTCTGCCTTCGTTGACGTCATAAAAACGCGGAATCAGCCCTACTAATGAGGACTTCCCTCCTCCGCTCATCCCAACAAGGGCAATTGTCTCCCCTGCTGATACATCAAGATTTATTTCCTTTAATACCGGAGGCTCATTCTCATTGTAGGAAAAGCTCACTTCTTCAAATTGGATATGCCCTTTAACATTCTGGCATTGGATTGCATCAGGAGAGTCGTCTATATCATATTTCTCATCAATTAACTCGAATACTCGATCCATGGATGCTATCGATTGAGTTAAGGTTGTTGATGAGTTAACAAGCCTTCTCAGCGGACCGTACAATCTATCTATATAAGCGACAAACGCCATCATAACACCGAGAGAAATTTCCCCCTGGATAACCTGATATCCTGAATAGCCAATTACTAAAAGCGGTGAAATATCTGTAATGGTGTTAACAACTGCAAATGCCTTTGCGTTCCACTTCGTATGGTCAATCGCTTTAGTCAGGAAATTTTTATTTTGCGCATCAAATTGGGTTTGCTCATAATCTTCAATTGCAAAGCTTTTAACAACTGCCATCCCCTGAACACGTTCATGCAGATAGCCCTGTACTTCTGCTAGGGCCTGTGAACGGGCCCTTGTCAGCTTTCTGAGGTTCCCAAAAAAGTATTTGACTGAGAAAGCATAGAATGGAAATAGAAGCAGAGACACAATCGTCAACGTAACATCCATATTCAGCATAATGACAACTGCAATTAAAATGGTTGCCACATCAAGCCATAAATTCATTAAACCGGTTACTACGAATGTTTTGGTTTGCTCAACATCATTTATAACCCTGGAGATTACTTCCCCTGTTCTTGTATTTGCATAGAATCGGAAGCTTAACTTTTGAATGTGAGTAAAAAGCTTATCCCGGATATCATATAGAATTTTGCTTGCCACCCATTGGGCAAAGTATTGGCGGTAATACTCAATTGGCGGACGGGCGATGACAAATAAAGCAATCATCACAGCCATAACCATTAAAAGTGTGCTGGTCTTATCGCTCTTGCTCAATGCCTCATTACCAATAATATCATCTATTACATACTTAATCAGAAGCGGAATCAAAAGTGGAATGGCAAATTTAATGATGCCTATTATAATGGTTCCGATAATCTGAAGCCGATACGGCTTTACGAATTTCAAATATCTCTTTATACTGTCCAACCGGATCGCTCCCCCTCTCTTCTTCATGCAGCTTTCTTTAATTTGGACTATCAGCCTATATTTCCAATTATTTTCTTAAACTTACCCCTAAACCTGGTAATCATGCAGATCTGAACAAAAATAAAAACCTGCTGACTCAAGGTCCAACAGGCGTTTTTTCGGCATTCAGCCATTTTTTAGCGTCTGTAAGTAAGATAACGTTCATACCATATATCAATAAAGTCGGGTGCAAAAGGACCTTTTCTCTGACGGATCCAATGGATGAGATTGTCAACATTCGATCTAAGGATGCTGTCAATTACATCGGGATAATTCATCTCCTGACGGTGCCGTTCATACTCATCTTCATCAAGCAGATTGAATGTCATGTCCGGATACACTTTAATATCCAGATCATAATCAATATACTTTAACGCTTCTCCGTCAAAAATAAATGGTGAACTGATATTGCAGTAATAATAAACACCATCTTCCCGAATCATTCCAATCACATTAAACCAGTGCTGTGAATGGAAATAACAAATGGCTGGCTCTCTTGTCACCCATGTTCTTCCGTCAGATTCTGTTACGATTGTCCGGTCATTTCCGCCAATCACTAAATTTTGTGTCCCTTTTAATACGGTTGTTTCCTCCCAGACGCGGTGGATATGCCCATTATGTTTATAGCTGTGTATTTGCATTGGTTCGCCTTCGATGGGTACCGCCATTTTTTTCCCCTACTTTCCATTCCGGAAGCTTTGCAACCTGAAAATACTTTTTTTGGCGCCATTTAATAGGCGTCCTCCCCTTCATGCCGGCGTTTAATGCACAGCATGACTCAATACTATCCAAAAGAAAAAGGCAACAAAGTACGATTCCTATTTTCTACTATTATAACGGTAAAAGGAAATTTTTAAAACAAAGAGCCATTGAAATGTATCAACGGCTTTTAAAAAAGGATATATAGCTGATTTTATAGGTATTGAAGAACAGATGGATTTAGGGAAGGATTGTTATTTTTAAACAGTTACATTTACTTCCTGATAGGAGCGGATGACCTCTTCGGTCTGTTCCTCAAATATACGATGAATTTCTTTCAGTTCTTCTTTCATCCTTGAAATCTCATACTGTACACTTTCAAGCTCGGTTTCCTGCTGAATTGCCTTCAATTCTTCTTCAATCTCTTGGCAGCGCTCCAATTCACTTTGAAGATAAAGAAGCTTTTCCATCGTTTTCATCTGTTCTGAAACTAAACTGTTAAAGTTCTCCATGTTTGTTTCACCGTCCCTATTATTTTTCCTATCTCTATATTTCGATGCACCTTTTTTTAACCCTTTGACTAGTTATGTTGACTTTATGGAAGTTTTGTCGAAGAGATGGCCAGAGATAAAAAATTGACTGGGGACTTTAATTCTAATCCGCACAAATAAGAAGAAACCGCCCTTTCCATTAAAGGCGGCTTCTTTCTTTAAATGTTATTAGCGGCTTTGTTTGCCGGCATTTTGACCTTTACGAGCTTCAGCTTGCTGGTTTTGCTGTCTTACTTCAGCAGCGTTTGTTTCGCTGGCAAATTCAGTTCCGAATTGGCCTTGTCCAGCAGATTGTGCGTTTTGTTGTCTCACTTCTTGAACGTTAGTTCCAGCTTGAGATTGGTTTGGTTGTTTAGCCATTATAATCACCTCCACGCTCATTAATTTAACCGAGAGCGGAGGAAACTATCCAACTTTTTTAAATACCAAAGATATCCATTTTTTTCATTAAACAAGCAGAGAAATACCACCATCCACAATAATCGTTTGACCGCGGATCATGCTGGATTCCTCACTTATCAAAAACATTACTGTATTAACCATATCTTCAATTTCCACCATACGCCCTGCAGGAGTTTTGGTCTTTGCTTCTTCGAGAAGCTCTGTACGGTTAGGGAAATGTTTTAGTGCTTCAGTATCAACTGCACCGCCTGAAACAGCGTTTACGACGATATTTTTGGGAGCCAATTCAATAGCCAAGTAACGTGTCAGTGCTTCTAATGCCGCCTTGGAAACCCCTACAGTCGTATAGTTTTCCAGATAGCGGATCGACCCCAGTGAGCTGATGCTTACTATTTTCCCGCCGCCATTTTTTTCCATAAGCTTTGCAGCTTCCTGTCCGCAGAAAAGCAGAGCTTTGCTGTTAATATTCATCGTCCAGTCCCAATGGGATTCTTCGAGTTCCATTGCCGGGCGCAGTACACCGGATGCTGCATTGTTTACAAACACATCCAGCCTTCCAAATTCACGGTCAATCTCCTGGAAAAGCCCTTTAATTTTTTCTACGTCCCCTACGTTTGCTTTTACAATCAGGACTTTTCTTCCAAGTGCCTCGATTTCGGCTGCTGTTTCATTTGCAGCTGATTTACTGCGTGCGTAATTGATGACAATATCATAGCCTTCTTTGGCAAGCCTGATGGCCGTTGCCTTTCCAATTCCTCTGCTGCTTCCTGTTATCAGTGCTACTTTTTGTGTCATGATCCAGTTTCCTTTCTGTTATGTATTCCTGTTCCAAACTGTTTAAGGATTGTTATACCGGTAATTTAAAAATTGAGCTGTTCTCTCTAGTTTGTTGTATAGCCTAATAATAACGTCCGTTGATTTCCGCGAGGAGGAAGGAGAGCCTCCCGAAGAACATTTAATAAGCTACACCGAATGAACTCCGTACGAAGGAAATGCGTCAGCATTAGTGTCCTCCGCTTTAATCAACTCTGCATGTTAAACGTTGTTTGAATTTAACAGCAACAAACTATAAGGAAATAGCCTAAATAAAATCCCTTACCGATTTCATTTTAGCTTTTTCCATGTATATATGGCAATTCGAATTAAAACACTATCTTTAATCCAAATGAGGAAAGGAAGATGGCAAATGTTTGTCGGACGTGATATGACCGAGCTTTCTATGATGTCAAAATCGGACTGGAAGGAAAGTGAGCTTGCTTTTTACCATCATTCATTTCAGCAGATCATGCCTTATTTAAATGCTGAAGGGCAAACCATCCATAGGGAAATCATCGAAGAAATAGAAAACCGCGGCGGCTTGAAAAGGCAGGAAGCTGATTATACGCATGGAACTCGGGTAAGCTACGATTAATCATATAGAAAAAGGGGGGACGCCCCCTTCTCTATCCTCTGCTATCCAAATATTGCTTCCATATTTTCTGGTGGGAAACCGGAAAAGGAAATTCTTTAATTTCTTCAAGGCTGACTAATTTCAAATCGCTTTTTTCTTTTTCGAGTTTTATTATTTTTCCTTTATACACATTTATGTTCCATGTTAGATGGGAAAAAACGTGTTCAATCTGCCCAGTCATTTCCTGTATTTCCACTTTGGCGCCAAATTGTGTGCTGAACACATCTTTCATTTGGTCTTTATCGCTTACATAAGCAATATTGATTTCTTCCATCGGAAATTCCCAAAGATTAGCAAGAAGGCCTTTTCCAGGCCTTTTGTGTATCAAAATTCTTTCGTGATCATCTATGAGGACAGCTGCTGCTAATTGGACATTTCTTTGCTTCTTTGTTTTAGTTTTTACGGGCAGCTCATGCTGCGCTCCCTCGTAAAAAGCAGTACAATGCTCTCTCACCGGACATAATAAGCATGAAGGTGAAGTTGGTGTACAAATTAATGCTCCAAGCTCCATGAGGGCCTGATTGAAATAGGATGGATTTTCATGTGAAATTAATTTTCGGACGGAAGACTCAAAAATTTTCCTGGAAGAAGGCTTGGCGATATCATCCCAGATAGAGAGGATACGCGAAAGGACCCGCATGACATTGCCATCCACAGCCGGTTCCGGTATTCCGTAAGCAATACTGAGAATTGCTCCTGCTGTATAAGGTCCTACTCCTTTTAATGAAGAAATTTCTTTTGGTGTATCTGGAACTCTTCCGCCATATTTTTCATGAACTTCCCGGACAGCCGCCTGAAGGTTTCTTGCTCTTGAATAATAGCCCAAACCCTCCCAGGCTTTTAATACCTTTTCTTCATCTGCTTCAGAAAGATCCTTTATAGTCGGAAACTGTTCAATAAAGCGATGAAAATAAGGAATTACGGTATCCACCCGTGTCTGCTGAAGCATAATCTCGGAAACCCAAACCTTGTAAGGATCCTTGTCCTTTCTCCAGGGCAAATCCCTTTGCTCAGCTTCAAACCACCTGAGCAAATCATCTTGAAAACCATTTATATCAACTGATTCAATCGTATTTTGACTAATTTCTTTCAATTTTTAATCCTCCTGATGTTAAACAATCGGAAAATATGGGAATATATTAGTACAGTCGCTTCTTTAATCCCTAATTCTTGATGATTAAACATTTTTTTCAATTTAAGCAACTCCCTTAAAGGTACCCATATTCAGCTGTTAAAACAAGAAATTTGCTGATACACTAAAAAAGCGGCCATCAAGTCCGCTATAGATTAAATCAAACACTAGACCATGTCCCAAGGAAGGAGGTATTTTCCTCTTGGATACCGGCACACATGTAGTTATGGGGCTGGCGATTGGCGGCATTGCCACTCTTGACCCCGTTGTTGCGGAGAGTTCTGCTACAGCAACAAGTGTCATGATTGGAGCAATAGTCGGTTCACAAATACCAGATATAGATACTGTTTTAAAACTAAGAAATAATGCTGTATATATTCGCAATCACAGGGGAATTACCCACTCCATACCGGCAGTGCTGCTTTGGCCTCTTGCCATACTTGCAGTTGTTTACCCATTTTTTCCTTCAGCAGATTTGCTTCATTTATGGCTGTGGACTTTTTTGGCTGTTTTCCTGCATGTTTTTGTAGACATATTTAATGCTTATGGAACACAGGCACTTCGGCCCTTTTCATCCAAATGGGTAGCATTGGGAATTATTAACACATTTGACCCTTTCATTTTTGGGATCCATGTCGCAGGATTATTTATATGGGCCTTCGGGGCTCATCCTGGTTATACATTCTTAATTATATATGGCATTATCGTGGTGTATTATCTTTTTCGATTTGCGGCTCAGAGAAGTGTACTGAGAGCTGTAAAAGTAATTATACCCGATGCCACAGAAATCATCATTGCCCCAACCATGAGGTTCAATCAATGGCGGGTTGCCGTGATGAGCAGGCAGCAATTTTTCGTTGGGCGTGCTGTAAAAAACCATGTGAGGATTCTCGATCAATTTAATCGCGTTCCCGTTCCTGAAACACCTGTAATTGAAGCCGCGAAGAAAGATAAAAATCTATCAGCATTCCTGTCCTTCTCACCAGTTTACCGCTGGGAAGTGGATGAATATGATGATTATTATGAAGTTCGATTTATTGACCTTCGCTACCGGAGCAATGGACACTATCCATTTGTAGCCGTGGTCCAGCTCGATCGGGAGTTTAACATTCAATCATCCTATACAGGCTGGATTTTCAGTGAGGAAAAACTTCGAAAAAAACTGGATATCATTCCTGGCTAATGAAAACAGGCTGCTATTATAGGCAGCCTGTTTTTAATTCAGCTTTTTTATGTCCTGTTCAAGCAAATTCTTGTATTTAGGATTATTAGCAACAAATTCATGGAGCCTGCTTCCATGGTTTTCTACCCATTGACTTACGATTCTTTCTGTCATTTCAGCACCTTTATATTCTCTGCCAGCCTTAGCATAAGTTGCTTCAAAATCTTCCCAGAGCAGCTCAATCCATGTCTGGGCCTGGCTTGCTGAAAGCATTTTGTTTTTTTTCAATAAAAGCTCATAAAGCTTTTGCTGGTACTCATTCATAAAAGTCACCTCATTACCATTTATTAATAACCTGTATCCTTCATAGCCTTCCGAAAAAAACAAATAATAGTATTACGTGATTGGCAAATTTGCCGGTCACGCTCTTATTCCGGTTTAGGAGGCTGCTTATGCGCAATAAAGCGAGAAATTTCCCAAATCAAAACAATATAAAATTGGAGGGGGAGCCGCGGGCTAAAGCAGAATATGCTTCACGCCGGGCTGATGGCACAATTAATACGCACCCTCAGGAACGAATGAGAGCTTCATCAAACCGCGAAAGTGACACACCAGAATTTTAAAATACGAGGAGGGCTTGGTTATGGGAAACAGCAAAAACTTTTTTGGAGATAATCCTTATTCCAGTCCATTTACTTCACCGCACTTTAGGCCTAAACGTGCACATTCACAAGTAAATGGTGAGACCCAGCAAACTCAAGACCTCATTATTTTAAAACGGCAGATTCGCAAAAATTCGTAACAGCAGAAAGAGGATGGTTTACATCATCCTCTTTCTTCCAGTTTTTTCAGCATGGAGATCGGCAAAGCTTCCTCACCTTTGCTTCCATTTAGCCGGAATCCCCAGGCAAACACGCCATTCATATATTCAATTTTAAAGTAAACCCCGGGATCCCCGGCGATTTCATAAATTTCTCCAGGGGAAAAATCATCAGGATTGAGCAGGTAGGATTTCGCCATTATTACTTTACGCTCAAGAACGGCAAACTCATTTACCATACCCATCTGTTCCGCTTTCCTTGCTTTTTCATTTAAGCTGGAAATTTCTTGCTGAAGCTCATACGTAGTCATTGTACTGTACCTTTTCTCCTGCATATTAATCCCTCTTACTTTCTCTAGATAATCGTATATTGTTTTAGTTAATTCTTGAAATTTATGTTCAGTTTATTAATTGTGCATTGATTTCCGTTCTGACATAACTAAGTATATGAGAAAATGCCTGTTTAGAAAAGGCTCCTGCTATTTGTTTTTTATACCATTTCGCAAGTACTGGACTTTTTTGTTAAGATGGTGTTTATAAGACCTTCAAAGGAGCGAAACATATGAAGTCTGTCATCATTACCGGCGCGGGGTCCGGATTAGGTAAAGAGCTTGCTTTATTATTTGCCAAACAAGGCTTCCATACTATTTTAACAGGAAGGGCCTTGGACAAACTGCAAAGCGTGGAAAAGGAGATTCATGTAGCTGGCGGAAGCGCTCAATCCTTTTCATTAGATATTACAAAGCTCCAGGAGATCAGCAGCTTGATGGCTCAAATCCAAAGCCATGAACTTTACGGCCTAATTAACAATGCTGGAGTTGGACATTTTGGGCCATTAGACCATCTTGGAGAGCAGGAAATACAGGATATGCTTCAAACAAACGTGCTGGGCACTATTTATATGACTCAGGCTGTTCTGCCTTATTTTAAAGAAAAAAACGGCGGCTTGCTGATGAATATCATTTCGACAGCTGGCTTAAAAGGAAAAGTTAATGAATCAGTGTATGCAGCAAGCAAGTTTGCTGTAAGAGGTTTTACAGAGAGCCTTCAGAAGGAACTCGAAGACACGGATATTAAAGTTAAAGCCGTTTATATGGGCGGAATGGATACCCCCTTCTGGGATGAAGGCGACCATATCAAAGACAAATCCAGGCTTCGTTCTCCTGAAGAAGTAGCAGTAATGATTCTGGATAATTTGGATGAAGAATCCATTGTAATTGAATCTAAAAAATAACACATGGGTTTCCATGTGTTATTCTCCTTCACTTAAATATTGATCAATTAAATCGAACGAAAATCCCTTTCTAAATAAGGCTTGTTTCATTTTTTGCCTGTATTCGAATTCAGGGAGGTTAGCATATTTCCTTTTGGCTTTTTCCGCTTGGTACTTTAGGGCAGCCAATTCTTCATCTTCTTCTTTTTCAATCTCCGTTTCAGATACTGCTTCTTGAATGATGTCAAAATTAAAACCTTTACGCATTAACATCTGTTCCAGTTTTTGTTTGAGGATCTTTGATGAATCACGGGCATATTTCTGTGCATGCTTTTCACACAGCCTTATTGCTGTACTTAATTCAGCTTCCCTTGGATACACCTCCAGCGCCTCATCGATTAATTTAAGGGATATCCCTTTCTCCTTTAGTTCAGTGCGGATTAATCCTTTCCCTTTATCTGATGTATTCATTTGTGTACGCACAAAAGCAATTGCATATTCTTCTTCGTTCAAAAATTTGTAATCATACAATTTGTGAACAACTTCCTGAATAACCGGTTCTTCAACTTCTTTGCCAGCTAAATGTTTGCGGACTTCGGTTTCTGAGCGCATCCTTCTGGATAAATACTGAATAGCTATGTTATAGGATTTCCGGATATCATCCTGATAGCCAATTTCATTTAGTGAAAATTCATCCAGCTCCATTCCTTTTTTGAGCTGATGTTTTATTAACACATCTTCATCCACACTAAATGCATATTCTTCACCTTTCCCATAATCCATATATATATTGTAGCGGTCTGTGTTTTTTTTCTGAAATGTGATTTTCGTAATGATCGGCATTTTTCTCCACCTCTTTTCTTAAATGTAACATAACCAAAGGCTCTTTTCGTATAAATTGATGTTTTGCGCCTATCCATGTTAACCGTTGATTTCCGCTCCAGGCTGCTCGCTTTCCGCGGGGCGGGCGGTGAGCATCCTCGACGCTCCGCGTCTGCGGGGTCTCACCTGTCCCGCTACTCCTGCAGGGGTGTCGGTACCTTCCAATCAACTCAATAAATAATATACAAAAAGCAACAAACCTTGCGAAAACAACCTTATCAAAAAAAAGGATTTTGAATTAAAACGTCGTAAACTGTAACAAAGTATTTGCCACTTGAAAGGGGAATCTCCCATGAGAATAGCCATCGCAGGCGGAACTGGCTTTGTTGGAAACGCCTTGGTGAAAAAATTACTGGAGAAAAAACATGAAATATTTATTCTAACCAGAGATATATCTAATAAGCAGCATTCTAAAAACCTGTATTATGTACAATGGCTGAACGATGATGATTCACCGGAAGATAATCTGGAAAGCATTGACGTGTTTATCAACCTGGCTGGTGAGTCCATTAACAGTGGAAGATGGACGGAAAAACGAAAAAAACGAATATTAAACAGCCGCATTACAGCCACTAAGGAAGTTATCCGGATTATTAGCCGCCTTGAAGAAAAGCCGTATACACTTATCAATGCCAGCGCTGTTGGTTACTATGGCACTTCAAAGGTTGAAACCTTCACCGAAGCTTCCAGGAAAAGCGGTACTGATTTTTTGGCTGAAACAGTAAGACGCTGGGAGGAAGAGGCATCCAAGGCAGAAGAATTTGAAGTCAGGACAGTATTCTGCAGGTTTGGAATCATTCTTGAGAAGAACGATGGTGCTCTTCCGCGAATAGCCCTTCCTTATAAATTATTTGCCGGAGGGACTGTCGGAACAGGCAGTCAATTGGTTTCCTGGATTCATTTAGGTGATGCCGTAAACGGAATCCTTTTTTGCATTGAACAAGAACAGCTTCAGGGTCCTGTGAATTTTACATCGCCCTACCCTGTGACAATGAAGGAATTTGGACAAATACTTGGAGAAGTCCTTAATCGCCCACACTGGATTCCTGCTCCTGGATTTGCTCTGAAAATAGCTCTTGGGGAGATGAGTACCCTGGTTTTAGAGGGGCAAAAAGTACTTCCTGAAAAATTGCAGTCATTCGGTTATGAATTTTTATATCCAGACTTAAAGGCAGCTCTCAGCGATATTTATCAATGAAATTTGTATCATTTTTTTCAAATAAGGGAAAAATAAGGGAAGTGTGAACCTTATTCTGAAAGGATGATACGAAGTGGACAAAAAGAAAAAAGACAAATCCAAAAGCACTTTATCAAGCATGCAGGAAGTAACTTATTCAAGAGAATTCAAAACAGCTGACAAAGCGGGCGGATTTGCAGGCAGACAGTCAAAACATTAATTTCCACCCATACCAGCCCTATTAATGGCACATGATAAAGGTACGGAAACATTTAGTTTCCGCACCTTTATTGCTGAAAGGGGTTATTTACAATGGGCCGTGCACATGGACATAAAACTCGTGATAAAAACAAATCATCACTTCCACAAGTACCAAAAAACATGAAATCTGACGGCATCGACGTAGAATTTAACCGCGAACTTGCCGATCATGATGATCTCGAGGCAATGGCACGTTCCAAGGCTGCTGATCAGCGGGCAAAAAGCAGACAGAAACGCTAGCCCTAAAGGACAAAAAAAGCAGGAACATAAGGTTCCTGCTTTTATATATCTATTCTCAGTGAGTGTGTGCTTCTTTTTTCCCTATTCCGTGACCGCCTTTCATCATTGTCTTAATATAAGGGATAGCGAATCTGTCAACACCCCAGTAGTAAGCACCTGCACCTGTAAATAGAAGGATGATTGCTGCTGTATATAGTATTGGGTTAGTGCTTGTTGTTCCTGCTAATAAGAAGTTTAGATTCATGAAAGCTCCTGCGATTAATGCCGGAATGGTCGCTGCTCCAAGTATAAGTCCAATTCCAACAAGAACTTCGCCCCATGCAACTAAAGTACTGAATAAATCCGCGTTTGGCAATGCTACATTTTCCAGGAATCCCGCATACCAGCCCTGCACAGCCGGATGGTCGCCAGCGGCTTGCGCTATGGCCCCCTGCATGAATCCGCCTGCGTTAAATCCCTCTGTTACCTTATGCCACCCAGCTTCAAGCCATTGTATTCCAAGCCAAACCCTTAATATTGTCCACACGGCTGCTGCCTTAGGAGTTTTCCACCATTTCATGATAATCATCTCCATGTTTTTATTGTGAATAATTTCACATAGTCACTTAAAAAATTTTTCCCTATCAGGGGATTTAAAAGCCGGCCAGCTCTTGAGAAGAAAGATTGTTCCAGCGAAGTCGCTTGTGAAATACTTCACTAACTCTCTTCACTTATAATATACTCCTTCCCTTTCCTTTTCGCAATACACTTCACCAATTCTTCACAAATATCGGGCTATGATTGATCAGGCTGTTTTCATTCCGATAAAGCGGGAATAGGAATAGTACTGTGTAAAATAATTGCTGCATTAAAGGAGGACCTTAGACACATGCTTGAAAGCTTACTGAAAGATCTCATTTCTATTAATAGCTCTTCAAAGGAAGGAGCAAACCAGGCAATCGAATATTGCCATCAATGGCTGTCAGGCCACGACCTTCCCTCTAGAATAATTGAAAATAATGGCTATAAAATGACAGTCTGTGAGATTGGAAGCGGTGATCAAACCGTTATTTTTAATGGACATGTGGATGTTGTCTCAGGAAAGGATGAACAGTTCATTCCTGTAGAACTCCGGGATAAAATATATGGACGCGGGGCAGCGGATATGAAAGCCGGGGTTGCGGCCATGATGTGTGCAGTAAAAGCACTCCGCAATAAGCCAATTGGCGTAAAAATACAGCTTCAAATTGTATCAGATGAAGAAATCGGCGGTTTTAATTGTTCCGGGTATTTAGCAGAACAGGGGTATCGCGGGGATTTTGTCATTTGTTCTGAACCGACTCAGCTCGGAATTGCTCTGGAAGCGAAAGGAGTTATCAGGCTGGACATCCAGATAGACGGAGATCCGGCCCACGGCAGCCGTCCATGGGAAGGAGTCAATGCCATTGAAAAGGCTTTTGAAGTACATCAAAAACTATTAAAATTGCCTTTTGCAAAAGAAGCATCTGAATTCTTTCCACAGCCTTCGATTAATCTGGCAAAAATAACTGGAGGAGATGTTTATAATAAGGTGCCTGAAAAATGTATAATGTCCTATGATATCCGATACTTGCCTGAACAGGATCATGAAGAGATCATCAAACAAATCGAAAATATCACAGATGGAGAAATAATCATGAATATGTTCAGCAAGCCGCTTGTAACAGCCAGAGACAATCCTTTCATCTTGATGCTTGAACCTATTGTTGAAAAGCACACAGAAGACAAAGCTGTTTTCTTTGGGCAGCATGGTTCTGCTGATACTGTGTTCTTTGCCAATTACGGGATACCAGCTATCGAGTTTGGCCCAACCGGCATGAACTGGCACGGTGATAATGAATATGTCCTGCCGCATTCCATTCATTTATATGAAAAAATGCTTATCGACTTTGCTATGAAATTTTCAAATTAAATAATGCTAATAGGCTCCCAGTATGGTAAATTTTTGGATATATGATTAAAGGGGGATTCACAGTAATGAGCTCTATTAGTTTATTAAAAAAATCGGCAGGACTTGTCCTGGAGAAAAAGAAGCTGACAAATGTTACTGCCAGGGTAGGACTTGTTCTGGACATTTCCGGCTCCATGCGCAAGTTATATAAAAACGGGACTGTCCAAAGGGTTGTGGAGAGAATCTTAGCAGTTGCCAGCCAATTTGATGATGACGGCGCACTTGATATTTGGGTCTATGATAATGAATTTTCCAGGTTGAAGCCGGTAACAGAACATGACTTTGAAGGATATGTGGATCAATATATCATAAATAATGATCTGATTCACAAATTCGGAAGAAATGATGAACCGCCAGTAATGGCGGATGTCATTCAGAAATATACCACAGAAGATCGGAGTAAAGACCCTGCCTTCATTGTTTTCATTAATGATGGAGGCTGTAAAAGAACGATCAAAAAACCGGTTGCAGCATCATCCGATAAACCATTATTTTGGCAGTTTGTCGGCATAGGCGATTCAAACTTTGAAGTACTGGAAAAGGTGGATGAAATGGATGGCCGCTATATCGATAACGCAAACTTTTTCCACATTAAAAATATCGAGACCATTTCTGATAACGAACTTTATGACCTCTTGTTGAATGAATTCCCGGATTGGCTAAAAGAAGCTAAAGAAAAGAATGTCATTTTATAGATAAGCAAAAAGGCGGATTTGATAGTAATCAAGTCCGCCTAATCTATTATATCCCTGCAGGCCATACACCTATTTTCCATCCAAATGCCATTTCAAGCATTCGCACCCACAGCCGCTTTACCATGAAGCCGATAATAAAAGCCTTCCTGTTCATGCAGAGATTCATGTGTACCTTCCTCAATAATCCTGCCCTCTTCAAGAACAAAAATTTTATCCGCTTTCTGAATCGTATTCAGACGGTGGGCAATGACAAAACTGGTCCTGCCATTCATCAGTTCCTGAAGGGCATCCTGAATTTTAAGCTCTGTCACCGTATCAATGCTGCTTGTTGCTTCATCCAGAATTAAAATGCCCGGGTTGGCCAGAAATGCACGTGCAATGGAAAGAAGCTGTTTCTGCCCCTGACTAATGCCATTTCCGTCCTGACTCAGCACTGTCTCATACTGATGAGGAAGTTTCATGATAAAAGAATGGGCATTGGCAAGCTCAGCCGCCTCCACCACTTCTTCATCTGATGCTTCCAGCCTGCCGTAGCGGATATTTTCGCGCACAGTGCCGCTGAAAAGAAACGAGTCCTGCAGCACAAATCCCATATGCTTCCTCAGGCTTTCTTTTTTCACATTGGCTATATCTTCACCGTCAATTAATATACGGCCTGAGTCCCTTTCATAAAATCGGGAGATTAAATTGATCATTGTTGTCTTTCCTGCACCTGTCGGACCAACTAAGGCAGCAGTCTGTCCTGCTTTTACATGAAGGCTTACATCCCTTACCGTATTCCCATCTTCTTCATATGAAAAAGATACATTTTGGAATTCAACCTCGCCTTTCACTACGGTAAGTTCTTTTAGCTGCTCATCATTTCTGAATTCTTCATCTTCATCCATAATGTCAAATACCCGCTCTGCTCCTGCAATCGCTGATAAAAGTGTGTTAAATTGATTTGCCAGGTCATTAAGCGGACGTGTGAATTGTCGGGAATACTCCGTGAATATGACAATGACACCGATTGAAATCATTCCATTCAGAGCAAAAATGCCTCCAACCCCCGCAATAATGGCAAAGCTCAAGTTGTTCAGAACATTCATCAGCTTCGGGATAAACCCGGAATATGTCTGAGCCCAGAACCCTGCCCCCCTAAGCTTTTCTCCTTTTTCCCGGAACTCGCCCATAACTTTCTTTTCCTGTGAAAAGGTCTTTATGATCCTCTGTCCTGATATGGTTTCTTCAATAAAACCGTTCAGCTCTCCAAGATTCTTTTGCTGCTCTTTGAATAACCTTCCTGTCCGTGCTGTAATCCATTTCATTCCAAAAAACATCAGCGGCACAATGATCAGTGTAATGAGCGTCAGCAAAGGACTGAGCCAAAGCATAACGGAAACAGTGCCAATTAAAGTCAGCAGGCTGGAAAAGACTTGGATCACTGAACTGTTCAGAGTCGAGCTGACATTTTCAATATCGTTTGTTACCCTGCTCATCAGTTCCCCCTGCTGCCGCTTGTCAAAGAACGGAATAGGGAGCTTATGCAAATGTTTGAAAAGCTTCGTTCTCATTGTAAATACAGTTTCCTGGGCGATGCCGATCATCCAATAATTCTGAAACCAAAGTGCAAGCGAGTTCATCACATAGATGACTCCGAGCCAGATCAGTAAGGCTATAAATCCATTGCTGTTCTTTGTGACAATATACTCGTCGATCGCCATCCCGACTAAATATGGACCAAGCAGCCCCATTGCTGAGCTGATAACCACCATTAATAGAACAAGAGATAACAACCCTTTATTGTAGGCTAAGTATGTCCAGATTCTTTTTAATGTGAAATTGATGTTCTCAGATTTCGGCTTTTTCCCTTTAGTAAATTCACCATTCAAGTCGAGAGGAATCTTTTTATATTGGAAAGGTTCTTTGAGCTGTTTAAGCATAATTTCTGTTCTCCTCTCCAGATTGGGATAGAAAAATCCGCTTATACAATCCTGATGTTTTAAGGAGATTCTCGTGGTCTCCCTCTGCCAGAAGCCTTCCATCTTCAAGCAAAAAGATTCTGTCTGCTTCCATTGCTGTACTGATTTTCTGTGTGATAATCAGTGTTGTACAAGGATATTTTTTTAAAGAACACAAAAGTTTTGCCTCTGTTTTCATATCCAGAGCACTTGTGCTGTCATCAAGCAGAAGGATTTTCGGCATTCTTACCAGCGCCCGTGCAATGGATAGACGCTGTTTTTGCCCGCCCGATAAATTAACACCCTTTTGTCCCACTTTTGTTTCATAACCTCCAGGAAGCTTCATAATCGTTTCATGTATCTGTGCATTGACAGCTGCTTCAGTTATTTCCTCCATCACGGCATCTTCCTTGCCCCATGAAATGTTCTCTTTCACACTGCCTGTAAAAAGCAGGGCTTCCTGAGGCACAAAGCCAATTTTCCTGCGGAGATTCTCCATTTTCATTTCCCGTACATCATGCCCATCAATTTCAACCTTACCTCCGGTCACATCATAAAGCCGGGGGATGAGCTGGAATAAAGATGTCTTTCCTGAGCCTGTTGCACCTAATATCGCTACTGTTTCCCCAGGATTTATTGTAAAGCTGATGCCATCCAGCACCTTCTCTGAAGTGCCTGGGTAATTAAAAGATACATTTTTAAATAGAATTTTGCCCTGACTTATTGTTAGGGCATTCTCGGATTCTGAGTTGTCTGTCAAATCCACATCAGTCTCCAGCACCTCTGCAACACGATTTGCAGAGGCCCTCGCCCTTGAAAATGCCATGATAATCCAGGAGAAAATGGAGAATGCGGCCGTTATTCTGGTAGCATAGTTAACAATTGCAACAATCTCTCCTACCTTTACTTCCCCTGCATTTACCTGTTTGCTGCCAAACCAAAGCACACCAAGAATACTTA
The DNA here is from genome assembly GCF_051353635.1 of Cytobacillus sp. BC1816. NCBI lineage: Bacteria > Bacillati > Bacillota > Bacilli > Caryophanales > Bacillaceae > Cytobacillus > Cytobacillus sp. BC1816. The sequence continues at coordinate 1,131,103 of NZ_CP195611.1, read as the reverse complement.
GATTCATGATTAAAAGCAAAACAGGCATGGTCACTTCCATTAGACGCAATGCTTTAACCGTTCCATCTCTAAGATCCTCATTCGTGCGCGTAAATCGTTTCACTTCATGATTTCTGCGGACAAACGCTTTAATTAGCCGAATCCCGGTCAGATTCTCCTGCATGACGCTGTTCACAGAGTCCAGCTTTTCCTGGACTGCTTTAAAGAGCACGCCGCCTTTTCCCATTACCCAAAACAGAAATAGAAAAAGGAAGGGGGCCACAGCTGACAAGATAAGAGCAAGCTTCACATTTACCACAAAAGCCATTATAAGGCCGCCAACTATTAATAAAGGAGCTCTCATCATGATACGAAGACTCATAAAAACTGTATTTTGAAGCTGCGTAATATCATTAGTCATTCGGGTAATTAATGAAGATGTTGGAAAAAGATTAAAGTTGGCAAAAGAGAAGGATTGCACCTTGTCATATAAGCTTTTCCTTACATCAAAACCAAAGCTTTGGCTGACATGGGCAGCATAAAAGGAATTAATGACTCCAGCCGCAAAAGCGGCAAAAGAGGCAGCCAGCATAAACCCTCCCCACTTCACGACTTCCTGAAGATTGTTCTGAAGGATGCCTTTATCTATGATCTTTGCCATTAGCAATGGCTGAATAAGCTCAACAGCAAGCTCCGTCAGCATTAAGAATAATGCTATTGCCACCGCTATCCGGTAAGGCTTAAGAAATGCTAAAACTTTCGCCATTTATAGTCCCCCAAGCTGTAATTGCAATTTATAATATATGTATAATAAGACATCTAAAATCCTTCGACAAACTAAATAAACCTATTAATATCATAATCCTTTTTACAAAATTTTTAAATAATTCCAATTAAAAAATTAAAAAACGCCTGGATCAAACCAAGCGCCTATTTATTCTTATTTATATATGGGGGCAATCAGGTCGATTCTGTTTGTCCAGATGCCTCCTGAATAATCTTCAGGCAGCCGTTCCAGGTCCTCTGGTCTGTCAAATCCTTCCGACCAGTTCCCGTCCCCTGCAACCACAATAACTCTTGTGCCTGCATCATCCATTCGATTCAAGAACTTATTTGGCCAGCCCCACATCAGCTTTGTATATGATTCAGGAATATGAAGCTGTGTGTTTTTGCAGGAGTTTGGAACATATCCTGTCCACCCCGTTCCTAAATAAGGAAGAAGGCATTCTTTCAAAGTGGCCTTGGACATCACCCTCATTGCAGGCATTTCTTCCTTCAGTGCAGCAATAGGTTCGTCTCCTCCATAAACAGATATTTTCGCCAATCTGTCTTCTGAAAACATGGACAGGTATTCAGCAAGCTTTTCTCCTTCTTGGGGATCATTGCTTTTAATATGGATTAAGAAATCGCCTTCCGGAAACTGATTCAAGACTTCATCAAGGCTGGGCATCATCCCGATTCCTTTACCGCGAAACGGATAGGTTTTTCCATTATCCGCTGTATAGCCGTACCCAATGTCCAGCTTTTTTAATTCATTCATTGTATAATCTCTGGTATTTCCCTTTGCATTTGTCCGGCATTCCAGCGTCCAATCATGGAAAACCGCAAACTGTCCATCCTTTGTAAGCTGAATATCCAATTCAACTGCATCTGCACCTGCCTCAAAAGCAGCTTTCATGGAAGGAATCGTATTCTCAAGAAAGGAATGCTCAGGCTCGTAAATTCTTTCAGCCGTACACGTCTCCCCGGTTATCCCTTCCATATGAAAAGTCTGTGCCATTCCTCTATGGGCGAGAAGCAGCGGCTTAGCATTTCTTTCTTTTGTCAGCAGGGAGGTGTTGTTTAAAAACATAAATACCCCGAGAATTAATAAAATTATGATCAGCCGTTTTAAGATTTTCTTTGTCTTTTTCATTTGTCCTCCGGTTATTGTATAAATAAATCTTTTCTCAACCGATTTTACCATAATGAAATAAGTAAAAATATAAAAGGCCAAATCAAAAGATTCGGCCTTTTATTGTTAGCTTGATTTCCGCCCCAGGTAAGCTTCCATAATTCTAGTATCATTCAGAAGCATCTGTGAGCTTCCCTCAGCAACCATTTTTCCTGTTTCCAGGACATACCCATAATCGGATATTTTTAGTGCTTGCCTTGCATTCTGCTCCACCAGAAGAACAGTAGTGCCCGCTTCGTTAATTTCTTTAATAATTTTAAAGATATCAGCCACTATTAGAGGCGCCAGCCCCATTGACGGTTCGTCAAGAAGAAGCAGCTTTGGTTTGCTGAGGATCGCTCTCGCTATGGCCAGCATCTGCTGCTGGCCGCCAGATAATGTTCCTCCAAGCTGTTTCTGCCTTTCTTCAAGGATTGGGAAACGTCCCATTACATTCTTAATATCCTGGGCAATTTCATTGTCCTTCCGATGGTACGCTCCCATCTCAAGATTTTCAAGCACTGTCATTCCTGAAAGAATTTGGCGGCCTTCCGGAACAAGGGCAATCCCTTTGCGCAGCAGCTGGTCCGGCCGCAGTCCCGTTACATCCTGCCCCTGAAATTGAATGCTGCCGGCTTGAGGCTTTAGCAATCCGGAAATGGTCTTCATAGTCGTTGTCTTTCCTGCTCCGTTAGCGCCAAGTATCGTAACAATACTTCCCTCTTCCACTTCAAGGCTGATGCTTTTAAGAACCTGGATTTTTCCATAAAATGCGTTAATCCCGTTTACCTTAAGCATACAAATCTTCCTCCTCGCTGCCGAGATAGGCTTCGATGACATCCGAATTATTTTGGATTTCAGCAGGTGTGCCTTCAGCAATCTTCTTGCCGAAGTTTAGCACGGCAATACGGTCGCATAATTTCATGACAAGCGGCATGTCATGCTCAATCAGCAGGACAGTAATGCTTTGTTCCTGAATTTTTTTGATGAGATGAAATAATTCGCTTGTTTCTGTTTCGTTCATTCCGGCTGCCGGTTCATCCAGCAGCAGCAGCTGAGGAGAGCTGGCCAGTGCCCGGGCAATTTCCAGCCTTCTTTGCTGTCCGTATGCCAGGCTGTCAGAAACAACATCCGCAAAACCTCCCAGCCCAACAAACTCTAATAGCTCATTCGCTTTGCTGCGGATTCTTTCTTCTTCTTTCCGCTGTGATTTTGTCCTGAATACACTGCTGAATACCCCGGATTTACTCCTGCAGTGCTCCCCAACCATCACATTTTCTTCTGCTGTCATCTGCGGAAACAAGCGAATATTCTGGAATGTTCTGCAAATGCCTTTTTTCGTGATCAGGTGCGGCTTTAAACCATTGATATTGTCTTCATTAAAGATAATCTCGCCTGAGGTAGGAGTAAACATCGATGTAATCAGATTGAACATCGTTGTCTTCCCGGCTCCGTTCGGACCAATCAGCCCAAAGATCTCACCCTGGTTAATAGAGAACGAGACATCAGACAGGGCACTCAGCCCGCCAAAGTTTTTACATGCTTTTTTGACTTGAAGTACCATGCTTTTGCCTCCTCTTTGATGTTTTAAGCTTGAGCCAATTTAATATATTTACATCAATCAATCCCTGCGGCCGGACAGCCATCATAATAATAATGATCAGACCGTAAATCATGTAGCGGTATTCGCTTATAAACCTCAGTACCTCGGGCATTACAGTTAGAAAGAGCGCTCCAAACACCGGTCCCCAAATTACTTCGCTTCCCCCGAAAACTGCGAAAATCAATATCTCAACCGCACGGTGATAAGCAAAATCGGCAGGACTTATGTATGCAAGAACATGGGCAAATAATGCGCCTGCAAATCCGGCTACCAGTGCCCCCTGTGCAAATGCCAGGACCTTATAATAAGTAATATTGATGCCCATTGACTCTGCTGCTTTTTCATCCAGTTTAATCGCTGCGAAAGCCCGTCCCACTCTGGAACGGTTCTGCCTTCTGAAAAACGTGATTATACTGATTGTGACCCCTAATAAAATGAGGAAAATAGCTAGAAATACAAACTGGTTATTTTGGAGTCCAAGTATTTTGGGATCAAAACCAAATTCTTTTAAAGTATTCAGCAGCTCACGGCCCATATGCGGAATGCCCGATAAACCTACAGCTCCCTTTGTCATAGACTCCCAGTTTACAAAAATAACCCGGATCACCTCTCCAAACCCGAGGGTAACAATGGCTAGGTAAACACCCTGAAGCCTTAATGTCGGTATCCCGATAAGGATTCCAAATACACCCGCCAATAAAGTGCCTGCTAGTATCCCCACAATAATCGGAAGGTCAAAGTTCAGCGTCAGAAGGGCCGATGTATAGGCACCGATCCCCATAAATCCTGCATTGGCAAGCGAGAGCTGACCAGTTGATAGAGTAATATATATACTTACCCCTAAAATAATGTTGATTAATATAAAAGAAGCTACCTGTAAATAATATGGATTTATTAATTCTGCAAGCATGAGTTCACCTTCTTACGCTGAAATTTTTTGGCCAAACAATCCCTGCGGCCTGATGAGAAGGATGACGATAATAGCCGCAAAAGCTATTGCATCCTTGTATCCCGAATTGCCGTAAACAACGACAAATGTTTCCGCCAGACCAAGGATTAGGCCCCCGGCCATCGCTCCCTTGACATTCCCCATGCCGCCAAGAATGATGATGGCAAGTCCTTTTAGCCCAATGGTTAATCCCATCTGAGGCGTAACAGAGTTAAATGCCATTCCGACAAGGATCCCGGCAATCCCGCCCATCGCAGATGCGATGATAACAGTCATCGTAATCGTTCTTTTCACATCAACACCAAGAAGGCTTGCAGTTTCCAGGTTTTCAGCGGTTGCCCTTAAGGCTTTTCCTGCCTTTGTTTTGCCTAGCCAAAAAGACAGGGCGTACATGAGAAGGACAGAAATGATAAAGATGACAATCTGCACAAGATATACGGTTATCGAACCAATCTGGAAACTTATTTCTGCAAAAGAAGCGCGGAAAGGATGGTTGCCTGGGCCAAAAATATGGTGTGAAAGGTTTTCCAGAAGTATCGAAACGCCAATGGTACTGATCAATGGCGCCAGATGGGATACCCCCTGTTTATTCCTGAGAGGTCTCAGGGCAAATCGCTCAAGCAGATAACCCATTGCGGCAGTTACCAAAATCGCTGCCATAAAGGCCAGCCAAAGCGGCCCTTTAAATGTGGAAGTGACAACAACCCCAATGAAGGCTCCGAACATAAAGATTTCTCCGTGTGCCATATTGATAATGCCAAGCACCCCGAAAACCAATGTAAACCCAAGTGCAACGATGGCATAAATGCTGCCAAGGGTAATTCCGTTTATTAATTGTTCAATTAACACGGTATTCACCTACTAACTTTATTTATTCTTAAAAGTAAGCTCTGGCACTGAAAGCGCCAGAGCTTCACTTTTGCAGCTTTCTTAATTAAATTCCTTAAATGCCCCGCCTTCGATAACCAAGACGGTCGGTTCCATTACGACATCCCCTTCTTCATCAAAAGAGAACTCTCCAAGGATTCCGTTAAAGCCTTTGATTTCGGCCAAAGCGTCACGAAGTGCATCACGGTCAGCTTCACCCGCATTTTTTAATGCTTCAGCCATAATGTATAGCGCATCGTAGGCCTGGGCTGCAAATTGGTCTGGCTTTTTGCCGTATTCTTCCTCATATTTACCTACAAATTCCTTGACCTTATCATCTTCTTTTTCACCATACCAAGGAGTTGCCACAATCAGGCCATTTGCTGCATCCCCTGCGATATTGATGACCTCAGGAGAATTAAAGCCGTTTCCTCCGACAAACGGGACATCAATGCCCATTTTCCTTGCCTGATCCATTATGACTGCACCTTCATTGTATAGAGCTGATGCCAGAATAAGGTCTGGCTTTAAACCTTTAATTTTCGTCAATTGTGCATTATAGTCTGATTGTCCTTTTTGGAAAGTTTCAATCGTTAAGATTTCAAGGCCCTTCTCTTCTGCTGCTTTTTTCATCGTGTCAAAGCCCGATTTTGTAAAAACATCATCATTTCCATATAGAATTGCTACTTTTTTAGCATCATATTTCTCAATGGCTTTATCTATTGAAGCCGGAATCGCCAATGCTTCAGGCAGCGAGTTGCGGAAGACATAGTCCCCAATTTGCGGAATCCCTTCTGCAGTGGTTGAAGTCCCCATAATCGGTACCCCGTTCAGATCAGCTTCCGGACCAACTACATTCATTTCTGTACTTAATGTAGGTCCGATAATGCCTGTCACATTCTCTGAATTCATAAGCTTTTGTGCTGCTGTCAATGCCTGATCCTGCTTGCCGGCGGAATCTTCTATAACAAGGTTTATCTCGACTTCACCCTTGCCATTGATTTCTTCCTGTGCGAGCTTTAAGCCATTCGTGATAGCTTCGCCATAAGCTGCACCTGGCCCGCTGATATAAGAAATAACTCCAATATCCGCTTTAACTGCTCCTCCGCTGCTTTCCCCGTCCTCATCCCCTGCAGCCTGATTGCCGCCACATGCAGAGAGGACAAGCAAACTGGACAATGCTGTAAATTGCGCAAATTTCTTTAACTGCTTTCTCATTTTCTCTAGCCCCCGTTTTTTCAGAAATAAGTAAATATTCAAAACTATATTACTATTTAAATACAAATGCTTGTCAATGTAAACAATAATATGGAAACTTTTCTTACATATTAATTGACAACGGAAAGCGGAAGTTTCGTGAAACAGAAGCAGATGTTTCACCGTCTGGAAAATGCAGCCTTTCATTGTCTCCTGTCAACAATAGATATAGAGAATCTTTGTTTTTTATGAACATTGTCGTAACTTGTCACAGAATTGTAAGATTAGTCTAAAGATATAACCATTGGAGGTGCTTGTTAAAATGGAAGCGATTACAAGAGATTTTTTTCTTTATTTATCAAAAAATAGCTTACTTAATAAAATTGCCCAGAACAGAGGCGGAAGCTTTGCTGCAGGTAAATTAATTGGCGGAGTTGATTTCAAAAGCAGTGTCCGCTTTATCAGAGATCTGAATAATCAAGGACTTTCTGTAACAGTGGACCATTTGGGAGAATTTGTTGATTCTGTTGAAGTGGCTAATGAACGGACAGAGGAATGTATTTCGACCATTGAAATGATCAGCAAAGAAGGACTTGATTCACAGGTATCCCTAAAAATGACTTCCCTTGGTCTGGATATCGATCATGATCTTGTTGTGAAAAACATGACAAGAATTCTTGATACTGCCGAGAAGCACAAGATTATGGTGACAATTGATATGGAGGATGTACCGCGCTGCCAGGCCACTATCGATTTGTTTAAAAAGTTTAAAGAGAAGTACAGCTGTGTAAGCACAGTTCTGCAGGCTTACCTGTATCGGACTGAAAAGGACCTCGAGGATTTGGGGAAATACCAGCCTTTTTTAAGAATGGTAAAAGGTGCTTATAAAGAATCACCGGAGCATGCTTTTCCTGAAAAGACAGATGTAGATGAAAACTATAAGAAATTAATTGAGCAAAGTCTTTTAAACGGAAATTATACAGCAATAGCTTCCCACGATGATCAGATCATCGAGTACACAAAAGAATTAGCAAAGAAGCATAACATTCCAAACGATCGCTTTGAATTCCAAATGCTCTATGGCATGAGGAATAAAACACAGCTGGAACTGGCAAAGCAAGGCTATAAAATGCGTGTCTATGTACCATACGGAATGGACTGGTATGGATATTTTATGAGAAGGCTCGCTGAACGCCCGGCTAATATTGCTTTTGCTTTTAAGGGCATTTTCAAAAAGTAACACTTTAAAATTATTTTTCTTCCAAAACAATAAAATACAGCTATAATAATAACCAGCCATTCTTGATTTCTAAGTAAAGAGAAAGCAGGTCCACTGCTTTCTTATCGCTTATTTTATCTAAATATTTGTAAACTAACAAAAAGGAGGCTTACAAATGGATTATGCATTAATTATATCCATTACCGTGTATATGATTGGGATGCTTTGGATTGGCTATTATGCCTATAAAAGAACTTCCAATCTATCAGACTACATGCTCGGAGGACGAACACTGGGTCCTGCGGTAACCGCTTTAAGTGCGGGCGCTTCCGATATGAGCGGCTGGCTGCTGATGGGACTCCCGGGTGCCATGTATGCCACTGGCCTAAGCGCTTCCTGGATTGTCCTCGGCTTAACACTCGGGGCATGGGCGAACTGGCTTTATGTTGCACCTAGGCTCCGCACATATACTGAGGTGGCCAATGATTCAATTACGATTCCTGGTTATTTAGAAAACCGTTTCGGAGATGCTTCCAAAATCCTGCGCCTGATTTCAGGATTAGTTATCTTAATTTTCTTTACCTTTTATGTATCATCAGGCATGGTATCCGGGGGAGTATTATTCCAAAGCACTTTCGGGCTGGATTACCACACAGGTTTATGGATCATCACAGGTGTTGTAGTAGCTTATACACTATTTGGAGGATTTCTTGCGGTTAGCTGGACAGACTTTGTTCAAGGTCTGATTATGTTTATCGCCCTCATTCTTGTACCATTAGTAGCACTTTTCCATTTAGGCGGATTTGGGCCGGCAATTGATACTGCAAGAACAATCAATCCAGCGTTCCTTGATATCTTTAAAGGAACAAGTCTATTAGGCATCATTTCCCTTTTTGCTTGGGGCCTTGGCTATTTTGGTCAGCCTCATATTATCGTCCGCTTTATGGCTATAAGTTCTGTTAAAGAAATCAAGAAAGCCACCCGCATTGGGATGGGGTGGATGATTTTCTCGAGTATTGGAGCTATGCTGACCGGTTTTGTGGGAATTGCTTATGTTGCTGATAAAGGCATTTCAATAGAGGACCCTGAAACCATTTTCATTCTTCTTGGCGAGGTATTATTCCACCCGATCATCACTGGATTCTTAATCTCAGCCATTCTGGCAGCTATCATGAGTACCATTTCATCACAGCTGCTTGTAACATCAAGTTCATTAACGGAAGATTTATATAAAACGTTCTTCCGCCGCTCAGCTACAGATAAAGAATTAGTTACAATAGGAAGATTATCTGTATTGCTGGTTTCTATCATTGCATTGATTATTTCATGGGAGAAAAATGAAACGATTCTAGACCTTGTGGGTTACGCATGGGCTGGTTTCGGATCCGCTTTCGGACCTCTTATCATTCTTAGCTTATATTGGAAGCGCATGACAAGATGGGGAGCATTAGCCGGAATGATTGTTGGGGCAAGCACTGTCATAATTTGGTCTCAAGCCGGATTATCTGATGTACTTTATGAAATGATTCCTGGCTTTGCTGCCAGCTTAATTGCCATCATAGTGGTAAGCCTTCTAACTGCAAAGCCATCTGCAGAAATCGAAAAACAATTTACTGACTTTGAAAAATCTTTAAAATAACCTAAAAGCTTCAGGACTGGGCCAAGAAAATGCCCGGTCCTTTTTCTTTCGGCAAAATACGAGTGGTGCCTCCCATTGTTTTTCACTATAATAAGAACAGCAATGTTTAGGAGGGAGCCCTAATGAGTCAGCCGCTGGAGAAAATCCTTAATATGACAGATATTGATGAGATTACAGAAATGGTCAGCACTTTTTTAAAGAAGCCTGTTGTCATCGAGGATGAACAATTCTCACTGCTGGCCTATAGCTCGTATTATATTGAACATTTTGATTTGGCGAACCAGCAGACCATATTTTCGAAGAGGTGGCCCATACCCATTTTGGAGAAGTTTATGGATGAAGGCATTGTTGATCAGTTAAAGACAATTCCTGAGCCTTTTAGAATAAAGAAAATGGAAGAAATCGGCCTTAACCAGCGCGTGGTTGTAAGTGCAAAATATAAAGAGCAGATACTGGGTTTTATTTGGGTTCAGGAATTAGAAGGCTCTCTATCTGAAAGCGAAATGAACTTTCTGCATGATGTTTCCTTCCATATTGGAAAGCTATTATATCAGAAAAACCTGAAAAAACTGCGCAAAGAAGAAGAAAAACATCAATTTTATCAAAAGATTATTGATCGTACCTATCAGACGGAAGATCAAATCAAATGGGAGGCTGCCAACGTTAAAATCATCCTTCCGGAGGCCTTTATCATCAATGTATTTTCTGTCGTGCAGGCAGATGAAGAGATATTTGCGGAATTAAATGAAACCGTTCGGCTGTTCGCGAATGCCCTCAGCCATCCAGCTCACATATTTACAAACCAGCATGAAATTATCGTCATGATCGGCAGCAGTTCCCCTGCACCTGGCAGCCTATCAGAAGACGCACATGAATTAACAAATACCGTTCTTAGCCAATTCAGATCGCAGACTGTGTATGCAGGGATCGGAGGAGAATATTCCTCCATCTTAAAACTGCGCAAAAGCTATGCAGAGGCCCTAGAGGTCATCAAAGCCGCCAAATTCATTGGATCACCTGAAGAATTGCCATATGAATATAAAAAGCTATGGGTTTTCCGTTATTTAGAACCCATTGCCCAGCATAACAGCCTGACTAAATATGTAAATGAAGACCTTATGAAGCTGCAGAGAAAAGACCTGGAAAGCCAAACCAGCCTGCTGAAGACGCTTGAAGTGTATTTATTGAACAACTGCCGCCTTAAGCCGACAGCAGAACAGCTTTTCATCCATACAAATACATTAAAATACCGAATGAAACAAATTACTGATTTAACATCCATCGACTTTGATGACTTTAACACAAGATGCCAGCTGTACATTGATTTACAGCTGCTCAAGCGGAAGAAATAAGATGCAGGGTGGAGCAAGCGCTTCATGGCAACTATTTTTCTCTTTGCTTCTTGATTTTCGGCTTCATGAAGTGCTCATGGCGACTATTTTCCTCTTTGCTTCCTGATTTTCGGCTTCATGAAGCTCTCATGGCGACCATTTTTCTCTTTGTTTCCTGGTTTTCGGCTTCATGAAGCGCTCATGGCGACCATTTTTCTCTTTGCTTCCTGGTTTTCGGCTTCATGAAGCGTTTCATGGCGACCATTTTTCTCTTTGCTTCCTGATTTCCGGCTTCATGAAGCGTTCATCGCGACCATTTTTCTCTTTGTTTCCTGGTTTTCGGCTTCATGAAGCATTCTTGGCAACTTATTACCTATGTTTCCTAATTCCAGTTTCATGAAGCATTCTCTTCTATCACCGGCTTCTAAACTTACCTGGATTCTCAATTCTAATAGAAACAACGTCTCCGCAGCTTAAACAAAAACGATAGATTTTTAAAGACCCTGCTGACAGCTTTTTATTTAATGGTTTAACCGGCATGAAGTCGGTGCCTTCCGCAAATTCCGTACTTTTGCATCTTGGGCATTCCTCAATATGATTCACTTCTATCAATCCCTTCTGCTTATATACGAAACCAAATAGTAAAAGTTCCAAAAAGAAATGCCTGTCCCCTTGCCAGGGAGCAGGCATCTTTATTGTTCTTCTTTTTCCGGCTTAAATAAAAAATATGAGATGACTCCTGATAATAGTGCTGCACCAGCTGCTATCAGCAATCGAATCAACAAATCTATTTGCTGATAATCTTTATTAAGCATCCACATTGCTGCTGCAGCTACAAGAATCATTATGGGAATGACAATAAGCTTCCTGTTCTTCAAGATTTTTTACATCCTTTCGTGCTAACCATAACTTATTATATAAGAATTAAGCAAAAATAGATAATATCCTCCCTCTTGCAACCCCTTCCAATTTTCATAATTATTAAACCTTATTTTTTTGCCCTCATTCCCTTTACAAAGGGGCTTTAAGGGCTTTATAATCCCGTTGTTCCACTTTTTACGGATCTCGAAAAAAACTATAAAAAAAGGAGGTTGCGGCGATGCGTCAAAAACTGTTTTCTTTTATCATGATTAACCTGGGAGCATTCCTGGTTTCTATAAATGTCCATTTTTTCTTGTCCCCCAATAATTTAGCAACTGGAGGGGTCAGCGGATTGTCGATTATCATGAATGACTTATTTCCCAATTTCTCCATCGGTACTTTCATGATCCTTGTCAATTTGATCCTGTTTGCAGTTGGTTTTATTTTTCTTGGATCAGGCTTTGGGGCAAAAACTATTTATGCGAGCTTCGCTTTGTCATTTTTTGTGTGGGCGCTTGAAAAATACGCCCCAATGGCCCATCCGCTAAGCGATGACCTGCTTATTCAGCTGATCATTGGGCAGTGCATCGCCGCGACCGGAATGGCAATTGTCTTTAACCAGCAGGCTTCTACTGGCGGGACAGACATCATCGCCATGATTTTTAATAAATACTTAAATATTGAAGTTGGCAGAGGAGTGCTTCTTGCGGATTTATTGATCGCCCTGTCTTCCGCCGTTCTGTTCGGCCCGCAAGTTGGCATGTATGCATTTTTCGGGGTCATAATTAATGGATTCGTCATTGATTATGCACTTCAGCAATTCAATTCAAACAAAGAAATTGTTATTATCAGCCGCCACAGTGATGAAATAAAAACCTATATCGTTCATGAACTGGGCAAGGGTGCAACCATCCATTCCGCAACTGGTGCCTTCACATCCGATAAAAAAGAAGTCATTACAACTATCCTGGGAAGAAAAGATTTCACAAAGCTGAAAAGTTACATTACCCAGGTTGATAATAAGGCATTTATCACGGTTCATACGATGAATGAAATTCTTGGCCAGAATTTTAAAAGGCTGGCATAATGGTAAAGCTTCATCCGCAAAGGATGGAGCTTTATTTTATATGCAGTGGCTTTGCCTTGGGCTTCAGAGCCATGTAATGAGTTATAGCGAAAACGGAATTATCCTATACATACGCGGTCCTGGTGGCTGCTTTTTTGTTTGCCTCATTTTGGTTTTAAATAAATCATATGTGGAAAAGGTTAGAAAAGGAGGCGTTAGCATGAAAGTAATTGTAATCGGTGCCAATGGAGATGTGGGCGAGCATGTAATCAGAAAGCTCGCAGAGAGGAAGCTTGAAGCTCTTGCCGTTGCTGCAAATGAAAACCAAACTGAAGATCTTATAAAATTGGGTGCAGCCCATGCAATTGTATATGACGAGCAAAAGCTCATCCCCCATCTTCAGGCATCAGATGCAGTGATTTATTTAACAGGCGTCAATCCTAAAAAACATTCGAGTAAAACAGTCATGGTCGATCACCAATCTATTTCAGATATCATCCAATTAGCACAAAAATCCGGTGTTAGGCGATTTGTGATGATGAGTGCAGTCAAAGCGGAGGAAAGTGACACGGACCCTTCCCGCAAGATTGCGGCGAAGGATCTTCCAGAAGATATGCTTAAAGCGGCCAATTTGGTCTACACGGTTATCCGGATTGGCCAATTAACGGACAAACCCGGCAGCGGAAAGATTACCCTGTCAGAGAAAATACATGACCGGGATGCTGAGATTCCGCGTGAGGATGCAGCCGAAGTTCTAGTAGAGTCTATTGATAAAGAAGCTATCTTTAATTCAACCATAGAGGCAGCATCAGGCAACACCGCTATACGTGAAGCCCTCAGCCAGTTTTAATAGAAGGAGGATAAAATGAGTTTAACAGATTACCTTGTTATAGCATTATTCATTTTTATTGCTTTGGTTATTTTTGTGCCAGTCATTCTATTTATTTATTGGTATGTAAAAGATGACAGGCAGAAACAGCACTCTATACTCAGAAACTTCCCGGTAATTGGGAAGGTGCGATACATCACAGAAAAAGTGGGGCCTGAGCTAAGACAGTACCTATTCAATAATGATACAGAAGGTAAACCTTTTTCCAGAAAGGAATACCAGGATGTTGTCAAAGCAGGCAAATACAAAGAAAGGCTAATAGGATTCGGATCTATAAGAGATTTTGATGAAGAAGGCTTCTATATACGCAATACCTTGTTCCCTAAACTCGTTGATGAGATGAAGGTGGATAATACACAGAAAGTTAAAACACGTGTTTATAAAGTGGATGGGGACAATTTATTTTCAAGAAAGGAACACAGCGAAGAGAAATTGGCCGATCCCTACTATCTGCGGGATGAGGATGCGGTTGTGCTGGGAGAAAAAACCTGTCGGCAGCCATTCAGAGTCAAGGGACTTGTAGGCCAATCTGCCATGAGCTATGGCTCTCTTGGAGAAAAAGCGATCACTGCACTTTCAAAAGGTCTTGGCCTTGCCGGCGGCACCTGGATGAATACCGGTGAAGGCGGTCTGTCCCAGTATCATCTGGCAGGCAGCCCGGACATCATAATGCAAATTGGCCCTGATATGTTTGGCGTCCGAAAGCCAAACGGGGAATTCTCCTGGGAAGAATTTAAAAAGAAAAGTGAAATACCTGAGGTAAAAGCCTTTGAACTAAAGCTTGCACAGGGAGCGAAAACCCGCGGCGGCCATGTTGAAGGTGAAAAAGTAACCGAAGAAATTGCCAGAATCCGGCTAGTAGAGGTTGGCAAAACGATTAACAGTCCAAACCGTTTCTATGAATTTGAGGATGCCCCTTCCATGTTCGATTTTATTGAAGAGCTCCGGAGTATAGGCGGAAAGCCTGTCGGAATGAAAATAGTGGTAGGCGATCTTGATGCCCTGGAGAGCATGATTTCCTATATGAAAGAGAGCGGCAAAGGCCCTGATTTTATTACAGTTGATGGCGGTGAAGGCGGAACAGGGGCTACTTATCAGGAGCTTGCAGACAGTGTGGGGCTCCCCATCCAATCAGCCCTGACAGTTGTGGATGAAATGCTGAGAGAGTACGGAGTCAGAGACCGTGTGAAAATTATCGCATCCGGTAAATTGATCACTCCTGATAAAATTGCCATTGCTCTTGCGATGGGAGCGGATCTGGTCAATATTGCAAGGGGCTTTATGATCAGCGTCGGCTGCATCATGGCTCAAGTCTGTCATACAAATCACTGTCCTGCAGGGGTTGCGACAACCGACAAAAAGCTGCAGGACGGATTGATTGTTGATGAAAAACATTACCGGGTCTGCAACTATGTCATCTCTCTAAGAGAAGGACTATTTAATCTTGCAGCAGCTGCAGGAATCGATAATCCGGCGCAATTTGAAAGAAAACATATTGTTCATAAAGATAAATTGGGCAGAGTCTCTCCTATTGAAGATCTACTGCATGCAGCCAAACGCGCACAGCTGCAGAAAGAAAGCTGACAAACTGATGCCTGGTCCCGTATGGACCAGGTTTTTTGACCTCTTATTTCTTTGCTAATAAGCAATAAGATTTACCCCCCGCTCCTTTTTCTTACATAAAAACGGGACTATCGTGTTATTTTGAGGTTATCATTCGATATTCCCGGGCAATAAAGGTATAATTTAGTTTGGTAAAAAAATAGATAGCTAGAAAAAAGTGTTTACATAAGGGAGGATTTTAGGATGGGATGGGTAATCGCCATATTATTTGGTTCAGCAGTCGTGCTGCTCATTTTATCGTTTTTAAAAACGGCGCAATCCAAATCAAATATTGAGCAGCAAATTGATCAGGTTACTTTTACATTAAAAAATGAAATTCATGAACTCCAGCAGCAAATCAGAAATATTGAATTGGATGCTGAGATTACAGCAAAGCAATCCGGGGCAATGAGCGGGCCATCAGAAGAGCGATTGTTGCTTCGCGAAGTACTGGATATGCATAAACGCGGATATTCTAATGAAAGCATTGCATTAAAAAAACAGCTTACACCGAACGAGGTCGACCTTATGCTTCTGCCTTATACAGCGAACAAAGGTGAAAGGAGCATGGTTGCCCAATGACACCAAATACCTTGCGCAGTTTTGCAGCAGGCCTTTTAGCGGCGGCCATCTTGACAGGAAGCGTCTACCTTTTTGGACCCTCTGAAGCAAAGAGTACAGAAAAGCCTTCTGATAAGACAGAGAAAGCAGAAAAGCTGTCAGATAAAGAGATGATTGAACTGCTGGCATCTAAAGGCTACGTCATCAACACTGAAGCTGAATGGAGCAAACAGCTTGCTGCCGCAGCAAAGTCCAGCGAGAAAAAAGATGAAAAAGCAGAAGAGAAAACTGAGGACAAAACCGGCGAAAAAGTTGTTTACCGGACTATTTTAACGGTATCAATGGGAATGACCAGCATTGACGTGGGAAACGCACTTGAAAAAGCCCATATTATTGAAAGCGGAGTCCAATTCTATAAAGATGTAGAAAAACGGGGTCTTGAGAACGATTTGCGTCCCGGCACGTTTGAAATAGAAAGCGGAATGACAACAGACGAGATCATTTCAGTTGTATTTAAGTAAGAAAAGCTCCTTTTCGGTGAAAAGGAGCTTTTTTCTATAATTCAATCGCAATAATTTAGTGTCACAGGAACCTTTATGTTCGAATAACGCCAATTTATGTGCGTATAACACAAATTTATATGCGGATAGAAATATTTATGTGCGCTCAAAGAACGAAACTCCTTACTCTTTCAAAAATTTGCGAATATTCTCAGCAAGTTCTTCCGGTGCCTCATACATGCTCATATGTCCGGCAGCTTTAATGTTCACTTGCTTGATGTTAGGTCCTTCAACTGCAAATGACTTTTCAAGAGGGATAATCTGGTCTTTGTCTCCAGCGACAAGTAATAACGGGAGCTTTGTACTTTTCAGGACATGGCTGCGGTCTGCACGCAGTTTCATCGCTTTCAAGGCAGCCTTTGCACCTTCAGGGCTTATACGATAGCCAATCTCTTTGGCCATTTGAATTTCCTCGGGATGTTTCTCACCGGGCGCAAAGAGCTTGGGCACAAGTCCTTCAATAAAGGACTTAATTCCTTCTTTATCAATTTTGCCTGCAGCGATATCTCTTCCTTTCTTTCCTTCTTCTGAATCAGGGCTGGCTGTTGAATGGACAAGAGAAAAGGATTTCAGCTTCTCCTCATAGGATTCAGCAAATGCAAGTGTTACATAGCCGCCCAATGAGTGTCCGAAAAGAGATACTTTACCCAGCCCCAGCTCATCTATAGCCCCTTTGATTACTTCAGCCATCTTCTCAATTGACGGATCACCGGCTGGCAAACTTGACCCCCCATGTCCTGGAAGGTCCACCGCAATGACGCGAAAGTCCTCCGCCAAAATTGGAATCACCCTTGCCCAGTAATCTTTGCTGCCGCAAAAACCATGCAGCAATACCAGCGGCTCACCTGTGCCTTCATCATAATAAGAGATGGCAGTTCCATTTACATTTTTTATTTTTGCGTCCATTTAAAAATACCTCCTTTATTTCGCGAGTAAATCCTGATATTCCCTCTTTCGGTCAAAAACAGCTTTTGCATATGAGCAGGCAGGAACAATCTTATAGCCTTTGCTGCGCGCATCCTGAACGACACTTTCCAGCAGTTTTCCTGCCACTCCCTGTCCGCGCAGGGAGTCACTTACATATGTATGGTCTATGGTTATGACGGAATCGCCGCTTGGAATATAGGTAATCTCAGCAATCATGTTCCCTTTATCATCATTGATAAAAAAACGATTTTCTTCTTTTTGTATATCTCTATTCATAACATATCCTCCTTCAAATAAGATTAACTCTAATATGTCCTTCTTCATAATGTTATCATACTGTCTTCAAAGTTATCAGAATACCCTATCCTACATCTTCCCTGCTAAATGAAACCTTTAAACTTTAATTTTTCCTGCGGTCACTAAAATTGTTTTTACATAGGCCGCTTTATGGGTATGGCCAGAATCAAGAATTGGATAAACACTTTATAATCAAAGGAAATCCCCTTCTGCTATCCAGCAGAAAGGGATTTTTTTCTTTTATCCATTAATCTTATTTTGACTTGTATTATAAGATACTGCAAACCCTTCTGTGGTATTACTCTATATGAGCCATTAATAAAATATCAGCTATTTCTTTGTATCCTTTTCTTCTGGCAAGCTCAACCGGCTTCACACCATATTGGTCTGTAAGGCTTGTATCGGCCCCGTGTTCAAGCAATAGCCTTATGATGGCCTGCTGGGTTTCTCCTCCATCATTCAAAACAATGGCTTCAATCAAAGGTGTCCATCCGCAATAATTGGTATGGTTCACGTTTATATCTGTAGATGTTAAAAGCTCCCGAACTACCTCTATATGTCCCTTTTCGCAGGCTGGAGTAATACCCACTCCGCCAAATCTCGTTAAGAGATTAATATCAGCCCCAGCGCTAATCATCATTTTTACTAACTTCAAATCTCCCTGAATGCATCCATATAAAAATGGGTTTAAGCTGGTTTGATCCTGAAGATTAATGTCAGCCCCTGACTCCGCCAGATAATGAACCAAATCATAATGCTTATTTATCGAAGCAATCAAAATGGCCGTTCGTTTTTTCTTATCCTGCAGATTAATATTAATGCCGCTCTCTATACAGGCTTTCAAACATTCAAGGTCACCATTTTCTGCTGCTTCGAATAACACAAGGCTATCATCAATTTTTAACATATTACCCTCCATAAAATATGGTATTTATATCAGGAAACGCTTTTATGTCAGCTGTCCAGCGACAACTTTTCCTCTAAAAATTACCGCTTCTCTTTCAGGTGTTCTCGCAACTGCTTCTGCCGAACACGAAGCATTGACAAGTACCATGTTTGCTTCTTCTCCCTCAAGCTGCCAACTCATCTCTCCACCCTTGTTTAATGGGACAGGACCCCCAGTGGCCCATTTTAATGATTGTGCCAGGGAAATTTCATCGCTCTTACGATAAAGCTCACCATATCTCGTTACTTTTTCCAGCAGATCTCCATTCCCGAAAGGCCCCCATGAATCATAGAATCCATCGCATCCCAGATATACCTTTACACCTTTCCTGTCCAAGAGTTCAATTGGCGGAAGAGATTTTGTTATAGGAATAGTGGACATGATCGCCATTCCAAGCTCATTCAATCTTTCCGCCATTTCTTCTGCTTGCGGCACTGGTACTTCCCCTAAACAAAATGCATGGCTTACAGCAGCACGATTGTGCCACTTTGCTTCTTCTATCATTTCAGCAAATTTATCAATAGTATATAATCCAGCATGTCCGCCATCATGTAAATGGATATCTATATCTGCATCAAATTCTGTACTCAGATTCATGACTTCATAAAGTGACTTTTCAATGTTGCGGTCAATTCCAGCAGGATCAAGACCGCCTACAATGCTGGCACCAGATCTCATCGCTTCTTTCATGAGAGGAATTACATGTTCCCTTAACAGGCCGTGTTGAGGGAAAGCTACAATTTCGTATGTCAGTTTGTCGGAATAGTCTTCTAAAGCTTCTCTTACGCCCTCCAGGTTCTTCAAGCCTATATAGGGATCAATATTTACATGGGTACGAATATGAGTTGATCCCTTAGAAAGGAGAAGCTCAATCATTTTGCTTGCCCGCTGTTTGGCTGTAGGCGCTAATTCCTCAAGCTCCATAGCTTCATACCTTAAACGTTCCTCTAAATTTTTGACCGGCCTGCAAGCCTTCCAATCAAGAGAAAGATAGGTCTTATCAAGATGGTTGTGCATCTCTTTAAAAGATGGCAGTGCCAAAAACCCTCTTCCATCCACTGTAATTTCGTTTTTCGAAATTTCATATTCGCTGCCCTGTTTTTCTATCACTTTTCCATCTTCAATTTTTAAATGAAATAGTTCAGTTTTTGTAGTATAAACTCCCTTTTCATCCTGGAGGTATCCAGTTTCAAGCTTAATGTTTGTTAACCAATGGGACGCAGGCATTACTTAATCCTCCTTTTTACTCTTAAACTATGAATTTATTATGTTTAGTTCAGTTCGTTTGCTTTCAACCTTATTGCCTTTGAAAAATAATGACTCAACCGGTGCTCTTCTTGCAATTGCCTCTGCTGAACATGCCGCATCAACAAGCATCATCGTTGCATCGTCGCCGACTTTTGGCCAAACCCGTTCACCAGCTTTATTCAGGGGAGTAATACCGCCAGTTGCAAATTTCAAGACTGATGATAAAGAATATTCATCAATCATTCGGAACCTTTCCGCAAGGGTCCCCAGTTTCTGTATGGTGTTTCCTGTTCCGAACGGGGACCAATGATCGGTGATGCTGTCATGCCCTACTGAAACGGGAATACCGTAACGATCCAGGGCAGGAACTGGAATAGTTGTACGATTAATTGGAATGGTAGTGGTCACGTCAATTTCCTGCTCTTTTAATATTGCCGCCATTTCAGCCAATGCTTCTCCGGACAGGTCGGCTAAAGCAATTCCATGGCTAATTGTTGCTCTTCCTGCCATGCCTGCTTCTTTTGTATAATCTGCCATTCTCTCAAAGGTAAAAGCTCCCAATGAGTTAGGATCATGAAGATGGATATCGACTCCCTTATTATGCTCTGCTGCAATTTCAAAAATGGTATGCAGGGACTTTTCAATGTTTCTGTCCACGGTAGCTGGATCCACACCGCCAACTAAGGTGGCACCATTTTTCATAGCATCCCGAATTAACTGAACAGAACCGCTTCTCAGCAGTCCATGCTGCGGAAACGCAACAATGTCATATGTAAGGACATCTTCATATTTTTTTAGTGCATTGACAGTAGCTTCCAAGTTTTTCAGGCCAATTACAGGGTCAACATTACAATGTGTGCGAATGTGGGTATGGCCATTTTTCAAATACAGCTCTATCATTTTTTCAGCACGTTCTTGTGCGGTTGGGAGAAGCTTTGGCAAAAGCTCCTTTTCCTCTTCTAATCTAGTGAAAATGCCATTTGTGATTGGTGTACAGGCTTTCCATGGCCCCCCGTAATAGGTTTTGTCAATATGAATATGCATATCTCTTAAAGAAGGAAGTACAAGCTTCTGTTTTGCATCAAGTTGGTTTTCATTAGAATCCGGGGCAACCTGTGAAATTTCTGCAATTTTTCCATCTTCGATTTTCAAGTGGCAAATTTCTGTGCTTGTCCCTGTAATTTGTTCATTTTCGCAGATGAATCCTTTTTCTAGCCGAACATTTGTAATCCATAGAGCTGTCATTCTGATTCCCCCTTAATATTGAAAATGAAGGAAAAGCACTTTTTTCTTCAAAAGTACTTTTCCGTTTCACTTTTTAATTTTTTTATTTACTTAATGACTGCATCATCAATCATTAAATAATTGGCAGCATTCAGCCAAAAGCCGCTTACGTTTTTACTGTGCGCAGCCATATGTTCATAGTTCCGGATTGGAATATAGACCGCATCCTCTAATTCCATTTGCATCACTTTTTCATAAAGATCCTTCCGCTTTGCTTCGTCAGTCTCTCTTCGTGCTTCTTCAATGATTTTGTCTACCTCTGGGTTGCTGTAATAGAAATGGTTTCCAGGAGGTCCCTGTGAAGCAGTATGGAAAAGATTATACTGATTATAATCACCATCTCCAGTGGCATTTCCCCATCCTCCGATAAATAAATCATGCTCAGATTTATCAATTGTATCGATATATGCTCCATATTCCATTACTTGAATATCTACCTCAACGCCAATTCCCTTTAATTGCGATTGAATAACTTCAGCCATATTGATGCGTTCTTTTCTATCACTTGTCAGTAATTTAAGCTTAAGTCCGTTTTCATATCCTGCTTCTTTTAACAATTTCTTCGCTTCATTTAAATCATAATCATAAGGCTTAACTTTTTCACTGTGGCCAAACACCTTTGGACTCATCGCTGCATTGGCAAGTGTGCCCACATTGTTATAAACCCCTTTAATGATCGCTTCTCTCTCAACGGCATGGCTGATTGCTTTGCGGACTTTAATATCATCCAATGGTTTTTTCTTCGTGTTAAATCCAATATATTCAACTGCAAGCCCCTCAGCCCGGAGAAGTCCCATCGAATCAGAAGCCTCTATACGCTCAATTTCTGTAACAGGCACCTGATCATTAATATGCGCTTCCCCAGTTTCAATCATAGCCAGCCGAGTTGCGTCTTCTGGTACAACCTTAAAAACAACCTCATCAATACTTGGCTGTTTTCCCCAATAGTTTTCATTTTTCTTCAAGGAAATTTCCTGTCCAGTTTTCCAATCTTTAAAAACAAACGGGCCTGTACCAACAGGTTTCTCTGCAAGCGTCTCCTGGTTTTCGGCCAGCGCCTTTGGACTCATGATGCTTCCCTCGCTGCTTGCAAGAATAGAAAGCAGTGGAGCATATGGATAATCAAGCAATAATTGTACTGTGTAGTCATCAATTACTTTTACTTCATTAATCATCGCGAATTTCTCGCGCTGAGGCGATCCAGTGTTTGGATCCAGCAACCGGTCAAAGGTGGCCTTTACAGCTTCAGCGTTAAACGGTGTACCGTCATGAAAGGTTACGCCTTCTTTTAATTTAAACTCCCAGGTCGTATCATCAATGACATTCCATTCTGTTGCCAGCAGCGGCTGAATATTCATATCTTTATCTGGTTCCACTAACGTTTCATATACTTTTTGATAAATAATATTTGCTGAAGGAATGTCTGTTATAAAGTGAGGATCTAATTTTGTTGCATCTGATAAACGGACAACTGTCAAGGTGCCCCCATCCTTTTTACCTTCGGATTCATTGCCGGCTTCCTGCTCTGTTTTTGTTTGTGTAGAACATGCTGTAGACAGCAGCATCATTAAGCTTAGGAAAATCATTAGCATTCCCTTTCGAAAGTGCATTCTATCTTTCTCCATTTTTCTCTCCCCTTTTTCGGTAAATAATTCCAGTAATTATTCAATGTTCACCGTCCCTCCGTAAATGCTTATCTGCATTATAGAAGATGATGCATTTAGATATTTACAGAATATTTACCTTATTTTTAAATATTTTGACAACTGTTTTAAAAAATATTTACTTTACAGGTAATTTTGATAATTTTAACTAAACGTTTGCAATCCACTCTTTCTTTTGAAAGGAGGAAAACTGATTTTCATTTTTTGCTAGTAAAAAAATCTTTTAGGGGGGAAATAAGATGACAGTTCAAGTAAAAACGGAGCAGCCAGATATAGCTGTAAAGACATTGATTGGCGGCACAAAAGAATCTAGAATAAAAGATTTTATTTCTACATTGATCCAAAATAAAGCTGCACTGGCTGGAGCCATTATTATTATTGTTTATCTATTAATGGCGGCATTTGCACCGCTGCTGGCTCCATATAGCCCATACGAAATTGATTTGGAAAATAAGCTGACTCCTCCATCTGCAGACCATTGGATGGGAACAGATGATAAAGGAAGAGATATCTTAAGCAGGATTCTTTATGGTTCCAGGCTATCAATGGGGGTTGGATTTGCTGCTGTGTTATTCGGAGCATTTTTCGGAATTATTTTCGGTCTTGTAGCTGGGTTTTATGGCAAATGGGTTGACACCATTATCATGAGGATGATGGATGTTATGCTTGCATTCCCAGGGATTCTCCTTGCGCTAGCCATTATTGCGGCATTGGGGCCAAGCCTGATTAATGTGACTATAGCAGTAGGAGCTTTTTCTGTACCCTTATTTGCCAGAATCGTCCGCGGATCTACTTTAGAAGTAAAGCGCCTTGAGTATATTGATGCAATCCGATCGCTTGGCGCCTCTGATTTTGTCATTATTTTCAAGCACATTTTCCCGAATATCCTTTCACCCATTATTGTTCAAGGGACTCTGCGATTAGCTACTGCCATTCTGTCAGCAGCTGGATTATCGTTCCTCGGCCTGGGTGCACAGCCGCCTTCACCTGAATGGGGAACCATGCTCAGCAGCGGGAGGGATTTCTTATTCTCCGCACCTTATATCGCCTTATTTCCGGGTCTCGCCATCTCTATTCTAGTTCTTGGGTTTAATATTTTTGGTGATGGCTTACGTGATGCGTTTGACCCCAGGATGAAAAAATAAAAGCTTTGAGGAGGTTACATCTATGCTGATGTTTATATTACGCCGGATTTTACAAACCATCCCGGTTATTATTGGAGTTACTTTTGTTGTCTTCTTCATTATGCAGCTCGTTCCAGGGGATCCTGCAGTACTTCTTGCTGGTGAAGGCGCTTCAAAAGAAACAATTGAAGCTATTCGTGAACAGCTTGGATTAAACCAGCCTTTATATATCCAATACTTCGAATACTTAACAAATGTGTTTAAGGGGGATTTAGGTGTCTCCTTAAAAAATAGCCAGCCTGTTCTTGATGAAATATTGGTAAGACTGCCAATTACTATTGAACTCGCCTTCTTTAGCATCATTATCACAATCGTGCTGGGAATGGCAGCAGGTATTATATCAGCTGTTAAGCCTTATTCATTGACCGATGTCAGCGTCATGCTTGTTGCGCTCTTAGGCATATCACTTCCAAGCTTCTGGTTTGGCCTCATGCTTATGTATTTCTTCTCTGTTAAGCTTCAAATTTTGCCTGTTGCAGGATGGGACAGTCTGCTCCATGTCATCTTGCCGGCTATAACCCTTGGAGCAGGAGGAGCAGCAATTGTCGCAAGGATGACCAGGTCGAGCATGCTTGAAGTTATTCGGCAGGATTATATTCGTACAGCACGTGCAAAAGGGCTTCGCGAGCGAATCATTATTTATAAACATGCACTAAGAAATGCACTGATACCAGTGATTACGGTTGTGGGCCTGCAGTTTGGCGCACTCCTTGGAGGTACCGTATTGGTGGAATCGATCTTTGCTATTAATGGCCTCGGAAGAATGATTGTCGATGCAATTAGAATGCGAGATCTGCCAATGGTCCAGGGAGGAGTATTGTTTGCCTCACTTATTTTCGTAGTTGTGAATTTATTCGTAGATGTCTTTTATCGGTTCTTCAATAAACGCATTGAACTAAATTAAGTTAAGGGTGGTGACAGGATATGAAAGAAAGAAACAAGCCAATACTTGAAGTAAAAGGGTTAAAAACCCATTTCACAACAAAGCGGGGAGTCAGCAAAGCGGTTGATGGCATCGATTTTACACTGCATAAAGGGGAAACGCTGGGAATAGTAGGGGAATCCGGGTGCGGGAAAAGTATGACTTCCCTCTCCATTCTCCGCCTTATTCCTTCTCCTCCGGGAAAAATTGCCGGTGGTTCCGTTCTTTTTAAAGGAAGAGATTTAGTTACAATGCCAGAGGATGAAATGAGAAAAATTCGCGGGAATGAAATATCTATGATTTTTCAGGAGCCTATGACTTCCTTAAATCCTGTAATCCCGGTTGGGGAACAAATTGCAGAAGCTTTGAGGCTGCACCAAAAGATGGGGAAAAAAGCTGCATGGGATAAGTCAGTTGAAATGCTGAAGATGGTTGGAATCCCCTCTCCTGAAAAACGGGCGAAACAAGAGCCATTCCAATTGAGCGGAGGGATGCGCCAGCGTGTCATGATTGCTATGGCTCTTGCATGTACACCTGAGGTATTAATAGCAGATGAGCCAACGACTGCATTGGATGTTACGATTCAAGCACAAATACTGGAGCTGATAAAAGAGCTGCAAACAAAGATAGGAATGGGTGTTATCATGATTACCCACGATTTGGGAGTTGTGGCAGAAACTTGTGATAAGGTAGCCGTAATGTATGCCGGCAATATAGTTGAGCATGCATCTACAGAGCAAATATTTGCTGATCCAAAGCATCCTTATACCCAAGGTTTATTGAACTCATTGCCTAAAATCCATGAAGATCAGGAAGAATTAATTACGATAGATGGCAGTGTCCCCAGCCCTTACAATATGCCTGCCGGATGCCGGTTCGCCTCTAGATGCCCTTATGCGGAAGATATATGTGCTGCACACCAGCCTGATCTTGTTTCCTATTCTGAAGATATTAAAGTAAGATGCTGGAAATACACCGACAAGTGGACTGGCAAAAGAGATAAAGAAGGGGTTGTCTAATATGAACACGACCGCAGAAAAAAATATCATCCTGCAAGTAGATCGATTAAAACAATATTTCCCGGTTAAAAAAGACTCTATATTCAAGCCAAAGGCATATGTAAAGGCTGTAGACGATATTTCATTTGAGCTTTTTGAAGGTGAAACATTAAGTATAGTCGGGGAGTCCGGATGCGGGAAATCAACAACCGGACGTGCAATTTTAAGGCTTGATGAACCTACTGACGGAAAGGTTCTTTATATGGGGAAAAATATTCTAACGTTAAATAAAAAGGATATGAGAAAACTTAGAGGTGATTTACAGGTTATATTTCAAGATCCTTTTGCTTCTCTTAATCCCCGTCAAATGGTGAAGCAAATTTTAAATGAAGCCATGGCCATTCAGAATGTGGTTGAAAAATCAAAGCGAAAGGAAAGAATGCTGGAACTGCTTGGATATGTCGGACTTCCTCCAGAATCACTTGACAGATATCCGCATGAATTTAGCGGCGGCCAGCGCCAGCGTATTGGAATCGCCAGAGCATTGGCCGTTAATCCGAAATTAATCATTTGTGATGAAGCTGTATCTGCCCTGGATGTATCTATCCAGGCACAAATTCTCAATTTATTAAAGAAGCTGCAAAAGCAGTTTAAATTGACCTTTCTTTTTATCTCTCATGACCTAAGTGTCGTCAGGCATATTTCAGACCGGGTAATGGTGATGTATCTGGGAAAAGTGGTCGAGATTGCAGAGAAAAAAGAAATGTTCGACTCTCCTCTTCACCCATATACAAAAGCGCTGCTCTCGTCTATTCCAGTTCCGGATCCAACTTTAAAAAGGGACCGTGTCATATTAAAAGGAGATGTACCATCACCTATTGATCCTCCTGGAGGCTGCAGATTCCATACACGCTGTCCTTTTGCTATAGAAAAATGCAAACAGGAGGAACCTCCCCTTAGGGAGCTGGTTAATAATCACTTTGTAAGCTGTCATATCGCTGAAACTCTTCCAGTTTAATACAAATACCTCTATTTTGTATAAAATGTTATATTAAAAAAGGGATAGGTTATGATACCTCCCTTTTTTAATACTTAAGGAGAAACAAACCGCATGCTGCCTATTGAATCATTCTCCATATACATTATGTTTTGTGTTCTGGTTCCGCTGGCAGGAGCCTTTACCCTGCTATTTTTATTTGTTTTTGAAAAAAGAATTGATTTACTTGAGAAGCAAAAAAGAGAAATAGCGTTAGAAAGTGAATTGCAGACAGCTTTATACAATCAGTTAAACCAGGAAATCCAGCCGCATTTCTTTTTTAATACCCTAAACTCCATCCTGGCTCTAGCCAGGCTGGACCGCAAAGAAGAATTGATACGGTCCATTGAAACCCTTTCAAAACTGCTGAAATTTAAATATCGGACTTTAAATAACTTTATCTCTATTGAAGATGAACTTACTTATGTTAATTACTATCTGGAGATACAAAAAACAAGATTTAGAGATCGGCTTCATTATGAAATTCAATTGGACAGCCACGTGAATAAAGCCATTATCATTCCCTTTTTAATACAAACTATTGTTGAAAATGCTTTTAAGCATGCCTTTGAACGACATATTGGCGAGGCTTTATTAAACATACAAATAATAAAGATCGAATCAGCGATTCATGTTTCAGTGTGGAACAATTCTTTAGAGCGCTATGAAACAAGCCCCCTGGATGGCGGGGTGGGGCTTGAGAATATAAAAAGAAGACTTGAACTATTATTTCCCAATGATGAAACTTCTGTTCAATTAACAGACCAGGCGGATGGAACAACTGTTTTGGCTATATTCCCCCACGTTATTATGTCAGAAAAATTGGAAGGAGATTGGATGCAATGAATATTTTGCTTGTAGATGATGAACTTATAGAATTGGAACAGCTGGAATATCTCATCAAAAAGAAATTTCCCAATTGGATTCTTTATAAGGCTCAGGATGCCTCTCAAGCTCTTCAAATTATTAAGAAGCATGACATCTTTCTTGCTTTCCTCGATATTCAGCTCCCAGGCAAATCAGGCTTAGATTTGGCTATGGAGCTTTCCGCAGCTGGCGATATTGACTTAATCATGGTTACAGCCTATCAAAACTTTGATTATATTCAAAAATCACTCAGGCTTGGGGTAGTTGATTATATAACAAAGCCCGTCATTGAAGAGGAATTAATGAGCGTTTTGCGAAGGTATGAACGAATTGGCAGTTACTCTGAGCAAATTGTTAAAGCTTTGCACATCATTCAAAAGGAATACAATGAAAAACTTACTTTAAATTATTTAGCATCTAAAATTCATATCAATTCAGCTTATTTGAGCAGAAAATTTCATGAGGAAGTCGGAATGGGGTTTTCCGAATATTTAAATGACTTTCGATTAAAACAGGCACAGAAAATGCTGATTGAAAGCCCTGAATTAAGCATTAGCAGTATTTCAGAAAAGTGCGGCTTTAACAGCCAGCACTACTTTAGCCAAATCTTTCGGAAAATGACTGGCCAATCACCAAGGGATTACCGCCTGAAGGAGACTTCACAATGAAGAAAACCGATTTTCAATACTATATTGGAGGGGCATTCCAGCTGGGAATCGGTTTTGGTGTTGTGAGTCTTTTGTCCAGATGGGTAACAGGCAATACCATTCTTTCATCGCCTGAAACATTAATAAAGTATGGGCTAACCGGAGGAATCGGCTATTCCCTTATGGGGGCTCTCTCACTCATTTTATTTGGAATATTAGCAAAAAAGATTCGAGATCGGTTTCATGACCATCAAACGATAGGTGATGTATTGCGCGAAAGATTGACCCCACGCGGCTACTGGTTCATGATCTCTATTCTTCTCGTGATTAGTATCCATTCTATATTTGTTCAAGCTATGGGGGCAGGAATTCTAATGCACATGATTTTTCCCCTGCCTGTTTTTTCTGGTATGGTTTTCTTCTTATTGTTTTGTTTTTTTATTGGGGGAGCAGGAGGCATGCAAAGAATCCATCAGCTTGCAGGCATTAATGTCGTGCTCATATTCAGCGCTGTCATCATCATCCCTGTTTACTTTTATATCCAGGAAGGTGTATATCCTGTTTATGAAGGCATTAAATTATATCATCCATATATCCTTTACGTTAAAAACACGGAAGCTATTTTGTTTATATTCACAGCTATTTTAATTGGTTTTGGACAAGTGATTATTGATCGTGCCTCATGGCAAAGAGTTTTTATTATAAAAAAAGAAAAGCTGAGAATTACGTTTACATTAGCGGGCTTAATATGGGCAACTATTCCTCTTGCATTATCATCATTGATCATGATTATTATTTTTGGAAGAAGCTATGATTCCATATATTCTTTGTTATTTGAGTTAATTGGAAAAATCAATTCAACTTTGCTTATTGTTTTATTTGTCCTGTTTTGCTTCAGTGCCATTTCATCAGCAATTAGTGCAGAATTACATGCTGTTGTCACATTAATCATTAAAAATATCGTCGGGATGCTTCGCCCACTCACCAATAAAGAGAAATGGGGATTCACCTATCTGTTTTCCGGAGCCATGTGTTTATTATTACTTGTTATCGTTAGTATCCTGCCTCCATCCCCTATCGAACTGCTGTTTTTTTTCGGTAATACTTATGCTTCCATGATCGCTCCAATGCTGTATATTATACTTGGCAGTAAAACCTTGCCTGCCCTTATTCCCCTTGCATCTATTATTGGGACTGCCGGGGGGTTTGCAGCTTTGCCTATTATGGAAAATCTTCTTGCGATTTGGATCAGCTTTACCCTGTCCTGCTTAATTTGCTTAGGTTATTTCATTTACAATATATTAAGAACGAAGCTGAGTGCCAAAGTTTAGCCGGGGTGCTTATTTTGATGAATAAATTGTGTTCAATAAAGCATATCGCCCTCTTCCATAAAATCCGGCTGAGAGCGATATGCTTTTTATAAAACTAAAGCCCGCAAGTTAATATCTTGTTATATCCATTGGCAAAGAACCTGCTGCAAATCCAACAAATAAAAACCTGCCCTGCCCGGTATTGCGCATTCCATGAATCTGATTAGGCTTAGCAAGGATCACCATGCCTTTACTTATTTGAATTTCATTCTCCAAGTCAGGAAAGTAGATTCCTGTTCCCTCCATACAAACCCACATATCATCTACATTTGAGTGAGAATGCAAGTATACCTCCTGTCCTGGTTCCAGACACCAAACAGCTCCTACTGTTTTATCAGTTTCATAAAAATAGTTCTTTTGCGGTTTCTCAGGATCAAACTTTGCTATTTTATCGATTTCAAAGACTCTTTCTTCCATAATCTTCTGTATGTTTGGCACCGCTATCTCTCCTCTCCTGTAATTTTTTATAGTTCTGCGTCCCGATTGCAATCTTTTGAGTAGACATATGTTAAATTTTCTCGCCCTACAGCATACGCGGCCTGGTGAACATAAGGGCCCATGAAAATATAATCGCCTTTTTTGACTGGGATCCACTTATTATCAAGATTATACATCCCTTCCCCGGAAAGGATATATGCTCCGTGTTCCTGAACATGTGTTTCAATAAACGGGTGGCTCGCAGCAGGATCGAATGAAAGGATATGGAAATTCATATCAAAATCTAAATCCGCAGGCAATAGATCTTTAATGTTTACATTATGCATATCATCGTAGTTCCTGAATTCTATACTATTTGCATGTCCTGATATAACCCAGGGCTTCCGCCCTTCAAGAGGGCGATATTTCTGTTTGTATAAAAAGAGCTTAGAATCCCCATCATTCATATTTTCCAAATACATTTTCACTCCCGGCGGACAATAAAGGTATCCGCTTTCCTCTAAGATAAATTCTTTTTCATCTGCAGAAGCTTTTATTTTCCCCTCTAGTATGTAAACAAATGTCTGCACATCCTCCTGTCCGCCAAAGCCTTCTTTATTTCCTCCTTCTTTTTTCATTGTCACATAATAGTCGACAAAGCTTGCCCCAAGCTTAGGAGAACCTAAAATCGAAATAAGGCAATGATGAAATCCAGGAATAACATTGTTCACTAATCCCTCAGGTGCAAGTAAAGCATATTTTCCATGTTCTATTACAGATCTGCTTGATAATAAATCTTTTGGATAGCCCATTTATAACTCTCCTTTTCATTGATATTATTTATAAGCCAGTTCATATAAAGTGCTGATCAGCGCTTTAACTCCCTCAGCTAAATCAGCAGGCGCAGTATATTCACCAGGGTTATGGCTAATGCCCTTTTCGCTCGGCACAAATAGCATAGCCGCCGGAATGGACGGTGCAAAAATTTGTGCATCATGGCCTGCACCACTATGCATTACTTTATAGCTCAAATTTTTTTCCTTGCATTTCTTTTCAATCAATTCCGTAATTTCAGGATCCATTGGGACCGGATCCGTATCAAGCCATTTTTTAATGACCGTTTCAACCCCATGCTCTCGTGATATATCATTTATGTTTTCTATAAATCTTTCAGTAAAATGGAACATCGTATTTTTATCAATATGGCGCAGGTCTAAAGTAAACGCAGCTTTTCCCGGCACCACATTTGCAATGTTGGGTGAAATATCAATCCTCCCAACGGTTGCTACCAGCGGGTCACCATATTGCTCTGCCATATTAAGTGTTTCATGTATCATTTGGCTGGCAGCATATACAGCATCCTTGCGATATCCCATGGGTGTTGTTCCAGCATGATTGGCTTGACCTTTTACTTCAATTGTAAAACGTCTTTGCCCAACGATGCATTTCACAATACCAACAGACTTTTTCTCCGTTTCAAGGACATTTCCCTGTTCGACGTGGATTTCCACGAATACCTTCAAATCCTGCCGCGGAGATTTGGTTTCATCCTTAAAGGTGAATCCCGCCTCACTGATGGCGTCAGAAAAAATTACTCCATTTGAATCTGCAAGATTTTCAACATCCTTTTTATAAGCGCCTCCTGCAATATTCTTTGAACCCCAAAAGCAATAAGGAAATCTGCTTCCTTCTTCTTCTGCCAGTGAAACAATCTCGAGATTGCGTTTTGGAGTCCCATATTGATCTTTTAAATAAATTAAAGCCAGTATCCCAGCTACAATGCCAAATTGCCCGTCAAACAGCCCGCCATTTTTCACGGTATCTACATGGGACCCAGTTAAAACGGTCTCTGTCTGATTAACTCCCTTTACTATTCCACTCAGATTTCCCACTTCATCAAACTTTACTTCCAAACCCTCAGCTTCCATCCAACTCTTCAAAGCTTGCTGAGTATCCGTCCATTGCTTAGAGTATAAAAGACGGGTAATTCCTCCTTCCGGATCTTTTGCAAATGAACCCAGCCATTCAAGCCTGTTCACAATATGTTTTGCTAAATTTTCATATTCAAGTTTCCCCTGCAAATTGATTAAGTCTGTCATCCCGATTTCCCCTATCTATAATCTTTCTGCGGACTTTTTGATTTCAGATCATATTCATAGTTGACCTGCCATTTTTTAACTTAAGGGCTTTTCCGAGAGGTTTCCCAACAATCCCCTGATCCAAATCATATACAATCTTGCCGCGGACAAGGGTTTTGGTTATCCGGCAATTAATCATCCTTCCAATGTATGGGCTATGCTTATGCCGATAATATAGGCCTTCCTCCTCAACAACATAGGAACGATTAGCATCAATTAAGATGATATCAGCATCCATTGATACTGCTATTTCTCCTTTATTGGGAATGTTAAAACGTTCAGCGGGATTAGAAGAAATCATCCTTGCAAAATGAGTGATTGGCAGCTTTCTTTTCAAAACCGCTTCATCAAACATTAAATCAACGCTATTTTGACACCCTGTGATTCCTCCCCACACTTCGAAAAAATTATTTGAAGAACTATACTTCATTTCAGGCGGACATGGTGAGTGATCAGATGTTAACATATCAATCTTGCCTTCTATTAACTTTTCCCAAAGCTTTTCTTGATCCTCTATACTTCGCAGCGGAGGAGAGCATTTGGCAGCCGGGCCAATTTTTTCGAGCTGTTCAGATGATATCGTAAAATAATGAGGACAGGATTCAAGGGAAACATCCTGACCCGAGCTTCTGGCCTTCATAATTTCTTCTACTGCTTCTGCGGTGCTAATGTGTACAAAATGAATAGGGCACTTCGTTTCTTTTCCAAAATAAAGAGCGCGTTTCACTGCTTCAACCTCTGTTAAAACAGGCCGTGAAAAGACATAATCTGCGGCAGCTGTCCTGCCCTGTGCTTTTAACTCTTCCCCTAACCGATCGGTAATTTGGGCATTTTCCGCATGAATCGATAAAATTTGGCCCAGTTCAGCAATTTTTTTCATCCCCGCAAAAAGGGTATAATCATCCACATTAGAAAAATCATCGGGATTATCTGTTCCACAAGTGGACATAAAGCATTTATAGGCGATAACTCCATCATCTGAAAGCTCTTCAAGTCTTTCAAGATTGCCTGGAACAAGTCCGCCATAAAATGCATAATCAATATAATTTTTCCCCTTGGCTGCTTCTGCTTTTAATTGCAGTGTATTCCTGTCAATCGTAGCCGGAAGGGCATTCAAGGGCATATCCGCATAGCATGTAGTTCCTCCTGCTGCCAGTGCTTTAGTTCCAGTTATAAACCCTTCCCACTCTGTTCGGCCAGGCTCACAAATATGCACATGAGTATCGATCATTCCAGGCATGACATATTGATCAGAGGCATCGATAATCTGCTCAGCTTCATGATCAATGGTTTCCGCAATCGCTGCAATTTTTCCATTTATAATGGCAATATCATTCTTAACTACCTCGTTTTTAAGAACCACTTTGCCGCCTTTTATTAACAAATCATATATCATCGCATTTCCCCCGTTACTTTTAATCTTATTCTGTATTTCGAGGAACCTCATTAACTGATTTATTAAATTGTATAAAAAAATCCAACTATTTTTTTCGGATTCCTTTACTAATTTTTTAGCTTTCTTTACTTCTTCAATTTTTTTGAATTTAAATGAAGACAATAACCAGAGACTGATCTAATCACTCTCTTTTCATCCCTTCTTTATCGCAAACTAAATTCCCCTTGTAGAACACTGCATGGCGTTCCGCTCTTCTAGCCATAGCCTCTGCTGAACAGCTTGCATCGACAAGGACCATGCTGGCTTCATCACCAGGTGCTGGCCAGATCCGGTTTCCCTTCTGATCAAGCGGCGTTTTCCCCCCTGTAATATATCTAAATGCTTGAGAGAGAGACCTTTCATCCGTCCATCTATACCGTTCAATTAAACGGCCTGCTCTTTCCAGGATATCTCCATTACCTATTGGCCACCATGAATCAAAAATATTATCGTTTCCAACAGCCACCTCTACTCCACACTCACTTAACAGATCAACAGGCGGGATTGCCCGGCCAGTCGGGAGGCTAGTAACGATCGAAATACGTGCGTCTTTTAAAATCTCTGCCATTTCAGAGGCTTCTGCCCTTGAAACATCACCCATGCCAAATGCATGGCTAATCGCAACTCTTCCTTCCCAGCCAGCTTCCTTAGTCAGAAAGGCCAGCCTTTTCATAGTAAAAGTACCAAGGTGACCAGGATCATGTAAATGCAAATCAATATCTGCATTGCCTTCTACAGCTAAATCCATCAATTGAACTAGCGAAGCTTCAATATTGTTGTCAACGGTAGCTGGGTCGACCGCTCCTACAATTCCAGCACCATTTCTAATAGCTTCTCTAATAAGCTGAGGTGTCCCTGAGCGCAGCAAGCCATGCTGGGCAAAGGCAACAATCTCAGAGCTGGCATAGCTCGAAAATTCCTCCAAAGTCTGCTGAACTTCATCTAAATTCCGTAATTGGACTTCAGGGTATATATCCACATGGGTTCTAATATGAGTTGATCCATAGGATATTAGCTGCTTAAGCAATGCTTTTGATCGCTGATAGGTACTTGCAGACATAGATAACAATGCATTCTTTTCAATTTCACACCGTTCTATGACACCCGATGCAGGGATGCAGGCCCTCCACTCATCCCCCATATACGTTTTATCAAGATGGACATGCTTTTCAACAAAGGATGGCAATAACAGCAGTCCCTTTGCATCTTTTATAGGCAGTTTATCAGAGGAAGCCTCTAAGTCCTTCGTAATCTTAGCAATGCAGCCGTCCTCTATTAATAAATGAAATCGATCCGTTATAGTACCTGACACTCTATTATTCTCATTTTTGTATCCGCATTCTAATCGCACATTCTTTAACCAATAGCTATTATTCATTTTCATTCACCTTTCCGGCCCCGGACAAGATAAAAGGGTACCCAGAACGGATATCCCTCTTATCTTAGAGCTTATTTAATTGAAATGTCATTGATCTCCAAGTATCCAGATGGACTTATAGAGAAGCCTTTTACATCTTTGGAAATAGCCGCCATATTCTCAATTACACGAACCGGAATATATACGGATTCTTCCATTTCGATTTCCTGGGCTTTTGCATAGAACTCCATCCGCTTATCCGAATCTTTTTCAGCCCGTGCAGCTTCTATTAAGCTGTCCACTTCTTTATTACTGTAGAAGAAGGTATTTCCGGCAGGGCCGTGTGAACTGCTATGGAAAAGGTTATATTGATTATAATCAGCATCTCCCGTCGCATTTCTCCAGCTTAAAATAAACATCTCGGAATCACCGCGGTTTACTTGTTCGACAAATGTCCCATATTCATATACCTGAATGTCCAGTTTGATTCCTATCCCTTTCAGCTGAGATTGAAGAACCTCCGCCATATTAATCCATTCTTTCTTATCCATTGTTTTCAACGTTGTTTCAAAGCCATTTGGGTAGCCTGCTTCTGTGAGAAGCCTTTTTGCCTCATTGAGGTTGTATTCGTATGCTTCGAGGCTTTCATGATATCCAAATACCTTTGGCCCCAGCAGTGAATTGGACTTATTCCCAACATTCTCAAATACCCCCTCCAGAATTGAATCCATTTCAACAGCATGTCCAATAGCTTTGCGGACTCGGGCATCATTGAATGGCTCCTTTTCAACGTTAAACCCAATATATTCTGTGCCAAATCCTTCACTGCGGTAAATTTCTGCATTTTTGGAGTTTTCCACCGTTTCCATCATTGTGACCGAGAGCGGTTCGGCTATATGGGCTTCACCTGTTTCAAGCATGGATATCCTTGTTGTTTCTTCAGGGACGATCTTAAATATTACTTTATCCAGCTTAGATTGAGTCCCCCAATAGGTTTCATTTTTGTTAAAAACAATTTCTTTGCCCGGTGTCCAGGACTCAAATACAAATGGACCTGTCCCAACAGGTTCTTGAATCACTTTCTTTCCATATTTCTCGATAGTTTTTGGTGAGATAATGCCGCCTTCATGATTGGCCAATATGGATAGCAGGGGTGAAAACGGTTCTGATAACTTAAATTGGACAGTAAATTCATCGACTGCCTTTACTTCTTCTACCATTTTGAATACAACAGCTCTTGGAGAGGCAACATCCGGATCTAATAACCGGTCAAATGTTGCTTTCACTGCATCGGCATTAAATGCTGTCCCGTCATGGAATGTTACATCCTCTCTAAGCTTGAACTCCCAAGTTGTTTCATCTAACTGTTCCCACTTTTCAGCCAGCACCGGCTTGATTTCGGCATTTTTATCCCGGCCAACAAGCCCCTCATAAATTTTATTATGTGTAACGCTGGCGGCATTGATTGTCGACATAAAATGATGATCTAAATTTTCTGCGTCAGATAAACGGGCTATAACTAAAGTTCCTCCGTTTTCGGATGCTATTCCCTTGGAGTCCTGACTGCTGTTAACCTGTTTTTTAGTCGAACACCCTGAAATAAGGATTGCGATCAGCAGAGCTGAGATGATTAACCCCATTCTTTTTTTCACTTTCAAATTCAATCCCCCTTTTTTAAGCCCTTAAGCCTTTATCTAATTATATAAAATATTCTGATTAATCTTTTTCTACTTTCTTTACATGTTTTTAAACTTTTTCTACTACTTATACAAAATAACAAACATTATTGCTGATCAATAGAATCAACAAGGCTGAAAGAAGGCGGCAGCAATTCATTCTCAGGAAGCTCCTGATAATCTCTTTTTAAATAACCCTTTTTCATTTTCATGAAATATTCTTGCGCTTTTCCTTTTAGTGCCTCTAAATCATGGTTGGGTAATTTTCGGTCTTTCATGACTACTTTCCCATTAATAATGGATAACTTGACATCTCTTCCAGTTCCGCTTACAATCACTGTTCTTAAGGGATCATCTAATACTCCCATATGGAATCCGGCTAAATCAATTGCAATAATATCTGCTTTTGCGCCAGCACAAAGGCGGCCCAAATCTTCTCTTCCCAGAAACTTTGCAGCACCTAAAGTTGCAGCACGGTAAAGATCTGAGTATGCTGAGTCTTTAACTTCTTTATTTACGATCCGGGAAAGCATGCTCCCTGTTCTGATATTCTGGAACATGTCCGGAGGAAACGTATCTGTACCTAACGCTAAATTAATTCCTGACTGTTTATATTTTGCAAAGGATTCCATTGCCTGCCCGTGCCTTCCAATTATTAATGGGCAATGAATGACCGTTGTGCCCGTTTCCCTCAGCAGTGACAAATCATCTCCACCACCCATTTTTGCCCCACTGTAGCCAGCAATAAAATGGGCATGAGGAATCGCCGTTCTGGATCCTAAAAATCCAAGGTTATATAAATGCCTAATTGGAGTTACGCCATATTTCTCAATCATGGTATGGTATTCAAAATCACCTTGGGCTGCATGCAATTTTATCGGAACTTTATAGTGATCACTATATTGCTTTGTAAGGAGAAGACTTTCTTCCGTTTGACTTTCAATCCGCTCAGGGGCAAGCATTCCCCTGACCAAACCATTAAATGAACCATCAAACTCTTCCAAAAAGCGCACAGCTCTTTTTAATCCTTGCCTTCCAGCTTCTTCATCCCAATGAATCTTAATATTGCCATCTGCCTGGACGACCCTTATCCCCGATTGATAGCTTGGACCCAGGTATATACGCAATCCCAGGTCAGCAGCATGCCTCGCTGCTGAAGCAAGCTCTTCATATGTTTCTGCCCATTTTTTATAATGCACAGAAGTGATTGGCATAGCAGTTGTAATTCCATGAAGGATCAGCTGTGAATAGGCATATAAAGATTTAAAGGCCTCGTCTTCAGCCGTCATAATTTCATGGTGTCCTTGCTTCACATATCTCTCTGACCAAAGCAGATTTTTCTGTCTTGCTGAACTGGCCTCCAAATGCAAGATATCATGATCAATATCGCCTAATGCATTCAAGTCAATGAATCCCGGACTGATTAAAGCGCGGCCGGCATCTATAACTTTATCAGCTTGGCCTGAATACCTTTTTCCAACATAAATGATGGTATCATTTTCAAATACAACCTCAGCATTTTCTATCAGGACATGATCTTTTCCATCATATCCAATTACATATTTCCCCTTTAGCCTGGTCTTCATTGATTTTCCCCTTTCTCCCCAATTGTAGATTCTTTATCATGATCCATTCCATCCCCATAGGTTCGTGTGTGCCCCCAAAAATATTTCGTCTGCTTCATGTATCTTTCAAGACCAGCACGCTTAATTGTTGCGTTAGCTTCTTCATTTGCTTCTTCCAAAACTGACCATTCATCAACGGAGCAGACTGCTCTGTCCTTCATAAGAACCCTGCCATCTACGATAACATGCCCCACATCAGCTGCATAAGCTTGATGGACAAGCCGATGAATATGCATAAATTCAGGTGTTAAGTGCGGCTGATGCATATTGACAGTTATAACATCCGCCTTTTTCCCCGCTTCAAGAGAGCCCAATTCATCATCCCATCCAATACATTTTGCAGCTTCAATCGTAACCATCTCCAGAAGTTTACCAGGAGGTAAGCAATATTCATCTCTATGAGCGGCCTGATGTATAAATTGTGTTTTTCTCATGGCTTGAAACATGTCAAAGCTAGTGGATGGTGAAGTGCCATCTGTTGATATAGCAACTGTTGTTCCCAGCTCGATCAATTCTATCATCGGTGTGCGGGCGTGAATTTGAGAGAATCCAGGAGAGGCACTGACATTTGTTCCGGTTTCAGCTAATATTTTCGCTTCATCAAAGGATATCCCCCGGCAATGCTGAAGATGAACATCAGGACCTAAAAGAGCATTCTCCCAATCCTTTACTGCCAAGTGAATCATGCCTCCAAAAGCATCAGAGTGGATTCTTGTATTATATTTTCTGGCAATTTCTCTGACTTTCTTTGCCTGGTATAAATCATGCTCTGTTAAATGATGAAGTTTCGCAGGTGAAGTTGGACCAGATGGTTCAACTGATGTAACAATTACGAAAGGGGTAATAAATGCTCTTGTCCGATCTTGATTAGCATGGTTTAAAGCTTCAATCACTGCTTCAGCACCATTTAACACTTGCTCGTAGGTGACTTCTTTAGTCATTCTTTGACCGTCTATCCACCTGCTGAATGAATGAGGCCATGGAGGATTGCAGGGACCGGTGCAAACAACCTCCCTGACACCAGTTTCTGCATAGGCTTTTGCATGATTGATGGCAAAAACTGGATCATCTGACCTTGGCATTGAACCAAGAACAGATACACCAGTTGTTATGCCCGCCTTCAGCCGCTCAAGTGCAGAAAGCTTCCCTTCAAAATACCAGAATTCGTCTGTAACAAAATGCTTATACGTATTCGTCATAATAGGCATCCAAAAATCCAAGCTTTCCATTGCAATGGTCTTAAACATCGAATGGCCGCCATGTCCATGTACATCTATTAATCCAGGCAGGATACAATGATGGCTGCAATCTATCACTTCTTTCGCCTCATATTTTTCCAATAGTTTCTCACTCATATCCACATCCAGGATCCTGCTTCCATTTATAGCGACAGCTCCATCGGTGATGATTCGCCTGTTTTGATCCATAGTAATGACAGTTCCATGAATCAGGAGTAAATCAATCATTTCCTTCTCCCTCACTTCTTTTAACATTAAGTATAGGAAAAAAGAAAACACTAAACTTTCAGAATCTTTACATAAAATTAAAATATTTCTACCTATTTTTAATTTTTTTCCTTCCTATAAAATTCAGCTTCTATTTCTCCTTCCTTAATAATTCTTCCAATAATATAATTGCATGGTTATTTACTGTATCTTTTGCAGCATATAGTAGTGTAAGTTTTTGCTTCTTAGATATCTCGTACAGTTCTTCCATCTTGTGAATCTTGTCTGTCTGTGTGCGCAGCTCAATGAGATACTTTTCCCGAAAAATACCGAAAAGTTCAGGTTTATGATTAAAAGATTTTCTAAGCTCGCTGCTTGGTGCAACTTCTTTTTCCCAGGCTGATAAATGTGCATCTTCTTTTTTAATTCCCCTCGGCCACAGCCGATCCACTAATACCCGGTATCCATCAGCCTCTTCATAGGGGTCGTATACTCTTTTTATAGTAATTCCAGCCATTTCTTCACCACCAGATTATTTTCACGTTTCTATCTTACTTGTCATTTGCTATAATTTATACAAATATAAATTATACAAAATTTTCTAATTCAATTAAATGTGAGGTGCAAGGAATTTGACAGGAACAATTGCTGTAGTGATGACTTTCTCTATTCCCATCATCGCCATCCTGACTTTTCATACACAAAGACTGGCAAAAATTAAACACAATATGATAAAAGATGAAATTACCCTGGAAAAGCTGAAACAGGAAAACTATTTGCTTGAAACAGAAAAAATGAAGCTCGAACTGGAGCAAATGAGGATTGAAAGTCCTAAGGACCATACAAAAATCATATAAGCAAAAAAATCCCCATCTTTTAACAGAAGGGGATTTTAGTTATATACGATCAATTATTTTCCTGGCAGTTTCTGCCCCATTTTCAATACAATCTGGTATTCCTACACCATAATAGGAGCAGCCTGCAAGCCATATTCCAGGGTATTCCTGGTCCAGTCTGTTTTCAATTGCTGCTACTGTCTGCGGATGGGATAGCAGATAGTTTGGCATTTTTTCAGTCCACTTCGTCACTTCACTTGCAGTGGGAACAGATGTGATGCCAAGGCTTTTTTCAATATCAGCCAAAGCCGGCTGCAGCAAATCTTCTTCGTTCATTTCCTTTAGAGATGCAAAGGCCGGATGGCTGCTTTTATAAAATAATCGAACAAGCAGATTGCCGCTTTCTGAGGTATGCCTCCATTTGCGGCTTGTCCATGTACAGGCATTGCAGGTCAATTCATCCGTATTTGCAGTTATGAAGCCTGTCCCGTCTTCAGGCAGCTCACTGTCTGGAATATCATAAGCAAGATAGATAGAGATTAAGGAACTGTTCTTCAAAAGTTCGAATTCCGCTACCAGCTCCTCATGATCGAACAGCGCCGCAGCGGCATTATGCGGAATGCTTAGCACCAGATGATCGGCCTCCAGGCTTTCGCCATTCGAGAAATCGACTATATATTTGCGATCACTTCTCTCTATTTTAACTGCCTTCGTGTTTTTAAATATTTCGGTTTCATCCAATTTTTCTTCATAAGCATCTATTAAGGCATCAAGACCTTTTTTAAAGGAAAGGAATTTTTTTCCCCCTCCGCCCTGGAACACCTTTTTATTTTCTTCAAAACCTTTAATAATGCTGCCGTATTTTTCTTTATAATCAAACACCTGCGGAAGAGTCGAAGCAATGGTCAAGTCACTGAGTTTCCCGGAATATACCCCCGAAAGAACTGGCGCAATTTGTTTTTCCACTAGTTCTTTTCCGAAGAAATGCTCCAGGAAATCGCCGATGGAATCGTTTTTTGTAAAGCTATCATTTTTCATATAAAAATCTTTTAGGGCTTCAACCTTCCCTTCTGCTGAAACAAGAGCAGATTTGGCAAGTGATTCAACACTGGCCGGTATCCCAAACACAGAATCTGCTGGTATCAGCTTCAGCTCTCCATCACTGTATATATAAGATCGCCCCGCAGCATTGTAGACAACGTCTTCTTCCAGCCCCAGCTCCTGGATAAAATTCATCGCATTCGCTTTGCGGGCAACAATCGAATCAGCTCCCGCCTCGATTACAAATCCGCCATCTCTGACTGTGCGGATTTTTCCGCCGAGCTGTTCTGCTGATTCTGCCAGCACAAGCCTTATATCCTGATCATTTTCTTTTTTCCACTTATTCAGTTCATACATTGCGGACAATCCTGTTACACCGCCGCCTATGACCAATACTGTTTTCACTCGTATGCACCTCAGTTTACTTCCAATTCATATATAAAGTGTACCATAACATGAAGTGATGAAAGTATGTGATGGTTTGTCCAAATGATGACTATATTTTTTCAAATAAGGAAAAAACGGAGAACGCACCTCTCCGTTTCATCCTTTCTTGAACCAATTCGCCTGTTCATCCATATGCAAAAAAGGAATGTCTGTATCAACTTCACCAGTGATTCTATTCATTTCAATATCCTGGCCATCGAGCCAATGCCCAAAATCAAAAATTACTGGCTCTCTATCGCCGCCGAGCGCAAACCAGGCTTTCATCTCCCCCGGCAGATAGGCTGATGTATGAATCGTCCCTGCCCAGCTTCCATAAAGATCCGAGAAAACGCCTTTATCGCTATCATTCAAGAGACGGAAAGCATCATGTGCATCTAATTGCTCACCCTGACGGCTTTTCATGACATCCAGCCTGCGCATGCTGTCAGCTAGATGATTGCGATTTTCATCCTTCATGATTTCAAAATGGTTTGTACAGGCAGTTGTCTGACGGACCTGTACACCTCTCGGTGATGTTTCCACTGCATAAGTCCCTCCGCTTTTGTCATACACCACATATGTAAAAGAATGGCGGTGCGGTATTTCCTTCAGCATCCCAACCGCTTCTTCCACATTTGCACATGCCTCCAAAATCAGGCGGCCGATCATACAGCAAATAAAGCCATCAGCAGGCTTTTTCCGGTTCATAAAATTATATCCAATCACAAGTCCTTTTTCGTTCATGCCATCCATCCGGCCGGTCACCCTCTGGCTTGGGCCAATCATCGCATATCCCTGATCTGTTGGCTGATAAAGGGTATAGCGCCCTTCATAAGTTTTCGGATGGTAATCATAATTGCGGACCAGGAAATCAGCCCCTGTAAGGATGGAACAGCCCGAGCGGACATAATCAAGGCGATAGCCGCCAAACTCCTTCAAAACCCGCTCCATCGGCCATTGCAATGCTTCCCGTATCCCAAGCAGTTCATCCCAAATACCAGGGGCAAACCTCGTAATCGCTTTTTTCACTTCTGCTTCATTAATTAAAAATCGCGACTTTCTTACCTTCCATTGATCCTCCCGATTTTTCACAGAAAGAGAATCCTTTATAAGTTCTCCCTGCATGAAACCAAAATCAAAGTGGGTTCCGCGGAATTGAATAATATCACTGTAAATCTTTTTCAAGATAAATCCCTCTTCTATTCGTTTCTTTTATTAAGAATAATTGATGCCTGCATGAAATTCCAGCAGTTGGCCCTCAACTACTGCACTGTTGCAGTGTCCACACAGGATGGGACAGGCTCCACTTTTGTCTGGAATTATTGATTTCAGGGAAAAATCAGATTCGTCTATAATTCTTTCAGCTTAATACTATAATGCCTCATACTTTTCGGGATTCCTTTTATGGCAAATATTCCGTTATAAATTAAGGATCTTACTCTATACTCAATAAAGCCATCACCAATAGGCTCATTAAGGTGTCCAATCACTTCACCAATTAATCTGGCTGATTTTATAAAACCTTTATTACTTTTATGGAGCCTTTTAGCTGACTCGATGATATATTCATCAAAATAACTCTCTGGTACACTATGTATTTCATTATCTTCCCATATACGCAATACTTCCCTCGTTTTGGAGAGTGCCTGCCAATCAGATACAAAACAATTTCTTTCTTCTGCAAATAAAGGGCTACCTATGTGTTTTTCCAGTATAACCTTCAGCTTCTCCGGAGTTGCCTCACCTGAGTGCCTTAAAATGCATTGATGCTCTTTCGCTGGGAAAAGCTTCTTATATGACCGAGCAGTATTAATAACACGCACAATATTTTCTTTGTTTCTTAATAAGTGAAGGAAATACCGCAAACCAGTTTGTTCATCTGCATTGTCAGCTGTCCAGATAACGATCGGTTTTCCCGCTGGAATAGAATCTATCTCTTCAAGTGCTTTAGCTATTTTTCTTTCATATCTCATTTCCAGGTAATCTTCATGCATATTAATGTGATCCATCAGCCATTCTAATCTCTTTTTTCTGCCCTCTTCTTCATGCAGCTTCCAGAGAGGTCCGTTACTAAAAAAATCAGGATAGCCAATGACCTTATTTTCTTTACTGAGTCCAACCTTTAAAGCGCCTGCCGGTGATTCTCCGCACACAATGTGGTAAGTTTCATATTCCCGCTCCAATTTTCTTTCTTGAGAATAAAAGAGTATCCTTTTTTGAATATCATTAAGCAGTTCAATGATTTCTTCCTGAGAATC
The DNA here is from genome assembly GCF_051353635.1 of Cytobacillus sp. BC1816. Taxonomy (NCBI): domain Bacteria; kingdom Bacillati; phylum Bacillota; class Bacilli; order Caryophanales; family Bacillaceae; genus Cytobacillus; species Cytobacillus sp. BC1816. Next base: position 1,086,803 of record NZ_CP195611.1, on the reverse strand, counting down.
AGCGCTGTTTTTCAATAAGTGGACCCGAAGCAATATGTGGAATAAATAGCTCTTCGCTCCCCTCTCCGGGAGTTTCTCAATCGCTTCCCGCAATTCGTCCATCATCATGATCACCCTTTATAAATGAATTGGAAACCTATCTTTTCTACGTATAAACTTAATGGTAGTTTCATAAAAAGCTGATTTGTTTGCAAAAGGATTTTAGATCGTTTAAGATTAAATCGTACACGATTAAAAGTAGGAGGTATCCTTAATGACAACGGTTTATGATTTTGAAGTCAAAAAAACAAATGGTGAATTGAAATCTTTGAAAGATTATGAAGGCAAACCTCTGATTATAGTAAACACAGCCAGCAAATGCGGATTAACGCCCCAATTCAAAGGACTGCAGGAGCTTTATGAAAAGTATAAAGACAGCGGCGTTGAAATTCTTGGTTTTCCTTGTGATCAGTTCAATAACCAGGAATTCGATAATATTGAGGAAACAACTGAGTTCTGCCAGCTTAATTACGGTGTATCCTTTCCGATCTTCGCTAAAATTGATGTAAATGGTGACAATACTGATCCATTATTTACTTACCTAAAAGAACAGAAAAAGGGAATTCTGTCTAAAAACATTAAGTGGAACTTTACTAAATTCCTTGTGGACCGGAATGGCCAGGTTGTAGAACGGTATGCACCTACAACTGAACCAGGAAAAATCGAGGATGATTTGACGAAATTATTGTAATGCTAGATTAGAATCAGGTGATTATGTGAAAGACTTTTTTACACTGGATAAACAGCTATGCTTTGCCGTTTATGAAACAGCAGGAGAATTTACAAAACTGTATACAAGTGCCCTTCAGCCATTTGGCTTAACCTATCCGCAATATCTGGTACTTCTGGCACTTTGGGAAAAGGATGGCGTGACAGCAAAGGAGCTTGGAGAAAGACTAAATCTTGGCACGGGGACACTTACCCCTATGATTTCCAGAATGATTTCTAATGGATGGCTTCGAAAAGAGCGTTCCAAAGCTGATGAACGCAAGGTGTATATTTTCCTTGAGGAAAAAGCACGCAGGGAAAAGGAGGTTATCACCCAAAATGTCGGAGAAGCCATTCAGGCTTGCAGCATTGAGCTGGAAGAATATGAAGAACTTATGGAGCTTCTCGGAAAAGTTAGATTTAAGTTAAAGAGCAGAGTACCTCGCTAATGGGGGTACTCTTTTCACAGTTCCATGTTTAATCCCTCCAAAAAAAGCCATATTAAGGGATAGATCATTGGAAGGGAGCAATCGTCATGGAGTTTTTACCAAGAGAGCAAGTTATAAGTGCATTGCAGGAGCCATTCCATTCCTATTTAGACAAATATGGAATCGACGATATTGGTATTTTCGAGGAAGAAGGCCAGGACCATCAATGCTATATAGGATACACGGTGAAAAAAGCAGGGAAAACGTATCACGTACATAGTCCATTCATTAAAGATGATAGTGGAGGATTATCTCCTGCAAAAAATGAGTGGACAATTGAATCAGATGAACCTGATAGCAATGACCGAAGAGGCTTCAATAATATAGATCAAGCACTTCAGGAATTATAAAAATTGTTCTGATTTTCACTTTTTGACTTTTGAACTATATTAAATTTAGAATATTTTGTCTATAATGGAATTGTATTAGGAAGGAGTGAAAGGGATGGCTGTTAATGCCTATCTTAATTTCGAGGGAAATACACGCGAAGCAATTGAATTTTATGTAAAGGCCTTTGAACTGGAAATGCCTGAGATTACAACTTTTGGTGATGCTCCGCAAAGTCCTGAATATCCTCTTCCGGAGGAAGCAAAGAATTTGGTCATGCATTCAAGCCTTAACATTTGCGGCAGTAATGTTATGTTTTCAGATACTTTTCCCGGTATGCCATTTACAGTAGGAAATAACATTAATCTCGCAGTTGTCATTAATAACCTGGATAACCTGAGAAAGTATTTTAACAATCTGCAGGATGGCGGCACAGTAACCATGGAGCTGCAGGAGACATTCTGGAGTAAGAGCTTTGGCCAGTTAACCGATAAATTCGGTATTAACTGGATGTTCAGCCACGAAAGTAAATAAGATACATAGATAAAAATGGAGGCATGCGGCCTCCATTTTTCTTATTCATCCAGCAAATGGTGAAGCATTCTTTTTTTATCGTCAAAGAATTGTTTCATGATGCGGTAATGATTCGTTTCCTCCAGCTTCTTTTCTGAAATGCCTTCCTCGCTGAATTCATATATTGCTGCATCCGGATAGGCCATAATGATCGGAGAGTGTGTGGCGATAATAAATTGTGAGTGTTCCCTGACCAAATCATGAATTCTTGTCAGCATTGACATTTGCCGCAAAGGAGAAAGTGCCGCCTCCGGCTCGTCCAGGATGTAGATCCCATTACCGCGAAACCGGTGAAGAAACGTGGAGAAAAACGCTTCTCCATGAGATTGCTCATGTAAAGAACGGCCTCCAAAGGAGTCGATTACTTTTGGTGCGCCACCTTCCCGATCCATTTCTTCAATATTGGAAGCGACATTATAGAAACTCTCTGCCCTTAGGAAAAAGCCATCAGACGGCCTGTCTATGCCTTTTATCACCTTGAGATAATCTCCCAGCACAGAATGCGAATCGAATGTTGAAAAGTTAAAATTGAAAGATCCGCCTTCTGCATTAAATCCTAGTGCAACCGCTACTGCCTCCAGCAGTGTCGACTTTCCCATTCCATTCTCTCCAATCAGAAAGGTTACTTTCGGGTGGAAAGGCACCTCATCCATGGTTTTCAAGCTGGGAAGGCTGAAGGGATACTGATTGAAGGAAGGAATTTCTTCTCTTTTAAGGCTAATACCTCTTACATATTGTGAACGTAACAGATCCATTAAAAATACCTCATATATTTTATAGTCAGCTATTTGCCATAAGGGCTGAAGCCAGCCTTGGATACACCTAATTGAATGGGTGCATCTTGAAACTCCCGGTCCAGCATTTTAAGAACCACTTTATATGCAGATGGATTATACCATTTCCCCAAACCAAGCTCATCAAAAATCTTTCGGATTCCAAGTCTCTCGGTCCTTCGTCCACCGCTTCCATCTCCCATCCAAAAATCGTCAATTGTAACTCGGTTTGCAATAGACTTAAGCTTTGAAGGAAATTCTCTTGAACATGGCAGTAATGGGGCTAATGTTGCTTGAGTTACAATTCCTGCATCTTTTATGTCTTTTAGTGCAGCCATTCTTGCCGGAATGGGAGGAGCCGCTGGTGCAAATGCCTTTCTGACTTCTTCTTTGTCTGTCTCGATTGTCATGGAAATTCTGATACTATCTCCGAATTGCTGAAATAAATCGATATCCCGCTTCACCAATGGCGAACGGGTTTGTACATGTAAAAAGTCAGGCTGATTTTCAAGCATAACTTCCAATAAACTTCTTGTCAGTTTTGAGGTATATTCAATCGGCTGGTAAGGGTCAGTGGAAGAGGACATAAATATAGCAACTTTTCCCCTTTTTTTAGCTTTAGCCAATTCTTTCTCCAAAAGCTCGGCCGCATTTGATTTTATATCAATCCACGCACCCCATTCCTCTTCACGAAAAATGGAAACAGGCAGCTCCCTTACGTAGCAATATTTGCAGCCAAAGGCACAGCCCGCATAGGGGTTCAATGAATGAGTAAAGTTGTCTATCGCACCTTTTGCAGGTGTTAAGATGCTTTTTGAAATAATTTCTTTAATTTGTGTATTCAAGGCAATCACCAAATCGAATGTATGTTCTTGTTCAAAAGTAACACTGTGATTTCCTGATGTCAACAATAAGCACTAACCTCTCCTGCCCATTATGACTCTTCCTTAAAAATTAGGGAACTCAACAATCTGATTACCAGAAGGATCCTCAATAATGAAGTAACGGCCTGGAGGACATGGCTGAGGATTTTCAAAAAGGATTTTCAAAAAGCATTTTCACACCAGCTTCTCTTATTCTGCTAAATCACTTTCGATATCCTTTGAAAGTATCCCAGGCAATACATTGGAGCCCATTTTTTCATCTGCGCTCCAGAACAACCTGTACATCATTATGTACGAGACTGACAATTTTATCTCCATAATGTTTTTATACTTTGAAGCCTAAAACCTCAGTGTGAAAATTCACCGCACTTTTCAAATCCCTTATTTTGATCGTGATCACTCATATTTGGTCCAATATGGAAATTCCCCCCTTTTTAATCATAGAAAAGAATTCTTTTCTAAAAGGAAAATTCTTGCTAAAAAAAATGCCTGACCCGATACTGGGGCCAGGCTTTGCCTATTTATTGGTCATTTCTTCCTATTATGTTCCGCAAAACGTTCGATAAGGCATGCCGGATGGCCCTGGCAGCTTGCAGTATTCTTCCTGTTCTATTGTATAGGCATAAGGATCCTTCAGTGCTGCAAGAAGCTTTTTCATCACGCTGTAATCCCCTTTGTTAACAGCTGCACTCAGAGCTTCCTCAACTCTGTGATTTCTGGGGATGACGGAAGGGTTACTCTTCCTCATTAATTCATTCACAGCTTCTTTCGATTCCTTCTGCCTGCCCAGCCTTTCCTGCCATTGTCCATGCCAGTTTGCAAATTCTTGATCATCAAATATTGAAGTTTCCTCAAGCTTGCCTAAAGTTAATGAACGGAAGGTGTTTGTATAATCTGCTCCTGACTTCTGCATCATCTTTAGAAGGCTGGTAAATAGGGCTTCATCTTGTTCTTCTTCATTAAAAAATCCGAGCTTTGCCCGCATTCCTTCAAGCCAATGATTTTGATATATTTTATTGTATTCGGAAATTGCATCCTGGGCTAAATTTACAGCCTCTTCCTCATTTTCATGCAGCAGGGGCAAGAGGGTTTCAGCAAACCTTGCCAGATTCCATCCGCCTATATAAGGCTGATTTCCATAAGCATAGCGGCCTTCTCTGTCAATGGAACTGAATACGGTTGCCAAGTCATACTTATCCATAAAAGCGCACGGACCATAATCAATAGTTTCTCCGCTAATGGCCATGTTGTCGGTGTTCATGACTCCATGGATAAAACCTGTCAGCTGCCATTTTGCAATGAGTGCAGCCTGGCGCTGGATCACGTTCTGCAAGAGTCCCAGGTAAGGATTTTCATCATCTCTGGTTTCTGGATAGTGGCGCTGAATCGTGTAATCTGCCAGGGATTTAAGCTCTTCAACTGGCCTCCAGTTTGCCGCAAATTGAAAAGTGCCCACCCGTATATGGCTATCAGCCACTCTTGTCAGGATAGCACCTGGAAGCTCGGTTTCGCGGATAATCGCTTCACCTGTTGTTACAACTGCCAGACTGCGGGTAGTCGGAATTCCCAGAGCATACATGGCTTCACTGATGATAAATTCCCGGAGCATCGGGCCTAGAGCCGCCCGCCCATCTCCACCGCGTGAAAACGGAGTTCTGCCGGAGCCCTTCAGCTGAATGTCAACCCGTTTATCCTCAGGGGTTATCTGCTCGCCGATCAGCATCGCCCGGCCATCTCCAAGCATATTAAAGTGTCCAAACTGATGCCCTGCATAAGCCTGAGCAAGTGGTTCAGCTTCTTTTGGAACTTTACAGCCTGAAAGTACCTCAATGCCTGTTTCACTTGTCAATGCATCAATATTTAATCCTAAAGATTTCGCCAGCGGCTCGTTAAGGATCACCATTTCAGGGGATGGTACAGGGTTTGGCTTTACTTTTGAAAAGAATGTCTGAGAAAGCCGTGCATAGCTATTATCAAAATTCCATCCGGTTTCATTACTAGTCGTCATTCTATCTCCTTCCTGTCTGCATGGATTTATTGTCATTTTCATTTATTATACCCTTTCCGGAGAAACTTAGCGGGCTTAATAATCTTCTCTTTTGTATGTAAAAAAAACCTGACGCCGGGTTCTTTAAATACGCCAGCAGTCAGGCCCTCTCACTCTTATTCACTATGCTCAAACGTTTTACAGGCTGTTTCCTCAACACCATCAGCTTCCCGGCCATTCTGGCCAATCACATAAATAGAGTCGGCTACACATTTATCACCTTCAGCCCAATACTTGCAATTCTCTACATTACATAAAACTTCTACTTCCATTCTTGGCCACCTCCTTTTGGGTTACTGATCCATACCCCTTTTCCAAGTGAATTAACCATACGGAATTTAATTCCATAGGCAAATGAAATGGCCAATCGCTGCAGTTATTGGGAGAGAATTAGGCTTCTTAGTTTTATCGTCACTTCTGGAGAGGTCAGGTAAACCGATTCATCTGTAATATACATGAAGGCGCTTTTTTTATTCTCCTCTCCAAGCCATAAATGAATCCCGTGTGAAGGAAGATCTCCTTTGTATTCAACCGCGATATCATATTCAGGTTTACTAATATCTGCATTCCCTGGCTGTTTTACAGCTGTAGTTATTGCTTCTTCAAATGCAGCGATGGATTTTCTGTCATTGAAGGAAAGAAACGTATCTTCGTTAATTTCCCCAACCCCCTCTGATTTTGAAACTTTAATTTCATTGATTTTTTCATCTAAAAGAACCATTTTTTCAGCAGGAGCTGATTGACAGCCTGCTATCATTGCAAAAGAAAATAGCATGAATGTGCATAATAATAAAGCTTTCATCCTCATCCCTCAAGTTTAAAATTTAGGCTCTTTTCGTATAAATTGTTGTTTTTCGCTTATCATTGTTGTCCGTTGATTTCCGCTCCAGGCTGCTCAGCGAACCGCAGGACATTGAATAAGCTCCCTTGAGTAAACACCGCACGAAGAAAATGCGTATGCATTTTCGAGGATCTCGCACCTTCCGCTACAATCAACTCAGTAAATATAATACAAAAAGCAACAAACCTTGTGAATTTATTTAAAAAAAGGAGGATGGACCGCTTGCCCATCCCCCTTTAGAAATCAATTATTTTATTCAAGATTCTTTGACGCAAAGGCATCAAGCAATTCACGCACTTCATCCGTTGACCTAGTGTTCATCAATTGATTTCTTAGTGCACTTGCCCCTGGAAATCCTTTGACATAGATCTTGAAAAAGCGATGAAGAGCCGTGAACGGCCGCAGCTCTAAATGCGAATATTGATCATGGAGATCCATATGCAACCTTAAGAGATCAAGCAATTCCTCACTGCTATGATCTTTCTTCTCCTTTTCAAAGGCAAATGGATTATGGAATATTCCGCGCCCAATCATAACTCCATCAATACCGTATTTCTGGGCCAGCTCCATGCCCGTCTGACGGTCAGGAATATCTCCATTGATTGTCAAAAGGGTATCCGGTGCCACCTGGTCGCGAAGTTTCTTAATCTCCGGGATCAGCTCCCAATGCGCAGGCACTTTGCTCATTTCGTCCCTTGTACGCAGATGGATGGAAAGATTAGCAATGTCTTGTTCCAAAATGTGTTTCAGCCAGACCTTCCATTCGTCTACTTCCGTAAAGCCAAGCCTTGTCTTTACACTTACCGGCAAACCTCCTGCTTTGGCTGCCTGGATCAAGTCAGCTGCAACTTCCGGGCGACGGATCAGGCCGCTTCCCTTCCCATGCTGTGCCACATTGGGTACAGGACAGCCCATATTGATATCCAATCCCTTAAAGCCCAGTTCCGCCATCCCAATACTCATTTGCCGGAAGTATTCAGGTTTATCCCCCCATATATGGGCTACAATTGGCTGTTCATCCTCTGTAAAAGTCAAACGCCCACGCACACTATTGATCCCCTCAGGGTGACAATAGCTATCTGAGTTTGTAAACTCAGTAAAAAACACATCAGGTCTGGCTGCTTCACTCACCACATGGCGAAAAACAACATCCGTCACCTCTTCCATTGGTGCCAGTATAAAAAATGGCCGTGGTAACTCACGCCAAAAATTTTCTTTCATCTTTTCGTTCCAATCCTCTCATTAAGGGATACCATTCTAACTCCATATCCCAAAATTAAAAAGCAGCGTAACCCTGCTTCTTTTACACTTATACCATGCATAAGCACTTTTTATCAAACTGATTGGAAATGTAATTTTTAACTGTACAATTTTTGTACAGCCAAAATATCTCCAGCTGACATCCATCATATTAAACAGTATTCCACTTACTGAGCAAAAAATAAAGCTTTGCAAAACATCCTAAAAAACTGCAGGGGTTAACAGAAAAAAGACCCCAAAACCGCAAAAATATTTTTTACGAAATCAGGGTGTATTTAGCAAAGCTTATGTTTGGGTTATCTTAAAACTAGTTGTGTCACACTCTCCACGTGCGCGGTCTGCGGGAACATATCCACAGGCTGTATACCATTTACTTTATATTTGGGGCTCAGGACCGAAATATCCTTTGCCAATGTTGATGGGTTACATGAGACATAAACCACTTTCTTCGGCTGGACTTTTAAAATCGTTTTTAACAGCTGTTGATCAAGTCCTGTTCTTGGCGGATCGACGATAATAACATCCGGACGCCATCCATCTTTTGTCCATTTAGGAAGCCATTCCTCTGCTTTGCCGACAACGTATTGGGCATGTTTAATTCCATGGCGGGCAGCATTTTTCTTTGCATCCTCAATCGATTCCCTGATGATATCCATGCCGCGGATTTCCGCTGCCTGATCTGCTACCCATAATCCGATCGTTCCGACGCCGCAGTATGCGTCAGCTACTTTTTCTTTGCCGGTTAAAGCCGCTGCTCTTTTGACTTCATTATAAAGCTTAACGGTTTGTTCAGGGTTCAGCTGGAAAAATGTCCGTGCAGATAGTTCAAACTGCAAATCTCCGAGTGTTTCCTGGATAAAGTCGCTTCCGTCCAGATTCAGGGTTTCCTGTCCAAAAATAAGGGAGTTTTTTTCACCATTCACATTTTGGATGATTGATTTTACTTCAGGAAGCTCAGTTTTGATTTTTTCTATAATGATCTCTTTCTTTGGAAGCTCTTTTTGAGTTGTGATCAGTACAATCTGAAGCTCTCCTGTCCGGATTCCCACCCTGGCAACTATTGTTCTTACGATGCCTTTTCGGCTTCTTTCATTATAGATTGGGATTCTCAAATCCTGGAGAATACGTTTCACTGTTTCAGTCGCCTTTGTTGTTTGCGGGTGCTGTACTGCACAGTGCTCAATATTTATCAGGCGGTGCGAATTCATGCCATATAATCCGGCAAGCACCTTTCCGTCTTTTTGGCCAACCTGGAACTGGCTTTTGTTTCTGTAGCTCCAAGGATCATCCATTCCAATGGTTTCTTTAATATCAAGCTTCTCAGGATTCAGCTTAGTATGACGTTCTAAAGCTTGGATGATGATATCCCGTTTCTCCTTCAGCTGCTGATCATAGCGGAGATGCTGCAGCTGGCAGCCTCCGCACTCATGATATACCGGGCATGGCGGCTGGACACGGAACTCCGATTTCTTACGGATTTTCTTTATTTTGGCCTCAGCAAACTTTGGATTCACCTTTGTTGCTTCTGCTGTGATTTCCTCGCCAGGCAGTGCTCCTGGAACAAATACGACCTGCCTTTTAAAATAACCGACACCTTCCCCGTTGATGCCAAGCCTTTTGATTGTCAGCGGGAACGTTTGCTTTAGTTTTAATTTAGCTGTTTGTTCTTGTTTCATGGTACTTCATCACTCCAAATTACTCGATACTCCTCCACAAATAAAGAGAAGCATAGCTCAAATAGGGATTCCAGCTCTTCGAGAATGTCTCCATTTCCTCAAGAGTCGGTTTCGCTTCCAATTTATATAGTTTTTTTAAGGCATTCTGGATGCCAATGTCTGCAGCTGGAAAAAGATTTGGCCGGCCAAGTCCGAACATTAGGAAATTCTGAACAGTCCAGGGTCCAACACCACGCAATTTGATAAGTTTATCATATATTTCTTCATCTGAAAGGCTTTTAAGCTCGTCAAAGTTTAATTTTCCCGAGGCCGTTTCTTTTGCGATGCCAATTACATATTCAGCCTTCCGACCGCTGAACTGCAGCTCCCTCAGGTCTTCCACCTTAAGTTCTGCCACTTTTTCAGGAAGCGGATAAAACCACACTCCATCCCTTTCGAACCCAAATGCTTTTACAAACCGTTCTGTTAATGTGTGTGCAAAAGCAAGATTAAGCTGCTGGTGAATAATGCATTTTAATATACAGCTATACGGATCAAAGTCCAGAACAATTGGAGTTCCATAATGAGCATCGAATATTGGCTGTAATTCCGTGTTTTGAAAATGTTTATGAATCCTCTCAAGAGGCAGATGCCATTGAAAAATTTCCGATAAGCGCTCTGCTGCTTTTTCTTTAAGAGGGCCATCCGTTCCGGTTATAAAAAATTCCGGCTTATCAGTCGTTCCTATTGCTTTTACTTCTGCCACAACCGGCTGATGGCTGAGCAGCATAGGCACTTTCACAGACCGATTTTCTATATCAACCTGATTAAGAGGATCATTCGAAAACCTGTCCAGTACCAGATCAAAATTATAAGGTCCTTCTACCTGAATCTTTTCCAAGAAGAATCCGTCCTTTATCATTTTCCCCGATTATAGCATTTTTTAAGGAAGTTTTACTAAATAGGCTGTAAAAATAGCAAGAAACCCGAAGAATGGGTATCCCCGGGTCTTTGCTGAATAAAATTTTCCTTAGATAACGGTCAGAATTCCATTTTTATCGGTCAGTTTGTACTGTTTATCGGCCTGTTTTCAAATATATCGGTCACTTTTGGAAGTTTATCGGTTAAATATCCGATTTATCGGTCACTTGTTGATTTACCGGGCTTTGAAAAAATTCAGTACAGCATCCTCTCCCCAATTGCCTGTTCCCATGTCAGGTCATCAAGGCTCTTAAAGGTGTACCCGCGTTTTTTCAGATCCTGTATGGCCTTTTGGAGAGCATCAGCATTGTCTTTTGAAACAGTGTGCAATAGAAGGATACAGCCTGGATGGATCTGGCGCATAATATTGTCGTAAGAATACTGCCAGCCCTTCTGCCGGTCTGTGTTCCAGTCGACAAATGCCAATGACCAGAAAACATGGGTGTAGCCTTCTTTTTTCGCTAAAGCCAAAGTGCGTTCACTGAAAATGCCGCGAGGCGGCCGCAAATAAGCCATATGCTTAACACCTGTAAGCTTTTCGTTTTCAGCGCGGACCATTTCAAGCTCTTTAATAAATTTCTCATCGCTCACTCTTGTCATATCAGGATGATGCCAGGAGTGATTGCCTATGATATGCCCTTCATCCGCCATCCTCTTTACAAGATCGGGTGCGCTTTTTAAATAATGTCCCGTTACAAAAAAGGCAGCAGGAACGTTTTCCTTTTTCAGAACATCTAGAATTTGCCCTGTATAGCCATTTTCGTATCCATTATCAAATGTTAAATAAATGTCTTTTTTGCTTGTATCGCCTTTATAATAGGAACCATGTCTTTCAAGCAGTGAGTCGAGCGGCTTTCCTGCTTCGGCAGGCACCTCATTTTTTGCTTTTTTGAATCCCCAATGAACCGGAGAGTTGCCATAATTCGCATAAGCTGTTCCGGAAAAAAACAAAATAAAAACACTCAGGAAGATACTTAATTTTTTCATCTGAGCTCCTCCAATATTTTTTTCTTAGTGTTTGTGAATGAAATAAAAACATTCGCAGGGTTTTTTGGCAATAAATGCACAAAAAAGAGAGAGACTGTAACAGCCTCTCTCGTTCGTATTAAAATACACGCTCTTCGAATTGAGCCAATTTCTCAAGTGAAGATTTATCTACATCCCTATGAAGACTGTTTCCGTGGGAATCCATCGTCACAACTGCAGTAAAGCCTTCAACCTTCAGGTGCCACATAGCTTCCGGAATACCGAATTCCATGAGGTCCACGCCTTCAACCGACTTGATGCAGTCAGCATAATATTGTGCCGCTCCGCCGATTGCGTTTAAGTAAACGCCGCCATGTTCCTGGAGTGCTGCCAGTGTTTTCGGACCCATTCCGCCTTTACCGATAACAGCACGGATGCCAAACTTTTTCATGATATCGCCCTGATATGGCTCCTCACGAATACTTGTAGTCGGTCCAGCAGCTTTTACATGCCACTTGCCGTCTTCATCCTTCATCATGACCGGGCCGCAGTGGTAAATAACCTGCCCATTAAGATCAACTGGTGCATCATGGTCCATCAAGTGGTGGTGGATGGCGTCACGGCCCGTGTACATCATGCCGTTGATTTGAACCACATCACCGACTTTAAGATTGCGTATCTGTTCTTCAGTGATCGGCGCCTGCAAGGTCACGATGTTTGTTTGCTCTGCTGTTTCTGCTGTTGCCGCTGTCTCCAGTTCGGCTTCAGAAGCACCAAAGTCGATATGCTCGCCCTCCTGGTACATCCATTCATTAATTTCGCCTGTTTCCATGCTGATTGCTGCGCCAAGGCGGCGGAACGCCCAGCAATTATAGGCAACAGATACGAAGAAGCTTGCAGGAATACGATTCATAACACCGACTTTACAGCCTAAAAGGGTGGTTTCCCCGCCGAAGCCCATTGTTCCGATTCCTAACTCATTTGCATTCTCCATCACGTAATCCTCGAGTTTGCGGAGGTCTTCATTAGGATTCACATCATCTACAGAACGGAACAGCTGCTCTTTCGCCAGGTCATAGCCTGAAGAGCGGTCTCCCCCGATGCCGACACCGATAAAGCCGGCGCTGCATCCCTGTCCCTGCGCCTGGTATACAGAATGCATGATGCATTTGCGGATTCCATCAAGGTCTCTTCCAGCACGGCCAAGGCCTTCAAGTTCGCAGGGAAGGCTATATTGGATATTTTTATTTTCACAGCCGCCGCCTTTAAGAATCAGCCTGGCATCAATATAATCTTTTTCCCATTGTTCAAATTTAATGACAGGCGTCCCAAAGCCAAGGTTGTCCCCGCTGTTGGCGCCAGTTAAGGAATCAACAGAGTTCGGGCGAAGCTTTCCGTCCTTAGTTGCCAGGGTGATTGCGTTTTTGATCGCTTCCTTCATGACAAGCTGATTAGCACCGACTGGCGTCTTGATTTTGAACGTTGGCAATCCGGTATCCTGGCAAATTGGCGACACATTATCATCAGCCATTTTAATATTATTCGTAATGGTATCTAAGCTCATCGCTGCTCTAGTGCCAGCATTTTCTCTTTCTTTCGCTGATTTGATTGCACGGCGCACATCACGCGGAAGATTAGTGGATGTCTCAACAATCAGCTGATACATGCTTTCCTGAAATTTATCGATATTCATTGCTTTAGTCCCCTTCCCTTTACTCCCTATATAACTTATATCTTTTATGAAAATTACGATTATTAATCGTCTACCATTATACTCCTATCTGATGCGTATTTAAAGACACAGGTTGCAATCGTTTACAGGATGAAAGAGGAAATTTCCAAAGCTATTCCCATAAAAAAAAGAGCCCTCAGGCTCCTGTATTAATCGCGGTTATTAAATTCACGGCATTTGGATTCGAGGTCATCGATCATAGCAATTAAACGGTCGATGTCTTCGATTTCAGTGTCTTCCGGCTCAATAGCTTCCAGTACATCCAGGAACATATTTAAGCGCTGTTTTAGAAAAGTAACCTGTGAATTCTTATCTTGAATCGGACTGCCCAAAACGTTCTCTCCTTTCGTCTCGATTACATCCTACATGAAATTAGTTATTTCAGCAAATAAGTATTTTTAATTAATATGCCCTTCTATTGGCTTCCAGCAACATAAAAGAATCATTAATCGTCCGTTTACTGCCTTCCTATAAAAGGAATAAGAACCATAAAGAAGGGAGGCACTCATGCTTTTTTCCAGCTGGCAAGATTTATGGAGAGTTCTTTCTATTGGAGCTGTGAGCTATATTTTTCTGATTTTGTTCCTGAGAATATCAGGAAAACGGACCTTAACAAAAATGAATGCATTTGATTTAGTGGTAACAGTTGCCCTTGGGTCTACTCTGGCGACTATTTTCCTTAACAAACAGGTTTCACTTGCAGAGGGGCTGACTGCATATGTTCTATTAATTGGCATGCAGTATACAGTAGCCTGGCTTTCTCTTCATTCATCTAAATTCAATGAATTCATTAAATCCTGTCCTGACCTGCTATATTATCAAGGACAATTCATAGAGTCAGCCTTAAATAAAAACAGGGTTTTGAAATCAGAAATTATACAGGCTATTCGTTCCAGTGGGTATTCCTCAATGGAAGATGTTGAGGCAGTTGTATTCGAGACTGACGGCAGTATGTCAGTCATTAAAAGGAGCAGCTCAAACAGCACTGCGAGTACATTATCAGATATTGACCCAAAGAAAAGCTGATGCCAAGCAGCATCAGCTTTTTATTTGCTCCTCTGTAATTCCGGCTGCCTTTCCTTCACGGCTGGAATCAGCAGCACCATATAGACGGCCTTTCTCTCTGTCAATCTGAATGGCCTGAACATTCCCGATTCTGCTTGGATTATCTCCAAACTCAAACCCTCTTGATTCCAATTCTCCTTTGGACTCCATGCTAATCCCTGGCTCCCATTCAATGAGTGGGCCTGTGGTGGCAAAAATCCTTGGTTCTTCAATAGCTTCTTTTAAATTCATTTTATGATCAATGATGTTCACAATCGTCTGAAAAACCGAGCCAATAATGGTCGGTCCGCCTGGAGAACCTAGAGTTAGAACCGGCTGGTCATCCTTAAATAAAATCGTCGGGCTTTTGCAGCTGACTGGCCTTTTGTCCGGTTTGGGCTCATTGATTCCGCCAGGGTTGGCATCAAGGTCTGTGAGCTCATTGTTTAATAAAAACCCGTAGCCTTTTACCATAATTCCTGACCCAAATGGATGCTCAACAGTTGATGTACATGCGGCAATATTTCCCCATTGATCGACAACTGTGAAATGGGTAGTTTCACTTTTCTCTAAATCATCCGGCTGCCTGATAATCTGATTAGGCTCACCGTCTTGATATTTCCATGGGTTACCAAAGTCTATTGCATCATTTCTTCTTTTAAAATTAATAGCTTTGACCCTTTCAGCAATATAATCATCATGAACCAGGCCTTCAATAGGCAGATCAGAAAATTCAGGATCACCTGAATAGGCAACTTTGTCCGCAAATGCCAATCGCATGGCTTCAGTGATCAGATAGTACTTTTCCCAGGACTTTGCCTCATATTTGCTCAAATCAAACTTCTCCAGCATTTTAAGAATTTGGATAACAGTTACCCCGCCTGCACTTGGAGGAGCTGACGAAGCAATCTTATAGCCTTTATACTGGCCCCATATCGGCTCATCAATGGTAAGCCGGTAATTCTTTAGGTCCTCAACCGTCATAAAGCCGCCCTCTTCATTTAAAGATTCTACGATGGCTTCAGCTATCTCTCCTTCATAAAAGGAGGATATTCCTTCTTTTTGCAGGATCCGGAATGTCTTCGCTAAATGATCTTTGACTATACTGTCACCTTCCTTTAGAGATTTGCCTTCCGGAAAATAAAAGGCTTTCGCTTCCTCACCCAGTCTGTAATGAAAGTTCTGAAGTGCCTCTTCCATCACCCAATTCACTTTTACACCGCTCTCTGCTGCATCTATTGCCGGCTGAATCAAATCGGCCAATGGCTTGGAACCATGCTCCTTTAGAGCTGTATCTATTGCTTTTAATATTCCCGGAATCCCTACAGCTGTTCCATGTGTGGAGCGTTTGCGAAAGTCGATTACTTCCCCATTGTCATCGAGGAACATTTCCGGATGAACGCCCTTTGGCGCCCTTGTGTGGCCATCATATATTTTTACATCTTTCTTTTTATTGTCGTAAACCATTAAAAATCCGCTTCCGCCAATGCCTGTCATCATTGGTTCCACTACATTTAAAGCAAATTGGATGGCAGCTGCAGCATCTACTGCATTGCCGCCCTCCCGCAGTATTTTTTCACCTATATCTGTGGCAGCTGAATGAGGACTGACTACCATCCCCGCAGTTCCAACAGCTGTTTCTCTTTCGTAAGACTGTTTTTCCATATCCTTTGATAATGATTTCCCTCGTCTATAACCCATAAATGTAACCTCCAAAAAATGTCCTATACCCTATAGTTAAGGGTTACCCCCTCAGTGTATATATAAAACAACCATCATTAGGAAACAAAACCAATAAAAAATCCCCCACTCATATAAGAGCAGAGGAAATTTTATATTATTATTAAAGGTTATTGCTGTTCTTTTGAGTCTCAGGACTATAGGTGACTGCACTTTCGCCACGCTCTACCGGAAAAGCGGTGTTTGAACTGCTCACTGAACTTGCTGCCTGATAGTTTGAGCCTGTGGAATTTCCACCGTTTTCAACAGGGCTTTCCATTAATTCTGAACCTGCTTCCTTTACTTTTGACCCGATATCAGCCAGTTCGCTTTTCGCTTCCTTTGCTGTTGACATGGCTTCGTTAGACACTTCTTTTACCATATCCATGTTGCCGAAAACATCTTCGTTGACACGCTGGTACAAACTCTGGGCATCTTTAATGGCCTCTTTAAGAGTATTGGAAGCACTCTTAAACTGGTTAATCATATTTTCCTTTATATCACCAGGATTTTCTTTCACTTCTGAAATAAGATTTGCAGAAGAATCCTTTAGATCCATCGCTTTCGTTTTTACTTTTGTTCTTGTTGTACTATCCAGCATTGCTAAAGCCCCGCCAATAATACCGCCAATGACAATCCCTTTCATCAGCTTGCTGTTTGGTCCGTTATCATGGTCATAATTCATATCCTGTCCATAATCTGACCTCAAAGCATTTGTTGTGTTTGTTGTATTATAAGTGTTATTCTGTTCCATGTTAAATCCTCCTCTTAAGTTAAAAAGTGTTTCGCGTTTGTTATTGAGTTAATTCCCGCAGGAGGAGAAATTAAACGTTTTTATATCATTTTTAGTCCAAACTATCGATTGACAAGAAATTTGAAAGATTAAATAATGACAAAGGACTTAGATTTAAAAGGAGATACATATGAAAACACAACTTTCACCTATCACACCGGAAAATGATCCATGGGAAGCGTATTCCGATATCGATCAGCACGGAAAATTGGTGCTTTCAAATATTGAATTCACAACCACTGTATTATGCAACATGCGCTGTGAACACTGCGCTGTCGGCTATACACTTCAGCCCAGGGACCCAGATGCCCTGCCCATTGATTTGATGCTTAAGAGGCTGGATGAAATTCCTCATTTAAGCTCACTGAGCATTACCGGCGGGGAGCCGATGCTTTCAAAAAAATCGGTTAAAAATTATGTTGCGCCGCTGCTTCGCTATGCGCACGATAGAGGGGTCAGAACACAGATTAATTCTAATCTGACACTGGAGTTAGCCCGTTATGAAGAAATCATTCCATACTTGGATGTCCTTCATATTTCTCATAACTGGGGAACTGAGGAGGATTTTATTGAGGGCGGCTTTGCGATGATGGAGCGAAAACCGACGATAGAGCAGCGTAAGCGGCTCTTTTTCAGGATGATTGAAAACAGCAGGGAGCTCGTGAAAGCGGGAGTAATGGTCTCTGCTGAAACAATGCTCAACAAACGGACATTGCCTTACCTTGAAAAAATTCATAAACAAATTATAGAAGAAATGAACTGTCAGCGCCATGAGGTCCATCCAATGTATCCATCAGACTTCGCCTCTTCATTAGAAACTTTAACTCTTGAAGAAATGAGATCGGCCATCCATCATCTGCTGGATATACGTGATGAGAATACATGGATGCTGTTTGGCACCCTGCCCTTTTATGCCTGCAGCAGCAATAACGAAGACCTGGAACTTTTAAGAAGACTGCATTCATCAAATAATATAACAGTCCGGAATGACCCTGACGGAAGATCACGGCTGAATATAAATATTTTCACCGGCGATGTCATTGTCACTGACTTTGGCGATACACCGCCGCTGGGAAATATCCAAACCGATCAGCTTGAGGACATTTATCAAAAGTGGAGCAGAACAGAACTCGCTGATTCACTTAACTGTCATTGTGCGGAGGTTAGATGTCTTGGCCCAAACGTTCTTGTAAAGAACAGCTACTATAAAGAAACAGATTTTAAAATAAGACGCTCCAATATCTAATAGATTAAGCCAGCCTAGATGTAAGGCTGGCTTTTCTTACAAAAAAGCATAAAACTTTGCACCGTCGATAACTGTCTAGCACCTGCGCCTCCCCCCTCGAGGTCACAAGCCATTCCTCCGAAAAGGCAAAGAACGCCTTTCCGTGAGTTTCGTCTTATGCTTGAGGCCCACAGGACAAGGAAGGAAGGCTTTGTCAGCATAAACATCGCACGACCGAAAACGTTAGTTTTTGTGAGGACGTGGCGTTCTTGGTCTGCGTTCCTTTGTGGGCAGGCGCTTGCGCTTTTCTTATTATCTAGGCCTTTCGGAAACAACAAACCCAAACGTCACATGATCCTGAATCGGAATCCAGGCACCTATTCCCTGTGAAGTGACATTTTTAATGACAATCATTTTCTTGCTGCCTTTTAGCATTAAATATACTTCTCCATACGTTACTTTCCCCTTTTCGTTGATTGCAGGGGCATAGCCGTATAGATACCCTAATCTTTTGGGCGGAATGTTATAGATATGATCTTTTTTGGTGCCTGCGCCAACAATCGTTTCAAAAGCAAGAGGCAGACCGGATTTCTCCATGGCCTTGAGAAGCATCATCTTTTTTACATCCTCTGCATTGGGAACCTTGGCAGTCAGACCTCCGCGGACAACCTTTTGGGCTTCCTGCACATAATGAATCTGGTAAGGGGCCTTGCCGCCGCGGTTGTCGAAATAATTCGTATTAATCCTCTGATATTCCCAATTAGGGGAGGTTTCAGCAGACTCATAATTTAGCGGCCACTGACCGAGATATACGATGGCTCTGTATCCAAGTGCGAACGGAGTGCTGCTTACAGAGGTTTCATTCAGCATCCGAATGAGATCCGGATTTTCGATTTTAACCTTGGATGAATCAATGAGCTGCTGGGTTAATTCACTTGGCTGGAGTGTCGGCATATCCTGAGCCGGATTCGGGTACGTATTTTCCTTTGTAACATTCAGCACCGAATTAGGGACAGCAATGGCTTTCGGCGGCTGTTTTGCCGATTTCTCAGCCCCTTTCTGCGCTTCTGCGGCCGGATGGAATGACAGCATTAATATAAGACCTAAAAAAAGAATGCTAACGTATTTTTTCATGATGTCTTTCTCCTTTCAAGTCACAATCTTTTTAGGTTGATATTAGTTTTTTCGGAGAAAGTGGATATTATCCGTCCCGTGAAAAATAAGGGAGGGATTTGAGGAGGAAACAACTGCAAAATTATTTCATTTGTAATGGTTTTGTAAAAATCTGAATATTTACAAATATCTAATAATGTATTATAATAGGCTTACTAAACAAAAGGAGGGCAGTTGAAATCAACCCCACTACTATGTAAAAGGAGGAGAATAGTTTTTTTGTTAAGTCATCTGCAAGTAAGGTTAATGGTCAAAAATCAGCGTAAAGGTTGGTGATCAATGACTGAAAGCGAACAGAACCATTCTCTGAAAAACATAATCCTTTAAAAAAGTACTTAAATACCCATATAAATAACCGGCCCTGAGATTTTATTCAGAGCCGGTTTTCTGTTTGGTCATAACTATAAAAGATAAAATCCGATTCCCATTATAACGTAAGCTGCCAGCAGAGTGGCGCCTTCGAACCAGTTGGTTTCTCCATCATTGCCAATGACAATCATAAGCAGCACCGCTGTAACCATGGCAATTAACTCAGGCAATGTAAAGACAAGAGGCATTGCAGCCGGGAACAGCAATGAAAGCAGTACAAGGACAGGTGCTACAAACATCGCAACCTGCAGCGTGGAACCAACAGCGATTTCAACAGCTATATCCATTTTATTTTTATAAGCCATAATGATGGCAGAAGCATGCTCAGCGGCATTTCCCACGATCGCCACAATGACCACCCCAATAAACAGTTCTGTCCAGCCAAACGCTTCTCCAACTTCTTCGAAGGTGTGAACCAGATTCTCTGATACATAAGCAACAGCAATGGTCGAAATGGCAAGTACAGCAATGGCTTTCCCTTTGCTCCACTCCGGAGTTTCCTCCTCATGAGAACTTCTGTCATCCTCTTTAGACTGATAGACACCCCGGTGAGTGACCAGTTTGAAAAACAAAGCTGCTAAGTAAAGAGCGATTAAAATGACTGAGATGCCTATGCTGAAAGTAATCGTTTCAGCTTCATCCATGGTCATTGAAAAAACTTCAGGAATCACAAAAGCCACAATGACGGCAAACATCAGGAGTCCTGAGTTATGACGTGCATCATAGACATTAAAGGACTGGGTCTTATATTTAACTCCGCCAATGAAAAAAGAAAGGCCTGCCACTAACAGTAAATTCCCCAATACAGATCCTGTCAGTGATGCAAGAACAACACTAATCAGGCCGGCTTTTAAAGCAAAAATCGAAATGATCAGTTCAACCGCATTTCCAAAGGTGGCATTCAGCAACCCTCCAATTCGGGGTCCGGCTACTATGGCAAGGCTTTCTGTGGCCCTTCCCATATAGCTGGCCAATGCAATAATGGTGATGCAGTAGATCACAAACAGCAAAATATTGGACCAATGCATCAATGTACCGATGACAGACAGCGGCACACCTGCAAACGCCAATACCATGAAAACTTTATTTGTCATATCTTTTTCTCCTTACGTTTTAATATTTTTTAGTATTGCCTGCTCATTCCTTCATATGTGATTATATGCAGTCAGTTTATGTAAAACGTTCTTTCTCTTTAGCCGATTTCGAAATGATTCAAACTTGAAGCAGGATTTAGGCATTTTAAAAAGCAGGGAACCCCATTCCAGAAACTCTGGTTTAGTAAAATCATGGTAATTCCCTATAGATGTAGGTAATGATCGGGACTGAATGAACAGAAATTTAGCTTTTGCTGTTTGAACTCTGGGGACACAAATCACGGTTTTCCATCTTTTTCCGTCCGAACTCAGGGCGGCTTCGGACCCAATCCACGGTTTTTTCTCTTCTCTTGTCCGAACTCGGGGAGACTTTATCACGACTTGTGCTGTCCGAAACTTAAAGCTAATTCAGACTTGAAGACAACAAAATACCCCAATCACCAGGCGATTGGGGCTACAATGATATAAGTTTTACCCAATAACTAAGACTGCTAAGACAGCAGCCTTCCAGGTTACTTTATAGCTTTTTTTGCTAAGGCCAAAATCGTCATATCATCCATTGGCGGATTATGCAGACCGGCACGCACATCCCTGTAATAGCGCTGCAGAGGATTTTTTGCTGATAAACTGCGGGCACCTGCTACCCGCATGGCTAAATCGACTACTGTAATGGCCGCATTTGTTACAGCCAGCTTGACGGCTCCCAATTCAGGCTGCATCCTGTTTCTGGTTTCATCGTTTGCTTCATCCCATTTTCTTGCAACCGAATAGAGGAAATGGCGTGCACTCATGAGTTCAAGTTCCATCTCGCCAATTTTTTGCTGAACGTTGGGCAAATCAATGATGGCACCGCTAATGCTGTTCGGGGAATAATTTTTGGCGAAGGTAATGGCATAATCTTGAGCCGCCTGTCCAATGCCTAGATAACAGGCCGGTATATGGAGAAGCCAGCCAGCCGCTCCCTTTTTGCCGGGCTGAAACAGCTCGACTAGCACGTCCTGCTTCACTCTTACATTTTTTAAAAGAAGATCATGGCTCCCCGTTCCTCTCATGGCAATGCTGTCCCATGTTTCCTCTATCTCCAAGCCTTTGGAACTTCTCGGAATTAAGAAGTTTCCTATTTCTCCGCTCTCTTCAATCGTGGCGCTCACATTGAAGTAATCAAGTACAGGGGCCATGGTCGTAAAGCTTTTCCGGCCATTAATGATCCAGAAACCTTCTTCTTTTCTGGCTGAGGTAACTGGCTTTCCTCCCCTTGTAGGGCTGCCTGTCTGCGGTTCTGTTGCACAGTTATTCATTAAAGCCCCCTTTTTTACTTCTTCACATAAAGCCTTAAATACGGATTCATCCCAGTTGTTTTTCTCGCCAAGGCTTTTGATAATGCCCATATGCCAGCCAATGGATAAGGCTGTGGAGCCATCTCCTTCAGCAATCTTTTCCTGGAGCCGCAGAAATTCAGAAAGGGAGATTTCCTTTCCTCCATATCTTCTGGGGACTGTTAATGATGTATATCCTGATTCTTTGAGTTCTTTTATATTTTCATAAGGGAAAAGACCCTCTTCATCATTTTTGCCAGCTCTTGATAAAAACGTTTCGGAGAGTTTTTCCATGAGCTGGATTCTTTCTTCGGCTGTATGCAAGTCTTGGAATTTCATTGCGGGGCACCTCACTTCTATTATTTAATTCTTATTATTTTTATAGGAATTATTATACTATTTTTCATTCCCCCATCACAAAGATACTGATGAAAAGCTTGGACTATAAAAAAAAGAAAGAGGCATCCTCTTCCTTGTTTGCGTTTTAAATAAGTTCAAATGTCTCTTCTATTTCAATGCTATCTTCCACTGAGCGCACCATGGAACAATTCTTTCTAGTCAATTCCAATGCTTTGTGAAGCTTCGCCTCATTTAAGTCAGTTCCTTTTATGATGAAATGAATATGTACCTTCTCTACACGGTCGGCAACTTCAGGATTTCTTTCCACATTGGTTTTTATTTCGATGTCTTCAAATTCCATGCGCATTTTTTTCATGATCTTTCTCAAAACACCCCCGCTGCACACAGCCAGCGACGCGACAAGCAGCTGGTACGGTCTGAAGCCATACTCTTCATCCCCGGCAACATCCAGGCGTCCAAATGGCAAATCGGTATAGAAGCCTGCTTCTTCCTTCATTTTAAATTCCATGGTATTCGCCCCTTTTTATCTTATTAATATTAGAGATTACACTATTTTATCTATAAACAAAAATATTATGACCAGCAACTTTCTCTTGCCAAGATTCCCTATTCCCGATACCATCATTTAGGAGACATTTATATTTCACGTCAGAAAATGAGGTTTTAATATGAATAAAGAAACAATGCGTTTTTGGATTCTCATCAGCATTGTTGCCATTTCAGGTTTCAGCCAGGGAATGCTGCTTCCTTTAATTGCGGTTATTTTTGAAAATGACGGCATTTCCTCCAGCTTGAATGGTTTGAATGCAACAGGTTTATACATTGGGATTCTGCTCATCTCTCCTTTTATGGAATATCCATTGCGCAAATACGGCTACAAGCCTGTTATTGTCCTTGGAGGCTTATTAGTGGTGGTTTCTCTCATCCTGTTTCCTCTCTGGAAATCCTTTTGGTTTTGGTTCATTCTCCGGCTGTTAATTGGAATTGGAGACCATGCACTGCACTTCGGAACACAAACATGGATCACGTCCTTTTCACCTGAAAACAAACGCGGCCGGAATATATCATTATATGGACTTTTCTTCGGGGCAGGATTTGCTGTAGGGCCATTAATGGCCCCGCTTGTCAAAATTAATGAAACCATGCCGTTTGTCCTTTCTTCCATGCTATGTCTGATTGCCTGGCTTTTCTTATTTACATTGAAAAATGACTTCCCTGAACAGTCCATTGAAATCAACTCATTCAGGGAAACAATGAAACGTTTTTCAAAAGCCACAAAATATGGCTGGGTTGCCTTCTTGCCTGCGTTGGGCTATGGGTTTCTTGAAGCCTCCTTGAATGGCAGCTTCCCTATCTACGGCCTGCGCATCGGGCTGGAAGTTTCAAGTGTTTCCCTGCTGCTGACTTCATTTGCAATCGGCGGAATCATATTCCAGCTTCCTTTAGGAATCATGAGTGATAAATTTGGAAGACGCAATGTGTTAATGAGTGTTCTTTTTATCGGGTTTATCAGCTTCGTCGCTGCAAGCATGCTCGAAGAATTGGTTTTTGCTCTGACAGTTTGCTTATTCATTGCCGGCATGGCCGTCGGATCAACCTTTTCACTTGGCATCACCTATATGGCAGACTTAATGCCAAAAAACCTGCTGCCAACCGGCAACCTGCTATGCGGAGTAGCTTTTAGCCTCGGCAGCCTGATTGGCCCCTATTTCGGCGGACTGTTCATTGAATTATTCAAATCCATAAGCTTCTTCAATATTATCAGTGTCATGCTTTTGATTATCTTTGGCGCAGTCACATTGTTTGGGAATAAACAGCAGGTATTGGAAAAGAGCCAGTCATTCTAAGCATTGTAAAGTAGTTTAATATTAGTGCGGGGTTTTTAAATGCAAATTAAATTACTCTGAGTTGATTGGAGTGGAAATCAAGTTCCCGCAGCGGAAATAGACGTGCAAAATTCATAAGCTAAAATTAATTTATTTAATTTTTATAGAGACCGTTTAACTTTTCTTTTCATAGGCTATATAGTAAAATAAGTGTAATAGAATACAATATTTGCATAATGCTAGCTGCATTACCTGATATGACTGGATTTTAACGCTGTCACCTAATTGGTGGCAGCTTTCGTCGTTTTTTAGGGGTATTGAATGTGATTATTCTTCTCAATAAGACAACTGAAAAAACATTAAAATCATTTTAGGAGGACACATGATGAGTATGGAGGCAAAGGCATTGCTTAAAAGCAGCACTGCATCTGAAGAAAACCTTTTAGAAAAAATCAAACCACATGCTGAACTGATTGCCGCTCTTTTAAGCGGTGTGTTGATTCTGGCAGGCTGGTTATTAGACCGAAGCAATATGGAGGCTGCATCGATTGCCGCTTACCTGCTGGCTTTCATTATCGGCGGCTTTGCGAAAGCAAAAGAAGGCATCGAAGAGACCATTGAGAATAAAGAGCTGAATGTTGAAATGCTGATGATCTTTGCTGCGATCGGATCAGCCATTATCGGGTATTGGACAGAAGGTGCAATCCTGATATTTATCTTTGCGGTCAGCGGTGCTTTAGAAACATACACCATGAACAAGAGCCATAAAGAAATTTCTTCCCTCATGGAGCTTCAGCCGGAAGAAGCCTTGAGGATCATAGACGGGTCCGAGGAACGTGTGCATGTTTCTGAGCTGGAAATTGGGGATTTAATTCTGGTGAAACCAGGTGAACGTGTTCCATCGGATGGAACGATTGTAAAAGGCCATTCATCATTGGACGAGGCAGCCATCACGGGTGAATCACTGCCAGTTTCCAAAGGAGCAGATGACCAGGTATTTGCCGGTACTGTGAATTTGAACGGATCGATTACAGTTGAAATAACAAAACCAAATAACGAAACCCTTTTTCAAAAAATCATTGAGCTGGTCCAATCAGCCCAAAGTGAGAAATCCCCTTCACAGCTTTTCATTGAAAAGTTTGAAGGAACCTATGTCAAAGTGGTTTTGGCTGTTGTCGTTTTAATGATGTTTGCTCCTCACTTTCTTTTGGGATGGAGCTGGACAGAAACCTTTTATCGGGCAATGATTCTGCTTGTCGTCGCTTCACCCTGTGCCCTGGTTGCATCGATCATGCCGGCGACTTTATCAGCCATTTCGAATGGTGCGAAGCACGGAATTCTATTTAAAGGAGGCGTGCACCTCGAAAACTTAAGCCACCTTAAGGCAATCGCCTTTGATAAAACCGGCACACTGACAAAAGGAAAACCGGAAGTAACCGATGTAATAGTCAAGGATGGTCTTTCCAGGGAAGAGCTGCTTCTAAAGGTAGCTTCCATTGAGAGTCATTCAAACCACCCGCTTGCAAATGCCATAGTCAAATATGCCAAAGAAACACTATCAGAATCCCTTGTTCGTCCGGAAAGCATTGAAGATGTTACTGGATTTGGAGTCAAAGCCAAAGTTGATCAGGATGAATGGAAAATCGGCAAAGCCTCTTTTGTAGGAAAAGCAGAGGCCAAGGCGTTTGCAGAAGCTGCTGCCGATCGCATGGCAAGTGAAGGGAAAACTGTTGTGTTTGTACAGAAAAATGAAGAAGTAATCGGCCTTGTTTCCCTAAAGGATGTTGTCCGTGAAGAAACCAAACAGGCTATTGACCTATTGAAGCAGCAAGGAATTTACACCATTATGCTTACTGGAGACAGCCAGACCACGGCCGCAGCGATTGCCAGCGAAAGCCATGTTAATGAACATATTGCCGAATGCCTGCCTGAAAACAAAGTGGAGCATTTAAAAAAGCTGAAGGAAAAATACAGCAATGTCGCCATGGTCGGTGACGGAATTAACGATGCCCCTGCCCTTGCAACGGCAAATGTCGGAATTGCCATGGGCGAAGGAACGGATGTAGCGCTCGAAACAGCTGATGTTGTCTTAATGAAAAATGACCTGCCAAAAATTGCAGAAGCCATTGAACTTTCAAGCCGAATGAATCGCATCATCAAACAAAATGTCATCTTTTCTATAACAGTCATTATGTTTTTAATTGCATCCAACTTCCTGCAAATACTTGACCTTCCTTATGGAGTAATCGGCCATGAAGGATCTACCATTTTAGTTATTTTAAATAGCCTAAGGTTATTGAGATCATAAGAAAAGCCTGGGAACTCAGTTTCCCAGGCTTTTCTTCTGTCTGGCGCAAGCAGCCTACCCCCTCGAGGTCACAAACCAATCCTCCCAAAAAGGCAAAATACGCCTTTCCGAGAGGCTCGTCTTGTGCTTGGGGCCCCCAGGATGGGGGTCATGCAGACGTTGCCACAGGACGTGGCGTCATTAGTCTGCGGTCCTACGTGGGCAAGGCACTTCCGCTTTTCTTTTTAATGGTAGCCGTTCTGCCCGTTAGCAGATCCGGATGTTTTTTGTTTAGGTTTATTTTTGCCTTTTTGCTTTGTGCCGCCATCTTTTTTCGTGTGTTTTGTCATATCGATGCCCTCCTGAAAATTCATTTTCCCCCATTACTATTGTGCTACGGAGAGAATGTTTTTAAGAAGGTAACTTTTTCATCAGCAATCCTCTTTATTGATCCTGGAATTGATGGCATTGATTTCCCCGCCAATAATGATGATAATGCCGGATATGTAAAACCAGATCATAAGTACAATAATAGCCCCAATGCTTCCATATGTAGCGGAAAAGTTGCCGAAGCTGCTGACATAATATGAAAAGGCAAGTGATGACAGCACCCAGCCGACTGTTGCAAAAATGGCTCCTGGCACAACACTAATACACTTTAATTTTTTATTGGGGGCAATCCAGTATAACCCTGTAAACACCACAAATAGGATGAATGGACTCACTAACCAGCGGATCATATTCCATATCGCCAGAAATTGGCCTGATAAACCAAATTCCGAAGATAAAAACAAACCAATCTGTCTTCCGAAAACAGGAAGGAGCAACGCCAGCACAAACACAAAAATCATCGCAAACGTCAGTAATATCGCCATCCCGCGTGCAATAATAAAATGACGGGTTTCCTTTACGTCATACGCCTTATTAAAAGCCTTCACCACGGCATTGATTCCATTTGAAGCTGACCAGAGCGTAGCGATGATCCCAAAGGAAAGCAGCTTTCCATTTCTTTGCGTAATTTCATAGATATTGGTTTCGATGAGCTTCATGGTCTCTCCTGGTGCAAAGTCGCGAACAACATTTAAGATATCCTGCTGTGTGATCGGCAAATAAGGAACGAGTGTGACCAGGAAAATTAACAGTGGAAAAAGAGAGAGAAGAAAGAAATACGCCAATTGGGCAGCAAGTCCAAACACGTCATCTTCTTCTGCTCTCCTCCATAAGTTTGGAATCAGAGCCGAAAAAGTTCGTCCCATTCCAACACCTCACTTGTTTTTAATGTGGAATCTGAACTGAATCGTCAGCAGATTTTTCCGGCAGTTCGCTTGATCCCTTCAGCTTAATATCTGAAAAGGCCTGTTTTGTATTCTGGACAATCTGTGTTACTTCCGGTGCCATTTCTTTTATTTCTTCTACTGTCCCAGTAATAAAAGCTACGTCTTCACTAACCTGGTCAATAGCTGTTTTGACTTTGTTGGAAACATCCTTTACCTGATTCACTGCTTCACTTGGGTGTTTTAAGTAATAGCCGACATTGGTGGACGTATTCCGGCAATTATTCAGAACGGTTTCCCTTGTGGATTTGTCAAGAAGGCTTAGCGCACCGCCTGCAAGTGCTCCAAATAGTACACCTTTCCAAAACAATGATTTCCCCATATTTTATTCTCCTTTAGCAAAATTATTATATGAAAATTTGGTTCAATTTTTCCCTATTTTCCGGCTGACGAAACCTGACTCGTCCTTTTCTTGTATTATCTTATGTGATTTGTACAAACTTCTCCTTTATTTTCTACTAATTTCCATGGTACATGCAAGCCTAATTTATATTGACAATTTGTTGATATCGTGGAAAGATGATAAGAAAAGTGTGTGCGTCCAAATACATAGCTAAGAGAGGGTGTCTCCGAAATGAATAATTTGTCGGAAAAATCGGTTGAGAATGTGGAGTTTATGATTGAGGCTATTAAGGAAAAGCTGAAGGTTTTAAACTTAGGTGCTATAAAGCCTTCCCACTTTGATGAGGAAATGTATGAGGAATTGAAGGATATTTATGATCTTGTTATGAAGAAGAATTCTTTTAGCCCAAATGAGATGCAGGCGCTGGTTGAAGAGTTGGGGAATTTGAGGAAGAATAAGTAATTATGAAGCAGCCTTTTGAGGGCTGTTTTTTTGATGGTTTTACTATGCCTATGACATAATTTGCAGCTGGTGACCTAGGGTGCTGATTTCCGCTGCAGGGACTCGTTTTCCGCTGCTCCCGCAGGACATTGAATAAGCTTCCCTGAATGAACACCGCACGAAGAAAATGCGTCAGCATTTTCGAGGATCGAGTCCCTTCTGCTCCAATCAGCACGGTATTTACAAGAATTTTAGGAAATCAAAACGCGAATGGATAATCCCCTTAAAAAATCAATTAATCAAATATTAAAAACCCCCTGCCAATCAGGCAGAGGGCTGTCAATTTTATTAACCTAACAACTTAAGCGATTCACGTGTAAATGCCGGAATATCATCTGGCTGGCGGCTTGTTACTAACTGGTTTTGGCAGACGACGACTTCTGAGTCCTGGAATTTGGCACCTGCGTATTCCATGTCGACTTGGATGGATTTGTAGCCGGTTGCGTCGCGGCCTTCCAATGTTTTAGCTGTCAGCAATAGCTGCGGTCCGTGGCAGATGGCGAATACTGGTTTCTTTTCGTCCATGAAGGATTTTGTAAATTGAACAAAACGGTCATCGGCACGAAGCTGATCCGGTGAAAATCCGCCTGGCAGGAACAGGGCATCAAAGTTCTGCGGATTTACGTTATCAATGCTTTGATCTATTTGAACAGTGGCTTCACCCTGTTTTCCTTTAACGGATTTGCCTTGTTCCTTTTCAATTGTCACGACTTCATGGCCGGCTTCTTTAAATGCTTGGGCAGGTTCCGTGTATTCACTATCTTCGAACATCTCGGTAATTAAGCATGCAATTTTTTTACTCATTTATAACATCTCCTTTGAAAAAATCTTCACATAAGGAGATTTCCCTGAATGGACAATCTTAAACGTAAAAATACATGTTCACCTTTAAAACACCCCGCTGTCCATTCTTCTTGCAAAGTCAACAAACCTGAATTTGTCCGGTCTGTGTCTGGACTCTGTGTATTGGAAAAGGGTAGCATCGTCGAAGTAGATATAATTTTTCACCACCACAATAGCATAGAATCCTTCCATATCAAGGAGCCTGCGATCTTCGGCAGTTGGTTCTTCCACTGTAAATTCCTTTTTGGCAAAGCTGATTTTTTTTCCGAGTTCGCCCTCAATATAGGCAAAAATAGAGCTCTGGCAGATTTCTTTGGTCAAGCCAGGGACATATTTCTCAACTAAAAAGTCTTTGTCCAAAATAATCCGCTCATCTTCAATTTTCCGGACACGAAAGACTTTCCATACCTTTTCACTTTTATCAATATGGAGGTGTTTCATCTTTTCTGCGTCAGGCTGGATGAGTGAAAATTCGTCCACAACCGTTTCGGCACGCTGACCCATCTTCCCGGCCAGCTCTTTAAAGCTGACTAGACCCGATATGGGGAACTGAAGCTTTTTCAAATCAAGGACCATCGAGCCTTTCCCGCGGATTTTCTGGATAAAGCCGTTTTGTGCAAGCAAATTCAAAGCTTTGCGGATGGTTTCCCTTGAAGTGGAATACATCTCCGTCAATTCATGTTCAGATGGCAGAATGGATCTGGCGGGATACTTGCCTTCCTGAATTTTTTGGGCAAGCTCCTCATAAATCACTAAGTATTTATTATTTCTCATTTCAATCACCATTTCAGTCATGTTTTACACCATTCTACCATTTATTGTGACTGTTTTCATTTACCTGTTGGACAGCTGGATAAAATACCATCCTCCTTCGGTTATGACCGGCTTGAAGGTTTTTACTTTTAGCTTCAGCTCTTTAGCGATCTGATGTATATCCTCCTCGGTCGGGGTAGGATAGAGGTTTTCAAATGCAGAGAAGAAGCTGTTAAAAACACTTGAAAACTCTTCCCCTTTCTTCGAATGAAGAATGGGCGTGATAATAGTTATGGATCCTTTCCGGCTAAGCCATCTTTTCAAGCGGGATAGCAACTGCTTGCGATCCTCCGGCTGGATATAGTGCAGTAAATTATTGACCATAATTAAATCAGCCTGCTGATCAGGTGAGTATTCATGAACATCCGCTGTGACAATTTTAATGTTCGGAATATCTTTGCAATTGGTTCTGGCGGAATCTGCCACCTCTTCATTAATTTCAATGCCTGCCAGTTTTGCTTGGGGGAATTTTTGACTGATTCTGCTTAAATAGCCGCCTTCCCCGCAGCCAATGTCGATGATCCTTTCCATTTTGTTTTTTTTTATAGTTTTCATCAGACGCGGCAGTGCAAGCTGTTCAAGCAGTGACGACGTTCTCGCTACGGTAGGTCCATGCTCTTCATGATCAAAAGTGTTTTTCTTATTGGAACGGAGCAGTTCTGGATAAGAGAGTAGAGTCGGGATATGCAATTCCATCATTTCCTTCAGGATGATTCCTGTAGATCGGGGGTTTTTCGGCGTGGACGGAAGGCTGAATTTAGATGCTGTCTTAATTTTATCCTTTCCTTTCTTTTTCAAATGGCGGATCGAAAGCCCCACCTCCACCCACCTTAAAAGCAGCTCCTCCTGAAGATTTCTGCTTGATGCCACCTCTTTTACCGTTTTCCAGCTGCGGAACTGGGAAAAAAGGTCAAGCTCGAAGCCTACATACGCATGCCAGCTGTACAAAAACGGCTGGTTCTTTTTCATCCAATTTCGTGCTTTTAGTAATCTCACATATTCATTTATCATACTGTTCAACCTTCTTCCAGGGATAGTCATCTTTTTCTGTATAAAAATAATGGCTTTTATCCGCCGCTGATAATTCTGTTCTTCTTGCCGGCAGCATACCTGCCTGAATCAATCGATCCCACAGGCTCTCTGGCCAATATCCGAGGCCTGAAACATTCAGCATTTGCTTATATTGCAGGGTTTTATCTCTTTCAATCTGCTTCAGGCCTTTACGGCGTATTCCAGTAATAACCCGGTTAGAATAGGAATACGCTATGGCGGATAAATGGCTGAGACTGATCATATTTTCAGCCCGGGGCTTCCGGACTTTTTCATACCACTTAAGCTTGTCCGGCGAAATTCTTCCGCTCGTATACATCTCAGCAAGCAATTCACCAAGTATATCCGCATCCTGAATCGCCATATTCATTCCTTCACCTGCCATCGGGTGGACCGTATGGGCCGCATCCCCCAAAATGGCGAGTCTTCCATCCACATATTTATCTGCATAAAAGGCTGTCGGAATCATCAGCTGAATATCCTTCCAGTTTTTCAGTCTGGTCACATACCCCTCCAATTCCGGCAAAAGCTCTAAATAGTTTTTATGGAAATGGTGAATTCCTTTCTGGAGATGTTTCTTATAAGTGCCCTCAGGAATTAAATAGACTGACCGTACTTTCGCATCCGGCAGTGGAAATAAGCCAAGGAACCGTTCATCCTTAGAAATGATCTTCCCTTCCTCCAGTGATTGAGGCCGGGGGAACGTGACAGTTAAAAATTGATGATTATACTCAATCTTTTTAATCTTACTGTTCATTACTTTTCTTGTTATGGAATTCCTTCCCTCAGCACCTATAAAAAAGTCAGCCTTCACTGTCAGCTGCTCCTTTACATCCTTCCGCTTAACTATTAATTCTCCATTGTCATATTCTTTTGCCAGGGTCCCTGACAAATAATGAAAGTTTGGAAATTGGAGCGCCCGTTTAAGAAGGATTCCTTTCAGCTTTTCATGCTCGATCATGAGGGAGTAATCAAAATCCCCCGGCAGAATGCTGTAATCCATGGCAAACTCTTTTTCCCCTTCCACAAACGCAATTCGGGAAAATGAAAAGCCATTCTCGCGGATTACATCCAAAGCATCTAGCCGCTTAAAAATTTTCAGGCTCTTCGGCTGCAGGAGTTCGCCTTTATAAACGGAAGATGGGGCATCCAATTTCTCCAGAACGAGGACATCAATATTGGCTTGGGCAAGCTTCAATCCAAGCGTCAAGCCTCCAATCCCTCCGCCCACAATTGCAACCTCTGTATTCAAGGACATGTTTCCACCACCTTTGCCTTTTATTTAACCTCCTTTTTAAAAAACAAAACCAATGGATATGCTGATATTACAATGTCTGGAAAAAATTATTAGAACAAACTTTTGAAAATAGGAGTATGATTGTGGGAGGCACCTATATTTTTCAAAATCCTGTATAATAGAGAGAGTAAAATCAATTAACGTTCCTTTTAGGGCGATATATAGCAATATTTTTTGGAGGCAATAAAATGAGAGAAATAGCAGTCGAACAATATATCCAAATGGACAACGCAATTCCGGTCGATGTCAGGTCTCCAATTGAATTTGAGGAGTGCAGCATTCCCGGTGCTGTCAATGTGCCGCTTTTCACTAATGAAGAACGTGTGGAAATCGGAACACTATATAAAAAAGAAGGATCTGATGCGGCTAAGTGGAGAGCGATGGAAATCGTTTCACCTAAAATTCCGTCCATGATGCAAAAAATCAGAGACCTGAAAGATGATGGCTTCCAGCCTGTCATATACTGCTGGCGCGGCGGCATGCGCAGTAAAGCGGTCACTACTTTTATCACATATGCCGGTATTTCAATCCCTCGTTTAACTGGGGGCTATAGAGCTTACCGTCAATATATACTTGAAAACACAGCAGACTTAATTCCTGAAAAAGCAGTTGTTCTGCACGGAATGACCGGCGTCGGGAAAACGGATGTGCTGAAGGTGTTAAGCGAAAAAGGATATCCTGTTATTGATCTTGAAGAAATGGCAGGACATCGCGGATCGATCTTCGGCTCTTTTGGCATGGGGGACGGCAGCACACAAAAAACATTTGATGCACTATTGTATCAAGCCCTTTCAGAGGTTAAAGGTTCCCCATTTATTATTATGGAAGCTGAAAGCAAACGAATAGGCAAGGTTGTTCAGCCGGACGAGCTGCTTGATACAAAAAAAACCGGTATTCACATTGATATGTTCGCAAGCATGGATTCCCGTGTGCAGCGTATCCTCCGGGACTATGTTGAACCTTATCACAAAGAATACTGGTTCAAGCCGAAAGTTGATGAGAGCCTTGTGTTTATCAAGAAACGTCTGAAAGATACTGAAATCCGCGAGCAGCTGGATCAATCAGTTGAAGCAGAAAACTACGAGCTATTTATCAAACTCTTATTAGAAAACTATTACGATCCGCGCTATGCCTTTAAACAGCATGAATATGAAGGCCAATTCCACCATGTGAATGCGGATGATGTGGAAGCAGCTGCACAACAAATTATTGACATTATTGAAAAGCAAAATGCTCCCGTCCTCTGACGCGGAGCATTACTTTTTGCGAGCGACAAAAGATATATTTTTATAAAACATAGATAACTAACTATTTAATTCGGTTAACACTGTGGTATGATGATAATAATATTGAACAAATCGTTCTTAATATGGAACTCTATATATGATATAATCCTATTACATACAAAATAAGGTGTGTGGTATACGATGATCGGTGATCGTGTAAAAAAACTTCGCCAGGAAAAGAAAATGTCCTTATCCGAGCTTGCGGACCAGGCCGGTGTGGCAAAATCGTATCTAAGTTCGCTTGAGCGCAATCTGCAAACCAACCCATCGATTCAATTTCTTGAAAAAATTGCGGGTGTGTTGAATGTTCCTTTGGACCATCTAATCAACGAGCAAATCAATAAGGACGAGCTTGACAGTGAATGGATGAAGATCGTGAAGGAAGCTATGGAGTCTGGGGTTTCGAAGGAGCAGTTTCGGGAGTTTTTGGATTTTAATAAGTGGAGAAGCGGACAAAAATCATAGACGCAATGAGCCTGAATGTACAGGCTTATTTTTTTTGGAAAATAAGGATCTTTTCTCATAGGTGTTGTTTTTGCTTATTATTCTGCCCGTTGATTCCGCTACCGGAACTTGCTTTCCGCGAGGAGGAACAGGAGCCTCCTCGGCTTTGCCTGCGGGGTCTCCCGCTCCCTCTCCTCCCCCAGGAGTCAAGTCCCCTCCGCTCCAATCAACTCAGTAAATTTAATCAAGTTATTAAAAAGCAACAAACTTTACGAAAACAGCCAAAATAAAAAGCATTTCCGTATATAGAGATACCTCTAACAGAAATACTTAGCCATACCAAATATTAAGCTTCGATCAGAAGCTCTTTGGCTTTGTTATTATGTAAAAACTCTCTAATTTCTTCCTTTTGCAGGCCTAAGTTCTTTGCTTCCATAATTAACTGCAGCCACTCCAAATCAATTCCTTCGACCTTTACATTTTCCTCTGTCAAAATTCTTCCCCCCAGGATACATATCGTATTCCAGGCAACCCAGCCATCTTAGTATTTTTCAATACCTTAGACCCGTGACTTTGCGTCCTCATCTTTCAATGAGTTTGCCTTTTTCTGCGCCTATCGGCTCAAAGAAATATTTTCCATAGATGTATTCTACTATGGGCGTATTGCTAACGTTGTCAGATTTTGTATTCATTGTTAATTATTTTAATATTAAATTTTTTTATTTTCGACAAAGCCCTAAATACTGTAGTTGTTTTAGATTACCATTACCCTCACCTTTTAAAGGAAGTTGTTGTTAATGGTCGAATTCTTTTTTGAGTAGTAGGAAAGTCCGATTCTTTTTCTGTAGTTTTTGCTGATTTGTATTATTGAATAGGTGTGCGGAGTTTTGCTTTTATAAAAGGCCGTGTGGACTGGTTCAAGGGTCATAGCATCCTGAAAGATTTCATTCGTTAAATCAGTTCCGCAAATCGGGCATAGCCAGCCATCCGATTCACTGCTGCTATATGAAGGTTTGTGGCATTTATGGCAGTTCTTTCGGTACATTTACAGCCTCCTCATTTGACTAAGAATAGTATATTTACTCAATCGGTTCTCAAAGATAGAGCTTCATAAATCCATAAAACATGAAGTACTAATATTAATGAATAAAGATAAGCTGCACCTTTTGCCAATACCTTTACTTTAGTTTCTGGCGGAAACTTAATCGAACTTGAAAGCAGGATTAAAAAGCCTGAAAGAACAGCTTTATTAGAAAGAAATAATTATAGGGGTTCTATAGTATATAGAAAATTGGCAGAATTTTTTTCTTAAGTTCCCCGCTTAAGGAGTAGCTTTTTGATTATATTCATTAACTGCTTAGATAAGTTCTAAACGCGAATAAAAATTAAGGCCTTATAGAATCAGTTCCTCAGGCCTTAATCTAATGTTCACTCCGCATCCTTCTATAACGCCATAACAAAATAACGCTTCCGGCACCTAAAAATAGTGCACCGATTAGTAATAAATTATAATTATTTGTTGCGGTATTGGGGAGCTTGTTAACTTTCTCTGGGATTACAGTTGCATCAGTGGATGGTGGCGAATTAATAGTTCCCCCTCCAGAATCATTATTATCACCTGAGCCGGGAGTCTCATTGTCAGTTTCAGTGTCACCTGTTGCCTCGGCAAGAAAAATGATTTCAACCTCTGCGGATGAGTTTTGAAATTCATTCCCCAAATGCTCTGGCATTGTTACTTGGAAAAATAGGGTTTCATCTGTTCCCTTCGCTAATTCTCTGGGAGTGAAACCTTTAAAATCTTTAAGTTTTCCTTCGTAAAGCATCTTTGTATCTTTCTTAACCTCAAGCTCTAATTCCTCAAAAAGTCTTTTAATAGACTTCGATTTTCCAATGTTAGAAGTATATTTAAAATCCTGTTTACCATCATTTTTTATGGTTATATTTCGGGGCATCCAGTCCCCTGGTTTTAAATTTTCTACTTTAAATAGATATCTATTTGAGTCTTCTAAGTTCGTATTAATATCAATTTCCTTATCTACTGCTATTGCAGTTTCGTTTCCAAAAACCATTAAGAAAAGAAAAATATATATAATAAATTTTACAGGTTTTGCCAGCAAACTTTTAACTTTCATGGCATTCCCTCACAACGATATATTTAACAAAAGGCGGGAAACTACTTCCCACCCTTTGGTTTGAAAACCTATTATCTTGCAACACCAGCGCCTTGCTTACCATCAAATGTCCATTTCAGTTCTAAAGAATCCCCTTGGAATTCGTTTTGATCAGCATTGTTTTCTACAAACTCATATTGTACATAAAGAGTATCAGAAGTACCTGCTGCTAAATTTCCTCCATTTTCTGCAAACCAACCACTCCAGAAGTTTCCAGCAATAACATCAGGGCTTGCATTTTTCAGATCATAAAGTGTAGTTGACCAGATTGGCGCGTCTAATTTATCAGCATTAATTAAGAAATTAACACGAATATGTTTCCCAAGATCATCCCCATTATTTCCATTTGCGTCATTAACTTTATAATCAGTCATTAAATCAATTGTAGCTATATCCAAGCTGCCACCATTAACTAGTTGGAATGAACGGAGCATAGTATCTCCAGGTTTAATATTATTCACATCAATAATGGTTGTTGGATTTACACTTAAATCCAATGTTCCAGCTGCAAATTTAGCAGTAGCTTCTGCACTGTCACTAAAGTATGCAAATGTTCCCCCACCAACTAATGAAATTCCTAATGCGGCTGATGCAATTCCCATACCTAACTTTTTCTTAAGATTCATAATAAAGCTTCCTCCTCTTACCCCTTTTTGGGTATGTATAATTTTATATATTGACCCCTGCATAACTACAGGGAGTGCAACCAAGTTAAGCTGTTTTTTCTTCTGAATCCGTTTTACTGCTTTTAGGGTCAATTTCTCTAATAGCCTGGAAGATGCTGAATGCTGCATATCCTAGGAGTAATAATCCCGGGCCAATAAGCAAAATCGCACTTCCCTCTTTCGATTGAGCAAAATCTATAAAATATCCCACATAAGGAATAGTGAAGCCGGTATAAATAGCTCTTACATTCTCAGATAGCACAGGTTCCATGTCTGCAGTCTTGTTGTTATCTCCCTTTGTTTCATACAGGACATGATCTCCGCTGCTGCTGACACCGATTATTCGGTGAGTAATTAATTTTTCTTCGCTTGCCTGAAATGTAATGACATCATCTTTCTTAAGAGACTTGCTTTCTTCCGAGCTAAGCGGCTTTACTGCAATAACAGAACCAGTTTGGAAGGCAGGCTCCATAGAGCCTGATAACACTGTCTTCAGCTGATATCCAAAGGCCTGCGGTTCTCCTCCTGATGCTTTGGAGGAGACCACTAGGATGGCCATCAAAATTAAATTAATGAATAGAACCGCAGTTATAATGTTGCTTATAACTTTCAATGCTTTTTTCAAGCTATTCACCTGCCTCGTCTGTGCTTTTTTCAGAATTAACCGGAGCTTCCGAAGCCTTAACCTTGCTATCTTCCGGCTTTGTTTCTTCTATTGGTTTCTCTTGTGGCTTTTCTTCAACTTTAGACTGTTCTACTTTCTCCTCTTCTTTCGGTTCTTCTGCTGGCTTTTGCTCTGGATTCTCTTGAGGTTTATCTTTTGTTGGTTCGGCTGCTTCTTTGCCAGTTTCCTCTGTCTTATTGCTTACTTGTTCCTTGGCAGCCTCTTCTGTTACATCTGCTTTTTGTTCCGTTTTTTCTTCTTCCACGATGGAAGCTTCACCTGATTCTAAAGTAACTTTTATCTCTTCACTCCATAGTTCCCCATTTCCAGGGTGGTCTTTGTGCTGATAAGCTTTAAACATATATGAACCACTTTTTTGAGGAATAAAGGATAATTCTACTTTTTGGCTCTCTTTAATAGGGTCAAAAGCTATTACTCCTGCAATAGACTCGCCTTTTTTGGCATTGTCATTCTCGCTGTAGTAAATTTCATATCTTCCAG
Source organism: Cytobacillus sp. BC1816 (assembly GCF_051353635.1). Lineage (NCBI taxonomy): Bacteria > Bacillati > Bacillota > Bacilli > Caryophanales > Bacillaceae > Cytobacillus > Cytobacillus sp. BC1816. The sequence goes on along the minus strand of NZ_CP195611.1, from coordinate 1,048,411 downwards.
CTGACTTCATATCGGAACCAGTATTTTGGATGGTTGCATATACCTTCTGTCCATCATATTTTTGTCCAATGAATTTTAGAGAGCTGCAATCCCATTCACCATGCTTCTCACCTTTAGAACACCCAGGCTCTTCTGTCTCCCAGGTACCGGCTTGAATGATCCCAGTTACTGCATCCCTATCACTAAAATAAGCATTCGTCTGGCCAGTCAGAGTTGCCGACATCCCAATAAGCAGATACCAGGCAGCCACAAACTTAAATGCAAGCAATAGGATTTTATTTTTCTTCCCAAATTTCCTAGTTCGTTTGTATCGTATAAGAACCCCCTCCTAGTGAGTTGATGTTCTTTGGATTTATCCACTTCGTTCTTTTTATCGAACCGATAAGTCGAGTATAGTTCATCCGTCTTATTTTGAAAAATTCCAAATTCAGCCGTTTTTTCGTTTTAAAGAACACTTTTCGTTCTTTTTCTAAGAATATCTCGAGAATTCTCATTATTTTGTATTTTTTATTGAACAATTTGTTCGTTATAATGAAAATATCTTATATTTTATGATAAGGGAGTATTATGCCTATGATAGGTGGCCGGATTAAAACCTTAAGAATTAAGAAGGGATACTCAATTAATGAGCTTTCTGACAAAGCGGAGGTATCCAAATCGTATTTGAGCTACATTGAGAGAGGCATACAGGAGAATCCTTCATTGCAGGTTTTATCGCGAATCGCCAGGACACTGGATGCTAATCTTGAGGATCTGCTGGAAGAGAACAAAGATGAAATTACCGACTTGTCTAAGCTGGATGAGGAATGGGTTTCCCTTGTCAAAGAAGCTATTAGACAGGGAATCACGAAAGAGGACTTTGCCTATTATCTGGAGTTCATTAAATTTAAGAAGATGAAGGGAGGTAAAGCATAATTGAAGGTCAGAGGCCGTTTGCTGATTATTGCTGCCTCCTTCCTTATCCTAATCGGAGGCGGATTGGTCCTTTTCTCGCTGCAGGAACTGTATGCTCAGGAGAAAAAAACCAATGATTCCTTAGCCCAGGCACAAGAAAGAATTCAAAGAGAAGTGAACAAAGAAAGCAAAAGTGTTCTCCAAACAGAACACCCAATTGATGTTTCCTTCGAGCAGGGTGAAGCCATTGGCATTTTAAAGATCCCCCGCTTGAAAGCTGAACTCCCGATTATAGAAGGAACAGATGAGGATGAGCTGGATAAAGGGGTCGGTCATTACTCCACAACTTTATTTCCAGGGCAGCCTGATCAGATTTTATTATCAGGGCACCGAGATACGGTATTTCGCAGCCTCGGCGAACTGGAAATCGGGGATATTTTTCAAGTCAGCATGCCATATGGTGAGTTTACTTACGTAATTACAGATTCAAAGATTGTAGATGCGGATGATACCACCGTGATCCGTTCTACCGCTCCCGAAGAAATCCTTACCGTTTCCACCTGCTATCCATTCTCTTATGTGGGCAATGCCCCCTCCCGGTACATCCTGAATGCCAAAAGAACTCAAAATTAAGAGGCACTTCCAAAGGAAAGTGCCCTTTTTACTGCATATAGACAAACACCCTTCCCCCATGTAAAAACCTGTACATATCCTTTACTATATGGGTTTCCAGAAGGGACAGATCCTAATAATCAATTTCTTAAGATTACTATTATATTTAGACATTATCATCACAGCTATCATTCTATCAGTATAAAAAGCCAGACTCTTTGAGTCTGGCTTTCTCTTTACTTATTCAAGCTAACAGCAATCTTGGAACCCACTTCGGCATTATGCTTCACTAATGCAATGTTCGCTGTCAAACTTCTTCCTTCTGTTAGTTCTTTTACCTTTCCTAGAAGGAATGGGGTTACCTTTTTGCCGGCGATATTGTTTTCTTTTGCTTCTTTTAGGGCAGATTCTATCACGTTTGTGATAAACGCTTCTTCCAGCGCATCTGTTTCAGGAATTGGGTTGGCAATGACAACGCCGCCTTTTAGGCCCAGTTCCCATTTAGTGCGGATCATTTCGGCCGCTTCTTCTGCATGGTCCACCCGGTAGTTCACGCTGAACGGACTTGTGCGTGTGTAAAAGGCAGGCAATACATCTGTTTCAAAGCCAACGACCGGAACGCCGTGCGTTTCTAAATATTCAAGCGTCAAACCGATATCCAGAATGGATTTCGCACCTGCGCAGATAACGGCAACATTGGTCATCGCAAGCTCTTGAAGGTCAGCCGAGATATCCATTGTAGTTTCAGCTTCACGGTGCACTCCGCCAATTCCGCCTGTGACAAAGACTTCAATGCCGGCAAGCTCTGCACAGATCATGGTCGCAGCAACGGTAGTCGCACCATTTTTCTTTTTCGCTACTAAATATGGAAGGTCACGGCGGCTTGCTTTTTCAACGTCCTTGCTTTGGGCCAGGAACTCCAGCTCCTCATCTGACAGGCCGATTTTAATTTTTCCGTTTATAATGGCAATCGTTGCAGGAACAGCACCGTTTTTGCGGATGATTTCCTCTACCTCTTTTGCTGTCTGAACATTTTGCGGGTATGGCATTCCATGTGAAATGATTGTGGATTCAAGGGCTACAACCGGTTTATTTACTTTCTTTGCTTCTAATACTTCTTCTGAATACTCAAGCCATTTTTCTAACATGATGTCACTTCTCCTTAGTCGAAATATTGTTTGAATGTTTCCTGCAAGCGTGTGTTGTTTAGATTCGGGTTAACGGTTTCAAGGGACTGCAGAGCCAGCATGGAGCAGGACATGCCGATTTTACAGGCATCCTCTGTGCTCAGGCCCTTTAAATGGGCAAAAATAATTCCTGATACAAGCGAATCGCCCGCACCTGTCACATCAGCAATTTTCACCTTCGGAGGAAGCTGTACACCTGCTTCACCTGTGTTTGTAAAGTAAATCAGCCCTTTATCTCCCCGGCTGATGACGACTTTTTCAACACCTTTTTTCATAATTTTCTGTGCCGCTTTAAAGAAGTCTCCTTCATTGCTGATCTCTATCCCCGTTAGTGCTTCTGCCTCATTTTTGTTGGCAATCAGCCACGTAACACCCTTCATATCTTCCGGCAGATTTTTTATTTTTGGTGCTGAAACAGGAGTAATGCAAAGCGGAATGTTCTCTTCATAACACCTTGTAATAATCTGTTCTAAAACCTTTGGCGGGAAGTTTGTATCCAAGATCACCATTTCAGAAGATGCCAGGTAACCCCACTTTTTCTCGACAAATTCTCTGTTAACGCTTTCATAAATGGACATATCAGCGAGTGCTACAGCCATTTCTCCTTCAAGGTCAAGCACTGCTGTATAGGTACCGGTGGTGGACCCTGCCAGCGACTGTGAAGGAGTGACATCAGCAAAAGCTTTCGTATATTCAAGAAGCCATTCTCCTTCCGGATCATCACCCACTACTGTCATCAAACCTACATCACAGCCCAGCCTGCCAAGATTTTCAGCAATGTTGCGGGCCACTCCGCCGCAGGATTGGGAGCTTTCTGCAGGGTTCGATGTTCCGTATTGGAGCTGCCCTGTTGTCTGGATTTTTCTGTCCACATTGGCCCCTCCAACACAAAGCACTTCTTTCTTTTGCGGCAGGACATAAGCTCTGCCAAGAATTTTCCCCTGCTTGGTCAGTGAAGAGATATAGCCGGCTACAGCGGACCTGGAAAGTCCCGTTTTTTCAGCCAGCTCGTTTTGGGCAATAAAAGGATCCTCTTTAATCAGCTGCAAAATCAATATTTCTTTATCATTCATCATTGATCAGCCCTGTCTTTTTAAACTTTTGTCTATATTATAGACACTTGTTCAATTGTGTTGCAAGTATTATTTTTCTAAAAATTAACCTAATTTAGAAATCAATAAAAAAAGCCTCCCGCCATTAGCGGAAGACCAAACTTTACGCAGCATTATCATCTTTTTTAATATCCTTTAAATAATACTTTTCCGAAGTAAAAAACTCATTTTTCAGCTGTTTAACCTCTTTGCTTAGAAGGAGAACAGCCACGATGTTCGGTATCAAAATCATGGCAAGAGCCAGATCAAGGAACTGCCAGATTGTTTTTGCTGCTCCCACTGACCCAAGAACAATGGCAGCAATGTAAACGACTTTGATGGCTTTTCCGGCAAAAGAACCAAATAGGAACTCTGCCATTTTGGATCCATAAAAGACTACGACAATAATGGTTGAAATGACAAAGAATACCAGTGATACAGCAACAAGAATACCGCCAAATGATCCAAAGTATTCCGTAAATGCCGCTGCTGTCAGGGCTGATGGATCTTGCATTGCTCCTTCCCTTGTCCACACTCCGGAGGATAGGACGACAAATGCAGTTGCAGTACAAACAATCAGCGTATCAACAACGATTCCAACAATTGCCCAAAATCCCTGGCGCACAGGGTGATCGGTTGTGGCTGCAGCATGGGCAATCGGAGCGGTTCCAAGTCCTGCCTCATTGGAATATAATCCTCGTGCAAATCCCCAGCGAATGATTTCGCCAATTGCCGCTCCGGCAAATCCGCCCATTGCAGACATTGGCTGAAACGCATAAGTGAAGATTAATTCCAACACTTCAGGAAGTTTGCCCAGATTCATAAATAAGACTACTAATGCCGCACCTACATAGATGAGAGCCATAAAAGGAACAAAGATTTCAGTGACCTTGCCGATTCTCTGAATCCCGCCAAACACAACTAAAGAAACAAGTACCGCTACAGCAATTCCGGTATACAATCCATCAATCTTAAATGTCTCTCCAACCGCAGCTGCTACTGCATTTCCCTGTACCATGATGCTTGGAATCAGTTCAATCATCAGCGCGAATGCAAAGATCACACCAAGCCACTTCATGTTAAGCCCTTTCGTCATGTAATACATAGGGCCGCCCACATATTCCCCATCTTCATTTTTTTCTCTGTACTTAATGGCTAATACACTTTCCGAGAACTTGATGGCCATTCCAATGAGCGCAATAACCCACATCCAGAATACGGCACCCGGACCGCCAAACATGATGGCTGCCGGAACACCTACAATATTTGCGGCACCAATGGTGGAAGCCAGCGCTGATGTGAGTGCCTGCAGCGGTGTAACGGTTCCTTTTCCCTTCGGCTTTTTAAAAACACTTCCAAATGTTTGCTTAAAAATATAAACCGGATAACGGAACTGGAAGAAACCAAGCAAAAAGGTTAAATACAGCCCGGTTCCGGCTAATAATAGGATGATGGGATATCCCCACAGCCATTCTGAAATATCTCCTACGACTTCTAATAACTTATCCAAAAAAATTTCCCCCTTATTGTTATGCACAGTTGCCCTTGTTACTCCATTCCCTTTCATTTGCCAGTTAAACACTTAGTTAGCAAAAGAATATGTAGGTAGACATATTCTTATTTTTCATGTATAGTTAGCTAGGTAATTAATTTAAGCAGGTGAATACAATGCACCCTAATCAAAGTGAATTTTTTCATTCCATTAACCAATTTACACGCCATTTTTCCAAAGTACTTAATGAAAGTTTAGTGCCGCTTGGTTTATATGCTGCTCAATGGACGATTATTTACCGTCTGAAAATTGGAGGCCCGAGCACTCAAAAAGAGATTTCTTCTTATCTGGGAGTTGAGGCTCCGACCATGACCAGGACATTAGCCCGTCTTGAGAAATCGGGCTGGATCACCAGAACGGCAGGAAAAGACAAACGTGAAAAATTGATTTCACTGACTGATGCAGCCATCCGGGAATACGACAATTGGCTTTCTGCCGTGCGATTAAGTGAAAGCAATGTCCTGCAGAATATTTCGGAAGAAGAAATCAGCACGATGATCAGACTTATGGCAAAAATGAGAGAAAATATGGTACCAGGCACCTAGACCAGTTCACCAAATTGGTCTGAGTACCTGGTACTTCATTGTTAGGAGGACAACATGAAGAAACAGCCATTATGGACGAAGGATTTTTTGAGTATTTCTATTACGAGTTTTTTCTTATTTATGGGGTTTTATGTTTTGCTGACTACGCTACCTCTTTATATTTTGGATGATTTAAAAGGGGACGAAACACAGGTAGGCCTGATTATTTCGGTCTTTCTGATTGCGGCAGTAATCAGCCGGCCATTTACAGGGAAATGGATTGACGAGGTTGGACGCCGAAAGATCCTTCTGGCTTCCCTGATTGTGTTTGCCGTATCTTCCCTGCTTTATTTCTGGGCTGACTCTACACCTGCTCTTTTAACACTGCGATTCCTGCACGGAGTTGGATTTGGCATGGCCACCACAGCTACTGGGGCTATAGTTGCTGATATTGTTCCGAATGAACGCAGAGGCGAAGGACTGGGCTATTATGCGATGTTCATGAATCTGGCCATGGTCATTGGCCCGTTTGCCGGTTTGACAATTGTTCAATATGCAAGCTTCACATGGATTTTTGCTTTATGTACCGTTTTATCTTTTATTGCTATAGTGCTGGGTGCTTTTGTTAAGATACCGCAAAAAGCAGACAGTTCTGCGAAGCATCCAAAATTTACACTTTCAAGCTTATTTGAAAAAAATGCGGTTCCTGTGGCGATTTCGGCAGGCATCCTCGCTTTCGCTTACTCTGGAATTCTTTCCTTTATTTCTGTTTATGCGAAAGAGCTTGATTTGCTTGAAGCTGCCAGCTTCTTTTTTGTGGTATATGCGGCATTCATTATTATGTCCCGCCCATTTACAGGCCGCTGGTTTGATGCGTACGGAGAAAATAAAGTTATCTATCCGGCCATTATTCTTTTTGCCGCAGGGTTATTTTTGCTCAGCCAGGCAAACAGCACCTTTGTGTTTCTACTGTCAGGTGCGATAATCGGGTTGGGATATGGCACCATTGTTCCGAGTCTTCAAACTGTTGCAATCAAGCAGGCGGATCCCGCTAAACGCGGGCTTGCTACCTCGACCTTTTTCACACTCTTTGATACCGGAATTGGACTAGGATCCTATGTGCTTGGAATACTTGCTGTAAAAACAGGCTTCGCTTCACTTTATTTTATGCTTGCGGGCGTAGCACTGTTTGGATTGCTTGTTTACTACCTGCTTCATGGAAAAAAGACAGAGCCAAAAACCATTCATTCAGAAGCAGATCTTCCATTATAAGAGCCCATTTGCGGCTCTTTTCTTTTTGTCAATCTTAAGTTATGTATGTTTTCTGAATATTATTTGTCTTTCTTGTGAACGTTGACATATAATATAATTAATACCTTTTGGGGAGGTTTGCTAATGACCATTGTTCATGTATTGAATTTTTCTATCCCAATTGCCTGTGTATTTCTATTTGGTGTAATGGTGGATCGCATGTGCAAACCGGATGGCACGGAACAGGAAGCAAATGAATAATGATTTTACACTTCAGAGCGGCTGGATCACAGCGCTTTTTTTTATTTCACTGCAAAAAAACCAGCCCGCTAAGGCTGATTTCCCGTTCTTGGCAATATTAAAATTTCTACCCGTCTGTTCTTTGCTCTGCCTTCCCTGGTATCATTTCCAGCAACCGGCTGGAATTCCCCAAACCCTTTGGCACTGAACCATTTAGGGTCCAGCTGGTCATTTTTCAGGATTATTTTCATAAAGTTGACTGCACGCATCACACTGAGCTCCCAGTTGGACTCGAAGTTTGAGTTGCGGATCGGGACATTGTCTGTATGGCCGCTTATGATTATGTTTCTTGGTGGGTCCATGATGAGAAGCTCCGCGATTTCACTTGCCATATTTAAATCCTGCGCACGGACTTCTGCACTTCCTGAGCCGAACAGGACATTATCCCTGATAGACACAAGCAGTCCTTCTGTGGTTAAAGAGGTTTCCAGTTTATCCGCCAGGTTTTGATTTTCGATAAAGGCGTTGACTCTTTGCTGCAACTCTGCCAGTTCTTCCTGATCGGCAGCCTGCTTCAGCTTTTCTTTCTCTAATTCATCCAAAGCTGCCATCTCCTCCAGATCCTTGCTTGGCTTTTCGGACACCGCATCAGTGGATTGCATTTGGCCTTCTGGCATTGGACTTGGGAATTCAAATACCCCTGTTCCCCCTGAAAAGACATCGTTGAATGCCTTTGAGAGCTTCTGAAATTTCTGAGCATCTACGGAACTCATTGCGAATAGGACAATGAATAGGGCCAGAAGCAGTGTTAATAAATCAGCATACGGCAATAGCCACGATTCATCTACATGCTCCTCATGGTGCTGCTTCTTTTTCCGCCTACTCATCCTTTGCCACGCTGCTTTCTTCAAGGAATTTCCGGCGTTCACCGGCAGGAAGGTAGGAAGCAAGCTTTTGTTCTATTACCCGGGGAGCCTCCCCTTCTAATATTGAAAGAATTCCTTCGATCATCATGCTTTTAATCTTAGCTTCCTGCTTGGATTTTCTCTTTAGCTTATTGGCAAACGGATGCCAAAACACATAACCCGTGAAAATCCCCAGTAAAGTCGCTACGAATGCAGCACTGATGGCATGACCGAGACTGGTGGTGTCATCCATATTTCCCAGTGCTGCAATTAATCCAATTACTGCTCCCAGCACTCCAAGGGATGGGGCATAGGTGCCTGCCTGGCTGAAAATTTGGGCTCCGGCCTGATGTCTTTCTTCCATCGCTTCGATTTCTTCGCTTAATACATCACGTATATAATCGGCACTTTGCCCATCAACGGCCAGAGATAAGCCGTTCTTTAAAAAAGTATTTTCGACTTCGTTCGTTTTGACTTCAAGTGCAAGTAACCCTTCTTTTCTTGCCAGCTGGGCCCAATCCGAAAACATCTTAATCATCTCAGCCGGGTTCATCAGCTTTTCTTCTTTAAATAAAATGCCGAAAAGCTTAGGCACCCGTTTGATTTCATTTGTTGGAAATGCAATAGCCACTGCTGCTGCAGTTCCCAGGATAATGATCAAAATAGCGGCCGGATTAATCAGAACAGACGGGGAAACACCTTTAAAAACCATCCCTACTCCAACTGCTATAATCCCTAAAATTACTCCTATAATCGTTGTTTTATCCATGCAAGCCACACCTTCTATGTAGTCTGAAAATCTCTATTCCCTTCTATTATTAATTTCGGATGATTTTTACAGTTCTTTAGGAATTTTTTCATATATAAAAGGCAGAGGTGCTTCCCCTGCCTTCGTTTTCATTGTTTTTAGATCCAGCGGCATCCGCAGAAACCTCTTCTTCTGCGGTCATCGTCATCTCGGCGGCGTCTGCATCCTCTTCCAGATCCAGCTAAATCTCTGTTGTGCCATAAGTCGCCAGCACCGCGTATATCATCGCGGCGATGCCTTCTGCGGTCGTCTTCTGATCCGCCCACACTGTCCCTTCTACAGCCGCAATGTCTTCCGCGATTATCTTCGATACCAAATACATCGTCATCACGGTGGTGCTTCCTGCGGCGGTCTTCTGCTCCTCCTACATCATCTCGGCGGTGCTTTCTACGGCGGTCTTCCGCTCCACGTACATCATCTCGGCGGCGGTCATCATCTTCTTTTACAATAACTCTTTCGGCTCTGATTTCCACTTCATCTGCATTAATCTCAAATCTTCTTCTCCAATCTCTCGACATAAGTCTACCTCCTTTCTCATGGATACTATAGAATATGTGCCACAGATGGTTTTCGCATGGACAAATCCCCAATCGGAAAGAAAATGTGCCTGTTTAAAGAAAAAAAAAACCTGTCCTATTCAGGAGAGGAGTTTTGAGAAATTATATTTTTTGAAAGACGAGGCTATTTATTTTCATTAAATGCTTTAAGGCCGCCTGGAAAGTAGCATGTGTTTCAGCATTTAATTCAATGCCGGATAAAACGATTTCCTTTATCAGCTGCGGGGTCATTCCTACAAAGTAAGGCTTTACTCCCATGAGGTTAATGGAATCAGTCAGGTTGCGGATTTGCTGTCCAAGTTCGGAAAGGCACATCTGCTCTAATCGGTCGACTGTAATATCTGTAAAGTCTATGATGGCAAATTCAGTGTCATGCTCTTTAATATGATTCAGGACTTTAGCCGTAATTTTTTCGAATCTTTCTGCCATGAGCAGGCCTGTAATCGGCACCAGTATCGTCTGGGGAATGATCGATGGTATAATCGGTGCGGTCATATCCGCTATGGCTGCCTCATATTCTTCCACTCTTTTTTCAAGGACCTTTATATATTCATCTTTGTTCATGTATTCTCCTCAATTCCAACATCTAATCCATTAGAATAATTTATTGTTAATTTTCTCTTCGTAGTTTTTAAAAAGGGATGAGTTGGTGTTTTGTCTTCTTTTCGAGATCATGCTGTTAAAGCGGAGCATCTTTTCGTTAAGCTTCTTCTGCAACGCTTTTTTCTCTTCCTGATCCTCACATTGTTTAATCAGATCTTCGATCGTCAGCATTTCCTTCTTCATTTGGTTTTCTTCATCAGTGAATCCTGCATTCTTCATGATGCGGTAGGCCATGCGCAAATTCTCAGGGACGGAAGACAGGTCATCGAACGGAAGCGGTTTCCCATAGCCTGGCAAATGATCAAACTCGCCATCCTTGTACGCTTTTTTGATGCGATCTTCAGACAGTATAGAAAAGAAGTCCAATCTCAAGTTCCCCCTTCACTTCATTTGTTACTTATTATTATATATTTTCAGCGCTGCTTATTAAAGTAATTATCTATATGATATGGAGGACTGCAGAAAAATCAAGAGAAAGCTTGCGCCTCCTCCCGTCAGATTTTGCCTATTAAGTTCGGATCCATGTTAATCCCAGTCTGGCCAGGCTGCCAATTGGCGGGTACACCTTTTCCTGTCTGCTGTGCATATTGAATTCCCTGCATGATTCTGACATGCTCATGCAGATTTCTGCCGACTTCTCCAGGGTAAATGAGCTTCGCCGCAATAATGCCATGAGGGTCGATAAAAACGGATGCCCTGATTGCCGCTCCTGAACTTTCGTCCAAAACCCTATAAGCTCTGCTTATTTGATGGGTTCGATCGCTTACCATTGGATAATTTACATTTTTCAAAGAGGGAGATGTTTCCTTAAATACTTTATGGGCGTATACACTATCCGTGCTGATGGACATTACTTCACAGTTTAAGGCTTTTAAATATGGATTCACAGCGGCGACCGCCGCCAATTCTGTCGGTCAGACAAACGTGAAGTCACTCGGATAAAAAAACAGCAGCACCCATTTTCCAATATAATTCTCCAAAGTGACCTTTTTTATTTGATGATCAATGACAGCATCTGCCGTAAAAAAAGGAGCTCGGTCTCCCCGGCCCGCACAGAATACGGAACCATTCGGATCGTTCATGGCTATCCCCCTCCCTTCCACTTTTATCTCTGCTATATATACTTATGCGAACAAAGGTAAAATTGAACGGAAAATATTGAGTGAAACAGCCGTACATAGTCCAGGTGTCAAAGGGAAAAATAGTGAAAGAATAATATTCAAGAATGAAAGGAGCATGATTATGTCACGCGGAGTCCATTTTAATCATAAGAGAAAACATCACCCCGGGGAATTTCCTGAACATACAATGGTCGAGCGCCACACTACTGAGGCACAGGAAGACGAAGAATTTATTGTGACTCAGGAAGCATTTAAAAACCGCTTTGAAGAAGATGAAGCAAAGGAACTTGAGGAAAGAGCCAAAGAATAAGAAAAGCGGAAGCCCCTTGCTCACCCCCGACACCTCGAGGGAGCAGGTGCTGGAGCTAGACTATTATCGACGTTCATAATTATTTCTTAATAAATTTTATAATAGGGGCCTGAATAACATTCAGACCCCTGCTGCTTATATTGCGTCTACTTCCACTTCTTTCAGCCAGGACGCGCATGCTTCAATATCCTTTGAAAATACGCGGTCTTTTTTAATGGAAGGCACCACTTTTCTTGCTTCTTCGTAAAAACGTTTTGTTTTATCAGCCATTTTTTCTGAACCTCGGTATTCTGCTGCCTGCAGCGCGCAAATCAGTTCAATTGCAAGTACTTTATTAACATTTTGGATAATCTGATATGCATGTCTTGATCCAATGGTTCCCATGCTCACATGGTCTTCCTGATTCCCGGATGAAGGAATCGAATCCACACTTGCGGGATGGGCAAGTGTCTTATTCTCCGAAACAAGTGAAGCTGCAACATATTGGAGAATCATCGTACCAGACTGCAGTCCAGGTTCCGGGCTTAAAAATGGCGGCAAGTCACTCAGCTGCGGATTAACTAGCCTTTCAATCCGGCGCTCTGAAATATTGGCCAATTCCGCAACCGCAATTTTCATGAAGTCCATTGCAAGTGCGATTGGCTGCCCATGAAAGTTTCCGCCGGATATGACACTTTCCCCGTTTTCAAAAATCAGCGGGTTATCCGTGGCTGCGTTCATTTCAATTTCAAGCTTTTCTTTTACATAATCAAGCGCCTGCCAGGATGCTCCATGCACTTGCGGGATGCAGCGGATGGAATAGGCGTCCTGCACCCGGATTTCTCCCTGTCTTGTGATCAGGCTGCTGCCTGACAGGTATTCCCTCACTCTTCTTGCTGTATCGACCTGCTGCTGATAGCCTCTTGCCTGATGGATATTCTCATCAAACGCATCAATAATGCCGTTTAGGCCTTCCATTGTAACTGCAGCGATCAATTCACTTTGATAAGCGATTTTTTCCGCTTCCAGATAACCAATGACTCCCATTGCCGTCATCGCTTGAGTACCGTTAATCAGGGCAAGCCCTTCCTTCGCCTGTAATGTTAAAGGCTCGATTCCCTCCTGAACAAGCACTTCCAGCGCAGGTTTTCTTTCACCCTTAGAAAACACTTCCCCTTCTCCCATTAAAACTAATGCCAAATGGGAAAGAGGAGCCAAATCGCCGCTTGCTCCAAGCGATCCCTGCTGCGGGATAACGGGATGGATTTGTTTATTCACAAGCGCTAAAAGAGTTTCTATCACGACAGGACGGACTCCTGAGAATCCTTTCAATAAAGCATTTGCTCTTAATAGAAGCATAGCTCTCGAAACAGCCTCAGGGAATGGTTCCCCTACACCGCAGGCATGCGAGCGGATTAAATTCAACTGAAGATCCTCTACATCTCCCTGATCAATTCTTACATCGCTGAATTTGCCAAAGCCAGTGTTAATGCCGTAAATAACCTTTTCTTCACTTACAATTCTCTTAACGGCTTCACGGCTTTTTTTTACACGCAGCATGCTTTCCTCCGATGCTGCAGCCTTTACTCCTTCAAAAAGCACTCTTTTGACTTCAGACAAAGTAAGAGTATTTCCATTTAAAGTAACCACTTTGTTTTCCTCCCCGCGAGTTAAAGTCATCATCGAATCTGTCAATTTTTCCATTTCATATCCTCCCCGGTACGTTAGCGAGATAAAGAAAAGGCTGTATCTCAAACACAGGTTTGAAATACAGCCTTTTTAAAAAGATTATTTGCAGTATCAGTTTTTAGATGCCTCATCTTTATCACAGCCTAATTTTGATATATTTTCTGAATATAATTAATTCTATGTGCCATATGAGAGGATGTCAATTGATTTTTGCCATTTTTTAACAAGTTAGATTGTTAGAATGGTAACACAGTAAAGCGTTTTTATTTTAGCCATATAAAAAAGCCGGCATTTCTGCCAGCTAGGTTTCATTCAATGTCTTGTCTTTTCAGTGCTTGCTTCAATGTACCGTAAGTATTAATGCCTGTGAAGTCCAGGCCAAGCTGAATGGAAGTCTGGGCAACTTCAGGGCTGATACCGGAGATGGTAGATTTTACCCCCAGCAGCTTTAAAGCTGTCGTTAAAGAGAATATTTGATGGGCAACCATCGTGTCGATGATGGCCACACCTGATAAATCAATGAATAGATGTTCCACATCTGCTTTTGCACATTTTTTCGGAATTTCCTCGAGCAGGATTCGTGCACGTTCCGTGTCAATATTGCCGATAAGCGGCAGTACAGCTGTATGGTCTTTTACAGGAATGACCGGAGTCCCAAGTTCATTAATCAGACTTTGCTGGGCAACAAGCCGATTGGTCGTCAGTTCATAATATTTCTCTGAAAATTTATTGATGAGCTTATCAAAAGCCTTGTTAATGATCGTGCTCCATTTCAATACATCATCTGCTGTGACTTCAGACTTGTTTTCGTTAATGAACTTTTCAACAAAATGCCAATAGGTTTCCCGCACATTGCTTAAAGCTTCCAGTACTTGAAAAATGGGCGTATTAGAATCCACTCTGCTCTCCGCTACTGTAATGGCCCATTCTTCCATATTCCTCTTAAATGTCTCCTCATCAATCAAAGCTGCTGAAACGGTGCGGTTGGTAAACGTATTTTGTTCTCTCAGGAGCTTCTCATAAGCGGGGTCTGCATCAGCAGAATAAATGGAGCCTTTCTGTTTATCCCTTAAAGACAGCCACGTATCTGTGATATTTATTGAATTCTCCTGAATGTAATCATAAAGAAGCCGATTTTTTGCATTCATTCATTTCACCTTGTCTCTTTCTATTTGTAAACAAACTGGTAAGTTCATTGTAGAATGATTTGTGACTAATGAAAAGCAATACAACTTAGGCAGTTATTCACTTCACTGCCCGGCAAAATTTATCCCATTACAAATATTGAAGATTTTCAGCTATACTTAGTTTGTACAGAAATGGATGAATGTAATTTGAAAGGAGTTCTTATGAAATCACTTGTTCTTGCTGAAAAGCCCAGTGTTGCCCGTGAAATTGCACGGGTTCTGGGATGCCGGCAATCTCATAAAAGCTATATGGAAGGCGATAAATATATCGTGACATGGGCTCTTGGCCATTTAATTGAGTTAAAGATGCCTGAGCATTATGACAGCAAATATAAAAACTGGAATCTGGAGGATCTGCCGATTATTCCTGACCAAATGGGCCTTAAGGTGATGAAGCAGACCAGCCACCAGTATAAAGCCATTGAGAACCTGGCAAAGAGGAAGGATATTAAAGAAATTATCATTGCTACTGATGCAGGACGCGAAGGGGAGCTTGTCGCACGCTGGATTTTGGAGAAAATCCGATGGCGCAAGACAATCAAACGCTTATGGATATCTTCTGTAACGGACCGCGCCATCCGTGACGGCTTTCAAAACCTTAAGCCAGGAAAACAATTTGAAGATTTGTATGAATCGGCTGTTTGCCGTGCAGAGGCCGATTGGCTCATCGGGCTGAATGTCACAAGGGCTCTGACTACTAAATACAAGGATCCCCTATCCGCGGGCCGGGTGCAAACGCCGACACTGGCACTCGTGATGGAAAGGGAAACATTCATTCAAAAATTTGTTCCAAAAGAGTATTGGACGATTTACGCACAAATTGGCCCCTTGCAGGCTGACTGGGAGAAAAATGGTGAAAAGCGCATCTTTTCAAAAGAGGCAGCTGAAGGAGTCCTTTCTAAAGTGAAGGGGCAAAAAGCGGTTATCCAGTCCATTAACCGGAAGGAAAAAGCAGAGCCGCAGCCGCTTCCTTATGATTTGACTGAGCTGCAGCGTGACGCCAATAAGCGTTACGGCTTCTCCGCCAAGAAAACGTCAAATGTACTGCAGAAACTTTATGAGCAGCATAAGCTTGTCACCTATCCGCGGACAGACTCACGCTATTTGACAAAAGATATGGAAGCCACCATGATGGATCGTCTTCATGGCATTGCAGCTTCCTATAAGGACGAAGTGAAGCCGATCCTTGCGAATCAGGGCAAGGTCCTGGCAAAGCGAGTCTTTAATAATGAAAAAGTAACTGATCATCATGCAATTATTCCCACTGAAGAACGTGTACACCTCGGTGATTTGTCTGCTGATGAGCGAAAGCTGTACGAATTGATTCTGCGCAGATTTCTGGCCATCTTCCATAACCCTTATAAGTATGAAACCATCCATGCTTCGATTGATGTAAACGGTGAGACATTCACAGCTAAGGAAACAGCAGTTATCGACCTGGGTTATCGCAAGGTTGAACGAAGCAGTGATGAAGAAACAGGTAAACAGAGCCTGAAGAACATCTCAAAAGGACAGAGCTTTACGGTACAAACGGCTGAATTGTCCGCCAAGCATACTGAACCTCCTCTTCGCTATTCCGAAGCTGACATTTTGACACAGATGGAAAAATACAGCCTGGGAACACCTGCGACAAGAGCGGAAATCATTGAACGGCTCCTTGATACGGAAGCGATTGAAAGGCAAAATGGACGTCTGTTCCCGACTAAAAAGGGCAAACAGCTGATGGACCTCGTGAATGAAGATCTGAAATCACCTGAACTGACTGCTAAATGGGAACAGGAATTGGAGAAAATCGCACGAGGAAAAGCAGATCCCAAAGAGTTTCTGCAGAATATCCGCAAGCAGACACGGACATTGGTTTCAGAAATTAAAAAGAGCGATAAATCTTACCGTGCCCACAATCTCACGGGCTCAAAATGTCCAGAATGCGATTCCTTCTTAAAAGAAAGGAATACCAAGGACGGAAAAATACTTGTCTGTTCTAATCTTGATTGCAATTTCCGAAAGCGCAAAGATCCAAAGCTTTCAAACCGCCGCTGCCCTCAGTGCCGCAAAAAAATGGAGATCCACCAGGGCAAAGCAGGAGCATACTTCCAGTGCCGGCCATGTAATGTGGTGGAAAAAGCCCAGGACAAAAAGAAAGCCATCAACAAACGGGAAGAACGAAAACTTGTTCAGAAATACACCCAGAAGGAAGATTCCTTTGGAACAAGTCTTGGTGATTTGCTTAAGGCTGCCATGGAAGATAAGGATTAATATATAGCCCTGGCTGATGCCAGGGCTCTTTCTGTATGAACAGTCATACTCAGCTTGTCCTCTCCATAGCATGTACTATACTGAAAGGAGAGTGATAAGATGTTAACCAGAGTGGCAGACCGTTTCTCCAAGCTTGTGGAAAGGTATCTCCCGGACGCCTTTGTCATTGCGGTATTAATGACTCTGTTTGTGTTTATTGCAGGGTTTTTCATGAAGCCTTCCGAACCTGTTGAGCTGTTTAAATCCTTCGGTGACGGCTTCTGGGTGTATCTTGCTTTTACTATGCAAATGGTGCTCCTCTTAATGACAGGCATGGCGCTTGCTTCTGTTCCTTCTGTACAGCGTATACTTGAAAAGCTGTCCTCCAAAGCGAAGACAGCCAACCAGGCCTACGTGCTGACTTTTCTCGTTTCATCTGCAGCTTATTATATTAACTGGGGCCTTGCTGTTGTCGTTGGCGCCATTATTGCCCGTGAAGTAGGGAAAAGAAATCAGAACGCACACTTCCCCCTATTAGTGGCTGCAGCCTATGCACCAACTGCTCTTTATACTGCTGGATTATCAAGCTCAATTGGTTTGACTGTTGCAACCAAGGGCCATTTTCTGGAGGAAGTGGCTGGCGTCATCCCAACTTCGGAGACCATTTTCCATCCTGGAACAATTGCTATTTTAATTGCTCTTGTTATTACTATGCCGATTTTCATTGTGCTGATGGCACCAAAAAAAGACATTATCTCATACGTTCCCCCTGAGGCACCCAAGCAGGAAGCTGAACAGAAGGAAGTTTTAAAAACTCCCGCCGGAAAGCTCGAAAGAACACCCTTTCTCGGGATCATTACCGGATTAATCGGGTTAATCTATGTCATATTTGAGTTTGTAAACGGGCGTGACCTTGACTTGAATATTATCAATATTGCCTTTCTATCGTTAGGACTCATCCTTCACAAATCGCTCGTACAATACGCCAATGCTTTTAAAGAAGCGGGTTCTGCCATTTCCCCTATCATTCTGCAATTCCCATTTTACGCCGGCATTATCGCCGTTCTCGGCAGCTCCGGGTTAGCAGAGTCTATAATTAATGGGATGGCATCTATAGCAAGTAAAGACACCTTTGATATATTCACCTATTGGGCCGCCGGTCTCGTTAATATTCTTGCTCCTTCAGGCGGCGGACAGTGGGCATTGCAGGGGCCGCTTCAAGTGCCTGCCGGTCTCCAGCTTGGTGTGGATCCCGCCATTACTGCTATGGCTGTAGGCTGGGGTGATGCCTGGACGAATCTGATCCAGCCTTTCTGGGCCCTTCCTATACTAAGTGTGGTCGGCCTCCATATTCGTCATATAATGGGCTACTGTGCATTGCTGGCCATATGGGTGGGCATTGTTACTACGATTTTGATGTTTTTTGTATATTGATTAAGAAAAGCCAAGCCTAATCAAGGTTTGGCTTTTTTGGAAAAAGTCTTCTTGTGTTTCTTACAATTTTGGTAGTATGATATCGTTATTCTGAGATTGAAGTTGGGGAAACAGCATGAAAATAAAAGATTGGGATAAGAATTTAAAAGTAAGGTTATTTGGGGAAGCGCTTATGAATATTACATTCTGGATGTTCTTCCCGTTTTTAACGATTTATTTCGCGGATGAATTCGGAAAAGACAAGGCTGGCTTATTGCTCATTTTTTCTCAGGTATTCTCCGTACTTGCCAACTTAATGGGCGGTTACACAGCTGACCGCTTTGGCCGCAAGAAAATGATGGTTCTCTCTGCATTCGGACAGGGACTTTCATTTATCATTTTTGGATTTGCCAGTTCACCCTGGCTGAATTCTCCGGTGCTTGGATTTATCTGCTTTGCTTTTGTGGGAATATTCGGTTCATTTTATTGGCCGGCAAGCCAGGCAATGGTTGCCGATGTGGTGGAGGAAAAGGACAGAAGCCAGGTATTTGCTATTTTTTACACTTCAATTAATATTGCAGTTGTGGTGGGTCCCATTTTAGGAGCTATTTTCTATGTCCATTACCGTTTTCAGCTTCTTATGGCCGCCGGCATTATCTGTATTCTGTTATCTTTCATCCTTTTCCGGTGGACAAGGGAAACATTGCCAATACAAATACATACAGAAAGCGGAAATAGTAAATGGCATGCAGTTTTATTAAAGCAAACGAAAGATTATGGCATTATCTTCAGGGACAAAACCTTTCTCCTTTTTATCATAGCAGGTGTTCTGGCTGCACAGACTTTTATGCAGCTTGATCTATTAATACCTGTCTATACAAATGAAGCAGTTCATAATCAGTCTCTTTTTAAATGGAATGACTGGTCCTTTTCTGTTCAGGGAGAACAGGCTTTTGGCATTCTGCTGTCTGAGAACGGTTTCCTCGTAGCCTTATTTACCGTAGCCGTAACGAAAATGATGTTAAAGTACAAGGAAAGAAATGTCTTTATCTTATCATCTCTTACTTATGCAGCAGCCATCATCATGTTTGGGCAAACGCAATGGATATGGGGATTAATTCTGGCTATGGCCGTTTTCACTATGGGTGAATTAATGACAGCTGGCCTTCAGCAGAGCTATGTATCAAAAATTGCTCCAGATCATATGCGGGGTCAGTACTTTGCAGCTGCCTCCCTTCGATTCACAATCGGGAAAACCATTGCACCTATCTCCATTCCGCTTACAGTCTGGATCGGATATGACTGGACTTTCTTAATACTGGCGCTGCTGGCTGTTGTAAGTGCGTTTTTGTATTGGCTGATGTTTGCTTTACCTGAAAAAAATAATGCATTCCATGCCAAAAAGGAATCTGTATAAGGTTCCTTTTTAATTACGTCTCCATCCACAGATGGAGACCCAAGGTTCTTGGGCACGATTTTCAGTTCAATAGGTTTCTTTTTGCAAACAGAACAGCTACAATGAAAATGAAGATTCTGACAAAGGAGAATACATAATGAATCAATTTCAAACGAATTTAGAGAAATATGCAGAGCTTGCCGTAAAGGTCGGTGTAAATGTACAAAAAGGACAGACCCTTGTTATTAACACAACACTTGATGCAGCTGAACTGGTTCGTACAATTGTTAAAAAGGCCTATGAAGCGGGAGCTCATAACGTAGTTGTGAACTGGAGCGATGATGCAGTTACTCGCACAAAGTACGATTTGGCACCGGATGAGTCTTTCTCCGAATACCCGGAATGGCGTGCGAAGGAAGTCGAAGATTTAGCTGAAAAGGGTGCGGCATTCATGTCAATCGTTTCAGCAAGCCCAGATTTGCTGAAAGGCGTGAAATCAGAACGAATCGCAAGCTTCCAGAAAGCTGCAGGAAAGGCGCTTGCAAAACACCGAAAATTCATCCAGTCTGATAAAGTAAGCTGGACTGTCATTGCAGCTCCATCTCAAGCCTGGGCAAACATGGTATTCCCTGACGCACCGGAAGAATCGCGCGTAGAAATGCTTTGGGAAGCTATTTTCAAAGCAACTCGCGCTGATTTGGATAACCCGGTTGAAGCCTGGAAAAAGCATGATGAAACACTTCATGAAAAAGTGGATTATTTGAACAGCAAGCGATATCAGAAGCTTCATTATAAAGCTCCAGGTACAGACCTGACAATCGAGCTTCCAAAAGGCCACTTATGGGTCGGGGCAGGCAGCATTAATGAACAGGGACACGAATTCATGGCTAACATGCCAACTGAAGAAGTGTTTACGGTACCTTACAAGACAGGTGTTAACGGCACGGTTTCCAGCACAAAGCCTTTAAGCTATGGCGGAAATATCATCGACAAATTCAGCCTGACATTTGAAAACGGCCGTATTATCGATGTGAAGGCCGAAGAAGGCGAAGAGATTCTTAAGCAGCTTGTTGAGACAGATGAAGGCTCCCACTATCTTGGTGAAGTGGCTCTGGTTCCTTTCAACTCGCCAATTTCACAGTCCAACCTGCTTTTCTATAATACTTTATTTGATGAAAATGCTTCAAACCACCTTGCGATCGGCAGTGCGTATGCATTCTGCATTGAAGGCGGCAAGAAAATGTCCAGTGAAGAACTCGCTGAAAACGGCTTGAACGAAAGCTTAACACATGTTGACTTCATGATCGGTTCCGCTGAAATGGATATCGATGGAATTACTGAAGAAGGCAACGCTGAACCCGTGTTCAGGAAAGGTGATTGGGCATTTTAAAGCGGAAGCGCATTGCCCACGAGGGAACGCAGACTAAGTACGCCACGTCCTGTGGCAACGTCTGCATGACCCACATCCTGTGGGCCTCAAGCACAAGACGAGCCTCCCGGAAAGGCGTCCTTTGTCTTTTGGGCGGCTTGACTTGTGACCCCGAGGGGGTAGGCTGCTTGCGCTAGACGGTTCTTGAAGTTCAAAGTATAATGCTTTCTTATTTTACAAAAAAATCATGCGGTCATTGTGCCGCATGGTTTTTTGTTTTCATCAATACTATTTCACTAACGTTTCCTTCTAAATCAGAAATGAATTCTATGGAATATTTATCTGCCAGGTAGGTGGAAATGGTTTTACCTGACAGCACCTCTTCCCTTACTTCAAGAGGAGTGCCAAACATAGCAGTAATCTCGTCAATGAAAGTTCTCACCCGCTGTCCAGGAATAGAAATTGCGGTTACATTTCCGGTTTCCCGTTCAAAATAATAGGTGATTTCAGGGTACATGACAAAAGGGCTTCCATTTTCAAACCCTTCCTTAATATAATTTGGATCTGACTTCTTAATTTCAGATATGTTTGTGCCAATTGGATAAGGGCTTCCGAGCGGAATTCCCTGTTTGGCTTTTTCAATGGCATCCACGCTGAGTGCCAGGTTTTTAAAAGGATAGTATAGGGCTTCCTCTTTTAACCACAGATTCATCCAGTCGATATCAGAATGATCTTCTTTGTTCAGCTCTATTCGGTCATGAAGGCTCATTGAAAGGGTTTCTTCATTAAATAGCCATGTTGAAATAACCCATCTATCATTCTTATTTTGGGCAGTTTGAAGATACTTCTGATTAATATTTTTTATTTTCGCTTTGGAGGAAGTGATCACTTCTTTTTCTGTATTGATTTTAAGCACTTCTCCATCTTTAATCGCCAGCAGCTGGCCCTTAACCGCATTTTCCCCCTTGGACTGAAAAATCGAAATGATGGTTTTGTTCCTCATTTTCTGAGTGTAAACCTGCTCCTTCGAAGGGTTAAATGACAATTCAGCACTGTTATTCAAGGCTTCCTGTCTATAAGCCTCTTTCGACCCTTTCTCAGCCAGGTAAACTGAGTAATGTCCTGTAAAATAAGAATCGCCTTTCTTCCCTTTCGCACTGTCCTCTTCCAGGATGGTTCTTCTTTCATCTTCAGCATATAGATAAACTGTATATTTCATTTTTCCATCTGCTGCGTCCACCTGGAATAGTGACTTGCCTTCAAGCCAAACAGTATCTTTTTTCTCTTTCCCGACCTCTTGTACAGCTGATGTATTCTGTTCAGCTTCCACTTTATCTTCTTTTTCAAATTTTATTTCTTCTGTATTTAAAGATGCATTTATTTCATTTGAGCATCCTGCTATAGCGGATGACAGCATGGCAATCATGATCATATTTATAAAATTTTTCATTATATTCTCCCTAATGTTATAAAAACATTTCCATTTAAAGTCAAATGTTACAATTACGTTTCAACTAATTAAGTGTAACAAATAGGGATCGTTTCTACAAACCTATCAATATGCTCATTTTTTTACAAAAACAAGGGTTTCCTCCCGTTTCCTTTATATATGACTCTTCTCCTGCTTTACTTATACGGTTGAATAAAACGCCATATGCCCTATTTATCAGCGTTTTACAGTAAGAGACAAGAGGCCCCGGAATAGTTTCCGGAGCCTAATGCTTATATTTCTGCTGGTGCCGATGCATGTTTTTCGGTCAATAGACTTACAGATACGTAAGCAGCAAGTGACAAAGCAATAGGCAATACGACTGTATTCATGCCTAATGCATTTGGATAAAAAGTATGGAATAAAATATACGAAGCAGTTCCGGTTATCATCGAGGCCACAGCCCCATATCTATTTCCCTTAGCCCAATATAGGCCCAGCACAACTGGCCATATGAATGCTGCTTCCAGTCCCCCAAAAGAAAAGAGATTCAGCCAGATCAGCAAATCGGGCGGACTGAGAGCCATGATGCAAACCAGAATTCCAAGCAGGGCTGTAACCGCAAAACTCAGTTTCTTTATGGCAGCTTCTTTGGCATCAGGCTTAATGTAATTAATATAGACATCTTTCACGATCGCCGAGCTGACCAGGAGGAGCAGGGAATCCACTGTTGACATGATGGCAGCCATCGGTGCAGCCAGTACAATTCCCGCAAGCCATGGAGGAAGAACTTCCATGGCAATCAACGGCATAACTTTATCTCCCACTTCAATCCCCGGAAGAATAGGACGGGCAAATACGCCAATTAAATGCATGCCAAGCATGATAAAGCCGACTACTATTGTTCCGATTATAATGGCCCTGTGCATGGCTCTGGCATTTTTATATGACATGGCCCTCACTGCGACCTGAGGAAGGCCTACAACTCCAACTCCCACCAGAATCCAGAATGAGGATACATATAAAGGAGTCAATCCGCCATCAAAGCCAAACGGTGTAATCAGATTCGGATTTTCTGAAGACAGGTCGCTGATAATATTCGGTATTCCTCCACCTGCCACAATAACAGCAACCAGAAGGATCATGGTGCCGATGAACATGATTCCGCCTTGGACAGCATCCGTTACGGCAACAGCACGGAAGCCGCCGATGACCACGTAGACCATAACAGAAGCCGCAAAAATGAATAAAGCAGACAAATAGCTTAATCCTGTCAGTGACTCAATTAATCTTGCTCCGCCAACCCATTGGGCAGCCATGGCAGAAAAAAGGAAAATAATGATGCTGAGAGAGGATAGCCAGACAACCCATCTGCTGTTATATCGTTCTTTTAGAAAATCGATGAGCGTCACAGCATTATACTTTCTTGCTGTGATGGCAAACTTTTTCCCCAGCACCATGAGAACGAAATAACCTGTGACAACCTGTGACATCGCAAGCAGCACCCAGCCAAGCCCCTGTGTGTAAGCAACGCCGGGACCTCCAATGAAACTGCTGGCACTTCCGTAGGTTGCAATCATCGTCATAGCCAGAATAAAACCGCCAAGCTGCCTTCCTCCAAGAAAATAATCCTGCAGGAACGAACTCCCGGTATCAATCTTTCTGCTGGACCATAAGCCTACGAGAAAAATAATAATTAAAAAGATGAGAAGAGGAAAAATTACCTGCCAATTCATTCAGATTCTCCCCCTTCCCCGTTTTCTTCAAACGGCACTTCTTTAAACAGGAACTTAACAGCTGCTGTTACCAGAATCACCATTACGGCAAATCCTGCTACACAGCTCCAGAAAAACCAGGCAGGCAACCCCCAAATATATGTATACTCACCAGCAGGCCCAGACCCCATCCCATAGGCAAACCCATACCACCATACAAAATTGAAGAGCACCAGACCAATGCCAATCCACGCCTCTCTCTCTGCGATTTTGAAGCGCGGATCTTTTTTATGTATGCCTTTCTTCATTTTGTCCCCCTTCAGAGCTTTATTATAGTAACGTACCCTAAAATACAGAATATTCCCTGAATATAATCGCACTTATGTATATTTTCTGCAACAAAAAAAGCAGATTGCTCTGCCTTTTTGATATTATTTTAAAATTTCACTTTAAGCAAGCTATGATCTTAACGATTGTCAATTGTCTCCGGGTAAAGGTCATGGTTCATTAAACGGTAATCTGCCATTTTTTCATATTTCGTCCCCGGCTTGCCGTAGTTGCAATACGGATCAATGGAGATTCCGCCACGTGGCGTAAATTTGCCCCAAACCTCAATATAGCGCGGGTCCATTAATTCAATAAGGTCGTTCATAATGATGTTCATGCAGTCTTCATGGAAATCGCCATGATTTCTAAAGCTGAAAAGATATAGCTTTAATGACTTGCTCTCTACCATTTTCTGATCCGGAATATAGCTGATATAGATGGTCGCAAAATCCGGCTGTCCTGTTTTCGGGCAAAGACTCGTAAACTCAGGGCAATTAAACTTTACAAAATAATCGCGGTTTGGATGCTTATTGTCAAAAGCCTCCAGAATCTCAGGCGAGTATTCAAAAAGATATTTTGTACCCTGATTTCCCAATAGCGTAATATCCGTTAATTCCTCATCTTTTCTTCCTGACATAAAAAAGCCTCCCTTTATACGATCCCGCTGATCCTAAGAAGAGGTCCAAAAAGTACAGCTTAAAAAATAAAAACCATATCCTCTTATGGATATGGTTGATTATTATAATCAAAGCCATAGTTTTTTATAGAGGGTGAAGCTATGAACCTCTCCCGCTCACACGGGAATATTCGAAATATAATTGTCATTGTTACTATAGTGAAAAAGCCTGTTTCTGTCAATAGGGGCTTCTTTATCTGGTTTTCATTTATTCTTTTATAGTATAATTACGTTAATTTTCTTAGAAAGGTGACATGTTATGTGGAATGAATTTAAAAAATTTGCCCTGAAGGGAAATGTGCTTGATTTGGCTGTCGGGGTTGTTATCGGAGCTGCCTTCGGAAAGATTGTATCTTCTCTAGTAGATGATATCATCATGCCGCTTGTGGGATTGCTGATGGGCGGAGTTGACTTTACGGATCTGATGGTAAAAGTCGGCGGGGCTGAGGTCAAATACGGTTTATTCATACAGAATGTGGTTGATTTCTTCATTGTGGCATTCTCTATTTTCATCTTTATCAGGATTATCAACAATCGTTTTAAAAAGAAAGAAGAAGCAACTCCTGCACCAGCTGTGGATAAAAACGTTGAGCTATTAACGGAAATAAGAGACCTTTTAAAAAACCAATAAATGATGAAACTTATATAATAGTTCTGACGTATATACATATACAAATGATTTTAGGGGAGAAATGAAAAAAATGTATGTACAGCAAACCGCAAATAATAGTTATTTGCCTTCAGTTTTACGGGCATTCGCCTTATCATTGGGTATTGCTTTTATCGGAACGATGGCGGGTGTTTTCGTCCCTCCAGCCCTGTTTTTGCCGCTCATGATTCTTGAACTCGGAATGCTGCTTTTCGCTTTCCTGCTTCGCCGCAAAAAGGCCATCGGGTATCCATTCCTGTATGTATTCACATTTATTTCAGGGATGACGACCTATCCGATTGTTGCCCATTACCTGGCTGCCATTGGCCCGAACCCCGTACTGGTCGCACTTGCAGCGACAACGGTTGTGTTTACAGGCCTGGCTGTATACGCTACGACAACCAAGCGGGATTTATCTTTCCTTGGCGGCATGCTGATGGCAGCATTGCTTGCCCTTATTGCAATCTCTATTTTCAGCATCTTCTGGCCGTTAAGCTCTAACGCTATGCTTGCATTCTCCTTTATCGGAGTGCTTGTATTCAGCGGATATGTGCTATTCGATTTCAACCGCATGAAGCATTATGGAGTTTCACCAGAAGAAGTGCCTTTAATGGCTCTTAACCTATACCTTGATTTTATTAACCTGTTCATTAATATTCTTCGTATTTTTGGAATTTTGGGGAGCAGGGACTAAACAGGAGTGCGAACTCCTGTTTTTTTATGTGCAAGCTTCATTTCTTTATTCCTTCAAAAAGATTAGGTATGATCAGAAGTAAATCCGAAAGGCGGGATAATAATGAATTATATTTTGGAAACCCAAAATCCCGATAAAAATATTACGCTTGAACAGGCCATTAATGGCCAATATATAATGGCTGTTTTCGTCCGCCATCTTGGCTGACCGGTGTGCAGAGAATATCTTGCGCAGTTGCGCGAGCGCATAAGTGAATTGGAAGCCAGAGGTTTTCAAGTCATTGTCATTGCTCCTTCTAAAGGAACATTCATCAATCAATTCCTTGAGCAATTCGGCCCGTTCCCTTTTCCAATCCTTGGCGATCCATCCCGGGAAGCTTATAGAGGAATGGGGCATAAAACAATGCCAAAGTGGAAGCTTCTTTCAAAAGCAGCATTTGGATTTATAACAGGAAAAGTCGGCGGCTTTATCCCTAAGGATGAAAAACAAAAGGAGTTTGTCATGAAGTCCATGAAAACTCAGGATGTCTACATTCAAGGCGGGACATGGCTTTTCTCGCCACAGGGAAAGATTTTATGGAAGCATATTGATGAATCCCCTGAAAATCATGCAAAGATTGACGATGTTTTAATGAAAATGGATGAAGTGAAAGCTTAAAAGGCAGTCAATTACTTGGCTGCCTTTCCTTTTGTGATCTCCCATATTTCACGCAAAACCGGCATCTCTTCCATTTCCTCCTTGGTTACAAGATCCCATTGAATGCCGTTCGGCTTTGAATATGGCGTATTTGTTTTGATCAATTCCTTCTCGGTTGCAATCCAGTCGACAGTCAAATCATATGGGTCCCTCGGGATATCTGCCTCTGTAACCTGGGCGCTATTCACTGTTCCAATTACAGGGATTTCAGGATTTCCCAATTCTCTGATTATCGCATATTCACGGTCGGCATAGCCCTCCCCTTTTCCGACACGCCGGCCATCCCGGTGAAGGCCCACTGATCCGGCAAAAAACAAATCAATTTTCGGCAATTCTGTGAGAGGAACTTCTTTACCATATGAGTGGATATGCTTAAGGCTCGCTGCTTTTCGCTCCTCCCCGGCTGGGACCCATTCCGGCTTTACCATAATAAATCCTCCTTTCAGCCTTGGAGTTGGAACCAGCAATGTCTTTCCATCTTTCAAAATTTGTGCACGGACCGGCAGCTGCGGAGAATCAGGATTTACCTTAATTACCTTAGCCTCTTTATACTCAGGCATAGTAAAAACAAATGCAGCCGCTTTTTCAGCTCCTTTGAAATTGGGAATTCTATTTTTTAAAGGAAACGGAAAGCGGCCAAGCTTGTTCTCCTCAAGAAAATTCCATATGTACTCACGGATTTCTTTCTTCGCATTCATTGCGTTTCACTTCCTTTCTTTTATTTTATCCAAAAGGGATAAAACTGAATAGAAAAAGAACTTCATTTTTTAAAAGAAATAGGTTTTAAGTCAAGATCTCGTGGTAAACAAATAATGCAAGGCCAATAACAAAACAGAAGGGACTGGTTGACGATGAAAAGCGTAACAGCGACTTCAAGGTTCGTCATTGGCATTGCAAGAAACCAGGGAGGGTTTGCAGAGCGTTCGAAAGGCACTCTCGTCTATAACCGATATATTTAAAATCGGTTCGGCCCTATGCAAATCATAATCCTCAGGTTGTCCGTCATCGGACTTAAAAAAGGTGCAGACCAATCGGTTTGCATCTTTTTTAATGCCTTAAATCCCCTAAAACCCCTCTTCTTTTCTCCCTATCTGCTAAAAAAAATTACTGATCATTGTTTAGACATGTATTTTTTTCACCATAATGGCAAATAAAAGGAGGTTTCTAGATAAATGTCTGAACATGAACAAAAACAAGAATCAACCATGTCCCGGAGGAGATTCATCCGCAATTCCGGGTTAGTTGCCGGCGGTTTGGTAGGAGGCGGCATTCTTGGCGGCTTAATTGGCGCAAACATGAATAAAGACGGTACAGCAACGGAGGAGAATGCCCATACAAACGGGCATGATCAGGTTGCCTATCAGCAGTCACCTTTATATTTCACAAACCCCGAGATATTCGGAATCCTTCAGGCGGCCGTTGAGAGAATCTATCCAAAGGATGAAAATGGCCCTGGCGCTAATGATTTGGATGTTCCATTTTTTATTGACCACCAGCTTGCGGGCTCATGGGGAAACAATACAAGGGAATATATGCTGGGCCCATTCTTCCCAGGCTCAAACTTTCAGGGTTACCAGTCCCCTTTAAAACGGCATGAAGTCTTTGATGTCGGCCTTGTTGCCCTGCAGACCTACAGCAATGATAAGTTCAATAAGCCTTTCGCTGAACTGGAGGGTGAACAGCAGGATGAAATCCTTACCGCTTTTGAGGAGGATAAAGTAGAGCTCCGGGGTGTTACTTCCAGGACATTTTTTAATATTCTCCGGGCAGCAACTATTGAAGGCGTTTACGCAGATCCTGCCTATGCCGGAAACAAGAATATGGAAGGCTGGAAAATGAAAGACTTTCCTGGCCATCAGATGAGCTATATCAATCAAATTGAGTCTGAAAAATTTGTGGAAATTGAACCAAATAGCCTTCATTCATATACGAAATAGTACTATCTCTTAAGGAAGTGATAAAAATGGCTAAAACATTGCCTAAAACAGATGCAGTCATTGTAGGAGTTGGATGGGCCGGCGGAATCATTGCGGCTGAACTAGGGAAACAGGGATTAAAAGTGGTCGGCCTGGAGCGGGGAAAGGAGCGCGGCGTCAAGGACTACTATGTTGTCCATGATGAACTTCGCTATGGAATCCGCTATGAATTAATGCAGGACCTTTCAAAAGAAACGATTACCTTCCGTAACCAGGGGAAAGAAAGAGCTCTTCCGATGCGCCAGCTTGGTTCCTTTTTGCTTGGTGAAGGCTTAGGAGGATCCGGTGTCCACTGGAATGGCCATACTTTCCGCTTTTTGCCTTATGACTTCGAAATTAAATCACAGACGGTTAAAAAATATGGAGAAGCAAAGATTAAGGGGCTTCAAGTTCAGGATTGGGGCATTACATACGATGAATTGGAGCCTTATTTCTATGAATTTGAGAAAGCGGCAGGAATTGGCGGTGAGGAAGGTGAGCTAGGGCCAAAGAGAGCAAATCCATTCCCAAATCCTCCAATGAAGGAAACACCCATTACATCGAGATTTAAAGAGGCAGCGAAATCATTGGGTATGAAACCTTACCATATGCCATCCGGCAATATGAGCCAGGCTTATGAAAACCAATATGGCGCCAAGCTGGCTCCATGTCAGTATTGTGCGTTTTGTGAACGCTTTGGCTGTGAATATGGTGCCAAGGCAGATCCGACCGTTGCCGTCATTCCGTTTGCCAAAGAAACTGGCAATGTGGATATCCGCAACTTTTCGAATGTAACAGAAATTATTCACGACGGCAAAAAAGCAACAGGAGTACGCTATGTGGATGTGCAAACTAAGGAAGAATTCATCCAGCCGGCAGAAATGGTTATTCTGACAAGCTATGTCATGAACAACACCCGCCTGCTGCTGACATCCAAGCTGGGGCGTCCATACAATCCTGACACAGGGTCAGGGGTTATTGGAAAGAATTATTGCTACCAGATCCTTCCCGGATCAGCTGGATTTTTTGATGAAGAACAATTCAATACATTCATGGGTGCCGGTGCTCTTGGTGCTACTGTGGATGATTACAATGGAGACAATTTTGACCACTCAGATCTTGGCTTTATCCATGGGGGCTCCATTTCCCTCAACCAATCAGGATACCGTCCGATTCAATATAATATGGTTCCGACTGATACACCGAAATGGGGCAGCAAGTTCAAGGAGAATTCCATTAAGTATTTCACAAGGGCTTTAAGCATTGGGACACAGGGAGCTTCCATGCCTGTGCAGCACAATTATATGGACTTAGACCCTTCTTATAAAGATGCCTACGGGCTTCCTCTGCTTCGTCTGACATATGATTTTACCGAGCAGGATAAGAACCTTTATAACTATATTGGAAAAATCACAGACAAAATCATGAAGGAGATGGGACCGGCAAAAATTAATGACCGGCAGCAGCTGGAGCACTATGACATCGTCCCTTATCAGACAACACACAATACCGGCGGCGTGATCATGGGGGCTGAGCCCGAAACATCAGCTGTAAACAACTATATGCAGATGTGGGATGCAGAAAATGTATTTGTCATTGGCGCATCCGCTTTCCCTCACAACGGAGGTTATAATCCGACAGGAACAGTTGGTGCACTCGCCTACCGTGCTGCTGAAGGAATCATTAAATACAGCAAAGAAGGCGGCCTGCTTGCATAAGAAAGGCGGAAGCGCCTTGCCCAGAAAGACACCTGTGGGGGCCGGCGCTCCTCCTAAAAGCTATCGCTTTTAGTCGTGCGATGGTAACCTGTCGAAGCGTTCCTTGTGGAGCCAGACATATCTTGAAGTTCAAACTAATACTTGCTCACCTTTTTAAAAATCCACAAAAAGGAGTGAACATCATGGGGCTTTCAAATATCGGAATTCCCGGATTAATTATCATCCTTGTTATTACCTTAATTATCTTTGGTCCTAAAAAGCTTCCGGAAATCGGGTCTGCCTTTGGAAGAACCTTATCAGAATTCAAGAAATCAGCCAGAGAAATTATGAGTGATGATGAGGAACCCGATTCAAAAAAACGTCCAATCGAAACGGCTGACCGGAAGGATAAACCGCTTTAATAGGAGGGTTTAGATTGAAAACGGATGAACAAACCCTTGTCGAGCATTTAACAGATCTGAGAAAAGTGCTGATCCGATCACTGATTTTCTTTATAGCCAGCTTTGCCCTTTGTCTGTTTTTCATCAACAGACTGATCCCTATGCTCGCGAATGATCATGAGCTTGTCATGCTTGGACCGCTGGATGTGATTAAGCTGTACACGGGAATTGCAGGAAGCATCAGCCTTGGGCTTTCGCTTCCTTTTATCTCTTATCAGGTCTGGCTATTTGTGAGGCCCGCATTAACGGAAAAGGAAAGCAAAGTATCATTGATATTTTTTCCGGCTATTCTCTTCAGCTTTATCGGCGGCCTTTGCTTCGGCTTTTTTATTATATTCCCTGCTATTTATCAGTTTTTAATGCTATTGGGTGAATCACATTTTGCGATGATGATCACTGCCAGGGAGTATTTTTCTTTTCTGCTGATGTCGACCATTCCTTTTGGTTTTCTGTTTGAAGTGCCTTTGCTGTTATTGTTTCTGACAACCATCGGCATTGTTACCCCAGCCATGCTCAGCTCGATGCGAAAATATGCTTACTTGATCATGGCTGTTGTATCAGCTCTAATTACACCGCCTGATTTATTTTCACAGATTCTTGTCCTTGTGCCCCTTATCGGGCTATATGAAATTGGCGTTATTATGTCAAAATTAAAATTCAAGAAATTGAAAGCTGTTCAGGAATCTCCATCCAGCGAGATATAAACAAGTTTAGGTTGGCCCCCAAAAGGATATTTAATAAGAAAACGTTCTTTTGGGAGGTCTGTTAAATGAATGAACAGGATCATGTAATCAAACAAGATGGTGAATTGGATACAAAAAATATCAAGAATACAATGGATAAGATGTCAAATGAAAGGGCCGAAGATATTTTAAGCAATTTCGACGAGTTTAAAAGCTATCTGGCTGAAAGAATCGAGCTTGGCAAAAAGCTGGGATTAAACGAGGAACAGCTTGCGGTAACAGCGGAAAAGGTGGCTGGCTACCTGGCTGAAAATGTGGAGCCAAAAAACCGCGAGGAACAGCTTCTGAAAGAATTATGGAAAGCTGGCAATGATGAAGAAAAGCATAAGCTGGCCCATATGCTTGTACGACTGGCCGAAAAGGCTTAATAACAAAGCCGGAATTGCTGTGTATGACAATTCCGGCTTTGTTACTTTTTCAGGTCTCTATAAAGACTTATAAACTGGTTTGGCTCAGACTTTACTTGAAAAGAGAATAGTCCCCGATTGGTATGAAGATAGAGAAAACCAATTTCACTATTGGAAGATCTGTATGACATATCCCAAACTTCATCAAGGAGAAATTTATCCGTTGGCGAAAGGATGTGATCCTTAAATAAATGAAGATAAAGTTCCTTTTCAATGTATTGCTGCTGATTCCAATCGATCTTCCGGCTGACTGTTATAAAAGGATGGGAAGCAATGATCCTCACATGAACCTCCATATAAAAAATGATTTGCTTCCATTGAAACATAATGCGGATCGGGATTCAAACGGCTGCACCATCCCCTATATATTCCTCCAGCAATATCGCATAATAAGTCAGGTCTACCGGCCTGCCGTCTTTCATTACATGCTGGCGCAAAATTCCTTCATGCTTCATTCCTGACTTCTCCATAATCCTCCATGATCCAGGATTGTCTGTAAAAGCAAGGGCATAAATGCGGTTATGATTCAGCTCTTCAAATCCATATTTAATAACTGCCCTGGCTGCCTCTGTACCATACCCTTTTCCCCAGAACGGCTTGCCGATCCAATAGCCGATTTCTGCTCTTCTGTTTGCATTAGTGCCTGTAATATTGATGAGTCCTAATAAGCTATTATCCTCTTTTTTCGTTATGGCGAAAATCGCAATTTTACCGTTTCTCTCTGCTTCCAGGATGCTTGTAATAAACTCCCTTGCTCCCCCTTCCGGATAGGGATGGGGAATATTTAGTGTTGTTTTGGCCACATCATAATCACTGGCATATTCTTCTACTTGGGGTGCATCGTCAAGGGTAAGACTGCGAAGAATTAGGCGGCTGGTTTCAATTAGGTTCATCTCATTGCCTCCTTTTTTGTTTAACAGCAATATTTCTATTCTTCGAAAGAATATCCTTTATTTTTCCAGAATATTTTTCAGCTTATCCAGCAACATATTATTTATATCTAGGTACATTTAATTCTCACACAATTAAGAAAGCACACCACGTATTACAGTAGTGTGCCATTATCTTTTAATTATTCAACCGTCACAGCCAGTTCCCTGATTAATAAAGATGGCGAACCAATGTAG
Source organism: Cytobacillus sp. BC1816 (assembly GCF_051353635.1). Lineage (NCBI taxonomy): Bacteria > Bacillati > Bacillota > Bacilli > Caryophanales > Bacillaceae > Cytobacillus > Cytobacillus sp. BC1816. The sequence continues at coordinate 1,014,912 of NZ_CP195611.1, read as the reverse complement.
CCTGTGGCCATGAATCCCATCGAAAATTCCAGGTCTGAGCCGATGGCTTCAATATTATTCAATAGCTCATAGAAGTTTCCGGCAATCGTCATTTGGTTTACTGCATTTTGCACTTTACCGTCTTTGACATAATAGCCATTAGCCGCAATGGAGAAGTCCCCTGATACGGTATCAGTTCCGGAGTGAAGGCCGGATAATTCGGTTATGATCATCCCTTCTGAGATCGATGACACCAGCTCATCATAGCTTTGATCAGTTGGAATGACATGAAGGTTCGTTGGGGCTACCGTTAAAGCGCCCTTATAAGAAGCTTTGTAGGCATTGCCCGTCGATTCGACACCATCTTTTTGAGCTGTTTTGCGGTTATGCATCAAGGTAACAAGCCTGCCCTCTTTCACAATATCTTTCCTGGCAGTGGCGACCCCTTCGCCATCGAAATTAGAGCTGAGCAGACCTTCTTCTAAAAATGGATCATCTATTATATTCAATGACGCTGCAGAAATGATTTCACCTGTTTTGCCCTTTAAAGCCGATTGCCCTTTTTGGGTATTTTCCGCTGAGAAGATAGGGATGTATGTCTGAAGCATGGCGCTGGCTGCATCATTTCTCAATAATACAGGATATTTTTTGCTTTCAGCACTTCTGGCATTAAGCTGAGATAAGGCTTCTTCTACTGCATGCTTGGCAATTTCCTCAGGCTTAAAGATGGAAAAGTCTCTCGTAAACTTGGAGTATTCACCATTTTTCACTAAATCTCCCTGCTTAACGATAACTGATACATAAATGCCGGCATGATTGTTCTTTTCGCTGAGATTCAGGCCTTTGCTGTTGAGAAGAACCCTTTCCGTTTCACCGCTCCTCAGCATGAAATAATCAGTCCCGGTTACCCGCTCATCATATGCATAGATGTGTTTTTCTATTTCCTTTAGCAGGTTCATTTTTTCAGGGATTGTGACCTCCGCAAGATTAGCTGAATAGTAGCTTCCTTTTTCATACCTTTCGCTGCCGGCAAAGATTTCTTCCTGTACTTCATCTTCAATAAACTGAGAGTTTTCCTTTGCATTCTCGATCAGAAAAGACAGGGAGTCCTCATCCAGTTTCTCCGTAAAAGCATAGCCCATCCTGCCTTCGTAAAGGCCTCGGAAGGAGGTTCCGAACACTTCGGAAGTATCGTAGGAATCAATTTCCCCTTTGTAAAGCTCGCAGGCGAACTTCTCCTCTCTCTCATAATACAGCTCCATATCTGTAAAACCATGCTGCTCGCCAAGCTGAAATAGCTTTTCCTTAAATTCCTGCAGATTCATATTATTCCCCCCCCTTTGTTCCGCCAACAGTCATTTCGCTTACGCGGATCATCGGCTGGCCAACATTGACAGGGATACTTCCGCTCAGGGAACCGCACATGCCTGCACCATGATCAAGGTTATTCCCCACCATATCAACCAGCTGAAGCGTTTTTGGGCCATTCCCTATTAAAGTAGCACCTTTTAACGGTTTGCCGATTTTTCCATCTTTCACAAGGTACGCTTCCATAACGGCAAAATTATAATCACCAGTTGTTGTATTGACCTGGCCGCCACCCATGTATTTTGTATAAATTCCGTACTCTGTATTTGATACGATTTCTTTCGGAGTGGACTTGCCATTTGCGATATACGTATTGGTCATCCTTGAAGTTGGCGCAAAACGGTAGGACTCCCTTCTGCCAGATCCGGTTGATTCCATACCCATTCGTCGTCCGCCCAATTTATCAATCAAGTAACCTTGTAAAATACCATCTTCAATCAGTACATTTTTACAGGCTTTTTCCCCTTCATCATCAATGGTAATGGATCCCCACTCATTGGAAAGTGTGCCGTCATCAATATATGTAACGACATCTGAAGCCACTTTTTCACCAATCCGATTTGTAAATACAGAGTTCTCTTTCGATACAAATGTGGCTTCAAGGCCATGACCGCATGCTTCATGGAAAATGACGCCGCCGAATTCATTATCGATAATGACAGGGAATTTTCCGCTTGGGCATGGGTCTGCACCAAGCATCGTAACCGCGATGCGGGATGCTTCTTTTGCATAATGTTCAAGGTTAAGGTTTTCCATGAATTCAAAGCCTTTATGGGCTCCAGGTCCATAGAAGCCAGTCTGCATTTGATTTCCTTCTGCAGCAATCGACTGAATGGCAAGGCGGCTTCGCACCCGGCGATCTTCAACAAACTTACCTTCCGAGTTGGCAATCAGCACATTCTGTTCTTCATCCAAATACCTGACCGTAACCTGCTGGATGCTGCTGTGATAGTTTTTCGCAATTTCGGATGCCTTTTTCATCACATCTACTTTGCGGATCTTCTCCACTTCGCGCGGATTCAGAGATATAGGATGTGCTGCCGGAATAATTTCCTTTTGCAGCCGTGCAGGCTGAATGGTTTTCTCACCTCTGATCGCCTGGGCAGCATTGCCCGCAGCTTTCAGCAAACCTTCCTTTGATCCATCCGTTGTGTAAGCATAAACACTCTGCAGTCCCTTAAACACGCGAATGCCTATCCCATAATCCCTGCCTGATAAGCTGCTCTCAATTTTCCCTCCCTGAAGTGCAAGGTTATTGGTGAAACGATCCTCAACAAACACTTCCGCAAAATCCCCGCCAGTTGCCAAGGCTGCTGTAATTACATCATGAATGACTGATTGTGAAAGCATAAAAACCCTCCTTCTTTCTAACTTTTCAAACTATTCTAATCATATCGTACTGATCTTTATTTTAGTATGTTTTTTTCCTTTTTTGACCAATAAGGAGGATGATTATGCCTCAGTCTGGAGACTTAAATGGGTTATTGGCAAGTTCGGATTTCTATTTGTACGGGGCTTGGTCTATTTGCAGGTTTACTTATTTATTTGCTGGGTTGGTTGCTCTATTTGCGGGTTTACTTATTTATTTGCTAGGTTGGGTGCTCTGTTTGCAATTTCGTTATTTATTTGCAAGTTCAGCCGCTTTATTTGCAATTTCGTTTATTTATTTGCAAGTTCAACTGCTTTATTTGCAGCTTCACCTTTATTTGTTAGTTATGTCGCTCTATTTGCGGCCTTACTAATTTATTTGCCAATTCAACTGCTTTATTTGCAATTTCACTAATTTATTTGCAAGTTCAGCTGCTTTATTTGCAAAGCTGTTTTCCACACAAAAAAAGCGCCACATCCATGGCACTTTCATTATAAGACCCCGGAAAACAGCCGGGCGAAGGATTCCTTCGATCTTTCCGCCAATCCGCGTTTATAATACTGGACGGGGCTTATTTTTTCGCTTTCTTCCAGATCCTCCTCATAATGAGCGACAAGATCACGGATGGAGCTTGTACCGTATAGGAAGACGTTGACTTCAAAGTTCAAGTGGAAGCTGCGCATATCCATGTTCGCAGTTCCTATTGAAGCGAGGATTCCGTCAACTATAATGATCTTCTGATGCAAGAAGCCTTTTTTATAGGAATAAATCTCGACGCCATATCGAAGCAGTTCTGCAAAATAGGACCGGCTTGCGTATTGTGTCAGGAAGCTGTCATTGATCTCAGGGACCAGGATGCGCACTTCCACTCCTTTAGCCGCAGCCACCCTTAATGCAGTGCGAATGGATTCATCAGGGACAAAATAAGGTGTGGCAATCCAAATGGATCTGGTCGCGCAAGATATCATTGAATAATATAAATCGCTCATAATTCCCTGCTGTGTGTCGGGTCCGCTGGCCACCACCTGCACGGCACCATCGAGCACATCATCATCTATGGGATATTTTACATTTCTGTATTCCTCCAGCACATCTTCCTTGCTTACATATTCCCAGTCCAAGAGAAAGACCGTATGCAGTGTGTACACAGCCTCCCCCTTCAGAAGCATGTGAGTATCCCGCCAGAAGCCGATTTTTTCATTTTCGCCCAGGTATTCAACGCCCACATTCAGTCCGCCCACAAAGCCGACTTTCCCGTCTATAACAACTATCTTTCGATGGTTTCTAAAGTTGAATTTCTGATTGAAAAAACCGTACTTCAACGGAGAAAATGGACGTATCTTAATGCCTGCATCCTCCATGGACTGCAAATCCTCCAGTGTAATCCCCATGCTGCCTGCCGCATCAAAAATAAACAGCACCTCCACACCCTGCCTGGCTTTATCCATCAAAATATTGATGATTTCCTTGCCAAGTCTGTCAGAGCGGAAAATATAGTACTCCATATGAATAAACTCTTCTGCTTCATGCAGCTTTTTCTTGATTTCATTAAAAGTCTCTTTGCCATTTTTGAGAATTTTTGCCCTTGAATTTGTGCTTAGCGGAGTCAGTGCTACATTATTGGCGAATTTTGCAAAGCAGTGCTGGCTGTCCTGCAGGAATGATATATCAGGCGTGTCTTCTCTTTTCATCAGCTTCTTCCATTCATCCCTGTCTCTGCTTCTTTTGCTTTTAAACAGGTAGCCTTTCAAATAAAGCTGTCCGGAAAACAAATAAAACAGATAGCCGGCAACCGGAAAAAATACAAGCACATACATCCACAGCAAGGTCTGGTTAGGGCTGCGATTCTCAAGCATCAAGGAATAGGCGCTGATAAAAATAACAATTGCATAAAGCAGGACAGCACCGATTTTTATTGGCGAACCGGCATCCGTGAAAAATATCGTATACACAGATGCAATTAGAATAAAAACAAATAGGGATTCCACTCTTCTTTTTTTCATAGCCCACTTCTCCAAATCTAAAAAGGTTACAATATGTATGTTTCCTTATACCCTTTTTGATGCCCTGTAGAAACCAGGCAACCTTAGCTTTTCCCATTTTCAGGAGAAGAAAGCATGATCCGGAAAAAAAGAAGAGCCTTGCTGATAACGCAAAACTCCATGGCTATTGTCCGCCTCCGGTATAATGATTATCACCCATCGTATAATTCGTGCTTTCCCCCGGTTTATCACTTGGGCTGATTCCTTTTTGGGTCGTATTATTTATCTTTTTCCTTCTTCGGTCGATCCCATAAGCGAAGGCCAGAGTCGCGATAATTAAACCAAACAGCACTCCCATTCTGCATCCCCCTTTTTATATGTATATTCAATAGGAGTAACCCATTGCTTACTATTCGGGGCGGGAGTCATTTTTCCTTTTTAAAAAGAGAGCTATTCTTCATAGCTCTCTTAAAACTTACTTCCTCATATTCTCCTGGTCCTTCAAACGGTTTTGCTGATCCGGCTTACGCTCCTGATCTTTCAATGACTGTTCTTGTTTCTGCGCGGAATTCTGCCCTTTTACAATATCCTTTAAGTCCTTGCTGTTTTCCTGAGACATTCCAATCCCTCCTGTACTTTTTTTATCCTGTTCCCTTATACAAGCAGAAAAAAACTTTTCCTAGAAAAATGTTAAAGGAGTTTGTCCTGTTAACTAGAATCTAAAGGTTAGGAAAAATAAAGGAGTGTCCAGGATGGAAATTAGGCTTCTTCGCCCGGATGATGCTGAACTATACAAAGAGATAAGATTGGAAGGGTTAAAAAAGAATCCGGAAGCATTTGGTTCAAGCTATGAGGAGGAAGCCGGGAGGCCTCCTGAAGTGTATGGTGAAAGATTTAAGGGGGATAACTCCTTTCACTTCGGCGCATTTGAAAATGGAAAACTTATAGGCGTAGTCAGTTTAGTACGAGAAACCGGACTGAAAGTAAATCATCGGTCCAATATTTATGCGATGTACGTTACAGAGTCATGGCGTCAGAATGGCGTTGGCAAGGGCCTGGTCGGCAAAGCTGTGGAAAAGGCCCGCTCATGGGATGGGGTTGAACAAATCCACCTGGCTGTAATGTCTGAGAATATTCCTGCTAAAAAACTTTATGGTTCTTTTGGCTTCGAGGTTTATGGAAAGGAGAGGCACGCTCTTAAGATTGATGGAAAGTACTATGATGAAGACCTGATGGCACTGTTTTTATCATAAAATAAGGCAGCTTCCTGTTTGAGGGGGCTGCCTTATTATCATTGATATTTCTTTACAATTTCCTGCAGCTTCAGGGCCAGCCCCATTTTACCGTCTACTTTAAGGCTGCCTGTCATAAATGCCATCGTCGTGTTGAGATCATCTTTTAATAACTTAGAAAAGTTTTTGTCTGACAGTTTCAGTGTCACTTCAGGCTCATGGGAATCCCCCTCTTCCACTATGACTTTTCCCTCCTTTAATAAAATCTGGATTGGGCCGCTTTCCTCAAGGTCCACCTGAAATATCCGATTTTTCTCATCCTTGATATGAACGGGATCAGCGTTCATTTTATCTGCCAGCTGGTATAATTCATCTTTGACTGCCATGGCATGTTCCTCCTTCTTTTATGAATCCCTGTTTAAATTATATTTCAACAGATAAACATAAATTCCTGCCGTAAAATGAACCACTATTCATTTCGCATCAAAAGAATAGCACCTTATTGATAAGGCGCTATTCTCACAAATCTTATTTGCTTTTCTCTTTTCCTTTCAAATCAACACCAATGGCAGCACCATTGCGGCTTGAATCTGCCACACCTTTGAAAATTCCTTTATCCCGGTCGATCAAAATACTTTGGACGTTTCCAATCGTGGTCGGACTCGGACCGAAGCTATGCCCCATCCCTTTTAGCCTATTAATAACTTCTGAAGGAATGCCCTCTTCATAGCGGTAGGAATTCAGGCTATTTGTATAGATTCGCGGTTCTTCAACTGCTGCTTTTAGCTCCATGTCATATTCAATGGCGTAAAGAATCGTCTGCAGTACAGATGTTATAATCGTTGGGCCGCCTGGTGAACCGACAGTCAGAACAGGCTCTCCATCTTCAAAGACAATCGTCGGTGTCATCGAGCTTAAAGGCCGCTTGTTAGGCTGGACTTCATTTGCCCCGCCCGGTACGGCATCAAAATCTGTCAGCTCATTATTCAGCATCAGCCCGTAGCCAGGAACCATGATTCCTGTTCCGAATACCTGTTCAATCGTTGTGGTATAAGAGACAACATTTCCCCATCTGTCCGTTACGGAAAAATGGGTAGTCTCACCGTATTGGCGGTCATTCGGCTGTTCAGCTGCTTCATAATTGGCTTCACTGTTCTCATATTTCCAAGGGTCTCCCGCTTCCGGGCTTGGATTCACTTCATTCAGGCTGATCAGTTCCTGGCGCTCCTTAATATAATCAGGGTGAAGCAGCCCAGTGACAGGGACATTTACAAACTCTGGATCTCCTGCATATACGGCGCGGTCTGCATAGGCAAGATGCATGGTCTCAGCAAGCAGGTGATATTTCTCCCAGGATTTTAAATCATATTGTGATAGATTAAAATCATCCAGAATCTTCAGCATCTGCAGCAAAAACACTCCGCCAGAGCTTGGGGGCGGCATGCTCGCAATTTCATACCCCTGGTAATCTCCCCAAATAGGCTCATCAATAGTCACTTCATATCCCGCAAGGTCTTCAGGTGTCATAGATCCGCCAAACTCCTGCACCACACCAGCAAGAGCTTCTGCTATTTCCCCATTATAAAAAGCGTCTGTCCCGCCAGCACGTATCATCTTCAGGGTTTTTGCAAGATCCTTCTGTACTAGACGCTCCCCTTCTTCAATAGGTTCGCCCTTAGGCAAAAACACTTTGCCGGCAGCCGTTCTGCCAAGCTTGTCCTGATTATCGGCAATCGCATCGGCTAATACAGAATCTATTGGGAATCCTTTATCTGCCAGCTTAATGGCAGGGCCGATCAGCTGCTGCATAGGGCGTGTTCCCCATTTCTCAAGGGCCGTTTCCAATCCTTTCAATGTTCCGGGCACACCGACTGCCGTACCGCCAGTTGAACGCTCCGCAAATGGAACCGGCTTTCCGTTTTCATCCAGGAACATATCTGGTGCAGCACCTGCTGGAGCGCGCTCACGGCTGTTAATAATGCTGGTTTCTTTCGTTTTGCCATCATAGACCATCATGAAACCACCCCCGCCAATTCCGGACATCATTGGTTCCACAACATTAAGGGCAAATTGGACTGCGACAGCCGCATCGATGGCATTACCGCCCTTTTTCAATACATCTGCCCCAATTTTCGATGCCAGCGGATGGGCTGAAGCCACCATTCCGTCCTTGCCAACATCAACCTGGCTATAGCCGCCATAGCCATCATCAGGCTTCGGCTTTTTCGCCTGCCCGGTTAAAGGCATGGTTCCGGCAACTAGTAAAATACTTAAAAGCATTAGGACACTAGCTTTCAAAACTCTTCTCATATTCATCCTCCTTCAGTTATGTTATACACGTCTAACTTAAGAGGAAGGAAAAGGATTATCAAGAAATAAGAGTTAATATTCTGAAATTTAAATCTATTTTACTAGATTATGTGATACAAGCTAGGAAGAAATGAGGAGTTAATTTTTTAAAAGCAAGAGTTTCTTCAACTCTGCAATCCCCAGCTCTGCAGAGGTTTCAACGTATCCGACAATCTGCTGAAATGTAAACACTTCAAGGGGCTTTTCAGCGTCCTTTTTATCGTATTCAAAATCGTTTAAAACAAATGGAAGAAATAAGCTGACTTGTTTGGAAGAAGTTTCTTCTAAGTCTGGCAGGTTCATGTCATTCCTATCAAATTTCACAGGGCCGTAATGTTCAGAGAGCTTTGCATTACACAGGCGAAAATCATTATGATAGCGGGTAAAGACCTCGTCATCTTTTTCCATTCTGTTTTTCAGCCAGGGAAGATAGAATCCTGTCAGCCAGACATGGTCTGCAATTAAGTGGATGTAATAGTCGAGGATGTAAGGTGAATGACTTATATTCCTGTATTTATAAACAATACTCTTATAATCATCCGTTCTCCCTTTATAAAAATGGGAAGGATCTTTGGGAGAAACAGCGTCTGGCGCTATTCCCCCCAGTAAAAAAGCTGCTCTGTCCTCTATTTTCATTCTGGATGCAATTTCGTTGTTGATGATGCTATACATCACTCTGGAACCCATTATTCTGCCCCTTATTTACCAGGGCAGACCTGTACCGTATGTCTTTGCCCTGGCTTCACTGTCCTTTCTCCGTTTTTTGCGAATTTCCGCACGTTCTTTTGCTGATTCATATAAGCTCTTTTCTTCATCTGTCTCAGGCACAACCGCCGGCACCGGGGTCGGCTTTCCATTCTCGTCAACCGCAACCATTGTCAAAAAGGACATAGCACACACATTTCGGTCCCCGGTCAGCAGGTCTTCTGCAATTACTTTTACAAAGATCTCCATTGATGTCCGGCCTGTATAGGTCACAAAGGCCTCCAGGCAGACTGAGTTGCCTTCATAAACCGGATGAAGAAAGTCAACAGAATCTGTAGAAGCGGTTACGACATTTCTTCTCCCGTGCCTCATCGCCGCGATGGCGGCCACATCATCAATATAAGCCATTAGCTTGCCGCCGAATAATGTTCCATATGTATTCGTGTCTGGCGGAAGCACAATGCTTGTTTTTACCGTAAAAGATTCTCTGCATGTTTTTGTTTCATTCATGTTGTTCCCTCCTGTTTTATTAAAGCATATCAAAAGCTGATGGCTAATAAAAATAATTTGGATAGATAGTAAAAAAACATTGCCAAAAATATCCTCTTCATCATATAATTTTATTGACCAGTGTTCAATAATGAAAGGTGATTCCATGAGTCCAAGAAAATCAGCCCAAGACGAACTAACAAAAGAAGCCATTATTTCTGTAGCACGTGACCTGTTTGTTCAGGAAGGATATGCCGCAGCATCCATGAGAAAAATTGCGGACACCCTTCAGTGCAGCCATGGTGCCATCTATTATCATTTCAAAAACAAGGCTCAATTATTTTATGAAATTGTTGAAGCCGATTTTCAAAAACTTGATCAAGTCCTCGACAGTGTCCTGAGAGAATCTGCAGATAGCAATGAACAAAAGCTTTTCAGCATTTTTTACCGTTATATACAATTTGGCCTGACCCATCAAAAACATTATGAGCTGATGTTTTTAATTCGTGATGATGATGTGAAAGGCTATCTAAATGAAGGACCAAACAAAAGCTACCTGCATTTTGCACAAGCGGTTAATTCACTCGCTCCCAAATCTCTCTCCATAAAGGAAATTTGGTCTGTATTTCTAAGTCTGCACGGCTTTGTCACACATTATTGCAGAACGGAAACTACTTTTGAAGAAGTGAAGGAACTCGCCTCTTCACATGCACAATTTTTAATAAAAGCAATTTGTTAAAGAAATGTTATTGCATTTCTTTCATTTTTCCACCTAATTGAACAGTGGTCAATTAAATGAAAAGGATGATGACAAATGATGAAAACAGCAGCAGTATTAGGAGCAACAGGCGGAATGGGCTATGCTCTGACAGAGGCATTATGCCGCAGAAATATTAAAACTATCGCTTTTGCAAGGTCTGAAGAAAACCTGCTTAACTTCAAAAAAAGCTGGGGACAAAATGCTGTTATCCATGCTGGTGATGCCTTGAATCCAGATGAGGTTGAGAAAGCAGTTTCCGAAGCAGATGCAGTGTTTCATGCCATCAATATCCCTTACCCGGACTGGGATCCCACACTCTCAATTATCTTAAATAATATCCTGCAGGCCTGCAGCAAACATCATAAGCCTGTTATATATGCTGATAATATATACTCCTATGGTCTTCAATCCAGCCCTGCAAACGAAGTTTCTCCCAAGAATCCGCACACGAAAAAAGGCATGCTGCGCCAGGACTTGATTGAGATTATTAAAAGATCTGGCGTACCATACATTATTGCCCACTTCCCTGACTTTTACGGCCCTAATACAGGAAACACACTTTTACACTATACTCTCAGCCAGATCATTGAAAAGAATAAGGGCATGTTTGTCGGCAAAACTAATATACCGAGAGAATTCATTTTCATTAAAGATGGAGCAGAAGCATTAGCCGAGCTTGCATTGAATGAAAACTCATATGGTGAAGCTTGGAATATCCCTGGTGCAGGAACCATTACCGGAGAAGAAATAGCCAGTATTGTTTCTCAGCATCTTACAAGATGCGTTACCTTCAGACCTGTCCATAAGTGGATGATTCGTGCCATCGGTCTATTTGATCCCATGATGAGGGAATATACAGAATTGATGTATTTGAATCAGACGCCTGTTATATTGGACGGCAGTAAATATGAAGCGAGAATTGGCACTCTCCCTAAAACACCATACGAGGCTGGGATTAAAGTGACACTGGATCATTTACTAAACGAAAGGAATGCCGCATTCTAACGGCATTCCTTTATTTAAAGAATGAATTTTTCTTTTTTCCCCTTAGGATATCACCCATCCAGCCTTTTTTTACTAACATGATATAAAGACCAGCTGTTGAGGCAGCGATGATGAGGATCGAGAACAAATACCCGTACTTCCACTCCAGTTCGGGCATAATTTTGAAATTCATGCCCCAGAGTGCTCCCCAGGTTGCGATCGGAGTCATGAGGGTGGTTATGACCGTGAGCGTCTTCACGATTTCATTTCCCCTGTGCATGGATACCATTTCTTCAAAATTTACCAGGTCATCAATTTCCTGCTGATACTCCCGCACCAGCGTATAGCCCCTTTCAATTCGCTTGCACGTTCTTTTAAATTCAGTTCCATCGGTAACACCTTCACCAAACGTCTCTTCTACACCCAGCCTGATTTCCTTAACAGGAATCATGATATTCTTCCAAACCAGGATCTGGTGGCGGAGCTCATAGATTTCCTCCAGGCGGTTAATATTATTTTTCTCTTTTATTTTCCATAGCAGCTCATTTAACCGTACTTCAAACTTATCAATCTTCTGGATGTTATCACTTAGGATCTCGCCTAAAATCACGAAAAATCCATCAATGGCATTATGGGTATAATCCATTTTTTTTAATAGCAATGAATCATCAGACTGAATGACAGATGAATCAAAGCTGACAGTGATGAGAAAATCCCTTGTCAGAAAATAGTGGAACAAACTATTTTCATGCTGCTCTTTGACTTTCTGCTGATAAATGAGGGAACCGCTTAGAAATTCCTTTTCACGTTCTGAAGTATCTATTTTCATTACATTTGTTCGGTTCTCGGAAGTATTCTCGGCCCATTCCTGTATAACCCCTTTATAGTCGCCAGCCTCATTAAACTCTATTTCATCCAGATGATCGTAACGGTACCATTTCCAATTATCTTCACTATATTCTTTTTCCATCCCCATCTTCCTCCTGGAATCCTATTCCTTTTTAATAAATATTTCCCCTCTAACGGCCTCAATAAAACCATGTAGAAGGGGTAATTATTTCTATTGCTGGAAACAATGTTATTAAGACTAAATGTTTGCATTTCAATATGCCGGGTAAATAAACACCAAGACATACAAATCCAATTATTTGAAGGAGGAGCATAATCATGAATTCTCGTCCGTTAAATCCATATCTATTAGCCGGTGTTGGCATTACAAGTATTTTATTGCTGGCAAGCAAAAATAATCGAAATAAGGTTCAGTCTCTTGCAGTTAAGATGAAAGGCATGCTTCCGAACCGATTTATAAATGATACAGTGCCTGAAGAAAAACTTGGCCACCCGGACCCGCATAATATTGAAGATAATAAAATGGTTGACGAAGGTGCCATGTATTCAGTGAATTACTATAACGAAACCGTACAGCAATGACCTAAGGACTGGCTTCCTTAGGTTTTTTACATAATTCTAAATTTTCGGAGGAAGCAAGATGGGCGTTCTTTTCATCCTGATTTATTTGGGAATCGTTTTGGCTGTTATTGAAATTCATACACTGATCTTCACATATACCGGGCTGGATAAGCCTATTGCGAGATTTCAGGTGATCAGCATGCTGACAGGAACCGGTTTTACAACCGGGGAATCTGAACTGATTATCGACCATCCAATCCGCAGAAGATTCGGAGCCTTTTTAATTTTATTTGGCGCCTTTTCATTGGCAGTAATCATTTCGGCAATCAGCAGCATCCTCTCAGATGAATTCTTTACTGCCAAGATCTCGGTCGTTGCCGCTGTCCTGATCCTGGTTATTTTTATTTTAAAGATGCCTAAAGTGCGCGATTATCTTTCGGGGAAACTGGAGCATGAGCTCGAAGAACATTATGATTTTCGCGATCTCCCGATAAGAGAAGCGCTGCTTACGGATGATACGGATCATGTATTGGACTATACCATCAATGAATCATGCGATTTCATTGGTAAAGAATTAAGGGAATTGATTGAAGATGACGAAGATATTAATGTGCTGTACATCCAAAGAGGTGAAATAAAGATCAGAAAAGACCGGCTTATCACTGAGCTTCAGGAGGGAGATCATATCATCCTGTACGGAGATGAACAAACGATTGAGAGCAAATTCGGGGAAAAAAATGAGGACAAAAAATGAAGCATCTGCCCATGACGGGAGATGCTTTCTCATTTTCAATTAAACTGCTTGGCTGGCGATAGATAGAGTGTCAGGCCAATTTTTCTGCATACTGTTACATAATGCATCATGGCCAGGAGGACAGCTCCCATATTCATGCCCATTATGATACCGTCCATCTGCAGGCTGTGCATGGATCCAAGCACGAACATGGCTGTAAATGAAACAACAGTTGACCATACTGAATGATAAAACGCATCTTTCATGAGGCCCAGGCCGATTAAATAAGCCTGCATCGGGATAATGAAAAAGTGGAGCAGAAAAAATGGCCACAGCAGCTGTAAATAAACGGCTGCATCTGTGGAGTGGAAAAACACCTCGGTCAGCGGCCGTGCAAAAAAATAGAAAAGAACGACCGATGGGATCCCGTATAAAAAGGTGACAAAGAACACCTGCTGAAGAAGTCTCCGAAGCTCCTCCAGATTTTTATCCGCATATTCTTTGGAGACTGTCGGGATCAGCATGATTAAAAATGAATGGGCAATAAAGGATGGAAAAAAACCGATCGTCATGGCGACACCAGCAAGCATTCCAAAATGTTCTGTTGCGACTTCGCCCGGCACTCCTGCCTTTAAAAGCGCCCCCTTAATCAAGAATGGCTGAACAGCATGTGTCAGAGCATGGAAAACTCTCAAAGCAGTCGTCGGCACTGAAACAGAGATTAAGTTCTGCCTGACACTACTTCCGCTTACAAATTCAGATGGCTCTTTTTTAATACGGTGATACTGGATAATAAACATATTCAGCAAATAGAGAAAAACAACAATCTCACTTCCTACAAACGTACAAAATGCAATAAAGACTGCTGTATTGACATCAAATTGAAAGGCCTGATAAAGAACCACGAGCAGAAGGAGCTGAACGGATTTGCGCAGAAAATTGGAGGCTGCAATTTTCCCCATTTGATGCTTGCCCATGAAAAAGCCTCTAGCAATTGAGGAAAAAGACACGATTGGGATGAACCCGATCACAACCCATCTCAGGAGCGGATGGTACTCATTAAAGACACTGACAAACGGAATGATTGCCGCTGCAATCGGAACCAAAACCGCTGTAAAGATAATGGTCAGCTTGATGACATGATGGAGCATACTGAGATGATACCTTTTATCCTTTTCAGCTATGAACTTGGAAATAGAGATTGGAAGCTCAAAACTAGCCAGCAGCACAATCAGAAATATGGTCGGCAAAATCGACATGTACATGCCGAGTCCCCTCTCCCCCAGTTCCCGGGCAAGCACCATATTTACCACAAACTCTATACATTCGCTTGCAAAAGCAGCCAGTGCAAGCAATATGACTCCTTTGAAGAATTTACTCATTGCGCCTCTCCTTATATAATGCAGATTCTATATAAGATATGAGACATGCCCCAATAATATATTGCCCTTTTTGAACTTTTAAGAAAATTAATATAACGAAAAGGAGGGCAGGCTACCTGCCACCCTCCTTCCAACTAAAATACAAAAACATGTGCAATCAGTACAATAACAGGTAACGTAATAACCGTTCTTTCAATAAAGATAACGAATAAATCCAAAAAGCTCAGCGGAATGTTTGAACGCAGGATCAGGATCCCGATTTCAGACATGTATACTAATTGTGTTAATGACAAGCCCGCCACGACAAATCTTGTCAGCTCGCTCTCAATCCCGCTTCCGATCACGGCAGGAAGGAACATATCAGCAAAGCCAACAAGCATAGTTTGTGCTGCTGCTCCTGCTTCCGGCAATTGCATAAACTCCAAAACAGGAATGAGCGGGTATGAAATAAACTCAAATACAGGCGTGTATTCCGCAATAATCAGGGCTGCTGCTCCCAAGCTCATAACAAGCGGAATCAGTCCCATCCAAATATCTAAAACGGTTTCGATCCCATTGGTTAATAGCTTTTTGGGACCCGGGGCATTCCTGGCTTTATCAATTGCCTGCTCCCATCCCCATTTCAATTTCGAAACCCCTTCCGGAATGGTTTCATCAATCTGCTGTCCTACTGGCTCATAATAGGTATCCGGCTTCCGGGATAATGGCGGAATTCTAGGCATAATCAATGCTGCCACGACACAAGCTGCAGAAACGGTTAAATAAAAGGGAATGAATAAATGCCCAAGGCCAACCACATTCGCAACAACAAGACTGAAAGCAACTGATGCAATCGAAAAGGTCGTCGCAATGACCGCTGCTTCTCTTTTTGTATAAAAGCCTTCATCATATTGCTTCGTCGTAACCAAAACACCTACAGTTCCTGCGCCCATCCAGGACGCAAGGCAATCGATAGATGACCGTCCGGGAAGTGTAAAAAATGGTCTCATAAATTTTTGGACAAGTGCCCCAATGAATTCCATTAATCCAAATTCCACTAAAAGCGGCAGAAGGATGCCGGCAAAAAGGAACCACGTAAGCAAAACGGGAGCCAGGTCATAAAGAACCACTCCGCCAGTATTCCGTGACCAGATAAATTCAGGCCCGATCTCAAACAAAGTCATGATTCCTACTGCGAATCCAAGGATTCTCATGGTTAATCCAAACTTGCCGGTATCAAATAATCCTTTTAAAAACTTATTATCCAGTATAAATGCGGGTTTTGCTGCTTTTGTCAGGATGGAAAGAAAAGCCGATACTCCTAAAATGAAAATGATAATGGCAGGCATCTGCTCACTGAACGCATTACCTACTAGTGATGCTAAAATACCAACACCAATGGTTACGTCTCCCTGAAATTTAACTGGAACCAGAAATAGGAGCGACCCAATTAATGATGGAATGATAAATTTCCAATACTCTCCTGTGGCGGCCTGCGGCTTAACCCTTGTCTCAGCTTTCATTCTCATACCTCCTTATGAATTGGAAACAACTGCTTCATGCTCTGTAAGTGCTTCTTCCAATACTTTCAGTCCCTGGTCAATTTGCTCCTTTGTTACGATAAGCGGCGGAATCATCCGAATCACTTCCCCTGAATTTCCGCAGAGATAGAAGAGGACGCCTTTATCAAGTGAAGAGTTCAGAATATCCATTACCGCATTTCCATCCGGTTTTCCGGTTTGCGGGTCGATTATTTCAATGCCGATCATCAGCCCCAGCCCTCGAACACTGCCAATTGCAGGATGTTCGGCTTTCAAATCCTGTAATTTCTTTAATGCATACTCTCCCATCTGCTTTGCATTTTCCAAAAGGTTCTCTGTTTTTAGTACTTCAAGAGAAGCTAAAGCTGCAGAGCAGGCAATCGGATTTCCGCCGAAGGTTGTTCCATGGGCACCAAGCGGCCATTTTTCCATCAGTTCTTTTGATGCTGCAGTTGCGCTTAATGGCAATCCTGCCGCGATTCCTTTTGCAATCGCCATGATATCCGGCACAACATCAAAAGTCTGAGCGGCAAACCATTCTCCAGTACGCCCAAAGCCGGTTTGCACTTCATCAAATATCAGCAGGATACCATGCCTGTCACAGATTTCCCTGATCTTCTGCATCCATTTCTTCGGAGGAATGATATAGCCTCCTTCTCCTAGAACCGGTTCAATGATCATGCAGGCAACCTCTTCAGGGTCCACCTGATGCTTGAACAGTGTTTCAGCATCCTTTTCCAGTTTTTTTGGGAAGAACTCCTCAGGATCTTCACCAAAAGGGCAATCCCGCTCATCCGCATATGGAAGCTGGTAGGTCAGCCAGGACGGCTGCTGAAACTTGCGGTATTTGCTCTTCGATGTTGATACACTGAGTGCCCCCATCGACCTTCCATGGAAACAGCCTGTAAAGGAGACAACATAGGGCCTCCGCGTGACATACTTTGCAAGCTTAATAGCTCCTTCGATTGCCTCAGTCCCGCTGTTCGCAAAGAAAAAGCAATCCAGATTTCCCGGCGTAATTTTTCCTAGCTCATCTGCGAGCCGCAAAATCGATTCATAGATGATAACGCCTGACGGGCCGTGCACCAAATGATCTGCACTGTCTTTAATGGCCTGTACAACCTTTGGATGGCGATGTCCGACATTTTCCACTGCGATGCCTGATGTAAAATCCAAATACTCTTTTCCGTCGACTCCGTAGTAATAGCAGCCTTCCGCCTTGACCACCGGCAAATTCGGATGGTCCTTTGCCATGCTTGGCGCCAATAAGTTTGAAATGTTTCCGACAAGATGACTCCAATTTTCTCCGTTCATACTTTCCCCTCCTGAATCCTGCATTAGATGTAAATGCTATGTTTGCTCTGCTATTCTTTAATGCAATATTCATGCCAAAGTATGTATTAACAATCATATTTTTTTAATTTTCTTACTACTGAAGGCTGACTGATCCCCAATGCCCCCGCTATTTCAGTAGTGGTTCGGTAACGCTGCCTTGCATTGATTAATACTTTCCTCTCTACATCTTCCAAAATAGCAGGAAGAGATTGCCCCTCAAAATCTATAAAACCATCTTTTTTTTCTTGCATATGGTATTCATAAGGCAGGTCCTGTTTCATGATCATCGGGCTGGTGCTTGTCACGATAAGGCGTTCCATCAGGTTTTCAAGTTCTCTTACGTTTCCCTTCCATTCCAGCTGCAGCAAGTGATCGACCAGGGGTCTTTCCAGCTGCCTTTCCCGATTATGCCGTTTGGAGATAGAGTGGAGAAAATAATGAATGAGCGCAAACAAATCCTCTTTCCTCTCCCTTAAAGGCGGTATCTTCAATGGCACCACGTTCAGCCGGAAGAATAAGTCCTGCCTGAAATCCTTGGATTCAACTGCTTTCTCGAGATCCTTATTTGTAGCCGCAAGGAGCCGAAAGTCTGCCTGAACAGGCTTTGTTCCTCCCACTCTATAAAACTGCTTGTCTTGTATGAATTTCAGCAGCTTTGCCTGCAGATGGGCTGAAAGTTCGCCAATTTCATCAAGAAATAGCGTGCCTCCTTTTGCCATTTCAGCAAATCCCATTTTTCCTTTATTCTTTGCACCTGTAAAAGCACCGCCTTCATACCCGAAAAACTCAGCTTCAAAGATGGATTCTGGAATGGCACTGCAGTTTACTTCTATGAACGGTCCGTCTTTTCTCGTACTGTTTTGATGAATCCATTTGGCGAGAGCAGATTTTCCGACACCAGATTCACCCAGGAGCAGGACTGTGACATCTACATCCCGGATTCTTCTGATGGTTTCGGCTATATTTCTCATCGCCAGACTGTCAGCTATCATGCCATCCAATTTGATGCTCTTATTGCGCAGGAGATCCAGCTCGCTTTTCACCCTTGCCATTTCTTCTTCGACACTGTTCAGGTATTCTTTTATAACAAGAAGCTCTGAAACATCGTAGGAATAGCTGACAATATGTTCGATTTTTCCAGTTTCATTGAATACGGGAATACCAGTAACCAGAATCTTTTTTCCTGAGCCGGCTTTTTGCACCAGAATGACTTTTTTCTTTTTCTTTAATACTTCAGGAGTAATCGCAGGCTTGAAGACCCCCTTTCTTTCCAGATCATAAACAGATTCGCCGAGTAGAGATTCTGGTTCAACGCCATAATGACTGCCGCTGCCTTTACTGACTTTTATAATTATGCCGTCTGCATTAGTAACCATAATGTCTTCTTCCATTGAAGATATGACTTCTTTGTCATTATTCCAATCCATGAAAAAGCTGTTCATTTGGGTCCTCCGAAAAAATTATTCAATATTGAATAGCGGTTCTTCTTTTGAAAGATCTTATTATTAAAAGAAAATCTCGTGAAATTATTCAGATTTAAATAATTATTCAAATTTGTATATTACTATACAGGAAATAGATGGAAACTGAAAGGTTTATTTGAAATAAATTTATATTAATTCGATAATATGCATAAAAAAAGGCTAACTCATTTGTTAGCCTTAACTTTTCTTTATAAAATAGCATCAAATTTCCTGTACAGCTCTTCCCTCTTCTTTTCAAGCTCTTCTTTTTCATTATAAAATGTTTGCAGTTTCTCCAGGTCCATTTCCGATTCCAGAACCGTTTCTAATTTCATAAGAGTTGTTTCAAGTTGTTCAATTGCGTTTTCCAATTCCTCTGTTTCCTGCACTTTATCCTTTTTCTTCGGAGAAACAGCTGCTATTTTAGCCTTTTTCACAGGAGGAACTTCCATAACTGCTCTCCACTTCTCCTCCATTTTCTTTCTGGCCCGATCATAATTCCCTTCATAGTAATGAAGTTCTTTTTGATCAATCCAGTATATTTTGCTGAATATTCGATTGATAAAGTAACGGTCATGGGATACAGCCAAAATGGTTCCATTGAATTCTTCCAGTGCCTCCTCGAGTACCTCTCTAGATTCGATATCAAGATGATTGGTCGGTTCATCAAGAATAAGAAAGTTAATGTCCCTGTGCATAAGCTGAGCCAGCCGAAGCCTCATTTTTTCACCGCCGCTCAATTGTGAAACTTTACGAAAAACAGTGTAGCCATAAAAGAGGAAACCGGCCAGAATATGGCGTGCCTCTCCCTCTGTTACAGCAAGCCCTTCCCTAAAGGCTTCCATCACCGATTGATCATCTGCATCTGCGAAAACATGCTGTGACAAATAGCCAACTTTCAGGTTGCTACCTCTCCGACTTTCCCCAGCATCAGGTTCTAGCTCTCCCAGGATCATTTTGACCAAAGTCGATTTTCCTGATCCATTATCCCCCACAATAGCTGTCCGGTCGCGGAATTGGATGTGCATGCTGACGTTTTGGAATAAGTGCTTACTCCCAAAAGACTTGCTTACTTCTTTCATCAAGACCACATCTTTTCCGCTCCGCTCCGATGCTTCAAGATCCATATTCATTTTTTTGCGGTTTAATACAGGGCGATCCAGCTTCTCCATCCGATGGAGGGCTTTTTCCATGCTGCTTGCCCGTTTATGAAGGCCCGCGTTAGGCGGGGTGCATTGATTGGCCCACTCTCTTAACCTCTTGATGGCTTCCTTCATCTTCTTGATTTTTTTTTGCTGTTCCTCATATTGATGAAACTCTCTCATCAGCCTTTCCTCTTTCTCTTTTACAAAGCCTGAATAGTTTGTCTGGTAAAGGGTGATTTCTCCATCTTCCAAATCCAGAATCTTGCTGGCCGTTTCATCTAAAAAATACCGATCATGTGAAATGAGCACTACTGTCCCTTCATAATTCTTTATAAAATCAGCCAGCCATTCGACTGCCTTTATATCCAGGTGGTTGGTCGGCTCATCCAGCAGAAGCAGATTCGGGCTTTTCAGCAGCATGTGGGCGAGGCATACCTTTGTTTTTTCACCACCGCTTAGATTGCTGAAATCCTTGTTCAGAAGACTGCTGATATCGAGGCCATTTGAAATGCGGTCTATCCTGCTATCCATTTCATAGCCATTGTTCAGTGCAAACTGATCCTGCAGCTTTCCGTACTCTCCAATAAGTTTAGTTAATTGATCCGGAACCGTTTCATTCGCCATTTGCTTTTCCATTTTCTTCATCGTTTTTTCCATCTCCAGCAAATAAGTAAAAGCTGTTTTTAAAACATCAATTGCCTTCATACCTGCCGGATAGTCCGGAATCTGTGTCAGATAGCCAATCTCACACCCCTTTCTCCAATGAATTTTCCCGGTATCCGGGACTTCTGCTCCAGCGAGCAATTTGAACAGAGTCGTTTTTCCGCTTCCATTTCTTCCTGTCAAACCAACCCTATCCCTCTCATGGATTTCAAAGGATATATTTTCAAACACTGTATTTCCGCCGTAACTTTTTCCGACTTGCTGTGCGCTGCATGCAATCATAGATTTTTCCTCCAAATTTATAAAAATATACATAAAAATAGCCATAGGAAACATACTCCTATGGCCTAGGTAAAATCTGATAAAATGAAGCTCTTACTGGACGGTTTTCGGCCCCAGTTAGCTGTGGGGCAATGCGCCGGCCACCCAGTTGCTGCCAAAATGCGGCAGCTTTATACTGAGTTCATTTAATCGGACTTTTATTGGAAGCTTAACGCATCAAGATTTCTATTGCGAAGCTTCCCACAATTAAACGGGATAAAAAAAAGAGAGCTTGAAGAAGCTCCCTTCACCGTTCTTTATAATGGCGTTAAAGAGATGTTCTCACTGTTTTGTTTTCATATGAAATTTGCTAAAAAAGGGCAGACTTGTCCCGTAAACAGCAAAACCATGAAAAATTGCACGGTAAATAGTCAGGAATTCAATCCATTCACCACGTGCCAAAACAGTTCCACTCATCTCTTCTCCACCTCCATTCAAATAAGTTAGTTTTATTTTAATATTTCTTCAATTTAAAAGCAATGGATACTTTTCCAGCATAATGCGCATTTTTTAGAAGCAGGGGTCCACGGATAAGGAAAAGTTATAATCGCTAAAAAAGGAAGCCCTTGGTGCGGGATTCCTTTTCAATATTATTTCCACGTTTGGATTTGATCTGTCTCAAGGATGCCAAGTGTAACGTCACTGATATCAGGGTCATCAAGCAGCTGATTTCTTACACCAATTTTTATATCATCCGCATCGGCAAGTGTGAGGCCTTCGACCAGCTCAATGTAACCTTCCACATGATATCTTCTTCCCTCCTGAATCAGCCGCAGCTGTTTAATATCCACGACCTGAGGATCTCCGAGAATAATTTGGGCGATCCGGTCTTCAATATCTTTTGGTGCCGCTACACCAATCAGGCCTAGCGTATTTTCAAATCCGATTTTTACAGCGATACCCACCAAAAGCAGCCCAATTAATATCGTGCCGACTCCATCCAGGAAGTAAAGTCCTGTAAAATGGGCAATTAATATCGAAACAAGGGCAAGCAAGGCGCCAAATGTCGCAATAATATCTTCATAAAAGACCAGCCGCGTTGGAGGGGAGGCCAGCCTTACATTTTTAAAAGCAACAGGCACAATGCCAAATCCTTTGGCAGGATTCCTGGTTTCATGGCCGATTTCTTTCATGGCCTTCAATAAAATAAATCCATCGACAGCAACGGCAAGAAGCATAACTCCTACATTGAGCCAGAGGTCGGTTGATTCCTTTGGATGCTGAGTTAATTCCCAGCCTTTATGTAGCGTTTCATAGGCCATGATGGAAATGACGATAACGGCAATTAATACGAACAGATTGATCACCCGGCCAAATCCTGTAGGGAATCTTTTGGTTGGCGCCTTTTCGGCAAGCGCACTGCCAAAAAATACAAAACCCTGGTTCAGTGCATCAGCAAGGGAATGGAGGGTTGTGGCAAGCATGGCCCCGCTCCCGCTTGCAAAAGCTGCAAGCCCTTTAGCAATCGCCAATGCCGTATTTCCGATTGCTGCCATTCCCGATGATTTGTTTCCTTTTTTCAATAAAGCAATCACAGACATTTCATCACCGCCTAATTTTTTTGTTTGGTTTTATTGTTACCCTCATGAGCCGATTCTGAATCATTTTTTTCCGGTTCATCTTATAGGCAAAAATAAAAAGAGCTAATATCACAATTAGCTCTCCAACATTTATTTAACCAGCGAGTGCTTGAAGGCATAAATGACTGCCTGGGTTCTGTCCTGCACCTGCAGCTTGCTTAATATATTGCTCACATGTGTTTTGACTGTTTTTAAGGCAATGAAAAGTTCGTCGGCGATTTCCTGATTCGTTTTGCCTTGTGTCATTAAAAGAAGAATTTCCATCTCTCGGCTCGTCAGCTCTTCATGGGGCAGCTGGTGATTTTTCTGCCTCATTCTCACCATCATTTTGCCGGTCACTTCCGGTTCCAGCACCGATTGTCCATGATAGGTCGAACGAACTGCCTCAGCTATCTCACTGGCTTTCGAGGTTTTCAGCATATAACTTGTCGCCCCTGCCTCCAAAGCCGGATAAACTTTTTCATCATCAAGGAAGCTTGTAACAATAATAATTTTAGCTTCCGGCCATTGCTCGATGATTCTTCTTGTCGCTTCTATACCGTCCATTTCTTTCATGACGAGATCCATCAGAATGATATCCGGCTTCAATTCGAGTGCCAGATCGATTGCTGTTTTCCCGTTATCCGCTTCTCCTATAACCTCAATATCCGGCTGTGCCGTAAGATAGGAAGACACTCCAATCCGAACCATTTCATGGTCATCCACAAATAAAACTTTAATCATTGGCCTCACCCTCAGAATTTAGTCTTGCCTAACAGCAGATATTATTTACATAATCGGAACCTTCACTTCAAGACGGGTTCCCTTATTTCTTACACTGACGATTTTCATGCTTCCGCCAACTTCAGCGGCACGTTCATACATATTCTGAAGACCGTAGGAGCCAGCCCTCGTTTCCTCTACATCAAAACCGACTCCATCATCAGCCACACGGAGAATGGCATAATCATCTCTTTGAATCAGGAGCACTTCAAGGTTTTGCGATTTGGAATGGCGGAGTGTATTGGATACAGCTTCCTGGAGGATGCGGAATAGGTGGTCTTCCACCCCTTTATCAAGCGGAAAATTCTCTACCTTCCATTCAATCTCCATCGCTACTTTTTGAAGCAATTCGACCAGAAGCTCTTCAATTCCTTCCTGCAGGCTTTTCCCCTTAAGGGCCGCTGGACGAAGGTGCAGGAGCAGGGCACGCATTTCCAGCTGTGACTGATGGATCATTTCTTCCACCATTTTCAGCTGTTTTGCCTGCCTTTCTTCCGGATCCTGCTGGGTTTCAGTAATCGCGGACATCATCATGGATGCTGCAAACAGCTGCTGGCTGACAGAGTCGTGAAGCTCGCGTGCAAGCCTGTTCCGTTCCTGGGAAACGATTTCCTGCATTCGGTTCTCGATATCTTCCGCTTTTTCATTTGCCAGCTTTTGAGAAATCTTTGCCTGATCTGTCATATGTTTTTGAATCTTTTCGGCCCTGACTGCTATAGAATGCAATTCTTTACCTGTTTCCTGCACATCCAACTGGCGTCCTTCCTCCACCTGATGGAGCATTGTATCTACTGCAAAAAGCTGCCGGCGCCAGTAAATGCCTGACAATAATCCAAAAATCAGGCCAAGAGCCAGGCTTACGCTCGGCACAAATAGGATAAACGGAATATCGAGTATTTCCGTTTCCCACAGATCCCGCCAGCCGGGAATAGGAAACATCGTAAAAAAAGAAGCTGTCAGGACAGCAAGAATAAAAAGGGACATGCCCGCTCCCCAGGCAATTTGCCGCTGAATGATACTCATACGCGCTTCACCTCGATATCCCCGACTGCAAGTGAAGTGAAAATCTTAATACGCTGTCCTGATTGATCATAGCCTGGAGTCTGAAGCTGAAGGAGCTGGTTAAACATTTTTGATTCTTCATGCTCTAATATTCTGGCCTTACCCACAATGGCTGAATGGCTGACACTAACCTCCACGTCATAGGGAACAAGCACCTGCACATTTCCGATGAAGTTCCGGATGAAAATAACGGTTTCTCCCTTGGGAATAACCGTATAGCTTAAATCTATGACCGTATCACCTATGCCGGTCTGGATATTTATATCATTCCATTCGTATACTTGCTCAGGTGTTTTTTGCTGGCCGACAAATATATTGGAAAAAAGAGGATTCTTTTTTATGACTGTTTCTTTCTGGAGATTCACTGCCGGTTCCTTGAACTCCGGCTGAATCCGTTTAGGTTCCTTTTTGGACTGCCCAAACTGAATCAGCAAGTGAATTAAAATAGCCAGCAGGAAAAATTTCAGCGTCATCATGCTGAAAATATTGATAAGCAGAAAAATTAGTCCAAGCCAGAAAAGCCATTTTCCGGAGCTCTTAGGCATCCTCTTCCTTCCGATATATACCATTCCAATTGGCACAAGAAGAGAGAATATCACACCGCTATTAAAAAAGGCTATTTCCACAAAGAGAAAGACAATGCCCAATATGATAATCCAGCTCATATAATCGCTTTTGTTGTTAAAGTTCATGTGGCATCCCCCCTTTTGTGTATATGGAATGATCAATTAAAGGCGCAGTATCCCTACGCCTTTTTAGAATACCATTTTTTGTTCATAAAATAGAAAGAGTTTTTATCTTTTTTGAGAAAAAGATAATACAGGCAGGCTTCATTTTTGTATTTTGCATGTTACAAATTTTTTCTGACTTGATATCAAATATTACAATACAGGCTTCTTCTCAAGCTCTTTTTCCAGCTGTGCGATGCGGGCATCGATTGTGCTCCGGTGATAGGAGCTTTTCACCTGATGTTCAAGCCGGTCAAGATAGGATTCGATTTCCTGGAATCTTGTAAAGTTTTTATCATTGTTTTGATCAAGCACCTTATCCATTTGGTGATTTGCGCGTGTGATGTTTTCACGGCCCATCAGCTCCATGCGGCGGATATGCATATCCTTCAGTTTATGCTTCATTTCCTCGTATTTTCTTTCAAGATCACCCATTTGCTGTACAGCCTGGTTCAGGAGATCCTTCAAACGGCTGGCACGCTCTTCATACTGCATATGCTCCTGAGCTGCAAACTGATAGAGTTCTTCCTCACCTGCCTGCGATGCAACTTCTGCCTGGCGCTTGCGTTTGTCTGCAAGGTTTTTCGCCTGCTCGTATTCTCGGGTGAACTCTTCTTTCAATGTATATTGACGTTCCAAAAGCTTGCGGACCTTTTCGGTTTCGCGCTCACATTCACGAAGGTATTGGTTTAAGAGTGCGATTGGATTCTTTTTCTCCTTTTTATCCAACACTTCATGAAGGTCTGCCATTACTGTATCTTTGATTCTCGTTAATAGGTTTGCCATATCTATCTCTCCTTTTTTAGTTTCTGTTTAAATCCGCCCATTGCTTCTCAAAGTTAGCAAAAGGGTCATTGTCTTCTTCCATTACACTTGAGCTTGAATCGTTCCACTTTTTATAGACCAGATATAGAACGTATGCAGCTGCGAGCCCTAAAATTGCCGGGAAGTTGGAAGCGGTGGCCATCAATGCGATGAACCCGATGATTCCATAGCCGATTTTTGCCATTGTGCTTTCTGCTTTTAAAAATTGTTTAAACACAAAATATAGAATCGCCGCGCTTACCGCCAGACCCACGATCGGTCCAAGATTTGAAACCAGCACCATAGCTGCAATTCCACCTGCTATCAGTAATCCAAGTTTTTTCATTTTCGTTTCCTCCTTTCTTGATTTCATCTTACCTGTATTGTGTAAATGCTATAACGAGCCTCAGCTTTATTTTCAAATAAGACCTGAGACGTAGCAGATGGTCGGCCCCTTACAATCCAGATGGGAAATATGGAAAAAGAATGTACGTTAATGGGGAAAAATGCAGGGTACACATGGGGTAGGCAAACAAATAATGAAGCTGCATCGCGCAGATTTTTCATACATCTATGGAAAAGGAGGTCCTCCAATGTTTGGGTATGATGATTTTTTGAAATTCATTCAAGCCTTTTTTGTGGTTTACCCGGTAGTCACACTGATTCATTTATTAGGTCATATATTCTTTGCAGGCATTTTTGGCGGAAGAGGGATCCGTGTTATTATTGGCACAGGCAAAATCCTATTCTCAATGAGGTTTTTAGAGGTTAGACGGTTTTACTTCTGGTATGGAGGATGTGAGTTTTCAGCATTAAAATACAGCAATAAACTGACCAAATCTCTTATCTTTTTAGGAGGGTCTATTTTTAACATAGGCAGCATTTTTATTGTGAATTACCTGATCCAGCTGGGCATTCTGGATGCTAGCATGCTGTGGTACCAATTTGTATATTTCTCCTTTTATTACGTCTTTTTCGCCCTGCTGCCAATGGATATGGCAGATGGCACACTTAGTGACGGGAAGGCTATGTACAAGCTCTGGTTTAATAAAAATAAAGATGATTCCTCAGCAGACTGCCAGCTGATTGATGAGGAGAAAAAATAGTGAGCAGGTTCATGAGCCAGAATTTCTGTTTTTTAGGCGGAATTTCAAAGTTATGAGCGAATTCTCAGTTTTATCGGCGATATTTCAAAGTTATGAGCGAAACCTCGGTTTTATCGGTGAATTTCCAAAGTTATGAGCGAAATTTCGGTTTTATCGGCGAATTTCCAAAGTTATGAGCGAATTCTCGGTTTTATCGGCGAATTTCCAATGTTATGAGCGAATTCTCGGTTTTATCGGCGAATTTTCAAAGTTATGAGCGAATTCTCGGTTTTATCGGCGAATTTCCAAAGTTATGAGCGAATTCTCGGTTTTTCGGCGAATTTCCAAAGTTATGAGCGAATTCTCGGTTTTATCGGCGAATTTCCAAAGTTATGAGCGAATTTTCGGTTTTATCGGCGAATTTCCAATGTTATGAGCGAATTCTCGGTTTTATCGGCGAATTCCCCAAAGTTATGAGCGAATTCTCGGTTTTATCGGCGAATTTCCAAAGTTATGAGCGAATTCTCGGTTTTATCGGCGAATTTCCAAAGTTATGAGCGAATTCTCGGTTTTATCGGCGAATTTCCAAAGTTATGAGCGAATTCTCAAACACCGCAAAAACCCAAATTAATAAGCCAATAAAAAAGGAAGTCCCGATCATTCGGAGCTTCCTTTTTGCATGAATTTCTTTTCATAATGGCCTAGTGCCAATAGCGGCCAAATATACCGGTAACTGTGATAGTGCATGTATAGGAAACCGGCCACTCCCTGCCCTTTTGGGTAATCTGTCGTCCAGTCATTTCTTTGGCCTTCGCGAATCAGGAAAGCCATGCCTTTTCTGATCTCAGGGCTGTTTTCATGAGAAACGGCAATTAAAGCATCAACGGCCCAGGCAGTATGTGTTAATGTACTGCTTCCCAATGAAACATAGCGTTTTTCAATGTCGCTTCTGCAGGATTCTCCCCACCCGCCGTCTTCATTTTGAACAGATTTCAGCCACTCAACCGCTTTTCTAATGTACTCCTCATCTTCCTTTTCCCCTGCAGCGGCGAGGCCGGTAAGGGCTGCCCAGGTTCCATACAGAAAGCAAATTCCCCAGCGTCCATACCAGGAACCGTCTATTCTCTGATTCTTTTTCAGCCAGCCTATTCCTCTTTTAATTGAAGTTTCAGCTCCTGTAGTGAAGGTGCCTAAATATTCAATCGTTCTGCCTGTTAAATCTGCTGTGGATGGATCAGTGAGAATAAACTCTGCTCCTTGAATGGGAATTAGATTCAGCAGGGGATTATCGACATTTTTTTCAAATGCCGGCCATCCCCCATCACGGTTTTGCATGGATAGAGCCCATTGTATTCCTTTCTGCCTGGATTTCTTGGCAGCTTTTCCTGTTTGATTGTGAATGCTCCTCAGATTGGCGGTCGTATCATCCACATCTGGATGCATGGTATTAAAGTCTGAAAATCCCCAGCCTCCAGGAACTCCCTTGCGGTTGTGGACCGTCCAGTCTCCATGCCGGGTTTGCTGTCTTGAAAGCAAATAGTTATTCGCCTTTAGAATCGCCGCATCTGATTCATCTGCACCTGCCTCCTGGAGGGCGTGGGAAATTAAAGCGGTATTCCATACTTTAGCGTCTGTTAACTGAAAATGGATATGTCCATCTATTGTGCAGGACATTCCCTTTAATCCCTTCACCGCCTTAATGATGACTGGATTTTTGGGAGAGCAGCCGAGAGCGAGGAGGGCAAAAATCATATAAAAAGTGCTGCTGAAATAATTTAATGATGTTCCGTCCGGTTCAATCCGCTCGAGCATATATTGCTTTGTTCCCTCATATGCCATGCTGCGGAGCCGCTCAGGTAATCCAATTAAGCTTTCGGCCATACCGGTAAGAACGTCAACAAGTTTTCTCCATTCATCAGAACGGCTTTCTTCCCATAGTTCTTCCCTGTCCCTTGTTCCATAGATTTCACCCAAATCCGGACTATTTTCCGTTCTTCGCCTGAATTTCTTACTGCCAAGCAGGACCACCGGCAGGAGATGTATTCTGGCAAAACTCGAAAGCTGGTAGATGCTGATTGGGCTGGATGGAGGAAGCAGCACAATTTCGATAGGGACTGGAAAAACGGCCGGCCATGGATATAGGCCTGTCATGGCAAGCATGATTTTTGTAAACATCCCTGCTTTTTTTATCCCGCCCTTTGATAAAATAAATTTCCGTGCAGCTGTCAGATGCGGGTCATTCTTCTGTCTATAGCCTGAGTATAAAAGGGCGTAATAGGATTCAATGGTTAAAGATAAGTTCCCTTCTTTTTCGTCTCTAAAAAGCTTCCAGGCACCACTCTCTTCCTGGCGGCTTTCTATTCTCTCCGCCAGTTTCTGAATTAGCTCTTCATCCTTCATTTTGAGCGTCCTCAACAGGATAATCATATAAGCATCAGTCATGATTCCAATTTCAAACGGATACGCCCATGAGCCATCCTGTGATTGGCTGCTTTTCAGCAAATCAGTTAGCCGGTTAATTTCTGCCTTGACTAGCTGCACATTCCTCATTCCCTCACTAAAGTTTTATTACACTATATTCCTTAATCAATTAAAGAATTCGACCTTCCAGGAGAGTGTGCTAAGGACTTTCTAACGGACAGAGAAGGATGCAGCAGTCCGGGGCATGATGACATGGCTTCATGGCAGCTGTAATCAATCATTTTTTTGGCACATGAAACAATTCTCTCCTGCCCATACTAAGGGCGGAGGTGCGCCAGCGATATGAAATTCTCATGGGTATTGGGGATCATGCTATTAACACAAACACAAACTGCCAGTCTTCCTGATGACTTATCCATTGAAAATGACGGTAAATCCATTGCAAGGGTCAACAGGACGGAATATGAACTGCCGTTTCCCGGACTTCCGCTAGTGGACAGTGAACAATTTATTACGCTTCTGGAAAAATTAGATCGCCAGACGTATATTCCGCCTAGGAACGCGTTCATAGGTGAAAGCGGACGTGTCGTTGCTGAGAAGCCTGGAAAAATACTGCACCGCAAAGCATTCACAGATATTTTTTATACTTATTTTTTTAATAATGGGCCAGCTCGCATTGAGATCCCAACGCTCCCCGTTTACCCGAGAGTGGATCGGGATCTTATCTCCCATATCCGAGTTAAAATGATCGGCCAGTATGTTACGTATTTTAATCCGAATAACGCCTCACGCTCCCATAATATCCAGCTTGCAGCCGAAGCCCTTGATAATTATGTTGTTTTTCCGGATGAAGTATTTTCTTTTAACCGTGCTGTCGGCAAAAGAACGGCGGGGAAAGGCTATAAGCGTGCTCCGGTTATCGTTAGAGGAGAACTGTCAGAAGACATCGGGGGCGGGATCTGCCAGGTATCCTCCACTCTGTTCAATGCAGTTGACCGGGCAGGAGTCAATGTGATCGAGCGTTATTCCCACAGCAAAAAGGTTCCCTATGTACCGCCTGGCCGGGATGCAACCGTAAGCTGGTATGGCCCGGATTTCTCATTTAAAAACCGTTATAGTTCTCCCCTGCTCATTCGGGCAAAAGCTATGCATGGCCAGGTGGTAATCAGAGTATACTCCTCTGATGAAATTGACTATGAGCCCCGCCAGGTCCCGAAAGCTTCAACAATGCTGCCGGAAGAAATCAGCATTGAAAAGGAGGCAGTTTTAGAGAACTGATAGCTTTGTTAGCTGCATTCAGGCAGGCATCCAAATCTGACTAATTTAATGGCACTATAAAAAAAGGCTGATGACCATTATTACCAGCCCGAAGATTGCAGAGCCGCGCTTCACGCTTCTATTCTGCCGGGGCTTTAGGAATAAACTGATTATAAAACCAACTGGCAAAACAATGCCATTAATGCTAAAAGTAAATGTGCCTAATAGATAATAACCAATCAGTTTCAGGATCAAATGCTCTTCTTCCTCATTCCTGCTGCGGAACAAAAGATAAATCCCGGCTGCCCAAAATAGTATAAAGATCATAAACATATGATGCACCCCCTCTTAAATACGGTATTCTGTGTTAAGCAGGAAAGTGCTATAAAAAGGAAACACCCGCTTATCAGGCGGGTGTTTAGCTTTAGATGAGGGCTTTTGAAGAGACTATCACGCCATCTTCATCTGCATAGACATATTCTCCCGGCTTCCAGTCAATCCCGCCGAACGTAACAGGGATGTTCCGATCCCCTTTTCCTTCTTTTCGGCTTTTTAAAGGATTGCTGCCGAGTGCCAAGATGCCTGCATCAAGTCTTCCAAGCTCTACTGTATCCCGGACGCACCCATAAATGATCACACCGGCAAGCTTTCGAGATTGAGCAATTTCACCAAGCCGGTCACCCATTAAGGCGCATCTTTTTGATCCGCCGCCATCCACCACCAGTACACTTTCCTCTGGAATGGACTCCAGTGCCTCTTTTACCAGCACGTTATCTTCAAACACTCTAACCGTCGAAATGGGACCCGAAAACTTTCTTTTTTGCCCATAAGATTTAAACTCCTGCTGACAAATGAGCAGTTCTTTGCTGTGGTCATCACATAAATTGGCCGTTTTGAAATCCAAAAGAGATCTCCTCCTTTAGCGCTATTGGCTGTAAAACACTTTATGCCATCCTCTTTACTTCGATATGCAGCAGCCTGTTCCCTTCCTTTTTTAATAATCGAAAGGAAAAGATTGAAGATTTCAGGCATATACCTTTTAGTAAGGAAATGCTCTTAGTTCAGAAAAGCGGAAGCGCCTTGCCCACGAAGGAACGCAGACTAAAAGCGCCACGTCCTGGCTATGTCTGCATGACCCCCATCCTGGGGGCCTCAAGCACAAGACGGTTCCTGTAAGAAGGCGTTATCCCTTCTGAAAGTAAACGGTTAATGACCCCGAGTCCCTAGGAGCCGCAACAAGACATGCTTGTGACCTTGAGGAGGCAGGTGCAGAAGCTAGACAGTTATCGACGTTCAATATTTTATACTTTCTATCTTATGAAAATAGGGAGGTTAAAGGATGGCTCTAATGTGGGCAATTACAATCGGTTTTATGGTTTCATTGGGACTGGCCGGATTTATGCTTGTCCATTTTTTAAAGGGGGCAATGGATTCCCGTGATTCGACGACAATTGATAGGATTCAGAGTGATCCGGAAGAGTAGGGAAAAGAGGCTGCAGGAAAGGCAGCCTCTTTCTTAGTTTTGGCAATTTGCGCAGTAAAACGTTTTCCGGGAAGATATTTCTTCTTTCACTATAGGGCTGCTGCAGCGGAGGCATTGTTCTCCTTCTCTGTCATACACTCTGCACTGCTCATTATACCCCCCGGTTTTGGCATCTCCTTTAAACAAAGGCTCTTCCATATACCCCCCAAACTGAATGGCCCGGGTTAAGACGCCCTTCATGGACTGATACAGAATTTTTATTTCATCCTCATTCAATTCATCTGCTTTTCTCATAGGCAGCAGCCCAGCCTCAAAACAGATTTCATCACTGTAGCAGTTGCCGATTCCCGAAAGAAACTGCTGATTGATGAATGTCGTTTTCAGCATGCCTCTTCTGCTTCCGATCAGTTCGCGGAAGGCCGGAAATCCCAGCGTTTGACCCAGAGGCTCCGGTCCAAGATCTGAAAGCTCCTTTTCCACCTCTGTATTTGTCAGCAAGTGCAGATAGCCAAGTCTTAGTCCTATAAAATAGAGCTTTTTATCTCCAAAAGAAATAATAACCTGTTTAGTGCGGTCAGGATTGTCCGATTCGCTGCCAATATACATCCAGCCGCCCAGCATCAGGTGCAGCAACATATTTTTACCGGAACTCAGCTTGAAAATAAGATGTTTAGCCCTTCGGGTGATTTCGGTTATTTGCGAATTTATCAGCTGACTTTTAAATTGGGCAGGCTGAATGTTGATGGACTTTTCCCGATTTACTTCTACATCAGTAATGACTTTACGTGCCAGCTGCTCCGTTAACAGCCTTCTGTATGTTTCCATTTCCGGTAGTTCAGGCATAGTGTCAGCTCCTTCCTAAAATACTGTTACCTTAGTATTTAATGGAAGGAATCACTTCATTCCTAAACTACAACTTGAATTTTTTTACAGTTATTCAATATTTCGTAACATCCGTTTCCAATATTTTAATGTTAGAAATGGTACGATGATGTTAAAGGGAGGTTTTTCCAGATGCAAAACAACCGTTCCAGCAAGCAAACTTTTATGTTTTTTATCATTTATTTTGCGTTATTATGCTGTTTAATTTTTGCGGCTGTCATCCTTAATCCTTCTTTTCAACAAGAAAAACCTTCAGAAATTTCTTCTGCTTTTTCAAAAGAACTCCAGATTCAGAAGCACAAACGGGAAATGAAAGAAGCTGAGAATGAAGGAAATTGGCAGCCATCCAATACCTTTGTGATCACAGCCATTTCCATTGGCTCTTGTTTAGATATTATCGTTGTGCTTCTCTGGGCCCGTCATGAAAATAAAAAGAAACAGCAAGGGCACTTCTCTAACCCGAATAGATTGACCAATAAGAGGTGGTTCTGGTACTTGGTTTCAATGGGGATTGTTCTGCCCAGGGATGGTAAATTGACTTTCAGCTTGAAAAACTTCATCTTAACTGTTACCTTTTTGGTTTTATTGAAGTTTTGGCTGTTTGACCAGCTTGAGAGCATCTAATATTCATCCCAGACTCCGAATAATAGCCTTATTCAGCTGCGCAATGATATCATCCGCATGCTCAATTCCGATGGATATCCGCACCAACTGCTTGGTTATGCCGAGTTTCCTGCATACTTCAGGAGGCAGTGCCCTGTGCGATGTTGTCAGCGGATGGGATACGGACGTTTCAACACCTGCGAGTGTCGGCACAATTTTAATCCACCCCAGCTCTTTAAAAAACTCATTCACATCAGCACTGTCAGCCAATTCAACCGTAACAATGGCGCCGAACCCCTCTTCACCGTGCTGAAAAGGATAATAGACATTTTTTATTTCTTGATTTTGTTTTAATGCCCTTGCCACTCTTGTAGCATTTGCTGACTGCTGCTTCATTCTGAGAGCCAGAGTTTTCGCTCCCCTGCATGTCAGCCAGGCTTCAAACGGACTTAAATTAGCCCCGAGGTTTACAATTTTTCCGCGTGCTTTTCCAATCAGCTCTTCATCTCCAGCCAGGACACCTGCTGTAATATCGCTATGCCCGCCTATGTATTTGGTTGCACTATGGACGACTAAATCAATACCTTTCAAATAAGGCTGGCAATGATATGGAGTGGCAAATGTATTATCGATCAGGGTTACGAGATTATGCTTCTTAGCCACGCGGACGGCTTCTTCAAGGTTTTCCACCCGCAATAAAGGATTTGTGATGGATTCAGAATAAAGAAGTTTTGTATTCTCCTGTATGGCTGCCTCTACATGCACAGCATCAGAAAAAGGAACAACGGTTACTTCTATACCTAGCTGTGTCAGCTCTTCCTTGATTAAATGGAAGCTGCCGCCGTACAGGTCATCTGCTGCCACAATATGGTCGCCGCTTTTTACCACAGCAAGAACTCCCGCCAGAATGGCGGATAAACCGGATGAGGCAGCCGTCCCGGCCGGTGCTCCTTCCAGGGTGGCAATTAATTCACCAAGCTCATCCGTATTCGGATTGCCGACCCGGGAATAAAGATAATTGCCGTTTCCCTGATAATATCCCTCCAGCTCATCCAGATCATTGAATGCGAAGGCGGAAGTTTGATAGATCGGTGTTACTTTACTTTTAATCTTGCGATTGCTCTTATTTTTCAAGTGCAGAACAGAAGTCTCGAATTTCATTTGGCCTTTCCCCTTTAAAAGAAATAAGGGCTGGACAATGCCCAGACCTTTAATGCGAAAATTAGCTGAATTATAGAAAAATTATATCAATACAACTTTTATGCGTCAATGAAGGAAAAGATCTCTACTTTACTTCATTCAGAAAGCTTTTAGTCCTGATGCCTGTTCGCCGGATAATTAAAGTTGTGTCTACATTTATATCAGCTTCAGCAAATTTTTCATCCCAGTTTTTCTTGACTTTTTTGAAATTCTGATAATCCTGCCTCATCACAACTTCACCAAAACCAAAAATATCGGTGCCATATTCCTCCTGAACCTTCTCAATCGTTTTTGTGACCATTTCATTAATCTGTTTTTGGGCAGTTTCCCCACTTTCTTTATATGTCTTTGCTTTATCAAACTGATCGTTGCAATGAGTCCCGTCAATATAGGCCTCTGCTCTGATTTTTATATTAATCTTTGCTTTTCCATTTTCGAGTTTCCCTTTAATCTTTGTCCTTGTATCATATACTCTAAGCCCCATATACTGGCTTTCACTGCATTTTACGGTAATTGATGTTTTATTGATTTTATTCTGGATCCATAAGTAATTTCTTGAATCCTCCAATGTCAAAAATCCTTCCAGCTTATCACCTTTGAATATAGCCAGTGAGTCCAGGATGACAAGAGCATCCGGGGTGACTTTCATCATATTTTCCGCACTGGGGCCAGCTTCCGGGTCTCCCTTAATACTGACAGCCGCCATTACAGGCTGTCGTCCCGGGGCGGTCCAGGCTGTAATGACATCATTCATCCTCACTCCTGGGTCTCCACCCCAATCCTTCATCATGGTGTCCAGCTGAGTGTGCAATTTTAAAGAGGTAGATTTCTGAAATTGATACGTCACTTTTAATACATCCGATCCCTTTCCCCCTCTTGCAATCAGAATATTAAAATCATCCCGGATTTCCCGGTTTCTCTCCAGAAAATCAATAAAGTCAATTATGCCTTCTTTAGCAAGTTCCTCTCCAATAATCAAAGTGCGCATGTGGGAATAGATCAAATGCCTGGAAATCCCTTCATTCACTCTATAAGTCAGTTCTGCCAGAGAGTTTCCTTCAGCAGAATAAACAATAGATGGCGCATTTCCGCTGGCGGTGCGGTTATTCAATTCTGTTGCATTTATGCCTTCTACAGTCAGAGTATACTTATCATCCTCGCCCTTATCCACAGCCATTCCTGTCACAACGGTTATTTCACCCAGCTCTCTCTGATCCCAGCACCCAGAGAGCAGTATAGCCGTCAAAAAGGCGGCGAACATCACACCATGTTTTCTCAATTGGACTGCTCTCCTTCCATTGGAGGAGGAGAAGGCGACCCGGTCTTTGGAAATTTCTCAGGATTCTGTGACTTTAGATAAGCTGGCCTCTTCCTCATACTCCAAATCGGGAATCGGAAAAAGACATCTTTCTGCTGCTCAATGATAAATGGCGCAACCGGTGAAAGATACGGAACACCAAAGGATCTGAGAGAGCTTAAATGGGCGACAATAAAAACAAGAACAATCAGGACTCCATACAGGCCCAGAAAGGCTGACACAATGATCAGCAGGAATCTTAATAGTCTTGCTGCTGCAGCAAAACTATAAGTGGGTGATACAAAATTGGCGATGGCTGTAATGGCGACAATGATGACCATTATGTTTGATATAATCCCTGCCTCAGCTGCAGCCTGTCCGATGACGAGAGCTCCTACAATTGAAACAGTCTGCCCTACAGCCCTAGGCATTCGAACACCGGCTTCACGCAGGATCTCAAAGGTAACTTCCATCAATAACACTTCAATGACTGCCGGAAACGGCACTCCTTCCCGCTGTGCAATGATCCCGAGAAGCAGAGGTGTCGGCAGAAGCTCATGATGAAAGGTTAAAATCCCGACATATAAGGATGGCGTAATCAAGGCAATCATAAACGATAAATACCTGATCATTCTTAAAAAGCTTCCCATCATGAAGTTTTGATAATAATCTTCTGCAATGGAAAAGAAATCTACCAGAACAGCCGGAACCACCAGCACAAAAGGAGTCCCGTCAACAAGGATGGCGATTTTCCCTTCAAGCAAATTGGATGCTACTGAGTCAGGCCTTTCTGTATTCAGTGCAAGCGGAAAAGGTGTGGCGGATTTGTCTGCAATCAGCTCTTCAATATTTCCAGATTCGAAGATGGCGTTCACTTTGATTTGGCCAAGTCTTTTGCGGACTTCCTGGACGATCTTCTCATTTGATATGCCTTTCATATACCCGATGTATACAGAAGTATTAGTCTCAGATCCAATGATGAATTTTTCAAAACGAAGATGTTTATTTTTAATTCTTTTCCTCAGCAGCCTTACATTTGTTGAGATCGATTCCACAAACCCATCCTTAGGCCCCCTAATGACCGTCTGGGTGCTAGGCTCTGTTATAGACCGGTCTTCACCTGAATCCATGGAAAGGGAAAGCGCTTTTTCCATATCTTTAAAAATAATAATGATGTTTCCATAAAGCAGAGCAGTAATGATATCATCGAACGATTCAACCAGCTGGTAGCCTGCCCCTCCAAATTTCTCCTTACATAGTGATTTCAGATCGTCCTCCGTTGTTAACTCAATGCCATCCTCCTTTACGCTGAGTGATTGAAGAATCGTTTCCTTTAATAATTTTGTATCAATCATAGTTTTAAGATAGATAAGCAAAGCATCTTTCCCTTCTGTTTTCAGCTCATCCATGCTTAAATCAACCGTGCTCCCGAACTCTGCATTTATTCTTTTTTTCAGCTGTTCCAGACTCATGCTTTTAAGATCTGGGCCAGTTTCAGCAGCTTCCTGAGGCTGAACAGGATATTCTTTTTTGCGCATTTTTAATAGTGATTTAAGAATACTCAAAACTTCATCCCCTTCACGCCGGGTTTAGCCTTTTTCTTTCGCCGCTTCCATAAAACTGTGATCAGCAGAAGTGATGGCAGTCCGAACTGCAATGGCAAGTGCAAAAAGTATGGAACTATCTCAAGCCCCTCCTGCCAATGATCACCGAAATTCACTGATATCAATATAGAAAATGATGAAACAATCATGGCTACCGGCAATGAAAAATACCTATAAGGAAGACGGAAGGTGTACTCAAGGCCTTTCAACCCTGCAAACATGAACACAGAGCCCTTAACCAAAATCCCCAGCATCATAATAAAAACAACGAGCGCATCAATTCTTTCAATGAAATTGCCGATGGAGACCTCACGAGCTGAGCTGAGCATGGGGAAATTGGAACGCTGCAAAGCATCAGCCCCCAGTGTGACAATCATCAGAAACATCGCAAATAATAAAAGCGAACCTGCAATTCCCACTCCCAGCATGGACACACGCAGGCAATATTTAAAGTTGGTTACAACTGGAAGAATGAGTGTAAATGCAATAAGCTCGCCAAAAGGGAACACGATCAATGTTGGAAATAGCGCATTCAAAACAGGCTTAAGCCCATCTCCGAGCACTGGCTTAATCTCATATAAATTGGCATTGCCGCTTGCAAATAATAGGATGGTTAGAAGAAACAAAAATCCGAATAAATAAGGAGTAAAAATTTCCGAAGTTCTGCCAAGGACTTCAAGACCGAGATATAAAATATAGGCCATCAGCAGACAGATAGTCAGCGAGATAATTTCAATCGGTGTCGATGGCAGAATGGCCGAAGCAATTAATTCACCAAAATCGCGGACCACCCTGCAGGCAAGGTATAAGAAATAAACCACGTAAGTTATAGAAAAAATGATAGCTATCGGCCTTTTAAAGCCAAACTCCATAATCTCGAAAAAATTTTGTCCCGGCACACGGCTAATTAGGAAGTAATAGAATAGCATGATTCCAAACCCTATCATTATGGCGGCTGCTATTGCAATCCAGGCATCTTTCTTGGCATCCCCGCCTACTCCGACAACGATGGCGCTTCCTAAAAGGAAATTGATCAACAATGTCAGCAGCTGGCTGAGAGAGATATTCTCTTTTAACATTCCACACCAATCCCTTTTAAATGTACGTTCAGTTAGCATGTCCAAGCGGTTCCTTTAACTGGATGAACCTGTTTTTTTTTTCGCTTTAAAGAGACGAAAATCAATGACTGCACTTGAAAGCAGTCCAATAAGTACAGAAACAATAACGATCATTCTTCCAGTGGCAATCTCTGTATACAGTAAATTCCTCAAAGATTCCCAGAACGTATAATCAAATATTTTCATATCAAAAAGTGCAGCTAATATAGTTAATAGCAGAAAAATGCTCAGATAGCTAAATGTAATCATGACTGTACCCCATTAACATTCGATACTGTATATCTTTTCTCGGGCTGCACATTTTATCCAGAAATGATGAAAAAAACAGTGGAGAGCCTGATTTGTCATTCCTCCTGATTAATTAACAATTTAATGGGTATGGTTAGAGAAGGAGAATTTGTATAGGAATAGGGTTTGCAGGAAAAATTATGAATGAATATAATGTTACAGGAGGACAGGGTATGACGACATCCAATCACAAAACGCCCCAATATCCAGAGCCTTATTGGAGGGAGGAGGAACTTCCGGCCTTCGATAAGCTCAGAGAAGATGCTCAAACGGAAGTTGCAATTGTAGGCGGCGGCATCACAGGCATTACAGCGGGTTACCTTCTTGCCAAAGAAGGCTATAAAGTGGCCATTCTTGAAGCCGGCAATATCTTAAACGGTACAACCGGCCATACTACAGCAAAATTAACAGCACAGCATGGATTAATTTATGATGAATTGATCAGTCATTTCGGCGAGGAAAAAACCAAACTTTATTATCAGGCTTCAAGAGATGCTATAGAATTTGTCCGGAACATTGTATCAGAAAAACAAATTGATTGTGATTTCAGCAACGAAGAAGCAATCATATATGCTGTTTCAGAAGAGTATGCACGAAAAGTTGAAAAAGAGCGGCAAGCATACGAAAAACTCGGAATTCCAAGCGGAATGAAAGAGAGCATTCCTTTTAACATCAACACAACAGCGGTGCTCTCCATGCTTGATCAAGCCCAGTTTCATCCGCTGAAATACCTGAAAAAGCTTCTTAAAGACTTTGTGGATTTGGGCGGTATTGTTTATGAAAATACAACAGCTGCAGACATTGAAGAAGGCAGCCTCCCTGATGTTGTGACCAGAGAAGGCCATCGCCTGAAATGCAAATATGTTATTTCTGCTTCCCACTTC
The DNA here is from genome assembly GCF_051353635.1 of Cytobacillus sp. BC1816. Lineage (NCBI taxonomy): Bacteria > Bacillati > Bacillota > Bacilli > Caryophanales > Bacillaceae > Cytobacillus > Cytobacillus sp. BC1816. The sequence continues at coordinate 974,665 of NZ_CP195611.1, read as the reverse complement.
CCTTTTGCGGATATGAAAGGTTTTTATTTTGCCAGATTATCTCCGGAAAGATCTTATGTACTTGGCGTAAAAACCAAAGAGGATTTTCCTGGAGGCATGTATTATAGTGCCGATTCACCAACCCGCTCACTGAGGTACACTCCCTATAACGGAGACAAACTTATTTTAGTGAGCGGCGACAGCCACAAGACCGGCCATGGACCAGATACGATGAAGCATTACGAAGCCCTTGAAGTCTTTGCGGAAGAGGTGCTCGGCATAACCGATTATCCTTATCGCTGGTCTGCCCAGGATTTATATACGCTCGATAAAGTCCCGTATATCGGCCCAATTACGTCCAAACAGAAGAATATCTTTGTCGCAACCGGCTACCGGAAATGGGGAATGACAAACGGGACAGCAGCCGCCATGCTAATAAAAGATCAGATTATGAAAAGGGACAACCCTTATGCCGACCTGTTTACGCCATCCAGATTTCAAGCTGACCCAAGCATCAAAAAATTAATTGCTGCCAATACCGATGTAGCTGGACAGCTGATTAAAGGGAAGCTTGAATTTGTGCCTAAAGAAACAGCAGATTTGTCTCATGATGAAGGCGGAGTCGTGATGATCAATGGCAAGCGGACAGGTGCTTACAGGGATCCTGACGGCAGCCTCCATCTTGTAGATACAACCTGCACCCACATGGGATGTGAATGCGAATGGAACCACGGTGACCGCACCTGGGACTGCCCATGCCACGGCTCCCGCTTCTCCTATGACGGAACAGTCGTTGAAGGTCCGGCTGCCAAGCCTCTGAAAAAGGTTGAAGAATAACTTGAAGAAAAAAGACAGTTCTCCTGAGAAAACTGTCTTTTTCTATGGATTAATCCGCATTTTCGCGAGGATTCACTTGCTTGGTATGGAAATAGTTCCGATTTATGTACACATAAGAATTTTTCTGTGCGGATATCCCAGTTTTAATGTGCGGAAGCACTTTTACTTAATAAATCTGGCCGTCTGAGAGATTATGCACTGCTTTTACTTTCGGCTAGCTGGATTTTACTTGCAGAAAGCTCATTTTTTTTCGGATAGACCTTTTTATTGCCGTATCACTCACTTTTATTTTCAGACAGCCTTTTTTCTTGGTGTCTGGCGGCAACAAAAAATCCCCCTTTTAAAAAGGGGAATTTTTTCATCAGTCCTGCACGTTGTTTTCTTTCTTTTCTTTGCTTCCGGTTGTGAATTCAACAAGCTCTTCACTTGTGCGCTGCGGTCTGTGTTTATTGTTATTGCGCTGTGCATTGCCGTTGCCGAGTTTAGTTCTGCCCATATTCTCATCTGCTCCTTTTTTGTTTTTCAGAAGTAGTATGAGTCAATTAACCGGCCGTTATTCTATGCCCGCACTCCAAGTTCTGGAGCCTTTCTATGCTTGGTGGCCTGCTCAAATGCATAAGCAAGCTTAATAAGGAGAGGCTCACTATAGGCAAGCCCTGTAAATGTAATGCCCACAGGCTCTCCTTCAGGGGTATAGCCGGCCGGTACTGTGATAGATGGATATCCCGCTTTTGCAGGAATGCCTGCTCCATAATTATTCGGGAACACGATGGCATCGAGACGATGCTCTTTCATCACGTAATCAATGCCCTTCTCTCCTGAAAAATAAATATCCTTCTCAAGTGCAGCTATATAGGCCATTTCCGTCAAATTTCCGCTTGATTCCTCCGCTTCAATCAGGAGGGATTGGCCGTATTTTAAGCACTTTACGCTATTATTTTCATTAAAATTAATAACATCGGACAGGGTGCGAATATTAAGATGCGGTGCGACCGTTCTCAGGTAAGCATTCAAATCCGCTTTAAATTCATATGTCATGACATCTCGGCTCCACTTCTCTTTTGTAGATGGAATCACGACATCGTCCACCACCTCTGCCCCCAGCTCTTTTATATGACTTACTGCCTTATTCATAACTGAGAGCTTTTCAGAACTTAGGTAGTCAAAATAAGTCTCCCTGGCAATGCCGATTCGAGCACCCTGCAAGCCGGCTTCATCAAGGAAAACGGTAAAATCCTTGCCCTGCAGATCTTTATTTGTCATGGTAATCGGATCATTTTCGTCAGGTACTGCAAGCACGTTCAATAATAAGGCGGCATCCTTAACCGTCCTCGCCATAGGACCAGCAGTATCCTGGCTATGGGCAATTGGAATAATGCCGGTTCGGCTGACAAGTCCGACTGTCGGCTTAATTCCAACGAGAGAATTCTGGCTGGCTGGACTTAAAATGGAACCTGATGTCTCCGTTCCAATGGCAGCGGCCGCAAAATTAGCGGCGATGGCTGCACCAGATCCTGCGCTGGAGCCTCCCACATCAAATTTTCCCGGCCCATATGGATTCAGCGTCTGTCCGCCTCTTGAGCTGTATCCGCTTGGCATCCCTTCCGTCATAAAATTGGCCCATTCTGTCATATTGGTTTTTCCTAAAATGACGGCTCCCGCTTGCCTTAATTGAGAGGCCACATACGAATCCATTTGTGCACAATGATTCTTCAAGGCGAGAGAACCTGCAGTTGTCTGCATATTGTCCCCTGTATCGATATTATCCTTTAACAATATCGGAATGCCGTGAAGAGTGCTGCGCGGCCCCTGCTCTTCTCTTTCCGCATCCAGAGCCGCTGCAATATGCAGTGCATCCGGATTGAGTTCTAAAACAGAATGAATGTTTTTATCCAGCTGTCCAATCCGGTTCATGTACATTAATACAAGTTGATTGGAGGTAATTTCCCCATTCTGCATTTTTTCCTGCAATTCATCTATCGTCGCCTCAAGCAGATAGTCATCATGAAATCTCTTTAGCCTTGGATTCTCCATTATTTAAATTCCCCTTATTCTTTAGTTAAATAAAGTTCCACTTACTAATTCGCTTAGAAAAGGATAAATTCCTTTTTATAAAAAAATGCCAGGCACCAACTGATATAGGTGCCTGGCTGTTTGATCTTTATACGATTTGGCCGCCGCGCATTACTTTCTTTTCTGCAGTGAGACCTAGTTCTTTTGCCATTTTCTTAAGTTCGCGCTCTTCCCTTTCAGTAACCAGAGAGATAACGGTTCCGCTTGCGCCGAATCTTCCTGTTCTTCCTGAACGATGGACATACTGATTCATATCTTTCGGGAAGTCAAAATGCACAACATGGGTTACTCCTTTGATGTCCAGCCCTCTTGCCGCAACATCTGTAGCAATCAGCATATTGGTTTTGCCGGTGCGGAAGTTCTTGATTGCTTTCTGTCTGTCGAATTTGCTCAGATCGCTGTGCAGCGTGCTTGAAGAGATGCTTTTAAAATCAAGCTTTTCGGCCATGACAGTCAGGTTGCCAATATCCTTAACGAATACCAGTGCTTTAATGTCGTCGAGTCTTGAGATTTTTTCAAGCATTTTAATTTTGTCCCGTGCTTCTGCTACAAAATAAATATGGTCCACACCTGCAGCCTGAATGGTTTCATCCTTCTCAACACGAATCACTTCAGCATCAGCTGTCAGTTCTTTCGCAAGCTGTTCAACAACCGGAGGCAGTGTGGCTGAGAATAGCAGGACCTGGCGTTCTTTAAGCGTAGATTTAACAATATTTTGGACAGTCTGAGCGTGTTCTGGAACGAGAAGCTGATCTCCTTCATCGAGAACAACCGTTTTTACTTCATGCATTTTCAGCTTTTTCTGTTTAATCAGCTCCAGCACCCGTCCTGGCGTACCCAAAGCGATATGCGGATGCTTTTTCAATTTCTCAAGCTGCCTTTTCACATTGGCTCCGCCAATAAAAGAAGCGGCTTTAATCCCGCTGCCTTCTGCCCATTTTTGGATCTCGCTTAATATCTGCATCACAAGCTCCTGTGAAGAAGCTAAAATGACGGCCTGAACCGCCTGTTTATCCGGGTCAATATTTTCAAGGACCGGCAGCAGGTAAGCAAGTGTTTTGCCTGTTCCAGTCGGGGACTCCGCAATAATATCCCTGCCTTCCAAAGCCAGCGGAACCGCCTCTGCCTGAACGGTCGTTGGCTGTGCAAATGCAGATTTTTTCCATGCCTCCTGGATAAATGGCTTCATATTTTGAATGATAGATTGTGTCATGGGTAACTCCTTTTTATGTAAATTAACTATTCTCCGCAAATGTTTTCTAGCCTATAGTATAGCCGATTATGAAAGAAAAGAGTACCAGCATATTCAGCTGGTACTCTGACATGTATTTATTCAATTTTGTAAATTCTTCGTTCAACTCGCTGGGTTTACTTCTTTCTGTCCTTTGTTGTAGTTGATTAAAGCATCAAGATCGACGATATTCACGGTGCGGTTCTTGCCTTTTAATAGGGCACTATTGCCGTCCCCGCCATCAGCATATAGTTGTTTACCATCACAGAATATTCTTGTTCTGCAGCGATTGGCGTTCCATCGATCTTTACTAAAGAAACGACCCGATCTCCTGCAGCTCTCCAAGAATCATACGTCACCTTAAAATGCATGATCTTTTCTTTTTGAACCCCATTACTGTTCACAAAGTTCCTTATCTAAATACAGCATCCTCAAAGGATGCTGCACGATTTCGAATATATTATTATAATGTCAGTTACTATTTTCCAGGCCTGCCCTGTACATTACCTCCCCTGAATTCTTTTATTGGGTTGGCTGCTCTATAGGAATAGTAAGGTTCACAATTGTCCCTTTTCCCTTTTCACTTTCAAACGTGATTCCCGCCTTGTGTTCATCCACAATCTGTTTGGTTACCATCAGCCCTAAACCGGTTCCATCCGGTTTAGTTGTATAAAATGGATCCACGACCCGTTCCATATTTTCAGCATCGATCCCGCAGCCTTCATCCTTAATGCTGATTAAAACCTGTCCACCCTCCGCCACTTTGGCCGAAATCAGGATCGTTCCGCCTTCTGTCATAGATTCCATCGCATTCTTGACCAAATTAATAAAAGCCTGCTTCAGCATATTTTCGTCACACTGAATTTTAGGAACAGCTTCCAGATTTTCTGTTTCAAGACGGATGTTCTGATTGGCTGCCTGTTCATGTATGATCGAGATAACATAGTTAATCACTGCATTCAGTTCTACTTTTTTAAACATCGGCAGCCTTGGCTTGCTTAGTATCATAAGGTCATCGGCAATTAGATTAATGCGGTCGATTTCCTCAATCATGATCTTATAGCGGTCCTGGTCTTCAGGATGTTTTTCCATCTGCAGCTGAGTAAATCCTCTTAATGCTGCTAAAGGATTTCTTACTTCATGGCCGACTGCCGAAGCAATCTGTCCGACAGCAGCCAGCTTTTCAGTCTGACGGAGCTCCTGGAAAACATGTGTCAGCGAGTGAATATAGGAATAGAAGCGGTTAAGCAAAACATATGAAACACTTGAAAAAATGGCCATAAGCACGATTGGCACCATTACATTTTGGCTGCTCAACAGTAACCCAGCCAGAAGATACTTTGCAATCATTCCGCCGGTTACTATCCAAAAATAACGCTTATTCACAAATATAGGCGCAAATATAATAAATAAAAGTTCTACTGCGCTCCCGCTCTGAAATTCCTTCGACTCACCGAAATAGATAAGCATGCTGTTACTAAAATCTATTAGGAAAAAACCTGCAAAAAATAAGTATTTTATCTGAAAAGGGCGTTTTGTCCTGATTAAATACAGCGCTAAGGGCAAGAGCGCGATAATAGCCAGATAATAAACCCATCCAAGCCCGCCCTTTGGCAGCCCGATACTGACGCCAGTATTGAGGGGAAGCAGATAATAATAAAACAAATCATAAAGTGTTAATATAATATAGAATAGCCATATAAAAAGCTTAACTGCTTTTGTTTCTTCTTTTATCAAAGTCTGTTGGTTAAAGCCTTTCATTTCAATGCTCCTTGGTTAACTCTATTAATAATGTGTCTTTAGCACTATTATATACGTTTATGTCGAAACATGTATATTATGTTATATTCTTAAACTTCAAAAAACCGGCCATGGTATATCCTGGCCGGTTTTTGTTTGTTAAGGCTTTAAGATGACTTTAATGCAATCATCTTCATGGTCATTAAAAATCTTATACGCCCGATCAGCTTCTTCTAGCGGTATCTGATGAGTGATGATAGACTTCGGATCGAATTCCTTATTCGTTATTTTTTCAAATAGCTCAGGCATGTAGTGCACCACAGGGGCCTGGCCCATTTTAATGGTGATGTTTCTCGAGAAAAATTCCTCCAGCGGGAACATATTATATGTCAGCCCATACACACCCGTCAGCTGGACAGTTCCGAATTTGCGGACAGCTTTCGTCGCGATTTGAATCGGGCCCAGCGTTCCGCCCTGGAGCTTAAGCTTCTGCTCGATTTTTTCAACAGCGGATTTCTTCCCGTCCATGCCGACGCAATCAATGACGACATCAGCTCCGCCCTGGGTGATTTCTTTTAGATAATCTCCCATGTCATCATATTTCGTAAAGTCATAGACTTCCACATCATTGGTAAGCTTGGCGTGATTGAGGCGGTAATCAAGATGATCTACTGCAATTACCCGTTTAGCTCCTTTCATCCAAGCAAATTTCTGGGTCATTAAACCGATGGGACCGCAGCCGAGGACGACGACCGTATCTCCCGCTTTAACGCCTGAATGTTCCACGCTCCAATAGGCTGTCGGCAGAACATCCGATAAGAAAAGCAGTGATTCATCCTCCAGTTCGCACGTTTCCGGTATAACAAATGGCATGAAATTACCAAACGGCACCTTTAGAAACTCTGCCTGACCGCCCGGATGGTTTCCGTATTTCTCGGTATAGCCAAAGTAGCCGCCTGAATCATTATGCGGATTCGAATTATCACATTGGCTTTCCATATTATGCTGGCAATAGAAGCAATGCCCGCACGATACATTAAATGGGATGACGACCCTGTCGCCTTTTTTTACCCGTGTAACATCTGGACCTGTTTCCTCAACGATTCCCATGGGTTCATGCCCGATAACATAACCGGGACGCAATGGCATATTACCCTGATATAAATGAAGGTCCGATCCGCAAATGGCGGTTGACGTGATCCGGACAATGACATCATCCCGCTTTTCAATTCTGGGATCCTCCACATTTTTTACCTGAATATCTTTCGCTCCCTGGTAGGTTACTGCTCTCATATTTCACACTCCTTTATTCACTTACTAGGCTATACCCTCCTCGGGGCTCAAGTAACTCCATTTATATCCAATTTATGAATTGAAATATTTTCCTTAAAAGTTAAAATTCTATTAATTTAGTAAAATAGTACAAAAGACCAGTTTGATTATTCTGAATTTTGTAAATATAATAGAGTCACAGCTTTTTAGCTGTAACCATACATATTCTGAGAGGAGATTTTGGATGAAGAAAAAAAGAGTCATTGGGTCAGCAATACTAAGTGCAGCCATGGGACTATCTGTATTTGCGTCAGGAGCGTTCGGTCAGCAGGTTGAGAGCAATGAAACCTATCGGGTCGTCATTCAGGGCCCAAGCGCAGAAAAGGCAAAGGCAAAATCGAACTATGGAGTACGATGGGATTTTGGCCAGAATGGTTTTACTACTACGGTTAATGCTAAACAGTATCAGGCACTTTTAAAAAATAAAAACTTAAAGATTGATAAAGTTGAAGAAGTGAAGAACTCACCTGTGACCGCTGCAAAACCTGGATCGGGGGCTGCATCAGCTCCGGCAGACGGTACACCTTGGGGAATTGAGGCCATTTATAATGATAGCTCCATCCAAAGCACTTCAGGCGGAAACGGGGTAAAGGTTGCCGTGCTGGACACAGGGGTAAATACAGCACATGCTGATCTTGCCGGACAAGCTGAACAGTGTAAGGACTTTACTCAAAGAAAGACCCCTTTAATTGACGGAAGCTGCGGGGATAAGAACGGACACGGCACACATGTTGCAGGTACTGTACTGGCTCATGGCGGTGCTAACGGACAAGGTGTTTATGGGGTAGCTCCAGAAGCAGATCTCTGGGCATATAAGGTGTTAAATGACAGAGGATCAGGGTATTCTGATGACATAGCCGGTGCTATAAAGCATGCGGCCGATGAAGCGGTCCGCACAGGATCTAAAGTGGTCATTTCCATGTCATTAGGCTCAAGCTCTAAGAGCACATTGATTGCAGACGCAGTTGATTACGCCTACAGCAAAGGTGTCCTGGTAGTGGCTGCTGCCGGAAATGATGGTCCTGGCGATAACACGATTGGCTATCCTGGCGCATTGGTGAATGCTGTTGCAGTGGCTGCTCTGGAAAATGTTCAGCAAAATGGTTCATACCGTGTTGCAGATTTTTCATCAAGGGGCAACCCTGCTACTGATGGCGACTACCTGATCCAGGAGCGTGATGTCGAGCTGTCTGCACCAGGCAGAGCAATTGAATCCACATGGTATGATGGCAGCTACAGCACAATCAGCGGCACATCCATGGCTACTCCTCATGTATCCGGATTAGCTGCTAAGATCTGGGCTCAGAATCCATCCATGAGCCACACCCAGCTTCGCACCGAGCTTCAGAATCGGGCCAAGCAAAATGATATTCTTGGCGGAACAGGAGCTGCAGCGGGTGACGATTATGCATCAGGCTTTGGCTTCCCGCGTGTAAAGTAAGAGAATAATAGAAAAGCTTGGACATTTACAGTCCAAGCTTTTTTCTGTTTTGATTTTAATTTAAAGTTACTGCAAAACAGCCTGCTTTTTCTGCTTTCGGGTATAAATGATTTTGGACAGGCTCACACTCGCCTCGTACAGCAGCAGGAGAGGCAATGTGACCAATATATCTGAAATAAAATCAGGCGGTGTAACTAAAATCGCAACCACAATCAGCACGAAATAGGCATACTTCCTTATCCTCTGCAGCGAATAGGGATTGAGGATGCCAAGGCTGGTCAAGAACATAATCACAACCGGAAGCTCGAACAGAAAGCCGAATGGCAGTGTTAAATGCAGCACGAATTGAAAGTATTTTTCCGTTGTAAAAAAAGCGGTGAACATATCTCCGGATAAGGCCATTAAAAAATTCAGAACCAGCGGCAAAAGAATGAAATATCCGAATGCTATACCGGTAATAAACAGGAAAAATAACGCGGGAATATAGGATAAAGCCACCTTTTTCTCCATTCCGGTAAGCGCCGGGCGGACGAACAGCCAGATTTGATGGGCAGCCACCGGGATGGCGGCTGCAATGGCGACAACAGACGCAAGCATAAAATAGACCCATAGAATCTCAGAAGGACCGAGAACAGCCAATTTAAAGTCCAGATCCCTAACCAGCCACTGGTAAATATCGCTGACAAAAATAAAGGATATTGCCAAGAACGCTATAAAGACAGCCGCTATAAGCATCAGCCTCTTCCGAAGCTCTTCAAAATGCTGGAGGACATTTACTGCCTCATTATTCATATTAATCACCTCACTATAAAAGGAAGGAAGATATCTCTCCCTTCCCTATTCATTCTTATAGCAATTCTTTTTTCTTTTCTTCCGGCTGTTCGTCTGAAACAAGTTCGCGTGTGGATTTCTTGAATTCTTTCAGGGTTGTGCCGAATGCCCTGCCGATTTCAGGAAGCTTGGCTGGGCCGAAAATGATCAGCGCCAGCACTAGAACAATAATTAATCCTGGTATCCCGATATTTGATAGCATAATAACCTCCTAGTATTTGAAGCCTGTAATTGCCACAACTCCCGGGCGCGGCATCGTATCTCCCTTGCGGTGCGGCCATTTGCTTGTCAATTTGTTCAGGTCTTCCGTCTCTTCTCCCGGATGCTGAATGGACAGGAACAGGGTTGTTTCATTTGGTGTAAAGGATGGTCCAGTTAGTTCTGCTTCTACGGGAGCTGAAGCAAACTGAAAGGCTTCGCCGGTATTTTTTCCGATAGTCGGGATGACGAACATGCCATTATTGGCAAAATGCGTGTAGATTCCTGTATTCAGCTTGCTAGATGACATATCTGTTACCGTCCATAGATTGCCAAGGCTATCGAAAGTTAGATTATCAGGTGCGCTGAAGCCGCTCTGTTTTCCGCCGGCTGCGAAGATTTCAAAATCAAAAGTCAGTGCACCCAAGTCATCTCCCTCTTCGATGAATCTAGTAATATGGCCGTGGAAGTTGCCATGTTTATCATTGTTGGTGTGGGCAATGAATACCGTTTTATCGAACGGGCTTATTTCCACATCTTCTGGTCGGTCAGTAGGTGTTCCGCCAACAAGAAGAGCTGCTTCATGACAGTGAACAGTCACATCGGCCTGTGTTTGGAATTTCTTTAAAAGATCTGCATTCCCCTTGACAGCTTTCTGCACATTTTCGATAGTTAATGGCACCCATTTTCCGCTGCCCATATTGGCCACATAAAGTGTCCCTTCTTCAAGAAGGTCTGCGTTGGCTTTTCCGCGGGATTTTACATATTTATTTTTGCTGATGAACTTATACACGCATGCATCTTTCTTATCATCACCCATATAAACCACAGCCCGATTGTCATTGGTCAGTCCGACTGCTGCATTTTCATGGTTGAAGCGACCAAGGGCGGTGTGCTTGCGTGGCTTGAAATTTGGATCAAACGGATCAATTTCCACAATCCAGCCATAATGTGTTTCATTTAATCCTGCATCCTTTGAGGTTGATTCGAAATTCTCCTCAGCTGATAAAACCGTACCCCACAATGTCATGCCCCCAGAACAATTGGCAAAAGTCCCCTGTACATTCGTTGCACCGCCCACTGCTTTTGAACCTTTAGCAGGACCTGTAAGCTGGAACGGAGTCAAGCCTGTAATACGGCGCGCATATTTGGAATCCGTGTCCATTTTCCAGGTACCTTCTTTATCACGGTATACCTCGATAATCGAACCTCCCTGGTTATATAGCATTTTCTGAATTTGCGCTGCCGTATACTTGCCATTTGCCGGCCTTGCACCATGAACAAAAAGATCGCTTGAATATTCATGATTCACCCATAAGAGGCCACGCTTGTCCTTATCAATTGGAAAATATAATGTAAAGTCATTGTTAAACCCGAATGTATCGCCTTTTTTGTTAATGACATCTCCATAGGCTACCACAACATCGTATTTGTATCCACGCGGCAAAACAAGGTCGTCTTTATCTGTCGGGCCAATCGGCTTAAAATTTAAACCAGAGATTTTCTTCTGGAATCCGAATAAATGGGAGGCTGCCTCAACACCCTTAGCTTCCGCTTTTGGAACCATTGCCCCCAAACCTGTCGAAGCTACTGTCAAAGCTCCCACACCTGTACCTACATATGTTAAAAACTTGCGGCGATTCAATTCAGTCATCCTAAGCACCTCTTCATATTATTTAATAATGTTTGCATCGTATTTATGTATCAAGCCCAAGTACAATACTAAAAGATGAATATTAAGAGAATGCTAAGAAATAACCTGAAAATTGTAAAAGAAGTTTAAAGATTGTAAAATCAAGAAAAGCTGAAGCACCTCGCCCACCCCCAAGAACCGCAACTAGACATGCTTGTGACCCTGAGGGGGGTGGCGCTGGGCGAAACAGTTATCTGCCTCAAAAAATAATACCTATCATATCTCTACAAAAAAAATGCCCGGCTTCAGCCGGACATCTCTTATCTTCTATTAAGATACTTTTTCTTCCTGCGGCTTGTATTCTTCTTCCCAATACTCCGCATTTTTAATGCCAAGCTTCTTGGAATTGAATACTGGATCAAGCCCTTGTTTCTTCTGGGCTTCGTAATCTTTGAGGGCAATCAGGGCCGGTTTTCTCAATATCACGATGGCAATTAAGTTCAGCCAAACCATCAGCCCCAACCCAACGTCTCCAAGTGCCCACGCAAGGCCTGCTGTTTTAACAGCACCATAGAATGTTGCAGCAAGCAAGACAACTTTCAGTATAAAAATAGCCAGCTTACTGTTCTTGCCATTAATTAAGTAAGCTACATTTGTTTCAGCTATATAATAGTAAGCCATAATTGTTGTAAATGCGAAGAAGAACAGAGAAACAGCAACAAATCCGGCACCAAAACCAGGAAGTGCAGATTCAACTGCAGCCTGTGTGAAACCAGGGCCGGCTTCCACTCCAGGAAGATTTTCTACAATTGGAGTCTTTCCATCAGCGCCAACTGTATTGAACATGCCTGTAAATAGAATCATGAAAGCAGTTGCGGAACATACGAATAGTGTATCAATGTATACAGAGAATGCCTGCACAAGACCTTGCTTTGCCGGATGGGAAACCTCAGCAGCTGCAGCAGCATGCGGGCCTGTACCCTGACCTGCTTCGTTTGAATAGATACCGCGCTTAACTCCCCACGCGATCGCGCTTCCTATAATTCCGCCAAACATGGAATCTGCACCAAAGGCACTGCTGAAAATTAACGAAATAACACCAGGCAGTTCGCCAATGTTCATGCCAATAATAATTAAAGCTACTAAAATATAACCCACAGCCATAAATGGTACAGCATATTGAGCCACATTAGCAATACGCTTAACACCGCCGAAAATAATCAGCGCAAGTAAAGCGATAATGACAAGGCCTGTTACTGTTTTATCAATGCCAAACGCATTTTCCATTCCAAGAGCGATCGAGTTTGACTGGATGCCAGGCATTAAAAGTGCCATTGCCAGCAATGCAGATATAGCGAAAAGGACGGCAAACCATTTAATTCCGATTCCCTTTTCAATATAATAGGCCGGACCGCCTCGGTATAGCCCGTCTTTTTTCACTTTGTAAATCTGTGCCAGCGTTGATTCAACAAATGCACTGCCTGCTCCGATAAAAGCGATGGTCCACATCCAGAATACAGCACCAGGTCCACCCATTGCGATGGCAGTGGCAGTACCTGCGATGTTACCAGTTCCTACACGGCCGGAAAGAGCAATAGATAAGGCCTGGAAAGATGAAACGCCCGCTGCGGAACTTTTCCCTTTAAACATGAGCAGTACCATATCCTTGACATGGCGGATCTGTAAAAATCGAGTTAAGACAGAGAAGAATAAACCTATTGCCAAACAGGTGTAAATAACAGGTGTACTCCATAAAATGCCGTTTAGCTGATTAACAAAAGCTTCCAAACAACTTCCCCCTTTTTAATATATATTCTGAATCTTTTTCCTATTAGGAATTATAGAATAAATACTGTTATAAGACAATGTTTTTTTCACGGACTCTGGTAAAAATGTCATAGAAAAAACGATTGTCCTATAAAAAAGCTGTTTTTATCATCGTTAACAGGCTATATAAAAACTAGAGTGATAGCATAACTCTTCCTCTTTTTTGAAATTTTTAGTATTATATATTTAGGGAAACGAAATGTTTGCCGGAAAGAAGTGTTTCTATGATAAAACAGACGAAAAGAAATTTAATGATCATGTGGTTTGCCAATTTCTTTGTAGCAGGCAGCATGACGATGGTGCTTCCCTTTATTTCGTTATATATAGAAAGTTTTGGCGACCACTCACCAACCTATGTACAGCATTGGTCAGGGTGGACATTTGCGATCACATTTGTGACTGCATTTCTTTTTTCACCTGTATGGGGAAGAATCGGGGACCTTTTTGGGCGCAGGAAAATATTGATACTGTCCGGAATCGGGATGGGCATATCCATATTCCTGATGGGGTATGTGACAAACGTCTGGCAGCTGTTTTTTCTCAGGCTGTTTACGGGGGTTTTTACCGGCTTCATCGGAATGTCCCAGGCGTTTATTTCCACGCAGACTCCGAAGGAAATTGCCGGCAGGGTGATGGGGACACTGCAGACCGGAAGCATTACAGGTTCATTGATGGGCCCGCTTCTCGGCGGAGTCCTAGCTGATTTATTCGGATTTTCAGATACCTTTAAATGGACCTCCATCGCCATCTTTATTTCTGCCTTTCTGGTCTTTTTTACAAAAGAACACAAAGTTCAAACAAAAAAAGGCGAGAAAACACGTTATTCAAGCAAGGCAGTCATCCAGCATATTACCGGCAATCCCGTCCTGCTGACAGTTATGCTGATTTCAACGCTTGTTCAAATCGCACACTTCAGCATCCAGCCTATATTATCTTTATATGTCAGTGAATTGCATGGACCGGAAAATCTGGCGTTCTTTGCGGGAATTGCCTTTTCGGCTGCAGGGCTTGGCAATCTGCTGATGGCCAGGCAATGGGGGAAAATCGGGGACCAGCATGGATATATAAAAACATTGGTTATTCTCCTCTTCCTTGCAGGCGTGTTTTATCTGCCGGGAGGATTTGTCTCAAATATGTGGCAGCTTGTTCTTGTTCGCTTTGCGCTTGGAATAACTATCGGCGGCATCATCCCTGTCCGGATCGCTTATATCCGCCAGGAAGCCCCGGTTGCCATGCAAGGTGAGGTGCTTGGCTACAACACTAGCCTCCGCTTTTTCGGCAACATCATCGGACCGGTCATCGGCGGTTTGATCTCCGGCTATCTGGGTTTTTCCGCAGTGTTCGTAGTCACAAGCTTACTCCTCATCCTGAGCGGGCTGATTCTGCTCGGAGCGATGAACCGCCATCCCAAGCTTGCGAAGGATTCTTATTCATAACTTTAAAAGCTGCCCTAAAGTGTGGCAGCTTTTTTCCTTATTCTTTAAAATGGCATACGCCCAGCTTATTGCCGTCAGGATCTTCAAACTCAAACCACTTTACCGTTCCATCATCCTGGATTGGACCTGCTTTCACCTTATGCCCTGCCAGATGCTGATGTGCTTCATCAATTTCGGAAACATAAAAGTTAAATGGCAAATGGGAGGAAGGAATTACTTTTTCAGAACGAACAAGGGTTAAAGGTGTTTCCCCGACTTCCAAAGCTGCATACCCTCCCCGGTCATCCCTCCATCTTACCGGGAAACCAAGCACTGTGCTGTACCAATCAATGGCTTTTCCAAAATCAGTTACCTGCAGAAAGACTGTATCGATTCTTGTAAACATTTCAACCTCCATAAAAGGGATTTTAAATGGACAATATTCAGCAACTTCTTACAAAAACCTCCTAAAAAAAATAAAAAGCCAGCGTTTCCGCTGACTTTAATCTATTTTTTCGCTGCGTTGCTTGCGATATGGACAGCATCCCAGACACCCGCAAAAGGCGGGGCATAACAAAGATCCACCATGCCAAGTTCTTCTGCTGCCATATGATTATGGATGGCAACGGCAAATACATCGATTCGCAGGACCACCCCTTTATTGCCGATGGCGTGGGCTCCGAGGATTCGGTTTGTTCCTTTTTCACAGATCAGCTTGATCCAGATAGGGGTCTGATTCGGGTAATAGCCCGGATGATCTGTGGCTTTCACAAATTCAGTTGTATAGCTGACGCCAAGCTTTTTTGCATCCTCCTCGGAAAGTCCCGTTCTTCCGAGCTCCATATTAAAAATTTTAATCGCGGCGCTTCCCAGAGTTCCCACATATTTTTCATGGCTCCCGGCTATATTGGCCCCAGCCAGGCGGCCGCATTTATTCGCGTTTGTTCCTAACGGGATATAATCATTTTCTTCAAGCACTTTGTGATAAACCTGAGAGCAGTCCCCCGCTGCAAAAACACCTTCAATATTTGTCCGCATTTCACGGTCAATGATGATAGCTCCATTTTCCGCCAGCTCTATACCCGAACCTTCCAGAAACTTTGTAGCGGGTTTTACACCTACAGCAACAAGAACTAAATCTGCTTTATAAGTTCCTTTATCGGTTTTGACACTCTCCACTTTTCCATTGCCGCTGAAGCTCTCTACCTTTTCTCCCAGGTTAAGTTCTACACCATGATCACGAATTTCTTTTTCAGCGATATCTGTTATTTCCTTATCGAAAGGAGCTAGGATTCTCTCCCCCATTTCAATGACACGAACATTTTTGCCAAGGGTTTTCATTGCTTCGACCACTTCGATTCCAATATAGCCTCCGCCGACAATGACCACATCTTTCACTTCTGATTTGCGGGAAATTTCTTTTAATACCATCCCATCTTCCATTGTTTTAAGCACCTGAACATTCTCAAGATCGGCTCCAGGAAATGGAGGCATGATGGGAAACGTGCCTGTACCGATCATCAGCTTATCGTATGTATCCGTAAACATTTCTCCTGAGGCAAGGTCTTTAACAGTTACCTCCTTCTTGTGTGTATCCACTTTTAATACTTCATGCTGAAGATGTGTTTTGATGTTCCTCTCAGAAAATTGCTCCTGTGTTCTTGCGATCATTTTCCGGTAATCATCATTTTCTCCTGATATATAATAAGGAAGACCGCAGGCACCGTAAGATAAAAATTGGCCTTTTTCGTAGACGGAAATTTCAGCTTTTTCGTCCATTCTCCTTAATTTCGATGCGGCAGACATACTCGCAGCCACCCCGCCAATGACCAGCAGTTTCATCGGAATCTCTCCTCACGTTTCAATAAGTTATTCAAGATAGGTTTCGTTAAAAGGTTGAAATTATACAATATTGCTTTACCCTTGCAGCTATTCCCTTTTGGCTATTTTAAAACGTTTTTCAAGACTTCTTCTGTTACTTTTTGAACAATGCTTTCGATCATTTCTTCCTGCAGGCCGGGGGCTGTCCGGATTTTTTTATCAATGCCAGGAACCGGTATTCCGCCTGTTTTAATGCCCATTTTCTCACGTATTGAGATCAGCTCTGCAATTTGTCCTGTACTTAGTTCGTTTGACTTGTGCATGATGTGATCGGAATACATCAGCATGAGTGCATAGTGTTCCAGGGATTCCATTCGAAAATAGGCCTCTGTGATGTCCCTGCCCCAGGTTAGGGCGCCATGGTTGGCAAGAAGAACAGCATTGTAATCCCTGCAGTATGGGGCAATTGAATCAGGAACTTCCTGTGTGCCCGGTGTGGCATACTGGGCAACCGGCACTTTGCCAAGCAGGACTATCGCTTCCGGTGATACAGGTTTTTCCAGGCTGATTCCGGCTATGGCAAACGAAGTGGCGACAGGCGGATGAGCATGGACAACTGCCTTTGCTTCAGAGTTTTCCTGATACACTCTGAGGTGCATCTTTACTTCGGATGAAGGTTTCAGATTGCCCTCAAGCACATTGCCTGAAAGGTCCATTTTGACCATCATTTCAGGGTTCATAAATCCTTTGCTTACTCCGGTTGGTGTTGTCCATAGTTCATGGTCGCCCACCTTAATGGAGATATTTCCGTCATTTGCTGCAACGAAGCTTTTATTGTACACTCTTTTGCCGATTTCGCAGATCAGTTCCTTTGCTTCCCGATCGCTTATATATGTATATTGAACAGCCATGGCTGTCAGCTCCCTTCCTATTCATATCCACTCCTTATTGTATATTCAAAAGTGATTTGCATCAGCAATTTTTATAAGTTTTCATCTTTCGCTAAAATATGATCATTTCCGCGGAAATATTTTGTAATTTGCGCTAATTCATTCTACTTAAAAGAAAACCGCCCGATCAGAGGATCGGACGGTTTTTCGGGGTATGATGCTGCTTGCTTATTTCACGCGTGGATATCCAAAGCCTGATGCATAGTCATCACCAGCTGCTGCTCCGTATCCGCCTTTAATGTCATATTGCTTGGCACGGTTTTGAAGCTCGGTGCGAAGCTGAGTATGGCTCATGGATGGGCTGGATGACCAAATTTTTGCTGCAAGACCAGCTACGTGAGGTGTAGCCATAGATGTTCCGCTGATCGTGTTATAGCCTCCGTTATACCAAGTAGACTCAATGCTTGCTCCCGGTGCAGACACTTCCACGTCTTTTTCCTGAATGACATAATCACCGTCAGTGTTAGGGTTTCCTCGGGACGAGAAGTTGGCTACACGGTATGTACCGTTTTGCTGAACGTTTTCAAGGGCTGCAACCGCAATCGCATTCTTTAATGCTCCAGGATAGCCGATTGTATTAGCGCTGTAGCCGGAGTTTCCTGCTGCAGCAACAACAAGGACACCTTTGCTGTAGGCATAATCAACCGCACTGCTGATTAATGAATCTTTTCCGCTTGAACCAAGTGACATATTGATGACCACTTTTGATCCTGTTCGGGATGCTTCGTCCGCAACGTGGCGGATTGCTGCTGCTATATCATCTGAGTAGCCTGAACCATTATCGCCAAGAACTTTGTACGCCCATAATTTCGCCTGAGGCGCGACTCCATAAATTCCCTGGCCGTCGTATCCCCCATGTGCTAAAACTGTCCCAGCTACATGTGTACCATGTCCCTGACGATCAGTACATGAGCCATTTACAATCGGGCTGGATTGAGTGAAATCCTTACATTGCTCTGCAGAGCCTTCGAGGTCGATATGACTTGTATAAACGCCTGTATCAAGAACAGCAACCTTAATGCCGCTTCCGCCTGATGTACTCGTAATGCTGCTGTTATTATAGATGGAAGCAATTCCCCATGGTGTCTGATCACTAGGGTATCCTGCTGCCTGAATAGAAACAGAATCCTTCTTGGACGCTTCCGTTCTGGCAGTATCAAGAGTAACTTCGCTTACCTTTTCAATCTTTAAGTTCTTATTTTTCAGCAGTGCCTGATATTGCTTTGCATTGACTTCTGCAGTCATGCCATCGCTGCCAAAATCCCAGCGCTTGTCTACCTGTGAATTTACAGAAGCTTTAGCGTTTGACGGTCCCTGGATCAATACCCGGTAGGTTTCGTTTTGAGTCTCGGGCTCCTTTGCAAATGCCCCCGCTGTGAAAACTGATAAACCCATAGTCATACTTAGAAGTGCTGCTCCTAATGCCCTTTTTTTCTTCATCCTTTTTCTCCTCTCGATTCTTTATTTTTCCTGTCGTTTCTTGTTGTAATTAAAGTATATTTAAAATATTCAGACTCTAACAATATGCTAAATTATTTAATTATCAGACTTTGGAATCAGGCACAGAAACATAGTTTCTCAAAAAGTATCAGGCATTTTGGAGGGTTTACAAATAGTTTCTACTATTCACACGTTGTTTTCTTCGTGAATTTTCTATAAATAAAAGAATTCCCCCAAATAAAATAGTACCTTTGATTGATGCAAAGAGTTAAATTACACTCCAATTTCATCGAATTCAGGGATATTTTCCTAGTTAAACGCTTTAAAGATATGAAGAATAGAAGTGTATTCATGAAAATGCCTCCTGACCACTTGGCCAGGAGGCGGTATTCTTCCTATTTAAACATTTTAGACAGACTTTCAGTGAACGGTGCATAAGCTATGCCGTTCTCCGTTATTATGCCTTTGATCAGTTCATGATCTGTTACATCGAATGCGGGATTATAGGTTTTCACGCCCTCCGGCGCCATCGGCTTTTCATACCATTTAGAAGTAATCTCTTCTGAATCTCTTAATTCAATATGGATATCGTCCCCTGTTTTGCATGCGAGATCGATTGTTGACAGCGGGGCACAAACATAGAAAGGTATATTATAATGTTTTGCGAGAATCGCAACGCCCGATGTTCCAATCTTATTGGCTGCATCCCCATTGGCTGCGACACGGTCACAGCCGACAAGTACCGCTTGAACCTTGCCTTCTTTCATGACAATGCTGGCCATATTATCGCAGATCAGCGTAACATCGACACCTGCTTCCCCGAGCTCCCATGCAGTCAGGCGGGCCCCCTGCAGAAGCGGGCGGGTTTCATCGGCGTATACTTTAAAATCATATCCCTTTTCCTGCCCTAAATAAATCGGAGCAAGAGCTGTCCCATATTTAGCGGTCGCAATTGTACCGGCATTACAATGCGTCAGAATGCCCCATCCAGGCTCAAGAACGGAAAGCGCGTGCTGTCCAATCGACTCGCACACCTTTTCATCCTCAGCGCGTATTTTTTCTGCTTCCACTTTCAGTGCCTGCTTTATTTCAGCTGCAGCTTTGCCTTCTTCCTTCTGGAAACGGGCTTCCATGCGGTCGAGCGCCCAAAACAGATTGACTGCAGTTGGCCGTGATGATGCCAGATATTCCTTCGCCTTTTGAAAATCCAGATAAAGTTCTTCATAGCTTACTGCCGCTGATTGCTTTGTGCCCAAATAGACACCGTAAGCCGCGGCTATTCCAATAGCAGGTGCACCTCGGACCTTCAAATGATAGATTGCATCCCATATATCCTTTAATTCTTTCAAATGCAAATAGTTCTTTTCATTCGGCAGAACTGTTTGATCTAATAGAATGAGCGTGTCGTTTTCATCGTCCAATCTGACCGACTGGATGACATCCACTGGTTTTCCCATCGTGCTGCCTCCTTTAGAATCTTTTTTCACAGTCTTTTAGAATATGTACAAAATCCTCACCTGTTTGAAAAGATTCCCTATCCATAATAAACATTTTTCCGGCTGCCAGACAAATCTTTTCCGCTGCAGCTCTGCTGCTGTATGCTTCAATGGAAGTAATATCCTTTACAGATGCCAGCCCAATAATCCTCCTGCACAGTTCAAGTCCCGTAACAGCTGCTGTGTCACGCAGGACTGTATCCAAATAATATTCTTTAAACCCCTCATAACGGGCTGTTTGCTCTGTTGCTTTTTCATCCCATGCCTGCATGAATTTCTTTTTGAACAAGTCGATAATATCTACCATTGTATTTTCGAGATATTCCAGCTGAACCTGTCTTTCTTCACCATCTGCCATTGTATATTTAGCGTTCACATAGGCAAAAATCAGGTTGGCAATCACGTTTCCGACATCGTATCCGGCTGGGCCGCAGAATGCGAATTCGGGATCAATGATTTTAGTAGAATCTTCTTTTACAAAAATCGAGCCAGTGTGCAGATCACCATGCAGAAGGGACTCGGCATGGGTCATAAACTCGAATTTAAGCTTTGCAGTTTCAAGCTGAAGCCTGGAATCTTCCCAAATTTCCTTTTTGACAAATTCCCTGGTACCTTCAAACACTTCATTTCTCGGACAATCGTAAAATGGTTCGGTGAAGACGAGGTCCTCTGAAATTTCACACAATTCCGGGTTGATGAATTTTTGGACCAGCTCTTTCTTTTCTTTATGCCCCATTACGACATCGGAAGTAAGCAATAGGGTATTTACCAGGAAAGTTGAGATATGGTCAGCAAACAGCGGGAATTTTTCATGCTGCATTAAGGCTGTTCTCATAATAGTGTAATCAGACAGATCCTCCATAGCGGTACAGTTCATTATGGGATCGTAGCTGAAAACTTTTGGCACAAAACCTGGGGCAAGTTTATTTTGCAGATCAAGAATCTCGTATTCAATGCGGTTACGGTCAGGAGACAGCTTAAATTCATCAGAGATTCTGGCAACAGGTCCAGCCTGCTTGATAATCAGAGACTTATTGTGTTTATGGTCAGACAGCCTGAACACATAGTTTAAATTGCCATCGCCAATTTCCCTGCAGTCCAATTCGGCATCTGGAGCAAAATAATTCAGTCTGGATTTGGCATATTCAATGGCTTCCTGTTCAGTCATTGTAAAATAGGCGGATGTAAAAACAGTCATGCAAAAGCCTCCAATATCTTTTTGATAGTATCTATGATTTTGTGAATTTAATATATTTGAAAATATCTAAATACTATCATGTGAGTGGGGGTTCGACAATATTTTTTTGTATAAAAAGAAGCTGCTTCAGCAGCTTTAACCAATTCATTTATTTAATACTTCTAATTGCCTGCAGCACGTTTGAATATACTTCAAGAGATGATAAGTCGATGCCAAGGGTAACTGCTTTCTTGGCTAAATCCGGTCTGACACCTGTGGCAATGGTGTTGACACCGATCAGAAGAAGGATATTCCGGATATCAAAAATGTGCTTGGCGATTTCAATATCTATATTTACCGTGCCGGAAAAGTCGATAATTAAGGTTTCAATTCCCAGCTGGCTTACGCGCGGGACTGTTTTCTCAATAATGATTTGCGCTCTGTCGTAGTCTATGCTGCCGATCAACGGTAGAATGGCAATGCTGTCCTGAATCGGTACAATGGCAGCAGACAGTTCATTTACCTGGTATTGCGTCTCCTTTAATTGTTCCTCCGAGTGCCGTTCAAAAGCAAATACGGTTTCATTAATGCTGATGTCGAGTATGTAGTTTACTTTTTTCACAATTGAAATAACTTCATCCGCTGTTAACTCAAATTCCATTCCTATATTACGTAATCTATCAGTAAAAACAATGCGGGTGTCCGGATATCGGGTGACAATATCGGAAATTTTTCCTCCCATGGAGGCAGCCCGTTCGCCGTTTCCTTTACTCCACTCGACCAGTCCTTCAGGAACCCGATCTTCGCTGTTCGCAATCATGGCTCCCAGATAATTTATAAACTCAACATACATCGAAACGGCCGCATCAATTTCCTGTTTGGGAATTTCGAAACCAAACCGGCTTACGATTTCTGCAACAATCTCTTCGGATAATACCTCCGCATTTTGAGTAAGATACGCTGAAACTTTTTGAATAGGCTCCATCTGTATGTATATCCCCCCTCTTATGTCTTGCTTCGATTATATCCTACTATATCTTCAAAATGACAGAATGGGAAATAAACAGGAGAATCTCCTCAAGAGGAAGAGTCATTATCTATGGTTTTAAAGCCAATCCTCATAATCCTCTTCCACTATATCGCTGATCAGCAGAGATTCAAACCTTCTGTAAAGCTCCTGGATGTCGGGATTGCTGTTAATCAGCGGCAGCTTGTTTTGATAGTCTTCTACCGACTTAAAAAAACTGATTTCTGTCCACTTTGTCTCATCTATCATGTTTTTTAACATTTTTGTATGAACATCGATGTACTTCCGGTAGATTTGACCGGCTTTCTGCTGGATCAGCAGCAGTTCCTGTTCGTTTTCGGGTCGGATATGATATTGATAGAGTTTTATATGCATGGCAGCTCCTTTAGTTTTTGGCGTTTTGGCGAAGTTTGGGATGTTATTTAGCGATTTTTTGTGTTTATAGGCGAAATCCAATTTTTGAGTGACATTCAGATAAAAAGATGCTAGCCCGCATCAGTTTTTCAACCTCCCAGCTTCTTGTAGAAGCCCAATGCTTCTATTAAAAACTCCCTATCATACCCTGTCTTATCATGAATCCTGGCTGCCCATTCTTCAATAGTATCCATAGGGGCGTCATGATACAGGCCTTCTGTTGTACTGAGGAAGCTTTTCCAATTATAAAATTCCCAATGGGCGGTTTCGTTTTTATAGAGGATCCGCTGTTCCAGCAATGCCTTTGGATAAATAGTGTTTTGAGATCGCTCAGCTGCTTCCAGGAAAATGTTCATGTCTGCCGCATCCGTATCATAACTCTGCCGAGATATTTTCCCGTTCGGCCGGTGATAGGCAATTACCAGCTGTCCGTCTTCAGATGAGACCTGAACATCTGCTGCCGGGAAAAATCCGCTTACTTTTTCCGGCGTAAAGTCTCTTGCCTCTTGATCAATTAATATGGGCTGCAGCCATTGGTCGCCCAGGTCACATAGAAAGCGGCGCCTCTCTTCATCCACTGCCACCACTGCCGCATGGGCTGAAGGTGTTTTCAATTCGTGGCCAACCGGATAGGCATGGATTCCAGCCTGCTTAAAATCATGAAGGAGCCAGATCGCCAGGTCAAAACAGTTTCCAGTAATGCCATACTGAGCATGGTGCTCCTTCATTAAGGAAACCTCCCGCTGCTTTTTAATGCCGGCTTTATTGTAAAACCATGCTTTTGTCAGGGTCTCCATCGGAAAGCGATCAAATTTTTTCCAAACTGACAAAATCGAATGGGGTGCGTTCAACAAAATCATCCTTTCATATAAATACCTTTTTACTATTCTTTTTCTATTGTAAAATTCCTCTTCCTTTTGTTTGAACTGCGATGTATGATAGAGTATTTTCAGAAGAATGTATTTAAAGGAGGCTTCGTTATGGCCAAGTACAGAGGATACATAGGAACATACACAAAGGGTGAAAGTGAAGGGATTTATTCATTCATTCTGGATGCAGAAGCAGGCAGAATTTCCGATGTGAAAACGGCAGCGAAACTGGATAACCCCACTTATTTAACAATCAGCCAGGGTAATCAACTTTTATACTCGGTTGCTAAGGAAGGCGAATCCGGCGGAGTAGCTGCATATCGTTTGGACATCAGCAGCGGTTCACTTGAAAAAATCAATAGCCAGGTGGCAGAGGGCTCTCCCCCTTGCCATGTCAGTGTGGATTCATCCGCACGAAATGTTTTCAGTGCAAACTACCATAAAGGGACTGTGGAGTCCTACTTAACAAATGAAGACGGCTCTCTAAACCCTGCTGTCTCAGTCATTGAACATAGTGGATCCGGTCCTGACAGCAGGCAGGAAAAACCCCATACTCACTATGCAGGACTTACTCCCGACGAAAAGTATTTAGTTGCAGTTGACCTGGGAACGGATCAGGTGATTACGTATGAAGTGAATGATGGAATTCTGAAGGAAAAATGCATCCTGTCTGTAAAGCCTGGAAGCGGTCCTAGACACCTTGTGTTCCATCCAAATGGAAGGTACGCCTATGTGATGACTGAGTTTAGTTCAGAGGTTCTTTTGCTTCAGTATCATGCGGATGGAAGCTTAGTTCAAAAGCAGGCCATTTCAACGATTCCGGAAGGTTTTACGGAAAATAACCAGGGAAGCGCCATTCATATTGCTTCAGACGGCCGCTTCATTTATGCCGGCAACCGCGGACACGACAGCATTGCGGTGTTCTCCGTCAATCCGGATAATGGAGAGCTTGCCTTTGTGGAACATGCCTCCACAGAAGGAAACTGGCCGCGCGACTTTGTGCTGGATCCAACCGAAAAATTTGTGATTGGTTCCAACCAGAATTCCAGCAATATTGTTTTGTATTCCCGTGATGAGAATACCGGGAAGCTTTCATTACTTCAATCTGATGTTATGGTTCCGGATCCGGTTTGTGTGAAGTTTTTACATGTGTAAGTAAAGCGGAAGAGCCTTGCCCACCCCGACACCCCGAGGGGGCAGGCTCTGTAGCTGGACAGGAAGAAACAGGGTGAGACACTGCTTTTCGCAGAATCTCACCCCTTTTTTATACACTAATTTTAAAAGCAATCTTCCCCCATTGTTCCGCGTTTTCGAGTCTGTCAAAAGCTTGCTCGAAATCTTCCAGCGGAAGCGCCTGATCCAATACCGGCCTGATTTGATGCTTTTCAATAAACTGGAGCATTTCATGGTATTCCTCCGCGCTGCCCATTGTTGAGCCAAGCAGGTTTTGCTGGGCATAAAAGAGGCTGCGGAGATTTAGTTCCAGCTGATCTCCTGTGGAGGAGCCAAATGTTACTATGGTGCCGCCATTACGCAGGATTTCGAGCGATTTATTGAACGTCGCGGGGCCAACTGATTCAATGACAAGATCCACCTTCTCCCCGCCAAGCACTCCATTCCAGTCTTCTCCGCTGTTCAGGGCTTTATCCGCACCGAGTTCAAGTGCTCTCTGACATTTTTCCTCCGAACGGGAAGCTGCGTAAACGGTTGCTCCCGCTGCTTTTGCGAATTGCATTAAGAAAGTCGCAACGCCCCCTCCAATACCAGGAATGAACACCTTCATGCCTGACTGAAGCTTTCCTCTTGTGAACAATGCTCTGTAGGCGGTTAGTGCTGCTAGGGATAGGACGCCCGCTTCCTCCCAAGTTAAATACGCCGGCTTGGGTGCCGCGTTTTCAGCCGGAATGATAATATATTCGGCAAATGTGCCATGAAATGGAAAGCCGATGATTTCAAAGCCTGCCGGAGGTGCATCACTCTTTTCCTTCCAGCCCAGTCCGGGATTGATGAGAACTTCATCGCCTGGCTTTACATCTGTAACCCCTTCTCCGACTGCGTCAATGATTCCCGCCCCGTCTGAACCGATGACAAGCGCTGGATCTTCTGGCTTGTGGCGATTCAGGACAAATAAATCACGATGGTTCAAGCCTGCCGTTTTTAATTTCACCCTGACCTCGCCTTTACCCGGATCGGACTTTTCCAGTTCACCATAAGATAATCCGGCGCGGCCAGTTTTTCCTTCATGAATGATCGCTTTCATTTCCTCCACCTGCTTTTCTTTAAAAATTTCGTCTATTCTATCATAGCTTGAAAGTGCCAGGAGGAAAAAGCGATTTGCCTGCTTTGCAGAGCTAAGCCTTAGTTTCACAAATTTTCTTGTGCCTGCTTGAAGAACTAATCCGTCTGTGATTTTTAAGAGCATCTGAACATCGCCGAAAATTGTTTTTTAATTGGACATTTTCTCTTTGCCCTCCAGGCCTTCAAGGAGCGGCATCAGGATGACCACCTGCTTTTTTTTTGGAAATGCTTCCTGCAGATGGCGTCCCATCAGGACATTGAAGTGCCGATTATTGCCGCCAAGCTCGATATCGCTTTCGAGTACCCCCGAGTCATAGCCCTCTGCATCTGTAGGTAGAAAAATTCGTGGACAGGCGCTCTGAAAAGTCATTGCGTTCCAGCAGCAGGCGGGCAACTGTAATGCTGGCAGACAATCGGATAACGAATTCGAACTGGAGGTCCGATAGCCATGCTGAGTTATAGTGAAGATCAACCTTATCCATGTCCAGCTCTTTGCTGAATTGCTCAAAGTATGTTTTGGCATTATGCTTCACCTCTTCATCGGTGAGCTGGTTTCGGACTCCCGATTTGCCTGTCGGGTCGCCCATTTTTCCGGTGAAATCCCCAATAATCAGCTGGATGATATGTCCGTTCTCCTCGAACTGTTTTAATTTATTCAGCACAACCTATGGACATCCGGGTGCAGAAGAGGGTCTGGACCCAGCTTAATGTTTAAAGGCTGGTTTTGAATAATGGATTTGGCTATTTTATTCTTTAGCTCCGCTTCAGTCAGAACTCCTGGACACCGGCGATAAACCTCCAGCTGCCTCTCTGTTTCGAGTTTTTGCTGGGCTGTTAATTTTCCATGTTCCCCATCCTTCCTGTTATCGGAATACAAAAAACCACGCCCCTAAAGTAAGGGACGTGGCAAACGCGGTACCACCCTTTTTGAAGACTGCTCTTCCACTCGGGGGATTAACGGACCGTGCCGTTCCCTGCTGCTCCTGTTCACAGAGAAGTTCAAGAAGGTAATTCACTGTTATCGATGTGCTGGTTTTCACCGTGCATCAGCTCTCTAAAACAGGGAGATAAGCAGCTGCTTATTTCTTTCATTACGTTAAAATTTAAAATTTTCATTATTTTAGCGGAATGGAAGGCACTGTTCAAGTGTATTTTCGCAAGCAATATTAAATGAAGGTTTTTTGGAAGGAATTTCAACCATAATACTATATAAAAACCAGGAACATGCAATGCCCCTGGTCCATGGTTATTTCGTTAAAATAATCGGTCCTTCTTTTGTGATGACAATGGTATGTTCACATTGGGCGACATGGCTTTTGTTAGGTGTAACGAACGTCCAGCCGTCGCTCATTTCCCTTACTTCTTCATCTCCGCTTGAAATAAAAGGCTCGAAGGCGACAACCATGCCTTCTCTTAACAGCTGTTTATCCCATGGATCAAAATAGTTCAGGATATGGTCCGGCTTTTCATGAAGGGAGCGGCCGATACCGTGTCCAGTCAGATTCATGATAACGTTGAATCCATTGTTTTTAGCAACTTTGTGAACTGTCTTTCCGACAAGGCTCAGCTTGCCGCCCGGCTTTAATTTTTTTACTCCTTCATCGAATGCCTCCTGAGCCGCATCACATAATTTTTGCAGCTTCTCGTCTTCACCAACGACAAATGATAGGCCTGTGTCTGCGAAGAAGCCATCCTTTGATCCTGAAACATCAATATTTACAAGATCGCCCTCTTTAATCACTCGGCTTCCCGGAATGCCATGGGCCACCTCTTCATTCACGCTTATGCATGTGAAGCCTGGAAAATCGTATTCTCCTTTAGGGCCTGAAATCGCTCCGTGCTTTTCAAAAAGCTCTCCGGCAAAGTCATCAAGTTCCTTCGTTGTTACTCCCGGCTTTGTACTTTCAATCATCGCATCGCGAATCTCCGCGACAATTATGCCGATTTCCTTCAATTTTGCTAATTCTTCCTCATTTTTTACAATCATAAGAATCCTGCCTTTTCTTTTGTTGTTATTTCTCTATTATAATCTAAATGTGGCACGCTTAATAAGATTTCGCCTTTTCACTTGCTAAAACCCTAATAATCAACAGGGAAGTGACAAGGCCTGTTAAGGAAAACAGCAAGACTTCAAGCAGATTTCCTCCTCCTTCATTTAATTTAGAAGGGCTGGGTGTTCTTCCTTCTCCACTCAGTATCTGTCCATAAAAATCCTCATTTCCTGATAAGCCTGCACTTGAACCATTCCATTGGGACCGGCGACGGGAACTAGAAAGCGGGCTTCCTTTGTTTTCTCCAAAAATAACAGGAACTTGCCGCCCTCCTGCTGAAATTCCTCTGCCCAACCATTATCGTGACTATCAATGCCTGCCGTAATGATTTCTCCTGCTTCTCCTTTATATACCTTTTCGACTTGAAACTGTCTTCCATAAAAAATACCCTTGCTTGATTTTTGTTTACTTTTAAAATTATATGTTCCCAGCACAATCACTTGTGAGCGGAATTTGACCTTTTCAGGATTAAGTTCAATCCATTTTGATGCAAATGATGGTGAACTCCCTGCCAGCAAAAGCGCAAAAAGTATGAAGAACACCTTTCTCATTGAACTCTTCCCTTCAATCATACCTTTGATTGAACTATCTGCTCACGCATCGAATGCAGCACACACTTATAATAGTAATCCTGGTGCGGGACAAAATCCGTTTTCCTTACATCTAAGGAGTTGGGGATTCTTATGCCATTATCCACCTGGAATCCTTCTGCCTCAATGAGCTCTGTTCCGCCAAACCACAATCCATAAAACTCCTCCAATGCAATCCGGTAAATCCCAGTAACCTCTTCAGGCTGCGGGCTAAACTCTTCTAAGGAATAATTGCTGTGATATAGGAAAACGTGGGCCAGTTCTTTGTCGATAAAATTTTCTTTCTCTGCGATGTAATCAATGACACCCAGTGGCACCAAGTCCGCAAAATCAACATAAATCCCCAGTTCTTCCTCCACTTCCCTCATGCCGTCCATGACAGATTCATGGCTTAAAAGGTGGCCAGCGGCAGTTATGTCCAAAAGTCCAGGGTAATCCTTCTTCTCCTTGCTGCGGTATTGAAAATAAATATAATCCTGATCTTTTTCCCTGCTGACGAACCAGCAATGAAATGTTTCATGCCAGTGGCCTTGTTTATGGACCTCCTCACGAGATGCGACACCGATTTGTTTTCGGTTATGATCAAATATATTCAGAAGTTCTGTCTCCAATTAAATGGCCCCCTTGATTATATAGCTATTGAATATTTCATGCGGGTCTGCCTGATATAAATCCCGATACCTCGCAATTTTCTCCTGCTCTGCATAATGCCTTGCCATTTTATAAGCAAAAGTATAGCCGGCAAATATCGGGATGCCCATCTCTTTATTGCCAAAACAGATTTTGCTTTTCAAAAATTCGTCTGCTGTATTCAGGTTTTGCCGGGCAATTTCCATATAGTTCTGCTCGATTTCCTCAGTAAATTCCTGCTTCCACCAGCGTTTATCCTTGTAAAGTGAAAGACTGAAATGCTCAGCGCCCCCCTCCATTTTGTACCAGTCCGCAAGAGTAAAGGTTTCCAATGTAAGATTGTAGATCGGATTTTCAGGGGAAGCATGATGGAGCTCATGGGCAAGCATATATTTTAAAAAGTCGGGGTCCGGCTGAGGAGGTATTGCAAGGAAAATGGTATCAGGACCTATTGTATAGCCATTTGTCCACAAAGATTGATCTACATTCTGAAACCATGGGAAAGGAAGGGCAGGCACGATTATTATGGTTAGGCTTTCAAAGTGAAGATGTCTCTCAGCTTCTCTGCACGTTTCTTCTGCGGTTGCTTCGATTTCCTCAGGATTCCAGCAGTATTTAAGAGCCTCCGCTTCTGGCAAAGCTGCAAATTTAAATAGCTGAAATCTTTTGGCCAGCTGTTCCCAGTTCTGCATCCAGGAATTGCTGCCGATCAAGGGACTGATTTGAGATTGAAGGAAGCCCTTTAGGTTTATCCGGTTTTCAATTAGTTCTTCTGGTGTAATTTGATTGAGGGTGTACTTCATAGAAAATCCTCCTTATTAGAGATAAGCAGAAGGGATACTCAGCTTCCGGCATCCCCTGTCACTGCTTTCCTGATTGA
Source organism: Cytobacillus sp. BC1816 (assembly GCF_051353635.1). NCBI lineage: Bacteria > Bacillati > Bacillota > Bacilli > Caryophanales > Bacillaceae > Cytobacillus > Cytobacillus sp. BC1816. The sequence continues at coordinate 944,485 of NZ_CP195611.1, read as the reverse complement.
TTCTGATAATTCCGCTGTACCATCCCGGAAGATTTAATCATTCCGAATCTTTCATAATACTTCTGCATGGCAGGGTCACACATGATGTCAATCATATAAATGCCGTCCAGCTCCTCCAGCATGCGGGTAACCAGCTTTTGTCCGATTCCCTGCTGCTGGTATTCAGGCAGTACTTCAAGCAGCGGAATGTAGGCTGATAGCACTCCATCGCTGATTGCTGTGATGAACCCAGCCACTGCATGTTTATCACGGTCAACGGCAAGCACGATTTTCGTGCTGTTTTTTAGAAGCATCAGATGTTTTTCAGGGGTCGGCGGATTTGGCCACCCATCAAAAAAACCTTCCAGCATTTCTGCTGATATTCCTTCTAGATCCACAGCATATTCGATCATTTTATCAGCTCCATTTCTATCAGAAAGAAGCATCAAAGATTCTCCTGCCCCTTTAATACAATAAATTTTCGACAATTATGCAGGAAAAGCCTGTACATTTTTTTGAAAAATTCAAACGGGTCATTTTTCATTTACTCTTTAATCCATTAGAATAATGTTAACAAACTTGGTTAAAGGGGTTCTGAGGATGCTGGAACTGCTGATTACGATGCTGGAGCGGCTTGGAATCATTGTCACCATTGCGCTGATTCTGACAAGGTTCCGCTTTTTCAGAGAGATGATTTATGGCGAAAGATTAAAACGGCAGCAGGAGTATAAAGCCATTCTTTTTTTCGGCTTCTTTGGCATCATTGGAACCTATTCCGGGCTGGCCTTCAATACGGATACACTTCAGTTTAACCGCTGGGCATCCGAGCTTGCTTCAGATGAAGCCATTGCCAATTCCAGGGTGATCGGGGTCGTGCTTGCCGGATTGCTTGGCGGCCCTAAAGTAGGAATCGGCGCAGGAATTATAGCAGGATTCCATCGATTTACGCTTGGCGGCTTTACCGGGATTGCCTGCGGTTTGGCGTCCATAGTGGCGGGACTCCTTGCCGGCTTTTTCCGCCGGAAAAATGAACATGTGAAGCTATCATCAGCATTCTTCATCGGTGCTACCGCTGAAGCCGTGCAGATGCTGATTATTCTAGGTATGTCACGGCCTATAGAAAAAGCGATTGCGCTAGTCGAAATGATTGGGATTCCCATGATTATAGCAAATGGTCTTGGCAGTGCCTTATTTTTGCTGATCATAAAAAATGTCATTAACGAAGAAGAAAAAGCAGGAGCTTTTCATGCACAGAAAACACTTCGGATTGCTGACCAGACGCTTGCACACCTTCGTGAAGGCATTAATCATAATTCCGCTCTGGCAGTCTGCCTGATTTTACATAAGGAACTTCAGATGAAAGCAGTTGCAATCACCAATCACACCGAAATCCTTGCCCATGTCGGCCTTGGAAATGACCACCACCGTTCCGGAAGCCCTATCCAGACCCAGATAACGCGGGATGTCATTCAGAACGGGGAAATTATGGTTGCCAATGACCAGACCATTCACTGCCGGCAGGAAAACTGTCCTCTTGGCGCAGCCATTGTCGCTCCTTTAAAACTGCGCGGCGACACCATCGGAACGCTGAAGTTTTACTTCACTTCGGAAAAAGAAATGACTAATCTCGTGATGGAGCTGATTTCCGGACTAAGTGTACTGCTCAGCAATCAGCTTGAGATCGCTGAGGCTGATAAAGCCTACCAGCTGGCAAAGGAAGCTGAGATTAAAGCGCTGCAGGCGCAAATATCACCGCATTTTTTATTTAATTCATTAAATACGATTATCTCCCTTGTGCGGATCGAGCCTTCCCAGGCAAGGAAATTGCTCGTTTCCTTATCTCATTTTCTGCGGCAAAACCTGACGGCCACGACAGTCAGCTGTACGACCCTTGAACAGGAGCTCAGACATGTAAAGGCCTATCTTTCAATTGAAGAAACCCGGTTTGTGGATCGGCTCGAAGTCATTTACGACATTGATGAAGATGCCCTTTTGGAAAGAATCCCGCCGCTCACTCTGCAGCCGATTGTGGAAAATGCCGTAAAGCATGGGATTAAGAACAAGGAACAGGACTGTATCATTATGATAAAAATTCAGAAACAGGACGGAATGACGATAGTAAAAGTGAAGGATAATGGACAGGGAATGAGCCGGGAAAGAGCCGAACAGCTCGGCAAGGAAACCCTGCAGTCAGAATCGGGCTCCGGACTTGCATTGTACAATGTAAATCGCCGGCTGACCATGATGTTTGGTGAGGAAGCTTCGCTGCAAATTGCCAGCACTCCAGGCATCGGCACTGACATTCATTTCGCCATTCCGCAAACGGAGGAAAAAACTGATGGAAAAAACGATCCGAACCTTAATCGCTGATGACGAACGATACAGCAGAGATGAATTAAAGCATTTACTGGAGGAATTTCCTGCGATCCAAGTTGTCGGCGAGGCTGAATCGGGCGAAGCAGCCGTAATGAAAGCCCTACAGCTTCAGCCTGACGTCGTTTTCCTTGATGTGGAGATGCCCAAGATGAACGGGATGGAAGCTGCCAAATCACTGCAGGAGCTGAAAAAAGTTCCGCTCATCATCTTTGCAACTGCCTATCCGCAATTTGCTGCTGAAGCCTTCCGCTATGAGGCAACCGATTATTTACTGAAGCCCTACGACGAGGAGCAGCTCGAACAGACCATCAGGCGAGTGGAAAAATTGATTGGTGCCAAAAAAGAAAACGACATCAGCAAGCCGGCCGGCAAGCTGGCTGTTGAGGAAGATGGGGAAATTCTCTACCTGGATCCCAAAGAAATCCTCTATATTTACCGGGATGAAAAGGTATCCCGGATCATAACCAGGACTAGTGAGCATGAAACCAAAACCCCGCTGAAAGATTTGGAGAGCCGGCTGCTTCCCTTCAGCTTTTTCCGGATTCATAAAAGCTATCTGGTGAATCTGGATTATGTCACACGACTCACTCCCTGGTTCAACGGGGCATACCAGCTTGAGATGGAAGGCCGGGAAGAACTTCTGTCTGTGAGCCGGAATTATGTGAAGGCACTGCGGGTGCGATTGGAATTGTGAAAGAGCATCGGAGACGATGCTTTTTTTGTTTTTTGAGGGGATTAAGCTTTTGAGGGAGATTGCGCTGATTTAGAGATTGATTGCGCTTTTTTAGGGGACTTGCGCTTTGAGATCGGGTTTGTGCTCTTTTTACTGGGAATTGCGCCAAACTGGATGAGGATCGCGTTTTCCTTGATTGAAATTGTCCTCAAAAGCTGTAATTGCGCCGCTTCAAAGCTTAAGTGCGCCAAACTCCATGAGGATTGCGCTCTCCTGCTAGTTTTGGCCCTATTTAACCGGACTGCCGAATATAACGAATTTTCTATACATTCACACCCTTCGATGCATGTTAATCCCCCATCACTGCATTTTAATCTTTGTTTTTTACATGTTGGACACAAATTGTTCAAATTTCCTCCTCTTCTTATATAATTAATGTAAACGCATTCATAAAGGGGGATAATGATGATTACTTTTTTAGTCTGTATTGCACTTTTAATTATTGGTTATTTTACGTACGGCAAGTTTGTTGAAAAAGTATTCGGTGTGAAGGAGGCACGGACGACTCCGGCCTACACGCATGCTGACGGTGTGGACTATATCGCAATGAGCACACCAAAGAATTCGTTGATTCAGCTATTGAATATTGCTGGTACTGGTCCGATTTTCGGCCCTATCATGGGAGCGCTATACGGACCTGTAGCCTTTATCTGGATTGTGGTCGGCTGTATTTTTGCCGGTGCCGTTCATGATTATTTAACTGGAATGATTTCGATCCGCAACCGTGGCGCGCATTTGCCTGAGCTTGCGAGCAAGTTCCTCGGGAAAGTTATGAAGCATGTTGTGAACGCTTTCGCCGTTCTTCTTCTGTTATTGGTTGGTACGGTGTTTGTTACAACTCCGGCTGATCTGCTTTATGTTGTAATGGATCAAAAAATCTCACTAACTCTAATCATTGCTGCTATTTTCATCTATTATATTTTGGCGACTTTGCTGCCTGTTGATAAAATTATTGGACGCCTGTACCCTTATTTTGGCGCATTGCTTTTAATCAGCGCACTTGGTGTAGGTATCGGTTTGGTTGCGACCGGAGCTGATATTCCGGAAATTTCACTGCAGAATTTCCACCCGGCTAACGCACCTATTTTCCCATTGCTGTTTTTCACTATCACTTGCGGTGCTCTTTCCGGGTTCCATGCAACACAGACACCGATTATTTCCCGTACAACCCAGAATGAGAATCAGGGACGCAAGATTTTCTATGGCATGATGATTGCAGAAGGTGTTATCGCCATGATCTGGGCGGCTGCCGCGATGAGCTTATTCGACGGCTATAATGGGTTAAGTGATTTCCTTGCTAACGGAGGTCCTGGTGCCGTGGTAAGCGAAGCTTCTACCTTGATGCTCGGGGCAATAGGCGGAACACTTGCGATTCTTGGTGTCGTGGTCCTTCCGATCACTTCCGGGGATACGGCTTTCCGAAGTGCACGTATGATTATTGCTGACTATATTAATTTCTCTCAGAAGAAAATATCAAGCCGTTTATGGATTGCTATCCCATTGTTTGCTCTTTCTTTGGCACTTACGCAAATCGACTTTAACATTCTATGGAGATACTTCAGCTGGGCTAACCAATCCACTGCGGTTATCGCGCTGTTTGTCGGTGCAATGTACTTGTATATCGCGAAGAAGAATTACTGGATCTCCCTTATACCTGGAACGTTCATGCTGTTAATGGTCCTAACGTATATCTTTAATGCGCAAATCGGGTTCGGTTTATCGATGAATGCTTCCTGGATTGGCGGAGCCATCGGTACAGTCATTCTTGTGGCACTATTCTTCTCCGCTGCTAAAAAGGCTCGGGCGAATAACCTGCCGCTGGAAGAGGATATTTCCGGCTGGAAGAAATCCGCTTAATGGGCTGCTGCAGCCCCAAATACCGTGAAACGGTAATTGAGGAAGAGAAGAAAGTAAACGAAAAAGGCACAGATTCTCTTCCTCTTCCTGCCAAGTTGATTTTTGGTGTAACATCTGTAATCGGGTTATTCTTCTATTTAACTTAGCAAAAGTGCACGTACATGCGTGCACTTTTCCAATTAACCTAAGGAGGCACTATAAAATGAGGATACTAGTTGTCGGAGCCGGAGCCATTGGCGGCTATTTTGGCGGAAGGCTTTTGGAAAAAGGCGAGGATGTTACGTTTTTGGTAAGGGAGAAAAGAAAGCAGCAGCTTGAGAAATACGGGCTTCTGGTGGAAAGTGTGCATGGGGATATGACGTTTCCTGAGCTGAAAACGATCCAGTCCGGAGAAAAGGCAGATGCATTCGATGTCATCCTGCTCTCTACAAAAGCCTATCATCTTGAGGGTGCTATAAAGGATATCCGTCCATACACAGGCGGTAATACCTTGATTCTTCCTCTCTTAAATGGAATTGCCCATGTGGATGAACTGACAGCCGCTTTTGGGGAAGCGAACGTTCTTGGCGGCCTTTGCTTTATTGAAACCACTCTTGGTGAAAATGGGGAAGTGATTCAAACAAGCCCGGTCCATGACTTTGTTTTTGGGGAACGATCCGGGGAAAAAACGGAGAGGATCCTGAAGCTTCAAGAAGCTTTTTCAGGTACAAAAGCAAACTTCCGCCTCTCCGAAAATATCGAACAGGAGATGTGGCATAAGTACCTGTTTATTTCCACACTTTCTGGCGTAACCTCCCTATTCCGCTCTCCAATTGGGCCGATCAGAGATCAGACATTCGGATTGAATTCGGTTAAAGAAGTTTTAAGAGAAGCATCTGCCATTATGAGGGACTTGGATGCTCCGCTGGCTGATGGGATTGAAGATGCCCAGGTGCAAAAAATAAAAGAAATGGGCTATGAAATGAAATCCTCCCTGCAGCGCGATATGGAAAAGCTGCAGGCAATCGAAGCTGATCATTTCTTTGGATATTTGCTGAAAAAAGCTGAGCTGCTGGATTTGGATGCTCCTATTATCGGTGCGATTTATGCTAACTTAAAAGTTTATGAAAAAAATAGTCTTTAAACAAAAATCCGAGCAGGACTCCCCGCTCGGATTTTTCATCTATTATTTTTTGCTGCTGTTTGTATTATAGTAGAATTTCGCTGTGATGGATCCATCGGCATTTTCTTTAATATCTGTTACATGGATTCCGGAATCAGCTGGCGTTGAGCTATTGCCCTTCCAGAAGTAGTAAGAACCGGTGTGAACATTTCCGGATACAGGTGTGATTTTCCCTCCAGTTTTGAAGAAATCACCTGCATCTCCGCGGTTTAGATTTTTCTCCAAGTCATACTTGCCATCAGCCTGAAGAACAGATAGGCCGTAGTGAGTTACAACTGTACCATCACTTGCTGTTTCAGACTGGTTATACTGGAAGCGTTTGTTCATCCAGTTTTCCACGTTATTCGGACGGAAGCCGGCAGTCTGGTACAGGTTGATGATGTTTTCATCTACATGCCATGCCATTAATCCTTTAGAATCGGCCCCCTGGCGGACTAAGCCCTTGTTGAATCCATCCTGCTGAACGTTTTCGAATAGGAAGTACTCTGTTCCGTTAGAGCCCGGCACTTCCATTTTGACGATGCCATTGTTTGCATCGGCTTTATTGATTGCCGGCAGTGTAATTTCCTGCATGCCGTCTTCAGGCTTCACTTCAATCGGATTTACCCATCCTAAGAAAATCTTAGAGAACGGATCAAAGTGAGTCGGAGAGTTTCCGGCATATGCAGCAGCATCCGGGTAGCGCATCCAGGAGCCGCCCGCCATCATCGAGTAATTTCCTACACCTTCAGAGCTGTAAACCGTATCATAGAAATCAGGCAATCCTAACGCATGTCCGAACTCATGGGCATAAACCCCTGTTTGTGCCGGGAATGGACCCGTTTTTGCTTCTTCTTTGTAAGTATTTGTAGCTGCATCAAAACCGGCAACGTTTCCGCCGATGCCCGGCTGGATATTGTAGTTGTTTACAATCACTCCATCGTAGGTCATATCTTCTGCAACGGTTTTATTAATCCAGGCATCTTCAGCCATTCCTTCTTCTGCTGGTGCCGGCTTCCCAGTTTCATAGTATTTGCCATAGTAAAGCGCACTAAGGATATTCCACTTATGAGACCAGAACTGCGCCGGGTCACGGCTGAATTCAGCTCCTGTACCTTCATGAATTACGAAGATATTAGGCACTTCTCCATCCTCGGCATACTTTGAGAAGTCAACCTGCTCGTCTGCCGCTTTCAGCAAATCACGGATGAATTCGCCTGTATGGGCATCCCCATTCACGTTGCCATTAACGTATGTACCGTTTTCAGCATATGTGCCTTCCTGATCCAAGTAGTATGATGCACCTTTTGGCATCTCTACCCAGACAAATTCAGTGTTTTCCTTGCGGACCAGGTTGGTTTTTCCATAGCTGGATTCTTTATAAGCGTTTTGCATCGTGCGGTCCTTTGGAACACTCTCACCATCATATTTCTGGAATTGAGGAAGCTCATAAGGATTATACTCTGTTCCAAAAATTAAATCCTCATAATACTCAGCTGGAACTTGTCCAGGCATATCACCGACCGGCTCATCACCATCCGGATACTTTGCGAGAAGAACCAGAACCGGTATATCCCCTGTTGCTTCCCTATACGCAACATGATTGTCACCAGGCTGCTGGAATTTTGCACCTGCCATGGCTGCTTTCTCACCCGGATCCACTTTTGATAGATCAATCCCCAATTCCTTCGCCTTTGCTGCAAGCTCCGGCGATGCACCTACATGATGGGCAAGACTGATTTGATGCTTACTTTCCTGCTTGGCCTGAGTATCTGCCGGTCCCGCTCCTGCAAAAACGGCACTTCCTGCTAAAGCAAGGGATAAAGCTGAAGTTGATAGAACTTTTAACAATTGACTCACTCCCTATAATCTATTTCTGTAATCTAAATAGTACAAAATATTCAGTATTTTCTAAATAGGACCAAGGGATGGTTTGATAAGATTTATTATGGTATAAAAGACTTATTTTTCTGAAAAGTTACAGGTAAAAAGATTATTTCTCTGGGAAATTTCCTTTAACTGTTTAATGATTTATAATAGAGGGATATGTAGATAAAGGAGACTCTAACATGACTCATATAGAAGACAATGATCGAAAAAAAATCAGTCTAAAAGAAGCAATGAAACAGCAGCTTATGAATAAAAAACAAGAGCAGGCAGGCGGAAAGTTCAATAATACTCCGGTTAAATCGGCGAAAGCATTGAAAAGCCAGCAGACAAAGAAGACCAATAATCAGCGGAAACGGACGGGTGTGTAATGGAAGGGCAGAATCGCGCTGCAATCGCGCCTGGATTAAAAGTAAAAATTGTTCTTAAAAAGGATCAGCGGACAGGTGTGCTGACTGAAGGAGTCGTGAAAGACATTCTAACAAAGTCACCATCTCACCCGCACGGTATTAAAGTGAGACTTGAAGATGGACAGGTTGGCCGGGTAAAACAAATTTTACGTTAATAGGGATAGATCCTTTTCACTAGATTTGATTATACTGGGAGGAGACTATTGGTTACACTGATCAAGCCTTTACTAGTAAACATTACAATACTTTTTTCATTTACGTTTAACGGGAATTTGTTTTTTCCATATCAGACAAAGACCCCTCTTACTCTTAAACAAAAATTGATTTATGGACTTCTCGGCTCATTCGGAGCACTTTTGTGCATGTTTTATCCAATTGAAACGCTGGGGGAAACCCATTTTGATTTGCGCATGGTCGCAATCATGATCGTGACGCTGTATACAGGATGGCTTCCCGGATCTATTGTGATGCTAAGTACCGTCATTACCCGCTTTTTAATTGGCGGACAGTTCATTTATATTGGAATTTTGGTTTCCATTCTGGCATTTGTGATTACCCTTTCCCTAAGACGAGTGTTTCTTAATTCCAGCCATCGGGTGGTGACTGGTTCTTTCATTCTGTTCTTTTATTTTTACTTATATATATCCATCATTTCTACAGCCGTCATTTTTCTGGATACATTCTTTTACCTGACTTACTTCGCAGCGTTTTACCTGACATTTATTGCTCTTATTTTTGTCATCGAAAATCTTTTCAGAACGAATAAACAGATCAGTGAAATGATGTATATGGATAAGCTGACAATGGTCGGCCAGCTGGCAGCTTCCATCGCACATGAAATCAGAAATCCTTTATCCACTGTGAGGGGCTTCATTCAATATTTGAGCCAGGATACGGAAGATGAAAGCTTAAAAAAGTTCTCCCCGCTCATTATTGAGGAATTGGATCGTACAAACAGCATCATTACGAACTATTTAAAAGTCTCAAAGCCCGAGCAATTCCATCTGGCTAATGTCCCCCTGCATGACGTGATTCAGGATTGCGTACTGCTCATGAGGCCGCTTGCTTCTTATTCCAATGTGGTGATTGAGTACGCGGATAAAGGGCCTTTTTATGTGCAGGGAGATGAACACCACCTAAAACAGGCCATCATGAATGTGATCAAGAATGGTATAGAATCAGTTCCGGAAAAGGGAAGGATTCAAATTTTCACCTCTGCAGATTATTTTCACAACACGGTTCATATAACCATTGCAGATAATGGCCGGGGCATGACATCCGAGCAATTAGAGAATATCGGACTGCCTTTTTATACAACAAAGACTAAGGGAACAGGCCTTGGCAGCATGGTTACGAACAAAATCATCCGTGAAATGCAAGGAACGATTGAATATGATAGTGATATTGGCAAAGGAACGACAGTGAAAATCATACTGCCCCTGCTGAGTGAATAAACAAAGAGAAATTTAAAAAAGAGTGCCTGAGTGCACTCTTTTTCTGTATTGCCTTTTAACCAAACCGGCCCTGAACGGCGGGCTGGTATTTTCTCATCGGACCTTTTGCCAGAACATCACGCATATAGAAATCCCCGGCAGGATTTGTTTTTTTCAGCAGTTCTAAGAGGTATGTAATATCATCCATGGCCCTATGCGTCTGGCTTTCTGCAATCTGATGGGACTGAAGGAGCGTCAGCAGCTTGCTGTCTGTATAACCGTATTCCTTCCATGGGACACTTCTCATCGTGCAATACCATTTTAATTCGTTGATGTCTTCAGGATACATCCGGTATAAAAAACTGCGGTCAAAGGATGCATTATGAGCGAAAACAGAATCGGCATGAAAGAAATATTTTTTTATTTTGATATCATCAAAGCTTTTACCGCTGACAGCTTCATAAGGAATTCCGTGGACCCTGAAAGCGCGGCTGTAATTATTTTTGGCCGATTTGCTAATTGGCTCCCGCAGGAATGCAGCTTTATCCTTAATATCAAGGATTTCCCCAGTATCCGCACGGTACGAAAACAGCTTTAATGCCAGTTCGATAATTTCATCGGAATTTGGTCCAAGACCCGTCGTCTCCACATCCAGCAGCAGCCCCATCTTTTCCTGGTTTCTCATGGCCAGCCTCCTCTATTCATTTTAAATTAAGCATATAATAGAGGAGTGCTGAATGCCAGCGGAACCACTATTAGATCTTTTTATCGTTCTTTAAGCGGTCCACATAATCGGCATGATAATTCTGATGCATATATTCGCGGTTTTTCATGGAATAGAAATATCCTGTGGAAAGAGACAGAAATGCGAACAGGAACCCTACCCCAAAGCCGAATTTATAGTAGCCCATGACAATGCTGACAACGGTAGTGAGCAAAAGTACCAGCAATATATAAAACAAAATATTTTTGCCTTTCAAGGATGGTCCTCCCCTTATTTCAATACATTTTTTTAAAGAAACTGTCTTATTATTATACCAAATATGAAACAAAACTGCGGTTTTCTCCGTAAGAATAGTAAGGAGGTTTTTCCCATGATCGGACTTGTCATTACAAAGATTGCAGTGATCGCACTCTTCCTGATTCTCGGGTGGGCTGTAAGGTTCAAAAAGGCTTATTGGCTCATTTCGGGATTTGCTTCGCGGCCCGAAGAAGAGAAGGAAACATTAATAGAAAAAAGGTATCCGCAAAAAATCGGCAGCCTGCTCATCGGCACCGCTATCGGAATGCTGGTGCTCCTGCCTCTCTCGTTTACCGAATTCAGATTCGCAACCGAAGCGCAATTCGGCTTCATGCTGGTCATATTGCTTTGCGGACTCATCTACTTATCCAGATATGAAGTGCCGGCCAAAAGAAAACGCAGTTATATAATTGCCAGCATCCTCTTCATTGTAACGTTTGGCCCTATCGTTTATTTAACCGTCTCCAGTCAAAAAGGCTATGAAATGGCATTAGCAGAGGATTCTTTTGAAATCTCCGGTATGTACGGAGATGAATGGGATTATCGGGATATTAAGTCCGTACAATTATTGGAGGAGATGCCTGAAATAACCTGGAAACAAAATGGCATCGGCCTCCCAACCCTTGCACAGGGACATTTCAAAGTGACTGGCTATGGCAGCAGCCTATTATTCATCCAAAAAGACCATACGCCCATACTATACATTGAGGTCAAGGATGAGCAGATATTTGTTAACAGCAAAAATTCCGCAGTAACTCAGAGCTGGTATGAGGAGCTTAAAAAAGAAGCGGAATAACAAACGAAGCCGCCGGCAAAACATTTCCGTCGGCATTTAGTTGAAGATTTACTTAATCCAATCCATAATTGGATAATCATAGTAATTATTAGGAGGTGCTTCGAAAAGTGTCATATTTACTTCTGATCATAGGATTTGCCCTTTTGATCGCAGGGGCAAACTTCTTTGTGGATGGCGCTTCAAAAATTGCCGGGTTTCTCAAGATTTCTCCGCTGCTGGTCGGGCTGACAATTGTTGCGTTTGGAACAAGCTCGCCTGAAGCCACCGTCAGCATTCTGGCAGCACTGGATGGCAATGCCGATGTGGCTATTGGGAATGTCGTCGGCAGTAATATTTTTAACATCACACTGGTTGTCGGCATTACCGCCATGATTTTTCCCCTGAAAGTGGACAGCACCACCATCCGCAAGGAGATTCCATTTACTCTGCTTGCCACAGCAGCACTTATGATTTTCATTAGTGATACATATTTGGACTCTATCGGCAGCAATGTGGTTTCACGCAGTGATGGCCTTGTTTTGCTGCTGATTTTTGCTGTATTCATGTACTATTTATTTGAAGTGGCCCGGGAAAGCAGAAGCAGTACCCAGGCTGATCCTATTAAGACAAGTGCTGGCCAATGGACGAAGCAAAGTCTTTTGACGATTGCCGGATTGGCTGCCATTATTTTTGGCGGTAATTTGGTAGTCAGAAGCAGTACAGAGATTGCTTACTCTTTGGGAATGAGTGAAACATTGGTTGGCTTAACAATTGTTGCCATCGGGACTTCTCTGCCGGAACTGGTGACCTCTGTCGCCGCAGCCATAAAAAAAGAAAGTGAGATCGCTCTTGGAAATATTGTTGGGAGCAATATCTTTAATATTCTGTTTGTCCTCGGGGCTTCAGCTGCCATATCACCGCTCCCTGTAGACCCTAAAATATTCATCGATATTACGATTTTAATTTTAATCACATTTGTGCTCCTCATATTCTCAAGAAGCCACTATGCTGTAGGAAAATATGAGGGAGGCTTTCTCGCAGCCTCTTATATTATGTATTTGATTTATATCATTATGAGGAATTGATGCCAGCGCCGGTCCGATTGGGCCGGCGTTTCTTTTAAGCGGGGGTTGTTTCTGAAAAATACTGCTGCTTCCCCGGCTTCAGCAGCTGACGGCAGACATAAAGAGAAAGGATTAAATTCAGGACTGCTAAAATGACAATCGTATAGCGAAGCGGAAACAGATCTCCGAGAACACCGATTCCAAAGAGCAGGATAATCTGAGCAAAGCTTTGAATGACACCGATCACACTTGTCATTCTGCCCATAATTTCCACAGGCACATTATTCTGATAAAAGGTTTGGTATCCCGCACTTGAAAAAGCATTAAAAATACCCAGTACAGTAAATCCCATGACCACCAGCATAAAGGAGTCTGCCATTGCATAAATCAGATAGCCCACTGCTGTCAAAAGCATGCCATAGCCCATGAGCTGTTTGATGCTAAGCAATTTTGAAACGATTGTGATAAAAAGAGCTCCCAGCGCAAAGCCAATACCGCTGATGCTGACAAGGAAACTATAATCCGCTTCTGTCAGCCCCACAACATCCTGGATAAAAACAACCTCCTGGGAATCCATTGCGAGCGAGAACAAACCGAATGCCAGGAAACACCCGTAAACAGAAATGATAAAAACTTCTCTCCCAGCAAACGTGATAACCTGCTTCCAATCATCCCGGAGCGTTTCATAGGCTGATGTTTGTACCAAAGGGGGCTTTAAATCTTTATCCATATCCGGAAGCACCCAGATGATGACAGCCGAAAAGACAAAGGAAGCCGCATTTAAAAAAATGGCAGTTTCGATGGTTCCAATCAGAAATAATCCGCCTGCGATAGCTGGCCCCACGATAAAAGCGCCTGAGGTAACAAGACTGTTGATGGAGTTGAACCTTTTTCTGCTTTCAATCGGAACCAGCTTGGCTATATACGTTGCGGAAGCCGGCATAAATAGAGCCTTCGCCATACTGATTAGTAAGAGGACTGCATAAATGAAGCCAATGCTTCCGAGAAATGGTATCAGAGCTACACCCATGGCCCTGGCCAAGTCCGTCCAAATCATAATGCTCTTTTTATTTTTCCGATCTATCAAGCCTCCGCTCCATGAATTGGTTAAAACGGAAGTGATTGGCCCTATGATCCATAATCCTGCAACAGCAGCAGCTGATCCGGTCATGTCATAGACAATCAAATTAATAGCAATCAGGTAAATGAAATCTCCCAATCTGGATATTCCAATCCCTGTCAGCAGGCAGGACGCCATTTTCCAATTAAATTGTTTCATAGATCACCTTTATATATTTAGAATTTTCCTAATTGTTAGTATAGCATAAGAAAAGCCCTGGAGAAGAATCTCCAGAGCGCCTATTTCTCAGCTGGCCGCTGATTTTTTTGGGTAAGGAACCTTACTGCCAACACTTCTTAACCCGGAAAAAAATCTTGTGGTGAAGATGATCGCGGCCAGAACGATAAAGATTCCGCTGACTGCGCCTGCCTGGTCGGACAGCACCCATTGCGGCAGGTGTTCCGCCCATCTTCTTGGTGCACTGATTCCGCCTGCATAAAGGAAAGAGCCCACAAGTCCCATAAAAAAGGCAAAATAGAGAGCAATGGTGAACGTATCGATCCCCCTGTGCTCCTGATTGCCTTCGGTCTTATTAAAATAGTACATAAACCCAATAATCATGGCGACTACACCCATTCCCATATACGTATGGAAATGGCCCGGAACCCATTTCGTGTTATGCATCACATGATTGACAACAATGGTGGCATCAATGATAGCCGGAATCGCTCCTGCCACCCATCCGAACATGGACAGGAAGAACAGGCTTGATGCAAAGTCCCATTGCATCCGCGAGCGATAGACAATCATCAGCGCTCCGTAGGCTGTAACGACCATAACGGGCAACCCGTTTGCATAGGAAAACACCTGCCCGATGATGAGCATCCATTTTGGCACCGCAAAGTCCATCAGTAAATGGTGCGTATAGATCATTAAGGTAAAGAGTGTCGAACAGTTCCACGCAATTAAAAAAACCTTGTTAGCTTTCCACGGCCGTTTTGTATATTCCGGGAGGACCTCATAGACGGCAATAACAGCCATATAGATGGTGCAATTCGCAAAGATATGGCCGAACGCATAGGTAAGATGCTTGGCAAGCAAGGGGTCCATCGTGACGGCCGGATTGATAATATTTACGAGGGATGCCGCCAGCACCGTGGCTCCTGCCAGCAGTGCAGTCGAATTGGTGATGATGACCATGGCTGTCGCCACGACAGCAGCAGGCGGACCATACCCTTTCTTCCCCCTGAAAATGATATCCCATCCGAGTGCCTTTCCAAGGCCCCCATAAACTGCTGTCAGCCTTGCAGCCAGGTACATATAAAGAATTAAAAAACCAATGCCAAGAACCAGCATGCCCGATAAGAAGAATACCGCCCCTGCCGCCCCATACATTTTGGCTGACTGAGCAGGAAGCGGATATAAAAATGTCCAGCCATCGGAAAAGTCAAAGACAAAAATGGCGATAAGAACCATCGAGACTCCTGTTAAAAAAAGAACAAAATTTACAATGAGGATGCCAGGGTTCAGTTTTACATATTTAGACAGGAAGTACCATAAAATGGCCGTTCCGCCCAATGCAGCAATGCCGACCATGCCTGTTCCGTGTGCAGTCATGATTTTATAAAACCACTGCGGCGTGATTCTGATCATTTCACCCTGATTCATCAGCATAATAACACCAAAGATCATCATAAGAATTAAGACAAGTGAAGTTACAGCCAGATACCAGACCACTGTTTTCTTGGCTAATGGGTGAATCGCTTCATTCATAAGAAGCTCCCCCTTCCGGTTCGACAACAATTTCCTTAACCATCACATGATGTCCGGCTGAACAGTATTCAAGGCATAATATTTGATAAGTTCCAGGTTCTTTAAAAGTATAATAAACTGTATTTGTATATCCAGGCATAGCCTGAGTTTGTGCGACAAGCTCCATATTCTCATTGTATAAGCCAAAACCATGGGTAACGTCCGAGGCCGTCACATCAAATTGGACTTTGTCCCCTGCTTTGAATGTTTCCTCACTCATCTCCCACGCATATTGGATTCCAGTTACCTGCACTACTTTCGCATCATTAAAGCCTTCCGCTTCGGCCTGATTGCTGTTGTACGGCAGCCTGCCAAGCGTCATGACAGTAGCAAAAGCCATAATGGCAATTAGCCCCAGAAAATAGAATTTCCTGATTTTATATCCTTTTTTCTGGATGGTGCTATACTCTCCGCTTCGCTTGGATTCACCGTAGACAAACGCAAATGCCAGCGCCAGCAGGAACACAAAGAAAACAGTCGCATACATGGCGATTTGCTGATACATTCATACCCCTCCAATAAAATTTTCAAATCCCCCCAAACCTTATTTTATGGAAACTCGCTATTTAATTCGGTGATATATGTCCTATTTGACTATTTTTTTGAAATTTTCCCGTAAAAAAAATGCCCTGGATCAGGACATTTTCTCTTCATTTGCCACTCCCCTTATTTGATTTAATTCCCTTCCTATCAGATTTGCTGATATCGGCGTTAGATTCATCTCTCTTGCCCATACAGACAGCTGGCCGATATGATGGATTTCATGGGCAATAACATGATTCAGGATATCTCCCTTTTTATATTGCCTCTCCTTCCATGGAGGTGTAACAAACTCATTGTATGGAACTGGCCATTCCTCCTGAAAAAAGCTTTCTAATTCCCTGCGGTATTCTTCAGATAGAGTGATTACTTTTTCCAATTGATCATAGTCAGAAAACAGCGGGTCTTTTACTTCCTTGCCCCGGATAACACAAATCCAGCTGTATTCTACATCCACGATATGAAAAAGGGTTTCCAGGATGCCTCCTATTCCTCCGGTCCGATTGACATTAAGCGCCTCGGCCGGGAGCTGCCGGCACCATTCAAACCATTCATCACGCACCTGCCAGTTATAGCGGAATAATGTTAACAAATCCTCTTACCTCCTTGTCCTGATACAATGGAAATTCGTCAGCATAAGAGAATTTCCTTTAAATTTCTTTTTCACCCGCATAATTACTTCAAATGTATTTAATCCTAAAGGAAGCGATATGTGAAGAAAGGGGATTGTATGTGAAGAAAAACTTAACGGTTTTCTATATATCGGTTGGCATTTTATTATTGCTTGTTTTATTCGGTGTTTTTGTCCCGGATTCGCTGGAAAGTGTGACAGCAAATGTACAGGCTTTTATCACCGATAAATTCGGCTGGTATTATTTAATTCTTGTATCATTTATCGTTATTGTTAATTTGTACTTTTTAATAAGTCCATTAGGCAGAATTAAGCTCGGGAAGCCGGATGACAAACCCGAATTTTCCCGCCCTACCTGGTTTGCGATGCTGTTCAGTGCTGGTATGGGGATCGGGCTTGTTTTCTGGGGTGCTGCTGAACCAATTTATCATTATGCAGTCGGGTCTCCAACAGGCGGGGAAGTAGGGACTGACCAGGCCATCAGGAATGCCATGAGGTACACTTATTTCCATTGGGGAATCCATGCATGGGCCATTTATGGTATCGTTGCGCTTGTTTTGGCTTACTTTATCTTCCGTCAAGGGGAGCCTGGTTTAATCAGTGCCACTTTGAAGCCGATTTTAGGTGACCATACACAGAAAGCTGCAGGGAAGGTCATTGATATACTTTCAGTCGTAGCGACTGTAATTGGCGTGGCAACAACACTTGGATTTGGTGCTGTGCAGATTAACGGAGGGCTGTCTTATCTTTTTGGCATACCGGTTAGCATTACAGTCCAGTTTATTATCGTGGCGATTGTTACAGTTCTTTTCATGATATCCGCCTGGTCGGGACTTGGAAAGGGCATCAAAATCTTGAGTAATGCCAATATGATTTTAGCAGTGGTTCTATTCCTGCTCACTTTTTTTCTGGGACCTTCTTTGTTCATCTTAAACCTGTTCACCAATACTCTCGGGTCTTATCTGCAAAATTTGCCTGGCATGAGCCTAAGAATTGCACCATTAAACCCAGAGGTCAGGGAATGGATTAATGGCTGGACGATATTTTACTGGGCCTGGTGGATTGCCTGGGCACCTTTCGTAGGGATTTTTATCGCACGCGTTTCAAAAGGAAGAACAATCCGGGAATTTGTATTTGGTGTCCTCCTTGTACCATCTCTAATAGGCTTCTTATGGTTTTCCGCATTTGGTGGTACTGCCATAATGCAAGAGTATAATGGTGTTGCCAAAATTTCCGAATTAGCTACTGAGGAAGCATTATTTGGTGTATTTTCGAACTTGCCGATGGGGACGATCCTTTCAGTTATCGCCATTCTGCTCATTTGTACGTTTTTTATAACCTCTGCCGACTCCGGCACATATGTATTGGGAATGATGACGACAAATGGCTCACACCATCCTGGCAACAAGATAAAAATGGTCTGGGGAATATTGCTTGCTGCTATTTCATTGGTTCTGCTCTATTCCGGCGGGCTTCAAGCACTGCAGAACACAATGATTGCAGCAGCACTTCCTTTTTCCGTTATCATGGCTTTAATGACCTTCAGTCTGATCAAGGCCTTGCAGAAAGAAGCGAAGGAGCTTGGGATTGGAAAGATTCCGAAGAGGAAGGTTTAAAGAAAAACGGAGGGAGACCGCCTATCGGCTTATGACCTAGAGCCGATGGCGCTAGGAGCTAGACAGTTATCGAAATAAAAACCTGCAGATATAGCGTCTGCAGGTTTTATTGCTGTTTATTTTACCGGAATCCAGATCTCTGAATAATAATCAGGATTGGACGCATTACCGGCAGAATAGACTTCCAGTTCCGGTGCAGCAGCATGCTCATAGCCGCTGGATGGAAACCATTCCGATAAGATTTTTTTCCAGGTGTTTTGCATGGCATGCGGCATGGCCCCATGCACTTCGAATACCGCCCATTTAGAGGCCGGGACTTCCAGGCACTCGAAGCTGTCAGGCTTATCTCCTTTGAAGCTTGCCCCAATCCAATAATCCATGCTGTCAGGCTTTTTGCTGCGGTTATCGACACACACACCGAGAACCCCTTTAATTTCGCCATTATTCAGCATGAATAGGTTGTCAGCGGTCCCGTTACTATTTACTTCATCCCACATTTTCGGGATGCCGGCCAGATTCTCTTCATTGCACAATGAGAACTCCCTTTTGATTCCTGCTACTTGAAAAGCTTCTTTTTTGACAATTGCATATTGCATTGGTTCTGCCCCTTTCAGACTCACCTGGATTACCAGGCGGTTATATGATTTCAGCTTTCCGGAAAAGTTTCTTGCTTCAGTCGGGGTCATGCCATGCTGCCTGCGGAAAGCCTTAGTAAAAGCTTCGGGAGTGTCATAGCCGTATTTATAGGCAAGATCAATCACTTTGCGGTCTGTTCGGACCAGTTCCTGTGCTGCGAGGGTCAGTCTTCTTCCCCGTATATATTCGCCCACCGGCATATCAGTCAAAATGGCGAATGTACGCTGAAAATGAAATACGGAGGAGTTGGCTTCCTCCGCGGCTTTCCCGATGGAAAGATCCTCATCCAGCAAATGCTCCTCTATATAATCAATCGCCTTCTGCAGCGATACGATCCATGACATTACTGATCACTCCCTTGACTATATCCTACCGTTTTCTTTTTCTGCCTTCCTGTCATTTTTTGCTTTGTTTTGGCAGGTTGTTATTAAAGAATTCTTATTTTAGGAGGGGAATACCTGCATATTGGGGAAATTTTGATGCGGCTGCTGGCGGACGGAGCAGAATCAGGAAAAAACCGGCCGAAATGGGGTATTTATCGGCCAATTTTGCCGTTTCACCGGCCAAATTAGGAAGATACCGGCCAATGTGGGGCTTTTACCGGCCAAAATTTAAGACTTATCGGCCAAACTCAACGATGGACGAACAATTTTCCGTTTATCGGTCACTTCATCAGCTTTATCGGTCATAATTTTAATTTATCGGTTACTATTCGATTTTATCGGTCAGTTTCTCCAATATTTCGGTCAGTTTCCAGCTATATCGGTCAGTCCTTAATCTATCAAGGATTCAGAAAAAAAGCCAGCCGTCCGATAGCGGGCAGCTGGCATCAATTTTATATGGCACGTCCCCAATGACGGTGCATGGCAATGCTATTAATTAAATTCTCGCTTGCGGATGCATCGCCGCTTTTGATTTCGACGATTCCCATTTCCGATAGGGTTTGGGATTGCCCCAGCGTGTCCATTGCTTCTGCAGGCAGCAGTTCGGCTCCTTCGCCTCCAAACGCAATGGTTTTAAAATGCTTGTAAGCTTCGCTGACGAATTCCTTGGCCTGAGGCACCTTCTTCAGGGATTCAGCACTTTCTTTTCCTCCTGCTATATAGATAGCGTCATACATAACGGAGTGGGAGGTCAGGAATGTTTTCACTACTTCCAATTCTCCGCCGTCTCCTTTGATCATGCCCAGGTTTTTGCTGACAATCTCCGGCATGATCCCAGCACTTTTCAAAGCTTCCATTACGCTTTTGACTTCAGAATAGCTGAATCCATTTTCAGCGAGAATGGCGACTTTTCGGGTCTTAGGTGATTTGGCTGTATTCATTTGGCTTAATGCTGGTGAAGAGAGCGTCACTTTGGATTCATTCACTGCTTCCGGCACTTTTGCGCCAACTCCGCGGGCAATTTGCTCAGCCAGGAAGCTATCTACGTTGCTGAACATGTCGACAACCTGCTGCTTCACATCCTTGTTCTGCACCTTTCCGACTTCAAAGCGGAACGCCTCGATCATATGCTGTTTTTCCACTTCAGACATGCTGTTCCAGAACATTTTCGCCTGGCTGTAATGGTCCTTGAAGCTATCACTGCGCTGGCGTACCTTTCGTCCTTCAACCTTTTCCTGATAATGAACATAGCCTCCCTCTTCTGCTGTGGCAGGGCTTGGATCATTATTCTGCATCGAGTTTTTATGATAAGCAACCGGCCCCTTATTAATTGTCATGCGATGGTAGCCGTCATATTGATTATTATGGAACGGGCACACCGGACGATTGATCGGGAGCTCATGGAAGTTCGGACCGCCAAGGCGGATCAGCTGAGTGTCGGTATAAGAAAATAAACGTCCCTGCAGCAGCGGGTCATTTGAAAAGTCAATGCCAGGTACTACATGTCCAGGGTGGAAGGCGACCTGCTCTGTTTCAGCAAATACATTATCCTGGTTGCGGTTCAGGGTCATTTTCCCGATAATTTTAACCGGGACCATTTCCTCCGGCCATAACTTTGTCGCATCCAGAATATCAAAATCAAAGGAGAATTCATCTTCCTCCTCAATCATTTGAACACCGAGCTCAAATTCAGGATAGTCCCCCATTTCGATGGATTCCCAAAGATCACGGCGATGGAAATCCGGATCCTTTCCGGCAAGTTTTTGGGCTTCATCAAAAACCAGGGAATGCGTGCCAAGAACAGGCTTCCAGTGAAATTTCACAAAACGTGCCTTGCCCAGCTCATTCACAAATCGGAACGTGTGAACGCCAAATCCCTCCATCATGCGGAAACTGCGCGGAATGGCACGGTCTGACATTGTCCACATGATCATATGGGCTGTTTCAGTATTGTTGGCGGCAAAATCCCAGAACGTATCATGGGCCGTTGAAGCCTGCGGCATTTCGTTATGCGGCTCCGGCTTGAATGAATGAACGAGATCCGGGAATTTGATGGCATCCTGAATGAAAAACACCGGAATATTATTGCCGACTAAGTCGTAGTTGCCCTCTTCCGTATAAAACTTCGTTGCAAATCCGCGGGCATCACGTACAGAGTCTGCCGAGCCGCGGGAGCCGGCAACAGTCGAGAAGCGAACAAAGACCGGGGTTTTGACAGATGGATCCTGCAGAAACTTTGCCCGGGTATATTCTGTCATGGGTTCATACACCTGGAAATAGCCATGTGCGCCAAAACCGCGGGCGTGGACAACCCGTTCAGGGATGCGCTCATGGTCAAAATGCGTCATTTTTTCCCTGAAGTGAAAGTCCTCCATCAAGGTCGGGCCACGGGAACCAGCTTTTAACGAATGCTCATCCTCCGAAACCTTGACTCCCTGATTCGTCGTAAGCTTCTTGCCTGTGTTATCCATGCGAAATTCTTCAAGCTGTTTGTCCTTGCTGTGCGCATTTACACCTTTGTTTTGCGGATCTTGTTTCAAATGGTTTTCCTCCTTATATAAAGAAGCAATCGCTTCTGGGCTACGATGTAAACTATGTATCTATATGTTGAAATACCCCAGAACGAATGCGATAAACGGCAAAATAAAAGAAAGCAGCGGAAAACTGCTTTCTCTCAGGCTTGTGAGCTAATCTCTGTTTTAGGCTGATCTTCATCTCTCAGAAGCTGGATAAAGGTTCTTTTTTGCAGATGATACAGGATGAGCACCAGAATACATCCTCCGCATGCAGCCATCAGGATCCAGACAGGCATTTTTTCAAGCAGGATGCCAAAAAAGATAAAGCCGAGCGGTGTCATGGCACTTGCTCCTGTTTCAAGGAGTGACATGACCCTGCCCCGATAGGCATCAGGCGTGCCTTTTTGCAGTAAAACCATCACAGGGATATTGACCACCATGATAACTGATGATAACAGCAGGACCATACCAATTAAAAAAGGAAACATGATGCTGTTTGAAATGCCCATTAAGCCAGGAAAATTCGGGAGGCCAAGCAGAGCAATGATCAGGGACATGGCCATTATGCCCCCAAAGATGGTCACTTCTTTTCTCTTTACTTCAGGACGGGCAGAAAGAGCGACCGACATAATCAGCATCCCGACAGAAAAGGCTCCTTCAATAATGCCCAGCTGAAGGGAACTCATTTCCCGTACAGTCAGAACCAGATAAGGCATGGCAACGGGAAAAACCGCGAACCAAAAATTCAGCCAGATGCTAATGATAATGAGATTTTTTATGAATGGCTGATTTTTCACATATGAAACACCCATTCTCAGATCATAGATCATACTCTTTTCTTCTGGTCTTTCTTTTTTCTCTGCAAATAGATTGTATTGAATTAGTAAACTGGTGATGCCGGAGACTGTGAAGGCGATGATGTTGATAAGCATGAAGACTGATAAATGAAAGATGCCAAAGAAGACGCCCCCAAGAACGGGTCCCAAGATGGCGGATGATGAAGCTGCGGCCTGATTGAGTGACATCGCTTTTTGCAGAGTATCAGGACCGACCATATTGTAAATCGCTGAAGTGACTGCCGCTGAATAAAAGGTATTCAAAATGCTTAGAACGGCTGTGGCTGTGTAGAGGAGCCAGATTTCCTGTGTGGCAAAAAGATACAGCAGCAAAATGGCAAGAAGCCAGACCGCACAGGCAAAATCGGAAATTATGATGATTTTTTTGCGGTCCCACCTGTCACTGAGCGCGCCCGCAACAGGGGAAAGCAGGATTCTTGGCAGCGCACTAAGAATGAGGGTTATGGCAAAGTTCAGGCTGGACCCTGTTTCTGCAAGGATATATAAGCCAATGGCAAAGCCGTAAATGGAGGAACCGAGCACCGCTGTCATTTTCCCTGTCAAAAACAGTGTTATATTTTTTTTGATCTGGGCTTCCATCTAATCTTCCTCCTCGGAATTAAGCAATTTGAAGCTGCAGGAGATTTCATATGAATTGCGCTTTATAGCTCCCTTTACGCTCTTTTCCATGTATTTAACCATTAGTTCATACAAATCGTCCTGAAATTCCTTTACTTCATCATCTGTGAGGGAGATGCTTATTCCCATAGAGCTGCTGGATCCTTTATCCTGCCCGTTCACTTCTTTCAAGTTGAATTGCGTCGCTTTTGAACGGTAATACTTTTCGATAATTCCCCTGTTTTCTTTCGTTTCCTCAATTTCCAGTATTTCGCCTTTATAAAGCTGCTGAATATGGTAATGAATGCTTCCTGCAGACTTTCCGAGCTCTTCAGCAACCTGTTTGGCTGTCATGGCTCTTTTAGCGAGGAGGTAAATAATTTTTATCCTTAACGGGCTGGATATCAGCTTCTGCTGTTCCAGATTGATCTCCATCGTTTTCTTGATTAAATCCAAAGTGGCTTCACCCTTTCTAATTCATTTATTTATTCTGATTTTATTATATGTTCTAAAAATTTTGAATGATACATTTTTTTAAAAAAATAACAAAGACATATCCCTACAGGGATAAGATTGTTTTCGGCAAACCAAATTTCACTCGCATTGAAATAGTAATCTTTACCCTCGACAATTTCGTATTTTCTGACAATATTATATAAAAAAAGCAAATGAGTATTGTCATAAATAGTAAAACAATATAGAATTTTCTTATAACCTCACAAAGAGGCAGGTGAAACGGTGGAAATCACAAAGCATTTTTTCTTTAATCTATCGCTCTTGATTGTCATCTTGTTTATTGTGCTGGTATGGGCGGAAAAAAGCTCTAAATTCCGGTTTTCCAAAGGCTGCTCTTTTATATGGCTTTTGTTCATGATCTGGATATGTTTTCAATTTTCCTATCAGCCAAGCACGCATTACTTTTTTGATTTACGATTGATACCTGTCATCATCGGCGGTTTATATGCGGGAATCGGCCCCGCATTAGCCGGGAGTGTGATTTTGATGAGAAGTTTTTATGGAATAGAACCTGGGTTTTATTCTAATATTCTTTTATATTTGCCCCTTGGGATTATTCTTTGGAGGCTCTATCCCTGGTTTTGGAAGCAGGTGCCGCGAAAAAGGATTCGCCTTTCGATTATCATTACCCTGATTTTAAGTGTGCAGACTGTTGTTGTTATGGAACTATCGGTGCCCCCTCAAAACCGGTTTGATGCCTGGTTTGCCTTCCTGGTGATTCCGCCACTGGGTGTCTTCATGATTTCATATGTATTTGAGTTTGCCAAAAGAAATCTGGATATCCGTGAAAATCTCGTACGGGCAGAAAAACTTGAAGCTGTGGAGCAAATGGGAGCTGCCATCTCACATGAAATCCGCAACCCTCTGACGGCTGCAATCGGATTTGTGCAGCTGCTGCAGGAACAGCGGCTGCCGCCACGAAAAAGGGTCGAGTATTTGGGCATCGTGAAAGCCGAACTGGAATCGGCAGAACAGGTCATTCAAAATTATTTAACCTTTTCCAAGCCTTCCTTAGATAAAATCGAAGAAATTAATGTAAAAAAAGAACTAATTCAAGTCATGAATATATTAAAACCGACCGCCAACCAGAATTCCGTAGAGATCAATGCCCATTTTGCCCTTCTCGGATCGATTAAAGGTGATCGGCAAAAATTCCACCAATGTTTTCTGAATGTAATTAAAAATTCAATTGAGGCCATGCCGCGCGGCGGGCAATTATACATAGAAACACACTATAGCAGCAGCCAGATCACCATCGAAATAAAAGACACCGGTGTCGGCATGACGTCCGATCAGCTTCAGCGTTTAGGTGAACCCTACTATTCCACAAAAGGCTCCAAAGGGACCGGCCTTGGAATGATGGTTGTTTTCAGTATTGTAAGGGCCATGGATGGCAGTGTTCGCGTCAAAAGCGAAATCGGTAAAGGCACCGTTTTCAGGTTTACTTTTCCGAACTTTAAGTCGAAGATACATAATGAATAAAAAACAGCAGGGGCAGCCTGCTGTTTTTTTACTGCTTAACATGATTCTACTATCTGCTTCACTTCAAGATGCTTCGTGCAGTTATACAGCTCACAATCCCACTGGCTTTCTTTGATCAAAAGCTTTGTGATGGATGTGTTTTTCAGCGGGGAGGACAGATCCGTGTGCGGCACCAGTTCTCTTAAAAGATGGCGGATGAAGGAGCCGTGGCTTACGATCAGCACGTTTTCGCCCGGGTGCTTATCTGTAATTTCCTGGAGGAACTCAAGTCCTCTATTAATGATGTTTTCTTTCGGCTCAAAACCGAGGTCCATTTCCCGCCAGTCTTTGCCCCATTTTTCAAGACGCTCTGCTTCGGTTGTGCCTTCAATCATTCCGCCGCCGACTTCCCTTATTCGGGGATCGAGGTGAAGGGGAATGGAACCGATTTTCTCCTGGATGGCTTCTGCAGTCTGCTTTGCCCTCAGGAGATTGCTTGAGTAAATCACATCCCAGCTTTCTCCGCCAAGCCGTTCTGCCAGGCGTCCTGCCTCAGTCAATCCTTCTTCATGGAGAGGAATATCCGAGCTTCCCTGCGCCCGCCCCTCCTTATTCCAGGCTGTAATCCCGTGCCTGATCAATCCGATATTTGTCATCTATAACACGTCCTTTCTTTCACTTGCTTCGAATTCAATTAAAATAGGGATTTTGCTCTTGGAGGATTCAAATAGATGGACAGCTTTCGAAAAATAGAATCTCGCCATCTGCAAATGGAATAGCGGCTTCAGCAAATAGGCTTCACCCTCATCACCTGCCGAACCAGAAATATCCGCTCAGGACTAGGAAGCTGATCAAAAAGATAAAGCTCTTATGCCTTAGTGCGTTTTTTCCAGCCGGTTTTCTTACTCCGCCGAAAAAGAAATAAAAAGACCCGGCAGCAAAGATAAAATAGGCAGCTACTTGAAGAAACAATTCCATAAGATCCCCCCTATTATGTAAAAAGAGCGGTGCTTGCCGCTCCTGAAGCTAATCTACTTTTCTTATGCTTGTAAAAGGATACCAGACAAATTCGCTGACGCCGATAATCCGCTCCTTCTCAATAAATCCGAGTCCATTTCGGCTGTCCAGGCTGACAAGGCGGTTGTCGCCCATCACGAAATAGTGATCTTCCGGAACAGTGAGGGGGCCGAAGTCGCCGGTCAGTTTGTTGACAATTCCTTCTGCTGCTTTGCGATTTTCTGAGAGATAGTCTTCATCCCGCTGCTTGCCGTTTATATACAGGTGGTCATCTTTCATTTCCAGTTCATCGCCAGGGAATCCTATTAATCTTTTAACATAGTTTTTTTCTTCGCCCTTGATGATGACAATATCGCCTCTGTCCGGTTCTTCAAATTTATTTACGAATATTTTTTCTTCGTCATGAAGGGTAGGATCCATGGAGGCTCCTTCCACATAGTAAGGTGAAAAAAGGAAGACCCTGATCACCATAGCGATTCCAAAGGCAATCAGAATAGATTTCAGCCAGCTCGCTATTTCATGTTTATTCAATATGTTCCACCAAAGCTTTCTGCAGCCATATACCGGTCTTTGATTAAGGTGCGGTGATGAAGTTCATGGCCGGCAATGATATAGGCGATGGCCCGGGCGGTTACTTCCGTGCCGTTGGCATTCCCTCTCCTTAGCAGTGACTCATCATCCAGGCTTTTTAGTAAAGCAATCGTGTTTTGGCGTACATAGGACAGCTGCTCTACTAGTTCCCGGATGCTGAAACGGTTGAATTGCCCATTCTTCACATACTCATTATCATCATAGCCCGGCAGCTTGGCCAAATCCCCTCTGCCAATGCAAAGCAGGCGGTAGCTCATAATGCGTTCGGTATCTGTGATATGCCCGATAACTTCTTTAACGGTCCATTTTTCCGGAGCATAACGGAATTGAGCCTGATCCTCATTCAGATCTTTTACCAGATTCATCGTTTCCTTTATTTGCTCATCGAGGATCTGCAGCAGGTCCCCTTCCGGTACGGAGCTGACATATTTCTCATAATAGGGTGCATATTCATTGGATTTAGGTTTCTTTAACATCGTGTTCCCTCCCATTCTGTTACCTTATTTTACTAAATTTCTATTTCCAGAGCCAATATTAGGTTTGAAATAGCTCGCCCCGGACTGCTTTTATATAGCGTTTTGCTGACCGCTGCACTGCAAGGTCTGCCTCTTTTTTTATTACTCTGTGGAACGCGTTGTAAAGCCGCTCAAATGTTAGCGTTTTTATTTTGCCAGCCATTCGTTCTACCGTTTCAGCCGGAAGAGGGATGAGATTCGGGTAGCTGTACATGAAACTGACCCACCCACTGTCTGCGACAACCTGAATGATGTCGCCGGTGAGCAGAACGCCTATGCCATGATTCCCATTTTCCCAATGAAGGACAGCACCGCCTTTAAAATGGCCGCCAAGGCGGTGGATGACCAGGCCATCTTGAACTTTAAGCGTTTCTCCGCTCCAGAAAATAATGTGTTTACTGTCCTTCATCACCCATTCCCTATCGTCTTCGTGTATATAGATCGGCACATTGAATGTTTCCGCCCATTCCGCCTGAGCTGAATAGTAATGAGGATGTGACAGTGCGATAGCGTCTATTCCTCCCAGATCTTTTATCGTTTCAATCGTGGGCTCATCAAGATAGGTAATACAGTCCCACATCAGATTAAAACCGTTATGCTGAATAAGATAAGCTGTCTGGCCGATGGCAAACTCCGGCACTGTTTTCATGCTGTATAGGCTGGATTCCTCCTGCTGTATTTTATTTATATAAATTTGGCTTTCCTCCATTTCATGTAATGTTGTCCATTCCTGGCCGCGAGGGCCAACGTACTGGCGCTCTTCCATGCAGATCGGGCAGCTTTCAGGCTGATGGACCGAAAAAGGAAATTGTGTTCCGCACGTTTTGCATATATATTTTTCCATAAGAATTGCCTCCGTTTCTCATATTGGTTACATTACCCATTTTAATGCTGGAAACGTTATGCTAAATCGCCGTTCTGGCTGAAAATGGCTACAACTTTAGCCTGAAAACTTATACTTTAAGCCTAAGGTAAAAACCTCAAAGTCCAGCTTTTCATAATAGCCCGCTTTCTCCTCCTCAGCCATCAATTGTACATGCAGCCGTGCCTTCGAGCACTCTTCTGCCAGCCTTCGCACCATTTCCTTTCCGATGCCCTGGCTGCGATAAGCTGGATCAACGATTAATCCGCAAAGATAGGCGTTAATGACTCCGTCTGAAATAATGCGCCCTGTCCCGATCAGGCACTCTCTATCAAAGGCACCGATCACAAGCCAGCTCTGCTTCATCGCCTGATGCAGCTTTTCTTTCGGCAGCTTCAAAAATTCATTCCAGCCGTCCTTTTCATATAACTGAAATAATTGATCCTGATCCGGTATGGCAAATTCATATTTGATCATAAAAAATCTCCTTATCAATGGAATGATACTCTTATTCTGGCTTCAGGCGGAAAATCCTTTTTCTTAACGTTTTTCAAGCATTGATACACAGGCTTCCTCAATAGGTTCCGTATTCTCTGTTACAAACTCATATGTAGAAGAGCATTTTTCACAAAACTTAACGACATCCCAAACCACTTCTTTTTACCATAGTAATAGATTATGTTCGGCTCATCTTTGAAAATGATATAATAATGGGCCTGGTAAAAATCAAGATTGATGTCCATTTTAGGTATGTTATCGCTGTGCTCCTGAAAATCATTTTCGTCATAGCCTGTTCCATCCAGATGCTTCTTCACCTCATGGGTTATCCATTGCTATTATTCAATACATAAAGAAAAAGGACAGGGGAAGCCAGAAATAACTAGCCTGCAGTAATCAACAGTAATTTTTTCATGACTCCCAGGTCATTTGTTTAGTGTAATTTTACATCACCAACAACTTAGGATGGTGATTTTTCTTTATGAAACTTTTTTGGCTGCCGCCCGTATTACATAATAACGAACTAATATTAGGAGAGATTCTTATGGGAAATATTTTTATTTTTTCACTGATTGCCGGACTGGCAATTTCTATCCTGCTGATTCCGTTCAGCTATAAACCGAAGACTAAGGCGAAGGAAAAGGAACGCAGGAAACTTGGGACCGGAATTATGGCCGGCACCGCCGCTGTGTCTGTGCTGCTTGTTTTTTCCGTGTATTATTTCACCAATCTGGACCGGAACTTGACCGGCCTATGGCTATTTGCGGTTATCTCTTCATTAATTGGAGCTGTTCTTGCGACAGGCAGGGAACGAATGATCAAAACGGGTCTGTTTGCCATCAGTCTAATCGCAGGGATATTCTTTCTGACAGCTTTTCTATTCAATGCAGATGATAAATATGAAAGTGCCAAAATGAATGAAAAAACGGAGATTGAGGCGTTTGATGAAAAGGAAACACCAGCGAGCGTGCCGCCGCAGTTTGCGCGCAATAAGATGAAGAAGGCATTCGGGCAGGTTCCGAACACGAGCTATTATGAACTTGGCAGCCTGCAGATCCAGAAAGTCGATGGGAAATATGTTTATATTGCGCCTGTAGAGTTTTCGGGTTTTTTCAAATGGTGGAATGGGGATAAAACACCTGGTTATTTTACAATCAGCGCGACTGACTCCTCAGCCAATCCAAAGTTTGTGAAAAGCGATATGGTGTATACACCATCCTCTTATTTTAATAAAAATATTGAGCGTCATATCCGGATGCAGTATCCGCAGGCCATTTTTTACGGAGATGTGCAGCTGGAAGTGGATGACGACGGAAAGCCGTTTTATATCCGTTCATATGGAGAGTTTATTTCGGCGAGAAATGGCTTTGATGTTCAAGGAGTGGTCATGGTTGACCCGCTGAACGGACAGACGAAGTCCTATAAACTTGCGGATGTGCCGGCCTTTATTGATGGAGCTGTTTCCCCTGAAACGGTCAGTCTGCAGAACAGCTATTTCGGGAATTATGTCCACGGCTTCTGGAACAGCAAATTCGGAAAATCCGATGTAAGGCTTCCATCAGATGAAGGAACGGAAGCCAATGTGAGTCCGATTTTTGATGAAAATGGCGACATGTATTACTTTACAGATTTTACAAGTCCAAAAGAAGGCGTCGATTCAATGCTGGGCTATTCTCTGACAAATTCAAGGACGGGCGAAGCGACCTTCTTTACAGGTAATCTTGAGGACTCTTATATGGATTCCCAGGGCGCCCTCCAGATTATCGAGAAGAAATTCATCGAGAAAAAATGGAGCGGCGAAATGCCTGTTCTTTATAACTTCTACGGGGAAGCCAGCTGGCTGACACCTGTGCTTGATGCCAATGGATTCCTGCAGAACTACTTTATTGTATCAGCTGCCAATCCGGAAATATCTGTATATGGGACAACGCCAAATGAAGCATTGCGTTTATATAAAACCGCTTTGCAGCGAGGCGGAGGCACGGTAGACGGAAGCTCGAAAGCAGAGGAAAAACAGATGAGCGGAACTGTACTGCGGGTGTACAAGGAGAAATCCGGCGAATTCACAATCGTATCATTCCTGATGGAAAACCGCCAGAGCTACGTGGTTTCATCTGAAACCGTGCCGATGGCCATTTATCTTCAGGAAGGCGATCAGGCAGACGTTAACTACCTGGATACAGGTGAGGCATTCCTGCCAGTGAAGGAAATGACCATTAAAGGATTGGAATAGATCAAAAACACGATGAAGACATCCTTCATCGTGTTTTCTATTACTCTGCTATTATGTTCGCTGATTTAATGGCACTGGATAGCGTGGATTTGATGCTGACGTGATCAAATGACAAACCGAGCTGTACTGCGGTCTGGGCAATTTCCGGTCTTAAGCCGGAGATTGTTGTCTTTACGCCGATCAGGCTTAGCGCTTCTATCAGCTGGAAAAGCTGATGGGCTACCATGGTATCAATCATGACTACGCCTGAAAGGTCAAGGAACAGCTGGTTGACGCCTAATTTATTGCATTGCTGAAGTGTATTTTCTAGCATGGCTTTTGCGCGGGCCGTATCAATATCCCCAACAAGCGGCAGAAGTGCGATATCTTCTGTCAGAGAAATGACCGGGGAACTGAGTTCAAGGATTAAAGCCTGCTGAGCCTGCAGCCTCTTTTGGGAATGATTATTATACTCTTCCGTGAACCAGGTAACCACCTCACCAATGGTTCTAATAATCATCCTGCGCCATAAGGTAATTTGTTTTTCATCATATTGGCCCTGGTTAAATTCAACGAACTGCTCAAGCAAGTTCAAATATTGTTCCTGGGTGTTAAAGAACTCCTGCAGGATCATCTCCAGAGGCGTGCGGAGGTGTTCATCATCCTGCGCCACTTTGACAATCCAGCTTTCCAGCTCATGAAAGAAAGCGACTTCTTCTTTATGGAAGACTTCGGAGAACTGCTTGTGGAATTCGTAATTTTGCTTCTTTACTCGTTCAATCACAGCGGGGTCTTCTGAGGTATATATTCCGCCGCTCTCTTCTTTGTTCACATTTTTATACCATTCTTCTGTTAAGTCCCAGGTTTTTTCAAGGAAAAATTGATATAGATCATGATTACGATGCATGCCTGTCTCCCCTAACCGAACTGCTATTTCAATATTATTATTTTAACCTATGAGAAATAAAGTGTCGATTTTAAGCCCTTAACTATTTTCCGCTAATTCCCTGCTGTTCGCATACTGATGGTCTGCCCCTTGTCTCGGAAGCATAATGCTTAAGGCGGATGCCAGAACAAGAAGTACGATGGACGCAATGAAAGAACTGTCATAACTCCCTGTCAGATCAAATATTACACCAGGGAAGAAGGAACCAAGTGCAGAACCCAGCTGATGGCTCAAATAAATCCAGCCAATCACCGCTCCGGCGGAAAGATGGCTGAAATATTCCGCAGCCAGTTTCATCGTCGGCGCGACAGTGGCAAAATTGACAATCCCAAAGCTGATGGCAAACAGAATCAACAAATGGGATTGAGTGACGAAATAGCCAAACAGGGAAGCATCATTCACGATGATGAGCAGAAGAACAATGGTCAGGGCCCGAATTCCATAGAGAAAGGCAAGGATCCTTCTGCAATTCCACCTATCTGCGAGGAACCCGGAAACGACTGTGCCGAGAATATTAAAGCCGGCAAGCAGACTGACAGCGGCACCGGTAACGCCAGGCGTAAATCCGCAATACTGGGCAAAGGGAATAAGATGGGTATCCATCAGGCCTGTAGTGGTGACGCCGCAAACGAAAAACGGGAGCATGAGAAACAGGAATTCTTTTCGCTTTAAGAGCTGGAATATAGATAGCGTTCCTTTTGTCGCTTCCTTTTTCCCCTGCCTCTCCTTCGCATTATCACTCACTTTCACTCCATAAGCCTCGATATTTAGATCTGCCGGGTTCGAACGGATAAAGAGCAGAAGAAGCGGAAAAATGAATACAATCAAGAAGCAGCCGAGCACAAGAACGGTTGTCTTCCAGCCCATCTGGTCAATTAGGAATAAGGACAGCGGCACAAGAATAAGCTGCCCTGCGGCTGTTCCTGCAGACATCAGTCCCATGGCCATTCCCTTTTTATCGGCAAACCAGGTCGCCACTGCCATCGTTCCCGCTACATTGGATGCACCTCCAAAACCAACCGAGGCGATTACACCATAAATGATAATCAGCTGAACAGCATTAGTAGTGAAAAAGGTCAGAAGTGTTGAAAAACCGATCACCAAAATGCTGCAGGACAGAATATAGCGGATGCCATATTTATCAATCAGCCTGCCAACATACGGCTGTGAAATGGCAAAAACAATATAGCTGACAAAGGCAACGAAGGATATGACACTGCGATTCGCGGAAAACTCATGCTCCCATGGCGCCATAAACGCCCCGAACGACAAGCGTACACCCTGTGCAGCCAGCAACGCCAAAAACGTCAATATTAAAATAATCCATGCATAATGAACCTTCAGGCGCTTCACGATGTGAACCTTCTTTCCGGTGATAGGCACCTATACAGGTTGCTTAAATGATATAGATGCCTGCCACTTTTTTAAGAATAATCATACCATACAATTTTTACAACTTTCTAAATTTTGCCTGTTTTTCGTGGTTATTCAACAATTATCCTTTCAATCAAACGTTTGATTGAAAGAACAGACATTCCTTCTTATACTTGATTTTTTCCCGGGAAATAGGTGCAGGAATTGTCGGAGCTTTGGATGGTTTTCGACAATAAATAAAGGCCATTCCCTTGTTGGAAATGGCCTTTACCTTTTATACAGCCTGTTTTTGCTGTTCCTGCTTCATTAATTTCATTTCACTAATGGCTTTCTTAGCCTTATTTTCATCAAATTCATTCTCGCTTTTTGCTACAACCATCGTTGCGATTCCGTTTCCGATCAGGTTCACTATTGCTCTTCCTTCACTCATGAAGCGGTCTACACCAAGAAGAAGAGCCAATCCTTCAAGAGGGATAACCTGTAGTGCGGCAAGCGTCGATGCCAATACGATAAATCCGCTGCCTGTGACACCCGCGGCACCTTTTGAAGTCAGCATGAGCACTAAGAGAATGGTAACCTGCTGTCCGATTGTCAGATCCACTCCGAACACTTGTGCAAGGAAGACAACTGCCATGGACAGGTAGATGGATGTACCGTCCAGGTTAAAGGAGTAACCTGTTGGAATGACCAGACCCACAACCGATTTGGAGCAGCCGATGCGCTCCATTTTATCCATCATTCTCGGTAGCACTGATTCTGATGAACTTGTGCCTAATACGATTAAAATTTCATCTTTGATGAACTTCAGATAATTCCATAAGCTGAATCCGTACATTTTGCAGATAATATTTAAAACAACAAAGATAAATAAGAACATCGTCACGTACACGGAAACCATCAGTTTGCCAAGCGGAACAAGTGAAGCCAGTCCGAAATGTCCGATGGTATAGGCCATGGCTCCAAAGGCTCCAAGCGGGGCTGCCTTCATGACATAGCCGATGATTTTAAAGAAGACTAATGATAGCTTATCCAAAAATTCAATGACGATTTTGCCCTTTTCTCCAAGTGCAGCCAAACCGACACCAAATAAGATAGAGAAGAATAATACCTGCAGGATATCCCCTTTTGCAAAGGCATCCACCATGTTGGAAGGAACAATATGTGTCACAAACTCAATCCAATTGATGCCTTCTCCGCCATTGGCTGTATACTGTGAAACATCCCCTTTTTCCAATTCATTAAAGTTCAGTCCTGCACCAGGTTTTATGACATTAACGACGATCAGACCGATCATTAAAGCAAGTGTAGTAACAACCTCAAAATAGATGAACGCTTTGCCGCCAACCTTGCCGACTTTTTTCATATCACCCATTTTGGCGATTCCAAGGACGATGGTCAGGAAAATAATCGGGGCGATGACCATTTTGACTGCGCTGATGAAGGTGTCGCCTACCGGCTTCATTTCTTTTCCGACTTCCGGCCAAATCAGTCCGACCATAACACCGATAAAAATAGCCGTTAACACCTGAAAGGTTAAATTCTTATAAATCCGCTGCTTCTTCACTTTTATCTCATCTCCTTTTTTCTAACTATTCATTCTATTAGAAATGATAGCGTTTTCAGATAAAAGCGAGAAGCTTATGGTCATAACGGATATTTTGTTCATTTTGGTCTCGGGATGTTAACTAAACGATGACATACCGATTGACTGGCCTGCCCACTCCCCCGTATTGCACATCCAGCCGGATTGCACCGCCTTTTTCAAGATAATCGAGATAGCGGCGGGCGGTTACTCTGGCTATGCCGATGCCGTTGGCGACTTCTTCGGCAGAGCGGGGTTCGGTCTGCTGCTGCATGAAAGAAGTAATTTCATTCAAGGTGAATTCATTCAGTCCTTTTGGCAGAACATTTTCTTCTTTTTTCGCCTGCCTGGCATAAATAAGGGCATCGAGCTGATCCTGTGACAATGTGCCTGATTCCTTCAGGCTCTCCCTGTAATGGCGGTATTTTTCAAGAGCCTGCTGAATTCTGTTCAGCTTAAAAGGTTTAATGATATAATCTCTTGCGCCATTTTGAAGCATCAGCTTAATGGTTTCCTTATCTTTTGCAGCGGAAACGACGATGACATCAGAATCGAGGTGCTGCTTTCTGAATTCATGCAGAGTTTGTATGCCATCTTTTTTTGGCATAAAAATATCCAAAATAACCAGGTCAGGCTTCAGTTTTTCCGCAAGGCTGATGCCTTCCTCCCCATTTCCGGCTGCCGCAATAATCTTAAATCCATCCACACTTGCAATGAATTCTCTATTAACTTCCTGGACCATTGGGTCATCTTCAATCAGCAGCACACTGATTTCTTCTTTAACCGCCATATGCTTCTCCCTTCGCTTCCATTGGAAAAGTGATCGTAAAGGAAGTTCCTTCATCCCTGCCAGTTGAAACCTCGATCGCTCCTCCGCCTTTTTCTGTAATTTGTTTGACAAGGTAAAGCCCATAGCCTGTTCCGCCTGATTTTTTGGCGGTAAATCCTTTTTCATATAGCTTCGGCAATATCGCTTCTTCTATCCCGCTGCCGTTATCTTCCACCAGCACCGCACAAATCTCATCCGTCTGTTCAATGCTGATATCTATTTTTCGATCTTCACGTTCACTATGCTCAAAAGCCCCGAAAGCATTCTCAATCAGATTGCCCAGGAGCAAAACAAAGTCATGGTGATCCAGGCGGTTTGGAAACTCCTCCAGATTACTGTTTGGGTCGATAACCACCGTGATGCCCAATTCCTTTCCGCGCCGTACCTTACTTAATAATAGGCCTGCAATGGCATCGTTCCTGATTTTATCGCTGAGGAAATTTGAGAGGTTTTCCTGCTCTTCAGATGCATCAAACGTCAGCTTTAAAGCTTTGTCTGCTTTCCCGAGCTGAATCAATCCGGCAATGGTGTGAAGCTTGTTCATATGTTCATGGTTCTGCACTCTCAGCGCCTCAACAAAGCTTTTTACACCGGTCAGCTCTTCGGCTAGCTTCGTGACTTCCGTGCGGTCCTGGAAAATAGCTACCGCTCCGATCATTTCGCTGTCTTTCCGGATGGGAATTCTGGTGCTTAAGATGACCTTGCCGCTTACAATGATTTGTTCATTATAAACTGCACGGCTGCGCTCCACTATTTCAGGAAGCCTGGTGTCTTTTAAAACAGATCTGATTTTTTTGCCGGCGACATCGCCAGTTACGTTAAAAATTTTCTTTGCCTTTTCATTGAAAATCGTAATGTTTTCCTGGTTATCGATCGCGATTACGCCTTCATTGATCGAATGAAAGGTGGCTGTCCTTTCCTCCAGCATCCGTTTGATTTCATGGGGCTCAAGCTGGAACATCTGCTTTTTAATATGATTGGCAAGCATCAAAGAGCCGATCAGTCCAAATATGAGCGTCAGCAGGACAATAATGCTGATTTCGTCTGTAAGATCAGTGATAATCTCCGTAATTGAAGGGATCTTATTGCCGACAACGACCACTCCGATTTGATTGAGGCTTTCATCTTTAATCGGGATAAATGCGCGAATAAAGGTACCGACGTCTCCCTCTGCCTTGGAAAAATAAATATGCTCGGCAAAAGCCGGTTTCTCGTCCTCACCTGCAGATGGTTGGCCGATCAGTTCCCTGACCGGATGGGAATAGCGGATACGCTCCATATTCATGATCACGATATAGTCTGTTTCATTAATAATCCGGATTTCCTCTGCAACTTTATTAACCGTCTTCCAGCCCTGCGGCTGCAGGATTCCTTTTTTTACATCTGACAGCTCTGCCACCGTCCTGGCTGTATTCATCGAACGTATCCTCAGTTCTTTTTCTTCCTGCTCCTGGATGTTTGCAATAACGACCATTCCGCCAATCAATAAAGAAAAAATAACGACTGCATAAGACAGGATGGTAATCTTCCAGCGGATGGGCATCTGATTCACAAAGGTCCCTCCCTTCTGTCTTTACGGATAGAATTCTTGTAAGTATGATAACATTAATAGTTTTAAAAAGGAGGATTCAAATGAAAAGCGCCGCAGGCTATATTCTCCTTGCCGGTATGGTTTTGCTGCTGGCTGCCTTCTTTGGGTATCAAAGCTTTTTTCCAAGGGAAGCGATTCCCTATGATGATGACCAGGAAGGGCTCAAGGATCAAATTGTCTTCAAGTTCAGCCATGTGGTGGCTGAAAATACGCCAAAGGGCCTTGCCGCCCAAAGGTTTGCAGAGCTTGTCGCTGAAAAGTCGAATGGCCATATTAAAATAGAAGTGTTTCCAAACGGCAGTCTCTATTCCGATATTGAAGAAATTAATGCTCTTAGAGAAGGCCAGGTTCACTTTATTGCCCCTTCCACCTCCAAGCTAGGTATGCTTTCACCGCAATGGGGAGTGCTGGATCTGCCTTTTGCGTTCCCTTCGCGTGAAGCTGCTCTTGAAGGCCTGAACGGAAAAATCGGCCAACAGCTGCTGAGATCCCTGCAGGGGGATGGCATTAAAGGGCTCGCCCATTGGCCAAATGGATTTAAGCAGATCACTTCAAATCAGGGTCCTATCCAAAAACCTGGGGATCTGAAAGGGCAATCTTTCCGGATCATGCAAAGTGATGTGATATCCGCCCAATTCAGCCGCCTGAAGGCAAAGGCTGTTCAGGATTCATTCAATTCCACTTATAAACTCCTGGAAGAAGGCGATGTGGATGGTGAAGAGAACACAATTTCCAATATCTATTCAAAGAAATTTTATAACCTGCAAAAGCATATGACAATCAGCAATCATGGCTATCTTGGATATGCGGTGATGATGAGCGAGAAGGTCTGGAATGAACAGACAGAGGAAACAAAGAAGATTCTGCTCGAGGCAATGGAAGAAACAACCGCCTGGAACAGCCGGATGGCATTTGAAATGAATGAAGAACTGCTTGAAAAAATTAGGCAGAATTCCTCCATTCAAATTTATGAACTCTCACCTGAAGAAAAACAGGAATGGCAGGCTAAGCTGGATCCAGTCTATGAAGACTTTTTACAGGAAATCGGGAAGAACCTTGTGGAAGAGATGAAGGAGCTGCGGGTTAAATATGAATAAAAAGGTGACAGGAACCTATACCAGCTGGCCAAAGTGGTATAGGTTCCTGTCACTCTTTTTTTACAGTTTCTGTATGAATACTACTTTAAGGTAGTCTCCTTCTTTGAATTCCTTAATGGTGCGGAAGTCTTCAGGAAGGGTGAATTCCTCAATGATTTTGTAGCGGTCCCCTGTTTGTGCGAACGCTTTTTTGATAAAGTCTTTGAATTTTTTCATGTTGAATGTGCTGCAGTTTGATGATGCCACAATGATTCCGTTCTTTTCTGTTATCTGAATGGCCAGCGCAAGCAGTTCCGGGTAATCTTTTCTGGCGCTGAATGTATGCTTTTTGGAACGGGCAAAGCTTGGAGGATCAAGGATGACCATATCAAATTTCAGCTGCTTCCGAACGGCGTATTTGAAGTAGTTGAACACATCTTCCACAATGATATCCTGTCCCTCAAAATCAATGCCGTTGACGCTGAACATTTCGATGGTTTTGCTTTTGCTGCGGTTGGCAAGGTCAACACTTGTTGTTCTCACTGCTCCTCCTAATGCGGCAGCCGCTGAAAAAGCGCCCGTATAAGAGAACGTGTTCAGTACCGTTTTCCCTTCGGCATACTTGTCCCTGATCGTCTTTCGGACATGCCTCTGATCAAGGAATACACCTACCATGGCGCCATCATTCAGATAAATGGGAAATCTGATTCCATTCTCCTTCACCATCAGCGGAAAAGATGCCCGTTCTCCTGCTGCGAAATCATCATCCTCTATATAGGTGCCTTTTACAGCAAACCGTTTCTTTTCATACAGGCCTTTTACATCAGCACTGTTCATCATTGCCTGAATTACCGTATCTCTGAAGGTGTAAACCCCTTCACTGTACCAACTGATCACGTAAAAGCCATCGTAATAATCAATCGTGATGCCTCCGATTCCATCTCCTTCTCCATTGAAAACCCGAAAAGCGGTTGTTTCGGGATCATGAAATAGGGCTTCCCGCCTTTTTAAAGCTTCTTTAAATTTTTTCGCAAAAAACGCTTCGTCGAAGGTTTCCTGAGGGTTTCGCGAGAGAATCCAGCCCCTGCCTTTATTCTGCTTTCCATAATACCCTTTGCCGATAAACCGCCCGCTCTCATCAGTCAGTTCAATGACCGCACCCTCTTCAATCCCCTTCGGAATCCGCTGCACCGATTCCTCCGTCACCAGCGGATAGCCATCCTTAAACCCATTCTTATATTTAGAAGCAGCAATTAATTTGATCGCTTTACTCATAGTTCCACCCAATCATTTTGTTAGTATACTATCATTGTAACATTAAAAGTGCCAGGCACCTATACCAGCTGGGTGAGATGGTATGGTGGTGGCTGGCACTAGTTGTTTCAGCAGAAGCTCCACTGAAGAGGAGCAGCTGCCGCTGTTTCTTTCAGCATCGTTCCATTCCTGGCGAAGTCTGTATGCCAGGAAAGGGCTTTTTCCAGTACATGCGGAGTCTGTCCACCTCTTGTGAGGGCTTCCCGGTAATATTCGCGAAGCTGCTCGCGGTACAGCGGATGTGCGCAATTCTCGATGATCAGTTCGACACGCTGCCTTGGAGCCAGCCCGCGAAGGTCTGCAAAGCCTTGTTCTGTCACAACGACATCGACATCATGCTCGGTGTGGTCGACATGGGAAACGAATGGGACGATGCTTGAAATCCTGCCGTCTTTGGCAATTGATTTAGTCACGAAGATCGCCAGTCGCGCATTTCTGGCAAAATCACCGGATCCGCCGATGCCGTTCATCATTTTCGTTCCAAGGACATGGGTCGAGTTCACGTTTCCATAGATATCAAGCTCCAAGGCTGTATTAATCGAAATCAAGCCGAGGCGGCGGATGATTTCAGGATGATTGGATATCTCCTGCGGACGCATGATTAAACGGTCTCTGTACCGGTCAAAGTTCGTGAAAACCTCTTTCATTTTTTTATCTGATAGTGTGATGGAACAGCAGGAAGCAAAGTCCACTTTTCCGGCATCCATCAAATCAAATACCGCATCCTGCAGCACTTCTGAATAGACTTCCAGATTCTCAAACTCTGAGTCGAGCATTCCATGAAGCACGGCATTCGCTACGGACCCTATACCCGACTGCAGCGGTGCCAGACTATTTGTTAGCCTGCCTGCTTCAATCTCCCCGCGGAGAAATTGAAGCAGATGCTGTGCCATGATAGCGGTTTCTTCATCCGGTGGTACGATCGTTGAAGGAGAGTCCTGCTGATTCGTGAATACGATACCCCTCACTCTATCCAAATCCACTTTAATTCCCGGAGCGCCGATACGGTCGTCGGCTTTGGTCAGCGGAATCGGCTTCCGTTCCCCCTGCCTGCCAGGTTCATATAAATCAT
Organism: Cytobacillus sp. BC1816; assembly: GCF_051353635.1. NCBI lineage: Bacteria > Bacillati > Bacillota > Bacilli > Caryophanales > Bacillaceae > Cytobacillus > Cytobacillus sp. BC1816. The sequence continues at coordinate 903,705 of NZ_CP195611.1, read as the reverse complement.
GCAGGCCTTCCAGCTGCGTGGATTGTGCCAGATTGATTTCGATAATGATGTGTCTGGCATTTTCAGCGAAAGATAGCGAGTTTCCTATTGAAGTAGACGGAATGATCAGCCCATCCTCCGTAATAGAAACCGCTTCCAAAATGGCGAAATCAATAGGATCCATGACATTGGCGCGAACAAGCTCTGCCGTGTGGGATAAATGCTGATCGATAAATAAGAAATCCCCCTGGTTAATCCCTTTTCTCATGGTCGGATCGGCCTGAAACGGCAGCCTTTTTCCCAAAATCCCTGCTTCCGCAATAAGCTTATCCACATCAGATCCCAAAGAAGCCCCCGTATACACATTCACTTTAAAACTCTCATGCCTGGCACGGTCAGCCAGCGCGAATGGCACCGCTTTCACATCGCCTGCACGTGTAAAGCCGCTTAGCCCCAGAGTCATGCCATCCTGAATCCAGGATGCTGCTTCTTCAGGTGTAACTACCCGGTCATGCAGGCGGCTGTCGCGAATTCGATCTAAAATTTTCTCCATGTTGCTCATCCCCTTTGCCATGATATATATAATCATTTTACCCGGATAAAGGGGGGAGTCAGGACTTTTCCGATTAACTTACGGAAAATTCGGATAAAACAGCAGATTAGAAAGATGAAACAGAAAGAATTTTCTAAAAACCGAGCAACTTACGGAAATAGCTGGAGTAAGACTGGCTGACAGGCACCCGGTCCCCATTTTTCATGACGAGGAGAAAGGTGGAATGCGTGTCAGGAAAGATTTCCTTTATATGATTAACATTTACAATGAATGAGCGGTGGCAGCGGATAAAACTGTCCTTCGGCAGCGAATACTCAAAATCCTGAAGCGAGTATTTATGGGTGCCTGAATGGCCGCCAGTATGTACATAGGTCTTCTTATCCTTTGCCTCAAGGCAGACAACCTCGGAAAAAGGAATCGGAATCCAGCCATCATTCGTTTTCATTGTCACAACCGATTTGCCGTCCGTCAAAGCCGGAAAAATGGCGGTTACGCAGCCTTCAAGTTTTCCTTCATGCAAAAATGGCACGGCCATGCCGTGATACGGAACACCAAATACATCGCGATCAATAAACTCCGACACCCTTTGCTGTGTCCCTAAAGCCTTAAAGGCGATGGTTCCTTCCTTTACCCTGTCCCCCGTCCTGATTTTCAAATCGATGCGTTTGCTCGGCCTGTAATAAATATATTCACTTGTATTGGAAACCGCTATGGAAATCTCATCGGAAAACAGCTCTCCAATTACATCCAGCAGCGACACAACTGTAATGCTTTCCACGTTCTCTCAGCACCTTTCCTGATAATGGCTTTTTCTTATTTTACAAGTTTTCAAAGGGGGATTCACTTAATTTCTTATCATGGCCAAAAAGGCACCGGCATAGAATAGAGAAGGTTAGGGGTAAAGGAGGATGCTGGTATGCTGATTCGCCATCAGATGGTGGAGAAAAAAGATGTTCGGTTTTGTGATGAAACCTTTAATTTGGAACAGGCGCTGCAGTTTTTAAACGAAACTGGTTACCGCTGTGTCCCTATTCTGGATGCCACACATACAAAGTTTGTCGGCAATATCTATAAGGTTGATATTTTAGAATATAAGGAGAACCATTCTTTGGAAGAACCCATTACGGCTCTGGCTAAAGACCAGCAGACCGTAATTGATGAGGATGACTCTTTCATGAAAGCCTTTTTCACGCTGAAGAGATATCCTTATCTGCCGGTTAAGAATGAAAATGGGCAGTTTGTCGGATTGCTGACGCATGCTGCCGTACTGGAACTGCTTGAGGAAGCGTGGGGACTGAACCGCGGAAGCTATACCCTGACTGTGGGAAGCTATGGCACACAGGGAACACTGAAAAAGATAAGCAGTATTATCAGTAAATATAGCGATATCCAGGGAGTCATCTCACTGGACTCATCCAACTTTCATGTCAGCCTGATCCGCCGTATCCTTTTTACATTGCCGAAGGATACGACAGAAGAAACCTTGGATAAAATCAAGAAAGAACTGGACGCAAATGGCTTCCGTGTAATCGGGGTCGAGTGTCATAATGGAGAATGCTAACGAGAATAGCCGTTCCGTGAAGGAGCGGCTTTTTCTTATCTTTGGTTCCGATGAAAGAATTCCTGGTATCCATAAATAATCCATGCGTACGTGGTGAAGAACAGGAAAATATAGATGGGCTTAAATTTGACTAGCTTATATAAGTTAAATTTTTCATACAAATAATTAAGCGGATAGGCGAATAGAAAGTCCATGATAGCGTTGACAGCCAGGTAACGCTTAAAGTTTCCGAAGGTAAAATGAAAAATCCATAAGGTCCCGATAAAAAACGGACCCAATATGAAGGTTAAATCATTGAGCAGTTTCTTGAAGTGACCGCCCTCTACTGTCCACCATTTAAAAGGAATGGCCAGGATGCTCATAATGAACACTAAAATTCCCGCAAAAACCGAGACTGTGGAAAATTTATTAAATGACTTTTTCGGCAGAAAAAATATGGTCAGCCAAGGAATGACCAAGTGAAGCAGCCTGATCGCTGTAGTTGCTTTCATATAAAAATCCCCTTTCTTCCATATTATGGTTCAGGGGATTTTGAATTATTCTCCAATTACTTAAACAGCTGATTCCATCTTAAACATCCCGTCCATCTTCCTGACGATTTCTTTTCCAATTTCAATGGACGCCGTCGCGGCCGGAGATGGTGCGTTTAAAACATGAATGGAGCGTTTGCTCGGTACAATGAAAAAGTCATCGACTAATGAGCCATCGTCCTTCAAGGCTTGCGCTCTGACACCAGCCGGACCGGGCACAATATCATCCTTCTGGATGTCCGGCATGAGCTTCTGGACATTTTTCATGAAGAGCTCCTTGGATGCTGAGCGGACCATTTCTTCCACTCCCTCTTTCATATATTTCCTTGCGAGCTTCCAGAAGCCTCTATAAGCCACAACCTCCATAAGGTCTGCCACATTGAGATCCGTCTTTTTATAGCCTTCCCGCTTAAAGCTTAGAACGGCATTTGGACCCACATCAATGGCTCCACTAATCATGCGGGTAAAATGGACCCCAAGGAACGGGAAGTTAGGATTTGGCACAGGGTAGATCAGATTTTTGACGAGGCTGCTTTTCTCCGGTTTGAGCATGAAATACTCGCCCCTGAATGGCACTATTTTAACATCCGTTTTCAATCCGGCAAGCTTGGCGATCCGGTCTGACTGCAGGCCGCCGCAGTTAACATAGTAAGCTCCCCTTACCTCTCCCCTGCTGGTCTGGACGATTACTTCCTGGGCTGTTTCGTCAATGGCTAATACTTTATGATTCAGCAGGATGTCCCCGCCTTTTGCTGTAATGATCTCAGCCATCTTTTCCGAAACCTGCTTATAGTTGACAATGCCAGCCATTGGCACGTGAATGGCCTTTTTTCCATTCACATGCGGCTCGATTTCATGGAGCTCGCCATGGTCAATCATGCGGATGCCAAGGCCGTTGTCCAACCCGCGCTGATATAAATTGTCTATGAGCGGCAGCTCGAAATCTTCGCTCGCGACAATGACTTTTCCGCAGATATCCACTTCAAGCCCATGCTTGCGGCAAAATTCCGTCATGGATTCGCTGCCTTTTTTGGCAAGCCTTGCTTTATAGCTTCCAGGCTTATAATAGATTCCGGAATGGATGACTCCGCTGTTATGGCCTGTCTGGTGGGCCGCCACATGGCTTTCTTTTTCCAGGATGGCCACTTTTGCAGATGGAAACCGGTTCAGCAGCTCCATTCCTGTTGACAGGCCGACAATGCCCCCGCCAATAATGATGTAATCATACATGATCCTCCACCCTTTCTCTTATTTATGATCAATCCCGCAGGCTTCTGCCAATATTTCAATAATATGGACAACACGCACCTTGTCTTCAAGCCCCTCGCGTTTGACCCCGAGGCACATCTGCAGATGGCAGCCTGGGTTGGACGTGACGATGGTGTCCGGCGAGATACTTTGGACATGTTCCATTTTGGCATCAAGAATTTCCATGGATTCTTCGTAGTGGACAATATTATAAATCCCCGCCGATCCACAGCACATATCCCCTTTCGGAAGCGGAACATATGTAATGCCTGGTATGCTTTCAAGGAGCTGAACGGGATCATCCGCCACCTTCTGCACATTTAACAAATGGCAGGATGGCTGATAGGTCACAGCACCTGAGAGTTCCCGGCTGAAACTGATTCCGAGTTTGTTCAGTATTACACTTACATCCTTATTCTTTTGTGCGAACACCCTGGCACGCTCTGCCCATTCCGGGTCATTTGCGAGAAGGTGATCATATTCAACGAGCATCGCACCGCAGCCGCCAATCGCATTTACCACAAAATCAAAGTTCCCTTTTTCAAAAGCCGCAATATTTTCCTTCGCCAGTTTCCTGGATGTTCCCGTATCCCCGCTATGGTTCTGCAGCGCGCCGCAGCAGGTCTGTTCCTTGATTACGGTGACTTCGCAGCCAGCATGCTGAAGCAGCTTGATGCTGAGGTCATTGATCTTGGCAAAAAACACATCCATAATGCACCCTGTAAAAAAAGCGACGCGTGCTTTCGGCTCCCGCTCTGGCAGAAGGATGCCTGTTCTTAGCTGTTTATTTGGCATCTCAACATAAGGTGCTATCTCTTCAAATGCCCGAAGCTGTTCGGGAAAAATGCTTAGCGCCTTGCTTTTGCGGGCAAGCGAGTCCATACCCGTTTTTTGATAGGCCCGAAGTGAAGCTCTCATGGCTGCCAGCAGTTTCTTATTCGGCAAGACCTTCTGCAGAGCCATGTTCTCCATGAATGGAGCTGGTGCTTCGGCAGCCTTTACTCCCTTAAATGATTCGAGAATTTTTCCATATTGTACATTCGTTGGGCACGCCGTCTCACAGGCGCGGCAGCCGAGGCAGAGCTCCATTGATTCTGTAATTTCTTCGATGGTTATTTTCCCTTCCGCCGCCATTTGCACAAGATTGATCCGGCCCCGTGGAGAATGTCTTTCTTTCCCCATGCTGGCATATGTGGGGCAGGCAGGAAGACAATAGCCGCATTGGACACAGTCAAACGTTTCTTTATAGGCGAGCTGGCTAGTCATGGACTAACACCAGCCTCTGCCCTTTTGTCTCGGGAAAAATCTTGCCCGGATTCATTATGTTGTTCGGATCCCACGCTTTTTTCATTCGTATCATCATTTCCAGTCCCGCTTCCCCAAGCTCCATCTCCATAAACGGCGCCTTCATGGTCCCGATTCCATGCTCGCCTGATAGAGTTCCTCCCAATTCAATCGCTGCTGTAAAAATCTCCTCTACGGCTTTTTCCACACGTTTCATCTCTTCTTTATCCTGCTTATCGGTAATGATATTCGGATGCAGATTTCCATCACCCGCATGACCGAATACGACTAAGTCAATTTCATATTTTGCTTTGATTTCCTGAAGCCTTCTGAACATTTCAGGAATCTTGCTTCTTGGAATTGTGGCATCCTCGGAAATTTTCGTTGGCTTTTTTCTGACGATGGCCGGCGAAACGAGTTTTCTCGCTTTCCATAGGTTCTCGGCAGATTCCTCATCCCTTGCAATGATAGCTTCCCTTGCTCCAACTTCCAGGCACACCTGCTTCACCTGCTCGCTTTCATCCCTGATGGCGATTGGATGGCCATCAAGCTCAATCAGGATAATGGCATCTACATCTATCGGGAGTCCTATCGGCTGAAATTCTTCCACCGCCTGGATTGAAGCCTGGTCCATGATTTCCATTTTCGAAGGCAGGATACCTGATGTGAGCACAGCCGATATTGCTTTTCCGGCATCAATAATGTCATCAAATATGACCATCATCGTCTGGGTGGCCTGAGGTCTTGGAATCAGCTGAAGGGTGGCCTCTGTGATGATGCCCAGCGTCCCCTCCGAGCCAACAATCAGCTTCGTCAGGTCATAGCCTGTGACGTTTTTGACCGTCCGTCCGCCTGTCCGGATGATGTCCCCTTCTGGCGTGACGATCTCCAGACCCAGCACATAATCTTTTGTTACCCCGTACTTTAAGCCGCGCGGACCGCCGGCATTTTCAGCGAGGTTCCCTCCAATTGTGGAAACATGGGAACTGCTTGGGTCTGGCGGATACAACAGCCCATGCCGCTGTGCTTCACGGTCAATATCAGCTGTAATGACACCTGGAGATACAATCGCAACGGTATCTTCCGGGTCGATGATCAGCTTCTGGGTCCACCTGGAAAAATCAAGGACCATCCCGCCGTGGACAGGGAGCGGGCCTCCGCTCAGACTCGTTCCCCTGCCTCTTGGATAGACTGGAATTTTCATGTCATTGGCTAGCTTTACAATGCCTGCCACTTCCTCAGTCGAAACTGGCTGCAGGATGACCTCGGGATTATAGGCTCCAAACGAGCCATCGTATGAATAAGAAACCAGGTCTGCTTTTTCAAGCAGAATGCGCTTTTCTGATCCCATGATGCTTTTAAGCCGCTCAACAATCTGTTCGGTGATCACAACGGCACCTTCTTTCCTTCCCCTTCGTTCACCTTCAATTTCTTTGTCACATTCTCAAGATGCACCCGCATTGCCTTTGCCGCTCTTTCTTCGTCCTGTTCTTTAATAGCTGAAAAAATACTCATATGCTCCTGATATACCTGTTCGCGCTTTTCCGGAAGACCCACATTCTTCTTAAGGGAAAAGGCTATTGCTTTTCGGTACAGATCATCGATATTTTCCATTACCTGTATCATGAATCGATTTTTCGTTGCTTCGATAAGATGTTTATGAAAATTAACATCTGCCAGATCGCCTACTGCTTCGGGATTCGTCAGTGTGATTTCAAATTGATCGAGCGCCATCTTCATTTTTTCAAGGTCGGCCTCTTCACGACGCAAGGCAGCAATCGCTGCTGCCTGTGTCTCCATAACCATCCGCATTTCCAATAGCTCAAAAACCTGTTCCACAGGAATGTATTCAATCGCTAAAGCACCAAGCATGTCTGCCATATTAACTTCTTTGACGAAGCTTCTGCCCCCTTGCCTGGATTCAATGATCCCGCTGGCAGATAATACGCTCAATGCTTCTCGAACAGGCGCACGGCTGACGCCGAACAGTTTGGCCAGTTCATTTTCGGATGGCATCGGCTCATTTAGCGGGAACTTGCCTTCCTTTATCATTTCCTTGAGCTGATCAAGCACCTGGGCCGAGATTTTTTTCCGTTCGATTTTCATGGATGTTAACTCCTTATATGGTGATTTCGACTGAACTGCTTTTCTTAACTCTGATGATATGGAAGAGAATCGCAAACACACAAAGTCCGAATCCGGCAATATCCGTTATCATGCCTGGCTTAATCAGCATTAAAGCTCCGGCAAACATTAGGACTCTTTCAACAATCGTCAGCTTGGCATTCAGGTAGTTTCCAAGTGAACTTGCCAGGGCGTAAATACCCAGCGTGCTTGTGATGACCACAAGTGCTACTGATAAAATGGATATCGTTTCTCCCTCTGCTGCCTGAAGCAGAATAATAGGGTTATAAGCAATCATGAACGGGATTATAAAGCCCGGAAGTGAAATTCTAAGCGCCTCCCATGATGTCTGCATCGCATTGGCGCCAGCCAGTCCCGCTGCGGTATATGATGCCAGAGCCACTGGCGGCGTAATGTTGGACAATGCACCAAACCAGAACACAAAGAAATGTGCAGCGATTGGATTAACGCCAGCTTCCACAAGTGCAGGAGCTGCGGTAACCGCAACAACGATGTAAAGAGCTGTGGATGGAAGCCCCATACTTAAAACGATGCAAGTGAGCATGACGACGATTAAAATCAGCCAAAGCTGGCCGCCCGTTAATTCGACAATATTATAAGCTAATGTAGATCCAATTCCCGTCATGGTGACAACGCAGATGATGATTCCGATGGCTGCGCAGGCAATCCCGACTTGAATTGTCCCTCTTCCGCCTTCAATGAAAGCCTCAATTGTTTTAGAGATTGTGATTCTTGAAGATTTATCCTTTGCCAGCCAGCTCGCCACAATGACTGCACCAATTCCGGCAAATCCGGCAAATAAAGCTGTCTTTCCCATTAATAGCGTGGTAATGACAACAATGATCGGAATAAGCAGGACGCCGCGTTCCTTCAGAATTTGGACGACATCCGGAATATTTTCTTTACTGATGCCTTTCAGGCCTTGTTTTTTCGCTTCAATATCAATGGCAAAAATCAATGCGATATAATAGAGAAAACTTGGAATGATCGCTGCCAGGATGACCGTCGTATAAGAGATTCCAAGGAAACCGGCCATAATGAAGGCCGCAGCACCCATAATCGGCGGCATAATCATTCCGCCTGTTGAAGCAGCCGCTTCTACTGCACCGGCAAACTTTGGCTTAAGGCCAATGGATTTCATCAACGGAATCGTAAAAGCTCCTGTTGTCGCAACGTTGGCCACTGCACTTCCGCTCAAAGATCCTGTCAGCGCGCTGGAGATGACCGCTACTTGTGCAGGGCCCCCTCGCTTTCTGCCTGCAATGGCCAAAGCCAGATCATTGAAAAGCTGGGTGGCACCGCTCACAGACAGGAAGGCACCAAAGAGGACGAACATGACGATGAACGTGGATGCCGTCGAAAGCGTTAATCCCAGCACACCCTCAGTCGTCATATAAAGACGGTATAGAAGGCGTTCCAGTGAAAAGCCGGCATGTCCGAAAATCCAAGGGAAGTATGTGCCAAACAGAGCATACACAATAGCTCCTCCACAAAGGATTGGGATAAAGATCCCAACAGCCCGTCTCGAAGCTTCGAGGAGGACGATGATCGTAATGGCTCCAAAGACATAGTCAATCATAATCGGCTGGGAGCCCCGATCCACATGAATCGTTGTGTAATTCAGGAGCAGGTAGCCAAGACCTGCAATGGCAAGTGCCGCAAATATATAATCAGGGGCTGTAAACCTTTTTTGATTAGAAGATTTTCCGGCCGGATAATAGAAAAAAGTCATAACCAAAAGGATGCCCAGGAAAATCAGGTTTCTATAAATCTCTTGAATATTGGATAATCCATTCGAATAAATGGCAAAAACAGAAAACAATACTGCGATGATGGCAGCCGCTTTTTTGTATGGACCCTCCAGCAGACGCATGCCGCCCCCTGCTTCTTTATCCAGATCGGCTGACTGTACAATTGGTTCGCTTGTTGATTTTGTCATCGTTTTCCCTCCTTTACTTCGCTTCCGGCGGAATTAGATTTTCAGGTATATCAAGACCTGCTTCTTTAAAATATCTATAGGCTCCGGCATGCAATGGAACAGATACGCCATCAAGTGCCGTTTCCAGTGTCATTTCCTTTGCAGAGCTATGAACCTCATACATTTCATCCAGATTTTCATAGAGTGTTTTGGTTAAAATATAGATGGTTTCTTCATCCATTTCTTTTGTTGTGGATAAAAGGTTCGGCTGGGCAATGGTGTTGATATCTTTGTCAATGCGGGGATAGGTCCCTCCAGGAATCACATAGCGGTACCAGCTGTCAGATACTACATTAATGGCATCCAGCTGCTCATCAGTTACTTCCAAAATCGACGCTTTGACATTACTTGCATACATATCTGTTACAGCGGAAATCGGGATTCCTGCCGGAAGCGAGCCACCATCCAATCTACCGTCACGCATCGCCGAAACCGTGTCACTGTAGCCAAGATACTCAGGAGAAATATCCTTTTTCGTTAGACCAAGGCCATCCATCATCACGACCGTGGATTGCTCCGTACCGCTTGCCTGCGGCCCAACAGAAAATTGCGTTCCTTTAATATCATCGATGGTTCCGCTTTCAATCTTGCTGTTCATCAGCACGAAATGCTCTACATTGGGCCAGAGCATGGAGATTGTGCGGAGATCCTCATAGCGTTTCCCTTTAAAGGAACCATCTCCGGCATAGGCCTGGGACGAAATTAACCCCTGAAGAATGGCAAGCTGCGCTTCCCCTTCACGCAGAAGTTCAATATTTTCAATGGATCCGGCAGAGGACTGGCCGCTTGCCTGGATTTTCTCACCCTTTAAATGGCTGCTCCATACATTGGCCATTCCAACCCCAATCGGGTAATATGTACCTCCTGTTGAAGCGGTGGCGACAGATACGAATTTTTTATCCTTGTTCTCGGCCGCTGTCCGCACGCCAACAATGGCAATAAAGACTAGTGTCAGGACCGATATGATAATCTTCCACTTTTTTCGAATCATAATATCCTCCCTTTCCAATAAGAATGTAAGCGCTTTTCAAAACTTGTATTACAAGTATACAAGATTATAGGTTTTGAATTCAATTAAAATTCTGATTTTTTGTTTTATTTCGTGAAATAGTATAGCCTCACCCCATGATATAGCGGGATTTTCATTTGATAAAATAGGAGATTTTACCTGGCAGTGTTACAAATAAAGAAAGGCCATTTTCTCTGTGCAGAAAATGGCCTTTCTTTTATAACAGCTTACCCATATAGTATTCATCGACAAATTCACCGTTTATCAAAAGCGAATGTTTTTTAGTGCCTTCAATCTGGAATCCCGCCTTTTGGTAAAGGGAGACACCTGCCTGATTACGGATAACAACTGTAAGTTCCAGCCTGTGGATATCGTGTTTACGCGCCCAGCGGTCAAGCTCTTCAAACAGCTTCGTGCCAATCCCCTGGCCTCTGTGTTCGCTGAGGATTCCTGCAACGAGATAGGCTGAGTGCTTATTCCTCCTTGCCGCACCGCCAATGGCCATTACAAAGCCGATCAATCGGTTATCTTTTTCCGCTGTGATGATGGTCGAATGATCTTCTTTTTCAATGGCTTCAATTCTTTTTCTTTGTGCCTCGGCTGACGTCTTTCTTTCACCTGGCTCGAAAAGCATGTAGTCTGATTCGTTTTCTGTTTGTGTGATCAGGTTGGCCAGGGCCTCGGCGTCTGCTGGTTTTAAGTGGCGGATGATCATGAGGATTTCTCCTTTTTATTGTTTTTTCATAAGCCCTTCAACAAAATCCTTTAAAACATGTACACCATATACACAGTCATTTAATGACGTCCATTCCTGCGGATTGTGGCTGATGCCATCCCTGCTGCGGACAAACAGCATGGCTGCTGGCATTTCCGTTCCGACGATCATCGTGTCATGGCCGGCTCCGCTCGGGATGTAAACAGGATTAATATTGAACTTCCCAAGGGATTCTGCAATACCAGCCTGCAGGCTTTCACTAATTGGCAGAGGTTTAATTTTAGCATTCAGCTTCATTTGCACACCGATACTTCGCTCCTCTGCTATTTTCACCGCATTGGTTTTAATTTGATCAAGCAGCTGATCCCGGGATTCTTCAAAAATATCCCTGATATCAACGGTTAGTATTACTTTCTGGGCAATGACGTTGAAGCCATTTGGATGCACGTTCAGTTTGCCGACAGTGGCAACAGCTGTATCACTGACCTGCTTTGGGAAATTCTCAATGGCAGCTACAAACAATGAGGCAGCCACAAGCGGATCTTTTCGACCAGCCATCGGTGTATTTCCTGCATGTCCAGCTTCTCCTGTAAAGGTAACCTCCAGCGAGGCTGGCCCTGCAATGCCTTTTACCACTCCAACTGGCTGATTCTCTCTTTCCAGCACCTTCCCCTGCTCAATATGGACTTCCACAAAGGTTTCGATTTCAGGTCTATTTTCTCCTGCCTTTAAGCACTCTTCCGCACTGCTGCCATATTCATTCAATACATCGCGAAACGACTTGCCATTTTCATCCCGCAGGCTATCTAATTCTTCCGGCCTCAGCTGACCCATAAATGCCCGGCTGCCTGTTAAGCTGCTCTTGAATCTCGAACCCTCTTCATCTGAAAATATCACAACCTCATACGGCTTCTCCGGTATGTAACCTGTTTCTTTCCATGACTCTGCAACTTCCAATGCTGAGAGAACCCCTAACGGCCCATCGAAGTGCCCCCCATTTGGAACACTGTCAACATGTGAACCGGAAGCGATTGAAGGTCCTTCTGTTTTTCCTGCGAGTCGTCCAAAAACATTTCCTGCTCCATCTGATGTCACGGTAAGACCAGCGTTTTTCATCCACTTGATTACTAGCTCTTTCGCTTCTTTCTCTTCGGCAGAATAACCCGGGCGAGTCACCCCGCCGCTATCCATGAGGCCTATCACTGAAAGCTCTTCAAGTCTTGAGGCCAATCTTTCGCCGTTTACACCTGAGTGGGTCAGTTCCTGATTATAATCTTTTATTAACTGTTGATAAAGGTTCATGGTTTTCACTCTTTCTAATTTGTTTTTTTCTCTGTGAGATTAATAGATTGCTGATGGAACGCGAAGTGACCGATATATCGGAAATCTGACCGATAAAGTGGCATTTTTGACCGATATATCAAAAAAGTAACCGATAAATGTCAAATCTGACCGATAAACCTGTAAAAGTGGCGATATATTTTGAGGCAGTGCTAAAAAATAACTGATGCAGAGCAAAAAGCCCGGCAGATATCCACCTGCCAGGCCAAAAACATCAAATAATCCCCTGCATACGTAAAATAATCTCAGCAATTACTGCAGATCCGATGAAAGTACCGAAGAACACAAAGACTGCAACAATAATGCTTCTCCAGCCCAGCTTGGAAAAGTCAGCCCAGTTCTTTCCGATTGAGATGCCCGCATAAGCCAGAATTGGGGTAGCAAGAGCCAAAATATTGACCTGAGTGGTCCATTCGACAACATATTCAGATCCCGGTACTCCTGGAATGGAAACGATGATTCCGATAATACCGATATATCCGACGCTCGGGATATTGCCAGGCAGCACTTTTTCAAGAACCAGACCCAGCACACTGATGACAATTAAAACAAGCATGCCCGGAATGGCTGCAGACGGCAGGATATCGTAGCCTACCCAATTGCCGATCAGCGCTGAAAGTCCGAATATACCTAAAATCAGGAACCACTCTGTTATATTTTTAAGCATGGATATCTCCCCCTTTGTCCGCAGCCTTTTTCTCTTTGCGTTTCATCATGATGCTGTACAGCTTTTCAGTGAGAGGCAATCCAATGAAAATACTGGCATACAGACCTGTTGAAAGAGAAAGCAGGTTACTGGCGCCTGCGAAGGCAACAATCTGCGCTTCCATTTCAGGGAAGGCAGCGACAAGCGATCCGCTGGCAGCCGCCATCATGCTGCCGCTTCCTACCCCTGATGCCATCGCAAAAGATAGCGGATGGAGCGGAGTAATGGTGGCCAGGAATCCGGAAATCAATCCCAGGAAGGCAGCACCAAACACAGTACCGAAAATATAAATAGCCATTACTCCTCTGCCTTCTGGCGAATCAAATCCGTATTTATTCATAATCAGCCCGACGTTCGGCTCCCGGCCAATCGAGTGGGTCATGCCAATGGCTTCTCTTTTAAAGCCAAGAAAAATGGCCACTGGCAGTGCAAATAAGATCGTACCCAAGTTACCAAGTTCCTGCAGCAATAATGATGGCCCTGCCGCAATGATTGCCTCGATTTGCGGCCCAATCGTTACGCCAATTTTCGCAATTAATAGAGTAACCCCGAGCACGATGAGGGGCTCTGCATTTTTAGCCTGTTTCTCCTTAATAAGCGGAGTGAAGTAAAGACCGAGCCCCAGGAAAAAAGCATAAAGCATAGGCAGCAGCAGAATCACCCCTGCGCCTACTTTAAAGCTGATCTGTCCAATCGCTTCAGTGGCCGCAACCAGAACTAGCACAACGGCATGCAAGCGCCAATCTTTTAAAATTTCTGTCTTTTCGTTTTTCATGTTTCCCCCCCTAGATTATAAGATTACTAGATAGATCCGCACACGGCGGAAGAATCAAGCTTGCCCTTCCCTTGCTCCATTGCCTTTTCATAGATATCGCACACCAGCTGACCCAAAGGAGAATCTTCGCTATAAAATTCAGCTGTTTCCTTGTATAGGTGAATATCCTTATTCATGTGCTCCAGGCTGAACAGCACATTCTCGTATGTATGCTGAAGGATATTTTCACCGAATACGGTCAGGACGCGATTATGCGCAGACCCGCTTTGAATGACTTCAGCCAGCTGAGACCGGCTGACACCTGCTTTCTCACCTACTGCAAGGACCTCCCCCAGGCCTGCAGTCGTTAAAGCAACCAGCAAATTATGGCACAGCTTTGCCACCTGGCCTGATCCTGAAGGACCGAGCAGAAAGATATCCTTTCCTACGCTCTCCAGGACCGGGCGAATGTCCAGCAAATATCTATCGTCTCCCCCAACCATTATGGTCAGCGTACCGGCATCAGCACCCTTTGGTCCCCCGCTTAACGGGCAGTCATAAAAATGGATGCCTTGCTCCTTTGCAGCCTGATTCAATTCCTGGGCTGTTTTTGGGTCAATAGTGCTCATATCCAGCACAAAACTATGAGGCTTTAAAGCAGAAAAGACTCCACTTCCACCCATCATAACATCTCTCACAATACTTGGTCCAGGCAATGAAGAAATGACTAGATCCGCCTGTCTTGCTGCCTCAAATGGAGAAGGCTGGGGAATGGCCCCCAGCGCCTCGCATATCGCCAGTGCATCCTGACTTGGATCATAAGCATACACCTTATACCCGTTATTGATTAAATTTTTCACAAGGCCCTTTCCCATGGCCCCGCAGCCAATTACGCCTATGTTTTTCATCCTCTCCCTCCTTAAGGTTTAATATAAACGGTCTTAGTATCCAGCCAGAAATCCAATGCAGTACTGCCCTGTTCACGCGGCCCGATGCTGGATGTTTTTTTGCCGCCAAACGGGAGCTGGTTTTCATAATGGTTGGATGGGATATTCACGTGCGTGACGCCTGTTTCAATTTTCCGGACAAAATCGAATGCCTTCTGAAGGTCATTCGTAAAAATGGCGGATGACAAGCCAAATTCCGTATCATTTGCAAGCTCAATCGCCTCTTCGTAAGAATCCACTTCCATCACTGCCACAACCGGCCCGAAAATCTCTTCTTGGGCGATTGTAAAATCCTTCGTAACTTTACTGAAAACAGTCGGAGCGACGAAATAGCCATTCGCCATATCGCCATCTGTCAGCTGCTTTCCTCCATATTCAAGCACCGCTCCTTCCTCGATGGCGCTATTTACATAATGGAGATACGTATTCAATTGATGCTTATTTGCAACCGCACCGTTGTCATATCCTTCCTTAACCCCATTGCCGACCTTTACTTGCTTCGCTTTTTCAACTAGCAGCTCAATGACCTTTCGGGAAATAGACCGGGGCACAATCACACGGCTGGTTCCCGTACAGCTTTGGCCGTTATTATAAAATCCGCTGATGACCACACTCTGGACAGCCTCTTCCAGATTGGCGTCCTCCAGAATGATCGTCGCATTCTTTCCGCCCATTTCAGCCTGCATTTTTCCGCCATGGGCTGTCACAAGCTTGCCAAGATGGATGCCCACATCAGAGGAGCCTGTAAACGAGACGGCCTTAATTTCCGGATTGGTTCCAAGCTCTTCTCCCACAACAGAGCCCGGGCCCGTGATCATATTCAGCACGCCAGCTGGCATTCCAGCCTTTTCAAACAGCTCTACTACCTTCACTGCGATTAGAGACGTGTCACTTGCGGCCTTATAGATGATCGTATTTCCCGCCAGCATGGAAGGCGCAATTTTATAAATGGCAATTCCGAGCGGAAAATTGAATGGCGTAACGACAGCCACCACTCCCAGCGGCTCCTGAATCGTGCAGGCAAAGGTTTTAGGGTCAATCGCAGGAACGGTTTCGCCTGAGATCCGGTTAGCCTCTCCGCTGAAGTGCTTCAGAGCCTGAACCGTAGCCTCCACTTCCTTTCGGGCTGCCTCGATCGTTTTGCCGACTTCCTTTGTAATGATTTCTGCTAATTCCTCTTTTTCCTGCTGGATGAGAAAGATCAGTTTAAAAAGGATGTCCCCACGGCTGATTGGAGATGTATTTTTCCATTCGGGAAAAGCCCTCTTTGCACTCTCGATTGCTTTTTGCACATCAATCTCATTCGACTTCTGAAAGTAACCCAGTACCCCATCTGTATTGGCTGGATTCACACTCGGATACGTCTCCCCTGTCACAGAAGGAACCCATTCCCCGCCAATATAATTGTAAAAAGTTTCTGCACCAGCATTGACGGCCTCAGTTTTCTGGCTATTAACCTCTGTACTCATCTAATCTCTCCTTATCATATCAAGTTTAGGTTATTATAATATTTAGAATATTCTATGTACATGTGCCAACAGCCAAATAATTCTTCCTTTCTTTGTGACTAACACCAATTAGGGGTTTAAAAAGTCAAAGACCTGGAATGCAAGGACCACTGTGATCCAATCTTCATTCCGGGAAAAATCCAGCTGCAGCTCGCTCTCGATTTTTTTCAGCCGGTAGGCAAGGGTATTGGGATGAATATGCATCACTTCTGCTGTTTGTTTATGACTTTGATTATGTGCCAGAAAGGCTTGCATCGTTTTTAGGTATTCAGGCTCCATTTTTAAAAGAGAACCTATTTTATCGGAGACAAATTTGTTCAGCAAGCTGCGATCGGTGTTGAGCCACAGTCTTTCAGCACCAAGCTCAGAATAAGTGATAAAGGTTTTGTGCTGATGGCTTTTTGCAAATGATAAGGCTTCGGCAGCTTCCTGGTAGGTATCTGTCATATCTGTTAAAGCAACCTCTCTGCACAAACCAATGACAGCTCTGTTCACTTTTCTCTGAATATCATCAGCTAGACAATGGTCATACTTTTTCCGTCCATTCATCATGAGTGCTATGATTTGGTTTGATTTCGCAAAAACAATCGGAGTTTCACAGTATTTTATGGTGATCTGCTCGATCGCTCGGATGAGTTTTTCTTTTTGAAGGATGGAGGCTTCATTCCATAGAAAACCAGACTTGCAGTCCACCATCATACAGGCGATGCTGCTTTTCTCATTCAAGCGGAACTTTTCCAGAATCCTTGGATCCAGACGTCCGCCATTGATCAAATCATGAAAGGCCTCTTCCCTTAGATGCATCTCTTTTTCAAAAAGCGTATTCTGCCTGACAAACTCCAGTGACAAAGCCGTTGAAGCATGCTCAAGAGCGGCCTTCTGGATATTCGTCAAACGGTCAACTGGCTCATCCAGAAGGAAATATCCGAAAAGTTCGTTGGAGTTTATGATCGGAAAAGAACTGGATGGATTTATTGGTGACTCTGCAAAGATGACTGGGAAGCCCAAAATGTGACTGATGGTCTCCAGGATATACGAAGTCCCCCTTCCCTCCAGCAGAATCTTCGTGAATTTCCGGTGGATATCAAGTGATTGGCTCAGTTCCTCATTTTTTCGCCTTACTTCTTCGTAAAGCTTCGAGTTCATGATGGCAATAGCCGCCTGGTCTGCCACCACCTCCAGCACTTGAAAGTCAGCTTCAGTAAACTGTACATCCTTGTCGAAGTTATCCACCACAAGTACACCGATACAATTCTCCTTATAAACCAATGGGACAACGATGCCGCTCTTCACTTCACGCCGATAGACTCCATTAAAAAAATGCATATAATTTATCTCAGACATACGGCTCATATGCTCCCTGAACTCATGTCCTGACGCAATGACGCCCTTTTTAGTCAGAAATACCTGTCCCGTCAAGGATTCACCAGGCTCAAACTTCACCTGGCTCATAAAGCCTGTCTCCACCCCAACCCCGCTGGAAAAATGCAATAATCCATTTTCCTTTAACGTGTAAAGAATGGTCGTATCAGCATGGTCTACTAAATCAAAGGCAGCTTGTACGAGCCGCTTCAGAATCTCCTCCAGTTCAAGAGACTGGGTTAAACTGCGATTTATTTCCAGAAGGCTTGAGATTTTGTCCTGCATGATTGTCATGGCTGTTCTCCTTTCTAATGAGGCTTCCAGCTTGGTGAAGTTCTCAAAGTCATTACAATCTCTTATTGCTGCAAATTATCTATTTTTCTGCGAAACTCCCACCCTTATTCCTTCTTTTCCTGACTTCATCCATTTTCCCGTAAAAACTATCCTCCAGGTCAATGCCAAAGAAGTTATAGAATTTAATCAGATAGGCCAGGCAGTCTGCGAGTTCTTTGCCAAGCTCTTCTTTTACCTGATCACTAGCTAATTGAAAGGCCAGTTCTTCATCCATTCCTTCTTTTGTATAATCGCTGACAAGGTTAAAGGCCTTGCGCAGCTCTTCAGCAACCTCTGCAACTTCGGTTGTCAGCAGCATATAGTTATTTAATAGGGAATCGCGGCTCCTGGCATAATTCTCACCGCTGATTTCCCAGCCCATCTCTTTTTGATACTTTCTCATAAAGCATTGCAATTCATTCAATCTATTAACACCTCTTCTGATATATTCGAGAAATTCCGGGTGGTGCCAGTCACCATTTATCTTTCTATTGTCCGGGCCAATACCGCCCCAGCAATGAGTCCCCAAACGGGTGCGCTGATATGGAGAAAGCTCACGCCTGATAAGGTGACAATGAAGGCAGCGAGCGCGCTTAGCCGGTAGCGGTTTTCGGAGAAGCCCATTTGCAGGCTGGAATGCAGGACGCCGATCAGGGCGAACCCAGCCAGCAATGAAATGAATGCCTGCGGAAGCGACTGGATAAAGGGCACGATTTTCCAGGCAAAAATGCCGAAGACGATCGTAATCGCGCCTGAAACAACAGCTCCCATATACCGCTTTTCCTTAGGCCCTGAATCCGGTCCGGCACAGATGGCGCTCATCATGCCGGCGATATTGGCACACTGGCCGCCAAAGAAGCTGGTGATTACGGAGAAGAAGCCGCTTGATGAGACAATTTTACGGATAGGCGGCTTGAAATCCTCACTTTCAAGGGCCCCGATTCCCGGTGCAGCGTCATTGCTCAGTATCAGCATCGCGAGCGGCAGGGCAATCGTCACAAGACCCATCCAGCTGAATTCCGGCACTTGAATAGATGGCAGGAAATAAGCAATCTCTTTAGCCGGATTTAAATCAGCTGTCAAATACAATATCGCAAAGGCAATTGCGACGGCCGCGAGCACGGGCGGAAACTTCTTCACATATCTCGTAAAAAGCAGAAAACTGATTAAGGCCGCTCCTCCGACAACAGGCATTTCCTGGATGGCCGGTACGAGCTTCACGACATAGCCGGCAACCAATCCGCCAAGCATGGAGGCGATGACTTCTTTCGGCACCCAGCCAATGATTTTTGTAAACATCCCTGAAATGCCGACCAGAAAAATCAGCAGCCCGGACATCACATACCCGCCGATCAGTTCCGGATACGAATATTGGGCAGTCACAGTCGCCAAAAAGGCCGCTCCAGTAATCGAATGCCCTCCTGTGATGGGAATCCTATATAGAAGCGGCAAGAGGATGCTGTATACACCCCCGAAAAAATAAACCGCAAACATCCAGTTAATCGTCTGCTGATCAGTAAATCCCCCTGCTGAGGCAGCCTGTAAAATGATCAGAGCCGGCCCCGTCATAACCAGTGTGCTTGCAATGATTCCAGATGAAATGTTTTCTGCTGTCAGATCCTTTATAAACGAACCCTTCTTTACTTCTTGACTGTATCCGCTATGCCTTTCCTTCGGCAAACCCATTTTTCCTGCCCCCGAATTCCGATTATTTTACTTACTATCATGATTTTAAATGAGTTAATTGTCAAACTATTTCGCATTCGGAAGTTTTGACAAAAAAAGACCTCCTAAGAGGCCCCTAACTCATTCCGATTAAAGTAGACATTTAATACTTGCTTCAGGGATTGATCGATCTGCACCCATTCATCCAGCTTATAGTTATTCAGCATTTTTGCCAGGTTTGGCTTAATGCCAATCAATTTGATGATGCTGCCGGTCATGAAGTTCAGCGTTTTAATCAGCTGGGTGAATTTCTCAATTCCTTTTCCTTCAATTTCCCCAACCGCTGTCAGATCAAAGAGAATTTCTTCAAATTCGCCGGCAAAAACGGCTTTCAGACAGCTTTCGGAAATAACGTTTATTTTATCTGCTGTTATATCCCCAAATAAAGGAATCATGCACAGCGTTTCCGACAGCGGAATAAACGGCCCGGACAGCTGATTCAAGCGGATGAGCACCTGCTCAAGCTCTTCTTTTTTCTCCAGAAGTTCAAAGTCGGTAGAGGACAGGCGCTGCTGCAGCTGCATCAGCTTATCCATCAATCCTTCATTAGAGCTGTCTTTTGGCAGAAATAGCATATTGGCAAAATCCTCGCTGTCCCATTGAATATGGACCTCAAATAAAGATAGCGATGTTTCCCTGGTCTTCATATTCAGTTCCAGTTTTACAGGATCCAATCTGGGATCCCAGCTGTATTGAATCAGCTTTTCAATGCTTTCCTCATCAATGATTCCTTTTAAATGCTCCTCGCTCAGGTCAAAGTGTTCCCATGCTAAGGTCGAGTAGCTTACTAGTTTTCCGTTCCTGTCAGCTTTTAAAAACGCAAGCGGAAGCGGCTGATCAAAATATTGCATTTTGCTGTCCTCCCGCTTCATAGTTTTGCAGCCATTCCTTTGTTTCCGGCAAATCCCTTAGAATGACTGTATGATCGGAGCAATAAGGAAGCAGGTCATACTTCCCTGCTAAACGCCCGCCAAGAAGAACAGCCGGCTTATGCGGCAGTTTGGCAAATGCTTCGGCGTATTCCTTCAGCTTCGGCAGATGATAGACAATGCTGACCGATAGACCGATTACACTCGGCTTCCAGTCTTTTGCCGTTTTCAGCGCATATTCCAAAGGCAGGCTCGGGCCAAAATACTTCGTCTCCCAGCCGTGCTCTTCAAAAAGGCTGTTGACCATTTTCAGGCCAATATAATGCTGTTCTCCATCCAGGCAGAGAAACATGGCTTTTTGGCTTGATTGTCTTTTTTCCCGCTGGTAAGTGAGTTTTGACAGCACAAAATCACAGGTAGCTGTTGCCAAATGTTCGTCTGCGACTGTGATCTGATTTGTCTGCCATAGGTGGCCAATGTGCTGCATCGCAGGTGTAATCAGATTATGAAAAACTTCAAGGCGCGATAGCTGCGGATGCTTTTGAATGTTCTCCCAAACTTTCGCAGAATTGCCTTCCAGCAGCAGTGAAGCGAGTGTTTCAGCCTGTTTCATCTTACACTCCTCCCTTCACTGGTTCACCTTTCAAAACAGCAATGGATTCTGCAAGATAAAGATTAAATTTCTCTGTCTTTTCAGCAGTATCTGTATCATCAGCCAGCACAGCCTGAATGATTTCGAAATTGTCGATCAGATGCTGGGTCTTCATCCCGTGCTTATTTAAAATGCCAGCAAGCCAAACGGCATAATCAGTGAAAAAAGCAGATTGGTTCAGCTCATACGCTGTCTCGAGATGCTTCATATGATGATGGTTATCTTCGCGGCACTTCTCTTTTCCTTGTTCGCCAAACCGCTCCAGCAGGAATGGCTCGCGTTCATAGATTACTTCGGTAACACGGTTTACGATCTTTTCAAAATTCACTTAGCCACCACCTTGTATTGCGAAACCTTTGGAACCACTGCAGCCAGTTCCTGATCAGGATACTTTTTCTCTAAATCATGGATTCTCTTAAAATCCTCACTGCGAACCCAATTTAAATAGTTTTCTTTTGTATCAAAGATGAGCTGCACCGTCAATTCGCCAGGGCGCTTATCATTCTGCAGCAGCAGAAAATCGATAAACCCCTCCGCCTGATCGACCGACCGCGAGCGATTTTTATATATGCTAATGACTTCCTCCGACTTTTCATCGGGTACGTCAAATGTTGAAAAGACTGTATACATGAACTCTCCTCCAATCTTGGGAGTTTTCTGTTTTTTTCAGTATAACATACTGATTGGGGTTGTCATTTTGGAAGGGTTATGGGCAATGGTTGAAGTTTTTTTGTTTGCTGGAGGAATAACTGCAGTTTCTATATGAATCTTTTTCGTCATTATTTTGGACGATTAACTGCCATTTTCTCTCTTCCCCCCACTTTTCGTCTTTAATTTCCATCCCCTCTCTCTAAGCCTTAAGACTGATACCAAGATATGTCTCTGGCTCGTTATGGCTCTTGTTAATCCCGGTTAAGATAGAATCTGTAAGAATTGTTAAGTTTTACCTGTAAACAAGATCATATTTTGGCGAATTAGGTCGATGAATTATTGGAAAATCATATAAAAATTAGCTATTGATACCTATTTCCCTCTGTATAATTAGATCTTGGGTACGAATTTCCATTATTAGGGGGCAAGGAGAATGTTTATGAAATTACTAAAAATGATTGTGCAGAGAAAGATTTTGGTCGCCCTTATGACGGTGCTGATTTTGGCCATCGGCAGCTTTTCCATTATCGAATTAGATAAGGAGCTGATGCCGCCGGTAACGATGGATGGTGCTTATGTTGAGGTCAGTGCCGGTGAAATGGCAGCTATTGAAGTGGAACGATCGATCACCAACCCCCTGGAGCAACAAATCAGGGGGATTGAGGGAGTGGACTCGGTTGACTCCACATCCGCAATTGGACGGAGCTCACTTCAAATTACGTTTGAACAGGGCCGGGGCGATGAACTTTTTAAAGAAGTAGAAACGGCTGCAAACGCCGCTAAAGGCGAGAATGCCGCGATCACGGATGTCACGTCTGGGCAGTATGGGACCACGCAAAGCTATGAATTCTATATGGATGTATCCAGCGGCAGTATGGAGGAGATGACCACTTTTGCCAAAAAGGTCCTTGAACCGCGCCTGGAAGCATTGCCGGAAGTCCGCGACGTATCGCTTGCAGGGGTTCAGGAGCACGAGGTAATCATTGAATTGGACCGCAGCAAATTGGCAGAAAAAGGGGTGGATTCTGCAGCTGTGATGGGTGCGATTCAGCAGGTTAACAGCGAAGCCACACTGGGAGAACTCAGCAGTGATGCCAATTCTCCTTCCCTCCGCTGGAATACGAAGCTTGAAAATGTGGAGGATGTACAGAATATTAAAATCCCATCACAAAATGGATTTGTTGATTTGAAAGTTGTTGCAGATGTTCAATTTCAGCCGATTAAAAGTTCATCGTTCGTCTGGAAGAACGGCACGAAGGATTTTATTTTTGTCCAGGTTGGCCGTGCTGCAGGTGCCACACAAATTGACATGGCAGCTGCGGTCCGCGATGAAGTGAAAAACATCCGCGAAAACGGACTGGTGAAAGGCTTTGAACTGAACGAAATGGTGGCACAGGCAGATTATGTACAGGAATCAATTGAAGGTGTGACCGGCAACATTTTAATCGGCGGCGTCATTGCCATTGCCATTCTGCTGTTATTTTTAAGGAATGTAAGGGCCACCTTTATCATCGGCCTGTCAATCCCCACTTCCATCCTGCTGACGTTTACGGCGATGTGGGTTTTTGATTACAGCTTTAATATCCTGACCCTGATTGGGCTTGGCCTTGGGATCGGGATGATGGTGGATTCTTCGATTGTTATCATTGAATCCATCTATCGAAAGAAAGAACAGGGACTTGGCAAGCTTGAGTCCGTTTTGGAAGGAACGAAAGAGGTTTCATCAGCAGTTATTGCTTCGATGCTCACTACAATCGTGGTATTCCTGCCAATCGGCCTTATTGGCGGCGATGTGGGCACATTCATGATCATGCTGTCTGCTGTTGTAGCCATTACACTCATAAGTTCGGTTATTGTCTCATTTACTTTAATCCCTTCGCTTTCAGAAAAATTGCTGAAGCTGCGCAAGCCGAAGAAGGAGCGCAAAGAAGGGCCGATTATGCACCTTTATAGCCGGATTGTGGCCTGGACCATCCGGAAAAAGCGTTACAGTTTTGCGGTCATAGCGATTTTCTTCCTGATGTTTGCCGGCTCATTAACACTTGTGACAAAAATTCCAATGACGATTATGCCCGATATGTTTAACCGCTACACAGAGCTGATGGTTGACCTGGAAACGGGTATTTCGATTGAAGATAAAGAAGACATCGCTCAAGGGATTAATCAGAAACTTCAATCAATTGAAGATGTAGAATCCAATTATGTCATGGACAGCGGCGGAATGTTCTATGCGATCATCAATATGACAAAAGGAGATGACATAACAAGAGAGCAAAAAGATGTCAATGAAGATATAATGAAACAGCTTCGAAGCCTATCGGATTCCCTCCCGGTTAAAAATGTCCAGAGTGCAATGTCGGCTGGCAGCGGATCACCGGTCCAGGTGAATATTACAGGCGAAGATTTCGCAGATCTGCAGAAGCTTACCGGTGATTTTTCTGAGGAGCTCGAAAAGATTGACGGCATCGTCGGTGTGACCAACACGATGGAGCGCACTTCAGAGGAGCAGGTTGTTGTTTTAAAAGAAGAAGCAATTGAAACGGCAGGCTTAACCCAGCTGCAAATCAGGCAGTTTATTGAGCAGGCATTCATGGAAATGCCTGTCGGGGAAATGGCCATGAATGAAGAAAATGTACCGCTTGCCTTGAAATGGGCTGAGAAAACTGATTCCAGGTCAGATCTGCTGGATTTAAAAGTTCCAACTGCCCAGGGCGAGAAAGCATTATCTTCCTTCATTGAATTCAAGAGTGTAGATACACCTAATGATATTTCCCATCATGACGGGGAGCGCTTCATCTCCATTTCGGCTGATATTGAAGGTAAGGACCTTGGTGCCGTAAACCGAGATGTCCAAAAGCTGATCAAAGATTTTGAAGCCCCTGCTGGCTATAGTGTGGCAGCTGCCGGGGATCTTGAACAGCAGCAGGAATTAATCATGGATATGGTGTTTGTTTTAGCGATTGCGATTTTCCTTGTGTATTTGGTGATGGCGGTCCAATTTAACCACCTTGGCCATCCGATGATCGTCATGTCTGTCATACCGATGACCATCGTCGGCGTCATTCTTGGTTTGTTCCTGACGCAGATGGAGCTTAGTGTAATGTCAGGAATGGGAATTGTGATGCTGATTGGGATTGTGCTTAATAACGCCATCCTGCTGATCGACCGTACGAATCAGCTCCGTCTGGAAGGCTTCTCTGTTGAAGAGGCACTTCTTGAAGCAGGCAAAAACCGGATCCGGCCGATATTCATGACTACTCTTACTACGGTTGGCGGAATGCTGCCGCTTGCCCTGGCATCGGGAACTTCCGGCAACTATCAGGCGCCAATGGCAATGGTCATAATTTCCGGCCTGCTGTTTGCGACCTTTATCACACTGCTGCTGATCCCGGCAGTTTACCGCTTGTTCACCACAGCCAGTCTCCGTTTTGGCTGGCTGAAGAAAAAGCAAAAAAAGAAAAGCAGTGATGTTAAAGTGATTCCGGAGACGGTTAAGTAACATAGTTCCGCCCCCTCAAAAACCGAGGGGGCTTTTGCGGATTTTCAAGCACTATGGACAAGGGCTCTTTCCTTCTGTTCTTTCCTTCATATATTAGTAGGAGAGAAAGGAGTGAATCCCATGTGCCAATATTGTGTTGAAGAATATTATTACAAGAAGAAAGTCTGCTGCAAAAAGAAGGACAAACATGAACATCACGGCTGCAGGAAATGCACGAGTGATTTTAAACCTCACTGTTCCTGTAAAAAATGCTCTGATGAGCATAAAAGATGTTCCTGCAAAAAATGCTCACCGGAAATTCATCATTGCCCTTGCAAGAAATGCTCATTCGAACACCGGCATTTTTGCTGCTGTAAAAAATGTTCCCATAGCTCTGACTATTAATCCAGTAAAACAGCGGCCAGCTTTGCTGACCGCTTATTTTATTTTTTCAGCCGTACGCTTTAAGGACTGCATTAAAAGGCGTACGCCAAGAAAAAAGATGATAAAACCGATAAAGGAATAGGTGTGTTTCCAGTTAATAAGGACAAACATATTCAAAAAGCTGAATAACGGTTCAAAGATAAAAGCAAACAGGATTCCAAGGCCTACCGCTGCAGCTGCATAGCTTTTCCACGTGTTAAAATACTGATAAATAAGCATTCCCGAAATGGGTATCACCACAAAATCTGCAGGCACTAACGGCGGAATAAAGTAGAACAGCTTATCCGGATATCCCCACAAAAGAAAGTTTAATCCCACAACATCAAGAAAACAGGCGAAGATCGCACATAGCAGCCCGAAAGCAAGTATCTCAAAGAGCCGCCCCTTATCCACCAGCCTCCACCAAATAAAAAACGGCAAAATGCTGGCAGCCAGCAGCAGCCACCAATTAAAGCTGAACAAATCCTCCTTCAGCCAATGTTCAAGTGAAACATCTCTTAACTTGTCCCTAAGGTTTTGCTCATCTGTAAATGAAGGAATACGGCTCATCTCATCACCTGCCTGCCCGAGTTGGTATCATGTTATTCATCTTTCCCCATGCGATGAGTTACATACAGTAAGCCGATGGTTCTAGTGAAATATTGGGGGGTGGCGGGATTGCACAAATATTCTGCTGGTGGGCACAATTATGGTGGGGATGGCGCAATTGTTGATTGAAATGGCGTATATCTGGTTTGATGGCGCATTTACAGGTGTTGTTAACCCATTTTATAGGCGAACGGCGCAATCATGATGCAGAACAGCACAATGATCCACCAAAACAACGCAATCAGCAGCAGCAGCGGCGCATAAAGTTTTCTCACAAAAAAGCAGCTGGCAGAGCCAGCCGCTTTCATTCCTATTGCTGTCCAGTATAAATGTTAATCGCATCTCTTAAAAACTCGGCCGCACCTGGGCGGACTTTATCATAATACGCTTTAAACCTTTCATCTGCCACATACATTTCTGCCAGGCCGGCGTGGGCCTCTTTGCTGTATTCACTCCAATAGAAAGTGATCCACTGCTTGTGCAAATCTGCTCCTTTTTGTGCAAGCTCGCCTGCCGGATCGCCAGTTTGCATGGCTTCGGCTAGAGTGGTGTTCACCTCTTCAGCCAGTTTTGTTACGGCCTCATGCTCCTCCTGGGTCATGTTCATGAGTTTGGCATTGGATTTTTCAACCGTTTCATCGCCATATTTCTCACGGATTTCTTTTCCGTATTGTTTTTCATTATCTTCAATCATTTTCTTTTTGAATCCTTCAAACTTCTCTTTGTCTGACATGGTCGTTCTCCCTTCAGCTGACGCTATGGTTTTTTCTACATTCGTAATAAGCAGATCGAGCTGCTTTCTTTTCTCAAGGAGTTTCTCGCGGTGCTCCTTCAGTGCGTCCGCAGCATCGAAAGCGGGTGCTGTGATAATTTCCATAATCTGATCAAGGCTGATGCCAAGTTCTCTGTAAAACAGAATCTGCTGGAGTCTGTCAACTTCCTGCTGGCCATAAATCCGGTATCCTGACGAATTGGTTCTTGCCGGCTTAAGAATGCCAATTTCATCATAATACCTGAGGGTTCTCGAGCTGACCCCAGCCAGCTGCGCAAGCTTCTGCACTGTGTATTCCATGCGATAGGCCTCCTTTCAAGAAAAGCGGATGTGCCTCCAGATGAACTTCAACTAAAAACCGCCACGTCCTGTGGCGAACGTTGAAGTCAGCACATCCTGTGCAAGCCCGACAGGCATAAGACGAATCACGCAGGAAACCTCCCAAAGCAAGCTTTGGTCGGGCGATGTATCGCTGCCGAAGCTTTCCTTTCCTGATTTCTGGAGTGATTTGGCTTATGACCCCGAGGGGCTAGGCACTGCAGCTAGACATTGAAAAATCTAGAAAGTACTTTCTGTTTATTACGATACACCTTTACGCAGCGTGAAGGTCAAACACTTTTGATAAAAAAATTAATCCAGCTTTTTAATCAGGAGAGCTGCGGTTGTCTTGGAAATTCTGCATCCTTCCAGATCCGCCTCCTTAATCAATCCCAGATCCACAGCAGATTTTATTTTCCCTTCGTCAGGCCGCTTTTGAATCAGGTCGAGAAGATTCAGCTCCTCCAGTTTGCTGACAGTCGGAGCGGGGTCGAATTTTTCTGTCCTTCTAATCTGCCTCTGCAATTTATAGCTGTCAATCTTCACTTCTCCTTTTTCATTCTGTCCCACTGCTGTATCGAAATACTGGTGGAACATATCTTTGAGTTTATCGAGTTCGGCTTCCAAATCCTTTTTCCTGCGGTTCAGCTCATCAAAACGGACCAGCATCTCTTTTGTAATCATGTGTGGATCGCCCCTTTTCTTGGATGATACTTCATCTTATTTTGGAAGCTGCGGTTTTATGCATCATTAAAGAACATATGTTCTAATTCAAACACCAATGATTTGGTGTAAAATGGAATTAACTAGGAGGGGACATGATGCTTTTAAACATTTTTTGGGGAATACTCGGACTATATGTATTACTATCTCTTCTGATCCTGCCGATGCAATACCGCTTTTTAATCGCTTTAAAAAAAGAAGAAGCCCAAAATAAAGCAAAGGGGAAAACACATGGAAAAATGTATGACAATATGAGAGCAGGGGAGCTGGTTCTACATGAGAACATTCAGGGAAACCCGGTCTTTTTTCTGGCTAATTTCCTGGCATCGATTATCTATCGGATTAAGCATTAACCGGTTTCACGGAAAAGTTAAATTTCGAAGTTATATTGAGATTTTTAAAGGATTTATTTATTTTTTTTGTAAATCTTCACGGTTCTGTGATTAAAATAGCCTGGCGTGCTTCCGCCAGGCATCTCTTTTTACTGCAATTCTTCCAGCGCAATTTTCTGATACGCTTTAAAAAAGGAATCACAAAACACATCCCACTCTTCAGCCGCTTCCATGGAGGCTTCACTGACTTCCCCGCACACCGGACGCTGCAGCAGATCTGTCAGCTGCTCGGCAAATCGATCAATCGTTTCCTGTGAAGCTCCTTCAAGCACATTCGCTACAAAATCAGCTGGCGGATACCAGTCTGTCACTCTCTGAATATCGCGGTATATTTGCGTCAGCAGCAAATTGCGCGGGCCTTCCCACTGTTCATTGACGACAATATCGCGGAAAATGCGCGGCAGTGAAGAGAATTCCTCCATGACACCATGGCCAGCAAAGACGGAGATGGCATCGCGCAGCACCTCTGCTCCTTCGTTTGTTGCACAGATTTTCTGCAGAAGCACAAGCTCCCTAAGGTTAAACAGCTGCTTTCTCAGTTCAATTGGCTGATCAACCGGAATACCCGCATTCAGCGGCTGATCAAGAAACAGGAATTGATGATAGATTTTAAAAGCTCCTGCCGTTGTGCGGTGTGCGGCATCTTCAATTTTCTTCAGTGTTCTCACTGATAGCGGGTAATCTTTTACCTTTTTGCCAAAAACAGTCCGGAAGTTGCCATAGAGACTGGCTTCACGTGCTGCTCGGAGCATGAATCCTGCGCAGGCAATGCCAATTTCAAGGCGGGATAGTGTTAGGACGATGCCAGCTGCAACGGCCACCCCTTTTCCTGCCGGCCCAACCGGGTAAGCAAGAGCCCCATTATACTGAAATTCCCCTGTCGGCAGCTCGGCCGTGCCCATTTTCCACTTGATCCGGTTGATTTCATACCCATTGCGTTTTTCTTTATCTTTATCTCCCGAAAGCCAGGAAGGAACGATGAATGTCGATACTTTATCAGTGCCTGAAATTTTCGCCGTGACCACCGAATAGTCGGCATGGGCAACCGAACAGAAAAATTTATTGCCGAAGAGGCGATAGTATTTTCCATCTGGAACAGCTTCAAGCACATTGGCCGGCAAATCCGATCCTCCCTGGATTTCTGTCATGAATTGGGCACCAATCGCAAAGTCCCCCTCCAGCCCCTCTTTCGTATGCTGTAAAATTTGCTCCAGCTCTGGAATATCTTCATTCGGATATTGTTCAAGGAGTGCAATTAATCCAATCGTGCATGTCAGCGGGCAGGCGACACCTGCTTCCCCCAGCTGATGAATCAGCATCCGCTTTGCAAAACTTTCCCAGGCTGGCATTTTGCTTGAAAAGAGACCTGCACCGAACACTTCTTTTTCCAGCTGATGCGTTTCCATTGGACGGACGACACGGTCAATGCGGTGATTGAAGGCATCAAAATGAAGCATAGACGGACGGGCTTCCGGCCTTGCCGCTCTTTCTGCAAGGGGGTTCCATCTGGAAGAAACAGCAGAAGAAAAATGCTGCAGTTCATTATGTATCTGTTCATATTTCGCGCCTGCATATTTCTTTAAGGCCTTTTGCAAAATTGGATCATTCTTATACCAATTCAGACTGCTGCGCTTCTCTAAAAACTCATCAAATGTGTATGAATTCTTTCCTCTTACCTTTTGGTCCTGGGAAGTTATCGTCATGGAAAAATCACTCCTTTTTTTAATTGACAAATACTAATTTTCAGAATTATTATAAAACTATGTTAACGTTTACGTCAACTAGGAGGATGCATAATGACAGAAGAAAAAGTTTTTACCATCAGCGAGCTCGCGACGATGTTTGACATCAGCTCCAGGACGATCCGCTATTACGAGGAAATTGGAATGCTGTTTTCGGAAAATCGGGACAGCCTGACCAAGCAGCGCACCTATACGAATCGTGAGCGCCGCCGCCTGAAGATGATTCTGCGCGGAAAAAAGCTCGGCTTCAGCCTTCAGGAAATCAAGGAGATGATTGGTCTTTATGAATCAAATCCGGAAGGTGAAGCGGAAAAAAGCAGGATTATTGCCTTCGCTGACAGCAAGCTAAAGGAAATTGAAGAGCAGATTATGCAGCTGCAAATGCTGCGGGAAGACATTCTGACTTACAAAGAAAAGTATGAAAACAGCCGGGTGAAAACATAAAATTCATTTTAAAAGGGGCTGAGCTGAGTGGGAACAACGATTCACGGAGTATTGGAGAGAAACGCAAGGAAGTTTCCTGAAAAGGACGCCTTTATTACGGCGTCGAACCGCCTTACATACGGTGACATGAACCGCACATGCAACAGGCTCGCAAGATATCTTCAGGATGAAGGGGTCCGACACGGCGACCGGATTGCAGTGATGTCGCGCAATAATGAACACTTCTTTTTTGCTTTTTTTGCCTGCATGAAGATCGGCGCCATTCCGATGCCGATAAATATCCGTCTGACACCGAAGGAATTGGGGGCTATTTTTCAAAATGCGAGCGCTGCAGGGATTCTGTATGAGGATGAGCTTGCTGAAACGGTGACCTCGTTAAAAGAAAATTTGAATTACTATTTTTCGATTCAGGATATTGTTGGGGCTTCAGCTCAATTTTCTGAAGGCAATCTACATGTGCCGATTGATTCGCGGGATGTCTGCGAGATTCTTTTTACATCCGGAACAACCGGTATGCCAAAGGGAGTTGTGTTTAACCATGAACGCATTCTTGCGATTGCCGCCGCGGTTTCGGTTAATTTCAGCTTGACCCATCGAGATTCCATGCTTACCCTGATGCCGCTCTCCCACTCTGCTCCACTAAATACATTTTTCATGAGCGGATTTTATTGCGGAGCAACCCATGTGATCAGCGACTTTACACCAAAAGGATTCCTGAACTGGATTCAGCAGGAAAAGACGACCTTCTCATTTGCGGCACCAGTCGCCTATTTGCTTGCGGCCAAGGATCCGGATTTAGCTTCTTATGATTTATCGAGCATGCGTGTTTTTGCGTATGGCGGCGGTCCGCTGGCACTGGCCTCCTATCACCATGTGAAAAAAGCATTCCAGAATGAAAATTTCTATCAGGTTTACGGGCTGACGGAAGCGGGCCCGAATGGAATTTTGCTATATCCGGAGGAGCATCTGGACAAGGCCGGAAGCATCGGCAAAAATCCGACTGTTAATATGGAAATCCGGGTCGTCCGGCCGGATGGCACTGATACGGATCCGAATGAATATGGCGAGATTCTCCTGACAGGTGACAGCCTCATGCTGGAGTATGACAATAACCTGGAAGAAACGAATGCCGCGATAAAGGATGGCTGGCTCTATACTGGCGACATTGCCTATCGGGATGAGGATGGCTACTTTTACATCGTCGACCGCAAAAAGGATGTCATCATTTCGGGCGGCGTCAACATTTATCCGCGTGAAGTCGAAGAAGTACTCGCAAAGCATGACGCGGTTTTGGAATCCTGTGTGGTCGGTGTGCCGCATGAAGATTGGGGCGAAACCGTTAAGGCTGTTGTCGTGCTTAAGGGAGATGCTTCAGAGGAGGAATTGCGCGCATTTGCCGCTGAACATCTGGCTGAGTTTAAATGTCCGCGGATTTATTCCTTTGTGGATGAACTGCCGCGGAATGCAAGCGGGAAGATTTTGAAGCAGCAGGTAAAGTTGGTGCATTCTTAATTGGAAGGGGGATCGGGTGCTTGGAAAGGCGCCTGGTTCTTTTTGTTTATGGAGGTTTTATGGCGACCGTTTTTCTGGCTCTGGTTTCTTTTTCGGCTTCATGAAGGCTTCATGGCGACCATTTTTCTGGCTCTGGTGCCTTTTTCGGCTTCATGAAGGCTTCAAATTATTTAATCTCAAGGTATAACAACGAAAAGGGAGATCCATTCTTAAAGAATAATCGGTAATCCGTGCTATTAACGACCAAATAAGGGATACAGCAGAAATATTAAAGCACTTCCCTCCAACTCAGTTGCCCTTTTTCGGGTTTATAATAAAAATAGCAGGAATTCCCCCCTAAAAAAAGTATCTTAATAGTATAACCAAACAATCCAGGAGGCCACATGAAGTCAAGAACCGAAACCGAGATGATGAATCTGATTGTATCAACAGCCCGGGAAGATGAGCGGGTGCGCGCAGTTATTCTGAATGGTTCGCGCGCGAATCCGAATGTGAGGAAGGATATTTTTCAGGATTACGATATTGTGTACGTAGTTAGGGAAATGGAGTCCTTTACCTGTGATCATAGCTGGGTGAATGTCTTTGGTGAGCGGGTTATGATGCAGATGCCGGAGGAGAAGGTGCTGCCGCCTGCCGATGGGCATGGACGCTTCCCTTATCTGATGCAGTTTATGGACGGGAACCGGATTGATCTGACTTTGATTCCGGCTGAAAAGATAGATGAACTGCTGGAGCCCGACAGTCTGAGTGTGCTGCTTCTTGATAAGGATGGGCTGATTGGGTACCTGCCGCCAGCCAGTGATCGGGATTATCTTATCAAGAAACCGAGTGCGCAGGAATTTGCGGATCTCTGTAATGAATTTTGGTGGATCACGATGAATATCAGCAAAGGGATTTGGCGCAGGGAGCTTACTTACGCAATGTTTATGCATGAGCAGATTAACCGCCATGTGATGATTACAATGCTGGAATGGAAGGTCGGCATCACAGACGATTTTACAAAAAGCTCAGGCAAAGCAGGCAAGTATCTGCCCGATTTTCTTCCTGCCAAGGTATGGGAGCAGTTCAAATCCACCTATTCAGACGCCGATTTTAATCACATATGGGAAGCCCTCTTCACAATGTGCTCCCTTTTCAGAAATACAGCCGTCGAGGTCGCAGAAAAACTTGGCTTCGAGTACCCATTTGAAGATGATAAGCGTGTAACTGCATTTTTAAAGCATGTCCGAACCCTGCCTGCCGATGCATCATCCATCTATTAAAAAATCCCCTTCACAGGGGATTTTTCTAATTATTCTTTAACTCCAGCTGTTCGAACGCAGACCAGTTCACCATTTTTTCAAGAAGAATGGAGATCAGGACGCCCATCAAAAGCCCGTTGGATAGGAATGGCTGAATCAAAACCGGCAATTCCGCGAATACCGCAGCAGGTGTATTCATTAAACTGATGCCGATTAGAACGGGTGCGGCTAAACGGAAGATTGTGTCTGAGTTGAACACTTTTCCGCTTAAGCTGTTGAAAGCAGTCCCGAACAGCTGCAGGTACGCGACAAACAGCACGGCGTTTCCGACTGTTACCGGCATGCCGGCAAGCCATGAACCCAGGTGCGGGATCAGGCCAATGACCGTCAGGAGCGCGCCTCCAATGAAGAATGGTGTTCTCATCAATATCCTCGTGCTTTGCAGAAATCCGATCGATGAGGTGAATGGAGTATACGGCACGAGGCCAAACCCGCTTCCCATCACTGTAAATACTGCGGTGATAAAAATCGATCCGCGGTACTCGCGTTTCCCGGATTCTTTTTTAAATAAGCGGTCACTGGAGCTGATGGAAGCGACTGTGTTGCTCAGGTTCATCAGACTGGCAAAAAAGGCGACGGCTACAATTCCGATTTCGAGGTTAGGCTGTCCCAGCGGAAACAGCGTAAAGCTTAACTCTCCGGACGCTGTCCCCTGCATTGCTTGACCGGCAAACAGGAGATCATAGCCGATCCATCCTGCCAGCAACCCTATTAAAATAGAAAAATTGCTGATGACGGCGTTCCCTTTTAATTTTAATAAACTCACAAAAATGACGAGTGCAAAGGAATAAAGGGTGATGGGAACATCAATGGTGCCCTGTTCACTAACCTTCATCATGCCTTTAAAAAAGATAAAAATCAGCTGGAAGGTTAATAGGAACAGGTAAACGGACATCACCATAGGGCTGAATATTGATTTTAGCAGTGAGATGCCGTTGAAGGCTGCTAGAATTAGGGTAACAGCCGAAGCGAGCAGGACGCCTGTCGCAATTCCGCCCCCGATTTCCGTATAGCTCATGCCAAGGGACGATGCCGACAGGCCAAGGTTTAGGATGACTCCCCACAGCAAGCCGGAATGGCCTTCCATGAGCGGATAGCGATGCCCTTTCCAGCCTTGAAAAATGGTTGCCAGCCCCGTAAAGATAAGCGAGGCTCTCAGCATCAATGCAATCGTTTCCCCCGGCAGCCCGAAGACTGTTCCAACCGAAATCGGGACCATCACAGTATTTGCAAAAATAAAAAATAGCCATTGAACAGAAGAAAATATCGTTACGGTACCAAACCGTTTATCCAAGGTATCAACACCGCTTTCTATTATTTCGTTTCTCTAAAAATAAACCAGCTATTATTATAGTACAAATCAGGAAAAATATCTTTGGATTTTTCTTGAAGAAGGATGGAATTTGGGAGAATGAGGAGCTGGAGTCTGGAATATCAGCGGCTGACCGATATAATAAGAAGCTGACGATAAAAGTGAAATTATGACCGATTTTAATTTTTAATTGACCGCTATACTAGAGATGTTAACCGATGTGAAGGGCATGCAAAAGGACAAGCCCGCAAAAAATCCATTGCGGGCGCAGCTCCACGTTTACATAAACCCGGAAAACCACAGTCCTAGCGCGGTTCCGACGTAGTTCCCGATGATATAGCCTAGTGTTCCGACAACGAGTATCGGCCCGATCAGATCCTTCCAGCCTTTGGCGATGGCCATGGCGGCAGCGGTGGTCGGGCCGCCGACATTGGCATTGCTTGCCAAAAGGATTTCTTCGAGGTCATATTTTAATAGTTTGCCTGCTGTTAAAGATACGGTCAGGTTCACTACGACGATAATGAACACAAACACCAGCAGCAGAGGGGCATTTTCGATAATCAGCGGGATCGATGCCGGGATGCCGATCACGACAAAGAACAGGTATATCAGGAATGTGCCGATTTCCTGGCTTCCGTTAATAGACTCGAAGTATCTCGGAAACATGGCCAAAACCAGGAACGTCAGAGTGGTCAGCATCAAATACTTGTCGCCAAACAGCCCGTTTACGAGATTGATAAAAAAAGAAACGTCATCCCCCGAAGGAATGGCTGCGTCCAGGAATTCAGCGACTTTAAACGAAACAACCACCAGCAAAAAGGCTGTTCCGACGGATAACGCGATATCCTTTAAGGAGATGTCCTTTCGCTTCCAAAAGCTCTCTGCAAGTGTCTTCCCCTCTTCTCCTATACTACCGCTTTCCACCTGATCAACATGCGGCGTTTTAAACCGGCGCCGAAAAAAGCCAATGGCCGGTACCGTCATAAGAGCGACGAAGTAAATGGCCATCATTAAATTATCGGCGACAACTGCTGCTGATACCATTTCTCCTGGCGTCTCGAACTTTGCCGCCATGGCCGCGAAGTTTACCCCGCCGCCAATATAGGACGCGGTGAGCATCGCGCCCAGTTTATCAAGGACAGGTATATGATCTTTCAGCAAGAAGAAGCTGATGATTACCCCTGCCACTGTCCCGATGGAGCTGACCAGAAAGATAATCAGCAGCCGGCCGCTTTCCTGCCAGATTCTTTTAATCTTCACATGGAAAAGAAGCAATGGGATCGCAAGCGGAATGATAAAAGTCCAGACTGCATCATATACAGGCGATGCTGTCGGAATAATGCCGGTATTGGATAGAATAATGGCGCCAATCAGGGCAACAATCGCCCCTGAAATTTTTGCTGCCCAGCTGTATCGCTGCTCCAGATAGATGCTTGCCGATGCCCACACCACAATAATTCCCCATAGTGTTACATAATCATCGGCTTTAATAAGTGTCTGCTCCAATAGCATTTCCTCCTTTTTTACAGTGTCACTACTACTCATATTAGCCCTATCTCTTTTAAAATTCAAAATATTCAAACCACACGAAAATGATTCGACAAATTGGGCGGCGCCTGTCACCAAAAATTATTTTATATTTTTTTGAAGCCGAAAGTGCTGTTTCGTACGTCTAGATTGCAGACACTTTTTTAGAAGGAAGGTTATTGTGTGATTGAAGTTAGAGAATTAAGCCATGCTTTTGAGATTGGCAAAAAAGAAAAGAAGACGGTTATTCCTGTATTGGAGGATGTTTCTTTTTCGGTGGAAAAAGGCGAGATTGTCACGATTGTGGGCAGGAGCGGATCCGGGAAGTCAACGCTTTTGAATATCATCAGCGGTTTTATTAAGCCAAAGCATGGAGAGGTCTGGATTCATGGTGAAAAGGTCAGTGACTATAACGAAGGCAAATTCGCTGATTTCCGCCTGGCGTATCTCGGATTCATTTTCCAGAGTTTTCAGCTGATTCCGAGCATGACAGCTTACCAAAATGTTGAGCTCCCTCTCATTCTCAAAGGGATGACTGAAAAGGAAAGACAGCAGAAGACGGAAGAGACGTTAAAGCGGGTAGGCCTTATCGAATATAAAGATCATTATCCAAGTGAGCTTTCCGGCGGACAGCAGCAGCGCGTCAGCATCGCCCGGGCGCTTGTCGTGAATCCTCCCCTCATTCTCGCTGATGAACCGACAGGAAGCCTGGACAGCGAAACAGAAAACGAGCTGCTGCAGTTTATTCAAGAGCTGAACCGTGATCTGGGCATTACGTTTCTGATTATTACGCACGACGAAAAAGTGGCAGCCATCGGCCATAAGACAATTGAAATCACAGATGGAAGGGTTATGGAGGGTGTATTGGCATGAATTTAAAAGATCAATTCAGATTTGTAAGGCAAAATATGAAAAAGAATAAAACAAGGCTGTTTATGACGATTTTAGCCACAGCGATTGGATGTACCTTTCTGATTGTGCTGGCATCAGTCGGATTCGGGCTTCATAAATCGATCATCCAGGATGTAATGGAAGACAGCCTCGTAACGGAAATCCAGGTTCACGGCAAAGAAGCGGGTGAAGGGAATTTCCAGGGCATCAAAGATGAAGATATCCAACATTTTCGAGAAATCACAGGGGTAAAAGCAGTCACCCGCAGGCAATCTCTGCAGCAAAGCCCGATCTTTAAAACTGAGGATTATACCGCTCAATCAGAAGCCGTTTCAGCCTATTTTCCGGAAGAAGTGAAAGCAGGATTCGAGCTGTCTGAAGGAAGACTCCCAGAAAAAGAGAATGAAGTGGTGGTTGGCTCCTCCTTTGCGGATGGTCTGTCTCTGGAGCCGAAAGAAGGAGAAAACGCCTTTAATGAAGATGGTTCAATAAAAGAAGAATACGCCTACAAGGGTGCGTTAGTCGGAAAGACAATTGAAATGGAAGTTATCAAAATGGAGGATGGCAAAGAGATCAAGAAGTCCATTCCCCTGACCATAACCGGGGTTACGAAAAAGCCTTCTAAAGAATGGATGCAGATCCGCACGGTCTTCATTTCCGAAGATATCTTTAAGGAAGTGGAAGCATTCACCGGTACACCTGGCGGCAGTCCGGAGCAAGTGGAAGGAGCTTCCGGGGATACCGGCCGAATTTACGATAGGGTCAGCCTTTACGCTAAAGATGTTGAGGCTGTCACAGGCATCAATGACCAATTGAAAGACGGCAATTATATGGTTTATTCTATCGTGAACGAGATGAAGCAGATCAATATGGTTTTTACGATTCTAAAAATCGGCCTTCTCTTCATAGGAACCATTGCTTTGATCATTGCCTCCATCGGCATTTATAATACGATGACGATGGCTGTTACGGAGCGCGCCCCTGATATCGGCATCATGAAAGCGATCGGTGCCCATCCGAAAACGATTAAGCGGATCTTTGTCCTTGAAAGCAGCTATATCGGACTGCTTGGAGCCCTGTTTGGCACGATTGTTGCTTATGGAATAAGCTATGCGGTCAACCTGGCCCTTCCGCTCGTGCTGGAAAGGGTATTTGAGGAAGCCCCGCCTGAGGGCCTCATGCTTTCCTATATTCCATGGTCCCTTACTCTGATCAGTGTGGCGATTTGTCTGACTGTCACCATCTTCTCCGGCTGGCGTCCGGCCAAGAGAGCCACACAAGTCGATGTGCTGAAGGCGATGAGGCGGGAAGTTTAATAGATAAAACATCGCTGGTATAACCGGCGATGTTTTTTATTATAGCTTGAATGCTTCTTCGCGAACCTTCTGCAAAAATTCCTCAACCACTTTCAGGTTGTTTTTGTCGCCGCCAAGCTTCAGCATGGCCCTTCCAACGAAGTTGACCCCTTTATTTTCCCCTTCATAAATAAACCTGGTGAGGGAGTCATCGATTTTAATCAGCGTAAATCCGAGGGTGATTTCAAAGGCCTTTCCCAATACAAAATGGATCTGCTTATGCTTTTTAACCTCTGAATCCTCATAAGCCAGTGTTTCGACAATATAGGTCTCCAGGCGCTTGCCTTCTCTGTAGGTTTGCCTGTGCTTTGCCCCTGCTTCATTTTCTCTTTTTTCGATCAGGGTATGCCCTTCGACCTTAGGCATGATTTTCTTTATGTGCTGGTCGGAAAACAAGCTCCACACCTTTTCAATATTTCTTTCAATCATGATTTCTTCTTTCCATTGAATCACGATTCTTCCTCCTTCCCCGATTCCAAAAAGGCATCGATTTCTTCCATTTGACCTTGAAGCTCCTCCACCTGCTTCTTGATCAGCTTTCTTTTTTGCATCAGCAATGCTTCCAGATTGGCGAATGATTCATCCTCCATCACGGAAATCATTTCCTGAATGGTGAAGCCTAATCTTCTTAGCTTTAGTAAAAGGATAGCCAAAAAGTAGCTGCCGTCATCGTAATACCGGTAATGATTAGCAGGGTCAATAAAAGCGGGCTCCAGCAGCTTCACTTCCGCGTAGTATCGCAATGTTTCCTTCGTTAACCCGGTCATTTCCGCAAAATCGCTAATCTTGTACATCGCTTCCTCCCTTATATCTTAAACTGTGGGGTGCACCACACGGTCAATGTGCTATTTTCAGTGTACATGAAAAAAGCCTTAACGGCATTTTCCGTTAAGGCTCCTGGTCATTATGGGTTCAGCACAAATCTCAATGCATGCGGTCACAGATTGAGATCAGCGTTCCTGATGGATAAAAAGGGATTTCCTTTTTAGAAGGGAAGGCATTTTTATCGATTTTAAGCCCGCCTGTACCGCTGTCGAGGAAGATACCGAAACGGAATAAATACAGTTCAAAGGCTCCCGGAGAATCTGCTGTCATTTCAAAAGTGAACTCCGGCGAAATCCAATATCCCTTATTCTCCTTAAACCGAAAGCGGTCCTTTTCAATCGTTAAATTCTCCCGTTCCGTTCACAACGGCGAGCAATATATGCTGATTGGTAAACTGATGCTCCAGCTGCCACTGCATTTCTTCTTTTATGTATTCTATTTTTCTCAGCCTGAATATCAGGTCTTCTAATCCAAAGCAATCTGTATTCATCTCTAACACTCCTGTTTCATTCTATCAACAATGATAATCATTATCACTGTATAAAACAAGAGCATAAAAAAACATCGCCCTCTAGTGGCGATGCTTTCCTGGCTTACCCATTTAAAAATAAGGTAGCTGTTACATATTTCTTTGTCAGCGACTTGTAATAGGCCGATAAAACAGTCAGTGAAGCCGTTACAAGAATATTGGAAACGATGTCTTTCTGCTGATCAGTAAAATCCTGAAAACTCTCCAATGTTTTCAATGCCTCTTTTTTAATGCATTGTTCTGTCTGATCGTACATGCTTTTTTCGGTACTATTGTGATGATGGGCTTTTTCAAAAATGGCCGCGTATGCAGCATAAAAAGGGATCGGCTCAATCAGGTCGTCTGAGCGGTCATCCAGATCATTAAAAAGGAGAGCAAGAATTTTACGGATCGAATCGAAATCAAGCGTCGCTTTCAGATCCTCCACGATAAAAAGCATGGCAGCCTGGTCGGCCGAATATTTCTTGCCGAGCTGCGGACTGCCAATCAGGTCCTTCACATCCCGCTTTACCCAATTTTGCACGGCAGTCGAAGATAGATGGGTAAATTCGATCTGGTTTCCCAGTGCGACGATTTCATTGATGGAAAAGCCGATTTTCTGCAAATCTGCCCGCAGCAATTTTTCAAATATAGCCGGCATTTTGGTATCCAGAAAAGCTTCCGTTGATATTCCATTCTTTTCATGAGCGGCCGCCCATGCCTGCTGAAGGATTTGTTTGGGCGAATGCCCCCCTTCCCCCTTCAGCGACAGAAGGAAATCAGCCATGCTTTTCCTCGATAGCTGGAATAATTCCAAGATAATCAGCCCCTGCGTTCTCTTTTCGATGCTTTCATCCTAATAGTTTCAAGGATAACAGTCAACGTCTATTTCCTTACCGTCTAGTTTTTACTTGTCATTTCAATTGAAAAATTATATTATATAGTCAGATGACAAGTTCATATGAACTCAAAATAGATTAAAGGGTGAGGAAATGGGTAAACGTATATTTTACTTTTTATTGACGAACGTGCTGGTTCTATTGACGATCAGTATTATTTTCTCGCTGATTGGCGGAGGTAATTACATCAATGCCCAAGGCGGTATTAATTTTGGCTCATTGCTTGTGGTTAGTGCCGTGATTGGTTTCACTGGCTCCTTCATTTCCCTTTGGATGTCCCGCTGGATGGCCAAGAGAATGATGAATGTCCAGGTGCTGGATTCAAATAGTTCCCTTTCAGCAGCCGAACGTGACATCGTGGAAAAAGTTCATCGCCTATCAAGAGCAGCAGGTTTAACACATATGCCTGAAGTGGGAATCTACCATTCCCCTGAAGTGAACGCTTTTGCAACCGGTCCTTCGAAGAAACGCTCTCTTGTGGCGGTTTCAACTGGATTGCTGCAGGAAATGGATGACGATGCCATTGAAGGCGTCATCGCCCATGAAGTGGCACACATCGCGAACGGAGACATGGTCACCATGACCCTTCTTCAGGGGGTTGTCAACACATTCGTTGTCTTCCTTGCACGAATTGCAGCCTGGGTGGCATCCCGATTTGTCAGAGAAGAAATGGCGCCGATAGTACACTTTATAGCTGTAATCGTGTTCCAAATCGCCTTTTCAATCCTTGGAAGCCTTGTGGTCTTCGCCTACTCCCGCCACCGCGAGTTCCACGCCGACCGCGGAGGTGCAGATCTGGCAGGCAAGGACAAAATGACACATGCCCTGCAGATGCTGAAGGCCTACTCCAGCCGCATTAAGGGTGAAGAACAGACAGCAATCTCCACTTTAAAAATTAATAACAGAAGCAAAGCTTCGCTGTTCTCGACCCATCCTGATTTGGATGAGCGTATTAGACGTTTGAGTGCGAAGTAAGCAGAAAAGCGCAAGCTCCTGTCCATCCCCGACACCTCCGAGAGGGGAGGCCCCGGAGCTAGACATGTAAAAGGGTGCCCTGAAATGGGCACCCTTTTCATATTTTTTTCATCTCCAACTCTCTGAAAATTGTTTGCCCCCCCAATATCCGGGTAATCTTCTAATAGACAGCAGGAAAAGCATCGGTACTATGGCTGGGACGGTTTGTCCCGATGCAGCACCCTGGTAAATTAATTAACACGAGGAGAGGATATGAACATGAACGGTTTCCAGCGCATTGCACTTGTACTGACAATCATTGGAGCCATCAATTGGGGGCTGATTGGGTTTTTCCAATTTGATTTAGTTGCCAGCTTATTCGGAGGACAGGATGCAGTTTTATCAAGAGTAGTCTATGGTTTAGTGGGAATTGCCGGATTGATCAATCTAGGTCTCCTCTTTAAACCGAGCCGTGAATATGAAAGAGAACCGGAATCAAGGCCTGTTCGATAAAAGGAATGCCCCACACAATATGGCTGGAGGGGTTTCAATCAAACGTTTGATTAAACCGATAGACCAAAAAACGCTCACTTTCGTTGCCCTGGAGGACCACCTCTTTTATCAGCTCAAATGGGGTACTGTTTTCCAGATAAAAAATATAATCTTCTGAAGGGTAATATAAGATGATGTCCATTTTGCGCGGGTTCTCTTCCGCTGAGAGCAGGATGCTGTTGACGACTTTTATAAAAATCTGCACCGAAAACGGATTGAAAAAGTAAAAATGGCTGTCCTGCGGTGTTATTTCATACTCCTGAGCCAGGATGCACTGAAAGCTGATTCTGTCTTTTTCCCCTTGGTAAGTCTGCAGATTTTCCAGTGCCTCACGGTAAAAGGTTTCACTCATCTCGACGCCGGCAGCAGATGCCCGAAATGTATAGTGAATATAAAATGGCAGTCGGCCTTTGCCGCAGCCGAAATCCACCAGGCGATCACTGCTTCTTAGCCCGTATTCGCTGAACAGTTTTTCCAGGCCCTGATATGGAGTGGGCTCGTAGCGGTGGTAATGGAATGATTTATGGAAACCTTTTTGGTCACCGTTTGTATGAATGTTGAGCATTTCATCAAAATTTTTCATGCTGATCTCCTTTGCTGAAAAAAGGCCTGCCACCATCCAAAAAGGACAGCGACAGGCACGTAAATATCTGTTCTTAATTCGGTTCGATCACTAAATATTCCCGTAAGGTCTGCTGCAATGTTCCCTTTGTTTCTGCCTGGCTCTCGAATGTTACACCGGCGTGGATCATTTTACGGACAAGTTCAGCACGCAGGCCTGTAAGGACTGCATCGCATCCCATCATTTTGATGCCGCTCAGGATCTTTTTAAAGTGAACAATAACGTCAATTTCCATATCGGCTATTCCGGAAAGGTCCATAATTAAAGTTTGGATTTTAATGGATGAGATATCCATCAGAACTTTCTCTTCAATCGTCTGAATTCGGTAAGAATCAATCATGCCAATCAGCGGCAGTACAGCAACAGAAGTGCTGATCGGAATAATCGGCACCGACAAATGCTCAACCAGTTTGCGCTGTGATTTAAGCATTTCATCTTTATAATCAGAATAGCTGATGAAGAAGTTATTCAAAAATTGGTCAACATGATCATTGACTTCCTTTTCCATATTATAAAATTCATCACCTACGGTCTGCTGCCCTTTGACTTTGTCAAACTGATATAAAAAGTACCACAGAGTGCGTCGGATGGCCTGTACCCATTCCAGCTTAAATGAAAGCGTCAGGGAATGCTCCGCCCAGGCAACGCCTTCCTGTCTGGCAAAAGCAATCAGCTCTTCTTCTTTGTTTTCAGCCACATATAAAGCCAATATCTCGGCATTTTTTAAAAGATCGATATTGCCTCTTTGGAGGATTTCATTGATCTTGGAGGCCACATTCACAGCCTCGGATAATAATTTTCGCTGAAAATTCTCACGATTTGCGACAATAAATCCTGCTATATCCTTGGTTTCTTTGTAAGCTGCTTCCATTTTAAGCACCCGCCCCTTGGTTTATATATTATACACTTTCGTTTCTATCACGAAAAATCCTTCTCTTGAACTTAAATATTGAAGATATCATCCTCATCCTTCCAAACCCCTATCACTTAATACCCTTTCTATTTTGCCCATAAACCTCGAAATTGATTTTTTTAGTGAATCCTGTGCTCTAACAAGTAAAAAAGCGCCGGGATGGCGCTTTTTTCAAAAAATTCCCGATATACTTATAAACACAACAACAATCGTAGCAGGAACCAATACTTTCATCAGGATGCTCCAGGCTGTGTACATGGCTGGCGAAACATTGCTGCCGAGCATAAATTCCTCTTTTACAAGCTCTTTATCCATTCTT
This sequence comes from Cytobacillus sp. BC1816, assembly GCF_051353635.1. Taxonomy (NCBI): domain Bacteria; kingdom Bacillati; phylum Bacillota; class Bacilli; order Caryophanales; family Bacillaceae; genus Cytobacillus; species Cytobacillus sp. BC1816. The sequence goes on along the minus strand of NZ_CP195611.1, from coordinate 859,464 downwards.
AAAGAAATAAACAGGGCAATCAGCAGGCAGCCTAGAGGAAGCAGGATGTTGCTGACCAGGTAGTCGGTTGCATCAAATATATTTTTCCCGAAAATGGTGAAATCCCCCAGCAGGCTGAACGACAGAGCAGCAGGAATCCCGGCGGCGAACATGACAATGCCGGAGATCCAGGAGATTTTTTTCCGGGAATGCTTTCCGTTTTCGATGAATGCAGAGACGATGATTTCCAGCATGCTGAACGATGACGTCAAGGTGGCAAATAAGAAAAGCAGCAGGAAGATCGCCAGGAACACTTCCCCTAATGGGATCTGTGAAAAGACGGCCGGCAGGACCATGAACAGCAGACCCGGGCCTTCCGCCGGTTCAAATCCGAATGCAAACACAACCGGGAAAATCGCCAATCCGGCCAAAACAGAGATAATAATGTTCATGATGACAACAGAGCCCGCTGAATTTGGGATGCTGACTTTTTTGTCCAGATACGAGCTGTAAGTGACCATACATGAGAAGCCGACAGCCAGTGCAAAGAATGACTGTCCCAATGCATAAAGGGCCGATTCCGCTGTGATTTTGCTGAAGTCCGGATTCAGGAAGAACTTGACTCCTTCCATCGCTCCATCCAGTGTCAGTGCGCGCACCACAAGCACAATAAAAAAGATAAATAATAGCGGCATCATATATTTGCTTGCAGCTTCGATCCCATTTTGGATTCCGAATGTGATGACCACAATGTTAATAAGCAGAAAAACTGCCAGCCCTATAAGAGTCCAGCTTGGCGTGGATGTGATCATGCCAAACAGTTCCGGATAGGCTGCACCAGGCGTGATGATTTGGCCGCCAATCGACAGGACTGTATAAATCAGCACCCAGCCCCCAACAACCGAATAAAAACTAAGCAGCAGGAAGCAGCCAACAACGCCAAGCTTGCCGGTAACGGTCCACGGACTGTTGGGCGCCAGTTTATAATAGGCAGACACCGCTTCTTTCTGTGCCCCGCGCCCGATAATAAATTCTGAAATGAGCATCGGAAGACCAATCAAAATCGTAAATGCGATAAACATCAGCAAAAAGGCGCCCCCGCCGCTCGTTCCGGCTACATACGGGAACTTCCAGATCGCCCCCAGGCCAATCGCAGCACCGGCAGAAGACATGATAAAGCCGAATTTAGAAGACCATTGTTCTCGATTTGTACTCATAGTACCCCCCTGTTCTCTTTTTTTATGTAAAGGCCCGATTCAGGAAGACTTTCGGGCCCCGATTCCCCATTTAAATCCTAGATTACAGCTCCGTGCGAATATCCCAAAGTTCAGGGAAGAAGCGCTGATCCAATACTTTTTTCAAATAGCCGACGCCGGATGAACCGCCTGTTCCCATTTTAAAGCCGATGATCCGTTCCACCGTTTTCATATGGCGGAAGCGCCACTGCTGCAGCCAATCTTCGATATCCACAAGTTTTTCCGCAAGCTCGTATAACTCCCAGTACGTTTCAGGATTTTTATACACCGTCATCCAGGCTGCACGGACTGAATCATTTTCTTTGTATGTTCTGGTTACATCTCTGTTCAGAATGTCTTCATCAACCGGCAGGCCTGCTTTGTGAAGCGCCCGGATGGCTACATCGTATAGGCCTGGCTTTTCGAACGCTTCCTTTAACTTCGCATGCAGATCCGGATCTTTTTGGTAGATTTTCAGTACATGTTCAGTTTTATAGCCTAACGCAAATTCTACCATACGATACTGGTAGGATTGGAAGCCAGATGCCTGGCCGAGTGAATCGCGGAACTCCATATACTCGGACGGCGTCAATGTGGACAGCACATCCCATGCCTGAATAATCTGCGATTGCGTCTTTGAAACGCGCGCTAATCGCTTCTGTGCTGTGGATAAATCATTGTTTTCAATCGATTCGATGGCTGCACCCATTTCATGAAGAATCAGCTTCATCCACAGCTCGCTCACCTGGTGGATGACGATGAACAGCATCTCATCATGATGTCCGGAAAGCCTATTTTGTGCGGATAGGATTTTGTCGAGCTGCAGGTATTCTCCATATGTCATGTTGTTGGTGAAATCTGTATGTATGCTCTTTTCAGCGGTTGTCGCGTTTACGTCCTGGTGTTTTTCGTTGCTCATGTGGGTTCCTCCTTGGAATTGGTTCTTGTCGTTCCTGATTCGGGCTGGTTCTAAGGCCCGGTACATCAGCGACTGACCGATATATCTGGAAAGTGACCGATATATTAGAAAATCTGACTGATATTGTTATGTGATTGACCGATATAAAAAAACTTTGACCGATATGTTACTTTTTTGGCCGATAAACCTGCTGCGGGTTGCAGTCGATCTTTATTTGGCCGGTAAACCTGACCATTTGGCCGTTAAATAGGCTGGTTTGACCGATAGGTCATCCATATTGGCCGATAAATTCGATGTTTTGGCCGTTACCCCGCTTTAAATCGGCCGAATAACCGCCCGCACCGGGCTGCCGTCTCCTTCTTTTATTGGAAGCGGCAAGGCAATTAGCTCGTAATTTCCTTCTTCTACCTCATCCAGCATGATATTTTCCAGAATATGAATGCCATTTCGATATAAAGCATGGTGTGTTTCCATCTCTTTGCTGTCGATCGCATCGACGGATGGGACATCTACTCCGAGCAGACGCACACCTTTACTGCCGAGGTAGTCCGCCATATCCACGGTCAGTTCAGGGATCCGATTCGGAAACACTTCCGAATTATTCGGAAGCGCGGTCCTGAGCAGGACACGTGCCACGCCTTCGAGATCAAATCGGTTCAGAACTTCCGAATCCACCGTTTCATAGGCAGATACATCAATCACACGCGCCGGCCCGATATACAGTTCGATGTCCAGGTCTAAGATCTTTTCGCCCTCGTCATTAAAATGGAATGGCGCATCGACATGTGTGCCGGTATGCAGGCTGGTCGTAATCCTGCCAATATTGACAGAGCCGGTTTGTTCTTTTGTAAAAGCTGTTTCATAACTGAATGGCGTATCTCCTGGCCAGTGGGCAATGCTATTAGTCAGCGGCTGTGAAATATCGATCCAACCTTTTTTCATCATGCTACGACTCCCCGTTTATTTTCGAATTGCTTGTATTTTTCTTCTTCCATAATGCCTTTAAGGATTTGAACTGTTTTCCAGACATCCTCAAACGTATTGTACAGCGCCACCGGTGCCAGACGGATTCCGTTTGGGGCACGGAAATCCGGGATAACTCCTTCTGCCTTCAGCGCCTTGCAGATCCTTGCTGCTTCCTGGTGCTCGAGATAAATATGGCCGCCTCGCTTCTTTTCATCAAGCGGGTTGCGCAGGATAAATCCGTGTCCGTCAAGCTCATGCTGAATTAGTTCAATCATATAGCCAGTCAGTTTAAGAGATTTTTCACGGATTCTTTCAAGGCCAGCTTCATTAAATATGCTGAGTGATCCAATAATTGGTGCCATGCTAAAGATATTCGGAGTTCCAATCTGATATGCGCCTGCATCCTCTGCTGCTGTCAGCACATGTTCCATATCGAACTGCTTATCCTTGCGGGAGCTGAACCAGCCGGCAAGTCCCGGGACCTGGCCAAAATGGCGCTTGTTCACAAATAATCCGCCTGTTGATCCTGGTCCTCCATTCAGATGCTTATAGTTGCACCAGAACGCGAAATCCACATCCCAATCACTCAGAGAATGCGGGACGGATCCAACCGAATGGCATAGATCAAAGCCGATCTCAATCCCGCGCTTATGTGCTTCTGCAGTCAGATACTCCATATCCAGTACCTGGCCGCTTCGGTATAAAACACCCGGCAGGACAATCAGTGCGATTTCGTCTGTCATCGCCGCGACAATGTCTTCTTCCCTCAGCGTATGGCCATCCGCGCTTTTCACCTGGACAAGATGATCATCAGGATCATAGCCCTTCAGCTTGACTTGGCTTTGCAGCGCATAAATATCACTTGGAAAATTCAATTCATCAGCCAGTATCTTCGTTCTTTTTCCTTCCGGCTTATAAAAAGTCGAGACAAGCTGGTGCAGGTTAACGGTTGTGGAACCGCTTACAATCACTTCTATCGGATTTGCTCCCACGATTGGCGCCAATTCTTTTCCTAGTTTTTCAGATAGATAGAACCAGGGATTGTCCCCTTCTGTCCAGCCGTCAATAGCATGGTGCTTCCAGGAATCCAGCAGATCAAGGAGTGACTTTTCTGCACGCTTTGAAAGCAGTCCAAGTGAATTGCCATCCAGATAAATTCCGTCTTCTTTTATATAAAACTCTTCCCGGTAGGACAGGTCACTGCCAGTATCCAGTCCGATTGCATACTCTCTTGTAAAAAAATCCATAGATTTCCAACCTTTCAGAATATTTATTATTTACGAAAATTATATTGTTTGATTGACACTATGTCAATGATATAATGTCAGTATAGTTGCCAGAAAATGAACAAAGGAATGAAATAAATGAAGAACCCGATAGATCATTTGCCGGCAAGGCAGCAGCAGGCCCTGAAAACACGCCAAAGGCTTCTCCAGGCCGGAAAAGAAGTTTTTCTCGAAAGCGGCTTCCAGAAAGCAACCATCTCCCAAGTAATCAAAAAAGCAAAAACTGGCTACGGAACGGCGTACGTCTATTTTAAAAATAAAGATGAGCTTTTCATTACCTTAATGGAAGATCTCATGAACCAATTTTACGAAGTGGCAGAGATGCCCTTTAAGCCGCAGGCCAAAGAAGAGGCATATGAAAATATTAAGAATCAGGTCAGGCTGTTCCTGCAGCTGGCTTTGGACGAGCGGGACATGATGAAGGTCGTAAAAGAGGCAATCGGCGTCTCACCTGAGATAGAGGGTAAATGGTATAGAATCCGCGAACGCTTCATCGAGCGGATTTCAGTCGATATCCGCTACGCCCAGGCGCAAAAGCTCGCCAAAGAGCACCTCGATCCGGCCCTTACCGCGAGAGGATGGTTTTATTCGAATGAGATGTTCATGTGGGAGCTGGTGATGAATGAGGAGAAGTATCAGATGGATGACGTGATTGTGAATCTGACGAGCATGTATACGGGCGGGCTGTACGAATAAAGATTCATGTGCCACTTTTTCATTTTACGATCCAACTTTGCTTTATTTAATTGCCACTCTTCGATTATATGGGCCACTTCCCATTCCATTGTCTTTTTTAAAGTCAAAAAAGGTGCCTTCTCCGTCAGGAAAAGGCACCTTTTTTCAATTCGAAACAAGCTCAGGTTCATTCGCTGTTACCGTAATACTCCCTTTCGAAAGCTTCACAACCACATCCGAATCTCCCGCAATGTCGGGATCGTGGGTAACAACGATCACGCATTTCCCTTCTTCGTGGGCCAGTGCCCGTAAAAGCCCGACAATCTCCCGGGCCGTCTCTTCGTCCAGGTTGCCGGTCGGTTCGTCCGCCACAATGAGCTCGGCGTCACAGCACAAAGCCCGGGCAATGGACACACGCTGCTGCTGGCCGCCGCTTAAAGTAAGCACTTTTTGCCGGGCCTGGATTTCAGAAATCCCGACCCGCTTCAGCATCTCCACAGCAACCGCCTTTTTATTTTTCGCAGTAGAACCTGTAATTTCCATCGCCGTTAATACATTCTGAAGAGCCGTCATATACGGAAGCAGGTTATAAGATTGAAAAACAATCGAGACATATTTGTTCCGGAACCGCGTAAGCCCGATTTTTCGGATATCCTTTCCTTCGTAAAGAACTTCTCCTCCTTTCGGAACATCCAGGGCACTGGCCAGAGCAAGGAATGTCGTTTTCCCGGATCCGGACGGCCCGATTATACTGTAAAAATTCCCTTTTTCGAAACTCACATTTATATTTTTCAAGATATCGTGTTTTTTATTTTCGTGTTTATACCAGTAGCTGATATCTTTAAATTCCAGCAATGAATTCATTTTTCCATCTCCTTTTAATCCTGCTTGCTTAGAATGGCTTTTGGCTGAAGGCGCAATACGGATAAGGAAGGCAATAATGCCGACAATGCCGCAATCACGAGGCCTATTAGCGCAAGGAATCCAAGATCTTCCCCCGTCACCTGGACATTCATTTCATCTACCCTCTCCACTGATTCCTGAGCCTGCATCATTTCCGGTCCAAAGCCGCCCATGCCCCTTCCTCTGAAGGATTCCGGTGTATTCGTCTGTTCTGCTGATGCCAATTCCTGATTCAGGAGCTGGTCGCCAAGCTGGCTCGCCACCACATTGCCGCTCGCTGTGGCAATGCCGAGCGATAAAACAGCCACGACTAAAATTTCCGCCATAAACTGGCCTGCGAGCTTCCACCTTTTTTCCCCGATCGCCAGCAGGACGCCCATTTCATACTTCCGCTCACGGATCGACATCATAACGATCAGACCCAATATGACCGCTCCGGCAATGGACACCAAGTACACAATATTTTTCGAAAATCCGGCTACATTCTCAATCGGGCCGACCATCTGCTGATAAAGCTGGTCATCGGCATCAAGCTTGAACGTTTCGAAATCGATGCTGCTCTCTGCTTTTGCCTGATCGATAAAGCTCTGCATATCGGCAGGATCATCTATGTAGTAGATGGCGCTATCGATTGTATTTTCATAGTCAGATCCCTTTAGTGCTGCAGCAGCAGTGTATGGAACGTACAGCTTGTTATAAGGATTCAGTGCTGTAAAATCCATCGCCTGATCAGATCCGGCAGAAGCTGTTTGATAGATTCCGATCACTTCAAGCTCCATTTCAGCCGTTTCATCACGTGGGTTCGTGACGGTAATCTTATCGCCAACTCCCAGCTCGTTTTCTTCCGCCAATGTCTGTTCAATCAGCGTGACATTTTTCCCGATATGCTCCTCAGTGATTCCGGTTCCTTCAACAATCGAGGAGGTTCCATCCATAAACTCCGCAACCGAGTCTGTAAATGCAACCCCCTGCAGGCTCACATCCCCCTGCATCATTCCGCCCGGCATGCCTCTCCCAGGCTCCTGCCCTTCACTGCTTTCCTCAGATGTGTCAGAGGCAGCCGAATCACTTTCAATCGGATCAAAACCGGAGGCCAGCCCAGTGGTGGATGAGTAGAAATTATAGCCTTTTATCTGGTCATAAGAAGCCAGTTCCTCTGCGGCATCAAGCGGGACAGGCACTGACTGGAAACGTACCCGCTCCCCTCCGCTTTGCTGCTCGGACATCGCCTGTTCTCTCAGTTTTTCCATATCTGCCTGCAGGGTGACATCCGCCCCCAGCTTCTGGCGAGCAAGATCTCCCGACTTTTCGGCGGCTGTCTGGATCGATAGTCCAGCCAGCACTAATACACAAATCACGGTAAATACGAAGATCTGCAGAATGCTTTTCCCTTTTCTGGCCTTCACGCTTAAGAACGCTCGTTTTAAAAAATTCATCTTAAAAATTCCCCTCAGCCCTCTAAATAATTCTTAATCTCATACTCTTCAAATTTCTCTTCCAGCCATGCTGTGTATTCAGTCTGCATCTCTGTTTCAAATAATGTGTTTCTAACCTCTTCTTTCACATCTTCATAAACTGCTTCTTTGGCTTCCTGCTTTTCTGCTACCCTGATGACATGATAGCCATATTCCGTTTTAACGGGTTCACTGATTTTGCCAGGCTCGAGTGCGAAGGCAACTTCCTCAAATTCTTCGACCATGTCTCCCCTCCCGAAAAAGCCGAGGTCTCCGCCAGCATCTTTGTTGCTTTCATCGGTCGAGTATTCAGCCGCCAGCTCTGCAAAATCGCCGCCATCATCCAGTTTCCCGATGACTTCCTTTGCTGTTTCCTCATGCTCTACTAAAATATGGCTCGCTGATACTTGTTCCTCCTGGGCAAAGCTTTCTTTGTTTTCGTCAAAATAGGTTTTCATATCTTCTTCTGAAATCTCAATCCTTGGTTCCAGAAGCTTCTTCGTTGCCAGGTAGGATTCGATATCCTCCTCAAAATCAGCCATCGAGAGGCCGCTTGATTGGAGCGTCTGCTTTAAAGCATCCTCCCCGCCGTATGACTCTGCATATACAGCCTTTTCCTTATCTATTTCTTCCTGTGTCACTTTCACATTTTCCTTCTTCGCTTCCTGATCAATCACTTTCTCGGTGATCAGCGAATCGAGAAGCTCCTGCCCGTACTGGTCAACGAGACGCTCATGCAGCTCATCCCTGCTGATTTCTTCCCCGTTTACGGTCGCAGCAGCATCATCCTCCTTTATTATAAAAAAGATGGCTGCCGCTGCCCCGATTGTTAATACACTGCCTAAAATCCAATAGAAAACTTTCTTATTCTTCATCCTGTTCCCCTCTCCTAATTCGCTTTCTGATTGCTTGTCAGCGTGACTTCCGCCGTTTTCAATTCGCCCCCGCGGTAAAATTCGATTTTCACCTTATCGCCAATCGAAAAACCGCTGTATAAATGCTTGCGCAAATCTCCGGAATTCGTAATTTGCTTTCCGCCAATGCTGACGAGAATGTCCTCTACCTGAAGTCCGGCTTTGGCAGCGGCCGAATCCGGATCCACATTCGCCACAATCGCTCCGCTAGTCACCCCATCAGGAAGATTGCGCAAATATTGAGGCGGCACTTCATCAAAGCTTGCCAATCCAACGCCAAGATACGGTCGGATCACTTGTCCACTTTTAATCAGCTGATCAATCAGTGTTTTGACTTCGTTGCTTGGGATTGCAAACCCAAGGCCTTCCACTCCGCTATCCGCGATTTTCAGACTGTTGATCCCGACCAGCTGGCCGGCTGTATTCATCAATGCGCCGCCGCTGTTGCCCGGGTTAATCGCTGCATCGGTTTGAATAACATTCAAGTTCCATTCCCCTGCAGAAGTGCTCACTTCAATAGAGCGGTCCACTGCACTCACAATGCCCTGTGTCACCGTTCTCGATAAATCCAGGCCAAGCGGATTGCCGATCGCCAGCACCTGATCGCCGGCTCTCAGCTTGGAAGAATCGCCAAACGTCATGGCTGCAGCGTCTACATCCCCTTTGATTTTCAGCACCGCAATGTCTGTCAGGGCATCGGTTCCAATCAATTCTGCAGTTTCCTTCTCCCCATCATGCAATGTCACCTGAATCTTACTCGCATTTTCAATCACATGGTTATTGGTCACAATGTATGCCGCATCATCAGTCTTTTTAAAAATAACCCCCGAACCCGTGCCGCTTTCTGAAGCTTCACTCGACTGGCTGAACGGATTATTGTTTTGCTGCTGCATATTCACAACGCCGACAATCGCTTTCGATGCCTGCTCAATGGTATCCGCCAGGGAATTGGATGAGGAGGATACTGGCGTCACATCGAGATTGGATGAGCTTTCAGCTTGTCCAGCTTCTTCTGGAACTTTTGCCTGCGGCGTATCATCCTGGAAATATGGAACGGCTGTCAGCGTAAGCGCCGAACCTAGCACACCAGCCGCCACTGTTGACAGGAACCCTTTCCATACCGGTTTTTTCGCCGTCCGATTTTCCGTTCTGCTTTCTTCGTTAAACTCTGTCATGATTAAACACTTCCTTCTTATCTATTTTGAATTTGAATTAGTTTTCGTTTGCCTTACAAGTCATACTTTAAAGGCCCAATGTGTCAAGAGAATGTCAAAGTGGATTTTTTTTCAAAAAAGACCCCATCTCCATAATAAGAAGGGATTCTCCCCTCGAAAATCAGGTGCCCTTAAAGTCACTGGCGGCTGCCTGTATCAAAAGGTAAGGAACCCGATTCCACAAAAAAATGCCCAGAGAAAATTTCTCTGCGCATGTCATGAATCCTTTTCAATCCCAAATTGTACTATTATTTAACTAACTAAAAAGTGAGGTGCGGAGAATGTTTATTAGACTTTTTGATAAATCTGGCCGCACAGATAAAATCGCCATTCTAGCAAGTACCATCCTTTTATTAATAGGCGGGTTGACTGCACTTTTCTAGGATGGACTCCCCCCTATTTTCAAGCTTTTCAGGATGGATTTAGGCGCTGTCCGCAAATAAGCTTCTTTTATCAAGCCTTCTGCCTCAACCCAATCTAATTCATGATCACCTAGAATCGAGGTCCAGCCATGCTGCCCAATATAGGGTGTCTTAAAAAAACGGCTGCCTTCCTGCACTAAAAATTCCTGTGTTTCTTTCGATGTTTTCATAGCAATGGACGGAATGCCCTCTTCGTTTTCTCCCAAAATAACAAAAGGCTTATCTTTTATCCTAAATGAAGTATGGCCAAACTTATCTATATGCTCGGCGGTTTCAGGAAAACCAATGGCAATCTCCCTTATCTTTGTCAGAATCTCTATGCTTTTTTGTGATTTTAATTGTTTATGGATCATTTTAAATCTCCCTTGTCTATTCTTTAATGACAATATTCAACACTATACTTAGAAATCCTTGTCTAAAAAAGAAAGTTTCTGTCTGTTATGACAGCTTTTTGCCAAAACCTTTTTTCAAAACTTCATTCATTTCTCACATTCCCCTTTTAAGATATGAAAAGAAGATGGACGAAGAGGAGCTTTGATGACATGGAAATGGTTAAAGAAACGACTGATATACAGAAACCGCCTCAGACTAACACATCTCTTTACAGAACGGTTTGGAGATGGCACTTTTATGCGGGCATTATTTTTGCGCCATTTCTCTTTATTCTGGCGGTAACCGGAGCAATCTATTTATTTAAGCCGCAAATCGAGGGAGTCCTTTATCAGGACTACTACGATGTGACCCCTCAAGGTGAAAAGATTCCCGCTTCCCAGCAAATTGAAGAAGTGAAGAAGCTTTATCCGGATGCAGCAGTGACGGTGTACCGTCCCGGGGAAAGCGCAAATCGTTCCAGTGAAGTCGGAATTGCGAATAACGATGAATCACTTACTATTTTTATCAATCCTTATACAGGTGAGTCCCTCGGGGAATTAAACAGCGAAGACCGGATTATGGATAAAATCGAAGAGTTTCATGGGGAACTGATGGCCGGCACGCTGGGAGACCGGATCGTGGAGCTGGCGGCCTGCTGGGCAGTCGTGCTCATTGTAACGGGACTGTATTTATGGTTTCCGAAGAAAAGGCCTGGCATGGGCGGCGTCCTTTTTCCGCGTCTGAATAGAGGGAAAAAGATTTTCAGAAGAGATTTACATGCCGTTCCTGCCTTTTGGGTCACAGTGGGGATGCTCTTTTTAATCATGACTGGACTTCCGTGGTCCGGATTCTGGGGCACCAATTTTCAGTCTATGGCAACCAATACCGGGCAAGGTTATCCTCCTTCTGTCTGGGTTGGAAGCGGACCACAATCAACCATCCAAACAAAAGACATTGCCGATGTTCCATGGGCTGCCGAAAATCTGGACGTGCCTGCGTCAGACCTTCAGGGATTTATTCCTCTTTCGATTGATGATGTGGTTTCTGCTGCAGAACGGGAAGGCGTCCATCCTAGCTATTCCATTTATATTCCACAGGATAAAACGGGAGTGTATACAATTTCAGCCTTCCCGCCAAAAGCGCAGGATGAAATTACGATGCATGTCGATCAGTATACTGGTGCGGTTTTAACAGATTACCGCTATGACCATTACGGGTGGATCGGGAAATTGGTAGCGTGGGGAATTACGCTTCATAAGGGGACACAATTTGGTCTGATTAACCAATTAATCAGTTTATTCATCTGCCTCGGCATCATCCTTGTGGCGGTAAGCGGATATTATCTGTGGCTCAAACGCAAGCCCCAAAAAGATATGGGCGCACCAAAAACAGCTGGGTTTAACAGCACAAAGGGATTCTTCCTTCTGTTAATTGCCATGGGAGTCCTCTTCCCATTAGTCGGTTTATCGGTCATCGCTGTTTTGATGATTGACTTAACCTTGATCCGGAGAATCCCTGCGTTAAAGAGGTTTCTGAATGTGTAAGTTTAGGATAAGGGAGTCTATTGCCGTGAAAAAATATATCTTTATGATCCTGCTGCTGTCTTTCCTGAGTGCATGTTCACTTGATAAGAATGCAGCAGAGCTTTACAAACAGGAAACTCCGCTGAAACTGGAAATACAAACACCTGACACTTTTACAGCTGGAGAACGGGAAACAATTAAAGCCACTCTCACACAGGACGGCAAACCGGCTGTTCATGCTGATTTTGTTCATTTCGAAATTTGGAAGCTGGACGGCACTGTCCAATATGGGATGGAGGAAGCAGTCAATGAGGGCAGCGGTGTCTACAGCATCAGCAAGGATTTTGACAAGGATGGCCTTTACTATGTAAAAGTACACGCCCAGCAAGGCGACAGCCTGATTATGCCGCAAAAGCAGTTTATTGTGGGAGAGCTGTCGAAAAGCGACATGGAATTCCTGCAAGAAGGAACAGCCAAGCAGGAAGCTGTGCAGGGGCATCATCATTAAGGAAAGATGAATAAATATGAAAACAAAAGGGCAGAAGTGACAGTAAAGGCTGTCACTTCTGCCCTTTAAAACTAATTATAAAGGCACTGCTATCCAATCAATTAATCTACAACCGGAAACCACCCCGGAGTGTTTACAATTGCCTGCCAGAGCGGATCTGGGATGACCAGCTTTTCCTGATCCTTCTTGGATAAAGTGGTGGCAATTTCAGACTCTTTTCCTTCCTGCACCTTCTGCACCCAATCCGGCTCCATAATCAGTTCCCGGCCAAGGGCGACCATGGCCACTCCCGTTTCCAGTGCATTTACAGCTTCATCAGGAGTATGGATTGACCCTACTCCGATAAGCGGCAGGCGGTTATTCATTTTTTCTAACAGATGCTGAATTCTGGGCTTAGATTCATCAGCCCCTCGTCTCGGTTTGGACCAGAAGTCCATCAGGGAGACATGAAGGTAGTCCAGCCCTTTATCTGACAGCACATCTACCAATTGAAGAGTATCTTCCATGGTGATTCCTGGCTCAGTAGGCTCTTCCGGAGAAAAACGGTACCCGACAATGAATGGCTCTTTCGCATGTTCTTTTACCGCTTTTTGGACTGCGTCTACCACAGCAAGAGGGAATGTCATGCGCTTTTCAAGGCTGCCTCCGAATCGGTCCTCACGGTGATTCGAATGCGGAGAAAAGAACTGCTGAATTAAATAGCCATTGGCTCCATGAATTTCAACGCCATCATACCCTGCCTGGATGGCCCGGCGGGTGGTCTCGCCGAAAGCAGCAATGATGTCCTCCACTTCCTTTTCCGTCAGTGCTCTTGGCGTGTTGCCGCTTCCTTCAGATGCAACCGAACTGGCACTGACTGTTTCCCCATTTGGAACGAGCTCTGGAGGGCATTCCCTCCCGCCATGAAAAATCTGGAGTACTGCTTTGGCACCCTGCTCTTTAATGCTGGCTGCCAGCCTCGAAAGACTTGGAATCATCCCATCGTGATCGCCGCCGAATTCACCATGAAATCCCTTTCCGTTGGCTGTCACATTTGTACAAGCCGTAATCACCATTCCTGCCCCTTTGGAGCGGCGTACGTAATAATCGATCTCGGCATCTGACACCGTTCCATCCGGGTGGGATGAGAAATTAGTCATCGGAGCCAGGACCACTCTGTTTTTTAACTCCGCATTATTTTTTAACTGAAGAGATTCTAATAGCGGTTTATAGCTTTGATTCACAAAAAAACACTCCTTTTTATAACCTTTCAAACCTAGTGTGTTATATATTCCTTCTGTTTACGCATCGTAAACTGCGCAAAATGACCATTGCCCTGCAGGAGGGCAGCGAAAGATTACTGTAATGTTATATGTTACAGTTTAGGAAGTCAATTATTTGAATCGCGAGCTCTTTCTGCCAGGGACAGAGGGACGAATTTATCCCTCCGCTCCAAATAATATCCGTTAGCCTGTCTCCTTGTCCCAGTACGATATTTTTTCGATAACTACATCCAGCTGGCCGCTTGGGATAATCAAGGATGTTTGTTCACCCATATTTTTTAACAGAAGCTGCCGGCCAACCGGGGACAAGAATGAAATGCAGCCATTATCAGGGTCAGACTGGTCGGGCAGGCAGATATGATAATCCTCCCGGTCATCCTCCCCGTCGAATAACACAGTTACTTTCGTTCCAATCAATACTTTTCGCAAAGGGGGTTCTGCTGGTGCTTGATTACAAAGTGCAATGTATTGCTCCACTTCATTTACATAAACACTAAGGAAGTCCTTTTTCCGCTCCTTGAGCGGAGTGGAAGATAAATATAGGCTATTCAGATCCTGATAGTTCTCATCAATAAACGTCAGCTGCTTAATAAAGTACTCTTTTTCTGTAAGTGCCTCAAGACTATGGTTCATAGTAGATAACCCCCCTGCTGGGATCAAACACCTTGCAAAACTTCAATTCTACTGTCATTTCCATGCACCATCCTTCTTTTGAATATATAAAAAGCAGACCTTTCCCGTTTACAAAGAAAGGTCTACTATATATTTACAACATAGCATATATGCACCTGAAAAGCCAGTTGACTTGTGGATCATAGGCAGGCTCCCGGAGAATTCCTTCGAGGAGTGTAGTATTAAATTCAACCATTTGTAAATCCGCGAAAAAACCAATCCTTCTCCCCTTTTACTTCTCCTTTTTGTATTATTTTTACTTTTTATCTAAGACGATTTCGGCAAAAAAAAGCGCTCCTGCTTTTACAGGAACGCGTTTTGCACATGCTGGAATTTAGGTGCCGGGTTCGTACTCCTTACTTGGATTTTTCCTTCTCGTGTCCGAAGTTCCGCTAACTTCGGACTATTCGCCTGGGATTTTCACCTAATTTGTCCGAAGGAGAACCAGCTTCGAACTCCTCCCGGATTTTCTCAGATTCCTGTCCTAAGGACCACCTTCTATTGTCCGAACAGAAAAAAAGGGACAGGTGTCCTCTCCCTCTTTTCAAAAATCGCTCTTGCTGCACGTTTCCTTATCCCTATTGAATAGTTTCACAATTATTAAGCAATCTAAACTGTGTATGGGAGGTGAAGATATTGTCACGTGAGAACGGCAAGTCAGAGAAGCAAGCAGCGAAATCCTCAGTTGATAATCGTCAAGGTTCAGGTTCAGAATACGAAAGAGAACGTGCTGGGAAAGTAGAAGGGTACGGTCAGCCATACCCTGATAATGGAGCTAAAAATTAATTCTGGTAAGAGTGAATTAGACTTTAATTCACTCTTTTTGCTTTATAAACGAGCCTTCCAATCATTAGGCCTGGTACCAGTCGATAACAGAACTGAAATCTTATTAATGGATTAATGATGCTCTCAAATCAGTAATGCCATGTTCCAAATAGCCCTTGAGGCAAGTCAGCATATAGATCCAGCCTTCTTTTTGCCCCAGCATTTTGCTTACGGCTTCAGGGTCACTTTCGTCAAGACCGGATTCGTACACCTCAACGATTGTACTCAAATGATCCGGCTCATTCAGTGTAATGGCAACAACTGTTTCTTCATTCGTTTCTCCGCCCCATGAAAACACGATTTTCTTGTTTTCCTCAATTTCTAATACATTTAAAATGCCTTCTGCATTATATTCATCATATTTCACTGTAATAGACTTGCCTTGCTGCCATCTTTCGGAACTTGATGAGAACCAGAAATGACCGATTTTAACTGGGTCTATTATGGCATCAAACACCTCACTGGCTGGCTTATTTATTTTAAGTTTAGCAGTTATTTGAGTATCCAGAAAAACTCAACTCTCTTTCAGGGTATTTCATACTTCTTTTATTATAACCTGCACTCTTTTATTTTTGTGAAATGATACTTTAATTAGGCTTCTATATAGCCTTTACCACTTTGGCTGCCTTCTCTGCAGGTTTTTTCCATACCAGGGTCAACCCAATCCCCAATGCCAGTATGACGGTTGCAAAATAGTATGGGTAGTTAATATCGATATCAAACATCATCCCTCCTATAATTGGTCCGCTGATATTCGCCAGGCTTGTAAACATTGAGTTCATGCCGCCCACAAAGCCTTGTTCATTACCTGCGATATTGGAAAGATAGGAAGTGACAGCCGGACGGAATAAGTCGAATCCTACAAACACAATGAAGGTTACAAGTAAAATCGCGAAGTAGGAATGAACAACAGTCATTAAGAACACAAGCAGGCTGGATAGTATTAAGCTGTAGCGGATCAGTTTGATTTCGCCCCAAATCCGGGTCAGGCGGTCAAACAGGAGGATTTGCGATATTGCACCGAATATGGCTCCTCCCGTGATCACAATGGCGATATCTGATGGTTTAAAAGCAAACTTGTGATCCACAAATAAGCTAAAGAATGATTCAAAAGCGGCCAGCCCAAATGAGGCAATGAAAATCAAAATAAAGGCCAGGAGATATTTTGGCTCCATCACGCGTCGGAAGCCGCTTCTGCCCTCTGCAGCCCCTTCTTCATTCTCTTCTACACTGCGTTCAGGCTCAGATAATAGAATCATCGAAAGCACAGCTGCCAGTGCACCCAATGCTCCTGCAAAGAAAAATGGGACGCGTGTTCCAAATTCCGCTAAAAATCCGCCGATGCCGGGACCGATAATAAATCCCGTACTAATGGCTGCTGACATATACCCGAGTGCCTTTGGTCGGGTATCCGTCGTCGTGATAT
This sequence comes from Cytobacillus sp. BC1816, assembly GCF_051353635.1. NCBI lineage: Bacteria > Bacillati > Bacillota > Bacilli > Caryophanales > Bacillaceae > Cytobacillus > Cytobacillus sp. BC1816. Next base: position 842,909 of record NZ_CP195611.1, on the reverse strand, counting down.
CCGCGATAAAGGCTGTCACTGCCGGCATAATAAAGGCTGCACTAATTCCGCCCAAGATCCGGGAAACGAATAACAGCTCGATCTCTTCGCCGATCCCGAATAAAAACTCCGATAAACCGAAAATAAAAAGGCCCGTAACAATCATGATTTTCCTGCCCCATTTATCGGCTGCTCTCCCTGCAAACGGGGAAACAATAAGCTGGGCCAATGCAAATGCGGCTGTTAAATACCCGATCGTTGTGCCCGTTATGCCCAATTCATTCATCAATGTAGGCAGGACAGGAATGACCAATCCAATTCCCAGAAAGGCTATGAATAAATTCGTCAATAATAACCCTAAAGTGATTTTTTGTGTCTTCATCTATATCATGCTCCTTACAAAACAGTCAAACTTGATTTAATTATACGTTTTATCCTAGTGTATATAGTAACTATATAGTCAAGGGCAGTGATGTAAAAAATGAGTAAAAAAGATGGCAAATATTTAACGACTGGTGAATTCGCAAAGCTTTGCAAGGTTAACAAGCAGACAATCTTTTATTACGATCAAATCGGGATTTTGTCCCCGGTAAAGAAAAATGAAAAAGGCTACCGCTATTATTCCATTCACCAATTAGAGTTATTTTTTGTGATTGATTTATTAAAGGATCTTGGCATGTCGCTTAACGATATTCAGCAGTATATGCAAAATAAATCGCCCGAAAGCTTTTTAACCATCATGTACCGGAAAAAAGAAGAGATTGTGAAAAAACGGCAGGAAATCGAAATGAAGGAGAAAATGATCGTGGCCAAAATCGGATTAATGGAAGAAGCTTCTCAGCTGGATTTTAATCGAATTACGCTTCAGCCATTGCCGGAAGCAACCCTCTATCTGAGCAGGAACATCCAAAATATATCTGATGAAGAATTTGTGGAGGTCATCTCGGATTTTATTAATGAATTGCAGATCTCACAGCTTGATTCAGGGTATCCCATTGGGTCTATTACGAAGAGGGAGCAGGTCCTGAAAGGGGAATTCTCCAATTACAGCTATTTGTATATTGAGCAGCCTAACCCAAAGGAAGGACATCCGTATTTTCGGGCAGTAAAAGGGGATTTCCTTATTGGCTATCATGTTGGAAGCGAAAAAACAATCAGCCATACATATAAGCGGCTTTTCTCAGAGATGGAGAGGCTGCATTTAACATTAGGAGAGCATGTTTTTGAAGAATACATTTATGATACAGTTGTACATAATAATAAGGAGCATTACGTCACTAAAATTATGATGCAGGTTGACAGGGGATAGGATTTCTGCCGCTCTTTATCAAAGCATGTTAGGAAAATTCGCAATAATATGATACACTTTGTTTACCATTTGATTTACTGTGTACATGTGCCCTGCTCATCCGTGAGCGGGGTTCCTTATTTTCAAGAACAAAGGGCTATGCGCTGGACCTGGAAACAGATCATTTTCCCAAAGGAATATCACATCGATATATTTTTCCTAAACATAAAAAAGCAGGCCCATAAAGAGCCTGCCCTGAGGTTTTTTAATTAAGCTTTGCGCACGTTAGCTGCTTGAGCTCCACGCTGACCTTGCTCAACATCGAAAGTCACTTCTTGACCTTCTTCTAAAGATTTATAACCTTCGCCTTGGATAGCTGAGAAATGAACGAATACGTCTTCTCCACCTTCGCGTTCGATGAATCCGAAGCCTTTTTCACTGTTAAACCATTTTACTTTACCATTTTCCATTTTTGTTGCCTCCTTGTGCGTATAAACACACATTGTGTTACTATCCTTGCTCTCAGTGATCATCAAGACGTAAAGTTATACTCAAACTATCCTTTACACCGAACAAAAATAATTCTTATTTAGATTAACACTTTTCTGAATTATATGCAAGAAAACACACAAAGAAAAACATCATTTCTCCATTCGAGCATGCACAAACTCCGAAAATAACATAAAAAAACTGCTAATTCATAGCAGTCATTGATAGTGCCTTAAGAAGTAATAGAATATCCTGATGAATGCTGTTGCGTACTTGATCATCGCTACAGTTGTATAAATCAGCCTGTAAACGTCCAAGTTCTCTAATGAATAGTAAGTTTTCTTCCTTACTAAGCATAGTGTATTCGCTCCTTTTTACATAGGAAAGACACTATGTCGTTTCAGGGTAACACTATTGCATTCTATTTACAATCAATCAACAGAGCTTAAGAATTAAGAATTTCTCCTTTCGCTTGTGAACCCTTTTTAATATCAATGTATGATAAACTGAAATGGCAGGCATAAAATGTCAAAATTCATTGGGGTGCAAATTTGGAAAGTATACATTTAAAAGAAGTCCATGAAATTCAAGACCTTACTAAGGGACATGTATTATATTTTTCCAAGAAGCAGGATCAATATATTTCAAATGTCATGGAATTTGTTCTTTCCGGCTTAGAACGTAATGAATACTCCATTATTATAGAAAATGACCGAATGACTCCATTGATTAAGAAAAGTCTCACAGAGAAGTTGAATAATAACTGCCTGGAAAAAGTAATGTTCGTCAATAATTATGACTTCTATTATGCCAAGGGGGACTTTAGAGTTAATTCTATTTTCGATTATCTTCCGAACTTAATTGAAGGTTATTCAGAACAGGATTTAGCTGTCCGGAGCTGGGCTCATGTCGAATGGCGTGATGAACCGGAAGTAAGTAAAAAATTATCGGTATCTGAAAAAGAAGCTGATCTAATCGTTGCCAAAACAAAACTTCTATCTGTTTGTGCCTATGATTCAGAAAGGGTTAGTCATGAATTAAAAGAAAGGCTTCTATTTTGCCATAACTTTCTTTTAAATGAATGAGTGAAGCAACAAAAAATGCAGACAGGCTTTACTGTAAATAAAATTAGTCTCACCTTTAATAAGTGAGACTAATTTGGTTCCCAATGCCCCCCCCCTCAAAAACCTGCTCTGTTGGCAGTTCATTTTAGTTTCTCTATTTAGTAAAAACGAGGTATTTTTGCCCGATATAGTTAGTTGATGTGTAAATGCCTGCTCCTAAAAGAACCGCCATTTCTTCCGGCGAAACATTATGCCCAAAAAAAGTAAAAGTCTGTAAATACCCTGCAGCCATGCCGCTTATGGAATAAGAAAGAATATAGCACAGAAACAGAATAAGAATAAAGCGCACCGCACTGCTTTGAAGGCTGGCCCTGCTCCTGAAGGTGAACGTTCTGTTCAGAAAATAACTGACCGCTGCCCCCATACTGTTTCCCAGAAATGTAGCAGTCCAATACGGAAGCCCCGCCAAATCCAGCAGCATAAATATCATGGAAAGCCCAACAATTGTATTGCCTATTCCCACAAGCAAAAATCGAATAAAGGTATTAGTTCGTTTCAGATAATGTTCCAAAAGGAATGTCCGCGTGCTCATCATCAAGGTCTCCGTCCGTGATCAAATGGCGGGAAATCGGCAGATTAAACGCATCTATCTCAATTGAGAATTTAGGTCTGCGTTTTGTTTCTTTATAGATCTTCCCGATATATTCCCCCACCAGGCCAATGGCTGTCAGCTGAAGTCCCCCCAGCATCCAAATCGAAGTGATCAACGAGGTCCAGCCGGTTTCGGTTTCACCAAAATAGCGCAATCCAAGAAAGTAGAGGCCAAATAAAAAGCTAATACAAAAAGAGCCGATGCCCAATGCCAATACCATTCGGATCGGCGTAACGGAAAAGGAAGTAATGCCTTCAAAGGAAAAGGCCAGCATCTTTTTCAGCGGATACTTTGTTTCCCCGGCAAGACGCTCTTTGCGGTCATAATAAACATTGGCCGTTTTAAAGCCCAGCAAAGGCACAATTCCGCGCAAAAAAAGATTGGTTTCCTCATAGCGCTGCAGTTCTTCCAAAGCACGCTTGCTCATCAGGCGGAAATCTGCATGATTATAGATTAGATCGACACCCATTTTCTTCATTATTTTATAAAATCCCTGTGCAGTGTTTCTTTTGAAAAACGTATCACGGTCCCTCTTTTTTCTTACTCCATAGACAATGTCATATCCTTCGCGGAATTTCAGGATAAACTCCCGGATCACGGCAATATCGTCCTGAAGATCGGCATCGATAGACACCGTGCAATCCGAAACCTTTCCTGCAGCTGTTAAGCCTGCAAGCAGAGCATTCTGGTGTCCTGCATTTTTGGCAAGCTTCAGCCCCCGCACTTTGGGGTTATTCAGGCTCTGCTTATAAATGATCTGCCAGGTCCGGTCCCTGCTTCCATCATCGACAAACAGAATTTTGCTTTTATCAGAAACAAGATCATCACCCAACAATCCTTCAAGCAGCCCATTCAGCTGATGAATTGTATCCGGCAGTACCGCCTCTTCGTTATAGCAAGGAACTACGATGGTGAGTACTGGGTTGGTCATTCTTAATTCCTCCTGCTTATATGGCTTTATAAAGGTAGATTTTCCACACAGATCTTTTTGATACAAAAACCTTCTCCAGCCGAAGCAGATTATCTTCCGCATTGTCGATCGGGACGGATGAAAAAAGATAGGAACCGCCCATGGCCTTAAAGGCTTCTGTATTTAACTCAAGATTCTTCAGCCTTTTTTTCGTCCGCTTTTTGAACATATAATGCTTGCCAAGCTCGTCCGTGAAGAGATAGCATCTTCCGCCCCATTCATCAAAATAAATGCGGAGTGTTTTATTTTTTTCCAGCTCTTTCTCAATGATTTTCCGAAACTGATATTTGTATGTTAAGGGGTAGAAATTATTATACGAGTCCAGCGTGTAGAAGCCATTATACTGGGCAATGGCCGGATGTAGCCCGATGCTTGCCACCCGGTAATCCTCCTGCGGAAGCCCAATGTATTCTTTAATAGCCGAGAACTGCTCTTCTGCGTAAAATTGCTTGACCGTTGGCCTATCCTGAAAAAGAATTTCCTCGTTAAAAAAAGAAACGGCCATGACCTGTGCCAGCACAAAAATCGGAACAAGCCGCCTCCAGAACGGCCCATGAGTCCAAATGATTTTCAAGGTCAGCGCGAAAAGCACATAGATAACCAGCGGCCTTAAAAAGTGATACCTGGCAAAGTTGAAAGTATCAAGAACATGAAAACGCTCTGTCAGCGGCAGCCACCCTTTATAAAACCAGAAGGCATACCATGCTGATAGGGCAAAGTTAAGAAAGAACAGGAACAAAAACACCTTGTCCTTCTTCCCCTTTTTCTGCCTTAGCGTCATAAAAAGGGCTACAAACATAAGCGGGAGAATGACCAGAGTATGCATCGAGGCTGCATGGTGGTGCCCCAGAGCAAAGTTCTTGAATGTCAGCCTGACGCAATGCCAGAAAGTGAGCCGCGCATGAAAGTACTCATCCCGGCTGTTTGGCTCATCGTCAAAAAGAAAGGAATAAACGAGTCTGTATTCCACGATGAAAAAAATCCCTGTCATATAAACAATCGATAAAAGAAATGGCCAATTCCATGCTTTTTTCCTGATGACATCCGTCAGCCAGAAGATCCCCATCGCACTCAGAAAAAAGAAAAATCCAAGGACAATGCTCGCATATAAAGGCAATAGGGTTAATACAAGGACATTTTTCCACGACCTTTCCCCCTGCCTGATATTTAATAAGGCCCACAGAGCAATCGGCATCCCAAGCGTGCTCAGCATACCGGAAGGCCAGAATGGCGTGAAAGCAAAAGCAAGGGCTGTCCCAATCGTAATGGGCGCCCATTTTTCTTCTTTAAGAAAGTGCTTTTTCAAAAGCAAATACATACCGATAAAAGCAAACACCCTTGTGATCGTCTGGCTGAGTGCATAAGCAATCATCGGCGGAAAAAGGGCATACAGCCAAACAATTAATGTAAATTCCGAGCCAAACGCATTGCGGGACAAATTTCCGTTCATAACTTGCGGAATGACAGCGTCAATCGGTCCTGTCAGCTGTCCGCTTTCAGCCAGAACTTTATACCATGCCAGATTGCTGTCAAGATTATCATGAACGCGGATATGCGCGTCTTCACCTAATATGTACAGGGGGGATACAAAAAGGGCCAGTGCAATTATGGCCAGAATAAGGAGATTTTTCTCGGCTGTATTTTTTTTCAAAAGCAATCTCTACACCTCTGGGTTCAAGATTATTTACAATTTTATGGTTCACGTACTGGAGCAAAATATTCAGGAAGGGATAATACAACCTTCCTCCGACATAAAAATAGAGTGGAAAGGGGGGAATTTTATGATTAAAAAAGCGGTCATTCCTGCAGCAGGCCTCGGGACCCGTTTCCTGCCTGCCACAAAGGCACAGCCCAAGGAAATGCTCCCCATTGTCGACAAGCCCGCCATTCAATACATTGTGGAGGAAGCCATCGCTTCCGGGATTGAAGATATCATCATTATAACCGGGAGAAACAAACGGGCGATTGAAGACCATTTTGATAAGTCGGTTGAAATGGAGCTACTGCTGCAGAAAAGCGGAAAGCTTGAAATGCTTGAGGAAGTGCGCGAAATAACCAATCTGGCTGATATCCATTATGTCAGGCAAAAGGAGCCGCTCGGATTGGGGCACGCCATTTTATGCGCCAGAAAATTCATTGGCAAGGAGCCGTTTGCTGTCCTCCTTGGCGATGATATCATTGACGGGGAACCTCCTGCCATGCTGCAAATGATTGAGCAGTATAGCCAAACGGGGGCAAGCATCCTCGGATGCAGTGAAGTTCCTCTGTCCGAAGTAAATAAATATGGAATTGTCGGCTATTCAGAACAGAGAGGACTATTATATAAAGTGGATAACCTCGTTGAAAAACCCCCTGCTGAGAAGGCGCCTTCAGCTCATGCCATTATTGGCCGCTATATCTTAACACCGGCTATCTTTGATATGCTTGAAAACGGAAGCCCCGACAGCAAAGGCGAACTGCAGCTGACAGATGCCCTCCATGCTTTGCTTCGCCGGGAAAACATTTATTCGTATCTGATTCAGGGCAGCCGTTATGATATTGGAGATAAATTCGGCTTTCTTAAAGCCTCGATTGATTATGCCCTGCAAAGACCTGAGCTGAGGGAAAAGCTTTCACTATACTTAAAGCAAGCTCGCTTTTGATTTGTGATATCCGTCAGGATGGGACCTGTGCCAGCTCCAGGCATCCTCGACGATCTGGCGGATACTTGTTTTTTGCGGCTTCCATTTCAGCAGTGACCTTGCTTTTTCTGATGAAGCAACAAGTTCTGCCGGGTCCCCAGACCTGCGGGGAGCAATCGTAACTTTAAAATATCTGTTTGTTACCTCTGCTGCGGTTTCAATCACTTCTTTAACAGAGATCCCTTTGCTGCCTCCCAGATTAAAGACATTGCTTTCCCCTCCATCTTCCAGGTAGCGGAGTGCCAGCAGATGGGCTTCAGCCAAATCCTCTACATGAATATAGTCCCTTATGCAGGTACCATCCTTTGTTGGATAGTCATCTCCAAAAATGGAGACAGATTTTCTTTTTCCAAGTGCCGCCTGCAGGATAATCGGGATCAGGTGTGTCTCGTTCTGATGGTCTTCGCCAATTTCCCCTGAAGCTTTTGCCCCTGCTGCATTAAAATAACGGAGCGACACGAACCTTGCTCCTGATGCCTGCGCCCACCAGTGGAGCATTCGTTCAATGGCAAGCTTCGTCTCGCCATACGGGCTTGCAGGCTCGAGCGGCGCGTCTTCCCGTATAGGCTGGCTTTTCGCCTCACCATATACAGCAGCAGTTGACGAAAACACGAGCTGTTTAACCTTATGCGTGTCCAAAACTTTTAGAAGGTTAAGAGAACCAAGTACATTATTATCATAGTAATTGAGCGGATTTTTCATCGATGCCCCTACCAGGGATGATGCCGCAAAATGAAAGACTGCCTCTATTCGTTCGCTGCAAAAGACACTATTCAGAAAATCCTGCGACCTGATATCCCCCTCATAGAAAGCTGCCTTCGGATGAACCGCCTGCCTGTGGCCCGCAGCCAAATGATCAACTACCACTGTTTCATACCCTTTTCGTATTAGAAGATCTACTATATGTGAACCAATATAACCTGCTCCACCTGTAACCAAGATTGCCATTCCATCACTCCTGTATAGATTTACTTTCCCTTTTCTATATGCAGGTGTGAGGTTAAGTATGATAAAACTGCGGAGTCCTCATTCCCCGAATGAGTACCAGGTTCGGCTCTCCTGTTCGGATTTCTTCTTCTCCTGTCTAAAGCAGCTCTAAGTTCGGACAACACCACGCTGATCTCTCCTCCCCTTGTCCGAAGTTGCTCTAAGTTCGGACAACATATCGCGGAATTCTACTCCTCCTGCCCGAAGTTGCATCAGGTTCGGACTCTTCAGACCAGTTCTCTTCATTTCCTATCCTAAGCAAGCCCTGATTCAGACAGCATCTCCAAGTTTTCTCCCTCTCATGTCCGAATCAGCACCAGGTTTACTCAATTCCACTCTCCTCTGTATTAAAAAAGGACCAGATTTAGTCTGGCCCCCTCAATTCTTTATTAAATTTAAATCGACGCCTTTATCTGCTTCGTATAGAAAAAGCGCACAATAAAGAAGTAAACAACCTGAATGGCTAGGAAAACACTCAGAACAGCTACTGATTCCTTAAATAGGTTAAAGTAGAACAAGTTCGATAACGCTGTCAGAGCTACAGCACCATGGATGAGAGCGACGAGGATCGGTGCGAAAAACAAAACCATAGTCTGTCTGTTTAAAACCTTTTTCAGCTCTTTCTCGGTTAACCCCATCTTGGAAATCGATCTGAATTTTTGTTTATCTTCATCCAGGTCCATGTAGAGCCTGAAGTACAGGAAGCTTCCGGCTGATACGAAAAAGACAATCCCGATAAACAGACCGACAAATAATATGGGCCCGTAGCCTTTCATAATTTCATATATTTCGTAGTCTACTGATGTAATTTCATATCTTGGCAGTTCCTTGTACAGCTTTTCAGAGGCAGCCATTACCCTTTCCTCTCCATCTGTTGCCTGCCAGGCGTAATAGCTTTCCTGAAACTCTGGTTCAGGAAGCTTTTGATAGTCTTCATCTGACACGATAAAATAGGAATCTGTTGCCGGCAGTGCTTTCGAATGAATGACTTCCTTCGGCTTCAAAACGGTGCCGGAATTCAGTGTAATAGTTTCATTCAGGAGTTCCTTCGTTTGCCCGAAGTTGGTCCCTTCAAACTCCACTGTCATTACTTGCCCGTCTTTTAAGTCAATCGGATCTTCGTCAATGAGCGCTGCAAAGCCGTTAAAATCGGATTGACTAGCAATCAGAATGCTATCCCCGCCAACTTCAAAGTAGCGTAAAACAGTATTCTCCGAATCCGCTTCAATCTTTTCTTCTTTTAACGTTTGATTGATAAACTCAACATTCTTCACTTCATTTTCTTCAGATGTTTTATAGGAAAACGTTGTGGCATTGACATTTTTTATGTTTGAAGTAAGCACGGTTTGAAATCCGAATAAAGAGCCAATTGCACTGAACGCAACTGTTGAAACCATTGCAACCATGAAGAAGGTTCGCGCATTATCCTTCATGCGAAAGGCCAAATCTGAAAACAGCAGCATATTGGTTTTAAACCAGAAAACACGTTCATTTTTCTTTAATCTTCTAATAATATAAACACTTAATTGCGTAAATAACAGGTAGGTGCCAATGCAGACAACGATGATCACCGGCACCATTGCCGCTACAACGACTAACCCTTTTGCGATTAGTGCAACAGCATATCCCGCTCCTAATAAAAGGATAGCCAGCATCGTTAAGAAAAGATTCGCTTTTGGCTCACCCTTTGACATTTTATTTCCCTTAATTAATTCAATCAGCTTTTTGCTGCGCAGAACATACGTTACAAATAAGGAGATAAAGAAAAATAAAATAATAAAAGAAATGAAGGTGATCAGGATGGCCTTCACTGGGAAATAAAAAGACAGTGCCCGCTCAATAATCAGCACATTTTCAGCCAGCAGCAATATCGCCTTTGCAAACACAACGCCAAGGAGGATTCCGCTTAGAGTTGCCAGTAAGCCAATCAGCATATTTTCCAAAAACACCATGAGACGGATCTGTTTCATGGACATGCCCTGGATCATTAATAACCCAAACTCTTTTTTCCGGGATTGCAGAAAAGAGCTCATCGAATATAAAACAAAAAAGAACGAAAACACGTAGATAATGCCTGCTGCTGCATTCATACCCTTCGTTACAGTTGAATTCATGCCATCCCCGCTTAATGCAGGATGATTCGCAAAAATCGAAAAGGTAAAGAAGACCATGACCGTAAATAAACTGCTGAGGAAGTAGGCTGCATATAAGCGTTTGTTCCGTATAACGTTATTAAACGCGAACTGACGAAAGGTCATGTGCATCCCCTCCAAGCAAAGAAAGTGTATCAATGATCTTCTGGAAAAAGGCCTGTCGGTTATCACCGCGGTGTATCTCTGAATAGAATTTTCCGTCCCGGATGAAGATGACCCTGTTGCAATAGCTCGCTGCCTGGGCATCATGTGTGACGAGCATCATGGTTGTCTTCTCAGTCTTATTAATCGATTCAAGCATTTCCATAACATCCTTGGAAGACTTGGAATCCAGATTTCCTGTAGGTTCATCCGCCAGCAGCAGTTTCGGCGTATGAATCATCGCTCTTGCCACAGCAGCTCTTTGCGCCTGTCCTCCTGATATTTCATACGTCCGCTTTTTCATAATGCCTATAATCCCCAGTTTTTCAGCAATTTCGTATGCCTTGTCTTTCATTTCCTTCACTTTTTTCCCGTCCAATGTTAGCGGCAGGACTATATTTTCTTCAACCGTCAAGGTATGAAGCAGGTTGAAGTCCTGGAAGACAAATCCTAATTCACGGCGGCGGAATTGGGCCAATGCCTCTTTTTTTAAAACATGGGGATTTCTTTCATTTATCAGGATTTCCCCTGTTGTCGGTTCATCAATAGTGGCAATCATGTTCAGCAGTGTCGTTTTTCCGCTTCCCGAAGGACCCATGATTCCGACGAACTCACCTTCATCAATAGATAAGTTAATATCCGTTAACGCACGATAGGCGATTTTTCCTTCATAAATCTTGCTTACTTGCTTCACTTTTAGCATCACAAGTTCTCCTTTCACATTCAGTTGACTTGTGATCAGTATATCTTCTAGACCCATTTCAAAAAAATCGATTTTTCTTTCACTTACCTTACAAGCCTGTAAGGTTCTGTGTTTTTCCAAAAATCAGCCGGAAAAGAGACCCTTCCCCCATCTTGGATTCCAGTTCAATGCGATGGCCAAGGTGATCGGCTGCCTCCTTCGTCAAGTACAGCCCCATACCTGTGGATTCCCTGAATTTCCGTCCATTTTCACCCGTATAAAAAGGTTCAAACACACGGCGCTTGTCCGCTTCCGGAATCCCGGCGCCAAAGTCCTTCACTTCTAAGACAGCTTCTCCGTCTTTTTCTAAAATGGAAATATCAATTCGATTGCTCTTCCCTCTGGAATACTTGACCGCATTATTGATCAGCTGAGAAAGCATAAAAAACAGCCATTTCTCATCTGTCTCCACGATCATGTCCTGCTTTTCCTGCAGGAGATTCGGATACACCCCGTTCCGAATATAAAACCGTTTGTTTTCGCCATTCACTTCATGAATGATATTGGACAAGTGTACAGGTTTGATATGAAAATCCTGTTCAATTGTCCGGAGTCTCGCCATATAGAGGATGGTGTTCAAGCCCGTTTTCATCCGGTCCGTCTCTTCACGAATACTGGAGGAGTCAGGTTCATCCAAGTTTTGCGCAATCAGTTCAATGACAGAAAGCGGTGTTTTCATCTGATGAACCCATTGATGCATAAACTTCAGATGCTCCTCCTGCCTAGATTCCAGCTCTTTGATTCTTGTCTGATAATGCCTGTACTGATCCTTCAGAAGGTGATCAAGCGCCTGTGAAACTGGTGAGTTTTCTGTTGTTTGAAAGGAATCGTCAAGGGAAGCAAGTTCCTCCGTCAGCCTCTTATAAAACTTGCGGCGGCTAAAATAGTGGTATGCCAGATAGGCCGTGAGAAAGAATAGTCCAAGAAAGATGCCATAGAGGGCTGGTAATAGATGACGATAGCCATCCAGCCAATAGATAGCCAGAATTATAAAAAATTGAACGATCTGTACAGCGATTAGTAACGCATGCTCTTTAAAGAATAGTTTCATTTCTCTTCAGCCTTTCACCAGGTAACGACCAAACGATAGCCTGCGCCTCTCACTGTTTCGACCGCTCCTGAAAGCCCGATTGCATCAAATTTCTTTCGTAGCCTCGCCATATTTACATTCAGCGTATTTTCATCCACATAGACCTGTTCATCCCAAAGTTTTTCCAGCAAATCTTCACGCCCGGCCACACGCGGGTACCGCTCCAGTAAATTCTCAATAATATCCGCTTCTTTTTTGGACAGCGGAACGGTTTTATCACCGAAACACAACTCCAGCCTTTCAGGAAACAGCTTCAATCCCTCTGCCTCCAGAACTCGTTCCTGGGCCTGTGATGCATACTCCCCATAGGCCCGGCGAAGCTGGCTGCGGATTTTCGCCATCACAATTTCCGGATGAAACGGCTTGGTGATGAAATCATCGCCGCCATTCTCAAGCGCCATCACCTGGTCCATCTCCCCTACCCGTGCAGAAATGAAAATAACCGGACAAATCGACTCCTTCCGGATTTGCCTGCACCAGTAATAGCCATCAAAGCTCGGAAGATTAATATCCAGGAGCACAAGATCCGGTTTATGCTTATGAAACTCCCCCATCACATCATCGAACTGTTCCGCAGCCGCAGCATCATAGCCATACTTCACTAAGTGTGACTGCAGGTGCTCCGCGATTTTCGGATCATCCTCAATAATGAATATTTTCTGCATCCTCTCACTCCTTGTCTTAGAAAATTATGCCATAAGGAGAACGGGAAAAAAAGAGCTGCTTCTGCAGCCCTTTTTAGATACAAGCTTTCTTTTCTAATACACTAATCCATTTGTAATACCCTATTAGTATGGTTAATAAAATCGGATTAACAATGGCAGAATGCCATATACTCCACCATCCATAATGAAAGAAACCAAAAGGATGAGGCAGCATGGCAGCAGCTTCATAGCTGAGCAGGAAGAGCTCCCAAATAATAAAGTAACGTACCTTTTTCTTGAAAGAGCTATTAAAAGGATACCAATTGATAAACATCAAATTTACTGGCGGGATTAAGATTGTGTAAGCAGGAAATGCTATCCAATCTATTCCTTGTGTAAAGTACCAGTATCCTTTGTATTTCAAATCGATAAAAATATCAAAAAATAATTGGAATGCAATAGTAAAAACCCAAATATGGACAATTTTATTGGCTGAGATCCCCTTAATGGTCTTATATAATATTAAATTAAACACAACAACTGAGGAAATTTGTAAGATCATTTTCTACTCCGGAAAGCTTTTTAGATATTATTTGCATTGAGCAGGGGTTCAATCCTTCGAAAACACTCTTTGCCTATTATTCATAATTTTTTTGTCAGTTAGAGACAAGTTTTGTCGAAATTATTCAATACGTTTCCTTTATTTGCAATAATAGTTCCTGGACTTTTATTATTTAAAGGAGCAAACTAATGTGTCATTTCTGCCGTGAACTTAGAAAAAAAATCCACTTTACTAGAAAAACACTTATTGAAACTGGAATAAAGAAAGGATTAGAGCATCCTGAGACCATAAAAAATAGTCAGATATTGGATGGACTTATCTTTATGTTCCAGTCCAAATGTAAATAGGAAAAATATCATAGAGACATACTTTTAATAGAATCTAACTTCACCGCCAAATAAGCAGATAAATTTCTAAAAGAGGGCAAGATAGATAAGAAATAAATCTATAAAAACCCGGAGAATATGAATGGTCTATATCTTTACAATTACAACGCTTGCTATCAACTCCATATTGCTTTTCATTATTCCGTTAAAATTAACCCGGCAGGAGCTTTACACAACCTGGCTGGCTGTCACTTTAAATGTGCTTCTTGCAGATTTAATTGTTGGCCATGTTTTAGACCTATACGACTTAATGGATCCAGGTCCCCAGCCATTTGATTTGTTTATTGAAATCACCTTGCCGGCAACATTCGGAATCCTATATGTAAACTTCATGCCTAAACCCAGGAAGAAATTTTTGCCTTACCTTTTGTTTTGGGTCAGTTTTTCTGTATGTTACGAAGTCTTATCCAGTTACTTTGGCTACATAGTATATAAGGGCTGGCATGTATGGTGGTCAGCCCTCTATTATATTGGAGCCTGCCTTTATATGCGTTGGCATTTTCGTTTTTTAAGGAAAGAAAGGAATCAGCAATAAAAAGGAAAAGGACAAGCGAAGAAACAATATCTCAAAAAATGCATATACAACTCAATGCAAAAACAAGCAGTTCACACACTCAATGTGAACTGCTTGTTTTTCTTAATTTTAGGCTGTTTCGCAAGGTGTGTTACATTTTGTATATTATATGCTGAGCTGATTGCAGCGAAGGTGGGAGATCCTCGAAAATGCTATCGCATTTTTTCCGAAGAAGCTTATTCAACGTCCTGCGGAAGTAGCGGGACAGGTGAGACCCCGCTTTCCGCGGAGCGTAGAGGAAACTCCGCTGAAAGCGAACAGCCTGGAGCGGAAATCAACGGACAACATTGATAGGCGAAAAATACCATTTTGTAAGAAAAGAGCCTTATTTTTTTAATGGACACGTTTATCCGATTCTTCCCTCAATATGACAAAAGTGTCACTTTACATTCTGTTACATCGATGGTTCACAGGAGAAATAGCCGGTATAGTATGGCAGTGAAGGAGGTCGAAACCATGACCAAAATGATACAAACAAAAAACCTATCGAAATCTTATGGAAAAACACAGGTCTTAAAAAATATTGATTTGACTGTTGAACGCGGGGAATTCACTGCCATTATGGGTCCCTCCGGCTCTGGAAAAACGACGTTAATGAATACCCTATCAACCATTGATTCCTTTAGCGGGGGAAATGTTTGGATTGAGGGAAATTCCCTTTTAGATATGAAAAAGAAAGCCCTGCGGGAGTTCCGCCAAAAAAGAATGGGATTTATTTTTCAAGACTATAATTTACTGGATACCTTAACGGTGAAGGAGAATATCCTCCTCCCGCTCTCGCTGCAAAAAACACCTGTTGCAGAAATGGAAAAGCGATTAGCGAAATTAATTGATGCCCTAAATATTGAAACAATTTTACATCAATATCCTTCTGAAATTTCCGGCGGTCAGAAACAGCGCACGGCTGCCGCGCGGGCGATTATTACCAGCCCCGCAATTGTATTTGCTGATGAACCAACGGGTGCACTCGATTCCCGATCTGCTACCCAGCTGCTGGAACAAATTCAATTACTCAATGTAACATTCAAGACAACCGTTCTGATGATTACTCATGATCCGTATGCAGCCAGCTACTGCCAGCGCGTAGTTTTCCTTCGTGACGGAAAAATCGTCAATGAGATGTTTAAAGGCGAGCAGACTGAAAAGGAATTCTTTGACCGTATCCTGACGATCCAAAGTGCTATAGGAAGTGACCGGCGATGAACTTATTAGATTTATCATGGAGGAACATGAAGCGGAACTTCCGTTTGTATACCATTTATTTCATTTCCATGTTTGTCGGGGTTGTCATTTACTTTACCTTTTCTGGTTTAATGTTTAACAAAGATGTAGTCGCAGCCATTCAAAATAAAGAAAACTACAAAATGGTGATTTCCCTTGCTTCGGTGATTGTCTTTTTGTTTATTGTCTTCTTTATTTTGTACGCGAACTCCTTTTTCATGAAGCAGCGAAAAAAAGAATTCGGCATGTATTTACTTTACGGAATGAAGGAAAGACAAGTTGCTGCAATGGTCTTCTTTGAAACATTATTCTTGAGCGCCATTTCGGTTTTCAGCGGTATCTTAATCGGCGGATTGCTATCTAAGTTTTTCGGTGCGGTATTAATGAACTTAATGCGCTACAATGAGGATATTTCTTTTGCTTTTCCATTAGAAGCGATTGTATCAACAGTTCTGTTATTTGCCTTATTAATCATCATCATTACAATTCAAAGTTATTTTAACGTCCGGCGTGTCCAGTTAGTGGAATTATTTCATGCAAATGAAAAGATGGATAAACCGTTTACTTTTTCTTTTGGCCTGGCGTTATTGTCTATTATATTGATTGCCGGGTCTTACTATATGATTACCATAGGAGATACGGACATCTGGAAAGATCATTTCAAAGAAACATTAGCAGCTGTAACAGTGGCTCTGATTGCCGGTACGTATTTATTTTTCCGCCAATTTTCCGGCTGGATATTACAAGAGCTGAGTCAAAGAAAAAACTATTTTATTGGCAGTAAGATGTTATGGATATCCTCTCTCCGTTTTTCTATTCGAGGAAATACAGTCAATTTTACATTCAATTCACTGATTAGTGCGATTGTCATCTTTACAGTCGGATTTATTGCTGTGGATTACGCTGTTAAAGGTGAGGTTGTGAAAAAAGAATTCCCAAACCATATTGCCTTTTCGTCCCAGGATGATGAAACTCAAAGACAAATTGAACAGCTGATGAATGACTCACATCCAATCATTGATCATGAAACAATTACGGGCATACAAACAGAAAAAATCCAGAATAGAAACGCATTTTTTAGCCATCCCGAATATTACACCGAAGAGTTTTACCTTTTTCCGGAGTCCCAATTAAATGCAATTGTTGATTTGCGCAAAGCTGGTGAAAAAGCAGATTTAGAAGGTGAAGAAGCAATTGTATTAACAAGAGGAATTGATGAACCGGAAAAATATAAAAGTTCGCAGCCTAAAATGACCGTTTTGGAAGACAATACATTTCGGGTAGTCGAAAAAATACGATATCCGCTGTTAAGCATCCCAACAAGTCCTGGCGGCAATACAAAGCCCCAGCCTTCTGTACTCATTATTTCAGACGAAGCATTTGAGAGCTTAAAGGAACATCGCACCCTTTCTTCATTTGAAATTTATCATATCGAAGATCCCAAAACATCAAATGATGTATCTCGAGAAATATACGACCTCGTTATGAAAACAGATGGAGCCTATTATTCGGCCTATATTGATATGTATTCCGTTGATACGGAGTCGTCTTCTTTAATCTTGTTCTCGGTTGCCTTTTTTGCCGTTATTGCATTGTTTGCTTTAGGGAGTGTCATTTACTTTAAACAACTGCGAGAAGCTACAGAAGAGCGGGAACACTACGCCATTTTACGAAAAATCGGTGTTGACGGCAAAGAAATGAAAAAGATTATCCGAAAACAATTGCTGTTCGTATTTTTGCCGCCGCTCCTGCTGGGGCTGCTGCACAGCTGGTTCCTTTTATATTACACAGTCATCCTGGTCATAAAAGATTTGCCTTCTTTAACGACCATTATTTTTTCGGTCATGGGATTATATGTGTTAACGTATCTAATTTTTTACGTTTCCTCCGTATCTATTTACTACAGAATTGTCAGCGAAAAAAACACACGATGAGTTACTCTACTCATCGTGTGTTTTTTTCATTATTAAAAACGGATCGCTATCAAGCGGGAAGTGAACGATAAATAGGGTGTACTCTCTCACATTCGACGTACAGCTAATGTAATGCCCTAACTTGTTGCTTAACTGCTGGGCTAAATATAAACCCATTCCGGTCGACTTCGAATACAATCGCCCTGTTTCTCCGGTAAAACCGCGATTAAATACTCTCGGAAGATCTTTCTGGCTGATGCCAATCCCATTATCCCGAATCAAGAGCTGTTTTTCTTGTGGGGTTTCCGATATGGAAATGGTGATCTCTCCGCCGGATTCTGTATATTTCAAACTGTTTGTCAGAAGCTGATTGACGATGAACCGGAGCCATTTAGGATCACTTTGGACCTCCAGCATATCTGCCTGAATGTGAATGCGGATATTTTTTGAAATAAAGGTTTTTGAGTGGGACTTTACAATATCCTTAAGAATCTTGATAATATCACATTTCTGGATATCGTAATCTTGATTAAAGCTGTCTAGTTTAGCGTAATAGAGTGCTTGATCAACATAATTTTCAATTTTTGTGATTTCTTCTCTTAAACTGCCGGCGTCCATATCGGTTTGCTGCAGCAGGCGAAGAACGGCAATTGGTGTTTTTATTTCATGGAACCAGGAGACGATAAAATCGTAATGATCCTTCTGCCTGTCCTGAATCCGATTCATTTCACGGATATGTTCACGCTTCAGCTCATCGATGTGTGTTTTAGCGAATTCTCCTTCCAGAGACAGGCTATCATAACCCTCCCCTTCCAATTGCCGGATCACACGCAGATTTTGCTGGTACCGGTATAATAAAAACCCGATTAACACAATTGAAGATAAGGCGAATGCATAAAGGAATGTCCCCCATGCCAGGCTGCCATTGATATCAGTAAAAAATATCGCTGCAGAAATCAGGAAACTGATCAGATAGAGGACTATATAGGGTTTTTCATAAGATAGAAAGCTAAGGAAGTTCATTCAATTAAATACCCTAACCCTTTCCGAGTGACAATGAAGTCCTCTAGTCCAATTGCTGCAATTTTCCTTCGCATCCGATTCACATTCACAGTAAGGGTATTATCATCGACAAACTGTTCCTCATTCCATAGTGCCTGCATTAAGTCATCCCTCGAGACGATTTTCCCGATATTCCGCATCATCAATTGCAAAAGGATGAATTCATTCCGGCTTAGCTCATTGCTTTGTCCATTAAATTCAATCGTCGAATTGGTTACATTTAATTTCAGGCCGCGATGGATAAAACGGATATTCTCCTCTTCCTGATATGTATACTTCCGGCGGATAAGCGCACTGATTTTCGCGAGAAGGATATCCAAATCAAAGGGCTTCTGGATAAAATCATCCCCGCCCATATTAATGGCCATTATTATATCCATATTCTGATTTCTGGAGGAAAGGAAAATGATCGGCACTTTTGAAACAGAGCGTATTTGCTGGCACCAGTAGTATCCATCAAAAACGGGAAGATTGATATCTAATAAAATCAGGTGTGGACTTGTCTGCTCGAATTCCGTCAGCACCTGTTCAAATTGGGTCACCTCCACCACATCATATTGCCATTTTTTTAGTGTATCAGCGACAATCCGTCTTATTTTTTCATCGTCTTCAATCATCATGATTCTATACATAAATATCCCTCTTTACTGGAATAATGGTCTCGTCATTCTTTATGGCACAAATTTCTTAAGTCTTTCGGGCTATGGCTGTCACTATTATTCTATATAGTATATCTGAAATTGAAATGATCCATTTACACATTAGTGATTGAGCTCATCAATTGTCTTAAGAATTCTCGAATACACATCACGAATAGATTCATCAGTCAATTCGTCATTATACAACCCATACCCCCAACGATGAAATGTGTCATTTTTTTTCGATTTAAGTACTCCCACAGCATAGCTTTTACCAACTTCCCATTTCCATGAATCATTATATTCTATGTCATTAACAGTAAACGGGATATGACTGCTGGCTGATATAAAAAAGAATGGAATGGACGAATCTGTATATGTATCTGCATATTTGGCTTCAGCAGCTTTAGGAAGATTGTTTTCCGTCATTATAACTGCATCATAAGAGCTCAATTCCTCATTTGTAAGTTCATCAAAAGAAATTTCATTAAACTTCACTTGCTCTGCATTCACATCTGGCGGGTCTCCAACGACCGCAATCCTTAATGCCCTTCCATCATATGGCTCGAAGTCAGGGGTTTGAGTACAAGCTGTTAGTAACATGGGTAGAATTAGCAATATATAAGAAATCTCTCTCGTCATTCTTGTCATACTCATCACCTCTGCCTAGATAATATAAATAATTGCGCCAATTATCCCCACAATCATTAAGGCCAGGCCCTTTATAACCTGTCTCTGTCTGAAAGCGGCCATACATCCTGAAACAAAGCCGATGAACACTAAGCCTGCACCTATATGCTGAATGATTTTGATTTCTGAAACGCTGCCGGTAATAAAGACTTGAAAACCAATGCAGCCGCCTCCAAAAATCAGGAGAAATGAAGGGTTTTTCAACTCTTCTTTAGCATCCTGCTGTTCCTTTTTGTCCATTTTTTTATAAGTTTTTATAAAAAGGAAAATCGGAATCTCCCATATTAAAATGATGATAATTGCCTGAAAGATCATCATATGAACCCCTCTGGTAAGATATAAATCTATTACTTCAAAATCATACCATATTCTAACAAAAAAAAGCGCCATCCATTGGATAGGCGCCCTATAAAAATACTTATGATAAATGCTTTATTTTCCTTTCAATCGGTGTACGCTCCTTCGCTTCAGGTACCTCCTCAGGAAAGCCTACCCCTAAAATACCAACTACATCGCAGTCATCCGGGACATTTAAAGCAGTTCTTGCTGCAGCTGAAACCCCCAGGGAAGACCAGAATGTCCCCACTCCTGATTCCCATGCCATCAGCATAAAGTTCTGGATAAAACATGATACTGCAGCCATGTTCTCATTTCGTTCCAGGTCGGTTGCTCCATGCTTGGATAGGATGGCCAGCACGACTGGTGCCTGGCAGAAATCGGTTTTGTGATTCAGCTTAGCCCTTGTTTCCGGACCAACAAATAATACTTCCCATGGCTCCGTCATTTTATGGTTGGGTGCCATGGTTGCAGCCTCCAGCCAGGATGTGATTAGACTGTGCTCTACTCTATCAGATTTGAATTTTTTTATGTTGCGGCGAGTCGTGATTATTTTCTGTATATCCACTGTTAATTTCCCCTTTCCTTCATAACTCACTTTACTAGATTAATAGGTTATTTACATGGCAGCTTTCTCATTATCAATGGATTTCCCACTGGGCCGGGCTGCCAGGAACATATAGGACAATACAGCCCCGGTACTTGCACAAGCTATGACAATCCCCATCGATATGGCCGGGCTGTCTCCTAAGCCGACAAGGGGAGCCACACATCCCCCAAAGATTAAGGATAGTACCCCCAGTAATGCGGAGGCACTCCCTGCAGACTTACCCTGATTTTGCATGGCAAGCGAGAAGCCTGAAGTACTCACCATCCCAATACTTGAAACAACAAAGAATAACGGTGTCAGAATAGCGTACAAGCCTGCATCTAAAAGAAGCATGATTAACAGAGTAATAGCCCCAATGAAAGAGATGCATATGCCAGCCGTAAATAGCTTCCTTTCACTGATCCTCCCCGCCAGTCTTCCCGTGATTTGACTGAAAATGATGATTCCAAGACCGTTGATGGCAAATATCAGACTAAACATCTGCGGGGAGGCCCCATAAATGTTCTGTAGGACGAAGGGTGAGCCGGATATATACGCAAACATGGCAGCAAACACCAGGCCTTGCGACAATGCATACCCTATGAAACTTCGATCCAATAAGAGCTGCTGAAATGTCGTTAATGTGTTTTTTATGCCGCCCAGTGAACGGGAATCATCTGGCAGCGTTTCTGGCAGACCGAATAGTACGACAAGAAACATCACCAAGCCGATTACACTCAAAACGATAAACACTCCCTGCCAGGGAGCAATCCGCAATAGCTGGCCGCCAAGTATTGGAGCAAGTATGGGGGCCACGCCATTCACTAAAGCGAGCAGAGAGAAAAATTTGGTCAGCTCAGTGCCTGAGTATAGATCCCGGACAATAGCACGGGAGATGACAATCCCGGCTGCCCCGGCCAGGCCCTGAATAAACCTCAGCACAATCAAACCCCAGATGGAATGACTAAAGGCGCACAAGAGAGAAACGGCAAAATAAATTAATAACCCGATAAGAAGAGGCTTCCGGCGTCCGCGGACATCACTGAGCGGGCCTGCAAGCAGCTGGCCTAAGGATAGGCCGAGCAGGAAAAATGTTAAACTTAGCTGGACCAGTGACGGATTCGTATGCAGATCATTTGCGATATCAGGCAGAGCCGGCAAATACATGTCGATGGATAACGGGGCAAACGCGGCTAAAGTACCAAGCACGATCGCCATCCATAATCGCCTTGACTTGGAATGTGCACCTGGGGCATTTCTAATACTTTCTAAAGAATCATTCATCGATTTTCCTTCCTTTTCTATGAATTTTGAACTTTAAGCTCAAAGGTTATGGATAAGAATCCGTATGGCTTCTGAAACATCCACCTTTTTTTCCTGGCAGAAATGATTCAGCTTTTTGAACATTTCTTCATCCAGCCTGACATGGATGGAATGCTTAAGTTTTTGGCCTTCAGGCTTCTTTGGCCGCCCCCTGCCAATTTTCCGCTGCCCTGTTTCATCCCTCCAAACGGCTATAGTCACATACCCGTCTTTTTCCAGCCATTTCTGAAGATCATTTTCCTTCCAAATGCGCGCAGCATCCTTTTCATGTTTTTTCAGATATTCTGCAAGACCCTCACCTTCCAGGCCCTTCTTTTTCGCTTTATGAATCATCTTGTTTTTAAGAAACTCTTCATATTGTTCGAATGATGTAAAGGTTTGTTCTTTCATAAACCCTCCGGATTATTTTTTGTTCTACAAAAAATAATAAAGAATTTCAATTCACAATGCAATCTTTTTTGTTCTACAAAAAAAGAAAGCCTGATTTCTTCGAGAGAAATTAGGCTTTCTATATGACTATCAATGTTTCTGAACCACCCCAGGCTCAAGATCTCTTTCAGAACTTTTTGAAGACCCTATTAATACGCCAATTCCAAGCAGTAAGAGAAGGATCCCTAACCAGGAGGTCATGTTTAACGATTCACCCAATACGAAAACCCCTAATAGTGCGGCTGTTAAAGGCTCCGCCAGCGCAAGTGTGACAGCCGTTGAAGAGGAAACATGGACAAGCCCTTTTGAAAAAAGGAAATAGGCAATTCCCGTAGCCAGAATCCCCAGGTGCAGGCTGACAGTCAAACCCCGAACACTCCCAAGCCAGGACATATCAAAAATAAATAAGAATGGAGATAGAAAGATGGCGCTTAAGGTGAAAACAACTGCCACTACTGACAAGGATGAATAGTTTTCAACCAGGTCCCTGCTGACAAGCGTATAGCCTGCAAATGTTAAACCAGCCCCTAATGCCATTAATAGGCCAATCGGGTCCATATGAACCGAATTTTTGTTCATGAAAAGCAAAACACAGCCCAAAATGGACAGGAAGGTAGAACACCACCAAATGGCAGTCGGTCGTTTTTTCAAATAAAGCCATTCAAGAAAACCCGATAAGATCGGCGCACTCCCGATCGCTGTCACGGTCCCAATGGCCACCCCTGTAAGAGTGACCGCTGAAAAGAACAATGGCTGGTAAAGCGCCATACAAGTTGAGGCCATCAGGGTGTTCTTAATAGGCCAATTTTTCAGGTCCAGCTTCCCCGCCAGCAGAACCATGCATAATAAAAATAAGCCGCCTGCCGCCAGACGGGCAGCCCCGATGGCAATCGGGTGTGCGTTTTCCGGCGCAAATGCCTGTGTGGTACCCGTGGTCCCCCAGAACACTCCGGCAAGCAATATATAAAACGGAGCTATTTTAACACTCATGTTCTCACCTCAATAAAAAAAGATAAAAGGAATCATTAAACTTATCTTAGAAAATCCCCTCAGAATTTTCTTTACCTAGTTTAATATCCCTTTTATCCATTCTTAAGGATCCTGTACTTTTGTGGTGCTACCCCTTCACAGCGGTTGAACCACCTGGTAAAAGAGGAGGAATTTTCAAAGCCTAATTCTCCGCTGATCACCGACATGGACCAGGAGGTTGACTTTAATAAATGCTTCGCCTCTTTCAAACGAAGATCAGATATGTAGGCTTTTGGGCTTCTCCCGGTTTTCTTCTTAAACCATGCGGAATAATAGGCTGGATGGTAATGTTCGATTTGCGCTAAAGTCTCTAATCGGATGGACTCCTTAAAATGCCTATGAATATAATCAATCGACGGGGGCTTGGCGATTTGCAGTTTACTGGCCACATACCTGGTCAAATCTGCCAGAGAAGATGTATTTCCCTGATTCTCCGCCTCTTCCAGCAGCAAATAACGGATCGAAGACCATTGCTGATCCAGTTGAATGTACATACTGCTAGACTCTTCCGGCAAATAGGCCGTCGGGATATCCAGGACCAAAAATTCATTCCTGTCCATCGACCGATAGTTATGATCAACCCCCTGCGGAAGGAAAAAACAATACTCGGGGTCAAGCTTAATCTCCTGCCATTTCGTCTGGATATCCAGTGAGCCCTGCAATGGGAAAAGAAACTGGCCAAACTCATGCTGGTGCGAATGAAACTCTCTGGAATAGGATCTTTTTTCGCAGGTGATGCTTTGCATTTTACTCCCCCCCCCTGATCATGCTTTAGTTTATTATAATCCGAAACTATGAGGGATTAAAGATTGGATAACAGATCGGGAATAAAAAATCCGGATGGCCATTATTCACGATTAACCTGTGGGTATTCATTTTATATATGTAATATTCTCGCTCTATGCCTTAAGCAATCTAATCTGGACCTATTATTCGCTTTTCCCTTGAGTGCACTGTTTCAAAAGATTGGCCATTATAAGTTAAAATCAAATTCGATAGGCTTATTTATTATGTATTATGCCTTTGCATTATTAAGTTACAGATTTCAAATGCTTTTCGAAAAAGAAGTTAAACACTAAAAAATAAAAGGACTGCCGGGAATTTTCCGGCAGCCATACAAAACCGGTACCGTAAAGCCACTTTGAGTGCCTAGCCGCCTGTTTGACAGCTAAATCAACCTATAGCATCCAGAAAAAATCAGTCTTAAGAACTGTCAATATCAATAGTAAAGTAAAAACCAGCTGGCAAAGGGTCACAACAAAAGCCTTGCGATTTTCGTCATATTTCCACTCCATAAAAGCTCGGGCCGTTTCGGTTGTAACGATTAAAACGATCAGCAGAAACCACGGTTCCAAAAACCATAGCCATTCCAGCGGGTCTCTCCCAAGGTTAATCCCGCCTCCGATCAAGAGGATAATTAAAAAGGAAATCCGAATGGTCCAATCCAATTTTTTATGCTTATCATTGACATGGTTATAAGAAAAAAATGTTCTCTTCTCCACTTTCAGCCATTTTCTTAAACCCATTTCGAAGAAATAGATTAACGTTACAACAATAGCTATTAAAAGAACTAACTTCGGCCAGGCCATTGGATCAACTACATACATCCTTTTCCCACCTCCGCCTTTGAAAACAGAAATAATGCGTTATCTAATCTGTTCTACGGATTGCGGGAGGAAAAAGTTCCCTTTGCCTTTTTTTATTGACTGCTTTTTTTCAGGTTGTCTCTGGAGACTGGAAATATAAGCGGAATGCCTAGTTCGGGCTCAAGACCTCGGATTCCTACTTACCTGTCCGAATCAGCCCCCACTTCGGACTCGGGCACTCTGTTTACTCCTTATCCTGTTTCGCATCATGTTGTATATTAAATTCCGAACGACTGAACACGAATTAATAAAAGCCGAAGAGGACCATCTCTTCAGCCTTGTTTCTCCAATTCAAGCAGAGTCTGCTTCATTTCTATGCCCCCGCGATAGCCGGTTATCGCACCATTTTTACCAATGACACGATGACATGGGACCGCGATTAACAGCGGATTGGCACCGATTGCTTTCCCTGCTGCCCGGACTGCCTGCGGCCTGTTTATTTTCTCTGCGATGTCCGAATAGGAGACAGTATTACCGTAAGGAATCTGAGCTAATGCCTCCCAGACTTCCTCTTGAAACGGAGTGCCTTTCACATCCAGGTCCATTGAAAAAACTTGTCTTTTCCCAAGAAGAAATTCCTGTAATTCCACCATGTATGGCTGCAGTGCTGCTTTATTTTCCACAAGCACTGCAGCTGGGATATATTTTTTCAGCGACCTTTCAAAATCCTCAAACTCCGGGTCAGAGCCTATATAGCAGATACCTTTTTCTGTTTTAGCCAGATACAGGTTCCATTCATCTTCCTGCAGGTTCGCCCATTCAATGTTCATTATTCCGCTCCTCCCTTGTTTTGTTTCTATATGCTGCAGGTGTTGTGCCAAGCTTCTTTTTGAATAAAGAGATAAAATAAGGGGTGCTGGGGAATCCTGCTGACGCACCAACATCGGCTATCGATTGCTCCCCGGACTCCAGCATATCAACGGCTTTTTCGAGCCGGATAGCCTGAATATACTCTGTGGGCGACTTCCCGGTGACCCGTTTGAACACCCGCTGCAAATGATAGGGACTTCCATGAAACAGGTCTCCCAATTGATGCAGTGTAATCGGGTCATTATAATGCTGATCGATCCACCCGGTTATTTGTTTTACCCATTCTTCTGCAGGCAGGCTGAGGCCTTCCGGTTTGCATCGCTTGCACGGCCTGAAATTTTCCGCCACTGCTTGAGCGGCATTTCGAAAAATAGCGACATTACCGATATTCGGGACTCTCGACCGGCACGATGGCCTGCAGAATATCCCTGTCGTTTTAACGCCATAAAGAAAGAGATCATCATAGGTTTTGTCGCAATCCTTTATCGCGTTCCAATATTCTTCTGGAATCTGTTCATAAGCCACCTGCGCTCACCTCTGATAAAAAGTATACACAAAAAATGTTCATCATCAGCGATTTCCTAAATATAAACGCAAGATAACGTAATCCTGAAGGATTACAATAAAGATAAGGAGGAATCTACATGAGCTCTCACTTTGTTAACTGGAAAGAGGATGAAAATGGCCTAGTCCTTTTCACTCCCCATGAATTCAGCTTTTCCGAAAACCTGCGATACTTATCAAGATCGGCAAATGAATGCCTTTATGAGATTTCCGGGGAGACAATTAGACGTGCCCTTTCCATCGGTAAGGTTAAGCTGCTTCTTGAAATAAGCGGGGAGTCAGATCAGTTCCTATCCGTCAGCATTCATAAGCCCGTCACGCATCAAATGAAAGCGGAAATTGCGGCATATGTTCACGATTGGTTCGACCTTGGAGCCAACCTGACCCCATTTTATGAGATGGCACAAACAGATCCCTTGCTGCAAAAGCCTGCAGAGCAATTTTTCGGGCTCAGAGTTATGGGAATTCCCGACTTATTCGAGGCTTTTGCGTGGGGAATCCTTGGGCAGCAGATTAACCTTACATATGCGTATACACTAAAGCGGCGCCTCGTTGAAAAATATGGGGAGTGGCTGGAATATGAAGGGATCAGATATTGGCTGTTTCCTGCAGCGGAAACGATTGCCGGGTTAACCATCGAAGATCTGGCCGACTTAAAAATGACCGTAAAAAAATGTGAATATCTAATAGACGTAGCCCGCTTAATTTCAAATGGCGAGCTTTCAAAAGAGGACTTGCTGAAAGAGGGAGATGTAAAAGCTGCAGAAAAAAAGCTAACAAAAATACGCGGCATCGGCCCCTGGACTGCCCATTATGTCCTCATGCGGTGCCTGCGCTTCCCGAACGCTTTTCCAATCGATGATGTCGGCCTGCATAATGCGATCAAAGTGATCACAGGCTCTGAAAGGAAACCGGCCAAAGCGGAAATTTTGATTTATTCGGCTGCATGGAAGAATTGGGAAGCTTATGCTACTTTTTATTTGTGGAGCGTTTTGTATTAAAGGGACTAGCTGAAAAAAAGGTGAATTGCATAATTTAAAGACAATACATACAGTTTGCTTTCACATGAATCATGGCATCTATTCCATTTAATATACCTTCTCTTAATCCCAAATTTAAAGATACTTGGACAAGGAAACTAAAAAATCAGTTTTCGCATACAGGCACTTATCTTTTAGGAAGTTTGATTTGGATAGTGTAAAATAATAAGCAGTGCGTCAGTGAGAATCTTTGTACCTTAAACATAAATCGCGGAAAATATAAAAGCGAATTAAGGCACCATAGCACCGTAATTCGCAATGTTTTTATCAAATAGAGAACATGGCTTCTATTATATCTTCAATTTTTAGCCATTTTCTTAGTTTTCATATGGAGCAGCCTTAGAAAATTCAAATCCCTTTCAGTTAATAAGTCATTTATCGGTGTATCCTGATATGAATAAATCCCTTCTCCAGTCTTTGCCCCAAGTTTGTTTGCATCAACAAGATCATTGATGTGTTTTGGTGCACTTTGCCCGTTATTAAGATCTGGAAACAGATGATCAAAGATTCGTTTCCATGTATCCAGTCCGCCATAATCCACGGTTTCCATTGGCCCAATAAACGCCCATCTGAACCCCGGTCCATCTTTAATGATCTGATCCATGTCCTGTGCATCAACAACCCCATTATCAATCAAAGCCAGTGCTTCCCTTAACAGAGCTGCCTGTATCCTATTTACAACAAACCCCTTTATCTCTTTCTTTAAGAAAATAGGAGTCTTTCCTGCCTTTTTTAATAGTGACATTGTTGTATCAGCAACATAATCGGAAGTATTCTTATGTTTAATCACTTCAACTAAAGGCACTAATGGTGCAGGGTTTAGAAAATGGGCAATGATAAATCTCTCAGGATGAATGCTGTGCTGAATTAATTTTGTGAGAGGTATAGCGGATGTATTGGATGCGATAATAACATCTTGAGCACAGATCGACTCTAAGGTTCGATATAGATCCCATTTCAGCTGTAAATCTTCTGGAATAGCCTCAATGACGAATGATGAACCAGCCAGGCTTTCTTCTAAATTGCGTGTAAATTGAATTTTCCCTAAAGCGAGTTCTTTTTCTTCTGAGGAAATCAGTTCGTTATTTACATATAAATCTAAATTGATGCTGATAGCTGTCATTGCATTGGTTAATTTATCTTTTGTTAAATCATATATATGCACAGGGAATCCCGCTAGCGCAAATACCTGGGCAATGCCATGCCCCATAATCCCTGCACCAATAACAGTTATTTTTTTCATGTTTGCCATCCTTTTTTAGTATTGAATACACTAAAGCCTCTGTTACATTTCATACTTTTCCAGCAGCTTTTCCTCCACCTCAATAGAGTTGTTTACATCAGCAGCTTCTGCACCAGCATTTAATACATCAGATGATTTCCGCAAGATCATGACGGTTGCCCAGTACAGGAATCCAACAATTACGGCTGTCCAAATAATATTTATCCACCCAACCGGGATGCTTTTATTAATGAAGAACCCTGCAAATGTCCAAAATATAGCAACCCAGTTAAATCCGCTCCAATACCAATAGCGGCTTCCTCTAATAAACAGAGATGGGATATCAAGCCTGCTTTTAGCCAGCAGCATATAATGAGCTATGAACACACCGCCCATTGGTGCAAATATATTTCCTAAGATTGACATATAGCCGATATATCCATTCACAAGCTGCGGCAGCAGGGAAAATACTACCCCTACAACACTAACGATGATCGTACCCCAGAAACGGCCCAATCGGGAGAATATATTACTTAGCGATAATCCTCCTGTATACAGGTTTTGGACATTAATTGTCCAGTTATCCAGCACGATATATACAGATATGAGGAGCAAAAACCACATGGCGCCATTTGATGCGCCAACAATGACATCAAATGGATTATCGTTTTTGCCTAATGATGCCGCAACAGCATATCCCCCGACAAATGAACAGATCAGCTGACCCAGCACCGCGGCTGCAAATGTGCCAATCCACATGTCTACTCTTGTTTTCGAATAACGGCAAAAATCTGCTGCATCAGTGAAATTCGAGAACCAGGCAGCTGCCATACTCGTTGCCCAAAGTAAAATTAAAGCCCATTTGATTCCTTCACTGCTTGCAAAGCTGAAAACTGCTGAAGGGTGATAAGAGGAAGATGGATAGTTCATTAATACAAAGATAATCGTAATTGAAAAGAGTAACTTCAAGAAAAGAGAGTAACGGGATAAGATTTTTAAGGAGTTGTAGCCAAAGGTTGCAATTAACACCTGGAGCAGGGCAAATATCAAACTGACAAACACTAAGCTGACCGGTCTGTCCAAAATAATTTCCAGCACAGCGGTTAATCCCAGGGCACCAGAAATAGTCTGAAAGGCAAACCAATAGACACTAGATACTGCACGCAAACCTGAAGCAAGCCAAGAGCCTCGAATTCCAAAAACACTGCGCATGCTAACTAGCCCAGGAATCCCATAATCAACTCCGACAGTAGCCGCAATCAGGTAAACTGAAAATCCAATTGCGATACTAAGAAATCCAGCAAATACGGCTTGCCAAAACGACAGTCCCGCAGCGATTAAGGCTCCGCTAATTAAAATGGTGCCCGGATTCACGACAAAGTTTAATACCATGGCAGAAATATCCCACCACCGCACTGTTCTCAATTCTTCCGGGACCGCCTCAATCCCAAACTGTTCAACACCTTTAGGCTGACGGTACTTCTTAGCTAAAGATTCTTCAATTTTACTATGCTGATCCAATTCATTCACCCCCGTAAGTGTAAAAGGAAAGTTTTAAATATTCTGATATTTTATATCAAAATGATCTAACATCCTTAGATACAGAACTTAACGACGCTGCCTTTTAAGCAAAACATCCATGTTTACTCTAGGAAGATGGTATTCATTTTCTGAAATAATTTTCCCTCTGCTGACTACATAGCGGCACATTGGCTGATGGCGGATTAAGTCAAATGAGTCCCTGGCAGGTAAAGTAACAAAACTTGCAGGTTTTCCAGCATCGATGCCATATTGAGCCTCAATTTGCAGTGTAATTGCCCCTCTATGGGTAATCATGTTTATTATTTCTTCTGCCTCATGTTTTCCAGTCATTTGCGCAAGGTGTGCCGCCATATGAGCAGCCTGTAGCATGTTTCCAGTCCCAAAAGGATAAAAAGGAGTTAATATATCATCATGTCCAATACTAACGTTGATGCCAGCTTTCCATAATTCCTTAATACGTGTTATTCCTCTCCCTTTTGGCCATGAGTCAAAACGCCCTTGCATGGCGGAGCTTACAAGCGGGCACGACACAATATTAATATCGGAATCTCTTACCAACCCAATCAATCGCGCCATATAAGGTTCAGAGTAATGAGCCATCGCATTTGCATGACTAGCTGTTACCTTATTCTTTAAGCCCGTTTCTAACGCCAGCATAGCCACGACTTCCAAGAACCTGGATTGCGCGTCGTCTGTTTCATCGCAGAACACGTTAATCATTCGATTGTACTTTTGAGCAAGCGAAAAACAAATTTCCAGTGATTCGATGCCTTGTTCACGTGTATATTCGTTATGAGGAATGGCTCCAGCTGCATCTGCCCCCAGACGAAGAGCTTCCTCAAGTCTGTTCTGATTGTCTTGATTTGAAATAAGGCCGTCTTGCGGAAAAGCAACTATCTGCAGACTGAGATAAGGTGATACCTGTTCTTTTAGTTCGAGCAGTGCCCGTAATGCTGTAAGATCAGGGTCAGAAATATCTACATGAGATCGTACATGTAAGACTCCGTAAGAAATCTGGTTCTGCAATACCTCTAAAGCTCTTGTTTTAACATCACTGGCGGTTAAGTTTTTTTTGCGCTCTCCCCATATCTGAATTCCTTCAAATAATGTGCCGCTTTCATTCCAGCGTGGCGTTCCAGCTGTTAAAACCGTATCTAAGTGAATATGTGATTCAACAAATGGAGGGAGCACAAGATCACCATATCCCTCTACTTCCTTTTTCCCGCAGGCGGAAATAGTTCCAATTTCTTTAATCAGTCCATCATCGCCAATCGCAATATCTTTCAGGTGGGGATCCGACGGAAATTTAAGATTTCGAATGACTAGATCATACATAGCGCCACACCTTTTTTATCAGGAATTTCACCTAAATTAATGAAGGATCCAGTTTTTTTGACCACGCAACAGACTCAGAAACTTTGCAAATAGGCTGACCTCTTTTCCAGGTTTCCCGTGATGCAGGAAGTTCTGATAAAACCATCCTTATATCTTTAGTATCTAAAATAACAAAGTCTGCCCAATTGCCGGAGTCTATTCCATACCCCTCAAGGTTCATAAAATTCGCAGGGACGGAAGTGATCATTTCAAGCAGCTGTTTCATTTCTTCCTCTGTTGAAAGATGAGCACCATAGCTTGTTAAAAGCGCAATTTTAAGCAAGTCCGCTTTCCCATATGGGTGGAATGGGTCCTGAATATTATCAGAAGCTGCCGCCACAAGTACATTTGCTTCAAGCAGCTGTTTAACACGTGTTAACCCCCTGCGTATAAGTCCCGCATCTTTTCTTCCCATCAAAAACATATTAGAAGAAGGAAGTGTGACAATCCCAATCTGCGCCTCTCGAACAAGCGAGATCAGTTCTTGTGCTTCTGATTCATTCATCGCAGATAAGGAAGTACAATGTCCTGCAGTGACTCTCCCTTGATAGCCCGTCTGTATGGTCCATTTACAAACATCCTTTAAAGATTTAGCTGCCGGGTCATCCGATTCATCAATGTGCAGATCAATATCAACATCTAAGGAAATCGCTAATTCGAAAATATCTGCTATATTAGTCTTGGGATTTTCAGCTAAATGAGGTGCCCCTCCCAATAGGTGAACCCCATTATTTATCGCCCATCGAATATCCTTTTCTGCTTCCTTCGTGATATCAAAAGGACACATTAATACAGCCTCAAGCGTAATGTACCCTGAAAAGGAAGATTGGACTTTTTGATACGCTTCCACTGCCTTATACAAATAGGCAGATGTACCATAATTAAGATGGGTGCGGATCGCTGTTGTCCCATGCTGTATGGCTTTGCGTACAGCAGCAGTCATCCGTTCTGTTATGGAGTCTGTATCCATATCAGCCTGAGCTTCTTCAAATCGCCAAATGGCTTCCTGCAGAGTACCTGAGCGATTTGGTATGGAAGGCCAAGTCAGCGCTTTATCTAAATGCATATGCACATCAACAAAACCTGGTAAAACTACTCTTCCTTCAACGTTTAAAATTTCATAATCCTTGTTTTCCGGAAATTCAATACTGGCATCTGCCACGGAAGTAAATCTTCCATTTTTAATAATTAAATTCTTCAGGTCAGACGAACCTAAAAGTCGAGCATTGTGTATAACAGTTCCAGCTTTCATAGCAGCCTCCTAAACTATCCTTTTACTAAGTCAGTAATCACTCCAATCTTTCCTGGATTAAGTAAGCCAAAGGGATCATTTTCTTTTTTCTTCTGCACAACGGAGTCGATGTATGCCTCCCATCCGCCTTCTTCAAGCAGGTTTGTATGCGGATCGAAAATCTTGACACCAATTGACTCACAGAAAGCAATCATTTCATATAATTGCTCTTTCGTACTGTATCGAATGAGAGGAATTTGCTGAGGAATAAGCTCTCCCTTGCTTCTCATCCAATCAAAGTGGTTATAGAATTCATCTTTATACTTCTCTTTAATTAATTTAATTTGTTCAAGATAACGGTCTAAAGTAAAACTTCCTTGTAAATATGTCATCTTTTCATTAGCCTTTAAAGCCCACAAGGTCGTATGATTCCAGGTAAAATCGGATAACCTGATGCCTTTTTGGTAATTAGATGATGGAATTTCATACGTAATAGCACCGTCATGTTCAACTGCTAATGTTTTTACAAGTTCAAAGTGCTGGTCTTCCACCTCTAATATAACGATATGCTTATCCGGTTCAATCACTTTTTGAAGCGGCTGAAAATAGGATGGGATAGGCCATTCACATGTAGAAATTGAGCGTTTCTTAATTTTGGAATCCTTTGCAGCCTTTTCTGAAAACAGCAAGGAGTTTTCCAGATTGGAAAAAGATGCAATACACTGTGTCCATTCAACACGCTGAGTTGTCCTAAAAACAATTTCCGTAATGATTCCAGTCGTTCCGTAACTATGAATATAATTCATCATGTCTTCACCTTTAACCATTAAAACACGTGGAGTTTCCTCCATAGTGATGACCCTTAATTCTAAGACATTTCCATCCCATAAATTTCCCCAAGTAATAGAACCGATTCCACCGGACCCTCCGCTTACAAAGCCGCCAGCAGTCGCTTTGATATAAGTAGTTGGATAAATGCATAATTCCTGATTTAATTCTCGTAATTTCTTTTCCACTACTCCTAATTTGATTCCTGGTTCAACTCTTACTGAGCCATCTTCAACCTGTATAATCTTATTCATTCTTGTTGTATCAACGAGAATACCGCCATTCATCGGAATAATCTGTCCGTAATTCCCTGTTCCTGCCCCCCGAACGGTTACAGGAATGTTATTTTGTACGGCCAAAATTAAAATATCTTTAATTTCCCCTTCATGTGCTGGCTTTACGACATAGTCAGCAATTTTGTCCTCAAACATTTCTGATAAAACTGGGGAATACCAATAGAAATCCTTTGATAATTGTTTTCTCAAAGGCAACTCTGTAATTACATTTTCTTCCCCAAGAAGAGTAATTAATTTACTATGGAAATCATTCAACTCATTCATCCTTTCTTTTCTGAAAAATGAAGGCGTACATATAAAAAGTTTTAGAGGCTATTAAAATAAAGTTATCCTCTAATTTCTGCGGAAGCTTTATCGATTAAGCTATCAATCTCAAAATTCATCATATCTATTAACATTTCTGCAACCTGTTTTCCGTGGAGTTCATAGATTTCTCTTCCTTTTCCTGCTGAAGCAGTCTTGGCATTTCCTAAAATACCTGAAGAAGATACATCATCAATCGTCCAGGCAAAATTTGATTTCTGAAAGCGCAAAAACTTGGATTTTTTTAATAATTCAGGATATTCACAAAGCACCTCTCCTTCTGTTATCCAATCCGGATAGGCAGCCATAATTAAGGAAGTTTCGTAATCCCCTCCATGGATGCCTAGTAACCTTTCCGTTTCACTAAGAAGACTTTCCTCTACTGAGAGCCCCCCGACATTCAGCCGAAAAACCATTAAGCCTGTTTCCAGCCGCACCTCCCTTGCTGTCAGATTTAGCAGATCGCTGTTTCCTCCATGAGCATTGAATAATAATAACCGCCTAAAGCCGCTTTCTTTTATGCTCCTGCCTATATCCATAATCACTGACTGCAATGTAGACGAAGATAGTGAAAAAGTTCCTGCCCGCCCGAGATGTTCATTGCTTTTTCCATAAGGTAAGGGGGGTAAAACCCATATATTAGTGACAGAAGGAATATGTTTAAATGACTCCTCTAAAACGGTCTCCGCAAGTAGTGTATCGGTGAATACGGGCAGGTGAGGACCGTGCTGTTCTACCGCCCCAATAGGTAGAATGACCAAAGAGTCTTTTTTAGGCATTTCTTGAATTTCTGCAGATGAAAGTCTGGGCAAAAAATGATCCTCCCAGACTCTGCCCGAATATCTTCTCTTCAATTTTTAAGCCTCCTAATTAATTTTTTCTCTATTAATATAATTTCTACATATTATTAAAATTTCTTTTTTATTTTTTGGGAATCATGCAGAGATCCGTTTCAACAATGATTCTTTCTACATCTGCTTGTTTAAGGGATTCATCAATTTGAGAGTAAGCCCATAAAATGACTAGTTCTTCCGAATTGCTGGCATTTACAAATCTGTGAGGGATATTTGCAGGAATAAAAGAAGTATCATACAATTCCAATGCGGTGCGGACACCTTCTACATCACAAAAAGCATTTCCTTTTAGAATAGTTACAGATTCTTCTACATTATGAATATGACAGGGAAGCTCTTTGCCCGGCTCAAATGTAGCCAATCCAACAATGATAGTTTTCGGCCCCATTTCTTTCATCATCATATCGTGAAATTGAACGCCTTTATCCATTTCAAAAGGTTTAATATCTTTATATTTACTTATAACGGGTTTATAAATAATTTCGTTCAACATGTCTCCTCCTTAAAATATGCTGATAAAATTAATTCCAGGGAGGAAAGTTGCTGCAACAATCTCTTTCCTCCTTGAACGAGTAAAGATTTATTTTTTATTTTGATTATATTGAAGGTAAACTACATGTGTTTGAAGATACTCTTCTAGGCCATGCTTGCCATCCGCTCCGCCAATTCCGGATTTTCTCCAGCCTGCATGGAACCCTTGAATGGCTTCAAAGTTTTCCCTGTTGATATAGGTTTCTCCGAACTTCAATTCATTGCATGCACGCATGGCAGCGTCAATGTTTTGGGTGAATATGGAAGATGTTAAGCCATATTCACAGTCATTAGCCAAGCTGATCGCCTCATCCAAGTCTTTAAAGGTCGCAATTGGCAAAACCGGACCAAAAATCTCCTCTCGCATAATTCTCATTTCATTAGTAGCATTTATAATAACGGTTGGCTCAAAATAATAACCGGCATCTCCTGCTTTCTTGCCTCCCGTTAATAACTTAGCACCTGAGGCTATAGCATCTTCAACATGTTTTTCGACAGCTTCCAATGAACCCTTGTTAATCAGCGGGCCCATGTCAATATCAGAATGAATTAAAGGATTTCCAAATTTGGTTTGTTTCATGGCTTCTGCCATTTTTTCATAGAATTCTTCCGCTATATCCTCTTGAACATATACGCGTTCAGCACAATTACATACTTGCCCAGAGTTGATTACACGTGATGCCGCAATAGATTTGACCGCCAAATCTAAATCCGCATCTGCCATCACTATTGCTGGAGCTTTCCCGCCTAATTCCAGCGATACCTTTGTAATATTATCTGCAGCTGCACGCATTACTTCGGCACCTGCATGGTAACTTCCTGTTAAGCTTACTAATCCTACATCTGGGTTAGATGCAAGCTCTTTGCCAATCACACTGCCGCTACCTGTGACAAAGTTGATTACACCTTTGGGCAAGCCCGCCTTTTGAACAATCCTGGCAAATTCAAGCGCATTGTTAGGCGATTCAGCACTTGGCTTAAGTACAATGGTATTTCCAGTGATCAAAGCAGGCGCAGCTTTGCGCGCAATGAGAAAAAATGGAAAGTTCCAAGGCAGTATTCCAGCAACAACCCCTATTGGCTGTTTGAATAATAAAATGTTTTCGTTTGGACGATCACTTTGAATGATCTCCCCTTCATAGCGTCTGGCCCATTCTGCTGTATAGTCCATATAATCTGCCGTAAAGTTAACTTCAACTTCAGCTAATGCGAGGGTTTTACCCATTTCTTCTGAAATGACTCTTGCTAGTTGTTCTGCATTTTCACGAATTCCTTTAGAGATAGCTCTTACGTGCTTTGCTCTCTCAATTGCAGGGATTTTTGCCCATTCTTTCTGTGCCCGGGCGGCAGCATCAATGGCCAGCCTTGCATCAGCTATTGTCCCCTTTGGCACCTGTGAAATCACTTCTGTTGTTGCAGGATTGATTACTTGGGAAGTTTCATTTGAACTAGAGTCAACAAATTCACCATCAATATACATCTGGTATTCTTTTAAACTCTTTGTTGCAGACACAATAATTCCCCCTTTAGCATTATCATCTTAACATCAGACCATATAACCTTAATCCAAGTATAAGGTACACAAACTTTCTGCGTCAATAAGTTTTCTTAAAATTCTGAATGAAAAAAATAAAAAAAAGAGGCTGACTTGGAAAGTCACCCCTTATGCCTTTTTTGTTCCATATTATGATATTCTAACAGCAACTTACTTACTATTGTAAGATGCTCTAACATGGCATCTCTAGCTTCTGCTTTATTGTTTTCTTTAATCGCCTTAGCAATTCTTACATGATGGTTTATAGCTCTTTCCTGAATGGCGGAAGACTCAATTACTTTAGCCATCCATTCCTTTGTTATATCATGTAATATATTCATCACTTGAAGCATAAATGAATTTCTGGCTATTTCTGCAATCGCCGTATGGAATTCCAAATCCGTCTTTAAAAACTCTTCGTTACTTTTAGCATTTCTCATTGAAGAGAGAATATTATCCAGCCTTTTATGATCAATGCCAGTGGACTTCTCAGCGGCCATTTCTGCCAGGTCTGTCTCATATCTTACTCTAGCTTCAATGAGTTCACTAATATTATCAAAGCTGATCTTTGACATAAGGGCCAGGTGTTTTGTGAAAAATCCACCAAATGAATCTGTTGCAAATGTCCCTTCTGGCACCCTGACTTCGATCAGCTCCAATGCAGCGAGCGCACGAGTAGCTTCTCTGAGAGTACTTCTTCCGACACCAAATAACTCCATTAACTCTTTCTCAGAAGGCAGCTTTTCACCTGGAGAAATTGTTCCGTTTATGATTAACTCCATTAATTGCTGAACAATATCTTGGGATAATGTTGTTTTCTTCAATTGATTAATTTTTCCCTCGAGCATACAACCCCTCCATTCATCTGAACATCAGACATTAAATCCTTATTTCTTATTATAGTATGAATTCAGAAGAGTTTGTTAGCTAATTTTTATTTTTTTATAATATAGATAGAGGATATTTCAGCAAGCAAATGAAAAATGCGGAGACAGCGCCCTTGGTCATGTCACACAAAACCTATGTCAGAAAAATATATATTGGTGTCATCACAAGAAACAAAGCCTGAAAAAAACACCCGCCGGCACAGCCAAGACAGCCCTCATCTGCCAGCTGTTCCCCTGCTTCATATGTATTCTCGCCTACATCCCAGCCATTATCCTCTTCTTCATTCTTCTTCATTCTTCTTCTTCTCCTTATCTTCTTGCAGCTGAATCAAGTATCCCCACTTTCCTGTTATTAACCTGGAATAATAGTAAATTATTTTCCATAAAAAAGAAAAGGCCTGCACGGCCCTTTCTTTAGTAATGAATTTTATATTTCTCCGCAAGGATTTTTATATCAACCTTGTAAATAAGATCAATCATCCGCGTCCCGATCATCTGGCAGATCACCGCATAAACAATAACCTTCCAGTCCACGACCACCCCTGTAAGCAAAAGCAGACTGCCATTTATGTAAAATAACGTCCGTCCCGGCGCACTTCCCCTTGCTTTGGAAATAATTAACGCGAGGATATCCATGCCTCCTGAGGAAGCGCCCATCCTAAATAAAATACCGACCCCAACTCCAAAGACTGCTGCTCCAAGCAAAAGATCCAGGAGAACCGGATTCAGCGGTTCCGTTATGTATGGTGTCAGAAAATCGATCGTAACCGAAGTAACCGAAACACAAAACATCGTCCAAATCACACTGCTTTTCCCGAGCCATTTGGCCGCTGCAAGCAGCAGGCCCGCATTCAAAATCCACAAAGTCACCGAATAAGGCGTGTCCAACAGATAATTGAATAAAACCGCCAGACTTGCCGCACCGCCGGATGGAATAAAATGCGGAAACAAGAAAAAGGTCATCGCGATCCCCTGGATGCTGGCGGCCATTCCCAAAATCAAAGATTTATAGAGTACGTGCATAACAAAAACTCCTAACGTTTTTCCTTACTCTATCTTATAATATTTTCATAGAAGAGAAAACCGCACGAGGTGAACAGAGTGACCATTCCTTTTGAAACAGACCGGCTACTGCTCCGGACCATGCAGGCCAATGACTTGGATGCAGTCTATGAGATTTGGGGCTGCCCGGAGGTAATGAAATACTGCGGCGGGGCCAGTGCAAAAAGCAGAATCCAGCGCTCCATCGATTTTTACCGGAGGCTGCAGAATGAAAAAGGCTACTCTGTTTATACTGTTCTGCTAAAAGAAACCTCCTCCATCATCGGGGTTTGCGGGTTTAATCCTTCAGAAAATGAACACGAAGTCGAGCTCCTCTATCATTTTAATCAGCATTACTGGGGAATGGGATATGCTGCTGAAGCTGCCGCAGCATGCGTGGCCGCTTTAAGGAAAAATAGCCCGAACCTCCGAAAAATAATCGCGGCTGTGGATCCAGCCAACCCTGCATCCGGAAAAGTGCTCAGAAAAATCGGCATGACCGCGGCTGGAATGAAATGGTTTGACGATTCACAGCAGGAAGAACTCTGTTATGAAATGGAACTTAAGTAAACAACTGGCCTTCTTTTTTTGCTGTGAAAAAGAAGCTAGCCACAATAAAAAAACGAGTCTGCACTTGCTGCAGACCCGCCTCTTCTATTCTATTAAAATCCAACTGCCTTTTTTCCGCCCACAACAGGAAGGCTGATATAACTTTGCCCAAGCTTTACTTCAAACGTGGCCCCTGTTGCTGATGGAATGGTACGTCTTCTATCGCTTCCGGCGATGATGATGCCGATTCGGTGACCTTCCTTAAAAACATAGTCTTCAGGCAAAACATCCCATTCAAACTTATAGCTCTTGCCCTCTTTTAAAGGGTCATCCTTCTCAATCGTTTTCCAGTTCTGCGGATCAAACCATCCTCTTGTCACGACTTCATATGGTGCTGTGTGAGCAGTTTTTTCTGTTTCTTTGTAACATGCATCATCTGTTAAAATACTTTCTCCCCAACAGCTTTCTGTATTCAGAGTCCGGACTCCCTCTCCAGGGCCTTCATGATGAATGCGGGTATCCGTTCCATAGTCGACAATGAGAACTGTCAAATTAGAGTCTTCTTTATTGACCTTTGCCCGAAGTGAAATTTCAGGTATGCCGCTCATACGGACATCTTCTTCAAGCTGAGGAGATAAAAATGCCAGACGGTCGCTTTTGACAGCCATTTCATTGGTGACCATCTGCTGCTCGGTTTGTGCTGGGTTATCTGTAAAGGATTGCTGAAAATTGCCCTTCACAGGTCCAGTTGTCAGCATGCCATTTGTCTGATCATTCTCGCCTGGCGCTAATCGTATTTTAACATTTGCCGCATTTTGATCCGGCCACGAGGATTGGGTTTCCCAATTATCCGCACCTCTTTCAATATCAACGGCAGGCTCGTCCATAATGCCATTCTCGATGTCCATCAGCCAGTAATCGAACCAGCGATGCAGTGTATCAACCCACTCTGCTCTGCGGAAGTCGAATGGATCGACATGGCCAGTCTGGGTGAGCCACAGTTTTCTCGGAACCTCTTCTTTGGATAGAGCTATCCACCAATCCGCAAGGTGATTCATTTTCACATTGAAATCATTTAATCCATGGACTGCAAACACACTTGCTTTTACATTTTTTACATCCTTAACGTAATTTCTTTCATCCCAGAACTCATTATAATCTCCTGATGGATCATCTGCTTCCGCGTTCAAACGATCAAACACCGGCCTGCAGGCATCTTTGCGGGAGCTGCTGGCAACTCTGCTGGCCAAACCTCCAGGCCCGTTGTTGTAATATGTAAGTCCCTCATAGCGGTAATAATTGTACCAGCTGCTAATGGCCCCAATGGGAACGATTGTTTTTAATCCCTCTACGCCTGTAGCCGCTACCCCATTGGCCAGCGTACCATCATAGGACTTTCCGATCATGCCGACATTCCCGGTAGTCCAGTCCGCTTTCACTTCATTATTATTTTTATCCCACGCTTTTGCTCTGCCATTCATCCAGTCAATCACAACCCGGATGCTTTCAATTTCTTCATATCCGCCTGTTGTCGGACAGCCATCCGAATTATTGGTCCCAACCATTTCAGGCAAAGCGACTGCATAACCTCTCGGTACAAAATAATTATCATAAAATAGAGGGAACTTCTCATTAATGCCATCCTTGTCCCGATCTTTCACTTCACTTTCATTTCCTCTTCCAAGGCTTTCATAATATGGACTCGCATCCATAATCACAGGAACCTTCAGGCCTTCTTCTGTTTCTTTCGGACGTATGATATCCACGGCAATCCTGTCTGCTTTTCCGTTTTCATCCGAATCAAGTGTGGATTCGACATACACTGTCTCACGAATTGCCTCTTCATATGAATAGATTGGCTGAGACCTTACCTCCTCGATTCTCTGTGCAGGTTTTTCTTTCGCAGCAGCATTTCCAGGAGTGTAGGCAAATGATGATAAAGTCATAGAAATGACAGCTAACACAGCTGCAGGCTTGAGAAGTTTATTTCTTTTCATATAATCCCTCCTCTACTATTTGCCACTCATTATATTTCGAGTTTAGAAATATTAATAGATTACTTTTTCCTAAAATTCAATAATTTTCAAAAATTGTTACTCAGTTAATAATAGTAGGAAAGTCTTGGAAATGTCAGGATTCCTTTCAACGGAACGGTAAAGAACTAGTCGAGGATTAGCTGGTGCAGCTGGAGAGTAATCATTTTGACAGCAGAAACTGATTTTTTTGACAAAAAAAACCTGGCACTCATCAAGTGTGCCAGGCTTTCCATTAACAAACCGAATCCGTAGATTTCGGGTTCTTTAATCCAAACAGCGGACGGATGAACAGCGCAACGCCAGTACCAAGCATGGCCATGATGGCCCATACCCAGCCGTGCAGGCTGAAAGATGCGATTCCCCCGAAGTAGGCACCGATGTTGCAGCCGAATGCAAGACGGGAACCATACCCCATCAGCAGTCCGCCGACAATCGCAGCACCTGCGACACCCGGCTTGATTTTGCCAGGCTTGAATGTTCCCTGTGATGCCGCTGAAATGAAGGCACCAAGAATGATGCCGAAGTTCATAACGCTTGTAGAATCAGCAAGCACTGTATTTTTCAATGCCGCTAAATTCGGCTCTGATGCAAAATAGCCCCATGAGGTTACGTCGATGCCCATTGCCATCAGCGTTTTTCCGCCCCATAATGCGAATGCGGATGTGATGCCCCAAGGCGTTCCGCGGACAGTCAGAGTTAGCGCATTCAGCAATGCCAGCACAATCGCTGCTGCGAACAATGGCCAGGATCCTCTCAGAATTTTTTTCCATCCGGCCGTTGTAGGCAGAGCTTTCATCATTGGCGCTTTACGCTTTTTCGCGATTTGCAGAGTTACCCAATAGATCAATGCAAATAAGGCAAGCTGCAGAACCAAAGCTCCGCCGTAGCCGAGTCCCGTAGATGTAGCAAGGGAGATTGGCGGCAATGCCGGTGTTTCTTCCATCCAGAATGAGAAATGGTATGCTCCGATCGTGGAACCAGCGATGAAAGAAATCAGTGTCAGGATCATAGAGGATTGTCCTCCGCCTACCGAATACAAAGTACCGGATGCACAGCCATTCCCAAGCTGCATCCCGATTCCAAAAATAAAGGAACCAAACAGGACGCTAACTCCTACAGGAGACACATATCCTTTAGGCTCGATTCCTGTAAAACTAAAGCCGGTGCTTAAAATAATCGCAAATAATGCTGAAGCAACTGCCAGCATCAGCATATGCGCCTGCAGGCCCTGCCCGTTTCCGACGCTTGCAAAGCGCCTGAATGCAGATGTGAAGCCGAAGCGGGCATGAAGCAAGGTCATGCCGAGTGCAATTCCAATAATAAATAGAACTCCCTGTGTCATGTTCGCTGCATTTATAATGGAAATGAATAAAATGATAGCTGCAAGAACGCCAGCTGCAACAAAAGGCTTTTGAATTGGATTTAAGTTTGAAACAACTGTTGTTGGTGCCAAAACCCAGGATTTACTTTTTACTTCTACTTGAGCCAACCTCATTCACTCCTTTTCTTATCTTTTTAGTCGGATTAAAGTGTAATTTTAAACTATATTTTTTTAAAAGTAAATGGTGAATTTTTCACAAGCCCGATGATTTTTTCCCTTTTTTACC
This sequence comes from Cytobacillus sp. BC1816, assembly GCF_051353635.1. Taxonomy (NCBI): domain Bacteria; kingdom Bacillati; phylum Bacillota; class Bacilli; order Caryophanales; family Bacillaceae; genus Cytobacillus; species Cytobacillus sp. BC1816. The sequence continues at coordinate 799,382 of NZ_CP195611.1, read as the reverse complement.
TGATATAATTATATATTTGGAGAGTCATAATTTTAAAGACAGGAAAGGAAAGGATATCATTGCTTAAGCGGTTAAAATGGCCATCGTGGGTATTATTCAGCATCTGCGTTATGGGCATCTATTATTTCATCAGCTCTGGAACTGACACCAGCCTGCAGGCTTTTTCCAGAACAGAAACCACTTCCCCGGCAGCTTTCCCCGGATTAAACCTTGAAACCCGGACAAAGGAAACAAAATCTTATACCCTAGCGATCAGTACTCCGATCACTGAAATTGAGAATTTGAACAAACCCATGAAAGAATGGATTCAGACTCAGGAAAAGGATTTCCTGGAACTTGTGAAGGCAAACAGACAGGTGCTGGACAGCGAAGAATTCCGTGCCCATCTTAATATCAAGGCGGAGCCGAAAAAAGTATCCGATACCATGTACACCCTGGTATTTGAAGCCTACCAGTACAGCGGCGGCGCAAATGGGCAGGCCGCGGTCAAAACGTTCACTATCGACCTTGCGAATCAGAAAATGGTACAGCTTGCAGATGTGATCCGTATGGATGAGAAGTCCCTGACGACTCTCAGGACATTGATAAAAAACCAAATCGGCGAGAAAGAAGAACTCCAGGACTATCTGTTTGATGACATGCTTGACGAAGCTCTGGAAAATCCACCGGGCTGGAAATGGTCACTGAGCGGCAAGAGTTTCACCCTTTATTTTAACGAATATGAGATTGCGGCCGGTGCAGCCGGAGCGGTCAAAGTGAAAATTCCAATCGAACAGATTCGTCCCCTCTTAAAGGATGAAATCGCCCAGCACTTGAAGCTCCCTGACATTCAGCTTCCTGAACCGGAAGTAAAGGAACCAGAAGCTCCCCCGCTGGATCCAAACGGCAAGTATATTGCCCTTACCTTTGATGATGGGCCACACCCGAAAGTCACACCGCTTATTCTGGATATTTTAAAGAAGCATAACGCAAAGGCTACCTTTTATATGCTTGGCAGCCAGGCGCAATTCTATCCTGCCCTCGCAAGCCAAGTGGCTGAAGAAGGCCATGAAATCGGAAATCACAGTGACAGCCATGCAGACCTTTCATCCCTCGGCGAAAAAGAGATCCGCAAAGAAATGGAGGAAGCCAGCGCCAAAATCAAAGAAGCAAGCGGCCAGCTTCCAGCAACCGTCCGCCCGCCTTATGGGGCCATGAATGAAGATGTGAAAAAAATTGCCGGAATGGCCCATACACCGCTTATTCTATGGTCGGTCGATTCATTGGACTGGAAAACACTCAATGCCTCGGCTATTCAAAAAATCGTGAAGGCCAATGCTGTGCCAGGCTCCATCGTCTTGATGCATGATATCCATAAGCCAACTGCTGAAGCACTTCCAGACCTGCTGACCTACCTTGAAAAAGAAGGCTACGAATTCATTACCATCTCCCAGCTACTATCCCTGCAGGAGCAGGAAGTGACCGGTACGTTTTTTGGAAAACGGCAATAATCATTCAACAAGACGCTCAGGATTTTCCTGGGCGTTTAGTTTTTGTCGTTCCCTGCTAGAAGATACGCCAGTATCCTTTTCATATAACTTAATGGAATCCCCGCTCGCCCCGTATACCTCTCCACTATGTGTCCAGCCGTATTTTTCATAATACCCTTGCAAATCCGTCTGTAGATGAAGTTTCTTAAATCCAAGCTTTGCCGCTTCTTCAATAGCATGATCAAGCAGCCGGGCGCCAATCTTCTTCCCTCTGCTGTTAGGATCAACGTACAGACATGCCAGCCACGGATGCAAATCCTGCCGGCTATTGAGGTCATTGCGGATTAACGCATACGTGCCTATGATTTCCTCATTCCCTATCCCAACATAAAACCTTGGGATGCCGTCCCCCGATTTTCCTGAATGGATCATGCAATCCTGATAAAAGCGGAAGTTTTGCTCATTCCCCCACTGTTCCCAGAAAAATTGAACTGCGCTATTAAATAAATGCAGATGTTCATGAACTGCGATAATATTCATTTGTCTTTCCCCCCGCATTAATTATTCCTCTTTAGTTTTGATAATTCCTTTTTTGGCGGCGGAACTCTCTTCGAAGAAACCCCGAGGGGGATTAAGGCTGTTTGTTTGCAGCAGGCTGATTTGAGGGGGCTATGTGGTTTGATTAGTACCATTCACGGATGTTTGCCAATGTAAAAGAAACTATACTGCTTGATTAGTGCCGTTCATGAACGATTTTTTGATAAAGGGTGCTCTTGTGCTCGATTCGTGTCCTCACAAACGGTTTCCCTATACAAAGGGTACGATCCATCAAACTCTCAATCTTCAGTAAACCGCAAATCGCCCCCTGTTATCCATAACATAAGGTCTCTCGTTAAAACGCCAAATAAAGTTTATAGGGATAAAATTTTCCAGCAAGCGCAAAGTAATAATATTTATGTCTTTATAAAGGGGTAACCCGCAATGGATCGATTTATTAATGAAATAAAAGCAGAGCTTGGGAACAATGGCGATTTTCATCTTCAAAGGGACTATCTTGCGGATGCTGCCGTGATGCTGCTGGGATTTAATACACTCATTGATTTTATCAAAACAAGAACGGTGCTTCACAAGCATGCGGAGAGCATCCTTTTGCAGAATCAGCCTTCTGAGGATTTATGGGGGGCCATAGGGGAATTGATGGAAGGGGATGTCCTGAAAGCCATTTCATCCATTTATGAAGGCAAACTGATTATCCATTTTGAAAACACCTCACGGTTTATCATTATGGAGCCTGTACCCGCTATGCTCGATCGTTCGATTGATTCACCCACAAATGAAAATGTTATTCAAGGAGCATTGGATTCCTTTACAGAAGGAATCGATATTAATATCGGCATCGTCCGAAAACTGGTGAACTCGGACGAAATCAGAATCGACTCTTTTTCAGCCGGCCGCAGCCGCAAAAACAAACTATCCTTGCTGTATATAGACGGCCAAGCAGATATAGAACTGGTTAACAGCATTCGTAATCATATTGAAAAAAATATTCAAATGGAAGCCTATAATCTGCAGGGGCTGGCCAAAATGCTGGGGTTTCCGTCTTGGAACGCTATTTCAAAGTTTAATACAACCGAGCTGCCCCATCATGCGGTCCAGAATCTGAGAAAAGGAAAAGTCATTCTGTTCGTGGATCGCTTGCCTTTTGCGCTCATTCTTCCAAGTCTGTTCTGGGATATGTTTGCTGCTGAAAATGACCGGAATTTCCCCCTGCCCATCATGTTGGCCATCCGGCTAATCAGAATCATCGGCATTTTAATTACACTAATAACACCCGGGTTGTATGTGGCTCTGGTTTCCGTAAACCCTGAAGTCCTGCAAATCCAACTAGCTTTATCAGTTGCCCAAAGCCGTGAAGGGGTTCCCTATCCGGCTTTGGCGGAAATCATTTTCATGCTTCTTATTCTGGAATTAATCCTGGAAGCCAGTGTAAGACTGCCAAAATCCATTGGCCCCACCATTACAATGGTCGGAGGAATTATCCTGGGGCAGGCTGCCGTGGAAGCGAAATTAGTCAGCAATCTGCTGATCATCATTCTTGCCGCCACAACCATTGCCAACTCAACCATCGTCGGGTTTCAGAATTCTGTGTCCATTCGGCTGTTCAAATATGCCATTGTGATTCTGGGGGCGATATTTGGCATCCTGGGGCTGGTTGCCGGTTTGGTTTTCCTTAGCGCTTACCTGGCAAGCCTCAATACCTATGGCAAGTCCTATCTCTATTTAAATGTAAAAGGGAATGAAAATAATGGCGGATAAAAGTTTGCATGTCATGCTGATGTATGTCATCAGTCATTTGGGTCTTATTTTTTTTATGTATCCGGGCAATGTGATTTCAAGTACAGAGCAGGGCCATTGGCTTCCTGTTCTGGTAGGAGTGGTCATTCACTTCATTTTTATTAATATTTATATGAAGGGGCTAAGCTATTTTCCGAAAAAAGACATCATTCGCATCTATGCGGGAATCGGAAAAGGGACAGCTATCCTTTTTATTGCCCCGGTTTTCTTATATTTCAGCATGATTTTATTGATAACGCTCCGGGCTTATGCCGAAATCATTACCATAGTCTTTTTATCAAAGACCCCTTTATGGGCCATCATGCTTTTATTGATATCCATTTCGACCTATATAGCAGCCAAAGGAGTCGAAACCATTTTTCGCACCGGACTTCTTCTATCCCTTTTATTTCTTCCCATCATTATCTTTATTTTCTTCACTTCTTTTCAAAACGTGGATTGGAGGTACGTGGTTCCTTTAGATGCAGATCTCGGATTCATTATAAAACGAACTTATTTGGAAAGCTTTTTTGCTTTCTCCGGAGGCTTTCTGTTTCTCGGCTTTGTTCAGCCTTATTTCTCCTATGACAGAAAATATATATTATGGGCCGCCGCCTTCCTTATTCCCTTTTTCCTTTTTTCAGTCTATATTCCAGTTCTGACTTTTGGTCAGGCCACATCAGCCACAACCTTCCTTCCATATGTTGTGGCCGTGGACGCCATCAATATTAATTGGCTGATGTTCGACAGGGTCACAATGTTCTTTCTGCTGAGCCTCATCTCCTTTATCATGCTTTACCTTGCCCTTGTGTCCTGGAAAGCAATCCGAATCTTAAGTCATTACCTTCCTTCCATTAAACCGGTCAAATTATTGCTCGCGCTGGCCGCTGCAGTCTATATTGCCTGCTTTTTTATTCCGGACTGGAAAGATGTCGAGAAATTATTTTGGTGGAATACGTTTCTCAGGTTCTATATTTTGATAGCCATTCCATTTTCACTCTTTTTCTTTGGACGCCGCATGAAAAGGAAGGGTATTGATGAATCCATTTAATCTAAAATCTAAAGCCCCTATTACCGTCTGTCTGCTTTTGACAGTGATGATTTTAACTGGATGCTGGGACATTAGGGATATCAATCATCGGACACTTCCTGTTGTCCTTGGCATTTCCACCATTGAAGACGATCAATACAAGGTTTTTCTAAAAATTCCTGAGCCTGTGGAAGGGTCTATGGAAGTAAAGATAGTATCCGCTACGGGGGAGACCATTTCCCACGCGGTCGATGTCATCAGCCGAAACATGGAGACCAGCGTTGACCTGCTTCATGTAAAAGTAATCATGATTGAGCGGAAAACAGCGGAGGAAGGCATGAAAGACATCATCGCCGGTTTCATGAGATCACGGGAAGTTTCCTCAAAAGCACTCGTCACGATTTGCGACCAGAATATGGATGAGTTTTTTTCCATACTATCAGAATCAAAGAATCTTAAAGGAACCAACATGTTCGATTATTTCGAAAAAAACGCAGGCTGGAATCCGGAAATTGCCCTTACAAGAATATGGGAAGTTTACCGCAGCATCCATTCCTATACACGCGATGTGGCCATCCCCCTGATTGTTACGGGAGATACGACAACTTACGAACAAGTAGGCTCTGCCGTAATTAAAAATGGTAAGATGGTGGAGCAGATCAGCAATGACGAAACCCTGCTATTCAATGCCTTTAACGATGAAAGCACCCATGGACAAATTGAAGTTCTAAATCACGCAAGTGTCATGATCATCGGCAACTCCATGAACCACCATACTGAATTGACTGATAAACAGCCAGTATTGCAGAGCCGAATAAATCTAAAGGTTGTCGTCCTCGAGACAAGGGGCAAAACATCAAGTGATATGATCAAAAAAGAATTGAGCCATCTCCTGTCAAGTCGATTCAGCAGCATGTTAGCCAATCTCCAGGAAAGCGAAGCAGATATTCTGGGCTTAGGACAATTGTATCGTACTAAAATCGACCGGAACGAGCTAAAAAACTGGCGGTCCGTTTACTATCCAAATTTGAAATCTGATATCCAATTTCAGATAGACATTCAAAATGAAGGGTATTTAAGAACAACCTGATGGGACAGTATACCTGGCCTTTTTCTGGTCAGGGGGGATTAAGCATGATTATTAAGAGCGCTTAATGTCGGTTGGCTAATTTAAGGGAACCATTCGGTTTATTTAGTGCCGTTCGTTGTCAGTTTTCTAATTTAAGGAGAACTATTCAGCTCGATTAGTGCCGCTCATAATCAATTTCTCATTGAAAAGAAACGATTTCACTCAATTAATGCCATTTAAGAACAATTGCTCGTTGCGAAGGATAGCATTCCATCCGATGCGTGATGTTCACAAACGAATTCCCAGCAAGCACAAAGGGCGAATTTCTTCTCATTCATGCCGCTCTTCAGGATTTCCCACACAAAGGGAACAATCCCCCACATTCGATTACCCATTAAAAAGACAGGATGAAAAGAAATTATCAAACTTTCGTGAACAAACAAATAAAGGCTGCCCATTTTCGGCAGCCTCAGTTATGTAATCGTTTCTCCAGTACTATCTTATGCAATCCTTTTACATCCGTATAAGTTTCAATCACATCAAATCCATGCTTAATATTTAAAATCAGCATGCTTCGCCATATATTCATTGTCTTCGTCCTAACCACTTTATATCCCGTTTCTTTTAGGTATTCATGCTGCTTTTCCATCAGCATGGAAGCAACACCGTTTTTCCTGTTATCAGGGGCCACTCCGCCCAGCCAGCTATAAAACGTAACCTCATCAATGGCATACCCCATTTTATACCCGATCACCTTTTCTCCATCCACAGCCGCCAGTACCAGCAATTGGGGTTTGCTTTTCATTTTGCTCACCAAACCTTCAGAATCACCGAATATGTTTTTATGAAGTTCTATGATTCCACTTAATATGCCAGCTTCTGGCATCGTGCAAAAGATTGTTAATTTCATCTTGTCCCTCCAGTTTTTATCAAAGACTATACTATTCCTTCAACCAAATTGCCATCAATCCTTCTTTCCTATGTAAAACTTCTAAATTCTTCCCCGCCATTTTTAGGTTAGCAACTCTATTAATTAAAGGATACCACTGCACTCATCGGGATATTTTCGACAAATGTCGGGAGATGACAGGTAACATTATTAGGACTTCTATATCATTTTGAATATTTTAAATATTTTATATTTTTAATAACGAAATAAAATTGTATAATTTACCAGAATACTAGAATTAAGGGAGGCGAAATAAGTTGAAGCAATTGAAAAAGTCTTTTATCTTGATGGTTACATTTCTTTTACTGACAGTCTCTTCTGCAGCATATGCAGAAAAGCCAGGTCTCGAAGACTTCCCGGATCCTGCAGATGCGCAGTCATGGGAGCTTCCTGAAAATATGGCCTGGGAAGATTACCGCCCTGTACCGGGAATTGACTGGCGCACGGCTGATATTGAGCCTGAAAGAGTATTAAGGGGAGCACTTGTTATTGTCGATTTCCCTGACCGGGAGTTTATTTTAAGTCAGCCTGAAGGTTCTGAAGTGGCAGGCAACCCCATTGGCACTGGAAATATTCCACGGGAGGAAATCGGCCAGTTTTGGGTGGATTTCCTGAACAAGCCCCAGCCACTTAATCATTATCGGACGATTAATGAATATTGGAGAGAAAATTCATATGGCAAATGGGCTGTGGAACTGGATTCATTTGGAACTTATCGGATGGATCATAATGAATTCCAATACGGACTAAACGAGTTTGGACAGCAAGCAAATATGCCAAAAGAGTACGAGGCAAAAAGCTTAAGAACTGAAGCTATGGAAAAGGCAAAAGCTGATATGGCAGCTTCAGGCAAGGATTATGATTTCACCTTCATCCTGCATGCCGGATATGATGAGTCAGGTGTCTGGCAGGAGTTTGGGGAAATGATGTTCCAGACAGCAGAAGATGTAGCAAAGGAATTTGGCCCGCCTTTTGAAGGGTTCCCCAATTCCGCCAATACACGCTATGTTCCTTGGACTTCCTGGCTTGCTGCGAAAAGCATCTGGTCAAGTGCCAGCCGGGGGGTTTCGATCCAAGGCGAAAATGATGGAATGGGCACCTTCGCTCATGAATTTGGCCATATTATGAACTTAGGGGATAACTATAACAATCCATATGGAAAGCCTGTTTCCCGCTCTTATTCCGGACCTTGGGAATTAATGAGCCGCGGAAGCTTTAATGGGCCTGCGGGGCCGCATACACGCTGGATGGTACTCCCTACTCTAGGTGGGTCAGCGCCGTCCCATCATATGCTCCGGAACAAAATCAAGCAAGGCTTCTTATCTGAAGACCAGTATCTGAACATCAGCCGGGAAGAATTGTCAGAATCCGGGCCTGTGTTTGCAGATATCCTTGCACGTGCCGTACCAGCCGGGGAAAAATTTGGCCGTAATGCACTTAATGGCATTAACATCAGCATGGAGGATCTGACTCCGAAAAACTCGCTTGAGGACGACTGGCGTGCTGATATGCAGCGCGGGGAAAAATGGTATAACAACTATACTGTTGAAGTTGTTGACCGAGTAGGATTCGACTCTTTCACTCCAGATTCCGGCGTTCTTCTTGCAAAGACAAAAAATACTGAAGCAGCACCAAACATTTGGGTCATCGACTCACATGCCGAAGACATTAACCAGGTTGACTTTAAACGTCCTGACGGAACAGAAGCCATGTATTCCAAAGGTGATTATAGGCAGCTTTCCGATTCCCTCTTTAAGGCAGGTACTGCTGATGGTGTTGTCAGCGAATATAAGGACGAGCATAATCGGCTTCACTTTTACATTTTAAATAAAAAGCTCGATGATCAAGGGGCACTCTCCTATCGAGTCGCTGTACGACATATGGATGACTCCGGCTCGTTTACAAGAGGTGTTGCTGCAGAAAACAGCAAAGTCCAATTTGCCGCTCCTGGCAGGGTTGCAGCCTATTACTTTAAAGTAACCAATACGGGCAATGCAGCGGAACTTATCCGCCTCGATGCAAATACCGAAGCTGGATGGGAGCTTATGCTCGAGCATAATGTCATTGAGGTGCAAGCCGGCGAAACCGTGGAAGTTCCAGTTTACGTGAAAATTCCAAAAAACAAGCCTGTTCCAACAAACCTTACATTTACTAGTACATCTGAAACAGATCCCGCCAAAAAAGATACTATTACACGCCGGGTTGGTCCAGGGGCAGGGAAATAATCTATACACAGACACTCATTGCCTTCTCCAGATTACATTAGAAGGGACAGGCCCCGCCTGTCCCTTTTCATTTGCCTACTCACTATGACGTAATCTGCACTGATAAAATTTCAAAAATCCTGCAAACACCATGATTGCCCCAAACGTGTTGCATGCAACCCTTATCCAATTGATCATCAGAAATTCACGCGCTGTCTGTTTCAGAAATTCGACTGAATGGACACTCTGCCCCTCAATAAACATAATTTCGTTCCTCGGCCATTCAAACACCATGGATATGACACCAAGCAGAATCATGACAAGGATACTTCCCAGAACCCAGTTTCGGGCAGATTTCATTTTCCAGACCAGGAGCAGCGCCCCACCCCCAGTGACCCAGCTCGCAAACCCGAGCGGCGGGAAAAAGGTATGGGGACTTGCGGCCTCCATAAAATTCATCGATACATCAAACGATTCCGGGATTTTATGAAAGATATTCGGATAAACCATGAACACCTCCAAGACAAAGGCACCCAGCATAATGAAAGTGATCCATAAATACGCAGCCATAAAGAAAAATGTCAGTTTTTGTTTCATTCCTTTTCCTCCTCCATTTTGCGTCTCTTTTTTAACTGCCAAGCCGGCAGAAGCACTGCGGAGCATGCAGCCAGATAGAACGGCAGAAATTTAATGCCCATTGGTTTATCGAATAAAGTCAGGCCAAGAATCCCGATTAAATTGGACAAAATGACACCTGCCGTTAATCCGCCGGCTGCCCCTGCCAATGCCCAAATCAGCATCCCCTTGTTCTTTTCTTTTGAGTGGCCTGCCTCCCGTGGCCCCTTCAAGACCTTCCGAACCGCTGCCGTGCCTGCTCCTAGCAGTAAAACCCCCGCAATCGGGTGAAAAGCACCCAGCCAGCCGATTCTCCAGCCCATGTTTGCGGTGAAGTACATGGCAAACAACAGCAGGAAAATGACCATGATCTCCTTATAGATCAACTTGAAAAATCTTCCTGCCAGCGCAGTTATGATCATCAGCACTGGAATGGCATAGCCAAACATATGCACAAAAAGTTTATGGGCGGCCCACTTGGATGGATCTTCAAAGATTGACAAGCCCGCCAGTAGAAATTGCACCAGCAGGCAGCCCAGATACATTGCGCCCAGACCTATATAAATATTTTCAGCCAAGGTCCTCCTTGGCAGGTTCTCCTTCATTTCGTTCCCTCCCGGCTTTTTCCTGAATGTTGAACTTCATGATGCGCTCAAGCGACCAGATTTCCTTTACAAAACCTATTCTAAGCAGGGATTCTAACATCACTCTTATCAATTTCTTACAAAAATATTAAATCCGGGAATAAAAAAAGAACGCATAGAAATCTATACGCTCTTACCGTTTAAATCGATAGCCCACACCCCAAACTGTTTCAATATACTCAGGTTCGGATGGGTCTTTTTCAATTTTCTCCCTCAGTCTTCTGATATGAACCGTAACGGTTGTCACATCCCCATAGAAATCAAATCCCCACACCTGCTCCAGCAGATGCTCTTTGCTGAAAACCTGGTTCGGTGAAGAAGCCATAAACAGAAGCAGGTCAAACTCTTTGGCCGTAAGCACTTTTTCCTGGCTGTTCACAATAACTTTTCGGGTCACCGGCTGAATCTGCAAACCCCTGATCCTCATGTCTTCTTCTTTGTTTTGTCCGCGGGAAACCAGCCGATCAAACCTTGCTATATGGGCCTTCACCCTGGCAATTAATTGATTGGGATTAAAGGGCTTTGCGATATAATCGTCTGCGCCGCGGCCCAATCCCCGAATCATATCAATATCCTCATTTTTGGCCGTTACCATAATAATCGGGATCTCTGATATCTCCCGGATTTGCCTGCAGACTTCGTACCCGTCCATATCCGGAAGCATCAGATCCAATAGAACCAGCCGGTAAGAGTTCTCCTTTAATCGCTCCAGCCCTTCCTGCCCTGTTGCAGCAATATCGGCTTCATAATGATTCAGTTCGAGGTAATCCCGTTCCAGTTCGGCAATATTGAGCTCGTCTTCTATAATTAAGATTCTTTCCAATCATTACCCCCCTTTTTTAACGTGAAACATATACTCAGTCCCTGTCCGGTGCCTCCTCTTGCCCAAATGGCCCCCCCATGGCCTTCAACGATCTTTTTCACGATCGCAAGCCCCAGCCCGGTGCCTCCTGTAGCAGAGTTTCGGGATACATCTGTACGGTAAAAACGGTCAAATAGATAGGGCAGCTCGTCCTTTGAAACACCTGCTCCATTATCCTGAATTTCAACTAAGACTTCCTCCGCTTTTGACGAAAGCCTGATCATTAATTCTTTATTTTCCTCATTCATGTATTTCAAGCTGTTTTGAACAATATTGGCAACGACGCGATTCAATTTCCCCCTGTCCGCATGCACCCGATAGGAATGATTCGGCTGACACTCTAGGCTTAGAGTGACATTTTGGCACGCAAGATTAAAACGCAGCTCCTCCAAATAATGATCAAAATAGGACACTAAATCCAGCTCCCTCATATCATAAGGCACATTGGGCAAGTCAAGCTTAGAATATAATAAAAGCTCAGAGATTAAGGATTCCATTTCATCTGATGTTTTTTCAATCGTGTGAATGTATCGCTCCATTTTCTCTGGTGTATTGGCCACACCATCTGATATTCCTCTGATATAACCTTTAATGCTCGTTAACGGCGTTTTTAAATCATGGGAGATACTCGCAATCAATTCCTTCTGATTTTTTTCATATTGCTTTTGTATGTCAGCAGCTTCCTTCAATCTCCCGCGCATGATTTCAAATGCCATCGCCAATTCGTTCAGCTCATCCTTTCCCCCGGAAACCTCTATTTTTGTATCCAAATTTCCTCTGCTGATATCGTTAGCAGCACTTTTTAGCTTTAGGAGCGGCTTAATAATGCTTTTGGAAACAAGGAATGTTAATAGCCCGTTTGTTAAGACCAGCACCCCAACTAACAAATAAATCCGAATCGACCGAAAAAAATTAAGATCCCCCTGATCCACCTCGCCTTTCACAGGATAAAATAATAGATATCCAATAATCATTTCCAGTACTAAAAATAAGACAACAGGGAGCAGAACCATCCCTATATTCGATAAAAGCAAACGTCTTTTTATGGACACTCTGTCACCCCAATTTTTATAATAATGGACGTATCGATCCCGGCCAGGCACTCTTTATTCTTTACATCATAGTCCGGGAATAATAAGTGTAACCAAAGGTTCTAACCAAATCATTATGTAGTTATTACATTTTTCTTAACAAAAAGCTGATATAAAAGATTGATGATTTAGCTTTTACAAGCTTTCTCTGTTTACCACTTTTTCTATCCGAATGCGCAAAATGTATCAGCACGGAAAAATAGCGGTGTTTTCGAGGAATAGGTATTAAAACTCAAGTTTAAGTTAAAAGCACAATACAGCCTAACTAAAAAATGTGTACAGATTTCTTTCTGTACACAGCCATTCGTAAAGCCATTTTTCATTAAATCACCTGCTACCTATTCTTCTCTTCCATTTTCAAAAGGAGATGATCGATTGTTTCCTCCACACGCTTCAGTCTGTCGTTTCTTCTCTTGAAAATAAAAAATAAAATGACAATAATCGCTGGAATCGTCAGTAAAAAGGCAAAAGCCAACAGCTGAAATAAAATATCGCCAGCATTAAATCCGGCTTGAGATAAGATTAAAAAATTCATGAAGATTCCCCTTTCTGGGATGCCATTGTTAAATTATATAAATGCCTGAGGGATACCACGAGAGCAAAAACAGCCAGAACATTAGTCACGGAAAAGAATTCTATACCCATTATCATGTTTCTAATCATCAATAATATGGCTATTACAGAGATGATGATGGCCGAGTAAAAATCAAACCTGCTGCTGTTTTCTTTCAAAACTATTCCCCCTTTTATGATAGTTTACGATTTTACTGAAGGGAAAGTTTCATGGACAGTTCTAAAAGTGCCCGGCAAGCCCCAAAATCTTATCTAGCAAAACTACTATTTGAGGTTCGGGGACTCTATTTGCAGAACTAAGACTTTAATTTCAGGTTCAACCTATCAATTTACAGGTTTCCCCATCCTATATGCAAAAACAGTCGATCTATTTACATGCTGCCCCTTCCTATTCGCAAACCCTTCCCAAAAAGAAACCCGGCTCCTCTTAAGGAATCCGGGTCTCACCAAACCTATTTATTTATCTTTCTTCCCATTCCCTTTCCCAGGCTTTGCCGGGCCATCTGGGGTTTCATGATTCTGGGGTGGCTGCTCGCCTTTTTTCAGCTTATACAGTTCGACTGTTTTGGTCGTTTTATTTCCTGCCAGGTCCTCCGCTTCGAAAGTAAAGACATTTAAGCCTTCTTTTAATGAGAGTTTAATGTTATTGAATTCTTTCTTCCATTTCAATATCCGGTTTCGTTTTTACGGTCCTTGTCAGCTTTCAAAGGCATACAATATAATCTCCATCCCGCTATGTGTCTTGCGCCAATCATAAACGACCAGTACGCTCTTATCTGTCCTGTTTTCCACTTGAGCCTTAAATCTGTTTTTAACCTCTTCGATAATGATTCTCTTATCCTCATACTTTCCTGAGTTTACTTGTTTTCGATCATCATAAACAATTGCATAGTCTAATAATTTGTTAGAAATATTCATCTGCTTCCTCCTTCCAAAAATGGATATTTATGTTAAAATGTAGTTTGCAGCCTTTCTTTATTCTTTAAACTATCCAGAATCTCATGATTTAACTTGATAATATATTCCTGCTCTTTCTTCATTACGTGCTGCCTATAGGAAAGGAATACGAAAAAACATACGCACAGGATCATGAATAACAGCCAAAATAAATCCGCAAAAAAGTCCATTTCCAGCCCTCCAGTAAAAGATATGGCTATTTTAACACACAGGATTTTATAGAATTGAAGGCGGTGAAAGTTTTGAATAAATCACAGCGATTTTTATTAACCCTATTAGCCATCATTTTGAGTTTTGCTCTATTTGTGTTTGGAATACTATTTGCTGAAAAAGTGCCTTTCCTGACTGTGTTGGGGATATTGGGGCTTAGCGGGGTTTATTATTTTGTTTTCCGTATTGTCAACAGATCATCCAAGACAGAACACTAAAGATACCTATTCCAATAGAAAAAGGTGAAACTTATGAGGTCAAAATATTTAGATATTATAACTACCAAAGAAGATTTTGCGTCTTTTCGGGAAGAAATCGGCCAGCCCAGTGTGCGTGCCGCAAGCAAAGTCATTACTTTCATCGATGAGCATTGCATTGACTTTATTTCCAAATCTCCTTTTTTAACTTTGTCCACTTCAGATTCTGACGGCAAATGTGATGTTTCTCCGAGGGGGGATACTCCCGGATTTGTGACGGTTCTTGACGAGCAGCATCTTTTTATTCCGGAACGGCCGGGCAATAAAAGAATGGATTCCGCTCATAATATCATAGCAAACCCCAATATTGGACTCCTTTTTCTCATACCTGGGCTTGGAGAAACACTAAGAATTAATGGCAAAGCCTATATTTGCCGTGATCCTGAGCTCTTAGAGAAAAGCAAGGTAAAAGACCGAGTTCCCTTATTTGGGATTTTAGTAGAAGCAGAGGAATGCTTTATCCATTGTGCGAAAGCTTTGATCCGATCGGAATTATGGAACAGGGAGTCATGGCTTGCGAAAGAAGCCCTTCCCTCTGCCCATGCAATGCTGGCTGCTCATGCAAAATTGCCGAATGATACGTCCGAACAAGCGGCGAAGGACCTCCAGGATAGTTATAAAAATAGGTTGTATTAAGTCAGCCTCCAGAAAAGAGCGGCTGTCCTGGCACCCTGCGATGCTGCAGCAATGAAATGACCTTTCCTGAAACGCAATGACCCCCATAACTAATAAAGCTAGTGTTATAGAAAAAGGAATTATATAATAGGAGAAAATATTTACATTTTGGAGATAACTTATATGGGGCACGAATTATGGATGTACATCCTCATTCTCACTTTTTCAGGGGCACTCAGCTTATCGCTTTGTTTCTTTGCACACTTTAAACTAAGGAATGCACCGGGAGCAGGACCTTATAAGATCTTAACACTGCTGTCCGCGATCTTTACTTTTTCCTATGCATTCGAACTGTCGAGCTCCACTTTACAAGAAATACAATTCTGGCTGGGCATTGAATATTTGTTCATGCCATTCATTCCTCCTTTCACCTTATTGATGTGTCTGGAATATGCCGGACACAAGCTGGGCAGGCGCCTGTATTTTTCCCTGTTCATCATCCCGATTTTGACCATCTTTATGCATCATACCAATAAGCTCCATCATTTCTACTACTCAGCAGTCAGGCTGAGAAAGGGTACGCCATTTCCCGTGTTGGATCTGGAATATGGATTCTGGTTTTACGTGCATGCCATTTTTCTGTTCATGTGCCTTATGTTCAGCATTATTATCCTGCTTCTGCGCTTAAGAAGATCCTTCTGGCGATTCCGGATGCAAATCCTTTTGATGACCGCAGGACTCTTTGTTCCGATTGTCGCCAATCATTATTATCTGAATGATCTGAGCCCCTACGGCATTGATTTAGGCCCTGTATCCATGAGTATTTCCTTCATTCTGCATGGCATAGCGCTCTTCTCATTCCAGATGTTCAATCTCGCCCCAATAGCAAGGGACACGGTGTTTGAAAGCATGAAGGAAGGGGTCATCGTTCTCAATCAGAACGGAGCAATCGTGGATTATAACCAGGCGATGCTGCCTGTTATGCCTGACTTGAAGCAATCTGCCATCGGCAAGCATATTCATGATGTTCTGCATGGAAACAGCACGCTTAGAAAAGTGATTTGTTCTGGAAAGAATGGTGATTATGTGTGGGAAAAAGAGGGGGAACAGGTCCACTTTCAAGTACAATTTTCACCAGTCTATTCCCTAAACAAAGACCCAATTGGACGAATCATCTCTTTGGCTGATGTAACTGAAAAAGTAAATATGCAGAAAACCCTTAAACGTTTGGCCAGCATTGACAGTTTAACCCAGATTTATAATCGGGCCTATTTTTTAAGTGAGATGGAAAGCTCCCTGAGCACCCTATCTCCAGGTGCGGATGTTTCACTTATTATGTTTGATATTGACCACTTTAAACATGTCAATGATACATATGGCCACGAAGCTGGCGATCTCGTGCTGATCCATATTGCAGGCCTCGTGAAAAACAGTCTTCGAAAAAGGGATATCATCGGGAGATATGGCGGAGAGGAATTCATGATTTATTTGCCTGGCACGCCTGCACAAGAAGCACACCTGCTGATCGAAGAGATCCGCCTGGGCATTGCCGGGAGCCCAATCGTTGTGGATGATAACATAATTTCCATCACCTCAAGCTTCGGCCTATCACATACGAAAGTCTCAGCGGATAATCTGGATACTCCAGCCAAAATCCTATTGAAGAACGCCGACCTCGCACTTTATGATGCAAAAAGGAATGGCAGAAACAATGTCCAGCGTTATGGTGAAATACTCCAAGTATGACCCTAATATCGGGAAAGGAGCTGATTGTTTTGTTTGCTAAGAAGAAGGCATCCACGGGAGTGAAAAACGGTGTTTCCTACCTGAATGGCCAAATTAAGTTTCAGGGTGTTTCATTAAATGTCTACAGCTATTTTTGGGGAAGAAGAAAGCCATTCCAGGCCCAGGCCACACCTGACTCGTTTTCATCCCGAAAAGCGCAGTGGGATGTCATCGATACCCCCGGCCACGCTTTCGATCATAAATCCTTCTTAAACAGGGAAAACGGCCAGTTGTTTACTGGCGATTTATTCGTCAGCGAAAAGACCAAGGTCGTTTTAGCGGAAGAAAGCATTCCGGAAATTATCCGATCGCTTGAACGTGTTCTCACTTACGACTTTGAAGATGTATTCTGCAGCCATGCAGGCTATGTAGAAGATGGACGTGCAGCACTCCAGCGAAAGCGGGATTATTTGCTATCTATCCAGGATGATGTATTCGCTCTGCACAAAGAAGGGAATTCAGCCGAAGCGATCCGTCAAAAGCTTTTTCCAAAAAAATATCCGATCGTCAAATTTTCAGGCGGCGAATGGGATTCACGGCATATTGTCACATCGATATTAAATGAATGCCAAATGTTAAATCGGTAAACTGGGGATTATTCCCCGGCTCCTCTTTTTCCTCCACTGCTTGTTCATTAAAATCTGCTTTTAGCAAAACACCTTCCGCTGCAGATCCCTCTTCGTTTCCAATTAAAACAGGATCTATTTATTATGTGCGGAGATCCTGTAAATTCACTGCAGAAAACTGGTTCTATCCCTAAATGGCTACGCCAATAACAACCATTTACCACCCAATAAGATGGCTTCTCATTAAAGTTTACTGATTTTTCAGAGTCTTCACTTTGGCACAATACTTGCAACTGCAAAGGGAGACATAGAAAATGAAAGGAGTCAGGCTTATGAAAAAATGGATTGTTTTCACCCTCCTGCTGCTGCTTTTCGGCAGTACAGGAACCTCAGAAATCCACGCAAAGAAGAACTCAGAAGATATTAAGGGGAATCTCGTGATTGCCGGAGGTGCTCTCGGCAGCACGAACCGGGATGTTTATCAGAAATTCATCGATTTAGCCGGCGGGACTGAACAGGCTAAGATCGGGATCATCCCTGCTGCATCGGGTTCACTAAAATCCTCCTATGCCTTTAAAAAGGACTTGCTGTCCTATGGAGTGATGGAGTCATCGGTAGAAATCCTTCCTGTCTCTTCACACGACTTCAGTGGAACAGAGGAAGATGAAAGCAGCTGGAAGAAGAACAGCGAAAGCAGGGAGCTCGCTGAGAAAATTGAAGGAATGACAGGGATTTGGTTTGTCGGCGGGGATCAGCTCAAAATAACTGATGCTCTTCTAAAGAAAAATGGCAAAAACTCAAAAACACTAGATGCGATTTGGAAGATTTATAGAGATGGTGCCGTCTTGGGCGGAACCAGCGCAGGGGCCGCTATTATGAGCGATGTGATGATCACCGGCGGAGACAGTCTTGGCGGCTTTAACCAGGAATTCACCAATAAAGAACGATCTAACTCGTCCGGGGAATATGCTCCTGTTTATATTGAAAAAGGGCTGGGATTTTTCCAATGGGGAATCGTAGACCAACATTTTGACGAGCGTGCAAGACTTGGCCGATTAGCAGCCACAGCGATCAAGTCCAAGCCCCGTGATCTTGCTTATGGTGTTGATGAAAACACCGCCATGATCGTCAATAATCAGATGCAAACAATAGAAGTTACTGGAAGAAGCGGAGTGGCAGTCTTAGATGTCACAGCGGCCAAAAGAATAGGAAAGCGAATAAAGAATGTTGACATCAGTTACATGTCTGCCGGCGACAAGCTTCATGCCAAAACTAGGGAATTCACATTCAAAAATGATAAAGCAGAAACGAAAGGCTACGAGTATTATAACTTCAAGCCGCTGCCGGCCACAGGAGTCCTTTCCTCCTATGGATCGCTGAAACATTACCTTTCTTATTCACTGGTTGACAATGCAAGCACGAATAAGGCAGAAAGCTATTTATACAATTCAGCTGGAGAAGGATTTAAGCTTATTTTCGAAAAAGGGGAAGATACAAACGGGTATTGGGGCTATGAAGACGGCCAGAAAGACTCCTATTCCCTCTTACATGTAAAAATGAGTGTGGAGCCTGTTACTGTCTCTTTTGAGAAAAGTCCAGAACTATTTAAGAAATCCTATCAGAGCTCCAGCTTCACTGCAGAGGAAGAAGGAGTTGAAGCAGTCAATAAGGGCAGCCTTGTGATCGCAGGCGGCGCACTTGGTAGCAGTAATCAGGAAGTTTATGAAGCGTTCATATCCAGAGCAGGCGAAAAACCTAAAATCGGAATCGTCCCTGCTGCCAGTTCCAGTTTGAAATCTTCCTACGCCTTCAAGTCAGATCTTGAACATTATGGGGTGCCTGCAGATAACATTGATATTCTGAAAATCGCCAGCCTCGATTTCAAAGGAACACCAGAAGATGAATCTCTCTGGAAAAATAACAAGAATGATCCGGAGCTGGCAGATCAGATAAAGAACTATGACGCCATCTGGTTTGTCGGCGGAGACCAGACAAATATTTCAGCTGCTCTTCTTAATGGAGACGGATCAAGATCATTAGTACTTCAAAGCATCTGGGATATTTATCATGATGGAGCTGTTTTGGGAGGAACCAGTGCGGGTGCAGCCATTATGAGTGATGTCATGCTCGCAGGCGGCGGAAGCTATGACACGCTTGCATCAGGATTTACCGAAACTTATGACAGTATGACCCAGCAGGAAGGCGGTCCGGGCTACCTGGAAAAAGGATTGGGCTTCTTCCCTCATGGCATCATTGATCAGCATTTTGATAAGAAGGCGAGACTTGGGCGCCTGATTGCCACGGCAGCCGCACATGGAAAACAGGATGAGTTTTCATACGGAATTGATGAGGACACTGCTCTAGTGCTGGACAATGACACTGGTAAGATAACAGCTGTCGGGAGAGGCGGAGTTTCCGTCATCGATCTATCTCAGGCTGAAAAACAAAAAGACACGCCATCCCTATATAAAAACATCCGCCTTTCCTGGATGAAGTCAGGAGATGTGCTGGATCTTGAAACGAAGGAATTCACCATTAGAGAAGGCAAACTTTCCACAAAAGACTATGAGTATTATGACTTTGAGGCGGCTCCCCATTCAGGTGTACTATCGCCGCATGGAAGCCTAGGAAACTTCATTTCCTATAGTTTAGCCGATAATAGTGCTGAGGATGAGGTGAAAAGTTACAGCTTTTCTGAAGGAAAAGGATTTGAATTGACTTTCCGCAAAGGTTCCCAAACAAAAGGATTCTGGGGATACAAGGACGGCAGCAAAGATGATTATTCCTTCGTTGGGGTTGAATTGAACATAGAACCCGTAACCGTAAAAATCCGGTAACGGCCGGAACACATATCCGGAATAAAAAAGACTCGTCGGGTACGAGTCTTTTTTGCCCCCTTTATATGTATCCGTTAATTTTTATTACAACTTGTCCGAGAAGCCTATTCAGCTTCTCTTCTAAGTTTCCAGCGAATCCGGTCCCCCAGGCAGCTCTAGCTCCTAGAATACTTGACGCAATTCAATTTGGCCTTCCCCATATCCTTGTGGGTCCGGCATCCGCATGGCCCACTCGATGGCTTCTTCCCTCGAATTCACATCAATCAAGATGAACCCGGCAGCCAGTTCTTTCGATTCGGTAAATGGGCCTTCCGTAACCACAGGCTTTTCCCCTGGTCTCTTATAAGAAATGCGAATCCCATTTGAACTTGGATGAAGTCCTTTAGCCATAACCCTTACGCCCGCCTGAACTAATTCTTCATTATACTTCGTCATGGCATACATGAGTTCCTGGCTTGGGAGCATTCCAGCTTCCGAATTCTTTGAGGCTTTGACAATCATCATAAACAGCATAACTATTTCCTCCTTTTTTAGTTGCAAATCCCTGATTAACCTATTTATCAACGAACTGGCACCTTCGAAAATCTGCATCTAAAAATGTTCAATTGATAGTGATGCTAAGGACTGTCAAAGTGTCTAAAGCTATAACGGAACTGCCGGCATCCTTAAGTTATTAATACTTAGATTCGCTGATGAACAGCAAAATCCTTCTTAATCAGACCTGCTTGACAGCCGCTGAAGAGTAGCATGCCCTCCCCCCTCCTAAAAATATCATCTTATAAATTTTAAATATTTCAGATATCTGAATTAAATTTGCTACATTCGAAATGTACTAAACGAAAAAAAGGAAGGAATGAAAAATAATGAAATTTAAAGTTGAAACAATTCAAGACTATCATGTTGCTTATTTACGATGAACCGGTCGATATGGCTCTGCCAATACGGAAGTAATGGAGAGGTTAAAAATAAACCGTAACAAACCCTTGTATTCTTTTTATATCCATTATTCATATTCTTTTTCGAAACCTGTGGCTTTCTCGACTAATCTATCCTTTTCCCTTCGAAGCTCCTCAGCCGCATTTGAATTATTTACACCGTCCATGATATCTAAAAAGCAATAATCAATAGAACGGCAAAAGCATATATTCTGTAGTTTTTTATTAATCAAATTCCTCCTAACCCAGCTACCTTGCAGCCATACCGCACCACAACTAAACCTCCAAATATCCCCTATATTTTATCAACCATCCCTTGTCCATTTTATAAAAAATAACTTTGACCTTGTTAGCCAAAGTTATTAGTATCTTACTCTATGATGTACATGTTATTAATCGATATTATTCAGCCCTGCACATTCCCAAATGGCTTTGCCTTCTAGCGTAGAAAGCCCGTTATCTTTAGTTTTAGCGGAATTGATCATGGCAGCCGCCAATATTTCTGTCGGCAGAGGCTTTTGAGTACGAAGTATTCCAAATTTATTAAAAAACTGTACAGCTTTCAATCCGGCAACTTCCATTGTTCTATCACTATTTTTCCGAATCAATACAGGCGGCTTGAAGATTGATAGCTTTGGAAACCCTAAAGCTTTTACCGCTTCTTCTAACTGTCCCTTCATTCTTGGATAAAAAAAGAGAGAATTAGGCGAAGATCCCCCTGAAGATACCAATACATAAGTGCTCACATTGTTTTCTCTGGCAGCTTCCGCAACCTGATATTGATAATCGTAATCAATTTTCCATTGAGCTTCTTTACTTCCCGCAGCTTTAAGGGTAGTTCCCAAACAAGAAAACAAAACATCGCCCTTCACCAAATGCTTCCAATGTTCTGGGTTGTCAAAGTCAATCACATGCACCTTTAATTTTTCATGCTGGATATGAAGTTCACGCCTGACAAAAATATCAACCTGATGAAAAGAATCATCATCCAGCAATAAATCCATCAAGTCCTTGCCGGTTGCTCCCGTTGCCCCTATTAATAATGCGTGCATTTTTTTCTCCTTATATTTTATATAGTCTATTTGAAATTATATACCAGGTCATTCTTTATTTGTCATTGTCCAAATCTCGCTCCAGAAATGAGTCCCTTTCCTTTTTAATTCCATACTTGGTTTCGATGAATTGACCAGCCACAGACTTGTTAATGCCATCCCTGACTGCTGCAGAAATGACTATATACAGAATAAATAATCCAGCAATCCAAAGAATGATAGAAAATAAGAATGAACCAAAAACCATTTATACCCCCTCCAAACTTTTAAGCCATTCACTTTCAATTCTCTTCTATTCCTCTAAATACTTATGTAATGCTAATTATTTGACTTCCTTGTTCAATTACCCTGCCTCACTGTTCAAAAAGATAAAAAGCTGCCTTGTTAGACAATCTGAATAAAAGCTGGTATTAAGGGTAAAATACCTCTATAAAACTTTAACGGGGTGATGAAAATGTCTAACATGATGAATCAAGAAGAAATAGAAACATTAAGAGAGTTAATCAAAGACATAGACACAGCCATGCTAACCACGGTAACGGAGGAAGGGCTTGTTTCCCGTCCAATGAAAACACAGGAAGTAGAGTTTGATGGTGACTTATGGTTTTTCACTAAAAAAGAGACTAAAAAATATGATGAAATTTTACATGACCAGGATGTTAATGTGGCTTATGCAGGTAAATCCTATGTTTCCGTCCGTGGAAAAGCGGAAATAGTTGAGGACTTAGATAAGAAAAAGGAATTGTGGAGCAAAGCATATGAGGAAATTATGCAATCTTCTTATGATGATCCAAACGTTGTCTTGATAAAGATAAAAGCAGAAGCAGTCGAATATTGGGAAACCGGTAACTTTACGAAGAAAATAGCCTTTCTCTTTAAACGCATGTCAGGGCAAAGTACCAAATCGACAGATGTGAATGAAACGGTTGAATTGAATAAATAACAGCAAAAATGGATTGCCTAATTATAGGGCAATCCACTTTATTTGTTGACTATGCTGATCATTTGTTTCTATATGAATCTCTGTTTTTTTAGCTGGTTTTAATTTAGTACTTTAAAATACTCCGAGAAATGCTCTTGAATAAAATTATCCGTGACATTACGGTACTGCGAGTTCAACTGTTATCCTATCAGGATCTTCAAAATAAACCGCGTAATGATTAGATCCTCCTGAAAATAGATGTTTATTTTTGTAAAGGATAGTTACCCTTTAGATTCCAATATTTTTGTTACCTCTTCAACATGAAGGCGTGATTCAGCGTGAAATGCTAAATGATTTAGCCCTACTCGGCATTTATGATATGGAATATCCAGAAACCGTTATGATGAAGCAATCCTTTCGACAAAACTATTCCTCCTAATGAGCCAATAGCAGCTATTCTCACAAAACAGCTCCCTTGTTGGCAGCTGCTCAGTTACTTTATTTCCGCTTCTTTTCCTAAGTTCCCTTGTTCAGCTAACCTGCCGGGATTTACTATTGATACCCCCGAAACCCTATTAATCCTACTTGTTTTTCCAACTCTTTTGCAGTTTCCGGATGTAAATGATTTGTCCTATATGGTAGGCATTATGTGTAGATAGATTCCCGAGTATTGCCCACCACTCTGCAGCTTCAGGGAAACCGTCAATTTCACTTTCTAGTTTTTCTTGGGAAAGCAGATCTTGCCACTGCAAGAGCACCTCTACTAGCTGCTCTTTCAAGTCAGTAAAATTTGCATTTTCCGGGATTACAAAGCTTTCATTATTATTACCTAGGGGTGGTACAGCATTAACATGAGATTTATGATACCTCTTTTGCCAGGTTTCATTCCAATAAAGAAGATGCTGCACAATTTCAGCGATGCTATTGCTTTCCTCATTCGGCTTCCAAAACGCATCTTCCTCTGATAAGTTTGCAACTGATTCTGAAAACGGAATATACCAGCTAGGATCATTTGCATTTGCTGACAATTGATCGGCCAAAACATCAATTGCATAAGACATATTCGCCACGCTCCCTGTAATTATATTTATATTACTAATCAGTAATCATTAAATCCATTATTCTCCTTTTTTAGTTTATACCACCTTGTGATTTTTTTGTATTTCATTACCATAGCTTGTTTTCAGTACCACTTATCAATCTTTTGATATTTTGTCTATGCAAAATTATCACTAATACACTTATAAAGAATGAAAGAGCAATAATGACTTTTTCTTCAAATATAAGGCTGTAAATAAATATGGCTATTCCAGCTAGCATGGAACTTAATGAAACATACTTGGATAATATCAAAGTAAATAGAAATACAACAAAACCAGTCAAGGTACCTAAGGGTGTCAAAAATAATAAGACACCGGTTGCTGTCGCAACAGCTTTCCCGCCTTTAAACCCTGCAAAAACAGGAAAAACGTGTCCCAATATGGCTAGTAAACCACAGATAATAGGGCTAACCGCAGAATTAAGGATTTGGGGAAGTAAACAAGCCAATGTACCTTTTAATAAATCAGCAATGGCAACAATTAGTCCCGCTTTCTTTCCAAGAACCCTATAAACATTGGTAGCACCAAGGTTCCCGCTGCCATAACCTCGAATATCGGTTTTATAGAAAAGTTTACCGATAACCAAGGCAAATGAAATAGAACCAATCACATAACTTAAAAATAGAGATGAAATATGGAGCATAGTATACCTTTCTTACTTCAATTATTTATATTGATATTCAATTTAGGAAACTAATTTTCCTTCCTGCATCGTTCAACTATCCTGCCCTTCTATTTATAGAGAATTCATCCCCCTAATGCATCTGCTTTCGCCTTAATAACTACAACTTCCTTAATTCAGGAATTCCCTTATTACGAATATTCTCCCATATAAAGATTAATACTAATTGTGTACTCATTTTTATCATGACATGGTTTTGTTTATGCCAATAGCAATTGGCATAGCGGCTTTAATTATGTGGAATGTAATTCACAGCTGTCATAATTGCCAATAGTAAAGGTGAAATTGAAATGAAAAAAGTTTTACTAATATGCCTGTCCTTGCTGCTTTCAGGCTGTGTTGATAAAGAAATCATTGATGATATAAATATTGAAGTAGGAGTCGGCTACGATTTAGCAGAGGATGAGAAAGATAAGTATAGAGGAACTGCATTATTCCAGGAATTCCAGCCTGATCAAAGTGTAATTAACAGGACAATTTCCGGGAATGGAAAGCTTAGGCAGGACGTACGTCTGGATATTTCTAAGCAAACATCAGAACCAGTAGTCACAGGTGGATTAAAGCTGGTTGTATTCGGACCTGAAACTTCCAAAAAAGGGGTTTTTGACTTAATAGATTCTTTTCAGAGAGATGCAAGTATGGGGGCACGCGTATTTGTTGCAACAGCAGAGGGAAAAACAGAAGAATTGTTAAAAGGTGAGTATGGAACCATGGGAAACGGCACCTATATCTATAATCTTATTCAACATAATATGGAACATCGCGATATTCCCATAACCAATTTGCATATTTTTTCGCATGATTACTATCTGGATGGTAAGGATCCCTTCCTGCCCCGGCTAAAGAAAGCCGGAAATGATAAGGTCAAGATAGTTGGAGTTAGTCTTTTCCAAAATGATAAAGAAGTGGCCATCCTCCCTGTAAAGGACCTGTTCTATTTTAAATTGCTGGTAGATAAGTATAGCGAAGGAAACTTTGATGTTAAGTTAAAAAAGGGAGAACGAGCTGCTATAAAGAGTATAAAATCAAAAAATAAAATCAAAATGACTGATAATCACGCTGCCATAACCCTTAACCTCGAAGGAGTTATTCGTGAGTTTACGGGAGATCTTTTAACCCCTCAGATTGTTGGAGAGATTGAAAAGAACCTGGAGAAAAAAATTGAAAAGGAATGCTTAAGATTATTAATACAATTTCAGGATATCGGAATAGACCCTGTTGGCCTGGGTCAAAAGAAAAAAAACCGGAATCGGAACTTTGACTTTAAAAAGTGGGAAGACGATTACAAAATGTTAGGCTTTGATGTTAATTGCAATGTAGTGATAGAAGAAACAGGCGTTCTTGAATAAGAGCGGGTATAATAGTATTCCCAGCTTATTAGGAATGGTATGGCAGAAGAGAAAGAATAAAATTGAAAAATTCAGATCCATTCCTTCCGCCTCTTCCTATTACTCCCAATAATACTTTTCATGAAAGTAGGCGCTTTCTTTATTTCAGAAATGCGTCTGATTGCTGAAGATCAGCAGCCTGTCTTTGTATTAGGAATTAGGAGAAGAGTCTTCCGCTCTAGAATCAGAACTTCCATTTTTCAGAATTTCATTGATTTCGCCAACATCGCACTTTGGTATTTATTATTTCAAATATCTGATTCAATCCTTCGGCAGTTTCCTGATCTTTGTCTTTCATCCGAATCCCTCCTTATAAAATTAATTCATAATAGGTTTTCCAACTTTCCCTCTTATATCCAGAGCGAACACTGTTTTTGCATAATCAGTCTAAAAATCCTTCTTCAACAAACCTGCCTCGTTTGTTCAACAAAAAGAATGCCGCCTATTGGCGGAAAATATTGAGTACTACAATCTCTAATTAAATAATGACTTGAAAAAAATACGGTCTACTTTTACTCGGATAAAACTGGA
Organism: Cytobacillus sp. BC1816; assembly: GCF_051353635.1. Taxonomy (NCBI): domain Bacteria; kingdom Bacillati; phylum Bacillota; class Bacilli; order Caryophanales; family Bacillaceae; genus Cytobacillus; species Cytobacillus sp. BC1816. Next base: position 772,705 of record NZ_CP195611.1, on the reverse strand, counting down.
GCTTCTATCTTTATGGATTGTTAGGCGATTACCTTTTTATAAAAATGAGAATTATGACAAATGAATTGGAATCAGCGTCTCTGCTTTTCTGATACTTTCTTTTAAATAAATAGGTGATTTTGGGTGGTTTAAAGTTTCTTCTGAAGTTAACCAAAACACTCCATCTACCTCATTAGAACTTATAGGAAATGCCTCACCAGATTCATATTCGCAAAGAAAAATAACATCCACTACATTTTGACCGGAATCTGTTACGAAAGAAGTGCTAGATACATACGTTAAGCTATCTTTTACTTTTATACCGACTTCCTCTAAAATTTCGCATTTTACAGTTCTTTCCAATATGTTTGAAGAATTTCCTTCTATATCCACCTTACCTCCAACAAGGGAAAGCAGACCTCCAGCGTGTTCCTCTTTTTTACTTCTTTCAATAATTAGCCACTTGTCAATTTTCCTTATAGCACCTTCAACATTTACAATAAACATTTTAAGCCCCCAATTCTTTTTGATTTTATTCCTTCAAATTTTACTCATTTTCCTTCCAGTTACTTTCTTTAAACTACCAGTCATTCTCTAAACAGAGAGCCTTACAAAAAAAGAATGTCTGGTTATAGACAAGAGCCAAAAACAACGACTCCCACAAAACAAGCTGCCCTGGCGCAGCTGCTCTTAGATAAAAACAAAGTTACTTTACATCTATTTCCTCGTCTTTTCTAAAGAATCCTTGTTCCGCTAACATGCTCGGATCTTGAATGAAAATAATTGGCTTTATTGCTGACACTTTAGAGCGGTATATTTTTTTACTATTGATACTTCCGAATCCCCATTTAATCCTCTTACTTATTTTTTCCAATTCATTTGCAGTTTCCGGACGTAAATGATTTGTCCTATATGGTAGGCATTATGCGTGGATAGATTCCCAAGTATTGCCCACCACTCTGCAGCTTCAGGGAAGCCCTCAATTTCACTTTCTAGTTTTTCTTGGGAGAGCAGGTCTTGCCACTGCAAGAGCACCTCTAATAGCTGTTCTTTCAAGTCAGTAAACTTTGCATTTTCCGGAATGATAAAGCTGTCATTATTATTACCTAGGGGTGGAACAGCATCAACGTGAGATTTATGTAACCTCTTTTGCCAGGTTTCATTCCAATAAAGAAGATGCTGCACAATCTCAGCGATGCTGTTGCTTTCCTCATTGGGTTTCCAAAATGCATCTTCCTCGTCAGTAAACTGTTCACCCCTACTTGTATAAACATGTTCCAGGCTGGTTGAGACAACGATCTAGAGCTGCTGTGGATCTAGGCTTTGAGACTACACTGATTGAAGATGCATGTGCGAAAAGAGACTTATCTTATCAAGATAAGGTCGTGCCAGCTGAACAGGTTCATTATGCGTTTGTCAGCGTACTTAACGGTATGTATGCCAATGTAATTTCGAACAAGGATTTCCTGCAAAAGAAAAATTAATTAAATAGAAAAGGGAGTTTGTTTAAAAAGAAATTTCCTTTTTTGCTGTTGTTTATAAAGTACGAATCTCTCCATTATTTGAATATATTTTTTACCTATTTGATAGCTCTAATTTTCAATCACAATTTCCCCTTCACCATTTGGTATTTCAAAACCATTAAGGTAAGAAGTTAAGATTTCTTCTGAAATAGGGAACGCGTTTGCATCAAATCGTTTGTTGCGTAACTTAAGTCTTTCACGTAAATCATTAGGTTGAACTTTTAAATAAACAAGTTTCCATTTACCCCCAGAATCCTCAATAAGTTTTTTATATTGGTACCTTCTTGCACGATCCCAAAAACTGAAGTCGATTACCACCTGTTGTTTATCGTGTATTAACTTTATTAAACGATTGAGTAAATTTTTTTCTGCATCTTTCTTGTATTCTTCAATTTTTTCAATTGGGTAATCAATCCCATAACGACCATTAACAGCCCATATTTCTTCATCAATAGAAAGACGTACAAAACCTTCCTTTTCTATTTTTTTTGAGAAAGTAGTTTTTCCAGAACCAGCCACACCACACATCATCACCACTAAAGGGGTTAAATTATTGCGTTCACGATAGATCAATTCAAAATTAAATTTTTCAAACACCTTTATATCCCTCCATTCAATTAGGAATTCCTTCCTTGTCATGAGTTAATCCTCAATCGACTTTATGGTAAATGCCACTTCCTCTATTTAATGAATCGTATCGGGAATCAGTAGGATTATTTTTTAATCGTTCTCTTTTATCTTCAGGCGTTTCAGTTATTATTTACCCTAAAAACCTATATACAATAATTCCTATAGTGAATATTCTATATTTTATCGTCTATACCTTTTAAAGCTAGCCTGCCTCTATAGTTAAATAATAAAAAGCTGCCTAGTTTGGCAGCTGGATCTTAAATCGGTTATTTTGGTCTTTGTATATTGATTAAATCTACTTTCAATAGTGGCTCTAGAATTTAATCAAATAAAGTTTGTCTTGGCTCAGTCATGCCAAATTGTGTCCATTCTTCTTTTGAGGGACCATAAATCCCTGGTACACTAAGTCCTGCTTGCCTCATTAGTATAGTCATTTGTCCCCGGTGATGAGTTTGATGTTGGTTTAAAAATAATAACAGACTTCCCTTTGTCATTTTCATGCCAAAAAAATCAATTTTTTCCAACAGGGTCTCATCAGTCCAATGAGTTTCCAAAGCCTCGACCAGGTTATTTGAAGCATCAGTATAGCTTTCAGCAATGAAATTAGCTGAAGATGGAACAGACCAGTCTTCGCTAGGAGCTGTAAACCTTAAACCTGCCTGTGAACTAATCACTTTAATAGCAGTGACCGTATGCCACGCAATACGCCCTAAAGACCATTGACCTGGTGTAACTTCCTCCTTTAATGATTCATCTGTAAGATTCTTCAGAACCTTGCTTGTAGCCCCAGCCTCAAATTCCCAGGATTTAAAGAAATCGCTTAAGCTATGATACATTTTCAGACTCCTCTCAATTTATGTTCATATTAACATTCTCCCTCTTAATTAAATTACCTCCTCTTTTTTTCATTAAGGCTGCACCTCAGAAATTTGGGGATTTTCGATCATCAACTGCCACGTATTTTTAATTAAATTAAAAAGTAAAGTACATAATTTTTATACCTACTAATCAAACTAAGAAAAAAAGTGGTGAATCCAAATGGCTAATTCAAGAACTAACCGACTGCTAATTGGAAGTACAATCTTATCTAGTGCTCTTAGTATCACAATTATTGCTTTAACAATATATCACCATGTGACAATTCAAGATAAAATCGATGAACTTAAGAAGGCTTAGGAAACTAAGCCTTCTTTAACTACTTGCTCCATTAGTTGAATAAGAAAATGAGCAGCCGCAGAACCTTTTTTCCAGCAGCAATCATAGTTTAATCAAGAGAAATAACGACAAAAAGGGCGGGGACGAAGGAAAATGGTAGTTAATCCAGAAGGATAACGTCGAAAAGGACGAGGATCCAAGGAAAATGGTAGTTAATCCAGAAGGATAACGACGATAAGGACTGGGGGCGAAGGAAAATGGTAGTTAATCCAGAAGGATAACGACGATAAGGACGAGGGGCAAAGGAAAATGGTAGTTAATCCAGAAGGATAACGACGATAAGGACGAGGGGCAAAGGAAAATGGTAGTTAATCCAGAAGGATAACGACGATAAGGACAGAGGGCGAAGGAAAATGGTAGTTAATCCAGAAGGATAACGACGATAAGGACTGGGGGCGAAGGAAAATGGTAGTTAATCCAGAGGAATAACGTCGAAAAAGACGAGGTTCCAAGGAAAATGGTAGTTAATCCAAAGGAATAACGTCGAAAGGGACGAGGATCCAAGGAAAATGGTAGTTAATTCAGAGGAATAACGTCGAAAAGGACGGGGGTCAAAGGAAAATATCATTTACTTAATAAGAATTTGTAATATAGAAATTCATTAGTTCTGTTTCTTTAATAACGTAGATAGGAAGATTAATTGAGGAAATGGCTCTAACATTAAATTGTGATCTATGTCTGTTTTTAGGAAGACATTCTGTCTAGTTTAATAGTCATTTAAAGTAATGGCATCATTACAAACAAGATCTATATTTGCTGGAGTAAGCAGCAATAGCCCATTTGTTTCGGAGATTAAGTTATCTCCTTCTTTTGTGGGACCAACCTGAAATATAAATAACCCTTTATACAAAACAAAGGCACCCCATTTCTTACAATCTTTTAAAATAACTATTTTTTGTCTCCCCTTGCGCCTTCAAGGCTTTTGAGATTCTGATTATTTAGGATTACAAAAAAGCTGCCGATGGAAGCAGGAATATTTCTCTTAGACACTTAGTTTATGAATGGGCGGTTTGCCATTAACCATTTAACAGCTTCGTTGAAATTTTCCGCAGCAAAATCGGGCTTTATTTCTGCCCAACGGCCAATATACTCTTTGTTTTTGTACTTCTCAAAGGACTTTTCCCCACCGCCATTCTTTACTAATATTTTTTACAGCCAACATCATCTGTAGCTAGCATGTCAGTCCATCCATCTATCCCCAATCACTGCACAATTCCTTAAATCCAAATTATTTTCTTTGGCCGCCTTTTTCAGCATTCCTGAAGAGGGCTTCCTGCATTGACATCCTTCATTATGTTTGTGGGGACATAGGTAAACCTGATTCTTTTTCAAAGCTGAAAAAAGTTGCTTTCCCTAAGATACTCCAGGTTGATTAGTGAAAGAACAAATTAAATTCCCCGATTTTTTCAATTGCTGTATTGCCTCTGCAACATCGGAAAATAGTTAAAGTCTCCTGTCACTTCCACCGATAGTTCCATCCCTATCTTAAAAACTGCTTGTAAAAACATAAAATATTTCCCCGAATATAACCCTCATTTATAATAAAATATTCTGTATAATTACAGAAAACCCTGTATTTTGGAAATGACTAACCTTGCACCTTCTGTTGAATAAGAAAAACGTCCCTGCATTTGCGCAGGAACGTTTAAACAAAATTACTTTTCTGCTGAGATTATTAAGAACATAGGTCTCCGGAGTTCATCTTTCATTTCAGGAATACTGATTAACATTTCCTCAGAGGGAATTGGTTCCTTAATTGTCCTTATATTAAAGCCAGCATTAATTAAGGCATTGATATAAGTTGAAAATGTGCGATGGTATTTTATAACGTTTTCAGTTAGAAATGTTGTTTCACGTAATCCTTCCAATTGGTAATTGTCAACTGCCCAATGCAAACGATTCCCTTTGTCATCATGATACCAATCTTGTTCGTTCCGAGAAGTGAAGATTGGATGTTCAACTGAAAAGACAAAAGAACCTCCAGGCTTTAAACAATCATAGACCTTCTTACAAGTTGCTTCAAAGGACTTAATATAATGAAAAGCCAATGAGCTGATGACAACATCAAATGGAGAGTCTGTAAAATCAATGTCTTCAATTGGCATTCTAATGTATGAAATGAAGGAATCCTGAGTCATTTCACGAGCTTGTTCAAGCATTTTTTCAGATATATCTATTCCAATAACAGATCTTGCTTGCTGTTCACGAGCATAACGGCAATGCCAGCCGAAGCCGCATCCCAAATCTAGTACACTTTTATTTTGGAGTTCGGGTAAAAGTTCTTTTAATACATGCCATTCTCCTGCAGCTTCAAGTCCTTCGACTGAACGTGCCATTTTTTTATATGCAGAAAAGAAATTCATATCATCATACTTGTTTTGCTTCATTTTATACAACTCCTAAAATATTTGTTAGCCTCCTAAAATTAATACAACATATAATTCAGGAGGCTATCTATCTCCTTCTAACCATTTCTTTCACCTCATTAAAAATCTAATATAACACATTGCTTATTAAACAAACCTGCCCTGTTTTTTCAATAAGAATTCAATAAAAAAGGGGTTAGTTTAAGTTAAAAATCCTCAACACTTTTGTGCTAGAGCATATAAAAAAGAGCGTTCTTACTAAAGAAAAGCACCCGATTACTGAAGATCGTTATTGAACAAAAGCGCACGGTTGTAAAAAATCTTAAACTTACCCACCCGGTAGCTGAAGAAGGAATTTTTCCTATTATAATTAATTCTTTTATGGATATATTGGCTGCAGGAAATGTATCCTTTAACCCGAAAACTAATTGTTGGGAAGCTGGATGCCAATCCAGTGGCTTACATCGCATTGGCCATATTCATTATCGCCCACAGCAACCACCGTACCGTCTGATTTAAGGCCGAAGGTATGCGAACAACCCGCCGAAATCGCTACAATATCGACCCAATCTCTTACATTACATTGGCCATAATCATTCCATCCCGCAGCAACCACAGTACCGTTTGATTTAAGACCAACTGTATGATTACTACCCGCCGAAATCGCTACAATCCCCCGCCAGCGGCTTACATCGCATTGGCCTAACTTATTTTTACCCACAGCAACCGCCGTACCATCCGATTTTAGTCCAACAGTATGAAGATACCCCGCCTTAACCGCCACAATATCGACCCAATCTCTTACATTGCATTGGCTAAACCGATTATTCCCCACTGCCGAAACCGTGCCGCCCAATTTAAGACCGATTGTATGCCAGTCACCCGCCGCGATTGCCACAATATCATGCCAGTCGTTCACATTGCATTCACCATCATTATTTCGGCCCACTGCAACCACCGCACCATCCGATTTAAGGCCAATAGTTCGTCGCCATCCCGTAGCAACCGCTACAATATCGCCCCAGTGGTCTATATCACATTGTCCATAATTATTCCAACCCACAGCCTCCACAGTACTGTTAGATTTAAGACCGATTGTATGAGCATTACCAGTGTTCGTTGCCATATGAACATTACCCGCCGCGATCGCCACAATATCGTGCCAGCCGCTTACATCACATTGGCCATATTTATTATCACCCACAGCCTCCACAGTACCGTCAGATTTAATAGCAACAGTATGACGACGCCCCGCCGCTATGGTATCTTTAGACCACCGCTTTATTCGATGAAATATCATCCATGTTTTACCTCCTTTATAACAAGAGCTAATTTTATTTTAGTATCATTTTCGCTACTTAAACAAACCTGCCCCTGTTTATTGCATAAGAAAAGGCTGCATTTTAGCAGCCAGACCTTTAAGCAAAGCACCCTTTTGTTGACTAAACTTAGTATTTGACATTAAAAACTTAAGTCGATATTATAGATATATTAAATCTACAATAGGAGTAATATATGAAGTTAACAAAAGCAACGAACTATGCTCTCCACACCATGTTATTTTTAGCTGCTAATCCGCCTGATGAGCATATTGGTGTGGCAAAATTAGCTGAACGCCAAGAAGTTTCAACCACATATTTATCTAAAATACTAACAAAGTTAGTAAAGGCGGGTATGGTTGAATCTGTCTCAGGTGCAAATGGTGGCTATAAATTAAAACCTGGCTGGGAAGAACTTTCATTACTTGATGTTATAAAATCTATTGAAGGTTTGATGCCTATTTTTGATTATTGCCTCAGTCATAATCCTGACTGTTTAATTCAGAAGGCGATCGAATCAGCCGAGGAAAAGTTTTTAGATGAATTGAATCAAACACGTATAGTTGACCTGGCTAACAAAATGAATGAGACATCTATATAAATCATGATGTCTTTTATTCAAATTATAGATATTAAAACTCTATAATATATATTATAGACAAGGAGGAAAATAAATGATGGATAAATATGATTGTATTGTAATTGGTGCAGGGCCTGCCGGATTAAGTGCAACCTTAACTTTAGGGAGAGCGCGCAGAAAGGTTGCCCTATTTGATAATGGAACAAATCGAAATCGTGTAACTCATGAGTCACATGGTTTTTTAACAAGAGATGGAATTAAACCAAAAGAATTTAAAGATATAGCAGTTAAACAATTAGAATCGTATCCTTCTGTTTCTATTTCGAATGAGACAGTTATTAAGGTAATTAAAGATGTTCAAAGGGATTTATTTTTAGTCAATACATCAAACAATAAATCTTATATAACAGAAAAAATACTGTTAGCTACCGGAATACAAGAAGAATTTCCCTTATTACAGATTAGACAATATTATGGTAATAGTTTATTCAGCTGTCCATATTGTGATGGCTGGGAGCTTAGAGACAAGCCGTTAGCTATAATTGCAGAAAATGATGAACACATTATTCATATGACTAAATTGGTTTTTAATTGGTCAAGGGATTTAATCGTTTTTACTAATGGTCATCAACTATCCAATAAAGTGCGAAATGATTTTGAAAGTAAAAAGATTAAGGTTTATACAGAAGTTATTAAAAACTTACACGGAGATAATGGTAACTTAGAAAGTATTGAATTAGAATCAGGTGAAAACATTCTAAGAAGTGGCGGCTTCGTAGTTCCAAGTTTTTATCGCCCAAATAAATTTGCAGAACACTTAAATTGTCAAGTTGATGAAAACGGAGGGATAATCACAGATAGTGCTGGACGAACAACAGTAATTGGGATATATATTGCAGGTGAAACTGAAAAGGCAGGACCCTCTTCTTTGATGATTGCTGCAGCCGACGGCAATAAGGCTGCTTCAAGCATAAACATGGATATTACATTAGATAGATTTTAAAATGCAAGCTGATGAGTTATAAATGCAACTCATCAGTTTTTGTATTATTGGGTTTAACAACTTAAAAGCCTTACTACATTAAATGGCCCGATTGTTTAACACAAATTAAACACCACTCTTCCACAAACCTGCCCCGTTAGCTCAATAAGAACTTAAATAAAAAAGCCGCTAATCCTTCCTGGATTAACAAGCCCTCTATTTTTAGTAAGATGTATCTGTTTTACTATTTACCCCGAGAAAGTATAAGGCATCCTTAACATTAGAAAAAGTAATTATACTATTTAAATTAAGGCCAATTTTAACTGCCTCTACAGCTAATTGGGGCCTTACCCCAGTTAGAATGCATTTTACCCCAAGTAATTTTAGTACATTGTTAATTTTAAATAGGTAGTCAATAACTAAATTATCAATTTTATAAATTCCCGAGCAATCTATAATCAAACGGCTAACCCCTTGCTCTTGAACATTGACCGGTACTAATTCTAAGAGTTGTTCAGCTCTATTCTGATTTATTACGCCTAACAGTGGTAGAACAGCAATGCCTTCTAGAAGAGGGACAATTCTTGACGCTAGCTCATTTATTTGCATATTCATTTCATATTGTGCTTTATCTTGTTTTTTTCTCTCCGTGATGTCTTTTACGTAAGTTTGGATCGCTCTTGTGCCCTCTACTTTAATAGGGTGACAATATAACTCAACCTCAACTGGCGTTCCATCCATTCTATATATAGTTTCCTCTATAACCTCTGCGGGTTTACTATATGCCCCGGATATTCTCTTGGTTATTGATGGTTTAGAGGTGTCTTTAAATATATCTAAAGGACTGGCCCCAATTACTTGGTCCCTTGAAGCACGAAAAAATCTTTCTGCTGCTTCATTTATATATATTATCTTCAGCTGTGAATGCACAATTATTGGATCCAGTGCATATTCAATTACTTCTTTGTAATTAATGCCTTCAATATTCTCGTACATTTTCCCTCACTCCTTAAATTAAGGGTAGTTCATTTTATCGTTGTATACAAGGAGAATACTTTTTTATTCACATTCAGATTTTTTATTTTTAAGCTTATTGAACTAACCTGCCCCTTTTGTTTAATAAGAAAAGGCCATCAAATTTGGCAGCCGTATCTTCAATTAATACCCTATAGTGTAAGTGCATTACTTCACAAAGTAGTTTTTTATTTCAGGAATGCTGCCCTTTTATTTTAAGAAGAATGATCACAACGATATTAACCAATTAGATTTATTTAAGGTTCTGTATCCAGAACTAAAGAAAATAATAGATATATTACTTACATTAAATATGGAGAAAATCATACTGCGAGAAATTACTGGAATAGTATGACAAATATAACCACTAAGAATATAATGGGTTTATATAAAAGGATGAAAGGAGGATGGCTATGATTTATATTGCTCTTCTTCGGGGGATTAATGTGGGTGGAAAAAACAAAATTGACATGAAGTTGCTTAAACAAACTTTAGAAAAAATTGGGATGAATGATGTAGTGACATACATCAACACAGGTAATATTATTTTTTCGTACAAAGTCATATCAAAAACTGAACTATCTCGTATTTTGGAAAAAGCGATACATAATGATTTCAAATTACAAATTAAAGTAGTAGTTCGTAGTGTCGATGATATCAGAGAAATCATAAACGCTATTCCTGCCACATGGAAAAATGATAAGAATATGACAAGTGATGTCATGTTTTTATGGGATGAAATTGATGATGAATCAGTCCTTGAGAATCTGGTTATTAAACCAAATATTGACTCGGTAAAATATGTACCAGGTGCGATCCTATGGTCGGTTGACAAGAAAAATATAACCAAAAGTGGAAAGTCAAAGCTCATTGGATCAAAGATATACAAACAAGTTACGATAAGAAATGTCAATACCTCTCGTAAGATTTATGAACTGATGCAAGCTCAAAAAAGTTAGCTCTCCCGATAATAATTATATAATTGATTTTCATTAATTTGTTTGGAGCTCAGGGAATTAAAGGGACCACTCACTATTTACTAAAAGGTAATGGGGCAAGAGTTGAAGATCTAAGAGGTCGGCAGCTCTTTTTCTTCCTAAAGCAACCTGCCCCTTTTGTTGAATAAAAAGGGCGGTTGTAATGGAAGCCGTACTTTAAGCAGTGCACCCATTAGTTGAAGATAACTTTTACTTTTTTAAGACAGCAACTACACTTTTTTTAGTTATAAGTTTATTTCTTATGGACCTTAAACACCATATTGGACTGGAAAGTACAATAGTTTATTGGAAACCAATCGTTAAATTATCTGACTACGGAGAAATAGCGTTATCCGTCGTCATTAACCAACATATGAAGGCACTTCTGGGACTCAAAATAGCTCGACTACTCGCTACGACCCTAATATCACCTCTTACTTGAATATCATACTCTCAAGGGTGATTAAAGTAATCCTCATAGATTAATGAACTCCACTTCAAATCTTTTGGTATTTGGATTATATTCAAACAGTTTAATTCTCAAAAGGCTGTACAAATAGACCGTCGCCTTCAAGCCATTCTGCTATAAAAACATCTTTGTAGTCAGCAATATTTTGAGTATTTAATTGTGACTTTAACCAAAATTCATTAAATCCCAAATCAATAATTTCATCCCATAAAACCTTACCGTCTCTTATTAAAGTCACTGGAACTGAAACTACTTTTGAAGTCATATTAAAATCTTCCTGAGTTGTTTTTTGATACTTTGATTTTTTTAAAATACTAATCGAACCATTTGCCTCTAAATAACAAAAGGCAACCTCACGAAGTGAAAAGGTTTCACTCTGTCGAAGTAAACTTTGCAGCTGGTTTATATTCATTCTATTTTTCCTTAATGCTTCTCGGTCTACAATTCCATTTTTAATTAGTGCAGAGGGTTTCCCTTCAAAAACCCCCCTGAATGCAAGGAATTTTTGACCTAGATATTCAACTGAAAAAAGTAATCCTCCCCAAATGGTCATCGAATAAACAATATAAACTACTCCTATTTTATGATCGTATAAAGCATTTCCTAATAGTTCTCCCAATACAATAGATGCGATAAAAGTAAAAGGAGATATTTGATTAATGATTTTTTTACCCAAAAACTTTACCATTATAAATAGAAAAAAAAAGCCAACTATTAATTCAATTGTTAAGTACGATAATTTCATTTTCTGTGAACCCCATTCATCTTTGACTTAAAATTATTTTCTCAACTATTGTTTTAATAATAGAACTCATCAATATTTTCGCCATATATTTGGAAAATATAAAAAATGACTGCATGACACGGAGGTGTAACAGGGGTTGAGAAGTTATTCGGGGAATTGGATGTACAGTCCCTCCCCTTCCATAAAATAAACAAAATGATTATTTAGATTTGCTGAGACATACAAAGATTTATTAAACTGTCCTGCCCCTTTTTTCAACAATAAAATCCGCCTCAAAGCTACCTAGTACAGGAAATATATTATTACAATATTAACTTAGCTATAATCATGAAAAGTATTGCTATAAAAAAAAGCAAATGAAGAAAAATCCCAAATACCTTAACGGATTAGGTAATTCCTTTTAATCTATATCTGTGGGATACCTAAATAAAATCAATAATCTATAGGGTGAAATGAAACTTGAAATACATTTCTCATTTTTCTCCAATTTGCTATACTATCCCTATCTTGCTAAAAGGTTGTGTCATATGGAATTAACAAAAAACCAGGAAAAGTTAAAAAAAAGATTGTCGTCGGTACAATTAATTGTTTCCTTTTATTTAATTGCGGTTATTATGTCAACAATCTTGTTAAGTTTACCAGTCGCACATAGACCCCATGTTGAACTGTCATTAGTTGATGCGTTATTTACAGCTGTCAGTGCGATTAGTGTAACAGGTTTGGGCGTAGTCTCGACAGCTGATACGTTCAGTGTACCAGGTTATTTTATTTTGGCTTTTATTCTCCAGTTTGGCGGCATTGGTATTATGACCCTTGGAACGTTCATATGGATTCTCTTCGGAAAAAAAATAGGCTTAAAAGATCGGCAGCTCATTATGACAGATCAGAATCGTTCGACATTTTCCGGATTAGTCCAGTTAATGAGACAGATATTAATCATTATAATTATTATCGAACTTATTGGAGCCGTTATATTAGGAATTCACTTTCGAAACTATTTCCCTACATGGGAAGAAGCTTTTATACAAGGTTTCTTTGCATCAGTCAGTGCTACCACTAATGCAGGATTTGATATAACCGGCACTTCACTTGTTCCATTTGCACAGGATTATTTTGTTCAGTTTATCAATATGATTTTGCTTATCCTTGGTGCAATCGGCTTTCCTGTACTTATTGAGGTCAAGGAATTTTTAACACATAAAGGAGATATCCCTTACAAATTTACGTTGTTTACAAAACTGACAACCCTTACTTTCTTTATCCTTATTGTTGTAGGTGCTGTTTTTATCTTTTTATTTGACAGAAACCATTTTTTTGCAGGTAAATCATGGCATGAATCTTTGTTTTATTCCTTATTCCAATCCATATCTACGAGAAATGGTGGATTAGCTACAATGGATGTAAGTGATTTTTCAGATCCGACTTTGCTTTTTATCAGCGGATTAATGTTTATTGGGGCATCGCCAAGCAGTGTTGGAGGTGGAATTCGTACAACCACTTTTGCAATTATGATGTTAAGCATTTACTTCTATGCCAAAGGAAAAGAATCAGTTAAAGTATTCGGCCGTGAATTGCATCCAAGTGATATTCATGGATCTTTTATTGTTATAACAACCGCTGCTTTTATTTGTTCTTTTTCAATTATTTTAATGACTATCTTTGAACCTTCATTCAGCATTATTGAAATTGTTTTTGAAGTTTCATCCGCTTTCGGGACAACAGGATTATCAATGGGCATAACATCTTCTCTTAGCACTCCAGGGAAATTTATTATCATGGCACTTATGTTTATTGGCAGAATTGGTATCTTTTCATTCCTATTTTTAATAAGAGGAAACACCGTTAAGGATAGATATAAATATCCAAAGGAAAAGGTGATTATAGGGTGATAAAACAAGATGGTTTGATTGTGATATTCAGTTGGATGTTTGCAGGGATGCTTTTGGCGAAAGTATCTTTATTTTTAACCCTTGCTAACATCCATAGAGTATTATGGATTGAATACCATTCTTCTTTGACGATAATAACTATTACACTGTTATTTGGAATTTGCGGTTTTTTCTATGTCAAGGTTAAAAAAAATAAGAAAAGCTAATAGAGCTGCCGCTTTTAGGCAGTTTTTTTAATTTGGATATCATTTGGAATAATTATAAGCCTTATATTTTAGCAGCTGGGCTTTGAAGCATATGCACATGTTAGTTCAAGAATAAAATTTTTAAATACTCTGGAATTATCTGCTAATTTAAAGGAAGGAAGACATAAAAAAACAGGGGGCGGAGGAATTGAACTTTAGAATTTGTATTTTGCTAATAGGTTTTGAACGTGGTCTATTCTAAAGAAAAAGGCAATTTAATGGATGATGAATTTATAAAAAAACACGAAAAAAGCTCGGGGTCGAAAGTCTTGTATGATGTACGATGGAGAACCCTGGCTTTTAAGAATAACCTACAGTATTTTTAAAATAACGGATGGCATTGGTGATGGCGAGACCGAAGGCATAAACGGGGTAGATGTAAAATATAACGAAATTAAGACTAAGGGCACAAGTTGCTAGTAACCTTCTTTAATCTGAAGGAAGGCTCTTATGATTGAGTTTTCATTGAGAGAGGGATTAACCAAAGAAAAGGGATTCGAAATAGTCGAATTGTTAAATAAGAAAAGCCGCCTGGTTTAGGCAGCTCCTCTTGCATTCAACACTTATAGTGAACAAACTTTATCTATTTGTTGGATTAAAACTGTAATAAATTTATTAAATGGGTAAAAATACAATTTACTATTTATGAAACCAATTATTATACTAATAACTTTTTAAGATTTTTTTGAAACCCTGACTTTATATGATCATTCATTTCCAGGAATATGTTTCGGGAGATAGATTAAGGCCTTAAATAAATCTCCGTCAATTTGTATGTTGAATTTCCCTTTTTGTATTTCAATCAGGCTTTTCGCAATGGACAGTCCTAAGCCGCTGCCTTGGCTGGATCTCGATTCATCGCCTCTTTTAAAACGCTCCATTAATTCGTCTGCTGAGATATTTAACTCAGAAGCTGAGATGTTTTTGAAGGTAAGGAGGATTTCACTGCCCAATTCCTCAATAGATATATATACCCTTGAGCTTTTGAGGGCATATTTAAATATATTTGACAGCAGATTCTCGATGGACCTCCACAATAATTTCCCATCTGCTGTAAGATATACTTTCTCCCGTGGATAACTCAGCTTAATATCTAAATCCAGTAATTCAACCTTGTCATTCACTTCCCCTAGCCCCTGGGTTATTAAAGACACGACATCTATTTTTTCAAAATGGACCGGTATATTTCCGCTGGACGCCTTTGTAGCTTCAAATAAATCTTCTGCCAGTATTTTTAGCCTTTTTGACTTTTGATCCAGTACTTCAATGTAATCTTTTGCCTTCGATGGGTCCTTTTCATCTTTCAATAAATCAACATAAGTAATAATGGAAGTTAAGGGGTTTCGAATATCATGGGATACATTGGTAATTAGCTCCGTTTTTAACCGCTCACTTTTCAGTTCGTTATCTACCGCTTTTTTCAATCCATCCGTGATGCTGTTGATGTTGGCAGCAAGCCTGCTGAATTCTCCTTTTTCACCTGCTTCAATACGGTGATGAAGATTCCCTTCCTTAATTCTCTCTACCCCGCTCTGTATTGAGTTAAAGGTCTTGATTTTCTTAAAGGCAAACCAGGCTGCCAGGCCAATCGTTACCGGAAACATGAAGAACGTTAAAGCAATTACTATCGGATAGCCGATGACAAGCAGTACCGTCTTTACGCCGGTGCTTCCGCTTTGATAGACATCTCCTATAAATTTAACCAGGTTGTGGATCAATGTAAAAATCAATGTATGTTTGAAAAGCGTTCTATTTTTGAAATGCTTTACGAGTGATAGAATCAGCACGAGTCCCAGAGCGGCGAAAGGAATCGTGATGGGTATGATCATTTTTTCTATATTCTCAAACACATCATCGACTAAAGCAACCCAAAATACTATAAGCATAGTACATAATACGATTTTGATGTCATTGTATAATTTATCTGCTGGATGCAAGTGAAGTTCTTGGTCCTTAAATGACTTTCTGCCTATTATGAGCACAAGGTAAAAAAACGAAAGAATAAATCCAGCCAGGAATACAAATACTTGATATGCGTTTTTTCCAGCAATGGCTTTGTTTTCTTGCCACTCTTCTGTTTTAAGATCCAGCAATTCTTCCGGAAAAGCAACATACACAACTGTGTTTCCTGTATCCAATTCATCCATTTGCTCAGTTATTAAATGCAAATGTTCATTTTCTTCCGTTTCTTTTGGATAAAATACTCGTTTGTATCCCTTGAACAGCATATAAGAAGGATAGTTTTCAAACTGTTCTTTTTCGGTCTTTGTACTGTTTTTAAACACATTTGTACCATCACTGGCAAAAAACATCAGATCTGAATCCTCAATATTCTGCAAGAGCAAATGAAATTCTCTTAAATCCTCCCTGATCAGCTGATCATTTTCCTGAGAGAGTGTGTCTGCGTACTCTTCTTTAAACTTTTTGAAATTTTCTTCTTCACTTAATTCAGGACTATAACTTCTGGATTGGTTCCGAAATTCTGAATATAAATTCTCTTCCACACTTCTCCATTCATCCTGGCTGATTGTTTTGCCGCTTAAAATATGCTCCTCATTCTTATATTCTCCTAATAGTCTTGTGAGATCACCGATGAGAGCCTCATTTTCCAGCACATATGCCCTGCTCTCTAAATAATCGCCTTCAACCACGCTGCCAAATTCCCCATCATTTAAGATCTCTACTTCAACAAATGCTCGAAGGATTCCCGTAAAGCATAAGATGGCAATAATGAAAACAATTATTTTCGTAATGACAGAATGACTATATTTTTTCAACTTTATATCCAACTCCCCACACCACCTTTAAATATTTTGGCTCTTTCGGATTTATTTCTATTTTTTCTCTAATCTTTCTGATATGAACGGTTACTGTATTTTCAGGACTAAAGGATTTTTCATTCCATATCTTTTCATAGATCTCTTCGATGGAAAAAACTCTTCCGGCGTTTGCAGTCAGAAGCTTTAATATCTTATATTGTACGGGTGTGAGATGGACCTCCTTCCCATCAATCGTGACTGTTCTCCTTTCATCATCGATCATAAGTCCCCCAGTCTGATATACATTGCTTCTTGTTTCGAGACTTCCAAATGTCGTATATCGTCTCAGCTGTGATTTAACCCTTGCGATTAGCTCCAAGGGATTAAATGGCTTGGTGATGTAGTCATCTGCCCCTAAATTCAAGCCTAAAATTTTATCCGAATCCTCCGATTTGGCAGAAAGCATGATCAATGGGATATTATTTTCTTCCCTAATCTTCATGGTAGCTCTAATCCCATCCATCTTGGGCATCATAATGTCCATGATAATAAGATGAACCTCATGATCTCTGATTACTTCAATCGCTTCTTCTCCATTAAAAGATTTAAGTATTTTATAGCCTTCGTTTTCTAAATAAATGCCTATCGCATCTACAATGGCTTTATCATCATCACAAACCAATATGTTCATGAAAATTCACTCCTAAGTATGATTGTCAATATTAATCCCGTCCCTTTATTATTCCTGCTAATAGAATAATATCAATTAAATCTTAACAAACACTTTATGCAATTCTTAAGATTTTCTTAGTGTTTTAAAAGAAACAGCCATAAATCGGCCATCCGTATGTTTACTCATAATAAAAGGGATCAACATGATGAATCTCTCTCAATTTTTTTTAGCCATTATAAGAAACATATTAATCACCACATAATTAAAGAAGCAATCCCTTTCATCGCAGGATTGAGTGGGATTGCTTCTTTACAGAACAAGCTGCAGTAAAAGACAAAAGGACCTGCTAATGCAGGTCCTCGCAAAATTAAGCCGTTACGGATGCAGCGTATTTTTCTTCCAATGTCTTCTTTAATAATGAAGCTAATTCAAGCATTCCATATTTTCCAGCTCTCGCTTCTGCATCTGAGTTATAGTTTGTGTTGGTATTGATATCATAAGTGTAAATATCACCTTCAGCATTTCTAATAAATTCAATGCCAGCAACTTGAATATGATTCCTGGCAAGAACGTCTTTATATTTTTCTAAAATTTCGTCCTCAAAATCTTCAATGATCTGGAACTTAGGCTTCTCTTCAACCTCTTCTCCTACCGGGCAGAATAAGTCGCCAATCTGGCATGCGTCCGCTGGGCAAAGTTCAAATCCTTCCGATGTATCAACCCTAACGGCATAAACAAAATTGCCTCCGACAAATTCACAGCGGGTGATATAGCTTTCAGGAGATTGAATGTATTCCTGAATAAGGGTAATGCCATCAACAGGTTCTTCGAAGGAAGGTCCCTCCACATAAGCTTTTAGAGCTTCAATACTATGGAATAATTGAACACCCAGGCCTTTGCCGGCACGGTTATGCTTCGTGATAAACGGCTGTCCTGCAAATGCTTCGGCCGCCTTAATAATATGTTGTTTTCCCACCGCTGCAATTGTTTTTGGAGTCCTGACACTAGATTTGTTTAACTCCAAGTACTGCAAAACCTTGCTAACTTCCAACTTTAGAGCGCTCGTTCCATTTAACACTGTACGGCCATGTGCTTCAAGCCAGGCCAATACTTGTCCGGAAAATTCAGCCGCAAAACGATGATCGCGGGTATGAGAAGAAGCACTCATTCGGCTATAGAAGATTCCTTCCGGCGGTTCCGCCGATAAATCCAGCGTCCCTTCGTCTAAATGCCATTCTTCATAAGGAACACCCAGTTCCTCCAGCCTTTTTGTCAAATAGACTGTCCACTCACTATTTTCATGAATTACATATACCTTGCTCATTATTCAGGCCCCTTTCTAGCTCTTTATTAAACTGCGTTTTTGTTCCACTAATGGCATAACCGTTTTTGCAAAGCGTTCCATTTCCTCCAGCTGAGGTGAGAATTGCAATAATAGCAGGTCCAGGCCAGCTTCTTCATATTGTAAAATCCGATCAGCAATTTGCTCTGGTGTTCCTACTAGGTTTGGCCGCAGACCTCTGTTAGAGACAGAGTAATCCTGCAGCTGAATCTGCTGCTCTAATTGTGATTTTGTAGTGAAGTCCTTAAAGCCTGCATAACCGCTGGAATCCTTCACAGTCGTGACTTTTTCAAGGTCAGCAAGAGCCTCTTCTTCTGTATCACGGCAAATAACATAAGCAGCCATTCCAAAAGAACTGAATGGCGGATTGCCCGTTTGTTCACGCCGTTCCTTCATTTCTCCTATTTTCCGCTTAATCTCTTCAGCCGTTCCGCCGTGCATAACATAAGCATCACATTTTTCTGCAATGGTCTGCTTGCCTTTTTCACTTTCACCGCCTGCATAAAGAATCGGGTTAGGTCTTTGAACTGGCTTTGGAGCAAGCTTCGTGTCCTTTAGGTTGTAAAATTGGCTGGAATAATTGAAGGTTTCTTCCGTCCACAGCCCTTTTAGAACATCGATGAACTCCTCGGTACGGGCATAACGCTCATCATGCTCTGTAAAAATACCGCCATATTGACGGGCTTCTTCGGCCCACCAGGCAGAAACCACATTTAGAGTAAAGCGGCCGTTGCTGATTTGATCGATATTGGCTGCCATTTTTGCTGCTACAGCAGGATTATGAAAACCGGGACGGACCGCGGTCATAATTTCAATTTTTTCTGTCACGGCTGCCAGTGCTGCTGCCGTGGACCAGGCTTCAAGAGAATCATGATCCGGTCCTTTAATATCATTTAAATATAATTCAGCGATTAATGTAGTCGAGTATCCCCATTTTTCAGCCGACTGAATGACGTTTTTAGCATATTCAAAGGTTGGCGGCATTTTTTCGTCTTCCACATTTCGCAGCCATCCTCCAAAAATCGGCAGCCAGAAACCATATTTCATTTTTCTTCTCTCCTCTTGCATTCTAAATAACTACTTTTCGCATAATTTAAGTTGGATTTATAAACAATAAAAAAACTCTCCTCCTAAGAAGAGAGTTTTATAACCCTCTTCTCATCTTTCAAGCGTTGCGCTTGCTGGAATTGGCACAGTATTCATCAGAACCTGCTGCCGAGGCTTCAAAGGGCCAGTCCCTCCACCTCTCTGGATAAGAAGAAAAATATTCAATTTTTTAATTATTTAAAGCGATAATAATTTAAATTCATCAAAATGTCAACCAATTATTTTTGAACTCTAAATACTGTTAAGATTTCCCTTAATAAATGCACTAATACATATCCTTCTGAGTAAAATTCCAAAACGCAACAGCAAGACAGGCGGCAGCCCAAATCCCAAGAATGGTTAATGAAAATGGCAGTGACATCCCTTCAATCGGCGGAGCTTGACCTTCCAAGTAGTTAATCAGATCAAAGTTCAAGTTCACTAAATACTTGGAACTCGTCCAACTCGAACCGATAGAAGATAACAGGGTGCCTGCGATTAACACCGCCATCATTGCCCCGATTCCAGTCGCTGTATTTTTCACCAGAACTGATATCATGATGCTTATGGTTCCAACAACCGCTGTTACCACCCAGGCAAGCCCAACTGACATCAGCAGGTATTCCCACATCGGCAGGGTATGGATATATTCCGTTGAAAACTCACCAGATGCAGAAGCTTGAAATCCGGTCAAAATAGGTGCGGTCCAGCCATCATATCCGAGCACGATACCTGAAACCCCATAACAGACAATCACGGTTGCCGCCATCAGCATAGAGGTATACAGCAAAACCGTCAGCCATTTAGCCATCAGGATTCTCCATCGTTTAACCGGCCGGGACAGTAATGTTTTGATGGTGCCATCATTATATTCCCCGCTCACAATATCAGCCATTATAATAATAATGAATAAAGGCAGGACAAGTGTGATTCCCTGCGAGAAAAAGATGCGGATAAACGTAGGGGCTCCAGGATAGTTCGGGTTGATATCGTTGTCCAGATAATACTGCTTTTGCTTCAGATCAAATTCAAGGAACTGTCTGAACTCGTCCTGGATTCCACTCGAGGCCAGCCGATTTTGCCGATCGACAATCTCCTGCTGAAGCTCCACTCTCCAGTCCAGAGTGCCCTGCTTTTCGATTTTCTCCTGTATCTCCCGGTATTGTGCGTATGTAAACATAGAGACTAGAATGACTAAAATGACGATGACAACCGCCAGGCGTTTTTTGGAAGCAATTTTCATCACTTCATTATGAATCAGGCCAATCATATTTGGATTAGACAATATGATCGCCTCCTGTCAAACTAATAAATAGATCCTCCAATGTCTGCACTTTCCTTTCGATCGTCCATACTTCAATACCCGCCTTCATTAAAGCTTCATTCAGGATCGAGGTTCTGCCTTCATCCATAAGAGTGTGTATAGTATGGTCATCGTATAGTTCTGCAGCCTGGACATATGGGGATTCTTTAAAAATAGCAAGTGCACGAAAAGAATCACTGACTCTCCAATCCACACCAGATGACAGTGCACCAACTAAATCGCTTACGCTGCCGACCTTCACGATTTTCCCATGGCTCATAATAGCCACACGGTCAGCCAGCAACTCGATTTCACTTAAAATATGACTGGATACGAGCACCGAAAGGCCCGTATCATCGACCAGCTTCCTGATAAATGTCCGCAGAGCTTTGATTCCCATCGGGTCCAGTCCATTAGTAGGCTCATCCAGTATAAGCACATCCGGACGGCCTAACAATGCTTGTGCAATACCAAGGCGCTGACGCATTCCTAATGAATAGGTCCGAACCTGATCATCAATTCTTGCAGTTAGATCAACCAAATCAATGACCTCTTGGATTCGTTCTTCATCCACATCAGGCAGCATCCGTGCAAAGATTTGCAGGTTTTCGCGCCCGCTCAAATACTTATACAGCTCTGGGTTTTCGACGATAGAACCAAGCCGCTGCATCGCTTGAACAAATTGCTTTCTTACATCAAAACCGCAGATGTGAATCTTTCCGGACGTTGGCTTAATGAGCCCAACGAGCATCCGGATCGTGGTAGTTTTCCCGGCACCATTAGGACCCAGGAACCCAAATACTTCTCCTGGATAAATTTCAAATGATATATTATCAATAATCGTTTTCTTTCCAATTATTTTCGTTACATTTTTTAATTGAACTGTCGGCTTTAAGCTCATAGCATCACCCTTGTTCTATTCTAACTAAATTTTCGAATAATGACTCTTTTAAATACTCAATTTGAGAAGAATTTGGATACAATTATAAGAAAAAGAGAGGTCAAATGATGAAAAAATGGATGCGGCAGTTATTTTTAACACTATCCCTTGCACTGACAGTTCTTTTTGGGTATGGCCTATTCAGTGCCTACATGGATGTTACCAGCCCGCCCCGAGCGGAAATATTAGTGAAATCAGATGAACGTCCTGCCACACCTGGCGATACATATATCGCACTTGGGGATTCATTGACCAGGGGTGTCGGCTCATCAAATGGAGAAGGTTTTGTCCCGCTGATTGGAAATGTACTTAAAGAAAATCATACTGTTGAACGTTTCCAAAACCTAGGTGTAAGAGGTGCCAGAATTGAAGATTTGCTGGCCCAGTTAGAACAAAAGGAAGTCAAGAGATCTCTTAAAAATGCCAAAATCATTACCATTACAATTGGGGGAAATAACCTATTTAATAGCGGGGAGATCCTAAAAAGATATTCAGAAGAAACCGCCCTTGGCATCCTGGAGACCGAAATTCCGAATTTGGAAAAGACGTTTAAGCACATTCGTGAAAGTAATCCGAATGCAGTCATACTCTATATGGGGCTATATAATCCATTCAAGCAATCGCCCAACGGGGATTCATTTGATTCCATCATCCAAAAGTGGAATGAGTCTGCCCGTACACTAGGCTTGAAATACAGCGTTCAAGTAGTGGATACTTTCAATCTGGTCACGGATGCCAAACGTGATCTTTCCAGTGACGTTTTCCATCCGAATGATTCTACTTATCAGCAAATAGCTGATAGCATGTCACTTGTCATTGAAAAAAGTATCATACAATAGGAAAAAGGTGAATCCACAGTCCACATGAGGTCTGAACTGCAGATTCACCTTTTTCATTATTACATGCTTCATAAACCTTTATCCATAGTGTCCTATGGGCTATGATTCCGTTAATCCTATAATGGTGTACTTACCCTAACTGGCGTTTGAATTCTTTAACTGCGAAGAAGTAAGAGATGACCATGATGCCGACGCACCAGGCAAGCGCGATCCAGATGCCGCTGCCTACAGATCCTTCATACAAGAGGGCACGGATCGCATCCACGATTGAAGTCACGGGCTGGTTCTCAGCGAACACACGGACAACTTTAGGCATGGTATCGGTTGGAACGAAGGCCGAACTGATAAAAGGCAGGAAAATCAGCGGGTAAGAGTAGGCTGTCGCCCCTTCCATAGACCCCGCTTTTAATCCGGGAATGACAGCCAGCCATGTCAGCGCCAGCGTAAACAGTCCGAGTATCCCTGCTACCGCGAGCCAATCCAGTATATCGGCGCTGGAACGGAAGCCCATCAAGAGAGCTACGAGGATAACTACCCCAATAGTAAGCGCATTGGAAACAAGCGAGGTCAGCACGTGAGCCCACAATACCGATGAGCGCTTGATGGGCATCGTAATGAAACGCGCCATCAGCCCGCTCTTAACATCCGAAAACAGCCGCACGGAAGTGTAAGCGACGCCGGATGCGATAGCCATCAGCAGAATTCCCGGCAATAAATAATTGACGTAATTGTCCGATCCTGTCTCTATGGCCCCGCCAAATACGTACACAAACAGCAGCAGCATCATAATCGGCGTAATCGCCACCGTAATAATCGTATCCGGGCTGCGCATGATGTTGCGCATTAAACGGCCTAGTAATACCCCTGTTTTGCTTTTCATTTACATCTCCTCCTTTTTGCCGATGATTGCGAGGAAAATTTCCTCCAATGTCGGCTGCTTCTCGATATACTCCACTTTTGCTGGCGGGAACATCTCTTTGAGTTGGGCAAGTGTACCAGTCGTGATGATTTTTCCGCCATGCAGGATGGCGATTCGGTCCGCCAGTTGTTCGGCTTCCTCCAGGTACTGGGTCGTCAGCAAGATGGTCGTGCCGCTGCTGGCCAGCTCCTTGATGGTATCCCAGACTTCAATTCGTGCTTCCGGATCAAGCCCTGTCGTTGGTTCATCGAGAAAAATGACTGCCGGTGTCCCGATCAGGCTCATAGCGATGTCAAGCCGGCGCTTCATCCCTCCGGAATAATTGTCCGCCCGGCGGTTGGCCGCCTCGGTCAGGCTGAATCTCGCAAGCAGATTATCAGCGACTTGAGCGGGATTGGAAACTCCCCTCAGCTTGGCGATCATCATCAGGTTTTCCCGCCCGGTGAGCATGCCGTCTAAAGCTGCGAACTGCCCTGTCAGACTGATGCTTTGGCGAACATGATCCGGTTGACGCTGAACGTCAAAGCCGCAAATACCTGCTTCTCCGCCATCGGACTTCATCAGCGTCGAGAGGATGTTGACGGTCGTCGTCTTGCCCGCTCCATTTGAACCCAGCAGGGCGAAAATTTCGCCACGCCGCACCTCAAAATCCACTCCCTTTAAGACTTCCTTATCTTTAAAGGATTTTTTTAACCCTTTTACAGAAATCGCTGTATTGCTCATACTTTTTTCCTCCTTATAATTAGCGCCTTGCGGAGCTGGATTGTCTACAACCCTCTACTTAGTCTTACATATATTCTGCATGACTTAGTACCGGAGTAAAAATGAAACTGAATAGTGCAGGTGACAAATCACATTTGTAAAACACCTATTCAGTCGGTATTATCTAGTGAATTTACTTTTTTCCCAATCGCTTCATGATACTCTCATTCAAATCTTCCCGATACTTGGCGACATAAGTTTTAGCATTTGCCACTAGTTCGTCGGCAAAGGATGCCACGTCATCCCCGGTGATTTCAAGCACTTGTCTGCCTTCCGCCGCACCGGCTTCGAACAAATCGATTAATTCATACTGCATGTGCAGCATATCCATCCCGTTGCCCGCTGAGAAATTCCACATGTAGTTTTGAATTTTCTTAAATACAAACTGGTAATCCTCTGGAAGTGCTTCAACCCGTGCCATCATCATCTTGTATTCTTTTTTATCACCAATCATTTTTTTGAACATATCAAACATGTTATTTTTCCTCCTTTTTTATAAAGCTGAACAAGACACTCCAAAAATATCTGACAGAATATCTTATGAAACTAGGTTGACTTCAAGACGTTGATTTTTGATGATACAAAATCCCATTTTTCCCAAAATAATTCAAGTTCCTGGCGGCCCGCATCATTAAGTGAGTAAAATTTGCGGGGCGGCCCCATATCTGACGGTTTCTTTTCCACGTTCACCAGCTTTTTCTTTTCTAATCGCACGAGGATGGTGTAGACCGTCCCTTCCACGACTTCGGTAAAACCAAGCTGGTTCAGCCGGCGGGTAATCTCGTAGCCATAGGTTTCATGTCGGCTGATGATTTCCAGTACACAGCCTTCCAGCGACCCCTTCAGCATTTCAGTTAAATTTTCCATGTTCTGAGCCTCCTCTATTGTGTCTGACTTATATTCAGTATTACTTAGTACCAGGGGGGGGGGGAATTTTTACTGGACAGCTTTTGGGAACCTCCCGCTATTCAGTATTGCTTATTACAGGTACATTGTAACACCGAGTAGCGAAGGGTGTCAACTATTTATCATAAGAATAATTTAATTTGGTCAACTGCCCAACAAAAAACTGCTTGATTAACAGCTTATGAGCATCCAATGCAAAAACAAATAAATGACAACCCGCTATTTCTCCCATAGCTCGGCCAGCCGGCCTTCTGGGTCTTTGATCCAAATAAACTTTCCAAACTCACTATCCTCTTTTTCCTTAGCAAGTGGTACATGAATTTGTTCAAGATGCTTAATAGTCTCGTTTAAATTATCTACTTGAAAATTTAACATCACATGTTGTTCTGCTGGAAAATAACTGTCATTCTCGGCAAAGAAAGAAAAGATAGTCTCATTGCCTAATTGGGGTTAAATCAAAGTCCTTTTTCAATTTTCCATTTCAATCTTCAGCACTTCACTATACCACTTTTTTACAGCATCAAGATTCTTAGTTCTCCAAAATATCCCGCTGAGCCCTTTTATCATCGTAACTAACTCCTGTCACTTTTTATTTTTTCGCTTTCTTTACTAACTTTAGGATTTCTATAAAAAAAGGAACTGCTGCACACAGTTCCTTTTTTATACTCCTCCAATGACCAGCTAAATCCAGTCTGCACTTTCATCAGCAAGCCTTTGTAAATCATTCATAAAAACACCAGCATGATACCCATCACAAACAGCATGATGCATTTGTAAAGAGACTGGAAGGAATAATTCATCATTTACTTGTGAATACTTCCCTCCAGTTATTATGGGCAAGAGAAAATCCCCGCCATTATTAATATTTAAATTAAATGCGGTAAAAGAACTCCATGGAATCATAGAGATCGGAATAGTATTATCTGGTATAGGTGTTTTTGGAAATAATCGCCCCGTACCATTGTATCTTTCTTCATCATTTTCATATTGAGCATGAAACTCAGAAAAAATTGATAAGTTTGGTGACCAGATGCCAGAAAATGTGTGCGTCATCTTATCAAAAATGGTATAGAGAGGGCAAATCTCTGTCCAATAACCTAAATTACCTTCTGAGTTGAAATTCATTCTAAATTCTCTGTGGGCGTTAACGATTTTTGTCACTATAAAAATAAACGCAGGATATAACTTATAATTCTTTTTCTTTAAGTTCTTCATAAGTATTGTAATATTTATTTCATTCGTCAGACTGAATGTTGTCTGCTGCTGTAAATAGTGTTCAAAATATTCTTTTCGATCCCACTTATCACGATTAATACTGTTAAATTTCATACTCAACGCCTCCTAATATAATTAAATTTATCTTAGGAGGCTATTTTCACTGCTTTTTTCATGACAGTCATCCTTTTTTATTAAATATTTCTTTATATTATCAAGTATCCCTAACTAGTTTCAACAAGCTTTCTCCACTAACAAGCTCCTCAGTTCAAAAAGCAGTATTAAAGAATGGCCTCTTCCTATATTAAAACTCATTCATGTTTGATATGACACCTTTTAAGATTTCTATTGATTTTATTGGGTCATCATCAAGCTCTAAACTGTGATTGCCACCCTCAACCACTTTTAATATAAGAGTTTGGTTCTTTTTCAATTTTTCAAAGCGCTCCTCAATGAAACAACTATCCCGATCTCCCATTATACAAAGTCCCTTATGATCACTATGAATCATTGTGTTAAATACGTCATCTCTTTGCAGCAATGGCGTCAGCCATACGGCTTTTGCATCTTTAAACATGGTATTATCAAGCAGATAACTCAAAGCTATTGTTCCGATTGATTTAGCCACAAAATAATAATTACTGTATTTCTTGTTCTTGATGGCACTGTCGATTGCATGTTGTACATCTCTAGTGAAATCCTCTTCACTTAGAACAGACATCTCTTCCCTGCTAAATGTATAGTTAATGTGTAATACATCAAAACCCTTTGTGTAAAATAACCCTGTTGTAAAGTGCAGCAGCGGAGCTTTTGTTGTATAGCCAGCCCCAGGCAAGACAATAACTAACCTGTTTGTTTCTCTCTTTTGTTCTATCATTCTAAAAGGAATACTTTTTGAACCAGCAATACTACGATTAGTCAACGTTTACTCACTTCCTAAGTTTTTATTGGTATCTATTCTTGACCATTAGCCTATATTCCTTTTTCAAGTGAACTGCCCCCTTAAGCAACATGAAAACCAATTTAGAGCAGTAATCGAAATTTCCCTTTGCATTTTTTATATAAATAATCAGTGATCAGCTTATCGGATTGATGTTTTTTGTCAGTGCTTGTTCTACCCAATTAAATGGAGCATTCAATTGAGTTTTCACTGAGAGAGGGATTGACCAAAGATAAAGCATTTGGGATTGTTGAATCTAATATTGAAGAAACAAAGAAGTCACAATACATGTTGGGATGGAACTCTTCATTCCTCTCTCAATCGTTCATATTTTTGGATTGAAACCATTGCGATAATTCTTGCTGCTGCAAAGTATAAAACCCCAATCATCTTCATTGGCTTTTGTTCACTAAACAAGTATTCACTCCTGTTCTTTAGTCTAGGAAAGCGCTCCATAGGTGATGATAATAAAAAATCCAAGTATTGCTCCCCGTGAGCTTAATTTCTAATACGCCCAATCAATATGCTATAATTTGGAGGGTAAATTGAAGATAGAGGTGACAATCCTTGGCCATACATGTCGTACTATATCAGCCGGATATTCCGGCCAATACCGGAAATATTGCCCTTACTTGTGCTGCAACGGATACATCCTTGCATTTAATCCGGCCGCTCGGCTTTTCAACAGATGAAGAAATGATCAAGCGGGCAGGCTTTGATTTCTGGAACTCTGTGAACATAACGTATTATGATTCAATGGATGATTTTTTTTCAAAAAACCAAGGAGAGTTTTATTATATTGAAACCTTTGGTGAACAAGCACATTCATCCTTTGATTTCAGTGATCCTTCAAAGGAGCATTATTTTATGTTTGGAAAAGAAACAACGGGCTTGCCAAAAGACTTACTGGAAGAAAATAAAGATCACTTTTTAAGAATACCCATGAATAATAATGTACGTTCACTCAACCTTTCGAGCACAGCTGCTATTTTGGTGTATGAGGCTCTGCGCCAGCAGGGATTTCCCCATCTGAAATAAACATCTTCCGCGCTGGAAGATGTTTTGTCTTTTGCACTCTTATAAAGGACAAAACCCACTTCTTAAATTATGTATCTGTTTTAGACTGAATGCTGCCTTTCTTTCTTGTTCCTGGCAATAAGAACACCTAAAAAATTTAACCCGGACCCTATTAAATTCATTATGGTGTTTCCTGCCTTACCAAGTTCATCAATGGTTAAGCCAATCAAAAAACTTCCCAAAAGAATAAGTAAAATAACAGAATATAATCTCAAATCTGTTCAGTCCTCCTAGCTCCTATTAACTTCTATTGGTGAAATTCCCATTATCTCAATAAGAAAAAGCTGCCGAATGACAGCCCAGGATCCCGCTAGCGAATTGATTAAATGACACCTTCAGATCAGTCATTTTTCCGGTTTCAGAATAGTTCTTTGCAGGGGAACGCCCCCCATCGAAACATTGCGTTCTATAAAAATATAGGTCTTGCCATCAATAATGAATTTTCGATTCCCTATATAACTGGCATCTCTCCCTTGATTGACAAGTTCACTCTGTATTGCTTCAACATACTCTTTAAAATCCACATACCTCTCATCCAGATCAATGGTGATATGATTTTTTCTATAGCCCATAAGCCAATTAAAACCAATCAGGCATATACCGAGTATGGCCAAAAATAATATGATTTTCATATTAATGTATCACCTTCCTTTAAATTCTTTTTTCCGCCTATATCTAATGTATGATTTAGTAGGTGTTACGTTTCATTTAAAGAAAAAGATTCCTCTAGTTTATTTGACTTCAAAAAAGAAATAAGTTTCTCATCTCTTTCCCTTGATAACTTACCTAACCAGATTAAATGTCCCCAAGTATCAAGTACACTGATTTCAGAGTGTGGAATATTTTTGTGGGCATGATAAGGATGTTTCAGTGGAATAAAACCGTCATTTTTACTATGAAGAATCAAAACAGGACTGGAGATGGATCTTAAATCTCGGCTGGTTAATTCCTTGGTTTGTTTAATGTCAATAAGAAAACCACTGCCTGATCGCTGACGATTATTCATCTTGTTGAATTCCGCCACATCGGTGTCACCAATTCTTTGTTTAATGTCCTCTTTTGAGAGGGAACTAAACTGCGAAGACATCATGTTGAACATTAGCTTTGAAAAGGAATTACTGAAAAAACCAAGCATCTTCCATGTGAACCCTTCAACAGATGGCCGAAAGATAATGTGTGCTGCCTTATACTCCAGATCCTTAGGTGTCAGCCATTCCTTTGAAACCGCACTCTCTAAGGTAAGGCTTTTGACTCTTCCTGGAAATAAAGAGGCAAATCGGATTCCTGTTGGGCCGCCAGCCGATATAGCTATTACATGAGTTTGCGTAATTCCAAGATGATCTAACAACTTTGCATAATATTCACAAGAAGTGACTAAACTTTCTCCCAGTTCTTTTGAAGTCTTTCCATATCCTGCTCTCGATGGGGTAATAATGGAATAACCATTCTCCACTAAACCTTTATAGCCAAATTCTTCGTTGCAATTTGAGTGGCCTCCATGAAATACAAAAATAGGCTCCCCTTTCCCAATAACGGAATACTCGATGGTCATATCGTCTATTGAAAATAATTCAACACTTCTCTCCACACTTTCATCTCCCTGATTACTTATCTCTCTATCTCAATACTAACATAATATTCCAGACACTAAAAAAACAGAGGGCTATTTTAGTTCCTCTGTTTTTTCCTGCTAACCTATAATCCCTTTTTTACCTTCTGCTCCATCAGCTGGGCCACTTGCGCAGAATTAAGATCATTCTCTTCATAGAGTTTATGAATGATGTTTTGATAGTCTCTTACATTCCTGTTCTGGCTTAATTTATCGGCAGCTTGAATTTCCTTTACCTTAATCTTGAATCCAACAATTCCTTTTATCTGCTGTTCTAAAAGCTCCGGAGAAAGCTTATCCCATAAGACAGGATTTTTGCGATGTTTTTCATACTTTTGAAGCAGCATGGCCAGGTCCTGCTTTAATTCCTCTTCGCTCAGAATACTGGCTTCTCCATATACATGGACAGCCTGATAATTCCATGTCGGGACATTTTCTTCCTCATACCAGGAGGAAGAAATGTAAGCATGTGGCCCCTGGAACATCACCAGCACATCTTCAGAGGCTCGGAATGTTCTCCATTGCGGGTTTCCATAAGCCATATGCCCTGTTAAATAGAACGTATCTCCTTCTTTTATTAACTGCAATGGCAGATGAGTGGCAATGGGTCTTCCATGTTTGGTCGTGACCATCGTGCCAAACGAGTTATTTTGAACAAACTCCCATATTTCATCCGCACTTGTGACTTTATAATATTTAGGAATATACATGATCATCCGCCCTTCGAAAAAATCATTTGAGAATCTTGGCCATTATAAAATCTGTTTGTTCTTCATCACCCATATAAAAGGAGTGGGCTCCCGTTTGGACAAATCCCATTTTCTTATAAAAGGCAATTGCCTTTTCATTTTCTTCCCATACACCTAGCCAAATTTTCTTCTTATTGCGTTCTATCGCGAATTCCAGTGCTTTATTGATTAGGTATTTACCAAGCCCCTGTTTCTGAAAATGGCTTCTGATATAAACCCTCTCGATTTCGAGTGCTTCATCGCCCATTTCTTCAGTCTGAGCCTCATCTGTATTAACCTTTAAATACCCGGCAGTCTCGCCTTCAAATTCAACAAAGCAGAACTGTGATGAAACTTGAGATAGTTCGGTTTCTAATTGCTTTAGGTTAAATGCCTTTTCCAGATAGGCTTCCATATTTTCGGGTGAATTCTGTTCCTTAAACGTCTCATTAAAGGTTTCATAGCTAATTTCCTGAAGTCTATTTAAATCTTCAAGCGTACATTTTTTCATATTTATAGTCATTATGCCTCTCCTTAATAATTTCTCTTGTTCCCCTTTTTCACATATTCCCAGTCTTTCTCTACATTTTTTCTAACTCTTTGAAGCAGACTGAAAATGATATCTGCTTCTTTTTCGGTGAATCCCTCTAAGGCAATCGCATTGGAATAGTCATGTTCTCTTTTTATAAATGGAAAGGCTTTTTTCCCTTTCTCGGTTGGGAAGAGCTTCCTGATTTTTTTGTTTTGTTCATCCTCTTTCTTTTCTATAAATCCAGTCATTTCAAGCTTTTTAATCGCACGGGCTGCCGTTGTCCGATCTACTTTTATCATCTCAGCTAGCTTTTCCTGAATAATTCCTGGATTTTCACATATTCGCACAAGGTACAGGTACTGCCCTTTTGTAAGGTCAAGCTCTTTAAATTCGATATTGCTTATGGAATCCAGCGCCCTCGCGATCATGCCAATTTCACGGAGAATTTCCAGCGTACTCAACTCCTTAACTCATTTTTTGCTGTAAATGCAATAATAATGCTGTATATTTAAACTACCTTATTTTTGTTGCATTTGCAATAAAATAAGATGATTTGTAGTCCCGGCTATGAAATTCAATGGTCCAATTGTCAATGGACCTTTATTAACCGTTTGTTTAGATAGAAAGAGCACTCTTTCACCACAATAAACAACCTATCGCCCCATACGCATATGATAAAATAAATAAAAATGGGAGGTGTTTTATTTGCCGGATTGGTCGTATCATCCTATTTTTAAGCCCATACTCCAGAAGCTTCCGCCTTCCTTCAGCCGGGAGCTTATCCATCGCGGAATGAGCATGATTTCATCCAGCCGTATAGGGGATGGATTAATCGAATTTCTTGGTCATATGGAACCCTCCAGCAAGCTTGCAAAAAATTTATTTGGCGTTCATTTTTCCACTCCAGTCGGACTAAGCGGCAGGATTGATCCTCAATTATCGGGGATGAAGGCTTTTCAGAATCTGGGGTTTGGTTTTATTGAAATTGGCCCAGTTTCCATTCGAGGGTCATCAGAAGAACTATATATAGACCCGAAACAAGAGAAGATACATAGATTAACTGACGCTTCAATGGAGTTAACGGTAGCTAAGGAACAGCTGCTTTCTCTAAAGAAAAAGAAGATTCCGCTTCTTATAAACGTTGAAGGAACTCATCAGGAAGCCCTGCAAATTTGTGAAGAATTGCTTCCATTTAGCGACGGATTTATTTTGGGCAGCCATACTTTTCAATCAGCGAGCCAGTTTAACCAATTTAAATACGAATTAAATAAACCTATCATCCTTTCTATTTCTCAGGATGACACTCTCAGCCTGGACTATAGCCCGGACGGAATTCTTCTTACAGGCAATGATTCACTGGAAGAACTCATTTATAAGCTGTCAGCTCTCAGGAAGCTGTACAGCGAAGAATTGCCCATCATCACTTCAGGCTGTGTTAAAGAGCCTTCAGATTCTATTAAACTGCTGGAAAGCGGAGCTTCTTTAATCATGTTAGGAGATAAGTACATTTTCACTGGTCCTGGATTGCCGAAGAGGATTAATGAGGCTTATACAAGTACATTTCCGAAGGAGCCTGTCGAAGCGGATGGATGGCGCTGGTATTGGCTGTTTGGCTTAGCTATTGCCATTGCAGGGTTCATAGCCCTGTTTTTCAGCATGACTTCAGTGATCCTTCCCTATGATGAGAGCTTTCTGGGGATCTTTAGGAAAGATATTATTTATTTTAACCCTGCCATTTTATACTTTATGGCTCATGACAGAATGACGCTGTCAGGAACGATGATTTCAGGAGGAATCATCTATATGCAGCTTGCCAGGCATGGTATAAGAAATGGCCTCCACTGGGCAAGAAAAGCAGTAAATATAGCAGGAACTATCGGATTCCTGGGAATTGTCCTGTTTATTGGCTACGGTTATTTCGATTGGCTCCATGGGCTTTTTTGGCTTATTTTACTGCCCTTGTTTATATTGGGATATGCAAAATCCAGGACAGCAAGCGCATCTCCCTCCAGTTCAAATCTTTTCAACAGTACGCAGTGGAAGCTGAGCTTATTCGGCCAGCTTTGCTTTGTGATCCTGGGGTTTTCATTAGCTATTGGCGGGATCGTTATTTCCGTCATTGGAGCTTCACATGTATTTGTACCAACGGACCTTACTTATCTTTGCCTGACCCCGGAAGCTCTGAACGAGTTTAACGATCGGTTAATTCCTGTGATCGCACATGACCGTGCGGGATTTGGTAGCGCACTTTTAAGTGTGGGCTTGCTCGTCTTGATGCTGGCTTTATGGGGGATCCGCGAGGGGGAAAGATGGGTGTGGTGGACATTCGCCATTGGGGCCATTCCGGCATTCGCCGCCGGGATCTTAACTCATTTTTTTATTAACTATACGGATTTTATCCACCTGCTTCCTGCTTACTTCGCATTGCTTTTATATGTGATTGGCGTTATCACAACTGCCCCTTTTTTATTTAAAAAATAGTGGCAGCAAATAAAATACCGGCGGTGCCAGAACTGGACACCACCCGGTTTTCACCCTATTAATCATTCTTTAACAGCCGCTTCTTCACCTGTTTGATTTTCATGATGGGGTTTCACTCTTTTAATAAAGAAAGCAAGTATGAGTGCAATCACCGCAATCAATGCAGAAATGAAGAAAGTGAAATTAATGCCATGCAGCATCGCCTCATTCATGATTTGCTGCTGCATATCAGCTGCGGCCTGTGCAGAGGGCTGAGCTGCACTGGCACTCATATTGGCCAGTGTGTCACCAGCCAGTTCCTCTGCTTTTTCTTTCGTGCGGTTGTTCATGACGGTAATCAGCAGCGCGGATCCAATGGCGCCGGATACCTGCTGCAGCGTATTATTCATAGCGGTTCCGTGCGGATTATTTATCGCCGGCAGCTGATTCAACCCATTTGTCATGACTGGCATCATGACCATTGACATCCCGAACATCCGAAAGGTATACAGCAGAACAAGGGTAGAATAGGCCGTATTCATGCCGATTCTGCTGAAGTAATAAGATGTCACAACGGTAATGGCCAGCCCAATCACCGCCAAAACTCTTGCCCCATACTTATCAAAGAGTTTCCCTGTAATGGGAGACATGATCCCCATAACAATCGCTCCCGGAAGCATCAATAGACCCGAATCCATTGGTGAAATACCGCGGATGGTCTGTACATAGATGGGCATCAAAATCATCGCGGAAAACATAGCAACGGCTATCACGATTGAAATGGCCGATGAGAGGGCAAACATCGGATATTTGTAGATGCGAAACTCAAGCATAGGATCATCCATCCGAAGCTGACGAAGTATAAAGGTAATTAATGCAAGTGCCCCAATCACAATCGTGCCGTACACGAGGGGACTATCCCATCCTTTTTCCCCTGCTGAACTAAAGCCATAAAGCAACCCGCCAAATCCGATGCTTGATAAAACCAGGGAGATGAAATCAAGCTTAATAGCTCTCTGCGGTGTGATATCTTTTAATTTAAAGACTGCAAAAACTACGGTTAGCAGAGCAATTGGCAGAACAAGGTCAAATAACATTCTCCAGCTGTAATGTTCAATCAGCCAGCCTGAAAGAGTCGGCCCAATCGCAGGAGCTGTAATCATGACAAGACCAAACATCCCCATTGCTGCCCCTCTTTTTTCGACCGGAAATGCGGTAAGCATGACATTCATTAATAATGGCATCATAATCGCGGATCCTGAAGCTTGAATCATCCGAGCCCCTAATAACACACCAAATGCAGGCGCAATACTGGCGAGGAATGTTCCCAAAGTAAATAATGCCATGGCTGTAATGAATAACTTCTTATCAGAAAATCGCTGAATGAAGAATGCACTCGCCGGTATTAAAATCCCGTTAATAAGCATATAGCCTGTAGACAGCCATTGTACGGCAGTTGCATTCACCTCGAACTCTCCCATAATGGATGGGAGGGCAACGTTCAGCAATGTTTCATTCAATATCGCAACAAAAGCCCCGATAAATAAAATGGCGATCATGCCATATGGCGGTTTGTTTTGACCCGTATTGGTTTCCTGCGACATATAGAATCAATCCTTCTTTCTATGTTAAATATAGACTTGTTTATCGGATACACCCAACCGGGTCAGACCCGAATGAGGCCTTCCCGTAAAACGTTTTTCAAAAACGGGCTTGGTTCGCCTACGCTGTAGAGCTGCAAATCATGCATAGCTCTGGTGCAGGCGGTGTAGAAAACTCGGCGCAGGCTTTCATCACCATAGACATGCTCGGACGCATCATAAATGATGACGGCATCAAATTCGATGCCCTTGGATAAATACGACGGTACGACAACCACTCCTTGTTCATATTCAGTCGAGTTGCTTTTCAGGAGTTTAATTCCATCAACGCCAGTAAGGGCCTCATATGCACGCAAACTTTCTTCAGCCGATTTGCATATGATCGCAATACTTTTAAACCCTTGGCTTCGTAAATCCGCGACTTTAGAGGCGATACAGCTGTGCAGCTCCGCTTGATCGGCTATTTGTTTCAGCTCGGGCCGCTTGCCGCTGCGATCAAAAGGGATGATCCTTTCACCGTTTGGAACGAGTCTTCGCGTAAATTCAATGATCGGCTTTGTGGAGCGGTAGCTTCGTGCTATATTGATCACTTCTGTTTCATCCGGTCCGTAGAGACCGGCAAGCGGTTGAAAATCAGCCATTTCGCTGGCATGGGCAAATATCGCCTGATTAAAGTCGCCGAGGACCGTCATCTTGGATGCAGGAAACAGGCGCTTCAGAAACTCAAATTGAAAAGGCGAATAATCCTGCGCCTCATCAACGACGATGTGCCTAATCGAACTGTTCGTCTGAAATCCTTGAATCTGCTCCTTCAGATATAAAAACGGGGTAGCATCTTCATAAAGCAGGTGACCTTCATCCAGCATTTCCAGCGTCGCCTGGCAAATATCTGCCCATTCCTCTGGCGGCTCCCCTTCTGTCCATTGTTTGATCTGTATGGGATCAGCAAAAACCTGCCTGTATATCGCCTTGAAATCGATAACGCGCAACGCACGGATTCGTTTTCGCAGCGGCTTCAGCTTTTTCCGGACAATCAAGCGGGCTAACGCTTCAGGCTCGATTTCATAATCATGAATCGAATCTTCTTTAAAGCCGCGCTTTTTAGCGAGATAGGCATGTGCCTTATGATATTCCTCATTACTGAGCAGCTCGATTTCCTCTTGTACCCACGGCTTATTCCGTTCCGCCTTTTCAGCTTCATTGATACGGTTAATGAGCCAATCCATCAGCTTTTCAAGTCTGTTATGAAAGCGAAGTGAAGTGTCGCTGCTATAAAACCTCTCCGCCATTTGCTTCGAAGAAACAATCGGCTTTCCTCTGAAGATTATGTCCTTAAATAGCATTCCAGATAGCTCCAGCGACTTCATGTATGCATGGATCGCCTCAAAAAAGCGGGCAGATGCTTTGAATTGAATGCCTGCAACCCTTGCCCTGTAGGAAGAGGTATGGGCTGCAGTTAACACATATTCCAGCTGCCCGTATGGATTTTCAACTTCAAACTCTTTACTCAGCCGATGGTCCAAATATTCCTGGAAGGTGACCTGCTGCATATTCTCTTCACCAAGTTCCGGCAGCACATTGGACACATAACTGTTAAACATTGAGTTAGGCGAAAACAAAATAATTTGCTCCGCATTTAGATTATCCCGATCTTTGTACAGCAAATAAGCAATCCGCTGCAGGGCAGCCGATGTCTTGCCGCTGCCAGCCGCACCGTGAACAATGAGCAGCCTTCCCTGATCATGACGGATGATTCGGTTTTGATCCTGTTGAATGGTAGCTACAATATTGTGCATATGTTTGTCAGTGCCCTTGCCCAGAACCTCCTGCAGGATCTCATCGCCAATGGTGAGACTTGTATCGAACATGGACTGAAGAACACCGCCGCGGATAAGATATTGCCACTTCTTCTCCAATCTGCCCTGAATCGTGCCTCCGGGTGTTTCATACTTAGCAGGACCGGGCTGGTAATCGTAGTAGACACTCGAGATCGGTGCCCTCCAATCGTAAATAAGGAAATTTTCGCCGCTGGCATCTCTCAGCGAGCTGATGCCAATATAGATTTGTTCCTGTTCTGATGAACCTTCTTCCTTAAAATCAATACGGCCGAAGTAGGGAACCTCCTCCATCCGGCGCAGCGTGGACAATCGCTTGGATGCATGTCTATGAGTGCTTTGGCTGACCGAAAGAGCTTGAGCCTCCTGCCTCAACCCGATGATGGTCTCGAGGTAATCATCGAAGGTATCAATATTCACCCTGACTTCATCCCAAAAGTGTTTGCGGATATGAACCACTTCGTTTTTACGCCTGGAGGTCTCTTCTTCCAATCTGCTGACTTCCTCCGCAATTGTCCCCATGACATTGTCCAATCGTACTTGCTCCTGCTGAAGTTTCGTATTCATAGCAAACACTCCTTAAAAAAAATTTATAAAAGGGTTGACAAACGAATCGATTGCATTATATAATTAAGATAGGGAAAATATATTTAAATTTTATTATATAATGCACATCTATATTAATTTACCACAGGATTTCACTTTTTTCAATGGTATTTACTTAATTCTTTAATTGTCGATTTCGACAGAGCCGTATTTAACATTTCAAATGTTAAGTACGGCTCTTTTTATTTTTTAACACCCTTGTACTGATCCCCGCCACTTTAGCATCAGTACAATTTCTTAATAACTTTCCACATAATACAGCCATTGTTTCCACCATCGTTACTAATCGTATTCCTTTTTAATTTAATTAAGACAAAAGAATTCATGCAGGTCTATTCCCTTTATTCCCTCACCAAGCCCTTTCAATAACTGATGCCGAATCCCAAGGCAAGATCCACATCCGGATCCTCCCTTTTCCCAAAATAAAAAGCCGGCCATAAAGTAGTTTTGTGCATGACTTTGCACGAACTATTTTATGGCCGGCTAATCTTTAAGCAGGTTATCCTGCTAGTTATCCATCTCACCGTTATACTTTTTAAAAAGACATAGAGTCAGGCAATTATACATTATGTAACATCCATGAACTTTTATTTATATCATTATTGAGCGTAAACCCCTCTGACTTTAGGCTAACTGACTTTACGTAAGCTTTTTCACAAAAACCGCTCCAACAAAGGAATAAATTTCTCATGCGCATAAATGCCTTCAGATTCTGAAATAGCTTGAAAAAGAACAGCATGTAAAGATTCTGTTAATAGGTTTAAAGAATGCTGGACAGAACCATTCTCAAATTTCTCCAATGACTCAGGCAATTCATCCTCATCTAAAATAAAATATTCTCCATTCGGAAGCACCAGAATATCGATTATTAAATCTTCAAAAGATACCATTCTATCGCTTATCCATGTGTTTTTTACGATGTTAAAATAGGAGCCTAAATAATTTCCTTTATGGTCTCTCCAGAAATATAAATTATATGGGCGTTCTTTCCAGTAATAAGCAATTGTATAACTGCCTTTCGGTATAGTTAATTGAGCTTGATTGGTTTTCATTGTAAAAGTGTCTTCAATAATATGAAAAAGCACCACGTTTTTATTTTGTACAGTCAGCAGCATACAATTATATTCCACGACCTCGGAATCATACCTTATTTTTCTTTCTATTATTTCAGCCCCATTGAATTGATGAGTTCTTAGATTTGTTATAGCTCAAACCTCCCAACGGCAAATAAGAACCAGGCAATATGTATTTACAACATTAAATTCATTATGAACTGTTCTCCAATTGGCCCCATTTTTCTGCGTCCTGTATCCTGATATCCCACTTTTACATACAGTTTTTGGGCTGCAATGTTTTTGTAATTAACAGCTAATACAATTTCATTACAGTCAGGGAATTCGTCAGCAGTAAATTTTTTTAGTAATAACATAGCCTGCTTTGCATATCCTCGTCCTTGTTTAGCCTGGTTGATGGATAATGATGTTAACAGCATCGCCTGCGGATTGTCCGAATACTCCGTTACTCTTTCCGTTGAATGCAATAAAAAGAAGCCCACTGGTTCTCCATCAAAAAGGATAACGATCCGGTGCTGGCCTTCTGTTACTTCTTTATAATTGCTTGGCAGCGAAGTAAATTGAACCTGCTCTTCAGGAAGCTCAAAAGAATTTAAAATATCCATATGTTCACCAGTGAAATGTTTTAACTCCAAATAATTTGTTTTTTCCATTTATTCTCCCCCTCAGTTTAATAGTAAGACAAGAACAAATGTTTGTACAGTTAAAAATTTAGTCATTAAATCAAAACAAACAAGCTGCCTTGATGGCAGCTTGCACTATCTTTTCTTGCATTTTATCATGAAGAAATTTATTGATGGTTTATTTTTCATATCCTTATTTGGCTCGTCAACTTCTGAAATCTCTATCAGGCCATATTGTCCAAATTCTTGTTTTATGGTGTCAAAATCATAAAAAAACATTTTCACACCGTCCATGATCTCAAAATAGTCTTTATCCAACTGTTTGCCCTTGCCAAACATGGGGGCTTTTTTTGAAACAGCAGTAAAAATCATATAGCCATTTGGTTTTAACTGTTCATAGCAATCTTTAATAAACTTCTCTCTCTCCTCCTTATTTAATAAGTGAATAAGTGCATGGGAGAATACACCAGTGTAAAGTTGTTTATCAAAAGGCATGTCAGTTACTGAGCCATGAAAAATTCTGCTGTCAATCCCATGTTGCCTCGCCAGATCAATGGCTGTTTTTGAAATCTCAATACCTGTCACATTTATGCCATTTTCCTTAAAAACCTTCGCATTTCTTCCATATCCAAAACCCGGCAACAGTATATCCTTAACATTCTTTTCAAGGAAAAAGTCCTTTGTTAAGATAGCGGAATCTGCAGCCTCAAACCCCCACATCGTTTGCTTTTCTATAAAACTTGATTCCCAGAATTCCATTAATCCTATCTCCTTTATATTTTAATTTTTATTAGGGTGCTAAGATGCTAACACTTATTTAATATTTATAATAGATATAAAGACTCTTTAATAACTATAATTTGTTTTCTTCTTTTTGTAAATGTAATTACTTTACAGTATTTTCATTATTACACTTGTTGAGCTGGGCTGAAATTATCACATGTAGCTGATAACCAATGATTACAGCCCAGCCTGCCCCGTTATAAAGTAAGAATTATAGGTAAAAGAAAAAAGCTTACTCAATTCAGCTAATTGAATAGCTATGAGTAAGCTTTTAATAATTAGTGTTTTTGCAGTAAGCTGGTCATAAGCCCCTTATCCAGGCTGCCTTTTCCTGTTGGCTTTGGCTCATCATGCCACCAGTAGGCTTTTTCCGGATTTTTAAGGACTTCATTTACCTCACTCGGATGTTCAACGACTGGAGCGGAGCCGCGAAGCGACCTGCCTGCAGTCTCTCTTACAAACAGAGTGACAACTACAATTCCCAATGCACACATGC
The DNA here is from genome assembly GCF_051353635.1 of Cytobacillus sp. BC1816. Lineage (NCBI taxonomy): Bacteria > Bacillati > Bacillota > Bacilli > Caryophanales > Bacillaceae > Cytobacillus > Cytobacillus sp. BC1816. The sequence continues at coordinate 731,665 of NZ_CP195611.1, read as the reverse complement.
CCATCAGGTAAAATGCCGGTACCATTTTATTATCGGTTATACTCACCAGCCATGCCACAAGCAGCGGCGTTGTTCCTCCAAAAAGTGATGTCGCCGTATTATATGTGATGGCAAGTGCGCCGTAACGTACTTTCGTGAAGAATAAAGATGGCAGAGTAGCCGGCAAGGATCCCTGCAAGGTGGACAGCAGCGCCCCAAGGATCAGCAATCCAAAAAAGGCTGCATAAATATTGCCTGAACGAACCAGCATAAATGCTGGAATGCTTAGTATAATCGCTCCCAATAAGCCTGCTTTTAATATTCGGTTCCTGCCAAAGCGATCACTTAAATGCCCCATTGCCAAAACCATAGGAACCATTGCAATCATGACCAGCACAAGAAGCAATAAACCTTTCTGTTCACTGTAGCCAAGTTCTTCTGACATATACGAAGGCATATACGTGAGAACGGTGTAACTCATTACATTATAAAATATAACGATTGCTGTACAAATTAATAGCGCCTTCCAATGCTCAGCAAAAATCTCTCTTAAGGACGAATGTTCTTTTCTTTCTTCTATGGTTTGATTCATCGCCTCAAAAGCTGGAGTTTCATCCAAATGATTACGAAGGTAGAAACCGATTATGCCAAGTGGAGCAGCAATGAAGAAAGGTATTCTCCAGCCCCAATCCACCATCGTCTCACTTCCAAGAATAGATGTCAGCAGGGTTACAAGGCCGGCCCCCGCGATAAACCCTACCAGTGTTCCAACCTCTAATCCACTTGCCATAAAGCTGCGATTTTTATCGGGAGTGCTTTCCGCAATGTAGGTCATTGCCCCCGCATACTCACCTCCAGTTGAAAAACCTTGAACGAGTCTGGCTAATAGCAATAAGACCTGAGCAGTAATCCCAATTGTTGCGAAACTGGGTATTAAACCAATACTAAGGGTGGCAGCCGACATCAGAATCATGGTGATTGCCAGAACATTCTTCCGTCCAATACGGTCACCCATCATTCCAAAAAACATACCCCCGAGCGGACGTGCTATAAAAGCCACTGCGAAAGTAGCAAAAGCATATATTAACTGAAAGGATGGATCAATTTCCGGAAAGAAAACTTTCCCAATTGTAACGGCTAAGAAGGAATAAATACCAAAATCAAACCACTCCATCGCATTCCCGATAGATGTACCCATCATAGACTTCTTTGCGACACTGCTGTCCACTACTGATATATCTTTTTTCTCTACATCTCTTGGCTGCTTATTCACATTTCCCCTCCTGAGTATCATTTAATAGATAAAAGTTTTTTCCCTATCTCTCGCCTATAAAACAATACAAATTTTGGTAATATCCAAAAAACCTTTATCAATACCTTCGACTGAATTAAACAAAAAAGCCGCCTTATTTGGCAGCTAATCTTGAATAAAAGCGGTATTGTTTACGTCAAACCAATTAGTAGTTTTTCCTAAGATTAGATCGTCTTTGAATAATCCATCATATATAACAGATAATTCATCCGGAAAGTTCACTTTCCCAGCATCATTTACAAATCGGATTCCCTTTATCTTTTTTAGTTCATTCATACAAGGTACACCGCTGACAGAATCTGCAAAGTAGAAATAACCCGTCCACCGAGTATCGCTGAAAAAGAAATTTCCCTGATACACCTCAGTAAGTACATGAACGGTTAATCCGATTTCCTCTTTTACTTCCCGTTTTGCACACTCGGAAGGGGTTTCGCCTATTTCCTGTTTCCCCCCTGGAAAATTCCACAGATCCCCTCTATCTTGTACTACTAAAATATGATGGTCCTCATCTTTTATCAGGACGCGAGTAAAAATATTTTGCATATACGCTTTTTCCTCTCATTTTACGGTATAGAAGATACAGCTAAATGAATAAAAGCTGTTGCCAGAACTTAATAAACCATGGTAAAGCTAGAGTACAGTACCAATTTTGGCTCTCTTATTTGTTTATAAAGGATAAGGCCCGGCATAATCGAAATGATCCATGTAAACATGCCCGTAGGGAAAATAAAAAACCTGAATTCGCAATCCAAAGTATAACGACAATCAAATGAAAAAATAATAAAGACCAGGATAGTATTTTCATAAGTTCTCTCCAATTTGTATTGAAAGCAGCCGAATAAATTTTTGAATCTTATCACAGGAGTTACTCAGCAAAGGCACCTGCAATTATTTCACTTTTGGAATCTATTAGAAAGAATTGCCGAAAGCAAATATTCAGCGTCCAATCCTACTCCGCAAATCAAAGCCGAGCCTCGCTGATATTGCCAGGGTAAGCCTATAAAATATAGGCCCCTAACTTCAGTGATCCCCCTTTTATGTATTGGTTTTCCTTCATTAGAGATGACACCATTTATATTAATCCAATCGTATGAAGGAACGAAACCAGTGGACCAGATGATACTATCGAATTTCCTCCGAGTCTGATCTTCAAATAGAACTTCTATATCATTGACGCGTAAAACTTTAGGTTTTACATCAATCTTTTTGATTTTTATGTATTTTTTCAGTTCCTTTCCAAAAATCGGGTCCTTCTGTTTTTGAAACCAGCCGCCTTTTACTGTATCTTTTCCTGCAAACAGCAGACCGAGTTTATCCAGCCAATAAAAAATACTTCTTCCAAGTATTGTTAACGGCAAAAACTTCATACTGTGGCTTACGGCTATTGTGACGCTCTTATCTTTTGCTAATTCCACAGCAATTTGTGCCCCGGAATTGCCGCCGCCCACAACCAATATCTCACTTCCTGGCACTTTATCTGGCGAATGATATTCAGAAGAGTGAAGCTGAAAGGTATTTGCCCCCTTGTTTATGCCAAGAGGTATATAAGGTTTTTGAAATGCTCCAGTTGCAATGATTACTTGTTTAGCTATCATGTTCCCGCTATTAGTTTCTAAGAGAAATGCACCATCAGACTGTTTATTTAACTTAATTACGTTAGTGTTAAGCATGACTGGAAGATCAAAATGCCTAACATAGTCATTCAAATAGTCAGCCATCTCATCTTTCGATGGAAGTTCTTTTGATGAACCTCCCATTTGTAATCCTGGCAGACTGCTATATCGGCGAGGGGTAAACAAGACCAGGGAATGGTACCTTATTCTCCAGGAGTCCCCCACTTCCCCACTTTTTTCTAATATGACAAAGGATGCATTTTCTTTTTTTAAATAATATCCCATTGCTAATCCTGCCTGACCTCCACCAATAATGGCCACTTCATAATTTATTATAGTTCTCACTCCTCTCCCACAAAAGCTATTCAAATATCGATTTGAATATTATTATATATAATAACCAGAAAAAGGAATACACATTTTAAAAAGAAAAACAGCGGCCTCTTGGCAGCTGTTCATAAAAAAATGGAACTTATTATTAGATGGCTGAAATCTTTACTGAACCGGCGGCCCCTTTAAGTCAATTGCATAGTTGTAATACAAGTACCATCATTCTCAAAGGTTGAAATTTCTGATTCCGATGTTTTTCCATCATACTTAATCCTTATTTGATATGTTTCATCTCTTGGGAGCCATAGATCGAAAAACCCATTTCCCTGGGACTTTACTTTTTCGTTCAATATTACATTGCCTTCCGCATCTTCAATATATACATCAAAATCTGTATCAGCTAATTCACCTTGACAACCTGTCAAGCTATGATTAGTTCAAGGATGGGTTTCATTAACATAAGGTGCAATAGAAACGAAAAACTCTTCTTTCGGCAGATCATAGACTAATTCTTCACCATCCGCTTTTTTTACCACTAGCTGCTGTGAGGTAATCGAAGCAGACTCGCTCTTAATGTTTCCTGCACTATAATCATTCACCAATTCTTTGATGTTTTCAGCCTTCAAAGCGGCCTCATCATTTGAATCGGCTTGTCCACAGCCAGCTAATACAATAGAAATGACTAAGACAGCCAGAAATATTTTTACCTTCATCTTTTTTCACATCCTTACTCTGTTTCTCCTTATTAACTATTGCCAAAGTATACAATAGCAAATAAATATGGAGAAATTATGGAGAGATGATTTGGAGCACCCGCTGCTAACTAAGCAATTCGAATGTAACTATGCTAAAGTTATCTATGCATAGATATTTTCAGAGGCTGTGAGTCAAATTGAACTTAATCGAAAAATTATATACTCTTATAATATTTTTAGCAGTGGTTATTGGTATTAGTATAGGGCAAGCAGAGTTAATAAGAGCTAATGCGGAAAGTTTTATTATGCCTTTATTAGCAGCAATGCTATATATTACATTCTTACAAATCCCTATTGAAGATATCAAGATAGCTTTTAAGAACATAAAATTTACATACACTTCAATCATCATAAACTTTGTCTGGACCCCCATCCTAGCATGGCTGCTGGCAATGGTATTTTTGGGCGATACTCCAACACTATATATTGGATTTATTATGCTGATGGTTACACCATGCACTGATTGGTACCTAATCTTTACAGGCATAGCAAAAGGAAATGTTGCCTTATCAACTGCTATCCTGCCTCTAAACTTGATCTTACAGGTCATATTGCTGCCTATTTACCTCCTAATCTTTGGCAGAACGACAGGAGTAATAGAACTGGAGTTTTTAATTGAAAGTATTCTGGCTGTGTTAATCATACCGTTAGTTCTAGCTGTTTTAACCAAGATTCTCTTAAAAACCAAGAATCAGTTAAGAGAAAGCCTTGTATCCAACCTTAGCGTGCTGCCAATTGTTTTTCTTAGCTTTGCCATCGCTGCAATGTTTGCATCACAGGGACAATTATTGCTTAATCATTTAGATTTACTGTGGAAAATAACAATACCTGTCCTTTTGTTTTTTATAATTAATCTTTTTTTCAGTCAAAGAGCTGGACAGCTTATGAGATTTCCGAACTCCGACAGAGCCAGTTTGAGCTTGACTACTTTAGCCAGAAATTCCCCGATTGCTTTAGCCATTGCTATGACCGCATTTCCAGACCAGCCTTTGATTGCGTTAACCTTAGTAGTTGGCCCTCTACTGGAATTGCCTATCCTGGCCGTCATCACCCATATTTTATTATTTATCACTAAAGAGAAAAGAATATAAAAAAAAATGAAAGCACACATGTGTGCTTTCTTAACTTGCCTCAATAGCACAAAAAAGGGTTGTTAATCTAACATTTATGTGAATACATTAGTTATAAAACCCCTCATATCTTCCCTTCTCTAATCTGCCCAATCAGCTTCTCCAGCCAAAAAATAGCGTGCTCTGCTTTGGTCGACACATACCCGCCAAGGAATTCTATCAGTTTCTCATTATCTTTATCTTTTTCGATCAGCTGTTCAAAACTTTTATAATACTCCCACTTAGCCTTGGAGCTCTTTAATTTCTCTTCAAGGATTGCGATTGCTTTATCCTTATCCACATATTTGATGTTGGCCAATCCCACCATCATTTCACCGATCGAATCGGCCGTTTCAAACAATTTGTAGATTTTAATCGGCAGTTCTTCCCGGCCTTTAGCCGTGATTTCAAATATTTGTTTATCCGGCCGATGTTCTTCTTTAATTATTTCGACTGTTTCAATCAGGCCTTGTTTTGCCAATGAATCGAAATGGTAGTACAGCTTGCTCTCTGTTAATCCAGCAAGCTGATCAAATGGAATAGGCTCTGAAAGCTTCTTTTTTATATTATAAGGATAATTCTTACCCTCCATCAGTTTGGTTAATATAAATATTTGAATGGTCATTCTTTATGCTCCTTCAAGAGAATTACCCTTATTTTAGCAAAATAAAGCCGGCTTTTCAGCCTCATCCTTTACCTCTCCAATATTAAAACTCCCTTAAAGCAGTCAGTCCACCTGCCTTAAGGGAGCTTTTATTCCTTACTTGTACACTTTCATCGGCAAACTCGTTAAGGACTGGCCAGTGGCTGATGCCGTTAAATTTTTTTCTAATTCAAACCCTTTCACTGGTTCGATGCTGGAGAACTTTTTCACGAAGGTCTCCAGTGCTATTTTCATTTCCAGGCGTGCCAGGGGTGCACCCAAACAGAAATGCGGGCCATTTCCGAATGTTAGATGCTTTTTATTGTTAGGACGGTGTATGTTTATAGAAAAAGGTGCTTCAAACATCCGATGGTCCATATTGCATGCACTCATCCACGCAATAACGACATCCCCTTCTTTTAACTCAACGCCCAATAAATTGTTATCTTTTCTCACAGTACGGTCTCTTCTCGACATATGAAAACGGTAACGGAGCATTTCTTCAACTGCGTTTGGCACTAATTTCAGGTCTTTACGCAGTTCTCCATATAGAGACTTATCATCATAAAGCAATGAATAAAACGTATTGGCAATCGCATGACTGGTTGTTTCCACACCTGCGCCTAAAAGCAGCATGGTCACCTGCACAATTTCCTCATCGGTAAATTTTTCACCATCTACTTCAGCTTGAATTAAATCAGAGATAATATCATCCGAAAGATTCGACCGCTTTTGAACAACAATGGGATAGAGATATTGGAAATATTCTTTCGCAGCATTCTGTTTTTGAAGCTCTATGTCTTCCAGTCTATCTTTATCGTAAGGCTGGAAAAGGATATCCACCCATTCTTTGAATTGAGCCCTGTCCTGTATCGGTACGCCGAAAAGATCTGCAATAACCATACTAGGCAGCGGGGCTGCCAATGCCTCTACAATATTAACTTCAGTATTTTCCTGGATATTCTCTGCCAGCTCCTCGGCGATCTGCTCGATGCGCGGCTCCCAATTCTTCAAACTGCGGGGAGTAAAAGCTGCTGCTAGCAAGGAACGCCCTTTCCGATGATCCGGCGGATCTACAAGTGTAAGATTTGTTAAAGGCGACGCTTTCTCATGCTTGTCATTTGCTCCAACAAATATTGTTGTTCTCGGCCCGGCACTTGAAAAAAATTCATAGTTGCCCAGCACCTGTTTCACACCCTCATAGGTAAACACATTCCATGTATTCGTTTGTTCATGATAATACACCGGATGATGATGAAGCATGTCCTTGTACCACTCAATAGGAAAAAACTCCTCTGCACGTGACTGAAAATTTGTAATCTCGTTTACAGGAATGACTTCTTTCAACATACTATTTCTTTTCCTCCTTTAAGATGATGGGGATTCACTGGGCTGCACCAAAATAAGGGACCTGAGCAATTTTAAGGTTTAATAACCCACTAAGGTAAATGTACCTTCCGTTATTACATTACTCTAAACAAAGTAGTTTAAAAAGAGTATTTCTGGCTAAAGATTTCCACCTTTTATTTGAGGGAAAATTTATATATAGTCCATGTAACCTACATATAGGAAGAGGATATTTCAGAAACAAGATGTATCAGCTCCAAAAAATGCAGCCTCCTATGGAGTCTATATAGAGTCTGCAGCTCATGAGATAGGTACATTTTCGATTCATCTGCCCAGAATTAGTATGACAAGTGGCATATCCAGAAAAAACACAGGCGAATTTTAACTTTTAGGTGCTTAACCATATGTTAAGGTAATAAATATAGGGGTGAGTCCCTTGTTAAATTAGGTTTAAAAGGAGGCCTCGTCATGATTATCAAGCGGATTCGACACAGATAATTAACAGAGGCAGGCCAAACATACTCCAGAAAGAATTTGATCTGCAACATTAGGAACGGTGATAAGATAATACGGAGGTATAATATGAGTGAACAGATAATGAAGATAAATAAAGTGGAGATATGTACAGAGAGCTTTGGAAACTCTAACGATCCAGCAATTCTTTTGATCATGGGCGCAATGACTTCACTGGACTGGTGGGATGAGGATTTCTGTCTCCGCCTTGCTGATCAGGGGAGATTTGTGATTCGATACGATCATCGGGATCTGGGACGATCAACCATTTATGAACCTGGTACTTCCAATTATACAATAACGGACTTGGCTGACGATGCGGCCGGTGTACTGGATGCTTACCACATAGAGCAGGCACATATCGTTGGCATGTCCATGGGCGGTTTGACCGGCCAGATTCTTGCCTTAAGATATCCGGACCGTGTACGGTCACTTACGCTCATTGCATCAAGTGTGTTCGGGACCGAGATGGAAAAGCTGCCTCCAATGGATCAGAACATACTTGATTACCACGCGAAGAGTGCCTCCATCGATTGGTCGAATCGGGATGCTGCAATTGCTTATCTCGCGGGCGGATGGAAAACCTTAGCCGGCTCCAAACCATTCGAGCAGGAAAGAATATATAAACTTGCTGCAAGAGAAGCAGATCGCGCCAAACATCTGCCAAGCAGATTTAACCATGCCATGCTGCAAGGTGGAGACGTATATTTCGATAGAATGGATGAGATCTGTGTACCGGTTCTCATTATTCATGGCACGGAAGACCCAGCCCTCCCATACGAGCACGGGCTTGCTCTTAGGAAAGCCATCCCTCATTCGGAATTAGTGACACTTGATGGAACTGGACATGAAATTCATAGTGAAGACTGGAATCAGATTATAGATTCTGTTGTAAAGCTTAGTTCGAGATAAGAAGAATAAGTGGAATAAAATACCCCTTCACGACTGAAGTCTTGGTTTTAGTAGTATTTACGAGTTTTAATTTAAGGAAAGTTCAAAGCCCAATTTCTCAATGTTATTAACGGGAAATTGGGCTGCGTTTATTTCAGAATCACGGCATTATAATAAAGCAGCCACTGTGGTAAGTGCATTTGTTTACAAATTTCAGATTACACTCTATCAAAAAGGGCTAAAGCCTATCCAGCAATATTGCCCCTTTCATAAAGAAAGACTCATTTCTTATTTCAGAAAGCGGCAGATTGTTGAAGCACTTAATTACTATGACTTATGAGCTAAAGCACCCGTTTGTTTAAGTACATTCCTTGGAAAAACCTGTCATTTGCCATATCTATTATCACAGGAATGCTGCCTTTTCATATTAGCTCAACCAGCAGAAGGATAAAATAATGTTGATATTGAATATACATTAATAATCAATTACTGTTTTAAATCAACAAAATTAGAGGAGTTATCCTAATGAATAATATTTTTGAGGTCTTGTTTTCAGAAGAAATTTTAAAACGCATCGACAACTTAAGCGCAAATTCAAAACCATTATGGGGAAAAATGGATGTCGCCCAAATGTTAGCTCATTGCTCATCCTTCCAAGACATAGCTATGGGCTATTCTATGCCTCCAAGAGGTTGGTTAGGGCTATTAGTAGGTTGGTTTGCAAAAACCATGTTTTATAATGACAAGCCCCTACCACATAATATGTCTACTATTCCAACCATTTTAATAACCGATAAAAAAGATTTTGAAATAGAAAGAGAAAAATTGAAAGAAAAAATTACAGCCTTCCAAAAGAATGGACCAGAGGCTTGTACAAGTCACCCACATCCTTTTTTCGGAAAACTTTCTTCCGATCAATGGGGACATGGAATTTATAAGCATCTTGACCACCATTTAAAACAGTTTGGGGTTTAGTTACGGGAAATTAATTATGGACGTAAATCCTTAGATTAACACCCCGGTAAATTTGGATTGGATAATAAGGTTTGAGCTTCTACCATTAATAAATTGACGGATTTTCTTATACTAACCTGCCCCTTTTGTTGCATAAGAAAAAGCTGCCTGATTAGCAGCTGATCTTGGACGAAAGCACCCTTTAGTTGAATAAGGTAAATGCGACTAATAGCTATTGAGCTTCACACCTGATACTAGAAGAAAAATGACTTGACCATTATTCTCTCTTCTCGAAGTAGTGGATAGGGCGGATTTCAATCCTCCAGTTAAACTGCTCACCTGCATCCAATTGTGTGGTCGGATGTAAGGAGGCCACCCTAATTGCTTCCTTAATGTCAAGTGCCTCTATGATGAACACACTGCCTATCATCTCATTTGTTTTGGCAAAAGGACCCTCAGTAACCTCGACCTTTCCGTTCATCCGCTTCAAGCATTTTACTTCTAAGTCAACACCAACATCCATAATTACTTGACCGCTCTTGTAAAGTTCCTTTAGGTGGGGTTGACATTCGCTCAGCACAGTTTCGATCTCCGCCTTGGGCATGGCATCCATTTTCTCTGGGTTGAAGTAACCCAAACACAAGTATTTCATTTTAACGTCTCCTTTTTATAGAAGCAGTTTTTGATTCTAATGGTAATCTGTACTATTAAAAAAATTCGACTAGTCTTTATAAAATCCTTCTTGAACTATCCTGCCCTATAGTTGAATAAAAAGAACGGCTATAATGGCAGCCGTTCTTTAAGTAATGCGCCCGTTAGTTGAATAACTGATAAGCCTTTACAATAAGACATAAGATAATTAAGCTCCAAATCAAAACTATTAGTGAACCAACTATCCAATTTTTCGGCTTACCATTTTTCATCATTTCTTCTGCTTTAACTTTACAGTCAGACATTACATTTTTTGGTATCATCTTTAATGCAAACATAATTCCCAACGGAACAATAATTACATCGTCTAAATAACCAAGAATAGGTATGAAGTCAGGTATTAAATCGGCTGAACGCATATGCAACAACACAAGCTGTAAATGCCTTAGCATACCAAGGTGCTCTTTCATCTTTGTAAGCAAAATAAAGAATGAATACTTGCCGCTTTAAATTCTTCGCCCAAGCCTTTATTTTCTCCATTTTGTCTCCTTTTTACTGTTAAGATTATCTTTTCTATCATAACAACTTTAGTAAACAATACTTCCCCGTGTACAACAGTAAAACCATTCCGCCTATTACCTCCGATGCCTAAAATACTTGACGCAATTCAATCTGACCTTCCCCATGTCCTTGAGGGTCCGGCATCCGCATGGCCCATTCGATGGCATCTTCCCTCGACTTCACATCAATCAGAATGAACCCGGCAATCAAATCTTGCGATTCTGTAAATGGGCCTTCGGTAACCACCGGCCTTTCCCCTGAATTCGGAAAAGAAATGCGAATTCCATTTGAACTTGGATAGAGCCCTTTAGCCATAACCCGCACGCCTGCCTTGACTAATTCCTCATTGTACTTCGTCATGGCTTCCATAAGCTCAGGGCCCGGGAGCTGATCGGCTTCCGAATTCTTCGAGGCTTTGACAATCAGCATAAATAACATATAAATTTTCTCCTTCTTGTTTAGAGGCAAATCACTATTTTATTTCTTCTTCAACTATCCACTTCGTTAGTCCAATAAGGAATTCAACAATAAAGGCGGTTAATCCTTCTTGGATCAACGCACCCTTTAGTTTAAGTAGAAACCCTCACAATCTTTTCTCTTTACCTAACAATATCTAATCTCTTAAATGTGTTGGGGCATTACAAAAAGACGTCCTCTTATTAAAGAACAGCGCCCGAATACGGAATTTGAATAAAATATTACTTTGTCTGCCTATTTTACCTAAAGCTTTTTATGGGCAAAAAGCGATTAAGCGTCTTTTAGGTACTTAACATGTTTTTTCTTATGGCAACAATTGTTATCAATCATTCCCTAATTGCTCTCATTCTTACCATTTGAATAAATATTCATATGAAACAAACAATATAAGTAATTAAGCTGAAAAATCAGGAGGGATCACATGCTAAATGTATGGGAAACAGTTATGGATACCATGAAATCGATGACAGATCAAGATGAAGATCAACCTCTTCATGTAGGAGAAGTGATGGCATGCTGGATTTATTTAGCAGGCCTTGAATTAGCAAAGGTTTCTGTTCAAGCAGGTATAAACACCACTACGGATAACGAACTAAAAGCAATACTTGAAGAAGACATGAAACTAGGGAACAGTCAGAGAGAACGACTTCATGATTTTATGATTAAGGAAGGAATTACATTACCTTCTGCCCCTGAAGATATGCCAAAATCAGACCCTAACAGTGTTCCGCTCGGTGTTAAATTAACGGATGATGTAATTGCAAACGAATTATCTTTAAAAATTATTAGCTTAATTATGCGTGCTGCTAGTGCTGCTTCAGAATCGATTCGTTCAGATGTAGGTATATTGTTTATTCAGTTTCAAGCAGAAAAATTAGCTTTCGCGACTAGATTAAAACATTTAATGCGCAAGCGCGGATGGATTAAAGTCCCACCTTTTTACGTCCCACCTGGTTCTCAACAACCTTTAGGCTAAAATTCTATAGTGATATCTACATGAGTGATAAAGGTAGAAATTAGGAAAAACAAAAACAATCAAAGGAAATTTTAGGTTTACATAAACACAACTTTAAAGGTAGAAAAACGCCAAACCCATATGGATTGGCGTTTTATTTTTTCTTATTTTATGTAGAATTTTAAAAAACGTTGACGAGTCCTTTTTTCTGATTTTTCATAATACTTTTTACTACCAAAAAAGTAAGGATTTTTTTCAACCACTTAACTCATTACAACTACTTTCTAAATTATCCTAAATAATATGTACCTGGCACAAAAGACAAAAAAGGTACAATATAAGCCTTACCTCGATTTTTAATTTTAGAGCCCCCTTTAAGTGTGTCAATTCTCCATAAATTTAACCCAAATATCCTTTATTAGAGTTATTCCACAAAATGGCCCTTTAATTAAAGAATACTTCATAAGCAGAAGATCATTTATACAACATAAAAGTTATTATTAACTCTTTACGCAAATAAAAGACGCTTTCTTTATTTCAAGAAAGCGTCTTCTTTTCAGAAATAATCTTCCGTATTCTCGCCGTATTGCTAAGACCCTAAAAACAATATGTTATTAAGTTACGTGCCTGTTTGTTTAAGTACATTTATTCGCATTCTATACGTTTTTGTACTAAATGATCTGCACAGGACTTGCGACACCTTCCCCTGCCAAGATGTAAATTCAAAAGATTATAACTGCATGAAATTGTTTTACAATAAATGATTTATACCGAGGATATTCACGGCAGCTTGTTTTATTCTGCCGCCATCCCATCACCGTTTTTTTCTTTTACTATAGTCCAGAATGCATGCTGGAACACATGGGAGACTGAGGGAAAGAACGTATACAAAAAAAATCTATTAATCTCTAAATTTCCCCGCTCCCCCTTATATGTCGTTACGGAAGTTGCCAAGCTACATTATAGTCATCGTATCCACCATAGTACTGCCAGATTTCTGCCTGTTCGTCAGTACCCGGGAAATCCAGCCAATCTGGATTGCTCGTTGTTAAATCTGAAGGAATGGCAACTGGGTAATAAGCAACCCAATACGCACCCGGAGTGCTTGGTGAGAAGGTCCCCATTGTGATTTCCCAGCTCCATGGAGACGAATAGGTACCAGGTTGTACACCTTCTCCATGTTGATTTAGATATTCAACAAATGCGTTATATATCGATTGATTATTTGCATAGTCATATTGATTCATCCCCGTTAATGCGGGTTCTACATCAATAAAGATAACAGGTCTGACTTTCGAACCATAGACACTTTTCATAACTTCATAGGTTTCCAGTGCTAATTTTGCCTGTTGTTCCCCCCATAAAGTTGGAGAAATTCCTTCTGGCGACATTTGCATCCCGGATAAAAACCAATAACCATAAAGGTAGCTGGCATCATCTGCTCTTACACTACTAAAATAAATTCCACCGCCAGTGCTTGCGTCAAATTGCACCTTGCTGCCATAACCTAATTTGCCAATATAAAAATCTTCACCTTCAGGATTCGCTGATGTAGCGGAATCCGATCCGAATGCATACTCCGTCATAACATCCGGTTCATTCGAATCTTCCACTGGGTCATTGGAAAAAATGGCTGATTTTTTGGCTGCATGTATGACCGCTGTTTCACTTGCATGCTCACTTGCCTGCGATTTTCCCTTTTTGTTTTCTACCTTATGTTGATTCTCTGCTTTTCCTTCTGCTTTAGAGTGTGCAGGGACCTCAGGTCTTGCAGAATCTGCAGGAGCTGATTTTTCACTTGCATGCTCACTTGCCTGTGATTCAATCTTTTTATTTTCTACCTTATCTTGATTCTTTGTTTTCACTTTTTCTTTGGGCTGTGCAGGAACCTCAGGTTTTGCAGGGGCTACTGGAGTTGCTTTTTTGCTGGCAGTTTCGGGACTGTTTGCTTGTACAGCTCTAACAGGTTCCCCTTTTGTTTTATCAGGTCCAGCCGCTGCAGTGAAATGGCCTCCTGACAACAATCCAAATGACATTACTGTAGTGACTATAAAAGATTTTACAATTTTTTTTGTGTTAAGGTATTTTTTCATTCCAATTTTTCTCCTCTTCAATATCGTTACATGTCGCTAAATACGTAGTAAACGTTAAGAAAAAGGAGCTGCTTTTGGAGGTGGTGAAGGTGGAGCGTTCATCCATTGAGAATAGTACTGAATCTCGCGGGAATGATAGATTTTGCCAAGGGTCAAACCGAAATCCCAGTCAAACCAATGTGCATCAAAGCTTATTGTGCCTGCACCCGGTTTGAATGGCTCATGTGATTCCCCTCCAGACGTTTGCATGCGTTGTGGAGGATTAGTTACGATCTCAATATCCCCAGGGTGATTCCTATTTTCAGGTGGCGTCTTGTTTTCTTGGTCTTTTAACGGTTTCTGCGACCCTTTAAGAGAACCACTCGTCTTTATTGAAACGAAAGATCCAGTTTCTTCAATAAAGTCTTCTGACTTAGCATTTAAACTTGGAGTCTGGATGTTGGTTTCTGATGCCTCAGACTTTGATTGGTTTGAGGAGAGTGACTCAGATGACTTAGGGACCACTGGAAGCTTGTTCGTGACATCCAATGGCATCGCTCTTCCTGTTTTTCCTGCATCTTTCACCTTTGCAGCCGTTTCTGCAGATTCACTAGCCTTTACATTCTTATCTAAAGACGGAGGCACTACCTTTTCAACCCGCCTATTGGTCTTGTCTGGTGACTTTGAAACAGGCTTTACTGGTACGGTTTGATGGGTACCAGGATTCGTCTCTGGTTTTTGAACTATTCCACCTTGACTTTTACTTTCGTTTTTGGGTGTAACGGAAGCTGCTTTTTCCGTAGCCTTTGGTTTTTCGATAGTATCTAAAACGTGAGTATGTACTGCAGAGTTTTGAGGTTCCGTTTGATCGGCTGCTCTGTTTTTCTCTGCAAATGCATTATTTGGCAGGAAAGCGGCTGCCCCTAAAAATAAACCCATCAAAATAAAGTGTCGGATATGCATGATTTCACCTCCTTTCAAAAAGCAGAGAGTGATCACTTCTATAGACAGCATTCGACATTTTTAGTTAATTTTTGTCGGTTGTTTTGTTCCTTCAACAAAGAAAGAGTTATTTAAACCTAAGCTTGATCTATAATAAATAAGGCGAATTTCCTTGAACAAAAAAGGAGGATTTATTTATAAGTTATGACATTAGTTGTCTATCAAAATGAAAAAAACCGATCTTCAAATTTGAAAATCGACTCAAAATATTTAACCTAGACACCCGATCGTATTTAAAGTCAACCAGAAATAAAAATATTTCTGGTTGACCATTATTTATATCGATATATGATAACCATAGCCGGGGTAGAACGTAAGCACCCGTGGGACTTGATCCCGTCAACTAAACCGTTCACCCCCTACTTGTAGAAACATGATTGAGGCTGGTTGGGACGTTGATCTCGTTGAACACACTCTTGAAGGTCTGGAAAAACTGCATTCCTTTCTCTCAGAAGTTGAGAGAATATCTGGGGTAAAACCTCCATTAGTCATGGAGTCAACCAGTCACTATCATACTCCGGTAGTCCATTATTTTGAGGAAAGAGGATACTTGATCATTATTGTTAACCCTTTAGTCTCTTATCGGGCAAAGAGTTCAAGTTTAAGAAAGGTAAAGACAGATATAATTGATGCCAATCATCTCTGCGAGATGTATTACAAAGAGGATTTGGAACCTTATAAAACGCGGTATCCAGCTCTTGAACCTTCGAAACCTGACTAGACAGCACGAAAATATTACGGGGATTTATGTGCAAACAAAACTGCAATCCAAGCGTCTTGGATCAGGTGTTTCCAGTATATAGAGGAGTGTTTGGGGACTTATATTCTGTTGTCTCTCTACTCACCTTACTTGAATTCCCTACATCTCAAAGTATCTTAGAAGCAGGTGAAGAGACAGTTACTAACACATAAAATAGTTATGTCCAAGGCGCTCCATCAAGTGGGCTAAGACAAAAGCAATAGCCCTTTTAGCTGCCGCAAGCCAAAATCCCTTTAGGGAAGATCTCTACCAAAGCCACATTTTAAGCGTGGAAATGTATATAAAAATGCTTCTGGAATACCAAAAGCATCTATCCAAATTTGAAGAAGAGATAGATGCCTTAGCAAAAGATATTGAAGAATATAAAATCATCCATTCAATCCCTAAGATCGGAGAAAAGACCGCTGCAACGATCATTTCTGAAATTGCCGAGATTGAACGGTTTGATCACCCTAAAAAGCTTGTCGCATTCGCTGGTATTGACCCGAGTATCTTTGAATCAGGTAAATTCAGAGGAACCGTAAACAGGATTACCAAAAAAGGTTCAAGCCGACTCTGTTTGTTGGATTAAAAGCTGTTACTTCGAAGCTTAGTGAACAGGGGCTGCCGTCTTCAACAGTTAAATTAATTAAACTGTTTTTGACCGATAAAAATAATTCCCAATCTTTTTGTTCCCAATTTCACACTCAACCTTGTAGCCTTTATTTCTTAGATGTCTTGCCACTAATAATGATTCATCCAATATATTTACTCTTTCCAAAACTGTTCCAGTAGAATGACAATCATGGTACCTACCAGTAATCCATTACTTAAAACATATTGAAAGGAAGATGGAATTCCGTTAAATGCACTTTCTGGAAGAAACATGATTCCCAAACTGATTAATAATGTAATACCTAATATAGTTAATCGACGTTGATTTAATTCTTCACGTAAAATCGATTGAAATGAAATTCCTATCATTTGAACAAATGTTGCTAAAAGTGCGGCATTAGCAATGGGACCTGGTAGCAATGATATAAAGCTTACAATTAAGGGAATAAAAGAAATTCCCGCTAATATGAGACTTGCTATAAGGAACGACTTCACTTTTTTTTGTCCAGTTAATTGAATAAATCCTGCTGATGCAGGTAATGGTACAATTCCAATTGTAGAGAAAAACGACGAGATAATATGTGATATACCTCCGACCCATACACCGCGCTTCAGTGTTTGCTTTTCATTTTCTTTAGAAAACGGAGCCACTTGTTTTACAGCCGAAATAGCAGCAATCGTATTTGCAACTAAAAGAAATGTAAATAAAGTTGCAGTTAGAGTCATTCCAATATCGAATCTAGGCATGCCCCAAGCAAATATCTCTGGTAACTTAACTAACGATGTGTGAGAAGGCATATGAGACGATTTTCTTAATACAGCATACAAAAGCCAACCACATGAAATTCCAAGTAACACAGCGTAACTTTTCATCCATCCTTTCCCTTTAATTGATAAGAAAGTAATAATGGCAAAAACAAAGAGCGCAATAGTAGCTGTTGTATAATCAGGATGAGTTACAGCTCCTTGTAATCCCATCATTCCTTTAAGTAACACACCACTAAGCTGAAGAGCTAAGATTAATAGAAAAGTTCCTGTAACAAAAGGTGTAAATAAAAGTAGAATTCGATGCACAAGCCCTGTTATACCAAGAATGAAGAGTATTACACCTGAAATAATTAATCCACCTTCTAAAAGTTGTAATACATCTTTTGCACTTTGTCCCTGATACATAGCTACTTGTCCCAATATGACAAATATACTTACCCATGAACCGGCTGGACCATCCGCAATGGGATAACGATGCCCAAACCATGCTTGTATAAATGAACTTACTCCCACAATTAAAAAAGTTCGCTGCATTAATGTTGAGATTTCTTCTATTGATAAATGGAATATGCCACCAATAATGATAGGCAATGCAATTGCATTTGCTAATAAAAACACAAACCACTGGATGATACTAAAGCTGGTATCAAAGTATTTTTTATTCATATTATTCTCCCTTGTAGAAAAAGAATCTCATAGAAAAAATCCATCCAGTTATATTAAAAAGGATGGATTTTTTAGGTTTAAAATTATATTTGATGATAGATTTTTTTAATTAATTTTAATTAATTACCATCTACGATAAGGTAAGAATTTTCCGTTAAGTGTAATAACTACACGAGGGTCTCCACCATTTGGATCTTCTTGTGTGTCCACACCTAGTTGGAAATTAATTGCACTCGCAATACCTTCGCCAACTTTTTCTTGGATTAATTCTTTAATAGTTGGTCCGTATATTAATAACATTTCATATAATCGATATAAGATTGGGTCAGTAGGAGGCATTTGCATTACTTCACCTCTATGTGGAATTACTGTTAATGCTTGAACTACTTCTTCATCTAACCCTAATAGTTTACCCATTTTTTCGGCTTCTGCACGTGTCATTGTAGCTTGTCCTAATAACGCTGTTACAACCCAAGTCTCAGAGTTTTCACTTACTTTTGAAATTTCTTCCCATGTTAAACCTTTTTTAATTTTTGCTTCCATAACTTTTTGCGTAGCTTCTTTTCTATTCATATCTATTAACTTCCTTCCATTTAAGTAATAAATTATTTTGTTTCACCATTTAATGCTTTATATCCATCAACTACTAAATCCAATTTACCTGTATGAGGATCAATAACTAAACCATGTACAGGAACATCTTTTGGAATAAGTGGATGATTTCTTACTAAATCAACATTGGCTTGAGTTGAATCTTCGACATCATGGAATCCAAATAACCATTTTTCAAGGTCAACACCAGCATATTCAATCGCTGATAAAATTTCTGGTGAAGCTACTCCACGATCTAATATTTTTTGAAGTGTTCCTTTTGGATTAGTTTGACTCGCACCACATCTATGGTGTCCAATAAGAAAGATTTCATCTGCATTTAGATCATATACTGATGCTATAATACTTTGCATAACACTATCGAAAGGATCAGCAATCTTACCACCTGCATTTCTGATAACTTTTGCATCACCATCGTGTATATCTAAAGCTTTTGGAAGTAGCTCAATTAAACGAGCATCCATGCAAGAGACAACAACCATACGTTTTTTAGGCATTTTTGACGCTTCACAAGGAGTGTATTCCTTATGTTCTACAAATTGTTCATTGTACTCTAAAATATCTTGTAATAACATGTTTGTAACCTCCTTTAAATCTAGATGTATTTTTTTGTTCCGTCCTCTATGTTATAAGTAAATATAACTGATAAATAATGTGATGTAAGAGGATAAACTAAGTATAGTGAATTGTATCGATAAGCAGAATAAGTTGACGAAACACTTTCTGGCTTTCTACTTTCACGATGAAAGGATTGGTTTTATATCATTGATCAAACAGATTTTGAGATACTGAAATTATTAGGAGAAAACTCAAGAATACAATGGAAAGAACTTGGTCAAAAAATACATATGACGGGGCAGGCTGTAGGAAATCGAATTCGAAGATTAGAGGATTTAGGAATTATTGAACAATATACAATAGCAATAAACCGAATCAAATTAGGACAAATAGTGACTGCATTTGTTACTTTGTTCGTAACAACAGCTAATCATCAAGAGTTTATGAATTTCTTTCGAGAAGAAGAAGGAATTTCTGAAGTACATCGTATAAGTGGTGATGGATGTTATTTATTAAAAACACATTTTGCTTCCAATCAAGAATTGGATAACTTTCTAGGACAACTATTAAAGTACGGGAATTATCGTGTTAACCTATCAATAGGAAAGTTAAAATAAGATTGAATATGTCTAAATTGCAGGCACAACTTAACATCTAACTAACTCAGAAAACTCTTGAAATTTTGATTGGTTAACTTTCTCAAGTTAATTAAAGAAGTAACACTTATATTATTATGAATGTGTCTATCTTCCGATAAAATATACTAAAACAAACTGGTCTTTAGTTCTATAAAGCTAATATTGCTTATTTAGAGACTTTATAAATACCGAACAGTCCGAATACACTACGCTTAAACTAACCTGCCCGTTCGTTTTATAAGGTCACCAGATATTTCTGGTTGACCATTTTTATTTTGGTCTTATTATATCAGTAGCCAGGGTAGAACGTACCTGCCAGTGGGGCTTAGACCCCGTCAGCAAAACCGTTCGCCCCCTACTTGTAGAAACATGATTGAGGCTGGTTTGGGACATAGATCCCGTATAACAAGCCAAGCTGTGACACTGCATGGAGGATTAGGGGTTACTGGCAAATCACTAGTTTAGGAGGAGATTTAAGAATGAATCCAGTAATTGGTCTGAATATTTCAAAAGGGGAAAGTCAGGTTCAAGCATTTTTAGACAAAGGTAAACCTTATCGTAAAAGTTTTAAAAGCTTTTCATACGATTGAAGGTCTTGGCTTACTTGTAGAATTTCTGGAGGAAGTAAAGAGAGAAACAGGTCAGAAACCACCTATCGTCCTAGAAGCAACAGGGCATTATCACTCCCCTGTTGTTCAATACCTAGAAGACCGTGGATATTTATTGATTATCATTAATCCAATGATTTCCTATAAGGCTAAAAGTTCAAGTCTTTGGAAAGTAAAGACTGATGCGGTTGATGCTTCCCATCTCTGCGAGCTGTAGATTCACTTCTTGTTGATTTAGCATAAGTTTTAGTTGTTGTATTCATTAACTATTAGCTGGTTTTGTTATAAAAGAAAAAGGGAGCCATATCAGCAAGCTTTTGAAGAATGTCTCTTCAGAGTCGTGTTTGGTTCTATCATATCTACCGATCATAATATGATGTCCAGTTTTTTTGCTATTTCATTCTTGAAAGGTTTTTCTTAAATTACTGAACTCTCAAATAATTATTTCGTATACCTAAGCTGATGCGGATGCTTCCTTTTCTTAAGTGAATCTTTTAGATAAGATAGTATATAGTAATCTAACTCTTGACTAAGTTGCACTGTTAAACTATTAGTAATTCCATATTTTAAAATGCTATCAATCATGGAGCCCCTTTTTTCTTCAATGGCTTTATTTAGTTTAACTTGCTCGGATTTATATTTTAGTAGGTTATTTTCTTTTTCGGTATGAATGGATTCTCTTTCCATTATCTCAACTACAGTCTCTATATTATCCAATACCTCGGTATCTTTAATTAGTTCTTGCTTGTTTTCCGAAATTAAATTAGCTAAAGGGCGTTTTTTTGGTTTCATTTTTCTTCAACCTCTTATTTAAATTTGAATACAATTCTATAATTTCTAATTAGCTTAATCGATAATACACACGCAAGGTCTGGCCAAGATTTTTTAAATTCATAAAACCTAACAGACAAGCTGAGGCTCTATTACTTTTTATAGCTTTTCCTTTTAATACACAGGATTCATATGTGTATTGGTAGTTCATGTAAACCATTCGTCATTTCAGAAACAATAAAGGCTTTCCCTCTCTACATCAGCACAGGTTTCAGCAGAGAGTGCTTCTCTAAGACAGAGACATATATGTTCACGTCCTTCAGAGGGTTAGATCAGGAAGGGCCCTACAAAAGTGACGTGTTTTAAACCTTTATAAAATTTCAAATTTTCTTTTTGGAATTTTACAAAGAGCTTGTACTTTGAAACATACCTCTGCACTTTTGGCAAATGTAAGTAATCTTTATTCTACACTCCTCACTTGTGATTAATTCTAGTTATTTTTGGATCACTCATCATTAAAACGTGATCTTCATTTGTCCATCTAAGGTCAAGCTTTTAAATTAACTAGTTGATATACTTCAATAATTTAACATCAATTGTTTTCGGCTCTTCAACCTTGTGCATAATTCTATTAACCGATATACCTTCGCGGAACAATATCTGCTCCCACCAATTCAATATAGTATATATAGTTAATTTGAGTGGTCTTCTAATTCTCATTTCTTTCGTTTCTATCGTCTAATGAATGATCAATTTTTTCATTGGAAATCACTGGTTGTTCTTGTTGCTCGTCCCCGTGATCATTTTCAGTTTGATCATTTTTTTCTTCTTCATCTGATATTGGTGGCTGGTTTGACTCAGCTTGATTTTTTTCATCATTATCTTCTTCAGGAGCTTTATTATTTGTATACTCTTTCTCTATTTCTTCAGTCTTACTAACCGTTGCTAAAAGCATATCTCGATTGAGAGGAACTTGGATCACCTCATCAATATAATGGTTTAGTCCAATTAGATGATAGCCCACTTCATTTACCATACACGAAGTATTCTGCTTTACCGAAGTTTGGAACGATTCTCCCGGATATAATAATTTATTATTATTTACAAGTTTAATAGGGATTTTTATGTCTGAAATGTTCTTTATGATGATTTCTTGAGAAATCTTACAATTGTCGTGATAGGTAATGTCACTAGTTGAAATTGTTAACAAGTCTTTTGTTGTGGCATTCGTTATTTGTCCACTTGATTTAATTTCAGATGTAAACCAAGCATATGTATGAAATTTACTAGCATAGAAAAACATGCAAAACATTAATATATTGAATTGAATGATTAATAGAAAATGATACCTTCTCATACAACTCGCTCCTCTAAATTAAGGCAGCCGAAAAATCGACTGCCCACCTAATTACTCCCCGTCGTACTTGGAACCTTCATCCGCTTGTTTTGCTTGTACTTTCAAATCTGCAGTGTATTTCACACCTTGGTATGCATTGTTTGCAGTTTCATCCAATTTAATCGCAAACATGACGTCAATATATTGATCAGATTTCAATCTCCAAAATGGTTGATTTGTCCCTTCTCCAAGCATCCACTCTTTATTTGATAAAGCTTTAAATCCTGCTGCTACATCTTCCCCAACTATACCCGTTACCGCAGTAACACCCGGTGCAACTTCAATTTCATCAGCAGCCACATTAATTGTATCTACTACATTCGTCGTTCCTTCAAATAATTTCTCAAGTTTAATTTTTGATGCCTTTAATACATCTTCATTTGGCTTTTCTTTATATTTCAAAGCAATATAGCCAACTTTATATTTTTTAATATTTATATTATTGTCTAACGATTGATTTAATGTTGCTTTAATATGAGTATTTTGTGATCCAGTATTGTCAATCGTCATCCATTCTCCGTACTTTAATTGGGAAGGAGCAAAATCCACACCATCAATAATCTTTTCCGTTATATTTTGTCCATTATTCAATTGCAGTGTTCCGTTCACAATTTCTCCTGCTGCACTGGTCTCTGAAGTGAACCAAGAATACGTGCCGAACCCTGCTGATACTACTAGAGCTCCTACTAAAGTCGTACCTAACAATGCGTTCTTTATATTCTTCATAAGAAAACCTCCCTTTACTACTTAATGAAACAATTATTATAATAGATAGTCTTCAATATAAAAAAAGTGAATAGCGGTTCAACTATCTTTCGAAAGGATTTTTATATTGGTAGATTAATTGTTTTAAAGACGAATCCCCCCGCATTGTTCTGGTACAGCATGTTATACTTTTATTTACTATTTGGCTCAAGACCTAAAGCACTTAAAATATCTTCTAATCCTTTCTTACCAAGCTTCTCCTGAGGTTTCTCATTTTTCTTGGCTGCTGCACCTATTTTTAAGAAGTTCTTTTCGATTAAACGTACATCCTTTTCATCGACAATGCCGTCTTGGTTGATATCTTCTTTGTTATGCTTCTTCCCGTAGAAGGCAGCAACTTGGATAAGATCGTGAATATCGATCACTTCATTGCCATTTACATCTCCAGCTTGATTGACCTCCATTCGAGAGCTATACAAAGTCCCAACCAACTCACCATCTACTGTTTTACTAAGCTTGACGGTTTTTATACTCGTTAAATGACCAGGAACTTCAACATAAATATCATAATCTTTCTTAGAAACAGGAATTCCATGAATTTCAGCATATCCTCTTTCGTCTATCGTCCCTTGATATTTCTTTCCATTCCCTGCTTGCGCATATACTTTTGCTCCTATTTTTGAATAGTCAATATAGGCATTTGTACCATCTTCATTTAAGAAGCCTTCAATATTCACATAGCCTCTTACAACTGAATGCTTCGGAATAATTGAAAATTGATCATTTGTAAATCCAGGAATCGTTGTTAACTCAGAAGATCCCATTTTTCTATATGAAAATTCTTGAACGTTAAATCCTCCGATTCCACTATACTCTTCATCATTCACTACTTTAAAGCTCACATCAAGGAATGGCGTATCTCCATCAAAGCCTTGGAAATCTTTTTGTTCAATGTCTGCTCCGACATTCACCGTTTTGTACCAAAGATCCTCATCAAAGGTAGGATTCTTAAGATTAACTTTTAAATTATTATCTTTTGCATATTTTTCAAACGTTTTATTAACCTTTACATCTTTAAATTCAAACAATTGTTTCGAATATTCAACCCCAAATGAACCAGCTAAAAGCTTTTTCACATTATTTACATTTAGAGTCATTGTTACTGTATCGCCAAGCTTTACTTTTTCTTTATCATAACTAGGCAATACATATTCTGTCCCTTCTTTAACGAAGGTATAGCTGTTTTCTCTTCCGAAGAAGTTAGCAGCCGTTGCAGTATCAACTGGTAAAAGCTTCAAATTAACAGGTTTTTCAATTTCCTCTGGCAAGACACCAAATTTGATATCTCCATTTGGCTGTACTGGCAACTTACCTGATGGAAAAGGTGAATTTTGATAGTAATAGAGTGAATTTGCTGACTGATCATATGGCAGTCCTTTTGATTTTAAAACATCAATGGTAGAATCATAGACATTTGCATGGACCCATAATGCATGATGCCCATCTTCATCTGTATACATGGAGTCATCGACTTCATAGAAGTTTGGCTTATAATCTTCATACGAAACTTCAGGTGCTTTATTATCTACAACAATTACTTGATCGTTAATAAAAGATTTTCCTTTTTCATCCGTTGCGATCGTTTCAAATATATATTCTCCATCCTCTAAGCGAGTTGACTTATCAGCAATTGGATTGGAAGGATCATTTGTGAATGGATAAACATTTCCTGTAAACGCCCATAATAACCATTTATTTACATCTGGTTCAATTTTATCAGCCTCAAAAATAGAACCGATGAAGCCTACAGGCTGACCCGTTTTTCCATCTTTCACAAGTATATCAATCGTTTTCATCGGACTCTTTAATTTAAATGAAGCATGTGCAAATGGAACTAAGAATGGATGAAATTTCGTTGTATCCGTTGCCACTGCTGGTCTATCTAGTTCAACATAATCAATTCCTTGATCTGTATAACGGATTGCAAATGGAATTTGATAGCTTTCCTCGTTATTTTGTGGATTTACAAAATGGATATAACCTTCATAATTTCCCTTTGCCGCATCCTTTGGAACATGTATAGCCGGTAGAACTTCCTTCGTTTGACCCGGAGATACGGAAATAGAATCAGGTATTTTTATCTCTACACCATTCTCCTTTGCATCTTGAATACCAGCTTTTGCTGGTAAAAACTCTACTTCAACCTTAAATTCTTTATCTTCTTTTTCATAATTTTCAATCACTACCTTTTTTTCTAAATCTATTGATTCCTCTTTTTGATAGTAACTTCCAAATGCGATAGAACCCGTTTCTTCATCAATTTCAACGATATCATTTCCTTCTACATTCTCTGTTTTATCAAGAACCTTTAAAGTAACACCTGCATGGGCTGCTTCGTAGATATCAATTCTACCTGCCCCTACTTCATTCACTGAGTATTTTTCTTTCATCTCATCGGCAGTGTTCATCAAAGCAGCTTTTACATCGAATGGTGTATATTCCGGATGTTCCTGTAAAAGTAAAGCAGCTGCACCTGCAACATGTGGAGATGCCATAGATGTTCCTTGCATACGTGTGTACGCAATATCATAATTCTCCCCATCTTTTGGATCATTCATATATTCAGGATAAGTAGAAAAGATGGCTACTCCTGGTGCCACAACATCTGGCTTAATATCATAATTTTTTGCAATAGGACCACGGGAGCTGAAATCTGCTAAATAATCGCCTTCGGTTTGAACACTACCCATTGATTCGAAGATAAATGGGACATTTTCTTGTGATTGTAAGCGTTCACCATCCTCCTTTGTTAGCTGGAAGGTTGGAACAAAGCCAGTGCTTTCTCCTAAGTAGGCTGCAATCTCGCCTTCTACGTTGTTATAGAGGATAACTGCTGCTGCCCCTGCTTTTTTAGCGTTTTGAATTTTTTCATCAAAAGCGATTTCACCACGCTGTATTAAAGCGAGCTTTCCTTTCAGGTCTTTCCCTTCAAAATCGCTGCTCTTTCCTAGTCCAACAAAAACAACCGGGAAAGATTGATCCTTTAACTCTTCTAATTTATCTGTAAAATTCTTACCTAATAATTTCATCTCTCCATATTTTTCATCACCAGCACTCGCAGTATAAGTGGCGATGGTTTGTGATACATCACTTGCACCTACCGTAATGGCGAAAGCAGATGTACCAGGAGAACCTACCGTTTTTTCATTTGGCCCAGCATTACCAGCTGCAACAACAGAAACAACTCCAGACAGCATGGCATTGTTAATGGCTACTGATGTTGGATAAAGTGCATCATTTATAGTTGCTCCCAATGATAGATTGATAACATCCATTTCATCCCCAACTGCCTTGTCAATCCCAGCAAGAACCGCATCTGTTCTCCCGCTACCATAGGGGCCTAGTACACGGTACGCATATAAGTCTGATTCAGGTGCAACCCCTTCAACTGCATGTTCAACAGCATTTTTCTTTTGTCCAGCTATCGTTCCAGAAACATGGGTACCGTGAGATGTATAAAAAGGGCTGCCATTATAGATTTCAGGATAACCTCCGGAATTTTGCCAGTCCTTGTATGTTGCTTCCATCGGATCCGAATCGTTGTCAACAAAATCATACCCACCTTTATAAGCGTCTTTTAAATCTGGGTGGTTATAATCAATCCCTGTATCAATAACTCCGACTTTTATCCCTTTTCCATTAATATTTTTTTCATGGAGCTTGTCCGCTCCAATTTGGCGATTACTATCGGCAGAACCTGTTTGTGCTGTAGATTTTAGTTCTTGTGGTTCTTTCGGGAGCTCTAATTGAATTTCTTTGTTATTCCAAACTCGTTTGACAACATCGGATTTCACTAACTCTTCAATCATATTGCCTGGAATGGAAACAGCTACACCGTTAAATGCATGTTTATATTCTCTAGTAATTTTCGAATCATCTAACTTTTGACTGCTTGCAACCTTTAACCCTGTCAGTTTATTAAATTCCTTTTTAAATTGTTGATGGGATGCCTCTACCTTATCTATTGCAGAAGACAGTGCCATCTTTTTTCCATTTGCTTCTTGTTTCATCAATTCAACTTTAGCCGGCGCTTGGGTAAATTCAATAATGACATTTACTAGTTCAGGGCTATTTACATTGATATCCGGAGAGATTACAAATCCCGGTCCCACCTCAAGCTCCTTAAGAGCTCTTCTTTGTTCATTACTTAAGTTATTCAGTATTTCATGGACATTTGCAATCTTTGATTGCCCCTGATCCTTTGCTAGTACATTCTGTGGAATTCCAGAAGATGCTACTAAACTTGCTGTTAATGCTGACCCTAACAATATACGCCCTAGCTTCTTGTTCTTCATACCCTTCCTCCTTAATTTTCTCTGTATAAGTGAAAATAATGTCTGTTATTTCTCAAGATGTCCATTCGATCATTTCAAATAGATGAAGGTGCTGAATATTCCCCATAAAATGAATTAATCGAAAATTCACTCTACAAATATCTTATAGTAAGTACTTTGTGGAGTATATTGGAGTAATTCTTTTCTCAATAATCAGGTCCTTAATACTAGTTATATGTAGTATGAATATCATGAAAATGATATTTTCAACGACTAGAATACATAGTTTCACCCAAATACCCAAGCCCTAATTACCCATTCACAATTGAATGTATTAAAAAAACACCCGAAATTACCCCAAATTAGCAAATTTATACAAATGTTAATTTGTGAATTCACGAGGAATTAGAAGAAATCGCTCTTTTTATTTAACAAAACAAAAGAAATTCGGCAAATATCATAGTTTTTAATTTAGTAGAAAAAGTTTACAATGACGGGAGAAAAAATTTAATTATAGGGAAGATTCTGAAATAATACGAAAGTTGGGGAATTGATGATGAAAATTTTATCTAAAAGCATTTCGTTTATTCTTTTTATCACTATCATCCTGGTTATAGCCTTTTTACTATATTCCACGATTCAATCAAAAAAGCACCCAGAAAAAGTACCAACTATTTATGGAATAAGCCCATTAACCGTATTAACCAATAGTATGAATCCTTTCATTAAAGCGGGTGATTTAGTTTTTATAAAAAAGGTTTCACCGACAGAAGTGAAAGTTAATGATGTGATTACATTTAAAGAGACTGAGACAAAGTTTATCACTCACCGTGTAATTGAAATTAAACAAAATCAAGGAACCGTTGGATTTGTCACAAAAGGAGACAACAACAACGTAAAAGATACTAATATGGTTACATCAAACCATTTAGTAGGCAGTCTAGCATTTAAGATTCCGAAGGCGGGATATATCGCAAAGTTTGTTAGTGGTCCTATTGGATTTATTCTATTAATTCTTATACCAGCTACTGGGTACATTTGTTTAGAAGTTTATGAAAGACTTTCGAAACCTAAGAAAAAATCATCACCTGACATCTTAAAGTAATCAAAGCTTTCCCGTTTGTTTCCCCCTTCCCTGGTACCAGAATAAAACTTCTAGGTATTCAGAATACAAATTCTCTGGAGTCAGGACTAGATTTACTTTGCCCTGGTGTAACAATGCTGGGACTGGGTATAAAAGCAATGTGAATATTTTATTTATCAAGTCAAGCAAGAATAGGGGAAATAAAAACCCCCCACATAAAATTATGATGGGGGTTAACACAACACTAGTCCAATTCATAACAGCTCTTCTCAGCCTGCAATATCTTTTTAGAGAGAGACCATGCCTTTTCGATTTGTCCTGTTTCCATATAGTACCGAAAAAGCTTGATTTCATAGTGTTGGATTAGAACCTTTTTTCCGGACTGAACTAAATATGGAAGCACTTTATTTTCAACATAGTCATAATAGGAATCTTCCTTCTCATTCAGTAATAATAGATGTAGATTAAAATATAAATATCTTTGGTCTTTCCTTTTTTTAGAAAGGCGTTGGCCTTTTTTTGCATCGGACAATAGGCTTTCTTTCGATTTTAAGTTTCCTTTATAACAAATGTTTATATATAAATCCAACATGGTTAGAAATAGGAAATCTTCTTCTTTCATTAAGGTCAATCCTTTTTCAAGATACTCTTTTGCTTCTTCATAATGTTTTCTTCTAAATAATTCTTCCCCAAGATTATAATAGAGCTTTATTAAACGATCTACAGATTGAATCTTTTTAGCAGATTGAACTAGCTTATAATAATAGTTGCGAGTCTCTTTTAGGCTATATTGTGATTGGGCGTTTAGTTGAAGGATAATAAGTGTTTCTGTATCAAGTATACGTGTGAAATTTAATGTTTCTTGAAAATAGCGCAAAGCCTTTTGAGCATAATAGTACGCTAAAGTACTGTCATACACTGCATGATAGGATATAGCCAGGTGATAGTAATATTCTTGGCTCGTGTAACTGGAATCAATTTTCTTTAGGACTTCAATAGAATCTTTGTAGCTTCCAATACTGAAGTAATAAATTCCTTGAACATGTTTATAAAGGTTACTCTCATAAGGGGATAGATTGATGGCTATTTTCTTGATCTTTTCCATCAATTTATGACACTTTTCCATTTCATAATTAACGAGATAATGACGGGCTAAAAGCAATGAGTAATGCACTTGAAAGTCAGGAATATCCTTTAATTGGTTTGAGTCAATTGCTGCTTTTTTTTCTTTCATTTTTTCGGTATCTAACATAACAATAGCATTTTTCCATTCTTCTAATGTCTCTTCAAAACCTTTGTAATTCCTTACTTCGTCTTGAATATTTATTTTCAATTGTTCAGAAAGAATAGCTGTAATTTCCCCTGAATATTCTGTTATGCCCCGCTCAATTTTACTTAAATGACTGACAGAACAAATCCCTTTTGAAAGTTGTTCTTGTGTGTATCCCTTTTTTTCTCTGTAGTATTTTAGAATCTTCCCCTCGATCATCTATGTCCCCTCCTACTGATAGTATAAATAACAAACTTGAAGTTTGGAATAGTCTGTAAGAAGATGTAGAGAATGTATAATAACGTGGACGGCTACCCCTTAAGAAATGCGGCAATCTTAAAAGATTTATTAATTAATTTTTTATTCGAACCAAGCAAATAAGCGTTAATCCTTCTTAATGCTAAATATGATCTAATTAAAAAATGTCTAATCCCTTATTACCAGGGGTTTGGACATTTTTTTAACCATGTTTATGGAAGCGTTAATTTGTATTCTACGAACATTTATTCCGTAATTTTACCTCGGTTGATCATACAGTTCTTTTCTTGCTTATTGATATAAACGAGTGTACATCTACGTTTTGTGTGGCCCGATATGTCTTAATATAACCTGGATACATGCTAACTGCATGCCCTTCGGTGCTATATGAGCAGCAAATGTAGGGCGAAATGTGAACACCTAGCTCTTACAAATGTTCTCTTCTTAAATAAAAGCACCCTATTGTTGAATAAGCAATGTTTACTTCATAATCATAAAAAGCATATCTGATAGGAATTCTTATTGTTTGTTATACCTTTCTTTCTGAGACCATATTCGACTATTAAAAGTAACTTGTAATATGCCAAGAATGTGCTCC
Source organism: Cytobacillus sp. BC1816 (assembly GCF_051353635.1). NCBI lineage: Bacteria > Bacillati > Bacillota > Bacilli > Caryophanales > Bacillaceae > Cytobacillus > Cytobacillus sp. BC1816. The sequence continues at coordinate 700,881 of NZ_CP195611.1, read as the reverse complement.
AACAATAACTTTAAGAATCTTTGTTATAAAACATGCCGTTTTTCTTTATAGACATATTGACAGGAATTAATTTATATCATAAATTATACATATAAAAACTATGCATAGATTTACTATGCATTCGGAAGGTGGACTGTTTATGAAGATTAGCAAAGAATTGCTAAAGGGTAGTACCACTACTCTTATTTTGAGTTTGCTAAATTCTAAACCAATGTACGGCTATGAAATTATCAAAGAACTAGAATCGAAGTCTAATGGAATTTTTAGTTTTAAGGAAGGCACGATCTATCCCATCCTTCACAGCCTTGAGGAAAAAGAATTAATTGTATCTTACTGGGGCGAAGGGACCGGAAAGAGAAAAAGGAAATATTACAAGATTAATAACCAGGGCAAAGAATCTATTGTAGAAAAAAAAGAAGAATGGTCCGTTTTCAAGAATGCTGTTGACGAAGTTTTAAGTGGGGAGAAAATCGTATGGGATTAGATAATAAGTTTGAAATGTATATTAGAGATTTGTAAACGGATAAAAAATAAGGATGTACATGCCCATATAAAACTGGAAATTAACGATCACCTTCATACGCTCAAAGAGGAGGCCATGAGTACAGGACTTTCAGAAAAAGAGGCTATAGATCAAGCATTGGCACGTATGGGAGATGCAGTAGTTTTGGGAAAGCAGCTTAACAAAACACACAAAGCCCCTATGGATGTGAAAACCTTGTTGCCAGTGCTGACAGCTTCTCTATTTGGGCTACTGGTTATGTATTATTTGCAATTCCATTCGGCTTTTACAGAGCTTCAAGAACTGAAAGTTTTCAATAATAGTCTTAGCTTCTACTCGTTGGGTGTCGTGCTCATGCTAAGCCTATTTATGTTTGATTACAGAAGATTGATGAAATACTCCAAGCACTTCTATGCGGCAACAATCCTCATACTTTTATTGACAGTTCTCATTGGTGTTAGAGTCGATGATGTGCCATTTTTAAATGTAGGCTTTGCCACTATTAATTTCACCGAAATCACTCCATTCCTTTTGGTCATTGCCCTTGCTGGAATGTTTCATTCCTGGGATTGGGATGATAATCGAAAGTCTTGGTTTGGATTAGGTATTATGTCAATACCAATTTTACTAATGGCGACGACAGGAGCCTTCGCAGCTACTATTATTAGCATCATTGTATGCGCTGTAATCATGCATACGTCAAGGTCCAGCCTTAAGCAAACTATAACATTCGCAGTTGTTGCTTCTATATGGCCCATCTGGAATCTGCTGTCTCTTTCTCAAAGATACTCCATGGTAAACTCCTATACAGATCTTAAAATAGGTGAGGCTTATTTTATAGGAAGTGCCCTTCAGGTGACCCCAAGTTTCATTTCTGAGGTCCATACAGATTTTATCTTGGCGTACATCATCTATTCGTTTGGGTGGCTAGCCGCAATCACGGCTTTAGCTCTGGTTATATTTTTTATTTGTAGAATATCGATTACCGCCAAAAGTGTGAATCCCCCTTATGGAAAATTGCTAATTACAGGATTGGCAGCAGTCTTTTCAGCTCAGTTTATACTAAGCCTACTGATGAATCTCGGTTTATCTCCACTGAGTGGTGTACCCGTACCATTCATGAGTTATGGAGGTTCACATTTATTGCTGGAGATGATATCCGCAGGACTGATTCTAAGCGTATATAGAAGACGAAAAACCAAGGAGACAGTTTCCTTGACTCACGGTCCGCAAAGTAATTAAAAGCAACCCATAATGGATTCAATGCTGCAAGAAGCCATTACTAAAAATCTCAGACTATTTGCCAGTCTGAGATTTTTTAATGGATTACTTTATTAGTGATAAAAAAGTGCCAGATCCTTTATACTCAAACTGTTCTTACCGATGCGGTCTTTAATTACCTCTTCCACGAACTACTACATTTTTTAATAAATTCATTAAAAAATGCGTTTATCCTTCTTGAATTAACGCAACCGTTAGTTCAAGAAGAAATTGCTACTTTATTACTGAGTTTCTCTTCTATCCGCCGTGTAGACTAATACGAAATAAAGGATGTACATTGAAATAAAGTAAACCACCGCGGAATAGATTATATTCCATTCACCATAATGTAAAACTCTAATATAAACTGCATACAACTCAAGTAATAAAAGAATGCATGTCCATCCCAAGATATATATAAATTTCATAATCGCATTAGATTTCAAGGGAAAATAATTAAATATAATAACCAGTACAGCAATCTCACCAAGGGCTACAACTAGGTACAACCCCTCTATTTGTTCTTTATCAAAATACCAGTAAAGTTTGTACTTTAAATCAAGATACAAATCAGTTATAAAATTCATTAACAATGCAAACTGGATTGTAGCTAGTAACTCGTGCCTTGTTCTTTTTCTGGGCATTTTTAGGGCAATTAAAAGAACTAATATAACTGTCACTATAAATAGCTTCACCAAGGGGAACACCTCGTTTTTTAAAAAAACAACAATATCAACTATTATCATTTATTATTCGATGAATTATTCTTCTTAAACTAACCTGCCGCTTTTGTTAAATAAGAAAAAGCTGCCTGGTTTGGCAGCTGGTTTTTAATAATAGTACCTATTGTTATATATACTCTCCCGCTGATGTTAGTTTCAATTCCTCAAAAAGTTCCGGAATGATTAGCTGTTTGAATTTATAAAATATCCTGTATTCGCCTTAACCCACTCTTCGAAAGTAGACGGCTTATGTCCTGTAACTTCCTCAACGGTCGACAATACCTTATGAGCGGATGGAGGCGGGTTAAGGTGCCAGTTAATCACATAGTCAATGGCATCCTCCTCAACACCCATCTTCCTCATTTGCTCACGTTCTTCTTCTTCGGAACTTTCAACAAATCGGATTTCCCGTCCGATAACCTTGCTAATAATCCCAACTTTATCTTTAACTGACAAACTCTCAGGCCCTGTTAAGGTATATATTTTCCCTGCATGACTGTCCTCAGTCAGTGCGGCTGCTGCGACCCTTCCAATATCAGCTTCATGAACAGGAGCAATTGGTGATCCCCCAAACAGATCTCGAACCAGCCCCTCTGAGCGTATGGAGTTTGCCCATTTTCGTGCATTTGCCATAAATTCAAAGGCTTGAAGTTGAGTCCACTCCAGGGAACTTGCCTCAACTGCACTTTCAAATGGGCCCTTTTCGCCGTTCCATAAAACAGTAACCCTGCGTACTCCAGTTTTCTCAGCAAGCTTAATGATTTCTGGTCCCGTTTGTAACGGAGTATATTCGGCGCCAGTAGTAATCAAATGCATACCGCTTACGTCAACCAGAGCAGAACCGAGCGTACCTGGTTCACTTAAGTCCCCCGAAACAACCTCCACACCTGCAGGCAGATTGGCCTTTAGCGGATTACGTGTCAATGCCCTCACTTTTTCTCCCTTTCGAATAAGTTGATCTACGACATGCCGCCCTACGGTTCCCGTCGCTCCTGCCACTAATATGGTCATTCCTTTCCATCCTCCCATTCTTGTTTCATCCCATTAATTTTCTCAGCCAAATTTGACCTTGTTAAAGCAGCTATTTTTGTTGGTTTGGCCTTATTTATTTTCTTCTCAAATATTTTCGAGAATAAATCCCTTTAAACATTTATATAACCTTCTTTATTTATTTTTACATTAATACGAAATTATTACCTCCAGGTATAGTTTGAAATCCCCTACAACTATAGATGTAGAATTATAAGGAGCCTAACTTCCTTATTAAATAAACCTGCCCCGTTAGATAAGTAAGAAAAAAAGCCGCCATTAAGCAGCTGGATGTTAAAGTAATGCATCCTATAGTTTAAGTGCATTTCTTTACAAACTTGCTTTTTTCAACTATATTTATCCAGGAATATTTACAATAAAAAAGCGTTAAACCCGCTTGGATTAACGCTATTACTATACATTTAGTTCAAAATTTTTATTAAACCCATTCTTTCCCATATTCACGAATGAATTGAAGTTCCTTTTGATAATGTTCAAAATGTCCTTCATCGATCATTTTTTGAAACGCCATATCGCCATCTACTGCTTTCCTTTGCATGGTTTTACATAAACCTTCTACTCGGAGCAACACCATCTCTAAAAAACCATTTCCTATCCCCTTTATACCATAGGATTCGAAAAATAATTTAATCCTTTGTTTTATACTGTCGGCATCCTTTAATGGATCATAATAAACTGCCTCACCTGTTTCAGTATGATAAAGTCTACTTAAAGGAACGCAAGTGTATAGAGTATAGGCTATATCCCAAAGTCTTGGACCAGGAGCAGCAAGATCAAAATCAATAATCCCTACTGGCTTTTCATGATTAAAAATAATGTTATAGATGGCAAAATCATTGTGACATAGCACCTCTATTGGCTGAGGCGTGTTATCTATTGGCTGCCAATTCTCGTCGATTGGAAAATTACTCACTGCATCATGATAGAGACGAAGCATTTTCGCTATCTCTATTAAAGCATCATTAGACCACATATATTTCTTTAAAGGATAATTACCAGCTTCTCCTTCAATAAATGTTAATATCTCTCTATCTTTTTCATCAATACCTAAAAACTTCGGTGCATAGTCGAATCCTTCACTTTCTAAATGCTGATATAACTTATGGATTTTTACACTATTAGGTTTTAATTCTCGTCGAACAGTATCTCCCGAACGATATACTTTTGAGACATTTCCTCCTGTTAGCATTTTTTCGTTTTCGTACTGACTTTTCATTAGAATTCCCCCTATTTAGGGACGTTATGACTGTGTCAATTGAGATGTATTTTTACCCATAAATAAAAACAGATATATAAGGATATCTGCTTGGCAATGGGAATTTAATTGTCCACACCATGTATCCCTTGAATGATTTCAGATAGACAAATAAACGCATCCTTAACGATCAAGGACCGCACCCTGTCTCTATCCAATTAAATAATCATTTCAAGGTATTCCACATGTGTAATCTAGATTCCCCTTTCTTTTACATCTCTTTAAACTATACAATACCAAATATTAGTAATTCAATAAAGGTAATGTGATCTGCCCCGTTTGTTCAAAAGAAAGGCACCCTGTTGCATTAAGGAGCTACCAATTCAACTTTAATCCTATCAGGGTCTTCAAAATATACTGCGTAATGATTATATCCTCCAGCAAATGGATGTTTGTTTTTATAAAGGATATTTATCCCTTTTGATTCCAAAATTTTCGTAATTTTATTAACGTGAACGCGTGATTCAGCATAAAATGCTAAATGATTCATACCTACTCGGCATCTATGATATTGAATATCAAGGAAACGTTCCTCTGCCTGCACAAACACAATATAGGTTTCACCTAGTCTCCAGCTTTGCCCTCTATCCCATTTTTGAAAAGAACTATACCCTAATTCCTGAAGAAACCATCCCCAAAATTCTACCGATTTTTCCAAATTTGATACGTACAACTCGATATGGTGAAGCAATCCTTTTGACAAATTAATCCCTCCAATATCAATCAAAAAAATCTCACAAAAATAAGCTACCGTGTTGGCAGCTAATCAAAAAATTTAAATTAAGATACTTAACTTATATTTCAACTTCTTTTTCAAATATCCTTGTTCAACAAGCCCCTTAAATACAATAAGAGCTGCATAATAAAGGATAAGCCTTATAAGCTTATCCCTGTTACTTCCTTATCTATTAATGAAGGTAATTCTAAGATGGATTTTAAATTAGGACTTTCTTTATAAGGTAGCATATCAATGCTTCCTATTTTAGTAGCAACATCATACTCTCCAATAACAGTGTCTAATAATATAAAGGCAGCATTTTCCCATTCTTCAAAATCAGAGTCATAGCCTCTGAGAAATAGAACAATGTCTAAAGTATCACCATTTTTTCTGTAAGTGAAATAAACATCATCAGGCCCTAAACTTATATCCTCATATTCTATAGTGGATATATCATCAACAGCACTTTTTTGGCGAAAGGCAATTATTTTAAATCCTTCAATTCGGGGTGCATTTTCAACAAGGTCAATGACGTCTGGAAAGGCAGACAAGATGCCATCAGCACTTATTATAAACTCTCTCTTTCCTTCAATAAAATCTGCACTAAATTCAAATGCTAAATCTTCATTTATCTTAGATAACTGTTTGCTTAGTTTGTTGAACAATGAATTTAAATTTTCTTCTCTTAACCGATAATAGTCTTGTGAATTCTTTTCAAACCAAATCCAGAAGTCAGCAACTGTATAGTTTTTTCCAAAGAATTTTTTGAACATGGTGTCCATCCTTTATAAGTAATTTAAATAATTATACCCAAAGAAAAGTTAAATTAAAATAAAAATTTTGGAAACATAAGATAGATATTCCTTTAACTAAAAAAGACAGGATTTCTCCCGCCCACCCACTTTAAATAACCATACACTACCTTCAAACTCACAGTTTACTCATAAGAAATTTTCTGTTCCACTAAAAGAATTCCTTTTTTTCGAGACGTACCCTTTCACTAACCTCCCTCTATAAAAGAAGAAAAAGCCGCCATGTTAGGCAGTAACTAAGGAACCTGTACGCCCAGTTATGGATTTCATCTATAAAGGACAATATTGATTTACTATTTTTAAAAGACGCTCTGAGTTCTCAGACGGTACAATCTCCGACAACCTTGCCGCCGCAACAATTGGTGCCCATTGTAACACTTCATCTTTTACCAAACCACTTTTCTCACAGTAAAGCTGCAAATACATCTCAGCAAATTCATGTGAAAATTGAGAATATAAAAGATAGGTACGGTAAACGTCAGCACAAATATCCCCTGCACTGGAATCCACCCAATCAATTATAGCCACGTTGTTATCCGACATAATTAAATTAAACAAATGATAGTCTCCATGACAGAGCCTACTCTTAAATGTCATCCTATCTAACCTTTGTATTAAAGTTGACTTTTGCTTATTATCCAAAATATTAGCTGATACAATCTGACGGCTTAATTTTTCAGTCATGTTTTCAATCGAGTGAGCCTCAACCTTATGAATTTTTTGTTGAATGTCAACAGAAATATTCATGTAATATTCTGCTTGCTCCATGTTTTCGGAAAGAATATCACCTATTGATCTACCCTTGATATATTCCATTATTATAGCTTGTTTTCCATCTATTTTCGTAAGATCTATTATTTTGGGTACGGAAAGTCCACACGAATAAGCATATTTTTGCTTTTCGCATTCAATATGAGATTCCGTTTCGGACAAGTAGTCATTAAGTACTTTATAAATCCTGTTTTTATAGAGATAGATTTTTGCTGTATTTCCTTTTGCTATTGGAGTACCTAAATTCATTTGTATCTCTCCTTAAATCCCTAAATTACAACAACTGGAATATTACATTCCCTCCCCTATCTTTAGAATCCTTGTAAGCTTGGAGTTATACACAAGGGATTTTTGTGATAAATAGAGAATTACCCTTATTATAAAAGGCTATAAAGAGAAAGGTGTTTTATGGTAAAGACTTTATATATTATAATTCTTTTATTAGTTTCAATCGTTGGATGTAGTAATCAGGAAGGGGAACAAGTTAATATTGAGTTTGAAAATAAACTAATTGTCGAAAAACATACTGGAACAGAGTGTCAATATGTACAAATCAAGGAGATAACAGAAAGAGAAACAGTTGATATTGTTTATAAGATTTTCAAGAATGCAAGATGGGAAGGTGCTAGTGACAAGAGCACATATCCTGACTTTAGGATTAACGATAATTATGCAATTTGGATACTTTTACCTGATAATCGAATTAAAATGAGAATTGAAAGTTTAGATAAAAACACTTTTCTATCTGAAAAAGACTCAAAAACTTTATATAAAATTATGACAGACGAAAAGCTAGTTGATTATATTCACTGAGCTTTTTTTATATTTGATAAAATAACCTTAAAGAAAAGCTACTAATTTAGCAGCTGATCTTGAATATTAGCACCCGATAGTTTAAGATGCAATCTTTAAGTTGGAGGTCTAAATCATTTAAAGTCCCATTCAATATTTATCTGATTTTCTCGGCCAACTCTAAAATAATTCCCTCTGGACCACGAACGTAGCATAGCTTATAACTTTCTTCATATTGCTGTATCTCACTAAAGATTTCCGTGCCCTTCGTTTTCAATTTTGCAACAATAGCTTCAATATCTTCAACAGCAAAGCAAATATGTCGGATGCCCAGCGTATTTGCAAATGGCCGCTGAATACCTTTTTCATCTGACGGCGTATAAAATTTGACTAGCTCTATCCATGCCTGGCCACCTGGCATCCCCAATCCTACACAGGCTGTTTTAACATCATTAAGCCCAACTATTCTATCCAACTGTTTTCCATCCAATTCCCATTCCGCTTGCACTTCAAGTCCTAAATCAAGAAAAAACGCTTTAGCCTCTGAAAGATCATTTACGTTTATACTCACATGATCTATTCTATTGATCTTCATATCTCATACCTCCTATATTCCTGTTATTTTCAATACCTATATTCGTGTAAGGTTTGTTTCAAATTCTAATTCGCTTAAAACAGAAACCCTTCAAGCTTTTAATTTAAAGCATGTGTCAGATATAATATAATCACATTACTCAATAAGATCACTGCTACGGAAGCCACCCAAACAAATGCTGATGGCTGAGTCCAATATTTTGGATTTCATTGAAATCACATAAGCATATACTATGAAGCAACCACCAATAATAAGAACTACGTTTTTGGTTATTGTGGACTCTGGAAAGATTTTATCCATTATCGTTAGAAATACCATTCCGAGAATAAAAAAAAGGTTTATAAAAAAAAGGTTCCTTGTTTTCATACTATTTCCTCCTAATAATAATGCAAAAATAAACTGCCTTCTTTCTTCCATGGACCTAACCCTTTTTAATATTCTTCAAATTATTTCTAATTCCTTTTTTTTACTAAATTCCAGTTACTTTAAGTGGCAGTATCAGGAAAAAGGAAATACCAAAATTTAAAAGCCCAATTATTTCAAATCTAATCATTTGAAGAAATGAGATATTCCACAATCTGGCCCAATTGTTGAAAAAAGCTACTGACGATTGTTCAACTAAACTGCCCTATAGTTCAATAAAGAAAGCCACCTGGATGGCAGCTGGATCTAAAAGTAACGCACCCCTTAGTTGAAGAAGAAGTTTTATTTAATTCTCTTGTTGCATTTTCTTATAGGGGTAGCATCAGGAAAATGCGGATTTACAACGATAAGGAAATTCCAAATTAAAAGCCCAACTTCTCTGCAAAACAAAATAGAGAAAGTGAGCTTTTCAGTTACTTCATTATTTTTATTTGAACTAATATAAAACTGCTAAGTTGATTTTTTAGCTCAGCTATTTATTGAATTCATTAACTGGAAGAAGTATTCAGGTTTATGAGTCTTATTTAGGTTATACCATGAATGTAATGTGTCGGGTGCAAATACATCTAATTTTTTCAGTACTTCCATCGTAAATTCTAGAGGTGCTACTCCTGATGCTGTAATCAAATTCTCACCAGATACCGCCGGTCTCATCTCATAAAATTTTTCTCCTTTATAATTAGGACAGACCATTTTAATATACTCTAAGTCATTGCTTGTGTGTTTTCTAGAATCTAAGTATCCCACATTCGCAAGGGCCTCAGTTGCACCACAAATTGCAGCAACAATAGTGCCGAGCTTTAAGGCTTCGCCAATTTTCTTCATGATTGGTTGATGAATAACTTCTCGCCAAGTAGTTCCTCCAGGCAAAACTAAAAGATCTTCACTCTCAAGAGTACACTCATCAAGGGAAATATCTGGTTTTATGCTCAGTCCCCCCATCGTAGTAATCATTTCTTTATTAGCTCCTACTGTAACTACTTTTAAAGGTACTATATCTTTTTTGAAATATCTTCCTGTATTTAGTTCGGCAATTAAATATCCATATTCCCAGTCTGACATTGTGTTAAATACATATAGATAAACTTTTTTTGTTTGCATCCAATAACACTCCCAATCACAATTTATATAGCAATTATAAGATAACTTCCCTGACAGCTAACGTCAGGGAAGTTATCTTACTTGATGAAATTTTATTAATTCCGACAGAACTTCAATAAGTCTTTTCTTTAGACTTATTGGCTCGATAATTTGAATAGATTTACCGTACGGTAAAAGTAAATAAGGTATATATGTATGTACTATATCTTTTTCAAGAAGGAAAACTGCTTGATTTGAATTTCGTTCATGTAAATAATGTCCTAAAAACCAATGTTGGCAAACATCATTCAGCGTACTTTCATTTCCATTAATAACTAAAGAAGTAATCCCTTCCTTATCCTCTATAGTTGGAAGGAGGTTTTTCATAAAAAAGTCACGTGCTGAAAAATTTTCTGGCCGGTTAAACTTATTTTCGGTTAGCATTAGACTTTCAATTCGATCTACTCTAAAACTACGGATATCATTCCTAAGATGACAAAATCCAATCACATACCACTTATTATTCCAATAGATAATTCTGTACGGATCGACCAATCTATAATTCAATTGCTTTTCGCCACTTTTATGGTAAAGAATTTTTACTGAGTACCCGTCAGCAACGGCCTGCTCCAACTCCTTCAAAAAAGGTTCCATAGAGAGTGAACTTAATCGACTTATTACTTCAAGACTAGTTAAATGTTGATTTATCTTTGTTTCCTGCTCTTGATTTGAGTATTTACTTAGTTTTGAAATGGCCCTATTTAGTGCTTCACCTCCATAGTATCCGGCTTCTTCTGCAAAAACAGCAGCGTGAAATAGTGAAGTTTGCTCCTCAAAATCAAAAAAAAGAGGAGCCTCAATAAAGTTGTTCAATAAAGTGTATCCACCGTTATGTCCTGGTTCTGAAATTATAGGTACGCCACTTGTTGAAATTGTATCAATATAACGATACACAGTCCTTATATTCATCTCTAACTTTTCTGAAATTTGTTTTGCAGTAATTTTTTCACCTGAACGAAGCATCCATAGAATTGCTAACATATTGTCAATTTTAGGCATATAATTCCACCTCTATATGTAATTTATTTTCTAACAACTTATACAATTCCTTCATAAGGTCCTTCTACACAGTTTGCACCTATCCAGAAACGAAAAACTTCTTTAACTATCCTGCATCTTATGTTTAATAAGGATTTTCTACAAAAAGATCGTTTCCTCTTCCTGGGTCAACGAACCTTTGCTTCATGTGTATTCATTTGTTTTTTAGTTTTCTAAGAGCTTTATCCAGTATTAGACCTAATAGAAACCAAAATAATACAGTCAAAACATTAATTACACTCATTGGAATATCAGAAGGATGAGTAAAGTTTACTACAAACCAATGTGTTTCAATTAACCAAAACGGTGGGCTTGTTAAGAACATAAGCAAGTTTTTATCATCAAAGCCCAATAGGTTAAAAAGACAAATAGAAATAGACAATATCAAAAGCCAAAAACTAAAATATCTATATATCTTCATTATTCACTCCACCTTAACTTTATTAGTGTAAATTTACACTAATTATAACGCAATGGAAGAATATGAGAATAAAATTCTTACAGAAGTCTATTTTCTTATTAAACTATCCTGCATCGTTACTTGAAAAAGAAAAAGGCTTCACTCCAAAGTGAAGTAAAGCACCTCGTTACTTATAAGAAGGTAAATTATTTTATATCTCTCAATTGACCAGATGCGTAAAATGATCCGGCCATCTGCCGTCAGGTTTCTGCAAGAGAACGACTCACAAAAAATTACACTTCTCCCACTGTGTCCTTGCTCGAATTGTTCCTTCTTTACTTATTAGCGTAGTACTTGTTATACACTCTCATCTCACAATCATCGTTATCTATGCATAACCAAAGTTTTATCTTTTTTTCGTTTCCGTCACCTTCGTCAGTAGTTACCGTCTTATACTCAATCTCTTCCTCGTTTGTGTTCCCGCACTCATAACATTCTCTAGCCATTTCATTCATCCTCCTATTTTTTTACTTTAATAGTCTTTCTTTAAGAATTCGAAACTTTAACACTAATAGATAAAAGTACAACTGTTGAAACAATGTCTTTAGCAAAATACACATAATTTAGAACCCCTAAAATACCAAAATCAAAGGCAACATATTTATGAAAAACTTCATTTTATCCCCCAATATCTCTTTTTATAATAACATAATTATCCAATTCCCATTTAATCCTTCTTAAACTCCCTCAGTTTAATACGATTTACTCACGAATGCTCGCTTATTCGCAGGATTTCATCCTCCATGGATATATATTTCTAAATTGAAAAGAGTAGATTCTGGACAAATGGCTACGTGAAGACATAGTTAAATAGAGGAGTAGGATTATACTCCAAATTCTACCATATGATGTACTTCTCCACGCCAGCCCTTGGAGGCTTTCCCTCCCATGTCTCAACGGGTCAATTGCCCTCTCATTCCTTCGTCATGCCTATCCAAGGGGTGGAGGCCAGTTATGCTAACCTGATGGGTCAGTGCCCTTTTGTTGAACAAACCTGGTACTCCGTACATATTTGAAATCCTGCGAATAAGCCAACACTCGATCTTTAAAAATATAAGGGGTAAATGATTCACTTCGAGAAAAAGTGAATTGAACTACGCTGCCAACTCAGTTAACGGCTGGACCTTCTTGGCACAATAAGCTTCGTTTTTTCGCGCTATCCCTACAAAGATCCTAGCTAACTTCCCGATCAGCTTCATTATAGATTTCATTTTTTTCATTTTCTTGACCTTAACATTATTCGAGTGGAGGGCTTTAAATTCTGGGTTGTTCATTACCAGGCTCATAGTAGCTAAATAGAGGAAACGTCTTAACCTTGATCTTCCACGCTTTGAAATGATTATTTGCCCTTTCCACTTCCCTGAACTGGCTTCGGCTAGATGGAGTCCTGCATGGCGAAGTAAAGAGTTGCCGTGTGAAAAACCACTTAAATCTCCTGCTTCCCCTAAAATACCAGCTAACGAAATTTCACTAATTCCCTTAATCATAAGTAACTTATTCGCGAAAGGAATTTTAGGTAGTTCATCCTTGATTGCCAGCTCAACTCTTTCAAGTTGTTGAATCGCAAGGTCATACTCTTCGAGTAATTGTTCAAGATGAAATTTATAAGCTTCTAATGCTTGCCTTGTACCAACTGATTTCCTGGCTACATTGAGGAGTAAATAGGCTTTCTTTAATCCAGGCTGTCGCTTCATCAGTAACTTCCACCCGGCCACGATCTCTTCAGGCTTCATGGAACCCAGTTCCATCGGAGATGGGAAAAGCCGAAGTGTTGCGATGGCCCCTTTAGCAGTGATGTCTTTAAATACTTGTCTAAGCTCGGGGAAGACAATATCCACCCAGCGATTCAATTGATTAATCGAGCTTACAAGCCTCTTAACAATGACATCCCGATTCGACATGAGTACCCTGAGCTTTTCAAACGACTCAGAAGTATCCCTTACAAAGGCATAGTAACCGTTCTTCACCATATCGGCTATTACAAGAGCGTCTTTTTTATCACTCTTTGATTGGGTATTATCACGGTTTTCTTTATTTCTTTTCACCAAATGAGGGTTAACTGTCACTACCTCAATATCTTGTTTCATCAGCCATTTAGAAAGGTTAATCCAATAATGACCGGTAGGTTCCATACCAACTATGGCAGCCTCAAGTTTATGTAATCTTTTAATGCTATTAATCCAGATTAACAGGGACGAAAATCCCTCTTCGTTGTTTGGAAAAGTGATTGGATCTCCTACTACAATCCCACGGAAATTCACTGCTCTGGCTACGTGAAATTGTTGTGCAATATCCACACCAACCACAAGATGTTTATCAGTAATTCTTTCTATTAGTTGATTTTGTTTGTCCACATTTTAAACTTCATAATAAGGGTTCCTCCTAAGTTTGAGTTAGAGTCGTGTCTTACTCATATCTTACTGAGGAGCCCTATTTTTTTCAAAGCTCAAAAATAACGATCTACAGGAATGCTAACCTGCCCCGTTACTTCAATAAAAAAATAGATGCCTCAATGCTGCCTTTATTCTATACTCTTGCAAATACTACATGAAGAAATTTATTGTTCATGCAGAACAAACACTCAGCACATTTTATTCAAGTAATATTGCCTCATCCCCAACACTTACCTCACCACATTGTTCAACTTTTGCCCAAACACCAAACATCGCATCATGATTAGTTACCAAGGTTTTCAATATTCGAGCATCCTTCTGTAGTTCCTCCTGAGGATTGTTGACCATAATGCACCTTTGAAGTGGGGCAACAATTTTCAGGGTTACACTTTTTCCTACTTGAATTAGTCGATCCACCCATTCATCCTCAAGATAACCTGTTGCTTCTGTTTCGATTAACATGTTTGCTCGGAATCGGCGAGGGTCTACTATTTCTCCTAAATCCTTACTTAACATTTTTAACGCTGAGGTTGTGATGATACTTATTGGCCCTTCATCGAAATGTGATATTGACTCTTCCTTTGCCAATGTTACTGGAAACCCTAACAACTCACTTAATGCTTTGTTTACCCCTTCCTGATCACCTCTATATTCTGTTCCATCGGGCATAGTTAATAGAGGGGTGTTCCTCTCATATCTTGCTTTATAGTTAAATAAACTTTCCATCTGTTGAAAGCGTCGTGTAGTTTTACCACTGCCAAATTTTCCATTCTCATTTTTTATTGCCCACAAACGGTCTCCAAGTATGCCACGGCTATCAACTAGGGCAGAGGATAAAGACTCCCCCAAAATTGATTTCACAGGAAACCTATTGATTTCTTTGACTCTTCCTATACGATCCTTCTTTTGATTCAAAGTTTATCCCCCCGTATTTGTCCCAAACTGCAAGTTAGTACGATTTACTCTCCTGCTTTTTATTTTATATCTCTTTAAACTATTCCTTGTCCTTCACCAACTAACCTGCCCCTTTAGCGCAAAAAGAAAAAGCCGCCTTGTTTGGCAGCTGATTTTGAGCATAAGCACTTTTTTGCTTAAGTACAAGTATTCACAAAGTCGTTAAAAAGATAAAAAATGGTAGCTTCGCAGCATTACATTTTTCTATCTATATTCTCAAAAAACATTGCTGCCGTGGCCGTTCTTTCTTAATGGGTTTCCTTTGTCTTAGGAATTAGGAGAGGAGTTTTCCGCCGCTAAAGAATCTGAACTTCCACTTTTCAGAATTTCATTGATTTCGCCAGCATCGCCTTTGGCATTTATTATTTCAAATATCTGATTCAGCCCTTCGCTAGTTTCCTGCTCATTGTTTTTCATTCGAATCCCTCCTTATTGAATTCATTCATTATAGGTTTTCCAACTCTCTCTCCTATATCCAGAGCAAACACTACTTTTTAACTCACTTCACCATAAAAACCCATAATTGTTATGGAAGGTTTATATAAAGTTTTAATAACTTTATTGCTTCTTCACTGCATATATTGATTAGCTTAGTGATATCTTTTGTATCAATAATTTATGCCCATCCCCAAACAGTCTCCATTCCATTTAAAATTGCTTTTGTCCATTTACATTAATAATCCTGTGAAATATCACCCATAAACTTTGTACCACTAAACAAAAAGCAAAAGAAAAATAGATGGTATATCCATGTTGATAGTGCAAGATCCCTATGTAGTCAGAGAATCGCTCTATTCCAACACTTATTAACGCCCATATCAAAATGAATAACGGAGAAAAGTTTGGCTTTATATTAAAGAAGTCATATATATAAAAGAATAGATAGCTGAATGGTGCATACATCACATGAGATAAAAAATCCATCAATTGAAAGGAAGAATTATCATTTAAATCATAATAACTAACTGGCAGCACACTTAAAATGTGATCGAAAAAGAAACCAGTAAACACGCCACATAAGAGTATAGTAACATCCTTTAAAAGTTGGCAGATACATGTAGTATTCCCAGAACCCATAACAACATTTATAAATATAAAGAAACCGAGAAAGAAACAACTCTATTCCCTCCTTTACTAACCTGCCCCATTAGTTAGACAAGAAAAATAGCCGCCTGTTGGTAGCTTGATGTTAAAGTTAATTCCTTGTCTTGTAAGTTGTTATGATTTACGTTTGTGTTTCTCAAAAACTATTTTTTTGTTAAGTATTCTAACTTCTCCAACCATAAGCAATCTCATATCCTCTGCAATATACTTCGCTAACTCCTCATCAGTTATGTCGTCACCATCAATATCAAGACGAAAATCCTGTCCTTGTAATCCACCGCCATTAGTAAACTCGATTTCAAAGTCAAATATCACTCTTTTATCCATTTTTAATTCACCTCATATTAGTCTCGGGTCGATATTATATATATTCCTGTTTAATGAAACCATTCCCTTCTTGAACTGCCTGCTCCATTTGTACAATAAAAAAAGGCCGCCAAATGGCAGCTGAATCCCTATATATAATGGATAATATTTTTCATAGCCATATGCGCAAGCATTTTCCAGCAATCCTTTCTCTCCAAGATTCCCTATCCGCCTCGTACATATTAGGGGAACCTTTTTAACTAAACTGCATCATTTATTTTATACGAAGAAAGCCCTTCTCAGGCGAGAGTGGCATCAAAAATTGCAGTAATCAGGATGATTTCTCTCTATCAGCTGCTGTTGGAGCTTGTTCAAACCATCCTTTCTCAATCATAATTCTTGCTGCATTCTCAACAAAATATGAATTTTTCATAATTGCCTTCAAATAAACCATCCCTATATCGTGCCGGCCATTTACAGCCACAGAATTTCCGAAGGATCTAATTTTCATTGAAAACATATCCATCTTATGAAAGAGCATTAACTTATCAGAAAAAGGTGAAAAAGTGGAATTAGTTATTAAGTCATCCAGAAAAGATGGCGATGGCAAATTTTCATCATGCAGTTTTTGCATATAATCTTCAATATTATTTGTGGTCAGATCTTTTCCTCGTTCGAACAATTTGCGTATTTTTTCATCCTTTGCTACTTGTGCGAATGCCATAATGAGTGCTTTACTTGTTACATTATTTTCAATGTTATCGTAAAGATGTGTGATTTCCAGAGCATGCAATGGGCGTTTATTTCCAAGGTAGCCGTTTAAAAAATCCTTATGAACAAATTCCACTTTTTCTGGAACGGGAATTAATGGGGGTTTAATTATTAATCCTTTATACATCAATATTTTTTTAATTTGCTCCATCAAATCCATTGTGGAATCCATACAATGCCTAAAAAATTTTTTTACGTCCTCTCTATACACAAGAGGTATTGCAATACTATAAATACTCAATCCAGCTTTCGATGCATACTTCAAGTAGTGGACATAGAATTCATCCAGAAATAGTCTGGGAGCACCTAAATTTACGTCCTCTTCCGTAAAACCTTTAGGGATAGGATACCCCTCTTTCTCGAAAATACCTTTAATGGTTTTCATGAATTCTTCTGATAGTTGTAAAGCATTTTCCAATAAGGTTTTAATATATTTATCATCAACATGCTGCAGAAAGTATTTTAAAATACAGGATGCCATGCTGTTTCCCATATAAGTAGCCCAAAGCTTACCCATTTCTGCTGATGTTAGTTTCTCGGAGGCATTTGTTTTATAAGAACTTAATTTAATGGGTTTAATCTTTTTCATGTTAATACCTTCTTTTTTACTTAATATTTCCTTCCCTTAAATTCATATACTTAAAAATATCCTTCTCAAATGGCTAAAAAGGTGATTTGCAAATTCAATCAAAAATCCGGCAGCTGCACCTATCAGTCCCCAATAGGCAGGGTCTCACGCCAACTTAAACCCTATACTGGCACCGACCACTGAAAATGCAGTCGCTAGTGCTGCTCCAATATTGATCAGTGATGTCCCATCTGACCGATGGAGATTATAAAGGAGCAGTATGCTGAACAATCCATTATCCAAAACGAGCCTTATAAAAGATTAATTAAAAGAAACACAATCATAAAATTCAGGTACTATAAATACATTGCTGCTATCCTCATTCAACAATCTGGCCCTTTTCATGAAGAAAGACGCTTTCCATAAACCTGAAAAGCGCCCACCACCGAAGATCCTTGCCTTTCATTAATACCCCTTCAAAAAATCCACCCTATTAGGTAAAGCATCATTATTTTCGATTCTTTTTAATGTATCCCAAAAGCATGAGATCGCTTCTTTCAGCTCTGTCACAGCTGATATATGAGGAGTGATGATGATATCGTCTCTTCCCCATAGCTCGGAAGTCTCTCGCAGAGGTTCTGTTTCAAGAACATCTAACACAGCGTAACGGACTTTTTTGGAATTGAGCGCTTCAATAAGCGCTTCCTCGTCCACTGTATGGCCCCTGCCGACATTGATAAAGGCAGCTCCGTTTAAATGACTGAAAAATGCACGATTAAATAGCTTACTCGTTTCTTTTGTCAAAGGCAATGTGCTGATAATCCAATCTGCCTGTGCAGCCAGCGTGCTTGCAGAGCTGGTTTTCGCCACCTTTTCGAAATACTCCTTTGGTTTCCCGCTTTGCGAGATGCCATAGACGGTGGACCCAAAACTTGAAAATACTTTTGCAGCCTCCTGCCCAATCTCCCCTGTACCATAGATAACAATCGTTTGATCCTTCATCATTTGCGGAGTTTTTGGAGCCCATTTCTTCTCCCTTTGTTTTCCTTCAAAATAGTGGTGATCTTGAAGATCTCTTAATACATAGCTTAAACAATACTCACTTATTCTTTGTCCAAACGAGCAAATAGTTCTGGTTAGAAGAATCTCTTGTTCCTTCCATCCCTCAACTTCCAAATAATTGTTTACACCCGCATTAAAGGAATGTACCCATTTCAAATCGGCCAAGTGGAAGCCACGACACGGCTTGAAACCGACATAGGCATCTGCCCATGACAAATCCTCTTCTGTAATATCATCAGCCCGCTTAAAACGAAAGCTCTGAGGTGTTTTAGCTGGCAGCAGTTCCTGGAATTCCTTTTCATAGCTTCCTGCAACCAATATATTATGTATGTTCATTCGACTTCCCCCATCCTCAATGGTATGTGCTCCCTTGCAATTTTAAATCATTGACTAAAAGATATTGCAGTCAACAACATAGCGTTCGGATTATCTAAATACTCCTTTACTAGTTCTGTTGAAAGAAAAAAGAAGAAGCCTACAGGCCTAAAATGACAATCCAGTTGTACCCTTCTGTCACACCTAAAACATGGCTTGGCACTGCAGTGAACTGCTCTTGTTCTTCCGGAGCTCAAAAGAATTTTATATTTCCAAATTTTCATTCGGCTATTTTAACTCAATGTTATCAACTTTTTCATAAACATCTTGGGTTTTTTATTACATTTTAACATGTGAACTTGCCGTCGTATTTTATCTTTAGGCAAGAAATCTTAGACGACATTCCCCTGCCTAATTTAGTACTAATAGCCAGTTCTAATCATATTCTTATAAAAGAAAAAAATGAAGGGGTGCAAAGTCAGTTGATAAAAGTTAAGGTTGGTTTACGGCCCATTGCCAGTAAGATAAATTTACCTACTGTTTTGAAAACAGTTATACTTCCAGGTGATTCCAAGGAAAGACTATTTATTGCAACCCAGGTAGGAGAGATCTTTTACATAAGAAACTCAAGCTTAAGGACTTTTTTAGATATTCGCCACAGAATCCTAAAACTGGGTGCCTCTGGTGGCGGATATGATGAACGGGGATTGCTTGGACTAGCGTTTCATCCCGAATTTTATTATAACGGTCTGTTTTATCTTCATTATTCAGCTGCCGGGGCACAAGGACCAGGTGCACTTTCTGAATCGTATAATCCTGACCCGTGTGATCCTGGAACTTTAAACCTAAAATGGATGAATAGAGAAACACAATATGACCATATTGATACAATAGAAGAATGGATTTTACAATCGAGTGGCGGGCCCCAAAAACGAAGGACTTTACTTAACTTAAGAAGGCCATTTTCAAATCATAATGGGGTCAATAGTTTAAACTTTTCGCCAGAAACAGGAAAACTAGTTTTAACAACCGGAGATGGCGGATCAGGCTATGATCCATTTAATTTAAGCCAGGATGATCTGGAGATTGCCGGTAAAATAATTGAAATTGATGTAGATAAGAATACTTACATTATGAATCCCCCCATTGTCACACGGTTTAATGAACTCCCCGAAGCGATTCAGGAGACCCTCACGGTAATGGCTAAGGGGGTTCGCAATATTCCAGGCATTTCATTTCAACAGTTTTATAATCAGTATATTAAATATGCAGGGAATGTCGGCCAGGATTTGGTCGAGTCGATTTATTCATTTGTACATTATAAACCCATACCGGTTACTCAGCTTATTCAAGCATCTGTGATGAATTCTGAACCTGCCAAGGAAGGATTTATAAACTTTGGCTGGCGAGGCTGGGAAGGTGATTTTCCTGCTTCGATTATAAGAGACTGCACTAATAATCAGAATTTGGATGAGAAGACAATGGCTTATTACAATGAAGCAGCGGCACTTTCAGCGAGTCGTCTTCAGCCTTTAACTAATTATTTTCATAAAGATCACAGACCCGATAAGTTTGAAGGAACTGCACTTACAGGAGTGCAAGCCTATATGGGGAAAGGAATCCCTGCTTTAACAGGAAGCGTTGTGTTTACCGATCTTGCCCGGAAAGATTCGCAGCCTCAGGTTAGAGGGGCTTTAGCTTATACCATCATGAGACCTAATGGTAAACAAAATGATTTTAGTGTGATCCAAACCGATTATGATTTTGGGTCCCAGTCAGCCTATTATGTTAATTTGGGGACGAATCTGAAACAGACCAGATTATATTTAGGGGTTTATGGCTCTATGAAAGTGACTGATTTAAATCAAGGCACTGTCTTTGAAATAGTTCCATGAATCATAACGATAGAATTCTGCTTAATCCTGATAAATCTCTTATAAGGATTGAAAAGAAATGAAAACCATGTGATAGAGAATCACTAAATGTTCATCATTTTTAATCTTTTAATAATGATTAAAGCCATTTCAACCCATAGCCAGCTATAAAGGAAAACAAATAAAAAGATACCTCCCGCTGTAAGAAATGAAAAGGAAGCAGAGACGGCTGGACCTAAAACTGGAAAGTGAAAAATAAATAGTAACCCCATAATTCCTAGCATTAAAAGGATTGCACCAGCAGCAATGATACTTAATCTCTTCCTGAAAAAGGAAAAAGATGCCCCAATACCAAGCCCTAACAATCCTGTTGTAAAAGGAAATATAATTAGTTCAGATGGCTGCAGGATCAATAACAACATAATTGTCAGAGAGTAGGACATTACTCCAAATGGAATGGAAAAAACAGAACATAACAGAATAGGTGCAGTGGCAAGCGGACTTAACAAATATCCTATACCTGGTAAAAGGCCGCCAGCAGCCTGTAAAATAGCAGCAATACAGGTGAAAATAGACACCAAAATGAGCTTCATTGTTTTTTTATAT
The DNA here is from genome assembly GCF_051353635.1 of Cytobacillus sp. BC1816. Taxonomy (NCBI): domain Bacteria; kingdom Bacillati; phylum Bacillota; class Bacilli; order Caryophanales; family Bacillaceae; genus Cytobacillus; species Cytobacillus sp. BC1816. Next base: position 679,390 of record NZ_CP195611.1, on the reverse strand, counting down.
TTACTAAATACTTTCTGAAATAGATAAACCTCTTCCGAGATAGTCTTAAAAAAATACACCTGTTCACCTCCTTCTATAATGGATATATGTTACCTTACATTATATTTACACTTTTTAGAGGCGGAACAATTTTTTATAATCCATTTGCAGAGGAAAGTTAGCTGTATGGCTCCAACTGGTAATAATAGGGGATTTTCCTTTAGCTATAAAAAACAAGGGCCTTATTGGCCCCTGTTATTATTTGACTATTACTTTTCCAACCATTCCTTCCTGGAAATGGTACCGGCATATCAGCTCATATGTACCTGGCTGTTTCGGTTTCACGGAAATATTCATTTCTTTTCCTGGCTGAATCTCAGCATCAATTCCGAGCTTTTCCACTGTAAAGGTGTGCTCTTTCTTGCCTTTATTTTTCAATATTAGCGTTGTGGATGTTCCATTCGGAATAGTGATAACCTTCGGATTAAAGTAATCATCGTTCAGCTCGACCTCAATCGATTTGACCTTAGTTGAAACACCGGATTCGGCAAATACGCCGAGTGAGCCCGGAGATGACAAAACCACAAGCATTGCAAGCACAAAGGCCAATCCAGTTACCCGCTTTTTCACAGACATTCGCAATCCCTCCTTTCCTAAACCTATTTTTATCTGATTCACAAAATTTTATCACCATAAATCATGATCCAAACTACTTTCTAAAACTTTGAATTGACAAAGATTGCTGCCCCTTGTCATTAACCGCAAGGGCTCTCTTTATGTGCTGGGTGAAGGCTGCTCAAGAATGTCCTGTGAATTTTCAATTTGAACGAACATGTTCGCGGCTGGCATTTGTACTTGATTCTTATAGAATAAAGACATTAGTTCAAATCTAACCTGCCTGGACGTTTCAAAATACTCTTCGGGCTTAACCAGGCCTACAATACAAAATTCGTACCCGACATGTTTAAGGTTTGGATTTAAGTCTGTAATCCCAATATATTGAAATGGTTCAACAGCCTCGCCCCCTAGCCTATACAGGCTATGAACTAATTTTTCATTGCAGATCACACTTGCTTTCTCTAACAATTCCTTAATTCTTGCTGGATCTTCCTGATAACTTACCGTAATCCGCTCAATAACCCGCATCCAGCCTTTATTAAAATTTTGTATCGCTCTAATCTCTCCATGCGGGATAGTAAGGAGTTTTCCCGACCATTCACGAATTTGCATAAAGCGAATACTTATCTCCTCAATGGTACCTGAACTTGTCCCGTTAAAAGTAACAAAATCACCGACACGAAACTCTTTATCCGTTAATCTTGCGAACCCCAAAATAACGTCTTTTAACATCTGCTGTGCAGCAAAACCGATGACAACACCGGCAATCCCTGCACCTGCAAGAATGCCTTTTATATCTACAAATTGACTAATTAGATAAATAACAAGGCTAATCGCAATTCCATACCTAAAAATGGATCGTGCTACACCTTGTATCGTCTTTTCTACCTCTTCATCAAAAAAATTAGACTTCCTAAAAAACCAATCAATCATACGGTTTATGACAAATGAAAAGGTGATGAGCACTAAAGCAAATAGTGTAAATCTTAAAAGTAAAAACTTCCTTATATAATCAAAAAACTCCTCAGTAAAAGTTAATAGGTCCATCCATCCACTCCTTAGAAAGGAAAATTTCAAGGATTATCTGTTACCTTCTCCTTAAATATCGTTTCCTTAACTATGTATTTTCATTATCATTCCCAGGTCATCTTCAACAAAATGGCCCAAATAAAAAAACACGTCCTGTGGAAACTTGACCGTAATGTCAATAAAACAATTAAGTAACTTACTGTTAGCACAATAGAAAATCCGCCTAAGATCCGCAGCCGGATCTGATTTTTATTGTCATTGTAAATAATGTATTAATTAATATCTGCATATAATACTGACAAAGAAAAAAGCTGCTGATCAGCAGCAGATCTTGAAATAAAAACCTGTCAGTGAAGTTTTTATTCATTAAATGATAGCCCTTCTTCTTTTAAGGAAGTTCTCATAATAGGTAAGGAAGCTGGACCAATGCCATGAATTTTTAATATTTCTTTTTCAGTGTACTTTGATAGTTTATTCAAAGTGTCTATTCCTTGGTGAACCAATGCATTCCTTGCAGGAGCACTGAGTTTCGAAAGGAAGCCACTTTCAGGCTTATTCTCTTTATCACAGGTAGGACAGCTTTTACACTCACTACTTTTGTAAAACTTATGTCCCTTTTCACAAACCCTTAAACTTTTATCTGCTGTCAAAATAATTCCTCCAAACAAATTCTGATCCAATATCATATATTATTAATTTCATATTAGTTTTATAAACTCGACAAAAACTATGTATTGTGCTTTTCAACAAACCTGCCCCTTTTGTTTAATAAGAAAAGACCACCAAAATTGGCAGCCCTATCTTAAATAAATGCACCCTTTACTTTAACTGCAATTCTTCACAAACTCAAATTTCTCCACAAAAGTGAATATGCAACAAAACCTGGAAAAGGCGATTTGTTATAAAAGTATTATACCCATTAAGTAGAAACCGTCTAAATTAATATCTCTTTAAATTATTAATTCAAATGAGAGGAAAGACCCCGACCTATAAGGTTTGCAGAAACTGGCTTTTTCCCTAATTCCCTTGCCCAAATTGATAATTGTCCTATATGATGAATTTCGTGAGCAATGGCATGTCTCATGATTTCGCCCCAAGTATCCGTCACAATTCTTCCATCTGGCAAAGTATCGTAAAATAATTGATTTTCCATGCTAGCATCCCATTTGTTCACAAAGTTTTCCACTTCTAAATGAAATTCATCGTCTAATTTTCGAACCTTGTTCAAGCTTTTATAACTATCGAAACTCTCCTGAAAGTCAGTTTTACCCTGTAAAACACGTATCCAGCTCCATTCGACATCAACAATATGGAAAAGTGTATGCAATATACTTCCCATTCCACCCGTTCGGTCCTGCAGAAGTTCTTCTTCACTTAACTCTTCACACCAACGATACCAGTCTTCTCTTACCATCCAGTTATATCTAAAAAAAGTTTGCAAAAGTGCCCCTCCCCATTTATAAAACAAATTAATATATTATAAAAGCAATACCAAACATTGTTAATATTACTATTTCTATAAACATAGGTTGAATTCCTTGTTCAACTCCCTCAGTTTAATACGATTTACTCACGAATGCTCGCTTATTCGCAGGATTTCATCCTCCATGGATATATATTTCTAAATTGAAAAGAGTAGATTCTGGACAAATGGCTACGTGAAGACATAGTTAAATAGAGGAGTAGGATTATACTCCAAATTCTACCATATGATGTACTTCTCCACGCCAGCCCTTGGAGGCTTTCCCTCCCATGTCTCAACGGGTCAATTGCCCTCTCATTCCTTCGTCATGCCTATCCAAGGGGTGGAGGCCAGTTATGCTAACCTGATGGGTCAGTGCCCTTTTGTTGAACAAACCTGGTACTCCGTACATATTTGAAATCCTGCGAATAAGCCAACACTCGATCTTTAAAAATATAAGGGGTAAATGATTCACTTCGAGAAAAAGTGAATTGAACTACGCTGCCAACTCAGTTAACGGCTGGACCTTCTTGGCACAATAAGCTTCGTTTTTTCGCGCTATCCCTACAAAGATCCTAGCTAACTTCCCGATCAGCTTCATTATAGATTTCATTTTTTTCATTTTCTTGACCTTAACATTATTCGAGTGGAGGGCTTTAAATTCTGGGTTGTTCATTACCAGGCTCATAGTAGCTAAATAGAGGAAACGTCTTAACCTTGATCTTCCACGCTTTGAAATGATTATTTGCCCTTTCCACTTCCCTGAACTGGCTTCGGCTAGATGGAGTCCTGCATGGCGAAGTAAAGAGTTGCCGTGTGAAAAACCACTTAAATCTCCTGCTTCCCCTAAAATACCAGCTAACGAAATTTCACTAATTCCCTTAATCATAAGTAACTTATTCGCGAAAGGAATTTTAGGTAGTTCATCCTTGATTGCCAGCTCAACTCTTTCAAGTTGTTGAATCGCAAGGTCATACTCTTCGAGTAATTGTTCAAGATGAAATTTATAAGCTTCTAATGCTTGCCTTGTACCAACTGATTTCCTGGCTACATTGAGGAGTAAATAGGCTTTCTTTAATCCAGGCTGTCGCTTCATCAGTAACTTCCACCCGGCCACGATCTCTTCAGGCTTCATGGAACCCAGTTCCATCGGAGATGGGAAAAGCCGAAGTGTTGCGATGGCCCCTTTAGCAGTGATGTCTTTAAATACTTGTCTAAGCTCGGGGAAGACAATATCCACCCAGCGATTCAATTGATTAATCGAGCTTACAAGCCTCTTAACAATGACATCCCGATTCGACATGAGTACCCTGAGCTTTTCAAACGACTCAGAAGTATCCCTTACAAAGGCATAGTAACCGTTCTTCACCATATCGGCTATTACAAGAGCGTCTTTTTTATCACTCTTTGATTGGGTATTATCACGGTTTTCTTTATTTCTTTTCACCAAATGAGGGTTAACTGTCACTACCTCAATATCTTGTTTCATCAGCCATTTAGAAAGGTTAATCCAATAATGACCGGTAGGTTCCATACCAACTATGGCAGCCTCAAGTTTATGTAATCTTTTAATGCTATTAATCCAGATTAACAGGGACGAAAATCCCTCTTCGTTGTTTGGAAAAGTGATTGGATCTCCTACTACAATCCCACGGAAATTCACTGCTCTGGCTACGTGAAATTGTTGTGCAATATCCACACCAACCACAAGATGTTTATCAGTAATTCTTTCTATTAGTTGATTTTGTTTGTCCTGCATTTTAAACTTCATAATAAGGGTTCCTCCTAAGTTTGAGTTAGAGTCGTGTCTTACTCATATCTTACTGAGGAGCCCTATTTTTTTCAAAGCTCAAAAATAACGATCTACAGGAATGCTATCCTGCCCCTTTTGTAGAATAAGAAAAAGCTACCTGATTCGGCAGCTGATCTTGAATATAAGCACCCTTAAGTTGAATAACCACCTTCTCCGGTAGTGCAAATTTTAATGTAAATTAAGTTATAGGTTTATGTTTTACCGGTGATGAAAGGTTAATTAATGAAGAGGGTTGTCCATAAACCATTGAATCGTCTATAAAGTCCTCAAGAGTGTGAACTGTTTCTGTTACAACCTTTACTAAATAACTAAATTGTCCAGCTAGCCTATGACACTCTATTACACTTGGATGGGCAATGCAAAAATCTCTAAACTCCCTACATTTCTTTGTGTCATATAGTATAAAAGCAGTAACATGCTTGTTTATTTTTTCCGGATTAATAATAGCTCGATACCCTTTAATAACTTCCTTTTCCTCTAATTTTTTTAACCTCTCATTTGTTGCCGGTGTTGATAGCCCAATTTTTTTCCCTAACTCTGTCACCGACATGCGCGCATTCTTTTGCAATTCAATCAAAATTCTTTTGTCAATTTCATCCATCCTAAAGCTCCCTTCATTTTTAAAGTGTAACTTTATAAAAAGATTAAATTATTAAATATATTAATAAAAATACAATAATAAATCTATGTAAAAAGTGAAAGTGAATTATTACAATTAAGTTATTAAATCTATGGGAGGTAATGACATTGATAAAGCTGCATAATAACGTCCCGTTAATTGTAATCGATGTCCAAAGCGCTTTTGATGATTCCAGTTGGGGAAAGAGAAACAATCCATGTGCTGAAAGAAATATCGAAAAGCTAATAGAGCATTGGAATTTAAATCAAAGATTAGTCATCTATGTTAAACACTTGTCAAAAAATAAAGACTCTCTTTTTTATTCTAAAAGCGAAACAAGTGAATTCAAGGAAATGATTAACCCGCTGCCAAAGGATATTATTATTACCAAAAGTGTTAATAGTGCGTTTATTGGTACTAACCTTGAAGAAATATTAAGGAAAAACAATTGCCCTAATATTGTTATAACAGGCTTGACTACTAACCACTGTGTGGAAACAACAACTCGTATGGCTGGGAATCTCGGCTTTAATCCTTTTTTAGTTTCAGATGCGACTGCAACTTTTGATAGGCAGAGTTTAAATGGGGAAACATTAAATGCCGAGAAAATACATGAGATGACTTTAGCAAATTTGCATGAAGAATTTGCGACTATTAAAAAAACAGAAGAAATATTAGCAATGTTATGAAATTAAATTGGAAAATCTTGTTGTATAGTAAGTAAAAAAGAACTTAAAAAGGAGAGATTAATAAGTGGCTTTAGAAATGAGAAAGTCTTGTGAAGCTTGTGAAAACAACATATCAATAGAAACCAATGCTTATATTTGTACTCACGAATGTACTTTTTGTGAACCTTGCACAGAAAAAATGAATTATATTTGTCCCAATTGCGGAGGGGAATTAGTTACACGCCCTAAACCTAGTGGTTCGTGTCCTATTACTACTTCAAGATAAAGCAGCTTAGGAAAATCAAATTAGCTTGTACAAATGAACACAAGCATGAATGTATTTTGGCTGCTCAGAGTTCATTAACATTATCAAAGCCTCTTGTAAGTAAAATAGTCCCAACCTGTTAATTTGGTCGGGACTATTTTTTTAAAATACTAACATAAAAGTATGTGTAATTTTTATAATTAACCCTGTCTCTTACTTCCAAACTAAATATCCTTCTTAAGTACTTGCCGTTAGCTTAAGTACATTCTTTAACAAAGTTATTTAAAAGTAATGATTCTTGTTACGCAGTAATGGTCTAATGTGATATTACAGCATAGACTCTTATTGAATAAACCTGCCCGTTTTGTTTAATAAGAAAAACAGCGATATTCTCAATTAAACGACCTTGCATCCTCACTTTTCTTTCAAGTCCCCTTATTTACTAACAGTTATTTACTTTTTAGCTTTATCCTGATTTCTATTTCCTTTTTCCTCACCTGGGTTGATTTGTCCTTGATCGACAATACTTTTATCACTCTGTTTTCCTTTGTTACTTATATTTTGCTCTTCATTTCTTCCTTTATTATCTGCTACTACAGTGAAAATAATACCATTCTCTGGAGGTGTTGAAAACGGAAGAGTGAAAATTATCACAAAAGAATAGGGGGATTATAAAGATTATTACCTAGTCCGTTTCCAGTATTCCCTGTTTAGGCTTATTAACCAAATATATACCCAATAAAATGAGACTTCCACCTAGCAAAGTCGATATATGCAGGGTTTCATTTAGTAAAAACCAGCCGAAAATCACACCAAAAAATGGTGCAAGAAATAAAAACGAGCTTACCTTCCCAGGGTCTTCCTTTTGTAAAAGAAAAAACCATATGGCAAATTGAACTATAGAAGCCATAATTGCTAACCAAAAAAGAATTACAATTGATAAAGTATTTAAACTCATTTTTACTTGCTCGAATACCAAACTAGTTAATAGTAGCAAAATGCCACCAAATAACATCTGATAAGCTGTTAAGACCCATGTATCAAAATTTGAGCCCCATTTTTTCAATAATAATGTAGCAATAGCCCAAGAGACTGAACTGAATAGCCCCAAAAAGGTTCCAAATTGTTGTACATCTAGTTTTGCGCCTAGTGTAATAAAGACACCTAAGAATCCAACGATGACTCCCATCCATTGGACAATACGATAATCTGTTCCCAAAAACAACGTACTAAAAATAACTACCAGCAAAGGATTAGTAAAAGTTAGAATGGAGGACTCGCCTGCTGTAATTGTTCTTAAACTCAAAAAGATAGCACCCATTACCCCAGTAGTTTGAAAGATTCCAACAACTATAATTTTAAGCCATTCCTTTGGTTTTTTAGGGTGGGTTCTTTTAAATAAAATTACAATTGCAGCCATCAATAAACCAGCAATCGTAAAACGCAATCCTACTAAAAATAAAGGTGAAAAATATTTTAAACCGATTTTACCAATTGCAAATGAAGATCCCATCAAACCTGTTGTAATAACCACTAAAAGAATAAACATTGCTTTATTCATAATAAATATCCCCACTCTGTACTTTTTAGTACAAATAATTTTAGCAACTTTCTTATTGTGACTTATAAACTTAAAATGTCCCACCTCATTGTGCGAAATGGGACATTTATTTTCATTAACAACGTATCTTATTCATTCTCCAATTAAAAAGGATAGTTAGTTTCTACACAAACGGAACATGCTCTATCTATAAATCTGACTTTTCTTCTTGTTTTTATATATTTTTTCTCTTTTCAAGTGCCTTCACTAATTCTTCTCCCATTAGTTCGGATGAAAACGGATCACGACTAGTAACAATTTGATCATTCGCCCAAACTGCCTGAGCTTTTTGTTTTAAATCGCCTTTATCTTATTGAGCAATTTTCGTCATTTCTTGTTCTAAACTAAACGGAAGAATATCTAATAAGCCATCAGGTTCAATTTTATCTGGGATGAACGATACTCGGGCCTACCCCAAGTCCTTTCATATTGGCTTCTCAAGAGAGTAATGAACGAGTAAACGAGATCAATCAACGATTGATGGATTTGATGTGAAACCGCCTAAAATGGGTCAATGTATTATTACTGCTTTTTATCATTTTCATAAAGTACTTCAACTTTAGTAGGTGTGTAACCTGCACTGTCCACCCATGAGACGTAGACCCGATAGTTATCGGTTTGTGCTTTATTAGTCACTGTAGCAATGACACTATTTGTACCATTGCCACCCACCCACCATAGGATCATATCATTTTTTGATAAGCCAGCCCCTTTTGAAATTGCTGCAGTCATTTCTTCCCAATCCTGTGATCCTCGATCAAAAGTCACTCTCGTATGGTTTACCTGGCTGGTAGGGACTGATGGCCAATTTTTAGTAATTACTTTATTAACATTTGACTTGTCTCTATTCTTGACGGTTTCTTCTTCTGAATCTTTATCCCCATTTTCTTTTGGTTTATCTGACTCTTCTTTTTCTTTAGTGGAATCTACTATGTTGTTAACCTCCGATTCCTTAGAGCTTTCTTCCTTTAATTCGTTTGTCTCCGTCTCTTTTAGTTTAACCGGCTCTTCTTTTTCTTTAGTGGAATCATCAGGTTTATTTTCACCCGATTCCTTGGAGCCTTTTTTCTCTAACTCGTTTGTCTCATTTCCTACTTTTAATGGCTCTTTATCAGGATTATTATTATTAAGCTCCATATGTTTTTTCAGTGTACTAGAAATTTCATGTAGTTTTTTCTTATCGGGCACATAATAGTAAGTACCCTTTATTGTTTTATCTGTTCCTTCAATTTTGTGCTGCACTATGTTTTCTCGAGCACCCTTATAATTTGATTGAATTTTTAACATCTCATTTAATTTCATGTTTGTTTTTACATTATTTTTAAGAACGTTGACGATTTCTCCAAATTTCGTGATAGAGGATAAACTTTCCCCTTTTTGCATTAAAACTTCAATTACTTGGCGTTGGCGTTTTTGCCGGCCGAAATCTCCTCTTGGATCTTCCTTTCTCATTCGGGCATATAATAAAGCTTCATTCCCATCCAATTTAAGCTGACCTTTTGGAAAGTGAACATTCCCATAGGTGAAATCTAAATCATTATATACCTCTACCCCTCCGGCTGCATCAACAATACCTTCAAAACCCTTCATATTAACTTTGACAAAGTAATCAACGGGGACATCTAAGAGGTTTTCAACAGAATTAAGGGTCATCTGTGCTCCTCCTACTTGATAAGAACTGTTGATTTTGTTTAGACCTCCTTTTATGTTTGTATATGTATCACGTGGAATACTAACCATATGCATTGATTCGGAATGAGGATTAATTGTTAATAGAACCATTGTATCGGCCCGGCCGCCTATTTCATCTGATCGAGAATCAATTCCCATTAACAGAATGGTTATTGGATCACCATCCTTAAAGTTGATACTTTCCTGACGTCCTTCAAATTTTTCATTTCTGTCGACCTCTTCGTGAATACTTGCTCGGGTAGATATAACAAACTGAAATGTAAAACTGACTACTCCTAAGATTAATACTGTAAAAGAGGTTAAAACTAATAGCAGAAATTTTTTACCCATTATCAAATCCTCCACAATAAAACCTAATCACCGTTTTTGCTGCAAATAGTTCTTAAAATTAGCCTGTTTCTATGCGGCAGGTCTAGAGCCCTCCTGGTGATAATTTCTTCCTGTCCGAGTGACTTTGTTCCATTTTTTGTTGAAAAAATAAGAAATACTTCCATACATGACAAAACAAATTGTTACAAATCGATAAATAAAAATATCAAAAAGGATGGCAGAAAATATTCGAAATCCATCTCTTTTACGAAATGTAAACCCGTAAAATTTTCCTTGGCGGATCGCTACCAAGTCGTACAATAACCCAACTAAAAAAACCCAAAACATATAGAAAAACATTAAATAGGTATTTTGAGGGTCTTTTATTATGTTTACAATCACTATCCCTGTCATTAAATATGACGCAATGGTACCTACTAGAAACGACTCAAAAATATAAAAAAAAGAAACAGGCCTAGTAAATAAAGTTTTTACAAAGAAGGACCAGAAATGAATGATGCAATCTATATATGCTTTTTGCCATCGCAAACGTTGTTTGGTTAAATCCTTCCATGTTTCAGGTAATTCTGTATAGCCCACTGCATCTGATATAAAACTAATTCTCAAATTTTTACTTTTTGCTATAAGTCTATGAATGCGCAAAGTGATATCAATATCTTCTCCTATTGTTTTGCGGTAACCGCCAACATCTAGAAGGGACTGCTTTCTGAAAATGCCAAATGCTCCTGATATGACAGCTAAAGCTTTAAAGCGTACAAGAGATAATTTTGAAATATAGAATGCTTTTAGAAAGTCCAAAACTTGAACTCGAATTAACATGTTTGTAAAACGCAGGGATAATCGATTTTTATGTTCATTTGTCCTTGTTTGCAAAACATGCACCATCCCGCCAGCAGCAACAACATTCCTATCTTTAAAGGTATCGTTAACAGCAATTAATGCATTATCTTCCAAAATAGTATCAGCATCCAGTGTGACAATAAGATCATGGTTTGAATAATCAATTCCTGCATTTAAGGCATCGGCTTTTCCGCCATTCATCTTATCTATGACATAGAAGTTAGGGTAGAGTTCAGATTGGTACAATCCCTTAACTTTTTCATAAGATAGCTTACAGTTCGGAGAGATGGAACATGCTTTCAATTGCAGCGATTTAGTCAAATAGTTCATTGTATCATCTGTAGAACCATCATTAATATAAATGACCTCTAATCTAGAATAAGGCAATAATCTCATACTCTTAATTGAAGTTTCCAGAATACCTGTTTCGTTGTAACATGGAATTATAATGCTTATTCCTTCTTCTTCATCCCTATTATCGAGTATCCTTTTTTTTAGCTTGGGATAACGATTGGACCTTTCTTCAGGTTCCCGGAACCATGGTAAACAATGGTATAAATGTAACACCGAGAACGTAACACTTAAATAGAAAAAAACTGTGATTAATATATTCAAAAAAAGACCACTCCTTTACTAAATAAAAAATCTAACCGCATTCTTTAGCACTAAAATAAATTGGCATAACGAAATTTTTAGAACGGATGCTTATAAGGAGAATATAGTGGAAAGTATGTAAGATACTAAAATATAAAACTTCTTAGGTACCAAGCTTTCGCACCTGAAAATGTTTATATTTGACCGTTGTAACACGCGGAGCTGGTGAAGTCACGAAGCCGCAAAGATAGATAATTACTTTTAACAAATTGCTTAATGTCAAGGTTGCTCCCCTCTTGTATCAGGTTAATTTTTATTCTAAGTTCGTCTTTAGCTAGAAGAGTTTAAACAGCAACAAACTCATAATCCTCTCTAAGTAAGCCGTCACTGATTGACGGAAGACCATAACTGTTTCAAACTTCTTTGCTGCATGGTAGTTATGCTATAAGCAGATTCTGGATACTAGCAATCTTTTTACAAAAAAGAAAACGCCCTCCATATACGGAGGACGAAAAATCATCGTCAATGAAATGATAGCATACCATTCAGACATAACAACACTGCCTTAATCTCTATAAAATAACTCACTTTGTTTAGGGCAAACTATTTACCTTAGGGAATACTTTTCCTTTTTTGTCTTAACTCTAGGCATTTTAAAATATCACTATTTTACCCGTAAAAATAAATAATCCTTTAGAACCTTGTAAAAATTATGCAATGTTTTTTTTCAATACAATCAATTAATAACTATAATAATGGACAGATCGCTTTTCCTGTAATACCCAAACGGAAACTGATATTAAAATATAACATTCTATCAGTTATCAAACAACAAACAATAAGAAAAAAGTGTCTCAAGTAGAGAAGCAGGGCTTAGGGCACAGCTATGAACTTTATGACAGCTAATATGAAAGTAAAGAGCTACCTTTCTTTTTTCAAGGGCATCCATTTTGGGGCGTATAGCTATAAAACGCAAAAAACTCATCAGCAATTAGCAAGTTTTTGCTTCTATTTGAAAAGGGGAACTGACACCTCATCTCAATATAAACAAGTCAGTTAAGTAGCTTGGAGTTTTAACATACAATGTCAATCGATGAGCCATTTTGGGCGGTTTCTCATTAAACCCATCATCCTTTAATCGTTGATTGATCTCGTTTACTAGTTCTTTACTCTCTTGAGAGAAACCAGTATGAAAGAACTCATTTCATTAGGACTGTGCAACCACTTTCACCGATATTAAGGTAAGTTATATAATAACTAATTTCTTTGTTGCTTTCCAACGTTTAATATTTAAATGGAACAAAATGTAAATAACAATAAGATCGTTTTCTTTTTCAACTAAACTGCCCCGTTTGTTAAATAATAAAAGCCGCCTGGCAGTGCAGCTGATTTTGGCATAAGCTCATTTAGCATAATAAGTTTAATTTCCATATTTATCATCTCTTACTGGAATACCATACTCTTCAGGGTGATTAAAGTAATCCTCATAGGTTAATGAACTAACTACTTCAAATGCTTTAGTATTTGGATTGTATTCAAACACTACAAGCTGTTCCCACCCACTGTTAAATCCAGTATCAACAACTCCAACTCTGTTAGGTGCAATTTGAACAACTTTCCCACCTTGATTATTTACGTCAACATTTGGCGTCTGTACTTGAATGTATTCATCGGTGTTCATTTTGAAAGCAATTACAATTAAACAAACTAATATACCACTTAGAATAACTTTAATAAATGTATCATTCTTCATTCTATATTCCCCCTTTTTTGTGTAATCTATTTGAACTAACTTGCCCCGGCCGATAGAGAAAAAAGAGCTGCTGATCCCCATTGGATCTTCAACTCACAATCTTCCCCGTTATTGAACAATGAGGAGGCGATGCTCTATTAAAACATCGCCTCCTCACTTTAACTATCTATTTAGAAATAAGATATTTTTCTTTGAAGATTGGACTAAGTTCACTCCATACATCAAATTTATTACCATCTATATCATAAAAAATAAAATTTCTTCCAGAGTGACCTCTGTCCTCGATCTCTCCAACTCTAATTTCACTTTGCTTAAATTCTTTATGAATTGCTTGTAAGGCATTTAACCCATTAACTTCGAATGTTAACGAAAAACGCTCATTACCGTGAATATCAAAGAAATTGGAGCTTTGATTTTCATTAGACTTCACAAGAAAAATACTTTGATTAGCAAAGTTTAAAATAGCTTTGTCTTGATCTTTGTAGCTTAACTCTGCTCCTAGTTTATTTACATACCAATCAGAAGAAAGCTCTACATTAGTTACTGGTATATATGTTGTGCCTATCCTTAATAATTTCTCACCCATTTTTTGTCCCCCCTAAAATTCCAAAATATTCTAAATTTAAATATTCAACAAAAAATCCTTACTTCCTTCATTAAAGTAAGGATTTTATATTGATTTATGAAACTGTTATTGAACAAAACTGCCCCTTTTGCTGAATTTTGAAAAAACTGCTCGTTTTTTCAACTAGCATCTCCGAAAAAGTAAAGACAATTTTATTGAGTTTCTAAAATATCTTCTCCAAAGCCGTATAATTCTTCAATATACAATCGTCTATTTAGTATATTGACAGTAGGAGGAATTTTTCATGAAACCAATTGATCACATTACCAAGGATATTGTAGATGAAACCAGGAAGGCAAGAAGTGAATTTTTTGAAATAATCTCTGACTATTCAACTGATTTATGGAATTATTGTAAATATCTCACCGGCTCCCCTTGGGATGGTGAAGATCTATATCAAGAATCGATTATAAAAGCGTTTGGCCTTCTCCCTCAACGGTGGAGTGAAATAACCGACAAAAAACACTATTTATTTAGGGTTGCAACAAACACTTGGATCGACCTATGCAGAAAGCTAAAGCGGGAAGTAGGATTATTAGATGAAGTATCTGAAGCTAACGAAGATTTCTCGAATCCTCTATTATTGGAAGAGGTCTTAATATCATTGGATGATATATTGACACCTAAACAACTTGCCGCATTTCTATTATTAAATATTTTTCAATTTAGTGCTGAAGAAGTAGCCGGTATCGTACAAAGCACTCCTGGAGGGGTCTATTCTTCAGTACAACGGGCGAAAAGAAAAATAGCTTCTTTTGATTTTACTCAAACAAAATCTGGTCTGTATAGCCAAGAAAAAAATGTAACGATTCAATCATACTTAGAAGCATTTAATAAGGGAGATTTAGACGGCATGTTAGAACTATTTAGTGTTCAAGCACAGAATGAAGCCTATTTGGGTTTCCAAGAATTTTCTAAAGATGAGATGATAAAAGGCTCTCTAAGGTTTGGTCTACCCGGTCATAGAGCTGATGAATTGATTCTATGGAATAAACCAGTTATCGTTGTGTTTGCTGATGGAGAACAAGGACCAGAAATTCACGATATTCAAGTGCAAGAGATTGAAAATGGAAAAATAGTAAACCATAAAAGTTATTTCTTTAGAAAAGAATTTATTTTGGCTGCCGCTAAAGAGCTTGGAGTAAAAGCGCAGTTAAAAAAGCCACCGGTGGATTGGATCTAAGCATTAAGGGGTGACATTTGTTATCCCTTGTTTCATCTTAAATAAATGCTTCGTTTCTATTTAGCCTTAGAATCATTAACCTTTTAATTTATAGAGCATGCTTTATTATTCAACTAATCTTCCCAGTTAGCATAAAAGAAAAAAGCTGCCTTATGACCAGTCTGCAATTATTCAACAAAGATAGCTAGATTCTCCAATGTTGATTTTAAACCGATGTCATGATCTTCTTTGCGTATTCCTTTAGGAACATTTTCACAAATAACAGTGACTCTTGTGCCTTCTGTGATGGATTCAAAAAGCCACTTCTGTGTCATTTCACCAGCGAATTCTGGAGATTCAGATTCAAATATTATTAATTGTACAATCCATTTGTCAGGAACCAACTCTAAAAACTTCCCTTGGTATACATCAGTGTTTTCCGAGGTTTTTCCAGATGATGGTTTGCCTTCTTCATAGGTAAGGGTCATTTTGTAAGTTCCACCTTCACGAGGGTCAAAATTGTCAATATGACCTGACATACCTTTAGGCGGGAGCCATGAAACTAATGATTTCGGATTTAGGAATGCCTGATAGATAGTTTTTGGTTCTGCCATAATGATTCTCGAAGCTGTATCTCTTCTATTGTCACAAGCTGCATTTTTCATAATAAAGCCAAGCCTCCTTAGACCTTTAGTTTAGACCCTTTTTCAGGTTAAACACATGTAAATAAGATTATTTCCTTTTCCTATGAAACGAGTATTACAGCTTAACTTACTTTTAAGTTAACCTGGGTTTCTACAAACACTTCCACTTGTGTTTGTATAATTCCTTCTTTCACTAATCTGCCCCTTTACAGGTATTAGGTATGGAACAGTCATTTCATTGGTCCCTCTTCCATAAGCTGCATATAAGAGTGTCACTCTGCAAATAATAGTTTTTAATTACCAATCGAAGTGGAACGTGATTGTAAACCTAATTTTTTCATTGGTAAAATCCTCTTTAGAATTAAGTTAAGGAGATCGTTATCTCATATGACTAAACTTAAACAGTTATTATGATTTGAATCGGGACACTCCTTATTCAGCCTGACGGTGGGGGAACAAATGAAAAAGCTTATCTTAATATGCCTGTCTTTGCTACTTTCAGGCTGTGTGAAAAAAGAAATAATTGATGATATTAATATTGAAGTAGGGGTCGGCTACGATGCAGCAGAGGAGGAAAAAGATAAGTATAGGGGAACAGTTTTATTTCAGGAATTTCAGCCTGATAAAAGCGTAATTAATAGGACATTTTCTGGAAATGGAAAACTTCGGCAGGACCTTATTCTAGATATATCTAAACAATCATCAGAACCAGTAGTCACTGGCGGATTAGCCCTTGCTATAATGGGAACTGAAATATCCAGAAAAGGGATTTATGATATTGTAGATTCTTTTCAGAGAGATGCAAGTATAGGGTCACGAGTATTTGTTGCTACAGCGGAGGGAACAGCAGAAGACTTGCTTAAAGGCGAATATGGAACCCTAGGAAATTCAACCTATATCCATAATCTTATACAGCATAATATTGACCATCGGGATGTGCCCAAAACCAACTTGCACATTCTTATCCGTGATTATTTTCAGAAAGGTAAGGATCCCTTTCTGCCCCGCCTAAAGAAAGTTGGGAATGATAAAGTTGGAATAAGCGGAATTAGCCTTTTCCAAAACGATAAAGAAGTAGACATCCTCCCTGTGAAAGATATGTTCTTTTTTAAATTGCTGGTAGATAAGTATAGTGAAGGAAACTTCGATGTAAAGCTAAAAAAGGGAGATAACGCTGCTGTAAAGAGCATAAGGTCAAGCCATAAAATCAGGTTGACTGATAACTACGCTTCCATATCCATTAAAATTGAAGGCATTATACGTGAGTATACGGGAGAAGATTTAGCCCCTAACGTTGGTGATATTGAAAAAAATCTGGAGAGGAAAATTGAAAAGGAATGCTTAAGGCTATTAAAACAATTTCAGGATCTCGGAATTGACCCGGTTGGGCTGGGTCAAAAGAAAAAAACCATGAATCGGAACTTTGACTTTAAAAAATGGTTAGATGAATACAAAACTTTAAGCTTTGAGGTTAAATGTGATGTAGTAATTAAAGAAACAGGAGTTATTGAATAGGAGCGGATATTAGGTCCGTCCTAGCTTTCTTTTCGAAAAACTCATCAAAGTGACTTGCTGTTGCTTTATCCGCCTCTTCCAATCCTGGCATAACATATTCATGCTAGTTGAAATATCAGCATATCCTAATCTTTCGCTAATTACTTTTGCGTGAACTCTTCTTTTATGAGTAATGTTGCTGAAGTATGCCTAAGATCATGAAAGCAAATATGTTTAAAGGCATGTTTTTTGGTAAATCTTTGCCACCATTGGCCGATACTGCCTGACGGATAGGTTTTCTGAATTCTTTTCCAAAGATAAACTCTAGTTTCTTTAACATCTCAAGTAATTCTCTCGGACACTAACTGTTCAGTCTTTCCCTATTTTGATTCCTTTTATCTGTACGCCTTTGCCTTTGATCTCTGTAATAGGTTGCTCGATTCAAATAGTTCCTTTTTCAAGGTCAACATGTTTCCACTCAAGTCCAGCAAATTCACCTTCTCTAGCTCTTGTAAAACTGCCAAGAAGATGAGTGTTTTCAAGAATAACTTATCATCAAATATCTGCATTAACTGGCCAAGTTCTTCCTTTGAATAAACTTTAATGCCTCCTGGTATTCCTTTATTACAGGAATGCTGCCCCGTTTGTTGAATAAGAAAACGATAGAAGGCAACCCTTTGCACCTGCACAGTCACTTCTTCCAGGTCCTAAGCAAGAATGGAAACCCTGTTAACAGGCAATTGACTAATTCACTGTCACGATCTTCATCACGCATCAGCTGGAATGGTTAAATAAGACGGATTTAAGCCAAGATTTACACCTGACCCAAATGCCAATTATAAACCTGAATAGCAGGATCTCATTTATATTTTTTCAGGCACTGATGAGGTTTCCTTCATCGGAAAGAAGCAGGATGTATCACCTAATGGTTCAGCAAAGTATTAAAAGATAGCCTCCTTATGTCTGTAAGGAGGCTGTTAACTAAAACACCAATTAAAGAGGAACGATTTCAAAATGTTCAACTGCAGGAAACGGATCATAAAAATGGTGCAGCTGTCTTTTCCATTCTTGATACTCTTTCGATTGTCTAAACCCAACTGTATGGGCCTCTAATGATTCCCACTTTACAAGCAATAAATATTTTCCCTTAACTTCCATACATCTCTGGAGCTCGTGAGATATGTACCCTTTCATGGAAGCAATAATTTTTGATGCTTCACAAAAGGCTTGTTCATATTCCTCCTCCATCCCTTCTTTTACTTGCAGCATGACTGCTTCTAAAATCATGTAAAATATCCCCTTTCCTAGATTGTTCATATACAAGATAGCTCCCGATTACTAATTAATGATTACAAGAAAATGTTTTGGGCAGCTGGTCTTGCAAAAAAACACCCGTAAGCATTTCCTCACAATTTAATTAATTTTCACACTTTATTTATTAAAGGAATGCCGCCCTCTAAGTATAATAAAAAGCGATTCCTCCATTATGAAAACTCACCCCTTATGTTAATAAAAATGAAAATTTCAATTTTCACTAAACCATTTGCGTAATTGATTTATATCGGCTTGATGATACCTGCTATGGTCTGCTATATGCCATATCCCACATTGGATAACCTGTCCCGGCTATTCAAAAAGGCAAGCTGCCATTTGGACGCAGATCGAAACCTTATACCATATACGGGTCCGGGATGATTCGTATTGGGACATTTTCCAGCGCAAAAACTCATTCGCTCCCTACATGATCAGAGTTTTTTTGAAGAAATTACCTTGAAGATTGATTTTGAACTTTTGCTTGGTGATTAAACTCCTTCAATAAGAGAGTTCACTGCTAACAGACCCCTTTGAGAGGCGAGTCTCAAAAGGGGCAGATTCTATATGCAGCAAAGTAAACACATCAGACCTGGTTAGATAATGTTTTTCTTTTAACTGATTGCATTTTTAATTTGCTTCGATTTCTCATCCACGCTTTACCCCTCCTTTCAAATATAATTGTCATTTCTAAAATTGCAAATTATTGATTTACTAATATAAAAAAGCAACATCCCAACCAAAGTTGAAATGTTGCCAGTTTAATAAATATTGTTTATCCGGTTTCCTGAACATCCTTTTTGCTTTGCTTTTCCTTCCGATTCCTTCTAATCTGACCTAGTCCGAGCTCTTTTGCTTCCTGTTTTAAAGATTTTAGTAAGCTGACTACCATTAACACCAAAATGACTGAAAATGGAAGAGCTGCGATGATCATGGTGTTTTGAAGAGCCTGCAGGCCACCAGAATAAAGGAGAGCAATCGCAATAATCGAGAGAAGAACTCCCCAAGTTACTTTTATCGGTGTACTTGGATTTTGCGATCCATTCGTTGTCATCATCCCTAGAACGAATGTACCAGAGTCAGCTGATGTCACAAAGAACGTAACAATGATCAAAATGGCTAACAGGGATATTGCCATGCTGAATGGAAACCCTTCTAACACGCCAAAAAGAGATTCCTCGGGAGCCAATGACGAAATTGAAAGCATCCCTGCAGATTCAGTGAAAATGGCCGTACCCCCAAAGGTTGTAAACCATATGAATCCAATTAGTGACGGAACGAGAAGAACACCTACAACAAACTCACGAATCGTTCGGCCTTTTGAGACCCTGGCAATAAACACACCAACAAAGGGAGACCAGGCAATCCACCATGCCCAATAAAAGATAGTCCACCCATTAATCCAGCTGCGTCCCTCTTCGTTCAGGGGGGCAATCCGAAAACTCATGTTAATGAAGTTTTGCATATAAGCCCCAACCGTATCGGTAAATAAGTTAAGGATAAAAAGTGTAGGTCCCAAAATAAACACAATCAGGAAAAGGAGAGCCGCAAGCCCCATATTCATATTGCTTAGCACTTTAATCCCCTTGCTTAGACCTGTTAAAGCAGAAATCATAAATAAGACTGTCACAATGAGAATAATAATGGTTTGGTTTGTCATCGTACTAGGCACATCAAAAAGGTAGGAAAGCCCCCCGTTGATTTGCATGGCACCAAATCCCAAAGAGGTAGAAACCCCTAAAACCGTTGCAATAACCGCAATGACATCAATTGCCTTTCCTACAGCCCCGTCCGAGT
The DNA here is from genome assembly GCF_051353635.1 of Cytobacillus sp. BC1816. Taxonomy (NCBI): domain Bacteria; kingdom Bacillati; phylum Bacillota; class Bacilli; order Caryophanales; family Bacillaceae; genus Cytobacillus; species Cytobacillus sp. BC1816. Next base: position 659,095 of record NZ_CP195611.1, on the reverse strand, counting down.
GTTTCCCAATCAGCGGCCTTAAGGTTCGGCTAATTAAACTCAGTTCCCCTTTTCTAAAAGTAAAATAAGCCAAGGCCATCGCAATCGAACCATAGATAGCCCATGCATGGATCCCATAGTGAAAGAAAGTAAACCTCATCGCATCCTTAATCCCCTGATCAGTACCCTCCTGGCCAGTAGGCGAACTAATCATGTAATGGCTGATAGGTTCATAGGTGCCATAAAAAATTAACCCAATTCCGATTCCTGCACTAAAAAGCATCGCAAGCCAAGTTGGACGTGAAAACTCAGGCTTATCCTCCTGCTTCCCGAGCTTTATCCGGCCAACTGGACTTACTAATAAATAAAAACAGACGAACACAAATAACGAAACAATCACAAGGTAATACCACCCAAACGATTCCGTAATCACGCCTTGTGTACTGCTCGTGATCTTTTCTAACGATGCTGGCATTGTAATGCCCATAAGAACAAGACCAGCCATTATTGCTAGTGATACATAAAAAACAGTTGAAGCATTTTTCATATTAAGTTTTAACTCCCATCATTGATTTATTCGCAGAGGGTTACTTCGATTGGTGAACAAATAAAATGCAAAACAAGTGATTCAAGTATTCTTTGTGAAGTAATACGAAAAGACCCCTTTGAAAATTGCGAAAATTCATTTATTATAAACTGATCATTCTTACTAACGTAAAATCACCATTGTCCATCTTTTGGGTATGGGAAAAGTAGATAGATAAATACGGCAGAGGTATTTTGGTTATGAATTATTTTACGGGCTTGTTGGGGAATAATTAAATTTTAACAAAATGTACTGAACCAATCACATACGAAAAAGAGGCTTAAATAGGATTCTAGTCTTTCATTCCCTGCTTAGAAAGATTCTACTAGACATATTCTTAAAATAGCTCCCGGATCCTCTAGTACAGTCAATATTACAGGTGAAAACTTGATACGCGGTATAAAATCCTAATCTCACACGCTTAATTCTCATTTTCTCTTTCAAGATTTTCAAAGGTGAGTTTATTTGGAGCTCAATAAATAATTTTGAAGTGAGTACCAATCGCTTTGTCTGATTTCAGCAGATAAGTAAATATGGATATTGGATTTCCTCTATTATTTTCAACTTCCGCTTATTAACTATGATTAAGAAACGCCCGCTTTCATTAGGAAAATGGGCTTTTCTTTTTATATCATTATTTAACAATATACTCGGCACCTTACCTCTAATGATGGCCAGGTTATTGGGTGAGGAACATTTGGTTATTCCGACATTTTCCAAAAACCTCTTTCGTAGTGTGAGTTTAGATTGACTGCTGGTTATAGAGTATTATTTCGTCTTGCAGATATTAAACTAAACCAAATTGGGGCACAACATCTTCTTTCCGTCAGACAGTCAGCATTGAATCTTTTTGTAATTCCCGGTGCAATACTTCTCCCATACGCTTAACCCCTTCAACAATTTTCTTTTTAGACATATTGGAGTAATTTAAACGCAATGTATTTGTTTGTGTTCCATTTGGAAAAAAGGGAGCGCCAGGTACACAAGCAACATTGTTATTCAGGCACTCTGTAAATATATGCGCTGAATCAATGCCCTCTGGAAGCTCAATCCAAATAAATAATCCGCCTTCCGGCTTACTGTAAGATATATTATTGGGGAAAAATTCTTCAATGCAGGATAACATTGCTGTGCACCTTTCTTTATAAACAGCTTTTATTTTATGAATGTGCTCTTCGATATCGTAAAGTTCCATATACTTTGCCGTAATTCTTTGAGCAAAGCTATCAGTGTGCAAGTCAGCTGTTTGCTTAAAAGCAACATACTTATCAATAAAAAATGGGTCTGCACAAATCCAGCCAAGCCGAAGACCGGGAGCGAAAATCTTCGAGAAAGTGCTTAAATAAATGACTCTGCCTTCTGTGTCAAAATGTTTTACTGGAGGGATTTCCTCTCCGGCAAATCTTACAGCACCGTAGGGATTATCCTCTACAATCAGCACATCATATTGATTAGCAAGCTCAATCATTCTTTTTCGCCTTTCAAGTTTTAAGGTGCGGCCAGTAGGGTTTTGGAAATCAGGGATCGTATAAATAAATTTTGCATGGGGATGCTCTTGCAGCCTTTTCTCCAGCTCTTCCATCAACATTCCATCTTCATCCATTGCTACTTCAATAAATTGGGCCTTATATGACTTGAATACATTAATGGCGGCAAGATAGGTCGGGCTTTCACAAATAATCGCATCTCCCTCATTGATAAATAATCTTCCCGTAAGGTCGATTGCCTGCTGGGATCCGGATGTAATAAGAACATTTTCAAAGCTGGAGTCAATCCCAGCCATTTTCATTCTCTGACAAATAGCTTCTCTAAAAGGAATATAGCCTTCAGTTGTACTATATTGAAGGGCAGCCACACCATCTTCATTCAATACAGCATTGCATGCATCCTTTAGAGGGTCTATAGGAAACAGCTCCGGGGCTGGCAGTCCTCCCGCAAAAGAGATTACTTCTGGTCTTTCTGTTATTTTTAATATTTCACGTGTCTCAGAAGATGTTACAAAGCGAGCTCTCTCAGCAAATTTATGTTCCATTTATAAACATTCCTTTTTAATTTTTTGGAGTTAATTATCATACAGAAAATTCAGTCACTTATGCTTATACTTTTCTCTTTTTGATGGATACCTGCCCAAAAAACGAGGGGGATCAGCAGTAATGAAAGGGCAGCACCAGAAATTGAAAGGGCTGCATAGCTGGAGTATGCTACAACTATTCCGGATACACCTCCTCCTAATGCTCCTGATAAAGCAATCCATACATCGATAGAACCCTGCGTTTTAGCCCGAGTAGAAGCGTGAGTTGAATCTACAAGAATGGCGGTGCCGCTAATTAAGCCAAAATTCCAGCCAAGCCCGAGTAAAACAAGGGCTATATTGAGTGCGGCCATTGAATCAGCAGGTCCGGCTGCAGCCAGAATGCCAGAGGCAAGCAGGGTAATAGCTGAAGCAATAACCATAACAGCACGGCCAATTTTGTCAACAAGGAAACCAGTTACTAACGAAGGCAAAAACATCGCACCTATATGAAATCCAATGACAAGCCCCACTTTATTCAAAGCATGTCCATGGTGTCCCATATGTATGGGTGTCATCGTCATAATGGCCATCATCACAAATTGAGTTAAAACCATTACGGCAGCTCCTGCAAAAATACCTCGCCTGTTTATCGATGCCAAATTCAAATTTTTCTCTAAATGGCTGGTTTTACTTTGTTCATCTGATATTGCTTTTGCCACAATAAATGGATCAGGACGAAGGAACATAAATAGAACCAATCCAGCAAGTATATACGCTGCAGCAGCTAATATAAATGGACCCGCTAAAGCAGGAATTCCTATGGATATGGCAAACTCCCCCATTACATCCACAAGATTTGGGCCGGCGACAGCACCGAACGTAGTGGAAACCATGGCCATGCTAATAGCCTTTGCCCTTTGTGCCGGGTTTGCCAGGTCTGTTCCAGCGTAGCGCGCCTGTAAGTTTGTAGCCGTTCCAGCCCCGTAGATGAGCAGTGAAATAAATAATAGCAGAATGCTGTTAGTTAAAGATGAAACCACTACTCCAATGGCACCGATGCCTCCAGCCAAAAATCCTGCCGCAAGTCCAGGACGGCGTCCAAACCGCTGGGAAAGCCGCCCCACCAGCAGCGCAGCCCCCGCTGACCCTAAAGTAAACAATGCCGTCGGAATTCCCGTAACACTATCTGTACCCAGCATATTTTGAGCTAGAAGTGCCCCTACTGTTATCCCGGCTGCAAGTCCTGCTCCGCCAAAAATCTGGGATATGACAATGACAATTAATGTTCTTTTGTATAGTTGCTGCTGTTTTTCAGAAGAATTGATGCAGCTTTGCAGCCAGGCAGAATGGGAGTCTAACACTTTTTCACTATTTTTAAACAGCAACATCTAACCTCCTTTCTAGAAAGTTCTATTTTCATAATATTCCAACTAGATTTAAATCATCTTAACACGAGCAAAAAAGCCATACAATATTATAATTGTATGGCAAACAATATTAGATAAGACTGTCTAACAGACGTTTAAGGATAATCAATCCTCTCTCAAGATCTTCAAGCGTTTCCGGGGCACAAACAGAAACTCTTACGGCCCTCTCCGGACAACTGTTTCCAACTACAAACCGTTCTGCTGCAAATACCTGTACTCCTTGCTGTTTAGCTAACGCTTCAAATTCTGCCCCTGTAATCTTGCCTGGCAATAGCAGCCAGCGAAAGATGCCTGTTTCAGCACCTAAGCACGTAAAGCCTGCCAGATATCTGTTTACGAGCTGGTTTCTGCGAATCGTCTGCTCCTGATGGCCTTCAATTAAGGCTTCAAATAGATTGGATACAATTGTACGCGCTGCCAGTTCTGCCAGTAAAGGAGAAACGGATACATTTAAATTATAAAGTGCCCTTGAAATTGGCTCCTTGAATTGACTGGGCACTGCAGCATAGGCCATCCGCAGACCCGGTGCAAACGATTTGGATAAACTTGCAATATAGATGACCTGTTCTGGTGCAAATGATGCGACTGCCGGCAGTGGTTCATTGCTGAGAAGATGGTATGACGCATCTTCGATAATGAACTGATTATACTTTTTGGCAATAGCTGCGATCATTTTTCGATTCTCAACCGACATAAAGGAAGCTGTCGGATTATGATAATCCGGAATCAAGTAAATGCCTTTAATATTTTCAGTTTTACATGCATATTCAAAAGATGCTGGACACATTTCATAGTTCTCTGTTTTTATTGGCACCAGCTGCACACTAAGCATTGCTGCAGCCGTTTTTAAGCCAGGGTATGTATGCTGGTCAACTCCAATGCGCTCTCCCGGCTTACAAAGACTTGCCAATGCAGCAGCAATAGCATTTTGACCGCCATTTGCAAATAAAATGTGATCAACGGTTGTTTCTAACCCGCCCCTGCGGATTAGCTTTACCGCTGCATCCTTTTGCCAATGGCTTTCGCCTCCCCGGCCATAACCAAACCATTTTTCATAATCTGTCTCCTGCAGCATACTTTTCAGCTGTAGCATCAGCGGCTCGAAAGAAGCATTATCCGGAAGTGTTGCCCCCATTTCAATTAAGTGCTTCGGCTTTGTATCTTCAAGTAAATACGCATTCGATAGAGCATCATAGGACACAAATGTGCCGCTTCCAACCGTTGCACTTAACAACCCCTTTAACTCACAAACTTTAAATGCTTTTGAAATGGTGCTCAAATTTAAATCTAAATAATCGGCCAATTCCCGCTGTGGAGGAAGTTTCGTTCCGGGTAATAACACTCCATTTAGAATATCCTGTTCCAATTGCCCTGCCAGTGCTTGATAAATGGGCTTTTCTGTTTTATCAATGGATGGCTTCCAGGTCATAGGATAGTTTTCAAAAGAATTAATCGGCATGATACGCACCCTTTTTATACAAGTTTTCAATGAAACTGTTTCTTTAATTATAACCCTTGTTCCACAACCTGCCCATTTCGTTGAACTAAGAAAAAATTTAGTTTTTATTCTTCAAATACTTCTCCCAATCACTTAAATACATCTTTGGTTTATCTTCAGGCTCAGATGATAATTTACAGATAAACTCCAATGAATTTCCATCTGGGTCATGAAAATAGACCATAGCATGTGTCTGGTCTGGCATTATAATGGGTTCAAGAGGTTTAAAGCCGAATTCTTCACGCATTTCGATGCCGCGCTTTTCGAGCCACGTTTTGGCATTCTTTAGATCTTCTAAATCTACTCTAAAAGCAATATGTCTGATGGACGGATGATAAGTAATATGTGCCTGGTCACATTCCCATAACCCAAGCCAGCTTTCATTCTTAACGATCCAAAAAAATGCAGTTTTTTCATAATTTATTGCTAATTCCAATCCCAAGCCCCTGTAAAACTCAATTGACCTGCTGATATTACTTACCGGCAAATGTGCTTCGTACAGTCCTTTAATCATTTTTTCACCCCTGTCCATCATGTTCTTAGCATCAATATACCAGTAACAGATCCATATTCCGTCCACAATATGGATGAAATTCTATACTGCTTTATATGTATTTGCCTTCCTCTCTTTAGGTATTCCAAAACAAAAAAAGCTGCCCCGCATGATTGTGCGGGCCAGCTCATACTTATTCGATTACTTCCACACGCACGCTTTTTCGCCCCCATTGAAGGGCATCACTGCGGTTAGGAATGAACACATCGATTGAACTTCCATTTATGCCGCCGCCTATGTCCGCTGCTATCGCAACTCCATAGCCTTCTACTTTTACAATGGAGCCAAGCGGAATGACACTGGGATCGACAGCAATCACTTTCGCATCAGGGTACTTATTTAAATCCAGACCCATCCGTGTCACACCTGAACAGCCCTCACAATCTGCCGTGTACGCTGTGCTTTCCACAGTCAATGTTTTACCGGCAGCTGAACCAGGCTTGGCCTTTCGATCCAGCTCTGCTCTTGTTCTAGGGCCGGCAATTCCGTCTGCAGTCAGTCCTTGCTGTTTTTGAAAGCTCTTGACGGCGCTCACTGTGCCATTTCCATAAATACCATCTAAATTAGATTTATAGTGACCTGTTTGTTTCAGTTGATATTGAATTTGGATGACTTGCTTCCCAATGTCTCCATATCTCAGCACTTTTAACGCATGGCCTGTTTGCTTTCCTGCAATTCCATCAACCTTCAGATTGCGCTTACGCTGAAAATCCTTGACGGCTTCCACCGTGATAGATCCATAGTATCCTGTCGACGTATGGTACGGGAAAACCCCTTTTGTCATCAGGTAATCCTGCAATTCGGCCACATCTGACCCTGATGATCCATTGGCAAGTGTCCGTTCCCCAAGCGCTGCTTCTGTATATGAAGGAGCGGCAAGCATAAGAACTCCAGCAGCAAGAACCATCAGCATGTTTCTAAATCTCTTTAACATAAAAAATCCTCCCCAATTTCTTTTTACATAAAAGAATTCGAGAGGAATTGACATTATTCGTGTATAGAAAGCAGAATCACAACGTTCGGCCCTGTATAATCCATTAATTTGAAATAATGGGTTCTATTTTGTCTGAGTATATATTACGCAGCACAATGAGAAAATAGGACCTCCATAAAGGCCCTTATTTCAGGCTAGTTCTGCACTATTTGAATAAGGTTGCCGCATGTATCATTGAATACAGCCAGTGTGACATCACCCATTACGGTCGGCTCAATAGTAAATATCACTCCATGTTTTATTAATCGGTTATATTCTTCGTGTACATCAGCAACGCCAAACATGGTTGCCGGAATTCCTTCTGCAAATATCTTCTTTTGGTATTCTTTGGCGGCCGGATGTACGTTCGGTTCCAGCAATAGCTCCGTACCGTCTTGATCTTCGGGAGAAACAAGGGCGATCCACCTGTGTTCTCCGACTGGAATGTCATGCTTTTTTGCAAACCCCAGCGTTTCTGTATAAAATTTCAATGCCTTATCTTGATCCTGGACGAAGATACTGGTGACAATTACTTTCATCATGTTTTTGCCTCCTTTGATATATATAGCGCATGATTCTGTACTAACAATCTGGGTGCCAGCAAAACCAGCCCGCATATTTGTTAGAATTCCTATTCTGCTTTTAGTAAATTACTCTAGCCATCCTTTCAGCAAATTTTTAAGTGGCTGGTTATTGAAAATAATTACACGATATTTTCCCTTTCGTTCGGATTTTATGAGCTCTGCTTCTTCCAAAACAGAAAGGTGTTTAGCTATTGCCTGCCTCGAAATGGAAAGACCGTGCTTCATAATGAGACGAGCCGTTAATTCATATAGCGTCATCTCTTTACGTTCAGACAGTTCGTCCAATATAAGCCGCCGAGTCGAATCACCAAGTGCTTTGAATATAGCGTCTTTGTCCCAATTCATATTATGATTATAAGCAACCTAATGGTTACCTGTCAACACAAGCAACTTAAATGTTGCATAATTGCAGTGCCGTATCAATGTCGACGGTAAGTACCAGAAGCTGCACAATTAATCTTAAAGGTTTAAGGCCAATGGAATGCATACCTCATGCTGTATGAGTAAAAAATACAGAAGAGGTGAGAACAATTGGAAAATGATAATTTAAAGCTTACATCTTCCGAAATAGGAACACTATGGGGGGAGTATGTAAACGGAACAATGACCGAGATCGTAAATAGGTATATGATTTCTATTATAGAAGACGAAGAAACAAAACAAGTCTTTGAAATCGCCATTAAGACAGGGGAAAAGCAAAAGAAGCAGCTTGTTTCCTTCATTGAGAGGGATGGATTTCCAGTGCCCATTGGGTTTACAGAGTCCGACCTCAATAAAAGTGCAGAGAGATTGTTTTCAGACACATTCTGCTTAAATTATTTACATATTATGACTATACATGGTTTGTTGGGTCATACTACCGCTTTAAGTGTTTCGGTCAGAAAGGATATAAGGGAGTTTTATAATTCATGTGTTGATGATGCAAAAAGCATGTACGATTTAACCATTGAGCTGCTGCTGAAAAAAGGAGTTTTTCAGAGAGATCCCTATTTTTACCCTGCCGAAAGCCCTGAACTTATTACTGCAAAAGATTTTACTGATGGATTTTTCGGAAAAGGGAGAGTTTTATCTTCTACAGAAATAATCAGTATATCTCTTAACATAAAAAAGGGGATTATGGCAAAAGCCCTTTCCATCGGATTCAGTCAAGTCACAGAATCGAAAGATATAAGGAAGTTTTTTGAGGAATTAGAAAAAGCCGCTGATGAAAATCTGCAAGCCCTTTCAAAAATTATGTATAAAGATAATTTGCCAGTCCCAATGTCGCTGGAATCGGAGATTACCACATCAAAAGACTCTCCTTTCTCAGATAAATTAATGTTGTACCATATGGGTTTTCTGGCTCAAACTGCTCAAGTATATTACGGGACAGGCCTAGCCGGATCCATGCGGACAGACCTGGCCGTTGCTTATGAAAAAGCCATTCTAAAAACATTAGGAATCACCAGGAAATGGTTCAGTATTATGGTGAAAAACAAGTGGTTTGAACAGCCGCCGCTTGCTCCCAATAGAAAAGAGCTTGCTCAAGATAAATAAGTTATCCCCCTCATTTGTGTGAGGGGTGTTCCCCCAATCAATGTTTACCGGCAGCTGAGCCGGTCTTAGCCTTTCGACCAGCTCGGCTCTCTTTTTATTAATCTCCGCCCCCGCCGCAGCTTGAACAGGAACTGCATGATGAGCAGGAACTGCAGGAGCTGCCCGATCCGCAGCTTGTACAACTTGATGAAAGCTTGCTGCTGATTTTCATGTAACTGGAAAAATCATCATAATGATAATAGGAAACAGAGATGAAAGGAACGAGCATTGCGTTATAGTTTTGCTGTTTTTTTCATGGCAGATATAAGTGAGAGCACAGTAGCCATATATTTGCTATCACTCTTAAAATAAAGCTCTACTAGTTCATTTTCCGGCAAACGTTTAAATTCATCAATTATATTTGGAGGTACAGGGAATCTGTAAAATCCCTTATAAAGATGGATATTTTCATTTCTTATGAAAAAGAGCTCACCATACACCCAATCAAAAAATCCGCGCAAATCAGGTTCAGGCGACTTTTTTAAATTCGGACTATGATGGAGAGTGCTTCCTAAGTATTCTTTTGAAAAATCATCATACTCACGGGTAAACATGAGCATCTGATGCCACAGATCATCTACTTTTCCACTGAACATCGGGGACTCTTTTAAAAGAGAAGTCAAAATAAAGTAGCTTTTTAAATCCAGCAGACGCCAGCTGTACTCATTTTCTTTTAGCTTAATTTCTTTCATTACCCTCTCTTCTACGTTTCCCATATAACTTTTACTAAGAGACCTCTCCAGGTGATCACTTAGCTTTTTTAATCCTTTAATCGGTTTTATGTCTAATGATTTTGGAGATAATCCAAATTTAAATGAGAGCTTTTTGCGCAAAAATAAAATAATCCAGATAACCACTGCAAGCAGGAGTAACCAGATCATGTAAATCCCCCTTGTACCTTTCTTTATTACTATTACGGATTTCATTGCCGGAGGTTCCATATTTTTCAATTTTTATATTCTTTAGTCCAAAAAGAAAAAGCCGCCTTGCTGGCAGCTGCTTAATATAAGTACTATTTAAGATAATATTACACCCGCAAAATTCCCTCTTAGTACTTGTTTCTCATTCTGATTCGTACAAAGGAAAGTGGCCGCAATAGCCATTCTATTACGATCTTGCTCTTCATATTTATCGATGGTTACTTCACAGCTGATAGTATCTCCTGTAAAAACAGGTCTCAAAAACTCAAAATTCATCGTACGGGCCAACACGTTTGCGTCTCCGCCCACTTTGGTTGGAAGAGTGGCCGTTAATAACCCTTGAACCACAAGCCTCCCCTGTTCATCCGGGGTTATATGATGAATTCCTTCATCACCTGATATCTCTGTAAATAATTCAACATCCCTTTTTGTAAAAGTCCGTTCAAATGTAATTATGTCCCCTACTTTTAATGGCATACCAATCTCCCTCCCGAAGGTATCAATTAACAACTGAATATTACAATGGTTATGGATAGTATTCAACTAATATCCAAAGCTGCCCCTTACATTTCAGCCTCTCAATTTAAATGTGACATATATTCAAATGCTGTAGTCCCATATACGCTTTTAAAATGCTTATTTAAGTGAGTTAAATCAACAAAACCACATTCACTAACAGCGGCATAGATGTCTTTATTTTTTTCTATTACCTGCTTGGCTCGTTCAATCTTGCAGTTGAGAAAATACTGATATGGTGAAATTCCGGTATGAGCTTTAAATAATCTGATAAACTGGTATTTTGATAGATTCAGCTCCTTACATATGTCGTCAAGTTTAAGCACATTCTCCAAGCTCCCATGAACCATATCCTTCGCTTTTCTAATTAGAGCATTATCTTTCTTATCGTATGATGAAAGTTTGGTTTGATTGAGATAATCTGTGAGGGATATTAGTAATTCACCGCAAAAAGCTTCATCTTTTTCGCTTAAAATGGCATGAGAAAGACTCAATATTTTTTGTTCAAGCCGTTCATCATACACCACGGGATTTGAAAAACGGACGATATCCTTTGTCCCGCTAACCTCTGAAATCAACTGGGGGTCAATATATAACATTACATAGTCAAGGCCAGTCTCATCATGCGCCATTCCGTCATGTGCCTGTTCCGGATTAAAGAGCATAACGCCATTTGGATAGGATAATTGCAGACCGCCATCCAGGGTATAGTGCTGAATGCCGCGCAGGGTCACACCTATTGCATATTCCGCGTGAGCATGCCTTTTATACGCAAATTCAGAAATACTTGCTGACAACGCAGTAATGCCTGCCGATTTTTTATAGATAAATTTGTCCATTGGATTCACTCCTTAACAGCATACCTACATCCAGATCATCACACCGGAATAAGCTAAAAATATGGCCATTACTATATTTACAATCCTATCATGCTTCAGTAAAAACGCCTTGAAAATGGTACCGCAAAGAACCCATGTAATGAATGCTAAAAATCCAATAAACGTAATGACGAGAACACTCATTGCCACAGCAGGCACTTCCGTATAATACGGCATGATGAAGCTGGGAATGACTGTCATTGTAAATAAAACAACCTTTGGATTTAAAAACTGCATCAGGAAGCCTGACATAAAGGTCCCATTTTGGTTTACAGCTTGCTTTGAAGTATCCGCTTTGAATATTTGATAAGCCAGATAGAATATATAAAAGCTTCCGATTAACTGCATAACCATTAAAATCTTTGGTATGACCTCCATAAGGATCGTATTCAGCATAGCTGAAATCATAAGCAGCAGACCAAATGCAATGGTAGCACCATAGGTATATTCCATCGCCTTCTTTGTCCCAATATTATGGACAGTGGATAATATGACGATATTCGTTGGACCTGGCGTAAACGTAACGATAAAACAATATAATAAAAAAGATGTAATATTCATGAATGAAACTCCTTTCAGGGTATTCTCACATAAATATACATCTTAGGATTAAGCGGCTTATAGTATATTATTGCAGAGGAAGCAGAACAAGAGCTGTATCTATGGGAGAAAGTTTTAATAACACTATAATCACTCTAAACCAGCATTAATCCTCTTCACAACTTTCGCAGGAACTCCTGCAGCAACAGTATTTTCAGGAACATCCTTAGTGACAACGGCTCCTGCTGCAACCACTGAGTTTTCACCAATCGTCACACCAGGCAGGATGGTTGCGTTTGAACCAATCCAGACGTTTTTGCCAATGATAACTGGTGACGGGTATGTTGTGTTTCTTGTTTCTAAGGATAACCCGTGATTCAGTGTAGCAATCGTGACATTCATACCGATCATGGCTCCGTCTCCGATCCGAATTCCGCCCCTGTCCTGGAAGGAACATCCTGTGTTAAAAAACACGTTCTTGCCAATCGTGATATTCTTGCCGAAGTCTGTATAAAATGGCGGAAAACACATAAAGGAAGAATCAACTTGGCTTCCTGTCAGTTCACTGAATATCTCTGCTATTTCCTCTTTTGAATGAAACGAGGTATTCAATTCCATAGTGATCCTTTGAGCTTCATAACTGCATTGAATTAGTAGCCCATGCAATTCTTTGTCCTCACCTGAAATGGGATTTCCCTTTCGGCAGAAATCTATAAAATCTTCCATGTTCATTTTTTTAACCACCTTTCTTTGTATGCCCATAAAAAATCTAAGTTAAAAATAGAATGTCCCAAAAGCCAGGCTTTCAGGACATCTTTGAACCATTTACATAGTGCTGATATCAATCACAAATCGATACTTCACATCTGATGCTAATACTCGTTCGTAAGCATCATCTATTTGATCAGCTGTAATGACTTCAATCTTTGGAATGATATTATGTTTTGCACAGAAATCCAGCATTTCCTGAGTCTCACGTATGCCTCCAATCATTGAACCCGCAAAGGAACGGCGATGGCCGATGAGTGAGAATACATTGACAGACAATGGCTCTGCAGGAGCACCCACGTTAACCAATGTTCCATCAAGCGTGAGCAGTGAGAAGTAAGCATCTATGTCGATTTTCGCACTTACCGTGTTAATAATTAAGTCAAACGTTCCGGCAAGTTTTTTGAAAGTTTCCGGGTCGCTTGTGGCAAAATAATGGTCTGCTCCGAATTGCAGGCCGTCTTCTTTTTTATTCAATGTTTGCGAAAGGACTGTCACTTCTGCACCCATGGCATGTGCAATTTTGACAGCCATATGGCCAAGGCCGCCCATACCGACAACCGCTACTTTCTTGCCCGGCCCAGCTTCCCAATGATTTAGCGGCGAATAAGTGGTAATTCCCGCACAAAGCAGCGGGGCTGCCGCGTCAAGCTCAATGCTATCAGGGATTCTGAGTACGAACTCTTCCTGTACTACAATGTGCGTAGAATAGCCGCCTTGAGTAGGCTCGCCGTATTTGTCTACACCCGCATATGTTTGGATATTTCCTTTGAGGCAGTATTGTTCTTCTCCTTTACGGCAGTTTTCACACTCACCGCAGGAGTCAACCATACATCCGACTCCTACCCGGTCTCCAGCCTTGTACTTTGTCACCTCAGCTCCTACTTCCGCAACAATTCCTGCAATCTCATGCCCGGGTACGAGCGGATAGTTCACAGGCCCCCACTCCCCATGAGCAGTATGAATGTCAGAATGGCAAATGCCGGCATATTTAATTTCAATCAGAACATCATGCAAATCCAGATCTCGCCGTTTAATTTCAGCCGCTCTAAACGGCTTGTCCGGACCGTCAACGGCCCTCGCTTTAGCAGTTATCATGAATAAAACCTCCTGAATTTTTTTAAGAGAATGATGGATTTTAAAAAAACTCATTTAAATTTTCATCATTTTCTCTTTTCACAACCATGTTAAGGCTTATAGTTAACTCTAGGTCAAGCGATAAATTCAATTTTTTTTCATGCTCAATAAAGTGACTTTGACATTTACAAAATACCATGGTAATCTCACGTCATACCTTATAGTTAACTCTAGGTCTATATCTAAGATTAGGTCTATATCTAAGATTAGGAGATAAATAATGAAGACATACACGATCAGTGAAGTGGCAAAGGAATTGAATCTGACAGTATATACCCTCCGCTACTACGATAAGGAAGGTCTGATGCCTTTTGTAGAACGGACTCCCAGGGGAAACCGCTTATTTAAAGAATCCGACCTTAGCGCTCTAAAAGTAATAGAATGCCTGAAAGCCACCGGGATGCCTATTAAGGAAATTAAAAATTTCATAGACTGGTGTTCTGAAGGGGATGCCACACTGCAGCAAAGATATGACATGTTTCTGGAGCGAAAAGCAAATGTAGAAGCACAAATGGAAGAACTAAGAAAAACAATGGAAGTCATCGAGCATAAATGCTTATACTACAAGACTGCACTGGAAGCCGGAACAGAAGATATTCATAAAGAAGATAAAATAGAGATTAATAGCTGACAGAAAGCCGCCTGTCTTAAATACAGGCGGCTTTCTTTTTAACTAAAAAAGGTCTAATAAAAATCACAGTACACAATCCAGTCGTGTTTATCTTGATTGTAGAAAAAATAGAAACTGCCGCTATCTGCAATGTTGAAATGGGCCTTTTCATCAGAACTTAATTGAAATACAAAGGGGTACTCTTCTCCAAAAGAAATTCCACCTTGAGCAAAAGAAGGATACTTTTAATCTTTCATCACTATAGAGATTGAATGAAAATTCCTGTTAGGTTAATTGGCAGCTATATTTCAGTTTTTATTAACTGATTAATTGACCTCTGCCAATCCGTTTCAAAAATTTATAGAATGTCTCCCGCTTTTTACCCATTTGTGAGTAGACAGATATAATCTTTTCTACAACAGCGTACAGTTCTTCTGGCGTAAGATTCTCCACCAACAAGGAACCAACCTCAGCGTCTTTGCCTTTTGCTTTGCCTCCAACATATAAATTGTAATGCTCTCTAATTTTCATAATACCTATATCGCTTAACAGGGGCTCACCGCAGCCAATAGGGCAGCCAGTATACGCAACCTTTAAGGTAAAGGGAACAGGCTTGCCGGCTATACGGCGATTTATCTCTTTTGCTACTGGCATTCCCTCTTCCTCTTCCCCTTTGCAAAAATTACAGGTCCTCAAGCTTTTAACAAAGGATCCAACTGGATAACATGCTAATCCGACATGCTGGAATTCCGCTATAATCTCTTCCTTTTTATTTTCTGGAATCTCTATATAGAGTTGTTGAAAAGTTGTTAACTCAAGTTCTTCATCTTCATCCATATACTTTGAAATCATCAACAGTTGTTTAGAGGAGAGTTTTGCACCAAATCCAATTCCTCCGTTTATAGCTAGTTTTATTTTTTTTGAATCATTCTCCATTTTTTTCTCCCCTTTACACTCCTTTATTTACCCTACCAATGGAGAGTATAATAAATGGTTAAAAGTATAACCTTCTCAGTATCTAGCTGCAGGAAATAGCTAATTTTATATGTTTAGTATCTTCTTTATTTCACCTATATTTTGTTCAAACCCAATAAGGACCTTAGGCTTACTCATCCATCCTAATAAGGATTTATTTTTAAACACAAAAGCTGGAACAATTCTAGTACCCGTAATTTTAATTAAATCTTCCTCTTTATGCGGTTGTTTTGTTAAATCGTATTCAATATAGGATATTTTATTTTGGGAAAGAAACTCTTTCCCCGCCTGGCAGTCTGTTCATGTAGGTCTTGTATAAAGCTCAAGCTGAACTTTTGTCATAATAATCACTTCTCCTTTTTGTTTATTTAACTTCTATAACGAATGGGTAGACATTCACTTGTCCTTCAAATTTGAATTCAGCCCAAATCTTATAAATGCCCGGCTTATCAAATTTCGTGTCAAATACTGTTTTATCATCTGCCACAGGGTGAACATGGATATATTTTTCTCCATCTTCATCCAAGACAACAACATGGCCTAAGGCGCCTAAATGAGGCTCAGGTTTTGCATCCTTCAAATCAAAATTAAGAGTTACCTCTTTGTTGATCTCAAAGGATTCAGCAGTTAATTCAACCGTTTTACCATTAATTGTCTTTGTAAAATCCGTATCGGCAGCGAGATCGTTATTACCGTGTTCATGATGCGATTCACCAGCATGGAATTCAATAGGCATTACTGAATATTGAAGACCTTTTGGTTTTAAATCAACGAAAGCTTTATATGAATTACCCTCTAAACTTACTTTCTGTTTGTAGATTCCATCTCCCATTTTCTTTGGATGTAAATGATGGTACTCTTGTAAGTCTGAACTTACGACAATAAAATGCATGTATTTTTCATGGGAAACTTCCAGTTCCGGAACATGGTTATTTTTATCTTTTAGCTCAATGGTGATTTCTCCGTTAGCGTAGGATACTTTTGGTGTAACTTCGCTAATAGCATTTGTACTATGGTCCCCGTGGTCGTGGTTCATATTTTCTCCCTCTTGATTAGTAGTTTTTTGACTAGCGTGTTCCTCAGTTTTTGGATTTATACTTGCATACACATTGTAACCTGCGATAACTGCCCCAAGGTACACGATAGCCGAAAGCGTCCAAATCAAAATACCTTTTTTCAAAATAGGTCCCTCCTTCTTAAGCTTTTAACTTAATCCTTTGAAGCCTTAGTGCGTTAAGAACAACCGATACAGAACTAAACGCCATCGCTGCCCCCGCTAACCAAGGAGCTAAGAAACCAGCTGCTGCGATTGGAATTCCTATGACGTTATAGGCAAGTGCCCAGAATAGATTTTGTTTAATATTCGTGATTGTTTTCTTACTCATGAAAATCGCATCTGCAATACTCGATAAATCGCCTCGGATGAGGGTGATGTCGGCTGCTTCCATTGCCACATCGGTACCTGTACCAATCGCCATACCGATATCAGCTGTCGCAAGTGCAGGGGCATCGTTGATTCCATCCCCAACCATGGCCACTTTTTTACCAGCTTGCTGAAGCTTTTTTACTTCTTCAGCCTTGCCTTCTGGTAAAACCTCCGCAATGACTTTTTTAATTCCAACTTGGTCCGCAATAGCTTTTGCTGTTTGGGTATTATCCCCTGTGATCATTACTACTTCTAAGCCCATTTTGTTTAAGCGGGCAATGGCTTCTTTAGATGTATCCTTAATGGTATCAGCAACGGCAACCATACCTGCATAGCTGCCATCAATTGCTACTAACATAGCTGTCTTTCCTTGCTTCTCCAAGTTTTCCATTTTGGACAATACTTCTTGAACATTGACACTATATTTAGCCATGAGTCTTCGTGTCCCGATTAATAACTGCTTACCTTTCACCGTTGACTGGATACCGAAACCAGGGATAGCTTCAAATGCCTCCGATGACCCAAGATTAATTCCTTTTTCTTTGATACCTTCCACAATGGCTTCTGCAAGTGGATGTTCAGAGTTTCTTTCCGCTGTGCCAACCAGCGTAAGAAATTCGTTTTCATCTATTCCTTCCGCTAAAATGACATCCGTTAAGGATGGCTTACCGTTTGTAACTGTCCCTGTTTTATCCAGGATAATCGTATCTAAACGATGTGTTGTTTCAAGGTGTTCCCCACCTTTAAATAAAATCCCAAATTCAGCTGCACGGCCTGAACCGGCCATAATCGAAGTCGGTGTTGCAAGACCAAGGGCACAAGGGCAAGCAATAACTAGAACCGCAATGAATTTTTCAAGAGCATCTGCAAAATCTCCGGGATTGATATAGAAAAACCACACAAGGAAAGCAATAATCGCTATACCAACTACAATCGGCACAAAAATACCTGAAATTACGTCTGCCAATCGCTGGATTGGTGCTTTAGAGCCTTGGGCTTCTTCAACTACCTTAATGATTTGAGCTAAAGTTGTATCTTTTCCAACCTTTGTTGCTTTAATTTTCAAGAATCCATTTTTATTAATTGTTGAACCAATAACGCTATCTCCAATCGTTTTATCAATTGGAATACTTTCACCCGTTAACATTGATTCATCAAGGGCTGATCTTCCTTCCACAATCTCACCATCTACCGGTACCTTTTCACCAGGTTTCACATAAACAATATCCCCTGCTAAAACTTCTTGGATTGGGATAAACATTTCTTGGCCATCACGAACCACTGTTGCATTTTTCGCCTGAAGTCCCATTAACTTCTTAATCGCCTCAGATGAGCGGCCTTTCGCCTTCGCTTCAAACAGTTTACCTAATAGAATTAAGGTAATAAGAACAGCACTCGTTTCATAATAGAGCTCAACCATGTGGCCATCGGAGCCTATCGATGCAAAGCTTAGATACAAACTATAGAAATATGCAGCTGATGTACCAAGAGCAACTAGCACATCCATATTTGCACTCTTGTTTCTTAACGCCTTATAGGCCCCAACATAAAACTGTTTACCAACCACAAATTGAACTGGTGTCGCCAGGGCTAGCTGTACCCAAGGATTCATAAACATGTCGGGCAGCCAAATGAATGACGTAAATTCAAAATGACTAACCATTGCCCACAATAGCGGGAATGATAAAATGGCAGAGAAAAGAAACTTTCCTTGCTGCTTTCCTATCTCTTTTTGTCGATGGTCAACCTGTTCCCCTGCATTTTCTTTCTTTTGTTCAAGGTTATAGCCTAACTTTTTAATTGCCTCTTTCATTTCAGGGATAGAAACTTGCTCAGGATTATATTCAACCAGAACAGTTTCTATTGCATAGTTAACCCCTGCTTTTTCAACTCCATCCAGCTTATTTAAGCGTTTTTCAATTTTATTGGCACAGGCTGCACAGGTCATTCCTGTAATATCAAACTCCACTTTCTCACTTACAACGTTATACCCTAAAGATTCGACTTTCTCCTTAAATTTTGCTGTGCCAGTTTTATCTGGATCATATTTGATGTTTGTTTTCTCAAGGGCAAAGTTCACGTTGGCGTCTTCGACTCCATCGATTTTCTTCAATCCTTTTTCAATTCTTGTTGCACAAGCAGCACAAGTCATTCCAGCAATTTGAAGGGTTGCTTCCTTCTGGCTCATATTTTTCACTCCTATCGTCCTCATACTCCAGTGGGGTATGTTTTTTTTCCGAAAACAGATCGCGCTGAAAAGGGCACGATCTGCTTCATTTTTATTTAACAACTACATAAACTTAGGCTGGTTGTTCGATATCATATCCTTGTTCTTCAATAACATCTGTAATTTCGTTCAAGCTTACTGTATTTGAATCAAATGTCACATCCACCTTACCCTCTGAAAGATGAACCTTGACAGACTCAACACCCTTTAACTTCCCTACATTACCTTCAATTGAATTGACACAATGTCCACAAGACATTCCTTGAACGTTAAGTGTTACTTGTTCCATAAAAAATTCCTCCTTAATCGTCGATATATATACTATACCTCCGCTGGGTATAAAATAAACAAAAAATTTTATTTAGTAATTTTTGAAATGGTCGTTAAAAACTCCTTCACAATGTCTGGATCTTCTTCTTCAACCTTGTAATGACACACGTGTTTATATGACTCTCTAAACGGAATCTAATGCAGCCTGAGCAGCTGTGATTTGATGCAAAATATTATCACAATAAGTTTGCTTAATCATCATATTTTTTATTCCTTTAATTTGCCCTTCTGTTCTGTTCATCCTTTTAATGAGCTTTTCCTGTAAAATATTCGGATAATTACCTGTGCCTTTTTCTTGACTTGCTACAACAGGATTCCTTAGAAAGCAAAAGTAGATATGCCAATCATTCCACCCCTTTCATTTTTTTGTTTATGTGATTAATTTTTATTACGCTTTAAACTTACCATACCCATGATGGGTATGTCAATATATAAAAAATAAAGCCAGCAATCGAGTGCTGGCTTTTGTTATTGTGACTTAGAAAATCGTTTAAATACATCCATTAATTCCTGAATCGCTTCTTCTCCATTACCATCTTTAACAGCATCTGAAACACAATGTCTTGTATGATTTTCCAGCAGATGAAGCCCAACATTATTCATGGCTGAATTAATTGCAGATATTTGAGTTAGGATATCTACACAATACCGGTCATTTTCAATCATATTTTGAATGCCGCGTACTTGCCCTTCAATCCTTTTTAATCGAGTGACTAACTTATCCTTTTCTTTTGTTGACCTATGGGTCAACTTTTCTTCTTCAGAATTATGCATAAACTCTCTCCTTCTTATACATTAAAGTATACTCGTCTGGGGTATGATATATTGTACCATATATTATTTAAAGTTCTATTTAAGAGGAATTTTAAGTCTGTGTTTTTCATTTGGAGATATCTCGACTGTCGGTGCAAAAGAATAGTACCCAGTAATGGGGAAGGGTTAACATTTTTTAAATAATTCGTTTTTGAACAAAAATTCCCAGTTAGTTGAAAAAGAAAAAAGCTGCTCGATTCGCAGCTAATTTTGTATATAAGCACCCATTAATTCAATACCTTTACCAATTCAATTTCATCTCTGATCGGAATACCATCATTTCCAATTAAGGGTATCTCGGGTTTTAACCTTCTCGCTCTTTCCACCGCATTATTAATAATTTTGGACAGGATAAATCCTCGTTTCTGATAAAACTTTAATGCTAATAAATTATCGTTTGTTGCTATGAGTTTAAGGATTTTGCAATTATTCTTTATTGCAAGATTTTCTACTTCTTGATCTAACGATGTGCCTATCCCCTTACCTTCTTCCATACTATCTAATGATATAATTTCGCATTCCTTATCTTTAATTATGTATGTGATTAAGCCAATGATATTGCCTTCTTCATTTACAACAGTAATACCATCTAATGTACTACAATCATAAATTCAACTGGATGTAACCATTTCTGGGCTTCCCCATTGCAACTTAAAAAACTCTGTTATTTTATTTCTCGGTAAATCCTCAACTGCGTAAGTGTTCATTATAAGCCACCTCAAATGTTATAAAATCTTTTTCCCCGCTTGTGTAAAATGAAAAAACACCTGGCTGGCAGCTCTTGAATCTTTCACATAAATTCATCATGTAGAGCCTGCCTATTATCTTTTAGAATAGAATATACATAGGTATCGTATGCTTCTCCATTTTGCTGCATATACTCTCTTAGAATACCCTCTTTTTGAAACCCGGCTTTAGTTAGCAATTTATTAGATGCCTCATTATCCATAAATACAACTGCCCCAATACGAGTAAGATCCAATTCTTCAAATCCATATTGAATAACTTTCGACACAGCTTCGAAAGTATACCCTTTTCTCCAATGTTCAGGATGTATTTCATATCCTATTTCTGCACGCTTATGTTTATGAGACAATGCATTGAAGCCAACAGTCCCGATTATTCCACTCTTTCCTTTTAATTCAATTCCCCAGCGCATTCCTTTTTTCTCCCTGTAGCTATTTGCAAAAAAGTCAACAAATGCTTCAGCTTGTTCCATCTTTTCTATTTTTTCCTGCCCATAGTAACGTGTCACATTGTCATTAGAAAAACAAGCGTATATACTCTCAGCATCTTCTTTTAAGATTTCTCTCAGCTTCAATCTTTTAGTCTCTAATTTCGGTATCACTTTTCTCTCCCCTTACCTTCTATAGCTATACACTATCTTGAAAATATCTGAAGAATATTCCCATCAGGATCTGTTATAAAAATGGCATGGAAACCCTTCTTCCTATTGGTCATCACCTTGAAATTTTCTGTTTGCAGCAGTCGATAATAATAAAATATCTTTAAAGGCTGCTGGTTTTTAACTGCTGATGAAAATTCATTTATTAAATTGTCATTGCATGGCTGTTTATTAGTATCTGGAGAATTATTTTTCTTTAATGAAGTTCTTGCTCGGTGAAGGGCTGTTTTAATGGATTCATTACTGACTCTCAGCATTGCGGCGATTTCTTCAGAAGTATATTGGAACACATCTTTTAACGTTATTAGCATAGCCTGACGGAGTGGAAGTGTACTATTTAAGATTTCTAATAAACTGTCCCACTCCGTAAAATCCCAACTTTTCTCAAATAACTTATGAGGATCCATCAGCATTTCACTTTTCTTGCGCTTTCCATCAATAAAAATATTTTTGGCAATGGTGTACAAAAAGGGTATGTTAATCACCCGGTCTGGCTCTTTTTCTTTTATTTTGATAAATTTAATCAGTGTTTCCTGGGTTAAATCCTCGGCCAGCCATTCTGAGGATGTTAAGGATAAACAATATTTATATAGTCTCAAAGAAATCTCCTCAATCGTTAAAGATTCTGTAATCATTATACCCTCCAGAAAATTTTCATTATTTTGTAACTTTTGTTTCATTATAATCGTTTGTATAGGAACAAAAAATAAGGAGTGTGATTTTGCATGTTTAAGGTAGGCAGTATTTTTATCCCGGTTACGGATTTGGAAAGATCTAAAAAATGGTATGAAGAGAACCTTGGTCTAACAAAGGTAGATGAGTGGCAGGAAAATGGGGCTGATCATGGTGTGGGTTATGTTTTTAAGAATGACACCACAGGTCTTGCTTTAATAAAAACAGAAAAACCCCAGCCAACAGAATTTACTGTCAAAGGAAAAAATAAAAACGTCTATTATAATTTCGAAGTAGATGACATCCAGCAAGCTTACGATCGGTTGAAGCAAAATGGAGTGGAAACAACAGACATTCATGATTATGGGATCATGAAAGGGTTTGATTTCTTTGACCCTGAGGGGAATGCCTTCAGTGCAGTAAGCGAAGAAATGAATTCGCCCTATCATAAAGATAATTTGTAAGCTTAATTAGTGGAAGCAGCAAACGATGTGCTTCCACTAACCTGACTATTAGCTTACCAGGCTGCCTCCTGCTCCATTAACCATGAATTCTTATCCCTTCAGCTTTACATCGCAATTGATAAAAAAACTGGACAATTTCTTTCTCGCAAAGAATAGATTGTTTCATTTTTTCTAAAGTCCTTTTCCCCGCCCGCCTATCTATCAAGGCAAATATTTTAATCAGCATGTTGTTGGATTCTAATGATTCTTCAATAGAATTCTGAAAATATTCCTCTACTGCATCAAAAAAGTCGTACTGGGCAAAAACCCCTTCGTCTAATACCCATTCATGTGCTTCATTCCAAACTACTGATTCCTGGCTCCAATCGGTATAAGGGATTTGTTTCTCTCTTTTTATTTCATATGTTCTTCTGTTTAGAGCGGCCTCAGAAGTAATGGTACACATATTGAGGACTTCCTTTTTATCAACCGTAATAAAAGCTCTCCCCAATTGATCGTGAGCCCTTCTGTAATTGGTTACTGTAAACTGCACTCTTTCTTTCAGAGAATCACATGTAAAACTATCTAACCTTTTCTTTACCTTGCTCCATTGCTGATTCTGCAACATTTAATCCCCCTAAATATTTCCCATTACCAAAGTCCCTTCAGATTAATTATCTTTAAAGGTCATTCACTTAACAACCTTTCTATTCCTTATCCACTAAGCAGGAAAAAAAGAATTCGCAAATCCCCTTTAGTCATCAACAAATCTAATGTTACACTAGAATTAATGGAATAATTTTGAAATGGGGTCTAGGTGATGGAGGAAGTTATATTAGAGATTAGTAATTTGAGAAAGAACTATGGTCCGAAGTCCGTGCTGAATGGTGTATCCTTTCAGGTGAAAAGCGGGGAAATCATCGGGTATATCGGCCCGAACGGCGCTGGGAAAAGCACTACTGTTAAAATCATGCTTGGCATTGAAGATGACTATTCAGGACAAGTCAAAATCTTTGGCCAGGATATTTCAGATGGAAATAATGAATATAAAAGGAAAATCGGATATGTGCCGGAAATTGCTGAAGTATATGATAATTTGACCGGCCAGGAATACTTAACCTTTGTTGGCGAATTGTATGGCCTCGATTCGGAACTCGCCAGTGATAAGGCAAAAAGCCTGATGGAACTATTCGGCATAGGAGAAGTCTACCATTCCAGGATAGCTTCTTATTCAAAAGGAATGCGTCAAAAGCTCCTCATTATCTCGAGCTTACTGCATAATCCGGAAATTCTGTTTTTTGATGAACCCATCAATGGTCTGGATGCAAATAGTGTCATGATATTCAAAGAAATCATGGCGCAGCTTGCCGAACAGGGAAAAACGATCTTCTATTCTTCTCATATTATGGATGTGGTTGAAAAAATAAGCAGCCGCATTATTCTTCTCCATGATGGCAGAATTGCTGCAGATGGCACCTTTGAAGAGTTAAGGCAGCAAAATACGGAAGGTTCACTCGAACAGATTTTCAACCAGCTTACGGGATTCAGTGAACATAAGGAACTGGGTGCCAGATTTGTTTCAGTAGTAAAGGAGATGTAGGGATGCAGGACTATCGCACTCTTAAACTATTGGATCGTTTTGAGCGGATTTTCAGAAGCTTTGGCGTAGATTACAAGATAATGAGAAGACTCCTGCAAGTAAAGCTAACGATGGATGGACGGCGTGTACCCACCATTTTCTCGCAGAATGCAAAAAAAGAAAACAAAGAAAAGAACAATCAGTACATAAAATCTTTATGGATTTACGTATTGTTTGGGCTGTTTTTGATTCCATTTGTGCTTATGGGGGACAATTACCTTTTCCAGATGAGCCTCTTTTATGGGATTTTCACCTTTTTCGTTATGACCTCCATGATTTCCGATTTCTCTTCGGTGTTACTGGATATTCGTGATCGTAACATCCTGTTCCCAAAGCCAGTCGACCGAAAAACGATCAGCACGGCAAAAATGGTGCATGTTACGATTTATCTTTCTTTCCTTACCATTGCGCTTGCGGGAATCCCCTTGATAGTAGGACTTATCAAAAATGGGCTCTTATTTTTCCTTATTGCTGCCGTAAACATCATCCTGATTGACCTATTGGTTGTTGGTTTAACCGCACTGATCTATTTATCGATTTTGCGATTTTTTGATGGGGAAAAATTAAAAGATATCATCAACTATGTCCAAATTGGGCTGTCCCTTATGATCATGGTTGGCTATCAATTGCTTATTCGCTCTTTTGAGTTAATTGACTTAACGGTCTCGCTTCAGCCAAAGTGGTGGCAGGTGTTCATCTTTCCAATGTGGTTTGGGGCAAATATCGAAATGTTGATGAAGGGCACCTTCCAGCCGTTTTATCTCATCTTTTCAGCATTAGGACTCATTGTTCCGATCCTATCCATCTGGATTTATATGAAATTTACCAGCACCTTCGAGCAAAACCTGCAAAAGCTTGCTAATCATGGAAAAGCCAAAGAAACGAAACAGAGTAAAGTGGGACAATTCCTTCTCAGTATCATTTGCCGCTCACCTGAAGAAAGAGCAGTTTTCAGATTTGCCGGCAGCATGATGAGAAATGAACGGGATTTTAAGCTGAAAGCCTATCCGTCTCTGGGTTTTTCCATCGTGATTCCGTTTATTTTTATCATGAATACTCTTCATGAAGATTTTGCACAGCTATCTGACAGCAAGTCCTATTTAACGATTTACTTTAGCTTGATCATCATTCCGACCATCATGATTCTTCTAAAGTACTCAGGGAAATATAAGGGTGCCTTTATTTACCGGGTTGCCCCCCTCAAACAGCTAAAGCCAGTGTTCAGCGGTACCATCAAGGCATTTATCTTTAAGTTATATTTGCCAGTTTTCTTGCTTCTAAGTGCACTATTTCTTTTCCTGTTCGGGGCAAAAATCCTGCCTGATCTTGTCGCTGTATTTATCAGTGCCTGTCTATATGCGGTCATTTGTTTTATGGTTCTTAAAAAAGCCCTGCCCTTTTCGGAGTCTTTTGATGAGTACAATCAAAACGGCAATAGTGCCATAATATTCGGATTGATGCTGATTGTAGCCTTATTTGCCGGCCTTCATTTCGCCAGCACATTATTGCCATATGGAATCTATCTGTATTTGGGGATTGCGATTATTTGCCTGAGTATTTTTTGGAAGCTGGCTTTCAATATTACTTGGGAACAGATTGTTGAGTAACCCGATGGGTGTTTATCAAAGGAGAGTCATTTGATATCGGGATAACCACGATTTTAATGTGCTTATGTTTTAAACTTTAGCTGCCAATATAGGCAGTTCTTTTTTTGCCTCTTTTTGTACAGTACCTGATGTTTTATGCAAATCCCAGCCTTTGCAATAAAAATAGACATCCCGCAAAAGGATGCCTGCTAATTTAAAAGAATTTTAAGATTTTATTCTCTGGACAAACTAACTTAATAAACGATATCCCAATGATGCTCGCCTCCCATAACCAGGCCATCTCCATATTGACTGAGTCAATAGCTGCATAAATAGCTGTTGGAATCTTTAGGGTTTTTCCTGGGATATTTCCGGCAAACACTAAAACTGGTGAACAACAATCAGCAGCCATTTCATTTATTTAAGGCCTTTAAACCCATACTCTTCAAAAATACTCATTGATTTTTCATTTTGAAGATAATCATAGAATAACTTGGCTTCCTTTGGATGCCTTGTACCCTTAACCACTCCTAAAGGATAAATAATGGCATCGTGAGTGTTTTCATCTGCCGTGTCCACAATATTAACTTTTTCAGATATTAACGCATCTGTTTTATAAACAATTCCAGCATCCACATTATTCGTCTCTACATATGTAAGCACTTGCCGAACATCTTTGGCATACACCACTTTTTCTTCTATGTTTTTCCAAATACCTATATTTTCTAAAGACGCCTTCGCATATTTCCCTGCAGGAACAGACTCAGGGGTTCCGATTGACAATTTATCAGCTTCAGCAAGATCATTAAATGATTTAATTCCCAGTGCCGAATCTTTCGGCACCACTAGTACAAGTTCATTCCCAACTAAATCGATCCCATTCTTTTCCTCGATAAGCCCGTCCTGTACTAATTCATCAAATTTATCCTCTGCTGCTGAAAAGAAAAGATCAGCAGGTGCTCCCTGTGAAATTTGCTGCTGAAGTGAGCCTGATGCTCCAAAGTTAAAGTTTACTAGCACTTTCGGATGTTCCTTTTCGAAGCTTGCTTCAATATCAGTTAAGGCATCCCGCAGGCTTGCTGCTGCCGAAATAGTCAATTCCACTCTCTCTTCGGTTACTTCTTTCATCTCCTCTCCTGGATTTTTAGTTTGGTCATTATTTGAACATCCAGCCAATGATAAAAAAAGGACCATTACCGAAAAAAATAACAGGTATTGCTTTTTCATTATGAATCTCCCTTCCCAATTTGTTATATCTGATTATAACTAATTATACCTGCTAACGCCCTGATTATCAGCGGTCAGGACATTGTGTCAGATACACCGGGCAAACGCATTGGATTGGATAAATTCAGCCTGCAAGGCGTTAATATCTTTTACTGGGAGCTTGAACAGCATCATTCTAAAAACAGCTGAAACAAAGCAGTTAATATCCATTATGAAAGAAATTCTACCTTCTGCAGTTTCAGTCGGAAGTAAAGTCATTAGGGGATTATGGTACATCCCAGACAGGAAAAGTAATGTATGAAACATACTAAAAGGGAAGGATCAAATGCCTTCCTTTTAATATGTTTGAACCAGCAGTGCTTGCTTAAATAAAACTGTCCTCTGCAGCTCCTATCGCCTCAGATATTTCCTTTAATGAATGATAATTATAGAATCGGAATCCAATCCCCTTTAGCTGAATAAGGAAAAGCTGCCTCTTTCAACCAAGGTATATTAAGTTCATACATAACTTAATAATTGATGGTGATAATAACAACCGAGGTGAAAATTGTGATTCATAAAATATTGCTTTCATTCATTCACATTTTTTTGCTAATGAATCTATTCATAGTAAATGCACAAAGCAGTTCGAATGTTGAACTTCTTGATATTGAAAAAAATGAGATAACAAAAACAGTCACAACCAATCCTAAGATACAATTAGAAGCTGAAATAATAATTAAAGAAATTGATAATGTTGTTAAAAAGTTAAAACCAATTCCAGACAAAGGCTATATGATTAAAATACCCTTAGAGCCGTCTCATCGAGTAGAAAACAAATGGATTTATGCTTTGATTGATGAAGTAATTATAATCATTCCCAAAAATGAAAAGCCATATTTACTCTTATTCGATGATGAAAATAAATCTTATTTTTTCACCTTCCATTCAAAAATTGACCCGTTACTTAACACTTTAGATTTTTCTCTTTAAAAAACCTCTTAAAAGAGAAAGCAGCCATATTGGCAGCTGATTTCTAGAAGAACAACTGCTCAAGAAACCCTACACATAGGACTGATATAATAAAAATAGGTATTGAAATGAATATTTTATTTTGCAATCTAATAACCTCGAATCGTCTATATATCTTACTTACAGCGATAAAAAGAATGATTAGGATAGGCACACTTATACATATGGCGATTAAATCAACACGAGTAAATGGTTTACTGATATATTTATCAAGGTTGATGTTAATAAAAAAGAATATGGAAAATAAAAAGAATTGATAAAAACAAAATCTAAAATAAATCATAGGTGATTACCTCTATTATGCAATTTTTAAACTGGATTCCTTATCTAGTTCCACAAAAATAGCGTTAAATCCCTTCCTGGATCAACGCCTCAATCAGTATGGATGCACCCCTGCACTTTTTTTTGCAACCTGATCCTAACAATCAATCTTTTTCCTTAGATATTCCCCGAATGTGATTTCCCCCATTTTTCGAGCAGGATTGGTATTTTTCCCATCAGAAAAGGATTTATATAGTTTTCCAGTTAGAGATAAGCTTAAAACTTTATTTGGCTCATTATTTAGTTTGATTTTCAGTTCAGCCATTTCACTTAATGTCATAACATCTGGTCCGCCAAAATCCTCTGCTCTTCCTTGTGGTTCTTTATCCACTAAACCTATTAGATGATCAGCAAATTCACCCGCATCTACACTTTGACACTTAAATTTTCCCGGGACAATATATCTTTTAAGAAAGGGTTTGGATAGAAATAAATTATCTATAAAATGGTGGAACTGAGTGGCGCGTACGATTGTATGAGGGATAGAGCTCTTTTTCAGCAATTCTTCTGCTTCTAATTTTAGCTTATAATAGTTAAATGGTATTTCATCAATCCCAACAATTGACGGATAAATAAAATGTTTCACGTGCTGCGCTTTTTTTAATAACTCCTTAAAGCCTGAAACCTCTACACTTTTAGAATTTTTAATTGGGCTTGTTGCTGCATGAAGGATTACATCTGCATCTTTTACTGCTTCTTCTACTCCTTCACTTGACGATAAATCGCTATAAATCCACTCGAAATGTCCTATTCCATCAGGTTTTCTCCTAGAAGTTAATTTAACTTTATAGCCAGAATCTTTTAGTTGATTAAGCAAAGCTGAACCTAGTTGGCCTGTGGAACCAGTGACCAATATTTTCAAGTACGACACTCCCATTCTTATGGGTTTCCTTTATATTGTATTATTCAGATATTTGGTGCTATATTCGACTATACTGCCCGTTTTTACAAAAAGAGCCGCCGTAATGGCAGCGAAATACAGAATATGTTCGTTAAAGTGCAGTCTTCAGGAAGTCATCTCCCTAAAATTGCTGCAATGAATCTAAACCCTCAGCGAGCCGCGGAAACCCCTTGCCCCATAATAGGAATCGGCTCCATTGTGATATATAAAAACAGTGTCGTAGCGGCGGTCACAAAAGATAGCCCCTCCAAGTTTTCTGATATTCTCAGGTGTTTGTACCCAGCTCGAGGTTTTCTTATCGACATGTTCAAGCTCCTGAAGCTCCCGGTATTCCTCTTCTGTTAAAAGTTCAATGCCCATGGCCGCTGCCATATCCATAGCGCTGTTTTCCGGCTTGTGTTTTTTCCGTGCCTCCAGCGCTGCACGGTCGTAACAAACACTTCTCCTGCCTTTAGGACTTTCAGCTGAAAAATCATAAAATATGTATTCGTCCGTCTCTTTATCATGGCGGACAACATCCGGTTCACCTTCAGTTGCTTCCATTTCACTGAGCGACCACAGTTTTTCAGGATTAGCCTCGAGCTTCGCTTGTACATCAGCCCACTCCACACCTTCATGGCGGTGCATGTTTTTCTCAAAACGTACTTTCAGAGATTCCAGCAGTTCCTCACGCTGTTCTTGTGACAGCTCCATATTTCCCATTGCCAAGTTAACTCCTCCTAGTTTTTACTCCATTATAATATAATTATGACCTTAAGGGCTATTTGATAAAAGTGGAGCAGCATTAACTATTCATAAGCCACCTTTGGACTCTCTCACGTTGGTTTCCCGCTATTCTGTCCGAACTTGCTCCACCTTCGGACTCGTTCACCTGGTTTTCCCACATTTTTCTGTCCGAACCTGCTCCATCTTCCTCTCTTTTTGGAATGGCACAAAGAAACAAAAAAAACACTAACAAATACGTTTCCATTTGTTAGTGTTTTCCAATATATTATGAAGCTTGTTCAAATCTTTCTTCTGCTGGAGGGTTAAATTGACCTTCCCACTTAGCAATAACAATAGCCGCAAGTGAGTTCCCCACCACGTTAACGGCTGTTCGGCCCATATCAAGGATACGGTCGATGCCGGCAATAAAGGCAAGGCCTTCTGCAGGCAATCCAATTGTGCTGAATGTAGCCAGCAGCACGACAAAGGATACGCCGGGCACGCCCGCCATTCCTTTCGATGTAACCATCAGAACTAACATTAATGTAACTTGCTGTCCTATGCTTAATTCTATCCCAAACATCTGTGCAATAAATAAAGAGGCAATGGCCTGATATAAAACGGATCCGTCCAGGTTAAAAGAATAGCCTGTTGGAATAACGAAGGACGAAATATGTTTCGGGCTTCCCGCTTTCTCCATTTTGTCCATGATTCTCGGAAGCACCGTTTCAGAACTTGCAGTTGAAAATGCCAAAATCAATTCTTCTTTAATCATCTTCAATAATTTAAAGATGCTGAACCCGACAACTTTGGCCATTATCCCTAACACAACAAGAACAAAGAAGATCATGGCTCCATATACAGTAAGTGCAAGCTTGCCCAAAGGAATTAATGAGGCAAAACCATACTTGGAAATCGTTACACCTATTAAGGCAAATACTCCAATTGGTGCATACTTCATAAATAGGTTTGTCACATAGAACATGGCCTTTGCCGTACCTTCGAAAAATCTCAGTACCGGTTTTCCTTTATCCCCAATTGCTGCAATTCCAAGGCCAAATACAACGGCAAAGAAGATAATTGCCAGCATATCGCCTTCAACCATGGCTTGTACAGGATTAGTAGGTACGATATGCAAAAATGTATCTGCTATCGACTTGCCTTCCTGCTCTTTATTGGTTTCGACATAGCTTGAAATGTCACTCTGCTGCAGGCTGTCCATATTCAAACCGGCACCAGGCTGAATAACATTACCTGCAATGAGGCCAACCACAATAGCAACCAAAGTCATGCCAATAAAGTAAGTCAATGATTTACCGCCAAGCTTCCCGACAGATTTCAAATCACCAACACCAGCAATAGCAACAATAATTGTTGATAGTACTATGGGAACAACAATCATTTTAATTAAGCGGATAAAAAGATCGCCAAATGGCTGCAGGACACTTTGCGCCGTTTCACTTCCATAGAAAATACCGCCAACAGCGATCCCTAAAATAAGACCGATGAAAATTTGAGTGGCTAAACTTAGTTTAATTTTTTTCATCAATTACCCTACCTTCTTGTTAGTTTGATACGTGCTGCGCAGGCAAGGGAAACAAAGATGAGATCCTGATAAAAAAGAAAATCGACAAAAATGAGGGTTTTGTCAATTCACACTATTTCATATTCTCTTATGTTTCCTTAAACGCTGACGAGGTTAGCTTTCGGGTTAGGACTGCGGAAACAGTAAGCCCTTCCATAGTAGGATTCACCCCAAGCGGAAACTCCGCTGTAAATATTGGGTCCCCCGTTCTTAAAATAAGATTAAGCATAGATCACTAGATCATTATATTATTTCGAGATAATTTTTGTAAATAGTTAAGTTTTCCCGGCAAAATTAAATGGCCTCTTTAACACGCCAAAAAGAGCTGGAATTCAATGTTTTTTCTGCTCTTGCACTTGTTATTGGAAATCAATATTAATAGCAATGATAAATATAAGCACGATCACGGATAATGCTGTATTTACTGACCACCACCTTATTTCTGCCTTTGTCAGTACACGATCAATGATGAAAAAAGAGACAGCAGAAACAAGACTAAGTTCTTTTAAAACTGAACCAAATAGACAATGGAATAAAAAAGAGGCAATTTCACGATTTGTGCTAGCATTGAAAATCTTCTTGCTCAACCAGTCACTGAATATCGAAGTAATTACTCCATAGGTAACGACAAACAAAAAATTTAAATAATATAAATTAAGAAAAGCATTCATATCAAAGCCTGTTAGCACTGAAAAAATCAGTGCAAATAACACACTGCTAAGAATGGATGTTAAAATTTTTCTCCTTAAAATATTAGACATTTCCCACTTCATCCTTTATGGAGGCTGCATAATAAAAAGTAAATTTTATAAGTTGAAAATAAGCAAAACAAAAAAGGCATTTGGCTCCGCCTGCGCCAAATACAATGATAGCCACACATGCTATCCCCGCTAAATCTAAATTAGCATTTTTGTATGAAGAATATTGAACGTGCTTGTAAACTTTTATTAAAATTCCCTGGTGATAACACTCAAGGTTAGCATCATAATTCCTCAATCAATATGCAATAAAAAATCCAACGCTCTGCTAAATGCTTCTTGTTCTGATTTTGCATCATATCTGAAAGAATACGGATCACTGAATCCATGTTTTCCTGTGAATTTATGTACTTTAATATTCTTTTTTTCTAAGTCTAATAGTAACTCATCAACATTAAAAGACTGCTCTTCTTGCGGAAAGAATAGCATTATAGGACACTGGGGCGTTAACTCTAAATAGTCCCTAATCCTTGAACCGTAGTATCCAACTATTCCATCAACACATTCTTCCTCACTGCACAGCCAGGCAACAGTTGCCCCTATACTAAAACCAATGATATATATTTTTTCGTATTCATCTTTAACTTCTAATAATAAATCTTTAATTTTTTGGGCAGCTCTGTCGAAACCTGTTTGTTCCATAAAATGGCGATAAGCAGCTTCCTCCTGAAAGTATTCAAAAGGTTTCTCCCGCTCTAATAAATGGGGGCAGGTCACATCAAAACCCTGCTTTGATAATAATTCGCAAAAACTCTTTATATGTTGATTAATTCCATAGATTTCGTGGATTACGAGGATTAAAGAATTAGAATTACTCTGTCTTTCCATGATTATGACCCTTCTTCTCCATATTTCTTCTCCCATTCATCGATCCATTTTTCAAGATCATTATCTTGCACTTCTTCTGCTGTTTTGCCATTTAATGAATAACCCCATCCGCCCATAGTATCATCTGCTGGATATGAAATGCCGCCAATTACCTGCCCATCAAAAATGAAAACCCTAAGCTCAGCCTCTATTCCGTAAATTTTGCTTAATGGGTGATTTTTTACAATAAAAATTTCCTGAATAATATCTTCCTCAATGTATGGATCTGGTTGAACAGTCTGCCTGGCCCATATAGAAACGTGAGGCATATCAGTAAGTTCCTGCCTTGAAAATGAATATATCTGGCTTCCTTCATAAGATTTTATTGAGTAACCTTTATCCAAAAGATACTGCTTTGCCAATTCACCATTCGACCCTTCTGCAAAATTAGGTTCACATCCAACCAGAATGAGTAAAATAATGCTAACGAAGATTTTATTAATGTAAATTCCCCCGTATTTAGTTTAAAAATTACACTTTTTTCCTTCAAAAAGGTATTCTATATTTAATGTTTTATTCCTTCAATATCTAAACACACCTATAAATCAGAAAAGCTGCCTATACGGCAGCTTGACTAAAAAAATGCACCATTATGAAATTAATCAAATGCTTCATATTCTGCTTTAAGGTTATTGATGATTGTCTGAACAGGCAGGATTTCTTTAATTTCATGGACTCTTGCCCCCGCAAATACGAGACCATTCTCGCAGTCCCCATCCATGGAAGTTATCAGGGAATCCATTGTACAAAAGCGGTAAGAGCAGTTTTTCAGGCAATCGATACAGTTCTTTATTTTCACCTTTTTATTGTCTGATATCTGCTCTGTAAAGTGGTTCTTAATGGCACGGCCTTCCAGCCCTACGGTGGTTTTCACCATAACGATATCTTCCTGTTTGGCATGGACATACTTATCTTTAAAGGATAATGGTGCATCACATTCGTGGCTGGCTACAAATCTTGTTCCCATCTGAACACCCGAAGCACCGATGCGAATGGCATGAGCGATATCTCTTCCTGTCATGATTCCTCCAGCAGCAATGACTGGAATCTTAACTGCTTCCACGACTTCCTGTAAAATATCGAATAGCGGTCTTTCGGTCCCTAAATGTCCTCCCGCTTCATTGCCCTCTACAACCACGGCAGAAGCACCAAGCCGTTCTGACATTTTGGCCAGCCTGGCAGATGACACAATCGAGATGACCGGTATACCAGATTCTTTACCCCAGCTGTACATATCTCTTGATATTCCAGCACCTGAAATAATAAAATCAACCTTTTCCTCAATGGCTGCTTTCATTTTTTCAGCAAAATCATTCATGGCAAAAAGAACATTCACCCCAATATAGCCCTCACCCTTGATAGATGCTTTAGCCTTTCTTATATGAAACCTTAAATCTTCGATGTTAATCCCTGTTCCAGAAATAGTCCCAATCCCCCCGGCATTCGCAACAGCTGACGACAGACCACTTAAAGAAATACCTACGCCCATACCACCTTGCATGATTGGAAATCTAGGCTTCATATGCCCAATTCTTAATTGCGGAAATCTCAAAAGAATACCCCATTTCATCGTCGAATTAATTCTTCTCCATTATTATTCGAATGGGGTTAATTGA
Source organism: Cytobacillus sp. BC1816 (assembly GCF_051353635.1). Taxonomy (NCBI): domain Bacteria; kingdom Bacillati; phylum Bacillota; class Bacilli; order Caryophanales; family Bacillaceae; genus Cytobacillus; species Cytobacillus sp. BC1816. The sequence continues at coordinate 624,030 of NZ_CP195611.1, read as the reverse complement.
ATAGTGATAAATATAATACCTGATACTAAAATCAGGTGGTAATTTAGCGATCGTCACACAATGTTCAAGAAAAAATCAAAGATGAAGGCCTAATTCTTTTTATCGTGTCCGATATACCGGAATTCGTCACTGCTCATCCTTTTCTTTTGCAGTTACTATACTATAAGAAATATTGAGTTTATCCCAAATCCAAGCATGGAAGATTTCGTCTAATTCTTTTTCTAAGGCCTTATCATCCATATTCTCGTCAATGTCTAATTTTTCAAAAGTAAATGTCTCTGTCGCCTCAGCATCATACTTGGCACTGCTAAATGAGAAAGTAACTGTTCTGCCCATCGTTTTTCCCCCTATATTAAATCAGCAAGTATTCGTCTTATCAGGACTTACTCGCAGGAAAAGCTCTTAGCTGCCTTTTTGAAGATGCAATAGGTAAGCTAATACAAAAAAAGTAATGATGAAAAATACTTTATTTATAGAAATTTGCTCTACTAGATGGGTGTGCGTTGAACGATCCGATGAAAAGATAGACCACCAACTTGGTTCGGGAAATAGAAAAGATACTATAGCCCAGGTGCAAAAGAAAAATAAGACTAGAAACCAATGGAATTTCATAAGTTCTCCCTCTTACACAGTTAATCCAAAAACTAATTCAAAATCCTTACACCATTAGGATCCACTAATGGTTTTGATGAGAAATCCTTTATAACAGCTTCCCTGATTGTAACTGTCTCACCAATTACTGATTTAATTGAGCTAACGGGCATTCCAAACAAAATGGAAAGGTCATCTTCTAACCCGTTTTTCTTTGATTCTAATTTTAATTCTTCTATTTTTATATTATCAGTCATCGAATCTACTATATCTTTGTTTGTTTGAAGTTCTATCCTAAAAGAATAAGGGGTTGTAATAAACGTTCTTCGTTCCCCCCTATCAACATTCCAATTCATATTAACGGCATTTTGACATATAAGCTCTTGTTCTTTTTCATTTACCAAAAAGCCTATATGGTCAAATATACTCTTTTTTCCATATCCAAAAGTGACATTTATGCTCCCTTTTCTTGCTTCAATTATCCGAAAAAGGATATCTTTTTCCCTAAAGTCATCCCATACTAAGGGAGGATCAAAGCTTTGGAAATCCCCCTGGTATTTACCGATACGCTGAAAAACACGAAAGCCGTTATTTACGTAAAACCTTTCTGTTTCTTCCACATGCGGGGTCCAAAAATGATAATGAAAAAGCACAGACAACACCCTCTTTAATAAGCTCATTAAATACATATTCAATACAAAAGTAATTTCCCCTTTATAGGCAATTCCTGACTTTTTATGAGGTGCTGATACTATAAATGGATATTTTAATTCGGAAAGAACTCCCTGCAGACTACCATTCCTCGGAAGAAATGATCAAAAAAGCTTTTTTAAATGAGGAATACAGCGGCAGGACAGAACATTTCCTTGTTAAAAGAATCAGTAATTCAGACTCATTTATTCCGGAGCTTTCTTTAGTAGCGTTAACTCAGGCAAAGGGGGTTGCGGGTGTTATACTTCTATCTAAAATTATCATAGGCGATGGTGGGAAAGATGCAGATTCTCTGGCACTTGCCCCCGTTTCTGTTGCTCCCGGTTATCAAGGAAAAGGCATCTGCAATCAATTGATTCGTACTGCACTTAACAAGGCAAAAATGGCCGGATTTCAATCCGTAATCGTTCTGGGACAAACAGTTTACTATCCAAAGTTCGGCCTTAAGCCAGCCTTTGGAATATCCAGGACCCGTTTGAAGTGCCTGACGAAGTGTTCATGGCTCTGGAATTAACGGAGAATGCTCTTAAAAAATGCTGCCTGTGCTGTCCATTATTCAAAAGCTTTTCCAGAATAAGAGCTGGATAAAAAAAAGAGCTGCCGATCAGCATGCTTGATCTTCAGCTCTTTTACCTATTTGTTTACAAATTATGGACTTATTCTGTAAGTTCCCAAGCAGGATTCCAAACCACTTCCCACAGGTGCCCATCTGGATCTTGGAAGTATCCAGAATACCCACCCCAAAAGGTTTCGTGAGCTTGAACCGTAATAACTGCACCTGCACTCTCTGCCTGTTTCATTACCATATCTACCTCTGCTTTACTTCCAACATTATGCCCAATCGTAAATTCCGTTGGGCTTTTTCTTGTCTGCTTCATGCTTGTGTCATGAGCGATATCTTTGCGATTCCAAAGTGCCAGTTTTAATCCTGATTGCAGATCAAAGAACGCAACAGCACCATGCTCGAATTCTCTTCCTATTATGCCCTGTGTCGGGAGCCCAAGACCATTCTGATAAAAATGCAAGGACCTTTCCAAATCATCTACACCTAATGTGATAACTGAAATTCGCGGTTTCATATAAGACCTCCCAATAAACTCGTATAAATAAAACTTTCAAACCTTTGCGAAGAAGACCATAATAAAGCATATTCATTCATTTATATCATAAATCAATTGGTCGAATAACTCCCCATCCACATAAAGCAAAATAGCCCATTCTCCCTTTTTAGGAATTTTAACAGATGATGGTGTATGCGCATCTGCCCCGTTGTTTGGACCATAAGCACGAATGGTCCATCCCATTCCATTCGTTAAAATTTGATGGACAGTTTGCGATTCTTTATGAAATCCAACAATCGTCAGATCTGCATCTTCAACTCCCCAAAGATGCCACATCCACTTTTGGCCGTTTAGACTCGGCATGCCAGCGCCTATCACACCGGACTTGTTTTCATTTCCGATAATGCCCCTGTCACCGAACTCCACAGCTTTTCTCTCCCAATCAATAGTGTCAAAATCACTCTCCTGAACAAAATCTGGTATGTCCTCTGGCAAAGTAATAGGGGCGTCTTTTGCTTTTTCAGCCACACTGACAACTACATCCCCATAGGCTTTGCCATCCAGATACACCTCATACTTCCACAGGCCTTCGTAAGGAACTGTGAATGTGGTTGTAAAACGCTGCAAACTTGGATAGCCGGATGATGGTTCTGTTATTTCTTGATGAGGCAAAACTTGTATTCTTTCACCAGTTTCTTTATGAAGGGCAGAAATGGAAAGTTCTTTTCCTTTATAAGTGTCAAAAGGCTCTGCGAAACTAAAAATATAGCCATAAGGCGTTCCTGCTATCAGATTAGGATCAGGTAATATGCTAAATTTTATATTTTGATTCACCTTATATTCATGCCGTATTTCCCATTCATTATTCAAGCCGCCATTTATCTTTTCGGGATCGTGTCTGACAAAAATCTCAGTTGAAACGAAGAAGGCCAAGAGACAGAAGGCGAAAGTGGAAATGGCGAATATAACGAATTTATTGGGTCTGTTTGGCTTCACTTTTCTATCTGTATGGACAGCTTTTCTAATATTCATTTTTTGAAATTCCGTAAAGTGGTCACCTTTGTGAGTCGTCGAGTCCAACACCCTCCGCAGCTGCTTAAGCTTGCTCTCCATTATATCCCCGCCTCTCCATCATTTTTTTCAGCTTCATCCTGCCTCTGCTCAATCTTGTTTTAATCGTATTGTGGTTCACGCCTAATATTCCTTGGATCTCCTCAATTGAGCATTCTTCATAGTAATAAAGCGTAATGACTTCCCGGTATTTTACAGGCAAAGACAATACACAAAAGGAAAGAAATTCTTCCTCGCTGCGCTTCAGCAGATCCTTTTCCGGTGACATTTCCTTAGATGAAAAAAGAGCAAACATCCTTGAATTCATCACCACTTTTCGAAACGCATAACTCTTCAAGACATCCTTTGATTTATTAATAGCCAATCGATAAATCCATGATTTAAAGGAGATCACTTCATCGATTTTGTCATAATTTTTGTAGCACGAGATGAATACATCCTGAACAATATCTTCCGCCAGCTTCCAGTCCTTTACATAGTTATAAGCCATCTTTGTGAGCCGTTCACCATACTCATCCATAATAAACTCCAGCCAAGCATCGCGATTTGCTAATGGGCTTTCATCCCTGACCTTTCTCACACACTTCCCACCCCATTTTCACTTTAATGCTAAGACGAATGAGTTAGACATTGGTTTCATTTTTCAATGTCTTTTTAGAAAAAAGACACTTACCCTTTTTCGGATAAGTGCCGGTTCCGTCCCTGATTATAAAAACAGCTTGCCATCAGAAAAGACCTCTGCCAAAACTGCATCTTCCACAAACCTGCCACCCTTGGCACAAATCTATAGAGCCAATTCTCTATCCATTTGAAAGTAAATTGCATAAATTCTCAGGAACTAATCTTAATTTACCATCGGCAAAATCGCTAATGGGTTTCCATATCAATTTGAATGCCGCCACACTATCCTCCAGTCCAAGAAAGGAAGGTTTTTCATAAAAGGCCTGATCTACAAACTCAGCATCAAATACAAAAACGATTTCGTGTCCCAGGTCACCGTTATATGTAAAAATGTTTTCAAATGTTTCTAAGTATTTTATGTTCGTTATGCTCGCCCCTATTTCTTCAAGTACCTCTCTCTCCACGGCCTCGAAACTTTTTTCCCCATATTCAATTCCGCCGCCGATTGGACGATAAAAGTAATCCTGTTTCACCTCATCATAGCCTTCACAGACAAGGATTAAATCTTCTTTCCGAAATACGCAAATAGCAATTGCCCGAATTTGTCCCGTCCTCATCTAATACCTTCCTTTCATTCTTCAACTAACATCTCATTAAAAAGTAGCCGGTTTTTTCAATCCACCATGTTTGCCCAAGCTAATTTAAATTCTTAAATACAAGAAAAGTTCGTCATAAGATTATCAGTTCCTCCTTTAGCAGTTTTGTTCAAAAAGAAAAAGCCACCTGGATTGGCAGCTGCGCTTGTTATTCATTTTTCTTCATTGAAAACAAATAAGCAATTGCAATGAGAACTGCAATGATTGAAGTGATTACAGAATATCGGAATATAGTAAAAAAGAACTCAGGAAAAGGTGTTATAACACTTGAAGTCATACCATCGACGTCAGTTGTGCTTTCTATCCGCTTCATAAAGGCCACTAATAAGAAAAAGGGAACAATAAATGAATATATCCCTGTTTTCACTATTATTTTCTCCATTAAATCCCTCCTAATTTTCCATGACTTACTTTTCCAATTACAATTACCTGGAAGCAAGGAATCACTAGTTCATGAAATATTGAAATCCTCCTGAGTCTTTATTTTCTCCCATCAAAAAATTTGAGCTTTCTCCTGGTTTTGCATTAGGATTGGTTGGGATATGAGGATTATTATTGTTTTTCTTGCGTTTCCAATCAATAAATAAAGCAAATATTATAATTCCAGCAATAAAAATCACTAACCACCACATAGGTTCAATCCCCCTGGTTAGAAAGGCAGCCTTTATTGATAAACTCTTATTTAGTTAAGAACAGATAAAGAAGCAGCGCAGTCATACTATTTGGCAGACCAATTAAAACGGAGCCGATGCTTGTTCTTTTTCGTTTCTGTCTTTCGTCAGGAGAATCAGGTGCTTTTAAGCCTGCCCTCATCCCGTGGGGGCCAAGTATTGAACCTGACATAAGAATAGACCTGGCTATAAATAATACACCAATTGCTCCTGTCACTAAGTAAGCCTTACTTAATTCCCCAAAACCAAATGATAATAAAACACCAGTTATTGACAAAACTATTCCGATAATTAGATACTTCAACACCAAACCTCCTTTTTACTAACTATACGATTGAAGCGTTAAATTGTTTCAATTTTAATTTTATTCAGTTTTTTAAACTTATGACTTCATATACAGTTGCGAAATGATAAAACCTATGTAACAAACCAGCTTCGACTCCCTCTGAAAAAAAACTTGATCCATAATTGATCAAGTTTATGTCAAAACTCACACCTGCATGATGATGGCTCAACATTTTATTGGCTTTTTCCAGCATACTACGCGACAGTCATCTTTGCATGGTATTTTATCCTTGTGCCACACAATTTTGCGTCCATCGTTACAGCATTTTTCTTCCTTACGCCAAACTATTCGGTAGCCATTTTTACAGTGTTCATTATGCTTATGCTGGCAAATGGTTTTGCAGTGCTTCTCGAAACATTTTTTCTTTTTGCAGCCGCAATCATGATGGCAAGTATGATGTTTACACTTGTCATATCTGCATCTACAATCATGATGGCAAGCGGGATGATTGCATCTGTCCTGTTTATTTCTGCAATCATAATGGCAATCATGGGGCTTGCACTTTTCCTGTCTACATCGATCATACTGGTAACTATGATGATTGTACTGGTCCTGCATATATCCATCATGATGATAGTAGTCATTCTGATTATATCCATCATGATGATAGTAGTCATTCTGATTATATCTATAACCACTATGATAAATTGTTCTTCCTTCAGAATGCCAGGATGAACTCAACGTAATCCACTCCTTTCTTGATAGATTACTATATCTTTATTCAAATTTATTTTTGTTGCTTGTGTAATTATCTATTAAACAATTTATTATTTTTACCATCTTTACAAATCTGCCCCGTCTGCCGAGGAAGAAAAAAGAGCTGCCAGCCCTACTGATCTGCAACTCTTTCACTCGTTTAAATTAAGTACAGAGGAGATTGGAAGCAACCTGCTCGTTAGTGCCAAAAGTTACTTCATATACCTTACAACTAAGAAATAACACCTTTCTCTTGTAAGACTTGCTTGTGTAGCCACATATTCCAATGGCTCCATCGAACCGCCTTTGTATTTTAGAGAAGATTTTTTCGCAGCTTCATCTCTTTGTTGGATCCAGCTCCGCTGTTCTTCTCTTAATTGGTCCATCTGCCCCTTATCAAGCTGCACTTCCAGCAGACCATAAATTTTGTTTAACTCCTCATCCCAGGTTCTATATCTTTCCGTCTCTTGCTCCACCAATTCTGCCGTGGTTGTCTTGGCTTCTGCGTATCTGTCCGCTTCTTCCATTTTTTTTAGTTTCTTGAGATATTCATCCTTATTACTTTCATGATTTTCAATTTGATCATTAGTGGACTCAACTGACTCTCCTTCATTTGAGGCTGCAGATGAATTTTCTGTATCTTCTTGTTCATTGAGCTGTGTGTTGTCACTGCTGCCAAAAGAGTTTTCTGCCTCATTTCCCTCTGAATCTGTAGAATTCCTATCAGTTGGGCCGCCATCTTCATTTTGAGCCGAGTTGTCACTAGCTGGCTGGCTGCTCGATTCTTCAGATGAGTTTTCACAAGCAGCCAGTACACCTAATAATGCTATTGTTAGCAGTACCGCCAAAAACTTCTTGTTTTTTTCCATTTTCACACTTCCTTTTTATATTTATTAACGAAATTTACACTTTTCACTTTTTGAACAAATCCTTCAGTATTGAGTATTAAAAGATGATCTGTGTCTTCGAAAATAAATATTTCTGTGCTCATTCCTTCCAAACTTATCTTACCATTTTCCATATAGAAAATTATCCCAATTCCAAATTTTCCTGTTTTTCAGCGAAGAAAAAAAGAGCTCCTCGTGGGAACTCGAGCATATTGCTATTCCTCTACATTTAATTTCCCTCCTTTCACAAACCAGGCAAGTGCCTTCTGCTCCATTTCCTTCACAAATGTCTTTTTTGCTTGGCTATACTCACTTGTGTAATCAAACCTTTTTGCTAATTCTTCCTTGTATTTAGTGTACCTTGTTGCTTCAGCAGGATGGGACCGAAGATAATCCCTAAATATAAGGTGCCGTTCTATTTGGGGGTTATCAAATTGGTAGAAATGCAAATGATGAGATCTGTTTTCTCCGCCTTTCCGAAATACCCTTCTTCCTGTAATCCCCCATTCACCAGCAGCCTCATATCCCAGTTTTTTCATCTCTTCTTTAAATTTGTCTATCTTTTCGATATCCTTCACAATACACATCATATCGATTACAGGCTTTGCCTTCATCCCCCGAACCGCAGTACTGCCAAAATGTTCACATTTTATAATGTCATCTTTAAAGATTGTTTTGAGAAATTGTGCCTCTTGTCTATACATGAGAGCCCAATTATCGCTAAATTCCGTAAGCCGAATCTTCATTGGAGACCTCCATTATGAAACTTACATTGGGTAATTCATCCATAATTAGTTGCTGCTAGAAACCTAACGCCTCACCGATTCCTGCCCATCAAACTACTTTCTGTATCTAACTATAATTAATTGATTTACAATCCTAATATCATATGTAAATCATCCACTGTATTTGTTGCTTCCCGGCTGTTTTTTTAATTCATTCCAGGCTTTAATGGCAGCTTCTCGATTACCGCCTTTGTTTTTTGGGTCTGCAAAATAATCTCGGGTGAATTGATTATATTCGAATTGTGACCCTATTTGTTTTTTATAATTCGGATCCTTTTTTCTTTCTTCCTCTTCATACCAAGCATGAACAACATCACGATATGTTTTTCCAGCATTTTCTTTAAAATAATTTTGAATGTAAGTCGAAAAATGAAATTTAGGGATAACTGATTTGAAGAAGGCTCTTACGGTCTGGGTGCAGCGGTGATTTTCTGTGATGACAGTATTTAAATTTAATTCTGACAAAACTTCTTTAGAAGGAGATTTTTTTTCTTTGCTGGTTTGTGTATTTCTCCTGTCTGAATAAATACTGCTATTCTATCCGTAATCTCCATTTTAGAGCCAGCAGCACTCATTCCGGTCTCTCTGCAAAAAACTTGCAGCTCTTCTTTTAACCAATAATAGCTGAGGAACTCTTGTACATCCAAATCCCTTTTTAGTCCCGGCCTCAAGTATTCTACCTCCATTTTTAAGATAAAAATATTATAAAACATATGTTCGCAAATGTAAATTTTACCAGTATATCTTTGCTCTTCCAATCTTTTTAGATATTCCTATTTCTTACAGCCTATTATATTGCCACCCAAATGATTTGTGATATAACAAGATTAGAAGATTTTTAGAAAGAAGGATGTGTTACAGGTTGAACGACCGTCATCATCTAATACTTTGGATTATGATCATCCTGGTGCCGATCATTGTTTTTATGAATACGAACAATTGGGAAAATGCATTTCTGACTTTTTTGGGAGGAGTGATTTTTTATCTTGTTTACGGATTGTTTTGGTTTCGCCGGGATCAGAAAAGGCAAGTGGATTCCGAAATCTGGGTGATCAGCAAACTTGCAGATGAGCAATTAGAGGATTTCACCGTTTCTTTATTATCCAAACTTGGTTATATAGTTAAAAAACCGATTGATGAAAATCCGGATATTAGTTTTTTACTGGCTTCCCCAACTGGCAATCAAGCGATTGTAAAAATCAAAAGCCATAAAAGAGAGGTCGGAATACGCCTAGTCCAAAAAACTTTAAGACAAATGGATAATTATGACGCTGCTGAATGCTGGGTCATCACAAATGAGCGTTTCACCAGTCAAGCAATTGAATTTGCCGAAGCAAACAATATGCGCTTATATGACAGGGAACAGTTCATTAAATGGATTCTAAAAGCGAAAAAAGGGGAAAAAGTACGGGAGCAGCATTCTTGATGTTCTTGAAAATCCTTCATTCCTTTACTATCATGAGTGCCTATCTTTCACAAATTAAATATCCCAATTTCTCAGTAAGAAATTGGGATTCTATTGTTAATGAAGAATATAACTATACTACTATTTCAATTCACCTATATGAATCATGTATCGGCTGAAACAAGTCTTCCGCTGCATTTCTGACAACTGAAAAATGTTCCACATTGTAATGGCCGTGAAGAGTATCATTATGATGCTTGATAATTTGTTCTGCACTTAAGGCATCGCTGTCCGTTGTTGAATGTCCATCACCTACTAATGTGACATCCAATCCACTAATAGTTGCGGTTCTAACTGCACTGTCTATACAGTGCTGGGTTTTACACCCCATTATAACAACATGCTTGACCTTTTGGGATTTAAGTTGATCCAGCAATCCTGTTCCATGAAAGGAATTTGTTGCAGCTTTATCAAAGAACTTTGTTTCCGCAGGCACATTAATTTTTTCGTGAACCTGAAATCCTTTGCCTTTCCCTTCAGCAACATCTAAATCCCTGACAAAGACAACTGGAACATTGGATTGCTCTGCCTTTTCAATCACTAAATTGATATTCCCAATAAGCTGCTCTTTATTAAAAACTTTACTTTCTTTTATATTCCCATCAATTAACTCTTGTTGGGCATCAATAATTAATAAGGTTTGATTCAAATGATTTTCCCCTTTCAATACCTCTAAAGTTAGTTTAGATCAGTTCCCCTTAGTATTTTCACGCCAATATAATTGATTGTCATAATATCAGCCTCCTAAATTAAAAACGTTATCCAAATTTTTAGACATTTTAGATTTTAACATACTAATCAGTTTAATAAAATATGTAAAGCTCCTTATTTAAATGCTTTACTGTGAAACCTGGACGTTCATTAAATCATCTTTAAGAAAAAAGTCCGCCTGAGTGAGGCGGACCTAAAAATAAATGACCCTGAAAGATCACGTAATATTTCACATTCACAGTTTAATAAGCTCGCGCAAACCAAACCGTATGTTTCGCTTCTTTACCACAATGGATGCATGTGTGCTTAGTTGCCGGCGGATTGAACGGAATGTTCCTTGTTGTGAATTTTGTTTTTTCTTTTACACTTTCTTCACAGGCGTCTTCTCCGCACCAGCCAGCTAATATCCAGCCAGGAATCGTTTCATTTAATTCGGATTCTGCTATGTGCTGTTCTAACTGGTCCATTGTATCAATATGTGTGTGCGAATTCTCCGAGCGGAACGCTTTTGCTTTATCGAATAAACGAGTCTGCATGGTTTCAAGCTCTTTTTTAATGCTGTCAATAATGGATTCAAGCGGTACCGCAACCTTGTCCCCAAGATCACGGGCCTTCATTAAGCATTGATTTTGATCTAAATCACGTGGACCAAGTTCTATGCGGACAGGTACGCCTTTCAATTCCCACTCATTAAATTTAAAGCCTGGTGATTGATCGGAATCATCTAGACGGACGCGGATTCCTTCAGCCTTTAATGCGGCAAAGATTTCATCTAACTTCTCCATAATGGCCGGGTTCTTTTTCCATGGCCCGACTGGAATCAGCACAACTTGAGCCGGTGCTATTTTTGGAGGCAGCACAAGGCCTTGCTCATCTCCATGAACCATGATGACGGAGCCAATAAGCCGTGTAGACGTACCCCAGGATGTTGTATGGACAAAGGTGTGCTTATTTTCTTTATTCAAATATTTGATATCGAAAGCTTCCGCAAATTTTGTACCTAAGTAGTGTGAGGTTCCTGCCTGCACAGCCTTTCCATCTTTCATCATCGCTTCAATGGAGAATGTATCTACAGCGCCGGCAAAACGTTCTGATGGTGTCTTTTGGCCATCATAAACCGGAATCGCAAGTAATCCTTCTACAACTTCTTTATAAATGGCCAGCATTTGCATGGTTTCCTTACGCGCATCTTCCTCATCCACATGAGCCGTGTGGCCTTCCTGCCATAAAAATTCAGAAGTGCGGATGAATGGAAGAGTTTTCTTCTCCCAGCGGAATACATTTGCCCATTGATTTATTAATACAGGCAGATCCCGATAACTTTTAATCCAATCTGAATACAAATGTCCAATCATTGTTTCAGAAGTGGGGCGCAGTGCCAGACGTTCTTCCAATTTCTCTCCTGCCGCTTCCGTTATCCATGGAAGCTCTGGCGAGAATCCTTCAATATGATCCTTTTCCTTCTGAAAGAAGGATTCCGGAATTAACATCGGGAAATATGCATTGCGGTGACCGGTTTCTTTAAAACGCTTATCCATCTCTTCCTGAATATGTTCCCATATTTCATAGCCATCCGGCTTAAAGGCAATACAGCCGCGAACAGGTGTGTAATCAAATAAATCGGCTTTTTGTATCGTATCAAGATACCATTTTGAAAAGTTGTTTGGTTTTTGTTGAGACATCTTCTTTTCCTCCTTGGAAAATGAAATTTCTTTAAAAAATAAAAAAGCATAAAGAGTCCATCAAAAGGACGTCTTTACGCTAATAGACGTGGTACCACCTTAGTTCAACTTTAATCAAAATTAAAGTCCTCTAAACGTTTGTAACGAAACGACCCGGTTAGCTTTACTAACATCTCCGTGGCAGGGTTCAATAAGGAGGGGTGATATAGCTTTCAGCCCAGGCTATATTTTCTGTTTCACAATCCTTATCTACTTGATCACATCATTGATTCCATATATATAAGTTAATATATCAACTTGTCACAGGCAATTCAATATTTACAAAATTTTATTTTCCATTTTTAACAGCCTTACCAGAAAGGCTGTAAAGCAGTTTAGTCAAAAAACCTCAGCTGATCAATTTTAAATGTTATAATAAACAAGTATGTTAACTATATATTTTTAAGGTTAACATTTTAACGTAATCGAACAAGTTAAATTGGGGTGATCTTATGTATAAGCTGCGCGGCCATCATCTTTTTTGCCTTCTGGGATATCGGGGAATGGGCTATTCCCAGGAATACGTGGAAAATATGACACGTTTGCATCAAGCCTTAAGAGACAACCCCAGGACATGGATACAGCTTGTAAAAGGGCCGGATCAACTGTGTGAAAAGTATCCCAACTCAGGTGAATACCACTGTGAACACCACGATATTTATGAAAGAGATTCTATTATTTTAGAAAAAATAGGACTTAAAATCGGGCAAATCCTGTATTGGAAGGACATTGAAGCGAACATCCAAAAGTACGCTCTTCCCTCAGATATACATACTGTTTGCGAAACGTGTTCCTGGCGTTCATATGGCGTTTGTGAGGAAGGTATTCAAGATATTCTTGCAGGGAAGGGCCTAAAGGAAGTAAAGTAACCCTCCCCTGTTAAATGCCCATTCTTAAACATGCTTGGGAACTGTTTTATATCTGGCAACAACCTGAATTATTATCCCGTTCATACAGGTATTAGTCCAGTCCTTTCAGAATATATGTAGGTAAAACAGGTAATGGAGGAACTAACATGGCATTTGCGGCTATTTTGACTGTTGGACGGCTGAAGCACTCAGAGGAACATCCTGCCTCCCGGGAGTTTTTTGAAGCGGGAAATGAAGTCATGCGAGAGGCTGCTAAAACAGGGCACCTCATAAAAGAATTCTCACCAAATAGAGCGAAGTTCCCTGAAGAAACGATCAAAGGAGAGGGTACCCCCATTCTCACCTTAACAGTATGGAAAAACCTTCAATCTTTATATCAGTTTACCTATTCCGGCCTGCATAGGCAGGCATTGCAGGACAGGAATAAGTGGTTTGGGCCTCTTCCAGAGAGACAGCCAAATTATGTGGTGTGGTGGACGGATATGTTATCGGATGTATCCTGGAAGGAAGCTTTTAAAAGATATGATTATTATATCCAGCATGGGCCTGATTCTTTTGCATTTGACTTTAGACATGCATTTGATCAATTTGGGGATCCGATCCTGCTTAAATAGCTGGGGTTAATTCTCCTGCACTGCGTTTTTCCTATCAGCACGTTACTGCGGCCTCACCTTATACATTAAATGAATTTCATTAGCCATATAATCGGAACTAAAATGAAGTCCCTTCTTTAGCCACCACATGATGATGCCTACCAATGAGGCTGTTTTAATATCAATAGAAACATATTCGTCCGGCAATTCCTTCTGTGTATTCTTTCTTCTTATTTCTACTAACTGTTTTAATAATACGAATAGTTTTTCCTCGAATTGATTCATCTTGAATAAGATCAGCAAATACTTTCTATGGATATATAAATAATCAAGCAATTGGGTCAGCTGCTGCTTTTCTGATAGATCTTCCGATTGTATCAATGCTGCGATTTTATCTGATAGCCCGCTTAAAATTTCATTGATAATTTGCGTTAGAAAATCTTGAATATCCTGATAGTGCAAGTAAAATGTTGTCCGATTTAATCCTGCTTTGGCCGCAACTTTCTGAACGGTCAGTTTAGAAATATCGGATTCCTCTGATAGCAGAGAAAATGCTGCTGTTTTGAACATTTCCTTTGAACGGATTGCACGGGGATCTTTCTTTTTCGGCGCAGACATTCTAACCCTCCTTTATAGATTTTCATGGACTTTCTCAACAGTCCCTATTCGTCCTGTCGATTAGTGAACACACACAAGAAAACTGTTCATGGTCAAGAATAGATGCTTTTGTTACTATGAATTTTATCGACAACATGTTGAGAATACAAGTTCAGAACGAAGGAGTTTATGAATGAACAAGGAAATAACAGAAAGCAATAAAAAAATATTATTATTGGTCCTGATTTCGGGCTGTTTCTTATCAACCTTAAATCAGACTTTATTAAATGTGGCATTGAGCAGTTTCATGGAGGAATTCAACGTAAAAGCAGCAACGGTCCAATGGTTATCAACCGGATTTATGCTTGTAAATGGGGTATTAGTCCCCATCACAGCATTTCTGATGCAGCGGTTTACAACAAGGCAGCTGTTTATTAGTTCTATGTTCTTTTTGCTGATTGGGTCTGTCATCAGCGCCTTTGCGATGAACTTTGGCACACTGCTGACGGGAAGAATGATTCAGGCAATTGGCGCCGGAATCATCATGCCTTTGATGATGACCGTCATTTTATATTTATATCCCGCTGAACAGCGCGGAAGTGTGATGGGGAAAATTGGCTTTGCAGTGATCTTTGCACCCGCCATCGCTCCAACCCTGTCCGGTCTTATTATTGAATTTGTTTCTTGGAGATGGCTGTTTATTGGGTTACTCCCCTTTTTACTCATCGTCATCGCTCTAGCCTTCAAATATTTAACGAATGTCTCAGAAACAAAGAAAGCGAGATTGGAACTCCCAAGTGTTATTTTGTCCACGATTGGCTTTGGTTGCATTTTATTCGGATTTAGTACTGCGGGAAGCAAAGGGTGGCAAAATCCTATAGTCCTTACAACGATCATTGCAGGAGTATTCTTTACAGCTCTATTCTGCTTGCGGCAGATGAAATCAAAGGAGCCATTACTAAATTTATCTGTATTTAAGTATAAAATCTTCACTCTCACATCGCTTATCAATGTCCTGATTACGATGATTATGTATGCAGATTTAATCCTTTTGCCCATTTACCTGCAGGATGGCCGCGGGTTCACGGCTTTTGAAGCAGGATTGCTTTTATTGCCCGGAGCTATCATCAACGCTTTCTTATCGCCGGTTACTGGCAGAATGTATGATAAATACGGTGCTAAACCACTCTTTATTACAGGTTTAGTATTTGTCAGTATTTCCATGTGGGGAGTAATCGATTTGAACGAATCAACTACTTTTATGTATTTAATGGTCCGCACCATTATTTTGAGAATAGGACTAAGCTTTATTACTATGCCTTTAAATACAGAAGGATTGAATGCTTTGCCAAGAGAGCTGGGATCACACGGCTCAGCGGTTAACAACACCATTCGCCAATTGGCAGGAGCGATTGGAACTGCAGTTGTCATCACTTTATATACGATTCAGGCAACTTCCTATGCTTCGGAACTCTCAGAAAACATGACAGCGGACAAACTGGCAAGCTTAGCTTCTATTTTTGGTTCAAGTTCTGCCTATGTCTTTATGTTAGTCCTATCCCTTGCAACACTGATTTTAGTTTTCTTTGCGCCTAAAAAATCACCAAAAAACACCCATGATAAAGGATTGGCCCAACAAAGCCAGAGTTAATAACGCGAGCATGCCTGAGATTTCTTGGGTATGCTTTGCTATTTCCCCCTTTGAAAAAAGGGTGCTTAAACGCAGCCCCTTGAAGTTTAGTCTGTATAATTGGACCCTTCTTCCAAAAGTAAATCTGCCAGACCCTCTTCTGATACTACGTTAATGCCATTCCTTTTAAGCAAAGCCGACGTAACTCCATCTCCAGGAATTTTGTTTCCCTTGAACTCGCCGTTATAAATCATGGAACTTCCACAGGATGGACTATATTCTTTTAGCACTACTGCAGTAACTTGCAGCTCTTGGGCTTTTCTTAACGTGATATAAGCTCCTTCTATGTACAAATCTGTAACATCTCTCCCTGATTTTTCAATTACTTTAGCTTTGCCATCAAGAACAGCTGCTCCGTCACCATCTATTATCTCAGCAGGTTCTCTTGGTGTTGAAAAACCTCCGAGCAACTCAGGGCAAACAGTAATTGCCTGCTGCTGGTCCAGCATTTGACGGATCTTTTGATTTAAGCAATGAGTGCCGTTATATCTTACTTCCAACCCTGCTAAACAAGAACTGACTAATATCATTCGTGACACCTCAATCTAAAAGTTATTCTTCCAATAAAGAAGAGTCCTTGATTATCTAACTGTTTGGACTTTATTGCATTGATTGTCTTATTAACTATTCACACATCGCAAATTGCCTCCGCATATTCCCCCAAAACTGATGCTTTTTTCAATATATTTGTACACTCATAAAGACAGGGAATTACCGGTTCTTCTTAACCAAATCTATTAAATAGTAAAGCTGTGAAATTAAAAACGATAGCAGTAATATAATTATTGTTCCAAATGTATAAACTGCTTCTTCTGCCGGATTGCCTCCACCCATGAATACTGAACCAATTATAAAAAAGAGTAAGACACTTACGATGGCAATAAGAAAAACATACTAATATACTTTGACATACCATCCCCCATTACATCTATTTATATCTTAATTTCATTCGTTTTTTCTTTAATTTTTCCTTCTTTCATTGCTTTGGTATGCTTTTTATTTGTTCTTAAACAAATTTTTAATTGCCAATAAGAAAAGTTTAAGTTAAAGAAAACAGAAAAGGAACGGAAGAATCCATTCCTTCATGGTTTTTATTTAGTAAATTTCGGTTTAAAATCACCCTTATAAGGTTCATGTTCAACAAACACAGTTATATCTTTGCCATCTTTGTCTTTACCCGTTCTTTTATACGTAAATTTATTCTTATTAAGTTCAGTAAGCTCAAGCGCTGCACCATACTTATTAGCTCCAATTGAAACATGGGCTCTTATTTTATTTTCGTTCATAATATCGAAGTAGCCAAAATCACCGCGGCTTTTTCCTGTTTCAAGATTGAAAAATTCATATCTATTCGTCTTGCCATCAAATTTTGCAAGACTTATAAACATCGTATTATACTTTGTTACATCATTTCCGTCTTCATCTAATACCTTTGTTCCATTCCAGAGGGTATTGCCTAAAATTTTATCTCCATCGATGTCTTTAACAATATCACCCGTAACAGTGTCCAGCTGCTTGTTGGGATCAGTAAAAGAAAGCTCATTTTCTTTATATGGAATATGTTCAACAAATACCTCTACGTCGTTGCCTTTAGCATCTTTTCCCATTCTTTTATAAGTAAAAATATCTTTATTTATTTTTGTCATTTCGACAACAGCTTGATAATTCATTGATTCTGAAATTAATATTCTTTTCTTCCCATCATTGGTAATAAAGAAAGTTACCTTATCGCCGCGGCTTTCGCCTGTCTTCGCATCGAAAAATTCATATCTTCCTGATTTCCCTTCATATTTTGCAAGACCAATGAAATTTGCATTCTCTTTTGTTAAGTCGTTCTTATTTTTGTCATACACTCTTGTACCTTGCCAATTTGTGCTGCTGAGAATGTTACCCATTTCCTGTCCTTTGGTTAATTGATCCTTTTTAGTCTCTTTAACCGCTTGTTCTTGCTTCTGCTTACTATGATTTTCCTGGGCGTTTGCACCAGCGCTGCACCCCGTTGCTACTAATGTAAATCCAATAAGTATGGATGTTATTGCCTTTGCTTTTTTGTTCATTTTTATCGTCTCCTCATTCTCATTTTGGGTGGATCTTAATAATTACAAGCCTATTTTGCTCCTGCTGTTAACAAAATCTGTTCAATCTCTTTAAATCCTTTCTCACGGGCATGCTGCAATGGAGTAACATTATTTCTATCCGCAATATTCACATCTGCCCCGTAATCGATTAGCAATTGCACAGTTTGCTGCTGAATTACATTTCCATCATTCAAAATAATTGCTTCTAATAATGCTGTCCAGCCGAGGTCATTCACATAATTTACATCAATATCAGTCTTGGTGAGAAGTTCCTTGATGGCATCTATATGACCATGTTCTGCAGCAGGGATCAATGCAGTGCCGCCA
The DNA here is from genome assembly GCF_051353635.1 of Cytobacillus sp. BC1816. Lineage (NCBI taxonomy): Bacteria > Bacillati > Bacillota > Bacilli > Caryophanales > Bacillaceae > Cytobacillus > Cytobacillus sp. BC1816. Next base: position 605,883 of record NZ_CP195611.1, on the reverse strand, counting down.
TAACGGTTAACTATCGCCGGATCTGCACCTGCTTCGATGGTAAGCTTAAGAATTTCAATGTATCCTTCTGCACCTGCATATAGGAAAGGGTTGTTGTTCATGTTATCCTGAATGTTGACGTCAGCCCCCGCTTTAATCAGGATTTTGGCGGTTTCGACATCATTATTGTAAGCTGCAATCATAGTAGCAGTTTGCCCGTCTGAGCCCTTTTTATTTAGATCAGCACCGTCCTCAATCAATCTCTTTATTGTTTTTGTATCACTGCGCTCTGCAGCTTGAAGCAATGATTCACTCATATCCATATCTTCCCTTACCTCATTTGCCCGTGTTTTTGTCTCTGCATTATTATCCGGGACACAGCCTTGAAGGAGGATCACGCCTCCAATCACTAGTGTTAACCACCCCCGCATCTGCTTCACCTGCCTATCCTCTTTAAATAAAATGACTCAGACTAGTTACTGCATCTATAATGTTAGTGCCAAAATATGAACTCCCTCTAAAAAAACTCTTAAAGAAAGATAAACTTAATCTTAAAATTTCTTCATATATATAAAAAAATAACCGTCACCTTTGTGACGGATATAATGAAACATAAATTAATTTAAACATTGAATCGATAACCTGCTCCCCAAACGGTTTCCAGGAATTTCGGCTGTGCAGGGTCTCCTTCAATTTTCCCTCGTATTTTTCTGATATGAACGGTGACTGTTGAAACATCTGCAGCTGACTCCAGCCCCCAAATCTTTTCATAAAGCTGTTCTTTGCTCAATACTTGATTTGGATGCATGACAAGAAATACTAATAAATCAAATTCCTTTGTCGTAAACGGTGTTTCTTCTTGGTCAATATAAACTTTACGTGCTGACTTATCAATTGTTATTCCATGTACGAAAATCGTATTTGTTTGAGTCTGTTTTCCTGCTAAACGTTCATATCGCTCTATATGTGCTTTTACCCTGGCTACCAGTTCACCCGGACTAAAAGGCTTGGTAATATAATCGTCTGCCCCTAAACCGAGACCACGAATTTTATCGATATCCTCCTTTTTGGCTGACACAAACAAGATAGGAATGTTTTTAACTGCGCGTATTTGTTTACATATCTCAAACCCATTTACTCCTGGAAGCATGATGTCCAAAATAATTAAATCATAGTGCCCTTGAAGAGCATGCTGGAGTCCTTCATCACCGGAATGTTGAATATCGACCCGAAACTTATTTATTTCTAAATAATCTCTTTGCAATTCTGCAATACTAATGTCATCTTCAATAAGCAATATTTTTTTCATATTGTTTCACCTTTCTTTAGGGAAAAGAATACACTTGTACCTTTACCTATCTCGCTTGAAGCCCAGATTTCCCCTCTATGCTCCAAAATTATTTGTTTCGCGATCGCAAGTCCTAAGCCGCTTCCGCCTGTCGCGGAACTTCTCGATTGTTCTGCACGGTAAAAACGTTCAAAAATATTTGGCAAGGCAGCAGGCTCTATCCCTTGCCCATTGTCTTCTACTTTAACAATTACATCGCCTAATCGTTCATGAAGTGAAATAGAAATCTTCTTCTTGTCTTTGTTCATATATTTAACACAATTGCTTATTAAATTGGACAGTACTCGTTTCAATTTCTCTCTATCGACTTTCACGTAGATCGGTTTATTCAAAAGATGAAGCTTCATATGGATTCCTTGCTGAAGTAAGTCCAAATAAAGTTCTTCTGCATAGTCTTTCATATATTCATCCAGGTCGACCGTTTCAAAATGGAACGGTTCTTTTTTCAAATCCAGCTTGGAAAATAAGAAAAGCTCATCAATTAATGAATCCATGTCTTTTGCTTTAAAATAAACAGTCGATAAATACTTTTCCATTTTCTGAGGGGTATTGGCTACACCATCTTTAATCCCCTCAATATATCCAATAATCGAAGTGATAGGTGTCTTCAAATCATGGGAAATATTGGACAGAAGCTCTTTCCGATTTTCTTCATACCTGAGCTGGAGATTTATCGATTCTTTTAGTTTTATTCTCATTTCCTCAAACGCTCTATTTAATTGTCCGATTTCATCATTTGAAATGGCCCCGATTTCAAAATTTAAATCTCCTGATTTTATTCTTTCAGCACCTTCTTTAAGAACTGAGATAGGTTTAATAATGCTTCGCGATACTAAGTAATTTAATATACCGATAATCATAATAAACAGAAACAGTAAGAGACCTGATAAAATAGGAAACAATTCTCTGATGAGCTCAGCATAGGAGCTGGCCTTTCTTAATACGAAAACACTTCCTTCACTTTTATCCGGAAAATAAAAATCAAACTTTACATAGGTAAAAAAATAGTCGTTGAGTTTAATCGTATCTCGAGTATTGATGTTTGTTTCTTCAAAACCTGGAAGGGATTTAACCAATGCCTGTTTGTTAAGAGCATGGGAAGCGTACTCAATTTTTGTGCCCTTTCTAACAACAATATCGATATCCTCTTTCTCAATCTTTTTAAGCTCCTTTTGATTTAGGAGCTGTTTCGGATTATTTTTAGCAAAAAGCTTTAAATCGAGAAATACACTTTCTTCAACTGTTGTCAAAGGTTTTTGTATATACGTTTTTTTGTAAAGATGCTCTATAGATCCTACATCACCTGTTATGGCAAAAATTATTAAAAAACCTGCTGCCAATAATAAAGTGATCGAAAAAAGAATCACTCCAATATAAGACAGCAGAAACCTCATTTTAATGGACATCTGTTTCACTCACTCTGTTATAAAATTTTCATCAGATCATACCTTATTCTTAGCATTCAAGTTAATTTTATAAACCTATTATCCAGATTAAGAAATTAAAAGAACTATATCACATAAATCTTAAAACTTTCTAAAATATGTATGAAATATTTCTAAACAGCTTAGCAAAAGTGATTAATCTCCAAAGAACTATGCCCGAAATGTTTTTCCCAGATGTTCGCCTAGTCCATAGTAGTGTCTGAAATTATAAATGAGGGGACTCCATTCATGAGGATTCACATGATGATCATCCTTAAGGATGGATGCATGCGCATGGACCTTTAATGCCGTCACTTCCACGATGGCAAAGTGAGGGTCATGTTCCGGGACTCGAATGTGCTCCACCCTGCTCTCGATCTGAAGTGGACATTCCAGGATTCTAAAGGGCTTTACAATTTCTGCTTCCTGCTTCGTAAGGGAGGCTGCTGAGAATTTATCTTTTTCAAAACGGAATGAATTGATCCGTTTATATTCCGGTAATGGGTTCTTGCCTGTCAGTGGCGCTAATGCTTCTACATTCTCCCAAAGGCCAGGGCCAGGAACGTTTACGACACATTCGGGATGATTGCGAAGATTTTCCAAAGCCTTTCCCCCTTCCCCGATGCCTAGGACAATGCATTCCCCTAATGCCCATGACGAGGATAAGGGGCTGATGTTGGATGTTCCATCTTCATTAAGTGTTGTTAACAAAATCACTGGCGTTCCATAGTATAAGATTTTAGGCTGGATTGATTTGGTGATTATTTGGTTTTCTTCCTTTTTCATTGCAGTTTCCTCCTGAACTTTTTTACAAATATCATTGTAAGGGGTAAATATTTCAATTATCATCGAAATATGGATTACATGGAGGAATAAAATATGAATATGAATTCAAATGTAGCAAAAGTCGCTTCTCTGGTCAGTGAACCAAGTCGAGCAGCCATACTGACCGCCTTATTGGATGGCCGGTATCACACTGTAAATGAATTGGCCCATATGGCACGGATTAAACCGCAAACGGCCAGCTTTCATCTCAAAAAAATGCTGGATGCTCAAGTGGTGTCAGCAGAAAAACAGGGAAGGCACCGATATTATGGCATCATGAATCAAGAAGTTGCCCAGGTGATGGAATCCATTCTGTCCATTGCACCTGCTGCAGAAATTAAATCTTTTAAACATGCCTCTGAAGATAAAGCGATCCGCCTTGCCAGGACGTGCTATGATCATCTCGCTGGAAATTTAGGAGTGCAAATAACTGAATCGCTAAAAAGAAAAGGATTTATTGCTGAAGAAAATGACACATACAGTGTTACGGAAGAAGGAATAGCATTCTTTCACTCTATACAAATTGACCTGACCTCTTTGAAAAAGAAGCGTCGTTCTTTTTCCCATAAATGTCTCGACTGGAGCGAAAGACGCCATCATCTTGCAGGTGCATTGGGGAATGCCATCCTGGAAAAATTCCTGGAGCGAAATTGGATACAGCGCATTCCCAAAACACGTGCCATCCAAATAACCCCTCAGGGAATGAAGGGCTTCAAGGAAATCTTTGCTATTGATATGGATAGGATAGGATAAATAAGAATGGTTCCCACACGTTCTAGGTGTGGAACCATTCGCAGTCCTATTATCATACTCATAATTTACAGCAGCTGCGTTTCTTTTTAGCCGGACAATGATTTAACAGCCAAGCCACTTAAGATTGTAAGCAACAATTCTTAAGATTGCCCCCACACCTGCACCAAACGCCAACCTAAACATTTCCATATTTCTTTTGTATTCACTTGATTTTTATCCTTTTCACCCAAGATCAGCACCACCAAATAAGGGCAGTAAAAAAATTATAAGCCAAGCTCCTCTTTAACAAGAAGACCTTGTTTTTAAATGGCTCTGGCTTTCATAACAAAACGATGCTGCTTCACATCAAAAAAGCCTTTAAAGAGAAGTGTTTTATGTATTTCATACAAACTCTCTTAATACTTTTCATATTAAACCCTGTTTCAACTTGCCAAGGTATCGCGTTTAGATAATATACTAATGCACCAATATCGTAAAATTGCTGAATGGAGAATTCTTCAGTGCTATTCAATACTTCAAATTGGTTCCTCCCAAGTTTCTGTACGGCTCCCGTCAGATTCCCTTTTCCAAATTCATGATATACTGCTGGTCCAATAAATTTATCTAAACCCCCTGCCAAAAATTGTCTGAACATCATTTCAATATTCTTTTTATCCAATTGGTACATCATTCTTTTTTAAATAAGCATACTTCAGCAGGAAAAATAAAGAGGGCAAGCTTTGATTAATTCTCTCAAAACTCGCCCTCTATTTATGCTACATCTCTAAATCCGTAAATGCATACGGCAATAAATCCATTAATGTCAGTTCTAATATTTCTTTTTTCTCATTTGTTAAATAAACCGGCATTCCCGGCAGACAGAACTCCGCTAAAACTTGTCTGCAGATGCTGCAAGGCGGAAGAAAATCTGCCGTATCTCCTGCTATAGCTATAGCTTGGAAATCACCTTTTTTGTAACCATTCGCAATTGCAGTGAAAATAGCTGTTCTCTCGGCACAATTCGTCGCACCAAACGATACATTTTCCACATTCACTCCATTAATGACAGTGCCGTCTTTCAGTAATAAAGCGGCTCCAACCGGAAATTTGGAATACGGAGCATAAGCTCTTTCCCTCATACTGCGTGCACTTTCCATCAATTGCTCTTTATTCATAGTTACCCATCCTTTTCAAAGAAGAATGAACTTTTCACAGTCCCCTTAGGCCAATGTAAAATTGGCAGGATTTTTATCATATATTTTTTTGAAATGTTTGTCAATATCGGCAAAGCCTTGAAGGTATTGGAGTTTTCACTAAGTAACTAGACCATAATGAATCATGTAACTTACTCAATTCCAATTTTACTATTATATATATCTTCTATTATGCCAAATTCGAGGACAGGCACTGTTATTCACTTCCTGACTTTCGACTGCACCTTAGAATAAAAGCTGTCCGAAACTGCCCTAGTTCAAACACCTTTGCTCGCTTTTCCTCCTCCTTTGTCCGAAGTTGCACCTAGTTCAGACTCTTTTGCTCACTTTTTCCATTCCTCTGTCCAAAGTTGCATCAAGTTCAGACTCTTCTGCTCGCTTTTCCTCTTCCTTTGTCCCAAGTTGCAGCTAATTCAAACACCTTTCCCATACAACCTTCTCCTCCTTTAGCCCCAAAAGTAATTGCCCACGCCCTTTGGGTTTTACACAATTTTTTTATAGGGGTAGAATTGTTGTGCACTGAGATTCTGAATATATTTAACCGATTATTCACAAAATCTTAGGAAGACGAGCAGATTGGACTGAAAAGCATGTGGAAAATTTACAAAATGGATATTAGAAGTATTTTTACTAATTGGGTTGCAGCAGTATTAATCGGAGGCTTGACGTTACTGCCTTCTTTATATGCCTGGTTTAACATCGAAGCTTCTTGGGATCCCTATAGCCAAACAGATCAGCTTCCCGTTGGGATCGTAAATGAAGATGCTGGGGCTGTGGTCCGGGATAAGGACATACATATTGGTGATGACATCGTCAAGGAATTGAAGAAGAACGATGATATGGACTGGCACTTTGATGACCGAAAAGATGCTATGGATAAGGTGGAATACGGCGACTATTTTGCCGTCATTGTGATTCCGGAAAATTTCTCTCAGAAGCTGGGAACCGTCATTGAAGATCAGCCCGAAAAAGCGAAAATTGAGTATTATGTGAATGAAAAAATTAATGCCATTGCACCTAAAATCACTGAAAAAGGTGCAGGCGGGATTGTCGATACGATTACGAGCAATTTCATCTCAACCGTGAACGGCACTATTTTTGAGAAGTTTAATGAATTGGGTCTGGAGATTGAGAAAGACCTTCCAGATATAAAGCGGTTCGAAGAGTATGTTTTTCAAATGGAGGAAAAGCTTCCTGAAATCCATTCCTTATTAAGCAGCTCCCTGTCAGATGCAGAAAATGCCCAAAAAATGATTGATAAGGCACAAGCACTCGTTCCTGATGCCAAACGCGCAACAGGCAACGGTCTGCAGACCATTAATGAAACGATGAAATTTATAAATGAGGCTGAGAATCGCCTGAATGCAATGGAGCCCCAGATTCAGGAGAATCTGGAGAAGGTCCAGAATATGGCGGTAAAGGTGAACGATTTTATCACTTCGGTTCAATCCTCTGATTTGAACCTGGACCAGGGAAAGGAAATTAGTAATCAAATCAATGGGCAGATAGCGGGTTCGCTTCAGAATATCGAAACAATCGAAACAGCACTAAAGCAGCTGCAGGAATCCAATAAGGAACAAGGCACAAGCCAGAATCAGGAACAAATCAATCAGGCTCTGGAACAATTAGCTTTATTAAAACAGGAGCTGCAGGCAATCCAGGAAAACGGACAAAAGGTCAATGCCTTTCTTTCAGACAAGCAGCAGGAAGCGGATGATTTAATCACCCGGCTTCAGGAAAATTCAGCTGCAACTGCAGGCAGGATTGACGCATTCGTTAAAGAATATAATGAAAACATCCGGCCAGCCATCAACCAGGAAGTGGCCAGCGCCAAGGAAACATTGAGCAATGCCAGGAATATCCTGACTGAAATACAATCTGCCATGCCTGAAATCGAAAAAATCCTTGCTAATACAGAGGGGAACTTAGGTGAAGGAGAAAAAACGCTTAAGCACATTATTGGAGAGTTTCCATATGTAAGCGAAAAGATTAATCAATTAGCCGATCGGATTCGGGACATTCAGGGCGAGACAGACATCAGCGAGATCATTGAGCTGCTGCAAAATGACCCCGAAGCAGAGAAGGGTTTCTTCGAGGAACCTGTTCAGCTCAATAAAAACAGCCTATTCCCAATCCAAAATTACGGAACAGGCATGACTCCTTTTTATACCGTACTTGCGATATGGGTAGGTGCCCTTCTATTAATTTCCCTTTTAGCTACAGATGTCCATCATCCTGAAGACTTTACTGGAAAACAAATTTATTACGGCAAACTGCTCACCTTCCTAAGCATTGGATTTGCTCAAACCCTTGTAGTGACAATAGGGGATATCATCATTCTGGGAGTGGATGTGGCGGCACCTATGTGGTTTATCCTGTTTGGACTGATAAGCAGTTTAGTGTTTATATTAATTGTTTATACATTAGTATCTGTATTTGGCGATGTCGGAAAGGCCATGGCGATTGTCTTGCTGGTGCTTCAGATAGCGGGTGCAGGCGGAACCTATCCGACCGCCTTGCTTCCGGAATTTTTCCAAACCATCCACCCCTTCCTGCCCTTCTCTTATGCCATTGATCTAATGAGAGAAGCTGTTGGAGGCATTGTTTGGGAGAGAGTATACAGAGACCTCCTGGTCCTGACGCTATTCGGTATCATTGCACTATTAATTGGAACCTTCCTAAAAGAGCCATTAAGCAGAAAAACAAAAGCGCTGATGAAAAAATCGAAGGAATCGGGATTGTTTCATTAGAGTCTAAAAGTTTTATTAACTCTCTTGACCTTTTCCAAATTGTGTATTAAAATCAGTAAAAATATCAATATGAGCTATGAAAAGGACACGAATCTTTCTTTGTTTTCTTTCCAGAGATCAGGGCCTCCGGCTGTAAGCCCTGAAGAATTGGGATTGGTTTACCGCCTTGGAGCTATTATGGGGAAATGATCTAATCAGAGTATCTATAATCGGGAAATCCGTTATCTTTTTGAGCATAAAGCAGTCTTTCGGCATGCTTTATGGAATTAGGGTGGCACCACGACCGCACTCGTCCCTTTTGCTGGGATGGGTGCGTTTTTTATTTATTTAAAACTATATAGTTAGCGTTGATAAGGACATGAATCTTTCTTTATTTTCTTTTCATAGATCAGGGTCACCGGCTGCAAGCCCTGAAGAAATGGAATGGTTTACCGCCTTGGAGCTATTATGGGGAAATGATCTCGATCAGAGTATCCATAATCGGAGAATCCGTTATCTTTTTGAGCATAAAGCAGTCTTTCCAAATGCTTTATGGAATTAGGGTGGAACCACGGCCGCACTCGTCCCTTTTACTGGGATGAGTGCGGCTATTTATTTTTATTAAAACTATATAGTTAGCGTTGATAAGGACATGAATCTTTCTTTATTTTCTTTCCAGAGATCAGGGTCACCGGCTGCAAGCCCTGAAGAAATGGGAATGATTTACCGCCTTGGAGCTATTATGGGGAATGATTTAGATCAGAGTATCCATAATCGGGGAATCCGTTATCTTTTTGAGCATAAAACAGTCTTTCGATTGCTTTGTGAAATTAGGGTGGCACCACGACCACACTCGTCCCTATGTTTGGGAGGAGTGTGGTCTTTTTTTATAACTAATAATCAGGAGGAATTGAAATGGAAGCAGAAAAAATAAATCATAGAAAGTTAGGTCAAGAGCTGGAACTTTTCACATCCATGGAGGAAGCCCCGGGAATGCCTTTTTTCCTGCCAAATGGAATGGTGATGCGAAATGAACTTGAAAGTTACTGGAGAAGAAAACACCACCGTGCAGGCTATCAGGAAATTAAGACACCGATTATGATGAAACAGGAACTTTGGGAACAATCCGGCCATTGGGATCATTATCATGAAAATATGTATTTCTCAAATGTGGATGAACAAAATTATGCGATAAAGCCCATGAACTGCCCGGGTGCGATATTGGTTTTCAACAGCAAACGGAGAAGCTACCGGGAATTGCCTCTCCGCTATGCGGAACTGGGATTAGTCCATAGACACGAACTCTCAGGTTCTTTAAATGGATTGTTAAGAGTTCGGTCGTTCACTCAAGATGATGCCCATTTATTTGTGAGGTCTGATCAGATTGAAGCCGAGATTGATAAAATACTTGTCCTAATTGATGAGTTCTACTCCCATTTTGGTTTTGACTATAAAGTTGAACTTTCAACACGCCCAGAGGAATACATGGGATCACAGGAAATGTGGGAACGTGCTGAAGGGGCCTTGGAATCTGTTTTGAAAAACCAAGGAGTTAACTACCAGATTAATCCTGGTGATGGGGCGTTTTACGGGCCGAAAATTGATTTTCATATATTGGATTCTCTCGGCAGAAGCTGGCAATGCGGTACTGTCCAGCTGGATTTTCAAATGCCGCAAAAGTTTAATTGTGCTTATGTTGGTGAAGATAACAAACTTCATCTTCCCATTATGATTCATAGGGCCATCTTTGGTTCCGTTGAACGATTCATGGCCATTCTAATTGAGCACTTCGCAGGGGATTTTCCAGTGTGGCTGTCACCGGTTCAAGCAAAAATCATTCCCATCTCAGATGCCCATGCAGAATATGCAGAATATGTGAAATCACAATTGGAAGAAGCAGGAATCCGTGCGGAAGCCGACTTCAGAACAGAGAAAATGGGACTCAAGATCAGGGAAGCCGAAAAACAGAGAGTTCCCTGCATGCTGGTGATTGGTGATAAAGAAATGGAGCAGCAATCCCTGTCACTGAGAAAACGTAAAGTGGGAAATATCGATGTGATGAGCATTGAGGAAGTAATTGAGCATTTTATTAATGAAATAAACGGCGGCAGGTAAATCTTTCAAGCTCAGAAGGAATCTATTCCTTTTGGGCTTTCTTATTCTTTTACAAAATCTCTCCGAATTTTCTCCTATTAATCATATCCTAATTTTCAAAATAATTTTACTATTTAAATGTAATAATTTTACACTTGGGAGAGGATTTTTTTGAAAACCACGGCAAATGAGAAAGCCATTATTAATGAGACAACAATCAATTCACCACTGAATCTGGTATGGCTCGCTTAGACAATCTCAGATAGGGTATCTGAATGGTTTGCACCTGAAGCGAAAATAGAAGCTAAGGAAGGCGGAGCTTATGAGCTTTATTTTATTCCCGGCAATAGTACGGGCATGAGCACGAAGGGCTGCAAAATCAATAAGCTTATTACTGAAAATGGGCTTGAGTTCACCTGGAAAGGCCCAGACCAATTTGAGGATTTAATGAATAACGAGGATGAATTAACAACTGTACATGTAAGTTTCCAGGCAATCAATGAAGATTCAGCAAAAGTGGTCGTTGAACATAGGGGATTTAAGGATCATGATGATTGGATTGAAGCGATTAACTGGCATCAAATGGCTTGGTCAGGTGTACTGGACAGTTTAAAATCAGCTCTTGAAAAGGGCGAAGGAAATCTCTGCTGCCATCCTTAAAAGCAATTACCTGCTGACACTATCTTTTAAAACAGATAGGTGATGTTCGGTTTCTTCCAAATAATCCCTCTTTGGTATCTTTGCTTACATATATATGTTACAATGAAACATGAACCAAATCCTTAGGGTCAACTTGACTATTCTTAGTCACCCCTTCGAAAGGGGGATAAAAATTGGAGAAAATAAGCGTATTCCTGGATGATTATCGGAAAGCGCCTGATGGTCATGTATTAGTTGAGACCATCGATGAGTGTATCCATTTGCTTCAGACCTTTGAAATTGACCACTTGTCTTTAGACCATGATTTAGTTAGCAAATCGAGAAATGGTCTTATGCTTGTTCATATAATGGTTCAAAAACAGTTATTTGCGAATCGCATAACTGTTCACTCTGCCAATTCAACAGGCGGGAAAGCTATGTATCATTATTTAAAACAAGCACAGCAGGATTTTGAAATGCCCACTGACATAAAAGTCATCTTAAGACCACTGCCCCTAAGCTTCATTCCGCCAAATCAACTGCAAAAGCAGTAGAATTCATTGACCATTACCTATTCCCCTTGATCACAGGAAATTTAAATATCACCAGTGTATGGGGAGCAGAGCTTTTTAACTGCTTCCTTTTTTCATGTCCTTAAAAATTATAAGAAGAATTGGAACTAGGCAAAAATAACTCCGCTCCTCCATATAGAGGAGCGGAGTTAGCTTTAAAATCTTACTTCTATTCGTTCAAATATGCCCAGGCATATTGTGCATATAGCTCTGCGCCTGTCGATAAGGCGTCTTCGTCAATATTGAATTTGCCGTGGTGATGAGCCCATTCGGTGTCTTTCTCTGGATTGCCGCTGCCGACGAGGGCGAAGCTGCCAGGCGCTTTGTCCAGGTAAAAACTGAAATCCTCCGCACCCATTGTTGGTTTTTCATTGTATAGGAGATCTTCCCCGAAAGCTTCAGAAGCAACTTTTTGTACAAGGTTTGCACTGTATTCCTCATTAATTACCGCTTGGGAACCCCGGATGTATTCCACTTTTGCACTAGCACCATAGATCGATGCCGTCTTCTCAGCATAATTCTCAAGCTGTTTTTCAATATGATCCCTAGTTTCTGGATCGAAGCAGCGGACTGTTCCCTCGATGACTGCATTTTCAGCGATAATGTTGAACCTTGTGCCCACCGTCATTTTTCCAATGGTGAGTACGGCAGGAAGCTGGGCATCAATGGTTCTGGACACAACACTCTGCACATTCATCACAAAGGAAGATGCCACTATAGCGGCATCAATGCAATCATGCGGCATCGCCCCATGCCCGCCTTTCCCTTTGAATGTCACCTTGAATATATCAGCTGATGCGAAGGATGGGCCGGGTGTACAGGACACTTTATGTGTCGGCATTTGCGACCAGATGTGAATGCCAAAGACATTGTCCACACCTTCCATCGCTCCCTGTTCCACCATCATCTTCGCACCTTCCGCTACTTCTTCCGCTGGCTGGAACAGAAGACGGACATTCCCCGGCAATTCTTCTTTTATCTCATTTAATGCCTTGGAGGCAATCAGCAGCATTGCGGTATGGGCATCATGTCCGCATGCATGCATTTTGCCATTTTCCAGAGATGCATAAGGCAGATCCTTATTCAATTCCTCCACCTGCAGCGCATCCATGTCTCCCCTTAAAGCTACGGTCTTTCCAGGCTTCCCGCCTGCTATTTCAGCAATGACACCAGTTGGTTCCGTTCTTTTATAGGGGATGCCCAGACCATCGAGATACTCACAGATATATTGGGTGGTTTTAAATTCCTCCCATGACACCTCTGGTTCACGGTGCAATCTTCTGCGCAGTTCTGTTAATTCATTACTATATGCCCCAATCAATTCCTTTAGTTGGTTATGAATCATCTCTTACTCCCGCCTCCGTTAGCTCTATTGCTGCCTCAAACAGGATTTGGACAGCTTCGGCAATATGCCGGGAATCAGACCATTCTTCCGGACAATGGCTCAGACCGTTTTTACTTGGAATAAACAGCATTCCAGTACGTGTGTAATCAGCGAAAACCATTGCATCGTGTCCGGCGCCGCTATTCATGGGGCATGAAGCGTAACCCAGTTCACTGCTTTTCTCCTTTAACAGACTGACAATCTCTTTATTCATCTCTTTTGGCTGAATATATAAAAGCTGTTCAACGGTTATTTCTACTCCGCTATCACGATATGAATCTGCTAATTCTTTCACTTTTTTAATAATATTCTGGACATGTTCTTCCTTGCCGGAGCGAATATCTACAGAAAAGACCGTTTGGTCCGGAATTACATTGGCTCCATTTGGATATACCTGCAATTGCCCGGTTGTCACTACCGTCCCTTCTCCTTCAGCCGCAGCCAGCCCGGGAAATTGGGCTATCATCCTGGCGGCCGCAACCAGCGCGTCAGAGCGCCTGTCCATTGGAGTGGTCCCGGCATGCCCGGCCTGTCCTTTTACGGTTACCTCCAATTGCGTTAAGCCGACAATCGCTTCGACTACCCCAATTGGGATATTCTTTTCTTCTAAAATAGGTCCCTGTTCAATGTGCAATTCCAGATAAGCCTTTACTGACTGCTGGTCTCTTTCTCTCGGAAGAGATGGATCGAGCCCGATTTTCTCCATGGCTTCAACGGTCGTAATGCCATCTTTATCCCTCAATGATTTAAATTCTTCCTCAGCCAGCAAACCGACCATACCGCGTGAACCCATTAAGCCGCCGCCAAATCTGGAGCCTTCCTCTTCGATAAGGGCGATAACTTCCAAAGGATATTTTGGTGTTAATCCGTTCTCAGTGAAAAGTGCAGCGACTTCAAGTCCTGCTACAACTCCGGCAGGCCCATCATAGGATCCCCCATTCGGGACGGAATCAAAGTGAGAGCCGATCAGAACACTCGGTGCATCTTTTAGGGTCCCTTCAAGCTTTCCAAAGATATTGCCCAATCCATCTTCATGGACAGTCAAGCCCGCTTCCTTCATTTTCCCCTTAATATACTGCCGTGCAAGCAGATCCTCCTGACTATACGTCAGCCTGGTTGTTCCTTTGCCTGGAGTCGCTGTATAAGTGCTTAAGGTGTCAATATGGTTTTCAATTCGTACCTGTACTTTTTCCAGATTCACATTTTTCCCTGTTTGAACTTCACTCATTTCGATCCAATTCCTTCCTTATAAAAGTCCGACAAAAGTTCCGGCCAATACGACCGACACAATGGTCACGGTAATGAATCCCCCGACAAGCATAGGCGGAAGCATGTTGCTGGTCAGCATTTCCCTCTCTTTTTCATCTTCTGTCAATGACTTAATGACTTCATTTGTAATAATGTAGTCGGCCGGGAACCCATATAGTGCCGTCAGCGAAACTGCGAAGGCCATTTCCTTGCTCACTTTTAAAATTTTCCCTGCGACAAATGAGAAGATATACATTCCCATTACGCCTAGAATAATGCTTCCTGCAAGCGGATAAATAATCTCAAGCATCATCCCAGGTGTTGCCTGCTTTAAGCCGTCAAAAATAAAGAGCATCAGGGCCATGATCGCAAAGCCAAAACCGTTTGCTTTCTGCAGTACCTGCTTTTCAAGAAAGCCAAGACTTGTGGCAATAACCCCGAACAAGAGGCAAAGTACAAATGGACTGACACTCGCAACTGGAGCCAGCAGTGTCGATGTCAGATAAGCAAGGTAGGATACTGTTGCCAATCTTAAAAATTTAAAGAAATCTGTATTATATTTCTCCGGCATATTTCTAAAAAGCTTAAGCTCAGGTTTTGGAGCTGCTGCTGCTGCCGTCTCTTCAGCTGCCTGTCCCTGTGCCTTATAAGCAAGCTGTCCGCTCCGGTACTGCTGTAAAAGCCGCTTTCCTTCTTTTTTCAGGACAATCGATGTGAGCGGATATCCCGCAAACCCCTGCATAACATAAATCACGATTGCAAAGACAGATAAAGAAGCCAGACCCGCTTCTTTTGCTCCTTCCGACATGATCAGGGCAGATACTACCCCTCCAACCAATGGAGGAATGGCGACAACTACCGTTTTGAATCCAAAGATAAAGGTACCGATTCCAAGTAATATCGCGATAATTCCCAAAATCCCTGACAAAGCAATCACAATCGTCTTCCACTGATTTTTCAATTCCTGGATTGATAGCAATGTTCCCATATTGGTAATCAATAAGTACATCATCATCGTAGCCACAACCGGCGGAACTCCTGCCAATGCTACGATGTCCTGCGGAAAAAATGTCCAATAGCCGGCAAGGAACAGTACGGCACAGACGAAAATGGACGGCACCCATGCCTTTGTGCGAACCGCAACCAAATCTCCAATGAATAAAATAAGCAAAAGAATTACTAACGCTAACAGCTGTGACATAAACCCTTCCCCCTCTAGTTGAATACCTATTCATTCGTGTTGCGAAGAACATATATTGTTAGAATAATAATACAATTATACTTTTCAGTCAATTTAAATTATTAAAAATTTTATGTAAGCGATGTCGTTCCAGTTTTTGTTTGGAGCTTGTCTCTTTATTTAGTTTGGTAATATAATATTATTATTTTAAAAGTCTATTAGAGCTGGAGAAAAAAAACTCGTCAGTTTGACGAGTTTCCTGGATTAGAATTTAATTAATACATCCCTAATGTTACTCCATTCATATATAAGAAGATTCAATTCAGCACCTGCAATAGTAATCTTTTCAGTTTTATATAAGACTGCACCATAATACTCATAGAAATGACGGGTTTTATTATCTTCCAGTACCTCAACAAAAATTCTATTGAAGCCAAGTTCTTCAAATTGCAGAAAAACCTTCCTTAATAGGCTCTTGCCAACTCCCTTACCTTGATATTCCTCCAGGAGGTAAATGGCAGTTAAGTCACCAGATTCCGGAACATGATTACTGCCTCTCTTGCCGCAATCAGCAAATCCGATGATTTCTCCATCGCTATTTTCCGCGACAAACACATAATTTCCCTCTTTTGTAATATTCCCATTCCATAAATCCGTACGCCTTTCATAAGATAAGTTACTTAAAAATGAATCAGGAATAATATTTTTATAGGTTGTTCTCCAGCTATCAACATGTACTTTCGCAATACCCTTTGAATCAGCTAAAACCGCTTTTCTAATGTTCATGAGCTTCACCTCTGAAAAAGGATAACGTTTATATTCCATAGAAACACAAATAATCCCTTTCCTGATTCAGGAAAAAATTCCAAACAAAAAAAGGAGCAGCAGCTGCTCCTTTCCAGATATTAGTTTCTAGGATCAACATAATCCGGATAATCGGTAATGATGGCGTCAACTTCCATTTTGAACAGGAAGTCGGCGGCTTCCTGGCTGCGCACTGTCCATGATCCAATTTGCATGCCAAGAGAGTGAACCTGATTTACTAATTCTTCGGTGACAATTCCATAGCTTGGATTAAACCAATCTGCATAAGCTGAAAATTCCTGTAAAGCTTCCGCTGTAGTATCCGCACGATTAGATGTCAGAACACCAATCGGAACTTTAGGCAGAAGCTGATCCATTGTTTTCATGGATTCAAAGTTAAAAGATTGGATAATGATTTTTTCATTTTGCGGTTTATCAAGATTTCGTTCTTTTAATTTATCCGCCACTTGTTCTTCAATGCCAGGGTAAAGCTCTGGAGCCTTCAATTCTATTAATATTCCAACCTTACCATGGTAGCGATCCAGAATCTCTTCAAATGTCGGAATTGGTTCCCCCGCAAATTGTTCCCCTTTCCAGCTGCCGGCATCGAGACTTCTTAAATAGTCAAACGTTAAATCCCCTACTTTTCCGGTTCCATCTGTTGTACGATCCACAGATGTATCGTGGATTACCACTAATTCGCCATCTTTGCTCCTTTGAACATCAATTTCGATATAATCAGCTTTCATGTCTACAGCCAGATCAAAGCCGGCTATCGTATTCTCCGGTGCATACCCTGTTGCACCTCGATGCGCTATATTATCCACTTGTTTCCTTTCTCCTATTGTCGGTTCTTCTGCGAACGCCTGGCTGATTGGGCTAAACAGCAGTGACAAAGCCACCCCTGTACCAATTAATAGTTTTTTGTTCATTCTCTCCATCTCCTATCTAAATATGTATTCAAACATATTTTAGATAAGGAATATTGAAATGGTGTGTGATTATTCTTATGGGTAAATAAAGATCATGTTAACAAAAATCGGCCATTTTCCTTACGATTTTTTACAAAACGGTTATTTGAAAATGAATAAAATTACCCTTTCACACCTTTCAGCGGGGAAAATTCCCCGCTGGTAAATGTTTTAATCCAAAGCCTTTATTGTCATCTCCGCCGTCTTTGCAATCAGGGCATTATCGTATTTGGCATCCTTTGAATCCCGGCTGGAAAGGATCGTCATGATAATCGGCTCCCTGTTTGGAGGCCAGACAATTGCAATGTCATTCCGGGTGCCAAAACCTGCAGCACCGCTCTTATCAGCCACCTCCCAGCCGCTTGGCACACCAGCACGAATTAATGGATCCCCAGTAACGTTCCCCCGCATCCAATCGGTTAAAAGGTTCCGCTTTTCTTCAGACAGAAAATCGCCAATCAAAACTTTTTGAAGACTTGCTGCTAGTGCTTTAGGTGTACTTGTATCCCGGACGTCCCCTGGCTCTGCCTCATTTAAATCTGTCTCGAAGCGCTCAGGCTTTGTGACAGTATCCCCCATTTCTTTCAAAGCTGCTTCGAATCCATCGGGGCCACCTAATTCCTCTAAAATTAAGTTGCCTGCGGTATTGTCGCTAAACCGGATTGCCGCTTCACAGAGTTCCCTTAAAGTCATGCCAGTCTTTACATGCTTTTCTGTAACCGGAGAATATGTAACCAGGTCTTCACTTGTGTATGTAATGATTTCATCCATTTCCTCCAGTGATCTTCTCTCCAGCAATATTGCAGCTGCCAACGGCTTGAATGTAGATGCGTAAGCAAATCTCTCATTAGACCTGTAAGCAATAGTCCTTTTCGTTCCTGTGTCATATGCATAAACGCCAAGCCGTGCGTCAAACTCCTTCTCCAGCTTTTTGAATTTTTGGTTGGTATTTACAGAAGTTTTTTTGGAGTTTTCTGCCGCACTGGCCTCTGATGGATGATTGCCATTTGCACATCCAGTCAGGGCAAGAAGCAGAACCAAACTGAATAACCGGACTGCTTTTAACATATTCCTACTAGTAATAGATTGATATCGTTTCCTCAATTTTATTACCTCTTTTCTTATTAATTTTGAACTTATATTTCACCATGTAGACTACAAGTGTAATACAATACTACATTTGTAGTCATCGTTTGTCAACCGCTGATAAAAACCCCTGATATTATGGTATTTCACAAGATCCCCCTGATTTGATAAAGTAAAAATAGGATGCTAGAATGGTTGGTATTCATTTTGTCTAAGGGATTAAAACTAGATGTCAAATATTGCGAGGAAGGTCTGAGGATGATCACAAGCTCACAGTCTTTACCTGTTTTTTTGGAATGTCTGCTGGTGTCTTCTTTTACAATCGGAGTCATTCTTCTGTTAAAAAACATTTTAAAAAAACATTTAACAGCACAAGCCCACTATAATCTTTGGTTTCTATTATTGCTTGCTTTACCACTGCCTCTTATTCCAATACAACTCATGACTTTTTCCGATTCATTTTCCTTTTGGAATATCAAGAGCAGCGTCCAACCTCAAACTGCACCAGCTGCGGAGAGTCCTTTAAGGCAAAATAATTGGATGGAAGACATAGCCGTTTCGGTGGAACGCTACGACTTAACATTATTAAATCATGTTCTATTCTATATCTGGATTTCGGTGGTGGCTGTTTTAGCTGTATTTACGCTGATCGCAAGGCTTAAAATCAGTAAAATAAAGAAACATACAAACAGCCTGAGAAATAGCAGGCTTTTATCATTATTCGAACACTGCAAACACAAACTGAAGATTTCCAGAAGTATTATTGTTGGAGAGTCCTCTCTCGTTAAAACCCCAATGACGTTTGGATTTTTTAAGACTTATGTGGTGCTTCCCCGCCATTTTGACAAGTGGCTTTCTGAAAAGGATATAGAATATATCTTTTTGCATGAACTGAACCACTATAAAAATAAAGATGCTGCAGTCAATTATTTAATCGTGATTTTTCAAATACTATATTGGTTTAATCCTCTAGTTTGGCTAGCTTTTAAGAGAATGAGGCTGGATCGGGAAATTGCCTGTGATGCGGCGGTTTTAAATTCTTTGGATGAGCAGGATTTTATGGAGTATGGAAACAGCATTATTCATTTTGCCCATAAAGCCTCAAGGGCAGTGACAGTCGATTTGGCAGACCATTTAAACGGGTCAAAGAAACAGATCAAAAGGAGAATCGAAAAAATTGCCTGTTTTAAGTCGGAATCAAAACTGCTGAGATGGAAAAGTGCGGCTATACTCATTTTTGCGGGGATATTTATTGCAGGCCAGGCTCCATTTATCTCTGTAATGGCTCATGAAAATAGCAGCTATAAATTTAAGGATGATAACATTATTTATGAGGATTTAGGTAATTATTTTGCAGGATATGATGGAAGCTTTGTATTGTATGATAAAGAAGCAGACCACTATCTTATTCATAATAAAAAACAAAGCACATTAAGGGTTTCACCAAATTCTACTTATAAAGTTTATAGTGCGCTTCTTGGTTTAGAGTCAGGCATCATAACGGATGAAAACTCCTTGGCCAAATGGAACGGACTTAAATATCCTATTGATTCCTGGAATGCGGATCAGGATTTAACTTCGGCAATGAAAAATTCCGTTACATGGTATTTTCAGACGTTAGACCGGCAAGTGCAGTCCGGTACGATTCAAACTTTTCTGGACACAATCAGGTACGGGAATCGCGATCTATCTGGTGGAATAGACGAATATTGGCTGGAATCTTCCCTTAAAATTTCTCCAGTGGAACAAGTTCAGCTGCTTAAAAAATTTTATGCCAACGAATTTGGTTTTAAAGAAAAGAATATCCAAACGGTGAAAGATTCCATTAAACTAGAAGGAAAAGAAGGGTCCCTCCTTTCAGGAAAAACAGGTACAGGCACTGTAAATGGAAAAACCATCAATGGATGGTTCATCGGGTATGTTGAGTTAGGGCAGGACACATATTTTTTTGCAACGAATATACAGAATGAAGATAACTCCAATGGAAGTAAAGCAGCTGAAATTACATTATCCATTTTGAAGAAAAAAGGTATTTATTAATTCGTTCATCTCATTAAAGAAGGAGGGCGGTAATATGACTGATAGGATTCCCAGCATTTCAGAATCCGAGTGGGAAGTCATGACAGTCCTTTGGCACGGCGCACCCAAAACAGCTAATGAAGTCATTCTATCCTTACAAGAGTGCACAGACTGGAAGCCCAAAACAATCCGAACTCTTCTGGACAGGCTTGTCCAGAAGAATGTAGTGGGCGTAAATAAAAACCAGAGAATCTATACCTTTTTCCCGTTATATTCACAGAATGAATGCCAGCAGGCAGAAGCTCAATCCTTTATCAAGCGAATCTATGGCGGAACGGTGAAATCCATGCTAGTCCAATTCATCCAGGAAGACTCCCTGTCTGATGAAGAAATTAACGAACTGCGGACGATTTTGGCAAAGAAACAAAAGAAGGATGAATAACCTTCATGCTAGACCCTCTTTAATTGCAGGGGTTTTAGCGCCACTTCTTTGACGCACCCAAAAACAGCGACAGCCCCTGCTTCATTTCCGCTTTAATAAAATGGGCCCACCAATCCCTACAAGCAGAATGATGCACGCCATAGCACAAGGATTTCATGTCCACTTAGACACTTAATGGACTGTCCAAGCCTTTGCACTATACTTTATAATTATAAAAACAAATACTAGCGAATGACTGCTGCGGGAGAGAACGTATTGTACGTCACCGAAGGGGCAAATCTATAGGAAAGATGAATCTCTCAGGTAAGAAGACTGCAGCCGGACGCTTCTCTGGAGAACGTATCCCGCACCCACGGGGCAGGCCTTCTAATATAGAATAGGTAAACCTCTAAAGGTACAAGGACAGAGATACTTGATTAGGGGGATTGTATGGTTTGGGATGTATTGAACGTAATTGGAACCATTGCATTTGCAATGAGTGGGGCAGTCGTTGCACTGGAAGTAAAATACGACATTATGGGCGCCTATGTTTTAGGATTAATTACAGCATTTGGCGGCGGGGCTATTAGGAACCTTTTGACCGGCATTCCGATCATAGAATTATGGCAGCAAACGACTCTTTTTATCGTTGCCCTTATTACCATCAGTATTGTCATCCTATTGCCAAGCAGCGCAGTTCAGCTTTTGACGAAATGGAGTATTTTTGACTCAATCGGCTTGTCAGCTTTTGCCGTTCAGGGAGCTATGTATGCACAATCAATTGATTTACCCTTATTTGCTGTTACGTTCTCAGCTGCCATAACAGGTGCCGGCGGAGGTATGATCCGCGATGTGCTGGCTCAGCGAAAGCCCATTGTTTTACGTGATGAAGTATATCTTTTATGGGCCATCTTTGCCGGGTTTATCATAGGCCTGGATTGGTTATCAAAGTCTTACCATTTTTATATTCTTTTTACTGTTACTTTAATTCTGCGAGGAATATCGCATCATTACAGCTGGAGATTGCCTATCAAATCTATTCAAAAACAATAAGAAGTTACAAGCAGAATTTCTTCAAACATAAAAAGCTCACATCAGCGTGAGCTTTTGTTTTCTTTCACATTGATATAATTGCAAACAACATATCCCACTGATTTTGCGGCAACTAACAACGAACCTTCATCTATATCAAATTTAGGGTGATGATTGAAGTAAGGTTCTTCTGTTCCCTTTGGCGTGCATCCAATATAAAAATAACAGCCAGGGACCTTCTCCAAATAATACGCAAAATCATCCGATGGTGTCATTTTAGGAAATTCCTTGATCTCGATAATGTCTTTATCCCCGGCCGCTGAAAGCGTATCTGCGACAAACCCTGTCAATTCAGGATCATTATACAGCGGCGGATAGTCGGGTTCATACTTTAGCTCACAGCTTACCCCAAATAACTCCTCAAGACCATTTACAATGCGGTGAATTTCTCTATTCATCACATCCTTTGTTTCATCATTGGAATAGCGTACATCCCCCTCAATTTCGATATGATCCTTGATCACATTAAAACTCCCTTTACCGTCAAATGAACCAATTGTCACTACACCGGCATGAAACGGATCCACTCTGCGGCTCACAACTGTTTGGATAGCTGTTACAAAATAAGCTCCTGCAACAATAGCATCGTTGGCCTTATGCGGAGAAGAACCGTGTCCGCCGCTTGCCTGTACTCTCAGTTTAAAATAAGCGCGGCCATTAAAGGAATATCCGCTGTGATAGCCAACAGTTCCAGCAGGGGCGATCGGCAAAACATGTATGCCAAAAATTGCATGGACATCATCGAGAAATCCTTCCTCAACGATGCTTTTTGCTCCGCCTGGAGGCTCTTCTTCCGCATGCTGATGGATTATTTTCACGGTTCCATGGATCTTATCTTTTAATAGGATCAAACAGTCAGCCAAAACCAAAAGGTATGCTGTATGTGCATCATGGCCGCAAGCATGCATGATACCTTCCTCTTTTGATTTAAACGGAACATCCAGTTCTTCTTTAATAGGAAGCGCATCAAAATCAGCCCGAAGTGCCACGGTCTTTCCCGGCTTTCCGCCTTCAATAGTGACAACAATGCCATATCCATTCCCTGCATTTGTTATAAGATCAACATCTTTCCCTCTGTAAAAATCAGCTATATAGGCTGCCGTTTTTTCCTCTTTAAATGAAAGCTCAGGATTCTGATGTAAATAACGGCGTATCTTAATCATCTCTTCTTCTCGTTCTTCAAGCATTTTCATTAATTCTTCAATCATTAAAATCATCTCCTATCCTACTTTGACCAGAATAGAACCTCACTAAACACAACAGTTTTTTGAGAAACTATTTATATCATACGTATACAGCTGACATTCTAAAACGACCGGGACAAGAAGGCTGCCAGGCATTTTAGAACGTGTGCACCATTGTCTTTATTAAAAAAGAAGGAGAGCACTTCAGCGCTCTCCTTATCCATTATTCTCGGTTTTATCGGCTTTTAACTGTTCACTATTTTTTTAGGATATTCTTCGCCATCTCCGTATCCTTCTTTTTCAATACTTTTCATTCTAAGAGGAGCGTAAAATAATACAGCAATTAGAACCAATCCAAGATAACCTATCAGCGGGTAGAAGTAGCTAACAAGATCAGTAAAACCTATGAAGCTTGCTGCAAATGCTACAATCATGGTTCCCGCGAATAACCTTTTAAAATGTGCGGTATCAACCTTGGAAAATCGGGCCACAAAAGAGAAAAACATGCTTATAGCTGTATTGAAGATCATTGCAAAGAGGACAACCGACATGATCGTACCTAATGCAGGTGAAATATTATTAACAATGGCCAGCATTGGCATATCCATACTGCCAACACTTTCAATCTTAGAGAAAATAGCCAGATGGCTAAGCAGAATAAGAACACCGAGCCCAAAACCTCCAACTAATCCACCTAACGCGGCAGTTTTACGTTTATTTTCAGCTCCACCCATCACAATGGCCATTGAAGCACCTACTGCCGTGTTAAAGGACACATAATTGATGGCAGAAATAAACCAGTTTGGCAGAGTTGTCGGAGTTTCCTTGGCTACATCATTCAAAGCAAGGAATGATCCATCAGCATTTATAAAACTATAGATAGATGTGATGATGACAAACAGGATTAGAAATGGGGTAATCCCACCGATGATAGCAACAACACGGTCAACCTTTAACATTCCCGTTAATAGAACAAGAATCGTCATCACACTTGTCCCAATTATGACAGGCAATCCAAATTGCTGATTTAAGTTTGACCCTGCACCTGCTATCATGACAACACCTACACCAAACAAAGTAAAAATAAGGATATAATCAATAATGAACCCTAGATATCGGCCACTTATCTTATAAATCACATGCTTATGTGAGGAAGTTTTCATGCTGCTCCCTAACCACACCAATATCATGCCGACATAAGCAAATAAAGCGCTTGCAACAATAGCAGCAAAAATACCCATAATGCCAAAACTGGTAAAATACTGAAGAACTTCCTGCCCCGATGCAAATCCAGCACCCACAATTACACCAATAAAAGCGCTTCCAATTTTTAAAATGTCTTTCATATAGTTCCTCCCTGAAGTTGTCTACTATGCTTAGTATATCAATTTAAGAACGAAGTCGATTTGTGAAAATATTAAAAAATCTAACAATTCAATTGTTAAACTCCCCAAATCATTTTCCAGATTTATACTAAAATTTTGACGCAACCTGGTTAGAAACTTCTTTCTATTAAGAGGTAAAAACTGAAGTTCCTCTTTTGCTGGCAAATAAAAAGCGTTAACCGCCTCTGGTCAACACTTTCTATAACTCCTTAATTTAATGATATCCTGGTACTCTATAGCCTATCGCACTGGGGAGGCTTCTTTTCTCCCTCTGCAAAATCGCAGCCATCTGCAACTGATTCCAGCCCGTAGTCTGGATTGCTAATCTCAATTAAATCTTCGTTTTGACCGTTGTTTTGCGTATTCTCAAGTTTTTCTTTATTATCTCTCATGACTTTCCTCCAAAGTTTTATTTAACAGTTTTCTCTAATAGGAATAATGTTATTCGTTTCGTGCGGAATCCATAGGGCCAGCTTATTCTCATCGCTGAACTTCAGCGCCTGATTCCTGCAGAAAGTCACCGTATAGAGAAGAATTAACAAACCAGCCATCTGTTGTAAAAAAAAACAGTTTGCTTTTTTTCAGTCAGTCACCTAGCTTTAAACAAATTGGGAATCACAGAAAAATAGTAACCGCGGAATAAACCAGCATCATACACATCACGAGCCGAAATAACTTGTCATAATGGATGAAAAACTTTTTAAATACCGAGCCAAACCCTGACCACAAAAGCAATGCTGACCACCCAAGAATAATGGCTAATGTTAAATAAAAAACAATGAATTGAAAAGAATGATAGAAAGGAAGTATAAAACCACTCATGACAGTTAAAAAGAACAAAATGCTTTTTACATTTATGATTTGAAAGATAAAACCTGATAAAAAGGATGATTTCACATCTCTAACTTGCTCCCCGGACCATTTAGGCAGACCTACCTGCCAGGCTAAGCAGAGCAGATATATAGCACCAGCTGTTTTTAAATAAGGCTCTATTACTGGAATTAAAGTATATAGACCTGCTGTGAATACACCGCTCAAGATCCCAAGTACAGCAAACCCTGCCAGGATACCCGCCGTGAACCTCCACGACCCTGCGAAGCCAAATCTCCTCGCTTCATTCATGATTAAGATATTGCTTGGACCAGGCGTAATGGATGTAATGATTACATACGATAGAAACGCTACTATACTCATAAACTCACCTTCTTTACTCATTTACGCTTTAACAGTTTTTATTGTATGATGACTTTATTTATAAATAAAATTGAAATTAAAAATATCATTATCATTTTTTTCGATACAAAAGGAGAGACGGCATGGAAATCAGACATCTAATAACCTTTCAGTCCATTGCAGAAATAGGCAGTTATACAGGAGCTGCTGCGAAGTTAGGGTATACCCAATCGACCCTAACCGCCCACATACAGTCACTTGAACAGGAGATTGGCGGGGAGATTTTTACTTATAGCAATAGAAAGCTGCAGCTTACTCCTTTAGGCAGGGATTTAATCCCTTTAGCTGAGGATCTTCTTTCTGCTCATGAACAGATTAAAACAATGCGAAGCAGCCGTGAAGTGAGCGGAATATTAAAAGTGGCTGCACCAGAGTCTTTAACCATCTCAAGGCTTGGACCTATCATAAGGGAGTTCTCATTAAAATATCCTCATGTCAAGTTAGTCTTAACCAATGGTACATGCGGACAAAACCAAAGTGATTTAATGAGCGGACGGGTAGATGCGGCATTCATGGTTTATCCCGAAATAAAACCTGAAAAATGCATTCACTATCCCTTGTATCAAGAAGAAGTTGTCCTTGTGAGCGGGAATAATGGACCTGACCATTTTGATGAATATAAAAACAGTCAGGCCAGCCCCTTTTATATCACAAATGAAGAAGGCTGCAGCTACCGGTCAATGTTTGAAAGATATCTTATAAAGCATAGCATCCAGCACTTTCAGACCATGGAACTATGGAGCATAGAAGCAATCAAGAAGATGGTCATGAGCGGACTTGGATTTTGCGCTTTGCCTTACATCACTGTTAAAGAAGATATAGAGAACGGAAAGTTAAAACTATTAACGCATTCGGAGGAGTTCGAACCCTTTTATTCTCATATGCTGATTAAAAAGAAAAAGTGGCTATCTCCTGCTGTAGAGGCTTTTATAGATCTGGTATTAAAATCTGTAAATGGACTGGACAAAGAACATTTGAACAAAAACAAAAAATAGAGTCAGATTCCTCCTTACACTGAAACATAAGAAAAGCCAAATCCACAATGGGAAATGGCTTTTCTATTTATGGATGCTAAGGAGTATTTAAAGCTCTATTTGTTTAATTACTTTAGCTGGATTTCCGCCAGCTACCACATTACCGGCACATTTTTCACAACAACCGCTCCTGATGCGATCACAGTATTATCTCCTGCTATTACACCTGGATTTATTACGGCACTTCCGCCAATCCATACATTGTTTCCAATCGTAATTGGCTTTGCATATTCTCTGCCTGAATTCCGTTCAGCAGGATAAAGCGGGTGTGTTGCCGAATAGATTTGCACTCCGGGTGCAAGCATGCAATTATCTCCAAAACGGACTTCACAGACATCTAAAATCGTGCAGTCGAAGTTCGCAAAAAAGTTTTCACCTACATGCGTATTATAGCCATAATCCAATCTGATAATTGGCTCCATATATACGTTTTTTCCAGTGGAGTTTTAATTTTAAAGGCCTTCTTTGAAAATTACCTAATTTGTGTGAGAGGCAGCATCTGCTGAGTTTTTAATCTCTTTCTTATTCAGCAGGCGGTTCAGTTTTTCAGAACTTAAGAACATTGCTGCAGCAAGCAGAACAATATATATCGGAAAAATCCCAATTGTTGAATGAGAGGCAATGAAGCCTAGAACAGGCGGCATAAAGGTACTGCCTGTATATGCAACAGCCATTTGATAGCCCATTATAGTCTGAGAATGCTTCTTCCCAAAACGCGCCGGTGTTTCGTGCAGCATACATGGAAAAATCGGTGCCAATCCTAATCCAATCAAAATAAAGCCTGCAAGCGCGAATGCGGATGAAAATGGCAGGAAAAGAAGGATGGCACCAGTAAGTGCAAGAATTTGTCCCAACCGAATAAGAGTACGATTATTCACTTTAAACGTAATGAAGCCAGTAATAAATCGGCCAATTGTAATGCCTGCGAAATAAAAGGAAACCCATTGGGCAGCAGCCGCTGCCGGCAGATCCTTCACACTTACCAGAAAGCTGCTTCCCCAAAGTCCCATAGTGGCTTCAGCACTGCAATAAAACAAGAAGGAAATTAAAGCTAATTTAACTCCTTTGATTTGGAGCGGTTTTACATTTTCCGCATGATCCAATCTCTCTTCTGATTCTTCTGCCTCTTCACTTAGACCTTTATTATTATTCTTCCCTTTATTCCATAAAGGCAAAGTCAGCAAAAGGATGATTGCCAGCACAAATTGTATTCCTGAAATGGCAAAATACCCCTTGCTCCAGGAGTTTCCCCCTGCAATATACTGGGCCATGATGATCGGGCCAATAGTGGCTCCGACTCCCCAGAAGCTGTGCAGCCAGCTCATATGATGTGCTTTGTAATGTGCAGCAACATAATCGTTTAGTCCTGCATCGATTGCTCCTGCCCCCAATCCGAGAGGTATGGCACATAGAAATAGCCAATAAACCGATGGAGCAAAATAAAAGCCAAGTAACGCGGCAGCAGTCATTAACGTACTGAAAAAAGATACCTTCCCAGTTCCAAACCGTTTGAGGATTTTTCCGCTGACTAAACTCGAGATGATTGTACCGCCAGCTATTGTCATAAAAAGCAATCCGGCAGTCTCAAGCGCGGCGCCTAAGTCTGCCTGCATGACAGGCCAGGCCGCCCCTAACACTGAATCTGGCAGTCCCAGGCTAATAAAAGCCAAATATATGATCACCAAAAGGATTGTTGCCATGCTTCAGCCTCACCTATTTTCTGATAAATTTTTCGGGCGAATCAAGCATAAGCGCCAGACCCAGACTCTGCAATCCGTATAAATAGTCCTGTTTCCAATCACTTATTGCCAGAACAGGGAGGTGTTCTGGCGGAATATATTTTGAGCTTGCTGCAGCAATTTTTTCTATTAGGGTCCCCTCCACTTCATCTTTGCAGAAGATGAACGTATGAGGATTAATGATAGCCGTAATCGAGGCTACTAATCTGCTGATAGCATCAACCTGATTATCTCTGGATATCAGCACCTCTTTATGACTGGTTCCATTTTCCAGAGCTTCGCGGAAGTTCCGGTCATCATATTGAGGAACGAATGAGATTTCCCCGGCAAAAAATGTGTTTCCCCGCACAACATCCCCGTTGATCATAAACCCTGCACCAGGACCATTTTGACCGGAATATAAATACACAAGGGATTGATGATTTTTTATCCCCTTAGAATGGTGATATCCAAGAACAGCAGCATTCATGTCGTTCTCAACAACAACTGGAATCGAAAAGAGATTCTCAAAATATCCTTTAATATCGAAATCTTGAAACTGTTCATAGCCGGGCATGTAAAAAATCCGGCCATTCTTAACGGAACCAGGCACCCCAATGGAAAGCGAACGGATTGCCTGATTGGCCATCAATAAGGCTTCAATCGAACTCGTTAATAAATGCATCCCGCTGTCAGTCAATACACTTTGTATGGTTCCTTGTTCCTTCACTTCTCCCGCACAATTAAAAATGGCATAATTCGTCTCTGTCTTCTCTAAGAAAATTGCCAGACCCAGCATATAGTCAGGATTGTATGTATATCTTTTGGCTCTTCTCCCTCCGCTGGATTCATCCAGTCCCGACGACAGAATTTCCCCATCCTTCTCCATCTGTGACAGGAACTTGCTTATCGTCGGGAAACTGATTCCCAATTTATCGCTTAGTTCCACTTTGGTTGCACTTCCTAGGTCTAAAAGCGATCTGCGTATACCAGAAAGAATTAACAGCTTTAAAGATTTTGGAGCGGTCTTCATTATTCTCACCACCTGCCAATCATACTTATTTAAAAGATTTAAAAAGTATCCATTAATAAACTTATTAAAGGCGTTTAATAAGTTTATTAATGGTAATATATCATTTTAATTAACCGAAAACAACCTTCCCTTTATCAGGATGTATTATTTCAGCGGACTGTCTTTACAAGGTTCCTCATTCAGCTTGAATACTAATTTTATAGTACGTTCCTAGGCTCCATAAAGAATCGAGGAACTCAGCTATTCCTTCCAATATATGACTCCCGGCTATATAATAATACTAAGAACGAATCTTTAAAGGAGCAGATTCAGACATGCAAAAACTTACTTTGGCTGAAGCAGTAAAATTAAAAAGTGTACTGGCTAAACGAATTCACGAGTTAGAAGAAGAAATGGACCGTGTCGCATTTGCTGATCTTGAAAAAGGCAGCAAGCTTCCTGAGATGCCAAGATCTCTCGCCATGGTGGAAAAAGAGATGGATGAAGTCCGTAAAGACATGAGACTGCTGGATAAGCTTGTATATAAAGCCAATATTGAAAATGACATCACCTTTAACAATGAATCATTGCCAATCGTAGAAGCAATTGAGCTTGCCACCCAATATCGGGCAAAGGCCCGCAAATTCAAGGAATATGGCACAGCAGCCAGGGAGGAATTCCTTTATACCGTGTCGGAAAACGTGTCGATGGTGAAAATGGCACTATTTGATCCAGAACAGTACCGGTTAAAGGGCCTGGAAGCAGAACGCCAGGCGAATCGCCTGTCCAACTTAATCAATAACAAGAATTATTTAATAGAATTAGAGTTTGACAGCGAAAAGTATTTCTAGACCTTGAAGTGGTGAGACTCTGCTTCAAGGCATAGAAGGAACACCCTCCTATTGTGTACAAAGGTACCTTGTAATGGCAATGGCCAACCGATTATCCATGACCCATTACAACTTCATCCGTAACCAATAACCAACCATGGCTACTTGAGGCCGACGGCCATTCATCCGTAATCCCGGTTCCTTCTATGAGCCTCCATTCAATTTGAATGGAGGCTTTTTATTAATCTAATGATCTGAGGGGGACACATTTTCTCTGAAAGAACAGTAAAAGGGACAGTGTACCTGTCCCCGTATCCCTTAAAGCAGCAGTTCCCATGTTTCTCCAACTAAATCGTGCCCAAAGCTATGATGCTTTTCCTCCTTAACAAGCTGAAATCCCTTTTTCTGATAGATATGCCGCGCTTCTTTAAGAACACTGTTTGTCCATAGAACGAGTTTCTTATATCCTGCTTGTTTGGAAAAGTTTATGCATTCTTCAACCAATTGTGAACCCAGACCCAATCCTCTCGCCTTTGGGTCTACTATTAATAGACGAAGTTTAGCCGTATCCTCACTTCCTTCAACAACAAAAATAGAACCAACTGTTTCTCCGTTCATTTCGGCAATCCAGCAGCGTTCCCGCTTGGGATTATAGTTATTAATAAAATCTGCCGCAATTTGAGATACAAGAGCTTCAAATCTCCCATCCCATCCATATTCTTGTGAATACAACAGACCATGCTTGTGTACAACCCACCCCATATCACCAGGTTCATGCTGACGAAGAAAATATGGGCCTGAAAATTTTAGGCTTTCATTCTTGCTTATCAGTCCTTCAACGGTTTTCATAGCGTTAATTAATTGCTGCTGTTCACTTTCCGACAATTTTCCAAGAAGATCCGCTATTTCATTGTATGAACGTTCATTTAGTTTAGAAAAGGCTTTTTCTCCCTCTGGCGTAAGCTTTAAAATGCGCTGTCTGGCATCTTTAGCAGAACGTTCTTTCTTTATAAGCCCTCTCTCTTCAAATCTGGCTAATATTCGACTTAAATAACCTGGATCTAACCCCAGCTCTTGAGTTAAATTTGATGCTTTAGGGTCCTCGTTAGTGGCAATTTCAAACAGGATTCTGGATTCTGTCAGCGAATAGGGGCTATGTAGTAACCCCTCACGCAAAGCTCCTATTTGTCTAGTCATAAAACGGTTAAAATGGCGAACAGCACTGATTCTTTCTTCAAACGAGATCATTGACAAAGAATTCACTCCTTAGAATATAGTTGCCTTTGTCAAATATAATAATCAATTTACTTGCCTTAATCAACTTACTTCCAGAACAAAGAGGAAGCTTTTTAAAAGAAAAAGCGCCCATTTCTTTAATTTGAAATTGGCACTTCGTTTATTTCCTGATATTCGTTTAGCGTGATGCTTTAGGCGGCTGGCACACATCACATTTGCGCTGGTGATTATTTTTAAATTTCGTAAATGTTTTTTCAAACTCACTGCCGCATGTACATTTAAAAAGCAGTTTTTGTGAAAAACCATGATATTCCGTCGATAACAGCTTACTATCTGAATTTTTCTCAACAAATTCATTAATTTTACTGATTGTCCATCGTTTATTCATACTATACACCTCCATATTCAATCACTTGGCGGAGGCTTTTCTGCGCATCCGTTCCACTATGAGCACTACTCATAATTCCTAAGTTCCTCATTATAACATGGTCCAGGGACAAAGCAACAGTTTCATTTTTCTATCCATCCCAGTATCACTGATCGTTTAACATCTTACATATTTTCGTTTAAAGCCAAGCTTCCCTCTATCCGCTTCCTTTTGAATATTTTCCGAGGCATGCAGGAAACTGCTCTTTTTCTTGTCCCGCTTCATTTCTACAGGCCCGATGGCTTTTGCGGTCTCAACTGCCTTTTCATGGAGCGGCAAATAAGAAACACCCACTGTATAAACAAAATTATTCATGGCGGATTTTGTACGCTCCGGAGAATCATGGATGGTGTCTTTCACTTTATCAAGCATTTTGGCCAGCTTCTCTTCGGAAAATTCAGCGTCCGGACGATTCCCCAAAAGCCAGCAGTAGCAGCTCCAGCCCCCTGACATCCGCAGCTCTTCCCCGCTTTCGATCCATTTATCGGCAACAGCCTGTGCAATATCTGCTTCAGCTAATGTAACAGCCACCACATAATCGGACAGCATATAAAAATATGCATCATCCATCCAGCGGTCAAAATCCGCTTCGGTCATGGCTTCTGGATCTGCAATAATGCCTGCAAAGTACATGGCATCATAGTTCCCCGTAGCGTATAGCTCCTCTGCCAAAGGCTGATTTCTTTTAATTTTTTTGGCGATTGGTTTCATTGCGCCTGTTGCCACTCCAAAAAGCGGCTCGTGCGCGCCATTTGATATGTACATTTTCTTGGTCCGTTCTTTGCTGAGAGCTTCGAGCTCCTGCATAACCGTCTGTAAATCCATCTTTTAGCACTTCCTTCCATTTTAATAATGTTAACTTCACTTGTGCGCCTCAAGACCCTAAGTATTCTGTTTTCAGCTCAATCTCTTTTACTTCTATATCGAAATAGACCTTATAGGCCCTGGCGGTAGGTCTTGAGCTTACGATTCGGCTGACTTCCTCCTCAATAAAGTGGATAGCCACTCCATCATCCGCTGCAATTCCAGGCTTTATCTTATCAGAAGCCAAAAGCTCATGATAGGCAGGCCTTCTTTCCGCTTCTCCATCGTAATGAGGGCAATTGCTTCCTTTTAAAAAGCCCAGGCATGTTAAGGGCTCCAGTTTATCTCCATAAGAATCTGTAACTCCTTCTTCAAACCAGCAAATGGAGCCCGCGCTGATGCCGGCTAATACGATCCCTTGATCCCATGCCTTTTTAAAATCTTATCTAATCCCCATTCTTTCCATAAAGCCAATAAATTCTTCGTATTTCCGCCTCCAACATAGATGATGTCTTTTTCCAGTATAAAACCTTCTATATCTCTTGTTGGCGGTTTAAATAATGATAAATGAGAGGGCTGGCACTTCTGTTTTTCGAAAAAGTCATAAAACCATTTAATGCAAATATCGGAATCTCCTGTTGCAGTAGGCACATAACAGACTTTAGGATTTTCTTTACCTGACTGATGTAAAATATATTCATCCAGTAATGGATTCTCGGGCTCCATGGAGAACCCTCCTCCTCCAAGTGCGATAATTTGCCTCATTTTTCTACTCCCCTCAATTGTTGTTACGTATAAATATTCTCCTTCAGTACTGTTGTTCCTTGTTTTCACATAAAAATAGAGCTGTCAATATGACAGCTCTATTTTAAAAGATTCCTTAAGATTCACTCAGCGCAGGCTTCCCCGCTTCCAGAAGCACCTGATCTCGGCCTAAAATGACCGCCAAAAGGATAATCAATGCCCCTGTTCCCACAAGAAGCCATTCGATGGCAATGATATCTGCAATCGGGCCAAATATCAGCATGCCAATCGGCATCATGGAAGTAGAGATCATCCCCATGACACCAAACACTCTGCCTAAATAATTCTCTTCAATTTTTTCCTGCAGCAATACAGTTGTCGGTGTATTGAAGATTGGCATGGCAACCCCGAATAAAGCCATGCACACTAAATAGATCCAGAAAACCGGAACGATGCCAAGTGCCAGGGTGCAAATCCCCATGATAAGACTGGCTAGGGTCATGGTTTTAATTTTATTTGGATATCCTCCCCAGGAAGCAATGATTCCGCCGCCAGCCATCATGCCGACTGAAAAAGCAATTTCAATGGCTGTCAGCTTCCATATATCCCCCCCAAAGGTGCGGGTAACCTGCAGCGGCGTCAAAAAGGCAGCAGGTGCCATCAGCACGAAGAAAACCGCAAAGAATAGGAAGAATTTCTTCAGGAAAGGAGTACTGTTTACATATTGCAGACCTTGTTTAAAGTCGCTGAAGTAGCTCGTTGACTGTTTGACCGCTGCTTTTTCGTGCACAGCGACTTTGACAAATGTCATCAAAGTGACAATGGCAATCGCTGCTGTGATCACATCAATGAAGAAGATGACTTCAAGCGATGCCATCGCCAGCAGCGCAGCGCTGACCATTGGCGAGACAAACATGATGACTGCTTGTATGCTCCCATTTGCTCCATTTACCTTTGTGAGCTTATCCTTCGGAACAATCTGCGGCAGAATCGCCCCGACTGCAGGAGTCTGAATCCCTGTTCCAAGGGCACGAATCGCCGCCATGACAAACAGCAGCCAGATGGATTCATATCCCATTAAAAAGAGGATAGCGAGAATCAGCGTCGAAAATGCGATAAGTCCATCTGCTAAAATAATCAGCATTTTCCGATTGTACCGGTCTGCCCAAACACCTGCAACCGGTGATAAGAAGAAGGTTGGAATAAAGCCGCATATAATGTAGAGCGTCATCATTAAACCAGATTCTGTCGTTAACGTAATATGCCACATAATCGCATATTGAACAAGGGAAGATCCAAATAGCGATATCGTCTGACTGCTTAAGAAGAGAATAATATTCTTCAGCCAATTATCCTGCAGTTTAGGATTTACTGTACTCATGAATTAATCACTCATTTCTATATTTAATAAAAACAAGCTTTGCCTATATTCAGTTGATCAATCCGCTCTAAACATTCTATTTCTGTAGACAGCAAAAAAGAGGAGAAATTCATCTCCTCTTTTAAAAATAACCGTTAAATTCAGGTTTCCTTAAATAGACAGACCAATCCCGTTGCTCAGAACATAGGCAGAGCCTTCAAACGTATTCAATTAACGATTGAAAAGCGGGTTTCTTAATCTCATTGATGCTGTCAAAAGGAAAACCTCCATTTCATTATAATTATATTTATTTTACCAGCGCAGAGCCGTTCATGCAATAGGGACATAGGGAGAGGTTCCATGTCCCAGGCGGCGGGCGGGAACGTGTACATGTCCTCTCGTCCCTACTTATAAACTTCCTCTCTGGAATGAAACCCATCTGCAATAATAGTACGATCCATATTGTATTTATCGACAGCAATCGGCGAAAGAAGGACGGAAGGCACCTCGATTTTGCCATTATTAATTTTTCGGTTTGCTTCT
Source organism: Cytobacillus sp. BC1816 (assembly GCF_051353635.1). NCBI lineage: Bacteria > Bacillati > Bacillota > Bacilli > Caryophanales > Bacillaceae > Cytobacillus > Cytobacillus sp. BC1816. The sequence continues at coordinate 570,612 of NZ_CP195611.1, read as the reverse complement.
ATATGTTCACCCTTCGCCATTCTGACCGCTAGTTCAGCAGCTTCCTTGGTCAGCGTACCGATAGGTTTGTATACTGTCATCGTCTGCGTACCTCTAATGATCCGCTGGGCAGCGGCAAGCTCGGCATCCTGCCCGGCTACTGGAATTTTCCCTGCCAGCCCTTGCACTGCCAGTGCCTGGATGGCTCCGCCTGCAGTTGCATCGTTTGCTGCGATCACGGCATCTATTTGATTTTGGCTGGCTTTAAGAGCCTCTTCCATATTCACAAATGCATTCGCAGGCGTCCAATCTCTGGACCACTGATCATATACAATCTGTATATCGCCTTTTTCAATTAAAGGCTGAAGCACGTTAAAGACTCCTCGTTTGAATAAATGGGCGTTATGGTCAGTGATTGCTCCGCCAATATACACATACTTCCCTTTAGGAACCAGTTTGGCGATGGCCTTTGCCTGCAGCTCGCCAACCTTTTCATTATCAAAGGATATGTATAAGTCGATATCGGCATTTTTCACAAGCCGGTCATATGAGATGACCTTGATGCCTGCCTCGTGAGCTTTTTTGACGATCGAAGCGGTGGCTTCAGCATTATGGGGAACGACAACCAGCAGGTCGACCTTTTGTTTTATCAATGTTTCTGCCTGTGATATTTGGACCGCATCATCCCCATTCGCAGCCATGATCTCCACTTCGGCTCCAAGCTCTTCTACAGCCTCTTTGAACAGATCTCTATCCTTCAGCCAGCGCTCTTCCAATAAAGTATCCATTGAAAAGCCGATCTTAATGGGTTTCTCCCCATCCTCTTCTCCTTCCACTTCACCTGCAGCAGGAATTGCTTTCCCGGGATTTTTTTCGAGTACTGTTTCCATTTGGCAGGCTGACAGGAGGCAAACCAGCAACAGCACAGCCAGAGTCCGCTTCCATTGAATTCTATCCATCTGTTTTGCCCCTTTTTCTTCCATCATTCTTTTTTGCCCAGAAGGGTTTTACGGAATTCCGTCGGTGACTGGCCACACATCTTTTTGAAAACCTTGCTGAAATAGTTCGGTTCATGATAGCCCACCTCAAAGGTGATTTCTTTCAGACTTTTTCCGTGATCCGCCATCAGCTTCTTTGCTTTTTCAATACGGCATTCAGTCAGGAAGTCGATATAATTTACCCCGAGTTTCTCCTTGAACATTTTACTGATATAGATCGGGCTTAGCTCCACTTTCCTTCCCAACGCTTCAAGAGAAATATCCTCGTGGGAATGTTCGGTAATATATTGCTTCAGCTGGTGGATAGTATCTGCCTCCAGCCTGTCGTAATGCTCCATATACGACTTCTTCATTTGCTTCAGCAATTGATTCGTTTCAGCGCGCAGCTGCCGGAAATCCTGGGTTTGATACGCAAAAAATGGTGCAGGAGCTTCAACCCCGATCTCACTCATTACACGTGAAGCAATCCAGAGCAGCTGCAGCACCCGCTGCTGCGCTTGAATCACCCCTTCCCTTTCTGTTTCACATCGCTGGATCATTTCCATTACACTTAAGCTGATTTGCTGCCATTTGCCAAGCCTGACTTGATCAAAAAACTGTTTCTCCCGCTCTTTGGCCAGCTGTAAATCTTCCCCTGTGCTAAGCACTGGAACATCGGAATAAAATCGGTATTTAACAGGGAGCGTTGAATCCAGGGTGGCAATAAGAGATTCCTGATAGGACTGACGGATTGACTGCAGGGAACCGCAAGCGTTCCCAATCCCGACGAACCAGCCTTCTGATGAGCCTTTTTTCACAAGAGACAAAATTTCGCCGGCTATAAATATAGCCTGTGAACGGAATGATTGCTGTTTTTTCCGAAAAACGATGATTGGAAGCTGGTGGCCATATAGTGCACCTACCCATGCACTGCCTGCTTGCCTGATCTTCTCTTTGACTGAGGTATAGAGGTGTTCTTGTCCATCAGGAAGCAGGATGCTCATGACGAACTGTTCATCCGTTGAGCGAATATCAAGCATTTCAACCAGCATATCCAGATGAACCTCATGGACATGATCGAACAGCAGCTGTGTCACGACATCCGTCTCAATGACCGGAAGAGCCTTTTGCAGCGCGACCTGCTGAAACTGCGTCATTTCACGGAATCTCCGCTCTTCCTCAATCTGTTCAAGCACCTTCCTGACTGTTGCTTCAATTTCCGTGATCTTGCTTGGCTTCAGTAAATAATCCTTGACCCCAAGCTTTATCGCCTGCCGGGCATAATCGAATGTATCGAATGCTGTAATCATAATAAATTTAATATGCGGATCATCTTCGCTGATTTGCTTAATAGCTTCCAGGCCATTCAGCCCTGGCATTTGAATGTCCATAAGGATTAAATCAGGGTTAGATTCTTTAGCCAATTGAACGGCCATCTTCCCATTTTTTGCCTGGCTGATTTCAACGTCAGGAAAAGCTTTCCGGAGAATCACTTCCAGCCCTTCCCGCTCAATTTGTTCATCATCCGCGATCAGGAGTTTTGTCATGCCGCCCCCTCCTATCTTTCGGTATTGTCATCACTACTTTTGTGCCGGCAGCACTGCTCTCAATGTTCATGATATCTTCATAGCCGTAAAAAAGACGCAAACGTCTGACAACATTGGTGAACCCGATGCCTGTTGAGTTTCCACCTTTTTGAATGAACTGCCCTTGAAGAATCTGTTTAATTTTATATTCCTTAATACCTGGACCATCGTCTTCCACTTCTATAATCACACAGTCATTTCCATCCTGAATGCGAAACCAGATATTTCCCCCATCTTCTCTTGGCTCGACTGCATAGTTGACAGCATTCTCGATGATCGGCTGCAGTGTGAGACCCGGAATGTCCACATTCAGACACTTTTCATCTATTGACATTTTCAAATGCAGGCGATCTGTAAATCTGGCTTTTTGAATATCCATGTATTGCTGCAGGACCATCACTTCTTCTCTAAGTGTTACTGGCCTATCAAGCCTTTTTAAGTTATAGCGCAGCAGGCCGGCAACACTAACAAGCAGGTCACTGGTTTCATGAGACCCTTCCAAATAGGCTTTTTTGGAAAGGGTATTTAATGTGTTAAATAAAAAATGAGGGTTAATCTGGCTTTGCAGGTTCAAGAGCTGGCTTTCCTTCAGCAATAACTTGCTTTCCTGCAGCTCATGCTCCAGCTGTGCCTTTTGCTGGATTTCCGAAATCAGGTTATTGATATTAATTCGCATCCGGTCAAAGGTCTTGGCAAGAAAGGCAATTTCATCATTCGAATCAACCTTTATCGGCAAGTGAAATCTGCCCCTCGATAACTCATTAGCTGCCTGGGTCAGCTTTTGTACAGGCTTCGTAATGCTTAAGGAAAAACCATAGGTCAAGAACATTAAAAGGCAGGTTATCATCAGCATCAGCCCAATCCCCAGTTTTTTGATTTCTTCGGATTGTTCAATGATCCCCCGGTAAAACCGTTCATACGTATTCAGTTCACTATCGATCAGCGTCAGCGTCATCTCGGAGATATACATCGATATGCGCGTCGCTTCGGAGAATTCCTTTGCCGAATCCTCTGTCTCCTTTTCATTAAAGAAAAGAAGGGAGCGATCAGTTGTCTCAACCAGGCTGTCAATCAAATTCATATAATTTGTCAAAGCAAAATCATTTTCTGAATTTCGAAGATATGAAACATCCTTTTTTACATGTTCCATTTTTTTCTTGCTGTTGTTTAGTTTGTTCAGATTTTCGGGAATAGGCGTTATGAAGTAGTTATTCAAGTCTGCAATCATCTGCTGGCTTGTCCTTGTAACTTCATTCATCCGAAGGTATCGCTGAAGAATATCGTTATATTGATTCTGAGTTTTCTGATTATAATAGGTGAGTGTGAGCCATATGCCTGCCATAATCAATAGAATTACAGTCGTGAGTGTCCAGATTTTCTTATGAATTTTGTTCATTGCTTTTCCATCGCCTTTAATATCCTGATATCGGTAAGATAGCCATCAGATTTCAGCGGCACTTCTTCATCCCTAAGCCATTTCAAAATCAGCTCTACACTGAGGCTTCCCATCTTCTCAGGAGATTGTTCAATGATTCCATCAAGTTTTCCCTGAGTAAGCAGAGATATTGAATCCGGACCATCGTCAAAAGAGTAGATATAATAAGGTTCTACCTGTGATCGCCTGCCTATTTCCTGAACCATTGCTCCTGCTATATTGGCCTTAATAGCTATAAAACTATCAGTATCCGGATTTTGATTCAGCATGTTCTGAGTCGCAGCGATAATTTCCTCCCTAACATCTGTCGTTTCCGCATAGACTGTCTGGATATTTGGATATTCCTTCAGTACTTCATGAATGCCATCAAGGCGCTGCTGCTGATAAAACTCTTTATGCTTGTCGCCCATTAGAATGACTTTTCCCTTATGGCCCATATCGTCAAGAAGCTGTTCTGCAATTAACTGCCCGGCCAGATATTGATCCGAGCCGACGTACGTTTTTCTCAAACTTTCAGATTTTGGCACGTCGTTGGCCACTGTAATAATCGGGATTCCATAAAAAGCAGCTTTAATCTTTGCTAAATCTGTGAATTCCTGCGTGTCCAGACCCTGAACAATGATGCCGTCCACTTTTGATTGAATGGCTACCTCTAACTTTTTCAAAAATTCCTCTTGATTTTTTCCATAGCTTCCCCAGACTTCCAGGCTTGCCCCATCCTTCCGTGCTTGTTCCTGTGCAGCAATACCTGCCTTATCCCAGAAAGGGGTCTCTAATTCCTGCGTTATCAGGACCAGCCGATATTTCACTTCCTGGCCATCTGATGCAGCAGGGAGATCCCATTTGGATGTAAACGCTTTCTCGGATAGCGTAAATGTAAAATAACCAAGGACGATACATGTAAGACAAAATACTAGAATACCCGTTTTACGCAAGGCTGTATCTCCGTTTCCTAAGTATGAATAGCTAAATAATTTTAATCATATCACCTTTTTAAGGCTTATAGAAGAGAGAGAAAGAGAGGGTTGTCTGTTGTTAACATGAGGATAATCGGTGCTTTAGGGATGCTGCCCAACTGCATCATAAGGGCACCCTCTTGCCGGATGCCCCATTTTCAAAACGGCTAATACAGGAAACTGGTAATCTACCCTCTCTTCTTCCGGGTCATGACATCAAAGATCACAGCACCTGCCAATACGCCTCCGCGGATCATGTACTGGAGGGAAACCCCTACCCCGAGCAGATTCATCCCGCTTGATAAAGAGGCCATGACTACAGCACCGATAATGGCACCGGTGATTTTGCCCACGCCCCCTGCAGAAGAAACTCCGCCGACGTAAGCAGCTGCAATGGCATCGAGTTCAAATAATGTCCCAGCTGTAGTTGTCGCTGACTGAAGGCGCGAGGTGAATAATATGCCGGAAAGGGCTGCCAGCATCCCCATTGAACCAAATACTATATACGTAATTTTATTTACATTGATTCCACTCAGATGTGCCGCTTCCGGATTGCTTCCGACAGCATATATATGTCTGCCAAGCACGGTTTTCGTTGTCAGGAAGTGATAGATGACAACCACTAAAAGCATAATGACAACCGTCCAGGAAAATCCGTTGTAGCCTGCCAGGATCCAGGTAATATAAGAAATGATAGCCGAAACAAAAACTAATTTGACAATAAAAATCCCTTTTGACACGACCTCGAATTGATAGTTGATCTTGTTTTTCCGCGTGGAAATTTCACTGTATATATACAGCAATATGGCCAGTACACCCAGAATTAGTGTAAGGAGATGCAGCCCATTCACTTGCACAATCGAAGGAATGAATCCGTTTCCGATGGCGTTAAATCCATCATCCTTGACGATAATAGTCCCGGTTTTCTCTGTTACCTGAAGAAGTGCACCTCTAAAGATCAGCATTCCTGCAAGAGTAGCTACGAAGGATGGGATACCGAACTTTGCAACTAGAAGGCCATTGAATAGTCCGACAAAAATACCCAGCACCAGGATAATCGGAATGGTGATATAAAAAGGTACTCCCATTCCCGTCAGGAGAATTGCAGCAATGGCCCCCAAAAATCCAGCGACGAACCCGACTGAGAGGTCAATGTGCCGGATCACGATAACCAGCGTCATCCCCACTGCCAGGACAGCGATATATCCCGTTGAATCCAGCAGATTGCTTATATTTCGCGAAGACATAAACAGCCCGTCAGTCATAATAGTGAAGGTGAGCATAATAACGAATAAGGCAATGTACATGCCATAGTCACGGATATTATCTTTAAACAGCGTCTTCGCTTCGTTAATAAATTCCATTAGTTTAACCTCCTATTGCGTGGCGAGCTGCATGATGCTTTCCTGGTTTGCTTCTTCAATCGACAGCTCGCCTTTAATTTCGCCTTCCGCCATGACATAGACACGATCACTCATCCCAAGAACTTCACCCAGTTCTGAAGAAATCATAATAATGCTCATGCCTTCCTCAATCAATTGATTCATAATCGTATAAATCTCGAACTTAGCCCCAACATCAATGCCCCGAGTCGGCTCGTCCAGGATCAGTAATTTTGGCCCGACGAATAGCCATTTGCCCAGGGACACTTTCTGCTGATTTCCCCCGCTCAAATTGCCGACAGCCTGTTCAAGGGAAGATGCTTTGATATACATGGACTTTTTATATTCCGTTGTTTCCTTTACTTCTTCGTTATCATTAATCACTCCATTTACAGCAACCCGTTTGAGGTTTGCCGCAGAAATGTTGTTTTTAATATCCTGTATTAAAAACAGGCCGTCCCCTTTTCGGTCTTCCGTTACGTACGCAATCCCTGACCTGATGGCGTCACTCGGATGCTTCAGCGTTTTTGGAACGCCATCCACCAATAGTTCGCCTTGTAGTTTATAGAATTTTGGATTTCCGAAAATACTCAGAGCAAGTTCAGTCCTGCCTGACCCCATCAAGCCCGCAACCCCGACAATCTCTCCTTTTTTGACATGAAAATTAACATCTTTTACAACCTGCCTGCCCAAGTGCACAGCATACGCAGACCAGCTGCGAAGCTCAAGAACAGGATCGCCAAATGTTTTGTTCGGCCTCTTTGGATAAATATCTTCTATCTCCCTGCCGACCATGTTTTTTATAATGACATTTTCAGAGATTTCCCCTTTTGCAGCGTCCAGGGTACAAATGGTTTGGCCATCACGAAGCACAGTCGCTTTATCTGCAATCGAGATGACTTCTTTCAGCTTATGGGAGATCATGATGCAGGTAATTCCCTGCTCTTTCAGCTCGCCTAACAGATCCAGCAGATTTTCGCTGTCATCCTCATTAAGTGCTGCAGTCGGCTCATCCAGGATAAGCAGTTTCACATCCTTGCTTAAAGCTTTGGCAATTTCGACTAATTGCTGTTTTCCAACGCTCAGGTCTTTTACGAGTGTTTCAGGGTTCACATCGAGCTTAACCTTATCCAGCATTTTTTTAGCTTCAGCAATGGTCCGGTTCCAATCGACGATTCCGCCCTGCTTAATTTCATTGCCCGCAAAGATATTTTCATAGACTGTGAGATCCGGAAACAAGGCAAGTTCCTGATAGATAATGACGATTCCTGCTTTTACACTGTCACTGATCTTATTGAATTGCTGTACACTGCCCTCAAATACAATATCACCCTCATATGTGCCATAAGGATATACGCCGCTGAGCACCTTCATCAGAGTGGATTTACCCGCTCCGTTTTCACCGATCAAGCAGTGGATCTCACCTTTCTTCACCTTGAAATTGACATTGCTGAGCGCTTTGACACCTGTGAATTCCTTGGAAATCCCGTGCATTTCTAAAATATTTTCGCTCATTATGCTCCCCCCTAGCCAAACAGCTATTCAGAAGGAGAAATAGTGATAGACGCATCTATCACTATTTCTCGCCCTTTATTGATTAAAGTCCTGTAAATTCATCTGCTTTATAGTATTCAGAATCAATCAGTTCTTTTTTCACGTTATCTTTGTCAACAACGATTACATCTGTTTGCTTTGCTTTTACTTCAACCTTGCCGTTGTCGTAAGAACCAGTTGTCTCAGGGTCTTTGTCTTCAAGGATATCGATCGCCATGCCCATTGCATCTTTTACGAGAGTACGAACATCCTTGAATACTGTCATGGATTGCTTTTCATCAATAACGTATTGAATGGAAGCTTTCTCAGCATCCTGACCTGTTACAAGATAGCTGGATACTGCACTGTCAGTTCCAAAAACATCTGCAATGGAACGGGCAGTTCCGTCGTTCGGAGCAAGAATTGCCACATTGCCCTTCATATCGTCAGAAGCAGCTGTTAAATGTGTTTGTGCCTTGTTCTTCGCTTCGTTTGGATCCCAGTTCGTTGTCACCTGGCCAATGATTTTGCTTAGCTGGTCACGGGACAGATCAGCTGTCTCTTTCAAAGCTTCGGCTTCGCTTGAGTTAGCAATCTTGAATGTGCCATCTGCAATCTTAGGCTGAAGTACACTCCATGCTCCCTGGAAGAATAAGAAAGCATTATTATCAGAAGCAGCGCCTGCATATAGATACAGAGGCACGTTCTTGCCCTTTACGCTGTCTGCCAGGTATTGTGCCTGTGCAGCTCCTACAGCAAGGCTGTCAAAAGTTACATAATAATCAATTGCATCTGTATTGGTAATTAAACGGTCATAAGAAATGACTTTTACGCCATCCTTCTTTGCAGCTTCAACCGCTGCAGCAGCTGCATCGCCATCTTGCGGACAGATAATCAGCACATCAATACCTTTGTTCAGCAATGTCTCTACATTTTCTTTTTCCTTAGCCGAAGATCCCTGGCTAAACAAAATCTCAGTTGTATATTCCGTTCCTTTTAACGCATCTTTAAATCTTTGCTCATCCTGAACCCATCTGGGCTCATCTTTCGTTGGCAAAACGATTCCGACACTTACTTCACTGCTGCCGCCGCCAGTGCCCTGGCTGCATCCTGCTGCAATAAACGCAAACATCATAACCGTCAGCATAAGAGAAATGACTTTCCACTTTCTTTTCATTCTTTTTCCCCCTTTATAATGGATAAAAATTACCTGCCTACAGGAAAAATTATAACTTTATCACCAGTTCATGAAAGCGTTATCACTAGCACTCTTTTAATATCACCTGTAATTTTTTATACTTAATCCGTTCTCAATTTTTTTGTTTTTCCATAATAAAAAAAGACAGCCGCAATAGCTGCATTTTTATGTCCATAAAAAAATGCGTTAATCCAAAGATCAACGCATTTCTCTTTATAAAACTTCACCCTCAGTTTCCTTCTTACCCGGTGCAAACCAGCCAAACAGGGCAATGGCCACCAATACGCCATAAAAGACCAGTGTCCAGCCTGTACTGTGAGGAAAATGATGATCAAGGACACCGATATCCTCATGGGCAAGTGTAATAACAGCAAGCTTGACACCAACCCAGGCGACAATCGCATAAGCGGTTGTTTCCAATGCAGGGCGTTTACCAAGGAGCTTAACAAACCAGGTAGCCGCGAACTTAATCAGGATCAATCCGGCAATCCCGCCCAGCACCACTACAATAAACTGTCCGCCATCCATGCCGCCGAAATCGTTAAGCGGTGAATCCGGCAGACCTAGTGCCAGCGCAACAGCAGCAAGAATTGAATCGATGGCAAAGGCAAGATCGGCTAATGCAATCTTCCCTACTGTTGGCCAAAATCCTTTCCCGGCCGCTTCTTCCTTTACATCCTCACGAATATTTTCATTTTCTTTTCCGAACCTGGCCTTAATCACATGTTTTAAACCAAGGTACAATAGATAGGCCGCCCCAATCGCCTGGATCTGCCAGACGTTTGCAATAAAGGAAATGGCAAAAAGCGCACCAAACCGGAAAACAAAAGCCATAATGATTCCATAATTAATCGCCCTTTTCTTCTGATCTTCGGGTAAATGCTTCGCTATGACAGCTAAGACAAGAGCATTGTCAGCCGACAGCAAACCTTCCAGTCCTATTAATATCAATAATGCCCATGCATACTCGAGCCAAATGGACTCCATCCGCGACACTCCTTTTCTGCAACAAAATGCTCTTCATTGATTCGATAACTATAGATTCCCCAAAAATGCTGGAGGAAACCTTAAAAATATATAATAAAATGGCGTCCTATATTCAGGACGCCAGAAGAAAAAACTAATTATTCAAATCAAAAAGCCCCGGCGCATGCTCATTCGGCATATCAGGCATTTCAGGAACAGGATAGCCTTTAGGCGGTTCTACCACGGCAAGATCTCCGCCATTTCTGCTTGGAGTGGTCCCCTGGAAAACCTCACCGATCCGGGTATCATCAAGCCTGAAATTAAACTGGGCATTGTGGAAGCCCATTTCCACATATTTTCGGCATTCAGGGTATTTATTTAAATCGTAATTTGGAATCGGGAATATTTTGCCCCAATTCACTCCTAACGTTTCAAGTGCTTTTGCGAATGCATTTTGATGGGCATTATCCCGGACAATCAGGAAGGCAATCGTCTCTCTAAGCGTCTTATTGCTGCTCATCTCGTAAATCCTTGATTTCTGGAGAACACCTGTCGATTCAAGAACCACATTATTCAGAAGGTTTGCCACCAGGTTGCCGTGGTCATATACCCAAGAGCCATTCCACGGGTTCCCGCCAGCATCAACAGGAAGAGAAGCCTTTGCCCCCATAATAAAATGATGAGGGTTAGCGCCTCCTTGAATCACATCATCCAATGGAGCCCCATCTTCAGCCTGGTTGCCTGGCATACTTCCCCCAGCATCATTTAGAAGCTGATTAATCGTAGTTTGAACGAGTTCGACATGGCTTAGCTCTTCCAAAAACACACCTCTGATCAGATCACGATATTGCTTCGCTTTCCCTCTGAAATTGGCACTCTGGAATGAAAACTGCATCAGCGTCCTCATTTCGCCAAACTGACCGCCCAACGCTTCCTGCAGCACTTTCGCCGCATGCGGATCCGGCTTATCCGGCACAATCATATTAATTAAATCTTCTTTATAAAAGTACATGTTCATCAATCTCCTTATTCCGGCACTCTTAATTAGAATGCCTTGCCTTAGGCAGGCTATTCATCAAAGAAAGCAGATTGATCCAAGACTCATTTATTTGGATAGATAAATTAATTAAAAAGCAATGACCCTGAAAAAAAACACTGTAAGCGAGCTTGCAAAAGCTGAATAAATTACCTTTTACATAACTTCACTTGCCAGGTTAACCAGTACCATTATGGCCATGACAACTTGCATATAGATTAAAAACTTCATACATTACTCTGATCACGCTTAAAATAAATAGGCGGCTTAACCTTCCTGCAAAACATAATGCCGTCATAGTGCTTTTGCGGATGGATGGAAATGGGCAACAGCCCCATCATGCCAGCTTCGAGAAGCTGCCACCTCCGATTCAGCCAGTTCCGCTGTGGAAGCCCCTTTTCACATAAAGGAATAAAACTGTCATGCCCACAGGCCTCCATAAGCAAACTTTCTAACTGCTTATTTGACACATTAATAGGAAAGTTCACTCTAAGCAGGGAGGCAAGCTCACCTTCCCCGGCATAAAAACCTATGGAGTAAACTTGATCCCCATAGCATTTCGATAGCTGCTGCCCGACGTTCGTGATACCAAACAGCTTAGAAGTCACTGTTTTGCTTTTTCTAATATGAAAATTATGAGCCCATACAATGACCTTTTCACCCTTGTAACACTCTTCCATTAACCACTGCAGATTTCCTGACATATGCCTTCCCCGTGTGACGCCAGAAGCAATCCAGCTTTTTGTATTGATTTCCAGCCACTTCAGCCGATTTTCGAGTCCCTTCCCAATAATGTGAAAGATCTTTTCTTTTTCCGGATTATCTTCTTTCCATCTGCTCTCAAACAGCTCTAGACTTGACTGATATAAATTCATACACACTTCTATCTGTTCTCTAATCTGCTTACGTATTTTCGTTCGTCCCCTTATCTCCTCATCAATGTTGAAAAATACTGTTTCTGCCTGATAAATGGAAGCATATAGTTCTGCATCTGTATGAATCTTAAGCCATTCCAGCATGTTTTGCGATATCAGCTGGTATGCAGGCTGAATATCCATACCGGCGAGATGCAGACCTTTCGCCCAGGATTCCAGAAATAAAGGCAGCATTTCTTCATTATGATAAATATCCAGCAGTCCATGCTGGATTTGTTCCCTGGCAGGCAGATCTTTCAGCAGCTTCCTGCAAAATACGGCTTCAAGCAGACCGCTCTCCACTACAATCACATTATATCCATGTGCTTTATGCAAATACTTAATCATATTTATTTTGCTCGTGTAAAAATCCCCAACTCCATGGCTGCTCTCTCCCAGTAGCACAATCCTTTTCCCCTCAACGTATGGATCCATACAGGTGAAATCTGAAGGATCCGTTATCTCACTGCTCTTGCTGGCTATTTGATCTATCCAAAGTGACTTTGTTTTTCGTGTTATAAAATTCATTAACAAGCCTCCATCATAGGCGGAGTATATCTATGAATACGATTTGGAAATAAATTGGTTTCACTTTTTCTTTTATTCATCTACTTGGCAAAAGGAACCTTCGAAAGGGTAAAATGAATTGAATCCATTCGGAGAAGAAACGGGGAGGCTTTATGAATGCTTATTTACTTTTAGCATTAGCCATTGTAAGTGAGGTGTTTGGCAGTTCCATGCTCAAAGCAGCAAACGGATTTAAAAAGCTTCTGCCATCTCTTGGGGTAATCATTGGATACAGCATCGCTTTTTACGCGCTATCTTTATCGTTAAAAACGCTGCCGCTCGGAGTGGCCTATGCCATCTGGGCTGGCCTCGGGACCGTGCTGACAGCCTTGGTCGGGATTACCGTCTATAAAGAGAATGTAAATGGCAAGAAAATCCTTGGATTGGCCTTAATAGTTGGAGGAGTAATCTTATTGAACAGCGGTGGAGGCTATTAATATGAGGGGTTACATTTATTTAACAATCTCAATCGCCGGGGAGATTTTTGCCACCACCATGCTCAAGTTGTCAGATGGATTTACCGTGCTGCTTCCATCTGCAGGAGTCATGTTTGGCTATGCACTTTCATTTTATTGCTTATACCGTTCCATTAAGTCTGGCTTATGCCATTTGGTCAGGAGCAGGAACAGCATTAACTGCGTTAATCGGCACCATCCTATGGGGGGAAGCATTCAGCAGCCTCAAGATACTGGGAATCATACTGATTATCGGAGGAATAATCGCATTGAATTCTTCCAGCAATGCAGAAACTGCAAAAGAGCCATCACGCTAGGGCTCTTTTTTTGATTTCATCATGTATGGCGAGATTGAGCAGAGGCCGCACTCCCTTTATTAAATATCCTTTAAGGCCCTCAGCGTCTTATCCCGAATCTTAACACGGTTCATATAATCCTTTGCAACAAGTTCTGTGTACAATAAATCAAAGAGCAGAAAAAGAGGGAGCGTTGGAGAAATGTTCTGGCCCATATGCATACTGCTTTTACTCATAACCAGAAGGGATAAATCTGCTAACTGGGAAAGTTCAGATGTTTTATCACTTGTGATGGCAAGCACTGACGCACCTTGCCGCTTGGCAATTTTAACTGCATCAATGACTTCTTTTGTTTTCCCTGAAACCGAAATGCCAATGACAAGATTTCCGTCTGAGCTTAACGCAGCATCCATCACGGCTTGATGAGGGTCTGTAATCGACTCAACCTGGATTCCAATTCTGAAAAACTTCCATTTGAACTCCTGCGCTGCAATTCCTGAGTTGCCGATGCCGTATACATGCACTTTCTTTGCATCCGTTAAAAGTGAAACGGCCTGCTGAATATCTAAATAAGTCATTTTCCGAAAAGTCGTTTCGATAATCTCCAAATGATTTTGATAGAGATTGGAAAAATAATCAATCTCCTTGATATCACTGGACACAGCCGGTTTGTTTCTTAAATCGATATATCTTTTTAATTCATGCTTAAATTCATTAAAACCTGAAAAAGAGATTTTCTGACAAAAACGGGTGATAGTAGCTGGGGAAATATGAATTTTTTTAGCGATTTGATTAATCGACATTTGGCTGATTTCATCCGGATTTTCGATTATATACTTTGCCAATTCCGACTCAGAGCTTGTGAACTTTTCCATGGTGCAGGCTATGCCATGCAGAAGATTCTCACCGAGATATTCCATACTCTTTCTCCTCTATTAGATAATCCATAGATACATTATACAAGATACTTTCCTTACTTTTAGATTATTTGCTAAAAACTATGAAATACCCTTAACTAGCAGCACAAAATCAAAAAGCTGAAAACAACCCAGTCGGCAGCCTGGGCTATTTTCAGCTAATCTTTTATTTTTGCATAGCGTCTACAAATCTTTTCGTAATGATCTGCGGTCTTGTAATCGCACCGCCTACCACAACTGAGTGAACATGAATATCCAGCACAGAGCGTGCGATTTCCGGGGTTGATACATTCCCTTCAGCTATTACCTTTGCATGCTTCACATCTTTGACGATTTGTTTGATCACGGCGTAGTCATGATCATCAATTTTCAGTCCTTTAGTTTCTTCTGTATATCCGTATAATGTTGGTGCCACTATATCAAATCCCAGCTTATCGGCAAAAACAGCTTCTTCCACTGAAGAAACATCTGCCATCAGCAAAATCTGTGGATACTTTGACCTTATCTCCTTATAAAACGATTCTAAATCCCTGCCATCCGGCCGGATCCGATTAGTTGCATCTGTTGCAATGATTTCGGCACCCGTCTCAGCTAAGGCATCGATTTCTTTCATGGTTGGTGTAATAAAGACAGGATGGTCCTTGTATACCTGTTTGATGATACCGATCACAGGAAGATCGACCAGTTCTTTAATTTCCCTAATATCAGGGACGGAGTTTGCCCGAATGCCAGCGGCTCCTCCCTCCTTTGCAGCCAATGCCATGCGTCCCATAATGAACGGACTATGAAGCGGTTCTCCATCTAAAGCCTGACAGGATACGATTAGTCCATTTTTGATCTGTTCCAGCACTTGATGCATTTAAAAACACGTCCTTATTATTTATTACTGACCTAAATACTCTTCTACTTCGTTTTTAACAATGGTGACTTGAGGTCCATAAATAATTTGAACACCCGTTCCTTTTTTCACAATTCCTTTTGATCCAGTCTGTTTAATGACATCATCTTTTACCAGGGAATCATCTTTAACAGTTACCCGCAGACGAGTCGCACAGCAATCAACAATATCAATATTATTTGTTCCGCCTAATCCTTCTACAATTGTTTTGGCACGGTCTGTAGCTGAAACTTGCTCTGCTGCCTGTTCTTCATCTTCACGTCCAAGAACTTTGAAGTTCTTTTTTCTGATTAGGAATTTAAACGTAAAGTAGTATAGGAAGAACCATGGAATACCTACCATCAATACATATGGCCAATTTGTTTTATCGGCACCTTGAAGAATTCCAAATAAAATGAAATCAATAAATCCCCCTGAGAAGGTTTGACCGACCGTAATATTGAAAATGTCTGCCATCATAAAAGCTAAACCATCGAAAATCGCATGCACTAAATAAAGTAGAGGTGCCACGAACAGGAAGCTAAATTCAAGAGGTTCTGTGATACCAGTCAGGAATGATGTTAACGCTGCTGATAGCAAAATACCTGCTACCACTTTTCTGTTTTTCTTTTTAGAGCAATGGTAGATGGCCAATGCGGCTCCCGGCAGGCCAAACATCATTGTAATAAAACGGCCTGACATGAATCTGGATACCCCTTCGTAATATTGTTCAGTCGATGGGTCACCCAATTGCGCAAAAAAGATATTTTGTGTACCGCTGACTAATTTTCCGCCAATCTCCAGTGTTCCGCCGAGAGCGGTTTGCCAGAAAGGAAGGTAAAAAATATGGTGCAAGCCAAGCGGTCCAAGCATACGTAATATAAATCCATAGAAAAGGGTTCCGATTTCCCCGGTGCCTGTAACCACTGACCCAAGCCCATTGATTAACGCCTGGAAATAAGGCCATATCACAAATAGAATCGCTCCTACAAAAATCGAAGCAAATGAAACGACTATAGGAATAAAGCGAGAACCCCCAAAGAATCCTAACACTTGAGGCAGCTGAATTTTATTGTATTTATTATGCAGGGCAGCTGCTGTAATCCCGATGATAATTCCGCCAAATACACCAGTTTCCAAAGTCTGAATCCCGACAGCCAGACCTTGACCTGCTCCTGCCAGGTTATCCTTGGCCAGGTCTCCGGTTAACGAAAGCAGTGCACTGATGGTACTGTTCATAACAAAATAACCGATCATGGCTGCTAAACCAGCCGTTGCTTTATCTGAACGGGCTAAACCGATCGCTACCCCTACCGCAAATATGATCGGCAAGTTGGCAAATACGATTGAACCTGCCGCACTCATGATCGTAAAAATGGCTTGCAGCCAGCTGATATCTAAAAATGGATAAGCTGAAACCGTATTCGGGTTAGACAGCGCTCCGCCAATTCCTAATAATAAACCTGCTGCCGGCAAAACAGCTATTGGCAGCATAAACGATTTACCAAATTGCTGTGCCTTTTCAAAAGCTTTTTTCATTGATACTGACCCCCTTTATCTTGATGAGAAGCTTTACTGCTTTAACCTTCTATCCGTATCATATATTCACAGCTGCAGCAGTTCAATGGAATTGAAACCGTTTTCAACCCTTTTCATTATTCTGCCGCCAACGCTGAAAATACGTTCAATTGCAAAAGTGCCCAAAAAAGCATATAGCGAAATTCGGATGCCAGTAAAAGGAGAAATAGTTAACAATTAAGTTTTATTCCGTTAAATTTTCATTTACAATACTAGACCAGCCAGAAAATATCTGGCTGGTCTTTTGAAATTGAAATATCGCTAACAGGGCCTTCTTTTTAAGGAGAGTGACAATTAGCCATTAACCTGCAAAAGGAGTTGTCTACTAAACAGCTAGGCAAGATTATTAAAAGAATTAACCTTGATTCGCCAAATCATATGATGAGCCCCTTCTCCCCAATAATCCTTTAACAAATAATCCGGTTCTCCAAATTTTCTTCTCCAGACTTTTTGTGAATGTTTATATCCTGAATCTAAACAGAATTCTTCTACTCCTTTATTCCTTAAGGTCAAATACATTGATGCTAACAATTGATTGCCTATGCCTTTTTTCTGATAGTCAGGATGTACAAAGACTGTACCCACTTCATAAAAGCCATTAAGTGCCTGATCCGAACCTCTGATTATTAGCTCACTGGCTGGACCGCATTCTATTGAACCAACGATTTTATCGCCAAGTAAAGCGATTAGAAAATACCGTTCCTTACCGCCGCTTTTCATATCCATATTCAAATAGTTTTTCTTGGCTATAATTTCTTCTTCCATGTCTTCCAGCAAATCACCAATACCTTCTTTAAGAAACGTATCGGTTATTACCACTCTAAAGAAACTATTTAGTACTCTTACATCCTCTGCTTTTGGCCTTCTTATCATGATACTATTCATTATTAACTCCCTTTCGCGGCTATGGCTTACCTGGCCAGCCGGCCAATATTTCCTGCATATTCTCCGATCAGGCCGCAGTCAGCCATTTAAAAAATGCGTTAATCGAGGATTAACACACTTCTGATCATTTACTTCTATACTTTTTGAATAACCTAATCGTAAAAGCCGTTTTCCCTGGTGCACTCTCCACATCTATGTACCCGCTATGAAGATCGACGATGCTTTTGGAAATCGCAAGTCCCAAACCCGAACCACCTGTATACTGGGATCGTGACTTTTCAACGCGGTAAAAGCGATCAAAGATATGCGGAATATCAATGCGCGGTATGGCCTGGCCATAGTTAGCAATTTCAATCTCAATCATGTCTTTTCTATCATGTATCGCAGCATCCAGATACCTGCCGTCACTTCCATAGCGGATTGCATTCTGGATAAGGTTTTCGAATACACGGGCCAGCTTTACCCCATCCCCCTCTACAACAGGATCATTAACAGATGAAAATAATCGGAATTCCATTCCTGCTGCTTCCAATTGCACCTTTGTCTGTACGGCCAGCTGATTAAGCATTTCCTCGATATTAATAACTGCCTTATGCAGCTTGATCTGCTGGTTCTGCATATAAGTGAATTCAAAGATATCATTAATTAACGCATATAAGCTTGATGTCTTATCATGAATGATTTGAACATAGTGGCGAAGCTCTACCTCATTACTGTACCGGTCATTATTAATAAGATCCAGATATCCTATAATGGACGTAAGCGGGGACCTTAAGTCGTGCGCTACACTCGTTACAAGCTCATTTTTTAGCTGCTCTGTTCTTTTGACTTCCTTAATTGCTTCCTCCGATTTTTCAATTATCTTTTGTATGCCATCTGCGAGTGCCTGAAATTCAGGCTGCACGCAAAAACCTTCTGAAGCATACTCCTGCCTCACCCATTGCTGAACATCCTCTGTCACTTTAATAAGATTAATGGCAAGATATCGTTTCCGCTCAAACTGATAAAATATCAGCAAAAATAACCCGGTGGCCAAAAGATAGAAAACAAGGAAGATGAATTCACGAAAATAGGATAGGATGAAAAACAGGCTCTCAAAAAATCTGGTATTGTCCTCTAAAAACCATACTGCCGGCAGGAGAACAGCTCCTATAACCACCGCCAGGAAAAGTGACAGCAGGATATACATCATGACTTTCCACTTAGGCAGATATCGCAGCAGATTCATAATATTATTTTTCAATTTTATACCCCACTCCCCAAACGGTCTGAATGATCGATTCACCCGGCACGGCCGCTTCCAGTTTTTCGCGAAGATTGCTGATATGAACCATGACAGTCTTGTTTGAGCCTTCACCAGGTTCATTCCAGACCTTTTCAAAAATTTCCTCCGATGCATACACACGGCCGCGATTCTTAGCCAGCAAATATAAAATCTCAAATTCACGCGCTGTTAGTTTTATTTCGCTTCCCTCAGCGGTAACGCCATGGCTCCGCTTTTCAATGGCGAGAGATCCGATATATAATACATCATCATCTTTTCCGGTTGTTTTATAATTTGCCCGGCGGAGCAATGCTTTTACTCTCGCTGCCAGCTCCAAGGGATTAAACGGCTTAATCATATAGTCATCGGCACCAGTCATTAAACCCATGATTTTGTCCATATCCTCTGCCTTGGCGCTGACCATCAGGATCGGCACCTGATTGTTTTTTCTGACATATTTGCAAAACTCAAGTCCATCCATCTTCGGCATCATGATATCTAAAACAATCAGGTCAGGAGAAGCCTGTTCCAGTTTCTTAAGTGCTTCTATGCCATCCCCGGCTTTATCAATGATATAGCCATCATTCTTCAGATATACTTCTATCAAATCAGCAATTTGCCGATCATCATCAACGATCAGGATTCTTGTCATTGCCTGTTTCCTCCCATCAGCTAAAGCTGAAACTGTTTGAGAATACTATTTAAAGGAGATACCTTAAACATGCGCTTAACAATCAGATATCCAATAACTGCTCCAAGAGTATTCGCAAGCAAATCATTGATATCCGTGCTTCTTCCGCTTCCCAGTGTTACCCGTATGATCAGCTGCAGAAGCTCAAAGGAAGCACTCAGCAGAAATCCAAGCTTTGCAGCTTTCTTAGCACTGCCTTTCGACTTTATTATAAACGGTAAATACATGCCAAAAGGAATCAGCATAATAATATTTAACAAAAACGTTTTCAGATCAATTGTCAAAATGGGAATAAAATTGATTGCCTTATACCACGGCGTCCGATTTGCATAAATCCCTATATTCACATCAATTGGGAAAAACACCAGGTGCAGGACGCAAAGCAAGTAGATTCCCAAGGATATCAGAACGGCAATTTGTAACGGCCTTACCTTTTCCTTACGGCACCTCGTCCAGATCCAGAGCCCCATTAATCCCAGTAAAGCGGCTGGCAGAAGTACATACCATGATGGAATTGAAAACATTATCGACATTGTTTCTTTCAATTTAACTTCCTCCTTATCTTTCAATAAACACAGTATAGGAAGAAATTCTAAAGAGTTTTTAAAGAAGAGATTAAGAATCAGTAAAAAAGTTAGTGAATAAATAAAACCCGCCCTGATTGGCGGGTTCTGTATTATGGAATTTAAAACAATCTTTAAATTTTGCATACAGATGTTAAAAAACAAATGACTAATCGCATCCTCCGCCATCTCCACCAAAGCCGCCTCCAAAACTATCACAGTTATGTGAACTGCTATAGTCTCCTGTATGGTGATAGGAAGAATGACTTTTACCGCTGGCATAAGAACGATTCGATGGTCTGGAACCACCAATAACGATCATGATAATAAGAAGTAAACCAATTATAATGACTCCTGACATTTCCATCACCCCTTAATTTTATATACGGATGATGGTTTGTTTAGTTTCAGAAAATTTAAATAAATTAATCGATGCATTTATGAGTTTAACAATAGGAAATTATTGCCGAAAAAACTATTATGATGCCTTTGAATAACTAGAAAGAAAGAGGATTTTAAGATGAAAGAAATGCTGGTTTACAGATATGAAGATGTTATCCATGCCCCGATTGACTTGGTTTTCAAATACGTAGATGATGATGAAAAAATAAAGCTATGGAATACTATGCTTATCGAAAACATTTATGACAATAAGGAAGATAAACCGGTCCCAGAGCCTGGCACCAAGTTTGTCACTGTTCAGAAACTGGATAAAAAAATCATCAAAATCGATTCCGAATTGATTGAATATGAAGCTCCTCATAAAGTTGTTATGCACTCTCATTCCAAAGAAGGCTTAAGCATTTCAAAGTATCTCTTATCAAGAGAACATGACGGG
The DNA here is from genome assembly GCF_051353635.1 of Cytobacillus sp. BC1816. NCBI lineage: Bacteria > Bacillati > Bacillota > Bacilli > Caryophanales > Bacillaceae > Cytobacillus > Cytobacillus sp. BC1816. The sequence continues at coordinate 549,719 of NZ_CP195611.1, read as the reverse complement.
ACGCGATTGATTGTGGAAGCAAGCCTTGTTCCAAGCAACTTCTTCTATAAGCTGACAACCAAACTTTTAGGATGGACATCTAAATTTGTATTTGAAGAGCAATACCAGAACTTGAAGAGATATGTGGAAAATGAAGCGGTTGAGGATGAATAAAAAAGGTGTCCTAAAAACGTGACACCTTTTTCTGTAAAAGCTTTTTACTCTTCCTTCTTCACCCATTTATCATCATTATTCTTCTCATATTTCTTCTTCACTGCACTCCAGGCAACCTTAAAGGCCGTTTCTTCCTCGTTATATTCTTCACTTGCAGAATTAAACGCTTCCTTAAAAATTTCCTGAGCGTGATGCGGAAGATTATCCTTGACGGAATCAGGCAGATCGCTTAGTTTATCATAAGGCATTTTTGCTTCCTCCCCTGCACATTTACTTATATGTATTTTTCCTGATTAATTGCACCTTAAACACTGCCCTTGGAAATACATGCTGCCCGTCATCCAATTACTCGGAAGGATTATTAATCAGTTCATCATAATACTCCTGCGGATTAGAAATATGGTTATCAATGAAAAACTTAGCCTGATCTTTGAACATATCAATGTAAGACTCTCTGCTAATGGCTAAATCCCCTAAATCAGCAGTGTCTCCTTGAACTTGTACTGTATCTGCCTTTACGTCAACAACAACGGTCATATATATTTTATTCTTGTAAAGAACAGTTCCCGTCACTCGTTGTTTCACTAAGTCGACAAGAGGAAATTCATGGCGTACACCTGTTGGTTTAAACAGTGTAAAGCCTGCATTAGGTTTATCTTTATGATCATTCATGATTCCACCTCATCATTTCTTCTACTGAAGGCTGATAGCTGTGCATAAAAAACGGAATAGTATCAATAATTTTCATGGATTAGATCCAATTTTTCACATAAGCCACTAATCCGACCACAGAACCAATTACAGCGCCAAAAAGCACATAATAACGTGTTTCGGGCCGCACGAGCTTTTTTGTCAAATTAATCCCTCCTGACCTTGGTTCCTGCTTTCTACGTTAATTATTGGAAAAGGTTTCAAGTTTTCGTTAAAGACGCTACTCCTGTATCGGCAGCACCGTCGAATCCTTAATCTCCCTAAGTGCCAGGCTGGTCTGAATCTTCGTGATTCCCAATTCATTCAGCTTCCTGATAAACATCTCCAGCCCCTTGCGATCCCTGCAGGCTACTTTCAATAGATAATCATACTCCCCCGTTAAACAATGACATTCTAAAACTTCCTTCATGGATTCCAGCGTTTTTTCAAGAGATTCCAGTTTTTCAGCCTGGTGCATGTTGGTGCTCATGAACACGAAGCATAATAAATCAAAGCCCAGCTTCTCATGGCTTAAAATAGCCACATGCTTTTGGATATACCCTTCCGCTTCCAAACGCTTAATCCTTGCGTGTACAGCTGGAGCAGACAGATTCACCCTTTTCGACAGTTCCAGATTGCTAATCCGCGAGTCCTTTTGGAGCAAATCCAATATTTTTATATCCAGGTGATCTAATACCTTGCTTACAATCGATTCCACTATCCATCAGCCCTTTTCAATTATTCCAAAACACTGATCAAATCACTACTCAGGATGAATTTTCTATACTATTAATCTAATATACTTTTAATTATTTCGAATTAATCCTATTATACAAAATTATCTTTTGTTTTAATTAATAAATGTTAAAATTATTCATATAAACAATGTCATTGTGCACAATGGCTCTGAAAAGGAGCTAAATGACGTGAACTATTATCTTCTCCTTCTGTTAACAAGTTTTCTCTGGGGCGGAAATTTTATTGTAGGAAAAACGCTCGTGGATCACGCATCTCCTATTACCTTAACCATATTAAGATGGGCCATCGCCATTATCTGTCTCGTTCCTCTTGTCTGGCATAAAGAGAAACGGCTGCTGCCTCCGAAAAATGCCATCCTGCCATTATTGCTAATGGGCATCACGGGAGTAGCCTTGTTCCAGGCACTGCAATTCATGGCACTGGAAAAAACATCGGCCACCAGCGTTGGCTTAATCTCTACATTAAATATGTTTTCCATTGCTGCATTCTCTTTCATTTTTCTAAAAGAAAAAATAAACATACTGCAGCTCATGTCCATGTTCGTTTCATTGTTTGGCGTACTGCTGGTCCTTTCAAAAGGAAGCCTGGAGATGCTGGTCTCACTGCAGTTTAATAATGGGGATCTTAATATGATGGCCGCAGTGGGCATGTGGGGAATCTATTCGGTCTGCAGCAAATGGGCCATGTCTTTCGTTACACCCATGATGTCCATCTTATACTCAGGCATATTTGGCCTTCTTGTGCTTTTGCCGTTCAATACTGCTGGTTTCACCGTTACAGATGTCAGCGCTTCATTTCTTTTATCCATTTTGTATACGGGTCTGATTTCAACAGTCCTATGCATGGTGCTCTGGAACATCGGGGTCAACCAGCTGGGACCAAGCACTTCCGGCCTGTTCCTAAACTTTAATCCGATTTTCACAGCCATCTTAGCTTTTATCTTCTTAGGAGAGGTCATGAACTGGATACAAGCGGTCGGAAGCATCATTGTCATTGCGGGTTGTTTCTTATTCTCTGCACTTAAAAGCAGGCCTGGAATAACAACAATAGGGATTCCCGCGCCAGTGTTCATTAGGGAGCCAGTTAAGGAGAGATAAAAAAAATAGTGCCTGTTCCGTTAAGAGAACAGGCACTTTGGAGCAGGACAGAGGGAGAGGGGCAGGTTCCTCGTCCCAGTTGAAAATTGGGGACAGAATACCTGTCCCCTTGTCCCTTCAAAACAACTGATTTTTATTGATCCGCTCAATTCATCTCCACCTTTCTAATTATTAATGCGATAATGAAAGTGGTATCAAATAAAAAACCATAAATATACTAAACACGCATAGCAGAATTAACATCGCATAAAAAACGTTTCTCCAAAATCCGCTTACGAAGTAGACACATACTAAAAAGTAATAGAATAATGCACTTCCAAAAATAAAAAGAAGAAACTCTTTGGCTTCTTCCTTTGCAGGCAGTGGCGTTGTCACATTTGTTAAGGCCAAACCACCAAAAATAAATAGGCCTATACTATATAATAAATTTTTCAGGCTTACTTCTCTTTTATCATCTTGAGTTTTCAAGATAACTACCTCCTCTTAAATAATGGTACGAATTTCCACAGAGAAAGTTTCATCAAACACCCTTTTTTCGCATATCTCAAACGGAGGCAGCATATAAATTAGGTAGCTTATTTAAAAGAACTAGAAGCAGTTAAGACACACTAACTGTTTATATATCCATATTAAGGGGGTGCTGAACGCAATGCGGTTTGCACCCCCAATTAATATTTCTTCCTTTGAACCTGTTATCATGTTTACAGGATTTCTTAATACAATTCTTTTAGAGGTGATAAAAAGTGCCAAGAGTACAATATACCGACAGTGACGTGGCTTTAATGGCAAGGATGATGAGGGCGGAAGCCGAAGGTGAAGGAAAACTGGGGATGCTTATGGTCGGAAATGTTATAGTCAATCGAAGAATGGCTGATTGTCTCGATTTTATAGGTCTCCGGACAATACCTCAAGTCATATTTCAAGTGCAGGGAGGAAATTACTCTTTTGAAGCCGTACAGAAAGGAAATGTTTTTTACAACAGGGCCAGAGGTATAGAGAAACGATTGGCAAAACAAACCTTAGACTATTGGAGGCAGCATCCTTCCAAGTTTGCTCTCTGGTATTTCAATCCATATGCTCCATGTCCGCCTACATGGTACGATCAGCCTTTTTCAGGGCAATTTAAACAGCATTGCTATTATGAACCCCAAGCTAATACATGTGAAAGTGTTTATAGGTGACCATACCCCCACGTTCAGTGGGGTTATTTGTCTTCCTTTAGTGTATGTAAATCCCAAAAGAAAGCTCTTAGTTACTATCCACTTTCTCAAGAGCATCCGCATAATAATCATCTATTACCAGCATCGGCTCCTTTATAGATTCCAGGAGACTTTCTATTTTGAGACTCCTTTTCCATTTCTTCACTAACACTTCTATAATCAGGTGCATCATCTCCCATGTCAAAAACAGACATGGCAGACAAATAGGAGTTAATACTTCTGCTCTCTCCGTTAGACTGTAAGGCAATATAAAAAAAAGTGCCTGAATCTGCCTGCTTATAAGCAGACGGACACAGGCACTTCCCCAGATTTTATTTAATATCCTTCACAAGTTCTCTCATCGAGTTAAGCTTCGAGGTCAATTCAAAAAACCATTCTTCATCTCCAGTGGAAAGCGCAAGGTCAATCAGGAAATGGATCTGTTCTTTATTGGCTACTTTTGCTGCCGGCATCTTCTTAACCTGTTTGCTAAGCAGGGGAATGATTTTACCTTCAATGGTTTTATTATCACTTGAAATAACTTTTGTCTTAATAATTCCTTCTTCAAGGGTTTCGATATAGCCAACGATTAATTCCCCTTCATGGGATTTTCCTTTAATCCAATCTCCCGCTTTTAAAATGGCATTATTGTTGGACATCATATTTATTCACCTACTTAAATTAGATTTTAAAACTGTAATATTTTTAATTACATTTTAACGAATGGAAAGCTTGTTAGCTCCCAATTAATTTTCTTTATAAATCAAATCAACAATATCCTTTAATGTATAGTGCTTTAAATATTCACCTAAATGTTCCTCTGCACCTAGAAAGATATTGATCAGAACTCTTTGCATATTTGCACCAACTACACACGCTTCATTTGAATCCGGACACTTGGGCTGCAGTGCCCCTTCAGAAGTAATCTTATAAATATCCCAAAGATTCACTTCGCTTAAATCCCGGGCAAAAATAAATCCGCCGCCCGTTCCCTCTTTTGATTTAATAAATCCATGTTTTTTTAATAAACTCAGGACTTTTCGGATGCGGACCGGATGGACACCTGCACTTTCAGAAATCGCATCGCTCGTTGACATGCGATCCAGCTGCAGGGCGAGATAAGTTAGACTGTGAATGGCAAGAGTAAAATCGCTATTCATGGCCGGCCTCCTATATTTTCTCATACTGTACTGTAATACTAAGTGTTACAGATTAACTTGTCAAGAATTTACAGTCTGGTTAATTTGCCAATCTTTGCAGTTCATTGTATGAAAACGTGCGAAACTTCCGTGGAAGGAAGCTGCGAATTTCGTCCTCGTTAAAGCCGACCTGGAGTCTTTTTTCATCCAGAATAATCGGTCTGCGAAGCATTTGCGGATTATCGATAATCAATTGATATAACTCTTTTAGCGGCATGGAATCGATATTCACGTTTAACTCCTGGTACGCTTTTGATTTAGTTGAAATAATCTCCTCAGTCCCATTTTCTGTAAGGCGCAGAATCGATTTAATTTCATCCACTGTAAGCGGATCTGTTACAATGTTCCGTTCAACATACTCTATTTGATGCTCCTCAAGCCATGCCCGGGCTTTCCGGCAGGAACCGCAGCTTGATGATAAGAATAAATTCACCATTTAAAAAACACTCCCTCTATTGTATTCATCTTTATAAAAATGTAATAATAAAAATTACAGTTAATACGCAACTTAAGATGCATTCATTTATGCTACAGGATATACTGTAATAATAATATTTACAGTTGTAAAAGTCAACATGAACTTTTACTCAATCCTGCAGCCGATAATTTTTTTAAGAGCTGATATAATATTACATAAATCATTTTACAAGAGGATGTTTCAATTGGATTGGAAACCTGATAGAAAATCAAAAACACCTATTTATAAGCAGCTGGCGATGTATATAGAAAACGGAATAGCAGATGGCACATTCCCTCCTGACAAACCGCTGCCTTCAGAAAGAGGATTAGCAAAACAGTTTGATATCAATAGAAGCACGGTTGTTGCTGCATATGACGAACTGGAGTCAAACGGGATCGTTGAACGAAATCGGGGAAGCGGTACGATGGTCAGCAAAGATATTTGGGGAATAGCCAAAAGACGTATTCCAAGCTGGAACCGGTATATTGAAGCAGGCTCCTTTTTGCCCAATTTGCCAGTGACACAAAGGATCCATAAAGAACTGGCAGAGACAAAACTGATCAACCTGGCCAGCGGTGAACTCTCCCAGGACCTCTTTCCTTTGGCTTCGCTAAGAGAGATTACTTCCAATCGCTCTTTTATCGGGACACTGGGGTACGATCACCATCAGGGAAATGAAATCCTGAGAAAAACACTGACTGACCATGTAAAAAAGTTCCGGGACATCGAGACCAGCCCTTCTTCCATACTTATTACATCCGGTGCCCAACAGGCCCTGCACCTTGTCGTCCAATGCCTCTTTAAACCCGGGGACTCTGTTGCCATCGAGGATCCCTCTTATCACTACAGCCTGCCAATCTTTAAATCAGCCGGAGTCAAAACTTATTATTTAAAAACAGGCAAGGATGGAGTAAATCCTGATGATATTATAGCCTTATATAAAAAGCATCGAATTAAGATGATCTTTTTAAATCCTATTTTTCAGAACCCAACAGGCACATTGCTTCCTGAAGACAGGCGCAGAAAAATTCTTGAATTGTCCTCTGAATACGGGATTCCGGTGGTAGAAGATGATCCTTACAGCCTAACATCCTTTACCGGCCAAAAAATGAATACACTCAAATCCCTGGATTACAACGGCATTGTTTTATATATAAGCTCTCTGACCAAAATTGTCGCTTCCGGGCTCAGAATCGGCTGGATCATTGGCCCCAGATCAGTAATTGAGAGGTTATCTGATGCTAAGCAGCAGGTGGATTTCGGTCATGGAAGCTATTCGCAATGGGTTGCGAATGATTTTATTGAGTCCGCAGGCTTTGAGTCACATTTAAAATTTCTAGCCAGGCAATTGGAGCAGCGGAGAAACTCAATTGTTTCAAGCCTGGATCATTTCCTGAAAGACCAAGTGGAATTCAGCACTCCGCAAGGTGGAATCCATCTTTGGTGCCGGATCAAAAAAGATCACAATGAAAATCAGCTGCTTGAGGAATCAATTAAACGGGGTGTCATCTATGTTCCCGGAACAACCATGGGATCTGAGAATGGATTCGTGCGTTTTACGTTTGGCAGGGAAAATGAAGAGAACATCCATGAAGGGATTAAGCGGTTTGCTGAGGCTCTGAATAATCTCGAATAATGAAAAAACGCCTGATTTTCAGGCGTTTTTTCATTATAAAGTAATGCAGAATTCTGCAACAATTAAATCTTCCATTCATTAAAGCAGCGTATCTCCTTAACCAATTCACATCTCCGCAGGGTTTTACATATAAAATTATGATGTCACAGATCTAAAGAAATCAAAAGGTGTTTATTTTCTTCTGAATGAATGGAGGAACTGTGTTATGACAAACTCTGTTTTGTTCCCGATAATACAAACATAAAGAAAACAAGCGGAACCCCAAATCTTTTTTTTTGACACAAGGGACAATGTTTTTTTCGAAAGAGACCCTGACAATATTGCTTATGAAGTAACTTCGACGCAAATGCCGGCCATGGTGGGCGGAGCTTTTGTGGATCTCTATCTTACAAAAGGACATATTCGGGAACCGCATAGGCACCCTAATGCCTGGGAATTGGATGTGGTGGTTTCAGGTGAAGCGATTATCTCAATTGTTGATCCAGATACGAAAAAGCTGCATAATTATCGAGCTAAGCAAGGCCAAGTCGTTTTCATCCCAATGGCTTGGTGGCATTGGATTAGGCCTGCATCAGATAAGCTGCATCTCCACCTCTTTTTTAACAATGATCAATTTGAACCCGCAGAAGGGTCGGATACACTGCGCCTGACTCCTCCAGAAGTTTTCCAGATGGCCTATGGTGTGGATTCCAGTAAAATAGCAGATGCCCTATCACCAATTAAAGAGTCTGTGGTAATTGGGCCCCCTGCAAAGAGAGAGCCTTCAGAGCCTATCACAAATTACTTAAATTCAGATAGTGCAAACAGAAAAAATGATAGAATATCCATAAATATCAATCATAAATCTATTGATATTTAAAAGGACCCAAGAGTATGGAAAGTCCATGCCTTTCTTAGATTTTATTTAGATACTTAAATCATAATGATAAAATTGCTCATCTCGCTTAAACCCGATTTTTTCATAGAGTTTTTGTGCAGAGAAATTATCAGGAGCCGTACTGAGGCTGATGCTTACCGCATCTGTTTCAGCAGCGAGCTCTTTTGCTTTGTCTATAAGCTTTTCCCCTATTCCCTGTTTCCTTGCCTCTGCATCCACATACAAGTCATTCAGGATCCAGGCTCTTTTCATAGATATAGATGAAAAAGTTGGGTAAAGCTGAGTAAATCCAAGATACTTCCCTTCCTTCTTCACCACATATATGACAGAATCCTTCGTCTCTAAGCGCTCTTTTATGTAATCGGCTGCCGCTTCCAAATCGGGTGCTTGTTTGTAAAATACGCGATATAAATTAAATAATGCGGAAACTCCTTCCAGATCCTCCATTGAAGCTTGATAGATTTTCATATTTAGAACCACCTTTTTAGCTATAATTTACTAATTATAAAAAAATTAAAAAAACTTGTAAACTCCAAGGAATATTTATTTTTTTGCAAGAAACAAATTATAAAATCTTTTCAGGATTCTTCACTCTTAAAAATTTTATATAGCCGCATTTAACACAAAAACAGGCTTCTACCTCAGAACATTTCAGGAATTGCATTTTTCTTAAACAGTGAACCATACCCTTTGAATTCACCTATTTCTGTTTTGGTTGACCTGCATTCTGAACATACTCCAGGGTTATCCATAATCATTCACACTCCTTCTTACAGATTGCTTACATGTGTTTGGCAGGCTTTATAAGATAGAAATATGGATACCAGCAGTGTATTAATCAGGACAAAAAAGAATCCAATAAGAACTAGATTCGCTGGCAGAAACACACAGAAAAGCATGATTAACCCTCCGATAATCAAAGGGAAAGCTAAGGGACGAACAGCGATATTCCATGCTTGATGAGAAGATTGGGTTAATTCTGAAGAGGTGCGGGAAATTTCTAATTGAAATCTGGGAAGAGTATTTGCTGTAGCGATAAGGACAATCCCTACACTTAATGGCACTAATAAAATTAAGTTGACTTCAATGCCAAGCACTAAAAGAATGAAGCCGGAATGAAGCATTGCCAATATTATGTTTATAGACAAATATATACTTTCAAATCCTTTTTTATATCGCAGATAGGCACTATGGGTTTTTATCATTTTGGGAAGAAAAAATAAGCTGCTGTTTACAATGATCATCGTAAAAGGAATACTAAATAATATTACAGGCAATGGCCCATATCCCGTTGCTTCTAATGCCAAATTTGAGCCATATAAATACATGCTTACACCAAAAGTAAAAAGAATTAAAATAATGATGAAGAATTTTTTTAGCATTAATCATTCCCCTTTGTATTTGTTTGAAATTGAACAATCCATTTTAGAACTTCCTGAAATACTGTTGAATTTAAAGAATAATAAACATATTGCCCCCTTTTCACGGAATATACCAGCTCAGCATTTTTCAAAACAGACAAATGCTGAGATACACCTGCTTTACTCATTTCAAAATGCTGAGCAATTTCTCCCGCCGTTAAATCTCCATGCTTTAAGAGATCCAAAATCCTCCTTCTGTTTTCGTCAGATAGTGCCTTAAATAATTCGTTGATGGCCAAGTATTAAACCTCCATTAATATTTAAGTATTTACTTAATTACTTAAATTATAAATATAAATGGATTAATATGTCAATATTTTTCCCAATTTGCCTATGAAATTTGAAACCCCAAGAGATAACTAAGTCTCTTGGGGCTTTGTTAAATTACTAGCTACTTCCCGCTCCATCGAAAGAACCGCACAGCAAGCACAACAGACACGATAGCAATCCCAATCAAAACAGCTGTCTCAAATCCATATTCAGTTATTGGCGCTTCGGTCCATGTCCCCCTCAGCAATTGAATCACATAATAAAGCGGAAGGATTTTAGCTGCATATTGAAGGACTGATGGCATCATCTCAAGAGGAAAAGTCGCACCTGAGAGAAACAGCATCAGGTTCAGGAATAAGGAACTGATGGCTGCTGCAGACTGTGCATTTTTAGCTAAGGATGTCAGGAATAAAGCAAACGGAAAAAAGGCCAGGATGCTGATCAGCAAAGAAAGCAGCGTACTTCCGATATATTCGGGCAGAGTTAGATCATACAAAAGCATCCCAAAGACCATAAGCAGCAAGGCTGATATGGCAAAGATGACGGTCCCTTGAAAGGTATGAGCAGCGAGGATTTTCCATGGCTGAAGCGGAGTTGACTGATACCTCCTTAAAACACCCGTTTCCCGATAATTGGTTAAAACGGTTCCCAGTGTGAAAAAGGAGGTGGTTACTATGTTGACACCGATCCATGAAGGAACAAAGTATTCCGCAAAAGCCTTTTGGCTCATGTTGTCTCCAACAAACATGGAACCGAACAGCCAAATCATGACAACTGGAAACAGGAACGTCCAGAACATGCTTAACCGGTCCCTAAAAAACATTTTCGTTTCAAGGCTGGCGAGCTTTACAATTGCATTCATCCGATTTTCTCCTTTTCTAAATACTGGACAAATAAATCATCGAGTGAGCCCTTCTCAAACTTAAAGTCAGCCAAAAGTATCCCCTTTTCCTGGCAGTGAGCGAAAATGTGATAAGCTGTTGTCTGCTGATCATCGCAGTACACTTTAAATTCGTCCAGATTATTTTCCACTCGTTCAACACCAGGAAGGGATTTTAAATATTCCCGGCTAAGTCCGGCACTCGTAAAGGCAAGGCAGTCAGCAGCCCCTTCATTCAACAATTCATGCGGTGTATTCAGTGCTTTCAATTGGCCGCTGTAGATCATTGCCACCCGATCACAAAGCTGCTCAGCTTCTTCCATATAATGCGTGGTCACGACAATGGTGCTGCCCCGGTCCCTTAACAGCCGGATCAATGACCACATTTCCCGCCTTGCTGAAGGGTCCAGCCCCATGCTCGGTTCATCGAGAAAAAGAATTTCTGGTTCATGCAGGGTGGCTAAGGCGAGGGTCACCCGCTGTTTCCAGCCGCCGGATAGGTCATCAAACTTTACGCTCATTTTTTCGCTTAAACCAAGCAAGTCTATTAAATAATCTTTTTGCGTCGGTCCTTCGTAAAAAGAAGAAAAGAGTTCCAGCGCTTCTTTTACTTTCATATTCTTCTGAATAGAAGTGGCTTGAAACTGCACACCGATTTTTTTGTTTAATTCACGCAGCTGTTTGCTTGGAACAAGACCAAGCACTTCGACCTCCCCTCCGCTCGGGACAGAAATCCCCTCTAGTATTTCAAGTGTTGTCGTTTTCCCTGCTCCGTTCGGTCCTATAATTCCGAAGATTTCCCCTTTATAAACGGTAAGGGAAAGATTCTTTACTGCCCGGGTGGCACCAAAATTTTTAGATAAATTTTTTACAGAAATGACACTTTCCATCCGGATCCTCCTTTAATCTTTATATAATCAGTATAGGGGTGCCATTTCCAATTGTCACCAATCGAAAGGCGACACGCAGGATGAGTATGATAAGATGCACAAATCGGCTTCCGACCTGCAAATTTCATGATTCTATATGCTGAATTTCAGTCAGTATGACTGTTTCAAAAAAATAATGCCTGCACTACTTATGATAGTGAACAGGCATCTTTTCTACTTGATGGAAGCTGCAATTTCCAGTGTTCTTAGTGCTCCTTCAGCTTTCTCGATCTTATAGACAGTTCGGTCCTCCTGCCAGACGAGAATTTGATCGCGGGAATGCTCACTCATTGTGTCAAATTTGCCGGTTCCATACATTTTAGGAGCCGGCAGCGTGCTGCTTTCTAAGAATTCAACTATTTTTTTGGAGTCAGTCAGGAGATTATCAGGATCTTCTGTTCGTGCCCGTAATGAAAATGCCCATCTTCCCTCATTCCAGCTAAGGTATACGGAACCGGCCCCTGCATCCTGGTAGCCTGTGATGGAATATCCAAGATCAACCGGTTTTCCGCCGATCTCCTCAAAATTCTGGTATGAAATTTGTTCCAAGGCAGCTTCATTGCTGTCATAATTCTGCCCAGACAGAACCGCAAGAATAGAAGCGTCACTCAACTGATCCAATTTAGCATTGTTTATTGGGATTACATCTTCTGTCTGGAAGAAAATAATTTGGTAAGAGTCCTGATCAGAGACGGTCTTGGCTGTTAAATGATATCCCTCGTTCAAGTTCAGCGTATCAGGCAGTTTTATTGGAACATCAGTGCTTAATTGCTTTTCTGTTTCAGCTATTACTTCCTCTGAAGTTAATGCTTGCTTTTGAGCGGTTTCGGGATTTTCAGTCTCCGTGTTTTCAGTTTCCTGATTGCTGCTCTGGACTTTTCCATCGTCTGTTTGTTCCGTCATGTCAGGTTCACTGGTGCAGGCTGAAAGAATAATAAGTAATGCCGCAGTACTAATTGCCTTAATCTTCATGAATCCTCACCTCATAATTTTTTTCCCTTATGTCTATTTACAAAACGCCCAGGATATTCTCCTCGTTTATTGGCAGAGCCGCCTGTATGACCATTTTGCACTTAAAATTCGTAATTGCTCACCACGGCCGTTTCTCATTCGAGGCACTCCAGATCCTTATTCAGCTTCTTCGATTCGTTTTTAAAGTATAGATAAAAGCAGATCCAGCATAACGCGTAAACCAATAGTGAGATTGCAAGATAGATGAAAAAGTTCTTTACTCCGATCGGAATCCAGCCAATCCAAAGCCCAAGTGTGAAATAAACAATCGTTACGGTAAGATAGTGCAGGGCTGTCTGCATGGGCAGGCGAAGTGAGCGGATTTCAAAATAAAGCGGAGTAACCGTAAACAGCCAGCCGCTTAAAATAAAGCCAAATGCATTTATGATAAATTTTTGCCCATCTAGCGCAGGTTGACCGCCGAAATAAATTAAGGCTATAGTTGCCGCTGTAGAAATGAATCCCCCAAAGAATATGCCGATCATGCTTCTGTACAAAAATGTCCTCACTTCGTCTCCCTCCTGTTCATTCTTAAAATTTCCTTTATCCGTCCGACATAATGGCGGGAAGCATACTCCTTCTCCCCCGATTTAAAGTGAACACAGAGTGTCCCGTTAAAGGATGGCTCAAAATGGCTCATGGCGTAAAGGTTCGCTATGACAGACTTGGATATCCTGATAAACCGGTGGGAAGGAAGGGATTGTTCAAGTTCATAAAGTTTTTCCTTTACTTTAAAAATCCCTTCTGGGGTGGCGGCTGTTACTGTGTCGCCTTCTGAACGGAAATATTGAACTTCATCAGGCTTCAATAAGTGCTGATTCTCTCCATCCTTTCCGACAATCAGGCCGGTTTCATTCTTTTTGAGGTACTCGAGGATTTCCTGGATGGCCGGGGTGATTTCTTTGCAATGGATGGTCACCGATGTTTCTTCGTTGCGAGGGTCCATGTCAAGCACAATTTTCATGAAGGGCGCTCCTCCTTTCCATCAGTTTCATTACATTTAGTATAGATGTCTAATTTCCAATTGTCACCGGAATTAAGGCAACACGCATGATAAGCACGACAAGCTGCAGTTAATTACATCCCTCCTGCCGACACAAAAAAGCCTAAATCACTAAGGATCCAGGCGTCTATTTGATGTTCTTATTTTAACTGGCCTTGATTGCCAGAGAACTGCTTTGCAGGCTATCAGAAATCAGGCTGTATGCGATGACCTTTTTTCTGCGCTGTTTGACCACATCAATGCGGTCCTTATAGCTAAATACGAACAGCGTGTCATCTCTTTCCAGAAACTCGATAACTATAGGTGTTCCACTGATCTCAGGGTGTAAAAAAAGCTGTTCGTTCCCAGGGTGGATATAATGTTTCTTAATAAATATTCCTTCATTGAACTGATTGATAAACTGAAGTTTCTCCTCATCTTCCAGCCTATTATCACCAATTGTGACTGTAACCTCTTTTTCATCAAGCTTGGAATGAGTTTCAAATTTCCGGATCAGCCAATTAACCGTGCCGGTCGGCATACAGGTCAGCACGATTTTCAGCAAACTAACGAGAATAATTGGAACCACTACTGCCCATGTCATCTTTCTTCATCTCCATCTGTATTTAGATCCGCCAAATATAAACTCCAAGAGAAGCTAATCCGATAAAAATAATAACCACATATATTAGGGTTAAATTGGTTGTGTTCCGTTTTGTTGAACTTCCATAGTTATCATCCGCCTTGCCTGTCAGCAGCAATGTCGAAACCACAGCAAAAATTAAGATAATTAGAACCAGCCCTAGCATTATTCCCATGCTGCGCACCTCTTCTTATACATTATAATAAACTTATATAACTAAATAATACCGTAAACCAGCCAATAGATAACCATCCAATTCGATATAAAATTAACCATCCACTTTTACCAAAAAAAATGCCGCTCCCAGCTTCTAATAGGCACGGCAAAATATAATTGAATCCCTACTTAGGCATAGAAAAGGACGTTGAACCATTTTCTTCATCCTCTAATTTTTTATGAATCTGCTTAACCACTTCCAACGCTCTTTCATAAGAGTCATATTCACCCAGGACCCTGCTCCAATATACAAAGAAACTCCTGCTGATTATTCCTTCCACTGTTTTACCTTTAACGATTACCTCTTTCACATTGACTAAACTTCTTTTATCTTGCGTCAAAACCCACAGCATTCATTTCCTCCTAACGGCTCCTCTTTAAATCTATAAAACCCGCCTTTTCATCTGCTTTTCCTCTTTCCTTCCATACAATGAAAAAAAGAAGTTCGTCTTTCTGGTCATAATAACCGCAGTCACAGCACGCCCAATAATAGTTTCCATTATTATCGAAATCCGGATAGCCCCCTTCATAATCATCCGGGAAAATTCTATAATCTGCACGCTCAACGGTCCCTGACCCTTTATAGCGGATCTTTATGGAGTGACTTCCTTCAAGTGCAGCCAGCTTAGCATTAATCACAACTGACCAATCCCCGTTTTCACCCGTATAACGAACTGTTTTGTTTTTTAACATTACTTCATAAATCGTAAAAATCAAAACTATAACCACACACAGCCATATTAGCTTCTTTTTCAAAATATACACCTCTGTATAAGAGATGTCCTTATCTACCTAAATATGACTATTAATCTATTGAGGCAATTTCATAAAATATTCTCTCAATTCATCTGGCAGCTCTTCTACGGCAAGTACTTTTAACTTTTCAGTGCCTGGTGATGTCATGATTACAAGGGTCTTGCTCTCATATTCCAATAGAGTAAACTGGCTTATTCGATCAGGCGATGTATCCGCTCTATTTATGTATTCAAAACCCTCTTCCTTGAAGTTGTTTTCATATCCCTCCAGAACAATTTTTTGAGCCTCTTCAAAGTTTTCTGCAAAGGCAATCTCCTGATACAGCTCAAGTGAATTCTTTGGAACCAAAAAGAATTCATAATAGGTTATTGCACTTATAATAATGAATGCCATAGCCATCAGTCTAGTCCAACCCTTTTTCATAAACATCCCCCCATGTTTTATTATAATAGCTGGCAGTTAAGTCTTTTGAGTAAAATCTGGAAAAATTATGTTATTATTATCAAAGACTATTTTTAAGCGGGGATTATAATGAAAAAGCTAATGAGATTGATCATGGTAATAAGCTTTCTTACTTAGGTGCCTTAACAGTATTACTCTTCTTTATATCGAGAGGATTTTGGTCAGACATGCCGTTAATGGAATATATGAAACTTTCCTCAAACTTTGTGCCCTTTAAAACAATTATTGGGTATGTACTAGCTATTTCCAATGGAAGCATGAATTTAATCATTCCTATAAAAAACCTTGCCGGCAATATGGCTGCATTTTTGCCAATGGGAATTTTTCTGCCCTATTTTATTAGAGCGCTAAACAAACTTAAATCATTTGCAGTTACCATGGCTGTTATGATTCTTAGTGTGGAAATTATACAGCTCGTCACAAGAAGAGGAAGTTTAGATATTGATGACTTTATTCTAAATATCATTGGAGCGTTAATAGGGTTTGGATTATGGAAAGCGATAATAGCCCGGAAATTAGGGGATAATGCAGTAAACGTATAATAAATGCCTGTCTAACGGATGTAGACAGGCATTTCCATTACCTTGCTTTTTTAAAAATTAATCTAATCAGCAGCAGCCCATTTATTGCCAGCATAATTACAGCCAAAATCGTTAAGAGTGCAATATCAGGTGCAAAGACAGAGATGGAATGCCAAGGAGAAGATGTGCTAGCTGTGAAAAGAGGGATTAGTGCAGCCGACAGGCCAATAAAAATCAGCCCTAAGAAAAGTCCGGTTCCCATTTTTAGAAACTTCTGGGTTCTGAATCTTTTCCTTAAATAGATTGAAAGGATTACTAGCAGCAGGACACATCCCAGCAGAGTGTATTGCATGGTCAAACTATGATTAGGCACTTGTTCAGATTCATCGCCATTTAAAAGACTAATAATATGATTCTTAAGATAATAAAGCCCATCTTCCTCTAAAATATGATTCTTATTTGTCAGAATCACGCCGCCCCAGCCAGTTTCCGGAATATAAAAGACTTCTGCATGCGAATCAGGGGTAGAACCAGAATGCCAGATCATTTCTTTGGGAGTATCCGGGTCTGATATGCGTATTCCTAAACCATAATATCGGTCAACGCCTGTTTGAACCTGAGGAGTCATAAATAAATCCAATGTTTTGTCACTGATAAAGCGATCTGGCCCTTTCCCGCTCAATAATTTTACAAATTGGACCATATCTGCAGAACTGGCCGTAATGTATCCGTATGGTGCCCCGGCATTATCGTAGGCTACAGAACTTTCCACCGGAAATCCAAACAAGGATTGATAACCGCTAAGGTATCCTTTCTTATAAGCTCCCTCTTTATTGGCTGCAGCATTTTTCATCCCTAAAGGCTCAAAAATCTGCTGTTCCATATACTCTGCATAGGACATTCCTGTTAGTTCTTCAATCATCGCACCCAGAATTAAGAAATTGGCATTGCTGTATTGATGTTTTTCACCAGGCTCAGCAGTCAAAGTAACTTCTGCCATTTTCTTGACTTGATTCTTGATAGCATTCCTGCCTGTAAACTCTTTATCAGATAGTGCCAGCCCGTCGTACGTACTTAACCCGCTTGTCTGCGCGAGCAATTGCTCCACTGTTATTTCGGCAGCTTTTCCATTTTTTAGTGTAATCCAGGGAAGATATTCTTGAATGCTGCCATCCAGTCGGATGGTTCCATTATCAGCTAATTTCATAATGGCCATTCCCGTTAATGATTTACTTATGGAGCCAATCGTAAAAGGAGTTTGTTCTGTAATCTCCTCCTCTGATTCTCCAGTAACGCCCCATGAATGTGAAAAAAACAGCTCATTATTATGAACGATAGCAACTGAAGCTCCTGGAACTTGATATTCTTCCAGGTAATCCTTAATTGCCTCCTCCATTTTTGCATTGATGTCTTCCTCAGCTGAAGCCGAATTATTAAGCAAGTAACTAAATGAAGTGAACAAGAAAAGAACCAATATTATCTTTGATAAACTGGACGGCAAGACTGCCATATAACCTCTCCCTCTACCAGTGTTTTTTATCAACGGTTTGTCCCGTTGTTTGGATGCAAAAAAATATCTAGGCACATTCCCTTTCTTGAAGTAATATTACCTTTATTTGGAAATACCTATAATGGTCCTCAGCTTTATTTTCAAATAGGACTTGAGACGCAAAGAAAGATCGGACTCTTTTTCATCAAGATAGTTAACATGGAGATTAATCTAAGGTAATACGGAATAATGGAGGGTACACACGGGGCAGGCAAACAAATAACGAAGTTTCCCTATAGAACTGATGGTCTATTATTGGCAAAGAGGATTTTACTATTTCAACCAGCTGTGAACCTATGGCTTTTTTTCTTCATTTATTGCTCTCCTTCTTTTTCAAACACAACCACGTTTTTTAGGTACATGCACTGATTTTAGGCATATGCATACTTTATTTGGAAATTCATTTTCCCAAAAGGACTGAGCAGCAATGGTTAAATATTTGGATTACACCTCTCCGTCTTTAAATTACTTTTTTGATGTGAACAAAAGCAACCTGATGAAAAAAGATAACCGAAATTTAATAAATGTATTGGGCGTTCAGCAATTAAACACGCTGGAAGATGTCTCACTTCTGGACATCTATCTAAGTAAAAATAATGTGATAGAACCTCATTATCACCAAAACGCTGCTGAATTGGTTTACTGTATTTCAGGTGCAGCGACTGTTTCATTGCTTAATCCATTTACAAAGCAAATTCAGAACTATTACATTACACCTGGGCAAGTAGCCAATGTCCCTCAGGGCTGGTGGCATTATGAGATAGCTAATACCGACAGCACTCATCTGCTGGCCATCTTTAATGCTCCTACTCCGGAAGTCATCCTGGGATCTGACATTCTCAAATTAACACCTTCAAATATAATGGCACACACTTATTGTATGGATGAAAAGCAATGGAAAAAGACCGTAGCACCTGTTCAGCCTTCATCCTTTATCGGCCCGGCAAAAGACTGCAGCAGAAATACTCATAGCCTCGAACCAAACCAGCAATATCAATACACCCAGCAATATATCCCTCAACATATGTATTACTATTAAGGCTTTCACAGGCATGGATATTATCATGCCTGTCTTCTTAGATTCTCTTTGCATATGCAAGTCTTCCGTTTAACTCCAACCCGGTCCTTCGACTCCACCTTCTCAATATATTCCTTTGCCAAAGGAATTTTACAGGCAGAGTTTCCAACTTCTACATGCACTTTTCCGATATGCTCAGCGACATTCTTCACTTCCACAATCAGCTCCGGTACATAAGCGCCCACTGAGATGACAAAGCCATTCATCACATATCTTCGTTTTTTCCTCATGAATGGTATTTTTAACTTTCTTCAATAATGCTCTTATTTCGCTGAGCTCATTGTCAGATGTAATTGATACATAATTGGAATAAGTGCCTCCAGCCGGAGACCAAAACCATTTCATTCTCTTATTGGATCAACTCCCGGGCCAATTAAAGAGCATAACCACTTTCAGCCTCTCATCCAATAGAAAAATACCAGCTTTACACTCTCTCATTTTTAAACCTTTGTATACAAAAGTCCCTTCCTAAATAAGTAAATTACTGGTAAACTCAAAAAACAGTAAAAACCGCTCATGAATTACGGTTAAATTTTTTTACAAAAAAGGATAATTTTAAGTCATAAAGAATAAAATGTTACATCTGCTGTATGGGTGAAAACCTTAAAGCACTGCAAGGGGAAAACGAGAATATATGATGGAAAAAGGGGATTGAAACACATGCAAAAGTATAGAAGGCGAAACACTCCAGCTTTTACATTTTTAGCATACTTTACACTGATTGCAGGCGTTGGTCTGTTTCTTATTGGACTTTACAATGCTGATATGGAGCTTAATGAAAAAGGGTATTATATAGCGGTCATGCTCTTGGTAGCGGTTGGATCCATTCTGACTCAGAAAGTAACACGGGACAATGCCGAAGATGCGGAAATCATGGCAGAGCAGGAGCGCAGATCAGCTAAAATTGAACAATGATACACAGGTTCAGAAATGCTTCTGGGCTTTTTCTTTTTATTAAAATAAAAATGTGTTGACTTTAACACTTAAAAGCGTTTAAGATATAAAGCATCCTAATACTTAAATGCTTTGAAGGAATTGAAGTAGTGGTATCCTCCCTGTTACAGAGAGCTGGTGGTGCTGAAAACCAGTACAAAGGAGATCATGAATTACGTTTCTGGAGCTTCTTATTTCTTTTCCTGAAATAAGACGGTTTAGCCGTTATTCTGCGAAGTGGTAAGTTCTATACTTACAATCAGGGTGGTACCGCGAATAAATTCGTCCCTGCTGAGTGAAAATTCAGCAGGGATTTTTTATATCTATATACTTTCGCACTTAAAAGCGTTTAAGCATAAATACTAATAAAAGGAGACATACCAAATGAAGAAATCGATACCACTGCACCTGCGTCCTTTTACAGCCCAGCAGCATTACAATGCTTACAGCCCCATTGACCATGCAGTTTGGAGATATGTGATGAGACAAAATCATCATTTCCTTGAGGACATCGCCCATGATGCATTCATTACAGGCCTAAAGTCATCCGGCATTTCCATCGACAGCATTCCACGGGTAAGTGAAATGAACGATCATTTAGATAAAATCGGCTGGGGCGCTGTCATTGTCGACGGATTGATTCCCGGCACAGCATTTTTTGATTTTCAAGCGAATGGCATCCTCCCAATAGCAACGGATATACGCCAGAAGACCAATATCGAATACACGCCCGCTCCTGATATTCTCCATGAAGCAGCGGGGCATGCACCGATATTATTTGATGAAACCTACTCAGAGTTTGTTAAATTAATTGGGAATATCGGCGCCAACGCTTTTGCAACAAAAGAAGAACATGAGGTATTTGAAGCAATCAGGCATTTATCTATTGTCATGGAAAGTCCTGCTTCAACAGAAGAGGAAATTGAAGCAGCCAAACAGAGATTAAAGGATAAACAACAGCTCGTAAAAGGACTTTCTGAAGCTGAGCAAATCTCCCGGATTTTCTGGTGGACAGTCGAGTTTGGCCTGATTGGCGATCTGCAGAAGCCCAAGATCTTCGGTGCAGGACTGCTGTCTTCTGTAGGCGAAAGCAAACATTGCCTGTCCGATCAGGTGAAGAAACGCCGGTTCACAATTGAAGATGCGATTAACACCAGCTATGACGTTACATCTATGCAGACTCAGCTATTTGTTTGCGAAAGCTTCGAACAATTGATTGAGGAAGTGAAGAGATTCGGTGAATCGATGGCCTTCAGGCAAGGCGGTACAGTGGCTATCGAAAAAGCAATCGCTTCAAGCAAGGTCGCGCACATCGAGTTCAATTCTGGAATTCAGATTACTGGTCTATTTACCGATATCATGAAGGATGCAAAAGGTGAAGCCATCTATGTCAAATCGTCAGGTCCAAGTGCCCTTTCGATTCAAAATGAACAAATTAATCATCATGGACCTGATATTCACAATGACGGCTTTGGGACGCCTATCGGAAAACTTGCTGGTGGCATTAAGCTGGAGAACCAAACTGAACAGAGCCTGAAAAAGCTTGGCATAGAAATAAATAAAATAATGCAAATCACCTTCGAAAGCGGAGTAGAAGTTTCCGGTCATGTGACGAATCTATTATTTAATCATGATTCCCTTGTTTTAATATCACTTGAAGAATGTCTCGTCAAGAAGGGAGAAGAAACCTTGTTCCATCCCACTTGGGGCACATATGATTTAGCTGTGGGCAGCCAGATTGTTTCTGCACGGCCCATCGCAGCAGATTACGCTGCATACCACGGGGAACCTGTTATAGAAGAAGAAAGCCCAAAAGAAGGAATTACCCTTACGCCACTGGAAGAGCTATACGCAGAAGTAAGGCAAATCCGGGAAACGAATTTCCCTCAGGATGTCCTTCTTCACAGTGTTATCGGAAAAATACTCGAAGAGTTCCCGGAAGAATGGCTGCTTCAGCTGGAAGTTCTGGAACTGCTTGAAAAGCATGACAAAGAATCGCCTTTGAAAAATCTGCTTCTGGACCAGCTTGAAAAGTTAAGTAGGGAAAATCGCTATGTCCGCCTGATTCAAAACGGACTCGATGTCATCTTTGACCGGAGGCATGCTACAGTATGACAAGATTAAGTGAAGAAGAAATAGCCCGGCAGCTATCCATGATGCCGAACTGGAAAAGAAAAGACAGCAAATGGATTGAACGACGTTATCGCTTCAAAGAATATTTGGACGGTATCGCATTCGTAAATAAACTAGCATCCCTTTCCGAAGAGGTAAACCATCATCCTTTTATCACCATTCAATACAAAATGGTGATCGTCTCCCTCACTTCCTGGAGTGAAAATGGGCTGACAGGTCTGGATTTTGAGCTAGCCCGGCAGATTGATGATCTTTATCTTCCAGATCATTATTAGGAAAATAAGTGCCTGTCGAGATGACAGGCACTTATTTTTCCATTGTATCAAGTGGAATCTCATACTCCCGAAGCACCTCGTAAAACGCCCTTCTCTTTGCATACCAGTCTGAATGGAGATTCAGCAAAACCATTTTGTCTTCCTCTAATGCCATTTCAAGCTGAGCCGGCAGTAGCTGAGTGTCCGACTCCGCCTCTTCTCACTGATAGCTTTCAACTGAACTAAATGGGGCCTTTCCTTATAGCGCTGACTGCAAATCCTCAATCAAGTCTTCGGCATCTTCCAGGCCAACTGAAATGCGGATCAGGCCGTCTGTAATTCCCAATTCCAGACGGCGATCTCTCGGTATCGATGCATGTGTCATTTTGGCTGGTAGGGAGATCAAGCTTTCCACCGCGCCCAAACTTTCTTCCAGAGTAAAGTATTTTACTTTTTTCAGCACCTTTTCTGCCTTTTCACCGCTGCCGGCATCAAAGGAGATCATTCCGCCAAAGCCCTGTGCCTGCCGCAAGTGAATGTCATGGCCTTTATGATCTTTAAATCCTGGATAATAAACGTTTGAAACCTGCGGATGACTGACAAGAAATTCCGCTATCCTTTTCGCATTCTCTTCGATTTCCTCCATCCGAATGGCCAGTGTCCGAACTCCCCTGATTAATAGCCAGCTGTCCTGCGGCCCCAGAACAGCACCGATTGAATTTTGGACGAAGTGCATGTCTGCTGCAAGCTGTTCGGAATTCACCACAACCAGTCCAGCAACCACATCACTATGTCCGCCTATATATTTGGTGGCACTATGGAGGACAATATCAGCACCCAGATCTATCGGATTTTGCCAGTATGGTGTACTGAAGGTGTTATCCACAATCATAAGCAGATTCTTGGATTTGGCCAGTTTGGAAATTCCGGCCAAGTCTGTAATCTTCAGCAATGGATTCGTAGGCGTCTCGACATAGATTGCTTTTGTATTTTCCTGTATCGCCTCTTCCACAGCAGCTAAATCACTTGTATCCACAAAGGTTACACCTACATTATATTTTGTCAAAACCTTTGTCACTAATCGATAGGACCCGCCATACACATCATCTGTGAAAATAACATGATCTCCTGTTGAAAATAAGTGCATTACAGAAGAGATAGCCGCCATGCCGGAACCGAAAGCAAACCCGCGGTATCCACCTTCCAAATCCTTTATTAATTCCTCCAGTGCATGCCTTGTCGGATTTCCGGTTCTTGCGTACTCATATACGAAATTGCCCACACCATCTTGTTTAAAGGTACTGGCATGGTGGACAGGAATAGAAACGGCACCTGTATGTTCATCTCTGGAGATGCCGCCGTGAATCATTTGTGTTTTCTTTCTCATTGTTTATCCTCCTCATAAATAGATTTACTTAAATACCGCTCACTGCTGTCAGGAAAAATCGTGAGAATATTCGTGCCAGGCGCAGCATTTTCAGCTTCTCTCAATACTGCTTCGAAAGCAGCTCCTGACGAACTTCCAACTAAGTATCCCTGCAGCAATGCCAGCTCCTTCACTCGTTTAAAAGCATCTTTATCTGAAATGGTATGAATGGCGTCAAATAAGCCTATTTCCATATACGGCGGCAAAAACTCCATCCCGATTCCCTCGGTGCGATGCGGCCCTGCCTTTCCGCCATTTAAAATGGAGCCTTCAGGTTCAACGATAACTGTCTTTATCTTTGGATTCTTTTCTTTAAAATATCTGGCGCAGCCCATGAACGTACCGCCAGTCCCTGCTCCAGCAGCAAAAATATCAATCTTCCCATCTAACGCTTGGAAAATCTCAGGACCCAATGTTTCATAATACGTTTGCGGGTTATTTTTATTGCTGAATTGCTGCAGACTATAGGAATTAGGAATTTCCTGCAATAATTCATGTACTTTCCTAATAGCGCCTTCCATTCCCTCTTCAGTCGGCGTATTAATAACCTCCGCCCCTAACGCCTTCATTAGTTCCTGTTTTTCAACGCTGAATTTCCGAGGTACGACACAGATGATTTTGATCTTCGTTCCAATAGCAGCCATCGCTAAGCCGATCCCGGTATTCCCTGCAGTCGGTTCAATTACAGTCCCATCCTCCGGGAGAAGCTCATTCTCAATCGCTGTCTGAATCAGCTTTTGCCCTAACCGATCCTTTACACTGCCGCCGGGGTTAAAATATTCAAGCTTAGCAAAAACGTTTACTCCATGCGGAACAGCATAGTGTTTGATCTTCACAAGAGGGGTATGCCCAATCAGTTCATTCACACTGCTGTAATAATTCATCGTCAGCACCTCTGTTTTCAGAAAGAATGATTACTCTTCTCCATTGCGTTCTTTAGATATTTCTTATGCTCCCTTTAATTCTTATTATTCCTACTTGTATAGTATGTTTTAAATGTTTTTTTTGTCAATTATCAGCTTAAAAATCAGCTGGCAACTCAGAATTAAGGCAGGTTGCAAAGTTGCCAATCGAGATATTTATTCATACTATACCAATAAGTATTATAAGAATTAAAAGGAGTGAATTTACAATGAGCCGTGAATTTGTAGATTTGTTTGACCACTGGGCAGAATCCTATGATCAGGCTGTAACGGGTGAAGACCTTGAATATCAAGAGGTGTTTTTGAATTATGAACACATTCTTAATGAAGTTGCCGATCTAGTTAATGGAAATGTGGTGGAATTCGGTACAGGTACGGGAAACTTAACTCAAAGGCTCGTGGAGAAAGGCTGTTCAGTAGTCGGAGTGGAACCTTCTGCTGCCATGAGGAAAATAGCAAGCAATAAAATGCCTCATCTTACATTATTAGATGGTGACTTTTTAAACTTTCAACTGATTGGCCCCATAGATGCCTTCGTCAGCTCCTACGCATTCCACCATTTAGAAGACAGGGAAAAAACCAATGCCATAACTAAATACAGCGCCCTCCTTTCAACTGGCGGGAAAGTTGTTTTTGCCGATACTGTCTTTGAAAGCGGGGACGAAAAACAGACTTTTATCCAGGAAGCTAAAAACAAACATTACCTCAGCCTGGCTCAAGATCTGGAAACAGAATACTATACAACCATCCCTATACTAGAAAGCATGTTTCAATCCAATAGATTCTCTGTTAAATTTAAGCAGCTAAATCGGTTTGTGTGGCTTATAGAAGCAGAGAAACTTTAGGAAAACAAAGCTCAATTACTGAAATCCCTGCTGACCCATAGACTATTCAGCAGGATTTTCTCTTGCTAAACATCCGGTTTGACTTCTAAAATATTTTGGAGTATATTAATTGATGCATCAATCATTGACCTATCAATTATATAAAAGGCGGGGATGCTGTGTTCAAATGTTCAAAGGAAGAAGAATTAATTGCCGCCCGGCTGTTTGAGCTCAGTAAGCAGACAATGCCGAAGTTTGAACGCTGTACAGGCATCAGCCAGTCACGGCTTGAGATTCTTCGGGAGCTTTTTGAAGCGGAAGAAATTACGCAGCGGGAGCTTCAGAAAAAAGTGAATATTGATCATGCTGCTGTTACAAGACACCTTAAGCAGCTTGAAGAAAAAAGCATGGTAATCCGCAGGAAAAGCCCTGAAGATAACCGCTTTACTTATGTCAGCCTTACAGAGGAAGGCAAAACGAAGATTGCTGCTTACTGCGAAGAAAAGCAACGATTTATTTCCAAAATCCTGAACGGCTTTTCGGAACTTGAGCGAAGCACACTATTAAATATGCTCACACGTATCCAGGAAAATATAGAAAAAATGTAATTTTCACATCCAAAAAAAAATAAAGGAGAGTTCATCATGAATAAAACCGTTATCAACGACTTTAGGGAAATCATCACAGGACGCCGTTCCATCCGTAATTATGACCCAATGGTCAAAATAAGCAGAGAAGAAATGACAGAAATCCTGGAAGAAGCGACTTTGGCTCCTTCATCCGTTAACCTGCAGCCATGGCGCTTTGTAGTGATCGATTCAAAAGAAGGCAAAGAAACACTGGCGCCGCTTGCAAAATTCAACCAAAGGCAAGTAGAGACATCATCAGCTGTCATTGCCGTCTTTGTTGATATGAAGAGTGAAGCTTTCATTGAAAAAATTTATGATACAGCTGTTGAAAAAGGATACATGCCCGCTGATGTAAGAGACAAGCAGGTGCCATCCATCAAAGGCTTAGTGGAAACCATGACATTCGAACAAAAGAAAGAAATGAACCTGATCGATGCTGGTCTTGTATCCATGCAGCTAATGCTTGCAGCACGTGCCCATGGTTATGATACAAATCCAATTGGAGGCTATGAAAAAGACCGCATTGCTGAAGCATTCCAGCTGGACAAGGAACGCTACTACCCTGTCATGCTTATCTCAATCGGCAAAGCCGCTGATCAGGGCTATCAATCTGTCCGCCTGCCTGTTGAAGATATCACGGAGTGGAAATAACTCATAAAGGAGAATCAAACATGATCATTATTCATGCTGGCTTCCAAATACAAACTGATAAAGAAACTAACTTTCTTGACGAAATCCGTCCGCTTATCAATGCCTCCAGAGCAGAAGAAGGCAATATCTCTTATGACCTTTTAAAAGATACAGAAAAAGAGGGTTCCTATACGATGGTGGAATTATGGAGTGATATGGACGCTGTAAAGTTTCACAACCAGACGGAACATTTTACCTCATTTACAGCGAAAGCGCCTCAATATTTTACTGCACCTCCTCAGGTGAAGTTATTTAACGCACAGCCTGCAGATAAAAAGTAAATTAAATACAAAAAACGCTTGAGATATTATAATCCCAAGCGTTTTTTAACGATCTAATTTACAATCTCTTCCTGGCTGGTTTGTCTGGCATGAATTCTTTTCATTGCAAATCTTGCAATAGGCTGGGCAATCACTAGCTCAATCCAGAATGCAGCACCAAAATTCCGGAACAGCAATGGAAAAAGTTTTGAAACGGCTCCAGGCTTATTTTTTTCGACCCAACCCAGGTGCCTATTATGGTTAAAAAAATGGAAAGAATGGTCACATTCAATAAAGTATCCAATAAAATCCGGGCATTAAATCCGTCCGTTTGCCCTGCAAACCTTGGCATCATTCTGCCAGCTAACGGTCCCGCCACTAACCTTACAAGCAAAACCACGATTACCCACATAAACGGAATAATCTTTAAGGTTTCGAAATAGTTTTCTTTACTGAAGCCGCGTTCCATTCCCACAATAATCGGTGCAATCGTGTTTACCGAAATAACAGAAATAATCACCAAAAATAATATGCCTTCTTTTGCATTTTGAGGCAGCCTGTCCTCTTATACATAATTTCCCCTCCGAAATTAAAACTAAATTTCAGATGGCAGACGTATCTTTCGACATATATTTTTGGCCAGTAAAAACCTTACCAATATCTCTAACACTGATTTAATCATTATATCAAAGCAAATATGGGGATTTCTAATCTTTTTATTTATTGTTCTCTTTATGATCATGATAAGCAATGAGAATAACTTCTTCTCCCTTTTCCTCACTTAAGCGTTTTTCCAGATTATGCACCTGCTGCAGATCTCCGTCAGACAAATTTGCAAATTGATATTCTTTATCCATTTTTCATCACCTTTTCGTAATAGGATACCTAAAGTTTGTGTTTTCCAAGCATTTTTATACACCAAAAATACCCGGTTTCAATCTCTATTTAATCCCCAGAATGGCAATAGCAATGACAGCTAACAACAGGCTTAGGAGCAGTGACATGCCCCAATGTTTCTTTTCAGTCATTTTGAATAACACATTCATTACTGAACTGATTGCCAGAAAAATAAAGAAAACAAATAAATAAATCATAAATTCCATTATCCCTCAACCTGCCTTCTGCCCTGTTTTCGCAAGGAAAAAAGAGGAGCTTCCCATCATCATCCCTCCGAAGATTCCCATGAAACTGCCGGCGGCTGCCCAATAGGCAGACAGAAAGATGCCGGACATTAGCAAAATCAGCCCTCCTATAAACAGGGCCCATCCCAATTTCATTTTGCTTCTCCCCCCTTTTCCTTTAGCCTAAATCTTTCACAACCGCCATTTCCTTCCCAAAACGGTGGCCATGATCTGCAAACCCCAAACTTGCATAAAGCTTATGTGCCCCAAGATTCTCAGGATGGTACCCTACTGCAAGTTTTTTCGCATTCGGCAGTTTCGCCATCTCCGCAATCATCAGATCAGTCGCTTTTTTGCCTATTCCCTTTCCTTGGTGCGCCTTATCGACCATAATCCGATAAATCCAGTAAGCATCCAATTCTTCTATACATGTATTAAACATTAAGAAGCCGACAGCTTTATCCTCCAAGTAAATCACATGTGGTCTCAGCGCCGTTTCAAATTTAGATTGCGCAATGGAAACAGCATTCGGCTCCATATAGGCTTTTTGTTCCTCTGAAAGCTCCAATAAACAGCAATCATACCAATTGTCTGCTGTTACTTGTTCAATTCTCACATTGCCAGTATTCATATAATTTCCCCTTTTCATATTTTGGGGAAACGCTGATTTTAATTAGGCGTTCTCCCCTTATTTTTATCCATAATAACTAAAGTTTTATTTAGCATAATGAACGCCTCCTTTTACTAAATTGTCAGAAAAATTAATACCACTCATTATACTATAATATTCCAATAAATGCGTACTTGGGATTTCAGTTATTTTTTCTATGGAAAGGCCATATATAATATATTGATTCAGCAAAAAAAGGGGAGGATACGATAATATGCCAGCGAAGCAAATTCGTTTACGGAGAATTCAAAGCCTTGCTCACGACATTATGGTAGAAATGAATTCAAAGGAAGACCATAAGAAGAATGAATCATACAGAACAGTGATTGATAATCTATCACGTGCGATTGGGGAACTATCTGATCCATCTGGTGATTATTCATTGGATTATGTAGAAGAAAAAGTAGGCACTGCCCATTATAAAATTTTTAAAAACATGAAAAAACTGACGCCTCTTCGAAAAACAAAAGAATCAGCAAGATAAAATTTTTTTGAATGAAACTGATAATTATTATCAATAATAGATAAAGAAGGTAACCAAATCGGTTACCCCTTGGATTAAACTTCTGGTTCAAACGTTTTACAGTCTGTCTCTTTGCTGTTGGACGCCTGCTTGCCTTTATGGCTGACAACGTAAATAGCTTCTGCACCACACTTATTTCCCTTTTCCCAATAAGTGCAGTTATTTACTTCACAAAGAACATCTTTAGCCATGTATATCACCTCCTGTTTTATTATTTTAGCCATACAGGATGGTGATATACTTGCTTGTTCAGTTATCTATGTTCCACTCTTCTTTCAAAATCGCATAATAATATTCATCCCACCACTCATCGCCATGAGGAATGCACTTTTTGAAGCAGCCTTCCCGCCTCATGCCGATTTTCTCCATCACCCGGTAAGAAGGCGGATTCTCGGGCTGGCAGGTTGCAATAATCCGGTGAAGCCCAAGTTCTTCAAAGCCATATTTCAGCGCTGCATATGCCGCTTCTGATGCATAGCCTTTATTATAAAACTTCGGATTAAACACCCAGCCAATTTCATAGGTATGATCGCCGAAATACTTAAAGAAAGCGACATGGCCAATCAGCACATCTTCATTTTTCAAAAGAACCGGGAAATGCTTTGCTTTTTCGGTATTCTCACGGATAAACTCTTTAGCTGCTTCTTTTGTAAAAGTACCTTCTGGAATGTATTTCATTACTTCTGGATTTGATGTGTACTCATAAACTGCCTGCCAGTCTTCTGATTTGAACTTACGGATTATAAGTCTCTCTGTTTTAAGCTCCATTTCTTAACCCCTATTCAGCTGTTTCATCCCATGTATGTTCGTTGATTTCAGTCAAATTTCCTTTATAAAAAGGCTGATCGCACATAATTTTTTTTATCCGCACATAAAGTACGTCTATCCGCACATAAAAAATCTTATGCGCACATATTTCTCAGCTAACCGCACACAAATTATTCCGATGCATCTTTATTCCGAAGAAAAGTGGTCCTTTCCTGCAAAATTCATCACTGGGGCAGAACTTTTCTATCTTTTTCAGCAATTGGCGCAGGTTTTCCAAACAGATATCCCCGAAAAAACTGGTATCCCTTGTCCCGGATCGGGTTCGCGCTTAATAAAAACATAACAAAATAATATTTAATTGAATCTTTATGTTCGACTCAAACAAAAGACTATCCTCTGCCGAAGAAATAATCACTCATACCGCAAAGATTCAATCGGACTCAGCCTCGAAGCTTTATTGGCCGGCAGCAGTCCGAAGATGATGCCGATCGCCATCGAGAAGAAAAGGGCTCCTGCAACGACCTGCCAGGAAATGAGCGATGGCCATCCGGCAAAGAATGAAATCAGGGATGCCGTACCCCAGCCGAGCAGGATTCCCAGTACTCCTCCAATTAAGGTCAGCGTGACAGATTCGATTAAAAACTGGCCCATGATTTGCCCCCTGGTCGCTCCGAGTGCTTTACGGATTCCGATTTCCCTCGTTCTTTCTGTTACAGATACGAGCATGATGTTCATGACACCAATTCCGCCGACAAATAGCGAGATACCGGCGATACTGCCGATGATTAGAGTCATGACCTTTGTAATCTGGCCGATTCCTTCTGCCATTTCTTCCATGTTGATGACCATATAAGATTCTTCTGTATTATGCATCTTGTTAAGTAAGCTGGCAGCCTTCTTTCCGGCCGTCTGAAGCTGATCAGCGGATTCTGCCTGAAGCGTCACCTGGGTAAAGTCACTCTTCCCATAAATAGTCTGCCATGTTTTAGTAGGCACATAAATCTCCAGAACACCGAATGAAAAGAGCCCTGTCGGCTTTTCCATGACGCCAATGATCTCTATCGGCTGGTTCCCAATCCGGATCACTTCGCCAACCGGCGACTTGCCATTAAATAGCTCCTCCTGCATGGAATAGCTGACAAGCCCCACCCTGCGTCCGCCAAGGAAATCTGCAGCCGTAAAGGATCTCCCTTTCTCCAGGTCAACATTGTTCAGCTCAAAATAGGCTGGACCGACTCCTGTTGTGGATGTTTCTGCCGTCTGTTCTCCAAACGAAGACTGTGAAAACTGTGAGCTTGAAGCAACTACTCTTTTAATCTCTGGAATCTGCTCCAGTGCTTTGATATCCTCCCCATCAAAAGGAGCTTCATTAAATATGTTTGGGTTTGCCTGAATTTCCTCGTCAGAAGGCTGATAAAACAACTCCACTGTATTACCTGGACCTGTCAGCTGCGTCTTCAGCATCGCTTCTCCGCCCTGGCCGATTGCGACTACAATAATAACAGCCCCAACACCAATAATGATCCCAACCATCGTTAAAATCGATCTCATTTTATGCGCCTTCAATGAACTAAGTGCCATTTTGATATTTTCTAAAAAACTCATGTAGGCGCCCCCCTGCGGGAAGGTTCTGCGGACACAATCAGCCCATCCCTCACCATAATCGTGTGATGGGCATACTCTGCAACCTCAGGTTCATGTGTAACCATTACAATCGTTGCCCCTTCATGGTTCAGCTCACTGAACAGTTCCATAATGGAGGCGCTTGTTTTCGTATCAAGAGCACCTGTCGGTTCATCCGCCAATATGATCTTCGGTTCGTTCACAATCGCTCTGGCGATGGCAACCCGCTGCTTCTGACCTCCTGATAGGGCATTTGGCAGGTGCTCCATCCGATCAGCAAGACCCACTTTGACCAGCGCGGCTTCCGCCCTTTCCAATCGTTCCTTTTTTGCAAGGCCGCTGTAAATCATCGGAAGCTCTGCATTTTGAATAGCCGTCAGTCTCGGAAGCAGGTGAAACTGCTGAAACACAAACCCAATCGATTGATTTCTGACCTTTGCCAGCTCCGCTTCCGAGTAATGGGATATGTTCTCACCATCCAGTTCATATATTCCTTCTGTCGGCAAATCGAGGCATCCAATAATATTCATAAGCGTCGATTTTCCAGATCCGGATGGCCCCATAATCGCCACAGAATCACCTTGTTCAATGCTCAGATTAATCCCTTTTAAAACTTCAATGCTTTCTTTCCCCGCCTGATAGGACTTGGTTATGCCTTTGAGTTCAATCATTTCGCATCCACTTCCATGCCGTCTTTCAGCTGATCTGATGGATTAGTAATAATCAAATCCTTCTCAGTGAGGCCGCTTGCTATCTCAATTTTATTCCCGGAAGCCACACCTGTCTCCACTTCCTGTTTATAGCTTTTCTGATCCCTGACCACGAATACAAATACGCTGCTGTCTCCGGTTATAACCGAGTTTGCCGGAACAGTCAGTGCCTTCTTCTTATCCGTTTCAATTTCCATTATGAGCTGAAACCCTGGTTTCAGGGACATTTCCTTCACCGTTACCTCCATCCGATACTGTGGCGCACTATTTTCGGCAGGGTTCACTCCCTGATTCTCTTCTGGCATATCGGCTACTTCGCTGACTTCGCCTTTCCATTCCTTTTCAGGAATCGCATCGGACCGGAGAGTCACCTTTTGCCCCTCTTTCACTTTTAATGAATCGAATTCTGAAAGTAAGCCTGATGCGCCGATCGCTTTTAAATCTCCAACATAAATGACAGGTTTTCCTGCCGAAGCCGGATCAGAGGAGGCTGCCTTGTTTACCTGAAGCACCAATCCATCCATTGTGCTTTTTACCTCTAATTCTCCAAGTCGTTTTTCAACATCTTTCTTCTGCAGAAGCACCTGGCTTAATTCAAGATTCGCCAATCGCTTTTCCAGTTTCAACTGATCCCTTTCAGGCTGTATCTGTTTTTCCGCTTCCTTTTCACCAGCCTGTTTGCGCAGCTCTTTTACCTTATCCCCCAGCTGGACTTCCTCTTTTTCCAGCTGGCTGATTTTTATATAGCCTGATTCAGCCTGAAGTTTGACCTTTTCCAATTCAAGCTCCAATGCCTGGTCATCAAATTTGGCCAGCACTTCTCCTTTTTTAACAGAATCCCCTTCTTCCACCAGGAACTCCTTTATTTCTCCCTTTTCAGGAGATGCATATATTTTCTGCTCATTCACCAGCTCTGCCATTCCCGGAATCATGATCTGCTCTTTAATTTCTTCCTGAACCGGATGGGCGGTTTTTACTTCAGGCCCTTTCGCAAACGCCTGCCTGTAGACGCTAACGCCAGCCAGCAGCAAAAACACAGCCGCAACTCCGATCGCTATCCAAACTTTCTTTTTCATTTAGACACCAGTCATTCCAGAAAGGGTATTGCTGATTAAAGTGAAGACAATGCCGATGATGAAGAAGGCAATCGCAATGCCCCAAGCCCAGCCTTTTGATAATCCTCCAACCCGATGAAGGCCAATAGCTGTTACAACAGACTGCCAGATGCTGAATAACTCGATAGAACCCAGGACCCCTGGTTTCTCGCTGTTCATCAATCCTGCTAAACTAGTAATAAATATTTCCGGATTTCCCCCAATAGCTGCTCTTAATGCCATATTGACCAAAAGGCCGATCCCGCCAATAACAAGAATATAAATATTCATGGAAAATATCTGTTTGAACGTTGCATCTGATCCAGCAATTCTTATGAAAATCATATAAATACCACCGGAAATGAGGGCAATCACTACAGGTGTGAAAATTCCTGTTATTGCCACACCCACCCTAGAAAACATCATGACCATCTCTGCTTCGGCCTCACTCATGCCATCAAGCCCAAGGTAAGAAGCATCCATTGACATGGCCATCAGGAACATTCCAACAGCATACAGAATACTGATTAGAATCAGCGGAACCCCAATCTTAGGGTTCCGGCGAATGCGGTCAAACTGCTCCCCCGGACTCCAAACCATTCCCAGCAAACTCGGTTTCTCTTTGCTCGTTTTTACTTCTTGTTCCATAAAGAACACTCCTATTCTATTAAAAATGATTCCACTATAGCTTTACGGAATAATATAGAAAAAGTTTCAAAAAATTACAATTTACCCATTAAAAATACCAGGGTCTCTCCCCTGGTATCCTGTCTACACAGCCTTCCGCTGAAAATAAAAATAGCCGCCAAGATAAAACAATAAAAAGAATCCGCCGATAACAGTCAGAAGCTGTTCCCAAGGGATAAAGAATATATCGCCAGTATCTGTCGCTGGATACATCATTGCAAACGGCTGTGCCCACGGATAATAGGGGCCCACTTTCTCGGAATTCATCGCCAGAATGGATGGCAGCGTAAAAACGACGTTGACCGCAAAAGGTGCCGCAAAGCTTTTGAACCAGACGGACATCCACAGCTGCAGGGCGACTAATGGGAAAGTCGCCACCCAGCCTCCCAATATGCTTTTCCAGATAATCGCTGCCGGAAACGGATCGGCCACACCTTTATACAATCCTGCTCCAAAAATGGCAGCTAAATATAATAACTGGATAAACAAAACCAATAGCAGAATCAATACATACTTAGCTGCAAACACTTTGCCCCTTGTGACAGGCAGCGCCAAAACCTGCTTCCAGCCCCCGGCCTGATGCTCATACCGGCAGACAAGGCTTGCCAGAACCCCTGTGACTAACGGCAAAAAGAGGACCGAATAAGGCAAATTCATATAAATCAAAAGCATGTACCATTCATTCATCGCTCCCGCCGTTTCGGCTGTATCTGCCCCAATCCCGGCACCCAGCCCAATCAGCGGTCCCACTAAAAGAATGCCGAAGATCTTTGATTTACGCAGTTTAAACCACTCTGACTTCAAAATAGACAGCATCTATTTCACATCCCTTCTCGCAAAATCAATCATGCCGGCTGTGTATAATAAAACGCCGGCTCCAATTCCAAGCAGGACGTTGATGAGCGGTTCATTCCACTCATTCAGCAGCAGCGGCCATTTCCAAATCAGCCAATCCGGCAAAGTAAAACCAGCATAGGTCAGAATCACACCCAGAATCCCCAGAGTGATTGGCACACCCTGGTTTACACTCACAGTCGCTATCCAAAGCTGCAGCGCCAAAACTGGCAAAGCTGCAAAAAAAGGATAAAAGCTGTATTTCAGCAGACCCGTATACGGAATCTCCCCGCCCAAATCCAGAAAAAATCCAAAAGCCATCGTGAACAGCATCAAAAGCACAGAAGAAGTCAGAAGCAGAATCGACAGCACCGTGAACTTCGATAAATACACGCTCATCTTTGAAACTGGCAATGCAATCAGCTGTTTCCAGGCGTTCGTTTCATTTTCAATGCTTGACATAAATGACGTCAGAATTACGATGCCCAGCACAATCGCCAGCGGTGTGAACGAATGGATATTATCCAAATAATACCCCCACCGGTCATCATTCTGCCCGAACAAATAATCCTTGCGCACCCCGTAATTGACCATCTGCATGGCTACTACCCCAATTGGACCCAATACGGTCAGGAACCAGATTCCTTTGCGCTTAATCTTCATAAATTCAGCTGCCAGCAATTTTCCCATCATCCGGCCTGCTCCTCCCTCGTCATCTGAAGGAAAATGTCTTCCAATGATCGCTTTTCTTCTTCCACCCGGTAAACGGAAAATCCATCTGCTACAAGTCCGCGTACAGCCTCAGCCACTTGCTCATCCGATTGCTGCGGCAGCGAAATGATGCCACTATCCAAACCAGCCTTCATTCCTCTTCCCAGCAGGGAGCGCCAGGCTTTGTCGCTCTCGCTGACCTTTAATAAAACAGATTGCTGTGAAAACATGCGCATCGCCTCAATAGAATCCTGAAAAATCATTTTCCCTTTCGTGACAATACCCACTGTTGTCGCCATCTGATCAATCTCTGAAAGCAAATGACTGGAAATTAACACGGTCATCCCGCATTCCGATGGCAAGCTTTTAATTAAATTGCGAATTTCAATAATACCTGAAGGATCTAATCCGTTTGTCGGCTCATCCAGAATTAGCAATTCCGGGTTATTCAGCAGCGAAGCAGCAATTCCAAGCCGCTGCTTCATGCCAAGTGAGAAACCCTTTACTTTTTTATCACAAGCATCTGTAAGCCGGACAATCTCCAGCACTTCAGCGATTCTCTGCTTCGGCACACCCAGTATCTTTCTCATTGCTTCCAGATTTTCTTTTGCCGTTAAATGGGGGTAATATGACGGTGATTCTACAAGCGAACCTACCCGTCCTAATATATTTAGTCTTTCTTTCTTTAAATCTTTTTGAAAAATTTCAATCCTGCCGGAATCAGGCTTCATCAGCCCCAAAAGCATCCGGATAGTTGTCGTTTTCCCCGCACCATTCGGACCCAGAAATCCGTAGATTTCCCCTTTGGGTATTTTCATTTCCAGACCTGACACAGCTTTCTCCTTACCAAAATGCTTCGATAAATTTTCCGTTCTTACGATATACTCCATTCCTCTCACCTCACTTTCCATCTTAGCCAGTCAAGGTTAAAACAAAGGTAGAGGAAAGTTTAAAATTTGTTTAAATATCTACCCGCTTATGTATTTTGAAACTTATACTTCACCGCTTTGTTCGAAATTTCAGATGGCGGTTTCACTTGTCCGAGATGTCTGGCGCCCAGGCTTCAATCATAAGAGCTATTAATTATAGTAAGGAATATTTAAAAAAGGATCTTCAGCTGGAAGATCCCTTAGTATAAGAAAAAAAGTGACTACTTTATTTACTTTTTGATGATATCGTTTTTTCAGTCAGCACTTCCAAAGCATCTCGTACATCATTGGCAAAGCGAATTGGTTTTTCCACTTTTTCAAAATGCATATACATCAGCCTTGGGTCATCAAAGAGCCAATGATTATGAAAAGCTGTCACAATAATGTCATGTTTACGAAGCTCACTGATGAATGGGTTTATCTCTTCTTGCAGGATCACCGTTTCTCCACTGCAAAGAGCCCGGCCGTCTGCTGTCAATGACTCGAATGCAAACATTTGAGGAATCAATAAAAAGGAATTTCCCCTCCTGCCAAGAACGCGTGGCCTAATATTTGTACGGGATTTCATTACAAGGCAAACCCCATTTTCAAATGTATTCATGCTGCCTTCCAAAATTCTGTTGAACTCTTCACAAAGTTCTTCTCCTCGTCTATTTGATGATCTTTGTACCCTGCCGGATCTTCCAACATTGCGGGTAGTTAATAAGTCTAGTGCATTTCTTACTTTTCTGGCAAAAGCTAAAGGTTCATCAATAGATTCAAAATGCATATACATTAACCTTGGGTTTTCAAAAAGCCAGTGATTATGAAGGGCAGTGACAATGATTCCATCTTCACGCAAGCTGGTCATAAATGGGTTAACTTCCTCCTGCAGGAGGACTGTCTCACCAAGACATAATGCCCGGCCGTCCCGATCGAAATTTTCAAATGAATAAGCCTGAGGAACAAACATAAAGGATTCAGCTCTCCGGCCTAATACAACCGGGTGTATATTTGTACGGGAATTAGTCGCAGTACAAACTCCATTTATGACAGATGGAATTGATCCCAGAATTTCGGCAAATTCCTGGCAAAGATCGTCTGGCTGTGTGTTGTCCATGTTATCCAATTGCAAATCATCTCCTGAACATTATATTTCTAGATATAGTATTCTGGATTGTAAATCCCGAGCATGACCATTATTCATGAACAAAAGTACATTATTTTTCTAATACAGTTGGTTAACAAAATCCTTTCATAGTAATTTTGTTTAGCTAACCCCCTATATGTTTTAAGTTTTAATAAATAAGATGCCATTCCCAGCTTGAGTGACTCCCTATTAATTCACTTAATAAATTTACTAAATGGCATCATAATTATTCTTAATGTCTACACCTAATCGCCTTCATTTAATTCTCCTGATTCTTATCGCTGTACCGTCAACACCAGATTCCATCTCCCAATCCAGCTTCATCCCCTTTACCATTAAATCGATAATGGATAAGCCAATTCCGGCTCCTTTTTCACCGGAACTGTTATTCAGCCCCTTCCCATGATCGATAAAAATAATCTCATCATACTCATAGGTGGATTCAGTCGCCACTTCAAGGTAAAGCCCATCCTTCGCATGCCGCAGCACATTTTGCAGGATGTTATCAAAAATACGGCTCAGCCACACCGGGTCTGCCTGCCATTTCTCTTCAAATGGCTCTAACTCGATGATCACTTCAAAACTTTCTTTCTCAAAAACCGGATACCATGATGCCATACTTTCACGAACAAACCGGACAGCATCCAGCTCGATCAGCTCCTGTTTATGTTTGCTTGCCATCAAAAGCGTGTAGCTCATTAAGTTCTCAATCAGTCTATCAATATTGACAATCGAAGTTTCCAGCGCTTTGACCGCCTGTTTTCCTTCTGGAGACAGATTTTCCTTTGCAATCGAGTATGTTTGCGCATTGATTTTCGTCAAAGGCGTCCGCAGGTCATGGGACAAGTTGGCGATAAGCTCCCTCCGAAGCTGTTCTTCCTCCTGCTCGCGTTGCTTGCTTTCCTTAAGCTCTATGATCATCTCATTAAAGGTCTGTTCCAGCTGGCCGATTTCATCATTCTTTTTCACATCAATGCCGATCGGAAGATTATCCATATCCCGTCTTTCCATCGCCTCCTGCAGATGAAGCAGCCTTTTGCGGATGCCACGGAAAAATAAAAAAGAGACGATGATAAACAGGGAAATGATCAAAAGCAGGCCCGCTCCTAGGAGAAGTCCATATTTCTCTGTTACCTCCACGATCGGCGGAAGAAATAAATCCCTCGGTATTTCAAGAACAATAAAACCATTCTTTTCATCCCCGCCAATAAAACTTATAACTGTAAAAGGATCCCCGCCATACCGTTCCTTTATAAACTTCGCTGTAAAGGCAGGAGTCCAATTAGCTGGCAGATCACCCTTCACATCCAGCTGCTCCAGTACATTTCCCTTTTCATCCACCCAAAACATCGAGGCATCAGGATAATCCTTTTTCCATTTCGAAAAAAGCCTCTGAATGGTTTCACTTGAGGAATTCTCCAGTTCTGCTGCATCCGCATGCCATTTTTCTTCAATATGATTGGGATCGGATTCATTCTTGTTTTTTTCTCCTGAAATATCCTCTTGGAGGCCCATAACCAGCATGGCCACAAGTAAATAAGCTGCCTGGAACAGAAATAAGGCAACCAGAATAATCGCCATATACTTTGCCTGCAGCGATCGGAAAAACCTTTTCATATCTTTACCCTGTAGCCGATTCCGCGGATGGTCTCAATGATTTCAGGACGCGAAGGGTTCCTCTCGAGTTTTTCACGAAGATAGCGGATATGAACCATAAGGGTTTTGTCGCCCTCCATATATTGTTCTCCCCAGACGCCTTCATAAAGCTGCTCTTTTGTCAGTATCTGATTCAGATGGCGAATGAAGTACTGAAACAGCTGATACTGCTTGCCTGTCAATTGAATTTCACCACCTGCTTCCCGATCGATAATCCGCAAATCCTTTGTATGTACCTGTATGTGGTGAAGCTCCAGCACCTGATCATTCTTTTGAAATCGCCTTAACAGCACTTCAATCCTCGCAGCAAGCTCATCCGGCTGGAAAGGCTTTGTCAGATAATCATCAGCGAAGCTCAGGCCCTCCAGCTTATCCTCCACTGCTGTTCTTGCCGAAAGCATTAGTACTGGCATGTCATTCTTTACTTTCTTAATCCGCTTGCCAAGCGAAAATCCATCAAGCCCCGGAAGCATCACATCCAAAATGGCAATATCGGCATCAGAAAGATAATTTTCCATACCTTCTCCAGACTGCAGCCAGATCACCTCATAACCTCTTTCCCCTAAATCATTTTTTAGCCAGCTGCCAATATCGCCTTCATCTTCTATGTATAAGATGCGAACCATTTTCTCCACCCTTTATCATTATTCGTGATTTTATATTAACACAATTTGGAACTTCTCCTGTCTCGAGCCTATCCTAATACAAAAAAACGGACGTGCTTGTTACACACGTCAAATTTGTCAAAACTCATATCGACGGAAGCGCGGACCTTCAGCCTGATACATTTTCTTTAACATTTGCTTTGCTCTGTAAATCCGGATTTTTACCGTTGAGATGTTCATCTTTAAACGAAGCTGAATTTCTTTTAATGATAGATGTTCAAAGTAGTATAAAATGAGCAATACCTTATATTTTTCAGGCAGCATGGCCACCTTTCTCTGCAAGTCCTCATATTCAACGTTTCGGATCAGCGCTGCTTCAGGAGTTGCTGCTTCTTCATTTGTAAGCAAACCTGCCTTTTCGCTTAAATATGAGCAATCTCCTTTCATATTACGAATTTTATCGATGCAATAATTTTTCGCCACGCAATAGACCCATGTATCCAGCGTACTGGTTCCTTTGAAGCCGCTCCGCTTTTCAAAGCACTTAATCATGACTTCATGGGAAACATCTTCTGCCATAAATCTGTCCTTGAAATAAGAAAGCGCGATATGATACACCTTTTTTCTGTACTTTAGGTAAAAGTCACTGTCGCTTAATTGATTCATCCTTATCAATCCTACTATTCTATTTCTATGTAAAATTCAGAGTCAGAGAGCCTCACACTATAATAACGCAGCTTTCGGCACACCCTTTACCTCAAGAACGCCGTTTCATCACAGTTATCTTAGTTTTGTACTCAAAGAACCCTTCCCCGATATATTCCTTAAGATGGCCGAGAACTTCACCAATGACGCGGGCTGGCTTTATAAAACATTCTTCTTGCTCAGTTATTGGACAGTTCTGATGAAAAAGAAAACCTCTATGATTATCTTGTACTTGTTTATACGAAAGGTAATCTTTAAAGTTTCAATTTTATGGAAGAAACCCTATTTTATTTGTACTTCATCCGTACGGCTCTTATACCAGGAATAGAAAGAAGAAGCCACATCTGCCGGCACATTCTCCACACTGGCATGCTGTACAGGCTTACCTCGATTCACTGTCTGTATGGAGGCAAGCCCAAACAGCTTTTGCCACCGTGTTGCCGTTACTTCTGCCTCAATAATCTTACTTCTTTTAGAGATAAATAACCGCGTGCCAACAATGCCGGTTTTGAATTGAATAAAAGGGCCATTGATCAAATATCGGGCATTTGTATACCCAGCGACTCGTACAAAGACAATTAAGGAAAAGAGAAGGATAGACCCTGCCAGCCAGGTTTCTTCAATACCCAGGAATTCAGGCTTGAAATAAACCAGGGCGGCTGTTGATAGGATCCATAACCAGCTTGGCTTTAATAAGCTTGCCCATAGGGCCTTTTTCGGAAGCGGGTGCATCTTCTGTAAAATTTCATAAGCCGGCAATATCTCCTCCGCTATCTTATAAGCCCGATCAACAGGCAGAAAAGGAAATAGCGAATTTACGCCTTCCTTTTCATCTCCTTCTGAAACATCACCTGCTGTCACCAGTTTCACTTCAGCTGCCCCGGTCAAACGTTTCATCATATTCTGCTTGATCTCTATTGCCTGTACTCGATCTTTTGAGATAGAAAAGGAGGTCTCTTCTAAGAATCCCTTGCGGATATAAATGCGGGTCTCATCAGAAAATATTTCATATTTACCATACTTGATAAAGGTCCGCAAGAAACCTGCCAATACAGATATAATCAGAAAAAAGATGATTGCAGCAGCCTGCACCTGCCAGGAATCCAGAAATCCCTTCAAAAATCCTATTCCTCTTTCTTCCAGATCAATAAAATCAGATATCTTTGTATAAATAGAAACTACTAAAGACAGCAGTACAAGAAAGCTTAGGGATGTAAAGGCCGCTTTTATAAGATCTTCTTTTCCGGGAGAAAAATGCAGTATTTTTTCACTCACTTCCGGCACTTCCGCTTTCGTTTTCGCAGAAACCGCCTCTTCCAGCCAGTTCGCTTCTTTTAAGGAAATTACCTTAAACTCTATTGAAGACTCACTTCCATCCATTCCTGTTTCAAAGATAAGAGATGTGAATCCAAATAGCCGGTGAAGCAGAGACGTATGTCTCTGGATATTTTGGACTTTAGTAAATGGTACAGTTCTCTTGGAGCGGACAAGGATTCCCTTGGATAAATGGATATGAGCATCGTCCACTTCATACTTATTTGATAGCCAATCTATGAGAACATACAAAGCAGCCAAAGATATAAAAGGAAGAAAAAGCTTCTGTCCCCATACAATCAAAAAAGATTGGGAGCCCGCTTTCATCACAAATAAAAAGAGGGCAATAAAGGCTGAATTTCTTAGTAATTGAATGAGTCCAAACAATATAAGAAGCGGATGATATCTTCTGGCTTGCTTCATTCGTCCTCTTCCTTTACTTTGGCAAGTTTGGCTATCTTATTTCTTAATGAAACAGCCTCCTCTTTTGGCAATGCAGGGATTACATGAGAGGAACCCATCGTCCCCATGCTTACGGAATATAGGCCGTATTTCCTCATAATGGGACCCTGCACGGTCTCAACCGATTGTATTTTGGTCATGGGAATCAGCAGATGCTTTTCCTGCCACACGCCTGACTTCAGCTGGACATATTCTTCATCCACATCGTAACGCCAGCTTTTGTACTGAATGTAAGGCGATATGAAAGACCAAATTGCCGCCGGTATCGATATAGCCAATAAAATGATCAGGATCCACCCGATCCATTCCTTCCAAGAAAATCGATCATCCAGATAAAACAACACTCCGAGAACCGCAAATCCGATGATATTTTGGATCGCCTCACTGATGATCCATACCCGGATGGCGTTACGTGATACCCTGTTTCGGGGTTCCTTTAAATTTACATGCATATAAACTCCTATCTATTATTCATTTAAAAAGATTTCTTCGAGGGATGGCTCTTCAACTTCCACCCGCAGAACATCCGTCTTGCATTGTGTGAAAGCCCTTATCATTTCAGCAATCTTATTCTCATCGCTGATTGTGATCACTGTATAAGCATCCCCGTGTTCAAGCAGGCTGCCAGCTGACTCAAGCCATTGCTTCAGCTTAGCTTGCTCCTGCTTTGGCACGGTGGAGTGTTTTATTTTGACTGTTATGGTTGACCGGTAAAAGGCCCGTAACTCTTCCATCGTTCCAATGTTATCAATAATTCCATCCCGCATAATGGCAATTCTTGAGCAAATTTTCTCCACTTCATCCAGATTATGCGATGTCATAAAAACCGTCTTCCCCTGTTTTTGAAGCTCTTTAATGAGGCGGTGAATGAGAATAACAGATTCCGCATCCATTCCCGATGTAGGCTCGTCAAGAAAAATCAGTTCCGGATCATGAATAATAGCCTGAGCAATCCCCAGTTTCTTTTTCATGCCAAAGGAGAACTTGCCTGCTTTCTTATTGGCATGTGACAAAAGATCAACATTTCTCAGGACCTCCAGACATTTCTCTTTTGAAGCCCTGGCACCCGATAGCTCTGAGAAAAAGCGCAAATGATCCAGAGCGGTCCATGACCCATAGAGAGATGAATAATCCGGCATAACCCCTACTCTTTTCAACACTTTGCTATCAGGACCCTCAACCCCAAGAAGTGAGTACGTTCCGCTGCTTGAGGAAATGATGCCTGTCAGCATATTAATAAAGGTGGATTTACCTGCACCGTTACGTCCAAGAAACCCAAATATCTCGCCTTTTCTTACGGCTAAATCCATTCCCATGACCACCTGATGGGCACCATAGGCTTTTGAGAGCTGTTTCGCTTCGATGGCATTCATCAGCATTCCCTCCTTCTAAAGACAGCATATGCAGCCAGCAGCATCATACCTGCCAATCCCAGTATGACTAAGAAAGTAAAATCATCCCGCTCCAAATAGTAAAAAGGAATAAAGTATTTCATCCAGTTCACCCAGCCATTTGGAGAAAAA
Source organism: Cytobacillus sp. BC1816 (assembly GCF_051353635.1). Lineage (NCBI taxonomy): Bacteria > Bacillati > Bacillota > Bacilli > Caryophanales > Bacillaceae > Cytobacillus > Cytobacillus sp. BC1816. Next base: position 505,795 of record NZ_CP195611.1, on the reverse strand, counting down.
GCAGCCCAAAATCCAAAAGCAGGAAGCATCAACCCCAGAATGTTTCCTAAAAACATGGTATATCCAGGTCTAGGGATAAGCACGGACAATAGGACAGCTAAAGCTGCCTGGTAAGTCACCAGACTCATCGTCTGGGAAAAAATAAACAGATCAAACTTCTTGGAAAAAATACTGATCAGCAAAAAAGACACTACAATGCAGAACAGCCAGAAAAACCATATTCCAAGAAATTTACCGAATAATATAGTAGAGCGTGATGCCCTTGTCACCAGAAACCTCATTGTACGCTCATGGATTTCTCTGTTTATTGTGTCGTGGGACAAACCGAACACAAATAATTGTCCAAGCAGCAAAATGACACTTAAAAGACCGATCGTATGGATATCCTCAGCCTCACCTGCCGTCAGTTCCACTCCAGATGATAGTACACTGGAAAACTTCGCTGCATAGTACGATACTGCAAATAATATGGCAATCATAATAATGGATTTAATCCCTTTAAAAAGACTTATAAACTCTCTCTTGCACATCACAAACATTTTCCATGCTCCCTTCATCGTGATTCTGATTAAAGTATATACCGTCAATCTTACCCACTCCGAAATACCGCCTTAATTTTTCCTTAATTCCTATATTTTTGGAAATAGAGTGATATGATAGGTTTGAACAAACTAGATTAGGAGAATAACCATGCAAGATTCAAGATTACTGCTTGTTGATGACGAACAAGCCATTTTGCACATGCTATGCACGATTTTACAGCGTGAACAATTTAGAAATATCGATACCGCCTCTACTGCTGCACAAGCATTAGAACTCTGCCGGGCCAATACCTATGATCTCATTCTATTGGATGTGATGCTCCCTGACCGCAGCGGTTTTGATATTTGCCCTTTAATAAGAGAAACGACTGATGCTCCCATCTTCTTTCTTACTGCACGATCCACCGACCTTGATAAACTTTCAGGATTTGCCCTAGGAGCAGATGATTATATTACCAAGCCTTTTAATCCGCTTGAAGTGGCTGCTCGAATTAAAGCACACTTGCGCCGCCATAAAGGAAGTCAGCCTGTTCCCGTACAGACAATCTATGATTTTGGAAGAATTAAAATCAATACTTCAGCAGGGGAAGTTACTGTTTCTGGAAAAAGGATAGACCTGCCAGCGCAAGTCTACCAGCTTCTCCTGTTCTTAAGCAAACATCCCAATCAGCTTTTCAGCAAAAGCCAGCTTTATGAGCATGTATGGGGAGAAGAAGGATTCGGGGAGGACAACACGGTCATGGTGCACATCCGAAAGCTCCGGGAGAAAATTGAAAGCAATCCAAGCAGCCCCTGCCACATTATTACAGTAAGGGGACTTGGCTATAAATTTGTTCCGGAAGGCAGTCTTCATGAACATCCATAGACGATTCATCTTTCAATTTTTTGTCCAATTGATTACCGTTTTTGTGCTCTTTTTTATCATTCTGATTTCTTTTTGGGCTTTTCTTGGTTTTTCAATGATGGATTTCGAGTCCAAACAGGATCTCTCCAAAGCTGAAGATTATTTTGTATCTGACCATGTTAGCTTTAAAGACGGGAAGGCTGTTTTTAAAGAGGAATTGAAAAGACTGGCAAAAGAACAGAATGGATGGCTCCTTGCCATTAATGAAGCCGGAGATGTTCTGGGCGCTTTCAATATGCCGGATAAAGCTCCTAAAAAGTTAAAGAAAAGTGAAATCGCCGCCATTACTTATGGGGAAAGCAGTGAAGCCCATTATACATATTGGAAGATCCGCACTAAACCGTATTTTGTCCTTTTTGGAAAAGCCAAGGCTGAGACTAAACTTCTGAATCAAATATCCCCACGTGTGGATTGGAAACAACAGAAGCTGAACCTTTCTGAAAACGCAGAGAACGAACTATCCAGGAAAAATGCCTGGGTCCAGCTTATTACTCCCACAGGTACTGTAGTGGATGAGTATGGAACCAAAAATCAGCGAAACAAATACTCAGTCAAAGAGCTATTCGCAGAGCAGGATACGGAAGGCAGCACACCAGCAGTGTACTTTGATCCAAACACAGAAAGTGCCATCCTGTTAGGGATTCCTGCTGACAATAAGGCTTCGACTCTGGAAAAAAGTTTATTTGAAAGTCTAAATAGAAGTCTCATTATCATTTTTGTCATGGCATTTCTGCTGCTTCTGTGTGGAACTCTCTGGTATGCGCGCAAATTCGGTGTTCCTCTGCTGACATTAATGAAATGGATTCAAAACCTTGGGAGAGGGCTGTATCAGGAGCCTGCAGATGTCTATGGCCGGCCGGTAACACTCAGCAAAAAAGGAAAATTGAAAAGAAAGTTCCGTCTTTATAAAGAATTGATTGCAACCTTAACACAGCTTACCGAAACTCTTCAGCAAAATGAGAAGCAGCAGCGGATAATGGCCAATACAAGAGAAGAATGGATCAGCGGCCTTTCCCATGATTTAAAAACTCCGCTATCCTCCATTTCCGGATATGCTCAAATGCTTGCCTCCAATGATTACACATGGTCCGAAAAGGAAACAAAGGAGTTCGCCCTTATAATGGCTGAAAAGTCGGATTACATGATGGATCTGCTGGAGGACTTAACGTTAACCTACCGTCTCAAGAACAATGCTCTCCCAATTGCCAAAATGCCAACCGGCTTAAACGAATTCATTCGCCGAATCATCATTCATTACATTAATGATCCAGTCTATCAGGACAGAACATTCCATTTCATTCCGCATCCTGAATCCATTACGGCTTCCATTGATCCCAAATGGTTTCAGCGGATTTTGGATAATATCATAGCCAACGCGATTAAATATAACCCGCCAGGCACAGCCATTTCCGTTAGCCTCTCTTCCATAGAAGAACATCTGATTGTCATTAACATTAAGGATGATGGCATCGGCATGGACAGTGCCACACTTGGAAAGCTCTTCAGCCGCTACTATAGAGGAACCCATACAGGAGAAACCGGAAGCGGATCAGGACTTGGCATGGCCATCACCAAACAGCTTGTCCACCTCCATGGAGGTACCATCAATGTTCAAAGCGAGCCGCAAATCGGCACCCTTATCCGGATTATGCTGCCAGTCGATTAACACAGCAAAAGAGTGCAAAGTGCACTCTTTTGCTGTATATTGCAATTCAATCAAACGTTTGATTGATATTTTTGAGTTCTGTGAATGCCATCTTTTATCAATAAATCCTCGAATAAATAACAAAAGATAAAAACACGGTACAAATCAGCAAAGTCGATAAAATATTAACGGCTTCACTTGCCGTTAATAAAATTAGATCCAGTTTCAGCCCCAGGTTAAATGCAATTAAATACATCATCATGGCAAAAAAAGAGACAAACATCCCTTTTTCCCTGATCAGCTTCATCCGCTCATCTTTCTGTTTAAATTGAGGATACAAATAGCTTAAGCAAAAACACATTACCGCCATTCCAATCATGATATATGACTCGGACGGCGGGGCAGAATCAGCCATAACCCCTGCATAGACGATAAAACCGCTCATCGCCAAAAAGAATAATCCTAAAATGAGAAATGTAATCTGATACCGATCCTTCAATCCGGCTCCCCCCTTAATCTTTTTTTCCTTCATAAATAAATAATTCTTCAATTGTGGTACTAAATGTTCTTGCCAATTCGAATGCGAGCGGGAGGGAGGGATAATACTTGCCCTTCTCTATGGATATTACTGTCTGCCTGGAGACCCCAAGTTTAGCCGCCAGCCTATCCTGTGAAAAGCCATGCCTTTTGCGAAACTCGACTAAATTATTTTTCAATTCGTTCACCTCACCCAAAGTACAGGTTAATGTAAAGTTTCTTTAACGTCAAGTAAACTTTACATCATTAACAGAAAAATACAGCATACATACCAAAGTACTTCTCTATGTTTTAATTTTTTTATTTCCCTGAGTGTCCGAAAAACTTAAGGCATAGCCTCATAAAAAGAATGCAAACTAAAAACGGACATGCCTTAATGAAAATAAAGGGGGTGAAAATCATGGAAAAGAACAAAAAGAACCAATCAAATCATAAGAATAATGCACTTCCAAAAAATACAGAATTTGCGGATGACAGAGAAAATGGTCTTGAAAGAGTCGCTTTAAAAGCTCAAAGAGACAACACCAAGTAAGCCATTTGGGACAGTTAAACTGTCCCTATTTCCCCCTGTCATTACGGCCAAAATGCATGTGGTATACCTTTCTTGTTTTAGTTTCAGCTTCTATATTGCTGATAAATCGTTCTTTAACCTCTTCCATCAGCATACTCGCAAGCTTTTCAAGCCTTTTTGGTCCGAATCCGGTCAATTTTTCAGAGATTATCACCTTGAGCTCTCCATATTGCTTATACATTCGAATGCTTCCATGCCCAGTTCTTTTTGTTTTTCCTGCAGTAAAATCAAAATCATATTTTTGCTCAATAAAGGAAGAAACCTCGGGAAGACCCAAATTCTCATATAACGGCGGAAATTGATGATGGACAGGAGGATCGGTAAAACGTATGGAATCTATGTTCATAACCCCTCTCCTCTCAATGTTTACAGTAATTATCTCCAATTAGGAGTAAATTCACGCGAACCTTTCCATACTGAAATTGTTTTTGCCGCAATGGACTGATAAAATCCTTATTATATAAAAAGGAGAACTTAGCTATGATCAATAAAATTGGAAAAATCACAGTATACGTTGAAGACCAGGAACAGGCAAAAGATTTTTGGCTGAATAAAATGGGGTTTGTTCTAAAGCTCGAACAGCCTATGGGACCAAATGCTGCCTGGATTGAAGTTGGTCCAAGCAATGAAGAATTTACAACTTTAGTTCTTTATTCAAAGGCAGCCATGGAACAGCAAAACCCATCTGCAATTGCCCACCCATCCATCCTTTTCAGCACATCTGATATTGAAGCTGCCTATGAACAAATGAAACAAAATGGCGTGGAAGTTGAAGATATGCTAAAAATGCCTTTTGGAACTATGTTTACGTTTAAAGACCAGGATGGAAACAACTACTTATTGAGAGAGGATAAGTAATTCTAAGAAGACCTGTCCTTCAAATGCAGAGTGAACAGGTCTTTTTTCGCTTAGCCTTCAAATGCTTTCTTCAAAGAATTCAAATCAATCTTTTTCTCCATTTGGAGCAATGCCTTCATTACTCGCTCAGTTTTTTCAGAATCATGGCTGCTGATCATTTCGCTTAAATCTGCAGGTACGATTTGCCAGGATACGCCAAACTGATCCTTAAGCCAGCCGCAAGCCTGTGCCTTCATGTCCCCGCCTTCACAGAGCTTTTCCCAATAGTAGTCTATTTCTTCTTGATTCTCACAATTGACTATAAATGATATAGCCTCATTAAACCTAAATTTTGGCCCGCCATTCAGAGCAGTAAACTCCTGTCCTTCCAGCTGGAATTTCACAGTCATAACCTTTCCCTCTGTCATGCCGCTAAGTTCGTGTCTTTCATTTCCATAGCGGGTTATCTTGCTGATAGCTGAGTTCTTAAAAATCGATGTATAAAAGTTTGCTGCCTCTTCAGCTTCTGTATTAAACCATAAGTTTGGTGTGATTTTTTGGATTTTCTGTTTCATGCTATCAACTCCTGTTTAGATGCTCTTCACCTTCATTTTAGCCTAATTTCGAGTTTGATATTTAAAGTACTTACTATTTGTCTATTAGTCAATAGAGCCTGTCACTCTTAGCGACAGGCAAAACTCATTATCCCAGGAAACGATGATACAGGTTCTTGGCCTGGAGAATGTCTCTTACCCCGTGTACCAGCACTCTTCCATCCTTAAATACAACCACTCTGGCCTGATTGATCTTAAATGAGAGCAAATAAGGGTTGCTCTCTACATTGATACCTTGAGAGACCAGGGATTTTTCCAGATAAGCAACATCCACATCTTGAAGGGCTGAAGGCCGGATTTGAACGGTATCCCTTCCGCAAAGCAGTGCTGTTTTTGTCTGATTTCTATAATCCAGGAACGGATAAACTGGATTAGTCCCGCACGTTAAGCAATGCGGATTCTTTAAGGAAGAAACATTAACAGAACTAAAATGATTTTTCCATACATCAAAAGAAACAAGTGTCCCGCGTAAGGATTCAAAGTCTTCTGCTAATATCTTTAATGCCTCAGCAGACTGGTGAGCCGCAACCATTTGAATAGCCGGCTGAATAACACCAGCCGTATCGCAGGTAGTCCCCCCCAATGGCAATTTGTCCATCAGGCAATTCAGGCACGGTGACACTCCAGGCAAGATGGTATAGCTTAAACCATAGCTCCCCACACAGCCTCCATATATCCAGGGAATCCGGTGCTTCTGAGATATATCATTGACCAGAAAGCGAATGTCAAAATTATCCGTTGAGTCAATGATTAAATCAACACCCTCAATCAACTCTTCAATTTCCTGTATTCCTACATCCATAATACGGGCGATAACTTCCACCTCTGAATTGATGGCTTTTAGGCGGTTAGCCGCTGCTATCGCTTTTGGCGTTTTTCGAACAGCATCTCCTTCACAATAAAGCTGCTGGCGCTGCAGGTTGCTCCACTCCACATAATCTCGATCGGCAATAGTTAATTTACCGACACCAGCCCTTGTGAGGGTTTCTGCATTTGCCGCCCCTAATGCACCAGCCCCTACAATCAAGGCGTGTTTTTCCCTCAGCTTTTTCTGTCCTTCTTTGCCAATCGGAGGAAATAACATCTGGCGGGAGTATCGCTCATTCAACTAAAAACCATTCCTTCCGCCGGACTGCTTGCTGATGCATAACGTTTTTTGGGCATTCGGCCTGCTTCATAGCCCAGCCTCCCTGCTTCAATGGCGAGTTTCATTGCTTTTGCCATTTTTACAGGATCATCGGCAGAGGAGACTGCCGTATTTAATAACACCCCATCTGCTCCAAGCTCCATTGCCAATGCCGCATCTGCCGGGCTCCCAATTCCAGCATCCACAATAATCGGCACAGTAGCCTGTTCAGTAATAAATTGAAGATTAATAGGATTAATGACTCCCTGCCCTGAGCCAATTGGCGAAGCACATGGCATGACCGCATGGCAGCCTAGTTCTTCAAGTTTTCGGGCAAGCACGACATCATCAGAAGTATAGGGAAGAACAATAAATCCCTCGTCTAATAGAATTTCCGCTGCTTTTATCGTTTCTATTGGATCGGGAAGAAGCGTTTTGCTGCATCCAATAACCTCAACCTTGATCATGTCGCAGAGCCCGGAAGCTTTGGATAGCCTTGCTATTCGGACGGCCTCCTCAGCTGTACTTGCTCCTGCTGTATTAGGGAGTAATTTATATTTCTGTAAATCCAGCTTTTCCAAAAAGTTGGGCTGGTTCGCTTCAAAAATGTTCATACGGCGTACAGCAAACGTAAGCACCTCTGTTTCCGAAGCTTCTACAGCTTCCCTTTGCACATCAAAGTTTGGATATTTTCCTGTTCCTAGCAGCAGCCGAGAGTTAAATTCATATGGTCCAATTTTCAACAAATCATCCGCCTCCTACAAAGTGTACAATTTCGATTCGATCCCCATCTGTCAGTATGGTTTCAGCATGCATGGATTTATCCAAAATATGCTGATTTAGTTCGACAATGACTACCTTTTGCTCCAAATTAAAGTGCTCGAGCAGACGTGAAACAGAATTAACTGTTTCCGGCAGCACCATAGCATCTCCGTTAATGACAACATTCATAAAAGCACCCCTTTTGACGAATGGACTAAACATTCAAGGCGGGATAGCTCAAATGGGTTAGGCTGCTCCGTTTTGCCTTCGAGGATGTCTGCCATCAGCTCTCCTGTTGCCGGGGCAAGGAGGATGCCATTCCGAAAATGCCCAGCTGCAATGTATAACCCTTCACAGGCTGGATGTTGCCCCAAAAAAGGCAGCCCATCAGCCGATTGCGGACGAATTCCTGTCCAGGCGCCTTCCCATTCTGCATGCGCGATTTCCGGAACCAGGTTTTGAGCCTTTTCCATCAGCAAGGATATCCCCCCAAAGGTCACCTTCTCATCAAATGAATTTATCTTAACCGTCGCTCCAACTACCAACCTCCCAGATTGCTTTGGAACGATATAGCATCCGTGGGAAAAGATCGTTCCCTGTACAAGCGGTTTTTCAATCTTGACTGAGAAGCACTCGCCTTTAACCGGAATAATGGGCAGCGAAAGGCCCGTTCTTTCAAGAATCTCCCTGCTCCAGGCCCCAGATGCAACAATAACGGAATCTGCCAGAAGTTCTCCCAGGCCGGTTCTGACTCCATAAACCTTTTTATCTTTTAAAATAAAATCTGATACATGTGTATACTCATATATTTCTGCGCCAAGGGTTATTGAAGCTTTTGCAAAGGCAAGGGACAATTCATATGCCTGGACCTGTCCGTCATTCGGTATATACATGGCCCCCCTCAATTTGTTTGATACGAATGGTTCACGTTTGATCAGGTCATCAATCGAAAACCATTCGGCCTGCTCATCCGCTTTTTGCTGGCTTTCTATCAATCTTTTTAATACCAGCTCCTCTTCTTTATTAGCAGCCACTTTATATACACCCTTATTTTGATAGCCGATGTGCACTTGTGATAAATCTTCCAGTTCAGGAATCAGGCTCTGGTACATAGATCGGCTTTTGCATGCCAGCTGGAATAGCGGACCGTCTTCTGTCAGTTCCGTTTGGGCTCCTAAAATTCCAGCTGCCGCTCCGGAAGCCTTTCCGGCTATTTTTCCCTTATCCAAAACGGCCACTTTACACCCTCTTTTAGCCAGTTGAAAAGCAATGGAACTTCCATTAATGCCACCACCAACTATAAGGGCATCAAATATTTTCCTCATCATTTCCCCTCCGCATTTAACTTATTTGAAAAGAGCTTCGCTGCCTCTACAGGGTCCTTTGCCTGCAATATCCCTGACATTACAGCAATGCCATCTGCCCCTGCCTCCAAAACCTCTGGGACTTTTTCTGGTTTAATGCCTCCAATTGCCAATACCGGAATTTCTACTGCCTTTTTAAGAGCCTGAAGTGACCCAGTGCCCCTTGGCGGAACTCCCTTCTTGGAATCGGTTCTAAATATGTGCCCAAACAGGACATAATCAGCCCCCTGTTTTGCAGCCTCTTCTGCTTCTTCAAGAGAATGTACAGAACATCCGATGGGCATATCCAGAAAATGCGTTTTGACAACATGGACTGGAAGGCTGTGAAAAGCAAGATGAACACCTGTTTTACATGTCCATGCAACATCCACCCGATCATTGATTACAATTTTATGAATGGGGATTCCTTCATTACAAAGCAGCTCAACCCCTTCATATAGCTCCCTTGAGGTTCGATTTTTTTCCCTTAAGTGGAACTTGTCTGCAAAGGGTGCCACTTTACCTGCTATCTCAGCAAAAACCTCTAGAGAAAGCTTTCCATCTGATATAACATGCAGCTGTTTTTTCATAGCCGATGCTCCCAAGCTATTTTTAGATTTTCTGTAAATAAAAAACCACCTTCAAAATAGAAAGTGGGGGTATGAGGCCCTGGAATATAGACCTGATACTCCACTTCCCTACGCTGGTATTCATACCAGATCAGGTTCCAAGGGTCTTAAAGTATTTGCTTTAATCTCAGCCTGCCAACAGGCACCCCCAGCGGATATAAATTTCTATTAAACTATAAAAAGATTACTGATAAATGTTTCCCCCGGCCTTATTAAATTCCTCAGCTTTTTCTTCCAGTCCCTTCTGTATCGCTTCGTCGGTTTCAAGCTTATGCTCTTTTGCATAATTCCGGATATCTTGGGAAATTCTCATACTGCAAAATTTCGGCCCGCACATGGAACAGAAATGAGCGGTTTTTGCCCCTTCAGCAGGCAGGGTTTCATCATGGAATTCCAAAGCGCGCTCAGGATCCAATGAGAGATTGAATTGATCTCTCCAGCGGAATTCAAAACGTGCCTTTGACAGGGCATCATCCCTTTTTTGCGCTCCAGGATGTCCCTTTGCCAGATCTGCAGCATGCGCGGCAATTTTATACGTGATGACACCCTCGCGGACATCGTCTCTATTCGGCAAACCCAAATGTTCTTTTGGGGTAACATAGCAAAGCATTGCAGTCCCATACCAGCCTATCATGGCAGCCCCGATTGCAGAGGTAATATGGTCATATCCCGGAGCTATATCAGTCGTAAGGGGTCCAAGTGTGTAGAATGGTGCTTCTTTACAGATGTCCAATTGTTTATCCATATTCTCTTTGATTAAGTGCATTGGAACATGGCCAGGTCCCTCGACCATTACCTGTACATCATGTTCCCAAGCAATCTTCGTCAATTCCCCAAGTGTTTCAAGCTCCGCAAACTGAGCCTCGTCATTTGCATCTGCAATCGATCCCGGCCGCAGTCCATCCCCCAGGGAGAAGGCCACATCATAAGCTTTCATGATCTCGCAGATTTCTTCAAAGTGTGTATATAAAAAGTTCTCTTTATGATGATGCAGGCACCATTGGGCCATAATGGATCCGCCCCTCGACACAATTCCGGTCAAGCGCTTTGCCGACAGCGGAACATACCTCAAAAGGACACCTGCATGAATCGTAAAGTAGTCAACCCCCTGCTCTGCTTGTTCAATTAAGGTATCCCTGTATACTTCCCACGTAAGATCCTCGGCAATGCCATTAACCTTTTCAAGTGCCTGATAAATGGGAACAGTACCGACCGGAACGGCGGAGTTTCTAATAATCCATTCGCGTGTAGTATGAATATTTTTGCCTGTAGACAGATCCATAATTGTATCTGCTCCCCATCGGGTAGCCCAGGTCATTTTCTCTACCTCTTCTTCAATAGAGGATGAAACAGCCGAGTTTCCAATGTTCGCATTAATTTTCACATGAAAATTCCTTCCGATAATCATTGGCTCTGTCTCAGGGTGATTGATATTGGAAGGAATAATCGCCCGTCCTCTTGCTACTTCAGACCGCACAAATTCCGGTTCCATATTTTCCCGAATGGCTATAAACTCCATCTCAGGGGTTATGATCCCCTTTTTTGCATAGTGTAACTGGGTGACATTCTTCCCTTTTTCCGCTCTCAATGGCTTGCGGTTTAAGCCGGGAAAGACTTTATGATTGGCACGCGAATCATTTTTGTCGCGAAACCCATTATCCTCGGGCTTCACTTTTCGACCTTCGTACTCTTCAACATCTCCGCGTTCATGAATCCACTTTCTTCTTAATGCAGGAAGCCCTTTTTTTAGATCTGCCGTATACTGAGGATCGGTATAAGGTCCACTCGTATCATATACACGAACCGGCTCATTGACTTCTTCACCAAACGTTCCGGCAGTGGGGCTTAATTCTATCTCTCGCACCGGAACCTTTATATCAGTCCTGGATCCCTCCACATATACTTTTTTGCTGCCAGTAAAGCTCGACATAATAGAAATACTCTCATGATTTAAAGAACTTGCAGTCATTGATCATCTCTCCCTAATTAAAAATGTAAGGACGAGACCTGGAACCAAGGAAGTGCCAGATATGTAAAAAAGCCGGTCCACATAAAGATGGACCGGCTTAAACGCAGATGTCTTTGCACAAAAAAACTCTTTTGCACATTCTAACTTCCCCACGCTGGTATGATCCAGATCAGGTCCAAAGAGTCAAGAAACTTTAGCGCGTTTCTTTCTCAGCCCAAGCTATTGGGCACCCCTAGTTATTGCTATTAAATTCAATTCTAGTATACAGAATAGCGGAAACAAATGAAAGGAATTTTTTTCAGAATTCTGTCAGACGAAAAATTTTGCCTTTATTCTGCTCCTAACCTCGTTTTCCTTAATTCAGTTTTTTTCTTCTGAATGTACATCAAATCAGCCGCAGACGTTTTCCGCGACTTATGCAGGTTAATTCCCGTCAGACTCCTCATCATTCATATCCATATCACTTTCATCCATACTCTCTTCATCTTGTGGTGATTCTTCATTCATGCCGGGCTCCTCCATATCAGATTCTTCTGATGTGCCAGGATCCTGCATTTCACTATCTTCATTATTGTTTTCTTCCATCTGATTATCTTCCAATTCCACATCTTCCGTTTCCGGAGGCGGATCCTGTTCATCCGTTCCGCATCCTGCCAACAATAATCCTGCACTCAATGGAATTGATAGCCATAGCTTCTTATCATTCATGTATTGTCATCTCCTTTTGCAGTATCATGTTCTTTAAGACCTTACCCTTTTGGCAGGTGGCCAAACTTTTCCCATCAGCCGATTAAATCCCTAATATCTGCAAATACTATCCCTGCCACAATTACTGGAGGATGAATGATGAAAGTACTTTTCTCCCTTATATTATTTAGCTTCCTGGGAATGCCTCTATACAGCGGACAGGCTGCAGTAAAAGAACAATGGGATCAGCAGGGCCTTTCTGAAGAATATCACGGCCATGTTGAAGAACGTACAGAAGCACCATACAAGCAAATTCAATTGCTGGGCATTAATGATTTCCATGGGCAGCTGAATGTCACTCGGCAGGTTAACGGCAGACCTGCAGGACGCGCTGATTACCTCGCTGCCTATTTGCGGCAGCGTGCTTCTGAAAATGAAAACACCATTTTACTTCATGCTGGAGACATGATTGGAGCCAGTCCACCAGTATCCGCTCTTCTGCGGGATGAACCGACTATTGAATTTTTGAATAAGATGGGGTTTGATATCGGCACGATCGGCAATCATGAATTTGATCGAGGATCTGATGAACTGCTTCGTCTGCTAAGCGGCAGCATCCCTTCAGCAGCAAAAGATTATTCCGGATCCCATTTCCCTTGGATTGCAGCCAATGTCATCAGCCAAAAGTCAGGCAAGCCCTTCCTTCCTCCATATAAAATAGTAAATGTCAGCGGGATCCCAATTGGATTTATCGGAGTCATCACGAAAGAAACACCGGCTATTTCCGCGCCTAACAGTGTGAAAGATCTGATTTTCACCGATGAAGCTGAAGCCATCAACAAGTATGTCCGGGAACTTAAAAAACAAGGAGTAAGAGCCATTGTGGTACTGGCGCATGTCCCTGGAAAATCAAAATCAAATGGAGAGCATGCAAGAGGCCAGTTAATAGAGTTGGCCCATCAGGTGGATGACGAAGTGGATATTATGTTCGGAGGCCATAGTCATGACTATCTGAACAGTGTGGTGGATGGAAAGCTTCTTGTACAGGCCTATTCATATGGCACTGCCTTTTCTGATGTAGATATAGAAATAGATCCCCAGACAAAGGATATTGTCCACAAGCACGCTGAAATTGTGAATGTTTTTCAAGAGAATATCCAGCCCGCAAGCGACATAACCAGGATGATCGAGCGCTATGAAAGAAAAGTAGAATCCACTGTGAACAGATATATCGGCACTGCCGCAATTTCAATCACAGCCGAACAAAACAGAAGCGGTGAATCAGCCCTGGGCAATCTTATTGCCGATTCCCAGCGGGCAGTGATGGAAACAGATTTCGCTTTCATCAATCCAGGAGGAATCCGGGCAGACATTGACGCTGGCCGTGTTACATGGGGAAACTTATATGTCGCCCTTCCCTTCAGCAATCAGCTTGTCAAAATGAACCTGACAGGCAGCCAAATTCGTGATGTCCTCAATCAGCAATGGCAGCCAAATACAACTAGAATTCTTCAGATCTCTGGACTCACTTATACTTGGGATGACAGCAAGCCTAGAGGTGAAAAAATAAATGATATATATCTGTCTGACGGAACATTACTTGAGCCGAACAAAAACTATTCGGTCACTGTAAATACCTATCTCGCTGATGGAGGAGACAATTTTACAGGATTCCGAAAAGGAACAAACAGAGTGACCGGCCCAAGTGATATAGATGCACTAGTGGACTATATACAGAATTCAGCACAGCCATTCAGCTCCGCGATTGATGGACGCATAAAGAGAATAGACTGAAAAAGGACAGCTCGGCGACTGTCCTTTTTTCTTATCCATTTAATACTAATAGCAGGATCGACATCATATCCTTCTATTAGGATTAGAAAGAAAGGAATAGGATAATGAAAAAGTATATTTATTTTCTCATGCTGTTCGGCGTCTTTTTTCCATTTTTTCATAAGACAGCCATTGTTTTTGAAAACTGGAGATTGTGTACAAATACATCCAAATTGATAGGGATCCAGCTTTATGGACTGGATTCAATGAGAAACCTCCTAATATCATCACTGGCGGCCCTGGTTGCCTTTTTTTTCACCCAACTATTTATTGGGTGGGACAACAAACATAAAAGTTCTTAAACATATGGAATTGCAGCCTATTCATACACTGTAAATTGCGGCTTAGTCGGATGGTCAATGACCAGAGCATCATTTGGAAATTTTAAGAGCTTTTTATACAAAACAAGGTCTCCAAAACACCCAACTGTCAATATCGCCCCTAATATCGATAAGCCAGGCATATTCAGTACCATTCCAAGAACAAGGGGCAATAAACCTGTCGGAATGAATGGCAGCATTAAAACCTTTTTCATTTGCTGAACCGTCACTGGCTGTTTGGCATGGGCATAGGCCACACCCAATTTCAAATTGACTCCCCAGGACATTTCACTCCATGGGACACCGCCAATATAGCGAAAACCTGCCAAATGGATGACTTCATGCAAAATAACTATAACGACCATACCAGCTAAAAATAATAGCATACCTATAAGATCAAAAGACATTTCGCCTCCGCCATAAATTACGGCATGTAAAAAGAGCACTCCAAATACCAGCGCAATCGTTGCAATGAATAAATAAACCTGCAATTTCATCATTGAAATGAAAACAACCGTTTGTTTTTTATTTTGCAAATTTTCACCCCGCGAGGAATTAGTCGATTACCTATATTTACGGATCACAAACAGCAAAGTTTCAAAAAATGGCCATTGCCGTCAGCTTATATCCTTTATTGCTCTCCCCATTGCCTTTAGCCCTCCAAACTGCCAGCTTCTAATGCATTACCTTTACCTTGAAGCTTCAGCTGAATAAAACCAAAGATGGACGAAATGATTAATAATATTCCTGATAAAATGTAAATAAACCGGACACCGATTAGATCAGTTAAGACCCCTATGCCCAAAATGGAGACAACGAAAATCAATTCGTTTAAGACAGATTTAGCAGCAAGAATTTTCGTGAGCATTGTTTCATCTGCACTATTTTGATACATAGTGGTTTGTGCAAGATCCCGCAGCTGATAGGAAGGTCCCATCAATATTACAAATAGCAGCGCTAAGAAAGGATTCGATATAAAACCATACCCCAAAGTAAGAATCCCGAAAGCACTGGAGCCAATCAGCATAAAAATAATCAAACGGCCTTGCAGTAAATAAGAAAGCCGGTAAATGAGGATTCCTCCAGCAATAGTGCCTAAGTAATATCCTCCGTTGATATAGCCCCACCAGGACTCCCCCTTTCCAAGGGCATCCTCCACATAGGTTAACGTAACCGCACCAATCCAAATCGTTCCTGCCCAAGCTTCTATTAAATCCATTATGATCAGTACTCGAAGCCCTTTATCCTGGAAGAGCAATTTCCAGCCAGCCATTAGACTGGACAGCATTCGGAAGTTTGAGTTCACAGCAGGTGATTGGCTTATTTTTATCAAAAACAAGCTTAGAAGAGAAATAAAAAGTAGAATGATCGTAATGATCAATGTGAATTGTTTGCCAAGGAAAGCTAACAGGATACCACCAAAAGTCCACCCTGCAAACAAGAAAGTCTGGTCAACACTTGAGAGCAGGCTATTCGCTTTGACTCTTTGCTTTTTAGGAATAACAGCTTTTACCATGGATATTTTAATAGGTGAGAAAATGCCATTAAAAAAGGATATAAGGGCCAACACAAAGAAAATAGCCATTAACATAAAATCCGTCAATTGCTGCGAGAGTAACATCATTAATCCAGCAATCAGAACGATCTGGCTTATCTGGGAAAACTTCAATAGATTTATTGGCTGAAATCTATCCGAAATGGATGGAAGCAGTATATTGCTGATCATTCTCGATATGACACTAACCAATGTGACGGCTGCAGAAAGTGCTGTGCTCCCTGTTTCATTATACAAATGCAGCACCACAGCCATCGTGTACAGGGCAAACCCAAGATTCGCTGCTGTCTGGCTTACTAGAAGAGCGTAAAATGAACGATTCATCACTAAACCCCTATCTAAAAGAATTTTCGTTGCAAACCAGCATGATTTCTATAAAGTTAAGCTCTTAATCTAATATTAAAAATCTATCATTTAGCTTAACATATTAAAAATGCATGCAGCAGCCAGCTCAGTTATATGTTTTCCATTCTGAAAAACAATATAGATCATGGTAGCTTGTTCCTATTTTCAGAAAAACATATCACGATTTTCCTTAATGTCTGTATAATCAACTTAAACTATTAAAAGAAAGGAGATCAACAGAATACGTGCTTTACATATGGGATATCGAAAAGATTATAAAAAACACCTTGGATGGGTTCCAATTGGATATTAACTATGAGTTCTGCAATACACTTACTGCACCCATGAGCTACAACGTTTCAACAAATACAATTAAGTTTAACTACCTGAAAGTGAACGGCTACATAGCAAAAATTAATTTTAAAATAAAAGAAACAGATGAGAACCTGGTTAAATTAATGCTATTCCATGAAATCGGGTATTATCTGGACTTCAAGAAAAACAAACATGATATAAGAACGCTAATGTACGGAGAAGATGACGAGAAAGAACAGCTCATGTCTGAAATTGAAAAAAACTCCTGGGATTTTGGAAGAAAAATAGTACCGGAACAACTGGTAAATGCCTATGATCATTTACGGGAATTGGATAAAATGTTCAGCTAGAAAAAGAAATGCGCCTCATCAAGAGACGCATTTCTTTTTTAATTCGGTTCCACATGGACGTGAACATCATAAACCCCATAATCCTTCATCATTACTTTCTCCACATGTGTCGCAATATCATGGGCTTCCTTAATATCAAGCTTGGAATTAACCAGAATAACCACATCAATCACTTCATTGTTTCCATAGCTTCTGCCTTTAATATCTTTAATGCCTTTTACCCCGTCTACATTTTTGATGACATCCTGATAATGCTTAATCTTTTTTTCATCAAATCCATCAGATAGTTCATGGGAGGCTTGTACAAAAATATCCCAAGCCGTTTTGCATATTAAAAACCCGACAAAAACGGCTGTTAATGGATCAAGCCATGGCATGTTCAGCTGCGAACCAAAAATTCCGACGGCAGTGCCTATACTCACCCATGCGTCTGAAATATTGTCCTTTGCCGCTGCCATTACGGCCTTGCTGTTAATTTTCATAGCTAAATTTTTATTGTATCGGTATACAAAGTACATTGCAGCTCCAGAAATAACTCCGGTATATGCCGCAAAAATATCAGGAGATTCATTAACTCCATCAAACATGGATGAAACAGCATTTAGCAGAACTTGAAGACCTACTGCAGCCATTATGAAGGAAGCTACCATGGAAGCAATGGTCTCACTCTTCCAATGGCCATACCCATGATTTTTATCCGGCGGACGCTGAGAAATCCTAAGCCCTATAAGCACTGCAATTGAAGCGATTATATCTGTTGTATTATTCAACCCATCTGCTTTCAAAGCAGCAGAGTCACTCACATATCCAATTGTTAATTTTAGTACAGAAAGACATATATAAGCTGCAATACTAATAAAAGCAGCACGTTCGCCTAACTTAAGGTTATAATACTTTTCCTCTTCCATGCCCCAGCCTCCTAATTTACCCTTGATTATATTACCAAGCGGAATTCGGGTGGGTCTAGAGCAATCTTTTTGTCTTTTATTAAATAAATAAGCAAAATGCAATTAAGTTGCACTAGTGAAAATTCAAGCCAGCCCCATAATAGGCTGGCTTGATTTGAATCATCTTAATGTACATATAGAAGAAACAGAATTTGTACAGCCTGAAAGAAACAGCCCATCTTCCAAGCAAATCTAAGCCTTCTTAAGACTCGTCTCAAACAAATCAATAATTTCCAAAAATCTCTCAGCTTCTCTAAACGTATGATCAGCCAGAAGAGGATGAATATTGCTTTTGATCCGACAGGCCTCTATTAATTCTCTGGCTGTTTTCTTGAAATCCCTTAATGAAGCAACTGATACTTTATTCTCATTTAAAAAATGGCTAAGTATTGGTTTCGTTTCTGATTCAGGCTGCATAGAGTCAAGATCAACAGCTTGAAAGACCAATTGATCGAAATCATGGCTAAACTCTCTTGCCTGTTCTACCAGCTTTCTTTCCGAAGGATCCAGTAAATGGCCAATAAACTTAGCATGGTCAGCCATGATCCTTAAAAAGAAGACATTTTCTTCTATAATAGCTTCCGGTTTTGGTGCGAGTATCCCTGAGTTGAGGTCTTTTAATCGATTTGCAAAGTATGCAGCTTCTCTGCTGATATGGTCAATCAATAAAGGAAAATTATTTGAACGGATTTCGCATCTTAATGTCAGCCCCAGCACTTTCCTCTTATAGCTCCAGATGGCAGCAGCTGCTTGATAAACCTCATTATTAAATGCC
Source organism: Cytobacillus sp. BC1816 (assembly GCF_051353635.1). Classification (NCBI taxonomy): domain Bacteria; kingdom Bacillati; phylum Bacillota; class Bacilli; order Caryophanales; family Bacillaceae; genus Cytobacillus; species Cytobacillus sp. BC1816. The sequence goes on along the minus strand of NZ_CP195611.1, from coordinate 487,189 downwards.
TGAACCTGGCTAAGTTCTGAGTTGATTGTAAATCTGGCCAGCTTTTCCTCGATTCTTTCAAATAAAGCGATAAATTGCTGTGCTTCGGCAATTAATTGTTTCTGTTCATAGGTAAACCCTAAACTTAAAAATAGTGCATGTTCTTTCATAATCCTGGACCAAAATTTAATTTCATCCAGCGATCTAACGACTATTGGATTCGCCATGTTTTCCCCTCCCCAATTACTCACTCCTTCTCATATATATTTATGATTTTCTGCCATTATTCTTTTATTGAAGCAGATAAACCAGCTGATAAATGTAAAAACTGCTCCCAAGAAGGCAGCAGTCATTCTTTTACTCATATTTAGAAAAATCCATAAAATAGCTATAAATCAAGTAAATAACCATTGCAAACGCAGTTGAAATAAAACCCCAACCCAGCGTAATCTGCTCGATGACCAAATAGTTATTGCAAAGCTGTACAGGGGACCAGATGTATAGCCATCCTAGAGCTAAAAATAAGATAGTAAAGAAAATAATGAGAGCATGCTTCCAAAATGAACTTAGCTTTGGCCAGCTGTCCCGCAATGGCACACCGCCCAAAAATGGAAGTGAGATAAATTTAAAGACTTCCACACTCGTAAGCGTCAATGCTTCATCCATTGTCCTTGGCAGAGACCAATACACCAGAATGATTGAAAACAGCAATATACCCGGCACTCCGTTTTCATTCCATTTTGAGAAAAATTCCGTGAAGCGATTCTGAAAGAACTTTGCCATGAATATACCAGAGATCACCAGTAAAGGCATTTGCATATGCATATGGGTAATCATGATGGACTCCAGAAAATCAGCTGCAGGCGGAAGCATCAATACAAGCAGCAGGAGTAATCCGTAAACTGATGACTTCATCATTCTTCCCCTCCGCTCTCCAGAATCTCCGTTATCCGTTCAGCCGCTTCTTCAATTAAGGTGTAATCCATGACTTCAACTAACTGTCCTTTTGGATTCACCAGATAAAAGGCAGAGTTATGGGCAAAATTGCCGTATTCATCTGGAATGACAATGACGCCAAATCGATCAAGCAGAGATTCAAGCTCCATCTGTTTCGGTATCCTCGCCATTCTCCACGTTTCTCCGTCACTGCCAAAAGCCTTGCGGTAAGTTTCCAATGTTTTGGGAGTATCCCGCTTTGGATCAAAACTAATGCTCAGGAATTGAATATCTTGGCCAATATACTTTTCTGGAATCCGTTTATATACTTCAGACATATTAACCTCCAGTTCAGGACAAACAGTACCGCATGAAGTATATAAAAAGGTAATAAACACATACTTCCCTTCAAATTCTGTGAAAGAATAGGTCTTCCCGTTATTATCTTCAAGCGTTACATCCGGGAACTTGGGCTTTTCATCCATTAACTGATTAACCCTGGCTGTTTCAGCAGTAAAAGCCTGAAAGCCATCTGTGCCAATGTAAAAAAGGATCACGCCAAACACCAGTACAACCAAGCTTGAAAGTGCCGTTTTATTTTTTGGAAACATGATTCATCACTTCCTTTTAAAAGAAAGAGACAGCCCAGCACCCGAGCTATCTCTCTTTCCTTACCAGGTTTTATAAGGAGGTGAACCTGGAGGAGCATTGACAATAAAATCGACCAATGGAATGACATAAGCCATGCCGACAAGGACAATCATACACACAATCCATAACCCCCAGCGCTCTGTCCATCTAGGTGTTGGCGCTTCATCCTCTTCTACATCCGCAACAGGGAATTCTGTGTTTCCTTTTGGCGCAAAGAACATGAGGTAGAATACAGCATATACCTGCATAAGTACACCGATCATCAGAAGGGTACCACCGATAGCCAGGAAGAACAGATAAGGATCCCAGCTTAAAGCAGTTGCATTGTCAAAGTATGTTGAATAGGAAGTTCTTCTTGGAGAACCCAGCAGACCCACCCAGTGCATCGCACCGGACATGATGATCATACCGAGCGTCCATATGATCGTTTGTATAACCCCAAGTTTATTGATCTGCGGTGTCAGCATTCTTTTTGATACATAAGGAATAAGCCAGTAGCTGATACCGAAGAACGTCATGACGACAGACATGCCAAGTGTTAAGTGGAAATGACCGACAATCCACATTGTGTTATGAACTACCTGGTTCAATTGGTTTGTGCTTTGTACTATTCCTCCCGCTCCGGCAGGAATAAAAGCAGCCATCGCGATAAATGGTGCGAGGAATCGAACATCTCCCCAAGGAAGTTTCTTATACCAGCCGATAAGACCTCTTCCGCCTTTCTTTCTCGCTGTACGCTCAAATACGGCAAACATAGCATAAGCAGTCATTAATGAAGGGAAACCAATTGCCAAACTCATAAACACATGCATGTATTTCACAGGTTCAGAAATACCAGGATCAATAATCTGATGATGGAAGCCGCCGGTAATATTCATAATTACTAGTGCAATAACCACAATCCTTGTTAAAAGGTCATTCCATCTTCGGCCGCCAATAATCTTCGGTACTATAACATACCAGGCAGAGACCGCCGTTAAATACCAGATGTTTACCAGCGTATGGCCGAACGCCCAGAACAGCGTGCGTGCAACCATGACATTTATTGTCTCCACCCATCCAAAAGCCCAAGGGATAATGGTAAAAACCTCAATGGCTACAGGTATGCTTCCAAAAAATAAGAGAACAAATACACCGGTTGCAAAGAAAGAAAGAATAGGGATATGCTGGCCGGGATTCCTCTTTCGCCAGCTAGCCACATTAATAAATGCACCAAAGGCGCACATCCATACACCCAATACAATGAAGACTAAGCCGATATAGAAAATGGGTGAAGCAGCCATTGGCGGATAGAAAGTATACATAACAGATGCTTCATTCATTAAAATCGGAATCACAGCTAGGACAAATCCGAAAATCTTCATCCAGAAGCCAATCCAGGCCATCTTTCTTACCTTAGGAAGCAGTCCTCCCAGAGTATGCGATAATCCAGCATAGAAGTAACCAATTGTGAAGAAAGCCGAAAGAACGACTACCAGCAGCAGACCGTGAGCTGTAAGAACCTGATAATAGTTCAGCCATGCCGGCAATTCCAGCATTCCAGCCCGGTTCAGTCCTTGCAAAAGTCCAAGTATTCCGCCCAGCAGGATGGCTAAAAAAGCAACAGATAAATATGATTTCGTTATTTTTGCATCCTCCAGGCTAATTCCCATAACTTTATTTGCTTTATCCTTAAAAGCTTGTGTTTTTCCCGTTTGCTTAATAACTGTTTCCACTGTTATCCCCCCTTTATTTCACCGTAATGGTAGTACTCATCATCTGATGGCCTGCACCGCAGTACTCATTGCAAAGAACCAAATATTCACCCGGCTTATCAAATTTCTGAGTGATCTTTTGTACATAGCCAGGCACAACCATTGCATTTAAGTTCGTGTCAGCAACCTGAAAGCCATGCACGACATCTTTTGATGTCATAGTAAAATGAACCGTTGATCCTGCAGGAACTTCAATTTCATTTGGGGTAAAGCTGAATACCTGAAGGGTCATGACTACTTCATACTCTTTCTCGCCTACCTTTTTAATCCCGGGATTATCGAATGGCGCTGTTTCATCCACTTTTTGAGGATCAATTCGCTCTCCATAGCTTGGCGGCCCCATCTCCAGGGCGAATGTCTGATAGCCCGTAATCAGCATGAATCCAATAATCATTCCAAAGCTTAATATCAGCCATATCTTCTCCGACCGATGCATCATTTTATATCCCCCCTATAATCTGGTCATGTACAGGCCATACACAATTAAATAAGTAACAAAGATCCCAAGCCCCACAACTGTAACTGAAAAGAACGTACCCCTTAGAGAGTTATGTTCCTTTGAACTGCTCTGGACCACTTTTCGCGTTTCCACCTTCTATCAGCTCCTTAGCTTTGTTACCTACATCATAGTTGAGAAGGGTTTTCATAAAAGTGAAATGAATCACACTTTTTTCATATATTCGCAGGCAAAGATGCTGAGATATAAGCAAAAACACAGTAATATCAAGGTTTTCCTCCATTGAATTCTATACTGGCAAGCATGACGATTCACAAATAGTTCACAAAAGATCTACTCACGAATAACCCCATGCTAATGGGGAGTCTTAAGATCTCGCTTCTTCATATTCGCTTTTCTTCTTTAGGTACAATTAGACTTTTTGTCACTTATATCCCCTTTCCCGTTGTCTTAGGAATGATTAATCCTCTTTCGTTCCCTTGCATTCAAACTTCCTAACTTACAGGAAGAAATTTAAACGAAACTCCATCATCTACTTTTCTTTATTTTAAAAAAACCTGTCTCTCTAAGAGACAGGCTTTATACATATTGATTGATACAAAGATTTGGGAACAGAAGCTTTTAAATAGGTATCCCATAACCATTTCAAGAAAAGTTTCTATAAACAAAAAAACCAATCCCTATTGGAATTAGTTTGAAAATGGTATGTATAATGGTGGGCCTAAATGGACTCGAACCATCGACCTCACGCTTATCAGGCGTGCGCTCTAACCAGCTGAGCTATAGGCCCATATGTTGGAGCGGGTGAAGGGAATCGAACCCTCATCATCAGCTTGGAAGGCTGAGGTTTTACCACTAAACTACACCCGCATATGATTATCAGTTGGAGGCAACACCCGGATTTGAACCGGGGATGGAGGTTTTGCAGACCTCTGCCTTACCACTTGGCTATGCTGCCTTAAAAATGGCTGGGCTAGCAGGATTCGAACCTGCGAGTGACGGAGTCAAAGTCCGGTGCCTTACCGCTTGGCTATAGCCCAATAATAATGCTGTCTAAAAGAATAATGGGGCGATTGATGGGAATCGAACCCACGAATGTCGGAGCCACAATCCGATGCGTTAACCACTTCGCCACAACCGCCACTATCCTACTGGCAGGGGTAGCAGGAATCGAACCCACATCAAAGGTTTTGGAGACCTTCGTTTTACCATTAAACTATACCCCTATATAAATGGTGGAGGGGGGCAGATTCGAACTGCCGAACCCGAAGGAGCGGATTTACAGTCCGCCGCGTTTAGCCACTTCGCTACCCCTCCAAGTCTGAAAAGACTAAGGAAATGGTGGCTCAGGACGGAATCGAACCGCCGACACAAGGATTTTCAGTCCTTTGCTCTACCGACTGAGCTACTGAGCCACATATTATTTACTTTTTGTAAAAATGGCGGTCCGGACGGGACTCGAACCCGCGACCTCCTGCGTGACAGGCAGGCATTCTAACCAACTGAACTACCGGACCAGATTGCGGGGGCAGGATTTGAACCTGCGACCTTCGGGTTATGAGCCCGACGAGCTACCGGACTGCTCCACCCCGCGATAGTATTATTTATGTGATTTTTCCATGCTCACATCTAGCATTTCATCTCGCAGCTTATTCAATGAAGTACCGCCCCGATTTCAGAAAGATTATTCGGGCGTGCTCCACCCCGCGATAGTATTATTAAATAAAATCTGGAGGAGGAAAGGGGATTCGAACCCCTGCGCGGTTTGACCCGCCTGTCGGTTTTCAAGACCGATCCCTTCAGCCTGACTTGGGTATTCCTCCGAAAAATAAGCATATTGGTAGCGGCGGAGGGGATCGAACCCCCGACCTCACGGGTATGAACCGTACGCTCTAGCCAGCTGAGCTACACCGCCATTATGACTAAATATTTATGGTGGAGCCTAGCGGGATCGAACCGCTGACCTCCTGCGTGCAAAGCAGGCGCTCTCCCAGCTGAGCTAAGGCCCCATGTAATAAAAGAAGTGTCGCTGGTCGGGAAGACAGGATTCGAACCTGCGACCCCTTGGTCCCAAACCAAGTGCTCTACCAAGCTGAGCTACTCCCCGTAATATGGCGCGCCCGAGAGGAGTCGAACCCCTAACCTTTTGATCCGTAGTCAAACGCTCTATCCAATTGAGCTACGGGCGCAAAATAATGGAGCGGAAGACGGGATTCGAACCCGCGACCCCCACCTTGGCAAGGTGATGTTCTACCACTGAACTACTTCCGCTTAAAATGGTGCGGGTGAAGGGAGTCGAACCCCCACGCCTTGCGGCGCCAGATCCTAAGTCTGGTGCGTCTGCCAATTCCGCCACACCCGCAATATGAAATTAAAATGGTGAGCCATGAAGGACTCGAACCTTCGACCCTCTGATTAAAAGTCAGATGCTCTACCGACTGAGCTAATGGCTCATACCTTTAGAAGAGCAAATCGCTCGTTCAAAAGTTATGGTGGAGGATGACGGGATCGAACCGCCGACCCTCTGCTTGTAAGGCAGATGCTCTCCCAGCTGAGCTAATCCTCCAAAATGGTGACCCCTACGGGATTCGAACCCGTGTTACCGCCGTGAAAGGGCGGTGTCTTAACCGCTTGACCAAGGGGCCATATAAAATTACCCAATTAGGGTGCCCGGCAGCGTCCTACTCTCACAGGGGGACAGCCCCCAACTACCATCGGCGCTGAGAAGCTTAACTTCCGTGTTCGGTATGGGAACGGGTGTGACCTTCTCGCTATCGCCACCGGACTATTTGGTTGAAGAAACTTCGTTCCCTCAAAACTAGATAATGCATGAAGAAGCATATGCCGAGAATTCACCAATGACTTGTCTAGCTTCGGCTCCTAACTTCTCGGCCGTTTCGATCCGTCCCTCCAAATCCCAAAACCAGGATTTGAATAGCCGGCTCTCCAACGTCTCTCGAAGTTGAACAGTCGCCTCCGCTTTTCGTTTTGGTTAAGTCCTCGATCGATTAGTATCAGTCAGCTCCACATGTCGCCACGCTTCCACCTCTGACCTATCAACCTGATCATCTTTCAGGGATCTTACTAGCTTGACGCTATGGGAAATCTCATCTCGAGGGGGGCTTCATGCTTAGATGCTTTCAGCACTTATCCCTTCCGCACATAGCTACCCAGCGATGCCTTTGGCAAGACAACTGGTACACCAGCGGTGCGTCCATCCCGGTCCTCTCGTACTAAGGACAGCTCCTCTCAAATTTCCTGCGCCCACGACGGATAGGGACCGAACTGTCTCACGACGTTCTGAACCCAGCTCGCGTACCGCTTTAATGGGCGAACAGCCCAACCCTTGGGACCGACTACAGCCCCAGGATGCGATGAGCCGACATCGAGGTGCCAAACCTCCCCGTCGATG
>NZ_CP195611.1:105000-475000 GCF_051353635.1 Cytobacillus sp. BC1816 | reverse complement strand
TGAAAATGCTCTCGTGCCCACTTGGCATTAATCTTTGTAAATCCTTTTTTCATCACCGGCTCTTCCGATTCCATCACCTCATCAAACACCTTTCTTTGTTTGGAAGCAGCAGTTTTATGGACTTTTAAAAAACGAAGAAGAACACCATTAACCCCCTTCATCTCTTTAACTTCCTCTTCCAGCAATCTGGCTTGTAATTCAGAGGCCTTTCTTACATTATCCGCGTGACCGGCAAGCAGGATGATACCCGCAGCATCTGCCTGCCTATTAATAGGAGGAATTAAAGAGCACCCTTCGCTATGACCCAGCAGAAAAATTCTTTCAGGATTGATTTCCGGCAGCTCTTGCGCCTCCTTCACAGCGGCTATCCCATCATTAACTAAATCCCACATTCCTGTTTCATAAAAATTACCGCCGCTCATTCCTGCTCCCCGCTTATCATATCTGAGAACCGCCACCCCAATGGAGGAAAAAAACTCAGCAAGCATCTTATAAGCATTCATCTGCATAACCTTCGCATTGCCATCCCTGTCAACTGGACCTGAGCCATGAAATATAACAACAAGAGGAAGCTTTCCTTCTGACTCTTTCGGAAAGCTTACTGTTCCCTTTAGATTTACATCTGTATTAAAATCAATCTCACGTTCTTTCATTATTCAGCACCCCTTTGCAGCGACTTTACGTATAAGACGTTTACTAATAAATATCGTTCAGTTTTTTATTAAATTTTTTAAGGCAATACTAATTGCAAATCTTATTTGCAATAGAAAGAAGGGGTTTTATGCCTAAGAAAGCAGCCGCAGAAGGCAGGGATGATGCGAGCAAAAATGATATTTCAGAAAAAGCACCAAGTACAAATGAAAAAAGTGAAAATGAAGTCAGCAGGCTGAATCGGATGTTAGCTGCAGTTTTGAATTACCTATCGGATGATGAGGTGGAAGAAATCGATATCGAGTATTTGCTTGCAAATACGGAAGGCCTTCGGGAATGGTGGGATCGATATAGGGAAAATAACAAGAAACAAATCGAGGAAGAAATAAAGAAATCACTTGGCTCATTATCGCTTGAGGAGCTTGAGAGTATTCGAGAACAGATAAAGACTAAATAGCTCTGTCAAATAAAAAAGACTCGTTTGCCTTAAGCATACGAGTCTTTGTTTTTTTATTGTTCTAAAAGCTCTCCGCCTGTTAATTCAATATGTCCTTCCCCCCAATTGCACATTGCATCCAGAATTGGGCGGAGTGACCATCCGTAATCTGTTAATGAATAGACAACCTTAGGAGGAACTTGATCAAAAACAGCACGGTTTACAACGCCATCCGCTTCAAGCTCGCGCAGCTGCTGAGTCAGCATTTTTTGTGTAATCCCAGGCATTAGCCGCTTAAGCTCGCTAGTTCGCTTTTCACCTTTAATTAAATGACACATGATTACAACTTTCCACTTACCGCCAATCACATCTAATGTAGCTTCCACCGGAATATTGTAAGCCAAATTCCTTCCCCCCTCTGTTTGATAGGCACAAAAAAGTACCTACATTACTTTAAAGTACGTACTGTTCATTTTGAATTATGCCATCCATAATAGCATAAGGAAGCATAAAACAAAATGGTGAAATTGACCATAAGTTACTTTCTAGTGCCTGCATTACTTTAAAGTACGTACTATTCACCATGTTTGGAATGCTCCATAATATCTTTCATTAAGACTGAATGACCAAGGCGCCTGGCTATGATGTCTTTGCTCCACCCCATACTTTAAATATAAGGAGGATTCATTGCCAATGAGTTCTATTGCTATAAATGCACAAAAAGAAAAAGGCGGCACTCCTGCCCTGCTTGCACTCGCAATCAGCGCATTCGGAATTGGCACCACAGAGTTTGTGCCTGTTGGGCTGCTGTCGACCATTTCAGGTGATTTAGGAATTTCCATTACATTGGCCGGTTTATTGATTTCCGGCTATGCCATGGGAGTTGCCATTGGCGCACCTGTACTAACTGCTTTGACCAGTAAAATGAACAGAAAGTCTCTGCTCATGTCATTAATGATTTTGTTTATCATCGGAAATTCCGTTGCAGCCCTGTCCACCTCTTTTTCACTTTTGCTGGCTGCACGATTCATTACAGCTTTTTCACACGGCATCTTTTTCTCAATCGGCTCGACCATTGCCGCTGATTTAGTTCCTGAGAACAAACGCGCCAGCGCAATAGCCTTTATGTTCACTGGTTTGACTGTCGCAACCGTAACAGGTGTACCTCTCGGAACGTTTATCGGGCAGACATTTGGCTGGAGAGCCACATTCTCGGGAGTAGCGCTGCTTGGAGTAATTGGAATTATCGCCAGCGCCATTCTTGTTCCCAAAAACCTTAAACAAGCACCAGCTTCTAAGTTCAGTGAACAGCTGAAAATTCTAAGCAGCGGAAAACTGCTTTTAGCCTTTAGCATAACCGCATTGGGATATGGCGGAACGTTCGTTGCTTTTACCTACCTGACTCCGCTTCTCGAAGATGTAACAGGATTTAGTCCAAAATGGGTCAGCATCATTCTGCTTGCTTACGGAGTGGCCGTGGCAATAGGCAATGTCCTTGGCGGAAAGGCTTCTGACAAGGATCCATTAAATGCATTGTTTTGGATGTTCACTCTGCAAGCCATTATTCTTGGCGTGCTTACCTTTGCAGCACCTTTTAAAATTCTTGGTCTTGCTGCTATTTTCCTAATGGGCTTATTTGCTTTCATGAATGTGCCGGGCCTTCAAATTCTGGTGGTGAACCTGGCTGAGAAATATGTCCCTTCTGCTGTCAATGTTGCTTCAGCATTAAATATCGCGGCTTTTAACATCGGAATTGCTATCGGCTCATTTGTTGGCGGACTGATCGTCAACTCTATCGGCTTAATTCACACACCGTGGATTGGCGGAGTAATGGTGCTTGGGGCCGTATTTCTGACGGGATGGCTAAAAAAACTTGAGAAACAAAGCAAACAAACTAATTAAGGAGTGTCTTATATGAATAATCTATCTTTATCTAGTACTGCAGTACTTGCAAATGGAGTTAAAATGCCCAAGGTTGGACTTGGCGTATTTAAAGTGGAAAAGGAAGAAGAGCTAATAACCGCTGTTAAATCAGCAATTGAAATTGGATATAGAAGCATCGATACAGCTTCCATCTACGGCAACGAGGAATGGGTGGGAGAAGCCATCCGCCAGTCTGGCATTAATAGAGAAGAACTCTTTATCACTTCAAAAGTCTGGAATTCCGACCAGGGCTATGAAGCAGCACTCAAGGCGTTTAACACCTCATTGGAGAAAATGGGACTTGAATATCTTGACCTTTATTTGATCCATTGGCCTGTGGAGGGAAAATACACAGAAACCTGGAGAGCACTGGAAGACTTATATAAAGAAGGTAAAATCAAAACCATCGGCGTCAGCAACTTTCAAATCCGCCATTTAGAAAGTCTATTGAAAACAGCTGAGATCAAACCAATGATTAATCAAATTGAATTGCATCCTAAATTGGCCCAAACTGATCTCCGCGCCTTTGCAGCCAAATATGATATGCACATTGAAGCGTGGGCTCCACTAATGCAGGGCGGATTATTTGAAAATGAGATCCTGAAGAAACTGGCTGAAAAACATGGAAAATCCATTGCACAAATTGTCCTAAGGTGGCACCTGCAAAACAGTATTATTGTCATCCCTAAGTCAACAAAACCTCATCGCATCAAAGAAAATGCAGATTTATTTGATTTTGAACTATCTCAGCAGGACATGGAATTGATTGATTCCTTAGATGAACATTTACGCGTTGGACCAGATCCTGACAACTTTGATTTTTAAATAAAAGAGACGAGGAGCTGCAAGCTCCTCATCCCCTTTTATTTGTTTAACGAATTGTCTGCCTTAAAAGCGGCAATGTGATCTCTATTAAAGTACCTTCACCAATCTTGCTTTGATATACGATACTGCCATGATGCTGCTTAATGATCTTATGGCAAATCATAAGTCCCAGACCAGTCCCTTTTTCTTTTAATGTATAAAAAGGTTCTCCAAGTCTCGGCAGAAATTCGTCAGGTATTCCGCACCCCTGATCCTGAAAGGAGACAATGCATTCCCCTTCATTATTATCCTTGAGGGAAATCTCAATATCCCCTCCTTTTTCCATAGCCTCCATGGCGTTTTTTATGATATTCAAAAAAACCTGCTTGATTTGATTTTTTTCACATGATATCAAAAAATCACCATCTGCAAAATTCAGCTTGAACTGGATACCGTTCATATTTGCCTGCGGGGATAATAACTCGACTGTATTCTCTATAATTTCCGTTAACTTAGCCGTGTCCATTTGAATGGCCTGCGGTTTTCCAAGCGTAAGCATTTCAGTGGTAATATTTTCAATTCGCGCCAATTCACTAAGCAGCAATCCATTTATTTGGCTATTGCCGCTCTTATAAAGCTGCAGGAACCCTTTGATGGTTGTAAGCGGGTTTCTGATTTCATGAGCAACCCCGGCTGCGAGCTCCCCGACAATCGATAGTTTCTCAGACTGCAAAAGAAATTCCTCTGCTTTTTTCCGCTCAGAAATATCCCTGCTGATCATGACAACATGCTCGATTACACCATTTTCGCCCTCAACCGGCATACACCGTGACTCAAATTCAATCCAATGGCCTTCTCTGTGTTTTAGGCGAAACTCCATTGCCATTCGCTCATTATTTTCGAATATCCTTTGCATGCCTGCCTGAAAATTTTCCGCTTCATCTGGATGAATAACAAAATCCACTTCCATATTTTGCAGTTCCGCTGCTTCACATCCTAATACAAACTCATGAGACGGAGATAAATAACTCAAACTGCGATCCCTGTCCATCACCGCAATTAAGTCTGATGTATTTTCAGCGATCAGCCGGTATTTAGACTCACTTTCTTCCAGCGTCTTTTCCATCCGTTTTTTTTCTGTGATGATTCGTATCAATCGTTCATAGGATTCAATCAGCAAACTCCCAACAATGACACCAAGCCCCACAAACAGAATATATTGCAGATGAAAAATAGGGCTGTCCCTAAAAACGTTAAAAATGATCGGTACCGTTATAATATAAATGACACAATATACACCATATAATATGGCCGTTTTTCTAACCGCCTTAAGGTGGCGGCTATATCTATGTACGACTGTAAAAGCAATCAAAATAAGCGATAATCCTATTATGGCTGGCAGCCAATTCTCACTGATTACCAGCCTTGATACAAGGGCAATTATTCCGGTAATAAACCCTGCTCCTGGCCCCAAATAGGAAAATACCAAAATCAGAATGGCGTAACGAATATCATAGGAATAACCCTGCTCGTTAAAAGATAAACCCACAAGAATGGCAGAAATAATTCCTGCATACAGGCCGCCCAAAAGATGCAGGTCCTTAAGCGGTTTATGACTGATAAACGAGCGGAGAATTAAAGGCACACTGACCAATAATGAAAAAATGGAGAGATTAACAATGTAGTCTAATAGTATCAAGGAGGCTCCCACCTATATTGAGAAATTCTTAATATTCTTTCTTTATCATAAACCAGAGGTGGTGACCTTTCCACTACTATTTTAGGGCCCTCTAAAGGATATGCCAGAACTGATTTAAAAAGGGCCCATCCCTGGAAGGATAGGCCCTTTTTCGTTACACTTTCTTCACAAACTCCGACTTCAGCTTCATGGCGCCAAAGCCATCGATCTTACAGTCAATATCATGGTCCCCACCGACGAGGCGAATATTTTTCACCTTGGTTCCAATCTTAATAACAGAAGAAGTGCCTTTCACTTTAAGATCTTTAATGACTGATACTGTATCTCCATCAGTTAGTACATTTCCATTAGAATCCTTAATCACCTTTTCGTCTTCAAGACTGTTGGTTTCAGATTCAGCTGTCCACTCATATGCACACACAGGACATACAAAGAGCAGCCCGTCCTCGTACGTATACTCTGAACTGCATTTCGGGCAATTTGGCAAGCTAGACATTTCATTTTCCTCCATTGTTAAGCATTTTTTTCCGTTTAGCCATGAATACGAATATCATGACTGCCGCTATAATAACGAATGCTATAACAGTATATAAGATATATGTTGGATCTTCATTCACATCCTGTGGAATAAACCGATTGGCAATTGGTCCCACAGATATAAACAGAGGAATTATAACCGTAAACCATGTTTTTGTATAAATAGCAGAAACAATAAATATAACCGCACAAACTGCCACAATTACATTATTCTGAAATGGTGTTGCTGTAAAAACCGGTTCAAAACCCTGTTTCTGATTCCAAAGCAACAACATAACCATTAAGCCTGTTACAGCAACGCCAGCTCCTAAAAGAAGAACTGCACTCCACTTGGAATGAAGAAATTTAGGAAGCACTCTGAAAATCAGAACACCATAACCTCCGACTGCAATTACTCCTGCGGTGATAGCGATCCAAAGTGTTCCATTGGATAAAGAAAAGTTCCCTTCAATTGCAGGACCTATGCTGACATAAGCTCCAAGCAAAAGGATCATCAGCGGCACCAGCCCCGCCATCTGACGATAATCGGTACTCATTGATTCTCCGATGCTTTTCATATATTGCTTTGGGCTATCCCCGATAATATAAGACACATCCTTCCCATCGGCTTCAGCTTCCATTAAATGCACTTCAAGCTCTTCTGTTATTTCATTTATTTCATCATCATTTTTCCCTTTTGACATCAGGTAAAAACGAAGCTCTGTCAAAAACTGTTCAGACTCCTTTGAGACCATTCTTCATATCCCCCTTTTATTCAATACATTATCAACAGATGAACTTACCTGTTCCCAGCGCCCTATAAACAGCTTCAGCTCCCGCTCGCCTTTTTCAGTTAATGTGTAATATTTTCGTTTAGGTCCAGCTGTTGACTTTCGCAAAGTGGCACTGATCAGCCCTTCTTTTTGCATACGCAGAAGCAGCGGATAAATGGTGCCTTCGCTCAATGAGCGAAATCCATATGACTCCAATTTCGCCGCCAATTCATACCCATATATCTCCCCTTCTTTAATTATGGCTAATAAACAACCGTCCAGAATTCCTTTTAGCATTTGCGTGGTTTCTGACATTGACCTTACTCCCTCCACTATCTTGTATTACAAGATAATTACCTGCAGTTAAATACCTTGCAATACAAGATATATACTTACTATACCTATCACTATATTGTATTGCAAGGCATTTTTGTAAAAACCAGGTAATTTTTTTACATTATTTAATCAAACGTTTGATTGAACTCTTTTTACTGCCATATCGATTGTTTTTACCCAAAGAGGGAATAATAAGTTAATGTGGACCAGTGCCTGATCATTGGCCGCCGTTTTATCCAACGGCTTTATCTAAGACATATGCTTAAACACATTCTCAATTATAAACTTAAATCTCATATTAGTTGAGATTGATACAGGCAAAAAAAGGGTAATTAAAACAAGGAAGAGTTATACTGTTAGCAAGGAGCTCAAGCCTGTTTTGAAAGTTCCATTCCTTACTGATTTGACCCTAAGAAAAGCGTAATTAAACTTTGGTGTCTTATCCTGTCATTAAAGTTTCCGCCCTTCAACCGAAAAGGATCAAAATTTCACAGCTTTTCCCTTGACAAAAAATATATCGTATATGATAATTATTACCGAATTAGAATTATTATTAAATAGTTCGCTATTTAATTAATAATCATATCACTCAATCACTTAAGGAGGAATTTTATCATGGCATTAATCGGTTCAGAAGTACTACCATTCGCAGCAAAAGCTTACCATAACGGTGATTTCATCGATGTTACTGAAGAAAACTTCAAAGGAAAATGGAGCGTAGTATGCTTCTACCCAGCAGACTTCACATTCGTATGCCCTACTGAGCTAGAAGACCTTCAAAATGAATATGCAACTTTAAAAGATATGGGAGCAGAAGTTTATTCTGTATCAACTGATACTCACTTCACTCATAAAGCATGGCACGATAACTCTGAAACAATCAACAAGATTGAATACGTTATGATTGGTGACCCTAACCAGAGAATTTCCCGCAACTTCGAAGTTCTGAACGAAGAAGATGGACTGGCAGAACGCGGAACATTCATCATCGATCCAGATGGCATCATCCAAACTGTTGAAATCAACGCTGGCGGAATTGGCCGTGACGCAAGCCAGGTTGTAAGCAAGCTTAAAGCAGCTCAATATGTACGCAACAACCCAGGTGAAGTTTGCCCGGCTAAGTGGAAAGAAGGATCTGAAACACTTAAGCCAAGCCTTGATCTAGTAGGTAAAATCTAAGGAGCACGATAATCATGTTACTTGATGCAGATATAAAAGCACAATTAGCTCAATATCTTCAGATGATGGAGGGCGACATCCTTCTAAAAGTCAGCGCTGGATCAGATAAAGTATCCAGCGACATGCTGGCTTTGGTAGATGAGCTAGCCAATATGTCCTCCCACATTAAAGTTGAGCGCACTGAATTACAAAGGACGCCAAGCTTTAGTGTAAATCGTCCAGGTGAAGATACTGGCATTACCTTTGCCGGCATTCCTCTTGGACATGAATTTACTTCCTTAGTGCTTGCTCTGCTTCAAGTTAGCGGAAGGGCACCTAAGGTTGATCAGAAAGTCATCGACCAGGTGAAGAAAATTGAGGGCGAATATCGTTTTGAAACTTATGTCAGCTTAAGCTGCCACAACTGCCCTGATGTAGTACAGGCTCTTAACGTCATGAGTGTTCTTAACCCTAATATTTCACACACAATGATCGATGGTGCTGCTTACAAAGAAGAAGTAGATGCTAAAGAAATTATGGCAGTGCCGACAGTTCTTCTAAATGGCGAATCATTCGGCAGCGGCCGTATGTCCCTTGAAGAAATTCTGGCGAAAATGGGAACAGGCCCTGACGCATCAGAGTTTGCAGATAAGGATCCTTATGATGTGCTTGTCATTGGAGGCGGCCCTGCGGGATCAAGCGCGGCAATCTATGCTGCACGCAAAGGCATCCGCACCGGCATCGTTGCTGAACGCTTTGGCGGCCAGGTAATGGATACTTTAGGCATCGAAAACTTTATCAGTGTGAAGCATACAGAAGGCCCTAAGCTTGTTGCAAGCCTTGAAGAACACGTGAAAGATTATGGCATCGATGTCATGAATCTGCAGCGTGCAAAGAGACTTGAAAAGAAGGACCTTGTTGAAATTGAACTTGAAAACGGCGCTGTTCTGAAAAGTAAATCAGTCATCCTTTCAACTGGTGCACGCTGGAGAAATGTCAACGTGCCAGGTGAAGCAGAGTTCAAAAACAAAGGGGTTGCTTACTGCCCTCACTGTGATGGCCCATTATTTGAAGGCAAAGACGTAGCTGTTATCGGCGGAGGCAACTCCGGTATTGAAGCAGCCATTGACCTTGCAGGGATTGTTAATCATGTAACGGTTATCGAATTCAATCCTGAATTGAAAGCAGATGCCGTTCTGCAGGAACGTCTGAACAGCCTTCCAAACGTAACGGTTGTCACAAATGCTCAGACAACTGAAATTACCGGAACTGATAAAGTAAATGGTATTTCATACATGGATCGTGAGACAGAAAAACTACACCATGTTGAACTGCAGGGTGTATTCGTCCAAATCGGCCTGGTTCCTAACACAGATTGGTTAGGCGACCAGATCGAGCGTACTCGCTTCGGCGAAATCGTTGTGGACAAGCACGGTGCCACAAACATCCCTGGTGTATTTGCTGCAGGAGACTGTACAGACAGTGCCTACAAGCAAATCATTATCTCAATGGGATCTGGTGCGACGGCAGCTCTAGGTGCGTTTGACTATCTGATCCGTAATTAATTTTTAATCTAAAACCGCTTACTGCCTTTGGCAGGAGCGGTTTTTCTATTGGGCTATCCCATTTCTTCAAAGTCGGCCAATGTATTCTACTCTAAGTTGGAAGCTCAGACTTAATCCCTGCTTCTGCTGTCCGAATGGGATTAGGTTCAGTCTTTTTTGTTAAGTGCCCTGGTACAATCGGCAATTTGAAAGGCGACAGCTTCCAATCAAACGTTTGATCGAAATAGAAAAAGAGCACAGACATAGCCTGAGCCCTTCCATTCTATCAGTGTACCAATGAGCCTTCTTTATATTTCTTCTCAAGTGTCAGCCTATACTCCTTGTTGGCTTCAATTAGATTATCTAAAATCTTTTTAGCAACAATGGCAGATGGAATTGTCTTGTTAAGCTGTAATGCTTGTAATGCTTTTTCATAAGAACCTTCCCTTTCCTTTTGACTTTAATTCACCGCCATCCTCCCCAGCGGCCCATTTTCATCAATAATATCCTGCAGTGCATAAACGGATATCGGAAACATCGGGAATCCATAAGCATAAGGCGTTATTTCATAGAGCTGGAAATAGATGATCAGAGCTTTGTCTGCTATATAAAAGTCCTGGTCAGGCCTAATGCCTTTAAAGTCTACAAGCAGCGGAATGTCACGCTGTTTAATTTGAACTGAGATCAGCTCAGACAGGCGTTTTACATAATTACTGCCCGGCTTAAATAAATCCTTTAAGGAAACCTGCTTCCCCTTTTGCAGATCAAACGTCAGAGATTTTATAACTGTCATACCATGTGCCGCATGATAATGATACACGTAATTGGATAAAGACAAGCTCAGGACGTCTCGCTGATTACTTTTAATCTCATAGTATCCATACAAATCAACCACGGTTGTATCCATATTGCCTGTCTGCTCGTTAATGAGCTGCTGGTTTTCTCGGACAATGGTACTGTTGATAACATGCTGCAGCTGCTTATTTTGCATTCCTGTCACACGGGGATAATAAACGACTTTGGTGGGCCCGGTCCTGATTGTCATCGTTTTGATGCCTACCGGAAAGTTGATTGCCACGGCTATCCATCCTTTTTGGGTTTTTAACACATCCTATTCAAATTGAGGCAAATGGTCTCAAATCTTCTCCCCCAAAAAAACACACAAAAGCCAGCTCTTGCTGCAATAATAATTCTGCAGCAAAAACTGGCTATTTAAAAATAAATCTTTTACTTTTATTTGCGGTTACTAAATCGTTTCCGCCAATCTCCAAATCGCAAATTCCTGGTTTTTATGTTTTTCTGCTGCTGTGTGTATTCCATTTGCTGCTTCCATTACCTTTTGATAGATTTCTTCTCCGATTTCTTCAATAGTATTCAAACCATCAATGATTTTCCCTGCATTCACATCGATATGTTCAGACATGATATCGTACAGTTTTGGATTTGTTCCAATTTTCATCACCGGCACGATCGGCGAACCTGTTGGAGAGCCTTTTCCTGTGGAGAATAGCACAATTTGCGCTCCTCCTGCAGCAAGCCCTGCTACCGATTCCACATCATAGCCAGGTGTATCCATAAAGATAAAACCCTTTTGGGCGGGCCTTTGAGCATATGCTACTACTTCCATTAAAGGAGAATTTCCGCCTTTTTTAATACACCCCAATGATTTTTCTTCAAGAGTTGTTAAGCCGCCTGCCATATTTCCTGGGGTAGGATTTGCGGATCTGATATCTTCTCCTGTATCCCTGATTCTCATTTCATAGTCCTTTACGATTTTAAGGAATTTCTCTCCGACTCCTGAATTTATAGCGCGATTGGCTAATATATGCTCCGCTCCAATTGCTTCTGTAGTTTCCGCTAAAATACTAGTGCCTCCATCTCTAACAACCGCATCCGAGCAAACCCCGATTGCAGGGTTTGCAGTGATTCCGGACCAGGCATCAGATCCGCCGCATTCGAGGCCAATCGTTAATTCTGTTATATCAGCTGTTTCTTTTTGTTCATTCCTGCTTCTTCCCAATGCCATTTCAAGCCAAAGTTTGCCTTCCTTAAGGACATCCGATATTGACTGGCCCTTCTGAAAAGTAATCGCATGTACATAGTGGCCATCATTCTTCAGCGCTGAAACAATTTCTTCAGCAGGATCACCCTTACCCATCCCTAAAAAAAGTGCTGCGCTCACATTTGGATGGCCAGCTGTCCCTCTAAGAGTTCGGATCGTCTGTTCTAAATCCTCGGGATATTGGGCTTTACCCGCTTGATGCGCCACTGGTATGACTCCCGGCACAAGCTGGGCCATTCTCTTCGTAAGACCAGCCAATTCGCCAACCGTATTAATAACGATTACATGATTTCTTACGCCGATACTCCCGTTTGGCCGGCGATATCCTTCAAATGTTTTCATCGCTGATGCACCTCCATAAGAGCACTCAATCGTTCCTCTTCTTTTAATCCGCGGACATTGGAAACGTGAACATGGTAACCCGGATTAATTTCTTCCGTTGAGATTCCCATGCATTCCCCATATTTAATGATCTTGCTGTCTTTAGGGATATTTATGGCGGCAATCTTATGACCATACGGGATATTCTCTTTGATTTCGATTGCTTCATTTTCGCCCTGTACTGCCAGGAATTCGCCCGGCTTTATGCTTCTGAGTGCAACTGCTACATTGTCTTTTCTGTCCAGCTTGATCGCATTGTATTTTTGGCTCATCATGCTACCTCCATTCCTGGTATTAAAACGTTGTTCCTATATGAGGAATAGAGAATTCCCCTAACTCCATTTTTTCCAAGCTTGTTTGTTTTCCCGAGCAGATTTCCAGAAGCTCAGCTATAAGAGCGTCTGCATGATCGGAAACCTCTCTTTCGCTGACCCTATAATCAACGAGCTCGTCAAAATAATCATCTTGATTTTTAGGTGTTATCGTCATACATGGCAAAGCGGCTGAACCGGTAAGTACACCCCTGCTGCTGACAATCATGACTATATGGCATCCGCTTGATGCCATATTTGACAAAGCCTCAACAATATTTCCCGGAACAGTGATCAGATGCAAGCCACTTTCGGCAGGGATTTCACTATATCCAAGCAAACTCTTAATCGGGCTGGTGCCTGTCATCTCTGCTTCCAGGACTGCTTTTGACCTTTCCTTTTTAGAATATCCCTGATTAGCAGGGGATTCAGTGCTTATCTCTTTCCAGCGTTTCCGCTGTAGCCCTTCACCCATTATCCTCAGTCTATTTTTCACTTCTTCGCTTGCGGACCGTTCTGACAGAAGTCCCCCTGATGGCTCTAAAGTTTTAGAGAGGCCCATGATGACATTGGCCCCATTATGGACCAATCTGTCAACAGCTTCTCCTATTACTGGCGCAACCTTAAATAAAGAGTCTTCATCAAGGTCATCTGTTAAAATTCCCACAGTCAGTGAGGATAGCGGCATACGCTGACGCTCTTGGCCTGCAGCTTCTCTTGCCCATTGCTCAGCTATTTCCACACCTTTTTTAATTGTGTTTTCTCCTCCTGCCATCTGCTGAATTCCTATACCTTTTACAGGCTTCGTTTCCGGTATGCTTTCAAGCAGCCCGCTGATTTGATTTGTTTCACAGCCCAATCCGACAAGAAGGGCTGAGTGCAAATTCGGATTTGAGGAGATGCCAACGAGCATATTCTTAGTTACTTTAAAATCATCTCCAAGCTGCGCACAGCCATTGCCATGAACGAACGGAACCGTACCGGGAACCTTAACCGAGATTTCTTTGGCTACGACACTGGAACAAACAACCGAACAAATAATGCCAATGTGATTTCTAATTCCTACAGTTCCATCTTCTCTGATAAAACCTTCAAAAGAATATTCCAACTCCAAACTCCCCTTCCACTTACAATAATTAAATAAAAATTACAAAAATTTTAAACAGCAGCATCTTCAATTGCTGGATCTTGTTTTGCTTTTTGGTTCCCTTCAAATGATTCCACTTTTCCATCAATGCCTTTTTTCTTTTGATACTTATCTGCTAGAATTACAGCGATTGGAACAAGCAATGCCGTACTAATAGTCGCAATTGAAATTTGAGCAGAAGCAACAGCCACTAAATTCTGATATACCTGAGCCTCGGCTGCTGTCATTAAACCAGATCCAGCTGCAACCGATGCAGCAGCCGCAATGGCAGCTGGCGTTGCTACTGCATTGCCGGCAGTGGAAGCCTCAGCCCATGGAGCGATATAGCTTTTCTCCCGGAAAAGCTTGAATGTAAGTGCCATTACTCCCCCTGAAATGATTACTGTCATTAACGCCAGGACAATTCCAGCTCCTACAACTTCCGGGTTAAAGAAGCTTGCCAGATTCATGCCCGCACCTAATGCGAAGGCAAAGAAAGGAATAACAAGTGTTTCACCGGCTGCCAGGAAATTTCGGATCTCCTGGTCGAGGTTCCCTAAAATCATTCCAATTAAAATTGGCAGCAGAACTGCAATAAAGGCAATAAGCGGGAAGTTAGCTCCCATTAATCCTAAAGCCATTAATGTGAAAAACGGTCCATCGTTCAGAGAGAGAACGGCTGTCGCTCCTACATCCGAACGATTCCCATACTGCCCGGTCAACGCTGCAAACATCCCGCCATTGCCATTTGTCATCGCCGCGATGATCGCCATGGTTGATAAACCAAGGAACCCATTCACCGGATCTGACATTACCCCCCAAAGCATTCCGATGAAAAAACCAGCCAAATACTTCGATGTTGTTAAGAGAACACCCTTTTTTAAAGCTTTTCCTCCTACCCGGAGATTCATCTGGCTTCCTGCACAGAACAGGAATAAAGCACATAGGGTTAACGCACCATCTTTAAACAATGCCTGCGTGAAGCCCCCTATTTTCAAAAATTCATAGTTTCCGTCCGGAGTAGGTGCTACTCCTAAACCTTTGAGCAAATCCATAATAAAAGGAAGATGGAGCTGATCAATTGTATTTAATAAGGCTCCTAATAATAATGGCACAACCATCAGCCCGCCTGGAACTTTGTCAATTTTCTTCTTGATTTGCATCTTAACACTCTCCTTATTCATATTAAAAATGTGATTTCAATATTTGAAACCGTTTACAATATGTTTTAAAATAGTGATTCTAAAGTTGAGTGTGTTATGTTTCATGAAGTTTGAAGTGAACCTTTTTAAATATGATTGCTAAATGAATTCTGCAAACAAAGGTGAAAGAATTACTTAGAGGCTGGCTGTGGATTTTCGTAGTTGTTCTGTTTGTCAAAAGAGTTATGTTTTTCTATTATGTTAGATAAAGTTCCGATGTTCTCTATTGTAATGGATATCTGATCCCCATCTTTTAGCCACACTTTCGGATCTCTCCCCATTCCTACGCCTGGTGGTGTACCTGTTGCAATTAAATCCCCTGGCTTTAAGGTCATCGATTGAGAGAGAAAAGAGACAATATAAGGAATTTTAAAGATCAGATTTTTAGTATTGGAGTCTTGCATAATCTCATTATTCAAACGTAAAGAGATATCCAGATTATGAGGATCTCCTGCTTCATCTTTTGTTACAACAACAGGTCCTATCGGTGCAAATGTATCTGCCGATTTCCCCCGCGACCATTGGCCATCAGCAAATTGAAGATCCCTGGCACTCACATCATTCATAATGGTATAGCCAAAGATGTAATCCTCTGCCTCTTCTTCAGAAACACATTTTGCTTCCTTCCCAATAACGATTGCCAATTCCGCTTCAAAGTCCACCTGGCTGGAGTTGACAGGAAGTTCGATGGCATCCCCTTCCCCGATGATGGCATTTGCATATTTTGAAAAAATAACTGGTGATACTGGCGGTTCCAATCCTGTTTCTATGCAATGGTCAAGGTAGTTTAAACCGACACAAATGATTTTTTCGGGCTGTGTAATAGGAGCAAGTATTTCCACATCTGAAAGGGGCAATGATACATCCCTGTCATCCAGTCCCAGTTCATTTTGCTCAAGCAGTGCCTGGATAGAAGGAAGAATGCTATCGCTTTGTTCAATAATCTGCTTTAAATCCCTCGGAATTTTCAATCCTGAGGAACTATCAATCTTGGTTTCTAAGGCATTTAAATCTATTATATGGTTTTCTTTTAAAACACCAGTACGTGTCTCTGAGTTGATTCGAAAAGCGGCAAGTTTCATTTAAACCTTCACTCCTTCTTTTAATTTGCTGCAGCTGCAGTGATAATCTTTGCAATTCCCAGTCCTTCAGCGCCTAGTTTTGAAGTTTTGGCTTCAGGATAATAGCGTTCAATCATCTGAACACCGATAGCCGCCCGGCGTACCCGTTCTTGTACAAGAGAAATATTTGTAGCTTCCCACTGCTTACCGGAAGGATACACATCCGGGTGATTACGAAGACCAAATTTAATGTACACGGGTGCTAACACACGGATAATTTCCGGAATTTCATAGTATCGGAGAAAACCGCCAAAGTTGTCTGGAACCTCAACATATAAATCAATTGGAATATCAATTGCCTGGCGGATTGAGGCTAGTTTTGGCAGGGTCAGTGCTGTAGGAACGTTATAGGTTCCTGCCCCCAGGTCTTGCATAAGTTTAATGGAAACCGGGTTAGCTGAGCCCATTTGCACTGATACTTTCACGACAAAATTCTCAGGAAGCTGCCCTGCTTTTTTCATTTCTTTTGTCATTAACAGCAGGCCCTCATCCGCTACCAATGCACCTCTTAGTCCTAATCGGGCACCCCTTTTTAAGTCTTCCATTGCATAGACAAGCTGGTCCGCTCCTTCATGGCGCAAAGCTTGAGCCTTGCCGCCACTAGTTAATGGACCTGAACTGATATCCCAGGTTCCCCTCGGTCCGACAAATAAGCTGAGCTCTATTCCTCTTTCTGCAGTCAGGCTGCACATTTCCAGAATTTCTTCATCTGTTTGCAGCATGATTCCGCTACCTTGGGATATGCGGTGAACGGTCAGGCCATAACGATCAATTTCTTTTAACGTTTCTTTTAAGGCAGCCGGGCCTTCGACACTCGGCAGTTCAATTCTGTACTGTGCACCATCTGGAAATGTTTTGTTAGAACAAGGCAGTTCCGATAAGTCTGTAGATGGATAACCTAGTTTTTCAAGTAATTCTCTAGATTCTTTCATTATTTGACCCTACTTTCATTTCAATAGTTTGTATGAGTGCTGCTACCTTATCTGACAGTTCCTTAGGATATACATCAAACGGAGGGCGGTTGCCTGCATTAACATGAAACCACCTTTGGTGCACCGCTTCTTTCACTGCAATAAAAAATGATGGGCAGAGCGTGTAAATATCCATTAAATGTGATAATTTTCGGTGCTGCTGTACTGCCTTTGCCAGATTGCCATTCCGGTATTCTTCATATAAATTGACTGAAATTTCAGGAGCAAAGCTGGCTGTTCCATTTATGCTCCCTGCCGTTCCAATCATTTGGCCCGGCAATAAATGCTCATCAAATGCGGTAAAAACCATAAAGTCGCTTCGGACCTTTGTTACTTCCTTGATCATCTGGCGAATGTGCCCGAAGTCACTTATAGTTTCCTTAATCCCGCATATATTCTGGTAATCTATCGATAATTTTTTTACAAGGTCTGCCGAAAGCGATTGTCCGCTAAGAGAAGGGATATTATATAAAATGACTGGCAGGGATGTATTTTCAGCAATAGCTCCATAAAAACCATATAGCTGTTCTTCTGAAAGCGGCCAATAGTACGGGTTGACTGCAAGTACTGCATCGGCTCCCTGTTCCTCAGCAAAAGTGCACAAATTAAGCACTTCGCATAACGCCGTATGGCCTATTCCCACCAAAACAGGAACCCGCTGATTTATATACTTAGTCATTTCTTTTACATATAATTTCCGCTCCTCCATGGTTAACGAGGTAAATTCACCTGTGCTGCCCATTAATAAAATGCCATGCACACCCTCGTTAATTAACTCATCGAGATATCTTTTGTTTAAGTCCAAATCCAGGTTTCCTTCTTCATCGAATAATGTAACAACCGGTGGTATGATTCCATGAAACCGCATTCACTCTTCCCTCCAATCAACCCTTGTCATTTGAGATGGCAAAGCAGGGACAAAACCCCCCCTGGCTTTACCCGCATTATCCTTTTATAAATACGGTTTTAATAGCAGTAAAGAACTCCTTTGCTGCTTCTCCCTGTTCACGGGATCCTGTACTCGATGCTTTCATCCCTCCAAACGGGGCCTGAAGCTCTACTCCAGCACTTTCAGCATTGATGCGGACAAGGCCTGCTTCAATCTCATCAATAAATTCAAGGAATGAGCTAATATTGGAAGTAAAGATGGATGCACTTAAGCCATACTTTGTATCATTGGCAATTGCGATTGCTTCTTCTAAATTAATTGCTTTTATAAGAGCAATAACTGGACCAAAGATTTCTTCCTGTGCGATTGTCATCTCAGACTTTACATCTTCAAAAATAGCCGGAGAAATAAAATATCCTTTTTTAAGCTCTCCTCTGGTCAAAGCTTCTCCTCCGTATACTAGTGAAGCACCCTCACTCTTTGCCAGCTCAATATATTTCTTTACTGTATTAAACTGACTTTCGCTTGCACAAGGTCCCATCCAGATTCCCTCCTGCAAGCCATCGCCTACGGTTATCTTTTTTGTTTCTGCAACTAACTTTTCTTTAAAGTCATCGTATACATCCGATTCAACAATTACACGGCTGGAAGCTGTACATTTCTGACCAGTAGAACGAAATCCGCCGCTGATTACCGCTTCAACAGCTGCATCTAAATCAGCATCTTTTGCAACAATAACTGGGTTCTTCCCCCCCATTTCCAGCTGGAATTTGATTCCGCGGGCCGCTGCTGATTTAGCAACCCCTTCCCCTACGGATTCAGACCCTGTAAAGGAAATAGCATTTAGCAGTTTATGATCAATAAGAGCCTGACCAATAACAGAGCCTGACCCAGTAATAAAATTAAGAACTCCTGCCGGAAGCCCGGCTCTAGCAAAACACTCCACTACCTTCGCCGCAGTTACAGCCGCTTCGGAAGCAGGTTTGAACACAACTGTGTTTCCGTAAACTAAAGCAGGGGCTATTTTCCAAATAGGAATGGCTACAGGAAAATTCCAAGGAGTAATAATGCCTGTCACACCCAATGGCGCCCTTTTAGTGAACATGAGAGCATCTTTATCTGTTGATGGAATGACATCTCCTTCCTTTCTCATCCCTTCTCCTGCATAATAACGAAGGATTGCAATCCCTCTGGCAGTCTCCCCTTTGGCTTCAGGAAGCGTTTTACCCATTTCTCTTGTCAATGTTTCTGCTATATCATTCAAGTTTGCTTCCAATATGTTAGCTGCTTTGTATAAGAACTGCCCTCGTGCTGCCTGGCCAAGCCTTCGCCACGCTTTTTTCGCATTATGTGCTGCCTGAACTGCATGCTCGAGATCTTCACGGGAGGAATTCTGTACGATCCCTACTACCTCATCTTTATTTGCCGGATTAAAACTTTTGATCGATTCCTTCGTTCCTGACTCTACCCATTCTTTATTAATAAAATTTTGATAGACTTTCTCTTTGATTTCAATTTGCATCCTTTCTCCGCTCCTTTTTAAGATTTATTCAATAATCTGTTTCTGCTTGCCCGTATAACCGGCATATTGGGATAACCGGTTTGCGAGGTTTAATATTTCATCCTTCGCTGCATCCTTTTTCTGCTCCCAGCTATTCGTCATCATTGTAAAACTGACTCCTGCAATAATATTGTTTTCGTAGTTATAGACCGGCGCAGCCACACAATGAAACCCTAACGAGGCTTCCTGGTTCTCGATTGCATAACCATTCTTCTTTGCTGCATTGACGTTTTCATAGAGATCGTCGATATTGGAGATTGTAAAAGGTGTCTTCTTCTCAAATTTGCTGTTTGGAAATATCTCCTCTAGCTCATTTTTGTCATATTGAGTCAGCTGAATTTTACCGATCGCAGAGGCATATGCCGGGAAACGCATGCCGGGATCTGTTACAAGCCGGACTCTTGAATCCCCTTCCATTTTTCCTAAATAAACAACGTTTCCTTTCTCTAACATTCCCAGCTGGATATGCTCATTTATTTTTGAAACAGACACGCTAGCTTCCTTATAAAAGGACTGCAATATATTGAACTGCTTAAAGTACGCGGCACTTAGCGCACCCAATGCAGGTCCAAGTGAATATGTATCGCCTTCCTCCTTCACAATCCAACGCAGGGTATCTAATGTATTTAACAAGGAGAATAAAGAGCTCTTATTAATACCCAGCTGTTTGGATATGTCGATCAGGCGCAATTGATTGGGACGCTCGCCAATGAGAGCTAAAATGTTATTTGCCTTTTCTAACGCTGGAACCCAATATTTTTCTTTCATGAATATCTTCACCTCTAAATGGTTTATTATAATAAACCAGGTTTCAAATTTTAAACCTAAACCTAGTTTAGCATACTAATTTAAATTTTCAAACAATTTATATACTTTTTCTTTCTGGAGAAAGTTCGTTAAATTTTCCTTTTGCTCTGAAAGAATACATAATAAACTTTAGGGCGATAATGGAAAATTCACTTATAAATATTAGTCAGTATTTTTCGCCATTGATTTTTAATAATTGTAACAGGAGCCTCAAAACATGGAAAAACACCAAACCAGCCTTAAACCATTCATTTCACTCATACTATCAACAAAAATTCCAAAGACTGCCCTCATCATTGGTTTAACAGCCAGCATTTTAACCACCTTAACTGGCCTTCTCGTACCGCTGCTGACCAAAAATCTGGTGGACGGTTTTTCTGTTGAATCTTTAAGCGTTCCGCTCATAATCGGAATTGGGGCAGCCTTTATCGTCCAGGCCATCATCAGCGGAATCTCCATCTACCTGCTCAGCTATGTAGGCCAAAAAGTGGTGGCACGGCTTCGGGACCGGATGTGGATGAAGCTCATAAGGCTGCCGGTCAGTTATTTTGATAAGCAATCCAGCGGCCGGACAGTCAGCCGCGTAGTTAATGATACTAGCATTGTCAGGGAGCTGATTACCAATCACTTTCCACAATTTATTACCGGGATTATCAGTATTATCGGTGCAATTATTATCCTGCTTGTGATGGACTGGAAAATGACACTGCTCATGCTCACTTCTGTTCCTATTACACTGGCAATCATGATTCCACTCGGCCGAAAGATGGCAAAAATATCTCGGGGACTTCAAGATGAAACTGCCATCTTTACCGGAAACATTACCCAAACACTTGGTGAAATCCGCTTAATGAAGTCTTCTACCGCAGAACAAAATGAAGAAGAAAAAGGATTGGATGGCATCGACAAACTGCTTGGCTTCGGTTTGCGGGAAGCCCGCATTTTTGCAATGATTGGCCCGACTATGTACCTGATTATGATGGTTGTTATTGTCATGATCATCGCCTATGGAGGCATGCGTGTGGCCAGCGGAACGATGTCAACGGGTTCTCTTGTAGCCTTTTTGCTGTACTTATTCCAGATTATTATGCCAATCACCTCATTTGCGATGTTTTTTACTCAGCTGCAAAAAGCAAAAGGCGCCACAGAGCGGATCATAGAAATTTTGGAGGAGCCATTAGAAGA
Organism: Cytobacillus sp. BC1816; assembly: GCF_051353635.1. Lineage (NCBI taxonomy): Bacteria > Bacillati > Bacillota > Bacilli > Caryophanales > Bacillaceae > Cytobacillus > Cytobacillus sp. BC1816. The sequence continues at coordinate 453,544 of NZ_CP195611.1, read as the reverse complement.
TGGGCAAGACGGCATCGAATTGGATATCAGCAGCAAACCGATTTTAATCGATAACGTCTCATTCTCCTATAGCGCAGAAGAGAGTGTTCTGGAAAATATCTCACTGGAAGCCCAGCCAGGTCAGATGATTGCACTGGCAGGTCCAAGCGGAAGCGGAAAAACCACTCTGTTTGGTTTGCTTGAACGATTTTACGAGCCAACTAATGGTGAAATTAAAATTGGCGATACACCCATCCGGCAGATATCCCTTAAATCCTGGCGCAGCCAAATTGGCTATGTTTCACAGGAAAGTGCCATGATGGCAGGTACGATCCGTGAGAATTTATGCTATGGGCTGGAAAATTCCAAAAGCATTGCAGATGAGAAATTATGGGAAGTTGCGAAAATGGCATACGCTGACCAATTCATCGCTGATTTTCCGAAGGGGCTTGACACAGAAGTTGGTGAGCGGGGGGTGAAGCTTTCCGGAGGACAACGGCAGCGTATTGCTATAGCGCGGGCTTTCCTGCGCGACCCTAAAATATTGATGATGGACGAAGCTACCGCCAGCCTTGACAGCCAATCTGAAGGCATCGTCCAGCAGGCCCTTACCCGCCTAATGGAAGGCCGGACAACTTTCGTCATCGCCCACCGCCTTTCCACAATTGTTGACGCAGACCAAATTGTTTTCATTGAAAAAGGACAGGTCACAGGCATTGGCACACATTCCGAATTGACACAATCACATGATCTATATCGTGAATTTGCCGAGCAGCAGCTTGCATAAGAAGTGGCCAGTCTATCAAAGACTGGCCATTTTACTGCTGATCTTGATTCCAGCCCCTTTAAAACCGAATCTTATGATAAAATGTGACAAATTATCCATATAAACATGATGGTGGATTCCTTATAATGGAATTAAGATCTCAGTTAGTCATGCCAATCCAAAAGGAGGCTAAAGACTATGTCAATAGATCACACACTTAACATGCTTGAAACATTGAAATATTATTGTGACTCTGAAATCACTCAGACCTTTTCAAATGACAAACAGCAGGTTTTATCTGTATGTTACTTGAAAAACAATCATTCTTTTGAAATTACCTACACAGAAACAAATATAAAGAAAAATTTCCGCCACATAGAATCAGCAGCAGAAGCAATCGAAAAAGCCTTAAGGTGATTAAGACATCCTTAAAGCTTTTTTTGATTGTTCTCTTCCATGTAATTTACGAGATGCAGGATACTATCCCTGTGTCTTTTCATTTAAGGGGAAATCATACTGCAACCTAAATCAATCAAACGTTTGATTGACTTTTTTCTGTCTGGTATAAGGCTTTCTCAGACTCAAAAACTCTCATAATTTCATTGCTGTCCTTTGTCAGTATGTCTTTCACATTTGGTCCAAACCATTCCAGAGAAGCATCCATTTCCATCAAATTCGAAGTCTCTTAAGAACATCCTGTAATCTACCGCTCCTTCAAATAATGAAACCTATGCCCTCCCTGCTGCACCCGGAAAGGCACGGGACTGAAAGCTTAATAGATAGCAAACACATAAAAAAAATGCCCATTCAAAAATCCCTTTATGAATGGGCATCGCACTTTATTTAATTTCAGCTGGCTCACGGTATTGCTTCTGGCCCAATGAATGATAGACATCCTGACGGCTATCAATAATATATTCCGGCTTCGGCTTGCCGCGGTTTGCTTTGTGCCCAGCAATATGTACATCACTTGTTTCCCACGCCTTCCAGGCTTCTTCCGATTCCCAGCGAATCATGACGGCAACTTCTTCGTCCCCGCTGCGCTGTTTCTTCTTTAAAACATTCAAATCAATAAATCCGGGCTTCTCTTCGATTATTCCTTCCCCTGCAAAGCGCTCGATTAACTTATTTGAATGGCCTTCTTTCACCATAATTGTTTTTAATTGAATAAACATATCTGTTCCTCCCCTGCTTCTTTTCTGTTATTATAATTGATAACGATTTTCATTTTCAACTATCTTAAAAAATAGATTCATTATTTCCTTGGTTTATAGTATCTTTAGATTATCGAATTAATCAGAAAACGGGGCCTAAGTATGTGGAAAAATAAAAATGTATGGATTTTATTAACCGGGGAGTTTATAGCAGGGCTGGGCTTGTGGCTCGGTATAATAGGGAATCTAGAATTTATGCAGGAAAAGGTTCCCTCAGATTTTCTAAAGTCGCTTATTTTGGCTGGCGGATTGCTGGCAGGGATTGCTGTGGGACCCTGGGCAGGAAGAATAACTGACCAAATCAGCAAGAAAACGGTCATGCTGGCTTCTGGCTTCGCCCGGGCATTGAGCGTTGTTTTTATGTTAATTGCCATACAAATCGGGTCAGTCTGGTGGATGGTTATTTTTCTGGTATTCCTGCAAATCTCAGCAGCCTTCTATTTTCCAGCTCTGCAGGCTGCCATCCCGCTGGTTGTGGAAGATAAGGACCTGCTGCAGCTGAATGGAGTCCATATGAATGTGTCCACTCTTTCCAGAATATTAGGTACTGCTTTAGCTGGCGTTTTGTTAGTTATCTTGCCATTATCAATGCTTTACATCGCTTCGCTTGTCGCCTATCTGATTCTCTTTATAATCACCTTTTTTATGGATTTTGAAGAATCCTTCTCAAAGGAAAGCACAGGAAGAAAATCAGCGGGCGGCGGAGGATTCAAGGAAGTATTCCCAATTATTCAAGGTCTGCCCATTGTGTTTATGACATTGATCCTTACCTTGGTTCCGCTTCTGTTCCTTGGCGGATTTAACTTAATGGTCATTAATATCAGTGAGCTTCAAGACAGCTCATCCATTAAAGGCTTAATCTATACGGCAGAAGGACTCGGCTTCATGCTTGGCGCATTCATTGTCAAACAACTCAGCCAAAAACGTTCGCCTTATGCGATCCTGTTTTTCTTCTCCTTCATCATCGGACTATCACAGCTGCTTCTGTACTTTGCAGATGTGCCTGTTCTATCCATCTTGGCTTTCTTTATTTTTGGATTTGCGGTCGGCTGTTTCTTCCCGACTGCCGCCACCATTTTCCAAACAAGAGTGCCCAAGGAATTTCACGGAAGATTCTTCTCCTTCCGAAACATGCTTGACCGTGTAACTTTTCAGATTGTCCTGCTTCTGACTGGATTCCTGCTGGATGCAGTCGGCCTTCAGTTAATGGTCGTGATCTTTGGAATACTGTCGCTGATCATGACGGCAGCATTCTTTGCTAAATTCAGGCAAATTAGGACAGAAATTCAGGTAAAAGAAAAGATCAGTACGTAAAAAAAACCGGTCCACATCGTGTGGGCCGGTTTTTCGCTGATATTCCGCCTTAATTCCAGGCATTTTTTCAGTTTAAGTGCGGATAGACTTATTTTATGTCCGGATAAAATTTTTTCTGTGTGCATTACCCAGTTTTATGTGCGGATAAAAAAATTTATGTGCGCTTAGTTTTTACCCTAGTGCACAAGCTGCTTCACCAATTCCCGATTCCGTTTTTTAAAGACATCATTATGGGAAGAAACCATCGCAGCTGCGGCAGCATCCGGTTCAATATACTGCTTCGCTTTGTTTACTGCATTGGCAGCATCCTGGAATGCCCCGGCAATTAAGTGAAGTTTGCCGTCATGCTTAAGGATGTCCCCTGCAGCATATAGCCCTTCAACCGACGTTTCGCTGTTAGCATTGCCTGCAATATAGAAATCTTCGAGCATTTCAATATTCAGATTGCTATTTTTTAAGAGTTCCGTATCCTGTTCATAGCCATGATTAATTACTACTTCATCAATCTGCAGATAAGAAACTTCCCCTGTTTCATTATTCGTCAATTCCACCTGTTCAATTTCCTCATGATTTCCGCCGGCAATTAATTTTGTGATGGACGTATGGTTAATGCAGATAACCGAGCTATTCATAAGCTGTGAAACCTGTGCTTCATGCCCAGTCAAAGCATCTCTCCTGCATGTGATGTATACCTGCTTGGCAACGGCTTCCAATTCATTTGCCCAGTCTACTGCAGAATTTCCTCCGCCGGAAACAATTACAGTCTTATCTTTAAAATGTTTAAGCGATTTGACCGTATAATTCAGATTGGAAACTTCAAAACGCTCTGCCCCTTCTATCTTCAGTTTTTGCGGCTTTAAAATTCCGCTTCCAACAGCGACAATGACGGTTTTCGAATAGTGTTCTTCTCCAGAAGAGCCTTTTAAGACAAATAGACCATCTTCATTTTTGGCAATGGATTCTACCTTTTCATTAAGAACAACCGTTGGATTAAACGTTAGTCCCTGCTCCACCAGCTGTTCAATCAGTTTTGCCCCTGGTGTCGGGATCAGGCCGCCCACATCCCAGATCATTTTCTCCGGATATACATGAATTTTACCGCCAAGCATTGGCTGAAACTCAATCAGCTTTGTTTTCATTTTCCTTAATCCGCTGTAGAAAGTGGAATAAAGACCCGCAGGTCCGCCTCCAATAACCGTCACATCAAACACTTCAGCATTTTTCATTTTCCGTTCACTCCTATAACCAATTACTATTGATTATCATTCTCATTTCAACTATACGACCTTTCTACTCCTTTGACAATGAAATTTTTTCTGAATACTTTTCCTTTAAAATACTATTGACATAAAAATCAGATAGACTTATAGTAAAAAAGAACCGATACTGATAATCATTATCACTAAAATATATTCTCAACTAAACGGAGGTTACATAATGGTCCGCCTATATACAGATGGCTTGAACATTGGATATAGTGAACGCTTGATTGTAAAAGACCTAAGTGTCCAGATTCCCGATAAGAAGATCACGACAATCATCGGCCCGAATGGCTGCGGAAAATCAACCCTTTTAAAAGCGATTACACGAATCATTTCTCATCAATCAGGCACTGTCATTTTGGACGGCGAGAACATTTCTAAGGAAAATACAAAGATCCTCGCCAAGAAAATGGCGATTTTGCCGCAAACACCCGAAAGTGCAAGCGGTTTAACAGTGGGCGAACTGGTCTCATACGGTCGCTTTCCTTATCAGAAAGGATTTGGCAGATTAACGAAAAGGGACTATGAAGTCATTGATTGGGCTCTTGACGTTACTGGGATCAAGGATTTCAAATTTCGTCCGGTTGATGCCCTTTCCGGCGGCCAGCGACAGAGGGTCTGGATCGCAATGGCTCTTGCTCAGGAAACAGACATCATTTTCCTTGATGAACCAACCACTTACTTGGATATGGCCCATCAGCTTGAGGTTCTTGAGCTTCTCCAAAAGCTGAACCAGGAACAGGAACGCACCATTGTAATGGTCCTTCATGATTTAAACCAGGCAGCCCGTTTTGCTGACCATATCGTTGCATTAAAAGATGGTGAAATTGTTAAATCAGGAAGCTATGAGGAAGTCATTACACAAGATGTCTTAAGGAAAGTGTTCAATATTGATGCAGTCATCGGACGCGATCCCCGCACAAACAAGCCAATGTGTATTACTTATAATTTACTAAAAGGAGAAAATCAACATGAAGAAACTATTGATCCCGTTTATGATCTTGCTGCTTCTGCTTATTAGCGCCTGCGGCAATACAGAGCAAGGAGAATCAAAAGAAGCAGAACCAAAAGAAGATAAAAAATCAGGCACCTTTACTTATGAATCTGAAACCGGGCCGGTTGAAGTACCGGCTGATCCTAAGAGAGTCGTCCTCCTTTCCGGGTTTACAGGAAATGTAATGCAATTAGGTGTAAATATCGTCGGTGTGGACACATGGTCCAAGAATAACCCCCGTTTTGAAGAAGAATTGAAAGATGCTGAAGAAGTATCTGAAGATAACCTTGAAAAAATAATAGAATTAGAACCAGACCTGATCATTGCATTATCTACTGTAAAAAACTACGATAAACTTAAGGAAATTGCACCAACAGTAACTTATACATGGGGTAAATTAGATTATCTGTCACAGCATGAGGAAATCGGCAAGCTTCTTAATAAAGAAGAAGAAGCAAAGAAATGGGTAGCAGACTTTAAACAGCGTGCTGAAGCAGCTGGTGAAGACATCCGTGCGAAAATTGGCGAAGATGCAACCGTTTCTGTTTTTGAAATCTTTGATAAACAGCTTTATGTGTTTGGCGATAACTGGGCACGCGGAACTGAAATCCTGTACCAGGCAATGGACTTAAAAATGCCTGAAAAAGTGAAGGAAATGGCTCTTAAAGATGGTTATTACGCTATTTCCACAGAAGTTCTTCCTGAATATTCCGGAGATTACATTATTCTGAGCAAATACTCTGACGCTGACCATTCGTTCCAGGAAACGAATACGTACAAAAATATCCCTGCTGTAAAAAATAACCGCGTCTTTGAAATGGAAGGCAATGGTGCTTCCTTCAGTGATCCTATCACACTTGATGCACAGCTGGAGTTCTTTAAAGAATCATTTTTAGGAAAGTAATAATGCAGGAGGGATTCTTATTTTGAGGAATTCCTCTTTCCTATTTAGAAAAGCGGAAGCGCCTTATCAATTCTGTTATTATAAGAACAGCGCAAGGCTCCCGCCTGTCAGCTGGAACTAGACAGTTTTCGAAGTTTAAGGCAGTTCTGATTCCATAAAGAAAGATGAGAGTACAATGACAAAAGATGCTCAACCCTTCATTCCATTTATCTATAAACTCGCCGCAGGCTTTGTTATCTTTGCAGGCATGTTTGTGGCTGCGTGTGTGTTTGGAGCTGCGGATGTCACGGTCAGAGATGTTTGGCTGGCGCTTGCTTCCAATGCTTCTGGAGAAAAAATTTCGATTATTCGTGAAATCCGGCTGCCGCGTGAAATTGCTGCGGTCTTCGTTGGAGCTGCACTTAGCATTTCCGGGGCCATTATGCAGGGAATGACAAGAAACCCTCTTGCAGACCCAGGCTTACTCGGATTAACGGCTGGAGCAAATGCCGCACTTGCATTAACTCTTGTGCTCATTCCTTCAGCAAATTACATAGGGATTCTCTTCGCCTGTTTTATCGGTGCAGCGGTCGGAGCTGGGCTGGTTTTCGGCATTGGCGCCATGAAAAAAGGAGGGTTTTCTCCAATTCGTATCGTATTGGCCGGTGCCGCGGTTTCCGCCTTCCTTTTCGCAATAGCCGAAGGAGTCGGCATCTATTTTAAAATTTCAAAAGATGTCAGCATGTGGACGGCAGGCGGAATCATCGGCACATCCTGGAGCCAGCTGCAAGTAATTGTCCCGGTTATTTCCATTGGCATTCTTGTTTCGCTTTTTCTGTCCAAGCAGCTGACTATCTTAAGCTTAAATGAGGAAGTGGCAGTAGGCCTGGGGCAGAATACATCTCAAATTAAGACCATCCTATTCATCTTAGTGACCCTGCTTGCTGGCGCATCAGTGGCACTCGTTGGAAATATGGCTTTTATCGGGCTGATGGTGCCTCATATTGTCCGTGCTATTGTAGGTACAGATTACCGTTTTATTCTTCCTATGTCTGCCCTGACAGGAGCTGCTTTTATGCTTCTGGCCGATACACTCGGGAGAACCATCAATGCTCCTTACGAAACACCGGCAGCAGCTATTATCGCTGTTATGGGGCTTCCTTTCTTCCTGTTTATTGTTCATAGGGGAGGTAAGGCGTTCTCATGATGCAGCCAGAGTTAGTAAAAAAACAGCGAATTTTAATGGCTGTTTTATCAGCACTCATTATTGTTACCATTGTGATTGGAATGGGATTAGGCTACGCCTCCCTTTCATATGACCGATTGATCCCGACTATTATGGGACAGGGCACATTTAAAGAAGAATTTGTGTTATTCTCCATTCGGCTGCCGCGTGTATTTATCACTGTCTTGGCCGGCATGGCACTCGCATTATCCGGTGCTATTTTACAAGGGATTACACGCAATGACCTGGCAGATCCAGGCATCATTGGCATAAACTCCGGTGCCGGGGTTGCTATAGCGGTTTTCTTTCTGTTCTTTCCGATTGAAGCTGGGACTTTCATATACATGCTGCCTTTATGCGCATTTTTCGGCGCTTTACTTACTGCAATCCTCATCTATGCTTTTTCCTATAAAAAAAGCGAGGGGCTTCAGCCTGTAAAGATGGTGCTGGTCGGGGTGGGATTTTCCATGGCGCTTTCCGGTGTCATGATTGTCCTGATTTCTTCAGCAGAAAGAGAGAAAGTCGACTTTATAGCTAAATGGCTATCAGGGAATATCTGGGGAACAGATTGGCCGTTCATTTGGGCACTCCTCCCCTGGCTTCTTCTGCTGATTCCATTTACTTTATATAAAGCAAACCGTTTAAATCTATTAAGCTTAAGCGAGCCTGTCGCAATCGGGATAGGAGTATCCATTGAAAAAGAACGGATCATCCTCCTGCTTACAGCCGTTGCATTGGCCGCTTCAGCTGTGTCGGTGACCGGCGGAATCGCCTTTATCGGCTTAATTGCACCGCACATGGCTAAAGCGCTTGTTGGACCGCGGAACCAGCTTTTCATTCCGATTGCTATTCTTTTAGGAGGATGGCTTCTCTTATTCGCCGATACGCTTGGCCGGAACCTGGTTGATCCTGACGGCCTGCCAGCTGGCATTATGGTTGCGCTGATCGGTGCTCCTTATTTCATGTATTTACTGTTAAAAAAATAGCTGATTAAAAAGACGTGTTCGCACGTCTTTTTTTCTTTTTAAATGTAATAGTAATATATTAATTTCTTAAAACCATGTTTCTTCCTGCTTTTTTCAGGGCAATAGATACAGTGTATATTTGGAAATCTATAGCATAGGAGGAATTTAGATGTTTTTTCATGTAAAAGAATTGCAATTTGAAGCTAAGCCGGAACGTCCGGATCCCGTTTTTGCCAAAAAGCTTCAGGAATTGATCGGCGGCCAATATGGTGAAATGACGGTTGCCATGCAGTACATGTTTCAGGGCTGGGCAACTCGTGGAAATGAAAAGTATCGCGACCTTCTGCTGGATATTGGGACTGAAGAAATTGGACATGTGGAAATGCTCGCAACAATGGTTGCCAGACTAATGGACGACGCCCCTGTTAATCAGCAGGAAGAAGCAGCAAAGGATCCGGTGGTTGGAGCGATTATGGGCGGAATGAACCCGCAGCATGCCATTGTCTCCGGACTTGGTGCCCGTCCGACTGACAGTGTAGGGAACCCTTGGATGGGCACTTATATTACAGCCAGCGGAAATTTATTAGCAGACTTCCGTTCAAACTTGAATGCAGAGTCCCAGGGCCGTCTGCAGGCTGCACGTCTCTATGAAATGACTGATGATAAGGGCATTAAAGATCTGCTTTCAGTTCTGATTGCCAGAGACGCTTACCACCAAAACCAATGGGCTGCTGCGATTGCGGAGCTTGAAGAAAAAGAAGGCCTGCTCGTCCCCAGCACCTTCCCTCGTGAAAAAGAACGCACAGATATCTCTTACACACTCTACAACCTATCAGCAGGCGAAGAAAGCAGCACAGGCAGATGGGCACAGGGCCCTGCTCTGGATGGCCAGGGAGAATACAAATATGTAAGCAATCCAAAGCCTGAGGGGGACAAGCCTATGCTAAAGCCTGCACCACCAAACCTCCATAACACATTACCGATGGATTAATAATAGATTTAACAAAACAGGCTGAATCATCAGCTTGTTTTGTTAGTTCAATCAAACGTTTGATTGAATTGGACATTGCTTTCCTCTTTAATATCCGTCCTCTCCATTGACTTCCTTCAGATTTTTTATATGATAAAACCATCCTACCCTTAGACATGAATGGAATTTTCCTTACATTTACTCTGAACATTAAGGTTACCCTCACTATAAAAGGGGAATGAAAATAAGTGATACACCTCCGGAAAGGATCTAGTTTGCATGATTTATTTTTTTACCGCCGTACTGATTATATTTATTAGTTACGCAGTTTTGCCCACTGTACTCATACGATCGCTGAATTGGGGAATTGTAAAAGAAATATCCGAACCAAATTCCATTGCTTTAACCTTTGATGATGGCCCGGATCCACAATATACAGCGAGGCTTCTGGATGTCTTAAAAAAGCATGAAGCAAAGGCAGCCTTTTTCGTTGTCGGGGAAAATGCAGCAAAGCATCCATTGCTGCTTAAAAGAATGCAGGAGGATGGACATACAATTGGCATCCATCATTACCGGCATATCTCAAGCTGGTTCCTTTCACCGGGATGTTTAAAAAGACAACTGGAGCAAACAAAAAAAATTATTGAAGAAACGATTAATGAAGAGGTCTATTTCTATCGTCCGCCATGGGGACACTTCAATTTATTTACCCTCTGGATGGCTAGAAAGTATAAGATTATTATGTGGTCGGGCATTTTCAAGGATTGGAAAATTCGGCATATCAGGGACACCCTTTCAGAGTCGCTGGCAAATGAAACCGTGCCTGGCCGGATTTTTCTACTCCACGACAGTGGTGAAACTCTTGGCGCAGATCCCCATGCACCTGAATATATGATTGGCCATCTGGACCAGTATTTGCAGCAGGCAGCACTAAAAGGGATCCATTTTGTTTCTTTAAAAGAAGGATATCAGGGGCATCGCACATGAGTACTGAAACAATTATTGAATTTATTTCGTCCTACGGGTATTGGATTATCTTTTTATTTTTATTTTTCGGGATTGTCGGCATTCCTGCTCCGGAAGAATCGCTATTATTTCTTATTGGCGTGTTAATTGGAAATCACAAGTTAAGCTTTGCCGAATCTGCAGTCTGTGCAGAAGCAGGTGTGCTGCTTGGGATGCTTTCAGCGTATTGGATCGGTAAAAAAGCAGGTACACCTTTTCTCAAAAAATATGGCAGATATATTGGGATCACGGAAAAAAGATGGAATACCGCCCAGAAAAAATACTTGGAGAATCATCGTTTTATGATCTTTGCGGGTTTTTATATGCCGGGAATACGACAGATAAGTCCTTACTTTGCCGGCATATCCAAAGTTCCTTTTCATCAGTACCTTCTATATTCTGCAGCAGGCTCCCTTAGCTGGGTGCTCCCTATAATTGCCGCGGGATACTTTGCCGGAAGCTTATTTGATATAAATCCTGAATATGTGCCATATCTGGGGATTGTGTTATTATTTGTATTCGTAATCTACATGCTCTTTAAGTATGCAAAAAATAAATTCAAGTGATAGAAAGGAGGGTATTATGAAAGTTCTCCTGCTCCCTTTATTCCAATTCCCCACAGGACATTCCAAAGTTGCCAAAACACTTCAGGACAATATTCAAAGCCAATATCCTGATGCGGAAATCAAAGTAGTCGACTTTCTTGCCTATTGCAGTGACAAGCTTGAAAAGCTGGTCTCAGGTATATATTTAAAAGGGTTCCTGGGTGCCCCTTTCCTTTACAGGGCATTATATTACACCATTATGTATAAACAGCATCCTTTTAAATTGCAGCCTGATTTACAGGTTCTGTCCTATTACTTTGAAAGAAAGATGCAGAAGTTTCTTGATGAAGAAAATCCGGATTTAATATTTTGCACTCATTCCTTTCCATCTGGAATCATCAGTTCACTAAAGCAAAAGGGACGATACCGGGACGTCACTGTGGTCAATGTATACACGGACTTTTTTATTAATGATATATGGGGAAAACGCGGAATTGATTTTCATTTCGTTCCTCATCCTGAGGCGAAGGAAAAGCTTATCAGAAAGCACCACATTCCTGATGAGCAAATTTTTGTAACGGGCATTCCGGTTCATTCAGCCTATCACCTCCCGGTTCCATTTAAGAAAGATAACCGGATACGCCATATCCTGGTTGCAGGAGGAAACAGCGGCTTAGTAAACTGTGATTTTATAGACGCTATGCGGAAGGTTCCCCATATTCGATTTCTGATCCTTTGCGGAAATAATGACGAATTATATAGCTCACTCCAAGCACTTAATTCAAAGCAGATCGAGCCCATTGGATATATTGATGACCCTTTTGAAATGAACCAGCTATATAATAAAGCGGATGCTATTTTGACCAAACCGGGCGGAGTTACAATTAGTGAAGCACTGCAAAAGAAACTTCCGATTCTGGTCCATACCTCACTCCCCGGACAAGAGGAAATTAATTTGGACTATTTGCTTGAGAAAAATCTGGTGCTTGTCATTAATGACAAGCACATTGCTGAACAGCTTAATAATGAAGAAGCTATACTAAGTCTAAGAAAACACATTGAATCCTATCTGGCAAAAGTTTATTGCCCATTGGACTATGCCATCTTCATTTCAATTAAAAGCACCGGCAGAAAAACGCCTGAAACTGTACATTCCATAAGAGCTATCCCAACTTTAAAGTGAAACTTCAATCTGCTGGGCTTTAGAAGTAAGACTCCCGATAAATAAATTACAGCCTGGAATTTCCAGGCTGTTTTCCATTTCAATCAAACGTTTGATTGATCAAACCCTCTTCATAAAGAATATCCTCAATACCAGGGCCATTTCCTTGGTCATCCATGTCCTCACAGCCAACCGAAAAATAGGTATACGAATATTCATATCCATCTCCCTGTACACCGCCTGATCCGCCATGTGAAATACAGCTTTCTGATATCGCTTCACGCTTCCCCTTTTCATCCACATAATAGTACAAGTCATCAATATATCCTTCACTTTGCGGTAAAGAGGTAATGGCATATCCTCTATCATTCACCCGAACTACATCGTATTTCCCTTCTGTCTCAGGCTTAGGGGCATTACCTATTTCATGAACAATTCTTACCTGACCTGTATACCCTTTTGGAATCAGATAAAGATCATGAGTTTTTTCTTCCAGATCAGCCTGCTGAAGCATCCAAAAAGACCCCATTGGCAGGAGGCAAGCGATAAGAAAAGCTGCTGCGTTCAAGGCAACCCTCCTGCCGCCTGGCATCTCGCGGTTCCATTTCCGCCACTCGTCCACTAAAAAGAAAAGCACCGCAGCAAAAAATATGTAAAAAGCAAACCCTTCCATAATAAAATAAGTGAGCGAAGCCAAAAAGGTATGTATAAATGCCGCCGCGGGAAACCGCCATACTGCTAGATTTTTAGTAAAAAGCTCAGAAAGCAGCGACACTGGAACACCGTATATCACATTTCCGAAAAGGCAGTATAAAAAAATCATGATCAGGAAGAAAGAAAACAGTCCCCCTTCAGAAAAGAAAAAAAGAAGCCAAAAACAAAATGTAAAAAGAATAGAAGCCTGCAGGGCCGTTTTTAATTTTAATCCCAGCATAAGAATAAATTAACCTCCTCTTTTTTTGTGAATAACTTCACATATTAGTATACATACAAGGTATTTCCCATACTTACTATAATAAGTAATATCATTAACTTTTCATTTTCAACCTGCACAAAATTAATGCCAGGCGCCCTGCTTCCCTAACTAACAGATCCTTCCTCGATCACCTCTATTGCCCATCCGATTCCTTCTTCTACCATCTTTTCCGGAGGGTTCGTGTGTGGAGTGTATTCCATGACAAAAAATACATCCTTGCATTCTTTAGCTAAAAAATCTATCAGCTTCTTAATTTTATGATGACTGCTATCATTCTCATGAGATGGATGCACAGGCACCCAAATATATTTATCACCCTGGTATTCAACATTATGTAAATGAACCACTCTCACAAACTCGGACCATTTTTCTATATAATTTATGGCCTCCTCGCCTGCGGCCAATATATAATCCCCTATATCGACACAGAGGCTAAGTCCGTATTTCTTCCATGTCTCTACAGGAAAGTGGTCAAGATAATGAATCCCTGCTGGCGATTGCTTGAATCCCAATTTAGGTTCACACACAATCATAATCCCATATTTTCTTTGAAGCGCACTGAGTTTCTTGAGTCCCTCCTCAATGATCTCTGCCGGATTCCCACTGGTTTCCTTTTTAAAGTAAGGGAAGTGCACCAATATGTATTCAGCTCCAAGCCGGGAGATTCTTTCCACTTCCGTCTCAAATTGGACCCAGGCTTCCTCCGGATTCATACCGATCTTTTCCAGCAGATCGTATTTGCTTTGTCCCCGGAAAAGAGGCGAATGAAGACCAAAGCTTTTGTTTGTTTTGCCCAGCATTTCAATAAAACAACGGAAGGATTCCTCATCTTGAAATTCGCCTATCTCAATATGCGGCAAATGACGTTTAAAAAGTTCATGAAACAGCTTGCTGTCTGACAAGATGACACTTCCCGATATCCCTATATGATGAGCCATGATATCCCCTCTTTTATATATTCTTATATCAATCTTATCATACCCCCATGTAACATATTGGAAAATGGTACCGTCTAATCATTAAAATAAATGAGGAGGCCTCTATGATAAAAAGAGTGTTCGCTTCCATAATCGGAATACTGTTATTATTCATTCTTTTATTTCGAGGCGGAATCATTCTGGATTCCATCGGCATTCATTTTGAAAATCCTTTGGCTGCGAAAATGGCAGTGCCTGCTGATTATTCAAAAGCCGATTCAAATCAAAACGGCAGTGCCGATCCGCTTGATATGGTCCTGACAGCCAGAAAAGAAGTGGATCAGCGTACGCAATATAAAAGTGCCTACTATGCGGGGGGCTATCCGCCCGATGGCGAGGGTGTCTGTACAGATGTGATTTGGAGGGGATTCCAGGGGGCTGATGTTTCTATAAAGGATCTTATTGATCAGGATATTGCCGAGAATACGGACTTGTATTCAAGAGTGAAAGGCAGTCCGGATCCAAACATTGATTTCAGGAGGGTGCCAAATCAGAATGTCTTTTTTAGCCGCTTCGCAAAGTCATTAACAACAGAACTGATTCCAGGAGATGTTAAGAACCTTCAGAAATGGCAGCCGGGTGACATCGTGGTTTTCCTTTCTCCTAAATTCGACCATGTTGCAATCATTTCTGACAAACGGACAAAAGATGGCATTCCATACGTCATACATAACTCCACACCATTTGCAGCGGAAGTAAAACTCTCTTCTTTTAAGACTCCTATTACCGCTCATTACAGATGGGATTTTGAAAAAACGCCTGCACTGCCATAAAGCAGGTGCAGGCGTTATTCTTATTAAATAAGAAAGTATAAAATTTTGAACGTCGATAACTGTCTGGCTACCCCCTCAAGGTCACAAGCTTGTCTAGTTGCGGATCCTGAGCAGCCGCCTCCACATTTTGGGCAAGCCACCCAAAAGGCAAAGAACGCCTTTCCGGGAGGCTCGTCTTGTGCTTGAGGCCCACAGGACAAGGAAGGCTTCGACAGCTTAAACATCGCACGACCGAAAGCGACAGCTTTTTGGAGGATGTGGGTCATGCACAGACGTTGCCACAGGAGGTGGTGCTCTTAGTCTGCGTTCCTTTTTGAGCGAGGCGCTTGCGCTTTTCTTATCTTACTGCTGCAGGATTGCCCGCCGGCCACTCTTCGCAGGTATAAGCCATCTCCCAGAAGCCAAGCTCCAGCTGGCAGCTTTTTCGGAAAGCATCCTTCATTCGCTGCCTTTCTTCCGGTGATGCCGCATCAGCAAGCTCATCCAAACGGTTTCTCATATTCATGGTCACAGCTTCGACCCTTAAATTTGCATAAAATGAGATCCATGGATAAAACGGATGGTTCTCATCTGGCTCATATTGCTTCATGAGCTCAAGCCCAATCTCCCAATAAGTCCATGGACAAGGCAATAATGCAGCAAGGATTTCACCCATGCCGCCGGTGTGAGCATGATACATCATATGCTTAACATAATGATCAGCTGTTGGAGGGAGCGGATAACCCTGCAATGCTTCGTAACCCACGCCAATCTGCTGGCAAAAATTATGGTGGGGATGTACTTCGCTGTTCAATACGAATTCTATCTGCTGATTAAAATAAGCAATATCCTTACGCTCTGCTGACTTCGAAATGGCAATACCATAAATATGCATGAACGCATTCAAATACTCAAAGTCCGCTTTAATATAATGGGCCAGTGCCTCTTTCGGCACGTCCCCTCTCCCGATACCCTGGACAAATGGGTGCTCAAATATCAGCTGAAACAAATCTTCATTTTCCTTGCGCAGAATCTCTGAAAAAGTCATAAAAAATAGCCTCCTTATTAATTACAGAAGCTGCCGGGGAAAAAGCATGAGGATATATAACGAGGTCCTCACTGCTTCCCTGCGCTGGCATTATCCAGATCAGGTTCCAAGGGACAAAGGAAAAGCTCCTTATCTCAGCCGTAGCGCCCCTAGCAGTTTTCTTATTTTAAATTTTTTACCGATTTTCTAACTTGACGTTTTTCGCTCATAAGTTTTGGATTTCGCTTTTAACTGTTGAAAATCGCTCATAAATTTTGAATTTCGCCCATAACTCTTTGAAAATCGTTCATAAATTTTAAATTTCGCCCATAACTCTTGAAAATCGCTCATAAATTTTGAATTTCGCCCATAACTCTTGAAAATCGCTCATAAATTTTAAATTTCGCCCATAACTTTTGAAAATCGCTCATAAATTTTGAATTTCGCCCATAACTCTTGAAAATCGCTCATAAATTTTAAATTTCGCCCATAACTCTTGATAATCGCTCATAAATTTCGAATTTCGCCCATAACTCTTGAAAATCGCTCATAAATTTTGAATTTCGCCCATAACTCTTGAAAATCGCTCATAAATTTCGAAATTCGCCCATAACTCTTGAAAATCGCTCATAAATTTTAAATTTCGCTCATAACTCTTGAAAATCGCTCATAAGATCAGCTTGCTATGCTGATCTCCTCTTATCTGCTTACTCATCTAGCTTCTCAGGCCCAAAATCATCACATATTCTGAACCAAGTTCTTCTCTTTAACCTTCGCCAAAACCATCCAGCCTATGGCCGCACCGGTAACGCTGCTGACCAGGAATGGCGGCACAAAGAAGAATGCCCCAGCTGCGCTCCCCATGAGAACCTTTGCAAAAGGGACTGCAAACAATGCACCGATTATGCCGGTACCTACCACTTCTCCAACAGCAGCCCATATTTTCCGGCCGAACTTCAAATAAAGCACACCTGCCAAAAACGCACCGATCATGCCGCCTGGAAAGGCAAGCAGCGTCCCGAATCCAAGCAAATTACGAAGCAGGCCAATCATAAATGCCACAGCTGCTGCAGGCAGGGGTCCAAGCGTCACCGCTGCCAATACATTCACCGCATGCTGAACTGGATAGGCCTTGGCTATGCCTGCCGGAAACCAGAGCAAATGGGATCCCAGTGTCCCAATTGCCACAAATAAAGCCATCGTAGTTAACAATCGGGTTCTGTTCATTTAAACCTCCTTTCTAAATGGCCGCCTGATTGCTTATCAGGATGAGAAGTATGTATACAAAAAAGCCAGATTCCCATAAGGACCTGGCTTGGTTTAAGTATATGAATTGACATATAGTCAAATCCTACTTCCCTCCGCTGGCATTAACCAGATCAGGTCCATAAGAGTCAGAAAGCTATAACGCGCTTTCCTCTCAGCCCTCACATTCGGGGCACCCCTAGTAGTTGCATAGATATTTAGTTTGATAAGCTATCTCAAGCTTAACAAAATATTCAGTCGCTGTCATCATTCTTTTTGCTTAAATACATTTCTTGATGGAATGGAATAGGCGCTCTTCAATTTCTGCTGAGAAACTATCTAATTAGCTGCAGACCTGCCAGCTCCTTTAGACTCCCCACTCCTGCCAGAGAAAGCGACACTTTCGTTTCTTCAATAAAGTTGGCAAGCACATTTTCAACTCCAGCCTGCCCGCCAATCGCCAAACCGTACACATACGGCCGTCCCAGGCAAACTGCGTCGGCTCCTAATGCCAGTGCTTTGACCACATCGGAACCGCGGCGAATGCCGCTGTCAAACAATACTGGAATTCGTCCTTTGACTTCCTTCACGATCGGTCCAAGCGCATCAATCGCCGCAATCACTCCATCAAGCTGCCTGCCGCCATGATTGGAGACTATGATTCCCTCTATCCCCTTTTCAACGGCCAGCCTGGCATCTTCCGGATGGAGAATACCCTTTAATAGAATCGGCAGACTTGTTTTCTCTCTTAACCTTGCAATATGCTCCCAGCTCAATGTTGGATGATGGATATTATCAAGGATTCCCTGAACTACATCACCGTCATGGAGAGTGGCCATAAAGACTGGATCGCTCTCATAGTTTGCTTTTCCATAGCCGAGCTTTAAAGGTGAAAAATTGTTTCTTAGATCAGCTTCCCTCCACCCCATCATCACCGTATCTACTGTTAACACAATCGCTTCATAGCCTGATGCCTCCGCCCGGCGCACCATACTGAACGCAGCATCTTCATAATTGGACCAATATAATTGGAACCATTTTGGACTCGTGCCTGTTGCATCAGCTATTTCTTCAATGGAATAACTGGATACCGTGCTCTGGATAAAAGGAATTCCAAACGAAGCTGCTGCACGGGCAGATGCAAGCTCTCCCTCACTGTGTTCAAGGCGCTGCATTCCTATAGGTGCCAGGAAAACTGGATAAGGATATGTTTTTCCAAATAAATTCACACTTGTATCCGGTACTGATACATCTCTAAGCATTCTCGGCACAATTGAGTATTTTGCAAAGGATTCGATATTCTTTTTCAGCGTTTCTTCTCCCCCTGCTCCTGATTGGACATAGCCAAATCCGCCAGCTCCCATCACTTTCTCTGCTTCTTTTTCCAGTTCCTTAAATGAAATAGGAAAGTTTTCTGCGAAACTAATATTCTCTACTTTTGACATATTCCAGCCCTGCCTTTTTTTGAATTTATTGAAAATAATAACACTTTTTTGGATTTTAAGAAACCATGTAATAAAATCATAAATTCGCAGTAATGCAGCCTTTCCTATACAAATTAAGCTCAATAAGCAGGGATTTCACAAAAAATTGTGAATAAACATTTTAACTTAATGAATTGGAGTGTACAAAATGCAAATCAAACAGCCTTTTGATGATTTTCTGAAATTCCATTACGAAAGAGTCAGTGAAAGCAAAATGAAAGTTACTTTGCCAATCCAGCCGCTCTTTATTAACAGCGCAGGACTGGTTCATGGAGGCATCATTTCCACTCTTGCGGATGTAGCGATGGGGAATATTTTCGAGCCGGATGAAAACCAGATGCAATCCGTAGTGACAGCTGATTTAAAGGTCACTTTCCTAAAGGGTGCGACAGGTGAATTTCTTATCGCCAATGCTCACCTTGTGAAAAGAGGGCGCACCCTCAACCACACAGACTGCCTGATTTATAACAACCAGGATCAGCTGGTTGCCAAAGCATCGGGAATCTTCGCATCTATCTAGAGTGATCCTATCGATGCCTGAATAGTTTCGCTGACAGAGATAGGAGAAACAACCATTAAAGGTTACAGACAATCTTAATAGTTACTATTCTTCTTCTTTTTATACAAGTGAGATACACTGTAGAATACCCCTATCACAGCCGAAACGACTAATAAAAGCTGTGAGCCAGATAAAGATAAGGCATTGGCCCATGAAAGTGAGTAAGCCAGCAGCAAGGAAGTTGCCATTTTGGAAATAGACGCAATTCCCAGGAACTTTTTAAATGAAACACCACCTATACCTGCTCCAACACAAATGATCTCATCTGGCAATATCGGAATAACAAACAGCAGCATTAATATGGTGTTTTCATTTCTCTCCATGTATTTTTGGTATTTGATCAGATGCCGCTCATTAATAAACCGGGCTACAAGCTTTAATCCTCCTATCCTTGCAGTCAAGAACATAACAATAATCCCCGAAAGTGTACCTGTGAATCCAAGAAAGGCAGCAGCAGCGGGACCGAAAACGGCACTTCCGGCAGGCAGTGTTACGGCTTCAGGAATCGGCAAAAGAATGGGCTGTAAAAAGCAAACCAAGAAAAAGATGAGCTTGCCCTCCGCTTCATATTCCCTCAGCATTCTCTCAAACCCATAGGCATCAGTCAGAACAAGTATCTTTGTTAAATAAAAGGTCATAAAAACAATTAACAGCAGACTGAACATATAAATCAGTGCCAGTCTGCTGTATTTCAATCGGGATAACTTGCCTGCAGCAAAAAAGTAAAAGTCCATCACTAATATGACAGCCATGCCTGCAATCATAATCCATTTATAAACCGGCAAAAGTGTCGGCATATAATTAAACAATGTATACAATGCTATTAAAATGATAAGTCCATGAAAACTAACTTCAATTTTTCCATTCATACATTTTCCCCTTCTTGCTTTTCTTAACTATAGTTTAGAGGATAATACTAGGAGGATTAAGCTCCCTTAGCATTAAAATAATCTAAGGCCAGAGACTTAAATATAAAAAAAGCAGGACTTATCCTGCTTTTTTTAATACTCTATCTCATCATAATCCTTAGGCTGCGGAACCGGCTGATCCCCTTTATATTTTCCAAACTCATTGACAAGTTCCCTCTCTTCTTTTGGGCCTTGTGTCTGTTTCTTATTTTGCTCATCTTTTCTAGACAACTCATTCGCTCCTTCCTTATAGTTCTTTAAATTAATATGTACTCATTACTTTCATTTCACGCATAATTAGAAGGATTTTTCCTGCACTCTGTGCAATAGGTAAAAAACAGCAATAGAAAAGGAGGATCCAAATGTTTATTACAGGCGCATGTAACGTGCTGCATAGAGGTCAATAAAGAAAATAAACCTCAAGCCCTGCTGCTATTTACAGACCATGCCGATAGATACAGCCATTTCCCCATTTATAAAGTCATTTAACAACATGGGAAAAAGGTTGAAAAACTGAGATTAAAACCATTCAGATTAATAATAAGAAGGAGATTCCCATGATAAAATTAGAACCTTTTACAGAAAAAGATTTCAATTTGCTCATCAGCTGGATCAGCACACCAGAATTAATGGTTCAGTGGAGCGGTGCCCATTTCAAATTCCCCCTTAATCATGAGCAGCTTGCTAAGTATATAAGCTCTGCAAACCTGGAAACCAGCTCGGAATATATCTACAAAGTTATGGCAAACGATGAAATCTTCGGTCACATTTCCCTTGGCAGAGTTGACCGTATCAACGAAACTGCGAGGATCGGCAAGGTTTTCATCTGCCCCGCAGCACGGGGGAAAGGGTATGCTTCAGAAATGATTCATCAAATCCTGAACTTAGCGTTCCAAGAGCTGAAATTAAATAGAATCAGTCTCGGGGTTTTCGATTTTAATTTGCCTGCTATTAAGATTTACGAGCAGGCAGGGTTCCAAAAAGAAGGACTTCTTAGGCAGACCAATAAAGTTAGAAATATATATTGGAACTTGATAGAAATGAGCATCCTGAAAGCTGAATGGCAGGCAAGCCCCGGGCTCATGGGTATTCAATCAAACGTTTGATTGAATGATCATCTACATAAAAAAAGGCGGATATACTCCGCCCCGCTTGATTCAGCTTGCTTTTTCTTCAGCCGGCACTTCCTGTTTTTCCTTGGAAAGGAACCATCCAGCTAGTGCTATTCCAATTAAGACTACATAGAAAGTAACTTTCCATTCGGTCGACTTGGCAAATCCTTCAGGCAGGATCGCCAGCGCCGGATGGGACATGGTATAGACAGCCAATTTGACACCAACCCAGCCGACAATACCAAATGCTGCAACCTCAAGTCCAGGTCTCCTGTGAAGCAGATCCACAAAGAGGTTTGCAGCAAAACGCATAATGATCAATCCGATCATACCGCCTGCAAAGATGACAAAGAACTTTCCGCCGTCAAGTCCGCCTATATGGCCAAGTCCTGAATCCGGAAGAGCCACGGCGAGAGCTACCGCTGCCAGAATGGAATCTACAGCGAAAGCTATATCAGCCAGCTCAACTTTAAATACTGTCACCCAAAAACCAGATTGTTTCTTTTCTTTCGTTACTCCTGCTTCTTCCTCGCCTTTTTTCACAAGGAATTTTCTTAATATGTGATTAGCCGCGATAAACAGAAGGTATAGTGCTCCAATGGCTTGAACCTGCCATACATCTACTAAATATGAAATCGCAAATAACGATCCAAAGCGGAAAACAAACGCTCCAGCCAACCCGTAAAATAAAGCCTTCTTCCTCTGCTCCTCCGGAAGGTGCTTAACCATAATCGCCAGCACCAGCGCGTTATCAGCAGCTAATAAACCCTCCAGCGCCACAAGCAGCAGCAATACCCATCCATATTCAAGTATTAATGATAATTCCATCTAAACACCCTCCCTTATTTCACCTTTGTGTATTTTTCGTCTAAACGTTTTTCAATTTTAGCCAGCAATTCTTGATCTCTCAGCAGCTCTTCTTTGTTTTTCTTAATTAATTCTGCAAATGATACTTTAGCTTTTTTCATCTTGGTCTCCTTTCTTTCTATTTATTAAGTATTGAAAGCTTCGCACTGTTTCCCTGCAGTTATGTTGATTGAGGATTTCCATTGCCAAGCTATATCAGGCAATAAAAAAACCTCTACCAGCAAGCGGTAAAGGTTTAAAAAAACAAAAAGACCTTTACCCGAAACAGGCAAAGGTCTTGCTAACAACGTTAAGGTTGCCAACAAAGCCGGGAGCTCTTAACTCCGAAATGACGACTCTGCTGTAAAAGCTACTCCCCTTTAGGAGAAACTATTCAACTATACCTTAATCATATTCTATTTTTCTTAAGGTGTCAACTCTTATGCAAATCGGTAATAAACCAGAATGAAGGTCGCAAGGACGAAAATAAAGTTCAGGAAAACAAACACAAATTGATCAGCCTTGGTTTTATGAAGCTTAATAGGCGGGTTATAGAAAGACACTCCTTCAATGATGAAGATAATCAGCACAATATGGATCATAAAATGGCCGATTACTTCTGTCATTCCAAACAGCATCGTGGTTGTAATAAAAATAACCGTCACCACGAAGCCAACTACCCGATTAAGGATCCCTACCACTAGAAGATAACCGACAACAAACTCAATGAAGGCAGCCATAACAACGAATGCAGCCGGTGCAAAGCCGAATGTGGGAACTCCATGATTGGCTACAATATCGAGAGACATGCTTGGATATACCCATTTTTCAACAGCTACCCAGCATAAAGATAAACCTGTGCCTAAATACAGGAATGGAAATCCAACCTGCTCAAGCTTTGTGCTTCCGACCAGCAAGACTCCAATAATGGCAACATAATATCCATAATCAAGCATATGGAAAATGCCATTCTGTAGGGTAACGTACACAAATAGGCCAAATAAAATAACGGCTCCGGCCTTTGTAGAGATGTGATGCGGAATAAGCAGAAAGCCAATCGCTATCCAAGTTAGAATCATTGCAATCGTATTGGTTAAATGAAATTCAGGCGCAAATAATGTTCCATTCGTCGCCTGTATTATTAATGCCACGGCTGTACCATACTTAAGGATATGCCTGCTGTATTTGCGGAATCCCGAGAGCCAGTCATCCAGCTTTTTAACCTTGCCCCATTGCGCTGTCCTTGGGATAATCAATGTCAGCATCGCAAGTACAATAGCAGCTGTCAGTGCCAGTCCCATAAATAATGGTGATAATATATTTTCAATCGTTTCTTTTTGAGGCGTCACATTCGTGAACCATTTCACATGTGCGTTTGCAAAAAAAGGCGTCATGACCAACCCTGCTATTAATGAAAACTGGAATATTTTTTTCATGATGATCGGGCCTCCCTGATGGCATTTTAGATAAACAATATAAGTACAGTATTAATATATAATACCTTTCATTCCAGTGGATTATTCAAAAATGAACAATATGTGAAATCTTTCACATATTGTTCCCAATAAAAATACAGGCTCATTCGCTTCGCCTGTATTTTTATTCCCTACTTTTCTTTTTTTAGAGCTGAAAGTACCGGCTTTTTCTCTTCATTCTTTCCCACATCAGAAACTAAATCCTTTGCCGCGCTTTTAAACTCCGTTAAGGTCCGCCCAAATGCCCTCCCGATTTCGGGAAGCTTGGATGGCCCAAATATGATTAAGGCAATGACAAGAACCAGAATTAAGCCTGGAATGCCAATGTTGGATATCATCTTCTCACCGTCCCATTAATGTAATACCTTTTCTCGCTTTTTCTTAAGCTGCTTTTCATGCGCCCTTGAGTGAGCTTGATGGCGATCTTCTTCCACCTCAGAAGAGATTCCAGCTCCCTGAGGTACAGCAGATGCCGATACCTGCTTCAAGCCAGCCTGATCTTTTTCAAAAACAAATGATGCTCTTGTTGAAATATCAGCTCCAGGCTCTGTTACGAAAGGAAGAACCCGATAATCTGCACGCCATTGCTCTGGTGTTACCCGGCAGCGGACATAGCCTCTATAATTATTAAAGAACTTAATATGCGGATTTTCTGCAAGCGTCTTTTCCGTATCCGCTCTCACATCTGATCCGTTTCCTCCTGATGTGATAGAGGTTCCGACAAATTCGGCCCCAATTAGCTTTGCATTTGGATCATTATAGTCTGTTAGAATATTGGAAGCCCAGCTTGCATGAACATCCCCAGTCAGAACAATCAGGTTTCCGATATTGTTTGAAACAGCAAAATCAGCCAAACGCTTTCGGGCAGCAGGGTAACCATCCCATGCATCCATGCTGAACCTCGGCGAAGCAATTGTCCCGAAATTTCTCTGGGCAAAGAACACCTGCTGTGCAAGTACATTCCAATGCGCATTGGAGCTGGCTAGATTGCCTTCCACCCACTGTTCCTGTTGATTGCCAAGAAGAGTGCGGTTCGGATCAAGCGACTCCGGTGTATGAGGCTTGCTGCCATCCCCATTTGCCTGGTCATCCCGATATTGCCGGGAATCAAGCACAAGGAATGACGCTAGGCTGCCATAGCTGAAATCCCTATACAGCTGCATACCATCACCATTTGGCATGGAAGATAATCGGAGCGGCATGTGCTCATAGTAAGCCTGATAAGCAGCAGCACGGCGTTTAATGAACTCTTCAGCTGACTGGCCTTTCTCTGGAATCCCTGCTGCATAGTTATTTTCCACTTCATGATCATCCCATGTTACTACCCAAGGGAAAGCGGCATGCGCTTCTCTCAGATGCGGATCCGTTTTGTACTGGGCATAGCGATTCCGATAATCTTCGATAGAGATAATTTCCGGCCCGTTATGATGGCGGACGTTTCCTGTTGGTGAAATATATTCATTTGGTCCATATTCATATATGTAGTCGCCAAGGTGAATAACAAAATCCAGATTTTCCTTTGCCATATGCTGATAGGCTGTAAAAAATCCATGTTCATACTGCTGGCATGAAGCAAATGCAAATGATAGCCCTGAAACTTTGGCACCCGCAGCCGGAAGCGTCTTTGTTTTGCCGATTGGGCTTAATTCATTGCCGCTTTTAAAACGATAATAATAGACAGTGTCCGGCATTAAGCCTTCTGCCTCCACATGCACGGAATGCGCCAAATCCGGCACTGCCATTTCTGTCCCGCGCTTAACAACTGTGCGGAAGTATTCATCTGCAGCAAGCTCCCATTTGACTGGCACCGCATGATGAGGCATCCCGCCTCCATTAAGCGGATCTGGTGCAAGCCTTGTCCATAAAACCACACTGTCCGAAAGCGGATCTCCTGATGCCACACCGAGGGTAAAAGGATATTTGCTGAACTTAGGAGCAGCATCAACTGTTAGATTACCTGCCCCTAATGACTGCGCCAAAGCCAGTGCAAGCGAAAAACCGGCTATTTTTCCTGCACCAGATAGAAAGCTCCGGCGGTCAATATCCCTCTTCAAGTTCTCTTCATTAAACTTCCTGATTAAATCATCAATCGATCTCTCATGTCCCATTTTTCTTCACCTCTTAACTCAATCTGGATTCACAGTTGATTATAAGAGGCTATTTTTAAAGCAATATGAAGATATGTAAAGGAGAATGACAATACCTCTGCCTATTTCATCAGGACTTTGTAAGGATTTGGTTGTTCATTCAACCTATAATCCAGACTTGCAGCCAAAATGCCTTTGTGCCCCTGTATCATTTGTCCCAGCTATTTTTACAATATATACATAGAAGATTAACGAATCCTGTCAAAATCTTTTAGTTTACTAATCTATAAATAGTGTTTATGATGATAGTTATAATCTTGAAAAGGGGTGAGGGAATGAAAAAAATGAAGTTACTGCCACTTTTAATGCTGTCTGTATTTTTATCCTTCCTCATCACCCAATACCCTGGTGTCCATTTTAATGATATTCCTATGGACCAAAGCAAAGCAGTAACGGTTTCGGATTTTAACGAGAGCTTTCTATTAAAAGATGACCCTAAAAAATATATCTTCACACAGGGTTTGCTTTCTTTAGCCATCACAAACCTAACCATTATTCTTTTTGTATACAGTGCCCTGCACATCATCGCCCGCAGAAAAAAGATATTTTATACCCCCATCTTCTACGAGGCGAATTATGTAATCCACACTCCTTAATTGTCCAACAAAACAATTAAAGGAGGAAACGAATAATGTGGATTCGATTCTTAATGATTGGCTTATTTTCATTAACAGCTTCCAGTCTGTTCTTTTATCAGGGAATGGAAATGTATCATGCTTTCACAGATTTCTTTAGACAAAAATAAGAAGTTGGCGCCCAGGGACTCCCTGGGCGTTTTTAATTCTTTCGATCAAGAAGGATTAGTTTCCTTCGTCCCCTTTTCCTCTTCTTCCGGGCACACTATTTCATCCTTATTGGTTCCCTTCAATCCTCTTGCCTCCCCTCAAAGGCACTATTCATCCCTATTAGTTCCCTTCACTCCCCCTTGCCTCTTCTCAATGGCACTATTCATCCTTATTAGTTCCCTACACATCTTCTTGCCTCTCCTCCAATGCCCTTCATCCTCATTAGCTCCCTTCGTTCATTTCCTGCTTTTCCCGCAGGCATTTATCCTTAATACGTCTCGCGCCATTTTCACTTTTTAACTCAGCTTCATAAAAAAACACCCGGCCTGTTTTATTCCCAGGCCGGGTGTACATTCTTACTGTGCTTTTGCATATTTATCGTCTATTTTCTTTTCGATTTTTTCAAGCTCCTGGCTATCTTTTAAAAGTTCTTCTTTATTTGCCTTAATCATTTCAAGCATTGATAATTTCTTCTTTTTCATTTCTGTTCACCTTCTCTCATGATGTCTGTAATCTCCTTGATGCTGGATCTATTTTTTTGACAGAGTATGGTGTCTGTCTGTCACCTAAAAAACAATCGTCTTATTTCCATGCACAATGACTTTGTTTTCCACATGCCAGGCGACTGCCTGGGCGAGGACCTGTCTTTCCACATGTCGTCCTGCAATTTTGAGATCCTGTGCAGTGTGGCGGTGATTAACCCGCTGGACATCCTGCTCAATGATCGGGCCTTCATCCAAATCATTCGTTACATAATGAGCTGTTGCCCCAATCAGCTTGACTCCGCGGTTAAACGCCCGTGCATAAGGATTGGCTCCCACGAAGGCTGGCAGAAAGCTATGATGGATATTGATAATCCTGTTTGGAAATTTGGATATAAAGCTGGGCGAAAGGATCTGCATATATCTTGCGAGTACAATGAAATCCACTTTTCCATCCAGCAGCTCCACAGACTTTTGCTCAGCTTCAGCTTTAGTGTCAGGCGTAATCGGAACATGATGATAAGGTATTCCGAAACCTTCCACCACTTCCCTCATGTCGGGATGATTGCTGATCACCAGGGGAATATCCACTTCAAGCTCCTTCGATTTCCAGCGCCATAACAGCTCCAGCAGACAGTGATCCATCTTAGAGACAAAAATGGCCATCCGCTTGCGCTCGCCTTTGCCGCTCAGCTTCCACTCCATTGAGTATTCCCTGGCCATTTCAGGCAGATCCTCTTTCAGTTTTGAAAAGGACTCATCAAAATGGTTCATATCGAATTCAATCCGCATAAAGAAGATGCCTGCCAGAGGATCGGTTGTATGCTGGTCAAAATGGACAATATTTGCCTTATGCTCCAGCAGGAAATTGGAGACTGTGGAGATTATGCCTGGCCTCTCAGGACAGGATATCAGCAATGTCGCCCTGTTTGCATTGATATTTGTATTCATATAGATTCCTCCATCTGCATTTCCCGAAGCTGCCATCCATATAAAAAGGACAGAAAAAAGGCGGCTTCTTCATCCCCCTTCTCTGTCCTTTTACCTGAGAGTTTAACCCCTTTGGTGTCGCAGGTTTCCTGCGCGCTCTCCAGAGATGCGTCCGACTGCGGTTCTGTCTACCTGAGAGATTGGCTTCAAGGGTATTTTTGAAGCTTGCTCCTTCGGTGGCTACTGAATGCTCTCTCCCGCAGCCGTCATTCGCTCAATATTTTTGTTATTTTCAGAATAATACATTATTTAGACTATGTCAATCGAACTGCGTTTCTTTCACAAAATTGCCACAATTGTAATTTGACTATTTTTTTTCCATATCATTTGCATAGGATAAAGGGCAAATAAAAAAAACCTGAAGACAATGTCTCCAAGCCTTTTTCTATACAGCCGCTTTCGGTTTCGGCTCCTTTTTTTGCCAGGCAATCGTGATAAACAATGTAACGATCAATAGGGCGAGACCGAGCACAAACGGATAGGTTATCCGTACATCGTAAAGTACGCCGGCAATCGTTGGGCCAAGCACGTTTCCAATGCTCATATAAGCATTATTCATCCCCATCGCAAATCCCTGCTCATTGCCAGCCATTTTTGAGATAAGCGTGGTTAAAACCGGACGCAGAATGGAAGTGGCCAGGAAAATGATCAGCGAAATGACAAAGAAAAGTGCATAGCTTCCTGCAAACAGCGATACAAGGAAGCCTGACGCCGCAACAGCCAAAAAGATATTCAATACCTTTCCTTCTCCGAATTTATTAACCACCCGATCGACTACAAATAGCTGAACAATAACACTAATGACCCCCGTTGAAGTCACCATAATGGCAATTTCCTGCGGAGTAGCAGCAAACTCATTATCAAGGTACAGCCCCAGCACTGATTCATACGCCATTAAACCAAAACTCATCACCAATGTGATGACAAGCGGAATAAAATATGGCTTCTTAACAGACATTGCCAGCTTCTTGACCATTGGTTCCTCGTCAGGCATTTCTCCCGGCACCGTCTGCAATGTGCTGCTTTCTTCGAGGAGCACAATTGAAAAAATAACTGCCACTAGAGATACAAGCGCTGAAATCAGAAAAGGCATTTTCAATCCGAAGTCTGCCAAAAATCCGCCAATTCCAGGTCCAACCACAATTCCAAGTGACATCGCAGCTGAGACAAGGCCATTCCCTTTTGCACGCTGCTCCATAGTTGTAATATCCGCAATGTAAGCAAAAATAGCTGGAATCAGCAATGCTGCTCCAATGCCTCCGATTACGCGTGAAAAATAAAGCAGCCAAATGGAATCCACTGCATAAAAGACAAGCATGGATAATGTCAAACCAGCTAATCCGTAAATAATCATCTTTCTTCGGCCGTATTGGTCTGCCCATTTCCCTGCAATGGGTGAAAAAATCAGCTGGGCACCCGCAAAAATGGCAATCATCAAGCCAGCTGCCGTTCCACCCTGATTAATGGATTCCAAATAAGCCGGCAAAATCGGAATAATAATCCCAAAGCTTCCGATCGCAATAAACATATTGATCATTAAAATGACCATCTTTTTCTTTTGATCCCCAGACATAGCGGATACCCCTCCTTCTATATGTGAAAAATTTACATTAATTTATTTGGCACGCTAAATAGCTTATAATGAGACAGGCTGCTTTGTCAAAGGAAAAATAAGAGAAGCTCCAGCATATGCTGAAGCCTCTTGTATTCACCCTTTGAATTTGTCCGGGAATTGCTTCACAACTGCTTTTGAAATGGCATCTGCCATTATGATAATATGCGACAATCCATCATCAATTGAAACAATTCTTGCATCCCAATCCTTAACCAGGCTCGCTGTTAAATCATCTGTCACCAATTCGAGGTGCGTGTATAGCAATTTTTTTACATCTTCATTTTGCAAATTAGGATTGGCTCCGCTTAGAAAAGCAGCAATCTCATCTGCATTGCGATGCCATTTTTTGTTCAGCTGATTCACTTTGGCGCCTTGCCCGCTTTTGGCAGCTTCAACAATATCTCCGGCAATAACAATATGCTCCTTAAGCAGCTCTGTAAGCTTATTTCCTGCAGCATCTCCATAATAAGGCTTTATTGAATTCCCGATTTCCTCCTGATTTTTCAAAAGCCTTGCCAGAACCTGCTTCTGATCCTCCGCACCGGCTGTTGTGGCACTTGTAATATAATTGCTTGTCCATAATACATGGTTCATCCATAACCTGCGGAATTCATTTTCAAAC
The DNA here is from genome assembly GCF_051353635.1 of Cytobacillus sp. BC1816. Classification (NCBI taxonomy): domain Bacteria; kingdom Bacillati; phylum Bacillota; class Bacilli; order Caryophanales; family Bacillaceae; genus Cytobacillus; species Cytobacillus sp. BC1816. Next base: position 423,258 of record NZ_CP195611.1, on the reverse strand, counting down.
TTAACCTCTGATTGTGTGATACACGGTTTCTGTGCAGCTGCATTGCCTGGAGCTGCCAGCGTATTCAGCGGCAGCAGCAGCATTATTCCCAATATCAGTAATTTCTTCATATCCTTTTCTCCTTCCAGATTGAAAAAGTTTCCTTCTTATTTTGATTATCTTAAGAGTTTTCATTCCAAAAAAATAAAGCTCGAGGCTAATGCCCCAAGCTTTTTCAATCAAACGTTTGATTTATTTGCCATAGCTTGCTGAATAGGAATTTTATTGCACTAATTTGCATATAGGCATATTTTACTTTCAGGTAAGTCATTATACTTTCGTATAAATAACCCCTCGGATAAACAAAATTACTATTGTACAGTTATCACACCACTGCTGCCGCAGCAAAGAACTCATTGTAAAGCGCCTGTACCGCGCGTTTTTCATCCACTGCCTGTACGCCAAACATCATGCTCACTTCAGATGAGCCCTGATTGATCATTTCCATATTTACTTTCGCTTTAGCGAGGGCCTTGGATGCCCGGGCCATTGTTCCGATGTTTTGGCGCATCCCCTCACCAACCACCATGATAAGCGACAGGCTATGCTGGATTTTCACCTCATCCGCGTGAAGTTCATGTTGAATGCGGCTCAGAATTTCTTCCTCCACACCATTAGTAAATTGGTTTTCCCGAAGAATAATGGAGATATCATCAATTCCTGAAGGTGTATGCTCATAGCTGAGTCCATACTCTTCCAAAATGGTCAGCAGCTTCCTCCCGAAGCCGACTTCCCTGTTCATTAAGTATTTGCCGACGTATATGCTGCAGAATCCCTGATCACTGGCAATCCCGATCACAGGTCCGTTTGTGTTATCGCGCTCGTTCACAACCCTCGTGCCAGGAGCAGATGGATTATTCGTATTTTTAATCTGCACAGGAATTCCAGCCCTGAATGCCGGCACTAGCGCTTCATCATGCAGGACAGTAAAACCTGCATAGGAAAGCTCCCGCATTTCGCGGTATGTCAGTTCTTTGATTTCTTTAGGACTTTCCACAATAAATGGATTTACCGAATAAACAGCATCCACATCTGTAAAATTTTCATACAAGTCCGCTTTGGCTGCTCCAGCCAAAATGGAACCTGTCACATCCGATCCGCTCCTTGAAAATGTGAAAACCTGCCCATCCCTGCTATACCCAAAGAAACCTGGAAAAATGATAATCCCGTCCTGTTCCCTTAGGGAATATAGATTCTCATATGCCTCGGGAAGAACCTGTGCATTTCCAGGCTCCGGGCTTACAAGCAATCCCGCTTCTTTCGGGTTCACATACCTTGCTTGCACTCCCTGCTGCTGAAAATAAGCTGCAACAAGCTTAGCGTTATTATCCTCTCCGCTCGCTTTGATTAGATCCATAAAAACTTCAGGATGATCTGTATCGCTGGAGAGCCTTGTAAAAAGATCCTCCCTAATCATATCTTTAATGTCCAGACCCAGCTCTAATTCATCAGCGATTTGGCTATATCGATCCAATACAGCTTCAGCCAAGTCATCTGCTGCTTCTCCCAGAATCCGTTTCTCTGCACATGCAATTAATAAATCAGTAACCTTATTATCTGCTGAAAATCGCTTTCCAGGAGCCGAGACGACTATTATCTTCCGCTCTGGATCAGCATTTACAATATTGAAAACCTTTTCGATTTGCTTTCCGGATGCTAAAGAAGATCCTCCGAACTTCACGACTTTCATCCTGACATCTCCTAATCTCTGAAAATTTAATCTTTATTTTACTCTTATCCGAATAGAAATCAAGAGAAATTCTATCCTGAAAATACATATGTTCACCATAAAAACACACAAAAATATATAAATATATTAAATATGATTAACTTGTGTGATTATATCGCTTTATAATATTATTTAAGAATAATAAAAGAAAACGCTTACAATAAACATTTTATTTTATCCCGTTCTGCCGAATTGCCCAAAGCAAAAAAACTATTAATCTTATGGTTTTTCCCTTTCCAAAACGGGGTATATGTTAAGGATATTTATATAAAGATTTAAATCGTAAAAACACGGGAAGGGAAAAAGTCTATGGGAATCCTAGTTGTGGACGATAATCAAGCCAATTTGTTTGTCATTCAGCATATATTAAAACGCGCCGGGTATAAAGACCATTTAACGTTTTCTTCTGCAAAGGATATGTTTCAGCATCTTCAGGGATATTCACCTTTCTCAGCTGATATAAAAGCAGACATTATCTTAATGGATATTATGATGCCGGAGATGGATGGAATTGAAGCATGCCGGCGGCTTCAGCAGATTCCACATTTAAAGGATATACCGGTGATTTTTGTAACTGCATTGGAAGATTCAAATAAGGTAGCAGAAGCTCTTGATGCGGGCGGAACTGATTATGTTATGAAGCCCATAAATAAAACGGAACTGCTTGCCCGGATTCGTGCTGCATTAAGACTTAAGTATGAAAAGGACTGGCATAAGGAGCAGGAAAATAAAATCAAGAATGAATTGGATTTATCCATGCAGGTGCAGACCAGCATGCTGAGCGAGCCGATTTATCATAAGCACACACTGTTAAAAGCTTCCTACCTCCCAGCCAACAAACTTGCAGGGGACATGTATTACTGGTACCAAATCGATGAACATCGCTTTGCTGCCATCCAGCTGGACATGATGGGCCACGGAATTTCAGCATCCCTTGTATGCATGTTTATCTCTTCTGTTCTAAGGGATGCCATCAGAACATGCAGCGATCCTGAATACGTCATGAAGGAACTAAATCGGTGGATGAATTCCCTTAATCAGCGCAATCAGCGGATTCCATATTATTTTACAGCCATTTACCTCGTCCTTAATAAAAAAGACAAAACCGTCGAGTATGTAAATGCCGGGCATCCAACCGGATACGCACTAACAGATAAGAAGGAAATGGTCAGCTTACCCAGCAATATGTGTGCAGTAGGCTTTTTTGAAGATATTACGATTCAAAAAGAAACAATTCCCTATATAGACTCCATCCAGCTGCTCCTGTTTACGGACGGAGTGGAAGAAGCAGTGGAGCAGAATAATCTTAACCCTTGTGAATACCTTCAGCGCTTCGCATCCTTCCATTGGAATGCAGCCAGAACTGCAGAACCAATCGATATGATTCTGACTAAACAGCAGCAGGCAAGCGCTGATGATGATATGTGTGTTGTTCTGGTTCAGGCAGATTAGGGTGTATACATAATATTTTTGCAAAAAAAACAGAGTACAGTCCCTCAAATAGGGTCCGCACTCTGTTTTTATATAAAGATAAAAATGTGATTATTTTTGAACCTTAAATATTGTTTAGCTCCATAAGGAACGCTTCGGCAGCTTTTGGGATGATGCGGATCATGCTGACGTTGCCACAGGACGTGGCGTTCATGATCTTCGTTCCTTTGCGGGCAAGGCGCTTCCGCTTTTCTTATGCTGGAGCAGTCTTCCTGAAAATCTTTTCCTGCAGGTTGATTTCTTCAAATACAGGCACTTCCATCCTCAGCGCTTCCTTGCTTCCAAGTCCCAGAACTCCCCCCATGCTGAGGCTTTCATTGAAAAGATTAAAAACATGGCTTTGCAGATCAGTATTAAAATATATCATGACATTGCGGCATATAATCACATGAAATTCATTAAAAGAACCATCGGTCACCAGATTATGCTGCGCAAAAACCATTCGATTAAGCAGAGATGATTTTAAATAAGCTGCTTCACAATCTGTAGTGTAGTATTCTGAAAATGATTTTTTTCCGCCTGCCATAATGTAATTCTTTGTGTAGAGCTGCATTTTTTGCAGAGGGATCATTCCGCTCTCTGCTTTTTCTAACACTTTTTCATTGATGTCTGTGGCATAAATTTTAGTTCGTTCTCCCAGACCTTCTTCTTCCATCAAAATAGACATGGAATAGGCTTCCTCTCCAGTCGAACAGCCTGCATGCCAAATTCTGATCTCAGGCAATTCTCTGAGCATCGGGACTACCTCATTTCGAAAAGCTTTAAAAAACGTAGGATCCCGGAACATTTCGGTAACATTGATTGAAAAATCGCTCAGGACCTTTTGCAGATACCCTTCTTCATGTATAACCTTCTCTGTGAGGCTTGTTATGCTGGGCAGCCGATCCCTGCTAATGCGATTTTGGATCCTCCTTGCAATAGAAGAGCGCATATATTGCCGGAAATCATACCCGGATAAACCGTAAATGGCCTTTAAAAGTAAATCTATCTCTAATTCTTCCTTTTTCAATTCTATTCATTCCTCAACTTTCGAGAATAAAATTATGGCTGCGGGGAAAGCTCCTCTTTCTGTCCGTACATTAGAAATGGCGCTCCTCCTGTTCCTTCTATGAAAGCCACACCCTCATAACGGACAGCAGCTGGTCCAGTTTTAATGGCTTGCTGATATAATCTGTTGCACCCGCTTCCATGCACTTTTCCCTATCGCCTTTCATTGCCTTGGCAGTAAGGGCAATGATTGGAACATCCTGATGCCTGTCCAGCCCGCGAAGCCTCTTCATGGTTTCATAACCATCCATAACCGGCATCATAATATCCATCAGCACAATATCAATCTTTTCTGTACCCATTAGTAAATCCAGACATTGCATCCCGTTTTCTGCTGTAAGGACATTCATGCCTTCTTTATTTAATGCATTTTTCAGCGCATATATATTTCTGTGATCATCATCTACGACAATGACTGTTTTATCTCTAAGCTCAGTACCTGTATGCTGATGCTCTGCTTCACTATTTCCTTCAGCAGCTAGGGGTTCTGCTGCCTCATACACTTCCTCCAGAGGTTCAGCGGTTACTGCAGCTTCTTCAAAAGCAAGCGTTCCTGCCTCAATTTCAGGCATACCGTTTGGCAAATTCGGAATGACCAGTGTAAAACGGCTTCCTTTTCCTTCTTCACTCTCCACTTTGCAAATGCCGCCGAGCAGCTGGGCAAATTCCTTGGAGATGGACAATCCCAGGCCCGTTCCGCCATATTTTCTCATCGTGGCTCCATCGGCCTGCTGGAAGGCTTCAAAAATCAGCTGCTGCTTTTCTGCTGGAATGCCAATGCCTGTATCCAGCACTGTTATTTTAAGCCAATCATCTGTATAGGTGGATAACGGCAAACCAAAGAAATCGCTCTGTGCGGCTTTTTCAAAAGTGACTGCTACTGAACCTTCTTCCGTAAATTTAAATGCATTTGACAGGAGATTTTTCACAATTTGCTGCAGCCGCTGCTCATCGGTATTGAATACAGGCGGCACTTCTTCTGAAGAGCTTACAGTAAACTCAAGGTTTTTATGCTTTGCCACTTGTGTAAAATGCTGCTTCATACGCTGCGACATTTCACCCATATTGACTTCCTCAAAACTGATCTCCAATTTTCCTACTTCTACTTTTGAAAGGTCCAGAATATCATTGATCAGGGTAAGCAAATCCTGTCCTGATGTATGAATAACTTTGGAAAACTCCCTCTGTTCCTCAGTGAGCATTTGATCCGGGTCTTCTGTCAGCATCTCTGATAAAAGCAATATGCTGTTAAGCGGCGTGCGCAGCTCATGAGACATATTTGCCAGGAATTCTGACTTGTATTTTGAGCTTAAACTCAGCTGCTTTGCTTTTTCCTCCAGCTCTTCCTTGGCAGCCTGAAGTTCTTCGGATTTCATTTCCGCATCTCTGGAGCGCTCTTCAAGCTGTTCATTAATCATACGCAGCTCTTCAGATTGACTTTGCATTTCTTCAGATTGCGCCTGCAGCTCCTCCGACTGGGACTGCAGCTCTTCAGCCTGTGCCTGCAGTTCCTCTGTCTGTGCCTGAGATTCTGCCAATAAGCGTTCGATCTCCATTCTTCCTGAAATATTCGTAATGGCTATCCCTAATGTTTCAATTACCTTTTCCAGGAGTTTGATCTGTGCATCAGTGAACTGCCTCAAACTTGCCAATTCTACAACTGCAACGACCTCGTCTTTGAGCATGACGGGTGCCATCATGATGCTTTTCGGCCTGACATCTCCCAAACCGGTTGATAGGACCTTGTAGTCCTCAGGAACATCATGAAGGAATATTGTTTTCTTATCCCTGACTGTTTGCCCTGCCATTCCTTCCCCAGCAAAGAAAAAGTCTCTTCCCGCATCTTCCGCCCCATCGGCATAAGCAGCTTGTTTTTTAAATACAGGTTTGCTTCCGCTGTCATCTTTTACGTAAAAGACTCCGAGATTGGCTCCGGCGGCAGGAGCAAGCCTGGAAATAAAATCATCTGCCAAATTTGCTATAGTCACATGCTGGCTATAAATGCTTACTAATGCAGCAGACTGGCTTTGAATCCAGTTCTGCTCACTGATTTCAGCCGAATAGCGCTGTTCTTTTACGTAATAGTTCTCGAGTGAATCAGCCATAGAGTTGAAGGCTATTGCGATTTCACCAATCTCATCTTTTGTTTCGATATTCAGCCTTGAAATGGAAGAAAGGTCTTGATAATCAATATCCTTAATCCCTTTTATAATTAAGCTGATGCTTCTGCCTGTACTTCTAATCACCCAAACTGTCACTCCGATGATTAAAATAATGGCTATTGCAACCGCAGCAACCAAAGTCGATAGTAACTGGCTATACGTTTCATTTGCACTTTCCAGGGAATCAGCCATGATGGATTCCTGATATTCTTTAAATTCAGCCAGCTTTACTAGAAGAGAGTTTCGGTTTTCCCTTTCATCCCTGTACAGATCTTCCAAGGAATCCAGATCTCCGCTTCCCATTAATCCAATGAAGCTGTTTTGCATTTGGGCATAAGATTCATATGCCTGTTCTACTTCCTTTAATAGCAGGCTGGATTTCTGTCTATTTAATTCATTTTCCAATTTAAAAATCCGGGTTTTTATCCCTTCATGGTTTGCCTCAATCAATTCAGCCGTCATGGCTGGATCTGCCGATTCTATGTCGGTGAGCACACTCAGCAGCTGCTGATCTGTCTGGTAAAAAAGCTGTCTGATCTCTGTAGCCTGGTTTACCTTATAATAGCGATCCTCCACAATTTCCAGCATATTTGCCTTCATTCCGTTCACCATAGACAGAATGACAAACATTAGAATAAACATAAAAAATACGGTTAGGCCCAAACCCATTATTTGCTTTCTCTTAAAGCTCACCTGTTCTCTCCTTCTTTCCCCCAATATTTCTTTATCTTTGTTTCCGTTCTCAAGTTCATGTTCACGTTTATGAGTTTAGGATTTTAATAGACTAGCTTCTTTACCCTTATCCGTTATAAATCAAACCTGCTTTTCTATTTTTTTCATAAAAAAAAGGAAGGAAAACTCCTTCCTGATGTTTAACGATATTCCTTAACTTTTTCCCCTGCTGAAGTTATCCATTCAAACTGGCGGAGCTTCAGGTCAAATAGTGTCAGGGGATCCTGGTAAATCTCAGGATTTTTGCGCATATCGCTTAAAGCTTCTTTATTTTCTGCAATGTCCTTGTAGGTCTCTTCAACCGTATGATTCAATACATCGAACGGATTTCTGAAAAACATTTTTATATCCCGTTCAAGCGATTTCTCGAAAAGCTCAAATTGCTGCATGAATTTATTGGTGATGGATTCTGCGATCTCGCTATAGTCTTCATGTTCAATGAACTGTTTATATTTATTATGGAGCATGGCTTTATTCTGCTGGATCGCACCAAGCAGCTTGCCTGCACTCTTCAGCAGGAACTGCGATGGAGAAAAGCGGTTTAGAATGTTTGCCTTATCCAGCTGAACACTTCCCCGCGTCATTCGATCCGCGTCGCGGCGCCAGTCATCCAGAATCCTGAAGTCACAGTCCAGCGAGATTTTCTCTTCGCCATCATATAGCTCATTGAAGCTTTCGCTCATTTCATCCAGATATGCCTGGCTGCTTCTGAACTCTCCTTCACTTTCAGCAATCCATTCCTGAATGGAAACATGGAAATCCGGCAAAACAGTCTCTTCAATATATTCATGTACCCGATTATTCATTTCGTCATTGAGTTCAGTATGGATTTTTCCAAAATCACTGTCCTCTGTCACCATTTCTGAACAATTCCGAAGCAGTTCCGGAATCCTTTTCTCAAGATCCTGTCTCATTTTATCTTTAATTTGGCTGTAGGACTTTTTAATTGTCCGGATCTTTTCTTCTTCCATATCACTCAGCTGATTGTTGGCACCCTTAAGTTTTGTTACCATTTCTTCGTTCCATTTAATAGTATCAATCAAGCTGTTTTCCATCTCAACGCGCTTTTCAAGAAGGAATTTGATCGATTTTTTAATATAGTAAAGAACCTTTGCTGTACGCTCTTCTTTCCGGTTCCGTCCATCCATCATCGACTTGATAAAGACTGCTAAATCATTCAGCTGGCTTTCGCTTTCATAATAGGCGGAGAAAGCAAACACCTTTGCTTTTGGAAAGTAGGTATGAACACGGGACTGAGTTTCATCAAGAAGATCCATAGCATCCTGGCTGTCTGGAATCCGGTCCATTTTACTGAGAAGGAAATGAATAGGCAATTCCGGAGCCTGTTCTCTCATTCTTACAGCAAGATCCAGCTCTTTATCTGTCAGAGGCGAATCTGCATTCAGGACAAACAGCATGCTGTCTGCGAAATGGAGATATTGGAACACACCATTTCTGAACTTGCTTTGCCCCGCAAGACCTGGCGTATCAATGACAGCAAGTCTATTATTCTGTAAAAAGGCGAATGGCATTCTGCAGCGGATAAGCGTCTGCTGGCTTTTTTCTGCGCTTTGCCTAAAGTCCTCCAGGTCAGAAATACTCCGCACTTCCTCGTCCGTAACGGCATGAATTTCCGCTTCATCACTATCCTTGAACAGCACTGAAGCAGAAGTGGAATCCCCCATCAGCTCTTCACCGAGAAGAGTGTTCACAAACGAGGATTTCCCATTTGAAGCCGCGCCGGCAATCAGCAAATGCCCTGCATCCAAATCAAGGAGTTCACGGACCATCCATTCAAAGCGTTCACCCATCAGAACGCCCTTTTCCTTCGCCCATTTCATGACATTTTCAAATAGCTTGAAGCTTTCCTCCAAGCCATCCTGATAGCGGACAGAGCGATTCACAAGGCCTTCTGCCTCGCTGACAGCTGAAGAATCAATATTAGACGGGAAAATTTCGCTCCAGGCCAGCACTGCTGAGGCCGAAACAAGGGAATGCGAAGGTGAAGCTATTTTCACCCAGTTAGTTATATGATTCGGTATCAGGTGTGATAAGTCCCTGATAAGATGCTTACCGCTGATTAGTTCAAAATAAGTATCCTTGTAAAGCTCGGAAAGCAGGCTCCATGTATGTGAGCGCCCTGGCTCCATATTAAGGAGAAGATGGTTATATTCTTTCAGCCATGAGAAATACAGATCTGATTTCTTGTAGCTATTCCACAGAGCGGCTGATAAACTCTCAAAATGAGCCTGGTCCACACGGTATAACACCGAAAGCGCCTCACTGAAATAGTTTGGCTCCATTTTAGCTGTCCGCCCCTGGTCCACATACGAATGAAGAACTTCAAACCAGGATAGGGATTCCGTCCTGATTGCTTCATTGACAGCCAGCTCCACCGCATTTCCCCAATCGCTGTGTTCTTCAAAGAATCCGCGTGCCAGATCAGTCACATCCGGATAATCCGGATTTAATCGGACCGCTTCCTTAATAGATTCAACAGCCATTTCAAGCTTGCCGCGCTGTATGTAAAGTGAAAACAGCTGAAGGAGCACCTCGGTTTTTAGCACTTCTGAATCTGTCTCAATAGATTTGTAAAAGTCCTCTGCATTTGAAAGCAAATCCAATTCAAAATAGGCATCAGCCATATTTTTCTGTGCCCATGGCCCCAATTCATTCGGAATGCTCTCCCATTTAAAAATGGCCGCTTCATAATCCTTGTTAAGGAAATACACCTCACCCTGGGCGAAACGGATATTGGTTAAATCGGGCACTTCGTTCTGCTGCTCAGCAACATAAAGTTCACCCAAAACCCTGATCGGATGCACATTTTCATTAGATTCCATGAAGGTCTCATAAAAGGTTTTGCTGATTAGCTGCTTCTCTAAAGTCATCTTGATCCCCCGCAGTGCTATTTTTAAAAGTACGCCTAAAGGCGCCGGCTTTTAAAAGAGTTTTATTGAATAGCCTGCTGATTCCCTAATTTCATAGGCTTTATCAGCATGCTTTATAAAAAAAGCGGAAGGCGCCCGCCTATCGGCGACAAGCATAAGACGAGCCGGCTGAAAGGTTGTTCTTTGACCTATTGGCCGGATTGAAAGAAATGTTGAGGCGACTGCCCAGGGACGACTAGCATAAGACGGTCCCTGTAAGAAGGTGTTTTTTCCTTCTGGAAGGGAGCGGCTTATGACCTCGAGTCCCTAGGAGCCGAAACAAGACAAGCTTATGACCTCGAGCCGATGGCGCCTGGAGCTAGACTGTTATCTAACTTCAGAATTTACCTTCTTATCTTTAAAAAAACGCATAATGCGCCAATTTTCATCCTTTATCCTTATATTGTAACAAAAATTTTTCTGCAAAAAATTTCATTTCTCTATCATTTTTGAAACATTGCTGTATTCCTGTGTAATATTCTTAATAGTTAGAACCAACTTCTATATATTAATACCACCTCAATCAAAATAAAAACTGGCAGACAGAAATATATATTCCTGCCTGCCAGTTTTTATTCTTCATCAAGAGGCTTGCTGCGGCCGGGCAACTGAGCGCCGTCTGCCATAGAGGATTGTAACAGCCATGCCAAGAATCAGGAACACACTTGATATTTGGAATAGTGCTGCCGTTTCCACAAACTGTGCAAGCACACCAAACACAAGGCCGCTTAGCCCAATGCCAAGGTCGATGGATGAGAAGAACATTCCGTTTGCCACACCCCTGCGGTTGGATGGTGTCATTGATAGCGTCCATGACTGCAGAGTAGGAATCAATGATCCAAAGCCAATTCCGAACAAAATTCCGCTTATGATAATAAACAAATTCGAGTGAGCCAAAGAAAGTACCCACATGCCGACAAAGGTCAGGAACGTGCAAAGCAGTACAAGTCCCCTTGGCCCCCGCTGGTCAAACCATTTTCCGGCAATCGGCCTCGAAAGCGATGCCATAATCGCATTGAACAGGTAGAAAAGGAAAATCTGATCAATACCGCGCTCTTCTCCAAAAATAACGATGAACGTTACGATGGAGCCATATCCAAATGTCACAATAATCGTAATAAAGGCAGGAAACCAGCTGGATTTTTCGATTAAAGAGCCTAAGTAAGAGAATTTCAGATCCTCTTTCCTTGTTTTCAGAACAGCTTCAGGTGTTTCGTAGCGAACAATAGATAGGAGCCCAATGGCAATTACGCCAAGTATACTCGAAATATAAATAAGATTGGTAAAAGAGGTAATCTGATAAAGATAGATACCAAGACTCGGAGCGATGATCATCCCGATCGTAACGCTGAGGCCATAGTAACCCATTCCCTCTCCAAGACGGGAATTAGGCACTACATCCACAGCTGCTGTCCCATTCACAGTAGTTGACCAGCCCCAAGCGAGTCCGTGGATGAACCGGAACAGCAGAAAAATCATCACCACGCTTGACAGCGGATAAATAACCGTTATGGCCAGAAGTGCCGCTGCCCCAATCAGCACCAGCTTCTTCCTTGCTCTATATTCAAGCATGAATCCGATGAAAGGCCTGCTCAGAACGGCTCCAATCGAAAACAGCGCTGTAACCAGCCCAATTTCAAGACCAGTTGCACCTATGGACTTTATATATGGAGGCAGTGTGGGAATCAGCATCTGAAACGACATAAAGACAAATAAATTCCCGACCATCAGCATAATGAAAGACTTTGTCCACAAAGTCTCTTTTACAGCCTTTACCATCTGCATCCCCCGCTTTCCTTTATCTAAAGAATAAATCAGTTAATTATTTCGGATCACTAAATACTACCATAACTGATTGGAAAAAGGAACGGGAATTTTGCATCACTTCAAGGGATAGAACTTTATTGAGACAATGAAAACCTTCAATTAAAGTCAATAAAAAAAGGAGCCAGATTAAGCTCCCCCATCACCCCTGCAGACTGCTTGTTTCCAGTACCCGCTGCAGAAAATGCAGTGTTCTTTCTATAATGATGTCCTGATCGTTATCCAATGTTGCCACATGATAGCTATTGTCCAGGGTGACCAATTCCTTTGCAGCTGATTTAATGCTGCTGTATATTTCCTGCGAATTGGAAGGCGGAACTACATGATCTTCTTTTGAGACAAAAATCAGCGCAGGACAATTCACTTTTCTTAAATCGGCTTTGACCTTCTTCATCAGTTCCGTTATTTCACCAAGCGATTTAACCGGTGTCTTTTCATAGGCAAGCTCTTTTATATCAGGGTTTTTAATGTCTGAACCAATTGCATCCAGGAAGCGGACATCCTCCAGGCTGGCTGCTGCCGCCATATCAGAAATCTCAATAGCTGCATTAATCGGGATAATCCCCTTAATCTCCGGATATTTCTCGGCCATATACAATGTCAGGGTGCCGCCCATCGACAGACCTGTAACGAATATCGTACTGCAGCGCTCTTTCAGCCACTGATAGCCCTCTTCAACAGAATGAATCCAATCCTGATAGGTCGTTGTTTCCATTTCTTCATAATGAGTGCCGTGTCCCATCAGCCTTGGACCGCAGACCGTATACCCTGCATTTGCATAAGCTTCCCCAAGCGGACGCATACTTTGAGTTGAACCGGTAAAACCATGCGAAACCAGAATCCCAATCTCATTTCCCTCAAAATAAAAAGGTTCCGCGCCTTCTAAAATCGGATACTTTTCAGACATGATCCTTCCTCCATTCAATAGATTAATTCCTATTAAAGATATTCTTTTCACATCCCTCTATCCCTTCTTATTTGAAAGCATTTAACATTTTTGTAAAACTTCGCATCCAGTCTTCATAAAAACTTTTTTTCCAGCATCGTCTTGTTTATAATAGATAGAATGAATAAAGAAAAAAGCAGCATTGCCCTATAAACAAAAAGCAAGCCTTAGGAGCGCAGCAACGGGAAGTTTCGCTTTATTTTCCTTCCCGATATTATTAAAATAAGTACTAACTACATAAACAGAAAGGCTGATACCGGTTTGGAAAACAATTCAAATTTTATACGAACGATTATTAAAGAGGATCTGGAGTCGGGAAAGCGCAAAGAGGTCATTACCCGTTTCCCGCCTGAGCCGAACGGTTATCTTCATATCGGACATGCCAAATCGATTGTCATCAACTTCGGCCTGGCAGATGATTTTAACGGCAGGACGAACCTCCGTTTTGATGATACGAATCCGCTAAAGGAAGATCAGGAATTTGTGGATGCCATTAAAGAAGATGTTAAATGGCTTGGCTACGACTGGGAGGAGCTTCACTTTGCTTCGAATTATTTCGGGGAAATGTATAACCGTGCAGTTCTTTTAATCAAGAAAGGAAAAGCATATGTGGATGACTTAAGCCAGGAAGAGATCCGCCAATACCGCGGAACCCTGACAGAGCCTGGAAAAGAAAGCCCATACCGCAGCCGTTCAGCTGAAGAGAATCTTGATTTATTTGAACGTATGCGGGATGGAGAATTTGAAAATGGAGCAAAAGTTCTCAGAGCAAAGATCGACATGTCATCACCGAACCTGAACTTGCGCGATCCGGTTATCTATCGTGTTTCACATGCAACTCACCACAATACGGGTGATACGTGGTGCATCTATCCGATGTATGCTTTTGCCCACCCGCTTGAGGATGCAATTGAAGGAGTTACCCATTCCTTATGTACAACCGAGTTTGAAGATCAGCGTCCGCTATATAACTGGGTTGTCTCAGAGTGTGAAATGGAAAGCACACCGCAGCAAATCGAGTTTGGCCGCCTGAATATTTCTAATACAGTTATGAGCAAAAGAAAACTGAAGCAGCTTGTGGAAGAGAATTATGTTGATGGCTGGGATGATCCGCGCATGCCTACGATTTCCGGTCTAAGACGCAAGGGCTATACTCCGGAAGCAATCCGCGAGTTCGTAAAAGAAACGGGTGTTTCAAAAGGTTCCGGTGTAGTGGATGAAGCTATGCTTGAGCATTATGTCCGCGAAGACCTGAAATTGAAAGCCCCTCGTACAATGGGCGTACTTCGTCCGTTAAAGGTTGTGATCACGAACTACCCGGAAGATCAGACTGAAATGCTTGATGCTGAAATCAATCCGGAAAATCCGGAAATGGGCATGCGTCAAATTCCTTTCTCGAGGGAGATTTTTGTAGAACAGGACGATTTCATGGAAGATCCGCCGAAAAAATATTTCCGCCTCTTCCCTGGCAATGAAGTACGCTTAAAGCATGCATACTTCATCAAGTGCAACGATGTCATCAAGGATGAGGATGGCAATGTTGTTGAGCTGCATTGCACATATGACCCTGAAACGAAGAGCGGAACAGGTTTTACAGGCCGAAAAGTGAAGGGCACGCTTCATTGGGTGGATGCAAAGAGTGCCATTCCGGCTGAATTTCGTTTATACGAGCCATTGATTCTGGACGAAGATGCCGATCGGAACGCTGAGGCAGACACAGATGATGCTGCTGAAAACGATGCTGAAGGAAAAACGTTCCTTGACTATGTGAACCCGAACTCACTTGAAATTGTTAATGGTTTCATTGAACCTAACATGAAGGATGTAAAAGCCCAGGATAAATTCCAATTTTTCCGTCATGGCTATTTCAATGTTGACCCGAAACACACAACAGCAGAAAAACCTGTTTTTAACAGGATTGTATCGCTGAAGAGTTCATTTAAGTTAAAGTAATTTCTAAGCTTGAGGAAGGGTTTCCTCAAGCTTTTTTTGTAAAAAACTGTTCTTAAACACAGCTACCTTCCGGTTTGAAAATATGGTAAGGTTTAAAAGGTAAGCATTTACATAAGGAGGAATAGCATAATGTCAAATCAGCATGATCCAAATACATTACCGCCAAAAACATGTTCCGTAGACCGAATGGTCACAGTTAAAGAGGACGTTGAGAAGGTTCTTGCAGGAAAAAAAACAGCCACACGCCGTAATGGCAGGTATGCTGATGTCGGGGAAATCATGACACTTGAAGGCCAGGACTTTGTTGTAGATAAAGTTTATTCCCAATCCCTTGGTGAGTTAACAGACGATCATGCCCGCCAGGAAGGCTTTGAAAGCTTAGAAGACTACAAACAATCAATCCTTTCGATGCATCCGGGAATGCCTTGGCTGCCGCAAATGCGTGTATGGGTTCATGAATTCAGCGCAGTGAAGAAGTAATCTGCCGGGATGGACATACTGTACCGAATACTGCTGTACATCCATGTCAGCAGTGCCATACTTTCTGTTGGCCCATTTTTTGTTCTGATTCCAATTGTCAATAAATTGGAAACGGCCGAGCCAGGGGTTCAGCAGGCTTACATAGGCATCTTCAGGACATCCGTGCGCCTTGTCAAGCATGCAGGACATGTACTTGTAGGCTCGGGTGTCCTTCTTATCGTGAACAGCCACTGGGACTGGACTACATCCTGGATCGTTGCGACCCTGGCGGTGATGGGAGGCTCAGTCTTTTTTCTTGCCCGTGCCTTCTCTCCTGTTCTGAAGAAATTTGATGAGCCTGGAGCAGATCAGCATTTTCTTGTCAGGAAGCTTACCCGCTCAGTCTGGATCTACCTTTTTCTATTAATGCTCATGCTCTGGTTCATGGTGGCTAAGCCTGTACTTTGGTAGAGTTAACTAAAAACAAGCGCTGAAGATCCGCGCTTGTTTTTTTGATGCCATTCTTCAGCATGGCATGAATCCTTGGTTATATCCGAATGTCCACTGATAAATCCAAATTTCCGCGAGTACATTGAATGTTTCGTGAATAAATGGAATTTACGCAGGCAATAAACTCTTTATTTCAAAAACCTTTCCGGAAAATCGGTCATGATTACTTCCACTCCCGCACTATTTAAAAATCTGCTGCGGGTTTCATCATTTACGGTATATACCCGCAGGGGAAACCCCGCATCTTTTGCATTCCTGCCAAATCCCGATAGAGCAAATCCCTCTTCACAATGAATGCTGTTTGCCCCGATTTTTTTCGCCATTTCGAGTGTGTTTTCAGGGATGCCTTCAATCAAGTAGCCCGTATGCAAAGTGGCATGCAATTCCCGGACTCTTTTCAGACTCTCTGCATTGAAAGATGATATTATGACACGCTGTTCCAATTTATATTTTAGGATAAGGTCAATAACCTTTTCTTCCATACCGGGATATTCAATCAAATCATTTTTTAATTCAATATTAATCAGGAGTTCGTTTCCTTCCCTAATTGCCCATTGTAAAAGCTGATCCAGATCCGGAATTGTTTCGCCCGTGTAAACATTCCCAAACCAGCTCCCTGCATCAAGCCGCAGGATTTCATCGAAGGTCATGTCTTTTATATAACCGGTGCCGCCTGTCGTTCTATCCACAGTTTCATCATGAATGATCACCAGCTTCCCATCCTTAGCCATCTGCACATCCAATTCAATTCCATCTGCCCCTGCCTCCAATGCACCCTGGAATGCGGCCATCGTGTTTTCTGGAAAATGTCCGCTGACGCCGCGGTGTGCAAAGACTTTTGCTCTTTTATTCAAATTATCTCCTCCTATGTCAATAACATCATGATTAATATTCTATTCTACGGTCTGCCCCAAAACCATTTTTTCATCCTAAGAATAGCCGCTCAAGTTTTACTTCGCTTCCAATTCCCTTATAATGAAAACTATGAAACTTCTTTCTACTCAGAACGTATAAAAAGAAAAGAGGAAACGCCTTGCCCCATCCACGACACCTCGAAGGGGTAGGCGCTCCTCCTAAAAGCCAGTGCTTTTAGTTGTGCGATGATTAAGCTGTCGAAGCGTTCCTTGTGGAGCTAGACAGTTCTCCGAAGTACATAGTTATTAAATTCTAAGTATAAAAACAAATTAGGAGTGAAATCTGTGGGAGTTCGATTGAGCAAGGGACAAAAAGTAGATTTGACCAAAACCAATCCTGGTTTGCAGGTTGTGGTGGCAGGATTGGGCTGGGATGTCAGTCATAATCAATCGCAATATGACCTGGACGCTTCAGCCTTTTTAACAGGTGCATCCGGCAAAGTTCAAAGTGATAGTGACTTTGTGTTTTATAATAATCCATCCGGTGGAAACGGTTCGATCCTATACAGCAGTGATAATAGAACTGGGGCAGGCGGCGGGGATGATGAGCAGATCCGCATCGAGTTAAATAAGGTGCCGCAGCATATCCATCGAATTGCTTTTACTATTACCATTCATGATGCCCAGATGAAAGGGCAGAACTTTGGGCAAGTTTCCAATGCTTATGTGAGAATTTTTAATGCTATGACAAATGAAGAGCTTCTCCGCTTCGACCTTGGGCGGGATTTTACTGTTGAAACAGCAATCGTCGCTGCAGAGCTTTACCGTCACAATGGCGAGTGGAAATTCAATGCCATTGCAAGCGGATTCCAGGGCGGATTAGCTGCCCTTTGCCGCAATTTCGGCGTTTCCGTAGATGATGAGCCTGCTCCAAGTCAGCAGCCCTCATTCAGCCAGGGTCAGTATCAGCAGCAATCCCATTTTGGCCAGCCAGCTCAAGGATTCAGCCCACAGCAAAACCAGCAGCAATATAGCCAGCAGGCACAACCAGGATACAGCCCATCGTCCTTTGGCCAGCCTGCCTACAATCAGACTTCTTACAACACGCCACCTTCTCAGCCAACTTCATTTGGCGGGCAGACAGGTATTGGGCAGCCGGTGCAGGCTCAATCCTATACAGATGGAAATATCGCCTGCACCCGCTGCGGATCTACTAACATCCGGACCGGCCAAAAAGGATTTGGCCTTGGAAAAGCGGCGATTGGAGGACTCATCCTGGGGCCTGTAGGACTTCTTGGCGGCTTTATCGGAAAAAACCAGCTGAAGCTTACCTGTAATTCCTGCGGCAATTCATGGTCACCTAATCAGACGGATTACGCACAGTGGGCCAATGACCAAAAGCGCCGTGCCCAGGAGCTGTTTACACGATTCAAAAGCCAGGATGTTCTGGACGCCGTTGTAGCTTCATGCGCCCTTGTCGGCATGGCAGATGGCAGGCTTGATCCAACTGAACGTCAAAAGATGGTCGAGTTTGTAAACAGCAGCCAGGAATTAAAAGTGTTTGATACACAAAAAGTGATACAGCAATTCAATATGTTCGTCCAGCGGATTGAGATGGACCCGATCATCGGCCGGGCCGAAGCCTTCAAAGCAGTTGGCCGGGTAAGAAATAAGCCTGAGATCGCCCGCCTCGTAGCCCGTTATTGCATCGCGATCGGTTATGCTGACGGGAACTTTGATCAAAATGAAAAACAGGCTGTTACAGAGATCTGCATGGAACTCGGATTAAATCCGCATGAATTTCTATCTTAATATGTGATACACCCAAGCTCTGCCGAATTTCAGGCAGAGCTTTTTTTGCATTTATTCCCTGCTCCTCCTGAATATGCCGCATACAAAGTTCACATGCGGGTATACTCAAAAAGATAAATGCCTTTATTTCTAAAATTACTAAGGAGGTAATATCCTTGAAGGAAAGTTCATCTACTGAACGCTATATGCCCATGACTTCCTCCACGAGTGGAATGATTGTTAATGAAGCAGATGGAGTCTACTGCCTGACAGTACAGATTGTGAATGTTTGTTTTGTGCGTATATCAGAAAAGCCTGGTGACTGGGTTCTCGTTGACGCAGGCATGCCAAAATCTGCAGAGAAAATCATGGATGCGGCGGAAGAACTATTTGGAGAGAACGCCAGACCGAAAGCCATTATACTTACACATGGCCACTTTGACCATGTTGGTGCAATTATTGATTTAGTTGAGCGCTGGCAGGTTCCTGTATACGCTCATACACTTGAAATGCCATTCTTAACGGGACAGCAGGATTATCCAAAACCTGACTCGAGTGTTGAAGGCGGACTTGTCGCAAAGATGTCCCCCACTTTTCCGCATGAAGGCATTGATCTTGGCACCCATATTCAGCCTTTGCCTGGAGACGGAAATGTTCCCCATATGGAAGGATGGAAGTGGATTCACACACCAGGTCATACTCCCGGCCACGTTTCCTTATTCAGGGAGTCTGATCGCGTGCTGATTGCAGGTGACGCTTTCGTAACAGTGAAGCAGGAGTCCTTATACAGTGTGCTCACCCAGGAACAGGAAATCAGCGGCCCGCCCCGCTACCTCACAACTGATTGGGATTCTGCCCGGACTTCCGTACAGAAACTTGAAGCCCTTCAGCCAGATGTCGCCATCACAGGTCATGGCATTCCAATGGCTGCTGCTGTATTAAGGGAAAGCCTCGCCAAACTCGTAAATGATTTTGATGAAATTGCCGTTCCTGACCACGGAAAATATGTAGACGGGGAAGGCTAAAAAAAAGCAAGGTTCACCAAATCGGGTGGATCTTGCTTTTTTGATGTTTAAAACAATCAAAAAAAGGAAGAGTATAATAAAACGAATTTTAATAGTTCAGGAGGTTCATGTATGCACCTTGAAAACTTTACAGGTCAAAAAATTCAAATAAAATTTAAGAACTTTCCAAATGATCTCGTCGGCTCCATCACAGGCATTTATCAGCCCGATGAATGGTACCTTGTTAAACTGATCAAGACTGAAAGCATGGGAATATGGGTTGAGAATCCTTGCTTCAAACGTACAATGGTCAAAGAGGAAGACGGTACTGACATCCCAGAAGAACAGCAAAAGGAAGAAGATTGCGTCACCCATTTTATGATCCGCTGGGATTATATCAGTTCTGTCATTACCTTCCCGGATAAACAGACACTCGGTGTTGATAAGAAAGCAAAATTAATAGGTTTTCAGCCCTCTTAACAGATAGTTAAGCCCCCGGTTCCAGCGCCAGGGGGCTCTTTTGTTTTCATATTACTCAACCTAAACTAACTTATTTAGCGCATGGTGTTTGATTGAAATCCCTCTGATTTCTATGCTATTTTTCATTTTATTAGAAAATTTCACTTTTATAGTTTTATAGACTATGATATATTTACCGACTTTTCAAAAAATAAAACTTGGAGGAACATACATGTCAAAAAGAACCTGTATCGTCACACATGATCTGGAACCCTCACAGATTGATAAAATTAAAGAGATCATTCCCGATTGGGAGCTCATTTCCGGAAAAGATTCAGCAAACTGGCACAACGAGCTGAAAAAAGCGGAAGTGATCGCCGGCTGGAAAAAGGAACTAAAAGAGATGGTCCTTGAGGGAAACAGCAACCTCCGCTGGTTCCAGTCCTGGAGTGCCGGGGTCGATTCCCTGCCCCTGGCAGAAATGGAGTCACAGGGCATCCAGATTACCAGCGCAAACGGAGTGCATGCTAACCCCATTTCAGAAACGATCTTCGCATTAATGCTTGGGCTCACCCGCAAAATCCATACATATGTAAAAAATCAGCAAGCTAAAGTATGGCACCATTCTGGAATGAAGCTTGAAATCCACAATAAAACCATCGGCATGATTGGCACAGGAGCCATCGGGAGGGAAACTGCCAAGATTGCCAAAGCATTCGGCATGAAGGTGATTGGAGTTCGGCACTCCGGAAAACCTGAAGAGCATATAGATGAAATGTATACTTCCAGCCAGCTGAACGATGTGCTTCCTCTATGTGACTATGTTGTCGTCACACTTCCGCTTACACAGGAAACACGGCAGCTATTCGGAGCCGAACAGTTTACCCGCATGAAGGATTCTGCTTTCTTCATCAATATCGGCCGGGGTGAAATTGTAAAAGAAACAGATTTGATTGCCGCACTTCAGAACGGACATATTGCCGGTGCAGGGCTGGATGTATTTGAAAAAGAACCGCTTTCTGAAGACAGCCCGCTATGGGAACATGATAATGTCATCATTACTCCGCATACTGCCGGATCGACGGAATACTACACTAAGCGTGTGATTGAAGATATTTTCATTCCTAATTTAAAGGAGTACATAAACAGCGGTACTCCCGGCATTAATCAAGTAGATTATATAAAGGGATATTAATAGGGATATTAATAAAGAGAGCCTTGCAGCATTCGCAAGGCTCATTTTTTATAAGATATGATATAAAACCCTTCTTCTTCCGACCACTCTGCACAGAAAATATCTTTGATATGATGGCAGCCTTCCGTTTTAATAGACTCCCTCAGCCACCCCCCATCTTTCCCCAGTAATTTAAGGCCGTCTTCCACTACTTCTCCTTCATCAATCAGTAAAGTGGAAGGATTCCTTTCCTTCACCTTAAGTTTCATCAATTCTGGAGTGACAGGCTCTTGTTTTTGGTATTTCATTACACTTAAGCCGCCATTGGTCTCAAGGTAAGCGTATTTAACTTCATTCATGCTGAATATTCCTTTTTGGCGCAGCATTGTTCTCAGCTGTTCCATTTCAAGATGGTTTTTTTTCATCTCCTTTACATTCAGCTTGCCATCCTTAACAAGGACCGACTCTCTTCCCTTTAAAATCGCCCTGAATATATTTTTCTTTTTTGCCAGAATTTCAATAATGTAAATAAATGCTCCCCATAATAAGGCTGAATAGATCACTTGCAGTGTTGTTACTTTATCATCATAAATGGTTTCCTCAATAATCCCTCCAAGGACAACCGCATAAACAAAATCAAACGGAGTTACCTGTGAAAGCTCCTTCTTTCCAAGAATACGGGTAACAGTTAACAAGGCAACTAGTCCAACAGCCATTTTTACTGTTATTGATAAATACATCAATGCTCCTCCTCTCTCTATATCCTCTCTATTCCCCTTACCAGACTTTGAATACTCCTTTTCCCCTATTCCACTTTTTGAAAAAAAAGTGATCTCTATGTCAAGAGACCACTTTACATATACTCGCTATTTTCTTTTCTCCGATTCCTGAATACTAAATCCTCCAATGCTCCAGATCCTGAAATGACACCTCCCACAATAAGAACCAGCCCAAGTATATGGTTTATAGTAATTACTTCACCAAGAATGAACGCAGAGCCTGCCAATGAGAAAAAGGTATTCAGGTTCAAAAAAATACTGGCTTCTGCAGGCCCGATATTACGGATGGCTGTGTTATACACCATATGGCCGATAGCTGTTGCCAATACGGCAGATGCGGCAAATGCAGCCCAAACATAGGCTGGGGCTTCTTTTACACCCTTAAGTCCGCCGGGTTCCATAATGCTGGCCATTACAAAAAGGATCACTCCTCCAAAAATCAGCATATAGCCTGTCAGCAATCGCGGATCAAGGGTTTTCGAAGCCTTGCTGATGACAATGAAGCTTAGGGCTTGTGAAAGAATGGACAAGAACACAAAGAAATCTCCCGGAGTTAAGCTCGATATCCCTTTATTCCCTGAAAGGACAATAAAAGTTACGCCTGCACCGCCAAGCAGAAAACCCAGAACCTGGATGCCTGTAGGCTTATTGCGCAGCAGAATGGAAGACAGTATGGCTGTCAAGAGCGGACCGGCACCTAGAATAAGCCCCCCATTCACCGCACTTGTTCCCGTTAGGCCTATAGCCAGAAATAGATGGTGGCTGACAACACTTAAAAGTCCGCCAAATACAATGTACGAGACTTCCCTCAAGCTCGGCTTTCTCACTTTCCCCATTATGCTTAATATTAAAAACACGGTTATACCCGCAGTCAGTATTCGCAAAGAAGTAATTGAAACCGGAGGAAAATAACTGACAAGAATTTTTATAATGCTCACATTCAATCCCCATAAAGCCATGATGGAAGTGAGGAGAATGTATGTTTTTATGTTTTTCACATCGATCCTTCTTTCCAGAAAATCCAAGTTCATAATTTGTATCATTTTATCATATTCAAATGGGAAAATGTCTTTTTAAAGCTTTAAAACATGAAAGTGATGGCATGAAAAACACCATTCCGGAACAGTTCCTGCTGACCTATTGGCTTACCAGGGTTTATCGGTGGGTGAGCAGCCTTGAAAACGCAAAGCAACTGTATAATAGCAAAAGCAGCCTCCCATCAAAAGGAACGGCTGCTCTTCTGCTTATTTTACATCCAACTCGTGAACCATTTCAGGGGCTGCTTTCATTTTATGCTGCTTTTTCGGTTTAGGGCCCATGTTATCAAAACGTGCCTTATCATAAATGGCGGCACCCACAACCTCTGCTACATCCTGAAGCTTATCTTTGCTGATTTTATCAATCGTGTCTTCTGGAGAGTGGTACCATGGTTCAGTTGGGCTGTGAATAAATAACGCGGCTGCAATGCCTGCTTCAGCAAAAGGCACATGGTCACTTCTGCCGCCCTGATATACTGGGGTCGGCTCACCGTTCAGCCTTTCACTGGATGCTTGAGAAAGTTCTGTTACAAGATTTTCTTCTCCGTCCAAAGTCATCATTACTAAATCACCCGCATCTTTGCTTCCCACCATATCAAGATTAAAGTTCGCAATGGTTCTGCTGATCTCGTCGTCAGAAAGACTGTCAACATAATGGTAAGATCCAATCAATCCCAGCTCTTCTGCTCCGAATGTTGCAAAGCGAATCTCTGTATCTGTCGGAATATCCTTGAATACGCGTGCCAGCTCTAATGTCATCGCTGTTCCGGAAGCATCATCATTCGCTCCAGGAGCCCCTGCTACAGAATCATGGTGTGAGCCAACCACAATAATGTCGTCGTTTGCTTTCTTCTTGTTGGTTGGTTTCTTTGTGGCAATCACGTTGTGGGAAACTTTTTCTCCTGCATCCGCACCTTCAATGGATAGGGAAGCTGTTAAAGTTTCACCGCTCTCCAGCAATGCAAGAATTGCCTCACCTTCTGCTTTTGACAGGGCTAATGCCGGAACATATTCTTCATTATGACCCCCAAGCGTGCCGCTTAATGGACCCTCTGCATTATTAAAAATAATTACTCCTGCAGCCCCTTTTTCTGCTGCATTTAAAACTTTCTCGGCAAAAGAAATGGAACCGCGCTGGATAAGAGCAATTTTACCTGAGAGATCAATACCTTCCAGTTCTTCCGGTGTGCCCAGCCCAGCAAATGCCAGCTCCCCGCTCACATCGCCATTGACTGAATAGGTAAAGGATCTTGGCTGCAGTTCCCCTCCATAGCCCTCAATGGTCACTTCCATACTGCTCGGAGGAGTATATCCATAAAACGTGAATGGCTGAATCTCTGTTTCATAGCCATAGGATTCGAATTGGCTTTTAATATACTGAACAGCGTTATACTCCGATTCCGTACCGGCTACACGCGGGGTTTGTGAAAGATAATCAATATTATTATAGATATTTTTTGCATTAATTTTATTGACTACCTTCTTGTCGAATACATTTACCGGCTGAACCTGTTTAACGTCTGCCGGATGTGCAAAAACTGCCTGTGTCCCAATAGCTCCAAAAATAAGAGTCGAAGCTAATGCCACTTTTAACATTGGTTTTGTCATCTAGTACCTCCAATAGAATAATAGATTCCGCTCATTAAATTTTATAATGTTTCGAAAACTCTTATAAGGGTACAAGATACTAGTGTATAGTAGGTAAAAACATCTATATTTTGGTTATTTTGTTAATATTAGTAAATAACTAATAGGAAAAATAGACAAAAAAAAAGAAGGCAGCCCCAGGTAAGCCTTCTTTCCCTTTTATTTCATTTTTATTTCATTATATCATGGTCCACATAGCGCTCGCCGTTCAATTCACTGATTACGTTTATTGCAACTTTTGCACCGTCTCCAGCTGTAATGATTGTATGGACGCTAACTCCTGCAATGGTTCCGGCTGCCCAAATGCCATCGACATTCGTCTTGCCATCAGCATCCACTTCCAGAACCGTTTTAATGCGCGGCTCGGTGCCTGCTTTAGTCTTCAAACCGGCTTTTTCTGCTAAATCGGTAGATACGCCAGCTGCTAAAATCACATGCTTAGCTGAATACGATTTTTCTCCTGCTGTAATGGTAAAGCTTCCATCAGCTTTTTCAATGTTATCAACAGTTCCTTCTGCGATCTCTGCCCCAAACTTAGCTGCTTGTTTTTTGCCTGTTTCGATCAGTTCAGGTCCAGTGATTTCCATAACGCCATAATGATTTTCTACCCAGGCACGTTTAGTCATGCTTTTATCATTGTCCACAACCACTACCTTCTTGCCCGCTTTTGCAGCAAATAGCGCAGCACTTGCACCAGCAGGGCCTGCACCTACAATTAAGATATCAAACATCCATACTTCCTCCTTTAACACATTATTTACTTATATGTTATCTAATTTAATAATAATTGTAAAATAATGTGATTACAGGGAAATTGTCCAATTCAATCTTCATCTTTGATATCCCGATCCTCTGGTATCGGCTCATTTAGTATTTCTTCCACCAGCTCCCTGTATTTTTCCATCTGCTTTATATGGGCATTAAATTGTTCCTTATATATTAAATACTGTTTTCCATCATAAATGGCGCGTATTTTTTTTTGCTGAATCAAGCTTTCTACATATGACTCAGGGTAAGATAAATATTCTGCGGTTTCTTTAATGGTAAGATACATGCTTGTTCTTCCCTTTCTAATTCCTTATAATATGGTTTTACTAATTTCTAGGCACTAGAAGACTCTACTAAAATCATATAGAATAGAAACTGTAAATAATTTGTATATGCAACTTATATTCTTTTATTATACAGCGAAAAAAATACTATTTGACTGAATTCCAGCTCTTTTTTCAGCCAGATAGAGAACAGGAGAAATATAAGCTAATGAATAAAAAATGGTTATTGGGCTTATATGTGATCATCAGCCTTATTTGGGTATTCGGAACGAACTACCTTTTGCATATGCTTGAGCCCTCTTCTCTTGTCAGTTTTCTTTTTAGAGCAAAAGAGTTTCTGTACATTATCGTTACAGGCTGGCTGCTCTATTACTTTATTGGCAAAAGAGATGAGCTTATTGCTTCGAGGGAAGATGAAAAACGTCTTTCCACTTTAATCAACTCCATGGTTGACTTTGTTAATTTTAAAGACGGACAGGGCCGCTGGATTGAGTCTAATGAATTTGGGCTTAAGTTGTTTAATCTCGAAAAAGTCGATTATAAAGGCAAGAAGGACTCTGAACTGGCCGAGTACACTGACTTTTATGCAGACGCACTTCGCTACTGTGAAACTTCAGATGAAGAAACCTGGATAAATGGTAAAATTACCCGTATCGAAGAAGTCATTCCTTTGCCTGACGGAACAGAAAAAACGTTTGATACGATTAAAGTGCCGCTCTTTCATGCCGATGGAAGCCGAAAAGGGCTGGTCATTATCGGCCGGGATATTACAGAAAGAAAGCATGTGGAGAAGCTTCTTGCCGAAAGCCAGCAGCAATATAAATCCTTGTTTGAATATAATACTGAAATTGTCTTTATGACAGACCTTCATGGCACCATCACAAAAGTAAATCCCCAATTCAAAGCGGTGACAGGCTACAGTCCTGATGAGACATTGGGAAAGAGCATCAATGAAATCATACCAGCTCCTTATAAAATGAAGGCCATTGAAGACTTTACAGGCATCCTTGAGGATAAACAGCCAAAAACCTGTGAATTTGAATTCAATCATAAAAATGGCAGCAAGCTCACTATTCAATGCACTGCGCTTCCGCTCATTGTGAACGGTCAAATTGCCGGAATCATCGGCTATGGAAAAGATGTGACGAAGCTTCGGCAAGCTGAAGAAAGATTGCGCCGCACCGAAAAGCTTTCTGTGGTTGGCGAGCTGTCTGCCAGTGTGGCGCACGAGATCAGAAATCCGCTGACATCACTAAAAGGCTTCGTGCAGCTCATGCAGCTGGAAGATGAAAAGCATCAATTTTATTATCAGATCATGCAGGAGGAGCTGGACCGGATTAACCATATTGTCGGTGAGCTGCTGCTCCTTGCCAAGCCTCAGGACATTTGTTTTACAAAAGCGGATGTTCAAAATATCCTTTTTAATGTCATTTCGCTTTTAAAAACAGAAGCCAGCATGCATAATGTCCAGATCGAATTTTTATTAAAATCGGATGTGTATATGATAGAATGTGAACCAAATCAGCTCAAGCAGCTTTTTATTAATATAATAAAAAATGCCATTGAAGCGTCAAGAGATGGCGGTAAAGTAACGGTTACACTGCAGGCGGAAGAACGGCAGCTGACTATCCTGGTAAAGGATAATGGCTGCGGCATGTCGGAAGAACGCCTTAACAGGATCGGTGAACCTTTCTATTCTTCCAAGGAGAAAGGAACTGGCCTCGGACTTACAGTCAGCTTCAAAATTGTCCAGTCCCATAATGGTTCCATTTATTTCAATAGTAAAAAAGGAAAAGGAACAGAAGCTGTCATCAAGCTGCCAGTAAGAAAACACACACCTGCCCCTGAGGCTGGATTAACAGTTTAAACAGCAAAGAGCGATGTTCAATCAAACGTTTGATTGAACATCGCTCTTTTTTAATCCTGCTAATTCCCCTTAATCTCCAGCAGCTTCTGCCTCAAATCATTTTCCATATTGGCCAGGTCGTGTTCTGCCTGCCGGCGTTTATGGCGGCCCTCCTCCTGGATCCTTAGGGTTTCTTCAAGAGTGGAAATCAGGTTCTCCTGTGTTTTCTTTAACGTTTCAATGTCGACAAGGCCCCGCTCATTCTCACGTGCCGTTTCAATTGTATTCACTTTCAGCATTTCTGCATTTTTCAAAAGAAGATCATTAGTTGTTTTCGAGACCTTCTTCTGGGCTTCGACGGCATGGCGCTGGCGAAGCAGTGTCAAGGCGATGGCCACCTGGTTTTTCCAAAGCGGGATGGCCGTCATGATGGATGACTGAATTTTTTCAACCAATGCCTGATTCGTATTCTGTATCAGGCGGATCTGCGGTGCGCTTTGAATCGTTATTTCACGGCTCAGCTTCAAGTCATAAAGGCGTTTATCCAGACGGTCGGCAAACTGCATCATATCGTTCACTTCCTGGAACTTCATCTGGTCATTCGACTCTTCTGCCTTCTTCTTCAGTTCGGGAATCGTCTTTTCATGAAGCTCTTCAAGCTTCAGTTCACCTGCTGCAATATATACATTTAAAGCATGAAAATACTCTTTATTATTTTCGTATAGCTTATCTAACATGACAATGTCGGAAAGAAGCGCATTCTTGCTCCTTTCCAGTTTGACGCTGATGCGGTCGATCTGAGCACCTGTTTTTTGGTATTTCGATAAGACCTCCTGAACAGAACCGGATATCTTTCCAAACATACGCGCAAAAAAGGTTGATTTCTCCGGCTTCAGCTCATCCGGATTCACATCATTGAATTTCTTCATCAGATCATTGATGATTGTTCCCACTTCACCAACGTCCTTTTTCTGAACATGCTCGAGCATTGTATGAGAAAACGTCAGCAGCTTTGATTGAGCTGGTGTTCCGTATGAGATCATCGCCTGGTGATTGGCAGGATCGATTTGTTTTGCAAGCTGATAGGCTTTTTCCCGGTTTTCTTCCGGAATCACATCGATCAGCCTTGTCCGCTTTTCCGATTGCAATGGCGAGGGAGCAGCCTCCTGCTTTTCCCCAAAAGGATCTGACATCAGATCATCCAATAAATTAGTGTTTTTTAACAGGGACGGTTTTTCTTCGGTCATTTTAATCTCCTGCTTTCATCATGAATTCTTGAATCTTTTATCTTCTCAATCGAATTCTTGGCAACATCAATTTCAAGATGAAGCTGATCAATATCTTCAGCTATAACTCTGTGAAGATCTTCCTCCACATGATGGGTAAGTGCATCAAGTGTACGTCTGGTCTCCTGGAGGGACTGATCCAGTTCACGCGATTTTCTCGGCTGAGAAGACAGAAAGACATACTTTTCCGCCAGCTCCACCGCGGAATCCAAATGAGAAAAATAAAACTGCTCGGCCTGGTAAAAACGTTTCGGCTCACTCCTGGTCAGTCTGTAAATCCTTCTCGTCACCCTCATGAACTCCATGCGCTGCTTAAGCGTCGGGAAATGCCGAATCGAAAACATCGCTTTGTGCAAACGGGTTATCTTGCGGCGCGCCTCATCAAGATTTCGCTTAATGTATTGGTATTCCCTTTTCGTCAATCCATGCTTTTTCAAAAAGCGGCGGCGCTGAATCAATCCCCCGGCCCAATAAGTAAGAAGCCCGGCTCCAGCTCCATATATACCTGACAAAATGAAAGTTTGCCCGAATGCAAAGTAACTTGCCAGCCAAACGCTGACAGACAAAGGAACAGCCGTCAGCAAACGAAAAGCAAATGCTAAAAAGGAATTCATATTTATCGACTCCTACTCATATTCCTACTTATTTATACGTTATTTATAAACCTAAAGTTTCATCCACAGACATATTTCAGCAAGAAAAGCGTAAGCACCTTCAGAACAAGCCAAACCGCCTGTTCCTGCGAAGATATCCAAGGAGGCTTCTGCTTGATGCTCACCCCCGACACCTAAGGGGGAAAGTGCAGGAGTTATACAGCAAAAAAGGATTGCATCCTTAAATCTATTAAAACACTTTTAAAAAACTTCTCAAGTTATACGATACAAAAAAACACGATTACCCGCCATAGACCACAAAAGTAATCCTTGCTAAGACCTGAGACGTATATTTCCCTGCAAAAAAAAAGCACCTGCGGAAATTTGCCGCAGATGCTTTCTGGCTATTTTACAGCCAATGCACGCTTGCCCATGGCTTCGTAGATCTTGATGAACTTCTCCTTAGGCATTTTCACATCTTTCTGAACTGCTTCACTGTCATTAAAGTAAACATAATCTGCATCCACACCGGTTACGACAATGCAGTGCAATGGTGTTGGTGCGCTGATCGTTTTGCCGGCAGGCGTTTTCCAGCTTCTATTATTCGGCATTTCATGGCTGATTGTAAACCATGCCAAAACAGGGTTACCCTCTGAAACAGCCTTTTCTATTTCTGAAAAATCTTTTCCGGTCAAATTTACACCGCCTGGCCGATACTGATCAAGCAGCTTTTTCAGCGGTCCCGGGTTTATCGTATGGCCGTTGCCAAAAGGTGTTCCGACAAACCCGACATCAGGATCTCCCCAGGTTTTAATAGAACCATCTGCATTTCTTACCAGCTTGGTTGAATCATATGGCATTCCCTTTGCAAGTGTTGTTTTGCTGACATTTACACCATAAAATTTCAGTGCCATGGCAAGAGAAGTCACTTCGCATCCGCTTGGCAGCTCCGGCCGCTGGGCAATGAGCGGTACATTGATCCTTGCCTGACGGGAGTCACCAGCGGTCACATAATCACCGCTTACATACCCGGTGCTTCCGTTGTAGGAAATTTTATACCAGCCGTTGCTTTCCTTATGTATGACACTTAATACTGTTCCGTTTTTTAAAAGGCCGACACTGCTGTAATTTAATCCCGGACCTTTTCGGACATTTAATGATGTGGCGTCCACCCGGTAAAGTTTTTCATTTGTTTTGACGTATTGGCCGCTGACATAGCCTGTTTTTCCATTATAGTTAATTTTGTACCAGCCGCTGGCAAGGCGTTCGATTGCCTGTATACTGCTGCCTTGGGGCAGGCTGCCGATCCGATCATAATTTGTTCCGGGGCCAGAACGGACATTCAGACTGGTCGCATCCACTGTGTAAGTATAGGAAGACGCTTCTGCCACTGCCTCGTTTGAAAAGCCCGGAATTGATGGTGAAATGATTCCTCCTGCAAAAATAGCTGCAGCAGCAGTCCCTTTTAATAAAGCTCTGGTTCCATACGAACTTTTTAAAATTGCCATATACTTTCCTCCATATCCCTAATTTATTTCTGTCGAATTTTGCAGACTACTCTAAAAATATCGATTCAAAAACTCCCAGTCTACCTTTTTGGGACTGGAAAAATATTATTGATTCTATTGAATCAGCTTATATGGAGGAGTCAGTATATTTGGCATCTGCATATCTTCCTTCTTCCTGCCATTCAATTGAGCGCCCCTGGCAGCAGAAAGACGATTTTTTTTGTTTATTTATAAGAAATAAAGGGAATATGCTCTTGTACCAATTTACTTACAGCTTGGAGGAAACATAATGAATAAGCACTATGTTTATATAGTTATTTTATTAATAGGATCTATTGTATTTTCTTCCTCAGGACATGCAGAGGATCGTGCTGGACAGGAAAACAAGGTAGTGCTGATTTCATTTGATGGAATGAGAAATGACCTGACTAAAGAATATGTAAAGGAAGGCAAGCTTCCCCACATTAAAGCACTCATGAAGAATGGAGTAGCTGCCAAGGATTCCAAAACCGTAATCCCCTCGCTGACCGCCCCATCACATGCGGCAATTGCTTCAGGTGCAACCCCTTCGGAAACCGGCATGGTCAGCAATAAGTGGCAGGATCCCCATAAAGAATTGGCAAATGGAGAAAGCGCCTTCCAACAGCCACTCGATAAAAACCCGCTTTGGGCAGAGGCCAAAAAAAACGGCAAAACAACTGCTACAGTGCTGTTCCCCGGGTCAAACCCCGATGCAGGAACACAGGCTGATTACGCAGTTTATTATGGAGAAACCTGGGCAGAGAGTTCTCTGGATAAGCTTCAGTTCAAAAAAGCAGAGAGCTGGAAGCACGCCGAAGGCAGCTTTAGCCCTTTAAAGGAAGCTATATTGGAGCTGCCATTAAAAGAAGCTAAAAATAAAAAAATTTATATATTGGCTTTAGACACTTCAGATGATGGAAAGACCAACTATAACCGCTTCATTTTTTCGGAAAACCGTTCGGCAGACCCCAAAGATGTCATTGTCAATGCCAACGAATGGGGGTCAATTCCTGTTGAAGCTGATGGTGAATCTGCAGGTTTCTGGTTTAAGCTGAAAATTGACCCTGGTCTTAAGAAAGCAAGGATTTACCGGACCGCCGTTACGTCAGCACTCATTGAAGGCCCCGATGGATTTGAAGAGGAGCTGCTTTCAGAATTCGGCTTTTTCCCCGTCCAGGATGATACAAAGGCTCTAGAAAAAAAGTGGATTACTAGAGCAGAGTATGAAGAAATCAGTTCACGTTTTGTCAGCTGGGCAACTGATGTGTCTCTTTATATTAAAGAAGAATACCATCCGGATTTGCTGATGTTTTATACACCTCAGATTGATCATGAATCACATCACTTTCTGCTGACAGATCCCCGGCAGCCTGGGTATTCAGAGGAAAATTCTCAAAAACATAAGAAATACATTGAATGGGCATACAAGCTTGCTGATGATGTCGTTGGACAGACGATAGATAGCCTTAGCGAAGAAGAGAACCTTCTTGTTGTATCCGACCATGGAATGGAGCCAGTCCACACCATACTTGCTCCAAACACTCTTCTAAAAGAAGCCGGTCTTTTAAAGACAGATGAAAAAGGCAAAGTGGATGAGGAGAACTCCAAAGCAATGGCTGTAGCCAGTGGGTCAGCTGCACAAATTTACTTGAATGAAAACCTCTCTAAAAAAGAGAAGGAAAAGGCTGCAGACCAAGTAGAGAAACTTTTCAGCGAGTATAAAATCAAGCCGGAATTTCAGACAAAAACCCTAAAGGGCTATTTTGGTAATGCAGGTGACTCCATTGTGCAAGGGCAGTTCAGCCATTTTAATCAAACGTCGAAGCAATTCTTCCATTACCTTTTTAGAAAGGAAGAAAAACCTTATCAGATTGCCTATGGAAAAAATAAAGAGAATAAGCACCCTAACCAGGGAGACATTTTGCTGCTAGGCGCAAGGGGCTATATGATGGGCAGCAGTCTAACAAGCCCCCATATGCCATCAATTGAACTCGGCAGCCACGGAGGCAATCCTGATCGGAAAGAACTCAGGGCCGTTTTCTTTGCGCAAGGCCCTTCTTTTAAAAAGGACCGCCGGATTGGCTCGATTACCACACTGGATATTGCCCCAACTGTTTATAAGCTGCTGAACATACCAGCTCCGAACTTTTTGGAGGGTGAAATTCTAAAAAGTGCTTTAGATTAATAACACCGCCTTGCTATGGCTGCAAGGCAGTGTTTTATTTTTGAAAATAAAAAACCCACCCCTAAAGAGATGAGCTGTACCCACTATATACAATCCAATTCCACCATCACCTTTGTGCCCTCACCTATAAGACTTTCGATGGCCATCAAACCTTGATGCTCCTGAATAATCTTATTGCTGACTGTGAGCCCCAAACCGATCCCTTTATCTTTTGTCGTATAAAAAGGGGTCCCAAGATACTTCAGCATTTCTCCATCAATGCCTGCTCCTTCATCTGCAAAAGCAATCCTTACACGCCTGCTCTCTATTCTTTCAGCACTTATATAAACATTTCCGCCATTTGGCATAGCTTCAATCGCATTTTTTAAAAAGTTCACAAATACTTGCTTCAGCTGGGGAGGTGAACATAATAGCATGATATCATTCTCACAATGATTGAGATGGATTTGAACATTGTGAAGCAATGCCTGCGGATGAAGTACGTTAATCGTACTTTCAAGAATGGACATTAAGCTCCCTTTCTCATACTCAATTGCCTGGGGTTTTGCCAGGGACATGAACTCATTGACAATGATATCAATCCGATCAAGCTCCTCCATTATAATGGATAAATAATCATCCTGTTTTTCCTTATTAACGCTGGATTGGAGCAGTTTCGAGAAACCCTTTAAAGAAGTCAGCGGGTTCCTGATCTCATGTGCAACCCCTGCTGCGAGCTGTCCAATAATGGAAAGGCGGTCCAAGTTACGCAAAGCTGCATCATTATTAACCCTGTCTGTTATGTTTCTGCCTACTGCCACAAATAATTCAATCTCGCCTTTATCGTTTAATATAGGGGAAATGCTTGCCTCAACGAAAACAATATCGCCATTTATGGTATCCATCTTCGTTTCAAGCAGCTGAGGCTCTCCCGTTTCCAGCAGCTTTTGACATACATTGCTGAACTTTTCTCTCTCTTCCTCGGAATATATGACAGTACTGCAGGTCTTTCCAACAAGCTGCACCGGCGAATATCCCAAAACTTTTCCATGAGATGGGGAAGCATAAATCAACGTTTGATCCTTTGTGAAGACTTTGATCATATCTGTCGTATTCTCCGTAATCAAATCGTACAGTTCCCTGGTTTTTCTTAATTCCCTCTCCATGCTTTTAAACTCTGTCATATCCCGGAATATAGCCAGAACGGCGATAATTTTGCCCTTGGAATTTCTGAAGGGAGAATACGAAACCGAAATATCCAGAACCGAACCATCCTGATGATAGCGCTGTGTGATCACATTGCTGTATACTTTCCCCAGCTTGACCAGTTTTATAATCCCCTTCACTTCTTCCGGGTTCTGAAACTCGGTAAACTTCCTGCCAATGACTTGCGCTTCGGTATAGCCAAAAATCACCGTGTACATATGATTTACCCTTATAAAACGGTTCTCCATATCAATGATGGCAACCCCATCTGCCGTGCAGTTCAGGAACAAATCGAGCAATTCATCAGGATTGGAATAAATCGATTCACCATCATTGCCAAGTATCGGGAAATCATTGACCAATTAGCTCACCCCATTTAATAACTCTATAAACTATATTTTACAGAATTATAAGAAAAAAAGCAGGAGGATTCTTTAAAGAACCTAAAAAAGCAGCTTCCCAACAGGTCAGCTGCCCTCTTTCCATTCTAATCCCGCTACTGCTTCACAATGCATAGTCTGAGGGAACATGTCCACCGGCTGCACTTCAATTGTCCTATATCCGCCGTCCTCCAGAATACGAAGATCCCTTGCCAGCGTTCCCGGATTGCAGGATACATAGACGACTTTCTTTGGCTTCATGCTTAAAATGGTTTTCAGCAGAGCTTCATCACAGCCTTTTCGCGGCGGGTCAACGACAAGCACATCTGCGGTGTTCCCCTTTTTATACCATTCAGGAATGATTTCTTCCGCTTTCCCGACTGCAAATGAAGCATTGGTTATGCCGTTTAAATCAGCATTCCTCTTTGCATCCATAATGGCTTCCGGCACGATTTCAACGCCGAACACATCTTTTGCTTTCTGTGCCAGAAAAAGAGAAATGGTGCCAATTCCGCAGTACGCATCGATAACCTGTTCTTCTCCGCTTAAATTCGCATATTCCAGTGCCTTTTCATATAAAACTTTCGTTTGCTCGGGGTTAACCTGATAAAAGGAGCGGGCGGAAATCGCAAATTTGATATCGCCAATAAAATCATAGATCACTTCTTCACCCCAGAGGACTCGTGTGACATCTCCCATGATCACATTCGTTTTCCTGGAATTCACATTATGGACGATGGATTTAACACCTTCAATGCTTGATGCAATCTCTTCCACAATCCTTTGCTTATGCGGGAGCTCGTTCGTCCTTGTGACAAGGACAATCATCACTTCGCCTGTCACAAGCCCATAGCGAGCCATCACGTGGCGGAGCTCGCCTTTATGCCTGCCTTCATCATAAGCACGGACACCATAGCGTCCGCAAATTTCCTTTACCTTTTGCACAACCTCATCATTTTTTTCCTGCTGGATGAGGCATTCCTTCATATCGATGATCTGGTGGGTGCGCTGCTGGTAAAATCCGCCAATCAAGCCGCCTTCCTGCTCGCCAATCGGAACCTGCGCTTTATTTCTGTAGCGCCACGGATCCTTCATGCCAAGAACCGGATGCACCTTGACGCCCTCAAGTTTCCCGATTCTTTCCAGAACATCTCTGACCTGTTTTTCCTTGGCAAGAAGCTGGCCTTCATAGCTCAGGTGCTGCAGCTGACATCCGCCGCACTCCTTATAAATCGGGCAGGGTGCTTCTACTCGGTATGGGCTGCTTTCATATGTCTCGATCAGGCGCCCAAAGCCGTATCCCTTATTCACCTTAATCACTTTTACTTTTGCTCTCTCACCAGGAAGCCCATCCGGAACAAAAAGCGGATAACCGTCCACCTTTGCAACTCCTGCTCCTTCATGTGTCAAATCCTCAAATATAACATCTATATAATCATTTTTTTGAACCGGTAATGTTCTGCTCATCTTTTTCTTCCTTTTCAGCTTAATTCCGTGACCTTTTTTGACTAGACAGATTGTATCACAAAAAAGGGGTAAATACGAAATGGATATAGTACAGATTTGAACCTGCATACCCTTTATCATGCCTGTATGAAAAAACCAACACTCTATTAGCATATTTTCCAGCCTATTTGTAAGCTTACCCTGTCTGTTTTCCAGAATCTATTTGCAGTAATACTGATTTGCCTCGTTCACAATCTCATGAGTTTTGCAAAATAAAAGCCCGCCCTGTTAGAGAGCGGACTTCCTATTATTCGTGTGAACTTTCCCAATCGGTCGGGCGGTCTTCTTCACGAATCTGATCAATTGGGACAAATACTTCCAAATGCCTGTACAGGTTTACGAATTCAGCAGGAAGCAGCCCGCCAAATTCACCATCAAGATTGAGCTGGACTTTCTCCTTGGATTGTACTTTAATGCGGTTAGCCTGTGTATAGATGACGTTCGGATCTTTTACATGCTCACCCCGGACAGCCATTGTCGCGATCCGGATAAAATCAGCAAGGTTGGTTTTCTTTAATATCAGCAGGGAAAATAGCCCGTCATTTATACAGGAATCCGGCGCCAGCTTTTCAAACCCGCCGACTGAATTTGTCAGACCGACAAGGAAAAGCATGGCTTCACCTTCAAAGATTTTCCCGTCAAACTCAATGCTTACTTCAGTTGAACGGATGGAAGGCAGCATTTCAATTCCCTTTAGGTAATAGGCGAGCTGGCCAATCATGGTTTTAAGCTTGCTTGGCACCTCGTAAGTCAGCTCTGTCAGCCTTCCGCCACCAGCAATATTAATAAAATATTTTTCATTTATGCGGCCAATATCGACAGGAATGGTATCTCCTTTTACAATGATTTCAGCAGCCGCTTCCACATCTCTTGGAATATGGAGCGCACGTGCAAAATCATTGGTTGTGCCCGTTGGGATAATGCCGAGGCGCGGGCGGTAATCCTGTTCAGCGAGTCCGTTTACCACCTCGTTAATCGTACCATCACCGCCTGCTGCAATAACCAGGTCGAAGCGGCGTTCAACAGCTGCCCGTGCAGCTTTAATCGCATCTCCTTCACCTGTGGTGGCATGGCATGAGGTTTCATATCCTGCACTCTCCAGCTTTTGGAGAACATCTGCTAAATGTCTTTTAAAAATTTCCCGGCCTGAAGTCGGATTATAAATAATTCTTGCTCTTTTCATAGCCCATCATCCTATTATTGAAATATCTAAACTTGATCCTTATATATTATTCCATCTTCTTACATCATAGCGAATAGTCCGCAGCTTAGCAATTATTCACTGCCATCCGTTTCTATTCTATTCACTTCCCGCTATTTTCACAAGTGGTCAGATGCACAAATGAATTATACCCTCATTAGGCAAAAAAGTATCGTAATTAAGTAATATTTCTTGGACATGTAACTGAAATCGCATTAAGCAGGATGCAATTGAGCATTATTCCTTTTTCAGATCCTGCAAAACAAGGTTCTTAACATAGTCAATAATGGTTCTATATGGATATTCTTCATTAATTGCTCTATGAAGCATTGCACCGTCCATAAAAGTCCAGAATAATCCCGCTACATGATTTGGATCAGCATCCGGACGGAATTCCCCGGCAATTTGCCCATCCTCCATAATGTCTGTTATCAATTTCAAAAAGAACTTCTTTCCTCTCTCATTCAGAATTCGATTCAAGTTCTCATCTCTGGAGGAATGCAGCGTAAATTCCAGCTGTACAGTAATTCTATCTTTTCGTTCCTGGCTGAATGGGCTCATATCCCTATACAAATCAAAAAGATATTCCAGTTTCTCTTCCGCAGAAGAGAGCATGGAAATGTTCTCTTCAAGTCTTGCATTAGCTGATTCTGTCTGCTCATTCAAAAGCTCCAGATAGATTTCTTCCTTGCTTTTAAAATAATTATAGATAGCTCCCTTGCTGATTCCTGAATAAGCGACAATGTCATCAATGGTCGCTGCCTGAAATCCCTTTTTAGCAAAGCATGCCAATGCGCCCGCCAGGATCTCTTTCTTTTTCTTCCGCTTATATTCCTCTGATACGATAGGCGCCAAGTCTGTCCCTCCATTGTATTTGGTTTAGTCTCTGAGAAAATTCAAGTTATTCCCGCATTAAATATCAGCAGCACTTATGATTGATGTCACTTCTTTTCAGAACTTCTTCTATATATAGGCTGGCATGTTCACTCGTGATTTCTGTATTTTCCTCCGCCAATCCGGCCATTACCAAGTCTTCTTTCACTTTAGCGAGAAATAAATCTCTGATAGCTGCGGAACGGCATGGCTGCATCTGCGCTGCCAAGTCCCAGATCCATTGCTCAAGATGGATGCTCTTGCTCTTTTTTTGCATTTTCTGCGGAACCTGCCTTCTCCCCATATTTCTCACTCCCAAGCATACTCTTATCTTTTAAAATAAACTGATTAGTCTTTTTATTGTAAGTATTTTCGAATGAATTTTCAAACTTTTTGTACACAAAAAACTCCTAACTGTCCGTTAAGAGTTAATCCTGATCTATTTGGTTTTTATCCCGGTACATCGTTACTAATCCCCCAACCAGCATAAAGCAGGCAAATGCAATGGGAAACCAGCGCTCAAACCAGGATTCTTTATTGGAAAGTTCTTTGTGTTCCTTGTCCGCTTCTTCCGGATTTCCTCCTGTAATTTGAGCCATAACAAGATTGGTAAACTCATCTTCCCCCTGCATTTCCGGCAAGGAGTTCTCCTCCTCGTCCATTGCTTCGAGGTATACTTCCAGACATTGATCACATATATAGAGATGATCTTCATAGAGTTCGCGTTCTGGTTCTGACAGCTCATTTTTCACATATTTCCGCCATTCTTCCAATGAAAAGTGATCCATGAAGATCATCTCCTTCCAATCTTCCTGACAGCGGAGCGTTCAGGAACATGAAAATATCCTGCTGGGTATTTTGCCGATCGAATAAATCCTGGACTATATCAGCTTCCCTTATATCTATTCGGATAACATTCATTCTTTTTGAGTGCCGAAACAATCATAATCGAGAGAATTGAATAATTCAATACTTTTTTTTATAAAAAATCTCACCAAAAAGCGTTTATTTCCATATTTTTTTATCGCTTAATATTAAAATAATAATAGATTTCCCGCTTCGGACAAAACCATTATATGGTAAACTGTAAGCGGTGACTACAAAGAGGACAGCAGTGAAAATATTTTTAAATAATGGACAACTCTAAACCATTATTGAATATATTGATGAAAAAGGATGGATACGATGACATTTCTAATTTACTTGGCAGCGTACCTGATAGGATCAATTCCTACAGCCTTATTGATCGGCAAATATGCCTTTGGGATCGACATCCGTGATCATGGCAGCAATAATCCTGGTGCGACTAATACACTAAGGGTACTTGGCAAAAAGGCAGCTATCGTAGTACTGCTGGTGGATGTGGGCAAGGGAGCAGCAGCTGCAGCATTGCCTCTCATCCTGAACGCTGAGACCGATCCGTTAATGGCCGGGATGATTGCAGTAGCAGGCCACTGCTTTCCGATCTTTGCAGGATTCCGCGGAGGAAAAGCCATCGCAACCACGGCAGGTGTATTGTTTGCAGCAAATATTTGGATGTTTTTGATCGCCTACATTTCTTTTGTCGCAGTCATTTACGCAACGAAGTATGTATTTTTTGGCTCTTTATCGGTGGGTGCATCTTTACTTATCTATTCTTTATTTACCGAAGGCACTGAACATGAACTTATCTTTTCTATTTTCCTATTATTTTTGATTTTTCTTCACCGTTCGAATATTAGAAACTTCATTGATAAAAATGAGCCTAAAATCAATGATAAGCGCCTGAAAAATGACCGCATCCCTCCAAGAGATCATAAAAAACGAGCCTAAACGAAGCCCGGACCCTGCATTCGGGCTTTTTTTATTATTTTTCACATGAAAGCTGTTCATTAAGCAAATCCTTTGAATAAAAGTGCAGTCAAAGGAGCTTGCATATGTTCTTGATCTTAAAAATATTAAGTCTTTACTTAATCACAATCATGATTATGAGACTGATGGGCAAGTCGACAATTATCCAAATGACTCCTTATGACCTGGTCGCCATCATTATTGTTGGCACAGTTGCCTCTGAGCCTCTTATAAGCACAGAATTCTTGCCGACATTAGCAGCATTGGCCATTCTTGTAGCCCTTCATATTCTCTTCTCTTATTTGACTTTAAACCAAATTGGCAACCGATTTTTTCTTGGGGAACCGACGATGCTGATTAAAAATGGGGAAATCCTGGAAGACAATCTGGAAAAATCCCATCTATCCATATCTCAGCTGCTGTCTATCTTAAGAAGCAAAGGCTATCCCAAAATTGCGGATGTGGATTATGCCATTCTCGAGCCTATCGGTGAAGTGAGCATCATACCGAAAGTAGCCAATACGCCTGTTACCGTCGAACATTTAAATATCCCCATTCAGGATGAGGGCCTCCCTATTGCAGTTATTGTGGATGGCAGGATTCAGGAGCGTAATATCCAGCTGCTGGGACAGACTAAAGATTGGCTTTTAGAGCAGCTGCGGCAAAACAATTTGAATGAGAAAGATATTATGTACGCTTATGTAAATGAAAAGTCGAAAAAATTGAATATAAACAGACGCAGATAATTTTCAAATATTGGTTTAAGGTTTGAAGTTGAGGGTATATAACATTGGTTACTTACGAGACAAATAGAAGTTACTTAACTATACATATCAATATCAGGGGGTAATGGTATGACAGAAAATAGCCTAGTGCTTGAAACCAAAATTGATGGTTTTGATTTTAATTGGGACCTTGAAAAAGGTCTGTTTAATTTTGAAGGCGATGATGCGGTCCTATTTTGGATAAAATCCGCCATGAAAAGCTTCTTCGATACGATTGAAGAGATCTCTGGAAAGGAGACTTCCAGCCTTGTACTTGAGACCACCGGCTTCAGGCAGGGAATGGTAGTAGGGAAGTTTTTCAAAGACTTAAATTTGCCCATAGTCGAAGTGGCTACAATTATCCCTAGAATATACGCTTCTGCCGGCTGGGGGAAATTCGTCATCACAGACTTGGATCCCGTAAATAAAACAGCCAGTGTCAAAACCGTGGACAGCTGGGAATACAAGATCAACAAAGAACAAGAGAAAAATGAGTCTGGAACTTTTCTGCCGGGGCACTTTGCAGGAATCTTTTCCGCTTTGTTCGGAACAAGCCTCTGGTATAAAAAATCAGCTGACCAGTTAGCAGGCCAGGAATATACCGGCCTCGATTATTTCCCATCCAGCGTTACGGTTGAGGAAAATATACACGCTTTGGCGAGGCGCGAAGAATCAAAAAAAATCAGCGAGCTTGAAAAATTAGTGGAGGACCGTACGATTGAATTAAAGCAGCTTGTTAAAGAAATCTCTTCACCGGTTATTCCAGTCCTGGATGGAATCGTTGTTGTCCCTCTTTTGGGAAGATATGATGAATTCCGCTCAGAAGAACTCGTGGATAAAACTCTCCACAGCCTGCCGAAGCACCAGGCAGATTGTCTGATCTTGGATTTAACCGGGTTAAATCAATCCATCAGTGCCTATACCGTCGAATTCTTAAGCAAATTGGCAGCTGCAGCTAACCTGATTGGCACCGAAACCATTCTGGTTGGCATTTCACCAGAACTTGGCACAAAGATTACAGAAACTAATTTTAATCTTTCTAAATTTAACTGCTTCACAAACCTGCAGCACGGCATTTATTATGCACTGTCCAAAAAAGGCAGGAAAATCTTTTAATAACGGAAAAAGCTGACTCCGCATCAGGCGGGAGGTCAGCTTTTTTAAGTTAAATATGTAAAAACTGTCGAAATTTATGTGCGTATAACCAGGATTGGTATGCGGATAAAAATTTTTATGTGCGCATAGCCTTATTTTAAGTGCGGATAATTTTACTTATGTGCGTACAGGCTATTTTAGTCTTTCTTATCAGTGGATTATACTTTCTTAGGAGCCCCCCTATATTTCGCTTCGCGCAGCTCGAGCGCGTAGGCCTCTATATTAGGCATACCCATATCCTTGGCAATGCTTATTTCCTTTTCAATATCATAAGGAACCCGGACAATTTCGATTGAGAAAGGCGCAGGTTCTTTCGATAAGTATTCCCCATGCAAAATCGCATAGGTTGCCTGAGGAATATCCAGGGAATTCCCAACACTTCCTGCATTGAATAGAGTCCTTTGCGGATGAACCGGTTCAATCAATGCAGCATGAATATCCCCATAGCCGACAACATCCGGAATTAGCCCGTCCTCTCCGGAATTAATGTTTTCTGTATTCTCAAACATAGCCAGCTTTTCTTCATAAGAATCCCGCATCGGTACAACCCGATGATAAATGCTTTTAGCAGAAGCATGGTAGAGCCTTACATATTTGCCGCTCATATAAAAATCGTGATGGAATGGCAGAGTTCCTAAATAGGCTAACGCCTCTTCCCCAAGCTGTCTCTGATGCCATTGACCCTCTTCAAAGTCCAGCGGCTTCTGCATGAAATCATCCCAGTTTCCAAGAAGGACCACTTCACAGGTTTCTTTTATCCGTTCAACGGCTTTACGGGAGTTTGGCCCTTTTCCTATTAAATCACCCAGGCAGAAAATAATCTCTATTCCGCGATCGCGGATATTGTCCAGCACCGCCTCCAAAGCTGTGATATTTCCATGAATATCAGAAATTATGGCTACTTTCCCCATGTATGTCTCCCCCTTACTATTCTTATTTAATTTCTCCAAAACATCCAGGCTTCCTCTAACAATTGAAAAAACAAAATTTGATTTTTCCCCGTACCGCCATTACATTAGAAATATGGTAAAATAACAGCATGCCAAAACCAACATTACATATAGAAGGAGTAGGATTTATGTCAAAAGTATTTGTATTCGGACACAAAAACCCAGACACTGACTCAATCTGTTCAGCACTTGCTTATGCAGAATTAAAAAACAAATTAGGCGTTGATGCAGAGCCAATCCGTCTGGGTCAGGTAAATGAGGAGACACAATATGCTTTAAATTATTTTAAGGCTGAAGCTCCCCGACTTGTTGAGGCAGTATCCAAAGAAGCAAGCGAAGTAATCCTTGTAGACCATAATGAGTTCCAGCAAAGCGCTGATGATATCAAAAATGTGAAGATCCTTGAGGTTATTGACCACCACCGCATTGCGAACTTTGAAACAAGCGATCCGCTTTACTATCGAGCAGAGCCTGTTGGCTGCACAGCAACTATTCTGAACAAAATGTTCAAGGAATACGGAGTAGAAATCAGCAAGGAAACAGCTGGTTTAATGCTTTCGGCCATCATTTCCGATTCTTTGCTGTTCAAATCTCCAACATGCA
The DNA here is from genome assembly GCF_051353635.1 of Cytobacillus sp. BC1816. Lineage (NCBI taxonomy): Bacteria > Bacillati > Bacillota > Bacilli > Caryophanales > Bacillaceae > Cytobacillus > Cytobacillus sp. BC1816. Next base: position 379,753 of record NZ_CP195611.1, on the reverse strand, counting down.
CAGATCAGGACGTTGCAGCAGCACGCGAGCTTGCTGAAATCGCGGGAATAAACGCTGAAGAGTATGGTCTGGAAATGCTTAAAGCAGGAGCAGATTTAAGCAAGAAGAGCGTGAAAGATCTCATCTCCCTTGACGCAAAGGAATTCCAAATGGGAAGCTATAAAACAGAAATCGCTCAGGTTAATGCAGTGGACCTAAATGACGTATTAAGCCGCCAGGAAGAATTGGAAGCTGTCATTACTGAAAATATCAATCATAAAGAGCTTGACCTTTTTGTTTTTGTTTTAACTGACATCCTTAACAACGACTCAGTTGCCATCTCTCTTGGCAAAGAAGCTGCAGCAGTTGAAAAAGCTTATGATGTAACCCTTGAAAACAACAGTGCCGTATTAAAGGGCGTTGTTTCACGCAAAAAGCAGATCGTACCGCCGCTTACTAACGTATTGGCTGGCAAATAAGACAAAAGCAGTGCCGCACTTGGCACTGCTTTTTACTTATCCAGCAACGCTTCTGTCCCCATAACAAGTTTTATCATCAGCTCCTTCACTGTTACTTCCTCAGCCAGTGTCACTCCCTGTCCGGCCCATAATGACATAAACTCCGTCCGCTCCAGCTTGGCTGCCTGCTTTCGGATAGGCGCTGTCATATCATTCTGCAATGGATAAGGCAATGCCTGCAGAGCTTTCATCTCTTCCATGAACCTGTTGCGAATCCCTCTTGCAAGCTTCCCGGAAAATGCTTTCGTCACAGCAGTCTGATCTTCCCTTGCATTTAATAGTGCATGTTTGTACAGTGAGTGAGCCCCGCTTTCCCTGCATGTAAGAAAAGCTGTTCCCAGCTGGGCTCCTGCTGCGCCAAGCATCATAGCCGCAGCAATCCCGCGGGCATCCATTATTCCCCCTGCCGCAGCCACAGGACAGCTGACCGCATCTGCTGCCTGTGGTATTAGAGCCATGGTACCGATAAGCCCGCCTTCTTCGCTGCCGAAAGTTCCACGGTGCCCCCCGGCTTCAAACCCCTGAGCAATAATCACATCTGTGCCAGCCTCTTCCCATTCCACTGCTTCCTTTACATTGGTTGCTGTTCCAATAATAATCGTACCCTGTTTCTTTAATTCAGAAATAATGGCAGAGTCAGGAATGCCAAATGTAAAGCTGCAAACAGGCACACGTTCCTCCATCAAAACATCAAGCTGTTTTCTATATAAAGCAACATAATCCTTTTCTGGCAGAGAAGGTTTTTCCTTCATACCAAGCTCACTGCTGTATCCGGCGAGTATATCCTCCATGCTGCTGATTTCCTCTGCATCCGCCGAAGCCTCACTATCCGGAACAAACAGATTGATGCCAAATGGCTTGTCTGTCAGATTCCGAATCTGTTTAATATCGTTCCTTATTTCGTCTGAACTCATATAGCCTGCACCCATATTTCCAAGTCCCCCACAATTGGACACCTCGCTGATTAATTGCGGAGTTGTCATCCCTCCAGCCATAGGAGCCTGGAAAATAGGGTATTTTATATCCAGCATCGCAGTTATGGAATTCCGGTTCCAGCCCATTTAAAACATCCTTCCGCCTTTACTTCCCCGAAACAATAGCATCTGCTATACTATCTGCAACAAAATGCCAGATCTTAGAATCCTCCTGATAGGAAGCCGTTAGTCTCCTGTACATGCTCATTTGTTTGTCCTTAAAGTCTTCAGCATTCTGTGCGGGGAGCTTACTTCTTCCCTCATCCACCATTTCCTGAACCTGTTTGGCACGAGGTCCCCAAACAGCTTTTTCCTTCCCCTCTTTATCTATAAAAATATAAATGGGTATTGCTCTGGATGTTCCATTAGTCAAATATTGATCCATCAGCTCAAGGTTCTCATCCCTTAAAATAAAACGGACTTCCATACCGGATTCCTCTGCGATTTTCAGTAGAATCGGATTATTCAGCATCGCATCGCCGCACCAATCTTCAGTGAGTACAATCACTTTCAGGCCAGTGTCCTTAAATTCTTCCAATCTTGCTTTCTCCTTATCTGATAAAGAGAAACGATCGTAAATGCCCATCATTTCATCTTTATTTACTTTCATTCCCCCTAGGTATTCTTGCAGACTCAGCCCTTTTTGGAACCAATCCAGTAATTCCATTAATAAACACTCCTTTTTTCTAAATGCCTACTTACTAATTCTGTATGGCTCCCCATCATTCCTTCTGATTACTGCTGCCGAATTTTGCAGAAAAACATCTTTTCCTGGGAAATTAGACAAAGAGGCTGTCGTCAAAAAACGAAGGCCGGCGAAAAACGGCCAGCCTTGTCATCAATCCATCATTCGTTTTTTGTAAACGGCAACCACGAGTGCAAACACAGCTGCAGTCCATACAATTATCGCTGCCAGATGGAACCATACATCCGCTAGGCCAGCCCCCGCTTCAACCTGATTAGCCAACTCAATCAGCTGCAGATTCGGCAAATACTCAATAAATTTTAAAACAGGATATTTTTCTATAAAAGGGGTCAAGAACGAGCCAAAGGAAAAAATCATCATAATGGGCAAAATAACAACCGATGCTTCCATTACGGATTTTGTCAGCAATCCAAGCAATGTGCCAACTCCAATATAGAAGACAGCAGATAGAATAATAGCCATTCCAACTATTATTACATTATCAGGATTATAACCAGTTAAAAATGCAGCTATAATGATAACGGCTATGGTGCTAATAAAGCTCAATAAACTTTTCCCGAATAATATCTCCAGGGTACTTGCAGGAGACAGCATAAGTCCCCTTAATGTATTTTTTTCTTTTTCCTCTGCAATAAGTGAGCACTGCACATAGGCTGCTACTAAACTAAAAATCATATTGATGACCATATAATGTGTATCGATTGCCTCAATTCCCATGCGTCCATAAATCGCGGCCATAACAAGGGGAAGGAGGACGGTAGTAGAAACATATAAGTTTTTCGAGACATCTTTATAATCCTTATATAAGATGGCCATAGATCGTTTCATTGAAAAAGTCATGCTAATTTCCTCCCTGTTACTTCTACAAAAATATCCCCTAAAGTCGGTTCGTTCGAATAGATTGAGACAATTTTATTTCCAGACATGTAATCATACACAGTTTGTGCTCCGCCCGGTCCTTTATCAACAATTACTTTGCTCCCATCAGTCAGCTCAACAGTCAATGTATGATCGGCAAATTTTTGGCGAAGCGCTTTAGGTGAATCCAGCAATTGAATAGCCCCATTATTTAAGAACGCAACGCGGTCACATAGCGTTTCAGCCTCATTCATATCGTGTGTGGTCAAAAAGATCGTGGTTCCTTTTTCTTTTAAGTCTTTTAAGCCTTTATATATATGCTTTGTATTTACTGGATCAAGTGCTGAAGTCGGTTCATCAAGAAACAGCAGCTCAGGCTGATGCAAGAATGCCCTTGCCAGTGTCACACGCTGAGTCATCCCTTTTGACAGTTTAGAAACAGCCTTCTTCTTTTCATCTATTAAATTAACCATGCCCAGAACTTCATCAATCCTCTTATCCGGTACATCATAAAGATCACAATACAGCTTTAAATTATCATAAATGGTTAAACGGCTATATAAACCGCTATTATCAGTCAGGATTCCGATTTTCTTACGGTATTCTTCTTTCTTCAGATTGGAAGCATTAACCCCAAATACCAAAGCCTCCCCATCTGTCTGGGCTAATTGAGCGGTTAAAATTTTTATGGTAGTTGTTTTGCCGGATCCGCTTGGTCCTAAAAATCCGAAAGTCTCTCCCTTTTTTACATTAAATGATACATTTTCCAGTGCCGGCTGATCTGAAAAGTATTTGGCCAATGATTTGACTTCAATGATATTCTCCATTTTCATCCTCCATGCGGTTTGTTTTCTTATGCATTCATCTTAATTCATAAAGAAAACCCCCACATTATATTCCAGATAAAAAGAGCACTTCAGAGGCTGAGTGGAGCAATACAGGAGTGGAATGGAGCTTACTTTAACCCCAGCATTTCTTTTAGCTCCGCCATTTTCCCTTTTGATAAAGGGATTGATGATTTAGAAGCATCATTGAGCACCAGTGTAAAACTATTCCTTGTCCACGTCACGACCTCCCGGACCTTCTGCAGATTAACAATATAAGAGCGGTGACATCTGAAGAAGCCATAGGGGTGCAGTTTTCTTTCCAGCTCTGCCAGTGTAAATACACTTGGATACACTTCACCTTTTATATAAATATTGGATTGGCCATCGCTGCTTTCAATGTAATCAATTTCAGGCGGGTCGAATAATACGATTTTATCGTTTACTTTTGTTGGGACCTTTTCAAAGCGAACGGGCTGTACCGCTGGCGTTTCTCCATTCAGCAGATCGGCATGCTGTTCCTGGGCCGCTGTATCCGGTTCATCCTGTAAAACGTCAAGCTCCTGCAGACCAGTTTCACCAAGCCTATAAACCCTGCTGGTCACTGCAAGCGCACTCTCCAAATTACCAGTTAGTATTAAAACACCTTTCCCGTTTTGGCAAAGCTTCCTTATCAGTTTTATGAAGACACTCTTTGTTTCCAAATCAATATTTTGGTCAGGCTCTTCAAAAATAAACAATGCAGGGTTCTGAAAAAGCATACGGCCAAAATGGACTCGTCTTTTTTGTGAATAGGATAATTTTCTAACCTGCTGATTTCGCTCTGCATCCAGCTGAACAGCACGCAGCCCTTCTTCTACTGATATTTCCGATCCATATAGGTTCTTATAAAAGGAGAAGTTTTCCTTCACCGTTAATCTTTCATATAGTCCGTCATTTAAAGAGAAGATTCCAATGTTCGCCAAAAATTTGCGTTTGTCTATCGCCGCACTAATTTCGTTAACCCTTATTTCTCCATCGGAAATCGGCATTGACCCCATGAACATACTCAATAATACGTTCCTTACATTTGTATTTGTATGAACTGCTGCAGTCTCGCCTGCAGAGACCTCTAGACTAAATGGAGGAAATACAACAGTATGTTCATCATGCTCTTCTAAATTTGTTATTTTTAAAATGGCCACTTCTAATCACCTGGTTTTTAAGATTTCATACCTGTAATTATAACGCTGAACCACATGTAAAATATAGATTTTCCTGGGAAATAATAGGGGTATTTGTCGAATGGCAGTTATTCTTCAAGCAAAAAAGGGGCATGAAACCGATTGATTTCATGCCCCAATATATAGCTATCTTTTCTGAATTTCCTGCTGCAATAATTTGTTGACAAGCGGCGGGTTGGCCTGTCCTTTTGTGGCTTTCATGATTTGGCCGACAAGGAAGCCGATTGCTTTTTGTTTTCCATTTTTGAAATCCTCGATCGATTGCGGATTCGCATCAAGTGTTTCTCCGATAATCTTAAGTAGTGCACCTTCGTCAGATATCTGAACCAGGCCTTTTTCTTTTACGATTGTTTCCGGATCTCCGCCATTTTCAACCAGTTCTTTGAAGACGGTTTTGGCAATTTTGGAAGAGATGGTGCCGTTTTCTATCAGTTTAATCATGCCGGCAAGTCCCTCTGGTGTCAGAGCAATATCTGTCAGCTCTTTTTGTTCAGCATTCAGGTATGCCGACAGCTCACCCATCACCCAGTTGGAAGCCTGCTTTGCGTCAGCTCCTGCTTGGACAGCCGCTTCAAAGAAATCGGATGTTTCTTTTGTGACTGTCAGGACAGCTGCATCGTAAGCAGGAAGCCCGAGTTCTTCAATATAGCGGTTCTTTCTTTGGTCCGGAAGCTCAGGGATCTCAGCACGAATGCGCTCTTTCCACTCTTCATCAATATGGATATCAAGCAAATCAGGCTCAGGAAAATAACGATAATCATCCGAACCTTCTTTTACCCTCATTAGAATGGTTGTATTGGTCGCTTCATCATAGCGCAATGTTTCCTGCTGTATTGTACCGCCTGAACTTAATATCTCTTCCTGTCGTTTCTCCTCGTACTCAAGTCCTTTGCGGACAAAGTTAAAGGAGTTCAGGTTCTTAAGCTCTGTCTTTGTGCCAAATTCCTCCTGACCCGCAGGACGAAGGGAGATATTCGCATCACAGCGAAGTGAACCCTCCTCCATTTTGCAGTCAGAAACGCCTGTATACTGGATGATGGACTTTAATTTCTCCAGATATGCGTATGCTTCATTTGGCGTGCGGATATCCGGCTCAGATACAATCTCGATCAGCGGGGTACCCTGGCGGTTATAGTCTACAAGAGAATATCCTTTAGCATGAGACAGTTTTCCTGCATCTTCTTCAAGATGGATCCGCGTAATGCCGATTTTTTTCTTATAGCCATCGACTTCGATTTCAATCCAGCCATGCTCTCCAATCGGCTTATCGAATTGCGAAATCTGGTAGGCTTTTGGGTTATCCGGGTAAAAATAATTCTTCCGGTCAAATTTTGTAACAGGTGCGATTTCACAATTCAGTGCCATCGCAGCTTTCATTCCGAATTCAACTGCCTTTTTATTAATGACAGGAAGCACTCCAGGGTAGCCGAGATCGACAACCGTTGTATTGGAGTTGGGCTCTGCCCCAAAATGGTTTGGGCTTGCCGAGAATATTTTTGAATCTGTTTTTAGCTCAACGTGTACTTCAAGTCCGATAACCGTTTCGTATTTCATGAATTTCCCCCCTTACAGTCCCGGTTTTTGCTTATGGTATTCTGTAGCCTGCTCAAAAGCATGCGCTACGCGGTAAACAGTGCTTTCATCAAAATGCTTTCCGATAATCTGAAGGCCAAGCGGCAATCCATCCGCGAATCCGCAAGGTACGCTGATTCCAGGAACGCCGGCAAGGTTTACTGGAATTGTCAGAATATCATTTGCGTACATAGTCAGCGGATCAGACGTATTTTCACCAATCTTAAAGGCAGGAGTTGGTGCTGTCGGTCCAATAATGACATCATATTTTTCAAAAACATTTTCAAAGTCTTGTTTAATGAGTGTACGCACCTTTTGTGCCTTTTTATAGTAAGCATCATAATAGCCTGAACTTAAAGCGAATGTTCCAAGCATGATGCGGCGTTTCACTTCATCACCGAAGCCTTCTGCACGGGTCTTTTTGTATAAATCGATTAAATTCTCAGGATCTGCTGTTCTGTAGCCATAGCGTACACCATCAAAGCGCGCCAGGTTCGCGGATGCCTCAGAGGAGGACAGCAGATAATACGTTGCCAGTGCATATTTCGAATGCGGCAGGGAGACTTCCTCCCATGTTGCCCCAAGTTTCTCCAGCACTTTCAGGGCCTCAAGTACTGACTGGCGTACCTCTTCATTTACACCTTCAGCCAAATACTCTTTCGGTACGGCAATTCTCAGCCCCTTTACATCCCCATTCAGGCTTTCCGCATAGCTTGGGACCTCAACATTTGCTGAAGTAGAATCCATAGGATCCACACCTGAAATGGCCTGAAGCAGATATGCGTTATCTTCAACGGTCCGTGTAATTGGCCCGATTTGGTCCAGAGATGAGGCAAACGCGATCAGTCCGAATCTTGATACTCTTCCATATGTAGGCTTTAACCCAACAACTCCGCAATAAGAAGCAGGCTGTCTGATTGAGCCGCCTGTGTCTGATCCAAGAGAAAATAAAACTTCACCGGCTGCAACAGAAGCAGCAGAACCGCCGGAAGATCCCCCGGGAACTCTTTCTAGATTCCATGGATTTCGGGTTACTTGAAAGCCTGAGTTTTCATTGGATGAGCCCATTGCAAATTCATCCATATTCAGTTTACCGATTGTAATGGTTTCAGCATTATGTAATTTGGATGCAGCAGTCGCATCATAAATCGGATCAAAATTTTCAAGTATTTTACTCGCACTGGTTGTGCGCAGCCCCTTCGTTACGATGTTATCCTTCACGCCGATTGGCATTCCGAACAAAAGGCCTTTCGCTTCGTCCGTTCCAAGTTTCCCATCCATTCTTTTAGCTGCCTGGCGGGCTCTTTCTTCATCAAGCGTCAAGAAAGCCTGTACTTTATCTTCTACTTCACCGATTCTCTTGTACGATTCGCTGACAAGGTCGGTAACCGTGATTTCTTTCTTATGTAAAAGCTGATGAAGTTCCGATACCTTATGGTCAAATAAACTCACCATTTTCCCCTCCCTATTCAATAATAGACGGCACTTTTATATAGCCATCCTGATGTTCCGGCGCATTTTTCAGAACTTCTGCCTGTGGAAGCCCCTTATTCGCCTTATCTTCTCTCAATACATTCTTCATATCAAGAACATGGGATGTTGGTTCAACATGATCTGTATCAAGTTCATTCAGCAGCTCGGCAAATGAAATCATCTTGTCCAGCTGTTCGGTATAAGAAACAGTTTCCTCCTCAGTCATTGCTAGTCGCGCCAAGTGTGCAACATGCTTAACCTGATCTATTGAAATTCTCGACATTAATGCCACCTCCAAAAATGAATACTGTCAATGCACAATTATAATGATCATACCAAACTTTCGCGCGTTAAAGCAATACGCGCACGCCAGCTGGCTTAGCAATCTTCTGCTTATTTTACCATGAGTTCAGTGAATTGTGTGTTTGCTTCTCTTTTTAGAGGATAAATGAAAAGCGAAACCGAATAAATGGGGATGCAATAAGTACAGGAGGTACAATTATGGAATTTTTCCGATTTGATTTGGATGTCAGCAGGGAAATTGCCCAATTCAGCAGCCACAATGCAAGCATCACCCCGATTATCAGGAACAAAACAGCTGCAGTTGGGTGTATCCACCTGAAGGATAATAGTGTTTTAGGCATGCATCCGGCAGCTTGTCCCCAGCTATTTCTCATCGTTGACGGCGAAGGATGGGTTAAAACTGCTGGCGGTGAGCAAATTGCAGTCCAAAAGGGAACAGCTGTTTATTGGTCTGAGGGAGAGGAACATGAATCAGGCTCTTACCTTGGCATGACTGCAATTGTGATTGAAGGTCCTGATTTGGATCCGCATCTGTACCTGAAGGCTTTGGAATAGATAGCGGATCACCTGGCATTGGGCCGGTACTTTTTGATTTGGCAGGTAAATCTCTCATTTCGGCCGGTATTTTATTAAATTTGACCCGTAAATTCACGTTTCGACCGGTAAAAATTGGCCGGTATTGTGATGCTTTCCCCCAAAAATAGAGCAGCGCTGCAGACGCTGCTCATTTCCGCTTGAATAGTTTGGCAAGCAGGCCGCTCTTTTTTTCTTTTTTTGCTTCTGCTTTAACCGTTTTTCTCTCCACAAAAATTTCCGGCTTATCAATTGCATAGTCATAGGCTAAAACCAGCCCGATCTCTGAATTATGTTCTTTATTGGTGACGATTGTATATTCGACCTTATAGGTTGAAGCCAGTTTTATATATTTTGATAAATAGGAGTAGCTCATATTTCCATTCAGATAAAGATGAGCCTTGCTGTTGGCTTTAAGGGCATCTTCCACCTGCGGATAGATTCCATCTTCCCTCATCTGCGGCTGCTTCAAAGCAATGACCACCCTCTCCCGAAGCGAGCCAAGAAACTTGCGGCGCTCATCAGGCTTGGTCTGTTTTTGTCCATGAATCCCCTGTTGAAGATAATCATCTATATTTTCAGCCAATTGTACATCCTCCATCGTTATATGACCTCAATGCTTCCATTGTATTCAGTATTACGCTCTATTTCAAATTTCGCCTATATAAGTATGTATGTTTTTGCAGCATGTACCGTGCTTGCCTCATAAGCAAAAAAATACCTCCCTTCCATCGAAGAGAGGTTCAAAATAGGAGAATATACAGGTGAAAACTCAAGTTACATACGGGTAAAATTTAAGCCTCCTGCTTTTCAGTGAACTGTTCTTCCTCAGTGGATCCCTTTAAAGCAGTTGTTGAGGAAGTTCCTCCAGTAATGACCATGGAAACCTGGTCAAAATAGCCGGTACCCACTTCACGCTGATGTCTTGTTGCCGTGTAGCCATGTGTTTCATTGGCAAACTCGGCCTGCTGCAGTTCAGAGTAAGCTGCCATTCCGCGGTCTTTATAGCCGCGAGCCAGTTCAAACATGCTATGGTTTAGCGCATGGAATCCTGCCAAAGTAACAAACTGGAACTTGTAGCCCATTTTTCCGAGCTCAACCTGGAATTTGGCAATCGTTTCGTCATCGAGTTTTTTCTTCCAATTGAATGAAGGAGAGCAATTATACGCTAAGAGCTTGCCAGGGAATTTTTCATGGATTGCTTCAGCAAAGCGTCTCGCTTCATCAAGATCCGGTTCAGATGTTTCACACCATACCAGGTCTGCATAAGGAGCATACGCCAATCCCCGAGCGATCGCTTGGTCAAGGCCTGCCTTTGTACGGAAGAAACCTTCAGGTGTGCGTTCCCCGGTAATGAAAGGTGCATCAGAAGGGTCCACATCGCTGGTAATTAAATCTGCAGCGTTTGCATCAGTCCGTGCGACAATGACAGTCGGCACGCCCATAACATCCGCTGCCAATCTGGCAGAAATTAAATTCTTAACAGCAGTCTGGGTTGGCAGCAAAACCTTTCCGCCAAGGTGGCCGCATTTCTTCTCAGAAGATAGCTGGTCCTCAAAGTGTACTCCGCCGGCACCCGATTCAATCATGCTTTTCATAAGTTCAAATACATTAAGCTGGCCGCCGAATCCTGCTTCCGCATCTGCTACAATCGGAGCGAACCAGTCAATGGAATGATCGCCTTCCATATGATGAATCTGGTCAGCTCTCTGAAGGGCCTGATTAATTCTTTTTACTACACTTGGAACACTGTTGGCCGGATATAGACTTTGGTCCGGGTACATATTTCCGGACAGATTCGCATCTGCAGCAACCTGCCAGCCGCTTAAGTATATGGCCTTCAGCCCAGCCTTAACCTGCTGGACAGCCTGGTTTCCCGTTAACGCCCCTAATGCATTGACGAAGTCTTCTTCATTCACAAGCTTCCACAGCTTCTCTGCACCACGGCGCGCTAATGTATGCTCAATATCAATTGATCCTCTTAATTTAATGACTTCCTCAGCCGTATACGGTCTTTCTACTCCATTCCAGCGTCCCTCCATTTCCCAGCTTTCCTGTAACTGACGCACTCTTTCATCTGCCATTTGATTAAATCCTCCTTTTTATTTAGAAAATCATCATTTAAGCAAACTCCCAGTTGCAATGCATTTCTGTCTGTATCATAACAGGTATAAAATTGTTAACTGTTATGATATCAATCTACGTTGTTATAACACAATAAACAATCTATGTATCGTATTATATAACAGAGAATTCTTAATGGGAACCCCTTTTTAAAAAAATTTTCAAAATTTACCGCTAATTCTCTAATCTACCCAATAAAACTGCTCTTTTCGCCAACTTAATTTTATAAATTTAGATGAATAGATATGTTGATATATGTGATATAACAGCAAATTAATGCGAAATAACGTATTTTTATACATTTATAACTTTATAGTTTTTTAGATTTTTTGTCCCTCAACCTTTATTATGTTATGATTATAAACGTCTTTCCAAAGTGGCTCATTCCCCAAACTAATTTTTCCACAAACACAAAACTGTATGTTCCTGTATAAACGGAATTTTTTCCACGTATGTTTTTTAATGGGGACACTAATAGAATATGGAGGTGAACATATGGATTTCACTATGGCGACGTGGCTTTGGCTTCTTATTCCCATGCCATTATTGATCGTACTATCAGGCATCTCATATTTTGTTGAAAGGAGAGGATAAATAATTATGGATATAAATATACCAACGTTAATTGCCATTATTGTTTATCTGGTTGGCATGCTGCTGATTGGCGTGCTTGCAGCCAGAATGACTAAAGATTTATCTGATTATGTTTTAGGCGGACGAGGGCTTGGAGCTGGAGTTGCAGCCTTGAGTGCCGGAGCTTCTGATATGAGCGGATGGTTAATGCTGGGATTGCCTGGAGCTGTTTACTTAGGCGGTATGGGTGAAATATGGCTTCCTATCGGTCTGGCAGTCGGTGCCTATCTGAATTGGCAGTTTGTTGCTAAGCCACTGCGTGTCTACACAGAAGTAGCCAACGATTCGATTACAGTTCCCGGGTATTTTGAAAACCGGTTTCATGATACTTCTAAATTGCTACGGGTAGTTTCTGCAATCGTCATATTAGTCTTTTTTACTTTCTATACTTCATCCAGCCTAGTCGGCGGTGCCATTCTATTAGAAAATTCATTCGGGATGGATTATACCCTCGCGCTTTGGGTCGGAGCTGCTGTTATTTTGTCATATACATTATTTGGCGGGTTTCTGGCAGCCAGCTGGACAGACTTTATTCAAGGTATTTTAATGTTCTTAGCCTTGATAATCATTCCGATAGTAGCGATTCAGGAGCTTGGCGGATGGAATGAAACGTTAAATCAAATCAGTGCAATCGATCCAACACATTTGGATGTTGCTTCAGGAGCCACATTTGTAGGCGTTGTTTCCCTGCTGGCCTGGGGGCTTGGCTATTTTGGACAGCCGCATATCCTGGTCCGCTTTATGGGATTAAAATCAACAAACGATGTTCCAAAAGCCCGCTTGATCGGCATGACATGGATGGTTCTTTCGTTATTTGGAGCTCTGTTTGTAGGGTTTGCCGGTATCGCCTATTTTGCAGATGCACCGCTTGCCAATTCTGAAACAGTGTTCATTATGTTTTCACAGGTACTATTTAATCCATGGGTAGCTGGATTCTTATTAGCAGCCATTCTCTCAGCAATCATGAGCACAGTTGACTCTCAATTGCTCGTTTCTTCAAGTGCACTGGCACAGGATTTCTATAAATCCATCTTCAGAAGAAATGCTTCCAAAAAGGAAGAAATGATTGTTGGCAGAATTGCTGTACTGGGCATTGCCATTATTGCCATCTTCTTGGGGTATAACCCCGAAAGCAAGGTATTGGAACTTGTCAGTTATGCTTGGGCCGGATTTGGTGCAGCCTTTGGGCCAGTCATCATCCTGAGCCTGTTTTGGAAACGCATGACACGAAATGGCGCCCTTGCCGGTATTATTGTTGGTGCTGTAACAGTAATTGTTTGGGCACAGCTTACCGGCGGACTGTTTGATCTGTATGAATTGGCGCCCGGCTTCCTATTTGCAGGATTGGCGGTTATCATCGTCAGCCTTCTCGATAAGGCACCTTCCAAAGAAGTTCAGGAGCAGTACAATCAGTATAAGTCTGTCCTTAAAAATTAATTGCAGAAGCCCTCTTCCTATGTGGAGAGGGCTTTTTGTATGTAAGGCCTTTCTCCAATACAGTTACAGCCTTGAGCTGGAAATCAATCCTTTGGTTGCCGGCTAAATTACAAAGCAGGCAATCATTAAATTACTTCTGCTCCAAGCGTATTTGCAAAATGCCTCAAGGCCCACTCATGGCCCTTCTGGTCAAATGATGCGACAGCATCTTTATGAATTACTATTTTAAACCCTTTATTATAAGCATCGATTGCTGTATGAAGCACGCAAATGTCTGTACATACACCGACCAGGTGCACCTCCTCAATCCCGCGCTCCCTCAGTTTTATCTCGAGATTGGTTCCTGCAAATGCAGAATATCTCGTTTTGTCCATGAAATAAACATTTTCAGCGTCTTTGTTTGTTTCATAAACCTGCTGCAATAAACCGTAAAGATTTCTTCCCTCCGTGTTCCTGATATTATGTGGCGGAAATAATTTCGTTTCTGGGTGATGGATGTCTCCTTTATCATGAACATCAATGGCAAAAACAGTGAAATACCCAATTGCGATCAACTCTTGTGTAAGCTCTGAGATTTTCTTTTCCAGCAGCTGTCCGGGCTTACCACATGTCAGGGCACCGTCTTCCGCTACAAAATCATTTGTGTAATCGATATTAATCAAAGCTTTGTTTGGCATTTTTGCATCACTCCAATCTGTAGGCTTATTTTCATCATATACTTCAAAGTGCCGAATATCCAATAAAAAAGGAACAGCAACCAAGTTGCTGTTCCCGCCTCCAATCGGAGGTTTATTAATACATTTCAGAAGTAGTCTTCGCCTGCATGTGCAGAAGAATGTAGTCAGGGCCGCCCGCTTTGGAGTCCGTTCCTGACATGTTGAATCCGCCGAATGGCTGGTATCCAACGATCGCACCTGTACAGCCGCGGTTGAAGTATAAGTTTCCAACATGGAAATCTTCGCGCGCTTTTTGGATGTGCTCACGGTTCTGCGTGATCACAGCACCTGTTAAGCCGTACTCGGTATTGTTGGCGACTTCAATCGCATGGTCGAAATCTTTTGCCTTTGTGAAGCCAACGACTGGTCCAAAGATTTCTTCCTTCATTAAGCGTGCATCCGGGGAAAGGTCAGCGAATACAGTCGGCTTGATGAAGAATCCTTTCGAGCTGTCTCCTTCTCCGCCTGTCATCAGCTTGCCTTCTTCTTTGCCGATTTCGATGTAGCTCATGATCTTGTCAAATGCGCCCTGGTCAATCACTGGACCCATGTAATTGCTCTGGTCTTCAGGATTGCCCTGCGTTAATTCGTTAGTCAGTTCAACCACACGGTTAAGAACCTGATCGTATACATCTTCTACTACAACCGCACGTGAACATGCTGAACACTTCTGGCCGGAGAATCCGAAAGCAGAGGCAACGATTGAAGTAGCTGCCAATTCAAGGTCTGCTTCCTTGTCTACAACGATTGTGTCCTTACCGCCCATTTCAGCGATGACACGCTTCAGCCAGATTTGGCCTTCGTTCAATTTAGAAGCGCGCTCGTTGATGCGAAGACCAACGTCGCGTGAACCTGTGAAGGAGATGAAACGAGTGTCTTTATGGTCAACCAAATAGTCGCCCACTTCTGCACCGCTGCCCGGCACGAAGTTTAGCACACCTTTTGGAAGGCCTGCTTCTTCCATCACTTCTACGAATTTAGCAGCCACAACTGGTGTGGTAGACGCTGGTTTTAATAGAACAGTGTTTCCTGCCACGATAGCGGCAACAGTTGTGCCGGCCATGATCGCAAGCGGGAAGTTCCAAGGAGAGATGATGATGCCCACTCCCAGTGGAATGTAGTCATAACGGTTATATTCATTCGGACGGCTGTTGACTGGAACACCGTCTTTGATTTTTAAGATTTGGCGTGCATAGTACTCAAGGAAGTCAATGGCTTCCGCAGTATCAGCATCTGCCTCGTTCCAAGGCTTTCCTGCTTCCTTTGTTAAAAGGGCAGAAAACTCATGCTTGCGGCGGCGGATAATCGCAGCAGCTTTGAATAAAACATCTGCGCGTGTTTCCGGCTTCACTTTTCTCCATGTTTTGAATGCTTCAACAGCAGCCTGCATCGCTTTTTCCGCAAGCTCGCGGTTTGCCTTTGAAACACGGCCAACTACCTCTTCTTTATTAGAAGGATTGATTGATACAATTTTATCTTCAGTAGAAATGCGCTCTCCGCCAATTAAAAGATCATAATCCTGGCCCAAATAGCTTTCTACAGTTTGTAAACCCTTTAAATATGCTTCACGATTTTCATCTTCTTTAAAATTCGTGAATGGCTCATGCTTATAAGGTTGTACCATTTTTACCGCCTCCTGTGTGTACAAATATCAAACGCCAGATCGTAGCGCCCCGTCCCGTTATTATAAACCTGCTGGAGAAAGGTCTGCTATTCTCTTAAAACGTTTTCATCCAAACACTATATTAACACGAAAATAACATTATCTTCAAACATTCTCCGCTGATGTTATATATTAACATCCATTGAGAGAAATGGCAGTTTCACTTAGGGGAATAAGGGGTTGATGATTCTTAGGGCAGATTTTGGATAAAACTGTTATATAAAAAATTCTATTGCTGTTATTCTTATTTTTTGGAAGGGGATATCATTTTTCCTAACTTCTTTATCTTTTTACAGCTATAACCTTTTTATGGAGACCCCTTATTCTTGCTACTCTTCCTATTGTGTCGCCATTCCTCTATGACGACCAATTTTCTCTAACTGCTTCAAATTTTGTCATCATGCCCGCAATCCTCTTTCCTAAAATTAAAAAAACCCAGAAGGTGCATCTTCTGCACTTCTGGGTACCCTGGTTCTATTGGTAGATATGGACAAAAGGTTCGCTTTGGTCTGCTTTCCGGACTACTAGCGCTTCCGGTCCGTTGACAGATGAAATATTCACCTGGACTGAGATGTATTCAGGGAAGTGTTTGACAACAAGCCCTGTTACATATTGCGTAAATCCAATCGCTTCTGCTTTTCCATAGAATTGGATTGGGATATCAATATTAACTTCCTGCAATTGGTCCTGAGCGTAGAAGGCTTTCCCTATAACTCCATTGAAGTTCGGGAAGTAGGTTTCTACATCCTGCTTAAAGTTAAGAAATGCCGTTAAATCATCACGATGATTTTTTTCAGCCGTGTTTGAAGGGAAAAGGACATATTTCTCGTTGACGTCTTCCCATCCGCCAAGCTTTGTGCTTCCTTTATCTGCCGTAGCGTATGTAAAGAAGCTTCCTGGTACCACCGAGGTTCTTGATTGCTGTTCAAACAAAGCAATGGTTACCGGCACATCTTTCAGGCCTTTGATTTGCCGTACTCTCTGCAGTACTTCTTCAGCTAGCTTTTTACCTTCTCGTTCAATGACATCTTGGTCAATCTTTGTTTCGAAAGTGGCACCATATTGTTCCTTTTGATAATAATGGACAGAGTTCATGGCAAGGCCAATGACAACACCGCCGAGCCCCACTTTCCCATCATCATTTTTCAGCAAATAGTTGTGTTCAAGAATATGAGCAAGGTAGATCGGACTTTTTTCATTGTTTTTCTCAATATCCCCGCTATCTGCGATCATCGGATTTAAGCCGATATTGTCTTCTGCCTTCATCTCCCGTTCCTTCAGCTGATCATCAGTGAATTTACGGTTTAGCCAAGCCTGGACTGTGCCTCTTTTTAGATACTGCCCTTCCTGGAATAAGTATTTATCAGGATCAAACGTGTTTTGCGCAACTCGCATAAGTCCTGTCTCAAATTCATTGATATCATACTTGGTGCTTACATTATTGACAACGAGACCTCTGGATTCACTTGGTTCAAAAGGCAGCAGTGTTCGATAATACTTGTCAGAAATTTTATAGTTCGGAATGATTGCCTTATCCTCTTCGTTCTTGTCTTCCTGAACAACTTCCTCCTGCTTATTAAAATTAGGCGCACAGCCTGCAAGCAGAAGGGTTAGAGATAAAGCAAGCATCATCAGTTTTTTCACGGAGCTTACACCCTCTTACTTATTTAATTCTTCAACCAGTCTCTCCTCGTTCCAAACATCTACTCTAAGCTCCTGGGCCTTCGTCAGTTTGGATCCAGCGTCTTCTCCGGCGATTACAACATCTGTTTTCTTGCTGACGCTTCCGGATACTTTGCCGCCAAGCGCCTCTATTTTTTCTTTTGCTTCATTCCGGCTCATTAATTCTAGCTTTCCTGTCAGAACCACTGTTTTTCCTGCAAAAAAACTATCCGAGTTTTCGGCTGAAACAGGCTTTGGCCCATTATAAGCCATGTTGACCCCAGCTGCTTTCAGCTCCGCAATCAGTTCATGGGCTTCTTCCTGTTCAAAGAAGGAAACGATGGAATCAGCCATTTTTTCACCAATTTCATTGATAGCTGTTAAATTGTCCCGGGTTGCTTTTTCAAGTGCTTCCATATGGCCAAACTCCTGGGCCAGCGTTTTGGCAGCCTTTGCGCCAACATGACGGATTCCCAGACCAAATAAAAGCTTTTCCAATGAGTTGCCCTTGGAGTTTTCAATTGCCTGAATGAGGTTATTAACTGACTTTTCACCCATCCTCTCAAGCTGGATGAGCTGTTCATACGTTAATTTATAGATATCTGCCACATCTTTAATCAGATTTTCGGCAAATAATTGGCTTATCACCTTTTCACCAAGGCCATCAATGTTCATGGCGTTGCGGGAAACAAAGTGAATTAGACCTTCCCTGATCTGGGCCGGGCACTTTGGATTAATGCAGCGCAATGCCACTTCACCATCAAGGCGGACCAGCTCGCTTTCACACTCAGGACAATGTGTCGGCATGTTAAAGTCCTGCTCCTCACCCGTTCTCCTGTCAGCCAGTACATTTACAACTTCAGGGATGATATCTCCTGCTTTTTTCACTACGACCTGATCGCCAATCTTAATATCTTTTTCGCGAATTAAATCTTCGTTGTGCAGTGACGCCCTTTGGACAGTCGTTCCGGCAACTCGGACAGGCTCCAGAAGTGCAGTTGGCGTAACTACGCCAGTTCGCCCCACACTTAATTCAATATCCCTTAATGTGGTAACAACCTCTTCTGCAGGAAATTTATAGGCAATGGCCCAGCGTGGGCTTTTTGCCGTAGTGCCGAGCTGCTCCTGTGTTTCCAGTGAATCGACTTTAATAACGATGCCATCAATATCATAAGGCAGATTTGGACGTTTGTCAGTCCATCCCTGTACATACTCAATGACTTCCTCGATGCTTTCACATCTTTTGCGTTCTTTATTCGTTTTAAATCCAAGGCTTTCCAGATAATCCAGACCTTCGCTATGGGATACAACGCCTGTATCCCCTACATTCGCTATGCCGTAGACAAAAATATCGAGATTACGCTTTGCTGCAAGACGCGGATCAAGCTGCCTTAATGAACCTGCTGCGGCATTCCTTGGATTTGCAAAAGGCTCTTCCCCATTTTCCTCTTTTGCTTTATTCAATTTCTCAAAAGAACTCCTTGGCATAAATGCCTCACCGCGGACTTCCATCGTTACACTCTCTTTCAGCCGAAGAGGGATGGAGCGAATGGTCTTTAAATTTGCTGTGATATTTTCACCAATGGAACCGTCCCCACGTGTGGCACCGAGAACAAAAAGTCCATCCTCATAACGGAGGGAGACAGCCAGTCCATCGATTTTCAATTCGCATACATAAGAAACATTTTGACCTGCACCTTGGCGGACACGGCGGTCAAAATCTCTTAGGTCCTGCTCACTGAAGGCATTGCCCAAACTGAGCATCTGTGACTGATGCTCCACCTTTTCAAACATATCAAGGATTTCCCCACCAACCCGCTGTGTGGGAGAATCCTCCGTTTTAAGCTCAGGAAATTGCTCTTCAAGCTCAATGAGGTCTCTCATCAGCCTATCGTATTCAGCATCTGGAACAGACGGCTGATCAAGAACATGGTACTCATAATTATACTGATTCAAAAGGTTGTGCAGATCTTTCACCTTTTTTTCTGCCAATTGAAGGTCCATACATTCAACCCTTTCTATAATCCTTTAAAAGATGCCTGGCAGGCTGCTCTAAGATTACGCCTTTGTAATCGGTGCAAATTTGGCCAGCAGACGTTTAATGCCAACTGGTTTCGGAAACGCAATATCCAGCTCTGTTCCTTCGCCGGAACCTTTTACACTGACAACTGTACCTGTACCCCATTTTCCGTGCTGGGCTTTGTCGCCGACTACCCAGGCAATTTCATCTCCGCCTGTATTCGATGCAGATGGACGAACCACCGCTTTCCGCTGAGGCTGTGCTCCTCTTGAAGCAGAAGGAGATCCAAACGGGGATGATCCAAATGGAGACGGCTTTTTAGCAGGTTCAAGCCCATCCAGCAATTCAGCCGGAATTTCTTTGATAAATCGGGATGGAGGATTCATATTCGTGCGTCCAAATAAAGTACGCATTTGTGCATTCGTAATGTAAAGCTCCTCTTCTGCCCGCGTGATTCCCACATAGGCAAGACGGCGCTCCTCTTCCATTTCCGATTCTTCCATTAGAGAACGGCTGTGCGGGAATACACCCTCTTCAAGACCTAGTAAAAAGACAACAGGGAACTCTAGCCCTTTTGCTGAGTGAAGTGTCATAAGAACAACTGATTCAGCTTTTTCACCATCATCATCCAATTTATCAATGTCAGCCACAAGAGCCAGATCAGTCAAAAATGCGATAAGCGATTTATCTTCGCTGGCTTCTTCAAAGTTTTTTGTAACAGACAGGAATTCATCAATGTTTTCCAGACGGCTCTGGGCTTCAATGGACTTCTCGGCAATAAGCATATCGCGGTAGCCTGATTTCTCCAGCAGCTCTTCCACAAGTTCTGTCACAGATAAGTATTCCTGCATTTGTGTATAGTTTTTAACCAAATCCCTGAATTCAATAGCCCCTTTTGTAATTTTCGGGCTCAGGCCAATCAGTTCAATGGACTCAAGAGCCTCAAACATGCTCATTTCGTGAAGCTGTGCAAAGTTGGCGATTTTATCAACCGAACCGGAGCCGATTCCGCGTTTTGGCACATTGATAACACGCTGAAGGCTTATATCATCATCCGGATTTGCAATCAGACGCAGGTAAGCAAGGATGTCCTTAATTTCTTTGCGGTCGTAGAACTTGATTCCGCCGACAATGGAGTATTCAATGTTCGACTTTAACAGCACTTCCTCCATTACACGGGACTGTGCGTTTGTGCGGTACAAGATAGCAATATCCGAAAAGCTTCGCTTGCCGCTGCTGATGTATTCTTTAATTTTGCCTGCAACAAACTGTGCTTCTCCCTGCTCGCTGTCGGCACGATAGTAGAAGATTTTATTGCCTTCTGCGTTTTCGGTCCAGAGGTTTTTTGGCTTTCTATTGAGGTTCTTGCTGATGACTTCGTTCGCAGCCAGCAGTATCCTTTTTGTTGAGCGGTAATTTTGTTCGAGCATAATAGTCTGTGCATTCGGATAATCCTTTTCAAAAGAAAGGATATTGGCTATGTCCGCACCGCGCCATTTATAGATGGACTGATCAGAGTCACCGACCACACACAGATTCTTAAAACGGCTTGCCAAAAGCTTTACCAGCATGTATTGCGCTCTGTTAGTATCCTGGTACTCATCCACATGAATGTACTGGAATTTGCGCTGATAATATTCAAGCACTTCCGGCACCCTCTGGAACAGCTGAATCGTAATCATAATAAGATCATCAAAATCAAGCGCCTGGTTGCGTCTAAGTCTCTTTTGGTACTCTGTATATACATCACTTGCAACCTGCTGAATATAATCTCCTGCTGTTTTCGCATACTCTTCAGGAGTAATCAATTCATTTTTTGCCGAACTGATGGACCCCAGGATAGCACGCGGATCAAATTTCTTTGGATCCAGGTTTTTATCCTTTAGGATTGATTTAATCACCGATTGCTGATCTGTTGAATCCAGAATCGTGAAATTGCGGTTATAGCCAATACGGTCAATATCTCTTCTTAAGATCCTCACGCACATGGAGTGGAACGTCGAAATCCAGATTTCATCTGCAGCTCCGCCCATCATATTATGAATTCGGTCACGCATTTCACGGGCTGCTTTGTTTGTAAATGTGATTGCCAGAATATTGTAGGGGTTCACACCCTTTTCCACCATTAAGTAAGCAATCCTGTGAGTAAGCACTCTTGTCTTTCCGCTTCCCGCTCCTGCCATTATAAGAAGGGGTCCGCCTGTTGTTTTTACCGCATTTTGCTGCTGCGGATTCAGTCCGTTCAATAATTTATCCGTTAAAAATTGCATTTCTTCTCTTCACCACCATAGAAACATATGTTCTTATATCTATTTTATCTTTTTTTCTCATCATCAGCAACTGAATTAGGCACGCACAGCTTCAACAGTGGCCAATGCAGCCTGCAGATCATCATAAATAACATTTCCGACCACGATTACGTCCGCATGCTCAGCCATTTCAATTGCCTGCTCTGCATTCATGATGCCGCCGCCGTAAAATAATACGGTTTCTTCAAGCGTATTTTTCACCTCTGCGACCACTTCAGCATCTCCGTACTTTCCGCTGTATTCAAGATAGAAGATTGGCAGGCTGAACATCTTTTCAGCCATCATGGCATATGCCCTTACCTCATCCAATGATAAATCTGTCCGTGAATTGGTAACGTGTGCCGCTTTACATTCTTCATTCAGGATGCAATAACCCTGAACTAAAACCTCTTCCCAATTCATGATATCCCCATATTCTTTTACAGCCTCCTGATGAAGGCCTGTAACCCACTTCACGTCCCGGCTGTTAAGGACTGTAGGGATAAAGTATAAGTCAAAGCCCGGGGTAATTGAATCAATGGTTGAAACCTCCAGCACACAAGGGACTGTATATCGGCGGATGCGTGCCATTAAATCCAGCACCTTTTCCAGCGTTACTCCGTCCGTCCCGCCCACAATAATCGCGTCTGTTCCAGACTCACAAATCATTTCCAGGTTTTCATCTGATATATTTTTATCCGGATCGAGCTTAAAAACGTGGCTCCATTCGCGAACATCATACATGCAAAATTGCCTCCATTCTATCATTCCATTTCATCATTATATCATTTAAGATTGGGAATAAAAAAGAAAAGCAGGAAGTCTTTATAAGGTGGAAAAAATTAATAGGGGAACCAAAGAAAAAAACCGTGGGAACAGCCCCATCGGTTTAAGCAATACGAATATTTACGCTTTTTCAGGTTCTTCTTCTTTGATTCTTTCCAGTGCCATTTCATAGGCATCATTTCCATAGTTGAGGCATCGTTTCACACGGGAAATGGTTGCCGTGCTTGCGCCCGTATCTGTTTCAATTTTATGATACGTTTTGCCTTCACGAAGCATGCGTGCCACTTCCAGACGCTGAGCCAGGGACTGTATTTCATTTACTGTGCATAAGTCGTCAAAGAAGCGATAACACTCTTCCAGGTCTTTTAAAGATAAAACCGACTTAAATAACTGATCCAGTTCTTTGCCTCTTAGCTTATCAATTTGCATATATTTGCATTCCCCTTTATTGTAATAGAATTTTAAAATCGTTATTGTTTAATTTCGAAGGAAACCGTTTGCTCAAGGCCCGGGCTTGATGGAACGATGTTGATCCATGTCTTTCCTGGCACCAGGCCAGCCTGTTTGCCATTCATGACCGGAAGAATTCGCCCGTCAATGTTTTCCCATTCTACTTCTGTCACTTTCCCTTTTTGCAGGAGATATCCTTTTCCCCCAGAAGTTAAGTTAATATCACGGCGACCCGCGCTGTCAACCACTTTGTGGTCTGCTTCTGCGATGAAAATGTTATCAAGCAATACAGGTTCACCGGATTTATAATCAGCTGTAAGTTCGCCATTGGAATATCTTTTGTATTTCTCCAGTCCCTCATCATACTCATAGATGACATTGAATAGTTCATTGTCCAAATAGGAGATCATGGCAGAGGCTGCATCCTCACCCTGAATAGCCTTTGCATCTTCCTTCGACAGAAAAGCTAGAGATTCCGGTTCGTCCTCCATCGCATAATTTCTTTCTTCTGCACCCTTCAGCACACTTTCGAATGAAATATAGGAATTATGAGGAGCCTGGCGGAAGCTTTCCCGTTTAAACAATGTACCGTCATACTGCATTCCATTCAGATTATCAATATAGCCCTGATCCAGCAATTCTTTGGCTTCCGGGCTATAGCCGTGGGCAATGTAGAGGCTGTCATAGCCTTTAGCCAGCTCAATATAATAATCTCTTGAACTTCTGACAGGCCCTATCATTTCAGGCTGCTCACTTTGAAAAATAGCAAGAAAACGGGTCACGTCCCCTTCTGCCAGCAATTCGTAGACGATATCAGCCTGGTTAAGCCCGGATTGCGGACGGGCTTTTGGATGATTATTGATCATCACCGCTACAGCCCTTCCATCCACCTCAGCCTCCGACCCGAAGCCTGTGAGGGGATAGTGAAATGGAAGTTCTTTTTCAGAGCTGACCCCTTTTGTGGCCTCTTCCGTTTTTTCCGTATCTTGTTTTTCAGGCTCTTCAGCTTTTTCTTTGCTGCAGCCAGAGACTAAAAGCATTGCCGCTGCTGATACAGCTATCCATCTTTTTAGCATTTAGCACCCCTGTGTTTTTTGCTTTGATGCAGGTTCTATGTTAGCTCTACTGAGCAGTTTTTATCTCTCTATATATAGCATCACTTTTATATTTTAACGCATTATCGTTGGAAAGAGTACCGTTTTATTCATTACATCATACATTCCCTGCTGAGTAATCCTGATATAAGGCAGATGCGTTGAAGAGAAAAAGAGCAGCGTATACATCGGATCTTCATGTCTATAGCCTTGATCACGCAAATAATGAACAAGCTGTTTTTCTTCCTCCATTAATTCCTCCACATTTTTATGGGACATCGCACCCTTTAAGCGGAGTTCCATCTCCTGGACAATTCTTCCCCCTTCTGATATGACAATGCCTCCGCCAATTTCTTTCAGCCGGTTAAAAGCATTCAGCATTTCCTGTTTGCTTTTTCCAATTAAGATAATGTCACCGGTATTGGAAAAAGAACTTGCCATTCCATCCAGGCTTTTCGAGAACCCTTTTAATATCGTATTTATGCGCCAGTGTCCATTCTGGTCAACAAGCATGAAGAAACATTCATCATGATCTTTCTCCAGTTCTTCGGATGATACATCAATCGTGATGGAATAGGGCTTCGTAATAACCGCATTCTCCAGTTTTATCCCGAAAGGCATGGAGAATTGCATATCATCAGCGGTCAGTTCCCAATCAATATCCAGCGGTTCGAAGCCGTATTCTCCCCATTCTACAGGCTTATAGGCGTGCAGGTTTTCACCGTCTCTTTTTACCCACTCCCCTTTGGCAATAACTGATAATGGAGTTGGTTCCTTTTCATCTGACAGGAAATTAATATTAGCCACCCTTCCTGTCGCAATCGAGCCATGCAAATAATCGATTCCATAATGACGGGCCACATTAATGGTAGCCATATTATATGCATCGATAACCGGCACTCCTTTATCAATGGCGATGCGGATCATATGGTCAATAATTCCCTGTTCATAGAAGGAGGAAAAGGAACCGTCTGTTGTGAAGATCATCCGATCATATTGATCAATGCCGAATTCATGCATCTCGTCCAATAAAACCGGCAGATCGGGACGGATGGAAGAATATCTGAGAGATACGGTATATCCCTGTAAAAGACGATTATATATATCCTTTCCCGTCATCGACTCATGGTCGCAATCAGCACCAAGCAGCATGAGCTTTGCCAGCGTTTTTTCGGATGCCCCCGGAAAATGGCCTTCGATCTTTTTCCTCATCCGCTTAGTCTCCTGAATCCAATGAAGCATCATATCATCGCCATCCAAAAGCTTCGGCCAGCCTGTGAGCTCTCCTCCCTGAAGCACAGCATCATGCTCAAGCCATGATTTAACGTTCCCATGCGAAAAAACGGATTCTTCATGCTGAATTTCCGTTTGTGCATCAAATCGGCACCACCAATAGGTTGTTGCAGGCATGTTTCTCATTTCCTTCAGGAAAGAAAACGCTTTCTTTTTATCCTGCTGTAAAGCAAGCACCATATTGTCATTAATCAAGGTTGTTGTACCAAACTGCGATGCATAGCTCGCCAGGGAAAGGGGATTATATAATTGAAATGGATGGGCATGCGGCTCAATATATCCAGGAACCAGCTTGAGTCCCGTACAATCAACGACCTCACACTGTTCTATTTTTTCCGGCAGCTTTTCGCCCACATAAACAATACGGTCGCCATAAATCCATATATTTGCTGTTATCCATTTGCGAAGTGCCTGATTAAGATAACGGGCGTTCTTTAGTAATATCGTCGGTGACAGTTTTCCGTCCAATACGGAAACATGTTCACGCAAGTGCCTGTTTTTCCAACGGTAACGCTGTTCCAGCACCATACTCCCTCCCTTGTTGATATCTATATATAAAAGACTCTATTTTTAGAATAAAATCAATGTGTGAAATGGCTTTAAATCAATAAAGAAAGCCCTTTCATTCATCTTGTTGTTCTATAGTAACATATTTCACTGTTTAACGCATTAAAGAATAAGTAAAAGATTGTAAAAAATTTGTGAAAGTGGTGAAAACGATGAATGTAAAACCAAATATCGGCATTGTAAATGCCTTAATACGCATAACAGTCGGATTAACTGTCTTAGCCTGGAGCACTTCAAAGCTTGTGAAAAGACCTTGGCGGGATTCTTATCTCATGATGGCTATGCTGGGCGGCATGAAGGTGGCAGAGGGAATTGTCCGCTTTTGCCCTTTGACAGCTCTTTTTGAAAGAGGCCAGGACATGGCTCAGGAAAAGCGAAAGCAGGAAGGCAATCACAATAATGATGAGGCTGTTGAGGAAATTCTCCCGTATAATCCATCTTAAGAATAGCGGAAGCGCCTTGCCCACCCCCGACAAGCACAAGACGATCCCCCGGAAAGGCCTCCTTTGCCTTTTTTGGGAGGATTGGCTTGTGACCTCGAGGGGGCAGGCGCCGAAGCTAAACAGTTCTCGAAGTGCAAAGATATAAATTCATTGTTAAAAAATCCAGCTCCCTATATGGGGGCTGGAAGAATGAAAGGAGCTGACAATATGTTTTGGGAATACGTAATGGATATGACGTTCGTCCTGGCAGCAATAATTGGAAGCATTGTAGCACTCCTGTTTGTGTATATCCGGAAGACTAAGAAAGGACGTGCGCGATAGCTTTATCGGCAATATCCTTGCGGTAGAATACGCCTTCACATTGAAGATTTTCAAGTTCGGAATATACCTTTTGCTGTGCTTCTTTCAGAGTAGGAGCTTTAGCGCCTGCCAGCAGCACGCGGCCTCCATTTGTCACATACTCACCTGAGCTGTTTCTATCAGTGCCGGCATGGAAGACGGAGACATCCGTAAGCGATTGAAGCCCATTCAGAACAGCTCCTTTTTCATAAGCTTCAGGGTAGCCTTTAGAAGCAGCAACCACTCCGACGATTACTTCCTTATCCCACTCGATTTCAGGCTGTTCCCCTTTTAGGACTGCCAGCATTACTCCCGCCAGATCCGACTTCATGCGGGGTAAAATCACCTGTGTTTCAGGATCTCCAAAACGGGCATTAAATTCAATTACCTTCGGGCCTGCTGGTGTTTTAATCAGACCTGCATACAGGATACCGGTAAAACTTCGGCCTTCCTGAACCATTGCTTTGGCTGCCGGCTTCAAAACATGTTCAACAGCTGCTGCAACTGTTTCTTCACCAATATGCGGTACCGGAGAATAAGCCCCCATTCCGCCAGTATTCGGTCCCTGGTCTCCATCATAGGCACGCTTGTGGTCCTGGGCAATTTCAAGCGGAATCACCTTTTCTCCGTTCACAAACGCCATTAAGGAAAATTCTTCGCCTTCAAGGAATTCTTCAATTACAACGGTTGAAGAAGCTTGGCCAAACTTTTCATTTAATAATAGTTCCTCAATCCCGTCCAATGCTTCCTGCATAGTCATGGCCACTATTACGCCTTTTCCGGCTGCAAGGCCATCTGCTTTCAGAACAATGGGAGCGCCTTTTGCTTCAATATAGGCTTTCGCTTCTTCATAGTTGCTGAATACCCCATATTCGGCAGTGGGGATAGCATATTTCTTCATAAGTGCTTTGGCAAAGGACTTGCTGCCTTCAATTTCGGCTGCTGCTTTTCTCGGTCCAAATACCTTTAACCCGGCTTCTTCAAATCGGTCAGCCAGCCCCTCAAGCAGCGGTACTTCCGGCCCGATCACAGTCAATTCAATTTCATTATCCTGAGCAAACTGCACAAGTTTTTCCTGTTCATGTTCCTGGATGGCAACCAGCTGAGCTGAATCTTCCATTCCGGGATTTCCTGGAGCAGCAAAAACCTGTTTCACTGAAGGGCTTTGATTCATCTTCCAGCAAATTGCATGCTCTCGGCCGCCTCTTCCTAAAACCAATACCTTCATTACGCCCACCTCCGTAAAAATGTCAGCTATAATAGCAAGGCCTCTGATCGAGGCGCTTCCGCTTTTCGTTTAATGTTTAAAATGACGTACGCCTGTAAAGACCATTGCAATTCCATACTCATCAGCCTTTTTGATGGAATCCTCATCACGGATTGAGCCTCCCGGCTGGATGATGGCTGAAATGCCTGCTTTGGCTGCCGCTTCAACCGTATCGTTCATTGGGAAAAAAGCATCGGATGCCATAACCGCTCCGTTCGTTTTTTCACCGGCCTGCTCAAGCGCAATTTTGGCAGAGCCTACGCGGTTCATCTGCCCGGCACCGACTCCAAGAGTCATGTTTGCATCATTTACGACAATGGCATTTGATTTCACATGCTTTACAACTTTCCAGCCCAGCTTCAACGCTTTCCACTCTTCTTCTGTTGGCTCTCTCTTGGTCGCAACTTTTACTTCCGCATTATCAAGGGTGAATAAATCATATTCCTGCGTCAGCAATCCGCCTTCAATAGCGGACAATCTCATCTCCGCTTTCTTTTTGCCATCAAAAGGAATTGTCAGCAGGCGCAGATTCTTTTTCCCTTTTAAAATCTCAAGCGCTTCGTTTGAGAAGGAAGGTGCAATGATGATTTCAAGGAAGATTTCATATAGCTTTTTCGCTGTCTCAGCGTCTACTTCCCTGTTCAGGGCAATAATGCCGCCAAAAATAGATACAGGGTCCGCCTCAAAAGCTTTTGAAAAAGCTTCGAATACATTTTCCCCAGTCCCCACTCCGCAAGGATTCATATGCTTAACAGCAACTGCTGCAGGCTCTGAGAATTCTTTTACGATTTGGAGAGCTGCATCAGCATCATTGATATTGTTGTAGGATAATTCCTTGCCGTGAAGCTGTTCAGCGTTAGCAATCGAAAATTCAGAACCAAGCGGCTTGCGGTAAAAAGCAGCCTTTTGATGAGGGTTCTCCCCATATCTCAATGTTTGCTTCAGTTCATACGTAACCGTTAATTTTTCAGGTGTTTCTTCATTTGCCAAATCTGTCATATATTCAGCGATCATTGCATCATAGGCAGCAGTATGGCGGAAAACCTTTGCAGCAAGTCTGCGGCGGGTTTCCTTTTGGACCTCTCCGGTTTCTTTTAGCTGTGAAAGAACTGTTTCATAATCGGCCGGATCCACCACAACCGTTACATAGTCATGGTTTTTGGCGGAGGCACGCAGCATGGCCGGGCCGCCGATATCAATATTCTCTATCGCATCCTCTACTGTCACATCTGGCTTAGCGATTGTTTGCTGGAACGGGTACAAATTCACGCACACAACCTGGATAGGCGTGATCCCATGCTCCTCAAGCTGCTGTTTATGGCCTGGTTCGCCATGCTTTGCCAGCAGCCCGCCATGAATCATTGGATTTAATGTTTTTACACGCCCTTCCAAAATCTCCGGAAAGCCTGTCACATCACTTACTCCGATAACGGGGACTCCACTCTCTTCCAGCGCTTTTTTTGTACCGCCTGTTGAGATTATTTCAAACCCCAGTTCGCTTAACTGCTGGGCAAATTCTGTTATGCCATTTTTATCGGAAACACTGATTAATGCACGTTTCTTCATGTTCGCTCCCCCTGACTCTGTTGAATGAAACACTTTAGTTCTCTACCATTTTAGCATAGAAAAGATTTTGCAAAACCTGCGGATAAAGTTTGTGCTCGACTTCATGTATCTTCTTCTGAAGGCTATCCAGCGTTTCACCCGAATTTATATCAACTGGCGCTTGAGCAATAATCGGCCCAGTATCCATGCCTTCATCAACAAAATGAACCGTTACACCGCTTACCTTCACATTGGCAGATAACGCCTGGCCAATAGCATCCTTACCAGGAAAAGCAGGAAGAAGAGAAGGATGAATATTAATAATGCTGCCTTCAAACTCTTTCAAAAGCGTCGGGCCGATCAGTCTCATGTAGCCTGCGAGAATAATATACTCGGCTCCGCTCTCCTTCAGCCTTTGCAAAATCGCTCTTTCATACTCTGCTTTGCCAGCATAGTCTTTTGCTGAAAAAACAAACTGCGGAACTTGTTCGTTTTGTGCACGCTGGGTGCTGTATGCACCTGGCCGATCACAGACAAACAAGACGATCTCAGCCTGCAAATCACCTGTTTTTACAGCATCGGCAATTGCCTGAAAGTTCGTTCCGCTTCCGGAAGCAAACACTGCGATTTTTTTCATGACTTCCTCCAAGTTACAGAATTTCAATTCCTTCCTTATCCGTCACTGTCCCCATTAGATAGGCTTTTTCTCCAATTTCATTAAAATAGGTGATCAGTTCATCAGCATTTTCTTTATCCGCTGCAATCACCATGCCTGTTCCCATATTAAAAATGTTGTACATTTCTTTGCGTTCCAGTCCGCCGATCTTCTCCATAACCGTGAACACAGGCGGCACTTCCCAATTGTTTTCATTAAGCTGGGCGCCAAGACCTTCAGGCAGCATGCGGGGGATATTTTCAATAAATCCTCCGCCGGTAATATGCGCCATGCCCTTCAGCTTGAATTGCTTCATAGCTGATAGAAGCGGCTTAACATAAATTTTTGTAGGGCGAAGCAGCTCCTCCCCTAAAGTACAGCCTAATTCTTCTACATGATCTGTTAAGGACAAATTCGCTTTTTCAAAAAACAGCTTTCTGACAAGTGAGTAGCCATTGCTGTGAATTCCGCTGGATGCAAGGCCAATCAGTACATCTCCGGCTTTAATATCGGAACCATTAATCAGGCTGGATTTTTCACAGGCACCGACCGCAAAGCCGGCAAGGTCATATTCTTCCTCACTGTACATGCCAGGCATCTCAGCTGTTTCACCGCCTACAAGGGCGCAGCCTGCCTGTTCGCAGCCATCCGCAATTCCTTTCACAATCGCTTCAATCCGTTCAGGCGCCGCTTTTCCGCAGGCGATATAATCCAAGAAATAAAGAGGTTCTGCTCCCTGTACGACAATATCATTTACACACATTGCGACCGCATCAATCCCAATCGTGTCATGCTTATCCATCATAAAAGCAAGCATCAGTTTCGTGCCGACACCATCTGTACCTGATACTAAAACCGGCTCCTTCAGGTTTAGTTCAGATAGATCGAACATGCCGCCAAATCCGCCCAAACCGCCGAGCACACCAGGACGAATTGTCTTCTGTACGTGCTTTTTCATGCGGGAAACTGCTTCATAGCCAGCTTCGATATCTACTCCGGCCTGTTTATATGCATTTGCCATCTGTTTTTCACCCCATATTAGAAAAGCGCAAGCGCCTTGTTCACCCCCGGCAAGCATAAGACTTGCCTCTCGGGAAGGCGTTCTTTGCCTTCTGGGAGGGGTGGCTTATGACCTCGAGGGGGTAGGCGCTGGAGCTAGACAGTATCGTATTTCAAAGTTACTTTCTTAATCATTTAAAGGCCGATTCTTCAACTTATCGGCCAAATAGTACTTTTAACGGCCAAAAATCACGTTTTATCGGCCAATTCCGATATTTTCCAGCCAAACATAGCAGTTTATCTGCCAGCTTATGTTAGACCTTTTCATAAGGATGCAAAGTACTTGGATAAATCTCCGTCGGATACTGGCCTGTAAAGCATGCCAGACATTGTCCGTCTTTTCGGCCGATTGCTTTGACCATGCCCTCTGTACTTAAAAAGGTAAGTGTGTCCGCACCAATGATTTCTCTTATTTCCTCAACAGAATGATTGCCGGCAATCAATTCTTCCTTTGTCGATGTATCGATTCCATAGAAGCATGGATTTTTAATTGGCGGTGAACTGATAAGCACATGCACTTCTGTAGCTCCCGCTTCTTTCAGCATTGTTACGATCCGTCTGCTTGTTGTTCCGCGGACGATCGAATCATCCACCATAATGACTCTCTTGCCTTCTACAACTCCGCGTACCGGAGACAGCTTCATTTTTACGCCTTGCTCACGCAGTGACTGTGATGGCTGGATAAAAGTCCGGCCAACATAGCGGTTTTTTATCAAGCCCATCTCATATGGAATGCCTGAAGCTTCAGCATAGCCGATCGCGACAGAGATGCTCGAGTCAGGTACGCCTGTAACGACATCCCCTTCAATGGGCGCCTCAAAAGCAAGCTGCTTCCCAAGATTTTTCCGGGCTGTATGAACGTTGATCCCGTTGATATTGCTGTCTGGACGGGAAAAGTAAACATATTCCATCGTGCACATAGCGATATTAGAGGCCATTGCAAACATCTCAGAACGGAATCCATTGTCGTCAATGATCAGCAGTTCTCCTGGCAGAATATCGCGGATATACTCTGCACCTACAACATCAAAAGCACATGTTTCAGACGCAACTACATAAGCATCGCCGATTTTGCCAAGTGAGAGCGGCCTCATGCCGTTCGGATCCAGCGCAACCATCAGTTCTGTTTCGGTCATAATCAGAAAAGCATAAGCTCCTTTAATCATGGATAAAGCATTTTTGACTCGGTCTTTTAGGGAAGAGAAGCCTGCACGCTTAATTAAGTGAGCCAGCACCTCTGTATCCGAGCTCGTTTGAAAAATGCTTCCTTGTCCTTCAAGCTGATGCTTCAATGCAGTCGCATTCACCAGGTTTCCGTTATGGCAAAGCGCAAGACTTCCGCTTTGTGAGTTGAATAGCAGAGGCTGGACATTTTCATATCCGCCCCCGCCGGCAGTCGCATAGCGCACATGTCCGATTGCTGCTTTTCCTTCCAGTTCCTTCATGGCATCTGTTGTGAAAATTTCCGTTACTAGCCCCTCACCTTTAATGCCTTTCAGCTTTTTGCCATCGGTAACAACCATTCCTGTGCCTTCCTGGCCGCGGTGCTGCAGACTATGAAGCCCGTAATACGTGATCTGGGAAGCATCCTGGTGCCCCCAGATTCCAAAAACACCGCACTCTTCATTCAGTCCTCTTATTTCAGCAAGCATGGGATAGCCCCTTTCCAGGCCTGCTTTAGAACGTCAACCTGTTCGGCAAGCAATTGGCCCTCTTCATTGGAGATATAAAGTATAGGTGCTTCTGTTACTTCACCGATTAGTGTCGCGTCTACTAAACTTTCAAATGCTTCCTGGTTTTCTTTTTTTACAGATAGCAAGAAACGGGATTGTGATTCACTGAATAAAGCTGATGTCGCATTTCCTTTTACCTTGATATCCGCTCCCAGACCTTTTGAACCAATCAGGCTTTCCGCAGCTGCTACTGCTAAACCGCCTTCTGCCACATCATGGGCAGATGCTGCAAGTCCCGAACGGATGGCTTTTAAAATTTGCTGCTGTGCCTTTTCTTCTTTTTCGAGATCAAGTTCAGGCGCTTTTCCGAAAATCTTGCCGTATGTCATCTTCTGCAGTTCACTGCCGCCGAACTCATCCTTTGTTTCGCCAACCAGATAAATAAGATCACCAGCTGCTTTAAATGATTGTGTTGTCATATGATCAATGTCATCTACAAGCCCAACCATTCCAATGACAGGTGTTGGGTAGATAGCTGTTCCATTTGTTTCGTTATATAAAGAGACGTTTCCGCCGATAACTGGCGTATTTAAAGTGCGGCATGCTTCACTGATTCCATCTGCCGCTTTTTCGATTTGCCAGAAGATTTCAGGTTTCTCCGGGTTTCCGAAGTTCAGATTATCTGTTATCGCCAATGGCTGACCGCCGGAGCAAATGATATTTCTTGCTGCTTCTGCCACTGCAATTTTTCCGCCTGTTTCAGGATCAAGATACATGTAACGTGAATTACAGTCTGTCGTCATGGCCAATCCTTTGCGGGTGCCGCGGATGCGAATGACCGCAGCATCTGATCCAGGCGCCACTACTGTATTCGTGCGGACCATATAGTCGTACTGGTCATAAACCCATTCCTTGCTTGCTATTGTCGGCTGCTGAAGGAGCTTTACCAATGTTTCTTTATAATCTTCAACCGCAGGAACTTCATTTTCCATTACCTGAAATTCACGGAAATATTCAGGCTCGTTTGATGGCTTATGATAAACTGGCGCATCCTCTGCAAGCGCATCTACCGGCAGCTCTGCTACCACTTCTCCCTGATGAGTCAGTCGGAGCATTTTATCATCGGTTACCCTGCCGACAGATACTGCTTCCAGGCCATATTTGGAAAATAAATCAACGATCTCCTGCTCGCGTCCTTTTTTCACGACAATCAGCATTCTCTCCTGAGACTCGGAAAGCATCATCTCATATGCAGTCATGCCTGTTTCCCTTTGAGGAACAAGGTCAAGATTCATTTCAATTCCTGACCCCGCTTTGCTGGCCATCTCAGCAGAAGAGCTTGTCAGACCGGCAGCTCCCATATCCTGAATGCCGACAAGTGCGTCAGACTGGACCAGTTCAAGACATGCCTCCAGCAGAAGCTTTTCCATGAATGGATCGCCAACCTGGACAGCCGGGCGTTTTGATTCTGATTGGTCTGTTAGTTCTTCAGATGCAAAAGTAGCACCATGGATCCCGTCACGGCCAGTTTTTGCACCGACATACATGACTGTATTGCCTACTCCATGGGCCTGGCCTTTTTTAATGTCCTTATGGTCGATTAAGCCGACACACATCGCGTTTACAAGCGGATTTCCTTCATAGGAAGCATCAAACTGCACTTCTCCCCCAACTGTTGGAATACCGATGCAGTTTCCGTAACCTGCAATGCCTGCGACTACTTCTTTAAAAAGGTACCGTACACGAGGAGTATCCAATTCTCCAAAGCGTAAAGAGTTGAGGAGCGCGACCGGTCTTGCTCCCATTGAAAATACATCGCGGATAATCCCGCCGACACCTGTTGCTGCCCCCTGGTAAGGCTCGATTGCAGACGGGTGGTTATGGCTTTCAATTTTAAAAACAACTGCTTGCCCATCGCCGATATCAACAATTCCAGCTCCTTCCCCTGGTCCCTGAAGTACTTTCTCTCCTGTTGTCGGAAATTTGCTTAACACGGGCTTTGAGTTTTTATAGCTGCAATGCTCTGACCACATAACCGAAAACAAACCGATTTCTGTGTAATTTGGCAAACGCCCGATAATCTTTTCAATCATCGCAAATTCGTCATCAGACAAACCCATTTCTTTGTATACCTTCTGTGTCTTTAACTGTTCCGGACTTGGCTCAAGCATTAACGACATGTGCTTCCCTCCATTGTTTTACGATTGATTGAAAAAGTTTCAGGCCATCTGCTCCCCCTAAAAGCTCATCAACAGCTCTTTCAGGGTGCGGCATCATGCCGAGTACATTTCCTTTTTCATTGATAATTCCTGCGATGTTTTCCAGGCTGCCATTTGGATTCGTTCCATTGTAAGTAAAAACGATTTGGTTATTTTTCTTCAATTCAGCTAAAACAGCTTCATCACAATAATAGTTTCCTTCACCATGGGCAATCGGAATATTGATTACTTCATCCTTCTCATATGCAGATGAAAACATGGTCTCATTGTTTTCAACCTTTAGCTCCACTGTGCGGCAGATGAATTTCAGGCTATCGTTTCTTCTCATTGCCCCAGGCAAAAGACCAGCTTCAAGAAGGATTTGAAATCCATTGCAGACGCCCAGGATTGGCTTTCCTGCTTCAGCCGCTTTCACAACTTCTTTCATGACATTACTGAAGCGTGCGACAGCACCCGAACGGAGATAATCTCCGTAAGAGAAACCGCCGGGAAGAAGAATTCCGTCATATTCGTCTAAGCTTTCCGCGTCATGCCAGACATATTCGGCTTCCGCTCCAAGCTCATCCTTTACTGCATGGTACATATCGATGTCACAATTGGACCCTGGAAATACGATCACTGCAAACTTCACTGAGCAACAGCCTCCTCAATTTCAAAGCGGTAATCTTCAATCACTACATTAGCCAATAAGCGCTCACACATTTCCTTTACAGCGTCTTCAACAGGACGGTCGCTTTTTTCCACTGTCAGTTCCATGTATTTTCCAATGCGCACATCAGACACTTCGCTGTAGTTCATGGAATGCAGAGAATTTTTTACAACTGTTCCTTGAGGATCTAGAACACTTTCTCTTAATGTGACGAAAACTTTTACTTTGTACATACTGTTTGGCCTCCCAGTCGCGCTAAAATATTTTCATAAGCATCTGTTAAATTTCCAAGGTCTCTGCGGAAAACATCTTTATCCAGCTTTTCATTTGTTTCAACATCCCAAAGCCTGCAAGTATCTGGCGAAATCTCATCAGCCAGGAGAATTTGGCCTGATTCATCTTTACCAAACTCAAGCTTAAAATCTACTAATTTAATGCCGAGGTCTTTGAAAAAATCTCTTAAAATAGCATTAACCTGAAGTGCCTTTTCCTGTAAAATGGCTACTTCCTGCTTATCAGCCAGATGAAGAACTTCAATATGATCCTCTGTCAGCAGCGGATCACCGAGCTCGTCATCTTTGTAGTAGAACTCCACAATCGGCCTCGACAATTCTTTCCCTTCTGCAACTCCCAATCTCTTAGAAAAGCTCCCCGCCGCAACGTTGCGGACCACTGTTTCGAGCGGAATGATATCCACCTTTTTAACAAGCTGCTCAGTCTCTGAAAGTTTTTCAATAAAGTGAGATTCTATTCCCAGGTCATGAAGCTTTGAAAAAAGCAAACTCGTAATCTCGTTATTCAAACGGCCCTTGCCGCTGATGCTTGCCTTTTTCTCACCATTAAAGGCTGTTGCAGAATCTTTGTATTCAATCCAGACGACATTTTCATCGTTTGTTTGATAAACCTTTTTGGCTTTGCCTTCGTATAACAATTCTCCTTTTTCCATAGCGGAGAGCCTCCCTTATTTAAATAGCACATGGCTTTCTAGACGCGGTTATTAAGAAGATTGGGAATTTTCCCGATAATAAAGAGGTAAAGACTGCTCTTTACCTCTTTATTTTTTTATAAACCTAGACGGTCAAAAATGGTATCCACATGCTTGATGTGGTAGTTATAGTCAAAGCAGTCATCTATTTCTGCTTCGGTTAGCTTTGATGTAATAGTTTCGTCCTGCTCGATCAGGCTGCGAAATTGCACCTGTTTTTCCCATGCTTCCATGGCCCGCGGCTGGACAGTATCATAGGCCTCTTCACGAGTCATGCCCATGTCAATCAAGGCCAGAAGAACACGCTGAGAGTAAATCAGCCCTAACGTACGGTCCATATTGCGTTTCATGTTCTCAGGGAAGACTGTTAGATTTTTCACGATATTTCCAAAGCGGTTCAGCATATAGTTCAGCGCAATCGTTGCGTCAGGCAGGATGATTCTTTCAGCTGATGAGTGGGAAATATCACGCTCATGCCATAATGCCACATTTTCATACGCAGTCATCATATAGCCGCGGATCACTCTTGCCATTCCAGTCATATTTTCTGAACCAATCGGGTTGCGTTTGTGCGGCATTGCTGAAGATCCCTTTTGGCCTTTCGCGAAGAACTCTTCCACTTCACGCGTTTCGCTTTTTTGCAGGCCGCGGACCTCTGTCGCAAATTTTTCAATTGAAGTGGCTACCAGCGCTAGCGCCCCCATATAATGAGCATGTCGGTCACGCTGAAGTGTTTGCGTTGAAATTGGCGCTGGCTGGATGCCCAGTTTTTCACACACATATTTTTCAACGAACGGATCGATGTTTGCATATGTTCCAACT
Source organism: Cytobacillus sp. BC1816 (assembly GCF_051353635.1). NCBI lineage: Bacteria > Bacillati > Bacillota > Bacilli > Caryophanales > Bacillaceae > Cytobacillus > Cytobacillus sp. BC1816. The sequence continues at coordinate 342,361 of NZ_CP195611.1, read as the reverse complement.
GCACCTGAGATTTTACCGAATTCCACACCAGCAGCTGCTTCCTTAAAGCGGTCAAGATTACGCTTCATTTCTTCATACCATAGTGCAAGCTTTAAACCGAATGTAGTCGGCTCAGCATGCACCCCGTGCGTGCGGCCCATCATTACTGTATGCTTGTGTTCCTGAGCTTTGTTTTTCAGGATTTCCACAAAGCGTTCGATATCTTTTAGAAGAATATCATTTGCCTGCTTGATTAAGTAGGAAAGAGCCGTATCAACCACATCTGTGGAAGTAAGCCCGTAATGAACCCATTTGCGCTCCTCACCAAGCGTTTCAGATACCGCGCGGGTAAAAGCGACCACATCATGTCGTGTTTCCTCTTCGATTTCTTTAATGCGGTCAATATTAAAAGAAGCATTCTCGCGGATTTTCTGAACATCCTCTTTCGGAATATCTCCTAATTCAGCCCAAGCTTCACAAGCAAGAATTTCTACCTCAAGCCAAGCCTGAAAGCGGTTCTCTTCTGTCCATATAGCTCCCATTTCCGGTCTCGTATAGCGTTCAATCATGTTTTATCCTCCGATCTGTTCCTTCACAGGGGTCCAAATGCCGCTTTTTTCTGCTTCTTCAAGTGCCTCTTCGGCTGAGTTCCGCAAAAGCGTGACATGGCCCATCTTGCGTTTATATTTGGCATCCTTTTTTCCGTACAAGTGAATCTTCCAGTCATCCAATTCAGGTATTTTCTTAATTAAAGGCTCCTGGTGCTCTCCTAGTATGTTAACCATAACAGCCGGTTTTAATAGTTCCGTGCTGCCAAGCGGCCAATTGCAAACCGCACGGATGTGCTGTTCAAACTGGGAGGTTTCGCAAGCTTCAATCGAATAATGGCCTGAGTTATGCGGACGAGGCGCAAGCTCGTTAATGTAAATCTGTCCGTCTTGTGTGAGAAACATTTCGACTGCCAATGTACCGACAAGGCTTAAAGCTTCTGCCAGCAGGTTTGCTGCATTTACAGCCCTGTCCTCGGCATCAGCTGTGATCATAGCCGGCACAATTGTCTGGTGCAGAATGTTTTCTTTATGGATATTTTCCCCGACTGGAAATACTGCTTTTTCTCCCGAGATATTCCGGCAGATAATAACTGATATTTCCTTTTCGAATGGAATCCATTTTTCAAGGACGCACACGCCATTCTCAAGAAGCTGTGCAGCTTTATTAATATCCTGCCCGCTCTTTATCACAACTTGTCCTTTTCCGTCATATCCGCCTCTGGATGTCTTTAATACTGCTGGATAGCCAAGCTTTTCTATATTATCATAAATATCTTTTTCAGTAGTAATGACCTCATAGGGCGCTACCTCACAGCCGGCTTTTTGGATGGCTGCTTTTTCCTTTGTCCGGTCCTGCGTGATCTCGAGCAGCTCGCTCCCCTGTGGGACATACGCATTTGCACATAGCCACCCGAGAGCTTCCGCACTGATATTTTCAAATTCATATGTCACAACGTCACTGACGTCAGCTAACTCTTTTATAGAATCTAAATGATCATATTCACCAATGATTTTAATATCCGCAACCTGGCCGCAAGGAGAGTCTTCTGCTGGATCCAAGACGGCAATCCTGAAGCCATTTGCTTTTGCAGCCAGAGCCATCATTCTCCCAAGCTGTCCCCCGCCAATAATTCCAATTGTTTGTCCAGGTAAAATTGTTTTATTAGACAAGTTCATCACTGCTTTCTAGTACTTCCTGTTTTGTTTTATCTCTTTTTGACTGAAGACGTTCTGCAATGGCTGTATCAAAAGCGCCAAGTATTTGTGCTGCCAGCAATCCGGCGTTAGTGGCTCCTGCTTTTCCAATCGCAACGGTTGCAACCGGGACGCCGCCGGGCATCTGAACAATGGACAGCAATGAATCCAGTCCGTTTAGAGCTTTTGATTGCACTGGTACTCCGATGACAGGAAGTGTCGTTTTCGCTGCTACCATTCCAGGCAGGTGTGCCGCTCCGCCTGCACCCGCAATAATTACCTTAATCCCTCTGTCTCTTGCCTGCTCAGCATATTCAAACATAAGATCTGGAGTCCGATGCGCTGAAACAACCTTTTTTTCAAAAGGGATTTCAAGCTCTTCCAGAATTCCGCAAGCGTGCTTCATTGTCTCCCAATCCGATTTGCTTCCCATAATGACTGCTGCTTGTGCGCTCATTCTTTCTCCTCCAAATCTCCCAATATAAAAAACCCGCACAGACCCTTCTCTTAATATGAGAGAAAGTAATCTGTCCGGGCTAAAAAGAACCGTAAGAAAGACACCTGCAAACGGCAGGAACCATTCCTTCTACATGCCGGGCATATCAGCTTTCCCTCATAGTCCAGCAATTTACGGTTGCCGGGTAGAAACTTATGGGCCCTATTCCCATTATTATACGAGGGGTTTATTCACGTTTTATTAACTACCACCATATTAACAACATACCTGATACTCTGTCAATTGAAAAATCGAACAATACTAAAAGTCAGACAATTAATGTTCGTGTTTTAATCTTCTGCCCGTTTTGCTTCAAAAACGATCTGCCTTCCAGCAGGTTCATAATCGACTTTACCGCCCTTCTTAACTTCTTTAAAAATAGGCTTCTCAGTCCTTCTAACAGGTATATATCCTGCCTTTTGTATCCTTTCCAGACACTGGTCAATCGTTTCGTTTTCCTGGACCTCAAACACCATTTTGTTCTTGGTTTTACTCATTGGGATAACTTTCCTCTCTTAACAGATTTCACCCAGAAGCCGCCATGAATCGTTTTTGGCTCATAAGCAATGATGAAGGCCTTAGGATCCAGCTCTTTAATCGTCTGATAAAGTTTCAATTCATATTTTCTCGGTGTCAGGATCTGAAGGGCCATCCGATCGCCTTCAAGTCCATTTGCAGCCCAGTTTGTGACACCATAACCCTTATCTCTTAAGGCTTTTGGAAGGTCCCTGTCATATTCCTTTGTAATTACATTTACAGTAATATAGCCAAGAGCAAGCTTCTCTTCAATTTTCATGCCGACAATAACGCCAATTCCATAACCGACTGCATAAGCAATCAGATTTTGTATTTCATTTAGGTTATCAAGAACAAGCCCCAGTCCAATTACATAAATGACAACTTCAATTGTGCTTATAAAAGCTGCAAGGTACCGCTGCCCCTTTAGCGTCAGAATCATCCTGATGGTAAAAAATGATACATATACAATATTAATGATCAAAATAATAGCGACCATAATAAAACTGTTTTCCAGCAATGAAAGCGTCCTCCTTTATGGGGGATTTAAAGGCATATGGGTGACCTCTCCCCATTAAGTCACTATTGTACAAAAGAAATTAGCGTTTGATAACCTTTTTTCGCAAATTGGATTCTTTAGGAATAGGTTATCCTTTTTTGAGTGGGATGAAACGGCTGAATTATGCCCGGTTGAAGCAGCTATATTAAGGAGAAAGGTTCTAAAGATTTTTATCTAACAGATTTTGGAGACTACCTGGCATGTATTGGGTTTTATCAAACATGGTTGTAAGTTCTCACATTTGGCACAATTCCTCTTTGGTAAGAACAGATTTAACACATAAAACAGGCAGTGAAATAAGAATTGGCACATATAATTGAATTCTGGCACATATAATTGAATTCTGGCACATATACGAATGAAAGGGACGCATATATATGCCAAAGTATGGCATAACACGAAAAAGTGAAGCATATATGTATTTTCAATTAAAAAGAAGAGTAAATAAGATTTTTGGATTCAATATATCATCCAAACATACGAAAAAAGAGCACCCATCAGGTGCTCTTTCATATGCCCGGCAGCGTCCTACTCTCACAGGGGGACAGCCCCCAACTACCATCGGCGCTGAGAAGCTTAACTTCCGTGTTCGGTATGGGAACGGGTGTGACCTTCTCGCTATCGCCACCGGACTATTTGGTTGAAGAAACTTCGTTCCCTCAAAACTAGATAATGTATGAAGAAGTATTTGCCGAGTATTCACCAATGTGGTTAAGTCCTCGATCGATTAGTATCAGTCAGCTCCACATGTCGCCACGCTTCCACCTCTGACCTATCAACCTGATCATCTTTCAGGGATCTTACTAGCTTGACGCTATGGGAAATCTCATCTCGAGGGGGGCTTCATGCTTAGATGCTTTCAGCACTTATCCCTTCCGCACATAGCTACCCAGCGATGCCTTTGGCAAGACAACTGGTACACCAGCGGTGCGTCCATCCCGGTCCTCTCGTACTAAGGACAGCTCCTCTCAAATTTCCTGCGCCCACGACGGATAGGGACCGAACTGTCTCACGACGTTCTGAACCCAGCTCGCGTACCGCTTTAATGGGCGAACAGCCCAACCCTTGGGACCGACTACAGCCCCAGGATGCGATGAGCCGACATCGAGGTGCCAAACCTCCCCGTCGATGTGGACTCTTGGGGGAGATAAGCCTGTTATCCCCGGGGTAGCTTTTATCCGTTGAGCGATGGCCCTTCCATGCGGAACCACCGGATCACTAAGCCCGACTTTCGTCCCTGCTCGACTTGTAGGTCTCGCAGTCAAGCTCCCTTGTGCCTTTACACTCTGCGAATGATTTCCAACCATTCTGAGGGAACCTTTGGGCGCCTCCGTTACTTTTTAGGAGGCGACCGCCCCAGTCAAACTGCCCACCTGACACTGTCTCCCGCCCCGATAAGGGGCGCGGGTTAGAATTTCAATACAGCCAGGGTAGTATCCCACCGACGCCTCCACCGAAGCTAGCGCTCCGGCTTCTCAGGCTCCTACCTATCCTGTACAAGCTGTACCAAAATTCAATATCAGGCTACAGTAAAGCTCCACGGGGTCTTTCCGTCCTGTCGCGGGTAACCTGCATCTTCACAGGTACTATAATTTCACCGAGTCTCTCGTTGAGACAGTGCCCAGATCGTTACGCCTTTCGTGCGGGTCGGAACTTACCCGACAAGGAATTTCGCTACCTTAGGACCGTTATAGTTACGGCCGCCGTTTACTGGGGCTTCGATTCAAAGCTTCGCTTGCGCTAACCTCTCCTCTTAACCTTCCAGCACCGGGCAGGCGTCAGCCCCTATACTTCGCCTTGCGGCTTCGCAGAGACCTGTGTTTTTGCTAAACAGTCGCCTGGGCCTATTCACTGCGGCTCATCAGGGCTATTCACCCTAATGAGCACCCCTTCTCCCGAAGTTACGGGGTCATTTTGCCGAGTTCCTTAACGAGAGTTCTCTCGCTCACCTTAGGATTCTCTCCTCGCCTACCTGTGTCGGTTTGCGGTACGGGCACCTTTTCCCTCGCTAGAGGCTTTTCTTGGCAGTGTGGAATCAGGAACTTCGGTACTAAATTTCCCTCGCCGTCACAGCTCAGCCTATGTGGTAACGGGATTTGCCTCGTTACCGGCCTAACTGCTTGGACGCGCTAATCCAGCAGCGCGCTTACCCTATCCTCCTGCGTCCCCCCATTGCTCAAACGGTAAAGAGGTGGTACAGGAATATCAACCTGTTGTCCATCGCCTACGCTTTTCAGCCTCGGCTTAGGTCCCGACTAACCCTGAGCGGACGAGCCTTCCTCAGGAAACCTTAGGCATTCGGTGGATGGGATTCTCACCCATCTTTCGCTACTCATACCGGCATTCTCACTTCTAAGCGCTCCACGGGTCCTTGCGATCCCGCTTCAACGCCCTTAGAACGCTCTCCTACCACTGACATCGTAAGATGTCAATCCACAGCTTCGGTGATACGTTTAGCCCCGGTACATTTTCGGCGCGGAGTCACTCGACCAGTGAGCTATTACGCACTCTTTAAATGGTGGCTGCTTCTAAGCCAACATCCTGGTTGTCTAAGCAACTCCACATCCTTTTCCACTTAACGTATACTTTGGGACCTTAGCTGGTGGTCTGGGCTGTTTCCCTCTTGACTACGGATCTTATCACTCGCAGTCTGACTCCCATGGATAAGTCTTTGGCATTCGGAGTTTGTCTGAATTCGGTAACCCGATGGGGGCCCCTAGTCCAAACAGTGCTCTACCTCCAAGACTCTTACTACATGAGGCTAGCCCTAAAGCTATTTCGGAGAGAACCAGCTATCTCCAAGTTCGATTGGAATTTCTCCGCTACCCACACCTCATCCCCGCACTTTTCAACGTGCGTGGGTTCGGGCCTCCATCCAGTGTTACCTGGACTTCACCCTGGACATGGGTAGATCACCTGGTTTCGGGTCTACGACCACATACTCATTCGCCCTATTCAGACTCGCTTTCGCTGCGGCTCCGTCTCATCAACTTAACCTCGCATGTAATCGTAACTCGCCGGTTCATTCTACAAAAGGCACGCTATCACCCATTAACGGGCTCTAACTACTTGTAGGCACACGGTTTCAGGATCTCTTTCACTCCCCTTCCGGGGTGCTTTTCACCTTTCCCTCACGGTACTGGTTCACTATCGGTCACTAGGGAGTATTTAGCCTTGGGAGATGGTCCTCCCTGCTTCCGACGGGATTTCTCGTGTCCCGCCGTACTCAGGATCCACTCTGGAGGGAACGAAGTTTCAACTACAGGGCTTTTACCTTCTCTGGCCGGCCTTTCCAGACCTGTTCATTTACCTCGTTCCTTTGTAACTCCGTATAGAGTGTCCTACAACCCCAGGAGGCAAGCCTCCTGGTTTGGGCTAATCCCGTTTCGCTCGCCGCTACTCAGGGAATCGCGTTTGCTTTCTCTTCCTCCGGGTACTTAGATGTTTCAGTTCCCCGGGTCTGCCTTCCATACCCTATGTATTCAGGTAAAGATCCTATCCCATTACGGATAGGGGGTTTCCCCATTCGGAAATCTCCGGATCAAAGCTTACTTACAGCTCCCCGAAGCATATCGGTGTTAGTACCGTCCTTCATCGGCTCCTAGTGCCAAGGCATTCACCGTGCGCCCTTTCTAACTTAACCGTATTTGACAGGTTCATCGAAGATGAACAAGATCAAAGGTTTTTTACTCTATTTAACATAGAGAGAATTCACTAAAATGGCGATTACTCGGTTATTGCTTCTTCATAATCATTATCTAGTTTTCAAAGAACGAATCTTTCATTGAGAGATTGAACTCTCAAAACTGAACGAACAAAACGCGTCACGTTTCATGTAAATATCCTTAGAAAGGAGGTGATCCAGCCGCACCTTCCGATACGGCTACCTTGTTACGACTTCACCCCAATCATCTGTCCCACCTTAGGCGGCTGGCTCCAAAAGGTTACCCCACCGACTTCGGGTGTTACAAACTCTCGTGGTGTGACGGGCGGTGTGTACAAGGCCCGGGAACGTATTCACCGCGGCATGCTGATCCGCGATTACTAGCGATTCCGGCTTCATGCAGGCGAGTTGCAGCCTGCAATCCGAACTGAGAATGGTTTTATGGGATTCGCTTAACCTCGCGGTCTCGCAGCCCTTTGTACCATCCATTGTAGCACGTGTGTAGCCCAGGTCATAAGGGGCATGATGATTTGACGTCATCCCCACCTTCCTCCGGTTTGTCACCGGCAGTCACCTTAGAGTGCCCAACTGAATGCTGGCAACTAAGATCAAGGGTTGCGCTCGTTGCGGGACTTAACCCAACATCTCACGACACGAGCTGACGACAACCATGCACCACCTGTCATCCTGTCCCCCGAAGGGGAACGCCCTATCTCTAGGGTTGTCAGGAGATGTCAAGACCTGGTAAGGTTCTTCGCGTTGCTTCGAATTAAACCACATGCTCCACCGCTTGTGCGGGCCCCCGTCAATTCCTTTGAGTTTCAGCCTTGCGGCCGTACTCCCCAGGCGGAGTGCTTAATGCGTTTGCTGCAGCACTAAAGGGCGGAAACCCTCTAACACTTAGCACTCATCGTTTACGGCGTGGACTACCAGGGTATCTAATCCTGTTTGCTCCCCACGCTTTCGCGCCTCAGCGTCAGTTACAGACCAAAGAGTCGCCTTCGCCACTGGTGTTCCTCCACATCTCTACGCATTTCACCGCTACACGTGGAATTCCACTCTTCTCTTCTGCACTCAAGTTCCCCAGTTTCCAATGACCCTCCCCGGTTGAGCCGGGGGCTTTCACATCAGACTTAAGGAACCGCCTGCGCGCGCTTTACGCCCAATAATTCCGGACAACGCTTGCCACCTACGTATTACCGCGGCTGCTGGCACGTAGTTAGCCGTGGCTTTCTGGTTAGGTACCGTCAAGGTACCGGCAGTTACTCCGGTACTTGTTCTTCCCTAACAACAGAGTTTTACGATCCGAAAACCTTCATCACTCACGCGGCGTTGCTCCGTCAGACTTTCGTCCATTGCGGAAGATTCCCTACTGCTGCCTCCCGTAGGAGTCTGGGCCGTGTCTCAGTCCCAGTGTGGCCGATCACCCTCTCAGGTCGGCTACGCATCGTTGCCTTGGTGAGCCGTTACCTCACCAACTAGCTAATGCGCCGCGGGCCCATCTGTAAGTGATAGCCGAAACCATCTTTCAGCTTTCCCTCATGTGAGGGAAAGAATTATCCGGTATTAGCCCCGGTTTCCCGGAGTTATCCCAGTCTTACAGGCAGGTTGCCCACGTGTTACTCACCCGTCCGCCGCTGACTTCAGGGAGCAAGCTCCCATCTGTCCGCTCGACTTGCATGTATTAGGCACGCCGCCAGCGTTCGTCCTGAGCCAGGATCAAACTCTCCATATAAGAGTTGATTAAGCTCATAAATTGTCTTTTCAAAAAAGACTAATGAATTAACGTTGACGTTTTTGTTCGTTCAGTTTTCAAAGATCAATCCGCCGCTCAGAAGCGACTTTATTAATATATCATTTCTCAATCACTTCGTCAACAACTTTTTTAAAACCATCAAATCTTGTTAACGTCTCAAGCGACTGTTTTTCTATAATAACACCTGTTGCCCATAAGGTCAACAAGTTATTCGTAAAAACTAAAAAGATTTTAATATGCATTTAAATCAAAAGAAACCAGCTGGTTAAAACGCAGCTGGTTTCTTCTATATTATATATTACTATTTGGAGATGACAATGATTTCTTTTTCTTTTAGATCAACAGCGCCCGGCTTATTAATCTTGATCACTTCACCCTGCTGAAGGTTTGTGAATACGATTGGCGTGATGATAGAAGTTGCATTTTTCCCGATATAATCAAGATCCACTTTTAACAGCGGTTGCCCTGCTTCTACACGGTCATTTTCAGCAACTAAAGCTTCAAATCCCTGACCTTTCAGGTTTACTGTATCAATACCTACATGGATAAGAATTTCGCGGCCTGAATCTGAAAGGATGCCGATTGCATGTTTTGTCGGGAACATGTTAACGATTTTTCCGTCTACCGGTGATACAACAGTTCCTTCAGAAGGTACAATCGCAAAACCATCACCCATCATTTTACCGGAGAATACAGCGTCAGGTACATCTGTGATTGGCTTGATTTCTCCTTTGATCGGTGAAATGAAAAGATCTTCCTTGTGCTCAGTCTGAAGAGCTTCAGGATTTATTTCTTCAATTTGCTGTTCAACTCCGCCTTCTGGAGCTTTTTCAACCGTACGCGGTCTTTTGCCGCTCATAATATCTTTCATTTGTCCTTTGATGGTTTCAGATCTTGGGCCAAAGATAGCCTGAATGTTGTTTCCTACTTCCAGTACTCCAGACGCGCCAAGTTTCTTCAAGCGGTCTTTATCCACATTTTTAATATCGTTTACCGATACACGAAGACGAGTAATACATGCATCAAGATGAGCGATGTTTTCCTGTCCGCCCATAGCATCAAGGACTTCATATGGAAGATCTCCGCCTTTACCTGAAGAAGCGGTTTCTTCATCTTCTGCTTCTTCACGGCCAGGAGTCATTAAATTAAATTTGCGGATGGCAAATCGGAAACCGAAGTAATAGATCACAGCAAATACTAATCCAACCGGAATAACAATCCAGGCATTCGTCTGAGGGTTGATTAATCCGAATAAAATATAGTCAATCAAACCGCCTGAGAAAGTCATGCCGATTTTCACATCCAGGAGATGCATGGTCATGAATGACAGACCTGCAAACACTGCGTGAACCGCAAACAGGATAGGAGCTACGAATAAGAATGAGAACTCCAGCGGCTCTGTAATACCTGTTAAGAAAGAAGTTAACGCCGCAGACGCCATAAGACCTCCGACTACCACTTTCTTTTCCGGGCGTGCTTCATGATAAATTGCTAATGCAGCGGCAGGAAGACCGAACATCATGAACGGGAATTTACCAGTCATGAATGTACCGGCAGTAAGATTTTGTACATTGTCACTGATTTGTGCCATAAAAATACGCTGGTCACCGCGAACCGTTTCACCAGCATTCGTTACATACTGTCCAAATTCATACCAGAATGGAGAGTAGAAAATATGATGAAGGCCAAAAGGAATCAATGAGCGCTCAATTAATCCAAAAATAAACGCCGATAGAGTCAAATTCGCATGAACCATGTTTTGAGAGAAAGCGTTTAGCCCTTCCTGGATTGGCGGCCAGATAACCAGCATCAGCAAACCAAGGACCACTGACGTTGCAGCCGTAATAATCGGAACGAAACGCTTTCCGGCAAAGAATCCTAAATAGGATGGAAGTTCGATTTCAAAAAACTTGTTATATAATGCAGCGGCGATAATACCAACAATGATACCGCCGAATACACCTGTCTGCAGAGTTGGGATCCCTAAGATGTTTGCATAATTAAGTCCATTTACATCCTCTGCAGTAATTCCTGCAGCTGTACCCATTGTCACATTCATAATTAGATAGCCGATAATGGCAGCAAGCGCAGCTACACCTTCACCGCCGGCCAAACCAACTGCTACACCAACTGCAAATAGAACAGGCAGGTTGGCAAAGACGATATCTCCTGCTTTTTGCATAACCTGCGCGACGATTTCAACCCCGCTGTTATCCAGGAACGGAGCCAGCTCAAGCAGCGCCGGATTTTGCAGAGCCGCACCGATTGCGAGCAGTATACCCGCTGCCGGCAGTAATGCTACTGGAAGCATTAAGGCTTTTCCTACTTTTTGCAGGACGCCAAATACTTTTTTAAACATATGTTAACCCCCTAAAGTTTTTTACTCATTAAGCGTTTTCATTTAATAGCGGCAAGCATTAAAAAAAAAATAAAAAAGGCATGAGGAAAAAAGGATGGAATTCAGGTGTATACAAGGGTATCATACCCTATTTACCTAAATTCAATTACCTTTCTTCACTCATGCCTGATCGAATCAGTAACACGTAAAGACTTGCCTGTTTCGCAAGATTGTCTTGTAATTAATTTATTTTCTTTTGAAGCCTCTGCAGATGCATGGTCAGATAAACAGCTTCTGCATTAAAGACTGGTTTTTTTAATGTTTGCTGCATTACTTTAATGAGCTTCCAAGAGAGATTGTAGCACACCGGATATTCTTCTTTCAAGAGGGAAGTTATTTTTTCCGGCTCTTCAACCACCTCGCCTTTGTTAACCCGTTCAATGGTGAATCGGATATGGCGGACAAGCCTCATATAATCGATGCTGTCTTTATCTATCTTAATATCAAGCTGTTCTTCAATCATGTTCACAAGACGGGTTACCAGCTGAGAATGCTGATTGACTTCGGATAAATCGCGGTTCATTACAGCACTGTGAACATGGAGGGCAATGAACCCAATCTCCCCTTCAGGCAAATAAATGCCGGTTCGCTGTCCTATAAGATTCACAACTTCATGGGCAATTTCGTATTCAAATGGGTAGAGAGTCTTGGTTTCGATAAGAAAAGGATTTTTCATTTCCATCCCTTTTTTCAGACGAGTTATCGCAAACATCAAGTGATCAGTTAACGCAACATGGATATGTTCATTAAGCATGGAATTCGCCCTTTGTTTAATCAATTGAATTGAGGAGATAATTGCTTCAAGCAATTCATTATCCACAAAAGGCATCAGTTTAATATAATTCTCCTGCTCTTTTTCATTTTTAAGCACAAAGAGCTTCTCAACCAAATTAGAATCGATTGGCTGGCCTGGCTTCCGGCTGAAGCCAATTCCTTTGCCGATAAGGACAACTTCTCCAAATGACTCGTGACTGCCAATGAGGACGTTATTATTAAGCACTTTTTTTACCTTATACTCACCCATTTTCTTCTCCCCGCCCAATAAACAAATGTACTCTCATGGTATTAAAGCCTGTCCGGGAAGTCAACGGATTGAGAATAAAATAAAAAGAGACCCGCATTGAAGCGGGCCCAATTCATCATATTACTTCAGGAAAATGAAATACAAAACAAATATCACGAACAGTACATACATGATTGGATGAACCTCTTTGATTCTTCCTTTTACAATCATGGTGATTGGATAGAAAATAAATCCAATTGCAATTCCTGTTGCGATACTGTAAGTCAATGGCATAGCAATAATGGTAAGGAATGCCGGAACTGCAATTTCAAACTTCGTCCAATCAATGTTGCCTAACGATGCAACCATCAACACACCGACTATGATCAGTGCCGGAGCTGTCACAGCAGAAGTGATGACTTCTAATAACGGGAAGAAGAATAATGATAACAGGAAGAACCCTGCAGTGACAATCGATGCAAATCCTGTTCTCGCACCTGCCGCAACCCCTGATGAAGACTCAATGAAAGAGGTTGTCGTGGATGTTCCGAATATCGCACCAACGACAGTTGCTGTGGAATCCGCCAGAAGCGCTTTACCTGCGCGGGGCAATTTATTTTCTTTCATTAATCCCGCCTGGTTGGCAACTCCCACTAACGTTCCTGCTGTATCAAAGAAGTCAACGAATAGGAATGTCAAAACAACGACCAGCATGCTTGTTGAGAAGAACGAAGGGTCACTGTATGCCCCAAATGCCGCTCCAAACGTTGGAGCTACACTTGGCACGGAATCAACAACCTTTCCTGGAACGTCAATCAAGCCGGCAATCATACCAACAATCGTCGTGATTACCATTCCTATAAAAATTCCGCCATTAATACCTTTTGTCATTAGAATAACAGTAATGGTAATGCCGAAAATAGCCAGAAGCACATTCCCATCGGTAAAATCGCCTAATCCTACGAGAACTGCATCATTATTGACGATCAGCCCCGCGCTTTGAGCACCGACAAATGTAATAAACAATCCGATTCCGGCACTGACCGCATACTTTAATTCAGCAGGAATCGAGTTAATAATTTTTTCACGCAGCCCCGAAAGGGATAAAAAGATAAAGATAATACCTGAGATAAGAACCCCGCCTAATGCATGCTGCCAAGGAATTCCCATCGTTAACACAACAGTATAAGCAAAAAATGCATTTAAACCCATACCCGGGGCAAGCGCAATCGGATACTTGGCCAGTACCCCCATCAATAGGGATCCAATTGCCGCAGCCACTGCTGTTGCCACAAATACTGCCCCATAGTCCATTCTCATTGCATCCGGCAAATCCGGTATATCCATTAACGATAAAGTAATCGGATTAACGACTAAGATATAAGCCATTGCTAAAAAAGTTGTAAGTCCGCCGATAAATTCACGGCGATAGTTAGTACCAAGTTCTTCAAACTGGAAGTACTTCTTCATTTCTCTTCCCCCTATTGCTGTCTTTATTTTTTTAAATAAAAAAACTCCGGTTTGACTACCGGAGCATTGACAACTGGGCTCGTGCTTGCAATAGGGGAAAACAAAGATAAATAATGGCAAAAACATCCCTATCTGCACTTACCTCGTAGTCAAGCTATTTACGGTAGCTCGGTAGAAACTTTTGGGCCATATCCCCAATATTATACGACGTAAAACGACATATTTAATTCTTCTTTATCATAGCACCCCAAAAAGTCCTAGTCAAGAAAAAAACGAACATTTTCATGTCCGTTTTTCCTTAACGTTCGTATTTTATTCCCACTCAATAGTTGCAGGCGGCTTGCTCGTAATATCGTAAACCACTCTGTTGACATGTGATACTTCATTAACGATTCTTGATGAAATAATCTCCAATACATCCCATGGGATACGCGCCCAATCAGAAGTCATGCCGTCAATTGAAGTTACCGCACGGATTCCTATGGTATAATCATAGGTCCGGGCATCTCCCATTACACCAACACTGCGGATATCAGGCAGAACCGTGAAGTACTGCCAAATGTCACGATCAAGCCCTGCCTTTTGGATTTCCTCGCGCAGTATGGCATCAGACTCGCGCACAATTTCAAGCTTATCTTCTGAGATTTCCCCAAGTACGCGGATACCCAATCCCGGACCAGGGAATGGCTGTCTCCAAACGATCTCATCCGGAATGCCAAGCTCTGTTCCCAGCGCACGCACCTCATCTTTAAACAGAGTGTTAAGAGGCTCGATCAGTTTGAATTGCATATCTTCAGGAAGTCCGCCTACATTATGGTGAGATTTAATGGTTTGCGCAGTAGCTGTTCCGCTTTCAATAATATCTGTGTAGAGCGTCCCCTGTGCAAGGAAATCAATACCTTTAAGCTTATCAGCTTCATCATCGAATACATAGATGAATTCGTTGCCGATAATTTTTCGCTTTTGTTCAGGATCGCTAACACCTTTAAGCTTATTCATAAAGCGTTCCTGGGCATCCACTTTAATAACATTCATATTAAAGCCATCAGCAAAGGTCTTCATGACGCCTTCTGCTTCATCTTTTCTCAGCAGGCCGTGATCCACGAAAATACAAGTAAGCTGGTCGCCGATTGCTTTATGAATAAGGACGGCAACAACAGATGAATCAACACCGCCGCTTAATGCGCAAAGAACCTTTTTATCTCCAACTTCCTGGCGGATCTTTTCCATTTCGATTTCAATAAAGTTTTCCATTGACCAATCGCCTGTACAGCCGCAAACGCCGAACACAAAGTTTTTCAGCATATCATTTCCGTGAACTGAATGGCGCACCTCAGGGTGGAATTGAACAGCGTATAAACCGCGCTCTTCATTGCTCATAGCCGCAATCGGGCATGATGGATTTATACCATCCACTGTAAAACCAGCTGGAGCCTCTACGACAAGATCGCCATGGCTCATCCAGACTGTCTGTTCTCTAGGCAGATCCGCAAACAATTTGGATTCATGTTCAATCCTCATGACCGCCTTTCCGTATTCACGGTGCTTGGCAGGTTCTACTTTACCATCAAAATGCATCGTCATCAGCTGCATGCCGTAGCAGATTCCAAAAATCGGCAAGCCCAGTTCAAAAATTTCTTCATCACAGCGGAAAGCATTTTCGCCGTAAACACTGTTAGGCCCGCCCGAGAAAATGATTCCTTTTGGATTCATTTCTTTAATTTCCGCAGCTGTAATTGTATGCGGATGAAGCTCACTGTATACACCCAGTTCACGGATTCTGCGCGTGATTAACTGATTGTATTGGCTTCCAAAGTCCAGTACTACGATCATTTCTTGATTTTGAAGTTCTGTTTTCCCCGTCACACTGTTCACCTCATTAAATTTGTAATATTTCTTTTAGTCTTCTCTCCTGCAGGTAAAATATCTAGTAAAAATATAATTTCTTTGCAATCTCATATATAACCAGCCAGAAGCTCGATAATAAAAAAACCGGAACTCTTTCTCCACAAAAAAAAGTGAAGGCAGAATTCCGGTTTTCACGTATAGCAAAAAGCTTCTTCTGCCTTCATAGTCAGATCATTTACGGCGATCCGGTAGAGACTTTCGAACCATATTATCGAGGATATATGAAGGTTGCATGATTTAATTGTAATACGCGGCAAAAACCGAACAATATGCCGCTGTCTTATTTGCCTATTGTAACAACAGCCCTAAATCCCGGTCAAGCTATTGTCTTTTTAATTAAATTTTCCCACAATTCCTTCGTATCATTCCAGCTTCCTTCTTTTAGAACTCCCCTGTAAACAAGTTCTTCGTAACGGGCTGTCAGTCTGCTCATTTCCCCTGTTGAGAAAAAGCTGTCGATATATTTGGCATACTCCCTTAAGGTTTGGCCGTTTTTCCGCTTTAGCCCGTAGCGGTCCAATTCTTTTAATAGAATCAGGTAAGCCTTAGGGAAATGCTCATCATCCTTCGTCTTTTTAAATCTCCAGATGAAATAATGCGGCATCCATTTGCCCCTCTTTTGGAAAAGCAGGAAAACAAGCACACCAGCTGCCAATACGGCTGCTCCGATTACTTTCCAATTATCTTTAAAGAAAGTTCCCAGACTGTCCCAAAGCTCTTTTATCGAAAACCGCGATTTTTCCGCCGCTGCTTCTTCAGGCATGTCCGGTTTTACAGGAGTTTCAGTCTCGTTTGGCTTTACTGCTTCCGGCTGGCTCGTATTTTGGCCTGCATTGTCAAAGTTGAATTGCACGTTATTATTGAACCCCTGAGTTGGTTCAAATGGAACCCAGCCCATTTCAGGGAAATAGATTTCCACCCATGAATGGGCATTGTTATTTGTTACCTCAAACAAGCGAAGACCTGACCCTAATGACTGCTTGAATTCTCCTTCTGTATAGCCCTTCACCCATCTTGCCGGCAATCCAATGGATCTGGCCATTACCACCATGGAGGAGGAGAAGTTGTCGCAATATCCCTGTTTGGTATCAAATAAAAACTGGTCCACATAATCCTCATTTTCATCTGGAACAGCTACGTCTGTCTGGCTGTAGGTAAATTCTGCCCTTCGGAAATATCTCTCAAGCTCCCTTGCTTTTTCAAACCAGTCCGGTTTCTCTTGAGTAATTTCCAGAGCAAGTTCCCTGACTCTTTCAGGCAATTCTTCAGGCAGCTGTGTATATCGCGCTATAAATTCCCCAGGCAGTGATTCCGCATTTGACCCGGCTGCCTTCATTGCAGTCACACTGTATTCAGGCACCTCGAAGCCTAACTTATATTCTTCCAATGCAAATGGCCGTCCGCCCTCCAATGTCCGGATCTTTTCAGTGGCCGTTTCCAGCTCATAGGTAATGAACGGTGCAGCTTCAATATTATTTAGCCCTATTGGATACACCACATGAGGGTAATTCATAAAGGTATAAACGGAGCTTACTTCTTCAGTGGTTTCAATTGCATCGTTATCGATGAACGATGTAACCGGGATTTCTTCTCCCATTCCAAACGGCTGATATTCTCCTTCAGCCTGGGATGTAATCCATCCTTTGCCTGTATAAGTATCTTTTGTTTCAACCTTCCAATAATGGCGGGACTCTACTTCCGCCCTGAAGACCACAGCGTTATCTCCTATAAAAGGGCCGCCAAGACGGGAATCATCTTCCCCATAGCCGATTTTCTGAATACCCGGGCCATCACTGCCGCTATTTTGTCCATACGACTTAATAAACGGAACAGGATCGGGCCAAATCGGTTCTGCCTTAGGAGCTGCAAACCCTAAGCCAGTACTTAGTGCGATCAGTACGGTCAGCGGAATCATCCATTTGCGCGACAGGGAGGCTTCCTTTTTCAGCCCTTCCTGATCCAGAAGACGGTTGAACGTTAAAATGCCCATAACCGTAAAGCCCGCAATAACTGTTCTGACAATCGCCGCGTCTGCCGCGTAAGGCGTAAAGGTATCCAATACTGTTATATAAATGAGTGTCATAAAAAAGAAAATGAAAATCCGTCTGCGATTAATCAGCCAGTACTGGATCAAATAGGTCATGAGCCACAGCAGAATAAAAAAGAGAAGGCTTCTGAATAAATTTGTCATGCCAGGCCAGTCTCTATCAGTCATTAAACCAAAGTTGTGCACCATGTCCGATGCAAATAAAGATATCCATGAAAATTGGAAAAACGATCCCTCAAAGTACAAATAATGCAATTCATAGAGAATATAAAGCACCTTTATAAAACCGCTTAATACAGGGCTGACACCGAAAAAAGCCAGTAGAAGCGACAGTATAAGAAACACGAGGAAAACAATGACATTGGATGTGTCCGTCAGCTCTTCAACCGGACGAAGCCATTCCCATAATAAGAAAAAGCCCAGAACATAAAGGAGGAAGGAGGTAAGATCTTTCTGTACCTTTGGAGAACTCATCACTTGCTCACCCCCGAAAACACATCTGCAAACTGTCCGTTATGAACCAAAACTACCCGGATTCCCCTCGCATTGGCGGAGGTTTTGAGCAGGAGTTCATCACTGGAAGGAGCTTCATTCTCATTTTTCATTAGAAATATAGTGACAATCCCTTTCTTCGACGTGAAAAAACTGGCTTTCTCTATTAGAGCTTTTGTTAATTGCGCTGTAATAATCATCAGCTGACTGTTCTGCTGTAAAAGAAAGTGCTCTGCTTCAAGAACCCGGTCCACTGCTGCAGCAGAATTATCCTTTATTTTTGCCAAATGATAAAACAGCTGGAGCTGGTGTGCTTCTCCGCCTCTGATTGGAAAAGCTGTCCGCGTTTCTGCTGAAGTCAAAAACCCAGTCTGTGCTCCTTTGCGGAGAATCGCCCTCACAATGGAGGCTGTAAATGAAACGATCGCCTCAAACCGGTTATCCGGTGCACAGTCCATGAGGATATAGACGTCATGTGATTGCCTTTGTTCAAATTCTTTGGTCATAATATCATTCCGCTTAGCAGTAGCTTTCCAGTTAATCCAGGAGAATCTGTCTCCCGGCTGATACTCCCTGATGCCGATGGCCATGGATGTATCCCTTTGCACCCGCTCTTTTGAAGCAGTCATTCCCTGATCATAATGATGTGCCATAGGCTTATAAATGATTTCCTCATATGCCGGGTAGACAATCATCCGGCTCTCAGCAGGAGCTTGCCTTTCTTTTTCTATTAAACCGAGCAGATCACCTGTTTTCATACGGATAGAGGCAAAAAAATGCTCACCCCTCGGCAGGCTATTAATCCTGTATTGAAGGGACATTTCCTTCTGGAACCCAGGAAATAAAAAACGCTTTGCCTCGTTTGATTTCCTGGCATGCTGAAGCTGTTCACTCATCTCATCCTCAATGACCAGATACAATAAGGGAAAAGCTGTTCTTCTGGTTATCTTTAAGGTAATAACTGCCTGTTCACCTGCATTGAATTCTGTTTTCGGCAGGATCCGCTCCACCTTAAAGTCGTTTAAAGAATAAAACGATAAACCAAGTGCGTAAAGAGCAAAAGGAAGAAAGCTGTAAAACAAAAACCAGCTTACGAAGCCGCCCTGAAACATCGCATATGAAAAAGCGAACAGAATAAGCAAAAATAACACAATCAGCTTCCAGGCACCTTTCAGTGTATTTAACAGCTGCTTCATTTTACTTCACTAACCTTTGTACAGGAACAGAAACCCTGGCAATGACCCGTTCTACTACTTCTTCAGCGGTAATGCCCTCGAATTTTGCCTCAGACCTTAAAATAATCCGGTGGACAAAAACAGCAGGCGCCAAATACTGAATATCATCCGGAAGAACATAATCCCGGCCATACATGAATGCGTAAGCCTGGGCTGCTTTCATTAAAGCAATCGAACCGCGGGGGCTTGCCCCTAAATAGACACTGCTGTGGTTTCTGGTCTGATTGGCAATTTCCACAATATAGCGTTTAATCGTTTGATCGACATGCACTTCTTTAATTTCCTGCTGGAGTGAGCGCAATTCAGCTAAATCTATTACAGATTCCAGATCTTCTATCGGCGGAATCCGCTGTGCCCGATTCAGGACCTCCATCTCATCAGCGATATCAGGATAGCCCATTTTCATTTTTAACAGGAATCGGTCCAGCTGGGCTTCCGGAAGCGGATAAGTTCCTTCATACTCTATCGGATTTTGCGTTGCCATAACGAAGAAGGGTTTCTCAAGGCGATGTGTCACTCCGTCGATGGTTACACTGCTTTCTTCCATCCCTTCAAGAAGAGCAGATTGCGTCTTGGGAGAGGTTCTGTTGATTTCGTCTGCTAAAATAATATTGCCCATAATGGGGCCAGGCCTGAACTGAAATTCCATTTCCTTCGGATTATAGATGGATACACCTGTCACATCCGAAGGCAGCAAATCAGGCGTGAACTGGATGCGTTTAAATGTGGCTCCGACTGATTTAGCCAGTGCACGCACCATCATTGTTTTCCCGACACCCGGCACATCCTCAAGCAAAACATGGCCTTCCGCTAAAAGTGCCACTAAGCTTAATTCTGCGACATCCCGTTTGCCGATCATGACTTTTTCAATATTTCCTAATACCCTCTCAATTGCAGGGTGCATTTGATTTCTATCCATGTGAAATCTCTCCCCTTTATCTATATCTCTAATTCCATTAATTTACATTACCCTGAATTTAATTCTAACCTATTATATATTCGCTGTCGCGTTAGAAACTCCTGTGTTTTTTCTTAGGGATGATTCTCTCTTATTCCTGGGTTTGCAATAAAAAAAGACTGCTTCTCAGCAGCCAAACATACATTACTTATATCTCTTTCCACTTTGATCTACATAGAAAGATTCAATGATGGTTCTTTCAAACGGCTCTCCATTTTCAGTCTTGCCTTTTACTTCTGTTGTCACATTGTATACACCTTCATGTGTAAAATCGCTTTCGGTCATGAAGCCAGTCTTTTCTCCTTTGGCTTTTTGCTGCAGTTTTTTCCCTGAAGGATCAAACCCGAAGAGGATCCATTTTGTTTTAAAGGTTTTATGGCTTTTCGCAGACTTGCCCAGAATTTTATCATTTAACGGGCTGTCCAGCGCAACAGTGTATAGATACGAAGCATTTGCCGGAGCCTTTAACGCCCAGTTTCCCTCTTTAGGATAATCTATTTCAAACTGATGAACCCATGCTCCTTTGAAAAACTCGGATTCTTCCTGATACGCTTTTTTCGTTTTATATTCCTTTCCGTCCGGACTGGTCAGTTTTAAAGCGGACAAATTCTTTTCACTTAAAAAAGAAACGGTCATGGATTCTACATTTTCCTCCACGGAAAACTGTTCACTTATTGCACTGACAGCTTTCCCGCCTTTTACAATGGAATGAGTGCCAGGCTGTCTGGCAGCGGATTCAGAGCTTGCTGGTGAGAAAACCGAAGCTGGCTGAGTGATAGTGGTATAGGGCCTGAAAACCGGAAATGTATGGGATCCTTCCCGGATGGTTGTATGATTCCAGCTGCCTTCCTGAACAACGGATGCTCCTGGCAAGCGGGAATTAACCGCCGTCACGACGCCATCGCTTTTCCCATACTGACTCAGATATAACCCTCCCCAATAGAATGCACTGCCAAATGAACCCCATTTTGTGCCGCCAAGGGTATAATATCGATTTTTTGCAGCATTCTGATGGGAATCTGTAAGGCTTCGAAAGTGTTGCATATTACCTGTCTGCAGGGATTCGGTTGCTTCATTATTGTTGCCAAGGAGGGCAGCAAGCCACCAGGCTGCGCTGCTGTGAGCCAGATCTGCGAGCTGGGTGCCATGATGGGGGGAGGATAGGGAGATGACATTTGATACATATGGGTGGGCACTGTAATGAACAAGCGCTGTCTGAATATCCACCCCGCCTTTGCTATAGCCAATAACTGCAAGCTGCTTTCCGCCGAAATAATGGTACATTTCTTGGAGCTTTTCAGCCAGAATCGCACCATTCGTCCACATATCACGGTCATGATGAAGGTCAATGAATGCTGTTTCATACCCATTTGCCAAAGCCACTTCATACATATCATTCCCTTCATGCCAGACAGCTGATGAATTATTATAGCCGTGCACAAACACAAGAGGTGATTTGGAAGGATCAATGCTTGAAGGTGCTTCTCCAGCATACCAATAACCCGGAGTTCCATTGTCATCACCGTCAAAACCGCCAGCCTTCACCATACCAGGGAAAATCAGCATCATACAAAAGATCACTCCTGCCATTTGTATTATCAAGCTTTTCCCCTCCTTAAAGGAGATCCGGACGGAAGTCCAGTCAGTTTAATTTTATAATTTTCAGAATATTTATTGAAGGGTCTTTCGATATAATTTCCACCCATTTTGAAAAAAGCCACAGGAACAAGCCCCGTGACTTTATAGCAATTAATAGGATACACCTGTGCGGTTATGTGTTTTTTCAAACTCTGCTGTATTTGGATCAAAGTATTTTTCATTGAAAGCTGCCACGAATTTATCATCTTTAATATATCCCGCTCCCCATGTAGGATCCATCGTGAGCCAGCTTCCATCCACTTTCACTTCCACCCATGCATGCTTCTGCGGCCAAAATCCGCCGAAAGCAGTCCCTTCGACAAAACGGGCTTCCATATTGCTTGCCCGGAGCAGGGCAATGGCAAGATACGAATAATCCTGGCATACGCCCGTTTTGGAATCCAGTGTCTTGAGTGCACTATCATCCCAGCTGAAGTCATCTGTTTCAAGCTTTTTCACATCATATGAAACGTTTTTCGCGACATAATCATAAACAGCCTTCGCTTTTTCTCTTTCACCGCTTATGCCTTCTATTAATTCCTTGGCCAGTTCAGTAATTTGCGGTGCATCTGACTGGACGCCTCTTGAAGGCAGAAGGTCCCGCTTATCCTCGCCTGTTGACTCTACCTCAAACTTGGCAAATCCATAATAACGGAAATAATCACTGTTTTCTTCTTTAATTTCAGGAACACTTAACGTGACTTCATATGTGCCCGGGCCGAACCTTAAATAAAACGAATCATCAAATGTGAAGTCTTCTACCGGGATAACATCCAGTGCTTCGTCCTCTCCCTTTTTAGTGGTAATGTAAATATGATCGGTTTCAGGACCGAATTCTGCCTGCGGATCAATTTTTCCTTTTACAGAAAAGACACCGTCAGATTCCTCACCGCCATATTTCGGGTATTCAAGCGCCACTCCCCGCTCCTCATACGTTTTAGAATATTCGATAGGGCTCATCGTCCTATCAGACTCGTTATCTATTAAGATGGTTGTGGCCGTCTGATAGTAATTTTCCCTTTCCTTGTCAGGAACAAGCACCTCAAGCTCGTGAAGCCCTTTCCCATAGAATAAGGGCACTTCATAAGAAAACTTGCCGTCCTTAAGCGGTATGACATGCTTCCACATATCCGATTCCTTATTCAGCTTAAGCATGATCGTATCGCTGTCTGATAGACTTCCTGCTTCCCCTTTTAAATTGAATACTTCATTGCCTTTTATATAGCTTGATTCAATATCCAAATCCAGTTCTGCCTCCTGGCCAAACGGAGTAAACGTCACATCCCGTTCCGCAGTTGGATTTACATTGTGGACAGTGAACGAGGCAAGATCATAATAGTAATTCTCACTATCCGTGCTTGGAAGCTGTACGGTTACCTTATACTCGCCTTCTCCATTAAATAAGCGGATATTCTGCTTGAACTTCCCTTCTTTGATGGGTGTGTAGTATTCAAGATCGTTCCCGCCCGGTCCATCCTCTGTGGAACGAACCTTGATCCAGGCATAGTCTGACTTTAGGTCCGAATACTTCTCAACCTCTCCCTGCACAGCCACCTTGCCATTTGCAGCAAATTCCTTATATTCCGGATTCTCCAAAGCTGCTCCGACTTCCTCGCTGTAAGAAGTCAGCTCGAGAGGTTCGAGCTCGAGTTCCTTGTTTTTCTCTTTAACCAGTTTTTCATATTTGTCTTCTTCCTTTTTCTCTGCTTTGGCCTCTGACCTGCTTTCTGAGCTGCTGCAGGCTGAGAGGAAGAGGAAGCTGGTTAATACTATCATTAATAGGGTGATGGGGCTTTTCTTTGGCATGGTGTCCTCCTCTATTAAAATATTTTTATTTTAATTACGAGCGCTAAGCCATTATGGTTTCAGGGACTTAACCTCCTTGTTTTTTTAAACAGCCAATTATGGATAAAAATAAAATGAGCACTCCCCATATCAAAGCCAAAACCAAAAGAATTGAACCCCCTTCTTCACTCCAGCTCGATTGGTTTATATAGAGAAATAAGATAGCTATTAGCAGCGCCAGATTGCTTTTCCAAAAAACGAGAACCCTCTCTTTAATGAGAATTTCTTTTGCTCCCCTTTTGCAGTCAAGATCTCTTTTCCCTCCCCAGATTATTAACTACTTGTATTAATTAAAAACAGCCATCAGACCGAATCCTGTAAAGATAAGAAAGATAAAGAAAAATACAGATGCCAATTTATTAAGAATGAAAGGGAGCCTATTTAACAAATTTTGAATATGATAATTTATACCTGAGGTGATAATAGCAATATACTTAAAACAATAGTCAAGGAGAGTTTTAGGCTTTTCATACACATTTACTTCATAAAGGATAATAACCAGTTTTTGA
This sequence comes from Cytobacillus sp. BC1816, assembly GCF_051353635.1. Taxonomy (NCBI): domain Bacteria; kingdom Bacillati; phylum Bacillota; class Bacilli; order Caryophanales; family Bacillaceae; genus Cytobacillus; species Cytobacillus sp. BC1816. The sequence continues at coordinate 318,143 of NZ_CP195611.1, read as the reverse complement.
GCGAAAATAGAAAAGAACGCAAAAACAGCATTTGCTGTAATCATAAGAGCAATATAAGAACTTGGAATTGGGATATCAATGCCAGTCAAAAATAAGGAGATGCATGTCCAGATTAGAAATACTGCTGCAAAGGCGGTTAAATTTTTCATATTATTCTCCTTCCGATAGGAGAGAGACGGCTGATCTCAAAACAAAAGCTCTTTATAGGGGTTGACCCTTAAAGAGCTGTATTGCAGTTCCTAAATTCAAAGTAATTATCAAAAAAACTTAGACAAGCTTTACTCAATCCTATGTTCCTGCCTAACATAGTTATCTTCTTCCCTTAACTTATCCAAGTCGATTTTCCGATCCCATACCTTCCTGGCATTATCAGTCATATAAGGAAAAATATATTGATCAACAATTACCTGAAAGTCACCATCATCCAAAAGATTATAGGTGCGAATCTTTATTTTTTTATCATCGAAGGTTTCAATAACAATATCATTTATAAGGTTTAATGGGTTTCTTATCAAATCAATATTTCGGATGTTCTTTATTAAAATAGGGCCTTTTGGCGAAATAACTGTACCATTCTCTCTGGGAACAATTTTTAGCAAAACCTTTCCTGGAATAAAACCAGGCAGATTCCAGAGAGTGATATACAAATAAAAAGGAGTAAATATTATTCCTCCGCCAAGATAGAAAAAGGAGTATTTGGAGTTAAATTTTAATCCATGTATAATTAGAAAAATGCATGCTATTAAAAATCCTGCCGCGGCTAGAAACATTAATACATAATAAAATTTCGAGCCTTTTATAATAACTGCATCCCCTATTTTATGAACCATTGACAAGTAATACTCCCCTTTCAATCAGACAGAAAAACTAAAGAAGAGAGATTTACACATAACAGATAGTCTTTATTCAGCCTTTGGTTGTTGCCTCTCATAATTAGCCTGCTGCCGAAGATTCTCTAAGTTTATTTTTCTATCCCAAACTTTCTTTGCATTCTCAGTCATATAAGGGTATATATATAGGTCAACAATTATCTGATAGCGAAAATCACCAATAAGGTTATACGTGCGAATTTTAATTTTTTGATCATTGAATGTTTCAATAACAATATCATTAATTAAATTTAATGGATTCCTTACAAGATAAATGTTTCGTATATCCTTAATTGGAACAGTGCCTTTTTTTGATTTAATCAAACCATTCTCTCCGGGTATAATGGACAGCAAGGTATTACCTGGGATTAAGCCTGGTAAATTCCAAAGTGTAATGTAGAGATAAAAAGGAGTGAAAATTATTCCTCCGCCAAGATAGAATAAAGAGTATTTAGAGTCAAACTTCAATCCGTGAACAATTAGAAAGATACAGGCTATTAAAAAACCTACAGTAGCAAGAGACACTAAAATACACATGATGTTTGAACCCTTTATGGTTATATGATCTTTGTCTTGAACCATCGATAAATATTAATCCTCCTCTATAACTGAGAAAAATAAAAGGAGTACTTTTTTCTCTCCCCTTGAGAAAGCCCTCTCTTATGAGAGGACTTGTTAGACTGATTCAATTTATCTTATTCAATTTTAGGTTCTTTTCTCTCGTATCTCGCCACTTTACGAAGACGTTCAAGATCAATTTTCCGATCCCAAACTTTTTTTGCACTTTCATCCATATAAGGATAAATAAACTGATCTACAATCATTTCATAATCTAAGTCCCCAAGAAGATTATATGTTCTAATTTTTATCTTTTTATCATTGAATGTTTCTATAACAATGTCATTGATTAAATTTAAAGGATTTCTGACTAAATTGATATTACGAATATTACTTATAGATACCGTATCTTTTTTAGCATTAACTGTTCCCTTTTCTCCCGGGAATATTTTAAACAAAACCTTTCCTGGCGTTAATCCAGGCAGGCTCCAAATAGTCAAATAAAGATAGAAGGGAGTTAATACGATTCCTCCGCCAAGATAGAGGAAAGAATATTTAGAATTAAATTTCAGTCCGTGTATAATTAAGAAGATACATGCAAGTAAAAATCCTACTGTAGCTAAAAACATCCATACATACATGAACTTAGAACTTTTTATTAATACAGCTTCTCCTTTTTTCTCAATCATGGACAAGAGGAATTCCTCCTTGGACAGAATTGTTAAATAATAGGTTTCTAATAGATCTCTCGTCTGCCCTTTGAATATTTAGATCGAGATTATCGTCTCTTGTAATCATCCAGAAGTCCAATTTCCCAGGAACAATAAAAATTAGGTCAATTAAATCAGGATTTTTTGCAGAGTCATATTTAAGACTAAGTAAGCTATCCATTCTTCCTTTCCTATTGGAAATATCTTCTAAAAACTCAAATGAGAATGAACCATTAACCCTATTTTCCCATTTTTGAGCAGTAGATTCAGACAATGAATCTGATTCACTCATATCACCTAAAAATTCTTCAAATTCTTCATTCTTTAGACTAAAAAGTACTTCATCCTGTAAAGGCAGCTTGCTAATATTGAAGAATCCTTTAATACTTGGTATTATATCTTCTGGTGTGGATTTGGTAATATAATGTACTTGATGGTCATGCAATAACTTATGAAGATAAACTTCCCCATTTCCAAAGTGAAAAGATATGTTTTCTTCCCCTTCGAACTTTAAATCAAATCTAGAAGCTTTAACCGTCTTCTCCGCATTACTCAGAATATTAATATAAGACTTATAGTCTTCTTTTAATCTATATTGATTATTAATCTCTACGGCCATATCTTTTGCCAGCAAAGAGCGAGCTGCAAACTCCAGCAGTAACTTCAATTCGGAATCCTGGAGTGAAGGAAAGTACGTCTCTTTCATAGATATTCCTTCTTCATATAGCCCTTCACTATAAAATGCAAAGATTAATTCTTCTATACTTAGTTGAATGGTGCTCATATTGCCTCCTTAAAAAAACGATAATTTTTTATCTAAAAACCCTTTTGCTCCATCTAATAAAGATCCAGCTGTCTCCTTAGCCTTTGACAGCCCTTTTCCAATATCTTTAATTTTCCCTACCGGATCGGACATTGTTTCTTTAATTTGTTTATTAACAATATCAATACCCTTATTTGCTGCTTCAACAGCTTTTCCAGCTTTCTCAAACCCACCTTTAAAAAACTCGACTCCATGGTGTAAAGGTTCCTTAATAAGGATAGCACCTTTTTCAGCAATACCAGCAGTTAAATTAGCAGCTTTCTCTCCAATAATTCCACCAACGAATGAACCAGCAGCTGCACCCACTACTGTTCCAACCGGTCCAACTAAACTACCTAAAGCCCCACCTATTACTGCACCTGTAATTGCTCCTCCTGATATAGCTACTGTATTATTTACAGCATTACCAATCGCTTTAGCATTTTCACGCTTCAAAACATCCGGGTTATTTCCGTACTTAGCATAGTTCTCTGAAATTTTAAGCCCCATTCCTCCGACTTCCATTGCACCGGTTAAAACAACTGTACTTAATGCATTTGTTTTAGCGAATTTGGCACCAGTACTAACAAAAGATTTGAACGTAGTTGGATTAAAAGTTTTATATTTAATTTCATCAAAAAAGGCTCTGGAGCTACTCGCAAACTTAGCAACATCATCCGGAAGGTATTTTGCAATTTTTCTATGAATTAAATCCGCAAGTGGTACATCTTTATACTTACTTCTCAAATATAATGGACCCAGGAACGCTCTTGCCATCGTTCCCAACTTTTTAGATTCGTCAATTTTATCTGTTACCTTCTGAAGGGCCGCCATATGTTTATAGGTGAATACACCATCAGCATCCTTTATAAATTGAGTAAAGCCTAACCCGTAAAAAGCAAGCTGTTTTGTCATCAATGCTCCGAGAGCTGTTACGGCACCATATTGCTCATATAGCTTATACAACTTACCGACCAGATTATCTGCGTCAGCAAATTTATTCGCGACCATTCTCAGGTCAATCTCCATTTCACTGAGCTGCCCAACCAGCTGATTACCTGTACCCCAAGGATCCCCTACATGATAGAAGCAATGCCTATATTCCGCCGGAGCGCTGTTAATCAAATCTGCAAGCTCCATATGGAGGTTTCTGTATTCGTCTTCAATTCTGGACAAACGAGTAACCAAGTCATTTGCCAGGTCTCCCAGGCGATCTGGATTGACAGATATTTCATTTCCCATTTCAATACCTCGTTTCTTTTCGGATTAGTTCTTCTAATTAAATTAAATTAATTATTTGATATCCAACTATTAAAACTTGAATTGGCAATATAAAAAGGTCTGCACATCCCGGCACCGCTTCCCCATCATATCTCTTATTCTTGTCATATGAACCTTTTTTCTTCTCTTCATTATTAGACATAAAAACCCATCCAATCTTTATATTCTTCAATTATTATTTTTCCTTAAGCCTGGCCAATCTCTCTAATTCTCTTTGTCTTTCAATTTCTTCTCTGACTCTGTCAACTTCATTCGCAGCGCTTTCCAGTTCTCGGCTGATGTTATAAAGGTTATCAGAGTGCCTTTGGAAGAGGACGCCTGCTTCTTCCAATGCGGAATCAAATTTGTCCCGGGCTTTGCCTTTCCATTCATCTGCATGGTTTTGGACACTTTGCTTTAGTTTGAATTCCTCTGTTTTGATATCATCTGAAGCTGTTTGAAACACCCTTGCCAGGGCTCTTACATGTGATGAGTTCATTTTGACACCTCATTTTTAAAGTTATTCTATCCAATAATTTTAAAGTCTCGTCATCTGGCTATTTGCCAGAGATTTTCATCTCTTTCATCCCTAATTCTTTATTCTATTTTTAGAAGCCAGTTATTTGAGGGGAGTTTGCTGAAGAATTTGGTTGCAGTATTTATGTACATGTCTCCAAACCGGAGACATGTACGGGAATTATTTAATTGTCGGCCTGCTTAGCCATCCTCGGTATGAGGAATCCCATAATCACACCTATGGCAATGATAAGCAGAATAATATAAAGATAGATTAATTTGTTATCTTGTTCAGTTGGAGTTTGATCCTCCGCCTTAAAAAAGCTTTCCTGTTTAGAATCGGAAAAAAGCTGAAGCTGGTCTGCTTTTGCGGTGATGGTATTATTAGTGGTTTCACCGCCATCGAAAAGCTGCTCCTTCACTTCCTTTAAAGGATCCAGGTTCTTTTTTGTAAAAGTAAGATCCTTTTGTTCTTCGGGGATCTCTTTCTTATTTTCAAAAAGCGATTTTTCATGCAAGTAATTTGTGTTCTCTTTGAATTCCTTTTTTTCATAGGTATTCGGGGTTAAGTTATTAAAGTCAGGGGTCGCCCCGGCGGATTGGCCAGCTATCAGCCAAAACGCCGGGATCAACGCCAGGACTTTAAGGTATTTATTAAGCTTCATAAGCCTGATCCTCATCCCTCTTTGTACGCAGGTCTTTTATCGACCGGACTGCAAATGGAATGATGGCTAGCAAGATGATAACGCCAAGCAAAATGATGATGGCTGGAATAAACAATGATTCTGAATCATACTGGATGGACATATATACCTTGGACATTGGATCTTCATAGTTAATATTCGGTGCTGTAAGAGCCAGGAACGGACTGATGAAGAAGGCAATGAGGCCAACGCTCAAAATCCATCCTGCCAGATTGCCGATCTTGAATCCTGCCAGCACAATGGCTGAGGCTGCAGTCAGCAGCAATATGGTGAAAATCGTCCACTCAATAGCCCGATCCTGTTCCATTGAGTAAATATTAAGGCCAAATATGCTGATGATCAGACCAACAATAAGATTCAGCAGCACAAACATGGAAGCATGGACAAGCATCGGCGCATTTTTGAAATAATGGCTGAAGTATCCGATCATTAAACTGCTGAGCAGGACAATGGCCAATACAACAACCGGCGGCAGCTTGCTTTCTTCTTTCTTTGCAGCTGTTTCTCCGCTGATTTGAAGCGGATTGGATAATTGCTCGTATACCGGGCCATTCTTTTGGCCATTCACATAGGTGTTACCAAGAAGATTGTAAATATCATCCCGGAACATCTGAGTCGTCTCTACGTTCGAGCCCCACTTGGAATTCAGTGTATCCGCATCCTGCTGGACACTTTGCACCTTTTGCTCAAGCTCACTAGTATAGGAAACGATATTGCTTTGGTTTTCCCCGATGGACCCAACAAGATCATTAATCATCAGCATTCTTTGGCTGATTCCTTCCTGTTTGACCATGACGGAGGTTCCGTCAATGCTATCTACAGGAACTGGTGTATTCGTTGAGGAGGTTTGAATTTGCTCCCTAACTGAATTGGCATTTTCTTGGAGAGCAGATAAATCTGTCTCTATGGCTGCTTGCTGTTCTTCAATTTTTTTATTGTATTCTGTGAAGAATGCCGTAAACTGGCCTTCCAGGTCTGTCAGCTTTTGCTGAGATGATGGCATTGCTGTGTTTAGGCTATGCCATACTTTTTGTTCTTCCTCGTTCACAGCTACAATAGAGTTTAATTTCTGTACAAGTTTTTCTACCTTTTCAGGATTTTGACCGTATGAATTTTTTATTAAATCTTCATATTGAATGAGTGAGGCATAATACTCCATCATTTTTACAGGTTTAGTATTCGTAATTTCATTATTAAAAGCAGCTAGGTTAAAACCGAGTTCTATGATTTGCTGTTCTTTCTCCTCTATAAGGCTAACCATAGAAGAGAAACTCATTGAAGCCCCAAGTTGATCTAAAAGGCTATTCTTTTCTTCCTCTAGACTTTTGTATGCTGCATCTAAGTTGGTAAGATCTTCAATTAATTTGGCATTTGCTGCTTGAAGTTCCTCCACTACTTTTTGCAATGGATTTTCTCCAGAATCCTTCGCTGCCAGTTTTTGCTCAACTTCTATTAGGCGCTGGGATAAAGCAGGTAAGACAGTCAAAGCAGTAACAACTTGTTCCGGCTTGGTACCTTCTATCGTCTCTAAAGATGTTTTCAAATTTGTAATCTCTTTTTCAACGCTTAAAATTTCATTTCTTTCTTCTTCCATACCAGGTAAAGATGGAGCTTCCAAACTTGCAGCTGTTATAGAATTTGGTTTGGTTCCCCCAGGATTTTTGTTGGATGCTGCTCCTGATCCTGCACCTGGATTCCCCGGTTGTTGTCCATTGGATAGCTCCCCTTTCAATAAGCCGATATTTTCAGCTGCTTTATTGAATGAAGCTGCTTCTTGTTCTTGAAAATATGTTTTTAAGGCATTCATTTGCCGACCTACCTGATCGTTACGGATAGCCGATAAATCACCAAACACTTCACTATTCTCTTCAAGCTGCTTTTCCACACCATCTATCCCGCCAGCTAATTCCTGATTCCCCTTATTCAATACACTAAGAGCCTCAGAATAAGTTGGCATCTGTTTTCCCGCAACAGCTTGAATATCGACAACATTTTCATCCTGCATTTTTTGAAGGATATTCTGCTGATTATCCTGGTATTCTTTGTACTGATCTACAAACTGTACAAACGAGCCAAGGTTCTCTTCAAATTGGCTGAGGTTGTTTTCACCCTCGGCAGTGCTTTCAGCAGTAGTCTTCACTGTCGATTGAATGCTCTCCAGCATATTGCGCTGCTGTTCGATTTCCGCTGCCAGGTTCTTTGAGCTGGGCTTATAGAAAGCGAGCATTGCATTCTGGAAGTCTATTTCTTTTTGTAATATGGTATCGAACTGGGATTTCACATTTTCCAGGTCCTGTGAAACATAGGACCAGTACAAGGTTGAAATCTTTCCATTAACACGGTTGGTGGCAGTCTGGATCTCACGCAGAACCTTTTCCCGATTCAGTGAGTTCAGCTGGTTCTGTACCGTATATTCAAAACTTGCTTTTTCAGGCTGCTGGCTTTCATAGGACATGATGTTCTTTGAAAAGTTGGATGGAATATAAACGACTGCGTCATACTTGGTATTTTTCAGCCCATTCTCTGCAGCACTTCTGCCGATGACGGTCCATTCATACTGCGAGCCGTCCTGGAGAATCGATGTAATTTCCTCTCCAAAATCAAGTGACTTCTCTTCCTTGTCAGCACCTGTATCTTCATTAACAACAGCTATGGTTCTTGTGGCATTCTCCCTGACTAGCAGAGGATTATCGCCAATGGAGCCAAAAAAGATGGCTGGCGCGGCGATAATCAGAAGCATCACCAAAACCATTTTCACGATGTATTTTGTTTTGGCTGTCATGCTAAGACCTTCCTTTCAGTGGCACATAAAGGAATTTGAATTTTTAATTCCTTTCCGTTTATAACGTAATAACCATATCCCGGCTGAATCTCTGCCTCTTTCCGGTCGTATGGAAGGGTAAACAGCGTCTGCTCCGATTTTTTCATCAGAACGATCGCCTGTCGGATCTGTTTGATTTCTGCTGTTAAGGAATCGTATCCTTTTGTCAGTTCATTATTGCTGCCTGTAACGATGACACTAAAGCCTAGATGGCTGCCGTTTTTCATCAGCCTTGCCAGTTTTTCCTGCAGGCTGTTATCCAATGTCTGCGCAAAACGGGAGTATCCATCCACAGCCAGTACGATTGGCGGGAACTCTAAATCTGTCTTGCCATGCTGAATTGCATTTAGATACTCTTTCTCCCTGAAGGATAACTGTTCTTCCACCTGTGAAGCCCAATTGCTGATTTGTTCCTTTGTTTCGATATAGACCGACTTTTCCTCGCTGGCATAGGATGATAACCCTCTGTCAAAGGAATCGAAGATACCGACGGACTCTGCACCCTGACCAAGCATGTGATTGATCATGAGCTTAAGAACATTTGTCTTTCCTTTTTGGGCCTGCCCCAGGATGATGCAATGTTTCGTTTTATTGAAGTTCGCATAAACAGGTTTTACAGATTCCTCATCAAGGCCAACAGGCACAAGTCCTGGCTGAGTCACTCCTGTAGTGTAGCGGGTAAAGTTAATCGTATTAAGCTCTGCTGGAAGCATCGGCACCTCTTCAGGCAGCCTGAAGCCTTTGTATTTCTCTTTCAGTTCCTGGATGTCAGCCCGGATGGCTTCCATAATCTCAAAATCATCCTTGCCATCTGCCGGCAAGAATACCTGTGAAAAATACGCCTCTTCCATTTTAATAATGGCTCTTCCCGGTATAGGCTCAGGTGCGAACGGAACTCTTCCCAGTACGGAGTATGCCTCGCTGCTGTCCATCAAATAATGGACGACCTTCGTTTTGAGGTTGTTCATAAGCGACTGTCTGATCGAATTGATCCGCGTCGCAGCAAAAATCATATAAATGCCGAGTGACTGTCCGTCCCTGGCAATCTGATTAATTTGCGTTTCAAGCTCCTGCATTTCTTCTTTTACTAAATCAAAGTTATCAAATGTGATATATACGAGCGGCAATTTCTCACTGCTCATCGAATTGTACATCTTAATTCCGCTGACTTCCTGCTGCTGAAACAATAGCTTCCTGCGGGCAATTTCATCCTTGATCAGATTCATGAACTTTTCAATTTTGCGCTCTTCATCCATCAGGAAGAAGTCGGCCGTATGCGGAAGCTGTCTTAGCGGAAGAAGTGAGCCATTGCCAAAATCAAAAATATAATAATGTGCTTCTTCAGGAGTTCGCTTTTCGGCAATGCTAAGAAGCATTGTCATAATCGTATGGGATTTTCCATAACCGGAGGAGCCAAATACCCCCACATTACCATCCTCTATGATTTGATAGCTCAATGGATACTGGCTCTGCTTCTCAGGCTCATCCACCATGCCTAAATGAATCTCATAATTCTCTTCTGCGCGATGGAGCTTCCTGCTTAAACGCCCTTCAAGAGGCGGAAGCCACGGACTTCTAAGCTTTTTAATGCCCATCGAAGACTGTGTGGCTTCTATTTCCTCCACCACTGCTTCAATTTCTGTTTTTCCGCCTTTTTTCTTTCCTTGGCGTGAATTAACATCCGATAATGGCACAAGGCCCAAGTCGGTTACGATTGCAATTTCATCCTCTGTCTCTGAGGAGTCATCCAAATATGGCGCTCCGCTCCATGCAGATTGGAAGAGCTCATAGACTTCATTATTACCGACTTGCAGGTAGCCGCGTCCGGTTACGGTAATAGCTGCTGCATCTCCGTTTTTGATGATCTCCCGGCTGTCATCTGTATCCTGAACCTTTAAAGCCACCCGGAACCGGGCATTGCTCCAGATCTGTTCATCAATGACACCGCCTGGCTTTTGGGTTGCCAGAATTAAATGCACTCCCAGGCTTCGCCCAATTCGTGCAGCACTGACAAGCTCCCTGATGAATTCCGGCTCTTCACTCTTAAGCTCTGCAAACTCATCGGAGATTAAAAACAAATGCGGCAGCGGTTCCTTCGCCATCTTGTTTTTATAAAGGTCTGTGTAATCATTGATGTGATTCACCTGGTATTGATCAAAAAGCCTCTGCCGTCTTTTTAATTCACTTTTGATTGAGGCAAGTGCTCTTGAACTGAAGTTTTTGCTTCCCTCAATATTCGTAATTGTTCCAAGCAGATGCGGCATGTTCTTAAACGGCTGGGCCATTCCCCCGCCTTTGTAGTCAATCAGCAGGAATGCGACCTCATGGGGGTGGAAGTGAACAGCAAGTGAAAGAATATAGGTCTGCAGGAATTCACTCTTACCCGATCCCGTTGTCCCAGCCAGCAGTCCGTGCGGGCCGTGCGCTTTTTCATGAAGATTCAAAAGCGACAGATCTTCCTTTCCTTTTAATCCAATTGGTACCGCCAAAGATCTGGAAGACTCTTTTGTGAGCCAATTCTGCTTGATTGGAAGCTTTCCTACTTCCTTTACTTTCATCATTTCCAGGAACGAAACGCTATTTGGAATGGAATTGGTCATTCCAACCTGATGATCAAGCGTTCTTAACAGACGGGAAAATTCCTCATTCCCCTTCTTCTGATGAGCATCAAGCCTAAATGGGATGTTCACGGCCTTTTTGTCCTGAATCAGAATGTCTCCTTCTTCCTGATTGACATATCTGACAAGTGTTTGAATATTATCATGCAGGCTTTCTTTTGAATCAGCCGCAAAAATAACGGAGAGTCCCATGTTGGAGTGGCCGCCCTCCAAATATTCCAGAATCACATGATCTGCAATCAGCTGCTGATTGGCAATGATAAACACCAGATGCGGAGAATACACCTGCTTTTCCTTATTTTCATCCAGATCCCTTTCTCGCAGGATTTCATAAATGGAAGATAACAGCTGATCCCTCGTTTGTTCGTTATATATCAGCCCTTTTGCATGTGCATGCGGCATCTGGAAATGCGGAAGCCATTTCAGCCATTCCCAATTCTTATATTCCTTTTCATTAAAAATAAATACAAACCGCACATCATGGTAGCTGTGGAAAAAGGCGAGCTGCCCAATGATCTGGTGTATTTCATTCTTAACAACCGACTCTTTTCCGATCAGCCCGATTGGCCCCTTAGCAAGGTCAGCCACCACAGGCACATTTCTAACCTCTTTATAAACTTTTTCCATCTGCTGTGACTGTTCAAGCAGGTCATCAATTTCACGGTTAGCCATGTCCCCTGAGCTGACCTTAACATCATAGCTCGCAGGCACATTACCGGTTCCAAGCCTGAACTGCAGAAAATCAAAACTTTCAAGAGGCCTCTCCCAAATCCGGTCAGATATATGGCTTGTGAAATATTTCATTTTCTCAAAAGAAGGAAAGTGGAATTCCAGAACATGCTTCTGCTGGTCAGACAGTACCTGCAGCTCTTTCCGCTTCTCTTCCAGGTAGGCAGTATACACTCGATGTCTGCGCTCTTTCCGCTTCTTTTGGTTGCTTTTATCCTTAAAGTATTGAACGGTAGATGTGACTAACGTGGTCATGAACATAACCATTGAAATGATAATAAAAATTCCTCTTGGCTGAATTAGGGCCACGATGCCCATCACAATCAGCATAATCAGCGGCGGCATAATGATCATCCATAACCCCCGATTAGAATCATCAGGCTCCTGTGACGGAAAGGATAGAGAAACTTTTTCATCCGGCATCTCATAAATCATTCTTGGCGTTCTGCGATAGAGCGGATATTTCTTTGCCATCTCTGATTGCGGCCTGATCGTAATCGGAAGCTTAGATTCATAGTTTTCAATGCTGTCGATCTGGAAAAGGTCCTCTTCCAGGATTCGAATAGACATAAATGGGAAGAACAGCACATCTCCGATTTCAAGGAAAACTCTCTCTTCAGCTCTTTTTCCGTTTACATAAAGCTGTCCTGATTGTGGTTCTGCCCTCCAGCCGTTATTTGTCTTAATCAGTTCGAAGGAATTGCTGGCATCCATTAAAATGCCGCTCTTTTTATAAATCGATGCTTCCGGGTTTTCAGAGGAAAATTCTATTTGCTTTTGATAGCCAGCATAGTAGGTCTGGCTATTCATATTTTCAGAAGTTACGAGTATCGTCAGGGTCTTCCCATCATCTTTTAGCTGGAAGGGTTCCCCGTCATTTAGCTTTCCGAGAACCGACTCATTTTGCCTCACTTCATAGAAGCTGTCGTGCCTTTCTATTGACACAGCCCCTTTTGTGAAAGGGAAATCTCTTATTGTCACCAGCTGCTCAAGCTCTGGGCCAATGGTGATCCTGCCGCTTCTTTCAAATGGCATAGACAGCTGCTGGCAGTAATCGCTGTAAAACAACCAAAACTGTTCCATCTCTCCACCTCCTGTCTATCTTAATTTGGTTTTGTGTTTGCTGACTCTTCCTTCTTATCGGCTGGCTTTTCAGCAGATGATTCAGCAGCCTTTGAATCTGCAGGCTTTTGCTCGTCGGCAGCCTTCTGTTCAGACTCTTGTTTTACAGCCTGTTCATTATCCCCGCTGTTGCTTTGCTCTTCCTGAAGACGCTGCTCCTCTTCCTCCTGAGCTTTCTGTTCCTCTATATACTCATCGATCTCAGCTTGGATTTCGTCAATTTTCTGCTGTTTTTCATCGGATTCAAGGCTATCATCTGCTTTGACAACTTCACGGTACTTTAGCAATGCAAATAGGATTAAGTCTCTATCTTCAAGATCCCGGGAGATATCGAGAGCTTCCTTGGCATCTCCCCTCCCAATATGAATCCAGTAATGATAGTAAAGAGGATCCGTCTGCAGGGTGATGGTATTTTGGACATTCTCTTTTTGGTCTTCTGTCAATGCTTCATTTATTATGTAGGACTGGGCAAGTTCGTATTGCACGACTCGCGGCATCTGATCAATATCATAATTGGATAATTTAGATACGACTTCACTATATTGGCTTTTCAAGAAGTGTTCCTGGCTATTAATAAATGCTGCCTGTTTAGGCTGGGTAAAGATAAGGGAATATAGACTGAAAGCAAGGAAAGGCAATAAAGCAATCAGCAGCCCCCAAGCAGAATACCTTGTGGCTTTCCATTTTTTTTGCGGAACCTTAACATATTCCTTATCTTTCTTTTCAAGCATTTCAATATTAGTCCGGATGACTTCTGACAATTCATTTTCATCCTTGGCTTTGATCACACTTGCCGCCGCAGGCGACAGTTCAATGGTTTCATGGAGTCTAAGATAATCCCTGAAGGAATGCTTTCCATCTACAGCAGCTGCAATGGTCGCTTTCAATTCCATCCAGAGTTTTTCCTGATTGGCTTCATAAGGCGGAAGGCTTTCTTTCACACCATAATGAAGCAAATGCGGCGACAGGCTTTCATCAGCCACTATATTTTCCGGACAAACAATAAGATGCAGTCTGGAATATGGATGACTTTTCACAAGCTTGAGGAGCTGTGAAGAAAAGATCCATCTGCTTCTTTGGTCTTTCTTTTTTAATTTGGAAAAGGTTAAATAATTTGAGGGAATTTGCAGGACGAGGCGCAGTTCATCCTCTGTTAAATGGACATCCCTTTTTATAGCTGAATCCATTGCTTTGAGCAATTCCAATTCCGCAGCAGCATCAGCTTTTATTTTCTCTCTTTGAAAAAGAATGGTAAGGGATTGATGATCTGTTTCGACAACCGCTTCAAGCTGCTCTTCAAGGTAGGTTTGACTCTTTTCTGACATTTTTTAATGCTCCTTTATAAAATTTCGAAACGGTCCCCAGTGGTAATCCCCCTATCTGCCAGCTTATCGTTTCCTGACAGAATCATTTGCTTGTTAGGAATTCTGACCCAATAGCCTTCCCGGGGCGGCTGAGGAATCGACTTAGCTTGCCAAACAATATCAACTACTTTTTTAACAGAGTGATAGTTAGATAGACGGAGATCAAAAGGTTCAACTTCATAATTTTTCAGATCGATTGTTAATTCTATGTACATATTCAACACCCCATAAAAAAAGAGCGCTTTTCATCTGATGAATGTAGCGCTCCTTCTCCACTTATTGTTTCAGATGAAATTAACCGCGGATTTGGCCAGCAATCTGGTTATCAGCATCTTCAAGAGCTCTTGCAGTATTATTAAGCTGAACAGAGATATCCTCTAATAATTGCTGCATTTGAACAAATGAAGGTCTTAAAGATTGGTATTGTTCAGCAAACGCTCTGCTTGCTTCCCCTTCCCATGCACCTTCCAGTTCACGAATCATATTATCCAAACGGACAATCTGATCCCCAACCTGGCTGCTTTCTCCATTATAACGGTTAGACATGCCTACTAATTCTGCTGGTGTAACGCGAATAACTCCTGACATTCAAATCTCTCCTTTTCAATAGGTTACTATTATTGTAAAAATACACAATTAAAAGGTCAATTACTTACTTGAAAAAAAATAACAAAACAGTTATTTATACCCATCAATACCCAATTTTGAAATACTTAAACCTAAATTGGTATTTTTTTCATGGGTTTTTTCTATTTTTTGTTATTCACTCATTTTAAAAATACAAATTTTCTTCCTTTTTATTACTATCATGGCAGTCAAAACTCGTCAAATCGCTTATATAGCCTTGTCGAATTATGTCTGTGGTTTTATTCCTATTAATCTATAAACCCCTTATTGTATTTAATAGGTAAAATTACCCTATTATTTATATTTTAATTAAACTTTTTTGAGCCCCTTTTTTTCCTTCAATCACCATTCTAGGTTTTGTAGTTCTTTTGAATCATTTTCAAGAAAAAATTTCCGGGTTCTTTAAGCAAAAAAAGATACAGCCGAATCGCTGTATCTCTTAACAAACTATTTATTCCCCAACCACCTTAGCATCCTTTAGCATCTCATCCGTCAATTCAACTCCCTGCTCCTCAGCTGCTTTTTTGTTAATCACCAGCTCAAGACTTTCAGGGTAGCCTACAGGAATCTCACCAGGCTTTTTGCCTTCAAGGATATCAACAGCCATTTGGCCAGTAGAGTATCCAAGATCATGATACTCAAAACCATATGAAGCAAATCCGCCCCGTTTAACCGAATCACTTTCTCCAACAAAGGCTGGAATGTCTTTCTCATTGGCTACGTTCAGAACAGATTCAAGGGCAGATACAACGGTATTGTCCTTAGGAATGTAGAACACATCAGCACGGCCTACTAAGGATTCAGCAGCCTGCTTTACCTCGGAGCTTGTTGAAATAGTCGTTTCAACTGCTTCAAGCCCTGCTGCCTCGATGGCTTCTTTCGCATGCTTAACATTAACTACTGAGTTTGGCTCCCCGTCATTGTAGATGATGCCGACCTTCTTAGCTTCCGGTACAAATGTTTTAATGGAGTCAATCGTTTTTTTAATGGCATCCGGATGTGTATCAGATGTACCCGTTGCATTCCCGCCTGGTTTTTCCATGCTTTCCACAAGCTCAGCTCCAACAGGGTCAGTGATGGCAGTAAATAGGATTGGTATATCCTTCGTGGATTGCACAACCGATTGTGCACTCGCAGTAGCAATCGCCAGGATCAAATCATTCTTGTCTGCAACCAGGTTCTGAGCAATGGACATATTATTGTTCATATCCCCCTGGGCGTTCTGGAAGTCAATTTTAAGATTTTTTCCTTCTTCATAGCCTGCATCTTTCAGTGCGGCAATAAACCCCTCTCTTGCAGAATCCAATGATGGATGCTCTACAATTTGCGTGATCCCGATTTTTACGGTTTTCTTTTCTGACGCTTCCCCGCTGGTTTCCTCATTTCCTGATCCACAGGCAGCAAGCATAAGTAATGCACTGCTTGCTAGGATGGCTAACATCTTCTTCATCACAAATTCCCCCCGACAATTATGTAGTTTTTAAAATTTTTATAATATTTTGATACTAACACGTTTAATATGAACGGAACAATAGCTAATCCCACTTTTCGTTAGATAAATTGACATTAGCAGTTTTAGAAGACTCTATTTGCGAAAGACTATAATAAAATATAGGGAGGGATAAGAGTGGAATTCGATTGGATTTGGAACTCAATCCTTGTCGTCATCGGGGGCACGCTGTTATTAAGGATCGCTGGCAGAAAGTCTATTTCACAGATGACATTAGCTCAAGTAGTGATTATGATTGGCATAGGTTCCCTATTAATTGAACCGGTTTCAGGGGAAAGCATTTGGACTACTCTTGCTGTAGGACTCATCCTTGTCCTTACCTTAATTATCATGGAATATGCGCAAATGAAATCAGACAAATTCGAGAAGTTTATCACTGGGCAATCCAAAATGATTATAGAAGATGGAAAATTAAATGAACAAAACCTGAGAAAACTGCGATTTACTGTGGATCAGCTAGAAATGAAGCTTCGCCAGCATAATGTTGCTGTCATCAGCGATGTAAAATGGGCGACTCTGGAGCCCAACGGTCAGGTTGGCTATGAATTAAAGGAAGAGGCCCAGCCAGTGACGAAAAAGGAATTCCTGCAGCTGCAGGCTGATGTCCAGCAGCTGATTCATTTGCTCGAACCTGCCTTTGCCAAGGGCTTCTCTGTCCATATGCTTTCCGAAAACGAAGAGGACATTTTTACAGAAGTGGCAGAAGAAACTACTGAGAGTGTACCAGATCATCTGCAGTAAGAATAAAGCTGATTCCCATTGGGAATCAGCTTCTATTGACTCAGTTAACGAATTGGCACTCTGTTAGGGATTTCGTTATATTCTTCCGGATTCAAATCATACACACTGCCATCTGCCACGCCATTGATTACCCCCATGACACCTGTTTCTACTGTCTTAACCAGCTGGCCTTTCATCTTTTGTCCATAGTTATGTGTCTGCCCTTTTATTTCAAATAGGACAACCCCGCTACCGTTCAAGGCAAAGGAGCCCAATGCAGTTCCAGGCAAGTCTAAGTCCTGGTCATATAAAGAAATATTGGTAAACACTGAATTTCCTTTTTCCTGAAGTGCATCATATAGTTCAACGTTTAACTGTCGTGAAAAATCAAAGCGATAATTCTCCGCATATTGGCTATATTTTGCCCCCTCTGGAGAACTTGGGTCCGGAACAAAGTCTGCTGAAATGGACATTGTTACATCTTCATCTGTTCCTTCAATCTTATAGAAATTTTGGTGATGAAGATCTAAAAAGACTTCAACCTTGCCAAATTCCTCTTGCAGACCCTTATATACATCCCGGACTGTTTGGGATTCAGGTGTAATATACCAGCCTGGAGTACTGGAATTGCCAGGGAAGTCCTCCGCCTTCGGAACATAGTTCAAGTCAGGGTTAAAGTCACGGTTTACATCGAATCCTGGAGCTGCAGAATAGTCATCTCCCTGAAGACTGCGTGTGTAATAATTCCAGGTTGGCTGCGCATTATGTAATTGAGGAAACTGTTCCTGAACTTCTGCCCAGGTCATCACATTGCCGCGCCTGTCCAATTCAGAACCATCGGCATTCATCATCGGGATTGCGACAATCGTTAATTCTTCTCTAATCCTTTTCGCTTCTGGTGATTGACTTGAACCTAAATATTGAAGAATATTCAGCAGCGCAACAGTGCCGGTCTTTTCATTGCCATGAATTTCGCTCTGCACCAGTACCACCTTATCTCCATGGCCCACTCGTGCTGTAAAGATATCTCTCCCCTGATTCGTTTTTCCCGCTGATTCAACCTGAACCAGGCCGTTCGATGATTTTTCAATTTGGCTTAACTTACTCTTTAATTCTTCATAATCAACAAAACCATTAATTGATACATTTTCTTCTGTCACAGGCTTTGCACCCTCAGCAAACCCTACTTGGGGTACGAGAATCGAAGCTGCCAGTGCTGCTGAACTAAGTACTTTCCATAATGACCTTTTCTTCATGTTTTAGCCTCCCCTAATCTATTAATTCGATATCCGAATTATTTATATCATGCCTTTTCCACAGGAGGATGTAAATCTGCTAAAAGAATTAATATTCTGAATAATAAATATCCTACATTTTCCTTATTTGCTAAGACTTTCATCATGTATGAGAGCCACTCACATTTATTTTTATAAAAAATCTTACTTCATTAATGCTGTTACACAAACTTGCGTTATTAATCTGATTCGCCTTATGCCTTTTCAAGCATCTCAGCCAAGGCATGCCGCCGGCCTTCCTCATTTACTTATGAACCTCTTATTGCTCCTGAATTCAGCAGGAAGATTTTTACCGAATTCAAAAAGGGGATGCCCCTTTTATGAGCTTCCCCTGATATTTATTAATAAGGGTATCCGAATCCTGGTCCACAGCAAGGTCGCGGGTAATAAAGCGGCGGCGGTGGAGGATACCAATAATATGGACGCGGGTAGAATAAGGCAGTGCCCAATAAACCTCCTGCTAACCCGCCTAAAAAGGGCAGACCAAAGAATCCAAAAAACCGCTGATCCTGCGGCTGATAATGGCCTCTATAACGGTACATCCGTTTATACCTCCATTTCCTCTATATATGCTTACACTACTTTATATGCGTGGAAGTGGGTTTGGCTTGGGCAAATTCACTACATATGGAGGGGGAATGTTGGGGAGAAAGAAGGCTACTCCTCTACTATTGAACAAAGAACCTTGAAAGGCATCTACCCGTCAAGGCCTTATTTGAAACTACTATGACTCAAAAGCTGTTTTTTCTGGAAATATGCCACCTTCTCTTACAAGGCAAACTGCCAATCTTTGAGCAGCTCGATCAAAATAAAACTTAGAGGGAATATTTTGATCTGGTAAACTTTCTAACTCTGAAAACTTCCTGGTTGTTTTATTTAACTCAATTTTCCCCATAATCTCTTCATTAGGTCCGAATTTGTAAACCACAGTTTCATCATCTTCATAATCCTTTAATAATAATACAGACAATCCGTGCAATTCTTAGATGAATCGGATCGGCTGCTTTCCAGGGGGATACATGGAGAAACTGGCAGAAGAATTCCGTAAGCAGGTAGCGGTACATTACAATTAAACATAGAAGAAGCTTCCCACAATCAGATTATGAGAAGCCTCCATAAATACTTTCCAGCCAAATGCTGGATTTACTTCATTAGGAACCTATAATACTATACTTACGATTTCTCATTTTCAGGAAAAGCTCCAAGTGTTCTTTTAAGAATCCGACATAACGGTCGACCTCTTCTATCGTAGTGTAGGGAGAGATCGTGAAAAATTTATGTGCGTACACTGGCAGCTGCTTGTTTGAGTCTGCCGCTTCCACGAATCGCTGCTTTTTTGTATTTCCAAAAAAGACAGTATCTCGTTCAGCACCAATTACCTCAGCAAACTCGTCATTAAATTGATTAATTTCCATTATTTCTTCCACAGGTAAGTGTCCGTTCAATTCATTATCCCATTCTGTCTTTTCAGGGTAAAAACGGAATGTTGTAATAGGAGAAATTTCATTCGTTACTGCCACATTCGAAACTTCTCTTGTTAACATCTCTCTAAATGCAATATTGACACGGATATAGTTGGCCAAAAGCTCTTGATAGCCTTCCATTCCAAATGCTAATAACGATGCATAAATCGCCAAAGCACTTCCCATCCGCGAGCATTCCAGTGTGAAGCCTGTATGATAGCTGCCATATCCACGGTTCCCAACATAAGGCGTTTCCTCTGCATCTAAGTCTACATACTTAAGATATTCTCTGTTTTTAATTAAAAATAAACTTGTGATATATGGGGTTTGTCCAAGCTTATGGAAATCAAAGACCATACTATCTGCAAGCTTTATCTGTTTGAACTTATGCTGATAGGATCTTAAAACCTTCTTAACATTGTCTTCAAATCTCAGAGGGTTGCTTTCAAAATCGTAATGGTTAAAGAAGGTATACATGCCGCCCATGGCCGAATCTGCATGGATATAGATCGGAAATACGCCATGGGTGCGTTCCAAGTCTTCTGCTATCCGCTTAATCCCCTCAATGTCATCAACCCCAAATGTATCAGTCGTTCCCATTGTGGCAAGTACATAAAGAGGAACACCGCCATTGCCAATAACAAGCGCCATTTTCTCTTTTAAATCGTCGAGATTCATAGAATGATCAGCATTCGCTTTTACCCGAATCATGTTTTTCACGCCAATCCCTGCAGCTTCTACAGACTTATACAGACTATAGTGTGATAGCTCTGAACAGAAGCAATAGAGATTTTGCGGTACACCATTTTCATTTGAAGACGGTGCGTACCGTGCAATGGCAAGTCGCAAAGAATTAAAAACAGCGCCTTGTCCTCCCCAGGTTGTATACCCTGCACTAATGCTCTCATCGTATCCGATTAATTTGGATAGCATACTGGTTATTTCGATTTCTGCTGCAGCCGCAGCCGGTCCTTCCACATCCCAAAGATTGTTCCCATTGACCAGGACCATTACTAAGTTCCCGATCATACTGGCTATATTCGGAAGGGGCGCTGCGTTGGCTACATAATTTCGATTGACGTAGCGGTGTCCTTCTGCCAATTTAAGAAGCTCCTGAATCACTTCCTCCATCGGCACACCCTTTTTCGGAACATCGGCCTTTTCAATGATACGATTATAGTAATCCTCTGTGTATTCGGGCATTATTCCCAGTGTTAGTTTGTTGGGATCCTTTAACTCATCTATTTTCGTTAAGATCGTCTTAAAGTAAGACAATAATTCCTCTCTTTGGAGTTCATTCCCATCCATGCTGGGAAATAACTTTTGTATTTCCTTCATCCTGTACCTCCTGGATGCTTTTTCTTGAAGCAGTTTTATCTAAAGATCCAATAAAAAAGTCCACACAGGTGGACAAATCAGTGCCTAATTAAGCCTTTTGGCAACCTGGCTGCCATAGAAATATTCCCTATTAAATAGAAGGGATACTGTAATATTTATTGATCCTTTCTTTTATAAGGACTAATTCGGGCATCAAAGGGAAGCTTCCCACAAGCTGCATTTACCTGAAAGAAGCACCTTTATATTAATCAGCCAGCAAGGTAAGGATCTTTATACTGCTGCACTGACCTTTTTATCAGCAATTTGATCCTGAGCTGCCTCTGTTTCAGCACCATGATTCCATGCAAATATTAATTTGTTTACATCATTTGTCAGCTCAACAAGGTTTTTTGCTACCTGAACGAGTTTTTGCATTGCAGATAGTTCATCATCACTAATTTCGAGTAGCTCCTCAAACATTTCAACAGATTCCCTTGAGATTGAGGCAATCTCAACAATTGTTGCCATGATCTGCTGTGAAGCAGAGGATAATTCCTGTGTACTCGCAGAAGAGTTTTCATTATTTTCAGCAATAATTTTTGTAGTAGCCAGAATTTGTTTGAACATGGCCCCAACTTCTACAAGAGTGGTATTTGTATCTTTCAATTCCTCTGTTCCCTGCTGCATGGAGTTCACAACTACTTCAGTTTCTTCCTGTATATTCTTTACAATGTTTGATACTTCAGAGGAGGACTGCCGTGATTGTTCGGCCAATTTTCGAACCTCATCAGCAACGACCGCAAATCCCTTGCCATGCTCTCCCGCACGGGCCGCTTCTATGGCCGCATTCAATGCCAATAAATTAATTTGTTCTGAAATCCCTGTAATCACTTTTACTATCGTGCCGATTTCATGAGACTTTTCTCCGAGTTTATTTATGGCATCAAATGTTATATTTACCGTTTGATTAAACTGATTCATTTTATCTAAAGAATCCTTTAGCTTCTCGTTTCCGTCCTGCGTCAGTTCTAAGGTAGTATTCGATTGTTCTGAAATCTGAAGGGATCTCACGGATAGATCTTCGATAGCCTGTGTCATTTCCTCCATAGATGCAGCACTTTCTTCTGTAGCTGCCAATTGTTTCGTCAACCCTCTGCCTACCTCATCAATTGCCGCTCTAACAATATCCGCTTTCTCAGAAGCATATTCACCGACTTCAGTAAGATTTTCACCTTTTTCATGAACATCTTTTGAATAGGAAAAAAACTTTTCCCTTACAAGGCCAAAATAGTCGATTAGCCCATTAAATGCAGTATGTTTAGAGCTTCGTTCATCAACTTTGTTTGCAATATTGCCCGCTGATAATTCTTCCATTCCATTTATTATTTCTTTATGAATATGAAGATGGTGCTTTAACGAAAAATACCGGTAGGCAAAAAACACCGATACTCCCATTAAGATAATAATGATGCCTAGCATAATCGCTTCCATTTTAAGTAAATCCCCTTACATCTATTTAATTGAATTAAACTTCAGTGTGTATATTTAAAGCTCTTTTATAAGGATATATGTACCATCCGCTACATTTTCAGGAATACCGCTCAACTTATGATTATCCTGATATTTATGGACAATATAATTTCCTTCTGTATCTATATATTTTTTCATATTATGATATTTTTCCATGACCCGTATTGATTTAGGGTTGGTTGCTTCACCTAAAACAGCCTTTAATCCTTGGGATGATGCTTTTGCGATTAATCTATTTCCCAGTTCCTGAATAATTTCATGACGATTATGTTCAGCCATTACGCCTAACATGAAAAGGTGTAATAGTTCTCCATCCTTGATTTCATGTCCATTCTGTTTTTTATAATCTTCCATGAAACGTTTATCTACATCTTCCAAAACACGCAGAATTACATTCATATCATAAAAAGAACCTTCAAATATGTCTTCCCCAATTATCTCAGGTGCATTTGTATCTCCCGCAAGCACACCAACAACTTTATGATTAGCATCCTGTGCAACTGCGCAATATCCCTGTTCAATCTTAGAGTCTAAATAATCCTTGGTAAACTGATAGAAATCCTCATAGCCTATATTCAGTTGACCTACCATTGGCTCCTGAACCCATTTCCCTGCAACCTCCACTCCTATGAACGTACGGGCCAGACAATCAGCTGCTTTCACAATTAACTCTGGCTGATCCTTCGTTATAATTTCATATGTATATAGCTCTAGTGTTGTTTGCACTTCTTTACTCCCTTTCAAATGTAAAATAATGATTCCCTAATCATAGTCACGAACATTAGATGCCATGAGGCACTTTATCAACAAACGTACCTGAGAACTCAATTCTCTCAAGTGCATTCCTGATTTGCACCTGCGCAATTTTAGATGATGGTTTTACAACAAGAATATCCTTAAATCCCAATGAAGAATAAAATTGCATTGTCTGTTCAAGCTGTGGAACCACCTTTGATGGGACAGGTGTTTGATGGGTCCCGTCTACAACAAATGTATAACTTTGCCTTGATACCTTATTAATCGTATCCTGTAAATCTATCATATAACCTTCCGCATCCTCCTCTCTCATTAACCCATGAACCTGTACATGAACTTCCTTTGCGGCCTCATTAATGGCCATTTTGTATTTTTTCTTATCTACAACTATCATCGCTGATCTCCTTTTCCTGTATTCTCCATCATTTTTTTGCCCCTGTTTAAAGGGGTCCAAAAAAAAGACTACCCCCAAATAGATAGGGGATAGCCAAATAAACGTTCGTTATTATCCTTGGCAACCCGACTGTCATTACCCTGGAGGATTTTAGACTCGTAGCTTTGCGTCCTTACCTTTCGATAAGTTTGCCTTTTTCAATTTTATTAAGTAGGACTAATTTCACGATTACATTTTACTATACTATTATAAAGAACTTGCCATTTTTTGTCGATACTTGTATTTTTTATCCGTATATCCAATTTCATTCCAAAGAGTATGTTCCCCATGTTAAAGAAATTAAAAAGGTTCCCATAAATTTAGTTAACTTATGAGAAGCCTCAATTAAAAACCTTTATGCCAACAAAATATCAGTATCCCTCATTCACCCGCCAGCGCAAACTTCGGCCGGTAAAAATCAACTTCATGCTCTAATTCATAAATCCCTTTTCAAAAAAGCGAAAATAAAAGGGATTAATAATTTATAGAGCTGATGTATTTTGTTATTCTAGTAAATATGCATATTGGGCAGCTTAGGAGTGGATTTTAACCGTGAACAAAAAAGACATCGCACAGATTCGGAAACAATTTAAGTTAAATAATGACTTACTAAAGATCTCAGATATTTTTAATGTCTATATTATGAAGGAATCAAGCGAGATTTATCATTATGAGAGCCAGCCTTTTGAAATGCTGGACCAGGATCAGCAGGAGCTATTTATGGATAACTTCAAAAAGCTGCTTGGCGGCCAATTGGATGAAAAGCTCTTTGAATTAAAGTTTCAGAGGGATGCCGAAAACAGCAGCCAGCTCATCCTGCATCAAGGTTTGCTAAGCAGTGATGCTGAAGGCTGGACAGAACTAATGCTTCAGATTGTCGGCAAAATGCTGGGAATCCGGCAATATGAAAAGGATATTGTCGTTACGTTCATTCGCGGGGAGTATCTTAAGCCAATGAAACGCCGCAATGCAGAAGCCGAGGAAAGTGAACGGGATACCGTTTATTCTCATCCCTTTATTCTTTGCAGCATAAATAACACGCAAGAACCGAAGAAAGAACTGCTTTTTGACTATGTCGAAAAGGAATTTAAATATCATTTTACCGTTGATCCGATTATCAACCTCAAGGCTCCCATTTCAGGGTTCCTATTTCCATGCTTCACCGATCATGCTGCTGATGTCAATCACGTCTTGTATTCAGCAGGCAAGGTTCATGAGCCCGACCACCAGTTCATAGAGGACATTTTAAACGGAGAAGAAACGATGACGGCGCAGGATGATAAAATCGTTTTTGAGGAAATTATTAAAGACGTAACAGGAGATCAGCTAAGCACATCAACACTTTCCAGCGTATATGAAGAGATTAACCGGATGATCGTGGAAAACGAAGAGGATGAACCGCCTAAGCTGGATTCCAAAGACGTAGAACGTGTTTTAAAGGTGAGCGGACTCGAAGATATTGATTCAGAAAGGATCCAATCCGCTTATCAAAAAATCATCGACGATGACAAATATGAAATAAAGGCAAGCAGCGTCCTGCCCAAATTTAATTCAAAATCAATAAAAATCAGCACGAAGGCAGCCAACATATCCATCTGCCCGCAAGATCTTCGATATGTCAAACAAATCCATTTTGACGGCAAGCGCTACCTGATGATCGAAGTGGAAGAAGATACCGTGATTGAAGGCTTCACGATGATTCCCGAAACTTTTGGCGGGGGTCAGGACAAAGAATAATAAAAAAAGGAATTCCCGAATAGGAATTCCTTTTTGTTTGTTATAAGCAGTTTGGGGATCAGCGGGACAGAAAACCTGTACCTATGTCCTAGCGGATGATGCTTTAAAACGTTGGGTTCAACGCTTTAAATTACACCATACTACCCCTAAGGTGAGAGTGTGAATATCTTAAACGTGGTGTGTGGCAGGGTGCGGCAGCTCAAGATTTTTCCATATTTCATCTGTAACATCTATAACATATTACTACTTTTTCAGTGGATTGCGTTAGCAAAATGTTAGTATTTTATAAGCGTTATACTAAGGTAGTCGAATTCTAGAGTTTATTTTTTGTTAGTAAATTTTTTACGAGTTAATTTGGGAATAAATAACGATAAAAAGAAAGACCGAAATAAACTAAATACGACAAACGCGATCCATAATCCGTGGTTTTCATAATGCGGTACAAGCACCCAAAGTGCAATTAAAAAAATAATCAATGATAAACCAATGGAATCCCGGATAGACTTTGCTTCAGTAGCACCAGAAAAAATTCCTTCTAGCTGCAAACCCCAGAAACCAAAGATAGGAAACACAAGCATCCATACCAGAAAGTCTTCTGACATAGCTTTTACTTCTGTAATTGTCGTAAATGAGGCGATTATACTTTCTCCGAAAATAAGTACGCTTAAACTCAAAAGAATGGCCGAGCCTAATCCCCATTGAGCGGAAAGAGTATACGCACGCTTATAAAGAAAAAAATTAACCCCACCTATAGCTCTGCCGACCAATATACTAGAAGCATTCGCGAAACCGCCAAATAAATAAGCTATTATATAGTGAATTTGTAGTAAGATGGCATTGGCTGCTAACGTAACTTCGCCCATACTTGCACCTATAGAAGTAAAAATTAAGGTCATCGTGAGCAAACATACAGTCCTTAGAAATAAATCTCGGTTCACTTTCATCATTTTTAGAATTGGTCCAGTTTCTAGCAGCATTGATAACTTTATATTGGCTAGTTTCTCTCTATTGGTCAAGTAAAGAAGCCATGCTCCTAACACAACAGCACTAATCTCAGCTATAAGAGTAGCAAAAGCAACGCCCTTAACTCCCATTCCTAACTCTAAAACAAAAACAAGGTCTAATATAATGTTTAAGGCATTCATCCATATTTGAGTAGCCAAAGCTAAACGCACCTTTCCCATTCCAATAAGCCAACCAATAATCACGTAGCTAAGCAGAATAAACGGTGCTCCCCAGATTCGAACAGAAAAATAGGAGGATGCAAAGAATGATACCGCTTCACTTCCTCCAATTAATGATAAGGCAATGGCCAAAATAGGACCCTGTAAAATGATAAAAAACAAGCCAAACAAAATAGCTAAAATCATTGGTCTAAGTAAGGATAATACCATTTCATTTTGATTATTTGCTCCTTCTGCCTGAGCAGTAAATCCACTTGTACTCACTCGCAGGAATCCAAGCAGCCAATACATTGTATTAAAGATAACGGCCCCAATGGCAACACCACCTATTGAAGCCGGGTCGGGAATCCTTCCAACAACTGCAGTATCAACTGCCCCTAAAATAGGTGTTGAAATGCCTGATATAATGAGTGGAATGGCCAACACTAAATATTCTCTGTGGCTACAGGATGATGTAGTATTATTTAAGACCATTGAATCTGTTGCCAATTTCATAAATTCCTCCTGCTTTATCCATAACTTAATCAATTGAAGGTGTTTAAATTTGGAATTTCCAAGACCTACAACCTGAGCAAATTTTAATCAATTCTAAACGTTATCCATTTTTATATCTCGATTTTTTGGATTGCATCCATAAGATCCGAAGATTTTCTATCCCATCATAAAATATTCCTGCTTAAAAGTACTCCTATACATCCTAACAAAACAAGTAATGAGATAATTAGTACTTAATAGCTTAAGTATAATTTCTTTAAAAATGCAGAAAAAGACAGGTTTCCCTGTCCTTATCCATAAATTTCACCCATCCTCTTTCATCTAAAGATAGATCTTCATCTCGTGGAATACATCTGCTTATTGCTTCGAGGATATAATGACGGAATTTTTCATTTGGATATTTTGGAGCAGTCTTTGGCATCAAACTTTATGTTTTATTTACTGACTTCACGAAGCTTATATTCTGTTTATGTTAACCCAGTTTGCCCGTTGTAAGTGTACGAAAGCGTGGATGTTCTGCAAGGATGCAGTCTCTTAATCGTTTAACTATAGGGTGTTTTGATGAAAAAAATTGGTCTTTTGAATCGTAACGCTCAATCAATTCCCCTTTTTCAAGTACACCAATTTTATCAGAAATCGAATAGGCTGCTTTAATATCATGTGTAATAAAAAGATAAGATAAGCCGAAGTCATCTTTTAACTCGCTTAATAGTTCTAAAATTAAGCTTTGTGTAACCATATCTAAACTACTAACTGATTCGTCTAGAACGACTAACTTCGGTTTAAGAGCGATTGCTCTAGCAATATTTATCCTTTGCAATTGTCCTCCGCTAAATTGGTGCGGGTATTTTTTTAAATCCTTTTCGCTTAATCCTACTCTTTCTAATAGCTCACAAACTGTTCTTCTTAATTCTCCTTTGGTTAG
The DNA here is from genome assembly GCF_051353635.1 of Cytobacillus sp. BC1816. NCBI lineage: Bacteria > Bacillati > Bacillota > Bacilli > Caryophanales > Bacillaceae > Cytobacillus > Cytobacillus sp. BC1816. The sequence continues at coordinate 290,078 of NZ_CP195611.1, read as the reverse complement.
TTTTCCATAGTTCTCCAACGGCTCGCTGATAATACGTTCAGCGGTCATTCGGGGATTAACAGCTGAGTATGAGTCCTGAAATACAACTTGGAGGTCGCGGCGTATATTATGTTGGGTAGCTTTATCCGAATTATATATGTCATATCCTTGAAACAAAACCTGGCCTTGCTGTGGACGCTGAATCCCGAGAATTACTCTTCCTAAGGTACTTTTACCGGCTCCACTGGTTCCAATTAAACCTAAACATGTTCCCTCTTCAATAGTAAAGGAAATATCATTAAGAACTTTTTTTGATAGATCTTTTCCTATAAAAAACTTCTTAGAATTAAAGCTAAGACTAACTTGTTTTACCTGTAGCAAGCTCAATGGTTTCACCCCTTGGAAGATTCAATGGGCCTATCATAACATATAGGTATAGGACTGTTTCTGGGAATATAAGGTCGGTCTTGTCCTCAGCAACTTCTTGGTGTACTCATGTTGTGGATTATCAAACAATTCTAACACATTTGCAGCTTCCACTATTCGCCCGTGTTGCATAACGATTACATCATCCGCCATTTCCGAAATAACGCCAAGATCATGGGAAATGAGCAGAATAGATGTACCATATTCAGAACGAACTTTATCTAATAGACGGAGTACTAATGATTGGCTATGAAGATCTAATGCAGTAGTTGGCTCATCCGCGATTATAACGGAAGGGTTTAAGCATGCAGCCATTGCAATCATCACACGTTGAAGCATACCTCCACTTAATTCAAAAGGATAGTTTTTTAATATTTTATCAGAATCTGGTAAATTTATACTTTTCATTACATCAATCGCAAGCTCTTTTGCTTGCTTTTTCTTTAACGTGGTATGAGATCTGATGGTTTCAACAAATTGATGACCAATCGTAAAAACTGGTGTAAAAGCATTCATTGGATTTTGCATAATAAAAGCAATATCCTTCCCTCTAATTTTCCGCATTTCTTTGTTTTCGAGACCATTCAACTCCTTGCCTTGTAATGTAATACTCCCTCTAATATCCATTTTTTTCTTGTCATGCAGCTGCAGAATGGACATACTTGTAACCGTTTTACCACTGCCACTTTCCCCAACAAGCCCAAGAATCCTTCCTTTTTTTATTCCAAAATTTATATCCTGAACAAGTGTGGAAAAACCTACTTCAGTTGTTACTTGTACATGTAAGTCTTTAACATTTAAAATGTCTCGCTCATTTACATCCATTATTCAACAGTCCTTTTTCATTAGCGGCGTTTAACCCCAAAACGTTCTGATAGTGATTCACCTAATAAATTAAACGTCACAACGACTAGCATGATCATTAAACCCGGATAAATCATTAATGTTGGATTCGTTCTGATATATGATTTCCCTTCATGAATCATCGCCCCCCACTCCGGTGTAGGGGGTTGCACACCTAAGCCTAAGAAGGACATGGATGATAAATTCATAATCGCCCAACCCATTTCTAATGTTCCCATTACCGCTAGTGATGGGAGAACATTAGGAATAATATGTTTCTTCATAATAATCCATGTAGAAGAACCACTGATTTTAGCTGCGGTAATATAGTTCTGTTCCTTCAGGCTTAGAACCATTCCCCGGATTACCCTTGCATAATAAACCCATTGTACGAGGATTAATCCTAAAATAACTTGTTTAAGACCCGCTCCCCAAATTCCAACAAATCCAAGAACAAACAAAAGACTTGGAATCGCCATCAGGCCATCACCGATTCTCATTAACAATTGATCAACCCAACCACCTATATATCCAGATATGATACCAATTAATAAACCCATACTTAAAGCTGAAATAAAAATTAGGAAAGCAAATCCCAGCGAAATTCTTGCCCCAAATAGGATACGAGAAAACATACATCGACCTAAATGGTCTGTTCCTAATGGGTAATCCAAAGAAGGTGGCTGTAGTTTATGAGTTAAATTGATAGCGATAGGGTCGTTAGGTGCCAGCCACGGAGCGAATATTGAGATCAAAAGTAATATGCACAGTATTAGGAAACATGTGACAATCATTTTTTGACTTTTTAATATACCACGAAATATTGCTATCATTGATACTGCCTTCCTTTTCTGGAAATACGAGGGTCTAAATACATTTGGATAAGGTCAACAATTAAGTTGCTTATAAGAAATACTCCCGCTGCTAATACCACATAGCCTTGGATAACAGGAACATCACGGTTAAAAATAGCCTCAATAAAATACCGTCCAAACCCTGGCCACGAAAAGACTGCCTCTACAATAATAGCTCCAGTCATTAAGTTTCCTAAATTCATTCCAAGACCAGTAATCATAGGAGAAATGGCAATTCTTAATACATGCTTTCCCATTATGATTTTTTCATGAATACCTCTCGTCCGCGCAAAAAGTACATATGACTCTTGTGAATTTTCCAGAACACTCGTACGTAACAGGCGAGTATATAAAGCTATTAAAGGGAAAGCCAATGTGACTGAAGGTAAAATTAAATGTCTCCAGGTTCCCGTACCCTCTACTGGGAACAGGTCTAGTTTTACAGAAAAGAAAAAAATGAATAAATATCCAAGCCAAAATGATGGTATCGATGCCCCTATAAAAGAGAGGAATCGACTAAAATGATCTATGCCACTATTCTTCTTTATACCTGCTAAAAACCCCAAAGGGACACTCACTAAAATTGCAATCAATAGACTGCCTAATGTTAACTGAATAGTTGCAGGTATTCGCGAAGAAATCTCTTCCCATACAGGTTGATTCGTAACATAAGATATCCCAAAATCAAGTTGGCATATCTTAATAAGGGCGTTCACATACTGGATTAGAAGAGGTTGATCTAAGCCGAACTCATGTCTTTTTTGTTCTAGCATCTCATCTGTCGCTTGGATATGTGCTGCAGAGAAGTATGCCTCAGCTGGATCCACTGGTGATAGGTTAATCATTCCAAATGTTAGCAGAGTAGCAATAAGAAAGATTGGAACGATTGTCATTATTCGTTTCAAGACATAAGAACCCATGAAAACATCTCCTGTCGCTTACTCGTTTACGCTAATCCCTGTAAATGGATGTTCATCTCGGTTACCAGGGAATGTAAAATCAGCAACATCCTTTTGATAAATTGCTATTTTCTTAATATACGAAATAGGTACAATGGCACTTTGTTCTTGTAATGAGCCTAAAATTGCAGTGTAAAGTTGCTGACGCTCGTTTTCATCCGTTGTTTGTTGAACTTCAGCTATTTGATTCATTAATTCTTCTTTGTTAGGATAAGATGAAATCGCTTCTCTAAATCCAAATCCATCTGTGGCCATCATGTTTACGAAAGTATGCGGATCATATGGAGCACCAAAGTTACTATAGAAATTCATATCGAACTCATTAGCTTTGAATCTTTCCACTTGAGTGGTAAGCTCAACTCCGGCAATATTTAGTTTTACACCTAAGCCCGCCCACTCAGACTGTAAAGTTTCAGCCATTGTTTTTTGGATTACTTCAGCAGAGTTATACATTAACTCAATTTCAAGTGGTTTCCCATCTTTTTCACGTACACTTTTACCCTCTGGCAATATCCAGCCTGCTTCATCTAATAAATGCTTCGCTTTTTCAACACTATATTCAACCGTGGTCGTATCAACATGTGAAGTATAAGGTAAGTTTGTTGGTAAGATATAGTCAGCCTTCTCTTCCAAGCCAGATGTCACACCTTCAACCATTGCTTGTTTGTTAAATCCATAATGTAATGCTTGACGAACTCGTACATCTGAAAGCTGTTCTTTATTCGTATTCATAACCAGCTGTCTAGTAGCGACTGGCTCAGAAATGCTAGTTCCATAGGAACCTGTAGACTCTAATTGCTTAAAAGAATCTATGCTAATAACACCCTCACCATATACAAGGTCTAAATCACCTTTTTCAAAAGCAAGTACGCGTGTTTCAGCATCAGGAATGACTTTGACTTTAATTTTCTCTACACTTGGAAGTTCTCCCCAATAATTTTCGTTATGTTTAAAAATAGCAAACTCATCTACTTTATATTCATCTAACACCCATGGACCCGTACCAACAGGTTGGTCTACACCCTTTGAAGTGTCACCATCTCCAGGAAAACCAGCTTCTCCTAGAAAACGAACTGGACGTACAACTGCTAATTCCTGAATAGTAGGATAATATGGCTCTTTTAATGTTAATTTGAATGTATATTCATCTATGACATCTGTTTGATCAATCTTTGGAATAAATCCTAACCAACCATGCATATCTGCATTCTTTAGTATTGCATCAAAGTTCTTTTTCACAATATCAGCATTGAAATTTGTGCCATCAGAAAATTTAACATCCTGGCGTAAGTTAAATACATATTCTTTCCCATCTTCAGAAATCTTCCAAGACTCTGCTAAATGTGGCTTTAACTCTCCACCATCCTGGTAGCTAACTAAAGGTTCATATACCATGGATTGAGCGAATAATTGAGATGGATTGTAAACATGAGGATTTATTTCGCCTATATCTCTAGGCCAAGCAAAAGTAATCATATTATTATTTTTTTCTGAGGAATTTGGATTTTTAACTGATTCGCTTGAACATCCGAGTAAAGCCATTGATAAAATAAGAATAATTACAGAGATAACTAAATACCGTTTTTTATTTATTCGGTTTGACATAAGTATGCACCTCTCGCATTGATAATGATAACTATTATCAATATTAGAGTTGAATCATCTTAATGTCAATCTAATTTCAAGTTATCATAAAGGATCTAATAGGGGACATGCAGGTTCATTGTCCCAAAATTTTTTAATTTTATGTTGGTTGGTGTCTAGGTAAATATAAAAAAACTTCCCAGTAATTCGAGAATTACTGGGAAGCCTCCATTTTGTTAGCAAATGTTATAATATTACTCTCACCTTACCAACAAATCCCAAGGGTTGGGGGGCAGATTACATCATGCCGCCCATTCCGCCCATGCCGCCCATATCAGGCATTGCAGGAGCAGCGTTTTCTTCTGGCTTGTCAGCAACAACTGCTTCAGTTGTTAAGAACATAGCCGCAACTGATCCAGCGTTTTGAAGAGCTGAACGAGTTACTTTAGTTGGGTCAACAATACCTGCTTCGATCATGTTTACCCATTCGCCAGTAGCAGCGTTGAAGCCAGTTCCAACTGCTTCGCGCTTTAAGCGGTCAACAATGATAGAACCTTCTAGTCCGGCATTGTGAGCGATTGTGCGGACTGGCTCTTCCATCGCACGCAATACGATGTTAACACCAGTTGCTTCATCGCCTTCAGCCTGGATAGCAGCCACTTTATTGTATACGTTTAGTAGGGCAACACCACCACCGGAAACGATGCCTTCTTCTACAGCAGCACGTGTAGAGTTAAGGGCGTCTTCGATGCGAAGCTTACGCTCTTTTAGTTCAGTTTCAGTAGCAGCACCAACTTTAACAACTGCAACTCCGCCAGCAAGTTTAGCCAGGCGCTCTTGTAATTTTTCGCGGTCAAATTCAGAAGTTGTTTCTTCCATTTGCGTGCGAATTTGGTTAACACGACCGCCGATTTGCGCGCTGTCTCCAGCACCCTCAACGATTGTAGTGTTTTCTTTTGTAACAACTACTTTAGTAGCGCGTCCTAAAGAGTCGATTGTAGCAGACTTAAGGTCACGGCCAAGCTCTTCTGTAATTACCTCGCCGCCAGTTAGAATCGCGATGTCTTCTAACATAGCCTTACGACGGTCACCGAAGCCAGGAGCTTTAACAGCAACTGCATTGAAAGTTCCGCGAAGCTTGTTAACTACCAATGTAGCCAAAGCTTCACCTTCAACATCCTCAGCTACAAGCAATAGCGGCTTGCCTTGCTGTACCACCTGCTCAAGGACAGGAAGGATTTCCTGGATGCTTGTGATCTTCTTATCAGTGATTAAGATATAAGGGTTTTCAAGAACCGCTTCCATCTTATCAGAATCTGTTACCATGTATGGAGAAGCATATCCGCGGTCGAATTGCATACCTTCTACCACATCAAGCTCAGTAGTGAATCCTTTAGATTCCTCAATTGTGATAACACCATCGTTGCCAACGCGCTCCATAGCTTCAGCGATTAGCTGGCCAACTTCATTGTCAGCAGCTGAGATCGCAGCAACTTGAGCGATAGATTCCTTGTTTTCAATAGGCTTTGAAATAGTTTTTAATTCTTCAACAGCCGTAACAACCGCTTTTTCAATACCTTTGCGGATGCCCATTGGGTTAGCGCCTGCAGTAACGTTCTTAAGACCTTCACGGATCATTGCCTGAGCAAGAACAGTTGCAGTTGTTGTACCGTCACCGGCAACATCATTTGTTTTGCTTGCAACTTCAGCAACAAGCTTTGCACCCATGTTTTCGAAAGCATCTTCAAGTTCGATTTCTTTCGCAATTGTCACACCATCATTAGTGATAAGCGGAGAACCGAACTTCTTCTCAAGAACCACGTTGCGTCCTTTAGGTCCAAGAGTTACTTTTACCGCATTTGCAAGGGAATCCACACCGCGAAGCATCGCGCGGCGAGCTTCTTCACTAAATTTAATCTCTTTAGCCATTGATAAAAACCTCCTCAAAAATTTTAGCTTTATCTTTTAATAATCTTCGTCTGATCGGCGATTAGCCAATTACAGCAAGAATGTCATTTTCGCGTAAAATTAAATATTCTTTGCCTTCGTACTTTACTTCAGTACCGGCATATTTTGAGAAGATGATACGGTCGCCGTCAGCAACTTCAAGGGCAACACGCTCACCATTTTCAAGAACGCGGCCAGTTCCCACAGCTACAACTTTACCTTCTTGAGGCTTCTCTTTAGCAGTGTCCGGCAGTACGATGCCGCTTGCAGTTTTTTCTTCAGTTTCAACAAGCTCGATAATGATTCGATCACCTAGTGGCTTTAACAAGTGAAACAACCTCCTCAAATAATATGTAAATATTTTTATTTATTAGCACTCTCTCTGTATGAGTGCTAACACAATTATTATATTAATGAATCTCATTTCTATTTGCAAGGGTGAAGCTTAAATTTTTTAGAAAAAATTTCATTCGCCCATACACGCTATTTTTCGACACAGACAACCTCTTAAGTATGCTTTGGAACTCTTCTCTTTAACCATGGTATTCTCCTGCTTTGATACTGATATTTGAAACCCGCTCCTTATTAAGAGTACAATGGCTTTAGGACTTGTTTTCCAACACTCAGATTAAGGAGTATAACATTTTGAAGAAGGAATATTGGTTTATATTAATAGCTTATATTGCCATGCAGCTGTCCAGTTTGTTTGGCGTTCCGCTTGTGTTATTTATTGCAGATGCCCTCGGACAGAATCCCGAAAACATGCAGATCATGGCTGTAGCCTACTGGCTTGTCATCAGTTTTACGGTTACACTGATCATTACGCTTCTATTATTAAGAAAAGAGATGAAAAGAGGCCTGGATAGGGATGCATCTTCCGCAGCAAACTCAGCGGGCTGGGCAATTGGGGGTATATTTTTGGCCCTGATCGCTCAAGCTACTGCTGCCAGCATTGAAAATATGATTGGCATTGAAATGGGGTCTGAGAATACACAGCAGATTATCCGGATTATTGAAGCATCGCCAATCGTAATTTTAATCAGCTCGGTTATCGGGCCAATACTTGAGGAGATTGTCTTTAGAAAAATTATTTTCGGTTCACTCCATAAGCGCTTCAACTTCTTCCTATCGGCCCTGATCAGCTCAGTCATCTTTGCACTTGCCCATTTTGAGCCTGAACATGTACTGCTGTACTCGGCAATGGGGTTCACATTTGCTTTCTTATATGTCAAGACGAAGCGGATTATTGTCCCGATTTTTGCCCATGTGGCGATGAACACCTTTGTTGCGGTTATCCAGCTGAATCAGGATAATATGCAAAAATGGTTAGAAGAAATGGAAAAAATGCAGAGCTTTATCAGCTTTTTCTAGCATAGTGAAATGCTGTGCAGAGTTTTAAACTTATTGGGGGATTTTGATGAGAAGCACACCTTTGTTTTCAGGCTTTATTTACATCCTTCTCGGATGCCTTTTCACTTTTATAGCCATACAGAATATTCAGCGTGAAGAAACCTGGGGATTCTTTACTTATTTTCTGATCATAATTGCCACATTCGATTTAGGCACCGGTCTGCGGATGGTTGGCATGCATTTTAAAATGAAAAATAAAGTGAAAAAATGAGCCCGCAAAAGGCTCATTTTTTACAGTTGTTCGGGATAGTTTTTCAGAAAATAAACCAGTGACTGCAATTCTACTGCCAGATCGATATGGTGAATCCGAATCGAGGCTGGCACAGTAAGCCTCGCAGGTGTAAAATTAAGGATTCCTTTTATTTTCGCATTCACCATCCGATCGGTAATAGCCTGGGCAGGCGGTGCCGGCACTGTTAAAATCGCCACCTGAATATTATTATTTATAATAACTTCTTCAAGGTCATCCATATGATGAACCGGCACATCACCGATACTCGTGCCAACCTTACTCTCATCAACATCAAAGGCTACTTCTATTTTGGTATTATTATTTTTAAGAAAATTATAGTTAAGAAAGGCTGTTCCTAAATTCCCTACCCCGACCAAAGCTACTTTAGTCAGTTCATCCTGGTCAAGAGTCTTCCGAAAGAAGCTCAGCAGGTAATTCACATTATATCCATATCCTTTTTTCCCTAACGCACCAAAGTACGAAAAGTCGCGGCGGATTGTAGCAGAATCTACCTTTACCGCCTCACTCAATTCTGCTGAAGAGACTCTTTGTTTGCCTGATGAGTGAAGGTTTTTTAGAAAGCGGTAGTATAAAGGCAGCCGTTTAGCTGTTGCCTGCGGTATCTTAATTGGTTCATTGGCCATTCGTCCATCCCCATTTCTTATGATGAATTAATTTCTTTTAAAATCTCCGTTTTTCCCGCCTGTTTTCTCTATTAAAAAGGTTGGCCCAATCACCATTCCTTTATCGACAGCCTTGCACATGTCATATACGGTCAACGCACAGACAGAAGCGGCTGTTAACGCTTCCATTTCCACACCCGTATTTCCCTTCGTTTTTACAGAAGCAGTAATGATCAGGACATACTCTTCCTCTTCCGCCTTCCATGAAAATGAAATGTCCACGCCCTTAAGCGGCAGCGGATGGCACATCGGAATAATGTCCCATGTTTTCTTGCTCGCCATAATGCCTGCAGTCTGTGCAACAGCGAGTACATCCCCTTTTTTCATGGAGTTGGATGTTATTTTCTCATATATCTCCTGATTAAGAGTAATACTTGATTGAGCAATGGCTGTCCTTGCCGTCTCAGGTTTATCGCTGACATCCACCATTTTTGCCCTGCCCTCTTGATTAAAATGAGTAAAATCCGCCATTCAAAACACCTCTCTTCAAAATCATACACTATTTTTCTGTTACTTTGTATGTGCTTTGTATTGTTCTTCACATATTTATTTGCCTTTTGTCTTGATTTAATGCCCTTCAGAAGGGCTTATAGTCCTGTCTCCTTTATTGCCGAACATATATGAATGAGTTACACTTACTCTATACCCGAGGTGAAAGAACATGATACTATTACAAGTCAATCAGCTGGCAAAAAATTTTGGCGCTGATCCCATTTTAACCAATATAAAGCTTGAAGTACAAACCAGGGACAGGATTGCTCTAGTAGGGCGCAATGGTGCAGGAAAATCCACCCTTTTAAAAATCATTGCCGGACAAATGACATATGACTCCGGTGAGATTATAAAGCCAAAGGAAGTAACAATTGGCTATCTTGCACAAAATACCGGACTGGAATCAGAGTTATCCATTTGGGATGAAATGCTGACTGTTTTTAGTCATCTGCAGCAGCAGGAAAAACAGCTTCGCAGCCTTGAAGGACAAATGGCGGACCCTGATGTCCTAAATAATTCTGATGCCTATGAACGCATCTTAAAAGAATACGACAAGCTTCAGGTTGATTTCAAAGAAAATGGCGGCTATCAATATGAGGCAGATATCCGTTCCATTCTCCATGGACTCAACTTCAGTTCATTGGGCTATGACACTAAAATTTCATCATTGAGCGGCGGCCAGCGTACTAGAATGGCCCTTGGTAAACTTCTGCTGACAAAGCCTGATATCTTAATACTGGACGAGCCTACCAACCACCTGGATATTGAAACATTATCATGGCTTGAACAATACCTGCAGGGATACAATGGCGCCATTCTAATCGTATCCCATGACCGATATTTCCTTGATAAGGTCGTTTCTCAGGTTTACGAGATTTCCCGCAACCAAATAAGAAAGTATCCGGGAAACTACAGTTCATATCTGGATCAAAAAGCGGCTAACTTCGAAAGAGAAATGAAGCAATTCGAGAAACAGCAGGAAGAGATCGCTAAACTGCAGGATTTTATCCAGAGAAACCTTGCACGTGCTTCCACAACCAAAAGGGCACAAAGCCGCAGAAAGCAGCTGGCCAGAATGGACGTGATGGACAGGCCGCTGGGAGACGAGAAATCAGCTTCTTTTGGCTTTAACATTGAACGGCAATCGGGCAATGAGGTTTTAAATATTCATTCTCTTGCTATAGGCTATGAAGAGATAGTCAGCGAGAATATTTCACTGCGACTGGCAAGAGGCGACAGCATAGCACTTGTAGGGCCAAATGGAATTGGCAAATCCACTTTGCTCAAAACCATCATCAAAAAAATCTCTTCTTTTTCCGGGGAGATTCAGTACGGTTCCAATGTGACAATTGGCTACTATGACCAGGAACAGGCGGAACTCACCAGCAACAAAAGAGTCCTAAACGAATTATGGGATGAATACCCGCTAAAACCGGAAAAGGAAATCCGGACGATACTTGGGAACTTTCTTTTCTCTGGTGACGATGTTCTTAAAACTGTTTCAACACTGAGTGGCGGTGAAAAGGCACGTCTTGCACTTGCGAAGCTTATGATGCAGAAATCCAATTTCTTAATCCTCGACGAGCCTACAAACCATTTGGACCTGGATAGCAAAGAAATTCTTGAAAATGCATTGATCGATTATCCTGGAACGATTCTCTTTGTATCTCATGACAGATATTTTATCAACAGAATCACAACAAAGGTAGTTGAACTTTCCGGCATTGGGGCAACAGAGTATCTCGGCGATTATGATTATTATGTGGAAAAAAAGCAGGAACAAGAGGAACTCCTTGCACTTAATGAGCAAGACAAATCCACCGCATCACAGCCTGTTAAGCAGGAGAAAAATAATTATCAGCAGGATAAAGAAGCCAAAAAGCTCGAACGCCAGCGTAAAAGAAGAATGGAAGAAATTGAAGAGCAAATAGAAGCATTGGAGAAAGTAATCGATATGAATGATCAGCTTCTCTGTGATCCGAATATTTATCAAGACCATGAAAAAGTGATGGGCATCACTAATGAAACTGATGAAGCAAAAGCAAAGCTGGAAGAATTGATGGAAGAATGGACACTTTTAGCTGATGACTAATAAAGGAAAATTCATAACTTTTAGACTGGTAGAATAGTCACTGCCAGTCTTTTTTATTATCCACAGAGATAATCACAAGAAAAACACAGTTATATATACTCTCCACAGACTTTTCCACATTATCCACAACTTAAACTGTTTTTATCCACATTATCAACATAAAATTCTGAAATAAATGATATTATCCACAAAAAAAGCCCCCTATGCGGTCGGGGACTTTTTCCTAATTTATTTATCATTGTGGATAGTGATGTCCAAACCAGGATTGGCATTTAAATCAAGACCGGCGAATTGTCCTTTTTTAAACAGCACACTTCCTGCTGCAGCAATCATTGCTGCATTATCTGTGCATAAAGTTAATGGTGGAATAATAAGCTTTATATCCGCTTTGTCCCCAAACCTCTTCTCCAAAGAAGCTCGAAGTCCTTTATTCGCCGCAACCCCGCCTGCGAGCAGCAGCTGCTTCACCTGATATTCTTCAACGGCTCTTTCTGTTTTCGTTACTAATACATCAATGACACTTTCCTGGAAGCTTGCGGCCAGATCTTCCGGCACAATGGTCTCACCACGCTGCTCAGCATTATGAACAGTGTTGATAACGGCAGACTTTAAGCCGCTGAAGCTAAAATCGTATGAACCTTCTTCCAGCCACGCTCTCGGAAGCTGAATCGTTGGGTTCCCTTCATGAGCGAGTCTGTCGATGTGAGGACCGCCAGGATATGGCAGATTTAATGTCCGGGCAACTTTATCATAGGCCTCTCCTGCAGCATCATCCCTTGTCTCACCAATCACTTCGAAATGGCCATGCTCCTTCATATAGACCAGCTCTGTATGACCGCCGGAGACTACCAGGGACAGTAATGGAAATTCCATTTCTTCAACCAATCGATTGGCATAAATATGTCCAGCAATATGATGGACGCCTACAAGGGGGATACCATGAGCAAAAGCAATAGCTTTAGCGGCATTAACCCCGATCAGCAGCGCTCCTACAAGGCCAGGTCCTTCAGTCACAGCAATTGCTGAAAGATCTGAGTATGTGATGCCAGCCTTATATAATGCTTCTTCCAACACTATAGTTATCTGTTCAACATGATGGCGGGAAGCTATTTCCGGGACTACTCCCCCAAAACGTTTATGGCTTTCTATTTGGGATGCAACTATATTGGCTGAGATTTCACGGCCATTCTTAATGATGGCAACAGCCGTTTCATCACAGCTTGTTTCAATTCCCATGATCCATTGATCTTTTTTCATTATAAATTCACCCACATTACTAAAGCATCTTCTTGATTATCAGTATAGTAGTTTTTCCTTATGGCTCCATTTTGAAAACCAAGCTTTCGGTACAAGGACTGAGCTGTGAAGTTAGATACTCTTACTTCCAGAGTCATCGTGATGGCCCCCATTTCAGATGCAATCTCCATTAACTTTCGCATAAGAGCTTCTCCAAGTTTTCTCCCGCGATATTCAGGGAGCAGTGCAACATTTGTGATATGAGCTTCGTCCACGACTATCCATGCTCCACAGTAGCCTATTACTTTATTTTCTTCTTCTAATACAACATACAAAGCAAACTGATTTTGTGTTAATTCGTTAAAAAAGGCCTCCCTGCTCCAGGGTGTTGCAAAGGACATATGTTCTATTTCCAAAACATCATCAATATCCTCTTCATTCATAAAACGGAAAGTTAAGGATTTATTCATACGTTCGCTTCCTCATCACTATAGCTTTTTTTCTTGGTTTGCTTTTATCCAATTAGCTTCAGCTTCAGCAATCCTAATATAATTAGGAACAAAAGAGTGAACTTCCTCAGGCTCTCTGTCTCTGCCTAACAAGGCGAGTTCTGCCGGCCTTGGATTATGTTCTGCAGGCGAAGCGTACACAGCCCGGTCTCTAAGGGATTCTGCAAATACCTCTTTATGTAAAGGCAAATCATTCCCAATAAAAAGGACCTTCTCTTGCTGCTCAGAAAGCATTGCTGCCCAATCTTTTGCAAGAAGGAGCTGGTCTTTCATAAGAGATGCTAACTGCCCTTCCTTATATTGATACAGGCCAGTATATATTTGTCCTCTCCGTGCATCAAATAGAGGAGATATGACGCCATTAAAGTATCTGCCAGCCGAAGCCGCATAAATTTCCAGGCTGGATACCCCAACCAGCGGCTTCTTTAAAGTCCAGGCCAGAGTTTTTGCAATTGTTACCCCAATACGGACACCTGTATAGGATCCAGGTCCTTTCGCAACAACAATTTTGTCTAACTCAGCCGGCGTAACACCACAATCTTTCATTAATATATCAATTGCCGGCATAACACGAACAGAGTGATTCTTTTTTACATTGGTAATATACTCGCCTATAACCTGATCACCATCCAAAAGAGCTACTCCCAAAGGATAATTGGATGTATCAATGGCTAAAACCTTCATAATATTATCTCCTTACACAATTCCTCATATCTTTTTCCCTGGGGATCCAGGACAAGCTTTCTTGAATCATTATCATCAAGATATAAATAAATCGTCAACAGCTCTTCGGGCAGCTGTTCTTTAACTAGATGAGCCCATTCTACAACTGTGACCCCATTGCCTTCAAAATATTCATCAAACCCCAAATCCTCAAAGGAATCTTCAACTCTATATACATCCATATGATAAAGGGGCAACCTTCCTTGGTATTCTTTTATAATCGTAAAAGTGGGGCTATTTACATTACGGGTAATATTAAGTCCTTTTGCCAGCCCCTTGGTGAATGTCGTTTTTCCTGCTCCCAAATCTCCTTCTAGAGCAAGGACATCCCCCGGCTGAAGCAGGCTGCCCAGCCTTTCCGAAAACGCCATCGTATCCTCTGGCTTCTTAGAGATAAACTCAAACTGACTCATATGATTCATCACCTTTTATAGTCTAATCTATAAATGAAAAGAAAAGCGGAAGCGCCTTGTCCTCCCCCGACAAGCACAAGACGAGCCGTACGGAAAGGTGTTCTTTACCTTTCTGGGCTTATTGGCTTGTGACCTCGAGGGGGTAGGCGCTGGAGCTAGACAGTTCTCGAAGTACAAAGATATAAATTCTGATATTACAAAAAAACCTTAGGATAAATCCTAAGGAGAATAATCTATATGTAGTTTACCTTATTTTACAGCAATGGGCAAAGTAAGCTATTTTCGTAAATGGAATATAAGCTTAAGATAAAAAAGCATAAAAAAAGACGAAACCAGGTTTCGTTTTGCTTTTTTTAACATTAGAAAATGGCGGTCCGGACGGGACTCGAACCCGCGACCTCCTGCGTGACAGGCAGGCATTCTAACCAACTGAACTACCGGACCAGATTGCGGGGGCAGGATTTGAACCTGCGACCTTCGGGTTATGAGCCCGACGAGCTACCGGACTGCTCCACCCCGCGATAGTATTATTTATGTGATTTTTCATCACAAATTGTTGTTTCGCCCGGCAGCGTCCTACTCTCACAGGGGGACAGCCCCCAACTACCATCGGCGCTGAGAAGCTTAACTTTCGTGTTCGGTATGGGAACGGGTGTGACCTTCTCGCTATCGCCACCGGACTATTTGGTTGAAGAAACTTCGTTCCCTCAAAACTAGATAATGTATGAAGAAGCATATGCCGAGTATTCACCAATGTGGTTAAGTCCTCGATCGATTAGTATCAGTCAGCTCCACATGTCGCCACGCTTCCACCTCTGACCTATCAACCTGATCATCTTTCAGGGATCTTACTAGCTTGACGCTATGGGAAATCTCATCTCGAGGGGGGCTTCATGCTTAGATGCTTTCAGCACTTATCCCTTCCGCACATAGCTACCCAGCGATGCCTTTGGCAAGACAACTGGTACACCAGCGGTGCGTCCATCCCGGTCCTCTCGTACTAAGGACAGCTCCTCTCAAATTTCCTGCGCCCACGACGGATAGGGACCGAACTGTCTCACGACGTTCTGAACCCAGCTCGCGTACCGCTTTAATGGGCGAACAGCCCAACCCTTGGGACCGACTACAGCCCCAGGATGCGATGAGCCGACATCGAGGTGCCAAACCTCCCCGTCGATGTGGACTCTTGGGGGAGATAAGCCTGTTATCCCCGGGGTAGCTTTTATCCGTTGAGCGATGGCCCTTCCATGCGGAACCACCGGATCACTAAGCCCGACTTTCGTCCCTGCTCGACTTGTAGGTCTCGCAGTCAAGCTCCCTTGTGCCTTTACACTCTGCGAATGATTTCCAACCATTCTGAGGGAACCTTTGGGCGCCTCCGTTACTTTTTAGGAGGCGACCGCCCCAGTCAAACTGCCCACCTGACACTGTCTCCCGCCCCGATAAGGGGCGCGGGTTAGAATTTCAATACAGCCAGGGTAGTATCCCACCGACGCCTCCACCGAAGCTAGCGCTCCGGCTTCTCAGGCTCCTACCTATCCTGTACAAGCTGTACCAAAATTCAATATCAGGCTACAGTAAAGCTCCACGGGGTCTTTCCGTCCTGTCGCGGGTAACCTGCATCTTCACAGGTACTATAATTTCACCGAGTCTCTCGTTGAGACAGTGCCCAGATCGTTACGCCTTTCGTGCGGGTCGGAACTTACCCGACAAGGAATTTCGCTACCTTAGGACCGTTATAGTTACGGCCGCCGTTTACTGGGGCTTCGATTCAAAGCTTCGCTTGCGCTAACCTCTCCTCTTAACCTTCCAGCACCGGGCAGGCGTCAGCCCCTATACTTCGCCTTGCGGCTTCGCAGAGACCTGTGTTTTTGCTAAACAGTCGCCTGGGCCTATTCACTGCGGCTCATCAGGGCTATTCACCCTAATGAGCACCCCTTCTCCCGAAGTTACGGGGTCATTTTGCCGAGTTCCTTAACGAGAGTTCTCTCGCTCACCTTAGGATTCTCTCCTCGCCTACCTGTGTCGGTTTGCGGTACGGGCACCTTTTCCCTCGCTAGAGGCTTTTCTTGGCAGTGTGGAATCAGGAACTTCGGTACTAAATTTCCCTCGCCGTCACAGCTCAGCCTATGTGGTAACGGGATTTGCCTCGTTACCGGCCTAACTGCTTGGACGCGCTAATCCAGCAGCGCGCTTACCCTATCCTCCTGCGTCCCCCCATTGCTCAAACGGTAAAGAGGTGGTACAGGAATATCAACCTGTTGTCCATCGCCTACGCTTTTCAGCCTCGGCTTAGGTCCCGACTAACCCTGAGCGGACGAGCCTTCCTCAGGAAACCTTAGGCATTCGGTGGATGGGATTCTCACCCATCTTTCGCTACTCATACCGGCATTCTCACTTCTAAGCGCTCCACGGGTCCTTGCGATCCCGCTTCAACGCCCTTAGAACGCTCTCCTACCACTGACATCGTAAGATGTCAATCCACAGCTTCGGTGATACGTTTAGCCCCGGTACATTTTCGGCGCGGAGTCACTCGACCAGTGAGCTATTACGCACTCTTTAAATGGTGGCTGCTTCTAAGCCAACATCCTGGTTGTCTAAGCAACTCCACATCCTTTTCCACTTAACGTATACTTTGGGACCTTAGCTGGTGGTCTGGGCTGTTTCCCTCTTGACTACGGATCTTATCACTCGCAGTCTGACTCCCATGGATAAGTCTTTGGCATTCGGAGTTTGTCTGAATTCGGTAACCCGATGGGGGCCCCTAGTCCAAACAGTGCTCTACCTCCAAGACTCTTACTACATGAGGCTAGCCCTAAAGCTATTTCGGAGAGAACCAGCTATCTCCAAGTTCGATTGGAATTTCTCCGCTACCCACACCTCATCCCCGCACTTTTCAACGTGCGTGGGTTCGGGCCTCCATCCAGTGTTACCTGGACTTCACCCTGGACATGGGTAGATCACCTGGTTTCGGGTCTACGACCACATACTCATTCGCCCTATTCAGACTCGCTTTCGCTGCGGCTCCGTCTCATCAACTTAACCTCGCATGTAATCGTAACTCGCCGGTTCATTCTACAAAAGGCACGCTATCACCCATTAACGGGCTCTAACTACTTGTAGGCACACGGTTTCAGGATCTCTTTCACTCCCCTTCCGGGGTGCTTTTCACCTTTCCCTCACGGTACTGGTTCACTATCGGTCACTAGGGAGTATTTAGCCTTGGGAGATGGTCCTCCCTGCTTCCGACGGGATTTCTCGTGTCCCGCCGTACTCAGGATCCACTCTGGAGGGAACGAAGTTTCAACTACAGGGCTTTTACCTTCTCTGGCCGGCCTTTCCAGACCTGTTCATTTACCTCGTTCCTTTGTAACTCCGTATAGAGTGTCCTACAACCCCAGGAGGCAAGCCTCCTGGTTTGGGCTAATCCCGTTTCGCTCGCCGCTACTCAGGGAATCGCGTTTGCTTTCTCTTCCTCCGGGTACTTAGATGTTTCAGTTCCCCGGGTCTGCCTTCCATACCCTATGTATTCAGGTAAAGATCCTATCCCATTACGGATAGGGGGTTTCCCCATTCGGAAATCTCCGGATCAAAGCTTACTTACAGCTCCCCGAAGCATATCGGTGTTAGTACCGTCCTTCATCGGCTCCTAGTGCCAAGGCATTCACCGTGCGCCCTTTCTAACTTAACCGTATTTGACAGGTTCATCGAAGATGAACAAGATCAAAGGTTTTTTACTCTATTTAACATAGAGAGAATTCACTAAAATGGCGATTACTCGGTTATTGCTTCTTCATAATCATTATCTAGTTTTCAAAGAACGAATCTTTCATTGAGAGATTGAACTCTCAAAACTGAACGAACAAAACGCGTCACGTTTCATGTAAATATCCTTAGAAAGGAGGTGATCCAGCCGCACCTTCCGATACGGCTACCTTGTTACGACTTCACCCCAATCATCTGTCCCACCTTAGGCGGCTGGCTCCAAAAGGTTACCCCACCGACTTCGGGTGTTACAAACTCTCGTGGTGTGACGGGCGGTGTGTACAAGGCCCGGGAACGTATTCACCGCGGCATGCTGATCCGCGATTACTAGCGATTCCGGCTTCATGCAGGCGAGTTGCAGCCTGCAATCCGAACTGAGAATGGTTTTATGGGATTCGCTTAACCTCGCGGTCTCGCAGCCCTTTGTACCATCCATTGTAGCACGTGTGTAGCCCAGGTCATAAGGGGCATGATGATTTGACGTCATCCCCACCTTCCTCCGGTTTGTCACCGGCAGTCACCTTAGAGTGCCCAACTGAATGCTGGCAACTAAGATCAAGGGTTGCGCTCGTTGCGGGACTTAACCCAACATCTCACGACACGAGCTGACGACAACCATGCACCACCTGTCATCCTGTCCCCCGAAGGGGAACGCCCTATCTCTAGGGTTGTCAGGAGATGTCAAGACCTGGTAAGGTTCTTCGCGTTGCTTCGAATTAAACCACATGCTCCACCGCTTGTGCGGGCCCCCGTCAATTCCTTTGAGTTTCAGCCTTGCGGCCGTACTCCCCAGGCGGAGTGCTTAATGCGTTTGCTGCAGCACTAAAGGGCGGAAACCCTCTAACACTTAGCACTCATCGTTTACGGCGTGGACTACCAGGGTATCTAATCCTGTTTGCTCCCCACGCTTTCGCGCCTCAGCGTCAGTTACAGACCAAAGAGTCGCCTTCGCCACTGGTGTTCCTCCACATCTCTACGCATTTCACCGCTACACGTGGAATTCCACTCTTCTCTTCTGCACTCAAGTTCCCCAGTTTCCAATGACCCTCCCCGGTTGAGCCGGGGGCTTTCACATCAGACTTAAGGAACCGCCTGCGCGCGCTTTACGCCCAATAATTCCGGACAACGCTTGCCACCTACGTATTACCGCGGCTGCTGGCACGTAGTTAGCCGTGGCTTTCTGGTTAGGTACCGTCAAGGTACCGGCAGTTACTCCGGTACTTGTTCTTCCCTAACAACAGAGTTTTACGATCCGAAAACCTTCATCACTCACGCGGCGTTGCTCCGTCAGACTTTCGTCCATTGCGGAAGATTCCCTACTGCTGCCTCCCGTAGGAGTCTGGGCCGTGTCTCAGTCCCAGTGTGGCCGATCACCCTCTCAGGTCGGCTACGCATCGTTGCCTTGGTGAGCCGTTACCTCACCAACTAGCTAATGCGCCGCGGGCCCATCTGTAAGTGATAGCCGAAACCATCTTTCAGCTTTCCCTCATGTGAGGGAAAGAATTATCCGGTATTAGCCCCGGTTTCCCGGAGTTATCCCAGTCTTACAGGCAGGTTGCCCACGTGTTACTCACCCGTCCGCCGCTGACTTCAGGGAGCAAGCTCCCATCTGTCCGCTCGACTTGCATGTATTAGGCACGCCGCCAGCGTTCGTCCTGAGCCAGGATCAAACTCTCCATATAAGAGTTGATTAAGCTCATAAGTTGTCTTTTCAAAAAAGACTAATGATTTAACGTTGACGTTTTTGTTCGTTCAGTTTTCAAAGATCAATCAAGCAACTATATTAGAATAACATCTTAGAAATGATTCGTCAATACTTTTTTTAAAGTTTATTGAGAAATTATTTGCTGTATGTCTTTCTAATATTAAATTCATACTGGCGTTAGCAATGAAAAATATTCCAGTATGTAAGGATTAAAAAAGACAAAGAGCAAGACTCTCTGTCTTCGCCCGGCAGCGTCCTACTCTCACAGGGGGACAGCCCCCAACTACCATCGGCGCTGAGAAGCTTAACTTCCGTGTTCGGTATGGGAACGGGTGTGACCTTCTCGCTATCGCCACCGGACTATTTGGTTGAAGAAACTTCGTTCCCTCAAAACTAGATAATGTATGAAGAAGCATATGCCGAGTATTCACCAATGTGGTTAAGTCCTCGATCGATTAGTATCAGTCAGCTCCACATGTCGCCACGCTTCCACCTCTGACCTATCAACCTGATCATCTTTCAGGGATCTTACTAGCTTGACGCTATGGGAAATCTCATCTCGAGGGGGGCTTCATGCTTAGATGCTTTCAGCACTTATCCCTTCCGCACATAGCTACCCAGCGATGCCTTTGGCAAGACAACTGGTACACCAGCGGTGCGTCCATCCCGGTCCTCTCGTACTAAGGACAGCTCCTCTCAAATTTCCTGCGCCCACGACGGATAGGGACCGAACTGTCTCACGACGTTCTGAACCCAGCTCGCGTACCGCTTTAATGGGCGAACAGCCCAACCCTTGGGACCGACTACAGCCCCAGGATGCGATGAGCCGACATCGAGGTGCCAAACCTCCCCGTCGATGTGGACTCTTGGGGGAGATAAGCCTGTTATCCCCGGGGTAGCTTTTATCCGTTGAGCGATGGCCCTTCCATGCGGAACCACCGGATCACTAAGCCCGACTTTCGTCCCTGCTCGACTTGTAGGTCTCGCAGTCAAGCTCCCTTGTGCCTTTACACTCTGCGAATGATTTCCAACCATTCTGAGGGAACCTTTGGGCGCCTCCGTTACTTTTTAGGAGGCGACCGCCCCAGTCAAACTGCCCACCTGACACTGTCTCCCGCCCCGATAAGGGGCGCGGGTTAGAATTTCAATACAGCCAGGGTAGTATCCCACCGACGCCTCCACCGAAGCTAGCGCTCCGGCTTCTCAGGCTCCTACCTATCCTGTACAAGCTGTACCAAAATTCAATATCAGGCTACAGTAAAGCTCCACGGGGTCTTTCCGTCCTGTCGCGGGTAACCTGCATCTTCACAGGTACTATAATTTCACCGAGTCTCTCGTTGAGACAGTGCCCAGATCGTTACGCCTTTCGTGCGGGTCGGAACTTACCCGACAAGGAATTTCGCTACCTTAGGACCGTTATAGTTACGGCCGCCGTTTACTGGGGCTTCGATTCAAAGCTTCGCTTGCGCTAACCTCTCCTCTTAACCTTCCAGCACCGGGCAGGCGTCAGCCCCTATACTTCGCCTTGCGGCTTCGCAGAGACCTGTGTTTTTGCTAAACAGTCGCCTGGGCCTATTCACTGCGGCTCATCAGGGCTATTCACCCTAATGAGCACCCCTTCTCCCGAAGTTACGGGGTCATTTTGCCGAGTTCCTTAACGAGAGTTCTCTCGCTCACCTTAGGATTCTCTCCTCGCCTACCTGTGTCGGTTTGCGGTACGGGCACCTTTTCCCTCGCTAGAGGCTTTTCTTGGCAGTGTGGAATCAGGAACTTCGGTACTAAATTTCCCTCGCCGTCACAGCTCAGCCTATGTGGTAACGGGATTTGCCTCGTTACCGGCCTAACTGCTTGGACGCGCTAATCCAGCAGCGCGCTTACCCTATCCTCCTGCGTCCCCCCATTGCTCAAACGGTAAAGAGGTGGTACAGGAATATCAACCTGTTGTCCATCGCCTACGCTTTTCAGCCTCGGCTTAGGTCCCGACTAACCCTGAGCGGACGAGCCTTCCTCAGGAAACCTTAGGCATTCGGTGGATGGGATTCTCACCCATCTTTCGCTACTCATACCGGCATTCTCACTTCTAAGCGCTCCACGGGTCCTTGCGATCCCGCTTCAACGCCCTTAGAACGCTCTCCTACCACTGACATCGTAAGATGTCAATCCACAGCTTCGGTGATACGTTTAGCCCCGGTACATTTTCGGCGCGGAGTCACTCGACCAGTGAGCTATTACGCACTCTTTAAATGGTGGCTGCTTCTAAGCCAACATCCTGGTTGTCTAAGCAACTCCACATCCTTTTCCACTTAACGTATACTTTGGGACCTTAGCTGGTGGTCTGGGCTGTTTCCCTCTTGACTACGGATCTTATCACTCGCAGTCTGACTCCCATGGATAAGTCTTTGGCATTCGGAGTTTGTCTGAATTCGGTAACCCGATGGGGGCCCCTAGTCCAAACAGTGCTCTACCTCCAAGACTCTTACTACATGAGGCTAGCCCTAAAGCTATTTCGGAGAGAACCAGCTATCTCCAAGTTCGATTGGAATTTCTCCGCTACCCACACCTCATCCCCGCACTTTTCAACGTGCGTGGGTTCGGGCCTCCATCCAGTGTTACCTGGACTTCACCCTGGACATGGGTAGATCACCTGGTTTCGGGTCTACGACCACATACTCATTCGCCCTATTCAGACTCGCTTTCGCTGCGGCTCCGTCTCATCAACTTAACCTCGCATGTAATCGTAACTCGCCGGTTCATTCTACAAAAGGCACGCTATCACCCATTAACGGGCTCTAACTACTTGTAGGCACACGGTTTCAGGATCTCTTTCACTCCCCTTCCGGGGTGCTTTTCACCTTTCCCTCACGGTACTGGTTCACTATCGGTCACTAGGGAGTATTTAGCCTTGGGAGATGGTCCTCCCTGCTTCCGACGGGATTTCTCGTGTCCCGCCGTACTCAGGATCCACTCTGGAGGGAACGAAGTTTCAACTACAGGGCTTTTACCTTCTCTGGCCGGCCTTTCCAGACCTGTTCATTTACCTCGTTCCTTTGTAACTCCGTATAGAGTGTCCTACAACCCCAGGAGGCAAGCCTCCTGGTTTGGGCTAATCCCGTTTCGCTCGCCGCTACTCAGGGAATCGCGTTTGCTTTCTCTTCCTCCGGGTACTTAGATGTTTCAGTTCCCCGGGTCTGCCTTCCATACCCTATGTATTCAGGTAAAGATCCTATCCCATTACGGATAGGGGGTTTCCCCATTCGGAAATCTCCGGATCAAAGCTTACTTACAGCTCCCCGAAGCATATCGGTGTTAGTACCGTCCTTCATCGGCTCCTAGTGCCAAGGCATTCACCGTGCGCCCTTTCTAACTTAACCGTATTTGACAGGTTCATCGAAGATGAACAAGATCAAAGGTTTTTTACTCTATTTAACATAGAGAGAATTCACTAAAATGGCGATTACTCGGTTATTGCTTCTTCATAATCATTATCTAGTTTTCAAAGAACGAATCTTTCATTGAGAGATTGAACTCTCAAAACTGAACGAACAAAACGCGTCACGTTTCATGTAAATATCCTTAGAAAGGAGGTGATCCAGCCGCACCTTCCGATACGGCTACCTTGTTACGACTTCACCCCAATCATCTGTCCCACCTTAGGCGGCTGGCTCCAAAAGGTTACCCCACCGACTTCGGGTGTTACAAACTCTCGTGGTGTGACGGGCGGTGTGTACAAGGCCCGGGAACGTATTCACCGCGGCATGCTGATCCGCGATTACTAGCGATTCCGGCTTCATGCAGGCGAGTTGCAGCCTGCAATCCGAACTGAGAATGGTTTTATGGGATTCGCTTAACCTCGCGGTCTCGCAGCCCTTTGTACCATCCATTGTAGCACGTGTGTAGCCCAGGTCATAAGGGGCATGATGATTTGACGTCATCCCCACCTTCCTCCGGTTTGTCACCGGCAGTCACCTTAGAGTGCCCAACTGAATGCTGGCAACTAAGATCAAGGGTTGCGCTCGTTGCGGGACTTAACCCAACATCTCACGACACGAGCTGACGACAACCATGCACCACCTGTCATCCTGTCCCCCGAAGGGGAACGCCCTATCTCTAGGGTTGTCAGGAGATGTCAAGACCTGGTAAGGTTCTTCGCGTTGCTTCGAATTAAACCACATGCTCCACCGCTTGTGCGGGCCCCCGTCAATTCCTTTGAGTTTCAGCCTTGCGGCCGTACTCCCCAGGCGGAGTGCTTAATGCGTTTGCTGCAGCACTAAAGGGCGGAAACCCTCTAACACTTAGCACTCATCGTTTACGGCGTGGACTACCAGGGTATCTAATCCTGTTTGCTCCCCACGCTTTCGCGCCTCAGCGTCAGTTACAGACCAAAGAGTCGCCTTCGCCACTGGTGTTCCTCCACATCTCTACGCATTTCACCGCTACACGTGGAATTCCACTCTTCTCTTCTGCACTCAAGTTCCCCAGTTTCCAATGACCCTCCCCGGTTGAGCCGGGGGCTTTCACATCAGACTTAAGGAACCGCCTGCGCGCGCTTTACGCCCAATAATTCCGGACAACGCTTGCCACCTACGTATTACCGCGGCTGCTGGCACGTAGTTAGCCGTGGCTTTCTGGTTAGGTACCGTCAAGGTACCGGCAGTTACTCCGGTACTTGTTCTTCCCTAACAACAGAGTTTTACGATCCGAAAACCTTCATCACTCACGCGGCGTTGCTCCGTCAGACTTTCGTCCATTGCGGAAGATTCCCTACTGCTGCCTCCCGTAGGAGTCTGGGCCGTGTCTCAGTCCCAGTGTGGCCGATCACCCTCTCAGGTCGGCTACGCATCGTTGCCTTGGTGAGCCGTTACCTCACCAACTAGCTAATGCGCCGCGGGCCCATCTGTAAGTGATAGCCGAAACCATCTTTCAGCTTTCCCTCATGTGAGGGAAAGAATTATCCGGTATTAGCCCCGGTTTCCCGGAGTTATCCCAGTCTTACAGGCAGGTTGCCCACGTGTTACTCACCCGTCCGCCGCTGACTTCAGGGAGCAAGCTCCCATCTGTCCGCTCGACTTGCATGTATTAGGCACGCCGCCAGCGTTCGTCCTGAGCCAGGATCAAACTCTCCATATAAGAGTTGATTAAGCTCATAAGTTGTCTTTTCAAAAAAGACTAATGATTTAACGTTGACGTTTTTGTTCGTTCAGTTTTCAAAGATCAATCAGTAAGTTTGGAGCGGGTGAAGGGAATCGAACCCTCATCATCAGCTTGGAAGGCTGAGGTTTTACCACTAAACTACACCCGCATATAATTATCGTTTCCCGAATGGTCGGGAAGACAGGATTCGAACCTGCGACCCCTTGGTCCCAAACCAAGTGCTCTACCAAGCTGAGCTACTCCCCGTAATATGGCGCGCCCGAGAGGAGTCGAACCCCTAACCTTTTGATCCGTAGTCAAACGCTCTATCCAATTGAGCTACGGGCGCATCTTTTAAAAGCAACTCTTATATTATATCAACATGAAATTCAAATGTCAACAACTTTTTTGGTGCGGCCGAGAGGACTTGAACCTCCACGGGGTTGCCCCCACTAGGCCCTCAACCTAGCGCGTCTGCCATTCCGCCACGACCGCTTAATGAAGCGACAAGTAACATCATACCAAAACGTAGTACTTATCTCAATGGTAATTAATGGTGCGGGTGAAGGGAGTCGAACCCCCACGCCTTGCGGCGCCAGATCCTAAGTCTGGTGCGTCTGCCAATTCCGCCACACCCGCAATATGAAATTAAAATGGTGAGCCATGAAGGACTCGAACCTTCGACCCTCTGATTAAAAGTCAGATGCTCTACCGACTGAGCTAATGGCTCATCAAAAATGGCTGGGCTAGCAGGATTCGAACCTGCGAGTGACGGAGTCAAAGTCCGGTGCCTTACCGCTTGGCTATAGCCCAATAACAAATGGCGGTCCCGACGGGAATCGAACCCGCGATCTCCTGCGTGACAGGCAGGCATGTTAACCGCTACACCACGGGACCATCCACATAAAACCGTCGAAAACAAAAAAAGTGACCCGTACGGGATTCGAACCCGTGTTACCGCCGTGAAAGGGCGGTGTCTTAACCGCTTGACCAACGGGCCATTGTGAGAATTTTCTGGCGGAGAAGGAGGGATTTGAACCCTCGCGCCGCTTACGCGACCTACACCCTTAGCAGGGGCGCCTCTTCAGCCACTTGAGTACTTCCCCAAATATGGCTCCGCAGGCAGGATTCGAACCTGCGACCGTTCGGTTAACAGCCGAATGCTCTACCACTGAGCTACTGCGGAATAATAATAAACTTTATCGATAAAACACTTAACATCTTATCGACTCTTCATATTATAAGGACGCAGGCTATAAAAGTCAAGCTTGTTTTTAGAAGAATTTATTAGCCGTTTATCCTGTTTTGTCCTGCGACAATTATTAAATATAAAGTGAACTTAATCTAATGTCAATTCTTTTTTTAAAACTAATTTCCCCTTGCATTTACCGCAAACATATTTCTTCGTATCAACTATTCTTTTTCTTTGATAAGTTTGACGGCAATCCTTACACATATAAACAAGAATCTTAGCAGATCTATTTGTTTTTGGACGATCAGGCAAGGCCGAACAAAATCGGGGTGCTCCCACTTTTTTCATTAGCAATCTGAAATCCTGATCGCGATGTTTATATCCTTTTCCTTCTAAATGCAAATGATAATGACATAGCTCATGTTTAATAATTCCTTCTAATTCTTTGGCCCCAAGCTGCTCATAATACTTTTTGTTTATTTCAACATGATGTGATATCAGCATATATCTTCCGCCAGTCGACCTGAGGCGCGAATTAAAATAAGCCTGATGGCGAAAGGGCTTGCCAAAGCTTTCTAAAGATATCTTTTCAACAAGTGTCTGAAGCTCCTGGTCATTCATAAAAATGTTTTTCCTCTCTTATCGTAAACATGACAACCTATTATAGCATACATTATATATACCTTTTATAGCTCTGAACTCGCTTTGCTGCCCAAGGGAGCGATCATCAGATTCCAATCACGGGAGGTAATTCAGATGCCTGTATGGTTTCAAAATCAAATCCAGCGTGCTTTTTATGAAAAGGACCGCTATCAGATCAAACTGCTGAATCAGTGCTGGTTTTTCTATAGGAAGAAACACTGCTCATAAAATATGGCGAGCCTGAGATATACCCGCTTAAATCAGCTACAGCCCTTTATAAACCTTACAAGCATAAGCCAAATCACGCTAGAAATATTAATTTCCGTCGTGATTTGGCTTATGACTCGAAGAACTAGCTTTTTAACCCAGCAAAACAAAGGAATGTAATTTAGTTAGGCCCAAGCATAGTTAAGGCAACTCTTCCCTTGTGCTTATCAACAGAGTCAACCCAGACCGTTACTACATCCCCAACGGACACGACATCCAGCGGGTGTTTGACAAATTGGCGGCTAAGTTTGGATATATGAACAAGGCCATCCTGTTTGACTCCGATATCAACAAATGCACCAAAGTCGACAACATTTCTCACTGTCCCTTGAAGCTCCATCCCTTCCTGCAGATCTTCAAGTTTCAGCACTTCTTTCTTTAGCAGCGGCTTTGGCAGCTCATCACGCGGATCCCTTTCAGGTCTCATTAAGGCATCGATAATATCTCTCAGTGTAAGTTCACCAATTTCAAGCTCCCGGGCTGCCTGGCTGATATTTATGCCTTTTAGAGCTTCCCTTAATGATAGTGTTCCAAGGTCACTGGATTTAAAGCCGAGATTAGCAAGCAATTTATTTACTACTGCATAGGTTTCCGGGTGGATTCCAGTCCGGTCCAGAGATTCTTTCCCATCGATAATCCGCAGGAAGCCAATTGCCTGTTCATAGGTTTTGGCCCCAAGGCGCGGAATCTTTTTCAGCTGCTTGCGGTCTGTAAATTTCCCTTCTTCTTCCCGTTTCTTGATTATATTCACAGCAACTGTTTTTGAAAGGCCAGCTACATGCTGCAGCAATGAAGATGACGCTGTATTTACATTGACACCCACTTGGTTTACCGCTGTCTCTACAACAAAAGAGAGTGATTCTGTCAGCTTTTTCTGGGATACGTCATGCTGATATTGACCAACCCCCACGGACTTGGGATCAATCTTAACCAATTCTGCAAGAGGATCCTGGAGGCGGCGGGCGATGGATACGGCACTTCTTTCTTCTACCTGGAAATCAGGAAACTCTTCTCTGGCCAGGTCTGAGGCAGAATATACGCTCGCCCCTGCTTCATTGACAATTAGGTAGAATATCTCCTCTTTCATGTCCTTTAAAATGTCAGCGATGAACTGCTCGGTTTCCCTTGAGGCGGTTCCATTGCCGATGGCAACCATTTCTACTTTGTATGTGTTTAGAATATGAACTACTTTCTCTCGTGCTTGTTTCGTTTTGGAAACAGGCGGATGCGGATATATGACACCGATATCAAGTACTTTTCCTGTTTCATCTACAACAGCCAGCTTGCAGCCAGTTCTGTAGGCAGGGTCTACACCCAGTACCACCTTGCCTTTTAACGGGGGCTGAAGCAGAAGTTTTCTGAGATTTTCAGAAAAAATCATGATTGCCTGTTCTTCTGCTTTTTCAGTTAGTTCATTGCGGATTTCACGTTCAATCGAAGGCATAATCAGACGCTTGTATCCATCTTCAATGGCTTCCTTTACAAGTGCCCCTGCAGGGGAGCGTTCATCCTTTACCCACTTTTTATACAAGTACTTTAAAATAAATTCGGTATTTGGCTTA
The DNA here is from genome assembly GCF_051353635.1 of Cytobacillus sp. BC1816. Taxonomy (NCBI): domain Bacteria; kingdom Bacillati; phylum Bacillota; class Bacilli; order Caryophanales; family Bacillaceae; genus Cytobacillus; species Cytobacillus sp. BC1816. The sequence goes on along the minus strand of NZ_CP195611.1, from coordinate 261,433 downwards.
ATGTTAATCCTTAAAACTTCTTCTTTTTCACCGCGGTTTAATGCAAGTGTGCGGTGTGGAACAATCTTGCTCACTGGTTCCTCATACTCGTAGTACATTTCATAAACGCCTTTTTCGTCAATCTCTTTATTCTTCACAGATGACTCAATAGTTCCCTTTTTGGCTGTTTCCATACGGATCCATTTTCTGCTTTCTGCTTCATCTGATGCCCATTCTGCGATAATATCTTTCGCTCCAGCAATTGCCTCTTCCGTTGTGGCTACTTCGTTTTCATCAGATAAGAACTCTTTCGCCTTTTCAGCAGGGGTTTCATTAAGGGGAAAGGTGAGAAGCCATTCAGCAAACGGTTCAAGCCCTTTTTCCTTTGCTGCAGTTGCTTTTGTGCGGCGCTTTTGCTTGTATGGCCGGTATAAGTCCTCTACCTCCTGCAGCTTCACCGCTTTTTCAATGTTGGATTTTAGCTCTTCTGTCAACTTGCCCTGTTCTTCAATTAAGCGGACTACCTCTTCTTTACGCTGATTGAGATTTTGTATGTATTGCCAGCGCTCCATGATATCCCGAATTTGAACTTCATCCAGTGCACCTGTCTGTTCTTTTCTGTATCGGGCAATGAACGGGACTGTGTTCCCTTCTTCCAATAAGCTGATTGTGTTTTTTACTTGTTTAATGGCTATGGATAATTCTTCAGCGATTAGGTTTAGTACTTGATTTTGTCTATCCAATGTTTTTTCCAAGATCATTCCTCCATCATAGAGTCTCACATTTCATTTTATCAAAAAGAAAAACAAAAAGCTTACCCTGTTCTAGAGTAAGCTTCCAAGTATGAAAGTAGCATCATCTGAAGTAGATGGATACTGCTTTTTTATATCTTCCGAGATAAGGTCAATAGGGAGAAATGCTTTCAGCAAAGATTTAACCCCTTGAATATTCAAGCCATCTGAGTATATCAAAAACTTAGATTCCGCTTCATACGTAAACCGCTGGGTATGAAACACCTGCGGCCTTCCTGACAGATATCCAGTTACAGGCAGGGGATAGGTGAGTTTTCCAGTAGACGAATACAGGAAAAACCGAATATTCCCTACACAGCTGTATACAAATTCCCTGGAGGCAAAATGGACTTTAAACAGTGCTACTGCTGCTCCTCTTTTTTGTAAAAGAACATCGTTGCAAAGCTTCATGAGCGTATCTACATCTTTCTCATGATGCTGCTCTACGACAGAAACAACAGCAGAAGAAGCTTCGTACGCGAATTCCCCGCTTCCAAGGCCATCTGCCAGCACACATACAAAGTATTCATCAGTTGCAGTGAAGTAATATCCATCACCGCAAAAAGCTTTGCCATCTTTAGCTGTCTGGTGAGCAATCACTTCGATGTTATCCCCAACCAATTTGGTCATGAAAGGCACTCCGAGTTATTTGTTTCAGAGTGGATCGCTTCCTGAAGCTTTTTGATTGCACGGCGCTGAAGTCTCGAGACATGCATCTGGGAAATCCCCAGTTTATCTCCAGCTTCTTTTTGGCTCATATTCTCAAGATATGTGTATTGTATAATTAATTTCTCTCTCTCAGACAGGACATGCAGGACTTTTTCAAGAACAAGCATTTGATTTACTTTTTCATAGCCCATGTCTTCATTTCCGACGATATCCAGTAATGTGACTGTTCCGCCATCAGAATCAGCCTCGATTGAATGGTCAACAGAAAGCGCCTGATAGCTTTTTCCCATTTCCATTGCTTCGAGCACTTCCTCTTCAGATACACCAAGCACATCGGCTATTTCGTCCACTCTTGGAGACCTATGAAGTTCTGTTGTCAGCTCTTCAACGGTCGCTTTAATTTTTGGGCCTAATTCCTTTATGCGGCGCGGAACATGAACGCTCCAGGTTTTATCCCTTAAAAAGCGCTTAATTTCGCCGATAATCGTAGGAACTGCAAAGGCCTCAAACGTTTTGCCAAAAGACTCATCATATCGGCGGATAGCCCCTAATAAGCCGATAATGCCCACCTGGACAATATCCTCATGATAAGATCTTCCCTTTGAGTACTTCCGGGCAATGGCTTCAACTAAATTCTGATATTGAAGTACCAGGGCGTTTTGAGCTTCTTCATCCTGGTGAAGCTGGTAGGCTTTGATTAAAGCATTTGTTTCTTCTTTGGATTTTTGGTTAGGTTGAGATTGTTTTTGCATCCCTCTCCACCTGCTCTCCCTCTAGGTATTTGGTCATGAAGACCGTAACACCCTCTTTGTGATGAATTCTTACTTCATCCATCAATGTTTCAATCAGGTATAGACCCAAGCCTCCTTCACGCAGGAATTCCACAGAATCAGTCTGGTCGTATGGTCCAATGCCTTGTCTTGCAGATTGGAAGTCAAAACTTTTTCCGCTGTCTGCGACCATTACTTCAAGACGGTCAGTGTATAAACCGAACCCGATGACTACTTCCCCTTGCTCATTCTGCTTGTATGCGTGTTGGACTGCATTGGTGCAAGCTTCACTTGTAGCGATTTTAAGATCCTCAATTTCTTCATATGCAAATCCCATTCTGCTGGCAATCCCTGATAGCGTCAGGCGGATTACTCCAACAAATTCCGGCTTGGCCGGAATTTTCACCTCAATATAATCAAATGGCTCGTTCATTGTACTCCACCTTCAATCCCGCTGTTAATATCGATAATATCGGCTAGGCCTGTAATTTCGAAAAGTCTCTTTAAACGGTCCGATAAGCCAACAATCTGGAATTTGCCGTTATTGGCACGGACATTTTTAAATACACCAACAAATACACCTAAGCCGGTACTATCCATATAAGAGACTTCAGATAGGTTGACCACCATTTCCACGCCTTCTTTTTCTGTTAAAGGAAAAAGTTCTTCACGGAGTTTAGGTGCTGTGTACGCATCAATTTCTCCGCTTACCATTGCCTCAATCAGCATATCATTTTCTTTTACATCTATTGTAATATTCATAACTGACCCACCTCTTTACATGTCAACTGCTTTTTACTACTTACCCGTTCTTAAAACCCGTTAAACATTTCTTTTTAAAATAATTAAGGTAAAATCGTCCCGCAATTGAAAATGCTGAAGTTTTTCAAGTTCTTTATATACGCTATTAACAATTTCCTGTGCACTTAAATGAATGTATTTCTTGATTAATTCCAGCAATGATTCCTTTTCTATAAACCCTTCTTCTGTACGGCATTCAGTAACCCCATCTGACATTAATATAATCATATCTCCGGGATTTACTCCTTTTTCGTACTGGCGGTATTTTGTTTTTTTATCAATGCCGAGGAGCAGGCCTTTCGCTGCCAGTTCGGTAAATTCACCTGTCTCAGCCACAAAGAAAAGTCCTGGTTCGTGTCCGGCAGAACCATAAGAGAACATATGGCTGTTCGTATCATATATTCCATAAAACATAGTAATGAACATCGTTAAATCTACGTTCTGTTCTACGACCCGATTCAGATTTTCCAGGACGGTTTTAGGGTCATTGCGGTTTTCAGGCAAACTGTCCATGGCATATTTAATCATGGACATACACAAGGCTGCCGGAAGACCTTTACCAATGACATCAGCAACCGCAATGCTGATCGTGCTGTTTTCATCCTGAACAAAGTGGAAATAATCACCGTTCATATGTTTGGCAGGTACACTTATGGCACCAATATCCAAACCTTCTACAGAAGGAACCTGCGTCCCAAGCAGGGTTTGCTGGACGTTCGCAGCTATCTCCATTTCTGTCCTGAGTTCCTGCTGAATATGCTTTAAGTTCTGATGTTCCCGATAGGCAAACCCATAGCCTATCATGACTTCCAGAAGGATATCAAAAGAATGGTGAACATACTCAGGCAAGTCCGGATAAAGTTCACCCATCAGACTTTTATGAACGCTGATAATCTCTTCAGGAGAGATTTTGTGCTCGATCGACTTCCTGCTGAACTTCTGGCCTTGATACAAAGCCTGTTCAGATTGTTCTTTAATATAATTCTCAAGAATATCCCGATACTTTGATTCCATCATTTCTCGGAAATCCATACTGCTTCCCCCTAACGAAGCCACTTAGTTGCTTTTATATCTGTTCCGGTTCCAGGATTGGAGTCAATTAAGAACTCATCCATTAACCGCTTCACACCCGGCAGGCCGGCTCCTAATCCCCCTGATGTCGAGAATCCGTCTTCCATTACTTGGCGTAAATCATTGATTCCAGGGCCGCTGTCTACCGCAACTATACGCAATCCCGCTTTTCCGCCGTCGTATATTTTTTCAATACAGACTTGCCCCTGTCCGGCGTATAAATATATATTCCGGGCAAGTTCACTAATGGCTGTAGTGATTCTAGCCTGGTCAACTGTACCAAAACCAAGCTCTTTAGCAACATTCCGCCCAAGCTGGCGGGCTGCAACGATGTCCCATTCGTTTATGATTTTAACGCAGGATTGGTTTTCCATACAGTTACTCCCCCAATTCCTGTTGTAATTTCTCCAAACCTTTTTCTAGATCTAATGCAGTAAGGACATCATCTAACCCAATACCTAACTCAATAAGCGTAATGGCTACGGCAGGCTGTATCCCGGTTATGACTACTTTTGCACCCATCAGTTTGGACATATTTATTACGTCGCCGAGAACTTTTGCGATGAATGAATCAATAAAGTCAATGGATGTTAAATCAATCACAACTCCATTTGCGCTGGTCTCATGGATTTTATGGAGCAGATCCTCCTGAAACTGCAGAGCAGTCTGGTCATCCAATTCCCACTGGATGGAGACTAATAGGCAATCGTTCAGTTTTAAAATTGGGATTCTCACTCTCATTCCACTCCCTCCACATTAACAATTTTGCGGCTGGTTAACTCAAGCGCCGCTTCTACACCCTTTTTCAAGGTATTCTTTGTAGTAAACTGATTTAAATCAATTCCCAAGTTTACAATGGTTTGGGCAATTTCCGGACGGATGCCTACAAGCATGCATTTCGCTCCGACAAGCCTTACAGCATCAGCTGCCTGTATGATATGATGGGCTACCATCGTATCAACAACCGGCACACCTGTTATATCAATAAGCACCACTTCTGAACGGTGTTTTACTACTCCATTTAAAAGGTTCTCCATAATCTGCTTCGCCCGCTCCGTATCAATTGTACCAACAAGAGGCATGACTGTAATTCCTTCGAATACAGGAATAAGCGGCGCAGAAAGTTCCTGAAGCGCAATTTTTTGAAGGGAAACAGTTCTTTCCCAAGTGCTTGAATACATATTTACCACTTCATTGACCATGGGAGTCATCCAGCTGTCAAACTCGTAAATGACTTTCATTTGGTTTTCCTGGGTGACAATCCCCGTTTCCTGCATGTCCTCAAACACAATTTTCCCGAAGGTTTGGAGACCTTTTGTCACAAAACTTAGCGGCCAGCCCAACCGTACGATTTTCTCAGAGAAATCACTCAATTTTGAAGTGAATTCCTCATTTGAACTTTTTATATTTGAAATAATCAGGTCAATGAATTCCCGGCTTGTCCCGATAAATACCTGATCAGATACTACCTTTGTAACTCTTTCATCCGCATTTTCCTTTGTGGCATCAAGCCACTCATTGAATATGGAATCTTTGTTGTTTTGTATATAATTCAATATTGTGGAATTCATTTGTTCCTCCCTATTTTAGCATATATCTATTATTAGCCTTCCAATTCCCCTTTATTGTACAGAAGGATAAAAAAATCTTCCTGTCCCGTATATATCAATTAAATGATATCAGTGAATGCCAGTCAAATGATACCTATATGATGCCGAATGAATAAACTCCAATCTTTGGTTAATTCGACAATTTATAATTAAATCCCTTTTTTACCTTCATAACTCAGCGGATTCACATCGAATTTTGAAGTGTATGCTCTATATGAAACGGGTATATTTACAAAACCAGTCAATTTTATATAATAAACGACTCTCTTTTTTACCCTCTTTATAAGAAACTAAACCTTTTTGCTGTATAAAAAAATAAAAAACGCCCTTCAAAAGAGCGTTTGTTAAAATTCGATGAGGCCTAAGCTGATTTGCACGGCTTCATCCACTTTTTCCATCATTTCGTCATCGAGATGGGTTATTTTATCGGTTAAGCGTTGTTTATCAATTGTACGAATCTGTTCTAATAAGATGACCGAATCCCTTTCAAAACCATAACGCTTCGCATCAATTTCAACGTGAGTAGGCAGCTTCGCTTTTTGAATCTGAGCTGTGATTGCTGCAACAATTACTGTGGGACTAAACCGATTCCCGATGTCGTTTTGGATGACAAGCACTGGACGGACGCCGCCTTGTTCTGAACCAACAACTGGGGATAGGTCTGCAAAATAAACGTCACCACGTTTGACAATCAAGGGATTATCCTCCGCTTACTAGACGTTCAACTGTGTGTTCTGCCTCGTATTCCGCTTGAAATGCTTCAGATGCAATCGTCAAATTTATTTTCGCCATCTCCATGTAGCCTCGTCTCATGGACTCGCGAATTTGTCTCTTTTTGCGTTCGCGCAAATACATTTTGGTTGCCTGATAAATGAATTCGCTCCGGTTAACGTTTTCCTGTTTTGCAAATCCGTCTAACTCGGTTAAAAGATGCTGCGGTAACTTCACCATTATCTCTGTTGTTGTGCTGGAATCAGACACAAACATACACCTCCACCATCACTACACACCATTTTTATATCTACCATTTTCAATATTACCATTAATAAAGCCCAATGCAAAGGGGATTCTTTAATTCTTCTGTATTATCGTCCAAAAAAATAGTATTTTATGCATGATTTCAGAAAAGCGGAAGCGCCTTGTTCACCCCCGACAAGCACAAGACGTGCCTCACAGAAAAGCGTTCTTTGCCTTTTTGGGAGGAATGCCCGAAATGTGGCGGCGACTGTTCAGGGACGACAAGCATAAGACGAGCCCTGCAAGAAGGTGTTCTTTCCTTCTGGAAGGGATTGGCTTATGTCTCGAGTACACCTAGGTGCCGAAACAAGACAAGCTTGTGACCTTGAGGGGGTAGGCGCTGAAGCTAGACAGTTAACTAACTTCAGAATTCATCATTCTTATCGTTTCAGAAAGCCGCCGCGCTTATTCCATCCCTTTTTCCGGACGATAGCTCAGCTGGGCAGCAAATAAAGTTTTTACGATTATAACAGATAATTAATTCCCCCGATAATTTTACCATCTCTTTTATATATGCGCGGAACCCGGGAAGATACCATGCAGGTTACTTCATAGTTGATGGTTTCAAGTTTTTCGGCTATTTCATCAACCGGAATCTTTTCTTTCCCCTGCTCGCCGATCAGGGTTACTTTTGTACCGACTGGCATTTCATGCGGAAGCTTAATCATGCATTGATCCATACAAACTCTTCCAACAATTGGAACTCTCAATCCTTCAGCAAGAACCTCCTGCCCCTGAAGTTTTCGTATCCAGCCGTCAGCATAGCCAATCGGCAAAGTTGCAATCCATTCATCTTCTTGTGCCTCATAAGTCGCACCATAGCTGACTTTCTCGCCTTTATGAAGCTTTTTCACATGAACAATAGAGGTATGGAGAGAAAAAGCTTCTTTCAGCTGGAAAGGAAGGTCTGGCTTAATTTCCATGGAAGGAGCCAGGCCGTACATACTGATCCCCATTCTGACAGCATTGAAGTGGGCTTTGGGAAATCTAAGACCCGCAGCGCTGTTGCTGGTATGGATGTACTTCGGCAAAATCTCCAGCCAGCTGGTCATTTCCTCAAATCTGCTCAACTGTTTTTCAAAATAAGCATTCTCCAATGAATCCGCTGTGGCGAAATGCGTAAACACCCCTTCAAGCAGAAAACGCTTGTCCTTTTTGATAACGCTCTCAATTCCCGCAAGCTCATCACGGCTTCGAATCCCCAGGCGTCCCATGCCTGTATCAAACTTTAAATGAATATTCAGGACTTCTCCATCTTCCACATATTCGTATGCCTGTGATAGCCACTCCTTTTGAAAAACGGTCAGGGCAATATTCTTTGCCGCTGCTTCGCCTGCATGCTCCGGGCGGCTCGCTCCCATTACTAAAATCGGCGCTGCAATCTTTTTATTTCTCAATGCCATCGCCTCATCCAGGGTGGCAACAGCCAGAGAGGATGCGCCCGCCTGCAGGGCCGCTTCTGCCACAGCAGCATCTCCATGCCCATACCCATTTGCCTTCACAACCGCAATGACGTTTGTTCCTTCTTCTGCATGTTTTTTCATTGACTCTACATTATATGAAATATGATCCAGATTTATCTCTGCCCAAGTGTCCCGGTACATTTTTGTTTGTTCATTCATCGATGCATTCACGTCCTTTAGCCATTGCTTCTCTACATGTCGATTATCAAACTCGGGCAGAGGATTTGTCAAATGGTTATTTTTTATCAAAAGGCTTTGAAAGCTGATTCCTATGCCGGCAGCATAAAAAAACAGGCCCCCTTCTGGGACCTGCTTTTTTCCGGTGATTTATTTCACCATTTCTCCCTGTACAGTGCGGGCAATTTCGGACATTTCTTCAGGTGATAAATCATTGGAAGCAATCATATAATCCACACCCTGGTAGGTCCAGGAAATGGTGTTGTCAGAAAGTGCACCTATAGTAAAGCCAAGGTCAACAGGCTCGCCTTTCACTGAAGTAACGACGGATGATGTCGGCATGACAGCGGCCTTTTCCTGCACAAGAGTGAAGGATTTTTCTCCATCGTACGTCAATACAACACGCTTGCCATCTTCTGTTTTAACTTCCTGCTCATCAACCAGCTTTACATCAGCCATATCCATCTGCGGATATTTTACAGCGAATTCCTGATCCTCCACCTCAGCCATCACCGGCACTTCGAGCTGGGCGCCCGTCATGTTCTTTTGCATGTCAAAATCTTTCTTATCGAAGCTGGCATTAAACTTTACATTTGAAAATTCTACTGTTACAAGTGCATTTTTATCAGGATCCATAACCTTCACACTGACTGGGGATAAATCGGACTTCTTGAGCTTGATTTCCTGGACAGGAAGCATCTGATTATTTTGATAGCGTGTTTTTGTTTCAAACACATAATGATCTTTTGTAGCGGAGAACTTTGCTTCTTTATCCTCCATAATGTCCTTGACTAATGATTCATATAAATAAGCCTGGCTGCTGTTCTGCGGCCAATCGCTCTGGAAACGGAAGCTCTTGTTCAGCGCAGGAGTGAGGACAAATACACCGTCATCGTTACGCAGAATCATTTGGCTTTGTTCCTTTTGCGCGTTTTTCAGGTTCACCCGGTAAAAGTCAGGCTCCTTATGCCATACTTCTATTTCGTAGGTTTGCGGGTCAGTCCCCATCTGCAGAGTCATCTTGGCCTCCGCCTTGTATCCTTTAACGTCTTCAAGCTTATTGTTAAGATCCTTTACGACGTCTTCCTGTGATTTAGTCCCACAGGCAGACAATGCAAGAACTACCAAAAGCCCGGCAAGCAGCATGAACCACTTTTTCTTCATTCCTTCAGCCCCTTTGTCTCATTTCAGTGAGATCGGCCCAAACTTCCGGCCTGTCTCTCCTATCGCATTATGAATATATGAGACAACCTTAGGGAATATGCTAGAAGGAATGACAAGCTTTTGAAATTCTTCAGCATGCCAAATATCAAGCTTTTTCTATAACCACCTGAGCCACCGCATATTCTCTGCTATGGGAAATCGACAAGTGTATCCCATCTTTAAATGGCTTCGAAATATAAGGCTTTCCCTTTTCATCCTTTTCAATTTCAATATCCTGAAAGGAAAGTTCTTCCCCAATCCCTGTGCCCCATGCCTTTGAAAAAGCTTCTTTTGCCGCGAACCTCCCGGCAAGATATTCAGCCCGTCTCTTTTCCGTCAAGCAGCGATAGCCATCCAGCTCTTTGGATGTCAAAATCCGTTCAGGAAACCGCTCCTGCCTGGCAATAATTTTTCGTATGCGCTCCAGCTCTGCAATATCAATTCCAATACCGGAAATCATCTCTCATCTTCCTTCTATTTATATTATTCGCTGCATAAAGAATACAGTAGAAGCAGTATTATGTACACATTATCAAGTGAATAAGTGCTATCACATGCTGAAAAACCGCTTTTCAGGCTATGATGTAGATACACGGTCCAACAATTCAAGCACGGAGGAGAGCCATGTTTACAAGAACGGAAAGCTTTAAGGAATTTATCCGCTACTACCCTGTTGTTTCTGCTATCATTTGTATCCATATGATCATCTATCTATTAACAGTCATTCCCCTATTTCCAAATACACTTATTTTCGAAAAGCTTGCAGGCGTCAATTTATATATTGTTCAGGGTGAATACTGGCGGCTGCTGAGCCCAATCATACTGCACAGCGGTTTCCCCCATGTATTATTCAACAGCTTTTCTCTCGTTCTCTTCGGCCCTGCACTGGAACGATTGCTAGGAAAAACCAGATTCATTCTGCTTTACATCACTGCTGGTGCAGCAGCAAATATTGCAACACTGCTTCTTGAACCATTGACATATATTCATGTGGGCGCCAGTGGTGCGATCTTTGGCCTGTTCGGATACTTTGCGGCAATCATCGTATTCCGAAAAGAACTTTTATCCAGGGAAAACTCACAAATCATACTGACTATTACGATAATCGGCGTAATCATGACCTTTCTGCAGCCAAACATTAATGTTACTGCCCATTTATTCGGCCTGCTTGCAGGTTTCCTGATTGGTGCGGCATCACTTGCCAAAGGCCGTACATCTTCTTCATCCAGCATAATTCGGCCCGGGGGTCTTTCCGGCATCAGGCCTTCATTAAAAGGTGTGCCTGCATCAAGGCTTGTTCTCTGGGGAGTCATTATCATTTTGGCTGTCTTGGGGATTTTATCCAGATAATCCCAGCCCAAAAGCAGGAGTGCCTTGATCAGGTGAACTCCAACTAAAAACCGCCACGCCCTGCGGCAAACTTGAAGCCAGCAAGTCCTGCAGGCATAAGGCATCACGCAGGAAACCTCAAAGCAAGTTTGGACCCGCGATGCATCTCTGCCAAAGAGTTCCTTGTCCTGATTTCTGGAGTGATTTGGAGTATGCCCCGGGTGGCTAGGCACTGTGGCTGGATGCAGACAGCCTTTCCATAGAGTTTCACATTGATCCACTTTATAGTTTCTTATACAACAAAAAAAGCGCTCATGTGCGCTTTTCCTTTTTCAAATTACTTCTGTTTAATCCAGTATAAGAGTACCACTTATAAATAGCATACACTTCTTTCCGGTCAAGATCAGGAACCGTTCCGCCTGTCCCCCCAATCCCTGACATGGCTACAGCTTCTATGGTAGCCAGGCTGCGCTTTTTCTGAAAATAACTTTCGCTCATGGTGAGGGACTGTATTCGATTTCTTTTCATAAAGACAGTAGTCCTTACAATCCCCCGATATCTGAGAGCAAGCTGCTGAGAACTGATATCCCAGCCTGCATCCCTGTATTTGAGATATGACCATCCCAATGAAAGGATCAGCACCACTAAAGAAAAGTATCCCCATGGTCTGAAAAAGAGGAGCGGCACAGCCACAAAAGGCAGTACCCACAGAAACCCTCTCCATAAATAGCGGTTAAGCGCCCTTTTTGGAGCATTAAAAAATCCGGGCTGCAGTTCATAGTGGGACAAGTGGGGCTTTAACAGACCGGCAATCCGTGTTTTTTTCACAATCGGCAGAATCATAAGACGGGCGCTTTCATTGTCCTCAATGGAACCTCCTGCACTTTCAATATAAACAGTCGCCAGGCCAAGTGGCTGTCTAAGCAGATTTTCCCTGAACTGAATTGCCTGGATGCGATTCAGCGGAATCGTCATCTGCCTCTTTTCCAGCAGACCTCTTGTGACAATTAATTCCTTATCAGTCTTTATTAAAGTAAAATCGGCATATTTTAGCATACTGCCAATAAGAGCAATAAGCCAGGCAATAAAAAAGACAATGAAGACCAGGATACTCACAAATATAATTCCGTTGGCAATAAATCCCTCTAGCCCTACAAACACTTTTTCATACGGAATAATTTCTTCAAATTGAAAAACAAAAGCAAAAACCGCCGAAATAACAACACCTGCCCCGCCTGAAGTCGATGCCAGAAGGAGCAGCTCGCCAGGTGAAATTTTAAAAATCACTTCCCGGTTCTGAAATGTGGTTTCCATTTCGGAAGGATTCTTTTTAGCTGCTGAAAATGCCTGTTGAATGACCGCTGCATCTTTTTTAGAAATAGCCGTCAATACCGCTTCTGCCTCACCAGCACCGCTTGAACCTGCTGTCTCCACCTTCATCTTCACAAGGCCAAAAGGCCTTTGCAGCAAACCTTCCGATAAGTCGAGACTTTGAATTCTTTCAAGCGGAATATACCTCTTCTTCCTTATCAGAACACCATACTCGATTCGAAGCTCGCCTTCTTCCAGTCTAAAAGTATATCTCCACCAGGTAAGGATCCCTATCATAAATACTGCGATTATGACCCCTAAAGACAGGACAAGCTGAACAATTTCCCCATTTCCTCCTCTGCTTCCAAAGACGACAAAAACAAGAAAGGGCACCAGCATTTCCTTTAGGTGTTTCAGGAAATTGGCTACCGCTGATATTGGGTGCAGCCGTTTCGGATTAGACATCATCATCTGCAGCCCTTGCCAGCAAGGAAATGAAAAAGCGCAGTTCCTCCGCTTCATCCACATCTAAGGCCGGTATTTCATGAACGGTTGCAGCCGTCGAGATGGTTACAGTTGCAAGACGATATTTACGCAATATCGGCCCTTGCCTGGTATCCACATGCTGCACCCGGATCATGGGAACAAGGGTCCTTTTAATAACAAATATCCCGTGTTTAAGCTCTATTTCATTTTCCCGGACCTCATACCTCCATCTTTTCCACCTTAAAGAGGGGAAAGTCATGATGACTAGGTAAGCATAAGCTGAATAAAACATTAAGGAAGCTCCAATAACCCAAATAGGCCAATTAAACAGGAAAGCAGCAGCAATTGCTCCCCCTGATAACACAAAAGGAAAAACAGAGTGGACTGTGCCGGAGATTCTCCATGCAAGCAGCCCCCTTGCCGGTAACCTTTTATGCGGCTCTGTAATCATGCAGTACCCCCCGCAATACCAATATTAATAGTCATTCAAACACGCCCAGAGTCAGTTCATCGCTCAGAACCTCATTCGCACATGGTGCGTTGACAGCTCTTTTCACTTCTATAAGTATACATGACAGAAAAAAGAAGTGTCTCCCTTTTATGAAAAAAGTGGGGGTACTACTTATATTTCAAAGCTGGATGAATCAATAAAAGTCAAATCGGGGTTCGTTCTTAAATCTTCCGCAAGCTTAAATAGTGCGCTGTCCTTCATTTTCGCTTCGATCATGCAATGAATTTCAGGCACTGACCCCTTAATGTTCTGAAGAAACTCCATGAACATATCAGCATTAATATAATCGGCATGCGCTCTGAAATCTTTGTCTGATTTCGGACTGGAAATATGCATTTTCACAGGCAGTTCTGAATGATCCCATGTTGCTGCGACCCTTTCCCATTGCCCCGTCCAGTTATCATTCTCAAAATTGGCAAGGTGATGGTGATAATCAAATACAAGCGGAATCCCAAGCTTTTCACAAAGATAGAGCGTATCATCAAGGGTAAAGGTGGTATCGTCATTCTCGAGGATAATCATTTGCTGGATTCCTGAAGGCGTAAAGCCCCAATTATGGATAAATTGTTCAAGAGCCTTCTCTTTATCATCATATCCTCCACCCACATGCAGTACACAGCGGTGAGCCGGATTCAGCCCCATGCCTTTCAGAAGGGCTTTATGCATTGCCAGCGTTTTAATGGACATATTCAATGTATCCACTTTCGGTGTATTAAGGAGCACAAAATGGTCCGGATGAAAATCCACCCGCATGGGGTGTCGGTCCAGAAAGTCACCGATTTTGGATAGAGCTTCTTTAAGAGGGTGCATATACTTCCAATCAGAAAGTTCCTCATGATTGGCAAGAGGAATCAGCCGGGAACTAAAGCGAAAAAAATGGATATCATGGGCTGCATTGTGCTTTAGCAGCCTCAGGCAGTTTCCAAGATTTGATACGGCAATCCGCTCCAGTCTTGCTACAGCCGCCTCGCGGTCTTTAATGGCCGAGAATTGCTTAAACGTCATTGTTTGGGATGGTGACGCATTTTTCAGAGTCATACTCATCGCGACATACCCAAGGCGTACAATCGTCATGTCGATTCCTCCCGCATTGCATTTCCCTTAGTATGTACGGCTGCCGCTGAGAAATTGCGCATGGACGGCCCTTAATAGCGGGACCAAATTAAAAAGAAAAAGAGAGCAGAATCTCTGCTCTCCTTTTTTAAAGTACTGGTTTACTTTTAATATTCGGAGGAACGCCCCCTACAGGGTCAGTGGTGGGCAAGGCGCTTCCGTTTTTCTTATTAACGATAGCTGCTGCTATTTGAACGGTTATTGTGGCTTTGACGTTTTCCAGTGTGGCCTTGACGGGATTTATATGATCCTTTCTGGCCTCCTTGTCTGCCTTTTCCGTTATAGCCTCCGCGGCTGCGGTCATTCGGCTTTCTGTCGCGCTTAGATGGAAGCGGCTTTTCCTCTGTTAATTTAACAGGAGTTGTATCCGGTTCTTTTGTCAGCATCTTCAGCACGGCCTGAACCACTGTTGAAGCATCCTTTTGTGCCAGAAGCTCATCTGCCGCTTCTTTATAGCTCTCAAGATTGTTTTCCTCAATGGTTTGCATGATTTTTTCCATGACTGCTTTTTGCTGGCCTTCAAGGGCCTCATCCAGTGTTGGAGCATCCATGCGTTCCATTTTTCTCTTGGTTGTACGTTCTACGACATGCAGATACGATTTTTCGCGCGGATTGATGAATGTCATCGCAACACCTGTTTTTCCAGCACGTCCTGTACGGCCGATGCGGTGAACATAGCTTTCAGGATCCTGAGGAATATCAAAATTGTATACATGTGTGACGCCGGAAATATCCAAGCCTCGCGCAGCAACATCTGTTGCAACGAGGACGTCAATGCTTCCCTCTTTGAACTTGCGAAGAACAGAAATCCTCTTAGCCTGGCTTAAGTCACCGTGGATTCCTTCAGCCATGTATCCGCGAAGATTCAAGGCTTCGGCCAGTTCATCGACACGGCGCTTTGTACGTCCGAATACGATTGCCAATTCCGGTGATTGAATATCCAGAAGTCTTGTCAGCACATCAAATTTATTCTTTTCATGCACCTCAATATAGTATTGTTCAATAGATGATACAGTCATTTCCTTTGCTTTTACGCGGACAATTTGAGGGTCCTTCATGAAGCGTTCCGCCATTCTGCGGATTGGCGCAGGCATTGTAGCAGAGAAAAGCAGCGTCTGGCGCTCTTCCGGAATTTGTGCAAGGATTGCTTCAATATCGTCAATGAATCCCATGTTAAGCATTTCATCCGCTTCGTCAAGGATGGCTGTATGGACATGATCAAGACGCAATGTTTTGCGGTTTATGTGGTCCAAAATACGTCCTGGCGTTCCAACGATAATATGCGGTTTGTTCTTCAAGGCGCGGATTTGGCGATTAATATCCTGGCCTCCATAAATGGATAGGACTTTCGTTCTTTTGCCGTAGCCGATTTTATACAGTTCTTCCGATACCTGTATTGCCAGCTCGCGAGTCGGAGCAATCACAATTCCCTGAATGAAATCCTTCGTGTTGTCGATTTTATCAATCATCGGGATTCCGAATGCAGCAGTTTTTCCTGTTCCTGTCTGCGCCTGCCCGATCAGGTCTTTATTCTCTAAACTCAATGGAATGGTCTGGGTCTGAATAGGAGTCGCTTCTTCAAATCCCATTCGCTTCAGTGATTTCATTGTTTCCGGGCTGATGCCCAAGTCTTGAAACTTTGTCAATGTGTTCATTCTCCTTCTAATCATAGAAAAATTTTGTCCCTGCAAACCCGCAGGCAGGAATTCTCCTGAAAATTGGCCTATGAGTCACTCTTCCGGACGATTATAAGATAAGTTAGGGCACCCCGTAAGGAGCCTTTTAACCGGCAGTACCCGGTCTCTAGATGCTGTAACTTCTTATTTTTATAAAAAGTGCGGTTATGTTTCGTTAAGAAGAGTCCCACTCACTATGAAACCCGCTTGAGGAAAGGATGAGGTAAATTCTATCCAAATTGTTCACGGACAATCAGGTCTCTAAAAATGAGTTCTTCCGTAGAGAAGCACTCATCTATTTATGGCCATACTGAAGTATAATGTTCTCAGCAATACTTCTGTATTTAATGAAAAAAGACATTCTCCTGCTGGAGTATGTCCGGGTTCTCAAAAGAAGTTCCTGTTGGCACTTTGGTGTTTATATTACCATTTTCAAGTAAGCATTGCAAACTTGAAGGCTGGCTGAAAACCTTATCATTCCGGCATTTTTTGAAGAAAACCAAGGATCTCCTGAAAGAGGCGTTCCCCTTCCCCGCAATGGCAGATAAGGTGTTTCGAGTCCTTTATAAAAATTAATTTTTTGGCAGATGAACTTATATTATTGTATAAATATCTGGCACTTCTTGGTGGCACAACTCCATCACTTTCGCCTTGCGCAATCAATGTCGGCACAGTGATCTGATTTAAGATAGGCTTGATAGAGGCAACCAGCCTGCGGAATTGAAGAGTTGCCGTAATCGGTGTCGCACTTATTTTCCGCTTATATCTGACGAACATCTCATTATCGGCCAGGTTTCCCTTGAAGGCATCCCTTGCCATCTCTTTAATATCGAAGAAAAGCTGTTTTGGATTTACGTAATAAGCAGCTGCACTAAGCAGAACCAGCTTATCCACAGGGTAATGCACTGTTAAGTAGCTGGCGATCAGGCCGCCCATCGAAAAGCCGACTACATACACTTTCTCACAGCGGCTTATGAGCCTTTTCAGCTCTTCTTCTGCATGCTCAATCCATTTGTTATAGGCAATTCCTTTCAGCTTCAGTTCATCGCCATGACCCGGCAATGTCGGCACAGAAATCTCCCAGTCTGTATGTTCCTTCAAATACTCTGCCAGAGGTTCTACTTCAAATGGAGCTCCTGTAAAACCATGTATGCACATGCAGCCAATCATCCTCGAGTCACCGCCATTTTTTATAATTTAAGTCAATTCTATTTTACACTTTTTCCTTTTTGCCATACTAATCAAACCTGTTGAAGATAAAAATTATAACGAAGGAACTATATAAAAATAATATAAACCCCTGTTTCACGTGGAACAGGGGTTTATTTCCATAATAACAGATATATCCAAAAACAGAATTAACAAGGTGTGAGGATTGCATGTTATTTTCCAGCTGTTTCAGTCTTACCATGATATCTGTTAAAGTGTTATTGTTATTCTTTTTACAATTATTGAAGGCTTGAGACAACCTCTTCAAGTTTCATGCCCCGTGATGCCTTAACCAGTATAATCGTTTCCTGATCCACATGTTTCTTAAGCTCTTCGATAAGCGGCTGTTTGTCAATAAAGGCCGCCACCCGTTCGCGAGGCAGGACCTCCTTCGCTCCCTTGGCGATATATTCGCCAAGCTTGCCGAAAGTAAATACATAATCAACCTTTTCAGGATCCACAGATTTTCCTATGGAGTAATGGAAATCCTCCTCCTGCGGACCAAGCTCCAGCATATCGCCCAGAACAAGAATTTTCTTTTTATACCCTGGCAGGTTGGCGATCAGTTCAATCGCCGCATTCATGGATGTTGGGCTCGCATTATAAGCATCATTGATGATTTTTTCTCCACCTTGACCCTCGAGAAGCTCCATCCTCATATTCGTCAGCTTTAAGCTTGCGAAGCCTTCGTTCATCTTTTCGTACGGAACGCCGAAATGGGATGCTGCAATCATGGCTGCCAGGGCATTGAGAACATTATGGGTGCCTAACACAGGCAGATAAAAATTACCGCTGGACACATTGATTCCAAATGTACTGCCTCTGTCATCCTGCTTTATATCCATCGGGTATACATCATTTTTACCGGTTCTTCCAAAAGTTCTTAAAGCTGCCGAACCATTGTAGGATTTCAGTTTTTCATCCAGGAGAGGCTCGTCGCCGTAATAAATAACCAGGCCATTTTCCTGGAGTCCATTTACAATCTCAAGCTTAGCTTCGGCAATCCCTTCTCTGGAACCTAAATCCTGCAGGTGGGATTCGCCTATATTCGTAATAATCACAGCGTCCGGTCGAGCAAGCTTCGTAAGGAAATCGATTTCCCCCCTACCGCTCATCCCCATTTCCAGCACCGCGATTTCCGTATCTTCCTCAAGATCCAGAATGGTTAAGGGCAAACCGATATGATTGTTATAGTTACCTTCGGTTTTTTGAACTTTATATTGCAGGGAAAGAAGGCTTGCGGTCATATCCTTGGTGGTTGTTTTGCCGTTGCTTCCTGTAATGCCTGTGACTTTTACCTTTAATTCATCGCGATAGCTTCTCGCCAATTCCTGAAGAGCTGTTAGTGTATCTTCGACGATCAGGATCGGAAGATGAAGAGGGGGATTGGGAACATCCTTTTGCCAAAGAGCCGCGGCTGCCCCTTTTTCGATGGCATCTTCTAAAAATCGATGGCCGTCCGAATTTTCCCCTTTGAATGGTACGAACAGATTGCCGTGATTGATTCTTCTGGAGTCAATGCTAACGCCCTGTATGAATGTGTCATTAAAAGATGATACATCATTATCTATTTTAATCATCTGTGTAATTTCCTGAAGTGTTTTCTTAATCATATGGCGCCTCCCATTCGGCAATATCAAAAATTTCATAGTATATATCAAATATTGCCAGTTATGTATGAACAAAAGGAACACGACAAAGATGCCGTGTTTCCTTTAACTGTTAACCTTTTACATTGTGTGTTTAATGCTTTGTTTCTCAGCATGGCGTTCGATGGCCAGATTAACAAGCTTTTCGATCAGCTGAGGATATTCTACTCCTGTATGCTTCCACAGAAGCGGGAACATGCTGAAAGGTGTAAAGCCTGGCATTGTATTGACTTCATTAATGTAAAGCTTACCCTCTCTTGTTAAAAAGAAATCAGCTCTGACCAGACCTGAGCAGTCAAGGGCTTTAAATGCTTTAATGGCCATGTCCCTCAGTTCACTGTACTCAATTTCTGATATTTCAGCAGGAATGATTAATGCTGTGTCCCCATCTTCATATTTAGCTTTATAGTCATAGAATTCAACTTTCGGGACAATCTCACCGGCAACAGAACATTCCGGATAATCATTGCCCAATACGCCAGCTTCAATTTCTCTGGCTGTAACGCCTTCTTCAATGATAATTTTACGGTCAAATTGGAAAGCTTCTTTGAATGCCCCCTCAAGCTCTGAACGGTTCATGCACTTGCTGATGCCTACACTCGAACCTAGGTTGGCCGGTTTTACAAAACACGGGTATCCGAGTTCCCTTTCCACTTGATCATAGGCTGCCTCGGTCTCATTTTCCCACTCACTGCGGATAAACCAGACATACTTCACCTGCGGCAGGCCAGCCTGAGCAAAGATATTCTTCATGATGACTTTATCCATCCCTGCAGATGAAGCCAATACTCCATTCCCCACATATGGCAGGTTAAGCAGCTCAAGCAAACCTTGAACCGTGCCGTCTTCCCCGTTTGGACCATGAAGCAGCGGGAAGATTACATCAAATGGACCTTTATCCTGACCATCCTGGAAAAGAGTCGGTGCCAAAGCTGTTGGAGGAAGTGCTTCCCCCTGGGAAAATTCCAGCTCCTTCACACTGGAAACAGGTCCTTGCAATTGAGGGCCCTTTACCCATTGACCTTCTTCAGATATATAAATAGGATGAATTTCAAATTTCTCTAAATCCAATGCTTTAATAACAGCCATTGCAGTCTGCATCGATACTTTATGCTCTGCAGATTTTCCGCCGTACAAAAGGCCAACCTTTGTTTTCATAAAAGAACCTCCAATATTCGATCATGGACTAACCGGCTTCTCATGCCGCTTTATTCCCTCATTATTTTGCCTAAGCTGATTTATATGTTCATTCAAGCTACTCTTTATTGTAACACTTTCACATTTAAGAAAGGGAGTGATTACGTGTTCAATTCCACAGGAATTTTTTTCTCCACATACGCCCATATTCCTATATGTATGAAATGGACCTGAAAAAGGAAACTTTTCTTATCTGAAACCAATAAAATAATTTCCTTTTCTGGCATTAATTTAAACCACCTTTTATCTATTATTATCTTGAGAAAACGTTTAACCGCCTGTAATAGAGCAATTAACGAGAATAAGCCTTAATCCCCGGTAAATAATCAGACTTATTTTATTATTACAACAAAAACTTTATCTATTAACTTTTAACGTAAAACAGGATATAATCCTCCTAACAAAAACAACTGTATTTTTTAGGAGGACATAAAAATGAAATTCGGTTTGCTTCCCAGAATTATTGCAGCCATTGCACTGGGTATTTTATTAGGTTCTTTTTCTCCTGAATGGCTTATTCAGCTATTTGCTACTTTTAATGGACTGTTCGGAAACTTTCTTGGTTTTGCGATCCCATTAATTATTATCGGATTTATCGCGCCAGGTATCGGGAGCATGGGAAAAGGCGCAGGGAAACTCCTGGGGATTACAGCTGGTTTTGCCTATGCTTCTACAATCACTGCTGGTTTAGTCGCCTATTTTTCTGCGACGGTATTATATCCAATTCTTTTAAAAAACCAAAGTTTCAAAGAGTTTGAGAATCCTGAGGATGCTTTGCTCTCACCCTTTTTCCAGGTGGACATGCCTCCTGTAATGGGGGTCATGACCGCACTGCTGATTTCATTCACTCTAGGCCTTGGATTGGCTGCAATCAAAGGAAACACTCTGCAAAATGCTATGAATGATTTCCGTGATATTATTGAAAAACTGATTGAAAAGGTCATCATTCCATTGCTTCCTGTCCATATTTTTGGGATTTTCGCCAATATGACGCAGGGCGGACAGGTTGGCGCCATTATTTCTGTATTTGCCAAAGTCTTTGTCATGATTATTGCTCTTCATCTATTATTTTTACTGCTTCAATATTCGGCGGCCGGCAGCCTTATGAAAGCCAATCCGCTTAGACTCATGAAAAATATGATGCCTGCCTACTTTACGGCACTTGGAACCCAATCATCCGCATCTACCATTCCTGTGACGCTTAAACAGGTCAAAAAACTTGGTGCACGTGAAAAAGTCGCAGATTTCTCTGTTCCATTACTGGCAACGATTCATCTCTCCGGAAGCACAATCACCATTGTGAGCTGTGCAATCGCTGTAATGATGCTGCAGGGTCAAACAGCATCATTTGCAGAAATCCTGCCTTTCATTTTAATGCTTGGCATCACGATGATCGCAGCTCCCGGCGTCCCAGGAGGGGCTGTCATGGCCGCATTGGGTTTGCTTGAAAGCATGCTCGGATTCAATGAGACCATGCTTGCGCTAATGATTGCCCTATACCTTGCCCAGGACAGCTTTGGAACTGCGTGTAATGTAACAGGTGATGGTGCTCTGACGCTGCTGTCTGATAAGGCAAGCGGCAAAGATAAGAAACTTCAGCCTCAATCTGCTGCGAAAGCCGGCTAATAGAAAAAAGATGTCCCTGCTGGGGCATCTTTTTTTGTGCGGTTTTATGAATTTTGCGGCACTAAGCTGGCATATCGGTTACTTAGCTTAGTTTATCGGCCAGTTTTATATTTTATCGGTCACATTCTAAATATATCGGTCAGAACGGACTAGATGTCGGTCACTTTTTTTATTTATCGGTCACTAGGCGCGGCATCCGCTTTCCATTACCAGGAAAGTGGAAAGTATATATCTGTACTTACTTAACAATCAAAACAGGCGCTTTCACACGTTTGGCTATTTTATGGCTAACACTTCCGAGTACCATTTCCTGAAGCGTATTCAGACCCCGGCTGCCAACTACAGCAACATCAAGATCCATTTTGTTGGCAAATTCCACAATGGCTGGTCCAGGCTCTCCCTGCAGAATCTTTATTTCATATGAAATACCCTTTTCTTTTAATAGGTTTTCTATTGGCTCTAAACGTTTTTTCCTCACCTGGTCCACTATACTCTTATCAAAATGATGAAGGATATCTTCTTTTGAGGTCTGGCCATCCACAGCATACACTACGGTAACTTCAGAATCAGGATTCTGTTCAGCCAGTTGAATGGCTTTAGCGGCTGCACGGATGGAATGATCGGATCCATCTGCAGCAATCAGTATTTTTTTAAACACAGAGCCTCACCCCTAACATATTCTTATAAAAAAAATACCACAGTCAAAGCCGACTGTGGTATTAATTCCATTTTTTTAGTGGCCGGATAATTTCGCACCAGGTTTGCGGTGAACGGCCAAACGCTCAATCAAGTTCGAGCTTGGCGCGTTTAATCCTGATAGGCGGACTAGCACACCGTTGTCACGAAGCTTTAATACAATCTTATCTATGGCAGCTACACCTGAGTCATCCCAGACATGCGCCTGTGTAAAATCAATCTCAACTTCTTTTAATTCTTCAGTAAAGTCGAATGCTGCTACAAGTTCATCTACAGAAGCAAAGAAAACCTGGCCCGTTACAGCGTAAATTTTCTTATCACTTTCAATTCGTGATGCAACATGCACTTTCGAAATTTTAGCGACAAAGAAGATCGCACTTAGGATGATTCCCGCGAAAACTCCTTTGGATAAGTCATGAGTGAAAACAGTTGTAACAGTCGTTGTCACCATAACAACTGAATCTGTGACAGGCGTCTTAGCAAGTCCTTTAATGGATGACCAATCAAAGGTACCGATCGAAACCATGATCATAACACCGACTAATGCAGCCATCGGTATTTGTACAACAATATTTCCTAATACTAAAATCAGAAACATAAGGAATGTGCCGGCTGTCAAAGCAGACAGTCTGCCTCTTCCGCCAGATTTCACATTTATGACGGACTGTCCAATCATGGCACAGCCTGCCATTCCGCCGAATAGACCTGCTACGATATTCGCAATTCCCTGTCCGCGGCTTTCCATATTCTTATCACTGGCCGTATCGGTCATGTCATCAACTATGGATGCAGTCAGCAAGGATTCAAGCAAGCCCACGATCGCAAGGGCAATTGAGTATGGGAAAATAATCTTCAGAGTCTCAAGGTTAAATGGAACATCCGGTATAAAGAATGCCGGAAGAGCTGATGTGATAGTTCCCATGTCGCCAACTGTGCGCACATCACTCTTTGTCATGATGGCAATGATAGTAATAACAATAATAGCCACCAGAGGAGATGGTACTGCTTTAGTAAATCGCGGTAAAATATAAATAATCGCCAATGCACCGGTAACCATCGCATACATCACCCATGTTGCATCGACAAACTGTTCAAGCTGAGCCATGAAGATCAATATAGCCAGTGCGTTAACAAACCCAATCATAACCGCACGCGGAATGAATTTCATAAAGCGGGCCAACTTAAGCACACCAAATAAGATCTGCAGAACTCCTGTCAAAATGGTCGCAGCAAATAAATACTGCAGTCCGTGATCCGCTACTAATGTAACCATTAATAACGCCATCGCACCAGTTGCAGCAGAAATCATTCCAGGCCTTCCGCCAACTATTGAAATGGTTACAGCAATACAGAAAGATGCATACAATCCAACCATTGGATCGACACCAGCAATAATCGAGAATGCAATCGCCTCTGGAATTAGTGCCAATGCCACTACGATTCCAGCAAGAATGTCTCCCTTAACATTGCCAAACCATTGTTCTTTTTTTGATAAAACTTTCAAATAAACACCTCTTTATTAATAGATTTATAGTAATGACTTTGAACTCTCATCAAAGTCGGGCCGACAAAAACATATAGAATCATAACACATATTTACTTAAATTTACAAACCTTTATGTAAGCGCTAAAAACACTTAAAATCTATGTTTTTCTTTTGAAATCAATAGATTGCTATGCATATAAAAAATAATTTCCAACAAAAAAATGACCCTGGAGCAGAGTCATTTCTAACCGATAGGCGAACAAATCTCAATATAATGTCCATCCGGATCTTCCACATATGCCACTTTCTGGCCCCATGGCTTTTCAACAGGCTCGAGCAGGACAGGCACTCCTGCGGCCTTTAGCTTTTCTACAGCCGCTTCCACCTCTTCTGTGACAAAGCCCAGCTCAAATATAAAGGAGGTATTTTCCCCTTTTAGAAGAATGTATAAACTTTGGAATCATTTAATAGAGGTGCAGCAATGAACTGGAAAGAAATCGAACATCAGATGTACACGATGTGTATGGTTACAGACGGAGATCAGATCCTTCTCATAAAACGGCCAGATTATAAAGGCTTCCCTGGCTATCTCGCACCAGGCGGAAAAGTAGAGTTTCCCGAGAGCATTACGGATGCAGCAAAACGCGAAGTGCTTGAGGAGACAGGGCTGCACGTCAAGAATATTATTTTTAAAGGTTGGGATGAGTACGTAAACCCCCAGATGAATGTGCGCTACATGGTATTTAATTATCTGGCAGACTCCTTTGAAGGAAGCCTTCTTGCCGATCCTCCTGAAGGAGAATTGCAGTGGGTTTCAAGACAAGATGCAATGGACCTTCCCATGCAGGATTGGTTTAAGAGAAAGCTGCCGCTTTTTTTCGAGGAAGGGACTTTTGAGATCCATTCAGTTTGGGATGAAGAGCACAACACAGAAGGAACAAGCAAGACAAGGGTTTTCACTAAGATTTAATGGAGGGGTAGCTGCTATGATCGAAGATACAGCCCTAAAGGTGAAGATTCGTCCCATACAGGAAGAGGATTTGCCTATTTTATGGGACTATATTTACGGAACAGACAACCCTGAGTGGAAAAAATGGGATGCTCCCTATTTTCCGCTTGAGTATAAAGACTTTGAAGCGTATAAACAGGAATTTCTTCAAAAGGCAGCAGAATACCCGCCTCACAGCATGGTAATTGCAGCGTCGGAAAAGGTAATCGGCATTGTGGGATATTACTGGGAGCATCGAGATTCTAATTGGCTTGAAGCAGGAATTGTAATTCACGACCCTGGGTATTGGAATGGCGGATATGGAACGGAAGCACTTACTCTCTGGGTGGACTTTCTATTTTCCTCTCTTCCGCTTGCCCGGGTGGGCATTACCACCTGGTCAGGCAACAAAAGAATGATGAAAGCCGCTGAAAAGATCGGCATGCAGATTGAAGGAAGAATGCGGAAATGCCGGATTGTTAATGGGAAGTATTATGACAGCATCCGGATGGGCGTTCTGAGGGAAGAATGGGAAGAGAGGGTCATTAATAGAAAATAGGCTCGTTTTTTAACGAGCCTAACCCTTATTCGCAGTGAGCCATGCATCCTTCTAAGAGGAATTCCTTTTTACCCTGGTCGATCTGCAGGATGGTCAGGCTGGTTCCATGAATAAAGGGCGGGTCCCAAATGCGTTCGACAGCTGCATTGCGGCAAAGCATATAAAGAGCTTTGACAGCAACAGCATGGGTAACAATCAGCACACTGCCTTCTGATGAGGTTTTTTGCAGGTCTTCCAGAAAGGAAGCAACGCGGTTTGCCACATCGTAAAAGCTTTCTCCTCCTGCACTTTCATAGGACTCCGGCCGGTTCCAATAGGCATCAAACGCAGCCGGATAAAGCTCCCTTATTTCACTTTCCACTCTTCCCTGCCAATCACCAAGGTCTATTTCCATAAGCCTTTCATCTGTCTCGACCGGAATCTCCCTTATTCCTCTTACAAGCTGTGCTGTATGTAAAGTGCGTTTGCTCGGTGAAGAGATAATGCGCTTAAATTTTATATCCCTTACTCTCTCTCCCAGCAGCTTCGCATCACGTCTGCCTTTCTCCGTTAAATCAGAATCCAGGCGCCCCTGCATTCTTTTCTCTTTGTTCCATTCCGTTTCACCGTGCCGGATGATATATAAAGTCAGCATCCCTTTTTTTCATGCCTTTCTTTCAGTATATGAAAATAACTTCCTGCCAGTTTCCTGATTTCTTCCGATTTCGCTTCGGAAAAAACGGCTATAAAACAAGTGGAGGGGCCTGCTGATTTTTCCAGGTCCACTTCTGATTCAAGGTCCTTAACCTCAAACTTCCTGTTGGAGAACAGCCCGTTCAGCTCTTTCAGAATACCTTTTGAACCTACAGGAAGCGTCTCAGTATCTTCAATGGAGTTAATTATTTTAAAAAGCTTCAGCGGTGCTGCCTCCACCTCTCTCTCAATCAGCTCCTGGCCAACCAAGGGGGAACCTATAACCGCTATCCTTGTATCATCTGTATAAATTAGAGTCTCAGCAGGAAGCGCCCCCTGCCTTTTGCCAAGTACAGATAAACCTACCGCAGATTGAAGCAGGTTAAAATTGCTTTCTGTACTGCCGGTGATTTGCAGTTCCGTTAGGCCTAATTCATCGGCCCCCTTCTTAATGCCCCATATAAGCTGATCCCAGGCATCATCTCCGCAGAAATTCTGAAGGGCAGCAGCAAATGGCTGAGCACCTGCCGACAAACATTCCATGACAGCGACACGAAAGGAATAATACGAAACGGTCTCGTAAGGAACCTGGACAGCATCCTGTTCTTTCTCGCCGATTGCTCCGCTATTATCACTGGCTACCACAATCATTTCTTCAGAATTAAAAGGAACGCTTAAGACATCCCTCACTGCTCAGCACCCGCTTTGGTCATAGCCGGCCCCACAAGCTTGACTAGTCTCGGAATCGCTATATAAGCAATAACAGCATTTATCACAGAACCTATAAAAAGGGAAGGCACAATTGCCAGGTAAAAAGCCTGGCCCATTATAAAGATAAATGGAAGCGGGGCTGCAAAGGCATTGCCTAACACAAAAAGAATTCCCGCCAGCCAGTGCCTGCCTCTCTGATACAATGAACTGAAAATAAAGGCTAACAGTGCCATTTCAACAGCAATCAAGAGATGAAGAGGCCCTAATGGCATTCCGCCCAATAACGCCGACAGCAAATGCCCGATGGCAGCAACGGCCGCACCGCCATAGCCTCCAAGCAGCACGGCTGCAAGCAAAGCAGGAAATGCATCCAGCGCCACGCTTCCGACAACGGCCGGAACTTTAATCGCTGCGCCGATTGCTGTCAGTGCAACAAGCATGGCTGCCATGCCCAGCCGCATGCTTTTCATTCTTTATCCTCCTTGCGCTTTCCTTCACGGAATACATTAGCACTGCGAACATACTCCACATCTTTCTGGTTAAGACGGAAATTAACCACTCTTGCCAGGGCAAAGAAGTAATCAGATAAACGATTCAAGAATTTCAGTGCTACTGCAGAGGTTTCCGGATCCGCTTTTTTCAGTGAAACCACGAGCCGCTCCGCTCTCCGGGTTACTGTCCTGGCGATATGAATGGATGCAGATGCGGGTGCTCCCCCAGGCAGAATAAACCTTTCAAGCTTTGGCGCTTCCTCAATCAATTTATCAATCTTAGTCTCCAAATAATCTACAGATTCCTTCGTCAATTTCAGCTCCCGCTTTTTCGAAACATTTGCAAGGTCGCCGCCACAGTCAAAGAGCTCATGCTGAATCTTCTCCAGATCCTCCAGGACATCCTGAAAAATGGACGGATCCAGCTGTGTCATAGCCTGCCCGACAAAACAGTTGACTTCATCCACTGTTCCGTATGCTTCAACCCTTACATCATCCTTTTCCACCCTGCCTCCGATAATGCTTGTTTTTCCCTCATCACCAGTTCGTGTATAAAGTTTCATCAGCAATTCCCCATTTCATTTTATATTTTGACTGATGCCATACCAAATCAAATCAACTCTATCTGCAGCAGCAGCCGCATCCTGAAAGGCCCAGCCTGACGCATCCCGCCACTTTCGGTCAGCTGCTTCCATTGGAACTATGCCTTTTGTAATATCAGATCCGATTAAAATTATCTTTCGATTGACAGCTGTTTTTTCCCACTCTTGCCATTTTGCCAGCATCTCCTGCCATTTGTCCCGAATCTCTTCAAACTCCAGAGCATGTGACCATTCCCGAATCATCAGTTCGATTCCCTCATAGACGATTAGATTTTGATCCAAATCGCCAGCCACCTCACCATGATAAGCAGAAATCCATTTATGAGGAGTATCATCCAATTGATAAAATCCCTTCACCCATCCGGATTTCCCGTTAAAGGCGCCTCCTGTAATGAAGTGCATCTTTCTCCCCTCCTAAACTCTTCCCGTGTCCATCTAAGCTCAAAGCCTCTTCCAAACGGAACTTGCCATTCCCAGAATTCTTTTTTCTCCGGTGCATACTTTCCAAGAAGGTATCTTATGACTCCGCCGTGTGTAATAACAGCAGCACACATATCCTTCTGAAGCAATTTATCGGTTAAATTCTGCCACCCTTTATCTACTCTCGCTGTAAATGCTGAAAAGGATTCCCCTCCAGGCAGCACCCCTGAGAAAGGGTCTTCCAGCCATTTTTGATAAGCCGGGTTATCTTTCAGCTCTTGATATGTCCTGCCTTCCCACTCACCAAAATGCATTTCTCTCCATTCAGGACAGGATTCTATAGAATGCTCCGGGAAAAGAATTGCTGCCGTCTTCATGCATCTGCCTAAATCACTTGCAAAAATTCTTCTATAGTCTTGAGGCGCCGCGGCAAGCTTATCCCTATGTTCCGGACACAAAGGGGAATCTGTCCATCCCAGATAAGCATGGGACTTATTGGCTTCTGTCAGCCCATGACGAAATAATGCAACAGCCACAGTATCATCCATAAAAGCACCTCCGTCCCTTCCACACTGGCCCCAAGTACATCCCCTGTCATCCCGCCAAACCAGGCAATGGCTTTCCTTGATAAGAATACGATTAACAATATTGAAAATAGAACCATGATAAGAAATCCAACAATGGCCGGGATACCAGCCAGCCCGGCAGCTGCCCCGGCAGCCAGAAGGAAGATAGGATAAATAGATAAGGTGGTTTTCGAAGCAGCCTTCTGAAATAATGAGCCCAGCCCCTCTTTTTTGGCAGCCTTAACTTTTATCAGCAATACCCCCATTACCATCTTGCTTAAAAAAGGAATCACTGCGATTAAAAAATAGGAATATGGACTTGATAAAAGTACAATTTCATAGATAAATAGAAAACGGGTCCCCAGCAATACGATGATGGACAGCACCCCGAACGCCCCCACCCGGGGATCACTCATGATTTCCAGCCGCCTCTTTTGATCGCGATAGGAGAAGAACGCATCGCTCGCATCCATCCACCCATCAAGATGAATCCCGCCAGTCAGCAAAATGCCGGCCAGCCAGACGGCAAAGGCTGCAGCCAAGAGCGAAAAAGGAGTCCATTCAAGAAAAGCATAGAGAATGAATGCGTATATGCTTCCCTGAATGAGGCCTGCTATAGGGAAGGTTCTGATTGCCTTCTCCAAATGAGGCTTATCCATGGGCAGAGACATTGGAATGGGAATGCTTGTGAAAAATTGAAGGTTGATCAATAATCCTTTAAGCCATTTCATTTTGATTTCTCCAGCTAAAGACGATTTCCTTTAATTTTTCCCAATCAAGATGCTGAATCATATTTTCCGCCAGTTCGTTGTATTTCCTATCCTTCAGGGCCTTTATTCGGACAGGCTCCTTACTTGGAATGCCTTTTTGCTTGCGCAGGGAATTAAGCCACGCACCCCTCCATTCATCATTATGGAAGATGTGGTGCATATACGTCCCTACCAGACGGCCTTCATTTCCATAGAATCCATCTTCTTCGCCATTTTGAAACAGTAGAAGGCGATTGCCATCAAAGTCTTCTTCAAGAACTGTTTCACCTAAATGGATTTCATATCCATCCAAGATTTCTTTTAAGGGAAGGTTCGTGCTTGAATGCAGAATGCCCTTCACCTGCACGGTCTTCTTGCGTTCATGAAAAACGGTATCTGCCGGGATCAAATTCAAGCCCTTTTCCTTTTCATTAGGATTCCCGGTATCAGAACCTGCCATATCGATTAATCTCCTGCCTAGCATCTGGTAACCTCCGCAAATGCCGGCAATAGAACCTCCATCGGCAGCATAGCGCACAATCCAGTCCGCCAGACCTTTTTCCTTGAAATAGCGCAAATCGCGAATCGTGCTCTTTGTGCCGGGAATGATCACCGCATCAGGCGAGCCAGCCTCCGATAGATGCCTTACCCATCTAATGTTCACGTCATCTTCATAGTAAAACGGATCGATGTCACTGAAGTTTGAAATAAATGGCGGCCGAAGCACTGCAATATCCAGAATACCTCCTCCAGCCCTGGGAACAGCAGCCTGAATGGATAGGGAATCCTCTGCATCGATCATATGGTCTTCCAAGTAAGGCAGAACTCCAAGGACAGGGATGCCCGTCCTTTCCTCGATCCAGCGGATACCATCCTCAAACAGGGTGATATCTCCGCGGAATTTATTAATGATAATGCCCGCAACCCGCTGTCTTTCCTGTTTGGTGAAAAGCTCCAGGGTTCCAACAATGCTGGCAAAAACACCGCCCCTGTCAATATCGGCAACCAGGATGACTGGCACATCCGCCATTTCGGCGACTTTCATATTAACAAGCTCTTTATCTTTTAAATTAATTTCAACAGGGCTGCCAGCCCCCTCTATCACAAGCAGCTCGTATTGATCATCAAGCAGACTCATTGCCTCTCTGATGGTCTCCAGTCCCTTTTCATAAAAGGATTCCCGATAGCTTCTTCCTGATAGGGAACTGACTGCTTTTCCAAGGAGAATGACCTCCGCATTCTGAGCGGATTGAGGCTTAAGGAGAATGGGATTCATCCAGACAGCAGCTTCAGTTCTTGCCGCTTCAGCCTGAATGCCCTGTGCCCTTCCGATTTCATTTCCATCCTTTGTCACGTATGAATTATTGGACATATTCTGGGATTTAAAAGGAGCCGTTCGGAAACCTTCATTGGAAAATGCCCTGCAAAGAGCCGTAGCAATCAGGCTTTTACCGGCATCGGATGAAGTCCCCTGAATCATTATCCCTTTCATTCCGGTTCTCCTTTCATTTGTATAGGGATGCCAGCTTCAACCAGATAGGCTTCATCAGCCATATCTACTATATTCGTGTGAAGCATCCCAAGTATTTTTGAATAGGTAATCACCAGTTCATTTTTGCCAATCGGCTCATTCAAGACTTCGTTGCTGACAACGATCAAGGCCCTGCATTTATTGCGGATTTCAGTGATGGCCCTGAGAATATCAGATGACAGATTTTCCTGGAATTCTCTGTTCCGCCAAACGTCCTCCGCTCTAAAAAGTTCATTATTCAGGAGAGTGGTCAAACAATCGAAAAGAATAATATCCTGATTATTAAAGTTTTCCGAGATCTCTTCCAGTGCGGATGGCTTCTCCCAGGTTGTCCAGTTCAAACCGCTCTTTTCCCGGTCATCCTGGTGCCTCTGAATCCGTGCCTCCATCTCGGGATCGTATGCTTTTCCTGCAGCAATATAATGAAGCTTTCCTCCCGTCTTTATTGCCAGCCCGGCAGCAGCCCTCTCTGCATAGGAGCTTTTTCCGCTCCGCACTCCACCGGAGATAAAAATCAGCGATCCTTCCGCCATTCCAGCATCGCCTCCATCAGCACATCGTTGTCCTTCGGCCCTTTAATCGCAAAGCGCAGCCACCTTCCTTCCAGGCCAGGGAAATTCATTGTGTGCCTCGGGATAATTCCTTTCTCAAGCAAAAATCGAAAAAGAGGCAGCTGCACATCAACGCTTGGATCTCTCAACAAATAGAAATTAACCGAAGAAGGAGAAATCTCAAAATCCGATTGCCGATAAAATTGAACCAGCCTCTCTCTCTCATGCCGGATCAACTTCTTTGTCAGTCTGACATGCTCTTTGCTGTCCAGACACCATTCTCCTGCTTTTAAGGCAAGGGCATTCACGCTCCAGTGGGGTTTCAGAGCAGCCGCTCTTTCGATTAACCTCTCACTTGCCAGCATGTATCCAAGGCGCAGGCCCGGTATCGAATACATCTTTGTCATGGAGCGCAGCACCACAACATTCGAATCCTTTCCTATGAAAGGAACGGTCGATTGATAGTCGCAGGCAAAATCATAAAAAGCTTCATCCATAATAAGCAGGCAGCTATGGAAATGACACTTCTCAACCAATTCCTTCACAATGGAAGATGGGTAAAAAATACCTGTCGGGTTATTTGGGTTGCAGAAGAAAACAGCATCGGCTACTTTTAGCTTTTCAGATAGCGCTTCCATATTGAATTCCCAGTCTCCAGGCTCCAGCTGATGATAAGAGACTGTACAATGATTAACTCGGCAGGCCTCTTCATATTCCGAAAAAGCCGGCTGAATAATCAGCACCCTTTTTCCGGCTATCATCCGGCCAATCAGGGTGATTAGCTCGGCGCCTCCATTTCCCACCAGAATCTGTGTTTCTTTTATTCCCTCTGCAGCCGCCAATTTGCTTTTTAATAGAGAAGAATGGGGATCCGGATAATCGCTAATAAATTGGAACAGGTTTCCCCATCTTTCTTTTAATTCGCGGGGAGGACCAAGGGGATTGATATTGGCACTGAAATCAATTCGCTCCTCAGGCATTGGTATATCGATCGATTCATACAAATATTGCGGGTTAGATCCATGTGAAGGCCAATTCAAGGAACATCCCTCCTGTCCATAATAAAAGCAAGAATAAGAAAACCGTCTTGTTCATGATCGAAATGCTTTTTATGATATGTTCTTTTTCAAGCAGCACCATTGGCATTCCCATCGTTGCACGGTTTGAGATTACACCCTTATAAAAATTGATTCCTCCCAGCTGAACGCCCAGAAGGGCTGCAACAGCTGCTTCGCCCCAGCCGCTATTTGGGCTCGGGTGCTTTGGTGCATCTCTTAAAAGGATTCCCCATGCTTTTCCATATGGAGAATGCTCCGGCTTTTGTGTAAGCATGATGCAAACCGATGTCAGCCGGCTCGGGATCCAGTTCGCGATATCATCCACTCTGGCAGATGCCCACCCAAAATCTATATACCTTTCACTTCTATGGCCGACCATCGAATCGCATGTATTAATGGCCCTGTAGATAAGGGCCATTGGAGCACCGCCAATCATGGCCCAAAATAATGGAGCTGTAATGCCATCACTGGTGTTTTCAGCCACTGTCTCAACAGCAGCCCTGACAATACCTGGTTCATCCAATCGATCTGTGTCCCTGCCGACAATGTATGAAAGCTTTAATCTTGCTTCTTCCATATCTCCTGCTGCCAGAGGCTCATAGACCTCCAGTGCTGCATCTTTTAAACTCTTTTGTGCAATGGCTGTGAAGATTAGAATGCCCTCTGCCAGAATACCGGCAATCGGGTGAATTTCATAGAAGAGCCATATGATTAAAAAAGTTATACCTCCTGCTGCCATCAGGACTATAAATAGCATGATAATCCCTTTTAATTTTCTATAGCGGCCTTTATTAAGAACTTGTTCAAGTTTATGTATCAGAGCACCCATCCATCTGACCGGATGCGGCCAGTTTGGCGGGTCCCCTATCACCTTATCTATTATGCAGGCAAAGGTTAGAGCGATCAGGTGGTATAAAATCATCTCTTTATCCTTCTTTGCGATTTTTTTATCGCCTCAACAGTACATTCGTAGACACCTTTTCCGACCACTTTGCCAAGCGGTGTAATCGTACCTGCATACTCAAGGTTTTCTCCCTGCTGTGTGGCCGCAATCATAATACTGTCTGTCGATGTTCCGGTCGCTATCGTCCCTGTGACTGCATCCTTTACTTTCTGATCATATAAGGCTCTTGTCTTTGCCTCGGTTGCAGTCATAATGCATTGAATAAAGGCTTCCTCTGTCAGATTGCCATTAACGAAAACCCATGTATTGATTGTACCCGGAGTCAGATGATAAGAATGTGCTTCACTTTTCGAAGCATCAACAGCATTGCCGACACCTGCTGTCACGACCACATACACAGAAAAGGTTCCATCTTCATAAAATTTACTGCTATAATCCTCAACATATACAGCGGTCATCATCCCCACGGTTTCACCGGGTTCAAAGCCGATTTCCCGGACAAAATCCGCCATCTCCGCTCTATGATCACTGCAATCATAATTCTTGCTCACATGCCGGTTTAGAAATATGCGATTCCAGCCGGTACCCGATCCGGTTACACCTGATGACATGGTTTTCAGCGGAAATGGAGAGCGAAGGACAAGTAAGTCTTCCTTTACCTCAAGACTGGATCGATCAATTCGTTTCACTGATTGGCTTTCTGCCTGAGAGCGTTGCGGCACCAAAACCATCTGAGGGGCCGGGACTCTTGGATGCGGAAGCTTCTCAATCTTCGTCCTATAGACCTCACGTATTCGGCCTTCTTTTAAGACCTCATTGGGAACGTGGTTAATATTGACTTCGCCATTCTCCAGCAGTAATAGGCGATCACAGTACAGGCCAGCCAAATTCAAATCATGAAAAATGGAAATGACCGTCAGCCCGCAGTCTTTTGACCATACAGAAAGGAGATCAAGCAATTCTTTTTGATAGGATAAGTCAAGATGGTTAGTCGGCTCATCCAGCAATAATATTTCCGGCTCCTGGGCAAGGGCCTGGGCTAAAAACACCCTTTGTCTTTCGCCTCCGGATAATTGCTGAATATCATAATCCTGAAAATGGGAAATGCCTGTCTGCTCCATGACGCGATTGACCGCTTCTTCATCTTTGCTGGACCAGCTCTGGAACCACCCCTTTTGATGGGCATATCGGCCAAGGGAAACCGTTTCCTTTACGGTGTAAGAAAAGGCCTGAGAGGAGTGCTGCGGCAGAACAGCAATAATTTTTGCAAGCTCTTTCGGTGTATACTGTGAAAGGTTCTTTCCTTTGATCAGTATATCTCCTGACTTATGAGGCAGAATGCCGCTCAGCATCTTCAGAATCGTGGTCTTGCCGCTTCCATTCGGCCCCAATATTCCGAAGAGCTCCCCTTTTTCCACTTCAAAGCTGATATTTTTCACAACCGGTGCACCGGCATATCCGCCAGTAACTTGCTGAACGCTTAGCATGATTAACCACTTCTTTCTGAACTAAGATACGCCTTCGGAACAAGTAAAAACCGCTTGTTCCTGCAAACAAAACCCAAGGAAGTTTCCCCTTGGGCGCCCCCTTTGAATGGGTGGACGCCTGCGCTGGACAGTTATCGAAGTTCAAAGTTTATTCTTTCTTTTAATTAAAATAATGGCAAACGCAGGTGCACCGATTATCGCTGTAATCACACCGATTGGAAGCTCTGTTGGTGCAATGATCGTTCGTGAAACCAGATCGGCAATAATAAGAAAGCCTGCACCCATCAGAATGGATAGCGGCAATAAATGCCTATGATCCGGTCCCCATAACAGCCTGGTCAGATGAGGGATCACAAGGCCGACAAATCCTATCGTTCCAGACACAGCTACAGCCGCACCAGTCAAGATGGAGCCAGCTATCAGGACCATCATCTTTCTCTTCTGAACGTCCACCCCTATATGCTGGGCCTTTTCTTCTCCGAAGCTCATGGCATTAAGCTCTTTGCTGTTCACTAAAAGAAGGATGGCACCCAGTACAAAAAACGGAATGATAATTTTAATATACGCCCAGCCTCTCATGGATACACTGCCAAGAAGCCAGCCAATAATCTGTCTTAGCTCCTCTCCAGTAAGGGCAATCATCAGAGAAATTAGAGCGCCAAGAAAAGAACTGAAGATAATGCCTGTTAAAATAATCGTTTCCACTTTCATGGATCTTTCAATTTTCCTGGCAAATAGCAAGACGGCAAAAATGGTTAAAAAGGAAAATAAAATGCTGAATAACGGCAGTGTAAACATTCCTGCAAACGGAATGGATAATCCTAAGAACAATGTTAAAACAGCACCGAGTGAAGCCCCGGACGAAACCCCAATTGTATATGGATCTGCCAGCGGATTTCTTAATAAACCTTGAAAGGCGGCTCCCGCAATTGCAAGAGACGCCCCTACTAAGCCAGCCAGCAATACGCGAGGCAGGCGAATATTCATAATGATATTTGAATGCATAGCATCCGTGTTTTCCAATGAAATAAAAGGAAATAGCTCAGCGCTTATTACTCTGATAATCGTCATGGGGTGAACAGACACTGTTCCAATTGAAATCCCCATCAGAATGGCAAAAAGCAGGAAAGCAGCTGCTGTTATATAAGCTAAAAATTTATTATTTAAATACGTCCGGATATACTGCTTTTGCAAGTTCCTCGACTCCTTCAATAATACGAGGGCCAGAGCGGGTTACCATATCGGAATCAACATCGGCAACCTGCTTATTTTTCACTGCGGTTATATCCTGCCAGCCATCCCTGCCCATTACATTGCCGACAGCATCTTCAGTGTAATAGCCATGAGTTGTGATGATTACATCAGGATTCCTTTCGATAATCGCTTCCGGATCCATTTTTGGCCATCCTTCTTCCGTAATGATATTTTCTGCATTGATGGCACTTAACATTTCGTCCATAAATGTTTCTGTACCTGCTGTATAGATATCAGGAGCAGGTGAAACTTCCACGAATACCGATTTGCGGTCTTCTTCTTTTATGCCCTGAGCTTTTGTTTTAATTTCCTCGAGCTTGCTCTTCATATCTGAAACAAGCTGCTCAGCTTTATCTTTCTCTCCCGCTGCGGTTCCAACCATTACAATGGATTCATAAACCTGATCAAAGCTCTTCGCATCATTGACAACAAGGACGGTCACACCTGCATCTCTTAATTGCTGAAGCCCAGCTTCCGAATTATGTGCGCTTGAAGC
Source organism: Cytobacillus sp. BC1816 (assembly GCF_051353635.1). NCBI lineage: Bacteria > Bacillati > Bacillota > Bacilli > Caryophanales > Bacillaceae > Cytobacillus > Cytobacillus sp. BC1816. The sequence continues at coordinate 224,554 of NZ_CP195611.1, read as the reverse complement.
GTGAGCAAGGACAAGATCCGGATTTAAAGAAATAATTTTTTCGACATTGAATTCCATGCCGCCAATCTTTTCTTTTTCTGTGGCTTCGGGCGGGTAGTTATCAAAATCGGAGACTCCGACAACTTCTTCTCCAAGTCCCAATTCAAATGCAATTTCGGTGTTGCTTGGAATCATGGACACAATTCTTTCAGGCTTGGAGTCAATGGTGATTTCATTATCAAGAGCATCCTTTATCGTTACAGGAAAAGCAGCCTCTTCCCCGCCGGCATTCTGCCCTTCCTCAGCCTTTTTCTCTTCTTTAGGCTGTTCAGCACTCCCGCCGCAGCCTGCAAGCACTCCTGCAGCCAGAAGCATTGTTAATAAAAATGCATACAATTTTCTCATACTCAGCAATCCTCCTAGAACTTTCGACAAAATTCGAGTGGTGTCTAACACCATCTTAAAAAATGTTCTCATAATATTTTTTAGCTTACAAACGAAGCGCGTTGATTTCCGAGGATCAAGTACACTCCGCTGCAATCAACTCAGTGGCAGAAACTAAGTTAGCCGCCCATAGACTTTTAGAATCAGCCAAATAAAAAACATCCCCTCGAACGGCAAGGAGATGTTGGTATGGTCATTTATCAATCAGTGCAAAAGGGATGGCCGGACCAAACACCTCCCTATCCTCGTAGGTTTATGGGTGCTTAAGAATCAGGCAGGTCTCCTGGCTCATGGTCAATGCGTTCTGCTCCTTCCCATACATTCCTGTACAGTGGATTTACAGACAGCTTCCATTTACAGTGGCGGGACCGCGCTGGAATTTCACCAGCTTCCCTATTAAGTCTTCAAAAGAGCCTGTTTTAAAACCCTTTTGAGAAGACACCTATTCTATGCGGATATAAAATTTTCTATCTCCGATTATACACCATCACATAGAAAAAGTAAGAGAAATTTGCTGAATGTTGTAAAAAAGTTCAGAATTCTAACGCGAGTATATTTTCCATTCCCTTGTTTTCTTATCAAACACAACCTTCGCCTCACATGGCTCTTTTACAATGGCTTCATACTCATCATACATATCATCCATATTCGCAAAGTCACCAATAATCCAAATAGGAATTTCTATCCGGACCCGATTCTGTTCGATATCCTTAATGGAAAGGACCGCTCCTTCTTTCATAAGAGCTTTTAAGGAAAGCAGGACATCTCTGGTGATTGGAGGATACGTCTTTTTCTTTTTTATGCCAAGGAGCGTTTTTTCGACTTTCATCTGTCCCATTTTACCGGGGATTACTTCCCCAAGCATGCGGTAAAAATCGTTCAGATCGCGATAATATGTGCGGTTAAACCAGCCATCATCATGGGCAAGGTACACATAGCGATTGCTCAGATAATTGTAAAAAGGCGGCTTAAGATGTTCCTTGACATGGCCGAGATAAAGGAGCTCAGCAATTGTCTGGCCGGGAAGCTCATTCACCGCTTCCTCTTCCTCGAAATCAATCCAGCAAAAATCGCCATAGCCATATACATCATCCTCAACCAGCCTGCCCAGCTTGTCCCTTGACACATAATCAAACATCGTGTGGGTATTAAAGTCCCCATGCTCAAAACGATGCTTTAACAAAAGCAGATTATTAATAGAATCTGAGAGAGTATGGGCAAACTCTGCAAACTCAATTCCATAAGTCATCACATACTGATCCTGTTCATTAAGATGGATGTAGATGAGATCACGAATAGCATGATTCCTTCTTTTCAATGGCGAAACCTCCGAACCGTTACCCAAAGTGGTGTTTTCAAAGAAAAGCACTGGGCTAGACAGATAAGAATAGCGCAAGCGCCTTCACAAATTAGTAAAAAGACAGCTTCTTTTGAAACTGCCTGTTAAATATCCAGTATTTTATTCTCTTATTGTAGCAAAAATAGCTGAAAATATCTTGCCGATGAGAAAAAATTTTAAATTGCATCATTCCCGGATTTTTTGAAAATACAGGAAACCATCATGCTGATTCATTCGTCTAACTACATGCAGAGAAAAAATGTAATCTGTTCTCCATTGTAAGGGTTATTTTTCTTTGTTAGGATAAAAATGTAAAAAAAGGTAAAGAAACCAGGTGTATACAAATGAACAAGAATAATAGATTCTCAGACCGATTCGATTGGACGTTATGCTTTCTTCTGCTGCTATTTTTCCTCATCAGCTGCATCGCTATTTACAGCGGACAATCCTCCAATCAATATGAAGGGAATTTTGTCGTCTCACAAATAAAAAATTATGTTGTCGGAGCTATCATTGTGGCAATTGTCATGTATTTTGACAGCGAGCAAATCAGAAGGCTTACTTGGCCGCTGTACGGTTTAGGCATCCTATTGCTTGTCGGGTTATTCATTGCACCGGATAGCATTGCACCAGAGCGCAAAGGGGCTACATTGTGGTATATCATTCCTGGACTTGGTTCTGTGCAGCCTTCTGAGTTTGTTAAGGTATTCCTTATCATTGCCCTCAGCAAAATCATCGCTGACCACCATCTGAAATTTCAGGCAAAGACCGCAGGCACGGACTTTTTCCTTCTAATCAAATTAGGGGCAGCCACATTGCCCCCATTAGGATTGATTATTATTGAAGACCTGGGTACCGCCCTTGTCATCATCGCCATATTAACAGGAATCATCCTGGTTTCCGGAATCACCTGGAAAATCCTTGTTCCGATTTATGGGATCCTGGGCGCCTTTGCAGGAACCGTTCTATATCTGGTCATCATAGCACCGGAGATTTTGGAGAAGTACCTTGGGATAGACCCCTATCAGTTCAGCAGAATTTATTCCTGGCTTGACCCGGTTAATCACAAGCAGGGAGCAGGAATGCAGCTGTACAACTCCATGCTCGCAATCGGCTCAGGATTAATATCCGGTAAAGGGTTTACTGACAGACAGGTGTATGTGCCTGATGCCCATACTGATTTTATTTTTAGTGTCATTGGCGAGGAGTACGGCTTCTTTGGTGCCAGTGTAGTAATCAGCCTTTTCTTTCTGCTCATCTATCACTTAACTAAAACCGGCTTGGAGACGACCGACCCTTTTAATACCTATATTTGCGTCGGGGTCATCAGTATGATCACGTTCCATGTATTTCAAAATATCGGTATGACTATTCAGGTACTGCCAATCACCGGCATTCCGCTTCCGTTTATCAGCTACGGCGGAAGCTCGCTTATGGGAAACATGATGGCGATGGGACTGATTTTCAGCATTCGCTACCATCATAGAACTTATATGTTTTCAACAGATTCAAATTATGTTGCAAAATAATTCCAACAGCGTATAATAACATTAATATATTTAGTGTCTATGATGAAGAGAGTAGCAAAGGGCTCTTTCCTAAAAGCGAGACAGGGGCGGTGCAAGCCTGTCGGAAAACCTTTTTGCGAAGCGCACTTCGGAGATGCATAGCTGAATGGAAAGTAGGCTATGCCGGGTTAGGAGTCCCGTTACCAAACCTCATAAGGAATGCGTTCAAATATTAGGAAACGTCCTTTCGCAAGAGGTCCTTTGGACAATCAGAGTGGTACCGCGGGCAGATTCAGCTCGTCTCTATATTTTTATAGAGACGGGCTTTTTTATTTTCCAGGAGGTGTAATATGATCAATTTCAAAGCTATTTTCACAGCTCAGCTGGCTTCAGTGCTGAATGGGCAGCTTTCTGACGAAGCAATTGCAGACTTAATTGAAGCGCCAAAGAATCCGGCACATGGCGATCTTGCTTTTCCTTGTTTTACACTCGCCAAAGCATTCAGGAAATCACCTGCCTCCATTGCTGAAGAGACAGCATGCCTGATTCAGGGACCGCATATCGAAAAAGCTGAGGCTGCTGGTCCTTACATTAATATCTTCTTTTCCAAAGAGTCAGCCGGTGCAGGCATAATGGAAAAAATCTTAAACAAAGGTAAGGAATATGGGCAGCTGAATGATGGCGCAGGCAAAACAGCCGTGCTTGATTTCTCTTCGCCAAACATCGCAAAGCCCTTCTCCATGGGCCATTTGCGGTCTACAGTCATTGGAAACGCCCTAGGCAGTCTAGCTGAAAAATGCGGTTATACAGCGGTCAGAATCAACCACTTAGGCGACTGGGGCACACAATTCGGCAAGCTGATCACCGCTTATAAAAAGTGGGGCAGCCCGGATAAAGTGAAGGAAAATCCAATAAAGGAACTGCTTAGCCTTTATATACGCTTCCATGAAGAAGCAGAAGCTAACTCAGCCCTTGAAGATGAAGCGCGTTCCTGGTTCAAAGAGCTTGAAAACGGAAATGAGCAAGTTCAGGCACTGTGGAGCTGGTTCAGAGATGAATCATTGAAAGAATTCCAGCGGGTTTATGATATGCTTGGCATTCATTTCGACTCATACAATGGCGAAGCCTTTTATAATGATAAAATGGAGCCCGTCATAGAGGAGCTGACGGCAAAAGACCTGCTGGCTGAGTCTGAGGGTGCAGAGGTGGTTCAACTGCCTGACGAAGGCCTTCCTCCATGCCTGATAAAAAAATCCGACGGAGCGACCCTGTATGCAACACGGGATCTCGCAGCAGCTTTTTACAGAAAAGAAACTTATCAGTTTGATCACTCCCTATACATTGTCGGTCAGGAACAGAGCATCCATTTCAGGCAGGTTAAAAGCGTTATCAAAAAGATGGGATATGAATGGGCGGATAATATGACACACGTCCCATTTGGCCTCTATTTAAAAGATGGAAAAAAGATGTCTACCCGAAAAGGCAGAGTCATCCTTCTTGAGGAGGTCCTGAATGAAGCAATCCTTCTCGCAAAGAATAATATCGAAGCTAAAAATCCCGGCTTGGAAAACAAAGGTGAAGTCGCTGAAGCAGTCGGCATCGGGGCTATTCTGTTTCATGATCTGAAAAATGACCGCATGAATAATATTGAATTTTCACTTGAAGATATGCTGACATTTGAAGGAGAAACAGGACCCTATCTGCAATACACCAATGCCCGGGCCTATTCCCTGCTCCGTAAGGCAGACGATGTCCCATCTGCTGAAAATGGGCTATCTGATTCTTATAGCTGGGAAATTATCAAGCTGCTCTATCAGTATCCTGAAAAAATCAGACAATCTTATATGCAGCTTTCCCCTTCTGTCCTGGCTAAGTATTTGATTGATGTGGCTCAAGCCTTCAATAAATACTACGGACAGGTAAGAATATTGGAAACGGATAACGGCGTCAAATCAAGACTTGCCCTTGTCAAAGCAGTCACAATTGTTCTTTCCGACGGCATGCAAACACTCGGCATGAAGGTGCCCCGGCAAATGTAAAAGGAGAGGCCATTATGGTCTCTCCTTTTTTGCCTTTATGCGGGCATTTGCTTTCTGCACTTTCACAAGGCTTCTTACTAAAAATCCGCCGACAAAGATGGCCATCAGCACTAGGCCGGTATAATTCAAATGTATTAATTTCAAAATCACACTTGCCACTGTAGCCATATATAAGGCTCCTAGCATATAGGTGATCTCTTCGTTTTCAAAATAGGAGGTAAGCCTTGCTCCAAATTGTGATCCTATCAGGCCTCCTGTTACGAGTGAAATGCCAATCCAATAATCAATGCTGACAGTAGAAGCGTAGGATAGGAAGCCTGCGGATACGATTAACATGACAGCAAACAAGCTGGTCCCTACTGCTTTCTTCGGCATCATCCCTAAATAGGCAACCGATAAAGGCACCATAATAAAGCCGCCGCCAACACCTAATGTCGTAGAAACAAATCCTGCAAAAAATCCAATCAGCACCATTTTCACAATGGATGGAGAAAGTTCAGAAGGCAGAACGGCACTGGTTGATTTTCTCCCTCTTTTTAACATGCCCAAAGCAAAATAAGACAGCAGAATGATATAAAACAAAGGAACTGCCCACGTATCCCAGCCCTTTTCCTCAAGAAACAGCACAAATGGGTGGGCGGCCTGAGTAGCTGCCATGCCGCTTAGTCCAAGAATCAGCCCTTGCTTAAGCCATATATTCTTCATCCTGATATGAGCGAAAATGCCTGAAAGAGAGGTGCCAATTGAAAAAAGCAAACTCGTGGTGATTGCTTCTACCGGAGAAAAGCCAAACAGCATGAGTGTCGGAGTAAGAATGAATCCCCCGCCTACCCCAAAAAAACCAGAGAGCACACTAATAAGCGCTCCGAGCGCAATAAATAAGAGATATTCCATTAAAAATCCTCACTAACCTTTATGTCTTGCCAATTAAGCGGTACTATATCACTTTACCATAATCAGCCATGGTTATACTGTGGATTTTGAATTTACCTTATTTATAATTATTATAAATAAGTATTGATTTTAATTTAGTATTTGTTATAATAAATATATAAATGATTTAGGGGGAATATAACAATGGAAAAATTACATGCAGCATTAAATGTACAAATCGCAAACTGGAGTGTTCTTTATACTAAATTGCACCGCTACCACTGGTTTGTAAAAGGCCCACTCTTCTTTACCCTTCATGAAAAGTTCGAAGAATTATATAATGAAGCAGCGGAAGTTGTGGATGAGTCAGCTGAACGCCTGCTTGCAATCGGCGGCTCACCGGCAGCGACATTAAAGGAGTTCTTAAGCATCACTACTCTTGAAGAGTCCAATGGGGAAAAGAAAGCAGAAGATATGGTTGCTGCTCTTGCTTCCGATTATAGACATATTAAAGAACAATTAATTTCTTTAGCCCAGCTTGCTGAGGAGCAGGGAGATCAAGTGACAGGCGACTTTGCCATCGGTCTTATGGAGAAATTGGATACGCATATTTGGATGTTAAATGCCTACTTAGGAGAATAATCGATAATAAAGAAAGAGTCAGTGAGAAAAATCACTGGCTCTTATTTTTGTGAAGAAAAAAACCGTTCCCTTAAAGGCTCACTGAGATGTTATGATTGACCTGATTGCCTGATATCATCTTCTGAAAGGAGTATCCATAATGGCAAACTTAAAATATTCATTATTTATTTTTCTGGGCGCATGCAGTTATGGCATTCTGGCATCCATTGTGAAGCTCGGACTCCAAGCCGGCCACTCTGTTCCTGAATTGACTGGAAGCCAATATTTATTTGGGCTCCTTTTGCTGTTGCTTTCTTTCCCATTTATCAAAAGAATGAAAATCACCCTTAAACAAACAGCAGCTTTATTATTGACCGGTGCCTCCCTTAGTTTAACAGGCATTCTATATGGAATGAGCCTTGATCGGAATCCGGCCTCCACCGCTGTTGTCCTCTTATTTCAGTTCACCTGGATAGGAATTCTTTTAGAAGCCCTATATGAAAGAAAGATGCCCAGCAAAGCAAAAGTCATTTCTTCGATCTTGCTTATTATAGGGACTGTATTTGCAAGCAACCTGATTAATTCCGGGTCACATCCTATTAAAGCTGATGGACTGATCTATGGCTTATTATCTGCTGTTACATTTGCCGTATTCATTTTTGCGAGCGGCAAGGCAGGTAAAGGAATTCCAACCATCCAGAGGAGCATCTTCATCACATTTGGCGGTCTTCTTCTGGTTGCAGCTGTTTCAGGCCCCGTCATAATAAGCGGTGGCATACAGCTAGAGGGCCTGTGGAAATTCGGGCTGCTGATGGCATTATTCGGCGCTATTTTCCCAATTGTATTCTTTGCAATCGGTTCACCTCATTTAGATTCAGGTCTTGCCACGATTGTAGGTTCTGCCGAACTCCCGGCCGCTGTTGCTGCTGCCATGCTGATTCTTGGCGAAAGAATTTCAGAAACACAGACTTTCGGAATCGTGCTGATCCTGATTGGAATAAGCATTCCGCAGTTCTCATTTAAAAAAGCAGCAAAGAATCGTTTTAGCACGTAAGGAGTTTTTACGGCAAAAATTATTTTGAGGAGACTTTGGAGATCCACTCCAAAGTCTTTTTTCTTTAAAGGCTGTTGCACCGGGTTCGGACTCATTTGACCAGAATTCACCTCCTACTGTCCGAATTAGCGCAGGATTCTTTACGATATTCTCCTTCATAAAGGACTATTTAAAGAAGACTGTTTACTCCTAAAAGCAGTGGGTATATGAAAGTATGCATTCTACAAATTCTTTTAAGGAGTGACAATATTGGACAATAATCGGTACTGGGGCGGATTTGATTACCTTTTGGCCAAACTGCCTGATTTATTATTAGCACTATTAGTATTATTAGTTGGCTGGATTATCGCAAAAGCAATCGAAAAAGCCCTTTTAAAAGGCCTGCGCAAAACCAGCCTTGATGACAGAGTATTCCCTGATAAAGCAAATAGAAAATATTCATCTGAGAAAATAATCAGCAAGATTATTTACTATCTGCTTTTAGTGTTCGTGTTTATCTTGTTCTTCAATATATTGGACCTCGATATTATCGCTGCACCGCTTGTGGGCATGTTCTCCTCCATCATGGCAGCAGTGCCGAGCATTTTAAAAGCAGCTCTAATTCTATTATTCGCATGGCTGATCGCCACTGGACTCAGCCTGCTGATCAGAAAGAGCGGCAGAACGCTCAAAGTTCATGAAAAGCTGAGCAAATGGAATTTAACAGACAATAAAGAGCAGCCTGCCAATGTTATTGATAACGCAGCTAAAATTGTTTTCTACCTGACATTGCTGGTATTCCTGCCGGCTGTATTGGGAGCTCTAAACCTGAATGGAATTGCCGGACCGTTCACCGGCATGCTTGAAAGCATCCTTGCCTTTTTGCCTAAGCTTCTTGCAGCAGCCCTGATATTATTTGTCGGGTGGTTTGTTGCAAAAATCGTCCGCGATATTGTAACGAATTTCCTGCAGGCTATTGGAAGTGAAAAACTAACCGCAAGACTTGGCTTAAACCGATTGTTTGAAGGGACAAGCCTGGCATCTGTAATTGGCACAGTTGTGTTTGTGCTTATTCTGATCCCAACAGTCATTGCCGCTCTCGAGAGATTGGATATTGAAGGCATTTCCGGACCTGCCATTGCCATGCTGAATGACGTCCTGACGATGCTGCCGAATATTGCTGTAGCTATATTCTTCGTGCTAATTGGCGTTTGGCTCGGAAAATGGGTCCGCAAATTCGTCTCCAGTTTACTCGAACGCATCGGCTTGAATTCTTACTTCTCCGGTATGGGATTAAACAAGTCTGCTGCAGCAGGCAATGGTTTAAGCTTCTCCCAGCTGATTGGCTATATTGCAGAAGTGATTATTGTCCTGTTGTTTGTGGTGCAGGCTCTTAATATCCTTGGCCTTGACTTCCTCGTAACATTGGCGACAGGTGTAATTGCCTACCTGCCTCATGTGATTGCAGCTCTTGTCATTCTTGGTGTAGGTTTGTGGCTGGGCAGTCTGGTTAAGAAATTGCTAAGCACGATTCTTCAAGGACCGCATTATAAATTCCTTGCCAATGTCGCCCAGGCAGCCATTATCGCGATTTCAATCTTTATGGCACTTGATCAGCTTGGTCTCGCAGCTTCCATTGTCAATGCCGCGTTCGTTCTAACACTTGGTGCACTTGCACTGGCATTCGGCTTATCATTTGGTCTGGGAGGGAAAGACTTTGCTGCCAAATATCTTCAAAAGCTTGATCGTAAAATTGAAGAAACAACCATTAATAAAGATGCCGATACGAAAGCAGTGATGAAAGAAGCTATGCCGGAGATGAAACCAGGCAATGCCCCTGGCAGTACTGATAAACCGATTAACCCAACAAATTCGGATCCATCTATGAATCCGGCAAACGACCCATTAAATCCGCGCAATAACCGGATGGATGAAAACAATGGGCCATTGAAATAATATGGGAAGCACGTCCCTGTGGGCGTGCTTTTTTATTTTCCAGGCTTTTTATCTTCACAAAAACCTGCAATTTAAGTAAACTATTAATACCTATAAAACCAATGAGAAAGGTCGGAAAATAATTGGCAAATACAACGGTTTCTATTCCCCGTCCGCTCGTAAGAACCAATCAATGGTCAATCGTATTAAGTGTTTTAGCTTCGTGGATTACCGGAGAAGCATGGATTCTCGCCATACCCCTCCTTGCAGGTATAATGGGCCTATTGTTCGGCTACAATCCCATTATGCGTACAGCAAAACATTTTCTAAGAAAAAATCCTGCTGATTACATTCCCGAAGACTGGGAGCAGCAGCAATTTAATCAGGTGATTGCCGTTGCTTGCCTGGCGCTGGGCCTAACCGGCTTTCTTCTGGGCTGGACAGCTGCAGGATATGTTTTTACAGCTATGGTAGCTCTATCAGCATTTGTTGCCATTCTTGGATTTTGCATAGGCTGTTTTATCCGCTTTCAGCTCAATCAATATAAATACCGAAAATCGTTAGATAATTCTTAAGGCAGCCATCATGGCTGTCTTTTTCTTTTCCATTTCCACCCAGCTAGTTTCAAAGGACTTTTTAAGGGGTACATATTTCATAAGTAAATCATTCTGAGGTGAAAAAATGAAAACTGCCAGTAAGTTTCTTTTAACAAAAGAAGATATGACTAACCCCGAAATTGTGCCTGGGTGGGTTACTCAAGAATATAAAACATTTCATGATACGGTTACAGATAAAACCTTCCCGTGCTATTTTGGAATGACTGCTGAAATGCGCGGCGAATTAAGATATGCCTATATTACACAGGAGGACTGGTCTAACCTGCCGGAAGCCCTCGAATCCTTTATCGAGCTTTTTGAGGCACCAAAACTGATTCGCCATGGCCTGTTTGTATTTGTTGAGCCGGAAAAAGATGAAAAACCGCTTGAACATTACAGAGAATATTTCTGGAATATTCTTCAGTATTTGCATAAGGTTGATACAAAGCCTTGGCCCAAGGATTATCCGACAGATCCTGACCATCACCTTTGGGCGTTTTCTTTTGCTGAGGAACCATTCTTTGTGTTTGGAAATGCGCCTGCCTACAAGCAGCGAAAGACGAGGGATCTAGGCAACAGCCTTGTCCTCGGTTTCCAGCCGCGCCGCATCTTTGAAGGTCTTGAAGGCACCTCTAAAGGCGGCATCATGTCCAGGGAAAAGGTCAGGGAACGGGTTGAAAAATGGGATGGCCTTCCTACCCATCCAAACATCAGCCACTATGGCGATCCCGAACACCGTGAGTGGAAACAATACTTTATCGGTGATGACATTAAACCTATCAAAGGGAAATGCCCTTTTCATCATAAATAATTTTGAAAGCGCAGCGCCTTGCGCACGAAATATTATCGAGGATCTTCCGTCTTCCGCCCAATCACCTAAGCGGGCAGATCGGAAATCTGGCTGAAGTGCAAAAACTGCATAAATAAATAAGGAACCGTTCTCAGTAAACGGTTCCTTATTTATGGGTTATATATTGATTAATGCGACTGCCGATTGCGGCCAGTACTTCTCCGCCGGCTGCCTGGCTTTGAAGCTGGTCCACAAGTACAGCGGCGTAAACGGTGTTTCCTTTATAGGTAAATATGGCGCAATCATGCTCTATTCCGGGAAGTTCCCCTGTTTTGCTGGCAACCTTGACTTTTTCCGTGTCTATCGTGTTTGCAAGTTTATTCTTATACTGCTGTTTTTCCAATATATCCAGAGCTTTTTCTGTATATTTCCCGGATAAAAGTGAATGCTCTGCCAATGCCTTCATGCCATACACCATATCCCTGGCAGTCGTGATGTTGTCCATGCCGTTTTTCAATGCCTCAAAGTCCATCATCTTCCTGTTTAATTCTGTGCAATTAAAGCCCAAACCTTTGATAAGCTGATTGATTTTCTCTATTCCCAGCCTCTCAATGATAAGATTAGTCGCTGTATTATCAGATACAATGACCATGAGCGTCATTAAGTCTATAACCTTCACCTTCAAATCTTTGCTCATGGCCTGCAGTATCCCAGCCCCGCCAACCCGGACAGTATCATTCACTTCTGCTTCTTCATCAAGCTGAAGCAGGTTATTCTCCGCCTCCGAAAGACCCGCGAGTAAAATAGGAACCTTAATTAAGCTTGCGGAAGAGATAACATCATCGGCATTTGTTTCGATTACACCATCCCCTGTATGGATGTATACGGCCACGTGTCCTTCACAGCAGCTGGCCAAATCAAGAATTTCTGCTTTGAGAGTATGAAAGTTCATGTTATTTCGCAGCGGCTACTTGCGGCCGGTTATGGTCGCCAGTTACCTTTTCATTATATAAATGGCAGGCCACAAAGTGATCCTTCTCAATCTCCTGCCACTCAGGCTTCATGGAAGCACAGGCCTCCATCGCATAAGGGCAGCGCGTCCGGAATACGCAGCCGCTTGGAGGATTCATCGGACTCGGGAGTTCCCCTTCCAAAATGATTCTTTCCCGGTGATCCTCAACATCTGGGTCAGGGATGGGAATCGCCGACAGCAAGGCCTGTGTATAAGGGTGAAGCGGATTTTTATATAAGTTTTCGCTTGTCGTTAATTCCACTAAATTCCCCAAATACATAACGCCAATTCTGTCGCTGATATGTTTGACCATCGAGAGATCATGGGCGATAAATAAGTAGGTCAGGCCCTTTTTCTTTTGGAGCCCCTTAAGCAGGTTGACTACCTGGGCTTGTACCGATACATCCAGTGCGGAGATCGGCTCATCAGCAATAATGAATTCCGGCTCCAGCGCTAATGCACGGGCAATCCCAATTCTTTGCCTTTGACCGCCGCTGAATTCATGCGGGTAGCGGTTGGCATGATCGCGGTTAAGACCCACATCCTCCAGAAGCTGATAGACCCGCTCAAGCCGTTCCTTCTTGTTCGGATATAACCCATGCACTTCCATGGGCTCCGAGATAATCTCCTGGACGGTTGACCGCGGATTCAACGAAGCATATGGATCCTGAAAGATCATCTGCATCTTCCTGTGAAAAGCAAATCTTTCTTTCTCAGTCATGGTATGGACATTCTTTCCGTCATAAAGGACTTCGCCTTCCGTACGGTTATATAAACCAATAATTGTACGCCCTGCGGTTGACTTTCCGCAGCCGGATTCGCCGACAATCCCGAAGGTTTCTCCTTGTTTGATATGAAAGGAGACATCATCAACGGCCTTCAGAGTCTGTCCTTTCCCCATTGAAAAATGTTTTTTCAAATTATTGACTTTTAACAGTGCTTCTTTTGGCATATTTATTCCTCCGTCTCTTGCCAGTAGCGTCTAGCTGCACATAGTTCCTTTTCATAGATGGTATCTTTCAAGTCGATAATTTCGATGGTTTTACCGGTATTAGGAGAATGAAGCAGCTTTCCATCACCATAATAGATGCCTACATGATGAAGTTTGCCTTTTCCTTCTTCATAAGCAAAAAATAATAAGTCCCCCGGTTCAATGGCGTCAAGTTCCACCAAGTACCCTGCTTCCGCCTGATCATGGGCATCGCGCGGGATGATAAATCCATTTGCTTTGCACATAGAATAGCTGAAGCCTGAGCAGTCATATCCAAAGCTGCTCATGCCGCCCCATAGATATGGCAGGCCTATAAATTGTTCCCCCGCATCGATGATGTCTTTTCCGCTGCCTTTCCGTATAGCCTCAATTGTTTCATACACCTGTACATCTTCAGGTTTTAAATATCCTGCTCCCTCAGGTGTCTGTACCTGAATCCACTCTGCTTCTTCTTTTAACACTGGGAGTATGGTTTGATAGCTTAGAACAAGTTCTCTCTCTCTGTCATTAGAATAGAGAGTTGCTTTTTTCTTCTGAATGACTGCAGCCATTCTTCTATCAAGCTTCCAATCTTCATTTTTAGTCAGCTGGGCTTTCGGCAACCAGCCAGGGTATCCTCTCCCGTCCTTAGAAGAAGGCTGGCTCGGGACCACAACATGAACCCACCCATCCTTCTCCTCCAATATAATCACTTCTTCTCCGTACAGAACTTGTGATTGAACAAGATTTCCGTCACAAAGTTCCAGCCGGGGCTCATATGTAAGCTTTTCAAGCCAGGAATCCAGATTAACTGGATTGGTGATCGCTTCAAAGTCAATTTCTCTTGATGAATCGCTTGCTGTCCACAAGGTTGCAGCAGGAACCGAAACCAGCCATTTTTGCTGAATTGCCAAAACGAATTCCTCCTTTTTAATATCCAGAATTTATCAGGAAGTCAGTTCATGCTTGTTCACTATTAACGATACATTCCTGATGCCAAGGCCATGTTCAGAAGGCAAAGTGATTTTGCGGCCGGTATAATGGATTCCGCCTTCCACAATTTCCTTTGCCATCATCAATGGAGCGTCAAAATCAAAACGGGTTATATTCTTTTTGCTTGCTGCAAAATGGGCCGCAGCCGTAATGCCGATCTTGGTTTCAATCATGCTGCCCACCATGCACTCCATCCCGCAGACTTCAGCGAGCTGATTGATGATCTGTGCCTGATAAATGCCGCCTGATTTCATCAGCTTAATATTGATTAAATCAGCACTTCGGGTCTTAATGACTTCAAATGCCTGCTTCGGGGAAAAGACACTTTCGTCTGCCATAATCGGTGTATCTACCGCATCGGTAACCTGCTTAAGGCCCTCTATATCCCAGGCCTTCACAGGCTGTTCGACAAGCTCAATATTCAAGTCCAAAGCTTCCATTTTTCGGATGGCATAGATAGCATCCTTTGATTTCCAGCCCTGATTGGCATCGAGCCGGATTTTAATCTTTGATCCGACTCGTGTGCGGATTTCTCTAATTCTCTCAATATCTGTTAAAATATCATCCTTGCCGACCTTCACCTTAAGGACATTAAAGCCCTGCTGAACATAGGAAACAGCATCTTCGCCCATTTCCTCCGGGCCATTGACGCTTACCGTATAATCCGTTTCCACCTCATTTTTGTGTCCGCCTAAAAATTGATAAAGGGGCAGTTTGCACTGCTGTGCAAGACAATCATACAATGCCATATCCACTGCAGCCTTTGCACTTGAATTTCCTATTAAAGCTGACTGAATTTCCTGGAAGATATCTTCATAGTTTAGAAGGCTCTTATTGACCAGCATCGGCTTTAATACATGATGAATGGCGGATTCTATGCTTGATAGGCTGTCTCCAGTGATTACCACAGTGGGAGGGGCCTCCCCCCAGCCGAAAATACCGTTATCGCAAGTTACCTTTACAACAACCGTTTCTGCTGTCTCAACCGTTCTCAAAGCTGTTTTAAATGGTTTTTTCAGTGGTACCGCAGCTCTATATGTTTCGATCGTGTTTATTTTCATCTATACCACCCTTTTACTTAACGCCGCTTTCGATTGTCAGCTTTTTACCGGCCGCATCCAATTCTGCCCTTACACCTAATGGCACAGAAATATGAGGAGAGCAATGGCCGATGTTAAAGCCCGTTACAGCCGGCTTATTCATCCTTTTTATATACGAATCCAGCACTTCATCCAATTCCAGGGAAAGTTCTCTCTCCGGGACGCAATTATTAAAGTCCCCGATGATAAAGCCGGCCGCATCCTCAAGCTTCCCGGCCATATGCAGCTGGTTTAGCATGCGGTCGACCGCACGGGGCTCTTCATTGATGTCTTCAATAAGCAAAAGCTTATCTTTTGTATCAATTTCGAATTGTGTTCCAATCGTGCTGGCCAAGAGAGACAGATTGCCTCCCGTTAAGATTCCTGAGGCACTCCCGCTTACCATTGTCTCCAGGTTGGAAATACCGTCAGGGTAGTCAAGACTTACAGGTTCGAATAACTGGTTAAAGTATTGCTTCGAAAGGGGATCCGCATCCTCTTTTCCAATATCGGAAGCCAGCATCGGTCCATGAAAAGTAACCAATCCGGTCTGCTGGCGGATTGCGGTGTGCAGAAATGTAATATCACTGTAGCCCCAGAAAATTTTCGGGTTTTCTTTTATCAGGCTGTAATCGATTTGGGACGCAATTCTCCCTGTGCCATAGCCGCCGCCTGCACAAATAATGGCTTTAACTTCCTCATCCTTAAACATGTTATGTAAATCCGCCAGCCGGTCTTCATCCTTACCGGCCAGGTAACCATATTGATCAGTCACATGATCGCCCAGCTTTACCTTTACTCCAAGCTCCGCCAAAAAGACCAGGGAGCGCTTCAGGTTTTCCTGATTGGGAGGACTTGCCGGTGCTATAATTCCAATCACATCGCCTTTTTCCAGGCGCTGAGGTTTCATTGCCATGCTGCCACATCCTTTTAATTGTTTATTAGCATTATATGCTCCTTCAGCAAAAGCATTGTTTGGGAAATGAAATAATTGTCGGGGATATAAGCCAAAATTCGGGAAAATGTATTATTTTTCGGGAAATAATTCGAAAAGCGCAGAGCGCCAGCTTACCGGCGATAAGCATAAGACAAACGCCAGCAGAGGGTATCCTGCCTTCAGAAGTGATTGCCCGAAAAACCAAGGCGACTGCTTAGGGACGACAAGCATAAATGACCTCAAATCCCTGGGAGCCGCAGTTAGCCAAGCTTAAGATCTCGAGCAGACGGCGCTCAGAGCTAGGCAGTTTTTAAAGTTCAAAGATTCTATTCTTCAAAAAATTATTCTTCTGAAAAAAAGGGATGTTCGCACGAACACCCCTTTTTTCCTGTTACCTTCAAATCAAGCCGAAGGAGTATTACTTCTTATCTGCCCATTTAAGCTCCACGTATCCAACCGGATGGCGGACAATTCCTGAAACAGCATCATTATAGAGATAAACCTGGTTGTAGAAATGGATAGGGATAATCGGCATTTCTTCAAATAAGATTTTTTCAGCTTCATACATTAGTTCAAAGCGTTTGGCTTCATCTGCTTCATTCTTTGCATCTTTAATCAGCTGGTCATATTTCTCATTGCTCCAGCCAGTACGGTTCATGGAATGTCCTGTCTGGAAGTTTTCAAGGAAGTTAATAGGATCTGCGTAATCAGCAAGGAACGAGCTTCGTGATAATTGGAATTTAAGCGCTTTTTGTTCTTCAGCAAATACATTCCATTCCATGTTGGCAAGCTTTACTTCCACGCCAAGGTTTTCCTTGAACATTTGCTGAAGTGCTTCAGCTATTTTCTTGTGTGTATCATCCGTGCTGTATGTTAAGGTAACTTCTGGAAGCTTATCATATCCTTCCTCTTCCATACCTTTTTCAAGTAATGCCTTCGCTTCTTCTGCATTTGTTTTTACAAGATCTCCGGATACTTCACGGAAATCTTTTCCTGAAGGATCAGCAAATCCATATGAAACAAATCCATATGCTGGCTTTTCACCATTCTTTGTGACGAAATCAACAATTTGCTGCTGATCCACTGCCATCGCAAATGCTTTACGGATGTTAAGATTCTGGAATGGCTCCATGTTTACATTAAATCGATAGAAATAATCTCCAGCCTGGTCCTCAACTTTTGCCTCTCCCAGAAGCTGCTCACTTAGCTCAGATGGTACATCAGATACATCCAGTTCTCCAGATTGGTACATTTGATATTCTGTATTTGTATCATCAATGATTGCCCAGTGGATTTTATCAAGCTTTACCGTCTCAGCATCCCAATATTGATCGTTTTTCTCCATTACAAAATGGCTGTCATGCTCCCATTCCGTTAAGTTGAAAGGGCCATTTCCGACAAAAGATTCAGCTTCAGCAAACCACTTCGGGTTTTCTGTTGCAACTTTTTCGTTAATGGGGAAAAATGCCGGGTTAGTAATCACACTTAGGAAGTAAGCTTGCGGACTAACTAAAGTAACTTCAAATGTTTTGTCATCAACTGCTTTTACTTTTACATCATCAGCTGATCCTTCCCCATTGTTATATGCTTCTCCACCTTCAATGAAGTAGCCAAGGAAAGCGGCTGAAGAACCTGTATCAGGATTTAAAAGGCGCTTCCATGCAAATTCGAAGTCACCTGCAGTTACAGGATCACCATTTGACCATTTTGCATCCTCACGGATATGAAAGGTGTAAGTCTTTCCATCTTCTGAGATATCCCATTTTTCAGCAATAGCTGCCTCTGGTTCATGATCTTGCCCCAGACGGGTCAAACCTTCCATCAAGTTATTCAGTGCGCTCCAGGAAACAGAGTCAAAGCCGATAGGAGGGTCAAACGAAGTCGGCTCCTGGCCATTGTTCAAATAAAGCACTTTTTCAGCACTTTCTTCTTCTTTCTTGCCATCATCCTTGCTGTCTGTCTCTTTGCCGGCATTTTCATTTGCCGTACAGGCTGCCATTACAAATAGCAATACTCCTGCCAGCAGCAGTGATAAAAACTTTTTCATTCTTTTTCCCCCTCTTAAAATATATTTCTTTATCTACCAGGTGCCTGTTTGACAGCTGATAGAATCATAACTTTCACAGTGCTGATCCAGTACTGTGAAAGGGAAAACCTATTTTACGGCTGCAAGCATTTTCTGTGCCCGCTCATCCTGAAGCCAGCAATCTACATGATGATCCCGGCTTAAGTGAGTTTTATATGGATAGACCCGGTCACATACTTCCATTGCGAAGCCACATCGGGCAGCAAATGGGCAGCCAGCCGGCGGAGCGAATAAATCCGGCGGCGATCCGCCAATGGGAACTAGATCAGCTCCGTCCAAATCAAGACGCGGAACTGAATTCAGCAGGCCTTTCGTATAGGGATGCTGTGGATTGTAGAAGATTTCCCTTCGTTCTCCGGCTTCCACTATTTTTCCTGCGTACATGACGGCAATTCGGTCCGCTACTTGAGCGACAACGCCAAGGTCATGGGTAATGATGATAATGGATACTCCAGTCTTCTTCTGGATATCTTTAAACAAATCCAATATTTGAGCTTGTATGGTCACATCAAGTGCGGTTGTAGGTTCATCGGCAATCAGCACCTCGGGCTCACAGACAAGGGCCATGGCAATCACAATCCGCTGCCTCATCCCTCCGCTGAACTGGTGCGGGTAATGTTTCAATCTTTCGGACGGATTTGGAATCCCAACTAAATTAAGCATTTCCAGGGCCTTTTTACGGGCATCCTGCCGGGAAATGTTTTCATGCTGCATTATTCCTTCTATAATTTGCTCCCCAATTGTAATCGTAGGGTTCAAAGCCGTCATCGGATCCTGAAAGATCATCGAAATGTCTGCACCGCGAATATCCCGCATTTCAGACTCTTTTAATTTGGTCAGGTCCTTCCCTTTGAAAAGGACTGCACCATCAGCTATTCTCCCGGGCGGTGAGGGAATCAGCCGCATGATGCTCTGGGAAGTCACGCTTTTTCCGCAGCCGGATTCACCGACAATCGCAAGGGTTTCTCCCTTAAGCAGATCAAATGTTACTCCCCTTACAGCCTGGACTTCTCCGCCATAAGTGGTAAATGTGACATGCAGGTCTTTTACTTCCAGTACTTTTTCCATACTGCTACCTCCTTAACTTCGGATCAAGGGCATCCTGCAATCCGTCTCCCAGCACATTAAACGAAAACATGGTCAGGGAAATGAAAAAGGCAGGGAAGAACAGGCGCCACCAGTGACCTGATAGAATTGTAGATAGCCCATCATTGGCCATGGATCCCCAGCTGGCAAAAGGAGGCTGAATGCCTAATCCCAGAAAGCTCAGGAATGCCTCTGCAAAGATGGCTGAAGGAACGGTAAGTGTCATCTGTACAATAATAGGACCCATCGTGTTCGGAAGCAGGTTTTTCTTAATAATCCTCGAAGTTTTTGTCCCAAAAGTCTTTGATGCCAGTACAAATTCATAGTTCTTAATCTGCAGGACCTGCCCGCGGACAATCCGGGCCATCCCAACCCAGCCCGTCACAGAAAGGGCAAATATAATCGTGAACAAACCAGGTCCCATTACGACGCTGATTAAAATAACAACAAGCAAATAAGGAAGTCCATAAAGAATTTCCACAACCCTCATCATGGCATTATCTGTTCTGCCGCCTTTATAGCCGGCAATCCCGCCATAGATAACTCCGATTGCAAAATCAATCATGGCAGCAACAATTCCCACGAATAAGGAAATTCTTGCCCCATACCATGTTCTGGCGAATACATCTCTGCCCAGCTCGTCAGTGCCGAACCAATATTTCGATGATGGCGGAAGGTTCTGATTAGTCAGAGACTGCTCAGATACACTATGCGGGGAAATCATCGGTCCAAAAATAGACATAAAGGCTAAAGCAATAAGAAAGAATAACCCTGCCATTGCCAGCTTATTTTTCAAAAGCCGGCGCCATGCATCCTGCCAATAGGAAAGGCTCGGCCTTACAACTGCTTCCGCCGCATCCTGATCCTTGGCCTTAGGCACAAACCAGTCATCCGGAATATCAGGTGCAAGGTTGCGGTTATCATGCTGTTTGCGCAGTTCCATTAGCTCGCCTCCTTTTTGTGAAGCTTAATTCTCGGGTCTAAAATTCCGTAAGCAATGTCCACAAGGAACAGCATAATAATCAAAATTGAACTGTAAAAAACAGTGGTCCCCATTATGACGGGATAATCACGTGTATTGATGCTTTCTACAAAATACTTTCCCATTCCAGGAATGGCAAAGATTTTTTCAATGACAAACGTACCTGTCAAAATGCTTGCTGCCAGGGATCCCAATACAGTTACGACAGGCAGAAGGGCATTCCTCAGTGCATGCTTAAACACAATTTTTACTGGTGATAAGCCTTTGGCTTTGGCCGTTTTTATGTAATCCTGCGTCAGCACCTCCAGCATGCTTGAACGTGTCAGACGGGCGATAATTGCCATGGGCCCGGTCGCAAGCGCGAGAGTCGGCAGAATCATATGCTTCGGACTTGACCAGGTAGCCACCGGCAGGATTGCCAGGTTGACAGCAAGCTGCTGAATTAACAGTGTCGCAAGGACAAAGTTTGGCACCGATATCCCCAGAACAGCAATGGTCATCGCTAAATAATCAATAAAGCCATTGTGCCGGAGGGCAGCTATGATTCCGAGGGCAATTCCCGAAAAAACCGCCACGATCAATGTGACGATTCCCAGTTCGAAAGACACCGGAAAACCCCGGCCGAGCATTTCATTAACCGTCTGGGAAGATTTTTTAATAGATGGCCCAAAGTCGAATGTCACAACGGACTTCAAGTACATCCCATATTGGACATAGAGCGGTTCATCCAAATGGTAGAATTTCTCCAGATTCCGCTGAACCGCCTCACTTGTATTTCTTTCTTCATTAAAAGGCGACCCCGGTATGGAATGCATTAAGAAAAAAGTCAGAGTGATAATGAACCAAAGTGTGACGGCCATTGCGATAAGGCGTTTTATTATGTATCCAGTCATTCATTAACACTTCCTAACAGAATGTAGTTCTCATGGCCAGCTCAGTCATCACCAGCATTGCCTGGTATGCTTCAAGAATATCTTTAGCCTGATAGCGGACAATGGTTGTATTCTCTACTATCTCTGCACCAGGCATTAAAGCAGCCCACTCAGCCTGACCAAAGTTGGCAAATTCAATTTTCAATACAGGGTTTTCCGGCGGAACAAGCGGTTCTACAAGTTCCTTCCTGCTCAGAGCCTCTGCTGCTTTTTCTCTTAAAAGCTGTCCGGCTTTTGCAGGTGTCAGTGACTTCACGCTTGAGCGGGAAATCGTTTCCTT
Organism: Cytobacillus sp. BC1816; assembly: GCF_051353635.1. Classification (NCBI taxonomy): domain Bacteria; kingdom Bacillati; phylum Bacillota; class Bacilli; order Caryophanales; family Bacillaceae; genus Cytobacillus; species Cytobacillus sp. BC1816. The sequence continues at coordinate 203,040 of NZ_CP195611.1, read as the reverse complement.
TACAACTGCAGTGGTGACATTCGGGATTAATTTTTCTGCTTCCAGAGCCGCCTGGTCATCTCCGCCCACCATGAGAACCGGTACGCCATGATAACCTGCCACATAAGCATTAAAGCCCATTTCCCCAATGGCATGGTCATTGATGTACATATGCCTTACACCGAATATCATGGAGTGGGACATCACTCCTTTCATGGAAGCACGTGCATGATAACCAACAAACATGGCACCGCTAAAGGTTGAATCAAGCCCCTGAACCATTGAGTATGGCTTCACATCGCCAGTAATCAGCTGTGTTTCAGGATGCATCCTTTCAATCAGCAGGTTATTCATTTTCGAGTGGCTGTCATTTACAATAACCTCGCTGCAGCCCTCATCAAAGGCAGCTGTTACCACATGATTTGCTTCATCAGTCATGATCACCCTGCTGCGTTCATAATTGTGCTTCGAAGAGTCTACATGAGTGTGATCAGCCAGACCCGTTATTCCTTCCATATCAACAGATAGATAAAGCTTCATTAATAATCCCCCAAATATTATATTGTTATAGTTTAATATTATAGATTATTTGCTATTTTCTGTAAAATTCATCTGTAATCTTCCTCTTATACAGGCAGAATGAAAAAAATCCAGCTATCGGAGAAAATAATGCTTTTCTCTGATAGCTGGATTTCATCTGCGGAAAACAGAAAAAGCAGCTCTACTTATTCATAATTTGTGTATATTTTATATGGGCATTTTTAAAGGCAACCATTAGTGCCTTTTGCGAGGAGCCGAAGTAGCGGCTTTCGATTTCTTCCATTACCTTGTCTGCTTCCAATATAGATTTGCCGACAAATATAGATTTAATAAATAGTGAGGTTAAGTTAATGGTAGATGAGCATTCTGCATCTACAATTTCATCTGTTTCCCTGTCAATTACAAGACCGATAAAAAAGCCATTGTATTTTTGCATAATCGGATTGTTCAATGATGTTTTGCTGTCTCCGATGATATAGACGGTATTTTGTCTGTACATGAACTAGCCTCCTGTAGAACCGGATATTATATGAGGCGTTTATGAGGTTATCATAAACATTCATTATAATGCATGGCCCGTACCAAAATTGTAATACAACAGAAGCTGTATTACAATCACTTTTCAACACTTTTCTAAATATTTTATCAATTATGGCTGTTCCTTTTCATTATTACCTAATCAGTTTTCTGAGCTGATTTGCCCTGCAAGTCTCAGTGCATGCTGAAGGAGGTCCTCCCCGCTCATAAGCTTGTCTCCCCCACCCTGTGCAAATAGAGGATTCCCCCCGCCTTTGCCGTTAATCTTCTGCAAAAGCTCTGTAGCAAGGCTCTTCATATCAGACCCGGAATCTGCTCCTCTGGCGCAAACAAATTGGAGTTTATCGGTGGTTTCATTGATTAGGATAACAACAGCATTTTCAGATTGGGAGGCGATTAGGCGGGCCAGTTTCTGGAGCTCCTGGATGGAGCGTCCCTCAAAGACCTTGCTGGTACACTCTCCGTTTCCTGCTGCGAATATTTCTTTTGCTTCATAAGCTAACAGTGCTTCCTTTTCTGCTTCCAGTTGTTTCTCCAGGTTCTTTCCGTTTTCTATCAAACGGCTGGCTGCTGAAGTCAAGTCCTGTTCTGGTGCATTAAGAAGCTGACTAAGATTTTTTGTGATTTCATGTTTGCTCTGAAGCTGAGCAAGGATCCGGCTCCCGCAGACAAACTGCACACGGATTTTCTTATTTTGGCGTTCCCAGTCTAATACTTTAATGCCGGTGACCTGGCCGGTTGAAGATGGGTGGGTTCCGCCGCAGCCGTTATAATCAAATTCCGGGATCATCACAAGCCGAATGTCTTCCCTTACAGACAGCTGCTTGCGGAGCGGAAATTGGGAAGCTTCTTCCGCACTCACCCACCTGGCTTCTATCGGCCGGTTCTCAAGAATGATGCGATTAGCCAATCTCTCCGCTTCTTCCGCATGCCGAACCGGCAATTCACTAATTTCCAGGTCAATGGTTAATGTTTCTTTGCCTAAATGAAAGCTTACCGTTTTATAGCCGTAAAGCTCTTCAAAGGCAGCCGATAAAATATGCTGTCCTGCATGCTGCTGCATATGATCAAACCGTCTGTTCCAATCGATTTCTCCTGATACACTGGAAATGGACGGGTCCAATTCCCTTTCTAAATAATGACGGATTTCTCCTTCAGCTTCTTCAACATCCACCACTTTTACGCCATTGAGTGTTCCCTCATCATGAGGCTGTCCTCCGCCAGTTGGATAAAAGGCTGTTTCTTTCAGGACGGCATATATCTTTTCCTTGTCATCTGCTGCCTGATATAAAAGTTCCGTTTCAAATGTTTGGATATATGGGTCTTCATAATAAAGTTTAATCAAAGCGAACCAACCTTCCTTGTGACTATTCTATTTTTAAAGTACCGATTATGCAGTTACAGGTCAAGCCACTTATTAGTCAAGGGGGAATTATTAGTAATTTTATCCACCCGGTTTATGGATGTGATGAAAAAGGTATGTACACCAATAGATAAGCAATAAATTATAAGGAGGATGATGAACATGGCAACAAACAAGCATATTGTAGGTGCATATGATACAGAGCAGGATGCTATTCAAGCGGTTGAAAAGTTAAGAGCGGAGGGATACCGCCCTGAAGATATTTCTGTAATCAGCAAAAATAAAGATGATGTGGATGCCGTTACAGAGGAAACAGGCACAAAAACTGAAGAAGGATTAGCTGCCGGAGCGGCAACAGGCGGAATTCTGGGAGGATTAACAGGTCTTCTGGCCGGTGTAGGCGCATTGGCCATTCCCGGAATCGGACCGATTGTGGCAGCCGGACCAATCGCAGCTACATTAACAGGAGCTGCTGTTGGCGCAGGTGCCGGCGGTATTGCAGGAGCACTTATCGGCATGGGCATTCCTGAAGAGGAAGCACACCGTTATGAAGCTGACGTCAAATCAGGAAAAATTCTTGTGTTAGTCGACCCTGAGACTAAGTCCGCCGATTTTACCGACGGCTATTCAGATACAAATCGTTCTGTTCTGGAAGGAGACCGGACAACCTATACAAACGCTGATCCTTTAAATCCAGGGGAGCTTGACCGCGGAACGAATGCTTTTAAGGATAACACCAGAAACAGCAGCAGTGTTTGGACAGATGAAAATCTGGACTCAAACCGTCCGCTAAGCGAAAAGCTTGACGACACGAAAACAGATGACTATACAGACCGTACTGTTTCGGCCTACAACGATGATGTGGATACCCGCTACAGAGATGCTTATGATTTTAATAACGTAAGGGAGAACCGCAATAACCCTTATAAAGGATAAAGAAAAAGGAGCTTTTCCCAAGAATGGGACGAGCTCCTTTTTTGCATTTATACACAGATAATGGCAGCAGCTCTCACATTTCAATACGGGATTCGCATTGAAAAAATTCCAGATTTTTCAGGCTTGTCCGCATAATTTTCAAAGTTATACTTAAATGTAATGGAATGGAAAAACAGAAATCTAGCGGGGGGAAATGATAATGAGAAGAGTGTTACCAGCACAAATTATTTCTCATAGTCAATTTGGTTACAAAAAGATACCATCAAGTGTCCAATGCGAGTGCCCTAAATGCAGTAAACCAAGTCTTTTTACGATAAAGGCAAATTATAATCATACAAGCAAGTCCAGCATACTTTCCCATGGAAATTGTTCTGCCTGCAAAAAGGAATCGGTTTTTATCATGATCCTTAATCAAGCTGAACAATCCAGCGACGGGACTATTCTCTATATCTATGATCCCAATTCAGCGAAAGAGCTCCTGACTCAGCTTGAGAAAATAAAGGAAGTGCCGGGAGACCTGACAAGAGCATACCGATCGGCATTAAATGTAAGCTATTCAAAAGATACAGTGGCTACTGCCGTGATGTCCAAACGGGTACTTGAAAGCATACTAAAAAACTTTCTCGGTGAAGAGGTCAAAGGGCAAAACCTTTCCAAGCAGTTTGAACAGCTGCCGGAGCATGTTGACTTAGCAAGGCCTCTGCAATCTTTAAGCCAGCTGGCACAGCCAGGCAGCGCCTTTTACCAGATGCTTGATCTTGAAAAAGATATTGATCAGGAAATGGCCTCTTTGCTGATGGAGCTCTTAGAGAGTTTAATAGAGTATTTATTTGTACTGCCGAATAAAATTGAAATGCTGCAGCAAAAACTAAATCAAAAACTGCATTGACTCCACAATTAACCCCCTTATCTTCTGATTAAGGGGGTATTTTTTATGCTTAATTATTTAACTGTTTTCTAATCTGGTCTTCTGCCTGCTTTAAAATTTCCTCGTCGCCAGCTTCTTTATTTGTAATGATATTCGTTTGATATTTTAAACCTTCATAGTCAACAGTTACTGTAATTTCTTTCATCTCTCTTGATCCTTTCCTGATGTTTTATTATATAAATACCAACAAAAGGACGATTTAAAACTTTTTATGTAAGTACTTTATTCATCCTTCAAATATTGCACGTTTGATTTCAGCACGAAGCACTCGCCTTCAGCGGGGCAGGGCGCTGAGCCTGCTCAACACTGCTTATGTGGGATCTCACCTGCTCCACTCCTCCCACAGGACGTTGAATAAGCTTCCTCAAGAAAACACCGGACGAAGAAAATGCGATAGCATTTTTTGCTGGATTAGCACCTTCCGCTCCACTCAACTCCTAGTCATTTTTCACATGCTCTTCAAAAATACTGGCCAGCCTTTCTTTCATTTCCTCTTCCGTTACAACAAGGCTATGGCTGCCCATTTTTGTTTTAAGGATAAGTTCGTAGCCTTCATTTACTTCTTGAGAATATCCATAGTATTTATGATTCAGATCGATTTTTTTGAAATGGAAGGATTTCAGCCTTTTCCATGGAACAAACTTGCTTCCGCTTATAAAGCCGTCATCATAGACAGCAAATACATTCAGCAGATCCTTGGCATTGATTAAAGGGATAAACAGAAGATAGAGATACGTCCAGCTGAATTTCATGTTATATTTTCCGAATATAAACATAGCGATTAGAAAAGCCAGCATGACAGCATACATCGTTAGTCCCAGCTTGTTTTTTGAGATAACAGGGGCATCCGCAGATTTCTGAGGGAATTTCCTTACTGTTTTCAGATCAGTCCTGTCAAAAGGAATCAGGGCAGGTTTCTTCATTTGCGCTATTAAAATAATGTAATGATAGCTGTAATAGATAACGATTAATAGAAATAGAACCTCGAAAATTAATCTCATTATACCCGCCTCCTTAATATTCTCTACGATTATCCCAATGATAAAGTTTCATCTCTACAAATTAATGTAAAATTTTTGATTGTGAAAACAAACTAATTCGAATATAATCTAATTAGATATTTATCTAATCAATTATTTCCATCATCCATCAAATTAGATACATATCGAATTAACATTCGCAGAGGTGCGGAAATAATGACAAATTGGACTGTATGGAAACAGGAAGCAAATTATCAAAAGCTCTTTTGGGCTGGTGTCATTAATGGAATCGGAAATCGGTTTACACAGGTTGCGCTGCTTGCACTGTTATACCATGTAACAGGTTCCGGAGTAGCGATTGGGCTATTATTTGCCATTCGCATGGCACCTTTTTTCTTCATTGCTCCAATAGGCGGAATGCTGGCAGACCGTTTTTCCAAAAAGGCCATTCTGGTGGCAGTAGACCTGTTGAGAGTGCCTGCTGTCCTGGGGCTGCTTTTCGTAAGGGAAGCAGGGGATTTATGGATTGTTTATGCAAGTGCATTCCTAATCGCAGCGGGAGAAGCCATCTACTCACCGGCCAGGATGTCTGCGATACCTGCCCTTGTAAAATCAGATAGGCTCATATATGTTAATGCGATTGAACAAGTCATGATCGGGGCCGTCCTCATTATTGGATCAAGCACCGGAGGAATCCTCGCCTACTTTCTAGGAAACAATGCTGCTTTCATGATTAACGGCCTTACCTTCCTGTTGTCAACATATCTAATCTCCAGGATGGTTTTCCCGGCTGTCTCAGAGGAAAATAGAAAAAAAACGAAAACTTCTGCTGCGGTTTCGCCAGCGAGGCTTATACTTGGCTCTTCTGCACTGATTGCCTTTTTTATCATGATGCTGACCATGCCGCTCGCCAATGGAATTGACAATATTCTTGTAAGCATTTATGGTCTGGAAGTTTTTGATATGGGAGAATTAGGCGTTGGATTTATGTATGGCGCACTGGGGGTTGGGCTCATTCTTAGCTCATTCTTTTCTCATATGATCAAGAAGGGCCTCCTGATACTCGCGATCATCTTTATCGCTTTAGAAGGCACTGGCCATATTATATTAAGCCTCGCACCAAGCTTTTATACAGCACTTTTCACCGTTGTGCTGATCACCTTTGCGGGCGGCCTTGGCAACATCTGCCTGGACACGGTCATGATGAAATTCATACCCCGATCCAAACAGGGAACCTTTTTTGGTTTAATGCAGATGGTTTCAAACCTTTCCCTGGCTATCTCCATGGGTGCAGCAGGATTCCTTCTGGAGATTTTTGATCCGAGGACTCTTAGCCTGATTATTGGCTTATCGTATCTTATTTTTACTATTATGTATGCACTTCTGTTTTCAAGAGTGGATCTTGTAAAAGAAAAGAGGGAGTTGATTAGGGGAATTTAGTTTTCAGAGTCTGAGTATTGTTTTCATTATGATCTGTCTGGAAAGCTGATGTGACGCGAAGTGACCGATATAATAAGAATCTGACTTATATCCTCACACAGGCTCTTAAAATACCGCAAATTTTATGAATAACGTAATTCCGACTAGAATCCCAGAAAAAGAATAGCTTGAAAAGCGAAAAAAGCCCTGCAAGTTTTTAAAACCTGCAGGGCTTTTTTTTAGTTTTCTTCGATTTCTCTGCGATTTTTCTTAAACATTTTAGATAATACTTCGTACACAATTGGCACAATGATAAGGGTCAATAGCGTCGAACTTGTCAGACCGCCGATAACGGTAATCGCAAGGCCTTTGGAGATAAGCCCTCCGCCGCCAGAGCCGATGGCCAATGGAATTAATGCACCAATTGTCGCAATGGCTGTCATCAGGATTGGGCGAAGTCGGGTTGCCCCTGCTTCCAGCACCGCTTCCCTCATGACCAGACCGTCACGTTCCATATGGATGATCCGGTCCACCAGAACGATGGCATTGGTTACGACAATACCAATTAGCATTAATAGTCCCATCATGACCGATACAGAAATCGTTTCGCCGGCAATTAATAAGCCAACGAAAGAACCAATCACGGCAAATGGAAGGGAGAAGAGAATCGCAAATGGCGCCACACCTTCACGGAATGTAACGACCAAAATGAAGTACACAATCGCGATGGCTGCAAGCATTGCAGCGCCAAGCTGTGTGAACGTCTCAGTCATGTCTGCCTGAACACCCGCAACTCCGACTGTTACACCCTTAGGCAGATCCAATTCATCAATCGCTTCATCTGTTTTAGAAGTAGCCTTTGAGATGTCATCGCCTTTCACCGTACCTGACACGGTTGCGTAGTACTCGCCTTTACTGCGCGCAAGCGTATTATGCGTTGTTCCTTCTTTCACTGTGACAAGCTCGGAAAGAGGCATAGTTGTACCCATCGCTGTCGGCACCTGTGTTGCCAGGATATCATCAATGGATTTCGGCTGTTCCGCTTTCTCCTGCTGGACAATGACTTCAAGCGTTTCACCGTCTTTTTCAATCGTTGTCAGAACATCCTTGGTGGCTGACGGATTCAGCATCATGACAATTTGTCCGGCTGTCAGACCGTACTGCAGCAGTTCATCCTGTTCAACATTGAAGGTATATTCAACAAATGCGTCTTCTGCACTTGAAGAAACATCCTCCAATTCTTCATTTTCCTTCATTACGTCTTCTACCATTTTGACAGAGTCATTCAGTTTATCTAAATCTTCACTGTAGAATGTGTAGCTGACTTCATTGGTTGAACCGGACATCGAAGAGAAGTTCTGGCTCTTCCATTCACCTGATTGTCCGATATTAAACACATAATCTTCTATTTCTTCACGGACTTCAGGGAAATTATCCATTTCAGGTTCAAAGATCAGGTACATTAAGGCTCCGCCTGCTCCTCCGCCCATCATGGCAGCCATTTGATCCGCTTCTTCGGTTACAGATATTTGAACGATGTCAATATCATCACGCTTTAGCATCTCTTCTTCTACTGCTTCAACGTTCTTTAATGTCTCATCTTTAAGTTCTCCAGCTTCAGGCGTGTATGTTAGATACATCACTTTCTCTTCTTCACTGCCCATAAAGCTGAATCCAATCATTGGTGTCAGAGCTAAGCTTCCCGCTAGCAATACTACTGCAATGATGGATGTAATAATCTTATGATTAAGAGATTTCTCAAGAATGCCTTTATACCATTTTGATAGCTTTCCAGCTTCTTTATGGCTGCCTTCCGTTTTTTCACTGTACAGCTTCTTTCTAAACAAGAAGTGAGACAGTGCTGGAACAATTGTAATGGCCACAAGGAGTGAAGCACCAAGCGCAAACGTCATCGTCAAAGCGAATGGCATAAACAGCTCGCCGACCATGCCTCCTACAAAAATGAGCGGGGCGAATACAGCAACCGTTACTAATGTAGACGAAAGGATTGGTTTGAACATCTCGATGGTAGCTTCACGAATAAGTGCCCGCCCTGTTAGTTTTTCTTCTTTTAAATGCAGGCGGCGGTAAATATTTTCAACCACAACGATAGAGTCATCAATTACTCGGCCGATGGCAACCGTAATGGCTCCAAGCGTCATAATGTTCAAGGTAATATTCATCCAGTTCAGCAGCAGCAAAGCCATGAAAATCGAAACTGGAATAGATACGATTGAAATAATCGTGGATTTAAAATCACGCAGGAACAGTAAAATAATCAAAACTGCAATCAGCCCGCCAAACACAGCTTTTTCAATCATGGTTGAAACAGATTCTTCAATTGGCTTACCCTGGTCAAGTGAAAGATCTATAACTAGACCCTCGACCTTTTCTTTTTCTTCCTTGATTAAATCCTTGACACTGTTGACCACTTCAACGGTGTTTGCCTGCTGTTCTTTCACAATTTGAATCGCAATGGCGTCATTACCATTTGTACGGGAAACAGATTGCACTCTGCCGACGGTATCAATCTCGGCAATGTCACTCAGCTTCACAAAAGGTGACTGGTTTTGTGCCGTTGGTGTTACTGGGATGAGCATGTTCTTTAATTCATCCTCGGTCATGAACTTGCCGTCTACTGCGACAGCCTGTTCTCCTTCCTCAAACTCGTAAAGCCCCAATGATACAGCCATGTTGCTTGCCTGAATCATTTCCTTTACTTTATCTTCCGTCAGCTCCAGCTCAGCCAGTTTTTCTTCGTTGTATGTGAGCTGCACCTCTTCCACATGCTGACCAGTGATGGTCGCTGATGCTACACCATCAATTTTTTCTATTTTTGGAAGTATGATATCTTCTACAGTTGAGGTTAACTCAACAATATCCTCTGATTTACTGCTTACACTCAGTGCAGCAACCGGCATCATATTCATGCTGATGGCCGTGATGGAAGGTTCCTGTGCTCCTTCCGGCAGCTCCACTGCATCAAGAGCTGATTGGAGAGCCCGCTTGGCTTCGTCCATATCAATACCATAGTCATATTCCACTTGGATATTTGACATGTTAGAATATGAATTTGAGTAAACTGATTTAACATTTTCAAGGCCTTCTACGGCTTTTTCAATTGGGATGGACACATCTTCCATCACTTTTTCAGGAGTCGCCCCCGGATATACGTCCATTACCATTAAGTAAGGAATTGAGACATCCGGAATGGTCTCCATATTCATCCGCGTACCTGAATAGATGCCAGATACCGTGATAATAATTGTTAACAGCCAGACTGCAAGTTTATTCTGCAGGACAAAATTCACTAAACCTTTCACTTGTGCACCTACCCTTAATTGACTTGTTAGACTCAATTACATATAATAATGACTGGTTGGTCATTTGTCAATCAAAAAGGAGTGACACCATTACATGAGCAAAAAGCAATTAATTATGGAAAGCGCTTTAGAACTCTTTGCAAAGCAAGGGTTTGAAGCTACCTCTGTACAGCAGATCACAGAGCACTCCGGTATTTCCAAAGGAGCTTTCTACTTATCATTCAAATCAAAAGATGAATTGATCATGGCCTTGATTGATCATTTTATGGAGCAATTCGTTTCAGATATTGACCATATAGTCAAAGACTCGAATAACAGGGGCGAAGAGCTTTTAAGAAAGTTTTTTTACACCACGTTCCACTCCTTTCAAAAGCATTCAGACTTTGCCAAGATTTTCATCAAAGAACAGGCACATACATTTAACGAAGAGCTTATATCAAAAGGGCGTCACTTTGACCAATTAATCGATGATATTACTCTATCCATGCTTGATCAGTTATACGGAGAAACCGTCCAGCATACAAAATACGATATAATCTATTGCATCAAAGGCTTTATGCATGTGTACTCTCATTTATTTTTATTTTTCAATGTGCCTTTGGATTTGGACCTTCTATGCCGATCACTTGCAGAGAAGACAGAACTTCTTGCAAAGCATTCGACTATCCCGTTTATAACCGATGAGCTTTACGAGATGTTCAGGAAAACGGGACATGAAGAGATGACTCACGGGCAACTAATTGAAGTTATGGAGCAAAAAATAGAGGAATTAGAAGACTCGATTGAAAAGGAATCCCTCATCCTGCTAAAGCAGGATGTACAGGAGCGCAGCTTGAATCCTGCTATCGTAAAAGGGCTGATTACAAATATCAGAAACAACCCTCATTGCAGATGGATTGCTTATCTGCTACTCCATTTCTATGAGATTTAGACCATGAAAGGCAGAATGCTTTAGCAGGCATCCTGCCATTTTCCTGCTATATAGGATTATTACCGCATAGTGTTTTTTTATTTTTTTACTTTTGAAACAGTCAGCCCATCACCGATAGGAATAAGCACAGATTCCAATTGAGGATGGTTAGCAACTGTTTCATTAAATTTTTTCATGAATTCAGTATGACGTTCAGGTTCAGCACTCTCGTCTGCTACACTGCCTTTAGCCAGTACATTATCACAAACAATTAAAGCTCCATTTTCCGCTAGTCTGATGCAATAATTCAGATAGTTTTCGTAATTTTCTTTATCTGCATCGATAAAGAAAAAATCAAATTGTCTATTATCGCTAACAAGCTGGTCGAGACTTTGCAAAGCTGGTCCGATTAAATATGATACTTGACTGCCAAAACCAGCTTTAGACAGATTAGTATTTGCTAATTTTGCGTAGCTCTCCATAAGTTCAAGGGAAGTTAATGTTCCCGACCGATCGAATCCCCTGGCTAAGCAAATCCCGCTATACCCCCCAAGGGCCCCGATCTCAAGTACACTTTTTGCCCCCGACATAGATACTAGCAGCGTAAGAAGCTTACCAGTAGAAGGAGATACTGATATGGATCGCATACCGTTCTCTTTTATGGAAATAAGAACTGCCTCTAAAATATCATCCTGGCTGTAAAAAACTGAATCGATATATCTGTTAATTTGTTTCATTTTCCCCGCCCCTTTTTATTTTTTTCTCTTCATTGGAATCTTTCACTAAATCTTCCTTATCTTCCGTTTTGCTAGCTGTTTCCCCTTCTTCAAATTCGTAAAGCTCAAATAACTGTACGAATTCACTGATCACCATATCAATTGCTTTTAGCTCCCCGACTAGTATCGGATTAATTGATTGCAGCTCTGGCGTTTCTAATTGTTTCTTTAGTGCAGAACGTTTAAGGCTCATTCTCTCTAAAAAGGTAAGGGCTCTTCCTCTGCGAAATGTTTTTGCACTGCGATCCCTTCGTTCAAGACCATCATTTTGATGTCTGTTTTCACCACGAACTCTATCAAATGTATACGAAGTATTATTTTGAATTGTATACAAATGTATACAACAAGTCAGTGAAAAGGGACTGCCAGAGGGTCAGTTCTCACTGACATTCTGGACAGTCCCTTACATAGTTTATTTCAACTCATCTAAAACTTCCTCAATTTTAGCAAGCTCGGATTGTAAACCGCCTCCACTTAGGTACCATAGAGGGCCATCTAAGTAAACGATTCTTTCATTTTTAAAGGCATCTGTTTTCTTAATGATATCGTTTTCCATATCAGCTTCAATATTAGAGTCGCCACCAGTAGCTGCTGTACGGTCAATTACAAATAGCACTTGTGGGTTAAATTCCAGGATGGCTTCAAAGCCGAAGTTAGAACCGTGAGAAGAAGACTCGATATCTTCTGTTACCGGCTTGAATCCATAAATGTCATAAATGTAGCCGAAACGGGAATTTGTTGCAAAACCTGATAATTTACCTTCATTGTACATTGTAACTAGAGAGGTTTCGTAGTTTCCAGCTAAAGCTTTGATTTCTTCTAAAGCTGAATCATATTTTGCCATGTACTCTTCAGCTTCTGCTTCTTTATCAAACATTTTCGCCGCTAGATCTACAGAAGATTGGAATGTGTTCCAGTAGTCAGCCTCAGACGTACCAACAAACACAACAGGAGCGATTTCTTTTAATTCTTCATAGAATGCTGACTGACGCCCAGAGATAAAGATTACATCCGGATCCATTTCAGCGATATCTTCAAGTAAAGGTTCCTTTAATCCACCAACGCTTTTATACTCTTCAGAAGCGTATTTTTCAAGGTGAGCTGGCAGGGTAGAATCTTTTGCAACCCCAACAATTCCTTCAACACCTAGAGCATCTAATGTATCTAAGAAACCATAATCGAATACAGCAATTTTTTCTGGCATCTTTTCAAATTTCACATCTTCAAAGTTAGTTGTACCGCCCTCATTGCCTTCTGTTGAGGCAACTGTCGGAGATACCGTCATTGGATAGGCTGCGTTTCCTTCTGTTCCAGTTCCATTTGTTTCTTCCTCTGCTGCTTTATCAGCTGATTCTTCTTTTGAAGCTTCTTCGCTAGAACCACATGCGGCAAGCAATAATACCATAGCTGTTAACAATGCATAAAATAGTTTTTTCATCTTTCTTAACTCTCCCTTTTTATTTATTATTTGATATTGATTATCATTATCAATCATGATGATAATTATTATTGAATAATCTTTATTAGTCAATAACTTTTTGATGTTTTTTTAAATTTTCTTCCAATTTTTCAGGAATCTGACACAAAAAAAAGCTAATCCCTGAAGAAATACAATAGATTTCTCCAGGTATATTTATTACTTCAAAGTTTACGTATGTGAATTAAAATAGACACAAATTCTGCAGCCATTCTGTTCTTGAATGGGAATATCCATATCATAAATTTCACGAAGCACTTCAGAATTTATGATTTCATGGGTCGGCCCATTTCTCATCAGCCGGCCATTTTTCAACGCTACGATACGATCAGAATAAACAGATGCAAAATTTATGTCATGCAAAACAATGACAACTGTCTTTCCAAGTTCATCAACAAGCTTGCGCAAAATTTTCATAATTTGAACTGAATGCTTCATATCCAGGTTATTTAAAGGCTCATCCAGCAGGATATAATCCGTATCCTGAGCAATGACCATTGCAATAAATGCCCGTTGCTTTTGACCACCTGATAATTCATCTAAATATTTGTCTTCCATATCAGCTAAATTCATATATTCAATGGCTTGATCAACAAACTTTTCGTCTTCAGCCGCTAAACGTCCTCTTGAATAGGGATAGCGCCCAAATGAAACAAGCTCACGCACTGTTAACCTCACATTAAGGTAATTGGCTTGTTTCAAAATAGATACTCTCTTTGCAAAATCCGAAGACTTCCACTTTTTCACATTATTCTGATCGAGTAATACCTCACCTGTATCTGCTTCTAATAAACGGCTTACCATAGAAAGAAGTGTTGATTTACCAGCACCATTCGGTCCAATAAAAGAGGTGATGGTCCCCGGCTCGATTGTGACTGTAACATCCTCTACAACAGGCTTTTTACCAAATTGTTTTGTTAATCCTTTGATTTCAATCATCCTGCTGCCCTACTTTCCTTAAGTAATAGATAAATAAAGTAAATACCACCGATAAAGTTAATAATGACACTTAATGTTGTACGCAACTCAAAAATATGCTCCACAAGGAAATTACCGCCGACCAATGCAATAATACTGATCAAGCTCGCCCCTAATATGTGGATGGAGTGTTTATACGTCACCAGATACTGATAGGAGAGATTGGCAACAATTAATCCAAAAAATGTAATTGGGCCGACAAGCGCTGTAGATGTAGCAATTAAAACAGACGATAAAATTAAAATTCTCATTACCATGCCGTCATAATTAATGCCAAGATTTATCGCATTTTCGCGGCCAAGTGACATAACATCCAGTTTATCCATAATGAGGTAGCCATAGAGAAAAGCAAGAAATAGGATGCCAATTGAAATAAATAATAACTCAGCTTTTACGTTTGTAAAGGTCGCAAACAACCGGCTTTGAAGACTTAAATATTCGACTGGATCTATCAATACTTGCAGGAATGTGACAAAGCTTCCCAGAAGTGTCCCTATAATCATCCCTATTAATAGAAGAAAATAAATGGGATGCTTATCAGCCCTGAACAAAAACCGATATAAAATCAAAGCAAAGACGACCATGGCAAAAATGGCTGCGCCAAAGTTTAAATATTTATTTAACACCCACACTGACATCGACCCTGCAAAGAAGTAGATTAATGTTTGTACTACTTGATACATAGAATCAAGGCCCATAACAGAAGGTGTTAAAATACGGTTATGCGTAATTGTCTGGAACACAACTGTAGAATAAGCAATTGCGATTCCTGTAATAATCATTGCTGTAACTCGGAGCATACGCTTAGGAAAGGCATAATCAAAGCCGCCTTTAATATCATAAAAGCCATATAACAAAATAAACACAAGGGCAATAGCTGCTAGAATCATCAGTTTTGTACTATTTCGCATATGCTCTCCCCCTAAGCAGCATCGTTAAGAAGATTGCACTGCCTATCACTGCCACTGTTACATTAACTGGAATTTCATAAGGATGAATGATGATACGCCCTAGAATGTCACATATTAATAAGAAGACAATTCCTAACACCGCTGTATGCGGAATTGTTTTGCGCAGGTTGTCACCTAAATATAAGGAGACAATATTGGGAACTATTAGTCCTAGAAATGGAATAACCCCGACAGTAAGGACAACCGTTGTCGATATAACCGCAACAAGGACCAGACCAATATTTAGTACTAGTTTATAACTTAAACCAAGATTTCTCGCAAAATCTTCACCCATTCCTGCAACTGTAAATTTATTCGCATAAAGATACGCTAGAATAATAGCTGGAATACTAACATATAAGAGTTCATAACGGCCAGCAATAATCAAAGTGAAACTTCCCATAAGCCAGGAAGATATATTTTGCAGCAGATCCGCTTCATATCCAAAGAACGTTGTAATGGAAGATAGTATATTCCCATACATAATTCCGATTAATGGAACAAAAATAACATCTTTAAATTTTATACGATCTAAAATCTGCATAAAGAGAAATGTACCTGCTAAAGCAAAGGCAAAACTAAAAATAACTTGCTGTGTATAGGTTACATTCGTAAAAAACAGCATGGAAATTAAAATACCCAGTTTTGCCGCATCCAAAGTTCCAGCAGTTGTTGGTGATACAAATTTATTTCGGCTTAAAGACTGCATAATTAAACCGGCAATACTCATCCCTGCCCCCGCTAATATTATCGCCAATAACCGTGGGATGCGGCTAATAAGGAAAATATGTGTTTCATCTGATTCCCAATTAAGCAGATCCTTAGGCGTTATATCTATTGCTCCGATAAATAGCGAGATAAAAGACAGAACGATGGCTGCAATTCCTAACATCCATAATCTCATTAATAACCCTCATAACATGTTTATTATCATTTCAACAATTGAAAAGATCTTTATTCCAAGCTAAGGAATAGTACTAAATCTATAAAACTATTTTTAAAAACAATGATAATCATTATCATCTAATAGCAAAAAAAAAGAACCTTGATATGTATAACTTTTTTGTTTATTGAAAATGATTATCAACTTGCCAACACAATAAATGTATCACAAAAAATAATAAAAGAAAAGAGGCAGATAGTAAATTTCGGTAATTGTCTAAATTTATTCTCACTTTAATAAAGAAACATAAAAAAAGAAGATTCAAACCAAAAAGTTGAATCTTCTTTGCGCGGGCCTCTATAATGTTTTAATTAGAACCCGGATAGCCTCAGATACGTCAATCTGATTCTCCTGGCAGTGATTCGTAAGCTGCCGATATGTTTCCTCATCCAGCCTTACATGAACAGTGTGCAAATATTTTTCAGAATCTAATTTTTTCGGCCTTCCTCTTGTAACTTTTCTTTTGCCGCTCCCGTCTTTCCAAACATTTATGATGACATATCCGTGCTTTTGTAGCCAAAGATCACAATCATATTCTTTCCACATGTTTTTGGCCCTTTGCAGAAATTCAAGCTTGAATTTTTCCAGTTCATCTCCTTGAAGTCCCTTCATAATTGCTTTTTCCATTGCCTTATGTTCGTTAAAGTGGAGAAATTGGTCGTAGGATTTGAATGTTAATTCTTTCATTATTCCGCTCCCATAATCTATTATCTATCTATAAAAATCATACCCTTTAAGAAAACGGTTGTAAATCCTGACTGAATCGGTAACTTCCTTCATTTTATTTACATTAGACGGCAAAATATTCACAGTTTAAATGAATGCTGAATGATGCCGGTCTTATATGTAATTCTCATTTTAAAAAAAGACCCAATCCTGTAATTGGATTGAGTCTTACTTAATCAAATTTTTATGATGTTATGGAGCGGCAATTTTCAAGCCGGCATCCACAACTTTACTGGTCCAACATTAGTACAGACTTTCCTTACTCCACAGTAACCGACTTAGCCAGGTTACGCGGCTTATCTACGTCACACTCACGGTGCAGCGCAGCAAAGTAAGAGATTAATTGTAAAGGTATTACAGAGATAAGAGGTGTTAATAGCTCGTTCACTTCCGGAATGATAAAGCTGTCTTCTTCTGTTTCCAGCCCTTTCATGGAAATGATGCAAGGGTTTGCTCCACGGGCAACAACCTCTTTGACGTTGCCGCGAATGCTTAAGTTAACACTTTCTTGAGTTGCCAGAGCAATGATTGGCGTACCATTCTCGATTAAAGCGATGGTTCCATGCTTTAATTCTCCGCCTGCAAAGCCTTCAGCTTGAATATATGAAATTTCCTTCAGCTTAAGTGCACCTTCAAGGCCAACATAGTAGTCAATCCCACGGCCAATAAAGAACGCATTGCGTGTAGTAGAAAGGAATTTGCGTGCTATATCTTCGAAATCTTCCTTCGCATCGCAAAGGACTTCCATTGCGTTAGCAACAATGCCCAGTTCCTGAACAAGGTTGAAGTTCAGTTCCAATCCGCGGCTCTTCGCAGTAACTTCTGCAAGAATGGATAATACAGCAATCTGGGCTGTATAAGCCTTTGTAGAAGCAACTGCAATTTCAGGACCAGCATGAAGCAATAATGTGTAATCTGCTTCACGTGATAGAGTTGAACCTGGAACGTTTGTAATGGTTAATGCCTTATGGCCCATTTCCTTCACATTTACAAGTACGGCACGGCTATCTGCTGTCTCACCGCTTTGAGAGATAAAGATAAATAGCGGCTTCTCTGAAAGCAGCGGAATATTGTAGCCAAACTCACTTGAAATATGAACTTCAACCGGGATTTTGGCGATTTTTTCAATGAACTGCTTTCCGACAAGACCTGCATGATAAGAAGTCCCGGCAGCAATGATATAAATGCGGTCTGCATCGTTCATTGCTTCAACGATTTCCTGGTCGATTGTCAGCTCGCCATTATCATCTTGATACTTCTGGATGATTTTGCGCATCACTAAAGGCTGCTCATCGATCTCTTTCAGCATGTAGTGAGGATATGTTCCTTTTTCAATATCGCTTGCATCCAATTCGGCCGTATACGGATCACGGCTGATTTCCTCGCCATTCAGCGTCTGAATCTTAACAGCATCTTTTGTGACAATAACGATTTCTTTGTCCATTAGTTCAACATATTGATCTGTAACTTGCAGCATCGCCATTGCGTCAGAAGCGACTACATTGAACGTTTCACCTAATCCAACCAGAAGAGGACTCTTGTTTTTCGCAACAAAAATTGTTTCATTGTTTTCTGCATCCAAAAGGGCAATTGCATAAGAGCCTTTTAAAAGTGTCAGCGTTTTGCGGAACGCTTCTTCAGTATCAGAACCTTCGTTCACGAATAGTTCAATCAGCTGAACGATGATTTCTGTATCTGTATCACTTTTAAGGGCAACTCCCTGCAAATATTCGCGCTTTAAGATGTCATAGTTCTCAATAACGCCATTGTGAACAAGCGTAAAACGGCCTGAATTGCTTTGATGAGGGTGGGCATTTACTGTGCTTGGAACCCCGTGAGTCGCCCAGCGGGTGTGTCCGATCCCTGTGTTTGCCACCACATCTTCATCAACAATATTGCGAAGGTCCGCAATACGGCCTTTTTCCTTGAAAACCTGAACCCCGTTATCATTCATAACCGCGATGCCAGCTGAATCATAGCCTCTATATTCAAGCTTTTCCAAGCCCTTTAATAAAATTTCCTTTGAATCTAAGTTTCCAATATATCCAACGATACCACACATACTTCTTTTCCTCCTAATAATGAAGGGGCAAGAAGCCTTTTCGGGGCAGTCCTGCCCCTTATCTCTGTTTTTTTATATTCGCCGCTCTAAGGGGCATCACAGCCTCTTGGATGAGCGTTTCTTAGTTTTAGCATTCCCTTCTCTTTGTCCATTCAGTTGCCCGAATGTTTTAAAGAAGAAATCATCGGTTGTGCTTTCAACCGGGAGGCATCCGCCGAACATTCGATAAACCTCCTCCTCGTCAACTAATCCTTACGTCCAGGATCAGTTCAGGCGCTTTAAATTTAATTAATTTCTCACGATCCACCTTTCTCTTCTTGAATAAAAGATGTCCTGTATTCTTAAATACAAAAACAGGATTATCATACATCAAAGTCAGACTTCCGTCAACAGATAAATGAAGGCAGCTGCCAGCCGGCCATTTGGGTATTCCCTTTTCGTGCAGCTGTAAACTCCATATATAAAAATATGCATAAGGGAGTTCCGGAGTTCCCTTATGCATATGATTTGTGCTTTTATTCCTTTAATCCCATTTCACTTTCAACAACGGCAGCGATGCGCTCTACATATGATGCGCAAAGTTCACTCGTTGGGGCTTCTGCCATTACGCGTACAAGCGGCTCTGTACCGGAAGGACGGACCAGAATCCGGCCGTTTCCGTTCATTTCTTCTTCAACCTGTGCAATGACTTCTTTCACTTTTTCATTGTCTGTCACATGATGTTTATCTGTGACACGAATGTTTACAAGCTTCTGCGGGAATTTCTTCATTTCGTTCGCAAGCTCAGATAGCGGCTTCTTAGTTACTTTCATGATGTTAACAAGCTGAAGGCCTGTCAAAAGCCCATCTCCAGTTGTGATGTAGTCCAGGAAAATGATATGACCTGACTGTTCTCCGCCAAGGTTGTAGCCATTCTTCTTCATTTCTTCCACAACATAGCGGTCGCCTACAGCTGTCTGAACACTTTCCACACCGTTGGCTTCAAGCCCTTTATAGTATCCAAGGTTGCTCATCACAGTGGAAACTACTGTGTTTTGCTTAAGTCTTCCCTGCTCTTTCATGTATTTTCCGCAGATATACATGATTTGGTCGCCATCTACAATATCGCCATTCTCATCAATGGCAATTAAACGGTCGCCATCTCCATCAAAAGCCAAACCTACATCTGCTTCTTTTTCCTTAACAAAGGCAGACAATGCCTCAGGATGAGTAGAACCGACTCCTGCATTGATATTTAATCCATTAGGAGATGCTCCCATCATGGAAAGATCAGCATCAAGATCAGCAAATAGGTGTGTTGCCAGCGGAGAAGTGGCCCCATGTGCACAATCGAGCGCAATGTGGATGCCTGAGAAATCTTCATCAACCGTCTGCTTTAGGTATTGAAGATACTTCTGTCCGCCTTCAAAATAATCATTTACCTGCCCGAGGCTGCCTCCGACCGGTCTTGGAAGCTGGTCTTCTGCCATATCCATCAATTGCTCAATTTCAGCTTCCTGATCATCGGACAATTTAAACCCATCCGGGCCAAAGAATTTGATTCCGTTATCTTCAACAGGATTATGGGAAGCAGAAATCATTACGCCAGCTTCTGCACCCAGAGCTTTTGTTAAATAAGCGACGCCAGGCGTTGAAATGACACCGAGGCGCATAACTTCTGCTCCGATTGATAATAGCCCCGCTACGAGTGCGCCTTCGAGCATATGGCCCGAAATACGGGTATCACGGCCGATTAATACTTTCGGACGATCATGGTCCTTCGTTAATACATAACCCCCAAAACGGCCCAGTTTAAAAGCCAGCTCTGGTGTCAATTCACTATTTGCAACTCCTCGTACTCCATCTGTACCGAAATATTTACCCATTTTATAATCGCTCCTTCTAACTTTAAAAACTATATTAAGCTTCTTCTTTTCGCGTAATTGTAATAGTCGCTTTACCTGATGCAGTTTTTATATCCACCCCTGAAGGGCCATCGACATTGATTGGCACCTCATGATCACCTTCACCAAGGTCTGCCAGGCTCAAATACAGATTAAAATCTTCCGCTTTGAGATCCTGAACCGTGCTGCTTTTTCCGGTAACCGTAATACTTGTCCGTCCGGAAGCTGGATTTTTAAGGACTGCTTCATATTCTTCAGCTAAGCCGGCTAAATTGATGGGGAGGCTTGAAAAGGTTTTGGTTTCCTCTTGTTCCTGTGCCTGTGTTTCTTCTGCAGGCTCTTCGGTGCTTTCCTCTTCTCTATCAGCATTCTCAGCGTTCTCCTCAGTGCTAACGTCAATAGACGCCTTCACTGTCTTAGGGTCCACTGCAGAAATGCCATCCGGAATAATAACCGGTAGGGTGAGCACGGTATCTTTTTCGATCTTGCTTACATCCACCTCTACCCTGACACTTTCAGTCTCATTTAATATTTCTTCCCGGCCCGTTATGGAAGCCTCGTTAACATCGAGTTCAATCGAATTAATGGTAACACCATCTTGAGGGTCCCCCTTCCGGACGATCGTAACGGGAACCGTCTTGCTTAACTGCTTAACCGGCACTGTTACTTGAATTACCTGGGGTTCCACAATAACATCAAGCTTATTCATCTCACGGTCCAATACCCTGACAGTTGCTTCATCAGTGATTGTCTCGGTTATTGGCCCCTTTACATCCAAGGTTGCTTTAACAAAGCTGATCCGCTCGATCACTTCTTTTGCACCTGTGATTTTTACCGTCTTTGGTTCCGCAGATGCCGCATCGGCTGAATACCCCTCACCAAGCAGTCCATTATTAAATTCTGCATCCACTTTAAACTCCTGGGTCACTTTTTCGTGGACTGTCACATCTGCATATTGCGGGTTGATTGTCACATCAAGTTTATCTGAGATATCGCGGATCTTAATTTCCACTCTTTGAGAGCCGATTTCTGCATTTGTCAAATCTACATATACTTCAAAGTTCTGCAGTTTTTTAGCTTGCTCCAAGTGGCTTTTTGGCCCTTCTATATTTAAGTCCACTGTTTCCGGAATACCGGTAACGACCAGATTTTCCGTATCATAATAGCTTTTCACCGGGACATTTTCAACAATGCCTGAATCCTGCTGGCCAGGAACGTTTATATCCTTTAATTCCTTATCTGCATCATACACAGAGTCAAATAGAAAAAGTGCCAGTATCAAGGCAACAATTTTCATGAACCAGCGGGTATCTACCAATTTATCAATTAACTTATCCATTCTTTTTCCCCCTCCAGTTCCAAAGACCTGAAGAAGTCTGCTTTAGTTTCTGTTGAACAAGCAATTCATTTGAAAGCATATCTTTAAAAGCTTCAGCTTTTAAATCACGGTGCAGCTCACCGTTTTTGGTTAAGGAAACACTTCCTGTTTCCTCTGATACGATAATGGTAATACTGTCGGTTACTTCACTTATACCTAAAGCAGCCCTATGCCTGGTGCCGAGCTCTTTTGAGATGAAGGGGCTTTCTGACAGAGGAAGATAACACGCTGCTGCTGCCACACAATTCTTTTGAATGATAACGGCTCCGTCATGCAGCGGTGTGTTCGGTATAAATATATTAATCAGGAGCTCAGATGATATTTTAGAATCCAGCTGAATACCGGTTTCAATATAATCGTTCATCCCTGTTTCCCTCTCAACTGAAATAAGCGCCCCAATGCGGCGTTTAGCCATATAATCCACAGCCTTAGCAATGGATTCGACCAGTTTCTCCTGATTTTCCTCCTCCTGATTAGCTGTCCTTGAGAAGAATCTTCCTCTCCCCAATTGCTCCAATGCTCTTCGCAGCTCCGGCTGGAAAATGATTATGATGGCCAGAAATCCCCAAAGAAGCACTTGTTCCATCATCCAGCCTAATGTTTGCAGGTGGAACTTGTCGCTTGCTACTTTGACCAGGATAATGACAAAAATCCCTTTTAGCAATTGGACAGCCTTTGTTCCTTTTACAATCATTATGAGTTTATAGATGACGTACCAGACAAGGAGAATGTCTATTGTATTAGCCAACAATTTCAAAATAGAGAAATCTGCAAACGACATTATCCTTCCTCCAAATATATATTTCAAAAGCAATAAATGCTTAAAGTTCCTTTATGTAACTTTCATATTATATCATATTTGACGCTAATTCCAATTTTGAGACAACAGACACCACCTGGAAAAATAAGTACACTAAGAATCCCTGCATTAAAGCAGGGATTCTTACTATGGTTATGTCTATTTCTCTTTATCTGTTTCTCCGCTTTCAAATACGTTTACAGCATCTTTGGCTGCCTTTTTGATGTGGTACCATAGCCATTCGAAAATGGCATCAACCTCTTCAATTTCTCCGGTAACATTACCTGCTGAAGCCATGTACTGCTGGCCATTGATGACTGTAACATTTCCGTCTATTTCGCCCTGGATTTCCAAGTCGCCGTTCTTAACTACTACATCGCCTTTTACCACTTCGCCTTCGGGTACAATCACCTTATCATTTTCCACCACAAGGTTTGGCTGCTTGGAAACTGATAGTTGGTGATCCTGATCCCAGGATGATACGACGCTTCCCATCATCAGAACAAGAAAGAGGGATGCAGCAGTTAGAATCGGATGATG
Source organism: Cytobacillus sp. BC1816 (assembly GCF_051353635.1). Lineage (NCBI taxonomy): Bacteria > Bacillati > Bacillota > Bacilli > Caryophanales > Bacillaceae > Cytobacillus > Cytobacillus sp. BC1816. Next base: position 179,613 of record NZ_CP195611.1, on the reverse strand, counting down.
CCTGAACCAGCGCTGGACCCCGACTTTCCGCTTCTCTTTGGGTAATTTGGCCATAACGTTTGCTGTGAAATTTTCAGGTGCCTGTATATGTGAAGTGCTTTGGACTAAAGCGATCGTCTTCTTTAATTCATGGAAATGAATTTGGCATTCCTCACAGTTCTGCAGATGTGCCCTTAATTCCTTCTCATGTTCGGCTGAGATCTCTTCATCTAGGTACTCATGCATATAAACAACCATTTCTGCTGGACATTTCAAAGTTCTCACCCTCTTTTTTAAACGTATCTTAATTGATTCCTAAGTGCTTCCCTGCCCCGGTGAATTCTGGTTTTAACCGTTCCCAGAGGAAGGTCCAGCGTTTCACTGATCTCGTTCAGCGATAATTCTTCAATATATTTTAGAACAATAACCGAACGATATTTCTCCGGAAGCTTCGATATTTCCCTTTGGATTGTTTCCTGCAGTTCCAGGCTTTCAACATCTTCCTCCGGCAGCCTCGCATCTGAAGCAATTTGAGAATACATGTTCAGTCCATCCGTTCCTGCGACCTCTGCATCCAGATAATAATCAGGCTTCTTTTTTCTGATTCTGTCTATACAAAGGTTAGTGGCAATCCGATAGAGCCACGTGGAAAATTTCAAGTCAATATTAAAGCTGGCAATGTTAACATAGGCTCTTAAGAAAGCCTCCTGTGCGATATCCTCTGCCTCATGCCTGTTTCCCAGCATTCTGTAGCAAATCTGAAAAACTTTATCTTTGTATATTTCAACAACTTCAGCATAAGCATCCTGGTCGCCTTTTAATACTTGCTTTATCCTCTTCTTTACGATTGTCTCCATTTTTTTACCTCCGCTCCAGTGCGGCTAATCGATAATACGAATCGATAGCGGAAAAGGTTTCATTTTAATTAAAAAACATTCAATTTCTATATTAGCAAATTTTTACTTATTCTGGTTTATTTTTTTCCTTTTAGGGTATAAAAGTACTAAATTAATCGAAAAGGGTTGGTTACGGTGTGTGTTAAGGAATTATTGAGAGATATTGAGGATTGCAGATCAAGAATGATTCAGTTAACAGCTTCCGCTTCTTTTACAGACCACTTGGTAGTTGATACGAGCACGAAACTCGATCAGCTTCTAAATAAATATTATACACTTACAGCAAAAAAATGAGCAGAACTTGTATACGTTCTGCTCATTTTTATTTTTCTATTATTATAGAAGCTTCTCGCCAAATAATGAACCCATAAGCGCGACTGCCACAGTAGCTGTTTTGTTTTTGTCATCCAAAATTGGGTTAACCTCTACAAATTCAGCCGATGTAATGATCTGCGATTCTGCAAGCATCTCCATGGCCAAGTGGCTTTCACGGTAGCTGATACCTCCAATAACTGGAGTTCCAACACCAGGGGCATCATGCGGATCCAGTCCATCCAAATCTAAAGACAGATGAACACCATCTGTATTTCTTTCTTTTAAGTATGTAATAGACTCCTCCATGACCTTTGTCATCCCAATCCGGTCGATTTCGTGCATGGTGTATACTTTAATGCCTCTTTCCTTAATAAGCTCCCGCTCTCCTTCATCCAAAGATCTTGCCCCAATAATGACAATATTCTCTGGCTTAACCTTTGGAGCATATCCCCCTACATTGGTTAAAAGCGGGTGGCCAATTCCCAGGCTTACTGCAAGAGGCATACCGTGTATGTTCCCTGATGGTGAAGTTTCAGCTGTATTTAAATCACCGTGGGCATCATACCAGATTACCCCAAGATTTTTATAGTGCTTCGAAACACCGGCCAAGGTTCCGATTGCGATGCTGTGATCGCCGCCCAGTACTAATGGAAAAGAACCGCTTTCTATTGCTTTATCAACTTCTTCGCCTAGTTTTTCTGTCTTTTCAGCAATAAGGTCCAAGTTTCTAAGATTTGAATTTGGATCGATTTGAACTTCTGGACGGCCGATGGCAATATCGCCCTGGTCATGGATTTCTTCGAATAAACACTTTAATCGTTCATTTACACCGGCATATCGGATCGCACTTGGCCCCATGTCCACACCGCGTCTCATCTGGCCAAGATCCATCGGCATTCCAATTATCGATAATTTCTGTCTTTTCATAGTAAAGTCCTCCCTTTCCCTTCATACTCATATTTTAACCGCTTTCAAACACATGACTCAACTCGACAAAATCGTGTATATATATGCGGTTTCCGGGGAAGAAAGTCCTAACAACCAGGTGTTCACCTCTAATGATGAGAAATAAAAAATCCCTAAACCATGATGGTTTAAGGATTGTCGTATGATGTATAATGGTGGAGCCTAGCGGGATCGAACCGCTGACCTCCTGCGTGCAAAGCAGGCGCTCTCCCAGCTGAGCTAAGGCCCCATTTATTTGGAGCGGAAGACGGGATTCGAACCCGCGACCCCCACCTTGGCAAGGTGATGTTCTACCACTGAACTACTTCCGCAAACATATTTATATGAAAAGTAAGACCTTCAGGAATCGATTCCCAAGGTCTGTGTTTTTCTATAAAGTGAGCCATGAAGGACTCGAACCTTCGACCCTCTGATTAAAAGTCAGATGCTCTACCGACTGAGCTAATGGCTCGAAATTGGCTGGGCTAGCAGGATTCGAACCTGCGAGTGACGGAGTCAAAGTCCGGTGCCTTACCGCTTGGCTATAGCCCAATAATGACAAAATAAAAAGGACATTCATATCTTGTCCAGTTTTTTGTGTTTTTATTAAAAATAAGTGGTGGAGGGGGGCAGATTCGAACTGCCGAACCCGAAGGAGCGGATTTACAGTCCGCCGCGTTTAGCCACTTCGCTACCCCTCCATCTATAAAACAAGATGGTGCCGGCGAGAGGACTTGAACCCCCAACCTACTGATTACAAGTCAGTTGCTCTACCAATTGAGCTACACCGGCAGCTTGTACATTTAAATTAATGGTGGAGGATGACGGGATCGAACCGCCGACCCTCTGCTTGTAAGGCAGATGCTCTCCCAGCTGAGCTAATCCTCCATTATGGTGACCCCTACGGGATTCGAACCCGTGTTACCGCCGTGAAAGGGCGGTGTCTTAACCGCTTGACCAAGGGGCCTAGTACTCTAGTTGTCTAAATTAAAAGAGCTTCCAACCGGGCTCGAACCGGTGACCTCTTCCTTACCATGGAAGTGCTCTACCTGCTGAGCTATGGAAGCAACAGCTCATAATTCCCAAAAGGGGCTTTATGAAAATGGCTCCGCAGGCAGGATTCGAACCTGCGACCGTTCGGTTAACAGCCGAATGCTCTACCACTGAGCTACTGCGGAAAATTGGTATTTTAGTAAACAGCCCGGCAGCGTCCTACTCTCACAAGGGGACAGCCCCTAACTACCATCGGCGCTGAGAAGCTTAACTTCCGTGTTCGGTATGGGAACGGGTGTGACCTTCTCGCCATCGCCACCAGACTATTTTCAAAAGACAAGTATGATTATACTTTCTTTTGGTGTTTTTTTCAAGAGGAAATTTCATTTTCTCGTTCCCTCAAAACTAGATAATGCATGAAGAAGCATATGCCGAGAATTCACCAATGTGGTTAAGTCCTCGATCGATTAGTATCAGTCAGCTCCACATGTCGCCACGCTTCCACCTCTGACCTATCAACCTGATCATCTTTCAGGGATCTTACTAGCTTGACGCTATGGGAAATCTCATCTCGAGGGGGGCTTCATGCTTAGATGCTTTCAGCACTTATCCCTTCCGCACATAGCTACCCAGCGATGCCTTTGGCAAGACAACTGGTACACCAGCGGTGCGTCCATCCCGGTCCTCTCGTACTAAGGACAGCTCCTCTCAAATTTCCTGCGCCCACGACGGATAGGGACCGAACTGTCTCACGACGTTCTGAACCCAGCTCGCGTACCGCTTTAATGGGCGAACAGCCCAACCCTTGGGACCGACTACAGCCCCAGGATGCGATGAGCCGACATCGAGGTGCCAAACCTCCCCGTCGATGTGGACTCTTGGGGGAGATAAGCCTGTTATCCCCGGGGTAGCTTTTATCCGTTGAGCGATGGCCCTTCCATGCGGAACCACCGGATCACTAAGCCCGACTTTCGTCCCTGCTCGACTTGTAGGTCTCGCAGTCAAGCTCCCTTGTGCCTTTACACTCTGCGAATGATTTCCAACCATTCTGAGGGAACCTTTGGGCGCCTCCGTTACTTTTTAGGAGGCGACCGCCCCAGTCAAACTGCCCACCTGACACTGTCTCCCGCCCCGATAAGGGGCGCGGGTTAGAATTTCAATACAGCCAGGGTAGTATCCCACCGACGCCTCCACCGAAGCTAGCGCTCCGGCTTCTCAGGCTCCTACCTATCCTGTACAAGCTGTACCAAAATTCAATATCAGGCTACAGTAAAGCTCCACGGGGTCTTTCCGTCCTGTCGCGGGTAACCTGCATCTTCACAGGTACTATAATTTCACCGAGTCTCTCGTTGAGACAGTGCCCAGATCGTTACGCCTTTCGTGCGGGTCGGAACTTACCCGACAAGGAATTTCGCTACCTTAGGACCGTTATAGTTACGGCCGCCGTTTACTGGGGCTTCGATTCAAAGCTTCGCTTGCGCTAACCTCTCCTCTTAACCTTCCAGCACCGGGCAGGCGTCAGCCCCTATACTTCGCCTTGCGGCTTCGCAGAGACCTGTGTTTTTGCTAAACAGTCGCCTGGGCCTATTCACTGCGGCTCATCAGGGCTATTCACCCTAATGAGCACCCCTTCTCCCGAAGTTACGGGGTCATTTTGCCGAGTTCCTTAACGAGAGTTCTCTCGCTCACCTTAGGATTCTCTCCTCGCCTACCTGTGTCGGTTTGCGGTACGGGCACCTTTTCCCTCGCTAGAGGCTTTTCTTGGCAGTGTGGAATCAGGAACTTCGGTACTAAATTTCCCTCGCCGTCACAGCTCAGCCTATGTGGTAACGGGATTTGCCTCGTTACCGGCCTAACTGCTTGGACGCGCTAATCCAGCAGCGCGCTTACCCTATCCTCCTGCGTCCCCCCATTGCTCAAACGGTAAAGAGGTGGTACAGGAATATCAACCTGTTGTCCATCGCCTACGCTTTTCAGCCTCGGCTTAGGTCCCGACTAACCCTGAGCGGACGAGCCTTCCTCAGGAAACCTTAGGCATTCGGTGGATGGGATTCTCACCCATCTTTCGCTACTCATACCGGCATTCTCACTTCTAAGCGCTCCACGGGTCCTTGCGATCCCGCTTCAACGCCCTTAGAACGCTCTCCTACCACTGACATCGTAAGATGTCAATCCACAGCTTCGGTGATACGTTTAGCCCCGGTACATTTTCGGCGCGGAGTCACTCGACCAGTGAGCTATTACGCACTCTTTAAATGGTGGCTGCTTCTAAGCCAACATCCTGGTTGTCTAAGCAACTCCACATCCTTTTCCACTTAACGTATACTTTGGGACCTTAGCTGGTGGTCTGGGCTGTTTCCCTCTTGACTACGGATCTTATCACTCGCAGTCTGACTCCCATGGATAAGTCTTTGGCATTCGGAGTTTGTCTGAATTCGGTAACCCGATGGGGGCCCCTAGTCCAAACAGTGCTCTACCTCCAAGACTCTTACTACATGAGGCTAGCCCTAAAGCTATTTCGGAGAGAACCAGCTATCTCCAAGTTCGATTGGAATTTCTCCGCTACCCACACCTCATCCCCGCACTTTTCAACGTGCGTGGGTTCGGGCCTCCATCCAGTGTTACCTGGACTTCACCCTGGACATGGGTAGATCACCTGGTTTCGGGTCTACGACCACATACTCATTCGCCCTATTCAGACTCGCTTTCGCTGCGGCTCCGTCTCATCAACTTAACCTCGCATGTAATCGTAACTCGCCGGTTCATTCTACAAAAGGCACGCTATCACCCATTAACGGGCTCTAACTACTTGTAGGCACACGGTTTCAGGATCTCTTTCACTCCCCTTCCGGGGTGCTTTTCACCTTTCCCTCACGGTACTGGTTCACTATCGGTCACTAGGGAGTATTTAGCCTTGGGAGATGGTCCTCCCTGCTTCCGACGGGATTTCTCGTGTCCCGCCGTACTCAGGATCCACTCTGGAGGGAACGAAGTTTCAACTACAGGGCTTTTACCTTCTCTGGCCGGCCTTTCCAGACCTGTTCATTTACCTCGTTCCTTTGTAACTCCGTATAGAGTGTCCTACAACCCCAGGAGGCAAGCCTCCTGGTTTGGGCTAATCCCGTTTCGCTCGCCGCTACTCAGGGAATCGCGTTTGCTTTCTCTTCCTCCGGGTACTTAGATGTTTCAGTTCCCCGGGTCTGCCTTCCATACCCTATGTATTCAGGTAAAGATCCTATCCCATTACGGATAGGGGGTTTCCCCATTCGGAAATCTCCGGATCAAAGCTTACTTACAGCTCCCCGAAGCATATCGGTGTTAGTACCGTCCTTCATCGGCTCCTAGTGCCAAGGCATTCACCGTGCGCCCTTTCTAACTTAACCGTATTTGACAGGTTCATCGAAGATGAACAAGATCAAAGGTTTTTTACTCTATTTAACATAGAGAGAATTCACTAAAATGGCGATTACTCGGTTATTGCTTCTTCATAATCATTATCTAGTTTTCAAAGAACGAATCTTTCATTGAGAGATTGAACTCTCAAAACTGAACGAACAAAACGCGTCACGTTTCATGTAAATATCCTTAGAAAGGAGGTGATCCAGCCGCACCTTCCGATACGGCTACCTTGTTACGACTTCACCCCAATCATCTGTCCCACCTTAGGCGGCTGGCTCCAAAAGGTTACCCCACCGACTTCGGGTGTTACAAACTCTCGTGGTGTGACGGGCGGTGTGTACAAGGCCCGGGAACGTATTCACCGCGGCATGCTGATCCGCGATTACTAGCGATTCCGGCTTCATGCAGGCGAGTTGCAGCCTGCAATCCGAACTGAGAATGGTTTTATGGGATTCGCTTAACCTCGCGGTCTCGCAGCCCTTTGTACCATCCATTGTAGCACGTGTGTAGCCCAGGTCATAAGGGGCATGATGATTTGACGTCATCCCCACCTTCCTCCGGTTTGTCACCGGCAGTCACCTTAGAGTGCCCAACTGAATGCTGGCAACTAAGATCAAGGGTTGCGCTCGTTGCGGGACTTAACCCAACATCTCACGACACGAGCTGACGACAACCATGCACCACCTGTCATCCTGTCCCCCGAAGGGGAACGCCCTATCTCTAGGGTTGTCAGGAGATGTCAAGACCTGGTAAGGTTCTTCGCGTTGCTTCGAATTAAACCACATGCTCCACCGCTTGTGCGGGCCCCCGTCAATTCCTTTGAGTTTCAGCCTTGCGGCCGTACTCCCCAGGCGGAGTGCTTAATGCGTTTGCTGCAGCACTAAAGGGCGGAAACCCTCTAACACTTAGCACTCATCGTTTACGGCGTGGACTACCAGGGTATCTAATCCTGTTTGCTCCCCACGCTTTCGCGCCTCAGCGTCAGTTACAGACCAAAGAGTCGCCTTCGCCACTGGTGTTCCTCCACATCTCTACGCATTTCACCGCTACACGTGGAATTCCACTCTTCTCTTCTGCACTCAAGTTCCCCAGTTTCCAATGACCCTCCCCGGTTGAGCCGGGGGCTTTCACATCAGACTTAAGGAACCGCCTGCGCGCGCTTTACGCCCAATAATTCCGGACAACGCTTGCCACCTACGTATTACCGCGGCTGCTGGCACGTAGTTAGCCGTGGCTTTCTGGTTAGGTACCGTCAAGGTACCGGCAGTTACTCCGGTACTTGTTCTTCCCTAACAACAGAGTTTTACGATCCGAAAACCTTCATCACTCACGCGGCGTTGCTCCGTCAGACTTTCGTCCATTGCGGAAGATTCCCTACTGCTGCCTCCCGTAGGAGTCTGGGCCGTGTCTCAGTCCCAGTGTGGCCGATCACCCTCTCAGGTCGGCTACGCATCGTTGCCTTGGTGAGCCGTTACCTCACCAACTAGCTAATGCGCCGCGGGCCCATCTGTAAGTGATAGCCGAAACCATCTTTCAGCTTTCCCTCATGTGAGGGAAAGAATTATCCGGTATTAGCCCCGGTTTCCCGGAGTTATCCCAGTCTTACAGGCAGGTTGCCCACGTGTTACTCACCCGTCCGCCGCTGACTTCAGGGAGCAAGCTCCCATCTGTCCGCTCGACTTGCATGTATTAGGCACGCCGCCAGCGTTCGTCCTGAGCCAGGATCAAACTCTCCATATAAGAGTTGATTAAGCTCATAAGTTGTCTTTTCAAAAAAGACTAATGATTTAACGTTGACGTTTTTGTTCGTTCAGTTTTCAAAGATCAATCCGCCGCTCAGAAGCGACTTTCTTAATATATCACGTGTCAGCTTCGACGTCAACAACTTTTTTTTAAGTTGTTTTTATTGGTGCTTTCCGTCATCAGCGACGTTTATTAATATACCAAGATACCAATAACAAGTCAACAACTTTTTTATATTTTTTTAATAAGAAAAGAAATATTTATTATCCCTTCTTTTCCCGATCCTGTCGGGAACGCATATATTTAAGGCAATCTGCTGGTGTTGCCATACGCTGAAATAAAGAAAATAAGATTTTATATCGTTCTTCCATAGCTCTTTTGACAATGTGGTCGATCCTGTCATCTTTTAAATCGAATAATATTTCGTCCATTTCCCGCTTAATGAGGTACTCCATTTCTTTCAGCTCTTTTTGGTTTAATAGCATTCCAATCATTTTGATGGCCTCCAATGTATTATTCAATTTGTTTTCTGTAGTATTTTTCCATTTAGGATTTATTATGAGTGAATTTTTTATACATGGAAGAGACAAGTTCAGCATAGGTATGGATTAGGAAGGTATCGGACGAGGTGAATAGTTATGAACTTTTTTTATGTATTGAATGGTAAGTCTTTAAAACAAGTTTCGCTGGTTGTCATTGCAGCATTTTTCACAGCTTGGTTCCTCTATATGCAGAGCATTGTCCATTTGCCTGCTTTTTCAGCCAAAGACGGGCCTAAAGCGATATACAAAGGGGAAAAAGATTTAGCCCTCACTTTTAATATAGGGTGGGGGGATGTAAAAGCAGAGCCCATATTGGATATTCTCAAAAAAGAGAATGTTAAAGCAGCGACCTTTTTTCTGGCGGGTTCCTGGGCTGAACGCCATCCGGATTTAGTTTCAAGAATCGTGAAAGAAGGTTACGAAATTGGAATTCTGGGCTATGGCTATGAAGATTATACAGAGCTGGAAGAAGACAAAATCAGGAGAGATCTCGCAAAGGCACAGGAAGCATTTAGAAAGCTGAATATTAAAGATATTAAGCTCGTGCGCGCCCCAACGGGACATTTTGACAAGAAAACGTTAAAGGTTGCTGAAAGGATGGGCTACACTGTTGTCCATTGGAGCGTTGATTCAAAGGATTGGACCAATCCGGGTGCAGAGAGGATTGCAGAAAATGTATCAAAAGCAAAAAAAGGAGACATTGTACTTCTGCATGCATCCGATTCTGCAAAACAAACAGCCAAAGCTCTTCCGCTCATTTTAAACGATGTAGAAGCCAAGGGACTCAAATTCGTTTCCGTTTCTGAAATGATTGCTAATGCTGAGACGAAGACAAATGAAATAAAATAGAAAGGCGAAAAACGCCTTGCCCACGAATGGACGCATACTAAAAACGCAACGTCCTCCCAAAAGCGGCCGCTTTGGTTTGTGCGATGTTTATGCTGACGAAGCCTTCCTTGTCCTGCGGCCTCAGGCACCAGACGAGCCCTGCAAGAAGGTGTTCTTTCCTTCCGGAAGGGATTGGCTTATGTCTCGGGTCCCTAGGAGCGAAACAAGAAAAGCTTGTGGACTCAGGGGGATGCTTGCGCTAGACAATTATTACATTCAAAATTTTACCTTAATTATAAACAAAAGCCATCCATTATTTGGATGGCTTTTGAGCTAGATTGCTTCTTTGTTTTTGAGAATCCTCATTTAATTTATGAAGGATAAGCAGCTGATAAGTGTTGCAGACTAATAATGGAAACAGCATAAGATATAGCCAGCTTTCCTCATTTACCCTTAAGACCGGCACCCACTCAATGGCGGTTACAACCACCATAAAAAATACTGCAGGAATAAATGCATGCTGATTGGTCTGCTTTGTTTTAATTGCTGCAACTATAAGTGCGACTATAAGAAGAAAAGCCGCTACTCCAATATATGGAATCACGCTGTCTCCCCCGCCCGCAAAAGCCTTATAGCGGAAGTAAACCAGGTCAAACAAAGCAAATAAAATTAGGACAATCTGAATAGGATTCCACAATCCTTTAAAAATCCCCAACCCAAAACGGTGTACTGTCAAATATGCAAAGAAGCCCATTTGGCTAATGATGCTGAAGATTAACCCTACACCTATAAGCCAGAAGAATACCGACAGAACCTCAAGGAAATCGAAGTCAGTAAAAATAGGCGCAAATTCATTCCAGCGCACAATAAATCCGACAACTCCAGTAGTTAATCCTCCAACTAAAAGAGTTGATATAAAAAGCTTTACCCAATTACGGCTAGTCAATTTATTTTTCCCCCATAATAAATAAATTCATTCTTTATGATTGTACCAACCAAAGTTTGAAAAATCTAGGCATTGTATTTCCAGCGCATAATATTTGCTGAATTTCTTCATTCTAAAGGTAAGGACACCTCTGAAAGGAGCTTCATCATGATAAAAAAATTCCGTTTGCTCCTTCCATTAGCGCTAGTGTTTTTCATATCAGGCTGCGGCCAAGGTGAATCAGGCAACGGCCAAATGGATTATGAGCAAACTAAAAAAATGGTTGTAGATATATTAAAGACCGATGAAGGAAAAAAGGCACTCGAAGAATTGATGACTGATGAAAAAATGCAGCAAAAGATGGTCATGGATCAAAAGGTAGTAGCAGATACCATTCAAAAAACCTTAACCTCTGATAAAGGAACAGAGTTTTGGAAGAAGTCCTTTGATGATCCGAAATTTGCCGAAAGCATGGCAAAAAGCATGCAGAAAGAAAATGAGCAGCTCTTAAAAGATCTAATGAAAGACCCTGAATACCGGGGAATGATGATAGAAGTACTTAAAGATCCTGAACTCGAAAAAGAAGTTACGGATGTCCTTAAAAGCAAGGAATATCGGGAGCATATACAAAAGGTAATGACCGAGACATTTGAAAGCCCGCTTTTTAAAGCAAAAATTCAGGACATCCTTCTGAAAGCAGCGGAAGAAACGAAAAGCGGCGGTCAGCAAGGCGGTGGAGAAAGCGGCGGTGGCGGCGGCCAGGGTGCAGACCAAGGCGGCGGTGGCGGCGGCCAGGGAGGCGGAGCATAACTCCTTTTAAAAAAATACCTCTTCCAACTCGGAAGAGGTTTCTTTCATTACTTGCTTTCAATTGATTGGATAACTTTGCGGGCGATATCTGTATAAATTTGTCCGAGCTTATGGTCTTCATTATAAATTGACGGAGCGAAGTCTTCTTCATTCCAATCAGGCTGCTGAAGAGGCAGCTGACCCAGCACTTCTGTCCGCAGTTCCTCAGCAAGCTTTTTACCGCCGCCTTGACCAAATACGTGCTCTCTTTCACCAGTCAATTGGCTCTCGAAATAGGCCATGTTCTCGATAACACCCAGGATTTCATGCTCAGTACGAAGTGCCATAGCACCCGCCCTCGCAGCAACAAATGCGGCTGTAGGATGCGGAGTTGTCACAACGATCTCCTTGCAGGATGGGAGCATTGTGTGCACATCCAGTGCCACATCTCCTGTTCCCGGCGGCAAATCAAGAAGAAGGTAATCCAATTCGCCCCATTCTACTTCATTGAAGAAGCTGTTCAGCATTTTGCCAAGCATTGGGCCTCTCCAGATAATTGGAGCATTATCTTCTACAAAAAATCCCATTGAGATTACTTTTACTCCAAAGCGCTCAACCGGCAGAATCCTTTCTCCTCTAACCACGGGGCGCTTTGTAATACCCATCATGTCCGGTACGCTGAATCCATAAATATCGGCATCGATCAGACCGACCTTTTTTCCTAAACGGGCCAGGGATACTGCCAGGTTTACAGATACGGTGGATTTGCCGACTCCGCCTTTTCCGCTGGCAATCGCAATAAATTCAGTTTTATTTCCAGGAGAAAGCAGTCCTTTGTCTTCTTCAGCCGCTGTCTCTCTATATTGTGAAAGCACTTCATCAGGAAGCTCGCTGAAGCGTATGCCAACGGTTGCCGCTCCTGCTTCTTTTAGAAGATTGACGATTTGAGTCTGAAACTGAAGCTGTTCAGCTGTACCTGTCTTGGCGATTTGAATCTTGACGCTGACATGGTTCTTTTCTTCCTTTATTTTAATTTCTTCAATGGCGTTAAGTTCGCCCAATGTTCTATGTATAAATGGTTCCTTCAAGCCGTTTAAAGCTTCTTTGACTTTCTGTTCAGTTAACATACATTGCACCCGCCTTCTGAATTCATTTCCATTTTAGTATAACATATTGAATATTCTATACTGTTAATTCTATCACACCAGGAATACATTCACTATTTCCCTGCATCATTAAAAGAAAAGGCACTTTTCTAAGCGCCTTTTCATTCCCATGTTTCGGTCAGTTCTTTTTCATTGGTGTAGTATCGCATGATTCCATTGTAAATGGAGGCAGCGATTTTATCCTGATATTCATCAGTTTTCAGATTGGCCCGCTCCCCCGGATTTGATAAGAACCCAACTTCTACTAAGACACCTGGCTTTTTGGCGTATTTTAAAATGAAAACATTGTTTAAAGGCTTCGAATTCCGCTTGGTATTCTCCAGGTTGCTGCGGAGTTCGTCCTGTATGAATTTTGCCGCTTTGGCATTTTCCTTAATCCCCGGTGCATAGAAAGTCTGCGCCCCGCTCCACCTGGGGGAAGGAATTGAATTTAAATGAATGCTGACATAAAAATCAGAATTAGAAGTATTTATCATTTCAAGCCGTTTCTTCAGGTCTTCTACTTTTCTCCGGCTGTATCCCCTGGTTCCCTCTGGTGCGAGGTCTCTGTCTTCCTCCCTCGTCATCAGCACAAGAGCTCCCTGCTCCTGGAGGTAATCCCTAACTTTTAATGAAACATCCAATGCGATATCTTTCTCGAGTGCCCCTTCATCGCCTGCCCCGCCATCCGGGCCGCCATGGCCGGGATCAAGCAAAATGATTTTTCCTGTTAAAGGCAGATTCCACGATTCCCAGGAATCATCATCCGTAAAGTCATATTGCAAAATGAGAAAAAGGACAATAAGCCCGATCGCAAACCCGCCTATTTTTAATTTTTTCTTCATTTGTCCCAATCAGTCCCTCCTGCTTATCCTCATTTCAATATATGGGACAAGATGGAGATCTAGAACTTCGATCAGGCCACTCCTTTAATCATTGAACTTTTCAGTGGAGACGCAATTTATGCCTTCTCTCCCCTTTATTAAAACCTTCCGACCACCAGCTGTTTACATATTGCTCACACATATAATAAAGGGACTCGCTCATAACCGCTTCCGAACCATGACCCCAATAAAGAAAAAAGTTATATAGGGTATCCACTAAATGCTTATACTCTTTTTCACATCTATGGCGGACCTGATCCAGCGATTCGCCAAAGCGCCCAAAACGGCTGTAATTGGCCCCCAGCAAATAGGCTTCAATCGCAACATCATAGCAGGCCTCCTCAATGCCGGCATTCATCATTAGACCGGAGACAAATCTGGAAGAGCCAAAAAATTGCTGTACTTTCTCTTTTAACGCTTTTATCGAAATTTCCCGAAGGACTGATTTTTCATATTTGATTTGCTTTTCTCTTTTTTTCTCTTTAAACGTGTTTATTACAGTCACTGCTTTCTCACCCCTTGAAGATAGTCTTTATCTGCAGCGGGAGAGAAATGCAAAAAGCAGCCGCGAATCGGGCTGCCAATTTTTTATGGGTTTAGTTAACGAAAAGCAACAGCCAGAGCTGATGATTTTAAAAACGCTTTTTATCGGATCTGTCCATTTCCTGACATGAGATATTTTCGGGTTGTTAATGCCGGCAGTCCCATTGGGCCTCTCGCATGGAGCTTCTGTGTGGATATGCCGATTTCTGCACCGAAGCCAAGAGCCCCTCCGTCCGTGAATCTGGTCGAAGCATTATGGTACAATGCTGCAGCATCTGTCAGCTGCATGAACTTTTTGGCTGTTTCTCCATTTTCCGTAATAATCGCCTCAGAATGCTTTGTTCCGTATCGGTCAATATGATCGATGGCCTTTTCAAGGCTATCTACGGTTTTTACCGCCAAATCCAGGCTTAAATATTCATTTGCCCAATCGTTCTCGCCCGCTGGCACCACATCAGGCAAGGCCTTTGCCGCAGCCACATCTCCATGTACAGTTATACCGTGCTTCTTCAGAGCTTGTGCAAGCAAATCTTTATGCTGGTTAAGCCATACTTCATGAACAATCAGCGTTTCTACTGCGTTGCAGACAGCCGGACGGTCTGTTTTGGCATTAACAAGGATTTTGATCGCTTTTTCAGCATCTGCTTCCTTATCCACATAGATATGGCAGTTTCCCACACCTGTTTCAAGAACAGGCACTGTTGCATTCTCAACCACTGCCTTAATAAGGGATGCGCCGCCTCTCGGAATCAAGACATCAATATACTCTTTCATTGTAAACAGCTTCTTTGTCGCTTCTCTGTCTGCTGTGGCTATAAATTGAACAGCTTCTTTAGGTATCTTCGTTTTTCCAAGAGCGGCATGAATGATCTCAACTATAGCCTGATTCGAATTTAGGGCTGATGATCCGCCTTTTAGGATAATGGCATTTCCTGATTTCAAAGCCAGACCTGCCGCATCTGCTGTTACATTAGGTCTTGCTTCATAAATCATGCCGATGACACCCAGCGGAACACGGACCTCTTCCACCTTCAGTCCATTATCCAAAGTCCATTCAGACATCACGTCTCCAACCGGATCGGGAAGTTCAGCTACCTGGCGAAGGCCAGCTGCAAATTCAAAAACCCGCTCTTTAGATAATGACAGCCGATCCATATATGCCTCTTCGAATCCTTTTTCCTTCCCGTTTTTTAAATCGGCCATATTGGCTGCAAGAATGGATTCATATCCAGTCTCCAAAGCAGCAGCAACTGTATGGAGCGCTTCGTTCTTTTCTTCCGTTGTTAAAATACTTAATGTTTTGGCAGCCTTCCTGGCCTTTTTTGCCTGTTCTTCTATATTATTTGTTTTAACTGCTGGTGCAGTAGTCATTGAATCCCTCCTATAGTTTAAACAAGTGCCGGCAGCTTAAAGTCGCGGGAACATACAAACGTTTCCTGAGCAATGGCCGGCTCATGCTCTTCATCTGCTGTATGGTCGCTTAACTGCTCGTTTGAATAATTAATGCGGCCGAGACCGATTTCTTTTCCCTCTTCATCCAGAATGCGGACAACTGCGCCATCCTTAAATCGCCCTTTTACTTCCTGAATATCAGAGCGATACAGGTTTTTTTGATGATCCACAATCGCCTCTATCCCATGGGAGCTGATGGTCACCTTGCCTTCAGGGCCTGAGTGGAATGCAATCCATTGCTTCTGATTGTCCAGATTAAATGCATCCGGCTCCGGCTTGAAGTAGGTTCCTTTCGCCTTGCCTTCCACAGCTTCCATTAAGATATGTTCCATACCTGCTTTTCCTAAAAAGGAGTCAATTCCAGCAGCCATCGCAATTTTCACTGCCTGGATTTTTGACTTCATGCCGCCTGTTCCTACAGCACTTCCAGATCCTCCTGCAGCAGCTTCAATTTCAGGTGTAATGCTGTGGACCCTCTCCAGAAGACATGCATCAGGATTATCATTTGGGTTGCTGTCATATAGGCCGTCAATATCTGATAAAATAATCAATAAATCAGCATCAATCAGACCGGCCACTTTTGCCGCCAGGGTATCATTGTCCCCGAAGCGCAAACGGTCAACCGTAACCGTGTCATTTTCATTTATAATCGGGATGATTCCGCGCTCCAGCAGCACATTCATGGTGTTATGCATGTTGCCATAACGCTTTTCATCGGAGAAATCGCTTCTTGTAATTAAGATTTGTGAAGCTACATACCCATGAGATAAAAAGAGTTCTGAGTAAGATTCCATTAATAAGCCCTGGCCAATTGAAGCTGCAGCCTGTTTTTCCGGAAGGGAAGAAGGACGGTCAAGGCAGCCAAGCTTCCGATAGCCTGCAGCTACAGCACCTGATGAGACAACAGCTGTTTCATAACCAGCATCCTTCAGCTCGACAATTTGCTCTGCAAGTTTTTCAAGCTTTCTGCGGCTGATCTCCCCATGCATGCTTGTTAGTGAGCTGCTTCCGATCTTAATAACAACTCTTTTTATCTGCTTTTCTTTAATCAACATCCAATACCTCCTGTAAACTTATAAATCCCATCTCCCTTAGGAAGTGACAAGGGCGCCTTCCAATTCTTCGCTGATCTCCTTTGAACGTTTAGCGGCATGCTCCACTGCCTGTGTGATGGCTTCGCCTCCATTGTATTTCCTTAAAGCTTCAAGTCCTGAAGCAGTTGTGCCATTTGGAGAGGTCACTTTCTCTCTAAGAGAAGTTGGAGCTTCTTCCTTTTCAAGCACCATCTTAGCTGCTCCAAAAATCGTCTGGGCTACAATTTTTCGCACGGTCTCTTCGTCCATGCCCTTTTGCATCCCAACCCGCTCCATATTTTCCATCAAATAATAGAAGTAAGCAGGGCCGCTTCCGGCTAATCCCGTAAAAACATCCATCTGGTTTTCATCGATGATATACACTTCCCCCATGCATTCCAGCAATTCCTTAACCAATTCCACATTGGCCAGGCTGGTATTCCTGCCTGCCACGACGGCCGTCGCAGATTCCTGAATCATGCTTGAAGTATTTGGCATCACACGCACAACCTGCTGTCCCGGATTTAAATGGTCTTCCATGAACTCAGTTGTAATGCCTGCCAAAACAGAAAGAATCACCTGGTCAGGATTTAACTTATCTTTAATCGAACGCAGAGCTTCCTCTGCACCTTTTGGTTTCATGGCTAAAATGAATAAATCTATCTGCTCAAATGGAAGCTCGCTTTGCGGCATCGCAATCACACCATACTTATCATGAATCTCTTTCAGTCTGTCTGCATTGCTCTTATTCGTTACAAATACTCGATCGGGTGACATTTTCTCTGCTGTTATGACTCCCGAAATCATTGATTCCGCCATTGACCCTGCACCTAAAAAGGCAATCGTTTTATTGGCTAACATGGACATCCTCCTTTAAATGAACAAACTGTTCGTATAACCGTTCGTATTTTATCAACGTTATCTATCGTAACATGCTCAAATACATATTCAAGGGTATTAGGGAAAGAGGGGAGGATATGGGCGAGATAGTGAATGAAAACGCTAACATCATCTGCCTAAGATTCGCTGAGGCTCTCTCAGCGTGAATAATCCCCTCTCAGGCTCATATTTGCAATAATATAATTTCCATTTTCTCAATAGTGTACAAACAAGACCCGGCCAACTGGCTGAGCTGCGCGAATAAAAAAGCGCCAGATAAATAAAATAAGAAATAAAAAAACTCCCAGCCGAAATAGCTGAGAGCTTTGATAAGCAAATATTAACGCTTTGAGAACTGAGGAGCACGACGAGCACCTTTAAGACCGTATTTCTTACGCTCTTTCATACGTGCGTCACGAGTTAATAGTCCTGCGCGCTTTAATGTTGGACGGAATTCCGGATCTGCTTGAAGCAATGCACGAGCGATGCCGTGGCGGATTGCGCCAGCTTGACCAGTGTATCCACCGCCGTTTACATTTACAAGAATATCGTAGCTGTTAACTGTTTCAGTAGCTACAAGCGGCTGTTTTACAACTTCACGTAAAGCTGCAAAAGGAATGTAATCTGTGATTTCACGACCATTGATGATGATTTTACCGTCGCCTGGAACTAAACGAACACGTGCAACGGAGCTCTTACGACGACCAGTACCAATATATTGAACCTGTGCCAAGTTAATAACCTCCCTAAAAATTATCCACGAAGTTCGTAAACTTCAGGTTGTTGTGCTTGGTGCTTATGTTCGCTACCAGCATATACGTGTAATTTCTTGAACATTTGACGACCAAGAGAGTTCTTTGGAAGCATGCCTTTGATTGCAAGCTCAAGCATTCTCTCAGGGTAGTTTGTACGCATTTCAAGAGCAGTTCTTGTTTTTAGACCGCCTGGGTGCATGCTGTGACGGTAGTAGATCTTGTCAGTAAGCTTTTTCCCAGTAAGTTCGATTTTTGAAGCATTGATAAGAATTACATGATCACCAGTATCAACATGTGGTGTATAAGTTGGTTTATGTTTACCACGTAGAATTGATGCAACTTCACTAGCAAGACGACCAAGAGTTTTGCCTTCAGCATCAATCACGTACCATTTACGTTCGATATTGTTTGAATTCGCCATAAACGTTGTACGCATCAGTTTCCCTCCTAATAATTCCATTCATAATCATTTTTTGGTTTATCTATTCGACACAATAAGTTCCGGGGCTTATCGTGGTTTTAATAATAATACCATATGCTATAATATAACTTTGACAGTCCAATGTCAAGCGAATGTTACACCTGGTTTAGTTGTTTTGAAATCTTTTTTTATGTGAGTTTGGCTTTACAACGCGCCCTCGCGGTTCCTCAATTTTTTTTCCAAAATTTTAATAAAAAACTTTCCACAAATATAAACCTTGGGGAGGCGCTGTTTTTCCTGCAGCTGATCTGTTTTTTTCCTTAAGAACAGATGGCATGGAATCGGGGTCTCTTTCCCCTGAGCCAACTTCAAGAAGTGTGCCGGCCAGGATGCGGACCATATTATATAAGAATCCGGTGCCTCTAAAGCGGAAGATGAGCATATCCCCATTTTCGTGCACCTCTATCTCCTGAAGTTCCCTGACCTTATCCTCCACTTCCGTTTTAGCGGAGCAGAAGCTGGTAAAATCATGTGTCCCTATTAAATCCGCTGCTGCTTGTTTGATTGCGTCCGTATTTAAGGGATAGGGGTACTGATAGGCATAATGTCGTTTAAAAGGGTCTCTCCTGGATGATCGATGCACAAAGTACCGATATTCCTTCCCTTTCGCATCAAAACGGACATGAAAGTCATCAGGCACTGTCTCAGTCCCTATTATGGCCACCTCATCCGGCAACAGGGAATTAAGGGCGATTTCCCATTTTTCAATAGGAATATTCAAAGGGGAATCGAAATGGATCACCTGGCCCCTTGCATGGACACCCGCATCGGTTCTGCCTGAGGCAGTGACCTTAATGTCTTCTCCTTTATGAAGCTTCTTTAAGGCCCTTTCCAGCTCTCCCTGAACAGTCCGCTTGCCAGGCTGCACCTGGTAGCCTGCAAAATGGGTGCCGTCATATGTTATATTACATTTAAATCTTTGCATAGGGTCACCTCATTAAGTCCTCAGCAGGATTAACACCAGGGTCAGGGCTGCAAGCATTGCAAGCATTGCCGTATCCTTTAGACCCCAGCTAAGCTGCCTATATTTCGTTCTGCCTTCCCCGCCTCTATAGCCGCGTGACTCCATCGCTACAGCAAGCTCCTCAGCCCGCTTAAACGAACTGACAAACAAAGGGATCAAGAGAGGAATAATGGCTTTAATACGTTCTTTAATCGGGCCGCTGGAAAAATCGACTCCCCTGGCTGTCTGAGCTTTCATAATTTTATCCGTTTCCTGCATGAGTGTGGGGATAAAGCGAAGAGAAATCGACATCATTAACGCCAGCTCATGCACCGGAAACTTGATTTTATTCAATGGGGCCAGCAGGCTTTCCAGACCATCCGTTATTTCAATCGGAGTCGTGGTCAAAGTCAGAATGGAAGTCATCAGAATGAGCAGGAAGAAGCGCAATGATATGAAAATCCCCTGTCTCAAACCTTCTTCATAAATTGTAATCCATCCTAAACGGAAGAGAACTTCACCCTCTTTTGTCAAAAACAAGTGGAGGAATAATGTAAAAATAACTAGCAGAAGGACCGGCTTTAACCCTGTATAGATAAACCGGATCGGCACCTTGGATAAAGCAATCATCAAAAAGGTGTAAACCGTCAGTAAGCCGTATGTCAGCATATTATTTGCCAGGAAGACAATGCACACGAATAAGAAAATGAGGACTAGCTTAGAACGGGGATCCATCCTATGCAGGACAGATTCGGCCGGAACATAGCGCCCAAAAATCATTTTATCCATCATTTTGGCGCCCCCCTTTTCATCGCAGCAGCAATCTCATCCGTCAATTCATCCATGGTCAGACATGTCTTAGAGAAACGGATGTTAAGTGAATTTTCCATTTTCAGCTGAAAACGGACAACCTCCGGAACATCGAGGCCAAGCTTAAGCAAGCCTTCCGGAGAAGAAAAGATTTCTTTAGGCGTTCCCTTTCTGTACACTTCTCCATTGTGCATGATGACAATCTGATCAGAATAGCGGGAGGCGTCCTCCATGCTATGTGTCACGAGCACTGTCGATAGCCCTCTTGTACCATGCAGGCTGTAGAACATATCCATGATTTCTTTTCTGCCCCGCGGGTCAAGCCCTGCAGTAGGCTCATCCAGGACAATGACATCAGGCTCCATCGCCAGCACTCCGGCTATCGCCACCCGTCTCATCTGGCCGCCTGACAGGTCAAATGGGGACTTGTGTAAAATTTCCTCCGGCAGGCCAACCTGCCTGATGGCCGCTCTTGCTCTTTTTTTGGCTTCCTCTTCTGACACTCCGAAGTTCATCGGACCAAAGCATATATCTTTCTCGACCGTTTCCTCAAACAGCTGGTGCTCAGGAAATTGAAATACGATGCCGACCCTTTGGCGGATTTCCTTCAGGTTTTTCTGTTTCTTTTGCGAGGTGATCAGACGCTCTCCAATCACTACCTGGCCATCAGTCGGTTTAAGCAGGGCATTTAGATGCTGGAGGACAGTCGATTTGCCTGATCCGGTATGACCGATGATTGCCAGAAACGTGCCTGCTGGAATATCGATGGAAACATTTTTTATCGCCAGGCGTTCAAATGGCGTATTGACCTGATACCGGTATTCTACATTTTGGAGTGAGATGTCCATAATTCTTCCACCAACTCTTCTTCAGATAAATAATGCCTTGATAACGGCAATCCTTTTTCTCTTAAGATCTTGCTTAGCTTCACAGGAAAAGGAATATCCAGGCCCAGCTTTACAAGCTCTTCATCCATTTGAAAGATTTCCTCAGGTGTGCCTTCCCGATATAACTGTCCTCTATTCATAACCAGGATGCGGTCAGCCTTTGCAGCTTCCTCCAAATCATGTGTGATGGAGATGACTGTCATATGATAGTCCTGCTTAAGCTCTCTGACGGTTTCAAGCACTTCTTCACGCCCTCTTGGATCAAGCATGGAGGTTGACTCGTCCAGAATAATAATATTCGGCCTGAGGGCGATGACGCCGGCAATGGCCACCCTTTGTTTCTGGCCGCCAGAAAGATGGTGCGGCTCTTGATTGAGAAATTGTGCCATTTTGACTTTCTCCAGTGATTGCGCAACACGCTGAACCATGTCATTTCTTTCAATTCCATGGTTTTCCAAACCAAAAGCCACATCATCCTGTACAGTCGTTCCGACAAACTGGTTATCCGGATTCTGAAAAACCATGCCGATCTTCTTTCTGGTTTCCCAAACGGTCTCTTCGGTCAAAGGAATTCCGCCTACTGTAATGCTGCCTTCCAGAGGAAAGTGCAGGCCATTCAGCAGTTTGGCTAGGGTTGATTTCCCGGAACCATTATGGCCAACAATGGCAAGCCATTCCCCTTTCAAAATATTGAAGGAGACATTGTGCAGCGCAAATCCAGTCTCTGCATCGTACTTAAACGAAACATTTTTCAATTCTACCAGCGGCTCGTTCATGTGAAGTCCTCCTCTCAGCTCTGCTTCTCTATTTCAGCTCTGCTCTGATATTTTATCCTAATGAAAAAACCCGCCATTTTTGGCGAGCTTTAAATAGTTCGATAATAGGTTATGTTTCCGGATAGCAAGCGTTGAATGATACCATTCTCCCACACTTGTAATACACAAGAAAATCTGGATTTCTGCTATCTAAGCTTATTGGATGCCTATTATGCCTCCCTATTAAAAGCTCATACTGACGCAGTATGGTGGTTGGTTCTTGCTATAGTATGACTGTTCAGAGACCTCGATTTCCTTATGGTTTATGAACATACTAAATTTAAAAAAGCCTGCACCTCTTTCCGTCAGGCAGTAAACTGCCGGGCGCAAATCTTCTTTCCGGAAGAGGTGCATGAGCTAGACAAGACAGTGTACCAGGTAATGGGGAATCTATTGGTCATCCATCCCTGTATAATAGCTGTACATGCTCATCGTAACGCTCGTTTTTGGCCTGAAATGGGCGTTCCTAACATATTAAGGAAACAGCCGCTTTTATAGAAAAAGGGCAAAGAACAAGTTCAATGAAACCGTCCCGCGCCCTTTCCTTAAAAAATTATACTAACTCGATGATTACCATTGGGGCACCGTCTCCACGACGAGGTCCAAGTTTCATAATACGAGTGTATCCGCCTTGGCGCTCTTCATAACGAGTTGCGATGTCGCTGAATAATTTTTGAACTGCATCCTGGTCAGTTTCAGCGTTAGCTACCTCATTGCGAACAAAAGCAGCTGCTTGACGGCGTGCATGCAAATCGCCGCGCTTTCCAAGAGTGATCATTTTCTCAACAACTGAACGAAGTTCTTTTGCACGAGCTTCAGTTGTTTCGATGCGCTCATTGATGATTAGATCTGTTGCTAAGTCACGCAGCATAGCTTTACGTTGTGAGCTAGTGCGTCCTAACTTTCTGTATCCCATGAAAGTTTCCCTCCTTTGTTGAAGTCATTCAATCTGCTGAAAGCAAACATATAAAGATGATGAATCAATTCACATCAATCAATCGTCTTTGCGTAAGCCCAGTCCAAGATCTTCTAATTTATGTTTTACTTCCTCAAGTGACTTTCTGCCCAGGTTGCGGACCTTCATCATATCCTCTTCAGTCTTATTGGCTAATTCCTGAACAGTATTGATGCCAGCACGCTTTAAGCAATTGTAAGAACGTACAGATAAGTCAAGTTCTTCAATTGTCATCTCAAGTACTTTCTCTTTTTGGTCTTCTTCTTTTTCAACCATGATTTCGGCATTTTGAGCTTCATCAGTTAAGCCGACAAAGATATTCAAATGCTCAGTTAAGATCTTCGCTCCAAGTGCAACCGCATCTTGAGGACCTGTACTACCGTCAGTCCAAACATCGAATGTTAACTTATCATAGTTAGTCATTTGACCCACACGTGTATTCTCTACCTGATAAGAAATGCGAGATACTGGAGTGTAGATGGAATCGATCGGAATCACACCGATTGGCTGATCTTCTCTCTTGTTTTGGTCAGCTGGTGTATAGCCTCGTCCGCGTCTTGCAGTTAAACGCATGCGCAAGTGGGCATTCGAACCTAGAGTAGCAATATGAAGATCCGGATTAAGGATTTCAACATCGCTGTCATGAGTTACGTCAGCTGCCTTCACTACACCTTCACCCTGAACATCGATTTCCAATGTTTTTTCTTCATCAGAGTAGATTTTAAGTGCTAGTTTTTTAATGTTTAAAATGATAGATGTTACATCTTCTACGACGCCTTCAATTGTTGAGAACTCATGAAGTACCCCATCAATTTGGATCGATGTGACAGCGGCACCTGGGAGTGAGGATAAAAGGATACGACGTAAGGAGTTACCCAAAGTTGTACCATATCCACGCTCAAGTGGCTCGACGACGAACTTGCCGTACTTGGCATCATCGCTGATCTCAACCGTTTCGATTTTTGGTTTTTCTATTTCGATCATCAAAATATACCCTCCTTCAAAACGTCGAAACCCCGGCTAGCAATCTCTAACCGAAATTCCCCCATGTATACGTTCCCGTTTTGTGCACAACAACTGGAATAATTGTTCTGTATAACTAAAAAATTAGTATCATATCCCATTATAGACAAGGATACAAAATCTATACAGAAAAATTATACACGGCGGCGTTTTGGTGGACGACATCCGTTATGAGGAACTGGAGTTACGTCTCTGATAGCAGTAACTTCTAGACCTGCAGCTTGAAGAGCACGGATTGCAGCTTCACGTCCTGCACCAGGTCCTTTAACAGTTACTTCAAGGGTTTTCATACCGTGTTCCTGAGAAGTTTTAGCTGCAGTTTCAGCTGCCATTTGCGCTGCGAATGGAGTAGATTTACGAGAACCTTTGAATCCAAGAGCTCCAGCACTTGACCAGGAAACAGCATTTCCATGAACATCAGTGATAGTTACGATTGTGTTATTGAAAGTAGAACGGATATGTGCAATACCTTGTTCAATATTCTTTTTCACACGACGCTTACGTGTATTAGTTTTACGAGCCATTTAAAGTACCTCCTTTACCGATTATTTCTTCTTGTTCGCTACAGTCTTACGAGGACCTTTGCGAGTACGAGCGTTGTTTTTTGTGTTTTGTCCGCGAACCGGTAAACCACGGCGATGACGTAGACCGCGATAGCTTCCGATCTCCATTAGACGTTTGATGTTAAGTGATACCTCACGGCGAAGGTCACCTTCAACTTTCAATTTGTCGATGATTTCACGGATTTTGTTAAGTTCATCTTCCGTAAGATCACGAACACGAGTGTCTTCAGAAACACCAGCTTCAGCCAAAACTTTTTGAGCTGTAGATTTACCAATACCAAAGATATAAGTTAATGAGATTACTACACGTTTTTCACGTGGAACATCTACACCAGCAATACGTGCCATTGTATAAGCGCACCTCCTTCAATTTAACCTTGTTTTTGTTTATGTTTAGGGTTTTCACAGATAACCATTACTTTTCCACGTCTGCGGATAACTTTACACTTTTCGCAGATTGGTTTAACTGATGGTCTTACTTTCATTATCCTAACCTCCTTAATAGTACGGAGTGCAATGATTATTTAAAACGATATGTGATTCTACCGCGTGTTAAATCATATGGAGATAGCTCAACTGTTACTTTATCTCCAGGTAAAATGCGGATGAAGTGCATACGGATCTTACCGGATACATGAGCTAGCACTGTATGACCATTTTCTAATTCTACCTTAAACATTGCATTTGGCAAAGTATCAACAACTGTGCCTTCTATTTCAATTACATCGTCTTTCGCCATTGAACGATACTCCCTTCTTCAAATCATATACGAATTCATTTACATACTTTGCAAGCGCAAAGCGCAACTTTCCGTTTGTTACACGGCCGGTCTCCTCAAGACTGGTCTGAACTTCTGGAGAGATATAATTAAGCAATTGCAGATGCTGAATGTTCTTTTTCTTTGGGCGATCGAATTTCTTCCTGCCGCCGTCAGCAAGCATAACAAACCTTTCATCCATCAACCTTATAATTATAGCATATTGACCAGCATCGCGCCCGCTTTTGATCAAAACAATTTGACCAGGCTGCGGATTCGTATCAGAACCAACCAATGGAATCACCTGCACCTTAGGCTTTTGTTAATATTTCATAACCGGATTCAGTGATCGCTATTGTATGCTCAAAATGGGCACACCTTTTACCGTCAACCGTTACAACTGTCCAGTTATCGGTTAAGGTTTTAACATAACGACTTCCTGCATTCACCATAGGTTCAATAGCAAGTACCATACCCGGCTTTAAGCGCGGCCCTCTGTTAGGCGGTCCATAATGAGGAATTTGAGGATCCTCATGTAAGTCTTGCCCTACACCATGGCCGACATACTCGCGTACAATGGAAAAGCCATTAGATTCCGCATACGTTTGGATAGCATGGGAGATGTTCGACAAGCGCTCACCCGGTTTTGCTTCTTCAAGACCTTTATATAACGATTCCTCTGTCACATCCATCAGACGCTGAGATTCCTCATTAATTTGGCCAATAGCATAAGTCCAGGCTGAGTCACCATGATAACCGTTATATTTAGCACCAATATCAATGCTGATTATATCACCGTTATTCAAAACTCGATCACCAGGGATCCCATGAACAAGTTCATCGTTAACTGAAGCACAAATGCTGCCGCGGAAACCATTATACCCTTTAAAAGACGGGATTGCATCGTGTTTACGGATAAACTGATCAGCAATATCATCCAATTCGCGGGTTGTGATTCCGGGAACAATATGTTTCTTCAGTTCCTGGTGTGTAAGTGCTACGATCCTGCCGGCCTCACGCATTATATCAAGTTCACGCGGGGTTTTGCAAATAATCATTGTAAGCCCCCGAGCAAAGCATCAAGATCAGAAAATACTTTATTAATATCTTGCTGACCATCAATATTGCGCAGATATCCTTTCGTTTCATAGAAATCAAGCAACGGTTTTGTTTGTTTAATATTAACGTCAAGTCTGTTCTGAACAGTAGCTTCATTATCATCAGCACGCTGATACAGCTCACCGCCGCAGCGATCGCACACTCCGTCCTTCGCTGGCGGATTGAATACTAAGTGATAAGTAGCTCCGCAGTCTTTACAGATGCGGCGTCCGGTAAGACGTTCCATTAGAATGCTCTGATCAACATCAATATTTATGACATAATCAATTTTTTTGTTCAAATCGGAAAGGATGTTTTCAAGTGCATCTGCTTGGGCAACCGTTCTTGGGAAGCCATCCAGCAAAAAGCCTTTTTCGCAATCATCCTTGCTTAAACGTTCACGGACAATGCCGATTGTTACTTCATCAGGAACAAGCTCGCCTTTATCCATGAATGATTTTGCTTTAAGGCCTAGGTCCGTTTCGTCTTTAATAGCCGCACGGAACATATCTCCAGTAGAGATATGAGGGATGCCGTATTTTTGGACGATCTTCTCGGCTTGTGTACCTTTTCCGGCACCAGGGAGCCCCATTAAAACTAAATTCACGTCAATTTCCCCCTAGTCTCTAAATGGTATAAGGGAACGAGACGCCCCCTACAACCAAATTATTTAATGAAACCTTTATAATGACGCTTAACCAGCTGTGCTTCAAGCTGCTTCATCGTTTCAAGTGCAACACCGACAACGATCAGCAGGCTTGTGCCTCCAATTTGCGCAGATTCGGGCAACCCAGCGATATTAATGAAGAATACCGGCAGGATTGAAATGACTGTCAGGAAGAGCGCACCGACCAATGTTAAACGGTATAAGACGCGAGTCAGATATTCCTGCGTGTTATTTCCTGGACGGATGCCCGGGATATAACCGCCCTGCTTTTTCAGATTTTCCGCAACTTGTTCCGGATTTACCTGAATGAAAGCATAGAAATAAGTAAAAGCAATGATTAATGCACTATAAATGACCATTCCGATTGGAGACGTGTAGTCAAATATTTTTTGAATCCAAAGCGTCACATCATTCTGCTCAAAAAAACCTGCAATGGTTCTTGGAGTGATGATAAATGAAATCGCAAAGATTACTGGGATTACACCAGCTGCATTAACTTTTAACGGAAGGTGAGTTGATTGTCCGCCAGCAGAATTTTTCCCTGCTGTTACACGCTTAGCGTATTGAATAGGAATTTTTCTTAATGCCTGTTGGATGAAGATCGTTCCCACGACAATAGCGATGACTGCAACCAGGATAAGCACGACTGTCACAATGCGAAGGAATAGCTGCTCTCCAGCATTTTCAAACTGCTGAGCATAGATCTGGTTAACCGTTGAAGGAATACCAGCTGCGATACCAGCAAAAATAATGATGGAAATACCATTGCCTACACCTTTTGATGTAATCTGCTCACCAAGCCACATTAGAAATGCAGTTCCGGCAGTCAATACTACAGCAATCAATAGATAAGAGGTAATACTCGGATTTTCAATCAGCATTCCGCCTGCTAGGTTATTAAACCCATAAGACATACCGAGAGCCTGGATAAAACCAAGCACGATAGTAAAGTAACGGGTAAACTGAGCTAACTTACGGCGTCCAACCTCACCCTGCTTAGACCATTCCGTAAACTTAGGAACAACATCCATCTGCAGAAGCTGCACAATGATGGATGCCGTAATGTACGGCATGATCCCCATCGCAAGGATCGAGAAGTTCAGGAGCGCCCCGCCGCCGAATGTATTCAGAACACCGAATACATTTAGTTCATCCTGGGCTTTTAATAGATCTGCATTTACGCCCGGTACAGGGATAAATGTACCGATGCGAAATACAATCAGCATTAAAAGGGTGAAAATAATCTTTCGTCTTATATCACCCACACGCATAAAATTGGAGATTGTCTGAAACATTAAATCACCTCAGTTTGACCGCCGGCAGCTTCGATAGCTTCCTTTGCAGCAGAGGAGAATTTATGAGCTTTAACTGTAAGCTTTTTCTCAACTTTGCCTTTTGCAAGAATCTTGATTCCTGCTTTTTCATTGCTTACTACACCAGTTTCGATAAGAAGCTCAGGAGTTACTTCTGCTCCATCTTCGAAACGGTTTAAAGCATCAAGGTTCACAACCGCGTATTCTTTACGGTTGATGTTAGTGAAACCGCGCTTAGGCAAGCGTTGGAATAAAGGTGTTTGACCACCCTCGAATCCAGGACGGACACCGCCGCCAGAACGAGCGTTTTGACCTTTATGACCCTTACCAGCAGTTTTACCATTACCGGAACCGATACCACGGCCTTTGCGTTTGCGTTCTTGACGAGAACCTTCTGCAGGCTTTAATTCATGAAGTTTCATGTTGGCACCTCCTTATTTGTAGAAGAATAGAATTATTTTTCTTTTACCACAACAAGGTGAGCAACTTTGTTGATCATTCCGCGGATAGCAGGATTATCTTGATGCTCAACTGTTTGGTGCATTTTGCGTAAGCCAAGAGCCTTAACTGTTTCGCGCTGGTCTTGCGGGCGACCAATCACGCTGCGAGTGAGGGTTACTTCTAGTTTATTCGCCATTTGATATCCCTCCTTATCCTAACAGTTCTTCTACTGATTTACCACGTAATTTCGCTACGTCCTCAGCACGTTTTAATTGAGTTAAACCGTTCAAAGTGGCGCGAACCATGTTGATTGGTGTGTTAGTACCTAAAGATTTAGATAAGATATCACCAACACCAGCTAATTCTAGAACCGCACGAACTGGACCTCCGGCGATTACTCCAGTACCTTCAGAAGCAGGCTTAAGAAGGATTTCTCCAGCACCGAAGTGACCGATTACCTGGTGAGGAATTGTAGTTCCAACCATAGGTACTTCGACTAAGTTTTTCTTAGCATCTTCAATAGCTTTGCGGATTGCTTCAGGAACTTCCTGTGCTTTACCTGTACCAAAGCCAACGTGACCGTTTTTGTCACCTACTACTACAAGAGCAGAGAAACGAAAACGACGTCCACCTTTAACAACCTTTGCTACACGATTAACCGTAACTACGCGCTCTTCAAGTTCAAGTTTGTTTGGATCAATACGACGCATCTTTTTGTGTCCCTCCTTTGTCTATTAAAATTCTAAACCATTTTCACGTGCTGCATCAGCTAATGCTTGAACACGTCCATGATATAGATAGCCACCACGATCGAAAACGACAGCTTTAACGCCTTTTTCGACTGCGCGCTTTGCAACTAATTCTCCGACCTTAACTGCTGCATCAACGTTGCCAGTTGCATCAAGGTTTACTTCTTTATCTTGTGTAGAAGCACTTGCTACAGTAACTCCGTTTACATCATCAATAAGTTGAGCATAAATGTGCTTGTTTGAACGATACACATTTAAACGAGGACGAGCCGCAGTTCCAGAAAGCTTCGCACGCACACGAGCATGTCTTTTCTTACGAACTGCATTTTTATCAGCCTTCGTAATCATTTCGGTCACTCCTTTCGTTTACCTAAGCGGCATTACTTACCTGTTTTACCTTCTTTACGACGAACATATTCGCCTTCATAGCGGATACCTTTACCTTTGTAAGGCTCTGGAGGACGAACATCACGGATGTTGGCA
Organism: Cytobacillus sp. BC1816; assembly: GCF_051353635.1. Lineage (NCBI taxonomy): Bacteria > Bacillati > Bacillota > Bacilli > Caryophanales > Bacillaceae > Cytobacillus > Cytobacillus sp. BC1816. The sequence goes on along the minus strand of NZ_CP195611.1, from coordinate 149,543 downwards.
GCCAATGCACCAACACGCTCTTTGCTAGTACCTTTAACAATGACCTTTGTGTTAGATGGCACTTCAACTTCAATACCTTCTTCAGGCTCGATTTCAACAGGATGAGAGTAACCAACGTTTAAAACAAGCTTTTTGCCTTGCTTTTGAGCACGGTAACCGACACCGATAAGCTCTAGTCCTCTTTCGAATCCTTTTGACACACCTTCAACCATGTTAGCTAGAAGTGCGCGAGTTGTTCCGTGCAATGCGCGGTGTTCTTTCGCTTCAGATGGACGGGAAACGTTGATTACGTTCTCCTCCACCTTGATTTCGATATCCTGGTTAAATGAACGGGAAAGTTCACCTTTAGGACCCTTCACAGTAACAGTGTTATTGTCGATAGTAACAGTAACACCAGATGGAATTTCGATTGGTTTTTTACCTATACGAGACATTTAATTGCACCTCCATTCATGAAAAACTCTATTACCAAACGTATCCTAAAACTTCTCCGCCGACTTGTTTAGCGCGAGCTTCTTTGTCTGTAAGAACTCCTTGAGAAGTAGAAACTAGTGCGATTCCAAGACCGTTAAGTACGCGAGGTACTTCATCAGCCTTTGCGTATACACGAAGACCAGGCTTACTGATACGCTTAAGACCAGTGATAACGCGTTCGTTGTTTGAACCGTATTTTAAGAAAATGCGGATGATGCCTTGCTTGTTATCCTCGATAAGCTCAACATCACGTACAAAACCTTCACGCTTTAAGATCTCAGCAATTTCCTTCTTGATGTTAGAAGCAGGAACTTCTAATTTTTCGTGACGAACCATGTTCGCATTACGGATGCGAGTTAGCAAGTCTGCAATTGGATCTGTCATGACCATTGTTTTTACCTCCTTCCCATACTTGGGGTTTACCAGCTAGCTTTTTTCACGCCAGGAATTTGTCCTTTATATGCTAATTCACGGAAACAAATACGACAAAGCTTAAATTTACGGTATACAGAATGTGGACGTCCGCATCGTTCGCAGCGAGTGTACTCCTGTACCTTGTGTTTAGGCGTGCGTTTTTGCTTCGCAATCATTGACTTTTTAGCCACGTTTTCGCCTCCCTCTATTTAGAGATTACTTTTGGAATGGCATTCCAAATTGAGTTAAAAGTTCACGAGCTTCTTCATCAGTGTTAGCTGTAGTTACGATAACGATATCCATACCACGAACTTTGCTTACTTTATCGTAATCAATCTCAGGGAAGATCAACTGTTCTTTGACACCTAGAGTATAGTTACCACGGCCGTCAAATGACTTCTTAGAGATACCTCGGAAGTCACGTACACGTGGAAGAGATACAGATACTAACTTATCAAAGAACTCATACATGCGCTCTCCACGAAGAGTAACTTTCGCACCGATTGGCATACCTTCACGAAGACGGAAGCCAGCGATAGATTTCTTAGCGCGAGTGATAACCGGCTTTTGACCAGTGATCAATGTTAATTCCTCAACAGCTTTATCTAGTGCTTTAGCGTTTTGAACAGCGTCACCAACACCCATATTGATAACGATTTTTTCAAGCTTAGGTGCTTGCATAACTGATTTATAGTTAAACTTGCTCATTAGAGCAGGAGTAATTTCTTTTGAATGCTTTTCTTTTAGGCGGTTCATCCATTGTACCTCCCTTCTTCTTTAAACTATTTATCTAGAACTTCACCGGATTTTTTTGCAACACGTACTTTTTTGCCATCAACCGTTTTATAGCCTACACGAGTTGGTTCACCAGATTTAGGATCGACAGGCATAACGTTTGATACATGAACAGGTGCCTCTTGGCTGATGATTCCGCCCTGCGGGTTCATCTGAGAAGGCTTAGAGTGTTTCTTTACAATGTTAACTCCTTCAACAAGCACTCGGCTTTGTTTAGGGAACGCTGCAAGAATAACGCCCGTTTTGCCTTTATCCTTACCAGAGATGACCATAACTTTGTCACCTTTTTTCACATGCATCTGTGCGCACCTCCTTAAAGGCAATTTAATTTGTTATTTATAATACTTCTGGAGCTAAAGATACAATTTTCATGAAGTTGTTTTCACGTAGTTCACGGGCAACTGGTCCGAAGATACGAGTTCCGCGTGGTCCTTTGTCATCACGAATAATTACACATGCGTTTTCATCGAAACGAATGTAAGTACCGTCATTACGGCGTACACCGCTCTTAGTACGAACAACTACCGCTTTAACAACATCACCTTTTTTAACAACGCCACCTGGTGTTGCTTGTTTCACTGTACAAACGATAACATCACCGATGTTAGCAGTCTTGCGGCCAGAGCCACCAAGAACTTTAATTGTAAGTACTTCACGAGCACCAGAGTTGTCAGCAACCTTTAAACGTGATTCTTGTTGAATCATGTGTGTAACCTCCCTTCGGGATAAACCTTATTCCGAACAATTAGATAATAACTGCTTTTTCAACTACTTCTACAAGACGGAAGCGTTTAGTCGCAGATAGTGGACGAGTTTCCATAATACGAACGATATCGCCAGTTTTTGCTTGGTTTTGCTCATCATGAGCTTTGAACTTTTTAGAGTACTTAACGCGTTTACCGTAAAGTGGATGCTTTTTGTAAGTTTCGACAAGAACCGTTACTGTCTTATCCATTTTGTCAGAAACGACGCGTCCAGTGTAAACTTTGCGTTGGTTGCGTTCACTCATTGTGCGAACCTCCTCTCAATATCACTTGCTAAAGCCGATTTCTCTTTCACGAATAACAGTTTTCATGCGGGCAATCGCTTTGCGTACTTCACGAATGCGAGCTGTGTTTTCAAGTTGTCCAGTCGCCAATTGAAAGCGAAGGTTGAAAAGCTCTTCTTTTAATGATTTTACTTTTTGTTCAATTTCGGCAGTGGTAAGGTCACGAATTTCATTAGCTTTCATTTGATTCACCACCAATTTCTTCTCGTTTTACAAACTTGCACTTAACTGGAAGTTTGTGTGATGCAAGACGTAATGCTTCACGAGCGATCTCTTCAGATACACCAGCGATTTCGAACATTACTTTTCCAGGCTTAACAACTGCAACCCATCCTTCTGGAGCACCTTTACCGGAACCCATGCGGACTTCTAGAGGCTTTGCAGTGTAAGGCTTATGCGGGAAAATTTGAATCCAAACCTTACCGCCACGTTTCATGTAACGAGTCATTGCAATACGTGCAGATTCAATTTGACGGTTAGTGATCCAAGAAGCTTCAAGAGCCTGAAGACCATATTCACCGAAGTTTACTTCAGTTCCGCCTTTTGATTGACCACGCATTTTTCCGCGGTGTACACGACGATATTTAACGCGCTTTGGCAATAACATATTATTTGCCTCCTTCCCCAGTTTTCTTCTTAGTAGGAAGGACCTCTCCACGATAGATCCATACTTTTACGCCCAATTTACCGTAAGTTGTATCAGCTTCAGCTGTAGCATAATCGATATCAGCACGAAGAGTATGAAGTGGAACTGTTCCTTCGCTGTATGATTCTGAACGAGCGATATCAGCACCGCCTAAACGACCAGATACCATTGTTTTGATACCCTTAGCGCCAGCGCGCATTGCACGTTGAATTGTTTGTTTTTGAGCACGACGGAAAGATACGCGGTTTTCTAATTGACGAGCAATGTTTTCCGCAACCAATTTCGCATCAATGTCTGCTCTTTTAATTTCAAGAATGTTGATATGAACACGCTTGCCAGTTAATGAGTTAAGTGACTTACGAAGTGCTTCAACCTCAGTACCACCTTTACCGATAACCATTCCTGGCTTCGCAGTGTGGATAGTGATGTTCAGGCGATTAGCAGCACGTTCGATTTCTACTTTAGAAACAGAAGCATCGCTTAAACGCTTTGAGATGTACTCACGAACCTTAAGGTCTTCGTGTAAAAGATCAGCATAGTCTTTGCCTGCGTACCATTTTGACTCCCAATCACGGATGACACCGACACGCAAACCGACTGGATTTACTTTTTGACCCACTGATTATCCCTCCTTCTTTTCTGATAAAACGATAGTAATATGGCTAGTGCGCTTGTTGATTTGGCTTGCACGGCCCATAGCGCGAGGACGGAAACGTTTTAAAGTTGGTCCTTCGTCTACGAATGCTTGAGCAACTACTAGATTGTTAACGTCCATTTCGTAGTTGTGCTCAGCGTTAGCTAGTGCAGATTTTAAAACTTTCTCTACGATTGGAGAAGCAGCTTTAGGTGTAAGGTTTAAAATCGCTACTGCTTCGCCTACTTGCTTACCTCGAATTAAATCTACGACTAAACGAGCTTTACGAGGAGCAATACGAACTGTTCTTGCAACAGCTTTAGCTTGCATTAGAATGCCCTCCTCTCATTAACGTCTTGTTTTCTTATCATCATTGCCATGGCCTTTGTACGCACGAGTTGGAGCGAATTCTCCAAGCTTGTGGCCTACCATGTCTTCAGTGATGTATACAGGCACATGTTTACGACCATCATAAACTGCGATTGTGTGTCCGATGAATTGTGGGAAGATCGTAGAACGGCGAGACCAAGTTTTAGTAACTTGCTTGCTTTCTGTTTCGTTAAGCTTTTCGATCTTTGTCATTAAATGTTCATCAACAAAAGGTCCTTTTTTTAAGCTGCGACCCATGATTGAACCTCCCTTCGTGATTGCTCTACGGTTCTTAATTGGAACCGTAGTACAATCCCGTTATTTTTTACGACGACGTACAATAAATTTGTCTGATTTGTTGTTTTTCTTGCGTGTCTTGTAACCAAGTGTTGGTTTGCCCCACGGAGTCATTGGAGACTTACGTCCGATTGGCGCGCGTCCTTCACCACCACCGTGCGGGTGATCGTTAGGGTTCATTACAGATCCACGTACAGTTGGGCGCTTGCCTAACCAGCGTGAACGACCTGCTTTACCAATGTTGATAAGTTCGTGCTGCTCGTTGCCAACCTGACCTACAGTTGCACGGCACTCAGCAAGAATCATGCGAACTTCACCAGAGTTTAAACGAACTAATACGTACTTGCCTTCTTTACCAAGAACTTGTGCAGAAGTACCAGCAGAACGTACTAACTGTCCGCCTTTACCAGGTTTTAATTCGATGTTGTGGATTACAGTACCCACTGGAATATTAACTAGTGGAAGTGCATTACCCACTTTGATATCTGCTTCAGGACCAGACATAACTTCCATGCCCACTTGTAAATTCTTAGGTGCAAGGATGTAACGCTTTTCTCCATCCACATAGTTAATTAGTGCAATATTTGCAGATCGGTTTGGATCATACTCGATTGTGGCAACGCGTCCTGGAATGCCATCTTTGTTACGTTTGAAATCAATGATACGATATTGACGTTTATGACCGCCGCCTTGATGACGAACTGTCAACTTACCTTGGTTGTTACGGCCGCCTTTTCTCTTAACAGGAGCAAGTAAAGACTTTTCTGGTTGGTTAGTCGTGATTTCTGCGAAATCAGATACCGTCATGCCGCGACGACCATTAGAGGTAGGTTTATACTTTTTAATCGCCATTTCGTTTCCCTCCTCTTCTAGTTATAGTAATTTTAAGCTTCAAATAGCTCGATTTCTTGGCTTTCAGCTGTTAATTTAACGATCGCTTTACGGCGTTTGTTAGTGTAACCGCCAAATTTACCCATACGCTTGAACTTACCTTTGTAGTTCATGATGTTGACTTTCTCAACTTTAACGCCAAAGATTTCCTCTACAGCGTCCTTAACTTGAGTTTTGTTAGCTCGTACGTCAACTTCGAACGTATATTTTTTATCAGCCATAATATCAGTAGAACGTTCAGTGATTACGGGGCGCTTAATGATTTCGCGTGCATCCATTATGCAAGCACCTCCTCTACTTTTTCAACCGCTGCTTTCGTCATGATAAGCTTATCATGGTTTAAAACATCTAAAACAGTGATTCCAGAAGCAGACACAACTGTTACACCAGGGATGTTTCGAGCAGATAATGCCACGTTTTCATCTAGGTCAGCAGTTACGATAAGTGCTTTTGAATCAACAGAAAGACCAGTTAATAATCCTTTGAAGTCTTTTGTTTTAGGAGTTTCGAAAGCAAGGCCTTCTAATACTAGGATGTTTTCTTCTAACACTTTAGAAGATAACGCAGATTTAATTGCCAGACGGCGAACCTTTTTAGGTAGTTTGTAGCTGTAGCTGCGTGGTACAGGACCAAATACAGTACCGCCTCCGCGCCATTGTGGTGAACGGATTGAACCTTGACGTGCACGGCCTGTGCCTTTTTGGCGCCATGGCTTGCGTCCTCCGCCCGCTACTTCAGAACGAATTTTAGTTTTATGAGTCCCTTGACGTAAAGAAGCTCTTTGCATAACAACGGCTTCGAATAATACGTGCTGGTTAGGCTCGATACCAAAGATCACATCATTAAGTTCGATATCACCAACTTTTGATCCGCTTTGGTTAAACAATGCTACTTTCGGCATTCTGTTTTCCTCCTTTCCGGTTTAATTATTATGCTTTTACCGCACTTTTGATTTTTACTAATGCTTTTCTAGCACCAGGTACGTTACCTTTGATCAATAGTAAGTTGCGCTCAGTATCAACTTTAACGATTTCAAGGTTTTGTACAGTGATTTGCTCTCCGCCCATACGTCCAGGTAATAATTTACCTTTGAATACACGGTTTGGAGCTACAGGACCCATTGAACCAGGGCGACGGTGGTAACGAGAACCGTGAGCCATAGGCCCGCGAGATTGTCCGTGGCGCTTGATGGCACCCTGGAAACCTTTACCCTTTGAGATTCCTGTTACATCAACAGTTTCGCCTTCTGCGAATATATCAACTTTGACTTCTTGACCAACTTCATATTGTCCTAAATCAGCTCCGCGGAATTCGCGTACGAAGCGCTTAGGAGCAGTGTTTGCTTTAGCAACATGCCCTTTTTCAGGTTTGTTGGATAGCTTTTCACGCTTATCTTCAAATCCAAGCTGGATTGCTTCATATCCATCAGTTTCAACTGACTTCATTTGAAGAACAACGTTTGGAGCTGCCTCAACAACTGTTACCGGGATAAGATCACCGTTTTCAGCAAATACTTGAGTCATACCAATCTTTCTTCCTAAGATTCCTTTGGTCATTTCAGTCACACCTCCTAAGTTTCTTATAATTTATTTATTGATTAAAGTTTGATTTCGATATCTACACCAGACGGTAAGTCTAAACGCATTAGAGAATCAACCGTTTGCGGTGTTGGGTTAACGATGTCGATTAGACGCTTATGCGTACGCATTTCGAACTGTTCACGAGAGTCTTTGTACTTGTGAACCGCACGAAGGATTGTGTAAATAGACTTTTCAGTTGGTAATGGAATCGGACCTGAAACAGCCGCACCAGAACGTTTTGCAGTCTCAACAATCTTTTCTGCTGATTGATCAAGAATTCTGTGATCATACGCTTTTAAACGAATACGAATTTTTTGTTTTGCCATTATTTTCCCTCCTTTTCGCCTATTTTAATATAGACATTCTCCGTGAAAATTTCCCACACACTCGCCATGGCAAAGCGGCCGGGTGTGTCAGCAACCTTTCACATCATCGCAGTCAAAGACCAACATTGTCTATTATACAGAAACAATAAATGAAATGCAACATGTATATGTTATTTCTTTATGTTTCGCACACTTTTACTATTATAACTGCTGAGTATGAAGTTTTCAATAGTATGCGAAGAAGTCTAAATATTTGATTTAGGTAATTCAGGATGACCTCAGCCGGGTTGTTTAAAGAAGTGATTATACTATAGAAGAAAGTAATTTATATTAGATGCTTTCCATGATCATGATTGGTCCAGCAGCAGAGAATGAAGTGATTCGTTAAATTTGTTTCCACTCCTTAGTATAAGTCCCGTGATTTACTTATGAAGAAACTTTTGGTTATTAAGATATTTAGATGTAAGTAAATATATAGAGACAAGTTTTCCAAGTGTGAAATCTTATAAAAAAACAAAAAAACAGATGGGTCGTCACCCATCTGTTTTTATCTATTGCAATTACTCTTGGATTGTAGCAACTACGCCAGCGCCTACAGTACGTCCACCCTCACGGATAGAGAACTTAGTACCTTCTTCGATAGCGATTGGAGCAATTAGTTCTACAGTCATTTCGATGTTATCTCCAGGCATAACCATTTCTACGCCTTCAGGAAGATTACAGATACCAGTTACATCAGTTGTACGGAAGTAGAACTGAGGACGGTAGTTTGTGAAGAATGGAGTGTGACGTCCACCTTCTTCTTTTGAAAGAACGTATACTTCAGCTTTGAACTTAGTGTGTGGAGTGATAGAACCTGGCTTAGCAAGTACTTGTCCACGTTGGATATCTTCACGTGCTACACCACGAAGAAGGGCACCGATGTTGTCACCAGCTTCAGCATAGTCAAGAAGCTTACGGAACATTTCTACACCTGTTACAGTAGTTGATTTTGGCTCTTCAGCAAGACCGATGATTTCAATAACGTCACCGACTTTAACTTGTCCACGCTCAACACGTCCTGTAGCAACAGTACCACGGCCAGTGATTGAGAATACATCCTCAACAGGCATCATGAAAGGCTTATCAGTGTCACGAGTTGGAGTTGGGATGTACTCATCAACTGCAGCCATAAGCTCTTCGATTTTAGCTTCCCACTCAGCATCTCCTTCAAGAGCTTTAAGAGCAGAACCTTTGATTACAGGGATATCATCACCAGGGAATTCGTACTCAGAAAGAAGGTCACGAACTTCCATTTCTACTAATTCAAGTAGTTCTTCATCGTCAACCATGTCACACTTGTTCATGAATACAACAAGGAAAGGTACACCAACCTGACGAGAAAGAAGGATGTGCTCACGAGTTTGTGGCATTGGGCCGTCAGCAGCAGATACTACTAGGATACCGCCGTCCATTTGAGCAGCACCAGTGATCATGTTTTTAACATAGTCAGCGTGACCTGGGCAGTCAACGTGTGCATAGTGACGGTTTTCAGTTTCGTACTCAACGTGTGCAGTTGAGATTGTGATTCCACGCTCGCGCTCTTCTGGAGCCGCGTCGATTTGATCGTATCCGCGTGCTTCACCGCCGCCTTTTTTAGAAAGAACAGTTGTGATAGCTGCAGTTAAAGTAGTTTTACCATGGTCAACGTGTCCGATTGTACCGATGTTAACATGGGGTTTTGAACGGTCGAATTTAGCTTTTGCCATTTGAAAAATCCTCCTTCAGATTATAAAAGTTAAGTAATTTTTGCTGTGGAGAGGTTTCCCTTCCCACAGCGCTATTTGCCTACAATAGTAGTTATACTTTATTAAAAAGGTAAAATCAATTATTCACCTTTATTTTTTTTGATGATTTCTTCAGAAATTGATTTAGGTACTTCTTCATAATGATCAAAGTGCATAGAGAACACTCCACGACCCTGTGTGCTAGAACGCAGTGACGTTGCATAGCCAAACATTTCAGAAAGCGGAACCATCGCACGAACAACTTGCGCATTACCGCGTGCTTCCATACCTTCTACACGACCACGACGAGAAGTAACATTACCCATTATATCTCCCAGGTATTCTTCTGGAATAATTACTTCTATTCTCATAATTGGTTCTAGAATAACCGGGTTACATTTTGATGCAGCATTTTTAAGCGCCATAGATGCAGCGATTTTAAACGCCATTTCAGATGAATCGACATCATGGTAAGATCCATCAAACAATCTTGCTTTAATATCCACTAATGGATACCCAGCAAGTACACCACGATCAAGTGAATCTTCAAGACCGGCTTGTACAGCAGGAATGTATTCACGCGGAACCACACCACCAACAATGCCGTTTTCAAATTCGAATCCTTTTCCTTCTTCGTTAGGAGAGAACTCAATCCAAACATGACCGAATTGTCCGCGTCCACCGGATTGACGAGCGAATTTACCTTCAACTTGTGCTGAACCGCGGAATGTTTCACGATATGCAACCTGAGGTGCACCAACGTTAGCTTCCACTTTAAATTCACGTCTCATACGGTCAACTAGGATATCAAGGTGAAGTTCACCCATACCCGCGATAATAACCTGTCCAGTTTCCTGATCAGTATGCGCGCGGAATGTTGGATCTTCTTCTTGAAGTTTTTGAAGAGCAGTTGTCATCTTATCTTGGTCAGCCTTAGACTTAGGCTCAATAGATAATTGGATAACTGGCTCCGGGAATTCCATTGACTCAAGAATTACAAGATTCTTTTCATCACATAGAGTGTCACCAGTTGTAGTGTCTTTCAGCCCTACAGCTGCAGCGATATCTCCAGCATGCACTTGTGAAATCTCTTCACGGGAATTAGCGTGCATTTGCAGGATACGTCCTACACGTTCGCGCTTTCCTTTAGTAGAATTTTGCACATATGAACCTGAGCTCAAAGTACCAGAGTATACACGGAAGAATGTAAGTTTACCAACATAAGGGTCGGTCATAACTTTAAATGCTAAAGCAGAGAATGGCGCGTCATCGCTTGATGGACGAGTAACCTCTTCATCTGTATCCGGAAGTGTACCTTTAATAGCTGGCACATCTAATGGAGATGGAAGGTAATCAATTACTGCATCAAGCATTTTTTGAACACCTTTATTTTTGAAAGCAGATCCACAGATTACAGGGTAGAATTCAACATTAACAGTACCTTTACGAATAGCCGCTTTTAGCTCATCGTTAGTGATTTCTTCACCGCCAAGATACTTTTCCATTAATTCTTCATCAAGTTCTGCTACCGCTTCAATTAGCTTTTCACGGTACTCTTCAGCTTGATCCTTGTATTCCTCTGGAATTTCACGATCTTCGATATCAGTACCTAAGTCATTACCGTAGAACGTAGCTTTCATTTCAATAAGGTCAATGATGCCTTCAAACTGATCTTCAGCCCCGATTGGCAATTGGATTGCTGCTGCATTTGCTTGTAAACGATCATGAAGTGTCTTCAATGAGTACAAGAAATCTGCACCAAGTTTATCCATTTTATTTACGAATACCACACGCGGTACTCCGTAAGTTGTTGCCTGACGCCAAACTGTTTCAGTTTGCGGCTCAACACCAGATTGAGCATCAAGTACAGCTACCGCACCATCAAGTACACGTAATGAACGTTCAACCTCTACTGTGAAGTCTACGTGTCCAGGTGTATCGATAATGTTTACGCGGTGGCCTTTCCACTGTGCAGTTGTCGCTGCAGAAGTGATTGTGATGCCACGCTCCTGCTCTTGCTCCATCCAGTCCATCTGAGATGCACCTTCGTGAGTTTCACCAATCTTATGAATACGACCAGTGTAGTAAAGAACACGTTCAGTGGTAGTTGTTTTACCGGCATCAATGTGGGCCATGATGCCGATATTGCGAGTATTTTCTAAGGAGAACTCTCTTGCCATTGGGTCTTTCTCCTTCCTAGTATGAGTGTTATTTTAGTTAAGCTGAAATCTTACCAGCGGTAGTGAGCAAACGCTTTGTTTGCTTCTGCCATTTTGTGTGTATCTTCACGTTTCTTCACTGATGCACCAGTGTTGTTAGCTGCATCAAGAATTTCGTTAGCTAAACGCTCTTCCATTGTTTTCTCACCGCGAAGACGAGAATAGTTCACTAACCAGCGAAGACCTAGTGTAGTACGGCGATCTGGACGCACCTCAACTGGTACTTGGTAGTTTGCTCCACCTACACGGCGTGCTTTTACTTCAAGTACAGGCATGATGTTTTTAAGCGCTTGATCGAATACTTCCATTGGCTCTTTGCCAGTACGTTCGCTAATGATGTCGAATGCAGAATAAAGAATTGCTTGTGATTTACCTCTTTTACCGTCAACCATCATTTTATTAATGAGGCGGCTAACAAGCTTTGAGTTATAAATCGGATCAGGCAATACGTCTCTTTTTGCTACAGGACCTTTACGTGGCATGGATTTTTCCTCCTTTCAAAAATGTTTATCTATTTAATAGAATTATTTTTTTGCTGCTTTTGGACGCTTAGCACCGTACTTAGAACGGCCTTGCATACGGTTGTTAACACCAGCAGTATCTAAAGCGCCGCGCACGATGTGGTAACGTACACCCGGTAAGTCTTTTACACGACCTCCACGGATTAACACTACACTGTGCTCTTGCAAGTTGTGTCCGATACCAGGAATGTAAGCATTAACCTCGATACCATTTGTTAAACGAACACGTGCATACTTACGCAATGCTGAGTTCGGTTTCTTAGGAGTCATTGTACCAACACGAGTACATACACCACGCTTTTGAGGTGAAGCTACATTAGTTTGTGCTTTCTTAAAGCTGTTGTAACCTTTGTTTAGCGCAGGTGAATTAGACTTCTCAGATTTAGTTTGACGCGGCTTGCGCACTAATTGATTAATAGTAGGCATTTGTTTTTCCTCCCTTCGAATTTGTTTAAGCCCACACATCCAGGTGGTTCATTTTGATGCAAAAACAAAGTTCTTGCAGATAGCAATCTACAAAAACAGTTTTTAAAAAGATATGGCAACAGCTGCTGCCCCAACTTCGATTCCGCATGCTTTACCGAGCTTTTTCATCGAATCAACATACACAATCGGAACGTCCATCTCATTCGCTGTACTAACCACTTTAGCTGTAACCCTAGGATCAGCATCACTGGCGACTACGACTTCATCGATTGTTCCCAGTTTGAGAGCTTTGACCGTTTGCTTTGTTCCTACAATAAAACTTTTTGCCTGCAATACTTTATCATAAGACATTTACGACATCCTCCAAAGTATCCGGTGAATAGGAGCACCTTTGCTATAGTACCATCTTCATTTTTCGATGTCAACAAGCAAAATGATTTTTATTTCATTTATTTACTTTAAAATGCGGTACTTGCTGGTAATAAGCAAGCACCGCAATTATTAAATTATTCTACAGTAACAGTATCTTCAGCAGTTTCCTCGTTTGTATAAGGCTCTGCTCTTCTGTAGCGCTGCATGCCTGTTCCGGCAGGAACAAGCTTACCAATAATTACATTCTCTTTCAGGCCAAGAAGCTCATCGCGCTTGCCTTTAATCGCTGCATCGGTAAGAACTCTTGTCGTCTCCTGGAAGGATGCTGCAGATAAGAATGAATCTGTTTCAAGAGATGCTTTTGTGATACCAAGCAGAACCGGACGTCCTGTTGCAGGCATTTTGCCAGCAAGAAGGGCTTTTTCGTTGGCGTCTGTAAATTGATGGATATCAAGCAGAGTACCTGGCAGTACATCTGTTTCTGCCGCATCAATTACACGCACTTTGCGAAGCATCTGGCGTACCATTACCTCGATGTGCTTATCGCCAATTTCAACACCCTGCATGCGGTATACCTTCTGAACTTCACGCAGCAAGTATTCTTGAACAGCTGTTACATCTTTTACTTTAATTAATTCTTTAGGGTCAATAGAACCTTCAGTCAATTCCTGCCCACGGACTACTTCATCATTTACAGCTACTTTTAAGCGGGCTGTATAAGGTGCTGTATACGTCTTGGACTCCACTTCACCCTGAACAACAATCTCATGCTGACGGTCACGGCCTTCATTGATGCCAACTACCACACCATCAATTTCAGAAATGACTGCCTGACCTTTAGGGTTACGCGCTTCGAAGATTTCCTGGATACGCGGTAAACCTTGAGTGATATCGTCTCCTGCTACCCCACCGGTATGGAACGTACGCATTGTTAACTGCGTACCTGGTTCACCGATGGATTGGGCAGCGATGATACCTACTGCTTCACCAACTTCAACCTCTTGTCCGGTTGCCAGGTTGCGGCCGTAGCACTTCTTACAAACCCCATGACGTGTGTTACATGTGAACGCGGAACGGATCCATACTTTTTCGATGCCGGCTGAAACAATTTCAACTGCAATATCTTCAGTGATCAATCCGTTTTCAGCTACAATCACTTCATCTGTCTCAGGATGCCTGATATTTCTTCTTGCATAACGGCCTATCAGACGCTCTTCAAGCGCTTCAATGACTTCAGTACCATCTTTAAGAGATGCGATCAGCAAGCCGCGGTCAGTTCCACAATCATCATCACGAACGATGACATCCTGCGCTACGTCAACAAGGCGGCGAGTCAGGTAACCTGAGTCAGCTGTTTTAAGGGCTGTATCAGCAAGACCTTTACGGGCACCGTGTGTAGAAATAAAGTACTCGAGTACTGTTAAGCCTTCACGGAAACTTGATTTAATCGGTAATTCAATGATACGTCCAGCCGGGTTGGCCATGAGTCCGCGCATACCAGCTAACTGAGTGAAGTTGGATGCGTTACCACGGGCACCGGAGTCACTCATCATGAAGATTGGGTTGGATTTATCCAATGACTTCATCAATTTTGCCTGGATATTATCCTTCGCCGCACTCCAGATTGAAATGACACGATCATAACGCTCATCTTCGGTAATAAGACCGCGTCTGAACTGTTTCATGACATTATCAACCTTGCTTTGTGCTTCGTGGATAATTTCCTGCTTCTCGCCCAATACCACGATGTCAGCTACACCAACCGTGATGCCGGCTTTTGTGGAGTATCTGAATCCAAGGTTTTTCATGCGGTCAAGCATTTTAGACGTTTCAGTGATTTTGAAGCGTTTGAAGACTTCCGCAATGATGTTTCCAAGGATCTTTTTCTTAAACGGATCTATTAGAGGCATTTCCTTGATAACAGCAGCTACATCAGTAGCAGGCTCTACAAAGTATTTCTCAGGAGTTTCAATCTCAAGGTTTTCTTTTGTAGGCTCGTTGATATATGGGAATGTCTCAGGCAGAATCTCGTTGAAAACAAGCTTACCAACCGTAGTTAATAAAAGCTTTTTATTTTGTTCTTCAGTGAATGTCTGGTTATTCAAGGATCCAGCATGGACAGCTACTCTTGTATGCAAATGAACATAGCCATTCTGATAGGCAAGCAGTGCTTCGCTTGTATCATTGAAGATCATGCCTTCTCCGACAGCGCCGGCTCTTTCAAGTGTCAGGTAGTAGTTACCTAAAACCATGTCCTGTGAAGGGGTAACAACTGGCTTACCGTCTTTCGGGTTCAGGATGTTCTGTGCTGCAAGCATCAGCAAGCGGGCTTCTGCCTGCGCTTCTGCTGAAAGCGGCACGTGAACAGCCATTTGGTCACCGTCAAAGTCTGCGTTGTATGCAGTACACACAAGCGGGTGAAGACGAATAGCGCGTCCTTCCACCAATGTCGGTTCAAATGCCTGGATGCCGAGTCTGTGAAGAGTTGGGGCACGGTTAAGCAATACAGGGTGCTCTTTAATGACACTTTCAAGAACATCCCAAACTTCCGGCTGCACTCTTTCGATCTTGCGTTTTGCAGACTTGATGTTGTGGGCTAAGCCTTTTTCCACCAATTCCTTCATAACGAATGGCTTGAATAATTCCAATGCCATTTCTTTCGGAAGTCCGCACTGGTACATTTTTAAGTTTGGTCCTACGACGATAACCGAACGTCCTGAATAGTCAACACGCTTACCAAGCAAGTTCTGGCGGAAACGTCCCTGCTTCCCTTTAAGCATATGCGACAGGGATTTTAACGGACGGTTTCCTGGTCCTGTTACCGGTCTTCCGCGGCGGCCGTTATCGATTAGCGCATCTACTGCTTCCTGAAGCATGCGCTTTTCGTTTTGAACAATAATGCTTGGAGCACCAAGGTCCAATAAACGCTTTAGGCGGTTGTTGCGGTTGATTACACGGCGGTACAGATCATTTAAGTCGGAAGTGGCAAAACGTCCGCCATCCAGCTGTACCATCGGACGAAGCTCCGGAGGAATAACCGGAAGAACGTCAAGAATCATCCAGGATGGCTCATTTCCAGAGCCGCGGAAAGCTTCAAGAACTTCCAGGCGCTTAATAGCACGAGTGCGTCGCTGGCCCTGGGCAGTTTTCAGTTCCTCTTTAAGGGTATCTACTTCTTTGTTGAGGTCTATGTCAGAAAGAAGTTTCTTAATGGATTCAGCACCCATGGATGCCTGGAACTTGTTTCCGTACTTTTCACGGTATGCACGGTATTCTTTTTCGGAAAGCAGCTGCTTCTTTTCAAGAGCCGTATCGCCAGGATCCGTTACAACATAAGAAGCGAAGTAAATAACTTCCTCAAGTGCACGCGGAGACATGTCCAGCACAAGACCCATACGGCTTGGGATGCCTTTGAAGTACCAAATGTGGGATACAGGGGCTGCAAGTTCAATGTGGCCCATTCTTTCACGGCGCACTTTTGCACGTGTTACTTCAACGCCGCATCGATCACAGACAACGCCTTTGTATCGAACACGCTTATACTTTCCGCAGTGACATTCCCAGTCTTTCGTCGGTCCGAAAATGCGTTCGCAGAATAAACCGTCTTTTTCGGGTTTTAATGTACGATAGTTGATCGTTTCAGGCTTCTTAACCTCACCATGTGACCAAGAGCGTATCTTATCCGGTGAAGCAAGACCTATTTTCATATACTCAAAATTATTTACATCTAGCAAGGGGCCTACCTCCCTTTTGATCTCCGGGTTTTACCCTTATTGCTCAAACAGCAGCGAATGTGCCAATAATATCCCCAGCAGCCTCCGCCATTTAAGGCGGAGCGCCCAGGGATTTAGGAATTTTATATTAAATTATTCTTTCGTAACTACCTGCTCTTCGTTTTGCGTTTCCGGAGCGATTGTTAATGATTCAGCCTGCTGAACATCATCTTCATCTTCCATGTCGCGCATTTCAATTTCTTTTTCATCGCCAGAAAGGATCTTAACATCCATACCTAAACTTTGAAGTTCTTTGATTAGTACCTTGAATGACTCCGGTACGCCAGGTTCAGGAACATTTTCGCCTTTGACGATTGATTCATAAGTCTTAACACGTCCAACGACGTCATCGGACTTAACCGTTAAGATTTCCTGAAGTGTATAGGCAGCACCATATGCTTCAAGTGCCCAAACCTCCATCTCACCGAAACGCTGTCCGCCGAACTGAGCTTTACCGCCCAATGGCTGCTGCGTAACAAGAGAGTAAGGTCCTGTTGAACGGGCATGGAGCTTGTCATCTACCATGTGCGCCAGTTTGATCATATACATGACCCCTACTGATACACGGTTGTCAAACGGCTCGCCTGAACGTCCATCATAAAGGACAGTCTTTGCATCACGTGCCATCCCTGCTTCTTCGATCGTTGCCCACACATCTTCCTCGCGTGCACCATCGAATACAGGAGATGCTACGTGAATGCCTAGTGCTCTGGCAGCCATACCAAGGTGAAGCTCAAGCACCTGTCCGATGTTCATACGCGATGGAACCCCAAGAGGGTTTAACATGATGTCTACTGGAGTGCCATCCGGCAGGTAAGGCATGTCTTCTTCCGGTAAAATACGGGAGATAACACCTTTGTTACCGTGGCGCCCGGCCATCTTGTCACCTTCAGAGATTTTACGCTTCTGAACGATATATACACGCACAAGCTGGTTAACACCTGGAGGAAGTTCATCTCCATCTTCCCTGTTAAACACTTTAACATCGAGTACGATACCGCCTCCGCCGTGTGGGACGCGAAGGGAAGTATCACGGACTTCACGTGCTTTTTCACCAAAGATAGCGTGCAATAGCCTTTCTTCAGCTGTCAGTTCAGTTACCCCTTTAGGAGTTACTTTACCAACAAGAAGGTCGCCGTCTTTTACTTCCGCACCTGTGCGGATAATTCCGCGTTCGTCCAGATTGCGCAGTGCATCTTCCCCAACGTTAGGGATATCTCTTGTGATCTCTTCAGGTCCAAGCTTTGTATCGCGTGATTCTGATTCATATTCTTCAATGTGGATAGATGTATAAACATCATCTTTTACAAGGCGCTCACTCATAATGATCGCATCCTCGTAGTTATATCCATCCCATGTCATGAACGCGACAAGTACGTTGCGTCCAAGCGCTAATTCACCAAGTTCCATGGAAGGTCCGTCAGCAAGGATTTCCCCTTTAGTTACACGGTTGCCTACAGCAACGATTGGGCGCTGGTTGTAGCAAGTTCCCTGGTTGGAACGGATGAATTTAAGCATTCTGTATTTATCAAGATCGCCTTTCACTTCCTGGCCATCCACATTTTGAATGCGGCGAACCCAAACTTCGCGCGCTTCTACATGCTCAACAATTCCCTCATGCTTACAGATAACTGCAGCACCTGAGTCTTTACCTGATACATATTCCATACCAGTACCAACTCTTGGCGCTTCCGGCTGCATCAAAGGCACAGCCTGACGCTGCATGTTCGCTCCCATAAGGGCACGGTTGGAGTCATCATTTTCCAGGAATGGAATACATGCTGTCGCAGCAGAAACTACCTGCTTAGGCGATACATCCATGTAGTCAACACGGTCGCGTTTCACAACTGTGTTTTCACCTTTGAAACGGGCAACTACTTCTTCGTCAAGGAATGAACCATCGTCACCAAGAAGTGCATTCGCCTGGGCCACTACATAGTTATCCTCTTCATCAGCTGTCAGATAGTCGATGCGGGATGTAACTTTTCCGGTTTCAGGGTCAATTCGGCGATATGGTGTTTCAATAAATCCGAATCGGTTTACCTTCGCAAATGAAGATAAGGAGTTAATCAAACCGATGTTTGGTCCCTCCGGCGTTTCAATCGGACACATACGGCCATAGTGAGAGTAGTGAACGTCACGTACTTCGAAGCCTGCACGTTCACGTGTCAGACCGCCTGGTCCTAACGCAGAAAGACGGCGTTTATGTGTCAGTTCAGCAAGCGGATTTGTCTGGTCCATGAACTGGGACAACTGAGAGCTTCCAAAGAACTCTTTAATTGACGCAATAACAGGACGGATATTAATCAGCTGCTGAGGTGTAATAGTATTTGTATCCTGGATGGACATTCTCTCGCGGACCACACGCTCCATACGGGAAAGACCGATACGGAACTGGTTCTGCAATAGTTCTCCGACTGAACGCAGACGCCTGTTTCCAAGATGGTCAATATCATCTGTATCTCCTACAGCATGCAGAAGGTTAAAGAAATAACTGATTGATGCAATGATGTCAGAAGGTGAAATGTTTTTCACTGCTTCTTCAACGTAGGCATTGCCGATTACATTGATGACTTTTTCGCCATCTTCATTAGGCGAATAAATCTTAATAGACTGAAGCAATACTTCATCATCTACTACTCCGCCTAAAAGGCTTACGGTTTTAAAGCCGATATCCTTCTCCAGGTTAGGAAGAATTCTGTCTAATGTGCGGCGGTCAAGCGTAACGCCTTTTTCCGCAATGATCTCCCCAGTCTCTGGATCCACAAGCGTTTCAGCCAATTTTTGACCGAACAGGCGATTTTTAATATGAAGCTTCTTATTGATCTTATAGCGTCCAACATTCGCCAGGTCATAGCGCTTTGGATCGAAAAATCTTGAGACAAGCAAGCTTTTCGCATTTTCAACCGTTGGCGGTTCGCCCGGACGAAGACGCTCATAAATTTCAAGTAGCGCTTTGTCTGTACTTTCAGTATTATCTTTTTCAAGAGTGTTGCGAATGTACTCGTTGTCTCCAATCAAATCGATGATCTCTTGATCAGAGCCGAACCCAAGTGCACGCAAAAGAACCGTAACGGGCAGTTTCCGAGTACGATCTATTCTGACGTATACGACGTCCTTGGCATCTGTTTCATACTCAAGCCAAGCGCCGCGGTTCGGGATTACGGTTGCTGTAAAGCCTTTTTTCCCGTTTTTATCAAGCTTTCCACTGAAATATACGCTCGGTGAACGTACTAACTGGGATACAATGACACGTTCCGCTCCGTTAATAACGAACGTACCTGTCTCTGTCATAAGCGGGAAGTCACCCATAAAGACATCCTGGTCTTTAACTTCGCCTGTTTCTTTGTTTACAAGACGCACTTTCACACGTAAAGGTGCAGAATATGTAACATCTCGTTCTTTCGATTCCTCAACGGAATATTTTGGTTCGCCAAGGCTGTAATCAATAAATTCAAGCGACAAATTACCAGTAAAGTCTTCAATCGGAGAAATATCATGGAACATTTCTCGTAAACCCTCATCAAGAAACCATTGATAAGAAGAGGTTTGGATTTCGATTAGATTTGGTAATTCTAAAACTTCACTGATTCGTGCGTAACTTCTACGTTGGCGGTGTCGTCCATACTGAACTAGTTGACCTGTCAACTGATTCACCCCTCAAATCAAGCGTTATTGTTGCTAATAGCAATTTATATCACCTTATAAGAAAAGCTAAAGAGCGCCTGCCTATCGGCAACAAGCATAAGACCCTGAACCGATGGCGCAAAAAGCCGCCAGCGAACTGGCTTAGAAGCCGGACTTTTCCCAAAAAAGTACAGGGACGCAAGCCAAACCTCCATTCTTATAAGACAAAAAGAAAAAGGGTTTTCACTTCAAAAACCACATTTTCACAATACGACTATTATTTTGTTAGCTTTCCCATTAAAACCAAATTTATACAACTATTAGATAAATTTAGTTATAAATAGAAATATAATATGTTGGCATTTTACAATACTATCATAGCAAAAAAGTCAAGTCAATCTTTTTTTGCTCTTAAAATGAAATAGCCTTTTTTCTTTTCTGCCGTCTCCACTTCGCCGAATAACTCTGTCAGTTTATCAATGGCCGATGGTGCACCCTGCTTCTTCTGGATAACAACCCATAGCTCACCTCCAGAAACCAGCGAGTTAAAACTTTGTTCAAAAATATCATGAACAACCTTTTTCCCGGCGCGGATCGGCGGGTTTGTCAGAATGGCCGCAAACTTATTGCCTTTTGTACTTTCAAGGCGGTCACTTTCATAGATTTGCACATTTTTAATGCCGTTCAATTCAGCATTTTCTTTCGCAAGTCCAAGTGCCCTCTCATTTACATCAACCATATGAACTGTCCGTTCAGGCATCAGCTTTGCTGCAGTCAGCCCGATGGGCCCGTATCCGCAGCCGACATCAAGAATGTTGCCTTTTGCTTCCGGCTCTTCAAAAGTCTCAATTAATAATCTTGAACCAAAATCCACTTCACCCTTTGAAAAAACACCATTATCTGTTTTAAAGCGGAATGGATACTCCTTTAGAGTATAACTCCAGGTTTTAGGGCTGCTTTCAACTTTTTGCGTTTGGGAATAGTAGTGTTCAGACATGAAATCACCTCCAGGGAGAATATATAAGAAGAAAATAGGAGAATCACAATTAAGTGGTTTCGAAGGAATTATATAGGATTGCCCACCAAAAAGCAAAAAGGTTGCCGAAAAGCGGAAGCGCCTTGTCCTCCCCCGGCACCTCAAGGGACAGGGGCTCCTCCTAAACGCTATGCTTTTAGTCATGCGATGATAAAGCCGACGAACCGTTCCTTGTTTAGTAGACAGTTCCCACAGAACAAAATTATGCATTTTACAGCAAAACAAAAAGCCCGCTTAAGCAGCGGACTTTTCATAAATGTTATTACTTAACTTCAACGCCAGCTCCAACTTCTTCAAGCTTAGCTTTAACTTCTTCAGCTTCTTCTTTAGAAACGCCTTCTTTAAGAGCTTTTGGAGTGTTGTCAACAAGTTCTTTTGCTTCTTTAAGTCCAAGACCTGTGATTTCACGTACCACTTTGATAACTTTGATTTTTTGGTCGCCTGCAGAAGCAAGAACAACGTCAAATTCAGTTTTCTCAGCAGCAGCGTCTCCACCAGCAGCTCCGCCCATTACAGCTACAGGAGCAGCAGCAGTTACACCAAATTCTTCTTCGATAGCTTTTACTAAGTCGTTAAGTTCTAAAACAGTCATATTTTTAACTGCTTCAATGATTTGTTCTTTAGTCATGATTATGTTTCCTCCTTATTTTTGGTTTGAATCTATTAGGTTAACGCTAAAATCAACTTACGCGCCTTGTTCTTCTTTTTGATCTGCAACAGCTTTTGCAGCAAGAGCAAGATTGCGGATAGGTGCTTGAAGTACGCTGAGTAGCATAGAAAGCAAGCCTTCGCGTGATGGTAGTTCAGCAAGAGCTTTGATATCTTCTACTGAAGCGACGTTTCCTTCGATTACACCTGCTTTAATTTCAAGTGCTTCGTGCTTTTTCGCGAAATCATTAAGGATTTTCGCTGGAGCAACTACATCTTCTGTGCTGAACGCGATTGCGTTAGGTCCAGTTAAAGCTTCGTTTAAACCCGAAAGTTCAGCAGCTTCAGCAGCACGGCGAGTCATTGAATTCTTGTATACTTTGAATTCTACGCCAGCTTCACGAAGCTGTTTACGAAGTTCAGTAACTTCAGCAACAGTAAGACCACGGTAGTCAACAACAACTGTTGATAAACTTGATTTAAGCTTATCAGCAATTTCTTCTACGATTTGTTTCTTTTGTTCGATAACGCTGCTCATCCTTACACCTCCTGTAGAATTTCTACATTCATACCGTCCAATAAAAAACCTCCATGACTTTGCAGACATGGAGGAAGTATACAATAGCAAGAAAAAGCAATTCTATCGTAATACCTCGGCAGGAAATTAAGCAATTAGGCACCTGCTGTCTACGGCACAAATGTTATTATATTTTAACAACAAAATACATATTACAGCATGTATTTTAGAATGTCAATTGTTATTATTTTACTGCAACAGATGAAGGATCTACTTTTACGCCAGGTCCCATAGTAGAAGTAACAGAAACGTTCTTCATGTAAGTTCCTTTAGCAGCAGCAGGCTTCACTTTCATCATTGTATCGAAAATAGTGTTGAAGTTTTCAACAAGCTTTTCGTCTTCGAAAGATACTTTACCGATTGGCACGTGGATGTTACCAGCTTTGTCAACACGGTATTCAACTTTACCTGCTTTGATTTCGTTAACTGCTTTTTGAACGTCAAAAGTAACTGTGCCAGTCTTAGGGTTTGGCATTAAGCCTTTAGGTCCTAATACGCGGCCAAGTTTACCAACTTCACCCATCATGTCAGGTGTAGCAACGATTACATCAAAGTCGAACCAGCCTTGGCTGATTTTGTTGATGTATTCAGAATCACCTACGAAATCTGCTCCAGCAGCTTCTGCTTCTTTCGCTTTTTCACCCTTAGCGAAAACAAGAACGCGCTGAGTTTTACCAGTTCCGTTTGGAAGAACAACCGCTCCACGGATTTGCTGGTCAGCTTTCTTAGGGTCAACTCCAAGACGGAATGCTACCTCAACAGTTGCATCAAATTTCGCAAAATTAGTTTTCTTCGCAAGTTCAATCGCCTCAGCAATTGGGTAAGCTTTTGAAGAATCAACAAGCTTCGCAGCTTCTGCGTACTTCTTACCTTTTTTAGCCATTTTTATTTCCTCCTTGATTGTGGTTTTAGCGGAATAACCTCCCACGAGTAAAAGCGGAGGCGCCTCGGTCAGCCCTGACAAGCATAAGACAAGCCTCACCGAAAGGTGTTCTTTACCTTTCCGGGAGGATTGGCTTATGATCTCGAGGGGCTAGGCGCCGCAGCTAGACAGTAAAAGCGGAGGCGCCTCGGTCAAAGGCGCCTGCTCTAGACAGAACAAAGGTTGCGAGTGAAACAAAATTCAGCGTCGCAACCTCATCCCTAAATCTGCTTCATGCATGGATTAGTCTTCGATAACGATACCCATGCTGCGTGCAGTACCTTCAACCATACGCATTGCAGCTTCTACACTTGCAGCGTTTAGATCAGGCATCTTTGTTTCAGCAATCTCGCGTACCTTGTCACGCTTGACTGTTGCTACTTTATTACGGTTTGGTTCACCAGAACCAGACTCGATTCCAGCCGCCTTCTTAAGAAGAACTGCAGCAGGAGGAGTTTTCGTAATAAATGTAAATGAACGGTCTTCAAAAACCGTGATTTCAACAGGAATGATTAAGCCAGCTTGTTCAGCTGTGCGAGCGTTAAATTCCTTACAGAATCCCATGATGTTAACACCTGCTTGACCTAGTGCCGGTCCTACTGGTGGTGCAGGGTTTGCTTTACCTGCAGGGATTTGCAGCTTTACAAGTTTGATTACTTTTTTAGCCACGAGACACACCTCCTTAAAGTCCGTGATGTGGTAATAGGGAAAATTCCCTCCCACTCAACTTATAGTCTTTATATTAAGATAAAGAACTTTTAACAATTGTCCAGTCTCTTTGTCCGAGACATACTGACCTTTGAAATATTATCACTTTTCAAAGGCAATTTCAAGTTTTTTTACAAAGATATATAAAAGTACTTTCAGCAGGCTGCTTCTTACAGTTTTTCAATTTGTGAAAAATCAAGCTCAACCGGAGTGTCACGGCCAAACATGTTAACAAGCACTTTAATCTTCGCCTTATCTTTATCAATATCTTCAATGGTACCTGTGAAGTTCGCAAATGGACCTTCTTTCACCTGAACTGTTTCACCGATCTCAAAGTTAATATCAAAGCGGGCTTCTTCAACACCCATGTGCTTAAGAATGTTCGTAACTTCTTCCGGCAATAGCGGGGTCGGCTTTGAGCCAGAACCTGCTGAACCTACGAATCCAGTTACACCCGGAGTATTTCTTACTACATACCAGGAATCATCCGTCATCACGATTTCCACTAGTACATAACCAGGGAAGACTTTGCGCTTCACTACTTTTTTCTTGCCGTTTTTCAATTCTGTTTCTTCTTCTTCCGGAACTACCACGCGGAAGATCTTATCTTGCATACCCATTGATTCAACACGCTTCTCCAGATTGGCTTTGACTTTATTTTCATAGCCGGAGTACGTATGAACAACATACCAATTCTTTTCCATTTATGAGGACTTGTTCGTCCTTCCCTCCCTGTATTCAACAATTTATATTTTTGACCAAATTAAAAAACCCGTTTCCGGGCTTTGCAAATGTTTCCTGTGTTATTCTCCATTATACCATGGAAACTCAGGGGTTATTCAAGAATTAAACGAATCAATTCAGAAATTCCCAGGTCAATCACTGCAAAAAACAGAGCGAAGAACGTAACTGTAGCAAGAACGGTAACAGTATAGTTTGTCAGCTCTTTGCGTTTAGGCCAGCTGACCTTTCTCATTTCCCGGCCAACTTCACGGAAAAAATTCACGATGCGCTGCATTTCGTAACCCCCAACTTTCAAGAGATATATCCTTTAACAAGAAGCGAAAGCGGCTTCAAAATCAAACCAATCTTCCAGTCTGCATAAAACGCTCAGGCTTCAGACTATTAAAAGAGCAAACTTCTTATCTATATAATCACTTTGTTTCTTTATGGATCGTATGAGCGCTGCATGTGCTGCAGAACTTCTTCAGCTCCAGCCTTGCAGAATCATTTTTGCCCGCAGTGGAATAATTTCTGGAACCACATACAGAGCAAGCCAAAATTACCTTTTTAGTCATATTTCCACCTACTAAGTCACATTACGCCCTTAAAACTTTAACACGCACCCCAAAACATGTCAATAACTGCAAAAAAAGCAAGGTGTTGGGAAATTCTGTCTACAGGGAAAATTCACGCACTTCCAAATATCTTTCCAGCTTTCTTTTCACCCGTTGCAGGGCGTTGTCAATTGATTTAACATGGCGGTTCAGTTCTTCGGAAATTTCCTGATAGGACTGCCCATCCAAGTAAAGGGCAAGCACCTTTCGTTCAAGGTCACTCAGAAGCTCTGACATTTTCACTTCAATGTGATCAAATTCTTCCTGGTTGATAATCAGCTCTTCAGGGTCCATAACCTTCGCCCCAGATATTACATCCATAAGCGTCCTGTCCGATTCCTCATCATAAATGGGCTTGTCCAAAGACACATAAGAGTTTAGCGGAATATGCTTTTGGCGGGTCGCTGTCTTGATGGCGGTTATGATTTGCCTGGTGATGCACAGCTCGGCAAACGCTTTAAATGAAGACAGCTTGTCCTCTTTAAAATCGCGGATCGCCTTGTATAAGCCGATCATTCCCTCTTGTACAATATCCTCTTTATCTGCGCCAATCAAAAAATAGGATCTTGCTTTTGCCCGGACAAAATTGCGGTACTTATGAATCAGATAATCAAGAGCCTCACTCTCGCCCTTATGCACGAGCTCAACTATTTCTTCGTCCTCAAGCTGGATAAAGTCTATAAGATTTTCGTCGATTGTCTTGAAGTCAGCACTCACTAGGATCCCCCCGACCGTACAAGCATGGTTAGAAATATTATACAGCACGGTTTTTTCAAGCGTCAACCGCTCATTGTCCTCCTCTGCGCCATTTTTCAAAAATTTCTGCCACTTCATCACTGAGAGGTATCTTGGATACAGGCTTTTTCTGCTGAATTTTTTTTACTTTTTTTTCAATGCTGTTTTCAATCAAATTCATTTCATTGAGAAGCTCCCTTGCTGATTTTCTTAGGGCTCCCTGGCCAAATATGACCCATTGCTCTGTGAAATCGGAGGTTGCCACATGAATTTGGGTTTTAATATTGCTGAGATCGATAGCCATTTTTTCAATGCGTTCATCGGCCGTTTCATTATTTCTTGTAAAAATAACTTCGACCTTAGAATCCTTAAACTTTTTTTCCGTGCCCTTTACATAATGGGCATCAAACACGACAATCACTTTGTACCCGGAATATCCCTGGTACTCGGCCATTTTTTCAATCAGGCGGTCTCTGGCTGACGATAAATCCTTGTTTTTGAGCTCCCTGAGTTCTGGCCAAGCACCAATTATGTTGTATCCGTCAACAAGAAGGATGTCCATTTCTATCCCTCAAGCGGGTGCCGTTTCCGATAAACCTCATACATGAGCAGCGCAGCAGCAACTGATGCGTTAAGGGAAGTAACGTGTCCAGCCATGGGCAGGTTAATGAGAAAATCACATTTATCGCGAATCAGTCGGCCCATCCCTTTCCCTTCGCTTCCAATTACAAGACCTAACGGCATCGTTCCATCCATCTGACGGAAGTCTTGTTTCCCTTTTGCATCGGTACCGGCTATCCAAACGCCTCTTTCTTTTAATTCATCAATGGTTCTGGCCATATTCGTAACCCGGACAACCGGGATATACTCGATCGCTCCTGTGGAGGCTTTAGCTACAGTTGCCGTGAGCCCGACCGCTCTTCTCTTCGGAATAATGATCCCATGTGCTCCGACTGCATCTGCCGTTCTCATGATGGACCCGAGATTATGCGGATCTTCTATCTCATCCAGCAGCAAAAAGAAAGCTGCTTCGTTTTTCTTTTCTGCAGCAGCAAACAAATCATCGATTTCTGCATATTGATAAGCAGCAACCTGTGCGATGACACCCTGATGATTACCCTCTGCCATCCCATCTATTTTTTTCTTTGGAACGAACTGGACCAATACCCCGGCGGACTTCGCCAAACCGATTACCTGCTGCATCTGCCCGCTTTGCGAACCTTCTGCAATAAAAATCTTATTAATATCCCTCTCTGACTTTAATGCTTCAATAACGGGATTCTTCCCAATGATAAAATCCTGGCTCATTTTGCCGCTCCTCCTTTCCTGTTCTCAACTAAATGTATGGATTCCAGAATCAGCTCTTCCATCCGCTCCTGTCTTTTCGACAAAAACAAATAGCCGATCAGAGATTCAAAAGCTGTGCTGTACCTGTATGTTTGGACATCTGTATTTTTCGGCACCGAACCGGACTTTGCATTTCGCCCCCTGCGGACTACTGCCAGTTCTTCCTCGGTCAGCCGTTCAGAGTCCATTAATTCATGAATGATTATGGACTGGGCCTTTGCAGAAACATATCGGGTTGCCTCCTTATGGAGAAAATGAGGCCGAACCCGTCCATTTTGAAGGAGATGGTGGCGTATATAGGTTTCAAATACCGCATCTCCCATATACGCCAAGGCAAGACTATTCAATTGTTTTTCATCTATTTTGTTTTCATAGTGAAGCATTGCTTAGCCTCTTTTCCATCTGATTCCCTGCGGTGTATCTTCAAGGATAATATTCATTTCTTTCAGCTGATCGCGGATTTTGTCTGCCAGATCGAAATTACGATCTTTTCTGGCCTGCTGCCTCTGCTCAATCAGCTGTTCAATTTCTTCATCCAGAAGGACAGCATTTGTTTCTTCAAGAGAAAGACCCAATACATCAAACAGCGTTTCAAATTTTTTTGTAAAAGCATCGATCACTTCAACAGCTGTGTTTTTCTCCATCAGATAATAATTCGCAAGCTTAGACAGTTCGAACAAAATAGATACGGCATTGGCTGTATTGAAATCATCATCCATATGTTGAATGAACTGTTCATGAAGAGCGGTTATTTTATCCAGCCACTCCTGGTTATTATCAGTCAGGTTCACACTTGCTTCTTTGCGGTGCTGCAAATTATGATAAGACGTTTTAATGCGCTCCAGCCCTGTGCGGGTATTTTCCAGAAGCTCATCACTGTAGTTAATCGGATGTCTGTAATGTACGGACAGCATGAAAAATCTTAGAACCTGCGGGTCATGCTTTTGGATAATGTCATGAACCAGGACGAAATTCCCCAGTGATTTAGACATTTTTTCGTTGTCGATATTAATATAGCCATTGTGCATCCAATAGCGGGCAAACGTTTTGCCTGTCAATGCTTCCGACTGGGCGATCTCATTTTCATGATGCGGGAAAGCCAGATCCTGTCCGCCGGCATGAATATCAATCGTGTCCCCGAGGTATTTCTTTGCCATAGCCGAGCATTCAATATGCCACCCCGGCCTTCCTTGCCCCCAAGGGCTCTCCCACGCGATTTCCCCTTCCTTCGCTGTTTTCCATAGAACAAAGTCAAGAGAATCCTGTTTCTTTTCGCCGACGGCAATGCGGGCACCGACCCTCAGCTCATCAACCGACTGATGGGACAGCTTACCGTACTCATCGAACTTACGGGTATGGTAATAAACATCCCCTTCTGATTCATACGCGAAGCCTTTATCAATCAATGTCTGGATAAACTCAATAATGATATCAATGCTTTCTGTCACTCTCGGGTGGACATCAGCCTTTCTGCAGCCCAGTGCAAAAACGTCTTCGAAGTAGGCATTAATGAATCGTTCCGCGATATTCGGAACATCCGTTCCCAGTTCATTAGCTACGCGGATCAGCTTATCATCCACATCAGTAAAATTGGAGACATAATGAACATCGAAGCCGCGGAATTCAAGATATCTGCGCACTGTGTCAAATACAATCGGCGGGCGTGCATTCCCTATATGGATATAGTTATAAACGGTAGGACCGCACACATACATTTTCACTTTTCCCTCTTCTAGGGGAATAAAATCTTCTTTTTGACGAGTAAGTGTATTATAGATTTGAATGGCCATGAATCTGGCTCCTTTCTTTCCTCAGCGTTTCGACTTCGCCTTTTAATTCCTGCAGCTCCTTCTCCAGTTCCTTAAACCGGTCTGCAATTGGATCGGGAAGATCACAATGATTTAAATCCTTGTTAATTTTCACTCCATCCCTGACTTTCACTCTTCCAGGAATGCCGACTACAGTTGAATTGGGCGGAACCTCATGAAGGACAACAGATCCTGCACCTATCTTAGAATTCTCCCCAATTGTAATGGAACCCAAAACCTTCGCACCTGTTGCGATCAGCGCGTTGTCCTTAATAGTAGGATGCCGCTTGCCTTTTTCCTTTCCGGTTCCCCCAAGTGTCACACCCTGGAAAACCGTTACATTATCACCGATTTCACAAGTTTCCCCGATGACAACCCCCATGCCATGGTCGATAAAAAAGCGTCTGCCGATCTTTGCTCCCGGGTGAATTTCAATTCCTGTGAAAAAGCGGCTGACCTGGGAAACAACTCTTGCAAGAAAATAAAACTTCCTTTTAAAAAGCGCGTGGGCCATGCGATGCGACCAGACAGCATGCAATCCTGAGTAAGTTAATACTACTTCCAAATAACTTCTTGCTGCCGGATCCTGTTCAAATACCACTTCGATATCTTCCTTCATTCTTGCAAACATTGTTCATTTCCCCTCCTGACATAGGTCTCGATCTCTATTTTTATTTTTCTAAAGCTTTTCCCCTAAAATACTTCTCTGCCCATAAAAGCAGGTTTAAAATATAAAAAAGCGCCTCTGCCACAATCGGACAGAGACGCTTTATGCGCGGTTCCACTCTGTTTAGGCTTCATAAGCCTCAACTTTAACTTGTTAACGGATAAGTTTCCGCTCAAATCTAATAGGAAGCCGGGGCATCCGTTCAAATTGAGGCTCTGAGGTGCATTTCAGAAAAAGGAGAGGCTTAAACCACTTTCAGCCGGTGATGGTTCTCTCTAAAAAGCATCTTTTTCCTTACTTTTCCTCTTCAACACTTTTCGATATAGAATAATTTACTTAATACTATATTACATTTTCTCCAAGATGTTAACCAATAATGCTCATTAATCGAGTTTTTACTTTTTCTTTTCCTAAAAGCTCGATGGCCTGCGGCAGATCCGGCCCATGGGTTTGGCCAGTAGTAGCCGAACGGATTGGCATGAACAGTTTCTTGCCCTTGTGCCCTGTTGATTTTTGCACAGCCTTCATGGCCGCTTTAATTTCATCCGCTTTGAACTCTGCCATATTGTCAATTTCCTGCAGGAAAGCAGACAGCACTTCAGGAACCTGCTCTTCAGCCAGAACTTCCTTCGCTTCTTCATCAATTGTCATTTCTTCTGTAAAGAACAGTTCTGAAAGCTCAGCAATTTGAGCGCCAAAGCTCATTTTTTCCTGGTAAAGAGTGATTAGGCTTCTAACCCAATCTTCATTTTCCTGCTGCCAGTTTTCACTGATCTTCCCTGCCTTTACCAGGTGAGGGGCTGAAATGGCCACAAGACGGTCCTGATCAAGCTTTTTCATGTACTGGTTATTCATCCATTCAAGCTTCTGCTTATCGAAAAGGGCAGGAGATTTTGATAATCTGCTTTCATCAAAAATATCAATGAATTCTTCTTTGGAGAAAATTTCTTCCTCGCCTGCAGGAGACCAGCCAAGCAAAGCAATAAAGTTAAAGAGCGCTTCCGGCAGGTAGCCGAGCTCTTCATACTGTTCAATGAACTGGATAATCGTCTCGTCCCGCTTGCTCAGTTTTTTGCGGCTTTCATTGACAATCAGAGTCATATGGCCAAACGTCGGAATGTCCCAGCCTAATGCTTCGTATATCATCTGCTGCTTAGGCGTATTGGAGATATGGTCATCTCCGCGCAGGACATGAGAAATTTTCATAAGGTGGTCATCCACTGCTACGGCAAAGTTATAAGTAGGAGTGCCATCCTTTTTGACAATGACAAAATCGCCAAAGCCTTCAGATTCGAATGACACTTCGCCTTTTACCATGTCATTGAATGTCAATTCCCTGCCTTTTGGCACTAAGAAGCGGATGCTTGGCTTTCTGCCTTCTGCTTCCAGTGCAGCTTTTTCATCCTCTGTCAGATGACGGCATTTTCCTGAGTAAGCAGGAGTATCGCCTTTTGCAGATTGAGCTTCACGCTCTGCCTCCAGCTCCTCTTCCGTACAATAGCATTTATAGGCATGGCCTTTGTCGAGCAATTCCTTGTAGTATGTTTCATAGATATGATTTCTCTCAGATTGGCGGTAAGGGCCAAATTCGCCTTCCTGGTCGATGCTCTCGTCCCAATCCATGCCAAGCCATTTTAAATAGTGAAGCTGACTTTCTTCGCCGCCTTCAATATTCCGTTTCTTATCTGTATCCTCAATGCGGATGATGAATTTCCCGCCTTTGCTTCTTGCAAATAAATAGTTAAAAAGCGCCGTTCTTGCATTTCCGATATGCAAATGTCCAGTCGGACTCGGAGCATAGCGGACGCGGATTTCATTTGACATACTAACTGCCTCCTTAAAATCTTAACGATAAAGTGAAACTCAATCAGTGGGATATGCCGCTGACACAAACGATAGGACTCTTATTTGCTCATTTAGTCACCTTTCCCGCCACTGATTGCTAGTTGAACCATTCGGGCCTTTACGGGCAGTTTAACTCCCGCGTATCTCCCTTGGAATCTTCTGAGCCCAAAAACGGGAGTCTTACTGCCCGTTAGACTGCAATAAGCTATATTTTAACATTCAGGTTTTTCTTCTGAAAGGTAATTTTACTGGCTCCCTTTCTTTTTCAGCAAAACAGCGGCCTGGGAGGCAATTCCCTCTCCCCGCCCTGTAAATCCAAGCTTTTCTGTAGTTGTTGCTTTCACATTAATATTTTCTTTCTCGGTCTCCAGAAGCTCTGCAATCCGCTCCTGCATTTTCCCGATATGAGGAGCCATTTTCGGCTTCTGGGCAATGATGGTGCAGTCTGCATTGACCAGCTCATACCCTTTTTCTTTTACGATTCCCCACACATACGCGAGCAGCTTCGCAGAATCGGCATCCTTGAATTCAGGATCGGTATCAGGAAAATGCCGCCCAATATCTCCTTCTCCAATTGCCCCAAGGCAGGCATCGGCCACTGTATGCAGCAGGACATCTGCATCTGAATGCCCCAGCAGTCCTTTCTCATATGGTATTTCAATACCCCCGATAATCAGCGGGCGTCCTTCCGCAAACTGATGAACATCAAAACCTTGTCCAATCCGAAACATGATACAATCTCCTTTACATATGACTTCTTTTCTTTATAATTGCTTCCGCAAAGTAAATATCTTCTGGTGTAGTCAGCTTAATATTATCGTAACTTCCTTCAACAATCACCACTTCATTGCCTAACCGCTCCACGAGGCTGGCATCATCCGTTCCCAGGAAGCCGTCTTCCTCGGCCTTGCGGTGTGCCTCAAGCAGGGAAGAAACACGAAAGGCCTGTGGAGTTTGAACAGCCCACAGGCAGGAACGTTCAAGAGTTTCTGTAATTAAATTCCCGTCAGCTTTTTTAACAGTATCCTTCAGCGGTACTGCAAGAACAGCAGCTCCTTTTTCCCAGGCTGCTTTCACCAGCGGCTGCAGTAAATCCCGGGTAATAAAAGGGCGGGCAGCGTCATGAACCAGCACTACTTCCTCACCCGAAGCCGCCTTGGCCGCATTATAGACACTATGCTGCCTTTCCTTCCCGCCTTCTGCCATGGCAGCCACTTTCGTAATCTGATGCTCTTTTAACAGAATGCGTATTTCTTCCTCATCCTGAGGATTGATTGCCAGATAAATGCCCGTACATTCCGGGTCACTTTCAAAAACTCTTAACGTATGTATAAACACTGGGACATTCCCGATTTCCAGGAGAAGCTTATTCTTTCCGGCTCCCATTCTTTTCCCCTGCCCGGCCGCCGGGAGAATCACTTGATAATTCATATTATGGCTCCTATCTCCTAAGAAAAGCGCAAGCACCTTGCTCACGAAGGAACGCAGACTAAGAACGCCACGTCCTGTAGCAACGTCTGCATGAACCCTATCCTGGGGGCCTCAAGTTCAAGATGAGCCTTTCGAAAAGGCATCCTTTGCCTTTTTGGGAGGATCGGCTTGTGACCTCGAGGGGGTAGGCGCTGGAGCTTAACAATTCTATAAGATCAATGTATTTCTTACCTTCTTAAAAAAGCAGGAAAAAGGCAGGGAAAGCAATCTCCCTGCACATTCTGTCCTACTTTCTATTATACATTATAAAGCTTTTTCCAGAAGCTTAGGTTTTGCAAAGATCATTCGTCCAGCTGATGTCTGCAGAACACTTGTGACAAGAACATCGATATGTTTGCCAATATAATTTCTTCCTTCTTCCACCACAATCATCGTGCCGTCGTCCAGATAAGCAATCCCCTGATTCTGTTCCTTGCCGTCCTTAATAACCTGTACCTTCATTTCTTCGCCTGGAAGCACAACCGGTTTGACGGCATTTGCCAGGTCATTAATATTGAGGACCGCCACTTTTTGCAGTTCACAAACCTTGTTTAAGTTAAAATCATTGGTCACAACAACGCCATTCGTTAGCTTAGCCAGCTTTACGAGCTTGCTGTCCACCTCTTGGATTTCTTCAAAATCCCCTTCATAGATTTCTACATTAATCGAAAGCTCTTTTTGGATTCGATTCAGTATATCCAGACCCCGTCTGCCGCGGTTGCGCTTTAATACATCTGAAGAATCAGCAATGTGCTGAAGCTCTTCGAGTACAAACTGAGGAATGACAATCGTACCTTCCAGAAAGCCAGTCTGACAGATATCAGCAATGCGGCCATCGATAATAACGCTGGTATCAAGGATCTTGAGTGAGTTCTTAGCTACAGCTTCAGGTTCGGGGTCTTCTTCACTGCTCTTCTTTTTCTTGCTTGAAATTAAACTTAAAAGCTCATCCCGCTTTTTAAAGCCAACCTGAAATCCGAGATAGCCGAACAGGAGCGTCAGCACAATCGGAGCAACGGTATTCAGAATCGGGACCTCAATCGCATTTAATGCATATCCGATTAAAAAGGCAATGACTAATCCAAAAACCAGGCCGACACTTCCAAAAATAATATCTGTTATAGGTACTTTTACCAGTGATTCTTCTGCCCATCTCACGAAGTTGACGACATGATCAACCGCCCAAAAAGTTAAAAGATAAAAAATAATAGCACCTAAAATGGCGGACACATATGGATTATTTAAAAGAGGAATGTCATCTAAACTGATTAATTTTAATAAGTCAGGAATCAAAAATATACCCAGCGTTACCCCGATAATAAGGAAGCATGCCTGTACAATACGTTTTAACATTCCTTCACCTCCTTTTAATCATTATAAACAAATTCACAAAATTGAAACCCTGAATCCGGGGGATTTTCAATTTTTCCCTAATAATTATTTCACGATAGTAAAGAAACGTCTTTATACTGCTTAAATTTTTACTTTTACACACTTTAAGGGTAGCACCATTGGCAATAAACTGTCAAATAATTAACTTATCATTTTAGCATAACTAATTACATAGTTCAATGGTCTCTTTATAGCTGACGGTCCGCAAAAACCTGCTCTTTTATGAGCTTAAGTCCTTCTTTAATTTTTCTGGCCCTTACCTCACCGATTCCTTCTACCTCATCGAGCTCCTCAACTGTCGCTGTGATGATATTCGGAAATTCTTCAAACCGATTAATCAGATTATCGATAATAATCGGCGGAAGGCGGGGAACTTTATTCAGCATCCGGTAGCCGCGGGGGCATTTGAATTCTTCTGTATGAATATACCCGTTGTAGCCAAGAAGCTTAAGAATGACAGAGTCTTCGAGCATTTCTCCTTTTGATAGCTCCTGAAGCTTAACAATTGCATTCCTTGAGTCGATGTCCCTGGATTGAGCATAGTCTTTTATAATCCATTCTGCTTCTCGTTCAAGCTCCATCAGCAGCTCATTCATCTGGAGCCGAATCAGCCTTCCTTCAGTACCCAGTTCGCTTAAGTAGGTGAGCAGCTCATTTTTAATGCGCAAAACCATTTCAATATTATGAAAAACATGCAGGATGTCACTATATGTAACAAGCTCTTCAAATTCCAGGATGCTAAGGTTGCCGATGCTCTGTTCAAGAACGACCTTATACTTTTCAAGAGTCTGCACGGCTACATTCGCCTTTGTTAAAATGACGCCAATATCACGCAGCGCATAGCGTGAATGCCCTTTATAAAGGGTAATGACATTGCGTCTCTGGGAAATGGCAATCACTAATGCGCCTGTTTGCCGGGCAACCCGCTCAGCCGTCCGGTGCCGCATGCCCGTTTCGGTAGAAGGCACACCAGGATCGGGAGCCAGCTGCGCATTAGCAATTAGAATCTTGTTCCCTTCTTCATTTAAAATAATAGCTCCATCCATCTTGGCCAGCTCATACAAATAGCTTGGCGAAAATGGGCAATTAATTTGGAACCCGCCATCAACAAGGTTACTCAACTTATCCTTTGAACCCAATACAATCAGCCCGCCTGTATTGGCGCGAAGAACATTATCAATCCCTTCCCTTATAGGCGTACCCGGAGCCATGAACCGAAGGATTTCACTCATCGTTTTTTCGCCCATTTTTTTAGTCTCCATCTTTATCCCCCTAACGCGGCCTTTAGCGCTTCACCGACTGAACTTACTCCGATTAGTTCAATTCCTCCCGGTGCGCTCCAGCCGCCAAGATTGTTCGCCGGCAGGATAACCCGCTCAAAACCCAGCTTGGCCGCCTCCTGCACTCTTTGTTCTATTCTTGATACTCTCCTGACCTCTCCTGTGAGCCCTACTTCTCCAATGATGCAATCTGTTGCCTTTGTTGGCTTATCCCGAAAGCTTGACGCAATGCTCACAGCAATGGCCAAATCAATTGCCGGTTCATCAAGCTTCACTCCGCCAGCGACTTTTAAGTAAGCATCCTGATTTTGCAGAAGCATCCCGACCCGTTTTTCCAAAACCGCCATCAGAAGCGGAACCCGGTTATGATCAATTCCTGTCGCCATTCGTCTTGGATTTCCAAAGCTTGTCGGGGAAATCAGCGCCTGAATTTCAACCAGGACTGGCCTCGTTCCTTCCATCGAAGCAACGACTGTTGAACCTGCAGCTCCCTGTGACCGCTCTTCCAGGAAAATTTCTGACGGATTAGCCACTTCCTCAAGCCCAAATTCCTTCATTTCAAAAATGCCCATCTCGTTTGTTGAGCCAAATCTGTTTTTCACCGCCCGCAGGATCCGGTATGTATGATGGCGTTCACCCTCAAAGTACAAAACCGTATCAACCATATGCTCCAATAGTCTTGGACCGGCAATGGACCCTTCCTTTGTAACATGCCCCACGATAAAAATGGCAATTCCCTTCGTTTTGCCGATGCGCATTAGCTCAGCGGTACATTCCCGCACCTGAGAAACACTGCCAGGAGCCGATGTCACTTCGGGGTGAAAGATCGTCTGAATAGAGTCTATAATGACAAAGTCAGGACTCACTGAATCAATCGTTCTGCTTATTTCATCAAGGCTGGTTTCCGAGTAAACAAGCAGACTGTCTGAAGAAACACCTAAGCGGTCAGCACGCAGTTTCGTCTGACGCATGGATTCTTCCCCTGATATATAAAGAACAGAATGCTTCCTGTTCGCCAGCTGTGATGACACTTGAAGAAGAAGCGTTGATTTCCCGATGCCCGGATCTCCCCCGATAAGAACAAGGGAGCCTCTAACAATTCCTCCCCCAAGGACACGGTTTAATTCTATTAAATCGGTATATATGCGTGGTTCACTGACTGTTTCAATGGATGTAATCGGTGTAGCTTTCGCCGCAATGGCCGAGCCCTGCGAATGAGCAAAAGCGCCTCTTCTCGTTGAAGCAGGCTTCTCCACCTCTTCCACCATCGTATTCCATTGGCCGCACCCCGGACATTTCCCCATCCATTTCGGCGATTCATAGCCGCATTCCTGGCACATGAATTTCGTTTTTCTTTTAGCCATACTTCTTCCCCTCTCTGTACACATTCATCCAGCCGCATTAAAGGAAATCTTAATATTACCGGCCTTGCATGAAAGAACCAGCGATGGCAGAAGTATGGTTTACTTCCTATTCCCTTTTCTAACGGGTCTTAAAATGTTTTTGTCCTGATATCTTTTTCTCTCTTAAAATTAACATAAACCGGAAGAATAAACCTCTTTTAAGGCTGTAATGAAAAAATGGGCTGAAAGAGTGCAAAAAGGTACACGTATAACAGGGACGTGTACCTTTTTGCTGTGTAACATCTATTGATGCTATTATTGGGGTTCATTAACCTTATTTCTGAAGATTTGCTGTCCCGCTTGGTTCAGCCGTTTTCACTACAAATTCTCCATCTTTCACATCGATTACCACGCTTTGCCCGGTTAGGACCGTTCCTCTTAACAGCTCTTCGGATAAGCGGTCTTCGATATGCTTCTGAATAGCCCGGCGGAGCGGACGTGCACCGTACTCAGGATCATAACCCTCAACGGAGATTTTTTCTTTGGCTGCATCCGTCAATTCCAGTGTAATATCCTGTTCCTTCAATCGTTTCGTTAA
This sequence comes from Cytobacillus sp. BC1816, assembly GCF_051353635.1. Taxonomy (NCBI): domain Bacteria; kingdom Bacillati; phylum Bacillota; class Bacilli; order Caryophanales; family Bacillaceae; genus Cytobacillus; species Cytobacillus sp. BC1816. Next base: position 111,652 of record NZ_CP195611.1, on the reverse strand, counting down.
AGTGTCAGACATCAGCGTAACGATTTCCTGAAGATGCTTTTTCTCCAATGCATGGAAAACGATGATTTCATCGATACGGTTCAGGAATTCCGGTCGGAAGGACTTCTTCATCTCCTCCATTACTTTTCCTTTCATATCTTTGTAATCCTGTTCCCCATCCTGGATGTTAAAGCCAACGTATTTGTTCCGCTTAAGTGCTTCAGCACCAACATTGGATGTCATAATCAGAACGGTATTGCGGAAATCAACGGTTCTGCCCTTAGAGTCTGTTAATCTTCCGTCTTCCAATACCTGTAAAAGGATGTTGAATACATCAGGATGCGCTTTTTCAATTTCATCCAGCAGCACAACAGAATATGGCTTTCTGCGGACTTTTTCGGTTAACTGCCCGCCTTCTTCATATCCTACATAGCCCGGAGGTGAACCTACCAGACGGGATGTGGAGTGTTTCTCCATGTATTCTGACATATCGATGCGGATCATCGCATCCTCGTCTCCGAACATTGCTTCTGCTAATGCACGCGCCAGCTCAGTTTTACCTACCCCAGTCGGCCCAAGGAATACAAATGAGCCAATCGGGCGCTTTGGATCTTTAAGGCCTGCACGGGCACGGCGGACAGCCTTCGAAATGGCTTTAACCGCTTCTTCCTGTCCGATTACACGGGAATGAAGAATTTCTTCCAGGTTCAGAAGCTTTTCTGTTTCTGTTTGGGCAAGCTTCGATACAGGGATTCCAGTCCAACTGGCCACCACATTGGCGATGTCCTCAACCGTCACTTCACTGTTCTCTTTGCCCTGCTTTTCTTTCCATGTTTTCTTCGTTTCTTCAAGCTGTTCGCGCAGGCGCTGCTCTGTATCTCTTAAGGAAGCCGCCTTTTCAAATTCCTGGCTTTGAACGGCAGCATCTTTCTCTTTCCTTACATCCTCGAGTTTAACCTCCAGCTCTTTCAGGTTTGGAGGGGTAGTATAAGAGCGAAGCCTTACCTTTGAACCCGCTTCGTCAATTAAATCAATCGCTTTATCCGGAAGGAAGCGGTCTGAGATGTAGCGGTCTGATAGTTTTACAGCCGCTTGAATGGCTGCATCCGTAATCGTCACGCGATGGTGTGCCTCATAACGGTCACGAAGACCTTCAAGAATCTGTACTGATTCTTCCGCAGTCGGCTCATCAACCGTAATAGGCTGGAATCTTCTTTCAAGTGCCGCATCCTTTTCAATGTATTTTCTGTATTCATCTAGAGTTGTTGCACCGATGCACTGAAGTTCACCGCGTGCCAGAGAAGGCTTTAAGATGTTGGAAGCATCTATCGCCCCTTCTGCTCCGCCTGCACCTATTAATGTATGAAGCTCGTCAATGAATAAAATAATGTTTCCGGCCTGCCTGATTTCATCCATTACCTTCTTCAGGCGGTCTTCAAATTCACCGCGATACTTCGTTCCAGCTACAACTGTACCCATATCAAGCGTCATTACCCTTTTATCACGAAGAGTCTCCGGCACTTCATTATTAATGATCTGCTGTGCCAGTCCTTCAGCAATGGCTGTTTTACCTACACCAGGTTCACCGATCAGAACCGGGTTATTTTTCGTCCTGCGGCTTAATACTTCAATTACACGCTGAATTTCTTTGCTTCGTCCAATAACCGGATCCAGGCTTCCTTCTCTGGCAATAGCAGTCAAGTCACGTGCCAATCCATCCAGTGTCGGTGTGTTCGCATTGGCTGCGGATCCTCCCTGATGGCTGCCGGACTCATTGCTGCCTAATAGCTGAAGCACTTGCTGTCGCGCTTTATTGAGACTGACTCCAAGGTTATTCAAAACTCTCGCTGCCACGCCTTCCCCCTCACGGATCAGGCCAAGCAGGATATGCTCTGTTCCTACATAGGAATGGCCAAGCTTTCTTGCTTCGTCCATGGAAAGTTCAATGACTTTCTTGGCACGCGGTGTATAGTGAATGGTCTGGGAAGCATCCTGCCCCCTGCCGATTAAATTCTCAACCTCTTTTTGGATCTTATCAGAGCCGAGGCCTAAAGCATACAGAGCTTTTGCGGCAATGCCTTCACCTTCGCGTACAAGCCCCAGCAGAATATGCTCTGTTCCGATGTTGTTATGTCCTAAACGGATTGCTTCCTCCTGTGCTAATGCCAATACTTTTTGAGCTCTTTCCGTAAATCGTCCGAACATCATATTTTCATCCTCCCAACTCTTGATCTTCCATTTTTAATCTTTCCCTAATTAATGAAGCTCTGCGGATATCGCGTTCATGCGGTCTGAGCGGACCGCCTGCATATTGCTGCAGGAATCCGGGCTGTGTCAGGATCATCAGCTCATTCAATATATTTTTTGATATGTTTTCAATGTACTGCATATCAATCCCCAGGCGAACATCAGACAAGCATTGTGCTGCTTCCTTTGATTCAATGATCCGGCTATTTGATAAAATGCCATAAGAGCGGAAGACTCTGTCTTCTAATTGTATGTTAGAAGTCTTTGCTAATGCTTCCCTTGCCGATCTTTCCTGAGAAATCAGCTGACTGACAACGCTTTTCAGATCCTCTGCGATATCCTCTTCTGATTTTCCGAGAGTGATCTGATTTGAAACTTGAAAGATGTTACCTAAAGCTTCGCTGCCTTCCCCGTAAATTCCTCTAACAACTAAACCAAGCTGGTTAATTGCCGGAATAATCCGGTTCATTTGCTGTGTGAGAACGAGGCCCGGCAAATGCATCATAACCGATGCCCTGAGCCCTGTACCTACATTTGTGGGACAGCTTGTTAAAAAGCCGATATTTTCATCAAATGCATAATCGGCTTCTTCCTCCAGCCAATCATCAATTTCATTCGCCATACTTAAGGCTTCAGAAAGCTGAAACCCCGGAAACAGGCATTGAATCCTTATATGGTCTTCTTCATTAATCATGATGCTGACTTCTTCATTTTCAGAAAGAAGGCAGGCACCATGAGTTGAATTCTCAGCAAGATGGGGACTGATCAAATGCTTTTCCATCAGCACTCTTTTTTGAAGAGGCTGAAGACGATCCATTAATAAAAGCTCCATTTCCCCTAGTTTTGAAAAAGAAGAATGCTCCACCCTCGCCTTTATTTTTTCAATGACTGCTTCTGCTTCTTCATTTGAAAATAAAGTGGGGAATTTATATTGCTTTATATTGCGGGCAAGCCTGATTCGTGAACTTAATACAATATCGGAATCAGGGCCTTCCGCACTCATCCAGGAGCTAATAGCTTGATTCATGAAACGTTCCAGCGACAAGCTTACTCCCCTCCCTTTTGATCGGCATTGAGCTGCTTTTCCAATTTCCTTATTTCGTCCCTCAATTCTGCCGCTCTTTCAAACTCTTCTTTAGCAATCATTTCTTTTAAATTAATTTTTAAATCATCAATATTCCTCCGCAGGTGAATGGTTCCCCCGATTCGCGCAGGGATTTTTCCGCTGTGTGAGGAATTTCCGCTGTGAAGCCTTCTAAGAATAGGGTTCAATTGATCTTTAAAAGTCTCATAGCAGTTGGCGCATCCAAAGCGGCCTACTTTAATAAACTGCTGAAAGGTGAGGGAGCATTGCTCACACTGCAGGACTTTCTCCTGCTGAAAAGGGTCCTGGCCCGATTCCTGAAAGGCAGGCTGAATATTCAGAAGGCCAGCAAGCAAGTTATTTATTGAAAAACCAGACCCGCTGCCCAGCATAAACAGTTCACCTTTTTCCTGTGCGCATTTCTCGCAAAGATGAAACTCTGCTTTCTCGCCATTTACAACCTTTGTAAAGTGCAGCGTGGCCGGCCTTTGGTTACATTCCTGACAAATCATGACGTCACCTCTCCAGCTCACTACTATTTATATTTCAAAGTGGTTAACATTGCCTTAAGCATTCTTGCCCTTAGCTCATCCCTGAATGGGAGATCAATATATAGGACAGAGCGGTCTATAACACTAAGCATTATTTTAGCTTCCCTATGTGTTATAATCTCTTCTTCTACCAGACGGTAAATGACATTCTCTGCACTGCTCTGGGCAATCCTGCTCTGCACCAATGAAATTATTTGGTCAACTAAATCAGCATGGTCATAGGACTGGACTTTCATAATCCGGATGAAGCCCCCGCCTCCCCGCTTACTTTCTACTGCATAGCCTTTCTCAATCGTGAAACGGGTGTTGATCACATAATTGATCTGAGAAGGAACACACTGGAACTTATCAGCAATTTCACTTCTTTTAATTTCCACAATTTCCCTTTCACTCTTCTCTAAAACCTGTTTAAGGTAATTTTCAATTATGTCGGATATATTCCTCACCAGGCCTCCCCCTATCTGACTTTGACTATATTTGACATTAATTATACATGATTTATGTAATTTCTTGCAATCGGCGGGTATTAATAATTTTCCCCCATTTTTTGACTTCCCAAACCTTAAAATGGAAGTTAATGTCGATAACAATATATTTTTGATTGGGCGGGTTTGTGCTTGGATGGAGAAGTTTTTTTGGAAGCTGGGAAGTGTGTTGGGCTTGATGACCAGATGAACAGGTGATCTGGTTAGCTGTCCTGACTTGATGTTCGGTGGGAATAGAGAGGTGGAATCCTGAAGAATGTCTGTCTGAACCTGCCGTGCAGTTAATGATACTTTTATCTAGCATGAATTGAGTTTTATGTAACAATTTTTGATTTTATCTAACATGTTTTGATGTAAACTCACATTTGTCACAATTCATCTTTGCTGAGAACGGAATTGACTTTTAAAACAGACGGTGGAATAAGGGGTAACGCATATAACTCAATTCTGAGACATAAATGAATGAGTGAAAGCAGCGCATATTTGGGCCGAGGTGAAGCATAAATTGAAAAAGTGACGCATATGCAGGCCGGGTTGACACATATAGATATATTCCCTTAAAAGGGGGAGCCCGAATAATATTTTAGGATTCAGGTAAATCATCCAAATACACAAAAAAGAGCACCCATCAGGTGCTCTTTCAGATGCCCGGCAGCGTCCTACTCTCACAGGGGGACAGCCCCCAACTACCATCGGCGCTGAGAAGCTTAACTTCCGTGTTCGGTATGGGAACGGGTGTGACCTTCTCGCTATCGCCACCGGACTATGTAATTGAAGAAACTTCGTTCCCTCAAAACTAGATAATGTATGAAGAAGCATTTGCCGAGTATTCACCAATGTGGTTAAGTCCTCGATCGATTAGTATCAGTCAGCTCCACATGTCGCCACGCTTCCACCTCTGACCTATCAACCTGATCATCTTTCAGGGATCTTACTAGCTTGACGCTATGGGAAATCTCATCTCGAGGGGGGCTTCATGCTTAGATGCTTTCAGCACTTATCCCTTCCGCACATAGCTACCCAGCGATGCCTTTGGCAAGACAACTGGTACACCAGCGGTGCGTCCATCCCGGTCCTCTCGTACTAAGGACAGCTCCTCTCAAATTTCCTGCGCCCACGACGGATAGGGACCGAACTGTCTCACGACGTTCTGAACCCAGCTCGCGTACCGCTTTAATGGGCGAACAGCCCAACCCTTGGGACCGACTACAGCCCCAGGATGCGATGAGCCGACATCGAGGTGCCAAACCTCCCCGTCGATGTGGACTCTTGGGGGAGATAAGCCTGTTATCCCCGGGGTAGCTTTTATCCGTTGAGCGATGGCCCTTCCATGCGGAACCACCGGATCACTAAGCCCGACTTTCGTCCCTGCTCGACTTGTAGGTCTCGCAGTCAAGCTCCCTTGTGCCTTTACACTCTGCGAATGATTTCCAACCATTCTGAGGGAACCTTTGGGCGCCTCCGTTACTTTTTAGGAGGCGACCGCCCCAGTCAAACTGCCCACCTGACACTGTCTCCCGCCCCGATAAGGGGCGCGGGTTAGAATTTCAATACAGCCAGGGTAGTATCCCACCGACGCCTCCACCGAAGCTAGCGCTCCGGCTTCTCAGGCTCCTACCTATCCTGTACAAGCTGTACCAAAATTCAATATCAGGCTACAGTAAAGCTCCACGGGGTCTTTCCGTCCTGTCGCGGGTAACCTGCATCTTCACAGGTACTATAATTTCACCGAGTCTCTCGTTGAGACAGTGCCCAGATCGTTACGCCTTTCGTGCGGGTCGGAACTTACCCGACAAGGAATTTCGCTACCTTAGGACCGTTATAGTTACGGCCGCCGTTTACTGGGGCTTCGATTCAAAGCTTCGCTTGCGCTAACCTCTCCTCTTAACCTTCCAGCACCGGGCAGGCGTCAGCCCCTATACTTCGCCTTGCGGCTTCGCAGAGACCTGTGTTTTTGCTAAACAGTCGCCTGGGCCTATTCACTGCGGCTCATCAGGGCTATTCACCCTAATGAGCACCCCTTCTCCCGAAGTTACGGGGTCATTTTGCCGAGTTCCTTAACGAGAGTTCTCTCGCTCACCTTAGGATTCTCTCCTCGCCTACCTGTGTCGGTTTGCGGTACGGGCACCTTTTCCCTCGCTAGAGGCTTTTCTTGGCAGTGTGGAATCAGGAACTTCGGTACTAAATTTCCCTCGCCGTCACAGCTCAGCCTATGTGGTAACGGGATTTGCCTCGTTACCGGCCTAACTGCTTGGACGCGCTAATCCAGCAGCGCGCTTACCCTATCCTCCTGCGTCCCCCCATTG
>NZ_CP195611.1:97500-102500 GCF_051353635.1 Cytobacillus sp. BC1816 | reverse complement strand
TGTTCCTCCACATCTCTACGCATTTCACCGCTACACGTGGAATTCCACTCTTCTCTTCTGCACTCAAGTTCCCCAGTTTCCAATGACCCTCCCCGGTTGAGCCGGGGGCTTTCACATCAGACTTAAGGAACCGCCTGCGCGCGCTTTACGCCCAATAATTCCGGACAACGCTTGCCACCTACGTATTACCGCGGCTGCTGGCACGTAGTTAGCCGTGGCTTTCTGGTTAGGTACCGTCAAGGTACCGGCAGTTACTCCGGTACTTGTTCTTCCCTAACAACAGAGTTTTACGATCCGAAAACCTTCATCACTCACGCGGCGTTGCTCCGTCAGACTTTCGTCCATTGCGGAAGATTCCCTACTGCTGCCTCCCGTAGGAGTCTGGGCCGTGTCTCAGTCCCAGTGTGGCCGATCACCCTCTCAGGTCGGCTACGCATCGTTGCCTTGGTGAGCCGTTACCTCACCAACTAGCTAATGCGCCGCGGGCCCATCTGTAAGTGATAGCCGAAACCATCTTTCAGCTTTCCCTCATGTGAGAAAAAGAATTATCCGGTATTAGCCCCGGTTTCCCGGAGTTATCCCAGTCTTACAGGCAGGTTGCCCACGTGTTACTCACCCGTCCGCCGCTGACTTCAGGGAGCAAGCTCCCATCTGTCCGCTCGACTTGCATGTATTAGGCACGCCGCCAGCGTTCGTCCTGAGCCAGGATCAAACTCTCCATATAAGAGTTGATTAAGCTCATAAGTTGTCTTTTCAAAAAAGACTAATGATTTAACGTTGACGTTTTTGTTCGTTCAGTTTTCAAAGATCAATCCATCGCTCAAAGGCGACTTTATTATCTTATCAGATTCAATTATCTGAGTCAATAACTTTTTTAAAGTTTTTTTGGTGGAGCCTAGCGGGATCGAACCGCTGACCTCCTGCGTGCAAAGCAGGCGCTCTCCCAGCTGAGCTAAGGCCCCATTATTAATGGTCGGGAAGACAGGATTCGAACCTGCGACCCCTTGGTCCCAAACCAAGTGCTCTACCAAGCTGAGCTACTCCCCGTAATATGGCGCGCCCGAGAGGAGTCGAACCCCTAACCTTTTGATCCGTAGTCAAACGCTCTATCCAATTGAGCTACGGGCGCAATATGAAATTAAAATGGTGCCGAGGACCGGAATCGAACCGGTACGGTAGTCACCTACCGCAGGATTTTAAGTCCTGTGCGTCTGCCAGTTCCGCCACCCCGGCATAAAAATGGAGCGGAAGACGGGATTCGAACCCGCGACCCCCACCTTGGCAAGGTGATGTTCTACCACTGAACTACTTCCGCTTAAAATGGTGCGGGTGAAGGGAGTCGAACCCCCACGCCTTGCGGCGCCAGATCCTAAGTCTGGTGCGTCTGCCAATTCCGCCACACCCGCAATATGAAATTAAAAATGGTGAGCCATGAAGGACTCGAACCTTCGACCCTCTGATTAAAAGTCAGATGCTCTACCGACTGAGCTAATGGCTCATACTTTTATGAGACTTCCTAAAGCCTGAATGGCTTTATTTTCTAAAAGAATAGAAGTGGTGCCGGTGAGAGGACTTGAACCCCCAACCTACTGATTACAAGTCAGTTGCTCTACCAATTGAGCTACGCCGGCAAATATGGTGGAGGATGACGGGATCGAACCGCCGACCCTCTGCTTGTAAGGCAGATGCTCTCCCAGCTGAGCTAATCCTCCATAATATACGCCCGGCAGCGTCCTACTCTCACAGGGGGACAGCCCCCAACTACCATCGGCGCTGAGAAGCTTAACTTCCGTGTTCGGTATGGGAACGGGTGTGACCTTCTCGCTATCGCCACCGGACTATGTAATTGAAGAAACTTCGTTCCCTCAAAACTAGATAATGTATGAAGAAGCATTTGCCGAGTATTCACCAATGTGGTTAAGTCCTCGATCGATTAGTATCAGTCAGCTCCACATGTCGCCACGCTTCCACCTCTGACCTATCAACCTGATCATCTTTCAGGGATCTTACTAGCTTGACGCTATGGGAAATCTCATCTCGAGGGGGGCTTCATGCTTAGATGCTTTCAGCACTTATCCCTTCCGCACATAGCTACCCAGCGATGCCTTTGGCAAGACAACTGGTACACCAGCGGTGCGTCCATCCCGGTCCTCTCGTACTAAGGACAGCTCCTCTCAAATTTCCTGCGCCCACGACGGATAGGGACCGAACTGTCTCACGACGTTCTGAACCCAGCTCGCGTACCGCTTTAATGGGCGAACAGCCCAACCCTTGGGACCGACTACAGCCCCAGGATGCGATGAGCCGACATCGAGGTGCCAAACCTCCCCGTCGATGTGGACTCTTGGGGGAGATAAGCCTGTTATCCCCGGGGTAGCTTTTATCCGTTGAGCGATGGCCCTTCCATGCGGAACCACCGGATCACTAAGCCCGACTTTCGTCCCTGCTCGACTTGTAGGTCTCGCAGTCAAGCTCCCTTGTGCCTTTACACTCTGCGAATGATTTCCAACCATTCTGAGGGAACCTTTGGGCGCCTCCGTTACTTTTTAGGAGGCGACCGCCCCAGTCAAACTGCCCACCTGACACTGTCTCCCGCCCCGATAAGGGGCGCGGGTTAGAATTTCAATACAGCCAGGGTAGTATCCCACCGACGCCTCCACCGAAGCTAGCGCTCCGGCTTCTCAGGCTCCTACCTATCCTGTACAAGCTGTACCAAAATTCAATATCAGGCTACAGTAAAGCTCCACGGGGTCTTTCCGTCCTGTCGCGGGTAACCTGCATCTTCACAGGTACTATAATTTCACCGAGTCTCTCGTTGAGACAGTGCCCAGATCGTTACGCCTTTCGTGCGGGTCGGAACTTACCCGACAAGGAATTTCGCTACCTTAGGACCGTTATAGTTACGGCCGCCGTTTACTGGGGCTTCGATTCAAAGCTTCGCTTGCGCTAACCTCTCCTCTTAACCTTCCAGCACCGGGCAGGCGTCAGCCCCTATACTTCGCCTTGCGGCTTCGCAGAGACCTGTGTTTTTGCTAAACAGTCGCCTGGGCCTATTCACTGCGGCTCATCAGGGCTATTCACCCTAATGAGCACCCCTTCTCCCGAAGTTACGGGGTCATTTTGCCGAGTTCCTTAACGAGAGTTCTCTCGCTCACCTTAGGATTCTCTCCTCGCCTACCTGTGTCGGTTTGCGGTACGGGCACCTTTTCCCTCGCTAGAGGCTTTTCTTGGCAGTGTGGAATCAGGAACTTCGGTACTAAATTTCCCTCGCCGTCACAGCTCAGCCTATGTGGTAACGGGATTTGCCTCGTTACCGGCCTAACTGCTTGGACGCGCTAATCCAGCAGCGCGCTTACCCTATCCTCCTGCGTCCCCCCATTGCTCAAACGGTAAAGAGGTGGTACAGGAATATCAACCTGTTGTCCATCGCCTACGCTTTTCAGCCTCGGCTTAGGTCCCGACTAACCCTGAGCGGACGAGCCTTCCTCAGGAAACCTTAGGCATTCGGTGGATGGGATTCTCACCCATCTTTCGCTACTCATACCGGCATTCTCACTTCTAAGCGCTCCACGGGTCCTTGCGATCCCGCTTCAACGCCCTTAGAACGCTCTCCTACCACTGACATCGTAAGATGTCAATCCACAGCTTCGGTGATACGTTTAGCCCCGGTACATTTTCGGCGCGGAGTCACTCGACCAGTGAGCTATTACGCACTCTTTAAATGGTGGCTGCTTCTAAGCCAACATCCTGGTTGTCTAAGCAACTCCACATCCTTTTCCACTTAACGTATACTTTGGGACCTTAGCTGGTGGTCTGGGCTGTTTCCCTCTTGACTACGGATCTTATCACTCGCAGTCTGACTCCCATGGATAAGTCTTTGGCATTCGGAGTTTGTCTGAATTCGGTAACCCGATGGGGGCCCCTAGTCCAAACAGTGCTCTACCTCCAAGACTCTTACTACATGAGGCTAGCCCTAAAGCTATTTCGGAGAGAACCAGCTATCTCCAAGTTCGATTGGAATTTCTCCGCTACCCACACCTCATCCCCGCACTTTTCAACGTGCGTGGGTTCGGGCCTCCATCCAGTGTTACCTGGACTTCACCCTGGACATGGGTAGATCACCTGGTTTCGGGTCTACGACCACATACTCATTCGCCCTATTCAGACTCGCTTTCGCTGCGGCTCCGTCTCATCAACTTAACCTCGCATGTAATCGTAACTCGCCGGTTCATTCTACAAAAGGCACGCTATCACCCATTAACGGGCTCTAACTACTTGTAGGCACACGGTTTCAGGATCTCTTTCACTCCCCTTCCGGGGTGCTTTTCACCTTTCCCTCACGGTACTGGTTCACTATCGGTCACTAGGGAGTATTTAGCCTTGGGAGATGGTCCTCCCTGCTTCCGACGGGATTTCTCGTGTCCCGCCGTACTCAGGATCCACTCTGGAGGGAACGAAGTTTCAACTACAGGGCTTTTACCTTCTCTGGCCGGCCTTTCCAGACCTGTTCATTTACCTCGTTCCTTTGTAACTCCGTATAGAGTGTCCTACAACCCCAGGAGGCAAGCCTCCTGGTTTGGGCTAATCCCGTTTCGCTCGCCGCTACTCAGGGAATCGCGTTTGCTTTCTCTTCCTCCGGGTACTTAGATGTTTCAGTTCCCCGGGTCTGCCTTCCATACCCTATGTATTCAGGTAAAGATCCTATCCCATTACGGATAGGGGGTTTCCCCATTCGGAAATCTCCGGATCAAAGCTTACTTACAGCTCCCCGAAGCATATCGGTGTTAGTACCGTCCTTCATCGGCTCCTAGTGCCAAGGCATTCACCGTGCGCCCTTTCTAACTTAACCGTATTTGACAGGTTCATCGAAGATGAACAAGATCAAAGGTTTTTTACTCTATTTAACATAGAGAGAATTCACTAAAATGGCGATTACTCGGTTATTGCTTCTTCATAATCATTATCTAGTTTTCAAAGAACGAATCTTTCATTGAGAGATT
>NZ_CP195611.1:0-95000 GCF_051353635.1 Cytobacillus sp. BC1816 | reverse complement strand
AAGCCTTTTCCATTCAGGCTTTAAATCCACTTCGTACTCGCCGTATTGCACAGTAGTTGTTCCAAGCACCTCTTGAGCGATATGGGCAATAAGGTTTTCAGTCAGGCTCATGATATCTTTATAGTCAGCATATGCTTCGTATAATTCAATCATAGTGAATTCAGGATTGTGCCGTGTAGAAACACCTTCATTACGGAATACCCGGCCAATTTCATATACCTTTTCAAGGCCGCCCACAATCAGACGCTTCAGATGAAGCTCAATCGCGATACGCATATAGAGTTCCATATCCAGCGCATTATGATGAGTGATAAATGGACGTGCAGATGCTCCCCCTGCAATGGAATGCATCATAGGTGTTTCAACTTCAAGGTAGCCATGGCTGTCAAGATAGCGGCGCATGGATTGGATAATGCGGCTTCTCGTGACAAAAGTCTTTTTGCTTTCCTCACTCATAATGAGATCCAGGTAACGCTGACGGTAGCGCTGCTCAACGTCCTTCAGCCCGTGGAACTTATCCGGCAGCGGACGAAGGGATTTAGTCAGAAGCACAAATTCCTCCGCTTTAACAGACAGTTCGCCTACTTTTGTTTTAAAGAGCTTGCCGCTGATCCCGACAATATCTCCCAGGTCAGCAGTTTCGAAGATGGAGTAGCTTTCTTCTCCAACAGCATCTTTGCGGACATAGATTTGAATTTGCCCTGATAAATCCTGTACATGGGCGAATCCGGCTTTCCCTTTTCCGCGCTTCGTCATAATGCGGCCTGCCAGTGTAACAGAAATATCCTTTTCCTCAATTTCTTCCTTCTCAAGCTCACCGTATTGCTCAATTAATTCATTGCTTTGGTGTGAACGGTCGAAACGTTTCCCGAAAGGATCCATTCCCTGTTCGCGCAAGCTGCTCATTTTCTCGCGTCTTACTTTCAACTGGTCATTTAATTCTTCATGACTCTGGCTCACTGAAATCATCTCCATTTTGTAAATCTTTTTATGTACGCACAAATCTGCGGTCCTTCAAAAATGTATATCTCTATTATTTTACACAATGCTGGCAAATCAGACATCCTAAATAGTTAAATAGAATAAAAACTGCCAGTTCATGCACTGGCAGTTTCCATTTATCAAAAGTATTATAGGCAAAGAATGTCAACCTGTCAAACTTTACGCAGTTATACAGCCTGTATCTGACTTCTTTCTTTTTCTTCTGCATCAATGACAAGAGCGTTAAGAACGCTCACCAATTCTTCTCTTGTATTGGATTCATTGATTCCATTGCGGACCTTCGCATTGCCGCGGATTCCTTTCAGGTACCATGCAGCATGCTTTCGCATTTCGAGTACAGCGATATGTTCACCCTTTAATGAAATCAGGCGGTCCAAATGGAGGATGCACACATCCATCTTCTCTCGTACAGAAGGCTCGCCCATTAATTCACCCGTCTCAAGGTATTTGACTGTACGGTAAATCATCCATGGGTTCCCCAGTGCAGCCCGTCCGATCATGACACCGTCACAGCCTGTTTCATCCAGCATGCGCTTGGCATCCTGAGGTGTTTCCACATCACCATTTCCGATTAGCGGAATGTTAATGTTCTGCTTTACTTCGCGGATAATATCCCAGTTCGCTTGTCCTTCATACATCTGGACGCGCGTCCGGCCGTGGAGGGCTACAGCTTTGCCCCCTGCGCGCTCAACCGCCTGAGCGTTTTTAACAGCGTAGATGTGATCTTCATCCCAGCCCATCCGCATTTTTACGGTAACCGGCTTTTCAACAGCGGCTGTTACAGCAGAAACCATTTCATAAATTTTATCCGGGTCAAGCAGCCACTTGGCACCCGCATCACATTTGGTGATTTTAGGGACAGGGCAGCCCATGTTAATGTCGATGATATCCGCATTCGTATTTTGATCTACAAATTTCGCCGCTTCTACAAGCGTCTCTTTTTTGCCTCCGAAAATCTGCAGGCTTAGCGGGTTTTCTCTCTCATCAATATAAAGCATGTTCATTGTCTTTTCGTTCTGGAGGACAATGCCTTTGTCGCTGACCATCTCAGCACATACAAGACCGGCACCGAATTCTTTCACAGTCAGACGGAAAGCGGAATTGCATACTCCGGCCATTGGAGCCAGTACCACACGGTTTTTCAGCTCGATATCACCTATTTTAAACATAATTGCACCTCCCTCTGTAATTATTCAAACTTATATATTAATCCTGCTCCTGTCCGGGAGCCAATTCTTCCTGTGTCACTTTAAGCGCCTGAGCGATCTGCTCGATTAAAGCCGGTGCAGGCATGCGGTTTCCTCTTTCAATTTCACCTAAAATTGAAACCGATACACCGAGCTCTCTTGCAAATCCTTCTTGTGTAAATCCTTTTAGCTTTCGAAAAGCGCGAATACGTCTTCCCCATTTTTCTGCTTCCATATCCGTACTCCCTCTCTGTCAGGTATATCTTCCAGTATTGAAATTAAAGGCCGCTCCATCTTCGGAAGCCTGATGCTGGAATCAACCTCTAAAAGAGGAACAAGGACAAACGCTCTTTCATGCATCCGAGGATGAGGAACTATTAGCTTCTCTGTTTCAATATTTTCGTGACTATACAGCAAAATGTCAAGGTCTATTGTCCTCGGGCCCCAATGGATTTCCCTTTTTCTCCCAAGTTCTAATTCGATATCAAGGCACGCATCCAGCAATTCAAAAGGATCTAAGCCGGTAGAAATTTGGATTGCCATATTCAGAAATTGTTCTTGATCTTCATAACCGACCGGATCCGTTTCATAAACAGATGAAGTATTTACCACTTGGGTTTGCGGAAGCTGATCAATCATCTCAACTGCTTTCTTCAAGTGGTCAAACCGGCTTCCGATATTTGAGCCAAGCGCAATAAAAGCGGTGTTCCTCATGATCTGCCTCTCGTAATCTCGACGGCTACTGACTGATAGTGGCCGGGAATAGGCGGATCAGGCTTGATCACTTTGACCGTCAGCTGCAAAATAAGCGGGAACCGGGAAAGTAGTTCTGCTGCCAGCTTTTCTGCTACAGCCTCAACCAGCTTATAGGGCTCCCCTTCCACAACCTCTTTGCACACTGCATACAGCTCACCATAGTTGATGGAGTCATCAAGATTATCGGTTTCCCCCGCCTTTTTCAGGTCTGCTTCGACAGTAAGGTCTACAGCAAAGCGCTGGCCAAGGCGTGTTTCTTCCGGAAAAACACCATGGTAGCCATAAAACTCCATTCGGTTCACATAAATTTTATCCATTGTATTCACCTTTTCCCATTAAAGCGTCCATCATTTTAGCCATTCGGCTCATTTCCTTTACATCATGAATGCGGATCATCTGGCAGCCCTTTTGGATGCCGTAGCAAACCGTCGCTCCCGTTCCTTCTGTCCGCTCCTCAACCGGAAGGTCCAGAATGGTTCCGATCATCCGCTTCTTCGATGTGCCAAGCAGCACAGGATACCCGATGGCCACAAGCTTGTCCAAATCCCTCATCATTTCCAGATTATAGTTCAAGTCCTTAGCAAAGCCGATGCCCGGGTCAAGGATAATATTCTCGTCCTTAACACCCGCAGACTTAACAAGCGCAATGCTTTCGTACAGGTCATTCATAACATCGCGGAAAAAGGATGTGTATTCCATATCCTTGCGGTTATGCATTAAGATGATCGGCGCTCCCGTTTCCGCTGCGGTTGATGCCATTTCAGGATCCGCTTTGGCTCCCCATACATCATTGATGATATGGGCCCCGGCTTCAATGGCCTGCCTGGCGACCTCGGCTTTATAGGTATCAATGGATATCGGAACATCCACTTCTTTTGAAATTGCCTCGATAACAGGAAGAACACGTCTCAGCTCTTCGTCTGCAGGTACCGGATCGAATCCCGGACGGGTTGACTCTCCGCCGACATCGATGATATCTGCTCCGTTTTCAACCATCTCCAAAGCATGCTTGACGGCCAGATCCTGATGACTGTATTTGCCGCCATCCGAAAAGGAGTCAGGCGTTGCATTTAAAATTCCCATTACAATGGTTTTCTTCCCGTAATCTAGCGTATATGGTCCACACTCAATTGTTGTTTTAGTCATTACGAACCCTCCTACAGTTCATTCCTGCTCCAAAAGTGTTCACAGCAGTTTTCATAGTGCTTCTGGAGTTCCGATGTTTTCTTCCCGGATAACCCTGGCATTGTATGGCCGTCAAACGAGGAGATTGGCACAATTTCCTGGATGGAGTTCGTGACAAAAACTTCATCCGCATCTCTTACAGCTTCTGGTCTGTACAGGCCTTCCTGCACATTCATCCCCAGCTTTCCGGCAAGCCTGATTACAAATTCCCGGGTAATGCCGTTTAGTATGCCAGTATGAAGAGACGGGGTAAATAAATGGCGATCACGAATCCAGAATAAGTTCGACGTGATCCCTTCTGCCAGATAGCCTTCCCTGGTCAAAAAGATCCCTTCTATGCCAGGATTGTCCCCCGCTTCCTTTTTGGCCAGAATGTTATTTAGATAATGATGGGACTTCAGGCGTTCTGCCCCTTCAGGTGTATTGCGGGGAATCTCAAGTATCACTGCCTGCTTTTCTGCGCTTGCACTTCTTGGCGGGAGCGGTTTGCAGAAAATGATCGTATTCGGGTTAAGGTACGATGCTGTCTGCAGGCCTATCTCCCCGTTACCCGCTGACACATTCATCCGGATATAGGCATTATGGTATCCGTTTTTTCCGAGCAGCATATCCAGCGCTGCGAGCACCTGTTCCCTGGTATAAAATGCTTCGATATTTATCGCTTTAAGGCTTCGGTTCAGCCTCTCCAGATGATCGTCCAATAAAAAGGGATGCCCATTATAGACACGGAACGTCTCAAACAGCCCCATTCCATATAAAAAGCCATGATCAAAAGGAGAGATCCTGGCCTCCTCTTTCCTGACAATTTCCCCATTCATATAAATATACAAGGTTTACAGCCCCTCTGCCTGCAGTGAAGCTTTGTAATGCTGAATAAAATTCTGAAGGAGTTCCTTTCCGGCCGTGGTCATAATTGACTCCGGATGGAATTGGACACCTTCTACAGGCAATTCCTTATGGCGAATGGCCATAATCTCTCCCTCAGCTGTCCATGCTGAAACCTCAAGACATTCCGGAAGTGTTTCCTTTTTGACAATCAGCGAATGGTAGCGGGTAGCAGGAAAAGGGTTGGGCAGGTCTTTAAATATAGACTTTCCATCATGAAAAATGTCAGAGGTTTTTCCATGCATCAGACGCTCTGCTTGCACCACATCGCCTCCGAATACTTGAGCAATTGACTGATGTCCCAGACAAACGCCAAAGACCGGGATTTTGCCTGCAAAAGCTTCAATGGCTTTCAGGCTGATGCCTGCTTCATTCGGGCTGCACGGCCCCGGAGAGATCATCAGGAACTTCGGCTGCATACTGCCTATTTCAGAAATCGATGTTTCATCGTTTCTTTTGACAACCAGCTCTTCACCTAATTCACCGAGATACTGTACGAGATTATACGTAAAAGAATCGTAATTATCGATCATATAAATCATAGCTGATCCCCTTTTGCCTGTTCTGCGAGTTCTTTTGCTTTCCAAAGAGCAATTGCCTTTTTCAGTGACTCTTTGTATTCATTTTTCGGATTGGAGTCAATGACGATGCCTGCACCTGCCTGCACATGGGCCTGTCCATCTTTCACGAGCATGGTGCGGATGATGATATTCAGCTCAAGATCACCGCTGAAATTGATCCAGCCAAGAGAGCCGGTGTATGGTCCCCTTGTGACCGGTTCAAGCTCTTCAATAATCTCCATGGTGCGCACCTTAGGGGCACCCGTAATCGTTCCCCCGGGAAATACAGCGTCGATGATATCAACTGCATTTTTGCCTTCTGCCAGCTCGCCTTTTACATTGGAAACGATATGCATCACATGTGAGTATTTTTCAATTACCATGAACTCATCCACTTCAACTGTCCCATATTCGCAGACTCTTCCCAGGTCATTTCTCTCCAGGTCAACCAGCATTACGTGCTCTGCACGCTCTTTCTCATTTTCAATCAGTTCACTGGCGAGCTTGAGGTCCTCCTCATGATCCTTCCCCCTGGATCTTGTCCCGGCAATCGGCCGCGTGCTGACGGTGTTTCCTTTTTTCTTAATCAGCAGCTCAGGCGATGCGCTCACAAGCTGGTATGAAGGTGTGTGGAAATACCCCATGTATGGAGACGGATTTAACACCCTCAGCTGCTCGTATACATCCATAGCCTGAATATGCATCGGGCGGCTTTGTCGTACCGAGAGATTCACCTGAAAGACATCTCCCTGTGAAATGTAATCCTGAACACTTCGGACTGCAGACTGGAATTCTTCTTCGTCCATGGATACACCAAGTGTTTGTTCTGCCGGACTGCACCCCGCTTTCTTAGAAGGCTCTCCGCTCTCATTCTTCCATCTCTGCTCCCAATTATCTGCCCGTTCCTCGATCGAGTGCTCTTCCCCTTTTTCATATAAGAATAGAAGCCAGAGCTGTTCCGTTTCATGATCAAAGACAAAGCAATCTTTATAAATAAAAAAGTGGATATCAGGTATTTGAAGATCATCCCGGGCTTCATCTGGAAGCTTTTCGATATATCGTGCATAGTCATAGCTGATGAACCCGATTGCACCTCCCTGAAAGTCAGGAAGTTCTTCAAGCTTATCTGCATTATATTGATTCAGCCATTCCTGCAGCAGGTGAAGGGGGTTGCCTTCGAGCACCTGCTTTTCCCCGTCTGCGGTTATTTCAAGCTGTGAATTTTTTCCTGTTAAAATGGCTTCCGGCTCAAAAGCTGCAATGCTGTATCTGCCGCCCCGTCCGCTTTCAAGTAAAACATGATGCGGCAATCCCTCAGACAGCGAGCGGTATGTGCGGAAAAACCGGTTATATGTATATGGTATTTTTTTTGCATGGATCTGAAGATGCTTCACTAAAAGTCACCCCTATATATTTCTCTTTTTTCATCATACATGATACGGGGCATGCATTCATAATTTTTATTACAAAAAAAACAGCGGCCATCAGAGACCGCTGTCTTATCAATTATTCAGCTTCAAATTGGTATAAAGGAGTACTTAAATAACGTTCGCCGTTACTAGGGAGAATGGCCAGAACTTTTTTGCCCTTGCCAAGCTCTTTAGCGACCTTCAGTGCCGCACTGATCGCCGCACCGGAGGAAATTCCTCCAAGGATACCTTCTTCTTTGGCCGCACGGCGGGCATAATCAAATGCCTCATCGTTCGCAATCTGGATTACTTCATCATAAATCTTTGTATCCAGTGTATCCGGTACAAACCCCGCTCCAATGCCCTGGATTTTATGCGGGCCCGGCTTTCCGCCTGATAGGACAGGTGAATCAGTTGGCTCCACTGCGTAAATTTTGATGTTTTTATATTTTTCTTTAAGCACCTGGCCGGCTCCTGTAATGGTTCCGCCTGTTCCGATTCCGGAAATGAAGGCATCCAGCTGGTCGCCCATTTGCTCTGTAATTTCAGGTCCAGTTGTTAAACGGTGAACTTCAGGGTTCGCAGGGTTTTCAAACTGCTGAGGAACGAAATAGCCATGTTCCTTTGCCAGCTCCTGCGCCTTGCGGATCGCACCGCCCATTCCTTCCGGTCCAGGTGTGAGGACAAGGTCAGCCCCGTAAGCACGCAGCAGATTGCGGCGCTCCATACTCATTGTCTCCGGCATCACAAGAACGGCTTTATAGCCTTTGGCTGCGGCAATCATCGCTAATCCAATTCCTGTATTTCCGCTTGTCGGTTCAATGATGGTATCACCTGGTTTAAGACTTCCATCTTTCTCTGCAGCCGTAATCATTGCCAGGGCAATACGGTCTTTTACGCTGCTCCCCGGATTCATGTACTCCAATTTTAGATAAACATCTGCGCTATTATCATCAACTAGACGGTTTAGTTTCACAATTGGCGTATGGCCAACAAGATCTGAAATTGAATTTGCTACACGTACCATTTTCCCCACTCCTTATTTCCGACTATTTTTATTGGTTTAATCTAAATTTACCAATTTCCAATGGGAATGTCAATGAATTTGACTGCCATTTAAAAGAAAATTCATACTTTTGTCATTATAGATATGTACCCATCTCTATTCATGATACTCAATTTATCCAGAAAAAAACACGGAATTCGCTCCGTGTTTTTATATTTACTGCTCACCGTAAAACCATTCCACATCCGTCTCTTTCCAAAATGGCTTGGCAGAGACAGGAACATCCATCTGCTCAAGAGCTATCTGGCGGCGAATCATGTTCTTCACCTCTTTAAAGGAATACTTTTCTCCCTTTAAATGCTCATGAAGCATGACAACAGCATAGCCATCTTCTGTTTTAACCGGTTTAGTCCATTTGCCGGGCTTCAGGTCTTTGACCTGTTCCAGTACTTCTGCCGGTATGTGCTCATCATCTTCACTGACGTACCCTGCATTTCCCCCAAGGTTGGCAGTGAATTCATCAATGGATCGCTCCATCGCCAGCACAGAGAAGCTGGAGCCTTCTTCCAGCTCCTTCACTGTCTGTTCTGCTTCTTCTTTTGTTTTTACAATGATTTGAGAGATGTGATAGGTGTCAGGAACATGAAATTGACTGCTGTTTTCTTCATAATAGCTCTTCATTTCCTCTTCTGAGACAGAGACATCAGCCGTCAGCAGCTCTTCAAGAATAAGATTGTTCTTGATTTGCCTGCGCCATTTGTCTTCACTCATCTCATCAGTGAAATTGCCGCCATACATCGTCTTGACCATTTTTAGCTCAAGATCTACTGCCTTATCAGAGATTTTCACCCCGTATTTTTCCCCGGCTTCTTCAATGACCTTCTGATCAATTAATTCGCTTAAGGTGCTTTTTCCGTACTTCGTTTCCATCTCACTCATCCATTCCTGGCGAGTGATCTTTTCCCCGCCGATTTTGGCTACTGCTTCCCCGCTGCCATCGCTTTTAAAAAGCAAAAAGGCCAATGTGATAAGATTCAGCAACACTAAACCGCCAATGATCATTAAAAGCTGTCTCTTTTCCAAGTGCTCCTCCCCCTAAGAAAAGCGCAAGCACCTGTCCCTCCCCGACACTCGAGGGGGCAGGCACTGAAGCTGGACATTTCTATATGTTCAAAAAACAAAAGCGTTTGGCCCCGGCCTAAAGGGCAGACCTTTAGGAGACCGGCAAACGCTTATTTTATCACTTTACTTCGTTTTTTAATTCTTCCAGTTCTTCTTTTGTATAATGATATTTCTCGTTGCAGAAGTGGCAGGAAGCTTCAGCCTGGCCGTCTTCATCGATCATCTGCTGGATTTCGTCTTCACCGAGGCTGATAATCGCATTGGCAAAACGCTCTTTTGAACATGTGCAAGTGAAGGATACTGGAAGCTTCTCAAGGAACTTCACATTATCTTTGCCAAGAATCGTTTCCAATAGCTCTTCAGGCGTTAAGCCCTGCTGGATCAATTTGGATACAGGCGGAATTTCTTTCAGTCTGTTCTCAATTAAAGTAATCGTCTCTTCATCTGTTCCCGGCATAAGCTGAAGAATGAATCCTCCAGCAGCAAGAATAGAGTTATCAGGATTAACAAGAACCCCCACTCCAACGGATGATGGAACCTGTTCAGAAGTAACAAAGTAATAGGTGAAATCATCTCCAAGTTCTCCAGAAATCAGCGGAACTTGTCCTGTAAAGTGTTCTCTCATTCCAATGTCCTTAACAACAGTCAGCGTCCCTTCAGTGCCGACCGCGCGGCGCACGTCAAGCTTGCCCTGCTCATTAAGATCGAAGTGCGTCTGCGGGTTTGTTACATAGCCGCGCACCTCTCCCTTAGCATTGCTGTCTACAAGGATGGCGCCAATTGGGCCGCCGCCTTCGATTTTGATAGTCAGTTTGTTATCGCCCTTCAGCATAGCGCCCATCATGACGCCCGCCGTCATGGATCTTCCTAATGCGGCAGAAGCTGTTGGCCATGTATAATGCCTGCGCTGGCCCTCCCCAACTGTTTCGGTAGTGCGGGATGCATAGGCACGGACTTGTCCATCATATGCAAGTGCTTTTACTAGATAATCACTCATTTTTTTCTCCTTTCTACGAAAAGCGGAAGCGCTTTGCCCACCTCCGACACCCTAGAGGGGGTAGGCTGCTTGCGCTAGACAATTTTCGAAGTTCAAAAAGTTTAAATCCTTGTTATCTTCCAGAGAAACTGATTTAATGGCAGCAGCTTTTTAAGCTTACTATTTTTTTATGTTCTCCATATTTCGTTTATAAATAATCTGCAGGCCCTTTAAAGTTAAAAATGGATCCACAACATCGATGATATCCGACTCTTGAGCGATGAGCCCCGCAAGGCCTCCCGTGGCAATGACAGTCGGCTTTTCATCTGCCTGATCTTTCATTCTTTTTACTATACCTTCCACCTGGCCGACGTAACCATAAAGAATTCCCGCCTGCATGGCAGATACAGTATTTTTTCCGACAATATGATCAGGACGTGCAATTTCTATTCGTGGAAGCTTCGCTGCACGGGAATAAAGAGCCTCTGTTGAAATCCCGATTCCCGGGGCAATGGCGCCGCCCATATATTGTTTATTTTCATTGATATAGCAATAGGTAGTGGCTGTCCCAAAATCGACAATAACTAACGGGCTTCCATATTCATGAATGGCCGCTATAGCATTGACGATGCGGTCTGCTCCCACTTCTCTCGGGTTATCATACTTGATGTTTAAGCCTGTCTTGATGCCAGGACCTACAACAAGAGGCTTCACATGGAAATATTTCTGGCACATTCTTTCAAGCGAAAACATGATTGGCGGCACCACTGAGGAAATGATAATGCCATCTATATCTGAAAAGGAAAGATTCTCATGCTCAAACAGAGACTTCACAATCATTCCATATTCATCTTCTGTTTTATTCCGGTTGGTTTCAATTCGCCAATGATGCTTTAATTCATCTTGGTCATAGACACCCAGAACGATATTCGTATTCCCTACGTCGAAAACAAAGATCAACATTCTCACCACTTTATGATTATTTAAAACGCTTTTTTCACTGAAAACATCATATCACAACTGCTGTTGTTTCGTGTAATCGAAAATTCCGGTCAATCTTGGAATTGATATTTTCCGGCAAAAAAAAGCGCCCCTGGAGGCGCTTTTCGATTATTATTTGTCTTTGCGTTCTTCGTCGATGGCAGGTGGCACATCCGCTTCTGCAGGGCTTGAGCCTTCCCTTGTTTCAGGGATTTCGCCTGTTTCAGCAGGATCCTCTTTCTTGATGCTGATGTTCACTTTCACATCTTCATCATTTGAAATGGAAGTCACTGAACGGTCAGGAAGTCTGCCATGTTCTGATAAATGCTTGATTTGTTCCGCATCAAGCGTTTCGACTTCAAGCAATGTATTGGCAATCAAATTCAGCTTATCTCGGTTTTCTGTGAGGAGCTTTCTCGCTCTTTCATAAGATTCCTTGATGATACGCTGGATTTCAAGATCGATTTCATATGCGATTGCATCTGAATAGTTCTGTTCATTATGAAAGTCACGTCCAAGGAATACCTGGCCGCCCTGAGACTGTCCGAACTGCAATGGTCCAAGCTTATCGCTCATTCCGAATTCGGTTACCATGCGGCGGGCAATGCCTGTCGCACGCTGGAAGTCATTATGGGCACCTGTGCTTACTTCACCGAAGACAATTTCTTCAGCCACACGTCCGCCAAGCAAGCCGACAATTTTGTCGAGAAGCTCAGGTTTCGTCTGGAAGTAGCGGTCCTCTTTTGGAAGCATAACTGCGTATCCGCCAGCCTGGCCGCGCGGCACGATTGTCACTTTATGAACCATTTCTGCTTCATCAAGCACTAAACCGATGACTGTATGACCTGCTTCATGGAAAGCAACGATGTTTCTTTCCTTTTTAGAAATAACACGGCTTTTCTTAGCGGGACCGGCAATTACACGGTCTGATGCTTCATCTAAATCTGTCATATCTATCTTTTTCTTATTTCGACGGGCTGCGACAAGGGCCGCCTCATTCAATAAGTTTTCTAAGTCTGCTCCTGAGAAACCAGGTGTACGCTGTGCAATAGCCTTTAGGTTGACACTCTCATCAAGAGGTTTATTGCGTGCGTGTACTTTAAGTACAGCTTCACGACCTGTTACATCCGGGCGGTCAACTGTAATCTGTCTGTCAAAACGTCCCGGACGCAATAATGCCGGGTCAAGAATATCCGGACGGTTAGTGGCAGCAACGATGATAATTCCTTCGTTTGCTCCAAATCCATCCATTTCAACTAGAAGCTGGTTAAGGGTCTGCTCGCGTTCATCATGTCCGCCGCCTAAGCCGGCACCACGCTGGCGCCCTACAGCATCGATTTCATCGATAAAAATAATACATGGTGCGTTCTTTTTCGCATTTTCGAATAAATCACGGACACGGGAAGCACCCACACCTACGAACATTTCAACGAAATCAGAACCGCTTATAGAAAAGAACGGAACGCCCGCTTCACCGGCTGCTGCCCGTGCAAGCAAGGTTTTACCTGTTCCTGGAGGTCCTACAAGAAGAACCCCTTTGGGAATTCTTGCTCCCAATTCAGCAAATTTGCGCGGGTCTTTAAGGAACTCAACGACCTCAACAAGCTCCTGCTTTTCTTCATCGGCGCCTGCAACATCTTTAAAGCGCACTTTCTTTTTGCTTTCATCATAAAGCTTGGCTTTGCTTTTGCCGAAGTTCATCACACGGCTGCCTCCGCCCTGCGCCTGGTTCAGCAGGAAGAAGAATAGGATGAAGATGATGATGAAAGGAATGATTGACGTAAAGAATGTCACCCATCCGCTTGTTTCCTTAGCCGGCATGACTTCTACATCTGAAGACTGGGCTAATTGATCCACACGGTCAAGGATATTATCATTGTTCATGATATAAGTCAGGAAGTATTTGCCTTCCTCATATCCTTCAAGCTGACCCCGTACTTCAAATACACCTCTCTCAGGCTGAAGGGAAATGGACGTAATATCGCCGCTTTCCAAGTGATCAACAAATTTATTATAAGAGATGTGCTCCGTTGGTTCATTGTTGCCGTTAAAGAAGCTGACAACTCCAATAATGACTAAAAATATCAATAAATAAAAGATGGTATTCCGGAAGATCCGATTCATCCCTTACCTCCTCCCACGGTAAACAAACTATAGTGTATAGTATCATAAAAAATCGTGCCAATACAAGGAATTAGACTTCTTAAAACCGGGTGATTCTTGTTTCAGTAAAGGGCTTTAATTCAAGATCATTGCTTAGGATTTCCTTAATCGTTATTGCTGTATACTTCCGGCTTCAGGACTCCAATATATGGAAGATTGCGGTACTTTTCCGCGTAATCAAGGCCGTAGCCGACTACGAATTCATCAGGAACAATAAATCCTACATAATCAGCTTTGATATCAGCCTTTCTTCCTGTTGGCTTGTCAAGCAGTGTTACAATCTTAATGCTTTTCGCTTTTCTGTAACGGAACAGCTCAACAAGATAGCTGAGTGTCAAGCCGCTGTCGATGATATCCTCAATGATCAGAATATCTCTGCCTTCCACAGAAGTATCAAGGTCTTTCAGAATTTTCACTTCTCCTGAAGAAACCATTGCATTCCCATAGCTTGATACATCCATGAAGTCCATCTCAAGATATGTATCCACACGCTTTAAAAGGTCGCTCATAAAAGGCATTGCCCCTTTTAACACCCCAATGGCAAGCGGGAATCGATCCTGGTATTCTTCAGTAAGTTCAGCAGCAAGTGACTTTACCTTATCCTGCAGCTCCTCTTCCGAAATCAGTACTTTTTCAATATCATTTTTCATCATTTATTGTGCCCCCTAGAAGATCATTGCTTTATGTATTTTAAAATAATATAGCTGGTACAAGATTGCTGCTGCCTATCATCATGTGATTTCTTCAAACCAGGCACCCACAGGATCCTGCCTTGTGCATCTGTCACAATTGGCCAGGTTTTCCGATCATGCAGCGGTACTTTATGATCAATGAAAATGTCCTTTATCTTTCGGGACCCCTGCATTCCTTTAAGCGTCATGCGGTCTCCCTTTTCTCTAGTCCTGATAATGATTGGAAAAGAAACACCCTCCCTGTCTAATACCAGGGTATCATTGTTTAGAATTCCATCAGAACAGTCAGCATATTCAAGGATAATTGATCCGCTGTTTGGGAGTTTAATGCTTGCAGGTTCGAAGATTTCATATCGATAGGATTGTACAGGTTCCTTCGGGAATAAGAAGTGGCATTGCCGGTAGGAGCGTACAATATGTAAACCGCCTGGAAAATCTAAATTTCCCGATGGATGAGGACTTTTCATTAAGGAAAAAATGCTCTCAATATGAGATGCCGATAACGATGCCGGCCTTTCCTTATAAAGATAGTTTAATATTAGTTGAATCCCTCTCCTTTGTAAAGGCATTGGCATTGCCTCGAAAGCATCGATATCCATACTAATTTCCTCATTGGTCTTCTTTTTCATTACTGTATTCATTTTGTGGACGGTTAATTCCTGCAGATATGCTTCATCACTTTGCAAATCTTCACTGAATCTTTGAAAATGCTCATGGACCTGAGGGTTTTCTTTTCTCAGGAATGGGAGCACTTCCTGTCTGAATCGGTTGCGGCTGTATATCCCTTTTTCATTGCTTGGATCCCGCCGGGGGTTCAGGCGTTCTTTCAGGCAGTAGCCTTCGATTTCGGCTCTATTCAAGCATAGGAAAGGGCGGATGATAAAATAATCGCCAAATGTTCGCTTGAAGGGAATTCCTGCTCTTGCGCTGCCGGTGCTTCCCCTTGTGAGCCGCATTAATATGGTTTCAACCTGATCATCGCCATGATGTCCAAGGGCTATGTACTCTGCCCCATATTTCTTGGCGGTTCTTTGATAGAAGCTGTAGCGGCAATCCCTTGCAGCTGTCTGGGAACTCTTCCCGGATTTCTCCATATATTCAGGTACATTCACTCTTTCCATTTCAAATGGAATGGCCATTCTTCTGCAGTAATCCTTCACAAACATGGCGTCCTGAAAAGATTCTTCGCCTCTAAACATATGATCGACATGGGCGGCGATAAGTTCAATTTGAAGCTGCTGTCTCTGGTTCCAAAAATAATGGAGCAGGGCGATTGAATCCGGTCCTCCCGATACACCGACTACTATTTTCTTATTATTTAAATCCAGTCCCTTTTTCTTAAGGAAAGCACTTACTTTCTCTTGGAGCATACGCTTCTTCCTTATCCGATAGAAATATATTTATCGCTGACAATCAGAGGAGAAAATCACCCTCTATATTGAAGTTTCACTTTATACTACCCCTGCAAAGGGCAGCGTAATCCTTCATATAGAAAAGCATATCATTTATAAAGGGTAAATATCAAAAGGGATTAAGCTTACTATACGGATCAGGGCGAAGAAAGTTTCATTTTTCTCAAATTTAAAGCAGCTGCCCATAAATATATAAGAAATAAAGAAGTGTCACGATAAAGGTAATCAGCAGGGTTTCAAAGATGCTCCCTTTCTGTTTTTTCTGCCTGTACACTTGCCTGCTGGCAGGCTGAGGACCGGCTGTTTGTCCAGCATTCCTGTTTCCCGTGCTCCTTTGCACGGAATTTGAACGAGTGAGCTGGAGCATATCATTTCTCATTTCACCAGCCGATCTATAGTGGCCTTGCAGGGCATTTAGAATAACATCTTCGTATTTCAGCAACTCTTTCTTTTGGCGGACCATCATTTTGAGCTGTTTGAGGTCACCTGTTGTCTTGGCAAACCTTTTTGGGTATGCTGTGTTGATTATTATCATGGCTGCAGCAAAGAGATCGTAGGCCGGGTCAGCCTTTCTGGTCCCCAATCCCCAATAGCCGCGATCATAAAACTCGGTAAATTCTTTTATCGCCCTGCCTTGAATGGTGGTTCCACCCACATCAATGGTTCGTATTTTTGAGGGAGGGCCTGTTACGATCAGATTATCTGGCTTTAAATCACCGAAAACCCAGCCGGCTTTATGCAAGGAATCAAGATCGTTCAACAGCTGTACGATTAAAACACCGGTCCAGGATGATCCTTTTTGCTGGATAAATGTCAATAAATCAGGGCCCTGTATATATTCCATTACATAGAACGAAACCTTTCCGCTCCTTCTATCCCAATCATCCACATCAAGCAAAGAAGGCCCGAGGGCAGAGCCTTGGACCTTTGCAAAGGATTTAAGGACGTTCACTTCAGACGTGATGGACATCCCGTTATCACTCATTTTCAAAGCAACCTGCTGATTTTGGTTTTTAGCGAGATAAACGATCCCATTAGCACCATACCCCAATTCCTTTATAATGGTATACCGGTTTCGGTGCCACTTTCCTTCAATTACAGTACCAGGGTTTACTTTACACTGACTCTTCAAAGAATGATTCATCATCACCGGAAAGCAGACTCCTTAATGAACGTTTTTTCTTGAAATGGTTTAGGGCCTCATGAATGGCCGGACCTGTAGGCGTAATCCCTCCTGTTGTCAATTTCGAGAAAATGCTGGTCAGCGATTCAAGATTCGGCGTCCAATCCAGCAATTTTTCGACATCTTTCTTTTTCCCGGGAAATACGAATACGGAAAAACGGTTATCACCAGATCGTGCATTAAGACTTAGAGAAAGATCCAGCAGGGCTTCCTTAACGGTTGGAAGCTTATGCTTCATGCTTGCACTGGTATCCACGAGAACCAGCACTTCAAGTTCGACTGTCTCACCCAGTTCATCCACAACCTCCATCACTTCGCCGCGCTGATCAGGCGGAAGGTCCTCCATTGTTTTTGAGCCGCCCAGGATCTGCTGAAGCTCCTTGTTCACAACTCCCTGAAGGGTCTGGGTCATGGCTTTTCTCGTCACCATCTGCACAGTCTGGGACAGTTGCTGAGAGTAGACAACCTGACTGACTCCGCCTCCTGACATCGCGATTCCTTCAATTTCATTCATTCCCTGCTCATCAATGACATCCTGCTCCATGACTCCGATTACATTCACGGTTATTCCCTGCTCCTTGGCCAGGGCCGCCATGGCAACGGGATCTTCACCCTGATTTGAACAGCCATCCGTTATCAGTAAAATTTGCTTCAGTGTTCCTGTTTTCATTTGAAACTCCCCTCCACATATGAGTTGTTAGCATTTTCGACTGAAAGGAGGGGAAATATACCTAAGAAATGCGGAAGCACCTTGTTCACCCCCGACAAGCACAAAACTAGTCTCCCGGGAAGGCGTATTGCCTTTCTGGGAGGATTAGCTTGAGACCTCGAGGGGGCAGGTGCTGGAGCTGGACAATTACCTAACTTTAGAGACCTTATTGAATTATTTAACTATGAGAAAATTACTCAGTTCGCCTTTTGGCGAATGGCATGTACGGGGATGCTGGTCCACTTCGGAGTATTGTGTTTGACCTTTGACACAACCACCGTCATATCATCTTCAATGTTCCCGGACCTTGACCTGATGACCTCTTCCATAATTAAATCGGCCACTTCTTGAGGGTCTTCCGTCTTTAACTCGGATACCTTGCGCTTCATCCACAAATCAAAGTTCTCAACATGCTTCGGCCCTTCAAAAACGCCATCACTCATCATGATCAGCAAATCTCCTGCTTTAAGCTGCTCACTGACCACATCTACATCAAATTCCTGGATGATGCCCATCGGGAGGTTGCTGGCCTGAATTTTCATTACCTTATGGCCTCGCTTTACAAAACTTGGAGTTGATCCAATTTTCAAAAATTTCGCATCAGCATTCTGCAGATCAATCATGGCCAAATCCAAGGTCGAGAAAATTTCGTCTGTGGTCCTTAAAGAAAGAACGGAATTGACTGATTTAATGGCAACCTGCTCTTCAATCCCTGACTGAAGAATTTTCTGAAGGAGCTTAAGTGTTTCCTGGCTTTCCGCATGAGCCCGTTCCCCATTGCCCATTCCATCACTAATGGCAATCGCATACTTTCCGCATCCCAGCTCGATAGTGGAATAGCTGTCCCCTGATACTAAACCGCCATCCTTCGCAGCATGTGCAACGCCTGTTTCAACCACGAATGCCTTGGCTGACCGGAATGTGACATGACAGTATCCATTCGGGAACGCGGCGCATTCCTCTGAGTTTACTAATATCGTTTCTTCCAAAATATCAGATAGCATCGGTGCAATTAGCTTTTCGCATTCTCCATGCCCTTGGCAATATGGAATGGTCATATCAATGTCGACATTTCCCTGTTCCAGGCTGTAGATTTCCACCTGCTCGATATGAATGCCAAACTCCTGAAGCGCTTCAAGGATCTGTTCTTCCTGTTTATGATGATTTTCCCTCTCTCGCTGAATTTCCTTCGCAAAATCACCCATTACTTCTGAAACACCCATCAGCTGATCAGCTACCAGCCTTCTGCTTTCCTGAACCTGCTTCTTCAGCTTTTGGTTCGCCTTAAAATAAGTCAGCTCCTGCTGTACGGCTTCTGTCACTTTTTTCGATCTTGTGCAGTACTTTTCCCATTCCCTCGCAAGCTTTGGAGAAAGAGCACCTTCATTGTTGTCCACATCGTGCATAATATCCATCATATAGTCATAGGTTGTATTAAAGTTCTTTGACCAGCAATGATCTTTCTTAAAGCAGGTCTGGCATGTTTTTTCGGTTACATTGCTTAAGAAATAATCCACTTCCCTGTCACCGTCTTCTTCCCATTCAGAAGGCACATCATGAGAGGAGAAGCTTTTGGAAAGGGCTTGGAAGACACTTGAGAACTGGGCAACACGCTGTGCTGTTACATCGCGCATTTTTCTCATATATTGCTGCTGCTCAGCGGCATATTCAGGCGTTCCCGGGATGTGCTTAGCCAATTTCATCGTTAAAGCCTGCGGTGTTAATAAAAATAAGAGAATCGCTGCGCCTGTTTCAGACAGAGTTTTCATGAGATTTCCGCTTCCTTCTCCATACATGCCCATAAGGAGGGTCGCAATCAGAAGGCCGAATGCCACACCGAACTTCCTCCCTTCTTTTAAAAGACCGCCTAATAGACCTGCGAAGGCGAGCAGACTCATATGATAAAAGCTCGATATATTCGCAAGGGAGAAGATCAGACCGGTTACCACCCCTACTGTAGAACCGACGGTGGCTCCTGCCACAAAGGCAAAGAGCAGGACAAGGTAGCGAGACATAATATGCTCGACCGAAAGATCATAGACCGTCCAGCCGATCGTTCCCGTCATGACAGAAGCCAGCATAATGATCAGGCAGACGATTTCTTCGGTTTTCAGTGATTGTCTGCGTTTATTTATCGAAAGCAGCGGCAGCCCCTGCAGAAAAATCAGCGTTAGAATGAAACCAAGGCCTGACTCAACACCGGCCATCATTCCATCATATAAAGTCAGCTGGCCCTTCAAAATGAAAGCCTCCAGGAGCTTGCCTCCTAAAAGAGTGAAGAACACGTAAAAAGGCAGTGCCCTGATTTCATTATGCAGCCATTTTTTCGAGACCCGGAAGGCAAATAAAAAGATGAAGGTTATTCCAAAAGCAGATACAGCATTGGAGATGGACAATGTGGCAGCGCCCGCCATTAACCCCCCTAGAGCCAGGGGCGCCTTATCCCTTCGTATGAAGTAAACCGCTGCAAAAAACGGAAGGCTAAATGGGGTAAGCTTCGCCAATATCAAGGCTCTTCCAAGCAAAAAGCCAATGATCAGCAGAACATAGCCTTTTTTCAGAAAGAAATTCTCCAATCCTGAGTGGAGTTTTTTTAAGCCTTTGGCAAAATCCAGTTTCGGTTTGTTGAAGGGCACTTCCCCGATCGGCTCTATTACATTCCTTTCTACCTTTTCCATTAAACTACACTCCCCATATTTTTATCGTTGCTGACAATTATAAAATCCAGCGCTCCAGAAGTTTGTCAAAATAGCGGACAAGCCCCGGCTTTTCGTTCGACGGTTTTCCACTATATATGGGGAGAGATAACAAGATTTAAAATTGGTCTTCCTGAAGTTCCAGTTAATTCTGACAAAAAAAGTAAACAAACCCTTAGAATGACAGCTTTCTGCGGAAAGAGAAGCATGGAAGAAATTGACGAAGAGGCAAGGGAGGTTTACGACATATTTCTTTAAATATCTTATTGACTTCCTTTTTAAAAATTTGTATTATAAATCTTGTGCTTCAGAGCACAACTATAAATCTATGAAATTATGGCGGTGTAGCTCAGCTGGCTAGAGCGTACGGTTCATACCCGTGAGGTCGGGGGTTCGATCCCCTCCGCCGCTATCACAGAATGCGGAAGCGCCTTGGTCACACCCGACAAGCACAAGACGATCCTCAATTAGAGGTGTTTATTACCTTTTTGGGAGGAGTGGCTTGTGACCTCGAGGGGGCAGGCGCTGAAGCTGGACAACTTAGAATGTTATCTTCCACGGCCCGTTGGTCAAGCGGTTAAGACACCGCCCTTTCACGGCGGTAACACGGGTTCGAATCCCGTACGGGTCATTTCAAAAGAGCGTCAGCCTTAGGCTGGCGTTTTTTTGATGGATTTGGAGGGATTCTTCGTCTTTCAGAACAGCTTTAACCTGGCAATTGATGAACCTTTTTAAATTACTTTTCAGTTTATCGGTCTCTTTTCCGATATATCGGTCACTTCTCGCCGCATCAAGGTTTCACTATTAATAAGGTTTCCATCAGAAATAACAGCGCTAAACAGCACAAAAAAACAAGCCCCATCGGACTTGTTTTCCATCCTGCTATATAGATCGATCAGCAGCAAGTTATCATCGTTTAGCGCCTCTTCCTCCGCGTTTGGATTCGGTATGGCGTTTTAGAGATGACAGACGATCTTCGCTGTCCTTTAGGAAACGAGCCATTTTGGCTTCAAAGTTTTCTTTAGGGCGATGGTCGTTTGATCTGTTATGGCGAGGTCGGCCAGAGTTTGAATTAGGTCTGAATTCTTTTCTGTCGCCTCTATCAGGTCTTTCAGAACGCTCAGGCCGGTCTTTTGCCTTTTTGATGGATAATCCAATCTTGCCGTCCTTTTCGACATTAATGACTTTCACTTCAACCAAGTCACCTACTTTGAGGTGCTCATTAATATCTTTTACATACTTGTCAGCGACTTCACTTATGTGCACCAGACCCGTTGAGCCTTCCGGCAGCTCCACAAATGCTCCGAATTTTGTAATGCCTGTGACCTTTCCTTTTAACTTGCTGCCTACTTCGATTGACATTAAAAAAATTGCCTCCTTGAAAGATTTAAATCAAAATTTACTATATATTATACAGAAACTAAAAAAAAAGTGTCAATATAGCGTCAATCGGCCTTTTTTTCCTTTTTCTTTTCTTTTTCCGTCTCTTCTTCAGGGAGGTTAAAAATGATTTCGTTGTTGTCAGATAGGTAGTAATCTTTGCGGGCAAGTTTCGCGATATACTCATCATCATTCAGCTTAACAATTTCTTCTTCAAGCATAACTTCCTTTTTCTTCAGGTCAGAAAGCTTCTGGTCCAGCCGGGTTTTCTCTTCCACTTTTTCTTCCAGAGCAGCAGACTGCGAAACGAGTGTGGAGATCATAAAAAATGAAACGACGGCTGCCAGTGTGAAAAATGCCGCTAATCTTCGAAATAATAGCTTTTTCTTACGGCCCGCACTGATCTCTGCTGCTTCCTGCTGTTTGACATAGCTGGTTTCCATTTTGGCTACATTTTTCTTCTTGGTGACACTCACTTCCGCACTCCCTCCTTACTCTTTAGGTTTTTTCCACTTTGCAATCCATTTTAAAACATAATTCTTTATTAGCTGTAAATATCCTGCCAATTTATTATATAACTTCTCGACTGTTTTTTTAATCTTTTTCGGCAAAAGTTTCCACAAAAGTGACAAAATCCATTTGACAGGCAGAAAAACCACTTTCAAGATGAACCAAAAGACTCGAAGTATGACTTTTAATAGGGAATAAAGTCCTTTTCCAAGCATAACGGCTACCGCAATTAACGCCATAATAAGACCCTGGATGGGCTTATAGATGAGCAAAGTAAAGGTCTTAACGAAAAAGCGGTATATGGAGATCGCCATCCGGATGGATATCTCCAATACCCGCAGATACATTTTCTTAAATAAACTTTGATAAGCGGCAAAACCGCACAGCAAAGCAATGAAAATATAAAACCTTAACTCGCCTTTATTCACCAGAAATAAAATATAGAAGATTGCCAGGCCCTGGACGAGCCAAAAAAGGATATCATTAATAAATACAAGCCAGCTTTTCCGCCTGGTTCTTTGCAGGAAACGATTATACGTATCAAGGGCAGCCCCAAACACACTTCCCATGCCGATCATCGCCAGCATGGTTACAAATTGAGTGGTCAGTGTCATCGGAACAACTTGCTAAAGAATCCTTTAGCTTTATCTCCATTCTGATCGTCAATATAAACAAGGTCAAATACCTTCCCCTTGATGGAAACAATTCCCTTGTCGACATCCAGATTCTTCATCTGCAGGTTCTGCCCTCTAATCGCAAGGAAACCCATCACCGTCTCCAGCAAAAACTCTTCATTATCGAAGCTTTCGACTTGTTTAACACCAGTAATATCGAGCAGTCTTCTGCCTCTCATAATGACATCATGTTCCTGAGTATTGGTTTTGTTCGAACTTGACTCATAATATTGACTCATTATTCATCCCCCGCAATCAGCATAGTACAACCTTTTTGTACATGTTTATGAAAAGGGGAATTAAAATAGAACAAGCCAATAGGAAAAGCGGAGGCGCTGCTGAATTTGAAAAATGATACGGACGAAGTTCCGTTAAATCAAGATTTAACGCCAATCTCCATAGGCGCAGGCCGCTATTCCACTTTCTCTTCCTTAACAATCGAGTACATTTCCGCCGCTTCTTCCTTGCGGGTCGTTTCCTGCAGGCGCTCCACTTTGACCGTTACCAGCTTCTGCCCAAAGCGGATTTGAAGTTCATCTCCCACTTTAACGGTTGAGCTTGCTTTGGCCTGCTGTCCATTTATGGAGATCCTTCCCTGATCGGAGACTTCTTTTGCCAGTGTTCTTCTTTTTATTAGCCTTGATACTTTTAGAAATTTATCTAATCTCATCTATTGCCACTCCTCTATTAGTATCCTTTGGATTTTGCTTCATTCCAGAATTCATCGAGCTGCTCGAGCGTAAAGTCTTCAAATTTTCTGCCGCTCATCATTACCCGTTCTTCCACATAAGTAAAACGGCGGATGAATTTTTCATTGGTTTTTCTCACAGCTTCTTCGGCATCAATTTTATAGAAACGCGCAATATTCACAAGCGCAAACAGGATATCGCCAAATTCCGCCTCCATCTCGGGGCTGGAGTTCACGGCTTCCTTCTCGAATTCCGCAATCTCTTCTTTTACCTTCTCCCAGGCAGGCTCAACTTCCTTCCAGTCAAAGCCGGCTTTTGCTGCTTTTTTCTGAATTTCAGCCGCTCTCATTAAGCTCGGGAATGATTTCGGGACAGTATCCATCATGGACTCCTGCGTTTCACCCTTTTCTTCCTGCTTAATGCTCTGCCAATTTTTAAGCACCTCTTCTTCATTTTCTGCCTGTACATCACCAAAGACATGAGGATGACGGCGCACCATTTTTTCAGAAAGTCCCTCGATCACATCATCGATGGTAAAATAGCCTTCGTCTTCGCCAATTTGTGCATGAAGCATCACCTGGAGAAGGACATCTCCCAGTTCCTCTGTCATATGCTCGCTATCTTCATTATCGATCGCTTCAATCAGCTCATAGGCTTCTTCAATTAAATATTTTTTCAATGAATCATGAGTTTGCTTTTTATCCCATGGGCAGCCGTTTGGCCCCCGCAGTTCCGCAATAATGCTCCGCAGTTTTGAAAAATCTTTATAGAGGACTGAATCATTGTTTACAGGAGGCACATATACAGAAGTTAAGTTATTCAGCTCCATATTATGATCCAGTTCATGCAGCTGCACTTGTTTAATAACCTCATCCTTGCTGCCGGCAGCTGTTACAATATAAACCACGTAATCGTAAGGCAGCTTTTCCATCAGTGTCAGCTTGACGTCACTCGCAACAAACTGGTCATAAACCTGTCCAATGATGACGTGCTGGGCCACCTGGATCTCATCTCTGTTTAAATCGGTTCCATCCAGAAGCTGAAATCCTTCGATCGGATCAATTCTCAAAGCCTGAAATAAAGGATCAAGGAAGCTTTGTCCTCCTTCGATCATAATCTCAATGCCTCTCTGCGGGGCACGCTCTATGAGAAGCTGCACCGTACGTTCCGCAACAAGCGGATGGCCTGGAACTCCATATGTAATCTCTTTGGCAAGGGCTTCTTCCAGGAGAAACTCACAAATTTCCTCATACACTTCTTCAAATTTCTCATGCTTTTCGTAGATATGATCAAAAGACTGATAAGTCAGCCCTTCTCGTTCGAGATCCCGCAGAACCGGATGCTCTTTTGTCCGAAGGTACAAAACCTCTGCCTGTTTAAGTTTTCGATATACGCCAAAAGGAAGCTGATCCAAGTCTCCTGCTCCAAGCCCGAGAATGGTTATTTTTTTCATAAAGCGATTCATCTCCTAGTCTTTTTGGGAAGCAAAAACATGAGCTTGCTTCCAAGCGGAAGCAGAGCAAGCTCTTCCTCTTTAAAAGTATTGCCTTTAAACACAATATACAAATACGTAAAGCCCCCCAGCGCTACGCCGCTTAATGCCTGGAATCCGGCAAACATTCTGCCCGGTTCCGGTATTGGCAGCATGGCTGTTGCCTGAAGATACAGCTGCAAAACAACCGACATCACCAAAGCAGCAAATCCGGCCACCACTAAAAAGCGCAGAGAAATCAATGATATCTTCAAATATAAACGAAGCTTTGCAATAAGAAAAATGAAGACAGCAGCAAGTGCCAGGCATGATGCGACCGCTGCGCCGGCTGTGCCGTAAGAAGGAACCAATAGGATGTTCAGGCCAAGCTTTACCGCAAATCCCATCAAAATGGACGCTGCTGGGAAAAAGATAAATCCTAATCCCTGTAGGATGCCTGTGATTGTGATGATCAGGCTGCTCAGCAAAATCAGCAGACTAAGAATCGCCAGGACATCCGATCCAGTTGAATTTTCAAACAGCATAATATTTGCAGGCTTTATGATATTCCAGAGGCCCACCGTTGCTGCAGCTCCAACAAGAATACCGATTTGAAGGGCAAGTCTGATTTTATTATGAAGGAATGCAGGCTGATTTCTCATTTTTTCTTTGGAGATGAGCGGCACAAGCGACAGGGACATGGATGTTGCCACAACAATGCCCAGCTGGACAATCGGCTGTCCGCGATCATACACACCTTTGAGGGCCTTCGCTTCCTCTCCTTCAACTCCGGATGTTAATAGAAGCGAATATAAATTAAACGAATCTGCCAGCTGAATGAAAATAAGCACGAGACTGCTGATGCAGATGGCAAACCCCTGTATGATAATCGTTTTGGCCAGCTTGCCGCTTTGTTTAAAATCGATGGCAATGGCGGACGGCAGGTTTTTTCTTTCTTTTATATAAAAGAAGGTGAATAAAATCAGGATGGCAATAAGTCCGCCGGTTATGGCCCCAAAAAGGGCCCCGCCTCCCACCGTGTATAGAGAATTTCCTCCCTTAACAAGCAAATACGCGGCCAGCAGAATGGTAATGACTCTGACAAGCTGTTCTCCTACCTGGGAAACAGCGGTTGGAACCATATCTCCTTTACCTTGAAAATATCCCCGGAAAAGGGACAGGATCGGAAAAAGAAGAAACATGGCTGCCACCACTCTGAGTAAGATCGCCAGCTGCGGATCGCCCATCCTGACAGCCAGCCAGTCCGAACCCCAATACAGAATGGAGAACCCGATAAAACCTATTATGGACAGAACAAAGGCAGAAACGGCAAATAAGTTCTGAATATCCTTCTCTTTCTTTAAAGCGGCCTGCTCGGCATAAAGCTTTGAAATAATGACAGGAAATCCATATGTAGATAACACGATAATGATTCCATAAAACGGATAAACCTGCTGATATATATAAAACCCTACGTCCCCAACGATATTTTGAAAGGGGACCCGGTAAACAGCACTCAAAATTTTTGTAATCAGGGCAGCGATCGTGAGGATAAACGCTCCTTTAAACAAATCGCCAGATGTCTGAACGGGCTTCAATTGCCCATCTCCTTCCAATTGAATTCGAAAGTATTATAGCATATTGAGGCTTTCTGCGCGGGAACGCTTGGGTTTGTTGCGGATATTTTTGTTTGTGCGCGGATTCACCGGGATTGCGGGCTTTGTTTTTCGGTTCTGCGTGTCTTTCATATTTTTGCGGGCGGATATCCTTGGGTTTTTGCGCGTTCACTAACCTTGTGCGCGGGATATCTTTGTGTTCGCGCATCATTTATTCGGTTGCGTGCCCGCCATTCCCGGGCCAAAGAAAAAAGGCAGCATTCCGCTACCCCTTTCATTAAGTATCCATTTTTATGATTCCATTTGTCTGGCCAGGAAGCCTGCTGCCGTTTCAACTGCTTTTTGTTCCACGTCGCCCAGTGAATCTTCTTTTGCAAAAATGATAACTGCTCCAATTGGGTCGCCGTTTGCAATGATTGGGCCGATTGTATAAGCGGAGGAAGGCTCTGTGTTCCCGTCAACAAGCGAGATGTCGCCTGACTGGTTAACCAGGACTGAACTGCGCTCTTCCATTGTTTTTTCAACAAGTTCGCTTATGTTTTTGTTTAAGTAATCCTTTTTAGAACCTCCTGCAACAGCAATGTAAGTATCTCTGTCACAGATTAACACTGGATTTCCCAGGCTGTCATATAATGCTTCTGCATATTCTTTTGCAAAATCGCTCAGTTCACTGATTGGTGAATATTTCTTTAAGATGACTTCTCCATCACGATCTACGAAAATCTCCAGCGGGTCCCCCTCACGAATACGCAGTGTTCTGCGGATTTCTTTAGGAATGACTACACGACCCAAATCATCGATTCGACGAACTATACCTGTTGCTTTCATCCAACGTTGCCTCACTTTCATCTGATGATTTAATAGAAAAGCGGAAGCGCCTTGCTCAGCCCTGGCAAGCATAAGATGAATCACATAGGAAATCCCGACTTCTGAAGTGATTTGACTTATGACTCGAGGGGCTTGGCGCTGGAGCTAGACAACTCTATCTCCAGCACAGCACTTACTCTTTCCTCTTTTGGCTATGATCCATAATTGGGAGAAAATGAATGCATCGCCATGTTTGAACTTAGTATCTTTCATATGGAAAGTTATATACGTGCACAAAAACTTTTTCTCATAGATGTTATTCATTCCAAAATCGGATAAACATTCCAAATGATCCTTCAACTTAAAATTACCCTCGTCAGAAAGAGATAAACATTTCTATTGTTTCATTTTATTGACAGTGATGTTTCCATAAATTTACGCAGTTGGATATTCCTGCTCTTTTTTCGCTTCCTGCATTCCTTTGATCACTTCGTATGCAATATTGAGCCATTCATTTGTTTTGACGCCTTTAATATGGAGGACAGCTTTCAGTTTCTTTCCCTCCATGCCCAGGCCGATCATTCTGCCGTATTTGCTTGTGATCTGGAAAATCTTCTGGCCATCTATATGCTCGCTGGCCTTTTCCGATAAAAGAATCAGTACTTCCTGTTTGGATTGTTTAACCGTCTCGACTCCGGCAAGTTCACCGTATGCCTTCATTTCGGCAATCTGGAATAAATACCCTACTTCATCCGGATACTCGCCAAAACGGTCGATCATCTCATCCTGGAGCTCTTCCACATCTTCAAGTGAAGAAATGCCGCGGAAGCGCTTATACATTTCTATTTTCTGATGGCCATCAGACAAGTAGAAATCAGGAATATAAGCATCAACATCCAGGTCGATCTCAATTTTAGCCGGTTTTGCCTCGACGCCATCCAGCTTATCTTTCCGTTCTTCAATCGCTTCTTTAAGCATTTGCGAATACAGATCAAAACCGACAGAGTCGATGAATCCATGCTGTTCGGCTCCAAGCAGATTGCCGGCGCCTCTGATTGATAAATCCCGCATGGCAATTTTGAAACCTGAACCGAGCTCTGTAAATTCCTTTATGGCCTGAAGCCGCTTTTCTGCTACTTCCGTTAATACTTTGTCTTTTCGATATGTGAAGTATGCGTAGGCAACCCGGTTGGAACGGCCAACCCGGCCCCTAAGCTGATAAAGCTGGGACAAGCCCATTTTGTCTGCATCATGGACAATCAGCGTGTTGACATTTGGAATATCTACGCCTGTTTCAATGATCGTTGTGCTGACGAGAACATCGGACTCGCCTTCCAGGAAGCTTAACATAACAGATTCTAACTCATTTTCCGTCATTTTCCCATGGGCATATGTTACCCTTGCATCTGGAACTAGCATGGATATTTCCTCGGCTTTTCGTTCTATATCCTCCACCCGGTTATATAGAAAATAGACCTGTCCATCCCTCGCCAGTTCCCTTTCAATTGCTTCACGTACCAGTGCACCATTATACTCCATCACATAAGTCTGGACCGGGAACCGGTTCTCAGGAGGTGTTTCTATAACCGATAGATCCCTAACGCCCAGCATTGACATATGAAGGGTTCTCGGGATTGGCGTTGCAGTCAGGGTAAGGACATCCACATTTGTCTTAAGCTGCTTGATCTTTTCTTTGTGTGTTACTCCAAAGCGCTGCTCTTCATCAATAACGAGCAGGCCTAATTCTCTATACTGGATATCTTTTGATAAAATCCGGTGTGTGCCGACAACTACATCAATAGTCCCTGCCTTTAAGCCTTTAAGGGTTTCGGTCTGCTGCTTTTTCGTTCTGAATCGGCTTAATAGCCCAATTTCAATTGGATAGTCCTGGAATCGTTCTCTCATTGTTTCATAGTGCTGCTGAGCCAGTATGGTCGTCGGAACGAGGATGGCAACCTGTTTTCCATCCGCAATCGCCTTAAAAGCAGCACGGATGGCCACTTCTGTTTTCCCATAGCCCACATCTCCGCATAATAAGCGGTCCATCGGGCGCTCCCTCTCCATATCTTTCTTAATTTCATGGATGGAACGGATCTGGTCCTCTGTTTCCTGGTATGGGAAGGCCGCTTCAAATTCCCTTTGCATATCCCCATCCGGACTGAAGGCATAGCCTTTTGATGCCTCGCGTTCTGCATATAGCTTAATCAGATCATCCGCAATATCCTGAACAGATGATTGAACCTTTTTCTTAACCCGCTTCCAATCGTTTCCGCCCAGCTTATAAATTTTTGGCTCTTTAGCTTCGGAGCCGACATATTTCTGGACAAGCTCAATCTGCTCCACTGGCACATAAAGCTTGTCGCTGCCCTGGTAGCGGATATGGAGATAATCTTTGTGGACCCCGTTAATCTCAAGAGTTTCAATCCCTAAGTATTTCCCGATCCCGTGATTTACATGAACAACATAGTCTCCAACCTTCAGTTCGGAATAGCTTTTAATTCTCTCTGCATTTGAA
Organism: Cytobacillus sp. BC1816; assembly: GCF_051353635.1. Lineage (NCBI taxonomy): Bacteria > Bacillati > Bacillota > Bacilli > Caryophanales > Bacillaceae > Cytobacillus > Cytobacillus sp. BC1816. The sequence continues at coordinate 65,414 of NZ_CP195611.1, read as the reverse complement.
AGCTTTTGCCTGCGGGCTTTCTTTTTTGTGCGTTTGTTAAAAAGCTCTTCTTCCGTAATAACAGCCAGCTTTTGGCTTGGAAGCTCGAATCCGGTCTGCAGACTGCCCTCTGTAATTTGAATTTTCCCTGTTAAAATCGGGTCATCCTCACTCACAAATGCCGCTTCAATCTCATAGTCTTCAAGCACTCTTTGCAGCTTTTTAATCCGCTCTTCGTCGGGACCCAGGAATACGACTGAAAATCTGCCTTTTTTCCATCTGTCCAGCTCGCTTTTCAGCACATGCATTTGTCCATGGAAATTCTGCATCTGTTTGCAGGTGACATTAATGATGTTTTGCGGATTTGTATTCGGTACATGTCTCAGGAACAGGGACATATACGTAATCGGATGCTTTGAACGGTGCAGAAACTCTTTTAAGGTGTGTGAAATCTTCACATCATGAATTATCTGGCCCTCACCCAGAAGACTTGTATACCACTCGGCCTCTTCCTTATCAAGGGAGTCATTCATTTCCTGCACACGGCTGATTTCGTCAATAAAAATTAAGCCATTGGCAGGGAGATAGTCTACTAAACTACTTCCTTCCTCAAAGGCAAACGATAGGTATTTGAAAAGCTGTTCAGGCTTGTTCCCCATTCGCAGCTGTTCTAATTCATAGCCAACATTCTGGGCCAGCTGTGTTTTCGCTTTATCATCTTTCAGTTTTTTCAGGCTTGATCCCAAACCTTTTTCCAGTTTTTCAATTAATATCTGGAAGTGTTCTGAATCCAGAGGTATTTCGGTTGCTGGCCCAATCGAAATCTCGTTTAATTTTTCTTTTGACCTTTGGTCCTCCAAAGAAAAAGTCCGGATTGAATCAACTTCTGTATCAAATAGCTCAATCCTAACTGGATCAGCCTCAGTCAGGGGATAGATATCAATGATTCCGCCCCTGACACTGAATTCTCCCGGCGAAGAAACCATTTCCGAACGAACATAGCCCATCCGGACAAAGTTTTTTAATTGTTCATCTGTCAGTTCATCGCCAATTTTTAAAGACAGCTGGTATTTCTGCCAGTGGCCTGGAGGCGGGAGAATCTTTCTTAACCCTGCCATCGGGACGATCATGATTCCCGTTTTATATTTGCTCCAATAATTTAAAGCCTCGATCCGCTGGGCCTTTAATTCCGGGCTGGCAATCCCCATTTCCGCTGCAATCAACTCATTTGCAGGATACAAAAACACTTCCGATTCTCCTGCCAGATTGACGATATCATCATATAGCTTCTGTGCCTGCAGAAGGTTATGTGTTACAACAAGCATCGGCCTTCCCGATTGCTCATATATGGAAGACAAAAACAAGGTGCGTGCTGATCCTGACAATCCGGCAAGCATCTGCTCCCTTAGCCCTTCCTCTATGCCAGACAAGATGGAACTTACATCATCCTGCCGGCTAATAATCTCTTTAAGACCTAACATGAAAGCCCCTCCTTTAAGAAAAGCGCAAGCGCCTTGCCCACCCCCGACAAGCATAAGACGAGTCTCACAGAAAGGCGTTCTTTGCCTTTTTGGGAGGATTGGCTTGTGACCTCGAGGGGGCAGGCGCTGGAGCTAGACAGTTCTCAACGTTCAAAATTCCCTTTATCTTTCAAAAGCGCAAGCGCCTTGATTCAGCCCCGACAAGCATAAGACGAGCCTCACAGAAAGGCGTTCTTTGCCTTTTTGGGAGGATTGGCTTGTGACCTCGAGGGGGCAGGCGCTGGAGCTAGACAGTTCTCAACTTTCAAAGAGTATCTTTTCCCAGGCAGTTCAACCGCCAAAAAGCAGATGCCACTCCTGGCCCATCGAGCCAGATAACTGACATTCTGCAAAATCCATTTTAACTTTCATTAATCTTACTAAATATAATATGGATGCAACAAGAATCTATAGAACGGTTTCTATTAAATACAATGAATCCCTCACATAGAAATAGAAAAATGCTTTGGATCGTCTCCAAAGCTTGTTAATGAATAATAAAGTCCTGCTGATGGTAATCCGGATTGCGTTCCAGTGATTCCTGGCAATCCTCACAGATCGCTTTTACAAGCATATCTCCTGATTGGTCATAAGAGATCATCTCCTGGCGTTCCTGATCATTTAGCTTATGGAAGCCAAGCTGCTCTGAATAAACAGAGCTGTTCTCTATTGAACCAATCTTTGTTCCGCAATGACGGCAATGATAATGAATAGCCATGCCTGTCCCTCCCGTTAAACTGTCCATGATTCTAGTATGGACCTCAGGAAGGGAACTTATTCATGCAATCAGACGATGCCGGCAATGAAGAGATACATTATTCTATGATAAGATTGATAAAATATGAAGATTATTGATTAAAATCGTTCATTACCTGTAAAAATGGTTTTCTGAACCATTCCTCACAGGCATCTGCACACTTTTTAGCCGTTTCGTCCATAATAGCCTGCTCTTCTTTCGTGAAGCGGCCCAGCACATAGTCAGGCACCTTCATGCCGCTCGGCGGACGGTCGATGCCAACTCGGATTCTGTTAAATTCCTGTGTTCCCAGATGCGCGATTGTAGATTTGATCCCATTATGGCCACCTGCGCTCCCTTTTTGACGGAGACGGATCCTGCCTACAGGAAGATCCAGATCATCATAGATAACCACAAGTTCATCATCATTTATCTCGAAATAATCTATAACAGCCCGGATGGATTCTCCTGATAAATTCATATATGTAAGAGGTTTAAGCAGAAATACTTTCTCTCCGTTCACATAGCCGATGCCAAATATGCCTTTCAGCTTGGCCTGATTCAAAGGAATATTCAGCCGGTCCGATAAAACATCAATCACATCAAAGCCAATATTGTGCCTCGTTTTATCATATTGCTTGCCGGGATTCCCCAACCCTACAATTAATTTCATTTTCTCACCCCATATTCGAAAAGCGCAGAAGCCTAGTATTTAACCAGACGCGCGCTCTGAACTTTTTCGATTCTCTTTTTCATTATAGTAGAAAGTGTGTTGTTCGGTAAGAAGATTCTGTCGGAAGCTGAGCCAGGTTCGGACTCAATTGCCCCTGCTGCTTCTGATCTTATCCCGTATGTGCGTCTCATTCGGATTTATTTTAATGCATGCAAACAGGGGCCGGCCATTATTGCCAAGCCCCCGCAAGAATAGTTTCCCTGAGCTTATTCTCCACCTGTTTTATCTTCATTTGCTGTTGTTTCTCTGCCTTCTTCATTTTCAGGTGTGCCAGCTTCCTGTTCTTCACCGCTGCTGATTTCTTCTTCCTGTCTCGGAGGAAGGATGGAAGCGATAACCTCTTCATCCTCATTATTGATTCCATAGCCGCGATCTGCCTTGATATCAGCAACTGTTAAGGTCTCATTCACCTGCAAATTCGTTACATCCACTTCAACAGAAGGTGGAATATTATTCGGTGTCGCTGTAACAGAGACTTCATGCATGGATTGCTGCATAACGCCTCCATCTTTTACTCCCGCTGCATCTCCAGTCAAGACGACGCGTACATCGGCTGTCATTTCCTTATTCATATCCACCGCTAGAAAATCAGCATGGACAATTGCATTTTTAATTGGATTGGACTGGTAGTCACCAAGCACCACTTCAAGTTTGCTGCCATCTACATCTAATGAAAATACGCCGTTTCTGCCCACTTCCTTTATCGTCTTAAGAAAATCGGCTTCGCTTAAGTAGATGGATTGGCTTTGCTGTTTTGAACCATACACAACTGCCGGAATATTACCTTCTTTTCGCAGTGAAGTTAAATTGGAATTGCGTGAACCTTTTCTTTCTTTTGCTTGCAATACAGCTGTCATAAATACGTCCCCTTCCTCATTTAGAAAAATTTATAAAGTGAACCTTCAATCAGCAGGGGTTTTTTATCCCCCGCTAATTGTTAGTTGAACCAAGGGCCTTTACGGACATTTTGACTCCCGCTAAGTCGCCTTTTATTCCTTCGAGTCTAGTAATGGGAGTCATACTGCCCGTTAGACTGCGATAAAGTCGTGTCTATATAAAAAAATGCCCTAAAATGAGGAAGTCTAAACGTTTTTGTTTTTTTCAGGTTTATATTATCTTTGGCTTTCCTTATGATTTTTTGTCAAAGCTTTTGAATATTACCCGTTGATTTCTGCTGCGGTCACTTGCTTTCCGGAGGGGAGGAATGAGAGCCTCCTCGGCTTCGCCTGCGGGGTCTCTCACTCCCTCTCCTTCCGCAGGACACTGAATAAGTTTCCTTGAATTAGCACCGCACGAAGAAAAGACGGATGCATTTTCGAGGATCAAGTGCCCTTCGCTCCAATCAGCCCAGTTCGTTAAAGTTAGTTAGCGATTAGAACAATCCGAAAAAGAACGCAGATCAGGCTTGCTTTACAGCAAGCCTGGATAAGTTATTTAATTACCGCTCAATCAAACAAAGTGCTGACGGATTGCTCTTCATGAACTCGGATGATTGCTTCACCGATTAGCGGTGCTACGGAAAGTTCGACAATCTTGTCTGTTTTCTTCTCTTCTGGAAGAGTAATTGAGTTTGTTACAACCAATTCTTTGATTGTTGAGTTTTCAATTCTTTCGATGGCAGGCCCAGATAGAACCGGGTGTGTACAGCATGCATAGACTTCTGATGCACCGTTCTCGATCAGGGCATTTGCTGCTAATGTAATCGTTCCGGCAGTATCTATAATATCGTCGATTAAGATGGCAGTTTTTCCATCGATGTTACCTACAATGTTCATGACTTCAGCCACATTCGGCTTTGGACGGCGCTTGTCAATGATGGCAATCGGCGCTTTTAAGCGATCAGCCATTTTACGCGCACGTGTTACGCCGCCGTGGTCTGGGGATACGATTACGATGTCGGCATCCATCATTTTGTTCTTAAAGTAATCAGAAAGGATTGGGACACCCATTAAATGATCGATCGGAATATCGAAGAAACCTTGAATTTGCGGCGCATGCAAGTCAAGTGTAATCACACGGGTTGCACCAGCAGTTTCCAAAAGGTTTGCTGCAAGCTTAGCTGTAATCGGCTCACGGGCTCTTGCTTTGCGGTCCTGGCGGGCATAGCCATAGTAAGGCATTACGATGTTGATGGTCTTGGCAGATGCACGCTTAAGAGCATCGATCATGATTAAAAGCTCCATTAAGTGCTCATTAACAGGAGAGCTTGTAGATTGGATTACATATACATCGCATCCTCGGATGCTTTCTTCAATGTTAATTTGAATTTCGCCGTCGCTGAAGCGAGTTACGGAACATTTACCAAGCTCCACACCAATTACATTGGCGATTTCTGCAGCTAGCTTGCGGTTTGAGTTTAAACTGAACACCTTTAAGTTTGGATCTAAATACTGGTTTGACATTTTGGGCCTCCATCGATTTATTTCTTACATATAGAAAGTTCGGTTTATTTCTTAATATTTAATTTTTGCGTGTAGTTTTCCTTGTTCACCTGGCGTGCACGGGCAATGGAAAGGGCTTCTCCCGGCACATCTTCTGTAATTGTCGATCCTGCTGCCACATATGCACCCTCCCCAATCGTTACCGGTGCCACGAGATTGGAGTTGCATCCAATAAAAACACCATCTTCGATTTTGGTCAGGTACTTGTTTTTGCCGTCATAATTGACAGTGATTGAGCCGCAGCCCAGGTTAACATCTCTTCCTACTTCTGCATCGCCAATATAGCTCAGGTGAGAGGCTTTGCTTCCTTTTCCAAAAACAGACTTCTTCACTTCAACAAAATTGCCGATTTTCACTTCATCATGAATATCTGATTGCGGGCGAATGTGAGCAAACGGCCCAATATTCACTTGTGAACCAATATGGCTGTCATGTGCAGCAGACTGGCGGATCACTGTGCCTTCCCCAATATGGCAATCAGAAATCTCTGTATGAGGTCCAATCTCACATTCAGAACCAATGACTGTATTGCCGGAAATGATTGTTCCAGGGTAAAGAACTGTATCCGAGCCAATTTTCACATCCGCACCAATATACGTGTTTGACGGATCGATAATGGTAACGCCATTACGCATATGTTCTTCATTAATCCGTTGTTTCATGAAGGATTCGGCCTGTGACAAGGCTACCCGGTCATTGACACCCAGGGTTTCGCCAAAATCAGCCGTCTGGTAAGCCGTAACGACTTCGCCTTCATTTTTCAGGATCTCAATCACATCCGGAAGATAATATTCACCCTGCACATTATCATTTGTAACTTTGTTTAATGCTTCAAATAAGGCCTTATTATCAAAGCAATAGGTCCCAGTATTGATTTCTTTTATCTTTCTTTCTTCCTCGGAAGCATCTTTCTGTTCAACGATTTTTTCAACCATCCCCATGTCATTTCGGATCACGCGTCCATATCCGAATGGATTTTCCGCATGGGCTGTTAAAATAGTCGCTTTGGCAGATAGCTCTTCATGATGCTTGAAAAGCGCTTCCATTGTTTCATGTTTGATGAGCGGTGTATCTCCGCAGACTACGAGCGTCACGCCCTCTTTGCCTTCAAGCATATCGCGAGCCTGCATAACGGCATGAGCAGTGCCCAGCTGCTCCTCCTGAAGAGCATATTTGCTGATTGAGCCCAGCTGCTGCTCCACCATTTCCGCTCCATGTCCAGTAATGGTGACAATTTCTTTTATGTTAAGCTTTGTAACTTGATCAACAACATGTTGAACCATCGGTTTGCCGCATACAGGGTGAAGGACTTTGTAAAGCTTTGACTTCATTCGTGTCCCCTGGCCTGCGGCTAAAATGACCGCGAATCGATTAGACATTGACAGGCCTCCAATTTAACCTTTTTATCCATAACGAATATATCTTAAATGGGCTCTTATTTCAAGAAATGATGACAAAGTACATATATTTGTCATTCCCATTAACGGTATTTTCTGAAGAAATGGTTTAATATTTTTACAGACAGGGTAATGAACAAGATAGAAAAAAGCCCTAAGCACCGCCTGTAACAGGGGGACTCAGAGCTTGAATTCCTTACAGCTAAAATAAAAAAGAGCCTTACTTATGTAGTAGGCCCTTGTTGATCTATTTCTTAGGAAGCACCGGCTTCTTCAAATTCCACTTCTAATTCACCTAAACGGTGGTACTCGGCTAATACAGCCTCCTGGATTTTACCGCGCGTTCCTGAATTGATCGGGTGCGCGATATCTCTAAACTCCCCATCCGGAGTACGTTTGCTCGGCATAGCTACAAATAAGCCATTATTCCCATCGATCACACGAATATCATGAACAACAAATTCATGATCAAGCGTAATAGATGCGATTGCCCTCATTCGTCCATCCGTGTTAACGCGGCGTAATCTTACGTCTGTCACTTCCATTCTGTTCACCACCTTTTCGAGAAGATATAATCCTAATTGTATAAATTCAACATATTTCCTGAATCTCCTTCTTAGATAAAAAATATTTTTTGAATATTTTGTTCAAAGTAAAACATTGTCTGTTAAAGCATTTTTCTGTAATAAAAAACGCCCGTTCACATGAACGAGCGAAATAAATGCGGTTATTTATTTGACGAGGGCCACTACTTCAATTTCAACCAATGCATCCTTTGGAAGGCGTGCCACTTCCACACAGGAGCGCGCAGGCTTGTGTGTGCTGAAATATTCCCCATATACTTCATTGATGGCTGCAAACTCGTTCATGTCCTTGATAAACACCGTTGCCTTTACCACTGTATTTAATGACGCACCCGCTTCTTCAAGCACTGCCTGAAGGTTTTTAAAAACCTGATGGGTCTGTTCTTTTACATCCCCATCTACCATAACCCCTTCAGCCGTAAGCGGAATTTGCCCTGAGCTATAGAATAGGTTATTTACAGTAATCCCCTGAGAATATGGCCCAATTGCTGCCGGAGCCTGATTCGTTTGAATGACTTTCATGAATTCTCCCCCTAAAAAATATGATTATTTTTTAAAATAGTTGCCTTCACTTACATTGATTTTCTTTTCCCTCACATCAACATCAGATAGACGCACTAGAGAAAGGTACTCATCAACCAGCCGTTCTTCTGCTTTTTCCGCCTCGACCAGGACAGCAATGCCCGCGAGGTTTGCTTTGAATTCTTCCAGCATGCTGACCATTCCATTAACCGTTCCGCCAGCTTTCATAAAATCGTCAATGATTAAGACATTGGATCCTTCTGCCAGGCTTCTTTTTGAAAGAACCATGGTCTGAATCCTTTTCGCAGAACCTGACACATAGTTAATGCTTACCGTGGATCCTTCTGTCACCTTGCTGTCCCGTCTGACGATGACCACCGGCACATTGAGATAGTTGGCGGCAGCATAAGCAAGCGGAATTCCTTTTGTAGCTACCGTCATGACTACATCAACGGGCTTATCTGCAAAGGCTGAGGCAAAAAGCCTTCCTGCACGCTGTACAATTAATGGATCTCCAAGGATGTCAGTCATATAAAGATAGCCGCCGGGAAGAAGCCTTTCCGGACTGGCAATTAAGCTGCAGAGCTCATCTACAAATGGCCGGGCTTCATCATCTGTTACTTTAACATGAAACTTTACGCCTCCTGCTGCTCCGGAAACAGTTTGCAGCGTGCCTATTCCTCTTTGCTCAAATGTTTCTTTAATGATGGTGAGATCTTCACTGATCGAAGACTTGGCAGAACCATACCTTTCTGAAAAGAAAGTTAAGGATACCAGCTGACGCGGATGGTTCAATAAATAATTGGTCATATCTATCAACCGTTCGCTTCTGCGAAATTTCATTGTGGAACCCCCATTTAAATCCGAATATTTTAACGATAATATACCATTAATATACGGATTTAATCAAGCTTATGTCTATCTCCGAGCATTCTGACCGCAAAAACCTGATCGCAAAACCCTCTAAGGCCATTATAAATCCGATGCATTCTTGAATCATGATGCACAAGTCCAAACACGGTCGGTCCACTGCCGCTCATCAGAACAGCATCCGCACCAAATCGTTTCATCTGGTCTTTTATCTGCAGCACCTCGGGATGCATATTTAGTGTTACATCCTCCAGAACATTCCCCATGTTCCGGCAGACATGATCATAGCTGCCCGCATTTATCGCTTCGACCATTCCTGCAGTATTCGGATGCTGTACCTGATCTACATCCAGTCTTCTATAAACATCAGCAGTCGATACGCCGATGAACGGCTTAGCCAGTATGACCCAGCAGGTAGGAGGAGCAGGAAGCTGCTGAATCTTTTCCCCTCTTCCTCTAGCTAAAGCTGTTCCGCCGTAAACACAAAAAGAAACATCAGAACCGATTTCCGTCCCGATTTCGGCAAGCTCATCCAATGAAAGCCCCAAATCCCACAGCTTGTTAAGGCCTCTTAGAGCTGCCGCTGCATCACTGCTGCCCCCAGCAAGTCCCGCAGCAACCGGTATTGCCTTTTCTATTGTAATGGACACACCTTTTTTCACTTGAAACCGTTCCTTAAGAAGGTGTGCAGCCTGATATGCCAAATTCCTCTGATCATCCGGAACAAAACGGTTATGAGAGACAATCTTTATCTCATCTTTATCTAAAAGTGTTAATTCCAGGCGGTCTGCCAAATCAATCGTTGTCATTATCATTTCCACTTCATGATAGCCATCTTCCCGTTTATGTAAAACATCTAATGACAAATTGATCTTAGCAGGCGCCTTAACCATGACCTTCAACATTTCCACCTACTTCTTTCCTATAAATCGGACTCCTGTCCAGCTCCACAAGCGGAGCACTTTGGCCAGCCGGCTCATTCTGCAGGGAAAGCCATACCTCATTCAGTATTGACTTTTTTTTAGCCGGCAATAAGCGGCAGTATTGTGCTTTTCTTCTAGAGCGTCTCCATTTTTTGTCCTATTTTACCACAAATTAGACAGAAAAGCGCAATGGCTTGGAATATAAGGGTTAACACTATTCGATAAAAGGAAAAGCCGAAGCATAGGCTTCGGCTGACGCAGTGCATATTAATGCTTAAACATAATCTGTGCGAATGCTATTTGTTAGGAAGGTTCTGCTGCGCGATTTCGATAGCCCGCTTAACCATATTGCCGGCATCTTTGGCCCGGATGCCGCCCCAGCCTTCCTTTTGGACCACATCATAAAAGCCAAGCTCTTTCGCAATCTCTTCTTTTAAACCATCTGACATAACGCCCCGTCTTCTGCCCAACATTAACATCCCCTTTCGCACTGCGGTATGTATAGTATGTGAAAAAGGCCCTTTATTCATTAAGAAAATCACAAGCGTCTCAGGAACAACCGTTGGTATCTAAGGAGGCCCTTCTATGGCGCGTACCCCGACACCTCGAGGGGGTAGGCTGCTTGCGCTGGAAGCTCTAAAAAAGGCAAACAAAAAGCAGTAAACAATTTGTTCACCGCCCTGTCATATATATTAGCTTAAAGCAACTTGTCCTGATGTGTCTTCATAGAATGTAATTTGAACCGTTTCTGTTAAAACATCTGCATAGCTGTAAGATACCCGTTCAAATGCATTTTCATCCTGATCTAACTCAATCACAAATACTGAAGGATACGTTTCTGCCAGAACCCCTGAGCGTTCAATGGTCTTTCTGCGCCCGCCATTTGCTTTTAGCAGGAGCCTCTTCCCAAGATTTGAATCAAGAGCTTTTTTAATATCTGATAATGTTTTTGCCATTCGGTCCACCTCACTATGTTAAGTATATCACACTGACACAATACTGTCAAACAAAAATATAAATTATAACAGTGTTTAAAAATAAATGTCAATATGTTTTTTTCTACTTTTTCTTCTAATTTTCAACAATTTTAGGATTTCCTTAAATGGCAAGGATTATGTATAGTTTTTTGAAAGCCTTACCAGACTGCACTACATTACCTGGGAAATAGTCAAACTTCACCTGCGAAATTCCTCGAAAAATGCTTAACAAATCTAATTTTTTGGGAGAAAGCATAAAAAAACAAGCCGCTATAATACGCAAACGGCCTGCTGGTTAGGATTCGTTTAAATCATCGTCATTATAAGGCATTCCCGTTCTTAGGACTCCCCTGGTTTCAATTCCTCCAAGTCCCTTTTCACCTGTTAATGTATTTCTTAAGATATCCCATAAATTGATTCTTTCCATAAATGGAGTAAGGCTGACTTTCGCAACAATGTACACAGGGTCAAGGGCATGGATATTCACCCTGGAAGGAGAACTGGCAAAGTTTGCGCCAGCGTGGATCAGCGATTCGAAATGGGACTGACATGCTCCGGCAAATATGACAAGCTGATCAAGGTGCGGTATTTTTTTTCGCGCTTCCCTCACCGTCTGTACAAATTCCCTGGAGTGCCTGTAAGCATTGATATCCGATTTCTTTCCCTTTGCCTTTGAATAGGCATCATGACCTGTTACAACCAGGATATCAGGCCTGTAATGGTCGATGAGCTGTCCGATTTTCATCGGCATTTCCTTTTCATTGCAATGAATTCCAGTTACGGGTATGCCTATTTTTTCATAGACATTTAAGCATTTCTTTAAATAAGAGGGATCACCATCCAGATGAAGCACCCTGCCTGGTATCTGAAAATAATTAAGCGTCTTGCTGTAGCCGTCAGTCACCTCATACTCCTGCTTCTCTCTCAAAAGAGCCAGGTCCTGCCGGAACAGCTGGAAAGACTGTTCCTCAAGCGACCTATACTCCTGCTCAAGCTTTATCCGCTGCGCCTGGTTAATGACGATTAAATCCTCACAGGGAGCATCCGCAACGAGACGGATATCCTCTCCGAATAATATGGCCACTTTTTTGCCGCCCTGTTCTTTAATATCAATCACGCGGAATAAAATATCACAGTGATACGAAATTCTTCCGACGATATCCATCGTATTTATAGTCAATGTCGTCACTCCAATTGCCCGAGGGTATACGCGGGCTGCTTCTGGTCTCTTGTTTGTGATTTAATATTTATGTCATAAATTATGCATTCGTCTATAAACATGTGCGTAGAATTAGAAAAGCGGAAAAGCCTTGCCCGCCACTGACTCCTCGAGGGGGCAGAAGCTCCTCCTAAAAGCTATGCTTTTATTCGTGTGATGAAGAAGCTGACGGGCGTTTGTGGTGCTAGTCAGTTATTTACGTTCAAAATTTGAGGCAGAAAAAAAGCCCGCTGTTTTCAGCAGGGCTTCATTTTTTATGAAAAATGCGGCAGCAGGGCATCGCTCAAGCGGGCAAATTCTTCGATGGATAGAGTTTCCCCTCTTCTGCCCGGCTCGACATTGGCTTGTTCGAGAGCGGAGAGAATCTGTTCCTTCTTTTGTTTTCCTTCAGGAAGCTGGCTTGTTAAATTATTCAGCAGAGTCTTGCGCCTTTGTGCAAAGCTTGCTTTTGTCACCTGGAAAAAGAAAGATTCACTTTTCACCGCCACTGCAGGCTCTTTACGCTTTGTCAGTTTAATGACGGCTGAATCCACATTCGGCTGCGGAACAAAGACCGTCTTCGGCACGATCATGGCCGTTTCAGCCTCTGTATAGTACTGGACAGCAATGGAGAGTGAGCCGTACTCTTTCGTTCCAGGACGGGCTGATATTCTGTCTGCTACCTCTTTCTGGAGCATACAGACGATTCCTCTGATCGGAAGCTTGTCCTCGAGCAGTTTCATGATAATCGGCGTTGTAACATAATACGGAAGGTTGGCGACAACCATAATATCGTCAACGCCTTCAAATTCCTGTTCAATCGCTGTCTTAACATCTGCCTTTAATACATCTTCATTGATGATGGATACATGGGGATATGGCGATAAAGTTTCCTCTAAAATAGGAAGCAGCCGCTGGTCAATTTCAAAAGCAAGTACCTTTTTGCTTCTCCGGGCCAGCTGTTCAGTCAATGCGCCAATTCCAGGGCCTATTTCAATGGCGCCCGACTCTTCCGATAAATCCGCATGATCGACAATTCTCCTTAGAATATTTGTATCGATCAAAAAGTTCTGTCCCAGGCTTTTCTTAAAAGAAAATCCGTACTTATCCAAAATCGCCCGTGTTCTGGCTGGTGTTGCAATATCTTTATGCATTTTGTTCCTCCTTGCGAATAGCTTCGATTGCCTCAGCAAAGTCTTTCTGGCTGATCTGAAACATCATTAAGCGCTTATGAAGCTGCTTGCCGTTTGTGTAGCCGATTTTGAGAAGTCTGCCAAGCTTTTCTCTTCTTTCCTTGGCGCCTTCTCCGCCAATCAGGCCTGCGGTTACCAGATCTTCCTGGGTAATGGTTTCTTCATAGGTTTCCTGCATAACCTGTGCGTCCTGTAATGCCTGACGGATCATTTCAGGCGATGCATGCTCAACTCCCACTCCTCTGCCATGCTTATGAAGAGCATCCGCTTTTTCTATAAAGGCATGCTTGCATCCGGGTACATCATTGGTGATCGTATTCCGGATTTTTTGGCCGGGAAAGTCCGGGTCTGTGAATACGATTACCCCTCTGGTCTTCTGGGCAAGCTTTATTTTTTCAATGGTTTCCTGATTAATGGCAGATCCATTGGTTTCAATTGTATCGGCATCCAGGGCTCTTTTGATCGCCGCTGTATCATCCTTGCCTTCTACAACAATAATTTCTTTGATTTTCATACTTCCTCCAGAAAAAATAAAATATAAAAAAATTGAAAAAAACTTGAAACATTTCTGTAATGTAATTCGTCTAAATAGATGTAAGAAGAATATAGTAATAAAGAATAGTTCTTATTATATATGATGCAGCTGAGAAATGAAAAATGTTAATTATTAACCTTCTCTGCAATGAAATAAAAAATGCAGGGGAAGCCCCTGCATCACAAAAATTAGTTCAGTATTTTAATCTTTACGGTTTTTCTTCCCCACTTGTAAGCTTCTGATTTGGAGGAGAAGAATACATCGATTTTGTTTCCACGGATCGCGCCGCCTGTATCTGCTGCAACAGCATAGCCATAGCCTTCAACATAGACCTTTGTTCCAAGGGGAATGACACTTGGATCAACAGCTATGACCTTAGCACCCGGATTGGCACGCAGATCCAAGCCAGTAGCAGTTTTGCCTGAGCATCCGCTGCAATTGGCCGTATAGGCTGTTGACGATACATATATTTCTTTTCCGCTTGCCTTGCTGCTTGTTCCGCGGGAAACGACCTGTGTTGCTGCAGCTACCTTTGTTCCGACAGCAACGACTTTATCCTGCTTTTCTTTCACTTGCTTTTCACTGATCAGCTTTCTGGAAACTTCCTTGCCATTCTCCAGGACGACTTCAAATTCTTTCGCCTTAATGCCTTCTTTTCCAGCATTCATCACCTTTTCAGAGCCTTTAGCCAAGCTATTATCTTTCTTTGTCACAACTGCGAAATTAATTGGTTCTTCCACTACATCGGTGACTTTTTCAACTCGAATGACTTTTATGATGTCATTGGCTTTGACTGTCTCTTCCAACTTTGGTTCAACACGGTCTAAATCATTGATCTTGATTCCCTGCTGTGATAAAAAGTCAGCGACCGTAGTCGAAGTTGACCAAACCTGCTTCTCTTTACCGCCATTATTAAGCGTTAAAGCGAATGCTTTCTCTACTTGAATTTCAAGGTTGCTTTTAATTTTATCCTCTGGCTTTGGCTGAACCTTATCATGTTCAGTCAGAGTAATATTCTGTTCTTTTAATACGTCCCCGACCGTCTTTGCAGCCGTCCAAATCGTTTTCTTCTCGTTATCGGTTACAACGTTCACCTGTTTAGCCGGTTCATAGACAATTTCTGTATTGTCCTTAACCTCTGTGTTTACCGAGGGAAACACATAATCTTCTGAGCGAAGTGAAATATCTAGATCATCGAATATATCTTGAATCGTTGATGCATGCGTTTTGATGACTTTCTCTTGGCCTTCTATCGTCAGTGCTACTGTTTTCTTTGTCGTTTCATATGCAATGAAACCGCAGGCAGCAGCAAAGACTACTAAACTAGCAGAAAAAATGGCCAATTTCTTTTTACTCAAAGACTTGGATAACAGGTTTTTCATGTTTTGAATTACGATGAAAAACGCCTCCTTTTCTCTCGGAGTGATTATATAGAGTATCTTGCCGACTGTCAACTCTTTCAATTTTCCAGCTTCCGAAAGGCTGGCTGAATGCAGGCATCGGGCTATGATTGCCTGAATCCATAGAACTGCACTCTATCTCTATGTATGAAAGACAGCTCCTCTCTATGCATGCCTTCTTGCAAATGCCCCGTTTTCGATGATGCTTGCCTTGGATTTATACTTTTCCACACTCATCTGAAAAATCCTTCTTTTTTTGATTTAGGGATTTTTATGTCTTTTGGGTAATCCCTTATTTTCTGCCGACCAGGCGTTCAGCAATCGGGAGCGATCCGGGGAGTCCTCAAACCGGTTCTCTTTCTGTCACGCTCCTCAACTAGCAGAAAACGCCCTCCGCTCGATCGGCAGGAGTGCTAGAACAGCTCCTTTATCTAACTGTCCAGCTTCCGCTTTTCTAGTAAATGGCAAGCCCTCTCGTAAACGTATTTCCTATTATGCAAAAAAAACAGGAGAAAGGAAAGAGAGACTTATCGACATGGTTATCCTATGAGAAGAAGGAGACATGTAGAACTTTTTAGAATCAGAAAAAATTTGGACAAGCTCCCACAGGTTTCGACAAAAAGAGATATCAGTTTATGCCGAATAATTTTTTTGCATTTTCTGTGGTTGCTTGTGCAACTTCTTCTACCGAAAGTCCTTTTATTTCTGCAATCTGCTCTGCAACTAGCTTGACATAACTAGGTTCATTCCGCTTTCCTCTGAATGGATGAGGGGTAAGATAGGGACAATCTGTTTCAATTAATAGCTTTTCAAGCGGAATAACATCGGCTACTTCTTTTGGCTTCTTTGCATTCTTGAATGTCACCGGACCTCCAAGTGAAATAAAAAAGTTCATATCCACACACTCTTTGGCAATTTCAGCGCTGCCACTAAAGCAATGCATGATGCCGCCTACTTCCCCCGCTCCTTCTTCCTTAAGGATTTCGACTATATCGGCTGTTGCATCACGGTTATGGATAACGATGGGAAGCTTAACTTTTTTCGCCAGACGGATCTGCTTTCGGAAGACTTCCTGCTGAATATCCTTTGGTGACTTGTCCCAATAATAATCCAGGCCCATTTCTCCCAGTGCAACCACTTTTGGATGGCTGGAAAGCTCTTCAATCCACTGAAGATCATCCTCTGTCATATCGATGGCATCAACCGGATGCCATCCTACACTTGTGTAGATGAAATCGTATTTCTCAGTCAGCTCCATTGCTTTCTCAATCGTTGGACGGTCAAACCCAACGACCACGATGTTGGAAATTCCTTCATTCAGAGCCCGGTCAATCACCTCTTGTAAATCTTCGTTATATTGTTCGGCATTAAGGTGTGCGTGTGTGTCGAAAAACATCAAAAAACTCCTTTTTCTTCATATTATTTTTCTATTACTATTATGTCAGCAATGTAACAAAAATAATGTGTTAGCAGAATGGTTCAAATTTAATAAAATCACCAGAAATTACTTTCTAAGAATATTTTTTTCCAAAAATAAAAAACATAGAAATGCCCACGGTATACGCTTAACACTTCTATGTTTTTATGTTTAACAGGAGAAATCAATAATATTATTTTACCCTTGCACCCAATGGAAGAGATTCAGCGATAGTGGCAAGTGAAAGTTCCCCGTCTTTTCCTCCTGCTAAAATCATTCCTTCTGAAAGCTCGCCGCGAAGTTTAACAGGCTTCAAGTTGGTTACGCAGATGACTTTTCTGCCGACCAGGTCTTCCGGCTTATAGAATTTGGCAATCCCGGAAACGACCTGGCGTTTTTCATAGCCAAGATCCAGCTGTAATTTTAAGAGCTTATCAGCTTTTTTGACCGGTTCAGCCTGAATGACCTGAGCCACTCTTAAATCGACCTTCATAAAGTCATCGATTGTGATTTCCTCACTATCCGGCTTTTCCTCTGCTTTTGCTTCCGGCTTTGCTTCTTCTTTAGGAGCAGATCCCTGCATCTTAGTTTTAATGAACTCGACTTCTTCATTAATATCCAGGCGAGGAAAGATCGGTTCTCCCTTTAATACTTTTGTGCCTTCAGGAATAAGACCGAATGTTTCAAGGCTTTCCCAAGATGTTAATCCTTCTTCGTTTACATTCAGCTGTGAGAAGACTTCTTTCGGCGTACGTGTCAGGAATGGCTGCAGAAGTACCGCGATTCTGCGCAGGGATTCCGCCAGATGGGCCATCACACTCGCAAGATCTTCCCTTTTCTCTTCCTCTTTGGCAAGTGCCCAAGGCTGCGTTTCATCTATATATTTATTCGTTCTGCTGACAAGCTGCCAGACTGCCGAAAGGGCAACAGAGAATTCCATTTTTTCCATTGTTTCCTCATACTTGGAAACCGTCTCACGGTTCATTTGCAGCAGCTGCTGGTCAAACTCTCCGTCTGAATCTTTATATGCCGGAATGACACCGTCAAAATATTTATTAACCATCGCAATCGTCCGGTTTAAAAGGTTTCCTAAATCATTGGCAAGATCAAAGTTGATTCTTTCCACAAAACCTTCTGGCGTAAACACTCCGTCTGCGCCGAATGGCACTTCGCGAAGCAGGTAATAGCGAAGTGCATCCAGACCATAACGGTCGATAAGGGTAACAGGATCCACTACATTTCCTTTTGATTTGGACATTTTGCCGTCCTTCATCAAAAGCCAGCCATGAGCAAACACCTTTTTAGGAAGAGGCAGATCCAATGCCATCAGCATGATTGGCCAGTAAATCGTATGGAAGCGCACAATTTCCTTCCCAACCAGGTGTACATCAGCAGGCCAATAGTTCAGATACTTGGAATCATCATCGGTTCCATAGCCAAGCGCTGTGATGTAATTTGATAGTGCGTCGATCCATACATAAACAACATGCTTAGGATTGCTCGGCACTTTCACTCCCCAGTCAAAAGTGGTCCTGGATACCGCCAAATCCTCGAGGCCCGGTTTAATGAAGTTATTGATCATTTCATTTTTGCGGGATTCAGGCTGTATGAAAGATGGGTTTTCTTCATAATACTGCAGCAGCCTGTCAGCGTACTTGCTTACCTTAAAGAAATAGGATTCTTCTTTTACTTTATGAACTGGACGTCCGCAGTCAGGGCAGTTTCCATCCACAAGCTGTCGTTCTGTGTAATAAGACTCACATGGCGTACAATACCAGCCCTCATATTCACCAAGATAAATATCGCCCTGTTCCACAAGCTGAGCAAAGATTTTTTCTACGATCTGCTTATGTCTGTCTTGAGTAGTACGGATAAAGTCATCATAGGAAATATCAAGCTTCTTCCAAAGATCCTGGATACCGGCAACAATTTCATCTACGTACTGCTGCGGTGTTACTCCTTTTTCTTCTGCTTTCTCCTGTATCTTCTGTCCATGTTCATCCGTTCCCGTCAGGTACATAACGTCAAAGCCGCGCATACGCTTGTAGCGCGCCATTGCATCACCGGCAACAGTTGTATAGGCATGCCCTATATGTAAATTTCCGCTAGGATAATAAATTGGAGTGGTTAAATAAAACGTCTTTAATTTGTCCTCCACAAGATTCCCTCCCTCATTTTTAAGAAAGCATGGGATGCATATATGCAGCTATGCTTTTGGCTTACTCATAATGGATACTAAAAAATCCCGCCCAATTTGGACGAGAGTATTAATCAGAAAATCGTGCCGTTATTGGGCCTGCTATATCGATATTTCACAAGAAGTTATATTCGTCAGCATAACCTCTTATACCATCAAAATATACCTAAAAACTTGAAATTGTGCAACAGAAAGGGATGGCAGGATTCTTCTAAATTAAATTTTTTTATTTTCTATCCCTAAAAAAGGAAACTAACTTTCGAATATTATTATTGCAAAAGTATAATCATTGTAGAATTTTGTCGAAATGTCGAAATGAGTCATATTACTACTTTTTGAGTGATTCTTTCCCCTTTCTATATTAAACCTTCTTTATTTTTATAAAAACGTTGTTATATCAACACTTCAATTGACATCCCAAAATTTTCTATTTGAATTGAAAATAAAGTAATTGACGTATATGGGAATGGCTGGTATTATAAATGTAATAAAGATTTTGTCGAATAATGACGAAACAACATAGATAGAGAAAAATATTATTGGAGATTTGAGAGGAGACTTTTATTATGAAATCCACAGGTATTGTTCGTAAGGTTGATGAGCTTGGCCGTGTAGTTATCCCTATCGAATTAAGACGTACACTTGGAATTGCCGAAAAGGACGCTTTGGAAATCTACGTAGATGACGAAAGAATCATCCTTAAAAAGTACAAGCCAAACATGACTTGCCAGGTTACTGGGGAAGTATCTGATGAAAATATCTCTTTAGCTAACGGCAAGTTAATTCTAAGCCGTGACGGTGCAGAACAGCTGTTAAAAGAAATTCAAAACACTTTTGAATTAGCAAAATAAGAATGAAGAAAAGCTTCTCACGCATGTGAGAAGCTTTTTTTATTCCTCAATATGATAAGCATGGTAAACATCCCGCTTATTTAATCCCCGGTCTTTTGCCGTTTGCTTAATGGCTTCTTTGCTCGAGAGTCCAGTTTCTTCTATATAATGTCTAACATGATCTTCAACCGGGAGATCCTCCCACCAGTCAGTTTCTTCATCCTGAACAGCCTCGGAAGTTCCTTCAATAATAATCACAAATTCTCCTCTTACCTCGCCGTTCGAAGCCCATTCCATTGCTTCTGCTACAGTTCCCCGGATAAACTCTTCATATTTCTTCGTCAGTTCGCGGCATAACGCGATATTCCTGTTTCCCATAATATCCGACATCAGCGAGAGAGTTTCCTTCAGACGGTGGGGAGCTTCATATAAGATGATGGTTGCCGAAAGTTTTGAGAGATTCTCCAGCTCCTGTTTCTTATGTTTTTTCTGTCTGTTCAGGAATCCGTAGAAATAAAAAGGCTGAGTATCAATGCCGGAAGCAATCAGTCCGGTCAGGGCAGCATTCGCACCAGGAAGCGGGACCACTGTCAGCTTTTCTTCAGCAGCCGCCACTACAAGATCAAAGCCCGGGTCTGAAATTGCAGGCATTCCTGCATCACTGACAAGGGCAATCTTTGCGCCATTGGCCACTTTCTCAAGCAGCTTCTGTCCGCTTGCCTCCTTATTATGTTCATGATAGCTGATGATGGGTGTGGCGATTTCAAAATGATTGCAGAGCTTCTTCGTATTGCGTGTATCCTCCGCTGCGATATAGTCAGCTTCTTTCAGGATTCTTACTGCTCGGAAGCTCATGTCTTCCAGATTGCCGATCGGAGTCGGGACTAAATATAGAATTCCTTTTGTTTCTTCATGTTCAAAGCTTTTTTGCTGCCACATATGTACCACCCGTCTCTTTCATTAAAAACTCATCCTTCTTTTTCCTGGACCATTGCTTAAATTCATATTCTGCTCTCATCGCTTCGCCTTTTTCCAAAAAAGAGCGGGAGAAGACCAGCTCCACCGGTCCCCTGCCCCTTGTATACTTGGCCCCTTTTCCTTCATTATGGGCCTTCACCCGTCTTTCAAGATCATTAGTGTAGCCTGCATATAAGCTGCCATCACGGCAATGGAGAACATAAAAATAATAGCTATTCTCCATATAAAATCTCTCTCATTTCAGGTGTGTATTCATTTTCTTCATTATATACAAATAAAGGAGGCAGAATTTTCAGGTCCGGATTGCCATTTTTTACTGCCTCAATAAGCAGAATGTTCGCTTCTTTTCCAGCCTTCGGATAGACGAATTGCACCCTTTTTGGCTCAAGCTTATACTTGCGCATGAGCGTGACAATATCCAGGAACCTTCCCGGCCTGTGCACAAATGCTACCTTTCCGCCCTGTCTCGCAAGCCCGCTTGACGCTTTAATCGCATCCTCCAGTGTACATAGGATTTCATGGCGGGCTATCGCCAAATGTTCATTCTCATTGATTTCCTCCCGGGAAGGAGTAGGGAAATAAGGCGGGTTGCAGGTCACAACATCAAATTTTCCATATCCTAAAACCTGATGGATTTCTTTAATATCCCCGTGAATCATCTTAATCCGGTCTTGAAGCTTATTGTATTCAATGCTTCTAACCGCCATATCATGCAAACGCTCCTGAATCTCGACACCTGTAATGACTCCCTTTGTTCGTGTGCTTAAAAAAAGCGGAATCACGCCATTTCCGCTGCACAAATCAATGAGATTGCCTTTTTGAATTGGTACATATACAAACCGGGCCAGCAGGACAGCATCCAGTGAAAAAGAAAAAACGGCCGGACTTTGAATAATTCTCATATCTTCAGCCAGCAAATAGTCAAGCCGTTCCCCTTCTTTTAAAAAATCCATTCTTGATCCTCCATGCTTCTCTGATTCTTTGCTTCTATGGAAAAATAGCCTTCCTATCATCAGGAAGGCTAAAATTTACTTCTTATTCAGGAAAGACAAGCAAAACAGACAGTCTCCCTCTTTTCGAGGGCTGCCGAAATGGAGATTGCAAATGTGAAAGCCTTCCTGATAAAGGCGGGCAAGGTTATCATAGCCTTCTCCAATATCAATTACCTTATCATCATCAGCCGCATCGGCAGACTGCTCTGACTTGCCTTTTTTCACCGATGTACTTTCCTTTTCTGCAGATATGTCTAAATGACGTCTTAAATGTTCATTTTCCAGCTTTAAAGAGTTATTCTCTTCAAGTATTTCTGCCAAATGCTGCTTTAACTCACCAAGCTGCTGATATAACTCTCCAATTTGGGTTTCCATATTACTCACTGAGTCAAAGATTTCTTTTTTATCCACGACTTCCACCTCTTAATCTGTGGACTGAACTGATACAGCACCTTGTTTTAAAATTTCATCCAGTGTATATTCGAGGACGCGCTCCGCTTCTTTTACATCAACCTGCAGAACACGCTCCAATATATTCAAGCCTACCACTTTTCCAGCTCCATCAGGGGTCTGAATCCATTCCCCAAGGTCAGGAAGCTGTTCTTTTGCTGCTTCGTACTCATCATTTTCATACTTCAGGCAGCACATTAAGCGTCCGCACAAACCTGATATTTTCGTTGGGTTCAACGAAAGATTCTGGTCCTTTGCCATTTTGATGGATACGGGATCAAAGTCACCAAGGAAGGTGGAACAGCAGAGCATTCTTCCACATGGACCAATTCCGCCCAGCATTTTTGCTTCATCCCTCACACCAATTTGGCGAAGTTCTATCCTTGTGCGGAAGATGGCTGCGAGGTCTTTGACAAGCTCGCGGAAATCAACCCGGCCATCAGCCGTAAAGTAGAAAATGACCTTATTTCGGTCAAATGTATATTCAACATCGACCAGCTTCATATCAAGCTGATGTGTATGGACCTTTTCACAGCAGACCTCGTATGCTTCTTTGGCAGCCTGCTTGTTCTCCTCGACAATCATGCGATCCTTTTGATCTGCAATACGAAGAACCTTTTTTAATGGAAGGACAACATCATGCTCATCGACCTGCTTCGGGGCAATTACCACTTTTCCGTATTCTACGCCTCGGACAGTTTCGACAATGACAAAGTCATCCTTTTGTATTGAGAGATCTCCGGGATCAAAATAATAAATCTTGCCCGCTTTTTTAAAGCGCACTCCTACTACATCATACAAAGGAAGATCCCTCCTGCAATTTTAGCACAAGCTGTTCCATCAACAGCTGCGGATTCATATTTGCCTGTAATTTTCTTTTGGCTTCCAAAACAGCCGTCATCTGTTCCGTCAGACGCTTTGTAGAAGATTGCAGTGCAAACTGCTCTAAACGATTTCGTTCGTTCAGATGGACAACCTGGTCTTGTTTCCCAAGCTGAATATATAGTAAATCTTTAAAAATAAGAAGTAATAGATCCAAGCCGCGATCAATCTGCTCTTTTTCTTTAAAGTGCAAGAACCAATCCTCCTGCAGGGCAACCATCGCCTCAAGCGGATTCTTCTTCACCACTTCATATAATTTTAACACTATTTTTTGTGCTTGTACAAACCAATCATCAGAACTATATTGCAAAGCCTCATTCAAATTATTGGTAATTTGTGCAAGTAATGGTGCCTGGGCAGGATCCACTCCATTATTTTTTAATTGCTGAATCATTTCTGCAGGAGATAATGGTTTAAATGAAATGGTCTGGCAGCGGGATAAAATAGTAGGAAGCATCTGCTGCGACTGCTCGGTAATCAGCACAGCGGTCGTCTCTGAATGGGGTTCCTCCAGAAATTTAAGCAAACTGTTGGCAGCGTTAACAGTCATTCTGTCAGCATGCACAATCACATAAAGCTTGCGCTTTGATTCCACCCCGGTCTTTGAAAACTCTTCCTGCAGGCTTTGAATCTGACTTTTTTTGATAGAAAGCCCGTCCGGCTCGAGGATATGAACATCAGGGTGATTGCCGCTGTTAATCCTCTTACAGTTTGAACATGTTTCACATGGAACATACCCATCAAACGGTTTAAGACAGAATCGGCTTTTCGCCAAAAGCATGCTTGCTTCCCGCTTTCCCGTTCCCTTCATCCCTTCAAATAAGTAGGCGTGGGCCAGCCGATCCTTCTCTATGCTATTTTTAAACATTTTTAATACAACTGGCTGTATGGCTTCCAGCTGTTCCCACGTTTTTCCCACAATAATCACTCACTTACATATATATATTTATTAAAAGTCCTTTAATCTCGCCGACTTTCCCCAGTATATCGATAGATGATTCTTCTTTTTTCATTAGTTCATCCGCCAGCTCTGATAGCTTTTCATCAACCGTTTCTACCACTTTCAGAGACCGGCCCTGTCCATGCTGGTTCCAGCTGTGCGATTGCTTCAGCTCCATCCCAAAGTCAACGGCTTCCTTCACAAACCGCTTTACAAGCGTTTTAAATTTGGCTAAATCCTTAAATGTTCTGGAGCGGGCAAGCCGTTCTCCAGCGGCATCGATATCCTTTAACAGCCCCTGAAGCTGAGAAGCCTGCATTTTCTGGTCCTGCCTTTGCACCATTTCGGAAAATTTAACGCCGTTCCCAGCCGCCTGCTTCTGCTCATTGCGGACATTTTCCATCTTGAGCCGAAGTTCTTGATTAATTTTCATACCTAATCCTCCGCAAAGGGCATTAAGGTCCCTTTGAATTTATTAAAAATGATGGAATTGTTCAACTGGCAGGACAAATACCGTCGCACCGCCAACTTCAACTTCTACAGGGTAAGGTACATAAGAATCAGCATTTCCGCCCATTGGCGATACAGGTGCTACCAGCTGGTCTCTTGCTCTGCAATTTTCCTTAATAATCTGCAGGGCTCTCTCCACACGAATATCCTCTGTCCCGATCATGAACGTTGTATTGCCTGATTTCAAAAATCCGCCAGTACTGGCCAATTTTGTCGCACGAAAATTATTGTCAACCAACGCATTCATTAGCTTATTGCTGTCCTGATCTTGAATGACTGCCAGAATTAATTTCATAAGCCCATCCCCTTTACAAGTTTTTAATCCGTTTTATCTTACTTTTATTATATCAATTATTTTATCTTCAAGCAGATATTAAGGGAATACCGGAAAAATTATTTTGAAAACTGACTGGCAAGCTTATTAAAAAAGCCTTAAAGAAATATGATCTTTAAGGCGAATTTTTATAGTAGTTCTTTCAGCTTGCTCTCCGCCTGCTGATACACTTCCTCCAATGGCCTCGAAGCATCGATTTTAAAGATGCGCTCCGGGTAAAGCTCCATTAGCTTCAAATAGCCTTCCCGCACTTTGTGGTGAAAGTCGAGCTTTTCCAGGTCCAGGCGGTTCACTTCCCGTCCTATATGCTGATTGATTCGATCCAGCCCGGCCTCCGGTTCAATATCAAAATACAGCGTCAGTTCAGGCATCATGCCTTCAATCGCAAAGCTGTTTATAGAGTAAACTTCATCAATGCCAAGGCCCCTTGCATAGCCCTGATATGCAAGAGAACTATCAATAAATCGATCACATAATATGAGATATCCCTTATCGATTGCTGGCTTTACTTTTTCAGCCAGGTGCTGCCTTCTGGCTGCCGCATACAGCAGAGCCTCTGTTCTTGGATCCATTTTTGTATTATTTTTATCAAGTATGACACTTCTGATCTGCTCTGCAATCTCAATTCCGCCAGGCTCTCTTGTCTGAAGAACCTGATAGCCTTCCTTTGCCAGAGAGCTTGCCAGCATATCTATAATCGTTGTTTTTCCGGCACCCTCAGGTCCTTCCACCGTAATAAACTTACCTTTTTTCATTTTATTTCCTCCAGCTGCTGTTATAGATCCTGAAAAACGTTAATGCTGCCTTTTTTTATATTTTCCCCATTTTGAAACCGTGCTCCGGCCCTAATTTGAAATCTTATGTTTGCTATGTCTTCCCCTTCGATGACTTCACCTGGGAATAGGAGCGGAATGCCTGGCGGATAAGGAGTCACCTGCTGTGCACACACTTTGCCGGCCGCCTCTTCCAGTGCCACCGTTTTAATGGTACAACGGTCTTGGTCCTTTTGCTCCAGGGCAAGGCCAGAGACAAGCCTTTTACTAAAAGGGATTTTTTCATGTCGGCCGGCCGGGCTAAATGTTCTTAGCTCCTCTTCCAAGCATTGAATAACCCGTTCAAATGGATAATCCATATCGTTTTTCAAAAGAGGCAATACAAATAGGACATTATAAGGATCTGCCAATTCCGTAAAGATCCCGTGCTTCTCCAGGAGAGTCTGCAGTTCAAACCCGCTGAGAGCGGCTGCCGACTGGATGGTCACTTTTAAAGGGTCACCGTTTTTATGTTCAAAATTCAGTACTTTAATTCCTTTTATTCTACTTAGATTCTTACGGAAATCCCCCGCCTTTTCAAGCAGCGCTTCCTCATCTTGTTCCGAAAATGAGGCTAAATAGGCTCTTGCCAAATCAAGAGATGCCATAATAGGATAGGAAGGGCTGCTTGATTGGAGTATCCCCAGATATTTGGACACTCTCTCTTCCTTTATAAAACGGCTATTAAAATGCAGATAAGCCCCCATCGTCATAGCAGGCAAAGTCTTATGTGCTGATTGTACAATCAGATCTGCCTGAAGCTGAACGGCCGAAGCGGGAAAATGATCTCCCCCGATCAAATGTGCCCCATGCGCTTCATCGACCAATACTGGAACTCCATGATCATGAGCGTACTCAATAATGCTTTCAAGGTTAAACACCATTCCGTAATAATTGGGATAGGTTAAGATTAGTGCTTTTGCTTCCGGATATTGTCTGATTGCCTCTTTAACAGTCTCTAAAGCTACTCCCCCGGCAACGCCCCACTCTTCATTAAACTCAGGCGCTAAAAAGACGGGCTTAGCCTTAGCCAATGTAATGCCATTAAGAATGGACTTATGGCAATTCCTCTGGACAAGTACAGTCTCATTTTCCTTTGCGGCTGACATGACCATGGCGAGGTTTCCTGAGGTGGATCCGTTAACAAGGAAAAAGCTTTTTGGCACCCTATACAAATCGGCAAGCAGTTTTTGCGCTTCCAAAATGACTCCTTCAGGAGAATGCAAATCATCAAGTCCTCTAAGCTCAGTAGCATCGAGCTTTAAAATATCTTTAAAATAATCTGCTCCCTCACCGCCTGCAAGTTGACCGTTCTTGTGTCCTGGCACATGAAAAGAAACCGGCTGATGAGAAGCATGTTTTTTTAATTGGTCCCATAATGGAGTCTGTTCGTGATTCATATCTTCATCACTTTCCTAAGATTCTTCTCCTATTTTAACAAAACAAGTATGTGCTTGCTATAAAAGAAACATTAGGGCGATATCTGTGCCAGTCCTGAAGCATCAGGGAAATTTATGAAAGAAATCATTTATAGACATACACCCAAATTAGATTTCCATCATACAATATTAATCAAGTAACCTCAAAAAACCCGCCAATGAATATTCGAAAAATTGTATACAATACCATTGATCTGGGCAGAATAAGTGTATGGAGGTGGAGTGATTGGGTTCGCTATTAGCAAAAAAGCATGCAGGGGAAGAATGTGTCATATGCGAGCAGGCAAAAACCAGGGGAATACATCTATACACTTCTTTTATCTGCACAGATTGTGAAACAGATTTAATCACCACGGATACAAGCAATCCAAAATATAATTATTACTTAAAGAAACTGCGGAAAATAACCATGCCGGAGATATTTTCTTGAAATGCAAGCCCTTTAATAGGGGCTTTTTATTTTTTTGCGAGTTGGGTTTGCTGAGTCAGTAATCAATAGCAGTGGTAGTGTTATCTAACAGATTTGGAGTTATATCCACCATGGCGGGCAGTTTATCTAACAGGTTTTTGTTTTTATCTCGCAGGTTTTTGAGTTTATCTCAAATTTGTCACAATTCATCTTTGCTGAGAACGGATTGAACTTTTAAAACAGACGGTGAAATAAGGAGTGGCGCATATAACTCAATTCTGAGACATATATGAGTGAAAGCAGTGCATATATGGGGCCGAGGTGAAGCATAAATGGAAAAAGTGACGCATATGCTGGCCGGGGTGACACATATAGATATATTCCCTTAAAAGGGAGAGCCCGAATAACATATTAGCATTCAGGGTAAATCATCCAAACATACGAAAAAAGAGCACCCATCAGGTGCTCTTTCATATGCCCGGCAGCGTCCTACTCTCACAGGGGGACAGCCCCCAACTACCATCGGCGCTGAGAAGCTTAACTTCCGTGTTCGGTATGGGAACGGGTGTGACCTTCTCGCTATCGCCACCGGACTATTTGGTTGAAGAAACTTCGTTCCCTCAAAACTAGATAATGCATGAAGAAGCATATGCCGAGAATTCACCAATGTGGTTAAGTCCTCGATCGATTAGTATCAGTCAGCTCCACATGTCGCCACGCTTCCACCTCTGACCTATCAACCTGATCATCTTTCAGGGATCTTACTAGCTTGACGCTATGGGAAATCTCATCTCGAGGGGGGCTTCATGCTTAGATGCTTTCAGCACTTATCCCTTCCGCACATAGCTACCCAGCGATGCCTTTGGCAAGACAACTGGTACACCAGCGGTGCGTCCATCCCGGTCCTCTCGTACTAAGGACAGCTCCTCTCAAATTTCCTGCGCCCACGACGGATAGGGACCGAACTGTCTCACGACGTTCTGAACCCAGCTCGCGTACCGCTTTAATGGGCGAACAGCCCAACCCTTGGGACCGACTACAGCCCCAGGATGCGATGAGCCGACATCGAGGTGCCAAACCTCCCCGTCGATGTGGACTCTTGGGGGAGATAAGCCTGTTATCCCCGGGGTAGCTTTTATCCGTTGAGCGATGGCCCTTCCATGCGGAACCACCGGATCACTAAGCCCGACTTTCGTCCCTGCTCGACTTGTAGGTCTCGCAGTCAAGCTCCCTTGTGCCTTTACACTCTGCGAATGATTTCCAACCATTCTGAGGGAACCTTTGGGCGCCTCCGTTACTTTTTAGGAGGCGACCGCCCCAGTCAAACTGCCCACCTGACACTGTCTCCCGCCCCGATAAGGGGCGCGGGTTAGAATTTCAATACAGCCAGGGTAGTATCCCACCGACGCCTCCACCGAAGCTAGCGCTCCGGCTTCTCAGGCTCCTACCTATCCTGTACAAGCTGTACCAAAATTCAATATCAGGCTACAGTAAAGCTCCACGGGGTCTTTCCGTCCTGTCGCGGGTAACCTGCATCTTCACAGGTACTATAATTTCACCGAGTCTCTCGTTGAGACAGTGCCCAGATCGTTACGCCTTTCGTGCGGGTCGGAACTTACCCGACAAGGAATTTCGCTACCTTAGGACCGTTATAGTTACGGCCGCCGTTTACTGGGGCTTCGATTCAAAGCTTCGCTTGCGCTAACCTCTCCTCTTAACCTT
Source organism: Cytobacillus sp. BC1816 (assembly GCF_051353635.1). Classification (NCBI taxonomy): domain Bacteria; kingdom Bacillati; phylum Bacillota; class Bacilli; order Caryophanales; family Bacillaceae; genus Cytobacillus; species Cytobacillus sp. BC1816. The sequence goes on along the minus strand of NZ_CP195611.1, from coordinate 36,494 downwards.
CCAGCACCGGGCAGGCGTCAGCCCCTATACTTCGCCTTGCGGCTTCGCAGAGACCTGTGTTTTTGCTAAACAGTCGCCTGGGCCTATTCACTGCGGCTCATCAGGGCTATTCACCCTAATGAGCACCCCTTCTCCCGAAGTTACGGGGTCATTTTGCCGAGTTCCTTAACGAGAGTTCTCTCGCTCACCTTAGGATTCTCTCCTCGCCTACCTGTGTCGGTTTGCGGTACGGGCACCTTTTCCCTCGCTAGAGGCTTTTCTTGGCAGTGTGGAATCAGGAACTTCGGTACTAAATTTCCCTCGCCGTCACAGCTCAGCCTATGTGGTAACGGGATTTGCCTCGTTACCGGCCTAACTGCTTGGACGCGCTAATCCAGCAGCGCGCTTACCCTATCCTCCTGCGTCCCCCCATTGCTCAAACGGTAAAGAGGTGGTACAGGAATATCAACCTGTTGTCCATCGCCTACGCTTTTCAGCCTCGGCTTAGGTCCCGACTAACCCTGAGCGGACGAGCCTTCCTCAGGAAACCTTAGGCATTCGGTGGATGGGATTCTCACCCATCTTTCGCTACTCATACCGGCATTCTCACTTCTAAGCGCTCCACGGGTCCTTGCGATCCCGCTTCAACGCCCTTAGAACGCTCTCCTACCACTGACATCGTAAGATGTCAATCCACAGCTTCGGTGATACGTTTAGCCCCGGTACATTTTCGGCGCGGAGTCACTCGACCAGTGAGCTATTACGCACTCTTTAAATGGTGGCTGCTTCTAAGCCAACATCCTGGTTGTCTAAGCAACTCCACATCCTTTTCCACTTAACGTATACTTTGGGACCTTAGCTGGTGGTCTGGGCTGTTTCCCTCTTGACTACGGATCTTATCACTCGCAGTCTGACTCCCATGGATAAGTCTTTGGCATTCGGAGTTTGTCTGAATTCGGTAACCCGATGGGGGCCCCTAGTCCAAACAGTGCTCTACCTCCAAGACTCTTACTACATGAGGCTAGCCCTAAAGCTATTTCGGAGAGAACCAGCTATCTCCAAGTTCGATTGGAATTTCTCCGCTACCCACACCTCATCCCCGCACTTTTCAACGTGCGTGGGTTCGGGCCTCCATCCAGTGTTACCTGGACTTCACCCTGGACATGGGTAGATCACCTGGTTTCGGGTCTACGACCACATACTCATTCGCCCTATTCAGACTCGCTTTCGCTGCGGCTCCGTCTCATCAACTTAACCTCGCATGTAATCGTAACTCGCCGGTTCATTCTACAAAAGGCACGCTATCACCCATTAACGGGCTCTAACTACTTGTAGGCACACGGTTTCAGGATCTCTTTCACTCCCCTTCCGGGGTGCTTTTCACCTTTCCCTCACGGTACTGGTTCACTATCGGTCACTAGGGAGTATTTAGCCTTGGGAGATGGTCCTCCCTGCTTCCGACGGGATTTCTCGTGTCCCGCCGTACTCAGGATCCACTCTGGAGGGAACGAAGTTTCAACTACAGGGCTTTTACCTTCTCTGGCCGGCCTTTCCAGACCTGTTCATTTACCTCGTTCCTTTGTAACTCCGTATAGAGTGTCCTACAACCCCAGGAGGCAAGCCTCCTGGTTTGGGCTAATCCCGTTTCGCTCGCCGCTACTCAGGGAATCGCGTTTGCTTTCTCTTCCTCCGGGTACTTAGATGTTTCAGTTCCCCGGGTCTGCCTTCCATACCCTATGTATTCAGGTAAAGATCCTATCCCATTACGGATAGGGGGTTTCCCCATTCGGAAATCTCCGGATCAAAGCTTACTTACAGCTCCCCGAAGCATATCGGTGTTAGTACCGTCCTTCATCGGCTCCTAGTGCCAAGGCATTCACCGTGCGCCCTTTCTAACTTAACCGTATTTGACAGGTTCATCGAAGATGAACAAGATCAAAGGTTTTTTACTCTATTTAACATAGAGAGAATTTACTAAAATGGCGATTACTCGGTTATTGCTTCTTCATAATCATTATCTAGTTTTCAAGGAACAAAAAAAACGAATGAAATCGTTATGGTTGGTGGAGCCTAGCGGGATCGAACCGCTGACCTCCTGCGTGCAAAGCAGGCGCTCTCCCAGCTGAGCTAAGGCCCCATTATATGAGATGGTGGGCCTAAATGGACTCGAACCATCGACCTCACGCTTATCAGGCGTGCGCTCTAACCAGCTGAGCTATAGGCCCACATAATAGGTAAATTATTAAAATATGAGAGATTGAACTCTCAAAACTGAACGAACAAAACGCGTCACGTCTCATGTAAATATCCTTAGAAAGGAGGTGATCCAGCCGCACCTTCCGATACGGCTACCTTGTTACGACTTCACCCCAATCATCTGTCCCACCTTAGGCGGCTGGCTCCAAAAGGTTACCCCACCGACTTCGGGTGTTACAAACTCTCGTGGTGTGACGGGCGGTGTGTACAAGGCCCGGGAACGTATTCACCGCGGCATGCTGATCCGCGATTACTAGCGATTCCGGCTTCATGCAGGCGAGTTGCAGCCTGCAATCCGAACTGAGAATGGTTTTATGGGATTCGCTTAACCTCGCGGTCTCGCAGCCCTTTGTACCATCCATTGTAGCACGTGTGTAGCCCAGGTCATAAGGGGCATGATGATTTGACGTCATCCCCACCTTCCTCCGGTTTGTCACCGGCAGTCACCTTAGAGTGCCCAACTGAATGCTGGCAACTAAGATCAAGGGTTGCGCTCGTTGCGGGACTTAACCCAACATCTCACGACACGAGCTGACGACAACCATGCACCACCTGTCATCCTGTCCCCCGAAGGGGAACGCCCTATCTCTAGGGTTGTCAGGAGATGTCAAGACCTGGTAAGGTTCTTCGCGTTGCTTCGAATTAAACCACATGCTCCACCGCTTGTGCGGGCCCCCGTCAATTCCTTTGAGTTTCAGCCTTGCGGCCGTACTCCCCAGGCGGAGTGCTTAATGCGTTTGCTGCAGCACTAAAGGGCGGAAACCCTCTAACACTTAGCACTCATCGTTTACGGCGTGGACTACCAGGGTATCTAATCCTGTTTGCTCCCCACGCTTTCGCGCCTCAGCGTCAGTTACAGACCAAAGAGTCGCCTTCGCCACTGGTGTTCCTCCACATCTCTACGCATTTCACCGCTACACGTGGAATTCCACTCTTCTCTTCTGCACTCAAGTTCCCCAGTTTCCAATGACCCTCCCCGGTTGAGCCGGGGGCTTTCACATCAGACTTAAGGAACCGCCTGCGCGCGCTTTACGCCCAATAATTCCGGACAACGCTTGCCACCTACGTATTACCGCGGCTGCTGGCACGTAGTTAGCCGTGGCTTTCTGGTTAGGTACCGTCAAGGTACCGGCAGTTACTCCGGTACTTGTTCTTCCCTAACAACAGAGTTTTACGATCCGAAAACCTTCATCACTCACGCGGCGTTGCTCCGTCAGACTTTCGTCCATTGCGGAAGATTCCCTACTGCTGCCTCCCGTAGGAGTCTGGGCCGTGTCTCAGTCCCAGTGTGGCCGATCACCCTCTCAGGTCGGCTACGCATCGTTGCCTTGGTGAGCCGTTACCTCACCAACTAGCTAATGCGCCGCGGGCCCATCTGTAAGTGATAGCCGAAACCATCTTTCAGCTTTCCCTCATGTGAGGGAAAGAATTATCCGGTATTAGCCCCGGTTTCCCGGAGTTATCCCAGTCTTACAGGCAGGTTGCCCACGTGTTACTCACCCGTCCGCCGCTGACTTCAGGGAGCAAGCTCCCATCTGTCCGCTCGACTTGCATGTATTAGGCACGCCGCCAGCGTTCGTCCTGAGCCAGGATCAAACTCTCCATATAAGAGTTGATTAAGCTCGTTTTGTCTTTTCGAAAAAGACTAATGATTTAACGTTGACGTTTTTGTTCGTTCAGTTTTCAAAGATCAATCCGCCGCTTAGAAGCGACTTTATTAATATATCATTCTCACGAATCAATGTCAACATCTTTTTCAAGATGTTTTTTATCGTGTCGTGGTGACGACTTTTAATATATTACCACCAGTAAAAAGAACTGTCAACAGAATCACTAAAAAAAATTAATAAATAAAAACAGCCGCTTTAAACGGCTGTACAATTAAATAATCCATGTCTGTATGGCAACAAGCGCAAACAATCCAGGAATGCCTAAAAATCCCGAAATAGCCGAAGTGGCCAGGTTTATGGGAACATGTATACCAGCCTGATTGCCGAAAGCATTTAAGAAAAATAGAAAGAGGGCTCCTATGATCAGTTTAATGGCTCCCTGTCCTATAAATCTTACCGGTTTTACTGGAGCTCCTATAAATAGAAGCAATAGGATTAACCCTCCTATAATGGAGATCACTGCAATAGGGTCCAAAAGAAAAATCCTCCTTTCAGGAAACTTGTACTACTAATTTATGATTAGCGCGTACAAAAAAGACCTTAGAGGAGGACAAGTATTTTGTATTGATTGATTTTCTTTCCACAATGGGAACAAACTACATTCTGACTCTTACATTTCTCTTTTTAGCTTCCCTGAACAGAAAAAAGTACTTAGCTTCGGCCAGCTTTGACTGGCTGATTGCTTCTGGGGATGGATCAAAGCTCTTTTCCACTAGCGATTTCTGGTTGTTCCAATCTGTTTTTATTCTGTTCAGCTGATTCAAAAGCTTCTCATCAAACTCGCTGCGAAGCCATCCTTTCCTGCGAAAAAACATAAATTCAGCCTCCGTGCTTAAACTTCTCTTCTGCCTTCTAACGCTTTTGACAGCGTTACTTCATCCGCATATTCCAAGTCTCCGCCCACTGGCAGGCCATGGGCGATCCGGGTAGCCTTTATGCCGGATGGCTTGATCAGGCGGGAGATGTACATGGCTGTTGCTTCCCCTTCGATATTTGGATTTGTGGCAAGAATAATTTCCTGAACTGTTTCATCCTGAAGCCTTTTCAATAAATCAGGAATATTGATATCTTCTGGCCCAATTCCATCCATCGGTGAAATGGCTCCGTGAAGGACATGATACAGTCCGTTATATTCCTTCATCTTTTCCATGGCAATAACATCTTTCGGATCCTGGACCACACAGATTACTGACCGGTCGCGTCTCTGGTCCTCACAAATATAACACGGGTCCTGATCAGTGATATGGCCGCAGACAGAGCAGTAAGATAAATTTCTTTTCGCATTGACAAGTGCCTTGGCAAAATCCAGCACAGTATCTTCTTTCATACTCAAAACAAAAAACGCCAGACGCGCAGCCGTTTTTGGGCCGATTCCGGGCAATTTCATAAAGCTGTCAATCAGCTTTGATATCGGTTCAGGATAGTGCATGTATAATTCCTCCTATATGAAAAGGAAAAGCGCCGCGAGCATGACGGACTGATGAAGATTCCCATCAGTCTATGTTCGCTGGCGCTCAGCCTGTCCGTTCTTTCGTGCATATCTCTATTATAGATAAAACATGCAGGAAAGCACTCGTTCAGGACGTTTGATTAAAACATTCCCGGCAGGTTCATTCCTTTAGTAAATTGGCCCATTGTGTCGTTTGTTAAGTCATCCGCTTTTTTCAGCGCATCGTTAGTTGCCGCCAGAACAAGGTCCTGAAGCATTTCAATATCTTCCGGATCAACAACTTCTTCTTTGATGTTTACTTCTAATACTTGTTTATGTCCGGATACAATGACAGTCACCATTCCGCCGCCAGCTGTTCCTTCAATTTTTTTTTCGCCAAGCTCTTCCTGTGCCTGAGCCATCTTCTTTTGCATTTTCTGCATTTGTTTCATCATATTTTGCATATTTCCCATTCCACCGCGCATTTTACATACCTCCAGCTATTTTCTATTCTTTAATTTCAATTAGTTCAGCGCCAAATAATTTGACCGCTTCAGCCACATGGGGCTCTTCCTCATTTCTTTCGAAGCCCTCGTCAGACTCATCTCCGTCACGCTGGCTGCGCAGGAAATCCTCCCTGACACTTTGCCATTGTTCATCCGGAATGCCAACCAGCTGCAATCTCTTGCCTAATAGCTCAAACATGACATTCGCCAGTGTATCCAGGAATTTCGCATTATCCATGGCCATCTGACAGTGGATTTCATATTTGAACTTTACGATAAGAGCTGTTTCAGATGCGGCAACAGGTTCTGCTTCATTGAGAAGCGCCGCCTGAGAGCGCATCTGGTTTTGAACAAGCAGGTTCAGCATTTCACCCCAGCGGCTTTTTACAGCCACCAAGTCATTTTTCGTTGCCTGCTTCAGGACTTCATTCACTTTTCCTACTGGTGCCTGAAATCCTTTACGTGAACTTCTCTGCGGTTTTTTCTGTACAGCAGGAGCTCCATCATCTTTCACGGCTATGCCGTTTTTCTTTAATTCCGTCAGCTCATGCTGAAGCTGTTCGATTTTTTGCATCAGCGGCTTGATGTCGGCAGACTGCCCTGATTTCTCTATCTGTTCCAGCTGGCACAGCTTCACAATCGCCACCTCCAGGAAAATCCTCGGATGGTTGGTCCATCGCATTTCCTGCTGGGCTTTGTTCAGCACCTCAATCAGTTCATAGAGCTCTTCCGGCTCCACTTCCTGGGCAAGCTGCTGGAAATCTTCATCAAGCATGACTCTTTCCAATGATTCCTCCAGCCTCGGAGCTGCTTTATATAAAAGCATATCCCGGTAATACAGGATAAAGTCTTCTATAAAGCGGGATGGATCTTTCCCCTGAAAAAGGAGATCTTCCAGAAATTCCAGCCCGGACGCAGCATCCCTGTCTTTAACCGCTCTTGCCAGTTTATTTAGAAACCCTTGCGACACAGCACCTGTTACAGATAGGGCATCTTCAACTGTAACACGATCCTGGCTGAAGGAAATTGCCTGATCAAGCAAGCTAAGGGCGTCACGCATACCACCTTCTGCTGCTCTCGCAATGATCTGCAGTGCCTGGTCCTCATAGGCTGCATTTGTTTCATCCGCAATCAGCTTCATTCTTCCTGTTATCGCCTGAGCCGTAATCCGTTTAAAATCGAATCGCTGGCACCGGGAAATAATCGTGAGCGGAATTTTATGAGGCTCCGTTGTGGCTAAAATAAAAATGACATGCTTAGGAGGCTCTTCAAGCGTCTTTAACAGGGCATTGAAAGCGCCAATGGAAAGCATATGCACCTCATCGACGATGTAAACCTTATACTTTACAGCATTCGGAGCATATTTCACTTTGTCCCTGATATCCCTGATTTCTTCTACACCATTATTGGATGCCGCATCAATTTCAATGACATCAGGAATAGAACCGTCTGTAATGCCTCTGCAGGCTGCACACTCATTGCAGGGTTCTGTTACTGGTGCCATCTCACAGTTAACAGCCTTTGCAAGGATTTTCGCTGCACTTGTTTTACCGGTTCCGCGGGGGCCGGAAAACAAATAGGCGTGTGATATCTTCTCCTGAAGCAGGGCGTTTTGCAAAGTCTTTGTCACATGTTCCTGCCCGACAACATCGATAAACTGCTGCGGACGCCAAACACGATATAAAGCTTGATAACTCACTGACACGCCCCCTTCCTATGTATAGTCCTTCATCTATTATAACGTATCTATTTTCCTTTTTACAAAACCAAGAGAAAATAATTACAACAAAAAACCCACCCTGCAAAAGGATGAGTTTTATTTACAATATAAACTGCCGTGCACCTTCCGTCGACTGACGCCCATAGGCGTTACTTAAGCAGTTAGCTCGGCCCAGGCAACCCTGCGGCACATGGGAGCGTCCACTTAATGCTGCTTCCTTCCGGACCTGACATGATTCATGGATTCCCATTGCGCAGGACCCGGGCGTCAACACCACTTACTTAAGGCAGGCCCTACAGGACATCAGCCTCGGGAAGGGATTCAGCCTCGCTAGAGCGGATTGCGAGTACAGGGCACCGCTACCTCCCCGCCTAGCACGGCAAAGTTGATACCATATTTAGTTGCGTCTTTATCCGACGCATTTATAAGTATACTAACATTTAGATGAAAAAGCAATGCCTAACCATTGTCAATTCCTGTATCATGTTCCATCTGCAGCAATTGCCTTCTTTTTTTCTCTTCTTTCTTGCGCTTTCGCAATCCTCTGAAAAAGCTCGAAAGCATCTCGCCGCATTCTTCTTCCAGCACTCCTTGCACAACTTCACTCTGATGATTGAACCGCTCATCCTGCAATAGATTCATAAGCGTTCCGGCACAGCCTCCCTTTGGATCCTTAGCCCCATACACCACCTTTTTAATGCGCGATAGAATAATGGATCCCGAACACATCGGACAAGGCTCTAAGGTAACATAAAGAACAGCATTCTCCAGCCGCCATGTTCCGAGGTTTTTGCATGCCTGATCAATGGCAAGCAATTCTGCATGCGCAATCGCAGACTGTTTCACTTCTCTCAGATTATGTGCCCGGCCAATGATTTCCCCTTCCAGAACAATGACTGCGCCAATTGGAACTTCTTCCAGACCTTCCGCCAGCTTTGCTTCTTTAATGGCCTCCCGCATATACAGTTCATCTTCAGTGAATGATGCTTGCCTCATTTATCTTCATTCCTTCTCTTAACATCTGTGTAAAAGCCGCTCCTTTAACAAAAAATAACCTTAAAGGAGCGATACCATGAAAAATCCGCAAGCCTATAAACCGGCTCTTATCATTATTGACATGATTAACGACTTTAATTTCCACCATGGAAAGATCCTTGCTGACAAAGCTTTGAATATCACAAAACCCATCAATGCATTAAAGACTGCTTTCTATGAGCAGGATCTCCCGGTCATTTATGTGAATGATCATTATAATCTCTGGCAGGCTGATCTGGATACAATTATGAATCATTGCCGCAATCCTATCAGTGCACCTATCCTTCATGAAATGCACCCATCGCCGGATGATTATTTTTTAATAAAGCCAAAGCATTCCGCCTTTTATGGCACTGCCTTAAATACCCTTCTGCACCAGCTCAGCGTCAATATGCTTGTCATGACGGGCATCGCGGGCAATATCTGTGTCCTATTTTCGGCCAATGATGCCTATATGAGAGAATATCATTTACACATACCGCATGACTGCACCGCTTCTAATGATGACCACGATAATGAAAATACCTTAAAGATGATGGAAAACGTATTAAAGGCCAATATATCTTCCTTTTCTGACAACAATTATAACATTTCTTCCATGTTTCCTTCATAAAATGGCAGTAGTGTTCTAAGACGTGATTTTCAGGGAGGGAGATAGATTGCAGATTCATGTGGTCCAGCAAAATCAGTCTTTGTTCGGCATTGCCCAGGCATATGGAACGACGGTTGAAGATCTGATAGAGGCAAATGAAATTCCCAATCCAAATAATCTGGTGATCGGCCAGACACTTGTTATTCCGATAATAGGAAGCTTTTATTGGGTTCAGCCCGGTGACAGCCTTTACTCGATTTCAAGAAGGTTCGGCATTTCTTATCAGCAGCTCGCATCTGTCAATGGCATTTCGGTGAGCCAGCCGCTGCAGGTGGGGTTCCGCCTTTATATCCCGCCACGCCCGAAAACGAACGCAGAGTTCAATGCCTATGTGGAGCCAAGAGGTGATACAGTCGCCCCTGAACTGGTAGAAAGCGCAAGAGCGGCTGCGCCATATTTGACCTATCTGGCGCCATTTAGTTTTCAGGCCCTTCGAGATGGTTCTTTGAAGGAGCCGCTTCTGAATGATTTCCCGGCCATTGCGAGAGCCAATAATAACGTATTGATGATGGTTATTACCAATCAGGAAAATGATCAGTTCAGTGATGAACTTGGCAGGATATTGTTAAATGATATGGCGATTCAGAATAAATTCCTGGATAACATTACAGCCACAGCAAAAAAATATGGCTTCAGGGATATTCATTTCGACTTCGAGTTTCTGCGCCCAGCTGACCGGGAAGCCTATAACAATTTTCTCAGAAAAGCAAAGGCAAGATTCGGTCAGGAAGGCTGGCTGATTTCTACCGCATTGGCGCCGAAAACAAGTGCAGAACAGCAAGGCCTCTGGTATGAGGCCCATGATTATAGAGCCCATGGGGAGATTGTTGATTTTGTCGTGATCATGACCTATGAATGGGGCTACAGCGGAGGCCCTGCAATGGCTGTTTCTCCCATCGGCCCGGTACGGGAGGTTTTAGAATATGCCATTAGTGAGATGCCTTCTTCCAAAATTATGATGGGCCAGAACCTATATGGGTATGACTGGACACTTCCTTTTGTTCAGGGCACCACCGCAAGAGCGGTCAGTCCTCAGCAGGCCATACAAATTGCAGCAGAAAATAATGCGGCCATTCAATATGATTACAAAGCACAGGCTCCGTTTTTCAACTACACAGCATCTGACGGAAAAAGGCATGAAGTCTGGTTTGAGGATGCCCGCTCAATCCAGGCCAAATTTGATTTAATCAAGGAACTGAAGCTGCGGGGAATGAGCTACTGGAAACTCGGCCTTTCTTTCCCGCAAAATTGGCTTCTGATTACAGAAAACTTCAACGTGACAAAAAGAGCTTGATCTCTCAGCAGCTGCCGCTTACAGGCAGCTTTTTTATTTTTCAGACAATATGCTCTTATTTTCTTATTTCCAGCTTAAATTCCATATCCCATCCACTCCATACTGTGATAAAATAAGCTTTGTGTCATTTTGGAACGTACCTATAAATGGTTTCTATAGATAAATAAGCAATACAGGAGGACGATCAATATGGGGGGAATACCTTTTATTACAGTAGAGGGGCCGATTGGCGTTGGGAAAACATCTCTCGCTAAAGCGATTTCTGAAAAATTTCAGTATGCACTTTTAAAAGAAATCGTTGATGAAAATCCTTTTTTGGGTAAATTCTATGAAAACATTGAAGAATGGAGCTTTCAGACTGAAATGTTTTTCCTCTGCAACCGCTATAAACAGCTGGTTGATATCAACAATCACTACTTAGCTCAAAATAAGCCTGTTGTGGCTGATTATCATATTTTCAAGAATCTTATTTTTGCCCAGCGCACGTTAAATCAGAATGAATATCAGAAGTATTTGAAGATCTATGACATTCTGACAGGTGATATGCCAAAGCCAAATGTCATTATCTATCTCAATGCAAGCCTTGAAACACTGCTCGACCGAATCGAGCTGAGGGGCCGTGAAATTGAAAAGAATATCAGCCCATTATATCTCGAGCAATTATCCCTTGATTATGAAACGGCTATGAATGAGTTCGAAAGGCAGCACCCGGATATACCAGTGATCCGTTTCAATGGAGATCAGCTGGATTTTGTGAAAAATGAATCAGACTTAATGCATATATTCGATACATTGTCGACATCATTAAAAAAGAGGAGCATACACTTATGAATCTAAGGCAAAAATACGAGATTCCTTCGAACGCAGTGATCACGATTGCCGGAACCGTCGGAGTCGGAAAATCAACGATGACCAATGCGCTTGCAGACGCACTGGGGTTCCGAACCTCTTTCGAAAAGGTTGATACGAACCCTTACCTTGATAAATTCTATGCAGATTTCAACCGCTGGAGCTTCCACCTGCAGGTATACTTCCTGGCGGAACGGTTCAAGGACCAGAAGCGCATCTTCGAATATGGCGGCGGCTTTGTTCAGGACAGATCCATTTATGAAGACACCGGCATATTTGCGAAAATGCATTATGAAAAAGGAACCATGTCAAAGGTAGATTACGAAACTTACACCAGCTTATTTGATGCGATGGTGATGACACCTTATTTCCCGCACCCTGATTTGCTTATTTATCTGGAAGGATCCCTTGATGACATTCTTTCCCGCATCCAGGAGCGCGGCCGTCCTATGGAGCAGCAGACACCTATTTCCTACTGGGAAGAAATGCACCAGCGCTACGATAATTGGATTAACAGCTTTAATGCATGCCCGGTCCTGCGCCTAAATATCAATGACTACGACATCATTCAGAATGAGCAATCCATTGAGCCGATTGTGGAACGCATTTCTTATTTTTTAAGACAAACTCAATTATTAAAAAAATAACCGCCACTTTAGGCGGTTTTTTGCTTTTATTTTGATATGGCTCCGAATACTCAGTATAAATGAGGACCGCTGACGAAATTCTTTCCGCGGTCCTCCAAAAAATATTTTTATCGGTCACTTCACACATAATGAAGAAATTATATAACAAAAAAACCGCTGATCATCAGCGGTTTTATGTATCTCCAATATTTATGCGCGTGTTAGATGTCAATTAAATGGAGGAGGAAAGGGGATTCGAACCCCTGCGCGGTTTGACCCGCCTGTCGGTTTTCAAGACCGATCCCTTCAGCCAGACTTGGGTATTCCTCCGCATCGACAAGAAATACTATATCATTTCTAAATAGACATGTCAACATTATTTTTATAAAAAAAGAGCGGATCAAAATCCGCTCTTCAATTAAGGCTTTATAACTTCGCGATTGCCCATATAAGGACGCAATACTTCCGGAATGATGACACTTCCGTCAGCCTGCTGATAATTTTCTAGAATAGCTGCCACCGTGCGGCCGATCGCAAGGCCAGATCCATTCAGGGTGTGTACATGCTCCGGCTTGCCTTTTGCCTCGCGGCGGAAGCGGATATTTGCACGTCTTGCCTGGAATCCTTCAAAGTTACTGCAAGAAGAAATTTCTCTATACGTACTATAGCTTGGAATCCAAACTTCGATATCGTATTTCTTTGCAGCTGTGAATCCAAGATCGCCTGTACACATGCTCATCACACGGTATGGAAGGCCAAGCAGCTGAAGCACTTTTTCCGCGTGTCCTGTCAGCTTTTCAAGTTCATCATAAGACTCTTCTGGCTTAACAAATTTCACAAGCTCGACTTTGTTGAACTGGTGCTGGCGGATCAGCCCGCGAGTGTCACGGCCGGCAGAACCCGCTTCAGAACGGAAGCATGCACTAAATGCCGCATAGTTAATTGGAAGCTCATCTGCATTCAGAATCTCTTCCCTATGCATATTGGTGATAGGCACCTCAGCGGTTGGAATCAGAAAATAATCTTCGCTTTCAATCAGGAATGCATCTTCCTCGAATTTCGGAAGCTGTCCTGTTCCTGTCATACTTGCACGGTTGACCATGTACGGAGGAAGAACCTCCTTATAGCCATGCTCGTCTGTGTGCAAATCAAGCATGAAGTTGAATAAGGCACGCTCAAGGCGGGCACCAAGGCCTTTGTAGAATACAAAGCGACTGCCTGTTACTTTGCTGGCACGTTCGAAATCAAGGAGTTCAAGATCGGTCGCAACATCCCAGTGCGGCTTTGGCTCGAAATCAAATTCACGGACTTCTCCCCATTTGCGGATTTCTACATTATCATCCTCTGTTTCGCCGACAGGCACACTTTCATGCGGAATGTTCGGGATGCTCAGCAGCAATTGGTCCAATTCTTCCTCGACCGTACGGAGCTCCTCATCCAATGCTTTGATTTTATCGCCGACTTCTCTCATTTCAGCGATTAAATGGTCTGCATCCTGCTTTTCACGCTTTAAGGCAGCCACCTGCTGGGATACTTCATTTCTTTTGCTCTTCAGCTGTTCTGCTTCTACAATCAGCTCACGTCTTTTGACATCCAGATCTTCGAATTTTCCAAGATCGGTTAAATCTTCTCCACGGTGCTGAAGCTTGTTTTTCACTTCTTCAAAATTGGCTCTTAAAAACTTAATGTCCAGCATTTTTAGTACCTCCAGATAATAGTTTAAACACAAAAAACTCCCGTCCCCAGAAAAGGGACGAGAGTTACCCGCGTTGCCACCCTAGTTGAAAGCATGAGCTTTCCACCTTAAATCAATAACGGTTTTAACCGAAAGCATTTACTTTACCCGAAAAATACCGGGTGTTCCATGCTTTGCTCGAGGATGGATTCACAGGGTTTATTCACCGGTTCTCACCAGCCACCGGCTCTCTTTTAGAACAAAGTTCCTGTTACTAGTTCCTCTCATTGCTTTTAAGCTATAAGAATTTTGTAATTCATAATGTACTACAATTATGTTCCATTTGCAACCAAAATATTCAAATTGTTAATTGCTTGGACTCTTTGATCATTTCAACGAAATAGCCTGTCAGGCGATGGTCATCCGTTAGTTCCGGATGGAATGAGCATCCTAGGAATCGGCCTTCGCGTGCCGCCACAATCCGGCCATTGTGCTTGGCCAGGATTTCAACATTCTCGCCTGCCTCCACAATATGCGGTGCACGAATGAATACAGCCGCAAAGTCTTCTGCCACTCCGGCAATATCAAGATCCGCCTCGAAGCTTTCGCGCTGGCGGCCAAATGAGTTTCTTTCCACATGGACGTCCATCACACCGATATGAGGTTCATCATAGCCAATGATATTATTCGCAAGAAGAATTAAGCCTGCACATGTCCCGAACATCGGCTTTCCTGATTGCGCAAACTCCTTAAGGCTGTCCATAAAATCATATTTATCAATCAAGCGTCTCATGGTCGTGCTTTCTCCGCCAGGCAAGATAAGCCCGTCAACCTCATCAAGCTGCTCTTTGCGTTTGATGACTACAGCTTCGGCGCCGCATGCTTCTACAGAAAGAACATGCTCTCTGACCGCACCCTGCAGCCCTAATACTCCAACCTTTATCATGTTCAATTCTCCTTACCAGCCGCGCTCCTGCATACGAGCTTCAGGAGCCAATGAAGAAATTTCAATTCCCTTCATCGGTGTGCCTAGTTCTTTTGAAAGTTCAGCAATTAATTTGTAATCCTGGTAATGTGTAGTTGCTTCCACAATGGCACGTGCAAATTTCGCAGGATTTTCAGATTTGAAGATGCCTGATCCTACGAATACTCCATCAGCACCAAGCTCCATCATTAGAGCTGCATCTGCAGGTGTTGCAACGCCGCCTGCTGCGAAGTTTACGACTGGAAGGCGTCCAAGGCTCTTGATTTCCAAAAGAAGCTCATATGGCGCTCCCAGAAGCTTAGCTTCCGTCATTAATTCATCTTCGTTCATGCCGACAACCTTGCGCACCTGTGCATTCACCTTGCGGATATGACGGACAGCTTCAACGATGTTTCCAGTTCCAGGCTCACCCTTTGTGCGAAGCATGGAAGCACCTTCACCAATACGGCGTGCTGCTTCGCCTAAGTCACGGCATCCGCAAACGAATGGAACTGTGTAGTCTCTTTTATTAAGATGGTATTCTTCATCAGCAGGAGTTAAAACTTCACTCTCATCTATGTAATCGACACCCATCGCTTCAAGCAGACGAGCTTCTACAATATGGCCGATACGCGCTTTTGCCATTACCGGGATTGAAACTGCACCCATTACTTCTTCCATAATACGCGGATCTGCCATACGTGCCACACCGCCGGCTGCACGGATATCAGAAGGAACGCGTTCAAGTGCCATAACTGCTACTGCACCAGCTTCTTCTGCGATTTTTGCCTGCTCGGCGTTAACAACGTCCATAATAACGCCGCCTTTTTGCATTTCTGCCATTCCCCGTTTAACACGATCTGTACCTGTCTTCATGTTTATCCCCCTTCGTAAATACCATCTGCTTTGGATGGGTTAAATATTATGATAAAAATCATTTTTCAAAAAAAGGAAAATAGATTATTTTACTCGGAATTTTCCCTATTGAAAATATGCAATGAAAAAGGGCTCCTGTCAAGACAGGAAAGCCCTTTTTCTTAAAACCAACCTTTTACAGTTGAGGAAACACTTCCCCAGACATCCCCGAAGAAACCGCCGATGCTGCGCATAGTCAGCACGAACCAGTTTGCTTTTTCAACACTTTCAGCTGCTACGACATCCACTTGAATATTGCCTTTTCCTTTATCAGACAAGAACTCAATCTTCCCGTCCTCTTTCGATTCAATCGTTAGATAGCCGATTTTTTCTCCTTTTTTAATAGGAGCTGTTAATTCACCGTTTTCATTTAATTTCTTTTTATCAAGGACAAGAACAGGCTTATAGTTTTCTTTTTCCCCGTTTCTTACAACCATTTCAATTGCATCTTTAGAAGAAATCTTTACTTTGTCCTCTTTACCTTTTGTAACAGGCACTGTTTTCTGGCCCTTTACCTGATAATTGGCAGGAACGATTTCCTCTTTCGTGAAGTTGCTGAAACCAAAGTCGAACATTTTCTTTGTTTCATCGAATCTGGATTTGTAAGTAGCCTGACCATTCGCACCTTTAGCGTTCATGACAACACTGATGTAGCGGTTGCCATCTCTCATAGCTGTACCGGTAAAGCAGTATCCGGCAAAGTCAGTCGTACCTGTTTTAAGGCCATCCGCACCTTCATAGCCATATACTAGCTCTGGAAGCATCCAGTTCCAGTTTTCCATTTTAATTTCATCATCCGTACCCTCTCTGAACGTCTTTCTAGGGGTACTTGCTGTTTCCAATACTTCAGGGAATCGGTTAATCAATTCTTTGGCCAGCATCGCTGTATCTTTTGCTGACATCACGTTTTCTTCTTCAGGGCCGCCTGCAGGAGGAGATCCCTTTAAATCACGGTTGTTTAAACCGCTGGAATTGACAAATTTATAATCCTTTAATCCAAGCTCTGCAGCTTTTTCGTTCATCATTTTAACAAAGTTTGTCTCTGAACCGGCAATCGTTTCTGCTATTGCGATGGTTGCACCATTTGCAGAGTAAATCGCCATTGCTTCATACAATTCACGGATATTATATTTACCGTCTCTTCTTAATGGGACATTTGATAGGTTACGATCCTGTGAAACTTTCCATACGTATTCACTTACTGCATATTCCTGGTCCCACTTTACTTTGCCTTCTTCAATGGATTCAAGAAGCAGGTATTCTGTCATCATTTTAGTCATACTGGCAATGCCCAGTACTTTATCCGCATTTTTTTGATATAAAATTTTTCCGGTCTCTGCATCTACTAAAATAGCAGCATCTGCATTAATGTTTAAGATATCTTCTGCATGAGCTTTATGTATACCAGGTAAAAGACCTAATATCATGACCAAGGCAAGGAATCCAGCGATAGACTTACGGTAAAATATTTTCTTCAATTTACTGCCCTCCAACGTTTTAATACACTTTTGTTATTTTATCATAACTCTGGTGCAAAGAATAGATAGAGTAATTACCTATTCCTGCCTGCCCTGTGGCATGATTGGCCCATAGTTATGCATTAGTATTTTCCTAGGTTAGACTCCCGGGTTTTTTTGAATAAAATGACTCTGTTAAACTGGCTATGGTTCCGCTGCAGGATGCTAAAAAACTGCCATCATCCTTATCAGAGACGAAAAAAAACAGAAAAGGTTTCCCTCTTCTGCTTTGTATTAATTATAGCGAGTAGTTTGGCGCCTCTTTTGTGATCTGCACATCATGAGGATGGCTTTCTCTTAGGCCTGCGCCAGTCATTTTAATAAATTTTGCATTTTCACGAAGGTCATGAAGATCCTTTGTTCCGCAATAGCCCATTCCAGAACGGATACCGCCGACAAGCTGGTAGATGGTATCGGTTAAAGGCCCTTTATAAGCAATGCGCCCTTCGATTCCCTCTGGAACAAACTTTTTATTATCTTCCTGGAAGTAACGGTCTTTTGAACCTTTTTCCATGGCTGCAACAGAACCCATTCCTCTGTATACCTTGAAACGGCGTCCTTGGAAAATTTCCGTTTCGCCAGGGCTTTCAGAAACACCAGCAAGAAGGCTTCCAAGCATAACGGCATGTCCGCCTGCCGCCAATGCTTTCACGATATCTCCTGAATATTTGATTCCGCCATCAGCGATAATTGATTTGCCATGCTTGCGTGCTTCAGTTGCACAATCATAAACAGCTGTGATCTGTGGTACACCAACACCTGCGACAACACGTGTTGTACAAATGGAGCCAGGCCCGATTCCCACTTTTACGATATCAGCACCAGCTTCAATCAAATCTTTTGTCGCTTCGGCTGTTGCAACGTTTCCGGCAATAATGGCCAGGTCCGGATAAGTGTTCCTGATTTCGCGTACGGTATCGAGCACGCCTTTTGAATGCCCATGTGCAGTATCCACTACGATGACATCCACATGTGATTTAACAAGCATTTCAACACGCTTCATCGTGTCGCCGGTTACGCCGACCGCTGCACCTGCCAGCAGGCGTCCGCGCTCATCTTTTGCCGAGTTAGGAAACTCAATTACTTTTTCAATATCCTTAATGGTAATTAAACCTTTTAAAACACCTTCATCATCCACTAGCGGCAATTTTTCAATTTTATGCTGCTGCAGAATTTTTTCTGCTTCATCCAATGTGGTTCCAACTGGAGCTGTTACAAGATTTTCTTTTGTCATCACATCTGAAATTTTTATCGAATAGTCCTGAATGAATCGGAGGTCACGGTTAGTCAGAATGCCGACAAGCTTTTGTTCCTCATTATTATTAACGATTGGCACACCGGAAATCCGGTACTTGCCCATTAAATGCTCAGCATCAAATACCTGCTGTTCTGGAGTTAGAAAGAATGGGTCAGTAATAACGCCGCTTTCTGAACGCTTTACTTTATCCACCTGATCAGCCTGCTGTTCAATGGACATGTTCTTATGGATAACCCCCAACCCGCCCTGGCGCGCCATAGCGATCGCCATTTCAGCTTCAGTTACCGTATCCATTCCGGCACTGATTACTGGAATGTTGAGTGCAATCTTTTCAGTCAAATTTACTTTGAGGCTGACATCACGAGGAAGCACCTCTGATTTCGATGGAACCAGTAAAACATCATCAAAAGTTAAACCTTCTTTTGCAAACTTAGTTTCCCACATCTTTTTTGACCTCCTGGACTCGAAAATATTATTAGTAGGTTATCAATTGGACAAAATACTGTCAAGGATGGATTAATATGTTGGATTTTTCAAAAGATTCGGAGGTTTCGCTGTGATACATTCATTTGACCTTAAAAACTCCTTTTTATACTTCTTTTCTGCGAACACGTCACAGGAATTTTTAAAGAAATGCTACCAAAGGCAAAACCTGGATCAGGCTGAACAAAAGAGCTATGAAAACAGTTACCCTTTTATATACTATCTAGAACACGGGCAAGTATACTACGAGCAGGCAGAGAAGGCACCATTAATTATCAAGCCGATTCTCTTTTTTTATGGACTTGTTCATCTTGTGAAGGCCTGCATACTGACAGTAGATCCTAATTATCCTGAAACCACTTCTGTTTTGGCACACGGGGTTTCCACCCGGAAAAGAAAAAAGCAGCAATATAACTTTTTTCAGGACGAAGTGAAATTTCAAAAAAGCGGGCTTTTCCCCTATATGGGAGAAAAATTGTTCCACATGAAACATTTGGAAGGAGAAAAAACAACGATGGGAGAGTTATTTGGCCAAATTCCCGAGCTTAATTATTTGTACAGCCAGACAGAGGGCCGCGCTACTTTTCTTGAAGCAGAGCTGGAAAAGGATGTATTCATTTTGCCAAAAATGATCCTTGATCGCTTTCATATGACCGAATCCCGCTTTGTTGAATATCTGCAGTCAAAATCAGACTTTAATATTAGCTTCCAGGAGCCAGCGGATTTAGATCTAAAATTTTCTGCAAAAAACTTGAATACATATAATTATAAGCCCTTAAGATACAGCCCTGATGCCGGAAAGTTTTTCTTTCCGCTTGCTAAAGACGGCCTGATTGATTTTCCTGAACTTCTTATTCATTTCCTGCTGCTGTATAACTTAAGCATGATTGCCCGCTACGAAACAGAATGGTGGAGCGAACTCATCAAAATGATGCCGAATAAAGACTACCCTTTTATTCAAACATTTCTACAGATTACATCCGCAAAGGGGCCATATCTGATTTATCAGTATTTGGCTGATAAGAAACATTAAGCAGTTGGAAGATGATAGTGACCGCGGTCTTGTGCATGTGTTTTTAGCTGGCATTTTAGGGAGATCAGAGTGGAAGGATGCTTACTTGTTGACTGGAGATTTATCGCATTCGGTAGGGCTCATCTGGCATAAAGCAGATTTGAGCTAGCATGTATTGGATTTTATGTAACAGGATTTTGATTTTATCTAGCTGGAATTCGACTTTATCTCGCATGTTTTGAAGTTTATCTCAAATTTGTCACAATTCATCTTTGCTGAGAACGGATTGAACTTTTAAAACAGACGGTGAAATAAGGAGTGGCGCATATAACTCAATTCTGAGACATATATGAGTGAAAGCAGTGCATATATGGGGCCGAGGTGAAGCATAAATGGAAAAAGTGACGCATATGCTGGCCGGGGTGACACATATAGATATATTCCCTTAAAAGGGAGAGCCCGAATAACATATTAGCATTCAGGGTAAATCATCCAAACATACGAAAAAAGAGCACCCATCAGGTGCTCTTTCATATGCCCGGCAGCGTCCTACTCTCACAGGGGGACAGCCCCCAACTACCATCGGCGCTGAGAAGCTTAACTTCCGTGTTCGGTATGGGAACGGGTGTGACCTTCTCGCTATCGCCACCGGACTATTTGGTTGAAGAAACTTCGTTCCCTCAAAACTAGATAATGCATGAAGAAGCATATGCCGAGAATTCACCAATGTGGTTAAGTCCTCGATCGATTAGTATCAGTCAGCTCCACATGTCGCCACGCTTCCACCTCTGACCTATCAACCTGATCATCTTTCAGGGATCTTACTAGCTTGACGCTATGGGAAATCTCATCTCGAGGGGGGCTTCATGCTTAGATGCTTTCAGCACTTATCCCTTCCGCACATAGCTACCCAGCGATGCCTTTGGCAAGACAACTGGTACACCAGCGGTGCGTCCATCCCGGTCCTCTCGTACTAAGGACAGCTCCTCTCAAATTTCCTGCGCCCACGACGGATAGGGACCGAACTGTCTCACGACGTTCTGAACCCAGCTCGCGTACCGCTTTAATGGGCGAACAGCCCAACCCTTGGGACCGACTACAGCCCCAGGATGCGATGAGCCGACATCGAGGTGCCAAACCTCCCCGTCGATGTGGACTCTTGGGGGAGATAAGCCTGTTATCCCCGGGGTAGCTTTTATCCGTTGAGCGATGGCCCTTCCATGCGGAACCACCGGATCACTAAGCCCGACTTTCGTCCCTGCTCGACTTGTAGGTCTCGCAGTCAAGCTCCCTTGTGCCTTTACACTCTGCGAATGATTTCCAACCATTCTGAGGGAACCTTTGGGCGCCTCCGTTACTTTTTAGGAGGCGACCGCCCCAGTCAAACTGCCCACCTGACACTGTCTCCCGCCCCGATAAGGGGCGCGGGTTAGAATTTCAATACAGCCAGGGTAGTATCCCACCGACGCCTCCACCGAAGCTAGCGCTCCGGCTTCTCAGGCTCCTACCTATCCTGTACAAGCTGTACCAAAATTCAATATCAGGCTACAGTAAAGCTCCACGGGGTCTTTCCGTCCTGTCGCGGGTAACCTGCATCTTCACAGGTACTATAATTTCACCGAGTCTCTCGTTGAGACAGTGCCCAGATCGTTACGCCTTTCGTGCGGGTCGGAACTTACCCGACAAGGAATTTCGCTACCTTAGGACCGTTATAGTTACGGCCGCCGTTTACTGGGGCTTCGATTCAAAGCTTCGCTTGCGCTAACCTCTCCTCTTAACCTTCCAGCACCGGGCAGGCGTCAGCCCCTATACTTCGCCTTGCGGCTTCGCAGAGACCTGTGTTTTTGCTAAACAGTCGCCTGGGCCTATTCACTGCGGCTCATCAGGGCTATTCACCCTAATGAGCACCCCTTCTCCCGAAGTTACGGGGTCATTTTGCCGAGTTCCTTAACGAGAGTTCTCTCGCTCACCTTAGGATTCTCTCCTCGCCTACCTGTGTCGGTTTGCGGTACGGGCACCTTTTCCCTCGCTAGAGGCTTTTCTTGGCAGTGTGGAATCAGGAACTTCGGTACTAAATTTCCCTCGCCGTCACAGCTCAGCCTATGTGGTAACGGGATTTGCCTCGTTACCGGCCTAACTGCTTGGACGCGCTAATCCAGCAGCGCGCTTACCCTATCCTCCTGCGTCCCCCCATTGCTCAAACGGTAAAGAGGTGGTACAGGAATATCAACCTGTTGTCCATCGCCTACGCTTTTCAGCCTCGGCTTAGGTCCCGACTAACCCTGAGCGGACGAGCCT
The DNA here is from genome assembly GCF_051353635.1 of Cytobacillus sp. BC1816. Taxonomy (NCBI): domain Bacteria; kingdom Bacillati; phylum Bacillota; class Bacilli; order Caryophanales; family Bacillaceae; genus Cytobacillus; species Cytobacillus sp. BC1816. The sequence continues at coordinate 14,356 of NZ_CP195611.1, read as the reverse complement.
TCCTCAGGAAACCTTAGGCATTCGGTGGATGGGATTCTCACCCATCTTTCGCTACTCATACCGGCATTCTCACTTCTAAGCGCTCCACGGGTCCTTGCGATCCCGCTTCAACGCCCTTAGAACGCTCTCCTACCACTGACATCGTAAGATGTCAATCCACAGCTTCGGTGATACGTTTAGCCCCGGTACATTTTCGGCGCGGAGTCACTCGACCAGTGAGCTATTACGCACTCTTTAAATGGTGGCTGCTTCTAAGCCAACATCCTGGTTGTCTAAGCAACTCCACATCCTTTTCCACTTAACGTATACTTTGGGACCTTAGCTGGTGGTCTGGGCTGTTTCCCTCTTGACTACGGATCTTATCACTCGCAGTCTGACTCCCATGGATAAGTCTTTGGCATTCGGAGTTTGTCTGAATTCGGTAACCCGATGGGGGCCCCTAGTCCAAACAGTGCTCTACCTCCAAGACTCTTACTACATGAGGCTAGCCCTAAAGCTATTTCGGAGAGAACCAGCTATCTCCAAGTTCGATTGGAATTTCTCCGCTACCCACACCTCATCCCCGCACTTTTCAACGTGCGTGGGTTCGGGCCTCCATCCAGTGTTACCTGGACTTCACCCTGGACATGGGTAGATCACCTGGTTTCGGGTCTACGACCACATACTCATTCGCCCTATTCAGACTCGCTTTCGCTGCGGCTCCGTCTCATCAACTTAACCTCGCATGTAATCGTAACTCGCCGGTTCATTCTACAAAAGGCACGCTATCACCCATTAACGGGCTCTAACTACTTGTAGGCACACGGTTTCAGGATCTCTTTCACTCCCCTTCCGGGGTGCTTTTCACCTTTCCCTCACGGTACTGGTTCACTATCGGTCACTAGGGAGTATTTAGCCTTGGGAGATGGTCCTCCCTGCTTCCGACGGGATTTCTCGTGTCCCGCCGTACTCAGGATCCACTCTGGAGGGAACGAAGTTTCAACTACAGGGCTTTTACCTTCTCTGGCCGGCCTTTCCAGACCTGTTCATTTACCTCGTTCCTTTGTAACTCCGTATAGAGTGTCCTACAACCCCAGGAGGCAAGCCTCCTGGTTTGGGCTAATCCCGTTTCGCTCGCCGCTACTCAGGGAATCGCGTTTGCTTTCTCTTCCTCCGGGTACTTAGATGTTTCAGTTCCCCGGGTCTGCCTTCCATACCCTATGTATTCAGGTAAAGATCCTATCCCATTACGGATAGGGGGTTTCCCCATTCGGAAATCTCCGGATCAAAGCTTACTTACAGCTCCCCGAAGCATATCGGTGTTAGTACCGTCCTTCATCGGCTCCTAGTGCCAAGGCATTCACCGTGCGCCCTTTCTAACTTAACCGTATTTGACAGGTTCATCGAAGATGAACAAGATCAAAGGTTTTTTACTCTATTTAACATAGAGAGAATTTACTAAAATGGCGATTACTCGGTTATTGCTTCTTCATAATCATTATCTAGTTTTCAAGGAACAAAAAAAACGAATGAAATCGTTATGGTTGGTGGAGCCTAGCGGGATCGAACCGCTGACCTCCTGCGTGCAAAGCAGGCGCTCTCCCAGCTGAGCTAAGGCCCCATTATATGAGATGGTGGGCCTAAATGGACTCGAACCATCGACCTCACGCTTATCAGGCGTGCGCTCTAACCAGCTGAGCTATAGGCCCACATAATAGGTAAATTATTAAAATATGAGAGATTGAACTCTCAAAACTGAACGAACAAAACGCGTCACGTCTCATGTAAATATCCTTAGAAAGGAGGTGATCCAGCCGCACCTTCCGATACGGCTACCTTGTTACGACTTCACCCCAATCATCTGTCCCACCTTAGGCGGCTGGCTCCAAAAGGTTACCCCACCGACTTCGGGTGTTACAAACTCTCGTGGTGTGACGGGCGGTGTGTACAAGGCCCGGGAACGTATTCACCGCGGCATGCTGATCCGCGATTACTAGCGATTCCGGCTTCATGCAGGCGAGTTGCAGCCTGCAATCCGAACTGAGAATGGTTTTATGGGATTCGCTTAACCTCGCGGTCTCGCAGCCCTTTGTACCATCCATTGTAGCACGTGTGTAGCCCAGGTCATAAGGGGCATGATGATTTGACGTCATCCCCACCTTCCTCCGGTTTGTCACCGGCAGTCACCTTAGAGTGCCCAACTGAATGCTGGCAACTAAGATCAAGGGTTGCGCTCGTTGCGGGACTTAACCCAACATCTCACGACACGAGCTGACGACAACCATGCACCACCTGTCATCCTGTCCCCCGAAGGGGAACGCCCTATCTCTAGGGTTGTCAGGAGATGTCAAGACCTGGTAAGGTTCTTCGCGTTGCTTCGAATTAAACCACATGCTCCACCGCTTGTGCGGGCCCCCGTCAATTCCTTTGAGTTTCAGCCTTGCGGCCGTACTCCCCAGGCGGAGTGCTTAATGCGTTTGCTGCAGCACTAAAGGGCGGAAACCCTCTAACACTTAGCACTCATCGTTTACGGCGTGGACTACCAGGGTATCTAATCCTGTTTGCTCCCCACGCTTTCGCGCCTCAGCGTCAGTTACAGACCAAAGAGTCGCCTTCGCCACTGGTGTTCCTCCACATCTCTACGCATTTCACCGCTACACGTGGAATTCCACTCTTCTCTTCTGCACTCAAGTTCCCCAGTTTCCAATGACCCTCCCCGGTTGAGCCGGGGGCTTTCACATCAGACTTAAGGAACCGCCTGCGCGCGCTTTACGCCCAATAATTCCGGACAACGCTTGCCACCTACGTATTACCGCGGCTGCTGGCACGTAGTTAGCCGTGGCTTTCTGGTTAGGTACCGTCAAGGTACCGGCAGTTACTCCGGTACTTGTTCTTCCCTAACAACAGAGTTTTACGATCCGAAAACCTTCATCACTCACGCGGCGTTGCTCCGTCAGACTTTCGTCCATTGCGGAAGATTCCCTACTGCTGCCTCCCGTAGGAGTCTGGGCCGTGTCTCAGTCCCAGTGTGGCCGATCACCCTCTCAGGTCGGCTACGCATCGTTGCCTTGGTGAGCCGTTACCTCACCAACTAGCTAATGCGCCGCGGGCCCATCTGTAAGTGATAGCCGAAACCATCTTTCAGCTTTCCCTCATGTGAGGGAAAGAATTATCCGGTATTAGCCCCGGTTTCCCGGAGTTATCCCAGTCTTACAGGCAGGTTGCCCACGTGTTACTCACCCGTCCGCCGCTGACTTCAGGGAGCAAGCTCCCATCTGTCCGCTCGACTTGCATGTATTAGGCACGCCGCCAGCGTTCGTCCTGAGCCAGGATCAAACTCTCCATATAAGAGTTGATTAAGCTCATAAGTTGTCTTTTCAAAAAAGACTAATGATTTAACGTTGACGTTTTTGTTCGTTCAGTTTTCAAAGATCAATCCGCCGCTTGAGGCGACTTAATTAATATATCATTTCTGATAATCAATGTCAACAAGTTTTTTTATCTCATCAAATGATGATGTTCATCTCTTGCTGACTTGAATAAGTATACCAGCTCTTATCTATTAATTGCAAGCACTTTTTAATAGAATCTATATCTTTTTTACAAATAGTAAGGTCTGTTAAATTTGTCTGTTGTATTTAGGATCCAGCCTTAACAGAGCCAAATAAAAAAAGACCGCGGTATGCAGTCATTTTAATACTTCATCAATATATAACTGGCGGTTTCTCTCTAAATGAATTATTTCGCCGGTTTCTACTAGTTTCACAAGCGGTCTCGTAGGTGATTTACCTTCTATAAAAAGTATTTCTGCAGTCTGGCCATCTGAGAGCTTCACCATGCTGCCAATGGAAAAGTTCATGATGCCGGAACCCAGAGCTTGAATGGATGGGATATCATATTTGCCGAAGCTATCCTGAATCAGCATTTCAAGCACTTTAAATGGAGATTGTTTCCGTCTGTAGAGTCTTTGGGAGGTCATCGCATGAAATGCATCCGCTGCGGCAATGATTCTTCCAGCCTGATTAATTTTGCTGCTTTGTTCTCCAAACGGATAGCCGCTGCCATCCAGCCGCTCATGGTGCTGGATAATGCCGATTTTTGTGCTCTCTCTTAATAGTGATATATTCTGAACCATTTTAAAGCTAAGGGTTGAATGCCTTTTAATTTCTTCAAATTCTTCCGAGTTTAATGAAGTGCTTTTATGCAGGATGGATGGGTTTATCTTCGCCATGCCTGCATCTGCCAGACAGCCTCCCAGGGCAAGCTGCACAATTTCCCCCTTATTCAAACTCAGTTTTTTCCCTATAAAGGCACTAATCATTCCCACAGCTACAGAATGCTGGTATAAATAATCTTCATTCGTAGATAGGTGATGCAGGGAGAAGATTCCGGAGGGGTTATTCTCGATTTTTTCAAGCAGCGGAATCATAATATTTCTTATGTTTGCAATATCCACCGGAAGACCTGATTGCCAGGACACAAATTCTCTTTTGAAATGTTGAACGCCTGTTAAGAAAGTATTTAAAAAACCTGATTCATTTGATTCTATCAGTTCCTCAGCTTCTTCCAAGCTTCCTGCAGAAGCAAAAGGCTTTCCGTTAATCATGGTGGTTTCAACTTCCGCTTCATCAATCAGGAATATTTTCATAATATCCAGCAGTTCCTTCGTCAGCACTGTTTTTTTGCTGATAATAGGGCGATTCGTCAAACTGAAAACATCCTCTGTTAAAATACAGCCCTCTCTTAATTCCTGTATAGGTACACGCACCGCTTCCACACTCCAAATGTAATGAGTCTTTTATACCATTTTACATTAATTGGACAAAAAAAAGGAACACAAATCTGTGTTCCTTAAAATTTATTCTTCGCTATTATCTCCATTTACTTCTTCTTCAGGAAGTGAATCGGCATCTTCTAGAGGCTTTGTTAATTCTTCTTCATCTTTTTCCTCTTCTTTTTCAACCTTTGCTACAGTGGATACCGCTTCGTCAGCATCTTCATTTATACGTATGAGTCTGACACCTTGCGTGTTTCTTCCCATAGTGGAAATATCGTTCACTGCCATTCGGATTAGTACGCCGCCTGTTGTAATAAGCATAACGTCTTCTTCTCCTGTGACAACTTTCATGGAAACGAGGCTTCCGTTCTTATCTGTGATGTTGCAGGTCTTGATTCCTTTACCGCCTCTGCCCTGAACACGGTATTCTCCGGCAGGAGTGCGTTTTCCATAACCGTTTTTGGTTACGATCAGAATCTGGCTGTCATCCTCAAGGACTTCCATTCCAACAACTTCATCTCCAGCACTTAAGCTGATTCCTTTAACACCAGTAGCAGTTCTTCCCATTGAACGAACATCTTCTTCAGGGAATCGGATCAGCATGCCATGGCTGGTTCCAATAATGATCTCCTTGCTGCCATCTGTCAGACGCACCGAAATTAATTCATCATCTTCACGCAGATTTAGAGCAATTAAGCCATTATTGCGGATATTGGCAAAGGACGATAATGGTGACCGCTTGGAAATCCCTTGTTTAGTGGTGAAGAACAGGAACCAGTCATCGGCAAATTCTTCAACAGGAATAATCGCATTTACCCATTCATCTTTGTCCACTCCAAGAAGGTTAATGATTGGAATTCCTTTCGCAGTACGGCTGAATTCAGGTATTTCATATCCTTTAGCACGATACACCTTTCCTTTGTTCGTAAAGAAAAGGATGGTATCGTGTGTGGAAGTGGTAATGAGGTGTTCAACAAAGTCATCCTCATTGGTGCCCATTCCCTGAATTCCCCGGCCTCCGCGTTTTTGGGCACGGTAAGTCGAAACAGGAAGACGCTTGATATAACCCTTATGAGTTAACGTAAGGACAATATTCTCACGCGGGATTAGATCTTCGTCTTCGATTTGTTCGATGCCGCCGGAAACTATTTCTGTACGGCGTTTATCGTTGAATCTCTCTTTTACTTCGGTTAATTCTTCTCGGATAATTTCCAATACTTTTTCTTCATCAGCCAAAATGGCTTTTAATTCGGCAATTAAAGCGACAAGGCCTGAATATTCATCTTCAATCTTTTCGCGTTCTAAGCCAGTCAAACGCTGCAGACGCATGTCAAGGATCGCCTGAGCCTGTTTTTCAGAAAGATTGAACTTGGTCATTAAGCCTTCACGTGCGATTTCCGTTGTCTGAGAACTGCGGATAAGGTTGATTACTTCATCCAGATGATCAAGGGCAATCCTCAACCCTTCCAAAATGTGTGCACGGGCTTCTGCCTTTTTCAATTCGAATTCTGTCCTGCGTCGGATTACGACCTTTTGGTGATCAAGATAATGCTGCAGACACTGTTTTAGATTCAGAACCTTAGGCTGGCCATCCACAAGCGCAAGCAGGTTTATACCGAAGCTTGTCTGCAGGGCTGTCTGCTTATAAAGGTTGTTCAGCAGAACATTGGCATTCGCATCTTTACGGACTTCGATTACGATGCGCATACCGTTGCGATCTGATTCATCACGCAGATCGGTAATGCCATCAATTTTTTTATCCCGGACCAGTTCGGCAATTTTTTCAATCAGCTTAGCTTTATTCACCTGGTAAGGAATTTCATTTACAATGATAACTTCTTTTCCATTGGATTTCTGCTCAATTTCCACTTGAGCCCTTAATGTAATGGAACCGCGGCCTGTTTCGTAAGCTTTGCGGATGCCGCTTCGCCCAAGAATGAGACCGGCAGTCGGGAAGTCTGGACCTGGAATGATTTCCATGAGTTCCTGAACAGTGAGGTCCGGCTCCTGGCTGATGGCAAGCACTCCATCAATTACTTCACCAAGCTGATGAGGCGGAATATTGGTCGCCATACCAACGGCAATTCCAGACGTTCCGTTTACGAGAAGATTTGGGAAACGTGCCGGCATTACGACTGGTTCTTTCTCTGCACCATCATAGTTATCCTGGTAATCAATCGTATCTTTATTAATATCGCGTAAAAGCTCCATAGAGATTTTGGACATGCGGGCCTCAGTATAACGCATCGCAGCTGCAGCGTCACCATCAACAGAACCGAAGTTCCCGTGTCCTTCAACAAGCATATAGCGGTAGTTGAAATCCTGAGCCATACGCACCATCGTGTCATATACTGCAGAGTCACCGTGCGGGTGATATTTACCGATTACTTCCCCAACGATACGGGCTGATTTTTTAAATGGTTTATCAGAATGCATTCCTAAATCATGCATTGCATATAAGATTCTTCGGTGAACCGGCTTTAAACCGTCCCGTACGTCCGGAAGGGCACGTGAAACAATTACACTCATGGCATAGTCCAGGAATGATGAACGCATTTCCTGGCTAATATTAATTTCTTTTACTTGAGAATTCGGTGTATCGGCCATTTAAAGGAACCTCCTTTAAAGAGACGCAGGATGAACTGTCATCCGTTTGTCACTTCGTTTAGCTGAAACCTGCATGGTCTTTCCATACAGATCCTGCTTTTTTCATAAATTAGACGAACTTAGGGCATTAAATAAAAAGAATAAACCAATTATGTAAAAGCAGGATAGAGAACCTCTATCCTGAAAGAGAGCGAGGGCGCTTGGCCTGTGCTGTAAGTTTGCCTTTACAATTAAATATCCAGATTCTTTACATAAACCGCATTTTCTTCGATAAAGTTCCGGCGAGGTTCTACTTTGTCACCCATCAGGATTTCAAACGTTTCGTCAGCTTCGATGGCATCCTCAAGATTAACCTGGAGAAGGGTTCTTGATTCCGGATTCATTGTCGTTTCCCAAAGCTGGCCCGGGTTCATTTCCCCAAGTCCCTTGTAGCGCTGAATTCCCGGCTTAGGCTGGCTCGGAAGTTCGCCAAGAATCTTATCCAGCTCGCGGTCATTATAAGCATATTCAATCTTTTTGCCCTGCTGGATCTTGTAAAGAGGCGGCTGGGCAATATAGATATAGCCAGCTTCAATAATCTGCCTCATATAACGGTAAAAGAACGTTAATAATAACGTGCGGATATGTGCACCATCGACATCCGCATCCGTCATGATAACAATTTTATGATAACGGGCCCTGGAGATATCAAAATCTTCGCCAATACCGGTTCCGATCGCGGTAATAATCGCACGGACCTCATTATTGGACAGAATTTTATCCAGGCGGGCTTTTTCTACGTTCAGTATTTTCCCTCTAAGAGGAAGGATCGCCTGGAAATGACGGTCACGCCCCTGCTTGGCAGATCCGCCTGCAGAGTCTCCCTCAACCACATAAATTTCGCTTATAGAAGGATCTTTAGAAGAGCAGTCAGCGAGTTTACCAGGCAGGCTGGATACTTCAAGTGCGCTCTTTCTTCTTGTAAGCTCCCTTGCTTTTTTGGCTGCCAGTCTTGCTCTTGCTGCCATAAGCCCTTTTTCGACAATTTTTCTGGCTACCGTCGGATTTTCGAGCATAAATTTTTCAAGAGCTTCAGAGAAAATTGTATCGGTTGCTGCACGTACCTCTGAGTTTCCAAGCTTCGTTTTCGTCTGCCCTTCAAACTGAGGATCAGGATGTTTAACGGATACAATAGCCGTTAAGCCTTCACGGACATCTTCACCGGAAAGGTTTGCGTCACTCTCTTTAAAGACGCCATTCTTTCGTGCATAGTCGTTGATAACCCTTGTTAAGGCTGTTTTAAAGCCGGATTCATGCGTTCCGCCTTCATAGGTATGAATATTATTGGCAAAAGAATAGATATTGCTTGTAAATCCATCATTATACTGAATGGATACTTCAACAGTGATGCCTTCCCGTTCACCATCAATGTATATAGGCTCTTCATGAAGAACTTCCTTCGTTCTGTTCAAATGCTCAACGTACGATTTAATTCCGCCCTCGTACATATATTCATTTTTCTTGTTTTCTTCACGTTGGTCCTCAATCGTGATTTTTAGTCCTCTGTTTAGGAATGCCAATTCACGGATTCGATTTGCAAGTGTTTCATAATCATATTCAAGCGTTTCAGTGAAGATTTCACTGTCCGGCTTAAAATGGATAGTTGTTCCAGTATCATCGGATTCCCCAATCACTTCAAGATCGGCACTAGGGACTCCGCGCTCAAACTTCTGATAATATTTCTTTCCATCACGATGGACAAATACTTCCAGCACAGTCGAGAGAGCATTAACTACAGAAGCACCCACACCATGCAGGCCTCCGGAAACCTTGTATCCTCCGCCTCCGAATTTACCGCCTGCATGCAGAACCGTCATAATGACTTCAACTGCCGGGCGTCCCATTTTTTCGTGGATTCCGACTGGTATACCGCGTCCGTTATCCACTACCGTAATACTATTATCCTTTTCGATAATCACATTGATTTCAGAACAGTAGCCTGCCAGTGCTTCATCAATACTATTATCGACTATTTCCCAAACAAGATGGTGAAGCCCTTTGGCACTTGTTGAACCGATATACATTCCCGGACGCTTCCGAACCGCTTCCAGACCTTCCAGTACCTGTATCTGATTCTCATCATAGGATTGTTCCTGCACTGCCTTTTGCTCCATTGCCACATTGGTCACCTACACTTTCCATTTCACTAATCTATAAAAAAGCCTGGCTTTAAGATGAGCCAAACTGTAGTTTTCACTGACTTGCCTTTCGGTCCATCAGGGAAGTTCTCCGGCAGTTCTGCATTTCTTTAAAATTCGTGAACACTTAATTTATGGGATCGTTTTTTTAACGTACCTGAGGATAGCGGAGAAAAATAGATCTTTTCTGTTGTGACAACCACAGATTTATAGGAACCTTTTGCGAGGTTCACAACTGACTCCTCCAGGTCCTCCTTACGCTCTTCCGCATACTCGGAAGCAAGGGCTGTTTCTTTATCAATAATGGCGACAATATCCCTTGCCCGGACCAACACATCTTCACCTATGTGGATGTACATGTGATCACCTCACTGAATCTTCTTGATTCTCCCTGCCTCAACACTGAACGCTGCTGCTTCTTTAAGTGTCTGGTGGTCTATTCCATCAACGCTCGTAGTAGTGACAAACGTCTGTACTTTCCCTTGAATGGTATTCAATAAATGGGATTGGCGATAATCATCCAATTCCGAGAGGACGTCATCCAGCAGCAGAATGGGATATTCTCCAATTTCAGAATGGATCAGTTCGATTTCGGCAAGTTTAACCGACAGAGCTGTCGTTCTTTGCTGCCCCTGTGAACCGAATGTTTGAACATCCCGCCCATTCACATGGAAAATCAGGTCATCGCGATGCGGTCCAAACATGGTGACACCGCGGTCTATTTCCCTGTTTTTCACTTTTGTAAATTTATCCTGGTATACTTTAACCATTTTCGACAAATCTTGTTCTTCTGATACCTCGGCAGAAGGCTTGTACTCAATTTTCAAGGTCTCAAGCCCTCTTGAAATCCCTTCATGAATCGGCTGTGCCCAATTTTCGAGGAGTCTGAGGAACTCGTAACGCTTAGAAACAATCTTTGCAGCCATTTCAATGAATTGCTCAGTTAAAATCTCAAGCATGGTATGGTCGGTCTGCTTTTTGATCTGGAGCATTTTCAGGTAGTGGTTGCGCTGCTGGAGGATTTTCTGATACTGGCTGATATCATGCAAATAGACAGGTGAAACCTGCCCAATCTCCATATCAATAAAACGACGCCTTACTTGAGGGCTCCCTTTCACAAGGTGGAGATCTTCAGGCGCGAACATCACAACATTCATATTGCCGACATACTGGCTTAATTTCTGCTGCTCTATATGATTGCATTTGGCTTTTTTGCCTTTTTTGCTGATGACTAATTGCATGGGCAGGGATCCTTGCCTTTTTTGGACCCTTCCTTCTATTTTAGCATATTCCTGATCCCAGCGAATAAGATCTTTGTCATTTGATGTCCGATGGGACTTTGCCATGGCCAGGACATAGATCGATTCCATGACATTTGTTTTTCCCTGGGCATTCTCTCCCAAAATTACATTCACTTTATTTTCGAAATTAACTTCAAGCTCTTCGTAATTCCGGTAATTTTTTAATAGCAACTGCTCTATATGCATAGACGCTACATCCTTTTAGATTTTAACGCTGAGAACAGCGGGCTAGACGATCGTAAATTCACCCACATCCGGAATTTCGATTTTATCCCCGGTTCTTAGCTTTCTTCCCCGTCTTTGATCCTGTTCCCCATTGACGAAGACTTCGTATTCACTCAGGAACCATTTGGCCATTCCGCCTGTTTGAATCACATCAGCGGCTTTTAAAAATTGGCCCAGCGTAATATATTCTGTATCAATTTGAATTTCCGTCATATTTTCACTCTTTCCCATTGTCCGACTTCAAGTGCTGCAGTGATTTCTGCACTTTGGCAAAACAATTTCAGAATGGTATCTAATATTCTATTTTACTAAATAAATCACAGATACACAAAGAAAACTCGCCTGCAGCTGGTTATTTTCATTATTCCCATGCAATTGGCCAATATTCTGGCAGCATCTTAGCTAATGATAACGTTTTATATAAACAAAAGATTCATTTCAAATTTTTTTCTGTTTAAACCTTGCCCGTTGATTTCCGCTGCAGGCACTCAGCGAATCCACGGGGCTTCCGGGGGCCTCCCGCAGAGTTTCGCACCTTCACCCCAATCAGTTAGTTATAAAAGAATGGTTATCCATTTTATAACAGCTAAAAAAAAGTAAGCCGCCGGCACAACCGGCAGCTTTTTTCTTAATACGTTCTTACTGGCAGGATCAATTGCAGTATTGATTCATCGTTTAAAGGTTTGATGATAAATGGTCTCATAGCGCCGGTGAAGCTGATTGTAATTTCAGAGCCTTCAAGTGCTTTTAGGGCATCCATCATAAATTTCGCGCTAAAGGAGATTTTTAATTCTTCGCCTTCTACGGATTTACTCTGCACTTCTTCGACAACTTTTCCAATTTCAGGAGTGTTGGATGAAATTTCAATTACACCGCCATCAATTGTTGATAGTTTGACCACATTGTTTCGGCCTTCTTTCGCCAATAAAGAGGCACGGTCAATAGCCTGCAGGAATTCCTTTGTATTAACGACAACATCTGTTTTGCTGTCTGAAGGGATCAATCTGGATGTATCCGGGTAATTTCCTTCGAGCAGTCTTGAGAAGAACAGCAGATGTTCTGCCTTAAAGAGAACCTGGTTTTCAGTAATAACGATATCGATTAAATCATTGTTATCATCAAGAATTTTGCTTAACTCACTTAAGCTTTTTCCTGGAATAACTACATTGTAGCTTTCGCTTGCATTTGTTTCGATTTGCGCTTTTCTTAGTGCCAGCCTATGACTATCTGTTGCAATACAGGTTAATGTCCCGTTTTCCACCTTCCAGTTTACACCTGTCAAGATAGGGCGTGTTTCTGAGGTGGACACTGCGAATACCGTTTGGCGAACCATTGCTTTTAATAAGTCTGTAGGAATTTTAAACACATTCTCTTCCTCGATTTGAGGCAAGTGAGGATACTCCTCAGCATCCAGACCATTAAGATTGAATTCGGATTTACCTGAACGGATGACAGTCTGCAAATGGTTTTCCACGCTGATTTCTACACTGTCAGTCGGAAGCTTTTTAACGATTTCGCTGAAGAACTTCGCTTGGAGCACAATGGCACCAGCCTGTTTGATCTCGACGATTTCATCTCCGTCTTCTTCTTTAGGTATAAATGATTCGATTGAAATATCAGAGTCGCTTCCGGTTAATGTGACCCCTTCTTCAGATGCGACGATTTTAATCCCCGTTAAGATGGGAATAGTCGTTCTGCTTGTTACAGCTTTCATAACATCCTGGACGCTTTGGACCAAACGGTCGCGCTGGATTATAAATTTCATTTTTTAAATCCTCCAAGCATATTTTAATGGCGTATTGAATATATATATATTTTTTATAAAAAAATAGTAGAAGTACTAGTAGGGCCTGTTAGTATGTGGATAACTGTATTTTTTGAAAGGAAACACAGCCTATCCACATGTGGACAGACTGTGTGTAAGTTTGGTCAAGTTATACACATTATACCTTGAGCATTTCATTGATTTCTTTCAGCTGCTTTTCAAATTGTGAATCTGACTGAAGCATCTTTGAGATTTTTTCATGGGCATGAATGACGGTCGTATGGTCCCTTCCGCCAAATTCCTCCCCTATTTTAGGAAGAGAAAAGTCGGTTAATTCCCTTGAGAGATACATGGCAATCTGACGGGGGAATGCAACAGACTTTGTTCGTTTCTTCGCCTTAAAATCCTCAAGCTTTACATTAAAGTGTTCCCCAACTACCCTTTGAATTTCAAGGATCGTAATGACCTTCGGTTTGGAGCTTGGAATAATATCCTTTAATGCTTCTGCTGCAAGATCAGCATTAATATCTTTATTTATTAAAGAGGAGTAAGCTACTACACGAATCAGGGCACCCTCAAGCTCACGGATGTTGGAATCAATCTGATTGGCAATATACAGCATAACCTCATTAGGAATATCAAGTCCCTCTGCTTTGGCCTTTTTGCGGAGAATCGCGATTCGCGTTTCCAGGTCCGGCGGAGTTATATCTGTAATAAGGCCCCATTCAAATCTGGAGCGAAGCCTGTCTTCCAATGTCGGAATTTCTTTTGGAGGACGGTCACTTGAGATGATGATCTGCTTGCTTTCTTCATGCAATGTATTAAAAGTATGAAAAAATTCTTCCTGTGTCTGTTCTTTTCCAGCCAAAAACTGAATATCATCGATAAGAAGAACATCCACATTTCGATATTTATCGCGGAAATCCCCCGCTTTGTTATCTCGGATCGAGTTAATGAATTCATTTGTAAATTTCTCGGAAGATAAGTATACAACTTTAGCTGATGGATTATGATCTAATACATAATGGCCGATTGCGTGCATAAGGTGAGTTTTTCCGAGTCCAACTCCCCCGTAAATAAATAAAGGATTGTATGCCTTGGCCGGAGCCTCCGCTACAGCAAGTGAAGCTGCATGGGCGAAGCGGTTTCCGGATCCGATGACAAAAGTGTCGAATGTATACTTCGGATTTAGCATCGTTAATGGCAGTTCAGGCTGTTCTTCCTCCGGCTTTTTCTTTTTCGGCGGAAGAGGAAGATCGACTTCTTCTTCACTTTGATTTTGCGGAATGATGAATTTTACTCCTAATTCTTCACCGGTAATGTCATAAAGAATTCCGGAGATCAGCTGGGAATAACGCTCTTCAAGCCAGTCGCGGGCAAACTCATTAGGGGCCTTAACGACTAAAGTGTCTCCTTGCAGAGAATGCGCTTTTGTCGATTTCAGCCATGTGTCAAAACTTGGCTTGCTGATTTTCTTCTCGATATTGGACAGAGCATTATTCCAAAGATCCGCAATGTTTTCCAA